>OZ251575.1:0-4969198 GCA_965243555.1 Spirochaetia bacterium | reverse complement strand
CGGAGGCGCGTCCGGCTGCGCCGCGGCGTCTGCGTCCTGGCGGCGGCGGCGCTGGCCGGCATGGTGGTCGTGGTGGTGCGCCTGCATCCCTTTCAGTATGGATACTTCAACCTTCTGGTGGACCGCCGGACGCCCGAGCACCTGCGCACGCAGTACCGGATGCTGCACTATGGGGCCGAAGTGCGGGACGGACTGGAGTATCTGCTCGCACGCTATCCCGACGCCACGCTCCACGTGGACAGCAACAATCGCCGCAACGTGCGGTACAATTCGCTCGTCCTCCCGGCGGAGTCTCGCCGCCGCATCGTCATCGCCGACGCCGCCGAGCGCAGCCCGCACTTCTACGTCACCCGGCGGTTCCCCGATGATGCATTGGCGCCGGTCCTCTACGCGCGCCGTATCTACCGCAACACCGTGCTCGCGGTCACCGCGGTCGACTTGTCGCTGGCGGACGACGCGGCGGCCGCGGACGGCTACCATGCCGCGTACCGCGCCGCGGTGGCCGGGGAGCCGCTGGTGCGGTCGCAATTCGACCTCTACTTCGACGGCGCCGCGCTCACCTACGTCAAAGAGCCGTGCGGCCCGGAGGATATCGAGCATCGGTTCCTGTTGCGGGCCGTTCCCGAAACAGTCGAAGATCTCCCGGTGATCCACCGCGCGCGCGGCTGGCAACCGCTCGACTTCCGGTTCGGCCGCTACGGCGTCCGTTTCCACGGCCGCTGCATGATCCGGCGCCCGTTGCCGGATTACCCCATCCGCACGCTCGAAGTCGGACGCTGGCTCCGCGTCGTCCGCAACCTGCGGCAGATGGAAGCGGCCATCGACCTGCGCGCAGGAACACCGTCGGTGCGCCGGCGCTGGCCGGCGAGCCCGCACTGGCGGGCGCATGCGGCGATCTCCGCCGGGGAACGGGGTGCGCCGGCGGCCCGCGCCGCGCCAACCGGACGCGCCGCGCCAACCGGACGCGCAGCCTTCGAACTCTATCTCGACGCTGCCGGCGCCGAGCTCGCCTACCACAAGGAACCGTGCGCGCCCGAGGAGCTGCGGGATCGCTTCTACCTGCACGTGTTTCCGGCGGACCCGGCGGAGCTGGCCGCGCGCGAGCGGCAGTCCGGCTTCCACAACTACGGTTTTTTCTTTGCCGAGCACGGCGTGCTGCTGCCCGGCGGCGCCTGCGTGGCGCTGGTCCCGCTGCCCGCCTACGAGCGCGGCATCGCCCGCATCCGCACCAGCCAGGGCAACGGCTGGAGCGTGGAGTTCCCGGCCGGTGACTAGCCGCACGGTCGCGGGCCGCACGGTCGCGGGGCGTTTGGCGGCGGCATGGCGTGCGCCGTTCGCGCCGGCCGCGGTCGCGCTGGCAGTGTTCGCGTTGGCGGGCGTGCTCGTCCTCGACGACTACGGCGTGGCTGCGGACGCGGACACGCAACGCCTCATCGGGCAGGCGGCGGTCAACTCCGCGCTGCCGGGCGCCGCCGACCTGCCCGCCGACCGGATGATTGCCGACCCGGACTACGGCCCGGTGCTGGAGCCGTACGACCGGTACTACGGCGTCGCGTTCGAAGCGCCGCTGATCCTGATCGAGCGGCTGCTCGGCCTTGCCGACAGCCGCGCCGTCTTTCTGAGCCGCCACCTGTTGACCCATCTGTTCTTTCTCACCGGCGGCTTCTTCTGCTACCTGCTGGTCTACCGCCTGTTCGGCGACCGCTGTCTGGCGCTGTTCGCGCTGCTGCTGTTCCTGCTCCATCCGCGCCTCTACGCGCACTCCTTCTTCAACACCAAGGACCTCCCGTTCATGACGGCGTTCATGATCGCCCTTTACCTGATTCAGCGCGCGTTCCGCCGCGATACGGCGGCAGCGTTCGCCCTGTGCGGGGCCGGCGTGGGCGTACTGGTCGATCTGCGCATCATGGGGGTCATGCTGTTCGCGGCGGTGGTGGGGCTGCGGGCGCTCGACCTGCTGCAAGCGCGCGGCGGCGCGGAGCGCCGGCGCGTATTGACCACCGCGGGCGCCTTCGCGCTGGCCGCCTGCGGGACGCTGTACGCGCTCTCTCCGTATCTCTGGCGCGATCCGCTCGCCGTCGTCGATCGGTTCACGGCGCTCGCGGGAGGGTATCCGTCCTACCCCAGGCAAATCTTCCGGGGCGAGCTGGTGCGCTGGCCGGCGCTTCCGCCGCTTTACCTGCCGGTCTGGATGGCGATCACCACGCCGCCGGCGACGCTCCTGCTGTGCCTGGCCGGCGTGGCGGCGGCAATCGGACGCGGCATCGCCCGCCCCCGCAGCGCCGCCGGCAACACCGCGCAGCGCTTCGCGTTGCTGCTGGCCGCCTGCCTGGCGCTGCCGGCTGCGGCCGTCGTGGCGTTGCGGGCCAACCTCTACGACGGTTGGCGGCACATGTACTTCCTCTACGCGCCGGCGTGCCTGCTGGCGGTCTACGGCCTGCGCGCGCTGCTGACCGCGGCGCGGGCCATCTCGCTACGGAGGGGCGCGCCGCCGCAGTGGGGCATCCGGCTGCGCCGCGGCCTCAGCGCCCTGGCGGCGGCGGCGCTGGCCGGCATGGCGGTCGACGTCGTACGCCTGCATCCCTATCAGCAGGGGTACTTCAACGCGCTGACGGACCGCCGCACCCCGGAGTACCTGCGCACGCAGTACCGCCTGCTGCACTGGGGGACCGGGGCCCGGGAAGGACTGGAGTATCTGCTCGCACGCTTTCCCGATGCCACGCTCCGCGTGGACGCGGGCAATCGCCGGCGCCTGTGGCGCGATCGGCTCATCCTCCCGGCGGAGGCGCGCCGCCGCATCGTGATTGCCGGCGATGCCGAGCGCAGCCCGCAGTTCTTCATCGCCAGGAAGCTCCCTGAAGATCGATTCGTACCGGTCCTCTACGCGCGGCGCGTCTACCGCAACACTGTGCTCGCGGTCACCGCCGTCGACCTTTCCCTGATCGACGGCGCCGCCGCCGCGTACCGCGCCGCGTATCCGGCGGCAGCCGCGGAGCCGCTGGTTCGGTCGCAGTTCGACCTCTACCTGGACGGCGGGACGCTCACGTACGTCAAAGAGTCGTGCCGCCACGAGGACACCGCGCACCGATTCACCTTGCGGGCCGTTCCGGCGGCGGTCCGCGACCTGCCGGCGGTCTACCGCGCTGACGGCTGGCAACCGCTCGACTTCTGGTTCGGCCGCTTCGGCGTGCGCTTCGACGGCCGTTGCGTGATCCGGCGCCCGTTGCCGGACTACCCCCTCCGGGCGCTCGAGGTCGGACGGCCGGCCCCCGGCGTCCGCGGCTTGCGGCTGTTGGAAGCGGTCATCGACCTGGCCCCGGGGCAACCGCCGGTACCGCCGGCAAGCCGCTATTGGTCCGCGCATGCCGCGATCGTGTCCGGCGAGCGCGGCCCGCCGGACGCGCGCGGCGCGCCCGCCGGACGCGCAGCCTTTGACCTCTACCTCGACGCCGCCGGCGCCGCGCTCACCTACCACAAGGAGCCGTGCGCGCCCGAGGATCTGCGGGAGCGCTTCTACCTGCACGTGTTTCCGGCCGACCCGGCGGAGCTGGCCGCGCGCGAGCAAGCGGACGGCTTCTACAACCACGGTTTTTTCTTTCCCAAGCACGGCGTCATGCTGCCGGGCGGCGCCTGCGTGGCGCTGGTCCCGCTGCCCGCCTACGAAGGCGGCATCGCCCGCGTCCGCGCCAGCCAGTTCAACGGCTGGAGCGTGGAGTTCGCACCGAAGTGACGCCCGCATCCGCGCCGGCCGGCGCACGCCGGCAGTACGCGCCGGCGGCTCTCGTGCTGGCGGCGTTCGCGGTGGCGGGCGCCGCCGTTGTCGACGACTACGGCGTGTCGTGGGACGAAGCCAGGTCGCGCAGTTATGGAATCACGGCGCTCCGCTCCGTGCTGGGAGACGGCGGCCCGTTTACCAACCAGGACCTGTACGCCCCGGCGAGGCAGCCCTGGGAAGAGTACTTCGGCGTGGTAATCGAAGTGCCGCTGCTCCTGGCCGAGCGCGGGCTGGGCCTCACCGACAGCCGCGCCGTCCATCTCAGCCGCCACCTGCTCACCCACCTGTTGTTCCTCACCGGCGGGCTGTTCTGCTACCTGCTGGCCTGCCGGCTGTTCGGCGACCGCCGGCTGGCGCTGTTCGCCCTGCTGCTGTTCCTGCTCCATCCCCGCCTCTACGCCCACTCTTTCTTCAACAGCAAGGACCTCCCCTTTCTGGTGCTGTTCATGGTCGCCCTCTACCTGCTCGAACGCGCCTTCCGCCGCGGCGCGGCGGCCGCCTTCGCGGCGTGCGGGGCCGGCGTGGGCGTGCTGGTCAGCTTGCGCTTCATGGGGGTCATGCTGTTCGCGGCGGTGGCGGCGCTACGGGCCCTGGACCTGCTGCAGGCGCGCGGAGGGGCGGCGCGCCGGCGCGCCGCGGCCACGACGGCGGCGTTCGTACTGGCCGCCGCGGGAACGCTGTACGCGGTCTCTCCCTACCTTTGGGGCGATCCGTTCGCCGTCGCCGAGGCGTTTGCGACACTCGTCCGGGTGTCGCAACCGGTCATCACCCTTTTTCAGGGCGAGCTGGTCCGCCGGCCGCGGATACCGCCGCACTTCCTTCCGACCTGGATGGCGGTCACCACGCCGCCGGCCACGCTCCTGCTGTGCCTGATCGGCGCCGCGGCGGCGGTCCGGCGCGGCATCGCCTGCCCCCGCAGCGCGATCGGCAACACCGGGCTGCGGTATGCGTTGCTGCTGCTCGCCTGCCTGACGCTGCCGGCCGCGGCCGTCGCGGCGCTACGTTCCAACGTGTATCACGACTGGCGGCACCTGTACTTCACGTTCGCGCCGGCGTGCCTGCTGGCGGTGTACGGATTGCGGACGCTGCTGGCCGAGGCGCAACGCCGGAGCCTGAGGCACGGCCGCCTGCTGCGGCGCGGCCTTTACGTACTGGCGGGGGCGGCGCTGGCCGGCATGGCGGTCGACCTCGTCCGCCTGCATCCGCATCAACATGCGTACTTCAACTTCCTGGTCGACCGCCGCACCCCGGAGCGCTTGCGCGCGCAGTATCAGATGCTGTATTGGACGACCGAGTACCGCGAGGGGCTGGAGTATCTGCTGGAGCGCTTTCCCGATTCCACGCTCTCCGTGGACAGCGCCAATCCACGGCTGTGGCTGAGTCGATCCATCCTCCCGGCGGCGGCGCGGGACCGGATCGTCATCGCCGATGAGGCCGGAACGGCGGCCGACTTCTTCCTCGCCGGCAATTCCCGGAGCGCTATCGATCACCGGATCTTTGGACGCACGCAACCGCCGTTCGGGCCGGTCATCCACGCGCGCCGCATTTACCGCAACACGGTGCTCGCGGTCACCGCGGTCGACCTCTCGCTGGTGGACGGGGCGACCGCGGACCGCTACCGCGCCGCCTACCGCGCAACGCTGGCCGGAGAGCCGGTGCTGCGGTCCGAGTTCGACCTTTACCTCGACGGCGGGACGCTCACCTGGGTCAAGGAAGCGTGCCGCCCGGAAGATACCGTGCATCCGTTCCTGGTGCGGGCCGTTCCCGCCGCGGTCGACGATCTTCCCGCGTGGCTGCGGGAGGAAGGCTGGGAGCCGCTCGGCTTCCGGTTCGGCCACTACGGCGTGCGTTTCGACGGCCGCTGCCTGATCCGGCGCCCGTTGCCCGACTACCCGATCCAGGCGCTGCACGTCGGCCGCTGGGCCCCCGGAGCGGGCAGCATGCTGGAAGCGACCATCGAGCTGCCCGCCGCCGGGCCGTGGGTGAGCCGCTACCGGCGGGAGCTGGCCGCAATCGCGGCCGGCGAGCGCGGCGCGCCGGCCGCGAGCGCCGCGCCGGCCGGACACCCCGCGTTCGACCTCTACCTCGACCCCGCCGGCGCCGTGCTCACGTACCACAAGGAACCGTGCGCCGCCGAGGACCTGCGGGAGCGGTTCTTTCTGCACCTGTTCCCGGCGGACGCGGCGGAGCTCGCCGCCGACGGCGGGCAGTACGGCTTTGCCAACCGCGACTTCGACTTTGCCGACCACGGCGTGCTGCTGGACGGGTCCTGCGTGGCGCTGGCGCCGCTGCCCGCGTGGGAGCGCGGCATCGCCCGCGTCCGCACCGGCCAGTTCAGGAGCGGGCAGGGTCAACTCTGGAGCGCGGAGTTCCGCGCCGGCGACTAGCGCCGGCGCGCCAACGGCCAGCCGCGCATTGGTATACTCGGTCAGGCATGAGGCATCGATTCCGGTGGTATTGCGTGCTGGGCGTGTCCGTATCGAGCGTGTTCCTCGGCGCCGCCTCACCGGCGGCCGCGGACGCCGGCGCCGCCGTGGTACGGCACGGCGCTTCGGTCAGCGCGGCCAACGCGCTCATCGCCGAGGTGCGGGTGTCGCTGAACCGCGCGGCGCGGGTGTTGGTCGAATACGACAACCCGCTGGCCGGCCGCTACCGGACCGCGCCGAGCGAGCCGGGCGCCGAACACGTCATTCCGATCGTCCGGCTGCGCCCGGAGACGATGTATGAGTACACGATCGTCATCGACGGCCGGGAAGCGGCCGCCGGGCCGGGCGGCCGCTTCACTACCGGCCGGCTGCCGCCGGCGCTCGCCGCCATGCCGGCGCGGGTGACCGGCCGCAGCTCGCAGCCCCTGATCCTGTCCGATTACCGCCGCGGCGACGGTCTGTCGTACTTCGTGTTCTGGGATGAAACGGGCGCCGTCGTCTGGTACCACCATGAACCGCCGCCGTTTCGCGCCGGCCCGGTCACCCGCTTGCCCGGCGGCAACTTCCTCTTTCGAAACCGCAGTCACCTGACCGAGATCACGCCGTTGGGCGAGGAGGTCAACCGGTTCCGGCGCGGCGGTCAATGGGGCATTCCGCACCACGACGTCACGGCGCTCGACGATGGCCGCGTGATCTATCCGAGCCGGGAGGTCTACGTCTTTGACGACTCGGTAAACGGCGGGTCGGCGCGGACCGCGTTTCTGGTCGACAATCTGCGCGTCTGGGACCCGCGCAGCGGGCGCGTCGAGCAGGTCTGGGACGCCAAGGAAGCGTGGGACATTCTGGACCCGGAGCAGCGCGTGCCGCGGCCGCCGGTCGCGGGCGGCTACGGGTGGACGCACGTCAATTCGGTCAGCATCGGCCCGCGCGGCAACGTCATCCTCTCCTCTCACACGCGCAACCAAGTGGTCGCTCTCAGCCCCGACTTCCGCACGCTGGCGTGGCAGCTCGGCGGGCCGGACAGCGACTACGAGTTCCCGAACCCGGGCGACCGGTTCTACCGGCAGCACACCGCGTCGCAACTTGCCAACGGCAACGTGCTGGTGTTCGACAACGGCTCGACGCGGCCCGACTCCGAGGGCGGCCGCTATTCGCGCGCGTTGGAGCTGCGGCTCGACGACGCGGCCGGAACCGCGCGCAAGGTGTGGGAGTACCGCCCGCAACCGGACCTGTACACCCCGCGATTCGGCAGCGCGTACCGGTTGAGCAACGGCAATACGCTGGTCAACTTCTCGGTGCGGGAACCCGCCGGCGCCCCGCTGCCGGTCGTGGAGGTGGACGCCGCCGGCAACGAGGTGTTCCGCTTCGAGAACCTGCCGGCGTATGAACCGCGCCCGCAGGACGCCGCCCGCTACCGCGCATACGGCGGCATCACCGCGATCATGGGCGAAACCATGCTGCGCCCGCCGGCCGCCGCGCACCTACCCGCGCACGTGGAGACGGTCGCGGACGGTTTCACCGTGGCGGTCGACCCGGCCCGGTTCCAGGCGCTTGCGGCAGCCGTGGAAGGAGCGCGGCGCAGCGCCGCCGGCGGGCCGTTCGACCTGTATCTGATCGACGGCCGCTTGGTGTACGCGAACCGGGAGTGCGCGGATGAAGACGTCGCCGAGCGCTTCTTCCTGCACGTATTCCCGGCCGGCGCGGACGATTCGGCGGCCACGGGAGGAGGCTTCGACAACCTCGACTTCTGGTTCGTGGAGCACGGCGTGCGCTGGCGCGGCGCCTGCCTGGCGGCCGTGACGCTCCCGGACTACCCGTCCGGCCGTATTCGCACCGGCCAGTTCGGCAGCGGCCGGGACGCGCTCTGGAGCGTGGAGATCAGGGGCGGCGAGGCGCCGTCCGCCTAGTCTTGGTGGCGGATCGTTCCCGAGACCGGTTGGCGTGGGCGCCGGCGGCGCTCGCGCTGGCGGTGTTCGCGGTGGTGGGCGTGGCCGTGCTCGACGACTACGACCCGTGGGTGGACACGCGCGCTCAGCGCCACGCCGCAAAGACAGCGCTCAACTTCGTGCTGCCGGGAGCCGGCGATCTGCCCGCGGATCAGGCGATTCCCGGCGTGGGCTTGCCTTCTACCGACCCGACTGAACGGTACTACGGCGTCGCGTTCGATTCGAAGCTCTCCGTGGAGCCATACGTCGCCAATGAGTCGCTGCTCATGCTGCCGGCGGCCGCCCGGCGCAGAATCACCGGCGAGAGACCGCCCGACTTCTATCTCAAGCGGCGCGCCGGACCGACCTTCGGACCGGTCATCTACGCGCGCCACGTCTATGACAATCCCGTGATCGAGGTCATTGCCGTTGATCTGGCGCTGGTCGACGAAGCCGCCGCCGGCCACTACCGCGCAGTCTACCGCGCGGCGCGAGCCGGCGAGCCGGTGCTGCGGTGGGAGTTCGACCTCTACCTGGATGGCCGGACGCTGACCGGGGTCAAGGAGCCGTGCCGCCCGGAGGATACCTCGCTCAGGTTCGCGCTGCAGTTCGTTCCCGCCGCGGCCGAAGATCTGCCGTCGTGGCGGCTACGAGGCCCCGGCGGCGAACGGGGCGCGCCGGCCTGGCGCGGGGAGTTCGACCTCTATCTCGATGCCGCCGGCGCCGTGCTGACGTACCACAAGGAGCCGTGCGCGCCGGCGGACCTGCGGGAGCGGTTCTACCTGCACGTGTTCCCGGCGGACCCGGCGGAGCTTGCCGACGCCGAGCGGCAGTCCGGCTTCTACAACCGGAGCTTCGCCTGGTCGGAGCATGGAGCGCTGTTCGGCGCGGCGTGCGTGGCGCCGGTCCCGCTCCCCGCCTACGAGCGCGGCGTCGCCCGCATCCGCACCAGCCAATCCAAAAAGAGCTGGCGCGCCGACTTCCCGGCCGAAAAAGTAGCCGCTCGCGGCCGGCCGATCTCATCGTTCGTCCCGCCGCAGGACGCGTGTTATAGTTGACCGCGATGCGCTGGTTCAACACCGCCGGTCCCGGTAGGATGGACGCGCGTGAAACATCTGGTGCTCGGCGGCTGCGGTCAAATTGGGAGGCATCTGATCGAACGCCTGCGCAGCCGCGGGCACGCGGCGCGGGCGGTGGACTTGGCGCTCGGCGGCGCGCACGACCTGCGGCGGCGCGGCAACCGGCTACTGGCCGCGGAGCTGGAATGGTGCGACGTCGTCCACTTCCTGGCGTTCGACGCCGGCGGCGCCGCCTATCTGGAGGAGCGGCAGCACACGTTTCCGTTCATCTCCAACAACGTCAAGATCATGGACGCGGTATTCGACGCGCTGCAGCGCACCGGCAAGCCGTTCTTCTTTGCGAGCAGCCAGATGGTGAACATGCCGTTCTCCGCCTACGGCCGGCTCAAGGCGGTCGGCGAGGCGTACACGCGCGCGCTCGGCGGCGTGACCGTGCAATACTGGAGCATCTACGGGTGGGAGCCGGACGCGGGCCGCTCGCACTGCATTACCGACTTCATCCGCATGGCGCGCGATCACGGCAGGATAGCCATGCGGACCGACGGCGCGGAAGAGCGCCAATTCGTCTATGCCGATGATTGCGCCGACTGTCTGCTCGAGCTCGCCCGGCGGTACGGCGCCCTGCCCCGCGACCGCCCCGTGCACGTCGCCGGGTTCGAGTGGACGACCATCGGCCAGGTCGCCGCGCTGGTGAGCGGCCTGTTCGGCAACTGTCCGGTCACCGCCAGCCCGCAGGCGGACGCCATGCAGCGCGGCGTGCGCAACGAACCGGACCGCTACGTGCTGGAGTTCTGGCGCCCGGTAACGCCGCTTGCGGACGGTATTCGCAAGGTCGCCGCAATGATGGCGGCGCGCTCGGCAGCCGGTCAGTCGCGCGGCTGCGGCCCGTAGCGGGCGGCGGTGTCCTGCGCCGCGTCGTACACCACGCTGCCGCCCTGCAGAAACGGCACCGCCATGCCCGGAAA
Source organism: Spirochaetia bacterium (assembly GCA_965243555.1). Lineage (GTDB taxonomy): Bacteria > Spirochaetota > Spirochaetia > SZUA-6 > Bin103 > Bin103. The sequence goes on along the minus strand of OZ251575.1, from coordinate 4,959,028 downwards.
CTCACCGCCCTGGCCGCGGACCGGCGCGCTGCTGTACTGGGGCAGGTAGACGCGCCGCAGAGCCGCGCCGGTGTTGGCGCCGCTGCGGTGCAGGTTGTAGCTGCTGAACACGGCGATGCTGCCCGCCGGCGCCACCACCGGATCGCCCGGGTCGCCGCCGTCGTAGCCGATCAGGTCGTAGCCGCGCTCCGCGCGCCGGTGCGGGTAGACGGTGGCGCGCGTGCCGCCGCGGGAGTGCGGCAGCAGGTAGACGGTGCCGTTGGACTCGTCCACGTCGTCAAGCGCGCACCAACAGGTCAGATAGGGCCGATGCGCGGCGGTCGGGTCGCGGTGCAGGACGTAGCCGGAGTCCTGGTGCCAGGCGAACTTCGTCTCGGCGCCGGCGCCTGCCTTGACCACCCAGCGCTCGTTGAACAGGTACGCCTCGCCGCCGAGCAGCCGGCGCGTGATCCGGGCCATCAGCTCGCCGAACAGAAAGCCGCGCAGGCGCCGGCTGGCGCGGTAGCGGTAGGCGACGAAGTAGCGGCTGTCGCGCTGCGTGATGCCGATGCCGGTGACGCCCCGTTGCTCCATGACGCCGTCCATGAACCCCAGGAAGTAGGAGCATTCCTCGCGCAGCATGGTCAACGTATCGGCATCGATCACGCGCTCCAGGATGCACGTTCCCTCTTCCCGGTATTGCTCGCGTTGCGCGTCGCTGACCAAGGAGCGGTCGTGGGCAGTCTTCACCGCGCCTCCCGCGCCGCCCACGCCGCCTCGAAGCGCGCGGCCAGCTCGCGTTGCCGCGCCGCCTCGCGCTGCCGCAGAAACGCTGGCGTGTCTACCGGATCGACCTTCATGACCGCATACCCTTGTTTCCCCCAGTATAGCAAAGGCTGAGCGCGGAGTTCCCGGTCGGTGAGTGATGATGCGCGCGCGCCTGCGCTATACTGGACCGGTGTCGGCGGCGGATCGTTCCCGAGACCGGTTGGCGTGGGCGCCGGCGGCGCTTGCGCTGGCGGTGTTCGCGGTGGTGGGCGTGGCCGTGCTCGACGACTACGGCCCGTGGGTGGACGCGCGCAATCAGCGCCACGTCGGAAAGATTGCGCTCAACTCCGTGCTGCCGGGAGCCGGCGACCTGCCCGCAGACCGGACGATCCCCGGCGTGGGCTTGCCTCCTGGCGGCCCGACTGAGCACTACGGCGCCGCGTTCGAAGCGCCGCTGGTCCTGGTCGAACGGCTGCTGCGCTTAAGCGACAGCCGCGCCGTCTTTCTGACCCGCCACCTGCTGACGCATCTGTTCTTCCTCACCGGCGGCTTGTTCTGCTACCTGCTGGTGTACCGCCTGTTCGGCGACCGCTGGCTGGCGCTGTTCGCGCTGCTGCTGTTCCTGCTCCATCCCCGCCTCTACGCGCACTCGTTCTTCAACAGCAAGGACCTCCCCTTTCTGGCGCAGTTCATGATCGCCCTCTACCTGCTCGAACGCGCCTTCCGGCGCGGCGCCGCGGGGGCGTTCGCCCTGTGCGGCGCCGGCGTGGGCGTGCTGGTCAATTTGCGCGTCATGGGGTTGACGCTGTTCGCGGCGGCGGTGGGGCTGCGGGCGCTCGATCTGCTGCAGGCGCGCGGCGGCGCGGCGCGCGGGCGCGTGCTGGCCACTACGGCCGCGTTCGTACTGACCGCCTGCGGGACCGTGTACGCGCTCTCCCCGTATCTCCGCAGCGATCCGCTCGCCTTCGTCGACACGGTCACGACCTTGGCCCGGCATCCGGTCCACGTCCGTACGTTCTTTCAGGGTGAATGGGTCAAGTGGCCGTCGATTCCGGCGCACTACGTCCCCACCTGGATAGCGATTACTACGCCGCCGGCTACGCTCCTGCTGTGCCTGACCGGCGCCGCGGCGGTGCTCCGGCGCGGCGCCGCGCGACCGCGCAGCGCGGCCGGCAATACCCGGCTGCGCTTTGCGTTGCTGCTGGTCGTCTGCCTGGCGCTGCCGCCCGCGGCCATCGTCGTGCTGCGCGCCAACGTCTCCAACGGCTGGCGGCACCTGTACTTTCTCTACGCGCCGCTGTGTCTGCTGGCGGTCTACGGCTTGCGCGCGCTGGCTGGCGCGGCGGCCGCCCGCAGCCCGGCCGGCCGCCCCCGGCGCTACGCGGTAGCGGCGCTGGCGGCGCTGGCGCTGGCCGGGACTGCGGTCGAAATGGTGCGGCTGCATCCCTTTCAGCAGGCGTACTTCAACTTCCTGGTCGACCGCCGGACGCCGCAGCGCCTGCTCACGAGGTATCAGTTATACGGGCGTTTCGCGACGCTGGAAGGGCTGAAGTTCCTGCTCAAACGCTATCCCGATTCGGAGCTCTCCGTGGAGACTCACCTCGGCGACAATTCGATGCTCATCCTGCCGGCGGCCGCCCGGCGCAGAATCGCCGGCGAGAGCCCGGCCGACTTCCACGTCAAGACGTTCGCCGGACCGACCTTCGGACCGGTCATCTACGCGCGCCGCGTCTATGCCAATACCGTGCTCGAGGTCGTTGCCGTCGATCTTGCGCTGGTCGACACCGCCGCCGCCGGCCACTACCGCGCAGTCTACCGCGCGGCGCGCGCCGGCGAGCCGGTGCTGCGGTGGGAGTTCGACCTCTACCTGGATGGCCGGACGCTGACCGGCGTCAAGGAGCCGTGCCGCCCGGAGGATACCTCGCTCAGGTTCGCGCTGCAGTTCGTTCCCGCCGCGGCCGAAGATCTGCCGCCGCCGCGGCTACTAAGACTAAGGCCAAGGGGCACCGACTTCCGATTCGCCGCCTCCGGCGTGCGTTTCGACGGCCGCTGCCTGATTCGGACCAGCCTTCCCGGCTCCTCGGTCCGCGCGTTCGAGGTTGGCCGCTACTTTCCCGGGGCCGGCCGCGTGATCGAAGCGGTCGTCGACTTGAGCGCGGCGGCACCGGCGGCGCGGCTGCTGCTGGGGGCGGATACCACGTATTGGGCGGAGGACCCCTACTGGTCGGAGACCCCGCACTGGCAGGCGCACGCAGCGATCGCCGCCGGCGAACGGGGCGCGCCGGCCTGGCGTGGGGAGTTCGACCTCTATCTCGACGCCGCCGGCGCCGTGCTGACGTACCACAAGCAGCCGTGCGCGCCGGAGGACCTGCGGGAGCGGTTCTATCTGCACGTGTTCCCGGCGGACCCGGCGGAGCTTGCCGCCGCCGAGCGGCAGTCCGGCTTCTACAACCGGAGCTTCGCGTGGGGGGAGCATGGAACGCTGTTCGGCGCGGCGTGCGTGGCGCCGGTCCCGCTCCCCGCCTACGAGGGCGGCGTCGCCGGCATCCGCACCAGCCAATCCAACAAGGGCTGGCGCGCGGAATTCCCGGCCGGAAAGTAGCCGCTCGCGCCCGACCTCATCGTTCGTCCCGCCGCAGGACCGGTGTGGTATAGTTGACCGCGATGCGCTGGTTCAACACCGCCGGTCCCGTCGATGCGGCCGATCACTACCTGATTCCGCCGCTGTCGCGGATCGACCTGGACGGCGCCCTCCGGCTGGTCCGCGAAAAGAAATACTTCGTGCTGCGCGCGCCGCGGCAGACCGGCAAGACCTCGGCGCTGCTGGCGCTGGCCGACCTGCTGAACAAGCGCGGCTACCACTGCCTCTACGTCACTCTGGAGACCGCCCGCACCGCCCGCGACGACGTGGCGCAGGCGATGCGCGTGGTGCTTGCCGCGCTGGCGCAGGCGGCGCACTCGACCCTTGGCGACCGGTTCCTGCAGGGCGTCTGGGCGGATACCCTCGCCGAGGTCGGGCCGGAGTTGGCATTGAGCGTAGCCCTGGAGCGCTGGGCGCAGGCGGCGCCGCGGCCGCTGGTGCTGTTGATCGACGAGATCGACACGCTGACCGGCGACTCGCTGCTGTCGGTGCTGCAGCAACTCCGAGCCGGCTACCCCACCCGCCCCGCGCGCAGGCCGCACAGCGTCGTGCTGTGCGGCCTGCGCGACGTGGCCGACTACCGCATGGGCGCTCCCGGCAGCCCCTTCAACATCGCCGCCAAGTCGTTGCGGCTCGGCGGCTTCTCGCGCGACCAGACGCTCGCCCTGCTGGCCCAGCACACCGCAGAGACCGGCCAGCCGTTCACCCCGGACGCGCAGGAGGCGGTGTGGACGCAGACCCGCGGCCAGCCGTGGCTGGTCAACGCGCTTGCTTACGGCGCCTGCTTCGACAACGAGGCGCTGTACGCCGACCGCTCCCTTCCGGTCACCGCCGACGCCATCGCCGCGGTGCGCGAGGAGCTGATCATCAACCGGGTGACGCACCTGACCTATCTGGCCGGCAAGCTGCGCGAGGAGCGGGTGCGGCTCGTGATCGAGCCGCTGCTCACCGGCCGGGAACGCCGCGCCGCGAGGCGCGACGTCGAGTACGCCCGCGACCTCGGCCTGATTGCCCGCGACGCGCCGGTGCGCGTCGCCAACCCGATTTACGCCGAGGTGATTCCGCGCGAATTGACCTGGGACGCCCAGGAAGACCTGGACCAGGACGCGGCGCCGTTCGTGCAGGCGGACGGCAGCCTGAACGTAGCGCTGCTGCTGACGGAGTTTCAGAGCTTCTTCCGCCGTCACTCCGAGCACTGGCGGAACCGGTTTGACTATGAGGAGGCGTGGCCGCAGCTGCTGCTGCAGGCGTTTCTGCAGCGGGTGGTGAACGGCGGCGGGCGCATCGAGCGGGAGTACGCGCTCGGCAGCGGACGGGTCGACCTGCTCATCGTGTGGCCGTTGCCCGACCGCGCGCCGGCGGAGCGGGTGCAGGAGGTGGCGGTGGAGTGCAAGGTGGTGCGGGAGCGCGACCGGTTGGAGCGGGTCATCGAAGAGGGCGTGGCGCAGACCGCGCGCTACGTGGAGCGGTGCGGGGCGGAGGCCGGGCACCTGGTGGTGATCGACTGCCGGGAGAACCGGAGCTGGGAGCAGAAGATCTTCCACCAGCGGCGCGGCGCCGGCGCGGCGGCCGTGGAAGTGTGGGGTATGTAATCGAGACGCAGACCCGGGTTACTTCGGCGGCGCGCCGGTGCGTCTTCCGGCGTACCGAAAAGCCAGTCCCAGGACCGGTAGTGACTGCGCCATGCCGAGCAGCGAGAAGCGGGCCGGCGCCAACGGCGAGCAGACCAGGAGCAGCCCGACGATGAACTGTTGCGCGGGAAACGCGACTCCCAGCGCCCAGGCGGCGCCGAAGTGGGCCAGCATCAACGCGATGCCCCACGGCCGGTGCAGGTGCGGCCTGAACAGCACCGCCAGGGAGCAGAACTCGACGTAGACGACGCCCAGAAACAGGATCTGCGCCAGCCGGCCGTGCCGCGCCAGGAACGGCATCAGCGGGGGTACGGGGCGCGTGGTATCCATCAGGTGGTCGAGCAGTATCCGCACGAAGCCGTCCGCGGCCAGCAGCTCCGGACCGCTGGCCCAGAGCTTCCAGAAGCCGGCCAGGGAGTAGGCCAGCAACACGATGCTCTGGGCGAACCAGAGCACCATGATGCAGTCAAGGACGTCGCCGCGCGACATCCCCGTCCGGCGGCCGGGCGGCAGAAACAGGAACGCGAACCCGGCGTAGATCAGGAAGTGACTGCCGTGCGTGATGCCGCCGTAGGAGTTGCGCAACGCCACCACCACCAGGAGATAGAGCAAGACCGCGAGGCGCCAGAGGCGGCTGCCCGGGAACACCGCCGCCAGCAGAGCGATCAGCGAGCCGGCGATCGCGATGCCGGCCAGCCCCTCCCCGGCCGGGAGCAGCTCGTTGAGTATGACGACCGGCCACAACGGCGCGACCGGCGTTCCCGCCCGCGCGACCGCGGCGGTCGACAAGTCGCTCCAGGTGAGGAATACGACGAACAGGTAGAAACAACGGGCCTGCCAGATCACGCCGCCGGCGGCGCGCCGCAGGTCCGCCGGCCGGCGCCGCGGCCCGGGATCGAACCGCAGCCGCAGGCGGAGCCGGCGCACGACCGCCCACCGGCGCACGATGCCGCCCCGCATCAGAGGCCGCCCCGCATCAGAGGACGGCCGTGCTCCAGCGGCCCAGAGTCCGGTCGAGCCGGTAGTGGTCGGCGCGCGTCGACGTGCCCGCCGCAAGTCCGTCGAGGTCCGCGCGAACCTCATGCAGGTCGACGCGCAACAGGACAATGCTGAACTCCGCGCGCGCTCCCGCCAGCCGCTCCACGATCGGAAAGACGATCCGCCTCACCAGCGCGTCGCAGCCGTCGGGCACGGCGCCGGGGCGGGCGCGGCGAGGCGGCCCGAAGCCGCACTCGCGGAACACCCGCTGCAGGGCCGCGCGATCACCGCCGCTCGCGCCGGGCAGCAGGTAGCGCGCGCCCGCCGCCGGAGCGCCGTCGACCGTATGCAGCAGAATGGCGGGCTGCAGCTTGATCCGCTCCGGGGTATGGGAGAACAGCGTCCAGGCGAAGAACGGAAATATCTCGCCCGCGCGGAACCCAAAGAGGAGATTGGTTCCCGCGATCAGCACGTAGACGATTAGAAAGCCGGGAATCACGTATTTCCCCACCCGATGCATACGCAAGGCGGCCATGCGCTGCAGTATAGTACGTGCAACCGCCTCGCGCCGCCCTCCGGGCGCGTGCCGCCGCGGGGGAGGGGGGCCGGCGGCGTGGTTCGAACGCGCCGTGACGTGGTAGAGTGTTCGCGTGTCCGCATCCGCGACCGCGCCGCCTGTCCCTGCGCCCGGCGACCCTGCGCCGTTTCCGGCCATCCCCTACGGGCGGGGCAACTTCCGCGCCATCCGCCTTGACGGCTGCCTGTACGTAGACAAGACCCGCTTCATCCGCACCTTGGAGCAGGAGGGCCGCTACGCGTTCTTCATCCGCCCGCGGCGCTTCGGCAAGTCGCTGTGGCTCACCATGCTCAACGCTTACTACAACCGCGTGCAGGCTTCCTGCTACGACGCCGTCTTCGCCGGCACTGAAGTCGGCGCCAACCCGACGCCCAACCGCAGCCGTTACGTAACGCTGTACTTTGACTTCTCGGCGTTCAAGCAGGCGCTGCCCACGCTCGAGATACACTTCGAGGAGTACTGCACCCGTCATCTGCGGCACATGCTGCGCCGCAACCGCGACCTGTTCGACGAGGAGACTGCGCGCGTCATCGTCCGCCAGCGGTCGATCAGCGGCCAATTGGACGAATTGTTCCTGTACGTGAGCGACCAGGGCATCCCGCTCTACGTTTTGATCGACGAGTACGACAACTTCGCCAACACCGTCCTGGCGCATCGGGGGGCTGACGCCTATCACCTGTTCACCCACGGCGACGGCTTCTATCGCAACTTTTTCGGCACGCTCAAAGCCGGCACCACCGAGACCGGGGCCATTGAGCGGCTGTTCGTCACCGGCGTCTCGCCAATCACCATGGACGACGTCACCAGCGGCTTCAACGTCGGCTCCAATCTCAGCCCGCGTCCCGAATTCAACGAGATGCTCGGCTTCACCGAGGACGAGGTGCGCGGCATGATCGGGACCTACCGCGACCTCGGCGTGTTCGACCGGGACCCGGAGGCCGCGCTCGCCACCATGCGCGAGTGGTACGACGGCTACCGCTTCGCCGAGACGGCGCCGAACTTCGTCTACAACACCGACATGGTGCTCTACTACCTGCAGCACTCGGTGCCCAACAAGCCGGGACCCGACAAACTGATCGACCCCAACGTGCGCATCGACTACGGCAAGTTGCGCCACCTGCTTACCGTCGAGCAGGAAATGAACGAGCGCCAGTTGAATGGCAACTTCGACCTGCTGCGCGGCGTGATCGCCGAAGGGCGCGCGGACAGCGAGATCGTGGACAGATTTCCGCTGGCGCGGCTGGCCGAACGGGAGAACTTTCTGTCGCTGCTCCACTACTTCGGCCTGCTGAGCATCCGCGGCGTGACCGCCGAGACTCCGCGGCTAGCCATACCGAACCAGACGGTGCGGCGGCTGCTGTACGGCTTTCTGCGCGACGCCTACCGGGACGTCCGGGTATTCTCGTTGGACTTGGTGGAGTTCCGTCTGCTGACGCAGGACATGGCGTTGGAAGGCGCCTGGCGGCCGGCGATCGAGCGGCTGAGCGCCGTGATGGCGGAGCAGACGAGCGTGCGCGACTACCTGCAGGGCGAGAAGATGGTGCAGGGCTTCGTGGCCGCCTACCTGAGCATCTCGCGCTACTTCGTGATTCACACCGAGATGGAGTTGGCCAAGGGCTACGCGGACTTGGTGCTGGAGCCGCTCCGCACGCGCTCGCCGGGGATGCGCTACGGCTACGTGATCGAGTTGAAGTACCTGCGCCGCGGCGCCTCGGAGGCGCAGGTGGCGGCCGCGGCCGCCACCGCGGGGGCGCAGGCGCGCCGGTATCTGGCGGACGGCCGGCTGGCGCAACGGGACCCGGAGACGGCGTTCAAGGGCTTGGCGCTGGTGTTCTGCGGCTGGGAACTGGTGCACGCGGCCGAAGCTGCGGCCGGAGCCGGCGCCGCCGTTCCGCCGCCGGCGGCCGAATAACCCCGTTTGCCGCGCGTGGCGCAAGCGGCGTCTCCGCAACCGGCGCAGGTGCGCTACAATGATTGGCGCCAGGTGGCGCTGCCGCCGCCGGAGGAGTTCATCCCCGCGCTACCGGTCAGCGTGATCATGCCCTGCTACCGAACGCCGGCGGCGGTGCTGGAGCGGACCCTGGCGGCACTGGAGGGGCAGACGTGGCCGCGCGAGCTGTTCGAGGTGGTGATCGTCGACGACGGCTCCGAGCCGCCGCTGGCGCCTCCTCCGTCGCCGCTGACCGTCCGGGTGGTGCGCCAGCAACGCCGCGGGTTCGGCATCGCGCGGGCGCGCAACACCGGCGTGCGGGCGGCCGCGCACGGCATCATCCTGTTCCTGGACGGCGATTCGCTGCCGGAGGCGGGATGGCTGGCCGCACACGCCCGCTGGCACCACGCCGTTTCCGACGTCGTGACCATCGGGTTTCGCGCCAGCGTCGCGGTGGACGACGTTTCCGCGCAAACGATCCGGCGCCGGCCCGGCGCGCTACGGGAGCTGTTCGGGCAACGGCCGGTCGACCGGCCCTGGATCGACGGGCACCTGCTGCGGATGGCCGACATGACCACCCGCGCCGCCGACCTGTTCCACGTGATAGTCGGCGGCAACTTCGGCATCGGCAGGGACTTTTACCGGGAGGTGGGCGGCAGCGACGAGTCGTTCGCGCGGTGGGGAATGGAGGACACCGAACTCGCCTACCGGGCCTACGTCCGCGGCGGGCTGTTCGTGCCGGTACGCGGCGCGCTGGTGTGGCATCAGGGGCGCGAGGCCGAGGGCCGGGAAGAGAAGGAGCTCAGCCGCCGCCTGCAATGGGGCAAGGTGGCCCATCTGATCGCCCATCCCCGCTACCGTAGCGTCGCGCCCGGGCGCATCTACGCGGTGCCGCGCTACGTGGCGACCATCGACGCGGGCCGCTGTTCGGGCGAGCAGGTGGCGGCGGCGGTGGTGCATCTCCTGACCGACCGGGTGCATGATCTGGTGGTGCGCGTCGAACTCGACGCCGGCCGCGACCCGCAACGGACGGCGTGGCTCCGTGAAGTGTTCGGTCCGGACCCGCGCGTGCGGGTGGCGGCGGCCGGCTCCGCCTTGGACGAGTTTCCGGCGTCTCCGTTCCACGTCCGGCTGCCGGCCGCGGCGGCGGCGAGGAACCTGGTGCACGCCCTGCATGCCCGCCTGCGGGGCGCTGTCATGGCCACCGCGCGCCTCCCGGACGGCGCGACCGTGTGGATCGCCCGCACCTGGGCGCTGCGGCGGGCGGAACGGACCGGCAGGCGGCCCGCGGACTTCGGTGACGTACGGCAAGTTTCACCCGCAAGGCTAGGGCTCGGTGCCGGGACGCGGCGTGGGAGCGGGGCGCGGGCCGCAACGCGCGAGGCGACCGGCATCCCCACCGGGTGGCGGGCGCTGCGCGAGCGGGCGCGGGAGGTGTACGATCTGCGGGAGGCGTGGTGGTTTTTCCGCTCGTTGGCGTGGTCGTGCCGGCGGCGCCTGCGGCGCCTGCTGCCCGGGTCGCGGTCGACGTGGCGCGACGGAGGGGCTTGAGCCTCCGCCGGCTGCGCGCGGACCTGTGGCGGGCGTTCAACAAGCGGCGGACGGTCTGCTGGTTCCTGCGCGCGTGGGGTCGCGCGGCGCTGCCCGGAAGAAGGCGGCGCGGCGCCGCGGGCGGGCGGGCGCTTCCCGGCGGGAGTCCGCGCACCGGCGAGTCGGCGCCCGCCTTTGATCTGCGCGCGTACAACCCCATCCGCTGGCCGCGCCATGACAGCGCCCTGGTGGCGGCGTTGGGGCCGCTCGGGCGGCTGCCGGCGGAGGTGGAGGCCGATCGCGCCGTGCGGCGCCGCGACCCGTTGCGGCTGCGCCGCTTCCACCACCTGGAGGACGTCGGGGCGTTCCACGCCGACCCCGTCGCGCGCGCCGGCGAGCTGGTCCGCCTGGCCGCCGCCGGCGTGGTCGTGCACGTGGCGGACGCCGGCGCCGGTGGCGGCGCGGACGCCGGCCCGCGGCTGCGGGCACTGCTCGGCGGCGAGCTCTGGCGCCTGATGACCGCCGGTGTGGCCGGACTCGACCCTGGCGCGCGCGAGTTGCGCAGCATCGCCATGCGGCGCGCGGCCCTGCGCAGCCACTCGACGTGGGCGCGCGAAACCGCCCACCTGCCGCCGGTCTCGGTGCTGTTGGCCACGCGGCGGCCGGCGCTGCTGTCTCAGGCGCTCGCCGCGGTGGCGCGGCAGCGGTATCCGCGGCTGGAGCTGGTGCTGGCGCTGCACGGCAACGAATCCGCGCTACCGGCGGTACGGCGGCGCGTTGCCGGGTTGCCGCTGCCGGCTACGGTCGTGCCGGTGCCGGGCGGCGCTTCGCTGGGCGCGGCGCTCAACGCGGCGGCGGCGGCGGCCGGCGGCGCGCTGCTCACCAAGATGGACGACGACGACCGTTACGGCGCCGACCACGTGTGGGACCTGGTATTGGCGCGCGCCTACTCGCAGGCGGAGTTGGTCGGCAAGGGGGCGGAGTTCGTGTACCTGGCCGCGTCGCACCGGACGGCGTGCGACGCGGCGAGCTGGCGCCCGGAAGTGTACGGGTCGCGCGGGCTAGCGGGGGGCACGCTGCTGATTTCGCGGCGTGACTTGCAGCGGGTCGGCGGCTGGCGGGAGCTCCGGCGCGGCGTCGATCAGGCGCTGATCGGCGACGTGCTGCGCCGCGGCGGCGGCGTGTACCGGACCCACGGCGCCGGCTTTGCCCTGGTGCGTCACGGCGACCGCCACACCTGGCGCGTCGGGGACGAATGGTTCCTGGCCAAGGCGGTCCGCGTCATTCCCGGCTGGGCCGCCGGCGCGGCCGGCATCGGCGAGCCGGTCGGCTCCGGCGAGCCGGACGCGTGACCGCGCTACCGCTGCTGCGCGGCTGCCGGCAGGCGCTCGCCATCGCCGCCAAGCCAGACCTGGCCCGGGCGATCGCCGGGGCCGCGGCTCGCGGGCGCCTGGCCGCGGCGGCGCGCATGGCCGTCACCGCTGCCCGTTCTCCCGACCTGGGGGCGGAGAAGATCATCTCCCGGCAGTATCGATTTATCTGGCTGTGCGTTCCCAAGGTCGCGTCGCGCAGCATCATGGAGGCACTGCAGGGCGGCGCGCCGGACGCCGAGTTGTTCACGGGCAGGAGCGCCGCCGAAGTCCTGGCGTTGCGGCCGGAAGCGCGCGATTACTTCAGCTTTGCCTTCGTCAGGCATCCGTACACGCGGGCGCTCTCTTTCTACGCCGACCTGCACTTCGCGCTGCACCGCTATGCCGGCGCCGCGGCGCGCCGCCGCAAGCAGGAGAACGCCGCGCGCTTCTTCAAGCGCTTCTACGGGCTGGCCGAGACCGGCCGGTTCGACGACTTCTGCCGCTGGTTGAATACGCCGTGGGCTGCGGATGCGGTCGCCGACCGCCACTTTCTATCGCAGTACCTGCAGATCCGCATCGACGGCGATCGCCGGCCCGACTTCGTCGGCCGCTTCGAGCACCTTGACGCCGACTTCGCCCGCGTCGCCGCGCAACTCGGCCTGCCGGCGGCGGCGCTGCCCTTGTTGCACACCATGGCCGGCTGGCGGGCGGCGCCGGCCGCCGTGCAGGCGGCCCGGGCGGCAATGAGCCCGCACCTTACCGGCCGCAACAAGGCGTTGCTGCGCGCGCGGTACGCGCGCGACTTCGAGCTGGGCGGCTACTCCGTGTTGCCTCATCTGTAGATCCGGCGTTCGCCCCCGACTGACGCCCGCAACGCGCGTGGTCCGAGCATTGGCGTGGCGTGGTAGAATGTTCGCGTGTCCGCATCCGCGACCGCGCCGCCGGACCTGCGTCACGCGACCGTGCGTCCGGCGGCCTTTGGACGAATTGGACCGATCTGCGTCGCTGCCGCGCTGGCGGCGGCGTTGCTTGTTCCGAACCGGCCGGCGGCCGTCCGGGCGGACAGCGGCGGCCATCCCAGCGATCCCTGGTTTGCCCTCAATCACGTGCTCGACGTCGCCATCGAGATGGCGCCCGACGACTGGCGCCTACTGCGCGGCCAGAAGCCGATCATCGCGGGCAGGCGTGGGGGCGCCGACTGTCGGACGCAACCGTTCGCCGAACCTTATTCCTGGTTTGCGGCGGATGTCATTGTGGACGGCCAGCGGTACGGCGCGGTCGGGGTGCGCAAGAGAGGATTTATCGGCTCGGTGAGTTTCAGGAAGCCGTCGCTCAAGCTCGACTTCGACAAGTACGTGGACGACCAGGCGCTTGGCGGCGTGCTCCGGCGCATCAACCTGAACAACAGCGTGCAGGACCCGACGCTGCTCAACACCTGCCTGGCGTACTACGTATTCGCCGCCGCCGGGCTGCCGGCGCCACGCTGCAACTACGCCCGCGTAGCCGTGAACGGCAGGGAGCTTGGGCTCTACGTGCACGTGGAGGACATCGAGCGATCGCTCCTGAAACGCTCGTTCGCCGATTCCGGCGGCAACCTGTACGAAGGAACGTTCAGCGACTTCCGGCCCGAGTTCCGCGGCACCTTCGAGAAGGAGACCAAGGAGGACGCCGCCGATTGGTCGGACGTGGACGCCGTCGTCTCCGCGCTGCAGGACCAATCCGCGGCCGGTCTGAAAGCCCTGGCCGCGGCCGTCGACCTGGACCGGTTCCTCACCTTCTGGGCGGCCGAGGTTCTGGTTGGGCACGCGGACGGTTATGTCGAATGGAACAACAACTACCACTTCTACCGCGAGCCGGGCGGACGCTTCGTGTTCATTCCGTGGGGCACGGATCGGACGTTCGAGCCTTGGCTTCCGGTTGCGTCCGGCGCCATTGCCCACCGTCTGTACGGCGACCCCGCGTGGCGCGAGGCATTTGCAACGCGGCTCCGGGAAATGCTCGACACAGTCTGGGACGAAACCGAGCTGCTGCGCCGTAGCCAACGGGTTGCGGTGATCGTGCAAGCCCACCTGTTGTCGGCCGAACGCCGCGCCGAGACCGCGCGCGGCGCCGACCGCGTACGCCGCTTCATCCGCGAACGCCGCGCCGAGGTCCTGGCGGCGCTGGAGTCCGAGTCGTTGGACGGAAACCTTCTTCGCCCACCGAGCGAGTGGTGGTGCTGGGGCGAGCCGACCTCCATCGAGTTGCGGTTCGAGACCTCCTGGGGCCGGTCCGCGGCCTCGTGGCCCGCGATCGTGCGGCAGGGGACCGTGACCCGCTACCTGCTGAATGGAACGGAGCAGGCGGTCGGCCCATCGGGCGTTACCGCCGGCTTGGCGGGCCCCGAAGCACCGGCGCCTCCGGGAGGAAGCGAAAACCTCGTCGTCATCACCCTCATGGCGATGGGGAGCGACTCGACGATCCGCGGAGTCACGGCGTGGCTGCAACCGCGCTACTTCTATGGCGGCTCCGGTCACCGCATCGACCGGCGTCCTGCGAAGGAAATAGAGGTGGCAAGACGGTTCGACGCCATCACGTGGTTAGTGCGGCCCGGAGAGACCAAGCCGGAGCACGTAATCCCGTTCCGGACCGCGACGCTGGAGTTGTACGACGCCGGCATGCAGCCCGGGGCGGCCGTCTCCGGCCGCTTTGAAGGCGTACTCTGGAGCTCCCAACCGCCCGCCGGCGCCCCGCTCGCGATCCAACCGCAGGTCCTCCCCAGCCTGATCATCAACGAAGTGGCCGCCCGCGGCGAACCGCGCGACTGGTTCGAGATCTACAACGCCTCGGGCGTGCCGCTGGCGCTCGCCGACTTCACGCTGGCCGACGACCTGACCGACCGCAGCCGGCGCTTCCCGTTCCTGCCGGGCCGCATCGAACCGGGCGCCTACCTGCGGGTCGAGCTCGACTCGGACCGCTGGCCGGGGTTCGCGCTCGGCAGGGACGAGGAACTCGGCATCTGGACCTGGTACGGGCGCCCGGTGGCGCAGGTCGACTGGCAGGCGGGCGACGCCGGCCGGGGCATGAGCTACGCCCGCGTTCCGGACCTCACCGGCCCCTTCCGGACCGTGGCCGAGCCCACGCCCGGCGCTCCGAACGCCGGAGCGATGATCGACCTGACCTTGGCGCAGCCGCCCATAGTCCGGGTTTGGTCCGCGCTCGCGGCGATCGCCGCCGGGGAGCGCGGCGCACCGGCGGCGCGCTCCCCGGACTGGGACCTCTATCTCGACGCCGCCGGTACCGAGTTGACCTACCACAAGGAGCCGTGCGCACCCGAGGACCTGCAGGAACGCTTCCATCTGCGCGTGTTCCCGGCGGACCTGCCGACCGCAGGCAGTCAGGCTTCCTGGTACCACACCTTCCCTTTTGCCGAGCACGGCCTGCTGCGGGGCGGCGCCTGCGTGGCGTTGGTCCCGCTCCCGTCCTACGAGCGCGGCAGCGCCCGCATCCATACCGGCCAGTTCAACGGCTGGCGCGTGGAGTTCCCCGGCCGATGAATAGCCGCGGTCGCGGGCTGCACGGTCCTGGGCTGCCGGCCGCCGCGAGAGCGGCGTTCACCGAAGGTTGCGGCGGTCCGCACGGTCAGCCGACCCCGTGCCGGCGGCGTAGGTCACAGTACCGGGCGCGTGCACTACCGGTTCTGACACCGCAGGCCGTGTCGCGCATTCGCCCGTCCGGCTTCCTGCTCCTCCTGATCGCGACGTCGGTGCTGGCGGCGGGTCTGGTGCTGGCGCGGGAAGTCACCTGGGGGCCGGGGTTGCGGGCCGACGCCGTCGGCTACATAGGGCTGGCGCGCAATCTGCTGGCCGGCGAAGGCTTTACCTTTCTCAGCGGCCGTTCGCACACGAACTGGCCGCCACTCTACCCGTTGCTGCTGGCCGCCGCCAGCCTGGGCGGCGTACTCGACCCGCTAGACGTCGCCGGCCCGCTCAATGCCGCCGTGTTCGGGCTCACGGTCTTCGTCGTGGGCGGCTACCTGCACCGGCGCCTGAGCTCGCGGTTCCTGGCGGCGTGGGCTGCGGCGGCGCTCGCCTTGTCGATTCCGCTGGCCACGTCGGCATGGGCGGCGATGACCGAGGCGACCTTCATCCTGCTGCTTGCGGCCACCCTGATTCAGACCGATCGGTTCCTGACCACGGGCAGGACCCCGGCGCTGGCGTGGGCGGCGATCTTCGGCTCTCTGACGTTCCTGATCCGCTACCCGGGCATTGCCGCGCCGTTCACCGTTGGGCTGGCGCTGCTGTGCCAACCGCGTGCGCCGTTGCGGCAGCGCGCCGCGCGCATCGCCTGCGTGGCGCTGGCCGCCGCCGTTCCCATGGCCGCGTGGATGCTCCACAACTACCTGAACGCAGGCTACTCCGTGCGGTACTTCACCACCATGCGCACGCTCCGGCTAGCGGTGGGGGGGGCTCTTGCCGGCGTGGGCGAGACGCTGTGGGCATGGTCATACCTCGATTTCCTTCCGCCCGGAGTCACCCGGATGCTGCTTGCGCTGCTGGCGCTGGCCGCCGCGGCATTGCTGACGAGCCGCCTGCGCGCCGCAGGTCAGCGGCGCGAGCGAACGCCGTTCGCGGGTCAGGCCGTCCTGTTGTTCGGCGGCTTCGCCCTGCTCTACGTGGCAGTGACCGTCGTTGCGATCACCGCCGTGCGACAACCCTGGAGTTCCCGGTTACTGGCTCCCGTCTACCCGCCGCTGCTGGTGAGCGCGGCGTTCGCGCTCGACTGGTTGCTCGGCGCCAAGCCCCGGCGCTCCGCCGCATACAAACCGGCCGCGGCGCGGAGCGCGGCGGCCGCGGTTCTGATGGCGGTGCTTGCGCTCTGGACCGCGGGGCAGGTCGTGCGCGGCGCCGGCGAGATCCGCCGCCTCAACTCCGACGCGCCGTACCTGAGCTACCTGTCGCTGCCCTGGGCGGATTCGGCGGTCGTGCGGCGCCTCCGCGAGCACCCGATCGGCGGCAAGGTGTACAGCAACGTGCGCGGCGTGGCGTATCTGTATGGCGGCGGAACCGGTACCTGGCACTCGCTCCCGAAGCAATGGCCGCGGATGGAAGCGTTGCTCGCGGCCGCGCCCGACGGCGCGTACGTGGTGTGGTTCGACGCCCGCCGGGCCGACGCCGTGTGGGACCCGCTCCCCTACGACTACGGCGTTGCGCAGCTACTCGCGCACCCCGGCCTGCAACCGGCGGCGGTGCTGGCCGACGGCGCCATCTTGATGGTGAACGCCGCGTACCGGCCGCCCGCCAACGCGCATCTGGCGGCGCAGGAGGCGCTCGCGGCGGGCGCGCTCGGCGAGCCGGCCGCCCGCGCCGTCTACGACCTCTATCTCGGCGGCGCGGAGCTGCTCTACCGGAAGGAGTCCTGCAACCCCGATGACACTCACGCGCGCTTCTTCCTGCACCTGTTCCCGGTCGACGCGGCGGACCTGCCGGCGCACCGGCGGGAGCACGGCTTCGACAATCTCGACTTCGACTTCCCGGAACACGGCGTGTTCACGGCGGCCGGCGCCTGCGTGGCGGTGGCGCCGCTCCCCGGCTATCCCAAGGGTATCGAGCGCATCCGCACCGGCCAATGGATTCGCGGGCAGGGCCAGCTCTGGGTCGCGGAGTTCCCGGCGCGGGCCGAATAG
This sequence comes from Spirochaetia bacterium, assembly GCA_965243555.1. Lineage (GTDB taxonomy): Bacteria > Spirochaetota > Spirochaetia > SZUA-6 > Bin103 > Bin103. Next base: position 4,941,977 of record OZ251575.1, on the reverse strand, counting down.
CCGCAGCTTGGCGGCCGCTTATGGGCCGTCCGCTCCGCGCTCGGATTGGCGCCGTTCGTTGGCAACGACGATGACCCGGATGTCCCCGAACACGCCGAACGGGCGCGGCTCCCCGAACCCTTCGAGGAGTCCGTATTCGGCGAGTGCGCCGGGCACGTCGTCGCCGTTCAGGATCAGCACGTAGACGTGGTCGGCGGCGGCCTTGTCGGTCACGAGGTCCTCGGGGCGGCCGCCGTACCTGGCGTCCGCGAAGCGGATCGGCAGGCCGTGCAACGCGACGTAGTAGCGGTACGGCCACGCCGGCGCCGCCGACAGTACCGTGTCGCGCTCGCCCACCACCTCCGCCAGCGCGAGCATGGCGCTCTCGGCTCCGGCGTAGCGCCCCCGCAGCACGCCGCGCTCGGTCTCCAGCCAGCCGCCCGACCAGGTCCAGAGCGCGCCGGCCGCGGCCAGCAGCACCGCGAGCAGCGCGCATGCAATCTCGGTTTCCGGCCTCGCGGCAGCGTCCGGCGCCCGCGTGACGGGCGCGCGCGCGGCTGCCGCGCCCGTCGCCGGAGACCGGCCGTCCGCCGGCCTCCGGTGCGCCGGCGGCGCGCGGCGCGCCGGCAGCCGGCGCAGCACGGCCTGCAGCGCGGCGTCGATACCGGCCGCCGGCAGCATCAGAAACAACGGCATGAGCGGCAGGTAGCCGCGCACCGGCGGCACCCGCCGCAGCAGCACCGAGAAGGCCACGGTCGACGTGATGGTAAGCATTATCAGGAGCGCGGACGCAGCCTGCCCCCGGCGCGCCGCGGCGAGCAGGCCGGCGCCGGCAAGCACCGCGCACGCCGCCGGCGCCGGAAAGGGAAGGTCAAAAGACCACTTTGACGCGGTCCCAGCCAGCCGGGCCCATAGTCGTTCCCACAGCAATGCGCCCGGCTGCGCCGCCGTGTATTGGTTCACGGCGATCTGCCCCCAATCGGTCGCCAGGAACACCGGCAGGTACAGGAGCAGCGTCAGGCCGGCGGTGACGGCCAGCGCCGGGAGCAGCCGGCCGGCCCGGTCGGCCCAGCCGCGCACCGCCGCCCAGCGGGCGGCGGACGGGTTCACGCCCCAGGCGGCGGCCCACGCCGCCGCGCCGGCGTAGAGACCGGGGAGCACGAACAACGCGCTCGGCACGGTGTAGAGGGCGAGCGCTCCGGCCGCGCCGGCGGCGAGCGTCAGGCGCCGCGAGGCGGATTCGGCGCGCCGCAGCAGCAGCCACGCCAGCGCCATGAGCAGCACGCTCTGCAACAGATAGCCACGCGAAATCACCGAATAGTAGGTCAGATAGGGAGCCCCGGCCACCAGTCCCGCGGCCACCAGCGCCGTCCTCCGCGAGAACAACGCCGCCGCGGCCAGCCAGGTCACCGGGATCAAGGCCACGCCGGCCAGCAGAGCGGGCAGGCGAATGCTCCACGGTTGCAGCCCGAACAACGTGTGGCAGAGCTCCACGGCCAGCGTATGGAGGACGTGGTTGCCGACGTTTTCGTAAGACGACGCCACTTCGCCGAAGGTCCACGCCTGAACCCACGCCGCGATCTTCCCCTCGTCGACCCGGATCGGCTCGTCCAGGTACGACCACCGCAGGCCAAGGCCGATCAGGGTCACCGCCGCGAGCGCACCGTACGCCAGGCGCCGGTCGCAGCCATGCCGGCTGCGGCCCGAGGTGGAAGCAGTCCCCACGTCGCCGTCAGTCTAGCACGCGGCCGCGGCGCCGTGGTATGGTGCCGGCGGAGGAGGGGGCAGGCGATGAGATCACGCATACGCCGGCTGGCGCTGCCGTTCTTTCTGGCGTGTGTCTTTCTGCTGACCGGACGGCCGCCGGCGTCAGCGCAGGTACGGGCGGCGCGGACGGCCGACGAGCGTCCGAACATCCTGGTGATCCTGGCCGACGATCTGGGCTACCGCGACGTGAGCTTCCGGGGCGCGACCGAGATCGAGACGCCTCATCTCGACCGGGTCGCGGAAGCCGGCGTCGTCTTCAGCAACGGGTACGTGGCGTACCCGCTCTGCGTTCCGTCGCGCGCGGCGCTCATGACCGGCCGCTACCCGGCGCGATTCGGCGCCGAACTGCTGGGGGAGGTACCGACCATAGCGCGCTACCTGCAGGAAGCCGGTTACCGCACCGGCATCGTGGGGAAGTGGCATCTCGGCACGGCGCCGATACACCATCCGCTCAACGTCGGCTTCGACTACTTCTACGGCTTCACCGGCGGCGGCCACGACTACTACCGCATCGACGTCACCGAATCCCCGCTCCGGGAGTACCTGCTGCCGCTCAACGACGGCCGTGGCGCCTCCGGGTTTTCCGGCTACCTCACCGACGCCCTCACCGACCGGGCGGTCGAATTCGTCGCCGCTGACCGCGGCGACGAACCGTTCTTCCTGTACCTCGCCTACAACGCGCCGCACACGCCGCTGCAGGCGCCCGCCGAAACGGTGCGCAAGTACCGCCACGTCGAGGACGAGCAGCGGCGCACCTACCTGGCGATGATCGACGCGCTGGACGCCAACGTCGGCCGCGTCGTGGCTGCGCTGCAGGCGGCGGACCGGTGGGAAAACACGCTCACCTTTTTCCTGAGCGACAACGGCGGCGGCGGGGCCTGGGCAGACAATGGGCCGTTGCGGGCCGGCAAGGGCAGTCTGTTCGAGGGCGGCATACGGGTACCGTTCGCCGCTTCCTGGCCGGCCCGCTGGGCCGGCGGAACGACCTTCGAGCCGATGGTGATCAGCCTCGACGTCGCCGCCACCGCGCTCGCGGTGGCCGGCGCCGATGCCGAACCCCACGTGCCGCTCGACGGGGTGAATCTCGATCCTTACCTGCGCGGGGCGGCGCCCGGCGTTCCGCATCAGGCGCTGTTCTGGCAGGCGGGCGGAGACAGGAGCCCGAACCGCCGGTTCGCGGTGCGCGCGGCCGGCGCCAAACTGCACGGTACGCCGGAGAAGGTGGAGCTGTTCGACTTGCGCGCCGACCCCGGAGAGGAGCGCGACGTGAGCGCGGCGCAAGCGGACACCGCGGCGCGCCTCCTCGCCCTCCATGACGATTGGAGGGAACGCACCTCGGACGACTATTTCTGGACCTCCTGGTCCGAACGCGAATCGATGCGCAATCTGATTCACGCCCTGTATCGAGCGACGGTCGCGCGCGAGCCGGCGGCGCGGTCGACCTGGGACGTCTATCTCGATCCCGGCAGAGTCACCTTCGTCAAGGAGCCGTGCACGGCGCAGGACACGCGGGGGCGCTTCGCAGTGCATTTGTTTCCAGCATATACCTTTTACAGCAATCGGTACCAGTTCGAGAACATCGGCTTCGACTTTCGCGAGTACGGCGTGATCCTGGATGGCCGCTGCCTGGCGGTCGTCCCGTTCCCGGACTATGAGTTGACCTACGTTCGCACCGGACAATGGATTCCCGGCGGCGACGTGGGGTGGAGCGTGGAGTTCCCGGTTCCGTCGGCGCTGCCGGAACGCGGAGGCCCGGCCGCGCGGTGACGGAGGACGGGCCGGTTCGCTATCTGCGCTACGAGCAACCGGTCGCCGCGGTGGCGGGCGTCGACCACCAGGTCGCCAATCTGACCTGCCTGCTGAGCGAGGCGCACGCCGCCGGCCGGCGGGCGGTGCTGCCGCCGTTGCTGCTGCACGCGGAGCACAACTACGACGTCTGCCGCGAGTGGCGGTGGGAGTCGCTCTTCGACTTTCCCGGCAGCCGTCTGATCGACGCTGCCGGACGCCGGCATCCGCTGCCGATCGCCGCCGCCCGCCCGCCCGCCGGCGGGCGGGTCTTGCGCCTGGCGCCGGGCGCAATGCCGCCGCCTGACGCCGGCGCGTACGGGCTGGTGGTGCGCCGCATCGAAAGCCACCAGTTCGCGCGCGACGTGCCGGCCGCGGCGCGGCCCGCGGTCACCCCGGAATTGCGCGCCGCGGCGCGGGTGTTGGCGCTGGCGCGGCCCGTGGCCGCACGGCTGCGTTCGCTCGACGGCGGCCGCTTCGCCGCCGTGCACGTGCGCCGCGGCGATCGGGTGCGCGAGTATCCGCGCCTCTACCGGAGGGACGGCCGGCAGTACCCGGGCCGGCTGACCGAGCCGGCGCACGTTCGCACCGTTCTGCAGGCTTCCGGCGTCCGCGACGGCGCCGTGGTGTTCCTGCTCTCCGACGAGCGCGACCCGGCGTTCTGGCGGCCGCTGCAACGCCACTACCGCGTGTTCCGCGAAGTCGACTTTCCGCCGTTGGCCGCCCTGCTGTCGCCGTCCGGCGAGCCGCTGCCGGACGTCCACCTGGTCTACCTGGCGTCGCTGGAAGTGATGCGCAGCGCCTTCCTGCGCGTCGGCACGTTGCCGCGCAACCGCCCGCACGCGCCCCCCATGCACGTCTGGCTGGTGAGCGAACGGCAGTGGCGCCGGCTGCCGCTCAGCACGCACGCGGCGGTGCAGACGGTCGCCTGGTCCCGCATTCTGCTGCGGTGGGCGCTCACCCGCCGGCGGCGACCCGGCCGGCGTTGAGCCGCACGATCCGGTCCGCCGCCGCCAGCCATGCCCGGCCGTGCGCCGCGGCGATAATCGTCATGCGCCCGCGCAACGCCCGCAGCGCCATGAGCACCCGCCGTTCGGTCTGCGCGTCGAGTTGACTGGTCGCTTCGTCCAGCACCAGCAGCGCCGGTTCGGCCAGCAGGGCGCGCGCCAAGGCGATGCGCTGCCGTTCGCCGCCCGACAGGCGCCCGCCGCGGTCGCCCACCACGGTGTCGAGGCCGTGCCGCAGCGCCGTGACGAACTCCGCCGCCGCGGCCGCGCGCAACGCCTGCCACAGGTCGGCGTCGGCGGCGCCCGGCCGCGCCCACGCCAGATTCGCCCGAATAGTGTCGTGAAACAGGTATGGCTCCTGCGGCACGTAGGCGGCGGAGCGTCTCCAGCGGCGCCGGTTCGCGGCTTCAAGCGGGACGCCGTCGACCAGCACCGCGCCGCGGGCCGGCTCCAGCAGGCCGAGCAGGACGTCCGCCAGCGTGCTCTTGCCGGCCCCCGACGGCCCGGCTAGCACCGTGAGTTGGCCGGCCGGGACGTCGAGGGTCACGCCGGTCAGCGCCGGGAGGCCGCCCTGCCGGCCGTAGTCGAAGCAGACGCCGCGCACCGCCAGCCCCGTGTTGAGCGCCATGGGGGACTCGTCCATGCCGGCGGCGGTGCCGAGCCCTGCCGTTTCGGCGGCGCCGCGCAGCTCCTGCAGCATCCCCTGGGCATGATGATAGGCCGGCAGCGTGTTGGCCAGCTCGTGCGCGCTCTGCTGCAGATTCACCAGCGCGAACATCACCCGCGCGAAGATCGCCACCAGGACGGCCAGCTCGGGCAGCGGCAAGCCGACCTCGACCACGGTAACCCACGCCACGCCGGCCAGCGCGGCCGCGGCGCCCAGGTTGAGCGTTGCCCGCGCCGTCGCGCCGGCGGTAGTGGCCGCCAGTTGCCGCCGCTGCGCGGCCTCCACCGCGGCGTCGATGCGGCGCACGTGGACCGGTTCCGCGGTGAAGCTCTTGGCCAGCTTGAGGCCGGCAAGGAAATCCACCACGTGTCCGAATATGACGCGGTTTACGCCGGTGAGCTGATCACCCAGGGTGCGCGACCGCCGCAGCAGCGGCGCCGTCAGCAGCAGAAACAGGGCGCCGGCGGCCAGCGCCACCGCCGAGACCGGCGGCGAGATGAGCACGGCGACCGCCAACTGCGTTACCGCCAGCACGCCGGCCACGGTCACCCGCACCAGGTGCGCGGCCGCCTGCCCCATGCGGTACACCTCGCCGGTCAGCACGTGCTGGATGTCCGACTGCCGCCAGCCGGCCAGGAAGCCCCACTGCGCCCGCGCCACCGCGTCGTGCAGCAGCGCGCGGAAGCGCCGCACGAAGTCGAGCCGGGTTTTGGCGAGCAGCACGTCGCGCTGCCAGACGGTCGCCGCCCGCACCGCGGCCAGCGCGACGAAGCCGCCGAGCGCCACCGGCAGGGCCGGCTCCGCCCCCACCGCGTCAGCCAAGCCGGCCAGCAGCTCCGTGACCCGGTCCTGCCGGTCACCCGCGGCGCCGCGGCCGGCGTCGGCCGCGTGCAGCAGCGGGATGAGCAGCAGGAAGCCGAACGCTTCGGTGGCGTTCGCCGCAAGCTGCAGCAGCACCGCCAGCGCCGCGGTGCGCGGCCGGTAGGCGGCGAGCGCCCGCGCCAACGCGCCCGCGCCGCGGAAGCCGCGCCGCCGCCCGTCCGGCTGCGGCCGCGCCGGCGCTTCGGCGGTCGGGCTAGCGGGCGCCATCGCGCCGCTCCGGCGCCGGGGCCGCGTGCACGTAGCGGTGGGTCACCACGCCGCGGCGCGGATCGTCCGGAGCAGCGGCGTAGTTCCAGCGCCGGCGCTGCAGCTCCACACTCGTTACGCGCGGCCCGTCACCCCGCGCGTTGGCGGCCCGGATCGCGGCGTCCAGGAGCTGCGCGCCCACTTCCCGGCCGGCGGTGTCCTGCAGCGTGCGCCGGATGACCGGCCCGGCGCGCACCGCCCGTAGCGCGCCGATCCAGCGCCCGAACCGCGCCGGGCCGCTGCTGCCGTCCTCGTAGTGAGCGATCGCCGCCACGTAGGAAACGACGCCGGCTTCCCGCCCGCCGTGACCGGTAAACATCTGCATCGCCGTCAGCGGGTACCACTCGATCTTGGTCACCCACCAGGAGGCCAGAAACAGCGCGATCGCCAGGGCCGCCAGCGCCCCCCGCCGGTGGGTCAGCGCCAGGCGCAGGGGCGCCGCCTCTTCCGCGGCTGCCGCGCCGCCCTCCCCGCTGCCGGCGCCGTGCTGTCCGCCGTCCGCGGCTGGCCGCGCCGCCCGCCGTCCACCGAACCGCGCGGTCAGGCGCCGCCGCAACGGGCCCCAGTCGTAGTACACCCACAGCAACAGCAGCAGGTCCAAGAACAGGATGTTCTGCAGGAACAGGATGCCGGCGTGGACGGCGATCATGGCGGCCGGCAGCACCGCCCGCGCGCGCCGCGAGACCAGCACCAGGCCGAACGCCAGCTCGGTGCCGAGGGCGATGATCCCCAACAGCACGAACAGCGCGTCGGGCAGCGGCATGAGCCGCAACGACACCTCGAAGGAGAACGTGCGCGGGTCCAGCGTCCCGCGCAGCAGCATCCACCGCACGCTGTCCGCCGACACCCAGTCCAAGCCCATGTAGTAGAGCTTGCTGCAGCCGGCCGCCACGTAGGGCAGCGCGATGGCGGTCCATACCGCGTAGCGCGCCCAGCCGAAGTAGGCGGCCGGCCGCTGCGCAGCCGCGCCGGACGCCGCCTTGCCGCGCGCCGCCCGCCACCACCGGTCCACCGACCACCCTTCGCCGCAGCGCGTGAACGACAGCACCAGCAGCGCGTACCACGGCAGCAGCCCCGCGTGGTAGAAGAACGTGTGCTCGCGGATTATCCCTCCCAGCAGGAAATAGCCGGCCGCCGCGGCCGGCACCGCGGCGCGCGTCGCCAACCCGATTACGCCGAGCGCCAGCAGCGCGGCCGTCACGTACTGCACCGCCCGCAACGCCGCGGCGTCGGCCAGAAAGGCGTCGAAGCCGATCGGCAGCAGATGCAGCGCCGCCATCAGGCCCTCCCGGTGGACCATGACGCGCGGCAGCAGCGCCGCGCTCATCAGGTCTTCCCGGAGGGTCATGACCAGCAGGATCGCGCAGGTCCAGGCGCGGATCGCGCCCAGGGCCCCCGGCGTGGCGGCGCCTACCACCCGCTCCCGGAACTTCGGCGCCTGCAGTGCGCGCCAGAGCGGCATGACGCCCCAACACGCCGCGCACCAAAGCGCTCCGAGTAGCGTCCAGCGCTCCCAGTGGTGCTGGTAGAAGCGCAGCAGCTTGCCGGCCAATCCGCCGCCGCCGATTGCCGCGCCGCCGCTCTCCCCGGCGGCGCGGAGCGCCCAGGAGAACGCCAGCCACGCGGCCAGCAGGGCCGCGGACACGGCGGCGCGCTGCGCCAGCGCCCCCCAGGGGAGTGCGCCGGCCGCGGCGGACCACGACCGCAACCGGTCCCGCACGGCGGCGCCGCCGGAGCTCACCGGCGCACCCGCGCCAACAGGCGGCGCCAGCGCGCTGCGAACGCGCCGCCCGGATGCCCGGCGGATGGGCGCTGCAGCCACGCGGGCGCGAGCTCCCGGACGTCGCCGTAGTCGGCCGGAGCGCCGCCGGCCCGCCGCGCCCGATGCAACGCCCACGCGCGGGCGATCGACACGCGCCCCCCGTCCGGCAGGGTCGCGGCGGCAAGCACCGCGCTGCCCAGGCGCGCGTGCAGGCGCGGCACCAGGTCCCGGGCGACTACCCCGGCGGGGAGCGTGACGTGAAACGGCGCCGCCGGAAATTGGTCCAAGGCGGAACGGGCCGGCGCGATCAGCACCCGCGGGTCCGGACCGAAGGCGGCGCGGAGCCATTCCAGCCGCTCCGCGCCGGCGCTGCCGTCGCTTGGGTCGCTTCCGTCGACTTCGATGCGCACCACCAGATCATGCTCGCGGCCGGCCAGTATGCTCGCCGCCGACGCGGCCGCCTGCTCGACCGGGCCGCGCCCGGCGTCGATAGTGACCACGTAACGGGGCACCGCGTAGCTGCGCCCGCGCGCCGGGCGGCGGAAGCGGGGATGGGCGATCAGGTGGGCCGCCTTCTCGCGCTGGAAGCGGAGGCTGCGCTCCTTCGCCGCCCGGCCCTCGGCCCAGCGGCCCTGGTGCCAGGCGAATGCCGCGCGCACCGGCACCAGCAAGCCACCGCGGGTAGCGGCCCGGTAGGCGAGTTCCTGGTCCTCGATTCCCCACCGCACGAACGATTCGTCGCTGCCGCCGAGCGTCCGGTAGAACTCCCGGCTGATGCCGAAGTTGCCCCCGACCAGGACGTGGAACAGGTCGTCGGTCGGCGCCGTCAACTCGCACGTGCGCCGCAGGTGCGCTTCCACCCAGGGCGGATCGCACGGGCGGTCCGCGAACAGCTCCCGCAACGTGCCGGGCCGGCCTCGGATGGTCTGCGCGTCGACGTCGTCGACCGCCACGTGGGCGCGCAATCCGACCGTGACCGCGTCGGAGACGGCGTGATGCCAGCGCGCGTGCGCCGCCATCCAGCCGGCCTCGGCCAGCATGTCGCTCTCCAGGCACAGGATGATGCCGTGCGCGGCCGCGCGCACGCCGGTGTTACGCGCGCGCGGGGTGCCGACCCGGTAACTGCGCCGTTCCCGCCGCACAACCCGGACGTCGAGCGGCGACCGCGGCGCGGCCAGCGGCGGCTCCGAGCCGTCGTCCACGATCACCACCTCGAACAGGTCGCGCGGGTAGGTCTGCCCCTCCAGCGCCGCCAGGGTCCGCGCCAGCACCGCCGCCGGCGTCCGGTAGCTCGGCATGACCACGCTCACCGGCAACGATGGGGTGAACTCCTCCGTCGGCGGCAGCGCCACCTGGCGCCAGTCGTTATAGCGCACGCGCGCCGGCTGGGGGACCGCCGCGCGCCGCCTGCGATCGCACGGCTGCATGACGCTGGATGGTATAATACCCGACCGTGGCGGCAGGCGCGCGCCGGGAGCAACGAGCTTGAGCATCATTTCGCATCGTCACAAGTTCATATTCGTGTGCCCGCGCAAGGTCGCCACCACCAGCATCCTGGCGTCACTGGCGCCGCGCTGCGCCGCCGCGGACGTGATCGTCGGCGATCCCTGGACCGTGTCCGTCCCCGAGGTGGACGACGACCGGTTCCGTATGCCGCCGTCGCGCAACGCGCACCTCTTTCCCGGCATCGCCGGCCTGCGCGGCGGGCAGCGGCACCTCCTGCCGGCGACGATTCGGCAGACCGTGGAAGCCGGCGTGTGGGAGGACTACTTCAAGTTTACCGTGGTCAGAAATCCGTGGGACTGGTTCGTGTCGATGTACTGCTGGAAGGTGCGCGGCGATTGGCCGCGGTACCGGCAGGGCGGCGGCGGGTCCGGTCACCGCTCGCTACGCGGCTTTCTGCGCACTCACTACCGCCTGTACCGGGCGTGGCCCAACTACGCGCTCGGCCGCCATCGCCGGAACGTCGAGATGATCCTGAAGCGCGGCTGGTTCGCCCGCTTCATGAGCGACCTGCCGGGGTTCTATTTCCTGGACGGCCAACGCTACGCCGATTACTACATTCGCTTTGAGCACCTGCAGCGGGACTACGACGAAGTCTGCCGCCGGCTGCAACTTCCCCGGCAGCGCCTGCCGCGCACCAAGAACCGGCTGCGCGCCGGCGGTGACGACTACCGCGATTACTACACCGACTGGTCGCGCGCCCACGTCGCCCGCGAGCTCGCCCCGATCATCGCCGCATTCGGGTACCGGTTCCAAGCCTGAACGGGTTACCGGCCGCCCGCCCACTCGAGATACCGCAGGGTGACCTCCATGCCGCGCTCCAGATCGTATTCCGGTTCGTAGCCGAGCAGGCGGCGCGCCTTGTCGATGCGCACCGGGCAGCGCGCCGCGTACAGGTCGAGCAGCCGCGGCGGCGGCAGAAATGCGTCAGCCGCGGGCGCCGCCGGCCCCGCGTAGAGCGGCTTGACCGCGGCCCGGCCGCGCTCGCCCAGGCGGCGGGAGACGGCGCCGTGCAGGGCGTCGCGCAACGGCCGCAACGGGCGCCAGGCGAGCACGCGCTTGGGCGTGGGCAGCGCCGCCAGCCGTTCCCGGCGGCGGTTGCGGCGCGCTATTTCGTCGTAGGGGAGCAGGCGGATTGCGTCATCGCGGGCCAGCGCGCGCGCGTAGGCGCGATAGAATTCGTACCAGGTCGGGTGTTCGGCGCCGGAGATGAGGAAGGTCTCGCCGGCCGCTTCGTCACGCAGCGCGGCCAGGATGAGCGCCCGCACCACGTCGTCGACATAGACGGCGTTGCAGATCCCGTCGCCCGGCGCCGGCAGCACCACTTCGCCGGCGCGCAGCATGGCGGCTGGCCGATCGGTCCAATATCCGCTGAAGGGACCGTACACGATGGCCGGTTGGATGATCACCGCGTCGAGGCCGCCGGCGCCGACCACGTGCATGAGCTCGCGTTGCGCCGTGAACTTGTCGTTCCGCGGGCGGCGTCCGCTCGCGCTCGCTTCGGTGAGCGGGGCGTCCGGCAGCGGCTCGTAGACCGCCAGCGAACTGACGTGGACCAGCCGGCGCACGCCGGCCCGAATGCAGGCGCCGGCGATCGCCCTGACCCCGGCGTCGTTGGCCTGCGGCGCCCGGAGGTCGCGCGCCAGGTGGAACACCGTGTCGCACCCCTCCACCAGGCGGTCGGCTGCGGCGTCGCCGGCGGCGCCGCGGCAGCCGGCCAGGTCAAAGCGGCGCAGGTCGACCGCCGCGGCCGCAAAGCGCGCCACGCGGGCGGCGCGCCGGAACGTGCGCAGCGCGGCCCGGACCTGCGCCCCTTCCTCCAGGACCAGCCGTTCGACCAGGCGCCCGCCGATGAACCCGCTCGCCCCGGTCACCAGCACCCGCCGGCCGCGTAGCGGGCCGCCGCCTGGCCGGCCGCCCGTCCGGCCGCCGCCCGCCGTCCACGACCGGCGCAGGGGGCGGCGGTTCCGGTAGGCGTCGGCCACCATGGCGGTCGCCGGCACGGCCGAAGCGCCGGTGACGAACGGCTCCCGGCCGCTACGGATGGCGCGCAACCAGTCGGCCAACTCTCGGGCGAACATCTCCTCGTGCAGGCGTTCGGCGGGCATCGCGGCGCCGGAGCGCCCGCCGAGCTCGAACGCGGTGAGGCTCGGCGGGTCGGCGGAGACGATGGCGTTGCGGTGCAGCGCCACCTCGATGCGGCCGCGGCTGCCGGTAATGATGGCGGTGTTGCGGAGCGTGCGCGCGCGGCTCACCTCCAGCGTGCCGGCGCCGCCGTTCGGCAGCGCGAGTTCGAGCAGCGCCTCGCTTTCGACGCCGCCGGCCGAATCGTCCCGGTAGCTCACCAGCCGCGCCTCGCCGAGCCACCAGAGGAGCAGATCGAGCGCGTGCGAGCCGAGGTCGAGCAGCACGCCGCCGCCGGCCGGCCGCGCGTCCCAGAACGCCGGCGAATAGGGGCCGGTGCCGGCGGCCGCCCGGACCGCGGCCAGGCGCCCGCCGGTCGGCAGGTGGTAGTTTGCCCCCTCCCGGACGTCGAAATCGGTGACGCCGCCCAGGGCGCCGCCCTCAAGCAGCGCCTTGACCCAGCGGTTGACGAACAGGAAACGGCGCACGTGGCCGACCGCCAGCCGGACCGACCGCGCCCCCGCCGCCCGCACCATCGCGTCCGCGTCCTCCCGCGAGGCCGCCAGCGGTTTCTCCACGAAAACGTGGATGGCGCGCTCCAGCAGGGGCAGGGCCACGCGCGCGTGGGACGCCGCGTTGGTCGCCACCAGCGCCGCCTCGACCTCGCCGGCGCCGAGTTCGGCGGCGGCGGCGGCCACGCCGGGCACGCGGTAGCGCCGCGCCAGCGCCGCCGCCCGCTCGGTCCGGGGGTCGACCAGCACGTGCGGCCGCCAGCCGAGTTGCGCCAACGCCGGCAGATGGCGGTCGGCCACAACCCCGCCGCAGCCGATCACCGCCAGGCGCGGAAAGCGCGGGCGGCGCGGTGTCCGGCCGAAAGCTCGCATGACGCTCCGCGAATAGTACCGTGGTACACTGTACGTGCTCATGCGTTTTTTCAGCACCGCCGGTCCGGTGAGGGCAGGCGAGCACTACTGCATTCCGCCGCTGTCACGGATCGACTTGGCGGCCGTGCTCGGCTTGGTGCGCGACCAAAAATACTTCGTGCTGCACGCGCCGCGGCAGACCGGCAAGACCTCGGCTCTGCTGGCGCTGGCCGACCTGCTGAACGAGCGCGGCTACCACTGCCTCTACGTCACCCTGGAGTCCGCCCGCACCGCCCGCGACGACGTGCCGCGGGCGATGCGCTCGGTGCTCTTCACCCTTGCGTTCGAGGCGCGCGCCACGCTGGGCGACGGCTTCCCGGACGACGTCTGGCCCGGCCTGCTGGAGCGGGCCGGCGCGGACCAGGCGTTGCGCGCGACGCTCTCCCTGTGGGCCGAGGCGGCGCCGCGCCCGCTGGTGCTGCTGATCGACGAGATCGACACGCTGACCGGCGACTCGCTGCTGTCGGTGCTGCAGCAGCTCCGCGCCGGCTACCCCACCCGCCCCGCGCGCTTCCCGCACAGCGTCGTGCTGTGCGGCCTGCGCGACGTGCGCGACTACCGCATGGGCGCCTCCGGCAGCCCCTTCAACATCGCCGCCAAGTCGCTGCGGCTCGGCGACTTCTCGCGTGACGAGACGCTGGCCTTGTTGGCTCAGCACACCGCCGAGACCGGTCAGCCGTTCACCCCGGGCGCGCAGGAGGCGACGTGGACCCAGACCCGCGGCCAGCCGTGGCTGGTCAACGCCCTCGCCAACGGCGCCTGCTTCGACAACCAGGCGCTGTGCGACGACCGCTCGCTCCCCGTCACCGAGGCCGCCATCGCCGCGGTGCGCGAGAACCTGATCATCGACCGGGAAACGCACCTCGAGTATCTTGGCGACAAGCTGCGTGAGGCGCGGGTGCGGCGCGTGATCGAGCCGTTGCTGATCGGCGCCGAGCGTCACTCCTTCACCGACGACGACGTCGGCTACGCGCGCGACCTCGGTCTGATCGCCCGCGATGCGCCGGTGCGGGTCGCCAACCCGATCTACGCCGAAGTGCTGCCGCGCGAACTGGCGCGCGTGGCGCAGGAGGCGCTTGACCTGTCACCGCCGCGGTACGTGCGGGCGGACGGCAGCCTGAACGTTGCGCTGCTGCTGGGGGAGTTTCAGAGCTTCTTCCGCCGCCACTCCGAGCATTGGCGCCGCCGGTTCGCGTACGAAGAGGCGTGGCCGCAGTTGCTGCTGCAGGCGTTTCTGCAGCGGGTGGTGAACGGCGGCGGGCGCATCGAGCGGGAGTACGCGCTGGGCGGCGGGCGGGTCGACCTGCTGATCGTGTGGCCGCTGCCGGACGCGCCTGAGCGGGTGCAGGAGGTGGCGGTCGAGTGCAAGGTGGTGCGCGACCGCGACGGGTTGGAAAGCACCATCGCCGAGGGCGTGGAGCAGACCGCGCGCTACGTGGAACGGTGCGCGGCGGAGGCCGGGCACTTGATAGTCATCGACTGTCGCGAGAACCGGAGTTGGGAGCAGAAGGTCTTCCACCGGCGCCACGGAGACGGCGCCGCGGCCGTCGAGGTGTGGGGCATGTAATCGGTCGTGATACGCTGGCGCCCGCAACGCAATGACCTTTGCGTCCTTTGAGAGCTGCATCGCCGGTCTGCCGGCCGCGCAGGCGGAGCGTTGGGGATTCCGCGGCGGCGCGCGCGGGACGCACACCAGCCGTACCATGATGCTCCGGGAGCTCGCGATCCTCCTTGAAGACGCGCCCGCCGCCGCGTCGCGTGACGACTACGCTCGCTTGATCATCCACGACAACTGCCTGGGCAAGCGCACCGCGGCCAACCGCCGGGCGGCGCTGCAGCGGCTGACCGAGCTGTACGGCCTCGACCGCCGGCTGCTGCTGTTTCGGGTCCTGCATGGCCTGTGGGAGCACCACGAGTCGAGCCGCCCACGGCTGGCGCTGCTGCTGGCCCTGGCGCGCGACCCCCTGCTGCGCGCCACCGCCGGCGCGGTGCTCGGCTGCCCGTGCGGTGAGCGGCTTTCCCGGCAGGCGGTGACCGCCGCGGTGGCCGCCGCGGCCGGCGACCGCCTCAACCCGCGCACCACGGACCAGGTGGCGCGCTACGCCCTCTCTTCCTGGACCCAGTCCGGGCATCTGCGCGGGCGCGGCAGCAAGATCAGGCAGCGCGTCCCGGCAACGCCGGCCGCAACGGCGTACGCGCTGCTGCTCGGCTACGCCGCCGGCCGGCGCGGCGCCCTGCTGTTCGAGACCCCGTGGTGCGCCGTCCTCGACGCCGGACCCGGCGAGCTGGCAGCGCCGGCGGCGGCCGCGCACCGCCTGGGGCTGCTCAATCTCAAGCAATCGGGACCGATGATCGACGTCTCGTTTGGTATGGTCCATGGGACGTATCGACAAGCTGGCTGAGCGCTACGGGCGCTTTGTCGCGCTGCCGTGGGCGCAGGACCTGGCCGGCGCCGAGCGGGCGATCTTCGTGGTCTACGACAAGAGCGACGAACGGCGGCTGCGGGCGCGCAAGGGCCTGTTCGAGCTGGCCACCACCGAGGCGGGGCACGGCTGGCTGGAGTGCGATCTGACCGCGGCGTTCGCGGAGTGGATGGCCGGCATCGATTACCGCGAAAGCTACTTTGAAGCGCCTGAAGACCTCGACCTCAAACTTGAAGATGACTTTGCGGAGTACGCGGCCGGGCGCGTGCGCGCGGTGCTGCAGCGGCCGGAAGCCGGCGCGGACTCGGTGACCGGCGTGTTCGGCGTGGCGTCACTGTTCGGGTTCCTCCGCCTGTCCGCGCTGCTGCGGGCGGTGGAGCCGGACGTCCGGGGCCGCATCGCCGTGTTCTTTCCGGGCGAGCACGAGGAGAGCCAATACCGGCTGTTGGACGCCCGCGACGGCTGGAACTACCTGGCCGTGCCGATCACCGCGCAGGACGAACAGTGAGCACTACTACGAGCAATACGAGCACTACGCACCTGAAAAACCGGGACGTCTACCGGCGCGACCCGGACGCGATCTCCTTGCTGAACAACGGCGTCGCCGCCATGACCGACGCCGCGACCGAGAACGAGCGCCGTACGTTGCGGTTCGAGCTGGACCACTTCGTGTGCGAGGGCCAGTATCACCGCGGCTTGGTGCGTATCCTGGAGTCCTTCCTCGCGCATCAGGGGCAGCCGGAGCAGCCGGCGGCGTGGATCAGCGGCTTCTTCGGCAGCGGCAAGTCGCATCTGGCAAAGATGCTGCGCTTCCTGTGGACGGACTTCAGGTTCCCGGACGGCGCCACCGCGCGCGGGGTAGCGCGGCTGCCGGACGACCTGCAGGCCTTGTTCGCCGAGATCTCCACCCTGGGGCGCCGCGGCGGCGGGCTGCATGCCGCGGCCGGAACCCTGGGCGCCGGCCCCGGCGGCAGCGTGCGGCTGGCGCTGCTCGGCGTCGTCTTCAAGTCCGCCGGCCTGCCCGAGAGCTACCCGCTGGCGCAGTTCTGCCTCTGGCTGCGCAAGAACGGCACGTACGACCGGGTGCGGAGCGCGGTGCAGGCGGCGGGGCGGGAGTTTTGGCGCGAGTTGCGCGACCTGTACGTGAGCCCGGTGATCGCCCGCGCGCTGCTCGCCGCCGACGCCGGCCTCGCGGACGACGAACGCGGCGTCCGGTCGGCGCTGCGCGAACAGTTCCCCCGGCCCGAAGACATCACCACCGACCAGTTCGTCGACGCGCTGCAGGAGACGCTGGCGCCCGGCGGCGCGCTGCCGGCGACCGCCGTCATCCTCGACGAGGTGCAGCAGTACGTCGGCGAGGACACGGGCCGCTCCTACGTGGTGCAGGAAGTGGTCGAGGCGTGCAGCAAGCGGTTCGGCGACCGCCTGATCTTCGTCGGCACCGGTCAAACCGCGCTGTCCGGCACTGCGGCGCTGCACCGCCTGCAAGGCCGCTTCGCGGTCAACGTGGAGCTCTCCGACGCCGACGTCGAAACCGTGATCCGGCGGGTGGTTCTGGCCAAGCGTCCGGACCGCGCCGCCGCGGTGCGCGCGACTCTAAATGCGAACGCCGGAGAGATCGCCCGCCACCTGACCGGCACGGCCATCGGCCCGCGCGCCGGGGACAAGGCGGTCCTGGTCGACGACTACCCGCTGCTGCCGGTCCGCCGCCGCTTCTGGGAGCACACGCTGCGCGCGGTCGACCGCGCCGGCATGGCCGGGCAGCTCCGCACGCAACTGCGCATCGTCTACGACGCCATTCGCCACACCGCCGACGCCCCGCTCGGCAGCGTGGTGCCGGCCGACTTTCTGTACGACGCCCAGGCGGACAGTCTGCTGCAGTCCGGCGTGCTGCTGCGCGAGCTGCACGAGACCATCGCCAAGCAGAAGGCGGACGGCAGCGCCGGCGGCCTCCTCAAGTCACGGTCGTGCGCTCTGGTGTATCTGATCCGCAAGCTGCCGCGCGAAGCCGGGGCCGACGCCGGCGTGCGCGCGGACGCGGAGACGCTGGCCGACCTGCTGGTGCGCGACCTTGCGACCGACGGCGCGGCGCTGCGCGCCCGGCTGCCGGCGCTGCTGGATGAGTTGGTTACGGCGGGGACGCTGCTCAAGCTCGACCGGGAGTACGGCCTGCAAACCCGCGAGAGCAGCGAGTGGGAAGCGGAGTTCCGCACCCGCCAGCGCCGGCTGGCCAACGACCCGGCCGCCATGAGCAGCGCTCGCTCCGAGCTGCTCGGCGCGGCGGCGCAGGAGGCGATCGGGCGGCCGCGGGTCACGCACGGAGCGTGCAAGGAACCGCGTAATCTGGCGTTGCACTTCGGTTCCGACGCGCCGCCGGCCGGCGCCGAGGTCCCGGTGTGGATTCGCGACGGATGGGCCGTCGAGGAGCGCGCCGTGCTCGCCGAGGCGCGCGCCGCGGGCGCGGACGACCCGGTGATCCACCTGTTCCTGCCCAGGACCCGCGCCGACGCGCTGGCGCGGTTGATCGCCGCGCGCGGGGCCGCGCAGGAGACGCTCGCCTACAAGGGCGTCCCCACCGCGCCGGAAGGTATCGAGGCGCGGCAGGGCATGGAGACGCGGCTGGCCGAGGCGGAGAACAACCTGCGGGCCGTGGCGGCCGGAATCGCCGGCGGCGCCAAGGTATGGCAGGGCGGCGGCAACGAGCGGCCGGAGGCGAGCGTGGCCGCCAAGGTGCGGGCTGCTGCCGCCGCCTCGCTGCACCGGATGTTTTTCCAGTTCCACGACGCCGACCACGCCCGTTGGCCGGAGGTGATCCGGCGCGCCCGGGACGGCGCGGAACACCCGTTGGAGGCGGTCGACTACGCGGGCAAGACGGAGGAGCATCCGGTGTGCGCGGCGGTGCTCGCCCGGGTCGGTTCCGGCAAGCGCGGCCGCGAGGTGCGCAACCAGTTCTCGGCGCCGCCGTTCGGCTGGCCGCGCGACGCGATCGACGGGGCGCTGATCAGCCTGTTCGGGAGCGGGCGCCTGCGCGCGACCGTCAACGGCGTGGCGCTGCCGCCGCGCGGGCTCGATCAGGCCAAGGTTTCCGGCGCCGACTTCCGGGTGGAGAGCGCGACTGTCGACACTCGCCGCCGCCTGCAGGCGCGCACGCTGTTCCGGAGCGCGGGCGTGGAGTGCAAGCCGACCGAGGAAGTGGCGGCGGCGGGCCGCTTTCTGGACCGGCTGCTGGAGCTGGCCGGCAGCGCCGGCGGCGAAGCGCCGCTACCCGCCCCGCCCGAAACCGGCCACGTGACGGAGTTGCAGGCTCGCGCCGGCAACGAGCAGCTCCTGGCCCTGCTCGACCGCCACGACGAGCTGGCCGCGAACCTGGCCGCCTGGACCGAGGCGGGGCAGGTGGCCGTCGCGCGCCTGCCGGCGTTCCGGCGGCTGCAGGCGCTGGCGGGCCACGCGGCCGGGCTCGACGCGGCGCGCGAAGCGCAGCCTCAGATCGACGCCATCGTCGAGCAGCGGCGGCTGCTGGACGCGACCGATCCGGCGCCGCCGCTCGCCGCGGGCCTCACCGATGCGCTACGTGGTGCGTTGGCGCAGGCGCAGGGCCGCTACGGCGACACCTACGACGCCGAGTGGCAGCGCCTGGAGCAAGCCGCAGGCTGGCGGCAGATCGATCAGGCCCGGCGCGGCGAAATTCTCGCCCGCCTGCGCATTGAGCGGATATCCCCCGGCGCGACCGGCACCGAGCAGGAAGTGCTGGAGTCGCTCGACCGCATCTCCCTGAGTGACTGGCGCACGCGCACCGCGGCCCTCCCGCAACTGTTCGCGGAGGCGCGCGCGGAGGCCGACCGCCTGGTCGAACCGAAGATCCGCCACGTGCAACTCACCGGCGCCACCCTGCGCACCCCGGAAGAGGTCCGCGCCTGGATCCGGACCACCGAACGGGACCTGCTGGACCAGGTAGAGCATGGCCCGGTGTCCATCGGCTGACGCCGGCGCGGCTTCCGCTCACCGCCAGTGGCGGCAGGCGAGGCCCTCGATCCGGGCGAAGTGGACGAGGTTGGCGGTAATCACCTCCGCTCCATGAGCGCGCGCGATTGCCGCCACGGCGACGTCGAAGTCGTCGATCGGCGTCCCGGCGCGTTCCAGGCCGGCCTTGATTGAGCCGAACTGTACCGAGGCCGCGGGAAGCCACTCCAGCAACGGGATCACCGACAGCAGCCGCCGCAGCTCTGCGCGCAACAGTCGATAGCGGCGGGAGGCGGCATCCAGCCGTTGCAAGCCGTACTCGATCTCCGCGACGACCGGTGGAACGACGGCGAATTCCCCCGGTGGCCGGGCGCCCAGGAACGAGACGATCTCCGGCTCCCGGCGCATGGCCGCGGACAACGCCGTGGTGTCGAGGACGCTGATCACCGGACGCTGATCACAGCAGCGCCGCGCCGCGGTTCCGGCGGGTGGAGAGGATGCTTTGTTGCATGTCCGTGCCGGCGGCGCGCAGCAGCGCGAGCTCGTCTGCGGTCAGAGCGGGATCGAAGAAGCCCTCCGGCCACGTCCCGGCGTCCTTGGTGATCGCCTCCTGGCAGGCTCCGATGACGAACTTGTTGCGGCTCACCCCCCGCCGGCGCGCAATGGCGTCGATGCGGTCCAGCAACGGCGGCGGAAAGTGAACGGTGGTGGACGGCATGAATCGAATATAATCTATTCACCCAGGTGCGGCAAGTCATAATTCTGCGGCGGGCGCGGGCGGGCCGGCACCGCTTGCGCGAATACCCGCTCCATGAGCTCCTTGCGTGACCGGTCGCGCTCTGCTCAAACTGCCCAAGGCCAACGGCTGGCGGGTGGAGCGCATCGCGGGTCTCCTGAAGGAGGCTGGTCGACGCTCACCGTCCACGAAAGCGACTTCTTCCCCCCGGAGTTGCGCGCCAGCGAGTCCGATCTGCTCTACTCGATCAAGCGCCGCGGTAGCGAAGATCGCGTTTGGATATACGTGGTGCTGGAGCACCAATCCACCTCCCGGCGCCGGGACCGATGGATGCGGCTGCGGGTGTTGCAGCACTGCTGCCGGATCTGGGAGCGCGACCGGCGTGACTATCCCGACGAGACCGAGTTGCGCCCTATCCTGCCGGTGGTGTTCTATCTGGGGAACGGCCCGTGGGGCCATGCCACCGAGTTCTCCGAGTTGTTGCCCGCCAAGGTGCGGGCGTGGCCGTGGCTGCCGCGGTTCGAGCATCTGCTGATCGACCACTCGGAGACGCCGCTGGCGGGGGTGCGCGGTGCGATGAAGGGGCGCGCGGCGCAGCTCATGATGATGGCGGCGTGCCGCGTCGCACGGTGGCCGGCGTTGCGGCGCGCGCTGCCGCTGCTGGCCGAGGTGGCGCGCCGCGGCGGGCGGGAGCAGGTGCGCGCGTTCGTGCTGTACGCGCTGGCGACGCAGGAGGAGCAGATGCGCCGGCGATTTGCGAAGGAGTTTCAACGGCAGGTGCCGGGACCGGAAGGAGATATTATGACCTACGTCGAGGAGATCAAGCAGCAGGGCCGTCAGGAAGGCCGTCAGGATGGCCTTGAGGAAGGCCGCCTGGAGGGCCAGGTTCATACCATCGAAAGTCTGCTGCGCGCCGGGGCGCCGTGGCCGCTCATCGAGTCGGCCACCGGCGTGGACGAGGCCGGGCTGCGGGCACTCAAGCAGCGGCTCGCGGCTTCCACCTCCCCAAACGGCGGCGGCGACACCGCGTAAACGCCTGAGAGGCTACCCTGTCGAGAACCGGCTGCCAGTTGATCGTCGCCACGCATTCGGACCCTCTGATCGAGGGTAGCCGCTGGTGAGCGTGATGATGCCGCTGCCGGCAGTGCTGCGGCGGCAACTGGAGCGGGCGGTGGTGAGCGCCCGCGAAGTCGCCGAGACCGGCTCCCGTGAGGCGCTGGAATCGCTTGCGGTTCGGGAGGGCCAGCCCTACGAGCACATGACCGGGGAGCAGCGCGCCCTGCGCCGGCGGCTGCGCGCCCATGCCCGCCAACTCGGCGACCGGCGCAACGCCGATTCGGGAGCGCAGGAGATCGGTCGTCTGACGCAGGAGTGCGCCTACGAACACTGGCACGGCATGTTGTTTGCCCGCTTTCTGGCCGAAAGCGAGCTGCTGATCGAGCCGGAGCACGGCGTCCCGGTCACCCTGCAGGAGTGCGAGGAGTTGGCGCGGGAGGAGGGCATCGACCCCTGGGCGCTGGCGGCGCGGTTCGCCCACCGGATGCTGCCGCAGGTGTTCCGGCCCGATCACCCGGCGTTCGAGGTCAGGCTGGCGCACGAACACCGGCTGAAGTTGGAGGGACTGGTCGAGAGCCTGCCGATTGAGGTCTTCACCGCCGCCGATTCGCTCGGCTGGGTCTATCAGTTCTGGCAGTCGAGCAGGAAGGGCGAGGTGAACCGCTCCGAGGTCAAGATCGGAGCGGACGAGCTGCCCGCGGTGACGCAGCTTTTCACCGAGCCCTACATGGTGAGCTTCCTGCTCGACAACTCGCTTGGCGCGTGGTGGGCGGCGCGGCGGCTGACCGACGCCGACCTGACCAACGCCGACTCGGAAGCTGATCTGCGCCGGGCCGCCGCCCTGCCCCGCGTGCCGCTCGACTACCTGCGCTTCGTGCAGGGCGACGCGGCGGATGGGCCGGCGCGCTGGCGTCCCGCAGCGGGCGCCTTTGACGCTTGGCCCGAGCGGCTGGCCGACTTGAAGGTGCTGGACCCGTGCTGCGGCTCAGGCCACTTCCTGGTCGCCGCCCTGGCGATGCTGGCGCCGATGCGGATGGCGCTTGAGGGGCTTACGGCGCGCGCCGCCGTCGATGCGGTGCTGCGCGACAACCTGCACGGCCTCGAATTGGATCAGCGCTGCGTGGCGTTGGCCGCGTTCGCGCTTGCGCTGGCCGCCTGGCGCTGGCCCGGCGCGGACGGCTATCGGCCGCTGCCGGAACTCAATTTGGCCTGCTCCGGGCTCGCTCCCAACGCCACCAAGGAGGAGTGGAGCGCGCTGGCCGAGCAGGCCGCCGCCGATGATCCCCGGCTCTCCGCGCAACTTCGCGGCAGCCTGGATGCGCTCTACGATCTGTTCCGGCAGGCGCCGTTACTGGGCTCGCTGATCGATCCGCGTTCGCTGAAAACCGAGCTGTTCCAAGGCGACTACGAATCGGTCAAGGCGCTGTTCACGGCCGCGGCCGCGCAGGAAGGAATCGACGTTGAGCAGGCCGAGCGCGCCGTAGCGGCGCAGGGAATGGCGCGCGCCGCCGAGTTGCTTGCCGGCCGCTACCACTTGGTCATCACCAATGTTCCCTATCTTGTACGGCGCAAGCAGCACGAGGCGCTACGCGACTTCTGCCAACGGAATTACGGAGCCGCCAAAAACGATCTGGCCACCGTCTTTCTGGAGCGCTGCCTCGGTCTCTGCGAAGAAGGAGGAAGCGCCAGCTTGGTATCGCCACAGAACTGGCTGTTCCTGTCCAGTTACAGGAATCTCCGAACGAAGCTGTTGGAGTCCCAGACGTGGCAGTTACTGGCGCGTCTCGGCACAAAATCATTTCGAACCCCGATGTATGACTTCAACATTCAGTTGATAAACATCACCAAAAGGCATCACCGTAATGATTCACAAGGGGCTCCCGCCTTGGTATTCGGCCTTGATGTTTCGACACTTTCCACTGCCGAGAAAGCCACTCAGTTGTCTGATGTGGCAACGGCCGGGGTTCCTCAGCATGACTACCTGGAAGCTCCGCAGGCAGTCGTTTCCTCCGGTCGTCCTGCACGCGGTACGCTGCTATCAGAGGCCGCTGACTACGGCAAGGGGAGTACGACCGGAGACAGACACCGATTCCTCGCGAGGTACTGGGAGTTTCCGCGGATCGAACCATATCACGTAATGTGGCTCAACTCACCAAGCAACCATGCGTGGTCGGGACGGGCCTATGTCTGCAAGGTTCCGCTTGACGATCGCGACCTGAACGCCCAGAAGGGATGCTGGATATGCGGGCAGCGAGTCTTTGGACGCGCCGGAGTCGCCGTCAACAAGATGCAGCGCTTGGAGCCGTTTCTCTATTCCGGGGAAGTGTTCGATGACAACGTATGCCCGATCGCTCCGAAAGATGCCGCGCTGATCCCGGCCGTTTGGTCCTACGTTCAGTCACCCCACTATCACGATGACGTACGTTCCGTTGACCAAGCCCTGAAGGTTACTGCCGGCACGCTGACGACGGTTCCGTTCGATCTCGACCATTGGACGCGCGTTGCCGAGGAACAGTATCCGAAGGGCCTCCCGCTTCCGTACACCGACGATCCTACGCAATGGATATTCCACGGCCATCCGTGCGGATCGGTGGTCTGGGACGAGGATACCAAACGCACCGCTCACGGCCCGTTGCGCGAGGATGTCAGCGTGTTGCACGTCGCCGTTGCCCGGTTGCTCGGCTACCGCTGGCCGGCGGAGCGGGACGGCGCGATGGAACTGGCCGCCGAGCAGCGCGAGTGGGTCAGCCGTTGCGCGGCGTTGCACGATTTCGCGGACGCGGACGGCATTGTGTGCCTGCCGGCGGTGCGCGGCGAGATGTCGGCGGATCAGCGCCTGCTGCGGTTGCTGTCCGGGGCCTACGGCGCGGCGTGGAGCGGCGCGACGCTCCCGCGCCTGCTCGCCGCCGCCGGCGGCCGAAGCCTCCACGACTGGCTGCGCGACCGCTTCTTTGAGCAACACTGCAAGCTGTTCCACCACCGCCCGTTCGTCTGGCATATCTGGGACGGCCGCCGCGACGGCTTTCACGCCCTGATCAACTACCACAAGCTGGCCGCCGGCGGCGGCGACGGCCGGCGGCTCCTGGAATCCCTCACCTACAGCTACCTGGGCGACTGGATCACGCGCCAGAAGGACGGTATCGAGCGCGGCGTAGCGGGCGCCGAAGATCGGCTTGCCGCCGCGCTACGGCTGCAACAGCGCCTTGACGCGATCACTGTGGGCGAGTCGCCGTTCGACATCTTCGTCCGCTGGAAGCCGCTCGCCGAACAGCCGATCGGCTGGGAGCCGGACGTCAACGACGGCGTGCGCCTCAACATCCGCCCGTTCATGGCCGCGGACCTCCCCGGCGGCAAGGCCGGCGCCGGCGTCCTCCGCGCCAAGCCCAACGTCCACTGGCGCAAGGACCGCGGCAAGGAACCCCGAACGCAGCCCACCGGCGGCAAGGCCCGCCCTGGCAGCAAGACCAGAGCGACCCGCGACGACTGCGAGCTCCGTCCGCAGCACGACTACCCCTGGTTCTGGCCCAACGGCCAGTTCACCGGCGACCGCGTAAACGACCTCCATCTGACCAACGCGGAGAAACGGAGCCCCGAATGAACAGGACGACGATGGCACGTAAACCGTCAGTTCCTCAATACACTACATCAAGGACCTCTATCCGTTTTCAGGGGCGGGTTGATCGACGGCCAATCGTTGAAAGACCGATTGGCCCGGTGACCGAGTGTGACCGGCTCCGAAGACGACCGCCGCATTTGACCTATGCAGGTGAACGTCGTACACTCCGGTTGTGAGGTCACGGGCCGGAGCCACGAAAAGCGCCCGGCGGCGCCTGAGCACGGGTCGGCGTGACGCACGTTGCCACGTCATCATCGAAGACGACATCCACTCGGTAGGAGGGACACATGAATACCTATAACCTGTTCATCAGCCACTCGTGGAATCACTCGAATACTTACGACAATCTGATTGGATTGTTGCGAGGAAAAGCGTACTTCTCATTCAAGGACTACTCTGTGCCTCGAGATGATCCGATTCACAATGTGGGTACTGACGCCCAACTTAGTGCGGCAATCTGGCGACACATGGCGCCGTGTAGCGTTATTCTCATCCTGGCTGGTGTTTATGCTACCTATAGTAAGTGGATCAACAAGGAAATCGAATTGGCAAAGAACGCCTCCAAGCCGATTGTGGCTATAGAGCCGTGGGGTAGCAAGAACACGTCGGTTCCCGTAAAGCAGGCCGCGGACCGAATCGTCGGATGGAATACCGAAAGCGTGGTCGAAGCCATCAGGGAGCTTGCACGATGACCGATCCAAAACCAGGCGAGCTGCTGGAGATTTACAAGCTCCACGTTGAGATGGCTGACCGTGTCAGCCAGAGACGTGAAGGGGCAAACCGTCTCTACGTGAGCCTGCTCGCCGGTATCGTAGTGTTCCTTGGCGCGTTGATCAGATTCGGCGTCGATGACATTCCGACAGACTTCGTGCTATGCGTCGTCGGAGCGTTTGGAGTATTGTTGTCGGCGTCCTGGTTTGTGCTAATCCGCTCCTACCGGCAACTGAATACCGGGAAGTTTCTGGCTCTGCACGAATTGGAAGAAAAGCTGACCTATCCGTTCTACAAGCGCGAATGGGACTTGTTGGGTGAAGGAAGGAGCATAGGCCGCTATTGGAAACTGACGGTCGTCGAGACAGTTCTCCCTGCCATATTCGTGGTGCTGTTCGGCAGCCTTATCGTTTACGCACTGGTGCAATGAAAGACATGCCGCCATGGACACCCAGGGTCGGCCGTCAGTCTGCTGCACGTCACCCGGCGGTAAGCCGGTGACCGTGCGTTGTGGGCGGCGCCGGTTATGGTAGTCTACTGACGACTTATATGTTGAACGAGTCCGGTCGATGACAGCGAGTCGAAGAGTGAGGAGGAATCGTGAGCAAGCAACCCGTATCGTCGTCTGCGATAGTATCGATAGGATACGATCCTGAAGCGGAGACTCTTGAGGTCGAGTTCGGGACTGGCCGCGTATACCAGTACTACGGAGTTCCGAGCAAACTGCATGAGCAGATCATGCAGGCGCCGTCGAAGGGTCAGTTCCTCAATACCCACATCAAGAACTTCTATTCGTTTTCGCGGGTGGGGTGACCGACCGGTGATTCGATGACGTTGGAATGGCCGGAGGTCGAGCGGCGCATCGCTGCCGGGGAGGACGACCGCACCGAGTTCAAGCGTGGGATCGGGGACGTGCGCGCGCTCGCCAGGACGCTGTGCGCGTTCGCCAACGGCACTGGCGGGTTGCTCGCGATCGGCGTCAATGACCGCGGCGAGGTGGCTGGTGTAGCGGCGGATGCCGAGGCGGTTCAAGAGCGGCTGACCAGCCTGTTGCACACCGCCTGCGGCAAGCCGGTGACCGCGCGTTGCGGGCGGCACGAGACCGGCGCCGGCTGGGTGCACTGGATTGCCGTGCACCGCCATCAACGCGGCTACGAGCCGTTCTCGTACGACGGGCGCTTCTGGATTCGTCGCGGGCGCGCGACCGTGGCGCCGTCGCCCTCCGAGCTGCAGGAACTGTTCAACGCCTTCGGGTTCGTGCTTACGGAGCGGCAGATCATCCCATCGGCGACGGTCGAGGAGATCGACTTCGGCGCCGTGCGCTCCTTCATGCGGGCGCAGGGGCTGGAGACTGACCAGGAGCCGCAGCCGGCGCGCGCGGACGACCTGCGCAACGCAAGCGTGGCGGACGAGTTGGACGGGGTGCTGCGGCCCACGCTGTACGGCGTGATGGTGTTCGGCCGCGACCCGCAGGCGCATCCGCACACGCTGAACCTGTTCGTGCAGTGCGTCCGCTACGGCGGCCTCGACCAGGCGGCCGAGGTGCTGAGCGCCGGCGAGGGCAAAGGCCGCCTGGAAGATCAGGTGCAGCGTGCAATGGGGTGGTTCCGCAGCCTCGGCCGGCGCGAGGTGTATGAGGGCATCCGCCGCCGCGACGTTCCGCTGGCGCCGGAAGACGCCCTGCGCGAAGCGCTGGTCAACGCCGTCATCCACCGCGACTACGCCATCACCGGATCGCAGGTCCTGCTGGAAGTGTTCGACGACCGCATCGCGGTGACCAGCCCCGGCGCCTTGCCCAACCACATGACGGTGGAACAGGCGCGCATGGGCGGCGCGCCGCGCTCCCGCAACGAAATGATGGCGAACGCCATGGTCGTCCGCCGGCTGATGGAGCGGCGCGGGCGCGGCTGGCTGATGATGCGTCACGCCATGCGCCGCTTCAACGGCACCGAGCCGGCGCTGCTCAACGACTTGCGCAACCGCATGGTCCGCGTAACCTTCGACCTGCGCCCGGACCCGCTCGACGACGCAGCCACGGCAGCCGCCACCACCACCAAGGGGCGAGTTGACAAGCCTCGCGCGTAAGCTATAGGATTGCATCGGTGACCTGACCGAGCCTTTGCTGAGGCCACCCGGCTCACTCGGTGGCGGAGCTGTGCTCCAATGTGAGGTCACGCGGATATTTGATGAAGAGACTACTGGCAGGTTTACTGATCCCAATCGAACAGAAAGTGTGGAATGATCTTGAAACGGGTCTATATGTATCGCATTGTGATCCCCTTGACGTATGCTCACAGGGAGAAACGGAGGAAGAGGCGATCAACAATCTGAACGAAGCGATTCAAGTTTTTCTGTCAACATGCTACGAACTGGGAACGTTGAACGAGGTTCTTATTGAATGCGGTTTGACACTGGCAGAAGACGGAGAAAAACATCCTGTTGTACTACTACAACATTCAAGGAGGAAGAGTGATGGGGAATGTCCAAACTTAGGCTTCCTAATCCAGAAGAGTTTATCAGGTTCTTCGAGCTAAATGGTTGGCAACGATATGATCAAAAAGGGTCTCACGTTAAGCTTACAAAGGATGGCGCTAAGCGCCCTGTCATAGTACCCGTTGGCGCGCGTGAAGTGTCACAGCACGTTCTTCGTACCAACTTGCGCACAGCCGGAATAACTCTCGAAGAATATCGTAGATTCACAGAATGAATCGAACTGATCGGCGGACGCAGTCGTGTCCGCCGATCACGTACCTTCTGCAGATGATGGATCATGAAGGCGCCATCAAATGATTCGGCTGGTGCTGCGCCAGCAGCGGGACCTGGGTGAAGTCGAGTGCCTGGGACGTGGCCCACGTGCCCAATGGCGGAGAATTGGGTAACGTTACCTATTATATGGGTAATGGAGCGACCCATCTTACCTATATGGCCGCCCTCGTACTCACCGAACGGCAGGACATCCCATCGGCGGCGGTCAAGAAGGACCACGGAATGGGTACGTTACCTATTATATGGGTAATGAACCGCCTACCATTACCTATATGGGCGGGACGGTGATCAAGGAGCTGGCGGCGGCGCTCGGGGCGGCGGCCAGCTTCAATCCCGACGACGCGGCGGCGCCCGCGGCGGTGCTGTGGGCCGACCACCCCGCGCAGTGGGAGCCGGTCATTCCGCACCTGCGCGGGCTCATGCCGCACCTGCTGGCGCTTGGCGAGTACGCTCCCGGCGAGCGGACCGGGCCGGCGATCTGGTTGCGCTGCATGGTCGATCGGACGCTGGACGCGCCCGCCATGCCGCCCGAGGCAACGCCGGTCCTCTATCTGCCCGGCGTGAGCCGGCAGGAGCTCGGCGCGGCGCAGACCTGCCCGCGGCGCCTGCAGCCGCTGGTGGAGCTGCAGTACCGCGGCGTTTGCTGGACGCAGAAGAACGGCCGCGACTGGACGGTGGAGGCGTTCCTCGCCTCCAAAGCCGGCGGCCTGGGGCTGGACGTGGCGCGCGATGCCGCCACCCGGCAGGCGCTGCTGCGCGCGCTGCCGAAGGTGGCGGCCGCCCCGGTGCAATCGCTGCGCGGGCGGCGCCTGGAAGCGGAGGACTTCGACGCGCTGCTGTCCGATGATCCGGTCAAGGACCTGCTGTCGTGGCTGAATGACCCGCGCGCCGCCGCGGACGGCTGGGACGCCGCGCGCCGGGACGCCTTTGCCTCCCGCTGCGAGGCGGACTTCGGCTTCGATCCGGCCGCCGACGGCGAGCTGGTCGCCGCGGAGCGGCTGGGCCGGCGCGAAGGGGCGTGGCGGCCGGTCTGGAGCCGGTTCGCCGAGGCGCCGGCGCGCTACCCCGTCGTCCCGGAACTGCTGCGCGGCGCGCGCCCGCACGACCTGACCGAAGATCTGTTCGCGGAACGCTCGTCATGGCCGCAGGAGAACGAAGCCGACGAAGCCGAGTTGCGCAGCCGCCTCGACGCCTGCGCCGGCAAACCACCCGCCGCAGCCCGTGACGAGATCCGCGCGCTCGAAGCGAAGCACGGCCAACGCCGCGGCTGGGTGTGGGCGGAACTCGGGCAGGCGCCGCTGGCGCGCGCTCTGGAGCACCTGGCCGTCATCGCGGAGCGCGCGGCCGAGCAACTCGGCGGCGCGGCGGCGGCCGACCTGGCCCGCCGCTACGCGGACGGGGCGTGGCGGGTCGACGCCGCGGCGCTCGCTGCGATGGCCGCGGTCACCTCCGCCGCCGACCAGCGGGTGGTCGGCGCGGCGCTGCACGCCCTCTATCTGCCGTGGCTGGAGTCCGCGGCGCGCCGCCTGCAGGAGCTGATGCGGCAGGAGCCGGCCGCGATCCGCGAGGCGCCGGCGGGCTACGCCGTCGGCGACGAACCCGGCACCGCCATCCTGTTCGCCGACGGCCTGCGGTTCGACGTGGCGCAGCGGCTGGCCGCCCTCCTGCGAGCCGACGGCCTGGCGGTTGCCCTTGCCACCCGCTGGGCGGCGCTGCCGACCGTCACCGCCACCGCCAAGCCGGCGGTCTCGCCGGTCACCGGACAGATCGCCGGCGCAAACCCGGACGACGAGTTCCGGCCCGGCGCCGCGAGTGACGGCCGGCCGTTGACCACCGAGCGGTTCCGCAAGCTGCTGGCCGAGGCCGGCTACCAGTACCTGGCCGGCGGCGAGACCGGCGACCCGGCGGGCCGCGCCTGGACCGAGCACGGACTGATCGACCGGCTCGGTCACGCGCTGCCGACGGCGTTCGCCTCCGGCATCGACGCGCAACTCGGTCTGCTGCGCGAGCGCGCCGCGGCGCTGCTTGACGCGGGCTGGCGCGTGGTGCGCGTGGTGACCGATCACGGCTGGCTGTGGCTGCCCGGCGGTCTGCCCAAGGTCGATCTGCCCCGCTATCTCACCGAAACCCGCTGGGCGCGGTGCGCGACCGTCGCCGGTTCCTCCGCCGTCGAGACGCCGGTGGTGGCGTGGCACTGGAACGCCGGCGAGCGGATCGCGGTGCCGCCCGGCGCCGCCTGCTTCGCCGCCGGCAAGGAATACGCGCACGGCGGGGTGAGTCTCCAGGAGAGCGTGATTCCCGTGCTGCGGGTCACCGCCGGGGCAGCCGCCACAGGCGCCGCAGGCGCCGCGCCTGCGCCCGCCGTCATCACCGCGCTATCATGGGCGGGGCTGCGCTGCCGGGTGCGCGTCACCGCGCCGCCGGCGGCCTCCGTGGACCTGCGCACGCGGGTGGCCGATGCCGCTTCGAGCATCGCCCGCGCGCGACCGCTCGACGCCCGCGGCGCGGCGAGTCTGCTCGTCGCCGACGACGAGTTGGTGGGGGCCTCCGCCGTGGTCGTGGTCCTGGACGCGGATGGCCGCGTCGCCGCGCGGCAATCCACCATCGTAGGGGGCTGAGGAGTGAGTCTCACGCTTGACGACCTGGACCGGCGCGCCGCGCAGGTGTTCGACGGTTATCTGGTCCGCAAGGACCTGGTGCGCAAGTACAGCCGCCAATACCCGGTGCCGACCTACGTGGTCGAGTTTCTGCTGGGGCGCTATTGCGCCACCACCGACGAGCAGGAGATCGAGGAGGGGCTGGCGATCGTTGAGCGGCAGCTTGCCGACCGCACCGTGCGCACCGGCGAGGAGGAGCTGGTCAAGGCGCGGGCGCGCGACCGCGGCGCCATCAAGCTGATCGACCTCGTCAAGGCGCGGCTCGACGCCCGCACCGACTCGCTGATCGCCGAGCTTCCCAGTCTGGCGATTCGGGACGCCCGCATCGACGACGACCTGGTCAAGCGCCACGAGCGCATGCTCACCGACGGCTGCTACGCCGAGGTGACCCTGAGTTACGACGCCGCCATCGCCCAGGAGCAGAACGGACGCCCGTTCGCCATCGACGCCGTGCGCGCCATTCAGCTTTCGCAGGCCGACGTCCTAAAAACCTTGCAGCGGGCGCGGAACCAGCTCGGCAGCGACGAGTGGCGGCGCCTCCTGTTGCGCAGCGTCGGCCTGGAGCCGGCCGCCCTCAGCGAGCGCGCGCAACTGGTGGCGCTGGTGCGCATGACGCCGTTCGTGGAGCGCAACTACAACCTGGTGGAGCTCGGGCCGCGCGGCACCGGCAAGAGCCATCTGTTCCAGCAGATCTCCCCTTACGCCCATCTGATTTCCGGGGGCAAGGCGACGGTGGCCAAGATGTTCGTCAACAACGCCAACGGCCAGCGCGGGCTGGTCTGCCACTACGACGTGGTCTGTTTCGACGAGATTTCCGGCGTCTCCTTTGATCAGAAGGACGGCGTGAACATCCTCAAGGGCTACATGGAGTCGGGCGAGTTTTCGCGCGGCAAGGAGAGCATCCGCGCCGACGGCGGCATCGTGATGGTCGGCAACCTGGACGCCGCGGTCGCCGACCAGCAGCGCGCCGGCCACCTGTTCGGTCCGCTGTCCGCCGACCTGCGCGACGACACCGCGTTCATGGACCGCATTCACGCCTACGTTCCGGGCTGGGACTTCCCCAAGCTCAGCCCGCGCGAGCACTTTACCGATCACTTCGGCCTGGTGAGCGACTTCCTGTCGGAGTGCTGGAGCCGGCTGCGCGCCGGCAGCCGCGTTTCGGCGCTGCAGGGCCGCGTCAA
The DNA here is from genome assembly GCA_965243555.1 of Spirochaetia bacterium. Classification (GTDB taxonomy): domain Bacteria; phylum Spirochaetota; class Spirochaetia; order SZUA-6; family Bin103; genus Bin103. The sequence continues at coordinate 4,910,226 of OZ251575.1, read as the reverse complement.
CTTTGGCGGCGCGCTGAGCGGACGCGACCTCACCGCGGTCAACAAGACGGTGAGCGGGTTGCTCAAGCTGCTCTACCCGGATCCGGCGATGCCGGTGCCGGACGCTGAGCTGGAGGAGCTGGTGCGCGCCGCGCTGGAGATGCGGCGGCGGGTCAAGGAGCAGCAGAAGCGGGTCTTCAAGAGTGAGTTCCGCAACACCCACTTCAGTTACGCCATCGGCGAGGACGGGATCGAGCGCTTCGTGTCGACGCTGGAGCTCGGCAGCGGCGACGCCATCGACCCCGATCCCCTGCCGCCGGGTCAGGTGTGGGGCATCGGCCCCGGCGCGCCGGAGACCGGCCCGTCACTCTACCGCATCGAGGTCACCGCCGGCCCCGGCAGCGGCGTGCGCATCCTCAACGCCCCGGTACCCCCGGCGTTCCGCGAGAGCGTCCGCTACGCCGAGCAGAACCTGTACGCCCGCGCGCGCGAGCTGGTGGGCGGCCGCGACCCGCGCGCGCACGAGTTCTCGGTGCAACTCCGCGCCATGGACCACGACCGCACCGGCGCCGCGCTCGGCCTGCCGGCGCTGCTGGCGCTGTGCGGCGCGCTGCTGGAGCAGAGCCTCAAGGGCGGCCTGATCGTGGCCGGCGGCCTCAACCTGGGCGGATCGGTCGAACCGCTCGCCAACGCCGTAGGAGTGGTCGAAGCCGCGGTCGAGAAGGGCGCCGGCGCCGTGTTGGTCCCCGTGTCGGCGCGCCGCCACCTGTTCGACCTCTCCGACGACATGGCCACGCGCGTTAACCTGCAGTTTTACGGCGACGCCCCCGACGCCCTGTTCAAGGCCCTGCTGGAATAGCCGGGGAGGCGGCCGGAGTCATGGCGCGTTGCCCCAGCGCCAGCCGGGCAGCGCCGCGGCCTGCCGGATCCACGCCGCCATCTGCTCCTCGTCGAGTTGGCCCTCGTAGACGTCGATCCAGCGCGCGTCCGGATCCTTGCCGCCGCCGGGCGGAGCGGGCGAAAGCAGCGCGCCCTGAAAAAAGGTCACCTTGACGTAGCGGGTAAAGACGTGGAACGACACGATCCAGCCATTGCCGTCGATGCCGTAAAAGGGCGAGTTCCACCGCACCCCCTTCCGTATCTCCGGCGCGTTGCTCACGATCAGCGCGTCCAGGCGGCGCCCCAGGCCGCTCTTCCAGCCCGGCATGGCCGCGACGTACGCCTGCACCGGCTTGTCTCCGTCGCCCTTGGCGATCTGCGGGTTACCGCCCGACAGCAACACCGGCTTCGCGCCGGCCTTCCCGGCCCCCGCCGCCTTCGTCACCTTGCGGCCCTTCTTCTCCTTGCCAGCCACCGCGTCACTCATCACGTGACCCTAACAGCCCACCCGCAAGCCCCGTCAAGGAGATACGGCGCGGTGGGAGGCCATTTGGGCGGCGCAGAGGATGGCCTGGACCATGCTGGCTTCGGAGGCGCGGCCGGTGCCGGCCACGTCGAACGCGGTGCCGTGATCCACCGATACCCGGATTACGGGAATGCCGAGGGTTACGTTGACCCCGTCGACCGCGCTCCACTCGCCGGCGGCGTTGTCCCACCGGAAGCCCACCACCTTGGTCGGAACGTGGCCCTGGTCATGGTACATTGCCACCACCAGATCGTAGTAGCCGCCGTTGGCCTTCGGGAACAGCGTGTCCGCCGGCAACGGCCCCTCCACGGTGATGCCCTCCTGCTGCGCCGCGCGCACCGCGGGCACGATCGCGTCCGCCTCCTCGCTGCCGAACAGGCCGCCGTCGCCGGCGTGCGGGTTCAAGCCCGCCACCCCGATGCGCGGGCGCGCGAAGCCAAGCATCCGCCCGGCGTCGTGCGCCAGCCGGATCACGGTTGCCACCCGCTCGCGGGTGACGCGCGCGCACGCCTCGCGCAACGAAACGTGGGTGGACACGTGCACCACGCGCAACGGGCCGGCCATCAGCAGCATGGCGTAGTCGCGGCTGCCGGTGAGATGGGCGTAGATCTCGGTCTGGCCGGCGAAGTGATGGCCGGCTCGGTTCAACGCTTCCTTGTGGATCGGCGCCGTTACCGTGGCCGCGGCCGCTCCGGTCTGCGCCAGCCGCACCGCGCCGGCGATGGCGCGGTAGCCGGCGTCACCCGCCGCCGCCGACACCTCGCCGCGCCGCACTTCCGCGAGCCCAGGTCCGCCGCTGGCAACGACGTTGACGCGGCCCCGGTCCCACGCCGCGCCTTCCGCCGCGCCCGGCGGCGCGGCCACCTCGGTCACCGCGGCGCGGCTGCCGCAGATGCTCGCCGCATCCGCCAATACCGCGGGGTCGCCCACCAGCAACGGCCGGCACGCCCGCCACACCGCGTCGTGGTGCAACGCCTTGACCGCGACCTCCGGCCCCACCCCGGCGGGGTCGCCCATCGTGATCGCCACCACCGGCAGTTCGCAATCCGCCATCGCCGCCGACCATAGCATGCTCCCCTGCCGGGCCGAACACCGTATACTGGCGCCGTGCGGCAGCTCCGTCACCTGTACGTCTTTCACTACCATCTGTTGCGCGGCGGCGTGACCACGGTTATCCGCGACGGATTGCGCGCGCTGCTGGCCCACGCCGCGCTGTTCCCGGACCTGCGCCGGATCACGGTGGTCACGGCCGGGGAGGCTGCCGGGGCGTTTCCGGCCGCGGGCGCGGGCGCCAACGCGAAGGCCGGCGGCGGCGCGGGCGGAGTGCCGCGCGTCACCCACGAGCGCCTCGACGCGGTGGGCTACGACGATGCCCCCGCCACCCCCGCCGAGCAGGATCAGCTCGCCGGCCTGCTCCGGCGGCGCTACGGAGACGGCGTGTGGTGGGTGCACAACCACCACTTGGCCAAGAACACCCGCTTTACCGGCGCCGTGCTGGCCGCGGCCGCGGCCGGCCAACCGATGCTGCTGCAAGTCCACGACTTTCCCGAGTGCGCGCGCCCCGCCAACCTGCGGCGCCTGCTGCGGGAAGTGACCGCCTCGCCCTACCCCGGTGGCGCCAACGTCCGCTACGCGGTGTTGAATCACCGCGACCGGGCCGCCCTGACCGCGGCGGGATTGCCGGCCGGCCGGATCACGCTGCTGGCCAACCCGGTGTCGCCCGTGCCGCCGCTGCCGGAACCGAACGCGCCGCCCGCGCAGGCCGCCCGCTCCGCGCTGGCCCGCGCCGCGGCGGCGCGGCCGGCGCTCGGTACCGGGCGCTACACGGCGCGGCGCCCGACGTGGCTGTACCCGGTGCGGGTGCGGCGCCGCAAGAACGTGCTGGAGGCGGGCCTGCTGGCGCGCCTTGCCGGCGCCGAGCTGATCGTCACGCTGCCCTCCTCCTCGGCCGCGGAGCTGGATTACTCGCGGCAGGTGGAAGCGCTGTTCGCCGACGGGACCATCCCGGGCCTGTTCGGCGTCGGCGAGCGGCTGGACGAGCGCGGCCTGAGCTTCGACGAGCTGCTGACCGCGGCGCACTGCATCGTCTCACCGTCGGTCGAAGAAGGGTTCGGGTTTCAGTTCGTCAACGCCCTGCAGTGGCGGCGGCCGCTGCTGGCGCGGCGCCTGCCGGTGCTCGACGACCTGGCCGAGCTGCTCGCCGGCTACCCCGCCACGATCTACGACGCCGTGCACTGCCCGCTGCCGCCGGCGGCGCGCCGCGCGCTGCGGGAGGCGTACCATCCCGAAGTGGAACGTAGCGCCCGCCTGCTCCCGGCCGGCTGGGACGAGCGGCTGCGCGCCGCGCTGGAGACGATCCTGGAACGGGACTGCGTAGACTTCTCGTTTCTTGGCGTCGCGTGGCAGGCGGACCTCCTGCGCCGCGCCGGCGACCGCGGTCTGCGGCGCGAACTCGAACAGGCCAACGCGCCCCTGTTGGCGGCGCTACGCGCGGCGCCGGACCAGCCGGCGCCGCCCCGCGAGCGCCGCATCGACGAGTTGTACGGCGCCGCGGCGTACGCCGAGCGCCTGGCCGCCGCCCTGTCTCCGCTGTTGGCGTTCCCCGCTGACGCAGCCCCTACGCCCGCCGCAGACCCCGCCACGTCCCCCGCCGCAGCCGGGGACGCGGCGGCGGTGCGCCGGTTCTTCGCCGGCCCCGCCATGCTGCGCCTGCTGATGCAGAGTTGAGACCCCGCGATGCTGAGCGCTCTGGCCCGGATCATGCCGTACCTGTTGATGGCGGTGCTGATCCTCAACCTGCTGCAACGCGGTCTCACCAAGCCGGACTCGCCGGCGCGCGCCGCCGGACAGCCGCGCCCCGCCGACGCGCCGCGGGTGGCCACGCTGATTCTCGCCGGGCTGGTGCTCGCAACCTGGGTGGCGGTGCTGCTCCTGCGGCGCTGGCAGGCGCCGGAATGGACCGGAGCGCTGCCGGCCGCGGCGGCGGCGGGCGGTGCCCTTCTCTGCCTGCGCGCGCGCCGCAACGCGTTTCCGCGCCGCTGCCGGCACTGCGGCCGGCGCCTCCCGCTGGGGGTAACCCTGGGTTTCGACGCCGCCGCGGCGGCGCGCTACGCGGCCGGCGCCTGCCCCGCCCCCGACTGCGCGGCGGCGCAAAGCCGCTCCGCGGCGCGCGACCAGTAGCGGCCGCCGCCGAGAGCACGGCGCCAGGCTGCGTCCCCGGCGGCCAGCGCCTCGAGGGTTTGCAGGCCAAAGTCGCGGGCGAAGGGAAGCACCACCACCTTGCCGGTCACGCGCCCGGCGGCCACCGCTTCCACCGCGGCGCGGCCGTGCTCCAGGTCTGCCAACGCGCCGAGCACGATGCCGGGCCGCAACTCCCCCTCCGTTACCAGCGCCAGGGTCTGCAGGGTGGCGGCCAGCGGCGAGCCGGTGGTGCCGGCCACGCGCACGGCGCCGCCGGCGATGAGCTCCTGCGGCAGGTCCGTGACGCTGCCCTCCGCTACCCCCGCGAACACGTTCAAGTAGCCGCCGCGGCCGAGGAACCGCGCGGCATGCTCCGCCGCCGCGGCGGAGGGCGCCAGCAGCACCACGTCGTCGAATCCGTGCGGCGCCAAGCGCCGCAGCTCGCCGTCAACCGGCGCCGCGCGGCCGCCCGCGGGCAGCAGGACCGGCGCCGGCAGGCCGAGCGCCGCGGCGCGCGCGCCCAGCGCCTGCAGCCGCTGCGGCGCCAGGTCGGTAACCACCACCGTCGCCGGCGGCTCCGCCAGTGCCAGGGCGCGCAGCACGTGCATCTGTCCCATCGGCCCGGCGCCGCCGACGAACCACGCCCGCCCGCCCGGCGCCAAGTCCCGGCGCGCGGCGCCGGCGTAGGCGGCCGCCACCTTGCCGTCGCAACGGCCCACTACGCGGATGCCCTGATAGTGGATGCGGCCCAGGTCGCATGCCAGCGCGCCAACTGCCGCGCGCGGGCCGGCCACCTGCAGGCTCACCACCGCGTGCCTCGGCAGCTCGGCGAACAACTGCCCCATCCAGCCGCCGGCGGGGGGCGTGCCGGCGATTATCACGTCGTCAGCGCCGCACGGCGGCGGGGCGCCGCGCCAAGCAACTTCTACGCCCTCCGCCGCGGCCCAACTCTCGACCGCCTGCCGGTTCGCTCGGTTCAGGCCGGCGGCCACCACCTGCCGCGGCGGAGCCCCCGACGAGGCCGCCGACGGCGCCACCCCCAGCCGTTCCGGCACCGCGCCGAAGCGGACCCCGGCAAAGTCCAGCGCCGGCTGCTCGTCGAAGCCGTACAGCCGCAACGTGCCGCCGCTGCGCAGGTGGGTGCGGGCGGGGATCCGGTACGCCGCCACCACGCAGCTCCACGGCTCGATCAGCGCCCCCTCCACGCTGCCCACTTCATCAGGCAACGGCACCAGGTAGCAGCCCTCGTCTCCGTCCAGCACCTCGCGCCCCAGCACCACGTATTGCGCCAGTGCTCCGGGCAGCTGATAGCCGACCGCCAGCGTGCGGCCCCGGTAGTAGACGTCGGGCTGCAGGATATAACGCGCCCCAAGCCGCACCTGCCGCCGGCGGTGCTCCCCCACTCCCACCACCGTGAGCGTTACCTCGTGACCGGGGGTAACCGGGGCCTCGGCCAGATCGCGCCCGCGCAGGCGCGCGTGCGCGCCGCCGGCGCGCACCAGCTTGGCGTCGGAGTAGCAGATGCCCACCGCCTCCACCCGGCCGATCACGTCGTCCTCGCCACAGCGCGGGAACGGCACCTCCTCCGGACCGCCGGCAATCCCCAGGTGCTCGAATCCGGCCCCCCTCAGACGCCACGCGAGCATCCGCCGCGGCAGCGGCTCGGCTAGCAGCATGCCCCCAATTGAGCGCCGCTCAGCGCCCGCGGGTCAACGCCTCGCCCCGGCCGGCCGGCCGGCGCGCCCGCAGGAACCGCACCGCCCGGTAGCCGGAAGCGCCCGGAAAGCGGTATCATTTGGCACTTCCCGCAAGGAATACGCCATGCAAATCACGAGGTCGGACAGGCTCCGAGACGTACGCTACGACATCCGCGGCCCGGTACTGGCCGCCGCGCAGCGCCTGGAGGCGGAAGGGTTCCGGGTAGCCAAGCTCAACATCGGCGACCCCGCGCCGTTCGGGTTCGAGGCGCCGGCCGAGGTCGTCCGCGACGTGATCGCCAATCTCAGCCGGGGGCAGGGCTACGGCGAGTCGCAGGGATTGGCCGTTGCGCGCGAGGCGATCACCCGCCACTACCGGGCGCGGGGCGTGGCGCAGGCGCGGAGCGAAGACGTCTTTCTCGGTAACGGCGTCAGCGAGCTGATCACCATGGCGCTGCAGGGGCTGCTCAACGCCGGTGACGAGGTGTTGATCCCGGCCCCCGACTACCCGCTGTGGACCGCGGCGGTCAACCTGAGCGGCGGCCGCCCGGTGCACTACCGGTGCGACGAGGAATCGGACTGGGCGCCCGACCTCTCCGACCTGGCCGCCAAGATCACCTCGCGTACCCGCGCCATCGTGGTGATCAATCCCAACAACCCCACCGGCGCCGTCTACCCGCGCGACTGCCTGGAACGGATCGCGGCGCTGGCCCGCGAGCACCGGCTGGTGTTGTTTGCCGACGAGATTTACGACCAGATCCTCTACGACGGCGTGCGCCACGTGCCCCTGGCGCTGCTAGCCGACGACGTTCTCGTGGTCACCTTCAACGGTCTCTCCAAGACCTACCGGCTGCCCGGCTACCGTTGCGGCTGGATGCTGCTCAGCGGCGCCCGGCATACCGCGCGCGACTTCATCGACGGCCTCGGCATCCTCTCCTCCCTGCGGCTGTGCGCCAACGTTCCCGCCCAGCTCGCGGTGCGCCCCGCTCTCGACGGCATTCCGACCATCAATCAGCTCACCGCGCCGGAGGGGCGGCTCACGCTGCAGCGCGACGCGTTGTACGACGCCTTGACCGCCATCCCCGGAATCAGTTGCGTCAAGCCGCGCGGCGCCTTCTACCTGTTCCCGAAGGTGGACGCCGCCCGCTTTGGCGTGACCGACGATGAGCGGATGATTCTGGATCTGCTGACGGAGGAAAAGGTCCTGCTGGTCCACGGCACCGGTTTCGGCTGGCCGCACCCCGATCACTTCCGCGTCGTGTCCCTGCCCCCGGTCGAGCAGATCAACGACGCGACCGCGCGGCTGCGCCGCTTCTTCGGCCACTACCGGCAGGAAGCCGCCGCCCCGGCGCTGCCCGCCCGGAGCGCCTGAAGGGCGCCGCCGCCCCGCGGGCCAATAATGCCGCCCTCCATCGCCTTCACCAACCTCGGCTGCCGTCTCAACATCGCCGAGAGCGACGCCCTGGCCGCGCGCTTCCAGGCCGCCGGCTACCGCGTGGTGACCGCCGCCGACGCGCCCGACGTGGTGGTGGTCAACACCTGCACCGTAACCGGGCAGGCCGACCGCAAGTCGCGCAACGCGCTGCGGCGCGCCGTCCGGCTCCCGTCCGTGCCGCGGCCCGCCGCCGGTGCCGGCGAACGCCCCCTCGTCGTGGCCACCGGTTGCTACGTCACCGCGCACGGCGGCGCGGCCTGCGACCTGCCCGGCGTCGACTACGCGGTGGACAACGACCGCAAGAGCCAGATCTTCGATCTGGTGGCCGCCCACCTGGCCGGCGAGGTGGCGGACCCGGCGGCGCTGCCGGCGGACCCGTTCGGCTACCGCCCCGGACCGCAGCCGCTGCACACCCGCGCCACCATCAAGATTCAGGACGGCTGCGACAACTTCTGCACCTTCTGCATCATCCCGGCGGTGCGCGGGCGCGCCCGCAGCCGGCCCGCTCCCGCCATCCTGCAGGAGGCGCGCGGCCTGCTCGCCGCCGGCCACCGCGAGCTGGTACTCACCGGCGTCAACATTGGGCGTTACGACTGGTGCGGCTGGGGCTTCAGCCGGCTGCTGCAGGAGCTGCTGGAGCTGCGAGGCGAGTACCGCGTGCGCGTCTCCTCACTGGAGCCGGATCCGCTCGACGAGCGCTTCATCGAGCTCACCGCCCACCCCCGGCTGTGCCCGCACCTGCACCTGTGCCTGCAGAGCGGCTCCGACCGCGTGCTGCTGCGCATGCGGCGCGAGTACGACGTGGACCGCTACCTGGAGCTGATCGCCCGCATCCGCGCCGCCTGGGAGCGGCGCAACGTGCCCGCCCACTTCAGCACCGACGTGCTGGTGGGCTTCCCCGGCGAGACCGACGACGACTTTGCGCGCACGCTGGCGGTGTGTGAGAGCGTGGACTTCGGCCACGTCCACGTGTTCCGCTACTCGCCGCGGGCGAGCACGCGCGCCGCGCGGCTGCCAAACCACGTGCCGGAGCCGGTCAAGGCGCAACGCAGTGCGGCGATACGCGGCTTGGCGGCCGCCGGCCGCCGCCGCTTGGCGCAACGCTTCCCCGGCCGCGACCAACGGGTGCTGGTGGAGGAAACCGGCGCCGGCTTCGCCGCCGGCTACGGCGAGTCCTACTTGCGGGTGCGCTTCCCCGCCGCTGAGCCGCCCCGCGCCGGCGAGCTGCGCCGCGTCACCGTGACGCGGGCGCTCGCCGACGGGAGCCTGCTGGCCGGGCTGCCCGCTACCGGCGCTACCGGCGCGAGTGCACGTACAGGTCGATGAACTCCACCGGCCCGCCCAGGGCGCGCAACGCAATCGCGTCCGCCGCCTGCGCGCCGATCTCCGGTGACACCGCCACCTTGAACTGCTCCCCGCCGTCCACCAGTACCGTAATCGAGCCGTAGCACGGCGCGGCCCCGGCCGGTTCGGCGCAGTCGTCCGGCCGGTAGAGCGCCTCCAGGGTCAACCCCGGCGCCAGCCCCTGCTGCAGGTTGCGGCTGTTCAGCCACATGAGCCGATTGCCATCCAGCGATTGGTAGAGCTGCACCTGCGTCGCTTCGGTATCGTAGAAGTCGCGTTCCCGCGTCGCCCACACCAGGTAGGAGCGCCCGTAGTTCCAGGTGTTGCCGGTCTGCGGCGTGCCCGAGGCCAGCAGGTGCAGGCCGTACCCCACCTTCCGGTCGCCGGCCGCGCGCACCGTTACTCCGTACAAGGTCGGAGCCGCCGGTTGCGGTACCTCGCCGAACGCGAACTTGGCATGGCTGCTCGCCGCGTCGACCTGGCTCACGGCGCCGGGAGACGCAATCCACGCCCCCTCGAACGGCAACGCCCGCCCGCCGCGGATATCGCGCACCAACCGCGTGACGCCGGGGCCGCTCAACAACTCGTCGCGCAGCAGCTCCGCCGCGCTCCGCACGGCGTGACCCTGACCGCGCTGGGAGATCACAATCTCGCCGCCGCGCTCAAATTGCAGCGTGAAGGAGTAGGCGCGGCCGCCGATTCCGACGTTGGAGATCACCATCGTCTCGGGGCCGCGCACTTCGATGGCCGGCGCCGACAGATCGAGCTCCGGCAACCTGCCCGAGGAGGTATCGAACAGCTCCTCGACGACGCCCCGGCTCGCCCCGGTGTAGCGCAGCCGCGCCGCCAACTCGCCGCCGTCATACCTGATCCCGGAGACGTAGATCGACTCCGGGCCGGCGACCGACACCCGCGCCCGCTCCAGATTCAGGAGGTTGAAGTCCACCGCCGCCGGGATGACGCGGCGCCCATCCGGACCCTGCATCATTACCGCGAGCGCCGCGGACGCCTCCGCCAGCTCCGCCCGCGCCGTACCGGCGTCCGCCTCCGCGGCCGCCGCCGCGCGCCGCGCCCGGACGCCGGCCGCCTGCGCCGCGGCGAGCTGCTCCCGCAACCCGGCGATCTGCTGCGCCGCGCCCGGCGGCAGCGCTACCTGCTGAATGCCGGCTACCTCCAGGGCATTGCCGCCGGCGTACCGCAACTGCCCCGAATATCCGCGCCCGTCCACGGCCACGTTGGAGACCTGGAGCGTATCCGGCGCGAGCAGCGAAAGCTGCGTCCGCGACAGGTCGACCGAGGCGGGAATCAGGGCGTCACCCGGGCCGTAGAGCCGCTCGACCGTCGCGGTGATGCCACCCCGGTAGCGCAGCAGCGCGGAGTAGGGCCGCCCGGCGTACCTGATCGACGACACGTAGATGCTGTCGGGTCCCGCCACCGCCACCTGCGCCGCGGAGAGGTCGAGCAAGCCGGCATCGAGCCGCTCCGGGGAGACCCGGAGGCCGCGCGCCGGGGCGGCCGCCCGCAGCACCGCGACCTCGTCCTGCGCGCGCGCGGCGGCCGCCCGCGCCCGCACCGCCGCTTCCTGAGCCGAGGCGGCCGCCGCAGCAGCCTCGCTCAGCGCGGTCTCCGCCGCCGCCGCCCGGTCCTGCGCCGCGGCGGTCTGATCCTGAGCTACGGCAGCGTCGCCGCGCGCCGCGTCAGCTTCGTTCCGCGCTCCGGCGGCCTGCTCCTGCGCCGCGGCGACCTGCGCGGTCAGCGCCGCGACTTCCGACTCCAGTGCCGCCACCTGCGCCTGCGGGTCGCTCGCCGCGGCGGGGGCTTCTTCCATCTCGGCGGCCGGCGCTCCCTGCCAAGCCTCGGAGGGAGACACGCAACCGATCTGACTCGCCAGGGTAATCGCCGCGCCGAACAGCACGCCGCCAAATCCCAATTTAGACATCGTTCACTCCCAGGTACTCCGGCTAATCCGGGTAGTCCGCCGCTACCGCCGCGAATGCACGTACAGGTCGATGAACTCCACCGGCCCGCCCAACGCGCGCAACGCGATCGCGTCGGCCTCCCGGCCGGCGACCTCCGCCGACACCGCCACCTTGAACTGTTCCATGCCGTCCACCAGCACGGTGATCGACCCGTAGCACGGCGCGGCGCCGGCCTGCTCCGCGCAGTCGTCCGGCTGGTAGAGCGCCTCCAGGGTCAACCCCGGCGCCAGCCCCTGCTGCAGGTTGCGGCTGTTCAGCCACATCAGCCGGTTGCCGTCCAGCGATTCGTAGAGCTGCACCTGCGTCGCTTCCGTGTCGTAGAAGTCGCGTTCCCGCGTCGCCCACACCAGGTAGGAGCGCCCGTAGTTCCAGGTGTTGCCGGTCTGCGGCGCGCCCGAGGCCAGCAAGTGCAGGCCGTACCCTACCTTCCGGTCGCCGGGCGCGCGCACCGTCACCCCGTACAAGGTCGGCGCCGCCGGCTGCGGTACGTCATGAAACGCGAACTTGGCATGGCTGCTCGCCGCGTCGATCTGGCTCGCCACCGCGCCGGCCGCGGTAATCCACTCCCCCTCCTCCGGCAGCGCCCGGCCGCCGCGGATACCGTTTACCACCCGCGTTACGCCGGGGCCGCTCAACAACCCGTCGCGCAGCAGCTCCGCCGCGCTCCGCACGCGGTGGCCCTGCTTGCGTTGCGAGATCACGATCGCGCCGCCGCGCTCGAATTGCAGCGTAAAGGAGTAGGCGTCGCCGCCAATCCCGACGTTGGAGATTACCATCGTCTGCGGGCCGCGCACCTCAAAGGCCGGCGCCGACAGATCGAGCGCCGCGGCCCCGCCCGAAGCGGTGGCGAACAGCTCCTCGACCATCCCCCGGTTCCCCCCGGCGTAGCGCAGCCGCGCGCCAAACTCGCCGCCGTCGTACCGGATACCGGAGACGTAGACCGACTCGGGTCCGGCCGCCGATACCTGCGCCCGCTCCAGGCTCAGGAGGTTGAAGTCCACCAGCGCCGGCCTGACGCGCCGCCCGGCCGCGTCCTGCGCGATCACCGCCAGCTCGGCGCGGGCCTGATCCGCCTCGGCCGCCGCCGCGTCGGCGGCGGCCTGCGCGGCGGCAACCTGCTGCGCCGCCGCCGTGGCCGCGGCTTCGGCGTCAGCCTGCGCGGCTTCCGCTACGGCTGCCTGCTGCGCCGCCGCGGCCGCGCTCGCTTCGGCCGCCGCTACGCGCTGCGCCGCGGTCGGCGGCAGCGTCACCCGCCGGATGCCGTCAACCTGCAGCCGGTTGCCGCCGGCGTAACGCAGCCGGCCCGCGTAGCCCTGGCCGTTCAGCTCGACGTAGGAGATGTCCAACGCGTCCGGCGGCGCAAAGGCCAGGCGCGCCTGCGCCAGCCCCACCGAGTCGGGAATCAGCCGGCCGCGCGGCCCGTACACCTGCTCCACCGTGGCGCTGGTGCCGCCGCGGTACCTCAGCAGCGCCGAGTAGCTTTGGCCGCCGTATTCGATCCCCGACACGTAAATCGCGTCCGGCCCCGCCACCGAGGCCTGCGCGGAAGCAAAGCTCAGCCGGCCCGGCAGCAGCCGCTCCGCGGCCACCGCGACCGCCGCCGGCTGGTGCGCCGCCGCCCGCAACGAGTCGGTCTCCGCCTGCGCTGCCGCGGCCGCGGCTTCCGCCGCCGTGGCCGCCGCCCGCGCTGCGCTCACCGCCGCGGCCGCACTCGCCTGCAGCGCCTCCGCCTCCGCGGCCGCCGCGGCCTGCGCTTCGGCCACCGTCGCTTCCGCGGCGGCTACGGCTGCCGCTTCGGCTGCCGCCACCTGCTGCGCCGCGCTCGGCGGCAGGGTCACGCGCCGGATTCCGGCCACCTCCAACCGGTTGCCGCCGGCGTAGCGCAACTGCCCGGAGTAACCCTGGCCGTTCACCTCCACGTAGGCGACGTCGAGCAGGTCCGGGGCGGTAAAGGCCAACTGCGTCCGCGCCAGCCCAACCGTGTCCGGGATCAGCTTGCCGTCCGGCCCGTACACCCGCTCCACCGTCGCGGTGGTGCCGCCGTGGTACTTCAGCAGCGCCGAGTAGCTGCGCCCGGCGTATTCGATTTCCGTCACGTACACCGCGTCCGGTCCCGCCAACGAGGCGCGCGCGTTCGCCAGACTCAGCAGCCCGGGGTCGAGCCGCTCCGCCGCCACCGCCACCGCCGGCGGCCCCATCGCCACCGCCGTTGGCATCGGCATCGCCGCCGCGCTTTCCGCCGTAGCGGCGCTCTCGCGCGCGTCCGCCAGCGCTTCGGCGGCCGCCGCCAGCTCCGTCCGCGCCGTGCCGGCGTCGGCCTCCGCGGCAGCCGCCGCGCTGCGCGCCCGGTTGCCGGCCGCCTGCGCCGCGGCGAGCCGCTCCTGCAGCCGCGCCACCTGCTGCACCGCGGCCGGCGGCAGCGTTACCCGTTGAATGCCGGCCACCTCCAGCTCGTTGCCGCCGGTATGGCGCAACTGCCCCGAAAATCCGCGCCCGCCCACGTCCACGTTGGTGACCCGGAGCGTGTCCGGCGCCACCAATGAAAGCTGCGTCCGCGACAGGTCCACCGAGTCGGGAATCACGGCGTCACCCGGACCGAAGACCCGCTCTACCGTCGCCGTGGTGCCGCCCTGGTAGCGCAGGAGCGCGGAATAGGGCTGGCCGGCGTACTCGATCGACGATACGTAGAGGGTGTCGGGCCCGGCCACCGCGACCTGCGCCGCGGACAGGTCCAGCAGGCTGGGATCGAGGTGCTCCGGGGAGATCGCGATGCCGCCCGCGGGCGTTGCCGCCCGCAACGCACCGGCCTCTTCCTGGGCCCGCTCAGCCTGCCCTTGGGCACGGGCGGCTTCCCCCCGGGCGCGGGCGGCGTCCATCCGCGCCTGCACGGCCTCGTCCCGGGCCTCCGCCGCCTCCGCGGCAACGTCGCTCAGCGCCGTCGCCGCCGCCGCGGCCCGGTCCTGCGCCGCGCCGGCTTCGACCCGCGCCGCCGCGGCCTCATCCTGGGCCGCGATCACCTGCGCGGCCAGCACCGCGACCTCCGACTCCAGCGCCGCCACCACCGCCTGCAGGTCGTCCGCCTGCCGGCCGGCGGCTGCGGAGGCCGCCGCCTCCTCCGCTGCTGCCGCCGCGGCGGCCTCCGCCTCGGCAGCCGCTTGCGCCGCCGCCGCCTCCGCCGCCCGGCGCTCGGTACCTGCCGGAGAGACGCAGCCGATCAGACTCGCCAGTGTAAGTGCGGCGCCGAGAAGCAGCGCCGAGCCAACTCCCATTCTAGACATCGTATGCTCCAATTACGTGGTTACGTGAATCGCGGTCATTCCCATGAGAACTGCTGGTTGTCGCCCAGCTTCGCGATCACCTGCTCGAACTCCCAGTAGGCGAGTCCTGTCTCAATGTTCGTCATCGTAAGCTGAAAGTAATAATCGACCTGCTGCCGGCCATCGATCGCGTTGGCGCGCTGGATGATTTTGCCCGACAGACTCAGCTCCGGCGCCACCATGGTGCCGTCCTGCGCCACGGTGTCCTGGTTGAACAGCTCCGAGTCCTGCAGCTCGCGGGTCTGGGCGCTCAGCGGGTCTTCCGGCCCCTCCAGCCCCACCGCGGTGGTCACGATCACGCGCCCGCTGTTGAGCAGGTCGACCCGAATCTTCTTGACGAGCTGATCGGTGTCGATGTTGAGGGTGGTGTCGTTGACCATGCGGCTGATCGCCATCACCCACGGCGCGGTGCTGCCCGGCTTGCGCGACAGCGGGCTGCTCAAGAACGACTCCACCGCCTGCTCCGCCGCGTACTCGAAGTCGCGGTAGTCCAGCCCCAGGGTGGTGGTTTCGCCCGGCTGCGGCGCCGGACGGTCGGTATCCAGATAGATCGGCGTGGTCCGGCAGCCGCCCAACAGCACCGCGGCCGCGGCAATGGCCGCGCCGATGAGCGCCGCGGCCCGCCCCCGGCGCGCGGCGGCTGACGCGGCGGCCGCGGCGCCCGCGCCGGCGCGGGGCGTGAACTGCGAACTGCTAGCTGAGAGAGCGGGGCAATCGTCGTTTCTCATGTGGGTTTCTCCTCCTGACGGGGGACCGTCTGCTTGGCGCCGCCGGCGAATCAGGGCGCTACCCGTCGCCGAACGCGGCAACGTGGACGGCCGGCGGCACGCCCGGGCGAATAGTCTTAACTACAACAAGAACTGAGCGTCCCGCGGGCAGCGCCAACTCCCGCGCGGCGCCGCTCCCGGCGCCAATCCAAATGCGGCCGTCGGCCGGGCGCGCCAGGCTGGCCACTCCGATCGTCTGCGGCAGCGCCCGCCAGATGCGGGTGTCGGCCTGGGTCACCACGGCGCTGGCGATCGGCGCGACCAGGTTCAACACCGACGCAATACCGCCCTGCTCCCGCGACTGGCGCTGGATCTCCAGTTGGATCAGCGCGCGCACCACCGTTCCCGCCACCGCCTTGAACGCCACCGAGTCGTAGCCGGCCCGGAACTCGGTGGCGGCGTAGCGGTCGACGTTCAGCAGCGGCTCGGTGCGATGCTCCTGACCCTCCGCCTCGACGCGCAGGCCGCCCACCGCCGCGGCGCCGGGGTGAAACTCCGGCAGCGCGGTCGAGACCACCAGCACCCCGTCGCCGGTGTAGATCGGCAGGTCGAAGCGGAACTCCTCCAGGTGGGGTCCGATACCGTCTTCGTGGATCACCCATACCCGGCCCGCGGCGCGCGCGCCGCCGCCGGCAACCCGTTCCGCCTCCACCAGGTCGGCGAGCACGTGCCGGTTGCGCTGGCCGTCGAGCACCGCGGCGTTGCGAAACAGGTTGGAGGCGCGGTTGGCTTCGCCGGTGGCCAGCCGGAACACGCCATGCAGCCAGTCGGTAAACGGGTTGCGCAGGCCGCGGTACTGGCCCAGCGACTCCACCGCCGCCAGGCGCGCGGCCACCGGCCCCTCCGGATCCATCACCGCGTCCATCGACTCGCCGACCTGTTCCCGGTACTGCTCGTCGTCCTCCTCCCCGGCCCCCAGCGCGCCCACCTTGGCGGCAAGCTGACGCACCGCGTTCTCCTGCCGCTGGTCGGCCCGATTCAACTCCACGCGGGCGCGCGCCAGGTCGCCGGCGTGCAGCGCGTTCAGCGCCTTGAAGGTATTCACCAGCACCCCGTCGTAGATGGTGCCCTGGTACGACACCATCAGGTCGTTGCCCACCAGGGTGAACCCCGCGGCCAACAGGTCCTCCGCGTCGGCGATTTCGTCCGACTTCCACAGCAGTTGCGCTTCGGCGCGGTCGAACGCCGCCTGCGAGTCGTCGAATCGGCCCGCCGCGCGCAACGCCATGGCGACGTGCAGGGAGGTCAGGAGCTGCTCGGAGTCGTAGTCGAGGCCGGTCTCGCCGCCGAGCACGCTGCCGGCGGCGGCATACTCGCCGGCCTGGTACTCATCAAGGAACAGTTCGGTGTCCCGGATCTCGGAAAAGCCGGCGCAGCCGCTCAGAACGGCGGCAAGAACGACAAGAACCGGCGGCGCTCCAAGACGGATGCGGTCACGGTTGTACACGTAGGTACGCTGAATCTATGGCGCGCGGCCCTCTTTGTCAATCATCGGCGTCAACACGTCCATCGGGTAGAACACCAGCCCGGACACCGGCTTGGGGTAGAAGTAGGTGGACTTGCGCGGCATCCGTTCGCCGGAGCGGGCAATCTCCAGCACGTCGTGCAGCCGCGTGGGATTCATCAGCAGCGCCACGTCCGCGGTGCGGCTGTCGACCGCCGCCAGCGCCTCGTCGATGCTCTTGGTGTAGCTCACCTTGGAACCGCCGTCGAGCTCGGCCTCGGTGATTCCCAGAATCTTCTGCAGCACCAACGCGTTGAGGATGTTCACGTCCAGCCGCTTCCAGCGCGACGAGTAATCCAGATCGACGAGCTGCTCGTAGGCCTCGGCGTCCTTCAACGTCGCCAGGTAGTAGCAGCCGGTGTTGCGGATGTATGCTCCGATCTTGTGTTCTCCCGGCTCCGCGTCCGCCAGATCGCGCAGCCAGCGGCGCGTCGCCTCGCCGCGGCCGGCCTCGGCGTGGGTGTACTTGCGGACCCGGAAGTGCTCCATGATCGGCCCTTCGAGCGGGCGCCGGGCGGCGATGCGCAGGTCATGCAACACGCGGTGGGTGGGCAGGATCGTCAAGCCCTGGTGTTCGCTGTTGACCAGAAACATCAGGATGAACTCCCACGGCGCGTCGCGCCCGGCGTGCGGGTGGCGGCGGCGCATCTCGTCGCGGAAGCTGAGCATGGTCTGATAGCGGTGATGGCCGTCGGCAATGAAGATCGTGTGTTCGCGCATGAGGCGTGAGATGGCGGCGCAGCGCCGCTCGTCGGTGAGCCGCCACAGGCGATGGCGCACCTCCTGCGGCCGTTCGCGGTGATCAATCACCGGCGCCGCCCGCTCCCCGCCCTCCAGCAGGTCGTCGATGGCGTAGGCCCGGTCCTGGTAGATCGACCAGATGTACTCCATTTGCACGTTGCCGGCGCGCATGAGCTGCAGGCGGTCCTCGACCACGCCGCGCATCACCTGCTCGTGCGGGAGGATGCCGCCGGCGGCGTAGTCCTGCAGCCGCACCAGGCCGATGAAGCCGGTAACGCGGCGTTCGCCGGTCTGCGGCAGGCTGAACTGCTGTTCGTAGACCCAGAACGCCGGGCGCCGGGTGCGCCGCAGGACGCCGCGGCGCAGCCAGTCGCCGAGGGTGGCGGCGGCGCGGGTGTAGCGGTTGTCGCGCGCCGTGTCGGCAGGATCTTGGCGGCCGAGGATCAGCCGCACCACGTTGCAGGGATGCTGCCGGTAGTAGCGCTCCTGCATTTCGGGTGAGATCACGTCGTAGGGTTGCGCCAAGCACAACCCGAGGTCGTCGACCTGCTGCGGATCGTAGTGCAGGGCGCGGAACGGGATGACGTCGTTGCTGGTGGCCATGATCGGGACGGCGGTCGCCGCGCAGTGTGACCGAGGACGCGCGCCGCCCGCAAGCCTCCGCGCGGAGCCGAATTGAGATGACTGCCGACACCGCTGCCGGCCCGGCTGCCGGCGCGCTGCTAAGCGCGGCGCGGGAACTGAACGCCGCCCTGGCGCACCTGCGCTTCGCCGCGCCGGTGCGCACCGTGTACGCGCCGCTGCAGTACGCCTGGTGCGGGTACCGCGCTTACGTCGAACGGTACGCGCCGGCGCGCCCCGCCGCCTTGTTCCTGGGGATGAATCCGGGGCCGTTCGGGATGGCCCAGACCGGGGTGCCGTTCGGCGACGCGGGGCTGGTGCGCGACTGGCTGGGCATCGAGTGTCAGGTTCGGGTCCCTGAAAACGCCCACCCGAGGCGCCCGGTGGAGGGCTTTCGCTGCCGGCGGCGGGAAGTGAGCGGCAGCCGCCTGTGGGGCCTGTTCCGCGCCCGCTTCGGGCAGCCCGAGCGCTTCTTTCGCCGCCACTTCGTGGTCAACTATTGCCCGCTGCTGTTTCTCGAAGCGTCCGGGCGCAACCGCACGCCGGACAAGCTGCCGGCGGCCGAGCGCGCACCCCTGCTCGCCCACTGCGACGCCCATCTGCAACGCGTGGTGGAGCGCCTGCAGCCGCGCTGGCTGATCGGGGTGGGCGCGTTTGCCGAGCAGGCGGCGCGGCGGGCGGCCGCGCGGAGCAGCCCCGCGGCGCGCCCCGCCTGCGTCCGCATCCTGCACCCCAGCCCGGCGAGCCCGGCCGCCAACCGCGGCTGGGCGGAGCGCGTCAGCGCCGACTTGACCGCGGCGGGCGTGTGGGATTGACGCGCTTCCGGTGATTCACGTATGGTAGGTACGCTGGCAGCGTAGCCGACCCCGGTCGCGCGCGTGCCGGGCGGCGCGCGCAGCGCGAGTTGAACGCGGTGATTGGCGGGCACGGCAGGTGCCGCCGCCGCGGTACGTGAACGTTGGCTGCACCCGTCCTTGGAACACTACTGTATGAGATTCTCCAACGTTCCCCCGCAACAGGGACTATACCATCCCGCGTACGAACATGAGTCCTGCGGCATCGGCTTCGTGGTCGACATCCGCGGCCGCAAGTCCCGCAAGCTGATCGACGACGCCCTGAGCGTGCTCGCTCACCTCAACCACCGCGGCGCGCGCGGCGCCGAGCCGGATACCGGCGACGGCGCCGGCGTGCTGCTGCAGATCCCCCACGCCGCGTTGCGCCTGCTGGCGCGGCAGAGCGGCATTGAGCTGCCGGAGGCCGGCGCCTACGGCGTGGGCGCCTGCTTCCTGCCGCGCGACCCGGCCCTGCGCGCCCGCGTCATGAACCTCGCGGCCGAAGTGGTGGCCGAGTACGGCCAGGTGCTGCTCGGCTGGCGCGACGTCGCCACCGAACCGGCGGCGCTTGGCCCCACCGCGCGCGAGCTGCGGCCGCACTTCAGCCAACTCTACGTCGGCCGCGGGCGCGGCATGGACGACGATCAGGCGTTCGAACGCCGCCTCTACGTAATCCGCAAGGTGCTCGAGAACCGGGTCAACCGCATCCCGGGCGCGCGCCGCCACTTCTACGTGGCCAGCCTGTCGCACCGCACCGTGGTCTACAAGGGCATGCTGACCACCAACCAGTTGCGCCGCTTCTACCCCGAGCTGAGCCATCCGGCGATGGAATCGGCCATCGCGCTGGTGCACTCCCGCTTCTCCACCAACACGTTCCCGAGTTGGGACCGCGCCCATCCCTACCGCTACCTGATGCACAACGGCGAGATCAACACGCTGCAGGGCAACGAGAACTGGATGCGCGCCCGCCAGTCGCTGCTCCGCTCCGAGCTGTTCGGCGGCGACCTGGCCGCCACGCTGCCGGTGATTGACCCCACCGGGAGCGACTCCGCCAAGCTCGACAACACCCTGGAGCTGATGGTGCTCGGCGGGCGCTCGCTGGCGCACGCGTTCATGATGCTGATCCCGGAACCGTGGACCAATCACGAGCGCATGAGCGCCGAGCGCAAAGCGTTCTACGAATACCACGCGTCCTTGATGGAGCCGTGGGACGGACCGGCGTCGGTGGCCTTTACCGACGGCATCCAGGTGGGGGCGGTGCTGGACCGCAACGGCCTGCGCCCCTCGCGCTACTGCGTTACCCGCGGCGGGCTGGTGGTGTTGGCCTCCGAGGTGGGGGTGCTCGACCTGGCTCCCGAGGAGATCGTGCGCAAGGACCGCCTGCGGCCCGGCCGCATGCTGCTGGTGGACACCGCCCAAGGCCGCATCATCGACGACGCGGAACTGAAGGGCGCCATCGCCGGCGAGCACGACTATGCCCTGTGGCTGCGCGACAATCTGATCGGCCTGGAAGAACTCCCGGAGGGGACGGCGCCGCCGCGGCTGGACGCGGACGCGCGCGAGCGCCAGCAGCGCGCCTTCGGCTACACGTTCGAAGACCTGCGCCTGATTCTGGAGCCGATGACCCGCAACGCCATCGAGCCGGTCGGATCGATGGGCAACGACGCGCCGCCGGCGGCCCTCTCCGACGCTCCCAAGCTGCTGTACCAGTACTTCCGGCAGCTCTTTGCCCAGGTCACCAATCCGCCGATCGACGCCATCCGCGAGGAGCTGGTCACCTCGGCGGTGCTCACGCTCGGCGCCGAGGGCAACCTGCTGCAGGCGCGGCCGGAGAGTTGCCGCCAGGTGCGGCTGGAAAGTCCGGTGCTCGCGCCGGAGCAACTGGAGCGGCTGCGCGCCCTCGACGGCTACGCCGGCAGCCACCGCGCGGTGACCCTGGCCGCGCTGTTCGCGCCGGCCGGGGGCGGAGCGGCGCTGCAGCAGGCGCTGGAGGGCCTGTTTGCGCGCGCCGACGCCGCGGTCGCCGGCGGCGCCACCATCCTCATCCTCTCCGACCGCGGGGTGGACGCCGACCACGCGCCGATACCGGCGCTGCTCGCCACCGCCGCGGTGCATCACCACCTGATCCGAGCCGGCACCCGCAACCAGGTCGGCCTGGTGGTGGAGTCGGGCGAACCGCGCGAGGTGCACCACCTGGCCACGCTGATCGGCTACGGCGCCGGCGCCGTGTGCCCCTACCTGGCCTACGAGGTGATCGACGCCGCCATCGACGAAGGGTTGTTCGAGGGACCGGACGCCGCGGCCGGCGGCGCCGAACTGAGTAACGGCGCGGGCGGGAGCCGCCACGCCGCGGCCCGGTACAACTACCGCAAGGCACTGCTCAAGGGCATCGTCAAGGTGCTCTCCAAGATGGGCATCTCCACCATCCAGGCCTACCGCGGCGCCCAGATCTTCGAGTCGATCGGCCTGCGCCGGGAACTGGTGGAGCGCCACTTTACCGGCACCGCGGCGCGCCTCTCCGGGATCGGCCTGGAGCAGATTGCCGGCGAGGTGGCCGCCCGCCACCTGCGCGGCTACGCGCCGCGCGCCGCGCTGAACGGCGCCCTGGACGTGGGCGGCGAGTACCAGTGGCGCGGCGAGGGCGAGTACCACCTCAACAACCCGCAGACCATCCACAAGCTGCAGCAGGCCTGCCGCGAAGGCGACTACGCCACCTTCAAGGAGTACAGCGCGCTGGTCGACTCGCAGCAGGAGAAGCTGGCGACCCTGCGCGGCCTGCTGGAGTTGACCCCGGCCGCGGCCCCGGTGCCGCTGGAAGAAGTGGAGCCCGCGGCGGCCATCGTCAAGCGCTTCAAGACCGGCGCCATGTCCTACGGCTCCATCAGCAAGGAGGCGCACGAGACGCTGGCGATTGCCATGAACCGCATCGGCGGCAAGAGCAACACCGGCGAGGGCGGCGAGGATCCGGCGCGCTACGTGCCGGACGCCAACGGCGACTCGCGCAACAGCGCCATCAAGCAGGTGGCATCCGCCCGCTTCGGGGTGACCAGCCAATACCTGGTCAACGCGCAGGAGCTGCAGATCAAGATGGCGCAGGGCGCCAAGCCGGGCGAAGGCGGCCAGCTCCCCGGCCAGAAGGTGTATCCCTGGATCGCCGAGGTGCGCCACTCCACGCCCGGCGTGGGGCTGATCTCGCCGCCGCCGCATCACGACATCTACTCGATCGAGGATCTGGCGGAGCTGATCCACGACTTGAAGAACGCCAACCGCGGCGCCCGCATCAACGTCAAGCTGGTGTCCGAGGTGGGGGTGGGCACCGTGGCCGCGGGAGTCGCCAAGGCGCACGCCGACGTGGTGCTGATCAGCGGCAGCGAGGGCGGCACCGGCGCGTCGCCGGTGTCGAGCATCAAGCACGCCGGCTTGCCGTGCGAACTGGGCATCGCGGAAACCCACCAGACGCTGCTGCTGAACAACCTGCGCAGCCGCATCGTGGTGGAGGCGGACGGCCAGTTGAAGACCGGGCGCGACGTGGTGGTCGCGGCCCTGCTCGGCGCCGAGGAGTTCGGCTTCGCCACCGCGCCGATCATCGTGATGGGCTGCATCATGATGCGCGTGTGCCACCTCAACACCTGCCCGGTGGGGGTTGCCACCCAGGATCCGGAGCTGCGCGAGAAGTTCACCGGCGACCCCGCCCACGTGGTGAACTTCATGCTGTTCGTGGCCGAGGAGGTGCGCGAACTGATGGCGGCGCTCGGCTTCCGCACCTTCAACGAGATGGTCGGGCGCAGCGACCGCCTGCAGCCGCGGCGCGCCATCGACCACTGGAAGGCGCGCGGCATCGACCTGAGCCCGCTGCTGCACCGCCCGCAGGTGGCCCCCGGCGTCGGCTCCTACTGCCAGGTGGAACAGGACCACGGCCTGGACCGCGCGCTGGACAACACCCGCCTGCTCGACCTCGCGCTGCCGCGGCTGGAGCGCGGCCTGAACGTGCGCGAGACCCTGCGCATCGAGAACTCCAACCGGGTGGTGGGCACCATTCTGGGCAGCGAGATTACGCGCCGCTACGGCCCGGAGGGGCTGCCGGAGGATCGCGTGCACCTCACCTTCGAGGGCTCCGCGGGGCAGAGCTTCGGGGCCTTCATTCCCGCCGGCATGACGCTGGTGCTCGCCGGCGACTCCAACGACTACGTGGGCAAGGGGCTGTCCGGCGGCAAGATCATCGTCAAGCCGCCGGCGGGCAGCACCTTCGCGCCGGAAGACAACGTGATCGTCGGCAACGTCGCCTTTTACGGCGCCACCGGCGGCTCCGCCTACGTGAGCGGGGTGGCCGGCGAACGGTTCTGCGTGCGCAACAGCGGCGCCGCCGCGGTGGTGGAGGGCGTGGGCGACCACGGCTGCGAGTACATGACCGGCGGGCGCGTGGTGGTGCTCGGGCGCACCGGGCGCAACTTCGCCGCCGGCATGAGCGGCGGCCTGGCCTACGTGTTCGATCAGGAGGGCGACTTCCGCAGCCACTGCAACACCGACATGGCCGACGTGGTCACCCTGGAGGAGGCCGCCGAGATCGCCGACGTGCGGCAGATGATCGAGCGCCACCTGGTGTACACCGGCAGTCCGCGCGCCAACTACCTCCTCGGCCACTGGGAGGAGATGGTGCCGCGCTTCGTCAAGGTCTACCCGCGCGACTACCGGCGGATGCGGGAAGCGTTGGCCCGGGCGCGCGACGAGGGGCTTTCCGGCGACGAGGCGGTGATGGCGGCGTTCGAGGAGAACGCGCACGACCTGGCGCGCGTCTCCGGCAACTGAGCGGGCGTAGCCGAACCGACGTGGGAAAGCCGACCGGATTCAAGGAAATAGCGCGCCGCCTGCCGCCCGACCGGGCGCCGCAGGAGCGGGTGGCGGACTGGCAGGACTTTCACGGCCACGCGCCGGAGGAGGAACTGCGGGCGCAGGCCTCTCGCTGCATGGATTGCGGCACGCCGTTTTGCCACACCGGCGACGGGCGTACCGACACCCGCCGGACGGTGGGCTGTCCGCTCACCAACCTGATCCCGGAGTGGAACGACCTGGTGTACCGCGGCCTGTGGCAGGACGCCCTGCACCGGCTGCACAAGACCAACAACTTCCCCGAGTTCACCGGCAAGGTGTGTCCGGCGCCGTGCGAGTCGGCCTGCGTGCTGGCGATCATCGAGCCGGCGGTCACCATCAAGAATACCGAGTGGGCGATCATCGAGCGCGGCTTCGAGGAGGGCTGGGTGCGGGCGGCGCCGCCGGCGGTGCGCACCGGCAAGCGGGTGGCGGTGGTCGGCTCCGGGCCCGCGGGCCTGGCGTGCGCGGAGCAGCTCAACCAGGCCGGGCACCTGGTGACCGTGTACGAGCGCGCCGACCGCATCGGCGGGCTGCTGATGTACGGCATCCCCAACATGAAGCTGGAGAAGCACCTGGTCGACCGCCGCGTCAACCTGCTGCGGGAGGCGGGCGTGGAGTTCCGCGCCGGGGTGGAGGTGGGGCGCGACCTGCCGGGCCCGGAGCTGCGCGCCCGGCACGACGCGGTGGTGCTGTGCTGCGGCGCCACCAAGCCGCGCGACCTGGAAATTCCGGGGCGCGAGCTGCCCGGCATCCACCAGGCGATGGAGTACCTCACCGCCAACACCCGCTGGCTGCTGGACGCGCCCGGCGGGCGGCCGGCGATCGACGCCGCCGGCAAGGACGTGCTGGTAATCGGCGGCGGCGACACCGGCACCGACTGCGTCGGCACCGCGATGCGCCAGGGCTGCCGCTCGCTGACCCAGATCGAGATCGTGCCGCAGTTCCCGGCGGCGCTGCCGTGGCCGGAGTTCGGGCGCACCTCGCTGCCCGACTACGGCCAGGAAGAGGCGGGCGCCGTGTTCGGGCGCGACCCGCGCGTGTACAGCGTCACCGCCCAGCGCTTTACGGGCGGCGGCAGCGGCGGCGGGGTGCGGGAAGCGCACTTGGTGGACGTGGAGTGGAACGGCGGCGGCCCCAAGCCGGTGGCCGGCAGCGAGCGCGCCGTTCCGGCCGGGCTGGTGCTGCTGTCGATGGGGTTCCTCGGCCCCGAAGACCGGGTGCTCGACCAGCTTCGCCTGGAGCGCGACGCGCGTTCCAACGCCGCCGCCGCCTACGGCAAGTTCACCACCAACGTGGAGGGCGTGTTCGCCGCCGGCGACGTGCGCCGCGGCGCCAGCCTGGTGGTGTGGGCGATCATGGAGGGCCGCGGCGCCGCCCGCGAGTGCGACCGCTACCTGATGGGCTCCACCCTGTTGCCCTGACTCGGGCTCCCCTGGCTTGCGCCCCCCGGACTTGGGCTGCCGTTACTTGCGTTGCCCGGATGCGGCGACACCGGCAGGCGCAGGGTAATCGTCGCGCCGGGGCCGTCGTCGTTGTTGGCGGCGGCAATGCTGCCGCCGTTGGCCAGCACCACCGCCCGGGCGATCGCCAGCCCCAGCCCGCTGCCGCGGGTAGCGCCCGCCTGCTTGCCGCGATAGAAGCGGTTGAACACGTGCGGCAGATCGTTCGCGGCGATGCCCGGCCCCCGGTCGCGCACCCGAATCACCGTCCCGCCGTCCTCGGCGGAGGCTCCCAGCCGCACCTCGCCGCCGGCGCCGCCGTAGTGGATGGCGTTCTGCAGCACGTTGTCCAAAGCGATTTCGAGGCCGGCTGACTCCAACTCGCAGTCGCCGGCGGCCGCGCTCAACTCGACCGCCAGGTCCACGCCGGCCTCGGCCGCGGCGCGCGCCGCCCGCCGCTCCGCCCCCCGCACCAGGTCGCCGAGCGAAACCCGCATCGCCTGACTGGTGGAGGTGCCCCCCGACTCCAGCCGCGACAGGTTGAGCAGATTCTCCACGATCCACTCCATGCGCTCGATCTGGCGCCGGCTGTCGTGCAGGAACTCGATGCGCGTCTGCGCGTCGATACCGCGCCCGCCGCGGCGGCCGCCCTTGCGGAACCCCGCCGCCAGCGCGGCCGCGGCCGCCACCGGGCGCCGCCACGGCGCGACGTTGCCGGCCGGCGTTGCCGCCGCGGTCGCCGCCGGCTCCGCCTCGCCGGCCTCCGGCGGGCGCGCGCCGGCGCCGTTCGCCGGCGCGGGGCCGGCGGCCACGGCGTCGCGCTGCGCGCCGTCGAGCAGCAGCTCGTTGAAGGTCTTGAGGGCGGTGACCGGGGTGCGCAACTCGTGCGAGGCATCGGCCACGAAGCGCCGCAGCACGTCGCGCTCCTGCCGCAGGTCGCGCACCGTCGATTCCAGCTTGCCGGCCATGGCGTTGAACTGGCGGCCCAACTCGCCAATCTCGCCGCTGCCGATAAAGGGCGCGCGCGCCGCCAGGTCGCCCGTTCCCATGCGCACCGCGGACGCGGTGAGCCCGGTGATGGGGGCGGTGAGGCGGCGCCCGAACACGAACCCCAGAATCGCCGCCAGAATGGTGGCCGCCAGCGCCGCGATGATGAACGGCCCGATGATGGTGTCGAGGGCCTCGCCGGAGAGATCGGGGCTGCGCGCTATCTCCACGTAGCCGACCGGATTGAGCGGGTCGCCGATCGGCTCCAGGTGGGTGTTGCGCATCGCGTCCTCCGCTGCCGCCGAGGCGTCCGGCGCGGCCGCGGTCAGCAGCGGCCCCTCGTAGTCCTGAAACTCGATGAAGCTGCCCCACAGCCCGCTGCGGCGGCGCACCACCATCGCTTGGTTGTCGCCGATGCGCTGCAGCGCCGGCAGCGGGTCGGACGACACCGGGATCCATACCCGGTGCCGCACCAGGTTGCCGCCGACGCTGAGGGTCGCCACCATCCGCAGCCATACGTGGTCGGAGCCGTCCTGCGGCCCGGAGTCCACCAGCACCCGCCGCTCCCGGTCCAGAATGCGGATGCGGGAATCGGTGATGATGGCCGAGGTCCGCACCAGGTCGCCGAGCGAGAGCGGGCGCACCACCGGCACCATCAGCGACCGCGCCCGCTGCGCCACGGTGGAGGCGTTGGACTGCAGGTAGGCGCTCTCGCGCCGCTCCACGAAGTGCTTGAGCAGGGCCCCCGAGAACCCCCCGACGATGCCGATCGCCACCAGTGCGATCAGGATGAAGCTCAACACCAGGCGCCCGCGGATCGACGACAGCGACCGCGCCCAGGCCCGAGCCAGCGTTGCTCTCCTCAATGCTCCCGCACCCTCCGCTTCACAAGATACCGGCCCCGCCGGCCCGCGGCCAGACGCACGCACACGCCGCTTGCACTGGAGACGCCGGCACGCTATGGTGGCTCCGGCCGCCGCGCCCGGCGGGCGGTTGCTTCGCGCCGCGGAATCTTGATAAGTTACGGTCGTCCCGGATAAGATAGTCATGCAGTCGAAAGGATCGCCGGTCTCCCCGGAAACGAACGTTGGGGTCCACCTGTCCATCTGGCGGGACTACTCGCCGCCCCACAAGGTTGCGCTGCACGGCGGCCAGGCCGGGGGCCGAGCGGTGACGCCGGAGCATGGAATGCAAGCGGAAGTATACTCGTGGCAGCTACGGATGGACCTCTGGGCCTGCATTGCGGACGAGGAAGTTCGCCGCCGCCTCGTTGACAAGCTGATGAAGCCCCTGAAGGTCTCGCTTCCCCCGGCCGAGCGCCCCCTCGCCGTGCTCGGTGACTTCATCGCCGCCGCGGAGCAGGCCATCGCGAGCGGCGCCGCCGGCCCGGTCGCGGTCACGGACGGAGGCTCGGCGGCCCTGATGAACCCATTGCTGGCGTTGGTACTGCACCTCAAGTGGCTCATTCGATGCTTCGCGGACCGGCCGGGAATCTCGGTGTCGACATGATGGCCCGCACCCTCGTTGCGCCCGATCAGGCGGCACCTAGGATTGCCGAGGCGTTCAAGCGAGGATCATGCTGCAACCTCCTCGTGCGGGAGCAACGGGCGTTCAAGGAGGGCGAATGGCTACCCCTTGGCACGGTCGCGGTGCCGCCGGCTGCCGAGGGCGGCGACCGGAACGAGGCGCCGGCGCGCGCGGCCTACTTCGAGTGGACCATACCGGCCGAGCATTCGGTGGCATCGGACCTGGCTGCGCTGCTCGACGTGGCGCAGGAGCACGACGACTACGCCAAGATTGGTCGCGCATTGAATCAGATCGCTCCGATTGCCTTCCGCGCGGGGCTGTTGCATCCCCTGTTCGACCCGGCCGCCATCGAGGAGATGGCCGCCGTCCGCGCAACCAGCGTGGTGGCGGATACTTCGGCGGTCCTGCAGGGCGCCCTGGATTTTGTCGCGCGGTATCTCTATCCCGCCGTCAGAGTGAAGGTACCCGCTATCGCCCACGTGGAGTTGGCCAACCTCACCGACCGTTTCCTCGGTATTCGACGGAGCAACGCGAGGCGGGCGCGCCGGGGAGGCGGCAGGCTGCTCCGTGCGGATGAACTGATCGAACGTCTGAGGAGTCAGGGCGGACAGCGCGCGTTGTTGCGGCTCGAACTGCAAGCAGAGGCGGAGATCGAACGCACCTATCTGCTTGGCGATCCGTTGCGCAGCGCCTTTCAGCCCGACCGCGGCGGCGCGGTGAGCGATCTGAACCTCAGCGTCCCGGTCCGCGCCTACGCGGATCGGCTGATCCTGGAGGCCGCCAGACATCATCAAGCCCAGTCGCAGCCCGGTCACGCGGTGCGGTTGCTGACGAGCGACCAGGGTTTCGCTCGGATGGCCCTCGCAGAGGGGGTAAGGCCGCTCTATTTCAGGGCCGTGACGAGCGGCGACTTCTTCGGAACTCGACTCTCGAGCCATACCTTCCATCCCTTCAACGGCGAGGTTCAAAGCGTTACGCTGACCCGGGTGCTGTGGGAACTGGCTACCGCGTTCGGAGCCGCACGTTTGCAGTGGAACGATCGCAGCCACGTCACGATCACCACCATGAACGACCAGGCGCCGCGCCCGCCGTTCCTGCCGCCGGACGATCTCCTGTGGTTCAGCGCGGCAGATACGACCGAGAGCCCCCCGCCCGCGCGACCGGCGGCATCCGCGGCGGATTCGGGCGCCCGGAGGAAGGACGAAGCGGCGGCCGCTCCGAGCGGCGCCGGAGTATCGTTCCAGCGCATGAACGTCGATCGCCTGTTGCGGTTGATCTGCGCGCTGGCCGACGTCGAAGCGCTCGACTCCGCGCAGGCGGCCAGCGCGATAGGAATTGGCGGCAACCGCGGCACCGGTGACTACCGGCGCTTCCTGGTTTCCGCCGGGATGGTCGCCATTGAGGATGGCCGCTGGGTGACCGCGCCATCGGTGCGGGGCCTCGCGGCCGAGCTCCGCAACGCGAACGCCGCCGCATTCCGCGACGCGCTCCTGCGCTCCCCCTCATTCTCGGCGTTTCACGCCCGCGTTACGCAATCGGAACCGGGTCGCACCATAAGCCTCGCCGACATGTCGCGCGGCGCGGCCACTTATCGCCGGTTGGGCGAGATGGCGTTGATTTGCGCGTCGGTCGGACGCGAGCTGTACGCTACCCTCGCGCGGCCGGCTCCGGGCGCCTTCGCCCGGATCGCGTTGCAACGGTTCAGGGAGCTCGACCGGGGCGAGGGTCTGGTCGCCGCGGGCCGCTGGCTGGAGGCGCTGATCCGGCGTGACGGCATTCACCCCGAAGTCGCCCGCGAAGCATTGCAGCAGGCTGCCGACGCCGGGTTGCTGCGCCGCTCCGCCGAAGGCTCCGCCACGCAATCCGATCACGACGATCACCTCGTGCACGTGCTGCGCACCGATTCCGACGGAACGCCGGTCGCCATGCCGGTGCGCCTCTATCGCGGCGACTACCTGATTCCGGGTGAGGCAAGCGCGAGCCTCCGTATCGAGGAGCCTTCATGAGTTTGCGCGATCGACTGAGGGAAGGGAATCGTTCGGACGTGAACCGCCGTTTGTACGAACGCTACGGAATTCTCGACAATCCGTTCCCGGCCTCCAACCATACGGCCGACTATCCTCATTTTCCCATCGCGGCGGACAAGGAAGTCGAAGACTCAATCCTTTCGTTTATCGCCAACGGGAAGTCTCAGTTCCTGGCCGTCACGGGCGCGCCGGGCGTTGGCAAGACCAACTTTCTGAAGCACTGCGAAGCCGATATCCGGGAGGCCCGGCAGGAGTTGGACGGCTACTACGTGATTCGCTACTTTCCCGATCCGGCGGCTGCGTTTGAAGGCACCACGCGGCGGCTGTTCAGGGAGCTCGGCACCGGGCATCTAATCGAGCTTGCCGAGTCTCTGCGAGCGGACCCGTCGGCGATCGAGGAGGCATGGAGTGACGACGTGCGGGCAGCGTTGCGCGCCTTGGCGGATGCCGACGGCGAAGACGTCCCGCAACTGATGATGCAGTGGTTACTAGGTCGCCGCGTGCTCAAGTCGCACCGACTGTCGCTTGGCGTACAGTTCGGCTTGGACACGGTGATGTCCGAGGAGCGGACGCTGGAAGATCTGGTCCGGGTGAGCAGCGCCGCGGGGGTTCTGAAGGGGATATTCCTGCTGCTCGACGAGCTCGAGAAACAGGACGGAGCCCTTGAGCTACTCGAGCTCGTCAGTTACTTGTCCGCAATGCGGTCTGTCGTCGACGCCTTGCCGACGAGACTGTTCCTCATGCTCGCAATAACTCCCGAGGCCCTGGCACGCTATTCATATGTCATGCCGGCCGTGCGCAACCGGCTGGCGAATCAAGTCGTTCTGCCGCCGCTCACCGGCGTCGATGAGGCCGTCAACTTGGCTCGGTTCTACGTCGAAGCAGCACGCAGCAACGCGAGGCAGTCGCGGCCGAAGGAGGGCGGCAGGGACCCGATTGTTCGCCGCAGCGAAATCGAGGCGATCTATTGGAAACTGGATCAGGCCTCGCGGCGCGACGGCACGGGCGTACTGCAACGCGAGTTCTTGCATGCGCTGCACGGGCGCGCCGAAAGCGTAATTCACACGCGAGCGTGATTCGCAGGCCTCCGCAGTCGCGCGCGCATGGGGGCTGAGCCGCACGCCGGCAGGCAGGAGCGGAGCGAGGTCGTTCCCGCCACGGCGGGCAGCGGGCGGCTGTTCGACGAACGGCCGATGACGCCTGAGCCGGTTGAGTGCCTGGGCATCACGTTCGCGTCCGAGGGCGCGCGGCGCGCCCACTTCCTGGGGCGGCTGCGCGAGCTGCTGCCGGAACTGCGCAAGCGCCCCGACTTCCCCGCCGGCGAGGACGCGGACATCCTGCGCCTCTCCGATCCGCCCTGGTACACCGCCTGCCCCAACCCGTTCCTGGCCGACTTCGTGGCGCACTACGGCCGGCCCTACGACGCCGGCGAGGCGTATCACCGCGAGCCGTTCGCGGTCGACGTGAGCGAAGGCAAGACCGACCCGCTCTACCGCGCGCACGGCTACCACACCAAGGTGCCGCACCGGGCGATCGTGCCGTCGATCCTGCACTACACCCGGCCCGGCGACCTGGTGCTCGACGGGTTCTGCGGTTCGGGCATGACCGGGGTGGCCGCGCAGTGGTGCGGCGCCGCGCCCGACGACTACCGGCGGAAGATCGAGCGGCAGTGGCGGGACGAGGGCCGTCTGGCGCCGGAGTGGGGCGCGCGCCGCGCGATCCTGGGCGACCTGTCGCCGGCGGCGACCTTCATCGCCGGCAATTATAACACGCCGTTCGACGTAGCCGCCTTCGCCGCGGCGGCGCGCCGGCTCCTGGACGAGGTGGAAGCCGAGATCGGCTGGATGTACGAGACGCTCCACACCGACGGCGAGACGCAGGGCCGGATCAACTACACGGTGTGGAGCGAAGTTTTTTCGTGCCCGGAGTGCGCCGGCGAGATCGTGTTCCTGGAAGCCGCCTTGGACAGGGAGACCAAGCGGGTGAAAGCGGAGTTCCCGTGTCCGTCATGCGGCGCGACCCTGACGCGAAAACGGCTCGAACGGGCCTACGTATCCCGCTACGACCGCGCGACCGGTACGGCGGTCAGCACCCCCAAACGGGCGCCGGTGTTCGTCGATTACGACTCGGAAACCGGGCGCTCCGTGAAGCAGGTCGATCAGGAGGACCTGGCACTTTTGCGTCGTATCGAGGAGTCGGACTTCCCGCTCGAAGTGCCCACGACGGAGTTGCCGTACATGCACATGACGCACCAGCGGGCGCGCATGGATCGCGCCGGCGTCACCCGCCTGCATCACTTCTTCCTGCCGCGGGCGACGCACGCACTGGCCGCAATGTGGCGGCGCGCTACGGCGTGCGGCGATCATCGTTTGCGGAACTTGCTGTTGTTCTTCGTCGAACAGGCGATCACGGGTATGTCCGTCTTGAACCGTTACGGAGCTTCCCACTACTCGCAGGTCAACAAGCAGTTGCCAGGCGTCTACTATGTTGGCGCAACTGTTGCCGAAGTATCGCCGTGGTATAGCCTGGATGGCAGGTTGTCCCGCTTGAGTAAAGTCTTCTCGCAAACTCACATTGGCCACGACGTCACGGTATCGACCGCCGACTGCGGAGCGACGCCCGTCCCCGCCGACTCCATCGACTACGTGTTCACCGATCCGCCATTCGGGGAGAACATCTACTACGCAGACCTCAACTTCCTGGTCGAGTCGTGGCACCGCGTCCTCACCGCCAGCCGCCCGGAGGCGATCATCGACCGCGCCAAGGGCAAGACCATCACCGACTATCAACGCCTGATGCAGCGCTGCTTTGCCGAGTACTGCCGCGTCCTCAAGCCGGGACGCTGGATGACCGTCGTCTTCCACAACTCGCGCAGCGCCGTCTGGAACGCCATCCAGGAAGCGATGCTCGCCGCCGGCTTCGTCGTCGCCGACGTGCGCACCCTCGACAAGCAGCAGGGTTCCTACCGGCAGGTCACCAGCACCGCCGTCAAACAGGACCTGGTGATCTCCGCCTACAAGCCCAACAACGGCCTGGAAGCGCGCTTCCGGCTCACCTCCGGCACCGAGGAGGGCGTGTGGGACTTCGTGCGCACCCACCTGCGCCAACTGCCCGTGTTCGTCGCCAAGGAAGACCGCGCCGAAGTGATCGCCGAGCGGCTGCACCATCTGCTGTTCGACCGGATGGTCGCCTTCCACGTGCAGCGCGGCGTGCTGGTGCCGCTGTCGGCGGCCGAGTTCTCCGCCGGGCTCACGCAACGCTTCCCCGAACGGGACGGCATGTTCTTCCTGTCCGAGCAGGTCCCGGAGTACGACCGCCGCCGCCTCAAGACCAAGGAGCTCCTGCAGCTCACCATCTTCGTCGACGACGAGGACTCGGCGATCCGGTGGCTGCGCCAGTCGCTCACCAAGAAGCCGCAGACCTTCCAGGAGGTGCACCCGCACTTCATCCGCGAGCTCGCCGGCTGGCGCAAGCACGAGGAGATGCTGGACCTGTCGGCGCTGCTGGCGCAGAACTTCCTGCGCTACGACGGCGCGGGCGACGTGCCGAGCCAGATACACGCCTACCTGTCGAGCAACTTCAAGGAGCTGCGCAACCGGGACAAGGACGACGCCGAGCTGCGCGCCGGCGGCAAGGACCGCTGGTACGTCCCCGACCCGAACCGGGCCAGCGACCTGGAGAAGCTGCGCGAGCGCGGGCTGCTCAAGGAGTTTGAGGAGTACCGGCAATCCCCGCAGCGCCGCCTCAAGGTGTTCCGCATGGAGGCGGTGCGCGCCGGCTTCAAGCGCGCGTGGCAGGAGCACGCCTACGCCACCATCGTCGAGGTCGCCGCCAAGATTCCCGACGACGTGCTGCAGGAAGACCCCAAGCTCCTGATGTGGTACGACCAAGCCGTCACCCGCGCCGAAGCCGACTCATGAGGGCTGCCTCCTGCCGCCGTGGCCGGCGCCGTCGCCCGCACCCGCGGTGGTGGGTGCGAAACGCCGGAAAGCGGTATTGATTCGGGCTTCCACCCCCCTACGACTCACGATTAAGAGACGATCCTTCTCAGGCCCCCAATTGAGAAACGTTCGTTTCTTTACCAACGGCGTTCGGCGTTTGGTGGGCCCGCTCCGCCTTGCCCCAACCCGCTGCCGAGCCCCCCGATCGGGCTACTCCGGGGTCAAAAATGCAGCCGGGAAAGTTGACTCAAGTCTTTTATATGCTTATACTTGATACGTGAATAAGACCTCTCTCGACACGCCGATCACCACCACCGTTGCCGCCCTTTCCGACCAACGTCTGCTGCAGCAGGTCAAGGAACTTTCCGCCATCGAACACTACGTCCAAGGCGTGGTAATCGATCACCTGCGCGAAGTTGAGCGGCGCGGTCTGTACCTCACCCTGGGATTCTCCGGCATGTTCGATTACGTGCGCGAGCTGGGCTACAGCACTGGCGCGGCTTGGCGGCGGCTCAAGGCGATGCGGCTGTGCGAGGAAGTGAACGGGGCGCGCGGGCGGCTGCTGGAGGGCACGCTGACGCTGGACGCGGCGGCGCAGTTACAGCACGCCTTTGAGCGGCAGGAGCGCAAGGCGCGCCGCTCGACCACCCCCGACACGGACACGCATGGCGGCGGCGGGCACGAGGCGCAGGCCGCTGCCGGGTCGGCCACGCCGGTCGTAGAGCCCGCCGCGCGGGCGGCCGTAGCGCCTGGCGGGCCGGCGCCGGACGGAGCGGCGCGCGCGGCCGGGCCGGAGGGGTCGGAGGGGGCGGAGGGTGCGCCCGGCGGCTTGCTACCGAATGCGCCGGAGCGGCCGGTAGCGCCGGTGCTGGACGCGGCGGCGCGGGAGTCGCTGGTGGCGCAGGCGGCCGGCAAGAGCACGCGGCAGGTAAAGGAGATGCTCGCCAAAGTCGATCCCGATCTGGCGCGGCCGGCGGACCGGATGCGGCCGCTGGGAGCCGGACGGTGGGAGCTCAAGGCGGTGATTGATGACGACTGCCAGGTCGGATTGGAGCAACTCAAGGGGCTGCTGTCCCACGTCGATCCGCAGATGACGTTGGGGCAACTCCTGGGGCGGTTGGTACGGGAAGCACTGGACCGCCACGACCCGTCGCGGCCGCCGCGCAGGCGGGGCCGCCGCCGGATTCCCGACGTAAACGCCCAAACTTCGGCGCCGAAAACAGCGGCCGGGCCGGACGCCGCGGCGGCGCAGCAGAGCGGCCTGCCGGCAGGCTCCGCGACTTCGGCGCCGAAGGTGCCGGCGGACGCCGGCCAGCGCCGCGTTACGGTTGCGAAGCGGCCGGCAGCGGCCACCCGGACCGCAGAAGTCACGGCGGAGACTTCGGCGCCGAAAGAGGCTGCGGCGCCGGGGACCGAGCTGCCGGCAGGCGCGGCGACTTCGCCAGCCAAGGTTCAGGCCGCGGACCGGCCTGCGGCAGCCGCCGGAATCGCCACTTCGGCGCCGAAGGCAGAAGACCGCCACCGCCATGCGCGGCTCGCAGCCGCCCGCCGGTGACTTGATCCGGTTCGGCGCACTGACCAACGCCAACGCGGCGCGCATCGAAACCGCCTGGACCACCGCCCGGACCGCCTCGAGAACCTGCGCCGGTGGCCGCCGCCGCGCCATCGCCCCGAAGGCGACCCGGCCGCTACCGCTGACGAACCCGGAGCGGCACCGGCTGAAGGTCAAGCGCTGCCCGCCCGCCGGTCCTGGCCGCGCTGGCGTCAAACTCCCGTGAGTCTTTGTCTCAACTGTCTCAACTCAATACCGTTCAGACGTTCGCACCCCGGTGGTGTTTCGGCGGCTCGACGAGCGGGCCGGGTGACCGTATGATGAATCCCGGCAGGTTGATCGAATGAGTACGTATCCGCCGATTCCCTACGGCTGGGCCGACTTCGCGACGATCCGCCGCGAACGCGCCTTGTACGTCGACAAGACCCGATTCTTGCATGACCTGGAGCGGCATCGCTTCGCCTTTCTGATCCGCCCGCGGCGCTTCGGCAAGTCGTGCTGGTTGTCGATGCTGGCGTACTACTACGACCGCAGCCGCGCCGACTGCTTCGAGACCCTGTTCGCCGGCACCGACGCCGGGCGCCGGCCGACGCCGAACCGCAGCCGGTACGTGGTCGTCAATTTCGACTTCTCGGCCTTCGACGATACGCCGGAGACGTTGCGGGAACGGTTCGAGACCTACTGCTTCACCAGGCTGCGTTCAGCGCTGGAGCGGAATCGGGACTTGTTCCCGCAGCCGGTGATCGACCGCATCCTGGCGCCCCCCTCCATCGATGGCAGACTTGCCGAGTTGTTCGCTTACGCCGTCGACCACGGCGTCCCGCTGTATCTGCTGATCGACGAGTACGACAACTTCGCCAACACCATACTGGCCCATCGCGGAGCCGAGGCGTACCACTCCTTTACCCACGGCGGCGGCTTCTACCGCAGCTTCTTCGCGACCCTCAAGTCCGGCGCCGGCCACGGCGGCGGCATCGAGCGCCTGTTCGTGACCGGGGTGTCGCCCATCACGATGGACGACCTGACCAGCGGCTTCAACGTCGCAACCAACGTCAGCCTGCGCCGCAGGTTCAACGAGATGCTTGGCTTCACCGCGGCGGAGGTGCGCGGCATCCTGGAGAGCTACCGCGATCACGGCGTATTCGAACAGGACGTGGACGAGACTATGGCGGTGATGGGCGAATGGTACAACGGCTATCGCTTTGCGAAGGGCGCGCGACACGATCTCTACAACACCGACATGGTGCTCTATTACCTCGACGAGTCGATTGCGGAGGAGGAACCGCCGGATGATCTGATCGATACCAACGTGCGCATCGACTACGGCAAGCTGCGCCACCTGCTCACGGTCAACCAGCGGCTGAACGGCAACTTCGACCTGCTGCGCCACCTCATCGGCGAAGGCTGGGCGGACAGCGAGATCAGCGGCGGATTCCCGCTCGAAGAACTGAATCAGCGCGAGCACTTTCTGTCCCTGCTGCACTACTTCGGCCTGCTCAGCATCCGCGAGGTGCGCGACGGCACGCCGCGGCTCGGGATCCCCAACCAAACCGTGCGGCGCCTGATGTACTCCTACCTGCGCGCCGGCTACCGCGACGCGGGGGTATTCGCGGTCGACCTGTACGCGTTCGGCCGCTTGGTGCACGGGATGGCCTACGAAGGCGCCTGGCGGCCGGTGGTGGAGTTCCTGGCGGCGGCAATCGCCGGGCAGAGCAGCATCCGCGACTACATTGACGGCGAGAAGGTGATCGGCGGCTTTCTGGCCGCGTACCTGAGTTGCAGCGATCACTTCGTGTTCCGCTCCGAGCGCGAGCTGGGCGGCGGCTACGCCGACATCTGCCTGGAGCCGCACCTGCAGCGCTACGCCGGCATCCGCCACGGCTACGTGATCGAGTTGAAGTACCTGGCTCGCCGGGACGACGCAGGCGCGGCGCGCGTGGAGCAGGCGGCGCGGGAGGCCGCGGCGCAGCTTCGCCGCTACCTCGCCGACGAGCGCCTCAAGCGGCAGTACCGGTCGGTTCGCTTTACCGGATTGGCGCTGGTGTTCCACGGCTGGGAACTGGTCCGCGGCGACGCCGTGACCGAAACTACCGCCGCGGCCTGAAGTGCCAGTCGCTGCATGACTCGCGCTTGCGTTGTCTCCTTGACCGAGCGGGGGGCAGTGGGTACCGTTTGCAACCGGTAGCGAGCGATGGGAGCACCATACTTGGACGGGAAGGCCAACGGCAGGCGGCGGC
Organism: Spirochaetia bacterium; assembly: GCA_965243555.1. Lineage (GTDB taxonomy): Bacteria > Spirochaetota > Spirochaetia > SZUA-6 > Bin103 > Bin103. Next base: position 4,872,845 of record OZ251575.1, on the reverse strand, counting down.
GCGCGGCACGCGCAGGCCGGGCCGCGGGGGAGCGCGCGTGAGCGGCGCCCCTGCCATCGAGGTTCTCGACACCACGTTGCGCGACGGCGAGCAGATGCAGGACGTGAGCTACACGCCGGGCGAGAAGCTGGCCATCGCCAAGGTGCTGCTGGAGGACGTGAAGGTCGACCACGTGGAACTCACCAGCGCGCTGGTGAGCGACGGCGAGCGCGACGCGGTGCGGGAGGTGATCTCCTGGGCCGCCAAGCATGGCCGCGCGGAAGCGATCGAGGTGCTCGGCTTTACCGACGTGGGCCGTTCCGTGGACTGGATTCAGGAGCTGGGCTGCACGGTGATGAACCTGCTGGCCAAGGGCTCGTTGCGCCACGTGACCACCCAACTGCGCAAGCAGCCCGCCGACCACTTTGCCGACGTCGCCGCCACGGTCGCCTATGCCGATCAACACGGCGTGCGCTGCAACGTCTATCTGGAAGACTGGTCGGGCGGCATGCTGCAGTCGCCGGACTACGTGTACGCGATGCTGGACGCTCTGCGCGGCGTGGGGCTGTGGCGGATCATGCTGCCCGACACGCTCGGCCTGCTGGCGCCGTGGCAGGTGCGCCGCTTCGTCGGCGACCTGGTGCGGCGCTACCCGGAGTTGAGCTTTGACTTTCACGGCCACGACGACTACGGCATGGCCACGGCGAATACGCTGGCCGCGGTGGAGGCGGGCGTCGCCTGCGTGCACTGCACGGTCAACGGTATGGGCGAGCGCGCCGGCAACACCCCCCTGGAGGAGGTGGTGGTCGGCATCCACGACTTCCTGGGGCGGCGCACGCAGATCGACGAGACCAAGCTGATCACCGCCAGCGAGCGGGTGGAGGTGTTCTCGGGGCGCCGGGTGCCGTTCAACAAGCCGATCGTCGGGCCCAACGTGTTCACCCAGACCGCCGGCATCCACGCCGACGGCGACCACAAGGGCGACCTCTACGCCAGCCGCCTGTCGCCGGAACGGTTCGCGCGCCGCCGCAGCTACGCGCTCGGCAAGCTCAGCGGGCGGCGCAGCCTGGAGTTCAACCTGGTCGACCTCGGCATCGAGCTGGACGAGGAGCAATCCCGCCTGGTGCTGGAGCGGATCAAGGAGTTGGCCGACAGCAAGCAGACCATTACTCAGGACGACCTGCCGTTCATCATCTCCGACGTCCTGGAGACCCCGCACGACCGCACCTTCATCCTCAAGAGCTGCGTGGTGGTATCCAGCATCGGCCTCAAGCCGGTGGCCACCATCCGGGTCGCGCACCGCAACGCCGCCGGCGAGTTCGACGAGTACGAGGCCAGCAACCAGGGCGACGGCGGCTACGACGCGTTCATGAACGCGGTGCGCGGCATCGCCGGGCAGCTCGGACTCACCCTGCCGCGGCTGGCCGACTACAACGTGTCGATTCCGCCGGGTGGCAAGTCGGACGCGCTGGTGCAGTGTTCCATCACCTGGCTGCACCCGGACCATCCCGGGGTGTTCAACACCAAGGGGGTGCACAGCGATCAGGTACTGGCCGCGGCGCAGGCCACCGAAAAGATGCTCAACCTGGTGGCGTCCGGCAGCGTGTCGTCCGGCAGCGTGGCAGCGGGCACCGTGGCGCCGGCGCATGGCTAGCGCGACCCCGCCCCGCAAGCTCTGGGACAAGAACGAGCCGCTTGACGCGCTCATCGAGCAGTTCACGGTGGGCGACGACTATCTGCTCGATCGCGCCCTGGTGGCGGCGGACTGCGTGGCGTCGATGGCCCACGCGGTGATGTTGGCGCGGATCGAGTTCCTGACGCCGGAGCAACTGGAGGAGCTGCGCACCGCGCTGCTGGCGGCTCTGGAACTGGCGCAACGCGGTGGCTTTACCATTGACCGGACCGACGAGGATGGCCACACCGCGCTGGAGCGGTACCTGACGGGGCGCACCGAGGCCGGCGCCCGGATTCATACCGGCCGCTCGCGCAACGATCAGGTGATGGCCGCCCTGCGCCTGTACGGGCGCGAGGCGCTGACCGAGCTGCAGCGCGCGGTGCTGGCGCTGGCGGACGCGCTGCTGGACCTCGGCGCGCGCCATGAGCGCACCGCGATGCCGGGCCGCACCCATACGCAGGTGGCGATGCCCTCCACGCTTGGCCTGTGGGCCGCGGCCTTCGCCGAGGAGCTGCTCGACGACGCCGCCCTGCTGGCCACCTGTTACCGGTTGACCAACCGCTCGCCGCTCGGCTCCGCGGCCGGCTACGGCACGCCGCTGCCGCTGGACCGGGAACTGGTGGCGCGCCTGTTGGGCTGCGACGGCCCGGTGCACAACGTGCTCACCGCGGCCAACAGCCGCGGCAAGCTGGAGGCGGTGACCCTGGACGCCCTCGACCAAGTGGCCATGACCGTGAGCCGCATGGCCCAGGATCTGATCCTGTTCTCACTGCCGGAGCTCGGTTACGTGACCCTGCCGGTAGAGTTGTGCACGGGCAGCAGCATCATGCCGCACAAGCGCAACCCGGACGGGTTGGAGCTGGTGCGCGCGCGCGCCGCGGCGGTGTCCGGTCTTGCCGCCTCGGTAAAGGGCATCGTGCGCAACCTGCCGAGCGGCTACCACCGCGACCTGCAGGAGACCAAGCGGCCCTACCTGACCGGCCTGGACGCGGTGCTCGGCCAGGTGGCGGTGATGACCCTGACGGTGGAACGGATGCAGGTCAGCGAGGCGGCGCTGGCGCGCGCGCTCACGCCGGAGGTGTTCGCCACCGACGTCGCCTTCACGCTGGTCCGGCAGGGCATGCCGTTCCGCGAAGCCTATCGCCAGGCCGCGCAGGCGGCGGTTGGCAGGGACGCGGCGGTTGGCGGAGAGGCCGCGGCCGGTGGCGGCGACGGCGCCGCGGAGCGGCAGGCGCTGGCTGGGCGCACCGCCGCGGGTACCGCCGGCAACCTGGGGCTGGCCGCGTGCCGGCGCCTGGTGGCCGCGGAGCAGCAGCGGGTGCAGGCCGCCGCCGATCGGGCCGCGGCGGCGCTCACCGCGCTCATGGGCCGCCCGGTGGCGGTGTACCGCAACCCGTGGGCGGCCCCCGAGGCATGACCAACCCCGCGCGGGCGCGGCGCCAGGGCGCCTTTCTGGTGGGCCTGCAGACCGCCCCGCCTGCGGACGGCCACGGCGCCGCGCCGGCGGACGGCCGCGGCGCACCGCTTACCGGCGCCGCGCCGGAGGCCGCGGAGTGGGACGTCGAGCAGAGCCTGAACGAGCTGGCGCGGCTGGCGGACAGCGCCGGCCTGCGGGTGGTGGGCCGCACCTGGCAGCGGCGCGCGCAGCCCCATCCGCGCACCTACGTAGGCGGCGGCAAACTGGAGGAGGTGGCCGCCGCGGCGCTCGACGCCGGAGCCGGCGTGGTGCTGTTCGACGACGAGCTCACTCCGTCGCAACTCCGCAGCGTGGAAAACGCCCTCGGCGACGAGCTGCCGGCGGTCGACCGCACTGCGCTGATCCTCGACATCTTCGCCCGCCACGCGCGCAGCGGTGAGGGTCAGCTTCAGGTCGAGCTGGCGCAACTGGAATACCGCCTGCCACGCCTCACCCGGCTGTGGACTCACCTGGCGCGGCAGGCGGGCGGCCGCGCCGGCATGGGCGTAGGGCTGCGCGGTCCCGGCGAGACCCAGATCGAGGTTGACCGGCGCCGCGTGCGCCAGCGCCTGAGCGTGCTGCGCACCCGCATCCGCAGCCTGTCGCAGCAGCGCCAACGCGGGCGCCTGCGCCGGGAGCGCTCCGGCAACCAGGTGCTGGCCCTGGTGGGCTATACCAACGCCGGCAAGAGTACGCTGCTGAATCGGCTCACCGGCGCCGGCGTGTTGGCCGCGGATCAGCTCTTTGCGACGCTCGATCCCACGACCCGCCGGGTGGACTTGGGCGCGGGCCGGCGCGCGCTGCTCACCGATACGGTCGGATTTATCCACAAGCTGCCGCATCAGCTCGTAGCCGCGTTCCGAGCCACGCTGGAGGAGGTCGCCGGCGCGGACCTGCTGTTGGTGGTGGCCGACGCCAGCGACCCGGCTCACCGGCTGCAGCAGCAGGCGGTGGCGGAGGTGTTGGAAGAAATCGGCGCCGCGGAAATTCCCCGCCTGAGCGTGCTCAACAAGGTCGACCTGGTCGCGCCGGACTCGCCGTTGCGGCTGCGGCTGGACGACTCCGTGCCGGTGAGCGCGGCGACCGGAGAAGGCATTGACGACTTGCGCGCCGCGTTGCGGCTACGGCTGTCGGCCGGCCACGTGCACGTGGAACTCGAGGTGCCCTACGCCGAGTCGCGGCTGCTGGGGCTGCTGCGCGCCGGCGGCCGCATCGAGCGGCAGGTCGCCGCGGCCGACGGCTATCGGGTGAGCGCCGTGGTGCCGCCGCGGCTGGCCGCGACGCTGCGCGACGCCCTGGCGGGCAGCGGCCGATGAGCGACGAAACGATCGTCCTGATCGAAGACGATCCGGCGGTGGCCAAGGGATTGGCCTTCGCCCTGGAGCAGGAGGGATACGCGGTGGCGTGGGCCGAGGATGGCGCGCGCGGGCAGCGGCTGGTGGCCGGCGAGTCGCCTCACCTGATCATCCTCGACATCCGCCTGCCCGACACCACCGGCTTCGCGCTGTGCCGGAAGCTGCGCCAGGAGGGCAACCGGCAACCGATCCTGATGCTCACGGCGCGCGACGAGGAAGTGGATAAGGTGCTCGGCTTCGAGGTGGGCGCCGACGACTACGTGGTCAAGCCGTATCGGTTGCGGGAGCTGCTGTCGCGGGTGCGCGCATTGCTGCGCCGCGCCTACGGCGAGCTGTCGCGGAGCAGCAGCAACGAGAAGATCACCTTCGACGACGTGACCATCGATCTGGAGCTGCTGCAGGTGTACCGCGACGGCCGCAACGTGTATCTCACCCCCACCGAGTTTCGCCTGCTGCGCTACCTGACCTCCAATCCCGACCGCCCGGTAACCCGCGACCAGATCCTGGAGGCGGTGTGGGGCTACCACGTCGAGGTTGGCTACGACCGCACCGTGGACGTCCACATGCGCCACCTGCGCGAGAAGCTGGAACACGATCCCACCCACCCGCGGCGCCTGGTCACGGTGCGCGGCCACGGCTACAAGTTCGCGCAGACGCCGGCCTCGTAGGTCCCGGAAGCCCGGATCAATCTTCGCGCCACGGCAGCCGCCACGCTCCTGCGGCCATCGTTAGCAGCGCGTAGCCGGCCAGCACCGCCAGTTCAAACCCTACGTCGGCGCGCCCGGCGAGGGACTTGGTGATGCCGTCCGCGGCGTAGCGCAGCGGGGAGACGTAGCGCAGCGGGGAGACGTAGCCCAGCAGCCTCAGCAGCAGCGGAGCCTGCTCCATGGTGAAGTACACCGGCGACAGCGCCGCCAGCAGCAGGGACAGTAAGGCGGTCGCCATGTTGCCCGCCTGCATCGAGGGCGCGAAGCTCACCACGAAGAGGGTCAGCCCGGCCACGGTCAACACCGCCAGCCCAAGAAGCGGCAGCAGCGCCCAGGTCGGAGTGGCCGGCACCCCCGACAGGACGCCGAAGCCGAACAGCAGGGGAACGATGACGGCACCCGACGCCGTCGAGTACAGCAAAGACCCGGCGATGTAGGCTCCCTTCGACACCGGCATGGCGACGAGCAACTTCAGGCTGCCGGAAAAGCGCTGCCCTACCCAATTCTGTCCGACGAACATGCCAATCGAAAAGGCAACGCCAAAGATCATGGTCCCGGCCATCAGCCGGCGCAGCACTTCCGCGTCTTCCACGGCGATGGCGCGGGTGACGTAGAACCACGGCACCGGAATCAGCGCCGCCACCAGGACCGTAACGTACCAGTGCCGGAGCGCCGGGATGGCGCTGATCTGAAAGACGCAGATCACGTCCCGGAGGAACTTGCGCGGGCCGCGGTCGATCAGGCGCCGCCCCCGCGAGTCAGATCCAGGTAAACGTCCTCAAGCGTGGTGCGGGACAGGCTGTACTGATCGACGTTTCGGCGCCGCACCTGCCGCACGAGGTCCGCGTCGTCGTTTCCGTAGATCGTCTCGGTGCCGGTCGCGGAGGCAAACGTGACCTTGTAGGAGTGACCGAACGCGGAACGCAGGTTCTCAATGGTGTCCAACGCGCGCAAGGATCCGGCCTGAATAATGCCGACACGAGAACAGAGCGCCTCCGCTTCCTCCATGTAATGGGTAGACAACAAGACGGTCTTTCCGCGCTCCCGCCAGGAGCGGAGCAGGTCCCAAAGATGGCGACGCGCCTCGGGATCCAGGCCGACGCTCGGCTCGTCGAGAATCAGCAACGGAGAGTCGGCGACCGCGGCGATTCCCAGCAACACCCGCCGGCGCAGCCCGCCGGACAGCGCCTCGGGGCTCTTGCACCGGTGTTCTTGCAGTCCCAAATCGGCGATCAATTCCGCGCAACGGCGGGCGGCATCCCGCCGCGGCAGCCCCCGCAGCAGGGCGAAGACGCGCAGGTGATGGCGCACGGGCAGTCCCCAGTACAACGCGGCTTCCTGCGGCATCACCCCGATGAGCCGCTTGACCTCGTGGGGACGAGTCACCGCGTCAATACCGAACACTCGCACCTTGCCGGAGGTGGGGCGCAGTTCGGTAGTGATCTGCCGGATCAGGGTGGTCTTGCTCGGGCCGACGATTCCGAGAATCTCGCCCGCCGTCGCGGCAAGGGTGATGCCGTCGTTGGCCCAGGGACCCTTCCGGTAGCGCTTGCGAAGATCGACCGTCTCAACCGGCGGGTCGGCATGCACTTCAGGCCGCGGACGAGCTCCCAGCCGTAGCGCCGCGGATACGGCTCCACGCCAGCCGCCACACGGTCCGGTTGGGGATACCCAACCGCGGCAGGCCGTCGCGCACCTCGCGGATGTCGACGTACAAGGCGCGTTCGCGGCGGATCGCCGCGAACGCGGCCCAGCCGTAGGGGATCGGCGGATACGTGCTCATTCGATCGACCTGCCGGGATTCAGCATACGCGCACCCGGCTCGTTCGTCGAGCCGCCGAAACACCGGCGGCCGTTTGACAGCGGGCGGCGGCGGCGGTTAGGTTGGGGAGGTCACTGACCGGTGGCTGCCGACTTCGGGAGCGGCGGCAGTGAACGACAGGTCGAACCCGTGCGACGCCCGCATGCGGCGTGTTGCCGTTGCCTGGATTGGAGATAACCGGGACGACGCGGATGCAGCGCCACCAGCCCCCGTGCTTGCCCCACCTCCAATCAGCCGCGGCGTGACTGCGCGCCCACTGCCGATAATCGATACGTCGGGTGTCCCGTATGCTTGACCGCAGGACCGAGGAACCGCCGTGGAACGCGACAAGGTCACGATCCGACAGATCACCAAACGCGCGGGCGCCGCGCCGCGCCTGACGATGATCACCGCCTACGACTACTACAGCGCGCGGTTTGCGGACCGCGCCGGAGTGGACCTGATCCTGGTGGGCGACAGCCTCGGGCCGTTCATGCTCGGCTATCCCAGCACGGTGCCGGTCACGATGGAGGAGATGCTCCACCACTGCCGCGCCGTCACGCGCGCGCGGCCGGCGGCGCTGGTGGTCGGCGACCTGCCGTTCGGCTCCTACGAGAGCGGCGCGGCGCAGGCGGTCGCCAACGCGGTGCGCCTGATCAAGGAAGGGGGCTGCGCCGCGGTCAAGCTGGAGGGCGGAGAGGAACGGGCCGCGGCCATCGCCGCCATCGTCGCCGCGGGCATCCCGGTGATGGGCCACGTCGGGTTGGAACCGCAATCCGAGCACCTGACCGGCGGCTACCGCGTGCAGGGCCGCACCGCCGCGGCCGCCGAACGCCTCGTCCGCGCCGCCGCGGCGGTGGCCGCGGCCGGCTGCTTTGCCCTGGTGGTGGAAGCGGTGCCGCGCAAGATCGCCGCCGAGATTACCCGCCGCGTGCCGGTGGCGACCATCGGCATCGGCGCCGGCGCCGGCTGCGACGGCCAAGTGTTGATCTACCACGAGGTGATCGGCATGCACACCGCCACCGCGCCGCGCTACGTCAAGCAATACGCCGACGTCGGCGCGCAGATCGACGCCGCGCTGGCCCGCTACTGCGCCGAAGTGCGCGACGGAACCTTCCCCGACCGCGCCCACTCCTACCTGATGGAGCGCACCGAGTTGGCCGCGTTCCGCGCGCGGCTGGCGGCCGGCGCCGGCGCGGCGCCGGGCCCGGCGGGCAGCCCCGCGCCGGCGGGCGGAGGCTGACGATGCGGGTGGTCACCGGCGCCGCCGAGGTGCGCGCCGCCCGGGCCGAGTTGACCGGCAGCGTGGGCCTGATACCCACCATGGGGGCCCTGCACGGCGGGCACGCCGCCCTGGTTCGGCGCAGCACGCGCGAGTGCGCGCACACCGCGGCGAGCATCTTCGTCAATCCCGCCCAGTTCGACGACCGCGCCGATCTCACCGCCTACCCCCGCGACCTGGAGCGCGACCTTGCCCTGCTCGCCGAGCTGAAGGTGGATCTGGTGTGGACCCCGCCGCCGGAAGAGGTGTACCCGCCGGGCTACCAGACCTTCGTCGAGGTGCGCGAGCTGTCGCAGCCGCTGGAAGGCGCGGCGCGCCGCGGCCACTTCTCGGGGGTTGCCACGGTGGTGACCAAGCTGCTGTTGCTGTTTCAACCGCAGCGCGCCTACTTCGGGCGCAAGGACGCCCAGCAACTGGCGGTCGTGCGCCGGCTGGTGGCGGACTTCGGCCTGCCGGTCGCCATCGTCGGCTGCCCTACGGTGCGCGCCGCCGACGGGCTGGCCCTCAGCTCGCGCAACGCCATGCTCCACGGCGCCGCCCGCCGGCGCGCGGCCTGCCTCTACCGGGGGCTGGTGGCCGCGGGGCGCTGCTGGCAAGCGGGCGAGCGCCGGCGCGAAGTCCTGCTGCGGCAGGCGCGCGCCCCTATCGACGCGGCCGGCGTGACGCCGGAGTACCTCAGCATGGCTGACCCCGAAACCCTGCAGGAGCTGCCCGCCGCTGCCACCACCGGCCGCGCGCTACTCTCGCTGGCCGCCCGCGTGGACGGGGTACGGCTCATCGACAATCTGCTGCTGCCCGACGACCTCGCGGATCTTCCGCAGCCGCGCCCCCCCGCCGCCGCGGGCAACGGGGCAGCCAGCGACCGCTCATCCGGCGCCACTGGCAACAGGGCCGCCGCCCCGCCCGCGCCGGCAACCGCCGGCGAACTCCAACCCACCGCCGCAGGCGCGGCGCAAGAGGCGGCGGGCTGATGCTCCTCGGCATCGACGTGGGCAACAGCAACGTCGTGCTCGGCGTGTTCGAGGGGGACACGTTGCGGGCAAGCTGGCGCATCCACACCCGCACCGCGGCCACCGCCGACGAATACGGCGTCCTGATCGCCGGGATGTTCGCCGGCGCGGGCCTCGATCCGGCGATCATCGACGGCGTGGCGCTGGCCAGCGTGGTGCCGCCGCTGACCCCCGCCTTCGCGGAACTGGCATGGGGCACGTTCCGCTGCCGGCCACTGGTGATCGACGCCGGCGTAAAGACGGGGGTGAAGGTGCGCTACGACAGCCCGCGCGACGTCGGCGCCGACCGCGTGTGCAACGCCGCCGCGGCGTGCCGCTACTATGGCGCTCCCGCCTGCATCATCGACTTCGGCACCGGCACCACCTTCGACGCGGTCAACGCGGCCGGCGAATACGTCGGCGGCGCCATCGCTCCCGGCCTGGAGATCGCGCTGCAGGCGTTGGCCGGCCGCACCGCGCGCCTGCCGCGCGTCGAGCTGCGCCCGCCGCCGGCGGCCATCGGGCGCAATACCGTGCATGCCATGCAGTCGGGGTTGATGTTCGGCTACGTGGCGCTGGTGGAGGGCATGGTCGCCCGCTTCCGCGCCGAGTTGGGGCCGGGCCTGCAGGTAATCGGCACCGGCGGCCTGGCCGCGGTAATTGCCGCCGAGACCGACGTGGTGGAGCACGTCGATCCGTGGATTACCCTGAAGGGCCTGCAGCTCGTGTACCAGCTCAACCAGCCGCAGCCGGCGGCGGCGATCGCGTGAGCGCGGCGACCGCACGCCGCGGCGTGCTGCCGGGCGCGCGGGTAGTGGTCGGCGTCACCGGCAGCATCGCCGCCTACAAGGCGGCCACCCTGGTGAGCCTGCTGGTGCGCGGCGGCGCCCGCGTCGACGTAATCCTCACTGCGTCCGCAACCCGCTTCGTCACGCCGGCCACCTTCGCGGGGCTCACGCCGGGCGCCGTGCACGCCGACCTGTTTGCCGACCGCGGCCTCCCGCACGTGGAGCTGGCCGCCGCCGCCGACCTGATCGTGGTAGCACCGGCCACCGCCCACACCCTGGCGCGGTTGGCGCACGGGCTCGCCGACGACCTGCTCGCGCTCACGGTGCTGGGGACGCGCGCGCCGGTCCTGGTGGCGCCGGCGATGGAGGCGGAGATGTGGCGCCATCCCGCCACTCAACGCAACGCCGCGCGGTTGCGCGCGGACGGCGTGGCGTTCGCCGGCCCGGACCGCGGGCGCCACGCCTCCGGCGCCGGCGGTCCGGGGCGGATGGCGGAGCCGGAGGCGCTGCTCGGTCACGTGCGCGCGCTCCTGGGGCGGAGCGGCGACCTGGCCGGGGTGCGCTGCCTCGTAACGGCCGGCGGTACCCGCGAAGCGCTCGATCCGGTGCGCGTGCTGAGCAACCGTTCGAGCGGCAAGATGGGCCTCGCCCTGGCGCGGGCGGCGCGCGACCGCGGCGCGCAGGTGACGCTGATCACCACCGCGGAAGCGCCTCCCGACCGCGCCGGGATCCGCATCTCGGCGGTGGAGTCCGCGGCCGAGATGCAGGCCGCGGTCAACGAGCGCCTGGCGTCCCACGACGTGCTGCTGATGGCGGCGGCGGTGGCCGACTACCGCCCGGCCGCAACGGCCGCGCACAAGATCAAGAAGGAGGCCACCGGCGGACGGCAACGTCTGGAGCTGGAGCGCAACGACGACATCGTGGCCGCCGCGGCGCGGCAACGGCGTACCGCCGAACACCCGCGCGGACCGCGCGTTATCGTCGCCTTCGCCGCCGAAACCGAGAACCTGGAGCAGTTCGCGCGCCGCAAGCTGGAACAGAAAGGGGTCGACCTGATCGCCGCCAACCCGGTGACCGACGGCGCCGGCGGCAGCGTATTCGGTTCCGACCGCAACGAACTGCTGCTGCTCGCTCCCGGCGCGGCGACGGTGCGCTTACCCCCAATGGAGAAGGAGCAGGCCGCCCACCACGTGCTCGACGCGGTACGGCGGCAGTTGGATCAGGCCGGCTGAGCCCGCCCCGCCGCCGTTTTCGCTGGCCGCGGAATCCGGCGCAGCCGCCCGGGCCGGCTCAACCTGCACCCGCGAGAACAGCCGGCCGCAGGAATCCGGGCGCCGCCGCGAGCCGCGCCAAAAGCCGGCACCCCGCCGGGTCAGCCGCGCGGCTGGTCGCCGCCCGCCGGCTCCCCGGCCGCCTCGCCGGCCTCGGCCGGTTGCTCCTCGGCCGCCTCGCGGGCGCCGTCACTCTGTCCTTTCTCGAACTCCTTCTTGGCGCGCCCGATGGAGCGCGCAAAGCGAGGAATGGCCGAAGCGCCGAACAGTACCAGCACTACGCCTCCGATGATGATCCACTCCGCACCGCCAGGTAACATCCTCTTTACTCCTCCTTACGCGCCTTTGCGTCCTCCGAACTACCCGAGCGGCCCGCGCCGCCCGCCTCCCGGCCGCCGTCGGCCGCGATGCTGTACCCGGGATCGTCGCGCGCCGGGTCGTCGTCCGGCCCTTCGGGGAACTGGAGTTGCCGCATGATACGGCGCGACGAGCCGGTAACGCGACCATACAGCGTACCCAGTTTGCGCATCACCCGCGGCAACTCCTCGGGGCGCACGAACACCAGCAGGGCAACGCAGATCAGGGCGATCTCCCACACGCCGAGGCCGAACAATCACTCCTCCCCGAAGCCGAGCAGCCTGGCAACCAGGATCGACAGAAAGAACATACCCACCATCGGCACCGCCAGGCTCACCTGCGACACCACGTCCGGCGGCGTGACCACCGCCGCCAGCGCGAAGATCAGGACCACCGCGTAGCGGCTGGCGCGCAGCAGCGCCCGCCGGGTCACCACCCCGGTCATCATCAGCACCACCAGCAGGATCGGAATCTGGAACACCAGCAGAAACACCAGCAGGAACTGGAACACGAAAAACACGTTGCGCTGGAAGTTGAGCAGCAGGCCGACGCCGGGCGGAATGAACCCGCCACTCACCAGAAACCGCACCGAGAGCGGTATCACGCTGTAGTAGCTGTACAGAAAGCCCGCCAGCAACAACACGAACGACGCCGCCAGCGTGGCCGTGACCGCGCGCCGTTCGCGCCCGGTGAGGCCGGGAAAGATGAAGCGCACCACGTTGTAGAGGTGGACCGGCAGCGACAGCACGGCGCCGGCGATCAGCGCCACCTTCACGCGCACCAGAAAGCCCTCGAAGATAGTGTTGATGAACAGATACGCATCGCCGAGGTCCGGTTCCGCGGCCGCGGCGGTGCCGGGCAGCGCCTGCAGCGGCCGCAGCAGCACCGCCAGCACCGGCTCGTAGAACAGGTAGCAGCCGATCGCCGCCAGCAACACCGCGGCCAGGGAGGTGAGCAGTCGCCGCCGCAACTCGGCGGCGTGCTGCAGGAAGGGCATGGTGCCGCGTGCTGGCCGCGGCCCGCTCATCGCCCCGCGCCCGCCGCGGCCGCTGCCGGCGCCGGTTCCGCGGCCCGGGGCGCTGCCGGGGCCGCGCCGTTGACCGGTACGGCCGGCGCGGCTGCCGCGCCCGAAGGGGGGGCTGCCGGCGGCCGACCCCCGCGGCGCCGCTGGCGCCGGTACCAACTGCCGATCGCCGCCACGAACGCGATCTGCGCCGCGCCGTAGGCGCCGAGCCCCAGCAGCACGCCGTCGGTAAAGCCGTAGGAATGCAGGCCGACCCCCAGGGCGTTGATCCCGAACCACGCCATCATCACCACGATGATCAGCAGCGCGGCGCCCGCCGCCATCCCGAATGGTCCGATCATCTTGCCCAGCTTGGCGTGGAACAGCACCGCGCACCACAGCACGATGAGCAGGGCGCCGTTTTCCTTCGGGTCCCAGCCCCAGAAGCGGCCCCACGACTGGTCGGCCCAGATCCCGCCGAGCATGGTGCCCACGAACGAAAAGGTCAGGCCCAGGGCCAGCGTGCCGAACAGCGTCCGGTAGGTATGCGCCAGCCGTCCCGCGGCCGCAGGGTCTGCGCCGCCGCGCCGCCCCTGCAACACCGCCTGCACCATGTAGACGTGGCCGATCAGCCCCGCCACGCAGCAGGCCATGTAGCCGGTGGTGATTACGGTTACGTGCGTGGAGAGCCAGAAGTTGGTGTCCAGCACCGCCTGCAGCACCGGCATGGTGTCGCCCTCGGCGGAGAACTTGCCCGACAGGAGGAAGAACACGAAGCCGCCGGCCAGCCCGCAGAACACGCCGAGGTAGCGCTTGCGCAGGTACTCCATCACCACCCCGCACGCCACCGCGCCCCAGCCCACGAACACGAAGGTCTCGAACAGGTTGGTGACCGGCGGCCGGTCGGTGATCAGCATGCGCAACACCAGACCGAAGGTATGGGGGATGAAGCCGAGCACCAGCAGCAACAGGCTGGCCCGGTAGAGCCAGGTGCGCAGGCCGAGGAACGACAGCGCCAGCAGCAGCAGCCCGGCGCCGTAGGCCAGGCGCGCCGCCAGGTAGGGGTTGGCCCGGTTGTAGAGAATTTCCAGCCGCGGGTCCTTGAGGTCCAGTTCCGAGCCGAGGCGGCGTTGCACCGAATCGGTAAACTGGCGCGCGGCCAATCCGAAGCGCACCCCGCGGCCCTCCAGGTACGCCACCTGCAGGTCGCGCAACGCCAGCAGCTCGGTCTCCAGCGCCTGCAGTTGCGCCGCGCCGAGGCCGGCGGTCTGCTGTCCGTCGAGCGCCTCCCAGGGGGAGAGCCAACGCGCGTCACCGGCGCCGGCGCCGGCAAGCGGAATGATCGGCAGCGGCACGCCGGTGAAGTTGCCCTGCCACGCCGCCAGCGCCTGGCTGAGGCGCAGTAACAATCCGTCGCTGCGGCCGAACGCCCCGCTGGCGGCGTGGGCGGCGCCGGCGGCGGTGGCCGCCGCGCGCAGCTCGCCGCGCCGCAGGGCGACGTCCAGATAACTGTAAGTGCCGGCGCCGGGCAGCCCCAGCAGCTCCGCCACGCCCGCATCGTCCACCTGAAAGTCGCGGTGCGGGTAGGTAAACGCGAACGACGACAAAAGGTTGGCGAAGAGACCGACGTTGTTCCACAGGCGCAGGATCTCGCGCTCGACCGAGGTGCGGCTCTCCTCGCTGATCAGCGCCGCTTCCTGCGCCAGCCGTTCCAACTCCGGCGCGCCGGGCAGCAGGAAGCTCAGGCTGTAGCGGCCGCGGCCGCGCGCCGCCAGGCCCATGGCGTCCAGCACTTCCGGATTGTCCACCAGAAAGATCTCGTCCTCGTGGGTCTCGTTGGGGGTGAACAGTACCCGCGCCAACCACTCGATCGCCGGGCGGCGGTCCAGGCTGCGACGCCCCGACAGGCGCAGCAGGGTGATGCGCGCGTAACTGTCCAGCGGCATCGGGCGGCCTCCCTCCACCACCACGAAGCGCTGCAGTGGGCCCAGGTCGGCAACCCGCAGTTCGCCCGGCGCGAAGCTGGCCGCGGCGGGGTCGAGCGCCGCCCCCGGCGCGGGCGCTTCCTGGGCGGCGCCGGCAGCGGCCACCAGCAGCGCGGCCAGCAGGGCGCCCACGCGCGGCGCGCGGGCCGCCGGGCGCGCGCCGCGGCTACCCGGCATCGGCTCCCCCGCCGCGGGCGGCGCCACGCGCGCCGCGCCGCCCGCGCCGGCGCAGCGCCAGGGTCTGGATAAAGTGCACGGCAAGCCCGAGCCCCACCACCAGCGTGCCGACGTAGGGCACCACGCGGCTGCGGTTGCGCACCACCGCCAGGGTAGAGGTCTCCTGCCCGGTGGCGTCGATGGCGTAGGAGGCCTGGTAGAAGGTGTAGCCTGCGTGCCGCAACGGGTGATTCATCGAGATGCGGGCGCTACGGGTCAATTCCGGCGTGCGCAGGGTCACGTCGCTCTCGAAGCTGCGCGGGGTGTCCGAGTTGGGGTGGAATTCGGCGCGGAAGTCGTCCAGGGTGAGGATCATCGGCATCGGGTAGCGCGTGCGCCGCAGGGTCACGGCCAGCTGCCGCGCTCCCGCCGGCACCACCGCCGGCGCCAAGTCGCTGCCGTAGAGCAGCACCTCCGCGCTGCCGCCGGCGTGGTGCAGATCCAATAGCAGGCCGGGGAAGTTGTCCTGGGGGTCGGGCGAGGCCTTGGCCTCCTCCAGGCTACCGATGCCGGAACCGTTGATCCGGCGCACCGGTTCGCCGGGGGCGCGGGTAAAGGCGCGGGCGTTGCGAAAGTAGCGTTGCGGGCGCAGCTCCACGCCGTAGCGCGGAATGGGCACGCTGCGGCCGGCGGCCAGGGCGCCGGCGTCCACCGCCGCCACTTGCCGCGTCTCCGCGCTCGCGTCCCACACCGCCACCTCCCAATCGAAGTAGTCGGTGGTCACGTTGCCGCCCTCCCCTTCCAGCAGCGACAGGAACGACTCCTGCGCGAAGTACTGGGTAAAGAACATGCCGAAGAAGAGCGCGAACAGGCCGCCGTGAATGATCAGGATACCGATCCGCTTCACCCGAAAAGAAAAGCGGTAGATGGTGGCGGCCACGAGATTGACGAACAGCACCCAGAGTACGAGCTGCGCGCCCGGCAGCGGTATGAACCCGGCCGCCAGGGTAAAGAAGGACTCGAAGTAGGTCTTTTGCGCGGCGTAGATGCCGTTGGGGATCTGATGCAGGGTGCCCAGGGCGGTGAGCAGGAACAGCAGCAGCAGACACGCCACCGTGACCCGCAGGTCGATCAGCAGGCGCACCAGCGGGTAGCGTCTGATCGCGTCCGCTAACACGCGGCTCTCAGGAAGTACTCGCCGCGGCGAGTTGCAGGCTGCCGATCAGGTCCAGAAAGTCGTTGCGGGCGGCGGCGACCAAAGCGCCGTCCCCGGACATCTTGACGAACAGGGTCTGGTCCAGCGCCGGCCCCACCGCCGCCAGCATCGATTCACCGCCGCCCGCGGTCAGCCGGGTAAAGTCGTACACCGTCAGGCGCAACCCGCCGCGGGTCGCCACCGGCGCGCCGGCGGCCAGAAACTGCGCCAGTTCGTCGCCCGCGAGCTGCAGCCCGAGCTGATCAAGCCAACGCACCACGTTGGCCTCCACGCCGCCCGCGGCGCCCCCCAGCATCACCACCGTGGTTTCCGCGCGCCGGCCATCCCGTTCCAGCCGGAACGCCGCCAAGCGAATCCCGTCGCCCGGCAGCGCCTGCCACCCCGGAGGCGTCTGCCACGCCAGCGGCGCGGTAACGGCGCCGGGGCCGCTACCGTCGAAGGCGGCCTCCACCGGCGAGGGCTTGATCACCACCTCGTCGTACTCGCGCACGCGCGGCTCGCGCGAGCAGGCGGCGACTATGAGCAGGGCCGCGCCGAGCAGCACCAGGTTCACCGGCGGCGGCTAGGCGCCGGAGTTGGCGGTGACGTCGGCCAGGCGGCTCACCGAACGCACCTCCGGCAACGGCACTACCACCCGGTCAAGCTCCTTCCACTGGCCGAACCGGGCCGCGGCGCGCACGTACTCTTCCTTCGACGGCGCGCCGCCGCCCGCGACGTGGCGCGCGACGTCGAGCAGTACGATTCCGTCGCTCCGCTGCTCAAAGAAGCGGCCGACGTAGAGTTCGGGGCCGACGGTATCCACCACTACGGTGATCCCGTGCAACTCGCCCTTGTCAGTGTGATTGGAGTGCCTCATTGGGGCACGTTGACGCCGGTCAGGCGGCCAAGTGCTCGTCGAACGCTGCAATGAGATCGGACGCGATCGCCTGCGGCGGCCGCCCCTCGATCATGTGGCGCGGATACATGAACACCAACTCGCCGTCGCGAAACAGCGCGACCGACGGGCTGCTCGGCGGGATATGCGGAAGGTAACCGCGGGCGGTGGCGGTAGCCTCCAAGTCCTGCCCGGCAAACACGGTGGCGACCCGCTGCGGAGTCACCTCGTGGCGCAACGCCAGCTTGATACCGGGGCGCGCGCTGCCGGCGGCGCAGCCACATACGGAATTGACGACGATCATGGCGGAACCGGTCTTGTCGGCCATGAAGCGATCCACGGCTTCGGCGGTCAACAGCTCTTCGATGCCCGCCGCGGTGAGCTCGTTACGCATCGGTTGCACGAGCACGGGGTCGTACGGCATGCCGCTAACATAGCGGCGCCCGCGAATCCGCGTCAAGCCGGCCGCGTCCCCCGGTCCCGGCAGCCGCGGAAACGGCGGTGCGCGCAGCCGGCGCCGCGATGCCCGACGCCGCGGGCGTTCCCGTCGCCGCCGCCGGCACCGCGGCCGGCACCGCTCCGCCGGCACTGCCCCGCCGGCCCCTGCCCCCCGCCGCGGTCTTCGGCGCCCCGGCCGCGGCGCGCCTGGCGGCGGACCCGGTCGCCGGCACGCCGCCGAAGCGCCGCTCGCGACGGTGGAATTCGTGGATCGCCTGCTGCAATTCCCGGCGGCTGAAGTCGGGCCACATCACCGCGGTGAAGTACAACTCGGCGTAGGCCCCCTCCCACAGCAGGAAGTCGCTCAACCGCTGCTCGCCGCCGGTACGGATGATCAGGTCCACGTCCTGCACCGAACACTCGCACGCCTGGCTCGCCACCAGCCGGCCAAAGGCCGTGCAGCGCTCCCGGTCGTCGCCGGAGGCCAACTCGGAGAGGCGCTCAGCGGCGGCCATAATGGCCTCCCGCGCCGAGTAGTCGATGGCGATGCGCAGCAGCAGGCGCCGGCCGTCTCGGGTAGCCCGCTCGGCGGCGTCAATGGCGTTGCACAACCGCGTTCCCAGCCGGTCGCGCCGCCCGATAACCTGGACTCGCACGCCGGTCTCCATGCACTCGTCGATTTCTTCGTACAGGTGGCGCTCGAACAGCCGCATCAGCAGCCTGACTTCCCGCGCCGGCCGCTGCCAGTTGTTGGCCGAGAACGCGTACAGGGTAAGGACCCGCACGCCGCAATCGGGCGCGGCGCGCATGCAGTCGTGAGCCACCCGCATCCCGGCGCGATGGCCGCGGTAGCGGCTCATCCCCTGGCGCGCGGCCCAGCGGCCGTTGCCATCCATGATGATGCCGACGTGGAGCCCTGCGGTACCGTTCACCGGACGTTTCCCGGCAGGGCGCTGATCAGAGTCTCCATGAATCCCAGGTCTCCGCAGCCTGCGCCGGGGCGCGCGTCGGCGTCTGCAACATGCGCGGCCAAAATAGCACGCGAATCGAAACATAGGCAAGCGCCTTGCGATACGAGGCACCGGGGAGCGCGCACGGCGCCCCGGCGCGGCGCGCCACTTGTCAACTGCCGGCGCAACGTTAGACTGACGGGCATGGCATTCGACTGGAGCACCGCGGCACCGACCCACCGCCTCACCACCCCGCTACCCCGCGTCGGCATCCGCCCGGCGATCGACGGCCGGCGCAAGGGCGTGCGCGAGTCGCTGGAAGCGGTCACCATGCGCCAGGCGCGGCGCGTGGCGGCCCTGATAACCGAACAGGTGCGCCATGCCTGCGGGTTGCCGGTCGAGTGCGTGGTGGCCGATACCTGCATCGGCGGCGCCGCGGAAGCGGCCGCCTGCGCGGAGCAGTTCCGGCGCGCCGGGGTGGGCGTGTCGCTCACGGTCACCCCCTGCTGGTGCTACGGCGCCGAGACCATGGACATGGACCCGCTGCTGCCCAAGGCGGTGTGGGGCTTCAACGGCACCGAGCGGCCCGGCGCGGTGTACCTGGCCGCGGTGCTGGCCGCGCACGCGCAGAAGGGCGTGCCGGCGTTCGGCATCTACGGCCGCGACGTGCAGGACGCCGACGACGCCGCCGTCCCGGAGGACGTGCGCGCCAAGATCCTCGCCTTCGTGCGCGCCGGCGTGGCGGCCGCCACCATGAACGGCACCTCCTATCTGGCGATGGGCGGCGTCTCGATGGGCATCGGCGGCTCCATCGTCGAGCCGGGGTTCTTGGAGCGCTACCTCGGCATGCGCTACGAGATGGTGGACATGACCGAGTTCGTGCGGCGCATCGAGGAGGGCATCTACGATTCCGAGGATCTGGCCCGGGCGCAGGAGTGGGCCGCCCGCTACTGCCGGCGCGGCCCCGACCCCAACCCCGCGCCGCAGCGGCTGCCGGCGGAGCGCCAGGCCGCGGACTGGGACTACTGTCTCAAGATGGCGCTCATCGGGCGCGACCTGATGGTGGGCAACCCGCGGCTGGCCGACGCCGGCTTCGGCGAGGAAGCGCTGGGCCACAACGCCCTCGCGGCCGGCTTCCAGGGGCAGCGCCAATGGACCGATCACTTTCCCAACGGCGACCTGCTGGAGACGCTGCTCAACACCTCGTTCGACTGGAACGGCATCCGCCAGCCCTACCTGCTGGCTACCGAAAACGACTACCTGAACGGCATCACCATGCTGTTCGGCCATCTGCTCACCGGCAGCGCCCAGGTGTTCGCCGACGTGCGCACCTACTGGAGCCCGGCCGCGGTGGAGCGCGTCACCGGCCGCCGCCTGCAGGGCCGGGCGGAGCACGGCGTGTTGCACCTGATCAACTCCGGCTCCGCTGCCCTGGACGGCAGCGGGCGCCAGCAGCGCGGCGGGGAGCCGGCGATGAAGCCCTACTGGGAGATTTCCGCGGCCGAGGCGGAGGCGTGCCTGGCCGCCACCCGTTTCTGCCCCGCGGTGCTGGAGTACTTTCGCGGCGGCGGCTACTCCACCGAGTTCGAGACCGCCGGCGGCATGCCGGTCACCATCTCGCGCGTCAACCTGGCGGCGGGTCTGGGACCGGCGCTGCAGATTGCCGAGGGCTACACCGTAACGCTGCCGCCGGAAGTCAGCCGGCCGCTGATCGAGCGCACCAATCCCACCTGGCCCACTACCTGGTTTGCGCCCAACCTCACCGGGGAGGGAGTGTTCGCCGACCCCTACGCGGTGATGGACAACTGGGGGGCCAATCACTGCGTGATCACTTACGGCCACGTGGGAGACGCGCTGTTGACCCTGGCGTCGATCCTGCGCATCCCGGTGTGCATGCACAACGTGGCGGCCGAGCGGGTGTTTCGGCCCAAGGCGTGGAGTCTGTTCGGGCCGGGCGCCGGCTACGGCGCCGATTACCGCGCCTGCGCCAACTTCGGGCCGCTGTACGGCTGAGGCCGCGCGCCGGCGGGGCGCGCCGGCCGCGGGTCAGGCGCCCTCCGGTTCCCGTGGCGGGGCTGCCCGTGGAGGGTTGCCCGGCGCCGGCGCGTCGGTCATCCCCAACTCCCGCGCGCGCCGCCGCCCGAGGCGGGTGGCCAGCTTTTGCATGTCGATCTCCACGTCCGACTCGTCCACGATCTCGCTGCCGAGAAACGACTCCACCACGTCTTCCATGGTCACGATCCCGGCGGTGCCGCCGTACTGATCCACCAGCACCGCGATGTGCGCGCGCTGATCCAGGAAGCTGGTGAACAGGTCGCGCAGCGGCTGGGTATCCGGCACCACGCTGATGTCGCGCCTCATCTCCGCCAGCGGCTGCTCGTTGCGCCCCCGGGCCGCGCTCAGCAGCAGATCGCTCTTGAGCACGTAGCCGGTCACCGCGTCGATGTTGTCGGCGAATACCGGAATGCGCGAGAAGCGCAGCCCCAGGTCGTCGCCGAGCGCCTCCCGCACCGTGGTCTGCTCGGCAAACGCCACCACCACCGTGCGCGGTGTCATGATCTCCCGTACCCGCAACGAACCGAAGCGAATCACGTTGCGCAGCACCCGCGACTCGCTGTCCCGCACCACCCCGGCCTGCCGGCCAAGTTCGGCGATGGCGTCCAGCTCTTCCTTGCTCAGCCGGGCCGGGCGCTGCCCGCGCTGCAGCAGGAGGCGCAGTATGCCGCCGGCCCACACGAAGGGGGCCATGCCGTAGATCAGCCACTGGGTAACGCGGGTCGCCAATGGCGCCAGCGCGCGCCAGTGGGTGGCGCCGATGGTCTTGGGAATGATCTCGGAGAGGAACAGGACCAGCAGGGTCAGCGCCGCGGAGACGACGCCCACCGAGGCGCTGCCGAACAGCGCCAGCGCCTGCGCGCCCACGCCGGTAGCGCCGGCGGTGTTGGCAATGGTGTTCAGGGCGAGAATGGCGGCCAGCGGGCGTTGCGCGTCGCTCTTGTAGCCGGCCAGCAGGCGGCCGGTGCGGGGCCGGCGCTTGCTCTCCGCGACCACGTAGCTGGGGGTCACGCTCAGGATCACGGCCTCGAGAATCGAGCACAGAAACGAAAATCCGAGCGTGCCCGCGAGGAGCAGTATCAGCAGCAGCACAGGCGCCCGTCAGCCCCGGCGCACGTCGCGCCGCCGTCGAACACCGGAGGTTAAGTCGTCGTCGCGTTCCAAGTGTCAACGGATGATACGCACCCGCGCCACAAAACGCAAGCAGCCGGCTGACCGGGCCGCGGCCGGCCCGTATACTGGCGGCGTGAGTCTTGACTCGTTCGACGGCGCGGAGCGCCGCGCCGCTCTGCTCTCCCACGCCGCCGCGGCGCGCCCGCCGGTAGCGCCCGGCGCCGGCGCGCCGGTGAACATGCACCTGCACACCTTCTTCTCGTTCAACGCCGCCGGCTTCTCGCCCAGCCACCTCGCCGTGCAGGCGCGCGAGTGGGGCCTGTACGCCGCCGCGACCTGCGACTTCGACGTGCTCGACGCGGCCGACGAGTTTCTGGAAGCCGCCACGCTGCTCGGCCTGCGCGGCGCCTCCCACCTGGAGACCCGCGTCTACGCGCCGGAGTTCGCCGCGGTGGAAACCAACTCGCCGGGCGAGCCGGGGATCTGTTACGTGATGGGAGCGGGATTCCCGCGCACGCCGCGGCCCGACAGCGCCGGCTTCCCGATGGCCAGGCAGCTCCGCCGCCGCGCCGCCGGGCGCAACGCCGCGGTGGTGGCGCGCATCAACGAGCACCTGCCGGAGATCGCGGTGCGCTACGAGGAGGAGGTGGCCGGCCTGACCCCGCGCCGCAGCCCCACCGAACGCCACGTCGTGCGCGCCTACGTGGGCCGCGCCCGGCAGGCGTTCCCGGACGCCGCGGAGCGGGCGGCGTTCTGGGGCGAGGTGCTCGAACAGCCGGCGCCGGCGGTCGCCGCCCTCTCCCGCGGGCGCCTGGAAGAACTGATCAGGCGGCGCCTGATCAAGCATGGCGGGGTGGCGTATCAGCAGCCGGGGCCGGCGGCGTTCCCGGAGCTGGGCGCGTTCTTCGCCTGGGTACGGGACGCCGGCGCCATCCCGATGGCGGCCTGGCGCGACGGCGCCAGCGCCGGTGAGGCCGACCCCGCGGCGTGGCTGGAAGCGCTGGAAGCGCGCGGCGCCGCGGCGGTAAACGTGGTGCCGGAACTGGTGGTCGATCCCGCTCACCTGCAGGCGCTGATGGCGGAGGCGGCGCGGCGGGCGCTGCCGGTCAACGCCGGTACCGAGATGAACGCCGACGGCCTGCCCGACTGGGACGACCTGGACAGCCCCGAGCTGGCCCCCTACCGCAGCGCGTTCGTGAGCGGCGCCGAGGTGATGGTCGGCCACACCACGCTGGCGCGCTACGCCGGATTTCCCTACTGCGGCGCCGCGGCGCAGGCCGAGTTTCCGCGCCGCGAGCAGCGCAACCGCTTCTTTGCCGCGGTCGGCCGCCTGCCGCCGCCGGCGCCCGCCGCCGCCCGCCGCCTCACGGAGCTGGGGCAGAGCGCGGCGCTGGCGCGCATCCGCGAGGCCGTGCGCCGTGGCCACTGGGACGACGAGGCGGCCTGAAGATGGCGCGGCGCACCTTCCTGGCGGTCGATCTGGGGGCGGAGAGTGGACGGGTCATTGCCGGCAACTTGGACGGCTTCGAGGTGGTGCACCGCTTCCCCAACGTGCCGGTACGGCTCGGCGACAGCCTGCATTGGAACGTCCCGGAGCTGTATCAACAGGTCAAGGCGGGAATCCGGGCCGGGCTGAAGCACGCTCCGGTCAGCGTCGGGATCGACACCTGGGGAGTCGACTACGGGCTGCTGGATGGTTCCGGGGCGCTGCTGGGGCTGCCCTGCCACTACCGCGACGCGCGCACCGACGGCGCTCCCGAAGCGGTGGACGGACTCATTTCGCGGCGCGCCCTGTACGCCGAGACCGGCATTCAGACCATGCCCTTCAACACCTTGTACCAGCTCTACGCCCAGCGCCAACGCCAGCCCGGTCTGTTGGACTGCGCGCGCCGGCTGCTGACCCTGCCCGACCTGCTCCACTACTGGCTCACCGGCGCGCAGGTGAACGAGTTCACCAACGCCAGCACCACCCAGCTCCGCAATCCGCGCACCGCAACCTGGTCACGGCGCGTGCTGGACGCGGTAGGCCTGCCGGACGCGCTGTTCAGCGAGCCGGTGATGCCCGGCACCGAAATCGGCGGGTTGCTGCCGGGGGTGGCCGCGGAGCTCGGCGGCAACCTGCACGTCGTGCTGCCGCCCTGCCACGACACCGCCAGCGCGGTGGTGGCGGCGCCGATGGCCGCGCCGGAGGAATCGGTCTACCTCAGTTCCGGCACCTGGTCGCTGCTCGGCATCGAGTCGCCGCAGCCGATCATCAGCGACCTGAGCTTCGCGCACAACTTTACCAACGAGGGCGGCGCCGACGGCGGCATCCGCTTCCTCAAGAACATCATGGGGCTGTGGATCGTGCAGGAGTGCCGGCGGCAGTGGGCGGCCGAAGGACGCCGCTTCGAGTACGGTGAGCTTACCGCGCTGGCGGAGGCGGCCGGACCGGCGTCATTTTCGATTGACCCGAGCGCGGAACGGTTCTTCAAGCCGGGATTGCCCGGCGACGGCATGGCCGACCGCATCGCCGCCTGGTGCCGCGAAACCGGCCAGCCGGTGCCCGCCGGACCGGGCGCCACGGTGCGCGGAGTGCTGGAAAGTCTGGCCCGCACCTACGCCGCCGCGGTGCGGCAACTGACCGAGATTACCGGCGCCCGCTACCGTCACGTCCACGTTATCGGCGGCGGCAGCCGCAACGGCCTGCTGTGTCAGCTCACCGCCGACGCCTGCGGCTGCGCCGTGCACGCCGGGCCGGTCGAGGCCACCGCCCTCGGCAACCTGCTGCTGCAGGCGGTCGCCGCCGGCGAGGTGAGCTCAATTGAGGCCGGCCGCCGCCGGCTCCGCGACCGCGCCCAACTCACCCACTACCAGCCCCGGTAGCCCCCGGCAAGTCAGCTCCCGCGCACTGCCAGCGGATTGAACCGGGTGCCGCGGTCGTAGTGGTCCACGCCCTCGTTGCGCTTCAGGAAACCGACCACGAGATAGGTCAGCGGGGTCGCCAGGGCTTCGTACAGCGACTTGGCCGCCCACTGCGACACCGCCGCGGCGAGGAGCGCGGCGGGCGGCAGCACGCCGGCAAACGCCACCACCACGAACACCGCCGAGTCCAGCGCCTGACCCACCAGGGTGGAGCTCAAGGTGCGCAGCCACAGGTGCCGCCCCTTGGTGCGCAGCTTCAGCTTGGCCAGCACGAAGGCGTTGAGGAACTCGCCGCCCAGGTAGGCCAGGAACGACGCCCCCAGCAGCCGCACCGAGTACCCCAGGATGGCGTCGTACGCGTCCTGCTGCTCCCAGAAGGAGGCGGCCGGAAGCAGCCCGCCGAGCACGATCGCGACTACCGCCACCAGGTTGCAGAGGAACCCGATCCAGATCACCTGCCGCGCCACCGCGTAGCCGTACACTTCGGTGAGCACGTCGGCCAGGATGTAGGACACCGGAAACAGCACGATTGCCGCGGTCACCACCAGCGGCCCCACGGTCACCAGCTTTACCGCGATGATGTTGGAAATGATCAGCACGCTCACGAACAGTCCGGTGACCAGCGGCAGCCACCGCCGCCGCGCCGGGCCGACCGCGCCGGCCTTCAGGTGTTGCGTGTCTCGTTCCTCTGCCACCGCCCCACCATAGAGCAAAAAAAAATGCCTGGCAACGACCTACTCTCCCACCCCATCACAGGGCAGTACCATCGGCGCAGGAGGGCTTAACTGCCGTGTTCGGGATGGGAACGGGTGGGACCCCTCCGCTGTGGTCACCAGACATAATTTTCAAAAGCAAGGGAACAGAGAAGCGGCGACGCAATAAGCGTGTTCGACGCTCTTCTCATTCTTCTCTTTGGCACTCTCGGCGCGCAGGCCGAGAGTGCGGGGTAATATGGTCAAGCCTCACGGTTAATTAGTACTGGTCGGCTCAACGCATTACTGCGCTTCCACCTCCAGCCTATCGACCAGATCATCTCTCTGGTACCTTCAGGGCCCTTGACGGGCCGGGGTTGCCTCATCTCGAGGGGGGCTTCCCACTTAGATGCTTTCAGCGGTTATCCCTTCCGAACATGGCTACCCAGCGCGTACGCCTGGCGGCATAACTGGTACACCAGCGGTTCGTCCACTTCGGTCCTCTCGTACTAGAAGCAGATCCTCTCAAGCAACCAACGCCCATGGCAGATAGGGACCGAACTGTCTCACGACGTTCTGAACCCAGCTCACGTACCGCTTTAATTGGCGAACAGCCAAACCCTTGGGACCTGCTCCAGCCCCAGGATGCGATGAGCCGACATCGAGGTGCCAAACAGTGCCGTCGCTATGGACGCTTGGGCACTATTAGCCTGTTATCCCCGGAGTACCTTTTGTCCGATTAGTGATGGCGCTTCCACTCGCAACCACCAGATCACTAAGACCTGCTTTCGCACCTGCTCGACTTGTAGGTCTCGCAGTCAAGCCACCTTTTGCCTTTGCACTCGTACGCTGATTTCCAACCAGCGCGAGGTGACCTTTGCGCGCCTCCGTTACTCTTTAGGAGGCGACCGCCCCAGTCAAACCGCCCACCTGACACTGTCCACTCGCCGGTTTCACGGCGAGCGTTAGAAACCTAACCTGCAAAGGGTGGTATTTCACCAACGGCTCCCTCCAGCCTAACGACCAGAGTTCGCAGCCTCCCACCTATCCTACACATCACAGGCCAAGTGCCTATGCCAGGCTACAGTAAAGGTTCACGGGGTCTTTCCGTCTAGCCATGGATAATCGGTATCTTCACCGATACTTCAATTTCACCGAGTCCCGCGTCGAGACAGCGCCCAGATCGTTACACCATTCGTGCAGGTCGGAACTTACCCGACAAGGAATTTCGCTACCTTAGGACCCTTATAGTTAGGGCCGCCGTTTACTGGGGCTTCGATTCGGAGCTTCGCACCGAAGTGCTAACACCTCCTCTTAACCTTCCAGCACCGGGCAGGTGTCAGTCCCTATACATCTCTTTACAGATTCGCAGAGACCTGTGTTTTTGATAAACAGTCGCCTGGGCCGTTTCTCTGCAACCTCCCCCAAATAGCGGCAGGCCGAAGCCCACCATTCTCCGGCAGAGGCCACACTTCTCCCGAAGTTACGTGTGCATTTTGCCGAGTTCCTTAACGCGGGTTCTCTCGAGCGCCTTGGAATTCTCTTCCCACCCACCTGTGTCGGTTTACGGTACGGTCCCTCTCAGGCACCCCTTAGGGATTATTTCTTGGCGCCTTGACTCAACCCGCTTCGCGTCATCCCGAAGGAATCAACTCGCCTTAACAGCTCAGCTCAGCGCGGGGATTTGCCTCCGCACCTCGACACCTTACTGCTTAGACCGGAACAACCATTCTCCGGCCGGGCGTTGCCTCACGCGTCATCCCATCGGCAACTCCTGAGAGAGGTACTGGAATGTGAACCAGTTTCCCATCGACTACGCCTTTCGGCCTCGCCTTAGGGGCCGACTAACCCTGGGCAGATTAACTTTACCCAGGAAACCTCAGGTTTTCGGCGGACGGGTTTTTCACCCGTCTTTTCGTTACTCATACCGGCATTCTCACTTCTGCTACCTCCAGCAAGCCTCGCGACTCACCTTCGTCAGCACACAGAACGCTCCCCTACCGATCCGGCGACACCTCAGCGTCGCCAAATCCCGTGACTTCGGTGCCAGACTTAGCCCCGTTACATCGTCGGCGCATAACTACTTGACCAGTGAGCTGTTACGCACTCTTTCAAGGAATGGCTGCTTCTAAGCCAACCTCCTGGCTGTCTTTGCAATTACACTTCCTTTTCCACTCAGCCTGACTTGGGGACCTTAGTCGACGGTCTGGGCTGTTTCCCTCTCGACCACGGACCTTATCGCCCGTAGTCTGACTCCCATCCATCATGTAACGGCATTCGGAGTTTGATTGGGTTTGGTACCCGGTGAAGGGCCCTAGTCCATTCAGTGCTCTACCTCCGTCACACTAAGATGAGGCTAGCCCTAAAGCTATTTCGGGGAGTACCAGCTATCTCCGAGCTTGTTTAGCCTTTCACTCCTAGCCACAACTCATCGGTGCCTTTTTTAACAGACTACCGTTCGGCCCTCCACGGTGTGTTACCAACGCTTCAGCCTGGCCATGGCTAGATCGCTCGGCTTCGGGTCTACTCCACGCAACTGCACGCCCTGTTCAGACTCGGTTTCCCTACGGCTCCGGCACTCGAGTGCCTTAACCTCGCTGCGCAGCGTAACTCGCCGGCTCATTCTACAAAAGGCACGCCATCAGGAGACACAAGGTCTCCCTTTGACCGCTTGTGAGTTTGCGGTTTCAGGTTCTATTTCACTCCCCTCTCGGGGTACTTTTCACCTTTCCCTCACGGTACTTGTCCACTATCGGTAGCTATCTAGTGTTTAGCCTTGGAAGGTGGTCCTCCCAGATTCCGGCAAGATTTCACGTGTCCCGCCGTACTCAGGTACCTTGCACGGAGCCGATCGCATTTCGGGTACGGGACTTTCACCCTCTCTGGTTGCCCTTCCCAGTAGCATTCTCCTATGCGATCGGTTGTTAACTCCGCGGCCGGTCCTACACCCGGCCAAACAAGGCCCTCCAACCCCCGGCGTACAACGGTGTAAGCCTTGCATACACCGGGTTTGGGCTATTTCCGTTTCGTTCGCCACTACTCAGGAAATCTCGGTTGATGTCTTTTCCTCGGGGTACTTAGATGGTTCAGTTCCCCCGGTATCGCTTCTGCGCGCTATGTATTCACGCACAGATGAACGTCATTCAGGACGCTCGGGTTACCCCATTCGGCCACCCACGGATCTAAGGATGTTTGCTCCTCCCCGTGGCTTTTCGCAGCTTACCACGGCCTTCGTCGCCTGATAGCTCCAAGGCATCCCCCGCAAACTCGTCTTCGCTTGACCATATTACTCCAACTTCTTCTTCTCAACGCTCGATCAAACTCGGTATCTCAACGCCGCAGACCGCGCTTGCACGCGCGCCTCCGGCGTCGTCAACCTTCTTCTCTGTTCCCTTCTCTGTCGAACCAACGACGTTCCTACGAACGGTGTCATCGGTCCGCTGCTGTCAAAGACCCTGCAAGGCGCACGGCGCCAAGCGCCGCGGCCGCTATCTCATGGTACTGGAGGTATGGGGATTCGAACCCCAGACCTATGGCTTGCAAAGCCATCGCTCTAGCCATCTGAGCTATACCCCCGTGCGAAATTCGCCGGGAGAGGAGAGAAGGGAGAGCCGGCGTCGTGACCGGGTGTTCCGAGTAACACTCGGCGCCACGGCCGCCTCGTCGAAACGAAGCCGCCGCGACAAGTGATGCAGACACCCCGAAGGGCGCTGCGGGTCTCGTTAAAGGAGGTGATCCAGCCGCACCTTCCGGTACGGCTACCTTGTTACGACTTCACCCCCCTTACCAGGCATACCTTCGGCGCCGCCCTCCACTAGGGTTAAGCGAGCGACTTCGGGTACCCCCAACTCGGGTGGTGTGACGGGCGGTGTGTACAAGGCCCGGGAACGGATTCACCGCGCCATTCTGATGCGCGATTACTAGCGATTCCACCTTCATGGAGTCGAGTTTCAGACTCCAATCCGAACTGAGACCGGCTTTCAGCGATTTGCTCAACGTCGCCGTCTCGCAACGCTCTGTACCGGCCATTGTAGCACGTGTGTAGCCCAGGACATAGGGGTCATGAGGACTTGACGTCATCCCCACCTTCCTCCGGTTTGTCACCGGCAGTTCCGTCCGAGTTCCCAGCGTTACCTGTTGGCAACAGACGGTAGGGGTTGCGCTCGTTGCGGGACTTAACCCAACATCTCACGACACGAGCTGACGACAGCCATGCAACACCTGTGCACACGTCCCTAGGGACCAACCAGTTTCCTGGCTGTTCGTGTACATGTCAAACCCTGGTAAGGTTTCTCGCGTATCATCGAATTAAACCACATGCTCCACCGCTTGTGCGGGCCCCCGTCAATTCCTTTGAGTTTCACCCTTGCGAGCATACTCCCCAGGCGGTGCACTTAACACGTTAGCTACGGCACAGAGCCCGAACGGACCCTACGCCTAGTGCACATCGTTTACGGCGTGGACTACCAGGGTATCTAATCCTGTTCGCTCCCCACGCTTTCGCGCCTCAGCGTCAGTTTCCGGCCAGAAGCTCGCCTTCGCCACCGGTGTTCTTCCTGATATCTACAGATTTCACCCCTACACCAGGAATTCCAGCTTCCCCTCCGGAACTCTAGTCTCGCAGTTCCCAGCGCACAACTTCGGTTGAGCCGAAGCCTTTCACACCAAGCTTGCGAAACCGCCTACGCGCCCTTTACGCCCAATAATTCCGAACAACGCTCGCCCCATACGTATTACCGCGGCTGCTGGCACGTAATTAGCCGGGGCTTATTCCTCGATTAACGTCATCGAACGGGCATTCCACTCCCATCCTTATTCTTCATCGAGAAAAGAACTTTACAACCGTCAGGCCTTCGTCGTTCACGCGGCGTCGCACCGTCAGGGTTTCCCCCATTGCGGACTATTCTTAGCTGCTGCCTCCCGTAGGAGTCTGGGCCGTGTCGCAGTCCCAGTGTGGCCGTTCACCCTCTCAGGCCGGCTATCCATCGTCGCCTTGGTAGGCCGTTACCCCACCAACAAGCTAATGGACCGCAGGCTCATCTCCGGGCGGCGCAGTTGCGCCTTTCATCGGACATCCGCAAATGTCCGGCTTCATGCGGTATTACCCCATGTTTCCATGGGCTATCCCCCACCCCGAGGTAGATCACCTACGTGTTACTCACCCGTCCGCCACTGTCCACCTGCCCGAAGGCACGTTTCTCGTTCGACTTGCATGCTTAAGACACGCCGCCAGCGTTCGTTCTGAGCCAGGATCAAACTCTCCATGATATGGTTAAGCGTCACTCCGAAGAGCAACGCTCAATTCATTTCTTGAAGCAAATCCTTGATTGACAAGGCCGGCAGGCACGATCCGGGCGACTCGCGTCACCCTGCCGCACTGCCGGTACCCGATCACATTTTAGGCTCTCCCTTCTCTCAGCGACCGCCAGACACCGGCAGGCGGGTACGCGACCCGGCCCTCCCGGAGACGTCTCCGGTCGCACGTTGCCAAAGACCAACGGGCGGCGCGGCGGCAGAAGGCCGGCGCGCCGAAGCCCGCGTTGCGGGTGACGCGCCTGCCCGTTGGGCCCGCGCGCCTCCAGCGGGAGCTAATGTAGCGAGTCCGAATCGACAGGTCAACCGCCTGCGGCGATTTTTTTTCAGGCGCGGTGAGGTGGGCGCGGCGGGCCGGTTCGGGGTACCCTGACGGCCCCGCGCGGCGGCGCCCGCGGCCGCGGCATGCGGCCTTGAGCAGGGCCACCGCGGCTCCTGCGCGCCGCATCCTAAAGGCATGTCAGACAACACGATACCTCACCATCCCCCGGGCCGGCGCCGGGCGCTGCTGCGGCTGGCGGCCAACGCGCTGTCGCTGTCGCGCATCGGCCTCGGCGCGGCGGCGTTCCTGACCCTGGCGCCGCCGGCCGCGCCCGGCGGCGCGCTGGCGGCGCTGCTGCTGGTGGCCGCGGCCGCGCTCACCGACTACCTGGACGGCCTGCTGGCGCGCCGCGCGAGCGC
Source organism: Spirochaetia bacterium (assembly GCA_965243555.1). Taxonomy (GTDB): domain Bacteria; phylum Spirochaetota; class Spirochaetia; order SZUA-6; family Bin103; genus Bin103. The sequence continues at coordinate 4,841,805 of OZ251575.1, read as the reverse complement.
CGGTGCGGCGGCGCCCGCGGGTGACTGGTTCGGACGCTGGATCGACGCCTTTACCGACTTCTTCCTGTTCCTCTGTGTCTACGGCGCGCTGCTGCGCGCCGGCCTGGCGCCGGCCTGGCTGTTCGCGCTGTTCCTGGCGCGCGAAGGCGTGATGTACCTGATGATCCGGCCGGCGGCGCTGCGCCTGGGGCTGGACCACGGCGCCCGCCTCCCCGGCAAGATCAAGACCGTGCTGCAGTACGGCGGCACGCTCGGCCTGCTGGCGCTGCTGGCCCTGGCGCCGCGCCTCGGAGTATCCGAGAACGCGGTCGCCGCCGTTACCGCCGTCACCCTGGCAGTGCTGATGGCGGTCTCCCTGGGGTCGCTCTACTGGTACCTGGGGCCGCTGTTCCGCTCCTGGCCGGCGCAGCAGCGGGCGCTTCCCCCACAGCTTTGCGGCGCACTGCTCGGCCTCGCCCTGCTGCAGTTGCTGCTGTTCCGAGTGCTGGCCCCCGCCGGCGCGCCGTGGGACTGGTTCCTGATTGGCGTGACGCTGGAGCACGTCCTGATCGGCGGCTTCCTGTTCCGGCGCCACGTGGAATTCACCCCGCTGCATCCCGGCCCGGGCACGGCGGCGGCGGCGCGCCTCACGCTGCCCAACGTCCTGACCCTGGTCCGCCTCAGTTCGATTCCCACGCTCACCCTGCTGCTGGCCGTGGGACCGCGGCCCGGCGCCGCTCCGCTGCTGGCCGCGGTTGCCGCCGGAGTGTTCCTTACCGATCTGTTCGACGGCGCCCTGGCGCGCCGGCGGCACCAGGTAACCCCCATCGGCGGCTACCTGGACTCGGCGAGCGACTACCTGCTGCTGCTGGCCCTGGCGGGGCTGCTCGCCGCCCGCGGCATCCTGCCGTTGTGGCTGGCGGCGCTGCTCACCGCCCGGCTGGCGCTGCACGCCGCGGCGATGGGCGTGCTGGTGCTGCGCCACGGGATGGGGGTAGCCAAGCCCACCCTGTGGGGCAAGATCTCGGTCGCCGCCGCCATGGTGCTGATTACCGCGGAGCTGCTGACCTACGCCGCGGCGACGGTATGGCCCGGCGGCGCCGCGTTCCTGCTGCTCAGCCGCGCCCTGCCGGCGCTGGAGCTGGCCGCCGCGCTGCTGATCGGTATCTCGATGGTGGACAAGCTGCGCTACGTGCTGCGCACCATGAACGACGCCGGCCGCGGCACCGGCGGCGAGCGCTGAGGTTGCGCCCGGCGGCGTTGCTGCCTGATACTCAACGGCATGGCCAAGAAGATCATTTCCGTCGCCGTGGTCGGATCGCACCCCACCAAGGCGATGAACCCGGCCGTCCCCTACTCACCGCGGGAGATCGCGGAGGCGGCCGTAGCCAGCCGCAAGGCCGGCGCGGCGATCGTGCACGTGCACGTACGCGACCCCGAAAGCGGCGTTCCCACCTCCCGCGTCGAGCTGTTCGCCGAGGTGGTCGACCGGATCCGGCAGCAGTCCGACATCCTCATCAACCTCACTACCAGCGGCATGAACGTCCCCGGCCGGAACGTGATCGAGGAGCGCCTGGAGCCGGTCGGACTGCAGCCGGAGATCTGCTCCCTCGACGTCGGCTCCATGAACTTCGGCGAGCGGGTGTTCCTCAACCCTCCCGACTGGGGGCGGGCCGCGGCGCAACGCATGCGCGCCGCCGGCGTGAAGCCGGAGATCGAGGTGTTCGACGCCGGCCACGTGCGCCAGGCGCGGGTGCTGATCGACGAAGGATTGTTCGCCCCGCCGCCGTTCGTGCAACTGTGCATGGGCGCCGGCTGGGGCATCGAGGCGACCGCCGAGAGCCTGCTGTTCATGAAGAACCTGCTGCCCGCCGGCGTGCCGTGGTCGGTGCTGGGGGTGGGGCGCAACCAGCTCCCGATGATCACGCTGGGGATCATCCTCGGGGGCCACGTCCGGGTCGGCTTCGAGGACAACCTCTACCTGCGCCGGGGGGTGTTGCTGGAGAGTAACGCGCAGATGGTGGAGGTGGCCGCCGGCCTGGTGGAAACGCTGCAGCACGAAGTCGCCACGCCCGCCGAAGCGCGCCGGATTCTCGGCCTCGGCCAAGCGTAAGGCGGATGGGCCGGGAACGCGGCCAGCGCCCGCGGGAGGCGTTGCGCGCGGCAACGGAAGGCGTGGTGGAGTGGCACATGCTCAACATGGCCGGCGAGCTGATCACCATCCGCATGGCCGACACCATCGGGCCGGGGCTGCGGCAGGTGCTCAGCCCCTACTGGACCTACGACCCGGGCCGCGGCGACGGCGTGGCGCCCATTCCCCACCTCATGCACCTGCAAACCGCCGGCCGCCAAGTCGCCCTGGGGACCGCGCTCCGGCAGGAGTATCGCTTCCGGTTGGTGGCGGCGCGGCAGCCGGACAGCGCCTTGGCGCGCGCCCACCTGGTGATGAACTGCGCCCTGTACCCGCGTGACGAGCAAGACGCGCGCGCCGCGCCCGGAGCCGGCCCCCTGGGGAGCGCCGAGATCTGGCTGGCACTGACCCGCCCCTTTGCGCCGCCGGGGGAACGCAAGCCGGCCGCGGTGCCGGCGGCGCTGCAGTTTCTCACCGAGCACCGGCTCACCGCCGGCGATCTCGCCAGCCGCCCGATCGAGTCGTTTCGCTGCCAGGCGGCGGCACCCGAGCGGGCGATTCGCGACACCCTGCCGCTGGCGTACCACGTGGATCGCTCCGACTTGAACCGCCACGTCAACATGCACGTGTACCCGCAGCAGGCGCTCGACTACCTGGCGCTCGGCTTTCACCGCGCCGGCGGCGCCGCGGGCCGGCTCCGCTTCCGCGCCGTCACCGTCTACTTCCGGCGCCCGTTCCTGCCCGGCGACGGCGCCGAGGTGGAGTTGGAGCTGGCGGTTGCGCCGGAGCGGTTCCGCGGCGCGGCGCGCTTCTACCACCACCAGGGGGCCTCCGGCCGCAGCCGCAAGATCTCGATGGCGTTACTGGCGAGCGGGGTTCTGGCCGGCGAATGACGGGGCCGCTGCCGCGGCGGCTTCAGGCGCGGCGGTCGACGCGCTCCCGAAACAGCTCGACGCAGGCCGCGATCTCCAGCGCCGGGGTCTGCGCACCGCCGCGGTCGCGCAGCGAGACCGTGCCGGCGGCCTGCTCCTTGGCGCCGACGATCGCCATGTAGGGCACCTTCTGCTGCTGCGCGGTGCGGATCTTCGCGCCCATGCGGTTGTCGGTCAGGTCCGCGTCCACCCGGAAGCCGTGCTGCCGCAGCCGTTCGGCGACCGCCGCGGCGTAGTCGTTCACCTGCGGGTTCACCGGGATCACCACCGCCTGCACCGGCGCCAGCCACAGCGGGAAGGCGCCGGCGTAGTGTTCTATGAGCACGCCGAGAAAGCGCTCGAAGGCGCCGTGCAGGGCGCGGTGCACCATCACCGGGCGGCGCTGGCTGCCGTCGCGATCCACGAACGACATGTCGAACCGCTCCGGCAGGTTGAAGTCGAACTGAATCGTGGTCATCTGCCACAACCGGCCGAGCGGGTCGCGCACGTGCAGGTCGATCTTCGGCCCGTAGAAGGCGCCGCCTCCCTCATCCACCTCGTACTCCAGCTCGTGCGCCTCGATGGCGCGGCGTAGCGAGGCGGTAGCCCGCTCCCAGTTCGCGTCGTCCCCCACCGCCTTCTCCGGGCGCGTGGCCAGGTGGGCGACCAGATCCTCGAAGCCGTAGGCCTGCCACATGCGCAACGAGAACCGGATCACCTCTCCGATCTCGTCCTCGATCTGGTCCGGCGTGCAGAAGATGTGGGCGTCGTCCTGGGTCAGGCCGCGCACCCGCAACGCGCCGTGCAGCGTCCCGGAACGCTCGAAGCGGTACACCGTGCCCAGCTCCGCCCAGCGCAACGGCAGGTCGCGGTAGGAACGGACGTCGCTCTTGTAGATCATGATGTGGAACGGACAGTTCATCGGCTTGAGGTAGTAGTTGCCGTTGTCCATTTCCATGGGCGGAAACATGTTGTCGGCGTAGAAGTCGAGGTGGCCGGAGGTGCGCCACAGCCACTCGCGGCCCACGTGGGGGGTGTTGACCAACTCGTAACCGCCGGCGTAGTGCTGGCGCTTCCAGAAATCCTCGATGATGGAGCGCAGCCGGGCGCCCTTGGGATGCCAGAAGATCAGCCCCGGCCCCACCTGCTCCTGAATCGAGAACAGCCCCAGTTCGCGCCCCAGGCGCCGGTGGTCGCGCTTCTCGATCTCGGCGAGACGCCGCAGGTAGGCGGCCAGCTCCTGCGGACTCTCCCAGGCGGTGCCGTAGATGCGCTGCAGCATCGGGCGCCGCTCGTCGCCGCGCCAGTAGGCGCCGGCGCTGGCGGTCAGCTTGAACGCCGCGGGATCGAGGTCGCGGGTAGTGTCCACGTGCGGCCCGCGGCACAGGTCGGTAAAGGTGTCCTGGGTGAACAGGGAGATCTCTTCGCCCGCCGGCAGGCCGGCGATCAACTCCAGCTTGTAGGGCTGATCGGCGAACCGCTCTTGCGCCGCGGCACGGCTGAGCACGCTGCGGACGAACGGATGGTCGCCGGCCATGATCCGCCGCATGCGCTGCTCGATCTGCTCCAGATCCTCCGGCGTGAGGGGCCGCGGCAGGTCGAAGTCGTAATAGAAGCCGTCGGCGATGGGAGGGCCAATGGCGAGCTTGGCGTCCGGGAACAGCTCCAGCACCGCCTCCGCCATGACGTGGGAACAGGAGTGCCGCAGGCGATACCGGCGGTCGGCGGCGGGACTCCCCGCCGCGTCGCCGGCCACCGCCCCGGGAATCGAATCGGCCATGCCGAAGTCGCCTCGCAGCCGCTAGCCGCGCCGGCGGCGCCGGGTCTGGCGCCGCCGTTGCGTGCGGGTCACGGCCACCGTACCGGTGCGCGCTTCCTCCGGCGCCGGTACCGCGGCGGCCGCCGCCGAAGCCGGCGCCGCGGCCGGAACTGCCGCCGCCCCACGCGCTGCGGGAGCGGTCACCGGTGGCGCGGCCGCGCGTCCGGCCGGCGCCCCCCCGCCGGCGACGACCGCGGCGGCGCGCGAGTTGCGGCGGGTGCGCACCAGGCGCCACAGCAACACCGTGGGAGCGGCCACGAACATCGACGAATAGGTACCCACCACCACGCCGATCATCAGGCTCAGCGCGAAGGTCTTGATGGAAGAGGTGGCGAAAAGGTAGATCGCCAACACCGCCAGCAGGGTGGTGAATGAGGTGATCAGGGTGCGCGCCAGCGACTGGGTAATGCTGGTGTTGATCACCGACTCGAAGTTGGCGTCGCGCATCAGGGTCTCGTTCTCCCGGATGCGGTCGAAGATCACGATGGTGTCGTTGAGCGAATAGCCGACGATGGTCAGCACTGCGGCGATGGTGGCGGTGCTCACCTCCAACTGCAGCGTGCCCAACACCCCCAGCATGATGGCGATGTCGTGGACCAGGGCCAGCAGCGCCCCCACCGCAAAGGCGGTGCGGAACCGGAACAGGATGTAGGTGAAGATCAGCGCGAACGCCACCACCACCAGCCACACCGCCTGCTCGCCCAGCAGCCGGGAGAGACTGGGGCCGACGAAGTCGGTTTGCAGGATGGTCACCTGCTCGGCGCCGAAGGCGTCTGCCAGCAGGCTCAGGATGCGCGCTTCGGTAGCCGCCTGGTCGCCGGCGCCGCCTTCGGCGGCGGGCAGCAGGTCGGAGCGCACGATGTAGCGCTGCTCGCCGGCGGCGCCAATCGCCTGCAGCGAGAAGCGCTCCAGCGCGGCCAGGGCAGCGCGCACCGCGGCGATCGACGCGGTTCCCGGCGCCGCCGGATCCAGGTAGCCGAGCACGAGGGTCTGGCCGGTGTCGCGGAAGCCGGGCGGCTGGAGCTGCTCCGCCGGGGTGGCCGCCGGCGCCGCGAGTTCCACCTCCACGCCGGGAATCGCGGCCAGCTCCCCGGCAATCGCGCCGGCGGTGGGATAGGTCGCAAAGTCCAACACGCGGCGCTGCACGGTGCCGTCCTGCAGCCACTGCAGGGTAAGAAAGCCGGGGCGGCCCAGCAGCGGATCGGGCGGGGTGAGTTCCGGCTCCAGCGCGGCGCCGGCGGCGCTGAGGCGCAGGGCGACCGGGGCGATCTGGAATTGCTGCGACACGCCGCCGCTCAGGTCGACGCTCAGGTTGACGCCGCCGCGCAGCATGGTCCCGGCGGCCCCGCCCACGATCAGCAGTACCGACAACACCGCCATCGGGCGGCGCAAGGCGGTGAACCGGATGACGCGCCGCACCTTACTTCGCCCCCGCGCCGGAGGCGGCCAACTGCGGGCGCCGCTGCCAGTCGATGCTCAGCCGCTGCACGCGCAACGTGTCGGTAAAGAAGTCGAAGATGAGCCGCGACACCACCAGGGCGGTGAACATCGAAGACACCACCCCGACCGACAGGGTCACGGCGAAGCCCTGAATCGGGCCGCTGCCGAGCTGCGACAGGGCGATGGCGGCGATGAAGGTGGTGATGTTGGCATCCATGACCGTCCAGAACGCCTTGCCGAAGCCGGAGGTGACCGCGGCCGCGGCCGACTTTCCGAGCCGGTACTCCTCCTTGATGCGTTCGAAGATGATGACGTTGGCGTCCACCGCCATGCCGACGGTCAGAATGACGCCGGCGATGCTCGGCAGCGTGAGGGTGAAGTTGAACACGCTCAGCACCGAGACCAGGAAGAACAGGTTGAGCAGCAGGGCCAGATCGGCAATCAGCCCGGCCGCCTTGTAGTACGCCAGCATGAACACCAGCACCGCGGCCATGCCGAGCGCGATGGCGTTCAGTCCGGTGCGGATGGCGTCTTCGCCCAGCGAGGCGCCCACCGCCTGCTGGCTGAGAATCTCCAGCGGCACCGGCAGCGCGCCGGTCTCCAGTACCAGCGCCAAGTCCTGCGCTTCGCTCTGAGTGAACCCGGTTACCCGCACCTGGTTGCGAATCGGCTCGGAGATGGTCGCCGCGGCCTTTACCTTGTCGTCCAGCACCACCGCCATCACGTTGCCGACGTTGTCGCTGGTAAGCTTGAAGAAGATGTCGCCGCCCTCCCCGGTCAGGCTGAAGATCACCGTCGGCTGCTGCGTAATCGGGTCGCGGCTCACCTGCGCCTGCTGGATGTAGGTGCCTTCCAGCCCCACCTGCTCGTTGATCACGGTGTAGCCGAGCAGTTGATCCACCCCGTAGGCATCCTTTTCGTAGCGGCCGCGCAGCACGGTGCCGGCGGTGAGGATCGACTCGTCGCGGGGTTGGCCGTCGGCGCCCAGGAAGCTCCCCGGGTTGGCCGCCTGGTAGGCGCGGAAGCGGGCCAGGCCGTCGGTATCGACGATGTGGAAGTTGAGCCGCCCCTTGCCCAGGATGAAGCTGCGCATCCGCTCCGGGTCCGGCGCGCCCGGCATCTCCACCACGATCTGGTTCTCGCCCCGGCGCCGGATCTGCGGTTCGGTTACGCCGAACTGGTCGATGCGGTTGTTGAGGACCTCCAGGGCGCGCCGCAACGCGCCGTCCTCCTCCTGGGCGCTGAGGGCAATACCGGTCTGTTCGCTGAGGCTCTCCAGGTCCGGCTCTATTACCACGTACATGCCGCCGCTCAGGTCGAGGCCGAGCTGGATGCTGCGCGAGCGCAGGTCCTTCAGCGCGAGCAGCTCGCTGCGATGGTGGTCCTCCATCGCCACGAAGGTCTCGCCCTGGCTCGGAAACGCATTGACCACGGCGCCGATGCTCCAGGCGCGCGGCACGTCGCGGCGCTCCACCCGCAACCGGTCGCGGGCCGCGGCGATCAGATAGGCGAGGTCGTCGGGAAGCGGCTTGGAGGTGTCCGCCCGCGCCAGCGCGAGAAGCTGCTGCAGGTCGGCGTCGGCGCGCTGCCGCGCCAGCACCCGGATCTGGTCGCGCGAGGCGTTGGCCTCGCGGCGCTGGTCGCCGGTCAACAGCAGGTACCAGCGCACGGTCGGATAGAGGAACCACAGCGACACGCCGACAAAGGCGAGAATAAGGATCAATCGTAGGCGTTTGGTCATGACAGGGTGCTCAGCCCGCCGCCGGGCTCGTCAGGATTGCTCCTTGTCTTGCGCCGCGGGCCGCGATTCTCCCTGACGCTGCTCGATGATGCTGGTGATGGAGGCCTTGGCGAATTCGATTTTGGTGGCATCGTCCACCTTGACCGTTACCGCCTCTTCCTTGACCGCGGTCACCACGCCCCGGATGCCGCCGGAGGTCTGCACCTTGTCGCCCTTCTTGAGCTTCGACAGCATCTGGCGGGTCTCCTTCTGGCGCCGGTTCTGCGGCCGGATGACCAGAAAGTAGAAGATCATGATGATCAGCCCGAAGGTGACCAGCATGGTGGCGAGTTGGCCGCCGGCCGCGCCATCTCCGAGGGCGGCCTGCAAGAGCGGGAAGCTATCCAGTAGCGTTTTGTTCATGAGGTGTCCTTTGCGCCGGGAACTTGAAAGCTACCACGCGCCGGGCGCACGGTCAAACCGATCGCCGCCGTAGCGCCGCTCAGGCAACGATGATGCGCTTGATGCCAGCCGGCACGCCGAACACCCCAAACAACTTGCGAAGGTCGTCGACCGTACAGGGGCGCCGCGTAACCTGCTCCATGGTGGCGCGCACCAGCTCCAGTTCTTCCGCCGCGCCGTCCGCCGCGGTCTGCGCCGCGTAGTCGGCGGAGCAGAATGCCGCCTTGTAGAGGCCCTCGTCAAGCAGCCGGCGGGTCGGCAGCTTGCCGTAACGGCGGCGCTGCTGGCCGTCCACCACGGCCTCGTCGCCGTCGTACCCGATGACGAACAGATAGTCAGCGCGCTTCACCGTTCAGAAAAAGGGCGCCACCCTACCGGTGACGACAGGGCGCGCCCTTCTCGTGTACGAGATGCCGGTGGGAGCGCCCTAATAGGGCGGCATCCCTCCCATCTCGCCGCCGCCGCCCGGAGCCGGCGGCTCCTTCTTCTCCGGCAGGTCGGTGATGGTGGCCTCGGTGGTGAGCAGCAGGCCGGCGATCGAGGCCGCGTTCTGCAGCGCGGAACGGGTGACCTTGGCGGGATCGATGATCCCCGCTCCCATCAGGTCGGTCCACTCCATCTTGGCGGCGTCGAAGCCGGAGCCGCGCTCCTCGTTCTTGGCGCGCTCCACCACGATCGACCCGTCCAGGCCGGCGTTGGTGGCGATTTGCCGAATCGGCTCTTCCAGGGCGCGCTTGACGATCTTGTAGCCCACCAGCTCGGCTTCGGTCAGAGACTCGGCGTCGTTGCCGTCCAGCGCCTTGACCGCCTGCACCAGGGTCACGCCGCCGCCGGGGATGATCCCCTCTTCGATGGCGGCGCGGGTCGCCGACAGGGCGTCCTCCACGCGGTGCTTCTTCTCCTTGAGCTCCACCTCGGTAGCGGCGCCGACGTTGATCACCGCCACGCCGCCGGCCAGCTTGGCCAGCCGCTCCTGCAGCTTCTCGCGGTCGTAGTCGGAGGTGGTCTCCTCGATCTGCACCTTGATCTGGGAGATCCGGTCCTTGATTTCCTTTTCCTTGCCGGCGCCCTCAATGACGGTGGTGTTCTCCTTGTCGACGTTGACGCGCTTCGCCGACCCGAGCTGCGCGACGTCGGTGTTCTCCAGCTTGAGCCCCAGCTCCTCGGAGATCACCTGCCCGCCGGTCAGGATCGAGATATCCTCCAGCATCGCCTTGCGGCGGTCGCCGAAGCCGGGCGCCTTGACCGCGCACACGTTGAGCGTGCCGCGCAGGTTGTTGACCACCAGCGTGGCCAGCGCCTCGCCTTCCACGTCCTCGGCGATGAGCAGCAGCGGCTTGCCCGCCTGCGCGATCTTCTCCAGTACCGGCAGCAGGTCCTTCATGTTCGAGATCTTCTTGTCGTGGATCAGAACGTACGGGTTCTCGAACACCGCCACCTGGGTGTCGCGGTTGGTCACGAAGTAGGGGGAGAGGAAGCCGCGGTCGAACTGCATGCCCTCGACCACTTCCAGGTTGGTGTCCATCGACTTGGACTCCTCAACGGTGATGACCCCGTCCTTGCCCACCTTCTCCATGGCGTCGGCGATCAGCTCGCCGATGTCGTTGTCGTTGTTGGCGGAGATGGCCGCGACCTGGGCGATCTCGCCCTTCTCCTTGATCTCCTTGGAGGTGTCCCGGATGTCCGACACGGCGATGCCGACGGCGGTGTTCATGCCGCGCTTGATCTCCATCGGGTTGATGCCGGCCGCGACCGAGCGCAGGCCCTCGCGGACCATCGAGTAGGCCAGCACGGTCGCCGTGGTGGTGCCGTCGCCCGCCACGTCGTTGGTCTTGGTGGCAACTTCCTTGAGGAGCTGCGCGCCCATGTTCTCGAAGGGCTCCTCCAGCTCGATTTCCTTCGCGATGGTGACGCCGTCGTTGGTAACGGTCGGGGCCCCAAACTTCTTGTCCAACACGACGTTCCGTCCCTTCGGCCCCAGCGTGACCTTGACGGCAGTCGATAGCTTCTCGACTCCCTTCAGCAGCGCCTTGCGGGCGGACTCGTCGAATTGCAGTTGCTTTGCCATAAAACAAGCTCCTGACGATGAGAATTAGGTTTTTTGATGTGGGAACGGTGGTAACATACTACCTCGCCGCCGGCAAAGCAACACCTGCCGCGGCGGGCACGCCGGCCTCCGCACCGGTCGCGGGCAGGCGCAGGCGGCCCGCGAAACAGGTGTGCTCGGCGCCGGCGGCGTCCCGCACCACCAGCCCCCCGCCGGCGGCCACCCGCACCACCTGCGCGCAACGCGGCAGGCCGCGCCCGGCGCCCTCCAGCCGTACCCGGCGGCCGCGGGCAAACAGGCGCCGGTCGGCCAGCGCCGCCCATTCCGGCTCGCGCAGCAGGCGGTGCAACTCGGCCAGGATCAGCTCCAGCAGCCGCCGGCGCCGCACCGGGCGGCCGCTCAGCAGCCACAGCGAGGAGGCCGGCAGGTCGCCGGCGGCGCCCGGCGGCAGGCCGCGGCGCTGATTGCAGGTTACCCCGATTCCGACGCTGTACCAGTCACCCAGCCGCTCGCACAGGCAGCCGGCGATCTTGCGGCCGCGCGCCACCACGTCGTTCGGCCACTTGACCTCGCACGCCACCCCGCCGCCCGCCTCCGCGGCGCCGGCCACCGCCAACCCGCACAGCAGCGGCAGCCGCTGCGGCGCGGCCCCCACCGCACCGGCGTGCAGCAGCAGATTGAACAACAGGTTGCGGCGCGGAGCGCTCACCCAGCGCCGCCCGGCGCCGCGCCCGCGCCCGCGCGCCTGGTAGTCGGCGCTGATCAGGGCGCCGGTGACCGGCGCCGCCCGTACCAGCCGGCGCGCGTCGTCCATCGTCGAGCCGGTGCGCGGCAGGTGGTATTGCGGCGCCTCCGGCCACGGCGAGCGCAACGGCGGCTGCCGGCGCGGCCAGCGCGGCGCGTCACTCCCCTCCACGCCGCTACATGGAGACGAACAGTTCCTGCGGCGCGCGCAGCAGTTCCAGGAAGTAGGAGGAAAACTCCGCCGCCGGCACGCCGTCCACCACCCGGTGGTCGAACGCCAGCGACACCGGCAGCACCCACGCCGGGCGCACCGTGCCCTCCGCCACCACCGGCGCCTGATGGATGCGCCCCGCGCCGATGATCGCCACCTGCGGCGGATAGATCATCGGCGACGCGTACAGGCCGCCGAAAGGACCGAAGTTGGTGAGGCTGAAAGTGCCGCCGCGCAGATCCTCGATCCTGATCTGGCGGCCCTTGGCGCGCTCCACCATGTCCTTCATCTCGGTGTCGATCTGGCGGATGGTGCGGTTCTCGACGTTGTGGATTACCGGCACCATCAACCCGGCCTCGGTATTCACCGCCACCCCGATGTTGATGTCCTTGAACACCGTGAGCTCGTCCGACACCGGGTTGAAGTGGGCGTTGAGCACCGGGTAGCGGCGCAGCGCGGTGGCCAGCGCCTTCATAAAGAAGGGCTGAAAGCTCACCCGCACGTCGCGCCCGGAGTTGACCTTGGCGCGCAGCTCCACCAGGTCGTCCACCACGCCCAGGTCGAAGATGGTGGCGGTGGGGATCTTGCGGCTGGTCTCCATGGTGTGGGCGATGGTCTTGCGCAGGATGGTGAGCTCCACCGTCTGGCCCAGCGGCAGGTGCGCGGGGGTGACCAGCGGGTCGTCGATCAGCGGAAAGGCGAAGTCGGAACCGGTCTGCGCCACCGGCTGTGCCGCCGCGTGGCGGGCGCCGGCGGCGCGCTCCACGTCGCCGCGCAGGATGCGGCGCCCGGCGCGGCGCGGCTGCACCTGCTGCAGGTCGACGTTCAGGTCGCGCGCGCGGCGGCGCGCGGCCGGCGTGACCGGCGGCTCGTCCCCGGGCGCCGGCTCGGACGGGTGCTCGGCCGCCGGTTCGGCAGTGGGGGCCGGCGCGGCGGCGGTCACGGCCGCGGTGGGGACGATCTCGGCCTCCTCCCGCGCGGCGTCCGCGGCGCCCGCAACGGGTTCGGCGGCGCCGGTCTCGTCGCTGGGCGGCAGCACGCTGGGCGAGGCGTCAATGGTGCCCACCAGTTCCTGGCGCTCGTGCCCGGCGCCGCTCCCGTCCGCGTCGGCCGCGCCGGCCGCGGAAACCAGCTCCCCGGCGCTACGCCCCGCAGCCGCGGGTGAAAACCCGTTGCCGTCGCTGGCCGCGGCGCCGCCGGCCACCTCGATGTAGGCCAGCGTCGCCCCGACGCTGATGCGCTCGCCCACCGCGGGGCCGAAGCGCACCACCACCCCGCTCCGGGGCGAGGCGATCTCCGCCACGACCTTGTCGGTCTCGACGATGGCCAGGATGTCGCCGGCGCTCACCTCGGCTCCGGGACTCACCTTCAACTCCAGGATCTTCCCCTCGGTGAGGCCCTCGCCGATGTCCGGAAACTTGAACTCGTAACTCATGCTCTAGAACTCCACCGTTTCCCGCACCGCGTCCACCACGTGCTCGGCGGTCACGAAGTAGTAGTGCTCCGCCGCCGGCAGGGGGATCACGGCGTCGTTGCCGGTTACCCGCCGCGGCGGCGCGTTCAGATACGTGAACAGCTCTTCGGTGACCAGCGCGATCAGCTCCGCGGCGACGCCAAACGAACGCGGGCCTTCGTGCACCACCACCACCCGCCCGGTCTTGCGCACCGAACTCAGCACCGTCTCGCAATCGTAGGGGTAGATCGTACGCAGGTCGATCAGCTCCACGGCGATGCCCTGCCCGGTGAGGTGAGCGGCGGCGGCGCGCGCCTCGCGCATCATCGCGCCGTAGGCGATCAGCGTCACCGCGTCGCCGCGCCGCTCCACCCGCGCCCGGCCCAGCGGCAGGGCGTACGGCGCCTGCGGGATCTCCTGCTGCGGCGAGTGGTAGGACCGCTTCGGTTCCATGTAGATCACGGGATCGGGGTCGCGAATCGCCCCCAGCAGCAGCCCCTTCGCGTCGTGCGGGGTGGAGGGAATGACCACCTTGAGACCCGGCACGTGGGCGAAGGTGGCCTCCATGCTCTCGACGTGATGCTCCAGCGCCTTGAGATTGCCGCCGTAGGGCATGCGGATCACCAGCGGCAGGGTCAGCGCGCCGCGGCTGCGGTTGCGGGTGCGCGCGGCGTGGCACACGATCTGATTGAACGCCGGCCAGACGAAGCCGCTGAACTGAATCTCCACCACCGGCTTGAGCCCGGCCATCGCCATCCCCACCGCGGTACCGACCAGGGCGCTCTCCGCCAGCGGCGAGTCGAAGCAGCGGCGCGCCCCGAAACGCTGCTGCAGCCCCGCGGTGGCCTGAAACACCCCGCCGTTGACCCCGACGTCCTCGCCGTAGACCACGACCGAGTCATCCTCCTGCAGCGCTTCCGCCAGCGCGCCGTTGATCGCGGCGAGCAGACTTGCCGAGCTCACGTGCCGGTACGCTCCAGCCGCCGGCGGCGCTCGGCCAGCTGCCGCCGCATCAACTCCGGCATCTCGGCGTAGACGTAGCGGAAGGTGTCTTCCAGCGAGGGGCGCTCGAACTGCTCCACGGCGTCGAACTCGCTGCGCGCCCGCGCCCGCGCCGCGGCGATCACGCTCCGCAACTGCGCGTCGTCCATCAGCCCCTTACGCTGCAACAGCTTCTGCAGGCGCACGATGGGGTCGCGATTCTTCCAGGTGGCGGCCTCCTCCACGGTGCGGTAGCGGCTCGGGTCGTCCGAGGTGGTGTGCGGCCCAATGCGGTAGGTCACGCCCTCGATCAGCGTGGGGCCGCCGCCGGCGCGCGCCTTGGCCGCGGCCGCGGCGGTGGCCGCGTACACCGCGGTCACGTCGTTGCCGTCCACCTGGATGCCCTCAAAGCCGTAGGCCGCCGCCTTCTGCGCAATGGAAGCGCTCGCGGTCTGCTGATCGCGGTGCACGGAAATGGCGTACTGGTTGTTCTGCACGAAGAAGATCGTCCCGGTCCGCCACACCCCGGCGAAGTTCAGAGCCTCGTGAAAGTCGCCCTCCGAGGTGCCGCCCTCGCCCACGAACGCGATGGCGATGCGGTCGCTGCCCTGGTAGCGCTCGGCGAACGCCAGCCCCACGGCATGGGGTAGTTGCGAGCCGATCGGCAGCACGATCGGGGTCAGGTGATACAACTCGCGCTCGTAGGCGCTGCCGTGTTCGTTGCCCAGCCAGTAGAGGTAGAACTGTTTGAGCGGCACGCCGCGCACCAGCAGGGCGCCCAACTCGCGGTAGGTGGGCACCAGCCAGTCGTCGTCGCGCAACGCCATCATGGCGCCGACGCCGTTGGCCTCCTGGCCGGTGGCCGGGGGATAGGTGCCCAGCCGCCCCTGGCGGTTGAGGCTGAACGCCCACTCGTCCGCGGCGCGGGCGTTGACCATGTAGTGGTACGCGCTTTGGAGCTGCTCGTCGCTCATCTCGTACCCGGCGTACTCGGACACCGGGGTGACGGCGCCGTCGGGCGCCAGTAGTTGCAGCAGCGCGCTCACCGCCGCTCCTCGGCCGCGGGGCGCACGTCCACGGCGGGGCCGGCGCCGGCAGCGGCGGTTACGTCCAGGATGCCCCGGCTCAGCACGAATCCATGCTGCACGATGCGGATCATCTCGACGGCGGCCTCCACCACCCGCTTGAGACTGGCGTTGATGCGCTGCTCCTCGCGGGCGTCGATCAGGTCGTCGTCATCCAACGATTCGGTGATCGCCAGGTTGAGCTCGGCCACCGCGCCGATGAGCAGCGACATCTGCCGCGACAGGTGCTTGTAGGAGAACGCCGCCTTGGTCTCGGTGACCCGGGCGATCGACTCCATGTGGCCGAGGATGTTGCGCAGCGCGTGCACCATACGCGGACTGGGGTTGGTTTCCAGCTCGAGGCGCCAGTTCTCGAGGCGCGTCATCGCCTTGGCCAGCAAGTCCTGCAGGTCGGCGTTGGAGGGCAGCCGGCGCTCTTGAGGGTACTGCACCTTTACAAAGCCTACGCCATGTGCTATCTTGGACGCAACCGTGGCGCCGTACCCAAGTGGTAAGGGAGAGGTCTGCAAAACCTTTATACACCGGTTCGATTCCGGTCGGCGCCTGAGCCCCCCGCCGATACCCGCCTGCCGGTGCCGGCCCGCCGGTTGCGGTCGATTCCGGTTCATCCGCCGAGCGCCGCCAAGCCGGGGGCGGGAACCACGGCGAAGTACGCCCTGAGAAACCGGCTTACCCCGTCTTCGTCGTTGCCGAACAGGGTCATGGCGCGGGCACAGGAGCTTACCGCCGGCGGCGCGTGGCGCATCGCCACCGGGTAGCCTACCGCCCGCAGCAGCGGAATGTCGTTCATCCAGTCGCCGATGAACATGATCCGGTCCAGGGTCACGCCCAGGCGTTGCGCCAGCGAACGCATGCCGCGCAGCTTGGTGCAGCCGGCATTGCGGACGAACAGGCAGTAGTAGCCGTAGAACGGCTCCTCGGTGAGGTAGAGGCTGAGTTGGTCTCCCCCGAGCCGCGCCGAAATGGCGGCGACGCGTTGCGCCAACCGGGTCAGCTCCGCGCGGTCACGGTGCGGAAATATCACGTGGGTAACGCGCCGGAGCTGCTGCGGTGACTCCAACCGCGCTACCTGATCGGACCAGTCGACGAACTGCCGCTCCGGCACGGCGCCGCGAACCAGAGTGACGCCGTCCGCCAGCAGGTAGCAGGGCTCCGCCGCCGCGGCGGCCAGCACCTCCGCCGCCAGCGGCGTGGCGATCGTGGTGGCGGGCACCCAGCGCTCGGCGCCCCCCACCAGGTGAACCGCGCCGTCGAGGCACACCATCGGCAGGTCGAGCGGGGCCAGACAACCGGCGCTGAGGCGCGGCGCCTTGCCGGTAACCGCCACGATCTGCAGGCCGCGCCCGCGCAACGCGCGCAACGTGGCCAGCGCGTCCGCGGAAACTCGTTTCGCGCTGGTCAACAGCGTGCCATCCAGGTCGAGCGCCAGGGTACGAATGGCGTCACCGTCCTGCGGAGCCGCCGCGCGCGTCTTCCACCAAGTCACCGCCGGCGGATCGTGCCACGCCGGGGCGCGTCTGTCGAGACGGCGGTAGCAGCCGGCCCGGCGGCGGCGCGTCGCGGGGCGGCGGGTCGGGCGCGTCGATGAACGGCTCGCCGCGCGCGGCGGGTCCGGCCCGTATCACCGGCAGGTAGTCGCGATTGCCGAACAACACGCCGTTGCTGCGCACGCCGCCGGCCACCACCTCTACGAACCCGCTCCGCACTTCGCCGGGCACGCGCACGCTGATGCGGTCGTCGCGCCACTCCAGATAGGCGGTGCTGCTCGGGGTCACGCCCGCGATTACCACGTAGGCGCCGTTGCGCTCGCTGCCGAAGTTGCGGCCGGTCACGACCAGCGGGTCGCCGCTACGGCCGATGCGCGGCTCGGCGGCGTCGATTACCGGGCGCCGGGCGCGCGCGCCGGCCAGCAGAACGGCGAGCAGCACGACCAGCGCCAGCAACGGCACCAGCGCCCGCGCCGGGAGTGACAGAGATCGAATACGCACCGGTGATCAGGTACGCGGGAGCCGCGCGGAGGAGCCGGGCGGCCACACCCGCGGGCCGGCTAGCGCCCCGCCATCCTGGCGTCCGCCGCCGGTTCGTAACGGACGATCTCGATCTCCAGCTTGAGCGTGACCTCGGCGGCCACGTCGGCCACGCCGAGCGGAAAGAACAGCAGCTTTTCACCCAGCGAGAGGGGAACGCTGCGATAGGTCGCCACGTACCGCGCCGGCGTCTCGGGTCCGTCGTCCAGCCACACCTGGCCCTGGGCGACCAGCTCCAGCCCGCCGGCGTCGTCCAGGTAGGGCGTGAATACGGCGTGGATGCGCAGGTTGCTCCCGGTCACGTCGACGTTGACCGAGCGCCCCGAGATGGTGAGCTCCGACTGCTGGGTGTTCCAGGTAGTGAGTCGATCCGGCTGCGTGAGCGACAGTCCGATCTTGATTTCCAGTTGGTCATCCAGCGCCGAACGCAACGCGTGTTCAATGCTGCCCGGAGCCGGCGAGTCGGCGCCGGCTATCCCGGCCGCCACCAAGGTCAGCGCCGCCATCAGCGCCAGCGGCAGGCGCGGGACCGTGGCCGCGCGCACCGGGAGGCCGCTCACTGCGGCCCTGCGGCTCCCGCCGCCGGCGCCGCCTCAGCTCCCTGCGCCACTTCCGCCTCGCGCAGAATCGCCGGCTGCCCAAGTTGGAAAAACTGCGGCTCCTCCGGCAGCCGGATCACGATGGCTCCGGACGCCGCGCGCTGCTCGCCGGCGGCGGTGAGGTTGGCCGCCTCACCCCGGGCGTCGTTGATGCGCGCCCACAACGCGACGCTGGTGATCAGCAGGGTGACGCCCACCAGGGCGGCCACCGCGGCGGGGGCCGGCACCCGCACGCCGCGGGTCCAGAACGAGGCGCGCCGGCGAACCGCCTGGCGGGCAAGGTCCAGGCGCCGCCACACGCGGTCGCCGGCGGCGAGCACGTCCGGCTCACCGCTCTCCAGCAGGGCGTTGCACACGCGCTGGTAGGCGCGCAGGCGGCGGCGGCAGGGGCCGCACCCGGCAACGTGGGCCTCCACCCGGCGCGCCGACGGGGCATCCACCTCGTTGTCGACGTAGGGAGACAGGAGGGCGCGTTCAGGGCACATGGACAACCCCACCGGCAAGCCGGGCGGCGAGTCGTTGGCGGGCGCGGTGCAGCCGGACCTTGACGTTGCCTTCGCTGATGCCGAGCGCCGCGCTGATTTCGCGGTAGCTCATACCGGCGTACTCGCGCAGGACCAATGCGGTGCGCATGTTGTGCGGTAGTGCGTTCAAGGCCTCCTGGACGGCGTCCCGGGCCGCCCCCGCCAGCAGCGCGGCGTCGGCGGGCGCCGCGTAGGCGGGGCCGGCGCCTTCGAGGCGGCGCACCGCGCGGCGTTCCCGTTGGCGCCGCTTTTCGTGGTTGAGCGACAGGTTGCGGACCACCCGCAGCAGCCAGTACTTGGTCTGGTCGAGGTCGGGGAGCGGCGTCTCCCTTCCGAGCAGCCGCAGGAATGCCTCATGGGTAAGATCTTCGGCGAGGCCGCGGTCGCCGGCAATCCGAAACGCCACCCGGAACACGGTCGGGAACAGTTCATGATAGACACGATCGAAGTCGTTCTCCCTCACCACCCCCCCGAGAGGAAACAACCAGGGTACGCCGAGGTTACAGCCGGTTCACCCATCACTCCGCGGCCGCCCGGCGCCACGTCGTGCCCTCCGCGGCGTCGCGCAGCTCGATGCCGCGCTGCGCCAGGTGCGCGCGAATCTCGTCGGCGCGCCGGTAGTCGCGGTTGCGGCGCGCCGCCGCCCGCTCCCGAATCAGGGCGTCGACCGCGGCGTCGGCCGGCTCCGCCTCCGCAGCCGCGGGCGCGGGCAGCGCGTCGAGCAGCCGCAGGCCGGTTACGCGATCAATCGCCGCGACCGCCCGCAACGACTGCTCCGGGTCGGCGGCGTCGTCCTTGGCGAGCTGCCACAGACCGGCCAGCACGCGCGGCATCGCCAGGTCGTTGGCGGCGTGAGCCAGCGCCGCGCGCACCGCCGGGTGGCTGCCGCCGGCGGGGGGTAGCGCGCCCGGGTCGCTGCAGGCGGCGCGCCGCGCCAGCTCCGCAAGGCGGGCGGTCAGCCCCAGCCGCCCCGAGCGCGCGGCGGCGAGCGCGCGCATGGTGAAGTTCTGGTGCGCCCGGTAGTGGGCGCCCAGCACGAAGTAGCGAAAGTCCAGCGCGTCGTAGCCCTGCTCCCGGAGCTGGCCGACGGTGACCCAGTTGCCCTTTGACTTCGACATCTTGGCCCCGTTCACCATCAGAAACTCCCCGTGGCACCAGTAGTTGACCCAGCGTTCGGAGGAGTGCGGATCGATTCCCAGCGCGGCCTCCGCCTGGGCAATCTCGTTGGTGTGATGAACCGGTATCAGGTCGATGCCGCCGCAGTGGATGTCGAACTGTTCCTGCAGATAGCGCATCGCCATGGCGCTGCACTCGATGTGCCACCCCGGATAGCCGCGCCCCCAGGGCGAATCCCAGATCATCGCCTGATTCTCGAACTTCGAGCGCGTGAACCAGAGGCCGAAGTCCTCGGGGTTGCGCTTGGATTGATCCACGCTGATGCGCGCCCCGGCGCGCAGCCGCTGGCGGTCGAGGAGCGCCAACTCGCCGTAGCGGGCAAAGCGGGCGACGTCGAAGAACACGTTGCCGCCCGCTACGTAGGTAAAGCCGCCCTCCTCCAGGCGGCGGATCAGGGCGATCATGTCGGGGACGTGGTCAGTGGCCTTGGCCACCACGTGGGGGCGGAGCAGGTTGAGGGCGGCCGCGTCCTCGAAAAAGCGCTCGGTGTAGAACTTGGCGATGTCCCACACCGTGGTGCCTTCGCGGCGCGCGCCGGCGAGCATCTTGTCCTCGCCCTCGTCGGCGTCGCTCGCGAGGTGTCCGACGTCGGTGACATTCATCATGTGGCGCACGTCGTAACCGAGCGCGGACAGGGTGCGGCGCAGCACGTCGACGAAGATGAAGGTGCGGAAGTTACCGATGGTGGCGTAGTCGTACACCGTGGGGCCGCAGGAATAGAGGCGCACGGCGCCCTCGGTTCGCGGCACGAACTCCTGCACCTCGCGCCCCAGGGTATTGAAGATGCGCATGGTTGGCGGGGTAACCCTACACCGTGCCCCGGCGCGGCTTCAATCTTCAATTGCTCGTGAACGTAACGGTAACGGCGGGGCCTGCCGGCGGCGCCTTGCCCAGTTTGCGGACGTCGGCCTGCACGCTGAACTCGGGCGTGCGCAGGCGGACGCCCAGGTCCGCGGTGGTGGCGCCGCCGGCCGTGCTCACCCCGGCGGAGGCGGTCACCGGGGCCGCGTTGACCGCGCCGCGCACGCGCAGGCTGCCGGCTCCCGCGCCGGCGCGCCAGGTCACCGCCAGCTCGCCCGGCCGGCCGTACCAGCGGGCGCCCGCCGATGGGGTTATGCCGCGGGCCGCGGCGTCGAGCTTGCCGGTCGCGCTCAGGTTCCAGAGGCCGAGATGCAGGACCGGCGTCACGGTGACCGACAGCTTGCGCGCGGGCGAGTCCGCGGCGGAGGGGCGCAGCACCGGCGCCAGCTCCTCGCCGCGCGCCTCGAGGCGGTACTTGAAGGTCCATTCGCGCAGCCCGGGCGCGCCGCGAAACTGCAGCGACCAAGCCAGCGGCGCCGGCGCGGCGGCGCCGGTCAGGCCGCGGAACTCGCGCCCGGCGACCGCGACCAGGGCGCGCAGCTCCCCGAACTCCAGGCCGCCGCGCGCCGCCAGGCGGGCGTACCCGTCCACCGGCACGCGCGGGCCGCCGGACAGGTTGGCGCTGGCCCATAGATCAACGCCGGCCACGGGAAGGTCGGCGCGCACGCCGGCGAGCGTTAGCAGGCCGCCCGGAAAAGGCGGCGCGCCCAGCTTCCAGCCGGCGAGCGACTGCGGCGGCGCCGCGGTGCGCAGCGCCGCGTAGGTCTCCAGCCGCAGCGCGGCGAGGGGCGGCAGGGCGGCGGCAAACCCCATCGCCGGCGGTCCGGCCCGGGCGCCGGCAGCGGCGGGCCGGCGAAATCCCATCACCGTGAGCCCCGGCGCCGGCGTGAGCTGCACGCCGCGCAACGCCCCCGGATAGAGGCCGCTCTTGAGGCGCAGCCGGGTCGCTTCGGCGAACACGGTGCTGCCGGCGTTTTGGCCAAGCGGCGCGGCCAGCTCGCGCCAGGCGCCGGTGAGCGCCACCGGCCCCGCCAGCGCGCCGGGCGCTTCCAACCCCAGCACCACGTCGAGCGGGGAATCGGCGGCATCCCCGGCGGTCATGACCGCCGCCGCCCGGCCCCACTCGGCGCGCTGCAGCAGGCGGGTTCGCAGCACCACGCCGCGGCCGCCGAGGTCGGCGCGCATGGTGACCGCCGGCCGCGGCGCCGGGGCCGCCTCGGCATCGGCAGCCGGCGACGGCCAGCCGGCCAGAGCGGCGACCGCGGCGCCTACCGCGGCGCGGCGCAGGTATCCGCCACCCGCGGCCGAGATCAGCACGGCGCGGCGCAGCAAGTTTCCGGCACCTGCGGCCGGGGACAGCGCGGCACGGCGCCGCAAGAGGCCCGGCGATCTCGTTCCGGCACCCGCGGCGGGGGGAAGCGCGGCAACCGCGCCGCCCCCCGCCGCCCGACGTAACAGGATCAGCAGCATACCCCCGGTAAGCAAGATCGGTGCCATCCGCCGGCCGCGATCCGCCATCAGCAACCCGCCGGCGGAGCGTCTCTTTACATTCGTTTACCCGGTCGCCGCGGCGTCCGGCGCCGGCGCTTCCTTCGGCGCCGAATTTCGTCCGCGGAGTCCAAGGTCCGGCGTCTTGCGCCGCGCCCGCGGGGCCCGCCGCGTTTTGGAGATGGGCGGCGTCTGTGGCACACTGGCAGCATGACGACGTTTGCGGAGGGAAGGCTCGTGGTGACGCGAGGCGACGTAACCGAGTTCCGGGGCGAGGCGCCGAGTGCCATTGTCAATGCGGCCAACAGCTCGCTGCTGGGCGGCGGGGGCGTGGACGGCGCGATTCACCGCCGCGGCGGCCCGCGCATCCCGGAGCAGTGCCGTGCGATTCGGCGCGCCCGCTACCCGAAGGGCCTGCCCACCGGCGAGGCGGTCATCACCGACGGCGGACGTCTGCCCGCGGACTACGTGATCCACACCGTAGGGCCGGTGTGGCGCGGCGGCGACCGCGGCGAGCCCGAGTTGCTGCGCGCCGCGTACCGCAACAGTCTGCTGCTGGCCGCCGAGCACGCGGTGACCGAGGTGGCGTTCCCGGCCCTTTCCACCGGTGCATTCGGCTACCCGCCGGCCCAGGCGGCGCGCACCGCGTACGGCGCGATCGAGGAGTTCCTGGCCAGCCACCGCCAGCCGCAACGGGTCCACCTGATGTTTTTCAGCGAGGCCGACGAGCGCGTTTTTTTGGAGGCTGTCCCGGCGCCGTAAGCTGCAGCCCGCCCGCCGGGGCCACAGTGGTGGCGGCCAGTCGACCGCCGCCGGGCGGCGCCCGGCCCCGCTCGGCCGGTCTCAGTCAGTCAGCGGGGCGGCGTTGTCAGCGGGGGGCGGACACTGCGATAATCACCGGGTCCGGCGAGGCTACCGGCAGCGACGTGGAAGACACTGCTCTCAATCAGCTTGACCCGCTCCCGGTGGAGGAGGGCGGCGAACGCCTGCTGGCGTTTCCGGCGTCTGACAAACTCAGCTCGCTGGCCAAGCGCAGCGCACTGCAGGAGGCGCGTGGCTGGATCGTGCGCGGCGCCGAGGTGAGCGACTGGCGCTTCAGTGGCTACCTGCGGCGCGGCGGGGGCCTGCTGGTGGCCGGCCCGCACGTCGACGGCGAGTTGCTGGCAACCGCGCTGCAGCGGCCGCCCGCCGTAGCCTTGGCGGCGCTGGCGCGGGTGGCCGGCGCGTTGCGGCTCCTGCAGCAGGAGCATGGCTTCGATCAACCCCTGCAGCTCAACGGCGTGTACCTGCTGGCCGACGGCGGCGTGCTCATCTTCCCGCCGCCGGTGGTCAAGCAGCTTACCGAGACCCACTCGCCGGCCGCCATGCTGGCCGCCGCCGGGCGCCTCAATCACCCCGACCTGGCGGCGGGCGAGCGGCTCAGCGTAACCCTGGCGATCCTCTGCTACCGCGCCGTCACCGGCGGCTACCCGTTCCCGGCCGCGCGCGAGGATGACCTGCGCACCCAGATGCGGCGCCTGGAGGTAGTGCCGGCGCGGTTGCGCGCGCCCGGCACCGACGGCGGCCTGTCGGCGCTCATGGACCGCGCGCTGCGCCCCGGCCGCAACGAGCGGCGCCCGGCGTTGGAGGAATGGGCCGCGGCCCTGGAGCGGGTGACCCATGAGCCGGAGGCGCCGCCGGACGCCGCCGCGGCCGCGGCGCTGCAGGCCGAGGCGCGGGAGCTGCAGCAAAAGTACGAAGTGACCTTCCGCCGCCGCGTCTTTCTGCAGCGCAACCTGCGCACCATCGTGGTGGTCTCCGTGGCGGTGCTGGCGCTGGGCGGAATCCTCGGTTCGATCATTGCCAACCAGTTCCGGCCGCGCGCCACCAGGGGGTTCTCGCCGCGGCAGGTGGTGGAGGTGTTCTACGCCAGCATGGGCGCGCTGGATCACACCACCATGGAGGACGCGGTGATCGACGACGCCGGTCAGGGGTTGATCAACGAGGCGGTCAACCTGTTCGTGATCAGCCGCGTAACCCAGGGCTACGAGGGACGCAGCAACATCGTGGACGCAGCCGAGTGGGTGGCGGGCGGCAAGCCGGAGCTGCCCGCCGGCGTTGGCGTGTACGGCGCCTCCGACCTGGAGATTTCCGCCGAGCAGGGGGCGCCGCAACCGGTGTTTCGGGTGACCTACCTGATGTGGCGGCCCGGCGGCGACGACGGCAGCGGGCCGCGCGGCGCCCTGCAGCGCGGCGTTCCCCGAAACGAGCGCGTATTCCTGCGCCAGGACCGGGACGACTGGGTGATTTTTCAGTTTCAGGAGATTGATGGCTGAGCCCGCCGGCCCGGCGGCGGCTGCCGCAATCCCGGCCGCGGCTCGGGTTGCGGCGGCGGCTGGGATCGCGGCAGCCTCCGACCTGCACGGGCTGCGGGCCACCGTGATGGGCCTGGGGCTGCACGGCGGCGGCTTGGCGGCGGCGCAGTTTCTGACGCGCCACGGCGCCCGGGTAACGGTTACCGACCTGCGCCCGCGCGCCGCTCTGCAATCTTCCCTGGCGCAACTCGATAGCTCGGTGCGCGTGGTGCTCGGCGAGCACGAGGCGGCGGACTTCACGGGCGCCGACCTGGTGATCAAGAACCCGGCAGTGCCGGCCGACTCGCCATTCCTGCAGGCGGCGCGCAACGCCGGAGTGCCGGTCGAGACCGACGTTTCCCTGTTCCGCCGCCTGCATCCGGCCACGCCGTTGCTGGCGGTAACCGGCAGCAAGGGCAAGTCCACCACCGCCGCCGCCCTGCACCACGGCCTGCGGCAGTGGCATCCCGAAGCGCGCCTGGGCGGCAACATCACCACCTCGCCGCTGGCGTTCGCCGCCTCCGTCACCGCAACTACGCCGGTGGTGCTGGAGCTATCTTCGTGGCAGTTGGGCGACCTGCCCGACCCCGCGCTGCTGCGGCCGCGGGTGGCGGTGCTGACCAATCTCCTGCCCGACCACCAGGACCGCTACCCGTCGCTACGCGCCTACGCGCGCGACAAGCTGCGCCTGCTCGCCGGCCAGCGCAGCGCCGACGTCGCCATCCTCGGAAGCGGGACCACGCGCTGGCTGGAGCAACCGCCGGCGGCGCGGCAGTGGCATGTCACCGAGGGGGCGCTACCCGCCGGGCAGCACGGGGCGGAGCTGGCGGAGGGCCGCGCCTGGCTGCGCGTGGACGCCGGCGAGCGGCGCCTGCTGGTGGCGGAGCGGCAGCTTCGCGGGCGCCACAACCTGCTCAACTTGGCCGCCGCGGCGCTGGGGGTGGCGGCCTTCGTGGGCCTGGGCGAGACCGCGCGCGTCGCCCGCGCGCTGGCCGGCTTCGGCGGGCTGGAGCATCGAATGGAGACCGTGGCCCACTGGCGCGGCATCCGCTTCGTGAACGACTCCGCCGCCACCATGCCGCACGCCACCGCGGCGGCGCTCCGGGCGCTGCCGCGCCCGGTCACCCTGATCGCCGGCGGCAACGACAAGCAGCTCGACTTCGCCGTGCTGGCGGAGGCGCTGGCGCCGGTCACCGCGGCGGTGCTGCTGGCCGGCACCGCCACCGCCAAGCTCGGCGCCGCGCTGGCCGGCGGCGGCGTGGCCACGCACGGCCCCTTCGCGCGCCTGGACGCCGCGCTAAGCGCCGCGGTCGCGTCCACGCCGGCCGGCGGGACGGTGCTGTTCTCCCCGGCCGCCACTTCCTTTGGCATGTTTGCCCACGAGTTCGAGCGCGGACGCGCGTTCAAGCGCGCGGTGGCCGAGTTGCAACGCAACGCCGCCGAGCCCGCGGACTGACCGGCCGTTCGCACGTGCTATGATGCCGTTATAAAACGGCGCAAAATGACGACGAACGTAGCAATCCATATGCGCGCCCGCCGGTGGGCGCGGTCATGACCCCCTACCGGCCGCGAGCTCTGACCGCGCCGCGATCCTCCTTCTTTCTGTTCGGACCGCGCGGCACCGGCAAGACCACCTGGGCGCGGCACGAATTTCCGCACGCCCATCGCGTCGATCTGCTCGACGAGGCGCTGTATCAGAGCTACCTGGCCGACGCCGGGCGTTTCGCCGGTGAGCTGCGCGCGGTCGCTCCAGGCGGATGGGTGTTCGTGGATGAGATTCAGCGCCTGCCCGGCCTGCTCAACGAAGTGCACCGCCACGTCGAAGAGCGCGGGCTGCGCTTCATCCTCAGCGGATCGTCGGCGCGCAAGCTGCGGCGCGCCGGCGTCAACCTGCTGGCCGGGCGCGCGGCCCACACCCGCATGTATCCGTTCCTGCCGCACGAACTGGGCGCCGACTTCGATCTCGAAACCGTGCTCCGGTACGGCAGCCTGCCGGTGATCTGGAACGCCGATGACCGGGCCGCGGCGCTGCGCTCCTACGCGCAGCTCTATCTGAAGGAAGAGATCAAGGGCGAGGCGCTGGTGCGGAACCTGGCCGGCTTCGCGCGCTTCCTGCCGGTTGCGGCGCTGTTCCACGGCCAGACGCTCAACGTCGCCTCCGCGGCGCGCGACGCCGGAGTGAGCCGCACCACGGTGGCCGGCTACGTCGAGATCCTGGAGGACACGCTGGTAGCGTTCCGGCTGCCGGCGTTCGACTCGCAGTTGCGGGTGCGGGAGCGCCGGCATCCCAAGCTGTATTGGATCGACCCCGGATTGGCGCGGGCGGCGGCGGGACGCTTTCGAGAGCTCGACCCGCGCGAACGCGGTCCGCTGTTCGAGGGCTGGATCGCCACCGTGCTGGCCGCCTGCCGCGACTACCGCGGCGCGTTCGACGAGGTGTACTACTGGGCGCCGGCCGGAGCGCGCGCTACCGAAGTCGACTTCCTGCTACGCCGCGACGGCGACTTCGCGGCCATCGAGGTCAAGGCGTCCGACCGGCCCCACGACCGCCATCTGGCCGGCCTGCGCGCGGTCGCGCCGCTGCCGGGCTTGCGGCGCCGGATCCTGATCTACACCGGCCAACGGCGGATGAAAAGCGCGGACGGGATCGACATCTGGCCCCTCGCGGAGTTTCTCCAAGCCTTGGAGACCGACCGCCTTTGGTAGAGGGCGGCTCAATCGTCCCAGTTGACCGGTTCGTAGAGCGTCAGCGTTTTGCTGCTGGCGCGGGCCACCCCGGTAATAGGATCAGGAAACCCCGACCATTCGTAGACGTCGGGGTTGGATGCGTCACCGGGGGTGAGCCGCCCCGTCGGGACGCTGGGATTCTCGTCGAGGGTCTCGGCGAACGCAAACAGCGGCCCTCTCCCGCTGACATACACGTGGTACCGCCCAATATTCGTCACGCTCGGGCTCGGCGTCACCGCGATCTCGAGCCGCTCGCTTTCGAGCACCACCTTCCCGATCGTGTACGTCACGCCGCCGGCGGTCCAAGACAACCCCAGATTCGCCACGCCGAGCTCGGCCCCAGTCAAGTTCTCCACCGTGAAGGCCCGCGACACGCTTCGACGGTGATATGGGGCGGCCACTGTAGTAAACGACCACACGTTGCCGCGGGTGACGCCGGCTTCGTTCTTTGCGTCCACCCGCCAGAAGTAGGTCGTATCGTGCGGCAGATCCGCCGATGTGGCGATCCTCACGGCGGTGGACGAGGTGTTGATCGGCGTACTCAGGTCGGCGCCCAATATGGCGGTGGCGGCGGCCCCGGACCCGCCGCCGCCTTCGAACGTGACATAGGGCGCGTGTAGGTAGCCGGCGCCCCCGTGCGTCAGCGTGAGTGCGGTCACGGCGCCGCCGGCGACCGTGGCTGTCGCGGTGGCCTGGGACACTTTGTGAATGCTCTGGAACCAGACCTCGGGCGCGGACGTGTAGCCGGAGCCCCCGTCCGTCAGCCTGAGCTCAGTCACCGTGCTCACGCCCCAGTACACGTCGTAGCTGAGAGCGCGCGGCGCGGCGGCCCAACTCAAGCGTATCCCGCTACGCGTCACGCCGCCCGCCCCGTCGCGCGGCTGCGGGTTGGCCGGCAGATCGGGAAGCGTGCCGACGCCGGTTGCGGCCGGCGGCGCCTTGCCGGTGGTGAACGACCACACGTTACCGCGGACGGATTCATTATGGTATTTATCCGTGTCCACCCGCCAGTAGTAGCGCGTTCCGTGCGACAAATCCGCCGAAGCGCTAAGCTGCAAGAAGTTGTCCCAGGTCTCGAACGGACTACCCCGGACGTTGTTCGCGGCGAGATCCTCCTGAGAGCCCAAGTACACCAAGTAGCGACGATCGTCGGGCGCGGCGGCCCAACTCAACAGCGGCCCGCCAACCGTCTCGCGGCTGAACCTCCAACCCTTCACGCCCGTCGCCCCGTCGCGCGGCTGCGGCTCGCTGGCAGCGCCGTGCGTGCCGGTTACGGCCGGCGGCGGACTCGGGGCCCCCGGCGGCGTATCACCACCGCCCGACGGCGGACTCACGGTCGCCGGCGCGGGTCGGCCCGCAGGGATGGTCGGCCCCACGTCGTCCGGCAGCTCTTCAACGTTGAAGTCATCCGGCAGGTCGGTCACTTGCGCCATGCATTCGTCATTGGTGTCGACCACGCAGCTCTTGCCGGCGTCGCGGCGGCTAAGGACATACAGACGATTACCGGACGGGTAGCGGATCACGATCAGGTGGTACTGCGACTGCTGCACCTGCTCCGTCCGGCCGCCCGGCATCGACAAGCCGCCAAGCAGCGACTGAGCCGTCGGATCCGTGCAGGTGGCCGGCGCGGTAGCGCCGCCCATGTACAGCGTGTCGGCAACGATCGCGCCGTGGATTCCGGCACCGACGTCAGGCAGCCGGATCGCCGAGTCCTCACACGTGGCCTGCCGCTCATCCGTCTCGGTCGGTGCCGGGGTGGCCGGCGCCGCGTCCGGCTCCGCCGCCCGCTCCGGGGTGACCGATGGCGAACAGGCGGCCAGGATTGCGGTCAGCGCGAGCAGCGGCGCCCACCGTGTCCATCTGAGTCTCATCGTCGTCTCCATAACCATGCTCCTTACGCGAAGCGCGCCAGCGGGAAATGCCAACAATAGCCCATAGCCACGGCCGCGTCAATTCCGACCGCCATCATCCGGCGCACGCGCGGTCGCGCGGTCACTTGTGCCTCTGCGGTGCGCGATTGCTACCGCGGCGGTGGTGAAGCTCGCGGCCACCGCCGCGGTGGCCGCGTTCAGCGACTCGCCCACGAACAGGTCGACCATGATCACCGCCCCGGCCATCAGCACCGCCAGCGCCGCCACGATCAGGTGCCACTCCGGCGCCCCGCGGCCAGGCCCCGACTGCGACTCGCTCACCGGCTCCCGAGCTCGTGCCCGAGGAAGAAGCTGCCGAGCGCCGTACCCGCCGTTATCAGGCCGTTGATGATCCGGTGTTCCGCCAATTGCCGGTGCAGCGCCGCGATCTCGCCGGAATAGTCTCCGGCGGTAGCCCGTTGCGCCCGGTCCACCTGTTGCTCCAGCGTCGCCACCTGCGCGCACAACGCCTTTTCGCGCGGCAGGTAGATGCGCAGCACCGCGGCTACGGCCTCGTCGACGGCCTGCCGTACGGCGGTGTCATGCGCCGCCGCGATGCGCTCCATCGCGCCCTGCCATCCCACCTGCAGCGCGTGCTGCAGGCTGTCCCGGTCCACCGCCGAGAGGCTGGGGTATTGCGACAGGTCCACCGGCTCAATGGCCGGCAGCCCCGCCCCCGGCGCGGCAGACCCGCCGGCTGCCGGGGCCTCCGCAGGCGCCGCGGAGGCGCACAGATCGTCACCGGTGGTGCTGCCACTCGTGGTCTGCGATAGCGCGGGCCACAGCGGCGCGCACAGCAGGATCAGCGCCGGCCAGCACCTGATCGTCACTCTCGTCATCCAGCACCTCCTGTTCATCCTGCGCCGCGGCACGGCCCGCGGCCGCCGCGGCCTGCTCCGCCGCCTGATCGCGGGCGATGATCTGCGCCTGCTCGTCGTGATGATGATGGTCGACGTTGCGGTGCACGATCAGCCCGGCCGCCGTGACCACGGCCGCCGTCACAAAGCCGGTCGCCCACACCGCCAATACCGACACCTTGGACGCATGCATGGGTCCCTACCCTACCACGCTGCAATCGCCCGGTGGAATGGGCGCTACGCGCCGCGCGCGACGAGGAGGCGCGGAGGTGGACGTACCCCGCGTAGCGCGGGGGCTTACGCGGCGCCGGAGAACAACTCGAACTCTTGCCGCCGCCGCTTCAACAGACCGGGTGATACGACCAATTCCTTGGTGTCCGGGTCGGTCACCTTGTCCCAGGAGAGCCACTCGGCGCGCACCTCCTCCGCCGGCGCGCCGCGCTCCAGCAACCGCTTCAGGCGGCTGCGCGCGAATCCCGCCACGCCGACGTTGTACGCAAGACTCGTCAGCGCCGCCAGTTGCGCCGGGCGGAAGGCCGGGAACGCCGCCGCCACCGGTTCGTAGTAGCGCCGCAGGTTCTTCTCGAAGTTGCGCAGCGCCTCGGCCCTGGTCACCCGCGGATGCCGGGCCAGCACCGCCCGCTTCTGCTCCTCGGTCATCTCGTCGAGCCGATACTGCGTTTCCTCCAGCTTGTTGCCGTACCCGCGCGTCACGTAGCCGGCGACGTCGAAGTAAGGGGCGAGCCTCAGTCCCTCCTCCGGCGCAATGAACTTTGCTGCCAGCTTGAGCCCGGCCTGCCGTTCCTCGCCCCCGGCGGCGGGGACTACCAGCCGCTGCCCGACCCGAATCTTGTCCGGGTTGTCGAGCTTGTTCGCCTGCGCGATCGCCGCGGCGGTCGTGCCGTGACGCCGTGCAATCGCGCTCAGGGTATCGCCGGACCTGACGGTGTAGCGCATCACCTAATGAAGCCGGCCGCTTACGGGTCGCTCCCGGCGCTATCCGGAAGCTGGTTCGCCAGCAAGGTCTCGATGCGCACCAAGCGGGTGTCGATGGCGTGCACGGAGTCTCTCAGATCCAGCACGTCGCTCCGTACGGCGGCCACCTCGGTCCGCACCGCGGCCACCTCGGACAGCACCTCGGTCCGCACCGCGGCTACCTCGCCAAGCACCTCGGTCCGCACCGCGGATAGCTCCGATCGGATCTCGGTTCCCTGGGCACGGACCGCGGCGCTCACGCCGGAGTAGGTAGTGAGGATCGTCAGCACGATCCCGATGAACGCAACCAGGGCCGCAGCCAGGGCGATTACGACGTTCAAGTCGATGGCCAGCCTGCGGGGTGCTCTCGCCTCCGTTCCGCGGTGGGTGCGGGGTGGGCTGCGCTCATGGCGGTCATCCTACCTTGCCGGGGCGTCGCCGGCAAGCCGGCGGACGCCCCGGGCGTCGTTACCCGACCGGCCACGCGGGGACCGGCGCCGGCGGGCGGGCGCGTCAGCGGCGCAGGGCGGCGATCAGTTTCTCTGCGTCTTCCACCGAGATGTTGCCGTCGCGCAGCAGGTTGAGCACGGTCTTGATCTCCTCGCCGCGGTCTTCCTGCGGCGCTTCGGGCGGCACGCCGGCATCGCGCCGGTCGTCATGGCGGTGGCGTTCGCGGCGGTGGCCGCCGGGGCCGCCGGCGCGGAACGCCCGCCGCATCTCGCGCGACACCTCTTCGCCGAGGCGGCCGAACTTCATGCCGAACTGCTTCATTTCGCGCATGAACCGAGGAAACTCCTCGCTAAAGTCGACGTCGAACCAGATGCCCTCGTGATGCGGGTCGTGGTGCGAGAACTCCTCCTCGCGGCCGCGGCTTCCGGTCTCGAACTCACTATGCTTGGTCACTTCGATTCCTCCCCTCAGGTTATTGATCAACAGCAGCAGCTCCGGCTCCCCGGCGCCGAACTGCAGCGTGGTTACGTTGCGTTCGGTGCGGGTGCGGGCGCTGCCCAGGTAGTTGCGCAAGGCACCCATGGTCCGCGCCTTGACCACGGCGCTGAGCTGCTCCGGCAAGGCGATGGTGATCGGGCCGTTGGCGGAGTAGACCGCCAGCCGGGGCGGCCCCTCCGCTCCCGCGGCGGCGCGGTCCGCGTCAGGCGCCGGCCCCACCGCCGCTTCCGGCGCCGCCTCCGCCGGTTCCGATTGCGCCAGGGGCTCGATCTGCAGGGCAATGCGGCCGTTGGCGCAGCGCACCGTGCCGCCGCCGATGCGCCCCCGCGCCACGCGCACCCGCCCGTTGGAGGTAGCGATCTGCAGGCGCGGCGTCTCGACGTCGCTCAGGTCTACGGAACCGTTGGCCGCCGACACGTCGAGTTGCGGCGCCGCGCTGGCGCTGAGGCTGATCGCGCCGTTGGCGGCGGAGAGGCGCACCGGCCCGCGATGCCGGCTCACGTCAATCGCCCCGTTGCGGCTGCGCGCAGTGAGCGGCCCGGCGAGGTCGCACGCCTGCAGCGCGCCGTTGCGGCTGCGCAGGCGCAGCTCCGCGGCCGCCGGAATCCGCACCAGCAGCCTGCCCTTCTGCGGGTCGTCCACCGGGCGCTCCTCCAGCGTGGCCGCGGGCGGCCCGCCGGCGGCCGCCTCCCGCGTGCCCACCACGAAGCGCTCCTCCACCTCCCGCGGCTCCGTGCCGTGCTTGGGAACGAAGCGCGCCCACGCGCTCCCGTCCTCACTCGGCTCCACGCTGAGCGAGGTGTTGCGCAGGCTCACTTCCAGGCGCGGCGCATCCGCCGCTACCGGCAATTCGATCTTCATAGCGTCCTCCTCCCCGGTCCGGGCGCTCACAGTTGGCGCAGGGCGTCCTCCACCGCGACGCGGCCGCGGCGCACCTCGCGCAGCAGCGCCAGCCGCGCGCCGCGCCGCGGCAGGGCGCCGGCGTCCGGCGCCGCCTCCGCGCGCCCCTCCGGCGGCTCCGCCTCCGCCCGCAACCGAGCCTCCGCCAACCGCGCGTTGACACTGGCCAGCCGCGCCTTGACCGTGGGATAGGAGATCCCCAGGCGCCGTTCCACGTTGCGGAAGTTGCCCTCCGACTCCAGGAACACGTTGACGAAGTGCAGCAGCTCGGCGGGCAGGGCGCACACCTCGCAACGCCGGAAGGCGCCGCGCAGGATCACCCCGCAGCCGCGGCAGCGATATTCCTGCACCAGCAGCTCATCCGAGCACAGCGGGCAAGCCCCGAGACCGTCCATGCCCACCAAGGTACCAGTGTCCCTTCGGAAAATCAAGGTCCGCCTTCACTTTTTCAAGGGATGTTCCGGCCGGCGCCGCCAAGCGGTCCTTGACTTAACCGGCCCCGGCGCGCTACGTTGATACGGATTGCGCAGCCGAAGCGCGGGCCGGCGCCGGTGGGTTTACCCCTCCGGGCTCCCCGCGACACTGCGCGGTCAGGGGGATTCATGGCAGAACGTGACGTAACGCAGGCGCGGATGGCGGGCAACTTCAGCCCGCGGGCGGTGGGAGTCGTCATCGGCGTCGTCGTCCTGTTTGCGATCATCGTCTCCAGCGTGTTCGTGGTCGATCAGCGGGAAACCGCGGTGGTGCTCCGCTTCGGGCGCTACCAGCGCCTCGCCGACGAGGGGCTGCACTTCAAGCTGCCGTTCGGCATCGACCGCAACATCAACGTCGAGACCGAGCAGATCAAGAAGCTGGAGTTCGGCTACCGCACCGAGCGCGCCGGGGTTCAGACCGTATTTTCGGCCCAGGACTTTCCGGAGGAGTCGGTCATGCTGACCGGTGACCTCAACATCGTGGACGTGGAGTGGTCGATTCAGTACCGGATCGTCAACCCGCGCGACTACCTGTTCAAGGTGCTCGATCAGGAAAAGACGTTGCGCGACATCTCGCAGTCGGTGATCAACCAGTTGGTAGGTGACCGCGCGATTCTGGACGTAATCGGCACCGAGCGCGAGAACATCGAGTTCATCGGCCGAGAGCGGATGAACGAGATCTTCGGCTCCTACGGCCTGGGGATCAGCGTCACCGCGCTCAAGCTGCAGAACATCGTGCCGCCCAAGGGCGCCGTGCAGAACGCGTTCGAGGACGTCAACAAGGCGATCCAGGACCGCAGCCGCTTTATCGAAGAGGGCAAGGAGGCGTTCAACCAGGCGATTCCGCGCGCCCGCGGCCAGGCGCTGCAGATCATTCAGGAGGCCGAGGGGTACCGCGAGGAGCGCATCAACCGCGCCTTCGGCGACACCGCGCGCTTCCGCGACGTGCACGCGGAGTACCAGCGCAACCCGGAGGTGACCCGCTCGCGCCTCTACTTCGAGATGTTCGAAGACGTGTTCGTGAACGCGGACGGCACCGACCTGATCGACCGTAACCTGGACAACTTCATTCCGCTGAAGAACCTGGTTCCCACCTTCCAAGGAGCTACCCAGTGAAGAAAGGGGTAACCGTAGGCGTCGTCGCCATATTCCTGATCATCGTGTTCCTGATGCTCGGCCCCCTGTGGGTGCTGCAGGAGGGCGAGCAGGCGGTGCTGCTGCAGTTCGGACGCATCGTCGCCTCGCACCAGGAGGCCGGCCTGAAGCTCAAGACGCCGGTGATCGACCGCGTGGTCAAGGTCCCCAAGAAGATCCTGTCGTGGGACGGCGCCGCGCAGCGCATTCCGACCGAGGAGAATCAGTTCATCTGGGTGGACACCACCGCGCGCTGGCGCATTTCCGATCCCGCGCTGTTCTACGAGTCGGTCACCTCCATCGATCAGGCGGCCTCCCGCCTGGACGACATCATCGACTCCGAGGTGCGCAAGATCATCTCCCGCAACCCGCTCACCGAGGCGGTGCGCAACTCCGACGTGATCAACCAGATTGAGCGGCGCAACGTGTTCGCCACCGCCGGCGCCGACAGCGAGATCGACGACAGCGTGATCGTGGATACGTTTACCCAGATCACCTACCCGGCGATTCGCACCGGGCGCACCATGCTGTCGGACGAGGTGCTCACCGAGGCTCGCCGGCTGATCGCCGATCAGTTCGGCATCGAGCTGATCGACGTGGTGATTCGCCAGATCAAGTACTCGGACGACCTGACCGAGAGCGTCTACAACCGCATGATCGCCGACCGGCAGCAGATCGCGCAGGCGTTCCGTTCCGACGGCGAAGGGCAGAAGGCGGACTGGCTCGGGCGGCGCTCGCGCGAGTTGAACGTGATTCTGTCGGAGGCGCGGCGCCAGGCGGAGGAGATCAAGGGCGACGCCGACGCGCAGGCGGCCAACATCTACGCCGACGCGTACAACCGCGATCCGGAGTTCTACGAGTTCTGGAAGGCGGTGGAGGCGTACCGGATGCTGATGCCGAAGTTCCGCAAGACGCTGACCACGGACGCCGAGTTCTTCAAGTACCTGTACAATCAGGAAGGCGGCTCCGGCGGGTAGTAACGGCACGTCTCCCCGTTACTGCCGCCACCGCTGCCGGCCGCCGCGATGAAGCCGATCTCTCTGGCGCGGCTGGCGGCGGCGATCGAGCCGGTGGCGGTGCGCGGCGGCACCGCCCGCGGCATCACGCAGGTCTGCTACCACAGCCGGCGCGCGCGGCCGGGGTCGCTGTTCGTAGCACAGCCCGGCGTGCACGCGGACGGGCACCTATTCATCGACGGCGCCGTCGCCGCCGGGAGCGTGGCCGTGGTCCACGAGCGGGCGCCGGACCACTACGCGCCCGGCGTGACCTATCTGCAGGTTGCCGACGCGGCCGCGGCGCTGTCGCGCGCCGCGGCCTGCTTCTACCGAAACCCGGCAAACGAGCTGGCCGTGGTGGGGGTGACCGGCACCAACGGCAAGAGCACCACCGCGTGGTGGACCTACCACCTGCTGCGCTCGCTGCAGGTGCCGGCAGGTCTGATCTCCACCGTGGGCAGCGACTACGGCGCCGGGCTCCGCGCCAATCCCGAACACGTGACCACCCCGCTGGCGGTCGAAACCCACGCCGCGCTACGCGCCATGGCCGACGCCGGGCTGGAGGCGGCGGTGGTGGAGGCTTCCTCGTGGGGCCTGGCCGCGGGCAGCAAGCGGCTGGCCGACGTCGGCTTCGACTGCGGGGTGATTACCAACTTCAGCCACGATCATCTGGAACTGCACGGCAGCGCGGCCGCCTACCTGGACGCCAAGCTCAACCTGTTCCGCGCACTGCGCGGGGCGGACGCCTACGCGGTGGCGCCGCCACAGCTCGCGGCGCAGGTGCGCGCCGTGACCCCGGCGCCGGTGCTGGTGTTCGGGCGAGATCTTGATCCGCAGGCCGGCGCCGGCGGCGTGACGGCCGCGGCCGCGCGCGCGCCGGAGGCCGGCGGAAGCCAACACTTCGTGCTGCACCTGGACGGCGCCGCGGCCGAGTGCACCCTGCACGCCCCCGGGGCGTTCAACCTGGACAACTGCCTGGCCGCGGCGGCGGTGGCGGCGCGCCGTTGCGGGACGCAGGCCGCCGGCTTGGCGGCCCCCATCGCCGCGCTGCGGCTGCCGCCCGGGCACTTGGAAGAGGTGGATTGCGGCCAGCCGTTCCGGGTGGTGGTGGATTACGCGCACACGCCGGAGGCGTTCCGCGCCGCCCTCTCCTACCTGGCCGGCCAAGCCCGGCGCGGCGGCGGGCGGGTGATCGCGGTGTTCGGTTCCGCCGGCGAGCGCGACGTGGAAAAGCGCCCGCAGCAGGGGCGCATCGCCTGCCGCTACGCCGACCTGGTGGTGCTGACCGACGAGGATTGCCGGGGCGAAGATCCGGCGGCGATTCTGCGCCAGATTGCCGCCGGCTGCCGCGGGCGCACCATCGGGGATGACTTGGTGCTGGAGGTGGACCGGCAGGCGGCGATTGCCTGCGCGATCGCGGCGGCGCGGCCCGGCGACGTGGTGGCGCTGCTCGGCAAGGGGCACGAGGCCAGCATCATCGGCCCGCACGGGCCGCGGGCATGGGACGAGCGCGCCGCGGCGGTGACCGCCCTGCAGGCGGCCGGCTACGGGTAAGCGCCGGCCGGCTGCGGCGCGCCCGCGGGCACGGCGGCGGCGCCCGCGGTCAGCGGCAGCGTGAGATGCATGGCGGCGACCGTGTAGCCGGCGCGCTCCAGCACCGTGCGGGCGCCCAGGGCGGAGGCGTCGAGCTTGACGTGCAGCGCGGTGACGGCGTGCTCCCGCGCCGCCTCGCCGAGCACCTCCAGCAGCCGCCCGCCGAGACCGATGCCGCGGTAGTAGGAGAGCACCGCGAGCTGGAGCAGTTCCCACTCGCCGGCGAGCCGGACCGGGTCGCGGTGCGGCGCCGGCGCGCGCTCGCGCGCCCAGGCCAATCCCACTACCTCGTCGCCCGGCGTCCGCGCCACCACCACGTGTGACTCCGGCGCGTCCAGCGCCCGCCGGCGGAGGCGGACGCACGCCTCCAGCTCCGCCGCCGGCACCTGCCCCAGCTCGATCAGCGCCTCCCGGTCCACGGCGCCCGCCGCGGGCAGATGGTGTGGCAGCGCGGTGCTCACCGTGAAGTCGGAAATGGTGAGGTCTTCGGTCTCCTCCGGCTCGGGGCCGAGCCGCTCCAGGCCGGCCGCCTCCCGTTCCCGGTTGTACCAATCGGCAACCACGCGGCGCATCTCGCGCTCCTTGAAGCGGTACCAACTGCGCTCCAGGTCGCGGCTCTGCTTCAACGCGTTCTTGAAGCTGCGGAACACCCCCCGCCCGCTGGACAGGGCGTCGCGCAACTGCTCCCGGTAATAACGGTTCGGGACCGTGGTCACGAACCCCTCCATGAGGTGGAACCCGTCGGCGGGCTTCCAGCTCGGCGTGGGGACGTATTCGTCGGCGGGCTCGAGCCGCTCCGCGACCGCCACCTGACCGGTGCCGCGATGCACGTAGGAACGCGAGCCCTGATCTTCCATGGCGAAGATTATCCGATCGTATACCTCCGGTGAGAGCTCGAACTGCATGTAATGAAGGTAAGGGACCGATCGAGCCGCCGACAAGACGGTTGACAGGTTTCCGCGGGCTGCGTACGGTCCGCGGCAGTGAGAGACATCGAGTTCGTGGAGGCGCGCGAGATTCTCGACTCGCGCGGTAATCCGACCGTGGAAGTGGACGTGACCCTGGAAGATGGCTCGCTGGGGCGGGCGGCGGTGCCGTCGGGCGCGTCCACCGGCGAGTACGAAGCGGTGGAGCTGCGCGACGGCGACGCCGCCCGCTTTCTGGGCAAGGGCGTGCTGCAGGCGGTGGAGCACGTCAACAACAAGATCGCGCCCGAGATCGTGGGGCTGGACGCCCTCGATCAGGTGGACGTGGACCGCACCATGATCGCCCTGGACGGCACCGAGAACAAGTCCTCGCTCGGCGCCAACGCCATCCTGGGGGTGTCGCTGGCCGCCGCGCGCGCCGCCGCGGCAACGCTGGACCTGCCCCTCTACCGCTACCTGGGCAGCTACCACGCCTCGCTGCTGCCGGTGCCGATGGCCAACATCATCAACGGCGGCGCCCACGCCGACAACTCGGTGGACTTTCAGGAGTTCATGGTGATGCCGGTGGGCGCGGCCTCGATCCGCGAAGCGGTACGGATGACGGCGGAGGTGTTCCACACCCTGAAGCAGGTGTTGGGCGGCAAGGGCCACGCCACCGGCGTCGGCGACGAGGGCGGCTTCGCCCCCAACCTGAGCTCCAACGAAGAGGCAATCGAGGTGATCCTGCAGAGCATCGCCGAGGCCGGCTACGCGCCGCGCCGCGACTTCATGATCGCCCTGGACCCCGCCAGCTCGGAGTTCTACGACGCCGCCAGGGAGCGCTACGTGTTCAAGAAGTCGGACGGGCGCGAGCTCACGGCGCAACAGATGGTGGCCTTCTGGAGCGACTGGGTGGAGCGCTACCCGATCATCTCCATCGAGGACGGCATGGCCGAGGATGACTGGGCCGGCTGGCAGGCGCTCACCGGGGCGCTCGGGCGGCGCGTGCAGCTTGTCGGCGACGACCTGTTCGTGACCAACACCGCGCGCCTGCGCCGCGGCATCGAGCAGCGCGCCGGCAACTCGATCCTGATCAAGGTGAACCAGATCGGCACCTTGACCGAGACCTTCGAGGCGGTGGAGATGGCGAAGCGGGCCGGCTACACCGCGGTGGTGTCGCACCGCAGCGGCGAGACCGAGGACCCGTTCATCGCCGACCTGGCGGTGGCGCTGGAGACCGGCCAGATCAAGACCGGCTCCGCGTCGCGCTCCGACCGGCTGGCCAAGTACAACCAGTTGATGCGGATCGAGGACCAGCTCCGCGGCAGCGCCAGCTTCGCCGGCCGCGACGCCTTCTACTCCATCGAGCCGCCGCCGGCGGACTGACGGGCGGCCCGGCGCCGGCCGTCAGTACCCTCGAACAGAGAGGATCGGCGGCTAGCGTTTGGAGAACTGGAAGCGGCGGCGCGCCTTGGGTTGGCCGTACTTCTTGCGCTCCACCATGCGCCGGTCGCGGGTCAGCATGCCGTTGGCGCGCAGCGCCCGGCGGTTGGTCTCGTCGTGCCCCACCAGGGCGCGGGCCAGCCCGTGGCGGCAGGCGCCGGCCTGGCCGTGCGGACCGCCGCCGCGGACCCGTATCAACACGTCGTAGGCGGTGAGGTTGTCGGTTACGTCGAGTGGTGCGAGCACCTCGCGCTCCAGCTCCTCGGCCGGGAAGTAGTCGCCGAGTTGGCGGTCGTTCACCACGATCTTGCCGCTGCCGGCGCGCAGATAGACGCGCGCGACCGCGGTCTTGCGGCGCCCGGTGCCTGCGGAAACGTTGATCGATGCGCTCATAGGGTCAGTTCCTCCGGCTGCTGCGCGGCGTGCGGGTGCGCCGCGTCCGCATAGATCTTGACGTTGCCGAACAGCTTGCGGCCCAGACGGCCCTTCGGCAGCATGCCGCGCACCGCCTGCTCCATCGGGAAGCTCGGCTTGCGCGCCGCCACCTTGCGGTAGCTCTCGGTCTTGAGCCCGCCCGGATAGCCGGAGTGGCGCACGTACTGCTTCTGCTCCACCTTGCGGCCGGTGAGCAGCGCCTGGCGGGCGTTGATCACGATCACGTGATCGCCCACCTCCTGATGCGGGGTGTAGTAGGGGCGGTGCTTGCCGCGCAGCACCGCGGCCACGCGCGCCGCCACCCGGCCCAGGGGCCGGCCACCGGCGTCGATGACGTACCACTTGCGGGAAACGTCACGCGGGTTGAGAAACAGGGTATCCGATTGATCCATGCGGGCCATCAAGGTAGCGCCGGGCGCCGCCCGCCGTCAACCGCGGCGGCGGGCGGGCGGGACGGAGGCCGGTGGGCGGGCGTACTCATTCATCCGCGGCGGCGCCCTTCTCGGCGGCGGCCTGTTCGGTCTCGCGCCGCTCTTCCTCCTCCTCGCGCTTGGCCTCGATCTTGTCCTTGAGGTCGGCAATGCCGACGAAGAACGAGATCAGGCCAATGAATACCGCCAGAATCGGAATGCCGCCCTTGAGAAACTCCAGCGCCTCATCCCACCATCCCGGCGACCAGGGAACCGCCAGCACGGAATAGACGGCAAACAGGATAAGACCCAACCCGATCAACAGCGCTACCACGATTGCTCCTTCGCTCCCCCTACGATTACCCCGCCGCGGCGGAACTGTCAACGCACGCTGGCCGGGCCGGCGGCCGGCCGGTCAGCGCGGCTCCCTACGGCGCCGATGCGGTTGACGCCCGCGCGCGGCCGCAGCACACTTACCCTATCCGCCGGCTTCAGGAGAGTGGCATGTCGAACCAAGAATACCGTCTGAGTCAGGTCGCCGCACTGCGCGAAAACCGGATCCTGCGCAACGTGTACCTGTGGATGACGGGGGGCCTCGGCCTCACCGCGGTCATCGCCCTGGGAGTGGCCGGCAACGACGCGCTGGTGCAGGGGCTGTTGCGCAACCCGCTGCTGTTCTACGGCCTGGTGATTGGCGAGGTGCTGCTGGTGATGTTCATTGCCGCGCGCGTCACCCAACTGAGTCCGACCGCGGCCACCGGCAGCTTCGTCCTGTACGCCGGGCTGAACGGCGTAACCCTGTCGGTGCTGTTTCTCATGTTCACCCAGCAGAGCATCGCCACGGCCTTCCTGATCGCCGCCGGCACCTTCGCCGGGACCAGCGCCTACGGCTTCGTGACCAAACGCGACCTCACCGGCGTCGGCCACTACGCCGGCATGGCGGTATGGGGAATCCTGCTCGCGCTGGTGGTCAACATGCTGCTGCGTAGCGCCGCGCTCGACTATCTGGTGTCGCTCGTCGGCGTGGGGGTGTTCGTGGCGCTCACCGCCTACGATACCCAGGTCATCAAGCGCTGGAGCGAAGAGGCGGGCGACCGCATGTCGGAGGACGACTTCGTGCGCTTCTCCATTCTCGGCGCCCTCAAGCTGTACCTGGACTTCATCAACATCTTCCTGTTCCTGGTGCGGCTGTTCGGCCAGCGCGACTGACCGGCGGGCCGTCCGCCCGCCCCGAGGCGGCGCGCTTAGCTGCCCGGGTGGCGGGCGAACAGCCGGCGCAGCAGCGCCGCTTCGCCGGGGCTGGCGCTCCCCGGCAGGATGCTCGGCCCCGGGTAGCAGGGATTGAGCAGTACCCCGGCGGCAAGGAAGGCGCCGAACACCGCGGCTTGGCGCCGCGGCGGATAGTCCGCCAGCACGTAGATTCCGTTGCGCCGCCAGCCGGGCGCCGCGCGCGGCCAGCACGCCGCTACGTCGCTGCGTTGCGCCGCAGTGCGCAGCAGGAGCCGCAGGGAGGCGGCGGCGCCGGCCAGCAACAAGGGTGACACGGGGGCCGCGGCGGGCGCCGGCGCGGCCGCGGCGCGGCGGGTGCTGACCGTTACCGGGCCGGCGCCGGCGGCGAACGGCAGCCGGTGCAGCAGCGCCGGCGGGCCGTGCGCCAGCCACTCGCCGCCGGGGGGCTGCGCGGCGCTCAGCGGGCGCCACCACGCCGCCGGCGCGGCGTGCCAGGCCGGCTCCGGCAGCGGGTCGGCCACCGCCAACGGCTGCTCCGGGGCAAGGCCGAGTTGCCGGCGCAGCAGCCGCAGCGCGCCGCCGGCAGTCGCCGCAATGCCGAACCAGGCGTGGCCGGGAAGCGCCTGCCGCAGGGCG
The DNA here is from genome assembly GCA_965243555.1 of Spirochaetia bacterium. Taxonomy (GTDB): domain Bacteria; phylum Spirochaetota; class Spirochaetia; order SZUA-6; family Bin103; genus Bin103. Next base: position 4,800,243 of record OZ251575.1, on the reverse strand, counting down.
CGCTGCAGCCGCGTCGCGTAGCTGCTCGGCAGGTTGCCCACCAACCCGCGCCCGGCCACGTTTTTCAGTTCCCGCCCCAGCAGCTCGGGGCGATGCCCCAGCAGCGCGGCGCCGCCGTCCAGGTACAGGTCGAGCAGACGCCGGCCGTCCGCGGTGTAGAGGCGGTAGCCGCGGGCGCGGCGCACGCGCGGCAGGGCCGGCTCAGTCATCGGCGGCGATGAGGTCGAGGTCGGCAAAGGCGGCGAAGAAGGTGGCGGTCCGGCCCGAGCGGAAGCGCACCTCCAGGGAGCGTTCCCCCTTCCGGTCATAGGTCCGGGTGATCACGCCGGTGCCGTAGTCGACGTGTTCCACCCACTGCCCTTCGCGCAGCGCCCCGGCGCCGTCACCGTCGTAGCCGCCGCCGTCATCGTCTTCCCCGCCGGTCACCTGCATACACTCCGCCGGGATCTCCGCCAGGAAGCGGCTGGGGTAGCGCTCGCGGGCGAACCCGAACGCCGTCCGGCTGCGGCACGCGGTGAGATGGAGCCGGTAGCGCGCGCGCGTTACGGCCACGTAGAACAGGCGCCGCTCCTCCTCCTCTTCCTCCGGCGGCACCGCCAGGCGCGGCGAAGCCGGCTCGGTGGCGGGAAAGATCCCCTCCTCCAGCCCGGTGACGATCACCTGATCGAATTCCAGTCCCTTGGTGTTGTGGACCGTGATCAGGGTCACCGGCTCGGCCTTCCCGGCGGCGCCCTCCTCCCCGGCCGCGGCCTCCATCTCGCCGGCGCCGGCCAGCCGCGCATCCTGCAGAAAGGCGGCGACGCCGGCCGGGCCGCGGCCGTACGCCGCGGTGGCGTTGACCAGCTCTTCCAGGTTCAGGCAGCGGCCGGTCCGCTCCGCCTGGTCCTGGGCCAGCACCTGCGCGTAGAGGCCGGAGCGGTCCAGTATCGCCCGCATCAGTTCCGCCACGCTGGCGCTCGCGTGCACCCGGCGCAACCCCTCCATCAGCTCGGCGAAGCCGGCCAGGGCGCTGCCCGCGCGCCCGCGGGCGGTCACGGCCAGCCGCCCCGCGGCCGCGATCAGATCCTCCTCGGCGCCGTCGGCGGCGGCCGCCAGGGCCGCCACGCGGCCCGCGGTCTTGTCGCCGATGCCGCGCCGCGGCTTGCCGGCGGCGCGGCGGAACGCCACCTCGTCGCGCGGGTTGTACAGCAGCGCCAGGTAGGCCAGCGCGTCCTTTACCTCCTCGCGCTCGTAAAACCGCACCGTCCCCACCACTCGGTAGGGGATGCGCAGCGCCTGAAACAGCGTTTCGAAGGTGCGCGACTGAAAGTTCATGCGGTACAGCACCGCGCTGGAAGCGGCGGGATTACTGCGAATCAGCTCGGCGCAGTAGCGCGCTTCGGCCTCGGGATCGGGCAGATAGGCCACCGCCGGCAACTCGCCCTGATCCTGCTCCGTCCACAGCGTCTTGCCCATCCGCCGGCGATTGTTGCTGACCACGGCCGCTGCCAGATCGAGAATCGCTCCCGTGGAACGGTAGTTCTGCTCCAGGCGAATCACCTCGGCGCCGGCGAAGCGCTGGGGAAAGGTGAGGAATCCATCCACGTCGGCGCCGCGAAAGCGGTAGATCGACTGGTCGTCGTCGCCCACCACGCACAGGTAGTTGGGGGTCTCGTGCAACACCTGCAGGAGCTCGAACTGGGCCTGGTTGGCATCCTGAAACTCGTCCACCAGCACCACGCGAAACCGCTGCCGCACCTGCTGCCGCACCGCGGAGTCCTGCTTGAGCAGGGAGAGGGGGAGCAGCATCAGGTCGCCAAAGTCGGCGGCGTTCAGTTCCGTCAGGCGCGCCTGATAGCGGGCGTAGATCCGCTCCATCGGAAACGGCGAGCGGCGCAGCGCGGAGAGATCGGCGTCCGGCCCCAGGCCGCGGTTCTTGGCGCCGGCGATCCAGGCCGCGGCGTCGCGCACGTCGCCGGCCTGGTACTGATCGTCCTCCTCGGCCAGCAGGCGCTGCAGCACCTGGCGCGAGTCGCCGTCGTCGTAGATCGACAGGCGCTGCGGATCGAACCCCAGGCGGTCGCCGTAGACGCGCAGCAGCCAGGCGCCGAAGGCGTGGAAGGTGCGCACCATCACTTGGCGCCCGGCTTCGGCGCGGCCGCAGGCGTCCGCCAGCGTACGGATGCGGGAGCGCATCTCGGCGGCGGCCTTGTTGGTAAATGTGACCGCCAGGACGTGGCCCGCGGCCACCGCTCCGGTGGCAATGAGATGCGCCACCTTGGTGGTGATCACGCGCGTCTTGCCGGAGCCGGCGCCGGCCAGGATGAGGAGCGGCGGGCCGCCGTGCAGCACCGCTTCCCGCTGCCGGTCATTCAACCGCTCCAGGTCCACGCCGCGGCCCGGGGCGGGGGCGGCTGCGGTGAGGGCGGCGGGACTGGCGGGGGCGGCGGCAGTGGCGTCAGCGGCTGCGGCGGAGGCGCCGGGCGTCATTACTCCTCCGACTCGAACAGGAAGTCGCGGTAGATGTTGGCGGTGGGCGGCGCCTCGTAGTCGAAGCGCCCGTCGGGGATATTCTGGTTGGTGCGGACGTTGCGGAAGTCCAGGCGGTGCTCCTCGAAGCCCACCGTTATCCCGGTGATCCGGCGAATCAGGTTGCTGGGGGACACCGCTATCTCCAGTTGCCGGAAGCCCTCGGAGGTGGCGCGGCTGGAGAGCTTGAGCTTGACCACCAGCTCACCCGAGCCGGGGTCCAGGGGGACCGCGGCCGGTCCCTCCAGGTAGGCGATGGCGTAGTTGGCCTGCAGAAAGTGCAGCCCCTGGCGGCTCGCCAGGCCGGTGACGTTGGCGCGGTTGCGCAGCCGCTGCTCGAAGACCACCTGCAGCCGGGGATAGTACACGGTCAGCAGTGCGCCGTCGCTCACGATCACCTGCCCGGCGGGCCGTGAAAAGTCGATCCGCAACAGGTTGGGACTCTTGTAGGAGAGCGTCCCCACCATTACTCCTTCGCCCTGGGTGATGGAAATGTCGGCCTGATAGTCGACGATGCCGGAGTAGGCGGCGGACACGGTCTCGAAGAAGCTCTCCGCGGTGATTACCGGCTGGGAGGTTCCGACCACCGGCTGCGACGCCGCCGGCAGCGCGGCCAGCAACGCCGCGGCCAGCGCCGCCAACACCGCGGCCCGCAACGGCCCGCTCATCTCATCGGCGCCCGGATCAACGCCGGCGCCGCGGCCGGCCCACTAGGATTGCGGCAGGCCGTCCCGGTACGCCGGCCACTGCCTAATCATCGTCGGCCTTGGTCAGGTCGCGGATGCGGTCGCGGAGTTGAGCGGCGCGCTCGTACTCCTCGTTGCTGACCGCGTTGCGCAGCTCCAGGCGCAGCCGATCCACCGGCGGGCGCATCTTCTTGGACTTGACTTCGCGCAACGCGGCGCGCAGGTACTGCAGCGACCGCACCCGCTCGAAGTGGAACGTCGGGGTGTCCACCTCGGGCAGGCGCCGCACGTGTTGGATCGCCCGTTCCAGCACCTCGCAGGCCTGCGGACCCTGGCCCTCGCCGAGCAGCACCATGGCCCGTGAGGTGGCGTTCATCCGCAGAATGTAGGGGCGGAATTGCAGAATGTCGTTCTTGTCCTCGCGGTGGGCGTAGCGCTCGACGATCTCGCAGATCTTGAGGTTGTGATTGGTGTCCATCGAGGTGCGCTCGTAGTCGCCGATCTGGAACAGGATGTAGTAGCGGTAGTAGTAGAGCACGCCCTCGTTCTGCAGCAGCGCGAAGTCGTCGCGGCCGATCTTGAACCCGCCGTCGTTGCCGTGGCGCTGCAGGTAGGCGGACAGGCGGTCGGCCATCTCGTCGAGCACGCTCTCCTTGCCGAAGGGGGTGTCGCCGTCGGGGCGCCCCTCCAACTCGTACTGTTCGATGCCCAGCGGCTGCCGCACCTGCAGCACTTCGCGGCCGTCGCGGGCCTGGATCACGCGGTACTGGTCGTCGGGGTCGAACTCCCAGTCGTTGAGAAGGTCAGTGATGTCGATGCTCATGCGTGCTCATCAAGCGGTGACATGGCCCCAATATAGCCCCGCGGCGTTACCGGAACAAGGCGCGCCCCGGACGCGGCCGCGGTAGCGGCGTGGTCAACGGCGGTGCGCCGCCCGTGCGGCCTCCGGATTTACGGCCGATTCGACTTCGCCGGCGGTCAGGAAGCGGCCGATGCGGTTGGCGGCCATGAGCGCCACGTTGAGCTGCGCCTCCAGTGTCAGCGCGCCCAGGTGCGGGGTGGCCACCACCCGCGGGTGGCGGGCCACCGCCAAGTCGCCCGGCGGCTCGCGGGAGTACACGTCCAGCGCCGCGCCGGCCACCGTGCCCTGCTCCAGCGCCGCGAGCAGCGCCGCCTCGTCGATCACGCCGCCGCGCGAGCAGTTTAGCAGGTAGACGCCGCGCTTCATGCGGGCAATCTCCGCGCCGCCGATCAAGCCGCGCGACTCGCTCGTGAGCGGCACGTGCACGCTGATGAAGTCCGACTCGGCCAGCAGCGCAGCGAACGGCGCCAGGGTGATGCCGTACCCGGCGGCCGCCTGCGGGGTCACGTAGGGATCGTGGGCGATGACGCGCATCCCCAGCGCCGCGGCCGAACGCGCCACCAGCCGCCCGACGTTGCCGATGCCGACGATGCCCAGGGACTTGCCCAGGAGCTGGGTGCCGCGAAAGCGGGAGCGCTCCCAGCGCCCCGCCTTGATCGAGGCGTCGGCGGCGGGGATGCGGCGCGCCAGCGCGAACATCAAGCCGACCGTGAGCTCGGCGGCGGCCTGGGCGTTGGCGCCCGGCGTGTTCACCACCAGCACGCCGCGGGCGGTGGCCGCGACCACGTCGATGTTGTCCACCCCTGCCCCGGCGCGGCCAATGACCCGCAGTTCGGTCGCCGCCTCGATCACCGAGCGCGTGACGGCGGTCTGGGAACGCACCAGCAGCCCCGCGCAACGGGCGACCGCGCGGCGCAGCTCGTCGGGAGTCAGATCCGAGCGTTCCACCACCTCGATTCCGGGGTAACTGCGCAGCTCTCGCACTCCCTCCGGGGCGATCGGCTCCGCTACCAGCACACGCTGCATATGACCCTGACTACGCCCTCGTCATACGCTTCGGGTCGATGCCCGCACCCGGGCGGCACGCGGCGCACTCGTCACCGACCGGGCGAGCAGGTGCGCCGGGGCGAGGCCGCCGGACCCGTCCGGCGCCGGCCCCACGGCCGGTTCGCCGGCCGGAAACGTTGGCGAGTCCATAGGCGGAGTATAGCACGGAAGACGGCAGGACGCACCGCCGCGGCGACAAGGTGGACGGACCGCGGCCGCGATTGCGGCATGGTCAACGGCGGTCCCCCGCCGCCATATGAACGTTAGCAGCGCTTCGGGTCAGCCCGTATCGTGGCAGCCAAAACCATGCAACCGGCGCCGATGGCGACGGCGCGGGCGAGTTGGGAACGGCTGCGGCGATTGGTGCCGCTGCTGGCCGAGATGATGCGGCAGGGCGGGGAGGCCGACGATCTGCTCCAGTTGGTAGTGTACGTGACGATGACCGATTCGCGGAGGCGGTACTGCGTGAGGTACCGCGAGGAGGAGAATTGCGAACCGAAACGCGACGCATGATAGAAGCCTACGGCGACATGGTGGCGCAGGAGGCCCGTCAAGAGGGCCTTCAAGAGGGCCTTCAGGAGGGCCTTCAGGAGGGCCTTCAGGAGGGCCGTGAGGAGGGCCGTGAGGAGGGCCGTGAGGAGGGCCGTGAGGAGGGCTTTCAGGAAGGCGTGTTGCTTACCATCGAGGGGCTTCTGGGCCGGGATGTCCCGTGGTCGACGATAGAAGCTGCCACGGGTATCGACGAGGCCGAATTCCGGCGGCTGAGGCAGTAACCGGATTCCGCCGCTGACGGGGGGGCGGGGCTCCGTTGCAGTTATCTCCGGGGGCGGCTACCGTTAGCCGGTGAGCAGCCCGCCCTCCTGCCCCGCTTCGTTCCGGGTGCGCGCCGACGACGTCGACCGCCGGGTCGACCGCGTGGTGCGCCGGCTGCTGCCGCGGGTACCGCTGGCGCGGCTCTACCAAGCGTTGCGGGAGGGGACCATCCGCCTCAACGGGGCGCGCGTGGCGCCGGCCACCCGCACGCGGGCCGCGGACCTGATCCTGGTGCCGGCGGCCCTCGCGCAGGAGGCCGCGGCCGCAACGGAGTCCCGCCGCACTCCGCAGGCCGCGCACCGGCTGCTCCCGGCGCCGCCCATCCTCTACCGCGGCGGCGGCGTCATGGTAGTCGCCAAGCCGGCCGGCCTCGCCGTGCATGGCCCCGGCGACTCGGTCATGGCCCGGCTGCAAAGCGAGTTGACGCCGCCGCAGGCCGCCCTGAGCTACGCGCCCGCGCCGGCGCATCAGCTCGACCGCCTCACCAGCGGCGCGCTGGTGATAGCCGAGACCCTGGCGGCGGCGCGGCATTGGGCGCTGGCGTTGCGCCGCGGCCGCGTCCTCAAGCTGTACCTGGCGGTGGTGGCCGGCAACGTAGCGCCGGCGCCCGCGGGCGCCATCTGGGCCGACACCCTGAGCTACGACCGGCGCCGGCGGCAGGCGCGGGCCCACCCTGGCGGCCGCGACGCGCGCGCCCGGACGTGGGTAGTGGCGCAGGCCGGGGACGGCCTCCCCGCCACCCTGCTGCTGGTGCAGCTCCTCACCGGGCGGCGCCACCAGATTCGCGCCCAGGCGGCGCGGCGCGGCCATCCGTTGCTCGGCGACGCGCGTTACGGCGCCGCCCCGCTGCCCGGCGGCCGCCCGCTGCTGCACGCCGCCGCCATCCGCAACGACCTCGACGGCACGGGAATAGCGGTGCTTGCCCCGCTCACCGGCGGCGCGCGCCGCGCGCTGGAGCGGCGCTTCGGGAGCGGCGCCGCGCGGCGCGCCGCGGCCGCGGTCGCCCAACGCCTGCGCAGCACCGCGCCGCCGCCGACGCCACCCCGGGCCGAACCGGTTCCGGCCGAACCGGAGCGGACCTGAAGTGGCCGACCTGCGGCGCATGGTGCGCGGCGTGCTGTGGGCGCTGCGCGGAGTGCAGGTCATGGCCCTGGTGGGCAAGAGCGGCACCGGCAAAAGCTTCCGCGCGCAGTTGATCGCCCGCAAGTACAACATCGAGGCGATCATCGACGACGGCCTGCTGATTCAGGGCCAGAAAATCCTGGCCGGGCGCTCCGCCAAGCGGGCGCAGGGCGGAATCGAGGCGGTAAAGGCGGCGGTATTCCACGATCAGCAGCACGCGCGCGAGGTGCGGCGCGTGCTGGAGCGCACCCGGGCGCAACGCATCCTGATCATCGCCACCTCCGAGAAGATGATTTCCCGCATTACCGAGCGCCTCGGCCTGCCCCGCGCCGGGAGGACGATCACCATCGAAGACGTCGCCACCGAAGAGGAGATCGTCGCCGCGTTGCGCTCACGCCGCACCCAGGGCCGCCACATCATTCCGGTGCCGCCCATCGAGGTAAAACGCGACTACGCCAACATCGTCATCGACTCAATCACCATCTTCCTGCGCAACAACTTCCTGCGCCGCCGCGGGCGCACGTTCGAGAAGACGGTGGTCAGCCCCGAGTTCGAACGCCGCGGCCAGGTGACCGTGTCCGAGGCGGCGCTGACCCAGATGGTGCAGCACTGCGTGCATGAATTCGCCCCGGAGTTTCGGATTGAGCGGCTGGTGGTGATCGGCGACCTGCGCCAGCCCGGCCTGGAAGTGGTGCTGCGGGTACCGTTCGACGCGCCGGTGGCCGGGCGCCTGCACCAACTCCGCGACTATATCATCTCCAGCGTGGAGCGCTTCTCGGGACTGCTGATCAACCAGGTGGACGTCACGGTGGATCGGGTGGGACCGCCCGCCGGCGTAACGGACTCCGCGCCCCCGGATGGCGCCGCTTCCGGCGAACCGCTGCCGCGCCGCGGCCTGCGCCGGCAACGGCCCGCGCGCCGTCCTCGCGCCGCCCTCCGCAATCGCTCCCCCCGCCGCCCGCCGCCCGCCGGGCGCGCCAAGCCGGCGCCGCCCCCGCGCCCGTAGCACCGCCGACAGGTCGCCCGCACCGCCCGCCCCCGACGCCCGCGCTCCCGCTCAGGCGGTCGAGTCACGCGCGAAACGCCGGCGCCGCCCCCGCGCCCGCAGCATCGCCGGCAGGCCGCCCGCCGCCGCACTTCCCCGCGCCGGCGGGCGCGCCAACCGGCGCGCGCGCCTCCGCCCGCCGCCGGGCCGGTCACGTCGCGGCGGCGGCCTCCTCGGCCAGGCGCTCGGCTACCCGCAGCGCGTCCACCTGCGGCAGCACCAGCGGTTCCATGGCGGCGCGCAGCCGCCGCGCCAACTCCTTGCGGGGCCGCTCCTCCAGTTGCCACGAGCGGTCCGCGGCGGCGGCCTCGGCCAGCAGGGCGGCGAACATCGGCGCGCGCAACTCGCGCCCATCCGCCGGCCGCGCGGCGGCAACCTGTTGATCCAGCTCCTGCAGCCGCCGCCCCAGCTCCGAACTGCGCAGGCGCGGCCCGGCGTGCCCGGCGATCTCCGGCAGCAGCACCGCGAACAGCCCGAGGCGGTGCGCGAAGTCCAGAATCGGCGCCGACCGTCCGCTGTTCAGGATCTTCACCAGCTCCTCGGTCAACCGCTCCGCCGAACAATCGCCCAGGGCGCCGGCGTGGCGGCTGATCAGCTCCCGGTAGCGCCGATCCATGGTGAAGCCGGCCAGGCGCGCGTACTTCACCGCCCGAATCATGCGCACCGGGTCTTCGGTGAACGATCCCTCCGGCGCGCCGATGGTGTGCAGCGTGCGCCGCTTGATGTCCTCGAATCCGCCCACGTAGTCGATCAGCCGCTCGTTGCGCGGCGCGTAGTAGAGCGCGTTGAAGGTAAAGTCGCGGCGGAAGGCGTCCTGATCCATGGTGCCGTAGCGATTGGTGGTGGTGCGATCCGGGCCGCGGAAGGTGGCCACCTCGAACACGCGCGGCCCCGACGGAACGTGCGCCAGCTTGAAGCGGCGGCCAATGACGCGGGCGCCGCGGAACAGCCCGGTGACCTGCCGCGGGCGCGCCCCGGTGGCGATGTCGAAGTCCTTGGGGGCGCGCCCGGTCAGCAGGTCGCGCAACGCGCCGCCGACCACGTACGCCTCGTGTCCGGCACGCGCCAGGCGCTGGCAAATCGCCACGGCGCCGGCGTCAAGCGCGGCGCTGCGGATGCCGTGTTCGGAGGGCAGGTAGACGTTGGCGGTGACGCGGGCAGCGCCGTCCGCCGTTCTGCGATACCGCTTGAGCACGCCGTCTAATGCAGCTCGAAGGCCACGTCGCCGCCGCGCAGCCGCAGGCGGATGCGCTTGACCCCCTCCTCGGAGTAGGCGGCAAAGGCGGCGTCTTCGAGATGACGCGCAAACACCGACTCCAGGCCGCGCGCGCCGCTCTCCTTGCGCAGCGCCTGCCGCACCATGAGCTGCAGCGCGGCGTCGTCCACCTCCAGATGGATGTCCTCGAAGCGGAACTCGTTGCCGTACTGGCGCAGGATGTTGCGCCTGAGTATGTCGGCGAGCTGCTCGGCGCCGAGCGACTCGAACGGCACGATGCGCTTGAAGCGCCCGATCAGCTCCGGCAGGAAGCCGAAGCGATGGAAGTGGCGCACCGCGGCCACGTCGTCTTCGGTGTAGGAAACGGCGATCCGCTCCGGGTCGTGGCCGCCGGCCCGCCGCCCGAAGCCGATGTCCTCGCCGCGCCCGGCTTGCGTCAACCCCTTGAAGCCGGAAAAGGCGCCGCAGCCGACGAACGCGATGTCCGCGGTCGACATCATCGTCCGCGCCCCGTACTCGGAGTGCGAAAGATCGTTGGGCACCGAGATGTCCGCCGCCTCCAGCATCTTCAGGAGCTCGCGCTGCACGCCGAGCCCGGAGACGTCCTTGGTGCTCCCGGCGCCGGCGAACACGGCGTTGTTGTGACCGGAGGCCACCTTGTCGAACTCGTCCAGGCAGATCACGCCCACCGAGCTGGCGACCTGATTCAAGTCCGCCGCGTACAGCAGCCGGGTCAGGATCGAGGTCACCTCCTGGCCCACGTAGCCGGTCTCCGAGTAGCCGGTCAGGTCGACGATGATGGTGGGCAGGTGCAGGACGTGCTGGAACAGGAGCTCCACCAGGTGGGTCTTGCCGCAGCCGGTGGGGCCCACCAGCAGCAGGTTGCTCTTGTCCGGCAGCAGGTCGCGGCTGATCCCCTCCAGGTGGATCTTGCGCAGCCGCGACACGTGGCGGTAGGCCATCAGCGACACCGCGGTCACGGCGCGCTCCTGCCCGACGTAGCCGGTCTCGCGGATGGTGGCCGCGATCTCGCGCGGCGTGAGAAAGGGGATGCTGCGCACGTACAGCACGATCTCCTGATCGTTGCGCTCCGGGCGCAGGCTGCGAATCTGGCGCGGAAGTGCCACTCGATACCGGTCTCCTTGGTCTCCTTGGGGCCAGCTTAGCATCAAGTCCGCCGCCGCGGCCAGATTCCCCCGCCGGCGGCCGCCCGCCGCCCGCCCAGCCCCTGCCCCTGCCCGCCCGCGGTCACCCCGCCACGCGCCGCCGCCCCGACCCGCGCCGGCCGCCCGGCGATGCCGGCGAGCGACCGCGGGTTGCGTTAGATGGTAAGGTAGGGTCACTGAAAAGAATGCAACCCGCCCCCGATAACGTCGCGCAGCTCGCGGCAGCGCTGCCGGTCTCCCGCCATCGTCATCAGATTCTGGAACAGCTCGCGCGCAGTCCGGTGGTGGTCGTGGAGAGTCCGACCGGGTCCGGCAAGACCACGCAACTGCCGCGCCTGCTCTACGACGCCGGCTACGCCGAGCATGGCCGCATCGGCGTGACCCAGCCGCGCCGGATCGCGGCCGTCTCGGTGACCGACTTCGTGCGCGCGCAGCTTGCCGCCGACGGCAAGGACGACGCCATCGCCGCCTACAAGATGCGCTTCGAGGACACCACCGGCGAACGTACCCGCATCAAGATCATGACCGACGGCGTATTGCTGCAGGAGCTCAAGCACGACCGCCTGCTGAGCGAATACGCGGTGCTGCTGGTGGACGAGGCGCACGAGCGCTCGCTCACAATCGACTTCGTGCTCGGTCTGCTGAAAGTGGTGCTCGCCGCGCGGCCCGGCTTCAAGGTGATCGTCTCCTCCGCCACCATCAACGCCGAGGTGTTCGCCGAGTACTTCGACGGCTGCCCGATCGTCCGCATCGACACGCCGGTGCATCCGGTGCGCATCGTCTATCGCCCGTTCCAGCCCAGCGGCGACCAGGACCAGCTCCTGACCGGTATCGAACAGATCGTGCTGGAGATTCACCGCGCCCGAAAGCCGGGCGGGGTGCTGATATTTCTCTCCGGGGAGCGCGACATCCGCGCCGCCGCGGCTACCCTCGCCGCGCGCCGGGAGAGCCGACACTGGCAACTGCTGCCACTCTACGCCCGGCTCGCGCGGGCCGAGCAGGCGCGCGTGTTCGACGACTTCCCGGGCCGGCGCAAGATCATACTGGCCACCAACATCGCCGAGACCAGCGTCACCATCCCCGACATCGGCTTCGTTATCGACTCCGGCCTGGCCAAGATCAACTCCTACAACACCCGCACCCTCACCTCCGCCCTCACCGAGCAGCCGATTTCCCACGCCTCCTGCAACCAGCGCCGCGGGCGCGCCGGACGCACCGGACCGGGCACCTGCTACCGGCTCTACTCCGAGCAGTCCTACCGCCAACGCCCGCTGTTCGAGGTGGAGGAGATCCATCGCACCGACCTGTCGGAGGTGGTACTGCGGATGGCCGAGCTGGACCTTACCGAGTTCGAGGAGTTCGACTTTCTCTCCTCGCCGGGGCGCGAGCGGGTCGCCAGCGCGGTGCAGGTACTGACCATGCTGGAGGCGTTGGACGAGGAGCGCCGGCTCACCGCGGCGGGGCGGATGATGGTGCAGTTCCCGATTTTGCCGCGCCACGCGCGGATCATCGTGGAGGCGATTCGGCGCTACCCGGAGGTGCTGGAGGAGACCCTGGTAGCCACCTCATTTCTGTCGGTGCCGAGTCCGTTCGTGATGCCGGAGGGGCACGAGGCGGAGGCGCGCCACGCCCACCATCGGTTCCGCCATCCGCGCGGTGACCTGGCGGCCTACCTGACGCTGTTCGCCGACTTCCGCGACAGCAGCGACCGCGACGGTTTTTGCGCCCGCAACTACCTGGAGCCGCGCACCATGTACGAGATCCTCAACGTCAAGGAGCAACTGGAAGAGATCGCCGGCGGGCTGGGGGTGCCGATCGGCAGCGGCGGTCCGCTGAGTCACTACCTGCAGGCGGTGGCGCGCGGGCTGATTCAGTTCGTGTGCGTGGCCGCGGGCCGCGGGCGCTACCGCAGCCCGACCGCCGGCAACATCTTCATCCATCCCGGTTCGGCCATGTACGGGGAGCCGGCGCGCTACCTGGTGGCCGGCGAGATCGTGCGCACCTCGCGCACCTACGCCCGTTCGGTGTCGCCCTTGAGCCGCGAGGAAGTGCGGGCGGTGTCCCCGGAGCTGCTGGCCGACCTGATCGCCGCCGCGCGCCCCGGCAAGGGAGGCGGGCGGGAGCGCGCCGAGGGGCGCCGCCGGCGGGCGGAGCCGGAGGGCCGGGGCCGCCGGCAGTCCGGCGCGCGGTCCGGCGCGGGGAACGGCCGGGAAGCGGGCCGCGCCGCCGACGCGGCGGCGCAGGTGCACCTGCTGGGGCAGGTGTTCTCGCTCGGCGAGCACGGCAAGCGGCGCCTGATCACCTTGCCGTGGGAGCAGGCCGCGCCGCTCGCGCGCCGCGCCGGCCCCCGCGCGCTGGCCGGGCACCGCGAGCTGCGCGGCAGGATCGTGCTGGAGGGGGCGGAGATCATGGCCGGCGCCCGCCTCGGCGCCCTGTTCGAGGTACTGAAAAAAATCGATCCCGCGCACCGGCTGGACGGCGAGTGGCCGCGCGACACCCTGCGCCTGCCGCAGGACGCCGGCGCGCTGCCGGAGCGGCTGGACTACGTGCTGGCGCTGAGTCCGCGCCGGGCGGGCGGCAGCAAGCTGAGCTTCGTCACCCTGCAGAGCGACGGGGAACGCGCTTTTTGGCTCGCCGCCCGGCGCAACCTGCAGAACGCCGTGGCCGACAGCCTGGCGGCGCTGGAAGTGCTGGTGGACGCCGCGGAGCCGGCCCCGGACGGCGCCTGGCAGGCCCGGCTCAACGCCGTCTACCGCCGCGTCTCCAACCTGCTGTAGCCGGCGCCGCACGGTGGGGGGCGGCTACGGCGCACCACGGCCGCCGTGCCTTCGGGCAACGGCCCGCCGCGCTACGGGGACGGCGGGCGGAGCGCGCGGCGCTACGGGGGCGGCTTAGTCGGCGTCGGCGAGGGCGGCGCGCACCTCGGCGGGCGCCACCGCCCGCAACTCGGTCTTTTCAAGGTCGCGCTGCAGCACGAAGCGGAGTTCATCGCCGCGGCGCTTCTTGTCGGACCGCATCGCCTCCAGCAGCGCCTCCGGCGCCACTCCCGGAGCGGTCAGGCGGAAGCCGTAGGCGCGCAGCAGGCGCTCCACGCGGGCGGCGTAGGCGGCGTCGGTCATGCCGAGGCGGCGGCCCAGGCGTAGCGCCCGCCCCAGGCCCCACGCCACCGCGGCGCCGTGCGTCCAGGCGAACCCGGACGCCGACTCCAGCGCGTGGGCGAAGGTGTGGCCCAGGTTGAGGAACGCGCGCGAGGTGCCGTCGGGACCCGGCTCCGGGCCGCGCTCCTCGCGCAGGTCGGCGGCCACGAAGCGCGCCTTTACCGCCACGCAACGGCGCACGAACTCCCGCACCAGCGCCGGCTCGCGCGCCAGCACCGCCTCGCGCCGGCGCTCCATGAGGGCCAGCAACTCGCCGTCGCCCAGCAGCGCCGTCTTGATTACCTCGGCGAGTCCGTCCAGGTAGTCGGCGGCGGGGAGATCTGCCACCACCCGCGGCACGATCACCAGGCCATGCGCCGGGTAGAAGGTACCGGCCAGGTTTTTGCCGCGGCGCAGGTTGATGCCGGTCTTGCCGCCCAGCGCGGCGTCCACCATTGCGGTCACCGTGGTGGGCACCAGCGTCAGCCGCACGCCGCGCAGGTAAATGGAGGCGGCGAATCCGGCTACGTCGCAGACCGCGCCGCCGCCCACCGCCACTACTTCGCCGGCGCGGTCCAGGCCGCGGTCCAGCGCCGCCAGCAGCACGCGCTCCACCGCGGCCCAGGTCTTGGCGTCGTCGCGGTTCTCCAGCAGCACCGGATGCGGTACCCCGTGCCCGAACAGGCGCGCGGTGTTGGCGTCGAACACCACTACCCGATTGCCGGGCGCGCGCAGCCGCGGCGGCAGTTCGTCGCAGAACAGCACCTCGGTAGCGGGCGCGGCGAGGGCGAAGGTGTAACGGGGCATGGCGCCGGAGGGCCGCTACACGCGCGGCGCGCGCCATGGGTCGGCGGGCAGTCCGTCCTTGAACACCAGGAAGTAAAGATTGGGCTCCTGGTCGTGGGGATTGAGGCCCAGACGCCCCAACTCGGTCCCGACCTCCACCCGGTCGCCGACGTCGACGAAGGTCTCGGCGTTGCCCAGGTAGCCGTAGATGTAGCCGAGCGGGTTCTCCACCAGGACCACCTGGCCAAAGCCGCGGCTGGGGCTCGCCCAGCGCACCGTGCCGGAAGAAACCGAGCGCACCGCGACTCCTTCGGTGCCGCTGATCTTGAGGCCGGACAGCTTGCCGGTGAGCGGGGTGCGGGCGCCGGAGATCGGCCACAGCCGATTGGTGCCGCCGCCGGGCGGCGGGGTGCTGGTCCGGCTGCGCGCGGCGCCGGAAGGGGCCGCGGCAACGACGGCACCTGACGACGGCGCCGCCGCCGAGGACGCCGGCGTCGCGGACGCCTCCGGGATGAGCAGCATCTGCCCGACGTGCACCTGGGTAGGGTCGAGGATCTCGTTGGCCGCCAGGATTACCGCCGGGGCGACGCCGTGGGCGCGGCCCACCGAGTAGATCGTGTCGCCCTTGCGCATCACGTAGCCGCGCGGAATGGTGAGCTTCTGGCCGGTACTGAGCCGCGACGGATCGGTGATGCCGTTGGCCTGCTGCAGCAGCTTGACCGTAACCCCGTGCGCCTTGGCGATGCGGTAAAGGGTTTCGCCGGCGGCCACGCTGTGCACGCGCGGCGCCGACTCCGCGCCCGCGGCTGCGGCGCCCGCAACCATGAACAGCGCCGCCAGCAGCACCGGCCAGCGCCGTCGCGCCGCCCGTCCCGGCGGCGGAGCGGACTTCTCCCCAACGGCCCAACCGGCAACGCGGATACCTGGAGATGTTGGCCTGCCGGCTGGAGGGCGCGCGCCGGCCGCTGTCAGGCCCATAGCTCTAGTTTCGGATTCGCGGCGCGAAAACTGCAATGAGGGGGGGCCGGCGCCGGGCAAAAACAGCACCGGCCGGGCTCACAACCCGGCCGGCCGAAACAAACAACAAACAGTGTCGGGCTGGGGAGACTTGAACTCCCGACCTCTCGGTCCCGAACCGAGCGCGCTAGCCACTGCGCCACAGCCCGTATTTATTTGGGCGGAAACCGTATAACTGAAACGGGAGCGACGGGACTTGAACCCGCGGCCTCCGGCTTGACAGGCCGGCGCGATAACCACCTTCGCCACGCCCCCAGTTGGCAGCCAGCACAATATAGACCCTCGCCGCCCACCTGTCAACCCCCAGTCGCCGCGGCAGGGCCGGACGCTTGCCGCAGGGGGGTTCGGTGCGCTATTATCCGCGGGAATCCCTTCATGGCCAAGAATCGTAATCGCCCCCAGTCGGCGCGCCCGCATGCCGCGGTAGCGGCGCAGCGCTCCAGGCATCCGCTGCTCTACGTGGGCAGCCTGATCGTGCTCGTCATCATCACCGTCACCTTTATCGGCACGCCCGCCCTGGGGCGCTTCGCCGGCGGCTCCGCCACCGTGTTCGGCACCTACGACGGCATCGACATCGAGTATCGCCGCGGCAACTACTTCGACCGGCAGATTCTGAGCATCTCGCAGCAGCGGCGCGCCACCGGCGGCGCCCAGGACACCTCCGCCGAGGCGCGCGCCGTAGTGCGCGAGGCGTTCCAGCGGGCCGCGTTCCGCACCGCGGTGCTGGCCGCGGCGGAGAGCGCCAGGCTGGCAGTCTCCGACGACCTGATCGACGCCGAGTTGATCCGCTCCGGCCCCTACGTGGTGCGCGGCGTGTTCAGCGAACAGCAGTACGAAGCCACGCCCGCGTCGCAGCGCCGGGTCAACCGCCGGCTGGTGGAGGAGCAGCTCCTGGAGCGGCAGTACTTCGCCGACCTGGGCGGGGTCAACACCAGTTCGCAGGCCGCCGCCTTCTTCCGCGGGATGGCGGCCACCGAGCGCCGCTTCGGGGTGGCCTCGTTCAGCTTCGGCGATCTGCCGGAGGAGGAGCTGCGCACGTTCGGCGCCGAAAACGCCTCCCTGTTCCGGCGCATCAAGCTCAGCCGCATCCTGCTGCGCAGCGGCAGCGGCGAGGCCGAGGACGTGCTGGCCCGGCTGCGCGATCAATCAGCCACCTTCGAGGAGCTGGCGCGGCTCTATTCGGAAGACGACATCGCCACCGGCGGTGAGGTCGGCTGGAAGTACTTCTACGATCTGGAACGCGACTTCGAGACGGCCGAGCCGGTGGAAGCGGTCTTCGCACTGGCCGCCGGGGAGCACGGCGACGCGCTGGCCAGCCGCTTCGGTGACGTGATCTACCGCGCCGACACCGACGCGGTGGCGCCCGACTTCGCCGCCGCCGAGGTGCTGGCCGCGGTGCAGGACTATCTCAGCCGCTACCGGCGCGGCGTGATCGACGACTACTACTCCGCGCAGGCCGCGCAGTTCCAACAGCAGGCCGATGCCGACGGGTTCGCGGCCGCCGCCGCGGCGCTCGGCGTGGAGGTGGTGGAGAGCGACTTCTTCCCCGTCAACTTTCAGAACCTGATCGCGGTACGGGGGGTGCGCGCCGGCGACAGCGGCGTATTGCGCGCCGCCGCCTACTACGAGGAGTTTTTCAAGCAGGCGTTCAGCCTGGAGCCGGGCCAGATCTCGGACCCGATCGTGTTGGACGCCCAGATCCTGGTGCTGGAGTTGCTGGAGGAACGCCCCGCCGAGGAGCCGGCGCTGGAGCGGGTGGAGGGCTACCACGGCTACTTCGTGGCCGCGGCCCTGGATCAGGATCTGCGGGCGCAGGTGTACGATCCGGAGCGCCTGGTGGACAACTTCGACGAGAGCTATCCGCGCTTCCTGCGCGGCTTGGCCGCACCGGCCCAAGGCCCGCCCACCCAGGCCGCGTTCTAGCCGGCAGGCCGCGCCGGCGCCGGGAGGCGGCTGACCACGCGCCGGCCGCGAAGAAGTTAGTCCGCGGCCGGTTTGAGGACCGCCAGGAACGCGGACTTGGGTAGCTGCACGTCGCCGACCTGCTTCATCCGCTTCTTGCCCTCCTTCTGGCGCTCCAGCAGCTTGCGCTTGCGGGTTATGTCGCCGCCGTAGCACTTGGCGGTCACGTCCTTGCGCACCGCGGACACGGTTTCGCGGGCGATGATCTGGCCGCCGACCGCGCCCTGAATCGGCACCTTGAACTGGTGGCGGGGAATCTCCTCCTTCAGGCGCCGGCACGTCTCCTGCGCGCGCTGCCGCGCGCTGTCGGTGAACACGAGTTGGGCCAGCGCGTCCACCGGGCGCCCGTTGAGCAGAATGTCGAGCCGCACCAGCCGCGAGGCCCGGTAGCCGGTCAACTCGTAGTCGAACGACGCGTAGCCGCGGCTGGCCGACTTGAGGGCGTCGTAGAACTCGTACACCACGTCCGCCAGCGGCATCTCGTACACCAGCTCCACGCGCCGCTGGTCAAGATAATTCATCGCCTGCTGCACGCCGCGCTTGTCCAGGCACAGCCTGATCACCGCTCCCACGTAGGCGGTGGGGGTGATGATGCTGGCGCGGATGAACGGCTCCTCGGTGTGCTCGATCTGCGCCGGGTCGGGGTAGTCGAGCGGATTGTCGATCATCAGCTCGCGCCCGCCGGTCTCCACCACCCGGTAGCGCACCGTCGGCACCGTGACGATCACCCCCAGGTCGAACTCCCGCTCCAACCGCTCCTGCACGATCTCCAGGTGGAGCATGCCCAGAAATCCGCAGCGAAACCCGAACCCCAGCGCCGCCGAGCTGTCCTTTTCGTAGCTGAGCGCGGCGTCGTTGAGGGCCAGCCGGTCCAGCGCCGCGGCCAACTCGTCATAGTCGCCGGCGTCCACCGCGTAGACCGACGCGAACACCACCGGCTTGACCTCGCGAAACCCGGCCAGCGGCTCGCTGCACGGCGCGGCGTTGCCGGTCACGGTATCGCCCACGCGGGCGTCCGCAATCCGCTTCACCCCCGCCACCACGTAGCCCACGTCGCCGGCGGCCAGGTGCGGCGTACTCCGGGTGCGGCCCACCCCGAAGGTGCCGGTCTCCTCCACCGTATGGACGCCGCCGGTCGACCAGAAGCGCAGCGCCGTGCCGGGCGCAATGCTGCCGTCGAACACCCGCACGTGGATCACCACCCCCCGGTACGGGTCGTACACGGAATCAAAGATCAGGGCGCGCAGGGGATCGTCGGCGGCGCCCGCCGGCGGCGGCACCTGGGTCACGATCGCCTCCAGCAGCTCGTCCATGCCGGTGCCGTGCTTGGCCGACACGCGGATGGCGCGTTCCGGGTCCAGCCCCAGGTCACGGTCGATCTGCTCCGCCAGCCAGTCGTAATCCACCCCCGGCAGGTCGGTCTTGTTGATCACCGGGATGATCTCCAGATCCTGCTCCAACGCCAGATAGAAGTTGGACAGCGTCTGCGCCTCCACTCCCTGGGTGGCGTCGATCAGCAGCAGCGCGCCCTCGCAGGAACTGATCGCCCGCGACACCTCGTAGGTAAAGTCGACGTGGCCGGGGGTATCCACCAGGTTGAGGCGGTACTCGGCGCCGTTCACCCGGTAGGGAATCGACACCGCCTGCGACTTGATGGTGATGCCGCGCTCCCGCTCGATCGGCATGGAGTCGAGCATCTGATCGTGAAACTCGCGCTCCGAAACCATGCGCGCGCGCTGGATAAAGCGGTCCGCCAGCGTCGACTTGCCGTGATCGACGTGGGCAATGATGCAGAAGTTGCGGGTGCTGAGCGGGGCGGGGGGCGGCATCATGGCGCCGGCTGCGCGGTGCTCAGCTCGCCTTCCGGGTGGAGTCTCCGGCCGCGGAAGAACGCGGCGGAAAGCCGAGCAGCTCACGGATTTCGGCGTCGTCCAGGGTCTCCTTGTCGACCAGGGTGGTCGCCAGCAGCACGAGCTGATCCCGATGCGCCGTGAGCACCTCGCTGGCGTGCGTCAGCCGCGAGCTCACGATCTCGTTGACCTCGGCGTCGATCACCCGGGCGGTTTCCTCGGAGTAATCCTTGTGGCGCGCGATCTCCTTGCCCAGAAAGATCGGTTCTTCCTTCTGGCCGTAGGCGATCGGCCCCAGGACGTCGCTCATGCCCCACTCGCACACCATCTTGCGCGCCAGGTCGGTGGCCTGTTCGATGTCGTTCTGGGCGCCGGTGGTGGTCTCGTCGTAGATGATCCGTTCCGCCGCGTAACCGCCCATGGTGATGGCGATGCGATCCATCAACCAGGCCTTGCCGCGCGAATAGTAATCTTTTTCCGGCAATGAAAAGGCGATTCCCAGGGCGCGTCCGTGCGGCACCACGGTCACCTTGTGGAACGGGTCCGCGTTTTCCAGGTGATAGTGCAGCAGGGCGTGGCCCGACTCGTGGTAGGCGGTCATCTCCCGCTCCTTCGGCTCCACGACCTTCGAGCGCCGCGCCACCCCCATCATGATCTTGTCGCGGGCCTCCTCGAAGTCAATCATCTCGACCCGTTCCTTGTTCCGGCGCGCGGCCAGCAGCGCGGCCTCGTTGACGACGTTGGCCAGATCGGCCCCGGACGTACCCGGCGTGGCGCGCGCCACGCGGTTCAGGTCGACGCCGGCGGCAATGGGAATCTTCTTGACGTGGATGCCGAGGATCTCCTCCCGCCCGCGCACGTCGGGCATGTCCACCACCACCTGGCGGTCGAACCGGCCCGGCCGCAGCAGCGCCGGATCCAGCACGTCGGGGCGGTTGGTCGCGGCAATGATGATCACCCCTTCCTTGGTGTCGAAACCGTCCATCTCCACCAGCATCTGATTCAGGGTCTGCTCGCGTTCGTCGTGGCCGCCCCCGTAGCCGGCGCCGCGCGTGCGCCCCACCGCGTCCAGCTCGTCGATGAACAGGATGCAGGGCGCGTTCTTGCGTCCCTGATCGAACAGGTCACGCACCCGGCTCGCGCCGACTCCCACGAACATTTCGACGAAGTCGGAGCCGGACATGTGGAAGAACGGGGCGTTGGCCTCGCCGGCAATCGCCTTGGCCAGCAGAGTCTTGCCGGTGCCCGGCATCCCCACCAGCAGCACGCCCTTGGGAATCCGCGCCCCCATCTTGGCGAACTTGCCCGGATTCTTGAGGAACTCCACTACTTCCTGCAGCTCGTACTTGGCTTCGTCCTGGCCGGCGACGTCGGTAAAGTTGATTTTCTTGCTGGTGTCCACGTAACGCTTGGCGCGGCTCTTGCCAAACGAGAAGGCGCGATTGCCGCTGCCCTGCACCTGCCGGAACATGAACCAGATAAAGAAGAAGCCGAGCACCCACGGCAGAAAGTCAATGAACACGCGGAACGGCGACACGTTGCGCGGACCGCCGGTGATCTGCACCGTCTTTTCCTGCAGCTTGCCCAGCAGTTCGGGATCGGAGTAGGGAATGGTGGTCCTGAAGTACTCGCCCGGGCGGCCCTTGAGTTGCCCCTGAATCTCATACCCGTCGATGATCTTGACGGCTTCCACCATGTCCTGATTGACGTAGTTCAAGAACACCGAATAGGCTACTTCCTGAGTCAGTGAGCCCTGATTGTAGACGAAGAAGAAAATGAAGAAGACAATCAGAACCAGCAGCGTGATGAGGGCGACGCGATTGTTGAAGTTGAACTTCGGAAACCCCGAATCGGGGCCCTTTTTCTGCGAGTTGTTGTCTTCGCCGCTACTCACGTGCTCTCCTCGGGATAGGTCGGCGTCCGGCGCGCGGCGCCGGACGTGCTGCGAGCCGCCGCTCCGGGCACGGCCCGCCCGCCTGCCTAAAGATAGCGTTTACGCCGGGATAGGACAACCGGCGTTGCGAGCGCGCCATTCGCGCCGCGCCCGCGGCCCCCTCCGGCGCCTTCACTCGCCTGCCGTGAGGCCGGTCACCAGCACCTGGCGGCGGTCGCACTCGATGCGCAGCCCGTGGCCGGCCAGCCGTAGCGCGGGCCGCTCCGCGCGCTCCCCGCGCTCCGCCAGCAGCGGCTGCAGGAAGCGGCGCGGCAGGCGCGGCCGCGCCCCGCGCGCGCTGCGCCCGCCGCTGAGCACGGCGTCGCACACCCGGTACAGCGCCGCCTCGCGCACCGCCGCGGCCGCGGTCCAGAAGGCGCCCGCAGCCACGCTGTACCGCGCGGCCCGTTGCGCGCCGCCCCCGTAGCGCCACGGGATCTCGCGCCGCGCCTCGCCTTCCACGCGCTGCCAGGCGGCGGCGCTGCCCGCCGCCAGCCGCGGCAGGTTGACCGCCGTTCCCGGCACCGCCGCCTCCAGCGCCGGCAGCAGCCGGCGAATCCGGTTGCGCAGTATCCGCGGGTCGGCGTTACTGGGGTCCTCCTGCACCGGCAGCCCGGCCGCGGCGACGTAGCGGCGCAGCACGGCGCGGCGCACCCCGAGCAGCGGCCGCAGCACCGGCCCATTCCGTTGCGGGATGCCGCCGCCGCGCAGGCTCCCCTGCAGGGCGCGCATCAGAATCGTCTCCAGGTCGTCGTCGCGGTGGTGGCCAACCGCCACCGCGCACGCGCCGCAAGCCGCCGCCACCTGCAGCAGAAACGCATAGCGCCACTCGCGCGCGACCTCTTCGAGGCTGCGGCCGGTGGCCTGCCGCTGCCGGCGCAGCTCACCGGGCGGCGCGCCGCCGGCGTGCAGCGGCAGGCTCAGGCAGCGCGCCTGGCGCCGCACCGCCTCCCGCTCCGCGGCGCACGACTCCGCGCCGCGCAACCCGTGGTCGAAGTGGGCGGCGACGACCCGCAAGCTCAGCTCCGGCGCCAGCCGCGTCAGCACCAGCGCCAGCGCCAGCGAGTCGGCGCCACCGGAAACCGCGGCCACGACGGTGGCCGGGCGCGGCAGCGCCGCCTGCCGCAGCACCGCCCGCGCCGCCGCCAGCGGGTCCGCGGCGGCGCCGCCGCGGCCACCATTGTCAGAGCGCCGCGCCACGCTGGTTGATCAGGTTCATGGCGCGCTGGTAGTCGCCGTCGAGCAGCACTTCCAGGTGATTGCACACCCGGTCGACCGCCGCGGCGAGGGCGCGGGCGGCGCCGGCCGGCGGCCGGCTCAGTACGTGGTCGATCACCGCCACGCCCGGCGGCGGCCGGCCCACGCCGACGTAGATGCGCTTTACTTCCTCGGTGCGCAGCGTGCGCAGGACCGAGGCCAGGCCCTTGTTGCCGGCCGACGAGCCGGCGAGGCGCAGGCGGCTGGCCCCCGGGTCCAGATCCATGGTGTCGCACACCACGACCAGCTCGTTGACCCCGGCGCCGCACTCGGCAAGCACCGGCTTGATCACCTCGCCGGAGGCGTTCATGTAGGTAAGGGGCTGCACCAGGGTGAGCCGGCGCCCGGCTACCTGCGCCTGCGCCAGGGCGTAGTTGCGCCGCCGGCGGCGCTTGAGGCGGGCGCCGGTGCGCCGCGCCATGCAGTCCACCACCTCGAAGCCGGCATTGTGGCGCGTGCGAAGATACTGCCGGCCGGGGTTGCCCAGGCCAACGATCACCAGCCGCATGACGCTGGCAGCCACCGCCGGCGGGCGCGGGCTGCCGGGCCGGAGGCGCCGCCGGCGTGGAAGCGCGCGCTAGCCCTCGTCGCCGGCCGCGGCGTCGTCCGCCGCCAGTTCCTCATCGCCCAGTTCCTCGTCCTCGGCCGCGGCTTCGACCTTGTGGGCGATCAGCGCGATCACCTGCTCCGGCGGCGTCATGAACCGCACCCCTTCCGGCGGGGTGAGGTCGCTGACGTGGAGCGACTGCCCCACGCCCAGGTTCTCGATCTCGACGTCGATTCGTTCCGGCAGGTCCTGCGGCAGGCTTTCCACCTCGATCTCGTGCACCAGCAGCTCCTGCAGGCCGCCCTCCCGCACCCCGATCGGGTTGCCCGTGAAGTGCAACAGCACGCGCGCCCGCAGCATCTTGCCGCGCTCGATCTCGAAGAAGTCGAGGTGCTCCAGGCGGTCGGCGAGGTTGTTGGCCTGGAAGTCCTTTACCAGCACGTCGTAGGTGGCGCCGCCGGCGGCCAGGTGAATGATCGTGCTCTCCGAAATCTGCTGGAACTTGCGCGCGAACTCGCGGGCGTCGATACTCAGCAGGAGCGGGTCGCGGTCGCGGTGGCCGTACATGACGGCGGGAATGCGCCCCGCCCGCCGCAGACGGCGCGCCGCCCCCTTCTTGGTCTCGGTCCGCAACTCAGCGGTTAAGTTTCTATCTGCCATATAGTTGTACTCCTGACTGGGACGGCAGGATTCGAACCTGCGAGTGCCGGTACCAAAAACCGGTGGCTTACCACTTGCCGACGTCCCACCGGGAAGCGCCCAATTGCGCCGCGGCACGTGCCGCAACACGCGCGTGGCTGAATATAGCACCGGCGCCGCCGCCCTGTCCATCATCGCGACGCGGCGGCCGCCCGCCGCCGGCGCGGGGGCTGACCTCGGGGCCGGGCGGCGGCCGCCTGACCGTTGACACGACCGGGCGCGTAGAAACTATATTGCAACGGCGCCACCTGCAGGTGGTGGCGGACGCTCAGGATTTTGATAGCGAGGAAGGTTTGACTCGATTATTGGCTGCAACGGACGTCGCTGCCGGTAGCGACCTGGACGAGCTGGAGTTGGAGGACGACTTGGACGACGACTTCGACGACGGCGATGATGACGACGACGACGAGCTCGACGACGAGTTGGAAGACGACGACTTCGACGATGACGATGATGATGACGACGACGATGACGACGACTTCGAGGACGATGACGACGACGACGGCGACTTCGAGGACGACGACGATGATGACGATGACGACGGCGAGGACGACTACGACGCGGCGTTCGACGATGGCGACGATGACGCCGACACCTTCGA
This sequence comes from Spirochaetia bacterium, assembly GCA_965243555.1. Lineage (GTDB taxonomy): Bacteria > Spirochaetota > Spirochaetia > SZUA-6 > Bin103 > Bin103. The sequence goes on along the minus strand of OZ251575.1, from coordinate 4,775,989 downwards.
CGACGGCGGCGACGGCGATGACGATGATGACGACGACGATGACGCGATAGACGACGAGTCCGACTACGAGGCGTTCGACGCCTGACCGGTCAGCGCACTACCCGGGCACTGAACCAGAGCTTCTCCAGCTCGTAGAAGGCGCGGGTGTCGCGTTCCATCAGGTGCACGACGATGGCCCCCAGGTCGATCAGCAGCCACGGGTTGTCGCGCACCTTCCTGGGCCCGGTAAGGGGTCTGATCCGCTGGCTCTTGAGATACTCCATCAGGTTGCCGTACACCCCGAGCAGGTGGGTTGAGCTGCGCGCGGTGGCGATGACGAAGTAGTCGGCGACGTCGCTCACGGCGCTGATGTCCAACACCACCGCGTCGTCGCAGCGATGCTCGTCGAGCAGTCCGCGCAAGGCGCGCGCCTGGGCTTCGCCCAGGGAACCGGGCTCGGGCAACGGCGGCCGGCCCGGTTCAGTCACTGCAGCGCCGGCCGTTGAAGTCACCTCCCAGCACTATCGTCACGTCTACCTCGGGAGCGGCGGCGGCCGCCGCGGCCGGTTGCGCCGCCGCGGCAGGGCATTGCATCAGCTCCGCGACCCGGGCCGCCAGCTCCGGCCGGCCGCGGTGGTCGAACACCTGCGTCGCGGCGTACTCGTGATGATCGGCGTTCGCGACCCGCACCACGCGGTAGCCGAAACTCTGCAGCAACGGCGTGGCGGTGCGCGCCAGCCCCGATACGCCGGTGCCGTTGAGAATCTCCACGGCCACCTTGGCGCCCGATTCGGCTTCCTCGTTGGCCAGCGCCTTGACGATCTGCGACACCGCCTCCGGCAGCAGGTCGTCGTCGTAGTGGGGAAACACCAGGGTGCGGCCGTCGACCACCTGCGGCTCGCCGATGGTGTACTGAAAGATCAGGCGCTCGGCGTCCACTTCGGCCAGGGTGGCCAGCAGCGTCGCGAGACCGGCCGCGGAGAGATTGGTTCCCAGGCGCCGGTACAAGTAACGCTGCACGCTGCGGTCGCGGACCATCTGCGGCTGCCGCCCCAGCTCCCGCAGCACGCCTTGATGCAGGCGGTGCAGCCGCCCCGCCCACTCCGGATGCGACTCCTCGGCGGAACGGTAGCTCAGGTAGGCCGCGGCCTTGTCGCCGTCGAGGCGCACCGAACCGGCCGGCAGCAGTACCTGCCCCTCCAGCGGCCCGCTGCCCGGCGGCGGTTCCACCGCCTCGGCAATGAAGACCTCGGCGCCGCCGATCAGATCCACCAGATCGGCCAGGCGCGCGCCGGTGAGATCAAGGTGAAAGCGCGGCCGTACTCCCAGTAACTCCCCGATCTGGTCGTAGAGCGGGTCGGGGTCGCCTTCCTCGTAGAGGCTTTCCAGCGCGTCCATGCGATTGCGGCTCGCGATCAGCGCGCCCACGTTCCCGGGCATGAACAGCAGGCCGGCGCGGCGCGTCTCCGGGTCGATCAGCAGCACCTCGAACGCCACCTCATGGCGCGGGTCGGACACCACGGTGAGGCCGACCAGGAGCTCGTGTTCCCGCAGCCACTCGGCCACCTCGTCGGTGCGCAGTTGGGTAATGCCGAATCCCGCCGCGGCGGCGGCAAGCACCACGATCACGGCCAACAGCAGATGGGGCAGCACGCCGCGGCCATCGCCGCCGCGGCCCGCGCGGCGGCTAGTCGGACCGACCATCGCCGCACCGGCCATACAGCCCGTGCTCCAGAACGTAAGCGGCGACCGCGTCCGGCACCAGCCCGCGAATCACCTCACCGCGCCGCACCCGCCGGCGCAACGCCGACGAGGAAAGGGGCAGCGGGTGATTGGCCAGCCGGCGGTGCGGGAACGCCGGCGCAACCGGCTGCGCGCTACGCCGCGCCACCAGCAACTCCACCATGGCGAACAGCGCCTCCGCCTCGCGCCAGGTGTCCAACTCGGCGCCCAGGTCATCGCCCACCACCAGCCCCGGGCGGGCGCCCACAGCACCGTCGCGCTGCAGTTGGCGCACCGTGTCGACGGTGTAGGAAACCCCGCCGCGCCGCAACTCGAGGTCGCACGCGGCCAGCCCCGGACGCCCGGCAATGGCCAGGCGCAGCATGGCCAGGCGGTGGGCGGCCGCCGCCAGCCGCGCCTCCGGCTTGTGGGAAGGCAGATTCGCGGGCACCAGCAACACGCGCTCGTAGCCGCCGGTGGCGAGCACCACCTCGGCCACGTGCAGGTGGCCGAGATGGATCGGATCGAACGAACCGCCGAGCAGGGCGACGCGCGGGGGCGATGTCGCGGGACCCCTCACGCCGGTCACACCCGTCACGCCGCCGGCGCCGGGCGCGCCAGGCGGCTCAGGGCGCCGCGCAACTCGGCCAGGCCCGCGCCGGTGTGCGCGGACACGGTCACCACCCGCTCCCCGGCGTAGCGGCGCCGCAGCGCGCCGCGCAGCGCCCCGTCCGGGTCCAGGTCCTGCTTGGTGCCCACCACCAGGCGCGGGCGCTGCGCCAGCGCCGGGTCGTAGGCGCGCAGCTCCCGTTCCAGCGCCGCGGCCGCGTCTCCGGCGGCGGTCAGGTCGATCACGAAGGCCAGCAGGCGGGCGCGCGCGACGTGGTCCAGAAACTGCAACCCGAGGCCGGCGCCGGCCGCGGCGCCCTCAAGGATGCCGGGAATGTCGGCCAGCACGATGTCCTGCGGCTCATCCCAGTCCGCCGCGGGGCTCGGGTCCGGCGCCGCGGCAGGCGCCCCGGTCGCGCCGGGACCCTGCTGCGAGACCGCGCCAACCGGGCCGGCGGCGCCGGCGGCCAGGCGCATCATCCCCAACTGCGGAATCGTGGTGGTAAACGGATAGGCCGCGACGCGCGGGCGGGCGTTGGTGAGGGCCGCCAGCAGCGTCGACTTGCCGGCGTTCGGGAAGCCGACGAACCCGACGTCGGCGATGCTCCGCAGCTCCAGCTGCAGCCGCAGCTCGCGGCCCGGCCGCCCGGGGGTGGCGAAGCGCGGCGCGCGCCGCACCGAGGTGGCGAACCGCACGTTGCCGGCGCCGCCGGCGCCGCCGGCAAGGCAGGTCCACTCGGCGTCAAGCTCGGTAAGGTCGCGCAGCACCTCACCGCCGTCGGCGGCGCGCACCACCGTGCCGGGCGGCACCGCGATGCGTACCGGTTTGCCGGCCGCGCCGTGTTGGCGGCGGCGGCCGCCGGGAGCGCCGTTCTCGGCGCGGTAGTGATGGCGCCCGGCAAGATGCGCCAGCGTGTGCAGGTTCTGCCGCACCGCGAACAGCACGTCGCCGCCACGGCCGCCGTCACCCCCGTCAGGGCCGCCGCGCGGCACGTACTTTTCGCGCCGAAATGAAACGGCGCCGTTCCCTCCGCTGCCGGAGCTTACGGTAATCGTCGTGCGGTCGACGAACCGGGAGTGGGCCCCCGCCACGCCGCCGGAATCAGCCGTGCGGCTCGATGGCCACCAGCTTGCGCCCCAGCCGGCTCTTGAACACCACGGTGCCGGAGACCTGCGCGTACAAGGTGTGGTCGCGGCCGAGGCCGACGTTGTCGCCGGCGTGGACGCGGGTACCGCGCTGGCGCACCAGGATCGTTCCCGCGGCCACCGCCTCTCCTCCGAACCGCTTCACGCCGAGGCGCCGGCCACGCGAGTCGCGCCCGTTGCGCGAACTTCCTCCGCCCTTCTTGTGTGCCATGTTTACGCTCTCCTCAGGAACCGGCGTCGATCTTGTCGATGCGCAGCCGCGTGAGTGCCTGCCGGTGCCCCCGCTTGCGGCGGTAATTCTTGCGCTTGCGGTACTTGTAGATCAACACCTTGCGCCCGCGCGGGTGATCCTCCAGCGTCGCCGTAACCTTGGCCCCGGGCACGTAGGGGCGCCCGATCCGGGTATCCCGGTTCTCGCCGCCGGCGTCGCCGTCGCTCCCCACCAGCAGCACGTGGTTCAACTCCACGGTGTCACCGGCGCCGGCCATGCGCTCCACCGTGACGTGCGCGCCCTCGCGCACCCGATACTGACGGCCCTGAATCTCTACCAACGCGTACATCGCTACCACCGCACTCCACAAATCTCGGCCGCTAAGCTACCACGGCACGGCGAGCAGGGTCAAACCGAACCGCCGCCGCCGCTGGCGCGCCACGCCCGCCGCCGCCCCGGCGCCTGACCTGTCGCGCCGTTATTGCGCCGCGTGCTCGGCCCACAACTCTTCGATGCGCGCCGCCGCCAGGGGGCCGCGGTGAGCGATCAGGCGGTAGCGCAGCCGCAGGGCCGCCCCGGCCGGCAGCTCGATGGGGCCGGCGATGGTCGGCGCCGGGTTGATGCCGTACTGGCCGTCGATCCGCCAGCGGGCCGGGTGGCCGGGGTTGGCGGGGTGATCGCACACCGCGATGCCGGCTTCGGCGGGGTCGGCGCCGGTACGGCTGCCGCGGTGTTCCAGCGGCATCAGCACGTCCGCCCAGGTGGCCGGCTGCTGCTCGGCCTCGGCGTCGCGGCGGCCGGTGGAGGTGACCACCGCGGCGCCCAGGTGGGCGCGGTACGGCATCCGCACGTACAGGCCGCCGTAAGGGTATGGCGCGAAGCTCACGTCCGGGATTGCGCGCAAGGTCCAGTCCAGATCCAGCAGCAGGAGGCCGTCGGGGGCGCCCAACGTCCACGCCTGGCGTTCGGCCAGCACCTGGCTGCCGCCGGCGGCGTGGCGCCACAGCGCCTCGATGGTCCAGCGCGGCGGTTCGGTGCCGGTCACCTGCAGCGCCCCCGGGTCGATCCGGCCCAGGGTCTGGCCGGGCCGCACTCCGGGGTAGTGCCAGAAGTCGCTGCCGTTGATCCCCACGAAGCGGGTCTGAATGCCATGCTGGTGCGGGTGATGCCAGGGACTGGCCTCGGTCAGACACACCCCGTCGAGGCGCAACGGATGGATGTAGCTCCCCACTCCCGGGCGAAGGTTGTGCTGCAGGATCACTGCGCCCCGCTCGGCGTCGTCTACGAACAGGCAGTCGTTCTCGGTACGTACCTGCCAGCGTGCTGGTTTCTCGTCCATGATTGCCGGTGCATGATAACGGCTATCGGGCGAAAGGTCCGGCGCGGTGGTCGGCCGGACGCACCGCGAGTACACTCAGGCCGGCGCCGAGGCGCAAGGAGCGAGCGAGATGCAGGACGATTCCCGGACCCCACGCGAACGATTCCAGGAAGACGGCTACTTGGTGGTGCGCGGCGCGCTGCCGGACACCATCCTGGAGCCGATTCGCAATCTGATCAGCCGCAACGTGGATGCCCACGCGCGCGAGCTGCGGCGCTCCGGCGCCATCGAGTCGGCGCACGCCGACGCTCCCTTCGAGCGCAGGCTGGCGCTGCTCTACCGCGACTCCGAATCGCGCATGCGCTCCTGGAACACGTTCCTGTTCTCCCCCGAGCTGTACGCGCTGGTGCGCCACGCGGCGATCCTCGACGCGCTGCAGCCGCTGCTGGGCGAGGAGATCTCGTTCAACGGCGACTACCACCTGCGGCCCAAGCTGCCGGGCAGCACCTACACCGCGTTCCCGCTGCACCAGGACAGCCAATACTACGGCCCGCAGACCGGCCACGTCCTGGTGATTTCGGTGTGGATTCCGCTGGTCGACGTGGATGAGCGCAACGGCTGCCTGTGGCTCATTCCCGGCAGCCACAAGTGGGGCCTGCTGCCGGGGGAGCGCCGCGCCGACCAGAACATGGTGAGCTTCGAGGACGTGGAGCAGCGCGGCGCGCCGGTACCGGAACCGATGCGCTGCGGCGACTTCCTGGCGTTCCACAACCTCACCTTTCACGGCAGCAAGGTGAACCGTAGCGACGGCGTGCGCTGGAGCGTCGACGTCCGCTTCCGGGAGACCCCCGGCTACCGCGCGCCGAGCGCGCAGGAGCGCATCGGTTACAACGCCTTGCAGGAGGCGTTGGACCGCAGCGGCCGGCCGCCGCTGGTGGTGCGCAGCCGGCGGGCGGAGACCCTCGGCGACTACCCCTCGTGGGAGGCCGCCCGCAAGCGCCTGCAGCAAGCCCGGTAGCCGCCCGCCGGCGCCGGCCCGGCCGCGAGGGGGTACGGCCACGGCCCGGTCGGCAGGGCGCGAGGTGGTCTGTGACCTGGACGGCTTCCTCCGGCGCGGGCGCGGGGACGCCGGCCCGGGCGTGCGGGGACACTGCCCGCCGTGGCAGCGCCCGCCAGCCCTTGACCGAAAGCATCACTTTACAATTACATGATAATCTAAAGTAGATGTTTGAATTTGAGCGCTCCCTGGCGCTGCCGGAGCCGGGCAGCGAGACGTTCTTTCTCTGGGGGCCGCGCCAGGCCGGCAAGAGTACCCTGCTCAGGCGCCGCTACCCGGACGCTTACTGGGTCGATCTGCTCAAGGGCGAGGAGTTCCGGCGCTACCTCGACCACCCCGAGTTCCTGCGCCAGGAGCTGGAGCTGCGGCCGCCGCCGGGGCGCCAGATCGTCATCGACGAGATTCAGAAGGTGCCGGCGCTGCTCGACGAGGTGCACTGGCTGCTCGAGAACCGCGGGCTGCACTTTGCCTTGTGCGGGTCGAGCGCGCGAAAGGTGCGCCGCGGCGCCGCCAACCTGCTCGGCGGCCGCGCGCTGCGTTACGAGCTGCGCGGCCTGACCGCGGGCGAGCTCGGCGCGGCCTTCGACCTGACCCGGATGCTGAACCACGGCTACCTGCCGCGCGTGTACCAGGCCGCGCGCCCGCGGCAGCGGCTGGACGCCTACGTCGCCGACTACCTGCGCCAGGAGGTGGCCGCGGAGGGTCTGGTCCGCAACCTGCCGGCCTTCTCCAGCTTCCTGGACGCCGCCGCCCTCAGCGACGGCGAAATCGTCAACTTCTCCAACGTCGCGCGCGAATGCGGAGTATCGAGCCCCACCGTCAAGGGTTACTTCGAGATCCTGGAAGATACCTTGCTGGGCCGCTTTCTGCCGGCCTACCGCCGACGCCGCAAGCGCCGCCTGACCGGCGCTCCCAAGTTCTACTTTGCCGACGTCGGCGTGGTGAACCGCCTGACCCGGCGCGGCCAACTGGCGCCGGGGGCGCAACTCTACGGCAAGGCGTTCGAGAACTGGGTGTTCCACGAGCTGTACGCCCACCTTGCCTACCGCGACCTGGACCTGGAGCTCGCCTGCTGGCGGCTGCCAAGCGGAATCGAAGTCGACTTCGTGCTCGGCGACCTGCAGGCCGCGGTGGAGGCGAAGGCAAGCGCCCGCGTCACGCGCGACCACCTGCGCGGGCTGCGCACGCTGGCCGAGGAGCACCCCGGCGTCCGGCAGCGGGTCGTCGTGTGCCTGGAACCGCGCGCCCGCCGCACCGACGACGGCATCGACATCCTCCCCGCCGCGGAGTTCATACGCCGCCTGCAACGCGGCGAACTCCCCCCCGAACGGTAACCGCCTCCCGCGGCGGCGTCCTGCCAGCCGTGTGGCTTGGTCACGTACACGCCGAAGAAGCCGGAGCATGGCGACGAGCACCGCCGTCCACGAACGACCTGCGGCAGGCAGGCCGAGGCCATTCGACGCGGCGGGACGCCTGACCCGGACTATCGGTTGGCTGCGAACGCCTCCTCCAATTCGGCCGGTACGCTGATGGAGACGAACCGAGACGACGGATACAGGTAGTCCTCCCCGCTTTCGTCAATTACCCGGGTATCACCCGCGGCGCGGGCTGAGGCGTCATCGATCACCCGGTAGATCTTGTGCTTCTCGAGCGATGCCCCATAATTCGAGTTGTCGATACACACCACGTACTCGTTGTGTGCTAAACCGTTTGCGTCTTCCATAACTCAATCCAGATAGCGCTTACGCTTGAGCTCCACTCTACCAACTCCGTGAGCCTCATACCAATGAACCTCGGCGATCCGAGAGTCCCCGTTACTCAGGAGAACCGTCGCCGTACCCTTCAACTTCCGCCAGTTGGATCGACCGTAGACTCTGTTGAGCCGACTCAGCTCTCGAATACCTCGACCCCTGGCGATCGTTTGTACATCCGTAATCTCACCTACTACTTCGAAACCGGCCACCTCGCCGAATCCTGTCTCTCACTCCTTCACCAAAACGCCACACCTGGAATCGTCGTCACGGCCCGCTACGGGGGGAAGGCTGTTTCGCCGGTTTTGTGGGCGTTGATGAAGTCCCAGTCCGGGGGTACGCCGAGGCCGGGCTGCTGCGGAACCGCCACGCAGCCGTTGGCGTCCACCGAGTCGAGCTCGTCCATCCACTGGCGGTCGGGATAGATCGGCGCCTTGGTCTCGCGCACCTTGTGGATGCCGACGCCCATTTCGAAGTAGTTGGTGTTGCGGATCGAGGCCATGCAATGGCGGTGCGCCAGGCCGCCGCCGTGCAGCTCCACGTCCAGGCCGCTGGCCTCGGCGAGCGCCGCGATCTTCATCACCCCGGTGATGCCGCCGTCGGCCTGGGCGCTGGCGCGCACGTAGTCGGCGGCGCCGGCGTGGATGGTGTCCATCTTCGCCTCCAGGCCGCGCACGTGCTCGCCCATCAAGAGCGGCGTCTTGATCAGCTCGCGCAGCTTGGCGTGGGCGAAGCGCGACAGCCCGCCGCCGCGGAACGCGTCCTCGTACCAAGTGTAGCGCGCCTCGTCGCAGGCGCGGCCCACGCGCAGCACGTCGTCGAAGGTGCCGAAGCCGCCCGCGGGGTCGAGCATCAGGTCAAAGCGGTCGCCCACCGCCTCGCGGATCGCCAGCACCGCCGCCACCTCGCGGTGAATGGAGCGGTTCACCCAGCCGTGAATCTTGAAGGCGGGGTAGCCGTACCGCTCCTTGCAGAGCAACGCGAACTCGGCGTAGTCCTGCGGCGTGGTCAGCCCGCCGTTCTCGTCGCCGTGGTAGCTGCTGGCGTAGCACGGCAACTTCTCGCGCCAGCCGCCGAGGAGCTGGTAAACGGGCACCCCGTAGTACTTGCCGGCAATGTCCCACAGCGCGATGTCCACCGCGCCCGGCGGGGTGGCGTCCGGCGAGCGCCGCGAGCGCTTCAGGTCGTGCCAGATGATCTCCCGCTGCAGCGGGTCGCGGCCGAGCAGGTAGTTCGCGGTGCGCGCGTCCGCGGCGCCCGGTACCTCGCCGCGGATGCCGGCGCCGGTCTCGATGGTCAGGATGCTGCCGCCGGTGCGCCACCGCGCGCCGGGCGTGTACAGCGTGTCCCAGCCGTAGCGCGGGTCCAGGCTCAGGTCCGGCAACTCATATTCGTAGTGAGTCACCACGATCCGGGTGATGGTCAGGGGCGATGGCACGATTGCTCCATAGCGCCGCCCATCATAGCGCCTGCGCGGCGCATCCGCACGGCAGCCGGCGCATGGCGACGGCTGCACGCGCCGGACTCGCCCCGCCCAGCGGCGCGCACCACGCGTCCGGCGCAACGGCACCGGCGGACACGCCGTGGCGGCCTTCCCCGGCGCCGCAACCCTGCCGGTCCGGCGCTTACCTTCGCTCGCCGACGGCGCGGCCGGCGCCTTCGGGCCGCGGCAGCGCGGCGTGGCGCGCCTGCAGCCGCGCCAGCCGCTCCGCCACCGCCGGCTGCGGCGGGCAACTGCGGCGCGTCTTCAAGTCCACGTGCAACAGCAGATGCTCGCCGGTCGCGGCAAGCTCGCGGGCGCCGTTTTCGAGGCGGTGAAACAGGTGCAGCTTCCTGCCGGCGCCGGCCAGGAGCTGGGTGGTCACCCGAATCCGGTCGCCGCCGCGAACTTCCGCGAGGTGGCGGAGGTGGGTCTCCACCGTGAAGTAGCTGCGGCCGGCAGCCACGTAGTCGGCGTCCGCGCCGAGCAGTTCCATGGTGCGGTCGGTGGCCTGCGCAAAAACTTCCAGGTAGTGGGCCTCGTTCAGGTGGCCGTTGTAGTCGGTCCAGCTCTGCGGGACCTGCCGCGCAACGGTAACCGGCAAGCCGCCGGCCTCGGTCTCCATCTCCGTCTCGGCCGGCGGCAGGAGGCGCTCATGGGCGGCGATGGTGCGGCCGGCGCCGTGGCCGTTCTTCCGCAGCGCGCGCATGATCGCCACCAGGTTGTCGTCCCGCAGGCGCTCCAACTCCCCGACGCTACGGCCCGCCGCCTGCCCGTCCGACTGCGCGGCGATGCGCGCCACCAGCTCCGGGGTCAGCTCCGGCACGTCGGTCAGCCGCGACCAGTTCCATTGCAGCGCCGGCCCGAACTGGGCAATGAAGTGCGCCATGCCGGCCTCGCCGCCGGCAATCCGGTAGGTCTCGAACAGCCCCATCTGCGCCCAGCGCAAGCCGAAGCCGTAGCGAATCGCGTCGTCGACCTGCGCGGTGGTGGCAACCTGGTCGCGGACCAACCACAGCGCCTCGCGCCACGCCGCTTCCAGCAACCGGTCGGCGAGGTGCGCTGCAATCTCCTTGCTGATCAGCAGCGGCTGCATCCCTACCCCGCGCAGCAAGGCGAGGGCGCGGTCGCGGACCGTCGCCGCCGTCGCCGCCGAGACCACCACCTCCACCAGCGGCAGGAGATACACCGGATTGAAGGGATGGCACACCAGAATCTGTTCCGGGCGGCGCGCGCCGTGCTGCAGCTCGGTCGGCGTGAACCCCGAGGTGGAGGAAGCCACGATCGCCTGCGGCGGCGCGTGGCGCTGAATCTCGGCCAGCACCTCACGCTTGGCCGGCAGCCGTTCGGGCACGCTCTCCTGAATCCAGTCCGCCTCGGCCACCGCGCCGGCGATGGCCGCGCAGAAGGCCGGCGAGCCTTCGGCGGGAAGCGCGCGGTCGTACAGCGCGGGCAGGCTGCGGCGGGCGTTGGCCAGCGCCCGCTGCAAGCGCGCCTCGGCGCCGGCGGCGGGATCGAACACCGCCACGTCCCAGCCGTTGAGCAGGAACCGCGCCGCCCAGCCGCCGCCAATCACCCCGCCGCCGATGATGGCGGCGGTCATCGCGGGGCTCGTTTGGTCAGCTTCAGGCGCTCCCGTACCCGCTCCGGTCCGATCACCGCGGCGCCGAGGTTCTCGATGATGGTGACGGCGCGTTCGACGAGCTGGGCGTTGGTGGCCAACACGCCGCGGCTGAGGTACAGGTTGTCTTCCAGCCCGACGCGGACGTTGCCGCCGGCGAGCACCGCCGCGGCGACGTAAGGCATCTCGTTGCGCCCCAGCGCAAAGGCGGAGAACACCCAATCCTGCGGCACGTTGTTGACCAGCGCCAGAAACGTGTTGAGGTCATCCGGCGCGCCCCACGGAATCCCCATGCAAAGCTGCAGCAGCGGCGGCGGCTCCACGATCCCCTCCTCCACCAGCAGCTTGGCAAACCACAGGTGGCCGCTGTCGAAGGCTTCAATCTCCGGCTTGACCCCGAGGTCGCGCATCTGGGTGCCCATCGCCCGCAACATGCCGGGAGTATTGGTCATCACGTAATCCGCCTCGGCGAAGTTCATGGTGCCGCAATCGAGGGTGCAGATTTCGGGCCGGCACTCGACGATCGGCGCCATGCGTTCGCTCGCGCCCGCCAAGTCGGTAGTGGGACGCGGGGGCAACGGCCGCTCCGGCGCTCCGAGGATCAGGTCGCCGCCCATGCCGGTGGTGAGGTTCAGCACCACGTCCACCTCCGCGGCGCGGATGCGGTCGGTCACCTCGCGGTAGTACTCGGTCTTGCGGCTCGGCTTGCCGGTTTCGGGGTCGCGCACGTGGCAGTGCACGATCGCCGCGCCGGCCTTGGCCGCCTCGATTGCTGCGGCGGCAATCCGGCGCGGACTGCGCGGCACGTGCGGGCTGCGCTCCTGGGTAGCGCCGGCGCCGGTCACCGCGGCGGTAACGAACACTTCCCGCGAGCTGGCGAGCGGCATCGCGGTCAGCTCGCTACGGCGCCGTGTTCGACCTGCCGCATGCGCTGCGCGCGCCCCAACATGCGCAGGCTGGACTCCAGCTCCTCCCGCTCGCTGTAGCAGCCGCGCAGCCAGCGGCGGCCCGAGGAGGGGTCGAAGGCGGTGCGGCCATGCAGCATGCGGCGATTGTCGAAGGCCGCCAGCTCACCGGCGTGCAGCCGCAGCCGGAGCTGGTTGCCGGGGTCGTTCGCCAGGCGCTGCAGCCGCTTGAAGGCGGCGTAGAATGCCTTGATCGTGGCGGTGTCGCCGTTCATCGGGTTGCGCAGCCACCACGTGTAGCGCACCGTGACGATGTCGCCGTGAGCATCAAGCTCCAGCACCGGGGCGCGGCAGCGGTGATCGGAGTCGCGGTTGCGGGTGCCGAACGGCACCGTCACGGTGGCCAGCACGGCGAAGTCGGCGGGCGACTCCGCGCGCAGTTGCTCGGCCACCGCGTAGCCGTCCACGAACACGCTGTCGCCGCCGGAGCAGGAGTTGTGCAGACAGAACAGGAACTGCAGCCCCGGCACGTATTCGCGGGTGCACAAGTCGTTGTGCGCCGCCAGCGCGACGCTGGTAAAGGCGTTGCTGTTGGCGTCGGGGCGGCTCTCCACCTCCCACACCTCGCCGTAGTTGGAGTTGCGCAACGCGCCGACGCGGCGCGGAATCTCCGGCATGATGGCGGGCTCAAGCGGCAGACCCTCGAGGATGCCGATGCCGTCGACATGGATGGCCGTCAACCAGGCGCCGAGCGCCGCCTCGTCGCCGGCGCGGACCGCGGCGCCGGAGATGCGCGCGAGGGGCTGCTCCCCGGCCCGGCCCGGAGGCCACAGGCGGCGCGCCGGCAGCTCGTCGGCCGAGGGCGACTCGGGACGGTAGCGCCACAGCCAGCCGGGATGGTAGCGGCTTACCAACCCCTCCGGGTGCCAGGTAACGGCAAGGCGGCCGTCGGGCAGCACCTCCGCGGCTGCGGCGCGCACGTCTTCCGGCAGCTCAATGAGCATCACCACCTGTTCGCGGGTCAGCGGATGAATGGTCCCCAGGTCGGGGCTGAACTCCCGCAGCCACAGGCCGGGCAGCACGCTCGCGCTGCCGTCGCTCCAGCGGATCTCTACGTCGCCGTCCATCACCCGCGCGCCACTCAGCGCGCAGGCAACGGGATAGGCGTCGTAGTCCGGCACCAACAACGTCTCAGTCATGGCACCCTCCGATCAGCACAGGCTCTACCAGCCCTATCTATAGATACACTTAATAATCGCTGCGGAGGGGTTTGGCAAGTATTTATAATACCTTATCACACTTGACGTTACGGCGGGGGTCGCCGGGTGCGGGCGGCGCCGTGCGGCCGTTTTTTGCGCGCGCAGGCAACGCGCGCCGGCGGCCGCTCAGCCGGCGCCGAGGGTGAGCAGTTCGTTCAGGCGGGAACGGGGATCGTCCAGCAGCGCCCGGCGGGGCCCGAACTCCGCAATCCTGCCGCCCTCCAGGATCAGAATGTCATCCACCTTTTCCACCGAGCGCAGGCGGTGGGCGACCACCACGCCGGTGCGGCCCTCCAGCAGCGTCTTGAGGGCGTGATCCACCTCGCGCTCGGTGGCCGGATCGAGGCGTGCGGCCGCTTCGTCCAGAATCACGATCTGCGGGTCGCGCAGGAACGCCCGCGCCACCGCCAGGCGCTGCGCTTCACCCGCGGACAGGGCAAGCTGCGCGCTGCTGATCACCGTATCCAGCCCCTGCGGCTGCCGTGCCAGCCAGGACGCCATGCCGAGCCGGTCGCAGGCATGGTGCAGGCGGCGGTCGTCAACGGCAGCGTCGAACAGGCGCAGGTTGTCGCGGATGGTGCCGCGGAAGAACTGCACGTCCTGGGTCACCACGGCGATTCCGGCGCGCAAGGCCGTTAGCCGGAATTCGCGCAGATCGACGCCGTTCAACGTGACGCGCCCGGCGCCGGGATCGTACAGCCGCGCCAGCAGGCGGGTGACGGTGGTCTTGCCGCTCCCGGTGCGGCCGAGGATGCCCAGGGCGCGGCCGGCCCGGACGCGGAACGACAGCTCGCGGAGCACTTCCTCGGCGGTTTCGGTGGCTTCGGGCGCCTCGGGCGCTTCGGGGTCCCCTGCCGCCTCGGCTGACGCCGGAGCGCCGGTCGGGTAGCGAAAGCTGACGGCCTCGAAGGTGATGCCGAGCGGGCCGGGGGGCAGCCCGCGGGATCCCTCCTGCAGCGAGCCGCGCTGCGCGAACAGCCGCTGGATGCGCACCAGGTTGCCGCCCGCCTTCTGCAGCTCCTGCATCTGGTGCGCCAAGTCCTCGAATGGCCAGAACATCAGGTTGAGGTAGCTGAACAGCAGGTAGACGGTGCCGATGGTCATCTCCCCGCGTAGCGCCAGCGCGCCGCCCCAGGCCAGCATCAAGCCGGTGCCGATTCCCATCGCCACGCTTACCGCCGGCCACACCAGGCTCCCCAGCGCGTAGGCGCGCTTGGCGCGCTCCACCTGCACGCCGATCAACCCCACCATCCGGCGCAGCGCCGGCACCACGCCGCCGAGCGCCTTGAGGTCTTCGAGGCCGGCCAGCCGCTCCTCCACGAAGCCGTGCAGGTTGGCGGCCGCCTCCCGCAGCCGGTCGTGGTAGGGCACGCCGATGCTGCGCAGCTTGATGAGCAGGAAGGTCACCGCGGCGGAGAATCCCAGCAACGCCAGACACAGCCGCCAATCCTCGATCAGCAGCGCGACCACGATCCCCGCCAGCAGCAGAATCCCGCGCAGCAGACGTAGCGAGAGTTGTGAAAAGAAGGTGGCGAGCTGATTGCTGTCGCCGTCGATCCGCTCCAGCATCACCCCCGGCGGGTGGCGGTTCACGAAGCTCAAGTCGAGCCCGACGACGTGGCGCAGCAGGTCGGTGCGCAGCCGATTGGTGGCGCTCCAGGCGACGCTTTCGCTGAAGTAGGCGGTAAGGCCGCGGCTGAGCTGCCGCCCCGCGGCCACCGCCAGGAACAGCGCCGCCACCCGCGTCAGGGCCGCTGCCGCGCGCCCCGCCGCTACCCCGTCGATGAAGCTGCGCAGCAGCTGCGGCGCGTACACGCTGGTTACGGTGTGCGCCAGCAGCATGGCTCCCAGCAGCGCGAGCTGGCCCCGGCACGGGGCGAGGTAGCGGACGAGAAAGCCCCGGTAGAGGGCAAACGTCGGCTTCATGGCTGCCCGCTGCCCGCGCCCGCGTTGGCGTCACCCACGCCGGGGCTGCCGGCGTCCCAGATGCGGCGCAGCTCCGCTGACTCCGCCAGCAGCGCCTGCGGAGTGCCTGCCGCGGCGACGCGGCCGCCGCTCAGCAGCACGATCCGGTCGGCGTGGCGCAGCACCCGCCGGCGGTGCGACACCACCAGGCAGGTGGGGCGGGCGGCGCGCAGCCGGCCCAGTACCCGGTCCCACAGCAGCCGTTCGGTCTTCAGGTCCAGCGCGCTCGACAGGTCGTCGATCACCAGGAGCTGCGCCCCCTGCGCCAGCATGCGCGCGGCCGCCACCCGCTGCACCTGGCCGCCGGAGAGGCGCAGCCCGCGCGGGCCGACGCGGGTCCGCAACCCCTCCGCCATCGCCGCCAGGTCCGGCTCCAGCACCGCGTCGTGCACCGCGGCGGCCAGCGCATCGGGCGCCGCCGGCGCGCCAAGCAAGATGTTGTCCTCAATGGTGCTGCTGAACAGCTTGGGCGTCTGCGGCGTATAGGAGACGCGTGGCGGCACCATGAACCGGTCGGGATGGGCAATCGCGGCGCCGTTCCAGCGCAGCTCCCCCGCTTGGTGCGGCAGCAATCCCAGCAGCACCTTGAGCAGCGTGGTCTTGCCGGCGCCGATGCGCCCCGTGACCACCGTGAACGACCCGCGCTCCAGGGTCAGATCGATGCCGGAAACGCCGGCGCCGCTGGCCGGGTGCAGATAGGTGACGCCGCGCAGCTCCAGCCGCTGCAGCGGCTCGCCGTGGCTCACGCCGGCGTCGCGCTCCGCGGCCGCCACGGCGTCGCGGCAGGTCAGCTCCGCGGCGCCGGCGGCGGCCGGCATGGTGCGCCGCAGGCGGGCGAGCGACACCTTGGCGCGCCGCAGGTTGACCAGCATGCCCATCATCCACTGCGCGTAGTCCGCCACTTGGTCGAGGTAGGTCACGAACAGCACGAACTCGCCCACCGTGAAGGTGCGCTCGCCGGTCGCGCTGAGGTAGAACAGCAGCAGCGAAGTGCAGACCACCGCGGTGCCGTCGGACACGCCCTCCAGGAGCTGCGCCAGCACCCGCTCCCTGAGCGCCGCGCGCCGGCGCGTGCGGTTCAACCGTTCCAGCCGGCGCGCGGTGCCGTCGATGCTCGGCGCCAGCTTGAAGGTGGTGAACGAGCTGAACACCTCGCCGATGAACTCCGCCACGTCGGCGCCGGCGTCGCGGGAGGCGCGGCGCAGCTCCGACACGCGCGCCTTGACCGCCTGCACCGCCAGCGCCGACAGGATGATCGGCACCGTCACGATGCAGGTGATGAGCCAGTCGATGCTCGCCATGATGGCGACCGCCCCCGCCGCGAACCCGATCACCCCGGCGCCGTCGATCAGTTCCTCCAGCGGAAGGCAGCCCTCCTCCACGTCGTCGCGCACCCGGCTCACCGTTTCGCTGGAGCTGCGCGGGGTCGCCAGGGCGGCCGGACGGGAGGCGATCAGGCGCAGCAGATTGAGCCGCACCAGCCCGGTGGCCCGCGTCCACAGGTCGCCCCAGAACCACTCCGCCCCCACCCCGACCAGCCCGCGGGTAACGCCGATCGCCGCCAGCAGGACCAGGATAGTCAGCGGCGTGATCGCCAGCGGCGCGTCCCCGGCAATGCCGTCGTAGTACACCTTGGTCACGTAGCCGGGCAGCAGCGGCGCCGCGTGGGCGATGCTCCACAGCACCAGGTTGACCACGAACAACCCCGGCCGATAGCCCACCAGCCCGCGCGCAAACCGCCCCATGCCGCCGCGGCCGCCCGCTCCGTTCCCTGTAGATGATTGCCGAGATTGCGTCATTCGCTGCGAGTCAGCCGGCTGCCCGGCAAGAGCGCCGAAGCGCCCCTCAATGGGCACGCCACGGGCATCCTCCAGGCGAAAGCGGAAGCTATAACGCCCGCTCTGCGCCTTGGCATCCCCCTGCCGCTACCACCCTACGAAGACTGCGCGCACTCCCCGCAAGACCACTCTATCAGTCTACGCCCAAAGCGAGTTCGGATCGTCAAAGGCCAACGCCCTATCGAAGTTGTCGATATTGTCGCGAACGTTGACGATGAGGCAGCGATCGTTGCCGCCATTTCTTGGTCCCCGCAGGCCCCTTCCAATCATCTGGAAATAGAGGTTGGGACTGTAGACCGGACGTGCCACGATGATGACCCGTGTCTTGGGGGCATCGAAACCTTCGCGGAAGACGGCGTAGTTCACGAGGACATCGAGTTGGCCGCCGCGGAATCGCTCGACGATGTCCCGCCGGATGGAGGCCTCCGTTCCGCCGCTCACGGCCCTGGCCCTGACGCCTTCCGAATTCAAGAGCGCCGCTAGAGTCTGCGCGTGCTCCACGGACGTGGCGAATATGATCGCGGCCCACCCTTTCGAAACAAATTTACCGTAGGCATCGATGATACGTCGGGTTCGGTGCGCGTCCCGTGCGATCTTCGCCTCCATACTTCGCGGCAGCCAAGCGGGATTACGCATTGCCTGTATTTCCTTCAACTCGTCGTCGCTCAATGAGAACTCGCCACCCTCTATAATCTGGTGGTCAGCATGCGCGAGTACCTTCATTTCCTGTAACTCGGCAATCACTTCCGTGGGTTCATCTGCGGAAAAAGCTCCCGCATCCAGACGAATTCTGCCATAGCGACTCACCAACCTCGCAGTCTCCGCCTCGTCGTGACCGCGGTATGGAGTCGCCGTTAGGCCAATCAGAAAGGGCTCTGTGTCTCGCTTCCATCGGGTCATGCCAAGATCCGCCATAACGGTAGTATACGTGGGTGCAACGGAACGATGTGCCTCGTCGAAAACAACGAGCTTGAAGTCAGCCAGAAACCGGTACGCATCCGGCTGTCTCGACAGCTTGGCGTACATCGTCTGTATCGTCGCGACAATCACGTGTTGGTCACTTGCAGGCCGCGGTCTGGGCTGGCCCGCCCACATCCTCGAAACCCTCAGGCGTTTCCCTTCGACCCCAACGCTCGCCCAGACTTGCTGCCACGCATCCACTGCCTGCTCGCACAACTCGTCGCGGTCCGCCACCCAGAGAACACCGCCGTCGAAATCGTCGTGCATGGCCTCGACGACAGCCTGCACCGCGACCCGCGTCTTACCGGAACCGGTTGGGAGGCTTATCATCCCGCGCCGACCGCTACGGCTCCCATGGCCATTATGGAGCAGGTTTCGCACGTTGCCGACGATGCGCTTCTGATAGTCGTGTAGATCCGGAAGCGAACGGGGTCCGTCAACCTCCAAGAATGGCGAACGACGGGGACGATGCCGTCCAGCCCACTCTACGGAGAACCCCAGCGCTCGGACAAAATCGACAGCCGCATCAGAACCTGCCCATCTCTCCGGTGGATCCAGGTGGTCCAGCGCGTCACTATACTCCTTGAGTGCCGCAGTGTCATACGTCGCTATGGCAGCCTGCGCGACCTCAACACCAACCAACGGGCCACGACTCTCGAGCACGGCGAGAAGCGAACTAGGCAATCCGGCACGTAAGCGCTCCTCTCCAACTGCATGCAGGAGTTTCTCGGCATCCGACGCGAATCCCAGAATCGCTGCACGCCGCGCCAGGATTTCCTCCGGTGCCGTGTATTGAAGTACTGCTTCGAGTTGGCCTTCGCTGAGGTTCAGTCCGATTTCTTTCGTCACTAGGCGCAAGTCGCTCAGTTCATCACCCGTGCTGACAAGATATACGATCGTATCGACTCTCAAACACTGTCCGAGATCGGATCCGCCATTGAATCCCAAGTCGTCACATCGGATCAGTGAGCAAGCTCTCGACTGCCCGCTCAGATACGATTTCAGCCCCGGCCAAGAATCCGTCAAGTGCACAGGTGATTCCTCGCCCACCGGATCGACAACTGGTTCAGTAAGACCGAACGCTTGCTTTATCCGCGCGGCCATCGGATGTCTGAGGATCATGAGAAGCGCGGCCTGATTAGTCGGACGCAGGCCGAGTATGTCGGCCAATGGTATGTACCGATCCGCACACCGGATGATACCGTATTCGCATAGCGCCTCTATTGCTGGATTCGAACACTGAAGCGGTTCGTAGATGGGTTGAGTATCGTGTCGCATCGTCCACCGACTGTAGGTGTTATCCAGCAATAGCAATGCCTCAGTGTAGCGCGCTTTACCCTCCTCCGAAAGTAGCTCTAGAACTTCCAAGGGACCGCTTCCCGTTGTCGAATCAAACCGCAATCTATCCCGGTGCGGGTTCCTTGCCAGCTCACGATCGGTGAATTTCAGGCGGCACTTGTTCTCAAAACTGCGGAATGAGCGCTCCGAAGAAAACCGATAATCAGGCATCGGTTCTGCCGTCGCTCCCAGTTTGCGTAGCAGGTTCAAGTCCGCACGGTGAAATTCGATGTCGACGGATACTTCGCGGTCTTGATTCCTCTCGCTCGGGACAATTCTACCCGGCAATAATACCGAATGAAGGGGACGCCAGGATCCGGCCTGTACGCGTGCATGAATCGGGGCAGCGCATTTCTTGCGGCTCGCTTCGCTAATAATTTCGTACGCTTGCTCCTCACCCACCGCACGCGATACGTCCCAGAAATCCACCCACATGACATCTTCATGCTCTTGGTAACCGACCAACTGGTCAGCTAGCAATCGGAGCTTGCGATCGGCAGAGAAGTGAGTAATACCAAGTTCTCTCAGAGCCTTCGATGTCCGGTCATCTGATACGAGAGCGGAATGAACGAGTTGGGAGTCCATCGCCGATCCTTCGTCCGGTGATGACAGGAATATTTTATCCGGATCGGGCGCACGCCAGACGCCACCTCGAGTCAGCACGATCCTTCCGAGCGACAAGTCCTTCCGTATCTCCTCCGGTATTGAGGCAGCAGCTTGAAGCGCGGTTACAGAGGCATTGATGGCATCCCCTCCATCGCGCCCGTTCACGAGGGACTCCAGCCATTCGCTCAACGGCGATCGAGGCGCCGTCCGCTTCCAATACCCATTCGAATCCCACAGCCGGTCGATCTTGGCCATGCGCTCTACGGTCAACGCGCTATGGTGGAGCCAGCTCAACGGGCGATTCTCAAAACTCGCCCATATATCGAGCGCATCCTCGTCGGTTCGGTCCCTGGTCAGCTCCTTTGGCGCATAGGAAAGCTCGGTGATATTGCGCAGGGTTCCGACTTGATCCGGCACCATAGCGCGCTCACGCAATTCCTCATCCAATCGATCACGTAGGCGGTCGCCGTGCTCGTTGTCGCCGGACGCATGTCGACGCGGCAACGCGTCAAGATGGCGCGCCGGCGCGCTCCTGGTGGCAAGCTCTGGCAGGTGGTCCGCGACCATCCTTGCCGTGGCGTCAATCAGCTCGTCGTTATACGGCCCCGGTAGCAGGTTTTGACGATCCTCGTTGGTCTTCCAAGGTGCGTTGAGGATTCCTGAAAGGAAACTGGCAGTCTTGGTTGGGAAAAAGCTCCAATAATAGCCTGGCTCGTTCAGCCGGTCCAGCGGGACAGCCCACCAGATCGGCACGTTGCCGCTGTCGTCCAGCGAGCGCCGATCTTTCCGAGCTTCGACGGACAGCTCATGGGTGGTCTTGAAACGCTTCCAACGCGAAGATCGTTCACCGGTATCGAGCTCGAACTCGCCGTTCATCCTTCGCAAGGAAAAGTCCCGAGACCGATCCCCATCCTCAAGGCTCAGATAGCGGACGTGATCGACGAACAGTAAGAAGTGCGGCGGAAACTCCTTGAGCTGATGGGACAAGTCTACGCCGGCGCCGGCATTTAGTGGTAAGCGGATGACGTTGGTTGCCCACGTCATCATTTCGCCCAGGTCTTCATCGGCTTCCGACGCCGTGCAGGCATCGATCGGAATGGGTAATCGGAGTACGGGATAACGTTCCGCCGGTGCGACCGCGGCGATTTTCTGTGCTGCGTACTGACGGTCGAACCGGAAGGAACCGGGGCGACTGTAGAATTCCGGAACGTCGGTGACGCCCAGAACCGACTTGAAGCCGAGTCCGAAGCGACCGATCTCGCTTGTGTTCCGCTTGCTCGACATGTGGGAGAACATGAGCGCGCGAATTCCGTCTTCGTCGATCGGCTTTCCGTTGTCGGCACAGTAGAGGTACTCGCTGGTCAAGCGTACCAGGATGCTGCAGCCGTCGGACCAGGTCAGCGCATCCGCACCGTTCTGGACCAATTCGAAGATCTGTCGATGCGCATAACCGCCGTGAGCCGTATCGTGCTCGAGATTGGCATGCTCGGTCACCAGACGCGGTTGCTCCTGATATGCTCGGAGGGTCTTCCTCGCTTCGTCCGTGATGAAGCGGCTGATCTCGGTCTTGCCAGAGGCCCACGGAGGCTGCCGGATAGGACGCGGCAGGTTCAGCTTGGCGTTCTCGCGGTAGAACTTGCCACGCTCTGCTTTGGAAAAGTCGTACTCTCGTTTCATGCGCCCGACTCGAACTGCCGCCGTTCCCTCCTCGTAGCGGGCCGCGCCGAGATGATACGCACCGCAATCCGGTCGCCCATCGGACGGAGGGTATGAACCACGACCAGTAACCGGCCGTGCCGTGACTTACCCATAGTTATCCACCGCTCCTCGGTCCGGCTGTGGTGCTGGTCTGGCACGGACGTAGCGAACGGATCCAGGAGAACGGTGGCTGCCGACTCGAACTCAACACCGTGCTTGCGCCAGTTGCTTGCCGCCTTGCCGGGGTTCCACTCGAAGTCGTACAGGGTTGCTCCTTCGACACCCCGGTGGGAATACTCCGTAACGTGTCAACGTAACGACCATCCTACGGACATGGCGGTTCGGTCAAGCCCCCGCCGCTGCTACGCAATGCGACCGGTCATTGACAATGGGGGCGCGGCGGCGCCACTCTAGCGGTTGGGATGAGGATTGCACGATGGGGGGGCGGCGGCGCGGCGGGGCGCCTGCTGCGGTTGGCGGCGGCCTGCCTGCTGCTAACAGGAGCGGCGGCGAGCGCGGGCGCGGAGCCGGGGGCGCATTCGGTGGCGCGGCGGTGGAACGAAGCGCTGTTGGACGCGACCCGCAACGACTTTGCGCGGCCGCCGATCCACGCGCGCAACCTGTATCACGTGTCCGCGGCGATGTGGGATGCGTGGGCGGTTTACGACGACACCGCCGAGCCGATCTTCCTCGACGAGCGCCTGCAGGCCGCTGACGTGGCGGCGGCGCGCCGCGAGGCGATCAGCTACGCCGCCTACCGGGTGCTCTACCGCCGCTATCAGATCTCGCCCGGCGCCTACGTCTCGCTGCCCGCCTTCGACGACCTGCTGACCGAGCTCGGCTACGACTACCGGGTCACCGAGCTCACCGGGGACAGTCCGGCGGCGGTCGGCAACCGCATCGCCAAGCTGATCCTCGACCACGGCTACGACGACGGCGCCGACGAGCTCGGTTCCTACGCCTTCGAGTTCGATTACCGGGCGGCGAACCCGCCGCTGGTGGTCGCCCACTCCGGCGCCGGCGAGCTGGCCGATCCCAACCGCTGGCAGCCGCTTTCGCTCCGGCTGTTCGTGGACCAGGCGGGCCGCGTGCAGCCGGGCCGCGTGCAGCGCTTCATCGGCTCCCACTGGGGGGCGGTGGCGTCGTTCGCCCTGCCCGCCGCGGCCGGCAGCGGCATGGCCGACGCCGCCGGCGTGTTCCACGATCCCGGTCCGCCGCCCTACCTCGGCGGGGAACGCAGCGACGAGTACCGCGACGGCTTCGCCGAAGTGCTGCGCTACGCCGCCGCCCTGGACCCCGACGACGGGGAAGTGATCGACATATCTCCCCGCTCCAGCGGCGGCAACAGCCTCGGCGCCAACGACGGGCAGGGCTACGCCGTCAACCCCGTCACCGGGCAGCCCTACCAGCCCAACCTCGTAAAGCGCGGCGACTGGGCGCGGGTCATCGCCGAGTTCTGGGCCGACGGCCCCGATTCGGAGACCCCGCCCGGGCACTGGAACAGCCTGGCCAACTACGTGACCGATCACCCGCTGCTGGAGCGCCGTTTCGGCGGCGAAGGACCGCTGCTCGATCCGCTGGAGTGGGACGTCAAGCTGTACCTGGCGCTCAACGGCGCCGTGCATGACGCCGCGGTCTGCGCCTGGGGCCTCAAGGGTCACTACGACTACGTGCGCCCGATCACCGCCATCCGCCACATGGCCGGCCTGGGGCAGTCTTCCGATCCCGGCCTGCCCTCCTACCATCCCGACGGCCTGCCGCTGGAGCCGGGGCTGGTGGAGTTGATCACCGCCGAAAGCGCCGCCCCCGGCGAACGCCACGCCCACCTCGCCGAGCACCCGGGCGAGATCGCCGTCTACTCCTGGCTGGGCAAACCGGAAGACCCCGGCGACTACACCGGAGTGGGCTGGCTACTGGGCGTGGACTGGATCCCCTACCAGCGCGACACCTTCGTCACCCCGCCGTTCGCCGGCTACGTTTCGGGGCACAGCACCTTCAGCCGCGCCGCCGCCGAGGTGCTGGCGCTGTTCACCGGCAGCGAGTACTTCCCCGGCGGCCTGGGCGAGTTCGTGGCCCCGGCGAACGATTTTCTGGTGTTCGAGTCGGGGCCGACCGAGACGCTGACGCTGCAGTGGGCCACCTATTACGACGCTTCCGACGAGGCCGGCATCTCCCGCCTCTACGGCGGCATTCACCCGCGCATGGACGACCTGCCGGGCCGCCGCATCGGCTCCCTCGTCGGGCGCGACGCATTCGCCCGCGCTCGCTCCCACTTCGACGGCAGCGCGGGGAGCTGACCCTGCCGGGCGCTCCCCCGACCGGGCGCCAGCCCCCGCCGGGAGCCGCGGTCTACTCCGGGTGGGCCTTGAACTCGGTGTAGTCCCGCTCCAACTGCTTCGCCGCCGGATCGAGCACCGGGCCGGCGTCATCCTGCGGCGCGTAGCCCAACACCTCGCGCGCCCTGTCGAGCGAGAAGATTTTCCAGTAGTTGTCGGAGGTGGCGAACACCACCGTGTAGCCCACCTCGGCGGGCGCGTCGATGGCGCGGACGTGGATTTGGGTAGTATCGCGGTGGCTCAACCAGAGAGAGAGGGCGGAGCCGTCGAAGGTGGGCATGTCGTTGGAGAGGGTAAAGCCGATCCGCACCGCGATGGTGGAGAGCCCGCGGGTGTCGTAGTAGTAGTGGCCCATCGCCTCGCCGTAGGCCTTCGACATGCCGTAGTAGCCGGAGGGCCGGATCGGCGCGGTCTCGTCCAGCAGCGGATAGGGGCGCCGCACGCGGTCGAACTCCCCCGCGAAGATATGGCAGTAGGGCGGGTCGCGGTAGAAGCCGCCTACGGTGTGCTGCGAGCTGCCGAACACGACGCGCCGCACGCCGCAGCGCAGCGCCGCCTGGTACACGTGGTAGAGGCCCCGGACGTTGTAGTTGACGGTGGAGTCGAAGGGCGCCCGCATGCTGCGGTCGGCGGCCAAGTGCACCACCACCTCCTGATCCTTGAACGCCGGCAGCAGCGAGTCGAGGTCCGCGATGTTGCCGCG
Organism: Spirochaetia bacterium; assembly: GCA_965243555.1. Lineage (GTDB taxonomy): Bacteria > Spirochaetota > Spirochaetia > SZUA-6 > Bin103 > Bin103. Next base: position 4,751,487 of record OZ251575.1, on the reverse strand, counting down.
AAAGTCGTGCTCCGCGTCGAGCCCCGGCGTGCCGTAGCGCGACAACGCCGACAGTTCATAGCGCTCCGCCAGCTCCCCCTGCATCGCCTGCCCCACGACCCCGCTCAACCCGGTCACCAATACCCGCTTCTTCGCCACCGCTACCCTCCGCCCGCAGTCTACCGCAAATCCCGTCCCTCGTGGCACCCCCAACCGGCCAGCTGGCCGGGGGATGCGGTCATTCCGCCGGCGCCGGGGCTGCCGGCAGCGGCAGGCGGTAGGGTCCGGTCAACGCTCCCTTCAATCCGCGCGACGCGCTCGGACAGCGAGTCCACGCGGTCAGACAGAGATTCCATCCGGTCCGAGAGCGAGCGCACGTCGTTGTGAACTCGCGCTACCTCGTTGGCTACCTCTTCACGGAAAATGGCGACGTCAGCACGGATGCTGGCACCCTGTGCCAGTGTGACGGTCAGCAGCACCGCCAGTACGGCCGCCGACGCCATGAACTGCGGCCAGACAGCCGGCCAGTCAATGGCCCGCTTCCGTTTCCTCTTCATCAGCGGACGTCGTTGGCGGGTAGTTCGCCTTCCTGGAAGGAGACTTCCAGCCAGGGATCGGCGGTCTCCTGCCGGAACGCCAGCACCTTGGCGCGCATCGCCGCGGCCACCTCGGCCAGCGCCGGTTCGGCGATCAGGTTGCGGCTCTCGTTGGGGTCCGCCTGCAGGTCGAACAGCGCCTCCCGGTCCTGCTGCAGAAAGCCGGCGCGCGGCCGCCCGCCGAGCATTTCGATGCCCTCCTCGCGCACCGCGGTCCAGGTGAGCGAACGGAACAGGTCGCTCGGCAGCGGGGTGGCGAGCTGATGGGCGAGGTTGCGCACGTACTTGTAGCGGCGCCCGCGCAACGCCCGGTAGGGGTAGTAGTTGGTCACCTCGTGGAAGCAGTGCGAGAAGAAGGTCTCCTCCCACGCCCCGCCGCCGGGACGCGGGCCGTCGTCCTCCAGAATCGGCAGCAGCGAACGGCCCGGCAGCGCCACGCCGCCCGCCGGCACCGGGGCGGGCGCCACGCCGCACCACTCCAGGATGGTCGGACAGAAGTCGACCCAGCTCATCACCGCCTGACTGTGGATGCCGCGCCTGCGCTGCTCGGGATTGCGGATGATCAGCGGGCAGTGATGGCCGCTGTCGAAGCCGGACGCCTTGGCGCCGGGGAAGGGCATGGCGTGGTCGGTGGTCACGAAGATCAGGGTCTCGCCGGCGCGCCCCGATGCTTCCAGCGCTTCCACCGCCGCGCCCACCACCTGGTCGTAGCGGGTCACGCTCTCGTAGTAATCCGCCAGGTCCCGCCGCACGCGCGGCACGTCGGGCAGGAATCCGGGGACGATCACCTCCTCCGGCGCGTACGGGGCGGGGGTGATGCCGGCGTGCGCGCGCTCGTTGCCAAAGCCGGCGCCGGCGCGGTGCGGATAGGTGGAGCCGAGGTGCAGATAGAACGGCTGCTCCGCGTTGTCGGCGAGGAACTCCGACACCGTGCGCGCCACGTCGTCCGGGCTGCGCGGATCCACCTCCGGTTCGCAGGCAAACGGGTACACGCTCGCCGGCTCCACGTGCTTCTTGCCGATGCAGCCGGTCGCGTACCCGGCCTCCCGCAGCAGCTTCGGGAGCGACGGCATGAACTCGTGGGTGCGGAACCCGTGAATACCGTGGCAATGGCCGTACTGGCCGTGGGTGTGGCTGTGATGGCCGGTCAGGATGCAGGCGCGGCTCACCGCGCACGACGGGCTGGTGCAGAACGCATAGTCGAACACCACCCCGCGCTTGGCCAGCGCGTCGATATGCGGCGTCCTGATCACTTCGTTGCCGTAGCACCGCGCCAGCCGGCTCCAGTCGTCGGCCATGATAAACAGCACGCTACGCCGTTCGTTACTCACCGGACTCACCGGCAAAACCGTATGCCACTCCCCGCGCGCCGTCAACGCCGCTGCCGTAGTAGCAGGTGCGATTGCCCCCGCGGCCGGCGTCGCCGGCGGTGCGCTCCCCGCACGGTCTGAAACGTATTGATGCAAGACTCATGGGGAGGTTGACGCCCGCGCGGCCAGGGTCAGCGGGCGGGCGGCGCTTGACGTTCCGGTGCCGCTCCGGGTTCGTCAGCGGTATCGGCCGGGTCGCCTTCGGGCGACGGCTGCAGCAGCGCGCGCGGCGCTGTCGTCCGCGCCTACCTGCTGCTCCACCGGCGCAGGTTGTCGAGGCGATCCGGGCGGTGGTCCGGGCGGTTTCGATGCGCGCCGCGTTGGCGTTGGACAGCGCGCCGCGCCGGATCAAGTCACCGGCGGGCGGCTGCGAGCCGCGCATGGCGGTGGCGGTAGCGGTGATGGGCGGCGCACAGCAGCCGGAGATTGTCGGGCTCGGCGCTGCCTCCGAGCGCGTACGGCCGCCCGCTGCCCCGGTCCACGTAGCTGCAGCAGCCCCGGTCGCGCTCCCACACCTGCCGCCTGACCGCCACGGGAATAGCGCGGCGGCGAACGCGCGGCTGCGGCGCAGTCGTCGCCGGTGTGACGAGCCGGCCGGTCCGATGCGCCGCGGGCTGCGCGCCGCCTTCTGCCTTCGGCGCCGAAGTGGCGATTCCGGCGGCTGCCGCAGGCCGGTCCGCGGCCTGAACCTTGGCTGGCGAAGTCGCCGCGCCTGCCGGCAGCTCGGTCCCCGGCGCCGCCACGGCCTCCTTCGGCGCCGAAATCTCCGCCGTGACTTCTGCGGTCCGGGTCCGGGTGGCCGCCACAGGCCGCTTCGCAACCGTAACGCGGCGCTGGCAAGCGTCCGCCGGTACGTTCGGCGCCGAAGTCTCGGAAACTGCCGGCAGGCCGGTCTGCGGCGCCGTCGCGGCGCCCGGCCCGGCCGCTGTTTTCGGCGCCGAAGTTTGGGCGGTTACGTCGGGAGTCCGGCGGCTGCGGCCCCGACCGCGCGGCGGCTGCGACGGATCGTGGCGGTCGAGCGCTTCCCGTACCACGCGCCCCAGGAGTTGCCCCAACGTCATCGGATCGACGTGGGACAGCAGCCCCTTGAGTTGCTCCAATCCGACCTGACAGTCGTCATCGATCACCGCCTTGAGCTCCCACCGCCCGGCTCCCAGCGGCCGCATCCGGTCCGCCGCCCGCGCCACATCGGGATCGACTTTGGCCAGCATCTCCTTTACCTGCCGCGTGCTCTTGCCGGCCGCCTCCGCCACCAGCGACTCCCGCGCCGCCGCGTCCGGCACCGGCGCTACCGGCCGCTCCGGCGCGCGCACCGACGCATCCGGTACCAAGCCGCCGGGCGCACCCTCCGACCCCTCCGGCCCGGCCGCGCGCGCCGCTACCTCAGGCGCCGACCCGCCAGGCGCTACGGCCGCCCGCGCGCCGAGCTCCAGGACCGACGTGGCCGACCCGGCATCGGCCTGATTGTCGCGCCCGCCGCCGTTCGGCTTCTCGGTGTCGGGGGCTGCGGCGCGGCGCGCCTTGCGCTCCTGCTGCTCAAAGGCGTGCTGCAACTGCGCCGCCGCGTCCAGCGTCAGCGTGCCCTCCAACAGCCGCCCCCGCGCCCCTTTCACTTCCTCGCACAGCCGCATCGCCTTGAGCCGCCGCCAAGCAGCGCCAGTGCTGTAGCCCAGTTCGCGCACGTAATCGAACATGCCGGAGAAACCCAGCGCGAGATACAGACCGCGCCGCTCAACTTCGCGCAGGTGATCGATTACCACGCCTTGGACGTAGTGTTCGATGGCGGAGAGTTCCTTGACCTGCTGCAGCAGACGTTGGTCGGAAAGGGCGGCAACGGTGGTGGTGATCGGCGTGTCGAGAGAGGTCTTATTAACATACCAAGTATAATCATAGACAAAACTTGAGTCAACTGTCCCGGCTGCATCTTTGGACCACGGAGTAGCCCGCGCGGGAGGCCCGGCAGCGGGTTGGGGCAAGCCGGAGCGGGCCGAACGCCGGCCGGTGGCACGGCGGGGGCGGGGTCGCGCAGGCGGGCGGCGCAGGCGGGCGGCGCACACCCGGCGCGCGGGGCGACGGACGGATGCGCGTTGCGGCGCGATTCGGTACGGTAGCCGCATCATGGGAGCCTTGAAGATCGACGCGCGGGCGCTGGAGGCGTTCTGTTGCGCGGCCATGACGCAGGCGGGAATCAGCCGCGAGGACGCCGAGCTGTCGGCGCGGGTGTTCGTGACCACCGACACCTGGGGCACCTTTACCCACGGCACGCGCCAGCTCCGCGGGCTGATGAAAAACGCGCGCCGCGGCCGCCTGAACGCCGCCGCCCGCGAGCAGGTCACCGCCGAAGGCGTGGCCTGGGCGATGATCGACGCCCGCCACGGCATGCCGCCGGCCATCTCCTGCCGCGCCGCCCTGCTGGCGGTGGCCAAGGCGCGGCAGTCCGGCATGGCTTACGTCGGCGTGCGCGGCAGCAGCCACTTCGGCGCCGCCGGCTACTACGCCAACCTGATCGCCGAGCAGGGCCTGTTCGGGATGGCGACGTGCAACGTGGAGCCGTGCATGACGGTGCCGGGCGCCCGCAGCCGGATTCTCGGCACCAATCCGATCGCCTACGCCGCGCCCACCGGCACCGGGCGCACCATCATGCTCGACATTGCCACGAGCGCCGTGGCCGCCACCAAGATCTTCGCCGCCAAGACCGAGGGCCGCAGCATCCCCGACACCTGGCTGGTGGACGACGCCGGCGTGCCCACCACCGACCCCTCCATCTACCCCGAACGCGGCGCGCAGTTGCCGATGGCCGGCCACAAGGGCTACGGCCTGGCGGTGCTGGTGGAGATTCTGACGGCGGTGCTGACCGGCTCGGCGATGATGGGCGAGGTGCACAGTTGGGTGGCGGACGACCCCGAGCCGCCGGACCAGGGGCACGCCTTCCTGGCCCTGGACGTGGGCGCCATGATGCCGGCGGCGCGCTTTTACGAACGCATGGCCGCCATGAGCGCGGCGATCAAGGGCGCCGCCCCCGCCGCCGGCGCGACGATCTACCTGCCGGGCGAGATGGAGTGGCAGCGCCGCGAGCGGGCGCTGGCGGAGGGGATTCCGCTGCCGGAAGACGTGCTGGTGAGCCTGCGCGGCCTCGCCGCCGACAGCGGTCTCGATCCCGCCGCCTACGGCCTCGACCTCGGCGCGTGATCTGCGCCCCCGTTGCGCGCCGCCGCCGGCCGTCCGCCGCGCGCGCCGCGGCTTCCTTGCACAGCGCCGCCCGGTCGCCTAAGATGCGTGACTGACCGCATACCGTTCCACAGGAGGACGCCGGCATGAGTGCGCTCAGTCAGCAGCAGGTCGATCAGTTCCGGGAGCAGGGCTACCTGAAGGTCGACGCCGTGTTGGACCCGGCCACCTACCTCGATCCGGTAATCGAGGAGTACGAGGGCGTGCTGCACACCCTGGCCCGCGAGCTGCGCGCCGCCGGCGAGATTTCCTCTACTTACGACGAGCTGCCGTTCGGCGACCGGGTGACCCGCGTCTACGCCGAGAGTGGCCGCGCCCACGCCCAGTACTTCGACTTCTCGCTGCCGTTCGCGGACGTGCGCGAGGACACTCCCTTCTGGTGCGGGCCGGCGGTGCTGAACGCCTTTACCGCGGCGCCGCTGCTGGACGTCGTGGAATCGCTCATCGGCCCCGAGATCTACTCCAACCCGGTGCAGCACGTGCGCATCAAGCCGCCGGAGAGCAAGCTGCCGAAGAATTCCAACGGCAAGCCGGTAATCGGCGCCACCCAGTGGCATCAGGACCGCGGCGTGGTGACCCCGGAGGCCGACGCCACCGACATACTCACGGTTTGGTTCTCACTCTACGACACCCCGGTCGAGGCGGGGCCGCTCAAGATCATCCCCGGCAGCCATACCGGCGGCCTGCGCACCCACTGCGACAACTACCGCGGCCACGGCGGGCGCGAGATTCCGGAACGGCTGTTCGACGTCGCGGCCACCACTCCGCTCCCCACCGCGCGCGGCGACGTGATCTTCCTGCACCGGCAGACCGTGCACGGCTCGCTGCCCAACGTCAGCGACCACATTCGCTGGAGCTTCGACCTGCGCTACAACCCGATCGGCCAGCACACCGGGCGCGAGGCGTTCCCGGGCTTCGTGGCGCGCAGCCGCAAGGCGCCGCACCTGGAGCTGCGCGACGCCGGCGCGTGGCGCCGGAGCTGGGAGGAGACCCGCCGCCGGATGGCGCTCATCAACCAGGGCGGGCAGACCGACGTACCGTTCGGCCGCTGGGCCAACGGCCACCCCGACTGCGCTTGACCCGCGCTCCCGCGGCCACCCGCGCCGGCAACCCGCCCCCGGCCCCCGCGCCCGCCGCCCACCGCGAACTGAAACTGGCGGCGCGCCGCAAGGCGTGGAAGGAATACTCGATCAACTGGGAGCTGTACCTGATGGCGTTGCTGCCGGTGGCGTGGTTGATCGTGTTCATGTACCTCCCGATGTACGGCAACGTAATCGCGTTCAAGCGGTTCGTCGCCTCCCTCGGCATTTGGGGCAGCCCCTGGGTCGGGTTCGCCAACTTCGAACGCTTCTTCAACTCGTTCAAGTTCGGCAACATCATGTGGAACACGTTCTTCCTGAACGCGTACGACCTGGCGCTCGGCTTTCCGATTCCGATCATCCTCGCCCTGATGCTTCACTACGCGCCGTTTCAGGGCTACAAGAAAACGGTGCAGATGGTCACCTACGCCCCCCACTTCATCTCGACCGTGGTGATGGTGGGCATCATCTTCAAGCTGTTCGCGAGCAAGTTCGGCATCGTCGCCGTTGCCCTTGCGCGCCTTGGGCTGCCGGAGTCCAACTTCCTCGGCAGCCCGGCCTGGTTCCCGCACATCTACGTGTGGACCAACATCTGGCAGAACATGGGTTACGCCACCATCATCTTCCTGGCGGCGCTGTCGGCGATCGATCCCGAGTTGCACGAAGCCTCGCGCGTGGACGGCGCCACCATCTGGCAGCGCATCTGGCACGTTGACTTGCCCGGCATCGCCGCGGTGGTAATCATCCTGCTGATCCTGCGCCTCGGACAAATTCTCAACATCGGCTTCGAGAAGGTGTTCCTGATGCAGAACACGGTCAACATATCCGCCTCCGAGGTGGTGGATACCTACGTCTACAAGATCGGCCTGGCCTCCCGCAATCCCAACTTTTCCTACGCTTCCGCCATCGGCCTGTTCAAGAACGTGATAGCCTTCTTCCTGTTGATCGCGGTGAACCGCATCGCGCGGCGCACCAGCGGGACCAGCCTGTGGTAGGCGCCGGCTGATGGCCGCACTGCGACGGACGGCACTGCGGCGCGCGGCGGCGACGGGCGGCGTAACGGCGGCGGCGCTACCGGGGCGCGGCGGGCGGCGCTCCGGCATCCGCCACGCCCGGGAGGATCGGCTGTTCTACGTGCTCGACGTGGGCCTGCTGGGGATCATCTTCCTGCTGGTCGTCTACCCGTTGATCTACGTGGTCAGCTCGTCGTTCAGCGACGCCCTGGAAGTGGTGGCCGGGCGGGTGTGGCTGCTGCCGGTAAAGCCCTCGCTGGAAGGCTATAAGGCGGTATTCGAGTACAGCGAGCTGTGGCTCGGCTACGGCAACACCATCTTCTACACCGTGTTCGGAACCATCTACAACGTGGTGATGACCATGCTGATCGCCTACCCGCTGTCGCGCCGCGACTGCCGGGGCCGCGGGGTGTTGATGTTCCTGTTCACGTTCACGCTGTTCTTTCAGGGCGGCCTCATCCCCACCTACCTGTTGATTCGCAGCCTCGGCATCATCGACACGCGCGCGGCGATGATCATTCCGTTCGCCATCGGCGTGTGGAACGTGATCATCACCCGCACCTTTCTGCAATCCAACGTCCCCGCTGAGCTGTACGAGGCGGCCCGGGTCGACGGCGCGTCCAACACGCGCATGTTGTGGAGCGTGGTCCTGCCGCTCTCCGGCCCGATCATCGCCGTCATCACCCTGTTCTACGCGGTAAACCACTGGAATCAATTCTTCAACGCGCTGGTCTACCTGCGCCGCCCGGAGCTGCGCCCGCTGCAGATCATTCTGCGCGAAATCCTGGTGCTCAACTCGCCCGGAGTGATTGATCAGTTGATGGCCTCCGCCTCCCCGGAGCAGGTGGAGGCGCTGCAATCGCGGATGTACCTGCAGGGGCTGATCCAGTTCGCGTTGATCGTGGTGGTTACCGTCCCGGTCCTGGCAGTGTATCCGTTCGTCCAGAAGTACTTCGTGCGCGGCGTCATGATCGGGGCCATCAAGGGATGAGCGGCCTCGCGCACCCGCACCGGAACAATGCATCACCTGAATCCGGGTGTTACCCGGCACTGAAAAGGAGACCGCGGCGCCAAGCCGCGAAAACAGGAGCAGCATACATGCTCAAAGTCATGGCCATCGCCCTGGCCGCGCTGCTGGCGATCGGCGGAGCCGCCTTCGCCGCCGGCACCGAAGAAACGGCCGCCGGCGCGTACCAGTTGAACCCGCCGGGCACCTACCCGGTGGTCGACGAGAAGGTGACAATCAGCGCCATTGCCTACTACTCGTCGAGCACGTCGTCGGGCACGCCCGGAGACGCCGCGTTCGCCACCTATCTGGAAGACCTCACCAACGTGCACGTCGACTTTGTCGAGATGATCGAGTCGAACGGCGCGCAGGAGAAGTTCAACCTGATCCTGGCGTCCGGCGACCTGCCGGACATCCTCATTCCGCACGGCTCGATCACCGCGCAGCAGGTGTTTCTGCACGGCAGCAACGGCACCTTTCTGCCGGTGAACGACCTGATCGAGAACAACATGCCGTCGCTCAAGCAGCGCCTCGCCGAGGCGCCGTCGATCAAGGCGCGGCTCACGATGCCGGACGGCAACGTCTACGCGTTTCCCGACGTGGAAGCCAACTGCTTTCACTGCCAGTTCTCCGCCAAGCTGTGGGTCTATCAGCCGTGGGTGGAAAAGCTGGGCCTCAAGTGGCCGCCGGAGACCACGGAGGAGCTGTACCAAACCTTCAAGGCGTTCAAGACCCAGGACCCGAACGGCAACGGCCAGGCGGACGAAATTCCGATTCTGGGCGCCGTGGACGGCTGGCGCCAGGACCCCTTTACCTTCCTGATGAACCCCTTCGTGTTCACCAGCCACCCCTACGGCGCCAACTACGGCGCGTTCCTGGAGCGCAGCCCCTCCGACGTGCGCTTCGTGGCCAACACGCCGGAGTGGCGCGAGGGCTTGAAGTTCATGCGCCGGCTGTACGCCGAAGGACTGCTCGGCGACGAGAGCTTCGTGTGGACGCGGCAGGAGGGGATGGCCGCGGTCGAGAACCCGGACAAGGAGCTGGTGGGATCGTTTCCCGCGGGTTGGTTCGGGATGATGACCCTGAACGGCGCCGGCACCGGGCGGTTCGCCAACTTCCAGCCGATTGCGCCGGTAGAGGGGCCGACCGGTCTGCGCCAAACCACCTTCTTCCCGCCCACCATGCGCTATCAGACGCAGATTACGCCGAGTGGCGCTGACCGCCAGGAGGTGATCGCGCAGTGGGTGGACTGGTTCTTCGAAGACCCGATCGTGCACGGCAACCTGGCCTGGGGCTGGCGGCGCGAGGGCATCGACTGGCGCTGGCTCACCGAGGAGGAAAAGGCCAAGGGCTGGGTGGCGCGCGACGGCAACCCGGCGCAGACCCTGAGCATCAACGTCCACGCCTACTCCCGTGACCTGTACGACGACGGCTGGCCGCGCACGGCGCCGGGCCGCTTCGACATGATCGCCCACGGCGCGCTGCCGCCGGAATGGGCGGAGGATCCCTCCAAGCAGGAGTACCGGCTGATGGTGGCGACGCGCGACCTGTACGCGCCCTACAAGACCGAGAGCTACATCCCGCCCGACCTGGTGTTTGACGACACCACGCAGGATGAGTTGATCGATCTGGCGGAGACCCTGACCAGCCGCACCGGGCTGGTGCTGCAGCGGGCCACCGAGTTCATCAACGGCACCCGCGACGTCAACAACGACGCCGCGTGGGGCGACTACGTGCAGGAGCTGGAGCGCGCCGGCGTGGACCGCTACGTCGCGCTGTGGCGCGACACCCTCGCCAACGGAGGCTACTTCAACTAACCCCTCCCGGGCGCAAGGGCGCAAGCAATGGAAGAGGCGGCCGGCTCAAGCGTGAGCCGGCCGCTTCACTTGTAGGGATCCGCGGCGTCGCGCAACCCGTCGCCCACGAAGTTGAACGCCAGCACGCTGGCGACCACGAAGGCGCCGGGAATCAGCAGCCACGGGTGCAACGCCACCGACTGCACGTTCTGCGCCTCGTGCAGCAACACGCCCCAGCTCACCACCGGCGGCCGCAGCCCCAGGCCGAGGAAGCTCAACGCCGTCTCCCCCAGGATCATGTAGGGAATCGCCAGCGTCAGATCGACGATCAGGTAACTCATGAACGAGGGCAGCAGGTGGCGCCTGACGATTGCCAGGTCACCGGCGCCGGCCAGCCGCGCCGCCAGGGTGAAATCCTGTTCCCGCAACTCCAGCAGCTTGCCGCGCACTACCCGCGCCAGCCGGGTCCAGCCGATGGTGGAGAGAATGATGGTGATGAAGAAGTAGACCCGCAGCGCCGGCCAGTCCGGGGGCAGCGCGGCGCTCAGCCCCATCCACAGCGGAATGGTGGGCAGCGCGATGAGGAACTCGATGACGCGCTGGATGGCGGTGTCGACCGGGCCGCCGTAGTAGCCGGACAGGCCGCCGAGCAGGCAGCCGAGCGCAAAGCTGAACGCCACGCCGAGCAGCCCCACCGTCAGCGACACGCGAATCGCGTGCAGGTTGCGCGAGAACAGGTCGCGGCCGAGCTTGTCGGTGCCGAACAGGAACACCTTGCCCGGCTCGGCAACGCCGAACAGGCGGCGCCGGGTCTCGAACAATCCCCAGAAGCGGTAGCCGTCGCCGCGCACGAAGAACCGCAGGTCGAGCTTGCGTGCCGGGTCCGGCCGGTAATTCCACTCCCAGGTAGCGTCGTCAAAACTGCGCGTATAGCCGTACACGAACGGGCGGATCTGGAAGCGGCCCTCGTGCACGAAGCGCAGCCGCTGCGGCGGCGCGTAGGCGAACTCGGCCGCCACGGTGCGGGTACCGTAGGGAGCCAGGAAGCCGGCGCCCAACCCGCCGAGGTAGATTACGGCGAGCAGCGCCAGGGCCGCCCGCGCCAGCCGGTGGCGGCCGAACTTGGCGCGCACCAACTGCCAGTGGCCGGCGGTGTCGGAGCGTTCGCCGCTCACCGGTTGCTGCGCTCCATGCGGATGCGCGGGTCGGCGCCGGCCAGCACCAGATCGGAAATCAGCGTGCCGACCGCGGTAAGCGCCCCGATGATCACCACTATGCCGCCCGCCAGGCTCATGTCCTGGGTGAGCAGCGCGCTGAAGAAGATCTGCCCGGTGGTGGGTAGCGACAGTACAATCGCGGTCACCGTCTCACCCGAGAAAATCGCCGGCAGGACCCAGGCCGCCGAGCTGATCACCGGGTTCAGCGCTACCCGCACCGGATACTTGAACAGCAGCCGCGCCTCTTCCATGCCCTTCGCGCGGGCGGTTATCACGTACTGCTTGCGCAGCTCATCCAGCAGGCTGGCGCGCACGATGCGGATCAGCTCGGCGGTGCCGGCGGTGCCGATGACCACGATCGGAATCGGCAGGTGCTTGAGCAGGTCCCACACCCGGCCGAGGCTCCACGGCGCCGCCACGTAGGCGGCGGAGAACAGCCCGGTGAGGCTCACCCCGAACACCTGCAGGAACAGCCACATCAGCACCAGCGCCAGCAGAAAGTTGGGCGTCGCCAGGCCGAAGAAGCCCGAGAAGGTGAACAGGTAGTCGACGACCGAGTACTGGCGGGTCGCGGAAACGATGCCGATGGGAATCGACACCGCGTAGATGAACAGCATGGTTGCGGTGGACAGCAGCAGGGTAGCCGGCAGGCGTTCGGCGATCAGGTCGGTCACCGCGCGGTTGTGCTGGAACGAAATGCCCATGTCACCGCTCACGAACTTGCCGATCCACTTGAGGTAACGCACGGCGATCGGCGCGTCGAGATCGTACAGGCGCAGCAGCCGCTCCACTTCCGCCTGGTCGACGCGCACGCCGGTATTGCGCAGGCGCGCGAGGTGGACGTCCAGATAGGTGCCGGGCGGCAATTCGATGATCAGGAACCCCACCAGCGAGAGGGCAAACAGGAACAGCACCATGTAGAGCGCGCGCCGCGCCAGTAACGGGAGCACTTTTTGCGGGCCTATGGGAAAGCGGAGTGAGCGGATAGTAGCACACTCGAATGAGTGACGCCGGCCGCTCCGGGGTGGCGGTGCGGAGGCCCGTTGCGGAAGCAACGCTCGGTCGGCGCTGTTTCGCGGATTCCGCCGCGCGGCCGGGCTGGTGGCGTGCTATGCTGCCGGCGTGCGCCTCGAACTCGACTGTCGGCGCCGCCGGAGCGCCGGTGCCGTGCGCGTCACGCCGACCGCGGTGGCGGCGCGGCGCCTGGGGGTCGTGGTAATCGACGTGTGGAACGGCTACCCGTGCTGCACCGGCCGCGGGCTGTTCGCGGCGCTGGTGCCGCGCCTGAACCGGGCGCTGGCCGGCATGCGGGCGTTGGGGGCCACCGTAATCCATGCCCCCAGCGACGTCGGCGACCAGTACGCCGGCTGGCCGCAGGCGGAGCGGGTGGCCGCCCTGCCCCGCTATGAGTTGCCGGAGGTGCGCCGCGTCGCCGCGCCGCAATTTCCGTTCGCCGGGCAGACCTGCCTGTGCGGTCCCGGTATCCGCTGCCCGTACATGCACCACTGGCACGCCATCCATCCCGATCTGGAGGTCGCGGCGCAGGACTATCTGCTGGTGGGACCGGTGTACGGCGGCGCCGGCACCCAGCGGCTGCACGCCCTGTGCCGGCAGCGCGGTCTGACGCACCTGCTCTACGCCGGCATCGCCACCAACAACTGCGTGGTGAGTAAGGCCGCGGGCATGCTGTATCTGTCGCGCGCCGGACTGGAAGTGATTCTGGCGCGCGACCTGACCGCCGCCTACGACCACTACGACCCGGCGCGCGGCTACACCAACGACGACGCCACGGGGCTGGCGGTGGCGGCCGTGGAGGAACAGTTCTGCGCCACCGTGGACCTTGGCGAGGAGCTGGCCAAGGTGGGCCGCTGGCCCGGCGCGCCGCCGGTGGACGCGGTCCATATCATGCCGTGGGGGCACCGCGATCAGCCCTACCTGTTCGAGCGCCGCTTCACCGCTACCCTCACCTTTCCCATCCGCCCGCCCGGCGCAGCGCGGCCTGGCGCCGCCATCCACTACACGCTGGACGGCAGCGCCCCATCCCCGGCCGCACCGCGCTACGCCGCGCCCCCGGAGCTCAGCGCGTCCGGGGTGCTGCGCGCGCAGCCGTTCGCGGCGGGGCGCGCCCAGGGCGTGGAGAGCGTCAGCCACTTCGTGCGCCTGGCGCCACCGCCGCCGGCGCCGGAAGTGCATCTCACCGACCTGCGCCCGCTACGCGCCACCTCGCCGCGCCTCCTGGACGGTCACACCTACGCCGCGGTGGCCCCGGACGTCGGCTTTGACCGCGCCGCCGGCGGCGGACCGCTCCGCATCGGCGGCGGGCGCCGGCAGCAGCGCGGCGTGAGCGTTTGGACGCCCGCGCACCTGATCTATGCCCTGCAGCCTTCCTGGCGCCGCTTCGTGGCATTGGCCGGGCTGGACGACGCGCTGCTGGACGAGGACCACGGCATGCTGCAGGCCAGCCGCGCCGCGGTGCGCTTTCGGGTGTTCCTGGACGGCGAAGCGGCGGCCGCCAGTCCCACGCTACGGGCCGCGCAGGTGTGGCGCTTCAACCTGGCGCTGCCGCCCGGCGCCCGGGTAATCAGTCTGGCGGCGCTGAACGCGCTCGAAGGCGGCCTCTGCGCCGCCGCGGACTGGGCTGCGGCGGGGTTCCTGACGTCGTGAGAGCCCGCGCGACGTTCCGCCACGGGGCGCAACGCCCGCGTCGGGTGCCGGATCTGCCGGGACTCAACGTCGGACGCAGCTACTACGACCACGACACCTACCGCGGCGCCGCCAAACGCTATCGCAGCGCCGGCCCCGACAGCATTGCCATCAGCGACGGGCCCGACCTGTTCAATCAGGTGCTGATGGGGGACGGGGCGTGGTACCTGCATGCCGGCGACCGCCCGGCGCTGCGCCTGGCGCACCGCCCCTACTGGCCCAACTCCTATATCAAGCCCGACTTGGTTCCCGGGCTGGGTATCTCGGGAGATCTGTACTTCACGGCCATTGCCGGCGGTCGGGAAGTACCGCTGCACCGCGGCGCCGGAGTCGAGGCGCGCTTCAGCCCGGGCGAGGCGCGGTGGCGCTGCCGCCTGCCGGGGAAGGGCGCCGAGCTCACGGTGCGCGCGCGCCCGCTGGTCTCCACCAACGGCTGCGTCGTGCTGCTTGAGGGGGACGCCGCGCTGGCGGTGCGCCTCGACCTCGCGGCCGGTCACGGCCCCGGCCCGCGGCCGTTGCGCGCGCCGGACCCGCCGCGCGTGGCCGGCGGACACGTGGTGCTGGACCATCCCGGCTTCCCCTACACCCGGCTGGTGGCCGGTACCAGCGCCGGCGCCGAGGTGGAGAGCGCCACCTGCGTGGTGCTGGAGCTGCCGCCCGGCGCCGGCCTGCTGCTGGTCTGGGGCTACACCGACTACGACCGGGAGGGCGTGGCCGCGGCCTACCGCCGGCTGCGGCAGCGGCCGTTCGCGGCGCCGGAGTGGGCGGAGCGGATGCGCGGGCGCTGGTTCAAGCACTGGATAGGACGCTGCCTGCACCCGGAGCGGCGCTTCCGGCAGCTCATGGAACGGTTCCCGGAGGCCGCCGCGGAGGCGCGCGCCTTCTGGCATCCGCGGCGGCGCCTGCGCGTCACCACGCCGGAGCCGGAGTTCGACACCGTGGTCAACCGCGCGGCGGTCGATTTTCGCTACCAATTCGAGTACCCGGCGTTCATTCACGGGATCCTCGGATGGAACAAGTACGGCAAGATCAACTTCGGCTACTACGCCGCGGACGACGCCGGCATGCACCGCGAGGCGGCGGACTCGCTGCACTTCATCTCCGGGAGCCAGGATCCGGGCGGGCGCCAGCGCTACCTTTCGGCGGCGTTCCACACCATCGAGTGGGCCGAGGAGGTGGACTTCTACTTCGTCGAGCAGGTCTGGCACCACTACTGTTGGACCGCTGACCGCGCCTTCCTGGAGGCGCTGTATCCCGCCGCGCGGCGCTCCCTGGAGCACGCGCTCGCCGCCGGCGACCCGCACCGCACCGGCATCATGACCGGCTACTACGAGTTCTGGCAGAACGATGCCCACTCGCGCGGCGGCAAGTGCGTGGGCCACGGCGCCCTGGCCTGGGGCGCGCTGACCGCCGCCGCGGGCATGGCGCGGGCACTCGACCGCACCAATGACGCGGAGCGCTACCGCGGCTACGCGGCCCTGGTGCGGCGCCGGCTGGAACGGGAGCTGTGGCACGAGCGGAACGGCGCCTTCGGCTCGGCCGAGTGGAACGGCGACGTGCGCCCGCGGCCGGAGACGCAGGAGCAGTTCCTGCCGGCGCTGCGCGGCCTCGGCTCCCCGCGGCAACGGCGGCGCGCCAGCCGCTACCTGCGCGACCAGTTCCTGCTGCGCCCCCAGGCCGGCGTCGTGCTCGAGTTGATCAACGACTGGTGGCCGATCTTCTGGAGCCATCACTACGTCGCCAACGGCGATGCCCTGCTGAGCGTACTCGCCGCGGCGCGTAGCGGCGATATCGACGGCTACTGGCCGCTGGTGCGCTCCATCGTGCGCGGCGCCCTGACCGGCAGCGACGGCAGCCTGCGCTCCACCCAGGACAACGCCGGCCGCGGCACCGGCCTGCGCCACACCGCGGAGGTGCAGGCGCCGCTCCTGCAGATGGTCACGGAGGGGTTGTTCGGGCTCAACAGCGCGGCGCCGGAGAACCGTCTGCGGGTGCGCCCCAACTTTCCCCGCCACTGGCGGCACGCCCGGCTGCAGCGCCCCGGCCTCACGCTCCGCTACCGGCGCGAGGAGTCTTCAGTGACCACCGTCACCCTGGAGCTGACCTGCGACCCGCCGCGGCGGGTTACCGTCGAGCTGCCGGTGCGCGGCGCCGTGCGGTCTGCCGCCGTGAACGGGGCCGCGGCCGCGCCGCGCTTCCTCGCCGGCGTGGGCGCCGCGCGCCTGGTGCTGGAAAGCGCGCCGCCCGCGGGCGCCCGGCGGCACCGGTTCGTCGTGACCCTCGGCCCCGAGGCGCAGGTCGCCGCGGCGCCGCGCGTGGTAGCCGGCAGCGCGCTGCAGTGCCGGGTCCGCGGTGCACGCGTGCTGGGCTGGGAGGAGGCCGGCGGCCGCTTTGTTGCCACCGGCCGGCAGCCGGCAGCCGTGACCCTGCGCGCCGCGGCTGCCGGACCGGCCACCGGCTTTCTCCGGCTGCGGGCCGGCGAGGCCGAGTGGGACGAACCGGTCGACCTCGAAGCGGTGCCGCCCTGGGAGGTGGTGGAGCGACTGGCGCCGGCGCTGGTCAACGAGCGCGCGCAGGTGGTCAGCCCGCGGCTGGATCTGGCGGCGCGCCGGCTGCTGCTGGAGGTGCGCAACAACACGCCGCGCCCGCTCTCCGGCGAGGCGCAGGTCCTGGGCCGCCGCGCCGCGGTGTCGGTAGCGCCGGGCGCCACGCAGCCGGTTGCCGTCGACCTGAGCCCGGTCTGGGACGAGCTGTCGCCGGGCACGCTTCCGGTTGCCGTCACCCTGGACGGCGCCACTGCCCGGCGCGACGCGGTGACCTGGCTCCCGGCCGACCCGCCGCAGCGCCGGAGCGGCACCGAACGGATCGTACCCGTCGATCTGGATGCGGTCTACAACGCCGACGCCGGCCACCTGTTCGGCCCCGAGTTCCGCTGGCGGCTGGACTACACCGGCTGCGGCGTCGGCGTGGACCGGCGACGGCCGGCGCCCGCGCGCGACGCCCGCGGCTACCGCCTGCTGCACTCGCCTATGGGTCAGCTCGCCTGGGGCTGCCTGCCGGAGCACGCCTACGGCCTGGAAGCGGAGGTCCCGCCCGAGTTCGACCTGCAGTGGGAGCTGCCGCCGTTGCCGCGTGACTACGAGCCGCTGCCGGGGTTGCCGTTCCGCACCGGCGGACTCCGCCTGCTGGCGCTGGCCGCCACCGAGCCCTACGCGCAGTTACCGAGCAGCGCGCGCCTCGACCTGGCGGCGGGCGCCGCGGCCCCCCGCCTGCGGAAGCTCTACCTGCTGACCGCCAACCTCACCAAGACGGTCAAGAGTTACTACCCGGCCGGCGAGATCGTCGTCCACTACGCGGCCGGCGAACCGCAGCACTACTCGCTGGTGCCGCCCCACACCATCAGTTGCATGGCGCAACCGTTCTGTCCGCGCGCCTACCACGTGCCCTACGGGCGCCTGCGCGGCGCAGTGTCCGCCTACGGGCCGGTCGAGCACGAGAAGATCCCCAATCTTGCGGTGCAGGACCTGGTTTTGGATCCGGACCGCGCCGTCGCCGCCGTCGAACTGCGCTGCGTGGCCAGCGAGACGCTGCTCGGCCTGCTCGCGCTCAGCGTCCTGCCGGCAACCGCTCCCGCGGGCGCGGTCAGGTGATCAGCGCCAACTCGGCCAGCGCCGCCTCCTGATCCGCGCGCTTGGCGAGGGTTGCCTGCGCCAGATCGCGGGCCAGCGCCTGCTGATCGGTAGCGGTAAGGCGCTGCGCCTTCTCCACCCAGTCTTCGCGGATGCCGCCGACGCCTTGCAGCGCGCCGGCCAGCGCTCCGCACATTGAGGCGATGGTGTCCGCGTCCCGCCCGAAGTTGGCGCCGTAGGTGACGCAACGTTCCACGTCGCCGCCGGCCAGCTCGAACAGGGCCAGGGTGACCGGCACCGTTTCCCGCGAGTCGCAGCCGATGCGCCGGAACAGGGTGTCGGCGCCGGCGTAGGCGCGGTCGCGGAACGCCTCGTAACTACCCGCCGCGCGCGCCAGCTCCAGAAAGCGGTCGATCAGGCCCAGCATCTCGGCGCCGCTGGTGGGGACAACGTTGGCCTGCGCCGCCTCCACCACCGAGGTGACGCTGGCCCCGACCCGGAACGCCTCGGCGACGCCGGCCGCCATCGCCACCGCCCCGTCCTGACAAAAGCCGACGTCGTGGCCGTGGATCAGGGCCGCCAGGTTGTAGCCCTGCAGCGCGGCGCCGCGCGGGTTGCCGGCGTTGACGATGCCCACCGGCGAAAAGCACATCGCGGTGCTGGAGCTCGGCATGTTGCCCAACGCCGCCATGCGCGGCGTCGAGTGGCGGCGCAGCTTGTGGGCGGTGTGGGTCACCGACGGAAAGAACTTGTTCAGCTTGGCGCCGAAGATGTCGTTCCAGCGGTCCAGCCAGACCGCGGCCCAGTCGTCGATGGTGGCGTGGCCGTTGGTGCGAATCAGGGCATCGGCCAGCAGATGCTTCATCACCGTGTCGTCGGTGCCGTCGGCATCGAAGTCGTCTATCCAGCCGGACGCCTTCAACACCTCGTACGACTTCCCCTCCGCCGGCGTGCCGATGGCGTCCCCGATAAGCCCGCCCAGCAGGCACCCCAGCGTCTTCCGATACAGGACGGTCGTCCCCGCCGCCTCCCCCGTAGCTGCCGTCGCCGGCGCCGTCTCAGTTGCAGTTGCCATTTCTCCTCCTTGCCGCCCCATTATCGCCGCCGGCGCCCTCCCGCGCCAGTCCGGTTTGGGATGCCGCAACTCGTCAATGGCCTCCTCGAATCCATCGTCATCCTCACCCGGCCACGTACCAAAGAGCGACTCGATGTCTTCGATTGGCTTCACGTTCTGAGAACGCGTCAACTCTCTGATCGACGGCGTCTCCCAGAACGACCGCGGTTCTTTCATGGTTACCCCTCGATGGCGCGCAGCTCGGGGGACCAGTGCTGCCACATGTCGGCGGAGGGCGGCTGCTCCTGCACCGCCTCCAGGTCGCGCTTGCAGTAATCGAACAACACCGCCTGGCGGATCCGGGACGAGTAGTTGTGCCCGGCCATGTGACCCAGGCGATGGTGCCAGAACACGACGTCGCCGGCGGCGCCGTGGCAGTCGACCGGCGGCGCGCGGTTGACGCGCTCCATCACCGCGTCCTGCTCGGCCGTGGTCTCGCGCAGGTAGCCGGTGCGAAAGGTGTGGTAGAACGCGCGGTGGCTGCCTGGCCACACGCAGAAACCGCCGCCATCCGGCGCCACGTCGTCGATGTAGCCCACCACCCCCAGGTGGAACGGGTGGCCGTCGCAGTGGCAGCCCACCGGCGGCCGCGGCCGGTCGCCGTACGGCAGGGTGCAGTAGATGCCCCGCACCCGCTCCGGCGGCTGCAGCTCGCCGGCGCCAAGCATCTGCTCCGCCATCGCGAAGATCGCCGGGTCGGTCGCCACCATGCGCACCATCCACGGCTCCGCCCCCACGCGCCGGTAGTTCCAGCGGTAATCGCGGCGCGCGTTGTCGAACTCGTTGGAGTGCTCCGCCTCCGGCAGCGGTCCTACCCAGGAGCGCGGATCATCCCGCCGCAGCGACGGCGGCGGATCGTCCCACAACCGCTCCCGCGCCTCCGCCATCAGCCCCGGATCCATCACCTTCCGCTTGATCAGGTACCCCTCCCGCTTGAAGAACCGCAACTCCTCCGTCGTAAGTCTCACAGCCTACCTCTTACCCGCCGCCCCCTACCGGGCTACCGGCGGCGGAAGTATTGGGCCGGGAGGTGCGGAATCTGGTAGAAGGTGAAGTAGGTTGCGAAGCCTTGCGAGGCGACGTTGCCCATGTCCTTGCGGACCAGCGCCGGGTGCGGCAGGTCGCCGCCCACGGTGCCGATCATCCACAGATTGTCCGCCCACAGCTCGCCGATCCGGTTGGCGATCGCCACCCGCTCATCCTCGCCGGCGGTCTGCGCGAACTGTTCCGACAGCTCGAAGTAGCGCAGCAAGTCGGGCTCCATGCCGGCGGCGCGCAGCCCGGCGATCCCTTCGCCAAAGTAGACGTTGGCCAGCTCCTCGCTCCACCAGCCGAACGACGGCGGGCTCCACAGTGAGCCCTCGTAGATGCTGTCGGGCAGCATGTCGATCACGTGGCTGGCGATCATCACCTCGTCGGCCGAACGCCGGCCATCGAACGAGTTGTCCTCGCGGAAGTCGAAGTCGGTCTTGACGCCCACCGCCTCCCAATAGTTCTTGACCAACTCCGCGGTCGAGGTGATCGGCGTTTCCTGCTCGTGATAGCCCTCGATCTTGACGAACAGCTCCTTGCCGTCGGGGCGGCGGCGGATACCGTCCGCGCCCATCTCCAGGCCCAGTTCGTCGAGAATGCGGTTGGCCGTCTCCGGGTCATGGGCGGCGTCGCGCTGGAAGTGCTCCGGCACGTGGTACACCGACCCCGGCGGCACCGCGGCCTGTGACGGGGTGCCGCGTCCGAAGTAAAGCAGCTCGTTGATCTCGGCGCGGTTGATGGCCAGCGACAGGGCGCGGCGGAAGCGCCGGTCGCGCAGCAACTCCTCCATCACCGGGTCAGGCTTGTAAGTCTGGCGAAAGAAGTAGTTGACGCCGGCGCCGGCGCGTTTTTGCCACAGCCGCACCTCATAACCGCCGGCTTCCGCGTTCTGCGTGAGCACCGGGAAGTCCTCGA
Source organism: Spirochaetia bacterium (assembly GCA_965243555.1). Taxonomy (GTDB): domain Bacteria; phylum Spirochaetota; class Spirochaetia; order SZUA-6; family Bin103; genus Bin103. Next base: position 4,730,810 of record OZ251575.1, on the reverse strand, counting down.
TAGTCAGGATCGACGCCACGAAGTCCACCTCGCCCCCGAGCGCGGCGATCATGAACGCTTCCTTGGTGGCCGCGGAGCGGTTCTGCACGCGGTCGAAGTAGGGCAACTGGTTGCCGGCCACGTCCACCTTCCAGTAGAAGGGATTGCGCTCCCACAGCGCGTAGTCGGTCGCGGCCTCCTGCAACACCCATGCCTCCAGTACCGGGCGGCCGACGTCGTCGGCGCTCTTGCCGTAGGGTCCCTGGCGGGCGTTGAACAACTGCGTCCAGTCGTCGAACCCACCCGCCTTGGCGAGGTCGTTGGCCTGCGCGTTGTAGCCGGCGTGAAACTGCGACAGATAGTGCTTGGGCTCGGCGATGAAGCCCATCGACCACATGTACTGCGGCAGCGTGAGCTTGCGCAGGGCGAAGTTGGGCAGCGGCGCGGCGAAGCTCAACTCGAAGGTGTAGTCGTCGATGCGGCGCCCGCGGGCCGGCTCCCCGCCGACGTTGAGGCTGGTGGGCACCGACGGGTGCAACTCCTTGTTCATGTTCATATCGTCGAACCAGAACGCCACGTCGGCGGCGGTAAACGGCTCCCCGTCGGACCACTTCATGCCGGGGCGCAGGCGCAGGGTGATGGTGCGGTCGTCCGCCGACTGATCCACGCCCAGGAGCCAGTTCGGATACCAGGTGCGGGCATCGGGGCGAAGCTGCACCGGCGGCTCCTCCAGCCAGTAGGCCGGGAACCACCAGGTTACCGGGCCATCCATGACGGTGGTGTTCATCTGGCCGCCGTAGCTGCCGAGCTCCTCAATCGGCACCACGATCAGCGGCTCGGCGGGCACGCGCTCGGCGACCGGCGGCAGGGCACCGCTGCTCACCCGTTGCGCCAGCATCGGCGCCTCGCCGAGGGCCGGCAGGCTGCTCCCGGTGGCGGCCCGCAACTCGGCATGGGAGCCGTAGGTCCACGGCCGTTGCGGGGTGTCGGGCAGCTCGACGCCGGCCGCAGGCGCGGCGCCGGTGGCAGCCGTCTCGCCGCCGCCCTCCTCCTGCGCGCCCGCCATCAGCAGCGCCGGCGCCAACCACGTGACCGCGCAGACCAGCGCGACCGAACGAATACCTGCGGTACCTGCGGCATCTGCCGTATAGTCCATGACGGCCTCCTCGGGCGATAGGTCGCCAGACTACCACAAACCGTGCGCGGCGACAACGATGCGAGAGGGTGAAGATGAAGATCAAGCGATTCTTGGACTAACGATATGGCTGACCGGTACGCGTTGTGCGTCGAGAACGCGGAGTGCGACGATCTCGAGACGCGAAAGATCTATCAGATACTTCCTGACGAAGATGCGGCGAAGGAAGGATACCTGCGCGTCATAGATGAATCGCGCGAGGACTACTTGTACCCCCAGTCGTATTTCGTGCTGATCCGGGTCCCGCCGCAGGCGCTTGCGTTTCTACGCGCGACATCTGATCGCGGAATTACTCCGGCGCCGCATACATCGGGAGGCTAAGACGAGTCAGGTTGGCGGCGCGCCGGTGCGGGTGGCGGTGGGCGGCATCTTTACCGAGTGCAACCACCTCGGCGGGGCGCCGATCGACATTTCCTGGTACGAGCGCTACGAGCTGCTGCGCGGCGCCGAGCTGCTGGCCGGCGCCGCCGGCGCGGTGGCCGGGATGCTGCAGGTGCTGCGCGCGCAGGGCTTGGCGCCGGTGCCGTTGCTGTACGCCAGCACCTGCGCCGGCGGTCCGCTTACCAGGGACACCTACGAGGAACTGAAGGGCGAGCTCCTGCGGCGGTTGCGCGCGGCGCTGCCGGTGGACGGCGTACTGTTGCCGCTGCACGGCGCCGCCGCGGCCGAGCACGTCGGCGACCCCGAAGGCGACCTGATCGGCGCGGTGCGCGCGCTGGTGGGCGCGGCCACGCCGGTGGTGGCCACCCTCGACCTGCATGCCCACGTAACCGCGGCGATGGTGCGCGGCGCCGACGCCCTGGTCGCGTGGGAGACCTATCCTCACCGCGACGCCTTCACCACCGGGGAACGCGCCGCTCGGTTGCTGGCCGCCACCGTCGCCGGACGCTGCCGGCCCACCATGGCGATGGCCAAGGTGCCGGTGGTTACCGGCGCCATCAACGGTTCCACCGAGGGCGCCGGCCCCTTCGCCGAGTTGATGCGCCGCGCCAAGGCGCTGGAAGCGGAGGCCGGAGTGCTATCCACGAGCATGTTCCTGGTGCACCCCTACCTTGACCTGCCCGACGTGGGCAGCGGCGCGCTGGTGGTTACGGACGGCGACCCGCAACGCGCCGCCCAACTCGCCGGCGCGCTGGCCGAGGAATACTGGCGGCGCCGCGCCGAGTTGGAGCCGAAAGTCCACGCGCCGGCGCAAGCGGTAGCCGCCGGTCTGCAGGTGGAGGGCACGGTGCTGCTGGTGGAGACCGCCGATTGCTGCGGCGGAGGCGCGGCCGGCGACAGCGCGACCTCCCTCAAGGCGCTGCTCGGCGCCGCCTTGCCCGGCCCCGCCCTGGTGCCGGTGGTGGATCCGCCGGCGGCGCGCGCCTGCCACGAAGCGGGCGCCGGGAACACCGTCACCACCGCGGTCGGCCACCGGCTCGACCCGCAGTGGGGCCGCCCGGTCACCGTGACCGGCCGCGTGCTCCGCCTCAGCGATGGCCGCTTCCGCTACCGCGGCGGCATCTGGGACGGCGTGGAGGGCGCCATGGGGCCAAGCGCGGTCCTGGAGGCGCCGTCCCGCGGCCCCGGCGCGGTGCGCATCCTGCTGGCCACCCACGCCACCTACGACTGGGCGGACGAGCAGTTTCACTGCCTCGGCCTCGACCCCGCCGCGGCCAAGTTCATCGTCGCCAAGAACCCGATGAACTACCGCCTGGCCTACTCCCCCATCGCCGCCGCCACCTACCTCCTCGACACCCCCGGCCCCACCCCGGCCACGGTGCGCGGCGTCCCGTTCCGCAACCTGCAGCGCCCCTGGTTCCCCGCCGACCCCGACGTCCCCAACCTCCGCCCCACCATCCTCACCTGACCTTGACCGGTATACCTTGACGACATCAATCCATCATCATGCCTGCGCGCGTTGACATCGGCTCGCGTAATCCAATACGGTGGCCGCAATCATGGCCGGCGAGGTCTCCCAGCCCCACGATGGTCTGTTTCGGGCCGTGTTTGGAGAAGTGGCCGAGGCGGCCGACCTGTTGCGCGTCCACGTGCCGGCGGCGATCGCCAACAAGCTGCGGTGGGCGACCCTCGCGCGGCAGGACACCAGCTTCATCAGCAACCGCTTGCGCGCGAGCGAGGCGGACCTGCTGTTCGAAGTGCAGCGCGAAGTAGATGAAGATGACGCGCTGGCATGGCTGTACGTGCTGCTTGAACACCAATCGACGCCCGACCCCGAGTTGCTGCTGCGGATGCTCAGGTACTGTATCATAATCTGGGAACAGGACCGGCGGGTGCGCCCCAACGAGGAGTACCTGCGCCCGATTGTCCCGCTGGTGTTGTACCAGGGTAGGGACGGGTGGACTCCGGCGTGCGAGTTCTCGGAGCTGTTTGCCCCCGAGGTACGGGATTGGCCCGGCGTGCCGCGCTACGCGCACCTGCTGATCGACCAGACGCAGGTGGAGCCGGACGAGTTGCGCGGTGGGTTGCGGGGCCGCGCCGCGCAACTGGCGCTGATGGTGCCGCACCGGGAGGGTTGGCCGGTGATGGAGCGGCTGGTGCCGCTGCTGGCGGAACTGGTGCAGGTCTGGGGACTCGATGAAGTGGAGCAGCTCATTGTGTACGTGGGGGCCACGACGCCGGACGATGAGCTGTGGAACCGATTTTCCGACGAGGTACGGCGAAAGGTACCGGGAGGTGGGGAACTGATGACCAAGACGCAGACGATGCTAGAGTTGGTTGGGAACAAGATGCGGCAGGAGGGCCGGCAGGAGGGCCGGCAGGAAGGCCGCCAGGAAGGCCGGCAGGAAGGCCGCCAAGAAGGCCGCCAAGAAGGCCGGCAGGAAGGCGCACTGATAAGCCGGGTGCGAACCATTGAGGGATTCCGGGGCCAAGGTGCGTCGTGGTCCATGATAGAGGCGGCCACCGGAGTCGACGAGGACGAATTCGCGCGGCTCAAGCAGCAGTTGCAAGCCGCCGTCGGCAGCACCAACTGAGCCACCCGAGCCTGCAGTGCTCTCGCCACGTGCAACCTGCCACGCCGCGCATATAACGCGTCGCATGGACCAGCGGTCCGCGGCACGGTACGACGATCCTTTTGGCGAGGCGCTTGCCGGTGTCCCGGAGGACGACGAACCGCTAACCGATGACGATCGCGCAGCAATCGCGGAGTCGGATGAAGACTTGGCGGCCGGCAGGATCGTCACCTTGGAAGACCTCAAGCGAGACTTGGGCTTACGGTAACGCGCGGGCAAGCCGGTCAGCGGGAGGAGCCGGTGGTGAGGCCGGCGATGAAGTACTTGGAGAGGAAGGAGAACAGCAGCAGCACCGGCAGGTAGGAGAGGAACGACATGGCGTTGAGGCCGCCCCAATCCTGGGTCAGGGTGGAGTGCATGGCGAAGAAGATCTTCACCGGCGCGGTGTGCTTTTCCACCGCCGCCTGCAGGTAGGTGCGCGCGGCGATGTATTCGTTCCAGTTGTTGAGGAACAGGAACAGGGTGGTGCTGATGATGCCGGGCGCGCTGATCGGCAGAATCACCCGCACCAAGGTTTGCAGACGCGAGCAGCCGTCCACCCGCGCCGCGTCCTCCAGTTCGCGCGGCAGCGACTGGAAGAACCCGCGCATGATCCACACCGTCCACGGGATACCCCAGCCGCCGTAGATCAGGATCAGGCCGGCGTAGGTGCTCAGCAGCTTGAGCTTGGCCAGCATCACGTAGAGCGGGATCAGGTTGGTGAGCCCCGGCACCGTCATCGAGGCCAGAATCAGCACCAGAATCACGCTGTTGCCGGCGAACCGGAAGCGCGCCAGCGAGTAGGCGGCCAGCACCCCGCCGACCAGGGAAATGGCGGTCCCCGCCCCGGAAATGAACAGGCTGTTGAGCACGTTGCGGTAGAACTGCCCGACGATGAAGGTGCCGTAGTAGTGCTCCAGGGTCGCCCGCGCCGGAATCCAGCGCGGCGGCGAGGTAAAGATGTCCTGATCCACCTTGATCGAAGTGGAGACGCCCCACAGCAGTGGAAACAGCGACCACACCGAGACCACTACGATCAGCGCGTAAATCAGGACGGTAAGTGCCCGGCTGCGCTGCATCCCGGACCTACCCCACCCCCGCCCTACCCGAACCGCCGCCCGCGCCGCCCGTCATAAGATCCGCGACGGGCTTGGACGCCCGCCCGCGCCCCGCACCCCTGCGCCCCCGCGTCCCGTCAATGCAGGTTCTCCGCCTTGATCAGCTTGATGTAGCCGATGGCGAGCCCAATGTTGACGACGAACAGCACCAGCGCGATCACCGAGCCGAGTCCCAGGCGCGTATAGCGAAACGCCACCCGCCACATGTAGAGCGGCAGCGCCGTGGTGGCGCGCGACGGACCGCCGTTGGTGATGGTCAACGGCATGGTCAACTCGTTGAAGAAGTTGATGGTGAGGATCACCAGCACCACCAGAATGGCGGGCCGTAGCAGCGGCAGGGTGAGCCGCCCGAAGCGCTGCAGTGGGCCGGCGCCGTCGGTCAGCGCCGACTCGTAGATCTCCTGCGGCAGCGACAGCACCGCGGCGTAGAACAGCAGGCCGGTGAACGGCAGCGTTTTCCACACCCCGCCGGCAATGATCATGATCATCGCCGAGTTGGGGCGCCCGAGCCAGTTGACCCGCTCCATCCCGAACAGCAGCAGCGCCTCGTTCATCGCCCCGAACTCGGCGCTCAAAATCCACTTCCACAAGATCCCCGCCACCACCGCGGAGATGACCCACGGCAGAATGGCCAGGTACTTGAACACCAGGTTGCCCCGCTCCGGCTGCGCCAGCAAAATGCCCATCCCCAGGCTGGCGGCCAGGGTCAGCGCCACCGTGCAGCCGGTGTAGACCACCGAGATACGCGCCGACTCCCAGAAGAAGTCGTCCTCCAGCAGCCAGGCGTAGTTGGCCAGCCCCACGTACTTCAGCCGCGCCAATCCGCCCTGGAAGAACGACAGGTAGATCGTGTACCCCAGCGGATAGAACGACACCATGAAGATCAGGAACAGCGCCGGCGCCAGCGACAGATACTGGAACCGGTGCAGGTTGAGGTAGCGCAGCAGCGGCACGCCGGTGCGTCAGCCGTCAGTCGCCGTTGGCGATCATGCGGTCAGGGGCGGGCGGGCACCGGAACCGGCCCGGCACGGTCCAGCCCGGAGCCGGCCCGGCACGGTCCAGCCCGGAGCCGGCCCGGCGCGGCCCGCTCCCCGGACGGCCCGGGGCCGCCTCACGGGGAACGGATCGGCGCGCAACGGGCCGCCCGGCGCCGCCCGCTCCCCGCGCGGCTCGCGCCGCCTCACGGGAACGGACCGGCACGTAGCGGGCCGCCCGGCGCCGGCGCGGCGCTCAGTTGGCGAACAGCGTATCGTAGCGGTTCGCGGCGGCGTCCAGCGCCGCCTGCGCGGACTCGTCGCCCAGCAGCACCTTGCCGAGGGCGCTGGCCAGCAGATCGTTCATCTCCGGCAGGTTTTCCAGGCGCGGCAGCGGCACCACCGTCGGGGCGATCTCCTCCAGCATGATGCGCTTTACCTCCGGGTCCTCGAAGTCGGGCTGCACGTTCTTGAGGATCGGCAGGAAGCCGCCCAACTTGCCGTAGGGGGCGTCGGTAACGTTGATCCACAGCGTCATCAACTCGAACGCCGGAGCGATCTTCTCCTCCGCGATGTTGGCCGGCATGAACAGCGCCCAATTGTCGCTGTAGGTAACGTGCTTCCCCGCCGCGGTGGTCTTCGGAATCGGCGCCACCCCGACGTTCGGGAACATGTCGGCGGCCTGCTGGCTCATCTGCTTGTACTCCCAGATGCCGTCGATGTAGCTGCCGTAGACGCCGGCGCGGAACCCGGCCTCGATCTCGGCGTCGTCCGCCGCGGCGATCGTCTCCGGGCTGATGCCGTAGCGGGCGATCCAGTCGCGCTGAAACTCCGCCACCGCCACCCCGGCCTCGCTGTTGAACGCCGCCTTGCCGCCGCCGTCGACGACCTCGCCGCCCGCGCTCAGCAACATGATTTGAAAATAGGCCGGGCCCTGGTCGTAGCCGGGGCCGCCGGCGTGGCCGTATCCCCAGCGGTTGGCGCCGCTCATCGCCTGGCCGGCGCGGATCACGTCCTCCCAGGTCTCGGGCTTGGGGACGCCGGCGTCGGCGAACCAATCCTTGCGGTAGTAGAAGATGTAGTGATGGCCGCCGATCGCCGGGATGCCGTAGAGCTCACCGTCGTAGGTGTAGGCGTCCAGCGTGCCGGGGCGAAAGTTGTCCCGGCCCTCGTAGGCGGCGAACAGGTCGTCCACCGGGCGGAAGTAGCCGCCGTTGACCATCTTGGTGGTGCCGCTGGAGTACTGCTGCACGACGTCGGGCGGATCGCCGGCGCCGTAGGCGGCGATGAACTGCGGCACCAGATCGCGCTCCCCGACGGTGGTGAAGGTCAGGTCGATCTGCGGGTAGTTGGCCTCCACGGTGGCCAGGAACTCGCGCCCGGGGCCGCCCCAGAGCTGATCGGGCGACACGTCCACCGACAGCCACATGCTGAGCTCGACGGTCTGCGCCGCCCCCGCCTCCTGCTCGCCGGCGGCAAATGCCGCGCCCGCCGCGGCCACCGCTACGATCCCGACTGTCAGATACCTCACGTACCTCATGGCGTTCCTCCCTGCCTGAGCTGCGCCGCTCAGACGATTGGCCGCATGGCGAGGGCGATCGAGGCTTCGATTTCCCATACCGCCTGCGACACCGCCTGCCCGATAAGGTCGAGCTTGCGGACCTGTTCGATGCGCTCCTCCGCGTGTTGCCGCTCGCGCCGCGACAGCAGCTCGCGGAACAGGCCGCAAGCATCCGCGAGGCAGATGATGACGATGTCGCGCGGGTCGGGGATCACGTCGCTGAACAGCACCTCCATGATCCGCAACTTGACCTCGCGCTCCGCCTTGCCGTCGATCATCGGATAGCGCCGTGACCGGAATACCCACAGGAAGCGATCCTCCCGCCGCTGCAGGATGCCGCGCTCGATGAGCCGCTTGAGCACCGCCTCGCGGATGTAGCCGGCATCCTCGGAGATGCGCTCCACCCAGTAGCGCGCGTCATAGGTCTCGGCCGACTTGGCGATGCGGTCCAGCGTGGGGTCGAGCAGGTCGTCCCCCACCGGCGTGGAGTCGATCAGCAGAAGCTGCTTCGGATCGGTGTCGATCCGGTTCTCCAGCGCCAAGTCCATCAACACCGCGCCGGCCAGCGCGCATTGCAGCGACGACTCCGGCACCCCTACGAAGCTCCCGCCTTCGTCGTCCAGCAGGAGCAACATGATCTCTTCCGCGAATCTCAACATTCCCACGTCCCCTCGCCGCCTACCGTAAGCACCGGCGCGCCGCCTGTCAACGCAACAAACCCCGCCGCCACGAAAATTCCGCCTGACTCGATTTTCCCGGCGTTGAAGGGATGATTCCGCCGCCCGGCGGTTGCGGCCCGGCCCGCAGCATGCCATACTGGACGATACGGAGGGGCGAGTGATGGAGACGGCGAAGGAAGATCGGGGAGTGCGGGCAACGATCAGCAGCGCGGCGGCGCGGTTCAAGCGCGCCCGGCGGGCGGCGGCGGGTGACGGGCCGGGCGGGCGGCGGCGGGTGACGGGCCGGGCGGGCATCTTGCTGCTTGCTGCCGTGACGGCCGCGGCGCTGCTGGCGTTCGCGGCCGTGCCGGCCGAGGCGCAATACACTGCGCCGCAGGGGCGGCAGGAATCGCACTCACCCAGTGCACAGAGCGTTAACGACGTGTCGATCACGTCCACTCCCGGGGCCGACGGTTTCTACACCGACGGCGAAGCCATCACGGTGCGCGTACAATTCGGCGGGCCGGGCATGCCGCGTCTTTTCAGTGGTCAGAGCGTGCAGATCGGCATCGACATCGGAGGAGTCACCCGAAGAGCGAGTTTTTCCGGTGACCGTCATGATAGCAACTGGGACCTGACGTACCGGGTGCGGCAAGGGGACCGCGACCTCAACGGCATCAGCATCCCGATGAACGCGTTGTCGGGAGATCTCAGTTGTGGCACCGGGTGCACCCCCCACATGACCCACTCCGCCGTCGGCCCTTCGACGACCCAGACGGTGCTAGCCACCCCGAGCGCCCCCGGCAGCTTCAGCGCGCGCGGCGGCGCCGGAAGCGCGACGCTGACCTGGACCCGCGACACCGACCCCCATTCATCAAGGAACTACCAGTATCGGTACCGCGCCGCGGGGGAGAACTACGGCGGTTGGACGAGTGCCGGCGGTTCCGGCGCAAGCTCCCGTACGGTGACGTTGGCAGCCGGGACCTATGACTTCGAGCTACGCGCCCGGAACCGGAGCGGCGACGGGGCTGCGGCGACGGCGCGCGGCGTAACGGTGTCCGCCGCGACCGGCGGCGGCCCCTCCGGCCCTACCGGCCCTACCGGTCCCACCACCCCGGACCCGACCGTAAGCGCGGAGGTCGACCCGGACAGCCTGACGGTGATTGAAGGCCGCTCCCGCAGCTACCAGGTGCGGCTCTCCGCCGCGCCGGCCGCTAACGTCACGGTGACCATCGCCAGCAGCCCCGCCGGGGTCGTCACCGTAGCACCGGAGGAGTTGACCTTCACCGCCAGCGACTGGTCTACGCAACAACGGGTAACCGTCACCGCGGCGCCGGATGACGACACCGACGACGGCGAGGCGACCCTGAGCCACACGCTCAGCGGAACGGGCGTCGCGCCGACCGGGCCGACCCTCCGCGTCACCGTAACCGACGACGACCGGGACGTGAAGGTCCCGGACCCACTGACCTTCGGTGATGAGGAAGTGTCCGATCAGCGCTACACCGTGGGGGCAGCGGTCAAACTGACGCTACCGGAGGCGACCGGTGGCACCCCGCCGTTGCGCTACGGCCTGACCCCCGACCTCCCGGAGGGCCTCTCGTTCGACGCGGACACGCGCGTCCTGTCCGGCACGCCGGCCACGACGGCGGCGCAGAAAGAGTACACCTTGACGGTGACCGATTCTGCAGGCAATCAGGAGGACACGCTGAGCTTCTCGATCACCGTGGTCACGGAAGCGGCGGGCGGAGCCGGGGCGGGTGAGGACGGGGAAGCAACCCCGGCGCAGGCAGCCGGCACCGCGTTGGCGAACGTACTGGCGTTGTTCGGGGGCGCCTTCGCCGCCGATGCCGTGGACGTGATCGGCGAGCGCTTTACCGCGGTAGGTCCGCTGCTCCAACTGGCCGCCCCCCCCCCTGGCGCTTCGGAGGCAGGCGCGCTGCTGGCCGGGAGCGCGTTCGCGGCGCAGGCGCCCGGCGGCTTGGCATTCTGGGGGCGCGGCGGGCTGAGCGGATTCTCCACCGCCACCGAGGAGGGCAGCGTCGTAAGCGGCTACCTCGGCGTCGACTGGCGCTTGCGGCCGAAACTCCTGCTCGGCGGCGCGGTAACCTATGGTGGGGCCGGTGACGTGAGCTACGACAACGCCGGCGCCAAGGGAAAGGCCACGGTCAACCTGGGCGCGGCCCTGCCCTACGCCCACTGGAGTCCGATCCCGGGACTGGGCGTGTGGGGACTGGCCGGTCTCGGCGGCGGCGTCGCCGCAGTGACGCCCGCCGGCTCCTCGGCGGCGATCGATACCGGCGTGTTCCTGGCCCTGGGCGCGGTCGGCGCTCGCTACGACGTCCTCGGCTGGCCGGGCGGCAGCGCCGCGGTCAAGGCGGACGGGCTCCTGGCCTCACTGTCGGCGGCGGAGCAACCCGGCTTGGCGGCGGCCAACGCCACCCCCGGCCGGGTGCGGCTGCTGATCGAAGGCCGCACCCGCTGGGAATTCATGGAACAGTCGTGGCTTGCACCGGTGCTGGAGGTCGGCGGCCGCTATGACGGCGCCCTGGGCGCGGAGTTCGGCGGCGGCGTCTCCTACCGGCACACCGGCCTGGGGCTGGGGGCCGACCTGCGCGGCCGCTATCTGCTCGCCGAGCGCCAGGAGTGGGGCGCAAGCGCCGAGATGAGCTACACCCTCGGCGAGAGCGGCTGGTCATTCGCGCTGATCCCCGAATGGGGCCTGCCGCAGACCGGCGCCGCCGACCTGTGGTCCGCCAGCTACGACCCGCGCGCAGCCCCGGCCACCCGCCTGCGCCTGCAAGCCGGCTACCGCCCTGACGACACCTTCACCCTCAACGTCGCCGCCACCCGCGAGGAGCACCCCGGCCCGCCCACCCACGCCCTCCTGATCCAAGGCTCCCTCCACCTGTAGACGATGTGAGCTGAGGCACGCCGGCGTCAAGATGGATAGAGTGCAGAAGCTTATCTATGGAATTCAATTCATCCGGGCATTCGAATCCAAGAAGGGAGTCGAGTTTCAAGACTGGTTCACTCGTCTAGCCAGCTATGCATTTGGTTCTGACTTCGAAGCGGTTCGCCCGTACGGACCGCAGGGTGATCTCAAGTGCGACGGCCGACGTCTCAGCACGCGTACTGTGTTTCAATGCTATGCCCCGTACGAGATGAACGCCGAGCGCACTATCAGAAAAATCGGCGAGGATTTTCGCGGCGCCGTTGCTAACTGGAAGGACATGGCCGAGTGGGCTTTCGTTCATAATGATGCCCGAGGATTGCCTCCTGCGGTAGCACAGTATCTCGATTCACTGAGGTCCGAGTATCCGCAGGTCAAGATCGTAACTTGGACCGAGGCCCAACTCCACGAGTTGATAGAGCGGCTGGACTTACCGGACATGGAGGCGCTCTTTGGTCCCGCTCCCTCCAGCACTGACGTCGAGACCCTGATCATGGATGATCTTCCGCCGGTCATTGAGAAACTGCAACAGACCGATCCTCGTCCGGGGCAAGTTCCTCTTACACCGCCGTCACCTGACAAGCTGGTGCGGAATGAGCTGTCCGAGGAAGCGGCAGGTTTGCTTACCATTGGTCGTCGAAAGGAGGCGTTGGTCGAATCGTATTTTCGCAAGCACCCACGACCTGACCTGGGTGAGCGAATCGCAGAGGCGTTTCGCCGGACGTACGCAGATCTGCGGAATCAGGACAAGTCGCCGGACGAGGTGTTCTGCTACCTGCAGCAATATGCAGGCTCGGGCTTCAGTCCGAAGCGTCAAGGTGCGGCGCTCGCCGTGTTGTCGTACTTCTTCGAACGCTGCGACATCTTCGAGGACGCCGAACCCGGCCCATGATTCTGCCAACCAAACACATTCGACCGGATCGGGCATTGCTCGGCGTTGGTGCGGACATACTCGCCGGCTTGGCGAAGCCTACGACGGTGTCCGGATTGTGGGACCGAATGCGACTTCGCCGTACGGCATCCAATGCCTACGCCGTACTCGACTATCGCTGGTTTGTCCTGGCTCTCGATCTTCTATACATGATCGGCGCCATCGAGTTCGAGCGTGGCGTGATACGCAAGGCCTCCGGATGATCCACAGTATAGGAAGCGACCTGCCTTCCTTCAAGGATCTGAACTTAAATCCGGGACTGAACGTCATTCTATCGGACAAGAGCGAGGGCGCCACCGACCGCCAATCTCGCAACGGCGCAGGAAAAACGAGCTTTGTCGAATTGGTACACCTTATCTTCGGCGCTGACGTGCGCCCACACAGCATTTTTCGCGGCGTGTCGTTAAAAGAATGGACGTTCTTCGGAGTGGCCGACGTCGGCGGGACCCCCATGACGATATCACGTAGCGGATCGAAGCCTGGTAGCGTGCTGGTCGAATCGGTGTCGAGCCGCCAGGAATTGCGTAATACCGAGTGGAAAGGCATTCTCGGAAATCGGTGCTTTGGGTTGCCGGAGGAGTCTGATGGCAAATGGAAGCCAAGTTTTCGGTCCTTGTTTTCGATGACGGCCCGCCGTCAACAGGATGGAGGTTTCCAACAGCCGACGCAGCACTCCGAGAAACAGCAGCCGTGGGACCAGCAGGTGTCCATCAGCTATCTCCTGGGTCTCGACTGGACTATCCCTGCTCGTTTTCAAGAGCTCCGAGGACAGGACCGAGTGGTCAGGGAACTTGGCAGAGCTGCCCGTTCCGGCGATCTAGGGAGGTATTTTGGCCGCGCCGCGGACCTCCGAACCAGCCTTACGGTTTCGGAAGCACAAGCGACGCGCCTGCGCGAGCGCCTGGATAATTTTCGCGTGGTCCCCGAATACCAGGAGCTGCAGCGCGAGGCCGATCGGATCACCGCGGAGATCAATGAGATCGGCATGGAAAACGTGGCGGACCGGGCGCTGGTTCGCGAGCTTGGCACCTCGTTGGAGCAGGAGGAGGAGCCGGACTATCGGGACGTTTCCAGGCTCTATGAGGAAGCCGGCATCGTACTCCCGGACTTACCGCGCCGGCGCTTCGAACAGGTTGAACGGTTCCACCGGACTGTCATCGAGAACCGGCGTTCCCATCTCCAGTCAGAAATTGAGAGCGCCGAAGGGCGGCTCAAGGAGCGTGACGAGCGGCAAGCGCAACTCGATCATCGCCGCCGGCAGATCATGGACATACTCCGGTCGGGCGGAGCGCTTGAGCAATACACCGGTTTGCGCGAGGAGCTCGGGAGGGTCGAAGCGCAGAGCGAGACGCTCCGCCAGCGCCTCGATGTCGCCGAGCGACTGGACCGCACCAAGACCGAGCAGGATCTGGAGCGATCGCGGCTGGTCCAGGTTCTTCGCGACGATATCCGGGAGCGTGACGGCATCGTGCGTGAAGCGATTCTGCAGTTCGAAGGCTTGTCCGAGTCACTGTATGAGCGCGCGGGTAGTTTGACCATTGCCGACACTCCGTCCGGTCCGAAGTTCGAGGTGCACATCGATGCGGAGCGCAGCAAGGGGATCACGAACATGCAGATATTCTGCTTCGATCTCATGCTGACCGAGCTTGGCGTACGCCACCGCCGATCTCCGGGGTTTCTGATCCACGACAGTCATCTGTTCGACGGCGTGGACGAACGGCAAGTCGCCAAGGCGCTGCAGCTCGGCGCCGAGCGGGCCGAAAACACGGGGTTTCAATACATCGTTACCCTGAACTCCGACTCCATGCCGCGCGAAGGGTTTTCACGTGGCTTCGACGTAGAGCGGTACGTCGTGGGAACCAGGCTGACTGACGCAACCGAGACCGGCGGCTTGTTCGGAATCCGGTTCAACTGAAGGGAACACGAGGATGAGCAACGGCGACCTGAACTGGATCGCGAACTACATCTGGGGGATCGCCGACGACGTGCTGCGCGACCTGTACGTGCGCGGCAAGTACCGGGACGTGATCTTGCCGATGGCGGTGCTGCGCCGCCTCGACGCGGTGCTGGAGGGGAGCAAGCAGGCGGTCCTGGACATGAAGGCCGCACTCGACGACGCCGGCGTGGTCGAGCAGGACGCGGCCCTGCGCTCCGCCGCCGGGCAGGCGTTCTACAACACCTCGCGGTTCACCCTGCGCGAGCTGCGCGCCCGCGCCAACCGCCGGCAACTCACCGCCGACTTCGAGGCGTGGCTCGACGGCTTCTCCCCCAACGTGCAGGACATCCTCGACAACTTCGAGTTCCGCAACCAGATTCCGCGCCTGTCCCGCGCCGACGCGCTCGGCACGCTGATCGAGAAACTCACCGCGCCCGGCGTCAACCTCACCCCGACCCGGTGCGCCGCGACGACGGTTCGATCGCCCAACCCGGCCTCGACAACCACGGCATGGGCACCATCTTCGAGGAGCTGGTGCGCCGCTTCAACGAAGAGAACAACGAGGAGGCGGGCGAGCACTGGACGCCGCGCGACGCGGTGACGCTGATGGCGCGTCTGGTCTTTCTGCCGGTCGCCGGCCGCATCGCCTCCGGCACCTACCTGCTGTACGACGGCGCCTGCGGCACCGGCGGCATGCTCACCGTGGCCGAGGAAACGCTGCGGCGCCTCGCCGCCGAACACGGCAAGGAGGTCGCCACCCATCTCTACGGCCAGGAGATCAACGCCGAGACCTACGCCATCTGCAAGGCCGATCTGCTGCTGAAAGGCGAAGGCGAGGCGGCCGACAACATCGTCGGCGGCGCCGAGCACTCCACGCTCGCCAACGACGCCTTTCCCGCCCACGAGTTCGACTTCATGCTCTCCAATCCGCCCTACGGAAAGAGTTGGAAGACCGACCTGGAGCGGATGGGCGGCAAGAGCGGCCTGCACGATCCGCGCTTCGTGATCGAGCACGGCGGCGATCCCGAATACTCGCTGGTGACCCGCTCCAGCGACGGCCAACTGCTGTTCCTGGCCAACAAGCTGGCCAAGATGAAGCAGGGAACGCCGCTCGGCAGCCGCATCGCCGAAGTGCACAACGGCAGCTCGCTGTTCACCGGCGACGCCGGCCAGGGCGAAAGCAACATCCGCCGCTGGATCATCGAAAATGACTGGCTGGAAGCGATCGTCGCGCTGCCGCTCAACCTGTTCTACAACACCGGCATCGCCACCTACGTCTGGGTGCTCAGCAACCGCAAGGCCGAGCATCGCCGCGGCAAGGTGCAGTTGATCGACGCCACCGGCTGGCGCCGGCCGCTGCGCAAGAACCTGGGCAAGAAGACCTGCGAGCTCGGCGCGGAGGACGTCGAGCGCATCTGCTCTGTGTTCCTGGCGTTCGAGGAAGGCGAGCACAGCGCCATCCTCGACAACGCCGCGTTCGGCTACTACAAGGTGACGGTCGAGCGTCCGTTGCGCGTTGCCGGCGCCGACCCGGAGCGCGTCTACCAGGCGGCGGAGATCAAGCAGCTCAGGGAGCGCGGCGAGCGGGCCGAGGACGCGCCGCGGGTGATCCGCAAGCTGCACCGCCGCGGCGTGGCCGCCGAGCCGTTGCGCGGCCGGTTCGCGGCCACGGTCAAGGGCCGGCCCGCCGTGGTCGAGTACGAGCCGGACGCCGACCTGCGCGACCTTGAGCAGATTCCCGTGCAGGAGGCCGGCGGCGTCGACGGCTTCCTGGAACGCGAGGTGCTGCCCTACGTGCCCGACGCCTGGTACCGGCCGGCCAGCGTCAAGATCGGCTACGAGATCAGCTTCTCCCGCCACTTCTACCGCCCGCCGCCGCTCCGCACCCTGGACGAAATCCGCGCCGACATCCTGGCCGCCGACCAGGAAGCCCACGGCCTCCTCACCGAAATCCTCGGCGCCGCACCGGCAGGCGAGTAGAACGGCACGGGGGCGGTCACGACACGGGTTGACGCGCCGCTGCTACAGCAGATACCATCTCCGTAGGAGAGCGTGGAGTGAATACTGAGTTGAAACAGAAGGTGAGCGAGATCGTGCGCGCCGATCTCGAGCAGCCTTTTCATGAGCGTCTGGTCTTCGAACCGATCATCGTGGAACGGGAAGTGGACGAGTTCGACGACGACGCCCCCGCCTATCTCCGCATCAGGGTAGTCTTCGACGGGGACCCGAAGCACTTCAACCGCAAATGGAAGATAGGCATGATCACGCGTATATGGCCGAAACTTGAGGAACTAGGAATAGACGAGTTCCCGCTTCCTTCGTTCATCGCCAAGAATGAATGGGAGCAGTGGCTTCGCCAGCAGCAAAGTCCGCTCATGAGCACCCCGTAGAAGGCAGGCGATCATGGCACGCGCGGACTTGATCCTGACACTGGTCAAAGCCAGCCGGCAGGGCGACGACCTGAAGGTACGGAAGGCGGTCGAAGCGCTCGCTGCCGAGGAGCGGGCGAAGAATCACACCATTCTGGCGGACCGGCTGCTGGCGCAGCTTCAGTCCGACAACGGCAGGTACGCGCAGCAGTCCACGCGCCTGCTCAACCATTCGGCGCCGAACCCTCTGGTAGCCGAGACGGTACCGCATCGCTGCCTCGAGGATTTGATTCTCCCCGCCGAAGCCGACGAGACGGTGCGCGAATTGGTCGCCGAACAGCACCGCGCCGACCTCCTTCGCTCCTACGGGCTGGAGCCGCGCAACCGGGTGCTGCTCGCCGGCCCTCCCGGAAACGGCAAGACCACGCTGGCCGAGGCGGTGGCATACGCCCTGAACGTGTCGCTGCTCGTCGTCCGGTATGAGGCGGTGATCGGCAGCTACCTGGGCGAGACCGCGCAACGGATCGCGCGAGTCTTCGAGCACGCCCGATCCCAGCACTGCGTATTGTTCTTCGACGAGTTCGACTCGGTGGGCAAGGAGCGCGGTGACCTGCACGAGACCGGCGAAATAAAGCGCGTCGTGAGCTCACTCCTGCTTCAGATCGACGCTCTTCCCAGTTACGTCGTGGTAGTCACGGCAAGCAATCATCCCGAGCTGCTCGACCGCGCCGTGTGGCGGCGGTTCCAGATTCGCCTGGAGTTGCCGGCCCCCACTCAGGGACAGATCGAGGAGTGGTTCCGGCGCTTCGAGAAGCGACACGAACAGCCGCTCGGCCTCTCGCCGCGGAGCCTCGCGCAGCGGCTGCGAGGACTGAGCTTCGCCGAGGTCGAGGACTTCGGTACCGACGTACTGCGCAAAATCGTCCTGGAACAACCGGCCGCCGACATAGGAGCCATCGTCGAACGCCGGCTTCGTCACTGGAAGCGGCGCTATACGCTCAAGCGACCGAGTGAGCGTGCAGACCAATCGAATCGAGAATAGATAGTGGCCGATACCGATTATCCGCTTCTCATATTCCCACAGCCCAAGCCGGCCGATCGTGTGAAACTTCCTCCGCACCGGGGAAAGATCAAGGCGCCCGGTCCGACCACACAATCTCGAAGGCTCACGCCTCAGTTTGAGCGTCTCCAGGAAGCTCTGGAAGCACGACGCTTGGCCTTACAGGAAAATCCACTCGGGCTTCTTCCCGAGCAGGTCTTAGTCGTCGAGACTATCGGTTCGATTCGTGACTTCATCCGAGCCGTTGAAGCGATACCTGGACTGGAGTGGCTAGGCGAGTACGAGGTCGAAGACATCGATCCTGCATACGGCTTCCAGGATGAAGATAATCCAAGTAAGCAACTTAACGGCCAACTCTTTCTCGTTATGACCGACGAGCAGGCTCTGGCCCAGATGCAGAGACTATTCACACGATGGACCGGCGATCAAGAAATCGATTTTCCGCGGGGGCTGGCGCCCCTGAAACACGCGTTCGAGTTTCTTCGCACGATTCGGCCATGGGGTGTCGAAGACCGAATACGAGAGACGGGAGTCTTACAAGATTGGCGGGAGCGCTTGCAGGACGAAGTAAACGCGGTTCCCTTTGAGATCGAGTTGTGGTTCAGAGGCAACCGGCGGCGACGCGATCAGGCAGAGGCCCAGCTTCGCGCTATCATAGCGGATCATGACGGTAGAGTGACGGCGCAGTGCATCATTCCCGAGATTGCGTACCATGCAATCCTCGGACTCTTGCCGCCTACTGAAGTGCAGGCGATTATCGACATGCAGCACGATTTGGAGGACGTCAGATTGCTTAAGTGTGACGACGTTATGTACGTTAGGCCCGTCGGTCAATGCGCGGTAGGGATACCGACGGTCCAGCAGCCGGACCGACTCACCGTTGAACAGATTACCGATCTTGATGCAGCGCAGGAGCCCTCGGAGGTTGAACCTGTCGTAGCGCTCTTGGACGGTATGCCTCTGACAGGACACCGAGTGCTCGACAACCGGGTCACTGTCGATGACCCTGATGGGTATGAAGCCTCGTACCAATCTCACGAACGATCTCACGGTACGGGTGCGGCATCACTCATCTGTCGCGGAGACCTTGGCGAAAAGGATCTGCCCGATGGCGGGCGGATATCGTTGTACGCAAGACCCATCCTGCAGCCCCGGCGAGGATTTGACGGGCGTTTCAACGAGGCGATTCCCGAAGACGTATTGCCCGTCGATCTCATCCATCGGTCCGTACGGAGACTATTTGAACCGGAAGGAGACGAGCCACCCGCTGCTCCCACTGTTCGGTTTGTGAGTCTGTCGGTGTGCGATCCCGCCCGTCCGTTCATGCGTGAGATGAGCGCGTGGGCACGGCTGCTCGATTGGCTGGCGTGGAAGTACCAAATTCTGTTCATCGTTAGTGCGGGGAACCACTCCCAGGATATCAAGATAGCCATGCCACGGGCCGATTTCCCCACCCTTGCACCCGCGGCACGAGAGATTGCCATAATCAGCGCTCTGGCAGCAGACACCCGAAACCGGCGGTTACTGTCACCCGCCGAGACCTTGAATGGTGTTACGGTTGGCGCACTCCACCAAGACAACTCACAAATTCCGGCGGGCAACCTGATCGATCCATTCGTTCGTCCGGGTTTGCCGAACGTTGTAAGCGGGCACGGTCCTGGCTATCGCCGTTCTATCAAGCCTGAAGTATTCTACGCCGGCGGCCGCCAGCTTCTGCGGGAGAAGCTCGATACCGTTGACTCCGAAGCAACCATCGAGATAACCGGCTTCTCCACACCGCCGGGTCAACGCGTCGCTACTCCCGGCAATACCGGCCAATTGGATCGGACCTGTTTCACGAGAGGAACTAGCAATGCGACGGCGTTGGCTTCGCGAGGAGCTGCTTTACTGTACCGATTACTTGAGGATATTCGCCGGCAACCAAGCGTCCATTTACCCGCTAGGTACGACGTCGTACTGACGAAGGCACTGCTTGCTCACAGCACCACGTGGGACAGTTCTCTCGCAGCGTATGAGGCTGCGCTAAAATCCGATAACAACAGCAGAACTTTCAAAGAGTATGTGGCACGATTTCTCGGATACGGAGCTACCACTCTTCCCAGAGTTCTGAGATGCAGTGAAGAGCGAGTTACCGTACTTGGCTACGGCGATATCCAAGACGGTGAAGGCGCCGTCTTTTCGCTACCGCTGCCACCCAGTTTGTCATCCGTAAGAGAGCGACGTCGGTTGACGATCACGCTCGGTTGGCTGTCACCCGTGAGCACGAGACGTCGAGCATATAGAGTCGCTCATCTGTGGTTTGACCCCAAGAATCCTATCGCTCCACGACGTTTGTATGCCGATCATCACGCCGCACAAAGAGGAACTTTGCAGCATGAAGTATTGGAAGGAGAGCGCGCTTTGGTCTTTCAAGATGGTGAGGCTATTGTGATCAAGGTAAATTGTCGGTCTGATGCCGACGAATTTCGTCACCCGATACGATACGGTTTAGCGGTTACGTTGGAGGTTGCCGAAGGCGATCAGCTGCGGCTGACTTCATTCCCCATCTACAATGAAGTCCGAGACCGATTGGATATTTCGGTTCCCATCCAAGGCGCGGGTCTCGTATGAGTACCTTGCGGCTGATCGTCGGTATTGGTGGCATTGATCCGGCGATCGTGCTGGGACTCCGCTTCCACAGACATGTTTGTCTCGGCCAAGTGGGTCCATGAGCGACGCCACGCGGCGTTGGCGGTACCGGCTTGCCAACTACCGACGCGCCTTGGCGCTGTTGCGGGAGGCAATGGACAAGAGGAACACATCCGGCCTGAATCAACTGGAGACCGAGGGCGCAACCCGACGATTCAAGTTCACGCTGGAGCTGGCGTGGAACGTCATGAAGGACTATCTGGAGCATGAGGGCGTGCGGTTCGATCAAGTCACGCCACGCGCCGTCATCCGCAAGGCTTACGAGGCTAACCTCACCGAGCATGGGGAGGCGTGGATGGACGCCCTCGACGCCCGCAACAGGATGTCCCACACATATAACGCTCGGGTATTCGAACATGTGGTCGGGGAGATAGCCGACCGCTATCTTGTCGTCATGGAGGACCTCAACCGTCTCCTGACGGCGAAGGAGGCGGCCGATGGTTGATCACGGCATTTCAGAAGCGGCGCTCGATACGATTCGCGCCGTGTTGGCGACCTGTGGCGACGAGATCACGCAGGTCGATCTGTTCGGGTCGCGCGCCGTCGGCCGGTACCGGCGCCGGCCACCGTCGTGTTACCGACGTTTCGCACTGGCTGACTGCCGAAGGCGCCCGCTTCACGCGGGCGGCCTGATCCCGTAGAATCCGCTCACGATGTCCGACCGCGATTTGGCGCGGCGCATCCGGCTGGGCGAGGATGGGCGGCTGGAGTTCAAGAGCGTATTGGTGACGGGCGGCCGGGTCCGCGCCCCGGACCGGCGCGCGCTGGCCGACGAACTGGCCGCATTCGCCAACGGCCGCGGCGGCACGCTGATCCTCGGCGTGGACGACAAGACGCACGGCGTGCAAGGTATCCCGCTTGACGACCTGGACGTAGTGGAGACCTGGGTTCGCCAGATCTGCAACGACTCGGTGCAGCCCGCGCTCGACGCCGACATCCGCAAGCAGGAGTTGACGACCGCCGAGGGCCGGCCCGCCGCCGTGCTGCGCGTCGACGTCGAACGGAGCCTGTTCGTGCACAAGAGCCCCGGCGGCTACTTTCGCAGAATCGGCAGCTCCAAGCGGGAACTGCCGCCGGAGGTCCTGGCCCGTTTGTTTCAAGAGCGCAGCCAGAGCCGCGTCATCCGCTTCGACGAGTCGATCGTGCCGGCAACCGCCCCCGCCGACCTGCACTACGCGCTCACTCAGCGGTTCCTGCGCGGGGACGTTGACGAGGCGTTGGAGGCGCCCGCGGCCCCTGAAGACACCCTGCGCAAGCTCCGCATCGTCGCCGACGACCCGGACGGGCACGCGCGGCTGACCCTGGCCGGCGTGCTGCTCTGCACCGCGGAGCCGCAGCGGTGGCTGCCCCACGCCTACGTGCAGGCCGTCAGCTATGCCGGCGAGCGGACCGACGCCGACTACCAGACCGATGCCCGCGACATAGGCGGCCCGCTGGACGAGCAGATCGCGGAAGCGCTGCACTTCGTGCGCCGCAACATGCTGATCCGCGCCGCCAAGGAGACCGCGCGCGCCGAGCGCCCGCAGTTCAGCGAGCGCGCCGTATTCGAAGCGCTGGTGAACGCCGCGGCGCACCGCGACTACTCGATCGCCGGCTCACGCATTCGCCTGCACCTGTTCGGTGACCGGCTGGAGCTGTACGTCCCCGGCGGGCTGGTCAACACCTTGACGCCCGACACCATGCACCTGCGGCAGGCCAACCGGAACGAGTTGATCGTGTCCCTGCTGGCGCGTTGCGCGGCGCCGTCCGGCGTGGGCCGCACGCGGTTGATGGACACGCGCGGCGACGGGGTGCCGATCATTCGCCGGGAGTGCCGGGAGCTGGCCGGGCGCCTGCCGGAGTACCGGGTGATCGACGACGGCGAGCTGCGCCTGGTGATCCCGGCGGCGGGCAGCGCCGGGCCGTGACCGGCCGCAAGCGCATGGTGTGCCTGGCCAACGCGCGCACGCTGGCCGGGCGTTGCGTTGCCGGCCGCGAGCTGGCGGACCGGCGGCAGGCGGGGGGTTGGCTTCGCCCGGTGAGCGCCCGGCCCGGCCAGGAGGTGTCCGAATACGAACGCCAGTACGAGGATGGCAGCGACCCGCGCGTGCTGGACGTCGTGAGCGTGCCGCTGCTGGCGCCGTGTCCGCACGGATGGCAAACCGAGAACTGGTTGCTCGACCCGGAACGCTACTGGCGCAAGGAAGGAACCTGGTCCTGGTTCGATCTGCCGGCGCTGGCGGATCCGGTCGCGCCGCTCTGGATCGACGGCGGCCATACGTACCAAGGGCGAAACGACCGGCTGCCGCCGGAACCCGCCGGGCCGGAGGCCGGTTCGTTGCGCTTGATCCATGCCCCGCGGGTCGAACTCGCCGTGTTCAGCCCCGGCGAGGCGTTCGGCAACCGCAAGCGGCGCGTGCAGGCGCGGTTCTCCCATGCCGGCGTCGACTACGCGCTGTGGATTACCGATCCCATCTACGAACGCCACTACCTCGCCAAACTGGACGGCAGCTACCACCTTGGCGAGTGCTATCTCACCATCAGCATCGGCGAGCCATTTCAGGGGTTCTGTTATAAACTCGTTGCCGCCATCATGGAATGCGATCGCCGCCCATGACCGGTCTTCGGGTGTTCACCATCGGCCATTCCAATCACACGTTGGAGGCGTTTCTGGCGCTGCTGGCCAAGCACGGCGTCACCGCAGTGGCCGACGTGCGCTCGGCGCCGTTCAGCCGTTTCTGCCCGCAGTTCAATCGCGACCCTCTGCAGGCGGCGCTCAAGGAGGGCGGCATTCGCTATACGTTCCTGGGTCGGGAGCTCGGCGGCCGTTCGGACGATCCTGACCACTACCGCGGCGGGCGGATTTGCTATAAACTGATGGCCCAAACGCGGCTGTTTCAGGACGGGGTGGCGCGGGTAGTGGACGGCGCCGCTCGTCACCGCGTCGCGCTCACGTGCGCGGAGAAGGAGCCCCTCGACTGCCACCGTGCCTTGCTGGTCGCCTGGGAGTTGGCGGCGCGCGGTGTATCGGTCGCGCATATCCTTGCCGGCGGCGAGCTCGAACCGCATGAACGGACGCTTGACCGGCTCTTGGAGCAGTTCGATCTGAATCCGGCGGGCGATCTGTTTCAATCGCGCGAAGAGTCGCGTGAGGAGTTGCTCGCGCGCGCGCGGGAGCGGCAGGCGCAACGCGTCGCCTTTCGTCTCGCGCCGCCCCGGCGCCAGGGACATGATGGGAGACACTCGACGTGAGAATTGCGACCATCGGCTTTACGCGCAAACCGGCGCGCCGCTTCTTCGGGCTGCTGCGGGAAGCGGGCGTCAAACGGGTGCTCGACGTGCGGCTCAACAACGCCTCGCAACTCTCCGGGTTCGCCAAGCGCGACGACCTGGCATGGTTCCTCGGCGAGCTGGGCGGCATCGACTACGTCCACCTGCCGAGCCTGGCCCCGACCCCGGAGCTGCTCGGCGACTACCGCAAGAAGCGCATCGATTGGGACACCTACACGGCGCGGTTTCTCGACCTGATGCGCGCGCGCCGCGTGGAAGAGACGCTTTCCCGCGAGCTTCTGGACGCCGGCTGCCTGCTGTGCAGCGAGCACCAACCGCACCACTGTCATCGCCGCTTGGTCGCCGAGTACCTGGACGACCGCTGGGGCGGCGTCCGCGTCGACCACCTGACGTGACCTTGACCCTCCCTGCCCGTCAAAGAATCGTCCTTCCGTGATGCTACCGGATGAGCCGGATTCTTCAAGCTATGGGTTGCCACTCCGGGCGACAACCATTCTACTACTACTGAAACAGTGCGTCATGGACCCGCGGCCGGGCGGCGAGTACCGGATCAAGCGGACCGAAGGAGGCGAGACCTACGTCGCCGTGGGCGAGTACCGGGAGGTGAGTCCGCCCCATCGCCTGGTCTTCACGTTCAGCATGCCGCAGTTTGCGGCCGACGTCGGCACGGTTACCGTCGAGCTGGAACCCAAGGGGGACGGAACGCACATGCGGGTCACCCAGGATGGCAACCGTCCCGGATACGACGACGCGACCCGCGCAGGCTGGTCAGCCATGTTCGACCTGCTGGAGCGTGCGCTCGGCTGAGTGATCCGCCGCGCAGGCCGCCGCTAGGCCACCGGGGCCCCGCGTCATGCGAGGGCGGCGCCTTGACGGAGGCGCCGATTCCCGGAAGACTGCCGGACACGCGTCGGGAGCGTCCCGACAGACGTTCCGCGCGAGGAGGGAACGTGAGAGACTCACAGGTTTGGTCGGCTGCTCCCGTAACCCACAACCGGAGGCTGATGTCTCCGTGATCGCCAGTCTCAAGCCCTACCCAAAGATGAAGGACTCCGGGGTAACGTGGATGGGCGAAGTACCGGCGCACTGGGACATGCGCAGATTGAAGCAGATTTGCTCTCGGTCTGCACTCTATGGCGCCAACATACCCGCCGAGTCCTATACCGACGATGGTATTCGGTTCTTAAGGACCACGGACATTACGGACGACGGAGGGTTGAATGCCGGCGGGGTATTCGTTCGGGATGGCTTGGTTCGCAACCATCTGCTAGCTGACGGCGACCTGCTTCTTTCACGAAGCGGAACAATCGGGCGCTCGTTCCTCTACGAGCGCGAGAAACATGGCGCATGTGCCTACGCTGGCTATTTGGTCCGATTCGTCTTCAATGCTGACGCCGTCCCAGGGTACGTATTCTGGTTCACGAAGACCCGAGCGTTTTCTGATTTCGTGCGACTCACGGCTATTTCTTCCACGATCGAAAATTTGAACGGCGAGAAGTACGCCAACTGTCCGCTACCCATCCCACCAATCTCCGAGCAAGCCGCCATCGCCCGCTTCCTCGACCGTGCCGTCCTCCGCATTCAGCGCTATGTCGCCGCCAAGAAGAAACTGCTTGCGCTGCTCGATGAACAGAAGCAGACCATGATCTCGCAAGTCATAACCGGCCAAATCGACGTCCGAACGGGTGCACCGTACTCGGCCTACAAGCCTTCCGGGATACCGTGGCTTGGCGAAGTACCTTCACACTGGTTTGTGGCGCCCCTAAAGAGGTATTGCCACTTTAGGGGTGGCACAGGATTTCCTATATCGGCACAAGGAATAGCAGACGAGGATGTAATCTTTGCCAAAGTTTCGGATATGAACCGAGAGGGTAATGAGCGTTCGCTTTGGACCGCCGCAAACTCGCTTTCGCGGGATGCAGTGCGTTCTTTGGGTGCAAATATATTTGGGCCAAATAGCATAGTGTTCCCAAAGGTAGGCGGGGCATTACTTACTAACAAACGACGAGTTATCGTCCGCGATACATGCATCGACAATAACCTGATGGGTTGTACGGTTACGGGCGCTGACCCTGGGTATGTTTTTCACCTCTTGAGCTGTATAGATCTCGGAGGGTTGGCAAAGCCTGGCCCCGTGCCTGCTGTCAGCGAGCGGGATGTGCGAGAGATTCGAGTCACCGTTCCGCCACATAGGGAACAGATGGATATCGCTCGCTTTCTCGAGGACCGATTATCTGCGCTAGTGAAGAGGCGAGCGGGTGCCGTGCGCCAAGTCGAGTTCGTCAGCGAGTACCGTGACCGGCTCGTCGCTGATCTTGTAACGGGTAAACTGGACGCGCGATGGGGCGTCCATGCACAACCTAAATCGGATCATGGCGTATCGTGACGGCGGCACTCGGATAGGCGGCAGGTGCAGGTGTTGGTAGCCAAGCTCGACGTGCCGTCGGTGCTGTCGGACGAACTTCGTCGACCGAAGGTCGGGCGTTGTCTACGGGGCTTCGGCGTTCGCGACTCAGCCGGGAAACGACGGGCGCTCGGCGTGGCATCGAAATTCGGTGCCGAAGTCTGGCCGAGTTGCGGGTGCTGAGCTTGTCCACCGGGAGCCGGCCGTGGACCGGACCGAACGGACGACCGGGCGCGGCCTTTATCTGTCCCAGAAAAGCCCGGCGAAGGGTCCGGTTCCGGCGAGCCATTGCCAAGCGGCCGGGGACAGCCGGTGACTCCGATAGCTCCAAAGCATGGACGGGCTGCAGTGCGGTTGATAAATCCGGCCGGGGCTCCCTCGGGATGTCATCAATACGGGAGGGGTTGACTAGCAATACACGGCAGGGTATACTGTGGTTACTGAGGTCGAACGATGGCTGAATCATCATGGGTCCGTCTGGTCGAGAAGAAGGCTGCGCTTATCATGATCCGGCGTCACGACTCATCCGCCTCGTCCGGGAGCTTTCCTCTCGCGTGATCGCGGACGCCGTCACGGGTGGGGTTGACGTAAGGACCGGATCCGAGTCAGTATGCGCAGAATCGACTGTGGCGAGGACGACGGCCGCCGGCGCAGATGGAGAAGGCGTATATGCTGGCATCGAATGAGGCCTGCGTACAGGCGGCCGTCCTCCGGGAGGAGGCACCGGGCCTGCTTGCAGGGACGGGACCTCAGTACTGTTGACCGATGATGAGTTTCGCTCCATCCTGAGCGACGAGAAGGTCGTGCGTGGCCCTATTAGGTGGAAGAAGGACGAAGATCATTCGCCGGGGCATGAATTTCGGATCGACGTCGAGTCAAGGAGTGGGCGACCGATGTTCGTCCAAGGCTATTGTAATATGAACGCCGGAAAGTTGACTTTCGCCCTCATCCAGCCAGCCATTGGCCGTATCTACGGGCTTGATCTGGGCACAAACCACCACAATTCGGGGCGAATACCGGTCGGTAAGAAGCACAAGCATAGCTGGTCGGAACAGAACCAGGACAAGGAAGCGTACGTTCCCGACGACATAACGTCAAGCGCCTCCGATCCGATTGCGGTCTGGAAGGAGTTCTGCGCCGAGGCACGTATTCGTCACGAAGGTGTAATGATGCCGATATTCAAGGGGAGCTGACACCGATGGAGTTGAGCAGGCTGTGGACGGACCTCCAGACGGGTATCGGACCTCTGTTCACGTGCTCGAAACGGGGCGATTATCTCCAGATTAACACGCCGTATCTATTCCCTGATGGTGATTGCATTGACGTATTTTGCAGGATCGATGGAGATGTAATCACGGTTACCGATCTTGCCGTGGCGACTGGCTGGCTGCGTATGCAGTCCGTAGCGCTACGCCGTACTTCCAAACAGAATCAACTTATTGGCGACGTGTGCATGACGCTCGGGATTGAGTTTTACCGCGGGATGCTTCAAGCGCACTGTCGATCGGGCGATCAATTGGCCGCGACGGTCATGCGCGTTGCGCAAGCTGCGCTACGGGTGTCCGATCTGTGGTTCACACTGCGACCACGAGCTGTCCCGTCGATAACGGACGACGTAGCCGATTTCCTGACTAGGCGGCATTACCGATTTGGGCGTGCTCAGATGCTGACTGGCCAATCCGGGCGCACTTGGAAAATCCATTTCCGAGTGTGGACGAAGGCGCGCAATTCTCTCGTGCAGGTGTTGAGTACGAAAAATCGGGCGACAGCGCATCGGGCATCGGAGCGCGTGCTGGCGGTGTGGCACGATCTACACCACCTAGCGGAAGCTCCGAAAGCTCCGACGTTTGTCTCGCTGTTTGATGACTCCTCCTATGCTTGGGACGATAAAGACTTTCGATTGATTGAGTCGGTGTCCACTGTGTCGCGCTGGTCACGGCCGGACGAATTTGCAACAATCCTAAGCGCCTCCACAACGCACGGCCGGGCGGTCAACCTGGACTGAGACCGCGACATTTCATTGACATACGATACATACGATGATGGTTCGCCTAGGGTCCGAAGCTCGCGCACCGGGGATTGACAGACAAGCATGCCAAGGGTATACTGCGGTTGACTAATGGCTGAATCATCATGGGTCCGTCTGGTCGAGAAGAAGGCTGCGATCATTTTTGATCAGATAGTTACGCTACGATCTCTTGCCCGTAGAAACGATATTTCGTTGGACGGAGCGGATCGCCCGTATTTTGATTTACTGAATCAGCTCTACCGCGAGGAGTTTCCGCTTGCTCATCTCATTGACGCATCGGACCTCGTCGCGCGCTTCGAAGGGGCGTCGATTTCAGAGACGAGCACACCGGCTAAAGTCGTCACCTCCGTCGTGTCGGGACTTCGAGATCAGATTCGGATTATCGCGAAGGCGATAGCCGGTCTCAACAGCGACCTTCCGTGGCCGGACAGTCTCGACCCTCTGCTCACGGGAATTGCCAGGGGAAGCCTTGTCATCGGTGTTTCCATTCCGTCCAACAGGGACGAGGAATTTGACGAGGGCAAGCAGAGTGAGCTTCCGGCTCTGCCGGACCCCGTTCTGGATGCCGTCAAGGAAGCGGTGGGACGCGTTGCCGTAGTCGCACGGTATGTACGCGCCGATCGCGTAGACGATTCGATAGAGGAGGAGATCTCGGATCCCGCAGTTCGTGATACCGTATTGGTCGCCGCCAGCAAGCTGGCGCCAACATCGCGGAGCAGGGTGGATAAGCTGATACTCTTTCAGCCTGATGTTCCGGCCAAGGAGGGGATTCCTCTTACCGCCGAATCTCGCAACGTACTTCGCAAAGCTGTGGCGCAACCTGTCAAAGTACGAAACGCTGCCACCTTTACCGGTACCGTGCGGGCGATCGACCTGGATGCCGGGCGCCTGGAGATTCGCCACGTCAAGGAGATCGACGGAGGCTCGATACGGTGCATCTACCCGAAGGAGAGTGTCGGGAGCGAGCGTGAGATATTGGACCGAGAGGTCCGTGTCCACGGTCGCTATGAGCAGCACGTCGATGGCAAGCCGAGATTGATGGAAGCGGTCAAGCTGGACGTAGTCGGCTGAGACGGCGGATGGATAGCGTTACCGATACTTCGGAGCGGGGGCTGGAGCGGCTGATCTGCATCGGGCTGACCGGGGAGCCGTGCGACCCGCCGGAGGCGGGGACCATCGGCGAGACGACGCCCAGGTACGGCGCGGCGGGTTGGAGCGCCGGCAACTTCCACGACTACGACCGCGAGCACTGCGTCGATCTGGTGCAGCTCGCCGCTTTTCTGTGGGACACGCAGCCGGCGACGGCCGAGGCGCTCAAGCTGGGGCAGGACGGACCCGTGCGCCGCCGCTTCCTGGCGCGTCTGCAAAACGAGGTCGCAAGGCGCGGCACCATCGACGTGCTGCGCCGCGGCGTCAAGCACGGCGCGCGGCGCCTGGACCTGTTCTACGGCGCGCCGTCGC
Organism: Spirochaetia bacterium; assembly: GCA_965243555.1. GTDB lineage: Bacteria > Spirochaetota > Spirochaetia > SZUA-6 > Bin103 > Bin103. The sequence continues at coordinate 4,701,230 of OZ251575.1, read as the reverse complement.
CCGGCAACCGGGCGGCGCAGAAACGGTTCGAGCAGAACCGCTTTACCGTGACCCGCCAGCTCCGCTACAGCAGCAGCGAGGCGCAGCGGGCGCTCGACCTGGGGCTGTTCATCAACGGGCTGCCGGTCTTCACCTTCGAGTTGAAGAACAACCTGACCAAGCAGACCGTCGCCGACGCGGTGCTCCAGTACCGGCGCGACCGCAACCCGCGCGAGCGGCTCTTCGAGTTCGGCCGCTGCGTGGCGCACTTCGCCGCCGACGAGCGCGAGGTGCGTTTCTGCACCCATCTCACCGGCAAGGGATCGTGGTTCCTGCCCTTCAACCGCGGCTGGAACGACGGCGCCGGCAACCCGCCCAATCCGGACGGACTGGCGATCGACTACCTGTGGCGGAAGGTGCTGCAGCGCCGCAGCCTCACCGACATCCTGGAGCACTACGCGCAGGTGGTCGCGTCCAGGGACGCCAAGACCGGGCACACGCACCGCACCCAGGTCTGGCCGCGTTACCATCAGCTTGAAGTGGTGCGCCGCCTGCTCGCCGACGCCGCCGCCCACGGCGCGGGCCGGCGTTACCTGATCCAGCACTCCGCCGGCAGCGGCAAGAGCAACTCCATCGCTTGGCTGGCGCATCAACTGATCGGCTTGGCCCGCGGCGGCGCCCCGGTCTTCGACTCGATCATCGTGGTCACCGACCGCCGCATCCTGGACCGGCAGATCCGCGGCACCATCCGCCAATACGCGCAGGTCGGGGCCACCGTCGGCCACGCCGAACGCGCCGGTGACCTGCGCCGCTTCATCGAGGGGGGCAAGAAGATCATCATCTCCACGGTGCAGAAGTTCCCGTTCATTCTGGACGAGATCGGCGACGAGCAGCGCGGCCGGCGCTTCGCCATCATCATCGACGAGGCGCACTCCAGCCAAGGCGGCCGCACCAGCGCGGCCATGACGCAATCTCTCTCGAAAGAGGGCGCGGCGCCCGCAGCGGGTGAGGAAGAAACCTTCGAGGACCGGATCAACCGACTGATGGAGTCGCGGCGGCTGCTCGCCAACGCCAGCTACTTCGCGTTCACCGCCACGCCCAAGAACAAGACGCTGGAAATCTTCGGCGCTCCCGACCCGCAGCCGGACGGCGCGGTGCGCCATCACGCCTTCCACAACTACACCATGAAGCAGGCGATTCAGGAGGGATTCATCCTCGACGTGCTGGCCCACTACACGCCGGTGGCCAGCTACTACCGGTTGGCCAAGACGGTGCCCGACGACCCGGAGTTCGACGCCCGCAAGGCGCAACGGAAGCTGCGCCGCTTCGTGGAAGGGAGCGAGCACGCGATTCGCCTCAAGGCGGAGATCATGGTCGATCACTTTCACGATCAGGTGCTGGCGCAGCGCAAGATCGGCGGGGCGGCGCGGGCGATGGTGGTGACCGCCGGCATCGAGCGCGCCATCCAGTACTTCCACGCCATCCGCGCCTATCTCATGGCGCGCAAGAGCGCGTACCGGGCGCTCGTCGCCTTCTCCGGCGAGCACGAATACGGCGGCGCAACGGTGACCGAGGCGGCGCTGAACGGGCTGCCGTCGGCGCGCATCGCCGATCGCTTCCGTGAGGAGCCGGCCTACCGCTTCCTGGTGTGCGCCGACAAGTTCCAGACCGGCTACGACGAGCCGCTGCTGCACACCATGTACGTGGACAAGCCGCTGTCCGGCATCAAGGCGGTGCAGACCCTGTCGCGCCTCAACCGCGCGCATCCCGGCAAGCACGACGTCTTCGTGCTCGACTTCAGCAACGACGCCGACACCATCCGCGACGCCTTCGCCGGCTACTACCGGGCCACGATCCTGGCCGACGAAACCGACCCCGACCGGCTGCACGATCTGCAGGCCGACCTGGACCGCGCCCAAGTCTATTCCGAGGAGCAGGTCGAGGAGTTCGCGCGGCGCTTGCTGAGCGGCGCCGAGCGCGACCGCCTCGATCCGATCCTGGACGAGTGCGCCGCGGTCTACCGGCGTGACCTGGACGAAGACGGGCAGGTCGCCTTCAAGGGCGCCGCCAAGGGCTTCATCCGCGCCTACGCGTTTCTGTCGTCGGTGCTGCCGTATACCGACGCCGGCTGGGAGCAGCGCTCGATCTTCCTCAACTTTCTGGTGCCGAAGCTGCCGGCGCCCGCGGAAGACGACTTGGCCAAGGGCATCCTGGACGCCATCGACCTCGACAGCTACCGCGCCGAGAAGCAGGCGCGGCAGCAGCTCCTGCTGCCGGACCGCGACGCCGAGATCGAGCCGGTTCCGGCTGCCGGCGGCGGCCACCGGCCCGAACCGGAAGTCGACCGCCTCTCCAACATCCTGCGCGCCTTCAACGACCTGTTTGGCGACATCCACTGGGAGGACGCCGACCGCGTGCGCCAACTCATCACCGAGACCATTCCCGACCGCGTGGCCGCGGACGCCGCCTTCCGCAACGCGCAGCGCAACTCCGACCCGCAGAACGCCCGCATCGAGCACGACGGCGCGCTGCTGCGGGTTATGACCGCCGTGATGCGCGACGACACCCAGCTCTTCAAGCAGTTCATGGACAACGACAGCTTCAAGCGCTGGCTCACCAACACCGTGTTCGACCTCGCCTCGGTTCCCACCCAGGACGCCGGCAGGGTATACTGAGGCGTATCACTCCTTTACCCACGGCGGCGGCTTCTACCGCAGCTTCTTCGCCCGGCTCAAGGCCGGCGCCGGGAACGGCAGCATCGAGCGGCTGTTTATCACCGGCGTCTCGCCGCTCGCCATGGACGACGTCACCAGCGGCTTCAACATCGGCTCCAACGTCAGCCTGCGGCCCCAGTTCAACGAACTGCTTGGCTTCACCGAGGACGAGGTGCGCGGCATGATCGAGACCTACCGCGATCTCGGCGTCTTCAACCAGGACCCCGACGCGGCGGTCGACACCATGCGCGAGTGGTACGACGGCTACCGCTTCGCCGAAGACGCCGCCGGCGTCGTCTACAACACCGACATGGTGCTCTACTACCTGCAGCACTCGCTGCCCAACAAGCCGGGACCCCGCAACCTGATCGACGACAACGTGAGCACCGACTACGACAAGCTGCGCCACCTGCTCATCGTCGGGCGCCAGATCGACGCGCCGGGGTTGAGCGGCAACTTCGACCTGCTGCGCGAGGTGATCGCCGTGGGGCAGGCCGACAGCGAGATCGTGAGCAGCTTTCCGCTGGCGCGGCTGGCCGAGCGGCAGAACTTCCTGTCGCTGATGCACTACTTCGGCCTGCTGAGCATCCGCGGCGTGAGCGCCGAGACGCCGCGGCTGGCCATCCCGAACCAGACGGTGCGGCGGCTGCTGTACGGCTTTCTGCGCGACGCCTATAAGGAGCTGGGAATTGATGCATAGCGCTGCCGTGGCGCCGCCGGCGAGGGGGTAGGGCCGCCGGCCGCGCGTAGCGCGCCTGCTGACGCCGCGTAACCGCGGCGCGGCAGCCGGCGGCGGCATTGAAGCACGGCTACCGCGCGCACACACCGGGCTCCTCGACACCTGCGCTCCGGGCGGCTATGCTCCGCAGTCGTGACGGAATCGAACGGCGATCGGCCGCCGCTGACAGGTTTTCGCGTTATCGACTTCGGCCACTACCTGGCCGGACCGCTGGCCGGGATGCTGCTGGCCGACCAGGGCGCGGAGGTGATCAAGGTGGCGCGCCCCGGACGCCCGGATTGCGCCACGCCTGCCGGAGCCGTGTTCAACCGCGGCAAGCGGACCCTGGAGCTGGACTTGAAGAGCGCGGCCGGGCGCGGCGCCGCGCTGCAACTAATACGGGCGGCGGACGTGGTGATCGAGAACTTCCGTCCCGGAGTGATGGAGCGCCTGGGCCTGGGCGCCGCCGCCCTGGTGGCCGCCAATCCGCGCCTGGTGTACCTCTCCCTGCCCGGTTTCGGAGCCGGTGAGGAGCGCGCTTCGGTCCGCGCCTTTGAAGGCGTCCTCAGCGCGGCCACGGGGGTGTTCACCGACCTGAACGCCATCCGCCGCGAGCTGCAGGCGCCGCCTCTGTACACGCCGATTCCGCTGGCCTCCGCTTACGGCGCGATCCACGGCGCCCTGGCGGTTACCCTGGCGCTCTACGCCCGCGAAGACAGCGGCCGCGGCGAGGTAATCGAAGTGCCGCTGGCCGGAGCCGCCATGTCGGCGATGGGCGCCTTCCTGCTGCGGGTCGGGAACACGCCGGCGCGCTACGGCAAGCGCCCCAACCCCGCCAACGACGCCCTCCGCGAACGGATGCGGAGCGCCGACGCGGCCGAACGGCGGCGGCTGATCGACCGGTTGCGCCCCGCCCAACCGCCGATGTTCGACAGCTACCAGGCCGGCGACGGCGGCTGGGTGTTCCTGCTCGCCGGCGGCAACCGCCGCCACGCCGCGCAGCTCCTCAAGGCGCTGGGAATCTATGACGAACTGATCGCCGACGGCATGGTCGACGTAGCGCCCTACCCCGATCTCACCCGCACCAACAACGTCCAAGACGTGGACGGAATGTCGCGGGAGTTGAAGGTGAAGCTCCGCGAGCGGATGGCGGCCGCGTTCCGGCAGAAGCCGGCAGCCGAGTGGACGCCGGTCATGCGCCGCTTCGGGGTGCCGTTCAGCGTCCACCGCACCACCCGTGAGTGGCTGCAGGCGCCGGAGACGGACGCCGCGGCGCTCACCGTGTCGGTTGATGATCCGGTGCACGGCGCGCTGCGCCAACTCGGCGTGCAGACCTCCCTGGGGCGCACCGGCGAGCGCTGGCTCACGCCGCGCCCGGCCCGGCCGGGCAATCTCGCCGAGTTGCTGCGGGCGTGGCCGGCAGCCGCCGGCGGCGCGGGGGCGGGCGGGAGCGCCGGCAGCTCCCGGAGCGCGGGGAGCGCGAACGGCGCCGGGTCGGCGTCGGCGCGGCAGATTCTGGACGGGCTCAAGGTGCTCGACCTGTCCACGGTACTGGCCGGCCCTTGTTGTGCCCGCACCCTGGCCGAGTACGGCGCGGAGGTAATCAAGATCGATGCGCCCGACCCCTACTTCGGCCCGTTCACTACCTGCATGGCGCATATCGAAGTGAGCCAGGGCAAGCGCAGCATGATCCTGGATCTCAAACAGGCGGCGGGCAAGCAGGTGTTCGAGCAGTTGGCCGGCGCCGCGGACGTGATCGTGCACAACTTCCGCCCCGGCGTGGCCGAACGGTTGGGCATCGACTACGCCAGCGTGGCCCGCTTCAACCCGGAGATCGTCTATCTCAACCTGACGGCGTTCAATGGGCCGCGGCGCGGACCGTGGACCGATCTGCCCGGCTTCGATCCGGTGCTGCAGGCGGCCACCGGCATCATGAGCCGCTACGGGGGGCCGGGCGCGCGCCCCGAGCTGCACGGCTTCGCCTCCTGCATCGACTACCTCACCGGCTACTCCGGCACCTACGGCATCGCCCTTGCCCTGCTGCGCCGCAAGCGCGCCGGCGGCGGCGACCTGGTGCTCACCTCGCTGGCCCAGGGCGCGCAACTGGTGCAGGCGCCGTTCGCGTGGTCCGCCGCGGACTGCCAGCCCGACGATGGCCCGCAAGGCCAGGAGGCGCTTGGCGTCCACGCCCTGGCACACCTCTACCGCGCCGCCGACGGCTGGTTGGTGCTTACCGGCTTGACGGAAGACCTGCCGCGGCTGCGGGAGATTCCGGAGCTGGCGGCGGCGCCGGTCGATGCCGGTGACGATGCGGCGCCAATCGCGGCCCTGCAAGCCGCCATCGGCGCGCGGCCCGTGGCATATTGGGAGGGGGCGTTCAACGCCGCCGGCTTCGGCTGCCACCGCGTGCACAGCATCGAAGACGTGCGCCGCGCCGGCCTGCGCGAACTCACCGACGAGCAGCGCCGGGAGTGGAGCGAAGGCCCCTCCATCTCGGTAATCCGCCTGCTCGACCACCCGGTCGGCAGCCCCGCGGATACCCCGGCCCCCACCTACGCCCGCTTCGCCAACAGCCGCCTGCGGATAGGCGCCCCCATGCCCAAGGTGGGCAGCGACACCCGCGCCCTCCTCCGCGAACTCGGCCACGACCACGCCCAAATCGACCGCTGGATCGCCACCGGAGCAGCCGCCGAACAGCTCCACGACTCCTACCTCCCCCACTGACCGGAGGCCTCAAGTGCTTACTCGAATCGACCTTCGTGACTTCAAGTGCTTCCCACTGTTGAAGCTTCCGTTACGCCGGCTGACGCTCCTTTCCGGCGCCAATGCGTCGGGCAAGTCGTCGGTCATCCAGGCGCTGGTGCTCCTTCACCAAGCGATGCGCGAACACGAGTGCTCGTCGAACATCTTGCTGAACGGAAACACCATTCGTCTGGGCACCGCGGGCGACGTGATCAATCAGATTCATGGACGCCGGGCGTTCGGGATCTCGCTTCTGGAACACGACGGATCGTACGTGCAGTGGGAATTCGGGGGTGAACTCCGCGACACTTTCGTGGCCGTGAAGATCGTTCGGATGGAGTTCGCTGATGGCGCCGACGGAGAGGCCGTCGGATCAAGTCCGCTTCACTACCTGCTGCCTCGCGATACGCTTTCTGTTGGGAAAGCGAGGTCTCTGGCAGACCGCCTGCGCCAACTCACGTACCTTGGCGCGCAACGGTTGGGTCCGCGCGAGATCTGCCCGTTGGAGGACCGGCGCCAATTGTCGGGCGTCGGGCCACAGGGTCAATACACCCTAAGCGTTCTCTATTCCCGCGCTGAAGAGCGTGTCCTGAAGGGCTTGGCCACCGACGGCACCGCGCCTACGTTGCTACGTCAAGCTCAAGCTCGCATGGACAGGTTCTTTCCCGGCTGCGAGTTCGTCGTCGAGAGGGTTCCGGCGGCGGACGCGGTTACTCTCCGTACCCGAACGTCCGGGAGCATGGACTTTAGTCGGGCCGTCCACACCGGCGACGGGTTGGTGCAGGTACTTCCGATCGTCGTTGCCGCATTGTCGGCGGCTGAGGATCGCCTGCTGTTGATCGAGAATCCGGAGGCCAATCTCCATCCGGCCGGCCAAGCCCGCGTGGGCGAGTTCCTCGCCGAAGTCGCCGCCGCCGGTGTACAGGTGATTCTGGAGACGCACAGCGACCACGTGTTGAACGGCATCCGGCGCGCGGTCAAGCAAAGCCTTTTGTGCCCTGATGACATGGCCATTCACTTCTTCCGGCCGCGCAGCGATGACGACGTAAGCGCCGCACAGGTGCAACAGGTAATGCTTGACCGTAATGGCAACATGCACGATTGGCCGGACGGCTTTTTCGATCAGTTCGACAAGGACATGAACTACTTCGCCGGCTGGAGTTAAGACTGTGGTGCGCGGTCTTTCAGGCACGCCGCGGGATTGCCGGGGGACCAATAAATCGGCCACTCGGTCGATGATCCTCTTGACGCGCGTGTAATGGTCGTTCACGTGGGACCACGACACGTTGACATCGCGACCATGAGCCACCTCGTTGCGCAGCCTGACAATCGCATCGAGTGCGTCCTTGTACTCGCCGACGATAAACGCCTCCAGTTCACGCCTCCACTCCCGGTCCAAGGCGCCGACGACGTCAATCAGGCGCTGCGCATTGAGGTTGGACAGTCGCCGAACGTTCCCCTCTACGTGACGCACTACCCTCTCATCCGAACGCTCCCTGACGAACTCGACTAGCAAGGCGATCGTCGCCTGCTCCACGAAGCCGGACACCCTGACACACAGATACCGCGCAAAGTCGGAATGCAGCTCGGGCGCGGCGGCGAGACCTCTAGCACGCGAAAACGTGATGTCAAGTTTCCGGCGCTGTCTGGCAACCGCCGCTCGTCCTCTCATTGCACGCTGGCGAACGCCTTCGTTGCCAACTCGAGTCGCGTCTTGACATTGGATTCCTGTAGTGAGGTGCCGGTGTCGACTGCGCTCCGGTAGCGCCGGTTCGTCATCAATTCGCCATATGCCTCGCTGACTTGCTCAAAATTGCTGATCGGGCCAGCGTCAATCCGACACGCGATTCCGGCCATCAGAGAATCCAATACCGCCGCGTTCACGGCTCTCATCGGACGAACGGAACGAACTCCTAACGCCTGATCAAGTACGGTTGTAGTGGCGTCGAAGAGGCGCGCCAATTCGCTCTTCGGATGCCGCGCCAAGTCCCTGTTTCCGGCCATGTAGCGATTCAGAAACTCCTTCATAGGACTCTGGTACCTGGCTCCATCATAATGAAGCGCGAAGAATCGGAGAATCATCTCCATGTCCTTGAAGTGGCGCGAGCGCTTACGGTACAGGCGTCGCCAGGCGGGACGCTCGTTCAGCTCCTTGAGCACGCGCACGAATTCGCCATGATAGAGAGCGACGCGGATTTCCTGCGGTTGAAGATTCATACCACCGGTGTTGAGCCGCTCAAAAACCATGTAGACGCTGCTCTGGTCATCGGTCGGAACGTCCTGCCGAATCACCGTCGCATGAATGATGCTGTCGTCCAGGCGACGGCGATCCTCCGGGTCTAGATCGTGGTAGCTCTGGCCCCGAAAACGGTCCTCGACGTAGCGCAGTCGGTACTCTTGATCTTCGATTGAGCCGGTATAGAACGCACTGAGCGTGTGCAACCTTTGTAGCCCGTCCAGGACCAGAAGACGGCCAGACTGTTCCCTGACCAGAAAGATGCCGGGCACCGGCAATCCAAGCAACAGCGACTCGATAAACCGATCGGACGTGGAGCGCGGCCACACGAAATCACGCTGGAAGCCGACGGCATCCGAGCTGTCGTCCGGTGCCCGGCTGAAGTAAGGAACCACGATGTCGCCGGACGCTATTCGCTTTACGAGGGAATCGACCGGGTAGTCCGCTCCGTACGACGAGATGGAGTAGTCGTAGGGCGTTGCCTCGAGCGATTCATCGATGTCGTCAACCTGTTCATCAGTGCTCAAGGACGTACCTCCTCAAATTCCGTGTGGGGCGATCCTACCACACTTGGCGATGGGACCTGCTCAGGCGGGCGCAGGGGCCAAGCACGGATACGGTGGGCTACGGCGCGGCCGCCGCGGCTGAACAGCTTTACTCCCAGCGCGTCGGGGCGCGTGGGATAGATGCGCTGGGCGAGGTAGCGTTCGAACGGCCCGGCCCCGGCGCCCGCGCCGGCGAACACTTCCACTACCGAGTGGTCGACGAACACCCGTAGCGTCACCGGGCGGGCGGGGTCGAACTGCAGCGGCGCGCTCTGCACCGGCCGCGCCAGCTTTGCGTCCCAACGGGCGAAGGAGAGATCGGTACGCAAGGTCGCTTTGCCGAAGTCGATCTCCACCGCGCGCGCCGCGGCGTTGAGCGCCACGACGGTTTCCTCGGCGCCGTCCGGGGAGCAGCGCACCTTGACGCCGCAGGCGGCGGCGCTGCCGGCGGTGATCTGCAACTCGATCTCCAGAGCGTCGCCGCTCACTTCCGGCAGCGGCACCTCCACCTCGGCCCCGCCGGCGGTGGGCGGGCCGGTGGCCGGCGTGGTGGGCGCCGGCAGACCGGTGGCTGCGGGCGTAGGCTGGCCGGCGGCGGGCGTGGCGGCGGCGAGCGCACCGGTGGCGGAGCCCGCCGGGTCGCCGGCGTTCGGGGCCGGCGACGCAAGCACGAGCTCGGTGCGCTCGCTCACCCGGCGCCGTAGCGCCTCCAGCTCGGTGACCGGGGCGAAGCGAACGAACTCGCCGCCGGGGTCGAGGGTCAGCTCGACCGGCAGGCTCAGGCAGCCGCTCCAGCCGGCAGCGACCAACTCATCCGGCGGGCGGCGCTCGTTGAGATTGGCGAACATGATGCGGCGGCCCCGGCCGTCGAGCAGGGTGCGCGGCGCGTGCAGGTTGCCGCCGGGCCAGTTGATGCGGTGGAAGCTGCGCGGCTCGAAGCGCCGGTCGCGGTAGCTGCCCAGGTAGTAGCGGCTGCCGCCGGGCGCGTTGTGGCAGAAGTGCAGCAGCATCCACGTCGCCGCCTCCTCGGGGCCGATACGGAAGAAGTCGGGGCAGGAACAATCGTCGCCGGCGGCCGTCCACTCGCGCCGCGAGCGGTAGAACTGGTGCAGGTACTCCCAGCCCGCGCCGCCGCCGGCCCCGGCGCCGCCCGCGCGGGCGGCCGGAGCCAGCGGGTTGCGGCTGCGAAACAGGTGCAGGGCGTCGCCGCCGCGGCGCCGGTCGCGGGTGCCGGTGAGCAGGTAGCACCACTCGCCTTCCTGCCAGGCGGTTACGTCGTTGCTGCTCGGGTACAGCGAGTCGCCCTGCACCGGATGGCGCAGCACCGCGGCCCGCGGGTCGAACCGCCAGCGCTCCAGGTCGCCTTCCGGGTTGCCGGCGAAGCAACTGGCGCCGCCGCCGTCCGGATGGGGAAACACGATCGCCAGAGTCCCGTTCCAGGTGAACAGGTTGCCGGTCTGGCCGCGCGCCAGGGCGTCGGGGTGCCGCTCCCAGTGCACCAAGTCACCGCTTGAGACGTGCGCCCACGCCTTGTAGTTGTAGCCGTCGGAACGCCGCGACGGCCCGGCTGCGGCCCACGAGTCGTGCAGGTAGAACAGGTGGTAGCGGCCGTTGCGAAACACCGCCGCGCACGGGTCCCACAGCAGCCCCTCCGCCGGCAGGTGATGATAGCTCGGTCGATGCTGATCCCGGATTGTGCTCACGCTACGCCGCCCGCCCGCCAACCTACCGGCGCGGCAGCGCCCGGTCAACGCGCGTCACGGCGTCGGGCTGGGCGGCGGGGCGGGCCGGCGGGGCGGCGGCAGCACGCGGCCGGAGAGGACCGCGGCAGCACACGGCCGCACGCGGCGGGCCGGCAGAACGCGCGGGCGGCTGGCGGACGGGCACGCGGCGGGCGGGCTGCCCAGCCAGCCACGTGCGGTTGACAGCGGCCGGCGGACGTGGAACGTTGCTCAGGCATTCTTACGAATCGCTACGCCGCTCGCGCCCCGGCGGCAACTGCAGGCGCAACGTTATGCCGCCGCCGCCGGGGGGCCGGCGCACAAAGGAGATCAGGTCTGATGATGACGAGGAAAGCAGTGCTGGGATTGGTACTGGCAATCTGGCTGCCGGCAGCCGCCTTCGCGGGCGGCGACGCGGAGCCGGCCGCGGAGCAGGAGGAGAGCGGCGCCGCGGTCATGGCCGCGACCGGCACCTACCGGGAGTCGCCGCTGCTGGCGCAACTGGTGGCGAACGGCGAACTGCCGCCGGTCGACGAACGGCTGCCGGTGCGCCCGCTGGTGCTGGAGCCGCTGGCCGAAGCCGGCGAGACCGTCGGCCGCTACGGCGGCACGCTCACGGTAACCGGGCTCAACCCGAACGGCGACTCGTTCGGCGCCGAATGGGGCGATGGCGGCGGGTTCCGCAGCGAGGGCCTGGCCTTCTTCGACATCGCCAGCCGCAGCTTTACCCCCGACATCGCCGAGTCGTGGGAGGTGTCGGACGACTTCACCACCATGACCGTGCACCTGCGCGAGGGCGTGCGCTGGTCGGACGGCGAGTTGCTCACCACCGAAGACGTGGAGTTCTGGTGGAACGACGTCATGCTCAATGAATCGCTCACCGCCAAGATCCCCAACTACTTCGCGCCGGACGGCAACGTCATGCAGGTCAACGTCATCGACGACTACACCTTCAGCTTCGAGTACGCCGAGCCCTACTTGGCAATCGCCGATCAGATGGACCGCCTCACGCCGTGGAGCCCCAAGCACTACATGCAGCGCTGGCACGTCGATTACAACGCCGACGCCGCCAAGGAGGCGGACGCGGAAGGGTTCGCCGAGTGGTTCGAGGCGTTCCTGGCGCGTCACGACGACAACTGGGGCACGGTCTACGCCGGAGAGCGCCCGATGTTCGGCCCCTTCGCTCCGGCCAAGCCCGATTCGGTGGGCAACCGCCTGTCGCCGCGCAATCCCTACTACTGGAAGGTGGACCCCACCGGCCAGCAGCTTCCCTACGTCGATTACTACGAGGTGATCCTGCTCGGCAGCCGCGAGATTCTGGAGGCCAAGGCGATTTCCGGCGAGTACAACATGGGCGGCGCCTGGGCCGATCTGGCAAGCTTTCCGCTGCTGGTCGAGAACGCCGACAAGGCCGGTTATACGGTGCGCATGTTCCCCGGCCTGCTGTGGGGCGGCAGCGTGAGTTGGGCCTACAACTACACCAGCAAGGACCCGGTGCTGCGCGAAATCTTCAACGACCTGCGCTTCCGCCGCGCCCTCTCCCACGCCATCAACCGCGTGGAGTTCGCCGAGGTGTTCAACCTGGGGCTCACCGAGCCGCGGCAGGCGGCGCCGCCGGCCGACTGGAGCTTTTACGACGAGTCGTTCGGGCGCAAGTACCTGGAGCACGACGTCGATCTGGCCAACAGTCTCCTTGACGAGATGGGGCTGGAGTGGAACGCCGACCGCACCCACCGGATGCGCCCCGACGGCGCGCCGCTGATCCTCAACACCGAGATCGGTCAGGAGGGCCACCGCCCCGCCGAGTGGGAGTTCATCGTCCGCTACTGGTCCAAGGTGGGCGTGGAGGTCAAGTTCAAGCAGGTTGACCAAGCGCTCTACGCCCAGCATCTGCTGGCCAACGACCTCGACATCGGCACCTGGGGCGCCGGCGGGCCGCCGGAGTCGGTGAGCCACGCCATCTACCCGATCCGCCTGGTACCGCCGTGGCACTGGCGCACCTGCTGCGCGCTCGGCGGCATGGCGTGGCACGACTGGTGGGACAGCGGCGGCGAGCTGGGCGAGGAGCCGCCCGAGCAGATCAAGGAGCTGTTCGCCATCCTCGACGAGTGGCGCGCCACGGCGATGGGCACCGAGGAGTACGTCGAATTGGGCAAGCAGATGGTGCGCATCAACGACGAGAACATCTGGTACAACGTGGTTACCGGCTCGCCGCCGAGCATCAGCCACGCGGTGGTGGTGAGCGCCATTGACGACAGCGTCATGAACGTGCGCGACCCCGACACCGACTCCGGCTGGTGGATCATCGAGATGCTGTGGATTGACCAGTAGGCCGCGCGTGCCGCGCGCCCGCCGGGCGCCCTACGCCGTGACCGGACGCGCGGCGCAGGGCCGACCCGGTGCGTCCGGCGGCGGCGGCGGCGAGGTGCTGCTGGAGGTCGCCGGCCTCAAGACGCACTTCAAGCTGCGCCAGGGGATCGTGCGCTCGGTCGACGGCGTGAACCTGACCATCTTCCGCGGCCGCACGCTCGGCGTGGTGGGAGAGAGCGGATGCGGCAAGAGCGTTACCGCGCAGTCGATTTTGCGCATCGTGCCGCGGCCCGGGGAGATCGTCGAGGGGCGCATCCTGCTGCACGGCAAGGAGGGCGGGGAGGCGCTCGACTTGGCGGCGCTGCCTCCCAAGGGCCAGCGCATCCGTGAGGTGCGCGGCGGCGAGATCGGCATGATCTTTCAGGAGCCGATGGCGTCGCTGAGCCCGGTGTACGGCGTGGGCAACCAGATCCTGGAGATGGCTTTGCTGCACCGTTCCGGCGGCAAGGAGGCGGCGCGCGCCGCGGTGCTCGACATGCTGCAGCGGGTAGGGTTTTCCGAGCCGGCGCGCACCTTCGACGCCTACCCGCACCAATTGAGCGGCGGCATGCGGCAGCGCGCCGTTATCGCCATGGCGCTGGTGGGGCGCCCCAGCCTGCTGATCGCCGACGAGCCCACCACCGCCCTCGACGTCACCACCGAGGCGCAGATCCTGCGGCTGCTCAAGCGGCTGCAAGCCGATCTGGGCATGGCGATCATGTTCATCACCCACGATCTGGGGGTAATCGCCAAGATGGCCGACCACGCCGCGGTGATGTACCTGGGCAAGGTGGTGGAGCATTCCGATGTGGATTCCCTGTTCCACGATCCCCGGCATCCCTACCTGCGCGCCCTGCTCGCCTCGGTGCCGCGTTTCGGCGGCGACGCGCCGGCGCGGCTGCAGTCGATCACCGGCATGGTGCCCGATCCGTTCCACCTGCCGCCGGGGTGCCCGTTTCATCCGCGCTGCCCGGAGGCAATCGGCGGCCGCTGCGAGAACGAGGCGCCGGTTTACCGCCCGCTGGCGGCGGAGGTAGAGGAGGCGGCGGGGGGCGCGCAGCGCGGCGTCGCCTGCCACTTGCACGCCGCGGCGGGCGCGGGCGGCGCGGTGCCGGGCGGCGGCGGCGCGCCGTTGGCGGCGGCGCGGTGAGGGGTGCGGTGAACGGCGCGGCGGGCGGCGGCACAATGGCCGGAGGCGGCGCGGTGAGCGCGGCGCCCGAGGGTGGAGACCTGCTGCTGGAGGTGCGCGGCCTGCGCAAGCACTTTCCGATTCAGCGCGGGCTGTTCGGGCGCGTGGCGGGGCAGGTCAAGGCGGTCGACGGCGTCGACTTTGCCATCCGCAAGGGCGAGACCCTGGGGCTGGTGGGCGAAAGCGGCTGCGGCAAGTCCACCACCGGGCGCTGCCTGCTGCGCGGCTACGACCTCACCGCCGGCGAGATCTGGTTCAACGACCAGGATCTGGGGTGGGTGGACGTGTTCCGCCTCGACCGCCCGCGGCTCAAGGTGTTCCGGCGCCACGCGCAGATGATCCTGCAAGACCCGTTCCACTCCCTCAACCCGCGTATGACGCTGCTCGACATCGTCGGCGAGGGGCTGACCATCGCCGGCGTAAGGGGACAGGAGCGCGCCGACCGGGTAGCCGCCACGCTGGAGGTGGTCGGCCTGCGGCGCGAGTACATGAGCCGCTACCCGCACGCCTTCTCCGGCGGGCAGCGGCAGCGCATTGGCATTGCCCGCGCGCTGGCGCTCAACCCGCAATTCGTGGTGTGCGACGAGCCGGTGTCGGCGCTCGACGTGTCGATCCAGGCGCAGATCCTCAACCTGCTGCAGGATCTGCAGGACCGGTTCCGCCTCACCTACCTGTTCGTGGCCCACCAGCTCAACGTGGTGCAGCACATCTGCGACCGGGTGGCGGTGATGTACGTCGGGCGGGTGGTGGAGGTGGCCGCCACCGCGGCCCTGTTTCGCAATCCCCGCCACCCCTACACCGAGGCGTTGCTGTCGGCGGTGCCGCGCCCCGACCCGCGCCACCGGCACGAGGAAATCGTGCTGCCGGGCGAGGTGGCCAACCCGGCGGCGCCGCCCGCCGGCTGCTATTTTCACCCGCGCTGCAACTACGCCGCGCCGCCCTGCTCGGCGCAGGCGCCGCCGCTGGAGGCGGCCGCGGAGGAGCATTCCGTGCGCTGCCACCGCTCCGCGGACCTGAGCCTGGCAGGAGTGGATTGATGGGCGCCGTGATCCGCCGGCCGCCCGCCAAGACCCGCCGCGCACGTCCCGCCAAGGGCCGCCGCGCACGCGCCGCCGCACGCCGGAGGGCGGCCTGATGGGCGCCTACGTGATTCGCCGGCTGCTGCTGTTCGTGCCGATGCTGGCGGCGATAAGCGTGATCGCCTTCGTGCTGATCCAGCTTCCGCCGGGCGACTATCTGACCAGCGAAATCATGGCGATGGCGGAGCGCGGCGAGGAGGTGGACGAGGCGGTGATCGCGGCGCTCAAGCTGCGCTACGGGCTCGACCGCCCGATGTGGGAGCAATACTTCCGCTGGATTACCAACATCATCTTCGACGGCGACTTCGGGCGCTCCTTCTACTGGAAGCAACCGGTGTCGGCGCTGATCTGGGAGCGGCTGGCGTGGACGGTGGTGATTGCCCTGGGAAGCCTGCTGGTCACCTGGGTCGTGGCGTTCCCGATCGGCATCTATTCGGCCACCAATCAATACTCGATCGCCGATTACCTGTTCACCTTCTTCGGCTTCCTCGGCAAGGCCACGCCCAACTTCCTGCTGGCGCTGGTGCTGATGTGGCTGGGCTACGTCTACTTTGACATCAACATGGGCGGCCTGTTTTCGGCGGAATACCAGAACGCGCCCTGGAGCCTGGCCAAGCTGAGAGACCTGATCAACCACCTGTGGGTGCCGCTGGTGGTGCTGGGCACGGCCGGCACCGCCGACCTGATCCGCACGTTGCGCGCCAACCTGCTCGACGAGCTGGCCAAACCCTACGTTACCGCGGCGCGCGCCAAGGGCCTGACCGAGCTCAAGCTGATCGCCAAGTACCCGGTGCGCATCGCCATCAACCCGTTCGTGAGCAGCATCGGCGGGGTGCTGCCGGAGCTGTTTTCCGGCGCCGCGATCGTGTCGGTGGTGCTGAGTCTGCCCACCACCGGCCCGCTGATGTTGGGCGCGCTGCTGACGCAGGACATGTTCCTGGCCGGGAGCTTCCTGTTGATGCTCACCGTACTGTCGCTGATCGGCACGCTGCTGTCGGACGTCCTGCTGGCGGTGCTGGACCCGCGCATCCGCCAGACGGTGTAAAGGAGAGAAGCGCGCGCATGGCATCTCCCGACCTGGGCCGGAGCGGCCCCGCGAGCCAGCCCGCCGCCGGCCAGTCCGCCTCCTCCCGCAGCGCGGAGACCGCCTCGCAGTGGCAGTTGATGCGCTGGCGGTTCCTGCAGCACAAGGCGGCGGTGGTGGGCTTGGCGGTACTGGCAATCCTCTACCTGATCGCGCTGCTGGTGGAGTTCGTCGCCCCCTACGCCACCGACCGCTACAACATCAAGTACATTCTGGCGCCGCCGCAGCGGGTGCGCTTCTTCGACGCCGACGGGCGCTTCCACCTGCGCCCGTTCGTGTACGACTACGTTACCTCCCGTGACCCCGTGAGCCTGCGCATGGTGCAGGAAGTCGACACCACGGCGCGGCATCCGATCCGCTTCTTCGTGCGCGGCGACGAGTACCGCTTCTGGGGAATCTGGCGCGGCAACCTGCACCTGTTCGGGATCGACGACCCGGAAGCGCTGATCCTGCTGTGGGGCGCGGACGACCAGGGCCGCGATCTGTTCTCGCGCGTGGTCTACGGCGCGCGGCTGTCACTGTCGATCGGCTTCGTGGGGGTGATTCTGAGCCTGGTGCTCGGCATCCTGCTCGGCGGCATTTCCGGGTACTTCGGAGGCACGGTCGACATGGTGATTCAGCGCGTCATCGAGCTGCTGCAGGCAATCCCGCGCATCCCGCTGTGGCTCACCTTGTCGGCGGCGCTGCCGCGCGACTGGGGCACCGTCGAGGTGTACTTCGGCATCACCATTATCCTCTCGGTACTGGGCTGGACCGACTTGGCGCGCACCGTGCGCGGCAAGTTCCTGGCGTTGCGCGAGGAGGACTTTACGCAGGCGGCCAAGTACCTGGGCGCCGGCGAAATGCGCATCATCATCCGCCACATGGTGCCGTCGTTCAGCAGCCACCTGATCGCGGTGCTTACCCTGCGGGTACCGGAGATGATCCTGGCCGAGACCAGCCTGAGCTTCCTGGGACTGGGGCTGCGCGAACCGGTGATAAGCTGGGGCGTGCTGCTCACCGGCGTGCAGAACATCCGCGCCGTGGCGCTGGCGCCGTGGCTGTTCCTGCCCGGCCTGGCGATCGTGGTCACGGTGCTGGCCTTCAACTTCGTCGGCGACGGCCTGCGCGACGCCGCCGACCCCTACTCCCAGTGACTTCCCGGTGACGGCGGGCGCCGGCCGCCCGGTTTACCGAATCGGGAATGTAGAGTAGAGTTAAGGGCAGTAGAGGGAGGTTCCGTACCTATGAGTGCTATGGATGATTCGTTGCGTGCTCGCGTTCGCGCGTTGCCGGCGGCGGCGCTGGTGGGATTGGCGGTGCTGGCCGTGCTGGCGCTCGCCGCGTGCGAGGAACCGCCCACGCCCGGCGGGGGCGGGGGCGGCGGCGGCGCGGCGCCGCAGGCGGGCCCCCTGGGGCGGAGCGACGTTGCCGTAGCCGGCCGGGCGGCGATCGCCGGCCAGCGCTTCGGGAGCGTGACGCAGAGCAGCAACGTCGACAGTGCCGGCGACACCACCGACCGCGTTACGGTGACCGGCGACGGCACCAGGCTGATCATGCAGGTACGGACCGCGGCGACCGGCGCGGAGCGCTTCTCGCTCAATACGCAGGATGACCTGGCCGCCAGGGTCCGGGGCGGCGACTCCGAGGAAGTGGGCCGTTTCGTGCTGTCGAAGACCTTGGCGAACGGCGACGTGGCGGTGGCGGCGCTCTACAACCTGACCGACGACAGCACCGCGAGCGCCGGCTACTGGACGCTGCTGCGCGGCGGCGCCCCGCAGGAAGTCGGCGGCTTCGGCGACGGGGAGGAGTTGTCCACAGCCGACGTCTGGTCGCGGCCAACCGGCACGGCGCGCTACTCCGGCAGCGGCGAAGGGGTGATCCACCGGCTGCGAAGCGGGTCGTCGGCGTCCACGCAGTACTTCGTGGTCGACGCCGCGCTCACGGCCAACTTCGGCGCCGGCACCGTTACCGGTGAGGTCGGCGGCCTGCGGGTACTCGGGCGGGTAGACGCCACCTCCTGCTGCGCGGGACGGGTGGTCGACGCGAGCGGCCAACCGCTGCCGATAGCCACGCTGGGGGCCGCCGATATCGAGACCGACGGGACGTTCAAGGCGCGCGGAAGTGGCGCCGGCCGCATCCTCAGGGACGTGTCCGCGGTGGCCGGGAACGTGGCGCTGCCGGCGTTGACGGCCGGCGAGGTGACGAACGCAAGCGCCTCATGGGGCGGTGTGTTCTCAACCGAAGGCGACAGGGTGATGGCGATATTCGGCCTCGACTACGAGTTGGCGGACGGCACCGAGGCGGTGCTCCTGGTTACGTTCTTCGGCGAGCGCGACGAAGGCTGATCTCAGGCCGGCGCGGCGGCGAACAGCTCTCGCTACCGGGTTGGCGGCGTAGCGCCGTACTCCACCAGGGCGGAGCGGCCGGTGACGTCGACGATGCGGACGCGCCGCTCGCGGCCTGCGGCGTCGGCGAGGTGGAGTTCGTCGCCCGGGGTGAACGGTACCGGTTGCGGCCGGCCCTGGTCGATGGCGAGATTGGAGGCCGAAACGAAGGTGCGGTCGTGGGCGTCGCGGACCGGGTGCAGCGTTCCGGTCAGACCAGGGATGGAGCCGGCGCCTTCCGGGAAGATGACGGAGCCGCCCTCCGGCAGCGCGCCAAGCTCAACCGCCAGCGCGCGCCGGCACGGCGTCCACTCCCGCTCCACGTGGGCGGCATGGCCCGGCGCCGCGGCGTACACGGTCAACGGCAACTCGGTGGTGTGCAGAGACACGGCGGCGATGCCGTCCCCGCCGGTGGCCGCCCGCCTCCAGGTATGGTTGGGGAACAGGACCAACAGGTCGGCGTCCGGCAGCGGCCGCCCGCAGGCGCGCACCGCGATCCGCACCTGCGCCGGACTCGGCTCCATCGGCGCGGACGGCAGCACCACCAGCACGTCGGCGTCCGCGACCACGCGGAACTGCGCGGGCCGGCCGCTCACGCCCCTGGTCTCATTCAGGATCACCGGCACCCCGTCGCCGCGCCGCTCCATGAAGTAGCGCCGCTCCCCGCTGCCGCGCGTGCCGCCGACCGGCATGCGGCCCAACATCGAGGCCAGCACCTCGTTGCGGGTGGCCTGCCGGTCGGCGATGTTCTCGACCGTCAGGCTGTTCGGCAGCGTCCCCGGCGACTGGATTTCCAGGCGGTCGGAGAACAACGACAGGCGAATGCGGCTGCCGCGCATCGAGTAGTCGCGGTGCGCCACCGCGTTGACCACGGCCTCGAAGATCGCGCGCTCGCTGTATTGCGGCAGGTCGAGGCGCGCGGGGTCCTTGTGCGCGGCCACCTGCATGTTGCGCGCCGCGAAGGTCACGGCGTCGGCGATCTGGCGCTGCAGCGGCCCGCCGATGGTCTGCGCGTCGACCTGCCCGGAGGCGCGGTCGGCGCCGCGGTAACGGGTGGCGGTGATGCAGGCGTTCGGCAGCCACTGCTCCGGGGCGCGGCTGCAAAGCAGGATGCCGGCCACGGTCGCTTGCCGCGGACCATTGTCGGTGTCGGTCAACAGCCCCAGCTTGGCCAGGGCAAGATCGGGGGCGGCGGCGCCCTGCGCGCTCACCAACGGGCGCCACAGTTCCTCGTCCAGCGACGCGAAGCCGGTTTCCGGGACCGGCTGCTTGTCGAACCACAGGAATCGAGACTGCGCGCGCCGTTGCGCCAGCCGCAGCCGTTCATCGCTGCCCATGCGCCGCTTGGAACTGCCGGCGCGGCGGTAGCTCCCGCCCGGGCTGTCGTGCAGGGCGTACCCGGCCGCCACCTCCACCGCCAGAAGTGCCTTGCCATCCACCTCCATGCGCTGGGCGTCGAACTCGAGTGCCGGTCTGATCGAATCCGCGCAGATGGTGACGACGAGCTGTTCCACCGCGTCCAACTGCGCGCGTGTCATCCCTTGGATGCGCCCGTCGTCCGTGACGCCGCAGAGCAACACCCCGCCGTTCCCGTTGGCGAAGGCCGCAAGCTCATCGGCAAGGGTGTCGCGCGCCGGCCCGACCGGGCGGTTGCCGCGAAACTCGATTTGCTTGAACTCCCAGCGGCCGTCCTCGCCCAGCCGCAACCGGCTCCTGATTACCTCCTCACTCAACTCCACCGTACCGCCTCTCCACCGCACCGCCTCGCCGCGTCCAGCTTAGCCGATGAGGGGCGCACAGGTCACGGCAGATGCCGCCGGACGGAGGGTTACGGGAGGCGGAAGATGATGGCGGGGTCGGCAGGCTGCATTTCGCGCGGGGGCAGGCCCTGCAGCATCGCCTCCAGGTCGTTCACGGCGATGCGGCCCAGCTCCCACATGTCTTCGCGCACGGTGCCGGCGCGGTGGGCGGCCAACACGGCGCCCGGGGCCTGGCGAATCGGGTGGTCCGCCGGCACCGGTTCCTTTGGAAATACGTCGATGGCGGCCTTGAAGCGCCCCGCGTAGAGCAGCTCGGTGAGGGCGTCGAAGTCGACCACGTGGGCGCGGCTGATCAGCGCCAGCACCGCGCCACGTTGGATCAGTTCGAGACGGGCGCGGTCGAGCAGCGCCCGATTCTCGTTGGACGGGATGGCCAGCACGAAGATCACCCGGGATTGCCGCAGCAGCTCCTCCAGCGGTGTCGGCCGGACGCCGAGCCGGGTGAGGTAGCGATCGGACAGCCACGGGTCGTAGCCCAGCACGTTGCAACGGAACGGGGCCAGCAGCGGAAGCAGATTGCGCGCCAGGCTGCCGCAGCCGATCAGCCCCACGGTCTTGTCGTACAGGGTAAAGCAGCCTTCGTTGCCGCGGTGCTGGTAGCGTTCGGCGCCGTGGCGGAACGCGACCGACCCGGCGACCACGTCGCGGGCCGCGGCCAGGGCCAGCGCCAGCGCCATTTCCGCCACCATCGGGCCGAACGCGGGCGCCACGCTGAGCACGCGGACGTTGCGCGCAAAGCAGGTGCGGTAGTCGAGCACCTTGGGACTGGGATGGCGGCCGCCGAGCTCCAGGATCGCCTGCAGCTTGGGCATGGCCGCCACCGCGCCGTGCCGCCAACGGCCGGTCACGATGGCAAAAGCGTCGCCCTTGGCGGCTTCGAACTCCGCCGCCGGCATCGGTTCGTCGCGGCCCCACACCACGTCGGCAATCGCGTGCAGGTGCTCCAGGTCGGCGGGATGGAACACCTCGTCCAGGCGGCGAAAGGCCACGTCAAGGATCACTTTCTGCTTGCTACTCTTGCTACTCATGGCGGTTCGCGGGCCAGTATAGGCCCAGTCGCCGCCCCGCTGCCACTCTCTGCCGGCGGCGGTTCGCGTACCGCAGGCTACGCCGCGGCGTTGGTTGGGGTATCATGGCGGCATCACGATGGCGCATTCCGGGTGTTCTACGGGCTGGCGCGGCTGCATGACCCGCCGGAGCGGGGCCGGGTGACGTTCCAGCTTGCGGTGATCGAGAGCCGCGACCTGATCCATTGGAGCGAGCCGCGCACCCTCACGCCGCTGGACGACGACCTCAACCTCACCGACCCCGGCAACGTGGTGCGCTACGGCGGGGAGTGGATCATGACGGTGGAGAACTACCGGACACCGTTCAGCCCCTCCGGCGGCCAGGAGACGGCGCGCTGCTGGATGCTGCGCAGCACCGACCTGGAGCACTGGAGCGAGCCGGAGCTGATGCTGCTCAAGGGGCCGGAGGTGCCGCAGGAGCGGATGGGGCGCTGCATCTGCCCCTGTCTGTTTCCCGACCGCCACGTGGCCGGCAAGTGGTGGTGCGCGTTCAAGCAGGGCGGCTTTACGGTGACGCCGGCGCGCGGCCTGGCGTTCGGCGGCCGCGACCTGCCGCGGCGCTCGCTGCTGCTGCAGAGCCTGAATCTTTCTTACAGCTTCGACTTGCGGCACTGGACCTGGTTCGCCCGCGCCGACAGCGAGGAGAGCTACTGCATGCTGGTGGAGGAGGACGGCTACGTGCTGATCGACTCGCCCGACAACGGTATCGGCGTAAAGTTGTCGCCGGATTTGGTGCACTGGCATCAGATCGGCCTCTACACGTTGGGCCAGCGCCGCTGGCCGTGGGCGCAGGGGCGCCTCAGCGGCGGTCAGGTGGTCGATCTGCGCGGCGTGCCGGAGGTGGGCAAATACCTGCTGGTGTTCCACGGCTGCACCGTGCCGGGCAAGGTGGCCAGCAACGTCCACGGCGCCGCCAGTCTGGGGCTGGCATGGAGCGACGACCTGGCCAACTGGTACTGGCCGGAGTGAGCGCGCCCCGCCTAGACCTGCAGGCGCTGCCGGGGCCGGTGCTCCTGGCCGGCGGCGCGCGCACCGCCTACCGTGACCCGCTGCTGCACTACCACGCCGGCCGCTTCCGCCTGTTCTGCTCGGTGGTGGAGGCGCAGCCGGAGGGCCGCGACCGCTTCCACGTGGCGGTGACCGAAAGCCGCGACCTGCGGAGCTGGAGTCCGTTGCGCGCCGTCACCGACCCCGCGGACGCGCGCAACTTCTGCGGGCCGGGGGGAATCGTCCGCCACGGCGGGCGCTGGGTGCTGTGCCTGAGCAGCTACCCGCGGCCCAATGCCCATGACGCCCGCTGCTGGACCATGGCCAGCGCCGACCTGGAAGCGTGGCAGGAGCCGCGCGCCCTGCTGCTCAAGGGGCCGGAGGTGCCGTTGCGCGACACCGGGCGCGCGCTCGATCCCTACCTGTTCCGGGACAAGGACGACCCGCAGCGCTGGTGGTGCTGCTACAAGCATGGCGGCGTGCTGCTCGGCCGCGCCCACGGCATGGGCTTCGGCGGGGCGCCGATTCCGCCCGACGCGCTGCTGCTGCAGAGCATGCACCTCTCCTTCAGCCGCGACCTGGAACACTGGACGCCCTACGCGCAGACCGACGCCGAGGAGAACTACTGCGTGCTGGCCGACCCCGCCGAGGATGAGTACGTGCTGATCCACTCTCCCGCCAACGGCATCGGCATCAAGCGCTCCGGCGACCTGGTGCACTGGTACGACGACTGCCTGTACACGCTCGGCCAGCGGCAGTGGCCGTGGGCGCAGGGCCGCATCACCGCCGGCCAGGTGCTGGACCTGCGCCGCGAGCCGCAGGTGGGCCGCTTCCTGCTGGTATTCCACGGCGCCACCCGCCGCGGGCGGCGCGAGCGCGCGCATCACGGCGAGGCCAGCATCGGCATCGCCTGGAGCGACGACCTGACGCGCTGGCACTGGCCCGGCGGGCCGTGATTATGGAGCGGACGCGTGCCCCGTAGCGGCGCCGGCAACGGAACGGGTGTCCGGCAGTGCGGCGCCGCCGCGGCCCCCCGCCGGCGGGCGGACGCGGGCGGCGCGGGACGTGGTCGACGGTTGCGGCAGCCCGCGGTAGACTGAGCCGAGATGAAGCAGCAGCTACGCGCGCTCTCCCCCGCCGCGGTGGAGGAGTTTCGGCTCAACGGATTCCTCAAGGTCGACAACGTGCTCAACGCCGCCGAGGTCGCCGCGCTGGGCGAACACGCCGACCTGATCGCGGCCGGCAAGGCGCAGCACGTACCCGCGTCCAGCCTGCAACTCGAGCAGGTGTTCCGGGAGGGCGCCGCGGCGGTGGCCGACCGCGTGCTGGCCACCCGCAAGCTGTTCAACCTGGCAGTCTACGACGACCTGCTGTGGGCGCACGTTACCAGCCCGGCGGTGGTCGACGTCATCGCCGACCTGCTCGGCACCGACGACATCAAGATGTACGGCGATCAGTTGTTCATGAAGTCGCCGGCGACCGGTTCCGCGCAGCCGTGGCATCAGGACTCCGCCTCGTGGCGCGACATCTTCCCGATGGACCTGGTGACGGCCTGGGCCGCTATTGACGACGCCACCCTTGAGAACGGCTGCCTGCGCTTCGTTCCCGGCACCCACCGCTGGGGGATGCTCAGCCGGCAACGTCTCGACCACTTCATCCCCGACCTGGAGACCGACGCCTGGCCGGCGGTGCCGGTGCCGTTGCGCGCCGGCGGCATCAGCTTCCATCACAGCCTGACGCTGCATACCAGCAGCGCCAACACCTCGGCGCAGCGCCGCCGCGGCTACGCCGTGCACTACATGCGCGCCGCCTCCTGGAAGGACGAATCGGTGACCGACGCGCCGGAGATGCCGCCCTTCAAGCAAGTGCGCGGGCGCTCCTTCCCGGGCCGCGTGTAGCGGGCGGCGAGAGCGGAACGTGAGCGAACGCCTTACCCTGCGCACGACGCGGCCGCCCAACGTGCTGTGGGTCTTCGGCGACCAGCATCGCGCCCAGGCCACCAGCTACCGCGGCGACGGCAACGTGTTCACGCCCAACGTCGACAACCTGGCGCGGGAGGGCATGCGCTTCGACTGCGCCGTGGCCGGGGCGCCGTGGTGCACGCCGTTTCGCGCCGCCCTGCTCACCGGCCTCTATCCCCACCAAACTGGCGCGGTCCGCACCCCCTCGGCGTTGCCGCCGGAGTTCCCGACCGTCGCGCACGCGTTCGAGGCGGGCGGCTATCACACCGCGTTCGTCGGCAAATGGCACGTGGACGGCAGCAACGACCGCGAACACTACGTGCCGCCGGAGCGGCGCGGCGGCTTTCGCTACTGGATGGGCTACGAGAACAACAACAACCAGCACGAATGCTACGTGTACGGCAGCGCCGCGGAGACGCCGCAGCGGCTTGCCGGCTACGAAACCGACGCCCTGAGCGACCTGCTGATCGAACATCTGCGCAGCCACGTGAGCGCCGGCGGCCGCGGCCGGAGCGGAGCGGCCGCCGGCCCCGGGGCGCCGCCGCCGGCGGCGGACGCCGGCCCTGACTATCAACCGTTCTTCGCCGTGCTGTCGGTGCAGCCGCCCCACGGCCCCACCGTGCCGCCCACCAACCCCGCATACGGCGCGCCGCGCATCCACCCAGCCGCCCTCCGCCTGCGGCCCAACGTGCCGGCGACCCCGGCCATCCGCGAGCGCGCCCGGTTCCAGCTTGCCGGCTACTACGCGATGATCGAGAATCTGGACTACAACATTGGCCGCATCCGCCAAGCACTGACGCAGATGGGCGTCGACCGCGACACCTACGTGGTGTTCTTCTCCGATCACGGCGACATGCTCGGCAGCCACGGCCAGTTCGGGAAGTCGGCGCCGTGGGAGGAGGCGATCCGCGTGCCGTTCATCGTGCACCGCGCGGGCGGCGACTACAACATGCGCGTGGGCTCCTCCGGCGCCGTGCTCAACCACGTCGACGTCGCGCCGACCAGCCTCGGTCTCTGCAACCTCGAGGTGCCGACCGGCATGGCCGGGCACGACTACTCCGCCCACTGCATCGCGGAGGACGCCGCCGAGTACCGCGGCGCGCCGCAGGAGTCCGCGGAACCGCAGAGCGCGTATCTGCAGCAGATTCCGCCCAAGCTGCACCGTCACACGGTGAACCGCCCGTGGCGCGGCGTGGTGACGCGCGACGGCTGGAAGTACGCCTGCACCCCCGGTAACGACTGGCTTCTGTACGACACCGCCAACGATCCCTACGAGCAGGCCAACGGCGTCTACGACGCCGCCTTCCAGGAGCAGAAGGAGCGCTGCCACGGCCTGCTGGCGCAGTGGATCAAGGCCACCGGCGACCGCTTCCCGCTGCCCGATATTTCCCTGCCCGCGGAACCGGCGCCGTAGGGCCGGCCCGCCACCGGGTCAGCGGCGCACGGCGACGAAGAACAGGCGCCGGAACAGATAATTACGCCCGGGAACGCTGCGCCACCGCGGGTCCGGCGCCGGCATTCCGGCAAGCGGCTATGGTAGAGTCGCGCCACAATGGTCCGCGTGAATCCTGAAATACTCCGCTGGGCGCGCAGCACGGCGAGGATGACGCCCGAGCAGGCGGTCGAAAAACTCAGGATTCGCGATGCCCGCGGCGTTAGCGCCGTGCAGCGCCTGACCGAGTATGAGACCGGTCGGGTGGCCCCCACGCGGGCGTTGTTGGTGCGGATGGCACAGCACTACCGCCGCCCGTTGCTCACCTTCTTTCTTCCCGCCCCGCCGCATAGCAAGGAGCGCGGCGTCGATTTTCGCGTCCAGCCGGGCGGCGTCCCGGTCGCCGAGTCGGCCGTCGTCGACGCGTTGCTCCGCGACGTGCGGGCGCGGCAGAGCATGATCCGAGCCGTTCTCGAGGCTGAAGAAGAAGCGCAGCCGCTGCCGTTCGTCGGGGCGGCGACGATGGCAACGGGGAAAGAGGCGGTGCTGGCGAAGCTGCAGGCACTGCTCGGCGTGGACCGCTCGCACTATCGCGCCCGGAGCGATGCGGAGGCGGCGTTTCGCCTGTTGCGGACGAGGGCCGAGGCGGCCGGTATCTTCGTGCTGCTCAAGGGCGACCTGGGCAGCCATCACACCGCCATCGACGTTCAGGCGTATCGGGGATTCGTCATAGCGGACGACGTGGCTCCGCTGATCGTGATCAACGACGGCGACGCCAAGACCGCGTGGTCGTTCACGCTGCTCCACGAGCTGGTTCACCTGCTGCTCGGTCAGACCGGCATCAGCGGCGCTCCCTCGAACACGCCGGTCGAGCGCTTCTGCAACGACGTGGCCGGCGAGTTCCTGCTGGCGGATGACGATCTCGATGGCCTCGATCTCCGCAGCACCGGCGCCAACGTCGCGGAGGTGGGCAATCTGATTGGAGAGTTTGCGCGCCAGCGACACGTGAGCCGCTTGATGGTGGCCTACGTCGCGCTGCGTCATGGCCTGATCGATTCCGAACTGTACGGTAGTCTGGCAGCTCTGTTTCGCAGTCAGTGGGTTCGCGAACGACGTAATCAGCAGGCGGCGAGGAAGGAAGGAACGGGACCGAGTTACTACGTGGTGCGGCGGCATCGCCTGGGAGACGCCCTGATTCAACTCACCAGGCGGATGATGGACACCGGGGCGCTGACGACTTCCAAGGCCGCAAGAATCCTCGGCGTCAAGCCAACGAGCGTACCCGCCCTGATCGATGGCGACCGGTCCTGACTCCGATCCGTTGCTCTACCTCCTTGACGCGAACGTTCTCATAGACGCGAACCGGGACTACTATCCTTTCGCACGGGTTCCCGAGTTCTGGGAATGGCTTCTCTATCAGGCTGCGCGGGGCCGGACGAGAATTCCTCTTGAGATTTATGAAGAGCTGATCGGTGGCACTGATACGCTCGCCCGATGGGTGAAGGACCATCGGCAGACCTTACTTCTTCAGGAGCCGGTCCGCGAAGATTTGGTAGCGGAGGTGACGACTCGCGGCTACGCAGCCGACCTGAATGACGAAGAAATTGAGAAGATGGGACGCGATCCGTTTCTCATCGCATACGCGTACGCTGACCGGGACCACCGCTGCGTCGTTACCAATGAGACTTCCCGTCCGAGAAGTGTACGCGCCAACCGCCACGTTCCCGACGTATGCAAAACCCTTGGCATACGCTGCCGTAACACGTTTCAGTACCTAAGCGAGCTCAATTTTTCCACCCAATGGAACACGTAACAGGGTCTATTAGCGATCCAGTACGGCCTGCAGGAGATTGAGTTTATCCCCTACTTCCGGTGGTATGTATGCGGTGTCTACACTGCAGATCAGACGGTGCAGCTCGCCCTTTCGGAGCAGCATCGGTTCTCCGCCTTGCCGCCGGGCAAGAGCGTGACGTTGCGGCCGAGGGCTTCCTCGATTACGACTTCCGAGTGGGTGACCAGAACCACCTGCGACCCGTTGCGGGCGGCGATGTCCCGGAGCAGGACGTACACCTGCCGTTGCCTGTGGATTTCCAGATGCGCGTCCGGCTCGTCGATCAACAGCACCGCGTCCCGGTGAGAGTAGAGGTAGGCGAAGATCAGAAGCAGTTGCTGGAGCCCACGCCCGGCGGCGGATATTTCAAGTGGCTCCTTTACGTTGGTCTGGCGGTAGAACAGGTCGATGCTGCCACGCGTCGTCTCGGTGGGATCCCCCAGATAAATCGAGAACAGCCTCTCCATCAGTCGGACAATCTCCCGCCAATCACCAGGGGCGTTCTGAAAGACCAGCAAACACAGGTTGCGCAATACCTGAGCAGTCTGGCCTAGCCCCAGCAGCACGTCGATGCGGCCGGGCTGGATAATCGGCTCCTCGGTCTCCAGACCCGACATCGGATAGAGCAGATGCACGTTCAGCGCGGCCGCCGCCCTGATAGCGTCAGGCTTTTGCAGAGTCGCCTCATCCGGAGCGCAATAGACCAAGTCCTCGCCTTGATTGCGAAACTGCATCGTCACCGGCTCCACCTTTTCTCCGCGCTGCATGCCGATAGTGATCTCGATAGGAATATCGCGATTGCCGGTCCGGACGGCGGTGTTGTGCCAGAAGTACCGCGTACGCTGAACGGGAACGGAGACGATGTTCAGTCGGTTGAGCGCCGTCGCGGTCCGTTCCTTGGGCCGGGATCGTCCCTTCGCCTCGAACCAAGTCTTGACCGCCTGCGACCACAGCGCGATCGCCTGAATCGCCGTCGTTTTGCCGCAGTTGTTCGGCCCGATCAACACCGCGGGGTGGTCGAGCTCGATCCGCTGCCGGTCACCGAAGTGCTTGAAGTTCCGTATCTCCAGGTAATGCAGCAGCCTCATGCGCGTTACCTAGCGCCTACCGCTGACCACCGGCCGCCTCGACTGCGTCGCGTAGGCCATCCCAGCGCACCTCGGCCGCCTCCCGCCGCCGGGCGTGCTGCACTAGGGAGAGCAGAGGCTTGATGCCGATGGTTTTCTGCGTGCGGGCCTTCCGGTCCAGGAGCGTCCGCGCGATCACGTAGAACTCCCACTGGTCGATGTCGAGCGCGTCAGTGTCGTCCGTTGCCAAGTCCTCGCGCCCTAGCACGCAGAACACGTAAACGTCGGCCAGGCGCCGCGGTTCCGGCAGCTTCCTACTCTCGTTCGTCGTCGCGTAATAGACCCACTCCCGCGGGCGGATGTCGAACCTGACCTTCGCCGGGGGTGCTGCGTTCGCGCCTGCCACCTGCACGTAGGCGGAGCTCTTCACCTCGACGGTAACGCCCGTACGGGTCTCCAGATCGTAGGCATCCCATTCGACACGCGGTTTGTGCGTCAAGTCGAGCGCGCGGGCGACCAGGAACTCGGCCAGCACGCCGCGCCACGCGTTGCTCAACAGGTCGGAGCCGGACCAGCGCCAGAAGTCCAGCACCGTCGCGCCGATGGATTCGCGGCCGGCGCGAAAGGATTCGTCACCTTGCTTCATGCCGTGGGAGAATAACGTCTTCCGGGAATACACGAAAGGCAGCAGGCCAGACAGTTCAGCCCGCTTCCACCTTACGTTACGCCGGCTCTCCTCGCTGCCTCCGGCGGAGCGGGAACATGGCGCCGGCCACCAGCACGGTGAGCGCCAGCCACGCCGCGGCTGCGGGCGGCGCCGGGGCAGGCCGCGGGCCGTACTGGGCGGCGACCGGCCGGCCCTGGGCCGCGAGCAAGGCAGGCACGCTTGCGGGCGGCGCCGCGGCCAGCAGCGCCTGCAGCCAGTCGTCCGAGAAACGGGCCACCTCCACCGCGGCGTGCTGCACGCGCCCATCGCCGCCGCGCCGGTAGTGGTCAACCGTTACGCGCTCGTCCGGCGCCGGCAGGGCGAAGGGACGCCCGTACTGCAAGGTTTCCTGGTACGCCGCGTGGGCGGCGTAGTGGCTGAGCGCCGGCAGGGCCCGCGCCCCGCCGGTATCGAGCGGGGGCAGTTCGGCGAGCCGGAAGCCGGCGCCCGCGGCCACCGGCAACGGGCGCGGGAGCAACTCGCCGCGGCCTGCCGGCAGCACCATCGCAATCCCCAGCAAGCAGAGCGCGAGGCTTGGTACGAGCCCGCCGCGCAGCCGGGCGCCGCGCCCCGCGGCCGCTACCGCGGACCCGCCGCCCGCACCGGCCGGCGCCGTGCCCTGCGGCTGGGCGGCGGAGACGGACCGGCCGGACGCCTCCCCCCCGCGCCGCGCGACCGCCGATGGAGCCGGCAGCAGGCGGACTAGCAGGCCGGCGCCGATCAGCGCTGCCGACCACGCGCCGCCGACGAGCAGGTAGATGGCCACGCGCCGCAGGTCGGCCGCCGGCAGCAGGGCCAACGGCACGCCCGAGCCGGGCGGCTGGTCCGGCGCGGCCAACCCAAGCACCGCTACGCTACCCAATAGCACCAGTAGCGCCGCGGCAGCATGCCGGCCACCGCGCCGCCGCCCCGCCGCTCGCGGCGCGGCACCCATGACGGGTCCCGCCCACCAGCAGACGGCTGCGAACGCCGGCAACGCCGCGAACGCCGCCGGCAACGCGCCGTGGACGATGAGCGGCACCCACGGCAGCGCCAGCAGCAAGCGCCACCAGCGCGGCGCGCCCGCGTCCCGGCGCCCCACCAGCAGCGCCGCCGCGGCGGCGAACAGCAGCAGCGCCAACCCTGTCTGCGGCCACGGCAGATCGGCGCTGCGCCAGCGCGCGCCGCCGTGCCGTAGCGCCCACCCTGCCCACGCGGCAAAGTAGCCCGGCGGCAGCGCGCTTGCGACGTAGATCACCTGCGCGGCGCCCGCCCGCGTCTCGGCCGCGAACCAGCCCGCCACCCGCCGCAGGTAGGGATCGTAGCGCGGGTCGAGCGGGTCCAGGCGCGCATCGAGATCGGCAATCGCTACCCACTCGTAACCGCCGAACGTCGTCACCCGCTCGCGGGCGGAAGCAGCCGTCACCGCCGCGTCGAAGCCGGCGGTTCGCAGGCGCTGCGCAGCTTGTTCCGCGGCGCGGCCCGGCTCGGCGGCCGCATCGTCCCGGATGAGCAGCATGTAGTAGCCACGCCACACTTGACGCGCCTCGGCGAGCACGGCCAGCGAGCGCTGCACGAACATACCGGCGGCCAGCACCAGCGCGGCGAACCCCAGCGTCGCGATTCGGTGCACCCCCGTGATCAGCCCGACGCCGGAGGCCGCAGATCGTTCACCGAGAGACCGAGATCCCTGAGTTCCGTGTGCGCGAAGCCGTCGTAGTAGTCGCTACGGCGTACGTCAAAGTCCGGGTCGACTTCGTTGTGCCACTGCTTGAGCCAATCATGCGAGCCATGGGTCTGGCGGCCGCGTCTCGATGTGCTAAGGTGGGCACCGTGCCGGATGTGTGGATCATCTCACTCGGCGGGTCGCTCATTGCGCCCGGTAAGGTCGATACCGGGTTCCTGGGGGAGTTCTGCGCGGCCGTGAGAAGCCAGGTCGCCGCCCACCCCGAGCGGCGCTTCGTGGTGGTGTGCGGCGGCGGGGCTCCGGCGCGGCGCTATCAGGCAGCCTACCGCGCGCTGGCCAAACCCGGTACCGACGCCGCGGCCGACTGGGTCGGCATCGCCGCTACCCGGCTCAACGCCGAGCTGCTCAAGCAGCTTTTCGCCGACCTGGCCCCGGACGAGGTGGTGACCGACCCTACCACGGTCGCCGGGTTGCGGGCGCCGGTGCTGGTGGCGGCGGGCTGGAAGCCAGGCTTCTCTCACGATTACGACGCCGTGATCATCGCCGAGCGGCTCGGCGCCCACCGCCTCGTCAAGCTCTCGGGGGCCGGCTGCATCCGCAACGCCGACCCCCGCACTGACCCCGGCGCGCGCGCGCTCAAGCGTATATCCTGGGTCGAGCTCCAGCGCATCATCGGCGAACGCTGGTCGCCGGGCTACAGCGCGCCGTTCGACCCCATCGCCACCGCGCGCGCGGGCGACCTGGGGCTTACCCTGGTGGTTACCGGCAGCGACGTCGCCAACCTGCAACGCGTCATCGACGGCGGTTCGTTCTCCGGCACCACCGTCCGCCCCGGCTAACGGCTCAGGCCTGCAGCTCGGCAAGCATCTTCTCGAGCACGTCCATGCCCGCGCCCCAGCCCTTGTCCAGGCCGGGCAGCGCCTGCGTGAAGCCGGCAATCTCGGCCTCGCTCACCTCGTGCGGCACCCAGGTCAGGCGCAGCTTGGTCTGAGCGCCATCCTGCTCGAACGTCGTCTCCACCCCCGGGCCGTACCAGCGCGGCAGCAGCTCCGGGTCGGTCCAGGTTTTCCACACCAGTTCGCGCGGCGCCGCGAAAGTCCGCTCCAATACGTAGGTCGGCAGCTCACCCATCACTCACTTGTCCCCCTTGATTCGGCCGCTCCAGCGGCCGCGTACCAGCGTACTACGTATCGCGCCAAAAGAATCGACGCGCGCCGCGCCGCGGCTGCGGCCGTCGGCTTTCCGGTCAGGGCCGGCCGGTTGATAATGCGAGGGTGTCCGCCCGCCCTATCCGCACGCTGATTCTTGCCTTCTACGTCCCGGAACTGCTCTACACCATCGGCTGGGGGCTGATCCTGCCGGTGCTGCCGCGGCTGGCGAACAGTCTGAGCGGCAGCGTGGCCGGCGCCGCCGGCGTGGTGGCGCTGGTCGCGGTCGGCACGCTGGTGATCGACGTCCCCGCCGGGGTAATCGCCGCGCGCTGGCCGCCGCGCACCATAGTCAGCATCCTGCTCGCAACCCTCACCGTGGCGGGTTTGCTGGCCGCCGCGGCCGGCAACGTGCTGCTGCTCGGCCTTGCCGCGCTGCTGATGGGAGCCTGCCGCGGGGCGTGGATGGTGGAACGCATGGCCTTTGCCCGCGACATCGTGGCGCCGGCGCAACGGGGGCGGGCGCTGGCCACCCTCGGGGGCGTGAATCGCATCGGCACCTTTGCCGTCGGCCCGGCGCTGGGCGGCGTCATGGCCGGCGTGCTGGGGCTGCGCGCGCCGTTCGTGGCCCTCGCCTGCCTGATGCTCCTGGCCGCGCTGGCGGTGCTGCGGTGGACGCCGGTGCGCGACGCGGCGCCGCCCCGCCGGCACCACGCGGCCGGCTGGTACCATCCGCTGGCAATTCTGCGCGACCACTGGCGGGTTCTGCTGCGCGCCGGGCCGGCGATCATCGCCCTCAACCTGGTCCGCGCCGCCCGCTCGCTGTTCATACCGCTATGGGGTGAGACGATCGGCCTGTCGGTGACGCAGGTGGGGCTGGCGATGAGCGCGTCGGGAGTCATCGACATGCTGCTGTTCTATCCCACCGGGCTGATCATGGATCGACTCGGCCGGCGCTGGGCGGCGGCGTCCTCGATCCTGGTGATGTCCGTGAGCCTGGCGTTGATGCCGCTCACCGGCAGCTTCCTGAGCCTGCTGCTGATCGGCGTGCTGGCGGGAGCCGGGAACGGCCTGGGGAGCGGCTTCCTGATGACGATGGGCACGGATCTCGCGCCCCGGCGCGGCGCCGGCGAATTCATCGGCCTGTGGCGTCTGATCGGGGACCTCGGCACCACCGCCGGTCCGACCGTCATCGGCGCCGTGGCCGCGGTCCTTTCGCTGGCCCTTGCCGGACCCGCCGTGGCGCTGTTGGGCGGCGCCGGCGCCGCCCTGTTCATCTTCACCGTCAAGGAGACTCTGCGCCGCCCGCGCCGGCCGGGACCGGACGGATAAACGCCGCACCGCAAACAGCACCCCGCCGCCGCCTCCTCCTCGCCGTCCCTTGCCTTCCGGGCCATGGAATTGACCACCGCGCAGCCGGTCGAGCCGGACGCCGGCCATCCCGCGGCGAGCAGCACCCTGCCGTTACGCAGCCACGACTTTCACTGAACAGCCCGCCGGCAGCCCTGCCAGGAAGGGCGGCGGGCGGGGCTCAGGGGGCGAGAAACCCGCGCTTGACGGCATCACTGACCAAGCCCTGCGCATAGTCCCACAGCTCCGGGGAGCCAGGTTCCATGGCGGAGTTGAGGGCGCGCACCTGCCGCGCCGTCACGCCGTGCTCCTGCCAGCCCGGCCCGCCGTTGACGTAGTTGAGCAGCATCGGCTGCAAGCGGTCCAGCGCCAGAGCGAACTGCGCCTCCGCGCTCTGCCGCGCTTCGAACTCGTCCCACAGCGCCCGCAGCTCCGCCGCCTGCTCCGCCGGCAGCAGGGCGAAGATACGGTCCGCGGCGCGCTCCTCACGCTCCTGCTGATCGCGCTTCGCGACCTCGTCGTAGGCGAAGGTGTCGCCGGCGTCGATCTCCACCAGGTCGTGCACCACCAGCATCTTGAGCACGCGCAGCAAGTCCAGGTCGCGGGCCGCGGCGCGGCCGGCCAGCACCAGCGCCATCAACGTCAGGTGCCAGGAATGCTCGGCGGAGTTCTCGCGGCGCTGCTTGCCATGGATCATGCTGCGCCGCAGTATCTGCTTGAGCTTGTCGGCCTCCACCAGAAAGCGCATCTGCTGCCCGATTTCTCCGGCGAATTCCGGACCGGCATATTCATTCATCGCCCGCGTACTGTAGCCGTTGCGCCGCGGGCGCGCCATGGCACCGCGACGGGCGGCGCCATGCTATAGTCGGGGGGATGGAACGATCCGATGCCGGCGCGGCGGTTGCGCCGGCGGTGGACTCATGGCCGCGCGGCGCGGAGTGGGACGACTGGCGTTGGCAGATGCGGCGGCGCGTCTCCACGGTGGAGGAGCTGGGGCGGCATCTGCGCCTGAGCGCCGCGGAACGCGCGCAGATCGCCGCCGCCGGGGCGCAGTACCGCTGGAGCATCACTCCCTATTACGTGAGCCTG
The DNA here is from genome assembly GCA_965243555.1 of Spirochaetia bacterium. Taxonomy (GTDB): domain Bacteria; phylum Spirochaetota; class Spirochaetia; order SZUA-6; family Bin103; genus Bin103. The sequence continues at coordinate 4,666,384 of OZ251575.1, read as the reverse complement.
ATGGATCCCCACGACCCCGCCTGCCCGCTACGGCGGCAGCAGGTACCGGCGGTGCAGGAGTTGGACGACGACCTGGGCCTGCCCGATCCGCTGGCCGAGCGCGACAACTCGCCGGTGGATGCGGTGGTGCACGTGTACCCGGACCGGGTAGCCCTGAAGATCACCAACGTCTGCCCCACCTACTGCCGCTACTGTTTTCGGGAGTACTTCGTCGGCAACCGTGAGGAGCACCACACGCGCGCCAAGCTGCAGGAAGGCATTGACTACGTCGCCCGCACGCCGGCGATCCGCGACGTGCTGGTCACCGGCGGCGACCCGTTCCTGTTCTCCGACGAACGCCTCGACGAGCTGCTCGGCCGGCTGCGCGCCATAGACCACGTGGAGATCATCCGTTTCGGCACGCGCACGCCGTGCACGCTGCCGCAGCGCGTCACGCCGGAGCTGTGCCGCATGCTGGCGCGCCACCATCCGCTGTGGATCAACACCCACTTCAACCACCCGCGCGAGTTGACCGCGCAGGCGGCGCGGGCCTGCGACCTGCTGCTGCGGGCCGGTATCCCGCTCGGCAATCAGAGCGTGCTGCTGCGCGGGGTGAACGATTCCACGGAGGTGATGCGGGAGCTGATCCGCGGGCTGCTGCGCCTGCGCGTGCGGCCCTATTACGTCTTCCAGTGCCAACTGCTGGCCGGCACCGCCCACCTGCGCACCAGCATCGAACGCGGGTTGGAGATCATGCGCGGGCTGCGCGGCCACACCACCGGCTTCGGCGTACCGAGCTACGTACTCGACACCCCTTACGGCAAGGTGCCGCTGGCGCCGCAGTACCTGCTCGGACGCGACGGCCCCGAGGTGGTAGTACGCACCTACGACGGCCACCTGTGGCGCGAGCCGAATCCGCTCGACGACCCGCCGCCGGCCGTTTCGCTGCCCGCGGCGCCCGCCGCGGCCGCCGCCGCAGCCGCCGCCACGCCGCGGCGCCCGTTTCCGTTCGCACCCGCCACCGCCGACTCCGCCGCCGCCGAGCCCGCCGAGCCCGCGGCGGCCGGATAGCAGAGCATGGCCAGTACCTTCGGGCATCTGTTCCGCGTCACCACCTGGGGCGAGTCGCACGGCCCGGCGGTGGGCGTGGTGGTGGACGGCTGCCCGCCCGGCGTTCCGCTCAGCGAGGCCGACCTGCAGGCCGAGCTCGACCGCCGCCGCCCCGGCCAGAGCCGCATCACCAGCCAGCGCAAGGAGGCGGACCGCGCCGAGATTCTGTCCGGCGTGTTCGAGGGCGTCACCACCGGCACCGCCATTCACGTGCTGGTGCGCAACCGGGACGCGCGCTCCCGCGACTATGAGGAGATGCGCACCGTCTACCGCCCCTCCCATGCCGACTACACCTACGCCGCCAAGTATGGCCGGCGCGACTGGCGCGGCGGCGGCCGCGCCAGCGCGCGCGAGACCGTGGGGCGGGTGGCCGCCGGCGCCATCGCCGCCCGGGTGCTGCGCCGGAGCTGCGGCGCCGAGGTAGTTTCCTACGTCAAACAGGTGAGCGACGTGGATGCCGCGGTCGATCCCGATCAGGTCACCCGCGCCGCGGTAGAGGAGCACATTACCCGCTGCCCCGACCCGGCCGCCGCGGCGGCGATGCAGGAACGGATCGAACGGGCGCGCAAGGCCGGCGACTCGCTGGGCGGCGTGGTGGAGGCGGTGGCGCGCGGGGTGCCGCCCGGCCTCGGCGAGCCGGTGTTCGACAAGCTGGACGCCGACCTGGCCAAGGCGCTGCTGTCGCTGCCCGCCTGCCGCGGCTTCGAGATCGGCTCCGGCTTCGCCGGCACGCGGCTGACCGGCAGCACCCACAACGACCCGTTCTATATTGACAAGGAGGCGGCCGCGGACCGGCGCGTGCGCACGCGTAGCAACCGCTCCGGGGGCGTGCAGGGCGGCATCTCCAACGGCGAGGCAATCGTGGTGCGCGCCGCGTTCAAGCCGACGGCGACCATCCTGCGCCCGCAGCAGACCGTAGACGAGGCCGGCAACGAGGTCACCCTGCAGCCGCGCGGGCGCCACGATCCCTGCGTGCTGCCGCGCGCGGTGCCGCTGGTGGACGCCATGTTCAACCTGGTGCTGGTGGACCACCTGCTGCGCCAGCGCGCGCAAGCCGGCGGCGGCTGAGCGCGCCGGCCGCCGCAAAGGAACCATGCCGCGCACCCGCCTGCCGCTGCCGGCGCTCGCCGCGCTGCTGCTGCTCGGCCCGGCGGCGGCCGCCGGCGCCCTTGATCCGCCGGTGGTGACGCTCAGCTACGAGACCGCGCAGGGCATTGAGGAGGACGACGAAGAGGAGCTGCAGCCCGCCTACGTGCGCCACACCGTCGCCGCCCGCATCCGCCAGGAGCTGGGCGAAGGCGCCCGCTTCACGCTGCCGTTGCGGCTCACCAGCCGTCCCGACCCCCAGGAACCCGCCGCCCCCGTCAGCGGCTCGGTAAGCGTACAGCCGCGCCTCGACCTCGACCTGACCGACCGCCTCGGCCTGGGGACCGAGCTGATCCTGCGCCGCAGCAACGACCCGCTGCTCCTCACCGCCGGCGGGCGCCTGCAATCGCGCCTGCGTGCCGGCGACGTCGCCCTGGACGGCTGGGTCAAGCCGCTGTTCTACTCCTACGCCGACCAGCCGGAACGCAACCGCCAGCTCCACACCGCCTCCGTCGGCGTCACTTACACGCGCGACGCGGTGCGCCTCAGCACCCGCTACCGCGGCACGGGGCGCTTCGCCTTCGGCGACGCGAGCGAAGTGGACACCCGCTTCTCCCACCTCGTGAACGTGACGCTGCGGCTCGACCTCGCCAAGCTGGACTAGCCGGACCGGCGCTGCCGGCGCTGCCGGCGCCCGGGCCTAGTGCGCCTCCAGCCAGTCGCCGCCCACGCCCACGTCGACCACCACCGGCACGCGGCCCAGGTCGAGCGCGTCGCGCATGGCGGCGGTGACCAGCTCCCGCACCGCTTCGAGCTCGGCGCGCGGCACTTCGAACACCAACTCGTCGTGCACCTGCAGGATCATCCGCGCGGCGAGCTCCCGGTTCCGCAGCTCGCGGTCGATCCGCAGCATGGCGAGCTTGATCATGTCGGCGGCGCTGCCCTGGATCGGCGCGTTGATCGCCACCCGTTCGGCGGCCGCGCGCGCGGCGTGGTTGCGGGAGCGGATGTCGCGCAGGTAGCGGCGCCGGCCGCGCAGCGTCCGCACGTAGCCGTGGTCGCGCGCGAACAGCACCGTCTCTCCCATGTATTGCTGGATCTTCGGGAACTGCGCGAAGTAGCGGTCGATGATGCCACGCGCCTCGGTGCGGGCGATGTTGAGCCGCTGGGCGAGGCCGAAGGCGGACATGCCGTACATCAGGCCGAAGTTTATCATCTTGGCTTGGCGCCGCATCTCGGCGGTGACCTCCGGCAACGGCACGCCGAATACCTTGGCGGAGGTGGCGGCATGAACGTCCACGCCGCCGGCGAACGCCTCCACCAGCCCCGGGTCGCCGGTCACGTGCGCCATGATGCGCAACTCGATTTGTGAGTAGTCGGCGGCCAGCAACACCCGGTCGGCCCCCGGCGCCACGAAGGCACGGCGGATCTCACGCCCCTTGTCGGTGCGGATCGGGATGTTCTGCAGGTTGGGGTTCTCGGAGTTGAGCCGTCCGGTGGCGGCCGCGAGTTGGTTGAAGGTGGTGTGGATGCGGCCGGTCGCCGCCACCACCGAGTCGGGCAGCGCGTCCACGTAGGTGGACTTGAGCTTCTGCACCACCCGGTACTCCAGCATGGCGGGGATGATCGGATGGCGGTCGGCGAGCCGGGTCAGCTCCTGCTCAGTGGTTACGTACTGGCCGGTGCGGGTGCGCTTCGGCTTGTCGGCGATTTTCAGATGGTCGAACAACAGCTCGCCGAGTTGCTTCGGCGAGTTGAGGTTGAAGGGGCCGCCGGCCAGGCGGTACAGGTCCTGCTCGTGGGCGGCGATCTCCGTTTCCAGCTCCAGCGAGTACTCGCGCAGAGCGGGCACGCGAACGGCAACCCCGGTGTGCTCCATCTTCACCAGCAGCGGCATCAGCGGCACCTCGATCTGCTCCCACAGCTCGCGCTCCTCGTAGCGATCGATCTCCTGCAGCAGTGCCTGCAGCAGGAGCGCGGTCACGTCGGCGCGCTCGCCGGCGAAGATCGCGACCTCCGCCGGGGGCAGGCCGGCGGAGGTCAGTTCGCCGGCGTACAACTCCGCGCTCTTCAGTAGCGCCGACGCGGCCTCGCCGGGAACCACCGGCACGTAGCCGAGGTAGTGCTCGGCCAGCAGCGCCAAGTCGTGCGCGCCCTCCGACTCCACCAGTTGATGCGCCAGGCGGGTGTCCAACAGGGGACCGGCCACCGCCACGCCGTGCCAGCGCAGCGCCGTGATCCAGCGCTTCAGGTCGTGGCCCACCTTGGTGATGCCCGGGTGCTCCCAGAAGGGCGCCAACTCGCGCAGCTCGGCGGCGGCCGCGGCGCGCTCCTCCGGCAGCGGCAGATAGCGCGCGGCGCCCTCCTGCCAGCGGAACGCCACGCCCGCCAGCGGCACCTGCTTGGGGTCGCCGGTACCGCACGTCAGGAACAGGCTGACCGTCTCCTGCTGCAGCAGAGCCTGCAGCAGCCGGGCGCGCCCCTCCGCTCCCTCCACCAAGCCGTAGTCGTGGGTTACGTCGGCCAGGGTGCGCAGCGGCGCCGCCTCCCCGTCGCCGCCGGCGGCCGCGCCCGGCGCCGGCGGGGCCGCCGCGGCCTCGCGCTCACCGAACACCCGCTCGATGAGCGTGGTGAACTCGAATTCCTGTAGCACCGGGACGAGACGCCCCGGCTCCAGCGCCGGCACCGCCAGGCGCTCCAGGTCGACCGCGAGATCCAGGTCGCGGTCGATGGTGGCCAGGCGCTTCGACAGCAGCGCCTGTTCGGCGTAGGTCTCGATCTTTTCCCGCTGCTTGCCCTTGAGCCGATCGGTGGCGTCCACCAACGCCTCCACCGATCCGAAACGGGCGATCAGCTTCTGCGCCGTCTTCTCCCCTACCCCCGGGATGCCGGGGATGTTGTCCACGCTGTCGCCGGCCAACCCGATCAGGTCGATCACCTGCTCCGGCCGCTCCACGCCGAAGCGCTCGCGGACCGCGGCCACGTCGTAGATCTGCGGCGGGTCGCCGCCCATGCGCGGCACCCGGTAGAGGAAGACGCGGTCACTCACGAGCTGCGCGAAGTCCTTGTCCAGCGTCACCATGTAGGTGTCGAAGCCGGCCGCCTCGGCGCGCGCGGCCAGCGACCCGATCACGTCGTCCGCCTCCACGCCGTCGTGGGTGATCACGGAGAGGCCCATCGCCTCGGTTACGCGGCGCACGTGGGGCAGCGAAGCGCTGATGTCCTCCGGCGCCTTCTGCCGCGTACCCTTGTAGTCGGCGTACACGCGGTCGCGCCAAGTGGGTCCCGGCGTATCGAACACCACCGCCAGGTGGGTGGGTTGCTCGTCGTTGAGGATCTGCAGCAGGGAGGTGGTATAGCCGTAGACCGCCGACGAGTTGAAGCCGTTGGCCGTGATCAGGGGGCGGTTCAGAAACACGAAGTAGGCGCGGTACACCAGCGGCATACCGTCGATCAGGTAGAGCCGCCGGTCGCTGCCGTCCCGCGCCGTCATCCGCTCGCGCCTACCGCTGCCGCGCCTGCTGTTCCGCCGACAGGATGCGAAGCGGAAATCTGCAGCACGACCTGTGCGCTAAACGCCTCGCGCCGCACGGCCCACGATTACCCCTGTTGCTGCTCGTGCGGCGTACCGGTGCCCACGCTCCATCGTAACGGTGAGTTGGCGGTCTATCGTGCTTTAACTTCACACAGGGACCATCTGGCCGTTACGGAACGTGTGCACTGCCCCGCCGTTTGAATCACGCAGCATTTCATGCGCAAGCTCCACACCACGCGCCTTGTCGATGTCAGCGTTGCTGACGTTATATGACTTGGCGGGTTCAATGCAGTTCTGACATCCTCCCGCGCACGGGCAGCTCTTCGCGATCTGGACGCCCCTCTCGAGTGCCTTCTGCCATACAAGGTACAGCTTCTTCGCTACTCCAATTCCGCCCTCATAGTTCTCGTAGCAATAAACGGTTGGATCTCCGCTAGACCTCGAATACGTGCTCGTGTCAAAACGGTCTGCAGGGATCACGAACATCGCGCCCACTCGAAGGAGATGCTCAACACCTCCTATACCAAGTCCAACGCTAGCACCATTGAATTCCTCTTCCGGTGGAATTATGATCCATAAAGCATGCAGCCTATTCCGAAAATAAGCCGCCGATGATCCTCCGCCTGACCGTTCCTCTCCAGTACGCTCATCGACCGTCTTATAGCCCAGGAAATTGGTGATCACGGTCAGAGAGCCAAAATATACTTCGATATTATTGTACGCTACACCATCGAAAATGTCGCCGGTAGTCACGACTGTGTTGAAGCTAGCTTCTGTCTTAATATGCTGGTGCTCGGAATCTTGAATAACTATCGCGCTCTCCTCGTGAGAGTGTACAACGTACTTGCGCCCGAAGAAGGTAAAGGTTGCACCAATATATGCCTCCCTGAACTTCCGCAACGCGGAAATCTTGCCGATAGTATCGCCTTGATATTTCAGATCGAATGACTCTCCAGCCCGCCTCTCATTTTCAGACGTGAGTGAGGTAGAAACCGTCCCCGTGGCGGTCGTCCGCGGTTATCCCTTGCCGCCCTATAAAACGCATCCCCAAGTATTGGCTTTGCGGACTGATCGATCCTGCCTCCCGTCTCGACGGACAGCATCGGCAAGTGGTTCTTAATGAGTGTTTCATTATCAGGATCGACCACAAGCTCATCAAATGGCTTGTTCAAGAACGCCTTTAGGTTCCCCACAAAGAAGCGATCGATTGGGTCGTTCATTGCATAGAACAGAACGAAGGCGTCCTGATCCCATCCCCTCCCAGCGCGGCCGATCTGCTGCCACGCCGACATGATGCTAGATGGAAATCCTGCAAGGATGACCCCATCTAAGCCTCCAATGTCGAGGCCAAGTTCAAGTGCGTTAGTAGTGAATACGGCACGAATACCGCCACTTTTTACCTCCTCCTGGATCGCCTGCCGACGGTCGCCCTTCAGATCGGCATGATATGCAGATACTACACGTTCGCTCTTACGTGCCTCCTTTAACCGGCGTTGGCACGCGCTGAAAGCGCTTTCAAGGAAGCGCTTAGTTGGGCAAAAAACAAGCACTTGAAGTCCCTGATCAAGAACATCCAAGGTCGCGTTCTCCACACGTTTCTGTAGAGCATCAAGGTATTTGTAGTCCTGTATCTCTGGCTTCACAAACACGAAGTGCCGTTGTGGTCGGATCACGCTGCGTGCAGACACTACTTCGACATCACGTCCTGTAAGATTCCTGGCATGCTCCCGCGGGTTCGCACATGTGGCTGTAGAAAGGAACACACGAGGAGATGATCCGATACGGTTCAGGTGCAAGAAGAACCTACGCAACAGCAGGGCCATATTACCACCGAAGTATCCGCGATATTCATGCATCTCGTCGATTACTACAAGTCCAAGATTCCGGAGGAACTTGACCCACTGATCCCGCCACCCGAGAAATGACATGTTCAGGTACTCGGGATTCGTAAACAGTATGTGTGGAGGTGAAGCACGTAGCTGGTTCCTAATATTGAACGGTGTATCACCGTCGTAAGAGTACGACTTGATTCCTAGTCGTTGGCACAGCTTTTCTATCTGTGACCGCTGATCGAAAGCTAGCGCCTTCATAGGATAGATCATCAGAGCGTGGGAGTCCGGATTTCGTTTGAGGTGATCGAGTGCCGGTGCAGCGAAGGACAGGGTCTTTCCACTCGCGGTAGGAGATTCCAGAACGACATCGGAGCCCCGTAACGAGCGCACAATAGCATCGGCCTGGTGCCTATAGGGCCGCTTCACTCCCGAACGGACCAGAGCGCCCCGTACGGCCGCATGAAGTTCTTCCGGCCAGTCGTCGGCGTATCGGGGTTGGACGCGATCAATCATATCGGTTGCCACCTGGTCGTTGTCGCGGAGCGCCCCTGACTCGGATAATCGCTTGCCAAACTCTACAAGATCAATCATTCACCTCTCCAAAACGAAGTTGATCAGCTTGCCCGCGACGTAAATCACCCGCCGCGGCGGGCCCTCGCCGAGGGAGCGGGCCACGTTGGGCGCCGCGCCTGCCAAGCGCTCCGCTTCCGCCTGCTCAATGCCGGCGGGAACCTCCACGCGGCCGCGCACCTTGCCGTTGACCTGCACCACCAGCGTGACCAGCTCGTCGGCGGCCAGCTTCGCATCCGCCTCCGGCCAGGCCTGCCGGTGGATGCTGTAGGGCTGGCCCAGCACTTCCCACAGCTCCTCGGCGAGGTGCGGGGTGACCGGCGCCAACAGCCGCAGCAGAATCAGCACCGCCTCACGCACGTCGGGATGGTAAATGAAAGTCGCCCCCGCCGCCGACTCCGCGGCCAGGACCGCGTTGGTGAGCTTCATCAACTCGGACACCACGGTGTTGAACTCGAACTGCTCGAAGTCGTGGGAAACGCGCTGAATGGTCTGGTGCGTGGCCCGCACCACGTCGCCGCGTAACTTGCGGAGTTCCACGACCTTCTCGTCCACAGCGTAATGCACCTTGACCCCGCCGCTCCCCGCTTCCCCCATCCGTTGGACCAAGTCCCACACCCGCCCCAGCCAGCGCACCACGCCGTGGATGTTGCCGTCATTCCAGGGGCCGCCCTCCGACCAGCGGTAGCCGAACATCAGGAAGGCGCGCACCGCGTCGGCGCCGTAGCGCCGCACCTGCTCGTCCGGGTCGACCACATTGCCGCGCGACTTGCTCATGCGGAAGCCGTCGCTGCCCAGGATGTGGCCCTGGTTGCGCAGCTTCAGCATCGGCTCGGCGCCGGTCTCAATGCCCAAGTCGCGGTTCACCTTGTGGAAGAAGCGGGTGTACATCAGATGCATGGTGGCGTGCTCGGCGCCGCCGGTGTAGGTGTCGACCGGCATCCAGTAGCGGTACTCGTCGGCGGCGAACGGGCCGTCCGCGCAGTCGGGGCTGAGGTAGCGCAGGTGATACCACGACGAGCACATGAAGGTGTCCATGGTGTCGGTCTCGCGCTCCGCCGCCTCCCCGCAACGCGGGCAAGCGGTATGACGCCACGTGGGGTGAAACTTGAGCGGGCTCTCGCCGGTGGGGCGCCACTCGACGTCGTCCGGCAGCTCCACCGGGAGCTGCTCCTCCGGCACCGGCACCGCGCCGCAGCGCCCGCAATGCACCACCGGAATCGGGCACCCCCAGTAGCGCTGGCGGGAGATCAGCCAGTCACGCAGCCGGTAGTTGACCTCGGCGCGTCCAATGCCGCGCTCCGCAAGCCAGGCGATGGTGCGCGCGACCGCCTCGCCGGCGGGGGTGCCGGTCAGCGGCCCCGAGTCGACCATCGCCCCCTTGGCGATCAGCGGCTCCGCCATCGTCGCGCCGTCGAGCGGCGCGGCGCCGGCCGGCTGAATGACCGGGCGCACCGTCAGGCCGTAGGCGCGGGCAAAGGCGAAGTCGCGCTCGTCGTGAGCCGGCACCGCCATGATGGCGCCGGTGCCGTAGGTCATCAGCACGTAGTCGGCAATCCAAATCGGGATCCGCTCGTCGTTGACCGGGTTGATCGCGTAGCCGCCGGTGAACACGCCGCTCTTGTCGCGCCCCACCGCCTCGCGCTCGACGTCGGTCTGCCGGGTAGCCGCGGCCACGTATTCCTCCACCTGCGCGCGCCGCTCCGGCGTGGTGAGCTTGGCGACCAGCGGGTGCTCGGGCGCGAGCACCATGAAGGTGGCGCCCCACAGGGTGTCGGGGCGGGTGGTGAACACTTCCAGCGAATCACCCTGCTCGGTGCGGAACGCCACGTGGGCGCCCTCGCTACGCCCGATCCAGTTGGTTTGCAGAGTCCGGATGCGCTCCGGCCAGTCGATCCCGTCGAAGCGCAGCAGCTCCTCGGCGTAGCGGGTGATGCGCAGGAACCACTGCTCCAGGTCGCGCTTGACCACCGGCGTGTCGCAACGCTCGCAGAGGCGCCCTTCGCCCACCACCTGCTCGCGCGCCAGCGTGGTGTTGCAGTTGGGACAGAAGTCGACCGCGGCATGGCTGCGGTAGGCGAGGCCGCCGGCGAGCAGCTTGAGAAAGAACCACTGCGTCCAGCGGTAGTACTCGGGATCGGAGGAGGTGGCCTCACGCTGCCAATCCCACATCGCGCCCATGCTGCGAAGCTGGCGCCGCATGCGGTCGATGTTGGCGTAGGTCCACTCCTTGGGGTGAACGTTGCGGCTGATGGCCGCGTTCTCCGCGGGCAGCCCGAACGAGTCGAAGCCGATCGGGTACAGCACGTTGTACCCCTTCATGCGCAGATAGCGCGCGCGGGCGTCGGACGGGGTCATCGTATACCAGTGGCCGATGTGCAGATCTCCCGACGGATAGGGCAGCATGGTCAGGAAGTAATGCTTGGGCCGGTCCGGGTCGATGCGCGCCCGGTGCAGCCCATCCTCCTCCCACCGCCGCTGCCACCTGGGCTCGATGGCCGCCGGATCGTAAGTCGCGCGCCGCGCGCGCGTGGCCTGTGTCTCCATGGTCCCCGTCACCATATCATACATTGGTACACTGCGTCCGGCCCGGCGCTCCGGATCAATGTGCCGAGCAAGCGATTCGACATGCGCGCCTTCTCAAGAGGTTCACGGGCTGCCACTGCTACGCGGTCGCCGCAGGATGGAGCCGAGACGCCCGCGTGGGGCTTGGCGGCCGGCCCGGCTGGTTGATGAACCGAGGCTTCAGACTGTCGTCACCTTCGATCAGATCGACCATTTCCGAGACGTCCCGCGCGAACATCCGGGCCGGTACGCGGAGATAGCGCCAACAACTGAATTCACTGCGCTGTTGCCGAGTCATTTCCCATAGCGCCGCGGCCGCGTACTCCAGTGCCTTGGCGGTGTCACCGCAAGCCCAATGAGCAAAGGATATACACTGTAGATTGTTGGGGCTCACATTGTTATCCGGGTCTTCCAGTTCCAGTACACGATAAAATGGTTCGGGCATGAGCCGGCCGCCATCCCCCCACATCGCCATACCGTAATTGAAGGCAAACTGAATCTCCATCCTTTCAAGTTCCGGTTCCTGATTGCGGATCAACTCCAATGCATCAGAGAACCGTCCCAGGGCGATATACGCAAGAACCAGAGCGTGCCTAGCACGACTCTGTTCCTCGGGTGCCAGCCGGGAATCGGAAATCAGCGGCTTCAGCATGAGCCTCGCGGTCTCAGCTTGGTCCCAGGACCTGTCAAGATCGGCGGCAATCAAGATCTGTTCGTCCGGCGGCAGCATCACCACGGCCGGCGAGTCGGCAACCTTTTGCAACTGCTCCGGCGCGATCATTGTCAACGCCCGGCCTACCTGGGCAGGAGTGGTGCGATCCGACTGAAGGACCTCTACGGCGTCCTGGCTCGCGCCATCGCGATCGTTCTCCCAGCGGCGGATCCAAGCTCGCCGGAGGTAGACTTCCGGCTGCCGATAGCCGGCCTCAATGGCCCTACTGAACAACCCGACAGCATCCCCATTGCGGCGTTCATGAGCGCGTAGAGTTCCTAGTCGAAATAGTACCTCGCCGTCATGTTGGTGACTCGCTTCGACCTCTTTGAGGTGGCGACGTACCGACGTCCGCGACACGCTGCCCGGAGTGCTGCCGGCTTGCCGTATCCGGGTGATGTAATCGAGTGCGCCATCACGATCATCCGGGTTGAGTCGCACGATCTCCGCAGTGACGGCCTGGTACTCCTTGGCAAGTCGGCTTCGAGGCCTTTCCTTGACGAAGATCATCTGATTCAGAAGCGCCAAGCTGTCGTACCGGTGGATCATCGAAGGTTTACCTGAAAAGCCCAGATCGCGCTGAAAGGAAGCGATATTCTTTTCCAGAATCTGGTCCTCGTCATCGAGGTCCGGTACGTTGGACATGACGAAATGGAGGTCGATATCCTTATCCTCTGGGGCCGTTCGTTCCGCCCTGACGTCGCGGACGACCTTCGTCAGGCCGCGCAGGTTCTGGGCATTTGGAAAGAACAGGACGACCACAGCATCGGGAAGCTGGCGCGTACAGATGCCGCCAACGTCGGTATGGCCGGTGCGTGAATCGATCAGTACGTAGTCCGGGTTGACGAATTCTCGCCACTGTTCCTTCAGATCTTCGAACAGAAGGTAGCCGTCATGCTGCTCGTAGAGCAGCCCCCAATCGATCCGTGCCAGCGTCGCAGCGTAGGTGTCGCGATGAGCGCCGGACGGCATAACCCAGAGCCCGCCGTCGCCGTCGCCAGTACCTGACGACTCGAACACGTACTCATCCGCGCGGGGGGCTTGGCCAGTGTTTAGGTAGGCACTTACGAAGTCAATCATTCCAGGCGTAGTCCGGGAGGCACCGGGAAGGTCAAACGTATCTAGGCCCGGTGCTTCCAAATCGAAATCTACGGCCAGCACTCGGCGTCCGCGGCGCGCAAGGTCGACTGCGACGTTGATGAGCGCCATGGTCCTGCCAACTCCGCCCTTGAACGAATAGAAGGTCGTAACGTACATCGACCTTAGCTCGCCAGCCTGAGTTGGAAGCCTTGCTGGCGGTCGCGGTGATCTTCGGTGACGTTCAGTACGCGGAACTGGTCGCGTCGGACAGATGGACGCTGAGGATCGGTGACCGTCGTCAGACGCTGCAGAGCTTCCATCCCTTCGGGTGCAGCAAGCAGGCGTAGATAACGGTCGTTGGCCCGATTCTGAACTTTCGCTCCGTTTTCCCAGCGGTTGAGCGTAGCCTCGCCAAAGCCGGTAACATCAGCAAAGGCGGCTCGGGTCATCCCGTGCCCCGTCCTGATCGCGCGTATTTCGGCAGGGGTCAGCACACCGAGATACCGACAAACTGCTGCGTGTCTGAGCTGTTCCCCTTCGTAGTCTACGAACTCGAGGTCGCATGCCGAGCAGTGACGCACGGGCAGGTTGTCAACCTGCAGGGTGACTGCCGCGGCGCCGGAACCGTAGTTGAACCTGTCATGATGCAGGAACGTGGTGACCGACGCCGCACCGCACTGCGGGCAGATCAGATCGCTTTCCGCGTTGTCATTGGCCTCGGGGGCCATCGTGTCGTCCGTCTCCATGGTGTCCATCAGTATTCCGAGTAGTGAAAGCTGCGTCCGATGATCCTCCCGGCGCCCAGTTGAAGCTTGACGTAGAGCGTGGGTACGTCAGCCCCGAGATCAATCTTCATTACGTATCCTTTGGCTCCCGGCGGCAGCCGTAGCGTAATGACCTCCACCTCGTGGCCGGCCTCGAGCCTTTCCGCGATAAGCTCCCACGCCGTCGAGGCCGTGAAGTGCGCGTCGACCAACCCATCCGGATTGCGTACCGTGGTAGGACGCCAGTCGGTAGGCCGGCTGCGAGTGGGCGCACTCGATCGCGCCCGGGGGCGTCTTGCGAGGACCACCAACTGGTGCCGCGTCTCCGGGTCGATGCCACGGGCGCGCCCCCCTGGGCCATCTACGGGAACTATCCATCTGTGACATATCATATGAAACCATGCGGGCAAAGTCAAGAGGGTCATGTCGATCATATGATCTGCCGCCGAAGGCGCGGGGTCAGGTGGAGGCTTCGCCGCGGACCATTACTACCTTGCCGGTGCGGACCATCTCCACGATGGAGAACTTGCGCAGCATCTTGATCAGGGCGTCGATCTTCTCGGTGGCGCCGGTGGCCATCACGATCATCGACTCCTGCGTCAGATCCTCGGTCTTGCAGCCGAAGTGCTGGGCGATCTGCAGCGCCTCGGTGCGTTCCTCGGGTCCGACCGCTACCTTGATCAGCGCCAGCTCCCGCACCACCGCGTTGTCGAAGGTGTGGTCGTAACAGTGCAATACGTCCACCAGCTTGTTGACCTGGGCAATGATCTGCGCCAAGCCCTGCTCCGAGCCGCTGGCGCCGATGGTCATGCGCGAGTAGTCGCCATCCTTCGAGGGAGACACCACCAGCGACTCGATGTTGAAGCCGCGGCGGGCGAAAACCTGAGCGATGCGCGCCAGCACCCCCGGCTTGTTGGCCACCAGGGCGCTCAACGTGTGAATCGATCCGTTTTCCATCGCGGTCGGCCTAGGTCGAGCCGGTCGGCTTGGCGAGCTTTTCGGTGGGCGGTTCCACGATCATGTCCTCCAGGGCGCTGCCGGCCGGGATCATCGGGAATACGTTGTCGGTCTTCTCCACCTCGGCGTTGATCACGCACGGCCCGTCGTTGTATTCGAGCGCCGCGGTGAGGATGCGGCGCACGTCGCCGGGGCGCCGCAGGGTAAAGCCCTTGGCCCCGTACGCCTCCGCCAGCTTGGCGAAGTCGGGATTGCCCTCCAGATCCACCCCGCTCTCACGTTCGTCGTAGAACAGCTCCTGCCACTGCCGCACCATGCCCAGGTAGTGGTTGTTGAGCACGATCACCTTGATCGGCAGCTTGTGGACGCACGCCGTGGCCAGCTCGCACAGCGTCATCTGGAATCCGCCGTCGCCGACGATGGCCAGGACCGGATCGTCGGGCCGCCCGAACTGGGCGCCGATGGCGGCGGGAAACCCGTACCCCATGGTCCCCGCTCCGCCGGAGCTGAGCCAGTTTTCGGGATAGTCGGTCTTGTAGAACTGCGCCGCCCACATCTGATGCTGGCCCACGTCGGTGGAGACGATCGCCTTGCCCTCGGTGAGCCGGTACAGCTCGTCGATGACGTGCTGCATCTTGAGCCCCCCCTGCTTGCGGTACTTCAGCGGGTACTTGCTCTTGTAGCGATTCAACTGCGCCAGCCACGGGTCGGTGTCGAGGCGAGTGACGTGCTTGATCAGCTCCTCCGTCACCAGCCGGGCGTCGCCGTGGATGAAGTGGTCGGGCTCGATCATCTTGCCCCGCTCGCCGGGGTCGACGTCCACGTGAATGACCACCGCGTTGCGGCAGAAGCGGTGCGGCTGGCCGATGATGCGGTCGTCGAAGCGCGAACCGATGGAGATTACCAGGTCGCACTCCACCATCGCCTTGTTGGCGTAGGCGGTGCCGTGCATGCCGAGCATGCCCAGCGCCAGCGGATGGGTCTCCGGGAACGCCCCCTTGCCGAGCAGGGTAGTGGTGACCGGCGCCTGCAGGCGCTCCGCCAGGCGCCGTACCGAGTCGGCGGCCTTGGCGATGAGCGCGCCGTGGCCGGCCAGAATCACCGGCCGCCGCGCCGCGTTGAGGGCCGCCGCCGCCTGCACGATCGCCTCGCGGTCGCCCTCTTCGGGCACCTGGTAGCCGGGTATGTCCATCGGCTGCCGCGCGCCGTTGCCGATCGGCGCCTGGCTCACGTCCTTGGGCACGTCGATCAACACCGGTCCGGGGCGCCCGGTGGTGGCGATGTGATACGCCTCGCGCACGATGCGCGGGATGCTGGCGGTATCCTTGACCAGGTAGCTGTGTTTGACGATCGGCATGGTGATGCCGAAGATGTCCGCCTCCTGGAACGCATCCTTGCCGAGCATCCCGGTTACCTGCTGCCCGGTAACCACCAGCATTGGCACCGAGTCCATGTGCGCGGTCATGATCCCGGTCAAGGTGTTGGTGGCGCCGGGACCGCTGGTGACCAGCACCACCGCCGGCTTGCCGGTGACGCGGGCGTAACCGTCGGCCATGTGGCTGCCGCCCTGCTCGTGGCGCACCAGAACGAACTTCATCTTGTTCCGGGTCGATACCAGCGCGTCGAAAATCGGCAGGGCGGCCCCCCCGGACAGCCCGAACAGGTACTCGATTCCTTCATTTTCCAGCGCCTGCACCAATGCTTGGCCGCCGTCATATCCGTTCTGGTCGGCAGATGCCATCGCGTTGCCCTCCTCCGAACGATTTAGGTATCGAAGTATGCCAGCCGGCGCGGCACCAAGGCAAGTACCCTCGCCAAGAAATCTTCGCGCTCGATATATCGACCGGTTCTGTCTCTAAGTCGGGCGCCGGTGTGGGCGCCGGCACTATATTGGAAGATTCAGATACGCGTTTCCACGATCTTGACGACCGAGGATGCGATTTTCTGCGTGCCGACGCGCAATTCGGCGGCGCGGGCCCGCGCCTCGTCAAAAAACTCACCGGCCGGAGCGGACCGGAGATTGATCTCGGCGGTCAGCAGCGCGGCCCCCGCCGCGGCCGCGGCCAGGTGCGCCGCGGCGCCGGCGTCGGAAACCGCGTGCCGGTTGGCGACCGGCGCCAGCCGCTCAGCCACGGCCAGCACGTCGCCGCAGGCGGCGGCGATCGCCAGCGGCGCCGCGGTGGCGCGCCGGGTGGCGGCCGCCAGGGCCGCGGTGCGCGCCTCGCGCTCCTGCGCGGACCGCTTCGGCAGCCGCAACGCGGCCATGTAGGCGTCGAAGGCGCGCGCGTCTTCCGGCGCGGCCGCCTGCAACTGCGCGGTGAGCTCGTCGGCGCGCCGGGCGGCCGCCGCGGCCAGCTCCCAGGCCTGCTCGTAGCCCTTCTTGCGGTCGGTGAGGCGCGCCACCATCGCCACCAGGGCGCTCGCCAGCGCACCGGTTACCGCGGCCACCGAGCCGCCGCCGGGGGTGGGCTCCGCCGCCGCGGTGCGCGCCACGAACTCTGCCACCGTCAGCTCCAGCAGTTGCTCCGCCGGCGCCGCGGGCACGGGGCCGCTCACGCCGCGTCTGCCGGGGCCTGCTGCAAGGCGCGGGCGCGCAGCACGTTGCGCATGAGCAATGCCGTGGTCACGCTGCCCACCCCGCCCGGCACCGGCGTGGCCGCGCCCGCCACCGCGGCCACGCTGTCCCACTCCACGTCGCCCACGACAGCGCCCGCCACCTCGCTGATGCCGGCGTCGATTACCGCGGCGCCGGGGCGGATCATCGCTCCGGTTACGACGCCGGGCCGGCCGGCGGCGGCGAACACCACGTCGGCTTCGCGCACCACCGCGGCCAAGTCGCGGGTGCGGGTGTGGCAAATGGTGACGGTGGCGTGCCGGGTCAGCAGCAGGGCGGCGAGCGGCCGCCCCACGGTGTCCCCGCGGCCCACCACCGCGACGCGCTTGCCCTCCGGCCGCACCTGCGCTTCGGCGAGCAGCTCCAGACAGGCCAGCGGGGTAGCGGGTATCAACGCGGCTTCCTCGGCGCCGCCGAACAGCAGACCGCGGTTGAGGGAGGTAACGCCGTCCACGTCCTTGGCCGGCGCGATGGTTTCCAACACCTGCCGCTTGTCGACGCCGGCGGGCAGCGGCAGCTCCACCAGGATGCCGTGGACGGCGGGGTCGCGGTTCCAGGCGCGCACCGCGGCGCACAGGGTGGAGGTGGCCGCCGCGGCCGGAAACCGCTCCACCGCCACCGCAATCCCCAGCTTGGCGCCCAGCTTGGCCTTGGCCTCCGCGTACCACTGCGATCCCGGATCATCGCCGGCCAGCAGCACCTGCAAGCGCGGCGGATGGCCATGCCCGTCGCCGGCGGCCACCTGCGCGGCCACCTGCGCGCGAATCCGCGCCGCGGCCGGACCGCCCTTGATGACGCGGGCGCTCATCCGCGCTGCAGGTCAGGTACTGCGCGAGCGGGCGTGGCGGCGGAACAGCCGCGGCAGCAGCCCGCGCAACCCCGACACGGCCTCCGGGTCATCGGTATGCGGGACGCCGCTCTGCGGGCCGCCACTCTGCGGGCCGCCACTCTGCGCGCCGTCGCTCTGCCGGCCGTCGCTCTGCGGGCCGTCGCTCTGTGGGCCGTCGCTCTGTGGGCTGCCGTTCTGCGGGCCGCCGGCGCGCAGGCCGCCGCCCTCCGGGCTGCCGTTCTGCGTGTTGCGTGCCGCGGCGGCGCCGCCCGCCGCGGCGGGCGCCTCGGCCGCGGCCGGCGGGTCGGCCAGCCGGAAGTCTTCGCCATACTTCTCACGGTAGTAAGCAAGCCGTTCTTCGGTAGTGCGCGGCCGGCGCTCGCCGCCGCCGGTTGCGTTCCCCTGCCGGCGGCGCGCGGACTGACCGTCACCGCCGGCCTGCCCCGCTGCCGCGCCGTTCGCTACGACACTGCTCGCCGCCGACGCCGGGGAAGCGGTTGCCGGGGACGCAGGCGCAGGCGCGGGCGCGGTGCCGTTGCCGCCGCTGCTTCCGGCGCGGACAGCACTCCGGCCATCGCCGCCGGCCACCGCCGAAGAACCCCGATCCGCAGCCCGCCGCCGGCCCCGGCCGCGGCCACGCCGCGTGCCTGCGGGAGCGGCTGCCGCGGCGCCGCGCAACGCGTCCGGTTCGCCACCGGCACCGGCGCGCGGCGCGGCGGCGCGCTCGCGGGCCGCCGCCTCCAAGCCGTCATCCCGGCCGCCGCCCGCGGCCGCCGGCGCCGCCACCGTGACCTGCCGGCCCCCGCCGGCGGGACTCCGGCCCGCGCTCCGCGAAACGCGGCGGTCATCGCGCCGGCGCTGGTCCAGGTAGTGACCCACCCGCTTGCCGGCGCTGACGTCCTCCGCGTACAGCTCGGCGTTGGCGGTGACGGCGGGAATACGCATGCGGATGAATTCCTCAATCCCTTCCAGGCCCAGCACGTACTCTTCGCACGCCAGGGCAATCGCCTTGCCGCTGCGGCCCGCGCGCGCCGTGCGCCCCACGCGGTGCACGTAGTTCTCGCTGTACTCCGGCAGGTCGTAGTTCACCACCAGGTCCAGCTCTTCGACGTGCAGGCCGCGCGCGGCCACGTCGGTGGCGACCAAGTACTGCAACTCGCCCGCCTTCAGGCCGTCGATCAGGCGCTGGCGCTTGCTCTGCGGCAGGTCGCCGATGATGTACTCGCAGGCGAGGTCGTTGCGCTGCAGCCGGGTGGCGACCTCGAACGCCGCCTGCTTGGTATTGGTAAAGATCAGCGCGTTGCGCGGCCGGTCGCGCTCCAGCAAACCGAGCAGCAGGCTCAGCTTGCGCTCCCGCGGCACGTGATACAGCTCCTGCGAAATCTCGTCCACGGTCACCCGCTCGGGCGTGATCGTGATTTCGGCGGGGTTCTTCATGTACTCCCAGGCCAACGACTTGACGCGAGTGCTCAGAGTCGCGCTGTAGAGCATGGTGATGCGCTCGTCGCGGCCCGGCATCTGCCGGATCAGGCGCCGCAGATCGGGAATGAATCCCATGTCGAACAAGCGGTCGGCTTCGTCGATCACCAGGATGCCGACCTTGCGCAGGTCCAACTTGCGCTGCTTGGCGAAGTCCAGCAGGCGACCGGGGGTGCCGATCGCCACGCGCACGCCCTCGGCCAGCGCCCGCTCCTGCTTCTCGTAGCCCACCCCGCCGTAGAAGCTGGCGATGGGGAGGTCGAGGTACTTGGCCAACTGGCGGGCGTCCATCTCGATCTGATCGGCCAACTCGCGGGTCGGCGCCACGATCAGGGCGATCCGGTCGTCGAGGCTGCGCTGCTCCAGGAAAAGCTGAAAAATGGTGATGAGGAACGCGGCGGTCTTGCCGGTACCGGTTTGCGATTGAACGGCGACGTCGGCGCCAATCAGACTGTAAGTGAAGGTTTGCTCCTGCACCGGCGTACAGGCGGTGAATCCCGCGTCCCGGATCGCCCGGAGGAGCTTGTCGTCGAGATCAAGCTGTTCGAATGTCATGTCGTGATTGCGGTGTCGGGAGGCGGCTGCCGCCTCCGATGGCCTTATAATACACAGATTTGCGCCGCCGGCATAGCACTTTCGCAGCCGCCCGTCCCGGCGCGTCGGCGGGCGGGCGCGGGGCGCGGTTGGCGGACGGCGGACGAGCGCCTATACTGGCGCCTTGTCCGGGTGAGAGATCAATGCGGTACCGGCAATGTCGTAGCTGCAGCTTCTGGGTAGGCCCCGCGGACCGGTTCTGCGCCAACTGCGGCGCCTTCCGGCCCTACCAGTCGGGGCGCGCCCACCGTTCCGCTTGGCTGCTGTTCACCACCGTGCTCGGCGGGGTGCTCGGCGGCAGCGTGTTCTACCGCAGCATGGACAACGCCTTCCTGCTGTACGGCTGCATCGCCGGCTGCGTGACCGGGCTGGCCTGGGGTCTGGGCCTGTTCGGGGAGGTCGCGGCGATTCTGCTGGACCGTCGCCGCTCGCCGTCGCTGCAGAGCAGCGAGCTGCAACTGACCGAGCGGATGGCCGAAATCCGGTGCACGCAACGCCAGCTCCGCGACCTGCGGCAGCGCCTGCGGGCGGAGCGCGAATCCGCGGCGCGGGCGTTCCTGACGCCGCTGCTGCAGCAGGCCGACGCGGCCGTGGAGCGCGCCGCGCGGCGCTACGCCGGCGAGTTGGCCAAGCTGGACCTGATCCGCTGGCGCAACGGCCTGCAGCCGATTACCGCCCCCCGTTCCCCGGCCGCCTCCTGGCACGAGCATCACGCGCGGCTGGAGGCGGTCCACGCCCACCGCGAGCGCGGCCGCCGCCTGCTGCGCAAGTGGAGCGGGCAGCGGCTCGCTGCCGACGAGGCCGGGGCGCGGCTGGTGAAACAGCTCCGCCGCTGGCTCGCGGCCTGCGACCGGATCGTGGAACGGCTGATCGCCGAGCAGGCGCAGCAGGCCCTGGGCCGCCTCGCCGCCACTGAGCTGGTGCCGGCCCCGGCCGCGGAGATCGAGCGCGAGTTCAGCCGGCTGCGGGACGCCGACGCCGACCTGGCCCCGGACGAGCTGGAGCAGGTGCAGTACGCCCTGGACCGCCTGCAGGCCAAGGAACAACTGGACCGCGACCTGAGCCCGCCCCCCTGAGCACGGCATGGGGCTGATTTACGCAGACGTGGACCTGTCCAATCCCCGCGACGGCGCGCTGGCGCCGTTGCGGGTACGCGCGCTGGTCGACACCGGAGCGATTGCCCTCCGCATCCCGCAGCACGTCGCCGTCCAACTGAACCTGTCCGAGTTGGAACAGCGGGAGGTGACCACCGCCGACGGCACGCACGCCGCCGTCCCCTACGTGGGAGCGGTGCAGGTCCGGTTCGGGAACCGGTCGTGCTTTACCGGCGCCCTGGTAATCGGTGACGGCGTGCTGCTCGGCGCCATTCCGATGGAGGACATGGATCTGGTCATCGAACCCGCGCGCCGGCGGCTCACCGTCAACCCGGCAAGCCCCAACATCCCGTCCGCGGTGGTCAAGGCGGGCGCCGCCAACGAAACCAGCCGCTAACGCGGGCGCTCATTTTCAGTATACTTGGGCGCATGCCGCTTCCCTCAGCCGACGAGCGCGCCCTGCAGGCGCAGCTCGCGCCGTACCGTACTCCTGACCGGGCCAAGGCCCTGGGCCAGATCGCCAACTCCATCCTCCCCTACGTTGCCGGCATAGTCGCCATGGGCGCCCTGGCGCAGGCGTCCTACTGGCTGGCGCTGCTCCTGGCGGTGCCCACCGCAGGCTTCATGGTGCGCGTGTTCATCCTGTTCCACGACGCCGGCCACGGCTCGCTGTTCCGGGACGCGCGCTGGAATCGCTTTATCGGCTACCTGACCGGGATCATCGTCTTCACGCCGTTCCGCCACTGGACCCACGAGCACGCGCGCCACCACGCCACCTCCGGCGACCTGGACCGGCGCGACCTGGGCGACGTGTGGACCATGACGGTGGATGAGTTCAGCGCGGCGTCGTTTCCGCTGCGGCAGGTGTACCGGCTGTTCCGCAACCCGTTCGTGCTGTTCTTCCTGATCTCTCCGTTCGGCAACCTCGTCTACAACCGCCTGCCGGTGCCCGGCATCAGCCGCAGCGCGTTGCGGGCGATCATCGGCACCAATCTCGGGGTGGTGCTGTTCGTGGTGCTGATGTCGCTGCCGTTCGGGTTCGTGAGCTTCGTGTTGACCTTCCTGCCCGTCATGATGGTGGCGTCGGCGGTCGGCTCGTGGCTGTTCTACGTCCAGCACCAGTTCGAGGGGGTGTACTGGACCCGCGCCGGCAGCTGGAACTACTCCTGCGCGGCGCTGCAGGGCTCTTCCTACCTGCGGCTGCCGAAGCTCCTGCAGTTCTTTACCGGCAGCATCGGCTATCACCACATCCACCACCTGGCCCCGGGCATCCCCAACTACAACCTGGAGCGCGCCCAGCGGGAGGTGCCGGCGCTGCAGGCGGTGCCGGCGCTCCGCTTCCGCGACGTGATTCACTCGCTCACGCTGCGCCTGTACGACGAGGCGTCCGATCAGATGGTCGGGTTCCGCGAGGGGCTGCGCCGCGCGCGGCTGGCCGCCGCCGCGGCATAGGTCCAAGCGCTACTACAGGAACGGGTTCTCGCGCCGCTCCGCGACCAGGGTGGTGGCGGCGCCGTGCCCGGGCACCACGCCCGACTCCGGCGGCAGCGCGAACAGCCGCTGCTTGATCGACTTGATCAGCGCGTAGGGGTCGCCGCCGGGAAGATCGGTGCGCCCCACCGACCGGTGAAACAGGGTGTCGCCGGCGAACAGCAGGGGTTCGCCGGTCGCCTCGGTGTAGAAGCAGCAGGAGCCGGGCGAGTGGCCGGGGGTGTGGATGGTGGTGAGCAGCGGGCGCTCGCCCAGCTTCACCTCGTAGCCCTCCTCGATGAACCGATCCACCTCCCCCGGCGGCGCCACCGGAATGCCGAACAACAACCCCTGCTCCTGCAGCCGCCGGTAGAGCCCGGCGTCGTCCCGGTGCAGCAGGATCGGGGCGCCGAGGCGCCGCTTGATGGCGTCGGAGCCGCCGATGTGGTCAAAGTGGGCATGGGTGTGCAGGAGCTGCGTAACCTGCAGGTTGCGCGCGGCCACCGCCTGCAGCAGGGCGTCGGGATCGTCGCCGGGATCGATCACGATCGCGCGTCGGCGCTCCCGCTCGTACACCAGCGAGCAGTTGCAGCCCAGACTGCCGATGGGGAAGGTCTCCACGACGAGCGCGTCCGGAGGTGTCACGAACCGCAGCATAACACGCGGCGCGCGCCGCGCGCCGCGTCGCCGGTCGGTGGTCGGCCGCGGCGGTGGGGCGGTTTGCGCACCGCGCGCCGCAGCGCTACAATCGCGCCACGTTCCTTACACAGGAGGTAGCAGGAATGATGAGAAATCGCTCGCTCAAACTGAGTCTGGCGCTGGTGCTTGCCGTTGCGGTGACGCCCGCGCTGTTCGCCGCCGGCGAAACGGATGCCGGCATGGCCGCTTCCGGCGAGCTGCCGGAAGTATGGATCTGGCCCACCATGGCGCTGACCGACCCCAACGGCAGCAACCCGGAGAAGCTGGCCGAGATGCAGCAGCACGTCGCCGAGCGCGTGGGCGTGACGCCGATGGCCTACGTGCCGCCGGCCAAGGACAGTCGCACCAAGCTCAACTTGGTCCTCGGCTCGGCCAACCAGCGCCTGGACGTGTTCTCCGGCAACTGGGGCGACTACAAGGAGGCGGTGATCCCGATCAACGACCTGCTCGACCAGTACGGCCCCAACGTCAAGCGCGCCTTCTCGCCGGAGCAGTGGGCCGGCGTCACCGACAGCGAGGGCAACATCTGGGGCATCCCCCGCCTCGGCGTGATGGGCCACACCCATCCCACCTGGTTCAACGACCAGATGCTGCGCGACCTGAACCTGCCGCTGCCGCAGACCCTGGAGGAAGCGGTGGCCACCTTCGAGAAGATCCGCGAGTCGATCCCGGACGCCATCGTCCTGGTCGGCCGCCTGCGCGACCTGCGCATGGCGCTGGTCGGCGGCTTCACGGAGTTCGGGTACTCGAAGTGGCCGGACGCGGAAGGCAACCTGCAGCCGGCCGAGTTCCAGCCCGGCTACCGCGACTTCGTCGCCACCATGGCGGACTGGTACGAGCGCGGCTGGATCTTCCGCGAGTCGTTCATCCAGCACGACAACGTCGAGGTGTTGAAGACCGGCAAGGTGGCGATCTTCATCGGCTGGTACTCGCAGATCACCATCCACTTCCAGCGCGTGCTGCTGACCGGCGCCTTTCCCGGCCTCACCTACAGCCACCCCAACGGCTTCAGCAGCGCCAACGGCCTGGTGATGACCAACAACGCCAGCCCCTACGCGGCCACCATGATCTCCAAGAAGAGTCCCGACCCGGAGGCCGCGATGCAGTTCCTCAACTGGCAGTACGACCCCGGCAAGGACAACGTGCTCACGGTGGTATACGGCATCAAGGGAGAGGCGTGGGATTGGGTCGATCCCACCGAGAAGTACTACGTGGACCGCTTCCAGACCGAGGCCGGCCAGATCTACGCCGGCGAGTTCATGATCGCCACCGGCCTGGGCACCGACACTTGGTTCGCGCCCAACACCGAGGACCTGAAGCGCCACTACGAGGAGATCCGCGACTACGCCACCAACTATGACAACGGCAAGATGCCGTACGACTTCGACGTGGCCTACGACATCGCGGCGATCAAGGACAGGGTGTCGGCCTACGACGACATCCAGCGCATGATCGACGAGGAAACCGCCAAGTTCATCACCGGCACCCGGCCGCTGAACGAGTGGGACGACTTCGTCGCCAGTCTCAAGAAGATCGGCATCGACCGGCTGTACGCCGAGTACACCAACCAATACCGGGAGATCAAGGGTCTGTAACCGGTTCCGCGCGATCGGCGGGGGCGGGGCGCGGTTGACGCGCTCCGCCCCCGCCTCCGGGAGCGGGTGAGAGGCCCGATACTTACATGGCGGATCATGCGCTGCCGGCGGTGCGCGCCCCGCGCCGTTCGCTGCTCAACGTCCTGCGCAAGCACCGGCTCTACTACCTGCTGGCGCTGCCGGGGCTGCTCTACTTCCTGATCTTCCACTACCTGCCGATCTACGGCATCGTCATCGCCTTCAAGGACATCAGTCCGTTCAGCAGCGTGGCCGACGTGGTCACCAAGCCGTTCGTCGGCTTCAAGTGGTTCCGGCAACTGTTCGAGTCGTTTTACTTCTGGCAGATCATGCGCAACACCGTCTGGATCAGCCTGCTGAAGCTGGTGTGCGTGTTCCCGGCGGAAATCGTACTGGCGCTGCTGATCAACGAGGTGCGCTTCACGCGCGTCAAGCGCACCATCCAGACCGTGTGCTACATCCCCCACTTCTTCTCGATGGTAGTGGTGGCCGGCATCGTAATGAGTCTGCTGACCACCGAAGGCGGATTGCTCAACCAGCTCATCGTCCTGTTTGGGGGCGAACCGACGATGTTTTTGGGCGACCCGCGCAAGTTCCGCGGCGTACTGGTGCTCACCACCCTGTGGCAGGAGGTCGGGTGGGGCACAATTCTGTACCTGGCCGCAATGTCCAACATCGACCCGCAGCTCTACGAGGCCGCGGTGATCGACGGCGCCGGCCGGGGCCGGCAGGCTTGGCACATCACGTTGCCGGGGATTACCTTCGTGATCATAATCCTGCTGATCTTCCGCGTCGGCGGGCTGCTGAACGCCGGGTTCGAGCAGATTCTGCTGCTCTATTCACCGCCGGTGTATGAGGTAGCCGACATCCTCGACACCTACGTGTACCGCTCGGGGATCCTGGGCCTGAAGTACTCCTTCGCCGCCGCGGTGGGCCTGTTCAAGGCGGTCCTCGCCGCCGCGCTGCTGCTCGGTGCCAACCTGCTGGCCAAGCGCCTCGGCCGCACCGGGATCTGGTAGCCGTCGTGCAACTGCAGCGCAGCCGCGGCGAGGCGGTGTTCGGGGTGTTAAACATCGCCTTTCTGAGCATTCTGTCGCTCACCTTCGTCATCCCGTTTGTTTCGATTGTCAGCACCTCGCTGGTCGGCGTGGAGGAGTGGGCGCGGCGCGGGGCGTTCATCCTGTTTCCGCAACGGATCGAGTTCGGCGCCTACCACCTGCTGTTCACCGGCGGCTCGCGGCTGGCGAGCGGCTTCTTCTACAGCGTGGCGCGCATCCTGGTGGGCACCGCGCTCAACCTGATCTTCACCGCCACGCTGGCCTACGTGTTGGGCCGCCGCGGCCTGCCGGGGCGGGTGGGAATGACCCTGTTCGTGTTCGTGACCATGATCTTCAGCGGCGGGCTGATTCCGACCTATTTTCTGATCGACCGCATCGGCCTGACCAATACCTTCTGGGCGATGGTGATTCCGTTTCTGATCAGTCCCTGGAACCTGCTGATCATGCGCAACTTCTTCATGGCGCTGCCGGAAAGCCTGGAGGAAGCGGCGATCATCGACGGCGCCACGCCGCTGCAGGCCCTGGTGAAGATCGTGCTGCCGCTGTCGACGGCGTCAATCGCCACCATCGGTTTGTTCTACGCGGTGTGGCACTGGAACGAGTGGTTCAACGCCTTCCTCTACATCAACGATTCCGCCAAGCTGCCGCTGCAGGTGATCCTGCGCAACATCCTCACCGCCGGCATGATTGAGGACACCGAGGCGATCCCGATCGATCAGCTCCCGCCGACGCAGAGCCTCAAGACGGCGATGATCGTGGTGACGGTGACCCCGATCCTGTGCGTCTACCCCTTCATCCAGCGCTACTTCGTCAAGGGCGCAATCCTCGGCAGCATCAAGGGCTGACCCGCTTTGCGTGTCAGCCTTCGCCGGGGGCGACCTCGGCGTACTCGTCATCCTCAACGTCACTGTCGGCAATGGCTGCCCCGGTCCGCGCCGTCGGCGGCACTACGTTCCGCTTCGTCATGAACTCCCGTTCACCATCGATCAGCGTCTCCAGCCGTGCTTTGATCAACCCCTCTCGGTCATCACCCCGCAACCGCCGAATCGAGTCCGCGTGGAAGCCATGTGTTGGCAGCAGCTCGGTCAGCGTGTGGTCGTCCATTTTTTCCAACACGCCAAACACTTGGCCGGATTGGTTCCGGTCCACGAACATACGGTTCGCCGGGCTCCGAATCATATGCTCCAGCCCCGCTTGGCGCCCGAACACGTATCCGACTCCTCCCATTCCTCCTGCAGAAAGCAATTCTCCGGGATCAAGCGCTCCCGCCCCTTGAAGCGAATGAGGTCCGAGAGAAGCAAGGTAGAGTAGAAACGCGCGCACGCGCGCACTGCGGCCATCGAAGCGATCGGGAAAGGGTTGCGCCGGAGTATCGAGGTCGATGACGCTGAATCCGGATCCGGCGCCGTCCGCAAGCTGGTTGATCTCGGTCAAGGCGCGCTTGACTTGCGCCGTGTTGACGCCACCGAACCAACCGGTAAACGTCGTCACCCAGAACCAGCGGGTCAACAGCTTGACAATGCCTTCGGCGGGCTCCGGACAGCGCCGGAAAAATTCGCCGAGCAGTACGAGTTGGAGTCCATAGGGCAGCATCCGGTCGGACGTAACGCCCAGTGTCTTGAGAAACTTCAAGGCGCTCAGGATACCCCTCGCGGCGTCCTCGAAGGCGTCAGGAAGTCTTTCACGAATCTCCTGCTTGACCATGATGTCAGCCCAATCCTTCGCATAGATGTCGCGATCGAGGGCTGCCAGCACGGCTCTCAGCAGAAACACGCGGTCGACGTTACCGAAACCCCGCGGGGCGAGCGCCGCCTTGAATTCGTTCAGCCTCTCGGCAAGATGGAATTGCCCCGCCTGGTAGGTCAGCGCGGATACCATTTCGTCGGCTGGCATCTTGCGCCCGGTGCGGTTCAACCGGGCAAACACGGTAACCGCACTGTCCAGGTCAGCCTCACGGATATGGACAAGAGGAAGCTGGTAGTCGCGGAATGCGCTGGCAAGACGATCCGCCTCGTCGAGCAGTCGCTGACCACGGGCAGGATCACGAATGTCCGATTGAATCCGCCGGCACGCCTCGAAGAAGCTGGCCGTATTGAGCAGACTCCATACTGGAAAGTGGTGTGATCTGAGACCGTCTCTCGGTTCGCGGTGAAACTCCAGCGTATCGAGATTGCAGTATACGCGCCAATCTACCTGGTCCGCGGTGGCCTTCATCTCATCGGTCAATCGCAGGGTACCCACCATCGTGGAGACGCGCTGCTGGCCGTCAAGCAGATAGCCGATCGACCCCTTCGGCGGGGGAAGGATCGGGACCGGTCCAATTCGGTCAGTCGATGAAATCGGCTGGTCCGTATCCCAAACCAGGATAGACCCGATAGGGAATCCGCGCAGGATGCTCTCGAGCAACGCATGCAGGTCCCCCTGCTTCCACACGAACGGCCGTTGAAACCGAGGCACGCGGATCCTCCCGGCCACGACCCGTTCAACGAGCTTATTGAGAAAGATCACTTCGGACATGACGTCCGTACGCCTGCGCTCGCGATACCGCATCTACACTTCCCGTCGAATCAAGCTGATGCCGCATTCGAGATCCCCCTGTCCGCGAGCCAATAGTTCCTGCTTCGCCGGCACGTCCCAGAGAGACCAGCAATCGTGGACGTTCGAACCGAATCCCTGGGACAGTATCTGGCTATCGAAGGCGGATAATCCACCGAACAGACTCCTCTCCGCCGCAGACAGCGTTGCCGGAATGCCGTTCTTCACGTCGATGAAGTTCTTCTGGTCATCGGTAAGTCGACTCCATACAGCAACTCGCTGCGCGTAGTCTAAGCCCGTATCTGGCCGTGCGCTGAGTAGCACTTCGGGCAGATAGTTCTCGGCCTCCCGCTTGGCAAGGATCCAGCAAGGCAAGTTCCCCTGCGTACACGTACGATGCAATCGTTGTGCCGTGGTACTGGCGGTGGCTCCCGGCGCCTTCCTATCGCTATCGACTATGACGACGAGGCGGGGACGATAGCGCCGGCCGCGCATACGGTTTCTTACTTCCTGTTGCATCTGGCCCATCCCTCCGAGACTGTCGACTCGGATTGGATCTCCAGGCTGAGACCAGAGATGGCGCAGGGATTTGTCAAGCTCCTTCACTATGCGTTCGACGAATGCGCCGTCACTGGTCCGATTCTCCACGAGGATCCAGAGCGGTTCGTCGGCGAGCCGGAACGCATCCTCGGGCGTAAGCTCATCCGAGGCTCGGGGAGATGTCGTTACTCGCACGTACCGTCCGTGCGGCGCGGAGGTCCAGGTTCTGCGCCTGACGGACGCGGTGAGCACCTGACGCACCCTCGCTCCTTGAGTTCCGCGGCCGCTGATCCAGGTTGTGCCGAGCATCGCCTTGATGGCCGCCGGGCCGGCTATTTCCCACGCGTGCCATCCTTCCGAGACCCGGTACAGAATACGGTCCAGCCATTCGTAGGAGGCCGGATTGTTAGCGGCCTGCGGATCGATTTCGATGCGCACCGGTTCTACTCCCGGGTCCGCGCGGTGCGCAGGATAGCCATGATCTCGTCGTAATCCTCAATGAACACACCGTCCGGCCAACCCTCCATCTGCCCTTTGTCGTCGATTTTGATCTTCCGCAGCATGGAGCCATTTCCCGGCTCCGCGTGCACCCAGTAGATGACGACCTTGTCCGCCTCCAACCGGCGCTCCGCGATCCAACGCCGGGCGCGCAACAACACCATCTCGGAGTGCGTTTCTATCACGAGAGGCCGGTCCTGTCCTGCGAGGTTGCCAAGCAGCAGTTCCGCGACGTGGGCGTGCGCCGCCGGATGCAGCTCAGCCTCCGGGTGCTCGATGACGTCGACGCCCGGTCCGGCCGCAGCAGCCGTCAGCGCCATCACCACGACCGGCAGAACGTGCTGCAGCCCGCGGCCGGATTGCGCGAGCCGTATTCGGGCGTCCCGCACCGTGGCTCCGACCACCAAATCGGAGAAGCCCCCCAACGCGGCCACGTCGATGGCGACCCCGAAGGCGGCGCGGTACCAGTTCCGCACCGATTCCCGCAAATCCTCGTCCGCTGCCAGGAGGAGCGACGCGCTTCTACCGTCCGGTGCAAAGAACACTGGGGCGGTCTCGGGCGTGACGAACGGAGAGGACAGAAGGCTGCGCGGGCACCGCAGATGACGAACGCCGAGCGCCCAACTCCGCAGCGCGCCGAGGCGCTCTTCGGCCCAGTGCGCAAGGTCGACCGGCAGCAGGGGGATCAGCCCGCGCCAATCGACGTACCGGGGTTGGGCGGGAAGCCCGGAAACCGTGAGCCGATAGTCTGATTGATCGTCGAATCCCGACCTCTGCAGCGCAATCTCGTTGCCGCCGCTCGTGAGGCTCCAGTCGGCAATCTGCCGTGCCGGAGACCGGGACGGGCCCTCGACGTTGCCAACGGAAGCGAACAAGGAGAGGTCGCCTGTCTCGTCCGCCAAGCTGGCCCATACCTGCAGCCGGCCATGCGGGCTGCGTCCGGTCACCAAGTCATCGAAGGTGTCGCCGTGCCGGATCCCGCCGGATTCGAGCGGGAGCGGCTCGATCACGTCCCTCCCATCGGGCGGCGCCAAGCCGCCGGCGAGCAACTGGATGGCCTGCGCAAGCGCCGTCTTGCCGGAGTTGTTGGGGCCAACCAGGATGGTCAGAGGGGCGAGCTCCAATTCTGCCCGTTGCGCGTAGCCCTTGTAGTGCTTAACGCAGAGTTTCCGCAGTTCCACGGCGGAACCGTAGCAGCATTTGGCCAACCGGCCAACCCTCCCACCCGCTGCTACTGCCCTTTCGGCCTAACCGCGTCAGGCGACCGCGCGGCTCCGATCAGGTCGATGAGCCGCGCCTCACCGGCGGTTTCGAGGTAGCGGGTCAGGCCGTCGAGCACGTTCAGCGCGGCGCGCGGATTGGTGAAGGTAGCGGTGCCGACCTGCACCGCGCAGGCGCCGGCCATGAGGAACTGCAGCGCGTCGCGGTGATCCATGATGCCGCCGGCGCCCACCACCGGGATGCCGACGGCGCCGGCCAACTGGTAGGTGAGCCGCACCGCGACCGGACGAATGGCGGGTCCCGAAAGGCCGCCGGTCACGTTGGCCAGCGCCGGGCGGCGCCGCTCAAGGTCGATCACCATGCCGGGAATGGTGTTCATCACCGCCAGCGCGTCCGCTCCGGCGGCCTCGGCGGCGCGCCCGATGGCTACGACGTCGGCCACGTCGGGGCCGAGCTTGGCGACCACCGGCAGGTTGGTAACCGCGCGCACCGCGGCGACCACTTCCGCGGTGAGCCCGGCGTCGTGGGCGAACATGCGCGCCCCGTCCCCGGCGCCGTAGGCGACGTTGGGACAGGAGAGGTTCAACTCCAACCCGTCCACGCCGGCCGCCCCGCTTAGGCGCTTGGCCAGGGCCACGAACTCCGCCACCGTATAGCCCATGATCGACACCAGCACTACCGGCTCCAGCGCCGCCAGGCAGGGCAGCTTCTCGGCCACGAACCGTTCCACGCCCACGTTCTGCAGGCCGATGGCATTGAGCATCCCGGCCGGCGTCTCGACGATGCGCGGCGGCGGGTTGCCGGCCCGCGGCTTGAGGGTCACGGTCTTGGTGACGATACCCCCCAACCGCCGCAGATCGACCAGCCCTTTTAGCTCGCGCGCGTACCCGAAGGTACCGGAGGCCACCAGCACCGGATTCGCCAACCGCAACGCCCCCACCCGAACCGCCAGCTCCGCCTCGGCTTCGTAACCAGCGGCCGATCCTCTATTCATCCTCCATCGGCATCCTGGTTACCGAGATGCCGATGGAGGACCTGCTTGACGAACTTGGCATGGACGAACCGCGCGTACCCGCTTCGTCCATGAGTCTGTCATACTGATCAACCTCGTCATCCGCCCACATCAGGTCCAGTCGTCTAATCTGCCTCATCGCGACATGCGAGTACTGCTCCGGATATGCCCAATAGCAGGATCGGCATACTTCGCGGTCCTTTTTCTCTCGCCAATTGGCGCAGTGCTCGCACGACCACGACTTGGCACGATTCGCAGATCCGCACAGAAGCATAAAATCGTCAGTATCCATTGCATCCGTGCCCTCGCCGGCAACTTCGTAAGGCACCCGATGATCAATCTGCAAAAGATGCTCATCCATATTCTCTGAGTAAATGAAACACCGGGATCCGTATCTCTTGATGAGGCGCTCCTTGAGTTCCCGCGACAGGGCAGTTCTTCCAGCCGATCGTTGATGGTACAATCTAGTCAAGTCGCCAAAGCGATATGCTCCGATCTTCCTCCCGTTAGAAGCCGTGACGGAGAAAGTATCCAAAGGAATGCCCAACTCTCTCACGTCACGAGCTGCTCTCGGTGGATGAGAGTACCCGTACCGGTCTCGCAGTTCTTCAGTAGTGATGTATCCGTGCGCCAACAGATGATCAATCAAGGTCTTGGCACGCTTTGCTGTGACAGCACGACACCGCCTTAGAAACTCCTCGGGATAGTCAGCCATATCCGGCAGCATCTTCCAGCAGCTTGAGTTGACCAACCGGCTCCTTGTGAAGGTACGCGCCGATCGCGTGTACTTCCTCTGCCAACGGCTTCGACAGATAGAGAGACTCGATCGTAATCGCGTTCCTACCCAGGAGCGTTGCCTGCGATGAACGGCCGGCTTCGATCTCCAGGCGTACGAGGTCCAAAGAATCGGGAAGCGTTCTACCGTACGCCGTATCGCCCGCCCGGCCGTCGTAGCTGACGGCATATCTGACTCCTCGGTCATTCAGGCAGTCTAGACCCGCACAGAAATCAGCGAAGGAGGTGCCCAAAAGATAGCGGTGATCGCGCGTTCCGCTGACTCCCTGATAAGGCGGATCCATATATACAACGTCATCACTTAGGACCGACTCCAGGACTTCCCGAAAGTCCCATGCCGTAAACGTCGACGTCCCGTTCAAGAGCATGGACACCGCCATGACGTTGTCGCGCATTCTCGCCGGGGTGGTGCCAAGGCGTCGCTTGTCAGGGCTCTGGTTGAAATGGCCGTCGTCGTTATAGCGGACGGAGCTCTTCACGCACCGCGCGAGCAGATACAGAAGCAGGCGAGGATCATTCGTCCGATTGAAGCGGTCACGAACGGAATAGTAGTGCCGCACGTGGTCCACCGTCCGGTCGCGCCAGACGGACCGATAGAAATCCGCCACCTCCTCCGGCTGGTTGACGATCATAGACAGCAGCTCCGAGAGCGGTCGATTGGCGTCGTTCAGCCAGTATTCCTGACTCCTCCCCTGCCGCGCGCAGGCAATAGAGAGCGCGCCGGAGCCGGCAAACGGTTCTACCAGACGACTCATCCTGACCGGCAGATACTCCAGAATCCGCGGCGCCAGCAGCCGCTTGCTGCCCTGGTACTGAAACGGCTGCGGCGCCGTCACCTCCCGATTGTCTCAAGCGGCACGGGAGAACTCGCCGGTCACCTGACGGACCGACTCCTCTTCACTCTTCTCGTTCAACCTGTCGTTGATGGACATTCCCGACGCTTTCCATTCTTCGACGGCCGCGATGATCGCCCGCTCGGCATCGTTCCATCGTCGATGCGCGGACTCGTTGTCGATCCGTCCGTCTTCAATGAGCACCCAGCAATCACGAACATTGCTTTCAATCTCTTGAACCCGCCGGGATACATACTTTACCGTGGCAATCCTCTGCGACGGATCTACCAACAATGTCCACAAGAAAAACACGCCGATACTGAATCCAATTGCAGCGCTCAAGTATGCCGGAAGATCCGCGAAAAGACCACCGACACTTGTGACAATGCTTGCCACCGAGACTACGGCGAGGATCACCAGCCTGACCTTACGCGCCTTGTTCATGTTGCTCATCAACCGGGCGAAATAGCGCGAGTGCCTGACCGACTCCTGAAGTTGATTCCAGACCTGCCGCCGAACCACGTCTGACACCATGACTGACCCTCCCCCGAAGCTCACGTGGCGCTCTCACTAGCAGTATAGGTCTTTAGTGTAGTACTTGCAACCGTTACTGAGCAAGCACGCGCGGATGCCTGCCGACCGGCCCGGGGTCTCACCAGATCAGGCGCTCGGCGGGGAAGACGGGGCCGTCGCGGCAGACCAGGGCGTACGCGGGGCAGGATTGGCATCCCCGATCGGCGGGGACGGCGGGACGCACGCGGATGGCGCAGCCGAGGCAGACGCCGAAGCCGCAGGCCATCGGCTCCTCCACCGCGACTTGGCAGGGAACCCGGGCCGCGACGGCCAACTCCGCGCACCGGCGCAGCATGGGGTGAGGACCGCATGCCAGCACGGCGGCGCGCGACCGCTCCGCCGCCAGCTCCTGATCCAGCAGGTCGGTGACCACGCCGTGGTGGCCGCGTGAGCCGTCGTCGGTGGCCACCCGCACCTGCCAGCCGCGCGCCGCCAGCTCCTCCGCGCACAACAACAGCTCGCCGCGCGCGGCGCCGATCAACGCGGTGCCGGTACGCGGGGCCAGCGCGGCCGCGGCGTGGAACAGGGGCGGCACCCCTACCCCGCCGCCAACCAGAATCACTTCACCTGCGGTCGCAGCCGGCAACTCAAATCCCCGCCCCAGCGGCCCGAGCAGCTCCACCTCATCTCCGCCCCTCATCTCCGCCAGCGCGCGCGTGCCCGGCCCCACCGCCCGCGACAGGAAACTGCAACGGTCCGCAGCCGCGGCCAGAAAGCTGAACGGCCGCGGCAGGAACACCCCGCCGCCGGGAATCCGTAACTGAGCAAACTGGCCGGCGCGCGCCCGGCGGCCAATCTCCCGCGTCCCCACCGTGACCAAGTTGTGGCCCGGCGCCACCACCCGATTGGCCAGCACCCGGCCGCGTTCCGCTACCGGTTCCCGGTTCACGCGGCGGCGGCTACAGATCCTGCAGCGCCCGCACCTGCAGCGCGCCTTCGCGCTCGGCGGCGATGCCGGTCACGGAAGCGTGGGCGCCGGCCATGGTGGTGACGCACGGCACGCCGCGCGCCAGGGCAAAGCGCCGGATACGGTTCTCGTCGGCGCGCGGGCGCTTGCCGGCCGGCGTGTTGATGATCAGCCCGATGGCGCCGGCCTCCATCAGGTCGATCACCGTTTCGCCGCCGTCGTGCAGCTTGGCCAGGCGGCGCACCTGCAGACCGGCGCCGGCCAGCACCGCGGCGGTGCCGGGGGTGGCCGCCAGGCTGAAGCCGAGCCGGTGCAGGGTGCGCGCCAACTCCACCATCTCCGGCTTGTCGCCGTCGCGCACGCTCACGAACACGGTACCGGAGCGCGGCAGCGAGCCGCCCGCCCCCGCCTGCGCCTTGGCGAAGGCGCGCCCGAAGCCGTCGTCAATGCCCATCACCTCGCCGGTGGACTTCATCTCGGGGCCGAGCGCCACCTCGGCGCCGGCGAACTTCCCGAACGGCAGCACCGCCTCCTTTACCGCGAAGTGGGAGGGCTGCGGATCGTCGCGCAACCCCAGGTCGTCCAACCGGGAGCCGCACATCACGTGAGTGGCCAGCCGCGCCAGCGGCACCCCGACCGCCTTGGATACAAACGGCACCGTGCGCGAGGCGCGCGGGTTGACCTCCAGCACGAAAATCTCGCCGCCGCGCACCGCGAACTGGATGTTCATCAGCCCGCGCACCCCCAGCGCCCGCCCCAGCGCCACGCTCTGGCGCTTGATGCCGGCCACCACCGCGGCCGGCAGCGAGTGCGGCGGCAGGCAGCAGGCGCTGTCCCCGGAGTGCACCCCGGCCGCCTCGATGTGCTGCATCACGCCGCCCACCACGAAGCGCTCGCCGTCGCCGATCAGATCGACGTCGATCTCAATCGACTCCTCCAGGAACTTGTCGACCAGGATCGGCCGCGGCCGGGCGCCGTCCGCCGACGCCTGGTGGCTGCCCATCTGGCGCGCGTACAGCTCCACGTAGGCGCGCACCATCGCCGCGTCGTACACGATTTCCATGGCGCGCCCGCCGAGCACGTAGGAGGGCCGCAGCAGCACCGGGTAGCCGATGCGGTCCGCCTCCGCCAGCACCTCCTCCACACCGTAGGCGATGCCGCTTTCCGGCTGCCGCAGGCCGAGACTCTGCAGCAGCGCGCGGAACCGGGCGCGGTCCTCCGCCCGGTCGATGGCGTCAGTCGGCGTCCCCAGCACCTTCACGCCCAGCGCCTCCAGCCCGTGCGCCATGTTGAGCGGGGTCTGGCCGCCGAACTGCAGAATCGCCCCCTCCGGTTGCTCCTTGTCGTAGATGTTGGCGACGTCCTCCACCGTGAGCGGCTCGAAGTAGAGGCGGTCGGAGGTGTCGTAGTCGGTCGACACGGTCTCCGGGTTGCAGTTGACCATGATCGACTGGCAGCCCAGTTCGCGCAACGCGAACGACGCCTGGCAGCAGCAGTAGTCGAACTCGATGCCCTGGCCGATGCGGTTGGGGCCGCCGCCGACGATCATCACCTTGCGCTCCGGCCGCACCTCCACCTCGTCTTCCGACTCGTAGGTCGAATAGAAGTAGGGAGTGAATGCCTCGAACTCCGCGGCGCAGGTGTCCACCAGCTTGTAGGTGGGGCGTACCCCCAGCGCCAGCCGCCGCGCCCGCAGCGTGCGCTCGGCGCAGCCGGTCAGCCCGGCAAGCTGGCGGTCGGAAAAGCCGGCGCGCTTGGCGCGCCGCAACGCGCCGGCGCTCAACTCCGGCCCGCGCCGCAGCTCCTCCTTGAGCGCCCATTCCAGCCGCAGAATCTGCGCCATGTTGTCCACGAACCAGGGGTCGATGTGGGTGTGCGCGGCCACCTCGTCCACCGTCATGCCGCGTTCCAGGGCCAGCCGCATAAAAAACAGCCGCTCCGCGTTGGGCCGCCGCAACCCGGCGACCAGCGACTCCGGCGCCACGCCGCCGGCACGCGGCCAGGCGAAGCCGGTGGCGTCGGTCTCCAGCCCGCGCAACCCCTTCTGCAGCGCTTCCTTGAAGGTGCGCCCCAGCGCCAGCACCTCGCCCACGCTCTGCATCTGAGTGGTGAGGGTGGCGTCCACGCCGGGAAATTTTTCAAAGGCGAACCGGGGCAACTTGACGACGCAGTAGTCGATGGTGGGCTCGAAGCTGGCCGGCGTCTTGCGGGTGATGTCGTTGGGGATCTCGTCCAGGCCCCAGCCCACCGCCAGCTTGGCGGCGAACTTGGCGATCGGGAAGCCGGTCGCCTTGGACGCCAGCGCCGAGGAGCGCGACAGGCGCGGGTTCATCTCGATCACCACCAGTCGGCCATCGGCCGGATTGACCGCGAACTGGATGTTGGAGCCGCCGGTCTCCACCCCCACCGCGCGAATCACGGCCAAGGCGGCGTCGCGCATCCGCTGGTACTCGCGGTCGGTAAGGGTCTGCGCCGGCGCCACCGTGATCGAGTCGCCGGTGTGCACGCCCATCGCGTCCACGTTCTCGATGGAGCAGATCACCACCACGTTGTCGCGGCCGTCGCGCATCAGCTCCAGCTCGAACTCCTTCCAGCCGAGCACCGACTTTTCCACCAGCACCTCGGTGTTCAGGGAAAGCTCCAGCCCGCGCGCGGCGATCTCCCGGAACTGCTCCGCGGTGTGGGCGATGCCGCCGCCGCTGCCGCCCAGGGTGTAGCTCGGACGAATGACCACCGGCAGGCCCAGCTCCCGCACTTGCGCCTCGGCCTCGGCCAGACTGTGGGCAATCGCCGCCGGCGGCACCTGCAGGCCGATCGATTGCATCAGGGCGCGGAACTGCTCGCGGTTCTCGGCGCGCTGGATGGTGGCCAGGTCGGCGCCGAGCATCTCCACGCCGTAGCGCTCGAACAGGCCGGCCTCGGCGGCGCTCACCGCCAGGTTCAGGGCGGTCTGCCCGCCGAGGGTGGTGAGCACCGCGTCGGGCCGCTCGCGCGCCAGGATCTGCTCCAGCACCGGCAGCGTGATCGGCTCCACGTAGGTGCGGTCGGCCAGCTCGGGATCGGTCATGATGGTGGCCGGGTTGGAGTTGAGCAGCACCACCTGATAGCCATCCTCGCGCAACGCCTTGCAGGCCTGGGTGCCGGAGTAGTCGAACTCGCACGCCTGCCCGATCACGATCGGCCCCGCGCCGAGCACCAGAATCCGCTTCAGGTCAGTACGCTTGGGCATCGCTCAATTCGATTCGCGGCATCGGTGCTACTGTACCACCTCACGGCGAGACGATGAAATGGCGCGGAGACATCGGCGAGGCAGCCTTGCTGCCGACGGTGCGGCGGCTCGCGTTGCGCGCCTGCAACAAGCGCTGGACGCTGCTCTCGTCCTTCCGCGCCCGGCTGCGCTCGGCGCTGCTGCGCGGCGGGCGGCGGCGCCGGGCGCAGGTGCCCGCCGCGGCGGCACGCGGCGCGGCCCGCCGCGGTCCGCGCCCGGGCGCCGCGCCGCGCGCACCCGCCTTCGATCTGCGGGTGGATAACCCCATCCACTGGCCGCGCGCCGCCGGCGCCCGGGTGGCGGCGCTGGGGCGGCTCGACCGGTTGCCGCCGGGGGTCCGGGCCGACCGCGCCGTGCGGCGCCGCGACCCGCTCCCGTTGCGCCGCTACCACCACGTAGAGGATGCGGCCGCGTTCCACGCCGATCCGATGGCGCGGGCCGGCGAGCTGGCGCGGCTGGCCGCCGCCGGCGTGGTGGTGCATGCCGCCGATTCCGACTCCCGGCTCGCGGCGCTGCTCGGCGCCGACCTGCAGCGCCTGCTCGCCGCAGAGGCGACGGCCCTTGACGCCGACGCGCGCGAGCTGCGTAGCGTCGCGCTACGGCGCGCGGCGCTGCGGGACCACTCGTCGTGGGCGCGGAATTCGGCCAACCTGCCCTCCGTATCGATCCTGCTGCCGACGCGGCGCCCGGCGCTGTTGCCCCAGGCGCTCGCCGCGGTGGCCGCGCAGACCTATCCGCGGCTGGAGCTGGTGCTGGGGCTGCACGGCAACGATCAGGCGTTCCGGGACGCCGCCCGGCTCGCCGCCGAGCTGCCGTTGCCCTACCGGATCGTGCCGGTGGCGGGCGCCGCTCCGCTCGGCGCGGTCCTCAACGCCGCGGTAGCCGCCGCCGGCGGCGAGCTGCTCACCAAGATGGACGACGACGACCGCTACGGCGCCGACCACGTCTGGGACCTGGTACTGGCGCGGGCGTACTCGGGCGCGCCGTTGGTCGGCAAGGGCTCGGAGTTCGTCTATCTGGCCGCGGCGGACCGGACCGTGCACCGTAATCGGGGGCAGGGAGAGGCGTACCGGGACTTCCTGCACGGCGGCACCATGCTGATCGCCCGGGATGACCTGGCGCGCCTCGGCGGCTGGCGGAACGTGCCGAGGGGCGAAGACCTGGGGTTGACGGAAGACGTTCTGCGCGCCGGCGGGGCGGTATACCGGACCCACGGCGCCGGACACCTGTGGATCCGGCACGGCGAAGGCCACGCGTGGGATGCAGGCGACACCTACTTTCTGGGGATTGCCGATAGCGTCAGCCGCGGCTGCAACGCGGCGCTGGCCGGCCTCACGGATCCGGTTCCGCCGGCCGCGTAACCACCGGGCGCCCGCGGCCGGGTTGCGGGCTCATGCACAGGCCCAGGATGGTCCACTGCAGCACGCCGATGCTCACGGCGTTCTGCAGCAGCGTGAGGCCGAAGACGTTGGTGATGATCACGCTCACCATCACGGCGAGCCCGAACGCCCGCAACGCGCCGTCCTCCTGCCGTTGCAGCAGGATCCACAGCGCCACCAGCAGCAGGACGAACGCGGCCACCCCGACCATGCCGGTCTGCAGGGCGATCTGCAGGAACTGGCTGTGCGTCGAGAAGGTGATCGCCGACACGTCGCGCAGAATCGTGCCGGCGCCGTACCCGAAGTAGGGTTTCGCCAGAATCAGATCCACGACGATGGGCCAGAACACCTCGCGCGGACTGTCGGCCGACAGGCCGACGGCGAACTCGCCGGACCCCACGACGCCGACCACAAACTCCGCCAGCAGCGAGAACGCGACGATCGCGTAGAGCGCAAACCCCAGCAGCGCGAGCAGCGGCGTAACCGCCGACCACAGGCGCGAGCGGCGCGTGAGGTAGAACCAGAGGAAGGTCGGTATCAGTCCCAGCGACAGCGCGATCTGGACCCGGGAGGAGGCCGCGTAGGAGACCAGAAACGCGCCCGCGGCCGCTATGCTCAGCGCCAGCCACGCCGGCGTGGCGCGGCGGCGGATCGCCAGGCAGGCGAGCAGCAGCAGAACCTGAGTCAGCGCGGTGGAGTATTGATAGATGCGCCAGAAAAAAGTGGAGTCGCCGGTCTCGTATCCCAGCCGGTCATACGGGAAGAACGCGAGCCGCACCGTCAGCACGGCCGCGGCGCCCACCAGCAGCACGGCGAAGCCGGTCGACCGTGCCAGATGGTCGCCGTACTGGTAGGTCAGGGCAACGTGGACGGCGATGAGCAGGATCACCCCGGTGTGGACCGCGGCGCGCGGCGCCGGGTTGCCCAGCGTAGAGAGCAGGTACACCGCGAACAGCAGGGCAAACCCCGCCAGGGCCGGCGTGAAGCTGCGCGCCAGGCTGCCGTCGAGCAGAAACGGCAGGGCGCAGGAGGCCAGAGCGCCGGCGAGCAGCACGTCGCCTGCGGTCGAGTCGAACAGCCCGGTGGCGGTGTTCAGCGCGGCGGCGAACACGCTCAGCGAGATCGTGAAGGAGGCGACGACCTGGTGGCGCAAGGGCCCCGGCCCGCCGGTCAGCGATTACTCCGCGCGCGAATGGCGTTGAGGAGCAGGGCCGCCGCGATGCCGGCGGCCAGCGACGCCAGGAACGCGGCGATCAGTATCCGGCGCCGCGACGACGGGCCGTCCCGCAGATCGGGGACCTCCGCGTACTCCAACACCTGGAAAACCGGCTCGTGCCCCTCCACCTGCAGCTTGGCGAACTCGTATTCGCGTGACAGCAGCTTGAAGATCTCGATCCGGACCGCTTGCTCCAGCCGCAGGCGGGCGAACTCCCGCGCCAACTCCGGCAGCTCGTCCTGCGCCGGGAGCCGCCCGCCGTACTCGACGTATCCCGACTCCATTTCCTCCATGAGTTGCGCCAGATTGTCGCGTTCCGCCTGCAGCACCAGCAGCGCGGAGTCGTTGCTCGGCGCCACGCCGGCATAGGTCTGAATCTCCACTTCCTTCAGCACCAGTCGGGTGTTGAGGTCGGCCATCCGGTTCACGTATTCACGCGCCAGATCGTTGGGGTCCAGCACGCCGTAACGTTGCTGGAACTCCTCGATGCGTTCCGCATAGCGCACGATCTGCTGTTCCACCTCGCGATGCCGCGCCGCGATCAAATCGCGGCTGGCACGGCTCCGGTCGACGCCGAGGGCGGCGAAACGCTCCTCCAGTATCTCCACCATCCGGTTGACCACCGCGGCGGCGAACTCCGCGTCGGTGCTGCGGTACGAAATACGCAAGGTTCGCTCCGACTGGTCGGAATCAAACCGCGTCTTGGCGAGAAACCGCTTGCGGACGTTGCCGCGAACGTTGCGCATGATCCGGTAGCGCTCGGCCAGATCGAATTCTGCGGCGATGGCGTCAATCGTCGTCTTGCTGTTCAGGAGGGTAACGGCGAGCCGCATGTTGTTGACCTGCCCCGGCAGCAGACCGGACAGACCGCGCCGGCCGAGCGCGTTGGTGAGCGCCGGATCGATGTCGATCGTGTCCCCGGTGCGCGGCACCAGCAGCAGCGCCTCGGGACGATAGACGTCGGGCAGCGGATTCAAGTCCGGCGGCAGTACCAGCGACAGTAGCAGGTAGATCAGCGCCAGCCCGGTGCCGGCGGCGGTGACGGCGAAGACCAGTCCGCGGTAGCGCCAAACGACGGCCACCAGGGAGCGGAGATCGTAAGCCGCCTCGGGCGCCGGAGCAGGTGATGGCAGATCCATGGTTGTTGATTGGCCGCCTCCCAGGTTCGCGGCTGCGGCGGTTCTTGTCAACCGCCACCTCCGCGCGCGGGCAGCGCGTGTTCGGGGACTCGCGCGCGCCGCCGCCGCTGCCCGCCACCCCCGCGCGCCGGCAGCGCGTTTGCCCAGGCGCCGCGGCGTCGTATATTCTGCGCGCGCCGATGCTGTCGCGTTCATGTTGTTAGCCGATACCTCGAGGGAGGCGCCGGCGGGCCGCTCCGCCCCCCGCCGGGCGCCGCGGTCGCGGGCGCTCCGGCGGGTGCTCCTGCCGCTGGCGCTGGCCTGCTTCTCCTTTCTGGCCGGCCGGTGGCCGGCTTCAGCCCAGCAGCGCCCCGCCGACGAACGCCCGAACGTGCTGCTCATCCTGGTGGACGACCTGGGATACCGCGACGTTGGTTTTCAGGGCGCCACCGAGATCCGGACCCCCAACCTCGACCGGCTGGCGCAAGCCGGCGTCATCTTCAGCAACGGCTACGTGGCGCATCCGGTGTGCGCGCCGTCGCGCGCGGCCCTCATGACCGGGCGTTACCCGGCGCGGTTCGGCATGGAGCTCAACCTCTCCTACGCGCCGTACGACGAGCACCACGGCCTCCCGCTGACCGAACGTACGGTCGCCAATTACCTCCGGGAGGCGGGCTACCGCACCGGCATGGTAGGCAAGTGGCATCTCGGCGCGGCGCCGGTGTTCCACCCGCTCAACCGCGGCTTTGACCACTTCTACGGCTTTACCGGCGGCGGCCATGACTACTTCCGCATAGACCTCGCGCAGGCCCCGCTGCAGGAGTACCTGCTGCCGCTCAACGACGGCCGCGGCGCCGCCGGGTTCGAAGGCTATCTGACCGATGTCCTCACCGACCGGGCGCTGGACTTCATCGCCGCGGACCGGGACCGGCCGTTCTTCCTGTACCTCTCCTACAACGCGCCGCACACCCCGCTGCAGGCCCCCGGGGAGACGCTACGCAAGTACCGACACGTCGCCGACGGCAACCGGCGCCGCTACCTGGCGATGATCGACTCGCTGGATCGCAACGTGGGCCGGGTCGTGGCGGCGCTGCAGCAGGCGGGGCGCTGGGAAAACACGTTAACCTTCTTCCTGAGCGACAACGGCGGATCGGCGGGCGCCGGTCAGGACTGGGCCGACAACGGGGCGCTACGTGCCGGCAAGGGCAGCCTGTTCGACGGCGGCATCCGGGTGCCGTTTGCCGCTTCCTGGCCGGCCCGTTGGCCCGGCGGTGCGTCTTACGAGCCGATGATCATCAGCCTGGACGTCGCCGCCACCGTGCTCGCCGCCGCCGGCGCCGAGGCCGCCGGGGAGCTGCCGCTCGACGGGGTGAACCTGGACCCCTTCCTGCGTGGCACCGCGCCGGGTGTACCGCACGAGGCGCTGTTCTGGGCCACCGACCGGATCAAGGAGCACCACGTCGGCTACGCGGTGCGGACGGCCGCTTTCAAGCTGGTCAAGGATCGCCTGGGAGAGCGGCCGGCGCTGTTCGACCTGGGCGCCGACCCGGGCGAGACCCGCGACCGGTTCGCCGAGCAGCCCGCGACGGTCGCGCTGCTCGCCGCACTCTGGAACGACTGGAACCAAGGGAACTCCACGGATTTCTTCTTCTGGCGGGAGCTGCATGAGGACGAGCGGCGCAAGATGCAGTGTCGACTCGAGCGCCACCTGCGCTACGCCGGCTCCGGCCGCCCGCCGCTGCAACTCGCCGGCGAGTCGCTGGCGCCGGAGCTCGCGGCCCTGGAGCCGCCGGCACCGCCGGCCGGACTGACCGCTACGGCCGGAGACCGCTCGATTGAACTCGTCTGGGACGATCCCGGCGACCCCACTATCACCTTCTATCAGATCCGCCTCCTGGGTTCGCAGGAGAGCGACTGGAGCGAGTGGTGGGGCGCCGGCGTCTGCAGTTATGCCGAAACCAGCCACACCCTGAACGGCCTCACCAACGGTGAGCGCTATCGAATCCAGCTCCGCGTCCACAACGCGGCCGGCGTGAGCGAACCGAGCGAGGTTGCCGCGACGCCGCGGGAGCCGGCTGCTGCGGCGGCCGCGACCGCGCCGTGGTCGGCGGACACTCCGTGGCTGCTGGCGGGCTTGGCGGGCGCGGTGCTGGCGCTCGGGGCGGTGGCGGCGCTCCGCAGCCGCGCCGGCCGCGCCCGGAGCGCTCGCTGAGGCGGGCAACCTCCCCTCGCCCTCCGGGAGCGCCGGCGCGGCTGCGGGTGTGGCTCACGCGCCGCTGGACACAAGACCGCCTCCTGCGATCATTCTTCACCCGCGCCAGCGGCAGCGTAGTAAGTCAGGTGCTGCTCATGGCCGCCGCCCCGG
The DNA here is from genome assembly GCA_965243555.1 of Spirochaetia bacterium. Lineage (GTDB taxonomy): Bacteria > Spirochaetota > Spirochaetia > SZUA-6 > Bin103 > Bin103. The sequence goes on along the minus strand of OZ251575.1, from coordinate 4,622,484 downwards.
TCCTGACCCGGCTGTATCAGCCCGCCGACTTCGGCGCGCAGGCGGTGTACACCGCCTGCGCGGCGGCGCTCGCCGTAGCCGCCGGCCTCGGCTACCAGCAAGCCGTTCCCCTGCCCGAGGATGACGCCGACGCGGCGCACCTGCTCGTGCTGTCGTTCGGCGCCGGGCTGGGAGTCGCCGCCGTCACCGCCATCGGCGTCGCGTTCCTGGCGCAGCCGCTGGCGGCGCTGGCCGGCGCCCCCGCCTTGGCCGGGTACCTGTGGCTGCTGCCGCCCGGCGTGCTCGTCACCTCCGCCTGCCAACTCGCCTTCCAGGCGGCCGTCCGGCGCCGCGCCATGGCCGGTCTCGCGCGCTTCGCGGTGATTCAGGCAGCCACTACCGGGGCGGCTCAGATCGGCGCTTCTCCGCTCGGCGCGGGCGGCCTCATCGGGGGGCGCATGACGGGCCAGATCGTGGCGCTGGCGTTCCTCATCCGGGTGCCGGCGCGGCTGGTGCGCGCCGCGCGGGCCTCCATCGGCTGGTCAGACCTGGCGCGGACCGGACGCCGTTACTGGCGGTTCCCGGCGTTCAACGGCTCCGCCGCGGTGGTCACCAAGCTGACCGAGCACCTGCCGGCGCTGCTGTTCGCGGCGCTGTTCGGCCCGGCCGCGGCCGGGTTCTACGCGCTGGCGCGGCGGGTGTGTCTGGCCCCGCTGGCGCCGCTCGGACACGCGGTCGCCGACGTGCTGGGCGCGCAGGTCGGGCCGGCGCAGCGCGCCGCTACCCTGGGCCCGCTCGTCCAACGCGGGTACGGGCTCCTGGCGGCGGCCGCCGCACCGCCGCTGGTAGCGCTCGCCGGCGCGGGCCCGGAGCTGTTCGGCGTGGTGTTCGGGGCGGACTGGCGGACCGCCGGGCAGTTCGCCCGCTGGCTGACCCCCTTCGTACTCCTGCAGGTGATCGTCGGGCCGCTGCACTACTGCTTCGCGGCGCTCGGGAAGCAGGTGCTGTTTGCGGTCTACCAGACCTGCGCGCTGGCGGCGTTGACCCTGGGGCTGCTGCTCGGCTGGTTCCTCGGCGACCAGTACGCCGGCCTCGCGGCGGCCGCCGGGCTGGCCGCGGGTTGCTACTTCCTGCTGGTCCGCCACTTGTTCCGCCTGCTCGGGCTCACCCTCGGCCAAGCGCTGGCGCCACTGGCGCGGCAAGCCGTGGTCGGGTTGCTCATGGCGCTACCGCCAATTGCGGCGTCGGCGGCGGACGCCCCGCCGGGCGTAACGCTTGCCGGGGCCGGCGTCACCGCCGGGCTCCTGCTGCTGCGCTACGCGTACCTCTTCCGCGCCCGCCGCAATGAGCCGCCCGGCGACCGTAGCGAATGCGGCGCGCCCTGAGCCGTTGCGGCACCCAGCATGCTCATGGAGCGAAGGTCGACTCCCAGATGGCGCCTTGTCCGGGCAGGTACTGGCCGGTGGTGATGCGGGAGAGTTCGTCTTCCGGCAGCACCACGACCGCCAGGCAGCAGCCGTTCAGGAGGTAACCGTGTTCCAAGAAGGAGAAGTCCCGGCTGAAGGCGGCGCCCTCCGCTGGCGCGGCGCGCTCCGCGCCGAATCGGAATATCGCGCCGTCGTTCAGGTCCGCGACCAGTTCCGCTCCCGGCAAGGAGCCGACGTCGTCGACCCCGTAGTCGTAGCCGCGAATGCGTAACGAACGCTTGAACAGGACGAGGTACGCCGCTGCAGCCGGGTCACGGTTGGCCAGGAACTCCGTGACGCGGGCGAGCGAGCGGCTGATGGTCCAGACGCGGCGCAGCTCGGTGTGGAAATAGAGCGCAGGAGGATCGCTCGTCAAGACTTCGCCGTCAAGCCGATTGGCGCGCAGATAGCGCAGAACGTCGGACTCGATCCACCAGCGGGACGTGTAGCCTTCGCCGTCCTTCAGCCACGCCCTGGTGTCACCGTAGACCGCGCCGGCCTGTTGCGCCAGCCACAGCGAAGCGACGATCGCCAGCACTACCGGACCCGCGGCGCGGGTCTTCTTCGCCGCCGCCAGTTCGTCCAGCATCACCGTCGCCGCCACCAGCAGCGGCGGAAACAACGGCAACAGGTACCTGACCGGCAGCACGATGTCGGAGAGCGGCAGGAATACGATCATAAAGAGCGTGTAGGCGGCGGCAAAGAGCAGGGATACGGTCAGTACTACGCGGCGCCTCCGCAGGAACCCGGCCCGGCGCCTCACGAGCGCGCAGGCGGCGCCGAGCGCCGGCACGGCCAGGAGTACCGCCTTCACCGCGATCGCCGCTTCGGTGGCCGGTGCGGCAAGGTCGATGCCGGCAGCGCGGCCGAACGCGCCGTTCAGCAGGTGGAATCCGGTTGGCCCGAACAGCCATGCGGCGAACTCACCGGTCGCTCGGTGCAGGCTGATCAGAGCGGAAAACCCATCCCCGAACGTCGTCCCGAATGGCGATCCGATGACCAGCAGATTACGTACCGCCCAGACGCCGACCGGCGCCAGGGAAGCGGCCGACCAGAGCGCTACGTCCCGGATCCGCGTGCGCATGCCGGCGCCGGTCCGCAGCAACAGCATCAGCGCCCCGGCGCAGAGCAGAGCTGCGCCGACGTAGCGGGTCAGGCAGGCGGCGGCCGCCACAGCAGCAGCCAGCAGGAGCGTGGGCGGCGCCGGGCGGCTCAGGAACCGGTCGAGCAGCGCGAGCGAAACCACGGTACACGAAATGAAGACCATGTCCGTCCACGCATACGCTGCGGCTGAAACCAGCGTCGGTAACAGAGCGCATGCGCAGCCGGCCCACATGGCCAGCAGCAGCGACCGAACGTGGCGCTGCAGCCAGGCGGTCACGGTAAAGACGGTCACCCCGAACGCCGCGGCGTTGAGGTAACGGGCCCCGGCGGCGGCATCGGCGCCGAGCAACTCGGCGGCGGCCAGCAGGTGCGGAAAGAGCGGGGCGGCGGCCGCATACGGGACTCCGTTCCAGAGGACGAGCCCGTCTCCGGCTGCCAGGCTGCCGGCGGCCGACAGGTAATAGGCGGAGTCCCAGGTCAGCCCTGCTCCGTAGTTGGCTTGCCGCAGCAGGACGAGCGCTGCGCCGAGCACGCCGAGGACGGGCGGCGCGAACCGGGCCACCTCGTTCGGCCACTTGGCGCGACGCGGCGCTCCGGGCGCCCGCACGGCGCCGCCGTCCACGACGCCGCTCACGGCGCCGCTACGGAGTCCTTGCGGAAGACGGCGATGAAAGTAGATCCGATGAGCGCCACCAGCGGCCCGGCGACACCCGGCAGCCGCGCCCCCCACGGCGGAAAGATCGAGAACCACTCAACCAGGTCAAGTCCGGCGCGCGCCGCCGTGGCGCGCATCCGGGACGGGGGATGGTGGGTCAAAGGATGCCGCGTGCGGTTCAGCATTCGTAACCAAGCCATGTCCACCCGGTGGGCCCAGGCCTTGCGATTGGACCAGGCGATAACCAGCCGCCCGCCGCGGCGCAGCACGCGCGCTGCTTCGCGCAGCACGCGCTCGATCTCCGCGGCGCTGCACTGCTGAGCCATCTCGACCGTCACCACTACGTCCACCGTGGCGTCCGCCACCGGCAGATCGTTGGCGTTGCCGACCATCGCCTGCAGCCCGTTCCGCCGCGCCTGCTCGCATGCCGCGCGGCTCAGGTCCACGCCGATGACGCGGCGTCCGGCCCTGACCAGCGGCAACGTCATCAAACCGTCGCCGCAGCCGACGTCCAGGACCGTCCCGGGGCCGCCGCCGACCGCGGTCAACACGAGATCCCGTTCCCGGTCAAACCAGCGCGCGGAGCGATATCCCATTGTTCTAGGGTCGTTGTCGCCAAAACGCTGCCGTAGCGTGTCGTAAATGTCCTGTCCGCTGGGGTCACACTCGATCATAGCCTGGACTTATAGTACGCCCCGCCGCCGGGCGCAACAGCACACTCGACCGACCCGACCTCACACCGCGCCTCCTTCCTTGGGATGGGCCGTGTTGCCTCATTTGTAGATCCACACGAAGCGGTACGCGGTGCCTCATTAAATATCCACTGGGCGCCGTTGCGTAACGGCCCCCTGCCTCCACCACGTGGCTGATGAACCCCTCAGGGCAGCCAAGCCTTCATCCACTGCACACCCCGTTACGTAACGGCGCCGCACCAAGCCCGGCGCCGCACCTCCCGCCCGGCCGCGCTTGCCCTGCGGTCTTCAGCCGGCATCCTTCGTGGACTCCTCCCGCTGGGCGCTCAACCGCCGCAAGCGTTCAAACAACCGCTCCGCCTCCAGCCTCAGCGCCACCGGATTGAGTTCCTCAAACTGCCGCCGCAGCCGCTCCTTCACCGCCTCCGGACCTCCGGCGCCGCCAGCACCCGCTGATACGGCGTCTGGGCTCGCCAAATGAGGCCACGGCCGGGTACTATGAGTCACTCTGAAGACCTTGACGGTTCCCCCCGGAAAATCTCCTCTGCAGTGGGCCAAGCCGTGGACCTGGGCGTTGGCCGCAGCCATCAGTCTGGCGCTGTTCGCCTTGGTCGCCACGCGGCTCGACGCGGCTTCGCTGGCCGCCGTAGCGGCTTCGTTGTCGTGGCCGCTGATCGCGGCGGGGACGGCGCTGCTGCTGGTTGCGCACTTGGCGGACTCCGTGCGAATGCATCTGATCGCCGGACGCGGCGCACTCGCAAGCGCCGTACGGGTCACCGCCTGGCATACCGTCTGGTTGCTGGCGCTGCCGATGCGGCTGGGGGAAGTGATCTGGGTGATCGCCATGCGAAACGCCTACGGCTGGAACCCGGCCACGGCCGTCGTCTGCGCGCTGGTACAGCGGCTGCTGGACCTGGCGGTCGTCGCCGCGCTCCTGCTGCTGGCGATGCCGGCGGTGCTCGGCCTGGGCCAGGACGGAGCGCCGCTGATCGCCGCCGCCGCCGTCGCCGCTTGCGGAGCAGCGCTGGCAGGAGTCATGACGTTGCGTTTCTGGCTGCACCTGATCGCCCGGCTGGTAATCGCGACCGGGCGCCCGCGCGGCTGGCGTTTGCGCCTGCTTCGCCACCTGCGCCAAGGCCGGCGTTGGCTGGAAAGCGTGCAACATCGGCGCACCCTGCGCCTGTGCCTGCTGCCGACGGCGCTGACGTGGACGGCGGTGTTCAGCGCCTATTGGCTGCTCGGCCAAGCGGTCGGCCTGCAAGTGGCGGCGGTCGAAGTGTTGTTCGCGGGCGCCGGCAGCGTGGTGATTACGGCGCTCCCCGTGCAATCGATCGGCGGGTTCGGACTGCTGGAGGCGGGGCTCACCGGCATCCTCGCCTGGTTCGACGCGCCTGCCGAAATCGCGGCCGCGGCCGCCCTGAGCATTCGGTTCGCCATGTGGGTCTCAGCAGGCATGTTTTGGCTGCTCAGCCGGCTGCTTCGACCGGGACCTCACGGAGCAGGCGCGGGGTCCCGCATGGCGGTCTCCACGTCCCAGAACGGGGGGTTGCCCGGCCGGGACTGACCGGTTTGGAACCGCGCGATCGGGTAGTCGAACGTTACCACTGCCAAGCACCTGCCGTCCGCGATGACGCCGCGTTCCGCAAACGAGAAGTCCAGGCTGTTGAAGTCGGCCCCCTGCGCGCGGGAGGCGGCGGACAGGTCGGCGGCGGCAGCTGGGACCACGCGCAGGAAGAAATCGGCCTGCACGTCCGCTCCCGTGCACGGCTCCCGGACGTAGGCCAGCGCGTCTTCGTAGACGTGGACGTCGAAGTAGGCGCGCACTACCCGATCTTCCGCCGCGGACCGGTCTTCCGGGATGACCGCCGGCCGGTGGTAGATCACCCCGTCGTCCAGGGCGGCGACCAGTTCCACTCCCGGCAGAGCGCCCACGTCGTCGACTCCGTAGCCGTAATCGCGAATGCGGAACGACCAGTCGAACAGGACGACGTACACCGATTCCGATTGAACGGATTCCTTGTTGGCAAGGTGATCCGCAAGAGATGCGTTGATCGTACCGAGGCGGCGCTGTTCGGTATGGAGATAGAGCGCCCAGGGTTCGCTCGACCAGACTTCGCCGTCAAGCGGATTGGCGCGCAGATAGCGAAGAACGTCGGACTCGGGCGATTCGGGAGACGCCCAGCAGCGGTCCATCCACCATCCGATGTTGACGACCGTCGCGCCGGCCTGCTGCGCCATCCATAGCGACATGACGGCCGCTACGACGACCCTTCCCATCCGCGCATTCGTGAATGAGCGTTTCGCAAGGCAACCATCCAGCACCAGCGTCGTCGCCACCAGCAGCGGCGGAAACAACGGCAACAGATATCTGGCCTGCATCGTGTGCCCGGTGAGCGGCCGGAATACCAGTAGAAAGAACAGGTACGCGGCGGCGAAGGCGATCGCAAGGGTCAAGGTGGTGCGGTTCGCGCGCAGGAATCCCGGCCGGTAGCGCGCCAGCGCGTAACCGGCGCCGAGCACCGGCGCGGCCAGGAGTACCGACTTCGCGGCGATCGCCGCTACGGTGGCGGGTCCGGCAAGATCAATGCCGGCAACCCGGCCGAACGCGCCGTCCAGCACTTCGAATCCCGTCGGCCCGAACAACCACAAGGCGAGCTCGCCGGTCGCAAGGTGCAGGCTGACCAGACCGGAAAACTCAATGGGGGTCCATACGTGGAGAGCCGATCCCTTGACCAGCAGATTGCGCACTATCCAAAGGCCGTACGGCGCCAGGGACACGACCGACCAGAGCGCCGCGTCCCGGAGCCGGGCGCGCGTTCCGGTGTTGTATTGCAGCAAGAGAATCAGCGCTCCGGCGCCGATCAGAATCGCGCCGACGTCGCGGGTCAGGCAGGCGGCGCCGGCCGCGGCGGCCGCCGGCAGCAGAGACTTTGCCTTGCCGCTCAGGAACCGATCCAGCGACGAAAGCGAGACCATAGTGAACAGAATGAAGATGATTTCCGTCCACACCGACGCTGCGGCGGTGGCCAGCACGGGCATCAGCAGGCATGCGCCGCCGGCCCACACGGCGAGCAGCGGCGACCGGACGCGGCGCCGCAACCACGCGGCGGTCGTGGACACGGTCAATCCGAACGCCGCGGCGTTGAGGTACCGGGCCGCGCCGGCGGCATCGATGCCGAGCAACTCGGCGGCGGCCAGAAGGAACGGAAAGAGCGGTCCGGCCGGATACGGAGATCCGTTCCACATGACGAGCCCGTCTCCGGCCACCAGGTTTCTTGCGGCCGACAGGTAGTTGGCGGTATCCGCGGTCCACCCCGCGCAGTAGTTGACTCCGAGCAGCAGGATGAGCGCTACGCCGAGCGCGCCAAGCGCCGGGATCGCGAATCGGGCCAGGTCGCCGCGATCGCGGGTCCGAACGGGCCTCACGGAGTAACCGTCTCGTCCCAGAGACGCTGCTCGCCCGGCGCGTACTGGCCGGTCCTGAGGCGGGCGATCCGGTAGTTCGGCAACTCCGCGGTCGCCACGCACGCGCCGCCCAGGTGCGCCCCGCGCTCAGCGAACGTAAAGTCGAGGTTGGCGGGAAGGCCGGCCGGGGCCGCCGGAACGACGCGCAGAAAGAACGGCGCCGCCACCTCTTCGGCCGTGCACGGGTCGCGGACGTAGGTCAGCCTGCGGCCGGCCAGATACACGTCGAAGTGGGAGCGCGCCGCCGGGGCGCCATAGGCGCCCTCCATGACCGACCGGTACGCCCGCCGATAGGGAAGCAGCCGGTGCTGCCGATCGGTGGTCTCCACCGCCCATAACGGAGGGTGGCCCGGCCAGAACTGACCGGTGTGGAACTGCGCGATCTCGTAGTCCAACGTCACCACTGCCAGGCACCTGCCGTCGCGGATGACGCCACGTTCGGCAAAAGAGAAGTCCAGATTGTTGAAGAAGCCCCCCCACGCGCGGGCGTCGGCGGTCAGGTCGGCGGCGTCGACCGGGATCACGTGCAGGAAGACCTCGGCTTGCACGTCGGCTTCGGTGCACGGCTCTCTGAAGTAGGCCAGCGCGTCTTCGAATACGTGGATGTCGAACACCGGCGAGCGGATGGTCACGTCGGCCGCACCCATGAGCCGGAACACCACGCCATCCTCCAGCTCCGCCATCAGTTCCATGCCGGGCAACGCGCCCACGTCGCCGGCGTCGTAATCCGGTGCGCTGGCTGAGCCGTGGAACCAGACGACCCAGCTTGACTCGGCAGGGCTCAGGTCGGCAAGACGCTCCATCAGCTCGTCCAAGGTGGGGCTCAAGGCCGCGAGCGGGCGGTGACCGGTATGGAAATAGAGCGCCGGCGGGTCCGTCGACCAGACGGCGTCGTCGAGCCGGTTGGAGTTCAGATAGTGAATGACTGCCGACTCGGTCCAACGCTTCGAGGAGTAACCGACGTCCGGGCCAGCCTCCATCCACCGCCGGACGCCGTCGTAGGTCGCGGCCGCCGGTAGCGCCAGCCACAACCACGTGACGACTGCGACGACGACCGGGCCGACCCTGGTGGTCTTGTTGGCCGTGAACTCGTCCAGAACCAGCGCCGAGACCACCAGCAACGGCGGAAATAGCGGCAGCAGGTATCTGACCGGCAGCACCACGTCCGCGAGCGGCAGGTATACGACCAGAAAGAGCGTGTACGCGGCGGCGAAGAGCAGGGCGACGGCCAATACCGTGCGGCGCCGGCGTGAGAATCCCGGCCGGCCCCGAAGGAGCGCCGCTGCTCCGAGCGCCGCCGCCGCCAGGACCGCCACCTGCACCGTAATCGCGCCCGGCACGGCTGCACTGAGGTCGATGCCCGCGGCGCTCCTGACCGGGCCGTTCAGCAGCGCGAGGCCGGTACTCCCGAGCAGCCACGAAACCAGTTCGCCGGTCGCGCGGTGGAGGCTGACAAGACCGGAGAATTGATCCGGGATCTGGGATCCGAGCGGCGATTCGATAACGAGTAGGTTGCGGGCTATCCAGACGCCCGCGGGAACCAGGGATACCGCCGCCCAAGTCGCCGCGTCCCTGATCCTCAGGCGAACTGCCAGGTCCTTGCGCAACAGCAGCGCGAGCGCCCCGGCGCCGATCAGGATCAAGCCAACGTAGCGGGTCAGGCAAGCGGCGGCGCCGGCGGCCGCCGCCCACAGCAGAGCGGACCTCTTCCCGTCGCTCAGGAACCGGTCCAGCAGCGAAAGCGAGACTACGAGGAACAGCACGAACAAGATCTCGGTCATCGCAGACGCGGCCAGCGACGCGAGCGTCGGCGCTAGGGCGCACGCGCCGCCGGCCCACGCGGCGAGCCATGGCGAGCGGACGTGGCACCGTACCCACGCCGCGACGGTGAAGACGGTCAACCCGAACGCGGCGGCGTTGACGTAGCCGGCCGCATCGATGACGTCGAACCCGAGGAGCCCGGCGCCGGCCAGCAACAGTGGAAAGAGCGGCGCGCCGCCCTGATACGGGGCGCCGTTCCAATCGAGAAGCCCGGCGCCGGCCACCAGATGCCGAGCGGTCGCGACGTACGAGGCGGCGTCCCAACCCAACCCCACGCCGTAGTTGGCTTGCCGCAACAGTATAAGCAGCACGCCCAACGCGCCGAGTGCAGCCAGCGCCGACCACATCACCGCAGGGGCCGACCGCGCCTTGCCAAGAAGTGTTCTACTCATCACCGCCCTTCGCGGCAGCGCGTGCCTGGCTGGACGCTGTCCCGCGCATCGCCGCATCATTCAGGTTATGCTGCCATTCGACGCCGCGGCGCACAAGATAGAAGCCCGGAGGGTGCCCGCCAAGCTCGCGGTGCTCTCCATCGACGTGGAGCACGACTACGACGGTTACGACAGCAGAGCGCTGAACCGGCTTCCCGACCTGCTGGCTGCGGTAACGCGCCTCGGTGCGCCGTTGACGGCCTTCGTGGAGGGGCGCCTGTTCGTCGAACGAACCGACCTGTGCGCCTGCCTGGTCGAGGCGGGCGTGGACCTGCACCTGCACTGCTACGACCACAGGTGTCCGGGCGACACCGCCGACAGCATCAAGGCGGGCATTGACGCGTTCGGGAGCTTCGTCGGCTCCGCGCCGCGCGGCTATCGCGCCTACCAATACCGGTTGACGGAGGAGATATTCCATACGTTGATGGCGGCCGGCTTCGCGTGGGATTCCTCCACCCTGCCCGGCCTCGGTTTGGGCGGCCGGCCGGACTCCGCGTTTCGGCGCGGCGACTGGTTTCTGTTCGACGACGCGCTGGCGGAGTATCCGGTGGCGAGCTGGCGGTTCGGGAAGTGGAGGACAATCCCCTTTACCAGTTCCTACCGGCAACTGTTGGGACCGCTTGCCGAGTCGGTGTGGGATCGCGTGGCGACCCTTCCCGACCTGGTGGTGTATAACATGCACATGGTCGATCTGGTGCCGGACGGCCGGATTGGTCCGTCGCCGTTGCCGCTCTGGTTGAAAGGCGCGCAGGCGCTGGCGCGCTGGCGCCGGGGGGATTTCGAACAAGACTTGGCGGCGGTGGTGGAGCGGCTGCGCGGCCGGGGATATCGCTGGGTCACGATGACGGCGTTGCATGCCCTGTCGATGACCGGCCACGCAGCCGGCGACTGACCTCCCGGTCACGGCCGCGGTGCCGCCGGCTGCAGGCGGTACGGTTCCTCGTCCGGCAGCAGCGAGAGCCTCGCCAGCTCGGTCACCGCCGGGATGCGGGCGATCACCTGACCGTTGCGGGTCACTTCGACTTCCGCGCCGAACCAGTCCGCCGGCGGGGCGAACAGCAGCGTCAACGGCTGATCGAACCGGTCATTGTCCAGACCATCCGCCAGCACCAGCTCGACGTGCTGCGTCACTCCGTTCCGCTCGCTCACCTGCATGATCACCTCGGCTTGCTCCCGCTCCCGCAGGTAGAGCACCACGTCGTTCATCGGCGCGACCCAGAAGTCACGGGCGGCGATGGCTTCCAGGTCGGCCTCAAAGTAGTCCCAGTCGTAGAATCCCCATCCGCCCCATGCCCTCCCGCCGATATTGTGGTACACGGGAATGATCCAGGCCCTGCTGCGGTGCGCCTGCCGCAAATGGGCGAGCAGCTCCCAGGTGTCGTTGATGCACCACTCGCACTGCCGGAAGTCGATGCTCTCCATGGTCATGACCGGCAGGAAGAACCAGTTCTCGGGAGTCGTTTCATCATCGGGGACGATGTACGGAGTCTCATTCGTATCGATGTACGACCGGCGCCCTGCCAGAAAACCGGCGTCGGCCAGCGCCTGCTGCGTCTCCGCCTCGGCGCCGGCCCCCCGCGGATAGGCGTAGGCCACCGGCTTCAGACCCAGGTTTTCCATCACCTCGTGGTTGAGCCGGAACGAATCGTAGGCCTGAGCGTAGCTGAGGGCATCGTGGTCGACGTGCCAGTGGCCGTGCCCGTAGAAACCGAAGCCGCGGTCGGTGAGCGACAGACCGTACGCAATTTGCTCGTCGGTCAGAGGTTCGTAAAGGTCGCCGGGTACGGCGTCCGGGATCAGCTCGGTCAGGTCATGCTCGACCCAGTCGGGCACCCGGTCCCGGTAGCGCTGGGTCACCATCTCGTAATCCAACGCCAGCCCGAGCTCCTGCGCCAAGTCGTCCACCGCGTTGGAGCGCACCGCCGTGCCGTCGTAGGTGATCGAGACCGCCGCGGTGTGGTCGTCGAACCACTTGGCGATGGTCGGCGTGGGAAGCGGGGCGGGAGGTGGCCGGCTGGCCGTGAACTCGGCAGTCCACCGCGGTTCGCCGCCACCGGGGTCATACTGGCCGGTGCGGATGTCGGCGACTTCATAGGCGGGAAGCGGCGCCACCGCCCGGCAGCGTTCGCCGGCGGCCCAACCGTGCTCGCGGAGATCGAAGTTCAGATTGGCGCTGCCGCCCTCCCGGCGCCGGATTTCCAGGAAGAACCGCGGCTGCGCGTCTGCGGCCGTGCACGGCTCCTTCAGGTAGATCAGCGCGTCGCCGCGCAGGTGGACGGCAAATTCCCGGCGCGCGGCCGGCTCGGCCAGCGTCACCGTCCAGAGCCGCCCGTGCGGCGTGTACTGGCCGGTGACGATGCGGGCGATGGGGAAGTCGGGCAGCGCGCGCACCGCCACGCAGTACCCGCGGTCGCGCAGCCCCTGGTCGCCGAAGTCAAAGTCCAGGTTGTGGAACCGCCGGCCGGCGGGGAGGTCGCCGCCGCTGACCGGGAAAACGTGGAGAAAGAATCTCGCCGCGGCGTCGGCGGCCCGGCACCCGGTCCGGGTGTAGATCAGCCGGCGGGCGGCGGCGTCCACGTACACCGTGAACTCCGATTGCTGGCTGATGCCGGCGTTCAGCAGATGGCGCGCGACGCCGTGCACGCCGGCTGACCCTTCCGCCGCGCTGCTCCGTAGCAGGACGTCGGGTTCCGGCAACGACGTGACCGGTGTTCCCGGAGTGGAGTACGCCGGCTGCAGGAGGTACGGCTCCTCGTTCGGCAGCAGCGAGAGCTTTGCCGTCTCCGTAAACGCCGGGATGCGGGCGACCACCCGGCCGTGCTGGGTGATCTCCACCGGCAGGTCGAACCAGTCGGTCGGCCGCCTGAAAAGAAGCGTCAGCGGCTGGTCGAACCGGTCGTTGTCCAGACCGTCCGCCAGCAGGACCTCGATGCGGTGCGTCACCCCGGCCCGTTCGCTCACCTGCATGGTGACCTCGGCGTTCGCCCGTTCCCGCAGGTAGAGCACCACGTCGTCCATCGGCGCCACCCAGAAATCGCGGGAGGCGATGGCGAGCAGGTCGCCCTGAAATTCCTCCCAGTCGTAGAATCTCCAGTTCCCCGGTGCGCCGATGGCGTGATACACGGGGATGATCCAGGCGTTGCTGCGGAGCGCCTGCCGCAGATGGGCGGCCAGCTCCGGGGTGTTGTTGACGCACCACTCGCATTGCCGGAAGTCGATGCTCTCCATGGTCAGGGCGGGCAGGAAGAACCAGTTATCGGGAGCCGCTTCATAATCGGGGACGATGTACGGACTCTCATCCGCATCAATGAACGACCGGCGGCCGGCCAGAAAGCCCGCGTCGGCCAGCGCCTGCTGAGTCTCCGCTTCCTCTCCGGCTCCGCGCGGATAGGCGTACGCCACCGGCTTCAGCCCCAGGCTCTCCATCACCTCGAAGTTGAGCCGGAACGACTGATATGCCTGGGCGTAGCTGAGGGCGTCGTGGTCGACGTGCCAGTGGCCATGCCCGAAGAAGCCGAAGCCCCTGTCGGTGAGCGACAAACCGTACGCGATCTGTTCGTCGGTCAGCGGTGGGTACAGATCGCCGGGCACGGTGTCCGGAATCAGCTCCGTCAAGTCGTGCTCGACCCAATCGGGCATGCGCTCGAGGTAACGCTGGCTGACCAGCTCGCGGTCCAGCACCAGGCCCATGTCCAGCGCCAAGTCGTCGATCCGGTTGGACCCGATCGCCGCTTTGTCATAGGTAATGGAGATGGCCGCGGCGTGGTCGTCGAACCACTTGGCGATGGTCAGCTTGGGGGGCGGGGTGGGAGGCGCCCGGCTGGCCGTGAACTCGGCCGCCCACAGCGGCGCGGCGCCCGCGGCGCCGTACTGGCCGGTGCGGACGTCGACGATTTCGTTGACGGGGAGCGGCACCACCGCCCGGCAGCTTCCGCCGGCCGCCCAGCCGTGATCGCGCAGGTCGAAGTCCCGTTTGACGAAGCCTCCCTCCCGGCGGAGGTCCAGAAAGAATCCCGCTTGCGCGTCGGCAGCCGAGCACGGTTCCTTGCGGTAGATCAGCTTGTCGCCGAGCAGATGGATCACGAAGCCGCGGGGCGCGGCCGGGTCCTTGAGCGTCACCTTCCAGCGCTGCCCTCCGCGCGGCGTGAACTGGCCGGTGTCGATGCGGGCGATGGGAAACTCCGGCAGCGCGCGCACCGCTACGCAGAGTCCGCGGCTGCCGAACCCGTGGTCGGCATAGTCGAAGTCCAGGTTATGGAACTCGCCGTACTCCATGCGGTCGCGGCGGTCACGCGGCACGACGCGCAGGAAAAACCGGTTCTCGACGTCGGCGCTTCGACACCCGTACTTGGTGTAGATCAACCGGTCGGCGGCGCCGTTCAGGTGCACCGTGAAGCCGGAGCGGAGGCCGATGCGGGCATCCTGCAACAGGGCCGGCGTGATGGCAGCCGCGCCCCCCTCCGCAATCCGCGTCGTGCTCGCCACGCTACGGCGCAGGATCACGCCGTCATCCAGGGCGGTCACGACCTCCATTCCCGGAGTCCGCAGCATTGTCTTGATGCCGTAGTGGTAGTGCAAGGGGTCCCGGTCCCGATGGAACCAGGCCACGTGGTACTCCCGGCCGGCGGCCACGTCGGCAGAGAGCCGGTCCCATGCTCGCCCCCGCCCCAGCGGAAGCCCGGAAATTCCGCTCTCTGCGGCGGCAGTGAGAAAGTAGAGCGCCGCGGGGTCGGTGCCGTGGATGGCGCCGGGGGGGAGGTTGGCGTTCAGGTAGCGAATCAGGTCGGACTCCGCCCACTGTCGCGATGCGTAGCCGGCGCCGCTGACGCGCTGCCGTTGCACGTGCTCGGCAGTCGCTGCAACCTGCGGCATGAACCACAGCGTGGCCAGCAGCACGGCGGCGAGCGGCCGCCGCGCCAACTCCGGTCCCGCGGCTCGCACGCGCGGGATTACCGCGTCCAGGACCAAGGCTGCCGCTACAAGAAGTGGCGGGAACAGCGGCGTCAGGTGCCTGCTCTCGAGCGCGGCGCCGCCGGCGGGCAGGGCGATCAGCAGATACAGCGCGTACGCCGTAGCGAACGTCAGGGGAACGGGCAGGCGGGAGCAGAGGCGGGAACGGCGCCGCGCCAGCACGTACCCGACGGCGACCGCCGGCGCCAGCAGGTCGCGGCCGCCGCGTCCAAGGAGCCAGCGGCCGATCTCACCGGCGGCGGCGGGGGGACTCTCGAGCGGCGCGAATGCGCCCGGTCCCGCGGTTCCAAAGGCAGCTCCGGTCAGCAGGAGGTTGCCCGCGAGCCAAGCGCCGAGGGGCGCCGCAGACACCCCGCCAAAGAGCGCGGCGGCCGCCAACCGGCTGCGCCAGCCGGTTGGCCCCGGTAGGAGCAGGAGCAACGCGCCGCCGCAGATCAGTGCCGCGCCGGCATGGTGCGTCAGGCCGGC
This sequence comes from Spirochaetia bacterium, assembly GCA_965243555.1. GTDB lineage: Bacteria > Spirochaetota > Spirochaetia > SZUA-6 > Bin103 > Bin103. The sequence goes on along the minus strand of OZ251575.1, from coordinate 4,607,432 downwards.
CGCGGCGGCGGCCGCCGCCGCCAACAGAAGAGCCGGCCGTGCGCCCGCCCGCAGATAGCGGTCCAACGAGGCCAGGGACACGACGGCGAGCAGGATGAACAGGGGTTCCGGCCACACCTGCGCCGCCGCACCGGTCAACGTGGTCGACAGCGCGCAGGCGCAGCCCGCCCAGACGGCTACCAACCGCACCCGAACGCGGCTTCTCACCCACGCGGCGACCGCGTACACCGTCAGGCCGAAGGCGGCGGCGTTGAGGAATCCCGCCGCCGCAACCGGGTCGGCGCCGAAGCCGGCGGCCACCGCCAGGACCGCGGGGAACAGTGGGCCCGCCTCGCGATAGGGGGCGCCGAGAAACGTCACCAACCCGTCGCCGCCGAGCAGACTGCGCGCGGCCGACACGTAGAGCGCGGAATCGAAGGTCAGCCCCGGCCCGTAGGTGGTTTCCCGCAGCAACACCAGCAGCGCGCCAAGCCCGGCCAACAACAGCGACGGCCAATCTGCCCGCGCCAGGCGGCGCGCCGTGACACTGCCGGCCCAGGCGCGCCGCAGCCGCGCCAAGCGGCGTACCATGACACTGCCGGCCCAGGCGCGCCGCAGCCACGCCAAGCGGCGTACCACGCTTCCCGCCAACTCCCCTGCCGCCCGCGCGGCGAAGCCGGTCTCCATGACCACCGCGAGCGCGCAGGACAACGCCAGCGCGTACGGCACGAACAGGTATCGGGCGACGCGGTAGGTCAGATCGTCGGGCGCCAGGAACAGCAGAGCCGCGAGCGCCATGAGCCCGGCAATCCACGCTACTCGCCGCAACGCCGCCGGCCGGCCCCGGCCGGCCCGGACCACCGCCGCCGCCGTCGCTGCAGCCAGCGACGCCGCCGCAGTCCAGGTCAGCACGCGAGCGGCCGCAACGCTGCCCATCCCCACCCGCCAATACGGTTCGAAGTACCGGACGAGGGGGACCCCCGCCCGCTCCACGAAAGTTTGCGTTTGAGCCTGCAGCCGCGGCGCCACCAGCTCCTGCAATAGTTCGTCGCGCTGGCCGGGAGCCGGCAGCAGCTCGGCAAGACCCGCGAGCGCGGAGCTGCCTTGCAGCGCCCCGCTCAGGCCCCCGGTTGCCTCCAGGACGGTCCGCGCCAAGTAGTAGAGCACCTTCTCGGAAAGAACCCTCCACACGAGGTCGACAGATCCCCCGGCGCCCGTGAGGGACACCTCCAGCGCCAGCTTGGCCGCCTGCCCCAAGGCGAAGGCGGCGGCGAAGCCGGCGGCGCAGAGCGCCAGGCATCCGCCGGCCAGCCGGGCGCCGCGGCTTGCCTCGCCGCGCCGCCCGCGCGCGAAATAGACCAGCATGCCGATGAGGATGAGCGTGAGGATGAGCGGGCCGACACTCAGATACAGGTAACACGTCACCATGCCGGCGATAAAACAGAACAGCCGCACCTGCCGGGAGCGTGCGCGCAGCAGGACCACCAACGTCACGGCCGCCCATACCGCCCACAAGTGGGGAACGCCCGCGGGGATATCCGAGAAGTAGCGGGCCCCGGAGAAGAAACCACCGAAGACGATCAGCGGCGCAACTACCACCAGCGCGCGCGGGGCCAGCAGCAACAGCGCAACCGCCAGCGCGACCCAACCCGCGTAGGCGCCGTAGCGAATCAGCGCGCGAATGTCCGCTACGGACAGACCGCGCAGCAACAGAGCGTAGACCGCTTTGCTTCCCCACCAGTAATGCGGCGGCGAGAACTGTTCGTACGGGGTCGCCCCATTCACCGCCGCTTCCAGCTCGGCGCAGTAGTCGAAGTAGCGCTCCGAGTCCGGGTTAAACTCGCGCGGCAGCAGCGCGTCGCGCAGTGCGTTGCCGCCGGTCTCCCCGGTCCGCGGCCCGTTCTGCGCCCCGGCCATGACCATGACTGACAGCTTGCAGTACTCGAAGCGGGTCTTGAATCCCGCCACGAAACCATCGTCCGGCCGGTCGGTCTCGAATTCCGCGGCGAACCGCTGCGCGGCGGTGCGGTAGTCGATCTGGTTGCCGAGGTGGTGCAGGTGGATGAATAGCGCGGTACCGAGCAGCGTCGTCGCGGCATAGACGGCGAACGCCGCGAGCGGCGAACGCCGCGGCCCGTCGCGCATCAATACCGACCGCCACGCGCGTCGACGACGTCGGCGCCGTACCACAGGGTCGGTCCCTGCGCCGCAGGTGATGCGCGGTTGGCCATTGGCGTTCATGAAATCATAGCCGCCATGCCGGCACGGCGTCCACGGAGGCCGCGACGACGACGAACGACGATGGCTCGCATGCGCCGGCGATGGAGAACCAGGCAAGGCGACGCCTGACCGCGGTCAGGATTGCGCGTGCACCGGCTGCAGGAAGTACGGCTCCTCGTGCGGAAGCAGCGCGATGGCTGCTTCCTCCGTGAACGCCGGGATGCGGGCGACAAACCGGCCGTTCCGGGTCACCTCGACTGCCGCCCCGAACCAATCCGCCGGCGGCGTGAACAGCACCGTCAGCGGCTGGTCGTACCTGTCATTGTCCAGACCGTCCGCCAGCACCAACGCTATCCGGCTCGTAACCCCGTCCCGCTCGCTCACTTGCATGGTGACCTCGGCGTGCTCCCGTTCACGCAGGTAGAGCACCACGTCGTTCATCGGAGCGACCCGGAAGTCGCGGGCGGCGATGGCGCGAAGGTCGGACTGAAAGTCTTCCCATTCGTAGAATCCCCAAGCCCCCGGTGAGTCAATATTGTGGTACACGGGTATGATCCAGGCCCTGCTGGCGAGCGCACGCCGCAGAGCCAGGGCGCGCCGCGCACGCACCAAGCGGCGCATGATGGCGCATGCAGGTAGGGGAAGGCTCTACCGTAGACATTCCCGAGCGCGCCGCGCACGCACCAAGCGGCGCATGATGGCGCTGCCGTCCAGGGCACCCGCCGCGCGCGCGGCGAGGTCGGTCTCCATAACCACGGCGAGCGCGCCGCCCAACGCCAGGGCGTACAGCACGAACAGGTATCTGGCAAAGAGGTAGGCCAGATCGTTGGGCTCCAAGAAAAGCAGGGCGGCGAGCGCCATGAGCGCCGCAATCCACCCGACGCGCCGCAACGGCGCCGCCCGGCGCCGGCCGGCCCGGAGCAGCGCCGCGGCGACCGCCACGGCCAACGCACCGGCCGCGATCCAGGTCAGCAGGCGGCCGGCCGCGTCGCTGCCCAGCCCTACCTGCCAATACGGTCCGAAGTGCTGGACGATGGGGATCCCCGCCCGCTCCACCCAAGATAGCGTTTGAGCGCTCAGCCACGGGGCAACCATCCCCTGCAAGAAACCGTCGCTTTGGCCGGGAGCGGGCAGCAGCTCGGCGAAACCCACAAGCGCCGGAATGCCTTGCAGAGCCCCTCTCAGGCCCGCGATTGCCTCCAGGACGGTCCGTGCCAGGACGTAGCGCACCTTGTCGGAAAGAATCCTCCACACGAATTGGTCCGTCGGCACCCCCTCGCACACCGCGCGCCACCCGAACCAATCGGGAACGAGACACGCCTCCAGGGCCAGCTTGGCAGCCTGCCCCAGCGCGAAGGAAGCGACGAAGCCGGCGGCGCAGAGCGCGATGCATCCGCCGGCCAGCCGGGCGCCGCGGTTCGCTTCGACGCGGCCGTCGCACACGAAATAGGCCAGCATGCCGATGAGGGTGACCATGAGGATGAACGGACCGGCGTTCATATACAGGTACCACGTCACCATGCCGGCGATGAAACAGAACTGCCGAGCCAGCCGCAGGCGGGCGCGTAGCAGGACCACCAACGTCGCGGCCGCCCACACCACCCACAGATAGGGCAAGCCTTCGGCAATGTTGGAGAAGTACCGGATCCCGGAGAAAAAGCATCCGAAGACGATCAGCGGCGCAACGACCACCAGTGCGCGCGGGGCCAGCAGCAATAGCGCAATCGCCAGCGCAATCCAACCCGCGTAGGCGCCGTAGCGGATCAGCATGCGAATGTCCGCCACGGACAGACCGCGTAGCAGCAGGGCGTAGACCGCCTTGCTTCCCCACCAGTATTGTGGCGACGTGAACTGCTCATGCAGGAATTCCCCATTTGCCGCCGCTTCGAGTTCGGCGCAGAAGTCGTAGTGGGGTTGCGGCCTCGGGGCGAACTCGCGCAGCAGCAGGGCGTCGCGTAGCGGGTTGCTGCCAAACTCTCCGGGCTGCGCCCCGGCCATGACGATTACCGACAGTTTGCAGTACTCAAAACGGCTCTTGAATCCTGCCGTGACGCCCTCGTCCGGCCGGTCGGTCGTGAACTCCGCGGCGAACCGTTGCGCTGCGGTGCGGTAGTGGATCTGGTTGCCGAGGTGGTGCAGCCCAATAAACAGCGCCACGACCAACAGCGCCGTCGTGGCATAGACTGCGACCGCGCGCATCAATAGTCCGCCAGATACCGGCACAGCCACGGGCCTGCGCGGTCGGTTATGGCGTCGGGCAACGCCCGCCAGAACTTCTGCGCTGTTCGGCGGCGGTAGGGATCGACCGGCTTGTCACTCAGCCACAGGACCGGTATCGGCTTGGCACCGAAGTTACGCTTGAACCGGTAGGTGCCGCCGTGTGCCGGCGACCGTCCGAAGTCGAGGATATCCGCGCCATCGTGCGCGGCCTGCTCCACGGCGGCCCAAAACAGGAGGTTGCCAGGGCAATCGGCGCTGTGATACGCCCCCGAATACCGCACCCAAGCGATCGGACCGTCGCGCAACCACATCAAGCCGCCCCTCAGTTCGCGGTTCACGTGGTTCCGAACCACCAGGATCCGGGCCTCCATCTCCGTCACCAAGGCCTCAAACAGCGCCGCCGGCGGCAGCGGCGCGCCATGCCGCGCGTGGGCCAAGCGCAGCATGGCGTATAACGCCTGCATGGCGCCGGGGCCGGTCTCTTCCGCCGCCTCGAGTCCGGCCTTCCGCGCGCGCCGCACCGCCTTGCGCGCCACGCGGTTGAGTCCCTGCTCCCACACCGCCTCTGGTGCGCGGCCAAAGCCCGCGAGATCGATCCGCATGATGACGGGAGAGCCCGTCGCCAGTTCTCCTTCCGGACGCGGCGCCGCCAGCACCCGAATGTTGAACCGCCGGTTCGCCACCTCACGCGCGAGCTCCTCCGCCGCCACCGCGTCCAGGTCGGAATAGTCCATGCCCGGCAGGTAGGCGTATGCAGGAAGGCCGACCAGCGACGGAACCACGGCAAACCGGCCGGCCTGCCGCCAGCGATAGACGCCGCATGATACCGACCGCCACGCGTCGACGAAGTCGGAGCTGTGCCGCAGGGTCATGACGGACCTGAGCGCAGCTCGCCGCGGCGCAAATCAGTGGCCGCCAGGCTGCATGCGCGGGCGGTCAGCGCCATGATCGTCAGCGTCGGAGGCTGCCAGCCGGAGGTGGGCCAGCACGCGCCGTCGGTGATCAACACGTTGGGCATACCCCAGCAGCGGTTGCGCGCGTCGACCACCGACGCGCGCGGATCGTTCCCCATGCGCGCGCCGCCTACCTCGTGCACGGCGGCTCCCGGGGGCGGCGCGAACCAGAAAGCCTCCAGCCGCCCCGGCAGGCCGGGCAGACCCGGCAGACCGGCGAACGCGCCGAACTTCCGTACCGTCCGCCCGCCGCCGGCGCGCACCATCTCCGCAACCGCCGCGCCCATGGCGTGGTGCATGGCCCTCTCGTTTTCGCCCCACCTACAATCTATGCGCACGCCGCGCTGGCCGGCGCCGCCGCGGTCGCCATCGAGCTCCACCCGGTTGCCGGGCCGGGGCAGCATCTCTCCCTGCGCCATCATCAGACCCAGCGCCGGCCGGCCGGGCCGGCCGGCGAAGCCGCGGCGCTGAATCGCGCCGTACAGGCCGAAGCCACGCCGAAATGGCTCGGCGGCGGTCCGGTCAAGGTTCTGAAAGCGCGGCACCAGAAACTGGTCGGCGCCTGTGTACGGCGCCGGCGGATCGTAGGGGACACCCTCCATCTCGACCATCGTTCCCAGCATCACGTGATCCATCAGGTAGCGGCCCAGGCAGTCCGATTCGCTCACCGGCAGCTCGGGATGCTCCTGCCGGGTCGTGAGCAGAATGCGAACCGTCTCGATCGTGGACGCGCACAGCACGATCAGACGAGCTCGTACCGCACGCGCCGCGCCGGTCGCGGCATCCAGGTACAGCACGCCGCCGGCGCCCCCTGCACGGCCGCCCGGCAGCAGATGGCTGACCGCGGCGCCGGTGCGCACCTGCAGGCGGCCGGTCGCCCGCGCCGCCCGGATGCTGGTGGCCACGCTGGTCAACCGCGCCTCGCCGCCGCCGTGCCACTCCAGGGCCAACCCGCGCGACGGGATCAGGCGCCGCTCCGGCCACACCGACGCCACCCGGCCGCCGAGCCGGCGCTCGGCCCGCGTCAGCGGGCGCGCCCCCACGAACCGCCCGTCCGGGAGTTGCGGCAAGCCCTCGCGCGTGCCGTGGATACCCAGGAAGCGCTCGACCCGGTCGTAGTGGGGCGCCAGGTCGCGGTAGCGGATCGGCCACGACGGCCCGCTACCGTCGTGCTCGGAGGCCGCCAACTCGTAGTCCGACAGCCGCAACGTTATCCCGCCCCACAGCAGCGTGCGCCCGCCGAACTGGCGGCCGCGTATCCAAGTAAACGGCCGCTTGGGCGGCGTGGAGTATGGCTGCTCCACATCCGTCACGAACAGGTTGGGATCCTTGACCCAGTACTTCGGTTGCGTCTCCTGCACGCGCTGGGCGCCGCGGGCGTGACGCCACAGCCGTGTCGCCCATGCCCGCCCGGCGCCGGCCGGCGTGCGCTCCGGACCCGCCTCCAGCAGCAGCACGCGCAGCCCCGCCTCGGTCAGCTCCTTGGCCGCCCAACCGCCGGCCGCACCGGAGCCGACCACGATGGCGTCGGCGTCGTTCACGCCGCGGCTGTCGACTCGGCCGCCGGGGCGCTCCGTCCCCGGCGGCCGAGTCGACGCTCACCGTCCGCTAGCGTCCGATACGCGGAGCGCAGGGCGAGCCGGGCCGTGCTCAGGACCAGCCGCGACGGAAGCTCCGGCGGTTCGATTGCGCTTGCATCGACCGCGGCGCCCCTGTACTCTACGGTACTCACTTGAGCGAATCCGGCATGCCCGACCCTTCAGACTCAGAGCCCACCCGGTACGACCTTTCGATCGTGATCATATGCCGCAACGAGCAGGGAGCCATTGCGCACTGCGTCACAGAAGCGCGCGGCTTCCTGAAACGGAACGACATCGACGGCGAGGTCGTGGTAGTGGACAACGGCAGCAGCGACTCGTCGGCCAAGATGGCTGGCCGCGCCGGCGCCCGGGTCGTAGCGGAGCCCTCCGTCGGATACGGCAACGCAGTCGTGGCAGGAATCAATGCCGCCCGCGGGGAACTCATCATCCAGGGAGACGGCGACGGTGAACATGACCTGGGCGCGCTCGAAGCATACTACGACAAGCTACGTGACGGTTACGACTTCGTGTTCGGGAATCGGTTCGCGGACGGGCGCAAGGCGTCCACCCCGCTACGCAACGCCGGCACCGCGTTTCTTTCCGCAATGGGTAAGCTCCTGGTCCGATCACCGGTCGCCGACGTAAACTGCGGCCTGCGAGGGTTCCGGGCGTCCAGCGTCCGCGCCCTTGGGTTGCGCTGCTCGGGGTGGGATAACCCTGTCGAGACGATCGTCAAGGCCGTGAAGGCTGACGCACGCCTCGCCCAAGTGCCGGTAGTACAGCGTCGCGCGCTCGACCCCGAGCGGGTGTCTCACCTCCACGCCTTGCGCGACGGCTGGCGCATCCTCCGTTTTCTGCTGATGTTTTCGCCGCGCTGGCTGTATCTCTATCCGGGATATCTGTTGCTGGCGGCCGGAGCGGTGGCGCTGGTCGGCCCAATCGTGTACCCGGAGGAGGCTGGCGGAGGCTACGGTACCTACACCATACTGTTCGGTTCCGCCTTCATGGTCTGCGGCCTGCAACTCGTCATCCTGGCGTTGCTGGCGGGGGTGTTCTACGAGAACGTCGGCCTGTCGGAGCGTCGCTGGTCGGCGCGCTTGCAGAGTGATCACGTCCTCAATGGTGCGTTGGCGGCCGGCCTGTTCATGGTGCTGCTCGGAGCGGCCGGCAGCATTTGGAGCCTGCTCCTGTTCGCGCAAGGGGACGGCTTCGGCCTGGGGGTGCGGATGCGGGTTGCAATTCCTTCGATCACCCTGCTGGTCTGCGGCGTGCAACTCACGTTCTCGCAGTTCATGTTCGCGCTGCTGACCACGCAGGGGAACCCCGCGCGGAGCCGTGCCGGCGCCACGCGGGCCAATCACTGACGCACCGCCCTCAACTTGCTCACTTGCCCCGCGCGTCCCGCACCCCCGGCGTGGCGGCGGTCTCACTCGCCTCGCCGGCACCGGCGGCGTTGCGGGCGCGCACCTGGACGCGGTAGAGCGCGCCGTTGGTCAGGCCGCGCAACGCGTGGCTGGTCGTGAGGTAGGTGCTTGCGGCGACGGGCCGCCAATTCCGCCAGTCGGCGTCGGCCGCGACGCGAACCCGGAACTCGTAGCCGGAGATGCTGGCGTCGCCGGGATCGTCCCAGGCGAGGCTGATGCTGGCGTCGCCGGCCTGCGCCGCCAACCCGGCGGGCGCCGCCGGCGGTACGCCGCTGGGGGCGGGCGGGCGCGGCGTCGCCGACGCCCCGCTCGCCGGGCCGGCGCCGGCCGCGTTGCGGGCGCGCACCTGTACGTCGTACAGCGCGCCGTTGGCCAAGCCGCGCAGTAGCGTGTAGCTGGTGGTCCGATAGGTGCTGCCGGCCATCGTTCCCCAGCTTGGCCAGTCCGGATCCCGCGAAGGGCGGGCCCGGAACTGGTAGCCGGAGATACTGGCGTCGCCGGGATCGTCCCAGGCGAGGCTGATGCTGCGGTCGCCCCCCGACGCCGTCAGACCCTTCGGCGGCGCCGGCGCCGTCACCGGCTGCGCGGTCGCGGCCGGCGCCGCCACCGGCTGAGCGGTCGCCGCCGCCTCAGCCGCCGGGCCGGCGCCGGCCGCGTTGCGGGCGCGCACCTGGACCCGGTAACGAACGCCTGCGGTCAGGTTGGGCAACAGGTGGCTGGTCGTGGTGGGGCTACTGTCGACCATGACGCGCCAGCGCCGCCAGTCGGAGTCTTCCGGGGCGCGAACCCGGAACTCGTAGGAGACGATGCCGGCATCGCCGGGGTCGTTCCAGGTGAGGCTGATGCTGCGGTCGCCTCCCGACGCCGTCAGACCCGCCGGCGCCGCCGGCGCGGCGCGCGGCGTCTCCGCGGCCGCCGATACTGCGCTCGGCAGCTCCGCCGGCTCCGCCATTCCGGCCGCTGGCGGCACCTCCGTGGCGCAACTCGCCAAGGCAATTGCTGCTCCGAGCGCCGCCAGGAGCTTGATCGTTCCGCTGGTCATGGGAGTCCCTCCGTTACCCTCTGTCAACATCGATAATCCGATTATACCACGGCCGCAGCCGCTCCTTTCAAGCGCCAACGCGTGAACGTGAGCGCAGATAATCTACGGTGCGGGCGACGCCCTCGGCGAGCGGCACCCGCGGGCGCCAACCGAGCTCACCGGCGGCGCGCGAAACGTCGAGCCAGCTCTCGCGCACGTCACCCGGCCGCGCCGGCGCCGCGATCGCGGTGAGGTCAGAGCCGCAGGCGGCGCCGACCAGTTGAAACAGCTCGGCGGTGCGCACCGGCCGGCCGCCCGAGACGTTGAACGGCCCGCCGGCGTTGCTCTCCAGGGCGCGCAAGTTGGCGCGCGCCACGTCATCCACGTGTACGTAGTCGCGCGTCATCCCCGCCGGCTGCTCGGGATAGGCATGGATGGTCGGCCGCTCGCCGCGCAATAGCTGCTCCGCGAAGATGGCGACGACGCCGGCTTCGCCGTGCGGATCCTGGCGCGCGCCGTACACGTTGCCGTAGCGCAACGCGACCGACTGCAGACCGTGCTCGCGCCGGAAGAAATCCAGGTAGTGCTCGCCGGCGAGCTTGTGGATGGCATAGGGCGAGCGCGGCCGCGGCGGCGCGTCCTCGGCCGTCGGGCGGCGCTCGGCGTCGCCGTAGACGGCCCCGCCGCTGGAACTGAAGATGAAGCGCCTGACCTCGTACCGCACGCAGCCTTGCAGGGTGGCGAGCAGTCCCAGGCAATTCAGGCGCGCGTCGAGCTGCGGGTCACGCACGGAAGCGGTGACGCTCACCTGGGCGGCGTGATGGCTCACCACGTGCGGCCGCTCCTTGGCCAGGATGGCGGCAAACTCATCACCGCCGGCATCGGCTTCGTAAAGCCGGGCGCCGCGCGGCACCTGTTGCCTGCGACCGCTCCGCAAATTGTCAACGATCACCACTTCGTGGCCGGCGGCGAGGAACACTTCCGCCACGTGCGAGCCAATGAAGCCGGCGCCGCCGGTGATCAGCGTCTTCAACGACCGTGCCGGGCGTTCCAGGCCTCGGCGCGGCGCAGGAACACCGCGCGGTCCGCGCGCCACTCCGGGTAGCCGATCCTGCGCCCGTCGGTGAGCCAGTCGATCCGTTCGTTGAGGCAGGCGGTCAGCTCGGCGTCGTGCGCGGCGAGCGCCATGCCGCCCCACTCCACGCGCCGGTCCCGCGCCGCCACCGCCAACTCCCCGCCGGAGGCGTGGGCGGCGTCGCTGTTGCCAATTTCGCCGCGCGCTATCGCGTCCACGCGGCCGGCGCGGAGGGCGGCGATCAGTTCCGCCTCGCCCAGGTCGTCGCCGAGATAGAGGACGCGCGGCGCCGCCGCGTCCGGCGGCTGCAGGCTCAGCCGCTTGACGAGGCTCGGCGATTCCCCCGCCGCGGTAATGAAGTAGCCGGCGCTGCCGTCGGCCGTCACCGTGCCGCCCGGAGTCTCGACCCGGACGCCGGCGGCCAGCACGCCGGCGGCGTCGGCCAGCCCGGTCAACTGCAGCAGGCGCGCCTCGCCGGTGGTGTTGGCGAGCACGCCGACGGTGACGTCATCGGTCAACGCCGCGTAGGCGGCGAAGCGGGCGGCGTCGGCGGCGCGCACCAGCAGGCTCTGCCGAAAGGCAACGTAGCCGGTCGAGAAGGTGGTGACCCGGTTGCCGGCGGCGTCGCGGGTGCGCGACTCGAGGATGGTGATGCCGCCGCTGACCAAGTCGTAGTCGGGGCCGGCCGGCCGCAGCCAGATGTCGTCCCACGGCGCGATGCCGCGGCGCGTGAACGACAGGCCGGTGGCCGCCATCGCTTCGATCGCCGTGAGGAGATCGGACTCGTAACCGAGGTGCGTGTCGAAGCCGGGGGCAGCCGGGTCTTCGTCGGCAGCGTAGCTTACCGGGGCGAAGTAGGCGTAGAAGCCGGCCTGCAGCTCGCGCGGGCCGGCGCCGCAGGGCAGCGGCGCGGCAGCCGCAACGCCCGCCGCGAGGCACGACGCCAGCCCGGCGCCGGCAATCCGCAGCCAACTCCGATTGGTCGTCATGCGCCGAAACGTACTCGCAACGGGCGGCGCCGGGCAACCGGCGAGACCCGCCGGCGCCGGAAACCGTATCATCGCGTGGCCGCGCCAATGGTATCGGACCCGATCAGGATTCTTTGCCTCCTGCCGTCGCTCGCGGATGCCCACAACGCGGTGCGGGTCGGCATGCTGCAGCGTAGCGGCTTCGCGGTCGAGGCGCTTGGCTTCGAACGCTACGGCGCCGCGGCGCGCACCCTCGCGTGCCGGGTCGAGTCGTTGGGGCGGGTCGACCACCGCCGCTATCTGCGGCGCGGTCTGCGGCTGTTGCGCTGCCTGCCGCGGGTGCGCGCCGCGATGCAACGGAACCAGCTCACATACGTGTTCGGCGCCGACCTGCCGCTGCTGGCGCTGCTCGCCGGCAGCGGCCTGCAGGTCCCGGTGGTCGCCGAGATCGCCGACGTCAGGGACCTGCAGGTTGCCCGGAGCCTGCGCGGCCGCCTGTTCCGGGCGGTGGACCGGCGCGCGGTCAACGCCTGCGCGCTGCTGGTAGTCACCGCGGGGCGCTATCTGGAGTACTACCGCGGTTGGCTGCGAACCGCGACGCCGGCCATCGTCGTGGAAAACAAGGTGGAGCGCTCGTTCGCGGCCGCGGTCAACCGCGGCCGCTCCTCCCCGGCGCCGGGGCGCCCGCCGGGCGGCGGGCGCCCGTTGCGGCTCGGCTACTTCGGCATCCTGAAGGATGAGTGGACGCTGGCGCTGATCGAAGCGCTGGCGCGCGCGGCGCCGCGCGAGTTCGCCTTCCTGCTGGCCGGTATCCCGGGCCGCTTCGTGGCCGCGTTCCACCAGCGGATGGGCCGCGTCGCCAATCTCGATTACCGCGGCGAATACCGGCATCCCGGCGATCTGCCGGCCTTGTTTGACGGCGCCGACTTGATCCTGGCCTGTTATCCACCCGCGGTTCCGCACGGCTGGTCGCGGTCCAACCGCTACTACGACGCATGCCTGTTCGCGAAGCCGCTGATCGTACGCGCCGGCACCGGCGACGCCGAGGCGGTGCGGCGGCACGGCATCGGGTTCGTTATCGAAGCGGCCGAAGCCGGCGCCGCGGCCGCCGAGCTACGCGGCATCACCGCCGCGGACCGGGAACGATGGCGCGCCAACATGCTCAAGCTGCCGGCCGCGGACTACGTCCACGGCGAGCAGGGACCGCGCGAGCTGCGGCAGGCGCTCGCGGCGCTGGCCGGCCGCGCGGCGCCGCAGGCGGAGTGATGAATCTGCCCCTCAGCGCTGCTCGGCGCGCCGCAGGCGAAGCTTCAGGTGGGCGAAGACGTAGCCGCCGAACAGCCACACTGACTTGCCGACCGGGAAGCGCTCGACGTCACGCAGCAGCTTCCAGGTATAGGCGGCGGCAACGAGCTTGTTGGCGGACAGGGAACCGCGGTGCAGGCGGTAGGAGACCAGCGTCTCGTTGATGCCGACCGCGGTCCGCGACCCGTCGCGCAGCAACTCCAGCCAGTAGCCGTGATCCTGGCGGCGCCTGATCAATGGCATCCTGACTGCGCCGCAGGTGGCGCGCCGCACCAGTGCGGTGGAGCACCCGATAACGCAACGGTGGAGCATTGAGTGGTATTCTATCCTGTCCGGGACCGGGACCACCGCGGCGTGCGGATGGTGATGACCGCGGACCCGTTCGTAGGCGGTGCAGGAGATGTCCGCCCGGCAGCGCTCCATGACCGCGAGCTGCTTGGCCGTCTTCTCCGGGTACCAGATGTCGTCGCTGTCGATGAACGCGATCAGTTTGCCGCGGGCGGCGTCCAGGCCGCGGTTGCGCGCGCTGGCCGGTCCCTGATTGCGCTGCTGCGCAATGAGGCGGATTCGGGAATCGCGCTGCTGGTAACCGGCGACGATAGCGACCGTGGCGTCGGTCGAGGCGTCATCGACGACGATCAGCTCCCAGTCCGCCACGGTCTGCGCAATCACCGAGTCGATCGCCTCGGCGATGAAGCGCTCCGCGTTGAAGCTGGGCATGATCACGGAAACGAGGGGACCGGCCATGGTCGAATTGAGTATAGTTTATAGCGTATGCCTTGTCGCAGGATGACCGGCGCCCGCCGCGGGCGCGGTTGGCGGTCGTGGCGCGGATAGCGGTCGTCGGCGGCTCGGGGTTCATCGGCCGGCGGCTGGCGGCTCTCCTGCGGCGCGCCGGGCATGAGGTCACGATCGTCGACCTGGTGCCGCCCGGTGGCGGCGCGGATTTTCGGCAGGCCGACGTGCGCGACCGCGCCGGCCTGACCGCGGCGCTGCAGGGGGCCGAGGCGGTCTACAACCTGGCGGCCGTGCACCGCGACGACGTCAAGCCGGTGACCCGCTACGACGAGGTCAACGTCGCCGGCGCGGCCAACGTGTGCGCCGCCTGCCGGGACTTGGGGATCGACCGGCTCATCTTTACCAGCACCGCCGCGGTCTACGGCGTAACCGCGCCGCCCGAGGCCGCGGAGGAGCACCCGCCGGCGCCGTTCAACGCCTATGGAACGTCCAAGCTGCGCGCCGAGGAGGTGCACCGCGACTGGCAGGCCGAGGCGCCGGCCGAGCGCTCGCTGGTCACCGTGCGCCCCACCGCCGTGTTCGGCGAGGGCAACCGCGGCAACGTCTACAACCTCATGCGCCAGCTCAGCGCCGGGCGCTTCGTGATGGTGGGCAACGGCCGCAACCGCAAGTCGATCGCCTACGTGGACAACCTGAGCGCGTTCCTGGCCGCGGCGCTGGAGTTCGGACCGGGCAGCCACCTGTTCAACTACGCCGACAAGCCCGATCTCACGACCCGGGAACTGGTGGAGACGCTGCTGCGGGTACTGGGCCGCACGCCGCGCGCCGGGGTCCGCGTCCCGTACGCGGTCGGCTACCTCGGCGGGCTGGGCTGCGACCTGGCGGCCGCGCTGACGGGAGCCAAGCTGCCGGTCAGCGCCGTCCGCGTCCGAAAGTTCTGCAGCACCACCACCTTCTCGACGGCGCGGGTAGAGGCGGCCGGATTTCAGCCGCCCTACTCCCTGCGCGAGGCGCTGGAGCGCACCGTGCGGCACGAAATTTCCCCCCGCGCCGGCAGTCCGCCAACCGGGGGGGGGGGGGGGGGGGGGTAGACCTAGAATATGTAGCGGAGCCCCACCTCGCCGTTGTGGACCAGCGCCAGCTTCAACTTCGCCTTCGAGGTAGCTAGTTCGGCCTCAGTGGTGCCGGTCAGGCGGTAGCCGAGCGTGATGACTATGTCGTCGCTGGCGGCGTAGCCGATGCCCGCGTTCCCCTGAAACCCCAACGCCCACGCCGAGTCGGTCTTCTTAAAATTCAGGGCCTGAAGCTCCTGGGCGGAGACCGCCGTGTGCGCGGCGTCCCCCAGGGCGACGGTGACGTTCGACGCGCCGCCGGCCACCCCCAGGTAGGGCAGGAACGGGGTGCCGGTGTCGATGTCGTAGTGGACGCCGAGTCCCAGATCCAGCGAACTGACGGAGCTGGCGGCCCAATCTACCTTGCCCAGACGTTTGTTGATCTCAGATTCGGCGTTGTATTCCACGCTACCACTCTTCGTGAGCGTCGCGCCGCTGATCGGTACCCGGCGGTAGGCGCCGTAGAACTCCGGACGGAACCCGCTGATGGCGAAGCCGATACCGAGTTGGGCCCCCAGGAAGCCCCAGTCGGTCTCGAGGTTGGCCTCAATGGTATTGGCTTCGGTGGTCCCGACGGTTACGCCGCGTTCGCCCGCGAACGCGACGTCGTAGTTGAGGCTCGTGTAGAAGTCGCCGGCGGCGAACATGCCTCCGGCGGACACGGTGGCGAACGGAACTGTCAATAGCAGAGCGCACAGCGCAATGCGCAAACGGGGATGAGTCATGGTGCGGCAAATATCGCCATGCCGCGGCGCCGTGTCAAGATCGCCGCCGGCGGCGCTCCAGGGCGGCGACGAAGCGATCAAACAGGTACTGGGCGTCGTGCGGCCCGGGCGCGGCTTCCGGGTGATACTGAATGGCGAACACCGGCCGCGCGCGATGCTCCAGCCCCTCGATGGTGCCGTCGTTCAGGTTGACGTGGGTCACGCGCAGCTCCGGCGGCAACGAGCCGGCGGCGACCGCGTAGCCGTGGTTCTGACTGGTAATGGAGACCGCGCCGGTGCGTTCCTCGCGCACCGGATGGTTGGCGCCGTGATGGCCGAACTTGAGCTTGAAGATCTCCGCCCCCAGGGCCAGCGCCATGATCTGCAGGCCGAGGCAGATGCCGAATACCGGCAGGCCGCGGTCGGCGGCGAGCAGCGTGCGCACGGTGTCCGCCAGGTAGGGCGCCTGCTCCGGGTCGCCGGGGCCGTTGGAGAGAAACAGCCCGTCCGGCTGCAGGGCGGCGATCTGCGGGGCGCTGCAGGTGGCCGGGGCCACGGTAACGCGGCAGCCGCGCGCCGCCAGGTTGCGCATGATGTTGTGCTTGGCGCCGGCGTCGATGGCCACCACGTGCGGCGCGGCAGCCGGCGGCGCCGCACGGCTCCCGGCGAGCGGGTCGTAGGCGTCCGCCGGCAGGCGCAACGGCGCAATGGCGGGCGGCGCCACCTCCCGCACCAGGTCCAGTTCGCCCAGCTTCGGCGCGCGCCGCGCCTTGGCCGCCAGGGAATCGGCGCCGAGATCGGTGGTGGAAATGGCCCCGGTCTTGGCGCCGTGCAGCCGCAGGTGGCGGGTGAGCGCCCGGGTGTCGACCTCGTCGATGGCGACGATGCCGTGGGCGCGCAGGTAACCGCCCAGATCGCCGCTGGCGCGCCAGTTGGAGTGGCGCTCGGCCAGCTCGCGCACGATCAGCCCGCGCGTCCACGGCTGCCGCGACTCCGGGTCGTCCTCGTTGACCCCGTAGTTGCCGATGAGCGGATAGGTCAGACACACGAGCTGGCCGGCGTAGGAGGGATCGGTGAGAATCTCCTGGTAGCCGGTCATGGCGGTGTTGAACACCACCTCGCCGGTCACCTCCCCCGCGGCGCCCACCGCGCGGCCGCGAAACACCGCGCCATCCTCCAGCGCCAGCAGCGCGGGCCGGTCGCTCACGCCAATTCCTCCTTGCCCGGTTGCGGCCGCAGCACGCGGCAATCGCGCAGGCGCACGCGCCCGCCCACCAGGCAGTCGGTGGCGCGCCCGGTGAGCCGCTGCCCCCAGAACGGCGAGTTGCGCGCCTTGGACTGCGCCGTGGCCGCGTCGTAGACCCAGGTGAGCCGCGGCTCGACCACCGTCACGTCGGCCACCGCCCCTACCGCCAAGCTGCCGCGCTCGACGCCGATCAGGCGCGCGGGATTTACCGCCAACGCGCGCACCAACTGCTCATGCGTGATCACCCGTTCGCGCACCAGCGCCAGCATCAGGGGCAGCATCGTCTCCACCCCGGTGATGCCGTTGGGGGCGCGGTCGAACTCCACCGCCTTCTCGTAGTCGGCGTGCGGCGCGTGGTCGCTGGCCACCACGTCGATGGTGCCGTCCGCCAGCCCGCAGCGTACCGCGGCCACGTCGGCGGCGGTGCGTAGCGGCGGGTACATCTTGGCGTGGGTGTCGTAGCGCAACACCGCGTCTTCGGTCAGAAACAGGTAGTGCGGGCAGGTTTCGGCGCTCACTTCGACCCCGCCGGCCCGCGCCTGCCGGATCAGTTCCACCGAACGGCGGCAGGAAACGTGCTGAAAGTGAACCCGGCCGCCGGCCAGCGCCGCGATCTCGAGGTCGCGCGCCACCAGCGCCGACTCGGCCTGGCACGGGCTGCCGAGCAGCCCCAGGCGGGTGGCCACCACGCCCTCGTTCAGCGCCCCCGCCTGCGACAGCTCCGGGTCCTCCTCGTGCAGCAGCAGCGGCAGGCGGAACTTCTTGGCGTACTCCAGGGCGCGGCGCATGATCGCCGACGACACTATGGGCCGGCCATCGTCGGACAGCGCCACCGCGCCGCCGGTGCGCAGCTCGCCGAACTCGGTAAGCCGGGCTCCCTCCTGGCGCACGGTGACCGCCCCCACCGGCCACAGGTTGATCAGCTCCAGGCGCCGCGCCTCGCGGCGCAGAAACTCCATGTCGGCGCGCGTGTCGGACACCGGGTCGGTGTTCGGCATCGGGCAGACCCCGGTAAAGCCGCCGGCCAGCGCCGCCCGCAATCCGCTCTCCACGGTCTCCTTGTACTCGAAGCCGGGCTGGCGCAGGTGCACGTGCACGTCGATCAGCCCCGGCAGCACCAACTTGCCGCGCGCGTCGATCACCTCCGCCGCGGCGCCGGCGGCGGCGCGCAGGTCGGCGCCGAGACGCTGCACGCGCCCGCCGCGCACCAGCAGGTCGACCTGGCCGTCCACCCCCTGCAGCGGATCCAGCAGCCGTCCGCCGCGCACCAGCAGCGGAGGCTCACCCGCCCCGGGCGCGGCCCCGGCTCCCGCCTCAGCCATGCTCGGGCGCCGCCTCGCGCGTCAGCGTGGTGTGAAACAGCACCGCCATGCGCACCGCCACCCCGTTGGTCACCTGCTCCAGGATCAGCGAGTGCGGGCCGTCAGCCACCTCCGCGGCCACTTCCACCCCGCGGTTCATCGGCCCCGGATGCAGCACCAGCAGCCCTTCCCGGGCGCGCCGCAGGCGGTCGCGCGTCAGCCCGTACTCCACCGCGTACTCGCGCACCGACGGAAAGAACGCCCCGCGCTGGCGCTCGAACTGAATCCGCAGCAGGTTGAGGACGTCGGCCTCCTCGATCACCTCGTCCAGGTCGTAGGAGACCGCCGCCCCCAACTCTTCGATGCCGTGCGGAATGAGGCTCGGCGGGCCGCACACCGTCACCCGGGCGCCGAGTTTGCGCAGACCCCACAGGTTGGAGCGCGCCACCCGCGAATGCAGGATGTCGCCCACCAGGCAGACGTGCAGGCCCTCCAACCGCCGGTGCTCGCGGATGGTAAAGATGTCCAGCAGCCCCTGGGTGGGATGCTCGTGGATGCCGTCGCCGGCGTTGACCACGCTGGCGTCCAACTCGCGCGCCAGCAGCTCGGCGGCGCCGGAGGAGGCGTGGCGCACCACCACGGTGTCCACCTGCATCGCCTCGATGTTCTTGGCGGTATCGACCAGACTCTCGCCCTTCTGCACGCTGGAACTCGAGCCCTGGAAGTTGACCGTGTCGGCCGACAACCGCTTGGCGGCCAGCTCGAAGCTGGTGCGGGTGCGGGTGGAGGACTCGAAGAACAGATTGGCGATCGTCTTGCCGCGCAACGCCGGCACCTTCTTGACCTGGCGCGCCGACACCTCCTTGAACGACTCGGCGGTATCCAGCAGCAGCTCGATCTCGCTGCGGCTGAGCAGCTCCAGCGCCAGCAGGTCCTTGCGCTTCCAGGCCGGCGCCGGCTGCCCCGCGGGACGGCCGTTGGCGGCGGCGCGGGCAGCGGTGGGCGCGCCGCCAGTGTTGGCGGCGCCCGCCACCGCGGGCGCCGGCGGGCGCTCAGTGCCGGTTTCCGTAGGCAATGACCACCTCCTCGCGGGTATCGGTGTCGCGCAGCCGCACGTGAACGATCTCCTCGCCGCTGGTGGGGACGTTCTTGCCCACGTAGTCGGCGCGAATCGGATACTCGCGATGGCCGCGGTCAATGACCACCGCAAGCTGGATGCGGCGCGGGCGTCCGAACTCGACCAGGGCGTCCAGCGCCGCGCGGGTGGTGCGGCCGGTGTACAGCACGTCGTCCACCAGCACCACCACCCGGTCGTCAAGGGGAAAGCCGATTTCCGTCCGGCCCACCACCGGGGAGCTGGCGACGTGGCTCAGGTCGTCGCGGTACAAACTGATGTCGAGGATCCCCAGCGGCGGCTCGACGCCGGTGATGCCGGTCACCAGCCGCTGCAGCCGGCGCGCCAGCGGTACGCCGCGGGTGCGGATACCCACGAACGCCATCCGCTCGACGCTGCGGTTGCGCTCCACCACCTCATGCGCCAGCCGCGTGAGGCAGCGCTCCAGGTCGGCGGCGTCCAGAATGCGGCGCTCGGCGGCGCGCCGCTCTTGCTCAGCCATGGTCAACTCCCTCCTGTCCGGGGCACAAAAAAGCCTCCTGCGCCCGGCGCTCGCCCGGCTCCGATGCCGCCATCGAAAGCCGCCTTGCAGCGCGGGCCGGAGACTCCGGTCCGGTAGATGCGCGGTCCACCTTCCCGGCCTCACCGGACCGGCTTAAAGGATGACTGCCAGGATAGCCCGGCGGCGCGCCCGCGTCAAACGCTCGCGCGCCACCACCGCCGGCCGCCGCCTGCTGCCGACACGCCGCGCCGGCTGCCGCGGCGCCGCCTTGCCCCCGGCGCGCCCGGCGTGCCATGATGCCAGCCATCCCGAGCCATCCAAGAAAACCCGGCGCGCCGGGCCAAGGAGGAATAACGTGGCACTGAGGATCAACGACGAGGCGCCCGACTTCAGCGCCGACACGACCCAGGGACCGATCAACTTCCACGAGTGGATCGGCGACGGCTGGGCGATTCTGTTTTCGCACCCCAAGGACTTTACGCCGGTGTGCACCACCGAGCTGGGCACCATGGCCGGTCTGCAGCCGGAGTTTGCCAGGCGCAACTGCAAGGTGCTGGGGATCAGCGTCGACGGCGTGCGCGACCATACGGCGTGGTCGCGCGACATCGAGGCGTCGCAGGGGCACGCGGTCACCTACCCGCTGATCGGGGACCCCGAGCTGGCGATCGTGAAGGCCTACGACATGCTGCCGGCGGACGCCGGCGCCGCCGCGCAGGGCCGCACCGCGATGGACAACGCCACCGCGCGCTCGGTGTTCGTGATCGGGCCGGACAAGAAGATCAAGGCGACGCTCACCTATCCGATGAGCACCGGCCGCAACTTCGCCGAGATCCTGCGGCTGCTCGACTCCTGCCAGCTTACCGCGACGAAGCAGGTGGCCACGCCGGCCAACTGGAACCAGGGCGAAGAGGTGATCATCCTGCCGTCGGTATCGGACGCCGCCGCCAGGGAGACCTACCCGGACGGCTGGAAGTCGCCGCTGCCCTACCTCCGCATCGTCCCGCAGCCCAAGTAGGCGGGGATTCGACCAACTACCACAGGAGAACTACTGAAAACCATGATGACCGCACCCAAGTTGACCTTGATCGCGGCGGCGCTGCTGAGCTGCGCGCTGCCGGCGTTCGCCGGGGGCAGCACCGACTCCGGCGGCGCCGCCGGGGCCGCCGATTCCGGCGCCGCCATGACCGCACGCACCGGCGCCTACGGCGAAGCGCCGATGCTGGCCGCGCTGGTGGCGGCCGGAGAGCTGCCGCCGGTAGACGAACGCCTGCCCGCGGATCCGCCGGTGCGCACCCCGCTGCAGGAAGTGGGCCAGTACGGCGGCACCGCGCGCGTGTTCGCCCTCGACAACTGGCCGTGGCAGGATATGACCGAGAGCGTCGAACGCGGCCCCTACATGCTCAAGGGAGTGGACGGCCAGATTCTTCCCGACGTGGCCGAATCGGTGCAAATGGCCGCCGACAACACCTCGGTGACGATCCGCCTGCGCGAAGGGCACAAGTGGTCCGACGGCCAGCCGGTCACCGCCGACGACGTGGTGTTTCAGTTCGTGGCCATGCACCTTCACCCCGAGGTCGTGACCTACAAGACCAGCCCGTTCGTGCAGGACGCGGTGCGGGTCGACGATCACACGGTGCGCCTGGAGTTCGACTCTCCGCACCCGGAGATGATGGTCAAGCTGGCCACCTGGCACGGCGGCGACTGGGAGATGCTCAAACCCAAGCACTACCTTTCCAAGTGGCACATTGACTACAACGAAAACGCCAACGAGGTGGCCCGGGAGGAGGGCCACGAATCGTGGCAGCAGGCGTTTACCGACCACTTCTTCTGGAAGCCGTCGACCGACGTCGAGCTGCCGGTGATTCAGGCGTGGCGGTTCACGGAGATCACCCCCACGGTGCGCGTATTCGAGCGCAACCCCTACTACCTGCGCGTGGACACGGCCGGGAACCAGCTTCCCTACATTGACCGCATCGTCTCCACCGTGGTCGAGAAGGAGGTGTACAACCTCAAGATCATCGGCGGCGAGGCGGACTTGGCGTACGGCAACACCAGCCTGGAGAACTTCGCCCTGTACAAGGAGAACGAGCAGCAGGGCGACTACCGGGTGACGCTGATTCCGGGGCTCTCGGCCTCCGACGTGGCGGTGGTGTTGAACCAGAACCACAAGCAGCCGTGGCGGGCGGAGCTGTACCAGGACCTGCGCTTCCGGCGCGCGCTGTCGCTGGCGATCAACCGCGGCGAAGTAAACGAGCAGGTATTCTTCGGCTTGGCTACGCCGCGGCAGGCGGCCCCGCCCACCGTGCACAGCTACTACCGCGACGCGTGGGGCGCCGCCGCCGCGGACTACGACCCGGACCAGGCCAACGCTCTGCTCGACGAGATCGGCATGACCGACCGCACCCGCGACGGGTTCCGGCGCGCGCCGGGCGGCGAGGAACTGCAGATCGTGATCGAGTACGCCGAGGGCCTGCCGGTGCCGGCGATGGAGCTGATCAAGGAGTATTGGGAGGCGGTCGGCGTCAAGGTGCTGCTCAAGGTGGAGACCGGGCAGTCGCGCAACGTGACCCGCACGCTGAACGAGCATGACGCGCGCGCGAGCGCCATCGGCGAGGCTTCCGAGACCGGGCAGTACATCACCGGCGGCGGCGAGCAGTTCACCTGCAACCGCTCGCGCGGCGTGACCAAGGACTCGCGCTGGATGCCGTGCGGCACCGACAACGGCTGGGGCTGGCAGTGGGGCAAGTGGCTGGCCGCCAACGCCGCCATCAAGGCCGGCACCCACACGCTGGCCGACTTCGACGGCAGCATGCCCGGCTGGGAGCCGCCGCAGGAGATAAAGGACCTCGACGAGTGGTCGTGGGCGCTGCGCGTCACCGAGTTCGGCTCCCCCGAGTACGTGGAGCTGGCGAGCAACATCGCGCAACTGCAGGCCGACAAACTGTGGGCCATCGGCGTGCTGGGCCTCAGTCCCACGATCTACGTATCCCGCAGCAACATCGGCAACGTCCCCACCGCCTACGGCATCGGCGTGGAGTGGTCGATCGGCCTCAACTACTGGGGCGACCAGCTCTTCTTCCGCCAGTAGCCAGCCACCGGTTCAGGTTTGGTTGGTCTGCTTTGGTCGGGAGCAGGGCGCGGCGGTGGGCCGCGCCCTGCTCCCGCCGGACGATTCAGTCGGCGCCCGAGATAACCCGGAACACGACCGACCCAAGCCGCTTCAATCACTCCCGCAGCCTCCCGTACGAGATCCGAGTCAGCGACTTCGCCTCCACCATGCGGTTTTCGAGGTCAGCCCGTCCGCTGGAACGGCGCCCGCAGACCGGTAGGCCGGCGCGGCGGGCGGCCTTAAGTGGGGTCGTCGAGGCCGAAGAAGCCCATCAGGATGTGGCTCAGGTTGGACTCCAGGACGCGGTAAGAGTAGTGCTTGCGGGCCACCGCGTAGTTGTAGTCCACCGCCCACTGCCGGTATTCGGCGTCGCCCAGGAAGCGCCGCGCCTCGCCGATTACGTCGTCGGACACGTAATCGTCCATCAGTATGGTGCGGAAGCCCTTGGGACGGATGTCGCTGGCGTAGATCGAGTAGTTGTTCACGAAGATCGGCTTGCGGTGATAGACGGCCTCCAGAAAGGCGTTGCCGAAACCCTCGAACAGCGACGGGTAGGTCACCAGGTCGGCGTGCGGGTAAACGTCGTCCAGGGAGTAGATCTTACCGCCCTGCGGCGTGGTGGCGCGCCGGTGGTTGATCATGCCGTCGACAAACAGCGCGCGGATGCCGAGCATCCGGGCATAATCCCGCACCCGTTGCTGGTACTCGAATCCCTCGTCGCCCGCGGCGTGGGAAATCACCAGCACCATGTTGCCGCCGCGATCCAGGTGCTTGACCAGTTCGATGGCGTGCTCGATGCCCTTGCGCTGCACCACGCGGGTGGGCTGCAGCACGAAGACGTCGTCCGCCCCGAGCCCCAACGCGGCGCGCACGTCGGCGTTGTAGTCGTCGATTCCGCACGGCGGATTGTCAAAGTCCATCACGTTGGGGATCAGGTAGGCGTTGGCGCCGGAGCGCAGCGCCAACTGATTGCGCGCGGTGCTGTTGATCACCACGTGAGTTACCGAGTGCAGCCGCGGCGGATAGGAGTTGCGCATGTAGTCGGACACGCAATTGACCATGAAGCGCTTGCGTTCCCAGGTAAAGTCATGGTGGTGGGCGATGGTGGCGATGCGGGTTTCGGCGATCACCTCGGTGATGGCCAAGCCGAAGGGTATGTTGAGCGGAATCGACAGGGCGTTCTCGGCAACCAGGACGTCGAGCGAGAAGCGTTCGATAAACTCGTGCAGGCCCTCTTTCAGTTCCCGCCGCAGCTTGTGGATCTGTTCCGTGATCGAGCGCTTGCGGGTGTCGGTGTCGAACAGGTTGGCGGTGATTTCCTGTACTTCCGGGTGCTTGAACTGCGCCTTGGGGAGCAGGATCGAGCACTCGGGCGGCGTCTCCAACTCGCCGCCGCAGTAGTAGCAGCGGTGGCCCATCCGCTCCAGCACGGTGGCCCACTTGGTGGTTTCCAGCGACACTCCGTCCGTGCCCGCGAAGCGGAACGAAACGAACCCGACGTTGCGCCGGCGCATGGCGATTTCAGCGCACGTGGCCGGCGGCGGCCAGCCGGGTCAACTTGGGCGCGATCACATAACGGCAGTAGGGGGCGCGCGGATTGCGCGCCAGGTAATCCTGGTGGTACTCCTCGGCGCGGTAGAACTGCCGCAACGGCTCGATCTCGGTGACGATGGGGCGCCGGAACCGCTCCTGCGCCGCCGCGCGCGACGCCTCGGCGCTGCGCTGCTGGGCGGCGTCGTGGGTCAGGATGAGGGAACGGTACTGGGGGCCAACGTCGTGCCCCTGGCGGTTGCGGGTGGTGGGATCGTGGGCGAGCCAGAACAGTTCAAGGAGCTGCGCGTAGCTCACCACGCCGGCGTCGAAGGTCACCTGCACCACCTCCGCGTGATCGGAGCGCCCGCCGCACACCGCTTCGTAGGTCGGCGCCGGCGTGCTGCCGCCGGCATAGCCGGACACTACCCGGCTCACCCCGCCGACCCGCAGGTAGACCGCCTCCACGCACCAGAAGCAGCCTCCCCCCAAAGTGGCGAGGGTATGGTTCAACCGTTCGCCCATCGTGCCTCCCGATTACCGCGTCAATGTATGCATCGGTAGCAATCAGCGCGGCTATGAAACAATTATCGGGCGCGTCCGGTACTGTTCGGTCCGTGGGCCGCGAACGGGAACTTGCGGAGCTGCGGCTGCGCCTCCTGAACCAGCTCGACCAGCGGGTGGGGCGGGAGAAGGCGGTGCTGCGGCGCACCATCGCCGCGCTCAACGCGCGGCTGCGGCGGCAGCGGCGTGGCGGCGGCGGTCAGGCGCGCGCCGCCGCCGCCACGGGTCAGTCGAGGTAGCCTTCCAGCACGCGCAGGTTGAGCGACATCCGGATCTGCTGCAGCGCCCGCTTCTCGATCTGGCGCACGCGCTCCTTGGTCAGGCGGTAGCGCCGGCCAAGCTCGGTGAGGGTCAGGCGGCGGCGCCCGTTGAGGCCGAACCGACTCTGCAGGATGTCCGACTCGCGTTGCGAGAGCCGGCCCAGCACGTAGTTGATGTCGGCCTTGAGGACGCCGGCCATCGCCTCCTCGTCGGGCAAACGGGCGCGGTCGCGCACCGAGTCGCCCACCTGGGCCGCGGTGCCGTCGTCGAAGGCGGGCGCCTCGATTGACAGCAGTTCGCGCGATACGGAGAGCAATTCGGTAACGCGACCGGGCGGCAGGTCGAGAAACCGGGCGATCTCGTCGACGCTTGGCTCGCGGCGCAGGCGCTCGCGCAGCTCGGTGCGCGCCCAGCCGATGCGCTCTACGATGCCGGCGGCGTGAGCCGGCAGCCGAATGGTGCGCGAGCCCGCCTCCAGTGCCTTCAGAATCGCCTGCCGAATCCACCACACCGCGTAGGTGGTAAAGTGGTACCCGCGTTCCGGGTCGAACTTCTCGGCCGCCTTGATCAACCCGACGTTCCCTTCGCTGATCAGATCGGCAAGGGGTATGCCGCGGTGCTGATACTGGCGTGCGACGTTTACTACGAACCGGAGATTGCTGTTGATCAGCTTCTCCTTCGCCACCTGGTCGCCGGCCCGTGCGGCGCGCGCGTAGCGCTGCTCTTCCTCGCGGGTCAGGAGTGAATGGCGCTTGAGATCTGCGAGGTAACTCGCCAACGCTCCATCTTCCATGCTCGCAGTATCTCACCGCCGGTTGAAGGTGGTTTGAACGCGCGGTTAAGAATCCGTAACGTTGCGCCGGGCGCGCGCCGCGCCCGCTAACCGAACAGCTTGTCGAAGTCGGCGCGCGCCTGCCGCGCCCGCCCCTGCTCCGCGCCCGGGGCGGCGTCACCACCGGCGGCCGGCCCGGCGCGCAGGCGAAAGTAGTCGCAGAAGTTGGCGCGGTCCTTCTCCCGCACCGGCTCCGCAATCGTCTCCCGGCAGTCCCACTGCGCGCCGCGCTCGTAGAAGGCGCAGTTGAGGCACACCTTCAGCGGACGGCTGCAGTGCGGGCACTCGGTGTCGCGAAAGATCGGCGCGTCCGGCGCCAGCGCGCCGCCGCAGGAATGACACTGACCCATGGCCGCATGGTAGCACGGCGGCCGGGGCGCCCGGCCCGCCGTGGCTCGGCCCGCCGGCCCGGCGGGCCGGCGCACGCGCGTATACAAGCGCGGCGCTTACCGGCTACCCTGCGCGGCATGAGCGAACCAACCCTGCGCGCCGGGGTCATCGGCGCCACCGGCCGCGGCAACTACGGCCACGGACTCGGCGATACCTTTACCGCTCTCGACCGCACCGCGGTCGCCGCGGTGGCGGACGCGGACCCGGCCGGCGGCGCCGAAGCCGCGCGCCGCTTCGGCGCCGAAGCCCACTACCGCGACTACCGGGAGATGCTGGCGCGCGAGCGCCTCGACCTGGTGGCGGTGTGCCCGCGCTGGACCGACCAGCGCCGCGCCATGGTGGTGGCGGCGGCGGAAGCGGGCGTCAAGGGCATCTTCTGCGAAAAGCCGTTCGCCGCCACCCTGGCCGACGCCGACGCCATGCTGGAGGCCTGCGACCGGCACGGAGTGCGGATGGTGGTGGCGCACCGGCGCGCGGCGGCGCACGAGCGGCGCCTCAAGCAGATCGTCGACTCCGGCGAGATCGGCGAGATTCAGGTGCTGCGCGGGCACGGCAAGGGCGACCACCGCGCCGGCGCCCTGGACCTGATGATCCTGGGCACCCATATCCTGGACGGCATGCGCTACGTCGCCGGCAGCGACGTGGCGTGGGCGCACGGCCACGTGACCCGGGACGGACGCGCCATCACCAGGGAAGACGTCAGGACCGGCGACGAGGGGGTCGGGCTGCTGGCCGGTAACCGCGTGGCCGCCTACTACGTCTTCGAAAACGGCCTCACCGCCCACTACGAGTCGTTCCGGGGCTACCCCGCTGACCCGCACGACCACAACCGCTACCTTGGCTTCGAGGTGTACGGCACCAAGGGTATCGTCTCGGTGCGCAACTCGCCGGGCGGGGAGCTGTACCTGCACCGCCACGACCTGTGGATTCCGGACGGCGCCACCCGGCCCTGGGAGCGGATTCGGATTCCCGAGTGGGAGGCGCAGGAAGACATCACGCTGGCCAGCAACCTGATCATCGTGCGCGAGCTCCTGGCCGCCATCGACCAGGACCGCGAGATCCGGGAAGTTTCCTCGGGGGCCGACGCGCGCGCCGCCCTGGAGATGATCATGGCCGTGCACGAATCCAACCGCCTCGGTACCCGGGTGCGCCTGCCGCTGGCGAACCGCGCCAACCCCTACGCCGCCTGGCTGGCCGAGGAGGCGCCCGCGCAGGACTGACGCGATGCGGTCCGGTGCGCTATCCTGGCGCCACCTCGTTTCGACACTTCCCACGGAGGACACCCTGAAATGAACTCGCTACGGACACCCTCAAAAAATTCACCGCTCCGGTGGCTGCCCCGAACCTGGGCGCCGGCGCTGGCCGTGCTGCTCCTGGCCGCCGGGGTCGGCGTTGCCGAGCAGGTGGAACTGAGCATCGTGCACTTCAACGACCTGGACCGCATGGAGGAAAGCGGCGGCCAGGGAGGCCTTGCCCGCCTGGCCGCGGTAATCGCCGCGGAACGCGCCTACAAGGCCAACGTCCTGGTTACCTTTGCCGGCGACACCATCTCGCCCTCGCTGCTGTCCGGCTTCGATCAGGGCGCGCACATGATCGAGCTGCTCAATCGGCTCGATCTGACCGCAATGGCGGCCGGCAATCACGAGTACGACTTTGGCCCCGAGGTCGCCAAGCAGCGCTTCGCCGAGGCGACCTTTCCGATTCTGGCGGCCAACAACATCGACGCCGACGGCGAGATCATCGACGGCGCGCAGGCCTCGATCATGGTGCCGGTCGGCCCCTACCAGGTCGGCATCTTCGGGCTCACCGCGCTCAGTACCGCGGTCACGTCGAGCCCCGAGCCGGTCACCTTCCGGCCGGTCGAAGAGGTGGCGGCGGAGCAGAGCGCGGCGTTGCGCGACGCCGGCGCCGACCTGGTGGTGGCGTTGGCGCACACCGACTGGGCCGAGGACCGCGCGTTGCTCGAGCAGGCCGCGGTGGACCTGCTGCTCAGCGGCGACGACCACCGGTTGCGGGTGGACCTGAGCGGCGACGTGTTGTTCGCGGAATCGGGCGAGCAGGCTGACTGGGTGACCGTGATTGACCTGGTCCTCGACACGGAAGAGCGGGGCGACGACACCCGCTTCACCTGGAGCCCCTCCTTCCGCGTGATCAACACCGCCCGGGTGACGCCGGACGCGGCGATGGCGGCCGCGGCGCAGGGCTACCTCGACCAACTCTCGGAGGAGATCGACGTGGCGGCCGGCACTACCGCTACCGAGCTGGACAGCCGCCGCGCCACCATTCGCGGCGGGGAGGCCGCCATCGGCAACCTGTTTGCGGACGCCATTCGCGCGGCGACCGGCGCCGACGTGGCCATCGCCAACGGCGGCGGCATCCGCGGCAACAAGGTCTACCCGCCCGGCACGGTGCTGACCGGGCGCGACGTACTGAGTGAGCTGCCGTTCGGCAACACCACGGTGGTGATGGAGCTGACCGGGCGCGACCTGGTCGCCGCCCTGGAAAACGGCCTCAGCCAGATCGAGGAGGGAGCGGGCCGTTTCCCGCACCTGTCCGGCATCGAGGTGCGCTACGACCCGGGCCGTCCCGCCGGCGAGCGGGTGCTGGAGGTGCGCCGCGCCGGCCTGGCGCTCGATCTCGAGGCCGCCTACACCCTGGCCACCAACGACTACCTGGCGCGCGGCGGCGACGGCTACGCCATGTTCGCCGGCCAGAGGCGGCTGGTGGATGCCAACGCCGGAACGCTGGAGACGATCCAGGTGATCGACTACCTCGCCGCGCGCGGCACGGTCGCCCCGGTGGTGGACGGCCGGCTGCAGGCGGTCGGCGACTGAGCATCCAACCGAACGCCGGGGACTGACGCGCCGCGCCGATGACCGAACACAACCTGCTGGTCTTTCTGGTCCAGGTGCTGGTGCTGCTGGTGCTGGCGCGCAGCGCCGGTGAGGTGCTGCGCCACTTCGGCCAGGCGCCGATCGTCGGCGAGATTCTGGTCGGCGTGCTGCTCGGGCCGACGCTGCTGGGCCGGGCGCTACCGGAACTGCACGCCGCGCTGTTTCCCCCCGACACCGTGCAGCGCAGCATGCTGGACGTCGTCTCCTGGTTCGGCGTCCTGTTTCTGCTGCTCGAAACCGGCCTGCACGTCGACGTGAGCGCCGCCTGGCGGGCGCGCGGCCCGGCGTTGCGCATCGGCATCATCGGCGTGCTGGTGCCGTTGCTGCTGGGCTCGGCGCTCTCCTTCCTGCTGCCCGACCGGGTGCTGGCCGACCCGAATCAGCGCCTCATCTTCGCGCTGTTCCTGGGCACCACCATGGCGATCAGCGCAATGGTGATCATCGCCCGCGTGCTGCACGACCTGGACCTGGTCAAGAGTGACCTGGGCTTGGTGACGCTGTGCGGCTACGCCGTGAACGACGTGCTGGCCTGGATGGTGTTCAGCGTGGTGCTGGGGATTGCCACCAGCGCCGCGGTCAACCTGCCGTCGATCGGCTTCCTGCTGCTGTTCACGCTGGTCTTTACCGTGCTCTCCCTGACCCTCGGCCTGCGCCTGGTGGACGCCGCGGTGTCGCGACTCGGTTCGCGCCAGCAGCAGCATCCGGGGGCGGTGCTCACCTTCGTGTGCTGCCTGGGATTGGCCTGCGGCGCGCTCACCCAGTGGGTGGGATTGACCGCGCTGTTCGGGTTCTTCCTGGCCGGCATCATGGCCGGCGAGGCGCGCCAGCTCACCGAGCGCACCCGCGAGATCATCGGTCAGATGGTGCATTCCATCTTCGTGCCGCTCTACTTTGCCGGCCTCGCCCTGCACCTGGACTTCATCGCCAACTTCGACCTGACGCTGGTGCTGTTCGTCACCGTCGTGTCGATCGCCGCCAAGTTTCTCGGCGCCTGGCTGGGCGCCCTGAGCCGCGACATCTCGCCGCAGGACCGGGTGTCGATCGGCATCGCGTTTACGCCAAGCGGGGTCACCGGAATCGTGGTGGCCGGGGTGGCGCTGGAGTACCACATCATCTCCACGCCGGTGTTCGTCGCCATCGTCTGCTCGGCGGTGGCCTCGGCGCTGCTGGTGGCACCCTGGCTGGGGTGGTCGATCCGGCGCCGCAAGTCGGCCGACCTGGCGCGGATGCTGGCGCGCGCCGCGGTCCTGCCCAAGCTCCGCGCCGGCGACCGCTTCGCCGCCATCCGTGAGCTGTGCCGCTCCGCCGCCGGGCCGGCGCGCCTGCCGGTCGACGAAGTAGCCGCCGCAGTGGACGCGCGCGAGCGGCTGATGGGAACCGCGATCGGCAAGGGCGTGGCGGTGCCGCACGCGCGTATCGAGGCGCTGCGCCGGCCGGTGGTGGCCTTCGGGCGCGCGCCGGCGGGGTTGGCGTGGGACGCGCCGGACGGCGAGCCGGTAAAGTTCGTCTTTTTGGTGCTGACCCCGGCGCGGCAGGAGGGCCTGCAAGTGCAGATTCTGCAGGCGATCGGACGCACCATGAGCGGCGACGGCGAGCAGACCCTGAGCGCGGCGCCCGACGCCGCCACGCTGTACCAGCGGCTGGCGGTCTCGCTGCGGCGCTGACGCCCGCCCTGGCTTGATCCGCGTTCGCGCGCCGGGGCCGCCCGCCCGCCGGGCTTCGGGCGCCTGCCGCCCGCCTGCCGCGCCGCGCTTCTTCGGGCGCCGGCGCGCGCCCGCCTACGCCCCGCCTGCCGCGCTTGGCGCCCGCGGGGTTGACGCGCCCGCCGCCGGCGGCGTTAGCTATGGTACCGAGGAGGAAGCGAGAAATGCCCGCTTACGACTATCACTGCGAGGCCAACGGCCGCACCGTCGAGGTGAGCCACGGCATGACTACCCTGTTGCGCACCTGGGGCGAGCTGTGCGACGCCGCCGACCTGGAAGTGGGGGACACGCCGTCCGACACCCCGTTGCGGCGGGTGTTTTCGGCGCCGCTGGTGGGCGGCGCAAGCGCCGCGGCCGGCGCCGAGCAGACCGCCGCGCCCAGCGTCCCCTGCCGGCCCAGCGGTTGCGCCTGCTGCCCCTGAGCCGCGGCCTCACCGGCCGCGGTCGCTACGGGACGTGATCGACTCATGATCAACGCCGATCTCGGTGACCGCTTCCGCCTGTTCTCGGGGCGGGCCAGCCCCGAGCTGGCGCTGGAAGTGGCCGAGCTGTTGGGCCGCGAGCTGTGCGAGGTGCGCTTTCAGACCTTTCACGAAGGCGAGTTCCACATTCAGATCGAGCAGAGCGTGCGCGGGGTCGACGCCTACCTGATCCAGCCCACCTGCCAGCCGGTCAACGACAACCTGATGGAGCTCCTGGTGCTGATCGACGCCCTGCGCCGCGCCTCGGCCGCCACCATCACCGCGGTCATTCCCTACTTCGGGTACGCGCGCCAGGATCACAAGTCCACCGGACGCGAGCCGATTACGGCGAAGCTGGTGGCCAACCTGCTTACCACGGCCGGCGCCGACCGCGTGGTGTCGATCGACCTGCACTCCACCCAACTGCAGGGCTTCTTCGACATTCCGGTGGATCATCTGACCGCGGTCACCACCCTCTCGCGCCACCTCCGCGACAGCTTCGATCTGAGCAACGCGGTGGTGGTGGCCTCCGACGTGGGCCGCGCCAAGATGGCCGACAAGTACGCCATGATCCTGGAGCTGCCGATGGTGGTGGTGCACAAGCGCCGCTCGGGGGTGGCCGGGGTGGAGGTCGAAGTGGTGGACATAGTAGGCGACGTGGAGGGCAAGACCCCGGTGCTGATCGACGACGTGATCGCCAGCGGTTCGATCTATCAGCAGGCTGACGCGCTGGTGGCGGCGGGCGCCGAGCCGGTCATCATCAGCGTGAGCCACGGCGTGCTGGTGGGCGACGCGGTCACCCGCTTGCGGCGCCCGTCGGTACGCGCCGTGGTGACCACCAACACGGTGCCGGTTCCGGAGAGCAAGCAGCAAAGCGGCGAAGTGCGGGTCCTGACCATCGCCCCGCTGCTGGCCGACGCCATCGCCCGCATCCACAACCGTCAGTCGGTGAGCGAAGTGTTTCGCGCCGAGCAACTCGAGTTCCCGGTGTAGCGAGCGGCCTACCCGCCGGCCGGCCGAACCGACCGCAACGCCGCCGGGCACCCGAAAACACGTTGCAACGCGCGCGGCGGGGCGGTATGGTGGCAGGCGACATGACTATGCAGCCGTTTCGTGTGTCCAACGACGCCCTCGGCGACCCCGCGGAATTGCGCCGCCGCTTCGCCGACGAGGGGTACCTGTTTCTGCGCCGGTTCCAGGACCCGGACAAGCTCCGGCAGCTTCGCCGCGACATCCTGGAGGCAGTTGACCGGGCGAGCGACTGGATCGTTCCCGGCAGCACGCTGGAAGAGGGGCGGGTGGACCCGGACAAGGCGTGCACGGAAGGCAACGGCGAGTACTCGGAAGTGTACGCGCACGTACAGAAGGTGCGCTCCATGCACGCCGCCGGCCACTGGCCGGAGGTGGTGAACCTGGTCGGCGAGCTGGTCGAAGGGCCGGTGCTGCCGCATCCGATGAAGATCACCCGCCTCTGGTTCCCGCAGTACACGGCGCACACCACGCCGTTCCATCAGGACTTCGTGCACTTTCAGAGCAACCTGGAGGTGGTCAGCGTGTGGACCCCGGTGGGCGACTGTCCAATGGAGCTGGGGCCGCTGGCGGTGGTCGAGGGCTCCCACAAGGTGGGTAAGGTGGTGGATCATCACTTTTCCCTGGGCGCCGGCGGCCAGAAGGTGGTGCGGCCCGAGGAGCGCGGCATCCCGCGCTGCAACGACTTCGAGAGCGGCGACACGCTGGTGTTCGGCTGCCTGCTGGTGCACGGCGCGCTGCCCAACCTCACCGAGGATCGGTTGCGCGTCTCGCTCGACAACCGCTACCAGCTCGACGGGCTGCCGGTCTCGCGGAACCAGCTCAAGCCGCACCTAATCGGTGAGACCGTCACCTGGGACATGGTCTACGCGGACTGGCCCGCGGCCGACCCCTTGAAGTACTACTGGAAAAAGTCGCAGTTCGAGGTGATAGAACAGGATACGCGGTTCGGAGAGCGCGCGTTCACGGAAGCGCTGGAGCTCGCCGAGCAGGGCGACGAGCACGCCATCCTGGCGCTGCGGCGCGCGGTCGCCGGCGACGCCACCACCGACAGCGGGAAGAAGGCGCAGCGCGTGCTGGAGAAGATCGGCCTGTTGGAGACCGCGCCGGGCGCGTGAGCAGCTCGCCGCCGCGGCCCAACATTCTGTGGATCTGCACCGACCAGCAGCGCTACGACACGCTCGGCGCGCAGGGTAACCGGTACGTATCCACGCCGCGGCTGGACGCGCTGTGGCGTTCCGGCGCCGCGTTTACCCACGCCTACTGCCAGAGCCCCATCTGCACGCCGAGCCGGGCCAGCTTTCTGACCGGCACCTACCCCAGCACCTGCCACAACGCGCGCAACGGCAACGACCGCTTCGTGGAGCGGTTTCCGCTGGTCACCCGGCTGCTGGCCGACGCCGGCTACGACTGCGGGCTGATCGGGAAGCTGCATCTGGCCAGCGCCTACCGGCGCGTCGAGCCGCGCACCGACGACGGCTACCGCTACTGGCGCTACAGCCACGCGCCGCGCGACGACTGGCCGGAGGGCCACGACTACGCCGACTGGGTGCGCGAGCGCGGGGCGGTGCTGGGGGAGTTGACGCGCGACCCCGCGGGGGTGCCGGCGGAGCTGCACCAGACCACCTGGTGCGCCGAGCGCACCATCGAGTTCATGCGCCGGCGGCGCGCCGCGGACACCCCGTGGCTGGCGTGCGTGAACGTTTACGATCCGCACCCTCCGTTCAATCCGCCGCAGCGCTACCGCGACCGTTACGACCCCGCGGCGATGCCGGGACCGCTGTTTCGGGACAGCGACCTGGCGCAGCAGCGGCGGCTGCAGGCGGTGGACTTCCAGTCGCAGGGCCGCCCGCCGCAGGCGTTGGACATCGCCAGCCCGGTGCTGCCGCATCCGCCCGGGCGGGAGTCGCAGGCGCGCGCCGCCGGGCGCTTCGCCGCGCCGGACCGGGCGGCGGAGCAGGGGCAGGGGCCGGTAGCGGCGGAGCAGACGCCGGCGGCGGCGCACGCCGAGGCGCGTGACGCGCGCACCCTGCAGGCGGCCTACTACGCCATGATCGAGCTGATCGACGATCAGGTGGGGCGCATGCTGGACGCATTGCGCGACGGCGGGCAGGAGCGGAACACCCTGGTGGTCTTTACCAGCGACCACGGGGAGATGCTCGGCGACCACGGATTGATCCAGAAAGGCTGCCGCTTCTACGAGGGGCTGGTGCGGGTACCGCTGATCCTGGCGTGGCCGGAGGGCATTCGCGGCGGCTTGGTGAGCGACGCGCTGGTGGAGCTCACTGACCTCGCGCCTACGCTGCTGGAGGCCGCCGGCCTGGCGGCGCCGGAGTGGATGCAAGGGCGCTCCCTGCTGCCGCTGGCCGCTGGCACGGCCAACCCGCACCACCACCGCGACGCGGTGTGGTGCGAGTACTTCGACGCCATCGACGCGCCCGACGCCACCCGCGCCACCATGTACCGCGGGCAACGCTACAAGCTGGTCGTGTACCACGGCCACGGGCTGGGCGAGCTGTACGACCTGGAACAGGATCCGGGCGAGTTCGACAACCTGTGGGACGACCCCGCGCACGCTGCGCTCAAGACCGACCTGCTGCTAAGAAGTTACGCCGCGTCGATGCGGGCCGTGGACGTGGGCACCCGCCGCATCGGACCGATGTAGCGGTTTTTTGCGTTGCGGTGGCGGATGCTGGCGCTGGGCTGGCTGGCCTACTTCGCGTTTGGCGTGACCGCCGCCTCGCTGGCCCCGCTGGTGTCGCCGGTGATGCGCGACCTGGAGCTGTCCGGCACGCGCATGGGCTTGGTGCTCGGCGTCTGGCAACTGGTCTACGTCATCACCGCCATGCCGCTGGGCAGCGCGGTCGACCGCCTCGGGGTAAGGCGCTCGGTAGCGCTGGCGCTGGTGGTGATCATCGCGTCGCTGGCGTTGCGCGCCACGGCCACCTCGTTCGAGATGCTGTTCGCCGCGGTGGCGCTGTTCGGCGTCGGCGGCCCGGTGGTGTCGATTGGCGTGCCCAAGATCGTGGCCGAGTGGTTCCCGGCTCAGGAGCGCGGACGCGCCGCGGGCCTCTACTCCACCGGCCCGACCATCGGCGGCGTCGTAGTATTGGCCACCGCCGCGGGCGTGCTGCTGCGCGTCGCCGGCTCGTGGCGTCTGGTGCTGCTGATCTTCACCGTGGCCGGGGTGGCCGCGCTGCTGTCATGGCTCCTCGCCTACCGTGACCCGCCGCCGGCGCCGGCCGCGGCCTCGCCGGCCGTAGCGGGCCGGGCCGCCCCGGCAACGGCGCGCGGGCGCTGGCTGGCGCTGCTGCGCGACCGCGACGTGCGCCTGCTGCTGGTGTTGGCGGTCGGCTCGTTCCTGGTGAACCACGGGCTGAACGCCTGGCAACCCACGTTGCTGGAAGAAGCCGGCTTCGACCTGGCCGCGGCCGGCAGGTGGACCGCCGCCGGCACCCTGTGCGGCCTGCTCACCGCGCTCACCGTGCCGGGAATGACCCGCGCCGGCGCCCGCCGCCGCGCCCTGGTCCTGCTGCTGCTGGCCGCCGCGGCCGGCCTGCTCGGCATGGCCCTGCTGCGCGCCGGCCCGCTGGCGGCGGCGGCGGTGGTCGCCGCCATGGCGCGCGCCCCGATGCTGCCGCTGCTCATGCTTCTGTTGATGGAGCGGCCCGGCGTCGGCGCCCGCCACCTCGGCATCGGCGCCGGCCTGCTGTTCGCCGCCGCCGAAGTCGGCGGCTTCGGCGGCCCCGCCCTCCTCGGCGTAGTCCGCGACCTCGCCGGCAGCCTCGCCCCCGGCCTGCTCGGCCTCGCCGCCGTCTCGCTACTGCTCATCCCCGCCCTCCTCCGCGTCCGCGAGCAGCCCCCTCACCCACCGCCGCCCGCCCGTCGGCCCGCGCGACATACTTGACGCTTTACGGGTCCCGGCGCTATATTTCCGCACGATCGCATGAATCTCGACCGGTGTGGTGTCGAGATAGCATGGCATTTGCATGTTATTGCGCTTTAGCGTCTCAAATCATCTTTCGCTCCGAGACTCCCAGGAACTGCTGCTCACCGCGTCGTCGCTGAAGGACAAGACCGAGGGATTGATCGACTACGCCGCCGCACCAAGCGGCTCGGTCTTGCCCGCAGTGGTAGTCTTCGGAGCCAACGCCTCTGGCAAGAGCAATCTCGTCCATGCGCTACGGGCCATGCAGTGGATGGTTCTTTTCTCTCATACGCGCGGAGACCCGAGCGGCGGTGTGCCGCGCCATGCCTTCAGACTGGACGATTATTTCTCCAATAAACCGAGCCGCTTCGAACTCGACTTCGTCCACGAGAGCTCGCGCTACCACTACGGATTCGAAGCAGACGATACGGCATTCGTGGCCGAGTGGCTGCAAGTCATTCCCAAGTCACACCGCCGTACCTTGTTCGAACGCGAAGGTAACGATTTTCGTTTCGGACGTGAGCTGAAAGGACGTAACAATACCATCGCCGATCTAACCAGACCAAATAGCCTGTTCCTTTCCGCAGCCGGGCAAAACAACCACGAACAACTTTCAAGTATGTTCAATTACTTCCAATCCTTGTCATGCCTCATGAGCATTGAGGAAAGTATCAAAGTGTGGTTGCGAAACGATGAGATAGACGCCCGAGTGATCGACTTCCTAGGACGACTCGACACCGGAGTATGTGGCTATCGAACTAAGGATATTGACCTTCCCGAAGAATCTATGGCGGCACTAACGAGGGTACTGACGGCGATCCGGATGCTGACAGACTCGCCGGTAGACTTGAATGAGGCCGGCGATCCGATCACTATCGAACTTGCTCATCGAAGCAAGTCCGACCGGCCCGTCTACCTTGACCCTGGTCTGGAAAGCGCGGGGACACGGCGACTATTGGTGATGCTAAGTCTTGCCTATCGTGCGCTCGACGCCGGAGCACCATTGGTGATCGACGAACTCGACGTGAGTGTGCACACTTTGGCCAGCGCCGCCGTACTTCAATTGTTCTGCTCGCCGAAAACGAATCCCCGCGGTGCTCAGCTCATTGCGACGACCCACGACACGAACCTGATGAAATCGGCCTGGCTGCGGCGCGATCAGCTCTGGTTCACTGAGAAAGACGACGGCGGGGCGACACGGCTCTATCCCCTGACCGACATTCGGACACGCCGGAACGACAACCTCGAGAAAGGCTACCTGCAGGGCCGTTACGGCGCCGTACCCTTTGACGACCCACTCCCCGCTTCTCCGGCGTAGCGCGGTCAGGTGACGGGCTCCAGCCACTCGGTGGACTCGCCCAGGTTGATTGCCAGATGGGTCATGGGGCCATCCGCGGTGGCGCCGTGCCAATGCTTCTCGCCGCCCTCGAAGCGGATGACGTCGCCGGCCGCGGCCATCACGGCCGGCTCACCCCACACCTGCGTCGCGCAACGCCCGTCCACGATGAACAGCAGTTGCACGTCGCTGTGCGTGTGCCAGTGGGTGGCAGCGCCGGCAGCGAACGCCACCCGGTACACCCGCCCGCGGGCGGCGGGGTCGGCGGCAAGGAAGCGCTGCAGGGTGGCGGCGCCCGAAAAGTGTTCGACTTCCGCGGCCTCGACGACCCGGCCGGCGGCGGATAGCAGTTCCATCCCGCCCAGCATGCCAGAGCTCCGCGTTATCCGCAAGGCCGACCGTATCCTCACTCAGGTCGGGTCCGAGCGGCCGACCGGTCGGCCGGCCAGGACGGGTTGACACAGCCGTCCGATTACGGTATCTTTTCCCTGGCCGTCGTTATGGCGGTCAGTCTTCTGATAGCTCCTCAATGGGGAGCCGGGGCCTCTTCGGAGGCCCTTTTTGATTGTAGGTGAACCGCTTTGCGGTGTTCGTAGATGCCGGCTACCTGTATGCCGAAGGCGGCAAGCTCTGCTGCGATACGGCGTCTCGTGACCAGTTCACAGTTAACGCCAGGGCGCTGACCATCATGCTCCGCGACGAGGCAAGAAAGAAATGCGGACTTGCCTATCTCCGTACCTACTGGTACGACGGGGCGCGTAACGGCGTCAAGACCGCGACACATCACGCCATCGCAGCCTTGCCGAATGTGAAGCTTCGCTTGGGCAGGGTCAACTCCCGCGGACAGCAAAAGGGTGTTGATGCCCTTATCTATCGTGACCTCATGACCTTGGCACATGAACGAGCGATCGGAGATGCCTTTCTGCTATCGGGCGATGAGGATTTGCGTGAGGGGGTAATAGAAGCACAAGATCGAGGAGTGCGTGTCACGTTGTTTGGAATATATCCTCGATACGGTAACCGCAATCAGTCTCAAGAACTCATAGATGAAGCTGATGAGTTCGTGGTTTTAAGCGTGCTGATATTGCGGATTATTTCGTCAAAATAGCTCAGTCAGAGTCGCGAAAAATAGCGCGCGGAGATTTGGGAAACAATTTGCTCATAATTGGATCCAAAATGCTAACGATTACGAGATTCAAAGCGTGCTCCGAAGGTTCCCCAGAATACCGCATGAAATCGATGTTGAGTTGACTCGGTCGGTCGCCGGCTCTCTTCATGACGACCAGGAAGCAAGGAATCAGCTTAGGCAGTCTTTCTGGAGGGCCGTTCAAAAGCACGCATCCCTTACGGGGCGAGACTGAACAAAGAGAAAGCGCCACAAGATGGCAGATCCCAGGTTCGTGGCCGAGGATCTGGGCGACCGGGTGTCTTCAGCTCGAGCTTCTTGGGACGGCGCTGTACGTCACCTTGCGGGCGGATGTATCGCGGCAGCTTCGGGCGCACCGAATGACGAGCCTCAAGCCACATGTTTCGCTCCCGGTGGCGCGCACGGCGATCGCTCAGGTGGACCGGGTCATCGCCGGCAGCAAGGCAATTCTCGACGCGAGCTCACCAGCGGGGGCGTAGGCGCGGTCATCCACCGCGGGAGCCGGGCCGGCGGTTAGAAGCGGTCGGCGCGGAAGAGGTCCAGTTCCAGTGACGGGGGGCGGCCCTGGGCGAGCTCGGCTATTACTTTGCCGGTGGCGGGGCCGAGGGACATACCGATCATGCCGTGGCCGGTGGCGAGCAGCAGGTTGTCGAGGCCGCGCGGGCGCCCCAGGATCGGCAGGGAGTCCGCGGACAGCGGGCGCATGCCGCGCCAGATCTCCACGGTTTCCAGGTCCTCCATGCCGGCGAGGTAGCGCGGCGGTGCGCGCCGTATCGCGGCCAGCCGCCGCGGATTCACGCTGCGGTCGTCGCCGGCCAGCTCCAGCGTGCCGCCGATGCGCATCCGGTCAGGGCCGAACGGGGTGAGCACCACCCGCTCCTCGTGGAAGTGGAGCGGGACCTGCGGGCAGGTGGCCGGGCGGCGCACGGTGATGCTGTAGCCTTTGGCCGGTTGCACCGGCACCCGCAGCCCGGCGTCGCGGCCCAGGCGCGGGCTCAGGAAGCCGGTCGCCAGCACGGTGGTGCGCGGCCGCATGGTGCCGCGGCTGGTATGCACGGCCGTTACCCGCGCGCCGGTGCGCTCCAGGGCAAACACCGCGGCGTGCTCGTGCACCACCGCGCCGTGACTCGCCGCCGCCGCCGCCAGCGCGCGCACGAAGGCGCCGGGAATGAGGCGCCCATCCTGCCGGTAATGCACGGCGCCCACCACTGCCGGCTGCAGCCCCGGCAGCAGCGCGCGGAGCTGATCCGGCTCGACCAGCGCCACGTCGAGGCCCGCCTCCCGCTCGCGGCGCGCCGCGGCCGCGGCCTCCTCCCACTCCCGTTGCTCGCGGTACAGGAACAGACCGCCCTTGCGTTCGTAGTCCACCTCCGGCGGCAGGCCGGCGGCCAGCTCCGCGTACAGCTCCTGGCTGGCGCGCTGCCAGCGGTACACCACCGGTTCCGCGGCAGCGCAGCGCGGCGCCGCGCACGCCGCCCGGAAGCGGAGCAACCAGCGCGCCAGGTCAAGGTCCCAGCGCGGCTTGATGTACAGCGGGCTCTCCGCGTCGAACAGCCAGCGCACGCCGCGGCCAATCACTCGCGGCTCCGCTACCGGGCGTGAGTGGCTCGGCACCAGCAGGCCGATGTTGCCGTAGGAGCTGGCCATGGGGCCGCCCACCTGATGCTCCTCCAGCAGAGTGACCGCGCTCCCGCTCCGCGCCAGGTAGTACGCCGTGCAGGCGCCGATCACGCCGCCGCCGATCACCAGCACCTCCGGCTCGGCCATCGCTCGCCACCTCCTTCCCCCTCATGGTACTCGCCGCGCGCGCGCCGGTCATGGCACTGCGCTTCCGTCCGCGGCATACTGCGCCGGTGGAACCGCTGGCCGGGACCACCGACATCTACGGTGGAGTGATCATTGATCCGCAGCGTCTGCCAGCCGACGCGGCGCGCTTCGGCGAGCGCCTGACCGCCTCGCTCGCCCTCTGGCGGCAGGAACGGCGGCGGCTGGTGTGGCTGCGGATTCCGCAGGCCGCGGCCGCGCTGGTGCCGGTCGCCGCGGGCGCCGGCTTCTCGTTCCACCACGCGGAACCGGGCATGGTGATGATGACCCTGCCACTGAGCGACGACGCCTACATACCCCACTACGCCACCCACAACGTCGGCGGCGGCGGGGTGGTAATCGACGGCCACCGGCGCCTGCTGGTGGTGAACGAGCGCTACCGCCGCGACCGCAGCAAGCCCTACTACAAGCTGCCGGGCGGCTCACTCGATCCGCAGGAGGATCTGGCGGAGGCGGTGGAGCGCGAGGTAGCGGAGGAAACCGGCGTCCGGGCCGAGTTTCAGGGCGTGGTGTGCATCCGCCACCGCCACCGGTTCCGCTTTGGCCGCTCCGACTTCTACGTCGTGTGCCGCTTACGGCCACTCAGTTCCGAGCTGCGGCGCGACCCCCGGGAGATCGAGGAGTGCCGCTGGATGCCGGTCGCCGAGTACTTTGCCTCACCCCACGTGGGGCTGTTCAACCGCACCGTGGTGCGCCACGCCCTGCGGGGAGCGGCGCTCACGCCCCTCATCCTGGAGGAACCTCAGGATTACGAGTTCTTCGCTCCGCAGGGACCGCCGGCAACGGCCGGCCCGGAGGCGCCCGGACCGGCAGCGCCCGGACCGCGGGCGCCGGATCAGCGCCCGCCGGAACGCGGGGCGCGGTAGTCGGCCTGGGGGGTAGGCACCGTGGTAAGCGCATCCTCCACCACCGACGTGTCGGAGACGCCGCGAACCCAGTGCTCCGGCTGCAGCAGGAGCCGGTGCGCCAGCGCGATGGCCGCCACGCCCTTCACGTCCTCCGGGGTGGCGAAGTCGCGGTCATCCAGCACCGCCGCGGCGCGCGCCAGCTTGAACAGCGCGAACACCCCGCGCGGCGAGGCGCCCACCTGGATGCGGCCGTCGGCGCGCGTGGCGCGCGCCAGATCGACGATATAGCGCGCGATCGCCTCGCTCACGTGCACCTCCTCCAACGCCCGCTGCATCTCCAGCAGCTCCCGGTGCGAGACCACCCGCTCCAGCGTCACCGTATCCTGCTTGCGCTCCTGCCGCCTCAGCAGAATCTCCAACTCCTGATCGGGGTCCGGATAGCCGACGCTGGTGCGCATGATAAAGCGGTCGAGTTGCGCTTCCGGCAGCGGGTAGGTGCCCTCGAACTCGACCGGATTCTGGGTGGCGATGACGATGAACGGAGGGGCGAGCGGAAAGCGGGAGCCTTCCACGGTGACCTGCCGCTCCTGCATCGCCTCCAGCAGGGCGGACTGCGTCTTCGGCGTGGCGCGGTTGATCTCGTCGCCGAGCAACAGGTTGGCGAACAGCGGCCCGCGCCGGAACTCGAACTGCGCCTCCCGCTGGTTATACACGTAGCCGCCGGTAATCTCTCCCGGAAGCAGGTCGGGGGTGAACTGGATGCGGCTGAACTCGATGTCCAACACCTCGGCGAAGGAGTGCGCAATCAGCGTCTTGGCGAGTCCGGGATTGTCCTGGATCAGGACGTGACCGTCCGCCAGGATGCCCATGAGAATCTGCTTGAGCACCGCGTCCTTGCCGACGATCACCTGGCGCACCGAATCGATGACCCGTTGCGCCCGCTCGCTCACCTGCCGTAGCTGCATAGTCGGTAGTTGCCCTCCCCCGGTCGTTCCGCCGGCGCCCCAAGCTACCACGAATACCGCCCGCCGCGGCGGGCGGACGGGCCATTGCCGCGCCGGCGGGCGTGGCTGCACCCGCGGCGCGCGTCGTGAGGCCGCCTCCCGGGCGAGCGGACCGCGGCCCGGCCGCGCCGCTTTACACCCCCCGCGGCGCGTGTTGTAATGCCGCCGGCAAGGAAGCGTGGCGCTGAAGGCATGACTCGTCTCGATCGTTGGCTGCAGCACGCTCAGCGGCTGCCATTCCTGGGGCCGCGCGCGAACAGCCGCGCGGTGCTGCCGGTCGCCGCGGGCGCGTTGCTGGTCTGCGCCGCGGTGGTGATAGCCGTCGCCGCGCTGCCGCGGGCCGATCCCTTCACCGCCGCCGGCGGAGCCGGCATACCGCTGGTGCCGCAACTGGGGCCGGCCGCCACCAATCTGCTGCTGGCGCTGGTGGGCCTCGGTACCCTGGGACTCGGCGCGGTGGCGATGGCCTACCTGATCAACGCGTTGCGCAACAACCGGATACGCTACCTGGCCGGCAACGCGCCGCCGTGGCGCATCATCCTGATCCTGGTCGCCGGCATGCTGCTGTTCTACCTCGCGGTGGCGTTCGTGCTGTCGCTGCTGGTGCTGCCCGAGGACGCGCCGGGCCAGCCGCCGCTCGCCGAAGGCGAGGCCGAGGAGGAAGAAGAAGCCGCCGCGGAGGAAATGCCGGAAGCGGAGACGGAGGATACCCTCACCGCCGCCACCCGAGCGCGGCGTTCGCGCCTCCTCCTCATCACCCTGCTGGCGGCGGGGTTCGCCGCGGTCGCCTACTTTGCCATGCGCCTGATGCGCGCCACCCCGGAACCCGAACCGGAGCAGGCCGGTCTTGCGGAACCGTTGCGCCGCGACCTCGCCGCGGCCGCCGAGCTGGCAATCGCGGAGCTGGAAACCGACTCCAACTTCCGGCGCGCGGTGATCGGCTGTTGGGCCTACCTGGAGCTGGCCCTGGCGCGGCACGAGCATCCGCGACCGCGCCATCACACGCCGTTGGAGTACGTGCGCTCGCTGGTGGCCGAGTTGCCGGCGCTACCGGCGCCGGCGCTGCTGGAGCTCACCGGGCGCTACGAAGTGGCCCGCTTCAGCGAACACGCCATCACTCGCGGCGACCGCGACACGGCGTTGCGCTGCCTGCACGACATCCGCCACCGCCTGAGCCTGGCGTGAGCCCGGCATGAGCGGCGCGCCGCCGCGCGGCCAACTGCAACGGCGCCCCGCAGGCCGACGCAGCGCGATCCTGCTGCTGATCGGCGCCGCCGGGCTGCTGGTGTGGGCGCTCACCGCCGGCGACGACCCGGCGCTGCGTACCGCCGCGGTCGGCGGCGTGGTGGCCATGACCATCGCCGGCATCGCCATCCGCTTCGCCCACCGCGCCGTGCGCGAGCAGCGCACCGAGGAGCCGGCGGCGCCGGCGGGCGCGGCTGACGCCCCCGCGCTGCCCGACTCCTACCAGCAACTCCTGCATCAACTCGACGCCGCGGTGCGCAGCCCCTCCTACCTGCATACGGTGCTGGTGCCGCGCCTGGAGGAACTGCTGGAGGAGAAGCAGCGCGGCAGCGCCGCCGAGCGAGTGCGCGCCGAGTTGCGGCGCCTGGCCGCGGCCGCCGCGGCGCCGCGCCGGAGCCGCGCCCGGCTGCTGCGCAGCCGGCGCCTCACCGCCCACGCGCTTGCCGCCGCGGTGCGCGACCTGGCGCGCCTGCCATGAGCGCACCGGCCGCCGTCAAGCGCTACAGCCGGCGC
The DNA here is from genome assembly GCA_965243555.1 of Spirochaetia bacterium. Classification (GTDB taxonomy): domain Bacteria; phylum Spirochaetota; class Spirochaetia; order SZUA-6; family Bin103; genus Bin103. The sequence continues at coordinate 4,563,352 of OZ251575.1, read as the reverse complement.
CTCACCTTCTACTTCGTCATCGTCGTGGTGGCGGCGCTGGCCGCGGTCATCGCCAACCGGCTGGAGCCGCTGGTAACCGCGGCGCCGTTCGCGGCCGCCATCCTCACGGCGTTGTTCACCGAGGGCGCGCCCCGGGTCCGCACCCGCCACCAAGTGTCCCAGACCGTGGTGCACGAGGATGAACCGGTCGACGTGCACCTCGAAGCGCATCCCGAGGCCGACGTGGGCGTGCTGGAGCTGCTCGATCCGCTGCCGCCGTGGGCGGAGGTGACCGCGGGCAGCAATCGCATCGTGCGCCCGCTGTACGCCGGCCACCCCGCGCGCTTTCACTACCGGGTGCAGTTCCGGCGCCGCGCCCGGGTGGCCCTCGGCGGCCTGCGCCAGCGCTGGCACGACCCCTCCGCGCTGGTGCGCTGGGAGCAGGCGCTGCCGGCTTCGAGCGAGCTGGCGGTGCGCCCGCGGGCGGCGCCGATCACCCACCCGGTGCGCCCGGCGCGCACCCAGGTGTACATGGGCAACTACCCGGCCCCGACGATCGGCGAAGGACTGGAAATCGCCGAGTTGCGGCCGCACCTGCCCGGTGACCGCCTGCGCAGCATCAACTGGCGCGCGTCCCTGCGCATGGGCACGCTGCACGTCAACGACTACGCCCCGGAGCGCAACGCCGACGTGGTGCTGCTGATCGACACCTTCGCCGACGCCGGGCCGCCCGGCGCGCGGCTGTTGGACACCGCGGCGCGCGTCGCGGCCAGCCTCGCCGACCACTTCCTGGCCGCCCGCAACCGGGTGGGCCTGATCGAACTCAGCGGCATCCTCAAGTGGCTGATCCCGGCCAGCGGCCCGCGCCAGCGCTACCGGCTGCTCGACAGCCTGACCGACGTCACCGTACGCCAGAGTTACGTGGGGCAGAACCTGCGCACCATTCCGGCCCGCATCCTGCCGGCGCGCGCCTTCGTCATCGCCATCTCCGGGTTGATCGACGCGCGCTTCGCCTTTGCCGCCGGCGACCTGCACGCGCGCGGCTTCAACGTGGTACTGGTGATGCTCGACGCCGCCCCCGCCGCCGAGCACGCGGTGCAGGCGCAGCGCCGCGACCCGCGCGCGCGGCTGCTGGCCGCGGCCGCCGCCGACCTGTGGCGGCTGGAGCTGGACGAGCGGCAGCGCAGTCTGCAGCACGCCGGGGTGCCGTTGGTGCCGTGCGCCGCGGACACGCCGCCGGAGCTGGTGGCGCGCGCCATCGACCGGCTGCGCGGCTCCCACGCCGCGTTGCGCGTCAGGATCGGTTAAGCCGATGGCTGCCGCGCCGGCGCCGGGCAGGGACGCGGCGGGGACGCGCCGGTGATCCGCGGTCTGGTATTGGGCCTGCCGTTGCTGCTGGCGGCGTACGTTCTGAGCATCGATTCCTCCGGCGGGCTGGCGGTGCTGGTCACCGCGGCGGTGGCGGTGTCCGTGGCCGGCGCCGCGCTGCGCCGCTACCGCTTGCTGGCGATTGGCGCCGCGGCGCTGCTGCCGGCGTACTGGGCGGCGCTGCTGGCCGCCGGGCGCAGCCCGGACTTCTGGGGCGCGCTGGGGGTCGGGCTGACCGCGTTCCTGCTCCTGGAGCTGGGCTACGACTGGACGGCGTTGTTTGGCCGCAACGTCACCCTGGCGGAGTACGCGCCGCGCTGGCGCCACCTGGTGCGAAGCTGCGCGCTCGGCGCCGGCGCCGCTTACCTGATCACCCTGCTGGCGGTGAACTTGGCGCCGCGCCTGCCCGCCGCGGACGCCACCGTGCTGTTTCTGCTGGCGGCGGCCGCCGCGGCGGCGTGCGCGGTGCTGCTGGCGAGCCTGGTGCGGCTGTGGCTACGCCGGCTGACCGCGGACCGGGAAGCGGACCGCTGACCCGGAGCGCGCACCCGGCGCCGCGCCTGCTCAGGCGCCCGGCGGAGCCGCCGGCTGCCCGCCGTGATGCGCGGCGTACACGGCGTCCATCAGTTCGCTGTAGGCCACGCCGTTGCGCGGGCTGGTGGCCGGCTCGGCGCGGCCGAGCGCGGCGTCAATGAAGTTGCCGATCGGTGAATCGGCGCCGCCCGGCAACTCCGGCTCGATCTCGTCGACGCCGTCGAACACGCGGATCCACGACCCGGTCCAGCCGTCCACGTCGACCCGCCCGCCGCTGAAGATGAAGGTGAGCGCGGCGCCGGCGGCGGGGCAGTTGCCGCTCACCGTGATGCTCGCCATCACTCCGTTGGCGAAGCGCACCGCCAGCACGCTGTTGATGTCCACCGGCGTGCCCTGGTAGTCCATGAACGAGAACACCTGCTGCGGCGAGGATTCCACCGTCCACACCACGCTGTTGAGCAGGTGGGAGCCGCTGTCGTAGGCTTGGCCGCCGCCGGACAACTTCGGCTCCTGGCGCCAGGTGCCGGCGGTGGTGCGGCGCCAGTTCTGCGACAGGTAGCCGTTCACCAACTCCAGCTTGCCGAGGCGGCCGCTACGCACCACCTCGCGCAGGTAGCGGAACGGCGGCGTGCTCGGCGTGTTGTAGCCCACCACCAGGATGCGGCCCGACTCCGCCACCAGGCGCTCCAGCTCCCGCGCCTGATCGGTGGCGGTCACCATCGGCTTTTCCATGAACACGTGACAGCCGGCGGCCAACGCCTGCTTGCCGTGCGCGAAGTGCGCGGTATGCGGCGTGGAGATCACCACCGCGTCCAGACCCGCCGCGCGGTACATGGCCGCGGCGTCGTCGTAGGCCGGCGGCGGCGCGACGCCCGCCAGCTCGTCGGCCAGATACTCGGCAATCCAGTTCTCGATGATGCCGGTAGATACGTCGCACAGCGCCGCCAGCTCCGCGTCCGGGTGCGCCAGGATCCGCTTGGCGTGGTGGCGCGACATGCGCCCGCAGCCGAGGATGCCCACTCGAAGTGCCAAAACCCTTATGCCTCCTTATTGGTAACCGCACCATAACGCTTTACCGCCGGCAGCGGTAGCCGGGTCAGGCGGCGGCGTCCAGATCGGCGTTCGCCCGGCGGTGGGTCAGTTGCTCCAACCTCCGGCGCTTCGCCTCCCGCCGCGCCGTGTCCAGCACGTCCTCCCGGGGTGACCTCATAGAGGACGGTGGGCTCCTCCAACAACTCCGGCTGCCGGCCGCCCCGCGACGGCCTTCCTCCTGCGGCTTCGGGCGCGGCCGGCCGCGCGTCAGCGGCCAGTGCCGGGGAATTCTTCCCGCGCCCCATCCGCCAGCTTCACCACCTGTAATCGGGCCGCTGCTCCGGCACCGCCGCCACCTCGGCAGCCTCCCCTTGAGCGTTTACTTGCGCCCCCCCCTTCAGTTTTTCGTGCACGGATTTAAAGCGCCGGTGACGCGCGCGCGTTGTCTCAGGTGTCAGAGGACGCTTCATCCGACGCCAGACCACCCCGGCGGCCACCTACGTGCATGGCCGGTGGACGGCGGCGGCAGGCGGCGGCGGCAGGCAGGCCGCCGCCTGGGCAAGGCGACACCCAGCCATCCGATCCGGTAACATCGGTATCGGCAATCTCAAGGGCTCGCGGTGGGATGGCGTCCGGGAGGAACCAATGTCGGACGCCGACGGGCAGGAAGATCAGGCACGGCAGGCCGGGGAGGACGACAGGGCATCCATCCTGGGGGTGGCGAAGCAGCGGCTTCCGGGATACCTGTTCGTATTCACGATAGCGGCAAGCATCCTGCTAGTGGTTGCCATCGTCAGGTCCTGGGATAGCATCGGGGAGATATTCGGGTACTACCCCGACTTGTTGAACAAGTACATGCCGGCGGTCGTCACGCTCATGATCGCCGTGGAGGGAGGAATCATGGGAGGCACAGCGCTGCTGCTGAAACTCAATCGCGAGAGGGCCGTGGAGGAAGGACGCAAGAAGGGGCGCCTGGAAGGGCATCAGGAAGGGCGCCAGGAGGGGCATCAGGAGGGTATCCGGGAGGGTATCCGGCAAGGGCGCCAGGAAGCCATCCGGGAGACCATCCAGTTCTTGGAGGAGTCCGGGAAGGCCGACGTAGCCCAACTCCTGCGGCGGGAACAGTCCAACGGCCGGGGTGGCGACCAGCGGTAGCGGTTCGACCCCGCCCGCGCGGTGGTCGTGACGGACCGCTTGCGGACTTTGCGGCGGCGGCGCGCCAGGCAGGCTGGCGCGCCGCCCATGTACCGCAGTACGCGCCGGAGCGGCGCCCGGAGCTGACATGGTCCTGCCAGCGCGCACCAACGGGGGCCGCGTCAATCTGCAAGGAACTCGGCGATCTCCTGCAGGACCACACCAGTAGAAGAAGACGGCGGGCTACGACTGCGGCGCCGAAGTCAGCACCGTCAGGCGGCGGCGTCCGCCGCGTCATCCTGCCACAGCTTGAGTTGCTCCGGTTCGTCGATCCGGTCGCCGTACGCCAGCCGCATCAGATGGTACAGCGCATCGAAGTCGTCTCCGGCGGGCGCCGCCTCGCTCGGTAGATCAATCTTCGTCCAGTGGCTGGTCACCGGCAGCACCTCCAACACCGCCTCCAGCGCCGCCAGAAATGACCGCTCCCGCGCTCCGAGATTTTCGTTCAGCATGTCGCGGGCGTCCCCCAGCGTGGCGGTGCGCCCCAGGTCAGCGGCGCGGTGCAGAACGTCGATCATCCCGCGCGAGCCGTCCTTCGGCCCGAGCGTGCCGGCCGCCGCCCGCCGCGCCGAGTCCCACAACCGCAGCTCGCTGCCCTTCTTCTCCGCCAGCCGGCCCACCACCTCCCGGTCCAGGTCCACGCCCACCGCGCGCGCCAGCCGCAGCGCCTCGTCGTAGGCGAACGCCGGCGCGCCGAAGGCGTCCCACGCCAGCACGAAGAACGCCGTAGGCGGATCGAGGTCGGCGTTCGCCCGCCGGTGGGTCAGTTGCTCCAGCCGCCAGCGCTTCACTTCCCGCCGCGCGGTGTCCAGCACGTCCTCCGGGGTGACCTCGTAGAGGCCGGGCTCCGCCTCCGGCAACTCCGGCTGCCGGCCCCGCCGCCGGCCTTCCTCCTGCGGCTTCGGGCGCGGCCGGCCGCGCGTCAACGGCCAGTGCCGGGAGAATTCTTCCAGGGCCGGGCCGAAGCACGCCAGGTACAGATCGACGCCGCGGATGCCGGCGGCCTGGTACTCCGCTACCCGCTCCCGCACCGCGTCCGCCACGCGCGGTTCGATGTCCTCCCAGTAGACGTTTTCTGCGTCCGGTTGGCGCTCGGCGGTGCGCGGGCGGCAGGCCAGGAAGATCGTGCTGTTGGCCGCCGCCTTGTTGCGCACGTGCAGGCTCCCCTCCGCCTCGGTGTTGATCGGCCACGACGCGGTGATGGCGAACCCCGCCTCCATCAGCCCGCCGGTGAGTGCGTCCCAGGCGCCGGTCGCCTTGTGCGTGAACATCAAGGTCATCACCCCGTTCGGCTTCAGCACCCGCCGCATCTCCTCAAAGATCCACTGCATCCGCTCCTGGTAGTCGCGTCCGGCGAGCGCCCGCGCGCCGGCGCCACCGGCCCCCGCTTCATCCCTGAACCGCGCCGGGTTGGCGACCGCCTCGCTCTCCTTGTCGGTGAGGCGGAGGCGGAACAGCTCGGGAAAGACCTGCCCGGCGGTGCGCTTGAGCCACACGTAGAAGAAGTCCGACAGCTCCGCGTACATCACGTTGTCGTAGTAGGGCGGGTCCATCACCACCGCGTCGATGCTGCCGGCCGCGACGTGGTCGAGGGCGTCCCCGGACTTGCAGGTGACGGTGACCGGCGGGCGATCCGTCTGGTGACCCGCAAACAGATTGCCCGGGCCGCCGCCGGCCGGCGCGCACAGAGCCACAAGTTCCTTGATGCATTTGGCGGTTTCTCCGAGCGCCCAATCATACCCGAGGCCGGTAATCAGTGGCGCCATTTCGGCATAGGACCAGCAGAACGCGAAGTCGTGCCGGTTGAAGGTGTTGGCGACCACTGCTCGCGCCGGTGTCCAGACCGACATGCGAGAGTTGTAGTTGAGCAGCTTGTCGAGGGAGAGCGCTAGGTAGCCGTAAGCGGCCTGCCGCAACGGCGTAATCGCGCCGGCCGCGCGATCGACCTCGAGCAGCTCCCGAAACACCTCCACACCGATTCCGTGGCACAGGAGCTGCCGGTGTGAGAACAGGTCCCGCCACCGCGGTATCCCGTAGAGGAGCGGCGTGGCGGTACTGGTACCGTCAAGAATCTGCTCAGTGGGGATCAGGTTATAAGCGTCCCACTCCGGCAACTTCTCTTCCAGCCGTTCCGCGATCGCCGCCGTGTTGTCGTCCTCCGGGCGCGGAGCGCGGTAACGGCGCACCCACTTCTCGCGCCGGCGCCCGGTCTTCGTCTCGACGATTACCCGCTCCTTGTAGGCCACCGCGTACACTTGCTCGCCCATCCGCCCGGCCTGCGCCTGCGCCTTGATCTCCTCCCCGCCGATCACCCGCCCGCAATCCGGCCACGGACAGGCCGCCCGCCCCCGCGCCACCGTCCCTTCCGAGTGCTCCCGCGCCCCCCGCACGATGCGGAACCCGCACACCCTTCCGGCCTCTCCCGGTCCGCCGCCCGCCTGCGGTTCCAGCCGCACCCCCGTTCCGTCCGGCGCCAGCCGCCAATTCGGCGCCAGCGGCACCCGCCCCTCGCAATACGGACACTCCACCGTCCGCGCCCACAGGTAGCCGTCGACCCGCACCCCCTCCGCTTCCGCCGGAAACACCCCCGCATACTTCGGCTCCGCCCGCCGGATGAAGTCGGACGCCAGCTTCTCGAATTCCTGCAGCACAGCTGCCCCGTGGCGCCGCGGCCAATCCACCGTCGCCTCCAGCAGCAACGCCGCCACCGGGTTCAGGTCATTAGCAAGCGTCGCCGCGCCGAGCCGCTCGATCTCGAACGGGATGCTGCCGCCGCCGGCCGTCGGGTCCAGTATCGAATACCCCGCTAGCGACTCCCCCAGACAGGTCTCGATCCACTTCACGTCCGCTTCGTCGGGAAGATACGAGAACGCCCGCTTGTAGCCGTAAGGATTCGCTCCGAGATGTTTTCCGGACCGCTTGGCCGCATCAATCCTGCGCCGCGTGGCCACCGGATCGCCGTGAATGCCGCACACGCGCAGAAACCGATCCCGGTCGGCGGCCGCCGGCAGCAGCGACGCCAGTACCGCCGCACGCGCCGCCACCAGCGGTCGCCGCGCCCACCACACGTGCAACCGGTTCGGCGCCGGAAACGGCGTCATCGGCGTCCGCTCGCGGATACTCTCGATACCGAGCGCCCCAATCGGCAGCCAGCGCTCGATCAGCCGCGCGTCACTCATCCGCGGCCCTCCCACCGGGGGCGGCGAGGCGTTGGGCGACTTCGGCGGGGGTCATGCGGCGGCGGTTGCGGTCATGCGGTTGCCGTTCGCGGCGTTCGGCGGTTACCCGGCTTACCGGTTTCTCCGGTTACCGGGCCGCCGGTTGGCCGTGGCCGACCACCCAGTCAACGAACTTCCGCCGCATGCTCGGCGAAAAGGCGTGGCCGGCTTCCCGGTCCACGAACTGCTCGGCCAAGCCGCCGGCCGCGTTGATCAGCCGCACCGTCTCCGCGTTGGTGGCGGCGGGGCAGTCGGTATCCAGACCGCCGTCAATGAACAGCAGCGGACGGCCGGTAAAGCGGTCGGGATGCGATTGCGTGGCGTGGTCGGCGCACCAGGCGTCGCACCAGGTGCCCCGCTGGGCCTGCCGGCACCAGTCGTCGGCCTGGAAGAAACTGGAGCGTCCGACCACCGAAACCAGGGCGGCGTATGCCTCGTTCTCGGCGAACACCATCTGCGCGATCAGCCCGCCCATCGACGTACCGGTAACCTGGGGCCGGTGCGGCGCGCTTTCGGGCAAGGCCATGACCGCGTCCAGCAGCGCCGCGGCCTCCCGCCGGGTCCGGTCCATCGCCTGGCACACGAACGCCCAGCCGTTGAAACCGGCGCGAAACCAAGCGTCGGTGGCGCGCTCACCATGCTCGTAACAATCGGGCGCCACGATCAGAAACCCGGCCGACGCCAGTTGCACCAGCGACTGATCGGGGTTCGCGACGCTCCCCTTGCTGCCCCGCCAGCCATGATAGTGGACGACCACCGGGGCGGCGCCCACCCGCCGGTCGCGCATCACGATGCAGGGAACGCCCGCAATCTCGTGCCTCGCAATCTCAATCATGATGATGGTCCGATGGTCGTGAGAGTCGCACACCCGCCCGCCGCCGTCTACCACCGGTTGCATCACCGGAACTATCCGATATGCTCCATGCTCACCATGCACGACCTGGGCGGCGCGACGCGTTCCTACAACCCCGCCGGTCCGATGGACCCGGATGACCACTACTGCATCCCGCCCCTGAGCGGAATGAAACAGGGCGAACTGCTCACCCTCATTCGGAAAAAGCGTTACTTCGTGCTGCACGCACCGCGCCAGACCGGCAAGACCTCGGCCCTGCTGGCGCTTCGCGACCTGCTCAACGGCGGCGCAGAGGGCGCCTACCGGTGTGTCTACGCGAAGCTGTTTCGCCGTGAACCTGCGGCCGGCGGCCCGCCGACCACGACGTGGGGCATGTAGCCGGCGACGACGTGAGATACTGACGCCGATGCGTTCTTTCAACACCGCCGGTCCGATGCGCCCGGAGAAACATTACTGCATCCCGCCGTTGAGCCGGATGAATCAGAAGGAACTGCTTGCCCTGATTCGGGACGAGCGCTACTTCGTGCTGCACGCGCCGCGCCAGACCGGCAAGACCTCGGCCCTGCTGGCGTTGGTCGATGAACTGAACGGCAGCGGCGCGTACCGCTGCCTCTACGTGAACGTGGAGAGCGGCCAGTCCGCGCGAGAAGACGTTGCCGCCGCCATGCGCGCCATCCTGAACGAGATTGCCGATGAGGCGGAGGTCACGCTAAGCGACCCTCTGCCGGGTGAAATCTGGCCTGCCGTATTGGAACGGGCGGGGCCGCACAACTGCCTGCGCAGCGTGTTGGCTCGCTGGGCGGCGGCGGACCCCACGCCGCTGGTGCTGCTGATTGACGAGATCGACGCCCTGATCGGCGACACCCTGATCGCCGTGCTGCGGCAACTGCGCACCGGCTACGCGCACCGCCCGCGCCGCTTCCCGCAGAGCGTGATCCTGTGCGGGGTGCGGGACGTGCGCGACTATCGCATCCGCTCCGGCGCCACCAACCAGATCATCACCGGCGGCAGCGCCTTCAACGTCAAGGCTGAGTCGTTGCGGATAGGGGACTTTGCGGCGGCCGAAGTGCGCGCGCTGTTGAGCCAGCACACTACGGAGACCGGCCAGCAGTGGACGGAGGAGGCGCAGCAGGCAGTCTGGGAGCTGACCGCCGGCCAACCGTGGCTGGTTAACGCATTGGCCCGTCAGGCCAGCGAACGCGATCCGGCCGGCCGCGACCGCAGCCGGCCGCTCACCGCGGACGCGATTCAGCGGGCGCGCGAGCAACTGATCCTGCGCCGCGACACCCACCTGGATCAGCTCACCGACAAGCTGCAGGAGGAGCGCGTGCACCGGGTGATCGCCCCGCTGCTGAGCGGCGACGCCGACCCCGACGTACGCACCGACGACATACAGTACGTGCGTGACCTGGGCCTGGTGGCGCGCAACGCGCCGTTGCGCATCGCCAACCCGATCTACCGCGAGGTAATCCCGCGCGACCTGACCTTGGACCGGCAGGAAACGCTGACGCACGACCCCGCCTGGTACGTGGACGCCGCCGGCAACCTGCTGCTCGCCGACCTGCTGGCCGCGTTCCGGGAGTTCTTTCGCGGACACTCCGAGCACTGGATCGAACGCTTCCAGTACCGGGAAGCCGGCCCGCAGCTACTGCTGCAGGCGTTCCTGCAGCGCATCGTCAACAGCGGCGGCAGAATCGAACGGGAGTACGGCCTGGGCCGGATGCGCACCGACCTGCTGATCGTGTGGCCGGCCTCCGCTCCGCCGGGCGGCCGGCAGCGCAAGATGGTGATCGAGTGCAAGGTGCTGCACGGCGGCCTGGAGCGGACCATCAGCGACGGGCTCAAGCAGACCCGCGCCTACCTGGACCGCTGCGGCGCCGCCGAGGGGCACCTGGTGATCTTCGACCGCACCCCGGACCGGCCGTGGGAGCAAAAGCTGTTCCGCCGCGAACCTGCGGCCGGCGGCCCGCCGATCACGACGTGGGGCATGTAATCCGAAAAGCGGACGAGTAGCGCGCGGCCCGGAGTGAGGCGTCAGGCTTCGAGTCGGGCGGCGAGGGCGCGGAGGTCGGGGGCGACGTGGTCGAAGGGGGGGGCCGGTAGCGGCTCGGCGGCGGCGGTGGGGCCGTGTTCCAGAGGGCGGGGCACCAGCGCGGTCTTCAGGCCCAGGGCAGCGGCGGCGCGCAGGTCGCCGGGGTGGGCGGCAACCATCATCGCTTGCTCCGGTTGCAATCCCAACAGTTCCACGGCGGTGAGGTAGACCTTCGGGTCGGGCTTGTAGGCGCGGGCCAACTCGGCGCCCAGGATGCAGTCCCAGGGGAGGGCGGCGTAGCGCGCCAGGTTGGTCATCATCGCCACGTTGCCGTTGGACAGCGCGGCTATGACGTAGCGCGCCTTGAGCCGGGCCAATCCTGCGGGCGCGTCGGGCCACGCCTCCAGCCGGTGCCAGGCGCAATTCAGTTCCGCCTTGGCGGCCTCGCCGGCGCCCTCGATGCCGAACTCCGCCAGCAGCTCTTCCAGAGCCAGCCGATGCAGCGCGTCCAGGTGGGTCCACGGCAACTCCCCGGTGCGCACCTTGTCCATGAAGGGCTGATACTTGCCGCGCCAGGCGTCGGCCAACGCCGCCCAGTCCGCGGCGACGCCGGTGGCCTCACCGAACGCCACGGCCGCGCGAATCACCGAGCTCCGCCAGTCCACCACCGTCCCGAACACGTCGAACAACAGAGCCTTGATCCCGCCGCCATCCTTCCGCATGAACCTGAGTATAGCCGCACCGCCGGCGTCGCTGCTACGATGCGCCATCCCATTTACTGAAGAACTGTTCGCCGACCACGATCCGAGGATGCTCCGGGCGCTGGATGAGCACGGCGCCGTTTCGCTGCGGAATCGAAAGTACCTGGGCTCGAAGGCGCGGCTGCTTGACTTTATCGAAGGCGAGATCCGGCGCGCCGCCGGCGGCATCGGGTCGTTCCTGGACGGTTTCGCCGGCAGCGGCGTAGTCGCCGAGCGAATGCGGGCGTACACCAACCGCCTCACCCTGATCGACAACCTGGCGAGCAACTACGCGATCAACCGCACCTTCTTCGCCTCCCGCCAAGCCAACGTGCGGATCGACTATCTCGCCGCCGCGCTGCGCGACCTGAACCGCCTGCCGCCCGCGCCCGGCTACGCCGCGGCGCACTACGGCGGACGCTACTTTACCCCCGAAAATGCCGCGCTCATCGACGCAATCCGCGACCGGATCGAGCAGCGGTACCGGGCCGGCGACTGCAGCGAACAGGAACGCCACGTACTGGTCACCAGCCTCCTGTTCGCCGCGGACAAGGCGGCCAACACCGTCGGCCAATACGACGCCTACCTGAAGAACCTGGGGGCCGATAGCTACGACCGCGGCGGGCGCCACCTGGTGGACTCCAACGCGTACCGCCGCCTGCGCCTGCGCATGCCCGCGTTCCGCTTTTCCGCGGGCGCGACCGTGCTGCAAGCCGATCTGAACGCCGTGGCCGGCGGCCACGAAGCGGACGTGGTCTACCTGGATCCGCCCTACACCGAACGCCACTACGTGGACTGCTATCACGTGCTGGAAAACATCGCCTCCTGGCAGAAACCGGCGCTCAGCGGCAAGACGATGAAGTTCGAGCGCGAAGCGCTGAAAAGCGCGTATTCGCGGCGCGGCACCGCCCTGACCGCCTTCAAGCAGTTGATCGGGAAGGTCCGCGCCCGCGTCATCGCCGTCAGCTACGGCAACGAAGGGATCATCCCGCTGGGCGATCTGACGGCGGCGCTGGCCGCGCGCGGGACCACCACGGTAGCGACCCGGGAGTACCCGGTGTTCGGGAACGGAGCGGGCCGCTCGGTGCGCCGGCCGGTGGCGGAGTACCTGGTGGTCTGCCGCGTGGACCGCTGAACCGCCGCGGCTTGACCGCCGGGGGGCGGCAAAGCCCGCTACCCGCCGCAGGCCGTCGGCGCCGCGGCGTGGAGACCCCACCACCCGCGGCCGGCCATCGGCACGGCGGAACCGTGGTAGGGTTGGCGGATGGCAGGCGGCGGGATGAGCAGGGCGGCGGGATGAGCAGGGCGGCGCGATGATCCGCATCGTCAAACCGGAGGGATTCGGCAACATCCAACTGCAGGAGGCCGCGCGCCCGGAGATCAGCGCGCGGCAGGTGCTGGTGCGCACCGAGGCGACGCTGATCAGCCGCGGCTCGGAGCTGTTCCGGCGCTACGTCAAGGAAGAGGCGGTGCCGGCGCGCATCATGGGCTACTCGCTGGCCGGGACCGTGGAGCAGGTCGGCGCCGCGGTGACCGAGTACCGGGCCGGGCAGCGCGTGTTCGTGACCGCGCCGCATGCCCAATACGCGGTCGGCGACGTCGACTCCAGCGACGGCCGGCTGATGCCGCTGCCGGAGGGGGTGAGCTGCGAGCAGGGGACGTTGCTGCGGCTGGCGATGGAGGCGGTGGCCTGGGCGGCGTCGTCGGGCGCCCGCCGCGGCGACACCATCGTGATTCTCGGTCAGGGCGTGGTGGGCAGCCTGATGCTGCAGATTCTGCGCGGCTATCAGCCGGCGCGCATCGTGACCGTCGATCCGCTCCCGTTGCGGCAGGAGCTGGCGCGCGAGCTGGGCGCCGACCTGGTGATAGACCCCGCGCAGGAGGACCCGGTCGCGGCGGTGGCGCGGTTGACCGATGGGACGGGGGCGGACCTGGTGATCGACTGCGTGGGCGGTTACGACGGCGTGCGCTCGTTCGAGCAGGCCCAGGAGATGGTGCGCCGCCGCGGCACGATCCAGCTCATCGCCGCCTACCAGCAACGCCCGCTGCCGCTGCACTCGGCCAAGATCATGCACCGCCGTCTGGTGGCCGGCATCCTGGTGGAGGAACCGCTGTCGCAGATCGCGGTGCGCGCCGCGGCCATGATCGCGCGCGGCGAAATCCGGGCGCAGCGCATGATCACCCATCGCTTTCCCTACACCAGGGCCAAAGAGGCGTACGACTTCCTGTGGCGCGCGCCGCAGGAGGCGCTCGGCGTGCTGTTGATCTGGCGCGAGTGAGCGTGGTTTGGCGCAGGTCTCCGCGCGCGGGCGCGGCAGGAGGAGGAATCGGCGCCGGCTTATAATCGAAATTGGGTGCGATTGACGTGATCAATTCGGGTATACTCGAAGTGTGATCGAGATTGCGCGCCCGCACTATCTCACCCGGCTGCGGCAGTTTCTTGACGCCCCCGTGATTACCGCGGTGGTGGGGCTGCGACGGGTGGGCAAGAGCGTGCTGCTGCGCCAGTTCGCCGCGTTACTGCGAGGCGAGCGCCAGGTCGTCTACGTGGACATGGAGTCGCTGGAGTTCGACCACGTGCGCTCGGCGCGCGACCTGACCGACCTGGTGGATGGCGCCACCCGGCCGGGCGAGCCGCGGGTGGTGATCGTGGACGATCTTTATCCGCGACGTGATCCGCCGCCATCGCATCCGCGACGTCGCGCTGTTTGAGGCGATCACGCGGTTCGCGGTGGACAGCGTCGGCAGCCCGGTGTCGGCCAAACGCATCGCCGACTTCCTCAAGAGCCAGCGGCGCTCGGCAGCCGTCGACACGGTGCTCAACTACCTTTCCCACCTCGGTGACGCCTACCTGCTCAACGCCGTACCGCGCCAGGAGCTGCGCGGCCGCAAGCTGCTGCAGGTAAACCAGAAGCACTACCTGGGCGACGTCGGGCTGCGCAACGGAATCGTCGGCTACCGGGAAAGCGATATCGGCGGCGTCCTGGAAAACCTGGTCTACCTGGAGCTCCGGCGCCGCGGTTACCGGGTGACGGTGGGCGTGGCCGGCGCGCGGGAGGTCGACTTCGTGGCCGAGAGCAGCGCCGGCCGGCGCTACGTTCAGGTCGCCTACCTGCTCGACTCCCGCGCCACCATCGACCGCGAACTGAGCGCCTTCGCCGCGGCCCCCGACGCCTACCCGAGAATTTTGCTCACCCTCGACCCCTACCAACCGGCCGACTTCGCCGGCGTCAACCACCGCTCATTGGCCGCCTTCCTGCGCGGCGCCCCGCTGGTCGGGTAGCAGTAGCGTCGGCAGCCCGGAGGTCAACTTGGCGCCGTTCGTATCGTACCCGCTTTCCTTATCTCGTTGCGGACATAGTGTTTTTCCGGCTCGTTCAGCCATCGCTTCAAACGTGCTCCGCAGGTCCCAAGCAACTTGCGGTCCAACTCATGCGGAATCTGAGTGTTCGGTTGGATCCCGGCCAGTTCTACTGAATGATCTTCAACGAAATTGACCACACACTCGGCGAGTATGCTCCGGGTGCGAGCGTCCGTATCGACCGACTCTTCGTCCTGTGCCATTCTATCGCCAACGGCAAATCCCTTCTTTTGGGCCAGGAACGTTCCGACTTCCGCTTTGCTCCACTCGACAGTCGTATCAGACTCCTGCATGAGAGCCGATGATTGGTTCTGGGTGCGCGGTTCAATTCCTATCAGATGAAGGCGGACGCCGAAGCTTTGGGCCATCTGTACGCCAATTCTCGTATCCTCGTCTCCCGAAAGTAGGACGGCGTCCGAAATAGCGCGATTACGTGCCAAGTCGATCAGATCGGTGACAATCAGGGAGTCGACACCCTTCTGCTTGCCGTAGGGAGTAACGACTCCGAGACGTAGCTTTACGTCATCGGTATGTGCTATGCGTCTGTGTTCGTCCGATAGTTCCCGCACCAGTGCGCCATCGTACCAGTAGATGCGCAGCAGCTTCGCCCCGTCGGTTCTCTCCCGAGCCGCCTTTTTCAGTTTGTTAATGGCGGCCGAAGCGTCGAGTCGTACCTGTTCTCGAGGTAGTCTGCGGTCGAAGATGGCGGACGAGCCGGCAGCATATAGGTAGCCAGCGTCCACGAAGACGGCAACGCTCACAAGTAGCACTCGCAATATAGGAGGGTCCCCGCAGGGACCCTCTATTTAGCCCACGCTCCAACCTAGGTAGATATTCCGGGAGACGCTGGGACCCTATCAATATGCATCATGCCGGAGAGTCGGTCAAGTCTGTCTGTCTGTGATCGTCGTCGTCTCGTCCGCCTGTCGCGGGCCATCCATCGGGCCGGCAGTCACAGCGTAGCGGCCCACAGGTCGGTTGCGGCGGTTGACGGTATTGGAAAACTTGTTACCTTGTTGGCGTGGGGGCGCGGTGGACCTTCTATGGGCGGGAGGAGGAGCTGGGCGCGCTTCTGGAACGGATGCGCGGCGGGCGCTGGTTCTTCGGTACCATCCGCGGGCGGCGGCGAATCGGCAAGACGGCGCTCATCCAGCAGGCGCTCGATACCCTGAAGGCCGACGGCCCGGGCGGCCGCAGGACGCTACTGGTTCAGCTCCCCGACAGCAGCCCCCAGGACTTCGCTGCGGTGTTCCGCAGCGCGGTGCGGGAAGCTGGCCTGGAGGATCAGATCGACGGAGCACGTGCGATCCGCGGGCTGCCGGACGTGGCCGCGGCCGTCGGCTCGCTGTGCGCGGCGGGCACGGTCGTCGTCCTCGACGAATTCCAGGTCTGCCATCAGGGACCGTTGCGCGGCCTGCCGTCGCTCCTGCAGATGCAGGTCGACCGGCTGCAGGACCGGGACACGCCGGGCGGCTTGGTCCTGCTCGGCTCGGTGCAGACCGAGATGGAGGCGCTGCTCGACGACCGGCGGGCGCCCCTGTTCGGGCGCACGACCTTCGATCTGACGCTCGGCCCGTGGGACCTCCGCACGGTGTTCGAGGTATGCGGCGACCACGGCGCCGAGCCCCCGGAGCGCACCCTCACCCTTTGGACGCTGTTCGGCGGCGTGCCCAAGTTCTGGCGTCACTTCGCCGAGGCGACCGGATCGGACGCCATCGCGGCATGGGAACCGTGGGCGCGGCAGGTATGCGAGCAGCTCTTTCTACGCGCCGACTCGCCGTTGCGCGAGGAAGGTGACGGCCTGCTTGGGCGGGAGCTGCACCGCAACTACCTCGCCATACTGCGCGTCGTGGCGGAACGGAAAAGCTGTACGCACGGAGAGTTGCGGGACGCGCTGCCGGACCTGACGAGCGCCGGGCCCTACCTGAAGGCCCTGGCGCAGGACCTGCGGCTCATCGAACGGCAGCTCCCGGTGTTCGCCCACGAGCGGCAGCGCCGCGCCCGCTACGTCGTTGCCGACCCCTTTCTGTGCGCGTGGCTCAGCGCACTGCAACCGGCCTGCCAGGCGGCGCGGATCGAACCGTCCGCCCGCGTGGCGGAGCGCCTGCTGCCGCGGCTCAGCACGCTTGAAGGGCACGCGTTCGAGCGGCTGGTGCGGGAGGCGAGCGAAGAAGCCTCCCGCGCCGGCGCCGCCGACTTTCCGCTGACCGACCGCGCGCGCGGCTACTGGAACCGGCCGGGCAACACGCCCGGCGCACGCGGTTCGGTGGAGATCGACTTCATCGCCTGGAACGACGAGGTACGGCTGGTGCGCTTCGGGTCATGCAAGCGGAGCGCCGACAAGCACGACGCGGCTTCCCTGGCGGCGTTTCGCGGCCACGTGGATCGCTTTCTCGCCACCCGTGAGGGAAGCCGGTTCCGGGAATGGCGCCGGGAACTGGCGCTCTTTTCGCCGCGGTTCCCGGCGCGACGGCGCGCCGCCCTGCAAGCCGACGGCTGGATCTGCCGGGATATTTCCGACTTTCGCCGCACGTTGCTGCGCCGCGACGGCGGGGCAAACGGCGACTTGGCCGCATCGCCCAAGGTTGCGGGAACAGAGTGATGGTGACGACTGCGTCCGCGTTGGTGACCGTCGAGAACGGCAACTGGGGAGCGACCAGCCTGCGCACGATACACGCGGTGCTGACGTCCGCCGCGGAAGTTCTGATCGAAGCGTTCGGGCGCGCGCCCGATGCTCCGATTTGCGTAGCCCCGTGGCGCATGGCCCCGCAGGTGTTTCATGACCAACGCCCCTACCAGGTCAGACTCAGTGCGCGCGATCGCTACTGGAGCCAGTACGTCTACCAGTTTTCGCACGAGCTGTGTCACGTAATGACCAACTTCGACGTTTACAAAGAACACAAGCACCGCTGGCTCGAGGAGAGTCTTTGCGCGCTCGCGTCGCTGTTCGTCCTGCACCGATTGGCAGCCGTTTGGACAGAAGAGCCGCCAGACTACGTTCTGGGCGCCGCCGAGTTCGCGCCGAATCATCGCACCTACGCGCGTACCGTCGCCGACCGGTTTCCCCGGATCGGCTCAGGCGATTCCAGGGAGTGGTTCTTGGCAAGCGTCAGCGCGTTGGAAGCGGACCCGTACAAGCGCGAGTCGTGCGGTGCGGTAGCCGTCCTGTTGTTGCCTGCGTTCCAGGCCGACTCCACTCTCTGGCGCGACTGCGCCTGCCTGAACCGCTGGAATCCGGCGGACGATCCGACGTTCGCAGACTACCTCCAATCGTGGGCGGAGCATCTGCGCGGGCACGGCAGCGAGGCGCGGGCGCCGGCCGTCATCGGCGCCGCGCTTGGCATAGTTCCCTAACCGGCGGGCCGTCGCAACGCCGCCACTCCGGCGGGTGCGGGTCAGAAACCGGGCGCCTGAAAGGTGGCGGCGGCCTCGCCGCGCAGCAGGCGGGCGGCGTACTCCCACTCGAACGGCGACTCGGTGAACCGCCGGCGGCCGTTGCGAACGTCGAAGCCGATGCCCGCGGCCTGCGGAAAGTGGCTGTAGATCATCAACCGCCGCGGGCGCCCGGAGCGGTTGCTGCGCGAACAGTGCACGAGCAGCACGTGGAACAGCATCACCGACCCCGCCGGCGCCAGCACGTCCTCGCCGCCCTGCAGGTCGATCAGGTCGGCGCGCACCTGAATTTCGTTGTCCGGCAGCCGCTCATGTTCCAGATGCGCGGCATGGCTGCCCGGCCACACCCGCAACGGCCCCGAATCCGGCGTGCTGTCGTCCATCGCCACCGCCGACGAGATGATGCTCTGCGGATAGTCCTGCGCCTTGTAGTGCGCCCAGTCGCTGTGCACGGGAAAGTGCGTGGCGGCGCGCCCAGGTTGCAGGCCGGGCAGCGGTTCCGGCAGCGGCTCCTTGTAGTTGAGCTTCTCCTCCATCAGCACCGGCTCGTCGCCCATGAGCTGGCGCATCGGTCCGATCAGCCGCTCGTCCGCCGCCACCTCGCTCAGGTACAGAGAGAGGTCGTTGACCGGCTGGATCTTGCGCACCGTTTGGCGCCCGGCCTCATCCTGCGCCAGATCAAGGCGCCCGCTGGTCCGGCCCAAGGCCAGCGAGGAGTTGATCACCAGCTCCAGGATGCGGTCCGCCTCGCCGCGCATGCGCGCCACCTCGGCCGCGGTAAATGCCTCCGGCAGCACCAGGTAGCCTTGCTCCGCAAACTGCTCGCGCTGCGCGGCATTGAGTAGAGTCGACGACATGGCCCTCAGCATACCACACCCGCAACGTCCTTGCTCCGAGAACCGCCCCGCCCAAGGTCCATGACCTACCCGATCGCCTCGCCCCGGTGCGCTGATCTGCGGTATGCTGCGCTGACCTGCCGCACCGGAGCAAAGCATCGTATGGACACCGCCAAGGAAGCCGCCCGCATTGCGGCGCTGCTGGAGGAACAGAACTACGTCGGCGACGACACCATCGTCACCTCCCTGCTCATCGCCGAGCAACTGCGCAAGCCGCTGCTGGTGGAGGGACCCGCCGGCGTGGGCAAGACCGAGATCGCCAAGGTGCTCGCCCGCGCCCTGGACACCGACCTGATCCGCCTGCAGTGCTACGAGGGGCTGGACGCCAGCACCGCCCTCTACGAGTGGGATTACAAGCGGCAGTTGCTGCACATCCGCCTGAGCGAGCGGGAGAGCACGCCGCTGGAGGAACGGGAGCGGGCGCTGTTCGACGAGCGCTACCTGCTCAAGCGGCCGCTGCTGCAGGCGATCACCCGGGCGCGCAGTCCGGTGCTGCTGGTGGACGAGCTGGACCGGGCGGATGAGGAGTTCGAGGCCTTTCTGCTGGAAGTGCTGTCCGATTGGCAGATTTCGATTCCCGAGCTCGGCACGGTGAGCGCCAGCCACGTGCCCTACGTGGTGGTGACCAGCAACCGTACCCGCGAGCTGTCCGACGCGGTGCGGCGCCGCTGCCTGTACCTGTGGATCGACTATCCCGACTACGCCAAGGAATTGGCCATCGTGCGGCGGCGGGTTCCCGGCATCGACGCCGCGCTCGCCGAACAGATCTGCCGCTTCGTGGCGGCGGCGCGCGGCGAGCCGCTGCAGAAGGTGCCGGGGGTGGCCGAGACGCTGGACTGGGCGGCGACTCTGGTGGCCCTGCATCGCGGCTGCCTCGACGCAGAGGTGGTCGCCGCCACGCTCGGCGTGGTGTTCAAGAGCCGCGACGACGTGGACCACGTGCGCCGGCAGACCAGGCAAATGCTGGCCGCCGTGGCCGCGGGGTGAGGGTGGCGGCGGGGTGAGCGGGGCGGGCAGTGTGAGCGCGGCTCCCGGCGTTGCGATGCGCGGCGGCCCGGCGCCGGCCACGGGTTCCCTTTCCGGCGCGCGGCCGGGCGCGGCGCGGTGAACGCGGCGACCGCAGCCGGCCGCAGCCGCCCCACCGGCCCCGCCGGCGCCACCCTGTCGGCGCGCGTGGTGCGCTTCTGCCGGCTGCTGCGCGGCGCGGGCATCGGCCTCGGCACCGGCGAGCAGGCCGACGCGCTGCGCGCCGCGGCCCTGGGGCTGCATGACCAGCAACGGTTCCGCCTCGCGCTGCGCGCCGCCACCGCCAAGACGCGCGCCGAGCAGGAGTTGTTCGACGCCTGCTACGCCACTTACTGGGAGGATCAGGCCGCGCTTGCCGACGAGGAGCCGGCGCCGGGCGAACGAGTGCTGCCGCCGGCGCGGCTGCCGCAGCGCGCCCGCCAAAGCGCGCAGTTTGCCGCCCACCTCGCGCCCGACTCCGAGCGCGAGATTTCCGCCGCCGCCTACAGTCCGCAGCAGGTCCCGGCGCACACCGACTTCGCGCAGCTCGACGCCGGCGAGATGGAACGCATCTCCGAACTGTTGCTGCTGATCGGCCGCCAGCTCGCGCGCTCCCTGTCGCGCCGTTACGCGCCGGCCGGCCGCGGCTCGCGCCTCGACCTGCGGCGCACGCTACGCGCCGGGCTGCGCGCCGGCGAGCTGTTGGAGCTGGCCCTGCTGCAGCGCCGCCGGCGCCGCCTCAAGCTGGCGCTGATCTGCGACGTGAGCAAGTCGATGGACCTCTACAGCCGCTTCCTCATCCAATTCATGTTCGCGTTTCAGCGCGCCTACCGGCGCATCGAGACCTTCGTGTTCAGCACCAACCTGCACCGCGTCACCGAACAGCTCCGCGGGCGCAGCATGGCGCCGGCCCTCGACCGGCTGGCCGCCACGGTGCCGGAATGGGCCGGCGGGACGCGCATCGGCGTCTCGCTGCAGCAGTACCTGGAGCAGTTTGGGCGCATCGCGCTGGACCGGCGCACGGTGGTGGCGATCCTCAGCGACGGTTGGGACACCGGCGACGTTGAGCTGCTCGGCGCGAGCATGGAGGAGATTCAGCGCCGCGCCGCCCTGGTCATCTGGCTCAACCCGTTGCTCGGCAACCCCGAATACCGCCCGCAGACCCGAGGCATGCAGGCCGCGCTCCCGTTCGTCGACGTGTTCGCGGCCGCTCACAGCGCCGCCAGTCTGCGCCAGCTCGCCGCCGTCCTCGCCGGCCACCGCCGCTGAGGGCGGCGCCAACCGGTGCGGCCGGACGGCAGGGGGGTGACCGTCGGCGGGGCGGTGGCCGGGCCGCCGCTTAAGCGCGCCAACCGGTGCGGGGCCGGCTGCTACCGCAGGCCGGAGGGCGCCAGTTCGCCGATTGAGCTCGCCAGCTTGCCCTGCCCGCCACGCGCCATGCTGTCCGCCGCCGGCGGCAGGGGGGTGTCGTACTGGTAGCCGGGCTCGCCCTGCTGGCGGCGCCAGATTTGGAGCATCTCGCGCCAGGCGCCGGCCAGCGTGCGCGGCGCGGGCAGGTCGGCGGCGATCTGCCGCGCCAGCTTCCTGAGGTGGTAGCAGGGCACGCCGGCGTACATGTGGTGTTCGGTGTGCCAGTTCATGCGCCAGTACAGGAAGGTGGTGAGCGGGTCCAGCTTCATCGAACGGGTGCACTTGCGGAAGTCGGGCACGTTCTCCCGCAGGCCGCAGTGCTGCGGGAGACCGACGAAGTAGACCAGCCAGTTGGCGATGAACGGGGCCGCGGAAACGACCAGCGGCAGTATCCACAGCCCGGTGCCTATCCCCACCGCCGCCATGGCGCCGTGAAACAGGAGTTGGCCCCGCGACCACCACGCAGACTTGCGCGCCTCGGCGGGCTGGTCGGCGTGCAGCGCCGCGATCCACTGCCGAATCGGCGCCTTGGTTGAGCCGACCAGCCCGAGCGCCGACAGGACGGTGATCGCCACCGTGGAGATCAGGCCGCCCTTGCCGAAGGTGCGCCCGGGGCGGGTGAGCAGGTTGATGGTGAACATCTGCAGCAGGAAGGTGGGGCCGACCGTGGGCCGCAACGGCAGCAGATTCTCGCGGTCGCCCGCCGGATGCAGGGTGTAGCGGTGATGGTAGGTGTGGCTGGTGCCGTAGTCGAACGGGTCCCACCAACTCAGCAAGCTGTACAGATACAGGAAGACGCGGTTGAGCCACTTGGTGCGGAACACGGCGCCATGCGCCAACTCGTGCGGCGCCACGCCGGTAAAGAAGCTGACGACCGTACCGTGCGCGAACAGCGCCGCGGCGAACCCGAACCACAGCTGCCGCGACCAGCACCACCACGCCAGCGCCCCGGTGGCCAACGCGAGCGCCAGGTGGCCGCCGGCCTGCAGCCACCCCTGCAGGTCGCTGCGCTGCATGAGCCGGCGCAACGTGGCCGGCTCCACCGGCGACCGATACCACGCGACCCGCAGGCTGCCGCGCACCTCGTCCAACGGCGGATAAGCGGTCGATTCCCCCATCAGCCCAGGCTACCCGACCGCGGCGGCCTCTTCAACTCAGTCCGAACCCAAGGTTTCGCTTGGGACAAAGGTGATCACCAGCCTGGCCAAGTCGCGGTCTTTCTCATCCCTCTCAAGGTAGAACGGACGATCCGGCGATTCCACGAACAGCCTCTCCGGCGTCCCGTCCGACGAACGATGAACGACCAACGTGTCGTCATCGGGATCTTCGCAGGCAGCCAAATTGACGTCACACCCGAATCCAAGATAGACGTAGCCCCGGTACGCAACGTCGGAGCCTGAGGAATAGAAATACACTGCCCCGAGATGCCTTGAAAGGACACTATCTTGGGGTGAATCTTTCCTGCCTCCAAGGTGGAACCAAGTCATTGGGAGTGTCGTTCTGCCACTGCCATTCAATTCAACAATGTCGGGACGGCCCAACAAGTAGCCATCTTTCTCCAGCATTGTAAGCCGTATCCTCACGCTCTCGGTGGCGTCATTGACTACCTCGAAGGAGAATTGCCGGTCACAACAAGGGGACGGCTGGCCGTTTACGACGTGAAGCGGACATGCGTTCAGAAGAGTGCCGCAAACCACTACGACAGCGAGCCCGATACACAATCCGGGAACCTTTCTCCTATGCGCCCCCGTTGCATCCGGAACGTACGTCACGTGGCGGCGTAGCCCCGTAGCTGGCGCAGCAGCGCCACGGTATCGACCGCAGACTCCGCCTCAGTCCGCATGCGCCGAGCCTTGGCCAGCAGCTCTCGCCGCCGTTCCTCCGCCTGGCACAGGTTGTTACGCACGTCAAGCGCGGTGACGGACTTCATGGGACGGCATCATACCGATTGGACGCTCACGCTTCAAGTTCAACTTCGTTGACTACCAGTGCGACCGCCCCGATGCTCGCGGCAGGCGCTGTCGCGCCCTGTTACGCGAGTATGACCGTCGTGCTGCGCTCCCGCTCTGCCCCGCCGACGCACCATCCGATGCCCTCTTGACGCTACTCACGCCCGGACATGCGCCTACGTCCACCACGCGCCGCAGGCGCAGGCGCATGAGGAGCTATTGGGTGACCACACGGAGAGGCTATACGTCGGTGACGCTCACCGATCCGGGGAGCGGCTACCGGACTGCCCCGACCGTGAGGTTCGTGGGCGGCGGCGGAGGCAGCGGCGCAGCCGCCCGGGCAAAGCTGGTCCGGCGCGGTTACGACCAGTTCGACAACCTGTACTGGGCGCGCCAGACCCTCTACGGCAAGGAGCTTCTGGTTCAACTCCCGGACGAATAGCCAAACGCCGCTCAGCGCCGCCGCGCGACCGCCCGCGGCGCGGGTCGTCCGGTAGCGGTTATGATGGGGGCATGGAAGATTCCCGGCCCCGGCCCGACCCGCTTGGCCGCCTCAGGCAGCTTGACCGTGAGATTCATCTGTTGGAGCACGTGACCGCGCTGCTGCAGTGGGATCAGGAGACCTACCTGCCGCCGGGCGCGGTGGAGGAGCGCGCCGAGCAGCTCGCGCTGCTGGAGGGGGAGGTCCACCGGCGCCGCACCACCGCCGAGATGGGCGATCTGATCGCCGCCGCCGAGGCGCGCGCCGGCCTGGAACCGCGCGACCGGGCGCTGGTGCGCGAGTTGCGCCGCTCCTACGACCGCGAGACCCGGCTGCCGGTGGAGCTGGTGACGGCCATCGCCCGCCAGGGCAGCGTCAATCACGCCAGTTGGGTCAAGGCGCGCGGCGAATCGGACTTCGCCATCTTCCGCCCCGACCTGGAGCGCACGCTGCAGCTCACCCGCGAGAAGGCGGACTGTCTGGGATTCCGCGACACCCGCTACGATCCGCTGCTCGACACGTTCGAGCCGTGGATGACGACCGCGGAGCTGAGCGGCGTGCTGGCCGACCTGCGCCCGCCGCTGGTGGACCTGCTGCAGCGGATTACGGCGTCCCCGGTGACGCTGGACGACGGCCTGTTGCACCGCGATTACGACGTCGCCGCGCAGCGCGCCTACTGCGATCATCTGTTGGCGGCCCTGGGGTTCGGCGCCGACACCGGGCGGTTGGACGTGTCCGCGCACCCCTTCTCCACCACCCTTGGCGCGCGCGACGGGCGCCTCACCACGCGCTTCCATCCCAACTTTCTGAGCGCCGCCATCTTCGGCACCATCCACGAGTGCGGCCACGGCCTGCACGGCCTGGGCGTGGCGCCGGAGCTGGCCACCACCGAGCTGGGCGACGGCACCTCGCTCGGTATCTGCGAGTCGCAGTCGCGCTTCTGGGAAAACCTGATCGGCCGCCGGCGCGCCTTCTGGGAACACTTTTACCCGCGCCTGCAACCGCGCTTCCCGGCGCTGGCGGACGTCGACTTGGAGCGCTTCTACCGCGCCGTCAACGCCGTGCAGCCGTCGCTGATCCGGGTGGAAGCGGACGAGGTGACCTACAATCTCCATATTCTGCTGCGCTTCACGCTGGAGCGGCGGCTGGTCGACGGCGAGCTGGAGGTGGCCGATCTGCCCGCCGCCTGGCGCGAGGAGTCGCTCGCCCTGCTCGGCGTGGCGCCGGAGCGGGACGCCGACGGGGTATTGCAGGACATCCACTGGTCGATGTTTCTGATCGGCTACTTCCCCACCTACACGCTCGGCAATCTGTACGCCGCCCAGTTCCACGCCGCCATGGCGCGCGATATTCCCGACTGGGAGGAGCAGGTGCGCCGCGGTGAGTTCGCGCCGATTCTGGGCTGGTTGCGGGAGCGGATTCATCGCCACGGCCGCGTCTATTCCGCCACCGAAGTCTGCCGCCGCGTGACCGGCGAGCCGCTCGACGCGCGTTACTTCCTGGAATATCTGGAACGTAAGTTCGGCGAGCTCTACCGCCTGTAGACGTAGGGGACGCGGCGGATGAGTGAGACGGCCGGAGCCGGGACCGTGAGCGAGAGCGCGCTGGGCCGCTGGTGGCTGGCGATCCGGCCGCGCACCCTGTGGGCGGCGTGCGGGCCGGTGATTGCGGGCAGCGCGCTGGCGCTGTGGCACGGCGCCTTGGCGCCGGCGTGGGCGCTGGTGGCGCTGGCCGGCGCGCTGCTGATTCAAGTGGGCTGCAACCTGCACAACGACTGGGCGGACGCCCGCCACGGCGCCGACAACGCGGCCCGCGTCGGCCCCACCCGGGTGACGCAGGCGGGCCTGATTGCGCCCCGCCAGGTGCTGGGCGGCGCCGTAGCCATGTTCGCCGGCGCCGGCGTGCTGGGCGTGCTGGGGGTGGTGCGCGGCGGCTGGCCGCTGGCCGCGGTGCTGGCGGCCAGCGTGGCGGCGGCGGTCAGCTATACGGGGGGACCGCGGCCGCTGGGCTACCTCGGCTTCGGCGAGCTGCTGGTGCTGGTGTTCTTCGGACCGGTAGCGGTGGGCGCCACCTATTACCTGCAGGCGTTGGCATTGCCGCCGCTGGTGCTCGCCGTCGGGTTGGGGCCGGGGCTGCTGGCCACCGCGATCCTCGTGGTGAACAACCTGCGCGACCGCGCCACCGACGCGCAGGCCGGCAAGCGCACCCTGGCGGTCCGCTTCGGCGACGGCTTCGCGCGCGCCGAGTACCTGGCCGTGCTGCTGGCCGGCGTGCTGCTGCCGCCCGCGCTGCTGCTGCTGGCCGACTCCGGCGGCCCCCGCTGGCCGGCGGCGCTGCCGTTTCTGGCGCTGGCGCCCGCCTTGCGCCTCAACGCCCGGCTACGCGCTACGCCCGCCGGCCCGGCGCTCAACGAGCTGCTGGCGCGCACCGCCCAGGTACTCCTGCTGCAGGCGCTCCTGCTGTTGGCCGGCGCCGCCGCGGCCGCGCTGCTTGGCGCGCTGAGCTCCGCTCCGTGAGCAACCCCGCAGCCGGCGACCCGGTGCGCGCGCTGGCGCCGGACGGCATGCTCGACCTTACCGCCCTGGGCGAGCGCTACGGCGACTCCCCGGCGCTGCAGTGGCGCGGGCAGACACTGAGCTATCGCACTTGGGCGGGCCGAGTGGCGCACGCCGTGGCCGAGCTTCGCGCCGCCGGGGTAGCGCCGAACCGGCGGGTAGCGTTGGCCGCCGAACTTGATCCGCCGGCCTGGGCCGTCACCCTGTTCGCGGTGCTCGCGGCCGGCGCCGCGGCGGTGCTGTTGCCGGCGCGCGCCGCGCCGCGCGAACGGGACCGCCTGCTGGCGCAAACCGGCGCCACCGTGTGGCAGGCCCCGGCGCCGGACGCGGCCGCCGGGGGCCCGGTGCGCATTGCCATCCACCGCCCGGCCACCGTGGTGTTCACCTCCGGCTCGGCGGCGGTCCCCAAGGCGGTGGTGCACAGCGCTGCCAACCACCTCTACAGCGCCGCCGGCTCGGCGGCCAACATCCCGCTTGGCCCGGCGGACACTTGGTTGGCCGCGCTGCCGCGGCACCACGTGGCGGGGCTCAGCATCCTGTTCCGTACCCTCAGCGCCGGCGCCTGCGCGCTGTTCGCGGACGGCGGGGCGTTCTCGGGCGCCGACGACCCGGCCGTGCGCCTGCTGCCGGCCGCCACCCACGTCTCGCTGGTGGAGACCCAGCTCCGGCGCCTGCTGCAGATACCGGCCTGGCCCGAGCTGACCCGCCGCCTGCGCGCCGCACTGACCGGCGGCAGCGCCCTCTCCCCGGCGCTGCTGCGGGAGGCGCGCGACCGCGGGCTGCCGGTATGCGCCTCCTACGGCTGCACGGAACTGGCATCGCAGGTAGCCACCACGCGCCCGGGCGACATGGAGGAAACCTTTGCCGGGTCCGCGCCGCTGCTCCCGCACCGGCGGGCGGCGATCAGCGCAGACGGCGAAATCCTTCTCGGCGGGCGCACCCTGTGTCTGGGGTACCTGGAGAGCGAGGGCGGCGGCCTGAAGCCGGCGGCCGGCGCTGACGGTTGGTTCCGCAGCGGCGACCTGGGGCGGATTGACGGCGAGCGCCTGTCCGTTACCGGGCGCCGCGACGCCCGCTTCATCTCCGGCGGCGAGAACATCCAGCCGGAGGAGGTGGAGCAGACGCTACTGGAACATCCCGCGGTGCTGGCCGCGACGTGCGTAGCGGTGCCGGACCCGGAGTTCGGCCACCGCCCGGCGGCGTTCCTCAGCGTGGCCGGCGGACCGCTGCCGCCCGCCGACCTCGAACCCCACCTCGACGCGCGCTTGGCACGCTTCAAACATCCGGTACGCTACTTCGCCCTGCCGGCCGCGCCCGGCGCCGGCAGCGGCGCTATCAAGCACTCACGCCGCGCCCTGGCCGCGCTCGCCGCCCGCCTGATCACCGAACCCGGTTGACCGTTGCCAACTACGCCGCCCTGCGGTTGTATCGGCCGGCGCCCGAAGCGGACGCGGCGCCACTCAGCCGGCGTGGGTGCCCCCCCCCCCCGTTACGGCGACTAAAGCACTCGGATTACCGTGTCCGCAAGTACTATGCGACCGTACAAGAGCGCGACACACAGCATCCAGGTTCTACTCATTCGTTCCTCTGCGGATATTATATCAAACCAAGTCACATTTCTTCTACGATCTGGTGCAGTGGATGAGTACGGTGTAGAATCATCCCTGAGACGAGTCTAAGGTCGGTAGAAAAGTGATCACTATCCTTCCCAAATCGCGATCGGCCCGATCTCTCTCAAGGTAAAATGGACGATCTGCCGATACAACAAAGAGACGATCTGTGACTCTGTCCGAAGAAAGGTGATATATTAGAGTATCGTCTCCCGGATCACCACAGGAAAGCAGAAGACCGCCGCACCCGGACGCGGCGTACCTATAGCTCTTGAATGGAGTCTCCCCCTCCGAGTCGTAAAAGCTTAGTGTGCTAAGGTCGCCCACATATAGACTATCTTCGGACGAGTCTCGACGTCCATCGACGAATCGTCTCATCATGAACGTAGCTATCTCATTGGCATGCAGCGCGAAAATATCGGTCCGACTATTGCCCCAACCATCGAGGACAACTGGGCCGGGAAACATCCCCTCTGTTACGGCAATGTGTATTCTGACGAAGTTACCAGAGTCATTGACCACCTCAAGCACGTAATCTACGAAACAACACGGGTTGGGGTCAACGATATCCGTTATCACCAAGTTTTCACATGCGACCATAAGGAGACTATACACCGCCACGACAACAAACCCAACAAACCTTGGACCAGTCGCTCGCTTCAACATCAGGGAGTCATATTTGGGGATAATTGTTGGACTTTCGGCACGCTCATCTCCCCTCGTAGGGCCGCAACTGAGGTCGGTACCGAGGTGATCATTACCCTACCCAAGGCAGAGTCATTCTTGTCCCTTTCAAGATAAAACGGACGATCTGATGACTCAATGAAAAGCGTATCCGCGGTCCCGGCCGACGAACGATGATAAACCTGCGCATCGTCAATAGGCCGATCACAGGCGGACAGATCAGTGCCACATCCGAATGCCACGAATACATAGCTCTTGTATGCGGCCTCATCACCCTTGTGGTAAAACTGGACGGATCCAACGCTACCCACGTAGAGATTGTATGGAGCACTTGCATCAAAAAATCTACCATGAACCAGGAACAGCCTTCGTTCACCGGCATCTAAATCGACAATTCCGCTCTTCGAATAGTCGTCACCGGAAAAATCCTCACCGTGAGGGCGGATTGTAGTGTAATCATCACTGTACCCACGCATCATTGTGAGCTGTACCCTTACCTGGCCACCGGTACCATTGACTAACTCGAGAGTAAAATCCACAGCACAACAAGGTCCCAAGTCGGGATCTGTCACTACTCCAGGTTTTTGGCAGGAAGTTAGAGCGCCATATACAACCAATCCAATACAGACGGCACGAAACATCCGTGTCAGCACTACTCCTGGTCTACGGAGCGGGCGTGTAGGTCGGCCTACTGCACGAAGACCCCTCACGTAAACTCCGTCTGTTGACGAATCTTCCGGCCCGCCGAGCTGCGAAATCTCCACTGGAAACCTCGCTCGTCATTGGCGTCCAAATCAATGATGTAGTCGTGACTATCACCAATGACCAGATCAGTAATGTAGTCGTGACTATCAAAGACTCCGTATCGCGAAAAATACGCAACTTGCAGACGCAACGGATCACTGGTAGCATTAGCTATTTCAAGCAGGAATTCCAACCCACAGCACTCCGTTACAACCGTACTCTGACAACCCGTTACGAGAGTGCCACAAGCCGCCACCACAACGAACCCAACACCGAGTCCACGGATTCTGCTCATGCAATCTCTGGCAGTGGCGGTTGAGCCGGCACAAAGGTAATCACCAGCCTCGCCAAGTCACGATTCTGCTCATCTCTTTCAAGGTAAAACGGACGGTCGGGAGACTCTACGAACAGTCTCTCCAAGGCCCCGCCGGCAGAACGATGAAAAACCAACGAGTCGTCATCCGAGTCCTCACAGGCGGCCAGTTCAACACCACACCCGAACCCTAGGTATGCATATCCCCGGTACGCAAAGACTGCTTCTTCAGCAAAAAAGTATACTGCGCTAAGCTCCCTTACGTAGACACCATCCTCAGCCGAATCCTTTGCCCCAGCCGGTATGGACCTTATCACGGTGACCGACACCCTCTCGTCAACATCCAACTCAAGGACGTAGGGGTCAGGGTCGGGCCCAACTGACGTACGGAGTGCGTCGACGGCTCCACGTAACAAATAGCTACCCATCATTGCAATCTGTACCCGGACCCGATCGCTTGAGTTGTTCACTACTTCAAGAGTGAATTCTTGCTGAACTGCCGCCCCCGCCTCGTTACAGCTAGTTAGCGACAATACCCCGGAGACCGACACAACGCTGCCGATACAGAACACGCAGAACTTTCGAGCTAGCATCACGCCGTCGCAACAGGATTATCGTTATCTACTTCGAGGTAGAACGGCCGATCCGCCGACTCCAAAAAAAGATTATTGCTGGTTCCGTCCAAAGCTCGATGACGAATTGGCGCTCCGTCATCGGGCGTCCCGCAGGCCGTCACCTCGACACCACACCCGAATCCCAAGTACCCATAGCCTCTGTAAGGAAATTGCGCTTGCTTCGCATAAAAAAATACCGCACCAAACCCCCTTACGTGGAAACCATCCTCCTGCGAATCCACAATGCCCATTACGGACTGCATTGCGAATCGTGTTCGGCTACCGCCACTCAGCTCAAAAATATCGGTTCTTTTGTAGTCATCCCCAGGGGCACGGGGATCCCGCTGAAAATATCCGGTTATCATCGCAACTTGCAGCCGTATACGCTCGCTGGTGGCATTAACGACCTCGAGCGCGAATTCCGCGTGGCAGCATCTCGCTACGTGCGGTGGATCACAACTAGATAGAAGAACTCCACAAGCCGCTACGACAACTACCCTCATACAGAGTCCGGGAATAGTCCTCGTCACTAATCAATCCTCCTCCAGAGGGATCTTCAGGGCGTGGGCGTAGTACGCGGCGTTGGATTCGACGTGATGCCGTAGAGCATATCATATAGAAGGCAGTTCCATGTGTTTGTCAATCCCCTTGTACCGTCCGTACCCTCGGTGCGGCCGCGAGGCTGCCGAGCTTGGAGGCTCACGCCGGGGCTCCGCAACCGACCCGCGCCATCGCGACATACGTGGCGGTGCCGGAGTTCGGCCGTCCGGCGGCCGTTCTCGGCATGGACGGCGGACCGCTGCCCCGCCGACCTGATCCCGAGCGGCGACCGCGGCTACTTCACGTCGCTTGCTACGCCGTCCACCAGGCGGGCCAGCGCATCCGGCAGGGGCGCCGGCCTCCCGCCGACGCCGTCCACCACCACGTGGCGGGTAACGGCGCGGGCCTTCACCTTCCCCGCCGGATCGAGAAACCGGTACGCCACCTGATAGGAGTGCGCGCCGCGCCGCGTCAGCGTGAGCTCCACCTGCAGCCGCTCGCCCACCCGAATGGGCTGCGCGAACTCCGCTTCCAGCCCCACCACCGGCAGCCGCAGCCGGCCCTGCTCCAGCAGCCGGCCGAGGCCCAGCCCCACCTCCTCCAGCAACGCCTCATACGCCTCGTGCGCCAGCTCCAGCAGCCGCGAACAGAAGATCACCCCCGCCGCATCCGTATGATGCAGCCGCACCCGGAGCGAATACACGAAGTCAGGACCACCACCCGCGCCCTGCATGGCGCCACACCCTACCCTTCCGCTATAATATCCGCCATAGCGATGAGCCCACCAACACCGGCCACCACGAGGAGATGGAAAGGACGACCGCACTGCCGCCGGTCCACGGGGGTGGAGCAGCCGGGCGGCTACCCCTTGGCCGTTTCAGAACTGTAGGAGCGGGTAGCCCCGGGACGGACCGGTCAGTGTTGACAATGCAGGACAAAAGCAGGCGGACACAGTGGATAGAGACAATCAGCCAGGTAGGCGAGAACTTCGGCGTCGATGCCGAACGTGTAGGACGGACACTACGTGAAGAAATCGAGCGCGAAGGAGGTGACGCATGAATAAGCCGTTGAACGAGAAATATCTTGACAGGATTACGCTGGCCGATTGCAGGGATCATGTTCCGCTGCTTGAAGATGAGAGCGTCGAGCTTTTTCTTTCCGATATTCCGTACGGAATAAGCCTTGACGATTGGGACGTGCTTCACAACAACACGAATGGGGCGCTTCTCGGCCGCTCGCCGGCCCAGGTTGGGAAGTCGGGATTCAAGCGGCGGGGGAAGCCGATCAACGGCTGGTCGCGGGCCGACAGGAACATAGGAAGGGAATACGAGGATTGGTGCGGGACGTGGGCGGAGATGATCCGGCCCAAGATGAAGAGCGGAGCATCCCTGTTCGTGTTTGGCGCACGCCGCACCGTGCACCGCGTGATCAATGCATTCGAGGACAGCGGTTTCCTTCTCAAGGACGTTCTGGCGTGGAAGAAGGATTCGGCGCACCACCGAGCGCAAAGACTGAGCATCGTCTTCGAACGCCGCGGCCAGAGAGAAAGCGCCGAGGCATGGCGAGGTTGGAGAATCGGTAACCTTGCTCCTCTGTATGAACCGATTGCATGGTTCGTGAAGCCGTACCGAATCGGAGGCACGATCGCTGACAACGTGATTGAAAATGGTGTGGGAGCGATGAATTTCGAGGCATGCCAAGTCCACGGCACAAATCCGACCAACGTCCTGGACTTAGGTTTTCAAAAAAACGAATTGCGAGTTCACGAGGCGCAGAAACCACTGCGACTCATGGAGTTTCTCATTCAACTCACGACCCGCGAAGGCCAGACGATCCTCGATCCTTTCATGGGAGGCGGCACGACGGCAGTCGCGGCGAAGCGCTTGAAACGGCACTTCATCGGTTTCGAGATGGACCCGGAATCCCACGCCGCGGCGACGCGGAGGCTCGAACGGGAAGTCGGCCGGGCGGACGGTACCGCGGCTCCTCAGTTGCAGCTCACACTGATGGAAAGGGCAGGAGTGAAGTATGGAGGCTCACATGGCTGTAAGTAACGCAAGCATGAAGGCGCCGGTCGCCGCCCCGTGCGGCTCGTGGAGGTCGCCGATTACCAGCGACTTGATCGTTCAGGACGTGGTGGCGCTGGGAGCGATTCAACTGGACGGCGACGACGTGTACTGGGTGGAGATGCGGCCCGCCGACGGCGGGCGCAACGTCATCGTGCGGCGGACGCCGGACGGGGCGGTGCGCGACGTGACGCCGGCGCCGTTCAACGCGCGCACCCGCGTGCACGAGTACGGCGGGCTCTGCTTCTGGGTCGCCGGCGGCGTGGTGTGGTTCGCCAACTACGCCGACCAGCGGGTGTATCGGCAGGCTCCGGGAGCGGCCCCGGCGCCGCTCACCCCGGCGGGGTCGGACCTCCGTTACGGCGACGGCATGGTGGACCGCACGCGCAACCGCCTGGTGTGCGTGCGCGAAGATCACCGCGCCGCCGGGCGCGAAGCGGTCAACGCCATCGTCGCCCTGGACCTGGAGCGCGGCGGCGCCGGGGAGGTGCTGGCGGAGGGCAGCGACTTCTACGGCTGGCCGGCGGTGAGCCCCGACGGCGCCCGGCTGGCGTGGCTGGCGTGGAATCATCCGCACATGCCCTGGGACGAGACCGAACTGTGGCTGGCGGACCTGCGGCGCGACGGCTCGGTGAGCGCGCCCCGGAAGGTTGCCGGCCGCCCCGGCGAGTCGTTGTTCCAGCCGGAATGGTCGCCGGACGGGGTGCTGCACTTCGTTTCCGACCGCACCGGTTGGTGGAACCTGTACCGGCGGCGCGACGGCGCGGACGAGGCGCTGGCGCCGTTGCGGGCCGAGTTCGGGGCGCCGGCCTGGACGCTGGGGACGCGCACCTACGCCTTCGAGTCGGCGAACCGGATCGTCTGCCAGTACGCGGAGGCGGGCCGCTGGCGGCTGGCCGCGCTGGATACCAACTCCAAGCGCCTGACCCCGGTGGAGACCCCCTATACCGAATTCGCGCGTGGTAGCGGCATCAAGGCGGGAGCCGGGCGGGCCGTGATGGTAGCCGGCGCCGCGAACCTGCCCGACGCGCTGATTGCGGTGACGGTTCCCGGCGGCGAGGTCATCCGCCTGCGGCAGTCGCGCCGGCTCACGGTGGAGGCCCGCTACCTCTCCGCGCCGCAGGCGATTACCTTCGAGACCACCGGCGGCGCCGCGGCGCATGCCATCTACTACCCGGCGCGCAACCCCGACTTCTGCGCGCCGCCGGGGGAACGCCCGCCGCTACTGGTAAAGAGCCACGGCGGCCCGACCGGCGCGGCCACCGCGGCCTTGAACCTGGGCACCCAGTTCTGGACCAGCCGCGGCATCGCGGTGGTGGACGTGAACTACGGCGGCAGCACCGGCTACGGCACCGACTACCGGCGCCGGCTCAACGGCCGCTGGGGCATTGTCGACGTGGACGACTGCGTCAACGCCGCGCTGCACCTGGTGCGCGCCGGCGAGGTGGACGGCGAGCGGCTGCTGGTGACCGGCGGCAGCGCGGGCGGCTACACCACGCTTGCCGCGCTGACCTTCCGCGAACTGTTCCGCGCCGGCGCCAGCTACTACGGGGTGAGCGACCTCGAAGCCCTCGCCAAGGAAACCCACAAGTTCGAGTCGCGCTACCTGGACACCCTGGTGGGACCCTACCCCGCCCGCCGCGACCGCTACCGGGAGCGCTCACCCATTCACCATACCGACCGCCTCTCCTGTCCCATCATCCTGCTGCAGGGTCTCGAGGATCGGGTGGTGCCGCCGAGTCAGGCGGAGATGATGGTCGCCGCGTTGCGCCGCAAGGGATTGCCGGTAGCCTACCTGCCATTCCCGGACGAGCAGCACGGCTTCCGCAAGTCCGAGAACGCCAAGCGCGCCCTGGAAGCCGAACTCTACTTCTACTCCCGCATCCTCGGTTTCGCCCCCGCCGACGCCCTCGCCCCGGTCACCATCGAGAACCACGAGGCATTTCCGGTAGTCGAGGATGCATGATTTGATTTTGATGACGCAGACCTTGCCCCGCCGGCTTATCCAAGTCCAAGCCGCCAAATTGAACGGAGGTCATACTTTCGACCTCGACATCTGGTCCGCGCGGATATACAGTCGCGCGATGTATCGGCTCAAGATCAAGATATGGGCCGGCCTGCTGATGGTCGGCATCGCTTTGTCAGCGTCAGCCTGCGCAGGGGTTACGCCATCCGTTGAAGTAGGAGTACTCCAAACCACCAGTCCCACGCTTCAGGTCGAACTCACTTCCGAGCGCCTAACAACCACCGCCAATAACTGGCTCATCGGCGCGTCACTCAAAGCGCGCTTCCCTCAAGGGCTACCACCACTCATTGAGCCTTGCGCCACTCTGGTCTATAATACGGCCACCGTTTCCCAATCCCAACGTGAGGACCGCTCAACCTCAACCACTTCCACCACCATACCAGGCGAGATATGCGTTGAGATCGACTCTGGAGTCGTAGAATGGGGCCATGAATGAGCCGGAGCGCCAGCCGTTCGCCACCGTGCACGCGGCCGATGATAACCGCCGGCGTAGCGCCGCCGGGGACGCGGCGTTGCGGGCCGACATTCGGCTCCTCGGCGACCTGCTGGGGCAGACGCTGGTGCGGCAGCACGGCGGCCCGCTGCTGGAACTGGTGGAGCGGGTACGCGGTCTGAGCAAGCACGCCCGCGACCCGCGCCCCGGCAACCGCTCCCGCGCCGAGCTGGACGCGCTGCTGGCGGGGCTCGACATCGGCGACTCCACCAATCTGGTACGCGCCTTCTCCACCTTCTTCCATCTGGCGAACGTCGCCGAGCAGACCCATCGGGTGGCCGAGTACGGGCCGCGTAGCGGCATCGCCCGCGGCCGGCTGCGCGCGCTGTTCGACCATATCCGGGGCGACGCCGCGCAACTCGCCGCGCTGCGCGAGGTGGCCGCCCGGCTCGACGTGCGCCCGGTGTTCACCGCGCACCCCACCGAGGCTGCGCGCCGCTCCGTGCTCACCAAGCTGCGGCGGGTCGGCGAACTGCTCTACGAGCGTGCCGACCCGCGGCTGGCCGCGGTCGACCGGGAGCGCATCCGCCGGCGCCTTTCCGAGGCGATCGACCTGATCTGGCAGACCGACGAACTGCGCGTCGAACGGCCCCGCCCCACCGACGAGGCGCAGGCGGCGATCTACTATCTGGAGGAGCTGTTGCGCGGGGTCAGCGGCGACCTGTTCGACGAGCTGGACACGCAGCTCGCCCGCGCCGGCATCGAGTTGCCGGCCCACGCCCGCCCGCTCAGCTTCGGGAGTTGGGTCGGCGGCGACCGCGACGGCAACCCGGTCGTGACCGCGGCGGTGACCACCGCGGTGCTGGCGCTGCAGCACGACCGCGCCCTGCTGGAGCTGGTGGGCGCCGTGGACGAGCTGTCCGCGGAGCTCAGCAGCTCCGAGCACATCCACGGCGTTTCGGCGGAGCTGGCCGCCAGTCTGCGGCGCGACGCCGCGGCGCTGCCGGCCACCGACCGGGAGGCGCGGAGCCGCAACGCCGGCGAGAGCTACCGGCTCAAGCTGGCGTTCATCCGCCGGCGGCTGCAGAACACCCGCCGCCGCATCGCCGAGCATGCCCGCCACGTCCCGCGCCACGACTACCTGACCGCGGCCGAGCTGGTGGCCGAGCTGGAGTTACTGCAGCGCTCGCTGCGCGCCCACCACGGGGCGGTGATCGCGGACGGCGCGGTTCGCCGGCTGCTACGCCGGGCCGCGGCCTTCGGCTTTCACCTGGCGACGCTGGACGTACGCGAGCACGCCGAGAAACACCACGCGACGCTGGCCGCGCTCTACCGCCGCCTCCCCGGCGCCCCCGACTACGCGCGCCTCGCGCCGCCGGACCGCTACAAGCTGCTGGCCGCGGAGTTGGCCCGCGGGCGCCCGATCTCAACACCGGCCGCCCGGCTGCCCGCCGAGGTGGGCGCCCCGCTGGAAACGATGCAGGTAATCCGCGCCGCGCTCGACCGCTTCGGCCCGCGCGCCATCGAGAGTTACGTGGTCTCCGAGACCGCGGGCGCCGACGACGTGCTGGCCGCGGTGGTATTGGCGCGCGAGGCCGGCCTGGTGGACGTGGCGGCCGGTCACGCCGCAATCGGCTTCGTACCGCTGTTCGAGACCCCGGACTCGATTCGCCGCGCGGACGCTACCCTCGGCGAGCTGCTGCGCGAGCCGAGCTACCGGGAGCTGCTGCGCCTGCGCGGAGGCATGCAGGAAGTGATGCTCGGCTACTCCGACTCCAACAAGCTGGGCGGCATCACCACCGCGCAGTGGGAGTTGCACCGCTGCGCGCGCCGCCTGCGCGGGGTGGCCGCGGCGTGCGGCGTGCAACTGCGCTTCTTTCACGGCCGCGGCGGTACCGTCGGGCGCGGCGGCGGCCCCACCGCGGAGGCGATTCTGGCGCAACCGTGGGGCACGGTGAACGGCACCATCAAGATCACCGAGCAGGGCGAGGTGATAGCCGGCAAGTACGGGCTGCCGCGGCTGGCGCGCGACAACCTGGAGCTGACGCTGGCGGCCTCGATCGAGGCGACGGTGCTGCACCGCAGCGCGGAGCGGCCGGCGGCCGACCTGGAGCGCTGGAATGCCGCCATGAAGATCGCCTCCGAGGCCGCCTACGGCGCCTACCGCCGGCTGGTGGAGCATCCGTCGCTGGTGTCCTACTTCCTGACCGCCACCCCGGTGGAGGAGTTGGCGGCGCTCAAGATCGGCTCACGCCCGGCGCGGCGCCCCGGCAGTGACGCCGGCATCGGCGGCATGCGCGCCATTCCGTGGGTATTCGGCTGGACCCAGACCCGGCAGGTGGTGCCCGGCTGGTACGGGGTGGGCAGCGGGCTGGCGGCGGCGCGGGCGGCGGGCGTGGATTGCCTCACCGAGATGTACGAGCGCTGGCCGTTCTTTCGGATGTTCCTCTCCAACGTCGAGATGACCCTGGCGAAGACCGATCTGGTCACCGCCAGGCGCTACGTGGACACCCTGGTGGCGCCGGCCCACCGCGTGGTTTTCGAGTTGATCGCCGCCGAGCACGAGCGCGCGGTGCGGCAGGTGCTGGCCGCGACCGGCAAGCCGGCGCTGCTGGCCGACTACCCGGTGCTGAAGCGTACCCTGGAGGTGCGCTCGGCCTACCTGGAGCCGCTCCACCTGCTGCAGATCGCCCTGCTGGACAAGCACCGCCGCGCGCCGCAGCCGGACCCGCGCGTGGAGCGGGCGATCCTGCTCACCGTAAACGGCCTCGCCGCCGGCCTGCGCAACACCGGTTAGACCACCGCAACCGGAGCCGGTAGTCGAACGGATGAGTAACCGGAAACTCGACCCGCATATCCCCAGTTATAGCCACCAAGTTGACTCCACGTCAACATAGTGGAGTAGAAGGACGGCGGGGGTCAGGCGACGGCGTCCTGCCACAGCTTGAGACCGTCGAGCCGCCGGCCCCAGGACGCCGGCCCCAGGACGCCGGCCGGCCCCCCGCCGAGGCAGTTACCAGTTTTTCGTGCACGGACTAAAAGCGCCGGTGACGCGCGGGCGTTGTCTCAGGTGTCAGTGGACGCTTCATCCGACGCCATACCACCCCGGCGGCCACCTACGTGGCATGGCCGGTGGATGGCGGCGGCAGGCACGCCTGCCGCGAGGCGACACCCAGCCCTCCGATCCGGTAACATCGGTATCGGCAATCTCAAGGGCTCGCGGTGGGATGGTACATGCCGGCGGTCGTCACGCTCATGATCGCCGTGGAGGGAGGAATCATGGGAGGCACAGCGTTGCTGCTGAAACTCAATCGCGAGAGGGCCGTGGAGGAAGGACGCAAGAAGGGGCGCCTGGAAGGGCATCAGGAAGGGCGCCAGGAGGGGCATCAGGAGGGTATCCGGGAGGGTATCCGGCAAGGACGCCAGGAAGGACGCCAGGAAGCCATCCGGGAGACCATCCAGTTCTTGGAGGAGTCCGGGAAGGCCGACGTAGCCCAACTCCTGCGGCGGGAACAGTCCAACGGCCGGGGTGGCGACCAGCGGTAGCGGTTCGACCCCGCCCGCGCGGTGGTCGTGACGGACCGCTTGCGGACTTTGCGGCGGCGGCGCGCCGGGCAGCTGGCGCGCCGCCCATGTACCGCAGTACGCGCCGGAGCGGCGCCCGGAGCTGACATGGTCCTGCCAGCGCGCACCAACGGGGGCCGCGTCAATCTGCAAGGAACTCGGCGATCTCCTGCAGGACAACACCGGTAGAAGGGGACGGCGGGCTACGACTTCGGCGCCGAAGTCAGCACCGTCAGGCGGCGGCGTCCGCCGCGTCATCCTGCCACAGCTTGAGTTGCTCCGGTTCGTCGATCCGGTCGCTGTATTCCAGCCGCATCAGATGGTACAGCGCATCGAAGTCGTCTCCGGCGGGCGCGGCCTCGCTCGGTAGATCAATCTTCGTCCAGTGGCTGGTCACCGGCAGCACCTCCAACACCGCCTCCAGCGCCGCCAGAAATGACCGCTCCCGCGCTCCGAGATGGTCGTTCAGCATGTCGCGCGCCTCCCCGAGCGTCCCGGCCGCCGCGCGCCGCGTCGGCTACGCACGGTTCGATGTCTTCCCGCTCGCCGTCCTTGTTCTGTCCGGCGAAGAAGGCTCGCCATCCGCTCCGTCTTCGCCAAGCTGCCGGTGTTCGTCGTGCATCGACAGATCACGATCCGCAACCACAACACGGTACGCCGTGCTACTACTACACGCGAACGACTGGAAATCTCGGTAAGTTGCGATTCCAAGTCTGCATGTCGAATATGCTAACGTTCCGTACAATCGATTGTTTCCACGGCTGTGCATTTGGCCCATTAAGCGGCAGATCGTCTGAAAATCTTTGGCACTTGTTGACGAGACCTGCGGAGCTCCGGGTCCTTTATTTCAACAAATAGATAGCTCGCGGGAAATTCCACAATGAAGTCTACGGCCTTCATGCAGTGAGTCAAACCATGCATCGCACGATCATCGAACTTACGGCCACTCACGGCGCCATTGAACGTGATCTGCAGGGTTCCTTCAGTCAGCGTCACTAAATCCGACTCTCATACCGCGCGCAATTTCACGATCGTATAGATCGTCGAACGTCTCTCCAATCGCGTCAGGTTCGATGGCCCGGTAGTCTTGCGTAGTCCGGCACGCTATCTCCCCACTGTCAGGGTCTCTGTAAAACGAGTGAAATGCAACCTTATCATCATCGGACATGCGCAGGTCAAGTTCTTTCAGGATTACGTAATCGTGAGTGGCCAGCATGATCTGAACGCCGCCGCGCTGCAGCTCCAGTAGAGCGTCAATGACGGTTCCGAACAACCTGGGGTTCAGATTGGTCTCGGGCTCGTCCCACAGCAGCAGCGATCCTGTGTGCAACGACCCGTTCTGGATAAGAAGCCACAGAAGGGCCAGCTTACGAATGCCTTCGGCAAGCAATGAGAACTCGATATTGCCTTGTTTGTTACGCAAAAAGTATTCTTCGTTATTGTTGACAACCACCCTGCCTTGAATGGCGTTCTGGAGGATGTTCAATAAGCGCCTGCGGTCCGGTTCCGGCCGACCGCGCAAGATCGGGACACTGGCGTAGTCCAGGATGTCTTTGTAGACTTCCTCAAAGTGTATCTTGCGCGTCTCATAGAGAGACCGAAATCCGGGAGCATTCCCCAGCATCTCCTTTACCGGAATGTAGACTGACGCTAGCGGCTCCTCCAACCATCGTTTTGACCGAGTTGACTTCGCTGAGGTGTCTTGCCTTGAGAACGACGAATATAGTCTGAGCGAGCCGCGAAACACCCTGATGACTGCCTTTGAATGACCTCGTTTACGCTTGACGAGCCTTCCTATCGACCTGCCAGAAGGAAGACACACGCCAACCAGTTTGTCCGCGAATCGAGTTTCGCCACTGTTGTAGGCGGCGCACGCGGCATAGCAGACCTTCATAAGGTGGGTCTTGCCGGTGCCGTTGGCGCCCACCAGGACGTTGATTCCCGGGGAGAGATCCAGGGTCAGTTTGGAGAACGCCGTAAAGCGCTCAAGTTCTACTCGCGTCAATCCCACGAATGGCTCCGGCTGTCGTGCCCACCGCCAACGCGCTAAGGTCAGCAACGAATCCCAGGGTGCTACAGGCAGTCATAGGGCACGCACGACTATACCATACCATGTACCGGCATCCTGTCACCCGAGCGCACCACCAGTAGAAGGGAGGGGACGGCGGGCTGCGACTTCGGCGCCGAAGTCAACGCGGTCAGCTCTCGGCGTCCGCCGCGTCATCCTGCCACAGCTTGAGTTGCTCCGGTTCGTCGATGCGGTCGCTGTATTCCAGCCGCATCAGATAGTACAGCGCCTCGAAGTCGTCGCCGGCAGGCGCCACTTCGCTCGGCAGCTCGATCCTGGTCCAGTGGCTGGTTACCGGCAGCACCTCCAGCACCGCCTCCAGCGCCGCCAGAAACGACCGCTCCCGCGCTCCGAGATTTTCGTTCAGCATGTCCCGCGCGTCCCCCAGCGTGGCGGTGCGCCCCAGGTCGGCGGCGCGGTGCAGAACGTCGATCATCCCGCGCGAGCCGTCCTTCGGCCCCAGCGTCCCGGCCGCTGCCCGCCGCGCCGAGTCCCACAGCCGCAGCTCGCTGCCCTTCTTCTCCGCCAGCCGGCCCACTATCTCGCGGTCCAGGTCCACTCCCACCGCCCGCGCCAGCCGCAGCGCCTCGTCGTAGGCGAACGCCGGCGCGTCGAAGGCGTCCCACGCCAGCACGAAGAACGCGGTAGGCGGATCGAGATCGGCGTTCGCCCGGCGATGCGTCAGTTGCTCCAGCCGCCAGCGCTTTACCTCCCGCCGCGCGGTGTCCAGCACGTCCTCCGGGGTGACCTCGTAGAGGCCGGGCTCGGCATCGAGGAGCTCGGCCTGCCGGCCGCGGCGCCGGCCTTCCTCCTGCGGCTTCGGGCGCGGCCGGCCGCGCGTCAGCGGCCAGTGCCGGGAGAATTCTTCCAGGGCCGGGCCGAAGCACGCCAGGTACAGATCGACGCCGCGGATACCGGCCGCCTGGTACTCCGCTACCCGCTCCCGCACCGCGTCGGCTACCCGCGGCTCGATGTCCTCCCAGTAGACGTTTTCTGCGTCCGGTTGGCGCTCGGCGGTGCGCGGACGGCAGGCGAGGAAGATGGTGCTGTTGGCCGCCGCCTTGTTGCGCACGTGCAGGCTCCCCTCCGCCTCCGTGTTGATCGGCCAGGACGCGGTGATCGCAAAGCCGGCTTCCATCAGCCCTCCGGTGAGCGCGTCCCAGGCGCCGGTCGCCTTGTGCGTGA
Source organism: Spirochaetia bacterium (assembly GCA_965243555.1). Taxonomy (GTDB): domain Bacteria; phylum Spirochaetota; class Spirochaetia; order SZUA-6; family Bin103; genus Bin103. The sequence goes on along the minus strand of OZ251575.1, from coordinate 4,521,505 downwards.
ACATCAAGGTCATCACCCCGTTCGGCTTCAGCACCCGCCGCATCTCCTCGAAGATCCACTGCATCCGCTCCTGGTAGTCGCGCCCGGCCAGCGCCCGCGCACCCGCTCCGCCGGCCCCCGCTTCATCCCTGAACCGCGCCGGGTTGGCGACCGCTTCGCTCTCCTTGTCGGTGAGGCGAAGGCGGAACAGCTCGGGAAAGACCTGGCCGGCGGTGCGCTTGAGCCACACGTAGAAGAAGTCGGACAGCTCGGCGTACATCACGTTGTCGTAGTAGGGCGGGTCCGTCACCACCGCGTCGATGCTGCCGGCGGCGACGTGGTCGAGGGCGTCCCCGGACTTGCAGGTGATGGTCACCGGCGGACGGACAGGCTCGGCATTCTCGAACAGGTCGCCGGCGCCGGGCCCAGTACCAGGGCGCACCAGGGCCACCAGTTCGCGGACGCACTTGGCGGTCTTGTCGATGGCCCAATCGTAACCGACACCGGTGACCAAGGGCGCCATCTCCGCGTAGGACCAGACGAAGCCAAAGTCGTGCCTGTCGAAGATGGAGCGCACCCGACCGGTCGTAGAGTCCCAGCGGCTAGACCGATTGTTATAGTTCAACAGCGTATCCAACGTGATCGCCAAGTAGCCGTAGGCCGCCTCGCGTTGCGGCGTCAGCGCGCCGGCAGCGCGGTCGGCGTCGAGCATCTCCCGGTACACTTCCACTCCGGTGCCGTGGCACAGGAGTTGCCGCGACGAGAACAGGTCCCGCCAGCGCGGCATCCCGTAGAGGAGCGGCGTGGCGGTATTGTTGCCCTCGGGAATCTGCTCGGTGGGGATCACGTTGTACGCCTCCCACTCCGGTAGCTTCTCCTCCAGCCGCTCCGTGATCTCGGCCGCGTTGTCGTCCTCCGGGCGCGGAGCGCGGTAGCGGCGCACCCACTTCTCGCGCCGGCGGCCGGTCTTCGTCTCGGTGATCACCTGCTCCTTGTAGACCACGGCGTACAGTTGCTCGCCCATCGCCCCGGCCTGCGCCTGCGCCTTGATCTCCTCCCCGCCAATCACCCGCCCGCAATCCGGCCACGGACAGGCCGCCCGCCCGCGCGCCACCGTCCCTTCCGACTGCTCCCGCGCCTCCCGCACGATGCGGAACCGGCACACCCTGCCCACCTCTCCCGGCCCGCCGCCGAGATCAGGCTCCAGCCGCACCCCCGTCCCGTCAGGCGCCAACCGCCAGTTCGGCGCCAGCGGCACCCGCCCCTCGCAGTACGGACAGGTGATCGTCCGCGCCCACAGGTAGGTATGGTCGACGCGGTCGGGTAGATCACGCTGCGGAAAGAAACCCGCCAGCCGCTCCTCCATTCGCCGGCGCCACTCTGCCGCCAAGCCATCGAACGTCCGCTCCAGGTCGTCCGCAAACTGCAGCGGCCACTCCGCCGTGGCGCTCAAGATCAGAGCGGCCACCGGATTGAGATCGTTCGCCAAGCACGCCAACCCCAAGCGCGCCGTCTCGAAGGGAATACTGCCTCCCCCGGCGGTCGGGTCGAGCACCGAGACCCCTGACGACTGCAGATTCGCCCACTCGAGGTCGCCCCGGTCCGGGGAGTAGCTGAAGGCGCGGCTGTAGCCGTAGGGGTTGTCCACCCGGTTCCCGGCCCTGCGCGCACGATCGACCACCCGTCGCGCCGCCACCGGATCGCCGTGGATGCCGAGCACGCGCAGAAACCGGCCCCGGTCCGCGTCCGCCGGCAACAGCGACGCCAGCACCGCCGCCCGCGCCGCCACCAACGGCCGCCGCGCCCACCACACGTGCAACCGGTTCGGCGCCGGAAACGGCGTCATCGGCGTCCGCTCGCGGATACTCTCGATACCGAGCGCCCCAATCGGCAGCCAGCGCTCAATCAACCGCGTATCACTCATAGTCGGATCCGCGCTCACCACTCCCGGGGGACGCGCGGCGAGCCGTCAACTCATTCCGGGAGCTGAAGCAGGAGTTCCTTGCCGGCCAGCGTCTGACGCGCCCAATACAGGTTATCGACCTCGTCGTAGCCGGTGCGGGCCAGATAGGCCCTGGCGGCCGCGCCGCTGCCCCCGCCGCCTCCCGTAAACCGAACGGTTGGGGCCGACGCGTAGCCGCTCCCCCCTTCGCCCGTGATCGTGACCGACGTTACGCCGGCTGCCTCCAGCACCGCGTTGCCGCGCGCGTTGACACCAAGCCCCGGCTGGAACGTAACCGTTGGCGGCGACGTATAGCCGCTTCCCGGATTCGTAATCGTGACACCCGTGACATCCGCTCCGGGCTGCCGGTTCACCGTTCCGGTTGCCGTTTCGCCACCCGCCGTTTGCGGCGCCGCAAACCTGACCCACGGGGTGAAGCTGTAGACACCCACGCTTATGAGGGTCACCCGGTCTACCCCGCGCGGCGGCAACGCCGCGGTGGCGGCGGCGCCGCTGCCGTCGCCGCCTTCGAAAACGACCGTCGGGGCTGACGTATAACCGCTCCCGGGGCTCGTGACCGTGACGCGCCCAACCCGGTCCAAGGTGGTACGCTGATTGGGGGCGGTGAGCACCAGCACCACGGCGCCCGCAGTCACTTCCGCCGCCACCGTCCACTCCGCGCCGCTGTAATCGCCCTCGAAGGACGGTTCGAGCGCCGTGCTGGTGAAGGAGCGGCCTTCCCCGGCCAGCGCCACGCCGCCGATCGACACGCGCACGGCGGCCGCGTTATCGGCGGTGATAGCGTCCCATGCAAACGGTTCGGAGCGATTGCTGGTTTCGAGCCAGATGCCCCCGCCGCCGTCATCGCCGAATTGCGCCGCGTCAAGCGTAAAGGTCCTCTCGGTCTCCTGCGGCGTCGGATCCGGCGCCACTGCGGGACGCCGCGGGCGTGGCCGGCGCGCAGGCGGTCATGGTGGTGGTGAACGCGGCTGCCGCCAGCAGCAGCACGGTAGCCGTGACCGCGCCCGGTCGTGGGTCTTCTTGCATACGGGACACGTACCAACTCCTCTCAGTGTTCCACGCGCTATGGTATCGGGAGCGCCGGCGCCGTGGCAACACGCACGCGCCCGCCCGGTGCCGGTTGGGCGGTTAGCCGGCGTTGCGCGGCGGGCGGGACTCATCTACAGTCGGTGGCGGCTATGCGACGGTGGACCTTGACCGACCACGCCGCGGGGGTGTGGGTAGAGACGCTGGACCTGGGCGCCTCGGAGTTGGGGATAGACGGCTGCCGGGTGACCAAGCGGCGCCTGCGCGGCGGCCTGAGCGACGGCGTGGACCTGCTGCAGGTGACCTGCGGCGAGCTCACCTTCGCGGTGCTGCCGACGCGCGGCATGGGCCTGTGGCGCGGCCGCTACCGCGGCCTCGACCTGGGCTGGCAATCGCCGGTGCGCGGGCCGGTGCATCCGTGCTACGTGGCGCCGGGCGAACGCGGTGGCCTGGGCTGGTTGCGCGGCTTCGACGAGTGGGTGGTGCGCTGCGGCCTCGATTCCAACGGCGCCCCCGGCGCCGACACCGTGCCGGACAACAACGGCAACCCGATCACGGTGCAACTCGACCTGCACGGCAAGATCGCCAACCGCCCGGCGCACTACGTGACGGTCACCGCCGACCCGGCCCAGGAGATGCTGCAGATCACCGGTCACGTGGCCGAAACCGGGTTGTTCCACCCGCTGCTGGAGCTGCGCACCACCATCTCGGTGAGCCCCGGCTCGTCGCGCGTAACGCTGGCCGACAGCGTGCGCAACCTGCAGGCCACGCCCGCCGACCTGGAGCTGCTCTACCACTGCAACTTCGGGCCGCCGTTCCTGGCGGCCGGCAGCCGGGTGGCGCTGCCGTTCACCGCCATGGCGCCGCGCGACGCCCGCGCCCAGGAGGGCATCGGCGCCGACCCCGCCGCCGCCGCGGAGCGCGCCGCGGCCTGTCTCGGCCCCACTACCGGTTACGTGGAGCAGGTGTACTTCTTCCGGCCGGCGGCGCGGCCCGGCGACGGCGCCTCCCTCGCCGCCCTGATCGCCCCCGGCGCCGACCGCGCCGCGGTGGTGCGCTTCGACTGCCGGCAACTGCCGTGCCTGACCCTGTGGAAGAACACCGCCGCCGCCGAGCAGGGCTACGTGGTGGGCATCGAGCCGGCCACCGACTACCCCAACACCCGCGCCACGGAGCGCGCCGGCGGGCGCGTGGTAAGCCTGCAGCCGGGGGCTCGCTACGACGCCCAGATAATGCTCGAGGTGGCCCTGGGAGAGGAGGCCGTGGCCGGCGTCACCGCGGAGATCGACCAGATCCAGGCCGCCGCCGCCGGCACCGTCCACCTGCAGCCGCACGCCGACTTAGGCGCCGGAGCCTGACCGCCGCCGCGCCCGCCCCGCCAAGCCTGCCCGCGCGGCGGCGGTGCCCGGCGTGTTGACGGCCGGGCCGCGGGCGGGCCATTCTGTGCGCGACATGTCCGCACCGGACAACACCCGGGTCGTGGTAACCGGGCTGGGAGCGGTGAGCTCCCTCGGCAACAGCGCCGCGGAGACGTGGCAGGGGGCGCGCGCCGGGCGCATCGGCATCGGCCCGGTCACCAAGTTCGACCCGGCGCCGCTGGCGGCCAAGGTAGCCAGCGAGGTGCACGACCTGCAGGTGGGCGACTACCTGGAGCGCAAGGAGGCGCGGCGCATGGATCCGTTCACGGTGTACGCCGTGATCGCCGCCATCCAGGCGTTGCGGGACGCCGGTCTGGAAGCGCCCGGGGCGCTGCAGCCGGAGCGCACCGGCATCATGCTGGGAGTGGGTTTCGGCGGCGTGCACTCCTTTCGGCGCGCCAGCGCGGCGCTGGTCGAGCGCGGCCCGCGCGGCGTGGAGCCGCTGTTCGTGCCCAAGATGATGGCCAACAGTCCGGTCGGCCAGCTCGCCATCAAGTTCGGCATCACCGGGCCGGGGCTGGTAATCGCCTCGGCCTGCACCTCGGCCACCGACGCGATCGGGCGCGCCCTGCGCTGCATCCGCGCCGGCAGCTGCGACGTGATGATCACCGGCGGCGCCGAAGCGCTGCTGTCGCCGATCACCTTCGCCGGCTTCGGCAACCTGCAGGCCCTCACCACCAGCTTCAACGACGCGCCGCAGCGCGCCAGCCGCCCGTTCGACAAGGCGCGTAGCGGCTTCGTGCTCGCCGAGGGCGCCGGCATGCTGCTGCTCGAGTCGGCGGCCCACGCCGCGGCGCGCGGCGCGCGGGTCTACGCCGAGCTGGCCGGCTACGGCGCCACCTGCGACGCGCATCACCTCACCGCCCCCCATCCGCAGGGGCTCGGCGCCCAGTCGGCCATGCGCCAGGCGCTGCGCGGGGCCGGGCTGCAACCGCAGGAAGTGGACTACGTAAACGCCCACGGCACCTCCACGCCGCTCAACGACCCGATCGAGACCGCGGCCATCAAGGGGGTGTTCGGCGAGCATGCCTACCGCCTCAAAGTCTCCTCCACCAAGTCGATGGTCGGCCACCTGCTCGGCGGCTCCGGGGGCGTCGAGGCAGTGGTCACGGTCAAGGCGCTGCACGAGCAGTTCTACCCGCCCACCGCCAACCTGGAGGAGCCGGACCCGGCCTGCGACCTGGACTACGTGGCGCAGCGCGGGGTAGCGGCGCCGATGCGCGCGGCGCTCTCCAACAGCTTCGGCTTCGGCGGCCACAACGGCGTCGTGGCCTTCAAGCGCGCCGGATGAAGGCCGCCGCGGAGCTTGAGCCGCCGGCGGTGCGCCTGCAGCCGCCGGCCACCACCCGCTTCGAGCTGCAGGTAGAGGACGTAACCATCCCGGTTACCATCCGCCACCAGCCGCGCGACGACTTCCGCGCCACCATCGGCGCGCGCGGCCTCCTGATCCGGGCGCCCGCCGACAGCAGCGCCGCGGCTTGCGAGGACCAGGTGGACTACCTGCTGCGCTGGGCGTTGCGCACCATCCGCCGCGACCCGCAGCGCTACCGCCCCCGGCCCGAGCGCCGCTACCGCGACGGCCAACTGCTGGCCATCGGCGCGGACCGCTTCCGGCTGCGCGTCGCGCCCGCGGAGCGCGCCACCAACCGCGTGAGCCTGGAAGGCCCCGACCCCGACGGCGCCCGGGTAATCCGCATCCTCCTCGCCGCCAGCCAAACTGAGGCCGCGCGGCGCCAGGTCCTGCCCCGGCTGGTGAGCCGCGGCGTGGCCCTGGCCAAGGAGCCGGAGCTGCGGCGCCGGGTCGAGGAGCTCAACCGCCGGTTCTTTCGGCTTCGCCTCGGAACGGTGCGCTACCGCTTTACCCGCAAGCGCTGGGGAAGCTGCGGCGCGAACGGCAACATCACCATCTCCACGCGCGTGCTGATGGCGCCGGAGGCGGTACTCGACTACGTGCTCATTCACGAGCTGGCCCATCTGGTGGAGTTCAACCACTCGCCGCGCTTCTGGCGGGTGGTGGCCGCGGCGATGCCCGACTACCGCCGCCATCAGGCCTGGTTGAAGCGCCATCACCACGACTGCCAGTTCTGAACGCGGCTGCCGGCTGCCTGCCTGCCCGGCTGCCTTGCGCGGCGGCGCAACGATGCAACATAATCGCAGCCATCCTATGGCTACTCCCGCAGCGCCGCGGGCGCGCGCCGAACCGCTCGGCCTCGCGCCCAGCTTCGGCTTCGGCGACCGCATCGGCCTTGCCACCCCCGGCCACGTCGCGGCCATGCAGCGCGCCGGCGCCGGCATCGAACCGATATTCGCCCAACAGTCGATCCGCGAGATGGAGCGCACCGACCGCTCGCCGGCGCAGGTGCTCGGCGACGCGCTCGACGGCATGGCCGCCGCCGGCTGGCAGGGGCGTACCGGCGCCGACGCCGACCACCTCAAGACCGCGGCCGACGTCGACGCCACCCACGCCGCCGGCTACACCTTCTACACCATCGATCCCTCCGACCACGTGGACGAACACGCCGACGGCTACGACGACGCCACCCTGCGCGCCAGGTTCGCGGCGTTGCGCGACGACGAGCGGGAGTGGGTGGCGCGCTACCAGGGCCGCCGCGTCTCCTGCGGCGCGGTCACGGTGGAGTTCGACGAAACCGCGTGCCAGCGCTGCGCCGTGAAGTATGGCCGCGCCATCCGTCACGCGCTGCTGTTGGGCGACCACATCCGCGCCGTCAACGAGGCCGCCGGCACCGCCTACGAAATCGAGCTCAGCGTCGACGAGACCGAGCAGCCCACCACGCTGGCCGAGCACTACATCGTCGCCGACCTGTGCCTGCGCCGCGGGATGAAGCTGGTGTCGCTCGCGCCGCGCTACGTTGGCGCCTTCGAGAAGGGAGTCGACTACCGCGGCGACGTGGCCGCGCTGGAGCGCTCGCTACGCGAGCACGCCGCCATCGCCGCCGCGCTCGGCCCCTACAAGCTGTCGCTGCACTCCGGTTCCGACAAGCTGGCGATGTATCCCGCGTTCGCCCGCGCCAGCGGCGGGCGCTTCCACGTCAAGACCGCGGGCACCAGCTACCTGGAGGCGCTACGGGTGGTGGCGCGCCACGACGAGGCGTTGTTCCGCCGTGTCATCGACTTTGCCCGCGCCCGCTACGACGCCGACAAGGCGACCTACCACGTCTCGGCGACGGTGGCCGGAGTGGCGCCGGCGGCGGAGATCGGCGACCCCCGGGAGCTGGAACACACCTACCTGGAGCGGTGGGAGCGGGTGCCGCCGGGCGCCGGCTTCACGCAGCCGGGACGCCAGATACTGCACTGCACCTTTGGTTCGACGTTGCGCGACGCCGAGCTCGGCGGGGCGATCGTGGCGCTGCTTGAGGCCCATCCCGACACCTACCGCGAGGTGTTGGCCGACCACTTCGCCCGTCATCTGGCGGCGTTGCGCGCCGGGCTCGGCTGAGCCCGAGGTGACGCCGACGCCGCAGGGCGGCGCATGATCAGTCCGGCGCTCATCATCACGATCGCCATTCAGGTCGCCTGCCAAGCCTTCAAGGTGGTCTACTACTCAATCCGCCACCGGCGGCTGGAGGCGGCGCGCTTCATCTCCACCGGCGGCATGCCGAGCGCCCATTCCGCCTTCGTCACCGCGCTCGTGGTGTCGGTGGGCTTGGTGGAGGGCTGGGGCTCCGGGGCATTCACGGTGGCGGTGGTGCTGGCGGCGATCGTGGTGTTCGACGCGTTGCGGCTGCGCCGCACCGTGGACCGCCACGGCCGGCTGCTGCAGGAGCTGGCCGCGCTGCTGCCGGAGGGGCGGCGCGGCTTCAGTGCCACCGCGGTGGGCCACAGCGTCGGCGAGGTGGCGGCCGGCGTGGTGGCCGGGGCGGTGCTGGCGCTGGCCGCCTGGCTGCTGTTCCTGGCCTGACCCCGCCGGCCCGGCGCCCGGCTACGGGGCCGGAGGCCGCCCGCTACGGGCGCCGGCTGCGCCCGTTAAACGTCTCCGGTAAGCCCGGTGTTGGCAACGCGATACAGCTCCCCGCCGCCGAAGGTCACGTACAGGACCTTGCGGCCGGCCTCGGCGAAGGTGCAGTTGGTGGGCCGGTCGGCCGGCGCCGGATGGGTGGACACCACCCGCCCGGAGGCTTCGAACAGGTAGATCATCGGCCCCGGACCGCGTTCGCGGTGGCCGGCGGTGGCGACGATCAACCCCTCCGCGGTGCGGGTCATGCCGTCCACGCCGCGCGCGTCGGCGAAGTCGTGCAGCACGCGCGGTTCGCCCAGGCTGCCGTCGGCGGCGATGGGGTAGGCGCGAAGCTGGCGCCGCTGCTCGCGGCGGTGCGGGCTTTCGGCCACGTAGAGTTCGCTCTCCGCCGCGTTCAACAACACTCCGTTGGGACGCCTGGTATCGAAGGTAACGCGCACCGCGTCCCCGCCCGGATCGACGCGGTACACCGACTCGTGGTCCAGTTGCATGGGCCGCTCGCCGTAGTTGGGGTCACTGAACCAGATGGTCCCCGCCGTCCCCTGCGCCAGGTCGTTGGGCTCGTTGAACGGCTTGCCGGCGTAGTGATCGACGATCACCTCGGTCTCCGCGCCGGCGCGGTAGCGCACGATACGGCGGCCGCCGCCTTCGCAGGCCAGCAGGCCGCCGCCGGGAGCGCGCAGCATGCCGTTGGCGCGGCCGGTGTCCTCGCGCCACACCATCCGCTCACGGCTTTCCGGGTCGTAGCGCCAAGTGCGGCTGGCGCCGATTTCGGAGTAGAACAGATAGCGCCCGTCCCACACCGGCCCCTCGGTGATGTATTCGTGGTGATGTACCAGTTCCCAGTTCCAACTCATGGTTTTTCCTCCCGCGGTCGCGCTACGTCTGCCGGTCACGGTGCGCCGACCGCTTCCGCGCGCCGCTGCACCATCTCCTGTTCCATTGCCTGCGGATAGCGCGGCGGCGGTTCGCTCACCGCGGTCAGCGCCTGCTCCAGCTCGGAGTCGAGGCGCCAGCCCGCGGCGCCGAGGTTGTCGGTCAACTGCTCCACCCCGCGCGCGCCGACGATGGCCGAGGTGATGCCCGGCCGCTGCACGGTCCAGCGCAACGCCACCTGCGCCGGAGTGTGGCCGGTCTCCGGCGCCCGTTCCAGCAGCAGGCGCAGCGCGTCGTCCGCGTTCGGCGCGAAGAAGCGGCGCGGATAGGCCCACCCCTGCGCCGAGCGCGACCCCTCCCGCACCTGCTCGCCGGGGCGGTAACTGCCGCTCAGAAAGCCGCCCGCCAGCGGCGCCCACACCGCCACCCCGAGGCGCTTGTGGGCGCACAAGGGCAGCAACTCCAACTCAACGTCGCGCACCACCAGGCTGTACTGCGGCTGGTAGCACTCGAAGCGCGCCCAGCCGGCATGGTCGCTGAGCCACAACGCCTCGCTCAGCCGCCACGCCTCGTAGTTGCTGCAGGCCGGATAGCGCACCTTGCCCTGGCGCACCAGGGTATCGAGCGCCTGCAGCATCTCTTCCGGCTCGGTCTCCACGTCGACGTGGTGGACGTAGTAGAGGTCGATCCAGTCGGTGCCCAGGCGCCGCAGGCTGTCTTCCACCGCGCGCATGACGTGCGCCCGCGAGGTACCGGAGTCGTTGACCCCGCTCCCCATCGGATTGAAGAACTTGGTGGCCACCACCGCCTGCTCGCGGCGCCCGGCCAGAGCATTGCCCAGCAGGCGCTCCGACTCGCCGCCGGCGTAGGAGTTGGCGGTGTCGAAGAAGTTCACCCCGGCGTCGAGAGCGGCGTCCACCATCCGCGCCGCGGCCGCGGCGTCGGCGCTGACCCCGAAGGTCATGGTGCCGAGGCACAACTCCGAGACCTTGAGCCCGGTGCGCCCCATCCGTCGATACTCCATAGCTGGCGGATAGCCTACCACGCCCCGCCGCCGCCGCGGTACCGCCCCGCCGGCCGGCCGGCCTCGCCCCGCGCCGCCGCCGCGCCGTCCGCCCGAAGCGCCGGTAGCCGCCCGCCACCCCAAGCAAAGCAAGAGAGGTGCCCACGCCGCCCGCCCAACCCGCCCGTGGCCGGCACGGCCGCGTTAGCCCCAAAGCCGCCCCGGCCGCCGGGCTGTTGCATCACCGGTCGGAAGCGCAATAATCGAACCGCGATGAAGCAACTGGGAATCGGGTTTCTGGGCGCGGGGATGGTAGCCAACCTGCACGCCGAGGCGGTGGCGCGTTGCGCGGGGGCGCGGCTGGTCGGGCTGTGGAACCGCACCCCGGCGCGGGCGCGGCAGAAGGCGCGCGCCTTCGGCTGCGCCAACTACGGCAGCGCGGCCGAGCTGCTTGCCGACCCCGCCATCGACGCCGTACACGTGCTCACCAACCTGGAGACGCATTACGCCTTGACGCTGCAGGCGCTGGCCGCCGGCAAGCACGTGCTGGTGGAGAAGCCGGTCGGCGTGACCGTGGCCGAAATCGACGATCTGGAGGCGGCCGCGGCCCGCGCCGGCCGGGTGTGCATGCCGGGGCACAACTACCTCTACGAAGACGGCGTGCAGCGCGCCGGCGAGTTGATAGCCGCCGGCGCGCTGGGTCGGCTGGCGGCGGTCTACGTGCTCTACAACATCCACCACTCGGAGGAGATCGCGCGCCTGTTTCCGGGCGTGATCCGGCAGATCCTCACCCATCACGCCTATCTGCTGCTTTACCTCGCCGGGCGCCCGCGCGAGCTCACCGCCATGAAGGCGACCCTGCACTACCGGCGCATCACCCAGGAGGACATCGCCATGGTGAACCTGCGCATGCATTCCGGCGCCCTGGCCCACCTGCAGGCCAGCTTCGCCGCCGACGACCACACCGCCGACCCCTGGACCGTACTGATCAAGGTAATCGGCACCGAGGGCGCCACCCGCTACAGCTACCGCGACTGGGTCCAGAACAAGCCCGCCGACGCCCACTCCCAGACCTACAGCGCCTACCCCTACACCATCTACCGCGAGGTGCAACACTTCGTGGCCCACGTCCGCGACGGCGGGCCGGCGCCCCTCTCCACCCTGCAGGACGCCGCGCACGCGCAACGCATCGTGGAGGCCGCCGAGCGCTCCGCCGCCGAAGGCCGCTCAATCACCCTGTAACCCCCGGCCGCTCCCGGCGCCGGCCGCGTCCTCTATGAACGGCGCGGTTTGCGCCAGGCGTGGAAGGTCACCGCGGCCGCCACCAGGAAGCGGTACTGTTCCATCTGCGCGGTAGCGGGGCGCGCCAGCGCCTCCAACAGGGTAGCGGCCACCGGCTTGCCGCCGACCACCACCGGGAGCGCCTCCAGCGCGCGCCCGGCAGCCGCGCGGAACTCGGGCACGGCGTCGAACTGCGCCACCGGCGCGGTTACCAGACTCGCGGTCTGCGGCGGCAGGCGCCCGCGCCGCTGATCCTGGCGCTCGGCCACGAAGTCGGCAATCATCGCGACGCCCCGCCGCGGCGCGCCGAGAAATGCCTGGTACATCGGATAGAAGTCATCCGCCATCTCCAGGACGCCGGCGGCGGAGAGGATAATCTCGTCGCGCACGTACCGGGTGGGAGCGCGTTCCAGCGCCGCCAGCAGGATCCCCAGGCACTCCGGGTCAGCGAACAGCTCCAGGGCCGCGGCGCCGTGGATCAGGAGCCGCGGGTTTTCGGTGGTGGTGAAGATTTCCTCGATCGCCGGACGGCTGGCGCGGTCGCCGAGCTGCGCCAGCGCCAGCATGCACTTGCCCTGCAGGAACAGATCGGGGGAGTCCAGGCCGCGGCGCAGTACCTCGACGCCCTCCTTGATCTGCTTGCGGCCGATCAGCTCCGCCGCCTTGTGGGCGGTGGTAAAGGGCTGGCGCTCCACCTCGGCGACCAGGGCGCGCACGATCTCGTCGTTCGGCGGCACCTCCGACATGGCGTCCAGCGCCTCGGTGCGTACCGCAAAGCGTGGCGACTCCAGACTGCGCAGCAGCTCCGGCCCCGCCAGCCGCGACCGCATGCCGCCGAGGCGGCGCACCAGGGATTGCTCACGGGCCGGCGTGGGGCTTGCCTTCAACCGGTGCATCAGGGCCAGCGCGCGCATCTGGCGGGGCGAGCTGAAGATGCTGAGCAGGTCGTGGACCCGGTAGGCGCCGAGCCGCTCCAGGCGCGCGGTCAGCAGCAGGATGCCGACGTAGGCGACCGCCAGCGCGCCGTAGTAGAGGCGGTACACGTCGGCGGCGCCGGGAATGATGGTCGCCAGGCGGTCCAGCACCAGGCCGCCGGCGAAAGCCCCCAGGGTGGCAGAGATGCCGGTCACCAGAAAGTTGAGGATGCCCAGATTGAGCCGGTCCGCCTGCGGCGTGAGGTTGAAGTAGTAAACGGCGTGGGCATTCTGGGTGCCGTTGGCGCCGAAGGTGGCACAGAAGAACACCACCCCCAGGTAGATCCACAGCGCCGTGGTGCCGCCCAGCGGCGGCGCGACCGCCACCAGCACCGCGGTGACCGCCAGGATCGATCCGAACACCGTCATCAGCGGCTTGGCGCCGACGCGGTCGATCACGAAACCGCTCACCAGCGCCATCGAAATCGCCCCCACCGAGCCGACCGCGGTCAGTAGCATGGCGGCGTTGTCCCCCAGATCGTGAACGCGCTTTACGTAGACCACCAGGAACGGCAGCACCATTGAAGCGACGAAGCTGTTGACCGCCAGCAGGAGCACGAAGCGGGCCACCCCGGCGCGGCGCAGCACGCGCACCACCGAGCCGACAAAGCCCTGCCCGCGCGGCGGCGCCGGCGGTTCCGGGAACTTGAAGATGACGCGGGTGGAGCCGAAGCCGACCAGGATCCCGAAGCCAAGCAAGAGCGAGAACAGGAACAACGGGGATTGCTCCTGCAGCAGCAGGCCGACGCCGACCCCGGTGCCGATGGCGCCGAAGTGGCCGACCAACTGATTGCGCGCCAGGAACGAGCCGCGCTCCTCCTGCGTGGTGATGGAGCCGATGACGGCGTTGTGGCCGGTGATGGCGATGCCGCGCGCCAGGTTGAAGCCGACCACGCTGGCGGCGATGAGCCAAATCGCGATCGGCGACTCGCTGCGCGCGAACAGCGGCGCGAACAGAATCGGCGTCATGAGCACGTAGCGAATCAGCCAGAAGGTGCCCATGGTGCGCACCGTGCCGAGGCGGCGCACGATGACCCGGCCCAGCAGCGGCAGGAGCTGCCCCAGGGGGATGAACGAGTAGAGCATGCCGACCAGCAGGTCGGTGGCGCCGAGGCGCAGCGCGTAGAGGGCGATGATGTTGCCGGTCAGAAGCTGGAACGAGATCACGTTGAGAAAGGCGAACAACGTGAAGTTGCGTTGCGCGGCGCGCAGTTGGCGGGGGGTGAGACTCTCGTCGAGCGGAACGGCGTCGCTCATGAGGCCTCCCGCCGCCGCGGACAGGTAACCACCGTACCGCAAGTTACTTGCCCCGGTACGGCGCGGGCAAGCGCAAGCGCGGCGTTCACGGGCGCCGCGGCGCACCGGACCGGACCGGACGCGCCGGCTTGCCGGGGCGCCGGCTCCCCTCTATGATGCGAAGCCGTGAAAGTAGTACAGACCACTGATGACAAGCAGGTTCGGCTGGCCGAGGTTCCCGACCCGCAGGCGCAGGGCGAGTGGGTCGTGGTGAAGATTCTGAGCGCTCCGATGTGCACCGAGTACAAGGCGTACCAGGCGGGGCGCGGCCTGACCTCGATGGGCCACGAGGCCGCCGGCGAGGTGGCGGCGGTGGATCAGTCCAGCCTGGTGAAGGTGGGCGACCGCGTGGCGGTGATGCCGCAGACCAGTTGCGGCACCTGCGACCTGTGCCTGGCGGGGGAGTACATCCACTGCCAGCAGCAGCCCGACCCCGCAGGGCTCGGCGTCTACGAGCACGGCACCGGCACCTACGCCCAGTACGTGATCAAGCAGGACCGCTTCCTGGTGCCGCTGCCCGACTCCGTCTCCTTTGACCACGGCAGCATGGCGTGCTGCGGCCTGGGGCCGACCTTCGGCGCCATGCAGCGCATGAACGTGGGCAGCGGCGAGACGGTGATGGTCACCGGCATCGGCCCCGTCGGGCTGGGCGGAGTCGTCAACGCCTGCCACCGGGGGGCGCGCGCCATCGCGGTGGAGACCATTCCCTACCGGCGCGAGCTGGCGTTGCGTCTCGGCGCCGTAGCGGCGATCGACCCCACCGCCGGCGGCGCCCGGGAGGAAGTGATGGAACTCACCGGCGGGCGCGGCGTGGACGCGGCGGTCGATTGCAGCGGCGTGGGCGCGGCGCAGCGGTTCGCCCTCGACTGCCTGCGCCGGCGCGGGCGCTTGTCCTTCGTCGGCCAGGGCGGGGAGGTGCCCCTCTACACCAGCCGCGACATGGTGAGCAAAGGGCTGGAGCTGTACGGCGCGTGGCACTACAACCGCGCCGACGCCTCCCGGCTGCTGGGCGTGATTGCCGACTCCGGCGAGCTGCTCGACCGGCAGATTACCCACCGCATGCCGATGAGCGCGGCGCAGGACGCGTTCGAGCTGCAGATCACCGGCGCCACCGGCAAAGTCATCCTCCACCCCTGGGAGGAATAGCGGAGCGAGAGCCAGCGGCGGCGGCGAGTGAATCCGGAAACAAACCCATTCCGGCCGGGCCGGCCGGTTTCGGACGAGCTGTTCGTCGGGCGGCGTGATGCAATCGAACATCTGCGCGGAATGGTGCGCACCGCCAACCGCGGTGTGCTCCAAATCGGGTTCATTACCGGGGAACGCGGCATAGGCAAGAGTTCCCTGGCGTCGTTGGTCCGTCGCCTGTGCGAGCGTGAGCGCGTCGCCACCGGCTGCCACGTCTATCTGGGAGGCGCACACGACCTGCAGGAGATGACGCGCCGCACCTTTGACCGTCTACTCAAGGACAGCATCGAGCGCCCTCGACACCATCAGATACTGGAATTCTTCGGTAACAGAGTCCGCAAGATAGGCATGTTCGGGGTCTCGGTCGAACTGGCGCTGAATGCTGAAGACCTGCGTATGGCCTCGAGTTCAACTAACTTCATCATCTCGGTTCGTGAACTCTTGCGTTACCTGGACGAGCGCACGTCGCTACTCCTCATTCTGGACGACATCAATGGCTTGGCCGGCTCCGCCGACTTCGCCCATTGGCTCAAGAGCCTGGTGGATGAGATCGCAACCTCGCAGCGGGAGACGCGGCTGTGTATCCTGCTGGTTGGCCTCGAAGAAAGGCGCCGCGAGCTGATACGCAGTCAGCCATCACTAGCGCGGGTCTTCGATCTGGTTGACATTGAACCGTGGTCAGATGCTGAAGCCGAGCAATTCTACCGGGAGTCGTTCGCGGAGGGAAACGCTACGTTGCCGACGGTCGGTCCGAGGTTTCTGGTTCGGTATACCGGGGGACTGCCGGTGCTCGCCCATGAGATCGGCGCCGCCGTCTGGCACGTCGCTCGAACCCAGACCATAGGGCAAAACGAACTATCCTATGGTGTAGTCAGGGCGGCCGAAATCATTGGTATAAAGTTGCTGGAACCCCAGATCTTTCAAGCAATACAGAGCGGCCGCTACCGGTCGATCTTGCGCAAGATCGCGGATGAGCCGTCGCGGATGACGTTTCAGCGCGGCGAGCTCGTGGCGCGCCTCACCGAGGACGAGCGCAAGGTAATGGACAACTTCCTGCGTCGAATGAGGACCCTGGGGGCGGTAGAAATCGATCCGGAAGTGCGCGGCGGTTACCGGTTCCCCAACCGGCTGCACGCGCTCTACTTCTGGATGTCACAGGAGCTGCAACGAATAGGACGCGGTCAGCGGGGTGGGAACCAGCCGAAGGCGTCGGCGAACACTACCCAGTAGTAGATGAGGTAGCCGCCGGCGCCGACCAGGAACATGGCGCTGGCGCGGCTGATGGCCAGCATCGAACCGCGCAGCCAGCGCGCCACCGCGCCCCGGAACAGGGCGGCGCCGACCGTCACCGCTATCAGCACCGAGCCCATCCCCAGCGCGTAGCCCATGAACTGGCCGAACGACGCCGCCAGCCCCTGGGTGCCGAGGCCGATGCCGACCACCGCCAGGAAGATCGGCAGGGTGCAACTGAGCGAGCTGATCGAGTAGGCGGCCCCGAACGCCACCACGTTGCCGAGGTTGCGCCGCGGGCTCACGTGGACCCGGCTGGCGGCCAGCAGCGCCAGCTTGCCGCGCCCGAACAGCAGCCACACCCCCAGGCCCAACAGCACCACGCCGAGCACCGCGCCGAAGAAGCGAAAGGTGGAGGTGAGCCACTGGCCGCCGGCGGCCACCACCAGCCCGACCGCCGCGGCCACCGCCACGAAGCCGCCGGTGGCCGCGGCCCCCAACAGCAGACCGCGCCCGGCGCGCTCCACCAGGGAACGTTCGTAGAACCCCTCCTCCTCGTTGCCGAGGTGGTAGGAGACATAGGTAGGCAGCATCACGAACCCGCACGGGTTGACGCTGGCCACCATGCCGGCCAGGAACGCGAACAGGAACGGCAGGGTCACGCTCACGTTCGCCGCCGCCGACTCGACGTTGGCCTGCACGCGAATCACCGCGCCGAGTAGCGCGGCCACCACCAGCGCCGGCACCACGAACGAGATGACCGCGTTGCGGCGCTCGCCGGCCCGCGCCACAGAGCTGTCGCCGGAGCTGCCGGCAGACGCGGGGCGGCTCACCGGTCAGCGCTCAATGGGTCAGCGCTCCGCGGCCGCGAGCAACTCCCGGGTGAGTTCGACCAGCTTGTCGCGGGTCAGGATGCCGGTCCACTTGTGGGTAATGCCGCCGTCGGGAGTCACGAACATCGTGGTCGGCATACCGAGCACCTGGAAGCTGCTCAGCACCGCGGCGTCTTCGGTGGTGCCCGCCGGGTAGGTAACCCCGAGCTCCTCCAGCAACGCCCGCCCCTGCTCCGTGGTGCCGAGGCCGGTGAATGGCCCCAGATCGATACCCAGCAGCAGGATGCGGTCGGCGTATTGATCGTACACCTCCTGAAACTCCGGCATTTCGGCGCGGCACGGCGGGCACAGCCCGGCCCAGAAGTTGAGCACCACCGGCTTGCCCCGGGCCAACACTTCGCTGAACCGCACCCGCTCCCCGCCCAGCGCCGCGGCGCTTTGATAGGCGATGATCTCGAAGTCGCCCACCTGCGGCAGGTCGGCGGGCGCCGGCCCCGCCCCCGCCTCGCCGGAGTCGGCCCGGCCGCGGCCCCAGGCCGCCGGCGCCAGCAGCGCCAGCATCAGCACCACCAGCGCGCCGCGGCTCAGCCCGCGCCGCCGGCGGGAGTATCCCGGCCGCCGCCGGCGCGAGTCAGCGCGCACCCGACTCCTGCGGATGCTCGATCTCGCCCTGCTCGTAGTCCTTCTCGCTCAGCTTTTCGAGCGGCTCCGGCACGTTCAGCGCCTTGTTGATGCCGGTGGTCTCGGTGTTGCCGTCGAAAGCGCACCAGCGCGCGCCGTTGGCCAACACGTGGAGCACCCCCTGGTGGTGAAAGATGGGATAGGTCTCGTGGCCGGGCCGGAAGTAGAACACCTTGCCGCGCCCGCGATGCCACACCGCGCCGCTGCGGAACACCTCGCCGCCCTCGAACCAGCTCACGAACAGCAGTTCGTCGGGTTCGGGGATGTCAAAGAACTCGCCGTACATCTCGGCGTTGGGGATTTCGATGAACCGCCCGCAGCCCTTGGTGATGGGATGGTTGGGGTTGACTACCCACAACCGCTCGCGCTCGGCGGCCTCGCGCCAGCTCAGCCCGCAGCTCGTTCCCATCAGGCGGCGGAAGATCTTCGAGAAGTGGCCGGAGTGCAGCACGATCAGCCCCATCCCGTTGAGCACGCGCTCCTGCACGCGGTCCACGATCTCGTCGCGCACCTTGCGATGGGCGGCGTGCCCCCACCAGATCAGCACGTCGGTGCGCGCCAGCGCCTCCTCGGTCAGGCCGTGGTCCGGCTGCTCCAGGGTGGCGGTGGCCGCCTCCAACCCCGGCTGCTCCCGCAGGTAGCCGGCAATCTGTTCGTGAATCCCATTGGGATAGATGCCGCGCACGAAGTCGTTGGTCTGCTCGTGCACGAACTCGTTCCACACCGTTACGCGAATAGCCATTGGCTACAGAGGAACACCGATCGGGCGCGCCTGTCCAGCCCCCGTTTTGCAGCCGGCGGCGGCTCGGCTACACTTCCGCGCGACTGATGGCGGCGACGGACCGGGAACGGCGCTCCAACCGGCACCGGCGCCGCGGCCGCGCCGGCGCCGGGAGCTGGCGGTGATTCAGCACGCGCGGCTGCGCTTCAAGTGGCAGCGCCGGGTGCTGCGCAAGAGCCGGCTGGACTTCGCGCCGGGGTTGAACACCCTGGCCGGCCCCAACGGTTCCGGCAAGAGCACCATCATCAAGGCGCTGCTGCACGGCAGCGACTGTGACCTGCAGTTCGCCGGCAGTTCCGAGCGCCGGCTGTTCGACACCGAACTGATGAACCCGCGGGTAACCTCCGCCCCCGCGCGCACCCCGGCGGAGATGGCGTTGCGCCTGCGCGGCGACTTTTCCTCCCACGGGCAGATGATCCGCCACACCCTGGCTGCCCTGCCGGCCGGCCCGCGCGGCATGACCCTGCTGATCGACGAGCCGGAGGCCGGCCAGGACTTCGCCGCGGTGCGGGAAATCAAGCGCCTGATGGACGCGGCCTGCGCGCGCGGCTACCAGATCATCGCCGCCTCGCATCACCCGGTGTTCTGGTTCGGTACCTGCCTGCTGGAGCTGCAGCCCGGCTACACCCGCGGCGTCCTGCAAGCGCTGGCCGCCCTGCGGTAGCCGCGCCCGCCCCCGGACGGCCCGCCCAGGCCGGCCCGCGTCAGCGCGCTCCCGGCCCCACCGCGCCGCGCCTGCCCGCACCGTCCCGGGCCGCACCGTCCGCGGCGGCGCCATCCCCGGCCGCGCCATCCCCGGCGGCGCCGGCCGCCGGATGATCGCCGGCGGCCACGCCGGTCACCGCGCTCAGCGCCTGCGAGGTGAGCCGCGCCTTCTCCTCCGCCACCGGATGCGGGTGCACCATCGAAATCGGCGCGTGGCTGCCGCCGCTGCCGGAGACGACGGTAACGTGCTGCGCCGGGAACAGCGACAGGGTCTGCGCAAACGGCCCGATGAACTTGTCGAAGTGCTCGATCAGGTAGGCCGAGAAGGCCGACTTGCCGCCGGCGCGGAGGATGTCGATGGTGCGGGACAACTGGTCCAGCTCGCCCTGCGCGCGCCCCCGAATCTCGGCCGCCCGCCCCTTGGCTTGAGTCGCCAGCCGCTCCCGTTCCGCCTCCGCCGGGATCAGGATCTCGGCGCGGTACTTCTCGCGCAGCATCTCGATGCGCTGCTCCTCGGCGCGAATCTGCGCCTTGATGCCGGCCACCTTGGCCACCGCGTCGCGCTCCGCGCGCTGCACGCCGATGGCGCTGCGCTGGCCTTCCTGCGCCACGTCGACGCGGGTCTGCGCCAGCAGGCTCTCCTTGGCGTTGGACGCGTCCCGCACCGCGACTTCGGCGCGCCGCGTCTCCGACTCCTCCTTGGCCGCGGCGCGCGCCTGCGCCTGGGCGGCGCGCGACTGCGCTTCGGCGTTGGCCGACTGAATCCGCTTCAGCAGCGCGATGTACAGCTCCGGCTCGCGCACTCCCTCCAGGCGGTGGTCGTCCACGTCGGCAATGTTCATCGCCGTGATCTCCAGCCCGATGCCCGCCAAGTCAACCTTGCATACCCGGATCATGTTCTGCACCAGCCGGTCCTTGTCGGTCATCACCTCCTCCGGGGTCATGGTGGCGATCGAGTCGCGCAGGTGGCCCTCGATGATGCCGGTAGCGATACCGGTCAGTTCCTCCCAGTCGCGGGTCATCAGCAGGATGCGGCGGATGGCGTTGCGCAGCCCGTCGCCGGAGGAGGCGACCGCGAAGCTGACCGTGGCGACCACGGTAAGTGGCACGATGCCGGCGGCGATTGCCGATTCCACGCGCACGCTGGTGGTGCGCGGGCGCATGTCCATGCGGTAGAAGCGATGGATGAGCGGGAACACGAACACCCGCCCGCCGCGCACCGAGGAGAACGACTTGCCCTGGCCGGCGACGATGGCCAGCTCGTCGGCGCCCACGATCTTCATCTTGGTGATGAGCTGAATGAACAGGGTGATGAGCACCAGCAACGCGAAAACGACTACGAAAGCAATCATGCCCGCACCTCCTCGGAACGGTCGTCGTTCTGGCTCAACATTTCCTTCACGCTGATGCCGAATCCATCCTCAAACCGCTGCAGAAAGTCGACGAATGCCTCCGGCCCGCGGTTCAACAAGCCGTTCATGCCGCGCTCGTCGTCCATCACCACCACGTTGTCCAGCTTCACCTCCCGCGCGTAGCGTTCGTAGGCGCTGAACAGGTTAGGGAGCTGCTGCTGCACGAACAGGGCGACCTTGCCGACGCCGCCGGCGGTAGCGACCATCGTCGCCTTCTGGTCCAGCAGGTCGTTGTGCGTCGCCTCCACGGTCTGCACCGCCTGGTTTTCGCCGTCCGCCAGGATTTCGGCGGCGCGCCGCTTGGTGTCCGCCTCCAGGGTGACGTCGGAGACGTTTTTCAGCTTGCGCAGCTCGACCGCGACCTCCTGCACGGCGCGTTCGCCCTCGCTCTCGGCGCGGGCAATGGCGCTGTCGGCCTCCAGCCGGGTCTGCTCCACCTCGGCAGAGCAGTTGCGGCGCAGCACCTCCAGCTCCTGCTGCGCGGCAATGATGCTTTCGTCGGCGCTGTTCTCGGCGACCTGCCGGCGCCGCCCGGCGTCCGACTCCGCGCGTTCCGCCTGCGCTTTGAGGCGCGCCTCCTCGATCTCCACCTCCTGCCGCTTCCGCGACAGGGTCTTGTTGGCGAGATTGGCGATGTAGTTGGAGGTATCCCAGATCTTCTGCAGAGAGACCGACACCACCCGCATCCCGAAGGTGCTCAGATCCTGGTTGCTGTCGCGCAGCAGCTCGGCGCGGAACTGGGCGCGCTCCCCTTCCGCGTCCTCGTCCGGTTCGTCGGTGCGCGCCAGGCTGCCGCCCTCGCCGGCGCGGTCGCGCTCCTCGACGCTCTCCACCATGCCGATCGCCTGCAGCGGGGTGGTCTTGTTCAGGGCGCCGCGGAAGTTGCCGACCATGGTCTGCTGGATCTGATCCTGGATTTCGGCGCGCGACTTGCCCATGAGGCGCTCCACCGCGGAATAGAGCAGCGCGTCGTCCTCGTGGTCAACGCAGACGCAGGCGGTGGCGTCGGCGCCGACCGTGATTCCGTTGGCGGAGTTGACCCCCTCCACGCGCACGTCGATCGGGATGGTGCCGAGTCCCAGGCCCTGCACGCTCTGGAAGAAGGGCACCACGAAGGTCCAGCCGCCGCGCTGCAGGCGAAAGCCGTAGCTCTTGCCGCGTATCCGCGTCTTGGCGCCGGTCACCACCAGCACCTGGTCCGGCGGGCACACCCTGATCACCGAGCGCAGCAGCCCGATGGCCACGAAAAAGACGATCACCGCGGCGACGCCGCTGGCGATAAACCCTTCTAACATGGATCCTCCTTGCGTACGTATACGCACTGGTCCGTAACCTGCGAAATGACTACGCGGTCATCCACCGCGAAGCGTTGATCGGCCCGCTCGGCGCGCGCGTAGCGCTCGGCGACGCTCTGGCCGAAGTGTACCCGCACCTTGCCCATGCCGCCGGACGCAATCGGGACGATCACGGTTGCCGGCTCCAGCAACAGCTCCTCGTCCTGCAGCGAGGAGTCCAGCCGGGTGCGCTGAAAGCGAAAGAACAGATGCGCCAGGGCCGCAGTGGCCGTGCCTCCGGCCAGCGACCATGCCAGGCTGCCGGCGGCGCCGGACCCGAACGCGCCCGCGGCCAGCCCGAAGGGGCCGAAGCCGAGGCAGAAGTAGACCGCGGCGCGCGCCCAGCGCAGGAACGACAGCACCGGCGCCCCCGAGCCGTCGCCGTGGCCGCCCTGTTCGCCGCCGGCGCCGCTCTCAGCGCCGCCCGCCCCCGCGTCCTCACCGGCGCCGGCACCCTCAGCGGAGGCGCCGTCCCCGGCATCCTCGGAGCCGCCGCCGATCAGACCGAGGAGGTCCACCACAGTCACGCCGGCGCCGAATATGGTGGCGAACCAGAACAACCCCGTCAGCACGCCGCTACTTCCTTGCTCCCACAGTACCCTACATCGGAAACCGCAGCCCTTGTCAAACTCAAGTGTCCGCCGCCACCGGGGCGCCGCCCTTTCACCGGAACAGCAATCGCTGGTGTGCTCCTTCCTGATACCGCTCCAACTGCCGCTCACCAAGCGAACGGGCAAGATCAGATTCCCTGCCCAGCGTGCGTGCCAGCGCCGTAAGGTCGAGCATATTGAGAATCTGCGCGGTAATCGGGCGCTTGGCATCCCAGAAGATGAACGACGCCCAGAACTCCCGCGCCGGCTCCGAACTCACCAAGCAGTGCAGCGTCCGGCACTCTTCCTCCGAGCCGCACGCGAAGAAGTAGCAGGTGTCGTCCAGCACGACCGGCCGGTCCTCGAACGGTGGGACGATGACGAATTCCAGCTTCTTGTACAACCCGGAGATCGCGACCTTCCAGCGAGCGAAAGAGTACTCGCCTACTCCAAAAATCGAAAATCGAGGACGGCCTCGATAGATGGAACTACCGCGCCTGTCCAGCAGATCGCCGTTTGCGAGCAAGTAGCACCACGCCTTGGGGGCATACCGCTGCAAGTGATCCGGCGCCGCGGCCATCGTCCGGTGCGGTACGACCAGCCACTTCCGCGGCCTGCGGTTCCGCGCCACGTCGGAGCTCTTCAGCAGCGGGAATACCGCGTCGGGCTCAATGTCGACTTCCCTTCCGTATCCGTTCCGGTAAGCTGCTCCTTGTCGAGCGAGTTCAAGGACGTTACTGCAGTCATGCTTGATCCCGGACCGCCAGCCGGTATAGCCGCTCCCGGCCATCCCGCTCCACCGTTCATAATTGCGGACGTTGGCAACGATCCTGCCGTCTCGTTCTCCGAAGATCGCGCTCGGTCCGGTCGTTCCAAGAGACTGATGATCGCCGCAATCGCGTGAGGAGGCTCCAGGACGGCAGCGCACGATCAGCAGGCAGGCATCGACCGCTGCTTCGAAGTGCAGCTTCGCATCAATGCGGTGAATGGCCGCGTACTCTATTGGCAATCCGCGCGTCCACCCGTAGCCAAGAACTCTCCGCGCGACGGCCGTCTTGCAGAGCACGGCCAGCATCCCCGGCCGTTCCGTGATCCACGCCAAGTTATGGCGGAGCATACACTCCGAAATATCGAAATTCGACTTCCCGGTCAGCGCGTCAATGCCGGCCAGACCGTCATGATTGACCTTGTCCGGCAGATTTGCGCTGTTGATGGCCCCCAGCGCCGAGTTGGTTACCCACGGAGGGTTGCCCAGTATCAGCACCGGCGCCGGCATATTGGTGACCAGCGTCTGCCAGTCAGTATCGAAAAAATCCCGCTGCATGACTTGGACGCCCCCATCTCCACGGTTCACGACTTCCTCCGCCGCACGGACGTATACGGGATTTCGATCTGCGCCAAGAACACGTTGAGCTCCGGGAAACGTTTCGAGGGCGGCGCGCAGGAACGCCCCGCGCCCACAGGTTGGCTCAATAATTGAAGCCGGCGAGAAGCCCATGCGCCTGACAACCTGACACACATCATAAGCGAGACGCCGAGGAGTTTGAAAATCGCCAAACTCCTTGCGCCTAATCTCGGAATTTGTCATCTACTTACTTCAGCCTGATAACACCTTCTGCGATGCCGGCTTTTTCCATGATACGCCGATATTGAAGCCGCCACTGAAGCGCATTGGAAATAGTCAGGTAACCGATCGTCGGCGGCCCTTTCAGAACGTCCTCGGCGATCCTTTCTGCCTCGATTTCATCGACCGGCAGTCTGCGCTCCTCTATGAACGCGAGGATGTCGTCCTTGTTCCCTTCGTTGTCGATAATCCTTCTGATTCCTGTCGTGGTCTGAAAATCGGCCGTACGGTCCTTCTCGACGAAGATGACATGTTGAATATCCAGACGAGAATCTGACGTAGAGTGGTCGTCCGTCTTCTGGTACACGAAGACCAGGATTGCATAGCCCAGTCCGAATATCTTCTGTCTCGCTGACCGGTAAGGACAGGAAGATTGCGGCTGTCTGATACTCGTTACCTTCATGTCAACGTCGATCCCCGGAAAGTCGATGCCTTTTGCGGACGAACCCTCCTGGAACTCGTAGCCTTCACGAAGATGCTCCCGAAATCTGTGTTCGACGTAGGTGCCGACAGCCTTGCCGTCGGTCACTCCGAACAAGTCGGGGTGCTGACTTGACGATTGTATCGCAGCGAAGTACCCGGCTTCCACCTGGAGCTTCGCGACGGTCAACCTTGGCTTACTCATCGCCGAATCTAGTCACGCCGGGAACTATAGCGGATCGGAGCCGGCGGCGCGACACCACGTACGTCGCGTCGCTGCCGTGCCGCCGCCGCGGCCGTCAGGCGCGGGCCACGGCGAAGGCGGCCAAGTTGCGCTCCGCGCGGCTGAATTCCACGCCGATCAGGTGGATCCGTACGCCCGGAGCGCGGTACTTGTCGGCGTAGCCGCGCGCTTGCAACTGCTCCAGCGCGCTGCCCTGCGGCTCCGTCTCCACCACCTTGAACTCGAACAGGTAGACGTTGCCGCGGTGACGCACCGCCAGGTCGACCCGCCCGCGGCTGCTCGAATCCTCCACCGTGACGTCCAGTCCCAGGGCCGCGAACCAGGAATAGCAGACGCTCGCGTAGTAGCCTTCGTACCGCGCCACGTCGTTGCGCGTGTGCCACTCGTAGGGGATGCCGGCGAAGAACGCCCGGAACAGCTCTTCCATCGCCGCGAAGTCGTTCGCCTCCAACACCCGCTCCAACGCGCTGTCCTGCGTCATCCGGCGCGCCGCGTTGGGCGCCAGCGCCCGCAGCAGGCGTTCGTTCAGGCCGAGCCGCACCTCGCGGTTCGGATAGCCCAACCGGTAGCGCGGCCCCCGCGCCGAATGTTCGACGTCCAGGATGGTCAGATAGCCGGTCTGGAATAGCAGCGCCTCCGGTTCCATCTCGTCCACGTCGAACGCGGACAGCAGATCGGCGCCGGCCAGCATCCCGTCCAGCGCCGGCGAGGCGACGCCGCGGGCGATCAGCGTGTCGATCAGAGAGGTCGGCGTGCCGGTCTCGAACCAGTGCGGGGCGAACTCCCGGCTTCTGAACAGCAGGAGGATGTCGAACGGGTTGTAGACGCGCTCGTCACCGCGCCAGTTGTATCCGTTGTACCAGTCACGGATCTCGTCCCGGTCCAGGCCCGGCAGCTCCGGCGCGAACACGGTGTCCAGGTCGGCTTCCGTGTAGCCGCAGATCGCCGAGTAGCGGGGGTCGAGGGTGACGTCGGTGAGGTTGTTGGGGCCGGAGAACAGACTCACCTTGGAGAACTTGCTCACGCCGGTGAGCAGCGCGAAGGTCACGTTGGCGTCGCACGCCTTGAGCGTCGAGTAGAGTTCCTGCAGGTAGCCGCGGTTGGCGCGCGCCAGCTCCTTCCGCCCCAGCGTGTCCAGGATCGGCTTGTCGTATTCGTCGACCAGCACCGCCACCTTCTGCCCGGACTGCGCGTGCAGCGCTTCCAGCAGATGCGCCAGCCGGCCCGGCGCCGTCCGGTACTCGCCGGCCGCGGCCACGCCCGCGCGCCGCTCGATGGCGGCGAGCTGTTCCATGACCGTGGCGTCCAGCAGGCCCGGCTCCCGGTAGCGGCCGGCGGCGAAGTCGAGGCGCACCACGGGGTGGCGCACCGACCAATCCCAGCGGTCGTGGACGTGCAGGCCGCGAAACAGCTTCTCGCTCCCATCGAACAGCTCCTTGATGGTGTCGACCAGCAGGCTCTTGCCGAAGCGGCGGGGCCGGGACAGGAGGTAGGGCTTGCCATCCCGCACCAGACGATCTATGAAGGCGGTCTTGTCGACGTAGTAGCAGTCGGCCTCGCGGATCTTGCGGAAGGTCTGGATGCCGGTCGGCAGCTTCCTGCGTTGCATGGCGCTCACTCCGTTGCGGTCCATGATACCCGATCGCCCGCCGGACTGCTCGCTGCCCGCGCCGGCCGAGATGCCACTGTCACGCGTGGATAGCCGCTCCGGCCCCATCGCCGGCTGGCAGTGGCAGCGTAGCTAGCGGCGCGCGTATCGACACGCGCCGGGCATCCGGTTTACCCTGTGGCCGGAACGGAGGCACGGACCTGAGCGGCCCATGCGGCCGGCAACCGGCCGTTGCGTCTCCGCGGACCAATCCAAAAAGGTGGATGACTGAACGATGAAGATCGAACGATACGTGCCCGGCGCGCCGTGCTGGGTCGACCTGGCGACGACCGACCAGGAGGCGGCCAAGGCATTCTACGGCGAGCTGCTGGGATGGAGCTACGAAGACGTGCCGATGGACCAGGGCGGAAAGCAGCTCTACAGCATGGCGCTCCTTGGAGGCCGCTACGCCGCGGCCATCTACACCCAGCAGGAAGAGCAGCGGCAGAGGGGCATGCCCCCATACTGGGGCGTGCACCTGAGCGTGGAGGACGTCGCCGCCGCCGGGGGGCGCGTCAGCGAGCTCGGCGGCAAGCTCCTCATGGAGCCGGTCGACGTGTTCGAGTCGGGGCGCCTGGCGGCCATCAACGACTCCACCGGCGCCGCGGTCATGCTCTGGCAGGCCCGCAAGCACGTTGGCGCGGGCGTAAAGTACGAACCCGGCGCCATTTGCTGGTGCGAACTGATGACCACCGATCCCGGCGCCGCCACCGCCTTCTACACGGCGCTGTTCGGGATGGAGAGCGAGCGCACCACCATGGAGAACGGCATGGAGTACACGGTGCTGAAGGCCGGCGGAGACTACGCCGCCGGGATCATGGCGCTGCCGGAGGAACTGCGCGCCATGCAGGTGCCGCCGCACTGGGGCGTCTACTTCCAGGTTGCCGACGTGGACGCCGCGGTCGCCGCGGTCACCGCCAAGGGCGGCGGCGTCAACCTGCCGCCGACCGACATACCGACCGTCGGCCGCATCGCCGCGGTGCGCGACCCGCAGGGCGCCAGCGTCAGTTTGATGGCGCCGGAGAACGCGTAGCGTCCATGAGCCAACCATCCAACCCGCGCGTGGCCGCGGCGAACGTCGATCCGCTGTTCATTGACCGCTGGTCACCGCGCTCGTTTGCCGCCGAGCCGCTGAGCGCCGCCGACGTAGCGTCGATGTTCGAGGGGGCGCGCTGGTCGCCCTCCTCGTTCAACGGCCAGCCGTGGCTGTTTCTGTACGAGACCGAGGGCCCCGACCGCGCGCTGTTCGATTCGGTGCTGATGCCGCGCAACCGCGCGTGGGCGTCCCGGGCGCCGCTGGTCGGCTTCATCTTTGCCAATACCACGCTGCCCGACGGCCGCGAGGTGCGCACCGCCCCGTTTGACACCGGCGCGGCGTGGATGGCCTTGGCGCTGCAGGCGCGCATGCTGGGCATCTATACCCACGCGATGGCCGGGATCGACCGCGATGCCGCGCATACCAAGTTGGGGGTCGACTCCCAGTACTACACGGTGATGTGCGGCTTCGCCGCCGGCCGCATCGGGCCGCGCGAGGCGCTGCCCGCCGAGTTGCAGCAGCGCGAACGGCCAAGCGACCGCAAACCGCTTGCCGAAATCGCCCGCCAAGGCGTCGTGCGGGGTAGCTGACGCGCGCACCGTCCGCGCCAGTGACGCGCCTACCCCGCCCGCCCCGGTTCACGCGGCGCGCCAT
This sequence comes from Spirochaetia bacterium, assembly GCA_965243555.1. GTDB lineage: Bacteria > Spirochaetota > Spirochaetia > SZUA-6 > Bin103 > Bin103. The sequence goes on along the minus strand of OZ251575.1, from coordinate 4,493,336 downwards.
CCGCCGGCTGGTTTGGGGCTTCATGCTGCTGGCGGCGTGTTGCGCCGCCGTGTACTCCCGCACCGACCTCGTGTTCGGGCCGCCGGCCGGCGTCGACTCCGGCTCGCCACCGGGGCAGTGGGCGATGTTTCGGCACGGCCCGGACCGCAGCGGCAGCGACGCGGCGCCCGGCCCCGTACCGCGCGGCAACCGGAAGTGGGTGTTCGCCGCCGGCGGGCCGATCCACTCGTCGCCGGCGGTGGCGGGCGGCATCGTCTACTTCGGTTCGCAGGACTCCCGGCTCTACGCCGTTGACGCCGCGACCGGCTCCAAGCGCTGGGAATACCGGACCGGCAGTTGGGTCGACTCGTCGCCGGCGGTGGTGGACGGGGTGGTCTACGTCGGGTCCAACGACGGCATCCTGTACGCGCTCGACGCGCGGACCGGCGCGGTGCGGTGGCAGTTCGAGACTCGATACGACGTTGGTTCGTCGCCCGCGGTGGCCGACGGCACGGTCTACTTTGGAAGCGGCGGCCACGCGGTGTACGCGGTCGACGCCGCGACCGGGGCGCTGCGTTGGGAGTTCGCCGCCGGCGGGCGCGTGGACTCGTCGCCGGTGGTGGCCGGCGGCATCCTCTACGTCGGCTCCACGAGCCCGTATCTGTACGCGCTGCACGCGCGCGACGGGCGGCTGCGCCTGAGCTACAGGACCTTCGCGTCGGTACTCTCGTCGCCGGCGGTGCACGAGGGGACGGTGTACGCCGCGACGGCGCGCGGCGACTTGTACGCCATTGACGCGGGCGCGAGGAACTGGCCCATGGAGCACCGCGTCAGACCCTACTGGCTGCAACTCTGGGCCTTCGGCCTGCCGCTGCCCGCGCCGGCGCCGCCGTCCGGCTTCCGGTGGCGGCGCCGGCTGGGCGGCTCCGCGAGCGCGTCGCCGGTGGTGGCCGGCGGCACCATCTACGCGGCGGCGGACGACCGCCTGGTAGCCCTCGACCCGGCCTCGCGGGAAGCGCGCTGGGAGTTCGCCGCCGACGCCCGGATCAGTTCCTCGCCCGCGCTGGCCGGCGGCACCATCTTCGCCGCCGCCGAGGATGGCAGACTCCACGCCCTGGACGCGGCTACCGGCACGCCCCGGTGGGAGTTCGCCACCGGCGGCAGGATCACCTCCTCACCCGCGGTAGCCGGCGGCATCCTGTACGTCGGCTCCCACGACGGTAACCTGTACGCCATAGAGTGATCGCGCCGCGTCCTGGAGAGCTTCGTGCCGCACGAAAGTTGCTACTTTTGTGCATTGCGATTACCATAGTGCGGGATCATGTCGGTTTCGATGATTCACGACGCGGTCGAGACGCAACGGCGCGAACTGGAGCGGCGGCTGGGCGAGCGGTACGTGCCGCGCAAGCTCGCGCGACCGCACCGTACCTCCTAGCCAACGTCGCGCGCGAGTACTCCCTGAGCCGCCTGACCACCGTTACCCGCTGCAAGAGCGTCCACACTGTTGCAGGCCGGCCGCGACCTGTCCTGCGACCGGCTGCTGGTGCTCACCGCCGACACCGACGCCGAGGAGGAAGTGGAGTGGTACGGCGTCCGCGGCCGCATCCGCCTGCTCCCGGTCTGGCGCTGGCTCGCCGCCGACGCGCCCTTGGCCGGACCGGACGAAACGGGTAACCTGCCGGGGTGACGATGATGCCCGGACGGTTTGTGCGCTGCCTCCTGCTCGGGCTCGCCGCGGCGGCGCTCCTGGCAGGTTGCTTTCCGCGCCTGCCCACCAATCAGGCCGCGCAGCAGCCGGCCTCCACCGATGCGTCCTTCTCGCCGGACGGCTCCGAGATCCTGTACGCCGCCAACCATGACGGCGACCTGGAGATCTACATCGTCAACGCCGACGGCGCCGGCCGGCGCCAACTCACCGACAACGACAACCAGGACTTCTTCCCGAGCTGGTCGCCGGACGGCGCCACCATCGTGTTCAGTTCGGACCGCAGCGGCGCGGTGGAGCTCTACCTGATGGACGCGGACGGCGCCAACCAACGCCCGCTCATAGCCGGCGAGCGCTGACCGGCAGCGCCGGGCCGGCGCCCGAGGTCAGCCGGCCACCTGCTCCAGGACGTTGGGAACGGTCGCCTCCGGCTTGACGCCGTACCACACCGCCGCCAGGTTGCCGGCCTCGTCCACCAGGAACGAGGAGCGGTTGATCCCCAGGTAGGTGCGCCCGTAGCGCTTGCGTTCGCCCCACACGCCATACGCCTCGGCCACTCGGTGGTCGGCGTCGGCGAGCAGCGGAAAGCCGAGTTCGAACTTGGCGTCGAACTTCTTCTGCGCCTCCGGGGTATCCGGGCTGATGCCCACCGCGGCGACGCTGCGGCTCTGCAGGTCGTTGCGGGCGTCGCGCACCGCGCACGACTGGCGGGTGCAGCCCGGCGTGTCGGCGCGCGGGTAGAAGTAGATCAGCAGCTTGCGGCCGCGGTAGTCGGCGAGGGTGCGGGTGGCGCCATCCTGGTCGCTGAGCGAGAAGTCGGGAGCGGGATCGCCTGTCTGCAACATGTCAACCGCAGTATACACCGCAGGCGCCGTTCGGGTGCTGCGGCCCGCGCAGGCTGCAGCGACCTGATCGCGCCCCGGTAGGGCATGACTTATTTATCTATCAGAACGATAGTTATTGCCAAGCGCTATGGCGCCAAGGACGGGCGTATCATCTTCAAGTACCTGATTCCCAATTTCGTGAGCTACATAATTGTCGTCGTCACGCTTGGCATACCGGCGATGATATTGATGGAAACCGCCTTGAGCTTTCTCGGAATCGGATTGCGTCCTCCGGCGGTGAGCTGGGGGGTGCTGCTGGAGCAGGCGCAGCACTTCCAGGACGTTATACTCCATCCCTGGCTACTCGTGCCCGGCGTTCATCTGGTGATCGCGATCCTCATGTTCAACTTCATTGGTGACGGACTCAGGGACGCTGCGAATCCCTTCAAGCGCGTGTAACGATGGCCGGGCCTGTCATTGAAGTGCACGATCTGAGGACCCACTTCTTCACTGACGAGGGTGTGGTAAGGGCTGTCGACGGCGTCAACTTCGACCTCCGGCAGGGCAAGGTCCTTGCCATCGTCGGCGAGTCGGGATACGGCAAGAGCGTCACCGCCTTCTCAATCCTGCAGTTGATTTCTCCACCGGGCAGGCTCGTCGGTGGACAGATCATGTTCCGTCGGCAGAATGGCGACGCCGTCGACCTGGGGGCGCTCGAGTGAGCCTCCCGAGGTGGCCGCGAGCGACTCGCAGATGGTGAAGTGCTGGTTGTACGCCTGACTGCCATATACCATGGAGAAGCTGCAAGACAACCCTGACCTGCTGCTGTCGGTGAACGGCCTCCAAGTCCATTTTCCGATCAAGAAGGGGATCTTCCGCAAGGTAACAGGCCACGTGAAGGCGGTTGACGGCGTCGACCTGCACATCAGGAAGGGGGAGACGCTGGGGCTGGTCGGCGAAAGTGGAAGCGGCAAGACCACCCTCGGGCGGGCCGTCATTCGGCTGGTGCCGCATAACGCGGGGCAGGCTCTGTTTCGTACTCAGGACAGCTCGGTCATAGACCTGCTGACACTGGAGCGGGAGGATCTGCGCCAGACCCGGCGCCAGATCCAGATGATATTTCAGGACCCCTACTCGTCACTGAATGCGAGGATGCGCATTCAGACCATTTTGGAAGAGCCCCTCAACATCTATCAAGTCGGGAGTGCCCGTGAGCGGCGCGACCGGATCGTGGAGCATCTTGAGCTGACCGGCCTGTCGGCCAGCCACGTCACTCGCTATCCGCACGAGTTTTCCGGCGGCCAGCGTCAGAGGATTGGCATAGCGCGCGCCATCGTTCTGAATCCATCCTTGATTATCTGTGACGAAGCGGTGTCCGCGCTTGACGTTTCGATCCAGGCTCAGGTGCTCAATCTGCTCGATCAACTGAAGTCGCGGCTGCATCTGAGCTATCTGTTCATCGCCCACAATCTCAGCGTCATCTACCATATCAGCGACCGGATCGCTGTAATGTATCTGGGCAAGATCGTCGAGTTGGCGAACAAGCGTGACCTGTACAAGCGGCCGCTGCATCCATACGCCGAGGCGTTGATGTCCGCCATTCCGGTGGCAGACCCCAAGGCGCGAAAGGAAGAGAGGATACTGCTGCCGGGCGAGGTGGCCGATCCTTCCAGACCGCCGCCGGGATGCAACTTTCACCCGCGCTGCCGCTATGCTGAGGATCGCTGTTCCCGCGATGAGGTGAGTCTCGAGGCCGCGGATACTACGGGCGAGCGATTCGTTGCCTGCCACCGATTCCGGGGACTGACGCTGCGTTCGGCGACCTACGAGAACCGGCCGCGGTACCGAGTTAACGTAACGTAACTGGCTGAACTTGGCTTGCTTCGCCGTCCGGCTTCGGTTCGTGATCATCGCGGCGCTACAGGTTGCCGCGAGCGCGGCGGCTCAGCCGGCGCCGCACGGGCCAAGGGGCGCCGCGGTCGACGTGGCCGCCGTACCGCTACGGCGGCCCGCCGCGTGCCGCGGCGATTTCGAGACTCATCGGCTCGATCACACCACCAGGGTCTACGGCAGGGTGCCCCTGCTGTTCGATAGTCACGGCTCCGGCGTGGCGGCGGGCGATCTGGATCGCGACGGTGACGCCGATCTGGTGCTGGCGAACGTCGCGGGCGAGTCGTCGCTGTTGTGGAACCAGGGCGACCTTCGATTTCAGCGGCGGCCGTTGTCGAGCGGGCCAACCCGGGCGGTGAATCTCGTCGACCTCGACGCTGACGGCTGGCTGGATATCGTCTTTACCCGCCGCGGCTCGATTCCGGTATGGTGGCGCAACTCCGGGGGCGGCTCGGGCGCAACGGCCTTCGCACGGGCAGCGCCCCTACTCACCCCGAGCCTCGCCTACGCGATGGCGTGGGCCGACCTTGACGGCGATGGCGACCTGGACCTGGTGACCGGATCGTACGATGCTGAGCTTGCCGCGACCATGGGGCCGGGCCAGCTTCCCGGTGCCGGCGTTTACTTCCACGAACGCCGCGCCGGCAACCTGCTGCCGACCCTCCTTGCCCCGCGCGCGCAGGCTCTCGCCATCCTCTTGACCCGCCTTGATGACGACCGGCGCCTCGACGTCGTGGTAGGCAACGACTTCGCCGAGCCGGACCGGATCTGGTTGCGCCGTGCGGACGGCTGGCTGCCGGCCGCGCTGTTCACCTCCATGAGCCTCAACACCATGAGCCTCGCTGCCGGCGACGTGAACAACGATGGCGTCAATGAGATCTTCTCTGCCGACATGAAGCCCTATTCCGATGATCCGGCAATTCTCGAGTTCTATGGCCCGCTGCCGGAGCCGCAGGCGGAGGCGGTGCAAGTGAGCGCCAATGCGTTGCTTGCGCGACGCCCCGGCGGCTACGAAAATGTCGCGGTACGTTCCGGCGTGGACGCAACCGGCTGGAGCTGGGCGGCGCAGTTCGGCGATCTCGACTGTGTCACGACGGCGCCTCGCTCCTGGTCGCCGCGCACTGGCCGGGCGGGGTCAACACCGGCGCCATCGGCACGCGGCTGGTGCTGCACACCAGCGCCGGCAAGCTGCACCGCGAGATCACGGCCAGCTCCGGGTACCTGTCGGGTAACGTCTCGGCCGTGCACTTCGGGTTCCCGCGCTCCGCCGAGCCGTTGCGGCTGCAGATCGACTGGCCGGACGGAGCGACCTCCGGCGTAGATCGGCCTCCGGCGAATACCCGGATCACCATCACTCGTGGTTGACGCCGGGCGCAACCTGGCGTATAGCCTTCAAGTGTGCCGAGGAGGTGCACCATGATGATGACGAAGACCACTTTGCTCGTTGCTGCGGCGTTCGTGGCCGCGCCCCTTGCCGCGCCGGCGAGCGGCGCGGACGAGGCGACCGGGGATGGCCAGCCGGCGGCGGCGGTGCCGGCCGGCACCTACCGGGAGGCGCCGATGTTGACCGAGATGGTCGCCCGCGGGGAGCTGCCGCCGGTGGATGAGCGGCTGCCCTCCGAGCCGGCGCTGCTGGAGCCGATCGAATCGGTGGGCCGCTACGGCGGCACGCTGTTCGTGCACGCCACCAACAACTCCCCCTGGGGCGACCTGCAGGAAGAGACCGAACGCGGCAGCTATCTGGGCCGCTTCCGCTTTGACCGGCTGGAGGTCGAGGGCAATCTTGCCGAGGGCTTTGAGCAGGCCGAGGATCACAAGAGCATCACCATCTTTCTGCGCGAAGGCGCGAGGTGGTCGGATGGGGCGCCCTTCACCGCCGCCGACGTCCTCTTCATGTACGAGGACATGCACTGGCACGACAAGATCGATACCTGGATGTGGCTGCCGCAGGCGCGCCGCGCGGTCAAGATCGACGACTACACGGTACGCCTGGAGACCGACGAACCCTACCCGGTATTGACCTTGAAGATGGCGGAGCCGGCCGGCGGCGACTGGCACTCCTACTATCCCAAGCACTACCTGCAGCAGTGGCACATCAAGTACAACCCGAACGCCAACGCGCTGGCCAAGGAGGAGGGCTTCGAGTCGTGGGACGAGGCGTTCCGCCATCACTTCTGGTGGAATCCGCGCCAGGACATGAACTTCCCCACCATGCAGCCGTGGGTGATTACGCAGTCCAACACCACCAACAAGGTGCACGAACGCAATCCGTACTACTGGAAGGTCGACTCCGAGGGCCAGCAACTCCCCTACGTCGACCGGATCGTGACCGACATCGTGGATTCGGAGACCTACCAACTGAAGATCATCTCCGGCGAGTCGGACGTGGCGTTCGTCAACACGCTGTTCGAGAACTACACGCTGTACAAGCAGAACGAGGAGGCCGGCGGCTACCGGACCGTGCTGTTGCCCGGCAACAAGGGCGCCGACGTCGGCTTCAGTGTCAACCAGAACCATCCCGATCCGGTCAAGGGAGACATCTACGGCGACGTGCGGTTCCGGCAGGCGATCTCGATGGCAATCGACCGCGACGACCTGAACAACGCCATCTTCTTCGGCCTCGCCGTTCCTCGCCAGTTCACGATCCTGCCGAACGCCAGTTACTACAAGACCGAGTGGGGCGAGGCTTACGCTCAGTTCGACCCCGCCCGCGCCAACGAGCTGCTCGACACGGTGGGCCTGGACGGGCGCGACCGCCAGGGCTTCCGGGTCGGCGCCGACGACAAGACCTTCGAGGTGGTGGTGGAGTACGGCGTCGGCGGCGAGGCTTCGGACCCCTCCAAGTCGCTGGAGCTCATAAAGGAGTATTGGGAAGAGGTCGGTCTCAAGGTAATCCTGAAACAATGGGAGTCCGGCTACTTCGGGGAACGGCAGGAGGACCCGGAGCACGAGATCATGTTCAAGGAGGAACCGATGAAGGAGGTGCGGCACTTCATGGTGGAGCGCGAGGCGTGGACCGCGGCCCGCACCTGGGCGCCGCTATGGCACGTGTGGCTGATCGCCGACGCCAACGTCAAGGACGGTTCGCGGACCCTGGCCGACTACGGCGGAGCGCTTCCCGGTGAAGAGCCGCCGGAACACGTAAAGCAGCTCTTCGAGTACGGCGAAGCCCGGATTCGGACCGAACTCGGCTCGCCGGAGTACCGGGAGTACTCGCAGAAGATCTACGACTGGCACGCGCGGCAGTTGGTGCATATTGGCGCCGTCGGCATGGCGCCGGCGGTCTACGTTGCCAAGGCCAACGTCGGCAACGTGCCGCAGGAGTTCTACACCGGGATCGGCGGTGCGATCGGCCTCAACATCCCGGCGGAGCAGCTCTTCTTCAAGCAGCAATAGGTTCCTAGGGCGGCGGGCGGCCCGGCATGCCCGCCGCTCGCTACGCATCGAGGTCCTGAACAAACGCCGGTCAGTGGGAGGCGTAGGGGTCGGCGGCGTCGCGCAGGCCGTCGCCGACGAAGTTGAAGGCCAGCACGGTGACGATCACGAACAGGCCGGGGATCATCAGCCACGGGGCCAGCGCGATGGAGTGGACGTTCTGCGCCGCCTTGAGCAACACGCCCCAGCTCATCGCCGGCGGCTGCATGCCCAGCCCCAGGAAGCTGAGCGCGGTTTCGGCCAGGATCATGGAGGGTATCGCGAGGGTCAGCGCGGCGATGATGTGGCTCAGGAACGACGGCACCATGTGCAGGAAGATGGTGGGCACGTCGCGGCGCCCGGCCAGCTTGGCGGCCACCACGAAGTCCTCCACGCGCAGGGCGAGGAAGCGGCCGCGCACCACCCGCGCCAGGCTGGTCCAGCCGATCAGCGACACGATCACGGTAATCGCGAAGTAGGTCTGGAGCACCGACCAGTTGCCGGGCAGGGCCGCGCTCAGCCCCATCCACAGCGGCAGGCTCGGAATCCCGATGATGATCTCGATCATGCGCTGCACCACCTCGTCCACCGTGCCGCCGACGAAGCCGGCCAGGCCGCCGATCAGGATGCCCAGGAAGAAGCTGATCGCCACGCCGACCAAGCCCACCGACAATGAGATCTGCGCGCCGTAGAGGGTGCGCGAGAACACGTCGCGGCCCAGCGCGTCAGTACCGAACAGATGCACCGGCACGTCCGCCACGCCGGTGCCGAACAGGTGCAGGTCAGACCGGAACAGCCCGAACAGCTTGTACTCGAAGCCGCGCACCAGCAGCCTGATCGGGTAACCCTGCGCGCGGTCCTCCTGGTACACGTTCTCATAGGTTTCCCGGTCCAACTCGCTCACCAGCGGGTAGACGAACGGCCGCCGCAGGCGTCCCTCGGCAAACCAGCGCACCGCCATCGGCGGCGCCTCCTTGTAGGCGAGGCTGCGCTGCACCGGGTCGTGCGGACTCAGGAACGGCGAGAACAGCGCCGACAGATACAGCAGCCCAAGCACCGCGGACGCCCCCACCGCCACCCGGTGGCGAAAGAAGCGGCGCCGCATGAGCTGCCACTGCGACGCGTAGAAGGCGCGGTCATCCTGGTCGTCTCGGTCGCCGCCGGGCGCCGCCTCCGGCGCGCGCGGGACCACCAGCTCGCGCGTCTCCACCAGGACGCCGGGCTCGCGCTCCGCCTTTGCCGCCTTCGCCACGTCAGCCCGCTTTCTTCTCGAACCGGATGCGGGGGTCAGCCACCACCAGCAGCAGGTCCGAAACCAGGGTTCCGATCACGGTGAGAATGCTCAGCAGCATGATAAAGCTGCCGGCCAAAAACATGTCCTGCGCCAGGAGCGCGTCGATCAGCAGCGGCCCGGTAGTCGGCAGATTCAGCACCACCGCGGTAATGGTGGCGCCCGAGATCAGGGCCGGCAGGGTCCATCCCACGGTGCTGATGAAGGGGTTGAGCGCTACCCGCACCGGGTACTTCATGACGATGCGAGTTTCGGTCAGCCCCTTGGCGCGCGCCGTGATCACGTACAGCTTGCGCAGCTCGTCGAGCAGGTTGGCGCGCATGATGCGCACCAGCTCGGCGGTGCCCGCCGAGCCGAGCACGATGGTGGGAATCCACAGGTGCCCCAGCAGGTCGAGCACCTTGGCGAACGACCACGGCGCGTCCTGGTACTCCAGCGAGAACAGGCCGCCCACGTCGATGCGGAAGTAGCGAAAGCTGACGTACATCAGCACCAGCGCCAGCATGAAGTTGGGGACCGCCAGCCCGATGAAGCTGAAAAAGGTGGCCACGTAGTCGCCCGGCGAATACTGCCGCACCGCCACGTAAATGCCCACCGGAAAGGCCACGGCCCAGACGAACAGCAGTGACGACAGAGAAATGAGGAAGGTCAGTCCGATCCGCTCCCACACCAGTTCGTTGACCGGGGTCTGGTAGCGGAACGACTGCCCCATGTCGCCCTGCACGAAGTTGGTAATCCACGACCAGTACTGGCCCAGGAACGACTTGTCCAGCCCATATTGCAGGGTCAGGCTTGCCACCATCTCCTCGCTCACCGCCTCGCCCTGGGCGCGCAGGCGGGTGATGTAGCTGGTCAGGAAGTCTCCCGGCGGCAACTGGATGATCACGAACGACAGGAACGAAATCACCACCAGCGCCAGCAGCATGTTCATGCAGCGGCGGATCAGATAATCGACCATCGCGGCCCCCTGGCGCCGCACCCCCCGCGCTCGGGAGGTGCGGCGCGCAAAATTGCTCTTGCGTCAGCGCCCGTTATTCGTCGATGTACCACTGGGCCGGCAGAGTCTGCACCCAGAGGAAGCTCTCGAACGAGAACGGCAGCACGTCAGGCACGTTGTTGATGCGGTTGTTGATGATGATCGGCCGCACCGCCTTGGCCACCGTGCCGATGACCGGCAGGTGCTCGGCCTGGAAAGCCCACACCCTGGCGCCGAGACGGTTGAACTCCTCGGCGTTCGGGGCGTCCACCCAGGCGTGCCAGTCGTCTATCCACTGCTTCCATTCGGCCGGCGGCTCGGTACCCATGGCCGGCTCGTCGCCCACGCGGCCGCCGTCCACCCAGCGCTGGTGCTGGTACCACTTGCGCCACTCGGTGGAGTACATGATCACGTCGAGGCCGAACGGCGGCGGCGAAGAAAGCCGGCTCGGCATGTACATCTCGGAGACCCACACCAGAATGTCCAGCTCGTTGGCCTGCAGCAGCTCCCACTGCAGCTCCTGGGCGATCTGCTTGAAGTTGATGCGGATGCCGATCTCTTCCCAGTAGGTGCGCGTCAGCTCGGCGATGTTGTCGCCCATGGTGCCGAGCACCGAGCTGGTGTGCGGCCGCAGGTTGAGAATGAACTCCTCGCCGCCGGGCGCCTCGCGCCAGCCGTCGCCGTCGCGGTCGGTCATGCCCATTTCGTCGAGAATCGCCTTGGCCCGTTCCGGGTCGTAATCGGCGTACGACTGCGCCCACGCGTCGTCGTAGAACGAAGCGCCGGGATCGACCGTGTACTGCGCCGGCGTAGCCAGACCCAGGAACACGAACTCGTTGATCTCGGGCCGGTCGAGAGCCAGCGACAGCGCCTGCCGGAACCGCTTGTCAGTGATGACCGGCCCCTTGACCGGATCCGGGTGGTTCATGTTGGACATGAAGATGACGCGGCTGGTCTTGGTGTCCTGCCACTCGCGCAGGTTGTAGCCGCCCACCTCTTCGTTCCCTTTGTACAGGGCGAAGCTGCTGGGATCCATCAGACGCCCGCCGACGTCCACCTTGCCCTGCATCATGTTCAGAATCGCCACCTGCTTGTCGGCGAAGTAGACCGCCCGCAGGCTGTCGATGTAGGGAAGCTGGTTGCCGGCCGAGTCGACCGCAAAGAAGTAGGGGTTGCGCACGCTGAACTTGCCGGTGGAGTCGCGGCTCTCCATGACCCACGCGGCCAGCTTCGGCTGCGGATACGGCTCCGTGGGCGCAGTCGACATGCGGGCGCTCAGGTGAGCGATCCAGTTCTCGAAGCCCTCCTCCTTGGCGATCTCCTCGGCCTGCGGATTGAAGTCGGCGTGGAACTGCTCCACGTAGTGCACGGGCGTGTAGACGTTGCCCTGCCGGGTGCGGTGAAAGTTCAGCAGCGGCACCAGGTAGGTGGGCGTGAGCGGCGCCGGATAGGTCATGCGCAGCGTGTAGTCGTCGACCGCCTCCCACTTGGACAGCTCGCCGCCCAGCGACCAGCGGATGCGCTGGCTGGGGATGTCCGGGTTCTGGAACAGGTTGTCGTACACCCACATGAAGTCGGCCGTGGTGAACGGCTCGCCGTCCGACCACTTCATCCCCTCGCGCAGGTAGAAGGTGAGCACGGTGCGGTCGGCGGACAGCTCGTAGCCCTTGGCGCCGTACGGAATGATCTCGTTCAAGGTCGGGTCGGCGCGAAACAGGAAGGTCTTGGCGCCGCGGTGCATGTCGCCGTAGTCGCCGGGACCGGTGCGCGCCACGCGCAGCTCGCCGCCGTACTTGCCAACCTCCGAGTATGGCTCCAGCACCAGCGGATCGTCGGGCAGCCGGTCTTCCACCGGCGGCAGGTCGCCGGCCTGCACCATGGCGGCCAGCATCGGCGCCTCTCCGAAGCTGGTGATGCCGACCTGCGACGCGGTCGGCGGGTTGAGCCAGCTCTCCCGCACCGTGTAGCGGCCGACCACCTTGACGACCTCGCTGCCCTCCTGCGCCGCCATCACGGCGGCGGCCTCGCCGCCCTGCACTCCCTCTTCGGTACCGCCCGCGTAGAGCGGGGTTGCCGCCAGCGCGATTGCCAGCGCCCAGCCGGCGAGCGAAAGCACTCTGTTCCTCATTGAACACCCCCTTGGAGGATGAAAGATGCGCCCGGATGCACTCCCGTGCCCGGCTCTGGGCCGCAGCCGCGGGCGGCGCCCGCAGGCGGCCGCCGGTACGGGCCCCCAGGCAATGGGAGGCAGGCTACCCCACACTCACGGAAAGCGCAACCGGAGCCGGCCGCCGCCGCCGCGAGCGCGCCGCCGCGAGGCGGAGGCCGCCAAGGCGCGCGCGCGCGGCGCAACGGTACGGCCGCGGCGCAGCCGCCGCGGCGCCGAGGTAGGGCGCCCTGACCGCCGCGCCTGGCGCCTGACCGTTAGCGCGGCGGGATTGGCGGCGGGAAGTTCCAGCGCACCCAGTTCCATTGCAGCACGTCGCCGGTAGCGTCGTTCCAGCCCAGCAGCCGCCCCTTCATTTCCTCCAGTACGGGCCGCAGTTCCGGGTCTGAGACGCGGTTGTCCATCTCGAAGGGATCGTTCTCCAGGTCGTAGAGCTCATCGCGGTCGTGGGGATCGTAGACGTACTTCCAGCCGTGCGTTCTGACCATGCGTTGGGTCTGATACCCCCACACCTCGCCGTGATGTTCGCAGTACACGCTGTCCGGCCAGCGCTCCGGCTCTTCGCCGCGCAGCAGCGGCAACAGACTCAGCGCGTCGACGCCGGCTGGCGCCTCGATGCCCGCCAGCTCCAGGAAGGTGGGCATGAGATCCATGAGCCGGGCAAAGCGGCTGATCCGCTGCGCGCGGCCCCCCGGAATCTTGACGAGCAGGGGAATCCGGAACACCTCGTCGTACATTGTTCCGGCTTTCTCGAAGTGCTTGTGGCTGCCCATCGAATCGCCGTGATCGGTGGCGAAGATGATCACCGTGTTGTCGGCGATTCCCGCCTCCTCCACCGCATCGACCACTCGCCCCAGGCAGGTATCCAGCAGGGTGACGTCGCCGTAGTACTTCGCCACCACCTGCTGCCACCAGTCCCACTCCTTGTCTTGCAGGTGCCACTCCTGATGTTTGCGCAGGTGGGCGGCCGGCTTGCCGGCAAACGACTCCTCGAAGTTCGGCCACGGCCGTATCGCGCGCGGGTCGTATTGCGAGGCGAACGGCTCCGGTACGACGTTGGCGAAGTGGGGCGCGGTGCAGTCGACGCGCAGAAAGAACGGCACGCCGCCGGCGGCGCGCTCACGGATGAAGCGGATGCCCTGATCGGTCCAGCGCCAGGAGCGGGACTGCTCCTTGGGGGCATCCAGGACGCCACACACGCTCTGCCTGCCGCCCGGGAAGTCGAGGTAGGTCATGGTGCCGGCCTTCCCCTGTTGGGCCGCCTCCGGCATCACGTGGCGGTGAAAGCCGTATTCCTCCGGCCCGGCGTCCTGATGGACGTGCCACTTTCCCACGTAGTCCAGGGCATAGCCGTGCTCCCGCAGCAGCCGGGAGAAGGTGGGGACGTCGCGCCGCAGACCGCGGTTCCATGCCGGCGCAATGTGGGTGTTGAGCAGCACGCCGTGGTTGTGGGGATAGCGCCCGGTAAGCAGGGACGCCCGCGCCGGCGAGCACACCGGAGAGGTGGTGTAGGCATGGTCGAAGACAGTGCCCTCCCCGGCCAGCCGGTCCAGGTTGGGAGTCCGGCAGATGGTGTTCCCGTAGCAGCCGAGCGCGTCCCGGCGGAGCTGATCGGTCATGAACAGGATGACGTTGGGTCGGTTCATACTCACGCTCACGTTCGTTCGCGCCTGATTCTACCGGCTGGGACGCGCCGCGTCGCGCGGGCCGGCGGTTGCACCGTTCGCGCCGCGCGTGCGGGTCAACGGCAGCCGGTGGCGGCCGCGCAGCTCAGCCGGGTACCGGGAAAGCCTGCCCCGCGTCGCGTCAGAGCAGGGTCAGCGGGAACGTCACCAAGTGCGAGGCCGGAGCTCGTCGGTGCGACGTCCGCTACAATCTCACCGTCTTTGGGAATGGACAGCTCGCTCCGGCGGGTTTCTTGACTGCTCATGAAGGTCGATCAGTATCGTGACCGAATCTATACATGACGCCAACGATTCCGACCTTATGCGGATCTTTCCGTCCGCTACCTTAACTCTCACGATTTCGCGGGCTTCCACGATCTTACGCAGCTGCAATAGCGAATCCAAGTCAAAGGGGCTCACGTCGAGAGTTACCATCCATCCTCGACTCTCGGTGTTTTCAAGCCTGAACACGGATAGATGTTCCTTGAACCACTCTTCTATCAACGCCAAGTGTGCTTGGTCATGAGCACGATTCCTGTGCGCCCTATTGCCGGACGATTTCCCCCGGAATGCAGGTTCTGCCTGCTCATGAATGATGAGTGTAACGACCGCTTCGAGACACGAATTCAAAGAGGCTGACGATATGCGTATATTCCCTCCATCATTTAGAACTTCCACATGGTGGTGGGCTTCGATGTTTTCGCACCATCCCCAGACAGAATTCAAATCAACAGGGTCCATATCAATGGTCACCAGCCAGCCGAGACTATCGGCGCTTTCTATCGTGAACCCGGAGTGGTGTTCCCAGACATCGTCACATCGTTCCCGGTACCATTCATCTATCTTTTCCAGGCACGTCATCTCCTGAATATGAGTCATGTACACACCGCTATCGGTTTCGCGTGGGCGAGTCTTGCGTTTGCCGGCGTCGTCCGATAGCTCCCGCGTGATCAATGACACGACCGATTCCATACACGACGTCAATGATTCCGAAAACAGGCGAATCTTCCCATCCAGCACCTGACTCTCGACCCGCAGGGCCACCTCATCTCCGCACTGTCCCGAGACAGACTTCAGGTGAACGGGATCCACATCGATGGTCACAAGCCATCCGGGATTGTCCGTGCTCTCCAGCTTGAACGCAGATTGAGGTTCACAAGCACCCTCACACCTTCCCCTGAACCATTCTTCTATCAACGCCAAATAGGTGGTCACCCGATCTGGGGTCAATGACACACGACATGCCTTTGAAGATTGCAGTTGCACCTGCAGCTGGGCTCCTTCTCCGCCGGTGGAGTAATACCACCCAGAGGGTGGTTCCGGACAGCTCAGGGCAGAGTCTATCATGGATCCCGCTGTTGTCAACTGCGCTACTAGACAGGATCGGGGCTGGATTCTTCTTGCGGAGCACTCGACGGGGGCGCGGTATTGTGGTTGGGTAGGCGGCAGCGAGGGAGGGACGCGGGTGAATCTGACGGAGGCCAGGATCGAGTTGGCGGAGGAAGGCTCGGCGCGCTGCCGCCAGGCGCGGACGGTGTTGGCCGAGGAGGTCGCGCGCCGCGCGCAGCAGGCGTGGCCGGCGGCGGGCGGCGACGGCCCGGTAATCCTCCTGCGCGACGCCGCCACCGCGGTGCGGAACGGGCCGCGCTGGTCGGCGCAGGAGGCGCAGTCGTTTCGCGCCGCCCAGTTCGCCGCGCGGCCGGAAGGGTTTTGCGTCGACCGGTCCGGCGGCACCGTCAGCATCACCGGCAACGACGCCCGCGGCGTGCTGTACGGGGTGGGTTGGCTGCTGCGCCACCTGGAAGTGCGCCGTTCCTCGGTGCTGCTGCCCGACTCGCTGCTGCCCGACTCGCTGCTGGCCGGCGGGCCGGTCCGCTCGGCGCCCCACTATCCCCTGCGCGGCCATCAGATCGGCTACCGCCCCAAGACCAACTCCTACGTCGGCTGGACCGTCGCCGAGTGGGAGCAGTACGTGCGCGAGCTGGCGTTGTTCGGCGCCAACGCGGTCGAGATCATCCCGCCGCGCTCCGACGACTCCGAGGACTCCGATCACTTCCCGCTCCCGCAGCTCGACATGATGGCAGAGGTGTCGGCGATCGCCGACCGCTACGACCTCGACCTCTGGATCTGGTTTCCGGCCCTGGATTCCGACTACGGGGACGAGGCCGTGGTGCGGCGCGCCATTGCCGAGTGGCGGGCCGTGTTCGCGCGCCTGCCGCGGGTGGACGCGGTGTTCATCCCCGGCGGGGACCCGGGCGACACGCCCGCGCCCCTGCTGCTGGCCCTGGCGGAGCGCCAGAAACGCTCCCTCAACGAAGTCCATCCTGTGGCCCAATTGTGGATCGCGCCGCAGGGCTTTCACGGCGCCGGCGAGGCCCACTTCTACGCCGCGCTGGAACGCGGCCTCGACTGGCTCGACGGCGTGATCTTCGGCCCCTGGATTCACCTGACCCCGGAGGAATTCCGGGCGCGGGTACCGGCGCGCTACCCGATCCGCCTGTACCCCGACGTCACCCACTGCTGGTCGTGCCAATACCCGGTCCCGGAGTGGGACTGGGCGCTGGCCGCCTGCCAGGGGCGCGAGCCGATCAACCCGCGGCCCCTCGACCAGGCGCGCGTCGCGGCGCTGAGCATGCCCTACTCGTGCGGCGCCCTGACCTACTGCGAGGGCAACAACGACGACCTGAACAAGATGACGTGGAGCGCTCTGCTGTGGGAGCCGGAGGCGGACCTCCACGCCGTGCTGCGGCAGTACGGGCGGTTGTTCGTGCATCCCGACCTGGCGGACGGCGTGGCCGCGGGGATACTGGGATTGGAGCGCAACTGGCGCGGGCCGCTGCTGGCCAACGCGACGGTTGATACGACCCTGCTGCGCTTCCGGGCGCTGGAGCGGGCGGCGCCGCCGCGCGTGCTCAAGAGCTGGCGCTTCCTGCAACTCCTCTACCGCGCCTATTCCGACGCATACGTCCGGGAACGGCTGTTCGTCGAGACCGCGGCGTGGATGCGCGCCATGGCCGAGCTGCGGCGCGCCCCCGACCTCGGCGCGCGGACAGCCTGCGACCGCGCCCTGCGGATCCTCGACCAGGGGGCCGCCGAGGCGCGCCAGGGTGAGCTGCGGACGCGCGTCTACGCGCTGGCGGAGGCGCTGTTCCAGAGCATCCACGTGCAACTCTCGGTGCCCCGCTACGGCGCCCAGGCGGTGCGCCGCGGCGCCAGCCTCGACGGCCTGGAGTACCCGCTCAACGACCGCCTCTGGCTGCAGCTGCGGTGCGCGGAGATCGCCGCGCTGGCCGGCGAGGAAGCGCGCCTCGGCGCCGTGGACGCGATTCTGCGCCGCACCGACCCCGGCCCCGGCGGCCACTACGACAACTTCGGCGCGGGGGCGCAGCAGGATCATCTGGTGGCCGGCCCCGGCTTCCGGGACGATCCCTCGTTCCTGGAGTCGGCGCTGCAGGGGTTCGCCATCCCCTACCCCGCCGAGGCAATTCCCAGCGCTTGGCTCAGCCAGGCGGAGTCGATCGGCAGCGGCCCGCTACGGGTGCGCTACACCGGTCTCGACCCCGCGGCCAACTACCGCGTCGTGGTGGTGTACGGCGGCGAGCGCCGCTCCGGCCACGCCCTGCCGCGGGTGCGGATGGAAGCCTCCGGCGGCGACGGCACCACCCATGCGGTGCACGGCTGGCTCGACAAGCCCGACCCGCGCGGCCCCTTGAGCTTCGACCTCCCCGCCGGCTGCACCGCTGCCGGAACGCTCACCCTGCGCGTATTCCACGAAGAGCACGGCGGCCCCGGACGCGGCGCGCAGGTCAGCGAACTGTGGCTGCAGCGCAGCGACCGCGCCCGCCTCGAAACCCCTCCCCCCGAACGCCGCGGCTAACGCGGCTGCGGGCGCGCCCGCAGCCAACCAGGCACGACGTCGCCCGGCCCGCGGCCCGGATCAACGCCGCCGCCGGCGCGTCGGGTTCAATGCTCGTGGTGCGCGGCGTGGTCGTGCACGGGCGTGTGGTCGTGGAACACGCCGCTCCGGTGCAGGGCTTGATGCAGGCGGTTCCAGGCGCCTTCCAGGGTAGCGCGGAGTTGCCGGTAGCGCGCGGCGTCGGGGCGTGGGGCCAGGGTGTCGACGTAGGCCAAGGCGCCTTCGATCTGGTCCAGGATCAACCCGGCGTCCATGGCGCGGAACGGCCGCTTGCCGTCGACGCGCACCTGCACGGCGCTGGTGTGGGCGGCGACGTGGTCGCCGGCGCCGCCGGCGCCGGCGTGGGCGCGGTAGCCGCCGCGCACCCGTAGCGCGATCCAGGTGGAGCGTTGTACGCGCACCGCCGCCCGGCCGGACGCGGCGAGCTGTCCGCCGGCGGCGAACTTCTCGACGGTGTCCCCGCCGCAGATCACCTCCACCGCGGCGATCGGCACCGCCACCGACTCGACCCGCCACTCCACCGCCACGCTGCCGCCGCCGGCCGGCAGCGCTACCACTCCTCCGGGCGCGGCGCCTTCGACCGTGATCTCCGCCAGCGGTCCCACCGTTACGAAGGTGTTGCCGGCCTTGAGCGCCGCCATCCAGTTGTCGTAGGTGAACTCGCGGTCGCCGAGTTGGGTGTAGGTGCGCACCCCGCCGAGCTGCGACGAGGCGGCCATCTTGTCGGAGCCGCCCACCACCGGCAGCCGGTAGCCAAGGTTGAGATAGCGGTACCAGTCAGCGATGCCGTACGGGTTGAGCGGCGCGTCGCACGGGTTGAAGGTCATCATCTCCACCGCGTCGACCACGCCCAGCACTATGTCGGCGGCGCGCTCGCACTGCGGGTTGGGGCCGTGCGGCATCACCACCACGCCGCCCTGCTCGATGCAGCGCGCGGCCCACTGCGCCATGGTCACCTCCTGCGGGTCGCCGATGGCCGACTCCGACGGCCCGCCGGAGCACAGCGGATGGATCATCGGCCCGGAGTATCCCAGGAGCGAGATGTGGCCGAGCACCTGCATCCGGTTCTCGGTGCCCACCCGCACCAGGAACTCGCCGGAACCGCCGAAGTCGCGCGCGCCGAGCGTGGTGGCGCCGTCGAAGTCGGCGACGTTGCTGAACATCTCTCCCCACTGGCTGGCCAGCAGGTTGACGACGTTGACGCCCTCGGCGGCGCCTTCCAGCAGCGCCGTCTGCGGGCTCAGGAAGTGCACGTGGGTATCGGCGGTGACCCAGCCCCGTTCGCGCCAGCGCAGCACCCGGTCGAGCTCGAACACCAGCTCGGCGGTGTCGGCAGCGACGGTGACGCGGGTGCGGAGCGGGCGCACCTCGTAGCCGCGCGCGATCTCCACGTAGACGTCGCCGAGCGGCAGGTCGGCCACGCACTCGCCGGGGACGTAGGCGTACTGGTTGGCGCCGTTGACAAACTCGCCGTAGTTGTCCTCGAACCAGTTGCCGTTGACGGTGCGGTGGTTGCCCTTGGGCGGCAGGTACTCGCCGGCCGCGCCGTGCAGGTGGAGGCGCGCCGCCACCGGCTGCGCCGAGCCTCGCTCCACGATGCGGATGGTCACCGGGCGCACGGCTGCGGCTACCGCCAGCGGCCCCGCTTCCGGGTCGCGCAGGTCGTAGCCGCGCCCGCCGGCGTAGAGGCGGGCGTCCGGGTGGGCGGCGTACTCGACCAGCGCGCGCGTGGCGGAGACCGCCGGCTGCAGGTCCGGGGCGGGCGGGACGGGGGCGACGGCGCCGCTGTTCCAGGCGGAATGGTCGTAGTCGAGGGCGGGCCGCGCGGAGATGACCGCGCCCAGGTCGATCTCCACGCCGGGCAGGTTGCCGCCCGCGTCGAATGCCGCGCCGGGCGGCAGGTCGAGCAACAGCTTGCGCCGCGTACCGGGCCGCAAGGGATGCGCGGCTACGTCGGTGGCGGCGATGCCGTACACGACGCAACGCTCTCCGCCGGGCCGCAGCTCGACTGCTTTGATGGCGCGTTCCGGGTGCGGGTTGGGCAGCGCGTAGAGCCACGCCAAGCGCGCTCCGTTGTCGCGGCCGGAGCCGTGCCGGGTCTCGCCGCGGCCGTAGCCGCGGGCCGGCAGCCGACCGGCGGCCAAGTCCTCGGCCGCGGAGGCGAACACCCGGTCGGGGTACATCGGTACGGCGGCGAACGCGCTGGCCCCCCAGCCGACGCGCGCCTGCTGGATGGCGAAGCGCCGCCGGATCGGGTGGACGTGCTCGGACCCGTCCGCATAGCGCAAGACGTAGTCGGCGGCGTGGTCGCCGAGCTCGTTCCCGTCCACGGCGTCGTCCGCGAAGCCGGGCAGGTAGTCGGAGGCGCGGTCCTCGACGTGGTGCAGGAAGACCAGGTAAGTCGCCGTGAGCCCGCCGGCCGGCACCGGCGCCGCGGCGGTCCACCTCCGATCGACCAGCACGGCGTTCATGGCGCCGGCGGCGCCCAGGTCGAGCGGCACGCCGCGAAACGCCTGCCGGCCGAACGCGCCGGCCAGGTCCGGTGGCGGCGCCAGCTCATCGGGCAGCTTGTCTCGGTACGCGTTGTACGCGCCGGCCAGCGACAGCGGAGTGAAGCGGTCGGATGCGGGAGCAGCCATGACCTACCATACCATTTAGTTCGCCCTGCCGCGGTGACCGCTTGTCATCGGCTCCCCACACGATAGTCATTCATGCCGTGAATGATTATCATGCACGCCGTGAATGATCGGACGCTCCCCCGCCACGTCGCCGCCAGCCTGCAGGACCGCCTGAGCGTGATGCCCGCGGTGGTGGTGACCGGCGCGCGGCAGACCGGCAAGAGCACGCTGGCGCAGGACCTCACCCCGGGCCGGCGGCGGTTCCTGTCACTGGACGACATGGACGTGCTGGACGCAGCGCGCCGCGATCCCGAGGCGCTGGTGGGCGGCGAACAGCCGGTCACCCTGGATGAAGTGCAGCGCGCCCCCGAGTTGCTTACCGCTATCAAGCGGGCCATCGACCGCCGGCGCCGGCCGGGACATTTCCTACTCAGCGGCTCGGCGAATCTGCTCCTCATGCACCGGGTGTCGGAGTCGCTGGCCGGCCGCGCCAGCTATCTCACGCTGTGGCCTATGACGCGCCGCGAGTTGCGGGGGTTCGGACGTTGCGGCATCTGGGAAGAACTGCTCACCACTCCCGACCGGGACTGGCTCGACGTGGTGGCCGCGCAGCCCGACGCGCCTGAAGACTGGCGAGACCTTGTCCGCCGCGGCGGTTTTCCGACCCCGGCCCTGCACCTGCGGACCGCCCGCGAGCGGGCGGTGTGGTTCGACGGCTACGTGACGACCTATCTCGAACGCGACCTGCAGGCGCTTGCTTCCATCGCCGCGCTGCCCGACTTCCGGCGCTTGGTGCGCGCCGCCGCTTTGCGGCTCGGACAGCTCGTCAACCAGACCGAACTGGGACGCGACACGGCGCTGCCGCAACCGACCGTCCACCGCTATCTCAACCTGCTGGAGACCTCCTATCTGCTGGTGCGGGTACCCGCCTACGCGGTCAACCGCACCAAGCGGCTGATCAAGGCGCCCCGGCTCTACTGGGCCGATGCCGGCATGGCGCTGCACGTGACCGGCGCAGGCGAGGTCCCCGGAGCGTACCTGGAGAACCTGGTGCTGCAGGACCTGCTGGCCTGGCGGGACGCGCGGCTCGACCGCGCCGAGATACTCTATTGGCGCACCGCGGGAGGTGAGGAGGTGGACTTCGTGATCGAAACCGGCGGCCGGCTGCTGCCGGTCGAGGTCAAGGCGGGCCGCCGGCCCCGACTCGGCGCCGCGGCGCATCTGCGCACCTTTCGCGCGGAATACGGCGAGCAGGCGCGGGCCGGCCTGCTGCTGCACTCCGGCCCCGCGCTCGAATGGCTGGCCCCCGACGTCCTCGCTGCCCCCTGGTGGAAGGTGCTATGATCGTGAGCGCCGATGAAACTCACTCACGGCAGGTTGATCGCCGGCAACTGCCGAGTCACCGGTAGGCCGTGATACACTTGGCGGAGGACGGACATGCGGATCGAGTACCTTGAGCTGCGCAACTATCGCCTGTTTCGGCGCGCGAAGTGGAGCCGTCTGCCGCCGTTTGCCGTTATCGTAGGAGCCAACGGATCCGGGAAGTCCACGTTTTTCGATGCACTGAGCTTTCTCAAGGAGTGCCTGATCGAAAACGTGTCGCAGGCGGTCGCGCGGCGCGGCGGCTTGCGCGAACTGGTCACCCGCGGCCAGCCAGGGCCGGTCGGCATCACCGTGAATTTCCGGGAACGCGGCGGCCGCTTAGCGACCTACCTGCTGGAGATCGCCAACCAGGGCGGTCGGCCCATCGTCAGCCGGGAGATCCTGCGCTACACCCGTAGACACGGGAAAGCCGGCCGTCCATGGCACTTCCTGGATTTCTCCGGCGGCAGCGGCTCCGCCATCACGAACGAAGCTGCATACGGTCAGGAAGGAGTGACCGAGGAGCGCGAGGAACGGGTGCTGGACGATCCCAGCACGTTGGCGATCAAGGGTCTCGGCCAGTTCCGCGAGTTCCCCGTCGTATCTGAGTTCCGTAGCGTGCTGGAGCGCTGGCACATTTCTGACTTCCGGATCAGCAACGCCCGGCAAAGCGGCGACGCGGGATTGTCGGAACATCTGTCAACGCGCGGCGACGACGTGGCGCAAGCAGCAGCGTATCTGTATGAACACCATCGAGCTCGCTTTGACCGCGTCTTGGAAGTGATGAGACAGCGGGTACCGGGCGTTGCCGGGGTCCAGGCCAAGGCTACGGAAGACGGCCGCCTGGTGCTGCGCTTCCGGGACGGCAGCTTCCGGGACCCGTTCATCGCCCGCTACGTCTCTGACGGCACTATCAAGATGTTCGCCTATCTGATCCTGTTGCATGACCCGAAGCCGCACCCGGTGCTGGCGGTGGAGGAGCCCGAGAATCAGCTCTATCCGCGATTGCTGAGCGAGCTGGCAGAGGAGTTCCGCAACTACGCGCAGCGCGGCGGTCAGGTGTTCGTCTCCACTCACTCGCCGGAATTCCTCAATGGCGCGCGACTCGAAGAAATCTACTGGTTGGTAAAGGACGGCGGATTCGCGACCGTTCAGCATGCCGCGGAAAGCGACCTGCTGCAGCGGCTGCTGCAGGAGGGCGACCTGCCGGGCGCACTGTGGAAGCAGGGCTTGTTCGAAGGAGCCGACCCCAGAGAGTCTAAGATGATCTCTGATCGCAACGATCGCGATGATTACGAACTTCCGGAGGAGTACGATCCTTCGGGGAAGGAGGCAGTACGGGGACGGTTCTATGCGCCGGGAACGGATCGGACGCGCCGGGTAGCGGATCCGAGGCGAGGCAAACAATGGCACGCGGGTCAGGTTGACGGCCCGCGGCGGGGCGGCTAACGTGGACGCATGACCGGGGAGACGTTGCGCGAGGCGCAGTTCGAGGGGGCGGTGGGAGGTTATCTGCGCTGGGTGGTGTCGGGGTTCATGGCGATCACCGCGGTCGGCATCCCGTTCATACCGTTCTGGCTCCTGTTCAGCCTCTGGTACGTGCCGGCGTACCTGCAGCGCCTGTCGGCCCGGCTCACGGCGGACGCGCTGGAGGTCACCAAGGGCGTCTTCTTCCGCTCGGAGGCGACGATCCCGCTCAACCGGATTACCGACGTCCGCCTCTACGACGGACCGCTCATGCGCGCCCACAAGCTGCGCGGCATGAAGGTGGAGACGGCAGGCCAGTCGAGCGAGACCTCCAGCGAGGGCAAGCTGATCGGGGTCGTTGGGGTGATGGAGTTCCGCAACGCCGTCCTGCAACAGCGCCAGCAGGCGGTGGCCGGCGAGCAGCCCAAGCCCGCCGCCGGCCCACCCTCACCTCAGGCGGCGGACGACGCTACCGAGCTCCTCACCGAGATCCGCGACATTCTGGCGCGAATGGAGCAGCAACGGGCGCGCTCATAGCGGGTCGCTGCCGGTTACCTCGCGCACCAAGCGCGTGAGGTAGCGGTGGGCCTCCCCCACGTAGCGGGGCAGGTTCTCCGGGTCCTCCACCTCCAACTCCACCGCCAGCGGGCCGTCGTAGTCCAGGCGGTGCAACGCCTCCAGGTAGCCGCGCAGCTCCACCTTGCCGGCGCCGAGCGGCACCGAAACCGACCCGCGGTGATCCTTGACGTGCAGGTTCCAGATCTTGGGGCCGAAGTCGCGCACGAACGCGCGCCAGTCGACTTCCGAACGGTAGAAGTGGCCGGTGTCGATGGTGATTCCGACCTTGGGGTGATCGACTTCGCTGAAGATGCGGTCGTAGTCGGCGCGGGTGGAGAAGTTGGAGCCGTGGTGCGGTTCCAGCGCCAGCCGGACCGGCAGCGCTTCCACCAGCGGCAACAAGCGCTTGATGCCGGCCAGCGGCGCCTCCAGGCCGACCGACTGCGCCCGCTGCAGCCGCGAGGGGCCGCCCGGCGCGGCGCGCATCGCGGACGCCTGCGCCGGCGACAGGCCGCCGCTCATCACCACCAGCGGGCAGTCCAGGCCGACCGCCAGCTCGAACACGCCGGCCATCTGCTCGGCCGCGGCCTCAGCCGCCGCCACCGACTCGGCGGGAAAGGCAGGCGCGTACACCTCCGTGCAGCGCTCCAGGCCCGCCGCCTGCGCCGCGGCCTTGATCTTGGCCGCGTCCAGCCAGCGCGCCTCCCCCAGCGCGCGCTGCGCCACCGAGGCCGCCCCCCAGGCGCGGAACCCGGCGGGCGGCGCGTAGCGGAAGCAGGCCGCGGTCTCGTCCCCCTCGATGCCGCGCGTGGCGCAGGTAGTGCAGGACAGCAGGAAGCGGCTCATGGGGCCAGGTCCACCCAGCGCCGCTCGGCCGCGGCCTGCAGCACCGCGTCGCACACCACCTGGGTGGCCTGCGCGTCGGCGAAGTCGGGGCAGGTCTTCTCCCCGGTTGCGAGGCCGCCAAGGAAGTCCGCCAGCGCGTTGATAAAGGTGTGCTCGTAGCCGATCACGCACCCCGGCACCCACCAATGCTCCATGTAGGGGTGATCGGAGTCCCACACCTGGATGGTGCGCCAGCCGCGCAAGTGGCCCTCGTCGGCGTGGGTGAAGTAGCCCAGCTCGTGGGCGTTCTCCAGGTTGAACGCCACCGATCCCAACTCGCCGTTGATCTCGAAGTAGTTCTCGTTCTTGCGCCCGCGCGCGTAGCGGGTGGACTCGAAGGTGGCCATGGCGCCGCCGGCGAAGCGCGCCAGAAAGGCGCAGGCGTCGTCGATCTCCACCGGCTTGCGGGTGCCCGGCTCATCCTGCAACTCGCGCTCCTTGACGAAGGTCTCGGTGGTGGCGGCGACGCTGCTGATTGGCCCCGCCAGCCAGGTGGCGGTGTCGATGGAGTGCGCCAGCAGATCGCCGGTCACGCCGCTGCCGGACACGCTCTTGTCCAGCCGCCACAAGGTGTTGCCGCCCTGCGGAACGTCCGCGCTGATGGTCCAGTCCTGCAGGTAGCGCGCGCGGTAGTGGAACACGCGCCCGATGCGCCCCTCGTCGACGATCTGCTTGGCCAGGGCGATGGCCGGTACCCGGCGGTAGTTGAACCACACCATGTTGGGCTTGCCGGCGGCGGCCACCGCGTCCACCAGTTGTTGGCCCTCGGCGGCGTCCATCGCCAGCGGCTTTTCGCAGGCGATGATCTTGCCCGCCGCGGCCGCGGCCTGCGCGATTTCCAGATGCACGTTGTTGGGGGCGCAAATGTCGACCACGTCGACGTCGGGCCGCTCCACCACGCGGCGCCAGTCGGTGTCGGTTTCCTGCCAGCCCCAGTTGGCGGCGAACGCCTCGAGCTGGTCGCGCTGGCGGGCGCTGGCCACCTTCATCACCGGCTCGTACTCCAGGTCGAAAAAGTTGCCCACCTTGCGGTAGGCGTTGGAATGGGCCCGGCCCATGAAGCCATAGCCGATGATGGCGACGTTGAGTTTCTGCTTGGCCATACCGCTCCTCCCTTACAGCGAGCGCGCCAGGTCGCGCAGGAACGGCACCGCCACCTTGCCGCCCTCCGGCCCGGCGGGGTTGAAGCAGAAGTCCACGCACCACCAGTGCATCTCCTCCAACTGCGGCCCCAGCGCGTGGAGGGTGGCCGGAAAGTCCACGTAGCCCTTGCCGAACTCGATGTGAGTGCTGGTGTCGTCGTCGTGCAACTCGCCGTCGCTGTCGATCAGGTGCAGGTGGCCCATGCGCTCGCGGACCAGCGCGGCGTACTCGGCGGTGCCGCCCGGCAGAATCTCCGCGGCGCCGGTGTGGCGCGAGCCGACCACCGCCCCCATGTAGGCGTGGCTGGTGTCGAACAGCAGCTTGAAGTGGGCGTGGCCTACCTCGTCGTGCAGGCGCACCACCTCGCTCGGCTTGTTGAGCCAGAAGCCGGGCTCGAACTCCCACATCAGGGTGACGCCGTGGTCGGAGGCGGCCGCGGCCAGCGCCTGCAGGCAGTTCGCGGCGTTGGCGAAGCGCTCCTCGTAGGCGGCCGCGTCCAGCACTTCCGGCGGGCTGGCCGTGTCCATGCGCAGGGCGCCGATGCCGGCGTCGCTGCAGAAGCGCAGGTAGGGCCGCAGTGCGGAGACGAACTGCTGCGGGCTCGCCAGCGCGGGCGGCGCCGCCTTGAGGTCGGGCAGGTGCCCGTTGACGGCGTAGCCGGACACGCCCAGGCCCTTGTCGCTCAGGCGCGCGATCAGGTCGCGGCGCTCGGCGGCGGTGGGGTAGCGGTCGGGGTGCGGGTGCGGCGGGACGGCGTTGATCTCCACGCCGTCGTAGCCGTGCTCGGCGGTGTAGTCGACGAAGCGTTCCCAGGACCAGGGATCGGCCTCGAACGGACCGAACGAAAACGCCCAGCTACCCAGCGAGATTTTTGGGGACGTCTTGAGTGGCATACCTCTGATTGTGCCGCGGGAAGGCCCTCCTCGGCAACGCCGGCCGCCGGTCGGCCCGCCGCTCGTTCGCCGGCCTGATCCGCCCGCTGCCCTCCCGCCTGGGCGACGTCGCCAGGCGCATGCGCGTTTTGGCCGCGTTGACAGCCGGGGGCGCTCCTGCCAACGTTTGCCGCACCATGGAGCCGCAGCCGGAAGCCGGACTGCGCTGCCGCGGGCAGCGCCGCTGATGGGTCTGCCGCACCGCGCCGGGTGATCGGCGGCATGCTGTGGGGAGTTGGGCTGGCGGTCGTGGTGGGCGCGATCATGGGACTGACCGGCGCCGGCGGTTCGATCCTCACGGTCCCGATTCTGGTCTACGTGGTGGGCATCGACGCGGTGACCGCCACCGCCTACTCGCTGTTCGTGGTCGGGGTCACCAGCGCGGTGGGCGCCGCCAACTACTGGCGCCGCGGCCTGGTGCACCTGCGCGCCGCCGCCGCCTTTTCCGTTCCCTCGCTGCTGGTGGTGTTTCTGACGCGGCGCTGGCTGGTGCCGGCCATCCCCGACCAGCTCGGCACCGTGGCCGGGGTCGAGGTGAGCAAGGAGCTGTTCATCCTGGTGCTGTTCGCGGTGATCATGGGGCTCAGCGCGCTGAGTATGATCGTGCCGCCGCGCTTCGCCGCGGGCGCCGGCGGCAACGGCGGCGCCGAAACCGCGGCGCTGGTCGAGCTGCCGCCGCCCGCCGCCGACGGCCCGCCCGCGGCCGCTCCCGCCGACGCGCCGGCCAAGATCAGCATCCCGCTGGTGGCGCTGGAAGGTACGATAATCGGCGTGCTCACCGGCGTGGTGGGCGCCGGCGGCGGCTTCGCCATCGTGCCGGCCCTGGTGGTGTTCTCGCGCCTGCCGATGCGGGTGGCGGTCGGCACCTCGCTCACCATCATCGCCGCCAAGTCGCTGTTCGGCGTGCTCGGCGACGTTACTCAGGGCAGCAGCTTCGACTGGCGGCTGTTGCTCTCGTTCACCGCTCTGGCGGTGGCCGGCATCCTGCTCGGCAGCCGCCTGAGCCGGCTGGTGCCGGGAAGCAAACTGCGGCCCGCGTTCGGCTGGTTCGTCCTGACCGCCGCCGCCTGCATCCTGATCCGCGAACTACTGCTCGGTTGACCAAGCGCGGCCCTGCGCCGCCGCGCTTACTCGACGGCTTTGAGGTTGAGCTCCTTGGCGAAGTGGCAGGCGGCGAAGTGGCCGGGCTCCACCTCCTCCCAGGTCGGCTCCACGCTTTTGCATTCGTCCTTGGCGTAGACGCAACGCGGATGGAAGTAGCAGCCGGAGGGCGGGTTGGCGGGGTTGGCGACCTCGCCGGGGAGGATGATGCGGTCCATCTTGGTTTCGGGGTCGGGCTGCGGCACCGCCGACAGCAGTGCCTCGGTGTAGGGGTGCTTGGGGTTGCCGAACAACTGCTCGGTGGACGCCAGCTCCACCATCTTGCCGACGTACATCACGCCCACCCGGTCGGAGATGTGCTCGATCACGCTCAGGTCGTGGGCAATGAACAGAAAGGTCAGGTTGAACTCCGCCTGCAGGTCCTGCAGCAGGTTCAGAATCTGCGCCTGAATCGACACGTCGAGCGCCGACACCGCCTCGTCGCACACGATGAACTCCGGGCGCGGCGCCAGCGCGCGGGCAATGCCGATGCGCTGCCGCTGGCCGCCACTGAACGCGTGCGGGTAGCGCTTGAGGTGCTTGACCTCCAGGCCCACCACGCGCATCAGGTCCTTGACCCGGTCCTCCAGCTCCTGGCCCTTGGCGAGCTGGTTGGACACCAGCGGCTCGGCCACGATGTCCAGCACCGTCATGCGCGGGTCCAGCGAGGAGTAGGGGTCCTGGAAGATCATCTGCATGTGGCGGCGGATCGCCCGCAGCCGCCTCTTGTCCAGTTGGGTGATGTCGACCTGCTCGTCGGAGGCGCTGAACTGGAAGTTGATGCTGCCGTCGGTCGGTTCGATGGCGCGCAGGATGCAGCGCCCCAGCGTGGTCTTGCCGCAGCCCGACTCGCCCACCAGACCGAGGGTCTCGCCTTCGTTGATGTAGAGGTTGATCCGGTCGACCGCCTTCACGTGGCCGGTGACCCGGCGCAAGAAGCCCTTTTCGATGGGGAAGTACTTGCGCAGTTGCTCTACCTGGAGCAGTCGGCGGCTGCCGTTGCCGGTACCGCTGCCGTTGCTCTTGCCGTTGCCAGTGCCCTTGTTCGCGTCGCTCATGCTCTCGCTCCTGCCAGTTGTGCCGTAGCGGCATCCTCCGGCTCGTGTTGTTCGCTGTGGAGGTAACAGCGTACCCGGTGGCTCGGTGAGTTTTCCACCAACGCCGGGATGTTGGCGTTGCACTTGCCATCCATCGCCTCCGGGCAGCGGCTGAAAAAGCCGCACTCGCGGGGCGGGTCCAGCGGAATCGGAACCGTGCCCTGGATGGCGTCCAACCGTTTCTTCGCCTCCTTGCCCATGCGCGGAATCGACTTGAGCAGCAGGCTGGTGTAGGGATGCAGCGGGTTGCGGAAGATTTCCTTGGTCTCGGCGTGCTCGACCACCCGCCCCAGATACATCACCGCCACCTCGTCGGCGATCTCGGCGATCACCCCCAGGTCGTGGGTGATGTAGAGGATGGCCATCCCGAACTGCTCCTGCAGGTGCTCCATCAGGTCGAGGATCTGCGCCTGCACCGTGACGTCCAGCGCGGTGGTGGGCTCGTCGGCGATCAGCAGCGCGGGGTTGCACGACAGCGCCATGGCGATCATGGCGCGCTGCCGCAGGCCGCCGGAGAGCTGGTGCGGGTACTCCTCGATGCGTTGCCGCGGGCTGGGGATGCCTACCCGATCGAGCATGTCGATGGCCAGCTCGTGGGCCTCACTCTTGTCGCTCGTCTTGTGCAGCAGGATCGCCTCTTCAACTTGGTTTCCGATGGTGTGCACCGGCGACAGGCTGGTCATCGGCTCCTGGAAGATCATCGAGATCTCCTTGCCGCGGATCGAGCGGACCGACTGCCCGAACGGGTCGAGCTGGGTCAGGTCGACGGCCTCGTGCCCCTCGCGGTTGAGGACGATCTCGCCCGACTTGATCTCGCCGGGCGGCGGCACGATGCGGAGGATCGACTGCGCCGTGACGCTCTTGCCGCAGCCACTCTCGCCGATGATACCGAGCGTCTTCTTCGGTGCCACCGAGAAGCTGACGCCGTCCACCGCCTTGAGGGTGCCTTCTTCGAGCTTGAAGTAGGTGCGCAGGTCCTTGACCTCGAGAACAGGGGTCTCCACAAGCAGTATCCTTATTCAGGCAGATTGCTCCGGCCGCACGCTAGGTCGGCTGGCAGCCTTGCAAGCCGACCTATTGTAGCCGCCCGCAGAAAGAAGTCAACCCACCGCCGCGCGCCCTTCCGGCAGCCGCCGCGGGGGCCGCGGCGCGGCGCCGTCCTGCCCGCTCCGAGGCCGCGCCGGACCGGCGGCGCCGGGCTGCCGGCAGCCTCGGGCGCAGCTGATTCGCGCGGCGGCGCCACCCTTCCGCTGCCACGCCCGCCTCTGCCTGCCCCGGCGCCGGGCGCGGGGCGGCGCCGCCCCGCGCGGTGCGGCCCGGCTACTCGCGGTAGAGGCGCTCCAGGTCGCGCTGAATCTCCTCCCAGTCGGCGACGCCGGTCCGTTCCGAGAACCGGCCGTACTCCTCGATGAGCCGGTCCCGGAGCTGCGGATGCGCCGCCGCCACGTCGCGCAGCTCCACGCGGTCCGCCTCCAGGTCGTAGAGCTCCCACGGCCCGGTGCGGCGCCCGGTGCCGACCGGGTCGCTGAGGAAGCCCCGCGCCTCGCTGTAGTAGG
This sequence comes from Spirochaetia bacterium, assembly GCA_965243555.1. Taxonomy (GTDB): domain Bacteria; phylum Spirochaetota; class Spirochaetia; order SZUA-6; family Bin103; genus Bin103. The sequence continues at coordinate 4,462,752 of OZ251575.1, read as the reverse complement.
AGACCAGCTTCCACTTGCCGCGGCGCACGGCGCGGTTGCCCTCGTGCTCCAGAAACAGGGTCTCCGGGTTGTCGCGCTCGCGCCCCTCCAGGTTGGCCGCGAACGAGCGGCTGTCCGCGGGCAGCACCGGGTAGCCGCGCGCGGTGGCCGGGTACTGCGTGCCGGTGAACTCCAGCACCGTGGCCATGACGTCCTTGACGTGGGCGTAGTAGCGCGACTCGATCCGGCTCTCCGGGATGCGCCGCGGGTAGTGGACGATGAACGGCGTGGCCGAGCCGCCTTCGTGCAGCCAGTGCTTGAACAGGCGGAACGGGGTGTTGGAGGCGTTGGCCCACGGCAGGAAGCAGGCGGTGTACGACTCCTTGGGCCCGGCCGGCACGTCCGGCACCGTATCGCGGGACTCCGCGCAGGCGCCGTTGTCGGACAGGAACATGATCAGCGTATTGTCAAGGTCGCGCGTCGCCCGGATCTGGTTCAGCAGCGCGCCGATGCCCTGGTCCACGCGGTCGATCATGGCCGCGTATACTGCCATGCGATGGCCCCACTCCTGCGCCGTATACGTCCTGCCCTGCAGATTGGGCCGGCGGTCGATCTCCTCCCACGGCGGGCACTCGGGATCGCGCGGCGACAGCTCCAGGTCCTGCGGAAACAGCCCCAGTTCCTTCTGCCGCCGCAGCCGCCGTTCGCGGATCTCGTCCCAGCCGACCTCGTAGCGGCCGCGGTACCTGGCGATGTCCTCCGGCCAGGCGTGCAGCGGCCAGTGCGGCGCGTTGTAGGCCAGGTACAGGAAGTAGGGCTGGTCGGGGTCGGCCTCGGCCACGAACTGGACCGCCTTTTGGGAGAACTGGTCGGTGGTGTAGAAGTCCGGCGGCAGCTCGGTCACCGGCGTTTCGCCGTCCAGAAGCTGAGCCGAAGGGCCGGGTTCCCAGTAGTTGCATGCCCCGCTCAGGATGCCGTAATAGCGGTCGAAGCCGCGGTCGGTGGGCCAGTTGGGGCGGAACGAGCCGACGTGCCACTTGCCCGACATGCAGGTCTGGTAGCCGTTGCCCTTCAGCGCCTCGGCCAGGGTCGCGGTATTGCTGCTCAGGTAGCCTTGGTAGGGCGCGCGCGCAATCGCCTGATTCCGCTCCAGGTTGGCCGGCCCCTGGGAGGTCATGTGGCCGATCCCGGCGCAGTGCGGATACAAACCGGTGAGCAGCGAGGCGCGGGTCGGGCAGCAGCGCGCGCAGTTGTAGAACTGCGTATAGCGCACGCCCGCCGCCGCCAGCGAGTCCAGGTGCGGGGTCTCGATCTCGCCGCCGTAGCAGCCCAAGTCCGAATACCCCATGTCATCCACCATGATCACAATCACGTCAGGCCGCGAATCTTTCGGTGCTCGCCCCTGTGTCTGGTCACTCATGATCCGTATCCCCCGTATTCCTTCCTGATTGAGCTACGTGCTCCCAGAACCAGTTGATGGCCCGGTTCGTGATCGGCCCCGGCTTCCCGCTTCCTATCTTCCGCCCGTCAACCCGGACCAGCGCCACAACCTCGGCCGCCGTGCCGGTCACGAAGCACTCATCCGCGCGATAGACGTCGTGCAAGGTCAGCGGCTGCTCAACGACCGGAACGTCGTTTCTTCGCAGGAGATCGATTATGACGCCTCTCGTAATGCCCATCAGTATCCCGGAGCTCGCCCAGGGCGTTACCACCGTACCGCCGAGAACGGCAAAGATATTGTCGCCGGTACCCTCCGCAACCTCGCCGCGCTCGTTCAGCATTATCGCCTCTTGAACGCCCGCGCGATTCGCCTCGATCTTCGCCAGGATGTTCGGGAGATAGTTGAGCGACTTGATCCGGGGGTCCAGCATGTCAGACCGCGCGCGGCGTTGCGACGCGGTGATGGCGGAGATTCCTGTTTCGTAGAAGGACTTCGGAAACAGCGCGATATTGTCGGCTATGCAGATAAGCGTGGCGCGCTCGCACTTTGCCGGATCGACTCCCAGATCGCCTTTGCCGCGCGTGACTACCAGCCGTACGTACCCGTTCTCTACGTGATTCACCCGACACATCCGGCGCACGACGCCGCGCAATTCTGCTTTCTCCAACGGGAGCGCCAAGGCAATTGACTTTGCCGAACCAATCAGGCGATCAACGTGTTCGTCAAGAGCGAATGCGCAGCCGTCGTATACGCGAATCCCCTCGAAGACGCCATCCCCGTACAGCAGGCCGTGATCGAACACCGAAACTCCGGCGCCAGCGGAGTCAACCAGTTGCCCATCGACGTATACCATTTTGGTCTTCAATTCAGATTCAGCCATCACACGCTTTGCACCTCCGGTTCAATTGGTGGCCTTGCCGCACCATCGCCATGAATCGAACACGGATGTACTCATTCGTCCCTACCCCTATACTGATAGATGATCCGGATTGTGTCAACATGGCCTGCCTATTTAGATAATCCATTTAGGTGTCGATACTTACGCGCCCTGCAGTGGGACCGAGAGGTAATTGCGGATCGAAGGATGATGACGAACGACGTTCTCGATGATCGAAAATGCTTCCTTGAGCAGCGGATGGCTGAGGCTTTCACTTCGACAAAGCATGGTGCCCATCAGATCGCTATTGGGCCAAGGTGATTCTTCGGGATCGATTACGTGAAACGTCACGTCGTCACCGTCGTCAGAAACCCTTCATCGCGTCTACTCTATCATATCATATCACAACGGCGTTCGGCGGTTGGCGGGCCCGCTACGCCTTGCCCCAACCTGCTGACCGGCACCCCGCGAGGGCTACTCCGGGGTCCAGAAATGTAGCCGGAACAGTTGACTAAAGTCTTGTATATGCTTATACTTGATCTGTGAATAAGACCTCTCTCGATGCGCCGATCACGACCACCGTTGCCGCGCTTTCCGACCAACGTCTGCTGCAGCGGGTCAAGGAACTTTCCGCCATCGAACACTACCTCCAAGGCGTCGTAATCGATCACCTGCGCGAAGTTGAGCGGCGCCAGCTCTATCTCACTCGGGGATTCTCCAGCATGTACGATTACGCCATGCGCGAGCTGGGCTACAGCACGGGCGCCGCTTGGCGCCGGCTCAAGGCGATGCGGCTGTGCGACGAAGTGAAAGGGGCGCGCGGGCGGCTGCTGGAGGGCACGCTGACGCTGGACGCGGCGGCGCAATTGCAGTACGCCTTTGAGCAGCAGGAGCGCAAGGCGCGCCGCTCGCCCGCCCCCGACACCGAGAAGCAGGCCGGTGGCGGGCGCGGGACGCAGGCCGCTGCCGAGTCGGCCACGCCGGTCATGGAGCCCGGCGCTCGGGCGGCCGTAGCGCTTGGCGGGTCGGCGCCGGACGTAGCGGCGCACGAGGCCGGGCCGGCGGCGGGGGCGGCGGGTGCGCCCAGCGGCTCGGAGGCGGATGCACCGGTACGCGCGCCGGAGCGGCCGGCAGCGCCGGTTCCGGACGCGGCGGAGCGGGAGGCGCTGGTGGCGCAGGCGGCCGGCAAGAGCACGCGGCAGGTAAAGGAGATGCTCGCCAAGGTCGATCCCGACTTGGCGCGGACGGCGGACAGGATGCGGCCGCTGGGAGCCGGGCGGTGGGAGCTCAAGGCGGTGATCGACGACGGCTGCCAAGTCGGGTTGGAGCAACTCAAGGGGCTGCTGTCCCACGTCGACCCGCAGATGACGTTGGGGCAACTCCTGGGGCGGGTGGTACGGGAAGCGCTGGACCGCCACGACCCTTCGCGGCCGCCACGCGGGCGGCGCCGCCGCCGGACTCCCGACGTTGCCGATCAAACTTCGGCGCCGAAAACGCCGGCCGGGCCGGACGCCGCGGCGGCGCAGCAGAGCGGCATGCCGGCAGGCTCCGCGACTTCGGCGCCGAACGTGTCGGCGGACGCCGGCCACCGCCGCGTTACGGTTGCGAAGCGGCCGGCAGTGGCCACCCGGGCCGCGGCCGTCACGGCGGAGACTTCGGCGCCGAAGGAGGCCGTGGCGGCGCCGGGGACCGAGCAGCCGGCAGGAGCGGCGACTGCGCCGGCGAGGGTTCAGGCCGCGGACCGACCTGCGGCAGCCGCCGGAATCGCCATTTCGGCGCCGAAGGCAGGAGGCGGCTCGCAGCCTGCGGCGCATCGGAGCGGCAGGCTCGTCACGCCGGCGACTGCACCGCCGCAGCCGCGCGTCCGCGGGCGCGCTATTCCGGCGGCGGTGAGGCGGCAGGTGTGGGAGCGCGACGGGGGCTGCTGCAGCTACGTGGACCCGGTCAGTGGGCGCCGGTGCGGCTCCCGGCATCTGCTGGAGATCGATCACGTGGTACCGTATGCGCTTGGCGGCAGCGCCGAGCCCGACAATCTCCGGCTGCTGTGCGCCGCCCATCACCGCTACCGCCACCGCCATGCGCGGCTCGGGGCCGCCGCAGGTAGGAGTGGGACCTGCCAGGGAGCTTGCCCGAAGCCGGTCCCGTCTGCGCTCTGAGCGCAGGATGCAACACTTTGGAATGCGCCGCCGCCGGGGGCGAAGCCTATTGCATCACGTAAAGATCTAACCGTAGGCAGGGCATGCCTCATGTAAGAATCTAACCGAAGGGAGGCGAAGAATACAGGGGGCGGTGGGCGGCGGAGACATGCGGCATCCAGTCCCGCGTTGCGGCCCCTGTGGCGGGTGGCGTCGCATGTCCGGCTGCGTTGGTGCCATAAGAGCCAGGTCGCAGATCGGCTTGTTGGCCACTGTGCACCGTTACGTAACGGAGGGCCGAGAGCCTCAGCCGCCGCGCCGCGCGAGTGCGGCTCACCGCAGTGCCAGTCGCTGGCCCCCGGTCGGGTACAGGAGGGCATCGCGGGCGGGCGCCGCCCGTTTTTCAACAGTGCACCGTTACGTAACGGGCCTCGCGGCCGCGCCAAGTGGCCCAAACTGCCCGCAGGCCGCCGGGGGTGGGTCAATTTCCGAGCGGCGCACGCGCACTGCCTGGCGGGCCGACAGCGTCAATCCTTATTGAGCACCGTTACGTAACGCTGGCAGCCACAGCAGGCAACAAGCCGTAGCGCGCCCTCGCGGCCGCATGCCGCCCCCGGTCGTGCGGACTGGCCAACCACCGGCAGCCCCACTCAGCGCTTACGACTGGCCAGGTGCGGCGGTTTGCTGCCATTCAGACGATCCAGCTTCTCGGACCAGCTCGTCAGCTCCTGCTTCAACTCCACCGGATGCAACGCCGCGTACTGCTCCCGCAGACGGGTCTTCACCGCCTCGCTCACCCCCTCGGACCGCAACATGCGCTGATACGGTGTCTGCGGGTCATCGTAGATGCGCCGCACCTTGCTGCCCGTGCGCGTCTTCCGCACCAGCTTCATCGACGGGTAGAAGTAGTTCTCCAGCAGGCACAGCGTCCGGTACAGCGCGTTGAGCGCGGCCAGTTCGGGCGCCGTGTCATAGCGCCAGTAGCCGACCGCGCGGCGCACCACGTGGCCATTCTTCTGCTCCACGTAGCAGGTGTCGTTCTTGCGATAGGGCCGACTCCGCGTGAAGGTGATGCCGTGCGCGGCGCAGTAGCGCACCAGATGGTGATTGATGAACTCGCTGCCGTTGTCGGTGTCGATGCCCTGCAGCGGGATCGGCAGACTGCGGCGGGCCGCGTCGATGGCGGCATGGGTCCAGCGTTGCGCCTTGTTCTGCAGCCCGTACAGGTCGATCCAGCCGGTGGCGACATCGGTCATCGTGAGGGTCTGGCAGTAGTCGCCGGCGGCGTCGCCTCCGTCGTGCGCCACCAGGTCGATCTCGAAGAAGCCGGGCGCCTGCTCGTTCCAGTCAGCAAAGGTACGTACCGGGACCTGGTGCTTGAGCAGACTGCCCGCCTGGGTGCGGGCACGCCCCTTCAGACGCAGGCCGGCGCGCTCGTCTTGCAACAGCCGGTCGATGGTGGCCGGGCTGATGGTCAGCAGCTTGCTGCGAACCTCGGCGCTGAGCTCGAACCCGCGGCACGAATTGAGCTGCGGCAGCATGGTGCGCAGCACCACCACCAAGCGCCGACCGCACATGCAGTCGAACAGGTACCAGATCGCCTTCAGGACCGCCAGCACGGCTTGGTCGTAGCGCCTTGGCCGCTGCCGCCGCTGCCGCCGCTGCGGCGTCCGGGGGCGGCCCACGACCAGCCTGACCCACTCGCCTTCGAGGCGCACCCAGCGGACACGGCCCCATGAGTTGAGCAGATGGATGGCGTACTTGCGCTGGTAGCCGGTGTTCGCTACGAACTCGTCGAGTATGCGCCCCTTCTCCCGCTTGCCGGCAGCGCGGTACCGCCGCGCCACCTCATCAGTCAGTGATCTCCGTCCGTCCATCGTCAGCCCCATCTCCGTCGCGGCCTCCTCTGCTCTCAGAGGGAGCCCCCGGCCGGCCCCCGGAGGCCAGCCGCTACGGTTAGATTTTTAGATGATGCACGCTGTCGCTACGGTTAGATTTCTGATGATGCAATGCGCGAAGTAGCCGCGCGGGGCGGGGGGTGGTATGATGGGCGGACAAGATGCTGCTGGTCCTGGTCTCGTTTATTGCGTTCATTGCCCTGTTCGTGCTGGGGCTGCGCTGGGGGGTGGTCGTAATCGGCAAGGTCCTGGGGCGGGTGGTGTATGACCGCCATCGCAATGCCGAGTACATCATCAACACCGGGCAGGTGCCCGATCAGTGGACCGAGCCCTACTTCAAGAAGATCGACGCGGTGCGCAAGCTGGAGCAGGTCGACGAGACCGAGCGCGAGCGCCGCATCGCGACGCTGGATCGCCGGGCGAAGCGCAACTCCATCAAGCGTATCGACGACCTGCTGCGCTATTTCTCGCGGGCACCGGTATTTGCCGACGATCACTCGCGGCGGGTATTGATGGAGCAGCTCGAAGCGGCCAAGGCGCAGTGGCTCAAGTACGTGCAGTGACCACCGGAGCGGCAGCGCCGGCACGAAGGTAGGGGCGGCCGTCGGCGTCGCTTGTGGTGGGACGGCCTGCGCCGCCCGGTGGCGGGCGGGCGTTCGAGCGCCAAGGCGGCGCCACCTGGGTCGAGCCTGCGCGCCCGGTGGCGGGGGCGGGCGCTTGGCCGTGGCACGGCGTCCGGTCATGGGCGGCGCTGGCCGTGGGCGGCGCTTGGTCGTGGGACGGCGCTTGGTCGTGGGACGGCGCTTGGTCGTGGGACGGCGCTTGGTCGTGGGACGGCGCTTGGTCGTGGGACGGCGCTTGGTCGCGGGACGGCGCTTGGTCGTAGGACGCCGCCCGGCAGGCGGACGGCGGGGCGGGCGTGGGTGCGGCAGCCGTCGATTCGCCGCGCGGCGGCGGCGGCGGTATATTGATGTCGATGGCTATCGTGCAGCTCACCGGCGTCACCAAGGATTATGCCCTGGGCAAGGTCACCGTGCCGGCGGTGCGCGGCGTCACCCTGTCCATTGAGCAAGGGGAGTTCATCTCCATCGCCGGGCCGTCCGGCTCCGGCAAGACCACGATCCTCAACCTGATCGGCTGCATCGATACCCCCACCGCGGGCACCGTGACGGTTGCCGGCGAAGCCACCGGCACCCTCAAGGACCGCGACCTGACCGCCCTGCGCCACGCCCACATCGGCTTCATCTTCCAGTCGTTCAACTTGGTGCCGGTGCTCAACGTGTACGAGAACGTCGAGTTTCCGCTGCTACTGGGCAAGAGCACGCTCGACAAGGCCGAGCGCCGCCGCCGCGTGGAGGAGCTGGTCGACCAGGTAGGGCTGGCCGATCACATAAGCCACCGCCCCAACGAGCTGTCCGGCGGCCAGCGCCAGCGGGTGGCCATCGCGCGCGCGCTGGTGACCCATCCCTCGATCGTGCTGGCGGACGAGCCCACCGCCAACCTCGACTCCAAGACCAGCCAGCAGATCATCGAGTTGATGAAGCGGATCAACGCCGAGCGCGGCTCCACCTTCATCTTCTCCACTCACGACCCCGACATCGTGTCCATCGCCGACCACGTGGTGCGCCTCCTGGATGGGCTGGTGGCGTCGGAGCACCGCGTCAATGGGGAGTCCGCGCCCGCGCCCGGCGCGGAGCCGTCCGCCGGCGGGCAGGCATCCGGCGGGCAGCCGGCCGCCACGCAACCAACCGGGGGCCAGCCGTCCGCCCCGCACCGGTCCGTCGCGCGGCCGTCCAACGCGCAGCCGTCCGCCGCGCGGCCGTCCAACGGGCAGCCGGCCCCCGGCCCGGCGCCGCATCGGTAGCGCCGGTGGCGGTCATCCCGCGCATCGCGCTGCGCAACCTGCGCGAGCATCGCGCCAAGACGCTGATCATCGGCATCATCATCGCGTTCGGGATCGCGCTGGTGGTGGTGGGCAACTCGATGGCCAACACCATCACCCAAGGCCTGCGCCGCTCGTTCATCGACAACTACGCCGGTCACGTGATGATCCACGGGCGCACCGATCAGGCGCTCTCGCTGTTCGGCTTCGGCGTGGCGACCGGCAACGAGGAGATTCCGCGCATCGGCCGCTACCCGGAGGTATTCGAGCACGTCACGGCCCTGCCGGAGGTCGCGGCCGTAACCCCGCAGCTCACCGGTTTTGCCATCGCCTACGCCGACGAGGAGCAAAACGAGCAGTTCTTCGTCACCCTGTTCGGGATAGAAATGGACAGCTACGGCGTGATGTTTCCCGACAGCATCGAGCTGCTTTCAGGCCGAGCGCTGGCCGCGGACGCGGCCGAGGTGATGCTGCCGGAGAGCGTGGCCGACGACATCGGCGAGCAACTCGGCGTGCGCCCGCAGCCCGGCGATCCCCTACTGGTAACCGCCTTCGGCGGCGGCGGGCTGCGCATCCGGGAGCTGACCATCAGCGGCATCTTCCGCTTCCGGCAGGACGTGGAGGGCCTCAATCAGGTCGCGTTCGTGGATGCGCAGACGTTCCGCTCGCTGGTCGGCCTGGTGGTCAGCACCGGCCAGATCGAACTGTCCGCGCAGGAGACGGAGATCCTCGACGCCGGCGACCTGGACGCGCTGTTCGCCGACGCCGGCGAGCTGGTGGCGGATGCGGGCGGCGCCGCGGCGGAGGGCGTGCCGGCAGCCGCTGCAGCCGCGGAACCCGCCGCGGCGCTCGACGAGGCGAGCGTGCTGGGGATTCTGGGCGAGCGCGGGCGCACGGCGCCGGTGGTGGATTCCGGCGCCTGGCACTTCCTGTTGCTCAAGCTGGCGCCGGGAGCGGGCTCGGAGCAGGCCCGCGCGCAACGGCTGATCGAGCAGCTCAACGGCTACTTCGCCGCGCACGACATCGCCGCCGCGGCGGCGGACTGGCGCGCCGCGGCCGGCGGCTTCAGCCGCCTCGCGTCGGTCATGCAGACGGTATTCAACAGCACGGTGGCGGTAATCGCCGTCGTCGCCGTCATCATCATCATGAACACCCTGGTGATTTCGGTGACCGAGCGCACCTCCGAGATCGGCACCATGCGCGCCCTGGGCGCCCGCAAGCCGTTCGTGCGGCGCATGTTCCTGATGGAGACGCTGTGCATTTCCTGGCTGTTCGGGAGCGCCGGCATCGTGCTTGGCGCGGTGATCGTGACTGTGCTGGGGTGGACCGGCATCCCCGCCGGAAACGACTTTCTGAACATCCTGTTCGGCGGCGAGGTGCTGGAGCCGGCGTTGTCGGGGCTCTCGGTCGCGATTTCGGTGGGGATCATGACCGGGATCGGCCTGCTGTCCAGCATCTACCCGGTGATGGTGGCATTGCGCGTGCAGCCGGTGCGCGCGGTGCAGACCGAGTAGCGGAGGGAGCCACGTGGGGACCATTCTGCGCATTGCCGCCCGCAACCTGAATCGGCAGAAGAAGCGCAGCATCCTGCTCGGCGGCGCAATTGCCTTCGGGGTGCTGGTGATCACTCTGGTGAACGGCTTCGCCGGCGGCTTCGTGGTCAACATCCGCAGCAACGTCTCGCACTTCTTTGCCGGCCACCTGTTCATCCAGGGATACGAGAAGACCGCCAGCGGGCGGCTGGTGCAACTGGGGCTCGACGACGCCGCCCTGCAGCGCATCCTGGCCGCGGCCGAGTTACCGGCGGTGTCGATAGCGCGCCGCTCCGAGTTGGACGCCGCGTTGATCTTTGCCGGCGAGAGCGTGCGCCAGCGGGTGGTGGGGGTGGACTGGGAGACGTCCGCCGCCCTGCGCGAGCGGCTGGTGCTGCGCGCCGGTTCGATTGAGCAGGTGCTGGCGGAGCGCACCGCGGTGGTGCTGAACGAGAACACTGCGGCGCAACTGAACGCCGCGGTGGGGGATACCATCCTGGTGCAGTCGCAGACCGCCACCGGGCAGCAGAACGTGGGCGAGTTCCTGCTGGCGGCGACCACGGTCGACGCCGGCGCGTTCAGCGGCGTCAGCGCCTACGCCCACCGCTCCTACGTCAACGAGCTGCTCGACATAGCGCCCGACGCCTACCTCACCTTGGGCATCATGCTGCAGGATATAGGGACCATCAACGCCGAGGCGGACCGGCTGTACGCGGCGCTGGCCGCGGAGCTGAACCTGGTGCCGCGGTTCTCCGGCGAGGAGGGGTTTCGCGAGGTGCGCCGCGACCTGTTGCAGACCGAGTGGGAAGGCACCCGCTACCAGCTTTCCACCATGAACGACTTCCTGGCCGGCATCAACAACGTAGCGCAGGCGGTGGTGATAATCGGGGTGGTGGTGGCGTTCATTCTGTTCCTGATCGTGGCCGTCGGCATTACCAACACCTTCCGCATGGTGGTGTACGAGCGCACCCGCGAGATCGGCACCATGCGCGCCCTGGGCGTGCAGCGCCGGCAGGCGCGGGGCCTGTTTCTGACGGAAGCGGTGCTGCTGGCGGCGGGCGCCACGGTGGCGGGCTTGCTGTTGGCCGGCGCCGGCCGCCTCCTGCTGCAGTCGATCAACTGGGGCACCGACACGCCCTTCTTCATCTTCCTGGACAACGGCCGCCTGTCATTCCCGGTCGATCCCTGGTTCCTGGCCGGCTACTTGGCGTCGGTGGTCGCCGTGACCCTGATCGCCGCCCTGTTCCCGGCCAACCGCGCCGCCCGCCAGGACCCCGCCGCCGCCCTGCGCAGCATCTGAGGGTGTCGAGCGTTCGGGCGGCTCGGGCTACGGCGGCGCGGCGTTGGGCTGGAAGCCGCGCATGCGTTCGATTCGCGCCCGGTAGCCTTCGGCGGTGCGCGCCACCAGGTCGCGCTCACGTAGCCAGTTGAGGTCGCGGGTCAGGGTCTTGTCGGTCTTCGCGGCGTAGCTGCGCGCCAGCCCCGGAGTGAGCTCTGGGATGGCCGCTTTCGGCGCCGGCTGCGGTTGCGCGCCGAGGGCAAGCACCAGTGCGCGGCGCCGTACGCTGGCGGCGGTCGGCGGTTCCGCGTCGAAGGTCTCGTACACCAGATGTTCCCAGGCGATGGCGAGTTGCACGTTGCCGACGTAGGCGCACTGCTCGCGCAAGCCGTCCACGAAACCTTGCAGCGCGTAGGCCACGAAGGTAACGGGGTCGCCGCGGCGGTCATTGGCGCGGCTGGAGCGGTCGAGTTGGCGGTAGTACTCGCTGCGCGTGAGGTTGTAGTGATTGCTCAGCAGGTTGAAGGCGCGCGAAATAAGACCGGGCGTCGTGCGTAATAACTCAGCCTGCCCGCCGCCACCTACCAACCGCCTGTTGCAGGCGGCGGATACTTAGCCGGCCCGTAGGACACAACCCGGTCAAATAACGCGTACAGCGTCACCATCGTGGCTGAAATCCATTGCACCCCGCCGCTCCAACCGTAGTAGGCTTCCAGGATGCGACCGGCCCGACGCGCCAAATACAACGGATAGGGCCCTCTCGGGTTTCGGCCGCCAAGCCATACCGCACCGGTCCCTATCGCATAATCGCGCGGCCGCGGCAGGATGGGCGCCAGCGGACTAAGTAAGTCACGGCCCAACCCGGTCGCATGGATTGCCAATGGCGTCATCGGCCGCGGCACCTCCCGCCGAAATAGCGTATCGGCCGTAAACAGCGTCCCGTACTCGGTGTTGTGGTCAAGAATGCCGTAACCCAACACGGCGGCGCCGGCCGGCGCCGCCGGCCGGGTCGCGACTTGGCGTGCGCGCGCGTCGTCAATCGACGATTGAGCAAACGCGGAGCCGGCGCGCACCCCCACGCTATAGCCGTCGTCGATGTGGGCCGGCCGATCAATCCCCGCCTTGTCGCGTATTGTGCCCCGATTGATACGCTGGTAGGTGGCGAACCACGTCAACCACCTGAATTGACCAGCCGCCGGCCGATCGATCCCGGTCATGTCGACCGCGGCGCCGCCGACGGGAATGACGATGCGCCGCCCGGCGGCGTCCCACGCCACCCCCGCGCCGATGGTCACTCCGGCGCCGGCGCCGACAGGTACGCAGCCGTCAACAACGGCCGCCGGCAGCCGCCGCCCCAAGCCCTCGATGTGCGCCTCCGGCTCCGTTTGCATGGCGTTGAAGTCCTGCGGGGTGGTGTACCTGCCATCCACCCAGTTGATCTTGTTCATGTGCCTCTCCTGATAACGACCCTGATGTCGGGGTCGAGGGATGTGATGAGGTAGTCCAGATCGTGGTTGGCGGGCGTGAGGCTGATCTCGGTGCCCCCCACCGCGTCCGGGCCACCCACGTAGCTGTCTCCGATGCGGAAGTGATTCTGCGGCTCTGCGGCCGGAGCGGCCGGCAGCACGACGGCGAGCAGCGGCGCGCCGGTCACCGACTTGACCGGGTCGCCGACGGCATCCCCGACGTGGAAGCCGTTCTCGGGGAACTCTTCGAGCGTCCAGGCGCCGGTGCCGAGGAGCAGATCGAGGCGCCGGCGCACGTCGCGGACCTGGCCTTGCTGGGCCATTTCGCGGCTGGCCGTGGCGAGGCGCAGGCGCCAGGCGCGGTCGGTTTCGCCCGGGCGGCGGCGGAGCATGCTGTTGCGGGCGTGGGCCTCCAGGTCGGGGGCGGTGAGCGGCAGCCGCTGGCGGAGGGCGCGGGCGGCGTCGCCGGCGGTGAGGTCGCCGGCGGCGGCGATGGTGCGCGCGAGGGCGCCCCTGGCGCCGCGTTCGAGCCAGGGGATGGTGAGGGAGCGGAGCCAGGCCCCGATCATGCGGCGGCGACCCTGCGGGCGGTGACTTCGAGGTCGGCCCCTACGCCGGCGGGGACGCTGGCGCCGTGGGCGTAGAGGTAGACGCCGGTGGCGGCGTCGAGTTGCCAGTCGGCGGTCACGTCGATGGTGAACTGCTCGACGGCGGAGAGTTCCACGCCTGCCGGGAGCGGGCCGAAGTACCAGGTCTGGCCGGCGGCGAGGGCGGGCATCATCAGTTCCCAGCGGCCGCTGGCGATGGGAGCCTTGGGCGGCTGCGAGGTCAGGGCGCCCGCCGCGGTGCGCACGCCGTAGGCGAGGCTGCTGCCGATGGCCGGGCCGGCCCCGCTCTGCGGCTGCGCGCCGCGGCCGGAGGCCGGGGCCTCGCCGGGGGTCGCGGCCACGCTGATCTGCGGCAGGTCGCCGGGGGCGAGGACGACGTCGTGCAGCGGGGAGGCGACGCCGAAGTACTCCAGCGCCGGCAGGCGTTCGGCGGCGGCGCGGTAGAGGTCGGCGACGCGCACGACCGCCGAGTCGGCGGAGGCCCGGGCGCCGGCCAGGATGGCGCGCTCCACGTCGGCGGCGGCGTAAGGGCCGCCGCGGAAGAACACGCGGATGTCCACGTCGATAAGGGCGCCGCCGCGGACGCGGAGGTCGCGGCAGATCATGCGCAGGCCGTCGAGGGCGGCGGTGGCGTCGGCGATTTGGGTGGGCGAGGGGACGCCGGTGGGAGCGGTGGAGATCAGCACCAGGTCGACGGAGCCGGGGCCGCGCGGGGTGCGCAGGACGTTGGCGCGGGCGATGCCGGGGCGGCTCTCGGCGACGTAGCGGTACTGGGCCTCCGGCTGGCCGGCGCCGAGTGAGGCCCAGCGGTTATCCACCCGGCGGCGCAGCGCGGCGTCGCTCTCGGCGTCGGCGCCCGGGGTGGCGAGCCAGTCACGGGGCGCGGCCACGGTCACTTCGGGGTGAGCCGGCATCGAGAGCAGTGACCCGGGGGCGACGTTGCCGGCGGCGCCGGCGGTCTCGGCGCGCACCGGAAGGGCGGCGGCCGCGCCGGCGGGGAGCTGCGCGGGGGCGGTGGTGAGCAGGCGCTGGGAGGAGCCTCGGACCGTGATCGGGGTGTCGGCCTCGATGGTGACCGGGGCCGGCGCGAGCGCCTGCAGGGAGCCTGCGGCGGCGGTGGCGGGCTTGGGGGTGACGCCGAGGTAGGCGGCGTGCATGCGCAGCCAGGGGCCGGAGGCGCGGGCGCGGTCGGCCTGGGCGTACATGGGGGTGACGTGGGCGTCGTAGAGGCGCCGCACGACCAGCGCGATGGTCTCCCAGATGCCTCGGAGCACGCCGACGGGGGCGCGGTTGCGCAGGCCGGTGTTGGCCTCGCCGAGTTCGATGACGCGGGCGCGGATCTGATCCTCGGAGGATTCGATGAGGGAGAGGGGATCAGCCATGGGCCGTCAGCGCCTGAACGTCGAAGGCGAGTTCGACCGGGGCGGTCGAGCCGAGGGTGCGGAAGGAGAGCAGATAGCGGCGGTCGCGGTCGCCGTCCTGGCGCGCGGCGATGGTGAGGACGTCCACGCGCGGGTCCTTGGCGGCGACGCGGCGCAGCTCGGCGAGCACCTCGGGGGCGCCGCGGTGGGGGCTGTTGAGCCAGCGCGGCAGGTTGCTGCCGGCGCTGCGGTCCCAGGGCAGGGAGCCCAACGGGGTGACCACTTCCTCGGCGATGTCCTGAGCGACGAGGGCAGGGCCGGAGATCGGCTCCAGGTCGGCGGTAGGGGTGGTAATGAGATCGCCTGAGAGGTGGCCGTCGAGGCGCACGTCGGCGCCGTAGCCGGTCATGGGTCGAGCAGCGTCCCCAGGCGCTGCTTGACCGCTCCCAGGGCGGTCTTGGTGGCGGTGGACACGGCGTGGGGGCTTGGCGGCCCGATCGTCGTGAGGGCGTCAACGGCGTCGATCAGGGCCTCGATGACGGAGCGCAGGCTGTCCTGGGCGTTGGCCAGCCGCCAGCGGCCGTTCAGCGCCAACTCGCCGCCGCGGCCGTCGACGAGGCGCAGTTCGCCGGAGGCGGCCTGGGCGGCCGGGGCGTAGCGGTCGGCGGAGGCGCCGGCGATGAAGGGGCAGGAGCGGTCGCCTTCGATCCAGGAGACGATGACGTACTGGCCGGCCTCGGGCGGGGCGAACAGGCCGCGCCCGTCGCCGCCGAGCCAGAGCGGCTGCAGGGGCACTTCGGCGAGCTTCTCGCCGCTGCGGTCGAGGGTGACGCGGTGGACGATCTCCACGTCGGCGGCGTAGCCGCCGGCCGCGGGGCTGGCATAGGCGCGGTCGACGACGGCCCGGACGGGCAGGGACACGCCCGACCAGGCGATGCGGCGGATAGCTTCCCGGAGCGAGCGGCTCATGCCGCCTCCCGCAGCAGCAGGTGGGAGCGGTAGCGGCCGGCGCGGATGTCGAGGCGGGCGTGCTCGCAGACGAGGGTGGCGCCGTCGACGCTCACGGCGGCCCCTGCCAGCACCGGCGAGGCGGGCGCGACGTAGCGGTCGCCGCGGCGGCGCAGGATGGTGTGGCGGGTGCGCAGGGCGACCCTGGAGGGCCTGCGCAGCGCCGTGGTCTCGCCGAGCAGCACGGTGCCGTCGGCGGCGATGAAGTGTCCCAGCTCGACGCCTGCGGCGGCGGCGACGGCGCGCAGCAGGGAGTCCAGCAGCCAGCGGCGCGGCGCCTGCGGGGCGGACCAGCGCAGGTCGATGGCGGGCAGGGCATCGAGGTCGTGCGGCAGGCCGGCCAGGACCTCGGCGGCCATGGCGCGGCTGGACGCGCGGCGCCAGGCGAACGGCCCGGCGGCGCCGGGATCGAGGCCGCGCAGCATCTGGCTGGAAACCGGTTCGGCGAGATAGCGCCGCATGCTGCGGCGTAGCGGCTCGACGGCGTGGATCGGGCCGCGGAACACGAGCGTCCCGCCGACGCTGATCTCGACGCCGGCGCCGGCGGCATGGCGCGGCGCGCGGGCCGCCAGGGTGACGGCGGCGCGCAGGCCGGCGGACGACGACACCAGGTCGAGGCGCAGCAGGTCGGATGCGGGGGCGCCGTCGATGGAGACCGTGACCTGCGGGCGGCGGAGAGACATCTACTCGATCTCGCCGAGGGCGGCGGCATCGACGCTGTCCAGTAAGGCGTCCAGTTCCTCGGACAGCCCGGACCCCGGCGCGGCGGGGTCCGCCGGGGAGGTGGCCTCGTCGGCGTAGGGGGCTGCTGGCGGCGGCGCGGCGGCGCGGGCGGCGGCCTGCTGCTGGACGGTGTTGTCGATGGGATCGGTCTCCAGCAGCACCAGGGTGAGCCAGATGGCATCGCGCCCGGAATCGTCATCAAGGTCCTCGATGGCGGCGATGAGCACACTGGAAACAGCGAGCGCCTGCGGCAGCCGGCCGGTGAGCAGGTAGGCGGCGGGCAACTCGCCGTCGAGCCGGCGCTGCGCTTGGCGCAGGGCGGCCAGGGCCGCGTAGCGCTCGGAGCCGCCGTCGCGCGGCTCGGAGATTTCCAGCGCCAGGCGCAGTTCCCAATCCTCCCAGCCGTCGAACACGTGATCGGCGCCGGTCGCGCCCTCGCGCTGCTGGGAGTCGAGCTTGGCCTTGCCGCCGCCAGCGGCGGCGGCGGTGACCACGACGTTGGGCAGCGGCGTGCCGTCCAGTTCCAGGATGCCGTTGGGGGCGACGTGGATCGAGTTCACAGCGGTTCCCCGGCCACGACGGCCAGTTCTTCGAGGGTGCGGAACAGGTCGCCGGTCTCGTCCAGGCGCACGTCGAGTTGGTCCACGTGCACCTGGCCGGCGGCGCGCGCCGCGCCCGGTCGCGCGGCGCCGGCGGCGCGGCCGTTGCGTTCGGCGCGCAGTTCGCGCAGCTCGCCGGAGAGTTCGCGCAGCGCGCGCACCAGGTCGCGGCCATCGGGAGCCTCGGCCAGCGCGGGCGCGGGGCCGGGGGCCAGGTCGGCGGGGGCGCCGGCAGCCGGCGCCGGCCCCGCGCCCAGCACGGGAGCGAGCGCCGGGATCAGCTCGCGGCTGCCGGGCGCCTCCGCCGGCGGGTAGCTGGCAGCCAGGGCGGGCAGCTCGCCGCCGGGAGCGAGCGCCGGCGCCAGGCCGTCCGCCAGCACCGGGGAGGCGGCCAGCATCCCGGCGGCGATGGTGGCCGGGATGGCGCGTCCGGCCGCCGTGAGCCGGGACAACGGGCCGCGCTCGGCGTCGCTCGACGGAATCAGCGGCGTGGCGGTGTCGAGCGCGTCCGAGACCGCGCTGCCGAAGCGGGAGGAGCCGGCGGTCACGCCCTCGGCCATGGTGCCGGGGACCTCGGCGCCGGCGGCGGCGAGGCCGGGAGCGGCCTCCGGCTTGCGCCCGAACAGTCCGAGGAACTTGTCCCAGAGCCCCTTGATCCAGTCCCAGGCGGCCTTGAACACGCCGATGATCGATTGCCACAGATCGACGAAGAAGGGGCCGATCTTGTCCCAGTTCCTGATCACGAGGTAGACGAGGCCGGCCAGAACGGCGATGCCGGCGACGATGGCGAGCACCGGCCAGGTGGCCGCCCACATGCTCGCGGCCCAGGTGAAGTTGACCGGGATCGAGGCGGCCGCGCCGGCGATCATCGGTCCGATGCCGGCCACGATCCGGCCGATGCCGGCGCCGATGCTGCCGGCGGCGCCGCCCACCACGCGGGCGGAGCTGCCGAACGCCTTGGCGATGGTGCCGCCGGCGTTGGCCGCCAGCGGCCCCAGGCTGCCGAACACCCGGCTGACACCGCCGCCCATGTTGCGGGCGGCCTGGCCGAAGCGCTGCAGCGGCCCGACCATGGTGCCGTCCGCCAACTCCCGCGCGAAGGGGCCGGCCTTGCCCAACAGGGTGGTCGCCGAGAGCACGCCGGTGGACAACTCCAGCGCGCCGGCCGCCCCCTGCGCCCCGGCCTACGCCACCTGCATGGCGCCGCCGGCGAAGGCGGCGACGGCCTCGCGCCCGGCGCCGGCGCCGGCCAGCGCCGACAGCCCCCACGAGGCCACGTCCACGCCCCACTGGCGCACCGCCACCGAGCCGCGGCCCAGCTCCCCGGCCAACGCCTTGGAGCTGGCCTGCAGCCGCTCCAGGCGCGCGGCGTAGGTGTCGGCGACCTCCCCGGCCGCGCGCATCGAGGCGCCGGCGGTGTCGACCTCCAGGCCGCCGGCGAACAGGTCCATGCCCTGCAGGAGCAGGCCGACGGCGCGGCCCGCCTCGTCGCCGAACGCCTCCGAGATCTGTTCCGCGCTGAAGCCTCCGGCAGCCACCTCCTGCAAGGTGGCCAGCAGGTCGATGGAGCCGTCGGCGGCGCGCGCCACGTCGAATCCCAGCTTGGCGGCGGCCCGTCCCATCTGCTCGATCGCCACGGCGGTGGCGGTACCCGCCTCCGGGCCGACGATGCCGAGCGTGTTCAAGGTTCCCAGCACCGCCGCCAACTGATCCAGGGGCACGCCAAAGTTGAGCGCCGCGCCGGCGGCGTTTTTCAGACCTTCGCCGAGCTGCCCCAGGTCCTCAAAGGCGTAGTACTGCTGGGTCTGCCCCACGACGTCGGCCAGGCGCTCGAACTCCGCCTGAGCGCCGGGCAGATCAGTAGCCGCCGCCTTGTTGCCGAAGGTGTTGAACAAGGTGTTGAGCAGCGTGGCTGACTCGCCGACGGTGGCGCCGGTGCCGGCGCCGAGGATGGCGGCGCGCTCGGTGGCGGCAATCGCTTGGTCGGTGGACAGCCCTGAAGAAACGCCGGTGAAGGTGGCGTCAATGAAGGCGGGCACGCGGATCGCGGCGAGTTCGCCGACCACTTCGGAGCGGCCGGTGGCGGCGTCAAAGGCGGCCGCGTAGACCTGCCGGCAGTACTCGTCTTTCGTCGATACCTGAAACTTGCCGCCCGTTGGTGCGAAGATACGGATCTGATGAATGTACCATGGGATGAGGCCCCCGATGCTGACCTTCCGTTCGACAAGCGGTCTCTCCGGGTTGACTGGCCTGCCCTCTCCGAGATCCGTTTGTGGCCCGACCCCGCGGATGTGCCAATAGGAAAACATAGGCCGAGAATGCGCTAATCACCGCTCCGCGTCCGGTTGCATAATGCCCTTTCTGAGCCACTCATAGAAGGAGCCACAAATGCAGTCCCAAGTATTCAGATCGGACCGGTTGATTCGGTAATCGCATTTGACTCTATGGGTGGTTGCTTGTACGGTTAGGTTGGAGCTTCCTACCAAGATTACGAATCATTTCAAACGGTGTAAAGTTAAGCTAAGAGGAGGTTCTAAATGAAGGCCATAATTTCGATGCTTTCTCAACTGTTCTTTGCGAAAGGATCGTTCGAGATACAGAGTACCAGGACGAGTCTCTGTATCGCTACCAGGACTGATAGATCGGATGTATCGCACAAGCGTGAGTGGGAACTGAAGTCCGGTATCGGTTTTGTAATAAGTCGTCCGTTGAAATCTGACGTGATATATCGAAAGTTGAACTTGTAGAACTTCGGTCTCGGAGGGAATGAGACCGCGACGTGATTGGTGTCTCGACCACACGGGCTTGAAAGGCACCCCAAAACATGGCCTGCTTCCCAAGCGGCAAGGGAAGGATACCATCAGGTCACTTGGGTTGCCGGGCCAGCCCTGCCCTACCACCGTCGGAACACGTTAGGCCGACCGGAGCATGGGTCACAGAGAGCGTATGAGGTTTAGTGAGTTGTTCCAGTCGGTCGTGGCAGTTGCTTGCCGCCGGGCCAAGCACACCGGTACATTGGCGGAGGGGCGCTTTGAGTTCGCACCCCGAGGAGGTCTCATGATTGAGTCAAGAGGATGCCGGCGGCGTACCCGGACGGTGCTGGTGCTGGCTGCGGCGTTGCTGCTGATGCCGGGGCTGGGGTGGGCGGCCGAGACCGACTTCGTCGAGGTGCTGCGCGCCATCGACCGCTCCCGCACCTTCGACACCACCGACTTCTCCGCAGTCTTCACGATGGTGTCCGAGAAGCCGGACGAGGAGAACAGCGTATTCAAGGTGCAGATGTTCCGGCGGGACGCCGAGGACAAGTTCGTGATCGTGTTCCTGGAGCCCGACGTGCAGCGCGGCCAGGGCTACCTGCAGGTGGACGACAACCTGTGGTTCTACGATCCCGACAGCCGCAAGTTCTCGCACTCGTCGATGCGCGAGAATCTGCAGGACTCCGAGGCCCGCAACGGCGACCTGAACGAATCCACGCTGGCCGAAGACTACACCGTGGAGGAGGCCGCCGAGGGGCGCCTCGGCCGCTACGACGTGTACATCCTCGATCTCAGCGCGCGCCACAACGAGGTTGCCTTTCCGCGTCTCAAGTTGTGGGTGCGCCGCGACAACGACCTGGTGCTCAAGGCCCAGAACTTCAGCCTGTCGGGGAGGCTGATGCGCAGCGACTACTTCCCCAAGTACGTGCGCGTGGAGGACCGCTTCCTGCCGTCGCAAATGCTGTTCGTGGATGAGCTGAAGGAGGGCGAGCGCACCCAGATGACGATGGCCAACACTTCGTTGGCGCAGGTGCCCGACTCGGTGTTCAGCAAGAGTTACCTGGAACGGGTAAACCGTTGACCGACGGTTTTTTCAGGGCGGCGGCGGTCGCCCTCGCGTTGGCATTGGCATCGGCGTTGCCGGCGGTGACCGTGTGGGCGCAGAGCGGCGGCGACGGCGGAGATAGCAGTGGCGACGGCGGCGGCGGCCTCGATTCGCTGTTCGACGACGAGATGATCCAGGACGAGTCGGGCGGCGTCGGCGGGGATGCCGCGGCAGCGGAGGGCGCCGGGGCCGGCGACTTGGACGCGCTGTTCGACGTCGACGTGGTGGAGACCGAAACAGGCGCCGCCGGCGGCGCGGGCATGGCGGACGCGCCTGAAGAAACGCTGCTGACTGCGGCCGGCGTCGACATCGGCGGGTCGTTCCGTTACGCGCCGGAGGTGGAACTCGGCTTTCCCAGCCACGACGCGGTGTCCGAGGCGTTGCGCGGCGAGCGCGCCGCCGAACGGGCACTGCGCCACGACCTGGCGGCGCAGTTGTACTTCGACGCCCGCCCCGGCAGCGACTTCCGCGTGTTCGGCAAGGCCAAGGTGGACTACGAGCTGCCGGTCCCCGGCGCCCCCGCCGGCCAGACCAGCTCTGCCGACCAAGCCCCCGCGTTCGGCCAAGCCGGCTCCGGCGCCGGTCAGTTCAACTTTACCATGTTCGAGCTGTTCGCGGACTTCCACTGGGACGACCGCGTGTTCTTCCGCGCCGGCAAGCAGCGCGCCGACTGGGGCGTGGGCCGCTTCTTCAGCCCCGCCGACCTGATGAGCCTGGTGACCATCGACCCGCTCAACCCCTTGGCCGAGCGCGAAGGGCCGGTGGCGCTGAAGGTGCACGCGCCGATCGACGTCCACAACGCCTACCTGTATCTCATTACCGGCGCCTTTCGCGACCCGCTGGACGTCGGCGCCGGCGCCCGCGGCGAGGTGGTGGTGGGCGGCGTGGAGCTTGGCTTCGGCGGTCTGATCCAGGCCGACCTGGTGCCCAAGGGATTCGCCACCGTCACCGGCGCCGCCGGCGACTTCGACCTGTTTGGAGAATTTGTGGTTCAGCAGGGCACCGAGCGCAACCTGATCGAGTTGGACGCCGCCGGCAACCTGCAGGTCACCAGCCGCGACGCCCGCGCCGGCGACTGGTTTCCGGCGGCCACCGCCGGCGCCCTGTACCGCGCTACCGATCCCAACGTCGTGTTGGCCGCGCAGTACTACTACAATCCGCTCGGCTACGCGGACAGCGCCGCCCTCGGCCCCGCCCGCGAGGCCCTGCGCGCGCGCAACGGCGAAGGAGAAGGCCCGTCGCGCACCGGGCCGCAGCCGCAAGCCGTGGACCTGCTGTTCTTCGGCCTCCACTACGCCGGCGCCAGCGCCGCCTGGAACGAGATCGGCGACAGCGACCTGAGCGCCTCCCTGTTCTGGCTCTCCAATCTGAGCGACCGCTCCGGCATCCTGCGCCCCCTGCTCACCTACCAGGTGTTGGAGTACGCCCGGCTCTCCGTCGGGGCCAGAGTCGGCTACGGCACCGGGGCCACCGAGTACGCCGAAAACGTCGCCTTCACGCTGGGCGCCGAACTGGGCGTCGGCAGCTTCTGACCGGCGCGCGGCCGCGCCGGGCGGGGTTAACGATTCCTAACAGCGCGGTAATCGCCGCGCAAAACCGGTGCGCTACCTTCGATGCATCAACAGTTTCATGGAGGGTTCCGAAAATGAGGACCATGATAGGAATGGGTGTTGCGGCCTTGTTGCTGGCGGCGGGATTGCCGCTGGCGGCCGACGGACACGAGCAGGAGCAGGAGCGGGAGGCCGGCATTCTGGTGACGGCCGTTGACCCGGACGGCCCGGCGGCGGACGCCGGCATCGAGCGCGGCGATCTGATTCTGAGCATCGACGGGCAGGAGGTGGCCGCCGGCAGCGACCTGACCGAAGTGCTGGCCGGGACCGAGGAATCGCAGGTCAACCTTACCGTCAAGCACGGCGACGAAGTGCGCGACCTGATGGTGTCAATCGAGCGGGTCTGGGGCCGCCCCCGGCTGGGGCTGGCGGTGCTCGGTTCGGGCGGGCCGCGCGGCGACTTTGACCGCCGGGGCATGGGCATGGGCATGGCCATCGAGCGGATGCTGATGAACCTGCTGTCCAAAGAGGGCCGGATGTCGGACGAAGATTGGATGTCCGAGGAAGAGTGGACGTCCAAAGAGGAGTGGATGTCCGAAATGGCGATGCCCGGCGCCAAGGTGATGGAAGTCGTCGAGGACAGCCCGGCTGATGCCGGCGGCCTGCAGGCCGGTGACTGGATCACCGCGGTAGACGGTGAGGAGCTCGAAGCTTCCAGCGCGAACCTGGCCGAAATCATTCGCGGCTACGAGCCCGGCGACAGCATCAGCGTGGAGTACGAGCGCGACGGCGAACCGATGACCGCCACCATCGACCTGGGCGAGCATCCGGAAACCGGCAGCGCGCTGCTCGGCGTGCGCTTCCGGGCCATGCCGATGATGCTCGACGCCGAGGACATGCCGGAGCTGCGGCGCCTGTTCAACTGGTTCCAAGGGCGTTTCCACGGCGGCGACGGCGACCGCGGCGACCGCGAGGGCTTCCGCGACGGCGACCGCCGCTGGCGGCAGCACCGCGGTGACGTGCCGGAGCCCAACCAGGCACTGTAAACCGTCCGTCCGCGGCTGCCGGCCGCGGACTTGCTACCGGACTTGCAACCGGCCCCGGACTGCCCCGCTACGGCGGCGGTTCGGGGCCGATGCTTACCTCGCTCACCTCCACCCGCCCCTCCTCGCAGAGCAGCGCCACGCCCCCGCCGTCCAACGTCCGGTCAGACACTGAGAAGACCGCATCCCCGTCGACGCGGGCGGTGATTGCCGTGCCGCGTACGTCCAGGACCAAGCGGTACGGCTGATCGCGCCGGCCGCGCAACGCGGTCTCGGCCAGTACCGTTTCCTCGTGGCAGCGCCGCACCAACCGCAACTTCCCGCTGCCGGTGATCAGCAGCGCGTAGTAGCGGCGCATCCCCTGCACGCGGACGCCGATGCCGCCGGAGCGGGCCATGTGCACGCGCACCGTGGCGGCGAACGCGTAGTCGCGCCATTCGCGGTCACCGCGAATCAGCAGGCCGGTGCCGCGGTTCTGCAGCAGGCGAAAGTCCTCCTCCCGCGCACGGTGCTCGAACAGGTCGACGCCGTCGGCCCAGGCGCGGCGCCACGGTTGCTCGCGCGTGAGCGGGCGCCCGGTGGCGGTCTGCACGCCGGGCCGGCCAAGTTTGGCGCGCGGCACGCCCTCCCACCCCAGGCAGTCAAGGTAGATGGCGCCCGCCGCGGCGGGGCCGGCGAATTGCAGCCCCACCTCCGTGATCGGTTCGCCGCCGGTCTCCGGCACCACCCAGTCGCCCTCGGCGGCGGCGCCCGGGGCAACGGTAACGGGCGGTCCCGGCAGGTGGCGGACGCCCTGCTCCGCTACGGCCGCGATTACCGGGGCAAGGCTTAGCGCTTCCTGGTTGGCGGCGGCGGCGCTGACCGCGTACCGCAGCCGCTGGCCGGGGTGCAGCGCGGGCGAGCCGTGCAGGCCGTAGCCGCCGCCCAGGCCGGCGGTAAGCGGGAAGAAGGTGGGCGTCGTGAGCCGCACCTGCGCGCCGGCGGCGAGGCCGGGCAGGCGCACCGCCAGCGCGCGCCCCCCGCCGCGGCCGCGGCCGGCGACGTTCTCCACCACCGCCCCGGCGCCGGAGGTCACGCGAAACCCCTGCAGGGAACCGGCGTACTGAAAGTGGAAGCGCGCGCCCTGCTTGCGGGCGGCGAGGTCGGGCGCCTGCTCACCGGCCAGGCGGTGGCCCAGGGCCACCAGGCGGTCCGTCACCCGGGTGGCGTCGGTCACCACGCCGCCGGCGTCGGCGCTTGGCAGGTAGAGGCGGTCCGCGACCGGCGCGCGCCAGCGGTCACCGATCGCCGCCAATCCGCCGCGCACCCCCAGCAGGCAGCCGACCGTGCCGGAGTTGCAGTCGGTGTCCCAACCGGCGGTGTTGACGATCATCAGCGACCGGTCAAAGTCGCCATCGCCGGCCAGCAGCGCCAGAATGACCAGCGCGTGGTTTGGCACCACGTGGCAGTTGCCGCCGTAGCGGTCGTAGCCGTAGCGCTCGCGGATGCGGCGAAAGGTCTCGCGCCAGCGCTCGTTGCCGTCGGTAGCGTTCCACTCCCGCACGTCGCCGATCAGGCGGGCAATGAGCGAGTCGCCGGGGATAAGGCCCAGCGCCACGTCGAGCAGGCGCTGCAGGTCGGGCTCAGTGAACGCCGCCGCCTCCATCGCGGCGACCACCTGCGCGCCGTGGATGGCGGGGCCGTCCGAGGAGACGCAGGCCGCGCGGCGCGCAAGGTCGGCGGCCAGCTCCGGGTCGCCGGGCGCCACCAGCGCCCAGCTATCGACGAAGATCTGCGCGGCGATCTGCTCCGCCACCACCTGTCCGTTGGTCGCCGCGGCGCCGCTCGCCGGCGGCTCCATCCCCCGCTTGAGGCGCAGGTACGCGGTGTGCGCGGTGGCGTTGCCAAATCCGCCCCACCACAGCACCGTGCGCCCCTCGATCAGATAGTTCAACCAGGCGCGCCCAATTGCCGCCGGCGTAATCTCCCGCCCGCCCGCTTCATCCTCCAGCGCCCGGTAAAAGATGAAGGTGCCGGAGATGTCGTCGTCCGGCACGATCAGCGGCCGCCCGAGACGCTCGTGCACGTACCCGGTAATCTCCCCCAGCTCCGCTTCGATCCGCTCGTTCAGCCACCCCTCGAACGGACGCCCCAGGTACACCCCGATAACCTTGCCGAGCACCCCGGCATACACCCGCTCCGCATAATCCGCCTGCAGTCTCATCGCCCCGCCACTCTACCCCAGTTCCGCCCCTGCCGGGTATTCTCATCCCCGGACCCATGACGCAGATAACCGTTCGCGTATCCGATTCCCTGGTCGAAGCGCTGGACTCGGCGGCGCGGACCCTCAACCGAAGCCGTGCTCACGTCGTTCGCCAAGCTGTGGAGCGCTATCTGGAGGACTTTGACGATCTCAACCTGGCGCTGGCGCGGCTGCAGGACCCGACCGACGAGGTGCTGGATTGGGATGAGGTCAAAGATGAACTGCTTGGCGACGGACGGTAAGTTGGCGCCGGGAGCGCCGCGGCGGTTGATTCAGGTGGGGATGGGGGGATTCGGACGGCGCTGGCTGGAGGTGGTACTGGCTGACCCGCGCTGGGAGTACTCGGCGCTGGCGACGCGCACGCCGGCGGTGCGGGAGGAGGCGGCCCGCCGCGCGGGGCTGCCGGCGGAGCGGGCCGTGGACTCGCTGGAGGCGGCCTTGGCGGCGGCGCCCGAGGCAGACGCCGTGCTGGTGACCACTCCCTACTTCCGGCACGCCGCCGACGTGATAACCGCGCTTCGCCACGGCAAGCACGTGCTGGTAGAGAAGCCCCTTACCGACAACGCCGCGGACGCCGAGAGGATCCGTGCCGCCGCCCGCGCCGCCGGAACCACGGTGATGGTGGGTGAGGACTACCGCTTCCGCGCCGGCGCCCGCGCCGTGCATGCCATCGTGCAGGCGGGTGAAGTCGGCGCACCAGAGATGATCGACCTGCAGTACTTCGTGGCGCATCGCTTCCCGGCGGGCGACTGGCGCAACGAGCTGCGCTATCCCGTGCTGATCGAGAACAACACCCATCAACTCGACCTGCTGCGCTACGTCACCGGCCGCGAGGCGCTGGCGGTCTCGGCGAGCGCGTTCGCCAGCGCCGCCGACACGCCGTGGCCCTGCCCGTCGGTGGCGGCGCTGATCGAGATGCAGGGCGGCCTGCACGTAACCTTCTCGGCGAGTTGGGCCTATTCCGCGCTCCGCACGCCGTGGGAGGGCACCTGGTTCGTGCGCGGCCCGCAGGGCGGGCTGCACTGGGACACGACCGGCATCACGGTGCTGGACGGCAAGGGCAAGCAGCGGCGCCGGATCCCCGCTCCCGACCCGGCGCCGCGTCTCGACTTGGTGCTGGCCGAGTTCACCGCGGCGCTGGACGAGCACCGCGCCCCAAGCGTGTCGCTGGCCGACAACCTGCGCACCCTCGCCATCGTGCTGGCGATGATCCGCTCCAGTGAGCAGCAGCGCCGCGTCCCATTGCCGCCGCCGGACGGGGTTTGAGCAGGCGGCGGGGGCTGGGGTATCATCGGCGCGTGATGCAGCAGCAAGCGTTGATCGTATGGGGTGGCTGGCTGGGCCACGAGCCGGAGCAGACCGCGGAGGTGTTTCGCGGCGTGCTGGAGGCGGACGGGTTCGCCGTCGAAGTGGCCACGACGTTGGACCGGTTCGGGGATGACGGCCTGGACGAGCTGGATCTGATCATCCCCTTGTGGACGATGGGGAGCATCGCCCGCGAGCAGGTGGAGCCGGTGGTGGAGGCGGTCGCCAACGGCGTCGGACTGGCCGGCTGCCACGGCGGCATGTGCGATGCGTTCCGGGACTCGGTGCAGTGGCAGTTCATGACCGGCGGCAACTGGGTGTCCCACCCCGGCGGCGACGGCGTGGAGTACGTGGTGAACCTGCGCCGCGGCTCCAGCGAGCTCACCGCCGGCATGACCGACTTCACGGTGCGCTCGGAGCAGTACTACCTGCACGTCGACCCCGCGGTCGAGGTACTGGCGACCACCCGCTTCCCGGTGGTGGACTGGTACCACAGCGCCAACGGGCCGGTGGACATGCCCGTGGTATGGACCAAGCGCTGGGGCGCCGGGCGCGTGTTCTACAACTCCCTGGGCCACAAGGCCGACGTGATCGCCCAGGAGGCGCCGCTGGAACTGATGCGCCGCGGCTTCCGCTGGGCGGCCGCCGGCCGCCGCCTCGCCCGCGAGCAGGGCCTCACCGCCGCCAGCTTCCAAACCAGCACCGCCAAAATGTTCTAACGAGGCTTGACGTGGTTCCCCTCTCCTGTATATCTTGCGGATGCGAAGCGTATGCCGAAATACACACCGAGTGATAGTCTTGATCGACAGCCTATTATACGTGCGAATTGATCCCGGAGGACGGAATACCGGATGAATGCTGGCGATAGCGTAAGCCTACTCGAAGAACTGACCGAGAACTCTCGCGTCAAGTCAGAGACAGACAGGCGACGTGCAGACGACTCCAAGAAGAAATATGACTCATACAGTCGCTTGCTTGAATTGCTCAAGAACGGTCATCCCGCTGCTCTAGTGACCGCTTTCGAGAAGGATTTTCGCCACACCGTAAGTCTCTATTCGCTTTACGCACACGCAAAAGAGAAGGCCACCAAGAGTGCCGCCGCCTTTTCCAGATTGTTCCCGGAAGCGTGCCGTAATGCCCGCATAATGCTTGATGACACGTCCCGGCACCCGGAGTACTATGTTCGCGGAAGGTTTATCACGATATCTGTCAATGCCCGACGGCTGAAGCTCCAGGTCACGAACCGAGAAGCAAGACCCAAAATTATGTCTACGGATATCGGTCCACTAGTAGCCTACCTGCAAAGACAAATCTGCCGTCTATTCGAGTCAGAACGAAAGACCGAGAATCTTCTTGAAGGCATTCTAACGGCTTATCGGTCGCTCCTTGACGCAGATAATAAGCCGATAGGTACTGCGCTTCCGATTCGTCGTATAGCGAAACAGTTGGCTGGAACAACAAAACATTTCCGCCTTGACGAATTTAACGTCGACCTCGGAACAGCCGTTCAGTCAGGAGTGACCTCCGTTGACGGAATGCGGTTTCGCTATGAGTACACGCGAAATACAACAACGGGGATGTTGTTGTATGGCCTAGAGGGGAGTGGATATATCGACATGACCTGGTTCGAATCAGATGCCTAAAGCTTTATGACACCGTGCAATACATGCTCCTGTGGAGGCTCCTGCGTTGCGCTGAACCACGAAAGTGCCAACGCGATCATAGACGGCCTCCGAATCGGTCGTCCGTCGATTGTTGGTGTACACGAATATAGTGTTGGTGGCACCAAATTCTTATCCGCGATCAAGAGGAGGCATTTGCAGACTACGAATGCGGGCAAGATTCGCTTTGCTTGTGGTTCGTGGGGCTCGGGAAAGAGCCATTTTCTGGCACGACTCAATAAGCTTGCTCTCGATATGAATTGGCTCGTAGCTCCTGTTAATTTGAGTAGTCGAGAGACGCCATTCAACCGATTCGAGGAAGTATTTTATGCGATTGTGAGATCGATATCGTCCGCTGATAGTAGCAGGGGTTCGTTGGCCAACGTGTTTCATCGACAGCTCTTTGGAGAGACCAATTTTGGCGACACAATAGACCATAATGTATGCGAAGATGCATGCTACAAACTCATGCAGAACACTGATATCGATTCCGACTTTGGTAGGATCGTTTGTGAGTTCTGGAGGACCTATCTACCTGGAGTGCACGACGCAGAGGACCGGCGAGCTATGGTAATGCACTGGTTCAGCGGACTGGGGACGATTGCGAGGTACCGCAGGAATTTTGGCATCCAGAAGATGGTCAAGTCTGGAACTTCCGGGCTGATCTTGAGTTCGCTAGTCCGCTATTCGATTCACGCTGGGTTCCGGGGCTTGTTAGTCCTTCTAGATGAAGCCGAGATGGCGTTTTCTACGATGCGGAACTCTGACCGAAAATCGGCTCATAACAATCTGCTTAATCTTCTCAATACTATTGAGGACAGTAGGGGTCTGTTTGTAGTCTTCGCGACGACGCCGGACTTCTTTCTCGACCCGGGTTACGGAATTTCTACTACCGGGCCCCTTGCGCAACGGATCGGAGGTCTCCCGCCAGATCCACCGAACGCGCTCCAGCCAGTTTGGAATCTCCAGAAGCTGCAGTATGGCGTCGATGATTACGTGTCGGCGGCACGGAAGGTCCGGCGCATATTTATCTGTGCGTATCCGGAGTCGGAGTTTGTGATCGCAGATTGCGGGTTACTTGATGAATTCGTGACTTCATTGCATGGAGTGGCGCCTCCGCAGGGGCGGATAGATTTTTGGCGCCTTCTAGTGCGATCTGTGGTCGGGAGATTTGATATGGAGCTCGAGGGCGACGAGGTGCCGACTTCGGAGGAGTTCATCGACCGGTTTACGGACGTTGCGGACGATGACTAGTGGTGGCGACTGAGAGGGCGTGTGAAGAAGCGATTGAGCGGCTTCGCTACGGTATGCCGCCGTTGGGAGCGGCGATAGAGTTTACCGTAGGGCGTGGTCGTCAGATCGAACAGCTAGTTCAGGCGCTTAGTAGTCCTGAGACAGGGGCGCTCCTTGTCTACGGAAACTACGGAGCCGGTAAGACGCATCTGCTGCAGGTAGTACAAGAAGAGGCTTTGAATCACGGATTTGTCGTGGCTTTTATTGCGGCTAACGCTGATGGTGGTGTACGGTTCGACAAGATGGACACCGTGCTTGGGGCGGTCTGCAGTCAGATTCGCGTCCCCGGAACCGAGGAAAAAGGAGTCGGGGCTCTCTTCAGCGCATTCAGGAGAGCGCCAGGGCGGCCTAAGTTAGGTGATCTTTCGGACGAGTTGTGGTCGCCTAGCGTTTTTTTGGCGCTTCGTGCCTGGTATTTCACTATCAATGATCCTGACTATCGTGAGTTTGTGCCGGCGTTCATTAGGGACTGGCTTGAATTTCGGAGTACTAAGCGTAGACGAGAGTTGTATAAGGTCCTTGTGAGCGGGTTAGGTCACGTCTTTCAGGATCGTAGGCAAGTGACCGATTCTACATTCTCATTCAAGGACAACGAGTATCGTCAATCCTGGGCTGCATTGAGAGATTTCGATGTTCTGTCCCGTTGCTCGGGGTTTCGGGGCTTTGTTCTCCTGGTCGACGAGTTTGAAGACGTTATCTATTCACGGATCACACAAAAAATCGAAGCGTTTCGGAACCTAGGCCGGTTTTTTGAGGGACGGTATTCGCTAGGGCGGTCATATTTCGCCGTGACGCCGGATATGTCTAAGGCGTTCAGTGACGAACTACAGCAAAGGCGCCGCGAGTATGATGTCGATGTCCGACAGTTTGAGGCCCTTCCGTGTTTTCGGCTTACTCCGATACACCATGCGGACATGCTCACACTTGCCAAGAAAATTCGTGACACTCATTCATGTGCCTATAATTGGAACGCAGAGGAGATGGTAGGCGATGATGAGCTAGAGCGACATTGTGTGGAGGTAATGCGGCCAGACAGACCAGATAGGGTCAGACTTGCGGTGAAGTCCGTTGTACTACTCCTAGATACGTTGTATGACTCCTTAGATATCTAGTCGTGAGTTGTGTTGACGTTCAATACTGGCTCACTTGCGATAGATGCCATCCCAGGCACCGGGCCAAGTCCTCGCCGATGTTCTAATCCCGCATGTCTTTGATGGCGGCGGCGACAGGAATACGCCGACGATGTGGGCCAGCGAGGCGGGTGAAGATGGTGGTGACTAACGAATCCGATCGGCTACCCACTCCTCGACCAGTTGCGGCAGACGTTCGACAATCTCATATCCGAACAGGACCTCGTCTACGTATCCCATGTGAATCATGTCGATCAAGCGGCACAGGTAGGAACGGCCACCGACCCACCACGTATAGTGCGAGTCGATCATCAAGTAGTGGCGTACCCGTATGTCCTCACTAATGGCCAACTCCTCGAGTTCCATTCCGTCGAGCAGCGTTTCGTAAACGCCGTCGGCAACGCGACTGCCGAAGGTCGTCGTGTAGTAGTACTCCTTGATCTCCCACACGGCGACAGGATCGATGACGGATGGAAACGCGCCGTCCACGCGGCGCGCCAGCGTGCGCAAGGGTATCTTGTCTCTCGTGATCGTCGTCAGTCTCCGCGGATCGTAGTCACACGAATGGCCGCGAGCATGTGCCTCAATGAGCATGTTTACCATACCGGTAAAATAGGCGGGCGCCTTCTTCTCTCCTCTCTGTTTGTTCATGGGGATAGGGCATCGAGGCCGCAGCCGGGAGAAGTGTCTCTCAAACTCTGACTTCGCGCGATCGAGGTCCATCAGCCGTGGCTCGACGTGATTGTTCAGGATCGTCGCCCGGTACGAGAAGTAATCGAGGAGCGTCTCACCGCGTCTAGTCGTCGCATTACCTTCGAAGAGGTGTCCATGATCGAGTCCCAGCTCCTGATAAGATCGCCGAATATCGTCGATGGAAGGAACGCGAATGGACTTCGTACGACGCTCGGAGTAGCCGACGGATTCGCTGATAGTACGGACATCGGCCCAGAATGACTTGGGAAGATTCAGGAATCTGATGTCTGCGGTCATCGCTCATCTGCGCCGTCAAGACGGACCACGAAGTCAACGAGGGTGATGCCGCAACAGATGCACACCTGCTCAAGCTCCAGTACGTCCAGCCGGCGCTCTCCGCTTTCGCACTTGCTTACGAAGGACTGGGGCAACTCAAGCTTTGCGGCAAGGTCCACTTGACGCAAACCGGCTTCGGTGCGAATGTCTCGCAGGAGCGCTTGTAGTAGCCGCTGCCGCCGAGAGTAGATTGACTTATCCACGACCTGGGACGAACATACGCTTGGTTGCCAAATATCCCATCATAGGATATACTTAGATCATGCAGGCGGAAACAACGCCGATTGACCTGTTCGGGCGGCCGGCATACGTGCGTCCGAATGGGTCCCTGTTCAAGTGGATCGGCAACAAGTTCAAGGTCGCCGAAGAGATAACGTCCTACTTCCCGAATGAGATCGGCGCTTTTTACGACGTATTCGTAGGAGGCGGTTCGATCCTTGCTACCGTAGCGCCGGCTCGCGGCGTGGGCTCTGACTCGTTCGCTCCCTTGATCGAAATCTGGACTGCGATCCGCTCAGCCCCCGATACGGTCAAGGGATGGTACGAGCAGCGCTGGCAATATGCGATGGCAGGCGACAGGCGCGAGAGGTATGAAGAAATCAAGGCCGCGTACAACGCGCAGGCCAACGGCGCCGATTTTCTCTACCTGACGCGGGCTTGTTACGGAGGGGTAATCAGGTTCAGGAAAAGGGACGGATACATGTCTACGCCGGTCGGCGTTCATCGGCCTATCGCTCCCGACAGCTTCGCCAAACGAGTTGATGAGTGGCACGCGAGGGTACAAGGCACCGAATTTATTAACGCTGATTATGCCGACGTCATGGAACGGTGCACGGACGGCGACATGGTATATTGCGATCCTCCGTATACGCACAGCCAAGCTATTCTGTATGGAGCGCAGGACTTCAATCTCACTCAGCTATTCGAGTCGATCGCGCACTGTAAGCAACGAGGCGTCCGCGTTGCTCTGAGTATCGATGGCACCAAGAAGTCGGGGAAGGAAAACTGCGATCTTCCGATTCCCCGTGGATTGTTTGAGCGGCAGATACTGGTCAACACCGGCAGGTCGATGCTTCGGCGTTTTCAGATGGATGGCCGGACGCTGGAGTCCGAGGTCGTAGCGGATCGTCTCCTGCTGACCTATTGAGTCACCGGAAGGGAGATCTGCCCGTGCAGTAGCGGACGCTACGAGATCGCCAATGTTCCGTCTCCGGTTCGACCGATACCGGATTTTTCCACGACCAAGTTTGTGCCTTCCGAATACCGCGCGGCGTACTTGCCTCGCACTCCTTGCGAAAAATCATACTCGTCTCGTAACTCGTCAACGCGCTCCGCGTCCTTCCTCATATCCTTTCCGCTCCTTGGCCGTCGCCGCGGCTTCCGCCGGGTCGCCTCGCCCGCGAGCAGGGACTCACCGCCGCCAGCTTCCAAACCAGCACCGCCAAGGTGTTCTGATTCCGGCGATGCTGGGGAAGCAACGGAGGTAACGTCGAGGCGCAGCCCGATGGCGTTCAGAGCGGCGTCCATCTGATCCAGGCGAGAGTGGTGATTGACGTTCAATACTCGATCCACTTGCGGCAGATGCCAACCCAGCCGCCGCGCCAGCTCGGCCTTGCCGATGTTCTGATCCCGCATGCCTTGATACAGGATCACTTTGACGGCGGTGAGGGTGGGAAGTTGAACGCAGACCTGGCTCGGAGTGGGTGGCGGCGGCATCGGAATGTCCCGGCGGTCGTGGATGCGGGCGGCCACCGCTTCGTCCATCGCATCGACCGCACGCATCAACGCCTCATCACGATCGTCTCCAAACGTCGTTAGTTCCGGGAAGTCGGGAGCCGTGACGAGCACGGTCCCATCATCGTCCTCAAGATTGACCGCATAGCAGAGCATGGGCATCCATAGGATACAGCCGGGCGCGCGGGAGGTCAACAGATGTGTTCGGTCGGTCGGTCGGTCGGTTATTCGCCGGTGGGGCGGAGGAGGCGGGGGAGGAAGCCGGCGACGGTGAGTTGCCAGAGGTGGTAGGCGATGAGGGGGAGCAGGGCCAGGCCGAGTTGGTCGGGCATGGCGGCGAAGTAGGTGCTGAGCAGCGGGGCGCCCATTGCCAGGGTCTTTTGCGGGGCCACGAACAGGGCGGTGGCGGTGTTGGCGCGGTCCAGGCGCAACGCGCGGCTGAATCCCCATACGGCGCCGAGCAGCAGCAGGTGGGACAGCGCCAAGTAGCCGAACAGGGGCCAGAGCTGCAGCAGCGAGGCGGCGAAGGTGGGGTCCAGGGCCGGCTCCGAGAACGAGAACCAGATGATCACCACGATGGCGGCGTTCATGAACACGGCAATCGCCTTGCGGTAGCGCTGCACGGTTTCGCGTAGCCGGGCGCGCGCTATCTGACCGAGCACCACCGGCAGCAGCATCTTGATCGACAGCGCGGTGAGCACGCGCAACAGCTCGTCGGTGGGCAGGGCGCGGCCGCTCTGTTGCAGCAGCAGCGACAGCAGCAGCGGCGAGAGGAATACTCCGGCGACGTTGGCCAGCGAGGCGTTGAAGATGGTGGCGACCACGTTGCCGCCGGCGAGCTGGGTGAACACGATGCAGCTCGACACGGTGGTGGGCAGCACCGCCAGCGCGTAGATGCCGGCGACCAGGCGCGGGTCGGCGTTGCGCCACAGCAGCGCAGCGCCGGCGGCAAAGTAGAGCGGCACCGCGGCGAAGATGAAGAGCTGCAGGAACAGGTGCAGGCGCACGTCGCGCAGGCCGGCGCGAATCGCCTCGGTGGGCAGGCTGGCGCCGGACAGGAAGAACAACGCCATCACCAGCGCGGTGGCGGTGGCGCCGTCCAGGCTCGCCGCAACGCCGGCGCGCGGCGCCGCCAGGCCCAGCGCTACCGCGGTGAGCAGCCCGAGGAGAAACCAGTTCTTGGCGAACCATGCGCCGCCGCGCGCCAGCCGAGCCATCGCGGGCGCATCATAGCAGCGTCCGGCCCCTTCCGGTTCCGGCCGGCCCCGGCCCTTTGCCACGCACCGCGCTACCCGGTAACGTTCGGGACCATGCAGATTGGCTTCAACATGCTGCTCTGGACGCCGTTCGTGACCGAGGAGCACTTCCCCCTGTTCGCCCCCCTCAAGCAGACCGGCTACGACGGCGTCGAGCTGGAGATTTTCGAGGGCGCCCCGGACCACTACGCGCGGGTGGCGCGCGAGTTGGACGGCCACGGGCTGCGCCGCACCGCGGTCACCATCATTCCTGATCAGGAGCGCAACATCCTCAGCGCCGACCCCGCCCGCCGCGCGGCCGGCGTGGATCATCTCAAGTGGGCGGTGGATTGCGCCGCGGCGCTGGGGGCCGAGCTGCTGTGCGGCCCGTTCTATCAGCCGTTGGGCCAGTTCACCGGCGCCGGACCCACCGCCGAGGAGCAGGAGCGGGCAGCCGCCGCCCACCGCCAGGCCGCCGAGTACGCCGCGCAGGCGGGGATTCCGCTGGCCGTCGAGGCGCTGAACCGGTTCGAGTGCTATTTTCTCAACACGCTCGCCGACACCGCCGCCCACGTGCGGCGCGTCGATCATCCCAACTTCCACCTGATGTACGACACCTTCCACGCCAACCTGGAGGAGAAGGACCCGGTCGGGGTGATTGCGCCGCACCTGCCGTTGATCAAGCACGTCCACGTTTCCGAGAACGACCGCGGCACGCCGGGGCGCGGCCACGTACCGTGGGACGCCACCTTCCGCGCGCTGCGCAACGGCGGCTACGACGGCTGGCTTACCATCGAGGCGTTCGGGCGCACCCTGCCGGAGCTGGCCGCCACCACCTGCGTCTGGCGCGACTTCTCGGCCAGCAATGAAGAGGTGTACCGCGTCGGCTACGACACCATCCGCCAGGGGTGGGAGCGCGCCGCCGGGTAAACCACGCCGCCGGGTAGCCGCGCCGGCGCCGCTCAAGCGGGGGCACTCAGGCGCGGCGCAGGGCGCTCAGGCGGGAGGCAGCACCAGCGCCGGTATCTCGCCCGCGCCGAAGCGCACCTCCACCAAGTTATCGCCAGGTCCGCCCCGGTCCACCACCAGAAAGTCGCTCTCGCGGTCGAGTGCGATCACCGGGTGATGCCACACGCCGCGCGCGTAGTTGACGCCCTGGCGCCCGTCGGTCACGAAGGCGCGCAGCTCACCGGCGCCGGGCAGCGGGCCGGCCGGCCCCACCACGATCAGGAACGGGGCCGGGTCCAGCGGTACGAACGCCTGCGAACCCAGCGGGTGCTGCTCCAGTACCTCCACCGCCAGCGGCACGGCGCGCGGTTGCGCCCGGAACACGCTGATCAACGGAAAGCCGCCGCCCACGGCCACGTTCACCCGCGCCAGGTCGTGGAACCGCACCGTGGTGCCGTCGTTGATCAGCCGCCGCTCGGCGCCGACGGTTTCGATCACCTCCCCGAACGGGGCGAATTCCTGCCGGGTCAGCGGTTCGGGCGTGAGGCGGCGCGCCGCGGGCTCAGCGCCTGCGCCCATCGATTCAACTCTCCACCGGGACGCCGAACAGCCGCAGGCGGCTCACCCCGCCGTCGGGAATGATGTTCAGGTGCACGTGCGAGACCGGCTGCGTGCAAGCCGGGGCGGGCACCTCGAAGGCGTGCTCGCGGTCCTCCTGCAGCGGCTGCTCCGGCAGCAGCACCGGCCAGAACATCGACTGCGCGATCACCGATTCCTGCAGCTCGCCGAAGTGCGCCGGCAGCAGCGCGCCCTGCAGCGAGCAGCGGTCGGGGTAGTTGCCCTTGAAGTGGCTGGTATCCACCACCACGCGCTGAATGCAGCCGGGGCGCGCCAGCTCCACGATGCACCAGTCGTGGCCCGGCTCCCGCCGCCGCCGGGTCTCCCAGCCTTCGCCGGCGTGGCGCGCGCGGTCGGGGCGCAGCAGGTTGGAGGGGTGGCCGTAGTGGGAGTTGTTCCACGCCACCGCCACCGCTCCGTTGCGGGCGCAGCCCAGGTCCACGGCGCCGCTGGCCGCCAGCGCCTGCCAGTCGGGGCGCGGGCGCCCGTACACCCGCAGCCGCGCCACGCCGCCGTCCGGCAGCAGATTGAGCCGCACGTGGGTAACCACCTCGGCGCTCGGCACCTCGAACAGATGATGCGCGTTGGGGCCAATCGGCACCGGCGGCACCAGCGGGACCCAATCCGCGGCCGCGTCCGGGTCGCCGTCGCAGTAGCAGCCGTCCAGGGAGGCCGCCGGCGGAAAGTTGCCGGTGAAGTGGGTGGTGTCGATGTCCACCGAGAAAATCTCTCCGGCGGTGGCCAGCCGCACCACGCAATGATCGTGCCCGCCGTGGCGCCGGCGGCGCGACTCCCAGCCGTCCATCCACTTGCCGTGATCGTCGTACCGGTCGGGATAGAACACCGGCGCCTGCGGTTCCAGCATGCGGTTCATCGGGCCAAAGAACTCGTCGCTGCAGGAGATTGCCGCGGCGCCGATGCGCACGTCGGCCAGGTTGGTGGTGCGTTGCGCGGCGCCGGCCGCGGCCGGTGCGTTTGGCGCCGCGGAAGACTGCGGGGCGGAAGGCGGCGGGGGCGCGTACCCCGCCGGTTCAGGCGGCGGCATGGGGATGATGCTCCCGCCAGTGGCGGGCGACGTCGATGCGCCGGCAGCACCACACTTCATCATGCGCCAGCACGTGGTCGAGGAACCGCGCCAGCGCCGCGAAGCGCCCAGGGCGGCCCGCCAGGCGGCAATGCAAGCCCACCGACATCAGGCGCGGAGTGCGCGCGCCCTCGGCGTAGAGCACGTCAAACGCGTCGCGCAGGTAGCTGAAAAACTGCTCGCCGGAGTTGAAGCCCTGCGGGGTGGCGAAGCGCATGTCATTGGCGTCCAGGGTGTAGGGCACCACCAGATGCGGCTGCGCGCCGACCTCGGTCCAGAACGGCAGATCGTCGCTGTAGTCGTCCGCGTCATACAGAAATCCTCCCTCCTCCACTACCAGCCGCCGGGTGTTGGGGCTGGTGCGCCCCGTATACCACCCCAACGGGCGCTCACCGGTAAGCCGCCGAATAATCTCCACGGCGCGCTGCAGATGCTCCCGCTCGACCGGTTCCGGCACCTGCTGATAGTCGATCCAGCGATAGCCGTGGCTGCAGATCTCGAAGCCGTTGGCCAGCGCCGCGTCGGCCACCGCCGGGTTGCGCTGCAGGGCCATCGCCACCGCGAACACGGTGACCGGCACCTGCCGCTCGCGAAACAGCTCGAACAGCCGCCACACCCCCACCCGGCTGCCATACTCGTAGATCGACTCCATGCTCACGTGGCGGCGGCCGGGCAGCGGGCGCGCGCCCACGATTTCCGAGAGAAACGCCTCCGAGGCCGGGTCGCCGTGCAGGATGCAGTTCTCGCCCCCCTCTTCGTAGTTGACCACGAACTGCACCGCCACCCGCGCGTTGCCGGGCCAGCGGGCGTTTGGCGGGGTGGGGCCGTAGCCGAGCAGGTCGCGCGGATAGGGGGATGGGGAGGGGTGGGCAGAGGCGGTAGCGGGGGCCATCGGCGGTAGCGGCGGCGCTCAGTCGAGGCGGAACAGGGCGAAGGCGAAGTTGGCCGCCGGCGGGGGCAGGTCGGTGCGCCCCTGCAGGTAGCGCCGCGCCTGCTCGTCGGGCGGCACGCCGTCCAGCAGCGAGAAGCCGGCGCGCGCCAGTTCCGCGGTCAACTCGTCGGGAGCGAACGTCGAGCGCATCGGCTCGCCGCGCTTGGCCACGAACTGATCCACCTTGTCGGCGAACAGCAGGCTCTCCTGCGGGATCAGGCGGCGCGGGTACTTGTAGTCGAGCACGAGCTGGCTGCCGGGCGCGGTGACCCTGGCGAGGTGCGCGAGCGTGTCGCGTATCGCCTCCCCGGTGAGGTAGTAGGTGGTGCCGAGCCACGACACGAAGGCCGGCGCGCTGGAGTCGAAGCCGGCGCGCGTGAGCGCCGCGTCAAGGCGGTCGGTCTCGAAGTCGACCGGGACCAAGGTGAGGTTGTCGGGCACGCTGCCATTGATGGCGACCACCCGGTCGCGCTTCATGGCCTGTGACGAGGGATGATCCACCTCGAAGACGCGTAGCCGATCGCCAAGGTCGGGGCGGCGCAACGCGAAGGTGTCGAGCCCGGCGCCGAGGATCACGTACTGCCCAACGCCGGCGTCGATTGCTTCCTGCAGCCGCTCCTCGGCGTAGCGGATGCGCAGGATGTTTTCAGTGTGGATGGGTCGGAAAATGCCCAGTACGCGATGGACGATGAGCCGGTTCACCAGCCGGTTGGTGGCGACCAGACGCCAGAACGGCGTGGTCATCCGCAGCGCGTACTGGTCGGTGAACAGCGGCGGATGATCCCACCGCAGGTGACTGGCGCGAATCGCCGCCACCAACACCGCCGTCTTGCTGGCCCGTTGCTTCAGTCTGTCGTCAGCCACGTCCCCGCACCCTAACCGGATCAGGCATCGCCGCACAAGTGCGGCGTCAGCCCGCCGTTGCAGGCTCCGGCAGGCGGAAGCGCCGGCGCAACTCGGCCGGGGCGCCGTAGCGGTCGAAGGCGGCGCCGAGCGCGGCCTGCATCTCCGCGACGCGCTGCGGGTGCGCCGCGGCGCAGTTGCGGCGTTCGCTGGGGTCGGCCTGCAGGTCGCTGAGCCAGGTGCCCAGATAATCCGCCGGCACCGGGTCGCGCTCCACCAAGCGCCGCCCGCCTTCGTAGGGCCCGAGGAGCTGCTGGCCGCCGTAGAAGCGCTGCTGGTGGTAGCCGTACCAGTACAGCGGCTGCTCCGGGTCCGGCCCCTGGTGCAGGGTCCAGCGCCCGTCGGTAATGGTGGCCGAGCGCGCGAACTGGCCGGCAATTGCGTAGTCGCGGGTCGGCGCCGCAGGGTCGGCCAGCGCCGGCAACAGGTTCACCCCGTGGCGCTCCGGCGGCGCCTCGCGCCCGAAGGCGGCCAGCACGGTGGCGTAGATATCGACGTTCTGCACCAGTTGGCTGCGCCGCTCGCCGTGGCCCAGCTCCGGGTGGTAGATCAGGAACGGGATCATGTTCTTGGCCGCGAACTCGTGGGTCTGCAGCTTGCCGATGCGCCCGTGGTCGCCGTTGAAGGTGCCGTGGTCGGTGTGCACGATCACCATCGTGTTCCGCCACAGGTCGAGTTCGTCCATGGCGTCGAGCACCTGGCCCAGCCAGCGGTCGGCCAGCACCACCTTGCCGGCGTAGCGCGCCTGGAAGCTGCGCAGGGTGTCGGCGTCCATCCGCTC
This sequence comes from Spirochaetia bacterium, assembly GCA_965243555.1. Taxonomy (GTDB): domain Bacteria; phylum Spirochaetota; class Spirochaetia; order SZUA-6; family Bin103; genus Bin103. The sequence goes on along the minus strand of OZ251575.1, from coordinate 4,422,616 downwards.
GCGCCACCGGGAGTAGGGGGGATGGCTCGACCACTCGGAGGTGTAGTAGCCGCGCGGGTCGAACTGACGCAGGATCTCTTCGGGCGGGTCCCACGGTTCGTGCGGGTCGAACTCGTCAACGTGCAGGTAGAAGCTGCGGTGGCCGGCGTTGCGGCGTAGCCACTCCGCCGCGCTGCGGAAGGTGCGCGCCACCGGCAGGTCCTGCTCGCGGCTGCCGAAGCGGTGCTTGTTGCGCCAGTAGCGTTCCAGCTTGGTGGGCAGGTCGGGCGGCGGGCAGTAGAACTCGCCGCTGCCGGTGGCCCACGGGTCCTCCTGCTGGCCGCGGATGAACTCGAAGCCGCTAAAGCCGAAGTGGTAGTTGCCGGAACCGGCGCACCACATGTTCTTGTGATCGGAGATGAAGTAGCTCACCACGTCGCCGGCGCCGTAACTGCTGATGGGGCGGGTATGGTGCGGCGACAGCAGGCTGGGCAGATCGCGGTCTCCCTCCTCCAACGGCCCCCAGCCGCGCTCCGGAAACTCGTAGCGCCCGGTGTAGACGTCGCGCCGCGCCGGCATACAGGGAGTACTGCCGGCGTAGGCGCGCTCGAACACCGTGCCGCGCGCCGCCAGCCGGTCCAGGTTGGGCGTCGGCACCACCCAGTTCGGCTGCTCCGGCGAGTCCACCTGATTGAGCGGCCGCCCCCGGTGGTACGGCCCGCAGTGATCGCGCCGCAACGTGTCGCAAAGAATATGGATGACGTTCATCGCCAAAACAGTATAGGCTGGACCGAAGCGAAATGCGCACTTCGACGGACATTGATGTGGAGCGGGTGACGGTTGGGCGCGGGCTGCGGCTGCCGCGCGTCGGCCTGGGTACGGGGCTGCACGGCGAGGTGTCGGAGCGGCAGTCGGTGGCCACCATTGAGCATGCCCTGCGGTGCGGAGTGCGCTTCTTCGATACCGCGCCGTTGTACGGCAACGGGTTGGCCGAGGAGCGGCTCGGCATCGCCCTGCGCGGCGTGCCCCGCGGCGACTACGTGCTGAACACCAAGGTCGGCATCCTGTCCGGCGGCGTAACCGGCGATTTCGATTACGACTTCAGCGCCGGAGGCGTGGAGCGTTGTTTCGAACGCAGCCTGCGCCGGCTGCGGGTGGAGCGCATCGACATCCTTCACTTGCACGAGCCGGAGGGATTCGCTGACCAGGTGCTGGCGGAGACCCTGCCCCTGGTGGCGCGCTGGCGCGAGCAGGGCCTGATCCGCGCCGTCAGCGCCGGGGTAAACCACTGGGACATGGTGGAGCCGTTCGTGGAGCACCTGGACTGCGTGCTGCTGGCCGGCCGCTACACCCTGCTGGAGCAGGGCGCGCTCCCCTTTCTGGAGCGCCAGCGCCGGGCGCGGCGGCCGGTACTCGGGGCGGGCATCTTCAACAGCGGCATTCTGGCCACCGGCCCGCGCTCCGACGCACGCTACAATTACCTGCCGGCGCCGGCGCCGTTGCGGGAGCGGGCACGGCGCCTGCAGCAGGCGTGCGAACGCCACGGGGTGGAGTTGGCCCATGCCGCGGTGCAGTTCGCCGCCGCGCAACCGGCCCTCGCCGCGCTGATCTTCGGCGCCTGCAGCCGCGCCGAGCTGGACCAGGCGCTGCGTGGCATGCGCGCTTCCACGCCGCCGGCGCTGTGGGCGGAGCTGCGCGCCGCCGGCCTGCTCGACAACGCCGCGCCGGTGCCGGAACCGGCGTAGCCCGCGGCCTGGCCGGCCGCCCCGTCTGACAACGCGCGGGCGCGCGTGGTATGGTGAGCGCATGAAGCATCCGGTGGTTCACTTCGAGTTCCAGTCGCAGGACCCTGCGGCGCTCCACGAGTACTACACCAAGCTGTTCGATTGGCAGGTACATCACCACGAGGCGATCGACTACCGCGTGGTGACCACCAAGGGCCAGGACGATCCGGTCGGTATCAACGGCGGCATCATGCCGAGCCGCGGGCGGCCGAACACCGTCACCTTCTACGTGCAGGTAGACGACATCGAGGAACGCTTGAAGAAGGCGGTCGAGCTCGGCGGCACCGAGATCGTGCCGGTCACGACCATCCCCGGCACCGTGACGTTCGCAATGTTCGCCGACCCGCAAGGTAACTGCGTCGGGTTGGCGTCCAGCCAGACTCCCGACTGACCCAGCGCGCGCCTGACACTGTTTGGCGCCGCCACAGGGCTGACCGGATGCCGGCTGCCGATCCGAACACGCGAGCCCACCTGGAGTGGTTGGGCTTCATCCAGCCGCACGGCTTGGTGGTGACCCCGCCGGCGCTGGTCAAGGCCGGCGCGTTCCTCAACCGGAACGACCGGGAACGGCAGGCGCTGCTGGCCGGCTGCATGGAGGAACCCGAACCGGCGGACCCGGCGGAGGGCGCGCCGGACGTGGACGGCGCCGCTCCCAGCCCGCCGACGCGCATCCGCGACTTCTGCTCGTTCGCCCGCACCGTGCTCGGCTGGCGCTTCGGACCCAAGGGCTTCGCCGGCACCGACCAAGCCCCCATCCCTGAAGAACTCACCCTCCCGCTCCCCGACTATGGCGAGATTCTTCAGCCCGACTACGCGGTGCGCGAACGCGACCCCGCCGATGGCGCCCCGCCGTGGCAACTGTTGGTGCAGGTCCTGGACGACGACCACGACTTCGACCGCCAGCCCACCGGCGGCCGCGGCCTCGACGCCTCCCCCACCGGGCGCGCCGAGCGCCTGCTGCGCGCCACCGGCGTCCCCGCCGGCGTGCTGTGCAACGGCGCCGCCCTGCGCCTGATCTCCGCCCCGCGCGGCGAGACCTCCGGCCACGTGGACTTCCGCTTCGCCGACCTGGTCACCACCGCCGGGCGCCCGCTCTGCTCCGCCCTGCACCTGCTCCTCTCCGAGCAGCGTCTGCTTGCCCTGCCCCGCGAGAAACGCCTCGCCGCCCTGCTGGCCGACAGCCGCCTGTACCAGAACGACGTCTCTGAGCGCCTGGCCGAGCAGGTACTGCACGCCCTCTACGAGCTGCTGCGCGGCTTCCAGATCGCCCACGTCGTCTCCGAGGGCGCCCTGCTGCGCGAGTGGCTGGCCGAAAGCGGCGACCGCAACGAGGTGTACCGCGGGCTGCTGACCGTGATCCTGCGCTTGGTGTTCCTGCTCTACGCCGAAGAGCGCGGCATGCTGCCGGCGGACCAGACCTTCGTCCGCTACTACGGGCTGGCCGGCCTGTACCGGCGGCTGCTCAAGGATTCCGCCGACTACCCCGACACGATGGACGGGCGCTACGGCGCCTGGGCGCAGCTCGTGGTGCTGTTCCGGCTGCTGCACGACGGCGCGCCCGGCCACCGCACCGGCGGGGCGGTGAGTCTGCCGGAACGCCGCGGCGCGCTGTTCGATCCCGACCGCTACCCGTTCCTGGAAGGGCGTAGCGCCGGCTCAACGCGGCAGAGGAACGGGCGGATCAAGCCGCCGCGGGTCCCCGACGGGACGATCTTCCGGGTGTTGGACAAGCTGCTGGTGCTGGACGGGGAGCGGCTGTCGTACCGCACGCTGGACGTGGAGCAGATCGGCTCGGTGTACGAGACGATCATGGGCTTCCGCCTGGAGATCGCGGCCGGCGACTCGCTGGCGGTGAAGCCGGCGAAGAAGATGGGGGCGCCCAACACCATCGACCTGGAGGCGTTGCTGGCGCAGCCGGCGGCGCGGCGGGCGCGCTGGCTGCAGGAGCGCGTGGACCGCACCGTGAGCGAGTCGGTGGCCAAAGGGCTGCGCGCCGCCGCGGAGATCAACGACCTGCACGGAGCGCTGGACCGGGTGTTGGATCACGCGGCCACGCCGGACGTGGCGCCGCGGGGAGTGATGGTGCTGCAGCCGAACGCGGAGCGGCGCCGTTCGGGTTCGCACTACACGCCGCGCGAGTTGACCGAGCCGATCGTGCGCCACACCCTGGCGCCGTTGTTGGAGCGGCTGCGCGGGGAGGACGGCGGCGCGCCGGCGCCGGAGCAGATTCTGGACCTGAAAGTGTGTGATCCGGCGATGGGATCGGGCGCGTTTCTGGTGGAGACCTGCCGGCAGCTTGCCGACGCGCTGATCGAGGCGTGGCGCGCGCACGGCGTGACGCCGGAGATTCCGCCGGATGAGGATGAGGTGGTCTACGCGCGGCGCTTGGTGGCGCAACGGTGTCTGTACGGGATCGACCGCAACCCGATGGCGGTCGACCTGGCCAAGGTGTCGCTGTGGCTCAGCACCTTGGCGCGACACCCGCTCCAGCGGCCTGCGCTGGATTTGCGAACACGGCGGCGACATCTACCGTGCCACCAAGCGCGTCAAGTGGCCGGGCGAGGCGGCGGTAGTCGTCAGCGTCGTGCATGCCTTCAAGGGCGAATACGCCGGCGGAAAGGTGCTCGACGACCATCCGGCGGACCGGATCACCGCGTTTCTGTTCCACCGGGGCGGCCACGCCGATCCGGTACGGCTCGCCGCCAACGCCGGCAAGAGCTTTCAGGGCAGCATCGTCCTCGGCATGGGCTTCACCTTCGACGACACGGACAAGAAAGGGGTGGCGTCGCCGCTCGCCGACATGCAGAGGTTGATCGATGCCGACGCACGCAACCGCGAGGTGATCTATCCCTACATCGGCGGCGAGGAGCTGAACACCAGCCCGACACACGCCCATCATCGCTACGTCATCAATTTCGGCGATCGGAGCGAGGAGGAATGCCGCCAGCGTTGGCCCGACTTGATGGCGATTATCGACCAACGGGTCAGACCGGAACGAACGAAGGTAAACCGACAGGTTCGCCGGGACCGTTGGTGGCAGTTCGGCGACAGACAACCGGCCCTCTACGCAGCTATTTCCGGTATGGAACGGGTACTGGCGATCTGTAGGATCGGAAATGCCTGTGCGTTTACATTCCTTCCTAACGGCATGATATGCAATGAGAAAACTATCGTCTTTCCATTCAGCGAGCTGGCTCCATTCGCTGTTCTCCAATCTCGTATACACGAACTATGGGCAAGGTTCTATAGCTCTACACTCGGGGATGCGCTGCAGTACACCCCTTCCGACTGCTTCGAGACGTTTCCCTTTCCCGACGGATGGCAAACCCATCCCGCCCTCGAAGCCGCCGGTAAGGCGTACTACCACTACCGCGCCGCCCTGATGAACGAGAACCGCGAAGGCATGACCAAGACCTACAACCGGTTCCATGACTACTACGAGACCGACCCGCGCATCACCAAGCTGCGCGACCTGCACGCCGCCATGGACCGCGCCGTCCTCGACGCCTACGGCTGGACCGACGTCCCCACCGACTGCGAGCTCCTCCTCGACCACCCCATCGACGAAGCAACCTGGGGCCGCAAACGCAAACCCTACCGCTACCGCTGGCCCGACTCCGTCCGCGACGAAGTGCTCGCCCGCCTCCTCGCCCTCAACGCCGACCGCGCCGCCGCCGAAGCCCGCGCCGGCGCGCTTCTTTAGCAAGCAAGTGAGGCAATCGAACGGGCATCCCGACTCCGGCGTCGAAGTCGCGGTTCGAGCGCCCGCCGCGTGCCGCTTCGCTACCGGGAGATAGCCAGATATTCATCGGGGTGAACCACCGACAGCAGGTCAGTGGCGAAGTCCCCGGGATTCCTCGTGATCAAGATAACGGGCCCCTGTCCTGACCGCCGAGTGAAGCTGGATGGCATCCTCGAAGTCACGAAGGGCGGAGTCGATCGCCAATTTGATTATCTGCGCATCAAGCGGTACCACGGTGAAATATCGCGGAGGGCGGCAACGGCCTCCCTCGCCGCCGCTTCGCCTCCGTACTTGCGAATGACGTAGTAGGTATTATTGAAGCTGATCGCTGAAATGGCGCATGCGACGGCTCCGGTTTCGGCAGCCGACCAGATCGCCTCCGCTGATACGTAGAAGGGTTCGCGCTTCGCCAACACGTCCAGAGGAACGTTCGTATCGATCAGGATCACCGGCTGCTCCCGGGAACGCTCCACGAGCGCCTCGGTGAGTAGTTCATCGTCCGCCATTCCGGAGGGCAGGGTGACGATCCCGGAGACCGAAGCGGTGCGAGGAGCCGGCGCTGAGCGCGGAATGGCGCTCGCTTGGTCGATCGCTTCAACAAGCCGTGAAAACATTGCTGACAGGCTGGTACCGCGTTCCGCGGCCAACCGCTTGGCTACCGCCACCAGCCTCGGATCGACGCTAAGCGTGAGTTTGGTTACTGGCATACGCAACACCTGTCCGTAACCTTACGTGGGTTGGGCACTCGGCGTCAACCCACCACACGCAGTGTCAAATCAAATTCTTCCAGCCTGCGCCCGTAGCGCGGCCCACCACCCCGCGCGCAGACGGGCGGCGGCCGCGTCGCCGCCGAAAGCGGCGCCTGACGCCGATGATACGATGGGATGGGCGGAAGGCACTGGTAATCCGGCGCATCTGCCGGTACGCTCCATCGCGCCATGCAAGACCCGGCTTACAAGCGGCTGTTCTCGCGGCCGCACCTGATTCAGGACCTGCTGCGCGGGTTCGTGGCCCGCGGTTGGGGCGACGGTCTCGACTTCTCCACCCTCACGCCCATTCCCGCCAGCTTCTCCAGCGACCGCATGCGCGAGGCATGGCTGGCGCAGGTGCTGGCGCCGCGCCGGAAGTGGGGCGCGGAGATGGGATCGATGGCAATACTGGAGGAGGTGCGGAGCATGTTGGCGGAGAGCGTGCGGGAATGGACCGCCGATTGGGTCGCGGAAGGCCGCGAGCAGGGCCTGAAGGAAGGTATCGAGCGGGGTGTCGAACAAGAACGCCGGCAGGGTATTGAGCAAGAACGGCGGCTCCTGTGCCGCCAGGCAGCGCGGAAGTTTCGGGCGGTTACGGCGCCCCGGTTGTCCGCCCTGCTGGAGAGCCTGACCGATCAGGAGCGTTTGGCGCAGGTTGGCGAATGGATCATCGAGTGCGAGACGGAGGAAGACCTGCTCGACCGCGTGCGGCACGCAGCCCCCTGAACGCGGCGGGCGCGGCGTTGACAGCCCGCTCGTCGGATCGTAAGCTGAGACTCGCCGATCGTGGCAGCGTCGGCTCAAGCGCCGGCGTTCGCCGCGAGAGAACGGAGGAGGCAAGGTATGACGAAACGCATTGGGCTACTGGTGCTGCTATCACTGCTGGTGCCGGTCGTGTCGACGTTCGGCGAAGGGGCGAGTGAGAGCGATCAGGGCCTCACTACCGTCACGTTTCGCATGAACTGGAAGTTTTCCGGGCCGCACGCGGTGTATCTCCTGGGGAAGGAGCTTGGCTTCTATGCGGACGAAGGCATCGATCTGCAAGTTCTGGAAGGAAACGGATCGGTAACGACCGGGCAGCTCGTGGGCAACAAGTCAGAGGACTTTGGATTGGCCGACGCGACCGCGTTGATTCCCATCATGGCGCAGGGGCTGCCTATCGTGGCGGTGGGCATGGTTACGCCTACGTCGGCGCTGGCGGTCGTCGCGCGCAAGGATAGCGGCATCACCACCATGAAGGACCTGGAGGGGCGGAAACTGGCGGTAACCGCAGGCGACGCGCTGACCCAGATATTCCCCGCAGTCGTCGCAGTCAACGAGCTGGATGAGTCCACGATCGACCTGATCTACGTAGATGCCGCGGCCAAGATTCCGACCGTGCTGGAGGGAAAGACCGACGCCTTGCTCGGCGCGGCCGGCGACCAGAGCGTGATCATGGAAGATCGCGGATTCGAGGTCGTGACCCTGAAGTTTGCCGACTACGGGGTGAACATCCTCAATCTCGGTATCTTCGTTCACCGGGACACGGTCGAGGACGACCCGGACCTGATCCGGCGCTTCTTGCGCGCCACGAAGCGCAGTCACGAAGCGCTCGCCGAGAACTACGACCAGGCCATGCAACTTCTCGTCGATCTCAAGAAGGAGCTGTCAGTCGAGGTGGCAAAGCAACAGGGAGATGCCTACTACGCGCGGATGGAGTCGACCAACTGCGACGCTGCGGAGATACTCTACAACTGTCCGAGCGACTGGCAGATGACGGTCGATATCATGACCGCGTATCGTGATCTTGAAGGCGGCATCGAGGCGGCAGAGTTCTACACCAACGAATTTCTCCCGTGACTTGAGCCTCACTGATCCTGCGGGGTCCGGCCTGTTCCTTTCCGTCGAGCGCCTGAGCAAGACCTTCGAGTCGGACAAGGGGAACGTGCAGGCGCTCGACGACTTTTCCCTCAAGGTGGCGGAGGGTGAGTTCGTCGCCGTCGTGGGGCCCAGCGGCTGCGGCAAGAGCACGTTGATGATGCTCGTGGCCGGTCTGCTCCGGGCGAGCGCCGGCCACGTGTCCATTCGCGGCAGCAGGGTCGACGGGCCGGTTACCGACCTCGGCATCGTGTTCCAGAATCACGTGTTGCTGGACTGGCTCACCACCATGAACAACGTCCTGTTTCAGATCGACATGCGGCGCCTGCCGCGCAGCCGCTACGAAGCACGCGCCCGCGAGCTGATCTCAATGGTGTCACTGAACGGATTCGAACATGCCTACCCCTACGAACTCTCCGGCGGGATGAAGCAACGGTGCGCCATTTGCCGAGCACTGCTGCACGATCCTCCGCTGCTGCTGATGGACGAACCGTTTGGCGCACTCGACGCGCTGACCCGCGATCAGCTTTGCATCGACCTTGAAAAGATCTGGATTGCCACCGGAAAGACCGTGCTGTTCATCACCCACAGCGTCTCCGAGGCGGTGCAGCTCGCCGACCGCATAATCGTGATGACGCCACGCCCGGGCCGGCTTTACCGTGAGGTCACGGTGGAATTGCCGCGCCCGCGCTACGCGGACGGCGTGGACAATGAGCAGGCGGCGCTCCTCGTAAAGCAGATCAAGCAATCGTTCCTGGATCAGGGAGTGCTGCGAAGATAATGCTACGGATCATCTGGAACCGGCATACGCAAACCGCAGCTTCGTTTCTGGTGTTCTTCCTGCTGTGGGAACTGGCCGTGATCGTGCTCGAGATCAGGTCCTACATCCTGCCGGCGCCCTCCGAGATATTTCAGGCGCTGTTGAAGTATCATGCCGAGCTCCTGTCCGCGCTGCTGTTCACGGTTCGCAGCCTTCTGATCGGCTACCTCCTGGCAGTTGCGGCGGGAATCCTCCTCGCGCTCCCCATTGCCTACTCTACCTTCATGCAGCGGTCGGTCTATCCGCTCATTCTGTTCTTTCAGGTGATTCCGAAGGTGGCCCTGGCGCCGATCTTCGTGATCTGGTTCGGCTTCGGGTTGCCGCCGAAGATCATGATCGTGTTCCTGCTGTCGTTCTTTCCGGTCGTCATCAACGGTATCGTCGGGCTGCGTTCCATCGACCGGGAGGTGATCAGCCTGACGCGATCGACCGGCGCCAAGCCGGTCGACGTATTCCTCAAGGTGCGGCTTCCGAGCGCGCTGCCAACCTTCTTCGCGGGATTCAAGCTGGCGGCGATCTCAGCCACGATCGGGGCGATCATCGGAGAGTTCATCGGTTCCGATTCCGGCCTCGGGTACATCATCCTGACGGCCAACGGGGACCTGCAGACCGACTACTCCTTTGCCGCCATCACCGTGCTGACCGTGTTGGGACTGGCCCTGTACTACACGGTCGAGGGCTTGGAGCGCGTCCTCATACCGTGGCACGTCTCGCAACGCGCGGAGCATTGACGTTGTTCGCCGCCGACCGGCGGCGCGGTGGGCGGCCCTTCGCGTGGTCCCTTGAAGTCAGTCGACGATCGCGGCGCGGATGGCGTTCTCGAAGTCGCAGACCACGCGGTCGTCGGCCTGCTGCAGCATCAGCACGGCAGCGATTTCGTGCGCGGGATCAACCCAGGTCGTGGTGCCGAACGCCCCCGCCCAGCCGAAGGCGCCTTGGCCGCGGGCACTGTTCGCGGCCGCCGGATCCAGGACCACCGCTACGGCGTAGCCGAACCCCATGCCCGGCTGTTTGCCGTTCCACTGAAAGAGATCGCCGACTTGGTTGCGGGACATGGCCGCGACCGACTGCGGGCTGAGGATGCGGTTGCCGAACAGCGTGCCGCCGTTGGCCAGCATCTGCTCGAAGCGCAGGTAGTCCGCGGCGGTACCGGAGAGCCCTCCGGAGGCCGAGACGTAGCGCGTCTCCCGGTCCCAGTTCTTCGCCTTCGCGTCGATGCCCCGGATCACCACCCGGCGGGACTCCTTCTCCGGCGGCAGAAAGAAGTGGGTGTCGGTCATGCCGAGCGGCTCGAGAATGCGCTCGCGCACGAACTGGTCGTACGGCATCCCGGACACGATCTCAATGACGCGGGCCACCACGTCGTGGCCCACCCTCGGGCTGTAGCCCCACGTAGCGCCCGGTTGAAAGTCGAGCGCCATGCCGGCGTACTGCGGTACGCGGCTCGCCAGCGTCGCCTCCGGCCCCGGCTCCGGCAGCACGGTGACCGCCGAGCCCAGGCCGCCGCCGTCGATCCCGGAAGTATGGGTGAGCAGGTGGTGAATCGTGATCGGCCGCTCCGCCGGCACCAGGCGGTACTCCGGCGCCTCGCCCTTGGCTCCCTTTGCGAATATCGCCCTCTCGGTATCCCCGTCTGCGGATGCATCGGACTCCGTGAGCACGGCAACCTGCATTTGCGCAAACTGCGGTAGGTAAACCGAGACCTCGTCGCTAGGGCGCAGCGGCCCTTCCTCAATCAGGATCATCGCCGCCACCGCGAGCACCGGCTTCGACGATGAGGCCATGCGAAAGATCGCGTCTGCCTGCATGGCCCGGCCGCGCGCGGCGTCCATCGAGCCGTAGGCTTCGAAGTGCACCACCTTCCCGCGCCGGGCAACCGCGGTGACCGCCCCCTGAATCGCCCCAGAATCGACGTGCCGCCGCATCACCGCGTCGATCGCGCGTAGCGGCTCGCTCGACATCCCCACCTCCTCCGGCGTAGCCGCCGGGAACTCCTCCGCAGAAAGCCCCACCGCCGCGGCTGCCGCGACCGCCGCCGCCAGCAAGAATCCTCTGCTCTCGATCATCCGCCAACCCCCGACATCTACTTTGAGCGCGTGGGGCGGAACTCCGCGACGGGCAGGCCGTAGACTCGTACCGCGTTGTGGCGCAGCACGCGGGCGCGTTCGGCCGGGGTGAGGGCCGGCGCGGAACCGAGCATGGCGGCGTAGGCTTCGCCGTAGCTGCCGCCCACCAGCTCCGGCGGCCAGTTGCTGCCCCACAGCAGCCGCTCGCAGCCGAACGCCTCGAACAGCACCCCGGCCGCGCGGCGCAGTTGGTCCGGGTCGCAACGCGGATGGCAGTGCAGGAAGAAGGAGGAGTACTTCACCACCACGTTGGGGACCTCCGCCAGTGCGCGCACGTGCCGCTCCCAGAGCGACAGATCGCCGCTGAGGAACGGCGGCAGCCCGCAGTGGTTGAGCACCAGAGTCAGTCCTTCATGGCGGCGCGCGAACACGCCGACCGCCGGGAGCAGGTGGTGCTCCACCAGGATGTCCAGCACCAGGCCGCGCCGCTGCAGCTCGCGCGCGCCGCGGTCCGCGTCGGCGTCTGCTCCCCACTGCTCCGGCGGGAGCCGCGGCTGCCCGCGGATGCCGAGGAACCACGGCTTGCCGGCGTAGGCGTCCAGCCACTCGCCGAGGCGCGGCGCGGTGAGTCTGTAGCTGCCCACCAACCCCAGCACGTCGGCGTGCTGCTCGCACATCTCCCCCCATTCCAGGTTATGGCGGTGCGAGTCCGGCGCGGCCCCCACGATTATCGCGCCCTCGGCGCCGATGGCGGCCAGCTCCGGCCGCAGGTGCTGCGGCAGGTAGTCGCGGTTCAGGTAGTCGCGCCCGAGGAACCAGCCGTCGTAGCCGCGGTAGCCGACCAGCTCCCAGAAGTGGACGTGGGTGTCGATCGGGCGCGCCGCGTCGCTCACCGGGGACCGTCCGCGTTCAGCCGGGCGACGAAGGCGGCATGTTCCGCCGTCTTCAGCCCCTTGCCCAGCTCGGCGAGTACCGCGGCGAAGTCGCCGTCAAGGAGTGCGCGCCGGGCCAAGCGCAGACCGGGAAACGTTCGGCTGCGCAGAATCCCGGCGGCGTCCGGCGCCAACGGCCGGTATTCGCCTGCGGTCAGCACGAACCAGTCGAACTCACGGTCGTAGACTCGCCAGACGAGGTACTCCAGTACGCCGTTGCGCCGGTAGGCGTGCAGCTTGTCATGCAGGTCGTACGCGGCGCTGCTCGCCGCAACTTCCGCGACCAGCTCCGGCGGCCCTGCCACGTAGCCGTCGGCGTCAACGCGTGAGCGCCCGATGGTCTCCGACTCGACCCGCAGCAACGCGTCGGGTTGAGGCTCGTTTCCGAGGTCCAGCCGTACCGTGGCGTTGTCGAGGACCTCGACGCCGGGTGTGGCAGCGCTATAGGCACCGAGCCAGATCAGCAGGTTGCCATGCTTCCTGGCATGGGTTGCGCGGACGGGGGACGGCATGTGGACCACTCCTTCGATCAGTTCCGCCTTCTTGAGATTGGGGCTCGCGAGGTAACGCCGCTCGAACTCATCGCGCGGGAGCCGGTCGCCGTTTTCCAATGGAATTACCCGGGGGCGCGGGGGCGCCAGCACGTGGGCTGCCATGGCGAATGACTATACACGACCACCGGCCCACCGACCACGGGCGCGCTACGTACGTGCGTTCACTCCCCGCTCGCCGCGGGCGTCTGGCAAGAACCGGCGGAGTGGTTGATGATGGGCGCCATGTCACAGCGCGGCAGTCAGCCCAACAAGCCTAACCAGCCCAACGTCCTGTTCGTGATCGCCGACGACCATGCTCCGGCGGCGATCTCCAGCTACGGCCCCAGCCTGGTGGCCACGCCCAACCTGGATCGTCTGGCCGCCGAGGGGGCGCGCTTCAACCAGTGCTTCTGCACCAACGCCATCTGCACGCCGGCGCGGGCCACGGTGCTCACCGGCAAGTACAGCCATACCACCGGCATCCGCACCCTGAGCGACGTGATCGACCACACCCGCGAGCGCACCATCGGCATGCTGCTGCATGACGCCGGCTACCAGACCGCGGCGCTCGGCAAGTGGCACCTCGGCCACGGCGGCGCCAGCGACCCGGTGGGTTTCGATCACTGGAGCGTTCTTCCCGTGCAGGGCAAGTACGTGGACCCGGAGTTTCACGAGGCGGGCGGCACCGTGACGCGGCGCGGCTACGTGACCGACATTCTGGCCGACCAGGCGCTGGACTGGCTGCGCCGGCGCGACCCGGAGCGCCCCTTCTTCCTGTACCTCGGCAACAAGGCGCCGCACGATCCGTTCACCACCGACGCCGCCCACGCCGAGATGTTCGCCGACCGCGACCTGCCGGAGCCGCCCACCCTGCGCGACGACTACCGCAACCGCGCCGCGGCCGCCGCGCGCTCCACCCAGAAGGTGGCGGCGATGAGTCGCAACCACGTACCGGAACCGGCGCCGCCCGGCCTGAGCGGCGACGAGGTGTTGCGCTGGAACTATCAGTCATTCATCAAGGGCTACCTGCGCTGCGTCGCCTCGGTGGACGACAACCTGGGCCGCCTGCTGAGCTATCTCGACGAGGCGGGATTGGCCGACGACACCTTGGTGGTCTACACCTCCGACCACGGCTTCTTCCTCGGCGACCACGGCTACTTCGACAAGCGCTTCATGTACGAAGAGTCGATCCGCATCCCGCTGCTGATGCGGGGGCCGGGGGTGCCGCAGCCGGGCCTGGTCGACGATCACGTGGTGCTCAACGTGGACTTCGCGCCCACGGTGCTCGATCTGGCGGGGGTGGCGGTGCCGGCGGAGATGCCGGGGCGCAGCTTGCGGCCGCTGCTGCAGGGCGCGGCGGTGAGCGATTGGCGCACCTCGATGTACTACCGCTACTGGATGCACGGCGCGCACTTCAACGTTGCCGCCCATTACGGCGTGCGCACCGAGACGCACAAGCTGATCTACTACTACGGCGACCCGCTGGATGCCGCCGGGGCGACCGGGGAGCCGACGCCCCCGGAGTGGGAGCTGTTCGACCTGGTGCGCGACCCGCAGGAGCTGGTCAACGTCTACGACGACCCGGCCTACGCCGCGGTGCGCGCCGAGCTGACCGCCGAGTTGGAACGCCTGCGGGTAGAGGTGGGCGACACCGCGTAGCGCGCAGCCGGGCGGGGCTATCTGAGCGGCTGACTACCGGGGCGGCTACCGGAGCGGCTCCCCGGTGAGCTGCTCCCACACCTCGCGGCGGATGGCGCGCTCCTTGTAGGAGTCACTCTGCGACACGTTCAGCGGGTTGGCGAAGGAGAGCCGGTTGAACGGGTCCGCCGCCTGCTCGCGCAGGTTCCAGTCGCGCAGCACGTTCATGCACTGCGGGTCGTGGTTCCAGGTGGCGCCGGGGCGCTCCTGGGTGCGCGCGAACAGGAACTTGACCATGTGGCGCCGCTTGCCGGAGCGGTTGGCGGCGGTGCCGTGCCACAGGTCGTAGTGGGTGATGGCGAAGGTGCCGGCCTTGACCGCCAGCGCCACCTGGCCGCGGATGTTGCCGTAGGTGCGCATGCGGTCGGTGGGCGCGTTGCGGTACTGGGTGGCCGGTACGATGATGGTCGGCCCCATGTCGGGGCTGACGGCGGCGGGATAGTACAGGCCGAGGAACTTGTCGAGGGCGGCGCAACGCCGGTTCTTGCCGTCCTGATGCCAGTGCATGTAGCCGGTGCGCGGTTCCTTGCAGTGCCAGTGGCGATGGAACATCACCTCGTAGTCGGCGCCGGCCAGGCTGACCAGGGCGCCGCGTACCGCCGGATGGTCGAGCACCTCGTTCAACTCCGGCACTTCGTCGCAGATGGCGTCGCCGGGGTTGCGCCGCATCGCGTTCAGCTTGGCGGCGATCGTCTCGTTCAAGCCGGGGCGCAGGTCCGGCTCCACCAAGTGGTAGCCGTTGACGATGAACTCGACCACCTGCAGGTCGTCGAGCAGGTGCTCGGCCAGCGCCTCGTGCCCGGCTGCCGGCGCGGCCGCGCGGGCGGCGCCGCCTGCGGCTGCGGGCGCGGTTTCGAGTGTCGCTACTGCCGTACTCATTCTTCCACTACCTCCATCTTCTGCAGGATAAACTCATATCCCACCATGTCGATCTCGTCGTCGTCGTACTCCGCCTGATGCAGCGGGAACTGCACGATCTGCCAGCCGTCCACCACCGCCTCATGCACGGTGGCGTAGGGATAGGCCGGCTCCTCCGCGGTCAACTCCAACTTGAATCCGGCCACCGGCTCGTAGATCGTCATTTCCAGCACCGGCGACAGGATGCTCGGTGTCTGGGCATGCACGTACAGCAGACGCTGCCGGGGCCGGTTTGCCGGTGCGGGCCGGGGGGCTTGGCTCGTATCCATTGACGGTTGCCGTACTCTACCGGGCGGGTGCGCGCCGGTCTACGCCGGGGTCCACAGCAGGGCGCGGATTTCGCCGAACTCGCTGCTCAGCTTCTCCCACCGGTCGCCGGCGTCGGCGGAACGGTACAGCTCGCCGGAGCAACTGTAGGCGTAGACCAGGGCCGGGTCGGAGGGATGGGTGGCGTAATCCCAGATGGTGGAGTTGGGCACCACCGGCAGCTCCATGCGCTCCCAACTCTTGCCGCCGTCGCGCGACCGCAGCGCCGCGCCGGTGAATCCGGGCGGGCCGTTGCCGTTGCCCAGGAACAGGGTGGCCGGGTCTCCCGCGTGCTGCCGGATGCCGCGAAAGTAACCCCACGGGGTGACCGCGCTCAGATCCTGGCGCTGCCAGGTGGCGCCCTCGTCGCTGCTCACGTTGACCCCGTTGTTGGTCGCCGCGACCAGCCTGCGGGCGCCGTTTTCCGGCACCACCACGAGGCCGTGCACGTCGAGTGAGGAGAGTCCCTCCGCGTGCCGGCTCCAGGTGCCGCCGGCGTCGTCGCTGCGCCAGCAGCCGTCAATCTCCACGCCCGTCCACACGGAACGCGGAGCCAGCGGATCGGCGATGATGGTGGTGATGCGGTTGTACTCGATCACGTCGCATTCCACCTGCGCGCCGAGTTGCGCGTCGTGCCAGGTGTCACCGCCGTCGGTGGAGCGGTACACCCCCACCGGCCGCGTGCCGGCGAACACCGTATCCGGCTCAGCCGGCAACACCAGCAGCGCCCACACCACCAGGTCGTCCATGGTGCTCCGCAGCCGGGTCCAGGTGTCGCCGCCGTCCTCGGAGCGGTACACCCCGGCGTTGGTGCCGGCATACAGCCGCCGCGGGTCCTGCGGATGCGCCGCCAGCGCCCGCACCTCCCCCTCAATGTACAAGCCGTTACGCGCCTTGCGCCCAAAGGAGTCGCCGCCGTCGTTGCTGACGTACAACCCCTCCCCCACGGTCCCTACGAAAACTTTCGCGTGTTCCCCCATAAGTGCCCTACACTAAGCCCCGCCCCGCCCCGCTTGTCAACCCGCCGCATTGACTCATTAAAAATCCACACGAACGGGCAGGTGGTGCCTCATCAAGAATCCACACGAACGACCTTGCCCCAAGATTGGGCAGGAGGTCGGAGGAGATGGGGCTCAGCATGGGGGAGCGCAAGTCAGTGACCCGCGAGCGGGTGCGGGAGTACCGGCGCGCATCACGGCGCCAGAAAGGCGAGATCCTGGATCAGTTGGCGAGCCTGAACGGGTGGACGCGTCATTATGCCGGCTGGATGCTGCGCTGCTGGGGCCGCACCGTGTACTGCTGGCAGGACGGGGAGCGGGTCCGGATCACGGTCGGGCGGCGGCGCCCGATCCAGTCCCGGCGGCGGTACTACGACCAGCCGGTGTACGTGGCGCTGAAGTGGATCTGGGAATGCTACGGCTGGATGTGCGGCAAGCGCCTGGTGGGGGTGCTGCGGCACCAGTTGGCGGTGCTGGAGAAGTTCGGCGCGATCAGCCTGGAGCCGGAGGTGCGGGCCAAGCTGGAGCGCATCAGCGCGGCGACGGTGGACCGCCTGCTGGCGGAGGACAAGCGCAAGCTGTACCTCCGCGGTCGCTCGCACACCAAGCCGAGTCGGCGGCTGCTGCATGAGATACCGATCCGCACGTTCAGCGAGTGGAAGGAGGCGCGCCCGGGGGAGCTGGGAGCGGACCTGGTGGGGCACGACGGCGGCTTCGGCGGCGGCGAGCATCTGTTCACGTTGCTGGTGACCGACCGGGTGACGCAGTGGACGGAGATGCGGGCGGTGCTGAACAAGGCGCAGAAGTGGGTATTTCAGGCGCTGCTGTGGGTACGGAAGGAGTTCCCGTTCGAGATGCGGGGGCTGCATACGGACTGCGGGACGGAGTTCATCAATCATCATCTGGCGCGCTACTGCGGGCAGAAGGGGATTCGCTTCACGCGTTCGCGGCCGCAGCGGAAGAACGACAACAACTTCACGGAGCAGAAGAATTTCGAGGTGGTCCGCAAGCACGTCGGCTATCTGCGGCATGAGAGCGCGCGGGAGGTGGAGGTGCTGAACCAGCTCTATGGGGTGGTGCGGCTGTTGGTGAATTTCTGCTACCCGTCGCAGAAGCTGGTGGAGAAGACGCGGCAGGGAGCGCGGCTGCGGCGCAAGTACGATGCGGCGCAGACGCCGTATCAGCGGGTGCTGGCGGCGGCGGAGGTGCCGGAGGCGGTGAAGGAGCGGCTGCGGCGGCAGTTTGAGGAACTCAATCCGGTGGCGCTGAGGCTGGAGGCGGAGCGGTTGTTTGAGCGCTTGCGGCGGTTGAGCGCCCAGCGGGAGGAGTCCACGAAGGATGCCGGCTGAAGACCGCAGGGCAGCGTGGCCGGGGCGGGAGGTGCGGCGCCGGGCTTGGTGGCGGGAGCCGTTACGTAACGGCGTGTACAGTGGATGAAGGCTTGGCTGCCCGGAGGGGCTTCATCAGCCAAGTGATCGAGGCAGGGGCACCGTTACGCAACGGCGCCCAGTGGAATGGAGGAACTTGATGGCCATGACCAACGCAGAGCGGCAACGCCGCTATCGCCAGCGGCGCCAAGCGCAACAGCCGGTGGCGCGGCCCCAGCAGCCGCAGAAGCGCGGATCGCGCACCCTGCGCTGGCAGGAAGCGGCGCGCACCCTGCGCGAACTCCAGGAGGAGTATGAAGTGTGGCTGGACAACCTGCCCGACAGTCTGCGGGACACGAGGATGGGAGAGAAACTGGAACACGTGTGCTCCCTGGACCTGGAAGACCTGGCGAGCACCGAGCTGCCGCTTGGGTTCGGTCGTGACTGAGGACGGGGCCGCCACCCTGGCGGTGACGGGGCCTGCGCGGCGCGGCCCGGAGCGCCGCGCCGGGTCTCCCTTCCGTTACGTAACGACGGGACAGTGTGATGCGCCTTCCGGGGGCGCCACTGCAGCGCGCACGACGATGGTGCACATATCCACAGGAACGGGTCCCCCCTCCCCGGACCCCACCCCCTTTACCGCCGCCTCCTTTAGGTGGATATTTAATGAGGCACCGCGTACCGCTTCGTGTGGATCTACAAATGAGGCAACACGCCCGCCCGCGGGCGGACCGGCCGCGCCCGCTTGATTTCTCCCGACCGAAGTCCTACCGTGACGCTCGTCGGTGAGCGCTTACCGGCTAATCTCTGGAGGGAGGAGTCGTCAATGGCGACGTTCGACATAAGGAGTAAGGAGGGGCTTCGGGAGGCTTGCCGGGAAGCGGAGCGGCGCCTCAACAGCTCCCCGGAATTAGTCAAGAAGATTGAGGAGATCGCGGGGTTTCTGCAGGAGGTGCA
Source organism: Spirochaetia bacterium (assembly GCA_965243555.1). Taxonomy (GTDB): domain Bacteria; phylum Spirochaetota; class Spirochaetia; order SZUA-6; family Bin103; genus Bin103. The sequence continues at coordinate 4,403,910 of OZ251575.1, read as the reverse complement.
GAAAGCGACGGCCGACGAGCGGGAGAGCGAGGCATTTCAGCGCCGCATCTGGGAGGAGAATCCACTCTACAACTTAGTTCACGCCCGAGTACCCCCATCGGCGTCTTTGGCGGATCCGGAGTTCCGCCGATGGTTCCGAGAGCGGACCTCCGGCCCCTATTCGGACGCCACGCAGGAGAGGGTCGGCTGGCTGGATGAATGCATGCGCGAGGTCACTAAGCGCGTGTGGCCCGACAACGGGCGCGGATCGCCACGGAGGACCACCCGTGCGTTCGCGGCGCTCTTCCCGCACGATTTCACGGCACATCGGACCCCGGGTCGCGAAGGGCGCCTGTACGTTATTCTTAGCGGAGAAACGGACGATCTAAATCACGCACGAGTGAACAGGTGGCTTCTGAATCGTCTGGAAGAAGCCGCCGGTTCCGTGAAACGCGACGACTGGAACGCCGTAGCTCGGCGCATGATGCTGTCCGATGTCCTTTTTGAGATGTCGAGAGAGGATCGTACTCCGGATCCGCCGCGACCAGGAGGTGTGTCACTGGATCAGATGGTCCAGATGGACCGGCCCAAACTCGGGCCGATCACGGAGCACTTTGAGTCGATCCGGAAGGCGGGGAGTCTGATCTTCGAGCGGGGGATGGTGGAATCGCTGCATCTCGGCCTCTGGGCGCACGAGCGGCGTCACTTTGGCGTGCTCACGGGCCTCTCCGGGACCGGCAAGACGCAACTGGCCATCGAATACGCCAAGGCTCTGACCGGCCAGACCGGCGAATCCAATGTCCAGGTCTGTACGATTGCCGTACAGCCGGGCTGGCATGATCCGACGCCGCTACTCGGCTACGTCAACCCGCTTGGCGAGAACCGGTACGTGGCAACCGACTTCCTGCGATTCCTGATCCGCGCGACCGAGAACCGGTCTCAACCGCACGTGTGCGTCCTGGACGAGATGAACCTGTCGCACCCAGAGCAGTACCTGGCACCGATCCTCAGCGCTATGGAACTCGATGACGGCCGTATCGAGTTGCATGGCGGCGGTGAAAACACGTACGACGTCCCGCCGAGCATCCCCTATCCGGGCAACCTCGTGCTCATCGGCACCGTGAACATGGACGAGACGACCATGGGAATATCCGACAAGGTGCTCGACCGCGCGTTCACGCTGGAGTTCTGGGACGTGGACGTTGACCAATGGCCGGGTTGGGCCAACAGTCGGCTGCACGACCGGGACAAAGAGGCGGTCAGGACCATCCTGGGAGGGCTCATGACCGCGCTGAGCCGGGCGCGGCTGCACTTCGGTTGGCGGGTGATCGAGGAGGTGGTGCGGTTCATGGAACAACGGCAGGAACAGCGCGCCGAAATGCCGATGGAAGCGGCACTCGACCGTGTGCTGTACGCGAAAGTCGTTCCGAAGCTTCGCGGCGACGATGCTCCGCGCGTTCGGCACGCGCTCAATGAGTGCAAAGCGGCCCTTACCGAGCAAAGTCTCAAACGATCCGCTGCCAAGGTTGAGGAACTGATCGGTGACCTGGAGCAGATCGGCAGCTTCCGGTTCTGGCGCTGAGCTGAGGCGTGGGCGCCGAACGCGCGATCACACTGCGTGTCCGTGAAGGTGACGGGCTCCGCGACTTGCATCGGTCGGACTCAAACGGCGGGTTCTCCGAGCGTAGCGAGGCCACCTTCGTCGGTCCGGCCGAAGGCGATTACCGCCTGCTTATCGACGACGAGCCCCTTGCCCGGAGCGAGGCTGACGGGAACGGTTGGACGTGGCAGCCCGGGTTCTACGCCGGCGAGGTGCGCGCCGAGCTGCTGGATTCCGACCGCCGCTCGTGCGGGGTTTGGAGACTCGACGTAAGCCCGGATCCGGCCAAGGCCGGCGGTGAGATGTTCGCGCGCATGGTTGACGAGGTCATCGACTTCGACGCGCATCTGGTTATCGGCGAAGAGCCCGCCCGCCGGCGGCTGGGCGCGCTTGGGGACGCGGACGACCCGCTGGTGCTGTTCGAGCGTCTGCGGAGGCGCTGGCCCGATCTGGAACGCGCGCTGGCTGCGGTCCGGCGGGAACCGGTGAGCGTGCTGCGGGCGCAACGGCGTGTCGTCCCGTTGCGGGAGGCCCGGCGCGCCGACCTCCGCACGCTACGGACCGCGATGCATCGACCGGCCACGCTCGCGGCTATCGGACGCAACGGGGGATCGAGTCCGCCAGCGCTTCCGGGCGCCTCCATCCTTGACGTGCCGGCCGTCGAACGCACTCTTGACGCCCCGGCGAATCGTTGCATCCTCTACATGCTGCGCGCGCTGCTGCTTCGTTGCAGGACGCTTGCCGAGCGGCTCCCGCGGATTGAGGAGCGGGCAGAGAACGCGGACAGCGAGACGCGGTCCGGCACCGCAGGCCGCGTCGGTCGCTGGCTTGAGATACTCGGTGTGATGGAACGGGGATTCTCGACCGCCGAACGCCGTCCGCCGTTCAAGGAAGTACGCCGGCCCGAAGTCACCGCTGCCGGCCTCAACGCGGTGGCGGCGCATCCGCTCTACGCGCGGTTCTGGCGCGTCGGCTGGGAAGCGCTGCGGCGCGGCGTGTATCGGCTCGACCCGCAGGACCTGCTGCCGCTCAGCCCGACCTGGGAACTCTACGAGCGGTGGTGCTTCGTTGCGCTGGCGAAGAAGCTGCAGGAGTGGCTGCCCGACTTCGCGTGGAGCAACGCGGGCGTGACCGGCACCGACCGGCGGAGACTGGACGGTAGGCACAGCGACGGTCGCCGTGTCACACTCCGTCTGCAGCAGACCTTCAGCAGCACGAACGGAAAGGAACAGGTCGAAAGCTGGTCGATCTCGCGCGAGTGCCGGCCTGATCTGGTGGTAACGATGGAATCTGCCGGCGAAATGACCCGATTCGTGGTCCTGGACGCGAAGTACCGGGCACGCGCCTCCTCGGTTATCAGTGGCATGATGGAGAGCGTGCATCCGTACGCGGACGCGTTGCGATGGGGCCCGCGGCGGCCGGACCGAACGCTCCTGCTGGTCCCAAACGCCGAGGAAGCGGAGTGGCTCACCCGAGCGGACTATGTTGAGACGCACCGCGCCGGCGTCGTGGCGCTCCGCCCGGACATTGACTTACCCGCTTGGTTTCGCAAGTTGTTCACCGACCATCCGACAGCATCCAAGGAACATCAGCAGCGAACCTCCTTGGCCAGATGGACGCTGGATGATTACAATCCTCAGCCGGTATCCGGGGTTGCTGAAAGCTCAGCGATTGAGCCCGCGGGATAGAAAGTCGCGCTCCACGGTCAAGCCGTCGACCTTGGCTTGCAGGTCGCGGATGAGCGCCTCCTGATCCGTGGGGCCGCGCTTCGCGGCGGCTCCGAACATCTGCTCGAGACCTGGGCTTGCCGCTTCCAGCCGCTCACCGACTCGGGTGCACGTGGTGTTGGGCCCGCGGTCTCCTCGATCGTGCGGTCACCGCGGAACGCCTCCATGACCACCTTGGCCTTGAACTGGGCCGTGAATCGGCGGGGTTCGGCCGCCATCAGGGCAGGCGTACGTGGCGGGCGCTTGCGGCCGCTCCGGCGCGGCGCGCTGCCTTGGCGTCTATGTAGCGGGCCGGCAGCAGGCGGTGGCCGATCAGGTCCACGGCGGCGCCGCACTGTTCGAGCGGGATGTAGCCGAGCAGCGGTTCGTACTCGCCCTCCTCCGGTTCCATATCGACGAACAGGACCTCGCCGTGAACCGCCCTGAAGCCTTCAACGCGGATCAGGGCCGGCCCGCACACGGTGCCCGGCACCACCTGTTGCGTCGCGGTCTGCAGGTCACCTCCTGCTCCAGCGCGAAGGCTCCGAACCGCTTGCCGTTTGGCGGCATGGCGGTTAGGGTAGGGCTGCTATGGAACGACGGCCGCTTGGCAATACCGACCTCATGACCTCGCCGATCGGGTTCGGCACCTGGGAAATGAGCACCACCATGTATGGCTCGATCGACGTGGCGGAGGCATCGCGCGCGGTGCGCTCGGCGATCGACCACGGCATCAACCTGTTCGACACCGCCGAGGTGTACGGCCCCTTCCACTCGGAGGAGCTCCTCGGCAAGGCGCTCGGCGAGCGGCGCAAGGAGGTGATCCTGGTCACCAAGACCGGCTTTACCTTCGACGACGCGGCGGGCCGCACCCTGGGCCGCAGCTCGCGCTACGAGCATATCATCAGCCGCACCGAGGGCTGCCTGCGCCGGCTCGGCACCGACGTGATCGACCTCATGCTGATTCACTGGCCGGACTTCCTCACGCCGCTCGACGAACCGATGCGCGCGCTGGAGAAGCTCAAGGCGGACGGCAAGATTCGCTACGCCGGCGTCTCCAACTTCAACGTCGAGATGATGGAGTACTGCCGCCGCTACACCGACCTGGCGGTGAATCAGGTCGGCTACCACCTGTTCGACCGGCGCATGCAGAAGGCGATTCTGCCCTATTGCCTCAAGCACGGGATCGGCTTCATGGCCTACGGTACGCTGGCGTTCGGCCTGCTGACCGGGGCCTTCCGGTCCGGCCACGCGTTCGAGGAAGGCGACTGGCGCCGCAAGAACTACACCGCGTTCTGGCTGCCGCTGTTTCAGCCCGACCACTTCGACCGCGAGCTGCGCGTGGGCCGGCGTCTGGCGGAGTTGGCCGCGCGCGCCGGCAGGTCGTTGCCGCAGTTGGCCATCGCCTGGGTGCTGGGCCATCCTGCCGTGTCGGTGGCGTTGGTGGGGATGCGCGACGACCGCGAGTTGGCCGAGAACGTGGCCGCCGCCGGGTGGCGGTTGACCGAGGAGGAGCGGGACGAGATCGACCGCATCTTCGCCGCCGAAGGGTGTCCCACCTACGAGGACTACCCGATGACGCTGTCGTTTTAGGGCGGCACGGGAGGAGGAAGCAGGAATGGCGCGCATGGTGAAGTCAGTCCGCTGGAACGAGGAGCGCAAGCTGGTTGCCGCCGAGACCGAGGCGCGCGACCCGGGGCCGGGTGAGGTGCAGATTGCCGTGGCCAGCGCCGGGATCTGCGGTTCCGACCTGCACGTCTACCGCGGCGAGTTCAAGGCGCGGCCGGGAGTGGTGCCCGGTCACGAGATAGCCGGCACCGTGAGCGCGGCCGGCGCCGGGGTGCGCCACGTGCGCGAGGGCGACCTGGTGGGCATCGAACCGCTGCTGAGCTGCGGCGCCTGCGGCTTCTGCCTTACCGGCGACTACCACGTGTGCACGCAACGCGGCCTGGTTGGCGAGAACGAGGGCGGCGGCATGAGCGAGCTACAGACGATGCCGGCGCGCACTGCCCACCGGGCGCCGGCGGGCACCGACGGCGAAGTGATCGCCCTGGCCGAGCCGCTCGCCTGTTCCGTGCACGGCTACGCCAAGATCAACCTGCGCGCCCGCGAAACCGTGCTCATCATCGGCGCCGGCACCATCGGCCTCACGGCGCTGATTGCCGCCAAGGCGGCCGGCGCCGCCACGCTGATCACCGCCCGCCACCCGCACCAACAGGAGGCGGCGCGCCGTCTCGGCGCCGACGAGGTGATTGCCGACGACGCGGCCGGCCACGAGCGGCTGCAGGAGCTGTCCGAGCAGCGGGTGGTGGACGTAGCGGTGGAGACGGTCGGCGGGCGCGGCGACACCTTGCTGCAGGCGCAGCTTGCGGTGCGGCCCAAGGGGCGGCTGCTGTTGTTGGGCGTATTCACGGTGCCCACCGTCCCCATCGACGCGCTCCGGCTGGCGGCGCGCGAGGTGGAGCTCGTCGGCGCCATGACCTACTCGGCAACCAACGGCCGCGCCGACTATCAAATCGCCATGGAGATAATCGCCGACCACGCCGCCGACGCCCGCTCCCTGATCACGCAACGCTACCCGCTGGACGCCGTGCACGACGCCTTCGGCACCGCCCTCGACAAGTCCTCGCGCTCGATCAAGGTGCACGTCAAACCCAACGGCTGACGCATATGATCCGCCGCTAATCCCATATCTCTTCGGCCCGCTCGTTTGCTTCTTCAAATGAACCGGACGTCCGTATGGCGTCGAGCAACTGATCGTACTCGTCAACCATCCCGCGCCGTAGTCCTCTATCGAGCGTCTTTACCGAGGGTTTCTCCCAGATGAGATCAACTACTGCCTCATGGACTCTCACGTTTCTTGAGTGCTCCTCCATCCTGATCAGGAAGGAGTCCAGGATTCGTAGCCCCCACCAGGTTTCGTCGTTCCGGTACCGCTCCAGCATCGGCAGGACAAGGGAACGATACTCGGCCCAGGTTCGCACTCGTCGCGGGTCTTCGGCCATCAGTCGGCGGCAGCCTCTAAGGCGGTTACGTTGCGGCACGGTCTGCGCTTGGCCATCGGCCCATCATACCCGACCCTCGGCACGCGCGCCGTTCCCTGCCATGATGGCAGCATGAGTAGCCGTCCGAACATTTTGCTGCTGTTCTCCGACCAGCATCACGCCAAGGTTCTGGGGCACAAGGGGCATCCCGACGCGCGCACCCCGCACCTGGACCGCCTCGCTGCGCAGGGGGTGCGGTTCGACAACGCCATCACCCAGAATCCGATCTGCACGCCCAGCCGCACCTGCTGGCTGTCGGGCCAGTACTGCCACAACCACGGCTACTACGGCCTGAGCGGCCCCAACCCCGGCGGCCTGCCCACCCTGTTCGGGCACCTGCGCCGCCACGGTTACCGCACCGGCGCCGTGGGCAAGATCCATTGCCCGGAGTATTGGGTCGAGGATGACGTAGACTACTTCCTGGAAACGTGCGGCAGCAGCATCGGCGGGCGCTCGGCGGAGTACGCCGACTACCTGGCCGAGCGCGGCCTGACCGAGCTGGAGGATCACGGCGCGATGCAGGAGTTCGGCGCCGCCGGCCGGCAGACCTGCGACGCGCGCCCGAGCAAGGTGAGCTACGAGGATGGGCAGGAGGGCTACCTGACGCGCGCCGGCATCGCCTTCATGCGCCGTTGCGCGGAGGAGGGCCGCCCGTTCTTCCTGCAGGCCAACTTCCCCAAGCCGCACCAGTGCTACACTCCGGCGCAGCGCTTCTGGGACCTCTATGATCAGGAGTCTCTTACCTTGCCGCCCAACGCCGACCACGACCTGCACGGCAAGGCGCCGCACTTCCAAGCCGCGGTGCGGCGCTGGCGCACCACCGACTGGCAGTTGTTTGAGCCGCGCACCTTCGCCGCCGGGCGCCGCCGCAAGCTGCACGGCTACCTCGGCAACGTGAGCCACGTCGATCATGCGGTGGGCGAGCTTCTGCAGTTCCTCGATGACGCCGGGCTGGCGGACGACACCATCGTGGTCTATTCCTCAGACCACGGCGATTACGCCGCCGAGTTCGGGATCATGGAGAAGGCGCCGGGCATCTGCTCGGACGCCATCACGCGGGTGCCGTTCATCTGGCGCTGGCCGGGCCGCTTTCCCGCCGGTCACGTGGCCGGCGAGCTGGTGGAGAGCGTTGACTTCGCCGCCACCGTCTGCGGCCTGGCGGGGGTGGAAGTGATGGAGACGGGCGACGGCTACGACGTAGGCCACCTGCTGCGCGGCGGGAGCGGCGCCGTGCGCCGCGTCGCGGTTACCGAGTTCGCCTTCAGCAAGAGCGTGCGCAAGGGCCGCTACCGCTACGTGCACTACCCGGCCGGGATGTTCGCCCGCTTCGGCGCGGAGTGGGCGGAGCGCGGTTTCGCCGAGCTGTACGACCTGGAGGCCGACCCCTGGGAGCAGGAGAATCTGGCCCTGCTGCCGCGCCACCGCGCCACGGTGGAGGAGATGCGCGGCGAGTTGATCGACTGGCTGGTCACCACCACCCGCCCCACCACCGTGCTGCGGCTGCCGCAGGAGGCCAACGGCCAGCGCGTGCTGCGCTACCACAACCCGGTCAACCGCGACCGCAAGTTCAACCCGCGCCGCGCCGCCGAACTCGCCACCCTCAACTACCTGTGAAATGAGTGAAGTGCTGATTGTGCAGCAACCTGCTGCACAAATGAACGCAGGAGTGGGAGCCGGTCACGCGCCCGGTCGGGGCCGTGCGGCGGCAAAGGAGCCCTTCATTCTTGCTCCGGGCCGTTCAAGAGGATAGTCCACGGCGACGGTATGCAGCGGCTGTCAGAGGTAGCGGGCGGCGAAGCCGTCGATGTTGATGCCTACGCGGTCGGGGAGGTAGCGCTGGGCGATGCGGACCATGCGGTCGCGGTAGGCCAGGCCGAGGGAACCGGGGTCGACCGCCGCCATCGCCTGCGGCAGGGTCGTGCGCCGGGTGCGGCCGCCGTCCGCGGAGCCGTCGCCGCCGATGAAGTGGTCGATCACCACCGCCGAGGCGCACTCCGCCACGCGCGCGAAGAAGCGTTCGGGGTCGCCGATCGGCAGCAGCGGCGCCACGGTGATCACGGTCTCGATGCCGGCGTCAGTCAGGGCGCGCGCCGCCCGGAAGCGGCGCTCCACCGGGCTGGCGTGGGGCGGCAGGCCGGGGAACCGCTCGCGGTCGGTCTCGATGGAGAGATGCACGCGCAGCCGGCAGCGCCGCCGCAGTTCGCGGCACAGGTCGAGGCAGGCGGTCACCCGGTGGGAGTGGGTCTGCAGGATCAGCAGGTCGGGCGGCTCCTCCATCATGGCGGCGAGCAGGCCGCGGGTCACGCCATAGCGCGCTTCCTGGGGCAGAAACGGCTCGGTGGAGCTGGACAGAAAGATGCTGAAGGCACCGCGCGCGCGTCGCGCCCAGCGCCGCTCACGCGCCACGCCGGCGCGGTAGGAGGCCGCGGCGTTGGCGCGCACCTCCAGAAACGACCCCCACGGCCGGCCGCGGGTCACGTGGCCGTTGTGGCGTACGTAGCAGCCAACCCCGCACAGCGCGTTGCCGAACGCGCAGCCGCGGTAGGGCTGCACCGAGTGGGAGCTGACGGTGCGCAGGAACCCGCCGGTGCGGGTGAGTACGTTGCCGACCTCGGTAACGGTGACGCGCATGGCCCGCGCCGCTATACCCACGCCTCCAGGGGATGGCGCCGGTCGGCGACCGGCAGCGCCACGCGGGCGCCGGTGATCTGCGAGGCGTACGCCGCCAGCGCCATCTCCACCGCCTTGATACCGTCGCGCCCGCTGCAGATCGGTTCGCGCCCGCACTCGATGGCGGCGATCAGATCGGTTACCGCCAGAAAATGGCCGTCGCCGGCCGGAATCCCCGCCAGCTCCAGCGGCTGCCAGCGCTGCTCGCGGCGCGCCGGCGCCCACAGCGGGTAGGGATAGAGCATCAGTCCGCCGGTGGCGCTCCCGCCGCGCAACGACACGATGCCCTCGCTGCCGACGATCTCCAACCCGTAGCGTTCGTTTACGCCGGGGCTGTCGCGCCGCGAGTCGAAGGTCCCGACCACCCCGCCGGGGAAGGCGAAGTAACTGTGGACGTGGTCACCGGCGACCGGTCCCAACGGCTCGGTGGCGGCGTGGACGTCCTGCGGCGTAATGGCGCGCCCGCCGGCCGTGACGTGCGCGGATACCCAGGCCGCGTCCCCGGCGAGGTACTGCATCAGATTGAACAGGTGGGTGCCGAGGTCCATCATGTCCTCGCCGCCGCCGCGGTGGTCGTGCTTGCCGTGGGCGTGCAGTTCCAGCAACCGCCCGATGCGGCCGCCGTCGATCAAGCGCCTGAGGCGGTCAATGCCCGGCAGGTAGGCGCCGTGGAAGTGCCCCACCGCAATCTTGACCCCGGCCGCGTCGGCCGCGGCCACCATCCGGTCGCCCTCCTCAGGGCTGGCCGCGAACGGCTTTTCGCAGTACACGTGGCAGCCGGCTTCGACGCAGGCCAGCACCATCTCCAAGCGCTGATCGAGCCAGCGCGGACCCACGCTGACCAAGTCCGGCTGCTCGCGCGCCAGCATTTCCCGATAATCGGCGTAGCCGCGCGCCGCTCCCGCCTCGGCCTTAGCGCGCGCCCGGCCGCCGGCGTCGGGGTCGGCCACCGCCGCCATCTCCACTCCGGCCACGCCGCGAAAGGCGCGGTGCAGCCCGTGACCGAAGCCGCCGGCGCCGGTCTGGCCGATCGCCGCCGCGCGGTAGGTTTTCGTTACAGCCTCCACACCGGTCCGAGGTCGACCACCACGCCCGGCAGGCCGTCGAAGACGACCTGCTCGCCGGACCTGCTTATGCCTGGGGTAGTCGCCGCCACGATGCCGCTTGATACTATCGCCGCGTGGCGCACCATGCAAGCTGCGCACCCGCCGCCCCCGCCTGCCCACCACACAAGTCGGCATCAACGTAGTAGGATGGGCGGCCGGAGGTTAAATGCCACTACGCGCCGGAATCGTGGGTTGCGGCGGCATCAGCCGCAGTCACGCCACCGCCTACGTCCACCTGGAGGCCGCCACTCTGGCCGCGCTCTGCGACGTCGACCCGCAACGGCTGGCCGCGCGCGCGGACGAGTTTCAGGTCGCCCCGCGCTACGCCGACTACCGCGAGATGTTCGCCCGCGAACGCCTCGACCTGGTAAGCGTCTGCACCCACGCTCCGCTGCACGCCGCGGTCACCTGCGCCGCGGCCGACGCCGGCGTCCACGTGCTGTGCGAAAAGCCGCTGGCGCTCGACTTGGAGAGCGCCGACCGCATGATCGCGCACTGCGCCGCGGCCGGCGTGCAGCTTGCCGTGAGCCACCAGTTCCGCTTTACGCCGGCGCTGCGGTTGGCCAAGCGGCTGATTGCGGAGGGCCGCATCGGCACCCTGCGCTGCGTGCGCGAAGTGGGCAAGGGCCGCCCCGCCGGCTTCGAGCTGATGGAGATGGGCGTCCACTACTTCGACGAGCTGGCCTTCTTCCTGGACGGCATCGACTGGATCCACGCGCGCGTGACCTACCGGGGGCGCGAGGCCGAAGTGGGCGACGTCATGCACAGCAGCGAACTGTGCACCAGCGACCCGCGCGACAACGGCATGGTGGCCGGCGACACCATGCTGATCCAGGTGGGCGGCCGCGGCGGCGCCTCGGGGCTGGTGGAACTCTACGAGCGCCCTTCCCGCGACACCTGGATCGCCGGCCCGCACCTGCTGGGCGACCGCGGGCAACTGCTGATCAAGGGCCACCCGCGCAGCCACGACTACGAGCTGTGGTACTGCCCGAGCGACGTGTCGTTCGCCGCCCACACCCCGCCCTGGGAACGCGTCGAGATCCCGGCGCCGGCGTATCTCATCGAGGGCAAGGCCTGGCCCGGCCACCCCTCCATCTGGAGCGTGCGGGACGTGGTGCAGGGGCTGGTCGAAGGAAGGGCGCCGGAGCTAAGCGGCGCCAACGCCGGCACCTCGCTGGAATGCGTGAGCGCGGTGTACGAGTCGCACTTCACCGGCGCGCGCGCCACCCTGCCGCTGGCCGACCGCCGGCACCCGTTGACTCGCCGCCTCGCCGCCGCCGGCAACGCCGCTTCCTGAAACGGGGCGAGCGCGGGGGGAGCCCCGGGCCGCGCCGCCGCAGACCCGCCGCTCAGCGCCCGCCCGCCCGCGCGGCGCCGGTCAGCCCGGCGGCGCCGCCACCAAGCCGCGAATCACCAGTATCGCGCCGAGCACCACCGGAAACACGGTGTAGGACACGACGTGGAGCAGCAGCCCGCGCCGCTCGCCCCACTTCCGCTGCATCAACTCCAGCTTCAATGACGGGCGCTGCGCAAACGTGCGCAGGCACAGGTTCACTACCCCGTACGCAATCATGAACGCCCCGAGCACGACGTGAAAACTCATCGGGCAACGCCCTCCGCCGGCGTGGAAGCAAGCGGCGTCACGTCACTTGTACAGGTAACACGACGCGTAGTGGCCATCTTCTCCGACCGAATAAAGCGGCGGGCGGCTGCGGTTGCACTCCTCCATCGCGTGCGGGCAGCGGCCGTAGAACTTGCAGCCGGCCTTGGCGCCCCGCCCCAGCTCATCTTCCGCCGACACCTCGATGTCTTCCTCCCACTTGAGGGCGGGATCGGGAGTCGGCACCGAGCCGATCAGAAGCTGCGTATAGGGATGCTGCGGATTGCTGATGACGCCGGTGGCGTCGCCGGTCTCGGACACCGATCCTTCGTACAGGATGAAGATACGGTCGCTGATCTGATAGGCGGTGGAAAGATCGTGGGTGATGTAGAGGAAGCTGATGCCGAACTCCTCCTTCAGCTTGAGCATGATGTCCAGGATCATGGCGCGGAGTGAGGCGTCGATCATCGAAACCGGCTCGTCGGCCACGATCAGCCGCGGTTTCGGCAGGAAGGCGCGCGCCACGATGATCCGCTGCCGCTGGCCGCCGGAGAGCTGGTGCGGGTACTTGCCCAGAATCTCCTGCGGCCGCAAGCCGACCACCTTGAGCGCGTCATCGACGATCTCTTCGGCTTCGGCCCGGCTGCGCGCCAGCTTGAATTCCGTGATCGCCATGTGGAACACGTGATCGACCCGGTAGAAGGGGTTGAAGGCGGCGTAGGGATCCTGGAACACGGCCTGGCACTGGCGCCGGTACCCTATCAGTTCCTGCTTCGACATCTTGTGAAGGTCGCTGCCCTGCCACAGGACCTCGCCCGAGGTCGGCTTTATGAAGTCCAGGATCAGCCGGGCGAGCGTGGTCTTGCCGCTGCCCGACTCGCCGGCAATCGCCGTGATCATCGGCTTGTCGTCATAGAGGGTCAGCGAAAAATCGTCGAGCGCTACGGTCTCGTTCCTTCTCCCCAGGCCTCCGCCGAACACCTTGGTAAGATTCTTTACTTCGAGCAATCGGTTATTCATCGTCATTACCGTCAGTACAGATGGCAGGCGGCCATGCGCCCCGGCTTGACCTCGCGGTATTCCGGCACTTCCTTGCGGCACCGCTCCATCGCCTGCGGGCAGCGGGGATGAAAAATGCAGCCCGACGGCGGCTCCAGCAGCGTCGGCGGCAGCCCCGGAATCCCCTGCAGCCGCTTCTTCTCCTTGACCGAAGGAACCGAACCGATCAGAAGCTGGGTATAGGGATGCAGCGGATCCTTGTAAATGTCCTCGGCGGGACTCACCTCGGCCACCTTGCCGGCGTACATCACCGCCAGCCGGTCCACCAGTTGCGCCAGCAATCCCATGTCGTGTCCGATGATAACCAGCGACGCGCCGAGCCGCTGCTGCACCTTGATCAGGGTCTGGGTCACGACGCGCTGCACGACGACGTCAAGCGCGCTGGTCGGCTCGTCGGCGATGATCACTTGCGGCTGCAGGACGATCGCCATGGCAATGCAGACGCGCTGCTTCATGCCACCCGACAGCTCGTGCGGATACATGTTGAAGACCCGCGCCGGCAGGCCCACCATGCCGAGCAGCTCGATGATCTTCTCCTTCGCCTGCGCGCGCGCCCCGGAGCTGCCGTGGGCGGCCACCGCGTCCGTGATCTGACTGCCGATCTTCACCACCGGGTTGAGCGAGTTCATCGACCCCTGCGGAATCAGCGAGATGCGGCTCCAGCGCGCCGCCCGCATTGCCTCGTCATCCAGTTCGAGCAGGTTATCGCCATCCAGAACGATGCGTCCCTGCTCAATCGAACCGGGCGGCTTGATGAGCCGCAACAGCGACATCGCCGTGGTCGACTTGCCGCAGCCCGACTCGCCGACGATGCCGAACCGCTCCCCGCGGCGCACCTCCAGGTTGATGCCGTCCACCGCCTTGATCGGCCCCATGCCGGTCCAGTAATAGACCTTGAGGTCCTCCACCTTGAGCACGTACCCGTCCTCGCGACGGTTCCCGTTCCCGTTCTCGCTCCCGTTCCGGTTCATGCAGCCTTGCCTCCCTTTCTGACCCTGGGGTTGTAGACCTCGTCAAGGCCGATGTTGATGAGCTGCAGGCCCACGAAAATCAGCACGATCACGATCATCGGCGGCAAGACCCACCAGAGGATGCCGCGGATCAAGGCCCCGCGCCACATCGCCCAGTAGATCATCACGCCCAGCGTGGTGGTATTCTGCGGCCCCAATCCCAGGATTTCCAGGAACACTTCCGCCAGGATCGCCCCGGATACGGCATTGGCAAAGGTGGTGCCGACGTACGGGAGCATGTTGGGGAGAATCTCCCGGAACACGATCTTCAGGTCGCTCATTCCCGACAGTTTGGCCATGTTGATGAACTCCCGCTTGCGCAGGCTCAACACCTGCGAGCGGAAGGTTCGCGCCGGAAACGGCCAGGCGAACACCGCCAGGATCAGCACCAACGCCGGGATCGTCAGGAACCTTACGTAGGAGGAAAGCACCACCAGCAGCGGGATGGTCGGGATGACCAGGAACACGTCGGTGATGCTGCGTAGCGAATCATCGACGAGGCCGCCGCGGTAGCCGCTGATGATGCCCACCGCCATGCCTACGAACAGTCCGACCAGCCCGGTAAAGAAGCCGATGATCAGCGATTGCCGCACCGAGTGGACCAGTTGGTCGAATATGTCCCGGCCAAGCGTATCGGTGCCCAACGGGTTCTCGAAGGAAGGCGGGAGGTCGGGCGGATTCAGCCCGATGGTTGCCACGTCGTAGGGCGCGAGGATATTGGCGATGACCGCCACGATTACCAGCACGATGGTGATGGTGAAGCCGGCGGCCAGCTTGGAGTTGCGGCGGTAGGCGAAGTTGAAGGCGCCCTTGAGCAGCGAGGAAACGGAGGCTTGCATACTCAATCGCCTCCGTGGCTGATGCGCGGGTCTATGATCGGATACAGCATCTCAAGTATCAGATTGGCGGTCAGAACCGCCAGGATGGTCAGCAGCAAAATCCCCTGCAGCAGGTTGTAGTCGAGGTTGCCGATTGCCGACAACAGCAGCGCCCCGATGCCGGGATAGTTGAAGATAGTCTCGGTCAGGATGGAGCCGTTCATGACGAAACCCAGGGCGATTCCGAACGCCGCGGCCTGCGGCAGCAGCGCGTTTCGCAGGGCGTACTTGAGCAGCACCACCTGGCGCTTGAGGCCCTTGGCCTCGGCCAGCAGGATGTAGTCCTCGCCCAGGGTGGTCAGGATCATCGAGCGCATGGTAATGACCCAGAACCCCACTGAGGCGATCACGATCGAGAGGGCGGGTAAGGTGGCATGGTAGATGATGTTCCACACCAGCGCCATGCCCTCCGGGCGCCCGCCGATCAGGCTGAAGCCGCCGGAGGACGGAAAGATCGGTAAGTTGTAAGAGAAAAAGAAGACCAGCAGCAGCGCCACGAAGTAGTAGGGAATCTGATTCAACCCCAGACTCAGCAGGACGAGGGTCGAGTTGGTCTTCGACTCCCGGCGCCAGCCCACGATCGCGCCGAGGAGGTTGCCGAGCAGCCAACTGATGACGGTCGCCACCAACAGCAGCCCCATCGTCCAGGGGATGGCGGTAACCAGCAGCTCCTGCACCGTAGTGGGAAACGCCATGATCGACGGTCCCAGGTCGCCCCGGAGCAGGCTCCAAAGGTAGCGGACGTATTGTTCGAGCCAGCTCCCGTTCAGCCCGAACTGCTCCTTGTACGCTTCGATGATCTCCGTACCGCCGGAAACGATCTCGCCGTGCTGCGCCATTTGCGCGAGCAGCGCGGAAATCGGGTCGCCGGGGATCAGCCGCGGGATGAAGAAATTGGCGCTGATTGCGATGAACACCGTCAACAGATACGCGATCAACCTCCTGCCAATGTATCGGACCAGCGCGGGCATTTTCGGGTGCTCCTCTATTCTATCTTCTATCTCGGGGAAAGCCCCCTCTCCCGGGAGCGGCAGGGCCGCGCGGGAGAGGGGAACGAAATCAGCCAACCGAACGGCGGCTGCCGAACCTACTTGGGCTTCACCTCCAGCAAGGTGAAGAGGAAGTGCGGCCACCAGTGGTTGGGGGTCATGTACGGGTCGTCTTCACTGGGGAAGCCGGTCCAGTGCAGGGTGTCGAAGGTGTTCGAGAAGAAGGTCTGCAGGGTGCCGATCACGGGCAGGTCCCGCATGTAGATCTCCTGCGCCTGCTTGAGGACCACCGCGGCGCGCGGATCGTCCGGCAACAGCCCGGTCAGCTCGTCGATGAGCCGGTCGAACTCAGGATCCGAGTAGCGGATCTGATTCTGGTCGGCGGATTCCCCTTCATCCATCGCGTACTTGCTGTGGAATCCTTCCAGCCAGGCGTACGGGTCCCAGGCGTGGCCCAGACCCTGAGCGCAGGCCCAGGCGACGTTCATGTCGTACTGGTTGCGCCGCCACGATTCGCCGTGCGGGGCTGGTTCCAGCACCTTCCACGAGGCATCGACGCCGATCGCCTTGAGGTCCTCGCTGATGCTCTGCGCCATCTCACGGTGACCGGACCACGGCGGGGAAATGATGACCCACGACAGCCGGATTCCATCCGGGGTTACGTAGATACCGTCCCTGCCCTTCTCGAATCCCAGATCGTCCAACATCGCCATCGCCCGCTCGGGGTCGTACAGCTCGGTGTCGTACTTGTCGAGGATGTCCTTCCAATCTTCCAGGTAGGGAGTGATCGTGCCGTAGTAAGGATAGGGCAGCTTGGTCTTGGTGGTGGTTCCCTCGAAGGCCGCGAAGTTGAGCTTGTCCTTGTTGATGGCGTAGGAAATCGCCCAGCGTACCTCCGGCATGTCGAGCGGCGGCCGCTGAATGTTGAACCACAACGCCCGCGTACAGGGATCGAGCGCCTTCCACAACAACACGTCGTCGTTGCGGGCGATCACCGTTTCGTACTGCGACTTGGTGAAGCCGGACCAGACGTCCATGCGGTGCTCGATCTGCTCGATCATCATCTTCTCGGCCGGGCCGGGACCGGTGACCAGCAGGAACTTGGCGCCGGGGTGGCGCCCCATCACGTCCTTGGCCCAGTAGTCTTCGCGGCGCTCCCAGGTGACCGCCTCGGCGCTGGATTCCAGCAGCCGGTAGGGGCCGGTCCACACCGGGTTGGGGAAGTTCTTGAAGGTGTTGGGATCTTCCTTGGACCAGATGTGTTCGGGAACGATGGGAGGCACCCACAGCCCGATCAGGAAGGTGTAGTGCGCGCGGGTATTGGGTTCCCTGAGGCGAATGAACACGGTGTGGGAATCTTCCGCCCGCACCTCTTCCATCCACTCCCGGATCCACACCGACCAGCGCAGCGTGGGGGCGCCTTCCTTGAGCATGTTGTAGGTAAAGACCACGTCGGCGGCGTTGAACTCTTCGCCGTCGCTCCACTTGACGCCCTCGCGCAGATTGATGGTGATGGTGTCGTGGTTGGGTCCGTATTCGAAACTGGTCCCCAGCCAGGGCTCGATCTTGCCCTGGTAGAGGTTCATGTAAAACAGATTCTCCGCTGCCCACCAGTTGCCGTTCTCGCCGCGGTGACCGGCCAGGTACGGGTTGTAGAGCTCGGGGGCGCCAAACTTGCGGCCGGCTCGGACGATCAAGGTTTCTTCCCTGGGCATGGTCTGCGCGAGTACCGACTCCGCCGCCAGGGCCAGAGCGAATACCGCCGCCAGAGAAGACACGAAGAGCCTGCTTGGTCGTGAAGACACGCTATGATTCTCCTTGTTGTTCTTCAGGTTTGTTCGAGTTCGATATCCGGGATCATCTGAGATTATCTGAGATAAATCCCGTCCTACGGTAATCTTGGTCGCTATTCGTACTGCAAGCGACAGCCCTGTATAGCGGGTTCCTCCCCCTTTGTCAAACCGCCCCCGGCGCCGGGCGGGCGGGCGGCGGCGGGTGGCTGCCGGCGCCGGGGGCGCGCGCGGTCCGGCGCCGGGCGAAGTGCTCCGCCACCACCGAGAGCTGCTCGACCACCTTCAACTTGTCGCGGAACGACAGCGCGCGGAACTCCTCCTCTTGCAGGCGGCGGTTGCCCGCGAACGTCACCGCCCGCCAATCCGCCCCGCCCGCCCGTGCATCCTCCCTTGCCTCGGCCGGCGCCATCAGCCGGTGCCCGCCGCCGGATTCAGGCGCGTCAGCTCCGCGAGGTCCGCCAGGTCCTGCGGCCGGCCCGCGGCGCGCTTCAGCCGCAGCAGGGTGGCCAGCCGCACGATCCGCAACGGGGCTCCGGGAGCGGCCTCCTCTCTCAGCGCCGCGGCGTACTCGGCGGCGAAGTCGAAGGGCTCGGCGGCGAACAGGTCAATCGGCGTCTCGCGGTGGCGCTCACTGTAGAAGCCCAGCACCACCATGCGCTTGTCAGCGATGAGCTGCGCGCGGCGCCGCGGGTCGGCAAACATGTCCGCCGTGACCGGCACGCGCGGATGATACCCCAAGCCGGCCAGCGCCGCGAACGCCCGCCGGATGACGCTCGCTTCGAGCCGAATGACCAGATCGAGGTCCTGCGTCTGCCGGCCGTAGCCGTGGGCCAGCACCGCCAGCCCGCCGACGACGATGAACGGCACCTCGGCGGCGTTGAGCGCCCGCACGATGCGTTCGACACTGGCCAGCCGCATCGCTCAGGGTCCCAGCGCGGCGAGGGGGATGACGCCGATGCCGTCGTCGCGCACGTAGCCGTAGCCGCCGGGGACGATGACCGCCAGGGCGGCGGGGGCTCCGCTCCGGGCGGCGTCCACGCGCCCGGCGAAGCGCCGCAGGGCGGCGGCCGCGGCGTCGATCATCCCTGCTCCCAGCTTGATCTCCAGGGCGGCCCAGGCGCCGTCGGCGGCCTGCACCACGGCGTCCACCTCCAGGCCGGTGTTGTCGCGGTACTGCAGCACCTCGGCGTCGCTGCTCCCGGCGTAGACGCGCAGGTCGCGAATGACCAGCGACTCGAACAGGAACCCCAGCAAGCCAAGGTCCCGCAGCAGCCGGTCGGGGTCGGCGCGGAGCGCGGCGACCGCCAGCGACGGGTCGACGAAGTGGCGCTTGGCGGCGCCCCGGAGCCGCGACCGGGAGCGCAGGTGGGGGGTCCACGCCGGCTGATCCTCAATGATCATGAGCCGTTCCAACGCGGTCAGGTAGGCATCCGCGGTGTGGTTGTTCAAGTCGGCCGCCATGGTCGAGGCCGCGGCGTAGGTCGCCACGTTGCGGGCGAACGAGCGCAGGAAGTCGCCGACCTTGGCGGGGTCGCGTTGCGTCCCGTCGACGCGGTTCACGTCGACGCGGCGGATCTCGTCGAGGTAGGCGCGATTGGCCTGCAGCGCCTGGTTGGCGGAGCGCTGCAGATTCCCCGGCCAGCCGCCGGTGCAGACTTGCTCGGCAAGCTCCTTGACGGAGAGGTCCGCCTCCGCGCTGCGCGGCGCGCCGCCGGCGAGGAGCTCGCGCAACGAGACCGCGCCGGAGGAGCGGCCGGTCTCGAACAGGGACATGGGGCGCAGCCGGAGCCGCGTCAGGCGCCCGGCGCCGGTGTGGCGGGTAACGTCGTCGGCCGGAACCGCGGAGCCAGTCAGGATGAATTGGCCGGGCCGGGCGCGGTCGTCCACCGCGCGGCGCACGTAGTTCCAGATCTCAGGCGCGGTCTGCCACTCGTCGAGCAGGCGCGGCGCGGCTCCTTCCAGCACCAGGGCCGGGTCGACGGTGATGGCGCGCCGCGCCCTGGCGTCGACGTCCAGCAGCACTTCGCTGGCGGCTGCCTGCCGGGCGGTGGCGGTCTTGCCGCAGGCCTTGGGGCCTTCGATCACCACCGCCCCGGCGGCGCCGAGGCGCCGGCGCAATTCATGGTCCGCAAGGCGCGTCCGATAAGGCGTCACGGCTGGTCCAATAGCATCATTGCAATGCCAACAGTAACATCATTGCAATGCTTACGGTAACATCAATGCAACATACTCAGTGACAAAATAGCAATTTACGGGCGTCTCGATAGCGTCAGGAAGTGGCCGCCAAGTACTCCACGCGCACCTCCTCGAGCAGGATCCCCCAGGTTTTGCCGGGGTGATCGCGCAGGTCGTGCACCACCAGGTCGAAGGTGACCCGCGCGACCTGCTCCGCGCGCACCCGGAGGTCGGTCCGCGCCGGGGCGAGCTCCAGCGGCACCTCTGCGCGCGCGCCGCCGAGCACCACGCCGCGGGCCGCGGCCGCAGCCAGGACCTCCGCCGCGTCGTAGCGGCCGGCGGGCACCCGTTGACGGGTCAACTCGACGGTCGCGCCGTCCCGGTAGCGCGTCAGGTCGATCTCCTGCGGCTCGACCGGGAGGGTCAGCCAACCCGCGTCGCTTGCGGCGCCGCGGCGGTGCAGGCGCGCGCCGCGCACGGTGACCACCAGCGCCACGAAGTCGTCGATCGCCAAGCGGTGATCGGTGATCAGCACTACCACCTCGCCGGTGTCCGCCACCTCGCCGGCCCCGGACGCCGCCGCCGAAGCGGGGCTCAGCAGACACAAGAGCAGGACCCCGACCGCCGCGGCGCGCACGGGCTACCAGTTGGTGACCGAGCCGTCGGGCCGGCGCAGGTGCGGCGCCTCCCACAGCTTGAGCGGTTCCTTGGCCGCCGGTGACTCCGGGTCGAACTCGACGCCCAGCCCCGGCCCGTCCGGCACCGCGTAGGTCACGCCGTCCGGCAACGGCATCGCCGGGAACATCTCGCGGTCAAAGGCAAAGATGTTTTCCGGCCCGCGCTCCTCCAGCCACGCGTACTGCGCGGTGGCGGCGGCCAGGTGCAGGTTGGCGGCGGTGCTCACCGGCCCCAGCGGGTTATGCGGCATCAGGTCAATGTAGTGCGCCTCGCACCAGCCCACCACCTTCATCGCCTCGGTAAAGCCGCCGACGTTGCAGATGTCCAGCCGCGCGAACGCCGGGATGCCGGCCTCCAGGTAGGGCAGGAACTGCCACTTGCTGGCGAACTCCTCGCCGATCGCCATTGGCACCGGGGTCATGCGCTGCAACGCCTGATAGGCCGCCGGCGTCTCGTCCCGAATCGGCTCCTCCAGGAAGTCGATGGTGCCCGGCGGCATGGATTGGCAGAAACTCGCCGCCTCCGCCACTGACAGACGGTGGTGGTAGTCGATGCCGAGCGCCGCCCGGCGCCCGATTGCCGCGCGCGCCGCGACCAGCGTGTCCGCCGCCGCGCCGAGCGACGGGCGCGGGTCGAAGATGCCGGCCGCGGCATCCACCGGCACCGGCAGGCGCACGCAGGGCCAGCCGTCGTCCACCAGCCGCACCACGTCGTCCACCGCGGCGTCGCCGCTGCCGTGCCGGGCGGTAGCGAAGCAGGGCACGCGGTCGCGCTGGCGGCCGCCCAGGAGCTGGTACACCGGCACCCCCAGCGAACGGGCAACCAGATCGTGCAGGGCGATGTCGATTGCCGACAGCGCCGCGGTGAGCACGCGCCCGCCCTCGAAGTACTGGCTGCGGTACACCTCCTGCCAGATGGCGCCGATGCGCCGCGGGTCGCGCCCGGCCAGGAACTCGCGGAAGTGATCGACCGCCCCGCGCACGGCAAGCTCGCGCCCGCTCAGCCCCGCCTCCCCGAGCCCGACGTGGCCATCGCGCGACTCGATTCTGACGATGCACAGGTTGCGGCGCCCGCCGGGCACGACGTGGGTGTCGATGCGTGCAATCTTCATACCCCCAGTGTCCCCGGTCCGGCACCTCCCCGGCAAGAGAGCACCGGGTCGGGCTCAGGCGCCGGCGGACAGGATTGACGGCAGGGAGCGGAGCGCCTCCGGCAACGGCCATACCTCGATGCCGTCGTGGTACTCGCGCCGGTCGCCGCCGTACAGCAGGAAGCACTTCGCGGGCGGGTAGTCGCGGGCGAACAGGCGCAATCCGGCGCTGTCCTGGCGGCGCAGGCGCCCGGTCCGCTTGACCTCGAACGCCAGCAGGCCGCGTTCGCCGTAGGCCACCAGGTCCACCTCGGCGCCGGCGGCGGTGCGCCAGTAGGAGAGGGCGTAGCCCAGCCCCTCGTAGTCGTTGACCGCGCGCACCTCCTGATGGAGCAGGGTCTCCCAACCGGCGCCCTCGGCCTCCTCCGGGCGGTCGAGCGGCCCGCGCGGGCGCAGCCGGCGGTAAACCCCGGCGTCGAACAGGAAGAACTTGGGGTGCCCGGTGAGCCGGCGCGCGGCGCGCCGCGTAAACACGGGCAGACGCCAGGCCAGGAGCAGGTCTTCCAGCACCTGGAGGTAGTTGGCGACCGTGCGCCGCTCCATCCCGGCGTCGCGCGCCACCGCCGCCACGTTGAGCGGCGCCGCCTGGGAGAAGCTGGCGGCTTCCAGAAAGCGGCTGAACGCCGCCAGGTTGCGGGTCAGCCCCTCCTGCAGCACTTCCTCGCGCAGGTAGGTCTCCACGTAGGAAGCCAGGTAGGCGTCAGGTTCCGATTCGCTGCGAACCGCCGGCAGGTGGCCGTAGCGTAGCGCCGCCGCCGGGTCGAAGTCGGCGCCCAACTCGCCGGCGGTCAGCGGATGCATCCGGTAGGTGTGAGCGCGCCCGGCCAGCAGGTTGACGCCGCGGCGGCGCAGGCTGCGGGCGCTGGAGCCGGTCATGGCGAACGGAACGCGGCGCGTCTCGATCAGCCGGTGGACTTCGTTGAGCAGCAGCGGGACGCGCTGGATCTCGTCCAGCACCACCCAACCGTCGTACCCCGGCGGTATCAGCTCGCCGAGCCGCTCCGGCCGCGCCAGCAGGTCTACGTACAGCGCGCTGTCGAGCAGGTCGAGGTACAGCGCGCCGGGCAGGCGCTGCTTCAGCCATGTGGTCTTGCCGGTCCCGCGCGGCCCGAACAGAAAGAAGCTGTGGCGCCCATCCAGCGGTCTTCTTAGAGATCTGGCGTACATCATTCCATTATACATTGATTTATGGAAATAGCGCTTCCGTTTACGTGGACACACTTCGGCGCCGAGTGAGGCCGCCGGTCGGGATGAGGTGATGGTCAGCGTTGAGGGTCTTCGTCGGAGGGGAGGTGGTACTTCTTCAGTTTGCGGTGGAGGGTGGTGCGGTTGATGCCGAGGGCCTGCGCGGCCCGCGTCACGTTGTTGCCGGATGCCTCCAGGGCGCGGGTGACCGCCCGGCGCTCGGTTTCGGCCAGCGGCAGCACGTCTGCCGGCAGCACGTCCGCCGGCAGGGGGGCCGCGGGCGGTTCAGCGGGGTCGGCAGCCGCGGCGCCGGGGGCCGCCGGGGCGGGCGCGACGAGTTGCGGCGGCAGGCTGCCGGCCTGCAGCACGCCGCCGGTCTCCAGCAGGACCGCGCGCGCAATTGCGCTTTCCAGTTCGCGCACGTTGCCGGGCCAGTCGTAGCGCAGCAGGAGCTGCAGCGCGCCGGCTGAGATGCGGCCCGGCGCCGCGGGGTTGCCCTCCGCCTGCTTCTTCAGGAAGTGGTTGGCCAGCAGTGGTATGTCTTCCCGGCGCTCGCGCAACGGCGGAATCACGATCGGGAACGCGGCGATGCGGTAGAACAGATCCTCACGGAACCTGCCCGCCCGCATCGCCTCCTCCAGGTTCTGGTTGGTGGCGGCGATCACCTGCACGTCGACGGCGATGGTGGCGGTGCCTCCCACGCGCCGGATCTCCCGCTCCTGCAGCACGCGCAGCAGCTTGGCTTGCAGCGCCGGCTGCATGTCGCCGATTTCGTCCAGCAGGATGGTGCCGCCGTGCGCGCGCTCGAAGCAGCCGATGCGGCGCTGCGTGGCGCCGGTAAAGGCCCCCTTCTCATGCCCGAACAGCTCGCTCTCGATGAGCGAATCCGGAATCGCCGCGCAGTTCACCGCCAGAAACGGCCCGCTGCCGCGCGCGCCGTTGAAGTGCAGGGACTTGGCCACCAGCTCCTTGCCGGTGCCGCTTTCGCCGCGGATGAGCACGGTCACGCCGCCTTCCAGCGCGCGCTTCATCAACCCGTACACCTGCTGCATCGCGGCGCCCGAGCCCACGATTCCGGCGAACGAGTGCCTGGTCTCCAGCTCCGCGCGCAGGCGCAGTACCTCCGACTTCATCCGCTCGGCTTCGATCTCGGAGGACAGGTCGCGGTACACGTACAAATCGCCGATCATCTCACCCTGATCGTCGTGCACGGGCTTCTTCTGCCGGTAGAACAGCCGCTCCGGCCGTCCCTCCTGCAGGTGCTCCAACAGGTCGCCGCCATCCTCGGCCGTAATGCGCCGGTCCATCTCGGGCACGATCGAAGTGCGAAACCAGCGCCGCCAGTTCGCCGCGCTCGCCGCCGAGTCCATCGCCTTCAACCCCTGTTCCGTGGTGCCCAGCAACTGCTCGTACCAGCGGTTCGCGAACACTACCCGCTCGGTGCGGTCATACATCGCGATCGCCTCGCCGATGGCGTCGAGCACCGCTTCCAGCCGCTGGTGGCTCACGTTCAACTGCCGGCGCCGTTCGGCGAGCTCGCGCTCCA
Organism: Spirochaetia bacterium; assembly: GCA_965243555.1. Classification (GTDB taxonomy): domain Bacteria; phylum Spirochaetota; class Spirochaetia; order SZUA-6; family Bin103; genus Bin103. The sequence continues at coordinate 4,379,742 of OZ251575.1, read as the reverse complement.
CGTTCCACTTCTCTACCAGCGCCAGCGTCATCTGCTGCACTTCCTCGCGCGCAAACGGCTTTCTGACGTACAGCAGCTTGTGCAGCAGCTCCATGTCCTGGACGATCTCCGGCAGCGGCTTGTCGGTATACGCCGTCATCATGACGATCTCCACTTCGCGATCGATCTTCCTGATCTGGCGCACCGCCTCCACGCCGTCGATACCCGGCGGCATTCGTATGTCGATGTAGGCCACCGCGATCGGCTGCCGGCGGCGCCTTGCCTCGGCTACCGCGGCGTATGCCTCCTCGCCGCCGAGCGCGTGCAGCAGCTCGAACTCCGGCAGGAAGCTGCGCTGCTCCTCGGCCAGGAACGCCGCCGCCAGCTCATCCGCCGAGGAGCTGAGCCGCGGCCTGAGCATCTCCTCGAAGTCGTCGTGGATATCCTTCTGATCGTCGACGATCAGCACGCGGTTGTTCGTTTCGCGGTCGGTGCGTTCCACTACGTCCGGATCGGTATTGTGCCGCATTTGCGGCGCCGCCGCCACGCCCGCCGCTCCGTCCGTCCCCGGCGCGCTACCAACGCAACGCGCCGCCGAGGTGCACGCGGTGGGCGGACGCGGCGCCGGCCGGCGCCTCTCCGGTCCAGGCAACGCTCACCTCGAACCGATCGCCTACCCGGTAGCCGGCCTCCACTCCGGCCCGGCTCACCGGAGCGCCCGCGCCGGCCACTTCCGGCCCCGGCCCGACAGCATGGCGGCTCACCGGGATGCCCCACGACGGACCCAGCGCGAACCACAACCCGGTGCCGGCAGGGGCGTAGCGTAGCGTCACGCCGGCTCCCCACTCCCGCTGCTCCGGGTTCCACGCCAGCAGATAGCGGCCGCGGGCGTCTACTCCCAACCCGATGCCGGCGTGCTGATACTCCACGCCGCCGCCCACCTCGGCGCCGAGCTGGTCCGCCCCGTCCCACACGCCGGCGACCTCCACGTTGGTCCGCAGGTGCGAGTGGCGCACCAACTCCCAGGCGCCGCGGCCCGACGCCAGGGCGCGCACCCGCCGCGCGTCGCCACTCGCGCGCAACGCCGCGGATTGCGACTGCAGCGTTGCCGCGAAGCCGTCCGCCTCCAGCGCCACGCCGAAGTTCTCCCAGGCGGCGAGCTCCAGGTAGCCGCCGGCGGCCACCATCCGCAACGCCACGTCGGCGGTGATCGCCTCGCTGCCGTCATGCCGCAGCGCCGCCGGCCCGCGACCGCCGCCGGCCAGTCCCCAGACTCCGAAGCCGGGCAGCGGGCGCAGATGCGCGTAGGGCAGCACCGCGGTCAGCGTGAGGTCGGCGGTGCCGGCGGCGCCGTCCGCCATCCGGTAGCGCAACCGTTCGGCGCGGCTCACCGCCACCGCCACGCCGGCCACCGCGTCGGTGCTCGGGTCGCGCCAGCCGTAGTCAAACCCCAGGTACCCGGTCAGCGCCGTGCCGTCTACCGTGACCCCGTCGCGCGAGCGGTGCAGGCCGCCGACCGCGCCCCGGGCCCACACCGATCCGGCGCCGCCTTCCGCCCCGTTCCCCGGGGCCGGGCCGAACACCACCTCATGGCCGCCCACCGCGATCGCGGAGCCGGTAGCGGTAAAGCGCGTCCCGATCACGTCGACCGCGTCGGCCGCCAGCGTGCTCCCGAGCGCCGCCAGCACCGCCCCCAGGGCGCGCCCGCGGGTGCCGGCGGCGCGGTCGGTCACCTGCACGGTAAAGCGCAGCGCCGCGCTGCTGCCGGCGGCGTCGGTCGCCGTCAGCGTGTAGCCGGTCTCGGCCTGCACGGCGGCCGGCGTACCGGAAAGGGCGCGCGCCGCGGCGGCGAACGCCACCCCGGACGGCGGCGCCGGCGCCAGTGCGTAGGACAGCGGCGTCACCCCGCCGCGCGCCGCCGGCAACGTGAGCGCAACCCGGTCGCCGACCACGTAGCGTTGCGCCGGCACCGAGGCGCCGCCGAAGGTGAGCTCCTGCGTCTCAGCCACGCCCGCCCCGCCCGGTTCGCCAGTGCGGTCACCCCCGCCCGCGGTCTCCGGCGCGTCGTTGTCGACGATCATCAGGTCGGCGCCGATCACCGGCACGCCCTGCGCCACGCCGCCGACCGTAACCGTCTCCGTCCCCTCGTAGTCGTCGTTCTCGACCGGACTGAGGCGGAACACCCCCTGCGCGCTGCGCTCGCCCGCCTCGATGACGATGGCGAAGTCGCGCACCGGCTCGTAGTCGGCGGCGTCGGCGCTGTCGCCGCCGTCGCCCACCGACACCATCACGGTCCTGGCCCGGCGGTCGTCGGCGCCGCTTCCGCGCGTGGCGGTCACCGTGACCGGCGTCGGCCCGGCCCCTTCCTCCACCATCGGCGGATCGGCCACCAGCCGGATCGCCGCGTCGCCGGACGCCGAGTTGCGGATGGTGCCGGTCGCCGACCCGGCGGTGTACTCCGGGTCGATCCCGCCCGGGAAGGCTACGGCGCCGATTCCGACGGTGAACGTCTCGTCGCCTTCCCGTTCGTTGTCGGCGGTGGCGGCCACCTGCAGGTTCCCGGTCTCTCCGGCGGCGCCGGCAAAGCTGAGCGGCGCGGTGTTTTCGGTGTAGTCCACGCCACCCCCGGCGGCCGTGCCGGCGGTGAACGCGGCGGTCACCCGTACGCCTCCCGGCACCGCGTGCGACAGCGTGACCGGAAAGCTCAGTGCTTCGCCCTCGGTGGCGCTGGCGTTGCCGACCGAGATGGTGAGGAGGTCGTCGTCTCGGATCGTCAGCGTGGCGGCGGCGGTGGCGGCCAGCCGGCCATCGGTGATCCCGGTCAGGGTCACGGTCACCGTCTCGGCCGGCTCGGCGACTTCGTCGCCGTAGACCGTTACCGCGATCGTCCGCTGCTGCGTTCCGGCACCGAAGGTGAGCGGCGAAGACTCCGCCACCGCGTAGTCGGTTCCGCCGGTGGCCGTGCCGCCGGTACTGAAGCTCACCGAGACCGCGCTGCCGCCGGCGTCGACCGGCGTGCTCAGCCGCACGGTGAAGGTCCGCGTCTGCGCGCCGCCATCCCCTTCGATCACCGCTTCGGGCGCGGCGATCGTGACTTCACGGTCGCTCTCGGAGCCGGGCGGCGCGGTACCGGATGGCGCGGCGCCCGGCTCGTTGGACGCGCCGGGCTCATCGGCCGCACCAGGCTCGTCGGGCGAATCGGGGTCGTCGGGCGAATCGGGGTCGTCGGGCGAATCGGGGTCGTCGGGCGAGTCGGGATCGTCGGGCGAGTCGGGATCGTCGGGCGAGTCGGGATCGTCGGGCGAGTCGGGATCGTCGGGCGAGTCGGGATCATCGGGCGCCTGCGCTGGTTCGGAGATGGTGATGGTCGCCGACGGCAGCCAGGCGCCCCGGGTGGCCAACCTGCCGCGCGGGGAGATGTCGGTGAGGGTGGCGGTGATGGTCTCGGGCGCTTCGGCGACGCGGTCCGCGTTGACGGTGACGGCAACGGTCCGGGCGGTGTCGCGCGGCCCGAAGGTCAACGTGAATCGCGTCGTCCCGGTCTCTTCATGGCGCCACTCCGTCCCGCGGGGCAGCGAGTAGTCGGCGCCGCGCGTGGCGGTGCCGCCGATCGCCACCACCACGTAGGTATACCGCGACGGGGGACGGCTCAAGGTGACCCGGAACGACGCGCTCGCGGTGCCGGCGGCCGGTTCGGTGACGGCGCCGGACGAGGTGATCGCGGCGACCGGAACCGGCTCCTGGGCGGGCGCCGGCGGCGCGGCGATCGTCAGCGCAAGCAGCGCCCAGGCCGGGCCGGCGAACGCGGCGCACGCGCGCCGGGCGCCGGGGGCACGGCGGCTGCGCCGGCAGGAACGCGGGCAGCGCGGAAGGAGTCGGTGGCAGCGGGAATTCATGGGGCGTACCTCTTTGATGAGCGCCCGCGGCTCACGGCTGGCGCCGGTGGCGCGGACGCGCGTGCGGTCACCCCATCCCCATAACAAGGAGCGTGCCAAACCCCATCGGATGCTCTTATTTGGCTCCTACATAGTCATTTATCCACATCTGCCGCGGTGTTACGGCCCAGGCGCCGGAGTGTTGCGTAATGCAACGCAAGCACGCCGACTCGAGGTCCGCAGGCGGTTGGCAACTCGGTTCGAGACAACGGTTTGGCCGGCGCATGGCGGCGCCGCGAGCAGGAGCTGTTGCGAGGTGCAACAGCCGTTGCGTAATCGCACGCCGCCGGCCGCGCGCCCACGCCCGCACGCGCCCCGCCAGACGAAACGAACAACCGGGCGGGTTTGACCTGTTTCGCCCTTCGTGCTACCGAAGCGGGATCATGGCGGGCACACCGACGATCTTGATTGCGGTGCCGAACCCCGACGCCGCCGGCCTCGAAGAGCGCCTGCCGGCGCTCGGCTACCCGGTCTGCGCCGCGGTTCGTTGCGGCCGGCGGGCGGTGGCGGAAACGGCGCGCCTGCGGCCGGCACTGGCGTTGATCGACGCCGGCCTGGTCGGCGAGGTAACCGGCATCGCCGCCGCCGCTCAGCTCAGAAGCCGGTTCAACGTGCCGGTGGTCTTTCTGATGCGCGAGGGTTGGGAGGGCGTGCTGCCGGCCGCCGCCGCGAGCGAACCGTTCGGCTACGCGTGGCAGCCGTGCGCGGACCGCCAACTGCAGTCGATTCTGGACGCCGCGCTGTCCCTGCACCGGCGCGAGGCGGAGCTGCTGGAGCGCGCGCGGCGCCTCGAGCGCGACGTTACGGAGTTACGCGAGGACGCGCAGTTGTTTCACTCCGTGATCGACGCCACCAGCGACGGCGTGGTGGCAAGCGTGAACGGCGGCTTCCGCCGGTTGAACGCCGCCGCCAAGTCGATCCTCGGTTCCGACGCACGGCCGTGCGACTGGAAGCCGCCGTACGGGCTGTTTCGCCCCGACGGCTCGCCCCTGCCGCCCGAGGAGGATCCGCTCACCCGCGCCCGGCTGCACGGCGCGGCGGCCGACGGCGTCGAGGTCCTGGCCCGCACGCCGCTCAACCCGGACGGGGTCTGGCTGCGCGTCAACGCGCGGCCGCTGCCGGACGGCGGCGGCGTGATCACGTTCCGTAACATCACCGCGCTGCGCACCACCGAGCGCGGTCTGCGGCAGCGGGAAGACGCCTTCAACCGGCAGGCAAACCTGATAAAGATCGTGTTCAACGCCATCAACGAAGGCGTGATCGTGGCCGATACCGACGGCAAGTACCTCTTTCACAACCCGGCCATGGAGCGCATCATCGGCATGTACCGGCCGGATGCCGACGTCATGCGGCGCTCGGAGATATACGGCATTTACTATCCCGACGGCGAGACGTTATATCCGTCGCGCGAGCTGCCGATCGCACGCGCCATCCGCGGCGAAGCGACCGACGACGTGGTGGTGTTCATACGCAACGCGCAACGGCCCGAGGGAGTGTACGCCAGCATAAACGGGAGTCCGCTGTACGACGAAGCGGGCGCGCTGCTCGGCGGCGTAATCGTGTTTCGCGACGTCGGCAAGGCCCGCCAGGAGGAGTTGGAAGTCAACCGCGCGACCAACGTTCTGCGCAAGCAGACGCAGGTGATGGAGGCCGTCTTGAACAGCCTCAGCGACGGCGTGGTGGCCGCCAACATGAACGGCGAGCTCACCCTGTTCAACCGCAGCGCGGAACGGATCGTCGGCATCGGCTTGACCGATACCGCGCCGGAACAGTGGCAGGAACGCTACGGCCTGTTCTACTCCGACGGCGAGACGCCGATACCCGCCGGCGAGCTGCCGCTCACCCGCGCCATCCGGGGCGAATCGTCGGACGACGTGGAGATGTTCATCCGCAATCCGCAGGTGCCGGACGGCGTGTTCATCAGCGTGAGCGGGCGGCCGATGCAGGTCGGCCCCGGGGACCTGCGCGGCGGCGTAATCGTGTTCCACGACGTGACCGAGCGGGTGCATGCCGAGCAGGCGCTGATGCAGGCGTTCGCGCAGGGGCGGATGGAGGTGGTCGATACCATCCTGCACAACATCGGCAACGCCATCAACAGCGTGTCGATCGGCGTCGGCACGGTGCGCGACGAACTGCGCGAGAGTGCGCTGCTGCGCCGTCTCTCCGCCCTGGCGCGGGCGCTGGAGGCGCACCGCGGCGACCTGGCCTCATATTTGACCGACGACCCGCAGGGCCGCAAGGTGGTGACGTTCCTTCGGGCGCTGGCCGCCGACGCCGGCGCCCGGAACGAGCGGCTGAACCGCACCGTCGAGCGCGTCACCAGCCGGGTGGCCCACATCGTCGACATCATCAACACCTAGAAGTCGTTTCACGAAGGAACCACGGCGCGCAAGATCGTGAACCTGCGGCAATCGATCAGCGACGCGCTCAAGGTGCTGGCCGAGTCGCTGGCGGCGCGCGGCATCGAGCTGCAGGTCGACTGCGCGCAGGCGCCGGACGAGATTCGCATCGAGGAGAGCAGGTTTCATCAGATGCTGGTCAACCTGGTGAAGAACGCGATGGAAGCGATCGACGAACTGGCGCAGCAGGCCGCGCCGGAAGTCCGCCGGATTGCGGTCAACTGCTACCTGCAGAACGAGTTCCTGGTGATCGACGTGGTCGACAACGGCATCGGCATCAGGGACGACCGCCACCGGCTGATCTTTACCGCCGGCTATACCACCAAGAAGGATGGCAACGGGCTCGGGCTCCATTCCGCGGCCAACTTCGTGATCGCCTCCGGCGGCCGCATCTACCCGCTGAGCGGCGGCGTCGGCAAAGGCGCGACCATGCGGGTCATGCTGCGCCGCTCCGCGGTCGCCGAGATCGGCGGCAGCGGCGACCGGCCGTAGCCGGGCGCGGCGGCGGCGTCAGGCAGAGTCCGGCGGCGGGAAGCGGGCGCCGCGGTCGAGCGGATAGAGGCCGGGGCGCAGGCGCCGGTAGCGGCAGGCGGCGAAGTCGGGGCGGTGCACCCCCGGCGTGTCGAGGTCGAAGATGCGCTCGGCGATGCGTTGGTAGGTGCTGCGAAAGTGCACGGCCGACTTGAGCGCCACCAGCCGTTGCGCGCGCGGCTCGATGCCGACGCTGCGCAGCAGCTCGGCGTCCAGCGGCTGCACGCGGCGCTCGGTCACCACTACCCGCACGCCGCCGCACTGCAGCACCGCGCTGCGGCCCATCCGGGTAACGCCGCCCGCGCCCATGCGGCTGCGCGTTACGAAGCGGCCATCCGACAGCAACCGCACCACCGCCCGCAACGCCACCGGGTCGCCGTGGCGGCGGTCGGTCTTGCCGCCGAGGCGCACGGCGATCGTCTCCCCTACCCCGGCCGCGGCGGCCGCGGCCACCACCTCGGGATCGGCGATCACCGCCACCACCGCGTCCTCCACGCCGGCGGCCAACAGCTCGCGCAACACTACCGTACCGTCGCACGGTGCGCCCCCGCCGGGGTTGTCGGAGCCGTCGGCCAGCACCACCAGCCCGCTCGCTTCCTCGCGGGCGTAGCGAATCGCCTCCGCCACCGGCGTCAGGGTCACCTCGAAGTCGCGCCGCCGCCGCCACACGGCGCGGGCAAGCTCGCCGGCGCGCGCCGCGGCCAGCTCCGCCGAGCCGTCCGCGGTGACCAGCACCGAAACGCCGGCGTCACGAATGTCCGCGAACGGAAAGCCATAGGCAATGGTCGCGTCCAGCACCGCCGGCTCCCGCGCCATGGCCTGCGCCCGGCGCAGCAGGGTACGCGCCGGCGGAATCAGCGTGCACTGCCGCGGCGGCATGGTGATGAGCGGTAGCTGCACGTAGGCCAGCCGCGGCCGTACCGCGCCCTCCGCCGTAGCGTGGATCAGGCGCCCGGCCTGCACCCCGCGCTCGAAGGAATCCACGTGCGGGTACTCCTCGAAGCCGATGATGGCGTCGGCATGCGCGGCCATGCGGGCAGTGACGTTGGCGTGCAGGTCAATGGTCACCACCAGCGGTGTTGCGGCCCCCAGCACCGCCCGCACGCGCTCCAGCAGGTCGCCCTCCGCGTCCTCCAGGTGTTCGCATACCATGGCGCCGTGCAGGTCGAGCAGCACGCCGCGGCAGCCGGCTTCGCGGCGGCGCCGGGCGAGGCGCTCCAGCAGCGCCGCGGCGAGTTCCTCGTAGGCGGCCCGCTCCACTACCCCGGAAGGAGTGGCGAACGCCCACAGCAGCGGCTCCAGCTCGAAGCCCAACTCCTCGGCGGCGGCGAAGTAGCCGCCGTGCACGGTGCGGGTGGCGCGGAACGAGCGCCGGATCTGCTCCGGGGTGACGGCCATCGCCGGTGTCCGCGCCGAGGAGAAGTCGGCCAGCCGGGTCGGGGTGGCGGCGAAAGTGTTGGTTTCGTGGCCGATGGCGGCGCAGAAGAAGGGGGCGGCCGGGGCAGCCGGAGCAGCCACGCGCGGCGCCGGCGTCACGCGGCCACCGCCCGCAGCTCCAGGGCGGCGACGCGGGCGAACTTCTCGAGGCGCGGGAGCAGGTGCCCCACGCCCAGGGCGAAGTGGTGAGTCGGCCCCTCGTGGCACCAGGCGTCAATGAACTGCGCCGGGCCGAGGCTGAACTGCAGGCGGCTGTCGGTGTTGCCGATCTGCAGCCCCGGGCCGGGAATGCTCTCCCCCTGCGCCGCCACCAGCCGCAGGTTGCCGGCGCGGGTCTGGGTCATAGACAGCAGCGTCACCGGCCCGTGGCGGACCTGGGTTTCGACGCCGACGCCGGCGCCCTGCTTGCCGTGGAACAACGTCAGGCCGCGCAGCAGCGGCCGCCCCGACGAGATGGCGAGATGGAACGGCCCGTCATGGCCGGCCAGGATGAAGTTCTCGCGGAAGTCCATGGCGGTAACCTCCGAATAGCTGCCGCCGGCGCCGAAGGTATCGACGATCTTCATCGCCTGGCAGTTCTTGAGATCGCCCTCCCCGCTGCACGGCACCCCGCGCGAGGTGAGCAGCGAGCAGCCCAGGGCGAAGCCGGCGGCGATACGCTCATATTCGTTGTGATCCAGGCCGCGGTAGTAGTAGGTGAGCCCGTCGAGGGCGTTGTCCGCCACCAACTTGTCCAGGCCCACCGCCACCCGATAGGCCCAGTCGAGCGCTTCGGGGGCCGGACGCACCGCCAGCGGGTCGGCCGGTGAATCCTCGGCCAGCTCGAAGATCGCCAGCGCTTCCTCCTCCTTGGCCTTGATCTCGCGCGCGGTCGCGCCGCGCACCAGCGCCGCCAGATCGCACATCTCCAGAATTTCGACGTGGGTGCCGAGCTGGCCCTGGTGCTGGGTAAAGTCGCTGTACATGTCGAGCATGCCGGGGTAGACGTGGCCGAGCACGCCGATGCGGCTGCCGCGCAGGATACGCCGCACGCCCGCCGCTTCGGTCCACTCCCGAATCTCCGCCCACGCGCGCCGCGCCGGCTCGCGGCACTCGGGCTCCTCCCGCAGCATCCCCGACACCACCCGAAAGTCGATGTCGCAGCGCCGGAACGCGCAGGCGAGCTCCGGCACGCAGCAGGCGCAGCAGTTGGCCAGCCACTCCCTGGTGTCGGTGCGGGCGTAATCCAGGGCGGCGCTCGGCTGCAGATTGAGGACCAGCACCGGCGCCTGCGGAATCTGCACCGCCGGCAGCACCTGGGAACTGGTGGCGTAGGTGCCGACGTAGCAGAATACCATGTCGACCTGGCGGCGCTGAAACAGGTTACCCGCCGCCACCGCCTGCGGCGCCGAGTCCACCAGCCCCGCGGACACCACCTCCGCCCACTGCCCGACCCGATCCTCTACCGTGCTCTGGTAGCCTCGGAGCTGCTCCTTGAGCCCGGGGAACTGCGGCCAGTAGGCGGCCAGCCCGATCCCGAATATGCCAATGCGCGGCCGCACCCCCCGCTCCCGGTCCATCACCCTCGTCACCTCCACGCCTCCGCCGGTATCATATCATCATCAGCATCCTGATAGACGGCCCTGTACCCGGGATGGTATAGTGATTTGGGAGCAGCTATGGAGAAGCCGACGAAACGAACGGTTGACTGGCCATCGCTTGGCGCGTTGGCAACGGTTCTGGCAGTGCTGTTGACGGTGACGTTGGCCCAGGGAGCCAGCATTCGCGCCGACGTGGACAATCTCCGCATGGAGGTCCGCGCTGACGTGGCCGCCATACGCGAGGACGTGGCCAGTATCCGTGATGACCTGCACACCTTGTCCGAGCGAGTGGCCCGCATCGAGGGAGCGCTGGCCGGCCCCTACCGGTTGGTAGCCCCGGTTCCCGCACCGGCCACAGGAGAAGGAACGCAATAGACAGCCATGGGAGATGACATGCTGCCCAACTGGGATCCTCCGGGGGAGGAGTGGCCGTTGCTGTTCAGCTACGCGAAGCTGGTCAGCACGGAGTCCTTCCGAGCGACGGTCGAAATCAACGGATCCCTCGTCGCCACCGTCAACCCCGCAGACGGACACTGCTGGCTCGACGGCGTGTACCCCGGCGGCACTGCTGCCGGCGGCACCAGCCTTGATGATGCGTACGCCAACTTCAGGGAGTTCATCGACGGGATCATAGATGACATGGCCGACGACTGCGGCACTCTTGCGGCATTCGAGGAATGGATGGAGAACTTCGTGACGAGTACCGACGAGGTCACGCTCGGCTGCTGGAAAGACGGCGTGTTGAAGGTCCGCAGCAAAGCGCCGGGATCCCCACCAAATCTAGAGCGGCGCGACTCCGAGGGATGGACTCCGTACTGCACCGTCCACGAGGTCCCGAGCACGGCCATCGTGCCGGCCGGGTCCGACCGCTCCCCTGCCGCTCAGATAGCTGCCTGATTCTCATCTCATGCAGGTGGTTTTCAAGAAGGTCGTGAAGATGCTTGAGGAATGCGCCCGCGGCTACGAGCTCAGGCAATACCGCCATCACGTCGCCTACATTCGCTTCGGTTGATTTTCAGTGCGTTGGTCGGCGCCGCGCCACAGGTGGCGCATTTCGGCGCTGCCGGCCAATAACTCGTCCAGGGCGCCGCGGGCGCTGACCCTGCCGTCCTGCAGCACCACGATCCGGTCGGCGCGCTGCAGCAGGGCGTGGCTGTGCGACACCGCCACCACCGACGCCTCCGGGTTGTGGGTGAACAGGTTGCGCCACAGCAGCGCTTCGGTCTCCACGTCCAGCGCGCTCGACAGGTCGTCCACGATCAGCAGCTCGGCGTTGCGCACGAACATCCGCGCCGCGGCGATGCGTTGCGCCTGACCGCCCGACACGCGCACCCCGCGCGGCCCTACGATGGTCTGCAGGCCCTGCTCCAGGGTAGCGACGTCCGCCTCCAGCATCGCCGCGCGCACCGCCGCGGCCAAGTCCGCCTCCTCTTCCGGCAGCCCCACCAGCACGTTGTCGATCAGCGGGGCGCTGAGCAGCGCCGGCACCTGCGGCGTGTAGGCAACCCGCGGCGGCACCAGCACGGCGCCGGGTTCCGCGAGCGGCGCGCCGTTCCACGACACGCTCCCGGAATCGGCCTTCAGCAGCCCCAACAACACGCGCAGCAGGGTCGACTTGCCGGAACCAATCCGCCCCACCACCGCCACGCACTCGCCGCGCCGCACCGTCAGGTCCACGTCGCGGATGCCGCGCCCCGAGCCGGCGTAGGTAAAGGAGACGCCACTCAGGGCCACGCTCGCGAAGCGATCGGCGGCGGTCTTGCGGCGAAAGGGAAGCGCGGGCAGCGGGCCGCGCAGGTGCATGCTGCTGGGGGCGGTCAAGGTGTCGGCCGGCGCCCCTCCGAGCATCGCCTGCAGGCGCTGCAGCGACACCGAAACCTGCCGCAGGCGGGTCAAAAAGTTGCCGAAGCCGCCCGCGGCCTGCGACGACAGATAGGCCAGGTTGTACACGAACAGGGAGAAGTCGCCGACGCTGAAGCTGCCGTCGACCAGGGCGCCGGCGGCCACGATCAGAATCACCCCGGCGCCGATCTGCGCCACGTTGTCGAAGCCGGCCATGAGAATCTTCGTGAGGAGCTGGTCGCGCACCGCGCCATGCAGGCGGGCGGCGTTGATCTGCTCGAAGCGGCGCACCGCGCGCTGCTCCGCGGACAGCGACTGCACCGCGGCGATGGCGGCGTACAGCTCCGCGATGAAGCTGGTTACGGCGCCGGTGTCGCGGCGGAACCGCTCGTGGTAACGGCTGATGCGCTGCCTGAGCACGCGCACCGCGATCACGATCACCACCAGCGGGGCGAACACCAGCGCCGTCAATCCGGCGTCGATGCGCGCCATGGCGATGCCGCCGACGACCGCGAACGCCACCGTACCGAGTTGGAAGTTGAGGTCTATCACCAGCCGCACCACGCCCTCCACGTCGCCGCGCAGGCGGCTGATCGCCTCGCCCGGAGTGTGCGGCAGGGCGTGGCCGGCGGCCTGCCCCAGGGTCCGCTCGATCACGTTCTTGCGCAGCAGCGAGGAGAGCGCGAACTCGGTGCGGAAGTAGAGCGGGATGAGGATGAACACCAACACCGCGCGCGCCAGGGCGATGCCGACCAGCCCGGCGCACAGCAGCCAGGGACCGAACACCAGCGGCCGGTCGCCGCTCAGCTCGTCGAGCAGCACCCGCGCCACCAGCCCGATCATCTGAAACGACACCCCGAAGACCAGCAGGTTGGAACCGGCCAAAAACAGGTAGTTCCACTTGCGGAACCGGATCAGCCGCGCCAGCGCCCGGAACGTGGTCACGGGCCGGCCTCGCGCCGCCCGCGCCGCCCGCACCGCCGGCGCCGTGCGACGCGCCGCGCGCCGGCGGGGCGCCGCCGCCAAGTGGCTGCCCCATGCGGCGCGCCGGCCGCGCTCCGCCGGCTGGTCACTGCAGCACCTCCGCCGAACCGTGGCGCAGCAGCCGCGACAGGCGCGTAGCCGGATCCGCCATCAGCGCGGCGCGGCGCCCGAACTCCACCAGCCGCCCGTTGTCCAGCAGGGCGATCCAGTCGGCGCGCAGCACGGTACTCAAGCGGTGCGCAATGATGATGGCGGTGCGCCCGGCCACCAGGCGGTCGACCGCGTGCTCGATGGCGCGCTCGGTGCCGGGGTCCAGCCGCGACGACGCCTCGTCCAGCACCACCACGCCGGGATCGCTGAGCAGGAACACGCGCCCGAAGGCGAGGAGCTGCGCCTGGCCGGCGGACAGCTCCGCATTCTGGCCGGCCAACTCGGTATGCACGCCGTCCGGCAGCGCCCGCCACCAATCACCCAAACCCAGGTCATCCAGCACCGCGCGCACCTTCTCGTCGGGCAGCGCCGTGTCGAACAGCGTGAGGTTGTCGCGCACCGAGCCATGCACCAAGTCCACCCGCTGGTTGACCATCGCCAGCCGCCCGCGCAGCGCGGCAAGCTCCAGGCCGCGCACGTCGTGGCCGCCGAGGCGGACGCTGCCGCGGTTCACGTCGTAGAAGCGGAACAGCAGCCGCGACAGGGTGGTCTTGCCGCTGCCGGTGCGGCCGATCAAACCGAGGACGTCGCCGGCGGGAAGCTCCAGCGCGACGTCCTGCAGCACCGGCGTAGCGGGGTCGTAGCCGAAGGTGACGTGGTCAAAGCGCACCGCCAGCGCGCCCGGCGGCAGTACCGGCGGCGGCACGGACGGCTGCGCGGGGGCAGAGGCGGCGCCGGTTACCTGCGGCGCCGGCGCCGCAGACGCGGTCAGCGCCGAGCGCTCGGCCAGCAGCCGCAGCGCGCGCCGCGCCGCGGCCCCGGCGCGCTGAAAGTCCTCCATCTGAAACACCACCACGCGCAGCGGACGCGAAATCATGCCGGCGTAGTGGAACACCAGGTAGGCCATCCCCAACGTCGCCCAGTCGTTCAGGTACAGCCAGGCGCCGAGCCCCAGCCCCACCGCGTAGCCGGTGGTGTCCACCAGCAGCCAGGCGTTGACCATCACGTTGGTGCGCATCGCGGCCCGAATCTGATGCCGCAGGTAGCGCCGCGTCAGCCCGTAGAAGCGGCGGATCACGTAGGGCTTGCCGTCGCTGGTGTGGATGTCCTCGATCCCGGCCAGCGTCTCCTCCAGGAAGCCGAACAGCTCGCCGCTCGCCTGGCGGGTCTGTTGCCACGGCTCCACGCCGATGCGGCGCAGGCTCAGCAGCACCGCCCACGACACCACCACGAAGCCGCCGAACACTGCCGCCACCCGCCAATCCTGAAGCAGGATCACCACCAGCACCCCGGCGATCACCAGCACACTGCCGACGATCTGAACCGCGAACTCCGAAAAGTAGTTGCTCAGCAGGGTAACGTCGCCGTCCACGCGCTCGATCATCTCGCCCGGTGTGTGCGCAATGTGGAAGCGTTGATCCAGCCGTACCGAGTGGCGCAGCAGGTCTACCCGCAGGGCGTTGGTGGTCTGCCAGCCGAGGTGCACGCTCAGGTAGGTCGCCAGCACCGAAATGGCCTGGGCGGCGGTGGCGGCGCCGACGAAGGCGAGCGCCCACAGCACCAGCGCGTTCACCGGCGCGCCGGCCTGCGCCGCGTCCAGCACGTGGCGGACGATGAGGGGGTTGAGCGATTGCGCGCCGCTGGCGGCCAGCAGCAGCACGCCCAGGAACGCCACCCGCCGCCGGTGGCGGCGCAGGTAGTGGCGCAGCATCCCGAACAGGGTTCCGGGGACCGCCGCGGCGGGCGCCGGAGCGGATGACGGCGCGGAGGATGGAGCGGCGGCAGTCACGGGGTGGCCGCAAGGTAAGGATAGCCCGCACCGCGGGCAAACCGGCGGGCGCCGGCGCCCGCGCCGACGCCCGCTCCCGCCGCCGCGCCGCCCTGCTGCCCCGCCGCCGCGCCGCTACCGCCGCTGCCGGGCGGCGGGCCGCGGCGCTACGTCAGGCAAAGGTGGGCGGGCGCGGCGTGTACTCCCACAGCGCCTTGGGGTCCACGTCGTCGGGCCGGCTGATGGTGGCGCCCTCCGGCTCCGGGATCGGGCCGCGCAGAATCGGATCGTCGGTCTCCTCCATCCACCGCGCCAGCCGCGCCCGCAGCTCCGCCATAACGTCCGCGTGGTGGGCGTGGTACGCCAGGTTGGCCGCCTCGTTGGGATCGAACGTCAGATCGTAGAGCTGCTCCTCGGCCATCCGCAGGTCGGCCCAGCCGCGGCGCAGCAGCAGCTCCTTGCTGGGGCTGTTGTCGCAGTTCGCCAGCGACGGGACGGTGCGGTCCAGGTAGCGGCGGATATACTTCCAGCGCCGGGTGCGGATCATCCGCTGCGGCTCGTACTGGCCGTGGTAGTTGACCTCGGCGAACACCGCGTCGTTGATCTCCGCTACCTCGCCGCGCACCAGGGGCAGCAGCGAGCGGCCCTGCAGCCACTCCGGCGGATCGATTTCCAGCAGCTCGCAGAGGGTCGGGAACAGGTCGATTTGCGATACCAGGGCGTCGCTCACGCGGCCGCCGCCGAAGCCGCCGGGGCCGCGCAGGATCAGCATCACCCCGGTGCCGTGGTCGGTCAGGTTGCACTTCATGCGCGGAAACGGCAGGCCGTGGTCGGTGGTGCAGATCACCAGGGTGTTTTCCGCCAGCCCGGCGGCGTCCAGCGCGCCGAGCACCAGGCCGATGCCGTGGTCCAGGTCGGTGGCGCTGGCCTGGAAGGCGGCCACGTCGGCGCGCGTCTCCGGGGTGTCGGGCAGCGGCGCGGGCGGGCGCAGGTAGCGGGCGTCGTCGGCCGGGGCCGGCGGCGGGAACTCGCGGTGGGTTTCGCCAAAGCCCACCGTGAGGAAGAACGGCTGCGCCGGCGCCGATGCGAGAAACTCGGCCGCCGCCGGCGCCACCTCGCGCGCCTTGCGGCTGCCGGGCTTGAGGATCTGATGGTAGCCGATGGTGCGCGGGTCGCGGCGCACGTGCTGCACGCCGGCCAGGGCGGTGTGGTAGCCGGCCGCGCGTAACGTGTGCACCAGGTGATGGCGCGGCTCGGGCAGGTCGAAGCCGCGGTTCACCAACCCGAACTGGCCGGCGCTGTGCGGGCACATGCCGGTGAGCAGCGCGGCCCGGCTCGGCGAGCAGGTGGGCGCCGCGTTATGGGCCTGGCGAAACAGCAGGCCCTGTTCCGCGAGGCGCTGGATGTTGGGCGTCCTGATGGCGTACCCGTACGGCTGGACGTAGCGCCCGGTATCGTGGGAGTGCAGATAGATGACGTTGGGCCGGTTCATGCCGCCCACTGTGCAACCTATCGGCGCCCCCTTCAACACGCGGCGCGTCGTTGGCGGTCGCCGCGGGCCGGGCGTGGCGGGTATAGTAGACGGCGATGACTGATTTCAGCACCGGCAGTACCGGCGCCGGCGGCGCTACGGCGCCCGCGGCGGCGCCGCAATCGCTGCTGCAGGCAATCGCCGAGCGCGTGTTGCTGGCCGACGGCGCCATGGGCACGCAGCTTCAGCAAGCCGGCCTGGAACCGGGCGGCAGCGGCGAGGCGTGGAACCTGGAGCGCCCCGACGCCGTACTGGCCATCCAGCGCGGGTACGTGGACGCCGGCTCGGACTGCCTGTTGACCAACACCTTCGGCGCCTGCCGCATCATGCTGGAACGTCACTCGCTGGCCGACCGCGTGGCGGAGATCAACGCGCGCGGCGTGGACCTGGCCCGCGAGGCGTTCGGCGGCCGGCCCGGCTTCGTGATCGGCGACGTGGGGCCGTTCGGCGGCCTGATGGAGCCCTACGGCGAGGTGCCGCGCGACGCGGTCGCGGCCGCGTTCCGCGAGCAGGCGGCGGCGTTGGTGGAGGCCGGAGCGGACGCGGTGATCGTCGAAACCCAGACCGCGTTGGAGGAGACCGGACTGGGAATCGCCGCCGCCAGGGAAGCGGGGGCGGCCTGCGTGATCGCCTCCATGGCGTTCGACCTGAACCGCGACGGCAAGGACGTGCGCACCATGATGGGGGTACGCGTGGAACAGGCGGCTGAGGTGTTGCAGGAGGCCGGGGCCGACGTGCTGGCCATCAACTGCGGCACCGGCGTGGACCTGGCCTGGGCGGCCCGCATCCTGCAGCGCTACCGCTCGGCCTCCGACCTGCCGCTCATGGCCAAGCCCAACAACGGCCTGCCGGAGCTGATCGACATGCAGGTGGTCTACCGGCAGACGCCGGAACAGATGGTGGCCGGCATCGACGATCTGCTCGCCGCCGGCGCCCGCATCGTCGGCGGCTGCTGCGGCACCACCGCCGACCACGTGCGCCGCATGCGCAACGTCATCGACGCCCGGAACCGGTAGCGAGCCCCCTCCCGGCCGCCGCGGCGGCGCCCTACGCCGGCACTTCGTCCAGCGCCTGCCGCAGCTCCGCGGCCACGATGCGGCCCTCCTCCTCGGTGCCCACGGTGAGGCGAATGCAACTGTCGAGGGGCGGCTCCGCCGGCTTGCGCACGAACACGCCGCGCGCGAGCAGCGCGGCCAGCACCGCCTCGGCGCGCTGCCGCGTTCCCAGATCGAAGCACACGAAGTTGGCCGCCGACCGCAAAGTCGGCACGCCCAGCGCGCGGCCCAGCTCGTAGTAGGCATCGCGGCCCGCGGCCGCCCGATCCCCTACTCCGGCCACGAAGTCGACGTCGGCCAGAGAGGCGCGCGCCGCCTCCTGCGCCACCCGGTTGACGCCGAACTGCAAACGCAGCTTGTTCAGTCCGGCGCACACCTCCGGCGCGCCCACGGCGTAGGCCACGCGCGCCCCCGCCATGCCGTGCGCCTTGGAGAAGGTGCGCAGGTGCACCACCCGCGCGTCGTCCGTGACCAACGGCGGCACCGGACCCGGCGGCGCGAACTCGGCGTAGGCTTCGTCCAACGCCAGGATGCAGCCGGGGGGCAGCTCGGCCACGAAGTCGCGCACCGCGGCCGCGCCGTGCCAGGTGCCCGCCGGGTTGTCCGGGTTGGCCAGGTACACCACGACGGCGCCGAACCGGGGGTCGCGGCGGAGTCCGTGGTTGCGGACGTATTCGCTGATGCGGGCCCGCGTCGCCAGCGCCTCCAAGTTCACCTGACCGGCGGCGCCGTAGGACTCAGTGTCCAGCGCAACGCCGCAGGTTGCCGCGTGGTAGGCGAAGGTGGCGTAGGAGCCCAGCGTCATTACCGCGCGCCCGCCGTCGGTAGCGAACGCCCGCATCAGCAGCGCGAGCAGGTCGTCGATGCCGGCGCCCACCAGGACCTGGGAGACGTCCACGCCGAGATGCGCCGCCACGTCGGCGCGCAGCTCGTAGTTCTCGGGATCGCCGTACCAGGCAAGCCGGTCGAGCGCAGCGGTAGCCGCCGCCCGCGCCCGCGGCGAGATGCCGAAGGCGCTTTCATTGGCCCCCACCCGCGCGCGAAACCGGCGTTCCGACTGCCGCTCCAGCGCCTCCGGCCCGGTAAACGGATTCCCCACCTCCAACCCGGCCACCAGCTCGGTAAATTGCGAACGCGTGACAAGCACTCCTCTAACCCTCCAACTCCACTCGAACCGAACGTGCGGCAGCCCACAGGGTGTTACGCGGTGTCGCCGCCTCCGTTTGCGGCGGAGAAAGCCGTGAGCCGCTGCTTGAGCGCGCGCAAACCTGCCTCGTCGACCCCTGTGGCCGACTCGATGAGCCGCCACGACGCTCCGGCGCGCAGCAGACTCTCAATGGTACGCACCTGTTCCTCCATGCGGCCCTCCTGACGGCCCTCCTGACGGCCCTCCTGACGGCCCTCCTGACGGCCTTCCTGACGGCCTTCCTGCTTGATCTCCTCAACGTAGGTCATGATATCTCCTTCCGGTCCCGGCACCTGCCGTTGAAACTCCCTGGCAAATCGCCGCCGTATCTCTTTGTCCTGCGTCGCCATCGCGTACCGCATGAACGCTCGCACCTGCTCCCGCCCGCCGTGGCGCGCCACCTCGGCCAGCAACGGTAGCGCCCCCCGCAACGCCGGCCACCGCGCCAACCGTGACGCCGCCATCATCATGAGCTGCGCCGCGCGCCCCTTCACCGCACCGCGCACCCCCGCCAGCGGCGTCTCCGAGTGGTCGATCAGCAGATGCTCGAACCGCGGCAGCCACGGCCACGCCCGCACCTTGGCGGGCAGCAACTCAGAGAACTCGGTGGCATGGCCCCACGGGCCGTCCCCCAGATAGAACACCACCGGCAGGATCGGGCGCAACTCGGTCTCGTCGGGATAGTCACGCCGGTCGCGTTCCCAGATCCGGCAGCAGTGCTGCAACATCCGCAGCCGCATCCAGCGGTCGCGGCTCCGGGAGGTGGATTGATGCTCCAGCACCACGTAAATCCAGACGCGATCTTCGCTACCGCGGCGCTTGATCGAGTAGAGCAGATCGGACTCGCTGGCGCGCAACTCCGGCGGGAAGAAGTCGCTTTCGTGGACGGCGAGCGTCGACCAGTCCAAGCCCTCGGCGACGTCCGGCGGCAGATGTGCGCGCAGCAGGCCGGCGGCCTCGGCAGGCTCGCCGAACACGGAGCGGAACAGGTTGTCGTGGGGTTGCGGCAGGTGCTCCAGCATCAGTGCTCAATCGCCGTTACCGTAGAAGCTGCACCGCGGCAAGTCAACTCCGCAACTCCACCCACCACCAACGATCCCGGGCGGCGGTTCGGATGGGGAGGACCGCTTTACGTCAGGCCGAAGTCGGACGGCGTACGCGCTCTCGACTTGGCCGCGCTGTACAGATGGATGTCGTTCAGGCGCTCGCCGGTGAACTGGCCGTTGGCCCAGAACCAGGGGTAGTCGTCCTGCGGGCGGAGCTCACGGTCGTCGCGCAGGTCAGCGTCGTCCCTCCGCCGGGGCGGGGCCTTGCGGCCGTTGGCCAGCCGGCGGGGTTCCTTGCCGCGGTCCTTGCGCCAGTGGACGTTGGGCTTGGCGCGGAGGATGCCGGCGCCCGCCTTGCCGCCGGGGAGGTCCGCGGCCATGAACGGGCGGATGTTGAGGCGCACGCCGTCGTTGACGTCCGGCTCCCAGCCGATCGGCTGTTCGGCGAGCGGCTTCCAGCGGACGAAGATGTCGAACGGCGACTCGCCCACAGTGATCGCGTCAAGGCGCTGTTGCAGCCGGAGCGCGGCGGTGAGCCGATCTTCGGCGCCGGTTACGCCGCGTTCGATACCGTCCTTCTGGCGCGCGATCCAGTCGCCGAGGTAGCTGTAGGTGAGGGATTCCAGGAGCCGCCGGCCGTCGCCGTCACCGGCGGCCAGCTTGTGGTAGTTGATCAGGGCGTGAAAGCCGTCGCGGCGGCCGTCCCAGATATGCCAGACGAACGGGCGGTGGTGAAAGAGCTTGCAGTGCTGCGCGAAGAAGCGGTCGCGCAGCCAGTGGTCGAGGCTTCGGCCGCCGGCGGAGGTGAGCAGGCGCGGGAGCGTCGCGTCGCTCCATGCCGCGCCGTAGGCAGCGGACAGCAGCCGCAGCAGGCGTTGATCCGCCGACATCTCGCCGCGCACCGCCGGCAGGCAGACGATCCCGTCCGCGTCCGCGAAGTCGTGCAACGCCGCGCAACGGCTGACCCACTCGCGCTGCTCGGCGGCCAGTTCCATCGCCTCGTCCCGTTCCGCCGGCCAGCGGTAGCCGAGCAACCGGGCAACGGCGACGTGCAACACGCTGACATCCTCGCGCAACGGGCCGTGGGCGGTGCGTTTGGTGTCCTCGTCCCAGACCACCGATCCGCACGGATGGCCGTGGAATATCCATTGCGTGGGATCGTCGGTGTAAGGAAGCGGGAGGCCGTTCGGATACCGTTCGTCCGCGACGCGCGTCCAATGGTCGAGGTCGAACGGAACCTTCACCAAGGTGGAGTTCGTGACTTTGAGAGTCTGATCAATGCGCCTCACCGCTTCATGATATTCTGGGGATGAGCAGAAGCACCAGATCGCCGGAAGATGCGAGTACTCCCTCACCGTAAGCGCGCAAACATTGTTGTCGAAGGGAGTTCCGCGATAGATCGATACCGGGAGTCTTTGCATTTGACTAACGACTACCCCTGGCTTACTCCAACCGCCGTTTCCCTGGCGCCGCGCCATGTCCGTTCCGTCATTATCCCAGTCGAGGACGGCCTGCATTCCGCCGTGATATCGGGTCGTGTTAACGGTACCTTGCAGCCAGATCCAACGTTCGGTAATTGGTTGTTCCCAGAAAACCCGCTTCTTCGCGGCATTATCTCCGGTTATCATTCCCTGATAAGAGCTGGTATGCATCTCCAGTAGGTCACCGGTGACTTCCGCGAGTGCGACCCGTGCATCCGGATTATGCAACTGGGCACTTTGTGCCATCCCGTGTAGAGAGTCATCCTGTAGTCGAACGGCCTTTTCGACAGCGGTTGAAACATTGAGGCCGTACATCTTGCGGGATTTTGGAGACGGAGTTACTTTACTACGGCTTACCGTCAGCAGTACCGCCTTGACGACTTCGCCGCTGATCGTCTCGAATGCTCCCGGCCCAAGCCATGCTAACAGGCGCCACGTTTGCTTCTCCAACAACCGCGTTCGGAGCTGCTTGTAACTGATGAGGAACAGCCGGTTCTGCGGCAGGACCAAGCTAGCCAATCCGCCTTCGTCGCATAGACCGAGGCAGCGCTCCAAGAACACGGTGGCCAGATCGTTCTTGGCGGCACTGAAGTGCCGTTGGCAGAACTCGCGCAGCCTCTCGTGCTGCTTGCGCCGGACAAGATAGGGGACGTTGGTGATGACCAAGTGGTAGCGGCCGGCCAGCAACTCGGCGGCGCGCGCCATTCCCTGCGCCGCTACCGCACGCTCGGTCTGTTCGACGTCGATTCCTTCCTGCGCGGCGGCGGCCGCGAACAGCGCTCTGACCGATTCGTAGTCGCCTTGGAACAGCTCGGTTTTCAGCGAACGCGGGTCGATCAGCGAGCCCAGTAACGGCGCCTGCCGGAACAGATCGTAGAGCGCATCCAGGCTGCCGCGAAGTTGCGCGGAGAGCCGGGGATCATCGGCGGCGGCCTGCTCAGCCAGCGCGCTCCACTCTTCCTTGGTGGCGTTGGGTGCGAGCCCGGAGCAGGCCAGATTGAGTTCCGGCAGCAGCCGATAGCCGCCCGCGCCGGGCCAGCGCCAGGCGGCCAGCGCAAGCGCGAACGCGGCCAACGCCACGCAGCGCTGATCCAATTCGAGGCCGTGCAGGTTGTCGCGCAGCACCGCATCGACGGCGGCGCGCGCCGCAAGGCCCTCACGCGCCATCCGCATCGGCGCCAGCATCGCCAGGGCGGCGACCAGGAAATGGCCCGACCCGCAGCACGGGTCCAGCACCTTCAAGTCGGCCAGCCGCTCGGGCCAAGCGTCAAAGGCGCCCGCTGCGGGACGCCACCGGGCCGGCCCATCCGCTACGTCACCTGCTACGAAGCGCAGGTAGTCGAGCGGCACGCCGGGCAGGGCGGCGGCCCTACGCAGGTCAGCCTCCGAGTCGGCGTTGGTCAGGTCGGCGCCGGTCAGGCGGCGCGCCGCCCACCACGCGCCAAGGGAGTTGTCGAGCAGGAAGCTCACCATGTACGGCTCGGTGAAGAGCTGCGTCACCGCGGGCAGCTCGTCCGCTCCGATCTTGACCTCGGAGCGGTTCACCTCGCCCTTCCTGCTCGACTGCCAGAACTGATAGACCCAGCCGAGCGAATCGGCGGCGGCAAACACCTCGGGCGGCAGGCTCTCGACCAGTCCTTCCAACTTCAGCCGGTGCTCGTGCGCCAGCCGGACCTCGAACGCCGGGTGATCGGGCCGGAACACCTGCGGCAGCATCCGGTGGGCGAACCGCGCCGCCAGCGCCCAGCGGTCGACGCCCTTCTCCCGCGCCAGTTCCTCACATTCCTGCAGGGTGACCGGGACGCCGTGCTCCGGCTCGATCAGCAGCTCGCTTTCGGCCAGGAAGCGGGCAAACAACATGCCGTGCCAGTGTTCGTAAGCGCACTCCTGCGTCAGGCGCCCGATCGCCTGCACTCCCGAATCGGCGTCGCTCCGGTCGCCGAGTTGGCGGGCATGGGCGCGCAGCCGCCGGCGCAGGGCGCGCTGCTCGCCGGTCATGTGCTCGTAGGGCGTGCCCTCCCGAACCGCAAGCGATTCCAGCGCCTCACGGGAGCCGGTTTCGGCGACTTCGCGGGCGCTCACCACGGCGCGCTCCAGTTGCCGCCGCAGCTCCGGCGCCAGCGGCATCATCGCGATCACCAGCGGTTACCCCCGATCAGTGGGTCCGAATGCGCGGCGACGATCAACTGGCAGTCGGCTCTCGACGGGGTACAGCAGACGCTCAGGCGTTTACGCGGTGTCGTGGCCGCCGTTTGGGGAGGTGGAAGCCGTGAGCCGCTGCTTGAGCGCGCGCAACCCGGCCTCGTCGACGCCGGTGGCCGACTCGATGAGCGGCCACGGCGCCCCGGCGCGCAGCAGACTTTCGATGGTTTGCACCTGTCCCTCCAGGCGGCCTTCCTGACGGCCCTCCTGCTTGATCTCCTCAACGTAGGTCATGATATCTCCTTCCGGTCCCGGCACCTGCCGTTGAAACTCCCTGGCAAATCGCCGCCGTATCTCTTTGTCCTGCGTCGCCATCGCGTACCGCATGAACGCTCGCACCTGCTCCCGCCCGCCGTGGCGCGCCACCTCGGCCAGCAACGGTAGCGCCCCCCGCAACGCCGGCCACCGCGCCAACCGTGACGCCGCCATCATCATGAGCTGCGCCGCGCGCCCCTTCATCGCACCGCGCACCCCCGCCAGCGGCGTTTCCGAGTGGTCGAAGCCCGCTCGTCGACGCTTGCGCTACTCCGGGGCTATCTCCAACCGGAGCCGCTGGCCGTACAGTGCTTGGCGCGCGAAATAGAGGTTCTCGGACTGATCGTTGCCCGCGCGCTTCAGCACCGCCTCGGCGGTCGCCGTGTCGCCGCTGGGCGGCGGCGCAATCGTCACGGCGGGAGGGCGCCGGTAGCCGCGCCCGCCGTCCGTAACCGTCACCGCGGAGACCCCCGATCCTATCGTCGCGTCGGCCGTGGCGCCGCTGCCGCTGCCCCCCGCAAAGACCACGCTCGGCGCCGAGGTGTAGCCGCTCCCCGCCGCTCCGACGCTCACTGACGCCACCGCGAAGGTAATCTCCGCGGTGGCGGCGGCGGCGCTGCCGTCGCCCGTAAAGCTCACGGTCGGGGCGGAGGTGTAGCCGCTCCCCTTGTTCGAGAGGCTGACTGACGCTACCCCTTGGGAAAGCGTCGCGGTGGCGGTGGCGCCGTCGCCGCCACTGCCCGAAATCGTAACGGTCGGGGCGGAGGTGTAACCGCTCCCCTTGTTCGAGAGGCTGACCGACGCTATCCCGCGGCCAAGCACCGCGGTGCCGACGGGCTTGGTGCCGCCGACCGGCGGATTGCTGAATACCACCGTGGGCGTCGACGCGTAGGTTCCGCCGGCAGTGATCTCCACGGCGCGGACACCGGTCTCGAACGTGGCCGTGGCGACGGCGCCGCTACCGGGCCCCCCAAGCGTAATGCTTGGGGCGGAGGTGTAGCCGGCCCCCTCGTTACACCCGGTCGCGCACAAGGCGGCGCACCGGGCGGTGCCGAGGGACGCGCCGAGGGTGGAGTAGCTGTGCTGCCAGGGGCCGATGCAAACGTCAGTTACGGCTCCGCCGGAAACGCGCGCTTTGCCGACTGCGTTGGTGCCGCCGCTGGGCGCCGCCGTAATCGTAACGGACGGGGCGGAGGTGTAACCGCTGCCACCCGACGTCACGCGTATTTCCCTGATGGTGCCAGGGCCGACGGTGGTGGCGACGGCGCCGGAGCCGCCGCCGCCGGTAAAAGTGACGGACGGGGCGGAGGTGTAACCGCTCCCCCTAGAGCCGCTCAGGACGGTTACCGACTTTACCGCACCGGTGGCGGTCAGGCTCGCCGCGGCCACGGCGCCGCTGCCGCCGGTTCCCGTGTTGTCGAAGGTGACGAATGGGAAAGTGGTAAATCCGCTACCGGGGGTGTCGACCGCCACCGACCCTACTTCACCGGGGGCGAGCGCGGAGGTCGCGACGGCGCCGCTGCCGCCGCCGTCCGCGAATGAGACCGACGGCGCGGTCGTATAACCGCTCCCGGGGGTGTCGACGGTCACCGACCCTACTTCGCCGGAGGCGGCCAGCGTTGCGGTAGCGGTGGCGTCCGCGCCGCCGCCGCCCATGAAAGAGACCGACGGCGCGGTCGTATAGCCGCTGCCGCCGTCCGTGACCTGCACCGACTGCACGACGACGTTCACCTCGGCGTCGGCGACTGCCGCGGCGCCGCTGCCCCGGGGCGGCACCACCGTGACCGCGGGGGCCGCCGTTCCCCGGGTCGGTGATCGTGATCGACTCGACCTCGGTCGGGTCCCGGCTCTGATCCGGGGCGGTGATCACCAGTGTCACCTGGCCCGGTTCGACTTCCGCGCTCACCGTATATTCCGCGCCGGAGAGGTCCGACGCGAACGCCGGCTCATACTCCGTACTGTCGAACGGCAGGTCCTTCCCGCCGATCGACACGCGCACCCTGGCCATGTTGGCGGCGGTGATCGCGTCCCAAGCAAACCGTATGGAGCGATTGGACGTTTCACTCCAGATTTCCCCGCCATCGTCGCCGAAGTCGGACGGGCCGATGGTCCAACGCTGCTCGCCCGGGGGCGCCGGTTCCGGCTGCGGCGCCGGGGTAGGCGGCGGCGGCGGACCGCCCGCGGCGCCGGCCGCGGCGACAGGCCGAGTTGCCATAGGCGCGCACGCCGTCATGGCCAGTGCGATACCGGCAACAGCCACCAGCAAAGATAGACGTTTCATCCGGGAATTCCGGGGGGGGGGGTACACGGGCACTTCGGTCATTACGCCTGTCGCTCCTTTGTCGCTTGACTATAGCTATCTGCCGGAGCGCTTGCAACACTCCATCCACCCACTCTCGGCGGCGGTTGCGCGGGCGGCGGGATCCGGTAAGAATAACGGGCGGGCCGGTTGGCGGCCCGCCCTGACACTACACTATGAGCACACAACCGCAGGCAGACATTGGCGTAATCGGTATGGCGGTGATGGGGCAGAACCTGGCCCTCAACGTCGAAAGCCGCGGCTATACGGTGGCCGTCTACAACCGTACCCAAAGCACCCTCGCCGAGTTCGTGCGGCGCGCCGGCGCCGGGCGGCGGCTGGTGCCGGCGGCCTCGCTGGCCGAGCTGGCGGCCTCCCTCGCCCGCCCCCGCAAGCTCCTGCTGATGGTGCAGGCCGGCGCCGCGGTCGACCGCGTCATCGCCGACCTGCGGCCGCACCTGGAGGCGGGCGACATCCTGATCGACGGCGGCAACTCCTACTTTGTCGACACCATCCGCCGCGCGCAGCAGGCCGCGGCGATGCAGCTCCGCTACATCGGCACCGGGGTCTCCGGCGGCGAGGAGGGCGCCCTGCACGGGCCGAGCATCATGCCGGGCGGCGACCGCGCCGCCTACGAGGCGGTGGCGCCGATCCTCAGCGCCATCGCCGCCAAGGTGGACGGCGAGCCGTGCTGCACCTACATCGGCGCCGACGGCGCCGGCCACTACGTCAAGATGGTCCACAACGGCATCGAGTACGGCGACATGCAGCTCATCAGCGAGGCCTACGCCTGCATGAAGCTCGCGCTCGGCATGAGCCACGCCGAGATGCAGGCGGTCTTCGCCGAGTGGAACCGCGGCGAGCTCGACTCCTACCTGATCGAGATCACCGCCGACATCCTCACCAAGAGCGATCCCGAGACCGGGGCGCCGCTGGTGGAGGTGATTCTGGATCAGGCGGGCCAGAAGGGCACCGGCAAGTGGACCAGCCAATCGGCCCTCGACCTGGGGGTGCCGGCGCCCACCATCGCCGAAGCGGTGTTCGCGCGCTTCGTCTCCGCCCTCAAGCCGGAGCGCACCGCGGCCGCGGCGCAGCTTCGCGGCCCCGAGGCGTCGTTCTCCGGCGCCCCCGAGCGCTTCCTCGAAGCGCTGCGCAAGGCGCTGTACGCCTCCAAGATCTGCTCCTACGCGCAGGGCTTCGGACTGATGCGCGCCGCGGCGCAGGACCACGGCTGGGCGCTCGACTACGGCGCCATCGCCATGATCTGGCGCGGCGGCTGCATTATCCGCGCCAAGTTCCTGGGCAAGATCAAGGAGGCCTACGACCGCGACCCGGCGCTGGCCAACCTGCTGCTGGACCCCTACTTCGCCGCGATCGTTCACGACGGCCAGCGCGAATGGCGCGAGGTGGTGGCCACCGCGGCCACCATCGGCATCCCGGTGCCGGCGTTCTCGTCGGCGCTGAGCTACTTCGACAGCTACCGCTCGGCGACCCTGCCGGCCAACCTGCTCCAGGCGCAGCGCGACTACTTCGGCGCCCATACCTACCGGCGCACCGACCGCCCGGGCGTGTTCCACACCGAATGGCTGGCCGGCGCGCAGCCGCCCGCGCGGCAACTCGGATGAGCGGCGTGGCGAGCTACGTCGAGCGCACCTTCGGGCTGGGCGGGCAGGTGGTGGCGCTGGCCGGCGGCGGCGGCACCATCGCCCTGGCGCTGGCCGAGGCGTTTCTGAGCGCCGGCGCCAAGGTGGCCGTGTGGAGCCGCCGCCAGGAGACGGTGGACGCCGCCCTGGAGCGCCTCGGCGCCGCGCCCGAACGGCGCGGGCGGCTGTGCGGGGTGCGGGCGGACGCCGGCGACGAGGCCGCGGTGGACGCGGCCCTGGAGGAGACTACCGCCGCCATCGGCGCGCCGACGGTGCTGCTCAACGGGGTGGGCGGCAACCGCGGCAAGGGCCCGTTCAACGCCATCGACGTGGCCCAGTTCGAGGAGGTGCTGCGCCTCAATCTGATCGCCGGCCTGGTAGTGCCCACCAAGCGCACCGCCAGGTTCTGGATCGCGCGCGGCAGCGGCGGCTGCATCATCAACGTCGCCTCGATGGCTTCCTACGTGCCGCTGTCGGGAGTGTGGGCCTACGGCGCCGCCAAGGCCGGCGTGGTGAACCTGACCATGGCCTGCGCCAAGGAGTACGCCCCGCACGGCATCCGCGTCAACGCCATCGCCCCCGGCTTCATCGTCGCCAACCAGAACCGCCGCCTGCTGATCGCCGACGACGCCACCGGCGAAC
The DNA here is from genome assembly GCA_965243555.1 of Spirochaetia bacterium. Taxonomy (GTDB): domain Bacteria; phylum Spirochaetota; class Spirochaetia; order SZUA-6; family Bin103; genus Bin103. The sequence continues at coordinate 4,351,797 of OZ251575.1, read as the reverse complement.
TCACCGAGCGCGGCCGGCAGATCATCGACCACACCCCGTTCGGCCGCTTCGCCGACGCCGCGGAAATGACCGGCGCCGCCCTGTTCCTGGCCAGCGCGCAGGCCGCCGGCTTCATTACCGGCGTCACCATTCCCATCGACGGCGGCTATCTGATCGACAACGTATGAGCTACCCTGAGAGGGCACTATGACGAGCACCGGCGACCGGGCGCTGCGCGACCTGCAGCCCCAACATACCTTCTTCGTGGGCATCGACTCCGACGGCTGCGCCTTTCCGAGCATGGAGTTGAAGCACAAGGAATGCTTCATCCCGGAAACCGTGCGCCACTTCCGGCTGCAGCCGATCTCGAAGTACGCGCGCGAGGCCGCCGAGTTCGTCAATCTCTACTCCCAGTGGCGCGGCGCGAACCGGTTCCCGGCGCTGCTCAAGGTGATGGACCTGCTGGCCGAGCGCGCCGAGGTGCGGCGCGCCGCGGTGGAGGTGCCGCGCCTGCCGCGCCTGCGGGCGTGGGCGGAGAGCGCCCCCAGCCTGGCCAACCCGGAGCTCACCGCGGCGGTGCGGGAGAGCGGCGACGCGGAATTGCGCCGGGTGCTCGACTGGTCCAACGCCGTGAACGAAGCGGTCGCCGGCATGGTGCAGGGCGTCCCGCCGTTCCCGGGGGTGGAACCGATCCTGCGGCGGCTGCAGGAGCAGGCGGACGTGGTGGTGGTGTCGGCCACGCCCGGCGCCGCGCTGCAGCGGGAGTGGGAGGAGCACGACCTCGACCGTTACGTCCGCGTGATCGCCGGCCAGGAGCTGGGCAGCAAGAGCGAACACCTCAAGCTGGCCGCCGCTGGCAAGTACGCCCCCGGCCACGTGCTGATGGTGGGCGACGCCCCCGGCGACCGGCGCGCGGCGCAGGCGGTGGGGGCGCTGTTCTTCCCCATCGCGCCGGGCGCGGAAGAGGCGTCGTGGCAGCGGCTGCAGGACGAGGCGTTGGATCGGTTCCTCGCCGGCACCTACGCCGGCGAGTACGAGGCGGCGCGGGTGCGGGAGTTCGAGCGGCTGCTGCCGGCGGAGCCGCCCTGGGCCGCGCCCGCCGGCCCCGGCCCGGGCGCCGGCTGAGCGAGACGAGAGGAGGCAGCGCGATGGCGCAACTCGAAACCGCGGAACGGAGCAGCGGCGCCGCCGCGGGGTGGGACTTTGCCGCCGTGCGCGCGCGCATCGAAGCCGGGACGCCGGCGCACCTGGTGGAAAACCGGCGCGTGCTGGCGCTCACCCCGGACGCCACCCGCAGCGCGCCGCTGCCGCTCCTGATGCGCGCGGTGCAGCAGGTGATCGGGCGGCGCGCGGCGCGGCTGGACTACATGGTGGCCCTGGGCACCCACCCGGTGATGAGCGAGCAGGCGATTCTCGACCTGTACGGGGTGTCCGCGGCCGCGAAGGAGCGCGACTTTGCCAACTCCCGGTTCCTCAATCACCGCTGGGACCGGCCCGACACGCTGGTGCGGATCGGGCGCTTCGAGGAGCGCGAAGTCGCCGACCTCACCGGCGGGCTGTTCGCCGAGGCGATCGACGTCACCATCAATCGCGCCATCTTCGACTACGACCTGATCCTGATCGTGGGGCCGGTGTTCCCGCACGAAATCGTGGGCTTCTCCGGCGGCCACAAGTATCTGTTCCCGGGCATCTCGGGCGGCGAGTTCCTCGACTTCTTCCACTGGTTGTCGGCGGTGATCACCTGCCGCAAGACCATCGGCCGCCGCGACACGCCGGCCCGCGCGGTGGTGGAGCGCGCCGCCGAGATGGTGGACGTGCCGCGCCACCTGATCGCCATGGTGGTGACCTCCGGCGGCGGGCTGGAGGGCCTCTACGCCGGCGCCCCGGAGGAGGCGTGGCCGGAAGCCGCGGCGCACTCGGCGCGCGTGCACGTGGTGCGCAAGCCGCGTCCCTTCCACACCGTGTTCGGGCACGCGCCGGCGATGTACGACGAGATGTGGGTGGGCGGCAAGGTGATGTACAAGCTGGAGCCGGTGGTGGCCGACGGCGGGACCCTGATCGTGTACGGGCCGCATATCCGCGAGCTGTCGCGCACCTGGGGCCGCTACCTGGAGGAGACCGGCTACCACGTCGCCGAGTACTACCTGGGCCGCATGGAGCAGTTCCGCCACCTGCCGCGCGGCGTGCTGGCCCACTCCGCACTGGTGAAGGGCGAAGGCAGCTATCGGGACGGAGTGGAGCGGCCGCGTATCAACGTGACCCTCGCCACCGGGCTGAGCGCGGAGACGTGCCGGCGCGTCAACCTCGGCTACCTCGACCCGGCTACGGTCGACCCGAACGCCTACCGCGGCCGCGAGGCCGAGGGTATCCTGTACGTGGATCATGCCGGCGAGACGCTGCACCTGGTCGACGGCTGAGGCGCGCGCCGGCGCCGCTGCGGAGGCCGGGGGCGCGGGCGGCCGCTGCCTCCTGATCCTGGACTTCGACGGCGTGGTGTGCGACTCGGAGCGCGAGTGCTTCGCCAGTAGCTGGCTCACCTACCGCGAGCTGTGCATGCGCGGCGCCGCCGGCGAGCCGCCGCCGCCGCGCGGCCCGCAACGGATCACGTTGCGCGCCCGGCGCCGGTTCCGCGAACTGCGGCCCCTGATTCGCTCCGGCGAAGACTACGTGGTGATTCAGCACCTGCTCGCGCGCGAGGAAGCGCGGCCGCAGTTCCGCGCGCCGGCGACCCAGGAGGCGTTCGACGGCTGCCGCGGCGCCCTCGGCAGCGCGCGGGTCGCCGCCTACAAGCGCGCCATGGCCGCCACCCGCGAGCGCTTCCTGCAGCGCGACCGCGCCGGCTGGCTGGCCCTCAACCGTATCTATCCCCACGTGCTCGCCCTGCTCACCCGGTGCGACCTCAGCAACGTGCGCATCCTCTCCACCAAGGCGGCGCCGCTGGTGCGCGAGATCCTGCGCGCCAACGCCATCCGCCTGCCGGACGCGGCCGTGCTGCACGCCGCCAGCAACCCGGACGCCAGCGACACCCGCAAGCTGGACGTGATCGCAACGCTGCTCGACCCGCTGCCCGGCGGGCGCGCCCTGTTCGTCGAGGACCAGCTCGATCACCTGCTCGGCAACAACGACCCGCGCGTCGCTACCTACCTTGCCGATTGGGGCTACGTGCTGCCGCACTGGCTGGCGCAGACCGAGCGCCTGCGGCGCTGCGGCGTGCGGGTAATCCGCGGCGCGCAGTTGCCGGACCTGTTCCGCCGCGCCGCCCCCGCCCCGGCAGCCGGCTGATGGCGGCGCCCGCCGCGCCGGCCGCGCGCCCGCTGCCGGGGGCCACCGCCGCGGCGCTGCTCTATCTGATCGCCATCTTCCTGTTCAACGAGCTGCGCCTCGCCCTGGTGCTGCGCTGGCTGCCGCAGCGCCGCCAGCGGGTGGAGCGGTTCATGGCGATTCAGGGGCGCCGCATGCTGGCCACCGTGCAGCGCCTGTGCGGCCTGCGGTACTCCTTCCATACCGGCCGCGCCGGCTCACTGCCGCGGCGCTTCATTCTGCTGACCAACCATCAGAGTCTGGCCGACATCCTCATGCTGGTGGCGGCGTTCCCCCGCCACCCGCTGAAGTTCGTGGCCAAGCGCTCGCTGCAGCGCGGCATTCCCACCCTCTCCAAGTGCCTGCGCTACGGCGAGCACGCCATCATCGACCGCCGCGGCGCGCAGCAGCGCACCCGCCGCGCCCTGCACCGGCTGGCGCGGCTCGACCGGCGGCCCCGCCCCGGCTCCCCGTTTCCTCCCTGCAGCCTGGCGCTGTTTCCCGAGGGGACGCGTTCCCGCGACGGCACGGTGGGGCGGTTCCACCGCGCCGGCCTGCGCATCCTGGCGGAACAGGCGCGGCTGCCGATTGTGGTGGCGGCGCTGGACGGCGGCAGCGCCATCTCGCGCCTGCACGCCCTCGGCAACCTCACCGGGGTGCACTATCGGGTCAAGGTGCTGCAAGTCCACCCGCCGGCGTTGGACCGGCGCGCCGTGGCCGAGGTGCTGGCGCAGGCGCGAGAGGCGATCAGCGCTCAGGTGGCGGCTTGGCAGCAGGCGGCCGCCGCTCCGCGACCGCCCGCCGCGGCCTGACCGGCCCCCCTTAGCGCCCCGCCTGACGCGCCGCCACGCCGTCGCCGACGCGCGCGCCGGCGACGATCGACAGAAACTGGCGCGGGTTTACCACCTGCTCGGCGATGCGCACCTCGTAATGCAGGTGCGGGCCGGTCGACAGGCCCGTACTCCCCAGGTAGCCCACCACCGCCCCCCGTTCCACCTGCTGGCCCGGCGCCACCAGCGGTTTCTGGTTCAGGTGGCCGTACACGGTCACGAAGCCGTACTTGTGCTTGATGATCACGAAGTGACCGAGGTTGTAGGGTTCGTAGGCCACGCGCTGCACCTTGCCGTTGGCGGTGGCAATCACCTCGGTGCCGCGCAGCCAGGCGATGTCGACCCCCTTGTGGATGTACCAGCGCCCGGTAAGCGGGTGGATGCCGGGGCCGAAGTCAGCGGTGACGTAGCCCCGGCCGGCCTGCACCGGCCACAGGCTGGGAATGTCCACCAACAGCTCCTGCTGCGCCACCAACGCGCTCTCGATCTCGCGCAACGGGCCGACCGCGCCCTCCAGGTAGGCGCGCAGGCTGCGCAGCTCGGTGAGGCTGCGCGCCTCCTCGGCCGTCACCAGCGGCTCGCTCACCAGCGAGGCCAGGTCGCCGCCGGCCTCGCCGGCCAGGGAGCCGCGCGCGGCATCGGCGCCGACCACGTCCAGCAAGCTCTCCAGCGAGCGGCGGAAGTCGGTTGCCGTGCGCCGCAAATCGCGCACCTCGTCGCCGATGCTCTCGACGGTCGTCTCGCTGGCGGCCAGGGAGCGGCTGGCGCTGAGTAACCGCCCGCGCGTGCTGGTGAAGTCGGTGGACAGGGAGAGAACCAGCGCCAGCAATCCGGCCGTCAGCAGCCCGCCGAACAGCAGCGCGAACATCGAAAGCTGCAGGTTCACGACCTTCCGCTCCGAGTGCGGCACCAGCATCACCGTGAACTTCTGGTTGCCGAACCGGAGCATGCGGCGCCAGGCGCGCGCGCCGAAGCTCCCGGCGGCCACCGCCCGGCGCCGGGCCGCGTCCACCGCCCGTACTTCGGCGGCCTTGTAGCGCGAGTGCCGGCGGGCCGTCACCGCGTAAGGTTGACGTTGCTGCTGCGACCGGGCGGGACGCGTGGTCCGTTCCCGCCATCATGCTGCGATTCTTCGACACTCATGCGCACGTCGGCCTGACTCATGACGACCGGCGAGCAGTCTATCATCTGCAAGCCGGCGAAAACAAGCGCCGGTTTGCGGCACCTTGAGCATGTCCGGCTCCTGCTCCGCCGGCCGCCAGGCGGCGGCGCGCCGGCTAGCGGCCGGCTGCCGCGGCGGCGCGCCGCTGGCGGTGAATCTCGTACATCACGATGCCGGCCGCAACGCCCACGTTGAGGGAGTCGACCTGGCCGGCGGTGGGAATCCGTACCAGGTGATCGCAGCGGCTGCGCACCAGCCCGTGCAGGCCACCCCCTTCGGCCCCCACCACCAGCGCCACGCGCCCCGGAAACCGTACCCGGTCGATGGCTTCGCCCTGCAGGTCGGCGCCGTAGATCCAGCAGCCGATGCCCTTGAGCTGCTGCAGCGCGGCGGCGACGTTGGCCACCGAGACCGTGGCCAGGTGCGCCGCGGCGCCCGCGGACACGCGCATCACCGTGTCGCCCACGCGCGCCGCGCGCCGCCGCGGAATGAGCAGCAGGTCGGCCGCGAACTGGTCCGCGCACCGGGTGATGACGCCCAGGTTCACCGGATCGCTCACGCCGTCCGCCACCACCACCAGCGCCGCCGGCCGCCGCTCCAACTCCGCCAGGTGCGCGCGCAGCCCCGGCCGCTCAGCGCCGCGCGCCGCCACGGCCCGGCCGCCGCCACCGCCGCCGCCGGCGCTCACCAGCGCCGCCCCGCGGTGCGCCTGGCTGCCGCAGCGCGCGCTCAGCTCGGCGGCGGAGACGGCCCGCACCGGAATCTCCAGCGCCTGCGCCTGGCGCCGCAGTTGGCGCAGGGCGGCGTTGTCCCGCGCCAGCAGCAGCTCCAGGCGCGGCGGCGCGCCTCCCTCCGCGGCCAGCCGGCGCAGCAGCTCGGCCACCGGATGCACGCCGTACAACAGCATCGCGGCTACCCGCGGGAACCGGAGACCGCCGCGCTGCCGGTCTCCCGCTTGCGGAACACCAGCACGTTCTGGTGTATCAGCGACGGAATGAAGCGGTAGCGGTAGCCGTAGACGTGCAGCTTCTTGGATACGTCGTACCAGATCAGATTGGCCTGCCATACCAGCGGCTCGATGCCGCTGAGCATCGCCGCCAACTCCGCCGACAGCGCGTGGTAGGCGCCGGCGTGGTACATGTCGCCGATAAACGAGAGCAGATAGCCGCCACCCTTGAGGCGCGCTGCCGCCAGCCGGAACACCCGCTCCATCGCCGCCAGCCAGCTTGCCTTGTCGGCGTAGCCGGAGCTGCTGCCGAACTCGCGCAGCCGGGTGGCGCGCACCGGCCGCGCCGCCTCGCCCACCCGCTTGTAGGCTCCCTTGGAGCGCTTCGCCACGTCCATGTTCCAGTAGGGCACGTCGGTGAACACCAGGTCGAACGGCCCCGCGATCGTCTCCAGCACGCTGCCGGCGTCGCCGGCCACGGCGGTCATCGCCGGCAGCCCCTCGCGGCGGCACACCTCGCGGTAGATCTCGATCCAGCGCGGGTTGATCTCCACGCCCACCGCGCTGCGTTCCGCCAACGCGGCCCCCAGCAGCACGCCGCCCACGCCCATGAACGGGTCCAGCACGCGCTGCCCGCGCTTGCTGAACACGCGAATCAGGTCCGCGCACAGGTCGGGCGGCTTCTGGCCGCCGTGGAGGCCGCGCAGGGCATGCTGGCAGTTCAATGGGTAAGGCCGGTTGATGACCGAGCGCGTCCAGTACACCCACTCGCGCCCGGTGAGGTCGTTGAGCCGGTTGTCCGCCGCGTAGAAGCCGCGGCTGCGCCCCTGCTCGTCGAACAGTTCCTGCCTCGGCGCCGGGCGCCGCCCGCCGCTGCTCACGCCGCCTCCCGGCTCAGCCGTGGCGCCCCCCGGCTCAGCCACGGCGGGCCGCCCCCGCCGTGCCTCACGCCGCCTCCCGCGGCAGCGAAATGCGAAAGCAGCTCCCGCCGGGAACGGCGTGGTAGGTCAGCGTGCCGCCGTTGCGTTCCACCAGCCGCCGCGCCAGATGCAAGCCCAGACCGGTGCCGTCGCCGGTGGTGTACCCCCAGTCGAACAGGCGCGCGGCGGCATCCGGTTCTACCCCGCCGGCGGCGTCCGTCACCTCCAGTACGCACCGCTCCGCTTCCCCGCGCCCGGCCACCGTCACCGTGCCGCCCGCTACCCGCTCGGCGGTGAGCTGCGCCCCGTTCTGCAGCAGGTTCAGCAGCGCCAGCAGCAGCTCCCGCTTGCGGGTGACCACCGTGAAGTCGGGCGCCACCTGCAGCTCCACGGTCACCTGCTCGGCCTGGTAGGAGGCGGTCACCATCCCCAGCATCTGCGCCAGTTCCGCGCGCACCCGCACCTTGCTCGGCGCCTCCGGGCCGCCGCGCAGCACGGTAGTGAGCATCTCGTTGACTCCCGCCACCCCGGCGCCCACGTGACCGCGAATCAGGCTCAGGGCGCGCGCCGCGTCCGCCAGGGTGGCGGCGCCCATGCCCCACTCCGCGGTGGTCTTGATGTGCGCCAGCAAGTTCTTGAACTCGTGGGCTACGCCCGCCGTGAGGTAGCCCACGGTCTCCAGACGGTTCTGCAGCAACAGGTTCTCCTCGGCGTCCTCCAGCCGCCGGCGCAGGCGCTGCAGGCGCCGCATCTGGCCGCCGAGGCTGCCGGGGGTGCCGCGCAGGTAGTTCAACTCGGTCAGGAAGTAGCCGGATCCCAGCGTCAGCACGCCGACGCCGGCCACCGCCAGCGACGGCGGCGGGGCGCCGAGGAGCTGCGTCAACTGATCGCCGAGCGCCCCCGCTACCGGCAGCAGGCCGGTGCTGCACAGGTACCAGTCCGCGGCGCCCTTGCGCAGGTGGCGGCGCCCGCACAGGCGCCGCCACGGGTACACGGCGAGCGCCGCGGCGGCGGCCATCGGCAGCAGCCAGCGCCAGCTCCCCCACCAACCGGCCAGCAAGCCCCCCACTACTACCCCGCTCGCCGCCGCGGCCACGAGGTGCCACCAGCGCGGCACGCGCTCGCCGTCGCGCGCCGTCAGGTAGCCGCCCGCTACCCACAGCAGCGCCGCGGTGGCCGGCAGCCCGGCCGGGCCGGCGGCCGGCGTCAGCGCCATGCCGAGCATCACGCCAAGGAACAGAATGAACCAGATCGCCTCGGCGCGCCGCGGCGCCCCCGGCGTACGCAACGCCGCCACGAAGATCTGGGCGCCGAGCAGCGCCGCCACGGCTACGCTCACCACCACCGCCGCGCCGCGGGGCATGCCAGTCTACTCCAGGTCGGCCAAGGGAACCGTCTGCGGAGCGTTGTCGTCCGGCAGGACGCGGGAGAACTCTTCCAGCAGGTGGCGCGCGCGCGCCGGCATCTTCTCCGGGACCTTGACCAACACGCGGATGTAAAGATTGCCGCGCCGATGCCCCTCGCCCCGGTAGGGGACGCCCTCGTTGCGCAGCCGCAGCATCTTGCCGTTCTGGGTGCCGGCCGGAATCTTGACCTTGACCCGGCGCTGATCCAGGGTCGGCACGACCACCTCCGCCCCCAGCGCGGCCTGCACGATACCCACCCGGATTACGCAGTACAGGTCGTTGCCGTGGCGCTCGAACAGGTCGTGCGGCTGGATGTGCACGTAGACGTACAGGTCGCCGGGCGGCCGATTACCGCCGGCGCCGTCGCCTTCGCCGGGAATCTGGATCCGCTTGCCCGGCTCGATGCCCTTGGGAATGGTGATCTTGAGGCGGCGGTTGCGGCGCTGCCGGCCGCTGCCGCGGCAGTGCTGACACGGGCGCTCCACCACGTCCCCGGCGCCCTCACATTGCGGACAGGTAGAGGCAATGGAAAAGAACCCGGAGCTGCGCCGCACCTGGCCGCTGCCGCCGCAACTCGGGCAGATGGTGCGGCGCGCCCCTCCCGCGGCGCCGGTGCCGCGGCACGGATCGCACGCCTCGTGCCGGGCAAAGGAAATCTCCACGTCGCTGCCGAACACGGCGTCGGCAAAAGGCACCCGCAAGTCGTAGCGCAGGTCGTCGCCGCGCGCCGCGGCCTGACGCCCCCCCGGCGTCCGCCGCCGCCCGCCGCCTCCGAACAGCGAGTCGAAGATGCCCCCGAAGTCGCCGAAAACGTCCTCGAAGTCGCGGAATACGTGGGAGAAGTCCTGCGGTCCGCCGCTGCGCATGCCGTCGACGCCGGCAAATCCGAACTGGTCGTAGGCTTCCCGCTTGCGGGTGTCGGAGAGGACGTCGTAGGCCTCGGTCGCCTCCTTGAACCTCTCCTCAGCCGCCTGATCGCCGGGATTTTTGTCGGGGTGATAGCGGATCGCGAGTTTGCGGTACGCCTTCTTTATGTCATCGAGGGCGGCTTTCTTGTCGACCCCGAGTACGTCGTAATAATCCCGCTTGGCCAACCGTCCGCGATCCTACCGGAAGTTCCCGGTTATTTCTTTTCGTCGTCGTCCACTACCTCGTAGTCGACGTCTTCCACCTTTTCAGATCCCGATCCCGGGGCCCTGGCGGTGGCCGCGCCGTTCGCGCCGCGCGCCTCGCCGCCGCTGCCGTTGGCGCCGGCCGCACCTGCACCTGCACCTGCGCCGCCCGCGCCCGCGCCGCCCGCGCCCGCGCCGCCCGCCGGAGGCTCCTGGCCGGCCGCCTCGGCGGCGCCGGCCTGGGCCGCGCTCTTGTACATCTCTTCGGCCAGCTTGTAGGCCGCCTGGCGCAACGCCTCGGTCTTGGTCTTGAGCTCGTCGGTATCCAACTGCTCGGGGTCGTTGGCTTCCAGATAGCTCTTCACGTCGGCGAGCGCCGACTCCACCGCGCTGCGTTCCTCGGCGCTCAACTTGTCGCCGTGGTCGGCCAGCGACTTCTCGGTGCTATAGACCAACGTGTCGGCGTCGTTGCGCGCTTCCGCCCGCGCCTTGGCCTGCTTGTCTTCGTCGGCATGCAGTTCGGCGTCCTTCACCATCTTGTCGATCTCGTCCTCCGACAGACCGGATGAGGACTCGATGCGGATCTTCTGTTCCTTGCCGGTTCCCAGATCCTTGGCCGACACGTGCACGATGCCGTTGGCGTCTATGTCGAACGCCACCTCGATTTGCGGCACGCCGCGCGGCGCCGGCGGAATGCCCACCAGATCAAAGTGGCCGAGGGTGCGGTTCTGGATCGCCATCTCGCGCTCGCCCTGCAGCACGTGGATCGAAACCGCGGTCTGATTGTCCGCCGCGGTGGAAAAAATCTGGCTCTTGCGGGTGGGGATGGTGGTGTTACGCTCGATCAGCTTGGTGGCCACGCGGCCCAGCGTCTCGATGCCGAGTGACAGCGGCGTGACGTCGAGCAGCAGCACGTCCTTCACTTCGCCGCCGAGGATGCCGCCCTGAATCGCGGCGCCGATTGCCACCACCTCGTCCGGATTGACGCCGCGGTTGGGCTCCTTGCCGAACACCTCCTGCACCAGCTTCTGCACCGCGGGAATCCGCGTCGAACCGCCCACCAGGATCACCTGATCGATCGCCGCGGCGTCCACCCCGGAATCCTTGATCGCGCGCTTGCACGGCCCCGCGGTGGCCTCGATCAGATCGCCGATCATCTGCTCGAAGGTGGAGCGGGCCAGGGTATACTGCAGGTGTTTCGGCCCCGATTGATCGGCGGTAATGAACGGCAGGTTGATCTCGGTGGATTGGGTGCCGGAAAGCTCGATCTTGGCCTTCTCCGCGGCCTCCTTCAGCCGCTGCAGCGCCATGCGGTCGTTGCTCAGGTCGATGGCGTATTCGCTCTTGAACTTGTCGATGAGCCAATCGATGATGCGCTGGTCGAAGTTGTCGCCGCCCAGGTGGGTGTCGCCGTTGGTGGACTTGACCTCGAACACGCCGTCGCCGAGCTCCAGAATGGAGATGTCGAAGGTGCCGCCGCCGAGATCGTACACGGCGATGCGCTCCTCCTTGCCCTCCTTGTTCAGGCCGTAGGCCAGCGCCGCCGCGGTCGGCTCGTTGACGATGCGCTTTACCTCCAGCCCGGCAATGCGGCCGGCGTCCTTGGTCGCCTGGCGCTGCGAGTCGTTGAAGTAGGCGGGCACGGTAATCACCGCTTCGGTGACCGTTTCGCCCAGGTAGCGTTCCGCGGTCTCCTTCATCTTCTGCAGCACCGCGGCGGAAATCTCCGGCGGGGAGTACTTCTTGGCGCGCGCCACCACGCGCACGTCGTTGCCGGAGCCGAGCACCTGGTAGGGGACCATCTTGATCTCCTCCGGCACCTCCGCAAAGCGCCGGCCCATGAAGCGCTTGATCGAATAGATGGTGTTTTCCGGGTTGGTAACCATCTGATTCTTCGCCGGCTGCCCGACCAGCCGCCCCTTGTCGGCAAACGCGACGACCGAAGGAGTGGTGCGCTGACCTTCCGTGTTCTGGACCACTACCGGCTCACTGCCTTCCATGACGGCAACGCAGGAGTTGGTGGTACCGAGATCGATGCCGATGATCTTACCCATGCTTGCTATGCTCCTTTCTCCGGATCGTCGCTGCCGTCGCCGGCAGCAGTGGACTCGTCATCGCCGGCGGCGGGCGCCGCGGGGGTGACCACGCGCACCCGGGCCGCGCGGATGACGCGCCCGTGCAGCGTGTAACCCTTCTGGTAATCCTCGATTACCGTGGTCTCCGCGTGGTCGGCTGACGGGGCCGTGGCCAGCGCCTCGTGGCGCTCGGGATCGAACGGCTGGCCCGCCGAATCGAAACGCGTGAGCCCCCACTTGCGCTGCAAGGTGTTCAAGAGTTGCTTCTCGATCAGCTCGATGCCGCTGTGCAGGGTGGCGAAGTCCTCGCTCTGCGCGGCGGCCGAGATGGCGCGCTCGAAGTCGTCGAGTACGGCGGTGAGATCGAGCAGGAGACCGGTGTTGGCGAACTTGATCGCCTCTTCCTTGTCCCGGTTGATGCGCTTGCGAAAGTTCTCGAAGTCGGCCTGCTTGCGCAGCAGCTCGTCTTGCAGCCCGCTTACCTGCGCGCGGAGCTGATCCAACTCCTCGGCTTGCGCGGCGCCGTCCGCCGCCGCCTCGGCCGCGCCGGAATCGCTGCCGACGCCGCCGTTGCCGCCCGCGTCCGGATCAGCCCCGCCGCCGGGGTCGCAAGCCGGGTCCGCCGTGGCGGCAGCCGTATTGCCCGCCTCGCCGGCGGCGCCGGCAGCCGCGTCTGCGCCGCCAGCGCCGTCAACGTGGGCGCCTTCGGGTTGGGCCCCGTCCGCTTGCGCCGCTACGTCCGCCGGGGCGGGCGAACCCGCATCCGCGCCGGCCGCGCGATCGGTCTCGTTGCGGCGCTTACCGCGGCCGGAGCGACCACCCCGCGACCCACCGTTGCCGAAACGTTTCGTCATACTGCGTAACGCGCTATCGGAGGCCCGCCTGCAAACCGGCGGCTGAAGCGCAACGCTAAAGTAATAACCGGCTTTCGCCGCGGTCAAGGATTTTCGCCCCGCGCACCGCCCCCACGCCGGAGCCGCGCGCCGGATCAGGCGCCGTTCAGGTAGAAAAGCACGATGGTCATGGTCAGGTAGATCAGGTAGAGGCCGACCAGCAGCAGCCCCTTCCAGCGCGGCAGGCGGTAGCCGATGCGGCACAGCAGCAGCATGGTGCCGACGATCAGCAGCATCCACGGGAACGAGAAGAACACGATGTCGCGATCCACCCGGATCGGGTTGGCCAGCGCCGACGCGCCGATGATCCACAACAGGTTGAGAATGTCGGCGCCCAGGATGTTGCCGAGGGCCAGGTCGCCGTGGCCGCGGCGGCTGGCGGAGATGCTGGTGGCGATTTCCGGCAGCGAGGTGCCGATGGCGATGATGGTCAGGCCGATGATCGCCTCCGAGGCGCCCACCACCCGGGCGACGAAGGTGGCCGACTCCACCAACAGCTCGCTGGCCAGCACGATGCCGGCCACGCCGCCGGCCAGGCGCAGCACCTGTATACCGAGCCCGCCCGGCTTACCGTGGTCCTCCGCCTCGGCCTCCGCGTCCTCCGGGCCGGCGCCGGCCGCCGCCGGCTCGCCGCCCGCCGCCGCCGCCCGCCGCCGGCGGCGCCCCTCCGCGATCAGCACCGCGGTCAGATAGGCGACGTGGATGACCAGCAGCGCCACCCCCTCCAACCGCGACACGGTGCCGTTCGCCGCCAGCGCGAAGCTCACCACCGCCACCGCGGCCAGGAACAGACCGGTGGTCTTGAGCACCTTGGAGTCGACTGCAATGGCCACCGGCGCCACCACGATGCCCAGTCCCAGGGCCACCGCGTCGTCGACGATGACCGAGCCGATGGCGTTGCCCAGCGCCAGCTCCGGGTGGCCGCGCAGCGCCGCGAGCAGCGATACGGTGAGTTCCGGCGAGGTGGTGGCGAAGCCCACCAGCACGATGCCGATCACGATCTTGGGCACCCGCAGCCGCTGCGCAATGCCGACCGCCCCGTCCACCAGGAAGTCGGCGCAGAAGCTGAGCACGCCGAAGGCCAGCACGATGACCACGACGTTGACGGCGAGATTGTCCGGCAGGGGTATCAGTTGCACGGCGCTGGAATCAGCAAGGGCGCGGCGCTACGGAGCCGGCTGCGGCGCGGCGAGGGAGCCGGTCGCCCCCACTTCCAGGGTCAGCTCCACTTCGCCGCGGCTGAGCTTGGTGGCGCGCGCAATCTCCGGCACCGACCAGCCCTGTGCCGCCAGTTTGAGCACCGTGTCGCGCTTGCCGAGCGCCGCGGCGCCGTTGTCGGCCGGGGCCGCGGCGCGCTCCTCGCGCAGCAATGCCTCCAGGAGGCGCACCTGTTCCCCGGCGCCGGCGCCCACCTCGGCGAGGCGGGTTTCGGTGCGCGCCAGCCACTCGCGGGCCACTTGCAGCCGCGCCGCGCGTTGCTCCGCCTCGGCCATTGCCTCATCGATCTTGCCCAGGGCGGCGAGCGCCTGCGCGGCGCGCTCCGAACCCGCCTCCAGGCTTTGCATCTGGCCCTGCAGCCGCGCCAGCGTGGCGCGCACTTCGCCGACTCCGGGATGCAGCCGCTCCAGATCCTGCTGCAGGGCGCGGACCGCGCCGTCCATGCCCTCCACCTGCCGGTGCTGGGCCTGCAACTGGCCCGCCTTGAGCAGCACGTCGTTGCCCAGCTCGCGCGCCTGCGCCAGTTCGCGGTGCACCCCCTGCAGTTCCTCGCGCTGGGCCAGCAACCCGGCGATGCGCTCGTCCAGCTCCGCCACCGCCGCCGCCACGCTCCGCAGGCGCAGTTCCAGCGCGGTGGTCGCGCCGCGCACGTCGCCGAGATGATCCTTGAGCGTGGGGATGGAGGCGCACTCCGCTGCCACCTGCCGCAACTCGGCCTCCGCGGCCTTGGTGCGCCGCGCCAGCTCCGCTACCGTCACGTCGTGGGCGTGCAGCCGCTCGCCGAGGCGCTCCACCTCGGCGACCCGCTCGGTCAATCCCCCGGCGATGGTGCGCACCCGCTTCAGCAACTCGGTTCCGGTCTTGAGGTTGACCTGCAACTCAATGGCCAGATCCTGGACCTCCGCGGCTTTTTGATCGACCGATTGCGCCACGCCCTTGGCCACGCGGTCGGCGTAGCGCCGGACCTTTTCCAGCGCCCCGCGCCGCGCGTCGAAGTAGCGGTAGGCGAAGAGTATGGCCACCACCACCAGCAGGGTGATCAGGTTGCCGACTGAGAACATGGTGCGTCCCCCTCCCGATACCGCGCGCCCAGGGACCCGGCACGCGGCGCCGCCATCATAGCTGCCGCTGCCGGAAGCCGTCAAACTCGACGCCGGCCGCCGCGAACGGCGGTATCTCCGGGAAGCAGCGGTAGTTGGGAAACGACACCGCGGCCACGCCCGCGCTCACCGGCCAGCGCGTGAGGTGCGCGGCGCGCATCCCGACGTGATGGGCGCCCACCACGTCGTGGGCGTAGCTGTTGCCGACGAACAGGGTTTCCTCCGGCGCCACCTGCAGCCGCTTCAGCACCAGCAGAAACGGCTCCGGGTTGGGCTTCAACGCGCCCGCCTCGTCGGCGCTCACCACGCCGCCCCAGCCGGCGGCCAGGCCCAGCGCGCCCAGCTTTTCGCGGACGAAGGGTGAATCGGAGACGATGCCGAGGCGCAGCCCGCCGGCGCGCAGGCGCGCCAGGGTGGCCGCCACTCGGGCGTAAGGCTGCAGCCGGCGGAAGGTGCGCGGCCACTGCCGGTACACGACCCGCTCCAGCGCGGCGGCGGCCGCCGCGCTGTCGATGCCCAGGAAGCCGGCCACCAGCTCCGCCTGCCGCCGGCGCAGCCCGGCGCCGGGCTGCTCGCCGCGCAACGCGCGCCGGGCGCGCCCGAAGGCGCGGAACAGGCGCGCGTTGCGGCACACCAGCGGCCAGGAGCGGCGCACGATCTGACGGATCGGATAGAGGGTACCGTCGACGTCGAAGACCACGGCGCGCAACGGGGGGCCATGCAGAGTCGCCATGCGGGTAGTTCGCGTTGCCAACCCTACCACGAAGCGGCGCCGGTTGCAGCCCGCTACCGGGGCGGGAGCCGCGGCAGCCGCAGGTCGCGCCCGGCGGTTAGCGGCCGCCGGGGTTGACCTTGTAGGTACGGCGCCCGCGCGCTTCGGAGGTGCAGTCGAAGCGCATGCCGCGCGCGGCGCTGAGTACGGCGTTGTCGAGCTGGCTGTTGCCGCTGCCTTTGACGATGCGCGGGCTGAGCACCAAGCCGGTGCCGTCCAGCCGGAACTGTACGTCGATGTGATAGGTCATGCCGCCGCTATCGATGCCGCCGGTAGCCGGCGGCGGATCCACCACCGGTTCGCCGCAGCCTTCGCCGTCGCCCTCCCACATCACGCCGGCGGAACCGCCGCCGCGCGAACTGCCGCGCTCGGTACCGGCGGCCAGCACGCCGGCGGCCGGGGCGTTCCCCTGCGCCGGGCTGCCGGCGGCCAGATTCTTGTCGATGCCGGCGACCCGGCGCGCGTTCGAGGTCTCGTCGTAGTCCGCCGCCGGCGCCCCCACCGAGGGGCGCTCGGTGGCGGCCACCACCGGCGCCGGCGGCGCGTCGGCCGGGGCCGCTACCGGGGCGCCGAAGTCGGTCGGCTCGTCGCCGGCGTCGGGCGTCGGCGCCAGCGTCCGCAGCGCCGCGCGGGCGAGCTGCTGAGCGGCCGCCGCCGCCGCGGCCGGCGTTACCGGAGGAGGCGGCGGCGGCCGGTTGGCCACCACCGGAGCCGGGGCGGGCTGCGGCGCCGCGGCCGGTTCGGGGGCCGGCGGCAGCGGGGCCGCGGCCGGCTGCGGCGTCTCGGACGGGGCGGGCGGGGTCGGCAGCGGCTGCGAAACGGGTTGCGGAACCGGCTTCTCGGCGGTCGGCACCGGCGCCTCGGGGGCCGGGGTGGGCGTCGGCGCGGGCGTGGGCGCCGGCTCCGGCGCCGGAGCTTCCGCCTTCGGCGCCGCGGCGCTCTTGTGAGCCGGCTTGGGCGCCGGCGCCGGCTCCGGCGGCGCTACCGGCTCCGGCTCCGGCAGCGGCTGCAACTGAATCGTGATGGGGGGGCGCGGCGGGTCCGCCGCCGCGGCGCGAAGCACCACCGCGACGAGGATGCCGGCGTGCAGGCTCAGGGCCGCCAGCAGGGCGACCCTGAGCCGCGCGTTCAGGCGCGCGTCGCGCCAGTCGAACGCGGCGGTGGTGGTCATGACCTCCCGGGGAGCGGCGCGTTCGAGTCGCGGGTGCGCAGGCTCATGTTCCGGAAGCCCAGTACGCGCAGCACGTCGAGCACGTCGATCATCAAATCGTAGGGAACCGAGGCGTCGCCCTCGATCACCACCGGATGCTCAGCCGGGGCCTCGGCGCCGATGTTTTCGCGCACCGCCGCGTCCAGGCCGCCGATGGTCACCTCGCGCTCGTTCACGTAGATCTCGTCGCGGTCGCCGATGGAGAGCACCAGCGGCGTCAGCGCGACCGGCTCGGCGGTCTTCGAGGCCGGCAGGTCCAGTTCGATGCCGGGCACCACCTTGAACGTGGTGGAGACCATGAAGAAGATCACGAGCTGGAACACCACGTCGATCATCGGCACCAGGTTGACGCTGGTCTGCGGCTTGAGGCCGCGGCGCGCCTTCACCGTGCTGCCGCCGCGCGGGCGGGCGCGGCGCCGTTGCCGCCCGCGGCCACGCCGGCGGGATGGGCCAGCGCCACGCCCGGCTGCGGGGCCGCGGCCTGCGCCACTGCCACCCCCGGATTGGGAGCTGCGGCCGCGTAGCCGGGCTGCGGCACCACGCCGGGATGGGGGGTGACCCCGGGATGGGGCGCCATGCCGGGATGCGGGGCCGCCGGCTGCGGCGCCGCGAAACCGGGATGCGGGGCCGCGTAGCCGGGTTGCGGCACCGCCACGCCCGGCTGCGGGGCCTGGGGAGCCGGCGCCGGTTGCGGAGCCGGGGGCGCATGCTGCGGGGCCGGCGCCGGCTGTGGAACGGCCGGCTGCTGCGGGGCGGCCGGCGCCTGCTGTTGCGGAGCCTGCGGAGCCGCCGGCGCCTGCTGCTGCGGGGCGGGGCCCGGCTGCGCGCCCGCGGCCGCCGGTTGCGCCGGCGCAGCTTCAGCTTCGCCACCGACCGGGTGCCCGGCTTCGGCGGCGGCCTGCTCGGCCGCGACCAGCATCGCGATCAGCTCACTCACGCGGTGCTCCAGGCGAATCATGCGGTGACTCACCTTGCTCACCAGAAAGTTGTAGAAGATGATCGCCGGAATCGAGACGATGATGCCGGCCGCGGTGGTCAGCAGCGCCTCGGAGATGCCGCGCGACAGCAGGGCGGCGTCGCCGACCGACCCCATGCCGCTCAGTACGCCGAACGCCTGGATGTTGCCGGTTACGGTGCCCAGCAGACCCAGCAGCGGCGCGATGTTGGCGATGGTGCCGAGCGCGGAGAGAAACCGTTCCTCCTTGGGGATCTCCATGTTGGCGGCGTCCAGGATCACCTCCCGCAGCTCGGTGGTGGGGGAGTGCCGGTGGTTGATCCCCACCTGCATCAGCGACGCCAGGGCGGAGGGATGATCTTCGCAGATGGCGAGCGCCTCTTCGTAGTGCCCCTTGCGGAGCGTCGCCGTGAGCCGCTGCAGCAGCTTCTGCTCGTCGGCGCGGCGGCTGCGGAAGTAGAGCAGGCGCTCGATCACGATCACCGCGGCGATGACGGACAGCAGGACGATCAACATCATCACCACGCCGCCCTTCTCGATTAACTGTAGTTGGATGAACTCCAAGATCGTCTCCACGCTACAATTCTCGGTAGCTGGGCCGCCGCCCTACAACGCCAACTGCACCGACACCGCGGCGCCAAAGCCGGGCCGCAGATAGGGCGCCCAGTCCTTGCGCCCGGCGCTCGCCAGCTCCAGCAGGTCGGTCAGGGTCACCGTGACCGTCGTGGCGCCTTCCCGCCACAGGCCCTCGATTTCCACCTCCGGGGTCTGCAACCCGCCCAGTTCCTCTATGGAATCCATGGTGGCGTTGAGGCGCACTCCCAGGCCGCCGTCCGGGGTATGCGCCTCCACCTCCAACTCCGACTGCACCTGCGGCGTGAACCTGGGGGCGTCGGCGGTCATCACCTCGCCGCTGACGTTGGCGCGGATCTCCACCACGTCGCCCAGGCCCAGGCTGAGTCCGAGGCCCGGCACCACGCTCAGGTCGAATGGCTCTTGGTTGAGGCGATACAGGTTCCGATCGTTCAGTTCGGAGGGCGCCAGCGCCCGCGAGTGACTGGCCAGCCGGGTGGTGGCCACGATGGCCAATTCGCTGAGCCCGGTGAGCTCGCCCAATCCGAACTGGGCGCGCCCGAACGCGAACCAGCCGTCGTCGTCTACCACCCGCGTCGGCTCCACGTAGCGGAAGCGGTCGGTGACCGACGCCACGCCGAGCTCGCGCACCTCGTAGCCACCGGCCACGCGGAAGGTGAACCAGGAAGCGGGGGTCCCGCTGATCACCGCCTGCGGCACGAAGCGGTGACCGCCATACTGCCCTTGCACGTTTGTTGCCTGAGTTTCCCGATCGTGGCGCCATGACCAGGCGAGCGACAGTTCCAATCCCATCTGACCGCCCAGGTCGATGGCCCCGGTCACGCCCGCGTGCAGGTTGTGACGGGTGCAGAAGTCGTCCGAATCGGGGCACCGCTTATCCTTTGGCTCGGGGCCGAACTCCTCGTAGGGGCGTATCCGATAGCGGGCGTTGAACTGCAGGTCGACCGGGTCCAGGTTCCAATCGAGCGTCAGTTCCGGCGCCGCCGACAGCTCGGAGTGAGTCTCGGCGTTGCGGCCGGTCAGGGTGGTGGCTTCGGAGCGCAAATCGACCGCCGTGGTGAGCTCGAATTGATCGCCCAGCGGCACTCGATAGCTGGCCGCGGCCGCCACCGCCTGCGACTCGGCCGAGTTGCGGCGCGTCTCCCCGTCTACTTCTTTCGCTTGCCACTTGTCTTTGCAGACCTCGGGAGGCTCGGCCTGATTCCGAGCCTGATCACGGCACAGGGCGCCGAACCCCTGCTCGGAGTTGACGATGCTCGCGTCGACGTCGAGCTGGCCGGGGCCGAGGCCGAACGCAATGGACCCCGACAGCGCGTGGCGCTGGGTGTTGGCGCCCTCCCCGGGACGGCGGTGATTGCGCACCCCGTCGCGCAGACTGTGGGTGAACGCCAGCGCGAAGTCGCTGCCCGAGCCGCTGCCGAGCACCGACAGCCCGCTGTCCAACTGCGCCAGCGGCAGCCCACGCAGATCCTCGTCGGTGCTGATGGTGGTGCCGACGCTCACGTAGGCCTCCGCCACCAGCGTCTGCGCCAGCCCCTCCACCGCGGCCGGCGCGAACTCCAGGGTAGGCGCCGCCACCGCAGTGCGCAGGTCGATGTCCAGCTCGCTCGCCTCCGGCAGCGGCGGCCAGATCTCCGGCGCAACCACCTGAATGTCGAGCGGCAGGGCCACCTCCAGGCCGTCCGCGCCCGGTTCGTCCAGCTCCAGCACCACCGTCGGCAGGACGATGTCCTCGTCGTCCACCTCGCCCACGTCCTGCTGGCCGGCCACCCGGCTCACCGGCGCCGCCACCAGCATGATCCAGGCCAGGAAGCCGCCGGCGATGCGGCTGCCGAGAACGTGGAAGCGCCGCCGCGGCATGGCCTAACTCGCTCCCCGCAGCAGGGCCGCGGCCTGCCGCGCCCAGTCGCTGTCCGGGAACGACTCCTGCAGCCGTTCCACCAGGCCGCCGGCTTCGGCGCGCCGCCCGATCACCAGCAGCACCTCGGCGGCGCGCAGCATCGACCGGGCCACCAGCTCGCGGTCACTCTCCGCCAGCAGCGCCGCCTCCAGGTAGTGGTCGGTGGCCGACACCGGGTCATCGGTCCGCCGGTAGTACTCGCCGGCCAGAAACTCGGCCTGGGCCGCGGTTTCGGGGTCGTCGCGGAACTCGGCCACGTCCGTCAACATCGCCAGCGCCAGCGCCTTCGGCTGGTCCACGTCGAACACGTAGATACGGGCCAGTTCCAACATCGCGTCGCGCCCGTCGCGGGTGTCCACGCCGCCGGAGCTGATCACCGTCATCAGCGACGCCTCTTCCTCGGAGGCGCCGGAGGCCACCAGCCGCAGCTCCCGCAACCGCGCCTCGCCGAGCCGGCCCACCGGCTCGTCGCGGTAGCGGCCGGCCAGCTCGCTGAGGTAGGCGATCGCCGGCTGATAGTCGCCCTGGGCGGCGAACCCCTCCGCGGTCTGCAGCAGCGCGTTGGGGCGGAAGGTGCTGTCCGGGAACTCCTCGATCAACAACTCCCACAGCAATATGGCGCGCTGCGACTCGCCGGCGCGGCTGCTCGCCACCCCGCCCCAGTACAAGGCGCCGTCGCGGAAGCGGCCCTCCGGGTACTCCGAACGGTACACGGCGAACGCGTCGCGCGCCGCGGCCGCGGAGTCCTGCTCCAGCAGCAGCTCCGCCCGGCGGAACGCGGCGTCCTCGGCCAGCGGGCTGGCCGGATGGTTGAACAGCACGTCGGCGTAGGCGCGCTCGGCGGCTTGCAGGCGTCCATCCAGCGCCAGCACGCCGGCCAGCTCGAAGGTCGCGTCGGCTGCCTCCGCAAAGCGCGGGAAGCGCTCCGCCACCGCCCGGTACTGGCGCTCGGCGGCGCGCAGGTCACCGGCGTTGGCCAGGCTGCGGCCGGCAAACAGACCGGCGCGCGCGGCGCGCGGTTGGTCACCTTGGGCGGCGCGCAGGAAGGAGGCCGCCGCGGCCACGTAGCTGGCGGTGCTGAAGGCGGCCTGGCCGGCGAGGAACGCGGTGTGATCCTGCAGCTCGTGTCCCGGAAATTGCCGGTCCAGGTCGGCCAGCAGCGTTCCGGCCAGGTCGTACGCGCCCTGCCGGTAGTGCGCCGCGGCGCGGTAGTACTGCGCGTACGGCACGATGTCGCCCATGCCCTGGCGTTCCGCCAGGTCGCGGGTCACCACCGCCAGCGCGTCGGCCGCCGCGGCGTGCTCGCCGAGCGCCACGTAGGCCAATCCCTGCAGATAGGCGGTCAGCACGAAGGCGCGCGGGGCGCGCACCCGCAGCCCCGGCACCCGTTCGTTGAGCGCGTTGGCCGCGGCCAGCAGATCCTGCCACTGCTCCAGGCGGTACAGCAGGCGCATGTGGTCCACCCGCGCCGGTACGTCGTCCGGGAAGCGGTCCACGTAACTGCGGGCGCTACGTTCCGCCTCCGCGGTTTCCCCGGTGCGCCACAGCAGCACCGTTTGCAGCCGCCGCAGGTCGCCCGCGCGCGGGCCGCCTGCGGCGTCCGCCTGCGCCGTAATTGCGCGCACCTCGCGCAACGCGTCTTCGTAGCGGCCTTGCCGGTAGCGGGCGTAGGCCAGCAGGTAACGGGCGTGCTCCACCTCTTCCGGGTTGGCGGCGGGGTCGGCGGTGGCCATGTAGGTCTCGTACTGCTGCGCGGCGCCGGCGTAGTCCTCCTGCCGCAACATCACGTCGCCGAGGCGCAGCACCACCGGCCAGCGGCCGCCCTCCTGCAGTTGGTGCGAGGCCAGCACCTGCGCGGCTTCTTCCAGCCCGCCGGCGCCGGGATCACTCAGATAGGTTTCGGCCAGATAGAGGACCGCGGAGTTGCCCACCTCGCTGTCGGCGCCCAGGTCGGCGGCGCGCTTCAGGAAGAAGCGGGCCAACTCGTGACTGCCGCGGCGGTGGTTCTCGATGCCGAGGCGCAGCCAGAAGTTGGCGAGTTGCTGCGGCGAGTCGCGAAAGCGCCACTCGGCGCGCAGCGTCACCGAGTCCATCCGGTCGAAGTCGCCGCGCCGCTCGGCAAGGATGAACAGCCGGCGCAGGGCGACGGAGGCGATGCCGTCATCCACCTCTTCGGCCTCGTTGATGGCGGTGTAGTCGGCTTCCGCCGCGGCGTAGCGTTCGAGCTGCCAGTAGGCCTCGGCGCGGTAGGCCAGGTACTGAAACCGCCAGCGCGGGTCGATCCCGTCCGGGGGATACTCTTCAATGAGCCGCAGCAGCTCGTCGTGGCGCCCCTGCACGGCGTACACGTAGCCGAGCAGAACGATCCCGAACTCGTTCGAGCCGGCGGTGGCGGCGCGCTCCCGCAGCCGTTCCAACGCCCCCGCGGCGCCGCCCAGATCGCCGATCGCGATGTCGGCCAGCGCCAGGTAGAGGAGCGCGCGCGGGAACAGGTCGGATTCGTCGGGGTCTTGCGCCTCGGCCACGAACGCCCGCAGGCTGGCCGAGGCGCGGTCGAACTGTTCCAGTTCGTACAGCGCCACGCCGGCCCAGAAGTTCACGAACGCCAGGTAGCGGGTGCCGCGGTGGCGCAGTTGCACCTCCTCGAAGGTGGCAATGGCGTCGTTGTAGCGTTCGAGCTGCACCTGCGCCACGCCTACCCGGTAGGTGGCGTCGGCGGCGAACTCGGACAGCGGGTAGCGCTCCAGGAAGTCCTCGTAGGCTTCCAGGGCAAAGGCGTAGTTGCCGCCGCGGAACCGCTGCTCAGCCTCGTTGAACAGGTTGCGCTCGGCGCTGGCGGCGCCGGCCTGCAAGGCGACGGCGGCAAAGATGCCGGTCAGCCAGCGGCATACGGCGCGCCCGCGGCGCGGGCTGACTCGGCGCGGTGGCTGCACGATTGAACGCAGACTTGCCCTCCTCACGTGAACGGCCACGGCGCCGGGCGCCGGAGCGCCCCCGCAAGGGGGCGGAATCAGCAATCCAGCAGGGTGTGGTCGTCCATCCTAGTAACGGCAGCCGGAAGGCGTTGCTGCAGAGTTTGCCGGTCGGCGGCGTAGCGCGGGGTGATTTCCAGCGCCAGCCGGGCGCCGTCGCGGGCGCGCTCGGTCACCTGCACGCCGCACTGCCGCAGCCAGCGGCGGTCGCGCGCGATCTGCCCGGCGCGGCAGGTGGCGATCGAATCGGCGCCGGTGCGGTTCTTCAACGGCGCGAACTCCTCGGCCCGGTCGACCGCGTAGAACAGCGCCCCCGGCGCCTGCGGTATGAGGTCGAATACGAACTGCTCGAACTTGACCACGTCCTGCTCCGCCGCTTCCGCGGCGCCGGACGCAGCTTGCGGCGGCAATACCGGCTGCCGCTTGCGGGCCAGGTGCACCGGCAGGGCCGCGCCCCGGGCGGCGGCGAACTCGACGTCGATGAGGTGAATGGCGATTGAGCCGTAGCGAAAGCGCAGCTCGCCGTCCGGCGCGCGCGCGGCCGCCAGCGCCGGGTCGAGGTCGGAGTACTCGACGATTCCGGGCCGCCCCTCCACCAGTGCGGCCACCCCTACCCGCTCGCCGGCGTGGAGCTTGGCCACCACCTTGGTGGAGAACTGCGAACCGGCCTCCAGGTGGGCGCCGAGGAAGGCGGCGTCCGGCACCGTCACCAGCGGATTGTCCACCTGAAAGTAAAACAGGTGGGTAATGCCGCGGGCGCGCGCCGCGTCGATCAGGCCGGCGCGCTGCAGCGCGGCGAACACCCCGCCGGCGCCGTCCGGGCTCAGCAGCAGCCCGCCGTCGGGGGCCAGCAGCAGGTCTCCCGCCGCGGAGAGCACCGGGTTGGTGCCTTGCTGGAACAAGCGCACGTCGGCTTGCGGCAGCCCGAAGTGGTCATGCTCCGCGAAGTAGCGGGCGGTGACGGCGTGATTGAGCGGACTGGTCATGATGAACCAGGGAGCCGCGGCGCCGAAGGCCGCGCGCGCCGCCAGCAGCTTCTCCGCAAACAATTGGAACAGGGTGGCGCGGCGGATCGGGGTGACCGGAAACATCCCCTTGGGAGCGTCGAATCCGAGGCGCGTGCCCTGGCCGCCGGCCACCGTGAGCAGGGCCCAGGAACCGCGCGCGAGCTGCTCGCAGCCGCGCGCCGCCCAGCACGCGGCTGCGGCCGCGGCGGGCACCCGCACCGGGGCCGGAGCGGGCGCCGCGGGCGCGGCCGGGCGCGCCGCGGCGGGGCCGCCGGCGCGGCGCAACAGCTCCTGCAGGCGCCGCAGCCGGTCCGGGTCCAGGTCTGCCAGCGACTCGATCAGGCGCCGCCGCAACGCCGGCGGGCGCCGCTCCCAGCCGGCGAACAAGTGCCCCTGGCCGGCTTGCTCCAGGGTGGCTCGCCGGGAGGCGAAGGCGGCGTCCGCGTCGCTCACGCGCCGTATCGTAGCACGCGCGCCGCGGCTTGTCCGAAGCGGCGCCGCCGCGGCCGGCTCACCGGCTGCGCCCGGAGCTGGCGCGCAACTCCACGCTCAGCGGCACCTCGGCAAAGCCGAATTCGCTGCGGATGCGGTTCTCCAGGAAGCGCCGGTAACCGGGGCCGACGCCGCGCACCTGGTTGAGGAAGCACACGAAGCGCACCGGGCCGGTGCCGGTCTGGGTGGCGTAGCGCACCCGCACCTCGCGCCCGCGGACCGTGGGCACGTACTCCTGCGCCCAGCGCGCCAGCGCCTGGTTGAGCTTGGCGGTGGGCACCGCCTGATGGAGCTGGCGATGCAGTTCCACCACCTTGCCGAGCAGCGCCCCCACCCCGTAGCCGGTGCGGCCCGACACCGGCAGCACCGGCGCAAAGTGCATGATCGGAAACTGAAACCGGATCCGGTCCACCATCGCCGTGAGCAGGTTCGGCTGCGCGTCCAGCAGGTCCCACTTGCCCAACGCCACCAGCACCGCCACGCCGCGGCGGATCGCGAGGCCGGCGATGCGCTTGTCCTGCTCCGCCAGGCCGGCGCCGGCGTCCACCAGCAGCACCGCCACGTCCACCTCGCCCAGCATCGCCGCGGTGCGGTTCACGGCATAGTACTCCACGTCGCTCGCCACCTTGGAGCGGCGCCGCATCCCGGCGGTGTCGATTACTTCCAGCTCGACCCCGGCGTGGGTGAAGCGGCCGGCAAGCGGATCGCGGGTGGTGCCGGGGGCGGCGTCGACCAGCGCCCGCTCCTCGCCGAGCAGTCGATTGAGCAGCGTCGACTTACCGGTGTTGGGCTTGCCCGCGAGCGCCAGCCGTACCGTCGGCGGGGTTGGCGGGTCCGCCGCCGCCGCCCCGGCGCGCGCCGGGCGCCGCAGGAGCGGCGCCAGCGCCGCGTGCAGGCCGGCCACATTGCGCCCGTGCGCCGCGGACACTCCCACTACCGGCTCGTAGCCCAGCCGGTAGCAGTCCCACACCGCGGCTTCCCGGGCGGCGTGATCGACCTTGTTCACCACCAGCACCACGCGCTCGCTCAGTGCCCGCAGCCGCTCGGCAAGCTGTTCGTCCTCCGGCGTCAGGCCGCCGGCGTCCACCACCAGGAGCACCGCGGCCGCGGCCTGCGCCGCCGCCGCGGCGCGCTCCCCCACCGTGCGCCCGAGCTCATCGGGCGCGGCGCCGATGCCGCCGGTATCCGTCAGCCGCGCCGCAACCCCGCCGAGCGTCACCTGCTCCTCCACCACGTCGCGGGTAACCCCCGGCGTGGCCGCGGTAATGGCCCGGCGACGCGCCAGCAAACGGTTGAAGAGGGTGGACTTGCCCACGTTGGGACGTCCCACGATGACCACCAGCGGCCGGGACGGGGTAGCTGCCATGCCGTGCCGCCTCAGCCCACCACGAAGCGCGCCGCCGGGTCAACGGCGCGCCGCCCGTTCAACGTGAGGGGCCGCTGTGCCGATCTAGAGGGCATCGGGACGCCCACAAGTTCCGGGACCGGTATGGCGCGCAAAAAGACCCGCAAGCAAGGCCGCGGCACCAGCCGCCGCAGCACCAGCCGCGGCAGTGGCCGCCGCTCGGCACCGAAGAAAAAAGCGCCGCTCGGCGTCCTGGTCTGGATCACGCTACTCCTCCTCGTCCTGGTGATGTTCCTCTCCAACCGCACCGCCATCCGCGACGTGTTGGACCGCACCGAGCTGCTGGCCGTGCTGCAGCGCAGCGTCGACGGCGCGGTGGGAGGCCCGCCGCAAGCGGCACCGCCGCCCGAACCGCCCGCTCCCGCGGAGACGCCGGCAGCGCCGGAGCCGGCGGCCAGCCCCCAGGCGCCGCCGGAAACCGCCGCCCCGCAAGTGGTCGCCGAACCGCGTAGCGAAGCGCCCCCCGAACCGCCCGCCGAGCCGCCCAACGAAGCGCCGGCAGCGCCGCGGCCAACCGCCGAGCCGGCGCCGCCTGCGGACGCTGGCGCGCCGGAACTGCAAACGGCTCCCGCGGCGCATGCGGCGCCGCCCGCGCGCGCGGAGCGGCGGCTGTTCTTCGCCGCGGTCGGCGAAGCCGGCGAAATCGCCGTCACCGGCGTGACGCGCACCATCGACGCTTCCGCTTCGCCGCTCACCGCCGCCCTGCAAACTCTCTTCGCCGGACCCGACCCGGGCGAACTGAACCGGGGGCTGATCACGCTGATTCCTCCTGCTGCCACCCTCAACGGCGTCTCCGTGCGCGAACGGATCGCCTACGTCGACGTCAGCGAGAGCTTCCGCTTCAACCCGCTGGGCCGCGCGGGGTTCGACGCCCAACTCCGCCAGCTCGTGCTGTCGGCCACCGAATTCCCCGGCGTGGAGATGGTGCAACTCCTCATCGATGGCCGCCGCGTCGACTTCCTCGGCTCCGAGGGCACCTACGTCGGCGAGCCGATCAGCCGCGCCGCGGTGGTGGCCGGCGCGGCGCCGTAGCCGTAGCCAAACTCAGGGCCGGCCGCCGCCTGCCGCAGCTCGCGGCGCAACCCGGCCAGCGCCGCCGGCCACGCCGCCGCGGCCGCAACGCGCCCGCCGCCGCCGGTGAACCAAGCCAGCACCTCGCGGTTGCCGCGGCGGCCGCGCACCGGCGCCGGCGCGCAGCCCCGCACCGCCACTCCCTCCTCCGCCAGATCGCGCAGCAGGGTCTCCACCACCGCGGCCACGGCGCCGCTCCCGGTCACCCGGCCGTCGAACCGGGCGCCGGCCCCGCGTTGTGGCCGGGCCGCCAACTCGAACTGCGGCTTGATCAGAGCAATCAACCAGTTGCCGCGGGTCAAGCCCAGCAGCCGCGCCGCGGCGCCCCGCAGCGAGCGGAACGACAGGTCGCACACCGCCCCGTCGGGAGGCGGCTGCAGGCTGCCGCCGGGCAAGTGCATCACGTTGGTGCGTTCGTGCACGCTGGTGCGCGGGTCGCGCCGCAGGCGGTAGGCCAGCGCCCCGCGCGCCACGTCCACGCAGTGCACGTGGCGCGCGCCGTGCCGCAGCAGGCAGTCGGTAAAGCCGCCCGTTGCGGCGCCGGCGTCCAGCACCACCCGGCCCGCCACCGGCACCGCGAACCGGCGCAGGGCGTGGCCCAGCTTGTGGCCGGCGCGCGAGGCCAGCGGCGCCTCCGCGGCCTGCTCCACCACCGCGTCCGCCGCAATCCGGCGCCGCGGGTCGCGCACCCGCTCGCCGTCCACCCGCACCTCGCCGCACGCCACCGCGGCGTACCACTGCTCGCGCCCGCGCTCCGGGTAAAGCTCGCACAGACGGTCGAGGAGGGTTCCCCGCGCCGAACGCCGCGGCCGGTTACAGTTCGGAGCGCTCATGCACCAGCTCGATGGCGGCGGCCTTGCCGGTGGTCCGGTCCACCGTCAGCAGCGCGCCGCAGATGTCGGCGGGGCCTTCGTCCACCTCCATCTTGAGCGGCATCTGCGTCAGGGAACGGCGCAGCACCACGTCCGCCTTCATGCCGATCACGCTGCCGCGCGGGCCGGTCATGCCGAGATCGGTCAGGTAGGCGGTCCCGCCGGGCAGGATGCGCTGGTCCGCGGTCTGCACGTGGGTATGAGTACCCACCACCGCCGACACCGTGCCGTCGAGGTGCAGCGCCAGCGCCTCCTTCTCTTCGAGGCTCTCGGCATGCACGTCCACCACCACCAGCGGCGTGACCTTGCGCAACTTGGCCACTTCCGCCTGCGCCACCCGGAACGGACAGCGCAGGTTGCTCATGCCGACGCGCCCCTCCAGGTTCAGCACCCCCACGGTCACGCCGCCCGCCGGGCACAGGCACACCCCCTTGCCGGGCACCGACTCCGGGTAGTTGTGCGGGCGCAGCAGGCGGTCGTCCGATTTCAGCCGCGGCCAGATCTCACTCTGCTGCCAGATGTGGTTCCCGGAGGTCATCACGTCGATGCCGTAGCCGGCCAGTTCGTCCGCCTGCGCCAGGGTCAGGCCGAACCCCCCGGCGGCGTTCTCGACGTTGGCAATGACCAGGTCGCTGCGCAGCCGCTTCTTGAGTTGGGCGAGATGCAGAAACAGCGCCCGCATGCCGGCCGGGCCGACCACGTCGCCGATCAGCAGGATCCGCAACGGCTCCGGCGCCGCCTCCGCGCCCGCCCCGGCGGCGGCGCCGAGATACTGTTCCAGGCTCAGAGGCGGCCGCCCCGCGCCGGCGCGCCCGCCCCGGCCGCACCCGCCCGCGGCGGGTCAGCGCGCATATTCCACCACCCGCGTCTCGCGGATCACGGTGACCTTGATGCGGCCGGGATACTTCAACTCCGCCTCTATCTGCTTGGCGATCTGGCGGCCCAGCTCCCGCGCCCCCTCATCCGTCACCCGGTCGTTGCTCACCATCACCCGCAACTCGCGCCCGGCCTGAATGGCGTAGGTACGGTCGACGCCCTGGTAGCCGCCGGCGATGCGCTCCAGGTTTTCCAGCCGCTTGAGGTAGTTGTCCAGCGACTCGCGGCGCGCGCCGGGGCGGGACGCCGAAATGGTGTCGGCAATCTGCACGATGATCGCCTCCACGCCCTGCGGTTCGACGTCGTAGTGGTGGGCGCCGATCGCGTTGCACACCACCTCGTCCTCACCGCAACGGCGCGCCAGCTCCATCCCGGTGACCGCGTGGCCAAGATCCTCATCCGCCTCGATCGCCTTGCCGATGTCGTGCAGCAGCGAGGCGCGCTTGCTGAACTGGATGTTGCTGCCGGTCTCGGCCGCGATCATCGCCCCCAGCAGCGCCGTCTCCCGGGCGTGGGCGAGCTGATTCTGGCCGTAGCTGGTGCGGTAGCGCAGGCGGCCCAGCGTCATCACCAGATCGTGGTGCATGCTGGGGATCTCCAACTCCAGCAGCACCCGCTCGGCGTCCTCCTCGATCGACTTTTCCAGGTCGCGCTGCACCTTGCGCACGATCTCCTCGATCCGCGCCGGGTGGATGCGTCCATCCGCGATCAGCCGTTCCAGGGCCAGCCGCGCCGTCTCCTTGCGCAACGGATCGAAGCAGGAGAGCACCACCGCCTCCGGCGTGTCGTCGATGATCACGTCCACCCCGGTGAGGTTCTCCAGGGTCCGAATGTTGCGCCCCTCGCGGCCGATGATCCGGCCCTTCATGTCGTCGTTGGGCAGACTCACCGACGCGACGCTGACTTCGGAGGTGGTTTCCGACGCCAGCCGCTGCATGGCGTTGACCACCACCGCCCGCGCCTTGCGCTCCGCGGTCTGCCGCGCCTCGTTTTCCACGTTGTGGACCAGCGCCTGCGCCTCCAGCCGCGCTTCGTCCCCGATGCTGCTGACGAGCAGCTTCTTGGCCTCCTCGCGGCTCAGCGCCGCTACCTGCTCCAGCTTCGCGCTCCACTCCCGGTGGGCGCGGCCCACTTCGGCCTCGCGCTCGGCCAGATCTCCCTCGCGCGCGATATGTGACTGTTCCTGGCGTTCAACCGCCTCCCGTCGCTTCTCTAGGTTCTCTTCCTTTCGCAACAACCGTTGTTCAAGACGCTGGACCTCGCTTCTGCGCGTCCGCGTATCCCGTTCCAGTTGATTACGTTCCTGCAGTATCTCATCTTTGGTCTCCAGGAGCGCTTCGCGCTTCCTGGCTTCGGCGTCTTGCGTGGCGTCCCGTACGATGCGGCGCGCCTTCTGCTCGGAGGATGCCAACTCCAATCTGGCGTACAGCCAGCGTCCGAGCCACCCTAGTGCAATTCCAGCAACGAGAGGAAGCACAACCCGTAGCACGGCTTGCATGTCCTTCCTCCACTTTCGTTATTTGAGCATCTACCAACCTACCGGCGCCCCCCGCCCGCTGTCAAGTTACCCGGCAGGCAGGCAGTGCAGGCCAAGCCCGCGCGCCGCGGCGCCGACACCGGGGATGCGGGTTGCGTGGCGTGATGAGCATGGGTCAGGAGCCGGCAATGGCCGCCGTCCAGTACAGCGCCGCGAGCGCCGCGAGGATACCGAGGCCGGCGGCGGTAGAGCGCCGCGCCGCGGCCGCCGTCGGCGGCGCCACCGCGGCCTGCGCTTCCAGCAGCAGGCCGTCGAGGCGGGCGATGGGGTCGCGCGCCAGCAGCTTCAGGTCGGCGTCAAGCAGGTAGCGCACGTAGGCGAGGGTGAGCGACAGCAGCCCGCCGAATCGGCCGGGCAGCGCCAAGTCGCGCCGGATCCCCAGTTTCGACAGCAGCAGCAGGCTCGTAAGGCTGAACGCCTTGGCGAGCCCGGCGTTGAGCGCCCCTTCGGTAACGGGAAAGGCGGCCACCATCAGCAGCACCCGCCCTCCGGGCGCCGCCAGGTTGAACCCCACCACCGCGGCAAAAAAAATGGCCGTGCGGCCCCAGCGCATGCGCCGCCGCATGCCGAGCACCAGCAGGATCAGCAGCAGCAACAGCAGGGCGCGGACCACCGGCGCCGCCGGCAGCAGCATCGACGGCGCCACGCCGCCCGCCCATATCAGCAGCGCCCGCGCCGACGTGCGCCGGTCGAGCCAGCTCGTCACCGCCGCGGGCCGCCGCGCGCGGCCGACTGGCCCCCATGCGCGCCGCCCCGCGGCGCGCCGGTCACGACGCGGCGGCGGCGTCCTTCTTGCGTTCCACCAGCTCCAGAAACACCATCTCCGAGGCGTCACCGTAGCGCCGCCCCAGTTTGACGCGGCGGGTGTAGCCGCCGGGGCGGCCCGCGAAGCGCCCGGCGAGGTCGGTAAACAGCTTCGCCAGCACCTCCTTGTCACGGATGCTCCGCGCCGCCTGGCGCCGGTTGTGCACGCTGTCCACCCGCGCCCGCGTAATCAAGCGTTCCGCGGTGCGCGCGACCTCCCGCGCCTTGGCCTTGGTGGTACGAATCCGCTCGTGGCGAAACAACGCCGTAACCATGTTCCGATGCAGCGCGCGGCGATGGCTTGCCTTGCGGTCCAGTCGGTTGACGCCGATGCGATGCTTCATGCCTCCTGCTCCTCCGCGGCCGCGGCCTGCTCCGCCTCGGCGGCGTACGCCGCGTCATCCTCCTCGGGCATCACCTCGCCGCGCAGCTCGGCCTTGAGCTCGGCGTAGTCGCTGATTCCCAGGCGCAGATTACGCTCCGCCAGCCGCGACTTGATCTCGTCCAGCGACTTGCTGCCGAAGTTGCGCGTCTTCTTGATCTCGTCCTCGGTCTTGGTCACCAGGTCCCAGATCGTGTTGATGTGGGCGTTCTGCAGGCAGTTGCTGGATCGCACCGACAACTCCAGCTCCTTCACCGGCATATCGAGCAGCTTCCGCACCCACTCGTCGTCCTCGTCGTAGACGTCCTCGTCGCGCCCTTCTTCCTCGTCGAAGTTGATGAAGATGGTGAACTGCTCCTTGGCGATCTTGGCGGCTTCGGCGAGCGCGTCATCCGGCGACACGGTGCCGTCGGTGGTAACTTCCAGGATCAGCTTGTCGAAGTCGGTGCGCTGCCCGACGCGGGTGTTCTCGACCGTGTACTTCGCCTTCAGGATCGGCGAGAAGATGGCGTCCACCGGGATGGTTCCCACCACCTGGATGTACTGATCGTGGCGCTCCGCCGGCACGTAGCCGCGCCCCAGCTCGATCTGAATCTCGATCGCCAGGTTGGCGCCCTCCATGAGCGTGGCGAGCTTGAGATCCGGATTGAGCACCCTTACCTGCTGGTCGCGGTCAAGCGCGGCGCCGGTAAGGTCGCCGGGGCCCAGCGCCTGGACCAGAATGGTCTTTTCGTCCAGATCGTCGGCGAGCGCGAGCTTGAGCTGCTTCAGCGCGTTGATCACGTCGGGCGTGTCCTCCACCACCTCGGGAATCGAGTCGAACTCGCTGGCCAGCACGCGCGGCACCTCGTCGGCGTCGTAGCTGGTCACGTGAATCGCCGAGACGGCGTAGCCCTGAATCGAGGAGAGCAGGATCCGCCGCAGCGTGTTGCCCACCGTAACCCCGTAGCCTCGCTCGAACGGGTAGGCGATAAAGCGCCCGAACGTGCGGTTTACCTCGTCGTGCTCGAAAGTGATGCCCTTGGGGCGCATCAGCCCCGCCAGCAGACTCTTACGCGGCATCGCGCGGCCTCACTTCGAGTACAGCTCGACGATGAGCTGCTCGTTCACGCCCGCCAGGTCGGTCACGTCGCTGCGCTGCGGTATGCCCCGCACCAGCCCGGTAAGGGCGTCGGGATCGACCTCCAGCCACGGCACCACGCCGCCCCGCGAGTACTCCTTGAGCCCGTCCTTGATCACCGTCAACCGCTTGGCGCGCTCGTGCACGGCGATGGTGTCGTTCTCCCGCACCAGATAGGAGGGAATGGTCACCCGCCGGCCGTTCACCAGGATGTGGCCGTGCGACACCAACTGCCGGGCCTGCTTGCGCGAGGAGGCGAAGTGGAGCCGGAACACGATGTTGTCCAGCCGCTTCTCCAGCATCCGGATCAGGTTCTCGCCGGTCACCCCGCGTTCCCGCGCCGCCTTCTGGAAGAAGTTGCGGAACTGGCGCTCGAACATGCCGTACATCCGCTTGACCTTCTGCTTTTCGCGCAACTGAATGCCAAAGTCGGACACCTTCTGCATGCGCGCGCGCGGACTCTTGCCCGGCTTGCCCTTGCGCTTGGTGATCTGACACTTGGGGGTGTGGCAGCGATCTCCCTTCAGATACAGCTTCACGCCCTCAGCACGGCACAACCGGCACGCCGGTCCCAGGTACCTACCCATGATCGGCCCTCCTCACACCCGCCGCTTCTTCTGCGGCCGGCAGCCGTTGTGCGGTATCGGGGTGACGTTGCGGATCGCCTTCACCCGCAACCCCAGCGCGCCCAGCGAGCGAATCGCCGACTCGCCGCCGCCGCCCGGCCCCTTGACATAGACGCTCACCTCCTGCAGACCGTACTCCATTGCCTTGCGCGCCGCGGTTTCCGCCGTGGTCTGGGCGGCAAACGGCGTCGACTTCTTCGCGCCCCGGAACCCCAGCGAACCGGCGGAGGCCCACGACAGCGCGTTCCCCATCAGATCGGTAATCGTGACGATCGTGTTGTTGAAGGTAGCCTGGATGTAGACGCTACCCTGACTGACCTGCCGTCTCTGTGCTCGTTTAGCCACTGTTTCTCCGTTTACTTGGCGGACGGCGCCTTGCGCTTGCCGGCCACCGTCTTGCGCTTGCCCTTGCGAATGCGGGCGTTGGTGCGGGTGCGCTGGCCCCGCACCGGGAGGCCGCGGCGATGCCGGATGCCGCGGTAGCAGCCGATGTCCATCAACCGCTTGATGTGCATCGACACCTCGGTGCGCAGCCGCCCCTCTACCTGATAGTCGGTCTCGATGACCTGGCGCAGCCGCGTTACCTCGTCGGCCGTCAGGTCGCTCATCCGGGCCTCGGGATCCACGCCGACGGTCTGACAGATGGTGCTCGCCGCCGAACGGCCAATGCCAAAGATGTAGGTCAACGCGATATCCACGTGCTTGTTGGGCAGATCGATACCCGCTATTCGTGCCATGCTGCCTCCCTGCCGCGCGGCCTCACCCGCGCTGCCGCTGCTTGTGCTTGGGGTTGTCGCAGATAACGCGCAACACCCCGCGGCGGCGGATTACCTTGCACTTGTTGCACATCCTCTTGACGCTCACGCGTACTTTCATGCCTCACGCTCCTACAGGTTGCGGGACCGGATACGGCCCTTCTTGGTCAGTCCTTCGTGGTGATGCATCCTCAAGTGCCCCTCGATCTGGCTCATCGTATCCAGGTCCACCCCCACCATGATCAACAGCGAGGTGCCGCCCATCAGAAACGCCACCGACGAGGGAAACGCGAACAGCGCCTGGATGATGGACGGAATGATCGCGATGAACGCCAGGAACAGCGCGCCGGGCAGAATGATGCGGTTGAGGATGCGCGTCAGGTACTCCCGCATGTTCTCGGAACTGATGCCGCGAATGGAACCGCCGTTCTCCCGGATCTGGCGCGCGATCTCCACCGGGTTCAGCGTCACCTGGGTATAGAAGTAGGCGAAGAAGATGATCAGCAGCGCGTAAATGATCACGTAGGGCAGCCCGTCGGGGCGCAGCCACGAGGCGAAGCGCGACAACCACGCCTGGCTGCTGCCGAGGTTCTGCGCAATCTGCAGCGGGAAGATCAGCACCGAGGAGGCGAAGATCACCGGGATCACGCCGGAGGGGTTGATCTTGAACGGCAGATAGGCGTTCTGCGCGCCGTACACGCGGCGGCCCACCACCCGCTTGGCGTAGTTGACCGGGATGCGGCGCTGGCCCTGCTGCTCGTACACGATCAACGCGATGACGCCCACGAACACCCCGAACACCACGATGGCGTAGACCGGGTTCAGGTCCTGCTGCTGAATCTGGGTGATGATGATCCAGATCGCGTTGGGCACCCGTGCCACGATGCCGGCGAAGATCAGCAGCGAGATGCCGTTGCCGATGCCGCGCTGGGTAATCTGCTCGCCAATCCACATCAGGAACACGGTGCCGGCGGTGACCGTGACCATGGCGATGATGGTGTAGGGCACGCGCGCCATGGTGATGGCGTCGGGAATGGAGTTGGCGAACTCCGTGACCGTGAACGACTGCACCAGACACACCAGCACGGTGCCGTAGCGGGTGTAGCGCTGAATCCGCTTGCGCCCCCCCTCCTGCTCCGAGATCTTCTTCAGCTTCGGGAACACCATCAGCATGAGCTGCATGATGATGGAGGTGGTGATGTAGGGCACGATGCCGAGCATGAACACCGAGAAGTTGGTGAACGCCCCGCCGGAGAAAAAGTCGAAGTAGTCGGTGATGCCGACCGTGCCGGAGCTCTGCTGGGCGGTAAAGAAGGCATTGAGGGCGGTGACGTTGACACCGGGAATGGGGAGCACCGCGCCGAGCCGGAACACCAGCAGCATCGCCACCGTGAACAGGATGCGGTCGCGCAGATCCTTGATGCGGAAGATGTCGACGAGGGGATTGGAAGCCACGCCCGCTAGACCAACGTCACGCTGCCGCCGGCGGCCTCGATCTTGGCGCGCGCCGCGGCGGAGACCCGCGCCACCCGCACGTCCAGGCCGGCGGCCACCTCGCCGTTACCGAGAATCTTGACCGCCTCACTCGCCTTCCTGATCACGCCGCGCTCCGCCAGCGACTGCGCCGACACCTCGGCGCCGGCCTCGAACTGCGCCAGGGCGTCCAGGTTGAGCACCGTGTACTCCGACCGGAACACCTTGTTGGAAAATCCGCGCCGGGCGATGCGGCGGTAGAGCGGCATCTGGCCGCCCTCGAAGCCGGGCCGCACGCCGCCGCCGGAGCGGGCGTTCTGGCCCTTGGTGCCGCGCCCGGCGGTGCTGCCGCGGCCGCTGCCGGGGCCGCGCCCCACGATGCGGCGCGGGCGCACCGCTCCCGGCGGCCGGCGCGGGCCGTCAGTGGAGAGATACATTGCAGATCCGTGGTTCACGCTTCCTCTCCCGCGGCCGGTTCCACCGCCAACAGATAATCCACCTGGGCCACCATGCCCAGAATCTCGGGCCGCGCCGCCTGCCGCACGGTCTGACCCACCCGGTGCAGCCCCAGTGCCTGCAGGGTACGGCGGTGGCGCGGCTTGCGCCCCGCCGGACTGCGCACCAGACGGATGCGCAGGGCGCCGGGCGCCGGCTCACTCACGCTCAGCCCCACATCTCGCGCACCGTCTTGCCGCGGTTGGCGGCGACGGTGCGGGCGTCCATGATCCGATCGAAGGCGGCGAACACCGCCTTGACGATGTTCATGGCGTTCTGCGAACCGAGCGACTTGCTCAGCACGTCGGTAACGCCGGCCGCTTCCATCACGGCGCGCACCGGCCCCCCGGCGATGATGCCGGTGCCGGGCGCGGCGGGCCGCAGCAGCACGTTGCAGCCCTTGAACACGCCGTGCACGGCGTGCGGCAGCGTGGTCCTGCGGCGCGGCACCTGCACCATGTTGCGCCGCGCCCGCTCGCTGCTCTTGCGAATGGCGTCGGCCACGTAGTTGGCCTTGCCGAAGCCGTAACCGACCCGGCCCTTGCGGTCGCCCACCACCACCAACGCGGAAAAGGAGAAGCGGCGCCCGCCCTTCACCACCTTGGCGATGCGGTTCAGGCGCACCAGCTTCTCGAACATGTCACTGTCGCGGCGGTCGTTGAAGCCGCGCCCGCCCATCCGGTTACTCATCGTTGCTCATAATCTGATACCAGCCTCGCGTACGGCGTCGGCCAGGGACCGGACGATGCCGTGATAGGCGTATCCGTTGCGGTCGAATACCACCTCGGTAATCTGCTGCTCCCGCAGCCGCTCCCCCAACGCCGCTCCGAGCCGCGCCGCGCCGGCCACCGTGGTGCCGGCGTCGCGCAACGCCGGCTCCCGGTTGGAGGCGGCCAGCAGGGTATGGCCGCGCGCGTCGTCCACCACCTGCAGGTAGAGGTAGTGATTGCTCTTGTACACCGTGAGCCGCGGCCGTTGCGCGGTGCCGCGCACGCGCCGGCGTATGCGCTGCTTGCGGCGCAGCCAACGCCGGCGCTTGGCGTGCGCCGCGGCGCCGCTCTCCGCCTTACCGCGGCTCATGCCCCGGCCACCATCGCCTTGCCCGCCTTGCGGCGCACAAACTCGTTCTCGTACCTCACGCCCTTTCCCTTGTAGGGCTCCGGCGGCCGAAACGCGCGGATCTCCGCGGCCACCTGCCCCACCGCCTGGCGATCGGCGCCGGACACCACGATCCGGTTGCCGCCCTCCACCTCCACGCTGATCCCTTCTCGCACCGCGTAGTTGATCGGGTTGGAGTAGCCCAGGTTGAGCACCAGCGTGCTGCCCTGCGCCTCGGCCCGGTAGCCGACGCCGTTGATCAGCAGCACCTTGCGAAACCCGGTGGCTACCCCGGTCACCATGTTCCAGATCAGCTTGCGGTACAGGCCGTGCAGCGCCTTGGTGCGCTTCGCCTCGTCGCCGCGCGTCACCGTGACGCGGTTCTGCTCCAGGCTCACCGCGACGTTGCCGCCGGTGCGCAGCCGCAGGGCGCCCTTCGGCCCCTCGGCGGCAACCTCGCTGCCGTCGACCGTGACGGTAACCCCGGCCGGCACTTCCACCGGCACCACCCCTATCCGTGACATACGCCTACCACACCCTGCATATCAACTCACCGCCCGCCTGGCGCTCGCGCGCCTTGCGCCCGGTGGTCACGCCGGAGGAGGTGGAAACCACCACCGTACCGTAGCCGTTCAGCACCCGCGGCATGGTGCGGTACCCGGAGTAGACGCGCCGGCCCGGCTTGGAGATGCGCTCGATCCCCTGGATGATCGGCCGCAACTGCCCGTCGTACTTGAGAAACACGCAGATGTCGGTATGCCCGCCGGCCACCTTGACCTTCTTGAAGTTCCTGACGTAGCCCTCGATCTTGAGGATCTTGATGATCTCCAGCTTGACCCGAGAGGGCCGGACGTTGACGCTCTCGCGACCAGCGGCGCTCGCGTTCTTGATCTTCGCGAGCATGTCGGCAATGGGATCGGTAACGGCCATCGGCTCCTTCTTTCTACCAGCTCGACTTGGTGACGCCGGGAATCTTCCCGGCGCTCGCCAGCTCCCGGAAACAGATCCGGCAGAGCTCAAACTTACGCATGTAACCCCGCGCGCGGCCACACAGCCGGCAACGATTTACCGCGCGCACCCGATACTTCGGCTTGCGCTGCGCCTTGACGATCAGACTCTTGCGCGCCATCAGTTCGCCTCCGGACGTTGAAATGGCATCCCCAGCGCGGCCAGCAGGCTGCGCGCCTCCCGGTCGGTGGGGGCGGTGGTGACGATGGCGACGTTGAGCCCCGAGATCCGCTCCACCTTGTCGTAGTCGATCTCCGGGAAGATGGTCTGGTCGTCCACGCCCATGGCGTAGTTGCCGTGGCCGTCGAAGGCGCTGGTGCTGCAGCCGCGAAAGTCCTTGATGCGGGGAATGGCAACGTTCACCAGGCGGTCCAGAAACTCGTACATGTGGTTCCCGCGGAGCGTGACCATCGCCCCGATCTCCATGCCCTGCCGGATCTTGAAGGCGGCGATCGACTTCCGCGCCCGGGTGCGCACCGCGCGCAGGCCGGAGATCTGCGTCAGCTCGGCCGCCGCGGTGTCCAGCAGCTTCTTGTTGTTCACCGCCTCGCCCACGCCTACGCTCAGCACGATCTTTTCCAGCCGCGGCGTCTGCATCGGCGACCGGTAGCTGAACTCCTCGCGCAGCGCCTGCGCCACCTGCGCCCGGTAGCGCGCCTTTAGCCGCGGCGTGTAACCGGCCGGGACCTTCCCGGCTGCCGCCCGTTGCTTGCTCATAGGGTCTCTCCGCACTTGCGGCACACGCGCACCTTTTCCGCGTCGCGCACCTCGTAGCCGATTCGGGTAATGCCGCAGCGGCGGCAGACGACCATGACGCTCGACCAGCTCACGCTCGCCTCCACGTCGGTCAGGCCGCCCTGCTGCGGTTGGTTCGGGTTCTTCGACTTGACCGCCTTCTTGACCATGTTGGCGCCTTCCACCCACACCCGCTGCCGCTGCCGGTCCAACCGCAGGATGCGGCCCTCACGCCCGCGCGCGCGCCCGCTCACGATGCGCACCTGATCGCCGATCCGCAGCTTGCTGCGAACTCCCATCCTACAGCACCTCCGGGGCCAGCGACACGATCTTCATGTAGTCGCGCTCGCGCAGCTCGCGCGCCACCGGACCGAAGATGCGCTTGCCGGCGGGGTTGCCGGCCGGATCCACCAGCACGCAGGCGTTGTCGTCGAAGCGGATGTAAGTGCCGTCGCCGCGCTTCAGCTCCTTTCTGGTGCGCACCACCACGGCGCGGGTCATGGAGCCCTTCTTGATGGCGCCGCCGGGCAGCGCCACCTTCACCGCCACCACCACCGTGTCGCCCACCGAGGCGGAGCGGCGCCGCGAGCCGCCCAGCACCTTGATGCACTGCACGCGCTTGGCGCCGCTGTTGTCGGCGACGTTGAGGTAGCTCATCATCTGTATCATCAGCCGGCCCGCTTCACTATCTCGACCAGCCGCCAGCGCTTCTCGCGGCTCAGGGGGCGGCTCTCGATCACCCGCACCAGATCGCCGGTGCGGCACTCGTTGTCGGGATCGTGCGCCTTCAGCTTCTTGGTCAGGGTCACGTACTTCTTGTAGAGGCGGTGCTTCTTGCGGCGGGCGATGCTCACCACGATGGTGCGGTTGCCCTTGTCGCTGACCACGTTACCGATGAGCACCCGCTTGCGCGGCCGTCCGGCGGCCGGCGCGGCGGCCGCCACCGCAACGATTGGTTCCCCCACTTCGGCCGGCTCCGCGTCGGGCGGCTCGGACTCGGCCGGTTCCGCAGCCTCCGGGGCAGGCGCGGCCACTGCTTGCGGCGGCGCGGCCTCCTCCGTCACGCCGGGGGCGGCTGCCGTTGCCTCACCCCCCGCGGCGTCACCTTCGGCTGCCGCCGCTTGCGGCGGCGCCGGTTCGTCCGTCACGCCGGGGGCGGCGGCGGGCGCGTCTTCCGCGGCTGCCGGCTGAGCCGG
Organism: Spirochaetia bacterium; assembly: GCA_965243555.1. Lineage (GTDB taxonomy): Bacteria > Spirochaetota > Spirochaetia > SZUA-6 > Bin103 > Bin103. Next base: position 4,311,501 of record OZ251575.1, on the reverse strand, counting down.
CGGGGCCGCCGCCTCCGGGGGGCTGGCCGCGTCTGAGTTGGCCGCGGCCGGGTTGGCCGCGGCCGGCTGCCCATTCCCGGCGGGGTCGCTCTGCGAATTCTCCATGTTACTCCTCGGCTTCCGCCGGGCTCTCGCCGGCGCCGGCGGCGGCCTGCGGGCGCCGGATCAGCAGGTCGTACTCGTGCACGATGGTATTCAAACGCGCCAGCTTACGCCGCAACGTGCGTAACTGCAACGGGTTGTCCACGTGGCCCACCACCATGTTGAAGCGCACCTCCCGGTACTGCTTGCGCAGCTCGCCGCGCCGCAACAACAGCTCGCCGTAGGCCAGATCGTTGAACGAATCTTTCATCTCTTCAGGTACCGCTCGTTTCTTCCAGGTTGCGCCGCACCAGCAACCGGGTCTTGATCGGCAGCTTGCTGCCGGCCAGGGCAATGGCCTCGCTGGCCGCCTGCCGCGGCACGCCGGCCAGCTCGAACAACACCGTGCCCGCCCGGACCGGCGCCACCCAGTACTCCGGCGAACCCTTGCCCTTGCCCATCCTGGTCTCCGCCGGCTTCTTGGTGTACGGCTTGTCCGGGAAGATACGGATCCACACCTTGCCGCCGCGGCGGATGTGGCGCGTCATGGCGACCCGCGCCGCCTCGATCTGGCGGTTGGTGATCAGCTTCGGCTCCAACGCCATCAGCCCGTAGTCACCGAACGCCACCTCGTTCTTGCGCGTGGCGGGGCCGCCGATGCGCCCCCGCTGCCGCTTCCGGTACTTCTCCCGCTTCGGATTCAGCATGCCGCGATCCTAATACCGCGCCGGGCCGCGCCCGCGCTGGCGGCGCAGCAACTGGCCGGCGTCGTCCTTGGTGTCGCGCCCGAACAGCTCGCCGTTGAACACCCACACCTTTACGCCGATGGCGCCCATCGCGGTGAGCGACTCGGCAAAGCCGTAGTCGATGTCGGCGCGGAAGGTATGCAGCGGGATGCGCCCCTCCTTGCGCTGCTCGCTACGCGACATCTCGGAGCCGCCAAGGCGGCCGCCAATCTTGATCTTGACCCCCTGCACGCCGGCGCGCATCGCGTTCTGCACCGCCATGTTGAGGGAGCGGCGGAACGAGGCCTTGGTGCGGAGCTGGCGCGCCACGTTCATGGCGATGAGCTGCGCGTTCACCTCCGGCCGGTGGATCTCCTTGATCTTGATCTGGATCTTCTTGCCCACCAGCCGCTGCAGCCTGCCGCCCAGGCGCTCGATGTTGGCGCCCTTGGCGCCGATTACCACGCCGGGCCGCCCCGTGTGGATGATGATCGTGATCCGCTGCGGGTGGCGAATGATCTCCACGTCAGAGATGTCCGCCCCGCGCGTATCCGGCGAGCGCTCGATGACCCGGCGCAGGGCCAGGTCCTCGTGCAGGGTCTTGGCGTAGTCTCGCGGATCGACGTACCACTTCGACTTCCAGGTACGGTTGATCCCCAAGCGCATGCCGATGGGATTTATCTTCTGGCCCACCGCGGCCTCCTTATGCTCTGCTGCTTCCGGTCGGGGCGCGCCACTGCGCTGCTCACTCCCCGCCCCCTTCCACTACGGCCACCGCCACCGTGACGTGGCACATGCGCTTGAACAGCCGGTCGGCGCGGCCGCGGCCGCGCACCCAGACGCGCTTCATGCGCGGTGCGTCATGCACTTCGACGTGGCTCACGTAAAGCCCTTCCTCATCCAGATTCTCGTTCTGGACCAGGGCGTTGTCGGCCGCCGACTTGACCACCTTGCGGAGCGCCTTGGCGCCCTTGTGGGGCAGCGCCTCCAACAGGGCCAGCGCCTCGACGTAGGGCCGGCGGCGCACCGAATCGGCCAGCGGCCGCACCTTGCGGGGCGAGATGCGCAGGTAGCGGGCGCGCGCCACGTGGCCCTTGGCGGCGTCGATCACCGGCGTACCGCCTTACGGTCGGACCCGGCGTGGCCGCGAAACACGCGCGTGGGCGCAAACTCGCCCAGTTTGTGCCCCACCAGGTTCTCGGTCACGTAGACCGGTATCCAGGTTTTGCCATTGTACACCGAAATGGTCAGCCCCACCATCTCCGGAATGATGGTGGAAGTACGGGAATAGGTGCGGACCATGCGCTTCTCGCCGCTCCGGTTCAGCTCCAGGATGCGTTGGTAGAGCTTGCGCGCGATGAACGGACCCTTCTTGATCGATCGTGCCATAGCGAATTTACTTCCTTCCCTTCCGGCGCGTCACGATGAACGTGCTCGACGCCTTGCGCCGGCGGCGCGTCTTGGCGCCCTTGGTGGGCCGGCCCCAGGCCGACACCGGATGGCGCCCGCCGGAACTCTTGCCCTCGCCGCCGCCGTGCGGGTGATCGTGGGGATTCATCGCCACCCCGCGCACCTTGGGCCGCCGCCCCAGCCAGCGCGCGCGCCCGGCCTTGCCCAGGGACACGTTCATGTGATCCTGGTTGCCCACCTCGCCGATCGTGGCCATGCACTCCCGGAACACCATCCGCACCTCCCCGGACGGCAGCCGCAGGGTAACGTAGTCGCCCTCCTTGGCCACCAGCGTCGCCCGGCCGCCCGCGGCGCGGGCAAGCTGCCCGCCGCGGCCCAGCGCCAGCTCCACGTTGTGGACCGTGATGCCGAGCGGAATCTCCTTGAGCGGCAGGGCGTTGCCCACCTCAATGGCGGCCCGGGGCCCGCTCATCACGGAACGCCCCACGGTGATGCCGCGCGGCGCGAGCATATAGCGCTTGTCGCCGTCGGCATAGGAGACCAGCGCCAGGTTGGCGGAGCGGTTGGGATCGTAGCCCACCGCGACCACGGTACCGGGCACGCCCAGCTTGTCGCGCCGAAAGTCCACCACCCGGTAGCGGCGCTTGTGGCGCCCGCCGCGGCGGCGCACGCTGATGCGCCCGCCGGCGCCACGCCCCGCGCGGTTGCCCATCGGCTTCAGCAGCGCCTTGACGCCGGCCTCGCCCTGCAACTCTGCGAAGTCGGAGCCGGTGGCGAAGCGGCTGCCCGGCGTGTTCGGTTTACTCTTCTTAAGCGGCACTACGCCCCCTCGAAAATCTGGATGCTCTCACCCGGCGGGAGCGTGATGACCGCCTTCTTCCAGGCCGAGCGATGGCCGGCGCGGTAGCGCAAGCGCTTCGGCTTGCGGGCGACGTTGATGACGTTGCACTTCACCGGATGGACGTCGAACGCCGCGCGCACCGCGGCCACGATCTGCAGCTTGTTGGCGCGCGCGTCCACGCGAAACGCATACTTGCGGGCGGCGCGCTGCTCATTGGTTTTTTCAGTGACCACCGGCGCAATCAGAACGTCGGACCTCATGCCTCCTCCCCTTCCGCGGCAGCCGGCGCCGCGGACTCGGCGCCCTGCGCCGCCGCTTCTTCGCCGGACGCGGCGGACTCCGGCACAGCCGAATCCGGCTCAGCGGTCTCCGGCGCACCCACTTGCGGCTCGGCGGCCGCGCCGCCGCCCAACAACTCGGCCAGCTTGGCCGCCACCTCCGGCGACAGCAGGATGCGCTCGCTGTAGTACAGGTCGTGCGCGGTGGCCGTGTCGTAGGCGCGCAGCCGCAACCAGGAGACGTTGCGGCCCGCCCGCAGCAGCAGCGGGTCAGCGCCGCTCAGCAGCCACACGCAACGCGCGCCGCCGGCAATGGGTTCGAGCTGCCGCACCAGCTCCTTGGTCTTGCCCCCGGCGGCGCCGATGCCCTCCACCACGGTAACGCGCTCCGCGCGCGCCTTCTGGGTGAGAATCGAACACAGCGCCCGGCGCTTGGCCTTGCGCGGAATGCGGTAGCGGTAGCTGCGCGGCTGGGGCCCGAAGATCACTCCGCCGCCGGTCCACAGCGGCGACTTGCGGTCGCCGGCGCGGGCGCGCCCGGTGCCCTTCTGCCGCCACGGCTTGCGCCCGGTGGCGCGCACCTGGCCGCGGGTCTTGGTGGCCGCGGTGCCTACCCGCCGGTTGGCCAGCTCGTTGCGAATGGCGTGGTAGATGGCGCCCTCGCTCACCTCCACGCCGAACACGTCGTCCGCGAGCTCGGTTTCCCCGCGCGGCTGGCCGTCGGCGCCGATGACGGGCGCTATCATGACGCCGCCTCGCCGCCCACGCCGGCGGCCAGGGTCACGGGCCGCGAGGCGCCCGCCTTCTTGGCCGAGGTCACCAGCACGGTGGCGCCGCGGTGGCCCGGACACGGCCCGCCGACGAGCAGCAGGCGCCGCGCCGAGTCGATCCCGTACAGGCGCAGGTTGTGCACGGTGGCGCTGATGCCGCCCATGCGCCCCGGCATGCGCTTGCCCTTCAACACCTTGGAGGGCGACGCCGACTGCCCGGTGGAGCCCGGCGCGCGGTGAAACTTGGAGCCGTGCGTCTTGCGCCCGCCGCGGAAGCCGTGGCGCTTCATCACCCCCTGATACCCCTTGCCCTTGGAGGTGCCGCGCACGTCCACCCGGGTATCGCCGGCGAACAGCTCGACGCCGATGGTGGTCCCCACCTCCGGGGCATCGGCAAAGCCGCGCACCTCCACCAGGTAGCGGGCCGGCTCCACGCCCTCCCCGAACTGCCCCGCATACGGCTTGGTGACGTGCTTGGGGCGCATCCTGCCGGCGCCGAGCACCACCGCGGAGTAGCCGTCGCGCGCCGCGGTGCGGTGGCCGACCACGACGTTCGGCTCCACCTCGATCAGCGTCGCCGGCAGCAGGGAACCATCTTCCGCGAAGAGCTGGGTCATGCCCACCTTGCGGCCGATCAGCGCCTTCATTGCTTGATCTCCACGTCCACGCCGGCGGGCAGCTCCAGCTTCATCAGCGCATCCATTACCGCTGAGGTCGGTTCCAGAATGTCGATCAGTCGTTTGTGGGTGCGCATTTCGAACTGCTCGCGCGACTTCTTGTTGACGTGCGGCGAGCGCAGCACCGTATACCGGTTGGTGCGCGTCGGCAACGGGATCGGGCCGGACACCTGCGAGCCGGCCTTCTGCACCGTCTGCACGATCGCCTTGGAACTCTGATCTATCAGTTCCACGTCGAAGCCGCGGAGACGTACGCGGATACGGTCAACTGCCATGCCGGCGCTCTCGGGGCCCCTCGATCCTCTACTCGATGATCTCGGTGACCGTACCGGCGCCGACGGTGCGCCCGCCCTCGCGGATGGCGAAGCGTACGCCCTGCTCCACGGCGATGGTGTTGATCAGCTCGATGGTGAGGTCGGTGGTGTCGCCCGGCATCACCATCTGCTTTCCCTCGGGCAACGCCACGCTGCCGGTGATGTCGGTGGTCCGAAAGTAGAACTGCGGCCGGTAGCCGCTGAAGAACGGCTTGGACCGCCCCCCTTCCTCCCGGGTCAGGGCGTACACCGTGGCCTTCATCTTCTTGTGCGGGTTGATGGAACCCGGCTTGGCCAGCACCTGGCCGCGCTCCACGTCCTTGCGGTCCACGCCGCGCAGCAGCGCGCCGATGTTGTCGCCGGCCTCACCCGAATCGAGGATCTTGTTGAACATCTCGACGCCGGTCACGACCGTGCGCCGCAGCTCGCGGATGCCCACGATTTCCACGTTCTCACCGGTCTTGATGGTGCCGCGCTCGACCCGTCCGGTCACCACGGTACCGCGCCCCTGGATCGAGAACACGTCCTCGATCGGCATCAGGAACGGCCGGTCAACCGCGCGCTCCGGCAGCGGGATGTAGGAGTCCATCGCCTCGAGCAGCTCCACCACGGTGGCGTTGGCGTCCTCGTCGCCGGGGTTCTCCAGCGCGCGCAGCGCGGTGCCCTTGATGATCGGGATGTCGTCGCCGGGGAAGTCGTACTTATTGAGCACGTCCCGCACCTCTTCCTCGACCAGCTCCAGCAGCTCGTCGTCGTCCATCTGATCGGTCTTGTTGATGTAGACGACGATCGACGGCACCTGCACCTGCTTGGCCAACAGGATGTGCTCGTTGGTCTGCGGCTTGACCGAATCAGGGGCCGACACCACCAGCACCGCTCCGTCCATCTGCGCCGCGCCGGTAATCATGTTCTTGATGTAGTCGGCGTGGCCGGGGCAGTCGACGTGCGCGTAGTGGCGGTTGTCGGTCTGGTACTCGACGTGGCGCGTGTTGATGGTGATGCCGCGCGCCTTCTCCTCGGGAGCGTTGTCGATATCCTCGTACTTCATCAGCTTGTCCCCGTACTTGGCGTTGCAGTACTGGGTGATCGCTGCGGTGAGCGTGGTCTTGCCGTGGTCGACGTGGCCAATGGTGCCCACGTTGACGTGCGGTTTGGTACGCTCGAATTTCTCCTTGGCCATCTGCTAATCCTCCTGTCGTCGGTCTGGCCGTAGTTGCTTCATGGTTGGTTGGTTCATGCCTGCGCGCCGGCGAGGCGCCCGGAGGTCCGGGCGACCATCTCGGTCTGCACCGCCTTCGGAGCCGGCTCGTAGGCGCCGAACTGCATGGTATGGGTGGCGCGGCCCCGCGTCATGGACCGCAGATCGGTAACATATCCGAACATCTTGCGCAATGGAACCCGCGCCTTGACGGTGCGGCCGCCAAATACGTCCTCGATGCCCTGCACGTGGCCGGTGCGGGCGCTGAGGTTGGAGATGACGTCGCCCAGAAACTCCTCCGGGCAGTGCACCTCCACCTCCATGATCGGCTCCAGCAACCGCGGCGCGGCCTTGGCCAGCGCCTGCCGGTAGGCGATGCTACCGGCGATGCGGAACGCCTGGTCGCTGGAATCCACCTCGTGATGGCTGCCGTCGAGCAGGATAGCGCGAAAGTCCACCGTGGGATAGCCGGCGAGCACGCCCACCTCCATCGCCTCCTCGATGCCGCGCTGCACCGCCGGCACGTACTCCTTCGGCACGCGCCCGCCGACCACCTTGCTCTCGAACAGGAAGCCGGCGCCCGGCGGCAGCGGCTCGAACCGCATCTCCACGTGGGCGTACTGGCCGTGGCCGCCGGTCTGGCGGATGAAGCGGGTCACCACCTCGGCGCTACGGCTGATCGTCTCGCGGTAGGCCACTTCCGGCACCCCGACGTTGGCCGCGACGTTGAATTCCCGGAACAGGCGCGCGGTCAACACCTCCAGGTGCAGCTCGCCCATGCCGGCCATTATGGTCTGGCCGGTCTCGTGGTCGACGCGCACCTTGAAGGTGGGGTCCTCGTCGGAGAGCTTGCCGAGGGCCATGCCGAGACGGTCGGAGTCCTGCTTCGACTTGGGTTCGATGGCGATTGACACGACCGGCTCGGGAAACACCATCGACTCCAGAATCACCGGATCGTCCTGCGCGCACAGGGTGTCGCCGGTGGTGGTCTTGCGCAGGCCGACCGCGGCCACGATGTCGCCGGTGCGCGCGCTGGTGATCTCCTCGCGGCGGTTGGCGTGCATGCGCAACAGCCGGGTGACCCGCTCGCGCCCGTCGGCGGATGAATTGTGCACGTAGGAGCCGGCGTTCAGCACCCCGGAGTAGATGCGAAAGTAGGTGAGGCGACCCACGTAGGGGTCGGTCACCACCTTGAACGCCAGCGCCGACAGGCTCTCGTCGTCGTGCGGCGGCCGCTCGATGTACTCGCCGGTGCTCGGCACGATGCCGGTGACGGGCGGCTTTTCGGTCGGCGCCGGCAGATAGTCGACCACCGCGTCCAGCAGGAGCTGAATGCCCTTGTTCTTGAATGCGCTGCCGCAGAGCACCGGGAATATCTCCCCGGATACCGTGTGCCGGCGCAGCGCGGCGCGCACCTCGGCCGGGGCGATCTGTTCGCCGGCGAGATAGCGCTCCATGAACTCGTCGTCCAGGTCCGCCAGCCGCTCCAGCAGCTCGACGTGCGCCGCCTCCGCCGCGGCGCGGGCGGCGGCCGGGATGTCTTCCACCCGGTAGTTGGTGCCGAGGTCATCCTCTTCCCAGGTGATGCAGCGCATTGCCACCAGATCGACCACGCTGTTGAACTCCGGCCCCCCGGCGGTGGGGAGCTGCACCGGAATCGCGTTGGCGCCGAGCTTGGCGTGAAGCTGCTCGACGCAGGCCGCGAAGTCGGCGCCGGTGCGGTCCATCTTGTTGACGAACACCAGCCGCGGCACGGCGTAGGTGTTGGCCTGCTTCCACACCGTCTCGCTCTGCGGCTCCACCCCGGCGACCGCGCAGAACACCCCCACGGCGCCGTCGAGCACGCGCAACGAGCGCTCCACCTCCACGGTAAAGTCGACGTGGCCGGGGGTGTCGATGATGTTGACCGCGTGGTCGCGCCAGGCGCAGTAGGTGGCGGCGGCGGTGATGGTGATGCCGCGCTCCTTCTCCAGGTCCATCCAGTCCATTTCGGCCTGACCGTCGTGCACCTCGCCGAGTTTGTGCTTGCGCCCCGTGTAGTAGAGGATGCGCTCGGTGGTGGTGGTCTTGCCGGCGTCGATGTGGGCCATGATCCCGAGATTACGGGTCCGGCTCAGCCGGCCATTTGCTTCCATTGCTCGTGCTACGCCCTTCGTTGCTGCCGCCTACCAGCGGTAGTGGGCGAAGGCCTTGTTGGCCTCCGCCATGCGGTGGGTGTCCTCTTTCTTCTTGACCGCGGCGCCGGTCTCGTTGAAGGCGTCCATCAGCTCCGCGCTCAGCCCGGCGGTCATGGCGCGCCCGCGGCGCTGCTTGGAGTACTGGATGAGCCAACGGATCGCCAGCGCGTCGCGCCGCGACTCGCGCACCTCCACCGGCACCTGATAGGTGGACCCGCCGACCCGGCGCGACTTGACCTCCAGCAGCGGCTTGACGTTGTCCACCGCCTTCAGGAACACCTCCAGCGGGTCACGCTCCAGCCGCTTCTCGATCAGGTCGAACGCGCGATACAGCGCGCGGGTGGCGGTGGAACGCTTGCCGCGGCTCATCATGGCGTTGATGAACTTGCCCGCGGTTACGTTGCGGTACTTCGGATCCACCGGATCCGGGCGTTTTCTGGTGTTACCCCGGCGCGGCATCTCTCCCCCTTTATCCCTGTTCCGCCCGGCCCGCTAGACCTTGGGCCGTTTGGTGCCGTACTTTGAGCGCCCCTTGCGGCGCGCCTCCACTCCCAGCGTGTCCTTGGTGCCGCGCACCACGTGGTAGCGCACCCCGGCCAAGTCCTTGACCCGCCCGCCGCGAATCAGCACCACCGAATGCTCCTGCAGGGTATGTCCGATGCCGGGGATGTAGGCGTTGACCTCCACGTTGTTGGACAGCCGCACGCGCGCCACCTTGCGCAGCGCCGAGTTGGGCTTGCGCGGAGTAATGGTGCGCACCTGGGTACAGACCCCGCGCTTCTGCGGGCAGGCCTGCAGCGCCGGCGACTTGACCTTGTTGCGCGGCCGCTTGCGCCCCTTGCGGATAAGCTGGTTGATGGTCGGCATCTTCTCTCTCCTCTCACTGCTCTCCGGTGCTACCCGGCTCCCCGGCGCTCCGAGCTGCGCGAACCTGCCGCGGCAGCACGAAACAACCGGGCATCACCCCCGCGGCGGCGCGGGAGCGTCCAATCACGAAGCGGTACCCTGGCGTTCGGGATGCCCCGGGCTGCCGGGGCAGGGTGACAAGGGCGTAGCGACGGCGCACCACCGCCCGAACCGGCCGGGCCGGGAAGTGCGGCACACAAGTTAGTTGCCCAAGCCGAAAAGGTCAACCCCACCTTGGCCGCCCCGCCCGGCCGCGTTCCGGCCGCGCAGCCGTTCGGTTAAATACTTCTCAGACAAGACATTGACCAGAGCTGCAGAAGCGCGCCCGCCGCGCCCCGCTCCGCCGCCGAGCGCCGCCGCGCTCCGAAGCCCCTGCATTTCGGCGCCGAAGTTCCGCGGTCCGGCGGCTACGGTGCGGCCGGCGCGCCGGGGTGATGGCACTCGAGCTCAGGCTCTACCGAGCCGGCGCCATGCTTCGGACCGCGCACCACTCTCCAGCCAGTGGACAGGACCGTCGGCAGGCAGCGTCGGATTGACCCACGTGGTGCCCGACGCTCCGCACGGCTTCCAGGAACAGGCGGCACGAGCCTGACACCGGGTGCTCAGATTCACCCGCGGAACGGCCAACGTCGGCGTCAATCACCAGTTTACGAGCGTGCCGCTTCGCCATTGTCGCGCCTGCGATCTTCTACGGCGTCAAGGTATGCCCCCTCTGCCATCAGTTCGACGTCTCCAAAATCCTCCGGCCAGCCTCCGAAGGCACCGTCTTTGTCCAGGTTCGCGGTCTCAATCGAGGTCGTCCCATCGTCCGGGACACGCGAGAACCAGTGCAATCTCACCAGATCAGGGTCGATCGAGCCCTGCGCCAGCAACGTCCGAACGTGTAGCAGCAGCAAGGCACTGTGGGTCTCCGCCACCAGCCTGACGCCCCGTTTCGCCGCGTCCACCATGATCCGCGCGAGTACGTGCTGCGCCCGCGGATGCAAGTGTAGCTCGGGCTGTTCGACGTACACGAGCTGCCCCTCATCAGCAGCCAGCAGAGCAACGAGGACCGGCAGTACTTGCGAAACCCCAAAGCCAACGTCGGCGACGTTCACCAGGTCCTTACCACGTGAGCTCGCTCCGGGAAGCCGTCCAACCTGAACTTCGAGTTGCGCCTCATTGAGGCGCCGTACCGATATCTCCTGAGTCAGCCCAAGCTGTCCGAGCATCGTCGCTAAGCGTCCCGGGCGATCATCGTCATTATCCGCCCAATCCGCAATAATGCTCGCAACATATTTTTCGAACGTTCCTTGGAACAACGGTCCGGCTGCCGTCCTCCCGTATACCCGCTCGGGATTGCCGCGTAGTCCAGGGATATGGATCATCCTAGTCAGATCATGGGTGGGAAATGACGAGAACTTCATCGTAGGGAACGAATCGTCTCCGTTAGGCGACTCGCTGGTAACCGCTAGAAAACAACGGTCTCTGTACGTCATTATAGTGTCGGAAGGCACCAATGGCCATTGGTCGGACAAGAACTGCGACAGCTCATCGTACAAGGCAGGCCCTCTACTACCAGGTGTCAAGTGCAGGACACGGTTGCCCTTGGTTTCTATGCTCATCTCGGAAATTTCGATCTTGCGGCCACTCGAAGTAGAGAACGTGATGTTATAGGTAAGGTCTGTGGCAACCTGGACGGAGAGGCTACGCGTATGGCTGTCGAGATTGACCCGAGGACGTGGAACGAACTGGTCGACGGACGTGAGTTTCACGTTTGGTCCGTTCAATAAGAGTGGTCCCGGGTCGTAGCTGGCTTCGAGGGTCTGTTTCATCAGCAACAGGGGTTGCATGATGCTGGACTTACCGGAGCTGTTGGCCCCCGCCAGGATCGTCAGGGGGCGAATCTCGATGCGGCTCTCCTCGGCGAGGCACTTGAAGCCCCGCACGGAGATCGAACGGATACCTCGCGGTTGCCGATTCTCTGCCATAGTCATCCTCCCGGGATCACGTCGCTCCCGGGTTTCGGGAAGAATTGGTCGATGAGTATGGCGTTGCCGTCGGGGTCGCGGAACGCGACGTGGGCGGGGCCGGCGCCGGCGGGGTCGGCGTCCGTGTCCATCTCGATGCCCTGCGCGGTCAGCGCCGCACGGATGTCGCGCACGTCGGTGAACTCGTCAAGCCGCGAACCGTCCTGCCGCAGACCGGGATTGAAGGTCAGAATGTTGCCCTCGAACATCCCCCGGAACAGACCGATCGTGGCGCTCCCGTTGGTCATCATCACGTAGCCCTTGCCATCCCCGCCGGTCGTGGAGAAGCCGAGCTTCTCGTAGAAGGCCTGCGCCGCCGGCAGGTCCTTGACCGCCAGGCTCACCGAGAACGCGCCGAGCTCCATCGTCGATGCCAACCTCCTCACCGGCGACCATAGCACGAACGCCCCGGAGCACTCCGGTCACCGTCCGGCGCACCCGGTACACGTTGTCCAACTCGGTGTCGCCGCACGGCCCGCGCAGATATCAGGTCCGGTTGCAGATACGCCGAGCCGCCATCAGCTTCCCGCCGCCGCCCCTTGGCATAGCAGACGTTTGTCTGTATAGTCAGGTTCCCATGACTGACGCTAACCCTCCCCGGTCACGCTCCGGCGATCGCAAGCGGCGCATCTACCTGTTCGTGCGCGCCCGGATTCTGTCCGGGACGCCGCCCACCATCCGCGAAGTCCAGGCGCACTTCGGCTTCCGCGCCGTGCAGTCGGCCCGCGACTACCTGGAGGCGCTGGTGCGCGAGGGGCTGCTGGACAAGGAACCGGGCAAGGCACGCGGCTACCGGCTGCCGGCGCACTCCCCCTACCCCACCGTCCTGGTGCCCCTCCTGGGGCGGGTACAGGCCGGCGCCCTTACCACCGCCAGCGAACACCCCGACGGCTACCTGCCGGTACAGTCCGCCCGGGGGCGCGACGAGCTGTTCGCCCTGCGCGTGCACGGCGAGAGTATGCGCGACGCCGCCATCCTGCCGGGCGACGTGGTGATCGTGCACCGGCAGGAAGACGCCCTCTCCGGGGATATCGTGGTCGCTCTGGTGGAAGAGGAGGCCACGGTGAAGCGGCTCAAGCTGCAGGCGGGGCGCGTCGAGCTGCATCCCGCCAACCCGGCGTTCGATCCTATCGTCCCGGATCCCGCCGCGGTGCGGATCCTCGGCAAGGTGATCGAAGTGCGCCGCTACCTGGAAGGCGGCGTGCTGTTCGTGCCCGAGCCATGACCGGCGCCCTGCTGCCCGGGCACCGCCACCGGGTGGTGCGCGCCGCCGCGCTGGTGAACGAACGCAGCCCGCAACGAGAGGAGAGGGAGGAGCGAGAGGACCGTACCGCCGCGCGCTGGCGCCCCGCGGAGCTTGCCGGACGCCTGTGCGAGCTGGCCGCCGACGCCCACGGCGCGCAGCTCACCCTGGCCTGCGCCATGATCCGGGACTATCAACGCGCCGCCGAACCGGTGGCCTGGGTCACCACCACCCGGGACACCTTCTTTCCGCCGGACGTCGCCCGCGGCGGGGTCGATCTGGCGGCGCTGCCGGTGGTTACCGTCCCCGGCCTGCACGCCGCGGCCAGCGCCGCCGAGCGGCTGACCCGGAGCGGCGCCTTCGGGCTGGTGGTGCTGGAGCTCGGCGCCAGCCTCGCCATCCCGGCGGCGTTTCTGGGGCGGCTGGCGCGCTTGGCGCGGCGCCACGATACCGCCCTCCTGTGCCTTACCACGCCTCCCCCCGGAGCCACCCTCGGGTCGCTCGTCGCCCTGCGCGGGCGCGCCTTTCGCGACGCCACGCCGCGCGCGGGCTGCCTGCGCTGCGGCATCCTGGTATCCAAGGACCGGCAGCGCGGCCCCGGCCGCACGCTGGCCGCCAGCTACCATGCCCCCCACGGCCTGCGTTGACGTCGCGGCGCTGCCGCTGCAGTTGCTGCTGCGGCGGCACCCCGACTGGCAGCGCCGCCCCGCCGCGGTAATCAGCGAAGATTCCCCCGGCGGCACCGTGGTGACCGCCAATCGGGCGGCGCGCGCCGCCGGGGTGCGGGCCGGGATGCGCTACGTTGCGGCGCGCTCCCTGCTCCCCCGGTTGTACGCGGCCACCGTCTGCGCCGAGGAAATCGCGGCCGGGGTGCGGCTCATCCGGGAGCGGCTGCTGGCCATCAGCCCGCGCGTCGAATGGGGCGGCGCCGGCTGGGCCGATCAGGGGGTGTTCTGGATGGAGGTGGGGGGATTGCGCCGCCACTACCCCTCGCCCGCGGCGCTGGCGCGCACCATCCGGCGCCGGCTGCGCGCGGCCCGATTCTTCGCCGCGGTGGTGTTGGGGCATACCCGGCTCGCGACCTTGCTCCTCGCCCGGGAGCTGGCTACCCCGCACCGCGGCGCGCCGCGCCGGCGGCAATGCTGGCTGGTAATGCCCGCCGCCGCTGACGAGTGGGCCGCCGCGCGGCGCGTTCCGCTGGCGCAACTGCCCCTGGAGCCGGAGGCGCGGGAGCTGCTGGAAAAACTGGCACTGAACACCGTGGACGACTTTCTCCGCGTCCCCTACGCCGAGCTGCTGCACCGCTTCGGCCCCCCGGTGGCGGAGTTGCAGCGCGCCGCCCGCGCGACCCCGGAGCTTCCGGTGCAGGGCGCGCCCCCGGCGCCCCGGTTCCTGCAGCGCCAACGGCTGACCTACCGCGAAACCGATGCCGGGCGTCTGCAACGCTGCGTGGAGGTATTGCTCGAGACGTTACTCGGCCGCCTGCAACGGGAGGGGCGCGCCGCAGCCGAGTTGGAGTTGCAACTCCTGCTGGAGGATGGCTCCTGCCGGCGGGAACTGATCCGCCCCGCGGTTCCTACCCGCGAACGGCGCCGGTTGGCGGAGTTGCTGGCGTTGCGCCTGCACCGGCTGGCGCTGAACGCCGGCGTCGAAGAACTGGCCCTGAAGGCGCGGGCCACCCCGCTGCCGTCCGGTCAGAGCGAGCTGTTTCGCACCAACCCGCGGCGCGACCTGGCGGCCGGGTCCGCGGCGCTGGCAAGCCTCCGCGCCCAGTTCGGCAACGCCGCGGTAGCGCGCGCCGTGCTGGCCGCCGAGCATCTGCCGGAAGCGCAGTTCCGCTGGCAGCCCGTTACCGAGCTGACGCCGCCCCGCCCCCGCGGCGCCGCCCGCTCCGGGCAGCGGGCGGCGCCGCCGCTGGTGCGCCGCGTGCTGGCGCAACCGGTGGAGGTCCCGCCGCCGCGCGGCGGCTCCGGCCCGCAACCAGCCCGCTACGGACCGTTCCTGATCTCCACCGGCTGGTGGCGCGCCGCGGACACCGCGGAGCCCCGCGAAGGCGGCGGCGCCGACCGCGCCTACTACTTCCTGCGCTCCCCCGGCGGAACCCTGGAGTGGCTCTACCACGACCGCCTGACCCACCGCTGGTACCGCCAAGGCTGGGTCGAGTAAGCCAGCGCGTCAGCCGTGATCCCCGTAGGTCTCCCAGTATACATCTGACAAGGACCGTCCCTCGTATCGCCATTTGGGTGCTGGTGTGACAGAAGATTCCGTACCCAAAACCTTCTGAGTAGCTTTGGTAAGGAACATCTCCTCGCCGTTCATTCGCACCTTCCTGTCGTCAACGACCTCGACCGTCACGATCTCATTATCATAAAACTGAAGCTTGGCTCCAACAGGTATCCCCATCTCCCGAAAGTTTAGATTCGGACGGCGGCGTTTCTTGAACGAATCGGCCGCACGCTTAGAGCCAGCATCTACTGCCCTCGTATCACCCGAAACATCCTCGTTACCAAACATTACAATCAGATCGAACAAAGCCTTCACCTGCTCTACCGATACCTCGAAGAACTCGCGGCTTGGATTAATACGGCTACTAGAGAAAACAGCATGTATCTTCTTCTCGACTGCTACTCCATCCTTGACCCTAACCGCTCTCACGAGCTCGAATGGCAGAGGAACACTTGTGTTGTATAGCTGATCCATGCGAAGCTGCGGATCCAGACTCTCAGTCTTGCCGATCTTAACCAAATTCGGCATCGTCGGGTTAGTCAAAGCGTAGACAATCACAGCCATGGTACATCCCACACAATTCTGTAGAACCGCGGATCAGGATGTTCGATAAGGAATCTCCGATACATGTACTCGCGGTCCGGTCTTTCCATTGCGATCCAGTATACGCTTCAAGGACTCTGCTACGTCACCCTGGTGATCTACCGCCGGCCCTACGGTAATCCTACAGTCTGAGTTGAGCAACCGATCCATACTGAATGCATCATGCCTCACGTAATGGCGTATGTGTCGCCCTCTTACCTCCGTCTCTATTTCATTAGGCTCTTGAGCAGCAATAAGAGCCCGCATTTCACCCTCTTGTTTGTAAGATGGGTGCTTGTGAAGAAAACGGCTCTTCAGCGCAGTGGCAAAACTATTCCTTATCATAATCTCATATTCGCTACGCAATGATTCTTGTTCTCTGCTAACTATTCCATTCCATACCTGATCAGATATGTCGATAAATCTAATCATTTTTCTGGCATCATCGTCCCTTATATTGTCACAGTAGTTAACTTCATACAACTCACTCCTTGGAACGCTGACTGCTAATGAACATCCACGTCCATTATCTCCGTACGCACGCCAATGAGACAAATGATCATAAGTGTTTCCGATAGTATCATCATCTTTCCATGGCAAGAAAGAGGTAATATAGGCATGGCTAACTGGAGATTCAAGCCACCGTGATGTTCGTATCGATTTTATCGATTTACTGAAGACATACCATCCTTCTTGTGGGTCTGTAAGATGCACTGAGTCATACAAACGAAGATATTGTGTCGATGGTTCCGTAAGCAACGCATGGATAGTATCGAGTGACGTATAGTGGACTACTTTGACTTTACCGCTGTCATTATCCAGCCGATGTCCGGCTTCTATCTCGGACGATATTTTCTTAGCTGCTCTTGGGAGATGACGGTACGCAGAAATAACATTCCCACATTTTAGTTCCCTTTCGGCATCCACAAGCGCCGCTTCCCAGGTCTCCGCTACCATGGGCGCCTCAAGCGCTGATTGTATACCGAATCGCCCAGGAGAAGGTGACGAGTACGATCACGAAGGCTTTCTGTCCCTTCATACTTTGGGAGTGCTATGAAGATTTTCGATTTCTGAAGATCAACCTCATCATCTCCCTCGTATATACCGTCGTCTTCTTCCAGAACGGTCCTCTTGTCGAGTACGGTCACCAGAGCATTAGCTTTCTCTGCGCTCTTTAGTAACTCCCAAGCCGTCACCTTCCCGGTTTCTGACGCAACGGTGATTTCGACACCATTCACGTCCAACGTGTATTCGCGCGCACTGGTGCTGTCATTCTTCTTTGAGTTGTTCTGCTCCATCGCGTCCTCCCATAGCTACGTCCCCAGCACCCCACGCTGAGCGTGGGGCGGTCAGGATCGGGGTCCCATCGCTTATAGCATAGCATAACATAGTTTCGCCAGGACACGGTGCGGTGGTGGTGGCAAGCAAGGGAGGCAGCGCGGATGCAGCTTGCGTAAACAGACATTTGTCTGTTATGGTGGCTGGCGATGCTCGGGTACGTGCCGCTGTGGTGCAAGAGCAACTTTTCGTTTCTGGAGGGGGCCAGCCACCCGGAGGAGCTGGTGCAGCGCTGCCGGGAGCTCGCCATCCCCGCCCTGGTGCTGGCCGACCGGGACGGCGTCTACGGCGTGGCGCGCGCCCACTTGGCCGCCGGCGGCCGCGCCCCGCGCCTGATCGTCGGCGCCCAGCTTACGGTGGTCGATTCCCTCGCCACCGGGGAGACCGCGGCGTCGCCGGTGGTGCTGCTGGTGCAATGCAAGGAAGGCTACGCCAACCTCTGCCGGCTCATCTCGCGCGGGCGGCTGCGCAGTCCCAAGGGGGAGTGCCGGGTGAGCTGGGAGGAGGCGTGCGCCCACGCCGGCGGTCTGATCGCCCTCTGGCAAGGCCGCCGCCTGCTGGCCGGCAACGCCGCGGCAGGCTGGCGGCGGCGCGCCGGCCAGCTCCGGGAGGCGTTTCCCGGCCGCCTCTACGGGCTGGTCACGCGCCACCGGCTGCCCGCCGACGCCGCCGTCGAACACCGCCTGACGGCGCTGAGCCGCGGCCGCGGCCTCGCCATCCCCCTGGCCGCGGCCACCGAAGTGCTCTACCACCACCGCGACCGGCGCCGGCTGCAGGACGTGGTCACCTGCATCCGCCGCCGCACCACGCTGCCCGCCGCCGGCACGCTGCTGCGCCCCAACGCCGAACACGACCTCAAGTCGCCGGCGGCGTTCGCACGCCTGTTCGGAGACCGCCCCGAACTGGTCGCCGCCACCCGCGAAGTCGCCGACCGCTGCACCTTCTCGCTCGCCGAACTGCGCTACCGCTATCCCTCCGAACGGCTGCCGACGGGACTCACCTCGGCCCAGTGGCTGCGCCGCCTTGCCTTTGCCGGGGCGCGCCGGCGCTACCGCGGCGCCGTTCCCGCCGCCGTTGCCCGGCAACTGAGCGCCGAGCTGACGGTAATCGAGGAGCTCGACTATTGCGGCTACTTCCTGACCGTGTACGAGGTGGTCCGCTTCTGCGAGGAGCAACGGATCCCGTGCCAGGGCCGCGGCTCGGCGGCCAACTCCGCGGTGTGCTACTGCCTGGGCATCACCGCCATCGACCCGGTGCGCATGGGCCTGCTGTTCGAGCGCTTCCTGTCCCGCGAGCGCGCCGAACCGCCCGACATCGACCTCGACATCGGCCATCGCCGGCGCGAGGAGGCGATTCAATTCATGTACCGGAAGTATGGGCGCGAGCACGCGGCAATGGTCGCCAACGTGGTGCGCTACCGCCCCAGATCGGCCCTCCGCGAGGTCGGCAAAACCCTCTGCCTGCACGCTACCGAACTGGACCGGGCGGCGCGTCTCATCTCCCACCATGACAGCGACTTCCCGGTGGCGATGAAGGACGCCCTGCGGCAAGCGGGCCTCGACCCCGCCAGCCCGCGGCATCGCACCCTCGCCGAGTTGACGCACCAGATCCTCGACTTCCCGCGTCATCTGTCGATCCATCCCGGCGGCTTTCTGCTCGGCAGCGAGCCGGTCACCACCCTGGTCCCGGTCGAAAACGCCGCCATGGAGGGGCGCACCGTCATCCAGTGGGACAAGTACGACGTCGAGGCCCTGGGCCTGTTCAAGGTGGACCTGCTCGGACTCGGCGCCCTCACCCACCTGGATCTCGGTTTCGACCTGATCCGGCGCCACTACCGGCGCTCCTACTCCATGGCCACGGTGCCGGCCGAGGACCCGGCGGTGTACGACTTGATCAGCGCCGGCGACACCGTGGGCGTGTTCCAGATCGAGAGCCGGGCGCAGATGTCGATGCTGCCGCGCCTGCGGCCGCGCACCTTCTACGATCTGGTGATTCAGGTGGCGATCGTGCGCCCGGGCCCGATCACCGGCGGCATGGTCCATCCCTATCTGCGGCGCCGCAACGGCGACGAGGCGGTGGAGTATCCCCATCCCGCGCTGCGCCCGGTGCTGGCCAAGACGCTGGGGGTGCCGCTGTTCCAGGAGCAGGTGATGAAACTGGCGGTGGTGGCCGCCGACTACACCCCCGGCGAAGCGGATCAACTGCGCCGCGACATGGCCGCGTGGCGCCGTTCCGGCGCCATCGAGAAACACGCCGAGCGGCTGATCTCGCGGATGCGGGCCAACGGCATCTCGCGCGAGTTCGCCGAGCGCGTGTTCGACCAGATCCGCGGTTTCGGCGAGTACGGCTTCCCGGAGTCGCACGCCGCCAGCTTCGCCCTGCTGGCGTACCTCACCGCCTGGCTCAAGTGCCACTACCACGACGCGTTCACCGCGGCGCTGCTCAACGCCTGGCCGATGGGATTCTACGCGCCGGCCACCATCGTCGACGACGCCCGCCGCCACGGCGTGACGGTGCTGCCGGTGGACGTGACCCGCAGCGCCTGGGACTGCACCCTGGAGCCGGAGCGGACGCCGCCCGACGCCGCGGCCGGCCCGCCCGGGACGCCCCGCCGCAGGAGCTACGCGGTACGCATGGGGCTGCGCTACGTGCAGGGGCTGCCGGAACGGCACGGCGCGGCCATCGCCGCCGCGCGCGCGGAGCGTCCCTTCACCTCGGTGGCGGAACTGGTGGAACGGCTGCCCGAACTGCGGCGGGACACTCTGCTCCGGCTGGCCGAGAGCGGCGCGCTCAACACCCTGGAGCAGGAGCGCGGCGGCGGCTCCCGGCGGCCCGGCGACCCCCGCCGCGGCAGCCTGTGGCAGGTACTGGGCGCCGCCCGGCGCCGCGGGCGTAGCGCGCCGCCCCCCGCCTCCCTGGCCCCGGAGCCCTCGGAGCAAGAAACCGCCTTCGCCCCCCTCGACCGGTTCAGCGCCATCGCCTGGGACTACGCCGCCAGCGGCCACAGCGCCCGCGGCCACCCCCTGGCGCCGTTGCGCCGCCGCCTCGCCGCCCGCGGCCTGCCCACCGCCCGTCAGGTTGCGGCCATGGAGCATGGCCGGCAGGTCTCCTGCGCCGGCTTGGTTATCTGCCGCCAGCGCCCCGGCACCGCCGGCGGGGTGGTGTTCATGACCCTCGAAGACGAGACCGGCTTCGTCAACCTGGTGGTCTGGAGCAAGGTGTTCCGGCGCTTCCGTAACGTTATCCTCACCGCCTCGTTCCTCGGGGTGAGCGGCACGATCCAGTCGCAGCACGGCGTGGTCCACGTCGTCGCCCAACGCTTCCGGGCCATGGCATTGACCACCGCGCAGCCGGTCGAGCCGAACGCCGGCGATCCCGCGGCGAGCAGCACCCTGCCGTTACGCAGCCACGACTTCCACTGACAAGACTCACACGTCTCGATGAGACGATTCAGCGATTCCAGGTGCACACGATGTTGTTCCGGCAGAAACGTAGTTCTCCTCCCGCACCTCGCGGAAGGTCCGGATGCCGATCGGCAACCGGCGCCTGGCCATCAGCCCATCATGCCACGGGGCCCGGCCAGCGGCCACCGCACCGGACGGGTGGCACGGCCAGGGTGGCGGCCGCGTCACTCCTCCTCCGCGCGCCGGCCGGGCTGCTCACGGGCGCACGATTATAGGCATCTTAGCGGGTTTATGGAGTTTAGGATGGTTTATCGCTTGCTTGTAAACCACCATAAGATTCGTATAGACTGCCGGCGTGGACCCGATTCACAACCCCTACGCGCCAGGCGCCGGTACGCCGCCCCCGGAGCTGGCCGGCCGCCGCGAGGTACTGGAGGCGACGCGCATCACGCTGGAGCGGATCCGGAGCGGCCGGTTCGCCAAGGGCGTCATGCTGGTCGGGCTGCGGGGCGTCGGCAAGACCGTGTTGCTGGATCGGATGCGGGATCTGGCCGAGGAGCGCGGCATGATCGCCTTGCGGGTCGAGGCGCCGGACGAACGCTCCCTGCCGTCCATCCTGGCGCCCGCGCTTCGTTCGGCGCTGCTCAAGCTGTCCCGCCGGAGGGCGGCGCGGCGGCTGGCACAACGCGCCCTGCGGGGGCTGGCCAGCTTCGCCTCAGCGTTGAAGGTGAAGTACCAGGACCTGGAGGTCGGCCTGGACCTGGAACCCGAAGCCGGTCTGGCCGACAACGGCGACCTCGAAACCGACCTGCCGGAGCTGTTCGAGGCCGTTGGCGCCGCCGCCCGGAACGATGAAACCTGCGTGGCGCTGTTCATCGACGAGCTGCAGTACGTGGCCACCGACCAACTCGCCGCGCTCATCGCCGCTCTGCACCGCACCGCGCAACGGCAGGTCCCGGTGGCCCTGGTCGGCGCCGGGCTCCCGCAGTTGCGCGGGCGCATGGGCAAAGCCAAGTCGTACGCGGAACGGCAGTTCGCGTTTCACGAGATCGGCGCCCTGCCAGCCGAGGATGCGCGGGTGGCCGTCGCCGCGCCCGCCGAGGCCGAGGGGGTCAGCATCACGCGGCCGGCGCTCGACGCCATCGTGGCGGAAACGAAGTGTTTCCCCTACTTCCTGCAGGAATGGGGCAAGCACGCGTGGGACATTGCCGAGGATTCGCCCATCACCCCCGACGTCGTCACAGCCGCTTCCCGGCAGGCGGTGGCTGAGCTCGACCGGAGTTTCTTCCTGGTCCGGTTCGAGCAGCTCACGCCGACCGAGAAGCGTTACCTGCGGGCGATGGCGCACCTGGGCCCCGGTCCGCATCGTTCCGGCGCGGTCGCTCGGGTGCTGGGCCGGGCGGTGACTTCCCTGGCGCCGACTCGCGCCCAGCTCATCAACAAGGGCATGATCTGGAGTCAGAGCCACGGCGACACGGCGTTCACCGTACCGCTGTTCGACCAGTTCATGCGCCGCATCATGCCGGGAGACGCTTGGCGCCAATAGCGACGTCAAGCAGCCGTTCGCGGATCGCTTGGCCGGAGGCTGCCAGATCGACCGTGGCGAAGCGAAACTCGTGGTCCCGGATGAAGGCGGACTCGAATACGTCGCCTTCGACCGACGGGTGGAGCAGCATTCCCGCGGCGCGTAGCGACCGCGGGTCGTCGTCGCGCTCCTGCGACCGCACGTAAGAGTAGAGCTGATAGAGATGTCCGCTCTTGAACGTCTCCTTCCGGTAGTGGCCGGGCTTCACGATCGAGGTGAACTTGGTGTCGATGATGATTCGCCGGTCGCCGGATTCGAGCACTATGTCGGTCGTCATCGACGGCAACAGCTCCCGTAGTCTGGGCGTGGCGTCTTCCACTTGCCAGTGTATGGTGGTCCCGGTCCGCGTGCTCCACCCCGCCGGCGCCAGCGCAACGTCGTAGAATCCGCCCACGGCCGCCTCGAACAGCCGCCGCGCCCAGACCTCGTCGCGGTCGGGCAAGGACAGATAGGTTCCGCCCGCGGCCTCGGTGGGCAGCGCGAGGCTGAAGGCGAGCTCGGCGGCGGCAATCATCCTCCAGTCCTCGGAGTCCATGCGGCTCCGCAGCTCGGCGGCGGCGACTCCGCTCCGTCCGCGCGCGTAGGCGAACGCCGGGTCGGTGCTCACGCCGGCGGCCTCCAGGCGGGCATCGGCGGCGCGGCAGCGGGTGGCCAAGTCCGCGTTGCCGACGACCTTGACCAACTGCCGCACGGCGGCGCGCACGTACCGGTTGCGCGGCGTGTCGACCGTCAGCTCCTCGTAGCGGCAGGCGACCCTGCCGCGCAGCAGCAGTTGGCGCCGTTCGGTGCGCAGCAGGTCGATGCGGCCGCGCACGCGCCGCAGGTCCGCGGCGGTTCCCCGGAAGGCGAAGCTCAGGTTGCGCCGCAGCCGGCGTTCGATGGCATGGGCGAGGATCTCCGCCACCAGGTCGGGAATCTCGTCGGGGTGGTCCTCGGCGGCGATCCTCCGCGCCCGCGGCAGCTCCCGGTAGAGATGGGAGGCGTACAGCATCAGCAGCCAGAGGTTGCGAATCGGTATCCGGCCAACGGTTCGCGGGCCATCGGCGGCAGATCGTTCACTTGCGGCGGGCGGCGCCGCCGTACCGGTGGCCGCCATCAGAAGTCCGCGAGCAGGGCTTCTTTCTGGGCGTCCGCCTTGTCGGTTTGGTCGAACCAGTACTCGCGGAGCAGCGGCGCGATCTCCGTTTCGACCACTTCGCGGTACCACTTCTGCGGATCATCGATCTGCGTAT
This sequence comes from Spirochaetia bacterium, assembly GCA_965243555.1. Taxonomy (GTDB): domain Bacteria; phylum Spirochaetota; class Spirochaetia; order SZUA-6; family Bin103; genus Bin103. Next base: position 4,288,505 of record OZ251575.1, on the reverse strand, counting down.
CCGGGGGGACCGTAAGGTAGCTGTGGCCGACCCGGAACTGCGTGCCGAGACCAGTATCCGCTACGATTGCCGCGTTCAGCACGTCCATTCGGTTGGCGACCTGCTGCAGGAAGCCGTTGTCGAATCCTCCCTGCTTCCGCATCCACTCCCGCCACGGCGCGCCGAAGATCGGCTCCAGGTCGACGAACGCGAACCGGCGGCGCAACGCCAGATCGACCAACGCCAACGACCGGTCGGCGACGTTCATGGTGCCGATCAGATAAAGGTTGGGCGGAATATGTACCCGCTCCCGCTCGTCACGCGGGAAGGCGAGAGCCAACGCTTCGTCCGGCGTCCGCTTGTCGGCCTCCAACAGCGTAAGCATCTCCCCGAATATCTGAGCCGGGTTGCCCCGATTGATCTCCTCAATGACCACGACGTAGTCACGGTCTGGATCCTTCCGCGCCTCGTCCATAGCCTTCAGAAACGGCCCATCGGTCAGCTCCAGCTCTCCCGCAACGGGCCGATGGCCGCGCACGAAGTCCTCATATGACAGGTTGGGGTGAAACTGAAGACGGCGGACCCGCCTCTGGTCCTCCTCCCCAAGCAAGGCCAACGCCAACCGCTTCGCCAACCAGGTCTTCCCCGTACCCGGCGGCCCCTGCAAAATCAGATTCTTCCGACTACGCAGCCGGCGGAGTATCGTTTCGAGCACATCCTTCAACAGGAAACATCCATCGGCAAGAATACTGTCTAAGGTGTACGCAATCGGTCCGTTGCCGTTGCCGTCGTCAACTTCTCCGATGCCCCGCTCATCGATGGACCTGTGTGCAGGCGGATATGCTCGCCACGACAACTCCGGGAAGGAATGAACCGGTGCGGCTGTGTCATGAAACAGATCCTGTAGTCTGTCCCTCAAGTCCAGGTATTCTTGACCGTCCGGTTCCTTCGATATTCGACACTCCAGTTTATCTTCAATGTACTTCTTGGAGTTCTTGTCCAGAGGCGGAAACTCCCACGGGCGTATCCAGTAGAGCCCCATCGAAACCATCGTGTGTCGAACTCCCCTGATGCCAATAACACTATCGTAGCAACGGACGAATTCTGAACGGCTGTCCCCGTCATCCGCATCGGCCAGTCCGACGGCCGTCTCAAAGAGGGTCCACAATGAGTCGATATCATTGGCTTTCCGATCTTGTGCGTAAGAGAAGAACCACGTCTTCATTGGGTCCAGTATGGGGATTCCATCCTCTTTCTTGTTCAACGTTGGCGTAGCCCTTTGCACGTCCAAGAACTCGGCAAGATGCTCGGCCACGGACTGCCTTTTCGAGTCACCCATCCCTCTGTTGAAACATCCGAACGTAGAAAACGGACAGAAATCGCGCAGCTCGCCCTCGGTGCCATCGGCAAACTTGTCTAGAACCGGAAACGCTGCGTTTAGACGTCGCGAAATGTCGATCATCGCGGACACCAACGGCTGTCGGTCGCTCCGGTATTGCAGCAGCTGGTCAGCTACTTCGGAGAAGAACTCCGTCCAGGCGAACCGCTTACCATCTCCGAATCGATCCCGCCAGAACGGCAGGTTTCGGAACCGGCCGAGATCCTGCCTTTCGCCTTGGAACGCGAACCGGATCAGGGCGTTTGCCGCTTCGGGCTGGGCGCCACCTCCTTGTTCGACCCTCCAAATGGTTTTCTGATGGGTGTAGAAGTACCACTTCCGCGGAGGCTCCACCCGCTCCCAGGCAACCGCCAATCGACGGCCATCTCCCAGATTCTCCGTCACCGTCCCAACGGCTTTGATTTCCATCACGGCTACCGATGATCCACGACTATCGAACGGCAACCTGTTCTTCTGCGTGTACGTTGACTTGATGGCGATCCGGTCTCCGGGCCGAATCGACCGGACGTCCTCAAGGTACCGGTCGGTATAGCCGTTTTCCCAGATGCCGTCGGCCAGGAACCGGTCGGTCTGATCGCCAATCCCTCCGAACCAAGCGCCCACGAACCAAGCAGGGCGCTGCTCGTCTGTTGCGGCAGTCTGCTCCATGACTCTGGTAACAGGGTATCCCGGGGCGATCGAGATGTCAACGCCGGCGGCGCAGTGGCGGCCCGGCTGGCAGGCGCCTCGACTTCGGCGCCGAAGGACGACGACGGGCCGGGCGCTACGCGACGGCTCCACACTGCCGGTAGGGAGGAGGGCGTCATCACCGGGGTTGTGGCCGGGCGGCGCATATGGCAGTATGATTGAGTACGATGGAGAGCGGGCTGCCGGTCGGGCTTGACGATCTGATCCATGCCAGGTCCGTAGAGGACAACCGGCGCGAGTTCAAGGCTGCCTGGAACCCGGCGACCCAGCCGGCAGTCGTGCGTACGATCTGCGCCTTCGCCAATGATCTGCTGAATCTGAATGGCGGATACTTGATTCTGGGCGTGGAGACCGACGACAGGGGCAATCCCGTGCTTCCGCCACGCGGCCTGCACGATGCCGACCGGGACCGGCTGCAACGAGAGATTCTTGGTCAGTGCAGCAGGATCCAGCCACACTATCATCCTCTCCTCTTCCCGGTGTCGTATGAGGATCGTCCGATTCTGGTGATCTGGGCTCCCGGCGGCGACTACCGCCCCTACGAAGCCCCGAAGACGTTGGCCGGAGGCGACCGAGCGTACTACGTCCGGGAGGGCTCGGAAACCGTCGAAGCGAAAGGGGCATTACGGGTCCAACTCTTTGAGCAAGCGGCGAAGATTACGTTTGACGACCGCATCAATAGAACCATGACGATGGACGACGTATCCGAACACTTGGTCAAGCGGTTCTTGATGGACGTCGGCAGCGAGATCGGGCGGGCCGTTCCATTCAACCGCGCCGCATTTTCCCAAATGAAGCTCACCGCCCCGCTGAATGCCCACGAGGCGCCGCGGAACGTCGCGCTCCTGTTCTTCAACGACGACCCTCACCAGGCGTTCCCCGGTGCGCAGATCGACGTGGTGCAGTTTGCGGACGACGCCGGCGGCGATCTCATCGAGGAGACGACGTTTCAGGGGCCGGTCCACCGCCAAGTCAGCGAGGCTCTGCGTTACCTTGAGTCGCTCGGCAGCACGATTCTGGAAAAGGTGCGAGGTAAGGCCGAAGTCGATCGGATGGTTACCTATCCGTACGAGGCGATCCGGGAGGCACTGGTCAACGCGGTATATCATCGCTCCTATGAGATCGGCGAACCGACCAAAGTCTATGTCTACCCGGACAGGATGGAGATTACCAGCTATCCGGGACCGGTCCGCGGCCTGGAGTTACGTCACTTCCGCGGCGGCCCGGTGCCGGCGGTGCCGGCGAGGAACCGGCGGATAGGAGAGCTGCTGAAGGAGCTGAAGCTGGCCGAATCCAGAGGCACGGGGGTTCCTAAGATACGCCGCCACATGCACGAGGGCGGGTCCCCCGAGCCGCGCTTCGACTTCGACGAAGGCCGTACCTACTTCCGGGTGATCCTGCCGGTTCATCCCCGCTACCGAGTGATCCACGCGCTACGCGAGGCCGCCATGATGTGGGTCACCGGCAAACGCCACGAAGCGATCAACCACCTGGCGCGCGCGGCGCAAGATCAACCAGGCTCCGGTGCGGTCATCGGACAGATCATCGAGTACTCAGCCGCTTTGGACGATCTCCATCTCGCCAAGGAGTATCTGGACCGTTTCGAGTCGGCCGAGGATCGGACGGAGGTTGCGCAGCCCTACCTGCGGTACAGCGCAGCCTTGCTGAACCGGGATCGGAGCAAGGAAGCGCGCGCGTGGTTGGCCCGGGTGCCGGCGGACAGCGATGACGGCGATTTGCTCGAGGCCGCGACTCTGAGCAAGCGTGCCGCCACCTGAAGGCGGCGGCGGGGCGGTGGCCAGTCGCGCGCCTCAGCCGCCGGGCGGTGACCGGTAACGCGCGTCCCTACCCGTCGGCGGCGCCCGCGGCGGGGAGGCCGTAGACGCGGCGCGCGGTGCCGCTGAACAGGGCGTCCTTGTCGGCATCGGAAAAGTCGGCGGTCATCAGCTTGAAGGCGTTGTAGAGCACGGGGTAGGAGACCGACACCTTCTCCACGGGAAAGTTACTCTCGAACATGCAGCGCTCGGTTCCGAAGCAGTCGATGGCGTGCAGGTAGTACTCCCGCTGGGCGGCCGCAAACTCCTCGGCGGTAACCGGTTCCGCGCGCCGCTCCCAGCCGAAGCCGTTGTCCCACATCGCCAGCCCGCCCAGCTTGGCGGCGACGTTCGGCAGCGCCGCGGCGGCCGCCACATGCCGCTTCGACTGCGCGAAGATCTCCTCGCGCTGCGCGCGGTAGCGGCCCACCGCCACCGGCGTGCCGAAGTGGTCGAGGATGATGCGGGTGTCCGGCGCGCTGCGCGCCAGCGCCAGGAACTCCTCCATCTGCAGGTGATAGTGCCAGCTCTCGTAGGTCAGCCCGCGCCGCCCCAACAGGCGCACGCCGGCCCGAAACGGCTCCTCCGCGGCCAGCCCGGCGGGAGCCGGGCCGGGAGCATGCTCGGTGCCGGGACGGTGGTCGCCGCGCGCCAGCCCGTGGCGGATGCCGCGCACCAGCCCGCCGCCCGCCGCGGCGTGGGCGTCCAGCACCTCCGGCAGCAGCGCGCCCAACCCCAGGTCGGCGCGGGCGACGATGCCGGCAATCACCGGGCCGGGGCCGGCCGCCGAGGCGCGCGCGATTCCCGCCACCCACTCGGTCTCGCCGACGTGCCGCAGGTGCTCCGGCCCGGTAGTGCGGTAGGCGGCGCCGCACTCCACGAACATGGTTTGCACCACGCGGTGGCCGGTGCACAGATCCTCGTACAGCTCGGCCAGCGCGTAATCGCCGCGCTCCGCGTCGCTCCACAGATGATGATGCGGGTCGACGATCTCGCGGCCGGGGTCGAGTATCTCCACGCTCACCCCTCCCCGCCCGCCGCGCCCGCCGCGGCAATCGGTTCCGGGCGAGTCTGGCGGCCGCGGTAGCGCGCGTTGGGCGGTTCCAGAATCGCCAGCTTGCGGTCGTCCACGTCGGGGTAGCCGCGGTAGTCGTCGGGGTCGTAGTAGGCGCTGCTCCACGAGGTGCCGTGCGGCGAGAACTTGTAGAACAGGGTGCGGCGCGGCGCCGCCGCGGTCCAGGGCAGGGTGCCGTGGGTCAGCGCTTCGGTGAACACGATCGCGTCGCCGGGCCGGGCCGGCACTCGCAGCACGCTGGGATGGATGCCTTGGCTCAAGTCGCGCCACCGCTCCGGCAGCGGCAGGTTCGCCTTGTGGGTGCCGGGGATGCAGCAAAAGCCGCCGCCGTTGGGATGGGTGTCGAACAGCTCGAACACCACCGCCACCAGGCCGTTGTAGAACTGCCCGTCGTGGTAGCGGAAGAACTGCGCGCCGCCGGTGCCCTTCCAGCCGCCGTGCAGGCGCGCGCCCGGAAACCCCTTGGCCACGTGGGTATGGACGTTGACGTGGTCGATGCGGAAGGTGGGCAGGCCCGCGGGCCACTCCGCGGCGCGCGCGTGGTTGCCGATCAGCTCCTCCAGGAGCGGGCTCAACCCCGGCAGGTCCAGCAGGTCGCGCCACGCCCGCGACCAGTGCAGCGGGCGCTCGGAGTGCGTGTCGGGCGCGTTCTGCTCCGCCGGCGAGCGCAGCGTTGCCCGCAGCTCCTCAATCTGCGCTTGCGAGACCACCTCGGGGATGATCAGATACCCGAAGGCATCGAACAGATAGCGTTGTTCCTCGGTCACGTCGCCTCCCGGCGCAACTATCCCACCTTGGCCCACCGCGCGCAAGCGGGCGGCTGGGGGCCGCGGGCGGGGGCGCGGGGGTGCGAACGCCGAAAGCGGTATTGATTCGGGCTTCCACCCCTACGACTCACGATTAAAAGAAACGATCCTTCCTCAGGCCCCCCAATTGAGAAACGTTCGTTTCTTTATCAACGGCGTTCGGCGTATTGGTGGGCCGCTCCGCCTTGCCCCAACCCGCTGCCAAGCCCCCCCCGCGCAGGCTACTCCGGGGTCCCAAAAAGCAGCCGGAACAGTTGACTCAAGTCTTCTCTATGCTTATACTTGATCCGTGAATAAGACCTCTCGCGACACGCCGATCACCACCACCGTCGCCGCCCTCTCCGACCAACATCTGCTGCAGCAGGTCAAGGAACTCTCCGCCATCGAACACTACGTCCAAGGCGTGGTAATCGATCACCTGCGCGAAGTTGAGCGGCGCGGTCTGTATCTCGCTCTGGGATTCTCCGGCATGTTCGATTACGTGCGTGAACTGGGCTACAGCACTGGCGCGGCGTGGCGCCGGCTCAAGGCGATGCGGCTGTGCGAGGAAGTGAAAGGGGCGCGGGGGCGGCTGTTGGAGGGCACGCTGACGCTGGACGCGGCGGCGCAGTTGCAGCACGCCTTTGAGCAGCAGGAGCGCAAGGCGCGCCGCGCCGCAGCCCCCGACACCGAGAAGCCGGACGGCGGCGGGCGCGGCAAGCAGGCCGATGCGGGGTCGGCCACGCCGGTCATGGAGCCCGGCGCGCGGGCGGCCGCCGCGCCTGGCGGGTCGGCGCCGGACGGAGCGGCGCGCGCGGCCGGGCCGGAGGGGTCGGCGGATGGGCCCAGCGGCTTGGCGCCGGATGCGCCGGTGCGCTCGCCGGAGCGGCCGGTAGCGCCGGTTCCGGACGCGGCGGCGCGGGAGTCGCTGGTGGCGCAGGCGGCCGGCAAGAGCACACGGCAGGTAAAGGAGATGCTGGCCAAGGTCGATCCCGATCTGGCGCGGCCGGCGGACCGGATGCGGCCGCTGGGAGCGGGGCGGTGGGAGCTCAAGGCGGTGATCGATGACGACTGCCACGTCGGATTGGAGCAACTCAAGGGGCTGCTGTCGCACGTCGATCCGCAGATGACGTTGGGGCAACTCCTGGGGCGGGTGGTACGGGAAGCGCTGGACCGCCACGACCCGACGCGGCCGCCACGCGGGCGGGGCCGCCGCCGCCGGACTGCCGAGGTTGCCGACCAAACTTCGGCGCCGAAAACAGCGGCCGGGGCGGACGCCGCGGCGGCGCAGCAGACCGGCATGCCGGCAGGCGCCGCGACTTCGGCGCCGAACGTGTCGGCGGACGCCGGCCAGCGCTGCGTTACGGTTGCGAAGCGGCCGGCAGTGGCCACCCGGGCAGCGGCCGTCACGGCGGAGACTTCGGCGCCGAAGGAGGCTGTGGCGGCGCCGGGGACCGAGCTGCCGGCGGGCGCGGCGACTTCGCCAGCCAAGGTTCAGGCCGCGGACCGGCCCGCGGCAGCCGCCGGAATCGCCACTTCGGCGCCGAAGGCAGGAGGCGGCCCGCAGCCAGCGGCGCAACGGAACGGCCGGCTCGTCACGCCGGCGACGACTGCGCGGCAGCCGCGCGTCCGCGGGCGCGCTATTCCGGCAGCGGTCAGGCGGCAGGTGTGGGAGCGCGACGGGGGCTGCTGCAGCTACGTGGACCGGGGCAGTGGGCGCCGGTGCGGCTCCCGGCATCTGCTGGAGATCGATCACGTCGTACCGTATGCGCTTGGCGGTAGCGCCGAGCCCGACAATCTCCGGCTGCTGTGCGCCGCCCATCACCGCTACCGCCACCGCCATGCGCGGCTCGCAGCCGCCCGCCGGTGACTTGATCCGCCTCGGCGCGCTGTCCAACGCCAACGCGGCACGCATCGAAACCGCCTGGACCACCGCCCGCATCGCCTCTATAACCTGCGCCGGTGGACGCCGCCGCGCCATCGCCCCGACGGCGACCCGGCCGCTACCGCTGACGAACCCGGAGCGGCACCGGCTGAACGTCTATCGCTGCCCGCCCGCTGATCCTGGCCGCGCTGGCGTCAACCTCCCCCCGTGAGTCTTTGTCTCAATACCGTTTCAGACGTTCGCACCCGGGGCGCGGTACGGGTTTACCACCGGCGGCGCGGCATGCTAACGTGCCGCGTCATACCATCAGCCCACCGCGCAACGGGGGCTAAAGGAGCAACTACCATCATCATGCACCGACACGTTCTACTGACCCTGGCGGCCGGCCTGCTGGCCGCGCTGCCGCTGGCCGCCGCCGGTTCCGAGGAGGGCGCCGCCGCCGCGGGCGACGAGCCGGTCAAGCTGGTCGCCACCTTCTGGGGGGGGGCGGTCAAGGCCGAAGCCTTTCAGAACTCCGCCGACGCTTACACCGAGAAGAACCCCAACGTGGTCATCGAACTGATCAACATTCCCGGCAACGAGTACACCAACAAGCTGCTGGCCATGGTCGCCGCCGGCACGCCGCCCGACGTGATCAACATCAACAGCGGGCTCACCCTGCAGCTCGACGGCATGCTGGTGGAGCTCACCGACAAGATGAGCGACCTCGGCTACTTCGACGAGCAGCGCGGCCTCTACCCCGGCTGGTTCAGCCTGCTCTCGTCGGACGGCTTCTACAACCGCGGCGAGTCGCTCTATCAGGCGCCGCTCGGCACCGGCACCACCATCCTCGCCTACAACCAGCGTCTGTTCGACGAAGCCGGCGTGGCCTACCCCACCGCCGACTGGACCTGGGAGGGCGAGTTCCTGGAGGCCGCCAAGAAGCTCTCCGAACCGGAGAATCAGTGGGGCGCCAACGGCCTCAACCGCGGCCGCTTCGGCATAACCGGCAGCATGCCGGCGGCCTGGGGCGGCGCCTTTTATGACGCCAACACCATGACCTTTACCGGCGACTCCCCGGAGACGCTGGCCGCCCTGCAGTTCATGCAGGACCTGATCTACGAGCACCACGCGCATCCGACCCCGGCGGAGCAGGAAGCGTTCGGCGGCCAGGTGGGCATGTTCGAGAACGGCTCGGCGGCGATGTACATGCTGCACACCTTCGAGATGCCCACCATCTACGACATGGAAGACCCGTGGGACATCCAGTTTCTGCCGCACGGCCCGGAGGGAAGCTGGGCGCCGCTGTACGGCGGGCGGCTGGCGGTCATGGCCTCCAGCCAGCACCAGGAGCACGGTTGGGAGTTCATCAACCTGATCAACGGTCCGGTGGGGCAGGGCTTCTTCAGCATCTCCTCCGGCTTCAACAACCCGCCGCTGCAGCACGTGGCCAACACCGACGAGTTCCGCGACGGGCCGGAAGGCGCGCCGGCCAACAACTGGATCCGCGTGGACGCCCTCAAGCAGGCGGTGGTCACCGAACCGATCGTGCCCAACGTGGGGCGCGTCAGCACCCTGATCAACGACCAGCTCGCGCTCATCTGGCAGGACGAGGCCACGCCCGAGGAAGCGATGCTGGCGATCAAGGAGCAGGTACAGGAGCTCCTCGACGAAGGTTTTTAGGGGTATCTCAGGCATCAGGGGCATTGAGAGCGGGGGACGGCGGGCGTGACTCCCATCAAGCGCCAGGAGATCGTCTCCGCCTACGTGTTCACGGCCCCGTGGTTGATCGGGTTTCTGGTCTTCCTGGCGGGGCCGATGGCCGGGGCGGTGCTGCTGTCGCTCTACGAGTGGAACGGCATCACCGCCCTGCGCTGGCGCGGGCTGGCCAACTACGCCCGCGCGTTTGGCGACTTCGACTTCTGGCAGTCGCTGCGCGTCACCTCCAGCTTCGTGTTCACGGCGCTGCCGTCGCGGGTGGTGGTGGCGCTGGCGCTGGCGCTGCTGGTGAACCGCATCCGCACCTGCCAGAATCTGTTCTCCACCATCATCTACATCCCAGCGGTGATTCCGGGGGTGGCGCTGGCGATTCTGTTCGCGCGCGTGCTCAACCCGGAGGTGGGGCTGCTCAACCGCTTCCTGGAGCTGTTCGGCATCGAGGGGCCGGGCTGGCTGTTCTCGCCGCAGTGGGCGCTGCCGGGGCTGGGGCTGATGTTTCTGTGGCAGTCGGGTGCGGCGATGATCCTGTACATCATCGGGCTGGAGGCAATTCCCAAGGAGCTGCTGGAGGCCGCGGCGATCGACGGCGCCGGAGCGTGGCGCCGCTTCCGCCGCATTACCCTGCCGCTGCTCACGCCGATCATCCTGTTCAACCTGATCGTGGGGGTAATCGGCAACTTCCAGTACTTCGCGCCGGTGTTCGTGATGACGCAGGGCGGCCCCAACAAGGCGACCCTGTTCTTCGTGTTCAACGTGTACCGCACCGCCTTCGAGTACTTCGAGTTCGGCTACGCCTCGGCGCTGACCGTGGTGCTGTTCTTCCTGATCGCGCTGATGACCTTTGGGCTGCTGCGCAGCTCGCGCTCCTGGGTGTTCTACCGCGGGGCGGCGGAGTGAGCGGGGCGATGCGGGTGACGGCGCGGGTGACGGAGAGGGGCTGATGGCGGCGACGCTGTCGGGGGCGCGGGCGCGGCACGCCGCGGGGCAGGCCGCCACCTACCTGGTGGTGATCGCCATCGTGGCGGCGGTGCTGGTGCCGCTGTTCTGGATGGTCTCGGCCAGCCTCAAGACGCAGAACGAGGTGTACAACTTCGCCTGGCTGCCGCGCGAGGCGCAGTGGGGCAACTACCTGGAGGGGCTCACCACCTTTCAGTTCGGGCGCTACTTCTTCAACACCATCCTGGTCACCGGCATCAACGTGGTCGCCGGCGGCATCGTGGCGTCGTGGACGGCGTTCGCCCTGGCGCGGCTGGAGTTTCCCGGCCGCAACCTGATCTTCGGCGTGGTGCTGGGCACCATGATGCTGCCGTTCGCGGCCTACATGATCCCCAGCTTCGTGCTGTTCCGCTGGCTCGGCTGGATCGACACCTACACCGTGCTTACGGTGCCCTTCTTTCTGGCCGTGCCCGGCTTCTTCGTGTTCCTGATGCGCCAGTACTACATGACCATCCCGCGCGAGCTGGACGACTCGGCCAAGATCGACTCCTGCAACTTTTTTCAGATCTACTGGCACCTGCTGCTGCCGCTGTCGCGGCCGGCGCTCACCACGGTGGGCATCTACATCTTCCTGGCCAACTGGGAGGACCTGATCCGGCCGGTGCTGTTCATCAACAGCAAGGACATGCGCACCGTGAGCGTGGGCTTGGCGCTGCTCAGCGAGGCCAGCGAGCAGGCGCCGCAGCATCACTTGATGATGGCGGTGTCGGCGATCTTCATCATCGCCCCGATCGCCCTGTTCCTGACCTTCCAGCGCTACTTTCGCCGCATGGGCGAGGGCGGGCTGGACACCGTATCGATCAAGTAGGCCCGCCGATCAAGGCGGGCCAAGCCGGGCCGGTTTGCATGCCGGTTAGCAGAGCGCCTACAGGCGGCGGGTTTCGAACGCGTCGCGCACCGCGTCGCCCACGAAGTTGAAGGCCAGCATCGCCACGCAGATGAACAACCCCGGCAGCAGCAGCCAGGGATACTGCAGCACCACGCGTACCTTCTGGGCGTCGCTGAGCAGCACCCCCCAACTGGTCAGCGGCGGCGTGAGGCCGATGCCGAGAAAGCTCAGGCTGCTCTCCACCAGCAGGTACTCGGGCACGTAGAGGGTAGCCATGACGATGATGTGGCTGGAGGCGTTGGGAACCACGTAACGCGCAATTACCCGCCCCGCGGAGGCGCCCAGCGCCCGCGCTCCCACCACGTACTCCATCTGCCGCAGTTGCAGCACCTTGCCGCGCACCTGCCGCGCCAGCCGCCCCCAGCCGATCAGCGCCAGAATCACCGCCATGCCGGCGTACAGCGCCACTCCCTGGAACTCCGGCGGAATGACCGCCGCCAGCGCCATCCACAACGGCAGCCGCGGAAACGACGCCAGCACCTCGATGAGGCGCTGGATCAGGTTGTCCACCCAGCCGCCGAAGTAGCCGGACACGGCGCCGATCAGGGTTCCCAGCAGCACCGTAATCGCCACCGCCAGCACCGGCACCGACAGCGACACCATGCCGCCCCACAGCAGCCGCGCCAGCAGGTCGCGCCCGAAGCGGTCGGTGCCCAGAAAGAACACCGGCGAGCCGTCCGTGCTGCCGATCAGGTGCACGTCCCAGTCGAACAACCCCAGCACGCGGTAGACCGGGCCGCGCGCGAACAGCTCCAGCGTGGTCACCTGCGTCTTGTCGACCGCGTACTCCCACTGAAACGTCTCCGGGTGCAGGCGCCGGTCGAAGCCGTACACGAACGGGCGCGTGAGCCGGCCCTCGGCGTCGATGAGGCGTACCCGCTGCGGCGGCCAGTAGGCGGCGTCGCGGTGCTGCACGAACGGATCGGAGGCCACCAGGAAGCGGCCCAGAAACGACACCGCGAACAGCAGCAGCACCACGCCCAGCGCGGCCACGCCCAGGCGGTGGCGCAGGAAGCGGCGCCAGGTTTCACGCGCCGGCGACTCCGGCGCCTCGGCGCCGTTTGCCCCGGCGCCGTCTACCCCGGCTCCGGTTGCCGCCCCCACTCCGGCGCCCGCCGCCGCGCCCGGCTCCGGGTCCCGCAACGCCCGATCCTCCAACGCCATGCTCGCCGCCCCCCTTACCAAATCCTAATCGAACCGGATGCGCGGGTCGGCCAGCGCCAGCAGCACGTCCGCCAGCAGGTTGCCGATCAGCAGCAGCAGTCCGAGCACCATCAGAATGGTGGTGCTCACGTACAGGTCCAGGCTGCGCAGCGATTCCAGCAGCAGCGGCCCCAGGGTCGGCAGCCCCAGCACGATGGAGCCCACCACCTCCCCCGACAGAATGAGCGGAAACTGCATCCCGAACAGGCTGATGAGCGGGTTCACCGCCACCCGGAAGGCGTGCTTGAGCACCACCGCCGGCTCCGCCAGCCCCTTGGCGCGCGCGGTGCGCACGTACTCGTCCTGCAGCCCGTCCAGCATGTTGGCGCGGGTAATGCGCACGATCTTGGCCAGCCCCTCGGTGCCGATTATCAGCACCGGCAGCACCAGCCCGCGCATCGCGTCCAGCAGCTTGCCGAGGCTCCACGGCGCGTCCACGTATTCGGGAGAGAACAGCCCCTGCGGCGGCGGTATGTCGAAGAAGAACAGCAGCCCCACCAGCACCAGCAGCGCCAGGAAGAAGTTGGGAATCGACAGGCCGACGAACGCCGCCACGCTCACGGCGTAGTCGGACACCCCGTACTGGCGGTAGGCGGTCCACAGCCCGACCGGCACCCCCACCACGTACATGAAGATCAGCGCGGACGAGGAGATGGCAATGGAGTACAGCAGCCGCGGCCCGATCAGGTCGGAAACCGGACGAAAGTTGTTGAACGACACGCCGAACTCGCCGCGCAGGAAGTTGAGCAGCCAGGTGACGAAGCGCAGCACGAAGCCGCGGTCCAGGCCGTACAGCGCGCGCAGTTGATCGGTGCGCGCCTCGGCCGCCTCCAGCGAGTAGTTGTAGGTGACCACCAGCGCCTGCTCGTAGCGGGTGAGCGGATCGCCGGGGGCGATCTCCAGGATCAGAAACACCACGAAGCTCATCAACACGAAGGTGGGGATAAAGTTGATGACCCGGCGGATCAGATAGGCGGTCATTTTTTGAGTGAGCAGGAGGCCGCGCGGGGGATGGAGGCGGCGGCGCCAGCGCGTTGCCGCGTGCGCCGCCGCCTCGCCCTCAGTTTGCGGCCTGGTCCCGGTTCAATCCCAAGACTATTCCTGGATGAACCACTGATCGGGCAGCAGCGGAATGTGGTCGGCGTTGTCGATCACGATCTCCTCCGCCGGCGGCACGTTCTGCAGCCGGTTGTGCACGATCACCATCAGCGGCACGTCGTGCGCGCCCCAGATGCCGAGGTTGTTTTCGGCGCGCAGGCGCTGGTGCTCCTTCATCAACTCGCGCACCCGGTCCGGGTCCACGGTGGTGATGATCTGGTCGGTAAGGTCCCAGATGCGCTGCAGGTCGGGCGGCGGGTCCTGCACGAAGCTCGGGCTCTGATAGCCGGGCATGATCGGACCCTCGTTCAGGCGGAACTGCGGGAACAGCAGGTCGGTGGTGCCGAAGGTCACGGCGTGGAACTGCAGCGCGCGGATACCGCTGAACATCAGGCTGCGGGTCTGCAGGTGCAGCCGCGCGTCGATGCCCACCGCCTTCCAGTCGGCCACCACCATCTCGGCAAAGTTGACGTGCGCGTTGATTTCCGACGCCGCCCCCAACAGGAAGGTCACGTTGCCGCCGTCGGGATACTGCAGCATTCCGTCGCCGTTCAGGTCCTTCAGGCCCAGCTCGCCAAGCAGGCGGCGCGCCTTGTCGGGGTCGTACTCGGCGTTGATCTGGGCGGCGGTGGCCATCTCGCCGTCCCAGTAGGGGGAAGCGGTGCTCAGGCCGAGGTTGGCCTCCTTGGCCAGGCCGAGGAACAGCAGGTCGTTGATCGCCTCGCGGTTCAGCGCCACGCTCAGGGCGTTGCGGAACGTGGCCGTGCGCAGCAGCTCGCGCAGCTCGGCGTAGGCCTCGTCCCGGAGGTCGTAGTTGAACCACACCTCGTTGCCGGTGGTAAAGTTGTCGCCGATGCCGACGCGCAGCTCGTAGTTGCCGTCGGCCTCGCTCGCCTTGAGCATCGGCAGGTTTTCCAGCACCTGGAAGTTGCGCTCCGCCAGGTCCACCTCGCCGGCGATGCCCTTGAGGATGGCGGCCTCCTGGTCGGAGAGCATCTGGAACCGCATGCGGTCGATGTAGGGCAACTGGTTGCCCGCCGGGTCCACCTTCCAGTAGTAGGGGTTGCGCTCCATGATCGCCTCTTCCGCCGGGTTGTACTTGACCAGCTTGTAGGCGGTGTGGGTGGGGATGTTGACGTTGACCGGGCCGTATTCCTGCTGAAAGTCCTCCCAGGTCTTGCCGCTCGCGTAGTCTGGGTGAAACTGCTTGAAGTAGTGCGCCGGGGCGAGCAGTTGGCCGTACTCGGAGCGGGTGGCGCCGTAGAGGACGTTGAGGAACCAGGGATTGGGGCCGGCGAACTCGAAGCGCAGGGTGTGGTCGTCGACCTTGATCACCTCCATCGGTTCGCCGTTCACGGTGTACCGGCTCGGGACCGTGGGCTGGAAGCCCTGGTTCATCTGCACGTCGTGCCACGTGAACATCACGTCGTCGACGGTCAGCGGCGCGCCGTCCGACCACTTGACGCCGGCGCGCAGCACCACCGTGAGGCCGGCCGCGTCGTCGTCCCACTCCCAGGACTTGGCGATGCCCTCGCCCCATCCTTCCATGCCGTTGGCGGAGATGGTGCCCAGGTCGCGGTAGCTGCGCGACAGCAGGCCGCCGTACATGCCGGTCTTGTAGAGCACCCACTTGTCGGCGTCGCCGAGCTGAAAGCCGCGGAAGGTACCGCCGTAGGTGCCGATGCGGTCCACCACGTCTTGCACCAGGGGCTCCTCCGGCAGCCGCTCCTCGACCGGCGGCAGGTCGCCGCTCGCCACCAGGGCGGCAAGCATCGGCGCCTCCGAGTACCCGCCCATTTCGACGGCGGCGCTGGTAGTGGTGGCCGCCGCGGACGCCTCCTCACCGGCCGCGCCGGCAAAGCCGGCGCTCGCCAGCACGGGCAGTAGCAGCAGCGTCAGAATCGAGGTCAATGCTGTTCGTCGCATGTTGTCCTCCTCCTGTGGTTGTTGTTCACCGCCCCGCCGCCGCGCACGCGGGCGCGCCGCGTACCGGCCGGGCGGCTGATCCCCCCATCACACCCCCAATCCGCCCTCCCGTCAAGCTCGCGTCAACTCGAGCTCGGCTTGGTTTCAAGGCGAAGCCCGCCAAACGCCGAAGGCCGTTGATACGGGAACGGACGTTCTCCCCGCCGCGTCGCATGCGCCGCTCAGTCGCGGCCTACCCGCGCGCCCGCCGGCCGCCGCCCGCGCCGGGGCCGCGACTTGGCGCGTTACGTGCTATCGTGGGGTCCGTGGAACGGGCCGTGAGCACGTTGTGGAGGTGCGCGTTCTCCCAGGCGGTCGCTGATGGCTGATCTGCGGGAGGGGCTGCGCGCCGCGCTGGCGGGCTTCGCGGGCGCGGCGCCGTTGCGCGAAGCCGCCGCCGCGCTGCTTGGCGCGCTTGGCTATCGCAGCGAGCGAAGCGGGGAGGAGGATGAGCTCGCCGGTATCCGCGCCGACATGGAGGCGGCGCGGGCGCTCTCCGACCGGGAGCGCGGGCTGCTCGACGATTGGCGGTCCGCGCAGATCGTGTTCCAGGTCACCGAGGACGAGATCACCGGCCAGCCGGGCCTCAGCGACCGCTTCGACCGGGGCCGCATCGAGTCGTTTCTGTTCATCTCCGTCGAGCTCCGGGCGGATGCCGGCCGGCGCTACTCCCGCACTCAGCTCGCCGACATGACGCGCCTGGTCAACCGCCGCTACCTGATGCCCTCCATCATGCTGTTCCGGCACGGCGCGACCGTGACGCTGGCGGCCGTCGGGCGCCATGTCCACCGCTTCGACGCCGACCGCGACGTGCTGGAGAAGGTGACGCTGATCAAGGACGTCCGCGCCGCCGACCCGCACCGCGCGCATCTCGACGCGCTCGCCGAGCTCGCCCTGCCGGCGATGCGGGAGCGCGCGGGCGTACGCAGCTTCGATGAGTTGCACCGGGCCTGGGAGCGGGCGCTCGACGCCGACGCGCTCAACCGGCGCTTCTACCGCGATCTGTTCGCCTGGTTCGAGTTCGCCGTCGCAACCTGCCGCTTCCCCGATGACGGCGCGGGGCCGGGCAATGCCGAGCGCCACGTGATCCGGCTGATCACCCGGCTGCTGTTCATCTGGTTCCTCAGAGAGAAGGACTTGGTACCGGACGATCTGTTCGACCAGGAGTTCGTCCGCACCGCGCTCAGGAACCATGCGCCGGAGCGCACCGACTACTACCGCGCCGTGCTACAAAACCTGTTCTTCGCCACCCTCAATACCGAGATCGGCAAGCGCGCGTTCAGCGCCCGGGACCGCGACAGCCACCGCGACTTCAACAAGTACCGCTACCGCGCTCTGCTGGCGGAGCCCGACGCCTTCCTCCGTCTGCTCGCCGCAGTGCCGTTCGTCGACGGCGGCCTGTTCGACTGCCTGGACGACTACGAAGCGCGCGGTGAAGGCGGCCGCCGCATCGACGCCTTCACCGACAATATCGATACGCAGGGCCGCGATCTGAACGTGCCGGCGGCGATCTTCTTTGACGCAGACAAGGGCCTGTTCCCGCTGTTCCGCCGCTACAAGTTCACGGTGGAGGAGAACACGCCGCTCGATCAGGACGTGGCGCTCGACCCGGAGCTGTTGGGCCGCGTGTTCGAGAATCTGTTGGCCGCCTACAACCCGGAAACCCGAGATACCGCGCGCAAGCAGACCGGCTCCTACTACACGCCGCGCCACGTGGTGGACTACATGGTCGACGAGTCGCTGGCGACGGCGTTGGCCAGGCGCACGGCGCCGGCGGACGGGGACGCGGAGTGGTGGCGCGAGCGGTTGGGCTATCTGCTCGACTACGCGGACTCCGCCGCCGATGCCGGCGAGCTGTTCGAGCCGGAGGAGCGGCGCACCGTCGTGCGGGCCATCGCCGAGCTGCGCATTCTCGATCCGGCGGTCGGTTCCGGCGCGTTTCCGATGGGCGTGCTGCACAAGCTGACGCTGGCGCTGCGCCGCCTCGATCCCGACAACCGCCACTGGGAGGAGTACCAGAAGGAGCGCGCAGCCGGCCGTGCGGGAGCGGCGTTCGACGTGGACGACGAGCAGGCGCGCAACCGCGAGTTGCAGGAGATCAGCCACACCTTTCAGACCTACCGGGACTCCGACTTCGGACGCAAGCTCTATCTGATCCAGAACGGTATTTTTGGCGCGGACGTGCAGCCGGTCGCCTGCCAGATCGCCAAGCTGCGTTTCTTCATATCCCTTGTCGTGGAGCAGCGCGCCAACGCCGACGCGGCGGACAACTACGGCATCCGCCCGCTGCCCAATCTGGAGACCCGCTTCGTCGCCGCCGACACCCTGATTGGGCTGCAAGCCGACGGCGCCGCCAGCAACGGAGAACTGGGAAAGGACCTGATCGATCCGATCGAGTCCCACTTGCGCCGCGTGCGCGAGGGCTACTTCAACGCGCGCACCCGGCAGGAGAAGCTCGCCTTGCGCGAGCGCGATGACGAGCTCCGCGCGGCGTTGGCCGGCGTGCTCAAGGACCTTGGCTTCCCGCAAGAGACCGCCGCGGCGGTAGCCCACTGGGACCCGTACCACCAGAACGCGAGCGCGGCGTGGTTCGACGCCGAGTGGATGTTCGGGATCGCCGACGGCTTCGACGTCGTGATCGGCAACCCGCCCTACGTGCGCGGCGAGAAGATTCCCGGCAAGGCGCGGCTGCGCGCCGCCTACGGCGACTTCTTTCGCGGCACCGCGGACCTGTATACCTACTTCTTTCGCCGCGGCGCCGACCTGCTGCGGCCCGGCGGCCTGCTCTGCTTCATCACCTCCAACAAGTTCATGCGCGCCGATTACGGGCAGCAGTTACGGGCGTTCCTGAAGGAGCACGCCTCCCCGCGTCTGCTCCTGGACCTGGGCCACACCGGCACCTTCGACGCCACCGTGCGCCCCTGCATCGTGCTGGCCGACCGGGTGCCGCAGGGCACGTTCCGGGCCGCGACCGTGCGCGGTCCTGCCGGCGCGGAGACCAGCGACCCCGCCGGCTACCTGGACCGCAACGGCTTCACCATGCGGGTGACCGACCTGGCCGACGCCGGCTGGTCCCTGGCGCCGCCGGAATGGCAGCGCATCCGCGCCAAGATCGAGGCCGCGGGCCAGCCGCTCGGTGAGTACGTGAACGGCGAATTGTACCGCGGCGTCACAACCGGCTTGAACGATGCCTTCGTGATCGGCACCGCCACCCGCGACCGTCTGATCGCCGCCGATCCCAAGAGCGCCGACCTGATCCGTCCGTGGCTGCGCGGCCGGGACGTGCGCCGCTGGCGCGCTGACTGGGCCAACCTGTACGTCATCTTTTCGCGGCGCGGCACCCCGATCGAACGGTATCCCGCAATCGAAGCGCACCTGTCGAGGTTCCGTCCCGACCTGGAGCCCAAACGCACCCGCGGAGCGAAACGTGGACGCGCACCTGGCACTTACCGGTGGTTCGAGATCCAAGCCAACACCGCCTACTACCGCGCCTTCGACCAACCCAAGATCATCTTCCCCGACATCGCACCGCGTATGCGCGCGATGCTCGACCGGCAGCGACACCTCGTGGGCAACACCGCCTACGTCGTGCCGGGCGACAACGGCTACCTGATCGCCCTGTTGAACTCAAAGCTACTGGACTTCTACTTTCGCCTCGCCCTGCCGTGCCTGGACGACCCGTTCGACGGCGGCGACATGAGATTCATCCGCGTAGGGATGGAACACACCCCCATCGCTCCCGCAGCCGAGACCACCAAGCAGCGCCTCGCCGCCCTCGCCGAGCAAATCCGGACCGCAAGCCAAGCCGATCCCGCCGCCGAAACTTCCGCCCTCCAACACCGCATCGACCAGGCCGTCTACTCCCTCTACGACCTCACCCCCAAAGAAATCACCACCCTCGAATCCGCCCTCCCCTGACGGCGGTCCGCTGCGCCGCCACGGTGCCCGGCTTGCCCGCGTCCTTCGGCGCCGAAGTTCCGCCCGCTACGTCCGCGCGCCGGCGGCTGCAGTTCCGTCCGCCCCGTCGGCGGCGCGGTTGACACGCCGCCGGCGGAGCCGATACCTTGCTTCCTGAAAACCGCTACAGGAGAGCTGTTTATGTCCTTTCAACCAGTAGAACGACCGCAACCAACCGCCTCTACCCCCCCCCCCCCCCCCCCCCCCCCGGCGGATTTGCACGCGTTTCGGGAGCGCGCATGAGGGCCGCAATCACCGCTACGCTGTTGCTGGCGGTGGCCGCGGTCACCATGACCATGACGGCTTGCGAGCCGGCCACGCCCGCAACCTCCGGCAGCGGCGCCGGCGCTACCGGCGCTACCGGCGCCGAGGTACCGCCGCCGTCGCCCGCACCGGCCCCGACCCCGGACCCCGACCCGCCGCCGCCCGAGCCCAAGAAGTGGATGCTCGACGCGGCCCAGTTCGGCGATGACGGCGGCAGCATCTGGATCGAATCCAGCAACCGCTCCCAACCGTTCGCCTGGGACGCCATCACCGCCGCCAACGCCGACGCCGTGCGCGTGTCGATCGGCGGCGTCGCCCTGGCCGGGGAAAGCCGCTCCTTCACCAGCACCGCGTTCGAGCCGGCCTTCGAGGGCGACTACAGCGGCGCCGAGTGGACGATCGCGGCGGAAGTGACTCCGGGCGCCGTGGCGCTGGTGCTCACCGCCCCGCATCAACGGATCGACCGGGGCGACCTCAGCCACGTCGAAGTCACCAACGGAGGGAACGGCTACGGGGAGGGTAACCCGATCATAACGTTTGCGGATCCGCCGGAGGGCGGCCGCAGGGCGGAAGGAGTCGCGGTGGGTCCCGGTGTGATCGTGGCCGCCGGTACTCACGGCGGCCAAGTCGGGCACAGCTACCCGACACCGCCGGTGGTCCTAGTCCCGCAGCCGGCTTGGCTACCGGGGAGCGGCGCAGAGTTCCGAGTGAGGCTCGGCAGCGGCGGCCAAATAGTGGGAGTGGACGTCCTGAACGGCGGGAGCGGCTACTGGGGAACGAGCCTTTCCTGTCGGTTCGACCCGCGAGAAGCCCAGTACGGTAACGCGAACTGCTCGGTGACTAAGCGCTCATCGATCACGGCGATCGAGCTCACGGACCGGGGGCGCGGCTACGAGGCCCCCCCGGACATCACGATCACCAGGGTCGGCTCCAATGGCGGCGGGGCGGTGGCCAGGGCAGTGCTGCGAGGGCCGACCGGCAACAGCCAGGTCGAAAACCTGTTCTGGGGCCGCCAGGCGCTGTACGGCAAGGAGCTGCTGATCGAGATCGCAGCCGACGAGTGACCCCGCAGCGCGGCCCGGCGCGGGCGTCCGCCGGGCCGCGCTGCCGGCAGGTCGGCCGTGTGCCGTGGAGCCCCCGTTGCCGCGCCGCAGGCGCGGTGATACGGTACGAGGGAAACCGATGCGCATAGACCAGCCAAGCATTTGGCTGAGAGTGCGAAGGGAGAGTGCCATGGAGGAAGCCGGGAAGAACGCGGTGCAACAGGTCACCGTCTTTCTGAAGGCGGAGGAAAAGGAGTTTCTCGATGCCCAGGCGCGCATTGAGGGAATCTCCTTCAATGACTTGCTGCGGCGCTCGATCATCCTGGAGAGGTTCTTCCTGGATCAGCAAAGGAAGCAGCGCAAGTTCTTCTTTGGCGTACCGGGAAGGCCGCTCCGGGAAGTGATCCGAGACTAGCCCTCACCATGAGCGACCGAGTGGCGCCTCCCGGAGATGCGGACGCGACCGAGTCTCCCGCGCCCGCGATGCATGACCTTGCGGTTCCCCGGAGCGGAGCGGTATATGATCCGAGGCCCCGCGAAGACCAGGCTCGCCGGACCATTGCGTACATCCTGATCGGGTTGTTGGCCGTGGTGGTGTTGGGACTGCTGGCAATGGTGGTATTCGGGACCATCACCATCGACGAAATCAAGGACTTCGGCGTGGTCCTCGGCCCGCTGGTGGCGCTCGTATCCGCTGCCACCGGCTTCTACTACGGAACCAAGGGAAGCTGACAACCCGGCGGCCCGGCCGGCGACCTTACCCGCTCTTACCTGACGGAAGACTACCGGCCGGCGCCACCGCGCCGCGCGTGGCGGTGGCCGGAGGGCGGCCGATGGCTGGCTGGTGAGACCACTTGCTGGCCGGGGTAAATCGTCATATAATGGTCGGTATGTTCGTTTACGGCCAGTTTATGAATCGATGAAGTCGTCCCGGTCGCAAGCGGCCCTGCCGTTCGGGGTGCGCCGCGCACTGCGCAAGCTGGGGATGGACCTGTCGGCGGCCCGCCGGCGCCGGCGCATACCGGTGGCGCTCATGGCCGAGCGGGCCTTCATCAGCCGCACGACGCTGGCGCGGGTGGAGAAGGGCGACCCTGGCGTGTCCATGGGCATCTACGCATCGGTCCTGTTCGTGTTGGGAATGGCCGACCGGCTCGGCGACCTCGCCGACGCGGCGCATGACCCGCTGGGGCTGTCCCTGGAAGAGGAGCGGCTGCCGCGGCGCATCCGCATGGTGCGGCCGCCGGAACCGGATCATGGAACGTGAGACTGAGGTCTTCATCGACCTCGCCGGCGCAACCGTTCCGGTAGGCACGCTTTGGACGCGGACGCGCGGCGCCCGGCAGACCGCCTCGTTCGAGTATGCCGCGCGTCCCAAGGCCACGGTGCGCGCTGCGGAGGGGCATCTGCTGATCGCCAAGTTCCCGCGCAGTGACGACGAGTGGCCGGTGACCCGCTGGGAGGCGGTTGCGTTGGCCTTGGCTCAGGCCGCCGGCATCGAAGTCGCGCCGTTCCGGCTGCGCCGCGCCTCCAACCGCGCCGTCCTCACCGCCCGCCGCTTCGACCGCCGGGAGGGCCGGCGGATCGCGTTTACGTCGGCGCTCACCGCGCTCGAAGCAACCGACCACGACGCGCAGCGCAGTTACCTGGAGATCGCCGAGTTCCTGCGCCGCGAGGGCGGCGCCGCGGACCAAGACCTGCGGCAGCTCTGGCGTCGCCTCGCGTTCAACGTGCTGATCTCCAACACCGACGACCACCTGCGCAATCACGGCTTCCTGCGCGCGCCGCACGGCTGGCGGCTGGCTCCGGCATACGACCTCAATCCCGTGCCGGTCGACGTGAAGCCGCGCGTCCACGCGCTCGCCTTGGACGAGTTCGACGGAACCGCCTCGCTCGAAACGGCCCTGGCGGTCGCTCCCTGGTTCGGCATGACCGAACGCGCCGCCCGCGCCGTCATGGCCGAAGTGGGCCGGGCGGTGAGCCGCTGGCGTGAAGCCGCCGCGCTGCACGGCCTGACCCCGGCCGACGTCGAGCGGATGGCCAGCGCCTTCGACCACCGCGACGCCCGGACCGCCGCCGCCGCCGCCGCCGGATCTGGACGCCCGCCGGACTGACGTGATAGATTGATTCCGAACCAAACACGCCACGGCCGCCCTTGTCGGGCTGCACGGTACCGGTGCGCAGGCCGACGGGGGGATTTGATGATCACCGACACAGACAGAATTGAAGCGCGGGCTGCCGGATGCGCCTTGCGCCGGACCCTTGGCGCCGTCCTCGGAGGACTGGCGCTCGTGCTGCTGCTGGTGGCCTGCGAGCAACAACCCGCCACGCCGCAGACGGCCGCCGCGCCTTCGCAGCCGGCGCAGGAACCAGCCCCTGTGCAAAGCGTGTGCGTGCTGGACGTGGCGATCCACCAGACGGACACCGGCGGAACCATCCAGGGAGCAATCAAGGACTCCGTTCTGTATTGGGCCGGAACCCGCTCGAACGTCGAATGCCTGCCCGGGTCGCAACGGCAGTTGAGCGTTGCCGGAAATCCCAACGAAGCAAGGCAGTCGAACACCGAAGACGTAACGGCCACCTACCGAGTGATACGGGTACGGGAATCGGTCGGTATCCGGTACTACATGTTGAAGCACGTCAACGGCGCGCCGGTATGCATCATCGACGAAACCGGCGCCTGCACTCGGAAACTGTCCGCATTGGAAGAGGACTACGACGTGGAGACGCTGCCGGAACGCGTGCCGGAAATTGGCGGCGCTTCGGAAACGCCGCCGGAACCGCCCGCCCCCGAGCCGCCGACTCCGGGAGGAACGCCGTTAGGTCCCGGAAGCCCGCTCCAGGATAGGTACGTCGTCTTACTGAGGGATGGCGCGACTAATGTCATCAACAATTTGGCGGCCTTCTTCGTTGATCCGGAAGGAGGCAGCGTCTCCATTACCAGCGTGACTTCGAGCAACGAGTTGATCGCGACAGTTGCCATGGTCGACGGCAATTTACAGGTGACCCCGATAAACCAGGGTACAACCACCGTCACCATCTACGCAAGCAGTGGCTCCAATCCGCCTGACCCGCAGTGGGGCGTGAAGTCCATCGAGATCTCGGTCATCGCAAGAAGCGAACCAGCGACCCCCGATTGCGAACGAGGATCTCCCGGAGCCCCGTTCATGGAGAGGTACTTTGTCAAGAGGAGCGATGGCGCGACTAATATCATCAACAACTTGGCGGCCTTCTTCGTTGATCCGGAAGGGGGTTGCATCACCATTACCAGCGTGACTTCGAGCAACGAGTTGATCGCGACAGTTGCCATGGTCGACGGCAATTTACAGGTGACCCCGGTCAACGTGGGTACGGCCACCGTTACCATCTATGCAAGTAGCGGCTCCAATGCGCCCGACCCGCAATGGGGCGTAAAATCCGTCGAGATCACGGTCATCCCGTAAAGGCTGCCGGCCCGTCCTGCCTTGCCCCGTGAACACTGCGCCGTTCGTGGTACACTGGAGGCATGAGTGAAAGCTGGATCGCTCTGCTCGGCATCGCCGGCTGCGTGGTCGTAACGCTGAGCGTGCTGGTACCGGTGATCGTGCTACAAGGCAGGAGCCCACGCCGTAAGATCGGCCATGTGCGTACCGATCCCCGTGTTGATGACTTGGCGGCTCGCGTGGACGGCTTGAGCGAGCGCGTAGCCCGCATCGAGGGCGCGTTGGCTGGCGCCGGCGTAATCCGGGGTGGAAGCGAACGCATGACGTTGACTCCTCGGTTGAGGGATTGAAGAGGGCCGCGAGCCGATGGCGCGCCACGGACGGCCTGCCACGCGTGCCCGCGCCGAGGCGGGCGGGGGGCAACTGGATCTGTTCGGCGCCGGCGGCGCGGCGGCCTCGCCGGTAGCGGCAGCGGTAGCCAGTGCTTCACCGCCGGCGTGGCGCCCGAGCCCTGAGCGGTCGCCGGCCGCCGCTATCCCGCCCGTCTGCCCGGTAACGGGTACCGCGGTCTGCTACCGTGGCGACTGCCGCCACTACAGCGCCGGCGCCTGCGGTCACCCCGGCGCGCGCAAGGCCGCCGGCAAGCCGAGCCGCCAGCGATGACCGGCCCGGAAGGAGGCCGCCGTTCGGCCCGCCACCGGCCGCCCGCCCCCGCCGCCGAAATCCGCTTGACTTCCGGGCGGCGGTTTGCTATGGTTTCTTCCGCGGTGACTGAGGCCGCGGGTCTTTCCCCTGTAGCTCAGTTGGTAGAGCGGGTGGCTGTTAACCACCATGTCGGCAGTTCGAGTCTGTCCGGGGGAGCTTTCGTCATAATGGAGGCAGGCGCTTCCTGATGCCCACTCCGCACCCCGCCCCTTCCCATGCCGGCAGCGCCGCGCCGCCGGACCGGCAGCAGCCGTTGCTGGACGTACGCGATCTCAAGGCTTGGTTCCACACTCCCCGCGGCATCGTGCGCGCGGTCGACGGCGTCGACTTTACCATCGGCCGCAACCGCACCCTGGGGCTGGTGGGCGAGAGCGGCTGCGGCAAAACCGTCACGGCGCTCAGCATCATGGGGCTGGTGCCGGCGACGACCACGGCCCGGAGCGGGCGGCTGCTGTTTCGCCGCAAGGACGGCACGGAAACGGACCTCGCGCAGTTGGACCCGCAAAGCCGCGCCTACCGGCGCATCCGCGGCGGCGAGATTGCAATGATCTTCCAGGAGCCGATGACCAGCCTCAACCCGGTCTACACCATCGGCAATCAGATCATGGAGGCGGTCCAGCTCCACCAGGAGCGGCCCCCCGCGGAGGCGCGCGCGCGCGCGGTGGAGATGTTGCGCCAGGTGGGCATCGCCGACCCGGAGCGGCGCGCCGGGGAGTATCCGCATCAGCTTTCCGGCGGGATGCGGCAGCGGGCGATGATCGCCATGGCCCTGTCGTGCAATCCGTCGCTGCTGATCGCCGACGAGCCGACCACGGCCCTGGACGTCACCATCCAGGCGCAGATTCTGGAGCTGATGCAGCGCCTGCAGCGCCGGTTCGGCATCGCCATCGTCATGATTACCCATGACCTGGGCGTGGTCGTGGGGATGGCGGATGACGTGGCGGTGATGTATCTGGGGCGGGTGGTGGAGTACGGCCCGATGCGCCCGGTGTTCAAGCAGTCGCAACACCCCTATACGCAGGGGCTGCTGCGTTCCATTCCCGTGCTCGGAGCGCAGGTGCGGCGGCGCCTGCAGCCGATCGCCGGGCTGGTGCCCGACCCGCGCGCCACGCCGCCCGGCTGCCGCTTTGCCGACCGCTGCCCGCAACGCTTCGACCGCTGCGCGGTGGAGCCGCCGCTGTTCGCCGCGGCCGCGGACCACCTGTCGCGCTGCTGGCTGAACGCGCCCGCGGAGCCGTGATGGACGCCGCCGCCCCGCTGCTTGAAGTCAAGCACTTGAAAAAGTACTTCCCGGTGGAGGGCGGCATCCTGCGGCGCAAAGTGGGCGAGGTAAAGGCGGTGGATGACGTTTCGTTCGCGGTGCGCGAGGGCGAGACGCTCGGCTTGGTGGGCGAAAGCGGCTGCGGCAAGACCACCGCCGGGCGCACCATCCTGCGGCTGGAGGAGCCCACCGCGGGCCAGGTGTTGTTCCGCAGCGCCCGGCTGGCGGCGGAGGACGGCGGCCCGGCGAGTGGCGCGGGCGGCACGGGTGGCGGGGGCGGCGCGCCCCGGAAGGCCGGCGCGGTGGTGGACTTGGCGGCGCTGGACCGGGAGCGGCTGAAGCGGGTGCGCCGCGAAGTGCAGATGATCTTCCAGGACCCCAACTCGTCGCTGAACCCGCGCATGACGGTGCAGCAAATCTTGAGCGAGCCGTTTCTGATCCACGCCACCGGCGGCTCGCGCGCCGAGCTGGAGGAGCGCGTCGTCACCCTGCTGGGGCAGGTGGGGCTGCGTTCCGAGCAGCGCGGCCGCTACCCGCACCAGTTCTCGGCGGGGCAGCGCCAGCGCATCGGCATCGCCCGCGCCCTGGCCCTGCAACCGAAGCTGGTGATCGCCGACGAACCGGTGTCGGCGCTGGACGTGTCGATCCAGGGACAGGTGCTCAACCTGCTGGAGGACCTGCAGGGGGAGCTGGGGTTGACCTACGTGTTCATTGCGCACGACCTGTCGGTGGTGGAGCACATCAGCGACTGGGTGGCGGTGATGTATCTGGGCCGGCTGGTGGAGCTGGCGCCCGCCGAGGCGCTGTACCGCGCCCCGCAGCACCCCTACACCGAAGCGCTGCTCTCCGCGGTGCAGGTGCCGGACCCCGACGTGCAGCGCAAGCGCATCATCCTGGAGGGCGGCGTGCCGTCGCCGGCCAGTCCGCCGAGCGGCTGCCGCTTCCACACCCGCTGCCCCTACGCCGCGGAGCCGGCCCGCCGCCGGCGCTGCAGCACCGAGACGCCGGAACTCACCCCCGCCGGCAACGGCCAGTGGGTCGCCTGCCACTTCGCCGCCGAACTGGACCTGCGCGGCGTGGAGGTGCCGCCGCGTCCCTGACGGCCGCTGCTTTGCGGGGCGGCGCGTAGACTTCGCGCCGAAGTGCGCGCCGGCGGCGGCGGGTGCCGGCACGTAGTCGGCCGTCGCTACCCCGGACTTCCACGCCGAAACGCGCCGGCGCCGCTGGACGGTCTCCGCCGGTGGGGATGCGGCGCGCGGTGGGCCGCCGCCGCCCCCTGACTTCGGCGCCGAAGCGCCGCCGAGGTCAGGCTTCCAGTAGCGGCGGCGGGGCGGCGCCGGTCTCGGTCCAGCCGCGCACGCCGCTCGGCCCTAACGGGAGCAGGTCGCCGCGCAGGGCGTAGAGGCGCCCGTTGAACAGCTCCGCCTCCAGCCGAATCACCTGCCCTGCCAGCGCGCCGATGGTGCGGCCGCCGCGCCACGCCGGCTCCCAGGCGCCGGCGTCGCCGGTGAAGCCGGCGCAGTCGGCATAGCCGTAGCCGGCCAGCGGCTGGCACTGGCTGTCGGTCACCTGCAGCCGGAGCCGCCCGTGGGGCGCCCGCACGTTGACGGTAAGGCGGTCGCCGCGCAGGTACAGCGGGCGGGTGGTCAGCGAGCCGGGGCCGGCGGGCGGCTCCAGGTAGACGAAGCCGTCCAACCGCAGCTCGTGCAACAGCAGGCTGCCCTCGCCGCGTTGCGGGTCCGCCAGCACCTGCGCGTGCTCGCCTTGCGAAGCACTGGAATAGATGCGGATCACCCGCTCGCCGGCGCCGCCTGCGGTTACCACCATGCTCGAGGGGTAGATCGCGCCGTAGCCGGGCTCCCCGGGCGCGGCGCCGGCGCCGGGCAGAAACTGCTCCCGCAGGCAGCGTTGGAAGTGCCACCCGTTGTAGCTGTAGGCGAGCTGGCAATCTACCTTGCCGTGGATGAACTTGCCGCCGCCGACCACGGGGCTGGTGTGGTACATCCACAGCAAGCCGACGAACAGGTGCGCGTAGGGGAACACCGGCATCCCGTACACCTGCGCCGCCGGCGAGTCCGCCGAATCGGGCCGCATCGCCACCTCCGGCGCCGAGAAGGTACGCCAGTCGCGGGTCTCGTATACGGCGATGCGGCGGTCGCCCCAGCTCGGGCGGGCGGCGATAACGTAGCTGCCGCGCACCGGGTTGTAGAAGCCGGACACCGCCGGGTCGATACCGGTGGGGTGCCAACTCCGCTCCGGCAGCAGGCGCCAGGAGCAGCCGTCGGCGGAGACGTACAGCGGAGCGTGGTGACCGTGACGCCGGTCGCGGTAACTGACGAACGCCTTGAGCCGCTCCGCGGGGTCGGCGGCGCGGGCATCGTAGAAACACGGCCCCCACTCCCCGAAGCCGGCCAGCGGCAGCACCTGATGCGGGCGCAGGCGCTCCTCCAGCGGCGCCGCCGCCGTCAGATCGGGCGGCCGCCACCGCACGCCGTCCTCACTCTCCACCAGCAGCGCCAGGTGGCGCAGGCGCTCCCCTTCGCGCACGTAGCGGCGCGGCAACTGCGCCTGGTAGAGGCAACGCCAGCGCCCCGACTCGGCATCGAAGAATACGCTCGGGTATCCCCACGAAGGGTCCAGGTCAGGGTCGCGGTAGCTTCCCTCCGGCACCGGAGTCGGCTGGCCGAGGCGCCGCGCCAGATTCTCGCGCCGGTCCAGGTACTGATCATCAAAGAACAACAACGCGCGTTCCGCTTCCATCTCGCGCCCATCATATCAGCATTGCCGCCGGTAGTGCCGGTATGCTATGGTATGAGCCGGATGGTCCGAGACCGAACCGCCCACCGAGGCGGCGGCAGGAGGACCGATGAACGAGTTGACCGAACTGATCGCTGCCTTCAGCACGCCCTTTGTCGCCGTGGTCGCTGCCGCGGTGGGCATCCCCTGGATGTCGAAACTCGTCAAGGCGCACGAGCGCGTTGACGATCACGGCAGGCGCCTTGACGGGCACGATGAGATCCTGCGCGAGACCATCAAGGTGAGCGCGCGCACCACCGAGACGCTGGTCCGCATCGAGAAGGCCATTGAGGCGCAAGGCGCCAACATTAACGAGCTGCGCGCGACCGTCAAGGAGCAGGGTGACAAGCAGGACCGGCAGTTCGCAAAGCTGAGCGGGGACATTGCCGCCCTCTCCGAACGCGTAGCGCGGATCGAGGGACCCGCCGCCCGCTGACCGCACCCGGCCCCAACCCGTCGCCTCGCCCGCATCGCGGTTGACAAGGCGCGCCCGGCGGGGCAACTCTGTTGTCCGTGGCATCGGCTTCGTTGACGGAACTCGATTACGAAGGATCGATCCTGTTTCTGGGCTCCGGTTTTTCGCGGCGCGCACGGAACATCCTCGGCAAGAATCTACCTACCGGGCGCGAACTCAGGAATCGCTTCGCCGAGATGCTTGGAGTTGCCCCGGACGCCTACGATCTCCCCACGTTGGCCGACGCCGCCGCCAACGATCCGAACGTCAAGCTGCATGAGATCCTCTACGACACCTTTACCGTTTCGCAGCTCGCCGGCCCGCAGCAGGAGATACTCCGCCGGCCCTGGCTGCGTATCTATACGACCAACTACGACGACTCCATAGAGCTGTTCTACCAACAGACCGGCCGTGACGTCCGGAGTTACAGCTACCACGACCCCAAGCCGCGGCGGTTTCCCGGCCGCACGGTGGTCCATCTCCACGGCATGATACGAGACGTTACCGAGAACAACGTCCTCGACCAACTCATTCTCAACGAAACGGCATACGTCAGACAGCACTTTGAGAGATCGCCGTGGTACGACGAATTTATCCGCGATCTCAAGGTGTGCAGCGCCTGCTACTTTGTCGGCTACAGCCTCAAAGACTACCACGTATCCGCAATTCTCATGCAGAATCAAAGCCTCCGAGAAAAGACCGTCTTCATCACCGAGCAGCCGCGCGACCCGATCGCGGTCCAAACTATGGAGCGGTTCGGACGGGTCCTCCCGATCGGCATGGATTCGTTCAGCACACTTTGCAAGACGCTTGCGCCGGCGCCATCATCGATCTCCGATCCCTACTCCCTGAAATTATTTCGCTATCTTGATCCGTTGAAGGACAAGAAGACGCTTGCGCCGCCGACGACCGTTGAGATCCTGAATCTGCTGAGGTATGGCGCGTTCAACTATCAGCGCTGTATTTCCACGCTTCCGGAGGCGCAATACGTGGTCCCCCGGCAGGCTCTTGCGAACCAAGCCAGCCGTGAACTGGAATCCGCCCGCTCCCTGCTCGTGCACTCCCGGATAGGCAACGGCAAGACCACGTTCCTGTACATCCTCGCCCACAAGTTGTTTGAGAGAGGTTATCGCTGCTTTACGTGCAAGTTCAGCCACCCGTTGCAATCACGACAGTATCTCATCAGGGAGATAGAGGCACTCAAAAGGATGGGTAAGGCCGTTATCTTCTTCGACTCGTATGACACGGCCATGGAGCTTGCGAAGCTGCTTTCGGACTCGCTCCCCAACGTCAGGTTCGTCGTCTCCGTACGCACCGGAGTACACAGCGTGCGATCGCACGAGATTGTGGCTCAACTTCCCGATCCGATCAGAAGCGTCAATCTGAACGGGATTCGGCAGGCTGACGTCGACGACTTCAGGAAGCTGCTGGACGGCATCGGCATACCCGCCGATGAGCAACGGCGTCTGGTGCGGCACAAGAACGACTTTCGAGACGTGATGCTGGCGCTCTTCGACAACGCCATGATCAGGAAGGGAATTGTCGATGCGTTGAAGCCCCTGCTCGACGACCCGGAATACAAGAGGGTCTTCGTCGTATGCCACTTGCTGAAGTGGGTTGACCAGGAGGCCGACGACGCGTTGCTCCGGATCATCACGAACAGCGATCCCTATATTCAGATCCGGCGGTACCCCGACGTTTCGGCCGACATATTCAGTTTCGAGGACGACAACTTCGGCGTGCGCTCCTCGATCCTTTCCGAGTACCTGATCAAACAGCATCTGACCGCCGACGACCTGATCGGATGGATCTACAAGATCGTCGTCGAGGCGGTCAAGCGAAAGTCGGAGCGCCGCAATCGCACGATACTAAGGCGGCTCATGCGCTTTTCCCCGTTGTACCAGGCGTTTCGCAACGACGCCCGGCGCCTCGATCTGCTGACTGACCTGTTCGAGCGCTGGCGGCGCGACGTACTGATAAGCAGGGAGCCGCTTTTCTGGCTGCAATACGCAATCTTGAAGACGGAGGCGAACGACCTCGAGTTGGCGGAATCGTTTGTTGAAACCGCCTACGGCCGGGCCAGGGAAGTACCGGGATTCAGAACCTATCAGATCGACACCTACGCGCTCAGACTGCTCCTGATCGTCGAGACCCGCTCGGCGGAGCCCGGTCCGATCAAGCGCTTCGACCGAATCGTGGACAAACTGGAGCAGGTACGGCCGATGATCGGCAACGCGAACTATCGCTGGCATGCCGTTCAGGTCCTCGAAGAACTGGAGCCGTTCGTTATGCTTCGGGCAGGGGCGATGTCGAACGGCGAACAGATCGCGTTGGTGTACCAGATGCGCGCCCTGGTCCGGCAACTGCAACTTCTGACCGACGAGGCAAGGACCGAGACCGGCGCCGCCGCCGTCGAAGCGAAGCTGGAGCGGTCAATCAAGGCTATCTTGTCCGCCAATCCGGCGGTATAGTGGCGGGACATGCAGCTCGGGATGTTCATGATGCCGTTGCATCCGCCGTCCAAGGACCGCACCGCGTGTTTCGATGAGGATATCGAGCAGGTGGTCCGCGCCGAAGCGCTCGGCTTTACCGAGGCGTGGATCGGCCAGCATCATACGCTGGCCTGGGAACCGATCCCGTCGAACGACCTGTTCATCGCCACCCTGATACCGCGCACCACCACCATTCGCCTGGGCACCGGCGTCTCCATCATCCCGCATCATCACCCGGTGAACGTGGCGGCGCGGCTGGCGTTTCTCGATCACCTCTCGCGCGGCCGCGTCAACGCCGGCTTTGGCCAAAGCGGGGTGCCCACCGATTGGGCGCTGTTCGACCTGCCCGACCCCCGCACCCAGGGGTTGATGACGATGGAGGGGATCGACCTGGTGATGAAGCTGTGGCAGGCCGAGGCGCCGTTCGACCTGCGCGGCAAGTTCTGGCACGTCCAGGCCGGCGCTCCCGACCCCGCGTTCGGCGTCGGGGTGATGCTCAAGCCGTACCAACGGCCGCATCCGCCCATCGGCATGAGCGTGATCAAGGCCGGCTCCCTGGCGGCGCGCACCGCCGGCCAGCGCGGCTTCCTGCCGATCAGCACCAACCTGGTGCCGGACGCCACCCTGGCGTCACACTGGGAAACCTACTGCGCCGGCGCCGCGGAAGCGGGACGCCCGCCCCCGGACCGCGCGCTGTGGAGGGTCTCGCGCAGCATCTTCGTCGCGGATAGCGACGCCGAGGCCTGGGACCACACGCGCGGCGGCTCCTTTGCCGCCTCGCTGGAATATCTGATCAGAATCCTCGCCGCCGGCGAGGTGCTGTACGTAATGAAGGAGCGCCCCGACCAGCCCGACGCCGAGATCACCGTGGACTACGTGATGGAGAAGCTGTGCATCGTCGGCAGCGTCCGGACCTGCCGCGAGCGGCTGCGCGCGCTGCAGGAGGTCACCGGCGGCTTCGGCACGCTGCTGATGATCGCCCACGACTGGGACGACCGGGCGCGCTGGACCCGCTCCCTGAGCCTGCTGGCGCACGATGTGGTGCCGGCCGTAACTGCAACTGCCCGTGGCGCTTGAGCGCGACGCCCAGCGCCGCATCATGGGCCACTTCGCCACCGGGGTGACGGTGATTACCACCGGTGGGCGGGCCGGCGGCGAGTGGGGCATGACCGCCAACTCCGTCACCTCCCTGTCGCTTGATCCGCCGCTGGTGCTGTTCGCCATCGACCGGGACAACCAGATGCTGCAGCAGTTGGCCACCACCCCGGCGTTTGCGATCAACATCCTGCGCGCCGACCAGGAAGCGCTGTCGCACCGCTTCGCCGCCCCCGGCCCGAAAGACTTTGCCGGGATCGGCATCACCTTCGGCAGCAGCGGCGCGCCGATCTTCAGCGACTGCCTCGGCTTCCTGGAATGCGAAGTGTACCAGCGGCTGCCCGGCGGCGATCACCGCATCGTTGTCGGCAAAGTGGTCGGCGGCGCCCTCAGCGGCGGCAAGCCGCTACTGTTCTACGGCGGCGGCTATAACGCCATCGCCCACCCACCCCCGCCCGGCGACCGCCCCCACCGCTACACCCTGCAAGAAAGCTACAACCACTTCAGCGCCTTCTGACACCCCACCGGCGATCACGCCCGCCTCACTGCCACTGCGCCGGCAGCCGCGAGCGGACTTCGCTCCACGGCACCGCAAGCTCCAAGACCCCGTGCTCCGCGCACCGCACCCGCGGCACCTTGGCCGCCAGATAGGTCCGGTACTGGCAGGTGTCCGCCTGCCGCCAGCGGCGCTGCCGCACGTCGTGATGGCGGGCGGTTAGCCCGCAACGCGGGCAGTGCACCGGCCCGCCGGCGTGCTCCACATGCACCACCACCTCGCCCTGCTGCAGGTCCGGATCGACGGCCGCCACTTGCCACGGCGCCTCAATGCCCAGAATCGTGGCATATAGTTCCCGGTCACGCATGGCGCCAGCTTACCCGCTCTGCCAAACGCGCGGCGACCCCGCCCGCTGGGCTGAAATGACTATCCCAGGGGACGGGACCGGATTTGATGGACACCGCCGTAGCGCGGGGCTATGCTAAGAGGCGGCGCCGATCCGTCGCCTCGAACGATACTCAAAACGGCGGCGCGAAGGACACGATGACCGAAATGCTGCACCACCAAGTTGAGGGAACAACCCAACGCCTTCGATTTAATCTGATCCTGGCCGTTGTCTTCTTCGCCAGTGTCGCCATCGCGGTAGTAGCTGCCTCCGCTCCCTCGAACCCCCCGGCTATCAGTTGGATCACCTTGACGGCTATCGTGACTGTTGCTGTCGTCGCGGTTGTCGGTATCCACGGCAGCATTCCAAGCAACGGGACCGGAAGTATGAGCCACCGAACTGACGGGATCGACGGTGTCGACCAGAGGACCGACGGTCTGAGCCAGAGGATGGATAGAATGGAGGTCCATTTCGATACCCTCCGCTCGGACATGCAGCGGCAATTCGACAGGATGAACAGCAGGTTGGATGGGATGAGTGCTGACATCAAGGGCTTGGGTGACAAGATGCAGGCCCTTGGCGAACGGATCGCCACTACCGAGACGAAGGTTGAGATGCTGGCCTCCAACAGGGCGCTTGAGCAGTCGATACCGCCACTGTCGGCCGGCGAGGGGCTGAAACCGGATTCCGATGGCGAAGGGGATGCCCCGAGCCATCCCGGCGTGCCGGCGACAGCCGAATGAGCAGGCGGTAGCTGCCGGCCGCCGTTCAAGGCGGCGCGGCTCCCGATGTTTGCTGACCAAACTTCGGCGCCGAAACAGTGCCCGGGCCGGACGCTACGGCGGCGCAGCAGACCGGCAGGCTCCGCGATTTCGGCGCGGAACCTACCGCCGGCCGCCGTAGCGTGACGGTGGCGGAGCGGCCTGCGGTGGCCACCTGGACCGCGGCCGCCGCGGCGGAGACTTCGGCGCCGAAGGAGGCTGCGGCAATCCCATCGTGGAGAGCGTCCCCGTGCCGACGCTGGCCTCCAGCTCGGGCGCGCCTACCCTTGGCCGCCTCCCCAGCCGTTGGACTGTTCGCGCCGCAGAAACTGCGCTACGTCGTCCTTACCGGACTGCTCCAAGAACTGGATGGTCTCCCGGATGCCTTCCCGGATACCCTCCTGACGTCCTTCCTGGATACCCTCCTGACGCCCCTCCTGGCGTCCTTTCCGGATACCCTCCCGGATGCCTTCCTGGATACCTTCCTTGCGTCCTTCCTCCGCTGCCTTCTCGCGATTGAGTTTCAGCAGCAACGCTGTGGCTCCCATAATTCCTCCCTCCACGGCGATCATCGTGGTGACCACCGCCGGCACGTACGTGCTCAACAAATGCGAATAGTACCGGACTATCTCCCCGATGTTATCCCACGAACTGACGATGGCAACTACGAGTACGCAGACTACCGTTACCGTGAATGCGGCCAAGTATCCCGGAAGGCGCTGCTTCGCTACCCCCAGGATGGAGCTGCCTCAGCGGACCGGCGTCCGACAAAATTCAGGCGGCCGCGGCGCGTTGGGCGGCGAGTAGCAGAGCGCGACGGCCGAGGACGCGGGCCAGCCGTTGGCGGTAGGCGCCGGGGGCGTAGGCATCTTCGAGTGGCTCGTCCACGGTAAGGTCTGCCAGCACTTCATCCAGCGCGGGGGCCGTTAGCGCGACGCCGGTCAGGGCGCCAAGGTCGGCCAGCACCGGCACCGGGCCGGCGCCGCCGATCGCCAGCCGCGCGGCGCGGCAGCGGCCGTCGCCATCTACGCTGACCACGGCCGCGGCGCCGCATACTGCGTAGCCGGAGGCGGGATGCGGATGCTTGAGGTACGCCGAGCCGGTTCCCGCGCCGGCAACCGGCAGTTCCACGGCGGTAATCATCTCCCCCGCGGCAAGCTGCGTGAGAAACAGGTCACTGAAAAAGTCCTCGGCCGCCACTCGGCGCACGCCGGCGGCGGAGGTCAGCTCCAGCTCGGCGCCGGCAGCGGCCAGCGCCGCCGGCGGGTCGGAAGCGGGGTCGGCGTGGGCCAGGTTGCCGCCCAGCGTGCCCCAGTTGCGCACCGCCGGGTCGCCTACCTTGGCGCAGGCCTCGGCCAGCAGCCGGGCGCCGGCCGCCACCTCGGGGGCGCGCGCCACCCGGTCATGGCAGGTGAGCGCGCCGATGCGCAACCGCCCGCCGAGGCGTTCCACGCCGGCCAACTCTTCGAGGCGCCCGATGTCGATGAGCAGGGCCGGCTGCGCCAAACGCAGCTTCAGCGCGGGCAGCAGGCTGTGGCCGCCCGCCAGGAGCTGGCCGTCGGGGTTCGCGTCCAGCGCCGCCAGGGCCTCGGCCACGCTCCCGGCGCGCAGGTAGTCGAACGCCGCCGGATACATCAGCGGCCCCCCGCCGCGACAGCCGCGGCGGCGGCGTGTACCGCCTGCACGATGTTGGCGTAGCCGGTGCAGCGGCACAGGTTACCCTTCAGCCCTTCCCGAATCTGCGCGTTGGTCGGGCGCGGCTCCCGCTCCAGCAGGGCGACCGCGGCCAGCACCATCCCGGAGGTACAGTAGCCGCACTGCACCCCGTGGTGGCGCCAGAGCTGCTCCTGTACCGGATGCAGCTTGCCGTTCCGCGCCACCCCTTCGATGGTGGTCACGGCGCGCCCGTCGGCCTGCACCGCGAGGAAGGTGCACGACTTGGCCGCGGCGCCGTCCACCAGCACCGTGCAGGCGCCGCACAAGCTGGTTTCGCAACCGACGTGGCTGCCGGTGAGCCCCAGGGCATCGCGCAGGAAGTGGACCAGCAGGGTGCGCGGTTCCACGGCGCGGTCGTAGCGCCGGCCGTTGACGGTGACCGAGATACTGATTGGTTCTGCCACGCGCCCTACCCTAAAGACGCAACGCCGGACGCGCAAGTTCGCCCGCGCCACGACTCCACGGCGGGACGGCAGGTTGGCGCGCGCCGCGCCGGGCGCGCAAGCTCGACGGCTGCTCAGGGGGCGGGAGGGCAATCTGCCCACGCGCGCAAGTCGCGGCGCAGGACGCCGGCCGGCTGGCAACCGCGCCGGTTTCGGGCTATGCTGCGGGCACTGCCATGGCGTCCACCACTACCACCGATTTCTCACCCGCCCCCGCCGCCGGCCCGGCTATCGGGCGGTCGCTTCCGCTCCTCGACGGGCGCGCGCGCGTTACCGGCGCGCTGCGCTACACCGGCGACCTGCCGCAGACCGGCGTGCTGCACGCGCGCTTCGTCACCAGCCCGCACCCGCACGCCCGCGTCGACTCCATTGACGCGGGCCGGGCCGAAGCCCTGCCGGGCGTGGTGCGGGTGCTCACCGCCGACGACCTGCCCCACTTCGAGCCGACCAGCCGCGCGCGGCTGCTGCTGGCGCGCGACCGGGTCATGTTCGTGGGCCAGCCGGTGGCGCTGGTGTTGGCCGAGTCGGAAGCCGCGGCTGCCGACGCCGCGCCAGAGGTGGAGGTCGGCTACACCCCGCTGCCGGCGGTCACCGACGCCGAGCGCGCCCTGGCCGCGGACGCGCCGCTGGTGTGGCCGCACGGGATGCCGGGCGAGTCGGACGAGGCCGCGGCCCACGGCGCCGACGTGGAGGGCGACGAAGGCGGCCCGCAGCGCAGCAACCTCGCCAACGCCATCAGCTTTCAGCGCGGCGATCCCGAGGCCGCGTTCGCCGCGGCGCATGCCGTGGCGGAGCGCAGCTACCGCACCTCCATCGTCCACCAGAGTTACCTGGAGCCGCACGCCACGGTGGTGGACCCGGCGGCGGCGGAGGGCGGCGTCACGGTATGGAGTTGCACCCAGGCCCAATTCGCGGTGCGCAAGGAAGTGGCCGCCATCCTTGCAATCCCGGAGTCTGACGTAGTCGTCAAGCCGATGCCGGTGGGCGGCGGCTTCGGCGGCAAGTTCATGCTCTACGAGCCGCTGGTGGCGCTGGCCGCGCGCGCCGCGGGGGCGCCGGTGCGGCTGGTCCTCACCCGCCAGGAGGAGATGCTCGCCGCGCTGCCCGCGCCCGCGGCGGCGATCACCATCAAGCTGGCAGCCGAGGCCGACGGCAGGCTCACGGCCATTGCCGCCGACTTCAAGTTCGACAGCGGCTGCTTTCCCAACGCCCCGCAGTCAATCGCGGCGCTGATGACCGGCAGCGTCTACCAGTGCCCGAATCTCGACGTCCGGGGCGCCGCGGTGCTCACCCACAAACCCTCCACCGGCGCCTACCGGGCGCCCGGCATCCCGCAGCAGGCGTTCGCGCTGGAGAGCACCATGGACGAGTTGGCGCGCGCCCTGGACCTCGATCCCCTGGAGCTGCGGGTACGCAACCTGTCGCGGCGGGGTGACCCGATGGCCAATGATCAGCCGTGGCCGAGCATCGGCATGCGGCAGGTACTGGGGCGCGCCCGCGAGCATCCCATCTGGCGCCACCGGGCAGCGGCGCGCGCGGCCGGGCGCGGCGTCGGCATCGCCCTCGGCGCCTGGTTGGGCGGCGTGGAAGGGGCCACCGCGGCCTGCACCCTGAACCGGGACGGCACCTTGCACGTGCACGTCGGTTCGGTCGACCTCACCGGCACCACCAGCGCCTTCGCGCTGATTGCCGCCGACGCCTTCGGCATCGAGCCCGAACAGGTGCGGGTGGTGAGCGCCGACAGCGCCGCCGGCTACTACTCCGGCGCCTCCGGCGGCAGCAAGATCACCTACTCGGTGGGGCCGGCGGTGTTCGCCGCGGCGCGCGAGGCGCGCGACCAGACATTGCGCATTGCCGCCACCGAGTTTGAGGCCGACGCCGGCGATCTGGAGATCGTGGACGGCGCGGTACGGGTCAAGGGCGTGCCGGCGCCGGAGTTGCCGCTGGCCGAGATCGCCGCCAAGACCATGCAGTTCGGCGGCCGCTACGCCCCGGTCAAGGGTAACGGGCGCACCGCGCCGAGCGGCCGCTCCCCGGCGTTCTGCGTGCAGCTCGCCGAGGTGGAGGTGGACGCCGAAACCGGGGCCGTGGAAGTGCGCCGCCTGGCGGTGATTCAGGACGTGGGCAAGGCGATCAACCCGCTCACCGCCGGCGGGCAGCTCATGGGCGGCGCCACCCAGGGTCTCGGCTGGGCGCTGTACGAGGCGCTGGAGTATGACGCCGACGGCCAGCTCCGCACCGGTTCGCTGATGGACTACGCGGTGCCCGACTTCACCCAGTCGGCCCACAGGCTGGAGGCGGTGATGGTGGAGGTGACTTCCGACCACGGCCCCTACGGCGCCCGCGGCGTGGGCGAGCCGCCGGTCACCGCCACCGCCGGCGCCGTGGCCAACGCCATCCGCGACGGCGGCGGCGGGCGCGTCACCACGCTGCCGATGACCCCGGCGCGGGTCCTGGCGGCGATCGACGCCGCGCGGGAGTAGCGCGGCCGCCCGTGACCATCACCGCGGTCAACGTCTTCCAAGTCGACCTGCCGTTGCGCGACGGCAGCTACCGCTGGTCGGGCGGCAAGTCGGTCGCCGTGTTCGACGCCACGGTGGTGGAGTTGGTCACCGACGACGGCCTCTCCGGCTGGGGCGAGGCGTGCCCGCTGGGGCCGGTCTACCTGCCGGCCTACGCCGCCGGCTGCCGCGCCGGCATCGCGCAGGTAGCGCCGGCGATGCTGGGCCGCGACCCACGCCAAACCGCGGCGATCAACCGGGTTATGGATCAGGCGCTGCAGGGCCACCCCTACGTCAAGTCGGCGCTGGACATGGCATGCTGGGACCTGCTGGGTAAGGCGTGCGGCGAACCGGCGTGCACCCTGCTCGGCGGCCGCTTCGGCGACCGCGTAGCCTTGTACCGGGCGATCTCCCAGGGGACGCCCGAGGAAATGGCGGACCGCGTGGTGCGCTTCCGCGGCGAGGGCTACCGCAGCTTCCAACTCAAGGTGGGCGGCCCCCCGCACCGCGACCTGGCGCGGCTGCGGGCGGTGGCGGAGCGGCTGGAGCCCGAGGACCTGTTGATCGCCGACGCCAACACCGGTTGGCTCAGCCACCAGGCGCTGCAGGTCGTGCACGGCGCCCGCGACTTGCCGGTGTACGTGGAGCAGCCGTGCGCGAGTTACGCCGAGTGCCTGGTGGTGCGCCGCGCTACGCCGCTGCCGTTCATCCTGGACGAGTCGATCACCGATCTGCGTGCCCTGCAGCGCGCCGCGGCCGACGGCGCGGTGGACGCCATCAACGTCAAGATCAGCAAGTTCGGCGGCCTCACCCGGGCGCGCCTGATCCGCGACGTCTGCGTGGAGTTGGGGATTCCGATGATCATCGAGGATAGCTGGGGCGGCGACGTGATCACCGCGGCGATCGCCCACCTGGCGCACAGCACCCCGCCGGAGTTGCGCCTCGCCGCCACCGACTTCAACAGCTACGTGACGGTGAGCACCGCGGCCGGCGCCCCGCAGCGCGAGCACGGCACGCTGGCCGCGGGCACCGCGCCCGGGCTCGGCGTGGCGCCGCGGCGGGAAGTGCTCGGCGCGCCGGTGTTGGAGGTGAGCTGATGGAGCGGAGCCCGTTGCGGCCCGCCTGGAGCGGCGTGTTCCCGGCGGCGATGACCCAGTTTCGCGAGGACCTGAGCGTGGACCACGCGGCCACCGCCGCCCACCTCAAACGGCTGCTGGCGGCCGGCTGCCGCGGCCTGATCATGCTCGGCACCCTGGGCGAAAACACCTCGCTGAGCCCGGCCGAGAAGGTGCAGGTGCTGGAGACTGCGGTCGCCGTTGCGGGCGGCCGCGCGCCGGTGCTGGCCGGGGTCGCCGAGTACACCACCGCCCAGGCCGCGGACCACGCCCGCGCCGCGGCGGCCGCCGGCTGCGCCGGCCTGATGGTGCTGCCCGGCATGGTCTACCGCAGCGACCCGCGCGAGACTCTGGCCCACTTCCGCGCCGTGGCCGCGGCCACCGACCTGCCGGTGATGATCTACAACAATCCGCCCGCCTACGGCGTGGACGTGACCCCGGAGATGTTCCGCGAGCTGGCCGTCCAACCCACCATCGCGGCGATCAAGGAATCTTCCGAAGACCCGCGCCGGCTGGTGGACCTCGCCAACCTGACCGGCGACCGCTACCTGCTGTTCTGCGGGGTGGACGACGTGCTGCTCGAGTCGGTGCTGCTGGGCGCGACCGGCTGGGTGGCCGGCCTGGTCAACGCCTTTCCCGAGGAGGGCGTCGCCCTGTTCGACCTGGCAGCCGCCGGCCATTGGGAGGAGGCGCGGCGCGTCGGCGCCTGGTTCATGCCGCTGCTGCACCTCGACACCAAGCCGAAGTTGGTGCAATACATCAAGCTGGCGATGCAGCTCACCGGCCTCGGCAGCGAGCGGGTACGCCCGCCGCGGCTGCCGCTGGTCGGCGCGGAGCGGGCGATGGTGGGGCGCCTGGTGCGGCGCGCCATCGCCACCCGCCCGGCGCTGCCCGCGGCCACGGCCGCTTCCCCCGCCGCTCCCGCTGCATGACCGGCTACCTGCTGCGGCGCCTGGCCTACATGATCATCCTGCTGGCCGCGCTGTCGGTGGTGGTATTCATCGTGATCCAGCTCCCGCCCGGCGACGTGATGACGGTGATGCTGGCGCGCATGGAGGCGGGCGGCGCGGACGCCAGCTTCGGCGGCGCCGAGGTCACCGCCATGCAGGAGCAATACGGCCTGCACCTGCCCGCCCACCTGCAATACCTGCGTTGGGCCGGCAACCTGCTGCGCGGCAACCTCGGCGTGTCGTTCGTGTACGGGCGCCCGGTCACGGCGCTGCTGTTGGAACGGCTGCCGCTCACCGTGCTGATCTCCGGCGTCACCCTGCTGTTTGCCTACGCGGTGGCGATCCCGATCGGCATCTACTCCGCCACTCACCAATACTCGTTTGGCGACTACGGCTTTACCGTGATGGGCTTCGTCGGCCTGGCGATCCCGAACTTTCTGCTCGCCCTGATTCTGATGTACCTGCTGCTGACGCTGTTCGGGGTGAGCGCCGGCGGCCTCTTCTCCGCCGCCTACGAACACGCGCCGTGGAGCTTCGCCAAGCTGATCGACGGGCTGCTGCACCTGCCGTTGCCGGTCATCG
The DNA here is from genome assembly GCA_965243555.1 of Spirochaetia bacterium. Taxonomy (GTDB): domain Bacteria; phylum Spirochaetota; class Spirochaetia; order SZUA-6; family Bin103; genus Bin103. The sequence continues at coordinate 4,246,597 of OZ251575.1, read as the reverse complement.
TGATCGGGATGGCCGGCACCGCGGCGATCATCCGGGTGATGCGCAGCACCCTGCTCGACGAGTTGCGCAAGCAATACGTGATCACCGCGCGCGCCAAGGGCGTGTCCGAAGTCAACCTCACGTTCAAGTACCCGGTGCGCGTGGCGATCAATCCGATCATCAGCACGGTGGGCTGGCTACTGCCGGAAATTGTCTCGGGGAGCACCATCGTCGCCATCGTCCTGAGCCTGCCGACGGTCGCCCCGCTGCTGTTCAGCGCGTTGATTCAGGAGGACATGTTCCTGGCCGGCAGCACGCTCATGGTGCTGGCCGCGCTCACCATCGTCGGCACGTTGATTTCCGACCTGCTGCTGGTGATCGCCGACCCGCGCATCCGCTTCGAGCGCGTATGAGCACCGTTACGGTGACCCGTCCGACGCGCCCGGAGCGCGCCGCGAGCGCAGCCGAGGAGCGCTACTACGTCGCCACCCAGTGGCAGCTCATCCGCCGCCGCTTCGCCGCTCACCGCCTGGCGCTGGCGGGCGGCGTGGTGCTGGTGATCCTCTACGCGGGGGCCTTGTTCGCCGAGTTTCTCGCGCCCTACGACGGCTACCGCCGCTTCGCCGACTATCAGCTCGCGGCGCCGCAGCGGCTGCGCTTCATCCACGAGGGGCGGCTCAGCCTGCGCCCGTTCGTGTACGGGCTGCACCGGGAACGCCACCCGGAAACCCTGCGCTGGCAGTTCACCCTGGACCGCTCTATCCGCTACCCGATCGCGCTGTTCGTGCGCGGCGATCCCTACCGGTTGTTCGGCCTCATCGCCTCCGATCTGCACCTGTTCGGGGCCGCCGGCGAGGACGGCTTCGTGTTCCTGTTCGGGACCGACAACCTGGGCCGCGATCTGTTTTCCCGCAACGTGTACGCGGCGCGCATCTCGCTCAGCATCGGCCTGGTGGGCGTGGCCATGAGCTTCGTGCTCGGCTGCCTGCTCGGCGGCGTCTCCGGCTACTACGGCGGCGCGCTGGACACCTTCATTCAACGCCTCATCGAGTTCCTGATCTCCATTCCCTCCATCCCGCTGTGGATGGCGCTGGCCGCGGCGCTGCCCAACGACTGGCCGCCGGTGCGCACCTACTTCGGCATCACCGTGATTCTGTCGGTGGTGGGCTGGACCGGGCTGGCGCGGGTAGTGCGCGGCAAGCTCCTGGAGTTGCGCGAGGCCGACTTCGTGCTGGCGGCGCGGATTGCCGGGGCGGTCGAGCGGCAGATCATCACGCGCCATCTGCTGCCTTCGTTCCTGAGCTACCTGATCGTGAGCCTCACCCTGAGCATCCCGGCGATGATCCTGGCCGAGACCGCGCTCAGCTTCCTGAGCGTGGGGATTCAGCCGCCGGCGATCAGTTGGGGGGCGCTGCTGCAGGGCGCCCAGAACGTGCGCACCGTGGCGCTGGCGCCGTGGCTGTTCATCCCCGGAATCTTCATCGTTATCACCGTGCTCTCCTTCAACTTCGTCGGCGACGGCCTGCGCGACGCCGCCGATCCCTACCGCTAACGTCAACGCCAACCTTGGAGCCGTCAGGCCTCCGGGTCGCTGCCGCCGGGGCGGGCGGGGTCGCGCGGGATCGGGCGCCCGTGGGGGTCGGTGCCGCCGGCGCGGCGCGCCAAGTCGGCGCGCATGGCCGCGGAGGTGACGTGCTCCAACTGGTGCGCGGCAAAGTGCACTTCGGCGGCGGCGCCGCCCTCGGCGAACAGGTAGCTCTCCCACAGCCGGTGGCTGCGCAGCAGGCCGGTGGCGAGGCGCCGGCCCGCGGCGGTGAGCCGGTAGCCGTGCCCGCTCCGCTGCACGCGCCCGCGCAGCAGCTCCAGCAGCAGCGCCGCGCTACGCTCCAGCGGCTGGAGCGCCCGGCGATGCGCGAGGTTTCCTCCCGCACCAGCTCGCGGCGCCCGGCGGCGGCGCGGCCGCGCTCGGCCACCCGCAGCAGTTCCACCAGCAGGTCCTCGCGGCCCACCGCCAGCGCCAGCCGCGCGCGGCGCAGTGCCCGCGCCAGCAGGCCGCGCTCCGGGGCGGCCACCAGCGCCAGCGCCACCACCGCGCCCGCGGCCACGGTCATCATCCCCGCGGTGCTGGTATCGGAGAGGCCGAACCAGCGCGGCACCGTGATGGCGCCGAGATGGCCGCCGACCGCGCAGATCAGCGCCACGCCCTGCCCGGTCAGCAGCAGCGACCACAGCCGGCGGGTGAACAGGCCCGCCACCGCTCCCGGCACGATCAACATGGCGATCACCAGGATGCTGCCGACGCTCTCGAACGCGGCGACGATGGTCACCGCCACCATCACCATCAGGGCGTAGTGCAGGAGCGGCGCCGGAAAGCCTGCTGCGCGGGCGAACTCGGGATCGAACGAGGTGAGGTTGAGCTCCTTGTACAGCAGCAGGACGAAGGCCAGGTCGGCGGCGAACACCGCGCCCAGGATCAGCAGCGCGCGCGGCAGCCGCAGCCCGGCCAGCGTGACCTCGTTGAGCGGCGCCAGCTCGACGGCGCCGTAGAACACGGTATGCACGTCCACGTGCACCGCGTCCGCGCTGCGCACGATCAGGATCAGGCCGAGCGCGAACATGGTGGTGAACACCACGCCCATCGCCGCGCCGCGGTCGACGTTGCCCGCCTGGTGGATGAGCTGCGTGAAGGCCGCGGTGAGCACCCCCGCGACCGCGGCGCCGGCCACGATCACGCCGGTGTCGCGGCTCAGGGTGAGCAGAAACGCCGCCGCGATGCCGGGCAGCACCGCGTGGCTGATCGCGTCGCCCATCATGCTCATGCGCCGCAGCACCAGAAAGCTGCCGATCAGCGCGCACGCCATGGCGCTGACCGCGGCCACCACCACGATGCCGGTGTCGAGCGAGGTCCAGCTCACGACGCCCCCGCGGGCAGCGCGTGGGGGCTGGCCGCTACCGCCGCGGCGTCCGCCCGTTGCTGCAGTTGCGCCTCCAGCTCGGCGACCAGCTCCGGCCCCAGCACGTGCTCGATGCGGTCGGCGCCGCGGTCCACGCGGCTGGTGGCGACGTCGGCGTGGCGAATCAGGTACAGCTCCCACAGCCGGTGGTTACGCGCGATGCGCAGCGCCTGGTCGGCGCCGGCCGCGGTGAGGCGCACCGTTCCCTTGGCTCCGGGGCCGGCCGGGTTGGCCGTGCCCGACGGATGCAGCCAGCCGGCGCGGCGGGCGCGGCGCAGGGCGGCGCTCAGTTGCGCCGGCGTCCAGCCGCGGCGCCGCGCCAGGTGGCTGCGGCTCACGGCGCCCGCGGTCAGGGCCGCGCGGTCCGGGGTGGCGCCGCGCTGCCCCTCCACCAGCTCGAACAGCGCCCGTAGCAGGTGCTCGCCGGCGATGCGGCGGTCACTGCGGCGGCGCTCCAGGAGCAGCCGCAGCAGGCCGCGGCGGGCGCCGAACAGGACGCTGAACAGGAAGCCGGCGGCGACGGTCACCACGATCACGGCGCCCGCCGGCAGGCGCGGCGCCAGCGCCGACAGGCCGGCGCCGACGAACCCGCCGAGCGCGCCGATCAGCGCCGCCAGCAGCGTCATCAGCCGCAGGTCGTGGGTCCAGAAGCGGGCCGCGGCGGCCGGCGTGATCAGCAGGGCCACGATCAGGATCAGCCCCACCGCCTGCAGGCCGATCACGGTGACCGCCACCACCAGGCCCAGCATCACCGCGTCCAGGAGCCCCACCGGCAAGCCCTGGGAGGCGGCGTAGGAGGCGTCGAAGCAGAGCAGGTTCAACTCCTTGAACAGCAGCACCGCGACTGCCACCAGCAGCAGCGAGGTGATGCCAATCAGCAGCGCGTCGGCAGCCAGCATCGACGCGGTCTTGCCGTAGATAAAGGAGTCGAGGCCGGCGGCGGAGCCGCGCCGCATCTGCTGGATCATGCCGAGCAGCGCGATCCCGACCCCGAACGACACCGACAGCACGATGCCCAGCGCCGCGTCCTCGTGCAGCCGCAGCACCGAGCGCACCACCAGCACCGCCCCGGCCGCGGCCAGGCCGCCCGCCGCGGCGCCCAGCAGCAGGCCGGGAAACCACTTGCCGGTGCCGCCCAGCGCCACCATCACCAGCCACGCCGCGGCGACGCCGGGCAGCGTGGCGTGGCTCACGGCGTCCGACACCAGGGCACGCTTGCGCAGCAGGGTAAAGGTGCCGACGATGCCGGCGGCCATCCCCAACAGGGCGACGCCCAGCACCACGACCCGGGTGTTGTAGTCGCTGAGGGTGAGCACCCGCAGCATCTGCTCCCACGAGGGGAGGTAGCTCATCCGGCGCGCCCGTCCCGTCCGCCGCGCCCACCACGCCCGCCGGCGCCGCGGCCGAGCGCGTCCACGGCCTTGTCGAGCAGCGTGAGCCGGCCCCCGTAGGTCTTCTGCAGGTTGTCCGCGGTGAACACCTGCTCCACCGGACCATGCGCCACCACCCGCAGGTTGAGCATCAGCAGCTCGTCGAAGTAGCTGCTCACCGTCTGCAGGTCGTGATGCACCACGAACACGCTCTTGCCCGCGGCCCGCAGGCGCTGCAACAACTCGACGATGGCGCGTTCGGTGGCCGCGTCCACCCCGGCGAACGGTTCATCCATGAAGTAGATGCGCGCGTCCTGGGCCAACGCACGGGCAATGAACAGGCGCTGCTGCTGGCCGCCGGATAGTTCCGATATCTGGCGCCCGGCGTAGTCGGCCATGCCCACCAGGTCCAGGGCGGCGCGCGCCGCCTCGCGCGTGGCGCGGCGCACCGGGCGCAGCCAGCCGAGCGACCGGTACAGGCCCATCGCCACCAGTTCCAGGGCGCTCAGCGGATAGTCCCAGTCGACGCTCTCGCGCTGCGGGACATAGGCCACCAGGCGCCGCTGCCGGCGGTAGGGTTGGCCGTAGAAGGTGACCGCGCCCGATACCCGCGGCACCAGGTCCAGCACGCCCTTGAGCAGGGTGCTCTTGCCGGCGCCGTTGGGGCCGACGATGCCGGTGATGACGCCGTCGGCGGCGGTGAGGTCCACGTCCCACAACACCGGCCGCCGCCGGTAGGCGACGGTGAGGTCGCGCACCGCCAACGGGCTGCGCGCCGGGTCGGGCGGCGCCGCGGCGGCCCCCGCGGGGGCACCGGGCGCGGGCGCTGGGCGGGCGGGGGCCGCGGATGCGGAGGAGCCGGTGGACGGCGCCGCCGAGTTGGGCGCTACGCCGGCGGGCGCGGCGGCGGAGGCGGCAGGGGCGGGAGCGGCAGGTCCGGGGGAGGCGGGCGGCGCGGATGCAGGCGCCGGCGCGGCCGCGGGACCGCTCACGGGGCCTCCCCGGCGCGCGTCAGCCGGCCCTGAAATCCGCCCTCCGGCGCCGTGCCGCCCAGGGCGCGCGCCACCGTGGTGGCGTTGTGGTCCAGCATGCCGAGGTAGGTACCCTCGTAGGTGCCGGGCTGGCCCATCGCGTCGGAGAACAGCTCGCCGCCCACCACCACGGTATGGCCGCGCGCCGCGGCCCCCTCCAGCAGCGCGCGCACGTTGCGGTCGGCGATGGTGGTCTCCACGAACACCGCTCCGATCTCACGCGTAACCAGCAGGTCCACCAGCCGGTTGATGCGGTCCAGGCCCGCCTCCGACTCGGTCGACATCCCCTGGATGCCGGCTACCTCCAGCCCATAGGCGCGCCCGAAGTAGTTGAACGCGTCATGGGCGGTCACCAGGATGCGTTGCGGTTCGGGAATGGTGCCGAGGACGCGCCGGGCATAGGCGTGCAGCTCGTCGAGCGTCCCGGCGTAGGCCGCGGCGCGCTCGCGGTAGCCGGTCTCCGAGGCGGGATCGAAGGCGGCGAGGGCCGCGCTCACGGCGTCCACCGCGTGGGTCCAGCCCGCCGCGTCCATCCACAGGTGGGGGTCGAAGTGACCGGCGAACTCCTCCGGCTGCAGCAGCAACGACTCGTCCACCAGCTCGGTGACCGCGTGCACGGGCCGCCCGCTGCGCGCCACCCGGATCAGCGTGTCGGTCATCTTCCCCTCCAGCAGCAGCCCCGAATAGAACACGACGTCGGCCTCCATCAGCGCCGCCACGTCGCTGCGGGTGGGAACGTAGAGGTGGGGATCGACGCCCTCGCCGATGATCGCCGTTACCGCCCCCCGGTGGCCGGCTACCTGGCGTACGAGGTCGGCCACCATCCCGGTGGTGGCCGTGATGCGATAGGGATAGCTGCGCGCACCGTCACCGCCGGCCGCGGCCGCCGCTTGCGCCGCGCCCGCCGCCTCGCTGCCCGCGGCGGCCGGGCCGGCCGCCGCGCTCCGGCCGCCGCCCTCGTTGCAGGTGACCAGCGCCACCGCGGCCAGTGCCGTTACCGCAACGGCCGCCGCCGCGGTCAGAACGCAGGGTAGACAATATCCTTTCTTTTGCATCTAAAACAACCGTCTTTGAGTAGTCAAAGTCAAGATAGCCCGCTCCGAGAATCAGGTCAAGCGCCCAGTCAACTCTGCTCAGCAGCCGGCGCCCAGAGGCGCTGCTCATGGGAGCGAGGACCGGATGGGCCGCAAGGACGCAGTCGAGCGCTACCGCTTGGCCGTCGCATGTCCGTCGGACGTGCGTGTCGGAGACTATTTCGGCGCCGAAGATCGACGCCGACGGACGGGGAGCCGCACGCACCACCAAGCCGGCAGGGGACAGGACACGCCGAACTAACGAACTCGGCACCGAAGATGGGCCGCGCGAACGCAAGAACCGGCGCAGATTCCAGCCTTCGGGGGCATCCGAACGTCTGCCGCGCCGACACCCGGCCTTAGCGACGGTGCCGCGGCCAGGACTCGGGGCACAGCATCTTGGCGGCTATGTCCTTGATGATGGTGGTCGGGTTGGCGGCCTACGAGGAAGACGCAGCCTCACGTTTGCGGACGGTATCACTATCGCGACGGAGCATCGGTGAGCGATGCGCTCGGCGGTGTGTTTTTTCCGCTATGTAAAGAAAAGAAATCACCTGGTAGCCCAGCTTTTGCGGTCGCTGTCTACGTTTCGCCGTCCCGGTCTCCCGGACCGGCGTAAGACTCGCTTCCGTCTGCCAGCTACGCTATACCGGGTGGGATTGGCTACCCACTATCTCTCCTGCTTAGAACAGTACTATTCCGTACATACCTGCACTGTAACGGTGTACTCTTTGGCCATTTCGTCGAAGAACGAGTCCATCTTCTCCCTGGTCATTTCGGATTCTCCTTCACATGGCAAATCGTTACCAAGATCATCTTCGCGGCGACAGTTTATCCACACCTTTGCTCGCGTTTCGTATAGCCGCACGTCCGCAAAATTAATCTCGTACCCATCCGGCAAGTCCGCATCGAGAGTTAGTTTTTTACGGATTCCTCCGCATATCTTCGGCTCTTCTGAATAGGACACGTCGAACACCTGAATAGCCCATCTCTTGCTAACGTACCTGTTATCCCTGTGGCCTATCGTCTTCGAGACGGTTGCTACAACGTCCCGCTCCCAGTGCATGCGGGGGCTTGGCGTTGGCGGTGCTGTTTCTTCACAGCTTACAAACGCGAGCACACTCGTCGCTATTGCAAACAGAACCAGCAGTAGTCTACCCACTGGGCTCACCCCACTCGCATTTGTCCGGCGTAACCGCATCGCCTACACGACACCTCCAGAATCCTCCCTATAGGAACGTCCTTTCCTCGATGTGCACCCCACCAACGCCTGATCAATCACGCCACTCCCCACGCCTACACGTGTGTCCTCCACGAATATGGCAAACCACCTCTCCGAGATCACAATCGTTTCTTGATCCGAAGCCGAGCAGCCGGCCGAAGCTGGTATAGGAAGTCTCCCATAAATTCCCTACTCTCTGACGGTCTGCTTCCTATAGGCAATTTGACTCCCAGAGACTCCTCGACCATCTGAATAGTCTTTTCTATTGCCTGACTCGCAGCTTCCATACGCACCATCTGTTCTCGCTGAGCGTTCATCGTTACCTCTTCGCTATTCCCGACACCGATCCGCCAGAATCTTCGACGGCATCACGAACGATTCGAAGGACTTCGTCCAAAAAGTCCCCTGCATGAGAGTCCATCACCGACCCTATGGAAGGTGCGGCTGATTCGTATATTGCAGACACTTCGTTCGCCCTTCCAACGCTCGACCCTTTGCCGCTGTAGCCACTAAAGGCGGTTCGCCACTCACTGGTATGAGTACGGATCAGACGTGCATCTGCCAACTCATGGATATCAGCAAATATGGTCTGGCGCACCCGATCAATGGCAGCCATCTTCTCGTCCTCACTCCCTGGCTCTCTAGTCCATTCATCGGGCTCTTCAAGCCACAGAGATATACTGCCCTGCAACTGACGGACGAAGTCAGCGACCGGCCGTAGCTCGCTGTACTCGTTGTCCCACAAGTTTGCAATGCGCCGACACAGTGCTTTGATACGGCCCCAGTGCTCCTTCTTAACATCTTCATGATAGCCGCGACCAAGCCTTCCCTCCCAAGGCTTCTTGAATCCGTCGGCAGCATCACGCAAAGCAAGCTCTAATCGAAGGAAATTGTAGTTTGGTGCAGCTTCCACTGGTTCGGACGGCTCAGCCGACTTCCTCATAACATCCAACAGATTCTTTATCTGATCCACAAACGCACGCCTAATGTCCCGAACGGGTCTGTCCAAACCTCCGAGATAGAACTTACGCCGATCTAGTTGCCTTTCCAATATCTCCGTCACCGATGCTCCGAGAGAATCACGAAAGCTAGACAGTGCATTTCCTATCGAAGCATCGACATGATTCAGCTTTTGGGTACCGGTCCGTAGATTGTCGCCACGAACCTGGTCAAAGTGCGTAAAGGCGATGCCGAGCTTGTGCCCGTGACCGCTAGTACCAACGGACCGCAATAGCTCAATTGGCGCCGCCTGCATTGGAGACTGGGCGTTGTCCACTAGCAGTATCATGTCGACTTCTCGAAATCGCTCCGTTACCCTTGTAGATACGCTCGTTGCTTCTTTCGCCGAATGGCCCAGTCCCTCGCCGTCCAGCAGGACAAGCCGGCGGGTCTCATCCTGCAGTTCAACATGGTCAGGCTGGAATGGCCCACACACCCTTATGCCGTCAACAAGGGGCGTAAGTAGCCGCCCCAACTGCTGGTGATGATTACCTGTAAACCATCGAACCTGCTTAAGGAATACTTCGCGGTCGCTCTCCTCATAGTACCACAGAATTGGCCAGCCCGTTGCCTCACACTCAAAGTCTCCCTGCAATATCAACGCGAATCGGCTCCTTATGGTATCCATAATGTCCAATGAAACACGAGAGAACGTCTCGTTGTCGTATAGAGCATCAGTAAACGCCTCCATCCATTCATGACGCCTAGTGGGGTTCTCAATCTGCTGATATTGTCCAGACATGATGGAATCCTGAACCTCTCTTGCCACGTTTCTGACAAGCGCGACATATTCACCCAGACGCTTGTTGTTCTTCTCCAGTTCTTCAGCAGGAACTATCTCCTCGTCTGGCAGTGTCTCCTCGTCCGAATCTTCATCATCGAACAAACTCACCATTTCATCGCGCAATTCCTGCTTCCAGGACCCAAGAGGATACGAGAGACGAAATCGCTGTTCCGGGTGCTCCAATAGTGCACGAACGACAACCTCGTCGTCGTGTCCCTTAATCGCGCTGGCGCACGCCTCCTCCAGGCACTCGTCCACCGCGCATCTAACCTGGTGTTCGGTCATAAACGTAATTGCCGCCTTGAACGGTTGACTCGTCCCTGTTACAATCTCGATTTCAGCCGTGGTTGTCTTTGCAGTTGATGTCGAGGGGAAGCGATCGCGTGTATGGTCAGAGCCGATAAGCTGACGTAGCAGCGTCGTCTTTCCTGCACCAGTAGTCCCAACCAACATCACGCGTGCGTAGCCATCGTCCTGCTTAGGAAGCGGTATCATCTCGTCACGCAGCTCCCTAGGCTGGACTTTTCCGACTTCCATACCATCGAAAAACGCCTTGACGACGATCTCGTCAAACTGCCGCTCAGCATCGTTTCGCCTATCAAGGCTCCACCACGACTGGTCTGCCAGCAGTTCGTTGAGCTGGCTTACTCGCTGATCCGCTTGGGTATCATCGGTTGTTCCAAGGCCGCGACGCACTTTGAGACCTAACCTACCCCGAGCGTCGCTCCGCCGGGGATGGCTGAAAACGACACTCCAACCTGGTCGACCCGATCGGGTTTTGGTAGCCGTGTAGACCTTGCTTGTCATTCCGGTCCCTCCTATAGCGCCGTGAATCGATTGTTGTTCGGCGTTGTACCCAAGGTAGTATCCTATCCCCATCCACGGTTGTCAAGTCCCATTGGACAACATAGAACAACGGGTTGTGTATGCACGGCTTTAGCCGGTCTCCATGTGATTGTAAATGATTACATAGCTGATAGATAATGCTCCGAACGCCCCTAGGTGACGCACCTCCAAAGTTGGGCAACGTCAGGCGGCCATCAGCGGTCCGCGGTGACGCAGAGACAGAAGTCGCGTCGGGTCGAGACTTCGACTGCCGCCGCACCCAAGGTGCGCCCGCTTCCCGGGCCTTGGAAGGGCTGTTCCCAGGGGGCAGAAAATGTCGCCGAAGCACTTGACTCAAGTATTTTCTGTGCTTACACTTGATCCATGAATAGTACCTGTCGCGACGGGCCGATCGCCACCACCGTTGCCGCGCTTTCCGACCAACGCCTGCTGCAACGGATCAAGGAACTGAACGCCGTCGAACAGCAAATTGAAGTCGTCGTCATCGACCACTTGCGCGAGCTTGAGCGGCGCCACCTGTATCTCACCCTTGGCTTCTCCAGCATGTTCGATTACGTGGTGCGCGGACTCGGCTACAGTAATGGCGCCGCTTGGCGCCGCCTCAAGGCGATGCGGCTGTACGAGGTGGAGGGAGCGCGCACACTACTGCAGGAAGGCACGCTGACGCTGGACGCGGCGGCGCAGTTGCAGCACGCCTTTGAGCGGCAGGAGCGCAAGGCGAAACGCTCCGCTACCTCCGACACCGCGATGCAGGCCGGCAGCGGAGGCACGGAGGCTGGTGACCGCTCTTCTGGCGCTCAGTCGAGCTTAGCGCCTGGCGGACCGGCGCCCAACGCATCGGCGCCCGCTGCAGGTCCGGCCCGGTCGGCGGGTGCGTCCAGCGGCTCGGCGGCGGACGAGCCGTTGCGCGCGTCGGAGCTGCCGGTAGCGCGGGTACTGGACGCGGCGGCGCGGGAGTCGCTGGTGGCGCAGGCCGCCGGCAAGAGCACGCGGCAAGTAAAGGAGATACTGGCCGAGGTCGATCCCGAACTGGCGCGGCCGCCAGACCGGATGCGGCCGCTGGGAGCCGGGCGGTGGGAACTCAAGGCGGTGATCGATGACGACTGCCAAGTCGGATTGGAGCAACTCAAGGGGCTGCTGTCGCACGTTGACCCACAGATGACCTTGGGGCAACTCCTGGGGCGCGTAGTACGGGAAGCGCTGGACCGCCACGACCCGTCGCGGCCGCCGCGCGGGCGCGGCCGCAGCCGCCGGACTCCCGAGGTTGCTGACCAAACTTCGGCGCCGAAAACAGCGTCCGGGCCGGACGCCGCGGCGGCGCAGCAGACCGGCCTTGCCGGCCACCGCCGCGTTGCGGTTGCGAAGCGGCCGGCAGCGGCCGCCCGGACCGCGGCCGCCGCGGCGGAGACATCGGCGCCGAAGGAGGCTGCGGCGGCGCCACGGACCGAGCTGCCGGCAGGCGCGGCGACTTCGCCGGCGAGGGTTCAGGCCGCGGACCGACCCGCGGCAGCCGCCGGAATCGCCACTTCGGCGCCGAAGGCAGGAGGCGGCTCGCTGCCGGCGGCGCATCGGAGCGTCAGGCTCGCCACGCCGGCGACTGAGCCGCCGCAGCCGCGCGTCCGCGGGCGCGCTATCCCGGCGGCGGTGAGGCGGCAGGTGTGGGAACGCGACCGGGGCTGCTGCAGCTACGTGGACCGGGGCAGTGGGCGCCGGTGCGGCTCCCGGCATCTGCTGGAGATTGATCACGTGGTGCCGTATGCGTTCGGCGGCAGTGCCGAGCCCGACGATCTCCGGCTGCTGTGCGCCGCCCATCACCGCTACCGCCATGCGGGGCGCGCTGGCGCCATCCGGTAGCCAGTCCGTCTACTTCCGCCGCTGGTGGGAGTGTTGCTTCTTTGCCGGGAGCGCTAAGGCGCATTACACTAACGATTGCGATGACCTATCGGTTGCTGGCGCTGGGGTGCCAGATGAATACGTCGGACGCGGAGCGGATTGCGGCGGTGCTGCAGGGGGCGGGCTTTACCGAGGCCCCAGAGGAGCGGCAGGCCGACCTGCTTGGCGTGGTGGCCTGCTCGGTGCGCCAGAAGGCGATCGACCGCGTCTACGGCCGCATCCGCGAGTGGAACCGGTGGAAGCAGGAGCGGCCGCTGCTCACCTTCGTGTCCGGCTGCATCCTGCCCGAGGACGAGGCCAAGTTCCTGCGCCTGTTCGACCTGGTGTTCCGCATCGACGATCTGCCGGAGCTCCCGGAGATGATCCGCACCTCCGGGGTGGTGACGCCGGCGGCGGTGGACGCCGCGCTGCAGCCGGGGCGTTCGGTGACGCTCAATCACACCGACCGCTTCTGGGGCATCACGCCGCACTACGGTTCGGCCCACGCCGCCTACGTGCCAATCCAGAACGGCTGCGACAAGTTCTGCACCTTCTGCGCCGTGCCCTACACGCGCGGGCGCGAGGTCTCCCGCCCCGCCGGCGACGTGCTGCGCGAGGTCGAGGAGCTGGTGGCGCGCGGCTACCGCAGCATCACGCTGCTGGGCCAGAACGTGAACTCCTATGGCCGCGACCGGCCCGGCGCCGAACCCACCTTCGCCGCCCTGCTCGATGAGGTGGGGAAGCGTTGCGACGCCGCGCCGCGGAAGGTGTGGGTGTACTTCACCTCACCGCACCCGGCGGACATGTCACCGGCGGTGCTGGAGTCGATCGCCGAGCACCCATCCCTGGCCAAGCAGATTCACCTGCCGATGCAGTCGGCCGACGACAAGGTGCTGATTCGCATGAACCGCAACCACCGCCTCGATCAGTACCGCACCGTGGTGGAGCGCATCCGCGCGCTGCTGCCCGAGGCCACGTTGTTCACCGACGTGATCGTCGGGTTCTGCGGCGAGACCGAGGAGCAGTTCGAGCGCACCCGCCGCGCGATGGAGGAGTTCGCCTTTGACATGGCCTACGTCGCCATGTATTCCCCGCGGCCCGGCGCCGCCGCGGCGCGCTGGCCGGACGACGTGCCGCAAGCCGAGAAGAAGCGGCGTCTGCAGGTGCTGTCGGCGGTGCTGCAGGAGACCGCGTTGCGCCACAATCGGCGCCGGGAGGGGCGTAGCGTTGAGGTGCTGGTCGAGGCCGAGGACCGCAAACCGGGCCTGCTGGTCGGCCGTACCGAGGGCCGCATCCCGGTGCGGTTCGCCGGCACCCCCGACCTGATCGGCACCCATCTCGAGGTGGAGATTACGCGCGCCCGGCCGCTCTCGCTGGAGGGAGAATTGCCAGCGCCGGCGGTGCTGGCCGCCTCGTGAAGCCGATCGCGCTGCCGCGGGGTTTCCGGCGCCTGCCGCTGGCCGAGCGCCAGGCCGCGCTGGCCGCGGCCGTGGGTGGCGAGTTGCCGGCCGCGCTCTGCGGGGACGCGGAAACGAACGCCATGGCCGACCTGCTGGTGGAGAACGCGGTGGGGGCGTTCCCGATTCCGCTGGGGTTGGCGACCGGCTTTCGGATCGACGGCGAGGAGCTGATCGTTCCACTCGCCACCGAGGAGGCGTCGGTGGTGGCGGCGGCGAGTTACGCGGCGCGGCTGCTGGACGGCGGAGCGGACGGACCCGGCATTCGCACCTCGGCCGATCCTCCCATCGCCACCGTGCAGATTTTTTTGGAGCAGACGCGGCAGGAGGCGGAGGTTGCGGTGAAAGCCGCCGAGGCGGAGATCGGGGCGCTGGTAGACGGCGCCGTGGCCACCCTCGCCGCGCGCGGCGGCGGCTTTCGAGGATTGTCGGTCGAGCGGCGCGGGGCGGCGCTCAAGGTGGAGATCGATCTCGACGTGCGCGACGCGATGGGCGCCAACAAGGTGAATACCGCCGGCGAGGCCACGCGCCCGCTGCTGGAACGGCTCACCGGCGGGCGCCTGCTGATGGCGATCGTCACCAACGCCAGCCGCCGCGCCCTGGTGCGCGCGGCCGCGCAGGCGCCGTGCGCGCGGCTGGCGCGCGCCGGCTACTCCGGCGCCGAGGTGGCGCAACGCATCGTGCGCGCCGCGGAGGTGGCCGCCGCCGACCACGACCGGGCCGTGACCCACAACAAGGGGGTGCTCAACGGCATCGCCGCGCTCGCCCAGGCCACCGGCAACGACACCCGCGCGGTGGAGGCCGCGGCCCACGGCTGGGCGGCCTCCGGCGGCGGCTACGCCCCCCTCACCCGCTACCACGTCGCCGGCGGCGCCCTGCACTGCCGCCTGGAGTGCCCGTTGCCGCTCGGTACGGTGGGCGGCGCCGTGGGCCTGCACCCGGTGAGCCGGCTGGCGCTGCGCATCCTCGGCAACCCCGACAGCCGCCGCTTGGCGGCCATTGCCGCCGCGGTGGGGCTGGCGCAGAACTTCGCCGCGCTGCGGGCGCTGGTGACGGAAGGCATCCAGCACGGCCACATGCGCCTGCACGCGGAGCGGCTGGCGTTCAGCGCCGGCGCGCGTGGCGCGGAGGTGGCGGCGGTGACCGCGGCGCTGGCGGGCGGCGGGCCGATGGACTTGCCCGCCGCCCGCCGCCTGCTGCAGGCGCAACGCGGCGCGGCGGCGCCGTAGCGCGGGGGGCGCGGGTGGGCGGCGCGACGGGCGGCGCGCGGGGCTTGCGGGTACGGGCGGCGCCGTCGCTGGCGCTGGTCAAGTACTGGGGCAAGGCCGACCCGCGCCGCAACCTGCCGGCCACTTCCAGCCTGGCGGTCACGGTCACCGGTCTGTACACCGAGGCGCGCCTGCAGGAGGCCGCCGCCGACCAGCTCACCGTAGACGGCGCCCTGGTGCCGGCGGAGCGGCATGCCTCCTTCTTTGCCGCGGCGCGCGCCGCCCTGGAGGTGACGACGCGCTACCGCGTGGAGGCGCGCAACAACTTCCCCGGCGCCGCGGGGCTGGCCAGCTCGGCCTCGCTGTTCGCGGCGCTGGCGGTCGGCTGCGCCGCCCTGGGGGGCGCCGCTTTGCCGCGCGCACGCCTCTCGGCGCTGGCGCGGGTCGGCTCGGCCTCCGCGGCGCGCGCGGTGTGGGGCGGGTTCAGCGCGCTGCCGGCCGGCGCCGAGAGTGCCGTTCACGCGTTCCCGGCCGACCACTGGCCGGAGCTGCGGCTGCTGGTGGCCGTGACCTCGCGGCGCCGCAAGCCGCTCTCCTCGCGCGCGGCGATGCTGCGCGTGGCGCAGACCTCCCCCTACTACGGCGCCTGGGTGGGAAGCGCGGAGGCCACGTTCCGGGCGGCGATGGAAGCGGTGCGGGCGCGCGACCTGCGGCGGCTCGGCCCGCACCTGCGCGCCAGCTACCTGCGCATGTTCGGCACCATGTTCGCCGCCGACCCGCCGATCAACTACCTGCTGCCGCAGTCGCTGCAGGTGCTGGAAGTGTTGGAGGAGCTGCGCGCGGCCGGTATAGACGCCTGGGAGACTATGGACGCCGGCCCCCAGGTCAAGATCGCCTGCCTGGCCGCGGACGTCGATCGGATCCGCGGCGCCCTGCTTGAAGAGGCGGGGCTGGCTCCCGCCGACCTGATCGAGACCGCGCCCGGCTCCGGCCCCTGCCTCCTTGACTGAAACCTGCGCGGTAGCCGCGCCCGGTAGCGTGCTGCTGCTCGGCGAGTACGCCGTTACCGAACCGGATGCGCCGGGCGTGGCGTTGGGCGTGCTGCCGGAGGTGCGCGCCGCCTGGGCGGCGGATGGCCCGCCGCGCATCACGGGCCGGATGGGCGAGCAGCGGTTCACCTGGACGCCGCAGATCTCCGACTCGCCGCTGTTCGCTGCCCTGGTTGCGGAGTGCGGGGCACCGCGCGGCGCCATTGAAGTGGACTCCGGCGCGTTTATGGGTGAGCACGGCAAGCTGGGGCTGGGCTCCAGTGCGGCGGCGGCGGTCGCCGTAGCGGCGCTGCTGTTGCACGGCCCGCAGGCGGGGGCGGCGCCCGCCCTCAACCGGCGCCGCGGCAGGGAGCCGCCGCCAGAGCGCAAGCCCGCCTCCGCGGCGCCCGCGCTCGACCGGCGCCGCGTGTTTGCGGCGGCGCTCGCCGCCCACCGCGCGGCGCAGGGAGGGCGCGGCAGCGGCTACGACGTCGCCGCCTCGGTGTGGGGCGGCGTGGTGCGCTTCACCGGCGGCCGGACGCCGGCGGTAAAGCGCCACCGGCCGCAGGTACTGCCTCAACTCTGCCTGGTAGCCGGCGCCGAACCGCTGGCGACTCCGGCGGCGGTGGCCTGCTACGAGCGCTGGCGGCAGAGTGACCCGGCCGCCGCGGCGCGGTTCCGCGCGCACTCGCGGGAGCTGGTCGAGCAGTTCATGAGTGCCACCGACACCGCCGCCTGCTGCGCCGCGCTCAGCGCCGGCGGCGAATTGCTGCGCTGGCTCGGGGCGCGCATCGGGGTAGCCGTGGAACCGCCCGTCCTGCGCGCCCGCCTCAGCGAGTTCCGTGCCCGCGGCTGGGCGGCCAAGCCGGCCGGCGCCGGCGGCGAGTTGGGCGTGGCCGCGGCCCCGCCCGGCGCGCCGCCCGCCCCCGGCCCTGCGCCCTACGTCATACCGCTACGCTTGACGCCGGAGGGACTGCGCTGGTTGCCATGAACGGAGGCGCCACCGGCAAGCTACTGCTGTTCGGCGACCATGCCGCGGTCTACGGCTACCCCGCCCTCGGCATCAGTCTGCCGTGGACGATGGGGATGCACGTCCTCCCGCTTCCCCCGGCGGCCGCCGCCTCCCTCAGCCGGCTGTTGCCGCCCCTACCGGCACCGCTCGCAGCCATTATCGCCCTCCCCGGACCGGCCGTGATCGAAGTCCATTCTCAGATCCCCGTCGGGCTGGGATTCGGCTCCAGCGCCGCCCTGTGCGCGGCCGCCGAACGTGCCCTGACCGGGTCGCACCCGCCCGGCGTCGCCATCCCGGCTTTTTCGTGGGCGCGGTCGCGCGGGGTGCGCGCCCTGGTGCCCGGGTCGCACCCGCCCGGCGTCGCCTCTCCACACCGCGACGGTCCCGCTGCAGCGGAGAAGGCGGCCTTAGCGCTGTGGCGCGGCGCCCATGAGCGCGAGAAGGTGTTCCACGGCACGCCGTCCGGCGCCGACACCGGTCTCGCGATCCACTCCGGGGTCGGGTACCTGAGTTGGACGCAGGCGGCCGGCGGGCTGCCGCGCTACGAGTCGCTGGCGGTCTCGGACCTGCATCTGGTCGTCGGCGCCGTGCCGCGGCGCGGCGACACCAAGGCGCAGGTTGCCGCGGTAGCGGCCAGCATGCGGGCCGGCGACCGCGCCACGCGCGACGCGTTGCGCCGCCTCGGCGGCTGCAGCCGCACGGCGCGGGACCTCCTGCTCCGCTCGCCGCTGCCGGCGGAGGAACTCGGCGCCGCGGCCGACACTGCGCATCATCTCCTTGCCGGCCTCGGCCTGTCCGACCCGCTGCAGGAACGGCTGCTTGACGCCGGGCGCGGCGCCGGCGCCTGCGGCGGCAAGCTCAGCGGCGCCGGCGGCGGGGGCGCATTCTTCCTGGTGTGCCGCGACGCCCCGGCTGCGGCGCAGGTGCTGGCCGCGGTCCGCGACCGGGCGGCGCCCGCCGCGCACGTCGTCGCCGCCGCCGGCACCACGCGGCAGGCGGCCCCCGCAGCGCCGCCCTACTCCGCCGCCCGCTGGGGACACGTCCCCTGACTCCTGCCCCGCCCGGTTAACTCAACTCGGATCGCGGCTATGGCGGGTCACGTCCGACGCACGCCTTTCCTGGCTACCCGGGCGAGGAATTCGGCGCTCGTCTTGGACTCAATGATGCCGATGCCGGCCTGCGCCAAGCGGTCCGGACCGGCGGCATGCTCCAGGAGTTCTGCGAGCTGCCGCGCCGTGTCTTGGTCGAACTTCTGCGCCGCCTGCCGGCATAGCAGCGCGCGCTCGCCCTCCGCCCGCCCGCGCTCAATACCGTGCTCCATACCACGCTCGAACCCCCGGCGCCGTTGCGAGCGCAGCAGAGGATCGTGGTCCGGTCCGGTGCCCTCCCGCTCGCCGAGCACGGTCCCAACCCGTTCCAGGACCGCAATGGTCCGCGCCGACGGCGCCGGCTCGTTCAAAGCGGCGTGGATCTCCTCCGCCGTCCAACCTGGGAATGCCCGACTTTCCGGCGCGGTCCGATAGGCGCCATCCTGCAGCAGGTGAATGGTCAACCCCGGCCGCCGTCTGCGCGGGCGGCTCGGCGTCTGATCCGGCACCTCCACCCAAATCTCCGGGAAGCCCCACGCCTCGTAGAGCGCCAGCTTGCCGCGGCGTACGTCGGTCGTGTAGTCGACCTCCAGCACCACGTCGGGGAAGTCGTCCACGCCGACCACCATGGCCGCCGGTCCCGGCAGCCGGGCGCGTCCCGGATGCAAGTACACCGACTCGTCGGCCTGCATGATGCTCTGCGGCCAGCCCTGTTGCCGCAGGTCCATAGACCCGTAACTCTCGACGTGCGCGCCACGCACCTGGGCGATGCGCCCGACAAGCGCGGTCAGGCGCCGGGAAGGGCGTTCGTGGTAGGGACTGACCGGATCGCAGATCCAGGCGGTCTCGGTGGCGCCGTCCCAGTACTCCAAGCGCTGGTCGCTGCCTTCCAGGTCGGAGCGCGGCAGGTGGACGGGCCTGCATCCGGGGAACTCCGGCGCCGGCGCGGGCGGGGGCGGCGCCGCATCGGTGTCCGGGCGGGGCGCCCTGCCGGCGATCTTGGTCTTGGCCACGTGAAGCAGAATACGCTGGGCGCATCGGCCCTGCAACAGCCGTTGGCGGGCGTCGTCCATGCCGCCACCCGGCGCCGGTCAGTCATCATCAGTGGTGTAGCGGCGGGCGCGGCTTCGGGGTAACCTGGGCCCGTCGTGAAGTACGCCGTTATCTCCGACGTCCACGGTAATCTGGAAGCGCTGCGGCAGGTGGAGGCGGCGCTCAGCGCCCTGCCGGGGGGCTATGACGAGTGCCTGCTGTTGGGGGATCTGGTGGGCTACAACGCCGACCCGGCGGCGTGTCTGGCGCGCTCGCTACGGCTCGCGACCCACGCCATCCGCGGCAACCACGACAAGGTGGTGGCGGGCATCGACAGCGACGAGGACTTCAACCCGGTGGCGCAGGAGGCCGCGCGGCGCCATCGCAAGATGTTGTCACCGGAGGAGTTGCAGCGGCTGCGCGAGTTGCCGCAGGGTCCGATGGAAGTGGAGCCGGACGTGATAATGTGCCACGGCGCCCCCTTCGACGAGGATTACTACGTGATCGATCGCTGGGACGCGGACGTTTGCTATGGAACGCTGGACGAGGAGTACCCGGAGGCCCGGGTGTGCTTCTTCGGGCACACTCACGGCGCGATGCTGTTCCGGCAGGAGGGGGAAAAGTCACGCCTCGCGCAACTCCGTTCCGGCGCCTCGCTGGATCTGCAGGAGGGCTGCCGCTATCTGATCAACCCCGGCTCGGTGGGCCAGCCGCGCGACGGCAACCCGGAGGCGGCGTTCGGGGTGTTCGACAGCGACCGCAGGCGCTACACGCAGTACCGCGTTGCCTATCCGATAGCCGAGGCGCAACGCAAGATCCGCGCGCTCGGCCTGCCCGAATCGCTCGCCGCGCGCCTGGAGCGCGGCCGCTAAGACCGCGTCGCGCGGGCCGTCCGCGGGGGTTCAGGCGAGCGCGTTCCAGGCGAGGCCGGCAAGCACCGAGCCGGCCATCCCGATGCCCAGGTAGGCGGCGAAGACGCGCGGCTTGACCAGCGCCCACACCGCAATCGCCGCCGGGATGCAGCTCACGCCGCCGGCAATCACGAACGACATCGCGGCGCCGTTCGACATGCCCTGCGCCAGCAGCCCCTGCACCAGCGGCACCGTGGCGTAGCCGTTCAGGTAGGCGGGCGCGCCCACGACCGCCCCCAGCAGGATGGGCCGCAGCCCGCCGCCGCCGAGCACCGTGGCGATCACCTCCGCCGGCAGGTACTCCAGCATCAGTGCCTCCACCAAGTAGGCCAGCAGCAGCCACTTCATCAGGAACAGCGCGTTCCCGGCCGCGGTGT
The DNA here is from genome assembly GCA_965243555.1 of Spirochaetia bacterium. GTDB lineage: Bacteria > Spirochaetota > Spirochaetia > SZUA-6 > Bin103 > Bin103. Next base: position 4,226,354 of record OZ251575.1, on the reverse strand, counting down.
TGCGAAACGTCCGCCGGCGCTCCGGCGTCCGCCAGAAGGCCCACTCCGGGCGCCCGGCGAACGGAGACGGGCCGCAGGAAGGCCCACAGACGGAAGTGCAACTTGCCGTAGCCGGCTGCGCCCTGAGCGGGTCGGCGAACACGCGGCTCTTCGCGTACGCCATCACCAGCAGGCCGCCGCCCAGCCCCAGGCCTATCGCGGCCGCGGTCTTGGCCGCGGCGAAGCCGGTGCCCAGCGTTCCCGCGGTGATCAGGAACATCGCCGGATCCATCAGCGGCGACGCGAGCCAAAACGCCATCACCGCCGACAATGGCGCCCCGACCGCCAGCGCCGCGGCGACGAACGGGATCACCTCGCAGGAACAGAACGGCGCCAGCCCGCCCACCAGCGCCGCCACCACGATCATGCGCGACTCGCGCCCCGTGAACGCCCGGCTCAGCAGCGTCTCCGCGCCGGTCGCCTTCAACCAGGCCACCACCAGCACGGCGCCGGCCACGAAGACGCCGGTGCGCAATATGGAGCCCCCCGCAAGGCGCAGCGCGGGCACCACCTGCGCGGGATCGAACAGCGCCAGCAGCAGCGGGATCAGCCCGATCGCCAGCCACGCCTTGTCGATCCGCCCGATCCACCGCCACGTCCGGGCGGCGCGGCGCAGGTTCGCACGGCCCGGTCGCCGCGATGCGTGACCGATTTCCGGCGCCGCCTCACTCACGGTAACCCCAGTCTCACTCAGGGGCTGCCGCGCGCGCCGGTTCGCCGCCGTTGCAGCAATCCGCGCCGTCCGCGCAGCAGTCCGCGCCGTTGGCGCCGCGCTCCGGGCCGCCGGTAACGTGGTCAGTACAACCTTGCAACCGGTCGGTGCAGCATTCCGACAACAGGTAGGCGGCGAGCGCCTGCACCTTGGGATAGGCGACCGCGGCGCAGATGATGGAGCGCCCGCGCTTGACCCGATGGACCAAGCCGGCCTGACTCAGAATGCGCAGGTGATGGGTCAAAGTCGAACCGGTGACCCCGCAACGCTCGCCCAGCAGCCCGCTCGGCAGCCCCTCCGGGCCGGCGCGCACCAGCGTATTCAACACCGCCAGCCGCTGCTCGGAACCGAGCGCGGCAAAGGTCGAGGCGGCCTCTTCCACCGCCGGAGAACCAAATCCGTCCCACGTCATGGTTCTATATTTAGCGAACTATGAAACCATAGTCAAGCCGCTTCGCAAAAAACGCAGGCCGTCTACTCAGGCACGTGATGACCTTCGCGCCTTTGGGAGCTGCATCGCCGGTCGGCCGCGCTCAGCCAGCCTGGCGTCGCCTCGTCCTCCGTCCGTCCCCAGGGCGTTTGACCGTTCGGGATGGCGTTGGCCGGTGCGAACCTCGGATACCGGTCAATGGCCATCACCGGCACGGGGCCGCCGCGTCCTTCGGCGCCGAAGTTCTCGGCAGCGGCAGCGCAGCGTGCGCATCCTCAACGCTCCGGTCCCGTCGGCGTACCTGCAGTTCTACGGCGACGCCCCCGGCGCCCTGTTCAAGGCCGTGCTGGAATAGCCGGGGTGGCGACTCGCTGAATCGCCTCCAACTCGGCGGCAATCGCCGTCTGCCGTTCCTCCAGATCGTAGTCGTCCTGCAACCCCATCCAGAAGCGCGGCGTCGTACCGAAGTACTTTGCCAGTCGGAGCGCGGTGTCCGCGGTGACCCGGCTTCGTTCCCGGATGATGTCGGCAACCTGCGCAGGGGCAATCCCCGTGGCCCGTGCGAGTCTTCCGGCACTGACATTGAGCGGTTCAAGGAACTCCTGCTTGAGTACCTCGCCCGGATGAACGTTGCTTAGCCTCTTCATGGTAAATCCTCAGTGGTAGTCCACCACTTCCACGTCATACGCATCGCCGTCGTCCCATCGAAAACAGATGCGCCATCGTTCATTGACACGGATACTGAACTGACCGGCACGATTCCCACCCAGCTTCTCCAGTCGGTTGTTCGGCGGCGCGCGGAGGTCCTGCAGCGCGGATGCATTGTTCAACATCCTGAGCTTTCGACGTACTCTGCCCTGGATGTCCGGCGGCAGAGCACGGGACCGGCCCCCGTCCCAAATCTCCGTGGCAGATCTCGAGACGAACGAACGAATCACGCGCGATGATAACTCATCCCGCCGCCTACGGCTCGACCGGAGTTACGGCGCGCTGCCCCAGCGCCAACCGGGCAGAGCCGCGCCCTGCCGGATCCACGCCGCCACCTGTTCGACCTCGCCGACGACATGGCGACGCGTATCAACCTGCAGTTCTACGGCGACGCCCCCGGTGCCCTGTTCAAGGCCGTGCTGGAATAGCCGATCCCGGCCGCAGTTACGGCGCCGGGCGGATTCACGCCGCCGTCTGCGACTCGTAGAATTGCCCCCGCGGGCGGTGCGTTAGTAGATTCATCAGGCGTATGGAGAACCGATTACGGTTGTTCCCGGCGGCGCTCCGCGCGCGGTTGATCCTTGGCCTGCTGGCCGGTGCCGGCTTGCTCCTCGGCGCATCGTCACCGGCGGCCGCGGACGACGGCGCCGCGGTGGCGCGGCACGGCGCGGCGGTCAGCGCGGCCAACGCGCTCGTCGCCGAGGTGCGGGTGTCGCTGACCGGCGAAGCGCGGGTGTTCGTCGAGTACGACAACCCGCAGGCCGGCCGCTACCGCACGCCGCTGAGCGAGCCGGGCGCCGAGCACGTCATCCCGATCGTCCGGCTACGCCCGCAGACCACCTACGACTACACGATCTTCGTCGTCGCCGACGGCCAGGATGCCGCCAGCGGTCAGGATGCGGCCGCCGGGCCGGGCGGCAGCTTTACCACCGGGGCGCTACCGCCGCCGCTTGCCGACCTGGAGGTGACGGCGGCCGGCCGCAGCTCCCAGCCCCTCATCCTGTCCAACTACCGGCGCGGCGACTTGTCGGGATACTTCGTCCTGTGGGACGAAACCGGCGCAACGGTCTGGTACCGCGCCGGCGTAGCGCAACCCGGCCCGGTCACGCAGCTTGCCAACGGCAACTTCATCTTTCTGGAGCGCGCCAATCTCATCGAGATCACGCCGTTGGGTGAAGTCGTCAACCGCTTTGAGCGGGACGGCGAAGCGGGGATTCCGCACCATGAGCTCACCGTGCTCGACGACGGCCGCGTGCTCTATCCGAGCAGCGAAATCTACGTCTTCGACGACTCGGCGAACGGCGGCGCCGCGGACACCACGTTCCGGGTCGACAACCTGCGCGTCTGGGACCCGGCGAGCGGACGCATCGAGCAGGTGTGGGACGCCAAGGAAGCATGGGACGTCCGGGACCCGGACCAGCGCCGGCCGGGGCGCTTGCGCGAAGACGGCAGCTTCAGTTGGACGCACGTCAACTCGGTGGCCGTCGGTCCGCGCGGCAACGTCATCGTGTCGGTGCGCGGGCGCCACCAGGTGATCTCCCTCAGCCCGGACTTGCGGACCATAGAGTGGCAACTGAGCGGGCCGGAAAGCGACTTCGAGTTTCCCAACCCGCGCGATCGGTTCTACGGGCAGCACACGGCGGCGCAGCTTGCCAACGGGAACGTCCTGCTGTTCGACAACGGCCTGCTACGCCCGGACGCCGAGGGCGGCCGCTACTCGCGCGCCCTGGAGCTGCGGCTGGACGCTGACGCCGGTACGGCGATGAAGGTGTGGGAATACCGGCTCATCCCCGATCTCTACTCCGCGCGCGGGGGCAGCGCGTACCGGCTCGGCAACGGCAACACGCTGATCAACTTCTCCAGCGTCCCGGCTCGCCTGCGCGACGTGCCGATGACCGTGGTGGAGGTGGACGCCGCCGGCAACGAGATATTTCGGGTAGACACGCTCGATGAGCTGCGTCCGGTCGACCGCTCGCGGGGCCGGGCCACCGGCGGTATGGGGGCGATCATGGGCGAAACCATGCTGCGCCCGCCCGTCCGGGGCGGCGCATGAACAACGTGGACCGGCGCGAGTTCCTCAAGAAAGCCGGGCTCGGCGCCGCAGCCGCGGCCGCGGCGGTCGGGGCGCCGGCGCTCGCGCACGCCGCGCCTCCCATCCGCTGGCGCCTGCAGACCTACGCCGGCGGCCCGCTGGCCGAGCACGTGGTAAAGCCGGCCGTCGACGCGTTCAACCGCATCGCCCGCGGCCAGATGGAGATCGAGCTGTACACCGCCGACCAACTCGTGCCCACCGCCGAGCTGTTCCGCGCGCTGCAGAGCGGCGCCGTCGACGCGGTGCAGAGCGACGACGACTCGATTGCCTCGCCCGCCGACGTGGCCGTGTTCGGCGGCTACTTTCCGTTCGCTACGCGCCACAGCCTGGACCTGCCGGTGCTGTTCGAACGCTACGGGCTCAACGAGATCTGGGAGGAGGCGTACGCCGAGATCGACGGCGTGACCTGGCTGAGCGCCGGCGCCTGGGATCCCTGCCACCTCATCACCGTGGATCCGGTGCGCAGCCTGGCCGACCTGCAGGGCAAGCGCCTGTTCACCATCCCCACCGCCGGCAAATTTCTGGCCCGCTTCGGGGTAGTGCCGGTCACCCTGCCGTGGGACGGCGTGGCCGCGGCGCTGCGCAACGGGACGCTCGACGGCCTCGCCTGGTCGGGCATCACCGAGGCCTACGCCGTGGGCTGGGCGGACGTAACCAACTACTTCCTGACCAACAACGTCTCCGGCGCGTGGTGCGGTTCGTTCTTCGCCCACACCGACTCCTGGAACGCGCTGCCGGCGCACCTGCAGGAGCTGTTCCGCGTCTGCATGGACAGCTCCCACTACTACCGCCAGCACTGGTACTGGGCCGGCGAAGCGCGCCTCCGCACCGGCGGCGCCAAGCTAAAGCTCACCTCCATCCCCGCCGCGGAGTGGCGGCAGGTGGAGACCGAGGCGGTCAAGTTCTGGGACGAGATTGCGCTGACCAGCCCGCGCGCGGCGCGCGTCATCGCCATCCTGCGGCAATACCGCGCCACCCTGGAGCAGGCCGGCCCGCCTTATTCCTGAGGCTTCCCAACCCGCGCGCCGCGCGGTCGGAAGCCCGGCGGCGCGCCGACGAAGGTAGCCCGCGCACGCGGCGCGGTCGGCCGCCGTGGCGGTTTGGCGGCGCCGGCCACCCCTCGCGCGGCGCGGCGGCGAAGGTAGCCCGCGCCCGGCGGGGTCGGCCACCGCGGCGGTGCGGCGCGGTCAACCCTCGCCCGGCGGCGCGCACAGCGACGGCGCACGCCGGGCGAGGCGAAGCGGATTCGCTATTGGCGAATGAACAGGGTGTCGAGCATGTGCGGCCCGAAGTTGGGCAGGGTCTGCACGAACCCGCCCTCGCGCTGCATGTTGCCCAACCGGTCGCTGACCAGCACCACCTTCGGCGGAATGCTCACGGTGCCGAAGAAGTACAGGTTCTCCACGTTCATCCTGATCATCTGGTGCGACAACTCGGCGTAGCGGTCGGTGCCGCGCGGCGTGTTGCGCCACTCCTCGGAAACGGCGAACAGCTCCTTGATCGCCGGCGGCGGCTCGATGCCTTCGGCGCCGGCGGTGTCTTGCCACAGCCGCCACGGCGCTGCCGACAAGGCGCAGCAGCTATACCAGTGCCAAGCCGGGCGCAGGGTCACCGGCTCCGCCCCGCGGGCGCGAAACTCGGTCGAGGTGGCGTTGCCGCCGATCAGCGCGTCCTGATCGTTGTCGATGGCGATGTTGGCCGCGGCTTCCTCCACCACGAACTTGGGATTCATCTTTACGCCCACCGCCTCCCATTGCTTGCTCAGCATCTGCACCAGCCCCTCGAAGTAGGAGAACCACTCGGCCACCCACATCCCCTCGAACTCGACGATCTTGCCGTCGGGGCGCAGGCGCCACTCGCGGTTGGAGTCCCACTGCAGGCCGATCTCGTCGAGCAGCGCGTTGGCGCGGTCCGGGTCGAACTCGGCGTAGTGGGTGCGCATCCAATCCTCGAAGCCGGTCCAGGTGGGCGGCACCGGCGCCACGTGCGGCTGGGTGCGCCCGAAGAAGAAGGTGTTGCTGATGTCGTCGCGGTCGATGGCCAGCGACAGCGCCTGCCGGAACCGGATGTCGTTGAAGATGTCACGCAGCACCGGGTCCTTGTGGGTGTAGTTCAGCGCCACGCCGGCGGCGAAGCCCTTGGACAGGAACGGGAACAGATACACCTTGTAGTCGCCGGTGGCCTCGTTCTCCTTGTAGACCGGGAAGTCGGCCATCGCCAGGTGATCGGTCTGCAGGTCGATTTCGCCCGACATGGCGCGCAGCGGGATGGTCTGGTTCGGCTGCGAGAACAGGGTCACCTGCACCGCGTCAACGTAGGGGAGCTGGTTGCCGGCCACGTCCACCTTGAAGTAGTAGGGATTGCGCTCGTAGCGCCGCGACGCGGGGCCGATTTCGGTCACGTTCCACGGGTGCAGCGAGGGCCGCCCCGGATCGGAGCGCTTGCCGACGGCGCCGCCCTCGTGATCCTGGAACGCCTGCCACCAGCTATCGAACCCCTCCTCCCGGGCCTTGGCGCCGGCCTGCGGATTGTGGCTCGCGTGCCACTGCTTGAGGTACTCCCGCGGGAACACCGGGCGCTGGAAGGCCCAGCTCTCGAACACGCTGTAGAACGACGCGGCGAACCCGTAGCGGATGGTGAGGTCGTCGACCACCGTCATGGTCATCACCTCGCCGCCGGGGCGCCAGCGGCTGTTGACGCGCGGCGTGATCTCCTCGTTGAGCAACACGTCCTCGTACCAGAAGCGGAAGTCGTCCACGGTGAGCGGCGAGCCGTCCGACCACTTCATGCCTTCGCGCAGGGTGATGGTCAGCGAGGTGTAGTCGGGGGAAGCCTCCCACGCCTTGATCAGGTTGGGATAGATGGCGCGCGTGTCGGGCGGATAGGAGCCCATGCTCTGGTTGCTCGACTCGATGGCGGAGCCCGGCTCCTCGGAGCTGCCGGCGCCGCGCAAAATGCCGCCGTAGCTGCCGATCTCGTCGCGCGGCCGCACCACCTGCACGTCCACCGGCAGCCGCTCCTCCACCGCCGGCAACGCGCCCTCGGCCACCAGCGCGGCCAGCACCGGCGCCTCGCCGAAGCCCTCGATGCGGTTGCCGGAAGCGGCCTCGTAGGCGGCCGGGTTGGCGAAGATGTGGTCCACGTAGGGCTCGCCCTCGACGGCCATGCCGGACCCCATCGCCCCGGCGCCCGCGGCGCCCTCGGTCTCGCCGCTCGCCAGCGCCAACGCGGCGCCGCACAGGAGCAGAACGCCCCCGGTAAGGATTAGTTTCACGGAATTCAATGGGTTACCTCCCGCGCCGATGCTGAACCGCGCCGCGCCCGGTGTCAAGCCGCGCGCCGGCCGCCCGCCGGCACCGCCCGCCCCACTGCGCCCCGCCCCGCACGCACCCGCCGGCCTCCTCGCCGTCTCGGCCCCCGCCCCGCACGCCCACCCCGCGCGCCGGGCCCCGCACGCGCCCACCCCAGCCGGCATCGCCCGGCCCGGTTGCCCCCGCCGCAGACCGGCGCGGGCTGCGTTTGACGCCGGCGGCGCCTCCTGCGATAGTCCGGGCACCGTCGATGTCCGCCTATCTGCTGCGCCGGATGCTCTACATGCTCATTCTGCTGTGGCTCATCACCGTCGTCGCGTTCGTGATCATCCAGCTTCCCGAGGGAGACTTCGTCTCCTCCTACGCCTCGCAGTTGGCGCGCCAGGGCGAGGAGGTGAACGCCGACGACCTGGCCAACCTGCGGCGCCGCTTCGGCCTCGACCGCCCCATGCACGTCCAATACCTGCTGTGGTTCCGCAACATACTCAGGGGCGACTTCGGCTACTCCTTCCAGTTCAACCGCCCGGTGAGCGCGCTGATCGGCGAGCGGCTGGGACTAACCATCGCGCTGTCGCTGTCTACCCTGATCTTCACCTACGCCATGGCCATTCCGATCGGCATCTACTCGGCCACCCACCAATACTCGGCCGGCGACTACGCGTTCATGTCGGTGGGGTTCGTGGGTCTGGCCACCCCCAACTTCCTGCTGGCGCTGATCCTGATGTACTTCCTGCTGCGCCGCGGCTTCAGCGTCGGCGGCCTGTTTTCGGCGGAGTACCAGAACGCGCCCTGGAGCCCGGCCAAGGTGTGGGACCTGATGCTGCACCTGCCGTTGCCGATTATCATCGTCGGCACCGCCGGCACCGCGGCGCTGATCCGCATCATGCGCGGCATCCTGCTGGATGAACTCAAGCAGCAATACGTCGTGACCGCGCGCGCCAAGGGCGTTGACGAGCGCGCCCTGCTGTTCAAGTATCCGGCCCGCATCGCGGTGAACCCGATGGTGAGCACCATCGGCTGGGTGCTGCCGGAAATCGTCTCCGGTTCGGTGATCACCGCGCTGGTGCTGTCGCTGCCCACCACCGGCCCGCTGCTCTACCGGGCGCTGCTGTTCGAGGACATGTTTCTGGCCTCCACCCTGCTGCTGTTCCTGAACGGGCTCACGATCATCGGCACCTTCGTCTCCGACCTGCTGCTGATGCTGGTGGATCCGCGCATCCGCTTTACCGAGGCGCGGCGGTGACGATCCCGGGCCGGCGCCGGCGCGGCGCGGCGGACGGAGCGGCGGCCGAGCTGACGAGCGCCGCGGAACGCGACTTCGTCGCCTCGCAGTGGCAGCTCATGTGGCGCAAGTTTCGCCGCCACCGGATGGCGATCATCGGCGGCAGCGTGCTCGGCCTGTTCTACTTCTTCGCCCTGTTCGCCGACTTCCTCACCCCCTACGCCGCGGACTGGCGCTACCCGGTCGCGATCAATCACCCGCCGTCGCGCATCCGGGTGTTCGACGAGGGGCGCCTGACCCGGCCTTACGTGCGCGGCATCGTGGCCGACCGCCACCCGGAGACGCTGGCCGCCATCTACACCGAGGACGACGCGCGCTACCCGATCCGCTTCTTCGTGCCGGGCGAGCCCTACCGGCTGTTCGGCGTGCTGCCCACCGCGGTGCGCCTGTTCGGCGTGGACGACCCGGGCGCCGTGTTCCTGTTCGGCACCGACGCCCTGGGGCAGGACATGTACTCGCGCTCAATTCTGGCGGCGCGCATCTCGTTGTCGATCGGGCTGGTGGGCGTGGCGATCACCTTCGTGATCGGGGTGCTGTTGGGCGGCATCTCCGGCTACTTCGGCGGGCGCGTGGACATGTTCATCCAGCGCGTCATCGAGTTCCTGCTCTCGATTCCCACCATCCCGCTGTGGCTGGCGCTGTCGGCGGCGCTGCCGCACCACTGGTCCAACCTGCGCATCTACCTCGCCATCGTCGTGATCGTGGCGCTGATTCGCTGGGGCGGTCTGGCGCGGGTGGTGCGCGGCAAGCTGCTGGAGCTGCGGGAGCGCGACTTTACCCTGGCCGCGCGCCTGGCCGGGATGCGCGAGATCACGATCATCAACCGCCACCTGCTGCCCAACTTCGCCAGTTACTTGATCGTGGACCTGACGCTGGCGATTCCGGGGATGATCCTGGGCGAGACCGCGCTCAGCTTTTTGGGGCTGGGGTTGCGCGCCCCGTCGGTGAGCTGGGGGGTGCTGCTGCAGAAGGCGCAGAACATCAGCAGCGTGGCGCACTTCCCGTGGCAGTTGATACCGGCCCTGTTCGTGGTGGTCACGGTGATGGCGTTCAACTTTCTCGGCGACGGCCTGCGCGACGCCGCCGACCCCTACCGCCAGTAGCCCGGTAGCCGCCGGTAGGCGTAGCCGGGCGCGGCCCGCGGCGCTACGGGGATTGCGCGGGCGCTGGAGGCGGGGGCTGGCCCGGCGGCGCGGACGCGGCGAAGGCCGCTTGGCCGATCTGTTGGAGGGGCGGCGGCGCGCCCGGCGGCGGCGCGGTGCTGGCCGCCGCGGCGTAGGCGAACACCACCACGCCGCCGGCCCCCTCGCGGCGCGCGTGGTCCACCTGCAGCAGGGTGTCGGCGACCGGGTTCTTGTACGCCCCGACGCCGGCCCACAGGCGCGCGCCGTTGCCGGCCGCGGCGTGGGCGCCGGCGATCCAGTCACGGAACTGCTCGGCGTCGGTGGTGTAGGCCATCGGCACCGCGACGTCCAGGATGCCGTCGGCCAACCAGGCGGTCCAGGCCTGGAAGCGGTACTCGCGCGCGCTCCGGCGGTCGGGGAACACCGCCGCCGAGACCACCAGCTCGGGCCGCACCGCCTTGACCGCCCGGTAGACGCGCCGCACCAGCGCGGAGATGCTGTCGCGCCGGAACACGTCCCAGTATTCCGGCAGCGCCTCCGCCAGGGCGTAGGGATCCTGCTCCGCGGCCGCGGCCAGGCGGAGGTAGCGCGCCGCCGGCAGGCGCGGCTTGACCCAGGCGGCGAAGCGCTGCAGGGCGCCGCGCGAGTAGTCGAACTCCGGCGACGGGAAGCGCACGTAGTCGAAGTGCATGCCGTCGAGGTCGTAGTTGCGGGCCAAGTCGATCCAGACCTGCTGCACGCGCTCCTGTACCGCGGGGTGCGAGGGGCTGGTGAACAGGCCCTCGACGGTGGCGGTGTTGGCGGCGGCGTACTCCAGCAGCCGCGCCACGTAGCCAGGCGCGCGCGGGTCGTGGCCGTAGAGTTCGCGGCCGAGGCTGCGCGGCACCGCCAGCCACTCGGGATGGGCGTTTACCAGGTGCTGCGGGCTGCGCGGCGGGGCCGCGGGTCCCCACACCAGGTGAGTGTTGACCCAGGCATGCACGGCGAGCCCGTGCCGGCGGGCGGCGTCGATGGTCACCTGCAGCGGGTCGTAGGCGGGGTCGTCGGGCAGGCTCTCGGCGCGCGGCTCGTAGGCCGAGGCATACAGGGCATCGCCGCGGCCGCGCACCTGCACCAACAGGGTGTTGAACCCGCTGGCCGCGGCCTGCTCCACCATTTCCCGCACCTGTTCGGCGCTGCCGAGCGCGGTGCGCACTACCCACAGGGCGCGCACCTCGGCGCCGGGAGCCGCGCCCGCGCCGGCGCCGGGAATCGCGCCCGCGCCGGCGGCCTCGGCAGCGGATTTGGCCTCCGGTTGGGCCGCCGATTCCGCGCGCGCCGGGGTGGAGCTGCCGGCGGCGACGGCGGCCAGCAGCACCGCCCCCAACAGCTTGATGAGCGCCGCCGGCGCCCGGCGCGCCACTAACACCACTCGCCGTCCAGCCAGAGGTATGCGCGGGCGCTGCTGCCCAGGGGCCGGAATGGCCGTTGCGGCTGCTCCAGCCCGCCCGGCCCCTGCCAACCGAACAGGGTGAGCGACTGCGCCGCCGCGCTGCCGTCCGCGTGCTCTACCGGCTTGGGATTGTTGTACAGCAGGCCCGGCTCCGGGACCAAGCGCGCCTCGCGCCGCCAAGTCTCCCCGTCGTCACGCGAGCGCCAGGCTTCGATCTCGCCGCCGCCGTAGCGCAGGTTGGCGCCGTCCGCCGTGCCCACCGTCAGGTAAGCGAGGATCGACTGGTCGGCGTCGCGGGTCACGTGCGAACCGGACCAGACGTCGTTGGTGCGCGCAATCGGGTGGCGCTCCCATACCCCGCGCCGGCAGCGCACGAAGTAGTAGACCACGTCGTGCGGCGTGGCGTCGGACACCGGCACCACGAACGCGGCGCCGCTCTTCCCCGCCCCCGGCGGCTGGTCCGCCGGCAGGATTGAGGGGTTGAGCGAGTAGCGGTGAGCGGTGTGCCACAGCTTGCACGCCTCGGCGTCGGCGCGGGTCAGCGGGCGCGGCAGCCGGCTCCCGTCCGGCCCGTACAGCTCCCCGGTCGCAATCTCCAACCGCGCGTAGTAGAGGTGATAGCGATTGTTCCACGGCCGCGGATACACCGGGTTGGGCGAGGCGCGCTCGTCCATGTAGTTGAAGCCGAGGTGCAGCCAGGCGCGGCCGCGGCTGAGGCCGGCGCTGTGGTAGGTGCAGGCCCAGGTGTCGAGGTTGGTCTGTGGGTTCTGGTCAAAGTCCACCAGCGGCGCGGCGGGCCGCGTCCAGGTGTAGCCGCCGTCGTTGGAGAGCTGGTAGCCCCAGTTGCCCATGTGCCCGAAGGTGCGGAAGTAGAGCAGCAGGCGGCCGCCGCCCAGCGGGAAGGCGCGCGGATAGGAGATTGACGGCGCGATGGCAGGCGCCGGGCGCCAGCCGGTGATGGAGTCGGGCCGTTCCGAAACCAAGTGCACGCCGCCGTCCGCGCCGTGGCAGTGATAGAGCACGTGCAGATGGCCGCCGGGGTCGCGCCAGATGATCGGCGCGAAGTGGTGATCGTAGCCGCGCACGCTGCCGAGCCGCACCGGCTCCGACCAGCGCCGGCGGCTCACCTCGTAGGCGCGGGCGTAGGGGTGGCCGAGCAACTCGGCCGCGGCGCCGCCGGTGGAGTGGTAGACGAGGTAAACGGTATCCTCGTGCCACAGCGCCTGCGGGCCCATGCGCACGTCGTAGACCATCTTCTCGGTCCCGTAACGGGCAAACGGTCGCGGCGCGGGTGCCATCCCCCCTATCTTACACGATTCCCCGCTCAGGGCTGCGCCGTCTCCACGCCGGGTGCGAACGTCTGACACGGAATTGCCGGCGCGGCCAGGATCAGACGCTCCGCCGGTGCCGCTCCGGGGGGCGCCAGCGATATCGGCGGGGTCGCCTTCGGGGCGATGGCGCGACGGAGCACGCAGCCGAGATCAAGACCATCGACGGAAGCTGACCAATCAGGCGAGACGCCGGCCGAGGTCGACCGGTAGCGCCATGCGCGGATCCGCATGCGGGCGGCCAGGCGCCGGCGGCTCCAGGAAGGTCACGCTCGCGTAGTAGTCGTCCAAAGCGACGAACGCGCCATTCTGCTCCGCCCAGCGCCGCATGGCGCGGTTGCAGCTATGCCGCCACGACAGCACTTCAACGCGCCAGCCGCGGCGGCGCATGCGTTCCAGGTCGGCGTGAAAGCCCACGCCGTCATCGAACCCGGCGCCGTCGCCGGTGAGCAACACCGCTAGGCCCGGGTCGCCGTTGTAATCGAAGGCGTCGCGCAGCATCGCCGTCTGCAGCGCCTGATCGACGCCTTGTTCCCGGTGGTGCATTTCACCGCGTTCCAGGAGTTGCACGGTAACGCCCTCGTTCTCCATACGGTTCCAGACGTGGCGCAATTCGGGGGGAATGGAACCGACGGCTATGGCGTGCTCAATCGGCCGCTCCGCGCAGGCCAACTTCAACAGATTCCGAAAATGGATGCGAATCCGGTAGCGGGCCGCTTCGCTTTCGCGCCCGATCGCCGCCTGCTGCGCACTGATGAAGATGTTGGAGTTGTCCCAGTAGATGAAGGTTTTTTCCATGAGCTGTCGGTCAACGCCGTACAATCTACTCCGACGCCGGATTCGTCAAGCTGGCGGACGGCGGCGGCAGGAGCGGCGCGCGCTAAACGCAGCGCCAGCTCGCGGCAGAAGGTCCAGAACGGCAGCACGCGGGTGGCGGCAGTGGCATCGCCGAAGCCCGCAATTGCCCAGGTGGACTTGGTAGAAGCGGGGAATGGCCGGGCGCTCGCGCGCGTAGCGCCAGGCTGGCGAGGCGCGCGCAGCCTCCTTCGGCGCCGAAGTCTTCCGCCGTGACGGCCGCGGTCCGGGCGGCCACCGCAGGCCGCTTCGCCACCGTAACGCGGCGGTGGCCGGCGGCCGCCGGTCTGCTGCGCCGCCCCAGCGTCCGCCCGGGCGCTGTTTCGGCGCCGAAGTTCGGTGGCAACATCGGGAGTCCGGCGGCTGCGGCCCCGCCCCGCGCGGCGGCCGCGACGGGCGCGGGGTGTGATCGCCGCGGGGCTATTCCGATTACCGGCGGGGCCGGGTTCATCGGGCGCGCTGGCCCCGCGCCGGCCCTGGCCGCGGTTGCATCGGAACGGTAGAATGGCGCCGTCCTCCTGCGCGGGCACGTTCGGGCCGCTTCGGGTTATCCACACGAGCGCTGCAGGCGTGATTCTGCGAAGGACGGACGGCTGACGATGCCGGCGCTGGAATTCAAGGGTAAACAGCACATCTACGCGCACCACCTCACGGTGCCCTACCGTCCGCTGCTCCCGGACCCCGCGCGCTCCTGCCGGCCGACCGGCGCCGACGATAACCTGATCGTCCACGGCGACAACCTGCATGCCTTGAAGGCGCTGCTGCCGCGCTACGCCGGGCGCGTCAAGTGTATCTACGTCGATCCGCCCTACAACACCGGCAACGAGGGGTGGATCTACAACGACAACGTGAACAGTCCGCTCCTGAAAGAATGGCTGCGGGCGCACGGCCCGGTCGACAACGAGGACCTGGAACGGCACGACAAGTGGCTCTGCATGATGTGGCCGCGCCTGCATCTGCTGCGCGAACTGCTGGCGGACGACGGCGCGATCTTCGTCTCCATCGACGACAACGAGCAGCATCACCTGCGCATGCTGATGGACGAGATCTTCGGCGAGGGCAACTTCCTGTCGTGTATCTCCTGGGAGAAGAGGTTCACCAGAAGCAATAACGCCAAGATGTTCACGTCGGTGACGGACAAGATTCTGGTTTATCGCAGGAGCGATCAGCTCGGCTTCCTCCGGGAGCCGAGGAATGAGCGGAGCGACGCGATATACGATAATCCCGACGACGACCAGCGCGGTCCTTGGACCAGCGTCTCCTACGTAAATCCGGCCACCCGCTCCCAGCGACCGAATCTGGTCTACGAGATCACGAATCCGGTCACGGAGAAGCGGGTCTCCCATCCGACCAATGCCTGGAAATACGAATACGACGAACACCGGAGGCAGGTTGCAGAGAACCGCCTGTGGTGGGGCAAGGGTGGCGGTCTCAAGTACCCGCGACTGAAGAAGTTTCTGTCCGAAGTAGCGACTGGGCTGGTGCCCGTAGACCTGTGGAAACATGGCGATACGGGGACGACCGACGAAGGCAGCAAGGAACTCGAAGCGATTCTTGGGCGGGCGGCCTTCGACAATCCAAAGCCGACGCGGCTGCTGAAGCGGATCATTCGCCTCTGCTGCGAAGACGGCGACCTCGTGCTCGATTCGTTCGCCGGCAGCGGGACCACGGCGCACGCGGTGCTGGCCCTCAACCGGGAGGACGGCGGCAACCGCCGCTTCATTCTAGTGGAATGCGAGGACTATGCCGACGCGATCACGGCGGAGCGGGTGCGGCGGGTGATCGACGGCGTTCCGAACGCGCGCGACGCGACGTTGCGCGACGGTCTTGGCGGCTCGTTCACGTTCGCCACGCTTGGCGAACCGATCGAGCTGGAAGGCATGCTCTCCGGGGAGGGGCTGCCGCCGTACGCCGCGCTGGCCGCCTACCTGCTCCATACTGCCTCCGGCGTGTCGGCGGGTCCCAGCGACCTTGCGCCACAGGACGGCGACGGTCTCTTTCACTCCTCCGGGAAGCTCAACTACCACCTTCTCTACCAACCAAGCCTGGAATTCCTGCGCAGCAACCACGCGGTCCTGAGCGAGGAGCGCGCCAAGCGCGTCAGCGCCGCGGCCCGCGCCGACAACCGCCAGGCGGTGGTGTTCGCCGCCGCCAAGTACATCGGCCAGCGCGAATTGTCGGCATGGGGCATCACCTTCTGCCAGCTCCCCTACGAGCTATCCGGCCGCCTGGAATGATTGACTCGTGGCTATTCTGATTACCGGTGGGGCCGGGTTCATCGGGCGGGCGCTGGCGCGGCACTTCGCCGCCAACGGGCGCGAGGTGCTGGCCTTCGACGCGGCGGACCCGGAAGCGGCGGCCGGGGCCGGCTGGCCGGCCGGGGTGGAATACGTCAGCGGCGACGTGCGCGACCGCGCCGCGGTGCGGTCGGCGGTGGAACGCAGCGGGGAACAGGATCCGATCATCCATCTGGCCGGCCTGCTCACCGCCGGCTGCGACCGCGACCCGGCGCTCGGCATGGCGGTGAACGTCGGCGGCAGCTTTCACGTGCTGGACGCGGCGCGGGCTTGCGGCGGGCGGCGGGTGGTGCTGGCAAGCACCATCGGGGTGTACGGCCGCGGCCTGCCGCAACCGATCGACGAGAGCATGGCCACCGAACCGGACGGCTGGTACGGCTACACCAAGCGCTGCGCGGAGGAACTGGGCCTGTTGCACGCCCGCCGCCACGGCCTCGACTTCCGCGCCGCGCGCATGGCCGCGGTCACCGGCCCCTTTCGCCAGGCCGCGGGATCGGCGAGCCTGTTCACTTCCCTGATTCCCGAGCGGGCGGCGCGCGGTGAACCCTACGCCGTCGAGGTGAGCGAGGACACCGCCTACCCGGTGGTCTACCTGGACGACGCGGTCAGCGCACTCGCCCGCCTGGCCACCGCCGCGCAGGCCCCGCAGCGCATCTACAACGTCTCCTCCGGCCGCGTGGTGGTACGCGAGATGATCGCCCACGTGCGGCGCCTCCTGCCGCAAGCGCAGTTCACCTTCGCCCCAGACCCGGTAATCATGCAGGTGGTGAGCGGCTACCGCGAGTGGCGTATCGACTGCCGCCGCGCCGCAGCCGAGCTGGGCTGGCGCCCGCGCTTCGGCGTCCGCGAAATGGTGGACGACATCATCCGCTCCGTACGCAACGCCAACGCCGACGACGCGCCTCCCCTGGCCGAGGCAGCGCCGGAACAGTAGAATGGCGGCGTCCTCCTGCGCGGGCACGTGCTACCGTTTCGCGAAGGACGGACGGCTGACCATGCCGGCGCTGGAGTTCAAGGGTAAGCAGCATATCTACGAGCACCACCTTACGGTGCCCTCCCGGGCAGCGCTGCCATTCACAGCGAAATGACTCTTCACGACTTCCAGGTTGTGAAGTTCCAGGCGGACTCCGCGCTGCTACGGGAACTTGGCGAACGGCTTGTCGGCCAACCGCACGTCGCGCTCGCCGAGCTGATAAAGAACGCATACGACGCGGACGCTACGCTCTGCACTGTCTCAATCGCCAACGACGAAATCACAGTGTCCGACAACGGACACGGCATGACCGAGGCGGAGTTCGTCAAGTATTGGATGACTATCGGAACCCGAAGCAAGCAGGTTCGCCACACCAGCCCCAAACTTCGCCGCAGGGTTACCGGCGCGAAGGGCGTGGGGCGTCTGTCGGCTCAGTTCCTTGCTCACAAGGTGGAGATAGTGACGTCGTCAACGTCAGCCCGCAGTCGACAGGTACGAGCGATGGTCAATTGGGACGACGCGGCAGAAGCCGGTGCTCTTACGGAGGCGGAGGCTCGCTACAAGATCGAACCCCGTGAGTCGTCGTTTCCCGAACAAGCTCCACACGGCACACGGGTCATATTGACCGGGCTGAAGCAGCGCTGGGACGTCGAGACGACTCGCAGTCTCGGTCGCCAGCTCTGGATGCTGCAGCCGCCTCTGTCACGCTTCGGTTTGATAACGCATAGCCCCGGCCAGGACGACTTCCGTATAGTATTGACATCCACGATAACGGCAGTCAAAGACACGTTCGATCAGCAGATGAAGGCGATGCTGCGCAACCACGTGGCGGAAATATCGGGAGAGTTGACGAGAGACGGAGACAAGGCGACAGCTCAGGTCATGGTAACGTTTCGGAGCGGGGAGCGGTATTCCGAGAGATTCGACGTCGAGCCGCTGGTTGCGTCAGCGAAGTGGGTAATCAGGATATTCAAGCTGTCCGGCCGCCAGCCCGGCGGAATAGACGTCGCCGCCGCTCGCGACTATTTCGCACGCTTCGGCGGGGTGATGATTTACGACGCCGGATTTCGTCTTCCGTACTACGGCGCCGAACAGGACTGGCTGGGGATCGAAGTTGACCAGTCTCACCGGAAGAGCAGGTCTGCGCTGCTTCCCGGCCGCCTTCAGACACCTCGCGCCCTGGACGAACTTCCGGCCCAGCGACAGTTGTTCGGCGTAGTAACCATCAACACGACACTTGAGGCGCGGGAGGCTACCGACCAGCAGAAGGAGCGGGGAGAGCTCCTCAAGGTACCGGTCACCAGAGATCGCCTTGTCTCCAACGGAGCTTATCGGGAGCTTCGGCGAGCGGTGCGATGGTCGTTGGACTATTACGCGACGCGGCAGCGTCTGAAGGAGCAGCGGACATTCACGGCAAGTCCGCAAGGGGAGCTGGCTGCCAAGAAGGTCGACCGGGTTCGTACACTGCTTATTGAGGCTCATGAGTCGCATCCCCGGGACGAGACCATTGCAGCGCTCAGGAAAGAGGTCGACGGTCTTTCCGGCGCCTTGAGCCGCGAGCGAAGGGCTGACGAGAAGGCGCGGATGTTGCTGGGCCCGCTTGCGGCCGCGGGGATGGCGGCTCTTGCATTGGAGCATGAGAGTCGTAACGAGATGCGGAGCGCACGTCAGATGCTGAGCCGGTTGATTCGTCTCGGAGACACCGTGGACGCGCCGCGAGTCGTTGAAGTCGGTCAACAGATCGGCTCCTGGGTTGACAGGATGGAGGATACCCGAAAACTGTTTGCGCCGCTATTGGACCTTGACGACCGCGAGGAGGTAGAGGCGCTGGCGGCGCGCCCCGTGTTGCGCGAAGTCATCACCAACGTTCGGCGGCTGGTTCCCGGGATGGAACTGTCGTTATCGATCCCGCCCGAGCTTTACTTACCCCCCGCCACCTTCGCGGAGTGGAATTCGTTGTTTCAGAACGTGATCTTCAACGCCTCCAACGCTACTCTTGACGTCGCCAGGCGTCGGGTGCTATGTTCCGGGGGCAGGAATGGCCGCAGGACCTGGATACGGGTCGAAGACAACGGGGTTGGCGTTGACTATGCTGACTCCGCGGGGTTGTTCGAGCCGTTCGCCCGGCAGATCAAGGTCTCCGAGGGGCGCCGGGCGCTGGGTCTGGGCGGAATGGGGCTCGGATTGACGATTGTACGAATGATAGCCAGCCAGAGGCGTGCGCGGGTAGCCTTCGTCAAGCCGTCATCCGGTTGGGCGACGGCGTTTCAGTTATCGTGGAGCTCACCGATATGACCTGTTCCGTGCTCGTGTGTGACGACAACCCCGAATTTGCTGCGGCTTGTGTTGAACACATAAGGGGAATAGCGCCACAGGAATACGTGTGTCACGACGCGCCCAGCACCGATGCATTGCGTCACGCGGTAATCGAGTTGTTGCGCCGCAACAGGTCGGTGCTCACCGGAAGCCGGTATGAGCGGAGCCAGTGCGTATTCGACACGGCGGATATTCTGATAATCGATTACGACCTCATTCACGTCGACGATGACAACGCACGACACACCGGGGAAGACATTGGGCGGCTGGCGCGCATCCATTCCAATTGCGCCGTAGTCGTGGTCTTCAATCAGTTCAATCAGTTCGACTTCGACCTCAGCCTTCGGGCTCATCTCGCGAGCCATGCGGATCTCAATCTGAGTGTCGACGTTATTGCGACGCCGGGATTGTGGAGGGAACCTCCATGGACGGGATTCCGGCCCTGGTATTGGCCAGTCCTTTCAAAGGCCGTTGCGAGCCAGCGAGCACGAGAGGACGTTTTCGGGCGCGACCTGAGTAGGCCCATAGCGCACACTTTGGACATTCGAGACTGCGACGCCATGGGCCTTTCCGACTCCGCCTTCGGGTTCCTTGCACCGAAAGCGGTGTACTTTGACGAACTTCGAGAAATGACCCTCGATTCGTTCATCTCCATGACGGCGGACATGCGGGAGACGGCAACCCTGTTGTCCTCTGACAGACCGGCAGCCGTCAGATTTGGCGCGGCCAGGATCGGCAAGTGGCTTGAGCGAGCAGTGATTGGGCCGCAGGACGTGCTCGTTGACGTGCCCCACCTTCTGCAGCGGTTTCCTTTTCTGTTGGGACGAGACGTGGCCGACGTGGACGCGTGGAACGAGGCGATATACCGCCCGGACGTCCTTAGAAAGGAGTTCGACGAAGGCTATTGGTTCAGAGAACAACATTGCTTATCGCGACCGGCAGTATGGTGCCGGAGGCTGGAGGCGGACAAGGATTTTGACAGACGGCGAGCAACGTTCGACTACACGAAGTTACCGGACGTTGCTTTCATGGAGGACGCATCTGTTTTCGACTGGTTTTCTCACGGAAGAGAGTTCCGTAGCGGATTTCACAACTCGTACGACAGAAGACTCATAAGGCTGTTCCCTGACGTGCGTTACGGACCTCAAAGACGCTTCGCCTTTACGTTCGAGGAGTGAACCACATGGCGGCAACGGGGGAGAAGAATGCAATCTTTTCGGTACTGGAATTTATGCTGATCAGGGGCGAGCGGTGGAGACTCCATGGAAGGCAGGTTGCCAAGACCGTGCTCGCAGCCGTACAGAGCCAGTTTACGCCTCTCAAGAGGACCGACTTGTCCTATTTGTCACACAGAAATATCGGCATGTTTCCACCCGAATGCATGCTCTACGTCGTGCCTCCGCGGAGGGAGCATTCGGCGGTTACGGCAGTCTGGTGTCAGTGGGACTTCAATGCGGACGTTCCGAAATGTGGCTTCTACTTCGGCATATGGTCGGAACAAGATGCTCTCCCGAATCCCGTGGACGGCAAGTTCACCGCATTCTTGGGATTCAGATACGAGACCCCCGAAGAGGGCCATAATCACGATTACTATCACGCACAGCCGTGTCAATCAATGGGCAACCGGGAAGTGGTAGCCCATGCGGTTCCGGTTTCCACACGCTATCCGACCTTTCCTCTGGCGGCAACGTCCTCATTGGAACTCTTGCTCTGTTTCTTTGTGTCGATATATGGAATGGACGGTTTGACGGCCCTGAGGAGGGGAGTGTCAGCTAACCCTCTGAGAAGACGGAACCAGCTCTTACACCGGTCGATTGACGTGGTCGTCGGTCGATTACGCGGTGCTTAGCGGATGGAACTGAAGGAGTATCAGGCGCGGGCGCTGGAGGCGTTCAGCCGCTGGCTGGCCGCCCTGGACGACGCGCGCCACGCGGCCGCGGACGGGATCGAAGCGCTGCGGAACGCCGGGGTGGAGGTTCCCGCAGACCTGCGCAACTACCCCAAGACGGCGTGGGCAAAGCTGGCGCAGGCCGGCGGCGTGGCTGGCGGTACCGCGGGTGCCCGGCATGCCGACCGCAGCGCGGACGCGGGGTTTCCCATACCCCACGCCTGCTTCAAGGTGCCGACCGGGGGCGGCAAGACGCTGCTGGCCGCGGCGGCGTTGGAGCGGATGAACCGGCACGCCGGCCTCACCCTGTGGATCACCCCCACGCGCGCCATCTATCAGCAGACCAGGACCGCGCTTTGGAACCGCGAGCATCCCTACCGCCAGATGCTGGAGCGGGCCAGCGGCGGGCGCGTCAAGATGCTGGAAAAGGACGACCCGTTCACGGCTGCCGACGTCGCCCACTATCTGTGCGTGATGCTGCTCATGCTGCCGGCCGCCAACCGTCAGAAAGGCCGCGAATTCCTGCGCATGTTCCGCGACTCCGGGCGCTATCCCACGCTGTTTCCCGACAGCGACGACCTGCTCGGCGACGGCCGCCTGCTGCACGACTACCCGGACCTGGAGCGTACCTCCGAGCGCGGACCGGTCAAGCACAGCCTGTTCAACGTGTTCAAGATGCTGCGCCCGGTGGTGGTGCTCGACGAAGCGCACAAGGCATACGGCAGACCGGCCGCCGCGCAGGAGTTCGTGCGCTCGATCAACCGCCTCGACCCCAGCCTAGTGATCGAGTTGTCGGCCACCCCCACCCCCGGCGTCAGCAACCTGCTGGTCGATATTTCCGGCGTCGATTTGAAGCAGGAGGAGATGATCAAACTGCCGGTTCGGGTGGAGTCGTTCACCAACGCCGAATGGCAGCACGTGCTCGGCGAGGCGGCCGAGGAACTCGACCGGCTCCGCGCCGAGGCCGAGTCGCTGCAGATGAGCGAGGGCCGCTACCTCCGGCCCATCGCCGTGGTGCGGGTGGAGCGCACCGGCAAGGCGCAACGCGACGGCGAACGCATCCACGCCGAGGACGTGCGCGAGTACCTGACCCGCAACCTCGGCGCGCCCGCCGAAGCGGTGCGGGTAAAGTCCGCCGAGAACGACGAAATCGGCAAGGAGGACCTGCTCTCCCCCTACTCGCCGGTGCGCTGGATCATCACCCGCGCGGCGCTGATGGAGGGCTGGGACTGCCCGTTCGCCTATCTGCTGGTGATGCTCGACACGACCAGCGCGCAACGGGCGCTCACCCAGTTGGTGGGGCGGGTGATGCGCCAGCCGCACGCGCGCCGCACCGGGCGGGAGCGGCTGGACCGGTGCGCGGTCTACTGCCTCAACATGGAGGTGGCCGACGCGGTGCAGCGGATCAAGCGGGGGCTGGAGCAGGAGGGGCTGACCGGCCTGGGCGAGGAGGTGACCGCGGGCGCCGGCGACCCGCTGCAGCGCGTGGAGGTACGGCGGCGGGCGCGGTTTCGCGGCGCCGACGTCTTCCTGCCGAAGGTGCTGCATGAGGACGGCGCCGGCGGCTGGCGCGACCTGGACTACCACCGCGACATCCTGCCGGCCATCGCCTGGGAGGAAATCGAACCGCCCGACCCCGCCGGCTCCCTGCCGATCGCCGCCCGGCGGCAGACGGCGACCGTGGACGTGGGCGCGCGGGAGGCGGTCGCCGCGCGCGGGGCTGCCGAAGACCTGCCGGTCGACAAGCGCGTGCGGCTCACCTACTTCGTGCGCCGGTTGGCCGACGTGGTGCCCAACCCCTGGCACGCCGCCGGCATCGCCGGCCGCCTCCTGGCGCGGCTGCGGGAGACCGGCGCCGGGGAAGCAGGCGTCTACGACCGCCGCTCCCATCTTGCCAACGCCCTGCGCGAAGCGGTGCTCGACGAGGTGGAGCGGATGGCGGAACGGCTGTTCTGCGACAAGCTGCAAACGAGGGAGGTCCGATTCGACCTGGAGGCGGACGTGCCGCGCTACCGGATGCGCGACCGCTACGAGATGCCGGTGGCGGAGTCCGACCGCACCCTGCAGCGGCTCGGCCAGCCGGTGCAGCTCAACCTGTTCGAGCCGGTGTTCGAGCGCCAGTTCGACAGCGAGCTGGAGCGGCGCTTCGCGTACTACCTGGACGAACAGCAGGCGCTGCGCTGGTGGCACCGGGTAGCGGTGCGGCAGCAGGGCGAATACCACCTGCGCGGCTGGCGGCGCGAGCGCATCTACCCGGACTTCATCGCCATGGCGGGGCAGAGCGCCGGCAAGCCGCATCTGCTGGTGTTCGAGACCAAGGGCGCGCACCTGCGCGGCAACCCGGACACCGAGTACAAGCGCAAGGTGCTGGAGATGCTCGAGCAGTCCTTCAACGTGGGCCGCATGGAGATCCGCGACGGCCCCGCGAAGGGCACCTTCCGCCTGATCTTCAACGAAGCCGAGTTCCCCCAAGCCCTGGCAAACCTGAACGCCACCTACACCGCATAACGCCAGCCCTCAGCGGCCCCCGCCGGCACGCAAGTCGTCGATCAGGGAGTGTCGGGAGAGCGTTGGGCGGCGGCTTGGGCGGCTTGATACACCGCTTGCAGGGGGGCGCCGGTGGCCTCGGCGGCGCGGCGGCAGTCGTCGTATTCCGGCGCCCAGCGCGGCTCCAGGCCGGCGCCGCGCATCACCTTGACGCGGATCTCGCCGTGGCCGGTCGCCACGGTGCGGGTTTCCCGCGCCAGGGCGTAGCGCCGCACCGGATACTCGCGCACGCCGCTGGTAGTAGTCTCGCGGAACAGCAGGTGGCGCACTGCGGCGCGCTGCGGCGGCCGGCACAGCACGCTCAGCAGGGTGGCGGGCCGGTTTTTCTTCATCGCCGCCGGTTGGGTGAATACCTCCAGGGCGCCGGCCGCGAACAGGCGCGCGCTTACGTAGTCGTACAGCTCCGGGTTCATGTCGTCGATGTTGGTTTCCACCATGAACAGCGGCTCGGCGGCGGCAGCAGCTTTACCCTCCCCCTCGCCACCGGGGCCGGCCTCCCCGACCAACAGGCGCACCACGTTGGGAATGGCGCGCTCGGCGCGCCCGGCGCCGTACCCGGCGGCGCGCAGCCGCATGGCCGGCAGCGGACCGAAGCCGGAGGCCAGGTCGGTGACCAGCGCCGCGCCGGTGGGCGTCACCAACTCGCCTTCCACTTCGGCCCCCGTGACCGGAACCCCCTGCAGCAGCGCCACCGTGGCCGGCGCCGGCAGCGGCAGCCGTCCGTGGGCGGAGTCGACGAAGCCGCGCGCCAGCGGCAGCGGCGAGCAGGTCACCCGCTCCGCGCCGAGCAGCTCGAAGCCGGTGAGCACGCCCACCACGTCGACGATGGTGTCGATGCCGCCCAACTCATGCAGGTGGACGCGCTCCGGCGAAGCGCCGTGGATGGCCGCCTCGACCGCGCCGAGGCGCCGGAAGATCGCCGCGGCACGGCGCTTGACGGAGTCCGGGATCGCACTCGCCTCTACCAGGCCGACGATCTCCGGCAGGTGGCGCTCGGTTGCGTGATCGGTAACGCGCACCTCCACCTGCAGCGCGCCGATGCCGGCCTTCTGCACGCGCTCCACGCCCAACTCGAAGCCGGGCAGGCGTAGCGCGGCCAGACGGTCGCGCAACTCTTCCTCGGAGACGCCGGCCGCGAGCAGCGCGCCGAGCAGCATGTCGCCGCTCACGCCGGCGATGCAGTCGAGGTAGGCGACGGTCACGGCGCGCCGCCGGCGGCGTCGATCTGGCGCACGATCGCGTGGGCCATCAGCGCGGCGCCGAAGCCGTTGTCGACGTTCACCACCGCCACGCCAGCGGCGCAGGAGTTGAGCATGGTCAGCAGCGCCGCGGCGCCCCCCAGGTGCGCCCCGTAACCGACGCTGGTGGGCACGCCGATCACCGGCGCCGCCAGCAGGCCGGCCACCACGCTGGTGAGCGCGCCCTCCATGCCGGCCACGCTGATCACCACCGCGGCGCGCTCAAGCTGCGGCTGCGCGGCGAGCAGCCGGTGCAGCCCGGCCACCCCCACGTCGTAGCAGCGCTCAACGCGGCCGCCCAGAAACTCCAGGGTCTGCGCCGCCTCCTCGGCCACCGGCAGGTCGGCGCTGCCGGCGCTGACCACGGCCACCGCCGGCGCCGCGCCGCGGCCCGGCTCCGCGGCGCCCAGGGTGAGCAACCGCGACACCGGATCGTAGGTCACCTCCGCCAGCCGTTCCCGCACCTGCCGCGCCTGCTCCGGGGTAGCGCGCGTGCCCAGGGCGCGGCCGTGGTGGGCGCGCAGGCGCTGCAGAATCTCCGCCACCTGCGCCGCACTCTTGCCGACGCAGAACACCACCTCGGCCACCCCGGTGCGCAGCGCCCGCTGCGTATCCAGCCGCGCGCCGGCCACCGCAGCGTCCACCGGAAATCCGCGCAACTTTTCCAGCGCCGCGGCGACCTCCATGCGCCCCGCCCGCACCTCGGTAAGCAGGGCGGCCAGCAGCGGCTCGGTCACCGCAGCGCTTCGTTCATGCTGCCGGAGCGGAATCCCTCCAGGTCCAGCGTCACGTACACGAATCCCAGTTCCTTCAACTCGCGCGCGATCCGCCGCCGCTGCTCCAGCACCAGGTCCAGGTCGCGCGGCTCCACCTCCAGCCGCGCCACCTGACCGTGGTGGCGCACCCGCAGTTGGCGCAGCCCAAGCGCGCCCAGCATCGCCTCCGCCGCCTCCACCTGACTCAACTTGGCGGGCGTGACCGCGGAGCCGTAGGGGATGCGCGACGCCAAGCAGGCCGCGGCCGGCTTGTCCCAGATCGGCAGGCCCAATTCCCTGGCGAGGGCGCGCACCGCGGCCTTGTCGAGCGCGGCTTCCTGCAGCGGGCTGCGCACCCCCCGCTCCCGCGCCGCGCGGCGGCCGGGGCGGTGGTCGCCCACGTCGTCGGCGTTGGTGCCGTCCACCAGGCAACGGTAGCCCTCGCCCTCGGCGTAATCGATCAACACCTCGTAGACGTTGGTCTTGCAGAAGTAGCAGCGATCCGGGGCGTTCGCCTGATAGCGCGGGTCTTCGGTCTCGGTGCTATCCAGAAACCGGTGGCGGATGCCGATGCGCCGCACCAGTTCGGCCACCGCCTGCCGTTCCTGCGCCGGGAGACTCGGCGACACCGCGGTGAGCGCAATCGCGGAGTCACCGAGCCGGTCCCTGGCTACCTTGGCCACCAATCCGCTGTCCACGCCCCCCGACAGCGCCACCGCGACGCTGCCCATGCGTGTCAAAATCGCTTCCAGCCGGTGAAGTTGTTGCTCCATCCCTGACCGCGGTTATACCACACCGCGCCGAGTCGTGCCGCCCGCGCTGACCATGGTCGCCCGGATTACCGTGGCGGGCGCGCGACAGCGTGACCCAGGCCATTGGCGGGTCAGGTCAGCGTGGCCAGCGGTTGCGCTTCCACCACCAGTTCCCGCCCGAGGGCGCGTAGCGCGGCGCTGGTCCGGCTTGGAGTGGTCCGATGACGCGGATCAAGCATGCGGCGCACCACCTTCTCGTTCACGCCCAGGCGTCGAGCAAAGGCACTCTGTGACAAACCGCTCTCACGGAATGCCAGAACCAGCGCCGCCTTGGCCGCGGTTGCCGGCGGTACGGCTACGGCATACTCGCCATCCGCTGCTGCTACGGCACTCGGCTCGGGAATCGGCTCTCCATCGGCAATGCGCGCGGCGATTGCCTCCTCCAGGGCATCGGCCGCCTCGGCAAGAGCCGAGTCGCTATCCGAACCGGAGGTCAGGCACTCCGGGAGGTCGCGGAACGAAACCACGACCTCCCCGGTGCCGGTATGTTGCAGTTTGGCCGAATACACAAATCTCATGCAAAATCCTCTCGACTAAGTCCTAGCTGTCTAATCATTTCAGAGAGTAAACCGCTTCCAATTTCTCCCTTCTTCACGGTCGTCTTTCGGTGACCGTAATACAAAGTGCGATGACTACCTTTACCGCGCCGCCGGTCTTCTGCCACGGGAACCCCGCGGGCACGTCCGATTTTCCTGACGCGCTTGATAAACTCCCTTTCGGTCACGCCACCTCCCGGCAAGATTCCGCTACGAGACCGATGGAGAACAGTAGCGTTAGCGCCATGATCGGACATATCTGTCCGAGAGTCAAGGCCTTGGGCACAGAAGGCGCATCTCCCGGCGTGGGAAGCGCCAGCGCGGCAACGTGTATACTTGGGGGAACCTGATGGCAGTGTTTTGGCTCACGGGCATGCCGTGTTCCGGCAAGACGACGGTCGGCCGCGCGCTGGTGGAGCGGCTGGGCGAGTTGGGGCGGGTGGCGTGTTTGATCGACGGCGACGTGGTGCGGCGCGGCGCATTGAGCCGGCAGCTCGGCTTTTCCGCCGCCGACCGGCTGGAGAACGTGCGCCGCGTCGCCGCCTTGGCCGGGCGCCTGGCGCGCGACGTGGACGTGGTGGTGGCGATGGTGTCGCCGACCGAGCAGATCCGGGCGCCGGCGCGGGCGCTGCCCGGGCTGTTCCTGGTATGGCTGCGGTGCCCGCCCGAGGTCGCCCGGCGCCGCGACTTCAAGGGCGTATACGACCGGGCCTGGGACGCCGCCGCCTACGAACCGCCGGCTCCGGTCGACAGCGTGGTCGATACCGGCGCGGCCGGCGTGGCGGATTGCGTGGAGCGGATCCTGCGTGACGCCGGCATCCTGCCGGCCGCTTAGTTGCGCGCGGCGGCGAGCGGAGCGATCCGCGGCCGCTCCACGGCCTCCCAATCGGCATAGCTCATCTGCACCGAGTGACGGTGGCTGCCGGGGTTGAAGTTGATCTGCCGGTTGTCCGCGAGTCCGGGGTCGCAGATCGTTTCCAATCCGAACAGGCTGCCGAACGGCGGCACCGCCCCCGGCGTCAGGCCGGTCAGCTCCAGCAACTCCTCCCGCGAGGCAAAGCGTACGCGCCGGCTGCCGGCGGCGACGCGCAACGCGCGGCTGTCCAGCGCCCGGTCTCCCGGCAGCACCGCCAGCAGGAACCGGGCGCCGCTCTTGAGCACCAGCGCCTTGGCGCCGCTGCGCAACGGCGCGCCGCGTACCGCCGCGGCCTCTTCGCTGGTGCGCACCGCGGCGTGCTCGCTCTCGGTAAAGGCGACTCCGGCCTGCCGCAGCCGCTCCAGCAGGCGGCGGCGTACCCCGGCGTCCACGCGCCTAGGCCCGCTGCCGGTACAACGTGCCGGCGGCGAACGCCCGCTCGAACTCGGCGTTGGAGGCGAAGCGCCAGCCGAACGCGCGCTCCCAGATGGCCGGCTTCTCCATGCACAGGTACATGAACACGCGCCCGCGCCACGACGCCAGCGTTTGGTACATGGCGCCGAACATCGCCGCCTTCAGATCGTCGGGATAGGTCAGCTTGCCGTGCGGGTCCTTGACCAGCCGGGTTTGGAGGATGCGCGTCGGCTCGCCGCGGCGCCGGATCTGCTTGATCACCGGTTTGATGAAGGTAACCGAGCCAAACGAAACGAACGACACCTCGGCAACGTCGAATTGCTCCATGAGGCGTTCCGCCAGCGCCGGGTAATCCTGCTCCCAGCCGTCGTAATGGACCATGGGATGGAAGTGGAAGGCCACCTTTACGCCGCGGTCCGCCACCCGCCGCGCGGCGCGCAGCCGCTGCTCCAGAGACGCGGTAAAGTGCTCCTCGTGCGCCACCACCGGCGGCGTGTTGAGCGACCAACTGCACACCAGGTTGGGCGGCAACTCGCGGCCCGGTTGCAGAAACCAACTTACGTTCGCCGACTTGGTCTTGAGCTCCAGCAGCACGTCCGGGTGCTCCGCCGCGAACCCGCACAGTTGTTCGAGGATGCCGCCGCGGTTGCCCCACACCAGCGAATCGGAGGATTGCCCGGAGCCGACGTGATAGAAGCGCCCCGGCTCCAGTTCCAGCCGCCGCAGCTTGGCGCCCAGGTCGGGGTCCACCGCCACCCGGTCGCCGTAGAAGGTCTGGATGGTGCAGTAGCTGCAGCCGAAGGCGCAGTTCTTGACCGCGTCGATCGTCTTCAGGTTGCAGCACAGGGTGCGCTCGGACCGCACCGGGCAGTCGCCGAACACCTCCGCGTCCGGCTCCCCGGGCGCGAAGTGCAGCGGCGGGCGGTCCGGCTGCCGGGCCTGCGCCGGCGGGTAACGGGTGGCAGCGTCCCGCAACGCGCCGGTGTGCTCGCGCAGGCGCTGCAGGAGCTGCCGCTTGCGCGCCGGCGGCGGCGCCGCGCCATCCTGCGTCTCGGCCTGCGGCCACCAGTCGGCCAAGCCGGGCTCGCCCCACATCTCCAGGTCGCGCGCGGCCTCGCACAGCAGCCTCATTTCCTGCACCGTCAAAGGATAGCGGGCGTGCACCATGCTCACGGCGCGCTGCTCCCGCGGCGGCAGCACGTCGTACAGCGTCCCCCGCGTCAGCGCGGCCCAACGCTCATCAAGTCGGTCCCGGTCAGCTTTTTCAATAACAGAGGCCATAATCCGCAACGCTCACCTGACTATACCTGATTTCTGCCGCCAGCGCCAAGGACTGAACCGGCTAGTGGCATAATGAGTTCTCTCGAACAGCAAGCAAGTCCGCTGCGATCACCGCAAGATCGGAGAAGAACTGTTGCCGGTCAGGACGTTCCCGCCAGCGGATCGTATCGAACAGAGGCTTGGGGAACGAGCGCACCACGTCGGCCGCCGTTGCGGCGTCGAGCCCCGTTTCTTTCTGGGCTGCTTCCTCCATGACTTCCGACCAGAGGAACGTCTTATGATTGCAAATTACCCAGATATCAGCGATATCCTTGCTCTCCAATCGGTACAGAGCCGTAACCTTGTTCGAAACGATATTGCGTAAGGAATCGATACGGGGAAAGATACCGCCCCGCACCGGCACGCCAAATCGCGGCGCAACGTCATTGACCAGATCGATCTTGAGCAGCACTTCGCGCTCGCTAACCAGCAGTCGCACGTACTGCTCGGAGCGGATGAAACCATCGCGGTCAAGGGCATAACCACCCTCGCGCAACGCCCGTATCATCAGATCGACGAAGCGGTCGAACCCGGGTTCCTGATTTACGAACAGATCAAGGTCGTCGGAGTACCGGTATCCGAAGTAGTGTCTATGGAGTGCGGTACCACCGGTCAGATAGAACGGTGTTTCGCAAGCGGCCAGCGTGTTCAGCACTCCATTCTGCAGGGGGTACAGCGTCTCCTCGTAGTAAGAGTCGGATTCGTTCATAGCGCTCCCGAGTGGATGGCGGCCAGAGCCGGGCTATCGTCTCCGGCGTCAACAGTCGCCTGACTTCCCCGATCGACAGCGCGGCGACGATGCGCTGCCACGGCAAGGTCTGCAGCATTCTGACAAACAAAGCCGGTCTGTCGAGGTGGCCGATCCGCTCCCGCCGTCCGCGCAGCACAGCCACCACGTCGTCCGCGTCATACCGGTAATCCCACACGACGGCGCGCGCGATGCTGGTCAGATCACCTTCGTCCATGACCGTGAGTATAGTACGGTGGCGCAGACATGACAGCCCCCGATCGCGCCTTTGTTCCGCCGGCGCGCGCCGGCGTCACTCGTCCGCGATGCGGACCTGGAGCTGCTTGCCGTACAGCGTCTGGCGCGCCCAATACAGGTTGTCCTGCGGGGTGTTGCCGCGCTGCTTCAGCACGGCGCGGCCGGTCGCCCTGACGCCGCCGCTCGGCGGGTCGCTGAACGTCACGGTGGGTTCCGAGGTGTAGCCGCTCCCGGTTTCGGTGACCATCACTCGCGTAACCCCGCCGGCCAGCACGGCGTCGGCAGCCGCGCCTGCGCCTGCGCCGCCGCCGGAAAACTCAACGGTGGGAACCGAGGTGTAGCCGCTCCCGGGGTCGGTGACCGTCACCGACGTAACTCCATTGGACATCACGGCGGTGCCCGTTGCCCTGGTGCCGCCACTCGGCGCGTCCGCAAACGTCACGGTGGGAACCGACGTGTAGCCGCTGCCGTGGTTGGTGACCGTCACCGACGTTACCGGACCAGCCAGCACGGCGGTGCCCTCGGCCTTGATGCCGCCGCTCGCCGGGTCACCAAACTCCACGTCAGGCGCCGAGGTGTAGCCGCTGCCCGGGGTGGTGACCGTCACCGCCGTTACCGGACCGCCCAGCGTAGCGGCGCCCATCGCCGTGGTGCCGCCGCTCGGCGCGTCGCTGAACGTCACGGTGGGCGCCGAGGTGTAGCCGCTGCCGGTGTTGGTGACACGGACCGAACCGACGCCGCCTGCCTCCAGCGTTGCCGCTCCGATCGCCCGGCTGAGGGAACTGGCCGAGAACGTGACGGATGGAGGAGACGTGTAGCAGCTTCCCTTGTTCACGATCATCACGCTCTGAGCGCGCCAAAGGCCCAATACCAGCAGCCTGGTCACTGTTCCGGTTGCCGTGGTGCAGCCGGTGCCGGCCGGTGGCGCTCCGAACGTAACGGTTATGTTCTGCTGAAAGCTGGCGTAGGCTCCTGCGCTTGTGACCGTTACCGACCCCACGCCGCGCGGCTCCAGCTCGGCGGTGGCGACCGCGCCGCTGCCACCACTGCCGCCGCCGGAGAACGTGACGGACGGAGCAGACGTGTAGCCGCTGCCGCCGGTAGTCCCGACCGACACCGACGCTACGGTAGTGCGTGACACCGTGGCGGTGGCGACCGCGCCGCTGCCGCCGGCGTCCGCCGAGAACGTGACGGACGGAGCCGACGTGTACCTGCTGCCGGCAGTATCGATCGTCACCGACCCTACGGTTGTGAGTGACACCGCGGCGGTGGCGGCCGCGTCTCTGCCCCCGCCGCCGCCGAACGTGACGGACGGAGCAGACGTGTAGCCGGCGCCGTAATCCCCGACCATCACCGACCCTACGGTACTGAGTGACACCGCGGCGGTGGCGGCCGCGTCTCTGCCGCCGCCGCCTACGAACGAGACCGAGGGGGCCGAGGCGTAGCCGGTCCCCCCGTTGGTGATCGACACTGAGCGTACGGTGTCGAACGTCAACTCGGCGGTGGCGACCGCGCCGCTGCCGCCGGCGTCGGCGGCGAACGTGACGGACGGAGCAGACGTGTAGCCGCTGCCGGGGTTCGTAATCCTGACCGACTGAACCAGGTCAGTATCGCTGCTCTGGTCCGGGGCCGTGAGCAGCAGCGCAACGGCTCCCGGGCTGACTACCGCCTCAAGCGTCCACTCGGCGCCGCTGAGGTCGTCAGCGAAGACCGGCTGATTCGGCTTGTTTTCGAGCGGCAGCTCCACACCGCCGACCGAAACGCGCACCCGGTCCAGATTGTCGGCGGTGATGCGCTCCCACGCGAACGCCTCGGACCGGTTGGAGGTTTCGGCCCAGATGGCCGCGTCGTCGTCGCGAAAGTCCGCCGCCTTGATCGGCCAGCCCTTCGTCGCGGTCCCCGGCGGAGTGACCGGCGTCGGGGCCGGTGCGGGCGCGGGCGGCGGCTCGCCGTCGCCGTCCCCGACCGTTGCGCGCGGCGGCGCCAGCGGCGCGCACGCCGCCATCACGGTGACCGCAACAGCTACCAGCGATAGAAGGGCGCCGACGCGGAAGGAGCTGGTCACGGCGCCGCGGTTCCCCAACCGGGGGGGGGGGGGGGGGGGGGGGGTAGCGAGGTTCAGTAGGTGATGACATCGGGTTTCCAGTTCTTGATCTT
Organism: Spirochaetia bacterium; assembly: GCA_965243555.1. GTDB lineage: Bacteria > Spirochaetota > Spirochaetia > SZUA-6 > Bin103 > Bin103. The sequence goes on along the minus strand of OZ251575.1, from coordinate 4,193,887 downwards.
GAATGGACCGCGGCAACGCGTCAAGCGGTGAAGCGATGATGATGCTCACTACCACCCACCCACCACGCGGCCGGTGCAATCGCCGGAGTGGCGCGCTACCCGATCAGCGCGCCGCTCCAGAGTTCGGCAAGGAACGTGCGCCAGTGCAGGAGGCGGATGCCGTCGTCGGTGCGCCGGTCCAACTCGTCGAAGGATACCAGGAACAACGCGGCCGCTGCGTTTTCCTCGGCCAGGGCGCGCAGGCCGCGCAGGTCGCGGTCGGACACGCGGACTGCGGCCTTGACCTCGACCGCCGCCGCCGAACCGATCAGGAAGTCGACCTCGACTCCGCTCTGCGTGCGCCAATAGGTGAGATCGCTCCGCAGGCGCCGGTAGGAGAGATAGCTGCGCAGCTCCATGGCGATGAAGTGCTCGAACGCGACGCCGTACTCGCTGCCGTTGCGATGCAAGGTGCGAATGCCGCGCAGGAAGTTGGCTACGCCCACGTCGAAGAAGTAGAACTTGGCGGTGGCCGCGGCCTTGCGCCGGCGGGAGCCGCGCCAGGGCGGCACCAGAAACCCGACGAAGGTGTCCGCCAGAATGTCGAACCAGGCGCGCACCGAGGTGGCGGGCACCCCGGTATCGCGCGCCACGTCATGGAAATCAACGGCGCTACCGCTGATTTTCGACCGAAATCAACGGTACGGCCGCGCAATTGCCGCCGTGGCGCTACAAATCTGCGACGGGCGGGCGGCGGGCGGCGCTACGATTTGCTTGACACCCCGCCGCGGCAGCCGCTTACAATCCACGCTCATTCAGGATCGCGCGCCCGCCGCCGGGGCGCCGGAGGAGCCGGACCGATGGCCGACCGACAGCGTACCAGAGCAAGACCGCAACGCATTACCGCCGCCGCGTGCGTGCTGGCGGTTGCGGGCATCATCATCATGGCCTGCGAACCGATGGAGCCGGCGCAGGTGGTGCGCCCAACACCCACGCCCGCTCCGCCTCCGGAGACCGAGAAGAGCTGGACGCTCAGCGCGGCGCACTTTGGCGACGACGGCGGGGCGATCTGGGCCGAAACGACCAACCGCTCCGATCCGTTTGCCTGGGACCGGATTACCGCCGCCAACGCGGACGCCGTGCGCGTTTCGATCGGCGGGAAGGCGCTTGGGGAGGATCGGTCGTTGACCAGCACGGCGTACGAGCCGGCCTTCCCGTCCGACCTGAGCTTGAGCGGCGCGGAGTGGACGGTGACCGCAGAAGTCGGTACCGGCGCCGTGGTGCTTGTCCTCACCGCCCCGAACCAGCGCGGCGCAAGCGTCGCGTCGGTCACGGTCACGGAAGGGGGCAGCGGCTACGCTACCGCTCCCAGGGTATGGATTACGGGATGCGGGGGCAGCGGCGCCGCCGCCACGGCCACGCGCTCATCCTCCTTCGGCGTCGCGTCGGTGAGGATAACGAGTGGCGGTTCCTATACCGGGACTCCGAACGTCACGTTTTCGGCCCCGCAAGAGGCCGATGGCGCCGCGGCGACCGGAACCGCGGTCCGAGCCCAACCACTCCCCGGCGCATCTGCAATCAGTGCGGTGAACGTCACGGATCCCGGCAGCGGCTACACGTCCGCCCCGAGCGTGGCGTTTTCCGGAGGCGGGGAAACCATCCCGGCGGTCGCCGAAGCCACGTTGGCAACGACCACCTCGGTAGCTTCCGTCACGCTGACGCGCGGGGGGAAAGGCTTCAGGTGTGTTCCCCGGGTAAGGTTCACGGGCGGCGGAGGCTCCGGGGCCGCCGCCACCGCAACGCTGGGACCGAAGCGCGGCAACGACGAGTTCCAGAACCTGTACTTCGGGCGCCAAACGCTGTACGGCAAGGAGCTGCTAATTCAACTGGTCGAAGCGGAAGCTGAGTGACGGCGGCGGCCGGTTCGGCGGCGGGCCACGCGGAACCGGAACGAGTCGGCGGGCCGCGGGTTCGGCGTCTGCCTGATCTTGAGCGAGTAGCCGGGCCGGTCCGGTTCCAGCTCGGCTTCGCGGACCACGGTCGCCATGGTGAGCGTGATCTGCACCTCCGCGAAGCTGCTGCCCAGGCAGCGGTGCGGGCCGGCGCCGAACGGAGCGTAGGCTCCGCGCCGGTGGTGTTCGGCCCGCGCGGCAGTGTAGCGGTCAACGTCGAACCGTTGCGGGTCGGGAAAGTACTCCGCCAGGTGGTGCGGCACCGTGTTGCCGATGAGTACCTCGGACCCGGCGGGCACGGTATAGCCGGCGAACTGGAACGAGTTGGCGGCGGTGCGCGCGACGCCGGGGACGACCGGATAGAGGCGTAGCGTCTCCAGGGCGGCGCGGTGGGTTACGTCGAGTTGCCGCAGCCCTGCGGCGGTCGGCGCGCCGCCCTCGAAGAAGGCGTCGACCTCCTCCCGCATGCGCTGCAGCAGCTCCGGGTGGTTGAGCAGCGCGTAGAGCATGAACGCGCAGGTGTTGGCGACCACGTCGAGCGTGGCCGCGAAGGGCTCCAGCAGCGCGACCGGCAGGTCGGTCTCCGGCAGCAGCAGCGGGTCGGTGCGATGCACCTCCAGCAGGTCGTCGATCAGATCGGGCCGCTCGCCGCGGCGGCGGCCGGGCGCGTGCGCGGCCAGGACCTCCGCGCACCACGCATCCAACCGGCGGCGCGCGCGCCGCACGCGCGGCAGGCAGCGCGCCAGCGCGGGCCGGCGGTGCGCGTAGACGCTCAGATCGTCGAAGCAGGCGCGGGGCGACGCGCCGGCGGTCACCATGCCGAGCTGCTCGGAGGCGAGGCGCCGGAAGACATGCCGGGCGATGACCGGGCGGCTTACCGGCCAGGAGTCGATCTCCCGGCGGGTGACCGCGGCCACCTCCGCCAGCCGGTCTTCGATGCGGCGGCGCGAGTACGCCCGGCCCAGCACCCTGCGCAGGCGCAGGTGGTTGGCGCCGTCCATGCCGGCGACCGTACGCCTCGCGCCGCTGCCGCGGAACAGCGCGTTGCCGTCGTTCTCCAGGAACAGGTTGGCCTCCGGCCCGGCCAGCGCGACGAAACGGCGGTTGAGCGCCCGCACGCGAAAGACCGGCCCCAGATTCAGGTACTGCCGGGCCAGGAAGGCGCGCACCGAGCCGGTCATGGCCAGCGCGCAGCCGATCAACGGCAGCCCCGGCGCCGCCGGGATTTCCCGGGCCGGGCGGGAAGCGGGGCCGGCCCGGGCGCCCGTTCCCAACTCGCGGACGGCGTGCGCGACCGACCGCCCGATCAGGTCCATCCGGGCCACCAGCTCAATCCGTTCGCGCACCAGCTCCAGCTCCGGCCCCGACAAAATGTTCCGAAACACGCCGGCGGCGTCCGCCAGGCCGATCACGGCGATCTCACGCGGGTAGGGAATGTCCTCGCTGAACAGCACGCGCATCACGCGCAACCGCACTTCGTCCACCTGCTTGCCGCCGGAGGGAGGATAGCGGCGGGCGCGGAATACCGGGCGGGTCAGGAAAAACGCCCCGTCGGAGGCCGCTTCGAGGATGCCGCGCCGCGCCAGCCGGGCCAGCGCCCGCTCCAGGATTACGCCGCCGGTCGCAGCCGTGCGCCGCACCCAGAACCCGGCGTCGTGCTCGTGCGGCTCGCGCGCGACGGCGGCCAGGACCGGATCCAGCAGGTCGTCCTGCAACGGCGCGCCGTCGAGCAGCACCAGCCGCGCGAGATCGGTATCGATGCGGTTGGCCAGCGCCAGCTCCATCAGCACCGCGCCGCCGAGGACGACGTTAAGCGTATCCCGGGACAGCCCGGGCGCAAGTTCGCCACGCTCGTCATCGAGCAGCAGCAGAACCATTTCTTCAACCAGCCTCATGGGAAAACCGCATCAACAATGTAACGGGCGCGCCCGGCCCGCTGCCACTGCCGGCCCGCGCCGATCCGCCCGCCGCTACGCCCAACCGTCGCCGCGGCCAACGGGCGGCGCGCGAGGAGGCGGCAACCGGGCCGCACGTGCCCCGGTCCGTAGGTGCTGCGGTGCTGCGGCGGCGGCGCGGAGGGTTGACGGACGCCAAAGGCTGCGGCCAGCATTGGATGAGGATTACCGAAAGCACTGAACATGGGTCCGGACAACCGCAACCGGGTACCCCCCGGACCACGCGGCGTGCCGTTTCTCGGCAACGCCCTGCAGTTTCGCCGCGACCCGCTCGGCTTCCTGACCCGCGCGGCGCGCGACCACGGCGACTTGGTGCGGCTCACCGCCGGCCGTCAGGAGCTGGTGTTCATCAACCACCCGGCGCTGCTGGAGAGCGTGCTCGCCACCAACGCGCGCAAGTTCACGCGCAGCAAGTCGAAGCCCCCTACCCGCCTGGACCACTTCCTGGCCGGCGGCGAGGACGTGTACCGGGTCATCAACTTTCCCGGCGACGAGGACTTCTGGGTACGCGAGCGGCACCGCTTCAACCCGTCGCTCAAGCGCAGCGCGCTGGCGCGCTACGGCCCCGCCATGGTGCGCATGGCCGAGCGGCACGCCTCCACCTGGCGCGACGGCGAGGTGCGCGAGGTGCACCGCGAGATGCTGCGCATCACCCTGGACATCGTGCTCAACGCTCTCTACGGCGTGGACTTCCCCGGCGAACGCGAGCACATCCTGGACACCTGCGAAACCATCGTCCGCGACATTACCCATCGCGCCACCCATCCGTTCCAGGCGCCGCCCATCGTACCCACGCGCGAAAACCTCAAGCTGCGGCAGGCGGTCAACGAGGGCCGGAAACTGGTCGAGCGGATCATTCGCGAACACCCCGGCGACCACGCCGGCGGCGGCGACCTGATCGCCACGCTGCGGCGCGCCGGCGAACGCGACGGCGACCTGCTGAAAAAACCGGAGTGGCGCTACCAGATCGTCGCGCTGCTGATCGCCGGCCACGAGACCACCGCGGTGGCGCTGACGTGGACCTGGTATCTGCTGGCCCAGCATCCCTCGGTCGCGCAACGCCTCTACGCCGAGGTGGACGCCGTGCTCGGCGGGCGCGCGCCAGGCAAGGACGACGTGCCGGCGCTCACCTGGTGCGACGCGGTGTTCAAGGAGGCGCTGCGCCTCTATCCGCCGGTGCCGATCATCCCGCGCATGGCGTATACGGAGTTCACCCTGGGCGATTATCGGGTGGCGCCGGGAACCGTGCTGCTGATCTGCCCCTGGGTGACCCATCGCGACGAGCGCTTCTTTGCCGCCGCGGAGCGCTTCCGGCCCCGGCGCTGGCTGGAGGGACCGGAACCGCAACGCTACAGCTACCTGCCGTTCAGCGCCGGCCCGCGCACCTGCATCGGCCAGAGTTTCGCCACCGCCGAGGCGATTCTGGCCCTCGCGCGCATCGCGCAGCAGTACCGGCTGGAACTGGCCGCCGGCGAAGCGCCGCGGCCCGCCCCCTGGGTGGGATTGCGCCCCCACAACGGCATGCCGATGCGGGTTACCGCCCGCGCGCCGACCCGGCGGCCGGCCGCGCGGCCCGGCGCCGGCGCCGCGGAGCGCGCTACAGGCCGAGCATGAACTGCAGCACGCGGTCGCGGAACTGCGGCAGCGGCTCGTGCTCGAAGTCGGGATAGATCACCATTTCCTTGGGCGCCGTGATCTTGTTGTAGGCCGCGAACTGCGTGGACGGCGGGCACACCTGATCCATCAGGCCCACGCCCATCAGCACCTGCGCCCGGATGCGCGGCGCCAGGTGCTGCACGTCTATGTAGCCGAGGCGTTCGAAGTAGAACTGCTCCCGCTCGTGGGTAGGATCGAACAGCCGGAAGAAGTCGCGCAGCTCGCGGTAGGCGCGTTCGGCCTGATCCATCTGCCACACCCGCTGGTAGTCGCACAGGAACGGGTACACCGGCGCCGCCCGCTTGAGGCGCGGCTCCAGCGCGGCGCAGGCCAGGGTCAGCCCGCCTCCCTGGGACGCGCCGGTGGCGCCCACGCGCGCGGCGTCCACCTCGTCCAGCGCCATGACGATGCGCGCCAGCGCCGCGGTGTCCAGGAAAATTTGCCGGTACAGGAGGCGCTCGGGAGCATCCGCCAGCCCGCGGATGATGTGGCCGTAGAGGGTGTTGCCGCGCACCCCGCCGGGGTCCTGCGAGCGGCCGCCCTGGCCGCGGCAGTCGAGCGCCGCCGCGGTAAGGCCGGCGGCGGCATAGCCGAGCATCTCCGACCACTCCGGGGAGCTGCCGCGGTAACCGTGAAAGATGAGCAGCGCGGGGCCGGGCGCGGTGATGGCCGCCGGCTGCACCAGCTTGGCGTGGACGCGGGCGCCGCCCACGCCGGTAAAGTACAGGTGCCGGCAGCGGGCGAAGGGCACTTGAAACTGCGCCGGGGTCAACTCCACGGCAGGATCCACGGCCTCCAGTTCGGCGCCGGCGCGCGCCCAGTACTCATCGAAGTCCGCGGGACGCGGATTGCAGCCGGTGTAGTGCTTTAGTTCCGCGATGGGTAGATCGAACAGGCCCGGCATCAGCAGCCTCCTTCTTGGCCGGCGTGGTACGGTGCGCGCCGCCCCGCAAGTACCGTAGCATACACTGCCAAGCCCGCGCACCCAACGGCAGCACGCCTGCTTCCGCCGGTCTCCCCTGCCCCCCTCCCGCCCGCCGCGGCGCCTTGTCTGCCGGCGCCTGATTCGATACGGTTTGCTGAGAGGCTGCGCCGCCGGCGCAAGGCCTCCGGCGAGGAGTGGATGCTGAAGACCCTGACGTTGCGCCGTTTCCGTGGTTTCGAGTCGTACCGCCTAGCCGACTTGGCGCGAGTGAACCTCATTGTCGGCAAGAACAACTCCGGCAAGACATCCATTCTCGAGGCGGTCGAGTTGCTTGTGGCCGGCGGCCACGTCTCCGCGTTCTACGGAGCCGCGGCGCGGCGCGGCAGTACGGTTCCGCAGCTTCGAAGAGACCCGGGGCCCGCAGTATCCGACCTGTTCTACGGGCACGAGTGCCGCCCGGGGGTATCCCTTGAGCTGTCGTCCGAGGACGCGCAACTGACGCTGAGAGTTCTAGTCACGCCGCTCGATGCCGTTGAGGAGGTGAGCCGGACAAGGGGCTGGCGCTACGATGATGAACATACGGAACCGGCGTTCGCACTGAGCATAGTCAGTAGCCGCGCCAGCAATGGTGACCTGTTCCCCATCACGGAAGACGGCATAATTGTCGATTACCGATCGATTCAGAGACAAACTGCTCCGCTCGAAAGGCCCGTTCACTTTCTTACGCTCGCGTCGTTTTCGTTCGATGGAATGGTACGGGCCTGGGAGGACACTCTTACGCACGGCCGCGAGTCCGAAATCGTGCAAGACATGAGGCTTCTCCTGCCGAACATAGATTCGATTCACTTCTTGGGCGGGAACGGAAGGACCGGAGGTAAGATTCTGGTCGGGCGCCGCGGCGCCGGCCGTCGATTCCCGATCGGCAGTTTCGGCGATGGCCTGCGCCGGCTGCTTGCGTTCCGACTTGCGCTGGCCGGTGCGAAGAACGGGTTTCTGCTGATCGACGAAATCGACTCCGGCTTGCACTGGACCGTAATGGACGACGTCTGGCAGCTTCTCGTCCAAGTGGCGGAACGACTGAACGTACAGGTATTCGCCACCACGCACAGCTACGACTGCATCCGCGGACTGGGCACCCTGATACGCGCAAACCCTGAGCTTGCCGGACAAGTCGCTATCCACAAGCTGGACCAGTCGCTGCCGCAGGCGGTTACCCTGCAAGGCGCACGGATTCCGGTAGCCGTAGAGCAAGACATAGAGGTCCGCTGATGCCGGCTCCTCGCCTGCGTAGTCGTGCACGAGGGGCGCCGGCGCGCGAGCGGTGGGCCTGGGCTGCGTTGGGTAACGTCGTCGATCTGCGTCTCAGCAGCGTCGACAAGAAAACCGTGCCCGGTGAGCGGTCCGTACGGCTCTGCAACTACTCCGACGTTTACCGCCACCGCGTTATCCGCGCTGACATGGACTACATGGAAGCGACGGCTACTGACCGGGAGATACGGAATTGTCGATTGGAACCCGGCGACGTAGTCATCACGAAAGACTCTGAGACCGCTGACGATATTGGCGTACCAGCGATCGTGGGCGATAGTGTACGTGACTTGGTGTGCGGATACCATCTTGCGATCCTTCGTCCGCTTGGAGCCGATCTCGACGGCCCCTTTCTCCACTATGCATTGCTGACGGAAAGTGCCAAGCGACAGTTTCGGACGTACGCCAACGGCATTACCCGATTCGGTCTGCGCATCGAGGACATCAATCGGGTACGAATACCGCTTCCTCCAATCCCCGAGCAACGCAAGATTGCTGCAATTCTGTCTTCAATAGACGATGCCATTGAGAAGACGCAGGCTCTCGTCGACCAAGTGCGAATCATCAAGGGCGGCGTGATGCAGGAATTGTTCACACGGGGCATGCCCGGGCGCCACACTCGATTCAAGCAAACAGAAATAGGAAGGGTGCCGGCGGAGTGGACGACAGCTCCTGGAACTGACCTGTTCCGTCTATCTGGCGGATATGGCCCAAGTGCCATCACGTTCGATGACCAAGGCGAATGCTTGTTTGTAAAGGTTGATTCGTTCAACCACCGGGCTAACAGAAGGCTGATTGTACATGCCAGCGATCGTTTCAGCGAAGCCAATAACCGATCAATAAGGACGCAAGCGCAAGGATCACTAGCGTTTCCTAAGCGTGGCGCAGCGATTTTCAAGAATCGCGTCAAGCTATTGGGAACAAAGGCCGCGGTGGATCCTAATCTGATGGTCATGACTCCGAAATCTGCTCTCGTTCCACACTTCCTTATGTATCTGTTGATACACATTGAGCTCTTCAATCTGATTGATAACTCCGGTATCCCTCAGCTAAACAACAAGCACTTGTATCCAATAGTGTTCCCAGTGCCTTCAATCGATGAACAATCAAAAATCGCAAATTCGATACGTTCCATTGATGATCGGATAGCGATCGAGGTAGAGAAGATTGACGGGTTATCTCGACTCAAGGTAGCCCTTATGGAGGTTCTTCTTACGGGTTCTCCGCACGTATCGCCGGATACGGAGGCCGCATGAGTCACTGTGGAAGATCGGCGGTCGAGATTAGCGCTAACGCTTCAGGAGCCCTTCCGTACGAGCGTCCCCTTGCGCACATACTCAAGTGGATGCCTCCGGGCCCTCGGCGACAGATAATGAACCGCGGTGCGCGACCGCGACCAGCATCCGGAGGGCCTACGGCGAGTGTTCCGACCACTGCAGTTGCGGACCATCCAACAGCAGTGCCAGATGGTTGAGAATGTCTCGGCCCATGATGCCGCGACGTTCCTCAATCACCAAGTACCGCCCGCGAAAAGCTCGCTTCAGGAACAGCAGATCCAGCACTACGGCGCGGGCCGAGGTCATGCTCCCGTTGAACCCCATCAATTCGTAGCGCTGGCCGTCAACTGCCTGAACGCCGAGACGCTCGACAGCATCGCGCGGAAGCAGCGTGACGTCTGCGCCGGTATCAAGGAGCAACGGCACGTCGGCGACCATCTGGCCGTTGCGTAAGGAAACTCGCGCAACCGGCGCCGGTGGGTTGCAATCGGTCACGTCATAACTCGGCATCCGTCGGTACCTCAATGATCTGCTTGGCGAAATCACTGGCTTGCTCCGGACGTGCAAGCCGTGGGCTACCGCTATAGGCAAGCGGCTTCGCCTCGACAGCGGGGATCACTACGTATACTTTGGTATGCTCCGGAAGCGCCACGTTGTCGCTCAGCCTGATCCGGCCATTCTCGAAGACGCCTTCAACGGTCAACATCGTCATGTCTACACCTCTGTTGGATCGAAACCCGACGCCGCTAGTGCACGGCAGCAGTGGCGATACCTCAATCCTGCCGCGGCCGCCGGCCATGCACGGCGCCGGAGCGACGGTACGCGGTCCAGTATGGCACGCTATCCGACCACGTTCAACCGGCCGTCCGCCGCCGCAAGCAAAGAGACTCCGGGCGCCGGACGTAACCGGCCGCGGCGTACCGCCGACACGCGGCCCCTCGTCACTGGCGGGTCCGCGTCAAGTGAGGCCGGAACCGCCAGCGTGAGTATACCACGGCTGACTGCGGCGCGCGGCGCGTTTCGGTACCCGGCGTTTCGGCGAGTGTGGGCCGCCGGGGTGTTGATCGCGCTCGCCGCGTGGGCCGAGCGCCTTGCCGTCGGCTGGCTGATTCTGACCGAGACCGATTCGGTGTTCCTCACCGCCGCGTCGTTTGCCGTGCGGCAGGCGCCGGGGCTGATCGCGGCGCCGCTGGCCGGAGCGATCAGCGATCGGATGCCGCGCAGCCGGCTCCTTGGAATCGCCGCCGCGTTCCGGGCGCTGCTGCTGGTGCTGCTGGCCATCTTCACCCTGTCCGGCCTCGAACCCCTCTGGGTCGCGTTCGCCTTGATCGCGCTTGCCGGAGTCGGCCATTCATTCGAGATACCGTCTACCCAAGCGCTCGTGACCGATACCGTACCGCGCCGGTCGGCGATGAACGCAGTCGCCTTGCAGTCGGTCGGCGCCCGCGGCGTGGGAGCCTTGGGCGGCCTGCTCGGCGGAGTAGTGATCGCCCGCTACGGCATTCCCGCCGCACTGCTGGCCGGCGCAATCGTCTCCCTGAGCGGCGGGCTGGTGGTGGGGACGATGCGCCGCGCCGCGCCGCGAAGGCCGCTCGCCGGCACCCGTAACGCCTCGGTACTGCGCGACGTTATCGATGGATTGCGGGTGATGTTCGCCATTCCCCTGGTGAGGACGTTGCTGGGGCTGGCGGTACTCGTGGAGATGTTCGGATTCGCCTACCAGTCGGTGCTGCCCGCGGTCGCCCGCGGCGTGCTGCAGGTGGGCGAGGTGGGGCTGGGCCTGCTGAGCACGATGGCCGGCTTCGGTTCGTTGGCCGGGGTAATCGCGCTCACCGCGGCCGGCAACGTGCGGCGCCGCGGGCCGTTGCTGATCGGCATTACCCTGGGCTATGGCGCGTTCCTGGCGTCGTTCGCGGCCTCCGGCGTGTTCCCGCTGTCGCTGGTGCTGATCATGGGCGTGGGGGCGATGGCAGCCGCGTTCGACGCGATGCAGTGGATCCTGCTGCAGCAGCACGTGCCGGACGAGATGCGCGGCCGGGCCATCGGCGGCTGGGTATTCGCAATCGGCTTCGGGTGGGTAGGTCACCTGGCCCTCGGCGGCGCCGCCGAAACCATCGGCGTGCAGTGGGCGCTGGCCGCCACCGGGGCGCTGGTGGTCCTCACCGGCCTCGCCGCCGCGGCCACCCCAAAGCTGCGATCGGCATAGCCGTTTGGCAGCCCTGCGCGAGAGCGAGAGAGATTTATATGGGGCGGGGGGTTGACCACCGCCGAGTGATCTCTTATCCTGGGCCCCATGAGACCGCGGGGCATGCCGTCACCGTCGGCTGAGCGGTCCGAGAGAGGTGAAGGTGCCACGATTCGCTACTCGCTCCATCAGGAAATCAAGCATTACCCCCGCGCTTCTGAAGAGGTATGAGAAGTACGTACAGAGCATCGATGACGACTCCGTCGGGAGCTTGACGTTCCGCGAATCAGAGGATATCTCGTTGCATCGGGAGGCGCTCAGAGTCGTTAGCAGCAAGTTAGGAATTGATTTGATTATCCGACGGCCGCGAGGCATCAATAACAAGCTGCAGTTCCGGCTGCGTGACAAGAAAGGCAAGGTCGATGATACAGATGGACATCAGAAGATTGTACGATCAGTTACGATCTCAACATGGTGTCTGGACACTGCTGAAACAGATCGTATCTTCGACGGACCGGATTCCGTAGTAGGCACGTGGCGACAAAGCGGAGGCCTCTCAAATGCACTCGCCGAACTTGATGCTGCTACGAACCTCCTCCGCCACTACCTCAAGCCCGATCGAATACCAACGGTAGTGCGGAAATCGATCCCGGCGCGCGGAGATGTTTCGTTACTCGCGATGCTTGAGCAGGGGGACGCCAAGAAGCTAATGGCCACCTGCCGCGATATGTTCCGGTTCGAGCAGGCACACGTCTGAGGAAATGCGGCAAGAGACCATTCCGAACTCTCGCACTTGGTGGCGCATCGCCAATCCTTGCTGGACTAACCCACTCGATCCGAGTTATGCGCAGCAAGACGGAGGACGCTGGAATCCGCGGAACAGCTTTCCAGTGCTCTACCTAAATGAAGACGTAGAAACGGCTCGCTCCAACCTGCGCTTGTTCATTGAACCATGGCCGTATGAACCGGAGGATCTGCGCGATGATACCGGCCCGAATCTTGTAGGCTGTTCGCTGCCACCCGATCAGTCCGTCTGCGACGCGCACTCGGCGGCTGGCCTTCGCGCGATCGGACTACCGGCCACCTATCCCTTGGACGCTAACGGCGTACCGGTACCCCACGATCGCTGCCAGCCTATCGGCACGCGGATCAAGGCAGCCTCCTTGCACGGCGTTCGCGCCCGCTCGGCGCAGGTTCCAAGCGGCGATAGCCGTGAACTGGCGTGGTTCCCGGCCGACGCTCGCTCGGTTGCCCGACGAACACAGACGCTGAAGCTGTCTGCCTGGTATCGCCGTTGATCGGGCCAACCGCGACGCGGTAGCCCGCTCCACCCAAGCGAAGCCGGATTCGGCTGAGACATCGCCCGGTCGGCCGAGCCCATATCGATCTGAGTCGCAATCGAGCTGGCGCTTGTGCACGAAATCGGGCACTTCCTCGACAGCAGGCCACGCGAGGCGTTATTGCCTATAGTGGAGACGTTCGATGCCTTGTGTGAGGAGTTGAGATGGCTGACGAGAACCTAGCATCCGACATGTCCGGACGACCGATCCGACGCCCCACCGCGGAGGAACTCATCGCAGAGGACGTTTCGGACTTTGTGTCGTACGACGTGGTCGCAGTCATGGCGGATGGCACTCGCCTCGCTGACACCGGTGGCAAGTACTATCCGATCAAGGACGACGGCCACCCGGACTGGGACCATCCGCTGGATCGCTCCGAGGTGAGGCGCCGCCGGGGAGAAGCAACGCCCGAGTAGGCGGCCGTCCTCGCCACATCATCGCGGTGGATTACTCATCGCTTGCCGGACCCGAGGGGCCGGCGATCGGCTCGAGGGTATCAGGATCGACCGCTCCCCGTTCGTAGTCAGGCCATCCATTCTTGCCCGGGTAGTAGTAGCGGTCGTCATGTCCTGCAACCAATTCCACCCCGTCTTCTGACATAAGGCCCTCTCCTTCGATGGGGAACTCGTGCCAATCGGTATCCTTGAGTTCTTCCTTGCCCGTCCCTTCGTCATCAAGAGCTTGTCGATCGTGCGCGCTGCCGTTATCGGGGGCCTTACGGCTCATTTCCGTGACCGAAGATCAGGGGATTGCAAGTCCCTCTTACGATCGGGAAAGGCGCTACCGTCAAACAATTCCTAACGCGGGGCGTGGGCGTAGGGCCAGCTCGTGCCGCCGCGGCCGGCGGCGTGCTGCACTTCGCCGGCTACCAGCGCCGCGCTCAGGCGGTGGATCAGGTGGTCGCGGCGGCCGGCGTGGCGGGGATCGCTCCACAGGTTGATGGTCTCGTTGGGATCATCTTCCATGTCGTACAACTCCCCTTCCGGGCCGGCGCGCGCCGCCGGGTCCTGGTACAGGGTCAGCTTGTAGCGCCCGTCGTGGAACATGGAGGCGTAGATGGGCGGCTCCCACTGTTGCTGGCCGGGGTCGATTCCGGAGTTCCGGTACAGGGTGATGGCATGGTCGCGCGCTTGCGCGCCGCCACTGCCGCCACTGCCACCGGCGCGCGCCAGGGCGGCCAGATCCTGCGACTGCGGCATCAGCGCCGCGACCTCGGCCACGGGCATCCCGGCGGCGCGCAGCAGAGTCGCCGCCAGGTCGTGCGGCTGCACCAGGTCAGCAACCCGCGAGCCGGCCCGCTCCGCCCCCGGCAGGCGCAGGATCAGCGGCACCCGGGTACAGGGATCGTAGAAGAAGGCGCCCTTCGCGATCAGTTCCAGGTCACCGATCATGTCGCCGTGGTCGGACACGAACAGCACCAGGGTATCGCGCGTCAGGTCCAGGCGCTCCAGCTCGGCGAAGATGCGCCCCACCTGCCGGTCCATAAAGGCGATCGACGCCAGGTAGCCGTGCCGAATCGCGAAAACGTCCTGCTGCCCCGGCTGCCTGCTCCTGCCCTGCCCGGCGCGGAACGCCGCGCGCTCGCGCGCCACGCCGCCCGGCACCGGACGATGGGAAGCGGTGAGCGGCCGCACCGGCTCCATCCGCGCGCGATCCACCAACTCGGCGGCCTCCGTCGGATAGTCGAAGTAGGGCCCGTGCGGGTCGAACAGGCTCACGTTGAGAAAGAACGGCCGCTCCCGGTCGCGTTCGTTCAGAAAGGCGATGGCGCGCTCCGCGGCCCAGGTACTGAAGTGCGCCTCCGCCGGGTGATGGTCCTGCGGCCCGGCCTGCAGCCGCCGCAGAAACTCGGGGTGGCGCTCGCGCAGCCACGCGACGTACGCGTTGAGCGGCGAGTCGACGTGCGCCTGCGGATCGATACTCCACTCGTAGCGATGGAAGCCGTCGTGCGGGTGGCGCTCGACGCACTCCACGGCGCGGCCCGAGACGTGCAGCTTGCCCACCAGCGCGGTCTCGTAGCCGAGGCCGGCGAGGTGCTCCGGCAGCAGTACCTGGTCCGGCGGCAGGGTGTCGTGAATGCGGTACACGCCGTGGCCCACCGGCAGCCTGCCGGTCAACATGCAAGCGCGGCTCGGCGTGCAGATCGGCACGTTCACGTAGCAGCGCTCGAACACCACCCCGCCCGCGGCCAAGCCGTCGAGCGCCGGCGTGGGGATGGCGCGGCAACCGTAGCAGCCCAGGGTGTCCCAGCGCTGCTGATCACTCATCAGCAGCAAAATATTGGGGCGATCCATCACGTTGGTACCGATGCTGCCCGCCAACGCGGGCGTTGTCAAACAGGAGCGCCGCGTAACGGTTCCGGCGGCCGGCAACAGCCGCGTCCTTCGGCGCCGAGGTATCGTCGTCCGCAGTCCCGCGGCCCGCGTCTCGGCGCCAACGCCGCGGCGATGATTGCCGGTCCTGCTGACCGATGGCCCGCCTGATCGGGGTGCGTACGCGCGCGCCGCCGTTACGGTCCGGTTACTCAGCAGGCGGTACGGTGGTATGGTGAAGGCGATGCGCTGGTTCAACACCGCCGGTCCCGTCGATGCGGCCGATCACTACCTGATTCCGCCGCTGTCGCGTATCGACCTTGACGGCGCCCTCCGGTTGGTCCGCGAAAAGAAGTACTTCGTGCTGCGCGCGCCGCGGCAGACCGGCAAGACCTCGGCGCTGCTGGCGCTGGCCGACCTGCTGAACGAGCGCGGCTACCACTGCGTCTACGTCACCGTGGAAACCGCCCGCACCGCCGGCGACGACGTGGCGCAGGCGATGCAGACGGTGCTCGCCGCCCTGGCGGAGGCCGCCGACGCCGCACTGGGCGATCTCTTCCTGGCGGGCGCGCGGGCCCGAATTCTGGCCGACTTCGGCCCGGCCATGGCGTTGGGCGCCGCCCTGCGGCGCTGGGCGCAGGCGGCGCCGCGGCCGCTGGTGCTGCTGATCGACGAGATCGACACGCTGACCGGCGACTCGCTGCTGTCGGTGCTGCAGCAGCTCCGCGCCGGCTACCCCACCCGCCCCGCGCGCTTCCCGCACAGCGTCGTGCTGTGCGGCCTGCGCGACGTGGCCGACTACCGCATGGGCGCTCCCGGCAGCCCCTTCAACATCGCCGCCAAGTCGTTGCGGCTCGGCGACTTCTCGCGCGACCAGACGCTCGCCCTGCTGGCCCAGCACACCGCCGAGACCGGCCAGCCGTTCACCCCGGACGCGCAGGAGGCGGTGTGGACCCAGACCTGCGGCCAGCCGTGGCTGGTCAACGCGCTCGCCTACGCCGCCTGCTTCGAGAACGAGGCGCTCCGCGCCGACCGCTCCCTTCCGGTCACCGAGGCCGCCATCGCCGCGGTGCGCGAGGAGCTGATCATCAACCGGGTGACGCACCTGACGTATCTGGCCGGCAAGCTGCGCGAGGAGCGGGTGCGGCTCGTGATCGAGCCGTTGCTCACCGGCCGGGAACGCCGCGCCACGGCGCGCGACGTCGAGTACGCCCGCGACCTTGGCCTGATTGCCCGCGACGCCCCGGTGCGCGTTGCCAACCCGATTTACGCCGAGGTGATCCCGCGCGAACTGACGTGGGATGCCCAGGAAGACCTGGACCAGGACGCGGCGCCGTTCGTGCAGGCGGACGGCAGCCTGAACGTGGCGCTGCTGCTTTCGGAATTTCAGACCTTCTTCCGCCGCCACTCCGAGCACTGGCGCCGCCGGTTCGCGTATGAGGAGGCGTGGCCGCAGTTGCTGCTGCAGGCGTTTCTGCAGCGCGTGGTGAACGGCGGCGGACGCATTGAGCGGGAGTACGCGCTGGGAAGCGGGCGGGTCGACCTGCTGATCGTGTGGCCGTTGCCGGAGCGCGCGCCGGCCGAGCGGGCGCAGGAGGTGGCGGTGGAGTGCAAGGTGGTGCGGGAGCGCGACCGGCTGGAGCGGGTCATTGAAGAGGGCGTGGCGCAGACTGCGCGCTACGTGGAGCGGTGCGGGGCGGAGGCCGGGCACCTGGTGGTGATCGACTGCCGGGAGAACCGGAGTTGGGAGCAAAAGATCTTCCACCACCGGTGCGGCGCCGGCGCGGCGGCCGTGGAAGTGTGGGGTATGTGATCGCGCCGCCGCACTGCGCACCTTGAGGTGCTGCTCGGCGCCTGCCGGGGCTCAGACAGACTACCGGCGGCTGACTCCTTGACTGCCGGCGCCCTGATCGATAAGTATTCCCACGGAGCCGGCGGCGGCGGCGCGCGGCCGGTCCAAATTCCGTAGAGAGGTGACGCGATGGACTTGGTGGGGTGGTTAAATGCCATACCGCAGTTGGTTTACACCATAGTGGAGTACGCCATCACGGGCGGACTGGCGCTGATGGCGGTGTACGTGTTCTGGCCGCGCCCGAAACAAAAGGAACAAGAAGAACCGGACGGCGACTCGACCTGACCGCAGCGAGCCCGAAGCCGCCCGCGGTACGAACTTCTTCTTCTTCGGACGGACGTTGACACGGCGGCGGGGTGTTCCGTAGGGTGCGGGCACGCGCCGGCCCGGAACCGGGCGCGACTCACCCGCATCCCAACCCCGATCTCACCCATGACGACAAACGAGGTAAATCCTGTGCCTGAATCAAATAACCTGACCAAGAACGTCTACTTTTTCGGCGGCGGCAGCGCCGAAGGCAAGGCCGAGATGAAGGAACTGCTCGGCGGCAAGGGCGCCAACTTGGCCGAGATGACCAATCTGGGCATCCCCGTGCCGCCCGGATTCACCATCTCCACCGAGGTATGCGCGGCCTTCTACGAGAACCGGCGCAGCTACCCCGCCGGGCTGCGGGAGGAGGTGGCCGAACACCTGCAGCGCCTGGAGACCATGATGGGCAAGAAGCTCGGCGACGTCGGCGACCCGTTGCTGGTGAGCGTGCGCTCCGGCGCCGCCCAGTCGATGCCGGGCATGATGGACACGGTGCTCAACCTCGGCCTCAACGACGCCGCGGTGGAGGGGCTGGCCGAGCAGTCGGGCAATCCGCGCTTCGCCAAGGACGCCTACCGGCGCTTCATCCAGATGTACGGCGACGTGGTGATGGAGGTACCGCACGGCGCCTTCGAGCGCGCCCTGGAAGCGGCCAAGCAGCGCAAGGGCGTGACCGAGGACACCGGCCTGGACGCCGCCGACCTGGACGCCGTGATCGCCGCCTACAAGGAGATCTACGCCAAGCACACCGGGGAGTCGTTCCCGCAGGCGCCGCTGGATCAGCTCTGGGGCGCCATCGACGCGGTGTTCGGTTCGTGGAACAGCAAGCGCGCGATCGAGTACCGCCGCATCGAGAACATCACCGGCCTGCGCGGCACCGCGGTCAACGTGCAGTCAATGGTGTTCGGCAACTTCGGCGACGACTCGGGAACCGGGGTGTGCTTTACCCGCGACCCCTCCACCGGCGACAACACCTTCTACGGCGAGTACCTGATCAACGCCCAGGGCGAGGACGTGGTGGCCGGCATCCGCACGCCGTTGCCGCTGAGCCGGCTGCGCGACGCGGCGCCGGAGATGATGGCGCAGTTGGAGGCGGTGCGGGAGCGGCTGGAGCGCCACTACCGCGACCTGCAGGACATGGAGTTCACCATCCAGCAAGGCAGCCTGTTCCTGCTGCAGACCCGCAGCGGCAAACGCACCGGCGCCGCCGCGGTCAAGGTCGCGATCGACATGGTGGCGGAGGGGCTGATCACCCGCGAGGAGGCGATCGGCCGCGTCACCCCTAATCACGTCGACCAGCTCCTGCATCCGATGATCAATCCCGCCGGCCGCGAGAAACTGAAGCCGCTGGCCCAGGGCCTCAGCGCCTCGCCCGGCGCAGCCGCCGGACAAGTGGTGTTCACCGCCGACGACGCCGAGCAGTGGGCGGCGAAGGGCAAGCGCGTGCTGCTGGTGCGGCGCGAAACCTCGCCCGAGGACATCGGCGGCATGAACGCCGCGCAGGGCATCCTCACCGCCACCGGCGGCATGACCTCGCACGCCGCGGTGGTGGCGCGCGGCATGGGCACGCCGTGCGTGGCCGGCTGCAAGGAGGTGGTGATCAGCGGCGCCGCGGCCACTATCGACGGCTTCCCGGTGCGCGAGGGGCAGTGGCTGACCATTGACGGCGGCACCGGCGAGGTGTTCGACGGCGAGTTGCCCCTGATCAAGCCCGACTTTGCCGGCGCCCTGCCCGACTTCCTGGAGTGGGCCGACGCGGTGCGCGCCGGCGCCTCCCGTGAAGGCATCGCGGGGCGCGGCTTCGGCATCCGTACCAACGCCGACCTGCCGCGCGACGCCGAGGTGGCGCGCAAGTTCGGCGCCGAGGGCATCGGCCTGTGCCGCACCGAGCACATGTTCTTCGACGCCGGCAAACTGGAGATCTTCCAGGAGATGATCGTGGCCGAGGACGAGGCCGCGCGGCGCGCGGCGCTGGACCGGCTGCTGCCGCTGCAGCGCGAAGACTTCGCCGGCATCTTCCGGGCGATGGACGGCTTCCCGGTGACCGTGCGCCTGCTCGACCCGCCGCTGCACGAGTTCGTGCCCAAGACCCAAGCCGACGCCGAGGCGCTGGCCGCCGCCACCGGCGTACCGCTCGCCAAGCTGCAGGAAAAAATCGAGAAGCTGCACGAGATGAACCCGATGCTCGGCCACCGCGGCTGCCGGCTGGGCGTCACCTACCCCGAGATCTACGACATGCAGGTGCGGGCGATCATGGAGGCGGCGTGCGCGGTGGCGGCCGCCGGCGCCGGCGTGCTGCCGGAGATCATGATTCCGCTGGTGGGTACCGCCGAGGAGCTGCGCCGGCTGCGCGAACGCGCCGTAGGCGTGGCTACCGACGTGCTGGCGGCCGCCGCGGTCAAGGTCGACTATCAGATCGGCACCATGATCGAGATTCCGCGCGCCGCGGTCGCCGCCGACCAGGTGGCGAAGTCCGCCGACTTCTTCTCCTTCGGTACCAACGACCTCACCCAGCTCACCTTCGGCTACTCGCGCGACGACGCCGGCGTGTTCCTCCCCGATTACGTGAAAAAGGGCATCCTGGCGCACGACCCGTTCGAGGTGCTGGATCAGGAGGGCGTGGGCAAGCTGGTGGAGATGGGCGTGCAGCGCGGCCGCGCCACCAAGCCCGACCTCAAGATGGGCATCTGCGGCGAGCACGGCGGCGACCCGTCCTCAATCGAGTTCTGCTATCGGGTGGGGATGAACTACGTTTCCTGCTCCCCCTACCGCGTGCCCATCGCCCGCCTGGCCGCGGCGCAGGCGGTGTTGGGCAGTTAGTCGCAGTAAGGCGGCAGCCGGGGGAGCTACGCGGAGGAGACGAACGCCTCCAGGAGGCGCATGCTCTTCGGCTGCCGCAGTTGGCGCAACGCCTTCTTCTCGATCTGGCGGATGCGCTCCTTGGTGAGCCGGTAGCGCGCCCCGATCTCCTTGAGCGACAGCGGCTGCTTGCCGTTGAGGCCGAAGCGGCGCACGATGATGTCGGCTTCCTTTTCGGTCAGCGTCTTAAGCACCTTGTTGATCTGATCCTTCAGGGCGCTGTCCTGGGCCTGCTCCGCGGGCGACTGGTACTGCGAGTCGGCCACGAAGTCGCCGATCGTCGAGGCGTCGCGGTCCACCCCCACCGGGCTGTCCAGCGACACCAAGTCACGGGAGATGCTGACCAGCGACTCCACGTGCGAGGCGGACATGTCCACCTCCTTGGCCACCATCGCCAGCCGCGGCTCGGCGGAGCGGTCGCCCTGGAGCTGCTTGCGCGCCTTCTCGATCTGCACCAACTCGTTGGCGCGGTTCAGCGGCAACCGGATCATGCGCGACTTCTCGCACACCGCCTTGAGGATCGACTGCCGGATCCACCACACCGCGTAGGAGATGAAGTGGTATCCCTTGGTCACGTCGAACCGCTCGACGGCGTTCATCAGTCCGATGTTGCCCTCGCTGATCAGGTCGGTCAGGGGCAGCCCCTGGTTCTGGTACTTCTTGGCGACGTTTACCACGAAGCGGAGATTGGCGCGCACCAAGTGCTCCTTGGCCGCTTCGTCGCCGTCGCGCGCGCGGGTGGCGCAGTCGATTTCCTGCTCACGCGTGAGCAGCGGAATGCGGTTGATGTCGCGCAGATAGAGCGACAGTACGCTGTCGTCGCCGTGGTCGGCGGTGGTGCGCAGCCGGGGAGCGGGCTTGCGCCGGGAGGTTGACCGTTGCTGAGACATGACTTTACTTCTCGTTCGCCATCGGAATAGCAAGTTTCGTGCCAATCTCCGGGGGCTTGGGAATCCGGCCTAAATAGCTTTCTGAGAATGATCTACGGGAGCATCAGGCAGCCGCTTCGCGGACCGCGGGGACGCCGGGTGGGTCAAATCGACCCAGTGGCGCGCGGCAGGGCGTACTCATTGGCGCATTATGAACCAATTGCGATCTCGTCGCTGGTCGGAATGCGCCCACAACAGACCACGTAGGGCAGTCCGCTCCCGCAGACGCACGGGTCGCCGTCCAGCAGCGGGCGCCGGCGCACGAAGTCCACCGCCACCACGTGCTCGGTTCCGGCGGCGGCCGGCAGCAGCAGCGGAAACGAAACCTGCAGCTCGGCGAACAGCCGCCGCCGCTCCCCGGCGTCGCGCCCGCGCAGGGCGTCGTTCCGCACCAGTTCGGCAAAGTGCCCCCACAGCAGGTCGCGCAGCATGTCCGCCTCGGCGGGCGCCAGCGGTACGCGCGCCTTGGCGCGCACGTAGCGGGCCAGTTGCAGCGAGTGAAAGGCGCGCCAGTCGTCCAGCAGCCGGTCGCCCTGCCGCGGCATGCCGTGATCGTTGCAGCAGGTGCGGATCAGGCGCGCCACGCAGGGGTGCTTGTGGGTACGCTGCGCGTCCACCCAACAGCGCAAAGCCGCGTCGCGGCGGCCCAGGCGGGCGCAGGCAAACCCCAACCAGCGCAACGCGGCCGCCAACCCGGCGCGCTGCGCCGCCGGGCAGGAAGCCGCCGCCGCGGTAAGGAACTTCAGGGCGCTGCGGTTGCGATGACCGCGCAGCGCGCGCCGCCCGTTGCGAAGCTGCTGCCGCCAACTCGGACTCCGGCGTGGTCCGGCCACGCGCCCAACATACTGCCCCCGCGCCGCCGCCGGCCACTCTATCCGGCCTGCCCCGGTCCGCCGGCCCGGCCCGCCCCTGAGTGTTGCCCCCAAGGCGTTGCGTCGGTATATTGCGTCCGTCCCCCATCAAAACAAATACCAACTCACTGTTCACAGGAGGATCTACCCATGACCATCAAGCCTCTCGGCGATCGCGTGCTGGTCAAGATCGAGGAAGCGGACCAGAAGACCGCCGGCGGTATCTACATCCCGGATACGGCGCAGGAAAAGACCCAGAACGGGGTGGTGCTCGCCGTCGGCGACGACGAGGAGATCAAGGTCAAGGTGGATGACAAGATCATCTACGACAAGTACGCGGGCACTACGGTCAAGGTGAACGACGAAGAGCAGCTCATTCTCAAGGCTGCGGACATTCTCGCCGTCTACGGCTAACGCCGGCATCGTCTTTCAAGACCGACCAAGGCCCGTCCCTGCGGACGGGCTTTTTTTGTCCCGGTCCGCAGGCGCGGCCCGCAGGACGCGGCGCGCCGGCTGACCGCGCGCGCCGTCAGCCGGCGAAGTAGCTCCGCACGCGCTCCAGCAGGTCAGCGGCCGGGGCGATTTCGAGCGCTACCTCCGGCAGCGAGCGCAGGAACACCTCCCCGTAGGCGCGGCGCGTCAGGCGCGCGTCCAACAGCAGCACCACCCCGCGGTCGTCGCGGCTGCGAATCAGGCGCCCGAACCCCTGCCGCACGCGCGTCACGGCGCGCGGCAACGCGAGGTCGTTGAACGGTTCGGCGCCGGCGGCCGCCGCCCGCTCCATCTGCGCGACCGCCACGGGATGGGATGGCACCTCGAACGGCAGCCGGCAGATCACCACCAGGCTGAGCGCCTCGCCCGGCACGTCCACGCCCGCCCAGAACGAATCGGTGGCCAGCAGCACGCTGGCGGTGTCGGCGCGGAAGCGGCGCAGCAGGCGGTGGCGGTCCGCGTCTCCCTGACGCAGGACGGCGATGCCCTCGGGCGCCAGCGCCGTCCGCAACGGCCCGTAGCAGCGCTGCAACATGGCGTAGGAGGTGAACAGCACCAGCGCCCGGCCGCGGCTGGCGCGCAGGAACGGCGCCAGGTAGCCATCCAGCCAGGCCTGATGCCCCGGGCTGCGCGGGTCGGGCGCGTCGTTCGGTATGCCGACCAGCACCTGCTCCCGATACGCGAACGGTGACGGATAGCATTCGGTGAACACCCCGCGGCTCAGGTCGCCGCTCAGCCCTACCCGGCTGCGCCAGAACCCGAACTCGCCGCCGACGGTCAAGGTGGCGGAGGTGAGCACCACGCTGGGGTAGCGCTCGAACACCGCGGCGCGCAGCAGCGGGGCCACCTCCACCGGGGTAATCACCAGCCAGGCCGCGGTGCTGCCGTCGCCGCGGCGGCGGCCTTCCACCCAGCGCACCGCGTCCCGCTCCGGCTCCGCCGCCGCGGCGCGCAGTTGCTCGCACACCGCCGCGGCCGCGCGCAGGCGGCTCATCTGTATCTCCAGTTCCACCGCGTCCGGGCCATCGCGCTCCGGCTCGTCCAGGCCGTCCAGCGCCGTCTGCAGCGCGGCGGCAAGCTCCGTCAGCGCGCCGCCGGCCGCGGCCAGCAGATCCAGCAACGGGACACCGGCGGAGCCGGCCAGCGCGGCCGCCGACTCGCCGCCCAGCAGCGCGGCCGCGGCGCGCTCCAGCCGTTGCGCCAACCGCCGCAACCGCTCCGCCTGCGTCACCAGGCCGCCCGGCGCCAGCCCGGCGCTGACGAACCAATCGGCATGCAGCGGAACCAGCCCGTAGTGGCGGCCGCCGCCCCGGCTCACCAGCCGGGCGGCGAGGCGTTCCAGGCCGGCGCGGGAGATCCGCTCCGAGAAGTACGACGTGGCGCTGCCTTCGATGGCGTGCGCCTCGTCGAACACCAGGCGGGTAAAGCCGGGCAGCACCGCGGCGTCGCGCAAGGCGCTGCGCAGGGCGTTGCGGTCGCCGCCGCCGCCAACCCTGCCGCCGGCGGAGCGCAGCGCCAAGTCGGCGAACAGCAAGTGGTGATTGACGATCAGCAGCCGCGCCGCGGCGGCTTCGCGGCGCACGCGCGTCACGAAGCAGGCCTCGCGGTCGGCGCAGCGCCGGGGGCCGCAGGCGTCACCCTCGGAGCACACCAAGTCCCAGGCCCCGGTGCGAAGCGTAAACGGGAGCTCGGTGCGGCTGCCGGTGGGAGTGGTCAGCGACCAGTCATGCAGCGCCCGCACCTCCGCGGCCACGGACTCGTCGAACGGCGCGGCCGCATCCTCGGTACCCCCCGCGCCGGCGAAGACCGCCGCGCCCGCAGCCGGCATGCCCTGCGCCTCGGCGTAGGCGGCGCGCAGGCGGCGCAGGCACAGGTAGTTGCTGCGCCCCTTTACCAGGCAGCACTTCACCTGCGTGCCCAGGATGCGCTGCACCAGCGGTACGTCCTGCTCCAGCAACTGCTGCTGCAGGTTGATGGTGGCGGTGGACACCACGACCCGCTCGTCGTTGACCGCGGCCCACGCCAGCGCCGGGATCAGGTAGGCCAGCGACTTGCCGGTGCCGGTACCCGCCTCGGCCGCCACGATCACCTCGTCGTTGAAGGCGTCGCACACCGCCTGCAGCATGTCGGCCTGGCCGGGACGCTGCTCGTAGCGGGGATGCAGGCGCTGCAGGGGGCCGCCGGCGCGGAGCGTGGCCGCCAGCGCGGCGGCGTCGAGCGGGCGCACCCCGCGGTCCGGCGGCGGTTCGGCGGCCACGGGCGCCACTGTAGGGGCTCGGCGGCGGCCCGGCAAGCGCCCTCATCTTGACCCGGCGCGGCGGGCGTTAGTATTCATGGGGCACCTCATCCACCCGCCGCATACCACCCGCTACGGGCGGTAGCGCCGGTTGGTCCCCACACTCACGCGAGGTGTCATGGCACAGATACCGGTCGCCGTCGTCGGCGCCACGGGCATGGTGGGACAGCGGATCATCGCCCTGCTCGACCAACATCCCCTATTCGAGCTGCAGGAGGTGGCGTCCTCCGCCCGTACCGCCGGCAAGCAGTACGCCGAGGCCGCCGCCTGGCGCCTGCCGGCTCCGATGCCCGCGGCCGCCCGCGGCCTGCGCCTCAAGGAGGGCGGCGCGCCCCTCGCCAGCCCGCTGGTGTTCTCCAGCATGCCCTCCGGCCCCGCCCGCGCCATCGAGCAGCAATACGCCGCCGCCGGCCACCTGGTGATCAGCAACTCGAGCAGCCACCGGATGGCGCCGCAGGTACCGCTGGTGATTCCGGAAGTGAACGCCGACCACCTCGCGCTGGTGCGGAGCCAGGGAACCGCCGGTGGCATCGTTACCAACTGCAACTGCGCGGCGATGTTCCTGGCCCTGGTGCTGGCGCCGTTGCACCGCCGCTACCGGGTGGAGGCGGTGCAGGTGACCACCATGCAGGCGGTGTCGGGCGCCGGCTATCCCGGCGTCGCCAGCCTGGACGTACTCGGCAACGTGTTCCCGCTGCCCGCCGAGGAAGAGAAGATGGAACGGGAAACGCAGAAGATGCTGGGGCAGCTCGCCGGCGACCGGGTGATTCCGGCGCCGTTCCCGGTGAGCGCCCAGTGCCAGCGCGTTCCGGTGATCGACGGCCACACCGAAACCGTCTCGGTGCGCTTGGCCGCCGACCCCGATCCCGCGGAGGTGGCCGCAACCTTGCGCGCCTTCCGCGGCCTGCCGCAGGAGCGCGGCCTGCGCAGCGCGCCCGAACAGCCCATCGTGGTGTTCGAACAGGAGGACCGGCCGCAGCCGCGCCTGGACGCCAACCTCCACCACGGTATGGTCGCCGCCGTCGGGCGCATCCGCCGCTGCCCGGTGTTCTCGGTCAAGATGCTGGTGCTGGGGCACAACCTGGTGCGCGGCGCCGCCGCCGCCGCGGTGCTCAACGCCGAGGCGCTGCTGGCGCTGGAGCTGCTGCCGGCGTGAGGGTAATGAAGTTCGGCGGCACCTCGCTGGCGGCGGCCGAACTGTTGGACCACGCCCTCGGGATCGCCGCCGGCGCGCTGGAGGAAGGCGTGGTGCTGGTGGCGTCGGCGATGGGCCGCACCACCGATCACCTGCAGCAGGCGGCGCATGCCGCCGGCCGCGGCGACGGCGACGAGGCCCGCGGCGTGGTCGACCGGCTTGCCGCCGGGCACGGCGCCGCGGCCGCCGTCCTGCTGCAGGGGGAGGAGCGCGCGCAGGCGGACGCGCACCTGGGAGCCCTGTTCGACGAACTGCGCTCCATCATCACCGGCATGGCGCTGCTCAGGCAGTGGACGCCGCGCAGCAACGACGCCGTCCTCGGCTTCGGGGAGCGCGCGGTCACGCTGCTGCTGGCGGCGCGCGCGCGGCAACGGGGCCTGGACGCCCGCCTGCTGGACTGCCGCGACCTGATCGCCACCGACGACCGCTTCATGCACGCCAACGTGCTGCAGCCGGAGACCGCGCGCCGCATCCGCGCCGCGGCCCAGCCGCAGGCGGGGCAACTGCTGGTGGCCCAGGGCTTTATCGGCGCCACCGGGGAGGCGGTGCCGACCACGCTCGGGCGCGGCGGCTCCGACTATACCGCCACCCTGTTCGGCGCCGCCCTGGACGCCCGCGAAGTTATCATCTGGACCGACGTGACCGGGATCATGACCTGCGACCCGCGGCTGGTGGCGGGCGCCCGCACGCTGCCCCGGATCAGCTACCGCGAGGCCGCGGAGCTGGCCTACTTCGGCGCCCGGGTACTGCACCCGGCCACCATTCAGCCCGCCGTGCAGCGCGGCATCCCGGTGGTGGTGCGCAACACCCGCCGCCCGCAGGAAGCCGGCACCGGCATCGCGGCGCAGGCCGCGCCCGGCGCCAAGGCGATTGCCTGCAAGCGCGGCATCACCCTGCTCAACGTCACCTCCTCGCGCATGCTGCTGGCCTACGGCTTTTTGCGCCGCATCTTCGAGATCTTCGAGCACCACCGCACCCCGGTGGACCTGGTGGCCACCTCGGAGGTCTCGGTGTCGATGACCATCGACGACGCCTCCCGCCTCGACGCCATCGTCCGGGACCTGGAAGAAATCGGCGCGGTGAGCGTGGACCGCGGCGCCGGGCTGGTCTCCATCGTGGGCCAGAATTTGTGGGAGCAGCCCGGCTTCCTGGCCGGCGCCATCGCCGCCCTGCAGGGAGTGCCGCTCAAGATGATGTGCCTGGGGTCGTCGGACATCAATCTTTCGCTGGTGGTGGCCGACGCCGCCACCGAGACCGCGGTGCGCGCGCTGCACCGCACGTTCTTCGAGCAACCAGAGCAACCATCATGTTAGAACTGGGCGGCGTTTCCGCCGCGTCCCTGGCCGAGCAGTACGGCACCCCGCTGTACGTGTACGAGGAGGCGCGTATCCGCGCCGCCTTCGACACCCTGGCGCGCGCCTTCGCGGTGGACGATCTGCGCATCCACTTCGCCACCAAGGCAAACTCCAATCCCTGGATCCTGCGCCTCCTGCGGCAGGCCGGCGCCTGGGCCGACGTGGTCTCGCCGGGGGAGATTCTGCTGGCGCGCAGCGCCGGGTTTCCGGCGGCGCGGCTGCTGTACAACGGCAACTCCGCCTCCGACGCCGAGATGCGCACCGCGCTGGAACAGGGGGTGCGCGTCAACGTGGAGTCGCTGTCGCAGCTCCGGCGGCTGGCGGCGCTTGCGCCCGGCGCCGCCATCAGCATCCGCTTCAACATCTACGTCGGCGGCGGCCACCACTCCCACGTGATCACCGGCGGCCCGGAGAGCAAGTTCGGCATTGACTGGGAGCAGGCGGAGGAGGCGCAGGCCGCGGCCGCGGCGGGCGATCTGCGGGTGGCGGGGGTGCACTGCCACATCGGCTCCGGCGTGCTGCAGGCCGAACGCTTCGTGCAGGCGGTGACCAACCTGCTCACCGTGGCGCGGCGCTTTCCCGGCCTGGAGCAGGTCAACTTCGGCGGCGGGATCGGCATCCCCTACCGCGCGGAGCAGCCGGAACTGGCGGTCGACCGGCTGGGGGCGCTGCTCACCGCCGAGTACGAGCGCTTCTGCGCCGAGTACGGCGCGCGCCCGGCATTGTGTCTGGAGCCGGGGCGGTTCCTGGTGGCGCGCGCCGGGACCCTGCTGTGCCGGGTGACGGCGGTGAACCAGGCGCGCAAGTACCTGTTCGCCGGCACCGACACCGGGTTCAATCATCTGATCCGTCCGGCGATGTATGGCGCCTACCACCACGTCGAGGCCGCGCAACCGCGCCCCGGCGCGTTGCGCGATACCGTGCTCACCGGCAACGTCTGCGAGTCGGGCGACGTCTTTACCCGCGGCGAGGAGGGCATCGAGCCGCGCCCCCTGCCGCCGCTGCAGGAGGGCGATCTGGTCGCGATCCGCGACGCCGGGGCCTACGGCTTCGCCATGGCCTCGCGCTACAACTCCTTCCCGCTGCCGGCCGAGGTGCTGGTGCGCGCCGGCGCCGCCAAGCTGATCCGGCAGCGCGATACGCTGGAACAGCTTCTGATCAACGTCCCGCCGCTGCCGGCGGAGGAGGAAGGGTGATGGAAATACCGTTCGTGAAGATGCACGGCATCGGCAACGACTACGTGTACTGGGACCGCGTGTCTATTGACGAGGGGACGCCGCCGGCCGAGGGGGCGCTGCCGGAGTTGGCGCGGCGCATGGCCGACCGCCACACCGGCGTCGGCGGCGACGGGCTGGTGATGATCGTGCCGGGCGAGACCCAGCCGTTGCGCATGCGCATGTTCAACGCCGACGGCTCGGAGGCGGAGATGTGCGGCAACGCCATCCGCTGCGTGGCGCGCTACGCGCGCGATACCGGTCTGGCTCCCGCCGGCGGCTTCAGCATCCAGACCATGCGCCGCGACGTCGCGGTGGATCTGCTCGACGACGGCCAGGTGCGCGCCGACATGGGGGCGCCGCGCGACTGCGGCGGCGGCGCGGACGGTGGCGCGGACGGCGGTGAACTGAGCGCCGCGCCGCGCGCGCCCGAGACGCTCATCATCGACGGCGCCGAGTACCGGTTCACCCCGGTGAGCATGGGCAACCCCCACGCGGTAGTGTTCGTCGACCACCTGGACTTCGATCTGGCGGCCATCGGGCGCAAGTTCGAACATCACCCGCGCTTCCCGCAGCGCACCAACACCGAGTTCGTGGTGCCGGTGAGCCGCCGCCGGCTGCGCATGCGGGTGTGGGAGCGCGGCAGCGGCGAGACCCTGGCGTGCGGCACCGGCGCCTGCGCCGCGGCGGTGGCCGGGGTGCTCACCGGGCGTAGCGAACGACAGGTCACGCTGCATCTGCGCGGCGGCGACCTGCAGATCGATTGGTCCGAGCAGGACAATCGCGTCTACATGACCGGTCCGGCGGAGTACGCGTTCCGCGGCACTTTTCTCTGGAACGGCGCGGGAGCGAACCCCTGATGGCGGACGCTGACCGCTACGCCAGCCGCCGCCTCGCCGGCCTCGGCAGCTATGCCTTCGCCGAGGTGGACCGCGAGGTCGCCCGGCTGCGCGGGCGCGGCATCGAGCCGATCGACTTCGGCGTCGGCGACCCCACCGTTCCGACGCCGGAAGTGGTGCGCCGCGCGACCGCGGCGGCGCTGGAGACCCGGCGTAGCGCCGGCTATCCCAGCTACGTCGGCGAAGCCGCGTTCCGCGCCGCGGTGAGCGCCTGGAGTGAGCGCCGCTTCGGGGTGAGCCTGGATCCCGAAACCGAGGTGTCGTCGACCGCCGGCGCCAAGGAGGCGGTGTTCAACTTCCACGAGGCGGTGGTGGATCCGGGCGACCTGGTGCTGTGCCCCTCTCCCGGCTACCCGCCCTACGGCCGCGGCGCGCTGTTCGCCGAGGGCGAGGCGTATCACCTGCCGCTGCTTGCCGAGCGCGGCTTCCTGCTCGATCTCGGCGCCATTCCCTCCTCGGTGGCGCGCCGCGCCAAGGTGCTGTGGATCAACTATCCCAACTCGCCCTCCGGCGCGGTGGCGCCGCGCTCGTTCTTCGAGGAGGTGCTGGAGTTCGCCGTCAGCTACGACCTGATCATCGCCTCCGACGAGGCGTACTCGGAGATCTACTTCGGCGAGCCGCCGCTGTCGATGCTCAACGTGAGCAAGGAGCGGGTGCTGGCGTTCAACTCGCTCTCCAAGCGCTCGGCCATGACCTGCTACCGGGTGGGTTGGGTGGCCGGCGACCCGGACCTGGTCGCCCTGTTTCGCAAGGTCAAGACCAACGTCGATTCCGGCACCCCCACCTTTATTCAGGATGGCGCGGTCGCCGCGCTGGCGGATGAGCGGCACGTGGCCGACTTCCGCGCGCAGTACCGGCGCAAGCGCGACCTGCTGTGCGCGGCGCTGACCGCGGCCGGGCTGCCCGACTGCCGGCCCGAAGCGACGTTGTACGTGTGGCAGCGCGCGCCCGAGCACCTGTCCGCGGTGGAGTTCGCGACCGCGCTGCTGCAGCCCGAGGTCGGCATCGTCACCACCCCCGGCCCCTGGATCGCCGAGGTCAACTCCTCCGACTCCCGGAATCCGGGGGAGGGCTACGTGCGCTTCGCACTGGTGCCGTCGCTGGCCGACACCGAACGCGCCGCCGAGCTGCTGCGCCGCGCCCGTTTCTAGAGCGCGCCGCCGCCGGCGGCGGGCCCGGCCGGCGGCCGCCCCTTTGCGCCAACCCGGCGGCGCGGTAGAATAGCGGCGTGGATCGGGTGTTCGACTGGCTCGGCGACCGCCTGCGGTCAGTGCTCGGCGGCGACGCCGGCGCCGCTACGGGGACGCGCCGCGGGCGCCCGCGGCAGGTGGACGATCCCGACCTCGCGGCCGCGTGGGAGGAACTGGACGCCTTCCTGGAGTCGGACGGCAACGGCGGCGGGACGCGGCAGCGCGCAACGGGCGCCGGCGGCGGCCAGCGCGCTACCGCGGCCCGCGACCCGCGCGAGCACTTGCGGAACGACTACGCCACGCTCGGCGTGCCCTTCGCCGCGCCGCCGGACGACGTCAAGCGCGCCTACAAGCGGCTGATGCGGGCGCATCATCCCGACCGCTTTGCCAATGACCCCGCCCGACAGGCGGACGCCACCCGCAAGGCAGCCCGCCTCAACGCCGCCTACGCCCGCATCGAAGACGCGGCCCGCGGCGCCTGAGCGCGTCGCCGGGCGGCGCGCCCGGCGACGGCGGCGCTGGCATGCGGGTCCAGCGCGTCGCGCAGCCCGTCACCCAGGTAGTTCACCCCCAGCACGGTGAGCGAGATCGCCGCGCCGGGCCAGATCACCCGCGCCGGGGTGATGGTCAGGAACGGCACGCCGTCGTACAGCAGGCGCCCCCAGGTGGGAAAGTCGGAGGGAAAGCCGAGACCGAGAAAGCTCAACGCGCTCTCGGTAATGATCGCCTGCGCGACGTCGAGGGTGGCCGCCACCACGATCGGGCTCAGGGCGTTGGGGAACACGTGGCGCAGGATGACGCGCCCCGGGCGGGCGCCCACGCTGCGCGCCGCGGCCACGTACTCGCGCTGCCGGATGGCGAGCACCTGTCCGCGCACGATGCGCGCGGTCTGCATCCAGCTCGTGACGCCGATCACGCCCACCACCAGCACGAACACCCCCGCCTCCGGGCCCAGCGCCGCGCGCAACGGCTCCCGGAACAGCATGGTGCTGACCATCAGCAGCGGCAGCACCGGCAGCGCCAGGAACAGGTCGGTGAGCCGCATCAGCGGGCCGTCGAGGCGCCGGAAGAAGCCGGCCAGGACGCCGGCCACGGTGCCCGCGGTCAGCGACAGCGCCATTGCCGCCACGCCCACCGCCAGCGACAGCCGCCCGCCC
This sequence comes from Spirochaetia bacterium, assembly GCA_965243555.1. GTDB lineage: Bacteria > Spirochaetota > Spirochaetia > SZUA-6 > Bin103 > Bin103. Next base: position 4,162,400 of record OZ251575.1, on the reverse strand, counting down.
GCCAGCAGCCGCGCCAGGGTGTCGCGGCCCAGATTGTCGGTACCGAGCGGATGGTCCGCGGTCGGGCCCTGATTCTTGGCGCGGTAGTCCAGGTACTGCGGATCGACCGGGTGAAGGAACGGGCCGCACGCCACCGCCAGCGCGATCAACGCGCACGCCGCGGCGCCCGCGGCCGCGGCGCCGCGCAGGCGCCGGCGGCGGCGCAACGGGTGGTCCGCACGCCCCGGGGGGCCTTCAGTCATAGCGGATGCGCGGGTCCAGCACGCCGTACAGCAGGTCCGCCAGCAGATTGAAGCCCACGATCAACACCGCGAAAATGAAGGTGACGGTCTGCACCGTGGGCAGGTCGGCGCCCTCGATGGCGCCGATCAGCAGCGCGCCGACGCCGTTGATGCGGAAGATCTGCTCGGTGATGATCGCCCCCGCGAAGGTGGAGGGCAGGCCCAGGGCGATCACCGTCACCACCGGGATCAAGCTGTTGCGCAGCACGTGCACCAGCAGCACCGGCGCTTCCGGCAGGCCCTTGGCGCGCGCCGTGCGCACGTATTCCTGGTGGATCGTGTCCAGCACCGCGGCGCGGGTAAAGCGGCTGATCTGGGCGGCGTTGAACAGCGCCAGCACCGCCACCGGCATGATCATCTGCCGCACTTGGTAGCCGAGGCTGGCGAGATCGGTAACCCGGTGGGTAGTGTCGTAGATTGACGGCAGCCAGCCGAGCAGCCCGCTGAAGATCACGATCAGCACCGTGCCGGTAAAGAAGGTGGGCACCGAGAAGCCCACCATGGTCACGAAGGTGCCGATCTGGTCGAAGATCGAATACTGGCGGTAGGCGGAGACCACGCCCGCCGGCACCGCGATCAGGATCGCCGCCAGATAGGCGATGCCCACCACCGTCAGGGTTTGCGGCAGCCGCGCCGCGATCAGGTCCACCACCGGCGAGCGGGTGGCCCAGGAGCTCACCCGCAGCCGCGCGCCGGAGTCGCCGAGCTCGACGCCGAGCAGCGCCTCGAGCAGGTTGAGCGGCTCGTTGACCAGGAACTGCTCCAGCCAGCGCGCGTAGCGCACCCCGAATGGCTGCCCGAAGCCGAGGCTCTGCCGGATCTGCTCGCGCGTTTCCGGCGGAATGGTGAGCGGTAGCTGCGCGGTGGGATCGCCCGGCGCCAGGTCGAGCAGCGCGAAGACGATAAAGCTGATCGCCAGCAGCGTGGGCACGGCGAACAGCAGGCGCCGGACCGCGTAGCGCAGCATGGGTGGAATCCGCGGCCGGGGCTACCTCATTCGCGGCGCCACTCGGCGATGTTCCACACCGTCGCGTCCCACGGGTTGTGGCGCACGCCGCCGAGGGAGCTGGCGCGGGCGGCCACCTCGCCGCGGTGGATCAGGGGAATCACCACCCCGTCGGCGACCAGCAGGTCGTTCATCCGTATCGCCAGCGCCGCGCGCTGCTCCAAGCCGCCGGTCGCGGCCAGCTCGCGGGCGAGGGCGTCGTATTGCGGGTTGCAGTAGCGGGAAATGTTGGTGCCGTTCCACTGGTTGCCGGGGCCGGGGATCTCGCCGCAGGTCCAGCCGGCCATGTAGGCCTGCGGATCGGTGCCGTCGAAGTTGTTGGTGTACATCTGGATATCGGCGTAGAACTTCTGGTAGGTGTCGGGACTGGCCGGATCGCCGCCGAAGAACACTGAGGCGCTGATGTTCTTCAACTCGGTCTCCACGCCGATCTCGCGCCACATCTGCTTGATCAGCGCCTGCGTGCCCTGGCGCACCGAATTGGTCGAGGTCTGGTAGAGAATCGACATCCGCACGCCGTCCTTGGCGCGGATGCCGTCGCGGCCGCGCACCCAGCCGGCGGCGTCCAGCAGCCGGTTGGCCGCGTCCGGGTCCGGGCGGCGGCACCACTCGTTGGCGGTGGAGGCGTAGACCGGCGGCGCCGGCAAAATGTTGCAGGTCACCCGGCCCGCCTTGCCGTAGCCGGCGTCGACCAGGATCTCGCGGTCAATCGCCAGCGACAGCGCGCGCGTCACCGCCGGGTCGGAGAGGAACGGATGCGGGTTGCCGCCGTCCCCGTAGGTGGAGCGGCGCTCGCCCAGCGCCGGGTCGGGATTGGTCTTCTGCACCACCAGCCGCTCGACGAAGGTGCCGAAGGCGGACAGTACCTCGCCCCGGCCCGCCCGCTCCATGTCGGCCAGGATCTCCGGCTCCACCTGCAGGTTCCAGGCGTAGTCGAACTCACCGGTCACCAGCACCGCGCGCGCCGCCGAAACTGCGTCGCCGCCGCCCTTCAGCAGCACCGAGGAAAACGCCGGCAAGGCGGGGTCGCGGTAGCGCTCGTTGACCACGTAGCGCACCACGTCGTTGGGGCGGAATTCGGCCATCCTGAACGGTCCGGTGCCGATGGGAGCGAAGTTCTCGGTCGTGCAGGTGGGGGCCGCGGCGCCGGTGCAGTGCGCGAACTGCCGCTGCTGCAGGATCGGAACCATCGATCCCACGAACGGCGTGTACGGGAACGGCGTCGGCTCGGCGAAGGTAATGCGCACCGTGCGCGCGTCCACCGCGGCCACCTCGATAACGCCGTGAAACGCCGCGCCCGCGGCGCAGCCGCCGCCGGGGTCCATGCAGTAGGCCGCGGTAAAGGCGACGTCCGCGGCCGTGAACGGGGTGCCGTCCGACCACTCCACGCCGGCGCGCAGTTTCCAGGTGATCGACTTCAGGTCGGCGGCAACTCCGCCGTTCTCGAGGGTAGGGATCTCCGCGGCCAGCCACGCCACCATGGCGCCGTTCTCGTCGTAGCGCGCCAGCGGCTCCAGAATCAGCGAGGCGGCGTGAATGTCCTTGGTGCCGCCCGACAGGTAAGGATTCAGAATCGACGGCGCCTGCCAGTACAGCAGCCGCAACTCGCCGTCGGCGGCGCGCTCGGCGGCTGCGGCGGCGGCCATCACGGCGCCCGCAATCAGGGTCAGGATCAGATGTCGTATGGTGAACACGTGCGGTATGCTCCTCGTTGCTTGGTCAGGGTAGTCGGCGGTATTGTACGCCAACGTGGCGTTGAGGTCGCGTCCGCCCGAGGCGCCGTGCCGCGCGCGCCAAGCCCCCCTTTACAAACTGTCGTGCATACTCTAAGTTGCGTCCGGGCATGGAACCGAGCATAGCGATTTCGGGCGTTCCCGTAGCAATCGCCGCGGCGGCGGCGATTGCCGCCGGCGGAGTGTTGACGCCCCTGGTGAAGCGCATCGCCCACCGTTACAAGTGGTACGATCTTCCCGACTCGCGCAAGCTGCACACCGGTCTCATTCCGCGCATCGGCGGCCTCGCAATCTTCCTGGCCATCACCGCCGGGGCCGGCGCCGGCGCGGCCGCGATGGCGGCCTCCGACACGCTCCGGGCGGGGCTGCAGCCGCCCCTGCTGGCGGTGTTCGCGGGCGCCGCGCTGATCTTCGCGGTCGGGCTGTTCGACGACTTCGTGCCGTTGCGCGCCCGTACCAAGCTGCTGCTGCAGATCGTAATCGCCACCGTTACGGCGCTCGCCGGCATGCGCGTCGACTCCATCGCCCTGCCCATCCTCGGCCAAGTGCAGCTCGGCGTGGCCGCGGTGCCGGTTACCGTGCTGTGGATCGTCGGCATGGTCAACTCCGTGAACCTGATCGACGGCCGCGACGGCCTGGCGGGGGGCATCGCCGCCTTTACCGCGGGCGGGATGGCGGTCATCGCCCTGCTCCAGGGGCACGTCATTACCGCGGTGGTGGCGGTGGCCGTGTTCGGCGCCGCGTGCGGCTTCCTGGCGCACAACCTGCCGCCGGCGTCGATCTTCATGGGCGACTCCGGCAGCCACCTGCTCGGCTTTACCCTGGCGCTCCTTCCCCTGCTGGACATCGGCGGCGCCGCCACCCTGCACACCGTCATGGTGCCGGTTACCCTGATGCTGATTCCGATCGTGGACTGCGGCGCCGCGGTGCTGCGCCGGGTACGCCAGGGAGTTCCTCTGAGCACCGCGGACAACGACCACATCCACTTCATCCTGCGCGACCTGGGGCTGTCGGACCGCCGCATCCTGCTGGTGGTGTACCCGGCCTGCGCCTACCTTGCGGTGGTGGCCATCGTGACCAGCCTGCTGCTGCGGGAGGCCGCGCTCTACCTGATGCTCATTACCTGGGCCGGCGTGCTGCTGGCCTACGGCACCGCGGTGGCGGTGCATACCAACCGCCGCAAGCAGCGGGCCGCCGCCGCGCAGGTCCACGGCGCCGTCCGGGAGACGGCCACGCACCGCGCGTAGGTTGGAGCGCGCCCGCCGCCCCCAACCGGCACGCCGCCCCCAACCGGCACGCCGCCCGGCCGGGGCGTTCAGCCTTCCAGTTGGTACTCCCGCATCTTGCGGTGCAGGGTCTTGCGGCTGATGCCGAGAATCTCCGCGGCCCGGGACTTGTTGCCGTGCTGGTGACTCAGAGTGGCGCGAATGATCTCCTTCTCGCCCTGATCCAGGGTCGAGCCCAGCGGCAGCCACACCGCCGGGGCGTCCTCGGCGTTGCGCACCGCCGGCGGCAGGTCGTGAACGTCCAGCTCCCGGCCACGCGCCATCACCACCGCGCTCTCGATGCTGTTCTGCAACTCGCGCACGTTGCCGGGCCAGGAGTAACGGCGTAGCGCGGTACCCGCCGCCGGCGTGATGCCGGCCAGTTGCTTGCCGTTTTCGGCGGCGAACTCCTTGAGGAACCCCGCCGCCAGCAGCGCGACGTCGGCCTGCCGTTCGCGCAGCGGCGGCACGTGGATATGCACCACGTTGAGCCGGTAGTACAGATCCTCGCGGAACCGCCCGCGCTCGATCTCCTCTTTCAGGTCGCGGTTGGTGGCCGCAATCACCCGCACGTCGACCCGGAGGGTCTGCTCCCCGCCCACCCGTTCGAAGGCGCGCTCCTGCAGAATCCGCAACAGCTTGATCTGAATGTTCTGGCTGATCTCGCCAATCTCGTCCAGCAGAATGGTGCCGCCGTCGGCCAGCTCGAAGCGTCCGCGGCGGCGCGCCAGCGCGCCCGTGAACGCCCCCCGTTCGTGGCCGAACAGCTCACTCTCCAGCAGCGTCTCGGTGAGCGCCGCGCAGTGCACCTGCACGAACTTGGAGCCGCGCCGCGGCGACAGCGAGTGGATGGCGCCGGCCACCAACTCCTTGCCCACCCCGCTCTCGCCGGTAATCAGCACCGACGCGCGGCTGGGCGCCACCTGCTCCACCATCTCGAACACCTTCTTCATGGGCGGACTGGCGGTAACCAGCTTGTGGCTGGAGCTGCGCCGCTCCAACTCGCGCTGCAGCGACAGGTTTTCGAGCACCAATTGGCGCCGCGACAGGGCGCGCTTGACCAGCAGCTCCAGGCGGTCGAGGTTTACCGGTTTGGTGAGGAAGTCGTAGGCGCCGTCGCGCATCGCCGTCACCGCGCTCTCGATGGTGCCGTGGCCGGTGAGGATGATCACCGGGATTGCCGGATAGGAGGAGACCACGCGCTTGAGCAGTTGTTCGCCCGACAGCCCCGGCATGCGCAGGTCGGAAATCACCAGGTCCACGGCGCGCCCTTCCAGCAGCCGTTGCGCTTCGCTGCCGGAGGCCGCCGTGTGGGTGCGGTAGCCGGCCAACTGCAGCGCCTGGCTCAGCCCTTCGCGGATGTTCTTCTCGTCATCGACGATCAGAACGTTCATCGGTTCCGCGCCGCCGGCGGCGCCAGTGCCGCCGCTCATACCGCGGCCGCCTCGAAACCGAGCAGGCGCCGCTCGGTCTGCGGGATCGGAATGCTGATCGAAAACGTGCTCCCGGCGCCCGGCTTGCTGTCCAGCTCGATCTCCCCCAGGTGCTCCTTGACGATCTTGTAGACCAGCGTCAGGCCCAGCCCGGAACCGAAGTCGCGGGTCGTGAAGTAGGGTTCGAAGATCTTGCCCTGAATCTCCTGGGGAATGCCCGGCCCGGTGTCGCCGATGCGGATGGTCACGCTCTCGCCGTTCGCGGCCGAAGCGATCGCCAGCACCCGCGGGCGGTCGGAGTCCGGCGCCTCGACCATGGCGGCAATGGCGTTCTTGATGAGGTTGAGCAGCGCCTCCCGCAGGTAGCGCTGATCGAGCAACACGCGCGGCAGGTCGCGGCCGAGGCGCTCGCGCAGCTCGATGCCGGCCTCCTTCAGTTCGGGCCGCAGCAGGCGCAGCAACTCCGCCAGCACCTCGTTTACCTGGCCGCCGGTCAGGTTGACGTTCATCGGGCGCACCGCGAACAGGTAGTCTACCACGATCTGATTCAGCCGCTCGACCTCCTCCTCGATCACGCCGACGGCCTCGCGGACCGCGCTCCAGGCGCCGGCGTCCGGCTCCGGGCGCTCGCCGCGCAGGCGGCGCTGAATCAACTGCAGGTGGATGCTGATGGCGCCGAGCGGATTCTTGATTTCGTGCGCGACGCCGGCGGTGAGGGTGGCGAGGGCGGCCAGGCTCTCGGTGCGGCGCAGATTGGCCGCCGCGGCCCGCCTCTCGGTGACGTCCTCGGCGTAGATCAGGTTGCCGGCCACGTGGCCGTCGTGCACCAGCGGCAGCACCCCGAAGCTCAGCGTGCGTTGCGCGCCCGAGGCGATGGTGAAGTCGCGGTCACGGGCGTTCTCCTGGCGCTGCAGGGTCTCGCGCAGGAAGCCGGCGATCTCGGCGTCGGAAACCACCTCCCACACGCAACGTTGCGCGTACTCCGCGCTGCGCAACGGCACCAGGCGCTCGGCGGCGCGGTTGACCAGCAGCACGTGGCCGGTGGTGTCGGTAACGATGATGCCCGGCGCCATCGAGTCCAGCACCATGCCCAGCAAGTCGTTATCCGACCCCATCCGGTGCAGCAACTCGCGCAACTGCGCCGAGTCGATCTTGTCCAGCCGCTCCACCGCCCGCTGATAAAACCGCCGCATACTGGTCACGGACGATTCACCTCACGGCTTCCCGGTCGTACCGGTATGGCTTGCCGCGCAAGGGGTAGGCGGCGGCGCGGAGGGCGCTGCCGAGGCTCTGCAGGGCGTGGCGGGGCTGGATGCGCAGCAGGGTGACGCGGGCGACGCACTGGTCCACCTGCCAGGCCCAGGTATGAAGCATCGCGGGGGGGCGGTCGCGGCGCAGCCGGGCGCGCAGTTCTTCGGCAAGCTGTTCCAGGAACGCCAGCAGCCGTTCCCGTTCCAGGCGCTCCGGCAGCCCCGCGGCGTGGGCGTAGCCGCCGGGGGGGCCGGCCACCCAACTCTGTCCCGCCGGCGGCTCATCGGTGACCGCGGCCAGGAAGCGGGTGGCCTGCTCGGCCAGGATCTCGGCGCCGAAGTCCTGCCAAGTCAGGAAGTAATCGCGCAACGAGGCATGCGTCTGCTCCTCTCTGCGGAAGATGCGGCGCAGCACCTCGCACTGCTGCGGGATGCTGCGTTCCCGTAGCGCGTACTCGCGCAGCCGCGACCGCAGGGTTGCGATCAGGGCGTCCGGGCGGCGCGCGAGCAGGATGAGATGGGCTCCGGCGGGAGGCTCTTCCAGCAGCCGCAGCAGGGCGTTGCGGGAGGACTCCTGAAACCCCTCCGCGTGCTCCATGATTACCACCTTGCGGCCCTCGGCGGCGGACAGATGCAGCCAGCGCTCCACGTTGCGGATCTGGCTGATGGGAACATTGTCGGTCTTGACCGTCGCCGCCAGCTTCGCTACCTGGGTGAGGATCTTCGCGCAGCGCTTTTCCAGGGCGGTTCCCGTCAGCTCCGGGGTCAACCCTTCGAGCAGTTCGTTGAGCGCCCCGACCGGCGCCAGCGCCGGGCGCAACCGGGTCTCCTCCCCCTCCCACAGCAGGCGGTCGTAGCGGCGCGTGAGCTTGCGCACCGCGCGCACGAAGAAGTAGCAGGCGGCGGCTGACTGCGAGCGCTGCAGCAGGTCGGCGGCGGCGCGCACCTCCACCTCCCAGTAGCGCCAGCCCATCAGCACCAGATAGGGGAAGGTCAGGTCACGATGGCGCAGGCACGGGCCGCACGAGCAACTCCAGTCGCCGGCGCGAGTGCAGGTCAGCGCGCGCGCCAACTCCAGAGCAATGGAGAGCTTGCCGCTATAAGCAGGGCCGCTGAGCAGGATGGCGCGGGGCAAGCGCCCGGCGGCCACCTCGGCGCGCAGCACGGTGGTGGTGGCGCGGTGACCGATGACGTTCTCGAACACGATGCCGGTTGGGCTTAGATGGTGCCCGAATCGGCGGCGGGTGGCAACGGCGGCGGCAATTCCGGCAGCGGCAGGTTGGCCAGCATCCACGGCAGCAGCCGTTCGCGCACCAGCGAACCGGCCAGCCACGGCTCGGCGTCGATCACCGACTGCACCTGCACCAGGACCAGGAGCCCGTACACCACCACCAGCCCCTCGGCTGCGCCGATGCCGAGTCCGAGGATGTGGTCGAGCCCCTTGAGCCCCAGGGCGGTGCGGGCGCGCTGGAAGATTCCCTCCACCAGCTTGACCACCAGATAGCCCGCCACGAACAGCACCACGAAGGCGGCCGGGCGCTGCCACCACGCCGGCTCCCACCACACCTCGAGCTGCAGCAGGACCAGCGGATGGACGATGATCGCCGCCGCCAGTCCGACCGCGACGGCGCCCAACGAAAACGCCTCCGCCAGGAAGCCGCGCACTCCCGCGCGCACCACCGCGAGCAGCAGAATCGCCCCGCACGCCAGGTCGGCCGGCGCCATCAGCCGCGCCCCCCGCGGCCGCCGGCCACGATGGCGGCGATGCAACGCGCGGCGTTGCCGGTAGCGAGTTGCGCCATGTTGCGCGCCATGCGCCGGCGGCGGGCGCCGTCGCCGCGCAACTGCTGCAGGGTTGCCGTGAGCGCCGCCGCGTCGGCCTGCTCCTCGGCCAGCACCAGCGCCGCGCCGCGCGCCGCGAACAGCTCGGCGTTGGCCAACTGCTCGCCGCGGCTGGCGGTGCGCGGCAGCGGAATCAGCACTGCCGGGGTGGCGGTGGCGGCCAGCTCGCCGAGGGTATTGGCGCCGGCGCGGCTCACCACCAGGTCGGCCGCGGCCAGCAGGTCGGCGAACCCCTCGTTCACGAACGGCACCGCGTGGTAGCGGCCCGCCGCGGCCGCGGCCGGCGCCGGCGGGCGCCAGGCGGCTCCGGTCTGGTGCACCACGAACCAGTGCCGGGTGAGCTCCGGCAGGGCGCGGTGCACCAGCTCGTTGAGCGCCCGCGCGCCGCTGCTGCCGCCGGTGACGAACAGCAGCGGCAGGCCGTGCGGCGCGCCGACCGCGGCGCGCCCGCGGGCGGCGTCGCCCTGCTCCAGGCCGGCGCGCAGCGGGTTGCCGGTCACCCGCACGCGCCGGCGCAGGCGCGCCGGCAACAGGCCGCGGGTTGCGGCGAACGCCACCAGCACGGTGCGCGCCATGCTGGCGTTGATGCGGGTCGCCAGCGCCGGGGTGGTGTCCGACTCGTGGGTAATCACGGGGATACCGAGCAGCCGTGCCGCCACCACCGGCGGCACGCTCACGTAGCTGCCCTTGGCGAACACCACGCGCGGGCGCAGCCGCGCCAGGAGCAGCAGGGCATGCAGGCAGCCGGCCAGCACCGCGGCGCCGTCGGTAAAGTTGCGCAGCGAGTAGTAGCGGCGCAGCTTGCCGGTGGGGATGGCGTAGAACGGCACCTGCGCGGCGCGCACCAGGCTGCGCTCAGCGGGCCGCCGCGAGCCGATCCAGGCGGCGCGCCAGCCGCGCGTTTGCAGCTCGCGGATTACCGCCAGTCCGGGAATGATGTGGCCGGCGGTGCCGCCGCCGGTAAACACGGCCAGCGGCACCTCAGCCCCCGCCCGGCGCGGGCGCCGCGCGGCCCGCCTGAGCTTGCCGCCGCCCGCGGTAGTTTTTATGGTGGCGGCGATGCGACTCCTCTGGCTGGCCGCGCTGCTGGCCGCGGGCGCCGCGGCGAACGCGGCCGGCGCCTGCCCGGCGCAACTGGCGCAGCTCATTCCCGACGCCGCCACCCGGGCGCACCTGTACGGGGAGGGCATCCAACGCGCCCTGGCGCCGGGAGCGGCGCTCCGGCTTGCGCCGCAACTGCCGGCGCGGGCGTCCATTACGGCTTCCATTGACGGCCTCGAGGTAACCTATGGAGCCGAGGTGCTGCGCCTGCTGCGCGGCAGCGGCGCGGCCTGCGACTGGACTGCGCTGTACAACCATCTGCGTGCCGTGAGCACCCTGCAGGGCATCGATTACTACTCCGCCAGCCGCGGTTACTATCGCACGCTCTACAAGAGGTCTCATGCAATTGTCGGCCCGGCCGACCGTACTCCACAGCCCGACCCGGTGGCGAGCAGCGTGCCGCGCCACTCTTCGTTGTTCATGGAGCAGGAAGACTCCTCCTTCGGCAGCAACGTATATCAGGCCGACTTCCGGTTCGACGGAGCGAGCCTTGCCATGCTGATCCGCAACCTCACCTTCATGTGGTGGAGCATTCTGCCGCTGGTGGCCGAGGGCGACTTTCGCAGCGTGCTGGTGGTGACCCCCACCGACCAGGGGCTGTTGTTCTACGCAGCCGCGGCCATCCACGCCGCGGACTTCGACTTTGTCCGCGAGCGGGCGCAAGCCTCGCTCGGCAACCGCCTGGACGCCCTCGAACGCTGGCTGCGCGGGCGGCTGGCCGCGGGCCTGAGTCACCGGTCCGGCGGCGCGCCCGCGGCGGCGGCGGCCGGGCCGGGCGCGGTCAGGCCGCCGGGCTGGCCGCGCGCATCACGATCAGCAGCACGCCGATGGCCGCGCCGAGCAGGGCGCCGAACAGCTTGATCCACTTCAAGTGGCGCTCCATTACCGTGAGCAGGAGCCGTTCCACCTGGCGGGCGTCGAGCGCGTCGATCTTGGCCACCACCAGCGCCTGCACGTCGATGGTCTCCATCACCGCCGGGAGCCGCTCGCCCAGGAACCTGATCGCCTGCCGCGTCAGGAAGCCGTCGAGCTGCTCGGCGACGCCCGGCGGCAGCGCCAGCACCTCCTCCAGGGTGGCGGAGCCGGCGCCGGCGGGCGGCCCGGACGCGCCGCCGGCCAGCGCCGGCACCAGCTCCGCCGCCTGCGCGGCAGTCTCCGGCCGCGCCAGCCAGCCGAGCAGGTGGTTGGCCAGCAGGTCGGCTACCGCCGCGGGCTGCAGGCCGAGGTAGCGCCCCGCCAGTTCCGCCGCGGTGGCCTCCCGCTGCTGCTCGTACCAGCGCCGGCACGCCTGCGTCACCGGCGCCGCGGCGGCGTCGGCCGCGCCGCGGCCGGCGACGGCGTCGAACACGCGCCCGACCAGGTGGTCCACCAGGGCGTCGAGCCGATCCGCCGAATCGGCGGCCAAGTCGCCCAGACTCCGCTCGCCCCACCGCTCCAGCGCGCGCCGCGCGCCGCGGCAGATCTGCTCGCGCACCGCGTCGCCGCCGGTTGCCGTCTCGGCCTGGTCGATCACGTCGGTCACGATCTCCGGCATGCGCTCGTTCAGGCTGCGGTCGTACTGACCGGCGCTGATGAACACCTTCTGCATCAGGTTCAGCTTGTCCAGCACGTCGCGCAGTATGGCGCGCCCGGAGATCTCCAGTTGGCGGCGCACCTGCGGGCCGCGCAGCCAGGTGAACAGCACCTCGAGCAACGCCGGCAGGTTGCGCCGGAACAGATCCAGCAGCAGCTCCGCGGTCTCCGGCGTCAGAAAACTCTGCAGCGGCGCGTTGGCCGCGCGCTGCCGGCGCAGCCATCCCTTGATCAGGCCGGCGGCCTGCGCCCGCACCTCGGTGCGGGTCAGGGCCGGCACCAGCGTGCCGGTTACCAGCGCCGTGAACTGTTCCGCGCTCACCAGGTCGCCGAGGCGCCGCGCGCCGAAGTCCTCCACCAGCCGCCGAACCAGGGCGCGCACCCCGTTGAGGAACGCCGGCGCGCCGGTGAGCCGCAGCGCCAGCCGTTGCACCAGGTGGCGCAGGAGATCAGGCCACGCGATGCCGCCGCCGGCGCTGCCGTCATCGCCGGCTTCCGCCGAGGCGTGCAGCGCGCCGTGGGCGCGCGCCGTCAACTCCGCCAGCGGGCGCCGCAGCAGCCCCTCCCGCAGACTGCGGAACTGACCCTCCAGGGCGCGCCGGAACGCCGCGGTCCGCAGGCGCGCCCGCACCGCTTCCGGCGACAGCAGGTCGCGCGCCACCATCCGCCCAATGCTGCGCGCCAACTCCGCGCGCTGCCGCGGGATGATGCCCGGCGTCAGCGGAAGCGGGATCCCCAGCACGTACTTCCTGGTGAGCGGCCGGAACAGCATGCGGATCGCCAGGGCGTTGGTGAAGTAGCCGATCAGGGCGCCCCACAGGATGGGGATGCCCCAGTCGAGGAACAGCGTCAGCATGCGGCCGGACGCTACTCGCCGCTCAGGGCCGCCTGCACGCGGGCGTTCACTTCGCCGTCCGCGGCGCCCGGCGCCAGCACCTCGAGATGCGAACCGAACGCCCAACCGCGCACGCCCTCATAGGCAACTTCGAGCCAGTAGCCGAGCGCGCCGTCGATCCGTTCCTGCTGTTCACCGCGCTGCAGCACCTCCACTACCTCGCCGCGGCGCAGATAGGAGAGCACCTCCGAGCGCACCGAGGGCTGCACGCGGACGCGCAACGAGTCGGCGGTAACGATACCGCGCACCTCGTTGGTGGCGACCACCGAGGTGGCCGGCAGCCGCAGTTGCATCTCGGCCTCCCGCGGCCGGCAACCGGGCGTGACCGCGGCGGCCAGCACCAGCAGCGCGGCCAGCGCGGCGGCGCGGCCGTAGCGGCGCCGCCGGCCGCCGGCGGTTGCCGGGCCGGGGCACGCCGGCGTGACGGCGCCGCCGCGGTGCGGCCTCCGCGCGGCGGCGGCCGGGACGGGGCGCGCCGTGACGCGGGCCGCGCGGCGGCCGGCCCCCGGCGCCGGCTCAGCGGGCATGGCGTACCCGCTGCCGCGCCGGCTTCGGCGCCGAAGCGGCCGCGGGCGCGGCGGCCGGCCCGTCGAGTTCGCGCAGTTTCTCGATTTCGTCGCGGATCACCGCGGCGCGCTCATACTCCAGGTCCTTGGCCAGCTCCAGCATCTCCTTTTCCAGCGCCCGCACCAGGGCGCGGCGCTCCTTTGGCACCAGTACGTTGAAGCGCTTCTTGAGCACTTCCACGTCCAGCTTCTCCGCCGACCGCTTCTCGTCCGCCTTGCGCACCAGCAGATCCTGCACCGCCTTGATGATGGTGGTCGGCGTAATGCCGTGCTCGGCGTTGTAGGCGAGCTGCAGCTCGCGGCGGCGGCGGGTCTCGGCGATTGCCTCGCGCATCGAATCGGACTCGCGGTCGGCGTACATGATCACCCGTCCGTTCACGTTGCGCGCGGCGCGCCCGATGATCTGGATCAGCGACGTGGTGGAGCGCAGGAAGCCGATCTTGTCGGCGTCCAGAATGGCGATCAGCGACACTTCCGGCAGGTCCAGGCCCTCCCGGAGCAGGTTGACGCCCACCAGCACGTCGAACTCCCCGGCCCGCAGATCGCGCAGGATCTCGACGCGCTCGAAGGTGTCCACCTCCGAATGGAGATAGCGGCAGCGCACCCCGATGTCGGCCAGGTAGTCGGCCAGGTCTTCCGCCATGCGCTTGGTCAGGGCGGTAACCAGCGTCCGCTCGCCGCGCGCCGTGCGCTGCTTGATCTGCCGGTACAGGTCCTCGATCTGGCCCGCGGAGTGACGCACCTCGATCTCCGGGTCGAGCAGCCCGGTGGGCCGGATCACCTGCTCGACCACCTGTGACGAAGTGCGCAGCTCCTCGGACGCCGGCGTGGCGGACACGTACACTACCCGCTCCAGCATCCCCTCGAACTCGCCGTAGGTGAGCGGGCGGTTGTCGAGCGCCGAGGGCAGGCGGAAGCCATGCTCCACCAGCGACTCCTTGCGCGAGCGGTCGCCCTCGTACATGGCGCCGACCTGCGGCACGGTCACGTGCGACTCGTCCACGAACACCAGGAAGTCCTGCGGAAAGAAGTCGAGCAGCACCGCCGGGCGTTCACCCTCCCGGCGCCCGCTCAGGTGCCGGGAATAGTTTTCGATGCCACTGCAGTAGCCGATCTCGGCCAGCATCTCGAGGTCGTACTCGCAGCGCGTCAGCAGGCGTTGCGCCTCCACCAGCTTGCCCTGCTGCAGGAGCTGCTCGTGGCGCGCCGCCAGCTCCTCGCGGATCGACGCCACCGCCCGCTCCAGGCGTTCCTCCGGGGTGACGAAGTGTTTGGCCGGATAGACCGCGGCGAACTCCAACTCCGCCAGGGCGTTGCCGGTAAGCGGGTCGATCCGGCGCAGGCGTTCGATCTCGTCGCCAAAGAACTCGACGCGCAGCGCTTCCTTGGCATGCGGCGGCAGCACTTCGATCACCTCGCCGCGGCTGCGGAACCCGGCGCGCGTCAGCACCGCGTCGTTGCGGGTGTACTGCAGCGCGACCAGACGCCGCATCAGGCGGCGCGGCTCCACCTCGGCCCCCAGCGCCAGTTCCACCCGCATGTCGCGGTAGTCGTCCGGGCTCCCCAGGCCGTAGATGCACGACACGGTGGCCACCACCACCACGTCGCGCCGCTCCATCAGCGCCGTGGTCGCGCCCAGCCGCAACCGCTCGATCTCGTCGTTGATCGAAGCATCCTTCTCGATGTACAGGTCGCGGCTGGCGACGTACGCCTCCGGCTGATAGTAGTCGTAGTAGGAGACGAAGTACTCCACCGCGTTGTGCGGCAGAAAGTCCTTGAACTCGCGGTAGAGCTGGGCGGCCAGCGTCTTGTTGTGGGAGATGACCAGGACCGGCACCTGGGCGCCCTCGATGATCTTGGCCATGGAGAAGGTCTTGCCGGAGCCGGTGACCCCTTTGAGGGTCTGATAGCGGTGACCTTGCTCCAAGCCGCGGGTCAACGCGGCAATCGCCTGCCCCTGATCCCCGGCGGGTGAATATCCTGCCACAACCTCGAACGCCGGCACTCCGCTCCCCTCTCCTTACGAAAAATACTCTTGAATCTGGCGCGAGCGCCGGCTCAACGTTACCGTCGTGGTATGGCGCCGGGCGCCGCGCTGGTACACCACCGGTACCCGCTGCCCCGGCTTGTTGTCCTCCAGCGCGTTGAACAGATCGGCGATGGTGGCGGTCTCGGTACCGTCCACCGCGAGGATGACGTCGCCGCCGACGCGGAATACCGAACGGCCCCAGCGTACCGCGCGCCGGCCGCCGCGCAGACCGGCCGCGGCCGCGTTCCCGCCCTGAATCGCCTCCGAAATCAGGATGCCGCGCTCCACCGGCAGGCGCAGCTCCCGCACCAGGCGCGGAAAGAGCTGCACCGGGCGCACGTCGATCCAGCCGCGCCGCACCTCGCCGTGGCGCAGCAGATCGGGCAGCACCCGCCGCACCGTGTCGATCGGCACCGCGAAGCCGATTCCCACCGAGCCGCCGGTGGGCGAGATGATGGTGGTGTTGAGGCCGATCATCTCGCCGCGCGAATTGAGCAGCGGGCCGCCCGAGTTGCCGGGGTTGATCGAGGCGTCGGTCTGGATCATCTCGCGGATGATGAACCCGTTGGCGGCGCTCACCGGCCGTCCCAGCCCCGAAATCACGCCGGTGGTGAGGGTGCGGCTCAGGGCGAAGGGATTGCCGATGGCGAGCACCTTGTGGCCGACCATCAGGTCGGCGGAGCGCCCGAACGGGATGGTGGTGAGATCGAGGCCGCGCGGGTCGAACTGCACCACCGCCAGGTCGGTCTCGGGATCTGCGCCCACCAGGCGGCCTTCCCGCTCCTCGCCGCCGGCCAGGGTCACGGTCACCACCCGGGCCGCCTTGACCACGTGGTAGTTGGTGACCACGTGGCCGGCGCGGTCGATGATCGTTCCGGAACCGGCGCCGGAGCCGGGCATGGCGTCCAGGAACCAGTGGTAGTCCATGGTGACGGTGGTGACGTTGACGACCGCTTCGTTGTAGCGCTGATAGATGGCGATGTTGTTGGCTTCGTCGGCGGACACCGCGGGCGTTCCGACGCGGAACTGCACCGGCAGCAGCGGGGCGCCGGAGCCGGCAACCGCGGCGGGCGCGCCCGCGCCGGCCGGCAGGTGGTGCCGGTCCGGCGCCTCGGCGCTGGCGCGCGGCCCCGGAAACCAGCCGATTCCCGCCGCCAGCCCGACGCCTGCGCCGGCCAGCGCCGCAATACCGGCGCCGGCGATCAACTGCCGGCCGGAGTACCGCCTCATCCGCCGCCACTGTACCACGTTTCGCCGCGGCGTGATGCGCCGCCGGCCCGGTGCGCCGGTTGCCGGAGGGCCGGTTCCCCGCCGCGCACCCCGGCGCCCGGCCACCCGCGGCGCACCTCAGCGCCTCACCGACACCTCCCGCGTACCCCGGCGGCGCTCCGGCGCCGTCGCGGCGCCTCCGGCCACGCGCGTCGGGCCCCCGGAGAAACTGCTAATCGTAGTGCCAGTAAATATCTACGTCGCCGTAACGGCGGTACTGCAGGGCCTCGTGCACGTGGGCGGTGGCGATCCGCTCGCAGCCGTCCAGGTCGGCGATGGTGCGCGCCAGCTTGATCACCGCGTGCAACGCGCGCGCCGAGAGCCGGGCGTGGCGCATGCCGCGCCCGAGCTGGGCGACCTGCGCTTCCTCCAGGCGGCAGAAGCGTTCCACCTCCCCCGGCGGCAGCCGCGCGTTGAGGCTCCAGCCGCAGTCGCGGTAGCGGCGCTGCTGCCGCGCGCGCGCCTCGTGCACGGCCTGCACGTAGTCCTCGGGGCGCTCCACACCGGGATCGAGCAGCTCGTCCGGCGTCGTGTCGGCTACCGGCAGGCGGAGGTCGATGCGGTCCAGGAGCGCGCCGCCGAGGCGCTTCCAGTAGTGCTTGACCTCCGCCACCGAGCAGATGCAGGCGGCGTGCCGGCGGCCCAGGTTGCCGCACGGGCACGGGTTGGCGGTCATGACCAGTTGGAAGTCGGCCGGGAAGCATGCGCTGCGCCCGGCGCGCGCCACGTGTACCTGGCCGGTCTCCAACGGCTCGCGCAGGCTCTGCAGCACCGGGCGCGCGAACTCCGGGGCCTCGTCAAGCAGCAGCACGCCGGCGTGCGCCAGCGACACCTCGCCGGGGCGCAGGATCGCGCCGCCCCCGACCACCCCTTCCGCGGACGCGCTGTGGTGCGGCATCCGAAACGGCGGCCAGCGCATCAGCCCCTGCTCCGGCGGCAGGGTACCGGCTACGGAGTGGATGCGGGTGACCCCCAGCGCGCGCTGCCACGGCAGCGCCGGCAGCAGGCCGACCAGCCGCCGCGCCGCCATCGTCTTGCCGCTGCCGGGCGGTCCGAACAGCAGCGCGTGGTGGCCGCCGGCGGCCGCTACCGCCAGCGCCCGCTTGAGCACGGCCTGACCGCGGATGTCGGTGATTTCGCCCAGGCCGCCGCGCCACGGCGACGGTCCCGTGGTCGCCGGAATCGCCGGGCCGCCGGCGGGGCCGCCGGGCGCCGCTACCGCGCGCACCTGCCCCAGCGCGTCCACCGCCTCGGTCAGGCTGGTCACGCTCATGGCCGTGCCAACGCCCAGGGCCTGCGCTTCGCGGCGGTTGCCGACGGGCACCAGAAACCATGCCAGCCCGGCGCGGGCGCCGGCCGAGACCGCCGTCAGGATGCCGCTCACCGGGTGCACGGCGCCGGCCAGGTTGAGCTCGCCGCAGGCCAGCACCGGCGCCTCCGGCGCCGGCACCTGGCCGGACGCCACCAGCACCGCGAGGGCGAGCGGCAGGTCATAGGCTGCGCCCACCTTGCGCACGCCGGCCGGGGAAAGGTTGATCAACACCCGGTCGCGCGGGAATTGAAAGCCGCTGT
Source organism: Spirochaetia bacterium (assembly GCA_965243555.1). Taxonomy (GTDB): domain Bacteria; phylum Spirochaetota; class Spirochaetia; order SZUA-6; family Bin103; genus Bin103. The sequence continues at coordinate 4,144,586 of OZ251575.1, read as the reverse complement.
TGCGAATCGCCACCCGCACGCGCTCCCGCGACTCGCGCACCGCGTCGTCGGGCAGGCCCACGATGTCCACGCCGGGAATGCCGCGGCGCAGATCCACTTCGACCGCTACCAGGTCGCCATCCACCCCGAACGGGGCGTGGCCGAATATCTGAGAGTCCATAATTTAGCCTCCAACCGGAAACAACGGCCCGCCGTCGCCCGCGCTTTTCGGCAGCGGGCGGCAACGGCGCGGGACTGACCGGGGAGGCGTTACCGGAACGACCGGGCCGCGCCGCGGGCGCCGGCGATGGCGGCCTGCACCAGCGCGTGGCAGCGCTCGTTGCGCGGGTCGCCGGCGTGGCCGCGCACCCAGCGGAACTGCGCGCCGGTGGCTTGCGCCAGCTCGTCCAGAGTGCGCCACTGTTCGGCGTTCTTGACCGGCTGCCGGGACCGGGTAAGCCACCCGTTGGCCCGCCAGCGGCGGATCCAGGAGACGATGCCCTGCTGCACGTAGGTGGAATCGGTCACCACCACGATCTGCGCCACGGCGTGCCCGGGCAGGCCGCGCACCGCCCGCAACGCCTCGATCACCGCGGCCAGCTCCATGCGATTGTTGGTGGTGCGGGGGGCGGCCCCCGAGCCTTCCAGCGGGGCGCGCGCCACCCGCCGCCCGCCGCCGGGAGCGTACACGGTGAGGTGGTAGGCCCAGCCGCCCGGTCCGGGGTTGCCGCTGCAGCCCCCGTCGGTAAAGGCTTCGATCAGCCCTCCCTCAGTCGAATCGGAATGTTTCATCTGTCGGACCCATCCTAACCGAATGCGCCGCGCTGCTGCTCGCCACGGCAGGTCCCCCGCGCCTCGCAGCAGCGGCGGCGGACGACGGCGGGCGGGCGCATTTCCGTTTTGTTGGTGGGTGCAGTCCCTAGGGCCGGCAGCGCCGCCTGGAACACGTCCTTCTGCGGCGCTGGCGCAGGCCGCGCCCTTCGGCCCTGCTGCTGAAGTTGGCATCGACGGACGGCGGCTCAGGTGTTATAATAGGTGCCACGCGACTCACCGGCAGGCGTAGGCACAGGCACGGGTGGGCGCGGGGCCCAAGGCGGTGTAGCTCAGTAGGTTAGAGCAAGCGGCTCATATCCGCTGTGTCAGGGGTTCGAATCCCTTCACCGCTATCTTCTCAAGAACGGACGCCGCCGGCGGCTCGCTCGGCGGCGTCCGCGCGCCTCCCGCCGTTCAAGATACACGTTGCGCTTCGCGTGCGGAAGCCCGCAGTCGGTCGAGGGCGTCGAGTGCCGGCGGCGTTACCGGCCGCGGTGCTTCTGATCGCGCGCCGTAACGCCTCGGACCGCGACGTACCCCAGACGCGCCACGTCGCTGAGCAGGGACTCCGCATCCAGCGAGCAGGTCGAGTTGATCGTGGTATCGGCCATACGAAAGCGTACTCGGGGAGCCGGGGAGCCTTGAGCCCGGCTCAGGGCGGGGCTACGGTTACGGATAGCAGGGGCAGGATTCGAACCTGCGACCTCCGGGTTATGAGCCCGACGAGCTGCCAACTGCTCTACCCTGCGTCGTGGTACGGTGAAGGTACTACCACTCGCCGCCGAAGTCAAGCGGCCCGCTGACCGGGCCGGCCGCTCTTCACCGGAACAGCGGTTAGCCGCTAGATCGGCCCTGAACCGGCGGGCGGGCGAGGCGGTTGGCGGATTCCGCGGCGGCCGGTACTCTGGGGACGGCATGGACGACGCGCAGCCCTCCAAGGGCGTAGCTTATCTATTGTGGGCGCTCTGCTTCGTGGGCGTCTCGGGCATTCATCGGTTCTACCTGGGGAGGCCGGGCACCGGGGTCCTGTGGCTGGTCACCCTGGGATTGTTCGGCATCGGCAACCTCATCGACCTGTTCACCATCCCCTCCATGGTTGCCGCCAAGACCGCGCGCGACGGGGAGGAGCCGGGCCCGCCCGCCACACCCGCGGCCCCCGGGCCTGCCGCACGGCCCGAACGGCTCGAGGCGGCAGTGTTGCGAGCGGCCGCGGCCAACGGCGGCAACGTCACTCCGGCCGCCATTGCGGTGCAGGGATACTACAGCCTGGACGAATCCAAAAAGTGCCTGGACGGGCTGGTCACCGGCGGGCACGCCGAGTTGCGGGTCCTTGACGACGGCAGCATGGTCTACGCCTTCCCGGACTTGCAGATGCAATCGGCGTTGCGCCGCGGCAGCCCGGAGGAACCGGCGGCGCCGCATGGCTGACCGTAACCGGCGCCCCGGATCGGCCGAATCACCCGAGCGAACCGGGCACTCCGAGCGGCCGCCAACCAACCGCCGGGCCCGCGTGCGGACCTCCGTGCCACAGCCGTCCCAACTGCAGATGTATCGTCGGCGGCCGGTCCACGCCACGCGCAAGCCGCGCTGGATTCCGGGCGGCGAGTCGGTCATCGTAGCCGGCCGCGAAATCGGCGGCATGGTATACGTGGGGCGCGGCCGCACCCCGCGCGGGAGCATCGACAACCCGTTCATCGACCCCTCGTTGCCGGTCGCCCATGCCGCCGACAACGTGTCCGGGGCCGCCATGCCGTACTGGCCCCACTATTCCTCCATCGATCCCCACTCGCGCGCGACCTATCTCGCGTGGTTGGCCGGCGGGCGCTCCGATCCCAACTACGGCGCCGGCTACGTGTTTCTCTACTTCTACGGCCTCGAACGGAGATTCTTCATCGACCGTCCCGACCGGCGCGAACGCCGCGCGATCGTCGCGGAAGTGACGCGGCTGCGCGAGGTGTACGGTCCGGTCAGCAATTCCGTAAACAATTATCTGGAGTCTTTCCTGCAAGCGGCGCGAATCACCATGGCCGAGGTTGGAGCACTGAATCCGGTATTCGAGAAGTTCGGCTTCGAGATCCCGCTCGCGGTGCGCTTGACCATCGGACGTATGCTGCAAGATGCCAAACCGGTTCCCGGGGAGTGGATGCTGTCGTGGCTGCTCAGCCATCCGGAGCGTCCGGAGCGACGCTTGCGCGCGGTGGCGCAGCGGGTATTGCCGGAGTTTCGGGAGCTGTTCGCCAGACGATTTCGAGAACGCTACCCCGCCGGGCTCAAGGTAGCGGCCCCGCGCCGCATTCTTACCGTGAAGTACCGTTCCTCCTCCAACAGTTTCGAAGTCAAACTGTCCACCGGTATTCCGGACATATCGGGACTCTCGGTACCGCTCGACAAGGCTGCCCGGATTGGCGAGGACGTCGCCGACGAACTCAACAAGTTCAGCCGTTATCTGACGCGCAATCCGGACGGACGCGGCTCCATGGAGGCGCACGCCCTGTTGCCCGCTCCGGTCCGCGCGCTGTTTCCCTGTCCCGAGTTGGATGAGCTGCGGGAGTGGGCGCAGGCCCGGATCGCGGGCGGCGGCGTCGTGCCGGTCGAGGATCTCATTGCCCGTCTCGAGAGCCGCGCGCCGGAGCGGATCGGCAAGCGCCAACTGACCGGCGCCGCCGACGCGCTCGCCGGGCTGGCGATTGGCCTAGCGCCCGATCTCCACTTCGCGCTGCGCAAACCCAGGTTCGGGGAACCGGTGGTCCTGTTCGCGCTGCCGGAGGGCAGTACGCGTCCGGAAGAGGTGAGCGGCGAGTACTCGGCGGCGCTGCTGGGGTTGGTCATGGGCACCTTCATCGCGTATGCCGACGGCGTGGTATCGGAGGCCGAGCGCCGCCATCTCAACGCGCGGTTCGAGTCCTCGAGGGTGCTCACCGCCGCCGAGAAAGCGAGGCTGCAGGCCAATCTCAAGTGGATGCTGGCCGTTCCCCCCGACCTCGCTCCGATCCGCCGCCGGGTCAGGGAACTCGGCGAGCCGGTACGCCGCGGCCTCGTGCGCCTCGCGCTTGCCGTGGCTGGCGCGGAAGGCGCGGTCGACCCGGCCGAGATCAAGGCGATTCAGAAGCTGTACCGCGTCCTCGACCTCGATACCGGCGGCATCTACCGGGAGCTGCACGCGCTGGCCGCGGCCGCCGAACCGGTCACGGTGTTTGAGCCGCAGCGGCCGGAAACCGGTTACGCGATCCCGGCGCCGCCGCGCGATACCCCGGCGGACGCGCGGGCTCCCATCGTGCTCGACCAGGAGCGGGTTGCGGCGATCATGCAGGACACGACGCAGGTGTCGAACGTGCTGCACGCGGTGTTCGCCGACGCCCCCGAAGAGGCACCGGAAACGCGCGCCGAGCGCTCCGGGAAAGCGGAGCAAGCGGCCCGGAAGCAGGAACAAGACGCGCGCTTCGCCGGCCTCGACGCCAGGCATGGCCGGCTGGCGGAGGAGTTGCTGCGGCAGCGCTCGTGGACGCCGCCGGAGTTCGACAAGCTGGCGCGGCAGTTCGACTTGATGCCCGCCGGCGTGTTGGAGACGATCAACGAGTGGGCATTCGAACGCTTCGACGCCGCGTTGATTGAAGACGACGGAAACTACGAGATTATTTCAGAGCTCCTGGACGACTCGGCCGCATGAAGTCGGAAGGGCGCACGAAGGCGCGGCCGCGGCTGAAACCGCGCGAGCGCGACACCATCCTGCAGGCGTTGCGGGCCGGCGTGGTGCCGAAACTGGGCCTGCAGCACATCCAGGTGGGACGAGTCCGCGAAGTGGACGAGATGATCAAGGACGTGGAGCGCATCGGGGACGGCGGCGCCGCGCTTCGCTTCGTGATCGGCGAGTACGGTTCGGGCAAGACCTTCTTTCTCAACCTGGTCCGCCTCGTCGCTCTGGAAAAGGGCTTGGTAGTAATGTCCGCCGACCTCGGGCCGGACCGGCGCCTGCACGCGACCGGCGGTCAGGCCCGTTCATTGTTCGCCGAGCTCACCCGCAGCACCTCGACCCGCACCCGGCCCGGCGGCGGCGCCTTGACCAGCGTGGTGGAGCGGTTCGTGACCCGGGCGATGCGGGAGGCCGAGGAACAGCGCGTGCCCGCCGACCGGGTCATCCGCACCCGGCTCGCCCACCTTGAGGAGCTGACCGGGGGCTACGACTTTGCGACCGTGATCGGCCGCTATTGGCAGGGCCACGAGCGCGGCGACGAAGCGCTGCAGACCAGTGCCGTGCGCTGGCTGCGGGCGGAATTCGCCACCCGCACCGACGCCCGCGGCGCCCTCAACGTGCGCACGATCATCGACGACGCCGGCGTTTACGATCATCTCAAGCTGTTCTCGGCGTTCGTGTGCGAGGCCGGTTACAAGGGCCTGCTGGTGGTTCTGGACGAGATGGTCAATTTGTACAAGCTGGTGAGCAGCCAGGCGCGCAACGGCAACTACGAACAGATCCTGCGCATCCTGAACGACGTGCTGCAGGGCAGCGCCGCCGGCTTCGGCCTGCTGATGGGCGGCACCCCGGAGTTCTTGATGGATACGCGGCGCGGCCTGTACAGCTACGAGGCGCTGCAATCGCGCCTGGCTGAAAACACCTTTGCGCGCGACGGGTTGGTCGATCTGTCGGGGCCGATCATCCGCCTCTCCAACCTCACGCCCGAGGATCTGTTCGTGCTGCTCACCAACGTTCGCCGCGTGTACCAGGAGGGCGCCGCGGACCCGCTTCCCGACGAGGCGCTGCACGCGTTCATGCAGCACTGTTCGGAGCGCATCGGCGACGCCTATTTTCGCACGCCCCGCAACACGGTGACGGCGTTCGTCAACCTGCTTGCCGTGCTGGAGCAGAACCCCGGCACCGACTGGCGCAGCCTCGTCGGCGCCGTAGACGTCGCGCCGGACCGCGGCGCCGCCGCCGAAGACAGCGCCGGCGGCACCGGGGACGCCGCGAAAACCCCTTCGGATGACGGCGACCTCGCCCACTTCCAACTCTGAACCGCAGGCGCCGTCGCGCGGCTTTGAGCTGCTTGCGGAACCGGTGCGGCGCTGGGTCTGGCGCCAGCAGTGGACGGAGCTGCGCGACATACAGGAGCGTTCGATTCCGCTGCTCCTGAACGGCAATGCGGACGTGATCATTGCCGCCGCTACCGCCGGCGGCAAGACGGAAGCGGCCTTCCTGCCGCTGATTTCCCGGGTGCTGCGCGCCGCCGCCGGGGGAGCGGGATTCAACCTGCTGTACGTGGGCCCCCTGCGGGCGCTGATCAACGATCAGTTCCGCCGCCTGCAGGATCTGTGCACGGCCATCGATCTGCCGGTGCATCCCTGGCACGGCGACGTGGCCGCCGCCGTCAAGGCGAAGGCGCGCAGGAATCCGCGCGGGATACTGCTGATCACGCCGGAGTCGCTGGAGGCGGCGTTCGTGCGCCGCGGTCTGGAGATTCCCGGGCTGTTCCGCAACCTCGATTGTGTGGTGATCGACGAGCTGCACGCGCTCCTCGATACCGAACGCGGCGTGCAGGTGCGCTCCCTGCTCAGCCGCCTGGAATTCTCAACCGGGCGCCGTATTCGCCGCGTCGGCCTGTCCGCGACCCTCGGCGACATGCAGCTCACCCGGCAGTACCTGCGGCCCGAGGACGCGGGCGCGGTCGCCGTCCTGGAGAGCGCTTCCGAGGGCCCGGCGCTGCGCGCGCAACTGCGCGGCTACCGGGCCGGCCGGAACAGCACCGAGGACGCCGAGTCGGAGCGCAGTACCACCTCGGAGATCGCCGCCCATCTGTTCGACCGGCTGCGCGGCGGAACCAACCTGCTGTTCGCCGGCTCGCGCCAGAACGTGGAGCAGTTCGCGGATCGTTTGCGCCGGAACTCCGAACGCCACCGGCTGCCCAACGAGTTTTTTCCGCACCATTCGAGTCTGTCGCGCGACCATCGGATGTTCGTCGAGCAGCGCCTCAAGGAGGGGCGGCTGCCGACCACGGCGGTGTGCACTTCCACCCTGGAACTGGGCATCGACATCGGGGAAATCGCTTGCGTTGCGCAGATCGGCGCTCCCTTTTCGGTCGCCTCCCTGCGCCAGCGGCTGGGACGCTCGGGGCGCCGCGGCCAGCCCGCCACTCTGCGCATGTACGATACGGAACGCGCGCTCGGCGCGGAGCTGCATCCGGTCGACGCGCTGCGTCTGGGGCTGGTGCGGTCGATCGCTATGGTCGATCTGTTGCTGGAACGCTGGTGCGAACGGCCGCGGCCCGCGGCGCTCCATCTCTCCACGCTGGTCCATCAGGTGATCTCGGTCATCGCCGAACGCGGCGGCGCGACCGCGGAGCGGTTGTTTCTGGCGCTATGCCAACGCGGCCCGTTCAAGCGCGTCGACGCGGCCCTGTTTGCGCGCCTCCTGCGCCGCATGGGAGCCCCGGAAGTCGCGCTGATCGAGCAGTCGCCCGACGGTACCCTGCTGCTGGGCCGGGTGGGCGAGCGGATCATCGAACATTACAGCTTCTACGCGGTGTTCCAAACCCCCGAGGAATACCGCGTTCTGTTCAACACCCGAACGCTCGGAACCATTCCGCTGGTCACGCCGCTGGCGCCCGAAATGACGATCATCTTCGCCGGGCGGCGCTGGCGCGTACGGGCGGTCCACGACCGGGAAAAGGTGATCGAGGTAACGCGAGACGCGACGGGCCGCCCGCCGCCGTTTGCCGGCGACGCCGGGGTGATCGACGACGCCGTGATTCGGCGGATGCGCACGACCCTGGAGGGGGCCGGCGTGCCCCGCTATCTGGACGCGGTGGCCGCGGAGCTGCTGCGGGAGGGGCGCGCCGCCTACCGCCGCATGGACCTGTCGCGGCGCCGCGTCGTCGACCTGGGCTACAACCATTACCTGGTCGCCACCTGGGAGGGATCGATCCGCACCGCAACCCTCGCTCTCGCACTGCGCTTGCAAGGCTGCAACGTGATGGTGCACGACGGCTTTCTGGAGGTGTCGGGCATGCAGGATGGCGGCGCCGACCTGCTCGGCGCCCTCGAGGCGCTTGCCCACGATGACCCGCCAAGCGGGCACGATCTGGCCGCCGGCATGGGCTCCGTCCACGTCGAGAAGTTTCACCGCTACCTTTCGCGCGACCTGCTGATTGCGGACGCCGCGGCCGGCAGGATCGACGCCGAAGCGGTACCCGTCATGGCCAGGGAGATTCTGGAGGGCGCCGCGTGACGCTACTGGCCGAGACGCTACGCGGCGTGCGCCCCGCCGACGCCATGCGGCGCGCCGGGAACCGGCGGGAGGCAGGCCCCCACCGGGCCGTGCGGGGGTCAGTATCTCTTGGCGGCGACCAGCTTGCGCTGCTTCTTGAGGCGCTTGCGTTCGAGCGCCTTGCGCTTCTTGTTGCGGATGGTCGAGGGCTTTTCAAAATACTCGCGGCGCTTCCACTCACGGACGATGCCTTCGCGCTCCACCATCCGCTTGAAGCGCTTGAGTGCTTTTTCCAGAAGTTCGTCTTCTCCGACGACTACGTGTGCGATGAACTATTCCTCCCGTGAGTCACCCGACTCACTACGGAACTATAATCATGGAATCCCCGGAGGTGTCAACCAGCGCCGCCGCGGCCGCCGCGTCGGGGTCAATGGCAACGCCGCCGGCGCGCACCTCCCAGTGCAGATGCGGCCCGGTGGCCAATCCCGTGCTGCCGACGGTGCCCAGCACGGCTCCGCCCTCCACGCGCTGGCCTTCCTCCACCAGCAGCCGCGCCAGGTGGTAGTACAGCGAGTAGACGCCGGGGAGGTGTTCGATCACCACCGTGAGCCCGGTGACGATGCGCGCCCGCGCCATCATCACCGTGCCGCCCCCGGCGGCGGCCACCGCGGTGCCTTCCGGGGCCGCGAAGTCGACGCCGTTGTGGATGGAGACGTCCACCCCGCCGTCGGCGTAGCGATAGGTGCGCCGGTCCCCGAAGCCGGCGGTGCGCCGCACCGCGCCCAGCGGCAGCCGTAGCGCGCCCAGGTGGCGGTGCGCCTCCGCCCGCCAGGTGGTCAGCAGGCGCCACAGTTCGCGCGACTGCTCCACGCGCCGCGGATCCGGCGTCCGCCGCAACGACGACAGCTCGGCGCTCAACGGTATCTCCTCCTCCGCAAACGCGCGCGGGCCGATGCTCAACGGCTGCGCCAGCAGCAGCCGCAACGCGCCCGGCGCGGCGCCGCCGGCGCTCCGCCCCGCCACCACCAGCCGCCCCGCGCCCTCGGCGGCGGCGCTGGGAACCCCAACCAGGGCCGCCCACGACTCACCCGGAGCGCCCGCGGCAACCGCGAAGCCGCGCCCCGAGATCTGCTCGTCACCCGGCAGGTCCAGGTTGACCGTGAGCTCGGCCAGGGGTACGGCGCTGGCCACGAACACCGGCACCGGGGCGCCCGGCGTCACGCTACGCGGCACCCGCAGGCGCGGCCACGGCGGCGGTCCCGGACCGCCGTAGTGCAGGAACAGCCCGGTGTCCGGCGCCAGCCGCCCCCCGGCCACCTGATAGCGGGAGCCGGGCGTGCACCACGCCGCCAACCCGGATTCCACGAATTGGCGCCCGTCCGGCCCCACCACCGGCAGCAGCAGCGCCGCTTCCAGCAGGGGGCCGTCCGCCACCGCCAACGGCTGAGCCGCCAGCCCGGCGCCGCCCGCCGCGCACACGGCCGCGGCCGCCAGCAGCGGCCGCCAACCGCGCCCCGGCACTTTCAGCGTTCCAGGTCCAGAATCGTCAACTGCAGGGTCTCCATCTGGTTGTAACGCGAGCGGGTAAGCCGAAACACGATGTCCACCCGGTCACCGGCCTTGAAGTCGGTGCCCACCTTGTCGGCCGCGTTCCAGTACAGCCCCGGCCAGCGGTAGCCGCCGGCATCCAGCAGCAGCTTGGCGTGCGCCGGCTGCCCCTTGCCCACCAGCTCCACCTGCAAAATCGGCACGCGGCGCATCAGAAACGCCAGCGGGCGGTGGCCGGCGCCGAACGGCGCGAACAGATCCGCGCTCTGCCACACCTGCGGGGCGAGATACGCGGGCGGAATCTCGGCATCCACCGCCCGCACCGCCGACTGCGGAGGCTCCGCCTCGTCGATCTCCTCCGCCACCTCCAGCAGCCGCCGCGCCAACTCCGGCAGCCGCTCGGAAGCCAGGTTGAACCCTCCGGCCATGGCGTGGCCGCCCCAGCGCGGCAGCAGGTCGTCCATCGGCCCCAACAGGTCGGGCACCGGCACGCCGGGCAGGGTGCGCACCGAACCGGACGCCTCGTCGCCGCGGTCGGCCACCACGATTGCCGGAGCGCGAAACGCGTCCACCAACCGCGCCGCAAGCTGACCGGTGACGCCGCGCGGCAGTTCCCGGTCGATGACCCACACCAGTTTGCCGCCGGTACGGTCGTAATTCTCGCGAGCGACGGGCTGGGCGCGGGTCCAGGCTTCGTCGGCCACGTTCCGGCGCTGCTGATTGAGCTCCGCCATCTGCTCGGTCAAGGCGCGCGCTTCCGCCTCGTCGGCGGTCAGCAGCAGGCGCACCGCCAGCGGCGCCTCGCCCATGCGGCCGGCGGAGTTCAACACCGGCGACAGGTGAAACGAGACGTCGATGGTGGTGAGCTCGCGGCCGAACAGATTGGCGCGCCCCAGCAGCTCGCGCAGCCCGATGCGCCGCGTGGCGCTCAGCGCCCGCAACCCGCGCTTGACCAGGATCCGGTTCTCGTCGCGCAACGGCATCAGGTCGGCGATGGTGGAGAGCGCCACCAGGTCGAGCGAGTCCTCGCCGCCGGCCATCAACTGCGGGTGGCGGCGCAACGTCACCACGGTGAACATCTCCGCCAGCAGGTCGAGCTCGCTGCAGGTGCCTTCGCTGTAGCGCGCCAGCTTGCTGCCCTCGCGGAGCTGCAGCAGCGACTTACCGGCGGCCGGGGGATGCACGGCCGCCAGTTCCGGCGCCAGATCATGGACGTACAGATCGACCGCGCCGCAGGCGCGCGTCAGCAGGCGGCGCACCACCGCTTCGTCGTAGACCACGATTTCGCAGCCGGCGGTGAACTCCGCCAGCCGCTCCGCGGCCTCGGCGCCGGCCCCCGGGTTGACGGTGGCGAACATTCTGTCGTCACGCACCAGGTTGGTGAGCTTGACCGCCTCAATTACCACGCTGTCGTTCAGCGGCCGCAGGTTGAGCAGGCACACGGTCTCGCCAAACAGCGCGGTGCGCGCGAAGCGCAACGCCCAGGCCAGCTTCCACACCACGCCGCAGGCCGACAGATGCGGGAACGGATAGGCGGAGTCGGGCAGCTTGGGATCCACCACCAGCGCCTCGGGCAGTTCGCCCAGCGGCTCGTGATGATCCACCACGACCACGTCGATGCCGTGCTCCCGGGCCGCGGCAATCTCAGCCGCGGCGGTGACCCCGCAGTCCACCGGAATCAGCAGCCCAACCCCGGCCGCGGCCAACTCCTCCACCACCTCCGGCGTCAGGCCGTAGGGGGCATCTCCCTCTGGCAGCCGCCAAGTCACCGCGCCGCCCATCTCCTGCAGGGTCTCCACCATCAGCGCGGTGGAAGTCACTCCGTCCACGTCGCGGTCGCCGAACACCAGCATCGACTCGCCGGCGGCCACCGCGTCGATGATGCGCTGCACCGCGGCGGTGATGCTCGGCAGAGCGAAGGGATTGTGCAGGTAGTGGGCGCCATCTTCGAGCAGGTACTGCACCGAGCGCGGGTCGCTCAGACCGCGGCGCAGGAGAATCGAGCTCACCAGCGGGTCGAGGCCGTAGCGCGCGGCAACGCGCTTCACCTCGGCGGCGTCAACTTCGGTCTTGGACCACTCCACGGCGGGCCGGGCGTCAGGGCGCGCCGAGGCGCCGCGCGGCCAGCGTCTCGTAGCGGGCGCCGGCGCGGTCGAGGTGGGACTCGAACAGCACCAGGCGGTCGAGAACGAACCAGGCGCCCGGCCAGGTGACCGGCGCGCGCAGCCTCCAGTTTCGGCCGCGGCCCACCCGCGCCACGGTAACGTGCGGGAGCGGCGGCCGCCGCTCCACCGGGAAGCCGGCCGCGGCCACCGCGGCGCGCATCCAGATCAGAAAGTCGGTGACCGCGGCGGCGCCGGCGCCAAGCACGGCATGCGCCACCCGCGCCGGCCCGTGCGGCGGAAGCTGGCCCAGGCCCGCCAGCCGGCAGCGCAACGGGACCGGCTCCCGCAACGTGTCGAGGCGGCACAAGCCGCCGGCCCGCGCCAGGGCGCCGGCGCTCAGACTACCGAAGAAGTGCACGGTTACATGGTACCCTGCCGGCGCTACCGGCCGCAGCACCGGCGCCGCGGCCAGCAGCGGGGCGCAACGCGCCTCCAGTTCGCGGCGCGCGGCCGGCGGCAGCGGCAATGCCAGGAACACCCGACGGGCGCGCTCGCTCACAGGATTCCGGCCGCGCAGCGCAGCGACTTGAGCGGCGCTTCCAGGCCGTTCTGGACCATTTGCTGCAGCACCCGGCGCAGCCCCTCGCTGCCGGCGAAGGAGTGCCGAACGGCCTGCTCCAGGCGCAGGGGCGCGGTGTCCCGGAGAAAGCGCCGCGCCGCCGGCTCCAGCCGCAGCCGGGCCGCGGGGAGGCCGCCGCCGCCGGGGAGGCCGCGCGCGGCGCACTGCCGGCACCAGCCCTCCCCGCTCGCCGCCAGCCGCAGATCCTCGTCGGCGGCCAGCGCCCGCCCGCAGCCGGCGCAGCACTCCAGGTCGGGGCCGAGGCCCAGGAGCTGCAAGCAGCGCCACAGCACCTGCACGGACACTCCGCCGACCTGCGCCGCGCCGGCGGCGTCCAGAGTGGCGAGCGAAGCCGCCAGCAGCGCGTGCAGCGGCGCGGCCTCGGTGCCGCCGCCGTGACTGCGCAGCACGATCTCCACCCACAGCGAGGCGGTAAAGAACTTGGCCAGGTCGGCGCGGATGGCGCCGTGCAGGTTACGCGGTTCCACGTCGGTCACCTTGAAGGAGTCGCGCACCGGATCGTGATACAGGTAGGCGGTAACGCAGGCGAAGGGGATGGTCGCCGCCTTGAGCTTGCTGGCCGCCTTGCCGGCGCCGTGGGCGGTCGCGTACACCACCCCGCGCTCGGGAGTGAGCAACGCGACGCTGCGGTGGATCTCGCCCATGCGCGCCGCCTTCAGCACCACGGCCGACTCGATCGAGTTGCGGCGCCGACTCGACGGCATGGCGCACCTTAGCCGCGGCCCCGCCCCGGAATCAACCCGACGCATTGACTCATTAAAAATCCACACGAACGGGACGGTGGTGCCTCATCAAGAATCCACACGAACGACCTTGCCCCAAGATTGGGCAGGAGGTCGGAGGAGATGGGGCTCAGCATGGGGGAGCGCAAGTCAGTGACCCGCGAGCGGGTGCGGGAGTACCGGCGCGCATCACGGCGCCAGAAAGGCGAGATCCTGGATCAGTTGGCGAGCCTGAACGGGTGGACGCGCCATTATGCCGGCTGGATGCTGCGCTGCTGGGGCCGCACCGTGTACTGCTGGCAGGACGGGGAGCGGGTCCGGATCACGGTCGGGCGGCGGCGTCCGATCCAGTCCCGGCGGCGGTACTACGACCAGCCGGTGTACGTGGCGCTGAAGTGGATCTGGGAATGCTACGGCTGGATGTGCGGCAAGCGCCTGGTGGGGGTGCTGCGGCACCAGTTGGCGGTGCTGGAGAAGTTCGGCGCGATCAGCCTGGAGCCGGAGGTGCGGGCCAAGCTGGAGCGCATCAGCGCGGCCACGGTGGACCGCCTGCTGGCGGAGGACAAGCGCAAGCTGTACCTCCGCGGTCGCTCGCACACCAAGCCGAGTCGGCGGCTGCTGCATGAGATACCGATCCGCACGTTCAGCGAGTGGAAGGAGGCACGGCCGGGGGAGCTGGGAGCGGACCTGGTGGGGCACGACGGCGGCTTCGGCGGCGGCGAGCATCTGTTCACGTTGCTGGTGACCGACCGGGTGACGCAGTGGACGGAGATGCGGGCGGTGCTGAACAAGGCGCAGAAGTGGGTATTTCAGGCGCTGCTGTGGGTACGGAAGGAGTTCCCGTTCGAGATGCGGGGGCTGCATACGGACTGCGGGACGGAGTTCATCAATCATCATCTGGCGCGCTACTGCGGGCAGGAGGGGATTCGCTTCACGCGCTCGCGGCCGCAGCGGAAGAACGACAACAACTTCACGGAGCAGAAGAATTTCGAGGTGGTCCGCAAGCACGTCGGCTATCTGCGGCATGAGAGCGCGCGGGAGGTGGAGGTGCTGAACGAGCTCTATGGGGTGGTGCGGCTGTTGGTGAATTTCTGCTACCCGTCGCAGAAGCTGGTGGAGAAGACGCGGCAGGGAGCGCGGCTGCGGCGCAAGTACGATGCGGCGCAGACGCCGTATCAGCGGGTGCTGGCGGCGGCGGAGGTGCCGGAGGCGGTGAAGGAGCGGCTGCGGCGGCAGTTTGAGGAACTCAATCCGGTGGCGCTGAGGCTGGAGGCGGAGCGGTTGTTTGAGCGCTTGCGGCGGTTGAGCGCCCAGCGGGAGGAGTCCACGAAGGATGCCGGCTGAAGACCGCAGGGCAAGCGCGGCCGGGCGGGTGGTGCGGCGCCGGGCTTGGTGGGGGCGCCGTTACGTAACGGGGTGTACAGTGGATGAAGGCTTGGCTGCCCGGAGGGGCTTCATCAGCCAAGTGATCGAGGCAGGGGCACCGTTACGCAACGGCGCCCAGTGGAATGGAGGAACTTGATGGCCATGACCAACGCGGAGCGGCAACGCCGCTATCGCCAGCGGCGCCAGGCGCAACAGCCGGCGGCGCGGCCCCAGCAGCCGCAGAAGCGCGGATCACGCACCCTGCGCTGGCAGGAAGCGGCGCGCACCCTGCGCGAACTCCAGGAGGAGTATGAAGTGTGGCTGGACAACCTGCCCGACAGTCTGCGGGACACGAGGATGGGAGAGAAACTGGAAACCGTGTGCTCCCTGGACCTGGAGGACCTGGAGAGCATCGAGTTGCCGCGTGGGTTCGGTCGTGACTGAGGACGGGGCCGCCACCCTGGCGGTGACGGGGCCTGCGCGGCGCGGCCCGGAGCGTCGCGCCGGGTCTCCCTTCCGTTACGTAACGACGGGACAGTGTGATGCGCCTTCCGGGGACGCCACTGCAGGGCGCACGACGATGGTGCACATATCCACAGGAACGGGTCCCCCCTCCCCGGACCCCACCCCCTTTACCGCCGCCTCCTTTAGGTGGATATTTAATGAGGCACCGCGTACCGCTTCGTGTGGATCTACAAATGAGGCAACACGCCCGACAACCCGGCAACCCCCCGGCGAGGAAATTGCGCCGTTTGAGGTTGGAGGCGGCTGAGCGAGCCGGAGGGCGGGTGACAAGCGGTCATCCCTGCGCCGTCCGCCCGTCCCGGCGCGAACCGCGGGGCCGGCGCAGCGTCCCACGGCGGGCGCGCAACTTGACTTGAGCTGCCGGCGCCACTACTTTCTGGAAGCGCATGGAGCACCGGCAAATCATCCCCGCCGACACGGTTCTCCCGCCCAAGCTTACGATTCTGCCGCTGCCGAATTTTCCCGTGTTCCCCGGCGTCTTCACGCCGATGATGATTCCGGAGGGCCGCGGCATGGAAGTGGTGCGCCGCGCGCTCAACGGGGACGGCTGCGTCGGCCTGGTGCTGGTGCGCGCCGCCGGCGCCTCCGAAGCCTCCTCCGAGGCCGCCCCCGAACCGCCCGAGACGGCGACCGGCGACGATCTCCATTCGGTCGGCACCGCCGCCAAGATCGTCCGCAAGATCAATCTGCCGGACGGCGGCATCAACATCTTCGTCTCCACCCTCCGGCGCTTTCGAATCGCCAAGTTTCTGAGCTCAACCCCTCCCCTGGTCGCCGCGGTGGAGTATCTCGACAACACCAACCTGAACTCCGTTGAGGTGCGGGCGCTGACGCGCGCGCTAATCGCCGAAATGAAGCAGGTCTCGGAAGACAACCCGCTGTTCTCCGAGGAAATGCGTCTCAACATGGTGAACATCGATCACCCCGGAAAGATTGCCGACTTCGTGGCCTCGATTCTCAACATCGATGCCGCCGAGAAGCAGGGGATACTGGAGACGGTGGACGTGCGGGAGCGCATGGAGAGGGTGCTGGTCTTCATCAAGAAAGAGCAGGAGCTGCTGCGCATCCAGAAGAAGATCCAGAACCAGCTCAACGAGAAGATCGAGAAGAGCCAGCGTGAGTACTTTCTCAAGGAACAGCTCAAGGCGATCAAGACCGAGTTGGGCATGCCGGTCGACGCCAAGTCCAACGAGCACCGGCGCCTGCAGGAGGCGTTCGAGAAGCTCGACTTGCGCGGCGAAGCCAAAGAGCGCGTGGACGACGAGATGGACAAGTTCGCGCTGATGGACCCCAGCTCGGCCGAGTTCGTGGTGACCCGCAACTACCTGGAAACCATCGCCGCGCTGCCCTGGAACGATCCCGAGCCGAAGGAAGTGGATCTGCTGCGCGCGCAGCGCCGGTTGAACCGCGACCACTACGGCCTGGAGGACGTCAAGGAGCGGATTCTGGAGTTCCTGGCGGTCAGCAAGCTGACGGCGAATGGGACCAACGGGAGCGGCGAAGGGAGCTGGCGCGGCTCGATCATCTGTCTGGTGGGGCCGCCGGGAGTGGGCAAGACCTCGGTTGGCAAGTCGATCGCCGGCGCCCTGGGGCGCGCGTTCTTTCGCTTCTCGGTGGGCGGAATGCGCGACGAGGCCGAGATCAAGGGCCATCGCCGCACCTACGTGGGGGCGATGCCGGGCAAGGTGATTCAGGGGCTGCGCATCGTCAAGGCCCGCGACCCGGTGTTCATGATCGACGAGATCGACAAGCTCGGCGCCTCGTTTCAGGGCGATCCGTCGTCGGCGTTGCTGGAGGTACTGGACGCCGAGCAGAACATGGCGTTTCGCGATCACTACCTGGACCTTCCGTTCGACATTTCGGCGGTCATGTTCATTGCCACCGCCAACACGCTGGACACCATTCCGGCGCCGCTGCTGGATCGCATGGAGGTGATCCGGCTGTCCGGTTACATCGAGCAGGAGAAGGTCCACATCGCGCGCCGCTACCTGATTCCGAAGTCGCTGCGCCGCTCCGGCCTGGACAAGAACCAGATCAAGTACGACGCCGGATCACTGCGCGCCATCCCGAGCAACTGGGCGCGTGAGGCCGGAGTGCGCAACTACGAAAAGGCGCTCGACCGAATCCACCGCAAGATCGCCAAGCAGGTGATGTTGGAGACGCTGGAGCTGCCGCTCAAGATCACCCGCGAACGGCTGCCCGACTACCTCGGCAAGCCGCTGTTCGTGGAGGAGGAGCGCAACCGGATCACCGCCCCCGGCATGGTGAAGGGGCTGGCCTGGACCGCGCTCGGCGGCGCCGTGTTGATGGTGGAGGCGGTGGCCAATCGCGGGCGCGGCGGCATCAAACTCACCGGCAAAATGGGCGAGGTGATGCAGGAATCGGCCAACATCGCGTACACCTTCGTGCGGCTGGTGGCGGGGCGCTACGGCGTCCAACCCGGCTACTTTGACGAGCATCAGATCCACCTCCACATTCCCGCCGGCGCGACGCCCAAGGACGGCCCTTCGGCGGGAATTACGATGGCCTGCGCGCTGCTCTCGCTGGTGCGGCAGCGGAAGGTGCGGCAGTCGCTGGCGATGACCGGGGAGCTGTCGCTGGTCGGCAAGGTGCTGCCGGTCGGCGGACTGAAGGAGAAAGTGATAGCCGCCAAGCGCAACAAGGTAAAGGAAATCATCATGCCTCAGGCGAACGCGAAAGACCTCGACGAGATTCCCGAGAACGTGAGAAAGGGCATTCTGTTTACGCCGGTGGACTCGATGGACAGCGTCGTGTCCAGGCTTTTTTGAGGCTTTGTTGAGCGCCCCGGCCAAGTGGCCGCGGGCGCGCCCGTACCTGGCGCTCCTCCTGCTGGCGGCGGCGCTTGGCGTGGTGGCCGCGGGGTGCGCGGAACCGGAACCCCCTCCCCCGCTGCATCCCGCCTTCTCGATCAACATGCCGGACCTGGAGGAAGTGCTGGAGGCAATGGACGCGGCCGCCGCGCAGGAGGTTCGCGCGCGCCCGCAGGTGTTCCTGGAACTGATGCAACAGATGCTGGCGGCGCCACAGCCGTTGTACCGGCTGGTCGACAAGCAGCACGCGCTGGAGAGTGACTACGCCCCCGGCGACCTGGTGGCCCTGGAGCGCTATCAGATCGCGACCAACCGGGCCGGGCACCGCCTGTCGCGGCTGGTCATGCCCGACCTGCTGGCGATGGTCGAGGCCGCGCGCGGCGACGGCATCGATCTCCTGGTCTCCTCCGCGTACCGTTCCTACCGCTATCAGGCGGGGCTGTACGACCGCCACGTGGAGCAACTCGGCCAGGCGGCCGCGGACCGGGTGTCGGCGCGTCCCGGCCACTCCCAGCACCAGTTGGGCACCACCGTTGACTTTGGCTCCATCGCCGCCGGCTACGGCGACACCCCGAACGGGCGCTGGCTGGCGGCGTCCGCCTGGCGCTTCGGCTTCTCCCTCTCCTACCCGGCGGGTTACGAGGAATACACCGGCTACGACTACGAGCCGTGGCACTTCCGCTACCTGGGCCGCGTCGGCACGCTCCTGGAGCGGCAGTTCTTCGGCGGTCTGCAGCAGCGGTTCCTGGAGTTCTTCGCGGAGTGGGCCTGGTGGTTCGAGCTACGGCAGCTCGCCGCGTAGCCGGGCGGGGGTGACCGCCGCGGCGCCGGGGCGCAACACCCGCGCCGGCGTGACGGTCGCGTCCACGATGGTAGAGGGCAGCGCCGCGCTCACCGGGCCGTCGTCCACGATCAGGTCCACGCCGGCGCCGAAGGCGGCCCGCAGCGCCGCGGCGTCGCCGAGCGGCGGCTCGCCGGCGCGGTTGGCGCTGGTCGAGTAGAGCGGCGCCCCGAGCGCGGCGATGATCGCGCGCAACGCGGGGTCGGCGGGCACCCGCACCGCCAGGCTGGCGGCGCCGGCCGCGGCCGGGCTCGGAGCGGGCTGCACTACCGGCAGCACGAGCGTGAGCGGGCCGGGCCACAGCGCCGCCAGGGCGGGAGGCGGCGGGGTGCCGGTAAGCGCCGCGGCGGCGCGCGCGCCGGTCACCAGCACCAGCAGCGGCTTGCCGTCCGCCCGTCCCTTGAGCGCCGTCAGCCGGTCGCCGGTAGCCGGCGCCACTCCGTGCAGGCCGTACACGGTGTCGCTGCGCATCGCCACGATGCCGCGGCGCCGCAGCACGGCGCAGATTTCCTCGTGCCGGGGATGCCGGTTCAGCTTGGTCACGGCTGCCTAGAGCCGGTAGACCGTGACGTCACGGCGACGGGAGCGCGGGCCGCGGCGCCGGTGGCGGGCGCCGGCGTCGGCTCCTGCCGCGGCGGCCGTCGCGGGCTGCGGTGCGACCGGCGGGCGCCGCCGCCCACCGGGGCGCATGGTTGCGGCCGAGGCGGACGCGGGCGTGACCGCGGGCGTAACGGCGGGGCCGGCGCCTGCCGGAGCGCGGGCAGTCCAGGTATCCGCGGCGACTGCGTCCTCTACGTTGCCGGCGACCGCGTGCGGCAGGTCGCCCGGGCGGTCCGCGGCGGCAGCCGGATCCGCGCGGCGTTCGAACAGCGACTTCAACGACAGCACGGCGAACATTCCCAGGCCGAGAAAGAGGCCCAGCGCGAGTACGTTGAACGGGTCGCGCGGCAGCGGGTGGCGCGGCTGCACGAGCGGGCCGACGTCGGCGAAGTCGGGGGCGTAGGGAGAGGCGGCGCCGGCCAGGGGATCGGGTTGCTGCGGGTCCACGCTGATCATCAGTTCGCCGGGGCCGTAGTAGCCGACTTCCCGCGCCAGCAGGCGCAGCAACTCCGGTTCGGTGCGCAACAGGGTCTGCAGCCGCTCCAGGTGGGCGTGCCGCTCTTCGAGGGCGGCGATGCCGGCCGCGACGCGCCGTTCGTACTCCTGCAGCCGCCGGTAGTTGAGCAGCCCGGAGGCGCCGAACAGGAAGGACAGCAGAGTCGCTACCACGAAGCCGGCGACGGTACAGTAGAACAGACGCTGGACACTCACTCATCTTCTAACCACGGCACGCCGGCCGCATGCCTTGAATCGGCCGGTAATCATCATACTGTCGGGGCGCGCCGCCGATATTTTAGGCACCGGTTGAAGTTATGGAACACGATACGCACCCCGTCCCGAATGGATCGCCGCCCGGCGCCGCGAATGCCCCCAATCCGGCGGCCGGCGCCAACCTGGAAGCCTACGGCGACTGGGTTACCGTAGCCTCCGGCCCGCCGCCGGCGCACGCCGCGCCGCAGCCGGCGGCTGCCGGTGCGGACTTGGCGGCCGCGGCAACGCAGGTGGAGGTCGCCTACCAGGAGGCGGACGCCAGGACCGCCCCGGAGCTGACCGCCGCCGAAGAAGAACTGCTCGACCAACTCAGCGAGAGTGAACGCCTGGCGGCCGCGGCCACGCCGGCTCCCCCCGGCGGGGCTGCCGGCGGCAGCGCCACCGCCGGGGGCGGAGACAACGCCACCAATGCGGCGCTGGCCAGGCTGGAACGGCAACTCGCGTCCCTGAGCGCGGATCTGCAATCGGTTGGACGGCAACTCGCGGAACTGCGCGCGCGCACTGAAAGCGCCCCGGCGCCCGCCGCCGATGCGGCGCCGCCGGCGCCGGAGTTTGCCGCCGAGGCCGGCCCCGGCGAGGAGCCCCCGGTCATTACCCTGGAGGCGCTGGACCGCGTGGCGGGCCCACCCGCGCCGGCGGCAGTCCGCGTCCCCCGGACCCTTCCCGCGGAGGCCCTGGCGGCGGTTGCCGGCCCGCCGCCGGCGACCGTGGCGGCCCCGGCGCCGCCCGCGACCGAGGCGCCGCAGGTGGTGGTCGAGGCGCCGGAGCCGTTCGAGGTGCCCGCCGCCGCCGCTCCGCCGGAGCTGCCCCCGGTAACGGTCGAGCCATTGCCTGACGCGGCTGCGGTTGCGCCGCCCACCGCAGAGCCGCTAGCTGACACCGCCCCGGCTGACGCCCTGGCTACACCGCCGGCGCCGGCGCTTGAGGCGCCGGCGGCCGTTGCGGTTGCGCCCGTAACGGTGGAACCACCGGCTGACGCCGCCCAACCCGCCGCGGCCGCGCCCCCGGTTTCGGCGGCCGCTCCGGTTGCGCCGGTCTCGGCTGCGCCGGTCTCGGCTGCGCCGGTAACCGTGGAGCCATTGGCTGACGCCGCTCCGGCGGCGCCGCCGATTCCGGCCGCCGCTCCGGTTGCTCCGTCCGTGACCGTGGCGCCGGTCACGGTGGAGCCCTTGGCCGCGGCCGGCCCGCCGGTTCCGGCTGCGGAGGAGGCGCCGGCGGCCGGCGCGCTCGCGGTCGAGCACGAGTCGCCCGCGGCCGCCGCCGGCCTGGCCGACATCGAAGTCGCCGTCGACCCGGCGCCGGCGGCCCCCGTAGCGGGCGCCGGCGCGGCGGTGAGCGACGAGGTGCGGGAGGACGTGCGCGCCGTGCTCGCTTATCTTGACCAGTTGCTCGACGCGCTGCCGCCGGAAAAGGTCAGGGAGTTCGCCCAGTCCGAGCACTTCGCAACCTACAAGAAGCTGTTCCGGGAGTTCGGCCTCGATGACTAGCTTCGGCGTAGCGGAGGCGGCGCATGCCTTCAAGCGGAACCTCTCCCATCACGGGTTCCTGCTGCGGTTGTTCGCCCTCGCCGCGGCGGGCTTTCTGGTGTTCCTGATCGGCTTCCTCGCGGTCCGCCTCTACCTGACCCGCGAGCACGGGGGCCGCGCCGCGGCCGCTCACTTCGAGCTGGTCAACAGCGAGCTTACCAACACCTTCCTGGCGCAGAATCTCACGCTCACCGACTTCATGGGCGCCAACGACAGAGTCGCCGGCTTCGGGAACGCAACGCAACGGCTGATCGGCAACGCCGGGTTCGCGGCGATGATCCTGCGCGGGCCGGGCGGAGTGCTCTACGCCTACGCGCCGGAGCGCACGCTGTTCGACCCGGCGGAGGGGCCGCCGCAGCGGCTGCGGCTGCCGAGCCTGCACACCATGTTCGCGGCGCCGTTCGCCGGCGACCCGGCGGCCACCCTCACCGCCTCCTACCGGCTGATAGCGAGGGAAAGCGCCTTTCGCATCGTGCGCGACGGGTTGTTCCTGGTGCTGGCGTTCCTGCTTGCCTGCGCCATCTCCCTGCTGCTGATCGTGACCCTCACCCCGCGCCCGGTCTCCGAGTCGCCTCCGGCGCCGCCCTTACCGGCCGCCGCCGGCACCGCGCCCGCCGTGCCCGGCGCGCCCCCCGCGGGGAGCGCCGCCGCGCACCCTGCGGCCGCACCGGCAGGCGCCCTCCACCCCGCGGACGCACCATTTCCGGCCGTCGAGCCCGAGGCCGCCCCGCTGGCCGCGCCCGTAGCCGCCGCCGCACCGGCGCCGGCCGCGCCGGCGGCGCAACCGGGGACCACTTACGCCTACGGCCTGGAGCCGCAGGAGCGGTTCGCACCACGGCTGCGGGCCGAGCTGGAGCGCGCCGCCGCCTACCAGACCGATCTCAGCGTCGCGTTGGGGGTGCTGCTGTCCGCGCAGGCCACCACCGGCGACAGCGCCGCGCGCCTGGCGCACCTGGCGCGCGAACTGGCGCCGCTGCCCGAGCTGGCCTTCGCCTACGGCGCCGCCGGGTTCGCGCTGGTCCTGCCGGAAACCAATCTCGACGCCGCCATGGCGCAATTGGAGCCGTGGCGCCGGATGACGGCGGAGGCGGGACTGGGCATTGCCATCGGCATCGGCGACCGCAGCGGCCGCTATCTCGACGGCGACCGGCTGCTGCTGGAGGTGGAGCAGGCGCTCGGACGGGCGATAGCCACCGGCGGCCAGCAACTGGTGGCGTTCCGCGTTGACCCGGCCCGCTACCGGGTGCTGGAAGGCGCCGCTCAGGGTTAGCTTAGCCTACGCGCCGGCCCGGCGCGTCCCCGAGACCGGTGTGGGCGCTTTGACCGGCGCGCCCGCGCCGGGGCGGCCCGCGCGGCGCGGCTCAGTCGCGGAACGGGATCGCCAGCTCCTGCAGGTCGCGGGTCAGAAACGCCCCCGAAAACTCGGAGCGCGCCTCGCGCAACAGCTTGCGCAGATCGCGCTCGGTGTAGCGCGGGCTGTAGTGAATCAGCCCCATGCGCCCTACCCGCGCCTTGCGCGCCAGGGCGCCGGCCTGACGCGCCGTCAGGTGCTTCTTGTCGCGCGCGCTCTCGCGCAAATCCTGGGCGAACATCCCCTCGCAGATCATCAGGTCCGCGTCCGCCACGAAGCGGTCCAGGTCGGGAACCATCGCCGTGTCGGTTACGAACGCGAACTTGCGCCCGCGCCGCTTCTCGCCCATCACCTGGGCCGACTCCACGATGCGGCCATCGTCCAGGGTGACCTCGGCGCCGCCCTGCAGCCGCCCCCACAGCGGCCCGCGCGGCACCCCGAGCGCCTCCGCGCGCTCCGGAAAGAACACGCCGGGGCGCTCATCCTCCACCAGCGCGTAGCCCAGGCACGGCTTGGAGTGGCGCAGGCGAAAGGCGTGCACCTGAAAGCCGTCGCCGGCGACCAGCGGCCCGTCGGCCAGCGTCTCGTGGATCACGATTTCGTAGTTGATGTAGATGTCGAGCACGCGCAGGCTCTGCTCGATGTAGTCGCGCACGCGCGGCGGCCCATACACGTGCAGCGGCTCGGAGCGCTCCACCTGCGACGACAGCGACAGCATCCCCGGCAGCCCGGTGACGTGGTCGGCGTGGGTGTGGGAGATGAAGATGTGCGAGATCTTCTTCCACTTCAGATTGAGACGCCGAAACGCGATCTGGGTGGCCTCGCCGCAATCGAACAGGAACAGATCGCCCTCCCGGCGCACCAGCACCGAGGTGAGCCCGCGCCCGGGCAGCGGCATCATCCCGCCGGTGCCAAGTATGAAGACTTCGATGTTCACGCCGCCGCCGGGCGCCAGTATAGGGGCGGGGCCGGCGCGCCGGCAACTTGGCGGCCCCACCCACCCCGCCACCCACCCACTCTCATGCGCCCGTTTCGTGCTACCATGGCGCGCGTGATTCGGTTTGCCCTGTTCGGCGCCGGGCGCATCGGCGCCATGCACGCCGCCAATCTGGCGGCCGCCGCGGGCGCGCGCCTGACGTGCGTGTACGACCCGGCGGTCGAGGCGGCCGCCGCGGTCGCCGCCCGCTACGGCGCGCGGGCGGTAAACGACGTTGCCGTTGCCCTGGCCGCGGGCGTGGACGCGGCGTTGATCGCCTCCTCCACCAACACCCACGTCGACCTGATCACGGCAGCCGCGCGCGCCGGTAAGGCGGTGTTCTGCGAAAAGCCGATCGACCTGAGCCTGGAGCGGGTCGCGCACTGCTGGGAGGCGGTGCGCGGCTGCGGAGTACCGATCCAGATCGGCTTCAACCGCCGCTACGACCCCTCCCACCGCCGGGTGCGCGACCTGGTCGCGGAGGGCGCGCTCGGAGCGCTGCACCAGGTGATCATCACCAGCCGCGACCCGGAGCCGCCGCCGCTCTCCTACGTCCGGGTCTCCGGCGGGCTGTTCCGCGACATGATGATCCACGACTTCGACATGGCGCGCTTCGTGCTTGCCGAGGAGCCGGTCTCGGTCACCGCCGCCGGCAGCGTCCGCATTACGCCGGAACTCGCCGCGCTCGGCGACGTCGACACCGCCATGGTGCTGATGACCACGGCCTCCGGCGTGCAGTGCCACGTCAATTGCTCGCGGCGCGCGGCGTACGGCCACGACCAGCGGCTGGAAGCGCACGGCAGCGCCGGCATGGCGAGCTCGGGGAACCAGCACGCCGACCGGACGCTCCTGTACACGACCGCCAGCGCGGGCGCTCCGGCGGCGCTGCTGCGGCCGTTCGCGGAGCGCTACGCCGCCGCCTACCGCGCCGAGCTGGCCGACTTCATCGACGCGGTGGCAACCGGCCGCGCGCCGGCGGTCACCTTTGAGGACGGCCGCCGCGCGCTGGTGCTGGCGGAAGCCGCGCTGCAGTCGCTGGCCGCCGGCACCACCGTACCGGTGCCCCCGCCGGAACAGGACCACCGGCGCGGCGAGTGACACGCCGGAACTCTGCCAATGCCGCGAGGTGACGTCGGCACCTCCTCCGGGCAGTCGAACGCGGTGCGGCTGGAAGATCGGCCCATCCACGAGTGGTATCGGTTTGTGCTGTCGTTTCCTCCGCATCTGGTTAGGGAGTATCTGCGCAGGTTTGGAGTTGATCCCGGAGGGACCGTCCTGGATCCGTTTGCCGGGACCGGCACGACGCTGGTCGAGTGCAAGAAGCGAGGGCTGGCGAGTCTCGGCATCGAATCCAACCCGATGGCGCAGTTTGCCAGTTCCGTGAAGCTCGACTGGTCTATTGATCCGGCAGCACTGTCGGACTACGCCGCCGCGGTGAGCGCCACGGCGCGCCGGACGCTGGCCCGGAGCGGTCATTCCGATTGGGGAGAGTTGCCGTTGTTTGCTGCGCGCGAAGAGTCGCGTGCTCAACTGCGAACACTTGCTGCGGAGCGGAGCAAGCTGTTGTTGAAGGATTCGATCAGTCCGCTGCCGTTGCACAAGACGTTGATATTGCTCGACGCTATCGCCGCGTACGGCGATCAACAGCAGCAGCGGCTTGCGCGCCTTGCGCTCGCCAACGCGCTGGTACGGACTATCGGCAATCTGAAGTTCGGCCCCGAAGTAGGAGTCGGCAAGATCAAACGTGATGCGCCGGTAGTGGACGCTTGGCTGGAAGGCATGCGGACGATGATTGACGACTTGGCGCTGGTCGGGGACCGCGCCGAAGTCCCCGCGCAGGTGTATCACGGCGACGCCAGGTGCGCGGATGAGATTCTGCCGCACGGCTCCATCGATACGGTCATTACGTCGCCGCCGTACCCGAACGAAAAAGACTACACCAGGACGACCCGGCTGGAGTCGGTCATCCTTGGATTGATAGATGACGCCGGCGGCTTGCGGGCACTCAAGAAGACCCTCATTCGGTCCAACACGCGCGGCGTGTACAAGAGCGACTCCGATGACCGGCAAGTTGAGACGAATGGCGCCATCCAGGAGATCGCCCACAACATTGAGCGGCGCCGACTTGAGTTAGGCAAGACTTCCGGATTCGAGCGACAGTATGCGCGGGTCACCAAGCTGTACTTTGGCGGCATGGTGAAACATTTGGCGGGACTCAGGAAGGCGCTCAAGCGCGGCGCCAAACTAGCCTACGTAGTCGGTGATCAGGCGTCCTATCTGCGGGTGATGATTCGCACCGGGCACCTGCTCGCCGATCTCGCGCAGTCTTTGGGATATCGGGTGGTTGACATTGACTTGTTCCGCACCCGCATGTCTACAGCGACCGGAGACCAGCTCCGGGAAGAAGTAGTAGTACTCGAATGGCCTCGATAAGACAGAACCGCTACTCAGCGATAGTCGAAGCGATCTTTCACGCAAACTATCAGCGCGGCCAACGAGAAGTTGCTTTCGAACGGCAGGACATAGTCAAGTATGCCAATGAGCTGAGCATCGATACTCCCAAGAACCTGGGTGATCTCATCTACAGCTTTCGGTATCGAACGCCCCTTCCATCAAGCATACTGGCCACCGCTCCGGAGCGTACGACTTGGATCATCCGATCCGCCGGGCGCAGCAGGTATCGGTTTGTGATGGTAGCTGATGAGCCGTTGGCGCCGAATCCGAATCTCGCAGTCACGAAGGTGCCCGACGCAACGCCTGGCATTATCGCCAAGTACGCGTTCAGCGACGAACAAGCAGTATTGGCGCTAGTCCGGTATAACCGGCTCATTGACATCTTTCTCGGCATCGCTTGCTACTCGCTACAGAATCACTTGCGAACGACGGCTCGCGGATTGGGCCAGGTGGAAACGGATGAGATCTACGTCGGCGTGGACAGAAGCGGATCTCACTACGTTGTCCCGGTGCAGGCAAAGGGCGGCAACGATAGGCTCAGCCGAGTGCAAATTGAGCAGGACATCGCCGTCTGCGCCGAAAAGCTGCCTTCTCTGATCTGCCGGCCGGTCGGATTGCAGTTGATGAGAGAGGACCTAATCGCCCTCATGTCGTTTGAACAGGACGGGGAGGATATCAGCGTGGTTTCAGAACGGCACTATCAACTCGCCCCTGCGGACGCGGTGACCAATGACGACCTTGCCCGGTATCGCCGGCGCCTGCCCGACACCGAGCCGTGAGCCGTCAGGAGTACCGGCTTGCTTATGCGGTGGGACCTTAGCGTCAAGCCCGCGGCGCCGCCTTCTTTCGCGACCGGCCTCGTCGCTGCCGCTGTTCCTGTGTATAATTGGCCGCATTCCAACAGGGGGCTGGAAACTCTGCGGCGAGATCGGCGTGACAGGAGATACGAGCGTCCCCGAAGGTTGATGCATGGCGATAACCGTTACCACTTTTTCGATCTACGGTGACTCCCCGCTACGGCGGTTTCCGGACGGGCAGTCGACCGTTACGCGACAGCGCCCACGACATGGCCGACCTGCTCGGTCAGATCACCAAGCGCTACCCCGGCCTTAAAGAGTACCTCAGCCCTGAAGGCAGAGTGATGCACGTCGTATTGATGACCGTGAACGACGACCGCATCCGAGGCGGAGAGTGGGAGGCGACGCCAATCAGTGATGGCGATCACGTATCCATCGTGCAGGCAACGGTTTGCGGGTGAACGCCGGGGTCCGTGGGCGGGGTTGAGCACGTGCGGATTGCGGACGTGGTGACTTATACCGTGCAGCCGGCGGGCATTCCGCTGGTGGTGGCCAAGGTGGTGACCGACCAGCCGGGGTTGCACGGCTGGGGCTGCGGTACCTTTACGCAGCGCTTCCGAGCGGTGGAGGCGGCCATCGACCGCCACCTCAAGCCGTTCGCGGTGGGCCGCGACGCCAGCGCCATCACCGACTTCTGGCACGGCGCCATGCACAACGGATACTGGCGCAACGGTCCGGTGCTCAACAACGCGGTGAGCGCGGTGGAGATGGCCCTGTGGGACATCAAGGGCAAGGCCGCCGGCCTCCCCTGCTACCAACTCTGGGGCGGCCGCAGCCGCGGTAGCGCCGCGGTCTACGTGCACGCCAACGGCCGCGAGCCACGCGAGGTGCTGGAGCAGGCGCAGGAGTTCTGGGCGCGCGGCTTCCGCCACATTCGGTGTCAGCTCGGCGGTTACGAGGGCGTGGGCGCGCGGTCCGCCAGCGCCGCGGCGGGGGCGTTCGGCGCCGGCGGCAGCGGTTCCGCGTTCTTCGATCCCGCCGAGAAGCTGCGTGCGGTAGTCGATCTGTTCGCCACCGTGCGCGCAGGCCTGCCGCCGGAGGCGGAGCTGCTGCACGATATCCACGAGCGGCTGCCGCCGATTGACGCGGTGCGGCTGGCAAAGGCGCTGGAGCCGTACCGCCTGTTCTTCCTGGAGGACCCGGTGGCGCCCGAGGACCTGGGCTACTTCCGCATGCTGCGGGCGCAGTGCGCGGTGCCGCTGGCGATGGGCGAGCTGTTCGTGCATCCGCTGGAAGTCGAACTGCTGGTGCGGGAGCGGCTGTTCGACTTCGTGCGCGTCCACGTCTCCACCTACGGCGGCGTGAGCGCGGCGCTCAGGCTGGCCCACCTGTGCTCGGCGTTCGGGGTGCGCACCGCCTGGCACGGGCCGCGCGACCTGTCGCCGATCGGAGTCGCCGCCAACGTCCACCTCGACGTGCACCTGGAGAACTTCGGCATCCAGGAGTGGGCGTTCCGGTCGCCGGCCGAGGAGGAGTTGTTTCCCGGCCTGCCGCAGGCGCGGGCGGGCGCGGTGGACGTGAGCGAACGGCCCGGCTGGGGCGTGGAGATGGATGAGCGGCTGGCGCCGCGCTTTCCGTGCGACGACGCCGCCAGCCGGCGGCCGGTGCCGCGTCTGGCGGACGGTACCAGCCGCCCCTACTGAGGCCGTCCCTTGCTGCCCCGCCCCAGCTGCCCGTCGCGTCAGCCGCCGGCCTGAGCCGCGCGCGCCGGCCCGGCGTACTCGATGCGGGCGCCGAGCGCGCGGTAGGTCTCAAAGATGGTGGGGTAGCGGCGCCGCAGCAGATCGACGCCGTGGACCACCGTTTCCGCGTCGTCGGCCAGCGCCGCCAGAAAAATCGCCTTGGTGCCCTGAATGATGTAGGGCGCCGCGATTTCGCCGCCGCGGAAGGTGATGGCCGGCTCGCGCACCATCACCCGTTGCGGGTCCGATATCAGGATTTCCGCGCCCAGGTAGTTGAGCTCGCGCACGTAGTCGAAGCCCGACTCGTACATCCAGTTCTGGAACAGGATGGCGCCGTGACTCTTGCAGGCCAGGGTCACCATCACCGGGATCACGTCGACCGGAAACCCCGGCCACGGCCGCACCGCCAGCTTGGGCAGGGCGCGGCCGGCCAGCGGCAGAAACTCGGCGTGCACCTGCAGCCGTTCCGGGGCCGCCACCCGCAGGTCGCCGCCGCGGCGCTCCAACTCGATCCCGAAGGCGCGGAACCAGTTGCCCATGCCCCCCACCAACTCCGGCACGTTGCCGCCGCGGATGGTCAGGTCGCCGCCGGTCACCGCCGCGGCGACCACGCTGCCGGCCAAGTCGACGTAGTCCGGGCCGGCCTCGAACTCGGCGCCGGCGAGCGGCTGGCCGGGGCCGCGGATGGTGACTTGGTTGCTGCCCTCGCCTTCCACTTCCACGCCCATGCGCCGCAGCAGCCGCAGCACGTCCACCACGTGGGGCTCGCAGGCGGCGTCCCTGATGGTCACCGAGAAGCCGCTGCCGGCGGCGTACAGCGCCAGGTCCAGCGTGGCCGAAACGCTCGCCTCGACCAGCCAGATGTCGTAGTGGGCGGCGTGGGCGCGGGGCGCCGTGAGCAGCACCGAGGAGTCGCGCTGCCGCACGGCGACGTCCAGCTTGCGGAACCCGTCCAGGTGGGTGGTAACCCCGCGGAAGCCCAGGTCGCAGCCGCCGGGGAGCGGCATCTCCACCTTGCCGAAGCGCGCCAGCAGCGGGCCGGTGAGGGAAAACGCCCCGCGCAGCCGCCGCCCGAGGGCGGGGTCGATGGTGTCGGCGCGGATTCCCGCCGGGTCCACGTGCATGGCGCCACGGCCGCGCCCCGTCACCCTGGCGCCCAGGTGGGTGAGAATCTCCAGGTAGCCCTGCACGTCGAGCGTGTCGGGGAGGGAGCGGAACAGAATGCCGCCGCCGGCCAGCGCCGCGGCGGGCAGCGCGCCCATCAGCGCGTTCTTGTTGGCGATCGGCTCCACCTCGCCGCGTAGCGGGACGCCGCCCCGGATGCGAAAGGTGCCGTTCACGATAACCTGCTCATGCCTTCCATGATACCGCGGCGCGGGCGGCCCCGTCAGGAGCGCCGCGCGCCTCGGATGGAGCCCGGAGGGCCGCGGTTCAGCCGCGACGACGACGACGGGTGGAGGCTGGACGCGGGCGGCGGCCGGGGGTACGGTAGGGCCGGCCCTCAACCTATGGCGTCCGAATCGATCGTCACCGGCCGCGCGCGGGCGCGGCGCGGCTCCCGGCTGTTGCGCGATCTGGCGCGCGATTACCAGTTGCACCTGATCATCGCGCTGCCGGTGATCTGGTTCATCATCTTCAAGTACCTGCCGATGTACGGCGCGCAGATCGCGTTCCGCGACTTCGCCGCCGCCAAGGGCATCTGGGGCAGCCCGTGGGTGGGGATAGACCACTTCCGGCGCTTCTTCGACTCCTACCTGTTCTGGCGCATCCTCGGCAACACCTTCTTCCTGAGCATCTACACCCTGGCGGCGACCTTTCCGATCCCGATTCTGCTGGCGCTGTCGATCAACAACGCCAACAACCGCCTGTTCCGCAAGGCGGTGCAGATGACCATCTACGCCCCCTACTTCATCTCCACGGTGGTGATGGTGGGGCTGTTGATCCAGTTCCTGTCCACTTCGGTGGGGGTCGTCGGGCCGCTGATGCTGACGCTGGGAATGGAGCCGGTCTCCTACATGGGCCGCCCGGAGGCGTTTCAATCGATCTACGTGTGGTCGCACGTGTGGCAGTTTTCCGGCTTCGGCACCATCATCTACCTTGCGGCGCTGGCCGGCATCGACCCCGAGCTGCACGAGGCGGCGATCATCGACGGCGCCACCAAGCTGCAGCGCACGCGCTTTATCGACGTTCCCGGCATCATGCCCACCGCGGTGATCCTGTTCATCCTCACCCTGGGCCAGCTCATGAACATCGGCTTCGAGAAGGTCTACAACATGCAGAACGACCTCAACCTCGAACGCTCCGAGGTGATTCAAACCTACGTCTACAAGATCGGGCTCACCGGCATCCCGCGCTTCTCCTACGCCTCGGCGATCGGCCTGTTCAACTCGGTGATCAACTTCGCGCTGATCATGGTGGGCAACTGGATCGCCAAGCGGCTCGGCGGGGCCAGCCTCTGGTGAGCAGCGCCGCCACCACCCAAGCCGCCGGCGCCCGCGCCGGCCGCAGGCGCATCCGCGGCTCACAGGCGGACCGCGTCTACGACGTGTTCAACGTGATCGCGCTGTCGGTGATTGCGCTCGGCGTCCTCTACCCGCTGGTGTACATCGTCAGTTCGTCGTTCAGCAATCCGGCCGCGGTCACCTCCGGCAAGGTCTGGCTGTGGCCGGTAGAACCGTCGCTCATCGCCTACGAGCGGGTCTACAACTACCCGACGATCTGGCGCGGCTACGCCAACACCATCTTCTACACCGTGTTCGGCACCGCCATCAGCGTGGCGCTCACCCTGCTGGCGGCCTACCCGGTGTCCCGGCGCCGCTTTCGCGGCCGCAACCTCTACATGTTCCTGTTCGTGTTCACCATGATCTTCGACGGCGGCATCATCCCCACCTACCTGGTGGTGCGCGGCGCGGGCATGATCAACACCCGCTGGGCGATGCTGATTCCCACCGCGGTGGCGGCCTGGAACGTGATCATCACGCGGACCTTCTTTCAGGTGAACGTCCCCGACGAGTTGCTGGAGGCGGCGCAGATCGACGGCAGCAGCGACATCCAGTTCTTCTGGCACGTGGTGCTGCCGATTTCCGGGGCCATCGTGGCGGTGAACACGTTGTTCTACGCCGTGTACAAATGGAACTCCTTCTTCGAGGCGTTCATCTATCTGAACAATCAGCGGCTGGTTCCGCTGCAGATCGTGCTGCGCAACATCCTGGTGGTGAACTCGATGGACGCCAGTCTGTTCGCCATCTCCGCGGGTTCGGACGCGACCCAGGCGCAGCTCCGCGAGCTGATCAAGTTCGCGGTGATCGTGGTGGCCAGCGTGCCGGTGCTGATGCTCTACCCGTTCGTCCAGAAGTATTTCGTGAGGGGCGTATTGATAGGATCGCTCAAGGGATGAGCCTCTCCATCCCGCACTTTACAAGGAGGTCGAAAAGATGACCCGTATCGTTCGTAAGTCACTGACCCCGCTGCTGGCGCTGGCGCTGGCCGCGGTGGGCGCCGCCGGCGCGTTCGCCAGCGGCGAGGAGGAGGCCGCCGCGGCGGCCATGGGCGAGCTGTCGGCGCCCGGCGTGGTGCCGATCTTCGAGGAACCGGTCACGATGAGCGCCTTCGTGTCCTACACCCGCACGATTCTCGACTTCGAGACCAACGAGATGACCAAGTGGATGGAGGAGCAAACCAACATCCACTGGGAGTGGGACGCGGTGAACAGCTCCGAAGACGCCAAGGCGAAGTTCACGCTGCTGCTGAACAGCGGTTCCGAGCTGCCCGACATGATGATGGGCATGCAGATCAGCAACGACGAGAAGCACCTGTACGGCTCGCAGGGGTTGTTCCTCCCGCTCAACGACATCATCGCCGAGCACGGCTTCTACATGAACGACGTGCTCAAGGCGGCGCCCAACTTCCTCAAGGAGAGCGCGGGGCCGGACGGCAACGTCTACGTGATCACCGCCTACGAGGAGTGCTACCACTGCGGCGTGGCGCAGAAGATGTGGATCAACCAGGTG
Organism: Spirochaetia bacterium; assembly: GCA_965243555.1. Lineage (GTDB taxonomy): Bacteria > Spirochaetota > Spirochaetia > SZUA-6 > Bin103 > Bin103. The sequence continues at coordinate 4,111,792 of OZ251575.1, read as the reverse complement.
TGGCTGGACAAGCTGGGCCTGGAAGTGCCCACCACCACCGAGGAGCTGCGCACCGTGCTGCGGGCGTTCAAGACCCAGGACCCCAACGGCAACGGCATCGCCGACGAGCTGCCGCTTTCCGGGTTCGCCAATAGCTGGCACACCCGGCCCTGGCCGTTCCTGCTGAACGCCTTTCTCTACACCGACGACGGCAACATGCTCAACGTGCAGAACGGCGAAGTCGTGGCCGCCTTCACGCAGCCGGAGTGGCGCGAGGGAATGCGCTACGTGCACAGCCTGTTCGCCGAGGGGCTGATCGACGAGGAGATGTTCACGCGCGACCGCTCGGCGCTGGCGCCGCTGGTGGAGGGCGAACCGCCGCGGGTGGGCGCCGGCACCGTCGGCCACCGCGGCATGCTGGGCGCCTGGCGCGGCGGCTACTCCGGCGGCTCCGGCGACTTCCGGGTGGTGCCGCCGCTGCGCGGCCCCGACGGCCACGTGAGCGCCGGCTACTTTCCGCCGGGACCCAAGACCGGCGACAGCGCGGCGATTACCAAGGACGCCGACAACCCGGCCGCGGTCTACAAGTGGCTGGACTTCATGTACTCGCGGGAGGCCTCGGTGCGCAACTGGTGGGGCGTGTTCGGCGTCGACTGGCGCTGGGCCGAACCGGGCGAGATCGGCATCAACGGCAAGCCGGCGGTGCACACCAACCTTGGCGCCGACGCGGTGTTCCTGGAGCCGCAGCAGACGCAGGCCTGGATTCACTCCTCGCCGTTCTTCATGCCGGCCGACCTGTTCGGCGGCTCCAGCGGCGATCCCGAGGAGTTCAACTACGAGGGCTTTCTGATCGACTCGTCGCACGTCTACTACGATCACCTGCCCGAAGTGTGGGTGCCGCGCATGGCGCTCGGCGTCGAAGACGCCAAGGTGGTCTCGGAAATCCGCCCGGTGGTGAACTCGTTCGTCTACGAGTCGGCGGCCAAGTTCGTGACCGGCCGCCTCGACGTCAACGACGATAACGACTGGAACGGCTTCCTGGCCGAGCTCGACAAGATCGGCCTGCCCCTTTACCTGGAGATCATGAACACCGCCTACGAGAGCTACAAGTAGACAGATCGGCGCTGCTTGCGTGCGGCGGGGGCGCGTTGCCGCCCCCTGCCGCACGCCTCCTTGCGCCGCGGGCCGGAGGCTGCTACGCTCCCCAAATCCGCACGACAACGACTAAGGAGACACTCCCATGAAGACGATCGTTGCAATGCTGTTGCCGCTCACCCTGGCGGTGGGCACGGCGTTCGCGGGCGGCGACCTGGAAGCCGCCGCCGAAGGCTCGGTGGAGCTGGAGCTCTGGATCGACTCGAACAACGGTGACGCCAGTCTGGCGCGCTGGCAGAGCATGGTACTGGAGCCGTTTACCGAGGCCAACCCCAACGTCAGCTTCGAGACGGCGCTGATCGCCAACAACTACGACGCCACCCGCACCGCCCTCGCCAGCGGCGCCGGGCCGGACCTCGTCATGACCTACGGCCCGTTCGCACTGGAGTTGGGCCGCAACAAGCTGCTGCAGCCGCTGGACCAGTTCGCCGCGCAGTACGGCTGGAACCAACACTTCGCCCCCTGGTCGCTGGACCTGTTCGAGGTGGACGGCGCCCCGGTGGCGCTGCCGGACGAGATCGAGACGCTGGTGCTCTACTACAACAAGACGCTGTTTGAGGAGCACGGCTGGCCGGTGCCCGACACCATGGACGAGCTGTTCGCCGTGGCCGCGCAGATCGAGCAGGCCGGCATCATTCCGTTCGGGCACGCCAACGAGTGCTGGCGCGGCACCAACGAATGGTTCATCGGTGAGTTCCTCAACGGCTGGGCCGGGCCGGCCACCGTCTACCAGGGCATCATCGGCAACGAACGCTGGGACGCCCCCGTGTTCGTGGAGGCGATGCGGCTGCTGGCCGACATGCAGCAGAACGGCTGGTTCATGGGCGGCCTGGACCGCTATTACACCGTGCCATGCGCCACCGCCGGCGCCATGTTCGGCAGCGGCGAGGCCGCGATGCGCATCTCCGGCACCTGGTCGATCGGCGGCTTCGGAACCGAGTTCGGCGAGGCCGCGGGCAACGCCAACGACTGGGCGTGGACCGCCACCCCCACCCGCACCGGCGTCGACATCTTCAACGTCGGCATCGGCAACGCCTTTGCGATCAGCGCCCACAGCGACAACCCCGAGGCGGTCGCCAAGCTGCTCGACTTCTACTACTCCTCGGAGGTGCAAGGCGCGCTGTTCGTCGAGCACGGCAAGGCGCCGGCGTCGGTGGCCGTGGACGAGCGTCACCTGCAGGGCGCGGACCCGCGCTACGTCGACCTGCTGGGCGCCATGAACGAGGCCTTCGCCGCCGACAACTACGGATACACCACCTGGGTGTTCTGGGGTCCCAAGACCAACAGCTACATGATCGAAGACGTGGAGCGGTTGTGGGCCGGCGACGTCACGGCGCAGCAGTACATGGAGGGTTGGCACGAGCTGCACCAGGAGGAGATGGCGGAGGGCACGGTTCCGCCGGCTCCCGCCCGCTAACTTCCCACCTTGAGCACGAGTTCTGCGGCGGCCCCGCGCGGGCTGCCGCAGGCGGGCGGCGTTCCCGGAAGGGCAATGAGCAGGACGCGCCTGGTGGCCTGGGCGTTCATCGTCCCGATTCTGCTGCTGCACTTGATCGTCAAAATCAGCCCCTCCGTGAGCGCCGTATACTACTCGATGACCGACTGGTCGGGCATCGGGCCGGCCGAGTTCATCGGTTTGGAGAACTTCCGCCACCTGCTGTTCGAAGACCGCTATTTCTGGCAGGCGTTCTTCCACAACTGGCTGTGGCTCGCCTTTACGACGTTCACCTTTGCCCTGGCGCTGCTGGGGGCGACGCTGATGGCGTTCATCAGCAAGGCCAGCCTCACCTTCCGCACCCTGCTGTTCCTCCCCTACATCCTGCCGAGCGTGGTGGTGGCGGGAATCTGGCGCAACCTGCTCAATCCCGACCTTGGAATCGGCGCGCAGTTCGCCTCGGTCGGGATTCGCGGCCTGGACGTCGCCTTTCTCGGCATCCCGGAGACGTCGCTGGCCGCGGTGTTCTTTATCGACAACTGGCGCTGGTGGGTGTTCATCATGCTGTTGCTGCTGGCGGCGCTGCAGAACATATCGGTGGAGCTGTACGAGTCGGCGCGGGTGGACGGCGCCAGCGCCTGGCAGGAGTTCTGGCACATCAGCCTGCCGGGGATCCGGCCGACGCTGATGTTCCTGATTCTGATGACCAGCATCTGGACCTTCATGGTGTTCGATTACGTGTGGCTGCTAACCCGCGGCGGCCCGGCCGGGTCATCGGAGGTGCTCAACACGCTGGTGATGAAGCACGCGTTCATCCGCTTCGACGCCGGCTACGCCACCTCCATCGGGCTGCTGTTGAGTCTGATCTCCTCGGTGTTCATCGTGGTGTTCGTGTTCCTGCGGCGGCGGGGGTGGGAGATATGAACCGCACCCTCCGCGGCCGCGCCTTCGTCAGCTACGCGGTACTGTCGCTGCTGCTGGCATTCGCGCTGTATCCGATCCTGGTGCTGCTCTTCAACTCGGTAAAGACGGCGGCGGACATGGCGCTCAATCCGCTCGGTTTGCCCCGCAGCATCAACCTGAGCAACTTCGTGCAGGCGTGGAGCCGGGGCAACTTCTCGCGCACGGTGCCAAACACCCTGCTGTTGGTGGTGGGCAGCGTCGGCGGCATCCTGGTGCTGGGCGGGCCGGCGGCCTACAGCATGTCCAAGCTGGATCTGCCGAAAAGCGCCGTGAACGCCCTCATCGTCTACCTGCTGGTGCTGCAAAGCCTGCCGATCCAACTCTTCCTGGTGCCGCTGTTCTCGTTCTGGCTGCGGCTCGGCCTGGTGAACAGCTTTCTGGGGGTGAGCCTGATCTACATAGCGCTGGGGTCGCCGTTCTCGATCTTCCTGATGCGCTCCTACTTTCTGCAGATTCCTGACGACTTCCGGGACGCGGCCCGGGTCGAGGGAGCCGGGGAGCTGGGCATCTTCTGGCGGATCATGGTGCCGCTGACCTGGCCCGCGTTCCTCACCGTGGCGCTGGTGAACTCGATGAACGTGTGGAACGAGTTTCTCATTGCCACCGTGTTCCTCACCAAGACCGAGAAGTTCACCGTGGTCACCAGCTACCAGGCGTTTACGGTGCGCTTCGGCCGCGACTGGACCCTGACCAGCGCCGCCTCCGTGATGATGATCTTTCCCATCGTGGTGCTGTTTCTGGCCCTGCAGCGGCGCTTCGTGCAGGGCCTCACGCAGGGCGGCCTGAAGAGCTGAGTTGAACCGCGCCCGCCGGCCAGCCGGTCAGCTCAGCCCTTGAGGCCGGAGAGGACGATGCCCTGGGTGAAGTAGCGCTGCAGCGGCCACGGCCAGCGGACGGTTGACTACCCCTTTACTCCGGTCATGGCGATCCCGCTCGTAAGGCGCCGCTGGAACAGCAGATAGATGATCAGCGTCGGCAAGCTGACCATAGTGGCCGCCGCCATGAGCGGGCCGAACTGACCGACCAGGCGCTGCTGCAGCAGACCGAGCCCAAGCTGCAGCGTGAACTGGTGCGGCTTGGTGAGGTAGATCAAGGGGTAGACGTACTGGTTCCACACCATGAAGGTGGAGTAGATCGCCATCGTAATGACCCCGGCCTTGGCAAGCGGCAGCACGATCTTGACGAACATGCGGACGTAGCCCATCCCGTCGACCTTGGCCGCGTCGAAGTAGTCGTCCGGGATGGTGCCGATGAACTGCCGAATCATGAACGTCTGGAAGCCCTGACCGATGATCAGCAGGATCACGGGGACATAGGTGCCGGTAAGCCCCCAACTGGTCATCATGAGGAAGCGCGGAATGAGGTCTACCTCGGTCGGAACGATCAGCCCGGCCACGATCAGGAGGAAGCAGAAGGTCCGCAGCGGCCAGCGAAGCTTCGCAAAGGCAAATCCGCCGAGCGCGCTCACCATCACCAGCAGGTAGACGCTCACTCCCGTGATCCAGAAGCTGTTGACGAACATCGGCACCCAATTCAGCTCGTTCCACATGGTCACGTAGTTGGCGGTAACCCAGCGCTCGGGAAGGAAGCGCGGCGGAAAGCGGACGATGTCAGCGGGCTCCTTGAACGAGGTCGTGATCATCCACACGAACGGACCGACGAAGAAGATCAGGAACAGCAGGCAGATCAGGAACCACAGCAGGTAGTTGAGACGCCTCCTGAGCAGGTAGACTCCGGGCTGATGCATAGAATCCTCCCCGGTACCTACTTCTCGTACGACTCGGGCAGCACCTTGTATTGAATCACCGTGATGCCGAGCACGATGAAGAAGAAGATTGCCGCCTGCGCCGACGCCCGCCCCCAGCGGGCGAACTGAAATGCCTGCTCGTAGATCTGAAACGAAACGGTCGTCGTGGAGTTCAGCGGACCGCCGCCGGTCAGCAGCAGGACCGGCTCAAAGAGCCGCAGCGAAAGGATCGTGGCGGTGATGGTCACGAAGTAGATGGTAGGCATGAGCAAGGGAATCGTGATCCGCCAGAACATTCGCCAGGGGCCGGCGCCGTCCACGGTGGCCGACTCGTAGAGCTCGGACGGGATGTTCTTGATGGCCGCGAGGAATATGAGCATGTTGAGCCCGACGCTCCACAATCCCAGGATCGCCACCGACGCGAGCGCGGTGTTCGGATGATAGAACCACTGCAGGGCGGGCAGACCGATCGTCGTCAGGGCGGTGTTCGCCAGGCCGTAGTTGTTCGGACTGAGGACCCACGACCAGACCTGTACCGCCGCGACGATGGAGACCACCACCGGCGTATAGTAGGCGACCCGGAAGATAGTCTTGCCGGCGCGCTCCTTGGAGACGAGCAGGCCCAATATGATTCCCAGCACCACGGTGCCGGGGACGTACATGAGCCCGTACAGAAACGTATTCAGGAATCCGCGAATCGCGTAGTCATTGCGGAGCACGAACAGGTAGTTCCCCAACCCGAAAAAGGTCTTGAACGGGTCCAGCAGCGTCCCCCGGTAGAGGCTGAGACCGATGGAATAGAGCACCGGGTAGTACTTGAAGACGACGAGGTGCAAAACCACCGGGGCCGCGAACAGGAATCCGAAGAGCATTTCCTGGCGTCTCGCGGTGAGCCCGGAACGCAGTTGCTCCATCATCGCGGCCGCAGCCTCGCGCGCCGCACGGTGTCCAGCCATTGCGCGTAGCGATCTTCCCGCTCGCCGGCGGCCAGGACCGGCTCGAAGCGGCGCCGGGCCGCGGGAAGGGCGTCGATCCGGGCGGTGTCCGGCCACACCCCGGTCGCCAGGCCCGCCATGAAGGCGGCGCCAAGGGCGGACATGTCGCGGTGCGGCGCCGCCAGCAACGGCGCGCCGATCAGGTCCGCCAGGGTTTGCATCAGGAAGTCGCTCTCGCTGGCGCCGCCGTCGAAGCGCGGCTGCAGGTCCGCCGGCGCCGCGCCGGTTGCCGCGCACGCCGCCTCCAGCACGTCGCGCACCTGGAAGGCGATGCTCTCTTCGGCCGCCCGGGCCACGTGGGCGCGGGTGGTATCGCGGCTCATCCCGGCCAGCACCGCGGCGGCGCCGTTGTCCCAGTAGGGCGCTCCCAACCCGCTGAACGCCGGCACGAGGTACACGCCGCCGCTGCCGGCGACCGAACCGGCCAGCCGCTCAAGCTCCGCGACGTCTTCGAACAGCTCGAGTCCTTCGATCAGCCATTGGATGGTGTCGCCGGCCGAGTGCACGTTACCCTCGAGCACGTAGTCGACGCGCTCCCCGATTCCCCACCCGATCGAGCTCACCAAGCCGCGGCCGGGGTCACGCGCCTGCGCGCCCACGTTCATCATGATCGAGGAGCCGGTGCCCACCGTCACCTTCACGTCACCGGGAGCAAAGCAGCGCTGGCCGAACAGGGCGGCGTGCGAGTCGCCGGCAATGCCGGCAATCGGTAGCGGAACCGGCAATGCGTCCTCGGCGGTCGTCTCGCCGTGGAGTCCGCTCGACGGAACCGGCGCCGGCAACGTCTCGACCGGTATGCCGAAGTGCGCGCACAGCTCCGGGTCCCAGCGCCGCCGCCGAACGTCCAGCAGCAACGTGCGGCTCGCATTGGAAAAATCGGTCACGTGAACACGGCCGCCGGTGAGCTTCCACACCAGCCAACTGTCGATGGTGCCGGCCAGCAACCGGCCCGATTCGGCCTCCCGGCGGGCGCCGGGTACGTGTTCCAGCACCCACCCGATCTTGCTCGCCGAGAAAAAGGGATCCAGGACCAGCCCGGTGCGCTGCCGGAACAACTCTTCGAGCCCCTGCTCGCGCAGCTCGCGACACGCCTCGGCGCCGCGCATGCATTGCCAGACTATCGCCGCGTGCACGGGGCGGCCGGAGTCCCGCTCCCACACCACCGCGGTCTCGCGCTGATTGGTGATGGCCAAGCCGGCCAGCGACCGCGCTTCAACCGCGCCCGGCACCAGTTCGCCGATCACCGCGAGGACGTTCCGGTAGATTTCCTCCGCGTCATGCTCGGCCCAGCCGGGCTGCGGGTGATGCTGCCGGTGCGGGCGCGCCGCCCGGGCCACGACCCTGCCCCGTTCGTTGAAGACCACGCCCTTGGTGGACGCGGTGCTCTGGTCCACGGCCAGGATGCGCTTGCGCACGGGAACTCAGGCGAGCAGCAGGTCCAGGACCAGGCGCTGGGCCGCCAGCGCGTCCTGCCGGCGCTGGGCGTCGGCGAGCGCGTCGCGGTCAATGCGGTCGACCAGCGCGTCCAGTTGCCGGATGGTGCGAATGCTCTCGCGCGCCGCGGCCACCGGATCTTCGCGGAACGGAAACTGATCCAGCAGCAGCGGCTCGCTCCAGCCGATCTCCCGCAGCGTCAACATCACCTCCAACGTCTCGATCAGGTGGATTGACCCCGCCGCCAGGTCATCGTCCCACTCGCGCCAGTTGTCGTTGATCTCGACGCTGGCCAGCCGGCCGAAGCGGTGCGCCAGGCGTAACGCTTCCGCCGGCGTCTCCTTGGCGAACAGGGAATGGCCCACGTCGAGCACGATGCCGACGTTGTCCGCGCCCATGTCCCGGATCGCCAGGATGGTGGTCGCCGCATTGCAGAAGAACATGTGGGTGCGCGGTTCCTTGAGCTTGTACTCGATCGCAAACCGCACGTCGGGCGCGGAGTTGGCAAGCTCCCGCACCGCCCCCACCGACCGGTCCCACAACCACCCGTAGTCGACCTGCAACGGGTAGTCGTAGCCGTCCTGCCCCGGCCAGAACTTGACGTACTTTGCCCCGAGTTGGCGCGCCACTTCGATAGCCTCCCGGCACCGCTCCAGCGCCTTCGCTCGCAGCGCCGGATCGGGGTTGGTAAAGGCCCCGCGCGTGAACTCGCGCACGTAGAGGTGGGGCGTCACCGCGTGGGCGCTCAGGCCGTGGCGGGCCAGCGCCTCCCGGACGTCGGCGACGCCGATGCCGTCGCCGAACGGGTAGTTGACGTCCAGCACTTCAAGGCCCTCCACCTCACCGGCGCGCGCGATGGCGTCCGGGGTCGTCATTGGCGGGCCGTAGGCGTCGGTCGCGTAACGGTCCACGAACTGACCGAACATCCAGAGCCCGGCTCCGAATCTCAACTCTGCCATCTCTTTCCTCCTCCTAACAGTCGGCGAATCTCACCGGCGATTCCCGGCGCCGAAATACCGTAGTGCGACAAAATTTCTTCCTGACTGCCGGTTACCGTGTACTCGTCCGGAATCCCCATGATCCGAAAGGGAACCCGGACCCCTTCCTGCATGAGCAACGCGGCGCATTGCTCGCCAAGCCCTCCGTGCACAGAGTGCTCCTCGATACACGCGACTGCCCCTACCGACCGGGCCGCCTCCAGCAGCGCGGCGCCGTCGAACGGACGCAGGGAGTGCATACACAGAACCCGGCAGGAGATTCCCTCCTCCGCAAGGGTAGCGCGCGCCGCCATGGCCCGCCACACCGTCTCCCCGGTGGCCACCAGCGCGGCGTCGGCGCCTTCGGCGATGCGCTCGCCGCGGCCGATGCGGAACTGATCGGCGCCCGCGGGCAGCGCCGGGACCGGCCGCTTGCCAAAGCGCAAGTACAGGGACCGCGGGTGGTCGAGCGCAGCCAACACCGCCCGGCGCGTCTGCCGGTTGTCAGCCGGCGCCACGATGTCGAGGTTGTGCAGCGCCCGGAGCGACGCGAAGTCGTTGAGGGAGTGGTGGGTCGAGCCCAACGCGCCGTAGCTCACGCCTGCGCTGATACCCACCAGGACTACCTTGTGGCCGGAATAGGCGACGTCGTTCTTGATCTGCTCCAGCGCCCGGGTGGTGAGGAAGCAAGCCGGCGAGACGGCGACCACCTTGTAGCCCCCGGCGGCCAGACCCGCCGCGACGCCGACCACGTTCTGCTCCGCGATGCCGACCTCCACGATGCGCTCGGGGAGCTCGTTGGCGAACTCCAGGAGCCGCGCCGAGCCGCGTGAGTCGCTGGTGACTACCAGGATCGCCGGGTCGCGGCGCGCGGCCTCTAGCAACGTCTCGGCAAAGACCTCCTGGTTGGGCCGCCCGGCAACGAGATGATCGAAGGCGCCTGCCCGCCCGCTATTGGTATCAGTACGGGCAGGCGCCGGTGTCCGCCGCTCTACCAGACTGGCTCCTGGATCGAAATGAACTCGTCGAGCTCGCGGCGATTCTCGCTGAACACCCGCCGGGCATGCTCCTTGAACCGCTCGACCGACTCGCGCGGAGTCAGGCGGCCCAGAAGCACGTTCTCCACCACCGCGGGCTCCTGCGAGCGCACGTCGAGACGGGCGGGGAAGACGTGGAACCGCCGCACCGGGCTCTTCAGCAGATGATCGACCATCGCCGAATAGGTGGGATCGTTGCGATACCGATCCAGGTTTTCGGCGTAGGCCGGAAAGCTGGTGCTGATCGGCGCGTAGTCCACCGCCTTGTTCTCCACCATCCACTTCATGAACAGATAGCTCTCGCGCGGGTCGGCGGAGTTGAACATCACGTGCAGGCCGTTGTAGCCGGTGCTGATCCGCACCGTGTCGCCGGCCAGCGGGCCGCGCGGAATCGGAAACAGACCAACGCGCAGATCCGGATTCATTGCCACCTCACCGGCGAAACTGCTCGATCCGATCTTCATCGCGATCGTCTCGTTCTCGAATCCCTGTTCGCCGGCGAGCATCTGCGACGTTCCGGTCCAGGTAACCCCGCGCGGGATCGGCATGACCTGCAACTCGTTGACCAGGCGCTCGATCCACGCGACTCCGCCGATCAGCTCCTCCTTGAACGGCGCGTACTCGGACATGTCGTCGTTGTTCCAGTCGCCGCCGTTGGCGAACATCACTTCCTGCAGCAGCCAGTCCACCGAGTCCGCGGTAACGCCCCACTGGACCGTCTCGTCGCCGTCACGGATGGTGAGCGCCTGTGCCCACTCTTCAAAGTCGGCCCAGGTCTGCGGCGGGTCGCCGGCGTCAAGGCCCGCCTCTTCGATCAGCCGGGCGTTGTACATGACCGCTCCGAGACCGAACGAGATCGGCAGCGCGATCACCTGGCCGCCGTAGTTGACCGACATGCGCGGCGCCGGCATGAACGACTCGGAGGCTAGCCCGATCTCGTCGTCCAGGACGAACTCCTTGATGTCGTAGATCGAGTCCAGCCCGAAGAACCACACCGTGTTGTGGTTGTAGTGAAGAATGTCCGGGCCCTGACCGCCGGCGATGGCGGTCGCCATCGCCTCGTTGCTGTCCGGGCGTTCGACGAATTGGACGTGCGGGCCGCCGGACTGAGCGTTGTACTCGTCCACGGCTGCTTGTATGAACGCCACCTCCGGCTCCGAGGCAGAGAACCAGTAGGTCAGCTCCCCGGCGCCCGGCGAAGCGCCCGCGCTCGACTCCTCCGCGCCGGACGCAAAGGCCAGGCCCCCCATCAGGAGCACCGGAACGATAACCATGCTTGGTTTGACCATACGCATCTCCTTACATCTCCTTACGATGATTTCGGCGCATTATAGATTCGCTTGCTTTCGATGTCAAGCGTTTGCTTGCAACTCGGCCTCGGCACTCCGCAGCTCCCGCAACGCCAGTCGCAGCTCCTCGTCACTCGGCACGTGGTGGTGCCAGCGGGCTTGGTCCTCCATGAAGCTCACCCCCTTCCCCTTTACCGTGCGGGCGAGTAGCAGACTAGGCCGTCCCGGAGCAAAGGGGACCGCCTCGAAGGCCGCGCGCAGGTCCGCGACGTCATTGCCGTCGCAGGCGCGCACCTCCAGGCCGAAGGCGGAGAACCGCTGCGCCAGCGGCTCCAGACCCATCACCTCCTCGGTGCGCCCGCTGATCTGCAGGCCGTTGCGATCGACGATGACCACCAGGTTGTCCAGCCGATAGTGAGCCGCGGCCATCGCCGCCTCCCACACCGACCCCTCGGTAAGCTCACCGTCGCCGAGCAGCGTGAACACCCGGTAGCCGAGCCCGCTCCTGGCGCCGGCGAGCGCCAATCCCGCGGCCACCGACAGGCCGTGACCCAGGGCGCCGGTGTTGTGCTCGATGCCGTTGACCTTCCGCGTCGGGTGCCCGACGAAGTGCGACCGGTAGCGGCTCAAGGTGCGCAGATGCGAATCTGGGAAGAACCCGCGGTCGGCGAGGACGGCGTAGAGCGCCTCGACGGAGTGACCCTTGCTGTGGAGGTACCGATCCCGCGCCGGCGCCGAAGCGGTAGCCGGGGAGACGTTCAACACGGCGTTGTACAACACGTTGAGAACGTCGATGCAGGACAGGCTGCCCCCGGTGTGGCCCGCCCCCGCCTCCCTGATGATCCGCAGCACCGTTTGGCGGTAGCGGACCGACTTGAGCGCCAACTCCCGATTGGTCACGTTCGGGGCCGGTTATTCCCCGTACTCGCCCCGCTCGCGGGCGAAGCGCTTGAGCTTGGCGAAGAAGTCCTCGTGGATGAACCGCGCGTCGATGTCCTCGTAGACGCGAATCGGGCGGTGGCGGCCCGTGTGGCGGTAGTGCATGGTGGGCTCGAACTCCGGCGCCGGACGCCAGCTCCAGGCGCCGCAGTCGGGATACATCAGCACGCCGACGCAAGGGGAGTCGCCCAGGGAGCGGTACGGCATCGCCGCCCGCCGCGTAAGGCTGTTGTGCTCCACCAGTTGGTCGACGAGGTAGCGGCCGATCTTGCCGCACGGGTATACCTTGTCGAACAGCTCGGCGTAGGAGACCGGCATCCTCCGATACACCGGTTGCGGGATCTGCCACGCCTCGAGCCGCGACCGCATGATGACGTTGGCGGCGTTCACGTCGTTGGACAGGTTGTACTCGCGGCCGCCCTGCGGCCAACGCCCGCCGCCGATCCAGACCACGACGACGTTGCGCGCGGCGATCGCCGGCTCCAACAGCAGCGCCGACGCCATGTCGGTGAGCGGACCGTAGAAGGCGACGTGCAGGGGGCGCGGATCGTCCTTCAGGGCCTGCTCGATGATCAGGCGCGCGCCCGGCGACTCGACCGGAGTGCGCTCGTCGGGCAGGGCGTGCTCGCCGCCGTCGGCAACGCGCACCTGGCCGCGCAGCTCCATGAGATCGAGCAGCAGCATGGTCTCGTCGTGGCTGTCGCGCAGGCTGTGCGCCGACTTGCCGGTGCCGAAGTGGGCGGGAATCACGCCGTGCAACTCGAACGCCGGCGTCAGTATGGCGTGCACGATGGCGAACTGATCGTCCGCTTCGTTCTTGGCGTCGGTATTCACGATGACGCGAATCTTCCGGTCGGCTGGGAACTCGTACTGCATGAATCGACTCCTTTCGTAAGTAAACGAAGCGATACCACGCCGGAATCGCGGAAGTCAAGTGCCAAGTCACAAGAGATCGCTTGGCAAATGCGCAACGATCGGGTTGCGCCTGCGGCAAGTCGTTATGCGGAAATGCTTTGCGGAGCTGTTGCGCTGCCCCCGGCGGGTTTACCGGTCGACCGCGGCTACGACGACCTCGATGCTGCGGCGCTCGAACTCGGCGCGCTCGTCGGCGCCGATGCCGTCGTCGGTGATGAAGGTCTGAATCAGGTCCAACCCGCCGAGCACGGCAAGGGCGGAGGTGCCGAGCTTGGTGGAGTCGGCCACGAGATACACCTGCCGCGCCGAAGCGATCATCGCACGCTTCACGTGGATGTCGTTGAACCCCGGGTAGGTGAGGCCGGCGGCGAAGGAGATCCCGCCGGCGGCGAGGAAGAGCTTGTCCACGTGGACCTTGTCGAAGAACGCGGCGGCCTTCTCGCCGGTCAGCGACAGCGTCGGCCCCTTGAACTCCCCGCCCGTGACCATCACCTCGAATCCGAAGTGCCCTCCGAGCAGCAGCGCGATGTTCAGGGCATTGGTGACGATCGTCAGGCCGCGCTTGTCCTCCAGGTTCTTCGCAACCTCGGTAACGGTCGAACCCGCGTCCAGGATGATGGTATCGCCGTCACCTATGAACTCCGCCACCTTGCGGCCAATCGCGCTCTTGCGCCGCATGTTCTCGATGTGCTGCAGGCTCAGGCTCCGAACCTGGTCGGGGATGCTCTTGAGGAACGCGCCGCCATACTCGCGTATGATCAGCCCATCCTCCTGCAGGCGGTCCAGGTCCTGGCGGATGGTTGGTTCCGAGACCGCAAACACCCGGCTGAGTTCGCTCACCCGCGCGCTGCCCTCCTCCTGCAGCAGCTCGAGGATCCTCACCCGCCGCTGCTGGCCCAGAAGATTCGACGGCCCTTTGCCGGAATTCGCTTTGCTTGCCATAGAGGAGTGCGACGTGACCTCCGGGGCTTGAGAATGCGCGGATTACCCGGTGAAGCGCAACCGCGCGGCGCGACGACGAGACGGGCGCAACAGGATCGACGGACCACCCCGCACCGCGCGCGGCGGGCGGGGTCGAACGCCTACCGCTGGTCGCCACCCCAGCCGTTGGACTGTTCCCGGCGCAGAAACTGGGCTACGTCACCTCCCGTCAGCCGTCCCAACTCTCGGACAATAGAGTATCGAAGCGCTCGACGATCGGCAAGAACCGGGCGCAGGCAGGTAGGTAGGGCCGCTGCCGGGCAGCGCTCCGGCGGGCAGGCCGCCAAGCGGGCGGGGTTACTGTTTGTAGGGGTCGGCGGCGTCGCGCAGGCCGTCGCCGAGGAAGTTGAAGGCCAGCACCACCATCACCACGAACAGGCCGGGGGTGAGCAGCCAGGGGTTCTGCACCATGGTGCGTACGTTCTGGGCGTCCTCCAGCAGCGCCCCCCAGCTTACCGACGGCGGCCGGATGCCCAGCCCCAGAAAGCTCAGCGAGGTCTCCGCCAGGATCATTCCCGGAATCGACAGGGTCAGGCTCACGATCAGGTAGCTCATGAAGGAGGGCAACAGGTGGCGCCCGATGATCGCCCCCTCGCCGGTGCCGCTGATCTTGGCGGCCATCACGAAGTCCTCCTCGCGCAGCTCCAGCAGCCGCCCGCGCACTACCCGCGCCAGCCCGGTCCAACCGACGATGGAGAGGATGATGGTGATGCCGAAGTAGACCCGTATCGACGGCCACAGCGGCGGCAGCGCCGCGCTCAGCGCCATCCACAGCGGGATGGTCGGGATCGAGATCAGAAACTCCACGATGCGCTGAATCACCGCGTCGGCGGTCCCGCCGTAATACCCCGAGATCCCGCCCAGGATGCAGCCCAGCACGAAGCTGATCGCCACCCCCACCAGTCCGATGGTGAGCGAGATGCGCCCCGCGTACACCACCCGCGAGAACACGTCGCGGCCCAGCTTGTCGGTGCCGAACAGGAACAGCACGCCGCCGTCCTCCACCCCGAACAGGTGGCGGTCGGCCGGGAACAGGTCCCACAGCTTGTACTCCACCCCGCGCACGAAGAAGCGCAGCGGATGGCGCACCGCCACGTCGTCCGAGTACTTCCAGCGCAACGTCACCGGGTCGCGTTCCGGCTGCAGCCCGTAGACGAAGGGCCGCAGGTGCAACCGGCCGCCGGCGTCCACGAAGCGCAGCCGCTGCGGGCGCGCGAAGGTGTAGTCGGCGTGGCGCGTGGCGGTGTCGTAGGGCGCCACGAACTCGCAGAACAACGCGCCGAGGTAGAAGACCAGCAGAAAGCCGCCGCCGAACAGGGCCAGCTTGTGGCGCCGCAGCTTGCGCCACATGAGCTGCCACTGCGACGCGACGTACTCGCGCTCCCGGCGGTCGATCTCCTGCGCCTGCGCCGGCACGCTCACACCGTCTTGCTCTCGTAGCGGATGCGCGGGTCCACCCATACCAGCAGTACGTCGGACAGCAGCGTGCCGACCACGGTCAGAAAGGTCAGGAACATCACCGTGCTGCCGGCCAGGTAGGTGTCCTGCGAAATCAACGCGCGGTACAGCATCGGCCCGGTGGTGGGCAGGCTCAGCACGATGGCGGTAATCGTCTCGCCCGACACGATGCCGGGCAGGATCCAGCCGATGGTGCTGATGATCGGGTTGATCGCCAGGCGCACCGGATACTTGAACAGCAGCGTCGGTTCGGAAACCCCCTTGGCGCGGGCGGTGATCACGTACTGCTTGCTCAGTTCGTCCAGCAGGCCGCCGCGCATCACCCGGATCAGGCCGGCGGTCCCGGCGGTGCCGATTACGATGATCGGCACCGGCAGGTGCTTGAGCATGTCCCACACCTTGGCCAGGCTCCACGGCGCCAGCTGGTATTCCAGCGAGAACAAGCCGCCGGGGCTGATGCCGAAGAAGCGCGACAAAATCAGCATCAGAATCAGCGCCAGCAGAAAGTTCGGGGTCGCCAGGCCGGCGAATCCCACCACCGTAAAGGCGTAGTCACCGGGCGAATACTGGTGAGTCGCGGAATAGATACCGATCGGGATCGACACCACGTACACGAACACCAGGGTGACGATCGAGATGGCCACGGTGAGCGGCAGCCGCTCGGCGAGCAGCGCGCGCACCGGCTGATTCATCTCGAACGACCGGCCCAGGTCGCCCTGCAGCAGGTTCCACACCCACTTGAAGTATTGCAGGTGCGGCGGCAGGTCGAGCCCGTACTGCCGCTCCAGGGAACGGATGCGTTCCTCGTCGACGTTGACGCCGCGCGCGCGCAGGTTCTCCAGCATGGTGGTGAGATAGTCGCCCGGCGGAAGCTGGATGATGATGAAGGCCACCACCGACACGGCGATCATCACCGCGATCATGACCAGTACCCGGCGCCCGATGTAGACCAGCATGCGCGGCGTTTTGCGTGTTCAGCGCGGCCGGGGGGCAACGCGCGGGGCACTGCCCCGGCCCCCCGGCCGCTCAGGTCGACGGCGCGGCGTTGCCGCTGCCGTCCCCGCTACCTCTTCCAGAAGAACTGCTGCGCCTCGTAGTACAGCTCCAGGCCGTGCTCGGCGTCGGCGCCGAAGCGGTCCGGCACGTTGCGCAGGTTGTTGTCCACGACGTGCAGCTTGGGCGCCAGGCCGATGGTGCCCAGGTGGTAGAGATACTCCGCGTTGTAGTCGTAGATCTCCTGCATCAGCTTCTTGTAATCCTCGGAACCGAGCGGGAACGAGGTCGCCTTCTCGACGCGGTAGTACTGTTCCTTGATGTGATCGGGCGGTTCCTCGCCCGGGAACTTGCCGTCCTCGTAGTCGGCCATGGTCTGAGTGCCCAGGTAGTTGACGTTGCGGTCGGCGTTCATCCAGCTCGCCCAGGCCGGCGCCTCCTTGACGCCGTGCACGCGCGGCCGGAACGGCTCCACCAGGAACGCGATCTCGCCCACCGTCTGGTAGGGATGCACCATCAGCATGTGGTCGAGCGCCCGCGTGCGTTCACCGAACAGCGCCCAGGCCAGCTCGCCCTTGATCAGGATCTTCAGGCCCACGTCCTCCCAGTACTCCTTCATCAGCTCGAACATGGTCGGGTCCGGGAATGACTCCGGGTACTCCAGCAGCAGCGTCATCGTCTCGCCGTCGGGGCCGAGGCGGAAGCCGTCCGCGTCGCGCGCCGTGAGGCCCATCTCGTCGAGCAACTCGTTGGCGGTGTCGGGAGCGTAGGCCAGGTAGGGGTGCGCCTCGCCCCACTCCGGCTTGTAGAAGCTGGCGTTGGGCAGCGTGGTCGCCTGGCGCGGCGTGCCGAGGCCGAAGTAGACCGTCTCGTTGATTTCCTCGCGGTCGAGGGCCGCGGACAGCGCGCGCCGGAAGCGCACGTCGTTGAAGACCCCGCGCAGCGCCGGGTCGGGGTAGTTCTGGTTGATGCTGAACGCCGCCTCGGAGGCGTTGACGCCCGGCACGGCGATTACCCGGTACCCGCCGGCCTGCTCGTTCTCCTTGTACAGCGAGTAGTTTTCCATGCTGGTCAGGGCCACGGCGATGTCCGTTTCGCCCGACATGATCTTGGCCTGGTACACCTCCTTGTTGACCGCGGTCACCACTACGTCGTCCACGTAGGGAAGCTGATTGCCGGCCGCGTCCACTTGGTAGAAGTAGGGGTTGCGCTTGAAGTACTTCACGGTCGTCGTCTGATTCTCGAACTTCCACGGCATCGTGGTCGGCTGATCGGTGTCGGTGGTGGGATAGAAGATCTGGTGGCTGTTGAACGCCTCCCACCAGGAGTCGAATCCTTCCTCCTTGGCCAGCGCCTCGGCGTCCTCGTTGTACTTGACGTGCCACTTCTGCAGGTAGTGCTTGGGCGCGTAGGAGGCGATTTCGCCGCCCGGCCAGGTGACCATCACCACCGGCAGCACCGGGTAGGGATTGTCCATCTCGAACTGCACGGTGTAGTCGTCGATCTTGCGGATGCGGTTCACGCGCCCGTACAGGTTCCAGGTGCTCACCTCGTCGTTCCAGTGCATGTCCTCGAACATGAAGAGGATGTCGTCGGCGGTGAACGGATGCCCGTCCGACCACTTGGTGCCGGGGCGCAGGGACAGGGTCATGCTCTTGCCGTCCGCGGCCAGCTCGTAGCCTTGGGCCAGGTCGGGCACGATCTCGTTGTCGGCGGTGATGTCGAGCAGGAACGAACTGCCGCCGATCACCTCGCCCATGTCGTTCCAGGAGTCCATGTTGATGGCGAAGGCGTTGATGGTGCCGCCGTACTGGCCGATCTCCTCCACCACCTCCTTCACCTTGGGCTCGTCCGGCAGCCGTTCGTCCACCGGCGGCAACTCTCCGGCCGCGACCAGCTCGGCGAGCATCGGCGCCTCGTTGTACTTGCCGCCGCTCATCGTGGCGGTGGTGGCGGCGGCCGCGCCTTCCTCGGTGCCGCCGGCAACCGCGAACGCCGCGGCGATCATCGACAGCACCACGCCTGCCGCAAGCGATTTCTTCAAGTTCATCAATCCTCTCCTCCCGCGCTCCCGCGCAACTATTTTGAGGTCTGCCGCCCATCTTAGAGCCGCCTCGGGCGGCTGTCAAAAAACGCGCGGCGGGTGGGGGCGGCGGGCCGGGGGTGGGCGCGCCGAGGCGGGCGCGACGGGCGCGGCGGTGAGCGGGCCACGCGCCGGGCAGGCCGGGCGGGCCACCGCGTCAGCCGGCGGCGCCGTAGCGGACGCCGGTGGGGACCACGTCGGTGGCGCGCCCGGCGCGGATGGCGAGCGCCGCGTCCAGCGTGCTCCAAAAATCCTCATCCGGCGCGTAGCCGAGAATATCGCGCACCTTGGTATGGTCGAACTCGAAGTAGTTGGGAGCCGGCAGGCGGACTTCGGCATAGCGGGCGCCAAGGCGGGAGGCCAGGGGCGGCACCAGATCCGCCCACACGGTGAGCAGGCCGCCGAGGGTGAACGCCTCGCCCACCGCGCCCTCGGCGTCCAGCGCCAGGTGCAGCCCCTTGGCGACGTCGCGCACGTCCGCCCATTCCTGCTTGTAGGAACGCCCGTCGGGGCAGAGGCTGATCAGCAGGCGCTCGCCCCGCTCCCAGGCCGCGTCGAGCTCTTGCAGAGCCCGCTGCGCCGCCGGGGACGGGTCGGTCTGCGCCTGCAGCCGGGCGCGGGCGGAGGCGACGCTGAAGGGCACCGGCATGCCCTCGGCGTCCAGCAGCTCGCTCGGCTCCAGCACGGTGGCGAAGCGGCAGGCGACGCTCGGCACGCCGTACTGGTAGTGGTAGTTCATGCACAGCTCCTCGCCAATCCACTTGGTCAGGTAGTAGGGCATCAGCTTGCTGTGGCTCACCTCGTGCTCGCGGATGGGGCGCTCAAACAGGCGCCCGTTGTCCTCGGTGCGCCAGTACACCGCTTCGGTGCAGGCGTACACGAACCGCCGCAGGTCCGGCGCGTGGGCGCGCACCGCCTCCAACAGGTGCAGGGTACCGAGGCCGTTGATCTGCAGGTACTCGACGTTGTCGTGCGGCGAGGCGAAGGCGGCGGCGAGGTGGTACACGGCGTCCACCCCCCGCACCGCGCGTTGCACCGCGGCGTAGTCGCGCAGGTCGCCCTCCATCAGCTCGACGTTGGCGAGGCCGTCCAGCTTGCGCGCCCGGCTGGCGTCGCCGGGGTACACGAAGCCGCGAATCTCATGGCCCTGCGGCAGCAGCCGGCGCACCAGGTTGGCGCCGACGCGCCCGTTGGAACCGGTGATCAGAATCTTCATTTTGTTGGGTCAGCCCTCCACCCGGTAGCCGCCGGCGGCGCGCACGCCGCGTTCGATCAGCTCCGGCTCCAGATCAAAGCCGGCGCCGGGGGTGTCCGGCACCAGCAACTTGCCGTCGCGCAGCTCCCAGCCGTCCAGCACTACCCCGGCGGTGTCGGCCGGGGCCGCCTCCTGCAGCGCGAAGTTGGGCACCGAGGCGGCGAAGTGGGCGTGCGCGTAGCGTTCGATGATCGAACCCCAGCAGTGCGGGGCGCAGCGCCCGCCCCACGGCTCGATGCGCGCCGCGGTCGCCTTCCACCAAGTCAGCCCCAGGGCGCGGAAGTCATGCTGCACCACGTCGATGTCGCCGGCTTCCACCATCTCGAAAAAGGTGGGCGGCGGGGGGCCGGACTCGCCGTCGGCCACCAGGGTGGCGTAGCCGCGCTCGCGGATAAAGGCGCGCAGGTCGGCGTTGAGCGCCGGGTCCTCGCCGAACGGCTCCTCGAACCAGTAGAGGTTGGCGCCGGCGCAGGCGGTGAGGGTGTCCTTGGTGCTGTTGAGGGTGCCGCCGTTGTTGGCGTCCACCATGATCTTGGCGTCCGGGCCGGCGGCCTCGCGCACGGTTTGGATGACCAGCACGTCGCGCTCCAGGCCGGCGGCGGTGGGCATCCAGCGGGCGCCACGGCCGATCTTGATCTTGAAGTTGCGGTAGCCGTAGCGCTGGCCGGTGCGTACCTCTCCGCGGAAGATCTCCTGCGCCTCGGCGTCGCTTGCATTCAGGTCGTCGATGTAGATGGAGCCGTCGTAGAGCTCCACGGCGCGGTTGCCGCGCGCCCCGAGCAGCCGGTACAGCGGCACGCCCTGCAGGCGGGCGGCGAGGTCCCACAACGGCAGGTCGAGCACCGCGCCCGCGGGCAGGGAGCCGTCCGGCAGGCGGAACAGCTCACCGAGCCGCCGCCCGAGCAGGGACTCGGCCTGCGCCTGCGGCAGCCGCGACCAGCCCACCCCCACCGCGCCGCCGGCGGTATGCACCCGCACCACGGAATCGCGCACCACGGTGCCGTGCGCGCCGCTGCGGGCGTTGCAGCCGACGTCGCGCGGGCGCGGGCTGTCCACCCCGATCTTCTCGATCCGGGTAATGCGCTCCTGCGCTATCTCAATCTCGCTCATGCGGAATCCTCTCCTTGCGCCCAGCGCTTGGCGCCGCGTCGCTTGCCGCGGACGGTCGGCCGGCGCCGCCGTTCGCCCACTTGGCGTGAGCCCGGTTCATCTACCAGACCTTGCGCAGATCAAGGCGGAAGCCGGGCAGAACCGGGCCGCCGTCAACTGCGTCGGGGTCGTTCAGAACCTCAGGCTCGTCCGCGCCGCGGCGGTAGACGTACACCCGGCGCCGGAACGGATCAAGCAACCAACCCAACAGTACTCCGTTGGCCAGGTATTCGCGCATCTTGGCCTGCGTCCTGGTAAGCGTGTCGGTAGGCGACAGCAGCTCGATCACGAAGTCCGGGCACAGCGGCAGGAACCGCTCCTGCCGCTCGCGCGGCACCGCGTTCAGGCGCTCGCGGCGAATCCACGCCGCGTCGGGGGCCACCACCGCGGAATTGGGCAGAATGAAGCCGCCCGACGACTCGGTGGCCAGACCGGTACCGTCGCGCTCCGCCCACTGATCCAGTTGGCTCGCAATGCGCAGGTTGAGATGGCTGGTATGAAACGAGGCCGGCGACATGATCAGCAGGTCACCCTGCGCCGTCCGTTCGATCCGGAGCTCGTCGTTGAGCCGGCAGAACTGATAGAACTGGTCATCCGAGAGCGCTTGGAGCTGGCGCACCAGCACCGGGAATTCGTGCCTCGGCACGTGTTGGCGCTTGCTCACGGTTACGGCCATCAAACCACCTCCTGCGCAGGTACGTTACACCCAACGGGCCGTGCGCAAGCCGGTCACCCGCCCGAATTCGCGTTGGTTATTGGTCACCAGCGTCAACGCTTCACTGCGGGCGTGGGCTGCGAGCATGAAACGATTCATTCAAGCGGCTCGCGCTCCTGCGGTGCCCCCTGATTCCCCCGCCGGATGAGAACGTCATCGGCTGGCGGCGCCCCGTCCAGAAAGAACGTGTCTCAAGTACGGTCGACTGGGGACAGCACGCGGTCGGGCCCGACCATGCGAACGCTTACTTTCGTGATCCCGGCGGCAAAACGCATCTCAGCCGGAATGCGCACCGCTTGGGTGCGGTTGTTCTCAAACACGGATCCGGTTGCCATGATCCCTCCTGTTACCTCTTGTGCCGGTGGTACGGTAGCACGTGGCCAAGCATGGCCGCAAGGCGATGATTGGTAGGTAGGCAGGTAGGCGGGCGTTACGACTTCGGCGCCGAAGTCAGCACGGTCAGGCGGCGTCGTCCGCCGCGGCGTCCTGCCACAGCTTGAGTTGCTCGGGTTCGTCGATCCGGTCGCCGTACTCCAGCCGCATCAGATGGTACAGCGCCTCGAAGTCGTCGCCGGCCGGCGCCGCCTCGCTCGGCAGCTCGATCCTGGTCCAGTGGCTGGTCACCGGCAGCACCTCCAGCACCGCTTCCAGCGCCGCCAGAAATGACCGCTCCCGCGCTCCGAGATGGTCGTTCAGCATGTCCCGCGCGTCTCCCAGCGTGGCGGTGCGCCCCAGGTCGGCGGCGCGGTGCAGAACGTCGATCATCCCGCGCGAGCCGTCCTTCGGCCCGAGCGTGCCGGCCGCCGCCCGCCGCGCCGAGTCCCACAACCGCAGCTCGCTACCCTTCTTCTCCGCCAGCCGGCCCACCACTTCGCGGTCCAGGTCCACTCCCACCGCCCGCGCCAGCCGCAGCGCCTCGTCGTAGGCGAACGCGGGCGCGTCGAAGGCATCCCACGCCAGTACGAAGAACGCCGTCGGCGGGTCAAGGTCGGCGTTCGCCCGCCGGTGCGTCAGTTGCTCCAAACGCCAGCGCTTCACTTCCCGCCGCGCGGTGTCCAGCACGTCCTCCGGGGTGACCTCGTAGAGACCGGGCGGCTCCTCCAAGAGCTCGGTCTGCCGGCCGCGGCGGCGGCCTTCCTCCGGCGGCTTCGGGCGCGGCCGGCCGCGCGTCAACGGCCAGTGCCGGGAGAATTCTTCCAGCGCCGGGCCGAAGCACGCCAGGTAGAGATCGACGCCGCGGATGCCGGCGGCCTGGTACTCCGCTACCCGCTCCCGCACCGCGTCCGCCACGCGCGGTTCGATGTCCTCCCAGTAGACGTTTTCTGCGTCCGGTTCGCGTTCGGCGGTGCGCGGACGGCAGGCGAGGAAGATGGTGCTGTTGGCCGCCGCCTTGTTGCGCACGTGCAGGCTTCCCTCCGCCTCCGTGTTGATCGGCCAGGACGCGGTGATCGCAAAGCCGGCTTCCATCAGCCCGCCGGTGAGCGCGTCCCAGGCGCCGGTCGCCTTATGCGTGAACATCAAGGTCATCACCCCGTTCGGCTTCAGCACCCGCCGCATCTCCTCGAAGATCCACTGCATCCGCTCCTGGTAGTCGCGCCCGGCGAGCGCCCGCGCGCCGGCGCCACCGGCCCCCGCTTCGCCGCGGAACCGCGCCGGGTTGGCGACCGCTTCGCTCTCCTTGTCGGTGAGGCGAAGGCGGAACAGCTCGGGAAAGACCTGGCCGGCGGTGCGCTTGAGCCAGACGTAGAAGAAGTCGGACAACTCGGCGTACATCACGTTGTCGTAGTAGGGCGGGTCCATCACCACCGCGTCGATGCTGCCGGCGGCGACGTGGTCGAGGGCGTCCCCGGACTTGCAGGTGATGGTCACCGGCGGGCGGGGCGTCTCGGCGTCGGGGAACAGGGCGCCGGCGTCCGCGCCGGGGCGGACCAGGGCCACCAGTTCGCGGACGCACTTGGCGGTCTGGCGGATCGCCCAGTCGTAGCCGAGCCCGGCGATCAACGGCGCCATCTCGGCGTAGGACCAGCAGAACGCGAAGTCGTGCCGGTTGAACGTGTTGGCGACCACTTCCCGAGTCGGCGTCCAGACCGACATGCGGGAGTTGTAGTTGAGGAGTTTGTCCAGCGTCAGGGCCAGGTAGCCGTAGGCCGCCTCTCGCAATGGCGTCAACGCGCCGGCAACTCGCTCGGCTTCAAGCAGCTCGCGAAAGACCTCCACGCCCGTGCAGTGGCACAGGAGCTGCCGGGGCGAGAACAGGTCCCGCCAACGCCGCATCCCGTAGCGGAGCGGCGTGGCGGTATTGTTGCCCTCGGGAATCTGCTCGGTGGGGATCAGGTTGTACGCCTCCCACTCCGGCAGCTTTTCCGCCAGCCGCTCCGCTATCGCCGCCGAGTTATCATCCTCCGGGCGCGGCGCGCGGTAGCGGCGCACCCACTTCTCGCGCCGGCGCCCGGTCTTCGTCTCGGTGATCACCTGCTCCTTGTAGACCACGGCGAACAGTTGCTCGCCCATCCGCCCGGCTTGCGCCTGCGCCTTGATCTCATCCCCGCCGATCACCCGCCGGCAATCCGGCCACGGACAGGCCGCCCGCCCGCGCGCCACCGTCCCCTCCGACTGCTCCCGCGCCTCCCGCACGATGCGGAACCGGCACACCCTGCCCGCCTCTCCCGGCCCGCCGCCGAGATCAGGCTCCAGCCGCACCCCCGTCCCGTCCGGCGCCAGCCGCCAATTCGGCGCCAACGGCACCCGCCCCTCGCAGTACGGACAGGTGATCGTCCGCGCCCACAGGTAGCCGTCGGGACGGGTGTGCTCGCCCGGCTCATCGGGAAACACGCCGGCCAGCCGTTCGCGCACGCGCCCGACCAACTCGGCGCCCAACGCTTCGACGGCGTGCTTGACCGCCAGTCCGTGCTGCGCCGGCCACCGCACCGTCGCCACCTCGATCAGCGCCGCCACCGGATTCAGGTCATTGGCCAACGTCGCCAGGCCCAGCCGCGCCGCCTCGAACGGCAGGCTGCCGCCGCCGGCGGTGGGATCGAGCATCGTCGCGCCGCTCACCGCGTGCTCCGCCAACCACGCTTCGTCGGCGGCGTCCGGCGTGTAGCCAAACGCCCGCGGATACCCGTATGCCGCCGCGCCCAGCCGTTCCCCGGTGCGGTTGGCCCGCGCGATTCGCGCCTTCGCCGCCACCGGATCGCCGTGAATACCGCACACGCGCAGAAACCGCTCCCGGTCCGCGTCCGCCGGTAGCAGCGACGCCAGCACCGCCGCCCGCGCCGCCACCAGCGGGCGCCGCGCCCACCACACGTGCAGGTAATAGGTCGGGGGCAGCGCCGTCATCGACCGGCGCTCGCGGACGCTCTCCTCCCCGAGCGCCCCAATCGGCAGCCAGCGCTCGATCAGCCGCGCGTCACTCATCGGCGGCCATCCCGCCGGGGGGGTGGCGAGGCGTTGCGCGACTTCGGCGGGGGTCATGCGGCTGCGGTTGCGGTCACGCGGTGGCCGTTCGCGGCGTTCGGTCGGCTAATCGGACGCCACGATCAGAAATCCGGCCGACGCCAGTTGCACCAGCGACTGATCGGGGTTCGCGACGCTCCCCTTGCTGCCCCGCCAGCCATGATAGTGAACGACCACCGGGGCGGCGCCCACGCGCCGGTCGCGCATCACGACACAGGGAACGTCCGCAATCTCGTGCCTCGCAATCTCAATCATGATGATGGTCCGATGCTCGTGAGAGTCGCATACCCGCCACCCCGCCGTCTACCACCGGTTGCATCACCGAAACTATCCGGTATGCTCCATGCTCACCATGCACGACCCGGGCGGCGCGACGCGTTCCTTCAACACCGCCGGTCCGATGGACCCGGATGACCACTACGCCCCTGGGAGACCGCCTCTCCTGTCCCATCATCCTGCTGCAGGGTCTCGAGGATCGTGACTTGGTCGACCGTCCGCGATATGGTGATGCCGATGGCGGGGAATAGATGACCGATATGACCGATAAAGATCGGTACTTGTTTGATCTGCAGGGCTACTTGGTGATTCCGAACGCGCTGAGCGCGGACCAGGTCGCGGCCCTGAACGCGGCGCTGGATGAGCGGATCGAACGGGAGATGGCGCCGGACGAGTCCACGCACCGGTTCTGGGAGCTGCTGAGCTGGGGGCAGGCGTACGTCGATCTGCTGGACAACCCGCGCGTGGAGCCGCACCTGACGGAGATCCTGGGGGAGAAGTTCCGCATCGACCACGTCTACCTGGACGTGATCCGTAGCGGGCTCAGTCCCATCGGCGCGACCCTGCATGGCGGCGGCACGCCCTTCCACCGCATCAACTACTACGACTTTCGCAACGGCCGGATGTACGGCGGGTTGTTCGTCGTGGCCTACAACCTGGCCGACGTCGGCCCCGAGGACGGCGGCTTTGCCTGCGTACCCGGCAGCCACAAGAGCAACTACCCGTTGCCGGACGAGTGGCGCGACCTGACCGACCTGCAGCCGTTCGTCGAGCGCGTCACCGGACCGGCCGGCACCGCCGTGCTGTTCACCGAGGCGTTGACCCACGGCCCGCTGCCCTGGTCCGGCAAGGGCGACCGCCGCACGCTGTTCTACAAGTACAACCACCACGGCGCGGCCTGGAGCGCGGCCTACCCGGCGGCGGACGGCCTCGCCGTGAGCGAGCGCCAGCGCCGCATCCTGCAGCCGCCCGACGCGCGCTACCCGCGCCCGCCAGCCAAGACGGAGTGACGACCTTCAGGGGTCGCGCAGCGCCTCCGCCGGCTGCCGGTCGAACGCTCCGCCGCCGGCCCCTGACCGGCACGCTCACCGGAGCGCCCCGCGAGCGCAACGCCGCGTGCTTCAATCGCCGGCGAACCCCTCCAGGGACACGCTCTTGATCAGGGCGTAGACCGGGCGCCCGACTTTCAACCCCAGATCGGCCGCCGCCTCGCGGGTAATGCGGGCGCGCAGCCGGCCACCGCCGACGTCCACCAGCGCCTCCGCGTAGGCCGTGTCCGGCTGCTCGCGTAACGCCGCCACCGTTCCCGACAGCACGTTGCGGATGCTGATGCCGCGCGGGCGGCGGATGGCAAGCGCCACGTCGCGCGCCCGAATGCGCAGCCGCACCTGCCCGCCCACCGGCGCGTCGATCAGGGGCACGGCAATGGTCTGGCGGCGAAGCCGCAGGCGGCTCAAATGGTAACGCGCGTCATGAGCGGCCACCTGCGCGTCCAGCACTACCCCGGCATCGAAGCGCTGCGCGGTGGGGTGCAGGTCGAGACGCTCCAGGATCTCGCGCACCGGTCCGGCGGCAAGCAGGGCGCCGGACCCCAGCACCACCAGATGATCGGACAGGCGCGCCACCTCGGCGAGGTCGTGGCTCACGTACAGCATCGGGATCGACAGCTCCCGGTGCAGCAACTCGAAGCAGGCGATGATCTCGTCGCGCGCGCCCTGATCCAGCGCCGACAGCGGCTCGTCCAGCAGCAACAGGCGCGGCTGCGACAGCAGCGCCCGGCCCACCGCCACGCGCTGCCGCTCGCCGCCCGAAAGCGCGGCGGGGGAGCGGTCCAGCAACGGGGCGAGGCGCAGCATCTCCACCGCGGCGGCGAAGCTCAGCCCCGCCGCCGCGCCGGCGCGGCGCGCACCGTACAGCAGGTTGCCGCGCACCGACAGGTGCGGGAACAGGCTCGCCTCCTGAAACACGTAGCCAAGGCGCCGCTGATGTGGCCGGCGGAACACGCCGCGCGCGTCGTCCTGCCAAGTCTCGCCGCCAACCAGCAGCCGTCCCGGCAGCCGCTGCAGGCCGGCGATGCAGCGCAGGATGGTGGTCTTGCCGCTGCCGGAAGGTCCGAACAGGGCGGTCACCCCGCGCGCCGGGAAGCGCAACGCCACGTTCAGGCGAAAACCGCCCACCGCACCGGCAAACTGCGCCTCGATAGCGCTCACGGACGCCACCGCACGTTGCGCCGCTCGATCAGCCGCACCGCGAGAATCACCACGAACGCGAACAGCAGCATGCCGCCGGCAAGCAGGTGCGCCTCGCGCCACTGCAGGGTCTCCACGTACTCGTAGACGGCGACCGACAACACCCGCGTGCGTCCCGGAATGTTGCCGCCGATCATCAGCACAACGCCGAACTCCCCCACGGTATGGGCGAAGCCGAGGACCGCGCCGCTCACCAGGCCGGGGCGCGCCAGGGGCACCGCCACGCTCCAGAACGCATCCCACGGCGTCGCGCGCAGGGTGGCGGCAACGTCCAGAGGGCGCTCGCCGAACGCCTCGAAGGCGTTGCGGATCGGCTGCACCACGAACGGCAGGGAGTAGCACGTCGATCCGATCACCAGACCGGTAAAGGTGAACGCCAGGGAGCGGCCGCCAAACAGCCCGGCGAGCCAGCCGCCCGGACCGCCCGGACCCAGGGCGATGAGCAGGTAGAAGCCGAGCACGGTCGGCGGCAGCACCAGCGGCAGGGCCACCACCGCCGCGACCGCCTCCTTCCAGGCGCGCGGCGAGCGCGCCAGCCACCAGGCGATGGGGGTGCCGATCATCAGCAGGATGACGGTGGTGACCGCGGCGAGCTGCAGCGTCAGCAGCACCGGCGGCCACAGCGCGGCGCTCACCGGTAGCCGTACCGCGCCTTTACCCCCGCCGCCGCGGGGCCGCGCAGGAACTCCAGGAAGGCGCGCGCCGCGGCATTGCCGGCGCCGCGCTGCAGCAGCACCGCGTCCTGAGCGATGGCGGAGTGCAACTCCGGCGGCACGATCCAATGCGAGCCCCGCTCGTGGCCGATGACCTGCGCCAGGGCCACGAAGCCCAGCTCCGCGGCCCCGGTGCTCACGAACTGATAGGTCTGGGCTACGTTGTTGCCGTACACCAGCTTGGGACGCAGCCGCTCGGCGAGGCTGAGGGCGGCAAGCACTTCGCCGGCGGCGGCGCCGTAGGGCGCCAGTTGCGGATTGGCGATGGCCAGCCGGGTAAAGTCGCCCCGCTCCAGGCTTGCGCGGCCGTCGACCCGCACCGCGCCGGCGCTGAACAGCACCAGCCGGCCGGCGGCGTAGGTGAAGCGGCTGCCGGCCACCGCGTGGCCGGCGCTCACAAGACGTTGCGGATAGCGGCGGTCGGCGGCAAGGAACAGGTCGAACGGCGCCCCCTGTACGATCTGGGCATACAGTTGTCCGCTGGAGCCGAAGCTGAACCGTGCCGTATGGCCGGTGGCCGCGGCGAACAGCGCGCCGATTTCCTGCGCCGCGGCCGCGAAGTTGGCCGCCGCCGCAACCTGAACCTCGTCGGCCCGGAGTATGCCGGGCGCGGCCCACGCCAGCAGCAGCCCCAGCACCGCGGCCGGCAGCCGGGCGCGGGCGCGGGCCCCGCCCCGGCGTCCGCCTCCCTCATCCTCCATGCAGGCCCGTGTGACGTTGTGTGCCACATATGGCCGACAACGCGGCGTTGTGCGCCACAATTCGCCGTTTGTGGCACGCAAACCAATAAACGTGCCACACGTGGCACACAAGATTCGCGGTGACGCCGTCCGGAGCGCTGTCCTTACCCATCTGGCGGCCCATCGGCCGTCACAACACCTCCCGCCCCTCGACCAGATCGAGCAGGGCCGGAAACCCCAGTACGGTTGCACGACGGCCGTTACCACCGGCCACGGTCTTCAGAACGTTCTCCTCCAGCAGGCCGCGCAGCAACCGATGCGCAGTCCGTGACGGCAACCCGGCCAGGGCAGCGAAGTCGGCGCCGCGGAACACGGGCCGCCCGAACAGCCACCGCAACGCCGGGATGGCGTTCGGAGAGCGCGTCATGGCGGTAACCCGCGGCACTATCTCCTCGTACAAGTCGAGAATGCCCTGCGCCTTCGCCAAGTTGCTCTCCGCCTGCCAACGCACCGCCTCCAGGAACAGATTGCACCAACCGGTCCAATCATCGTCACGCGAGACGGCGAGCAGCCCATCGTAGTAGGCCGAGCGCCGTTCCTCAAAGTAGCCGCTGAGATAGAATGCCGGCTCACGGATCAATCCTCTTTGCCAAAGAAACAGCGGCACCAACATGCGCCCCAGGCGCCCGTTGCCGTCGAGAAACGGATGCAGCGCCTCAAACTCCGCATGCAGAATGGCAAGTTGCACGAGCCGGTCCGGCGGGTCCTCATGCAGGTACCGCTCCCACCGCGAAAGTGCGCGCGGCAACTCCTCCGCTCCGACCGGAACGAAGGTAGCGTCGGCGATGGTGCACCCCGGCGGTCCAATCCAGTTGGGAATGCGCCGCAGTTCGCCCGGCGCCTTGTCGCGACCTCGGACGCCGTCCAACAGGACCTTGTGCGCCTCACGAATTACCCGAAGACAAAGCGGAAGCTCCCGGAGCGACGTCTCGGCTCGGCGCATGGCGAGGCGGTAGTTCAGGATTTCACCGATGTCGCCTTGTAACGCCGGGGATTCGAACTGGCGCCCCGCCTCGTATTCAAACACCTCCCCCATAGTCGCTCTGGTGCCCTCGATCCTCGATGAGAGGACCGCCTCCTGCGTAGCGAGCGGTGCGAGCAGCACGCTCGGATGGGGCACCGCCGCGAGCACGCCATCGTAGCGGGCCACCGCGGCTGCGGCCGGGCCGAGCAACGGGATCAGCGTCGGCCAATCGAGCCGCGCTTCCGGCGGGAACCCTCCGGGGCGATAGTGAACGGGCGGCATCGGTCTCCATTACCCTGCCTGCATGCATCTCCCCGGCACGAACGGCATCTTGCGCTTTGCCATGACGCTTGGGGGACGCGCATACTGCAGGCCGATCTAGTATGACGACGGCAAGTTCTCAGTGCAACGGATACCGGCAGCCGCGGCGGTACGCGGGGGGCAGCGCGGCGTGCGGGAGGTCGGCGTGAGCGACGCGCTGGCGCGTGACCTGCAGCGGATCGACGGGCGGCCCTACGGACATTATCGCGACCTGCGCGGGCGCAGTTATCCGCTGGCCGGCGGCGCGCTCACTGTCGAACACGTCCAGGGCGACCCCTTCGCCGCGCCGAGCCGCCTGCGGGTAGACCTTCCGGGCGCGGCGTTCAGGTTGCCGGCCTGGGCGCGCGCCGGCAGCGACGCGCGCCGCGCCGCCGCCGACTTCCTGCAGCGGGCGTTGCAGCCGGCGCTGGCGCGCGCGGCCGGGGGCGCCGGCAGCGGCAGGAGCGGCCTGCTGGAGGTTGCCGCCGCCGGCCCGGAGGTGCTGGACCGGACCGGGGTGGCGGTGGACGCGGAGGGCGGCGCGCGGGTACGGCTATGCGCCGGCCTGCCCGCGGCGGGCCGCCGGATCCTGGGCCGCGCCGCCGCCGACCTCCTGGGGCGGCGCCTCGATGGCGCGGTGCGCGGCGTCGCGGAACGGCTCGACTTCGCCGCCCTGCGCGCGCACGTGCAGGTGGTGGAGGACCAGGTTGCCTTGCGCGCGCAGCTCGGCGAGCGCGGACTGATCGCGTTTCTGGCCGACGGCAGCATCCTGCCGCGCCGTAGCGGCGCCGACGCGCGGCCCCTTGACGCGGCGCTGCCGCTGCAGGCGCCGCCGGAGCTGGCGGTGGAGCTGCGGGCGCCGCATGCCGGCGCGTTGCGCGGTCTGGGGATCCGCGCCGGGGTTACCCTGATCGTGGGCGGCGGCTACCACGGCAAGTCCACCCTGCTGCAGGCGCTGGCGCTTGGCGTGTACGACCACCGGCCCGGCGACGGCCGCGAGCGTTGCGTTGCCGCGGCGGAACTGGTAAGCGTGCGCGCCGAGGATGGCCGCGCGGTGCGCGGCGTATGTCTAACGCCGTTCATCGGCGCCCTGCCGCTGGGGCGGGACACCGCCTTCTTCGACAGTGACGACGCCTCCGGCAGCACCTCCCAGGCCGCGGCGATCGTCGAAGCGCTGGAGGCCGGAGCGACCGGGCTGCTGATCGACGAGGACACCGCGGCCACCAACTTCATGATCCGCGACGCGCGCATGCGCCGGATGGTACCCGGCGCGCACGAACCGATTACGCCCTTCATCGACCGCGTGCGCCAGCTTTGGCAGGAACGCGGCGTGTCGTCGGTGCTGGTCGTGGGGGGCGCCGGCGACTACCTGGACGTGGCCGACTGCGTGATCCGGATGGACGCCTACCAACCGCGCGAGGTGACGCCGCAGGCGCGGGCGGTGGCCGCCGCCCTGCCACTGGGCGACGCGGCCCCGCGCCCTCCCGGAACCTGGCCGCAGGGCGCACCGCGCGTGCCGCTGCCGGAGAGTCTCGACCCGCGCCGCGGGCGGCGCCCGGAACGGGTGCGCGCGGTCAGGACGCGCGCCATCGAGTTCGGGTCCGAGGAGATTGACGTGGGCCTGCTGTATCAACTCGTGGACGCCGCCCAGTGCCGCATGATCGGCGACCTGCTGCTGCGGCTCGCGCGCGGCCTGTGCGACGGCCGTAGCGACCTGCCGCGCCTCCTTGCAGCGCTTGACCGCGAGTTGCGGGAGCACGGCCTCGACTCCCTGGCGCAGTCCGGCTTTGGCGACCGCGCCCGGCCGAGGCGCTTCGAGACAGCCGCCGCCCTCAACCGCCTGCGCAGCCTGCGCGTAACCGCTGGTTGACCGCGGGCCGAATCGAGTATCCTGTTGGTGTGTCGATGGACGTGAACCAAGCCGTACGGAAGGCAAAAGACTACGTCGGCGAGCTATACGCTGACGAAGGAATCAGTCGAATCGGCCTGGAGGAGATTCGCTTCGACGGGGGCGCATGGGACGTTACGATCGGCTTCGTACGATCGTTCGACGACCAGCCGGCGGGGCAATTGGCCGCGGCGCTGCGGAACGACCCGCGGCGGCGCATCTACAAGATCGTTCGCATCAACCCCGTTACCCACGAAATCGTGGCTATGGCTCATCGAACCTTCGGCGATGAGCAATAGCCGACCTTGATCTCTACCTTGCAGCGCTGGCGAAGGCTCCGGAGGGTGCTTTGAACTTCCGACATCTGACCCATTCCTGAGACCAGCCGGGTTGGCCCACGGCGCGCAACGGATTCTGGTACAGTTGCTCCGAGTGACGGCCCGCGGTGATGGCGGGCAGCGGGAGGATGGAGCGTGGATTCGATCAATATCGTGATGACCGGGAAGCAGCGGGTGGAGTTGCGTACCGAACCGGTGCCGGAGTTGCCGGCCGACGGGGTAGCGGTGCGTACCCGCGTGAGTCTGATCAGCTCCGGCACCGAGGCCATCTGTTACCGCGGCGAATCCGACCCCGGGACGCACTGGCACTACTGGGTGCGGTATCCGTTCTATCCCGGCTACTCCAACGTCGGGGTGATTGAGCAGGCCGGCGCCGCGGTGACCGGCTTCGCCCCCGGCGAACGGGTGTTCAGCACCTCCGGGCATCACCAGGTCGCCGTCGCGCAAGGCGTTCCGGTCAAGATTCCCGATGCCGTCTCCGACGAATCGGCGGCCTGGTCCAAGCTCGCCACCATCGCCCAGACCGGGGTGCGGCGCGCCCAACTTGCCATGGGCGCCACGGTGGTCATCATCGGCCTCGGCCCGCTCGGCCAGCTCCTGAGCCAGTACGTGCGGGTCATGGGCGCCGAGAACATCCTGGTGATCGACCCGCTCCCCGGCCGGCTGGAGGTGGCCCGCGCGCACGGCGCCACCCACGAGTTCGCCGGCAGTGCCGCTGACGCCCTGCCGTTCGTGGAAGCGCACACCCGCGGCGCCCGCGCCGACGTGGTGTTCGACGCCACCGGGCATCCGGCGGTGCTGCCGCTCGCCCTCCCGCTGGCCAGGCGCTTCGGTCTGGTCATGCTGATCGGCGACGCGCCCAATCCCAGCCGGCAGGTGCTGACCAGCGACCTCATTACCCGCCAACTCGCCATCCGCGGCACGCACAACGAGAACCTGCCCGGCGACCAGGCGGAATGGTCGCCGGCGCGCCAGATCGAGCTGTTCTACCGCTACCTGCTGCGCGGCCAGATGAAGGTGGACGACCTGCTCACCGCGCGCCACGCCCCCGCGGAAGCGCCGGCGGTCTACGCCCGGCTGCTGCAGGACCGGGGCGCCTCGCTCGGCGTGCTGTTCGACTGGGCGCGGCTGTAAAGCGCGCCGAAGCCGCGGCGCTATTGCGACCGCGGGTTGCGGGGCGCGGCGGGCAGCGACTGCGGGCGCACCAGTTCGCCGCCCAGCTCGAACGACTCGATGGCGGCAAACGTGTACTCCAGGGTAGCGAGCGCGTCGCGCCCGGAGGCGCGCAGTTCGCTCGCCGGCACGGCGTTGGTCACGTCTTCGAGGAAGGCGTGAATGCGGCGCGGAAAGGTGGTGCCGAAGTCGGTGATCCCGGTGTTCAATACCGTCGGTTCCGGCGCGCTGCCCAG
The DNA here is from genome assembly GCA_965243555.1 of Spirochaetia bacterium. Taxonomy (GTDB): domain Bacteria; phylum Spirochaetota; class Spirochaetia; order SZUA-6; family Bin103; genus Bin103. Next base: position 4,077,960 of record OZ251575.1, on the reverse strand, counting down.
GCTGATGGACGCGGGGTCGGCGGCGCCCTCGGCGCCGGGCGCCGGGTAATGGATCAGCTTTTCCACGCAGTTCTCAATGGCGAAGGTGCCGCGGCTGCCGCCCATCTCGAAGCTCCACCAGCCGCCGTAGCCCATGCGCGCGTCGCCGCGCTGGCTGAACAGGTAGCCGACGGCGTCGGAAGCGAAGCGCACGTGAATGCTGTTCAACGAGACCATCGGATCGGCGGCGGCGCGCCGGAACGCCGGGCGGTTCATGAACGCCTGCACGTGGGTGACGTCGCCGCAGAAGTGGCGCATGATGGCGAAGGGATGGGACAGGAACGCCTTGACGTGGAAGTAGGGAAAGCCGCGGCCGTTGGGGTTGGCGTCCGGGCCGGAGTAGGTGTACTCGCCGCCCTGGAACCCCATCCGCATCATGCAGTAAAGCGGTTCACCGATCTTGCCGTCGCGCATCAATTCCATGGCGCGGTCGGCCGGCTCGCTGAAGTGGTGGTTCAGGTTGCAGCCCAGGTAGCGGCCGCGGCGCGCCGCGAACTCCACCATCTCGCGCGCCTCCTCCAGGTCGTTCGACAGCGGCTTTTCCACCAGCACGTGCTTGCCGGCGTCGAGCGCCCGCATGGTCGGCTCGAAGTGCCAGCCGCCGTTCTCGGCGCCGCCGGTGCACACGTCCACGACGTCGAGCTCCGGATGCGCGGCCAGCATGTCCGCCAAGCTGCCGTAGACCGCCGCGCCGTACTGCTCCCGCGCCGGTTCGGCGCGCCCGCGGACCGCGTCGCACACCGCCACCAGCGTCGCCAGACCATCCTCATGGTGGCACCCCGCGTGCCGCCGGCCGATACCGTTGTACCCTACTACACCCACGTTGAGAGGCATGGCCGCACTATAGCGGTGCGGAGCCGCAGTGTCGAGGCGCTTGGCAACGACTGATGCTATGGTACCGGAGCAAGGGCGAATGACGCCGGGGGACACACAAGGAGATCTGTTCGCCTACCGGGGTGACGCTGCAACGGCCAGCGCCCAGCCGCGCTCCGGCTCCGGGCGCGGCGTTGGCGATCGCGCTGGTGTCGGCGGGACGGGCCGCGGCCGCACTCCGGCCCCCGGCGGCGCCGGCAGGGCGGCGCCCAACGGGCTCCCGCCGGACCTGAACAAGGGCCTGCGGCGGCTCGGGCTCAGTGAGTTCCGGGCCGGGCAGCGCGAGGCGATCACCACCCTGCTGCAGGAGCGGCGGTTGTTGCTGGTGGCGCCGACCGGCGGCGGCAAGAGCCTGACTTACCAACTCCCCGCGGCGCTGCTGCCGGGCACCACGGTGGTGGTCTCGCCGCTGATCGCCCTGATGCACGACCAGGTGGCGGCGCTCGAGCAACGCGGCGTGCCCGCGACCTACTTGGCCGGCACCCTGCCGCCCGACGAGGTGCGGCGCCGCGTCACCGCCGCCGCCCGCGGCGCCTTCAAGCTGGTCTACGTCGCCCCCGAGCGGCTGGCCAGCGCCTGGCTGCGGGCAACCCTGGCGCGTATCGACTGCCCCCTGGTGGCGATCGACGAGGCGCACTGTATCAGCGCCTGGGGCCACGACTTCCGCCCCGACTACCTGCAACTCGGCGAGCTGCTGCAGCTCCTGCCGGCGGCCCGGGTGCTGGCCTGCACCGCAACCGCCACCCCGGTGGTGCGCGACGAGATCCTGGAGCGCCTCGGCCTGCCGGCCGACACGCCGCAGCTCATCCACGGCTTCGCGCGCCCCAACCTGGCGTTGCGGGCCGTGGAGGTGCTGAGCAAGCGGGAGCGCGACGGACACCTCGACGCGGTGCTGGCGGAGGCCCTCGGCGGCCCCGGCAAGCGCGCCGGCACCGGCATCGTCTACGCCCCCACGCGCCGCGCCGCCGAGGCCGAGGCGGAGCGCCTCGCCGACCGGCGCTGGGTGGTGCAGCCCTATCACGCCGGCATGGAGGGCGCGCAGCGCGACCGCGTGCAGCGCGCGTTCATCGCCGGCGAGCTGGAGGTGGTGGTGGCGACCAACGCCTTCGGCATGGGCATCGACCGGGCGGACGTGCGTTGCGTGGCGCACCTGGCGCCGCCCGCCTCGCTGGAGGCCTACTACCAGGAAGCGGGCCGCGCCGGCCGCGACGGGCAGCCGGCGGTGTGCCTGCTGCTCATCTCACCGGGAGACATGGCGCTACGCCGCCACCTCATCGACAGCGACGTAAACGGCGCGGCGCCCGACCCGGAGCTGGCGCGCCACAAGTGGAACCTGTTTCTGGAGCTGATGCGCTGGGCTGAGGGCGGCGGCTGCCGGCACGACGCCATTCTGCGCTACTTCGGTGACGAAGAGGAGACGCTGGCCGGCTGCGGGCGCTGCGACGTGTGCGTGCAGTTGGCGGAGGAGCCGCAGCACGACGAGGAGCACACCACCACCGTGGTGCGCAAGGCGCTGTGCGGCGTAGCGCGGGTGCATGACCGCTTCGGGCTGGCGGCGGCGGTCAAGCTGCTGCGGGGCGCCGCGGACCCGCGCCTGCAGCGCGCCGGCCTGGAGCGCACCCCGACCTTCGGTATCCTGGCCGAGTTCTCGGAGGAGTGGCTGCTGCGCCTGCTGCGCCGCTGCGTCACCGCCGGATGGGTGGACTTTACCGGCGGCGACCGCCCACTGGCCGTGGTGACCGCGGAGGGCCGCGAGGTGATCCACGCCCGGCGCCCGGCGCGCCTGCTGCTGCCCGCCCGCAGCCGGCGCCCACTGCCGGCCGGCGGCGCCGCGGAACGCTCCCCGCGCCGGCGCCCGGCGGCCGGCTCCGACGGCGGGCGCGAGGAACTGGACGCCGCCGGGCGCGCCCTGTTCGAGGCGTTGCGCGAGTTTCGTCTCGCCGAGGCGCGGCGCCAGCAGGTGCCCCCCTACGTCATCGCCAGCGATCGCACCCTGCGCGACGTCGCGTTGCTCCGGCCCGACTCGGAGGCAGCCCTGGAACAGGCCCACGGCATCGGCCCGGCCAAGGTGCAGCGCTACGGCGCCCAGCTCCTGGCCATCGTCAAGCAGACCGCCGCCGGCAGCAGCGCCTGAAATTGGCGCCGCGGCCGGCGCAGGCGCCGCCGCCGAGGCGGCGGACGCGGCATTTGTTTGCCGGGCGTATTGACAAATGGTGGCGCGCCGGTCGTATTTTCTGCGCGTGCCAGCGGCTTTAGTCATCGTCGAATCGCCTGCCAAGGCGAACACCATTGCCGGCTATCTCGACTCCGGCTACGTCGTCGAGTCCTCGATCGGTCACGTCCGCGACCTGCCGCAGAACGCCGCGGACGTCCCCAAGGCGTACAAGGACCGATCGTGGGCCCGCCTCGGCATCGACGTGGACGGCGGCTTCAAGCCGTTGTACGTGGTGCCGCCCGACAAGCGCGCGCAGATTCGCAAGCTCAAGGCGCTGCTGGCCAAGACCGAGACCCTCTACCTGGCCACGGACGAGGACCGCGAGGGAGAGGCGATCGCCTGGCACCTGCAGCAGGTGCTCAAGCCGCCCAAGCAAGTCACGGTGAAGCGCATGGTGTTCCACGAGATCACCGCGCCGGCGATCCGGGCCGCGATTGCGGAGCCCCGCGACATCGACCGCCGCTTGGTGGACTCGCAGGAGGCGCGGCGCATCCTCGACCGGCTGTACGGCTACGAGGTGTCGCCGGTGCTGTGGAAGAAGGTGCAGCCGCGGTTGTCCGCCGGGCGCGTGCAGAGCGTCGCCACGCGCATCGTGGTGGAACGGGAGCGCGAGCGCATGGCGTTCGTGGTCGCCGAGTACTGGAGCCTCACGGCCACCTTCAGCGTCACCGGCGCGGTGGCGGAGGGCGAGCCGCGCGACTTCACCGCGGCGCTGGTCAGCGTGGCCGAGCGCCCGGTCGCCACCGGCGCCAGCTTTGACCGCCGCGGGCGGCTGAAGCGCAAGGACACGCTGCGCCTCGACGAGGCGGCGGCGCGCGCGCTGGCCGCGGGCTTGGCGGACGCCCGGTTCACGGTGCAGGCGGTCGACGAAAAGCCCTACCGGCGCCGCCCCGCGGCGCCGTTCATGACCTCCACCCTGCAGCAGGAGGCGAGCCGCAAGCTGCGCATGTCCGCGACCGTGGCGATGCGCACCGCGCAAGCGCTGTACGAGAAGGGCTACATCACCTACATGCGCACTGACAGCACCACCCTGTCGAGCACCGCGCACCGCGCCGCCCGCGCCATCATCCGGCAGCGCTTCGGTGCAAGCTACCTGCCGCCGGCGCCGCGCCGCTACGCCAAGAAGGTCAAGAACGCCCAGGAGGCGCACGAGGCGATCCGTCCCGCCGGCAACACCTTTCGCGCGCCCGAAGAGGTGCGGGGCGCCCTGTCCCGCGGCGAGGCGGCGCTGTACGAGCTGATCTGGAAGCGCACCGTGGCGTCGCAGATGACCGACGCGGTCGGCAGCACGGTGCAGGTGCAGGTCGGCGGCGCCGCGGCCGACGGGCGGGCGGTCCGGTTCGCCGCCTCCGGCACGACCATCTCCCATTACGGTTTCCGGCGGGTCTATGCGGAAGGCACCGACGACGGCGCCCGCAAGCGGGAGGGGGACGATGAGCGGCGTCTGCCCGCGCTGGCCGCCGGCGACGACCTGCGCGCCGCGGAAATGGAAGCGGCCGGCCACGCCACTCAGCCGCCGGCGCGCTATACCGAGGCCTCCCTGGTGCGGCAGATGGAGGAGCTGGGAGTGGGCCGCCCCTCCACCTACGCCGCGATCATGACCACCATCCAGGACCGCGGTTACGTCTGGAAGAAGGGCACCGCCCTGGTGCCCACCTTTACGGCGTTCTCGGTCGTGGCCCTGCTGGAACAGCACTTCTCCAACCTGGTCGACTACACCTTTACCGCGCGCATGGAGGACGACCTGGACAACATCGCCACCGGCGACGAGCGGGTGCTGCCCTGGCTGCGGCGGTTCTACTTCGGCGCCGAAGGAGACGCCGGGGAGGCAGCCGGCCTCAAGGCGATGGTCTCGCACCGGTTGGGCGAAATCGACGCGCGCGCGGTCAACTCGGTGGCCATCGGAAGCGATTCCAACGGCGCCGGCGTGGTGGTGCGCGTTGGGCGGTTCGGCACCTACCTGGAGCTTGGCGAGCGGCGCGCCAACGTCCCGCCCGAAATCGCCCCGGACGAGCTGACCCTGGACCGGGCGCTGGAGTTGATCGAGGCGCCCAACGACGACCGGCTGCTGGGGCAGGAACCGGCAACCGGCCTGCCGGTCATCGCGCGCGCCGGGCGCTTCGGCCCCTACGTCCAGGCGGGGGAGGCGGGCGCCGGCAAGGAGAAGCCCAGGACCGCGTCGCTGTTCGCCGGCATGAAGCTGGAGACGGTGACCCTGGACGAGGCCCTCAAGCTGCTGTCGCTGCCGCGCCTGATCGGCAACGACCCCGCCGACGGCGCGCCGGTCACCGCGCACTACGGCCGCTACGGGCCGTACCTCAAGAAGGGCAACGACAATCGCACGCTGGAATCGGACGCGCTGGTGTTTACCATCACCCTGGAGCAGAGCCTGCAGGTCCTCGCCCAGCCCAAGCGGCGCCGGACGCAAGCCGCCAAGGCGCCGTTGCGGGAGTTGGGCCCCGATCCCGGCAGCGGCCGGGCACTGGTGATCAAGGAGGGGCGCTGGGGCCCCTACGTCACCGACGGCGAAACCAATGCCTCCCTGCGCACCGGCGACACCGTGGAGCGGCTCACGCCCGAGCGTGCCGCGGAACTGCTCCTGCTGCGCCGCGAGCGCGGCCCGGCCCCGAAACGCCGCCCCCCAACCCGCCGCTCCGCGGGCGCCGCCGCGAGCACCGCCACCAGCAGGCGCCGCCGCGCCCCGGCCAAGGCGAAGTAACCTGACGTGCAGTTGTCTCTGTTCCCCGAGCTCCCCCGCTACAAGGAGAGCACGCTGGGTAGCTTCGTCGGCAACATGGACCTGCCCGTGCATCGCTGGTTTCGTTACAGCGCCGGATTCAGCGGCGCGTGGGCTGAGGAGGTAATCGCCCAGGAATCGAAGGAGCGCGAGGTGCGAGTCTTCGACCCGTTCGCCGGATGCGCCACGACACTGGTCGCAGCCGAGCGGTGCGGCGTGGGGTCTTGCGGCATTGACGCGCACCCGTTCGTGGCGAGAGTAGCCCGCGCCAAGCTCGCCTACCGCTCCTCTGTGTCCGACTACCTTGAACTCGCCGGAAACGTCCTGGACCACGCGAGCCGGCTGGAGCCAAATCTGGATACGTACGCGCCACTGATCCGTAAGTGCTACCGCGACGATGCTCTCGCTGAGCTCGATTGCCTGCGCCGAGCCGTGGACCACGTAGACGACGGTTCCGATGCGGCCCGTCTGGTGTGGTTGACGTTGGTTTCCGTGCTTCGGTCCACGTCCCACGTCGGCACGGCGAACTGGCAATATCTGTTGCCCAATAGAAAGAAAGCTCGTGTTCAGCAACCATTCCTCGCGTATCGCGCAATGACATATACGATAGCGGAAGACATGCGTGGCGCGACTGCGCTGGTTGGCCCTCGGGCTCAGTTTTCGCAGGATGACGCCCGCACGTGCGAAACTGCTTCCGCCGGCGAATTCGACTTGGTGCTGACTTCACCACCCTACCCCAACAACTACGATTACGCCGACGCGACCCGTCTGGAGCTGATGTTCTTCGGAGAGATCACTGGCTGGGGAGACCTGCAGAAGGCAATTCGGCGGCACTTGCTACGTTCGTGTACACAGCACGTTCCGGCGCGCTCGGTGGACATCTCGACAGTTCTCAAAGACTGGTCTTTGGCGCCGATTTGCTCGGAATTAAGCTCCGTGTGCGACAATCTTGCCACACTCCGACTGACCCGCCGTGGCAAGAAAACCTACGATAACATGATTGCTTGCTACTTTCTTGATTTGGCGCAAGTGTGGCGCGCACTTCGCAGAGTGTGCCGATCGCCGTCGCGGGTCTGCTTCGTAATCGGTGACTCAGCACCGTACGGTGTCTACGTGCCGGTAGTCGAGTGGCTGGGAGCACTGGCTTTGGCGGCCGGTTTCGCGTCCTTCTCCTTCGAAAAGACGCGGGATCGGAACATTAAGTGGAAGAACAGAAAACACCGAGTGCCCCTTTGCGAAGGGCGCCTATGGGTTGAAGGATAGGTATTGGCGGAGTCTCCGGCCCACAAGCTCGGACAGATCATTGGCGACTCCCTCGAACAAGCGGTCCGTAATGAACTGACTCAAATCGTCAAGGAATTCGGTCTCTATTTGGACTTCCAACGTCCTCGCGCGGCGCGCGATGGAAAGCGGAAGGTCACGTGGCAAGATGCGGAGGGCAACACTCATGACTTGGACTACGTGATAGAAGAAGGAGGAAGCGATGCGGAACGAGGCTCTCCTCGCGCGTTCGTGGAAATAGCATGGCGCAGATATACGAAGCACTCCAGAAACAAGGTTCAAGAGATACAGGGCGCGGTATTGCCGGTGGCTCGTGCGTACCAGCGACACCAACCATTCAAGGGCGCAATACTTGGCGGCGACTTCACCGAGGCAGCGCGTAGGCAGCTCCGTTCTCACGGGTTCGTAGTGGCCCATTGTTCGTACGACATGATCGTCGGTGCTTTCGGCTCTGTCGGCGTGGACGTTTCCTCTGACAGCGACACTCCCGACAGCGAGGCCCGCCGTAAGGTCAGGGCATTCGAGCGCTTGACTCCGTCCCGTAGAAAGAGACTTGGAAGTGCGATACGTTCCGCTTGTGCTACTGATCTTGACTCCTTTTTCGCCAAGCTACGGCTCAGTCTCAGCCGTCGGTTGGAACACGTGCTGGTCCTGGCGCTTTCAAAGGCATCCCGCGAATTCGTAACCGTGGAGGATGCGGTGCGGTTCATCCAGTGCTACGAAGAGTTCGCGGCCGTTACGTCCTTTGAGCGCTATGAGCTGCAGGTGCGCTACTCCAATGGTGACGAGATTCGCGGCGCCTTTGCCAGCAGGGCCGCGGCAGTGGACTTCCTGCGGTCCGTCGAGCCTTGAGGTCGCCGCCTGCGGGCGAGGAATCGTTTGCCTACGTGCCTACGCGAGGCGGCTCAGCAGACGATGCGCCGGCGCCAGGCGGACCCCCTCGGGGGTGCGCGCGTCCTTGCTCCCGATGGCGCTGATCTGCCACGCCTCGGCGTCCGCGAAGCGCTGCTTCAGGTAGCGCAGGTTACGGTCCACCTTGGTGTCGGCCCACTTGGTCTCCACCAGGAGGATGGGGACGCGGCGGTCGGTCACGACGAAGTCGACTTCGCGGCCGTCTCGGTCCCGAAAGTAACGTAGTTCCAGGTCCCGGCCCTCGGCGTCCTGCTGCCGGTGCACCCACTTGAGCAGCGCCATCGCGACCAGATTCTCGAACCGTTGCGGGAATTCCGGCACCAGGCTCCAGTCGAACAGATAGTGCTTCTGCGACTTCTTGATGGCGCGGATGGCCGGCGCGCCGAACGGACTCAGCCGCACGACGGCGTACAGCCGCTCCAGCGCCGCGACCCAGCGCCCCACCGCGTCGTGGCTCACCGCCAGGTCCTCGCGCAAGGCGTTGAGCGACAGCGGCGCGCCCACCAGCTCCGGCAGCCGGAGGGCCAGCAGTTCCAGGTTGCCCAGATCGACGATCTGTTCGAGGGAGGTGATCTCCTCGCGGATCAACAGCGTTCGATAGTCCCGCGACCAGCGCCGCGCGGCGCGTTCGGAACCGGAGAAGAACGGCTCGGGGAAGCCGCCGAGCCGCAGCAGTTCGGGTAACGCCGCAGGGTCGCCAAGCTCCGCCAGCGACAGCGGATGGAGCCGGTGCAGGTGATAGCGCCCCTGCAGCGAGTCGCCGCCGCGGCGGTAGGCGTCGAGCCGGGCGCTGCCGGTCACCAGGATGCGCGCGCCTTGCCCGGGGCGGTCATACAGGCCCTTCAGGTAGTTGCGCCACGACCGATACTTGTGCAGCTCATCGAACGCCACCACCGGCGCCGGCGGAAGCTCCCGGCTCAGAATCGACGCGCGGTGCTCGGGCACGTCCCAGTTCAGATAGCCCGCCGGATCCGGCAGCAGCGCTTTCGCCAGCGTGGTCTTGCCCACCTGCCGCGGCCCGGCGACGAATACCATCTTGGTCTCCAGGTCCGCGCGCACCGCGGCATCCAGATAACGGCGCTCCACGCTCCAAGATTACGGACGTTTCTAGCGGGTGTCAAAAAAATCCGCGGATGATTCTAGCAGCTACCGAAAATGGCAGTACTTCGGCGGCGCTCGTCCGGGCGCCACCGAGGCCGGTACGCCGCCTCACCGCCCCGCCGCCCGCGCCCCAGCCACCCTGCGCCCCCCGCCGCCCCGGCCTACCCGCCGCCATTTGACACGCCGCGCGGGCGGCCGTACCCCTACCGGCATGACGGACCGGACATACCGCTTCGACTTCAACCTGCACTTTTCGAGTCTCATGGACTCCTGCGAGGGCGAGTTCCAGTTCCGCGGGGGGACGGCGTCGGAGGAAGTGAAGCAATGGCAGATTCCGTTCCGCCGGCGCCTGCTCACGATCCTGGGGATAGGGAACATAGAGGACGATCTGGCCGGATACGTGCCCAGGGCGCGGCGTTTCGCAACCACGGACATGGGCTCCTACACCCGCGAGTCGTGGCGCATCCTCACCGAGCCGACGGTGCCGCTGCCGTTCTACCTGTTGCGCCCGAAGACGGCGCCTGCCAATCCGCCGCTGGTGCTCACCCCTCACGGCCACCACCATCCGCACCTGTACGCGGGGCTCGCGAACAACCCCGAGGAAGAAGCGCACCTGCGCGACGGTGAGCGTGACGTCGCCGTGCAGGCGGTCGAACAGGGGTACCTGGTGATTGCGCCCACCACGCGCGCGTTCGGGGACACCCGCGCCGCGGCGGATCAGGAGAAGCAGGCCGTGTCCTCCTGCCGGCTGCAGCTCATGCACGACCTGTTGCTCGGGCGGACGCCGGTCGGCGACCGCGTGTGGGACATGACGATGCTGATCAATTGGGCAATTACGTACCAGGACGTGGACAAAAAACGGATCGCGATTACCGGCAATTCCGGCGGCGGCACGGTATCGCTATTCGCCGCCGCCTGCGACTCCCGCATCGCGGTCGCCGTGCCGGGCTGCTACTTCAGCACCTTCGCCGGCAGCATCGGCTCGATCATCCACTGCGACTGCAACTACGTGCCCGGCATCCTGCGCCTCGGCGAGATGCCGGACGTCGCCGGACTCATCGCGCCGCGCTACTTCCTGGCCGTCGCCGGCCGCAACGATCCCATCTTCCCCATCCACCACACCAAAGCCGCGTTCGCGCAGCTCGCCGCCGTCTATCGCGCGGCGGGCGTCCCGGACCGTTGCGAGCTGTACGTCGGCGACGGCGGCCACCGCTACTACAAGGAACGGGTATGGCCCTTCATCGCCGAAGCCTTCGCCCACCCGCCGGAATAGCGGTCCCGTCCTTACCGCTACGCCGGAGTCCATCGGCAGTTCAGCTCGGAGCTTGACAATTCGACGATTGACGACGATAGTATCTCGTACTGGGTTACCGGCGAGGCAAGCGGTAGTCCCGCGAGACGAATGGGAGGAATGATGAAGAAGTTCATCAAAGCATTTATTCTGGCGGTTGTCAGTATCACTATGATGTCATGCGCCACTCTGTTCAGTCCCAAGAAGAATCCGCAGGTTACGGTACAGTCTACTCCTATGGACGCGGAAGTGTACATCAATGGTGAATACGTGGGGAATACGCCACTAGTGAGGAAGCTGTCTCACAAAGAGGAACACTCAATCACAGTGCGGAAGGAGGGTTATCGTCAACAGAACCGAGCCCTGGTAAACAGGGTAGGAGGAGGATGGATCGTTCTCAATATCCTCGGAGGATTGATTCCCATAATCGTAGACCTGGCTACCGGAGATTGGTACGAGCTCGAAGAAGAGTCTGTGCACATACTCTTACAGGAGGAGGATACCGAATAACCGACCACACGTGTATACGGAATCGCGCGCAATCACAATCGCGCCGCGCCACTTCCTGCCGTCGCCGGCCGCACGATCGCGTCACATTGCCACACCAAGCGTTCGCGCGGCTCGCCGCCCTATACCGGGCAGCCGGCGTCCTGGACCGTTGTTACTAAGCCTTCTCTAACCTGCCCGAATAGTCTCCGTATTTGCCGCTACGCGGGATTCCATCGGCATTTCAGATCGGGAAGTATGGCGGATAATTTCTTTGCAGAGTCGATGGTTGTGGGACCCCATTTCCTGGACAAAATGCAGGTCTTTCCGTCAACGTAGAATATCTCGTCATTCTTACAAAACCATCGCCGAAGCTGGTGTTCCTCGAACACCTGTTCAGCGCGAACTCTACCATTGATTACCTTGAGCTTTCTACGCGGAGTTATTGCATTCGCTACTCTTGCCGGACTTCCGCCGTTTTCCAGCACTGCCTTCACGATATGGAAAATCAACCAACACTTCGGGAGCGCCAAGTAACTATCGTCGCCCACGCGGAGGTCGTACTTTGTAAGGTCTCGCATCAAGGAGCCCCGACTATGCGCGTCGGGGCCGGTACCGGCCCCGCGGGCGCCGGCCATCCGTAGCGCCCCTCCAATCCGGCAACACGCTCACCTAATCCATGCACTTCGTGGCTCAGATTCTGCACGTCCTCACGCAGGGAATCCAATCTGTCGCCCTGCCGCTGTATTTCAGCCTTCAGGCTGTCGCCCTGCCGCTGTATTTCGGCTTGCAGGCGGTCACCCTGCTTCAGCATGGCAGATTCCAAGGTGTCCAATCTCTTGCTCAGGCTACCGTTGTAGATTCCGATGACCGTCAACACCAGACCTGAAATCGACACGAGGCCTGCTACGAAGACCCAGTTGATGGTGGGAAGGTCTTCTCGCGTCATAAGCACGACCGCCACTACGGCACCGACCGAAATGACGGCCACGGCGACGTTGCCCCAGTGGAACCGGAAGCGAGGTGTCGCTACCTCTGCCTGATGGGTCGACGCTTTAGCCATGGCGATGAGAGTCTATCAGAGATTCCATATCTGTCAAGGCTACCGCCGCCTCCTCCTCTGCCGCCGCCCGCCGGAGGGAGGCCGCCGGCCAGATCTGCGCCACGCCAGCCCGGGAACCGGCGTGAGCTACGCTTCCCGGCCCAGGCGCCGCCTCGGTCAGCGCACGGCGCCGTTCGGGGGCGCTAGGCACACCTCGATGCCGTGCGCGCCGAGGGACGCCCCGTCCAGGAGCTGCGCGACCTCGTCCGCCCAGTGCCGCGTAGTTGCCGCTCATGGTGGATACGCCGGCAGCGCGCGCGCCGGGCCGATCATGTCCTGCGCTCCGCCGCAGGTGGACATGGCGCCGTCGTTGATCACCAGGGTGGTGATGGCGACGCGGGCGCGGACCGTAGTCTCCAGGTCGAAACCGGACATGCCGAAGGCGCCTTCGCTCATCGCGCCGCGCTACTTTCTGGCCGTCGCCGTCCGCAACGATCCCATCTTCCCCATCCACCACACCAAAGCCGCGTTCGCGTAGCTCGCCGCCGTCTATCGCGCGGCGGCCTTCATCGCCGAAGCCTTCGCCCACCCGCCGGAGTAGCCTTCCCGTCTTTTGCCGCTACGCCGGAGTCCAGCGGCAGTTCAACTCAGGATTTATGACAGATAGCTTCCTTGCTGAGTCGAGGGTTGTGTGGCCCCATTGATTGGACAATATGCAAGTCTTTCCATCAACGTAGAATAGCTCACCGCTCTTGCAGAACCATCGCTTCCGGAGGTGCTCGTCGATCACTTGTTCAGCACGAAACCTACCCTTGATCACCATGAACTTCCTGGCCGGCGTAATTGCGCCCGCGACCCTTTCCGGACTTCCGCCGTTTTCCAGCACTGCCTTCACGATATGGAAGATCAACCAACGCTTCGGGAGTGCCAAGTAACTGTCGTCGCCCACGCGGAGGTCGTACTTGGTAAGGTCTCGCATCAAGGAGCCCCGACTATGCGCGTCGGCGCCGGTACTAGCCCCCGCGGGCGCCGGTGGCCGCGCTACGGGCGGCGCGGCGCCGCTCCCGCGCACCGGCTCCTGAAAGCGCAGCCGCAGCAGCTCCTGCTTCAGGGCGTCGAGATCCCGCGCCTGCGGCGCCGAAATCGAGGTCAGCAGCCGCTGCGCCGAGTCGAGGGCGCGGTAGGCGTCGTCGGTGGAGAACGGCTCCTGGTGCGCCCAGCGATTGCGATGGTCGCGCAGCTCGCTCACCAGGCTGCGGTCGGAGCGCCCCAGAACGATGCGGAACACGTCGTTCCAGGTCTCCCACATCATCCGCAGCAGCAACGCTACGTCCCATTCGGAGGAGCGCCGCCGCAACGTGGGGCCGCTGGCGTATTGCCGGAGCAGGTCGTGGAGCCTGGGTCGTCGCCTGACCTCGCGTTCGACGAACGGCCCCAGGCCGGCGCGCAACAGGTCCAGCCCCTTGCCGACCCGTTCGTGATTGGTCATTGCAAGGAACGGCTATGGCCCTTCATCGCCGAAGCCTTCGCCAACCCGCCGGAATAGCCGGCCCCTTCCGAGATCGGGATGACGGTCTGCGCGTCCAGCAGGGTCTGTCCGTCATTTTCGTAGGGGCGTACGCGGATGCAGCGGATGTCCAAGCCGCGTTCGTTCAACCACCTGACCGCGGTGGCCAATTCCGACGAAAAACCAGTGGCGACGAGCACTATCTTCAAGTCCTTGCCAAGCTCCTTCCCGCCAGGATCGTCCCACTTCAGATGCTGGAGGAGGCGTTCTTTCGCATTGGTCTCCTCACCGAAAGGGATGAGGTACCGCAGGTAGATAGTCACCAGGCGGTCAAACGTCAGCGTGGAGAACATCGCTGCGTTGCGGATGGCCTGCAGCTCCACGTGGCCGTCGCATTCGGTTCGCTGGAGCTCAATCACCACGAGGTTGGCATCCTTGTCGATGCCCAGCAAATCGGCGCGCCGGCTGCGGTTCCGCCAGTCGCTGTACTCATCGGCCACGATCAACGTGCCCGGCAAGATCACGTGGAAATGCACCCTTAGCAGCTGCAGCAGGTCACCTCGACTCTCCAAAACCTGCGCCTTGATGGTCGTAGTCTCCACTATGCGCCACGGGTCGGTACCGTCCCGCGCCGGCTCGACCTCTACCCGTTGGTCCGACACTTCAGCCATAGCGATAGAATCCTGCCGGAGACTCCATGTCTGTCAAGCTACGCCGCTCTGATCACGTGACAAGCAGACAGCAGCGCAGCGCGACACGGCTCCGGTTATGAGGGGAAGCGGGAGCGGCGGGACTCGACGTTGGCGTGGACGTCGATCAGGGCGGGGCAGCCGGCGGCGTTCAAGCGCCGCGCTTCTTTCAGCGCGCGGTGCAGTTCGGGGGCGCTGCGCACTTCGATGCCGTGCGCGCCGAGGGATTCCGCCAGCGCCGCGTAGTTGCCGCTCATGGTGGAGACGCCGGCAGCGCGGGCGGCCGGGCCGATCATGTCCTGCGCTCCGCTGTACGTGGCCATGGCGCCGTTGTTGAGCACCAGGGTGGTGATGGCGACGTCGGCGCGGACCGCGGTCTCCAGGTCGAAACCGGACATGCCGAAGGCGCCGTCGCCCATCACGTTGAGGCAGAACTTGTCGGGATGGGCCAGTTTGGCGCCGATCATCAGCGGCAGCCCGAATCCCAGGTGGGTGGTCTTGCCCCATCCGACGTAACTGTGCGGGACGGTGGCGCGGTAGAACGGCACCATGCAGTCGCGCGGCGCACCGGCGTCGTGGGTGACGATGCTGGCGTCGGCGTCCAGCATCTCGTTAAGGGCGTGCACGACCCGGTAGTAACTCAGCGGCTCCTTGTCGGAGGTCAGCACCGGATTCCATTCGGCCAGCCACTGGTCACGCAACGCGGCAACCCGGGCGACGGTGGCGGCCACTGCGTCCGCCCCGGCCGGCTGCGGGCCAAGTTCCTCCATCAAGGCCCGGATGGTGAGCCCGGCGTCGCCGGGCAGCGCGACCGCGGCGGCCTCGTCCTTGTTCAGGTCGTCGACGTTGACCGAGTTGTGGATGATGCGGACCTCCGGGCGCACCGCCTGGGCGTAGGGGCTGCGGGTGAGACTGGCGCCGAGCGCCAACAGCACGTCGCACTCCTGCAGCCAGCGGTGCGCCGCCAGGGTGGTGGTGCCGCTGCCGGCGCCCAGGCACAGCGGATGGGTATCCGGCAACGCCGACTTGCCGGGCATGGTGCAAAACACCGGCGCGGCCAGCAATTCCGCGAGCCGCGCCAGTTCGTCACTGGCGCCCGCCGCCAGCACCCCGGCTCCGGCCCACAGCAGTGGGCGTTCGGCGGCGCGCAGCAACTCCGCGGCCGCGGTTACGGCGTCCGCGGCCGGCACTTGGAGCGCCTGCGGCGGCGACCGGTAGGTGCGCTCCGCGGGCGGCACCTGCTGGGCGCAGACGTCCTGGGTGAGCTCGACCACCACCGGCCCCGGCGCGCCGTTGCGCAACCCGTGAAACGCGCGCCGCATCACCGCTCCGATCTGGTCGCGCCGCAAAATCGGCTCCACCTGCTTGGCCACGCCCTGGTAGCTGCGCGCCGCCGAGAAGTTGGGCCGGGTCACGGCGTGGCGCGGGTTGCCGGCCGGAAGCACCAGCACCGGGACGTTGTCGGCGCCGGCCTGCGCCAACCCGCCGAGCGCGTTCTCCGCGCCGGCCTGGCTCTGCACCGCCACCACGCCGAACCGGCGGCGGCCGCTGGTACGGCTGTAGCCGTCCGCGGCCATCACCGCCCCGCGCTCGTGGCGGAACGCGATGGGCCGGATGCCCGCCGCGGCGGCGGCTTCGATCAACGGGTTCTGCGGAAAGCAGGTCAGCACCTCGACCCCTTCCGACTTGAGAATCTGCGCGATGTAGTCGTATCCGGTCACGCTCCACAGGGTAGCGCAGGCGCCGCGGTTGGTCGATCCTCCATCATCCGATCCGTCGTGCCGCGGCGGCGGTGCGCGGCCATGCTATGCTTTACCGATGAACCGCCTGCTCGCGGCGCTCAAACGGGAGCGGCCGCTGCAGATTGCCGGCGCGGTCAACGCCTACGCCGCGCTGCTGGCGCAGGACGCCGGGTTCCGCGCGCTCTACCTGTCCGGCAGCGGCGTGGCGAGTGCCTGCTTCGGCCTCCCGGACCTCGCCATGACCACGCTCTCGGAAGTGGCGGCGGAGACCCGGCGCATTACCGCGGCTACCGAGCTGCCGCTGCTGGTCGACGTGGACACCGGATTCGGCGACGGGCTCGGCATCACGCGCATGGTGCGGGAGATGACGCAGGCCGGCGCCGCCGCGGTGCACCTCGAAGATCAGGTGGCCGCCAAGCGCTGCGGCCACCGCCTGGGCAAGGCGCTGGTGAGCGGCGCCGAGATGGAGGACCGCATCGCCGCCGCGGTCGCCGCGCGCGGGGACGGCGACCTGCTGCTCATGGCGCGCACCGACGCGCTGGCGGTGGAAGGTCCGGACGCCGCGGTGGAGCGCGCCCGCGCCTACGCCGCGGCGGGGGCGGACGCCATCTTCTTCGAGGCCGCGCGCGAGTTGCGCGAGTACGCGCGCGTCGCCGCCGCGGTGGCGGTGCCGGTGCTGGCCAACATGACCGAGTTCGGGGTCACCCCGCTGTTCACCCTGGCCCAATTGCGCGACCATGGGGTGGCGATGGTGCTGTACCCGCTCACCGCGTTCCGCGCCATGAGCCGCGCCGCGCAGCGGGTGTACCGGACGCTGCGGGCGGAGGGCGCGCAGCACGCGGTGCTCAGCGAGCTGCAGCCGCGCGAGGAGCTGTATCGAGTGTTGAACTACGCGGCGTACGAGCAACGGATGGACTCGTTGCTGCAGCGCCGGCGCACGGAGGCGGTTGATGAGCAGGAGTAGCGCCGGGTTGGCCGGCGTGGTGGCCGGCGAGACCGCGGTCAGCACCGTGGGCAAGAGTGGCGCCGGGCTGACCTACCGCGGCTACGCGATCGACGAGCTGGCCGCCCGCGCCGGCTACGAGGAGTGCGCCCACCTGCTGATCCACGGCGCCCTGCCCACGCCTGAAGAGCTGGCGGCCTACCGGCGGCGGCTGGCCGCCGGGCGCGCGCCGAGCGCCGCGGCGCGCGCGATGCTGAAACTGCTGCCCGCCTCCTGCCACCCGATGGACGTGCTGCGCAGCGCCTGCTCCTTTATCGGCGCCGAAACCGGCGCCGCCGCCCCGGCGCCCGCCGGCAGCGGCGCGATCCGGGCGCAGGCGGACGCGCTGCTCGCCGTGCTGCCGGGGGCGCTGCTCTATCAGCGCGCCTACGCGCAGCGCCGCGAGCCGTTGGACGCCGACTCCGGCGCCGACTCCCTGGCGGCCCACTTCCTGCACCTGCTGCACGGCCCCGGCGCCGCCCGGGAAGATCAGATCGCGGCCCTGGACGCGGCGCTGGTGCTGTACGCCGAGCACGAGTTCAACGCCTCCACCTTTACGGCGCGCGTGGTGGCGTCCACCCGCAGCGACTTCCATTCGGCGGTGACCGCGGCGATCGGCGCGCTGCGCGGACCGCTGCACGGCGGCGCCAACGAAGCGGCGATGGCGCTGGTCGCCCGCTTCCGCACGCCGGACGAGGCGGAGCAGGCGGTACTGCAAATGCTGGCGCGCCGCGAGTTGGTCATGGGCTTCGGCCATCGCGTCTACCGCGACGGCGACCCGCGCAGCCCGGTGGCGCAGCGCTGGGCGCAGCGGCTGGTCACCACCGCCGAGCAGGAACGGCACTACGCGGTGGCGCAACGCATCGAGGCGGTGATGCGGCGCGAGAAGGGGCTGTTCCCGAATCTCGACTTCTACAGCGCCCTGCTGTTCCACAACTGCGGCATCCCCACTCCGTTGTTCACGCCGGTGTTCGTGATCAGCCGCCTGGCCGGGTGGGCCGCCCACTTCATTGAGCAATGCGAGAACAACCGCATAATCCGGCCCACCGCGGACTACACCGGACCGCCGCTGCGGCCACTGCCCCCGGCGCCGGCCGGCGCTGCCGGGGAGTGATGGCGGCGCCGCCAACCGATCCGGTCCTGGCGGCGATCGCCGACTACGTCACCGCGCCGCCGGAGTTCAGTGACCGCGCCTACGACACCGCCCGCCTCAGTCTGCTCGATTCGCTGGGCTGCGCCGTACGCGCCCTGGCGGCCCCGGAGTGCCGCCGCCTGCTCGGACCGCTCACCGGCGCGGGCGCGATCGGCCCTGCGCGCGTGCCGGGTACCCGGCTGCAACTCGATCCGGTGACCGCGGCCTTCAACCTCGGCGCCATGATCCGCTGGCTGGACTACAACGACACCTGGCTGGCGGCGGAGTGGGGACACCCTTCCGACAACCTGGGCGCCCTGCTGGCGCTGGCCGACGCGCGCCGCCGTAGCGACCCCATTACGGTGCGCGACCTCTTGCGCGCCCAGATCCAGGCCTACGAGATTCAGGGCGTGCTGGCCCTGGAAAACAGCTTCAACCGGCTGGGGTTCGATCACGTGCTGCTGGTGCGGGTAGCGAGCGCCGCGGTCGCCGCGCGCCTCTTGGGCGGCGACCGCGAGCAGGTGGTGGCGGCGCTGTCGCACGCGTTCCTCGACGGCGCGGCGCTGCGCACCTACCGCCACGGCGCGACCACCGGATCGCGCAAGTCGTGGGCCGCCGGCGACGCCACCAGCCGCGGCCTGTGGCTGGCCTACCTGGCGTTGCGCGGCGAGATGGGCTATCCGGCCGCCCTGAGCGCGCCGCGCTGGGGTTTTCAAGACGTGGTGCTGCGCGGCGGGGAGCTGAAGCTGGCGTGCCAGCCGGGCAGCTACGTGGCGGAGCAGGTCCTGTTCAAGGTCGCCTTCCCCGCCGAGTTCCACGGCCAGACCGCGGTCGAAGCCGCCTTCGCCCTCCACCCGCAGGTACGCGGCCGGCTCGCCGAGGTGGCCGAAGTGGTCATCGCCACGCAGGAATCGGCGTTGCGCATCATCGACAAGCGGGGCCCGCTCACCTCCCCCGCGGACCGCGATCACTGCCTGCAGTACATGGTCGCGGTCGCCCTGCTGCACGGCGAGTTGCGCGCCGAGCACTACCGCGACGCGGCGGCCGCCGACCCCCGCGTCGACCGCCTGCGGCGGCTCACCACGGTGCGCGAGGAACCGCGCTTCACCCGGGAATACCTCGACCCCGGCAAGCGCGCCATCGGCAACCGCGTGCAGGTCCGGTTCGCCGACGGCTCGGTCACCCCGGCGGTGGAGGTAAGCTTTCCGCTCGGCCACCCGCGGCGGCGCGGCGAGGCGCTGCCACACCTGCGCCGCAAGTTCACGGCCGGGGTCGGCGCGCGCTTCCGGCCGGCGGGGGCCGCGGCCATCGCCCGCCTGTGGGACGAACCGCGGCGCACCGACGGGCTGCGGGTCGATCAGTTGATCGACTGCTTTACCCGCGAGCTGGCAGACCCGGGCGGCGGCGGCGCGGCACCACGCCCTACTGACGGATAGGATGCAGTGATGGCTACGGTGGATACGGTATGCGCGGTGGCGGGCGCGGGCGCGATGGGCCACGGCATCGCCGAGGTGTTGGCGCGCACGCAGCCCGAGGTGTGGTTGTACGACCCCGACGCCGCGGCCCTGGACCGCGCCCTGGCGCTGGTGCGCGAGTCGCTGGAGCGCCTCGAACGGCACGGGCTGATCACGGCGCAGACCGCGCGCGAGACCCCGGCCCGGCTGCGCACGACGACCGATCTGGCGCGTGCCGCGGAGCGCGCCTGGCTGGTGGTGGAGGCGGCGCCGGAGCGGCTGGAGGTAAAGCAGGCGCTGTTCGCGGAGCTGGATCGGCTGGCGCCGGAGGACGCGCTGCTGGCCACCAATACCTCCAGCTTTACCATCGCCCAGGTCGCGGCGCGGGTGGCGGCGCGGCGCCGGCCCCGGCTACTGGGGTCACACTTCTTCCTGCCGGCGCAGATCGTTCCGCTGGTGGAGGTTTCGCGCACCGCCGACACCGGGGACGCGGCAGTGGAGCGCGTCTACTCGCTCTGGCAGCGGTGCGGCAAGGTCCCGATACGGGTGCGGCGCGACGTGTCCGGCTACGTTGGCAACCGCCTGCAGCGCGCGCTGATGCGGGAGGCGCTGGCGCAGGTCGCCGAGGGCCTGGCGAGCGCGGAAGACGTGGACCGCGCGGTGCGGTACGGCTTCGGACTGCGCTTCCTGGTGCGCGGGCCGCTGGCGCAGCGCGACGTGGCGGGCCTGGACCTGGCGGCGCGGGTGCAGATCAACGTGGAGGAGCGCGAGCGGCTGGACGCCGGGCGCCGCTACCTGCTGGAGTTGGCCGCGGCCGGTCATCACGGCCTCAAGAGCGGGCGCGGGCTGCTGGACTGGCAGGACCGCGACCCCGAACAGGTGCGCCGCGCCGGAGACGAGGAGCTGGCGCGCGCCGCGGCCCACCTGCTCCGCGGCGCCGGCGCCGGTGGCGGGCACGAAGGGTAGGGCCCGGCCGTCTGCTCGCGGCCACCGGCCGGCGGGGCCTGCGGTATAGCGCGCGCCGTAGCGCGGCCCCTTGCTTGACGCGCCGGCCAGGGTGCGGGCGCGCGGGCACCGGGGGCAGGCCGGCGCAACCGGCCGGCGCGCCGCGGTTCACCAACGTGGGGGGGATGGCGTAGGATCAGGCCATGGCCTATACCTTCAAGAAGGGCATGATGTATCTGATGCCCACCCACTTCGGCCCAATGGCGGGCCCGCGCCAGGGCGCGGCCGGCGAAGGCTTTGAATGCCGTGACAATCCCCGGTCGACCAGCTACTCGGTGAGCTTCCTGACCAACCCCGACCAGCTCGAGGCGCTGCTGCCGGAGGGGTTCGCGCTGCACGGCGAGCCGGTGGTGACCGTCGACCAGACCCACATGAAGGAGATCGAGTGGCTGGCGGGGCGCGGCTACAACGTGATGGGCGTCACCTTCCCGGTCACCTACACCGGAACCCGCGACCGCGCAGTAGGTTCGTTCCTGACGGTGCTGTGGGAGAACCTCACCGATCCGATCCTGACCGGCCGCGAGCAGCTCGGCTTCGCCAAGATCTACTGCGAGCTGCCGGACCCGGCCGTATGCCGCGGCGAGACCCACGTCACCGCGCACTGGCTCGGCTTCCGCTTCCTGGACATGAAGCTGCGCAACATGCAGCCGGTGGACCCGGCGGACTACCCGCCCCCGCCGGCGCCGCGCTCCGACGGCGTGCTCACCGGCCAACTCCACTACAAGTACGTCCCGCGCACCGGCGAGTGGGACCAGGCCGACGTTGCCTACGCCACCCTCACGCCGGCTGCCGGGTCCAATCGCCGGGTCACCGGCATGTGGCGCGGCGACGGCACGGTGCAGTTTCACCACGCCCGCTGGGAGGATCTGCCGACCCAGTACATGATCGTCAACACCTTCCACCGGTTGGAGATCAGGGAGTACCGCGGCGCCACCATCACCCACGCAATCGGCGGCAAGGACCTGAGCGACCAGCGCAAGCTGGAATAACGGCGCCGGCACCGATGCAGCAGCTTTCCCTGCCCGACCTGCTCGCCGCCGATATCGATCGGTCGCAGGCGCCCGCGCTCCGCGAACGGATAAACCGCGTGCTCGCCGCGGCCGGGACCGGCGCCGGCGGGCGGGAGGCGGCGCAACGTTGCTGGAACGAGTTGGCTCGCCACGTGCTGACTCCCGACACCCCGTTCGCGTTGCACCAACTGCTCTACGAGCGCACCTACCGGACGTGCGGCCCCGGGCCGGCCTGGTTCCCCACCGCCGGGGAGATCCGCGCCAGCAACCTGTACGATCTGATGGAGGAGCGGGGCTGCGCCGGCTATCCGGAGCTGTTCAAGTGGTCGGTCACGCAACGCCTGGAGTTCTGGGAGCACCTCACGCGGCGCCTGGGGATTCGCTTCGCCCGCCCCTATGACGCGGTGGCCGACCTCACCGACCTGCGCGCGCCGCGCTGGTTCCCGGGCGCCCGGCTCAACGTCGCGCAGAGTTGCTTCAACGCGCCGGCGAACGCAATGGCCATCGTGCACCAGGCGGAGGACGGCGCCCCGGCGGGCGTCAGCTACGGCGAGCTGCGCGCCTTGGCCAACCGCGTAGCCAACGGGCTGCGCGCGGCCGGCTACCGCCCCGGCGACTGCATCGCCATCGACCTGCCGATGACCGCGCAGGCGGTCGCCATCTACCTCGGGATCGTGTTCGCCGGCTGCACCGCGGTGGGTATCGCCGACAGCTTCGCCCCCACCGAGATCGGCGTCCGCCTGCGCCTCACCAACGCCAAGGCGATCTTCACCCAGGACGTGATGCACCGCGGCGGCAAGACGTTGCCCCTGTACGCCAAGGTGTTGGAAGCGGACGCGCCGCCGGCCATCGTGCTCGCCGCCGGCGGCGCCGCCCCGGCCGCGGTCCGCCGCCCCGCCGACCTGACCTGGGAAGAATTTCTTAGTGAGAACGCCGACTTCAGCCCGCTGCCGTGCGCGCCCGAGGCGGCCACCAACATCCTGTTCTCCTCCGGCACCACCGGCGAGCCGAAGGCGATCCCGTGGACCCATACCACGCCGATAAAGTGCGCCGCGGACGGGTGGCTGCACCAGGACGTCCGGCCCGGCGACGTCGTTGCCTGGCCCACCAGCCTGGGGTGGATGATGGGGCCGTGGCTGATCTACGCCAGCCTCGTCAACCGCGCGGCCATGGCGCTGTTCGACGGCGCGCCCACCGGCCGCGCGTTCGGCGAGTTCGTGCGGCGCGCCGGGGTCACCATGCTCGGCGTGGTGCCCAGTCTGGTGCGCGAGTGGCGCCGCTCCGGCTGCCTGGAGGGGCTGGACTGGAGCGCCATCCGCGCCTTCAGCTCCACCGGCGAGCCCTCCAACGCGGATGACTACCTGTATCTGATGGCCCGTGCCGGTTACCGCCCGGTGATCGAGTACTGCGGCGGCACCGAGATCGGCGGCGCCTACCTGACCGGTACCGTGGTGCAACCCTCCACTCCCACCGCCTGCACCACGCCGGCGCTGGGCATCGACTTTCTGATCCTGGACGAGGCCGGCCATCCCGCCGCCAACGGGGAGGCGTTTCTGCGGCCTCCCTCCATCGGGCTGTCCAACACGCTCCTCAACCAGGATCATCGCGCCGTGTACTTCGACGGCGCGCCGGCGGCGCCCGGCGGCGTACCGTTGCGCCGCCACGGCGACCAGGTCGAAGTGCTTGCCGCCGGCGGCTACCGCATTCACGGGCGGGTGGACGACACCATGAACCTGGGCGGCATCAAGGTGAGCGCGGCGGAGATCGAGCGCCTGCTCAACACGGTCGCCGGGGTCACGGAGACCGCCGCGGTGGCGGTGCAGCCGCCGGAGGGCGGCCCCGCCCGGCTGGTGATCTACGCGGTGCCGGACGCCGGCGCCGCCATCCCCGCCGATGAGCTGCGCGCCCGCTTCCGGAGCGCCATCCGCGAGCGCCTCAATCCGCTGTTCCACGTCCATGAGGTAGTGCCGGTGCCGGCCCTGCCGCGCACCGCCTCCAACAAGACCATGCGGCGAGTGCTGCGCGCCGGCTACCGCGCCGCCGCCGGGAGCGGGTCATGAGCCGCCCTCGCGTGGCGCTGATGAGCGCGGTGCGCACCGCCAACGGCAGCTTCGGCGGCGCCCTGAAGGAGTGCTCAGCGCCGTATCTGGGCTCGCTGGTCATCCGCGAGGCGCTGCGGCGGGCGGGCGGCGCCGGGGAGCAGGTGGACGAGGTGATCATGGGCCACGTCTACCAGGCCGGGAACGGGCCGAACCCGGCGCGGACCGCGGCCCTCAAGGCGGCGCTCCCCCACTCCGTCCCCGCCATGACGGTGAACAAGGTATGCGGTTCGGGGCTGAAGGCGATCAGCCTGGCAGCCCAGGCCATTGCCCTCGGCGACGCCGCCGCCATCGTCGCCGGCGGCATGGAGTCGATGACCAGGGTGCCCTATCTGCTCCCCGCGGGCCGCTGGGGGGCGCGCCTGGGACACGGGGAGCTGGTGGACGTGATGCTGCGTGACGGGCTGTGGGATTGCGTCGCGGACTGCCACATGGGCAATACCGCCGAGACCCTGGCCGCCCGCTATCGGGTGACGCGCGCCGAGCAGGACCGGTACGCGCTACGGAGTCAGCTGCGCCATCAGGCGGCGCTGCAGGCGGACCGCTTTCGGCGCGAGATCGTGGCGGTGCCGGTGCGCCGCGGCAAGGCCGCGCCGGCGGAGTTCCGCGCCGACGAAACGCCGCGCCCGGACAGCAGCGCGGAGGGCCTGGCCGGCTTGCGGCCCGTGTTCGCGCGCGAGGGTACGGTTACCGCCGGCAACGCCTCCAAGCTGAGCGACGGCGCCGCCGCGCTGGTGGTGACCAGCGAGGAGCGCGCCGCGGCGAGTGGGCGCCGGCCGCTGGCTTGGCTGGCCGGCTACGCCACCGTGGGGGTGGATCCGGCGATCATGGGCATCGGCCCGGCGTTCGCCATCCGCAAGCTGCTCGCGGACACCGGGCTCACCCTGGCCGACGTTGACCTGCTGGAAGTCAACGAGGCGTTCGCCGGGCAGGTGCTGGCGGTGGGGCGCGAGTTGGGTTGGGACGAGGCACGGGTCAACGTCAACGGCGGGGCGATCGCCATGGGCCATCCCCTCGGCGCCAGCGGCGCCCGCATCGCCGTGACCCTGCTCCACGAAATGGAGCGGCGCGCGGCGCGGCGCGGCGTCGCCGCGCTCTGCATCGGCGGCGGCATGGGCATCGCGCTGCTGTTCGAGCGGGACTGACCCGGCTTCCGGCACGCGCTGGGGGCGGCGGCCCCCAAAGATCAGCGCGCCGCCTTCCGGCGCCGCTGGCGTAGCGCCTCGAACAGCAGCGCCGCGCCGGCCATCGCCACGTTGATCGAATCGGCGTGGCCCAGCATCGGAATCGACACCGCGGCCGGTGCGCCCCGCAGCCACGCCGCGTCCAGCCCGAACTGCTCGTTACCCAGCACCAGCGCGAGCGCCCCGGTCAGGTCGTGGTCGGTGTAGCAGCACTCCGCCGCGGGCGTCGTCACCACCGTGCGCACCCCGCGCGCGGCCAGCCAGCGGCGGGTGGCCGCGGCCTCCGCCTGCGCCGCCGGCACCGTGAACAGGGTGCCGACGCTGGCGCGCACCACGTTGGGATTGAACAGGTCGGTAACCGGGTCACAGGCGATCACTCCGGCGGCGCCCACCGCGTCGGCGGTGCGCAGCAAGGTGCCCAGGTTGCCCGGCTTCTCGATGGCGGTGGCGACCACGTAGAGCGGGTCCGGCGGCGGCGGCGGCAGGGCGTCGAGCGTCCACGCGGGACGCGGCGCCACCGCCAGCAGGCCGTCCGGGCGGTCGCGGTAGGAGAGCTTGGCGAACACCGCGCCCGCGGTTTCGATCAGCCGGGCGCCGCAGGTCAGCCGGGCGCGGTCGAGCAGCGCCGGCTCGTTGCTGCCCAGGTAGAACGCCGGGCAGTGGTACACCGCCTCCAGCGCCAGCCCGGCGGCCACGGCCCGCGCCAGCTCGCGGTAGCCTTCGATCAGGAACGCCTGCTCGCGGTCGCGCGCCCGCCGCCGTTGCAGCCGCACCACCCGCTTTACCCCGGCGTTCTGCATGCTGGCGACCGGCGGTCCCATTTCAGCGTGCAGTCTACACCGACGGTCAACGCGCTTGCCTTGCCCTGTCCGGCTTCTCCGTGGCGTGAAGTCTCCAATGGTGGTAAGTTGTCGCGATGAAATTCGCCGAGCTCGCCCAAATCGTGGCGGATGAGCCGCTGTTCGAGACCGGGCTGCTGCTTGCCGGGGAGGTCGATCACGCCGCCGTCCGCCGCCAGCTTTCGCGCTGGACGCGGCGCGGGCGGATCCGGCAACTGCGGCGCGGGCTGTATACGCTGGCGCCGCCGTGGGAGAAGCGGCCTCCGCATCCGTTCCTGGTGGCCAACCGGCTGGTCCGCGGCTCCTACGTGAGCGGCCCGGCGGCGCTGGCCTTCGCCCACGCCATCCCCGAATACGTCGCGGAAGTAACCAACGTCACGCCGGGGCGGCCGCACCTGCGGCGCACGCCGTTGGGCCGATTCTCCTTCCGCCACCTGAAGCCGGGCCTGATGTTCGGCTACCGCCAAGTAGACCTGGGCCGCGGTCAGTACGCCTTTGTGGCCGAGCCCGAAAAAGCCCTGCTGGACCTCATCCACCTGCAACCCGGCGGTGACGATGCCGCCTATCTGCGGGAACTGCGCCTGAACTTCGACGCGCTCCGCGCCGACCGGTTGCAGTCACTCGCCGCGCGCTGCGCGCTGCCCAAGCTGACGCGCGCGGTTCGGCGCCTGCGTGACCTCGCCGCCGCGGAACCGGCCTACGAGGCGCTTTAGGATGTGCAACTGGTGGAAGCGGTGAGCTGACCTATGGGGGAACGGGAGTGACGCGGAGGTCGGCGTCCACCTGCGCCAGGGCGTGGCCGGCGTCGTGTTGGAACAGCAGCAGCCAGCGTTCGGCGGCAATCAGATCCAGGTAGCGGCGGCGGGTCGCCATGGTGCGCCGCGGGTCGACGTCCAGGGCAGGTACGTAGTGCGGCTTGAGATGGGCGGCGAACGGAAACAGATCGGCGGTGAACAGCAGCGTGCGGCCGCCGCCGGTGACGGTTACCACCTGGTGATGATCGGTGTGCCCCGGCGCGTCGCGCAGCCACAGCCCGGGAATCACCTCGCAATCGCCCGCCACCGGGTCGAGCACCCCGGCGGCGGCCAGCGGTTCCCAGTTCTCCGGCTGGTAGCTTGCCTGACTGCGGCGGTCGGGGGCGCGCGCGTAGGCCAGCTCGCCGCCGTGCACCAGGTAGCGCGCCGCCGGGAAGGTGGGCCGCGCGGCCGGGCCGGCGCCGCGCACCGCGCCGCCCGCGTGGTCGAAGTGCAGATGGGTCAGCAGCACGTGGGTCACGTCCTCCGGCGCAGCCCCGAGCGCCGCCAGTTCCGCCAGCAGCCGCCAGGGTGGATCGGTCACGCCGTACAGATCCCGGAAGCGGGCGCCCGCGGCCAAGTCACCCAGCCCGGTATCGACCAGCGCCAGCGCCGGGTTGCCGGCGGCGTCGCGCCCCCGCACCAGCATACTGCGCGCGGCGACCGGCACCCGGTTGCGGTGGTCCGGCGCGGTCCGGCGCTCCCACATGACCCGCGGCACGGTGCCGAACATCATCCCGCCGTCCAGGCGGAAGGTCACGTCCGCGCACACCAACACCTCCAGCTCACCGAAGCGCAAGCGCAACGGCCCGCCGCCGGCCATCCCGCGCGCTACCGCAGCACCGACTTCGGAGTCGCCGTCAGCCGCGTGACTTGAATCGCCGAGCGGTCGATCAGTTCGGCTACCCGCGGTGCGATCTGCTCCTTCCACTCGGCGGACTCGTACACCGCCGCGTACAGCCGCTTGCGCTCCGCCTCGGACTCGAAGCGACGCAGCCAGACGTAGACGGAGTCGTCCTCCTCCCCGCGGAAGCTGCCGGCGATCACCATGCCCCGCCCCACCTGGAACGGAATGATCACCTCCTCCATGCAGCGTACCCAGTCGTCCATCCGGCCGGGCAACACCCGGTAGCGGCGCAGTTCGTAAAATGCCACCTGCCCTCTGTGTTGCGCATCGTAGCGCGGGAGCGGCGCCCGCCGCCAGCGCCTGCCGCGTCGCGCCCCACTGGCCCGCCCGCCACGTCCACCGCACTTCGCCACGGCGCCACCCAACCCGCCGGCCATGCCGCGTGGCGGGCCAAGTCCTGCGCGGTGCGGTAGTATCGGCGGCGCCATGATGACCGCGCAGATGAGCCGCCGCCGCTTCACCTTTCCGAGCGCCTACCTCGGCGAGTTGCGCGCCTGCGACGCCGCCCTCGACGACGTCCCCGCCCTGCGGCGGAGCATGGAGCAGGACGGTTACCTGCTGCTGCGCGGCTTTGCCGACCGCCAGGCGGTGCTGGCTGCGCGCCGCGCCATCACCGAGCAGATCGCCGCCGGCGGCTGGCTCGCGCCGGGCAGCGATCCGCTCGCCGCCTGCATCGATCCGCAGCGTACCGGGGCGCCGAGCGTGGACTCCCGGCTCCCCGCCATCACCCGGTTCTACGACGCGCAACCTTTCCTGCCCTTCTTCGACCGCTACTTCGCCGCGCCGGCGATGCGCTATCCGAAGATTCTGACCCGCATCAAGGCCACCGGCGGCCGCACCGGCATCCACTTCGACAACGTCTACATTGGGCGCGGTTCGGAGCGGGTGCTGAGTTGCTGGCATCCGTGGGGCGACGTCGAAGTGGCGCAAGGGCCGCTGGCGATCTGCGCCGGCTCCCACAGTCGGCCCGAGTTCGAGCGCTTGCGGCGCACCTACGGCCGCCACGACCCGGACCGCGACCGGGTGCGCGGCGCCGACAACGCTCCCGGCCACTTCTCGTTCGACTTGCGGGAGGTGACCGAGCGCTTCGGCGGGCGCTGGCTCACCGCCAACTTCCGCGCCGGGGACGTGCTGATCTTCCCGCCGTTCACCCTGCACTGCGCCTTGGAGAACATCACGAACCGCTACCGCATCAGCTCCGACAGCCGCTTTCAGCCGGTGGCCGACCCGGTCGACGCGCGCTTCATGACCGCCGCCGAGACCGAGCCGCTGTTGCGCCACCGCTACCGGGTACGCGACGGCGCCGTGGCCGCGCTGACGATGGCCGAGGCGCGGGCCAAGTGGGGTCTGGAGGGCGGCGGCGAGGACCGGAAGCTGCGCGGCGCCACCTGATCGGGTACTCTGGCGCCGAGACTACGAAATGCAGATCACACCGTTCATCGTGGGCCGCGGCATGTCCGGGCAGGCCATCGCCAAGGCGCTCGCGGTCATCGACCTCATCGACCCCGAACTCAGCGTCGCGGCGCCGGTGCGGGTGGCGCGGGGTCAGCCGCTGGCCGGCCTTGCCGCCGGCCACGACCTGCCGCTGCTGTGCATTGGCAACCCGCACGGGCTGCACGCCCGCTACGTGCTGGAGGCGCAGCGCGCCGGCTTCCGCGCCATCGTCCTGGACAAGCCGCCGTGCGTGAACCGCGAGGAGCTGGCCGAACTGCGCGCGCTGGCGAACGCCGAGGGCGAGCGGCTGCAAGTGGCCGTGCTGCACGGCTACCGCCAGATGTGGGGGCCGCAGCGGATGCGGCAGATGGTGGCGGCGGGGGAGCTGGGCGAGCTGATCGCCATTGAGGGCACCTACTGGCAGTCGTCCGCGGCCGAGCTGGCGGTACTGGATCCGCCGCCCGCGGACAAGAGTTGGAAAGGCGACCCGGCGCTGGGCGGCCCCTACGACACCCTCGTGGACCTGGGCAGTCACTGGATCGACCTGATGACGTTTCTGGCCGGCGAGCGCCCGCAGGCGGCGCGGACCTGGCTCTCCTACGTCAACGCGCCGGCGCCGAACCGCGACACCTACGCCCAGATCTATCTTCAGTTCCCCGGCTGCCGCTCGTTCGGCTCGGTCGCCAAGGCCGTCCACGGCGGCGGCGACCTGCAAATCGCGGTGCTCGGCAGCGAGCGCGACGTACGCTGGTCGTTCGGCCGCCCGGACCAACTGGAGGTGGCGCGCGGCAACCGGGTTACCCGCGTGCCGCGCGGGGCTGGCCGCTACGGCTCACAGCAGCCGCTGTTCCACGGCATGGGCTGGATCGAGGGCTATATCGAGGTGATCCACTGCTTCCTGCAGCGCCTGGCCGGACGCGACGCCCCGGCCCCGCCTTCGTTGAGCGAGGCGCTAAACGTGATGGAAGTGGTGCTGACCGCCGCCGACCTGTAGCGGGAGCGCGATTCAGGCTATCATGGCCGCGGAGCAGGTGATGGCAGATTCCCGAGACGGAACCGATCCGCGAGACGGTCTCTTCTTCGTGCCGCGCGGCGCCGGGCGCGCGGTGGTGCAGCCGGGCGAATTCCCGTTCGCCGCGGCGTTTCTCGACCACGGCCACATCCACGGGCAAACCACCGGGTTGCTGCAGGCCGGCGCGACCTTGCGCTACGTGTTCGATCCCGACCCGGCCAAGGTGGCCGCGTTCCGCAAGCTGTTCCCGCAGGCGCAGCCGGTCGATTCGTTCGCCGCGATCCTCGACGATCCGGCCATCCGGCTGGTGGCCGCGGCCGCGGTGCCCTCCGAGCGCGCCGCAATCGGCCTGCAGGTGATGGCCGCCGGCAAGGACTACTTCACCGACAAGGCCCCCTTTACCACCCTGCAACAGCTTGCCAAGGTGCGCGCCGCGGTGGCCGAAACCGGGCGCAAGTATCTGGTCTACTACGCCGAACGGCTGCACAACGCCCCCACCTTCTACGCCGGCGAGTCGATCGGCGGCGGCGCCATCGGGCGGGTGCTGCAGGTGCTGATCATGGCGCCGCACAATCTGAACGCGCCGTCGCGCCCCGCCTGGTTCTTCGACAAGGCGCGCTACGGCGGCATCCTCACCGACATCGGCAGCCATCAGTTCGAGCAGTTCCTGTACTTCACCGGCGCGGCCGGGGGGCGTATCGACTACGCCCGCGCGGCCAATCTGGCGCATCCCGAATGGCCGGGCCTGGAGGACTTCGGCGAAGCCTCCGCCACCCTCGACACCGGCGCCTCCGGCTACTGCCGCGTGGACTGGTTCAACCCGGCGGCGTCGCGCACCTGGGGCGACGGCCGCGCCTTCGTGCTGGGCACCGACGGCTACCTGGAAGTGCGCAAGAACGTGGATGCCGGCAACCCGGACGGCGGCCCGTGCGTGATCCTGGTCAACGGTAGCGAAGAACGGGTAATCACCTTCGACGGCAGCGAACCGTTCCCCTTCTTCGGGCGCATGATCCTCGACTGCCTGCACCGCACCGAGCACGCAATGTCGCAGGAGCACGCCTTTACCGCCGCCGAGCTCTCCCTCCAGGCCCAAGCCCTCGCCGACGCCGCCTCTGCCTGATGGCTACGGGGAACTCTTGAGCAGCTTGTCGATCAGCACGAAGGCCAGGGCGGCCTGCTCGTTACGCGTCAGGTCGCGCCGGATGGCGGTGAGCGCGGCGTCAATGCGGGGGCCGGCGGCGGGGTCCTGCTCGGCGAGGCGAAGGCGGCCGCGAGCTGCGCCTGGTTGATGCAATACACCGACTCGCCGCCGGTGATGTCGACCGCCTGGACCGCCACCGCGTCAGACCGCGAAGCTGGAGCCGCAGCCGCACGCCTTGCTGGCGTTGGGGTTGCAGGAGTGGCTGCCCACGTGGCCGGCGCCGCGGTGGCCGGCAGGAGCGTCGACGTGGTGGGCCTCGGGCGGATGGGGCTCTCCTACCCGCACCTGCCGGCCGCGAGCTCGCGCGCGGCGCCGTAGATCTCCGCGAACAGCGCCTCCAGGTCGCCGTACGCCACCGTGGAAAAGGCTACCCGCAGGTAGTCGTCGCCCACCGAAATGGTGCCCACGCCGCGGCGCTGCAACAGCTCCCGGCGTAGCGTCTCGGCCGCTCCGCCCGCCACCCGCAGAGTGAGGAAGTAGCCGGAGTTGAACGGCAGCGGCTGCAGCGGCTCGGCGCCGCCCGCGCGCGCGGCGAGCAACTCCCGCACCCGGCGGTAGCGCACCGCGATCGCCTCCAGGTTGGCCTCCCGTTCCGCCTGATAGGCGCCGGAGCGCATGCCGCGCAGCAGCAGGCTCTGGGTCAACATGCCGGAACTGGACACCGAGGAGCGCACCGCGCCCATCAGCTTCTGCTCCAGGGCGGTAAAGTGGGCGCCGGTCAGGCCGCGCGCCGCGAGCGTGAGGAAGCCGAGCCGGAAGCCCCACACGTAGTTCTCCTTGGTGGCGCCGTCCACCTTCACCGCCAGCAGCCCCGCGTGCGCTCCGGCCAGCCGCGCGAACAGCGACTCGTGGCAGCTTCCGGCCTCGTAGAACAGGCCGAAGTAGGCGTCGTCGCAGATCACCGCCAGCGCCACGCCGCGCTCCGCGGTCGCCTGCAGGGCCGCGGCGAGCGCCGCCATCTCGGCTTCGTTCGGGGTGTAGCCGGTGGGGTTGTTGGGAAAGTTGAGGAGCAGCACCACCTTGCCGCCGGCGGGCGTGCGCGCCAGCGCCGCGGCCAGCGCGGCCACGTTGAGCCCGCCCGCGGCGTCAAAGAAGGGCACGGTCTCCAGCCGCGCCTGGCGGCGTTCCTCAAACACCAGGCGGTAGTTGCCCCAGAACAGGTCGGGCACCAGGACGCGGTCGCCGCGCTCCACCAGGAGGTCGGCGGCGATGGTGATGCCGTGGGTCAGGCCGCTGGTCACCAGCGGCAGCGAAACCGGCCCCTGCAGCGAGGGATTCTTCTCCCGCATCTCCTGCAGCCAGACGCGGCGCAACGCCGGCAGCCCGGCGGTCGGCGCGTAGGTAAAGATTTCCGCGGGGTCGAGGTCAGGCACCAGGGAGCGGATACCGTCAAGGAACAGCGGCTCGGCGCCGTCGGTGGCGATGCCCACGGTGGCGTTGAAGCGATGGGCGTGCTGCGCCGCCTCCGCGGTCTGGGCCACCACTCCGCGCGGAAAGTAGAGGCGGCGTCCGAAGTCGGACAGCAGGCGCGGCAGCACGGTGCCGGCAAGCGTACGGTTGAGGTCCTCGGCAATGGGATTCATTACGGTGACTTGTTGGCGATTGGCGGGGGTTTGTCAATGCGGCCCGAATCGGGCTACATTCCGGTAGCATATGGCCCCGGTCGTCGCCGCTGCCGAAGTACGCAGCGAGGTACGCGAGCTCAGCCTGCTGTTCGAGATCAGCCGCATCCTCGATTCCAGCCTCAACCTGCGCGACGTGGTGCATCCGGTGTTGGAGGCGCTCGGCAGGCACCTGGAGATCCGGCTGGGGGTGCTGAGCCTGCTGAACCGGGCCACCGAGCGCATCTCAATCGAGGCCGCCTACGGCTTGTCGGAGAGCCAGCAGCGCCGCGGCTGGTACAAGATCGGCGAAGGAATTACCGGCGGCGTGGTGCAGTCCGGCGAACCCGCCGTGGTCCCCAAGATCGCCGACGAGCCGGCGATGGTGCACCGTACCGGCGCGGCCAGCGATCCGGCGCTGGCCGAGCTCTCCTTTATCTGCGTGCCGATCAAGGCCGGCAACTCGGTGATCGGTTCGCTGAGCACCGACAAGCTGTTCCCGGCCGAGGTGCCGTTCGCCGAGGACGTGCGGCTGCTCTCCATCATCGCCTCCATGATCTCGCAGGCGGTCAAGCTGCGGCAGGCGGCGCAGGAGGAGCGGCGTCGGCTGCTGGAGGAGAACGACCGCTTGCAGGCGGAGTTGAAGGATCGGTTCCGGCCGCAGAACCTGGTCGGCAACTCCGAGGGTATGAACAGCATGTTTCGCCTGGTGGCGCAGGTGTCGCGCAGCGATACCACGGTGCTGGTGCGCGGCGAGACCGGTACCGGCAAGGACCTGGTGGCGCACGCCATCCACTACAACAGCGCGCGCGCGAGCAAGCCGTTCATCAAGGTGAACTGCGCGGCGCTGCCGGAGTCGGTGATCGAGAGCGAGCTGTTCGGGCATGAGCGGGGGGCGTTCACCGGCGCCGTGGCCGCGCGCAAGGGACGGTTCGAGCTGGCCCACGGGGGCACCCTGTTTCTGGACGAGATCGGCGACCTGTCGGCGGCCACCCAGGTCAAGCTGCTGCGGGTGCTGCAGGACGGCGAGTTCGAGCGCGTCGGCGGCAACACCACGCAGCGCAGCGACGTGCGCGTCATCGCCGCCACCAACCGCAACCTGGAGGAACTGATCGAGCGCGAGGAGTTCCGCGCCGACCTCTACTACCGGCTCAACGTGTTTCCCATCCACATCCCCCCGTTGCGCGAACGCAAGACCGACCTGCTGCTCCTGGCCGACCACTTCGTGGCCAGGTACGGCCGCGACAATCACAAGGAAATCAAGCGCATCACCACTCCCGCCATCGACATGCTGATGAGCTACCACTGGCCCGGCAACGTGCGCGAGCTGGAGAACTGCATCGAACGGGCGGTGCTGCTGAGCAACGACGACGTGATTCACGGTCACCACCTGCCGCCTACCCTGCAGACCGCGGAAGCGAGCGGCACCACCCCGAGCGGCAGCCTGCAGGGCACCATCGATTCCATTGAGCGCGAGCTGATTCAGGACGCCCTGAAGTGGGCCAAGGGCAACATGGCGCGCGCCGCGCGCTCGCTGCAGATCAGCGAACGGATCATGGGCCTGCGGGTGCGTAAGCACCGCATCGATCCCGCCGCCTACAAGAACTGAGCGCGCCCTAAAACTGACGCCGGCGTAGGCCCATGGGCGTGTTCCTACGTCCAGGTAGGATTGCAGAGCTGGCTGGTAAGACAGTACGCCGCCGCGGCCGCACTGAACTTCCTTGGCATGATCCTTGCTTGTACCTGGGCATTCCCCAGTCAAGGAGGGACCTTGGACATGAGACGTTTCCTGATAACGGCGGGAGCGCTGCTAACGTTCGGCGCCGTTTACGGCTTTGCCGACTCGAACTCGAACGCGGTGGCCATCGACACCGTGTGGACCCTGATGGCGGCGGTGCTGGTGTTCCTGATGCAGGCCGGCTTCGCCATGCTGGAGACCGGATTCACCCGCGCCAAGAACGCCGCCAACATCATGATGAAGAACCTGATGGACTTCTCCATCGGGACGCTGGCGTTCTGGGCAATCGGCTTTGGCATCATGTTCGGCGCCGACGCCGCCGGCCTGTTCGGCACCAGCAAGTTTTTCCTGGCCGGCGCCGTAGTGGACGACGCGTTTTCCGACTTCACGTTCTGGGTGTTCCAGGTGATGTTCGCCGCCACCGCCGCCACCATCGTCTCCGGCGCGGTGGCCGAGCGCACCCAGTTCAAGGCCTATCTGGTCTACTCGGTGTTCATCAGCGCCCTGATCTACCCGGTGGTCGGACACTGGATCTGGGGCGGCGGCTGGCTCAGCAACCTGGGCCCCAACGGCGTGATGGACTTCGCCGGCTCCACGGTAGTGCACTCGGTCGGCGGCTGGGCCGGTCTGGCCGGCGCCATCGTGCTGGGCGCAAGGGAAGGCAAGTACGTCAGGAACGGCGCCAACGGCTCCGCCGGCAAGGTGATGGTGAACGCGATCCGGGGCCACAACGTGCCGCTGGCGGCGCTCGGCGTATTCCTGCTGTGGTTCGGCTGGTTCGGCTTCAATGCCGGCAGCACGGTGGCCGGGACCGACCTTTCCATTGCCGCCATTGCGGTCACCACCAACCTGGCCGCGGCCGCGGGGGTGGTCGGCGCGCTGGTCGTGGCCTGGATCGTTTCCGGCAAGCCCGACCCCACCTTTGCCTTGAACGGGGCGATCGCCGGCTTGGTGGCGATTACCGCCGGCTGCGCCAACCTGGCGCCGGGCAGCGCGGTGATCGTCGGCTTCCTGGGCGGCGTGCTGGTGGTGCTGGCGGCGCAGTTCATTGACCGCGTGCTGCACGTGGACGATCCGGTGGGCGCGGTGTCCGCGCACGGCGTGGTCGGCGCCTGGGGCACCATCGCCGTGGGCCTGTTCGCGCACGAGAACTTCGGCGGGGTCAACGGCCTGTTCTTCGGCGGCGGATTCGGCCAGTTGGGCGTCCAGATCGTGGGCGTGGCGGCAGTGTTTGCCTGGACCTTCCTGGCGTCTCTGCTATTGTTTGCGATAATCAAGGCCACCGTCGGGCTGCGCGTCACGCGCGACGAGGAGCTGCGCGGCCTCGACCTCGAGGAGCACGGCACCGAGGCGTACACCGACTTCGAGGTCTACACCACCCGCTAGGGCCGGCCGAGAGAAAAGGGAGCATAATCGATGAAACTCATTATCGCCTACGTTCAGCCGCACAAGCTGAACGACGTCAAGCAGGAGCTGTTCAAGGAGGAGGTCGGCAAGATGTCGGTTACCAACGCCTTGGGCTGCGGCCAACAGATGGGCTATACCGAGACCTACCGCGGGGTCCAGATCGAGGTGAACCTGCTCAAGAAGGTGCGCATCGAAATCGCCGTGAACGACCAGTTCCTGGAGCGCACCATCGACGCCGTGGTGCGTGGCGCGCGCACCGGCGAGATCGGCGACGGCAAGATCTTCGTAGTCGAACTCAACCAATGCATCCGCATCCGCTCCGGCGAAGTGGGGACGATGGCCATCGGCTGACAAAGACGGGACCGGACGGGACCGGGCAACGCGACGTATCCGGCCCGGATGGGCGGCGCCATAAACGCCCATCCGGGCCGGCGCGGCGCGTGGGCGGCGGTCAGGCCGCGGAGCGGGCCACGCCGCGCAGATAGGCGGCGCGGACGCGCGCGGTCACGGCCGCCACCAGCTCGTTGAACGCCGCCACCGTGGCGCCGGCGCCCAGCATGCGCCGCGCCAGGGCGCGCAGGGCGGCGTCGGAGCCGGGCAGGACGTGGACCTGACGATCCTCGAACACCTGCAGGAAGTGCTCCAGGCGCCGCAGCCACAGATAATCTTCCCGGAGCTGGGCGGCGCTGCCCGCGCTCAGCACCCCTGCCCGCTGCAGCCGCTCCAGCGCCAGCACGGTGTTGCCGCATACCAACTCGGGATGCTGCGGCAAGTGGCGGAGCTGCAGTCCCTGCACGAGAAACTCGACGTCGCGGATGCCGCCGGCCCCGGACTTGACGTCGCGGCCCCGGTTGAGGCGGCGCTTGACCTGCCCGGCCAGCGCCAGCGCGCGCAGGCGCTCGATAGTGGCGAAGACGCGGGCGCCGCGCGCCGCGGGCGAGTCGCCCAGACGGGCGAACGCGGCGCGCGCCTGCTGCAGCAAGGCGTCGCCGAGCGCGCGGCTGCCGCCGACCGGGCGCGCGCGCAGCAGCGCCTGCACCTCCCAGTCGTTGGCCGGCCCGGCGTAGTAGGCGGCCAGCGAACGAAACGAGTGCGCCAACTCGCCGGAACTGCCGTAGGGGCGCAGGCGCCAGTCCACCCGGTAGGTGGCCAGTTCGCCGCTCCCGGCCGCCAGCGTGCTTCCCAGGGAGCGGGCCAGCGCCGTGACCTCGCGCGCCAGGGCGGCGCCGCGGTCAGCCGTCAGGCCGCGGTCGTCGTACAGCGCCACCAGGTCGAGGTCGGAGCTGTAGTTGAGCTCCTCGGCGCCCAGCTTGCCGAACGCCAGAATGCACACCCGCTCCTGCAGCGCCGGGCGCCGCGCCGTGAGCTTGCGCACCGCCGCCTCGATGAACGCCTCGGCGACCACCGACAGCTCGCCCATCACGTCGGTGACCGGAGCCTGCAGGCAATAATCGCGGATGGCGACGCGCAGCAGCTCGCGCCGCCGCAGCATGCGTAATCGCGGCAGCGTCCGGGACTTGCCGCCGCCCAGCTCGGCCAGCAACTCCGGCACCGCCTCGGCGAGCCGCCGCGGGCGGCGTAGCCGCTCCGGCTCGGTGACCCAATCGAACAGCTCCGGGTTGCGCACCAGGGCATCGGCGAGAAACTGACTGGTAGCGAAGATGCGCACCAGCAACTCCAGCCGCGTCGGCTGGCGCAGCAGGGTGCGGTAGTGGCGGCCCGGCTCGCCGAGGGCGGCGGCGTAGCGTTCCCAGTTGTTGAGCGCCCGGTCGGGGTCGGACTGGCGCGCCAGCTCGTCGCCGGCCAGTACCGCCAGGCGGGCGAACTCCATGCGGTCCGGCGCGCGGCGCGCGAGGCGCTCCACGTTGCGCGCCGCCCGTTGCGGATGGGCGAACCCCAGGCGGCGCAAGACCCGCTCGGCGCCCTCCGCGCCGGGCTCGGCGGCCGGCTCCGCTCCCCGGTCCGCGCCCGGCCCGGCGGCGTCGACGTGGCTCAGCACCAGGTCGGCGAGGCCGGTAACGCTGCCGGAGCCCAGGGAGCCGTGTCCGAGGTGGGTGTCGATGAAGCGCCGCACCGCGGCGCGGACGGTCTCCAGCTCCAGGTGCAGCCGCTGCGCCGGGCTCAGCGCCGCGTCGCCCCGGTACCCCATCCGCCGCGCCAGGTGACCGTACTCCACCGCTCCCGGGGCCGGCAGGTAGAGGTCGCGGGCGGAGCCGCGCAGGATGCGCAGCGCGTTGATCAGGCGGCGGTAGAAGTCGTAGGCCTCGCCCACCTGCTCGGCTTCGAGCTGCGCCAGGATGCCGGCGCGAGCCAGTTCCTCGAGGGCTTGGTGTACGCCGGAGGTGCGCAGCGCGGGCTGCGCCGCGCCGTAGCGCACCTGCAGCATCTGCACCGCGTACTCCACGTCCACCAGGGTACCGGGGCTGAACTTGGCGTTCAGCCGGCTGGCGGCGTCGTACTCGGCTACCTGCCGGCGCCGCATCCGGTGCACCTCGCTGAGCGGTATGGCGCCGGTCTGGTAGACCAGTTCGTCGCGCAGGCGCTCCAGGCGCGCCCCCAACTCACGGTCGCCGGCCACGGCGCGCAGGCGGATGAGCGCTAACCGCTCGTAGGCCAGCGCTTCGCCGCCGGGGCCGTAGTAGCGGGCGAAGCTCTCCAGGCTCACGGCGCGCGGGCCGGCGGAGCCGTAGGGGCGCAGGCGTAGGTCGACCTCGAAAATCCCGGCGCGCTTGGCGCTGATGCGGTTCACGGTCTCCTGCACCAGCCGGTCGAAGTACTCGCCGTTGGCCGCCTGCCGCGGGCCGGTGGTGGTGCCCTGATCGCCGTACACGAACATCAGCTCGATGTCGGAGGCGTACCCCAGGGCGCCGCCCCCGAACTTGCCGAGCCCCACCACCGCCAGCCGGGCGTCGATGCCGCCCAGGGTCTGCGGGACGCCGAACTGCGGGCGCAGCGCCTGCGCGGCCAGCTCCAGCGCCGCGGCGACCACGCACTCCGCCAGCCGGGTGAGGCGCGCGGCGAGTTGCGGCACGGTCGCGCGGCGGTCGAGGACGTGCTCCAGGTCGATGAGGAACGCCTCGCGGTCCTTGAACGCGTTGAGGGCGATGACCTTGGCGGCGGCGTC
This sequence comes from Spirochaetia bacterium, assembly GCA_965243555.1. Taxonomy (GTDB): domain Bacteria; phylum Spirochaetota; class Spirochaetia; order SZUA-6; family Bin103; genus Bin103. Next base: position 4,039,122 of record OZ251575.1, on the reverse strand, counting down.
CGGCGCCGCCGCCAGCGCGCGGCGCAGGCGCGGCGCCACGGTGGCGGGATCGCTGAAGCCGTGGCCGTGCTGCTGCTCCTGCTCCAGCATGGGGAGCAGGGTCTCGAACTGCCGGCGGATAAAGTCCTCCCACAGGTAGTCGCTGGTGCCGAGGAGCAGCGCCAGCTCCTCCATGACGCGGGGGTCGGCCAGCAGCTCGAGCAACCGCCCCTCCTCCGGCGAGCCGAGGATCTGCTCGGTGAGCTGCTCGAAGCGCAGCAGCGCGGCGTAGGGGTCCGGCGCCAGGCCGACGAAGTGGGCGAACTGCTTGGTGAGCAGCACCGACAGCTTGATTTGATTGAGCAGCGTGGGGTTGGCGATCGCGGCGCCGGTCCGATCCGCCACGTCGAGCACGTCCTCCACCCGCCCGCCCCGGGTGTTGATCCGCACGCGCTGAATCGACACCTCCCGTAGCGCCAGCGCCGCGCTGAAGCTGTACAGGAACAGCGGCGTGTCCTGCGACACGATCCGCATGCGGGTCACCGCGCCGCCGTCGCCGGACGCGAGGTTGGTAACGTCGATCCGCACCGGATAGAGGGTGGGGGCCGCCGGCCAGTGGCGCCGGATGGTGTCCGCCACCAGCTCGCTCACCCGCCGCCGCGCCGCTTCCGGCGCGCCGCGCTCCAGCTCGCCGGCCACCTCCTGCAGGCGCTGCTCGAGCTGCTGCCGCCAGGCTTCCACGCTCAGGACGCGCGCCTCCGCGGAGATGCGGCGGCCGCGGAAGTGGTCGACGATCAGCCGGCGCGCGCGCGGTTGCGCCGGCGGGCGGCGGTGGGCGTGCCGGCGCCGGCCGCCGGCGGCCGCCCCCGCGGCGCCGCTCAGCGGCGCCTGCCGCAAGCGGGCGCGGGACGGCCCCCCGGCCGGCGCCGCGGCGTCCGCATAGGTATGGGCGGCGCCGCTGTCGATGGCGAATCCGGACGCGCCGAGCACCCCGGTGAGCAGCGAGAACATCCCCGGGTGGTCGGCGGCGAGGATCGTGCACGCCAGCGCGCCAGCGTCATCGGCGGCCGCCAGCACCGCCAGCGGGCGCGCGGCGTCGAGGCGGCTGAGCTCGCGGACGTGCGCCACCACCTCCGGCAGCGAAAACTCCGCGTAGTAGTCTTCCCCCAACCGCTCCAGGTGCGCGTCGACGAAGGCGGCGTCGACTCCCTCCAACTGATTGACGAGCAGGTCACGCCGCGGCTTCATCGTTCGCCAAGCCACAGGCTACCGCTACGGCGCCGTTGCGTCAGCACCCTTCGCACCACCACCCGCCGCCCCCAAAAGAGCGAGGAGCCATGCCGGCGCGCGGCATGGCTCCCCAGTGTTCGGATGAAGCGGAACCGTCTAGATGTCGTAGTAGAGGGCGAACTCCCACGGATGCGGCCGCAGGTCGAGCGCCGTGACCTCGTTCTCCATCTTGTAGTCGATCCAGGTCTCCAGCACGTCTTCGGTGAACACGTCGCCCTTGAGCAGAAACTCATGGTCGGCGCGGAGCGCGTCCAGGGCCTCGCGCAACGACCCCGGCGTGGTCGGCACCCGGGCCAGCTCCTCCGGCGGCAGGTCGTAGAGATCGCGGTCCAGCGGTTCGCCGGGATGGGTCTTGTTGACGATGCCGTCCACCGCCGCCATCAGCATGGCCGAGAACCCCAGGTAGGGATTGGACGAGGCATCCGGGCAGCGGAACTCGACGCGCTTGGCCTTGGGCGAGGTGGAATACATCGGCAGCCGCACCGCGGCGCTGCGGTTGCGGCGCGAGTAGGCCAGATTCACCGGCGCCTCGAAACCGGGCACCAGGCGCTTGAAACTGTTGGTGGTCGGATTGGTAAAGGCGATGATCGCCGGGGCGTGCGCCAGCAGGCCGCCGATGGCGTGCAGGGCCATCTCCGACATCCCGCCGTAACCGTCGCCGGCGAACAGGTTGGCGCCATCCTTCCAGAACGACATGTGGGTGTGCATCCCGCTGCCGTTGTCGTCCAGCAGCGGCTTGGGCATGAAGGTGGCGGTCTTGTTGTAGCGGCGGGCGGTGTTCTTGACCACGTACTTGTACTTGAGCATGTTGTCGGCCATGGTCACCAGCGGCGCGAAGCGCATGTCGATCTCGCCCTGACCGGCGGTGGCCACCTCGTGATGCTGCGCCTCGATGAGGACCCCGATGTCCTCCAGGGTCATCATCATCTCGCTGCGCAGGTCCTGCAGGCTGTCGGTGGGCGGCACCGGGAAGTACCCCTCCTTGTAGCGCGGCTTGTAGCCGAGGTTGGGGTTCTCCTGGCGGCCGGAGTTCCAGCGCCCCTCTTCGGAGTCGATGTGGTAGTACCCTTCGTGCTCGTTCTGATCGAAGCGCACGTCGTCGAAGATGAAGAACTCGGCCTCCGGTCCGAAGTAGGCGACGTCGCCCACGCCGGACGAGCGCAGGTAGGCCTCCGCCTTGCGGGCGATGTTGCGCGGGTCGCGCGTGTAGTCCTCGCCGGTGATCGGGTCGGAGATGTTGCAGATCAGGACCAGCGTCTTGCGGGCCAGGAACGGGTCGATGAAGCCGGTCTCGGGGATCGGCTTGACGAGCATGTCGGACTCGTTGATCGACTGCCAGCCGCGGATACTGGAACCGTCGAAGCCGAGGCCGGCCTCGAAGTCGTCCTCCGAGAGCTCGCGCGCCGGAATCGAGAAGTGCTGCCACAGACCGGGAAAGTCCATGAAGCGCAGGTCGATCACCTCGACCGAATCCTCGGCGATCAGCTTCATCACGTCGCCGGGTGTCTTGAGATTCACTGTTACCTCCTCATGAATCGCTTGCGCGGATACCGCGTCAAGTCATACATGCAAAATCCATGCCATGAACCGGACAAGCACAGTCCGGGGCGCTTCCCCCGCAGGGGGAGCTACGCGGACGTAGGACGCCGCCCCTCCGTTCCTACCAAATGGTCGGACAATGGTTCGCCTGCGGGGGGCGTTGATCGGCAGGTGAAGACCGTGCTATGAAGTCGGCGTGGCAAGTGTATCACGAACCCTGGCTCTGATCAAACCCGACGCCTTCGACCGCCGGCTGACCGGCAAGATCATCGATGCGGCGCTGGAGGCCGGCCTCTCCATCGTTGCGGTCAAGAGCGTACGGCTCAACCGCGCCCAGGCCGAGGCGTTCTACGCCGTGCACCGCGAGCGCCCCTTCTTCGCGTCGCTGGTCGCGTTCATGACCTCCGGCACCACCGTGGCCCTGGTCCTGGAGGGCGCGGGCGCGGTCGCCGCCTGGCGGCGCGCCATGGGCGCCACCGACCCGGCGGCGGCGGACGCGGGCACCATCCGGCAGCGCTTCGGCGAGTCGATCGAGCGCAACTGCTGTCACGGCTCCGACTCCGACGAGAACGCCGCCGTCGAGATCGGCTGCTTCTTCAGCGGCGAAGAACTCCTCCGTTAGCCAAGGTCCTCGGAGAGACCTCGATAAGGGGCGTCTACCCGGGTTATTCCGACGGGCGGACATGCAATTTCACGGTTAGGGAGGAGGGATAAGCTTGAGATAGTTCAGTGCCAAATGCCCTAGCGCAATGACCAGAGCTACCCAAGAAGGTACGGTTTTCCATCGCTCCTTTCGTATGTGGCTTTCGATTTCCAATCGGAGAACTCGCTTCTCCATTTCCCGGACTTGGTTACCGTCAGGTATGGGATCATCGGTGGGTTTCTCCGGGGAAATCCTGGACTTATCGTTTGGAGAGCCCATGGTAGTAGTCCCGGATCAGATCGTTGGGGATAATTGCACCTACTCCGTACTCCCTTACCACAGTCGCCCACGGGGTTTGAGGTTGGTGGGTTATGTTTGAGAGTTGGAGAGCGGAGTATTCTGCATAGGCATCCAAGACTTCTTCGAGTAGAGATTCCTGGTCCGGGGAGAGGTCGTCAGTATGGTCAACAGGTATGGTAGTGATGGGGTCTCCTCCGAACGACTTGTAGCGGTGATAGATGCGTGGTATGACCGGACCGTACTGCCACGCCTCGACTGAATCGTAGATGAGAGCTTGGTTACGAATCCCAAGTGACCATCCGTGAGCCAGGAATGTCAGCTTGAGCACGTGCATGGGGGTGGTCGGTACGTCCTTGCGAAGCCAAATTACCTGCTCTGCTACGATTACCGCGTCAAGCGGCACGGAGCCGATTTCAGCTTCGGTCCTTGTGGGGGCGTTACTCGTCATTAGGAATGCTCCTGATTCAGGATACCCCATACTACGTTACGTGGCAACCCCGTAAAAGGGACGGAGGTTACCGTTGCGGCGGTTCATGTAATTGCTTGCAGAGTAACCTACTCGTCCCTGTCTGCCGCTCCGGCGCGCTCGCCGCCAGCGGCGCTCACGTCACGAGACGCGGGTAGGCGCCTCCAAGCGAGCCCGCATGGAAGCGAATGCGGCCCCGGCCAAGTGCACTGGCCAAGTGAGCACGGCCGCCGGTGAACAGATTGTCCTCGCTATCCAAGACGCAGTTGCCCGCCTCCTCCGGGGGCAGCAAGTCAATGGCCTCCGCGGCCTGAGCCAGCATGGCGTGCCACGCGGAGGCCAGTTCGCCGGCATCCGGCGCCGCGCCCTCGAATTCTAGCTGCGCCACTTCGACCGCCGAGTAGCGCGTCGTACGGCGCGCGTGAGCGAGCAACGAGCCGGGGCTGTACCCCGGGTCCTTGCCGCAGGCGGCCCACAGCAGATAACCGAGCGGCTGCAGCCGGCGGTCAGCGTTGATTACGTCCACCCAGTCGCGTACTTCGAGCCTTCCAACGAGCGCCAGAATCTTGTTCGTAGCCAAGTCGAACGGGTGCAGGGTCAGTCCGAGCTGGTCGTGTTCCATGAGCGGAAAGAAGCGGTATGCGCTGTCACGCACCCACTCCATGCGGACCGCGGCGCCGGACTTGACGACCATGGCGGCCACGAAGCCCGGCAGCTCACGCTGCGGTGAAACCGAGTATCCGGCGCGCTCCAGCAGTCCTCGGTCGGCCGCAAACGACGCGTGAACCGCTTCTTCCGCATCGTGAAAGATGTCGATGTCGCGTGACAGGCGCGCGCCCGCCAGAAGCAGATTGAGGGCTACGCCGCCGGCAACGTAGCTGACTCCGTTGCGCTTGCGGTGGTCGGCTATGAGCCGGCAGATGGAACGCTGGAAGTCTGTGATAGCCATCGCAGGAGTAGCTGCGCTTCGATGAACCCGCCGCGGTCACCGCAGGACACGATGCGCCGCAGCACCATCCGCGCTACCGCGTCATGGTGCAAGTCCGGGTTTTCCTTGAGGTCCCACAGGCACTCCTCCCGATAGCGCGCCACCAACGCCCGCAACCGGCTCCGAAAGTCGGCAGCGTCGCGCGGCTCGCCGTTGCTCACCTGTTCGGCCACGACAACGCTATATCACATTCCCGTCCCAAGGACCAGTGTCTTGCCTGGCAGCCATCCATTGTTGCCCTGTCGCGGATAGCTACTTCAGGACCGTCATTCCGGGGCCCACGTCCGCAGGTGCTCCGCCGGGATACCGAGTTGCGGCAGTTGTGAGTGGACGTAGCTCTCGTAGAAGTCGCCCACGCGGTGGTCATAGTCGGGATCGAGGTCGTTGTGCCACTGCTTGAGCCAGGGCACGGTTTCGTAGATGACCGCGAGCAGCGGCGTGAGGCGGGCGTCGTCGTCCCAGCCGCCGCGCTCGAGGACCTCGATATAGTACGTGGCGACGGCTTGGCAGAGAGTCGGGGCGTCCCAGCCGGCCCAGCCGAGCAGGAGCGTGGGATCGTCGTCGGGGCTCATGGCCGGGAAGCTGACGAAGCGCTCCTTGGGAACGTCGAGGGCGCCGCGCAGGCGCCAGTAGCTCGGCTTCAGGAAGTCGGCGGCGCGGTACTTGGGCGGCGGCACCAAGTTGCCGAGCGCGTTCCGTTTGCGGCGGCGCTGCTCGGCCTGCAGGCGGGCGGCGTGGTCCGCCGCAGTCTCGTCGGGGAGGCGCGGGGTGGCGGCGGCGGTCTCGGCGTCGATTTCGTCTTCGCGGCGTTGCGCGGCCCAGACAGCCTCCCAGTCGGCGCGCTTGGCGAGGCCGGAGGGCTTGTAGCGCCAGACGGGCAGCGCCGGCACGTGTTCGCCGGCGACCAGGTGGGCGATCAGCCGGTCCGGTTCGGGGAAGGAGCCTTCCATCAAGCGGGCCGCGACCTCGTGGAAGTCGGTATCGGCGGAAGTCCGGTGGGCCAGGTCGCGGACGGAGGCGAGGCGCGGTTCCGGCCAGTACTCAGGGGACTCCAGCCGGTCGAGCAGCCAGCCGCGCAGGGCGCGCTGCTCCTGGTCCCGCCATGATTCGACGTTCCAGCGGCGCTTGTACTCCGGCCGTTCAAGCAGGCCGATGAAGCGGTGGGACTCGATCAGCTCGATGCGCCGCGCGACGAGGGCGCGGTAAGCGTCCGGCCAGTGGGCGGGCAGGTCGGTGACCGGCGTGGAGGCGTGGCGCTCGAACCACCTGGTTTCCAGTTCGCCGGCCGCCATGCGCCGCGCCATGACGATCTCGAACGCCCGCTCGCCCAGCGCCAGCGGCGGCGGTTCGGCCGCGCGGCCGGTGCCGTTCGCGTAGCGGCAATCTTCGTCGATGATGCCGTAGAGCCGGTAGCACTCCCAGTCCAGCTCCTCCTGCAGGGCGATCATGCGCGCCAGGAGTCCGGCGGCAGCGTCTCGATGCTCGTCAAGCTCTTCCCGCGTCATGGGAAACCGGTCGGCCAGTTGCGCCGGCAGGTGGGACATCCGCTCGGTGGCGAGCCGATCGATTGTTTTCGATAACTCGATTGGTCTTTCTGCCGGAAGTGGAAGCTTCTTCAACTTGGTTGCATTGAATTGGTAGAAGTCATGCCACTTCTCGTCCTTCGAATGCGCGCCGCCGGGACCGCCCTTGTTATGGCAAACCTGCTGTAGCCAGAAGCACGCGATGGAACTGTTGAGTACACCAACGAGCGCCAGATGATCGACGCGGGTGGCTTCCTCTTGGAGTTTTATCACCGGTGCGGTTTGGGAAAAGAGTCGTCCTCCACGATCAAACACAAAGTGATTATGTGTAGCCACTTCCGCGAAAGTGATAGAAAGAGGAGTGCGTACGCGGTCGAACGTCACTTGATGCCAGTCGCACCAAAGTCTGCCCTCCTCGAAGTACGTCTGTTTGGAGAACGTAGCCCGAGATCCGAGCGTCGTTCGAAAGGGCCAGAGCACCGTATACGGAAGGGTAGAGCCGATCCACTCGCCGGACAGGTCATAGTCATACAGGCACGTAGAGGCGGGCGAGATACTCCAATCACGTACCAGATCGCCTTCTACGAACTCGCGCAATACCTGCGAAACGGATCCAAGGCGCTCGAAATCTTCCCGTCGCGAGCGCGAAAACACCTCGTCTTGCCCGGATATAGCCATGATTCCTATCGCGGTCGACAGTTTACCGAGCGTGGTAGCGGCGTGTTCTTCAATTGTCCGCTTCAGATCAACGGCGACACCGCCTCCGAGCGACCAGGGGTGAACACGCAGGTGTCGCCGTTCGTAATCGACGACGCTGATCCATTCGGACTCACTCTCGGGACGGTTGACCTGGTCGACAATCGCCGTCCACACTTTTCCTTGCGCAGGAATCGCGGGTAACGACGGCTCTCCGCGAAGTCCCATCAAGCACGTTACGGTTTCCGTGGATGGCTTCCTGGCCCGGCCAACGATAACTACGGTGGGCGTGCCGTGACCGGGGATGTATGCGCCCGACGTGTCGATGACGTGGGTCAGGTCAACACTTGGAAAAAAGGACTCGACCAGCTTCTTGCCAAACTCCCGCTTCATGAACGAGTTGGCCGTGATCTGGCCGACGTAGCCGGCAGCCTGATTCGCGCCGCCGGGGATCGCCAACTCGAACAAGCGCTCGGCGAACGGTACGCTCATGGCGTACTTCCTGTGGCAGGTCGGGTAGCGTGCCCGGTACAACTGGCTGAGCGCCTTGTCCTTTACGGTGACGTAGGGCGGATTTCCGACCACTACGTGGTACTGCTGGCCGAGGATGCGGTTCAGGTCACCGAGGTCCTCGGACCGGAAGGCATGGGAGAATTCGGAGCGGCTTTCGAGATGCTCCTCCGCGCCGCTGCCAAGGTCGAGCTCGTCGAAGCGGCGGCCGTGGAGCAGACTGTCGCCGACGGCTACGTTGATCTCGAATCGGGGCGCGCCATCCAGCCGCTCGATGCGGCTCGCCCGCAGCGCCGCCAGCGCCAGCCGGAAGCGGGCGATCTCCGCCGCGAACGGGTTGACGTCCACGCCGTAGACGGCGCTCAACGCGCGCTGCACCCGCTCGCACACCGGCGCGCCGGCTTCGCGCCACCGCTCAAGCAGCCGGTGGAACGCGCCGAGCAGGAAGTGACCGGAGCCGCAGGCCGGATCAATGAGCCGGGTGTCCGCCAGCCCGAACTCGCAGAGCGCCGGGGTGAGGGTGCGCTCCAGGATGAACTCCTCCACGAACACCGGTGTCTGCAACAGGGCGTAGCGCTTCTTGGCGTCCTCGGAGAGGTCCTGGTACAGGTCGCCGAGGAAGCGGGTGTCCCAGGTGGGATCGGTAAAGTCGTGATGCAGCAGGTTGGTGTCGGGGTTCACCAAGCGCCAGAACCACAGCAAGTCGCGCGCGGCGTCGCCGGAGATGCCGAGGCGCCACACCGGGTTGTGCCGGCGGTCGTAGAGTTTGGCAAGCGCCGGCAGGCGGGCGACCGAGGAAAAGCAGTGGAGCAGGTAGTCGCGGTAGGTGGCGGTGGGATGGTCGCGGAAGTAGAACGTCTGGCTGTCGGCGGCGTCCCGGTCGCGCGGGTGGGGGCCGCTGATCAGGGGTTCGTCGATCAGCCGGTTGTCCTCGATGAAGCGGACGAACACGCAGCCGAGCAGCCACGCGACCGCGGCCTGGGTCAGTTCGCCAGCGCGCCAGACGCTGAAAGTGGCCGCGGTGCGCTCGGCCTCCCGCGCCGTCCGGTACTCGGCGTCGAGCGCCGCGCCCAGCTCCGGCACGCTCTCGGCGCGCCCTGCCAAGTCGCCCTCCAGCAGCCGGAGCTGGCGCCGCAGGTCGCTGAGCAGCGCCCGGCGATCGATCACGTCGCTACGCTATCGAGACTTCTTCAACCCCGGCGGCGGCGCGTTGGCCGAGCACGAAGTTGGTGAGGGCGTCCAGGGCGGTGCGCGACTCGCCGGGCGGCAGCGCCGCCAACGCGGCGCGGGCGCGGGCAGTGTGGCCGTGCAGCGCCGAACAGGTACCGGCGGCGGCCGGGGCGTCCTGATCCATCCGGTCGTCGATCAACTGGAAGACGAGCCCGAACTGCAGGCCGAACTCGCCGGCGGCCGTGAATTGCGCCTCGCTGCCGCCGCCGGCCAGGGCGCCCGCCGCGCAGCAGGCGGACATCAGCGCCGCGGTCTTGCTGCGGATGATCGCCAGGTAGTCGTCGACGGTCAGGTCCAGGTCGTAGCGCTTGGCGCCATGCTGGAAGATCTCCGCCTGGCTCATGGTCTTGGTGACCGCGCAGAACAACTGCACCAGCCGCAGCCGTTGCGCCGCGGGCAACGGCAGCTCCGAGATCAACGTGAAGAACTGCGCGTAGAGCACGTCTCCGACCAGCACCGCGATGGCGGTTCCGAACTCGCGGTAGAGCGCGGTGTGGCTACGCCGCACCAGCGCGCGGTCGATGATGTCGTCGTGAATCAACGACGCCGCGTGCACCAGCTCCGCGGCCACCGCCAGGGTGATGAGCGGGGAATCGGCGGCGGCGGCGGCGGGGGCCGCGGCGGCCGGCCCGGCGACGGCGCGCCCGCTGAACAGCACCAGCGCCGGGCGCAGCAACTTGCCGCGCATCGCGCTGAGCACGGCGACTACCCGGTTGAGGTAGGCGTGGCGCTCGATCAACTTCTCGTGCTGCTCGGCCAGCGACCGGATCTGGCGCTCCAACCCCGCCTCCACCAGCTCCAGGTCGGCGGCTATCGGCCCGTAGATACGCTCCAACGGCAGCCCGCCGCAGCCGGGCGCCGCCGCGGCGCCGTTGGCACTGCCGAGCCGGGTGGCAGCCAGATCAGAACTCGTCGTAACGGATCATCTCGGGTTCGACGCCGAGGTCGTAGAGCATCTTCTGCACCGCGGTGAGCATGAGCGGCGGACCGCACAGGTAGTACTCGACGTCCTCCGGCGCGTCATGCTTGCCCAGGTACTCGTTCAGCACCACCTGGTGGATAAAACCCACCGGACCGGTCCAGTTGTCCTCCGGCAGCGGTTCGGAGAGCGCAACGTGAAAGCTGAAGTTCGGGAACTTCTCCTCGATTGCGCGGAAGTGATCTTCGTAGAAGATCTCGCGCTTGGAACGCGCGCCGTACCAGTAGGAGACCTTGCGCCCGGTCTGCAGGGTGTGGAACAGGTGGAAGATATGCGCGCGTAGCGGGGCCATGCCGGCGCCGCCGCCGATGTAGCACATCTCGCGCTCGGTTTCCTGGATGAAGAACTCGCCGTAGGGGCCGGAAATAGTCACCACGTCGCCCGGTTTGCGGGCGTACACGTAGGAGGAGGCCAGCCCCGGCTGCACCTGCATGCCGCGCGGCGGGGTGGCGATACGCACGTTGAGCATCACGATGTTGCCCTCGGCGGGGTGGTTGGCCATCGAGTAGGCGCGCTGAATCGGCAGCGCGTTCTTGGCGCCGAGCGCAAACAGGTTCATCCGCTCCCAGTCTTCGCGGTACTCCTCCTCGACCTCGATGTCCTTGCCGAAGTCGATTTCGTAGGGCGGCACCTCAATCTGAATATAGCCGCCCGACTTGTGGTTGAGCTCCTCGCCCTCCGGCATGCGCAGCACGAACTCGCGGATAAAGGTGGCCACGCTGTTGTTGGAGATCACCTCGCACTGCCACTTGTTGATGGAGAACACCTCGTCCGGCACCTGCACCTGCAGGTCGTCGCGCACCTTCACCTGGCACGACAGCCGCCAATTTTCCTTGGCGTCGCGGAAGTTGATGTGCTGCTGCTCGGTGGGCAGGATGTCGCCGCCCCCGGCCAGCACCTGACAGCGGCACACGCCGCAGGTGCCGCCGCCGCCGCAGGCCGACGGCAGCATCACCCCGTTACTGGACAGGGTGTTCAGCAGCGTGCCGCCGGCGTCGGTTTCAATGGCGCCGTCGGCGTCGCCGTTGATCGTGATCTTGATCTTGCGCTGCGGCCGCAGCCGCGCCTCGGCGGCCAGCAGGGCGATCGTGAGAACGCCGATAACCACCGGGAACACGATAATGCTTCCCAATACGTGCAACATCTTTCTTCAGACCCCGCTACAGTTGGATGCCGGAGAACGCCATGAAGCCAATCGACATCAGTCCGGTAAGCAGCATCGTCACCCCCAGGCCGCGCAACGCGGGCGGCACGTTGGAATAGCGGATCTTCTCGCGAATCGACGCCAGGGCGATGATCGCCAGCGCCCAGCCCACGCCCGACGACAACCCGAATACCAGCGACTCGCTGAAGTTGTAGCTGCGCTCCACCATGAACAGCGAGCCCCCCAGGATGGAGCAGTTGACCGTGATCAACGGCAGGTAGATGCCCAGCGCGTGGTACAGGTTGGTGGAGGTTTTTTCAATGACCATCTCGACCAACTGCACCATGGCCGCGATGACCGCGATGAAGGCGATGAAGTTGAGGAAGCTCAGGTCCACTTCCCGCATCGCCGGGCTCACCCACCCCAGGCTGCCCGCCTTGAGCAGGTATTCGTGCACCGCCCAGTTGATCGGCACGGTGATGCCAAGCACGAAGATCACGGCGAAGCCGAGGCCGATGGCGGTCTTGACCTGCTTGGAGACGGCCAGGAACGAACACATCCCCAGGAAGAAGGCCAGCAGGATGTTCTCGACGAAGATCGACTTGAGCGCCAGGTTGATCAAGGCCATCGCCCTATGCCTCCTCGGTGTAACCGCTCATGCGGCGCTGCGCCCAGATCAGCAGGCCCATCAGAATGAACGCCCCCGGCGCCAGCACCATCAGGCCGTTGTCCACGTAGCCGGCGTTGTACAGCCCCTGCGGAATCACCTGCACGCCCATCAGCTTGCCGCTCCCGAACAGCTCCCTGAAGAACCCGATGGCGACGATCACCAGCGCGTAGCCCAGGCCGTTGCCCAGGGCGTCCAGCGCGCTCGGCCACGGCTTGTTGTTCATCGCGAACGCCTCCAGCCGGCCCATGATGATGCAGTTGGTGATGATCAGCGCCACGAACACCGAAAGCTGCCGCGACACGTCGAAGGCGTACGCCTTGAGCACCTGGTCCACCAGCACCACCAGCGACGCGGCCACCGTCATCTGCACGATGATGCGCACGTTGTTGGGAATCAGGTTGCGGATCAGGGAGATGATCACGTTGGAGGAAACCAGCACGAAGATCACCGCCAGCCCCATGACCAGCGACGGCCTGATCTGCGTGGTCACCGCCAGCGCGGAGCAGATACCGAGCACCTGGATGGTGATCGGGTTGTTCTCCGACAGCGGGTCCTTGAGCACCTCCCGGTTCTGCGGGGAGAACAGCGGCGCGCGCTCCTTGGCCGGCGCCTGCGGGAGTACTTTGGGATCTGCCATTTACCTTACCTCCGCCCCATCTCGGATCGTACCCGTGTGATGTAGGGCTCGTAGATTGTCAGCTTGTCCAGCAGCAGGTCGGTCACCCCGCGCCCGGTCATGCTGGCGCCGCTGATGCCGTCTACCGCGTAGGTGTGGTCGGCGGCGCTGGACAACACGTCCTCCACCTTGCCCTTGACCACCCGCACCGAGCGCAGTTCGTTGCCGTCGAAGATGCGCTTGCCGACGAAGTTGTTCTGAAACCACGCCTGCTCGATCTCGGCGCCGAGGCCGGCGGTTTCGCCGTGCTTGTAGAAGGTCATGCCGCGCACCGTGTCCAGATCGTCCTGCAGCGCCAGGTAGCCGTAGAGGGTGGACCACAGCCCCTTGCCGAACACGGGGACGGCGTACACGCTCGCCGCGCCGCCCTCGGTGACCACGAACACCGGCAGCCGCCAGGCGGACCGGTCGGGGTTCTCCAGCTCCTCCTCCAGGTCCACCCCTTCGGCGCTGGAATCGGCAATCACGTTGCCCTCGTGGTCCACCAGAAAGCTCTCCACCGACTCGTCGTAGAGCTGGTTGAGCGCCTCCGGTTCGAGGCTCTCGCCGCGCTCCATGAGGCCCACCGCCAACAGAATGTTGGTGCGCATGTTGAGCTTCTCGTTGGCCTGCTGCGGGGCGCGCAACGAGGTGGCGGCGAAGGAAAGCACGAACCCCCAGAACACCGTGATGATCAATACGAACACCACCGAATAAAGTTTGCTGCGATTCACGATCCTGCGCTCACTCCGATACCTGCGCGCCCGCCGGTGCCGCCACCGCCGCCCGCGCCAGGCGTTGTTTGACGTTGCCGCGCACCACGAAGTGGTCGATCAGCGGCGCGAACATGTTCATGAACAGTATGGCCAGCATCACCCCTTCCGGGAACGCCGGGTTGAGGATCCGCACCAGAATCGACAGCACCCCCACCAGGAAGCCGTAGATCCACTTGCCGGCGTCGGTGGCGGCGGCGGACACCGGGTCGGTGGCCATGTAGGCCAGGCCGAAGGCGAAGCCGCCGAGAGTCAGGTGGTAGTGGACGGGCAGCGCCATGAAGTGACCGGGATGGGGGGCGGCGAGCTGCAGCACGGCGCCCATCACCACGCCGCCAATCAGCATCGACAGCATGATGCGCCAACTGCCTACCCCGGTGATCAGCAGCAGGCCGACGCCGAGCAGAATCGCCAGCGTCGAGGTCTCGCCGATGCTGCCGGGAATCAGCCCGATAAAGGAGTTCCACCAAGTCACCCCCTGCGCCGCCAGCACGTCGACGATCGGAGCTTCGGCGCCTTCCGCGACCACCGCCAGCGGGGTGGCCGCCGAGTAGCCGTCGAGGGCCACCCACACCCGGTCGCCGGAAATCTGGGCGGGGTAGGCAAAGAACAGGAAGGCGCGCACCACCAGCGCCGGGTTGAAGATGTTCATGCCGGTGCCGCCGAAGATCTCCTTGCCGATGACGACTCCGAAGCTGGTGGCAATGGCGAGCTGCCACCAGGGAATGGTGGGCGGCACGATCAACGCGATCAGGAAGCCGGACACCAGAAAGCCTTCGCTCACCTCGTGGCGGCGGACGACGGCGAACAGGAACTCCCAGCCCAGGCCGACGGCGTAGGTGACGATCAGGATCGGCAGGAAGCGAAGCAGCCCCTGCGCAACCGCCGACAGTAGGGGGATCTCCACCATCCCCGCCGCCAGCAGGCGCTGGTAGCCGACGTTGAAGATGCCCACCAGGGTCGGGGGAATGAGGGCGATGATCACGGTGATCATCATCCGCTTGGAGTCGAAGTCGTCGCGGATGTGGGCCCCCGACCGGGTGCGGTTGGGCAGCACGAACGCCAGCGTCGCGAACGCGTCGTACGCCGGGTACAGGCGCTCGAGCTTGCCTCCCTTCTCGAACAGCGGTTCGACCCGCTCCAACAGCCCCTTCAGCAACTGCTGCACGTCAAGTCAACTCCTGTGGCCGCAGGTAGCGCTTGGCTACGTCTCACGCTCGATGAAGTCGAGGCCGCGGCGGGTGATCTCCTGCCACTCGATCTTCGAGGGGCAGATGTACTCGCAGAGGGCAACGTCCTCCTCCGCGATTTCGTGAATGCCCAATCCCTCCATCTCGGGGATGTCCTCGGCGAGGATGCTCTTCATCAGGAACTCCGGGTACAGGTCCATCGGCAGTACCTCGCGGTAGATGCCGGTGGCGATGAAGGCGCGCTCGCCGCCGTGCAGGCCGGTGTGCTTGCGCACCGGCCGGGAGCGCGCCAGCCACGAGGAGAGGAAGGTGCGCGAGCGGCTGCCGGCCTTGAATCCGGGCAGCACCCAGCCGATCAGCTCCGGCTCCACCACCTCCGGCAGCAGGGTGAGCGAGCTGTCGAAGAATCCCAGGAAGCCGGCCGGCGTTATCCGGCTGCCGGTGAGCGGGTTGCCGGAGATGAAGCGGGTGGCGGCGGGGTCCGGCAGGTCGCCCACCAAGCCGTCGACGCGGGCGCCGTGGGTGGTGCGCAGGTAGCGCGGCTGCGGCGCGTTGGAGCCGGCCAGCGCGACCGTTACCTCCGGGTCGGGGGCGCCGGTGGCGAACAGGGCGCCGATCATCAGCACGCCCTTGAGGGAGCAGGTCCAGACCACGTCGCGGCGCCCGGCGATGGGAGCGAGGTGGTGGACGTGGACGCCGACGTTGCCGGCGGGATGGGGGCCGGCGAAGGTGTGCACCTGCACGTTGGCCGGCTCCAGCTCCGGCAGCGGCGGGCCGTCCGGCGCCCCGGCGACGTGCACGGTGCCGGGGGTGAGCGCGGCCAGCGCGGCGATGCCGGCGGCGAAGTGATCCTCGCGCCCGGCCAGCAGCAGTTCCGGCCGCGCCGCCAGTGGCGCGGTGTCCATGACCGACACGAACACGTCGCGCGGCACGTCCTCCGGGCTCGCCAGGCGCGCCAGCGGGCGCTGCACCAGGAACGGAAACAACCCGGAACGGAGCAGCGCGGCGAGCACCTCGTCGCGGCCGGCGGACGGGCTCGGAACCGCGAACGACTCCGCGGCGTCGCCGTCGACGCGAATCACCACCTCTTGAATGGCGCGCCGGGCGCCGCGGTTCACGTTCACCACCATGCCGCTGGCCGGGGAGGTGAATTGCACCGCCGGGTAGGTCTTGTCGTGGAAGATCGGGGTGCCGATCTTGACTTCGGCCCCCTCCTCCACGTCCATGCGGGCGATGAGGCCGTGGAAGTCGCTCGGCTTGACGGCCACCGCCGCCGGCGCCGGGGCGTTCTCCACCGTCGGCGCGGCCGCTCCCTCCAGCCGGATGTCGTAGCCGCGCTTGAGCTTAATCGTCGCCATTCGTTCGGAACGTACTATGCGGCATTTGTCGGTTCATTGGCATACCTGGACGTCGATGGGGTAGACGGCTGCCAGCCGGCGCGGCAACCGCCGCCGACGCTCCGTCACGTCAATGTATAGGCAATATGCTCGCCTAGTGCAACCCATCATGCGCGCCACCCCGCCGCATTGCAAACGGCGGCGGCTCCCCCGGCGACTCTATCCCCCTCCGGCGGCGCGCAGCCGTTCCAGGGCGGCCTCGATCGCCGCCCGGCGCGGCATCGAGGGCTGGGCTCCGGCCTGCTGAACCGCCAGCGCCGCGGCGGCGGTGGCGCGCTGCAGCGCCGCCTCGGTGGCGGCGCCGGCGGCCAGCGCCGCCGCGAACACGCCGCAGAAGCAGTCGCCGGCGCCTACGGTATCCAGCGGCGTGACCGGCAGCGCCGGCTGGCGATGCAGCTCCGCGCTGCCGGTGAGGCCGCGCCGCGCCCACAGGCAGCCCTCCGCCCCCAGCGTAACGATCAGGTTGCGCAGCGGCCCGCCGACGCCCACCAACGCGCGCGCCGCGGCGGCGATCTCGGCGGCGCCGCTGACCACGCCAAGGCCGCCGCGCAACGCCGCCAGCTCCACCTCGTTGACCAGCACGAACTCGGCCGCGGCCAGCACCTCCGCGGGCGGCGGGGCGGCCGGCACCGGCGACGGGTTCCACACCACGCGGGCGCCGGCCGCGTGCCAGCGGCGGGCGCAATCGTAGGTGGTGGCCGGGGCAATCTCGTTTTGCAGCAGCAGCACCGCCGACGCCGCGGGGGGCGGCGCGATCCGTTCCGCGCCAAAGTGCAGGTTGGCGCCGGAGGCCACCACGATCTGATTCTCGCCCCGGCCGTCGACCACGATCAGGGCGACTCCCGACGGATGCTCCGGCAGCGTGAGGAGACCGCCGGCCGCCACCCCCGCCTGCTCCAGGCCGGCGCGGCCGGCGCGGCCGTAGGCGTCGTCTCCCACGGCGCCGTAAAACGCGGTGCGCGCGCCGGCGCGGGCCGCGGCCACCGCCTGGTTGGCGCCCTTGCCGCCGGCGAACTGGGCGAAGCGCTCCCCCAGCAGCGTCTCGCCGGGCGCCGGCAGCCGCTCCACGTACGCCACCAGATCGGTGTTGATCGAGCCCACGACGTAGACCCCGGCCGGGGCGGCGCCATCCCTCACGCCGGCGGCTCCACGCGCAGATCGCCCTTTTCGCCGTGATAGCGGGTCACGATCGCCCCCGGCGCCACGTCGCGGGTCACCCAGGCGTTGGCGCCGATAATCGCGCCGCGGCCGAGGCGGGTGCGGCCCAGCACGGTAGCCCCGGAGTAAATGATCACGTCGTCCTCCACGATGGGGTGGCGCGGCACCCCCTTGATCGGCTGGCCGCGGGCGTCCAGGGGAAAGCTCTTGGCGCCGAGGGTCGCGCCCTGATAAACGCGCACGTTGCGGCCGATCTCGCAGGTCTCGCCGAGTACCACGCCGGTGCCGTGGTCGATGAAAAAACGCTCGCCGATGGTGGCGCCGGGGTGGATGTCGATGCCGGTGGCGCTGTGCGCGTGTTCGGACATGATGCGCGGGATCAGGGGGAGGGCGAGCAGATACAGCTCGTGGGCGATGCGGTGATAGATGATCGCCTGCACGCCGGGGTAGCTGAAGATCACCTCGTCGCGGCTGAGCGCCGCCGGGTCGCCGGCGTAGGCGGCCTCGACGTCCAGCAGCACCAGGCGCTGCAGCTCCGGCAGGCGTGCCAGCAGGTGGCCGGCGGCGGCCGCGGCGCGCGCCTCGTTGGCGGAGCGGAGTTGCTCCGGGGTGCCGGCGCCATCCTGCCAGTGGGCGAACACCAGTCCGCGCAGGATCTGCTCCCGCAGGTGGCGCAGCTTCTCCTCCAGGATGGAGCCGACGTGAAAGCTGAGCCCGTCGGTCATCTGCACCAAGCCGAAGTAGCCCGGGAACAGGGCTGAGCGCAGGCCGTCGAGCACGTCGATCAGCACCCGCCGCGAGGGCGGCTCGAAGCCCACCCCCGCGGCGCGGCGCGCGCTCACCGCCGGACTGGCGCAGAGCCGCTCCACCACCTCGCCAATGGAGCCGATGGAGTCGTGCGCGCGCCGGACCTGCTCCGCCGTTGCCATTACGGCGGCCGTTGTAGACGAGCGCCCCGGCGGCGGTCAAGCCATCCATTGACGGCGGCGCCGGGTTCTCCTACGATCTGAGTCGATGGCAGTTCTCACCCGGTCGCCGGTCAAACTCACCTACGACGACTACCTGTTGCTTCCGGACGACAACCACATCCACGAAATCATTGACGGGGAGCACTTCATGGCAGCGTCTCCGAGCACCTACCATCAGACGGTCTCGCGGCGTCTGCAGTTCCTGCTCTACGAAGCGATCGAGCTGGCCGGTTCCGGCGTCGTGTTCGACGCGCCGACCGACGTTCTCTTTTCCGATCACGACGTCGTGGTGCCGGACATATTCGTGATCCGGGCGGAGCGTACGCAGATGATCTCCCCCTCCGTGGTCCTGGGGCCGCCGGACCTGGTGATCGAAATCATCTCCCCGTCCAGCGCGCGGAAGGACCGCGAAATCAAGCGCCGGCTCTACGAGCGATTCGCGGTGCCGGAGTACTGGCTGGTAAATCCGTTGCGCCACGCCATCGAGTGCTTCCGGCTGGCCGGTGAGCACTACGGAGAACCGGAGGTGCGCACGGATTCGATCCGCTACCAGGCGGGTGAGATCGACGTAACCGTGGACCTGCAGCGCGTCTGGTAAACCGGCGCGCGGCGTCAGCCGCGCTTGTAACGCCGCTACGCCTCTTTTGCCGCGGGCGCTTGCGGGTAGGTATCTTCGCAACGTCGAGGGCGGACGATGCAATTGGACAAGCTGACCCACAAGGCGCAGGAAGCGCTGCAGGCCGCGGATGCCACGGCGCGGGAGCGGCGCCACGCCCGCATCGCGCCGGAGCACCTGCTGCTGGCGCTGTGGGAGCAGCGCGGCGGCGTGGTGCGGCCGCTGCTGGAGCGGGCCGCGGGGCCGGACCTCAACCTGGCGGCGCAGCTTGCGCCGGCGCTGAACGGCATGCCGAAGCAGTACGGCGCCAACGGCCAGACCGCGGCGTCGCCGGAGCTGGCGCAGGTGCTGGAGGCGGCGGAGCGGGAGGCCGCCCGCCTCGACGACCGGTACACCAGCACCGAGCATCTGCTGCTGGCGCTGCTGGACGGCGCGGGCGCCGCGGCAACGGCGCTGCGCGGCGCGGGGGTGACCCGCGACGGCGTGCTCGGCGCCCTGAGCGAGGTGCGCGGCAGCCAGCAGGTCACCGACCAGGACCCCGAAGGCAAATACCAGGTGCTGGAGCGCTACTGCCGCGACCTGACCGAGCTCGCGCGCCAGGAGAAGCTGGACCCGGTAATCGGACGCGACGACGAGATCCGCCGCCTGATGCAGGTGCTGGCGCGGCGCACCAAGAACAACCCGGTGCTGATTGGCGATCCCGGCGTCGGCAAGACCGCCATCGTGGAGGGGCTGGCGCGGCGCATCGTCGCCGGCGACGTGCCCGACTCGCTGCGCGACAAGCGGGTGCTGACCCTCGACCTGGGCGCACTGGTGGCCGGCGCCAAGTACCGCGGCGAGTTCGAGGAGCGGCTCAAGGCAGTGATCACCGAAATCGTCGCCGCCGACGGCCAGATCTTTTTGTTCGTGGACGAGTTGCACACTCTGGTGGGGGCCGGCGCCGGGGAGGGGGCGATGGACGCTTCCAACCTGCTCAAGCCGGCGCTGGCGCGCGGCGAGCTGCGCACCATCGGCGCCACTACTCTGGACGAGTACCGGCAGCACGTCGAAAAGGACGCCGCCCTGGAGCGCCGCTTCCAGCCGGTGCTCACCGGCGAGCCCTCGGTGGAAGACACCATCGCGATCCTGCGCGGCCTCAAGGAGCGCTACGAGGTGCATCACGGCGTGCGCATCAAGGACGAGGCGATCATCGGCGCCGCGGTGCTCTCCGACCGCTACATCACCTCCCGCTTCCTGCCCGACAAGGCGATCGATCTGATCGACGAAGCGGCCAGCCGGCTGAAAATCGAGATCGAGAGTCAACCCACCGAGCTGGACCGGATTGAGCGCCGGGTGCTGCAACTCAACGTCGAAAACCAGGCGCTGGCGAAGGAGCGCGACGCCGCCTCGCGCGCGCGCCGCGAGGAGCTGCAGCGCGAGCTGGCCGAGCTGCAGGGGCAGCGCGACGCGATGCAGCTCCAGTGGCAGAACGAGAAGCAGGGCATCGAGCGCGTGCGGGAGCTCAAGGCGCGTCTGGAGCAGCTCCGGCTGGATCAGGCGCGCCACGAACGCGCCGGCGATCTGACGCGCGCCGCGGAGGTCAAGCACGGCCTCATCCCCGAGCTGGAGCAGAAACTGGCCGAGTTGACCGAGCGCCCCGCCGCGGCCGGCGGCGCGGAGGAGCCGGGGAACGGCGCCGGAGCGCTGTTGCGGGAAGAGGTGTCGGAAGAAGACGTTGCCGCGGTGGTGGCGCAGTGGACGGGCATCCCGGTGGCCAAGATGCTATCGTCCGAGCGCGCCAAGCTGCTGCGCCTGGAGGCGATCCTGCAGCGCCGGGTGATCGGTCAGGAGGCCGCGACCCAGGCGGTGGCGGACGCCATCCGGCGCAACAAGTCGGGGCTGGCGGACAGCGACCGCCCGCTAGGCACCTTCATCTTTCTCGGCCCCACCGGCGTCGGCAAGACCGAGCTGGCCAAGACCCTGGCCGACTACCTGTTCGACGACGAGCGGGCGCTGCAGCGCATCGACATGAGCGAGTACATGGAGCGCCACGCGGTGTCACGGTTGATCGGGGCGCCGCCCGGCTACGTCGGCTACGACCAGGGCGGCCAGCTTACCGAAGCGGTGCGGCGGCGGCCCTACTCGGTAATCCTGTTCGACGAACTGGAAAAGGCGCATCCCGACGTCTTCAACCTGCTGCTGCAACTCCTTGACGAAGGCCGCCTCACCGACGGCCAGGGGCGGCAAGTGGACTTCCGCAACAGCATCATCATCATGACCAGCAACCTCGGCGGCGACCTGATCCAACAGGCCGCGCAGGCGGAGCAGGTGCAGCCGCAGATCATCGAGCTGCTCAAGGCGAGCTTCCGGCCCGAGTTCCTCAACCGGGTGGATGAGACGATCATCTTCAACCGCCTCGACGACGAGCAGATTTTTGAGATCGCGGCGCTGCAGATCGATCATCTGGCTGCGCGGCTGCGCGCGCAACGGATCGAGTTGGAGGTGACCGAGGCGGCGCAACGCTACCTGGCCGAGGCCGGCTTCGATCCCCAGTACGGCGCGCGGCCGCTACGGCGGGCGCTGCAGCAGCAGGTGCAGAACCCGCTCGCCAAGCTGCTGATCGGCGGCGAGCTGACCGACGGCTCGCGGGTAACCGTCGACCGCGTCGCCGACGCCCCCGGCCTCGCCTTCCACGCCACCCCCGCCACGAGAAACGCAAGTTGGGACACGTAATCCCGGGTTGACACGCCGCCGGGCAGTCGATACGTTGTTGCCCGGAAACTGCTACAGGAGTTGCTTATGTCATACCAACCGAAAGAAATGACCGCCCTTACCCCCCCCCCCCCCCCCCCCCGGCGGGCGGTTGCACGAGGGTTCGGAGCATGAGGGCCGCACTGACCGCCGCGCTGTTGCTGGCCCTCGCCGCGGTCACCATGACCATGACGGCTTGCGAGCCGGCCACGCCCGCAACCTCCGGCAGCGGCGCCGGCGGTACCGGCGATACCGGCGCCGCCGTACCGCCGCCGTCGCCCACACCGACCCCGACCCCGGACCCCGACCCGCCGCCGCCCGAGCCCAAGAAGTGGACGCTCGACGCAGCCCAGTTCGGCGATGACGGCGGCAGCATCTGGATCGAATCCAGCAACCGCTCCCAACCGTTCGCCTGGGACGCCATCACCGCCGGCAACGCCGACGCCGTGCGCGTGTCGATCGGCGGCGTTGCCCTGGCCGGGGAAAGCCGCTCCTTCACCAGCACCGCGTTCGAACCGGCCTTCGAGGGCGACTACAGCGGCGCCGAGTGGACGATCTCCGCGGAAGTGACTCCGGGCGCCGTGGCGCTGGTGCTCACCGCCCCGAACCAGCGGTTCGACCGGGGCGACCTCAGCCACGTCATCGTTACCGCAGGAGGCACTTGGTACCGGGAGGGTCTCCCGACCGCAGAGTTTGCGGCGCCGCCGCCGGGCGGCCGCAGGGCGAAAGGAGTCGTGGTGGGGCCCGGTGTGATCACGGGGGCCGGTACTCACGGCGGCGTGATCGGGAGCGGCTACACGACACCCCCGAGGGTCATTGTCCCGTACCCGCACGGGCCCGGGAGCGGCGCAGTGTTGCAAGTGAGGATCAGCGGCGGTTCAATATCGGGAGTGGACGTCATAAACGGCGGGAGCGGCTACTGGGGAACAGGTGTCTCCTGTTGGTTCGAACCGCGGCAAAATGCGAACTGCCAAGTAACGGTAAGCCACTCGATCACGGGGATCGAGCTCACGGACCGGGGGCGCGGCTACACGGCCCCCCCGGACATTACGATTATCAGGGTCGGCGGCAATGGCAGCGGGGCGCAGGCCAGGGCCGTGATGAGAGGGAAGACCGGCAACAGCCAGGTCGAAAACCTGTTCTGGGGCCGCCAGACGCTGTACGGCAAGGAGCTCCTGATCGAGATCGCAGCCGAGGAGTGACCCGGCCCCGCGGCGCTGACCGACGCGGGGGCCGTCCTGTCCGCGGCGTGATGGACGGGCGGGGGCGGCGTACGGTTGCGAAGCGCCCCGGACCGGTGGTAGGGTGGCGGCAGCGGTCGGGCGGGCCGCCGGCCGCGTTGCGGCGGCAAGCAGCCGGCTCCGGGTCCGCACCAGGAGGAAAAACATGTATCGGAGCAGGGTCATCGAGCCCGGGTTGTGGCTGGTTGCGGCCATAGTGCTGCTGGCGCCGGCGCCGGCGTTGCTGGCGGCCGCCCAGGAGGAGGCCGCGGGCGCAGCCTCATCCTCAATTCCCGCCGGGTACTTCGGTACCTACGAGCCGGCCATTGACATGGAGTGGATCAAGAGCACCTGGCAGAGCGCGCGCGAGGCGGTCAACGGCAAGCTCACCCCCGCGACCGGCGAGACCTTCGAGGACAACCGCTGGACGCGCGCGATGCGCGACGAGCTGGGCATCAACGTCACCTACAAGTGGGTGGCGGACGGCGCGCAGGCGCAGGAAAAGCTGAAGCTGGCAATGGCTTCCGGCGACCTGCCGGACGTCATCACCCTGGAGGGCAGCCAGCGCCTGGTGGACTTCCAGCAGCTCGCCGAGGCGGACCTGCTCGCCGACGTGACCGACCTGTGGGAGCAGTACGCGTCGCCGCTCGCCAAGGAAGTGGTGGGCGCCGACGGCGAGGTGATCTTCAACGCGGTGAGCTACGGCGGGCGCATGATGGGCATTCCCGGCCCGTCCGCGGGGCTGGATTCCTACAGCTACTTCTGGGTGCGCCAGGACTGGCTCGACAACCTGGGGCTGGAGCCGCCGCGCACTACCGCCGAGCTGCAGGAGCTGGCGCGCGCCTTTACCCACGACGACCCGGACGGCAACGGCGAGGACGACACCTTCGCCATGATGCTGGACAAGTCGCTGTGGTACCGGTCGGAGGGATTTTTCTGGTCGTTCGGCGCCTATCCCGACACCTGGCTGGAGGCCCCCGGCGGCGGCCTGCGCTACGGCGCGTTGCAGCCGGAGGTAAAGGACGCGTTGGCCGCGCTGCGCCACATGCACGCCGACGGCCAACTCGATCCCGAGTGGGCGGTCAAGGACGGCGCCAAGGCCAACGAGGCGTTCGCGCGCAACGCGGTGGGCATCGCCTACGGCGGCCACTGGATCTCCTACGACTTCCTGCCCGGCTGGGAGAACGACAACGGCATCGACTGGAGCGTGTACCCGCATCCGGGGGTGGACGGCACGCCCCCGCGCGGCGAGCTGGAGCTGGGCATGCAGCGCATCTACGCGGTGCGCAAGGACTACGCGCACCCCGAGGCGGTTCTGAAGGCGTACAACCTGTACTGGGAAAAGCTGTACGGCGAAACCGGCGACTACGAGTACTGGGGCAACGACGAGATCATGGACGGCATCTGGTGGATCGGGCCGTTCGCCGCCTTTCACCCGTGGGTCAACATCCCGCCCTACTACGACATCCAGGAGGTCTACGCCGGCACCAAGGATCCGGCCGACCTGACCGGCGTGTCGCTGGACTACTACAACAACACCGAGAACAACCCCCATCCCGCCCAGCAGTGGGCGTGGCAGGAGATGTTCAGCGATCCGGCGACCTCGCCGTTCGGCCACATCACCCGCCGCGTGGACGCCGGCGGCCTGTTCGTCGACAACTTCGTCGGCGCGCCCACCCCCACCATGACCGACCGCTGGGGTACCCTGGAGGAGCTGAAGATCACCACCTTCACCCGCATCATCGTCGGCGACCTGGACCTGGAAAGCGGGTTCGCGGAGTTCGCCGCGGACTGGAAGAAGCTGGGCGGCGACCAGATCACCGAAGAGGTGAGCGCCTGGTACCGCGCCGGCCGTTAGCCGCGTCTTCCCAGGGCTGAACGCGGCTCCCCGCCGCCGCACCCGGCCGCCAGCCGCGCGGCCGGGCCGGCGGCGTGCCGCGCCCGGCCCGGCTTCCGCTTTCCCGTGGCCTCCCGGCGCACCAACACCTTCCCCTATCACCTCATGCTGCTGCCGGGGGTGCTGCTGGTGCTGGTCTTTTCCTACGTTCCGATCTACGGCGTCGTCATTGCCTTTCAGCGCTTTATCCCGGCGCGCGGCCTGTTCGGCAATCAGACCTGGGTAGGGCTGGGCAACTTCGAGTACCTGCTCGCCCTGCCTACCGTGTGGCAGGTGTTCGCCAACACCCTGATCATCGCCATCCTCAAGATCGCCGGCGGCACCGTGCTGCCGATCGTGGTGTCGCTGCTGCTCAACGAGGTGCGCAGCCGGCTGTTCCGGCGCACCGTGCAGACCATCATCTACTTTCCCTACTTCATTTCCTGGATCGTGTTCGGCGGCATCATGGTGGACCTGCTGTCGCCCAACGGCGGCATCGTGAACGGGGTAATCGCCGCGTTCGGCTTCGAGCCGGCCTACTTCCTGGGCGACGTCGAGTTGTTCCGCGGTACCCTGGTGGTCACCGAGGTGTGGAAGACCTTCGGCTTCGTCACCGTGATCTACTTGGCGGCGATCACCTCGATTGACCCCACGCTGTACGAGGCGGCGTCGATCGACGGCGCGGGGCGCTGGCAAAAGGCGTGGCACGTCACCCTGCCGGGCATGGGCATGGTGATCGTCCTGCTGATGGTGCTCAACCTGGGCAACATCCTCAACGCCGGCTTCGAGCAGGTGTTCGTGCTCTACAGCCCGCTGGTGTACGAGACCGGCGACATCATCGATACCCTGGTCTACCGCCTCGGCCTGCTGCAGGCGCAGTTCGGGGTAGCCACCGCGGTGGGGCTGCTCAAGGGGGTGATCTCGTTCGCCCTGATCTCCGCCTCCTACTACGTGGCCTACCGCTTCTTCTCCTACCGGCTGTTCTGATGCGGCGCCCGCGACGGTCGGCGTTCCCGGTGGTCAACGGCGTGGTGCTGGCGCTGCTCGCCGCGGTGTGCCTGTTTCCGATGGTCCACATGGCGGCGGTGTCGTTCAGCACCCGCGCCCTGGTGCTGGCCGGCGAGGTGGTGTTCTGGCCGCGCGGCTTCAACACCGCCTCCTACGCCTGGGTGCTGCAGCAGAGCGGCTTCTGGACCTCGCTGTGGGTGTCGGCGCAGCGCATGGCGGCCGGCATCGCCATCAACGTGGTGCTGGTGCTGCTGCTGGCCTTTCCGCTCTCCAAGGAGCGGCACGAGTTCCCGGCGCGTGCCTGGTACGTGTGGTTCTTCTTCTTCACCATGCTGTTCGAGGGCGGGCTGATCCCGCTCTACATGACGGTGTCGGCGCTGGGGCTGCTGGACACCATCTGGGCGCTGGTGCTGCCGCGCGGGGTGCAGGTGTTTCTGGTGTTGCTGATGCTCAACTTCTTTCGCCAGGTACCGCGCGAGCTGCAGGACGCGGCGGAGATCGACGGCGCCGGCAAGTGGCGCGTCCTGTGGCAGGTGTACGTGCCGGTGTCGCTGCCGGCGATCGCCACCATCACCCTGTTCTCCGGCGTATTCCACTGGAACTCCTGGTTCGACGGGCTGATCTACGCCAACCACCCGCGGCGCTACCCGGTGCAGACCTACCTGCAGATTCTGCTGCGCGGCGACATCCTGTCGCAGGCCGCCTCGCTGAGCGAGATTTCCGAGATCTACCACCTGTCCAATCGGACGGTGCGGTCGGCGTACATCGTGATCGGCATCGTGCCGATTCTGGCGCTATACCCGTTCCTGCAGCGCTACTTTATCAAGGGCATCGTGATCGGCAGCGTAAAGGGGTAGCGGCGCCGCCCGGCCGGGTCGCGGCGGCGGGCGCGGAGGCTCACTGAAAACTATTGGTAGGGGTCGGCCGCGTCGCGCAGGCCGTCGCCGACGAAGCTGAACATCAGCACGGCGATCACCACGAAGATGCCGGGAATGAGCTGCCAGGAGCGCTGCGCCACCGCCGCCAGGTCCTGCGCTTCCTTGAGCAGGACTCCCCAACTGACCGCCGGCGGCTGCATGCCGAGGCCGAGAAAGCTGAGCGAGGTTTCTCCCAAGATGGTTTGCGGAATCGCCAGGGTGACGTGCACCACCAGGTAACTGATGAAGTTGGGCAGCAGGTGGCGGACGATGGTGGCGGTTTCGGTGGAGCCGGCGATCTTGGCGGCGCGGATAAAGTCCTCCTCGCGCAGCGACAGCAGCTTGCCGCGCACGATCCGCGCCAGGCCGGCCCAGCCCACCACCGCCAGCACGATGGTGATGGCAAAGTAGGTTTGGGTCACGCTCCAGTCGCGCGGTATGGCCGCCGCCAGCGCCATCCACAGCGGGATGGTGGGAATCGACAGCAGCACCTCGATCACGCGCTGAATCACCTCGTCCACGGCGCCGCCGAACATCCCCGAAATGCCGCCGATCAGGCAGCCGAGCACGAAGCTCACGAACACGCCGCCGAAGCCGATCAGCAGCGAGATGCGCGCCCCGCTGACGGTGCGCGAGTAGACGTCGCGCCCCAGGCGGTCGGTTCCGAACAGAAACACCGGCGCCCCGTCGGTGCCGAACAGGCGTACCCGCGCCGGGATGAACCCCAGCAGCTTGTAGCGCTCGGTGCGCACGAAGAAGCGAATCGGCGACGGCGCCGCGGTGTTCTCGGCGTACTCCACGCGAAAGGTCTCGCGGTTCACGCTGCGTTCCAGGGCATACACGAACGGCCCGCGCAGGCCGGCGCCGGAACCGAACCAGCGCACCGGCGTGGGGCGGGCGTTCTCGAACCCCTCAAAGCGGGCGTGGGTGTCGTAGGGCGAGAAGAACTCGGCGAACAGCGCTACCCCGTACATCACCGCCAGCACGCTGATTCCGGTGAGCGCCAGGCGATGGCGGCGAAAGCGCCACCAGATCAGTTGTCCCTGGGAGGCGTACTCCAGGCGCTCCAAGCGGCGCGCGCGGCGCCGCTCGGCGCGCGCCGGCGCGTCAGCCATCGGCCGCCCCCATGCGGATGCGCGGGTCGAGCCAGGCGAGGCAGATATCGGAAATCAGGGTGCCGATCACGGTGAGCGAGCCGAGGATCAGCACGATGGCCCCGGCCAGAAACATGTCCTGCGCCAGGGTGGCGCGCAGCAGCACCGGCCCGATGGTCTGCAGGTTGAGCACGATGCCGACGATCACCTGCCCGGAAATGAGCGACGGCAGCAGCCAGCCGATGGTGCTGAACACCGGGTTCATGGCGATGCGGATCGGATACTTGAACAGCAGATGGCGCTCGCTCACGCCCTTGGCGCGCGCCGTGACCACGTACTGCTTGCGCAGCTCGTCCAGCAGGGTGCCGCGCAGCACCCGGATCAGTCCCGCGGTGCCGGCCAGCCCGATGATGATCACCGGCAGCCACACGTTCTTGAGCAGGTCGAGCAGCTTGGCCCACGACCACGGCGCGTCCACGTATTCCAGCGAGAACAAGCCGGTAATGGCCCAGCCGGTAAAGTCGTAGATCACCCAGCTCGTCACCAGCGCCACCAGGAACTGCGGCATCGACAGGCCGATGAAGCCGATCAGGGTGAACAGATAGTCGAACCAGGTGTACTGGTTGGTGGCCGACACCACCGCGATCGGAATCGCCAGCAGCCAGACGAAGAACAGACTGGAAATAGAGATCGCCAGGGTGGTGGGCAGGCGCTCGGCGATCACCTCGTTGACCCGCTTTTCCCACTGAAACGACCAGCCCAGGTCGCCCTGCAGCACGATGCCGGTCATCCAGCGGAAGTACTGCACGTGAATCGGCTTGTCCAACCCGAACTGGGCCGTGAGGTTGGCCACCTCGGCGTCGTCCAGCTCCGCCCCCGACTCCCGCAGGGCGGCGATGTAGGTGGTGAGGTAGTCGCCCGGCGGGAGCTGGATCACGGCGAAGGTGAGCACCGAGATCAGCAGCAGCAGCGGGACCATGATGGTGAGCCGCCGCGTGACGAAGCGAATCACGTGGTTGAGCTACCGGCCCGCCGGCGCCGCGCGGCGCCGGCGGGATAGGGCAGGATCGCCTCCTCCCTTACTCGAAGAAGAACTGTTCGGCGGCGAACCAGGTGGCCGACGACTTGCCGGACACCGCCAGGTTGCCCAGGTTTTCGGGAATGATCACCGGGCCCACCACGTCGCGCGCCAGCGGGAACATCGGCACGTGGGTGTTCATCCAGGTGCTGAACGCGTCCACCGCCATCATCGCCTGATCGGAGGTTGGCAACTCCGCGGTAAAGGTGCCGTACAGGTCGTACAGCTCCTTGATCCAGGAGGGCGGCTCCTCGCCCTGCGCGCCGCCGGTGCCGAGCCAGCTATGCCAGCCCTGGCCCCAGCGCGAGCGCGTGTTGGGCAGGTAGTCCACCTTCAGGATCGGCCAGTTCACGTCGTCCAGCCAATCCAGCGTGGCGTAGAGCTGGCCGGCGTCGCGGCGCTCGATCCAGAGCTGCCGGGCGATCAGCTTCATCGGCGTGCGGATGCCGACCGCTTCCAGATCGGCGGTGATCAGCTCGCCCATCTTCTCCCAGTCGGCGGCGCCCTCGCGAATCTCGAACACGAGTTGGAACTGCTCGCCGTCGGGGCCGAGGCGGAAGCCGTCGGCGTCCTTCTTGTCCAGTCCGATCTCGTCCAGGATGCGGTTCGCCTCCGCCGGGTCGTAGTCCGGCTTGATCCACGGGTTGGGCTCGCCCAGGCCCAGGAACATCACGTCGATGATGTTCCGGTAGTTGATCGCCTTGTTGACGGCGTGCCGGAAGCGCGGGTTCCACACCACTTCCCGCCACGTCTCGTCGGGATTCAGGTAGTTCAGGAACAGCGCCACCGGGGCGTTGTGGTACACCAGGTTGGTGTAGACCTGGTAGCCGCCGCGCTCCTCGTTTTCCTTGAGCAGCGGCACCTTGTCGTGGGCGATCAGGTCGCGGTTCAGGTTGACGTCGCCGGCGATCACCTTGAGCGGGATGTTCTCCGCCTTGGCCACGATCACCGACTCGTAGCGGTCCACGTAGGGGAGCTGATTGCCCTCCGCGTCCACCTTGTAGTAGTAGGGGTTGCGCTCCATCACCATCAGGTCCTGCGGCGAATCCACGCGCACCCACGGTCCCAGGGTGGGGAAGCCGGCGGCCTCGCTGCGCATGTTCTCGTGCCACAGAATGTCCTTTTGCAGGAACAGGCGGTGCCATTCGTCGCTCTCCAGCCCCGCTTCCCTGAGGTTGGCGGCGAGGGTGGCCGCGTCGGCGTGATCCTTGTGGTACTGCATCAGCACGTGGCGCGGCTTGAGCATCTCGTTGTAGCCGCCCCACAGCGCGCCCACGCCCATCTCGATGACGAAGCGGCCGTATTGCCGGTCGAAGCTGATGCGGAAGGTGTGGTCGTCGACGATCTCGAAGGTCATCGGCGTGCCGCCGGGCTGGCCCGCGGCCTTGTAGCGCGCCGGCAGCGCCGGCGTCAGGGCGTCGTTGAACAACACGTCCTCCACCGCGAAGCGCATGTCCTCGGTGGTAATCGTGGTGCCGTCCGACCACTTCAACCCACGCCGCAGGGTAAAGGTGAACACCCGGTTGTCGGCGTCCGCCTCGAAGCTCTCGGCCACGTTGCCCATGATCGGAGAGACGGTATGCGCCGGGCTCATCAGGAAGTGCTCCATGGCCGCGTCGCGCAGGTTCCAGTCCAGCTCGGGGTTGGCGGTGACCGAGCGCAGCGTGCCGCCGTACTTGCCGATTTCGACGGTCAGGTCCTCGGAGCGCACCATCGTGCCCTGGGTGACCACCAGCGGGTTGTCGGGCAGCCGCTCCTCCACCGGCGGCAGGTCGCCGGCCGCCACCATCTGCGCCAGCGCCGGCGCCTCGCCGAACGCGCCGCTCTCCATGGCGGCCATGGTGGTGGCCGCGCCCTCCTCGCCTTCGCCGCCGGCCCAGGCGGTGAACGCGGGCGCCGTCGCGAGCAGCGCCGCAAGCGCGCACCGCGTCAACAGTCGTGACATACGATTCGATCCTCCTTGAAGAGTGTGCATTGAGTAACCGGTAATGTAGCGCCTGCGCCCGGTATCCGGTCAAGTTGCGCCGCGGCGGCGCCTGCGCTACTATCCCGGGCACCGTGACGGGCCGGGACTGCGGGCAGCAGCGCGGCGCCGATGCGGGCACGCAGGTGGCAGGGGGTAGGGGTTGATGGCGGCAAAGGGGGTTGTGGCATGACCGACAAGCAGGCGGTGCGGCCGGCGCTGGCCGCGGCGGACTGGGAGCGGCTCACCGAGGCGCCGCTGCCGGCGCTGGACGGGGAGTACCCGCTCCGCGAGGCGCAGGTGGAGCGGTTCTGGAAGCAGGGGTTCATCGTGCTGGAAGGCGTGCTGGACCGCGCCGAGATCACCGCCTACGGGCAGGCGATCCGCGACGTCGCCATGGCCCACTTCCGGGCGCGCGGGCTGGCAACCTCGTTCGGCGGCGCCTTTCTGCAGCAGCTCAACCTGCGCTACTGCTCCGACGCGGTGCGCAGCTTCGTGCTCAGCCCGCGCTTCGGGCGCATCGCCGCCGGCCTGCTGCACGTCCCGGCGGTGCGCCTGTACCACGAGCAAGCGCTGTTCAAGCCGCCGGGCGGGATCGACTCGCACTGGCATCAGGATCAGTTCTACTTCCCGTTCGACGACACCTGGACCCTGGGACTGTGGATGCCGCTGGTGGACTGCTCGCT
Source organism: Spirochaetia bacterium (assembly GCA_965243555.1). GTDB lineage: Bacteria > Spirochaetota > Spirochaetia > SZUA-6 > Bin103 > Bin103. The sequence continues at coordinate 4,007,836 of OZ251575.1, read as the reverse complement.
CGACATGGGGCCGCTGCGCTTCATCGCCGGCTCGCACCGCTACGGCAACCTGGAAGGGATGTCGATCAGCGAGGAGTCGAAGCGCTTCTTTGACGACTTCGCCGCGCGCGAGGGGCTGGAGGTGGTGCAGGTGCCGGGGCTGCGGGCCGGAGACTGCTCCATCCACCTGGGGTGGACCGTGCACGGCGCGCCGGCCAACCGCTCGAACAAGATGCGCGAGGCGATGACCGCCAACTACTTTCCCGACGGGGCGCGCATCACCGACATGTCGCGTTCGCCGGACGGGCTGCGCTTCGTGGGCGGCCTGCTGCCCGGCCAGCGTGCCACCGGCGTGATGAACCCGATCGTTTTTTCGGAGGCGGAGGCAGGGGCGGAGACCGGGACGGGGACGGGGGGCGCATAGTGGAACAGTGGAGCGCGGCGCGGGCCAACGAGTGGTTCGCTTCGATTTCGCTGCCGTTCGGCTGCAACTTCCTGCCGAGCAGCGCGGTAAACAGCACCGAGATGTGGCAGGCGGAGAGCTTCGACCCCGACTCCATCGAGCGCGAGCTGCAGTGGGCGGCCGGGCTGGGCTACAACTCGGTGCGCGTGTTCCTGCAGTTCATGGTGTGGGAAGCCGACCCGGAGGGCCAGAAGGAGCGCCTGGAGACCTTTTTGAGGTTGGCTGACGCGGCGGGCATCTCGATGATGCCGATTCTGTTCGACGACTGCCGCTTCGACGACCGCGATCCCTACCCGGGGCGCCAGGACGAGCCGAAGCCGGGCGTGCACAACAGCCGCTGGACGCCGAGCCCCGGCTACGCCGCGGCCGACGACCCGGCGCGCTGGCCGCAGCTCGAAGCCTACGTCACCGACCTGGTGGGAGCGTTCGGCAGCGACCGGCGCGTGCTGCTGTGGGACCTGTACAACGAGCCGGGCGGGGAGCGCCCCAAGGCGAGCCTGCCGCTCGTGGAGGCGGCGTTCCGCTGGGCGCGCGCCGCGGCGCCGCGGCAGCCGCTGACCGTGGGGTCGTTCTTCTGGCACGACTACATGACCGAAATCCGGCTCTGCGGCGAGCGCAACTCCGACGTGGTTTCGTTCCACTGCTACGGCAACCTGAACGAGATGCGCGAACGCCTCGACGAGCTGGCGGGGTATGGGCGCCCGCTGCTGTGCACCGAGTGGCTGGCGCGCCACCACGGCTCCAAGTTCGCCAGCCACCTGCCGCTGTTCCGCGAGCGCAATATCGGCAGCTATCAGTGGGGGTTGGTAGCCGGGCGGACGCAGACCTACCTGCATTGGTACACGCGCTACAGCCCGGAGCCGGGGCCGCCGGAGCCGCGGTTGTGGCTGCACGACGTGATGCGGCGCGACGGCTCGCTGTTCGACCCCGCGGAAGCGGCGCTGCTGCGCGCGCACGCCGGGGAGGATCTGGCTTTGGAGCCGGTGCCGATGACGCCGGAGCTGATGGCCGACCTGGAGGCGCGCGGGCTGATCATCCGCCTGCGTCCCGGCGCCCATGACCTGGCCGCGCAGCCGGGCGAGACCATCGGTGAATCGATTTACCAAAGCGACGCCCGCTACGGCCCGCACAAGCTGCTTGCCGTGACCGTGAATCGCGCCGAGTTCGCGGCCTTCGGCACCCATCCCGACAACGAGGAGTTCCTGCTGCTTGGCAACCCTGACAGCCAGCCGCTCTACCTGGCGGTGGCCCTGTGTATGCGGGACGAGTTTGAGACGAAGGTAAAACGCGGCCGGCTGACCGCCGCCGACCTGGTGCTGGTCGAGTGCCGCTACAACGACCCCGAAGTGAGCTTCTTCGTGATGCGCGCCGGCGTCCCGCACGGCGAGGCAGTCGTCCCGGCGGCGGGCAAGCCCGCGCCCAGCTTCTACGTCACCGAATCCCGCGACCTGCCCCTGGACCTGCTCGACCTGCGCAAGTACCGCCTCCGCACCGCCCCCCGCTAACCCGGCACGTGGTTCACGTATGTCCGGCGTCAAGGGTTGGGCGGTGGTTTGGCGGCGAAGCTGAGGAAGCCGTCGAGGTCGCAGACCACCTGATGGTCATGGGCCAGCCAGGGGAAGCGGCGGTCGGCGGCAATTAGGTCAGCGGCGGCGTTGAGCCGCCATAGCTGCCATTCTGACATTTTAGAAATCGATTTCTGTTTTGCAAGGCTTGGCGAAAGGAGCGCGTCGGTCAGGTGTCGCGGACGGAGGCCAGGAGGTCGGCGAAGGAGCGCTCCGGGGTGATGCCGCGCAGGAACGGGGCACAGGGCAGGCACAGCACGCCGCGCTCACGGATGCGGCGGGGGCCGCGGTAGAATAACAGCGGGGTCGCTGCCGGATAGTCGGCGGCGAAGGCGCGCAGGCCGCTGAAGTCGCGCGGCTGGAGCACGGCGCCGGCCTTGACCTCGATGGCGAACAGGCCGCTTTCGCCGTAGAGCACGAAGTCGACTTCGCTGCCGGCGCGGGTGCGCCAGAAGCTCAGGCGGTCGTCGCGGTGGGAGTAGGCGATCCAGGCCCGCAGGTGCTGCGCCACCAGCCCTTCCAGGGCCGCGCCGGCCAGCTCCTCGGGGCGGTCGAGCGGCCCGCGCGGGCGCAACGAGCGGAACACGCCGGCGTCCATCAGGTAGAGCTTGGGGTGCGTGCTCAGGCGCCGTTGCGCCCGCCGGGTGAACACCGGCAGCGTGAACGCCAGCAGCAGATCCTGCAGCACTTCCAGGTAGACGGCCGCGGTCTTGCGTTCCACCTGGCACTCGCGGGCTAGATTGGACAGATTCAGGACTCCGGCGTGGCTGAAGCTCACCGCTTGTTCCCGCAGCCAGGTCGACTTGCCGGTGCCGCGCGGCCCGAACAGAAAGTAGCTGCCCGCGGGCGGGCGAAAGAAACGCGCGAACACCGTCCTACGTTATCCCCAACGGCGGCTTTTTGTCATTGAGTCTCCGTTTTGCGTCGAAATATGGAATCTTGCCACCCATAGTGCCAGCCCGGCGCTCGCTTGACCGGGGGGCAGCCCCGTTCCATAGTGTCGTGTGGCCCTTGCAGTCGGTGTGGGGGCAGCTTACGGACACGACCTCGAAGGAGGATCACATGAAAAGCAGCATGAAGAGCATTACCGGGCTCCTGGTAGCGCTGCTCCTGTTCTCAGGCGCGGCATCGACGTGGGCCGGCGGCGCCGAGGAGGATTCCGGCGCGGCGGCCACCATGGAATCGGCGGCGCCGATGGCGACCGGGACCTATCGGGAGGCGCCGAGCCTGGCGCAGATGGTAGCCAACGGCGAGCTCCCGCCCGTGGAGGAGCGGCTGCCGCCCGAACCGCTGGTGGTTCAGGTCAAGGATGAGATCGGGCAGTACGGCGGCAGCATCACCGCCATCAAGCATGACCCCGCCAACTGGTACATGATCGCGCACGTCAACATCGAGCCGCTCATGGAGCTCCACCCGGAGGACTCGTTGAACGTCGTGCCCAACGTGGCGCGCGCCTGGGAGTGGAACGCCGACAGCTCGCAGCTCACGGTGCACCTCCGCGAGGGGATCCGCTGGTCGGACGGCGAACCGTTCACCGCCGAGGACCTGCGCTTCTACTTCGAGGACGTCACCTTCAACGAGACGCTCACCCCGCTCACGCCCGGCGCCTGGATGTCGCACAACGCGCCGATGACCTTTACCCAGGTGGACGACAGCACGGTGCGGTTCGGGTTCGCCGGCCCCAGTCCGGCGCAGTTGTTCATGTTCACCGCCGCGAACGGGTACATGAACCACTACTTCCCGGCCCACTACTTCAAGCAGTTCCACATCGACTACAACGAGGAGGCGAACGCCAAGGCCAAGGAGGAGGGGCTCGAAGAGTGGTGGCAGTTGTTCAACCAGAACCGCGAGAAGACCCGCCCCTACATCCACTATCCCGGCGCCCCCTATCTGTTTGCCTGGGTACCCACCTCGGTGACCATGGACCGCACCGTCTGGGACCGCAATCCCTACTACTGGAAGGTCGACGCGGCGGGCAATCAGCTCCCCTACATCGACAACGTGTACGGCGTGCTGGTGGTGGAGTCGGAGCTGGTCAAGGCGCGCGGCATCGCCGGTGAGTTCGACTTCCTGGTCGAGGGTTTCGGCATGGACGAGGCCCCGCTGCTGGAGCAGAACGCCGAGCAATACAACTACAACGTGATCATCGGCCCCAACACCTGGGCCGGCGCCGGCTCCTACTACTTCAACCTCAATCACAAGGATCCGGTCCGGCGCGAGCTCTATCGTGACGCCCGCTTCCGGCGCGCGCTGTCGCACGCGATCAACCGCGACGAGATCAACGAGATCGTGTTCCAGGGAATGGCGACCCCGCTGCTCGGCTTCGCGCTTGGCGACGAGCCGTTCTACGACGCCGACGTGCAGCGCGCCGAGCAGGAAGCGATCCGTTACGACGCGGACGAGGCGAACCGGCTGCTCGATGAAGTCGGCCTCACGCAGCGCGACCAGGACGGCTATCGGCTCACCTCCGACGGCAAGCGCCTCACCCTGGAGGTGATCACCGGTACCGGCCTGGCCGATCTGGTGACCATCTCGGAGCTGGTGACCACCTACTGGAGGGAGGTCGGCGTGGAGCTGAAGTTCTCGATCATCGAGCGCAGTCTGTTCTCCCTGCGCACCAACAACGCCGACTACGACATGACCACCTGGATCATGGAGCCGAGCCAGTTGAAGTACCGCACCGACAGCCCCGCCTCCGGGTGGTTCCTGACCATCGGGCACTGGGCGCCGATGTGGCGCAACTGGTATCAGTCGGGCGGCGCCTCCGGCGAGGAACCGACCGGCGTCGCCAAGGAGATGCTCGACCTCGGCCACGCCATGCGCAACGAGCTGGACGACGCGAAGTGGCAGGCAATGGGCAAGGAGTTCATGCTGACGTTTGCCGAGAACGTGTTTGCCATCGGCACCGTCGGCCTGCCGCCGCGCCCGATGATTTTTCGCCGGAACATCGTCAACCTGTACGACGAGTTGGCGTGGACCAACGCCACCGCCGGCAACTTCCGCGGCCGCGCCTACCAGTGGTGGATCAGGTAGCCGTTTAGGGTGACGGCGGGCGTCCGCCACGCGCGGGCGCTCGCCGTCACTCTTGTGCCGCCCCGGCACGCAACGCGCACTCTCAGGAGTAAACTTAGTGGTTTCCTACGTCATCCGGCGCGCCCTTTACATGGCCGTGGTACTGGTGGTGGTTTCGGTCATCGCCTTCCTGATCATCCAGTTGCCGCCGGGCGACTACCTGACCGTGTACGCCGCCAACCAGCAAGCCCTCGGCCGCGACGTCGACCAGGCCGAGCTGGCCGCCATGGGGAAGCTTTACGGCCTGGATAAACCCGTGCACGTGCAGTACTTCGTGTGGGTGTGGGGGCTGCTGCGCGGCAACCTCGGCTGGTCCTTCAACCTCAAGGAAAAGGTGGGCACGCTGATCGCCGACCGCCTGCCGTTCACGGTAGTGCTGTCGCTCTCCTCGCTCATCTTCGCGTACGTGATCGCCATTCCCATCGGCATCTACTCGGCCACCCACCAGTACTCGGCCGGCGACTTCGCCTTTACCTTCATGGGCTTCGTCGGCTTGGCTACTCCCAACTTCCTGCTGGCGCTGATCTTCATGCTGTTGTTCAACCGCTGGTTCGGACTCAACGTCGGCGGACTGTTTTCGCCGGAATACATTGACGCCGCCTGGAGCTGGGGCAAGTTGGTCGATCTGCTCAAGCACCTGCCGATTCCGGTGCTGGTGATCGGCACCGCCGGCACCGGCTACCTGGTGCGGGTAATGCGCGGATCGCTGCTGGACGAACTGGCCCGCCAGTACGTGATCACCGCCCGCGCAAAGGGCGTGGCGGAGCACACCCTGCTCTACAAGTACCCGGTGCGGCTGTCGGTCAATCCGATAGTCAGCACGGTCGGCTGGACGCTGGCGGGGATTGTTTCCGGCGAAACGATAACGGCGATCGTCCTTGGCCTGGAAACCACCGGGCCGCTGCTGTTCCGCGCGCTCCTGGCGCAGGACATGTACCTGGCGGGCAGCATTACGATGCTGCTGACCTTTCTGGTGGTAATCGGCACCTTCATTTCCGACGTGCTGCTGGTGTTGATCGATCCCCGCATCCGCTACGAGGCGCAGGAGCGCTAGCGGTGACACGCCGGCCGCGCCGCCGCGCCGCGGATGACGACCGTTACTACGTCGCTTCGCAATGGCAACTGATGTGGCGCAAGTTCGTGCGCCACAAGCTGGCGCTGGCGGCGGGCGCGGTGTTGCTCCTGTTCTATCTTGCGGCCGCGTTCAGCGAGTTCGTCGCTAGCCACGACATCCTCAAGCACCGCGCGGAGTTCGTGTTCGCGCCGCCGCAGCGGATCCGCTTCGGCGACGAACGCGGGTTCGGCCTGCGCCCCTTCGTGTACGACCTGCGCAAGGAGATCGATCGCGAGGCGTTCCGCCGCGTCTACGTCGAGGACCCGGAAACGCGGCGCTACATTCGCTTCTTCGTGCGCGGTGATCCCTACCAACTCTGGGGCATGTTCGAGTCCGACCTCCATCTGTTCGGCACCAGGGAGGGGGCGTTCTTTCTGTTCGGCACCGACAAGCTGGGCCGGGACCTCTACTCGCGCACCATCTACGCGGCGCGCATCTCGCTTTCCATCGGGCTGATCGGCGTCTTCCTGAGCTTCGTCATCGGCTGCACGATGGGCGGGATTTCCGGCTACTACGGCGGCACGCCCGACATGGTGATTCAGCGCGGCATCGAGATTCTGATTTCGCTGCCGACCATCCCGCTGTGGATGGCGCTGAGCGCCGCCCTGCCGACGAGCTGGGGCACCCTGAAAACCTACTTCGCCATCACCATCATCCTGTCGATTTTCGGTTGGGCGGGGCTGGCGCGGGTGGTGCGCGGCAAGCTGCTGGAGCTGCGGCAACAGGACTTCGTGACCGCGGCGCGGGTGGCCGCGGCCGGCGAGGGGAAGATCGTGATCCGGCACCTGCTGCCGTCGTTCATGAGTTACCTGATCGTGAGTCTGACGCTGGCGGTGCCGTACATGATTCTGGGCGAGACCGCCCTCAGTTTCCTGGGCCTGGGCCTGCGCCCGCCGGTGGTGAGTTGGGGGGTGCTGCTGCAGGACGCGCAGAACGTGCACGCGGTGCTGCTGCATCCCTGGCTGCTGATACCGGGACTGTTCGTGGTGGTGGCCGTGCTGGCGTTCAACTTCCTGGGCGACGGATTGCGGGACGCCGCCGACCCCTACAAGTGAGCGGCGGGCGGCGGCGTCAGGCCGCGGCGGCGGAGCGCGGCGGGAGCGGCGGCACGAACACGTAGCCGGGCTCGCGGCGCTGGCGCCACAGTATCGGAAGCATCTGCGCCCAGGCGCGCAGCAGGCCGCGCGGCGCCGGCGGCAGGTCGGCGGCAATGGCCGCGCGCAGCCTGCGCAGGTTGTAGAACGGCACGCTCGGGAACATGTGGTGCTCGACGTGGTAGTTCATGTGCCAGTAGAGGAAGCGCGTGACCGGCCCCAGCAGGATGGTGCGGCAGCACAGCCGGTGATCGGGCGTGTTGGCGCACAACCCGGAGTGCTGTGTTTCCACCAGCATGAAACTGAGCCAAGGCGCCAGCCAGCGGGCGCAGGTGACCACGAGCAGCATGATCCAGGCGCCGGAGGCGATGAACAGCGCCGCCAGCGCCAAGTGTCCGAGCAGCACCACGCGCGCCCAGCCGAACAGCGCGGCGCGCTTGGCGGGGTCGCCCTGACCGAGCGGCCGGTCGGCGAAGCAGTGCTGCTCCCAGGTGACGCCGCTCGCGGCGCCGGCGGCGCGGTCGGGGCCGTTGCCGTCCAGCCGGCCGCGGCTCCAGCGCACCAGGGTCCTGATCTCGGCCACCATGTTCGGCACCGCCAAGACGAACCGGAACAGCCATTGCAACGGCTGCAGGGGGCGCGGCAGCCGCACCTCGCGGTCGAGCTCGTCGTGCACGGTGTACTGGTGATGGCGCACGTGGCTGGCGCGAAAATAGTCGGGGCTGGACCAGTGGAGGAACGAGAACAGCCGCAGGAATACCTCGTTGAGCAGGCGGGAGCGAAACACCGTGCGGTGCGACAGCTCGTGGCGCGAGTGCTGCAGGGTGCGGAACAGCGAGCCGTGCAGGAGCAGCGCGGCGATCAGCCACGGCCAACTCAGGTGGCGCTCGGCGAGCACCACGGCGGCGCCGGTGGCGCTCAGCAGGGCGATGAAGCCGAGCGCGTGCAGCAACGGGCGCAGGTTGCGGCGTTGCGAGAGGGCGCGTAGCTGGGCCATCGGCAACGGCGAGCGGTACCAGCGAATCTGCGGATTGGCGGCCCAGTCATGTTCGAGCGCCACGGTCAGCTCTGCTCCGCCTTCTGGATGAACTTCTGCCTGGCGTACTCGCTCACGCCCTCGGCGGCCTTGGCCGCGCGCTCCCACTCGCCGCGTTTCTCGTGGTAGTGCATCGCCTTGTAGGGCTCGGTGTCCTCCGCCAACTCGCCGCTGGTGCCGATGTTGGGCGAGGCGAAGGTGTGGCTGGCGTAGTCGCGCGGCGCGGGCGCGCCGCAGGCGGGACAGCGCGTGCGCGCCGCCTCGGCGGTCCCGGAACTGAGCAACAGCTTCTCGAATACCTGCGCGCAGGCGCTGCAGCGATAGACGTATACCGGCATGGCGTTTGGATTGCCCCCTGGCGAACTGCAGCATGCCACGTCGCGCTGTTCGCGTCACCCCTGCTGCGCGGGCGGGCGGGTGGGCGCCGCGCAGGCGGCGGGCGAAGGCGGGTGCGGCCGGGCGGGCGCAGAACCCCGGCACGCGCGGGGCGCCGGCGGCGGCTCCCTGCCGGGCGCCGGCTGGCACGCGCCCATCCCGGACGCGCGGCGGCCCGGCTACTTGGTGACCGTGCGGTACCAGACCTGATCGAAGGCGGGGCCGGTCATGAACCCGCTGACGTTGCTGCGCCGCGCGATCTGCTCGGTCTGCTGGAACATGATCACGTAGGGACCTTCGTGCTGCAGGCCGCGTTGCAGGCCGCGGTAGAGCTCGGCGCGCCGCGCCGGGTCAAGTTCGTCGCGCGCGCGCACCACCGCGGCGTTGAACTCGTCGTTGGCCCAGGCGTTGCGCCAGGCCAGCACGCCGGTGAGGTTCGCCTCGGCGCGGTTGTCGGGGTTGCGCGCGAAGGAGCCGGCGTTGGCATGCGGGTCGACGTAGTCGAGCGACCAGTGGGCCAGAATCAGCTCGTGGCGGCGCGCGCGGTACCAGGGCCAGAGCGCCGCGCCCTCCTGCGTCACCACCTGCGCTTCGATGCCGACCTCGGCGAGGGTGGCCTGCAGCGCCTGCGCAATCGCCGGGAACGGCGGGGTGGTAAGCGTGTCGATCCGTACCTTGAACCCGCCGCCGTAGCCGGCTTGCGCGAGCAGCCCCCGCGCCTGCGCCAGGTCGAGGCGGTACGGCGTCTCGGCGTAGGCCGCCCACAGGCCGCGCGGCCAGAACGCCTGGTGCACCATGTACTGGCCGGCCAGGAAGGAGTCCGCCATGCCGTGGTAATCGACCGCGTAACGCAGCGCATGCACCACCTGCTCGTTGCCAAGAATCGGGTGCGCGGCGTTGGCCGCCAGATAGACGACCGCGCCCTTCGGATGGCTGTCCACGGCGACGTCGGGGTTGCCGGCGAGGCCGGCGATAAGGTCGGGCGTAAGATCGCGCGCCAAGTCCGCGGCGCCCGCTTCGAGCAGCCGGAGCTGGGCGGCCGGCTCCGGCAGGTGGCGCAGCACGACGCGCTTTACGCCCGGAGCGCCGCCGTGGTAGGCGGGATTGGCCTCCAGCACCACCGTCTCTCCGGGCTCCCACCGCTGCAGCCGGAACGGGCCGGAGCCGGCGCTGTTGGTCCGCAGCCAGCCCGCGCCCAGGTCGCCCTCCTGCTCGTGCGCCAACGCCAGCTCCCGGTCGACGACCGATCCCAGGCCGGCGGAGAGCACGTGCAGCACCAACCCGGGCGAGAACGGCTCGACGATGGTCAGGCGCACGCGGCGCTCGTCGACCACCTCGATCAGGCCGCCGACGTTGTCCGCGGTCCAGCCGAACTGAGCGGCGATGGAAGCCGGCGAGCCGTTGCGGCGGATGACCCGCTCCAGCGAGAACTCGACGTCCTCCGGGCGCACCGGGTTGCCGGAGTGGAAGCGCAGGCCGTCCCGAATCCGTAGCGTGATCGTCCTGCCGTCGGCGCTCACCGTATGACTCTCGGCGACGCCGCCGGTGAGGGTGGCGGGATTTTCCGGCTCGAAGGTCATGATCCGATCGTAGAGGTTGGCGATGATCTCGCCGGCGGTGAACTCGAACGCCTCGGCGGGATCGAAGGTGATGAGGTCGGCGATGTCCTTCGCTATCACCAGAGTGCCGCGGTCGGTTTCGGTCTCGGATTCGGCCGCGGCCGGCGCGGCCGCGAAGGCGAGGATGCCGAGCAGGGCGATCAACGCCCGCGTGAACCTGTTTGACGCCATGCTTCCAAAGATACCCGCGGCGCGCGGCTTCATAGAACAGGTTGCCGGGAGGAGGATGGGGTCTCGGCATCCGGCTGGCCGGCGCGCAGATGGCTGGTGTCGTTCAGCAGGGACAGCGCGGCGTGGCCGCCGGCGAACGTGGTGACCACGCTCAGCCCGCAGTTGTCGAGCGAGAAGCGCCACACGCTGTCGGGCGGCAGCTCCAGCAGGTGCACGATTACCACCCGTAGCGAACCGCCGTGCGCCACCAGCAGCAGATCGCCGTCATCCCCGGCGTGCGCCTCCCGCAGCCGGTCCGTCGCGGCCGCTACCCGCGCGTAAAGCTGCCGCATGCTTTCCCCGCCCGGCGGCGCCCACGTGACGCCGCCGGTGAACTGCTCGGCGTAGCGCTGCGGGTCGCGGGCTTCGATTTCGGCGTGAGTCATCCCCTCCCAAGCGCCGTAGTTCCGTTCCTGCAGGGCGGGCAGGGTGAGCAGCGGCAGCTCCCGGCCGCGCAGGATCGGCCGCGCGGTCCCGGTGACGCGCCCCAGGTCACTCGCGCACGCGGCCCTAAAGCGCGCCGCCCGCAGCCGCGCGGCGGTGGCCTGAGCCTGCGCCCGGCCGCGGGCGTTGAGCGGCACGTCCGACTGCCCTTGCACGCGGCCCTCGGCGTTCCAGTCCGTCTCCCCGTGGCGCACCAGAAACCAGTTACCCACCGGCGCCGCCCATCCACGCGCCAGCCTGCGCCGGAGCGAGCAGGCGGACCTGCGGCGCTCCGGTGGCGGGGTCGGGCTCGACCGCCGCCTCCACGCCGAACACGTCCCGGAACCGCGGCGGCGTGAACACGTCGGCCGGCTCGCCCTCGGCTACCACCGCGCCGCCCGCCAGCAGGGTCAGCCGGTCGCAATAGCGGCCGGCCAGCCACACGTCGTGCAGCGCCACCACCACCGCGGCGGCGCCGCCGGCCGCCTCCTCCCGGAGCGCTTCCATCGCCGCGAGCTGGTGTTGCAGGTCGAGGCCAGCGGCGGGTTCGTCAAGCAGCAGGACGCGCGCCTGCTGTACCAGCGCCCGGGCCAGCAGTACCCGCTGCCGCTCGCCGCCGGAGATGCGGTCGAGCTGACGGTGGGCGAAGCGTCCGGTCCCGGTTCGCGCCAGTGCGGCGCGCGCCAGCCGACGGTCGCCGGCGCCCTCGAGCGCGAACCGGCTCAAGTGCGGATACCTGCCCATCAGCACCGTCTCCAGCGCCGTGAACGGGTGCGCCGCGTCCTGCTGCGGCAGATACGCGACCTGCCGCGCGCGCTCCCGCGCCGGCAGCGCGGCCAACTCTGCGGCCCCCAGCCGTACCGAACCGGAGTCGGGCCGCAGCACGCCGGCCAGCACCCGCAGCAGGGTGCTCTTACCGGCGCCGTTGGGGCCGACCAGTCCGGTCACCTGACCGGGGCGGGCGGCGAACGACACCGCGCGCAGCACCGGCGCTCCGGCCAAGCGCACCGACACTTCGCGGGCCGCCAGCGTGACGCCGCCGGCGGGCGCGGCGGCTGCAGCGGGCGTAGCGCGCGCCGGCGCGCAGCCCCCCTGCGCGCTCACGACCCCTCCGGTGGCGCGAAGTCGTCAAACGCAACGCCGCGGAACCGATCCGGGTACAGCAGGCGCGCGGTCTCCTCAATGCCGCGCACGTTCCAATGGGAGAGGGTGGTGTAGTAGCGCGGAGGGACGATGATTACCCGTTCGCCGGCGATGGCCGGCACGGCGGCAAGCGCCCGTTCGGCCAGCAGGTCGGCGCGGAGTTGCGTCCCGCCCGAGTCCGCCGGCTGCGGAATCAGAATCACGTCCGGGTTCAGGGCGGCGATTGCCTCCACCCCTACTGCTTGGTGGCTGACGATGCCGGCGCGCGCCGCGGCGTTGACGCCGCCGGCCGCTTCGATGATGCCGCCCTCGGTGGAACCTTCGCCGGCGGTGGTGATGGTCTCCGCGTAGCGGGCGATCGACAGGACCGCCGGCCGCGACTGATCGCCGGGCGGCGGCACCCGTTCGGCGATCAACGCCAGTCGCCGCTCGATCTCGGCGACCAACTCCAGGGCGCGTTCCTCAACGCCCAGCAGGTAGCCGAGCAACAGGATGTTGGGAATGTTGCCGGCCGCCGAGTTTTCCAGTGCGGTACGTACCACCGGCACGCCGGCCTCCCTGATCAGGGCGACCAGGTCGGCGTCGGTATAGCGCGAGACGAACACCAGGTCAGGCCGCAGCGCCAGCACCGCTTCGACCTCGCCCCGTGGGAGCACCGCCATGCCGGCGACCTGGTCGGCGACGTTGGAATAGGTGGAATTGTCGGTGAAGGGACCCACGCCGGCAAAGCGGTCGCGCGGCGCCAGGGCGAGCAGCATCTCGTCGTGGCCCAGCGAGATGGCCAGGATCCGCTGCGGCGGGGCGTCGACGCGGAGTTCGCCTTCCGCGGTTTCGACTGCGCGCGGCCAGCCCCGGTTCGCAGGGTCGACGATGCCCGGCACCGCGGGGTAGGGGGCCGCGGTCTCGGCGGCCGCGGCGAGCGCACAGGCGGCCAGCAGGGCGGCCCCGGCGGCCAGTCGTATCAACGTTTTCATGGGGGGTTTCATTGATTCCTCCTGAATCGTATTGAGTTGGTTCGGTTCGTTCATCTACAGCAATCCTGCGCGCGCCTTGTGGCGGATCAGCAGGAGCAGAAAGAACGGCGCGCCGACCAGAGCGGTAACGATGCCGACGCGCACCTCCGCCGGGGCGACGGCGACCCGCGCTACCGTGTCCGCGGCCAGCAGGAACACCGCCCCGCCGAGCGCGCTCAGCGGCACCAGCACGCGGTGGTCGGCGCCGGCGACCAGGCGCAGGGCATGCGGCACGATCAGCCCGACGAACGCTATCGTCCCGGAAAACGCCACCGCGGTGCCGGTGACGAGCGACGCGGCCAGCAGCAGCACGGTGCGGGTCAGCCCCACGCGCACGCCGAGCGCGCGCGCTTCCTCCTCGCCAACCATGAGCAGGTTCAGGTCGCGCGCCAGGAGCACGGCGACCGCCACCCCGGCCAGCACCGGCGGCGCCGCCAGCCGCACGTGCTGCCAGCGCGATGCATCCAGGCCGCCGGCCAGCCAGAAGATCATTTCCCGTTGCGCGCCAAGGTCCGCGGTGAACAGCACGATTGCGGAGATGATCGCGGCGATGAAGGTGCTCACCGCCACGCCCGCGAGCAGCAGCGCCGCCATCGAGAAGCGCCCGCCCGCGGCCGCCACCGCAAACACCAGCGCCAGGGCGCCGGCGGCGCCGGCGAACGCCATCGCCGGCAGCGCCAGCGGCGAGGCGGTCGCCACGCCGGCGGCGATGGCCACCACCGCGCCCAGCGCTCCGCCGGCGGACACGCCGATAATGCCGGGGTCGGCCATCGGGTTGCGGAACAGCCCCTGCATCACCGCGCCGGCCACGCCGAGCGCGGCGCCGACGGTGAGCGCCAGGGCGATGCGCGCCAGCCGGATCGACTCGACGATGGCGCGTTCGGTGTCGCCGATGGTTGGGAGCAGCCGGAGGCCGGTCGGCTCCAGCAGGATGGCGGCGGTGTGGGACAGCGGGATCGCGTAGGGACCGACCGCGGCCGCGGTAACCACCAGGGCCGCGGCGCTGGCCGTTAGCAGCGCGCCGCCGCCGGCCAGCCGCGCGGCCACCGGTGCTTGCCGCCACGCGGCGTGACTTGTCTGTTTTCCCCGCACCCAAGCTCCTTCGCCGCCGTGCGCACGGGGAGTGTCGCCATTTGAAACGGCCCGCCCCCGCATCGGGGGGACGAGGCACGATCTGAGGCGCTCCCTGAGCGGAGAGCGGGCCACTCAGCCTTGCCCGGCAGGTCTCCTGGCTCCCGGCTCAACGCCTTTCCCGCGCCTTCCCATCCCCGTGGGGGACAGTGGCATTCGGCGGGAGGCTAACCGGTCACAGTGGCGCCACCGCAGCGGATTCGCACCGCTTTCCCTGTTCGGCTTCGTTCCGAAGCACCGGGCAAGGTCTGCCTTGTGACTGTTCGCCGCGAACCTACGCCCTGCCCGCCCCCACTGTCAACCGCCTGCGAGTCAGTGGATCAGGCGGGCTGGACTTGGAGCGGGAGGGGGCGCCAGTAGTAGCGGAGCGGGTCGGCGGCGGGCCAGGCGGCGTAGACCTCCTCCCAGGTGAGCACGCCGAGGTGCACGGTCAGGGCGGCGGCGTCCACCGGGTCGCTCACGCGCTGGTAGCGGGAGCTGCCGGCGAGGCGGATGCGGTCGCCGCTGGTGTTGTCGACGCCCTGATGGATGGTGAGGCTGTGGAACAGCAGCACGTCGCCGGCGGCAATCGGACTCCATACCCACCGGGCGCCGGTGCCGGCCGTGACCGTCTCGTTGTCGGCGGCCACCGGCAGCATGCCGCGCACGTGCGAGCCTTCCGCCACCGCCAAGCCGCCCAACGCCGCGTCGCAGTCGCCGTACGGCACCCACGCAGTCCAGGTGTCGGGCGTCCCCCGCACCGGGCGGAAGTCCTGGTGCGGAGGCGTGGTGTATTTCAGGTCGGCGGGAAAGATCGCGTGGCAGATGTGACGGGGATGCACCCACACCTCGGGGCCGAGCAGACGCTCCAATACCGCCATCAACCGGGGGTGGTGCGGCAGGGCGTGGAACACCCGCAGCCGCTGCAGGTCGGAGTAGTAGGCGATGAACTCCGGCGTCCGGTCATACTCCGTCAGGTGGACGCCGGGCCGCGCCACGCCCGCCTCGGCCGCGCCCGCTTCCGCGGCATCGCCGGCCAGCGCGCCGTGCGCCGCGGTTACCTGCAGCACGGCGCGCCGCACCGCCAACACCTCCGCGGCCGGCAGCAGTCCGCGAAAGAACAGGTAGCCGCGCTCCCGCGCCGCGGCCCGCAGCCGCGCGCGGTCCCCCAACAGCTCGCTGCAATCGACGAACGGCGCGCAGCCGGCAATCGGCGCCACGACCTCCCCCAAGCCGGGCCTAACCGAACGCGTCGAGGCGGGCGCGCAGCCGCTGCAGGTGGGCGGCGTAGGCCGGGTCGTCGATCAGGTTGCGCGTCTCCTCCGGGTCCGCGGCCAGATCGAAGAGCTGCTCCGGCCAGTCCCGGCCGCGGAAGCGGAAGTACTTCAGGTGGTCGTGCTTCACCATTTCGGCGGGTCCGTTGAGCTCGTGGTACAGCTCGGCGTAGACCTCGTTGGGCCAGCCCGCGGCGTTGCCTTCCATCAACGGCACCAGCGAGCGTCCGTCCAGACCCTCGGGAATCGGGATGCCGGCGATTTCGCACAGGGTCGGGAACAGGTCCACCAGCGAGACGTTGTGGCGCACGGTCCGCGCGCCCCTGCCGAAGCCCCGCGGCGCGGTGATGCTGAACGGCACCCGCGCCGAGGCCTCGAAGAACTGCTGCTTTTCCCACAACCCCTTCTGGCCGAGCATCTCGCCGTGGTCGCTCAGGAACACGATCACGAAGTCGTCGAGCACGTTCAGATCTTCGAGCTTGGCGATTACCCGGCCGTACTGCCGGTCCACCCACTCGATCATGCCGTAGTAGGCGGCGGTGGCGCGCTGCGCCTCGCGCCAGGTCACGTCCTGGCCGACGCGCACCTTGAAGAAGTCGGCGCAGTCGAACCGCTCCGGCAGCTCCTCCACGTAGGGCTCGACGCGCCGCAGGTAGTAGCTGAACAGGTCTTCCGGGCACTGGTAAGGATAGTGCGGGCTGCTCAGGCTCACGGCGAGCAGCAGCGGGCCCTCGCCGGGGCGGTCGTAGGGCTCGCCCACGAAGTACTCGTCCAGGTACAGCAGCGCGCCGTCGACCGTGTAGAGGTCGTGCTGCATGTGGTAGCCCTTGCCGGCGCGGGCGTTGGTGATTTCCTTTGCCGTCGGCCACTTGCCGGTGCCGGGCAGGTGCGGCCGGGCGGCGCACAGGTGCGCTTCCCCGGTGCGCGGCCCGCCCAGGCTCACCGCAATGTCGCGCCCGATGCGCTCCCGCCAGCCATGCATCTGGTCGTAGCCGAGAAAGTGCATCTTGCCGGCGCAGGTGGGGTTGTAGCCGTAGTTGGCGAAGTGCGCGGGGATGGTGAGCACGTCGCTCGGCAGCGGCGTGTCGAAGCCGGTGCAGCCGTTGTGGCGCGGGTAGAGCCCGGTAAGAAAACTCTGCCGCGCCGGCACGCACACCGGCGCCGGCGTGTACGCGGAGCGGAAGTAGGCGCCCTGCCCGATGATCCGATCCAGGGTCGGCATGCGGACGTGCGGGTTGCCCTCGACGGTCATCACGTCGGGCCGGTGCTCATCGTCGATCAGCAGCAGAACGTGCGGCTTCTTGTCGCTCATGCGCAAGCTCCTTATCGGTAGGGGTCGGCAGCGTCCCGGAGTCCGTCGCCCAGGAAATTGAACGCCAGCACGGTAACAATGACAAGTAGGCCGGGAATCAACAGCCACGGATACAGGGCCACCACGTTCACCTGCTGGGCGGACTTGAGCAGGGCGCCCCAACTCACCGCCGGGGGCCGAATGCCCAGGCCCAGGAAACTGAGCGCAGTCTCGCCCAGGATCATCGCCGGCACGGCCAGCGTTACGTTGACCACCAGGTAGCTCATGAAAGATGGCAGCAGGTGGCGCAGGATGATCGACCCGCTCCGCATCCCGGAGATTCGCGCCGCCAGCACAAAGTCCTCTTCCCGCAGACTGATGAGCTTGCCCCGCACTACCCGCGCCAGCGTAGTCCAACCGATGAGCGAAAGTATCACCGTGATCGCGAAGTAGGTTTTGATCACCGACCAGTCCTGCGGCAGCGCGGCGGCCAGCGCAATCCACAACGGGATCTGCGGGAGACTCATGAAGATCTCGATCACGCGCTGGATAATCACGTCGACCTTGGAGCCGAAGTAGCCGGAAATACCTCCCAGGATGCAGCCCAGTACAAAGCTGAAGGCGACGCCGACCAGACCGATGGAGAGCGAAACCCGGGCCGCGTAGATGGCGCGGGAGAACAGGTCGCGGCCAAGCCGGTCGGTGCCGAACAGAAATATCCTGCCCGGCTCCGCCACCCCGAACAGGCGCCGCTCCAGCGGCAGGAACGACCACAGCTTGTAGGGCGCGCCGCGGATAAAGAAGCGAATCGGGTAGCGTTGGCTGCGGTCCTCCGTATAGATCAGCTCCCAGGTCTCCGGGTCGCGCTGCCGAGCCATGCCATAGACGAACGGCCGCAAGTGAAACCTGCCGTCGTCATCGATTAGACGAACGCGGTGCGGAGGACTGTACCTGAGACTCGAGCGCTCGAGGATTTCATAGGGGCTTATGAATTCGGCAAACCCGGCAACCACGTAGAGTATCCCCAGGATCACGCTGCCGACCGCCGCCAGCCGGTGCTTCCGGAACTTGCGAAAGATCAACTGCCACTGAGAGGCTACGTAAAACCGCTCCGCGGCCGCCGACTCTCGCTCCCGTTCCCGCTCCTGTTCCCGGCTCGGTTGGCTGGTCATTCGTGGCGTATTCGCGGATCGATGAACATCAACAGCAGATCGGACACCAGCGTCCCCACCACGGTGAGAAAGCTCAGGAACATTACCGTGCTGCCGGCCAGGTAACTGTCCTGGCTGATCAGCGCGCCGTACAGGAGCGGCCCGGTGGTGGGCAGGTTCAGCACGATCGCCGTGATCGTCTCCCCGGAAACGATGGCCGGCAGGGTCCAGCCTATGGTGCTGACAATGGGATTGATCGCTACCCGTACCGGGTACTTGAAGGTAAGCCGCCGTTCCGGCAGCCCCTTGGAGCGCGCCGTTATCACGTATTGGCGCCGCAGCTCATCCAGCAGGCAGCCGCGCATGACCCGGATCAGAGCCGCCGTGCCGGCGGTGCCGATCACCACGACCGGGACCGGGAGATGTTTCAACAGATCGACGAACTTGGCGAAGCTCCAGCCCTGAATCTGATACTCGGTGGAAAACAGGCCCCCCGGACTCCACCCCAGATACTTGAAGAAGAAGAACATGAGCATCAGCGCGAGCAGAAAGTTGGGAATCGCCAGCCCGATGAAGCCCAGTGCGGTAACGACGTAGTCGCCGCCCGAGTATTGTCTGAGCCCGGAATAGATGCCGATCGGTACCGCGGCGCAATAGGTGAATCCCAGGGTGACAACGGAGATGATGATCGTGAGCGGCAGCCGCTCGGCGAGCAGGTCGGACACCGGCCGGTTCCACTCGAACGACCGCCCCAGGTCGCCGCGCAGGAAGTTCGCCATCCACTTCCGGTAGCGGGCCGGCAGGTTCAGGTCCAGCCCGTACTGACGGCGAAGGCCCTCGAGCGCCTCCCGGCTGAGGGATTGCCCGCTCTGCTCCAGCCGCATCACGTAGCTGGCCAGGTAGTCGCCGGGCGGAAGGTCGATGATCAGAAACGCCAGAATCGAGACCACGACCATGGTCACGAGCATGAAAATTACGCGGCGCGCGGTGTAGATCAGCACGTTGCCAAATGCTTCCGGCGGCGGCGGGAGCGGCCGCCCTCCCGCTAGCCGGTTGCCGGGGAGGGCGGGGTCCGCTGCCGCCTACTGCTCAAAGTACCATTGTTCGTGCAGGTAGGGAGCGGTGAACATGTTTGCCCAGATGCCCCACAACCGGCCATTCTCGAAGGGAACGTTCCGGAGCTTCACGTTGAGCGGAATCACCCGCCCCATCATGCCGACGGTGCCGATCTGGTACACGTTCTCGCTGTGCAAGTCGAAGATCGCCTGCATGTGGGCGACGTACTCGGGAGTTCCGGAGGTCAGGTACATCATGTCGTCGAGGCGCTGGTAGTATTCCTTGATCTCTTCCGGGGGCTCCTCGCCGCTCTCACCCTTGGTGTTCCACCACTGTTCCCACTTCGGGGCCGCTCCGGTGCTCATCGCGCCCAAACGAAAGTTGTGGAACTTGAGCATCCGCCCGGTGGCTTCCAACTCCGCCGCGGAGAATGACCAGATCGTAACCTCGGTCTCGGCGTTGGCGATCATGGTATGAAACAGGCCGCGCTCCGTGGTCTTGACGCTCGTGCGAACGCCGACCTCGTCCCAGTACTCCTTGACCAGCTCGGCCTGCGCCTCCCAGGAAGGCACTTCGCCGGTGTGTTGTATCAGGACGCTGAACCTGTTGCCGTCCGGCCCCAGCCGGAATCCGTCGGAGTCGCGCCCGTCCAGCCCCATTTCGTCGAGCAGCGCCGCCGCTTCGCCGGGCGCGAAGCGCGCGAACGGATGCTGCTCGCCCCATTCAGGCTTGTAGAACGAAACCGCAGGATGGAGCGCCGCCGCGCGCGCGGTACCGGTGTCCTGAAACACGATCTCGTTGATCTCGTCCCGATTTACGGCCAGTGACAGCGCCCGGCGAAACCGAACGTCCTGAAACACCTGGCGCTTTATCGGGTCAACCTGATTGAGATTGAACGTGAACACCGCGTCCGACCCCTGCGTATCCTGCAGCAGGACCACCCGATACCCGCCGGCTTCCTCATTGTTCTTGAACAGCGGGTAATCTTCCAGGCTGGTGTACGAGTTGTAGTCGATCTCGCCGGCAATCGTCTTCAACTTCCGCACTTCCGAATCGGCGATGATGAGCCGCATGATCCGGTCGACGTAGGGCAACTGATTGCCCGCGGTGTCAACCGCGAAGTAGTAGGGATTACGCACGTACACGCCGTGATCGGGGTTTATTTCGCCGAGCAGCCACGGTCCGGCGTGCGGCAGGTCCGGGTCGCCCTGGGCGGCGTGCGTGTTGGCGTGGAAGTTGAAGGCCTGCGCCCAGTTGTCGTACCCTTCCTCCTTCGCCACGGCCTCGGCATCGGCGTTGTAGGTGGGATGCCACTTCCGCAGATAGTGCCTGGGATTGTAGAACCCCGCCGACCACTTCTTCTGTGACCCTTCGTGATGGCCGAGCCCGATGAGCGCCAGCTCGTAGGGGACTTGAAAACGCAGTTGCACGCGGTAGTCGTCGAGCTTGGCCATCTCGGCGACGTCGCCTCCGGGCGTCCAGAAGTTGGGCGTTACCGGATTCAGAGTTTCGTTCAGCACGATGTCGTCCCAGGTAAAGAGCACGTCGGCGGCGGTAAAGGGGGCGCCGTCGGACCACTTCATCCCTTCCCGCAACGTGATCGTGAGGGTCTTGTAATCATCGGAGAACGCAAAGCCCTTGGCGATGTTCGGCAGGACCTCCGTGGCCGCGGTATTCAGCCTGAAGATCGACGCCTTCTTGAAGAAGTAGGGGTCGTTTGCACAGGCCTGACAGGTGGTGACGGTTCTGAGTATTCCGCCGTACTGCCCGACCTGCTCGTACGGCTTGAGCACCATCACGTCGCCGCCCGTCGGCAGGCGCCGGTCGACCGGCGGCAGTTCGCCGGCGTTCACCATCTCCCGCAGCATCGGCGCTTCGTTGAACTCGGCGATCGTGCTGCCGGTGTCCCGTTCATAATCGCCGAGGGTTGCCCACAGGTAGTCGCCGGTTACGAATTCGCCGGTGCGCACCGGGCCCTCGGCGTCGCCGGAGGGGGCGGCCGCCGCTTCCGCGGCGCCCTCCTCAGCGCCGGCGGCCCAGGCGCCGGCCACGGCGAGGGTCAAGCCAACCAGTACCGCAAGGCCGCTGCTGAATATCCTGACCATTTCTTTGCACTCCTTGTACTTTCAGAGCATTGCGGGCAGCACCGGCCCGCGCCTGCTCCGGTCGAGCGCGGGCCGGCGTTCACCCGACGGTGACCGGGCACCCTCGGGTTGTCAAGCGCCTCGCTGCGCTGCGTGCGCTGCGGCTGTTCGGACTCAGAACATGGTGGGGCCGCCGGCGGTCGGTTCCGGGATTGCCTGCTGCACTTCCCAATGTTCGACGATGCGGCCCTCTTGCAAGCGGTAGATCTCGATCAGCGCCAGGCCGACCAACTCGTTGCCGCGCTCGCCGGTCGGATTGATCTGCGCGTGGACCCAGACCAGATCATCCTCGGCGGCCATGCGCTTGATTTCCCAGATCACCTCCGGGAACTGGTCGAAGTTGCCTTGGAACGTCTTCTGCAGGACCGCCACGCCGCCGGCCAGCGAGGGGCTGTGCTCGACGTATTCCGCGGCGTAGACCTCATCCAGTACGTCCAGGTCGCGGCCGTTGAGCGCTTCGTCGTACAGGCGCACGATGACGGCCTTGTTGGCGTCCGCGTCGGGTGACGCGGCGAGCGGCAGCGGATTCGCCGCGTACAGGGCGGCAAAGACGACGGCTCCGGCTGCTGCCGGCCACCGCCTCGCGTAGAGCTTCATTTGAGCACCTCCTTGGTGTGGTAGCAGTATAGCCAGTCAGCGACAACGGCACTACCCGGATAGCGCATTCCCCCGGACCGGCGGCAAGGCGGCGTGCTAAACAGCATCGAGGCCAGGCGCACCGCGCTCATCGTCACCCACCGGCTGGCGTCCGCGCGGCTGGCGGACCGCATCCTGGTGCCGGACGGCGGCCGCATCGTGAAAGACGGCACCCACCACGAACTGCTGGCGCACGGCGGCCTGTACCCCCGCATGTTCACCGCCCAGGCCGCTTGGTACGAACGCGAGTCCTGAAGGGAGTCCGCGCTGCCGTCAGCGTACTGCCGTCCGCTCCCGCGTCAGTTCGGAAGGCGTCATGGACCTGAGAGTCTTGAGCGTTGTCGTGAGACTGTCCCAGTAATCGGATTCCAGGTCGTCGCTTTGGAACAGTTCCGGGTAGCGTGTCTTCGACGAGTTATGGACCTCGTCCATCACCTCTTCGACTCGCGCGGGTAGTCCCGACAGATCGTTCATCCCCCGAAACGTGTCCTTCACCGCCTCCAGCCGTACCCCGATTTCATGGGCGTCGGACTTACCGAGTAGCTTGGCGAATTCAGAATCAGTTATCGTCACTGCTTCTTTATCCTTCTTATCAATCGTTCGAACTTCCTATCGATCGCAATGTCTATCCTGTCCTCCAGTTTCCGGTCTGCTTCTCTCTGCTCCTGCATAGCGAGTACCTTCTCCGTATTCCGAGCCGACCTCCTGGCCGCTATCGACGTGATTGTAGCAGGTATGACCAGCACTGCCGTTGCTACCAAGTCGACCCAATCAATCACTGTCTGCCAAATCCGTCACAAGATACTCCTTGGGCGCGCCGGTGCAACGGGACCAAGTCGGGGCCCTGGGCCGCATGGATGCTCCGGCGATCGTCACTATCCACCATATCGTGGTTCCTGCTCCGAAGGTTACCTCATGTGTTGATCCGTATCAAGCGCTCCCGGTCAGGTCCTCGGCTGCAAGCCGGAGAAGTGATCTCTATGGTGGTATATTATTGTATGACAAATACTTGTTGGTCACTTGCGGGCCTGCCGGCTACGTGTGGGCAGGCTGCCAGCCTGCACGCGGAGACGGGCACCGGCCCTCCTGGCGGAATCGAGACTTGGTAGTGCCGCCCACCTGGGGGCCGCTGGCTTGCGATGCCGGCGTGGTTGACACGGCGGGGGCGATGGGGGAACGTAGGCGACGCGAACTGACCGCCGGCCTCGCCGCGGACCGGGTTCGCAACGAAACCAACTGAGACTGGACTCCGCCGGAGCGAGTCCGGTCTGGCGGGCACGGCCCCGCGGGAGACTGTCGGTATGGTGCCCAATCAGATTCTTGAACGGATGCGGCGCGGCGAGAAGGCGCTCGGACTGAACCTCACCGAGCCGTCGGGGCTGATGGTGGAGTTGGCCGGACGTTGCGGGCTCGACTTCGTGAGCTTCGACGGTCAGCACACGCCGCTGACCCCGGCCGAGATCGGCGAGATGTGCCGCCTCGCCGACGCCTACGAAATGACCGTCTCCATGCGGATTGCGGACGGCGCCGAGAGCACCATCCTCAGTTTCCTGGACCGCGGCGTGCGCATGATCACGATTCCCAACCTGCTCACCGGCGCGCAGGCCGCCGAGTTGGTCAAGTACAGCTTCTTCGCACCGCTCGGGCTGCGCAGCGCCACCAGCATCGCCACCATGCACGGCCAGGTGGACGGCGACCACGTGCGCCTGTTCCGGGAGGTTAACGCCAACACCGTGATCGTCCCGCAACTGGAGAGCATCGTCTCCCTGCGGAACCTCGACGAGATTCTCGCGGTGCCCGGCATCGACTTCTTTGGCGGCGGCGCCGAGGACATGGCGCAAAGCCTGGGGCTGCCGGGCCAGCCGCAGCATCCGCAGGTGGCGGAGACCTACGCCAAGATCACCGAGAAGCTGCACGCGGCCGGCAAACGGATGCTCTCCGAAGTGTGCGCGAGCATCTCCGTGTTCGACCTGACCAAGGAGGCCATCGCCGAGCTACTACGCAAGCACGGCCGCCGCACCAAGCTCGGCTGGTAACTACCGGCGGCGCCACCAGACGATGGCCGCGGCAACCACCAGGAGCAGGGGCAGCAGGCCGACGCTGGACAGGTTGAGGAACCGCGCCTCCTCCGGGCTCAGCACCAGCCGCCGCACCGGCAGCACCTTGCGGTCCACCTCGAAGATCTCCTCACCGGCCCCCAGCCAGTTGATCATGGTCAGGAACAGGCCGCTGTTGTTGCCGTTGCGGAAGTGCTGGTTGGCGGCGAAGTCCGAGTCGCCGAATATCACCAGCCGGCTGGTCTCCGAACGCACCATCAGACCGGCTGCGCCGGCCGCGGCGGCATCCTCAGGCACCGGGCGCTCCACCGCCACGGCCACCGCCAGCGGTCCCCTGGCGTCCGCGTCAGGATCGAACTCCGGCGCCGCGGCCCTCAGGGGGGAGCGCTCGGCCCAGCTCTCCCTGCTGGTCCACGCCAGCGGCTCCAGGGTCACTTCTTCCGGCACCTCGGCGGCGGGCCGGACCGCCGCGACGCCGGGGAAATACGCCTCCAACAGCCCGTAGGCGTTGCGCGTGCGGTCCACCAGCGGCACGTCGACGTTGGGCGCCACGTGCGACCGCGGATCCACCAGCACGCCGTCGCCGACGTCCAACCACCAGTCCGCGGCGAAGTCGCGCAGCGCCTGCTGCGGGTTGGGATTGAGGAGCAGCGCCAGGCGCCCCCCGCCGCGCAGGTAGCGGTCGAGCTTGTCGATCTCGTCCGGGGCGAGGGGGTCCTGGGGGCCGGCCACGATCACGACGTTGGCGTTGGGCGGTACCTCGGCGACCTGATCCAGATTCAGCTCTCCGACCTGAAACAGATTGTCGCGCAGGCCGCGGCGCGCGTCCTCGTAGTCGCCGAGGATGCTGCCCTCGCCGTGGCCGGTCACGAAGTAGATGACGCGCTGGCGGGTGCCGGTCACCTGCAGGATGGCGCTGGTGAACGCGCTTTCCGCCTCCCCCTGAATCTGCGGCCCGTAGACGCGCATCTGGCCGAACTCGCCGCGAAACACCACGGTTCCCACCGCGGCGCCGAACGGGCTCACCCCATACTGGCGCGCCAGGTCGGGGCGCAGCTCCGGATCCTCGCGCCGGATCTGCAGCCGGTCGGTGTAGGTTTCATATTCCTGCAACAGCTCGAAGCCGAACGAGTTGATGGAGGCGATCTCGGCGCTGTTCTCCACGTTGGGATTCGGCTCCGCGTAGAAGCTCACCACTTCCACCTCGCTGTCGAGCTCGGTCAGCACCTCCTTGGTCTGGGTGGTGAGGGTGAACTGCTGGATTCCGGTCAAGTCGAAGCGGTAGAACAGCGTGGTGCTCACGAGATTGGCCAGCACCACGGTGCCGATCGCCAGCGACAGGCTGACCGAGGTGCCGATGCCGATCACCCCGCGGCGGCTGGCCAGCGCGCCGCGCACGCGCCGCAAGTCCCATAGCGCGGCCGCGACGATAAAGCCGGCGCCGACCGCGACGATCGCCCACACGGCGACGCCGCTGCCGGGGAGCACGAAGTCCAATACCCAGGCCGCGAACAGCAGGCCGGCGCCGGCGAGCGCCAGGGGTCCGGTCCGCATCAGCGCCACCTCGCGGTTTCGATGGAGCGCACCGCCATGAACAGGAACAGCAGGGTCAGGCTCAGGTAGTAGACGATTGCCTGCGTGTCGATGATGCCGCGCACGAAGTCCGGAAAGTAGCCGGCGAAGGCGAGGCGCCGCACGACCTCACCGGCGGCCCCCGGCACCAGATCGGCCACCAGGCCCAGCGCCCACAGCGCGAACAGGATGCCGGCGGACACCACCGCGGACACGATCTGGTTGGAGGTGACCGACGACACGAAGATGCCGACCGCCAGCGCCGCGCTGCCCATCAGCACCAGGCCGGCGTAGGCGGTCGCGATCGGCCCCAGGTCGGGATCGCCGAAGAGGGTCAGCAGCAGCGGATAGTAGAGGGTCAGCACCAGCATGCCGGCCAGAATCGCCAGGCTGGCCAGGAATTTGCCGGTGACGATCTCGCTGTCGCGGACCGGCGCGGTGAGGAGGAACTCCCAGGTGCCCAGCTTCTTCTCCTCGGCCACCAGCCGCATGGTGATGAAGGCGGCGAACAGGAGGATCAGGAACTGTGCGGCGTTGAGGAAGCCGGCGATGCTGGTGTCCGCGTAGTTCTGGGCGGCGAGCACGCTGGCGAAGAAGAAGCCGGAGAGTCCCAGGAACACGGCGGTGACGACGTAAGCCATCGGCGAGGTGAGGTAGGACGCCAGCTCCTTGCGGCAGATGACGCCGGCGTTGCGCACGAACAGCCTCATGCTTCGCCGTCCGCTTGGTCGGTGAGCTCCAGAAAGATGTCCTCCAGCGACAGCGCCGCGCTCTCCATGGCCAGCAGCCCCCAGCCGCGCCGCACCAGGGCCGCCGAGATCTGCGCTTGCGGCTGCTTGCCGGCCTCCAGCCGCGCCAGGTGGAACGGCTCCTGGTACTTCACTTCCAGCACCCCCGCGACGCCGCCGAGCAGCGCGCTCACCTGCGCCGCCGGCCCGTCTACCCGCAGCCGCAGCCGCTCGCCGCCGGTAACGGTCGAGGACAGGTGCTCGATGCTGTCCTGCGCCACGATCTTGCCCTGATGGATGATCAACACCCGCTGGCACACCATGCTCACCTCCGGCAGGATGTGGCTGGACAGCAGGATGGTGCGGTTCTCGCCGAGCTGCTTGATCAGCGCCCGCGTGTGCGCCACCTGGATCGGATCGATGCCGATGGTCGGTTCATCCAGAATCAGCACCGCGGGGTCGTGGATGATCGACTGGGCGAGGCCCACCCGCTGCCGGAAGCCCTTCGACAGCTTCGCCAGAATCACGTCCCGGTACTCCTGCAGGGCGCAGATCTCGATCACCTCCTCCACGCGCCGGGCGGTGCGCTTCTTGTCCAGCCCGCGCAGGCGGCCGGCGAAGCGCAGGTAGCCGCGCGTGGTCATGTCGTAGTAGAGGGGGACGATCTCCGGCAGGTAGCCGAGATGGCGGCGCCCGGCCAGCGAGTTGCGGGTCATGTCGTGGTCGGCCACGAACACGTCGCCGCGGGTGGGCATCAGGAACCCGGTCACCATCTTCATGGTGGTGGACTTGCCGGCGCCGTTGGGTCCGAGGAAGCCGACGATCTCGCCGCGCTCGACGTTGAAGGAGATGGCGTCGACGGCGAGCCGTTCCCCGTAGTACTTGGTGAGATTCTCTACGCGTATCATGGCGGTGGGCGGCGGCGCGAATATAGCAAGAAAGGAGCGGGCGGGGTAACGGGGCGGCCCTTCCTCCTCCTCACGGACGGACGTAGGGCGGCTCGACGACCAGCCGCTCCATGATCTCGTACCAACTGCGGTCCACGGTGTAGACCCGGCCGGAGCCGGGCTGATGGATGTAGAAGCTGAAGGTATCCGGGGTCTCGCTACCGATTACCAGGTCCACGGTGCCCGGGCCACCGTCGCCATGTTCGCCGCCGTGTTCCAGGTGGATCGTCATGCGCGGGTCCAGGAGCCCGAAGATTTCCAGGTCCTCCGGCCGCGCCGCGTCGGTGAGGAGGCGATTGGCGCCGGGGCCGCTCAGCAGGTAGGGCACGCCGCCGCCCCAGCGATCCAGGTCCACCGGGGGCCGCCCCGGGCGGTCGAAGTACCACACGTGGTCGGCCCGGAGCCACGCCTCGGCCAGCCCCTCGTGCGGCAGCGCGATCTCGACCCGGTCCAGGTCGCGCAGGTCGAACGACCACATGATCGGGCGCTCGGCGCGCTCCTCCGGCGCTTCCCGCCGGGAGGTGAGGATGAAGACCAGCGCCAAGCCGGCGGCCACCGCGCCGAGGATCAGAAGGAGCCGCAGTTTCATGAGTGATTCCTCACCAGCCACGTTACTCGATGGCGTACAGCAGGCCGTCGTGGGAACCCACGAACGCGGTGCCCGGGGCAACCGCCGGCGAGGAGGTGACCTTGCCGCCGGTGCGGACCTCCCACTGCAGAGCGCCGGTCGCGGCTCGCACGGCGTAGACGCCGCCGTCCTCGCTGCCGAACAGCACCAGGTCGCCCGCCAGCCGGGGCGAGGAACTCACCGCGCCGCGGGTCGGGAAGCGCCAGCGCACCGCGCGGGTGGTCAGGTCGACCGCCACCAGGCTGTCGCCGGCGCCGACGTACAGCGCGCCGCCGGCGATGAGCGGCGACGAGACCGAAGCGGCGCCGAGGTCCAGCTCCCACAGGTGCCCGGTCTGCTCGCCGACGCGCGGCGCCGGCAACCCGATCAGCTTCATGCGCAGCAGCAGGCGGCGGGCGCGGTGTTCCAGCGGCAGGCTGCGCTTGGTGCCGTCGACCGCGTGCAGGCGGCCGGCGGTGGTGGTGAAGTACACGGCCGCGCCCTTCACCGCGGCGAGGAAGACACGTCGCGGCGGGTCCGAAACCACGTGCGGATGCGGCCGTCGCCGGCGTGCAGGATGAAGAAGAACTCGCCCAGCGCCCCGGCGTGGACCAGGCCGTTGGCGACCGCCGGCGACGAGTGCACCGCGCCGTCGAGGGTGGCGGCCCAGCGGCGGCGCCCGGTGGCGGCGTCCAGGGCCAGCAGCCGCTTGTCGGTGGTGCCAAAATAGACCGTGCCGTTCGCCACCGCCGGCGACGAGGTGAGCGGATAGCGTTCCCGGTACGACCACAGTTCGGCGCCGGAGTGGGCGTCCAGCGCCCGGAAGCGGCCGTCGTTGGCCCCGAAGTAGACCACGTCATCGACCACCGCCGGCGAAGACTGAATCCGGCTCGCCGCGGAGACCTGCCATACGAGCTCCCCGGTTGCCGCGTTCAGGGCGTAGAAGCCGGCGTCCTGCGAGCCGAAGTACACCAGTCCGCCCGCCGCCGCGGGGGAGGAGTGGATGGCGGCGCCGGTGGCGAAGGTCCACTTGACCGCGCCGCGCGGCGGGGAGCCCGGCTCCGGCGCGGCGCCGGTGTGCGCCAGGTCGCGCCCGAACATCGCCCACTCCCCGGCCTGCGGCTGCGACGCCACCTCCCGCGGCGGATTGAAGAACAGGTCGGTAAACAGATACAGCAACCCCGCGAGCAGCAGCAGCGCAGCCCCGCCGCCGGCAACGGCGGGCGCTCGCAACCGGCGCCGGACCGCCTGCTGCCGCGGGATACGCCACGAAGACACCTGCCCCTACGGTACCCCACCGCGCCCCTCCGCGTCACGACAGGCCGCTGCCTGCCCTTGCCCCGCCCGCCGCTCGCCAACGGCGCCCAGCCCTTGCCGGTACCGCCGGGCGTAGTAGGCGCGCTTCCGCTACGGCCGAACGCTCCGTACCGGTGGCGCGCACGCCGGCCCCATTATTGAGCGCCGTTGGCAGCTTGGTCGGCGAGGATGGCGGCAAGCACGCGCGGCGGGGACATCGGCACCTGCCGCAGGCGCACGCCGGCGGCGTCGTGGATGGCGTTGGCCACCGCCGCCAGCGGCGCCACGATGGCGTTCTCGCCGACGCCGCGCACGCCGTAGGGATGCTTGGGGTTGGGCACCTCGACCACCACCGAGTCGATCATCGGCAGGTCAATTGCCACCGGCATGCGGTAGTCCAGGAACCCGGCGTTCTCCATCACCCCCTGCTCGTTGTAGAAGTAGCCCTCGTTCAGCGCCCAGCCGATGCCCTGCGCGGCGCCGCCCTGGAACTGCCCTTCCACGTAGCTCTTGTGCAGCGCGCGCCCCGCGTCCTGGCACACGGTGTAGCGGACCACGTCCACCTTGCCGGTTTCCCGGTCCACCTCCACGTCGCAAATGTGAGTGCCGAACGCCGGCGCCGCGAAGCGCGCGTTGACCGCCGCCTCGGCGCCGAGCGGGCCGCCGGTCTGCGAGGAACTCTCCGCCAGCTCGCGCAACGACAGCGGCTCCCTGGCGCCGTTGCTGCCGCGCTGCAGGTGGGCGGCCCCGCCGCTCCAGGTGACCTGCTCCTTGTCCACCTCCCACACCAGGGCGGCGCGCTCGCGCAACACCTCCTTCAGCTTGGCGGCGGCGTCGTGGATCGCCATGCTGCTGGCGTAGGCGGTGCTGCTGCCCTCCGAGATGCCGTTCATGCCGACCGTGTCGGAGTCGCCGATGGAGGGGTTGATCCGCTCCACCGGGATGCCCAGCTCCTCGGCCAGCACCATCGCCTGGGCGGCGCGGGAACCGCCGATGTCGGGCCGGCCCGTGATCAGCGATACCTGCCCGTCGGGCAGCACCGAGAGGTTGGCGGTGGCGTCGCCGCCGATGTTCATCCAGAACCCGGAGGCGATGCCGCGCCCCTGGTTGGGGCCGAGCGGCGCCGAGTAGTGCGGGTGCGCCTTGGCCGCCTCCAGCGTCGCCACCATCCCGATTTCGGGGTAGACCGGGCCGTAGGCGGCCTTGGTTCCCTTCCGGGCGGCGTTCTTGAGGCGGAACTCGATCTTGTCCATGCCGATCCGCTCGCAGATCTCGTCGATGATCGTCTCCGTGGCGTGGGCGGCGTTGGGCGCCAGCGGCGCGCGGTAGGGCCGCATTAAGGGCTTGTTGACCAGCACGTTGTAGCCCTTGACGTGGTAGTTCTCGATCTCGTAGGGGGCGGTGAGGCACATCATCCCCAGTCCCATCAGCGGGCCGGGAAAGCTGCCGGACTCGTACCACAGCTCGGCGTCCACGGCGGTGATGCGGCCGTCACCCGTGGCGCCCATCTTGAGGCGGATGTGGCTGCCGGGGGCGGGGCCGCTGGAGGTGAACACCTCGGCGCGCGACATCACCATCTTCACCGGGCGGCCCGACTTCTCGGCCAGCCGGACCGCCACCGGTTCCAGGTAGACGGTGGTCTTGCCGCCGAAGCCGCCGCCGATCTCGGCGGGGATGGTCTTGATCTGCGACGGACCGATGCCGAGCTGCGCCGCGGTCAGGTCGCGGATGGCGAAGTGCCCCTGGCTGGAGACCCACAGCAGGATCTGACCCTCCTCGGTGCGGCGGGCCACGCAGGCGTGCGGTTCGATGTAGCCCTGGTGGATGGTGGCGCTGTCGAACTCGTGCTCGATGATCACGTCGGCGGCCGCGAAGCCGGCCTCCGGGTCGCCGGCGTGGAACACGTCGGTGTTGGAGACGTTGGAGGGCGGCGCCGACTCGTCGCCGTCGGTGCGCAGCTCGGGATCGATGATCACCGCGCCGCGGGCCGCTTCCACGACGTCGGTAACGTGGGGCAGCACCTCGTAGTCCACTTTGATCAGGTCCAGCGCCCGGTCGGCGATGGTGGGCGAGGCCGCCGCCACCGCGGCCACGGCGTGGCCCTCATAGCGCACGTGGCCGCGGCACATGATCACCTCGGCGGTGACCGGGCTCCCGGCGCCGGCCGGAAAGTCCTCGCCGGTCACCACCGCGAACACGCCGTCCAGCGCCAGCGCGGCGCCGGCGTCAATCGAGCGGATGCGGGCGTGGGCGTGGGGGCTGCGCAGGATCTTGCCGTGCAGCATGCCCGGCAAGTTGAAGTCGGCGCCGTAGTTGGCGCGGCCGGTTACCTTTTCGACGCCGTCGTGACGCACGGGACGCGTGCCCAAAACCCGGTATGCGGTGGCTGTGCTGCTCATGTTCCCTCCATGGACTGCGCCGAGCGTAAATCAAACCCGCCGTGCGTGGCAACCCAGGGGCGGCGGAGTGCGCGCCGCGTGTGGGCGCCGGCGGGCGGGCCCTCGACGGCTTGGCCAAATCGGAATATACTCCGAATCAGTTCGACCCGTTCGGAGTGAGTTACGAAATGGCATCCTATCGGCGCATCCTTGACCTGACGCTGCCGCGCGGCCAGTCGGCGTTCCTGTGGGGGCCGCGCAAGACCGGCAAGTCGACCCTGTTGCGGCAGTCGTTCCCGCGATCGGCCCGTTTCGACCTGCTCGATACCCGCTTGCTGCTGGAGCTCACGCGGGCGCCGTGGGGCCTCACCGAGCGCGTGCGCGCCCTCAGTCCCGCGGCCCGCGCCAATCCGATCATCATCGACGAGGTGCAGCGCGTTCCGCCGCTGCTGGACGAAGTGCATCGCCTGATTGAGGACGACGACCTGAGCTTCGTGTTGTGCGGGTCCAGCGCCCGCAAGGTGCGGCGCGGGCGCGCCAACCTGCTCGGCGGGCGCGCCTGGCGCTTCCTGCTCCATCCCCTCACGTGGCCGGAGATTCCGGCGTTCGACCTGCTGCGGGCGCTCAATCGCGGCCTGATCCCGCAGCACTACGACGCCGCGCAGTACCGGCGCGCGCTGTCCGGCTACGTCGACGACTATCTCAAGGAGGAAGTGTTCGACGAAGGACTGACGCGCAACGTGGCCGCGTTCTCGCGGTTCTTCGACGCGCTGCCGTTCTGTCACGGCGAGCTGCTCAACTACAGCAACGTGGCCCGCGATTGCGGCGTCGATTCCAAGACCGTACGGGAGTACTTTCAGATACTAATCGATACCCTGCTCGGCGTCTTCGTGGAGCCGTTCCGGCGTCGCCGCACGCGCGCGGTTATCCTGCAGGCGCCGAAGTTCTATCTGTTCGACGTCGGCGTGGCGGGCTACTTAACCGGGCGCCGGGTGGCGCGCGCCGCCGGTCCCGAGTTCGGGCGCGCGTTGGAACACTTCGTGCTCATGGAGCTGCTCGCCTACCGCAGCTACCGCGAGTGCGACTTTCAGGTGCGGTTCTGGCGCACCAAGTCGGGCCTGGAGTGCGACTTCGTACTTGGTCAGGAGGGCGAGGCCGCGCTGGAGGTCAAGGCCGGCGCCAACCCCGGACCGGGCGACCTCCGCGGGCTGCGCGCGTACGTGGACGAGCACCGGCCCCGCTTGGCCGCGGTGGTCTGCACCGCCGGCGCTCCCCGCCAAACGGACGATGGCATCCTGATCCTGCCCTGGGACGAGTTCCTGCGGCGCCTGTGGTCCGGCTCCATCATCACCTGATCAGATTCGGCGGGAGGCGGTGTCGGGGGCGCGGGTTTTGGCGGCCAGGATGTCGTGTATCTCGGCCGGCTTCGTCGACACGGCGCATGACCACCGGCCGAAGCCGCCGTGGCCATTGACTGCATCAACCCACTGCCGGAGAAATCGTCGTTTGGTGCGGTCGCTTTCTCGGTCCCGGCCTTTCACTTCCAGGATCAGCGTCTCACCGTTCGTGAGCCGGATCAGGAAGTCGGGACGGTACTTGTGGACCACGCCGTTGTGGACGTAGAGCACCTCGAAGCCGAGATGATCGTTCTTGACCCACGCCTCGACCGCGGGGTGATGATCGAGGACGTACGCCTCGGACGCTTCCCAGGCGCTGTCGTACACGCACAGGTTGATATGGCTGCGGGCGGTGTGTTCGCACGGCTTGCCGGTGTACCAGGTGAGCACGTCGCCGGTCGAACGGATCGGGTGATCGCGGTCGAAGATCGGGACCAGCCGTTCCGCATTCTCGAAGCGGATCGCCTGCAGGACGTGCTGCACGATCCGGGTCATGTTGAGCGTCAGCAGGAGCCGCCGTTTCAGGGGATCGGCGGCGAAGGAAGCC
Source organism: Spirochaetia bacterium (assembly GCA_965243555.1). Taxonomy (GTDB): domain Bacteria; phylum Spirochaetota; class Spirochaetia; order SZUA-6; family Bin103; genus Bin103. Next base: position 3,974,539 of record OZ251575.1, on the reverse strand, counting down.
GGTTTGATCACCACCCGGTCGGAGCGCAGGAACCGATAGGTGAGCCGCACCAGTTGGGCGACCAGCAGCGTCCGGTTTCCGCGCCACTCCGGTCGCAGTTCGTCGTACACCTGCTGCGCGGTCTCAAACGCGATCTGCTGCAGACGGGATTCCTCCGCCAGCCGCTGCAGGTCGATCGCCGCGATCCCGGTGACGTCCGGTTTGCCGTCGATGACGGGGGCCAACTCGGCGATCCGCGCGGTCTGCGCGGCGGCCAGCAGCAGCGGCTCCACGCTCGCCCAGTCCACGGCGAGCTGCGGCCGCAGCACCTGGTCGACGCGCACGACGTTCGGCCAGGTGATCTCGAACCGCTGCTTGCCGCTGACCGGTTCGATGGCCGTCTTTGGCTCCGGCGGCGGCGGCACTTCGTCGCGGGACTCGTGCGGCAGGAAGGTGAACGGCACGCCGAAGACGTTCACGTACTCCGGCTCCAGCAGGCCGGTGCCGGCGTTGACGTCGTAGGCGGTGCGGCGCAGCCCGCGGCCGATCACCTGCTCGCACAGCAACTGGCTGGCGAAGGCGCGCAGGCCCATCACGTGGGTCACGGTCTTGGCGTCCCATCCCTCGGACAGCATGCCGACCGAGATCACGTTCTGAATCTGTTCGCCCGGCCCGCCGGGGCGGCCCACCGTATCGACCTGCCGGCGCAGAAACTCGGCCCGCTCCCTGGCGTTCCGCCCGCCCCCCCGAAGCTCCCCCGGCCCGCCGCTGCCGTCGCCGTCGGGGCCGGCCAGCGGTTTGGCGGCCTCCGCTTCGGCCAGCGTCTTGGAGTCGATGTGGAGCATGCGTTCTGGATCGCACAGTTCCGCGATGCGGATGTTCCCCTGCGCGAACGCATGGCGCACGCGGGCCGCGGTTTCGGTGCGGTTGGCGACCGTGATCATCGCCGGCGGCGTCGGCGAGCCCTGCGCCGCCCACCGCCGCGCGGTCTCGCGCCAGTCATAGCCGAGCAGGTTGTAGCCGTTGAGCACCAGGTCCGGCAGCGGATCGGTCGGCGCGGCCTTGCGGTTGAGGTCGTCCTTCACCTCCGGGTCGTTGTAGAGGTGGTAGAAGCGGGACCGGTAGGACTTGGCGTCCGGCGCGGCGTCGTCCCGCACCACCACGCGCGGCGTCTTGACCAGGCCCGCCTCAATGGCGTCGTTGAGTCCAAAGTCGCTCACGATCCAGTCGAACAACGCTTCCCGGGAGGCTTGCCGGCCCGACGGCACGAACGGCGTCGCCGAGAAGTCGTAGCAGCGCAGGATGCCGCGCGCGCGGTGGATGCGGTCCAGCCCGCCGATCCACTTGGTGGCGGTCTCGACCTCGGCTTTGTCGATGCCGGCGGCGCCGGACTGCTCGGCGATGCGCCAGGCGTGATGCGCTTCGTCGTTGATCACCAGCAGGTCGCGGGCGGACGCGGCGCCGCCGAGCACGGCGCGGACGTAGGCTTCGTCGCTGAGCGGGCCGCGCTTGTCGACGCTGCGCCGCCGCGCCACCTGTTCCACAGTGTCCCAGTTGAGCGCGTGCCAGTTGCGGACCACGACTCTGCCCCGGCGCAGCTTGTCGAGCAGCGCGGACGGGACGATGCGGAACTGCCGGTAGTAGTTGTCGGGATGCGCCGGATCGAGCACCGCCAAGCGGCTCCTGACGGTGAGACCGGGCGCGACCACCAGCACGGTGCGGGAGAAGCGGCGGTCCTGCGGATAGGCGGCCTTGTTGAGCACCTGCCAAGCGATGACCATCGCCATCACCACGGTCTTGCCGGTACCGGTCGCCATCTTCGCGCACAGCCGCGGAAAGGCGCCGCCGTCGCCGGGAACGTCTATGCCCACCCGGCCGGCGGCCGGCCCTTCGTGCAGCCAGATCAGGGTCTCCACCGCCTCGATCTGGCAGAAGAAGAACCGGCGGGTGTCGAACTCCTCCGGGTCGGTCCAGTGCCGCAGCAGCCGCCGGGTCACGGTGGAGGCGCCGGGATAGCCGGCCTCCCGCCACGCCTTGACGCGCGGGCGAATGGCGTTGACCAGCGGAATCTCGACCGTGACGCCCGGGTCGTCGAACGCCCGCGAGTCGGGCGAAGCGATCACGTATCCCGCCGGCCGCCGCGCCGCCGCCAACTCGAACCGCCGCGCCGTCCGGTCGTACCGCCAGTGCCGCCCCGGCTCCTCGTACGGCGAGTTGATCGTCAGCCGGTCAATCGTCGCGCGCCCCACTACTCCGCCTCCCTGGTAAGCGGCTCGATCATTGACAGCAGACGCGGGATACTGTCCTGCGCCGTGTCCCAGACAACGTCCATGTCGATGTCGTCGTAGCCATGAATCATTCGATTCCGCATTCCCATCATCGCTCGCCAAGGTACGTTTGGGTGCTGTTCGCGAAACTCTGACGATAGCCGGCGCACCGCCTCGCCGATAATCTCGATGCGCCGAATTACGGAATCTTGAAGTCTGGTATCCCGGATGAACTGCTCACGCCGCACCCCTTCAACGTAGGTCAAGATCAGTCTGGCAGACGACACAATATCTGTCAGATACTCGGGATCACGACTCATAGATAACCTGCGCCGACTGCAATATGGCGTTGCGCCGCACGGGGTTGCGGCTGCTCTCAACGCCGCGGCGGCTGAGCAGATCGACGTTGCGCCCGAACAGCGACCGCAGTTCTTCCTCCATCTCGTACATGTCAAGCAGAGTATGCCGCGCGGACTGGTCGAGACTGACCAGCACGTCGACGTCGCTGTCAGGTCCGAAGTCGTCGCGGATCACAGAACCGAACAACGCGAGCTCGAACACCCGCCAGCGCCTGCAGAAATCGGCGATTGCGGCTCGGTCTATGGTAATCGGTTCCGTCAAGTCAGCACCCCGCTAAAATGCCCGGTTCGCGTCGAAAGTCAATCCGGCAGCCTTCAGTTCCCTGACAAGCTTCACTTCCCATCCATCCCCGTCGTCCATTGGGATATACACCACACCCGAGTAATCGGAAGGTACCTCAACATCGCCCTTGGTCAGAGCGCACACTCCCTCGCGTCCAAGGCGCCCGATGAAGTAGCCAAGCTCGAAGATGACGTTCTGGCGTGCACGTGGGCGAGGAGTGTCTACGTCGTTGCTCAGCGAACCAGTATCGTCCGGAGTCAGCAGGGCAATCGCAAAGCCGACTTGGGCGTGGTCCTCAAACTTCTCAATGATCGTCTTGCCTTGGCTCGCCTGCTCCGCCAAGATCACCGGTTCGAGCTCCAACTGACCAAGGAATCTCGCTACCTTGTCCCTGACGCCCTCATCACGGCCGTGGATGAGAAAGACCTCTCTGCTGGCAACTGATTCGACTGTAGAGCTTCCCGCTGTTGACACCTCATTATTCAGCCAATATCTCTTGATTTCATCGACCATCGACTCAAGAATAGACGATGACCTTTGCAATCCACCAAGATATGCGTCCTGGTAAAATTCCTTATCTGCTATCAAAGGTGTGTACCGTATTTCGGTAAATTCCTGAACGTTTCTAGAATCCGATCCGAACGCATTCTCAATTGCTACTCTGGTGTCTCTTTTCCATTTCTCGAAGTCCGGCGACTTGTAGCCTTGCTGCATTAGTTCTGGTATTTTTTGCAGCGCGTCATGGAGATTGGTTATTGCTGTCGGCTTGTCTTGTCGCGCGTTCATTGCAGATCCAGGATCTTGAGGCTTTCGATGCCGCGGTCGTCTACGATCTTGACGGCGGCGCGTTCGTGTTCGCCGGGCGCGAACGGGAGGGAGACGGTGCCGTGGTAGGCGGCGATCAGACTCTGGTCGATCTCGGTGCGGAGGCTGCGGGCGAGGCGATTCCAGCCGTCGCGGGCGCCGGTCATGGGAAAGAAGACTTGGCGCGGGAACAGGCTGCGGCCGTCGTAGTCGGGGTCCAGCATCCAGACGGCGATGCGGTCGCTGCCGCCCGACTCGATTCCGCCGGTGCGGGTGTTGTAGTAGTCGAATCCGTGCACGGAGACGCGCACCTTGCCGGCGTGCTCGCCTTCGTCGATCCGCTCGACTTCGACGTCCGGCTGGCCGATCAGCCAGAAGCTCTCGTTGGTGGCGCGCTTGCGCTTCAAGTCGCCGGTCAGCAGGTCGGCGTTCATCTGCGCCTTGAGCAGGGTGACGCCCGGCCAGTTGGTTTCGTCGATGTCCTTGGCGGCTTCGGGGTCGAACTGGAAGGCGGCGAATACGACGACGCTTGGCCGCGGCGCCAGCGTCTGCGACTCCTCTATGGCGCGAGCAACTTGGCGCTGCTCCAGCGGTGAGTGATCGGGGCCGAACGAGACGACTACCCGGTGCGCGTCATACCCCGTGCCCCGTTCGCGGATGGTGTCGGCGCCGGAAGTATCCGGGCGGGTGTCGCCTTCGGCGTGCAGGTAGCGGGCGCCGGGCAGCGGCTCCAGCCGCGCGAAGGAGATGCGCTGACCGGCCTTGCCGCGGATGCCGGTCTTGAGCAGCTCGTCGCGCCAATCGCTCTGCCGCAACGTCTCGCCGGAACGCGCTATCGACTCGTCCGCCGGCTGCGGCGGCGCTTCGATCTCGTCGAGCGGCTGGACGGTTGGAGCGGGCACGGCTTCCACCGTAAACGGCCCGGTGACCCGCGCCTTCTTGCGGTCCAACTCCGGCTGATCGTAGAGGTTCGTCTCCACCGGCGGCTCGTCGTAGCCGAGGGTCCGCGCCGAAACCGTGGCGACGCTGCGGTAGCGAAAGCCGGAGCCGACGCCCTCCGCCGGGATGGCCAACTCGTAGTAGTCGAAGTTGGCCGTCATCAGCCGCTGGCGGGCGATGGCGACGGCCACCCGTGAGGTGTCGCAGGTAATCCAGCGCCGGCCCCATTGTTCGGCGACCTGGGCGGTAGTGCCGGAGCCGCAGGTAGGATCGAATACCAGATCGCCGGGGTCGGTCGTCATCAGGATGCAGCGTTGAATCGCCTTCGCCGCGGTCTGCACCACGTAACGCTTGTCGGTCGGCGACATCGGCGCCGCCCACAGGTTGTTGATGCGGCGCCCCGGCACTTCGTCTTCGTAGCGCTTCCACATGAGGGACGATTGCCCTTCCAACGCTTCCAGCCGCCCCAACTCGCCGAGTCGATCCAGGCCGGCCGCGGAAATCCGCCAATGGCCGTCCCGACTGACGCGGAAGACTCGTCCGTTCCACTTGTAGGGATCGGAACGCCCGGTCGTGGAGACGCCCTGCGAATCGAGCGGCATTCGCCGGTAGATGCGCGCACCTTCCGGCAGATGCTTGTCAGGATCGAAGCACTCTTCCGGCGTCGGCTTACGACACTGGCCGTCCGGCAACTCGACCATCACGTGCCAACTGAACGACTCGATCACCTCGGCGCGCGTGAGCGGCTCGTACAACTGCCGATACTTGGCGCGCTTCCGGTCCTTGGCGTACCACAACAGATAGTCGGCGACCTCGGGCAACGCCGCCGCCGAGCTGGCGCCGGTCGTCGCATAAGAGATCGTCGCCATCCGGTTTTCGGCGCCGAAGATCTCGTCCATGACCACGTCGGCGCGGTGCACGTTTTCGTCGCCGATCTGCACGAAGCAGCTACCGCTTTCGTGCAGGAGCTCGCGCGCGAGCAGCAGGCGGTCGCGGAGATAGGCAAGATAGGAGTGGATGCCGAGCTCCCACGTATCACGGAAGGCGCGTATCTGCTCCGGTTCGGAAGTCAGGTCCGCGTCCCGGCCGTCGGTGACCTCGCGCCGGTTCACGAACGGCTGAAAGTTGGAGCCGTAGCGGATGCCGTAGGGCGGATCGACGTAGATCGTCTGCACCTGCCCGCCGAGGCCCTCCTTCTCCAACAGGCTGTTCATCACCAGCAGGCTGTCGCCGGCGATCAGGCGGTTGCTCCAATTGTGCCGGTGGCGGTAGAACTCGATCGCCTGCCGGATCGGCGGGTTCTCCTCGGGGAGCCCGAACAGGGAGAGCTGCGGCTCCGCCCCGTTGCGCTGCCGCACCGCCTGGACGATGGTGCGCGGGTCGATGCGCTCGTGCACGTGCAGCGACACCGTCGGCACCTCGAAGGACGTGTGTTCGGCCTTGCCCGCCCAGTCGAGCCGCGGGTCAAGGTGCGGATCGAAGGCGTAGGCGGCGGCCGCCGCGTCCCGGTCGGTCTCCGGCGTCACCAGCCCCACCGGCGGATTGTTCGCCCGATCCTTGCCGCTATGAGCGTAGTTTTCGATCTCCCGCTTCCGCTTCGCCATCCCTGCTCCCCGCCCAGTCTACGCATTCCGCGAACCAATGGGTAGCCACGTCCCGGGGAGGACTCAATAAGTATCGCCCCGGGGACATCATAAGGGTCGCCACCATGCTCAGGGCCAGTGTCCGGATCACATGTACCCGTATCTCTGGCCGCGGTCGCCGCCCCCGACAATCCCCGTCACGCGTGCGACACTCGGCACCGTCGCGTACCGGGCGGCGCGGGCGGCATGCGGGGAGCAGCAGACATCGCCCGGCGTGATGGACGCGAGTTATGACGGATCCCGTATTGCCTGGCAGGGTACCCGGTGGCGAAGTCGCCCTACGGGGGGTACTATGTTCGTTCCTGGCCCGAGGAGGTGTTGGAGGACGCTGATCTGCGTGCCATACTCCAACGCGAACCAGCCTGACTACAAGGACATCTGGCGTAGAGGAGGATCACGGATGGTACGCGCGGCAGGTACGGCACTAGCTCCGGTTGCCCCGGTCGAGATCGAATATCCCAGTTCGGACGGTGAGCCGGTGGCGGAAAGCTCTTTTCAACTCATTCCTCTGGTCTACGCGTTCGACGCGCTACGGCGGCGCTATGCCGGCCGGGAGGACGTGTTCGTGGCAGCCGACCTGCTGATCTACTATCAGGAGGGGAGCCTGGCGGCGGTCGCGCCGGACGTGTTCGTGGTATTCGGAGCGCCGAATCATCTGCGGCACTCTTACCAGTTGTGGAAGGAACCCAAGGGGCCGGACCTCGTGCTGGAGATTACGTCCGCGAGCACCAAGGACCGGGATCAGGGACCGAAGCGCGAGATCTACCGGGAGTTGGGCGTGCGGGAGTACTGGCAGTACGACCCGACGGGGGACTACCTGGAACCGCCGTTGCAGGGACTGGAGCTGGTCGGGGGAACGTACCAACGGCTGCCAATGGATGAGCTGGCCGACGGGACGCTCCGGCTGCTGAGCCGGGTACTGGGGCTGGAAGTGCGGGAGGAGGCGGCAGGGCTGCGGTTCTACGATCCGGCAACGGAGAGCTATCTGCTGTCATCGGAGGAGGAGCAGGAGCAGCGGTTGCTGGCGCAACGGGAGTTGCATCTGGAAGCCGCGGCCCGGCGGCAGACCGAAGCCCGGCTCCATGACGAGTCCGTCGCACGTCGCCGGGCGGAAGCGCGCGTCGCCGAGCTTGAGGCGCTGCTCCGCCAGCCGGGCGAGGACGGCTCCACCAACCGATAACCAGCCCGAGGAGCCGCATTCGGCGTCCTGCACGCCACCGACCGGCTCAAGCGCGAGCTTGACGCACTGCGACCGCGGCCGCCGGAGGTGGTCGCCCGACGGCCGGCGCACGACGCGGCGGATCAACGTGCTGACCTGACCTTCGGCGGCAGCGGTGCTACGCTGGGGGCCGTATACGGGGCACCGGTCGCCGCCGCCTGCGGCCGGCGACTCGGGAAGGGAGGGGCCATGCCGGTTCAGGAGCAGGAGAAGCGGGAGCAACTGATTCGCGAGGGGTTCTGTGTCTTTGAGAACGTTTTGGACGCCGCCACCGTGGCCGCGCTGAACGCGATGAGCGAGTGGACCATCGCCCGGGAGGAGCCGGAGCACTTCGCGCGGCACCGCGCCCAGGGCTGCATCATCTCCTACTGGAAGTTTCCCCATCCGGCGTTTGCCGAGCTGCTCGCCGACTCGCGCGCGCTGCGGGTGTTCGCCGCCTTGGGGTTCGCGCGCCCGCGGCTGTGGAGCGGGTTCCTGATCAGCAAGCCGCCGCATGCCCCGCCGCTCTATTGGCACCAGGACGGCGTGCTGTGGGATCATCCGATCAGCTACACCGACCAGCCGCAGCAGTACTTCCTGATGTACTACCTGGTTGACACCTCGCGCGCCAACGGCTGCCTGCGGGTGATTCCCGGATCGCATCTGAAACGCCATCCGTTGCACGACCTGCCGCGCCGGGCGCACGATTCGGATGAGGTGGGAACCGCCGCCAACCCGGAGCACCCGGCCCTGCAGCCCGCAGCCGGCGAAGTGGACGTGCCGGTGCGCGCCGGCGACGTGGTGGTGGGCGACGCGCGCCTGCTTCATTCCGCCCACGCCAACCGCTCCGACGAGCGCCGCACGGTGCTGACGATCTGGTACTGGCCCGCCTACGACGACCTGCCCGAGGAGGTGCGGGCCCGGGTCGCCAGCCACGTCACCGAAGTGCCCGACTGGCGCCGCTGGGCGGAGCAGACCCGCGCCGTCACCGGCGGGTTGCTGCCGGTCTACGAAGGCCCCGTCGCCCCGGCCCCGTGGAACAACCGCCCCGGCCCCGGCTTGAGGTAGACCCCGCCAGCGACGAATGCCCGCAAGCCCCGTCGCCCGCCGTCGCCTCGTCGCGCGCCTGCTTGACACCCGGCTGCGCGCCTGCCAGCATGAGCCGCGAGGCAAGTTATGAGCATTGTCGCCCAACAGCGCCGGTTTGCGGTGGACGAATACTATGCGATGGCCGACACCGGCATCCTGGGCGCGGATGAGCGCGTCGAGTTGTTGGAGGGGGTGATCGTACCTATGTCGCCGATCGGGGTGCGGCACGCAGCGTGCGTCATGCGATTGTCTCAACTCCTGTATGACGGAGTGCGGCGCCGCGCCAACGTCAGCGTGCAGGGGCCGTTGCGGATTGACGAGCGCACCGAACTGCAGCCCGATCTGATGCTACTCGCCTGGCGCGACGACTTTTACGCAACGCGCCATCCCGCACCGGCGGACGTGCTGCTGCTGATTGAGGTTTCGGACACCACCGCGGCCTTCGACCGCGTTGAGAAGCTCCGCGTCTACGCTCGCGCCGGCATCTCCGAAGTATGGCTGGTGAATCTGCCCGAGCAGCGGGTGGAGGTGCATGCCGACCCGCACCGCGCGCGCTACCGCCGGACGCACGTTGCGCGGAGCGGCGCGGCCCTGGCGCCGGCCGCGCTGCCGGACCTGTCGCTGCCGGTAAGCCAGGTGTTGGCCGCGGCGGCAGGCCGGCAAGTCAGTTGACGGGTAGCACCGCCGTGCATAGCGGTTTCTGACTGAATCAGCGCGCCGCCGGCGCCCGCCGGCGCGTCCTTGACAGCGGGGTAGGGCCGTGGTTGGGTGTGCCGATAGACCTCGACCGACGGAGGGAGAGCGATGCAACCGATTCGCGTGCTGTTGAGTGCCGCAGTGCTGATCGTCCCGGGAGCGGCCGCGTTTGCCGGCGCGACCGAGGAGGCCGGAATGGCGGCGGACGACCTCTATACCGCTTCCGGCTATCCGGTGACCACGGAGAAGATCACCCTGGAGATGGTGGGGGTCGTCACCCACAAGACCTACCCGCATGAAAGTCTGCAGTTCTTCGACTTGGTGGAGGAGAAGACCAACATCCACGTCGAGTGGCGCCAGTTCCAGGAGGAGGCGTACCAGGAGAAGAAGAACCTGCTGTTCGCCTCCGGCGACTACCCGGACGCCTTCTTCATGCACAAGACGCTCGATCCCGCGGACATCCTCACCCACGCGCCGCAGGGCGTGTTCCACGCGTTGGAGAACGACCTGGAGCAGTGGGCGCCGAACCTGAACCGCATTTTGCAGGAGCGCCCGGAAGTGCGCCGCGCGATGCAGGCGCCGGACGGCCACGTCTACTCGTTCCCCGGCATCTGGGAGTCGGGCGCGGAACCGCAGCTCCACTTCTTCATCAACCGGGACTGGCTCGACAAGCTGGGGCTGGAGATGCCGCGGACCTACGACGAATACCGCGACGTGCTGCGCGCCTTCAAGCACCGCGACCCCAACGGCAACGGCGAGGCGGACGAGATTCCGCTTTCCTTCCGCAGCTTCGGTTGGCTGGGCGTGTACCCGCTGTTCAGCAGCTTCGGGGTGGACCGCCAGCATCACCTCGGCGAGGAGATGGGCATCTCGATCGACCGCGACGATCCCACGCGGGTAACCTACGTCGCCGCCACCGACGCCTACCGCGAGGGCATCGAGTACTTCCACGGGCTGTGGTCGGAAGGACTGATCGACATCGAAGCGTTCTCGCATTCATACGCCGAGTTGACCGCCAAGCAGCGCCAGCTCGATCCGCCGCTGCTGGGCTCGTTCACGGCGTGGAGCGCCGCCTACCTGTTTGGCGAAGGGGTGGACAGCGGCTACGTCACCATGGATCCGCTCGAAGGGCCGGCCGGCCGCCGCTGGCCGGGCGACCCGCCGAGCTACTTCCTCAACGCGTTCACGGTCACCAGCGCCTCCAAGTACCCGCAGGCCGCGGTGCGCTGGGCCGACCTGCAGTACGATCCCACCTGGGCGCTGCAGTCGTGGTTCGGGATCATCGGCGAGCACGTCCTCGAACAGGGCGACGGCACCTACGTGCATGCCGCGGTGCCGGAGGGATTCGAGAGCCGCATAAGCTGGAAGAACCAGTCGGTGCCGCGCGGCACCGGTCTCTACGCGCTGCCGGTGGAGGTGATGCGCCTGATGGAGCCTACCGCCGACCAGCTCGACAAGTTCGCCGGCCACGATCAGTACGCGCCATACATTTCCAGCTACGTCCGCTTCCCGCTGGTCTACATGCTGGAAGCGGAGAACGACGAGATCGCCGACTTGGCGCCGGAGATCAACCAGTTCACCCAGGAAATGGGCGCCAAGTGGATCGTCGAGGGCGGCATCGAAGAAGACTGGGACGGCTATCTGCAGCGCCTCGACAGCATGGGCCTGCCGCGCCTCCTGGAAATCTACCAAACCGTCTACGACCGCCACCTCAGCGACTGAGGATCGACGCGAGTTGCACTTGACCGATGCCGATACGGCGTTCTTTGGCGAGAACGGGTATCTGATCTACCGGCACCAGCTCTTCGCGGCGGAGAAGTTTCGGCGGCTGCAGAGATTCTTTGAGGGATTGCTGGAGCGGTTGCCGGAGGATGCTCGCCCGGAGGGGATGGACACGCCGCACTTCGCGTTCCCGGAGTTGTTCGAGTGGCTGCGCGCGGATGAGGTGCTGGACTTCGTGGAGCGGCTGATCGGCCCCAACGTCGCGCTGTGGGCCAGCCACTTTCTGTGCAAGCTGCCGCGCAAGGGCTTGGCGGTGCCGTGGCACGAGGACTCCGCCTACTGGAACAAGACGCTGAGCGAGCACAAGGTGGTGACGGTATGGCTGGCGATTGACGATTCGCTGCCCGACAACGGTTGCATGCGGGTGATTCCCGGCACCCACGACCACGGTTTCTCGGAGTATGAGGCGGTGGACGCCTCCCGGCACGTGTTCGGTACCCGCATTCGCCCCGATCAGGTCGACGAGAGCAAGGCGGTCGACCTGGCGGTCCGCGCCGGCGAGTGCCACGTCCACCACGCCAAGTTGATGCATGGCTCCAGCCCCAACACCAGCGGCCGCCGCCGTTGCGGCTTCACGATGCGCTACATGCCCACCGACGTGAAGTTCGACCCGCGCCCGCAGCGCGGCCGGCATGCCATCTACCTGGTCCGCGGCCGCGACCTCGCCGGCAACGACTACGCCGATCCGGCTCGTGTGTTCGAGCCCGGCAAGCTGCGCTGGATGGGCCGCTAAGGCGCGCCGGAACGATGGAGGCGCGCAGCTCACCGAACAGGGATGCTGTCCTGCAGCGCGCAAGCAGATTGTTCTGGGAGCGGCCCCTTGTCCCCGGCGATCTGGACGCGTATCCCCGTTGGGTGGTGTCGCGGGTAATCCACTACGGCGATCTGGACGACGTACGCGGTCTCGCGGCAGTAATGGGGAAACGCACGTTTCTCACTACGATCTCCGGCCTCAGAGTGCAATCTGCCAAGGTGGCCGCGCTCTGGGACGCCGTGCTGAAGTTGGAGGGCCTCCCCTGCACCTTACAACGCTCCCGCCGGCAAGCGGTGAGCTCCTGGCCGCCCTGACCGCCCGCGGCGGCGCCGAGTTGAGCGGCTGGGTACTGGCCGGAGGAACCGGGCTCGCCCTGCGGCTTGGCCACAGGATTTCAGAGGACTTCGACTTTTTTCGCACGCGGGGCATGGCGACGGGTGAGCTATTCGCGGCACTGGTCGAGATTTCGCCGTGTACCACGCTGCATGCCGATGAGCGGTCGCTGACCGTAATCATGGGCGGCGTCAAACTGTCCTTCTTTCAACTGGGCTTTCCGTTTCTGTTTCCGGCTGCTCCGTACGCGTTCTTCAGCGTCGCCGACCCGCGCGACGTCGCCCTGATGAAACTGCTGGCAGTGACCAACCGCGGCAGCCGCAGGGACTTCGTCGATCTGTTTACTATCCTGCAGTCAGGGCTCTCCTTGCAGGACTATCTGAATCTGTTGCCGCAAAAATATGGACCGGGCCGGTTGAACCCGTATCAGGTAGTGACAGCCCTGACCTACTTCTACGACGCCGAGGCGGAGCCGATGCCGCATATGCTGGTACCATTCGACTGGCCGGAGTGTAAGGAGTTTTTCTCTCGGGAAGTCCGCAGCTTGGTGCTGCCGTGACCCGCGGGGCAGTACGGCTGCCGGTTTTCAGGACGATTCGGCGGGAGCATCAGCTTTGGATTCTGGCGGCGCCGGCGATCTGCTACTTCATCCTGTTTCATTACGTCCCCATGTACGGGGTGCAGCTCGCGTTCAAGGACTTCGTGGCTACGCTCGGCATCACCGGCAGCCCCTGGGTGGGCTTCGTCCACTTCCGCAAGTTCTTCAACTCGTTCCTGTTCTGGCGCGTGATCACCAACACGCTCGGCATCAGCCTGTACGAGCTGGCGGTCGGGTTCCCGGTGCCGATTATCCTCGCGCTGATGCTGAACGAGATGCGAGCCGCCGCCTACAAGCGGGTGGTGCAGACTGCAGTGTACGCCCCGCACTTCATCTCCATCGTCGTGCTTTCCGGCATGCTCTACGTGCTGCTGTCGCCGGTCAGCGGGATGGTCAATCACCTGCTGGTGCTGCTCGGCGGCGAGCCGGTCAACTTCCTGGCCGAGGCGCGCTGGTTCAAGACGATCTACGTGCTCTCCGGGGTGTGGCAGCACGCCGGATGGGGCGCAATCATCTACCTGGCGGTGCTCGCCGGGATCGACCCCGCGCTCTACGAAGCGGCCCGCATCGACGGCGCCAACATCCGCCAGAAGATTGTCCATATCGACTTGCCGATGCTCATGCCCACGGCGGTGATCCTGTTGATTCTGAGCCTCGGCCAGATCATGAACGTGGGCTTTCAGAAGGCATACCTGCTGCAGAATCTGCTCAACGCGGAAGCCTCCGAGATCATCGCCACCTACATCTACAAGGTGGGCCTGATCAAGGCGCAATACGACTATTCGACGGCCATCAATCTGTTCAACACCGGCATCAACATGGTGCTGCTGATCAGCGTCAACCGGATCGCCAAGGCGCTGCGGCAGAACACGCTCTGGTAGCGGGAGCGGAGCGCGATGCGGGCAGGCGCCATTCGGCCAGCCGGCGAGGACCGGATCAACCTGGCCATCGTCAACGCGTGCGTGACGCTGGCGCTGCTGGTCGTGGCCTATCCGCTCTACTTCGTGCTGATTGCCTCTGTTTCCGACCCGGTAGCCATCTACGCCGGCAAGGTGTGGTTGTGGCCGCGCGGGCTGACCTTCGCCGGCTACGAGCGCATCTTCAACACGGCAAGCATCTGGCGCGGCTACGCCAACACCATCTTCTACGCCGTGCTCGGTACGCTGCTCAACATCGCCGTGACCGTGACGGTCGCCTATCCGCTCTCGTCAAGGCGATTCTCGGGCCGCTACCTGCTGATGATCTTCCTGCTCGCCACCCTCTACTTCGAGGGCGGCCTCATTCCCAAGTACCTGCTGGTGCGTTCGCTCGGGCTGCTCAACACGCGCGCGATCATGGTGATCATGGGGGCGGCGATGGTGTGGCACGTCATCGTGACCCGCACCTTCTTTCAGACCACCATTCCCGACGAGCTGTACGAGGCGGCGGCGATCGACGGCTGCAATCATATTCCCTTCTTCGCGCGCATCGTGCTCCCGCTGTCGCAGCCGGTCATCGCGGTGCTGGCGATCTACTACGGCGTCGGGCACTGGAACGAATTCTTCAACGCCTTGATTTTCCTGGACGACCGGGAGAAGTATCCGTTGCAGCTCGTGCTGCGCTCGATCCTGATCCTCGACGATCCCGAGACGGTGACCGACGTCGCCGACCTGCAGGAGCGCCAGCGCGCCGCCGAGCTGATCAAGTACGGCAGCATCGTAGTGGCCAGCCTGCCGCTGCTGATCGTATATCCGTTTCTGCAGAAGTACTTCGTGCAGGGGATCATGATCGGCTCGCTGAAGGGCTGACCGGCATGGAGATAAGATACTGCCGCACCGCGCGGCAGACAGGAGGTTGGGCGCATGTTGAACTGGGGAGTGATCGGGGCCGGCGCCATCGCGCGGGTGTTCTGCAACGGCATGCGATTCTCGAAGAGCGGACGCATCGCCGCGGTGGCGAGCCGCAGCCGGGAGCGGGCGGACGCCCTGGCCGGGCCGTTCGGCGTCGCCAAGCGCTACGGCGACTACGCGGCGCTGCTGGCGGACGACGCGATCGACGCCGTCTACCTGAGCACCATTCACCCGGCGCACGCCGAGTGGGCGATCAAGGCCGCGGAGGCGGGCAAGCATCTGCTGGTGGAGAAGCCGATCGGCATGAACCACCCGGAGGCGGGGGCGATGATCGACGCCGCGGCGGCGCATGACGTGTTCCTGATGGAGGCGTTCATGTACCGCTGCCACCCGCAGACGCAACGGCTGGCCGAGCTGGTGCGCGCCGGCGCGGTCGGGGAGGTGCGGATGATCCGGGCCGTGTTCAGCTACCAGGGGCGCTTTGCCCCCGGCGCGCGCACCTTTGCCAACGCGCTCGGCGGCGGCGGCATCCTGGACGTCGGCTGCTACCCCGCTTCGGCGGCGCGGCTGCTTGCCGGCGCGGCCTCCGGCGAGCCGTTCCGGGAGCCGCACCTGGTAAAGGGGTGCGCGCAGTTGGGCCCCGCCGGCACGGACCACTACGCGGCGGCAACGCTGCAGTTCGACGGCGGCATCATCGCCGAGCTGATCACCGGGGTCGATTGCGGGGTGCCGAGCCAGCTCGCGGTGTACGGCAGCGAGGGGAGGTTGGAGGTGCCCGAACCGTGGGTGCCGTGCTCGCCCTGCCGCCATGCCCGCGAGCCGTTGCCGCTCGATACCAGGTTTCCGCCGGGCCGGATTCTGCTCACCCGGCGCGGTGAATCGGAGACGGAGGCAATCGAGGTGGCGGTCGACCGCGACCTGTTCACCTACGAGGCGGACACGGTGGCGGAGCACCTTGCGGCGCGCCAGGCGCCGGCCATGAGCTGGCGCGACACCATCGGCAACATGAAGCTGCTGGATCGGTGGCGCGAGGAGGCGGACCTGGTCTACGAGCAGGAGCGGCGCTTCCACGCAGGCACGCTTGGCGGGCGTCCGCTACGCCGGCGGGCCGGGCGCGAAGAAGGCGCTGCGCCGACGATGCAATACGGCAGCATTCCGGGGCTCGACAAACCTGTCGCGCGGCTGGTGCAGGGCGCCGACCGCAACGTCACCATCCCCTACACCGAAGTGCTGTTCGATCAGTACTTCGAGCTTGGCGGCAACTGCTTCGACACCTCCCACGCCTACCGCGGCGGCGCCTGCGAGCGCAACCTGGGCGCCTGGATCCGCAACCGCGGGGTGCGCGATCAGGTGGTGGTGTTCGAGAAGGGCGGCAATCCCCCGCACGGCAACCCGGAGGGCATCACCCGCGAGCTGCTCGCCGGGTTGGACGGGCTTGGCCTGGACAGCGTGGACGTCTGGCTGATGCACCGCGACAACCCGGAGGTGCCGGTGGGAGAAATCGTCGACGTGTTGAACGAGCATCAGGCGGCGGGGCGCATGGCCCTGTTCGGAGTCTCCAACTGGTCGCTGCCGCGCCTGCAAGAAGCCAAGGAATATGCCGCCCGCAACGGGCGCAACTACTTCTCAGTGGTCAGCAATCAGTTCAGCCTGGCGCGCATCATCGACGCGTGGTGGACCATCGACGGCAGCTACCTCTACTGGCAGAGCGCCTCCGGCGCCGAGTTCCGGCGCTGGTTCGAGGCTACGCAGATGGTGCTGGCGCCATGGTCGAGTCAGGCCTCCGGGTTCTTCATCGAGAACGAGGCCGAGCAGCCGCGCGACCGCGACCTGGCCCGCTGCTACCACAGCGCAGACAACGTTACCCGCCGCGACCGCGCCCGCGAGCTGGCCCGGAAGTACGGCGTGAGCCCGGTCAACGTCGCCCTGGCCTGGGTACTCAGCCAGCCGTTCCCGGTGTTCCCGATCATCGGCACGCGCCTGCCCGGCGAGACCCGCGATTGCCTGCGCGCCCTTGGAGTGGCCCTGACCCCCGACGAAGTACGCTGGCTGGACCTCCGCGAACCAAGCGCCGATTACTGAATTCCCTGCGGTCAGGCAGGTCCGCACGCCGGACGGGAGGAGCGGGAGCAGCCCGTCGCTTGCGGCAGTTGAACTCCTCTGGCCGGCGGGCCACGAATGGCGGTGCGGCAGAAACCTATTCGGTGAGGGGGTGAGGGAGGCCGTAGGCGTGGTAGAGGGCGTCTTCCGCGGCGCGGGACCACTGATCGCGGGAGGCGGCCAGCACGCCGGCGGCAGCGGTCAGGGCGGCGGCGGTGCGGATGCGGCCGGCCTGCCGCTCAGCGGCGGCGGCGGCTTGGAACGGCGCGGCGCCCACTTCCACGTAGGGGAGCTCCTCCAGTTGGGTGATGACGAAGTGGGAGCCGAACGGGGAACGGCGCCCGACGTCGCGGATCAGTTCCGGGGCCGCGGCCAGCCCCGCGACGCGGCGCACCATCCAGTCGAAGTCGAGCGGCGCGCGCGCGTGTTCGGCCAAGTCGGCGGAGGCCGGCTCCGAGGTGTTGGTGAGATAGTAGGGCACGGTCGGGCCGCAGATCTGGTGCCGTGACAGGTAATGGACGTGGCGGGAGCGAATCGCGATTGCGGTGCCGCCGTCGACGAAGTTCACCGCCGCGTCGCGCGCCAACTGCTGCTCGTGCGCGCGGTAGGTTGCCGCCGCCGCCGCGCCGCCGCCGGCGATGAACAGGTCGGTGTAAGGCGGCGCCGCGCCGAACGCCAGCCCCGGGAAGCGATCCGCAGCCCCGGCACCGGCCACCGCGGTGCCGGCCGGGAAGGCGCGCAGCAACTCTTCGGCGCGCGCGTCTCCGGGATCGAATCCGGCCAGTGCCGCGCGCGCCGGCGCAGCCAGCCCGCGCACCCGCCGCGCCGCGCCCAGTGCTTGCGGATGAATCATCTCACCGATCACGGCGGCCGCGTTCTGAGCCGCAGCCGGCGCCGCGGGAATGGTCATCGGCAGCACCAGGTCCGGGTCGCCGGCGCCGGCGAAGTTGTTGAGGTTACCGCCGGGGCGCACCAGCTCCGCGGCCAGGTCGTAGCTCTCCTGGTTGGCGTAGAAGGTGACCACGGCGTCGAAGCCGCCCCCGGCGCGCAATTCAGCCACGGCTGCGGCATCGGCGCGGTCCACGAGTTGCAGGCTCACGCCGCGGTCGCGCAACGCCGCTACGACCGGGGTAGCGGCGAGCTGCCGCAGGCGGGCGGCGCTGCCGGTAATCGCAATCCGGCGCGGCGGGTGCGGGCCGCGCGCCAGGATGGCCAGCGTGATCATCGCCATCCGTCCGGTGCCGCTGAGCATGGCGACCTCGGCGTCCGGGGGCACGCCCGGCGCCAACTCGCCGCCGGCGCCGCGGGTGAACATTTGCTGCAGTGCGCCGCGGCAGCAGGCGAACGGTTCGGCATGCGCCAGGGTCGCCAGGCTGGTGGCCGGATCGCCGCCGACGGATTCCGGAATCGGAATGAACAACTCGCCCAGGCCCTGCGCGGCGACCACCTCGCCGACCCGCTCCGGCAGGCCGCTGTAGCGGCGCAGGCCGGCAGCGTAGCGGAACGAATAGCCGAGCGAAGCAAGCACGCCGTCGTCGGGAGCGGGCGCAAAGGAGTCGGGGTCCACCGGGGCGCTGGACAGGCCGGGGGTGATCAATACCACCTGGCCGGGACGGACCGGGACGCCCGGCGGCGCCGTCACCACCCGGTGCACGGTCTCATGGCCGAGCGCCACCTGGGTGGCGTTGCCGGGGATGCGCGCGTGCTCGGTGAACTGGCGCACCGCCTTCTGGTCGGAGGAGCACACCGAGTTGCCGAGCGACTCGGTGATGACGTAGCCGCCGTCGAACCAGTGCTCCGGCAGGCAGTCGCGGCGCAGCTCCACTTGCCCCGGAGCGGTGATGAACACTCCGCGGTGGGGCTGCCGCGCCGCCGCAACGGCAGCGCTCATGCCCGCAACGCTCATGCCCGCGACTTCCCGCCGCTCACGTTCACCACCGTACCGGTCACGTAGGAGGCGCGCGGCGAGGCCAGGAACAGCACCACGTTGGCCACTTCGGCCAGGGTCCCGGGGCGCCCCAGCGGAATCGCGGCCGCGTAGCCCCGCTCGATCGCTTCCGGGGTAGTGCCCCGCGCCTGCGCCAGCGCTGCCAGGTAGGCGGCCCCGGTCATGCCGGTGGGCTCCAGCGGCCCCGGCGCCACGCCGGCGACGCGCACCCCGCGCGGCCCCAACTCCTTGGCCCAGGAGCGGGTCAGCGAGTAGACCGCGGCCTTGCTTGCCGCGTACACGCTCTGGCCGGCCGACCCCTCCAGCCCCGACTCCGAGGCCATGTTGACGATCACCCCGCCCCCGGCCGCGGCCATGCCGGCCGCCGCCGCCTGCGCGCACAGGATCATGCCGGTCTGGTTCACTGCCAAGGTACGGGCCACGCCGGCCGCGTCCACGTCGCGCAACGCGGCCGGCAGGTTGACGCCGGCGTTGTTGACCAGAACGTCCAGCGGCGCCGGCGACGCGGCAAACAGAGCGCGCACGCTGTCGGGGTCAGTCACGTCTACGGCTACGAAGCAATGCCCGGCCGCGGCGCCGCCGGCCAGCTCCGCGGCCACGCGCTGCCCCGCCGCGGCCGCGCGGTCCGCCGCGACCACGCGCGCTCCCACCTCGGCGAACGCCAGCGCCACGGCGCGCCCGATGCCCGACGCCGCGCCGGTCACCAGCGCGGTCTTCCCTGCAAGCTGCAACCAATCGTCCATAGCCGGTGCCGCGCTCAAGTATAGCGCCGCCGGCTCAGGAACGGGCACCGGCGTTGACGAAGATCCCCGCCGCCACCAGGGCCGCGCCCACCAGCAGACTGGCGCCCAACGGGTCGCCGGCGATCCACCAGCTCAGGAAGGTGCCGGACAGCGGGGTGGCGAAGAACATCACCGTCAGGCGGCTGGCCCGGTAGCGCGCCAGAATCGCCGTCCACGAGAGAAAGCAGAAGCCGGCGATCACCACGCCCACGTAGCCGATCGCCAGCATCCCGGCGGGATCAAAGGCGAACTGCGCCTCCCGTTCCAGCGCCGCGCTCAACGCGGCCGCGGCCGGCAGGCTCAGCAGCAGCATCCAGAACAGCAGCTTCTCGGCGCTCACCGCGTGCAGCATCCGCTTGGACACCGCGGTGCGCAGCCCCAACAGCAATGCGCTGCCCAGTACCAGCGCGCTGCCGCCCGCGGTCCCGCCCGCCCCGCCGGCCAGCAGTTGCGGCGTAAAGGTGGCCACCACCCCGGCGAATCCCAGCAACAGGCCGGCGCCGGTGCGCGGCGTGAGGCGGTCGCCGGCGATCAGCAGGTGCGCGAACAGCGAGGTGAACAGCGGGTAGGTGCTCATCATCACCGTGGAGTGGGCCGCGAGCGTGAAGTGGGTGCCGGCATGCAGGGCCAGCACCTGCACCAGAAACAGCGCCGCCAGGGCCGCCAGCGGCAGGAACTCACCGCGCTGCAGGCGCAGCGGCAACCGGCGCAGCAAGGCCCAGCCGCCGATCACCGCCAGTCCCAGCGCCAGCCGCAGGGCGGTAAGCGCGAACGGCGGCAGCGCCCGCAGGCCCACCTTGATGAACACGGAGTTGCCGCCCCACAGCAGCGCCAGCAGGGTAACCAGCGCCACCACCGCCGGCGTCGGCGCCAACACGTTGCGCGCCGGTGCGGTTACCGGCTCCCCACTTCGGCTCACCTGGCGTACCAAGATGAAGGACTATCCTACCAACTGCTGGGAAATTGCCTTCATGAAGCGTGACCAGCCGATATACCGTTGCACTCCATCGTTCGCATATGAGAGAGCGCAACACGCCGGCATGATGCTGCCCGGAGCGGTAATGATCCCGTTCTTCCTTAGCTCCAGAGCGGACTGCTTCGACTGGTGAGCGATATAGTTCCTCAGATAGCGAATATCGTCGAGTCGCCAGGGAGCTACGCCCAGCACGGCCGAGATGTCATTGCGATTCGATAAGTCCAGCTTGTTTGCGGCTCCTATGGCCTCCTTGGGGAGATGCCAGGCAGGCTCTCTATTTCTTCTCGGGTACAGGCCGACCAGTAGGTGACCGGCCTTCTCCCGTGCTGGACAATGTTGCCTCCCATACGCTCTCGCCGACCGTCGCGGATGCCGTCGACCGAGTTTGCGAGCCAACGATAGCATAGCGCACGAGCGGCGCACCATCCACCTAACCGGCCAGCCGGGGCCGCACGGTGGCGGCTCTGCCCGGCTCGGCCGGCGTTCGTGGCCGGCGCGGGGGGAATCCGGTATGCTGTAGCGGTGATGCGGCGGTTGTGCGGCAGGCCGGGGCGGCGCGGGTGAAGATCGTCGCGCTGGCTACCCGCCGCCCGGTGTCGGTGGTGGTGTTCTTCGTCGCCCTGGCGATCTTCGGGCTGATCTCGTTCCGCGAGCTGCCGGTAGACCTGCTGCCCGACCTGTCGTTCCCGACCCTCACCGTCCGCACCGAGTACCCGGGCGTGGCGCCCGCCGACGTCGAGACCTTCGTGACCGTTCCCGTCGAGGACGCGGTGGGCATCGTGTCGGGGGTAGTGGACGTCTCCAGCGTCTCCCGCGCCGGCCTCTCCGACGTGATCATGGAGTTCTCCTGGGGCACCGACATGGACTTCGCGGCCATCGACGTGCGCGAGCAGCTTGCGCAACTGGCGTTGCCGGCCGCCGCCGAGGAGCCGATCCTGCTGCGCTTCGACCCCGCGCTGGACCCGATCATGCGCGTGAGCGTGGGCAGCGCGGCGCCGGGGGAGGTGGGCGCGGCGGATCAGGCGGGATTGCGGCTGCTGGCCGAGCAGTCGATCAAGCAGCGCCTGGAGAGCATTGACGGCGTGGCCGCCGCGATCGTCTCCGGCGGCGTGGAGGAGGAAATCCGGATCGACGTCGACCAGAGCCGCGCGGCGCTGCTCGGCATCCCGCTGGCGCAAATCGCCACCCGGCTGCAGCGCGAGAACGTG
Source organism: Spirochaetia bacterium (assembly GCA_965243555.1). Taxonomy (GTDB): domain Bacteria; phylum Spirochaetota; class Spirochaetia; order SZUA-6; family Bin103; genus Bin103. The sequence continues at coordinate 3,952,972 of OZ251575.1, read as the reverse complement.
GACGTGACCGGCGGCAGCATTGCGGACGGCGCGGCCGAGTACGTCGTGCGGGTGCTGGCGCGGTTCGCCGACCTGGAGGAGATCGGCCGCATCGTGGTGGGCCACGTCGGCGACGTCCAGGTGCGGCTGCAGGACTTGGCCGAGGTGCGCAGCGGCTACCGGGAGCAGGCCACCGTCACCCGTACCAACCGCCGGCCCAGCGTGGAGATCGCCCTCCACAAGGAGGCCGCGGCCAACACCGTCGCGGTGGCCCAGGCGGTGCGCGCCCGCCTCGCCGAGGTGGAGGCGGAGCTGGCCGGCGTGGCCGACGTCGAGCTGCTCGTGGTGGCGGACCAGTCGCGCTTCATTCAGCAGTCGATCCGCGACGTGATCCGGGCCGCGGTGCTCGGCGGCGTACTGGCGATAGCGGTGCTGTATCTGTTCCTGCGCCGCCTGCGCAGCACCCTGGTGGTGGGGTTGGCGATTCCGATCTCCGTGATCGCCAGCTTTTTCCTGATGTTCGTGGGCGGCGTGTCGCTCAACGTGATGTCGCTCGGCGGCTTGGCGCTCGGCATCGGCATGCTGGTGGACAGCTCCATCGTGGTGCTGGAGAGCATCGACCGCCACCTGAAGGCCGCCGCCGGCCGCGCCGCCGCGGCCCGCGCCGGCGGCGCCGAGGTGGGCGGCGCGGTGGTCGCCGCGACCCTGACCACGCTGTGCGTGTTCATTCCCGTGGTATTCGTGAGCGGCATCGCCGGCCAGCTCTTCGTGGACCCGGCGCTGACGGTCACCTTCTCGCTGTTGGTGAGCCTGGCGGTAGCGCTGACCCTGATTCCGATGGCCAGCGCGGTTGGCCTGCGCGCGCCGACGGCCGAGCCTGCGCCCGCGCCGCCCCCGAAGCCGCAGCCCCAGCCGGAAACCAATGCATCCGAGTCGCCGCCGCCGCCGGCCCCGGCGGCGGCAGCTGCCGCCCGTGCGCCGTTGACGGTGCGCGCCGCGGCCGCCCCTGGCCGCGCCCTGCTGGCGCTTGGCCGCGGCCTCGGCGCGGTGCTGCGCCTGCTCCTCACGCCGCTCACGTGGCTGTTCGAGCGCCTCTACGGGGCGGCGCACCGCGGCTACCCGCACTTGCTCGGGTGGGCGTTGCGCCATCGCCTGCCAGTGGTGCTGCTGGCCGTGCTCCTGCTCGCCGGCTCCCTGAGCCTGGTGCCGCTGCTCGGCACCGAGCTGATTCCCGAAATTCGCCAGGGCACCATCGTCGCCGCCGTGGAGTTGCCGCCCGGCACCCCGGTGCTGCGCACCGACGCCGCCCTGGCCGAGCTGCAGCGCCGCGCCGCCGAGCTGCCGGCGGTGGCGCAGACCTACGCGCTGGCCGGCGCCGCGGGCACCGGCGGCAGCGAGGTGCGCGAGAACCTTGGCCAGCTCCTGATCGACCTGCACCCGGAGTACCGCGGCGGCGCCGAAGATCAGGCGCTGGCGCAACTCCGCACGGCGCTGGCCGGCGTTCCCGGCGCCGCGGTCACCTTCAGCCGCCCGGCGCTCCTCACCTTCGACGCCGCGGTGGAAGCGCGCGTCAGCGGCGCCGCGCCGGCGCTGCTGGAGCGTGCCGCCCGCGCCATCGCCGAGCGCTTGGCCGCGGTCCCCGGGCTGGCCGACGTCGGCGCGCGCCTCGCCGGCACCAGCCCGGAGGTGGTGATCGACCTCAACCGCCCGCAACTGGCCGAACTGGGCCTGGACGCGGAGACCGTGGGCGAGATCGTGGCCGTCAAGCTGCAGGGCGAGGTGCCGACCGAACTGGAGCGCGGGCGCCGGGACGTGGCGCTGCGGGTACGCACCCGGCCGCAGGATCGGGCGACCATCGAGGACCTGGAGGCGCTGATCGTCACTACCGCGGGTGACGTGCCGGTGCCGCTGTCGGCGGTAGCCGCAGTCACCGTGGTGGAGGGCGCCAATGAGATCCGCCGCGTCGATCAGAGCCGCGTGGTGCTGGTGACCGGTAACCTGGATGGGCGTGACCTGGGCAGCGTTACCGGTGAGGTGCAGGCGGTGCTCGACCAGGTGGCGGCCGAGCAGGGGGTGGCCGCCGAGCTGGCCGGGCAGTGGCGGGACATGGTCGACTCCTTCGCCAGCATGCGGCTGGCCATCATCCTGGCGGTGGTGTTGACCTACTTGGTGATGGCGGCGCAGTTCGAGTCGCTGCTGCATCCCCTCATCATCCTGGCGGCGGTGCCGTTCGGGCTGGTGGGCGTGGTGTTGGCGCTGGCCATCTTCGCGGTGCCGGTGAGCGCCATCGCCCTGATCGGGGTGATTATGATGGCCGGCATCGTGGTCAACAACGCCATCGTGCTGGTGGACTACGTTAACCAATTGCGCCGCGGCGGCATGGCGCCGGCCCTGGCCATTCACCGCGCCGCGGTGACCCGGCTGCGCCCGATTCTGATGACCACCGCCACCACCGTGTTGGGGCTGGTGCCGCTGGCGTTGCGCCTCGGGCAGGGCTGGGAGCTGCGCCAGCCGCTGGCGGTAACGGTGATCGGCGGGCTGCTGTTCTCTACCCTGATCACGCTGGTGCTGATACCGACCCTTTATTCCCTCATTGGCGGGCACGGAGTACGCGGCGAACCCGCCGCCGCGCCTGCCCCCGCCCCCAACGCCGCGCCACGGGAGGTGCGATCATGACTTCGTTGGCCGAGTTTTCCGTACGCCGCCCGCTGGGCGTGCTCCTGGTCATCGCCGCGGTCAGCCTGTTCGGCTTCTTCGCCATCGGCCGGCTGCCGCTGCTGTTCCTGCCCGAGATCGAGAGCCCGGCGCTGACGGTGGTGGCGCCGTTTGCCAACTCCTCGCCGGAGGAGGTGGAGCGGCGGGTCGCGGCGCCGATCGAAGGCGCGGTCGGCGGCATGGGCGGGGTCGAGTCGGTCAGCTCCACTTCGTCGGCCAACTCGGCGCGAATTCGTGCTCAGTTCGTCATCGGCACCGACATGGACCTTGCGGCGGCGGAGATCCGCGACCGCATCGACCGCATCCGCGGCGACCTCCCGGACGGCGTGGGGCGCATTCGCGTCTCCAACTTCTCCACCACCGACATCCCGATTCTGCAACTCAGCGTGGCCAGCGAGGGCACCCGCGCCGAGCTGGAACGCCTCACCGAGGAGCTGATCGTGCCGCGCCTGCAGCGGCTCGACGGCGTGGCCGACGTGGAGGTGCGCGGCCTGCAGGCGGAGCAGGTGATGATCGACCTCGATCCGCAGGCGATGGCCGCCCTCGGCGTCGACGTCGACGAGCTGACCCGCAGCCTGCGCGCCAACAACGTAGACCTTGCCGGCGGCTACCTGATCGACGGCGGGCGGCGCTACTTCGTCCGTTCGGAGGCGTCGTTCACCGGCCTCGACGAGATCGCCGCGCTGCCGATCGCCGGCGCGGGCGGCGCCCGCATCGGCGACGTGGGCGTGGTGCGCCGCGGAGTGGGCGACCGGGAGAGCGTGCAGCGCCTCAACCTGGCGGAGGCGGTCACGGTGCGGGTGTTCAAGGGCTCGGACGCCAACGTGGTGAGCGTGGTGCGCGCCGCGCGCGCCCAGTTGGCCGCCATCGAGGCGGCGGTGCCGGGACTCAGCACCTTCGTGTTCTTCGACCAGTCGCAGGAGATCACCACCAGCCTCAACAACCTGCGCAACTCCGGCCTGATCGGCGCCGGCCTGGCGGTGCTGGTGCTGTTCGCCTTCCTGCTGCGGGTCCGGGCGACGCTGGTGGTGGCCATCGCCATCCCGATCTCGATCATCGCCACCTTTACCGTGGTGTTCCTGATGCGGCGCGTGGGCGGGCTCAACTTCTCGCTCAACGTGATCTCACTGAGCGGGTTGATGCTGGCGGTGGGGATGCTGGTGGACAACAGCGTGGTCGTACTGGAAAACATCTACCGCTACCGGGAGCGCGGTCTGGCGCCGCGCGCCGCGGCGATTCGCGGCGCCGGCGAGGTAACCACGCCGGTGTTCGCCGCCACCATCACCTCGATCATCGTGTTCGTGCCGGTGCTGTTCACCGCCGCCACCCCCTTCGGGCGCTTCATGGGCGACTTCGCCACGACCATGGTCGCGGCGATGATCGCCTCGCTGGTGATTTCGCTGAGCCTGATCCCGGTGGTCAGCTCGCGGTTTCTGGTGGCGGCCGGCGGCGCCCGCCACCGCGTGATGGACGCGCTGGCCGCCGCCTACCGCGCGCTGCTGCGCCGGACGCTGCGCCATCGGCTGATCACCGTCGCCGCGATGCTGGCCATGCTCGGCGGCGGCATCTATCTGCTCACGCAGATCGAGCGCGAGTTTACGCCGCCGACCCCGGCGCGGCGCATGTCGATCGCGGTGAGCGCCGAGAACGGCGTGACCTTCGCTGAGACCCAAGCGGTGTTCGACGCCTTCGAGCGCGACCTGCTGGCCCGTACCGAGGATCTGGAGATCGACGCGGTGGCGGCCAACTTCTCGGCCCGCAACGGCAGCGTGACCGTGTACTTCCGGGACGACGCCTCCACCCAGCGCACCACCGCCGACCTGACCAACGAGATCCGCGGCCTGCTGCCGCAGCTTCCCGGTTACACCTTTTCCGTGGGGCGGCGCTGGGGCCGCGGCGGCGGCGGGGCGCTGGGCGTGTCGGTGGACGTGACCGGCCCCAACACCGAGGTGCTGGCGCTGTTCGCCGAGGACATCAGCGCCCGGCTGGGGGCGCTGCCGGGCGTGGACGACGTGAGCACCAACCTGGAGTCGGGGGACGAGCAACTTCGGGTGAGGGTCAACCGCGACCGCGCCACCGCCGCCGGCATGACCGCCGACGCGGTGGGCCAGCTCCTGAGCGCCAACCTGAGCGAGAGCGCCGCCGGCACCCTGGCCGCCGGCGGCGAGGAACTGCCGATCAGGGTGCGGGTGGCCGAGGCGGCGCGCGTGGACCTGAACGGGCTGGCGCAGCTCCCGGTGGAGCCGGACGCCGCGGCGGTGCCGCTGGGCACGCTGGCCACCTTCGAGCGCCAGCCGGGGCCGCGCTCCATTCAGCGCGGCGGCGGCAGCGAGATCGTCTCGGTGACCGCCAACACCGACCGCAGCGGCATGTTCCGCCTGCGCGGCCAGATCGAGGGGCTGCTCAATCAGCAGCAGCTCCCGCCCGGCTACAGCGCCGAGGTGGGGCAGAACTTCCGCCGCTTCCAGGAATCGGAGCAGGCCTCGCTGTTGGCCCTGCTACTGGCGGCGGCGTTCATCTATCTGGTGATGGCGGCGCTGTTCGAGTCGTTCGTGCACCCGATCACCATTCTCACCTCGCTGCCGTTCTCGCTGCTCGGCGTGGCGCTGCTGTTCTACCTGACCGGGACCACGCTCAACACCAACTCCTGGCTCGGCATCATGGTGCTGGCCGGGGTGGTGGTGAACAACGGCATCATCCTGGTGGACCACATCAACCGGTTGCGCGCGGGCGGGATGGCGCGCACCGAGGCGATCATCACCGGCGGGCGCGACCGCCTGCGGCCGATTCTCATTACCGCCTGCACCACGCTGCTGGGGCTGTTTCCGCTGGTGGCGCCGTTGGTGGCGCCGGGTCTGTTCGGCCCGGTGGAGGGACGCGCGGGCACCTGGGGGCCGATTGCGCTGGCCGTGGTCGGCGGCCTGACCACCTCCACGTTCATGACGCTGGTGGTGATGCCGACCATTTACGCGCTGTTCGACGACTTGGCGGAGTGGCTGCGGCGGGTAGCGTGGGCGATGCGGCCGCCGGCGCGCCGGCCCGAGCCGCGCGTGGCGCATGAGGAAGGATGAGGACGATGCGGACAGATGAGAAGGCGGGAGCGGTGAGACGCGACCGGCGGCACGGAAGGGGATCGGCCCGGGCACCGGCCCGGGCATTGGCTGTGGCGGGGCTGCTGACCGCGGCCTTGGCGGCGCTGGGCGGCTGCGGCGTGGTGAACGGCATCCTGGGGCGCGGTGGCGAAACGGCGGGCGGCTCCGGCGGCGCGGGCGGGGCGGGCGCCGCCGGCGGCTTCGGGGGCTTCGGCGGCCAGACCGCGGCGCTTCCGGTGGTGACCGCGGAGGTGGTGCGACAGACGGTGTCCAGCTTCCTGGTGGCCACCACCACCCTGACCGCGGAGCGCTCCATTGACGTGGTGGCGCGCGCCGGCGGACCGGTGGTGGAGGTCCGGGTCGAGGAGGGGGACGCGGTGCGCGAGGGGCAGGTACTGGCGCGGCTGGATGCAGGCGACGCGCGCCTGGCTCTGGCCGAGGCGCAGGCGCACTACGACAACAGCCAACGGCAGTACGACCGCACCACCGAGCTGGCCAGGCAGGGCGGCGTGACCGATCAGGAACTGGAGAATCAGCGCTACCAGTTGGAGTTGCGCACCATCGCCGTGGAGCGGTCGCGGCAGCAACTCGCCGACACCGAGATTCGCTCGCCGCTGACCGGCATCGTCGGCGAGCGGGCGGTGGAGTCGGGGGCGACCATCTCCGCCAACAGCCGGGTGTTCACGGTGCTGGATCCCGATCCGCTGCAGGCGGTGCTGCACGTTCCCGACGCCGCGCGGCGCAGCATGAGCGTGGGCCGGGAGGTGCGGGTGGTGGCGGCCGGTGACCTGCGGGCGCGCGGCGTCATCAGCCGCGTGAGCCCGGTGGTGGACGCGGAGTCGGGCACCGTGAAGGTGACGGTGGAGCTGACCGCCCGCGGCGCGGCCGCTGGCGCCGGCGAGCTGGTGCCGGGCACCTTCGTCACCGTGCAGGTGCCCACCGAGACGCGGCCCGACGTGCTGGTGGTGCCCAAGCGGGCGCTGCTGCTGGAACGCGATCAGAGCATCGTCTACCGGGTGGAAGAGGGCGCCGCGGTGCGGACGCCGGTGGCGGTGGGGCTGTCCGCCGAGGACGTGGTGGAGATTACCAGCGGTCTCACCGCCGGCGCGTTGGTGGTGACCGTGGGCCAGGAGTCGTTGCGCGACGGCGCCCCGGTGCGGGCGGCCGGCGAACCGCTGCCGGACACCGCGGCGGCCGCCGGCGCAGGCGGCAGCGGCGCCGGAAGCGGTGGCGGCGGCGCGGCGGGTCAGGGGCAAGGCCAAGCCGGCACCGGTGGGCAAGCGGCGCCCGCGCGCGGCGGCGGCGGGCCGGGCGGCGGCGGCTTCAGCCTGGCGCAGCTACCGCCGGAGCGCCGGCAGGCGCTGGTGGAGCGGCTGCTGGCCAACCCCCAGGTCAAGGAGGCGTACGACGCGCGTCTCAAGGAAGACCCTTCCCTGGAGAACGACGAAGAGAAGCGCCTGCAATTTCTGCAAGAGCAACTGCAGGCGATCGGCGGCCCGCGCGCGCTGTTCGGCGGCGGTGGCCCCGGAGGAGGAGGCGGCGGCGGGGGAGGCGGGTTCGGCGGCTGAGCGCGCCGGGCCCGGCCTCCCGGTCAGCGGACGATGGCCGCGAGTTCCTGTTGCAGGTCGCGGCGCAGATCGATGGCGATTGCCAGGTAGGCGGCTCCCAGTTCCAGCGCCGCGGCGGCGGCCGCATCCTCCGCTTCGCGCAGCAGCAGTGCCGTTTCCTGCAGCTCGGGAGCGCTGAGCGCGCCGGCGGCGTGGCGCCGCGCCGCCTGCTCCTGCCGCAGGCGGGCCCGCTCCAGCCGGAGCGCGGCCAGTTCATCCGCCGCGAAGGCGGCGATCAGTTCGAGCCGGGAGCGCTCGAACGCGTCCTCCGCGGTGCGGCGCGCCTCGGCCAAGGTGCGGCGCGCGGTGGCCGCCTGCTCCTGCGCCTGCTCCGCGGCGACCGCGGCGCGGCCCCCGTCGTACAACGTGTAGCTGCCGGTAATCGACACGCTGAGCGAGCCCCACCCCGGCTCCGAGCGCGGTTTGCGGTGGTCCACGCTCACGGAGATCTGCGGCAGCGCGCCGCGTCGCGCGCGCTCGGCCTGCAGCTCGGCGCTGCGCAGCGCAGCCTCGGCTTCCCGTACCTCGGTCGCGCTACCCGGCGCGCTTGCCGGCCCCGGTTCCGTGAGCAGAGCGCGCACCCGCCGCCGCAACGCCGCGAAGTCGGCCGCCGGCGTGATCAGGGGCTGCGGCGGCAACTCCAGGTCGGCAAGGAACTTGCCGGTGTCGAGAGCGAGCTCCGCGACCGCCTTGTCGAGGGTGTTGCGCTGCTCGGCGACGGCAATGGTCGCGTCCAGCAGCGCAATCTCGTCAGCCGCCTGCTGCTCCACCCGCACCCTGATGCGGCTCAGTTCGCGCGCGGCCAGGTCCAGCCGTTCCTCCAGCAGCCTCACGGTCGCCTCCCGCGCGATCAGGGTCAGGAAGGTGCGCGCCACCTGCAACGCCACCTCGTTGCGGGTGCGCTGCTGGCGCTGCCCGGCAAGGCGGTACTGGTCGCCGCGGTCGGCCACCGCCAGCGCCTCCGGCGCCAGCCGGCCCTCGGTGAGCAGGTCCTGGGAGACCGAGATGCTGTGCGCGTCCAGGAAGTTGTCGTCGTCGCGTGGGTCGCCGGCGAGGCGCGTCGCGGCCGTGTAGCTGCCCGCCAACTCCATTCCCCACGGCAAGGCGACCGCGGCGCCGACCGTGGCGCTGCCGTCAACGATGGCCCCGTCGTCGTCCTCCAGCGCCGCCAGATCGAAGTCGGCGGCGGGCGCGGCGTTCACCGACACGGTGACCCGGCCGGCGTCGAGTTCCGCCAGCCGCAGGGCGAGCGCCGCGGACCGCGTTGCCTCCTGCGCGGCTTCCACCGAGCGGTGCACGGCGAGCGCCGCGCTCACGGCGTCGCCGATGCGCAGCCCCTCCTGCGCGACCGCCGGCTGCGCCGCGGTCAGGCAGAGCAGCGCCGGCAACCACCGGCAACGGCTCACTCCACCTCCGCCAGCGGTACCGCCAAGCCGGCCGCGTCGCGGAGCCGCAGCCAGGAGAAGTAGGCTGACCAGTGCGCCGCACGCAACGCGTTGTCCGACTCGGTCAGATCAGCCTGCGAGCCGGCCAGGGTGGATTGCGTGATCATGCCGGCGCCGAACTGCTCCTCGGCGCGCTGCGTCCGCTCCCGCTGCAGGGCGAGCTGCAGCTCGCGCAACGTCACCGTTCCGAACGCCTGCCGCGCCGTGGCATAGGCGCTGGCCGTGGCGGTCTGCAGGTCGGCGGCGGTACTCTCCACCGCCGCCCGGCTGCTCGCCAGGGTGTTGGCCGACGTTTCGAGGTCAAGCCGCGAGGTCTCCTCAGCGGAGAGCAGATCATGGTTCAACTCGTCGATTTCCAACTGCTGAGCGGCGTGACGGTGTTCCGGCCGCCGCGCGGTGGCCGTAGCGTAGCTGTCCGGCGGCCCCAGCTCGGGCAGCTCCGGCGGCTCCGAGTCGAGCCCGGCGGCCTCCAGCGCGGCGGCGTCCAGGCCGCTCTTCTCCGCCAGGGCCGGCAGCGTGGTAAAGCGCCGCTGGTTGCGCGCCGCCGCCAGGTTCAGTTCGGCGTTGAGCTCCGCTACCTGGGCCTGCAACTGATCCACGGCGCCGGCCGCGCCCATCTCGACGCGGGTGTCGGTCAACTGCAAGTCAAGCTGCGCCAGCCGCAACCGCTCTTCGAGCACGCTCACCTCCTCGTTCGCCTGCTGCAGATCGACGTAGGCCTGGGCGATGGCGAGCAACTCGCGGGTCCGTCCCTGCCGCGCGCTGAGCTGCGCCCGCTCCCACTGCAAGGTCGCGGTTATGCGGTCGAGGCGCGCGTCCGCCGCCGCGGTCGCGCGGTCGAACGTGACGCGCGCGTTCTCCCGCTGCAGCGCCAGGGACTCCAGCTCCGGGTTGGCCGCTTCGGCCGCGGCCATCAGTTCTTCGATGGTCAGGCTGGTGGCCGGTCCTTGCTGGGCGCCGGCCGCCGCCGCAAGGGTCAGCGCGCCAATGAGGGCGAACAGGGTGGTGCGAATGGTGCGGAAAGTCATGGTGCCATTATACCGGTAGCCGCGGCCTCTGGCATCGTTGGGCGGGAATGGCTACGGTAGCGCCACAGGAGGCTGAAACATGACTGGAATTGCCCGCGCCGTACTGCTTGCGGCCGCCTGCGCCGTCGCCGCCGGATGCGCCAGCAGTGCCCGCATGACTTCCGGGTCCGACGCGATCTCCGATCACATGGTCGCCGAGGCCACGCTCACCGCCCACTATGTCGACGCCGCGTTGCGGGCCGGCATGACGCCGGACGAGATCAACGCCGCGCTGTCCGAAATCGCGGCGCAGACCGTCATCGACGAGTTCTGGATCTCGGACGCGGAGGGCCGGATCGTCTTTACCAACGTTCCCGGCAGCGACTTCGCGTTCCCCACCGACCCGGGCGCCGGCACCCAGGCGGCGCCCTTTGCCGTGCTCCTGTCGGGGGAGGAGACGGTGGTGGTCCAGGATGTTCAGCCGCGCGAACTCGACGGCATGCCGTTCAAGTACGTCGGCGTGGCCGGCACCGACCGCCCGCGCATCGTGCAGGTGGGAATCGGCGGCCGCAAGTAACGGGACCGAGGGCGCGCGGACCAGCGGCGCCTGGCGCGCCGCCCCGCGCCCGCGGCGCGCCGGAAACCGTTACCAGTAGCGGAGGGCGTCGGTGAACAGGGCGTGCAGGTCGGCTTCGGAGGCGGCGCGCGGGGACAGCTTGGTGACCCGGTGCTGCGGCACGGTGCCGGCCACCAGCGCGGGGACGTGCTCGGCGGTAAAGCCGACCGCGGCCAGCCCGGAGGGCACGTCTACGGCGCGCATCAGGTCGACGATGGCGGCGGCGAGGATTTCCCCGGCGGCGGCGGTGTCCGCGCCCTCCGTTGCGGCGCCCAGCAGGGACGCGGCGCGCAGGTGGCGCTCCGGGTTGGCGCGGCCGGTAAAGCGGAACACGGCCGGCGCGTTGAGGATCACTGAAATGCCGTGCGGCAGCATCGGGTGATCGCCGGGGTAGCCGGACGGGAAGTAGCCGGCGCCCGCGGTCTGGCGGGCGGTCACCATGCTGGACACCGGATAGGACATGCCGTGCGGCAGATGCACGCCGGCGTTGCCAAAGCCGTAGCCGGCGAAGGTCGCGGCCAGCAGCATGGCGGTGCGCGCCTCGCCGTCGTCCGGGTCGCGCGTCGCCCGCACCAGGTGCTGCGCCACCAGCTCCATGGCCCGCTCCGCCCACAGGTCGCTGATCGGATTGGCGCCCTGGTAGGCGGGCCGTAGCGCCGGCTCCGCGGGCGCCTCGCGCGCCGAGTAGGGCAGCGCCGTGAACGACTCCGCGGCGTGGCAGAGTACGTCCAGCCCGCTGCTCGCCGTTACCACCGGCGGCATGGTGCGGGTGTTGTCAGGATCCACGACCCCCAGTACCGGGCGCAACGCGCGGTGGGCGATGCCGGTCTTGGCGCCGATCGCCAAGTAGTCGAATATCGCCACCCCGGTGGTCTCGCTGCCGGTGCCGGCGGTGGTGGGCACCGCCACCAGCGGCTTGAGCGGCCCCGGCACCGGCTCGCCGCGCCCGATCGGTTGATTGACGTAGGTCAGCAGCTCCGCCGGGTAGGTGGTGTACAGGTTGGCCGCCTTGGCGGTGTCGATGCTGGAGCCGCCGCCCACCGCGGCGAAGCCGTCGCACCGGCTCTCCCCGGCGGCGCGAATCGCCTCCCGAAACGAGGCGTCGCTCGGTTCCACCCGGCTCTCCGCGTAACAGACCGTATCGATGCCTGCGCCGCGTAGCGACTCGCGCGCCACCGCCACCGGCTCCAGCTGCGCCATCACCGGATCGGTGACCAGCAGCGCCCGGCGCACCCCGAGGGCGCGCATCTCGAACCCCAGTTCGCGGGTAGCGCCGGCGCCGAACTTGATGCGCGCCCCCTCCATGTTCAGGATCGTCTCAGTGGCCATGACCTTTAGGTGGCAGTCTAACCCTTGCCGCCGGTAGTGACCACGATCTGCACCGCCGCGCCAGACGTGCTCGGCTGTGGCGCTTCCGAGGCGCTGCGTGTACCCTGCCGCACGCTGCAGGCAGCGAGCGAAGTGAGCGATCAACCCCCTGCGCATACGCACGTCCATCATCACGGAGCGCCGGCGCGGTTCTGCAGCCGGTGCGCGGAGCCGTTGGTGCGGCGTGCGGTGGAGGGCAAGACCCTGCCGGCGTGCCCGCGCTGCGGCTGGGTGGTGTACGCCGACCCGAAGGTGGCCGCGGCGACGGTTATCGAGGAGCGCGGCCGGGTGCTGTTGCTGCGGCGCGCCATCGAACCGGCGCGGGGGCGCTGGACCTTTCCCGGCGGCTACGTGGACCGGGGCGAGCCGGTGCCCGAGGCGGCGGCCCGCGAGGCGTTTGAGGAAGCCGGGGTGGAGGTTGCGGTCGGCGGGCTGCTCGGCGTCTACTCCCGGCGGGGCGAGCCGGTGGTGCTGATCGTCTACCGCGCGCGGGTGACGGCAGGCGAAGCGTGGCCCGGCGCCGAGGCCTTGGAGGTGCGTTGGGCCGCTCCCGACGAAATTCCTTGGGCGGAACTGGCGTTTCCGAGCACCGCCGCGGCGCTCACCGACTGGCGCCGGACGCTGCCTCCCTGAGCAGGCGGCTCAGTTTACGGCCCGCCCATTACCTCGACGCGGTAGAACCCCTGCACCTGAGAGGCGGTTCAGTTGCCGGTGGCGCGCTGCAGCTTGGCCCAGGTGTCGCGCAGGCCGACCGAGCGGTTGAACACCGGCGCCCAGGGGCGCGAGTCGCGGTTGTCCACCACGAAGTAGCCGTGGCGCAGGAACTGAAAAATCTGTTCCGGCTGCGCCGCGGCCAAGCCCGGCTCCACCTTGCAGCCGGTCCTGATCACCTCCGAGTCCGGGTTGAGATGCTGCGCCAGTTCCTCGTGGCCCACCTCGTTCATGTTCTCGGTGGTGAACAGGTGATCGTAGAGGCGCACCTCGGCGTCGTGGGCGTGCGCGGCCGACACCCAGTGCAGGGTACCGCGCACCTTGCGGCCATCCGCGGTGCCGCCGCCGCGTGAGGCGGGGTCGTAGCTGCAGCGCAGTTCGGTCACGCGCCCGGCGCCATCCTTCACCACCTCGTCGCAGGTAACGTAGTAGGCGCCCTTCAGCCGCACCTCCCGCCCCGGCGCCAGGCGAAAGAACTTGCGCGGCGCCTGCTCCCGGAAGTCGCTGCGCTCGATGAACAACTCGCGGGCGAACGGCAGCATCCTGGTTCCCGCGCCGGGGTCCTCGGGATTGTTCTCCACCGCCACCTGCTCGGTGCTCCCCTCCGGGTAGTTGGTGATGACCACCCGTAGCGGGTCCAGCACCGCCATCACCCGGGTGGCGGTCCGGTTCAGTTCCCGGCGCAGGTAGTACTCCAGTTGCGCGTAGCTGATCAGCACCGTGGTCTTGGTGAGGCCGACGCTGCGCACGAAGGCGCGGATGGCGCTCGGCGTATAGCCGCGGCGGCGCAGGCCGCGTAGCGTCAACAGCCGCGGATCGTCCCAGCCGCGCACCGTGCCATCGCTCACCAACCGGCGCAGCACCCGCTTGTGCAGCACCGCGTGGGCCACGTTGAGGTGGTTGAACTCGATCTGCCGCGAGCGGAAGATTCCCAGCCGCTCCAGGAACCAGTCGTACAGCGGGCGGTTGTTCTCGAACTCCAGCGAGCAGAGTGAGTGGGTAACGCCTTCGACGGAGTCACTCTGGCCGTGCGCCCAGTCGTAGAGCGGGTAGATGCACCAGGCGTCGCCGGTGCGGTAGTGGCGGGCGCGGCGGATGCGGTACATCACCGGGTCGCGCAGGTTCAGGTTGGGCGATGCCATGTCGATGCGCGCGCGCAGCACGCAGGAGCCGTCGGCGAACTCGCCGGCGCGCATGCGGCGCAGCAGGTCGAGGCTCTCGGCGGGCGGGCGGTCGCGGTGCGGGCTGGCGCGGCCGGGCCGGGTGGGCACCCCGCGGTACTCGCTGATCTGCTCCGCCGACAGGTCGTCCACGTAGGCGTCGCCCTGCTCGACCAGTTGCTCGGCCAGATCGTAGAGCCGCTGGTAGTAGTCGGAGGCGTAGTACTCGTGCTCGCCCCAGTCGAAGCCGAGCCAGCGAATGTCCTCCTTGATCGCGTCGACGTACTCCAGCTTTTCCCGTTCGGGGTTGGTGTCGTCGAAGCGCAGGCTGCAGAAGCCGCCGAACTCGCGCGCGACGTCGAAGTTGAGGGTGATCGCCTTGGCGTGGCCGATGCCGATGTAGCCGTTCGGCTCCGGCGGCCAGCGCGTCTGGACGCGGTCGAAGCGGCCGTTGGCCAAGTCTTCACGGATAGCGCGGCGGATGAAGTCGGACGCCTCGGGGCCGGCGTCCGGTGCCGGGGGCGAGGGAGTGGCGGTGCTCACGTCGCTGCTAAAGGTAGCCTTCCGCGTGCCGCCCTACAACCGGCCGCCCGCCCCCGCCCGCACGCACGCTGCCGACCGCGCCGCTTGGTGCGCTTTGCACGGGCGCACCCGCGAGAGGCCGCGGCGCCCTGGCGTCCAAACACGCGCGCTCAAGGCGCCGCCGCGGCGCGCGACGCCTGCCGGCTTGCGGCGCGGCGGCTGCTCTGGCACGCTTCGGGACGTGGAAGCGCTACCCGAGGCGACCCTGCTGCTGCGCGGCGGCCACGTCATCGATCCGGCCGGGCGCGTCGACGGCGTGGCCGACGTGGTGGTGGCCGGCGACCGCATCGCCCGCGTCACCTCCGGCGGCTTGGCCGAGCATGAGCGCCCGCCCACCGTGGTGGATTGCTCCGGCCGCTACGTGTGTCCCGGTCTGGTGGACCTGCACGGCCACTACTATGAGGGCAGCCTGTTTGGCATCGACCCGCGCGCGGCGCTGCGCGGCGGGGTGACCACCGCGGTCGACGCCGGCACCTGCGGCTGCGTCAACTTCGCCGAGTTCCGGCGTACCGCGATAGACGGAGCCGCGTTGCGCATCCTGCCGTTCATCCACATCGGCTGCCTCGGCATCCCCACCGCGACGCTCGGCGAGTTGGTGGACTTGCGCCACGCCCGCCCGATCGAGACCGCGGCGGCGATCCTGGAACACCGCGACGTCGCCCTGGGGGTGAAGTTCCGCGCTGGCACCATGGCCCTGGGCCACAACGTGGAAGCGGTGGAGCTGGCGCGGCAAGCGGCCGCCGCCAGCGGCTCGCGGATGATGGTGCACATCAGCGTCCAAGGCGATACGCGCGAGGTGCTGCGGCGCCTGCGGCCGGGAGACATCGTCACCCACTGCTTTACCGGCCGCGGCGACGGCATCCTTGACGCGGCCGGCGGCGCGTTGCTGCCCGAGGCCACGGCGGCGCGGGAACGCGGCGTGGTGTTCGACGTCGGCCACGGCTCCGGCAGCTTCCGCTGGGAGACCGCGCTCAAGGCATTCGAGCACACGTTCTATCCCGACACCATCAGCACCGACCTGCACCGCTACAACGTCGAGCAGGTGGTATTCGACCTGCCCACCACCATGTCCAAGTTCCTGCTGCTGGGCATGACGCTCGCGGAGGTGGTGGAAAAGGCCACCCTGGCGCCGGCGCAGGCGATCGGCCGCGCCCCGGAGCTGGGCACCCTGCTCCCTGGCGCCAGCGCCGACGTACTGGTATTCTCGGTACGGGAGGGCGAGTTCCGGTTCCGGGACTCGCACCTGCAGGAGCGCATCGGCACGCGCCGCCTGCAACCGGAGATGGTAGTGTCCCGCGGCCGGCTGGTGCGCCCCGCCGAGGTGCCGGTTCGCCTGCGCCGCCTGACCCCGTGGGACGACGAAACCTACGCCCAGATGCGCGCCGCCACCGCCGCCGCCGGCAACTACTGACGATTGAGTGCATGAGACTGAATTCTCTCAGGCTAACCAACTTCCGCGGTATAGAAGACCTGAAGCTCGAATTTTCGGACAAGGTCAACGTTTTGTTGGGCGCCAACGGAGCCGGCAAGACCGCGATCCTTGAGTGTGCGGCGATCATGCTTTCGCGTCTGATTGGCCGGATACGCTCGACCAACGGAACCGGGCGCTTCTTCACGGACCATGACATCAGCAACGGTAGCACTGAAACTCGAAGCGAAGTCGACATAACCTTCGAGGGAGTGTCCTACGAATGGAGCGTTACCAAAGCTCGAAGGAAGTACAAGAAACAAACCATAACGAAGCTGAAGGAGATCGACGGGCTTGTCGATCTGATCCATTCAAAGATCAAAGTAGATGATTCTTCATGCTTTCCGCTTGTGGTCTACTATCCCGTCAATCGGGCGGCCTTGGACATTCCGTTGCGCGTCAGAAACAGATACCAGTCCGATCAGCTTGCAGCTTACGACCAGGCTCTGTCAGGAGGTCGGCGAGACTTCCGGGCATTCTTTGCATGGTTCAGGAACCGCGAGGACTTGGAGAACGAGCAACGCGTCGATAATCCGTCGTACCGTGATTGCCAACTGCAGGCGGTGCGCTTGGCAATCGAGCGCTTCCCTCCCTGGTTGACCGGTCTCAAAGTAAGGCGAAGCCCATTGCGCATGCTGGTGCTCAAGCAGGAGGAAGAACTGATAGTGAACCAGCTATCCGACGGAGAGAAGTGCGCACTCGCTCTGGTTGGGGACCTGGCTCGGCGAATGGCGCTAGCAAACCCGGCGTCGGCAGATCCTCTCCTTGGCGCAGGCATCGTCTTGATCGACGAAATTGACCTCCATCTTCATCCTTCCTGGCAGCGCCGGGTCGTCAGTGCGTTACAGGACACGTTTCCGAACTGCCAATTCATTGTATCGACGCACTCCCCACAGGTCGTCAGCCACGTCAAGCAGGACCGTATCTGGATCTTGAAGCGTGGCAACCCAACGGTTAGCGCCAGCCGCCCGATCGAGTCATATGGCCAGACCACGGGAAGCATCCTGGAAGACCTAATGGACGTTCCCGATCGGCCACAGGAGATCAAGGAGCAATTGAGCAGTCTTTTTTGGGCCATACGAGACGATCAATTGACAACGGCAAGGAAGCTGCTTGCGGATCTGCAGGATATTATTGGTAGCGACCCCGAGCTGGTAGAGGCTGACGCTCATATTCACAGAAAGGAGATTATCGGGAGATGACCATCAGATGAAACCGATCGCGAAGAATCAGGAGCCGCAGCAATTCTCGAACTGGAAGGCGCAGGGCGGAGCATCTCGACGGTGGGATGACGTGAGGGGCCGTATCAAGACTGTCGTTCAAAGGGCTTTGATGGACGAACAAGGACATATTTGTTGCTACTGCGAATCTCGGGTCAAAATGACCAGTAGCCACGTGGAGCACTTTCGACCTAGGAGCCGATTCAGGCCTCGCGAACTCGACTATCGGAACCTGCACTGTTCATGTCTGCGGGATCTCGTGCCGGGAGAACCGATTCATTGCGGGCATAAGAAAGGCGACTGGTTTGACGGTCAGATGTTGGTGTCGCCGCTACAGAAGAACTGCGATAGGCGCTTCACGTTCTCTCCCAATGGCGAGATACGGCCCCGCCGTAGTAACGACTTGGCGGCTGCGATGACAATCAAGAGGCTTGGCCTTGATCTGCCGAAACTGCAGCGTGGACGCGCTGCGGCTGTTAGGGCACGGCGGCGTCTTCCACGGACTCAGATCAAAGCGGCGTTGGTCAAGGATCGGAATGGCCGATTTCCACCGTACTTCACCACGATCGAAGACGTTCTGCTGTAAGGTACAGCGGCATGCGGATTGCGTCTAGTGAACATTACATAGGGCGGCGGTCGCCGGCGCTTTCCAGGCGCGGGATGGTGGCCTCGGCGTCGCCGCAGGCGTCTTTGTTCGGGCTGCGCATGCTTGCCCGAGGCGGCAGCGCGGCCGATGCGGCGCTGGCCGCGGCGGCGGGTCTGCAAGTCACCATGCCCTGCCAGACCGGGCTGGGCGGCGACTGCTTCGTGCTTTACTACGAGGCGGAGACCGGCGCGGTACATGCCCTCAACGGTTCGGGGCGTAGCGCGCGGGCGCTGAGCCTGGATCTGCTGCGGCGGCAGGGGTTGGCGGCCGCGCTGCCCGCCGGCCACGCCCACAACGTCACGGTGCCGGGCGCCCCCGCCGCGTGGGCCGACCTGCATGCCCGCTTCGGCGCACTGCCCCGGGCGCAGGTGGTGGCGCCGGCCGCCGAGTTGGCCGCCGCCGGTTATCCGGTGGCCCCCATCACCGCCGGCCTGTGGCAGGCCGCCGCCGGCCAGCTTCAAGCGAACCGCCACGGCGCGGAGTTGCTCACGCAGGGCCGCGCCCCGCGCGCCGGCGAAGTGATGCGCATCCCCACCCTGGCCGCCTCGTTGCGCGCCTGGGGGGAGGCCGGCGCGGCGCCGTTCTACACCGGCCCCATAGCCGAACGGGCAGTGGCCGCGGTGCAGGCGGCGGGCGGCGTGCTGGCCCCGGAAGATCTGGCGGCGCACCGTAGCGAGTGGGTGCAACCGCTATCGGTAGACTACCGCGACAAGCGGGTGTGGGAGTGCCCGCCCAACGGCCAAGGGCTGGCGGTACTGGTCGCCCTGCAGCTCCTCTCCCGCTTCGAGTTGCCCGCCGCGGCAGGCCCCCACCCCGGCGCCGACCGCTACCACCTGCTGATCGAGTGCATGCGCCGCGGCTTTGCCGCCGCCGCGCAACACGTGGCCGACCCCGAACACGCCACGCTGCCCCTGCAACAGTGCCTCAGCGGCGACTACGCGGCCGCGCTCGCGCGCCACGTCGACCCGCGGCGGGCCAACCCGCCGGCGGCAGGCGGCGGCGAACCGATACCGGCCGCCGACACCGTCTATCTGTGCGCCGCCGACGCCGCCGGCAACGCCTGCTCCTTTATCGGCAGCAACTACATGAGCTTCGGCACCGGCATCGTGCCGCAGGGCTGCGGCTTCTCGCTGCAGAACCGCGGCGCGGGGTTCTCCTTGGACCCGCACCACGTCAACGCCCTGGCGCCGGCCAAGCGGCCCTATCACACCATCATTCCCGGCCTTATCACCAACGCGGACGGCTCCCTGCAGGCGGTCTTCGGCGTGATGGGAGGCTTCATGCAGCCACAGGGGCACCTGCAGGTGGTTTCCGCCCTGGTGGACGACGCCGTGGACCCGCAGGCGGCCCTGGATCGGCCCCGTTTCCAACTCGCCGCCGGCAACGTCGCCGCGCTTCCCTCCGCTCCGGTGGCGCTGGAGGAGGGATTGGAACGGGTTGCGGCCGACCTCGAACAACGCGGTCACGTGGTGCGGATGGCGGCCGGCCCCGCGCGCCCGGGATTCGGCCGCGGGCAGGTGATCTGGCGCACCTCGGAGGGCGTGCTGTGGGGCGGCAGCGACCCGCGCGCCGACGGCTGCGCACTGGGAGTACCGGGATGAATGGGGCTGCGTTGACAGGCAGCGCGGCGCGGCCTAGCCTCCGGCCATGGACTTGAAACAGGAGCGTCCCGGGCGCCGACGGTGGACTGCCGCGGCACGCGCCATCGCGGTGGCCGCCGCGCTGTTGGCGCCTGCCGTTGCGTGGGCCGACTTGGCCGCGGCCGACCTCGTGAACACGGCCGGCGAGGTCATCGGCACGGTCGAGTTTGAGCAGGCGCCGACCGGCGTGCTCATCGACGTGGCGGCGGCGGGGCTGCCGCCCGGTCCCCACGGCATCCATCTGCATGCCGCCGGCGCCTGCGCGCCGGACTTCAAGGCGGCCGGCGGGCACATCAACCCCGACGGCAAGGCGCACGGGTTGCTCCACCCGGACGGACCGGACAACGGCGATCTGCCTAATCTGTACGTGGCGGCCGACGGGACGGCGCGGGCCCAGTTCTTTACCACGCTCGTCTCGGTCGGCGCCGGCGCGGTGCTGCCGGCGCTGCTGGATGAGGACGGTTCGGCGGTGATCATCCACGACCAGCCGGACGACCACCACACTCAGCCCATCGGCGGCGCCGGCGGCCGCATCGCCTGCGGCGTGATCGCCGGTAAGTAGTCGGACCGGTCCGGGGGCCGCGCCGGACCGCGCCGGACCCGCGCCCCGGTGGCGCTATCGCCGTCAGGCCCCCGCCGCTCGCGCAGCCCGGCGCCGGCGCAGGTCTCTCAGCAGCGAGCCCAGGGCGGCCAGCGCCAGCAGCAGCGACCCGCAGAAGGTAAATACCTCCAGGGTGCGCACCGGACCGATCAGGAGGGCGCCGGCCGCCAGCGCGGCCACTGCGCCGGCGGTGGTCCACTCGGCCGCGCCCAGGCGGCGGATGCTCACCACGTAGACGCGCATCGCCAGGAAGCAGATCAGCCATACCGCCAGCCCTCCGAACAGCAGGCGCGCTCCCGTCAGCGCCGAGCCCACGTCGAGCCCCGCCGGAACCGCCGCCGGTGCGGGATCGACGATGCGCCGCGCCGCTTCCAGCAGGCCGGGCGGCCCGGCGCCGGGCGGTTCGACCGAGCCGAACGCCGTCAGGCCCACCTCCACCGCGGCCGCCATCACCACCACCGCGAGCGTCATCGGCAGGTGCAGATAGGTCAGGACCTGCCCGCCGCCCACCCGCGTGCGCAACTCGCCGCGGTCGAGCAGGCGGAAGTAGAACCACCAGATGCCGACCGGCAGCGCAAACCCGATCATGAAGCCCATCCGCGCCGCTTCGGCCTGCGCGGCGCCCAGCTCCACGCCGCCCACTACCACGCCGCGCACCGCCTCGCCCAGGACGATGATGGTGAACAGCCCCAACCGTTCGGGGAGATGGTGCGGGTTCGCGGGCCAGTGTCCGAGCCGGGAGACCGCCAACAGGGCCGCCAGAATCTCCACGCCGATGGCAACCGCGTAGAGCCGCGCGCGCCACTCCTCCGCCAGCCACTCCTGCGCCCCCCAGGCGCCCGCCGACAGCGCGAAGCCGATCATCAGGAACCAGGTGAAGCGGCGCGCCGCGGGAACCCGCACGTGCGCTTCCAGGTAGAGCAGCGCCAATACGACGCGCGCGGCAAACTGAGCGCGGGTGAAGGATGCCGCCTGCTCGTCCATGCCGGACTGCACGAACATGGCGGAGCCCGCCAGCGCGAACATCAGGAGCAGCGTCAGCATGGTCTGCAGGATGCTGCCGTCGTCGAAGCGGGTGGCGTAGGTGGTGTGTCCGGCCCACACCAGGAACAGCGGCAGGTACAGCGCCGTAACGTTGCGTAGCGTCTCGGCGTCGGGATGAGCTACCAGGTGATGGGTCAGGCCGGCGATGTTGATCACGAAGATCAGGTCGAAGAACAGCTCCAGCCAAGTCGCCGAGCGGCCCCCCACCGGCCGCCCGTCGTCGCCGTCTCTCAAAGGATCAGCCATTGATACGGATGCCCTTACGCCGGTTCAAACGGATTGAGGCGCGGCGCGGCGCGCGGCAGGTCAAAGTCAGCATCGTCTCCCATGTCAGGCATCGCCAGGAGATGATCGATGAAGCTCTCGGTCCGCGGTCGATCGGACGGGGGCTTGAGGTCCGCGGCGTCCCGGGCCTTGCCGAGGGCCGGGTCCGCGCTTTCGGTGAGCGGTTCCGCCCGCTCCCTTGAGACGCTCCATCGTTGGTTCCGAAGTGTAAGGGCGAGCTGACCGTAATGGCAACGACCTGCGCCGCCGCGCCGCCCGCAGGCGACGGAGCAAAAGCGGCGGTGACGCGGGGCGGTTACTGGGTGGTAGATGATGATACGAGAGTACGCCACGCCCGCCCCCGGTCAGACCATCACCATTCGCGATCTGCCGGTGCAGGAACGGCCCCGGGAGCGCCTGCGTCTGCTGGGAGCCGGCCAGCTCTCCAACCCGGAGCTGATCTCCATCCTGCTGCGCACCGGGGTGACGGGGCAGAACGTCATGCAGCTTGCGGCGGGCCTGCTGTCCGCGTTCGGCGGCTTGGCCGGCGTGGCCCGCGCCTCGTTCGCGGAGCTGTGCGCGGTCGACGGCGTGAGCCAGGCGAAGGCATGCCAGGTGCTCGCGGCCCTGGAGTTGGGCCGGCGCGCGGCCGGCCCGGCGCCCGCCGACCGCCCGGTGATCCTGGATGCGGCCGACGTCGATCGCCTGCTGCGCCCGCAGATGGCGCACCTCGACCAGGAGCAGCTCCGGGTACTGCTGCTCAACGCGAAGCGCGAGGTGCTGCTGGTACGGGAAGTCTACCGGGGGACGGTGAGCAAGGCGTCGGTCCGGATTGCGGAGATGCTGCGGCCCGCCATCAAGGAGAACTGCCCCAACGTCATCGCGGTCCACAATCACCCGTCCGGCGACCCTACGCCCAGCCCGGAAGACACCGCCGTCACCCAACGCCTCCGCACGAGCGCCGAGCTGCTGGACATCACCCTGCTGGATCACGTGGTGATCGGCTCGCCCGGCTTCGTCAGCATGAAGGACCGCAACATGGGCTTCTAACCGCGCGGGCGGTCAGGCGGTAGCGCTGCGGGCGCTTCCAGTTGCGGAACGAGACGGTGACCCGTCCTTCGGGAATCCCCTCGCTACCGTGCGTAGTGAACTGCATGCGTAGCGGCGACTATACTGCACCGAGCACCGTGAACGACTTCCCCAGTGTCCGACTGTTCCTGATCCGCCATGCCCAGGCGCGCAACGCCGCCGGCACCAGTTACGACGACGCGCCACTGTCGGCGCTTGGCCGCAAGCAGGCCGCCGCGGTGGCGGCCGCGGTAGCCGCGCGCCGGCCGGACGCCCTGGTCACGAGCTCGGCGCCGCGCGCCAGGGAGACCGCCGATCTGATCGCCGCGGCAACCGGCTTGCCGGCGGCGGTGGATGAGCGCTTGCGCGAGTTCGTCTTTGGCAGCATCGCCGACCCCGGCCTCACGCTGGAGGAGCTTCGTGCGCGCCGTGATGATCTGCGGGTGTGGCACCCGGATACCAAGCTGGCAGCCGACAGCGAGAACGTGCGCGGCTTCGCGGTCCGCGTCGGGGCGGCCCTCGAGGAGATCGTCGCCCGCGGCGCCGGCCGGAGCGTGGCGGTGGTCGCCCACGCGGGTACCATCGACATCGCCATGAACTGGGCGATGAGCGTCTCCTCCGGTGCGGCGCTGATGCACGATTTCCCGATTGCCAACGCCAGCATCACCGAGTTGATCCACTGGCCGCGCGGCCGCATCGCCGGCGGCGCGCCGCGCTACACCGAGTTCGTGAGCGTCGGATCGCTGGCGCACCTGCCGCCCGCGCTCCACAGCGGCAACTGAGCCGGCGGGGCCGGGAACGCAGGCCGGGCCGGCGCTGCTGCTTGCTTGCTTTCGCGCGCCTGCGGTCTGTGGCACACTGGGGCGGCCGGGCGCGATACGTGCGCTGCCCGGCACGCAAGGAGGATAGACGTGGGATTGGTACTGTTGATGTTTAGCCTGATGCTGCTGCTGGCCGTAGCACTCCGGCTTGCCGCCGGGGCGCGCCACGAACGCGCGCAGACCGGTTCAAGGCGGACCGGTAGCAGGAGCACCGGTACCGGCCGCACCGTCCTGCGCACCGTGCGCAGGGTGAACGACGTGCGCGCCATGGCGCGCGGCCCCGGCGCCTACGGCAAGCGGCTGGCCCGCCGCGCCGTGTTCCGCTCGCTACGAAAGTGGTGAGGATGATCTACTAAGCCGCTGGCGACACGCCGTGTCCGCTACGCGGTTTCCGCCTCGTCATTCTCATCACCGGAGCGTGTCGCCATGTGATGCACAATCCTGAACCGATCTCCGAAATCTCCCGGAACGTCCTCTCCGCGGCGCCATACTTCGCGTGGACGTGTCTTGAGCTTTTTCGACCGTGAGATGAACGGTGCAATTTCCTTCATGATCCGTTCGTAGTCCGCCTGATCTTCCATTCCCTTCCTCTCTGCTTGTGGGTCGGATTTCGACATGCTAACCTCCCTGAACGGCTACAAATGCTGACTCTTCCGCTGTTTCGATTGCTTTCGCGGCTGAGTTGGAGACGAAGTCGTTAGACCGGACATGGAGCTCGTATACCAGCTCCCATAAATCAGAGTGCTGGTCGTGCACCTCAATGTTGAGGCCGCAACCGACAGCTTCCTGGTGATAGATTGGTCGTCCATGCGTCTTGGTAAGACCGGGAGACAAGAACATCTCAATCTTCTCTTCTATTTCATCTCGTTTCAAGTGCCGCATCATTCCAGTCTTCAGAAATCCTACTGCCATTTCAGTGACCAAGTCTCGTTCTGCCTTGAGATGACTTATCTCGGTCGCATTGTCACGATTGACGACGACGTGGCCGTGGAGCTTGCCCGTATCCGTGGCCGGGGCGGCGCCAGCTTCAAGAAAGTCATCAACGACACGCTCCGCGCCGGGCTGGCGCATGCGGCCGCTTCCCGGCCTCCGCGCCGGCAATACCGGACCCGGCCGGTGTCGCTTGGCCGCTGCAAGCTCGACAGCATTGACGACACCGCGCGCGTCATCGCCATTGCCGAGGGTGAAGCCCACTTATGATACTGGTCGACGCCAACCTGTTGCTGTACGCACAGGTGACCGGCTTCAAACAACACGCCGCCGCTCGCCGGTGGCTCAATGATCGGCTCAACGGGGTAGAGCGCGTCGGCCTGCCATGGCCGTCGCTGCTCGCATTCGTACGCATCGCGTCGAATCCTCGCGTCTTCGAGTCTCCTCTGGCCGTCGGCAAAGCGTGGGGTTGGGTCGAAGGCTGGCTGGATTCCGACTCCGACCGATCGGCATCGCCGGAATACTCGGTCGATTGCTGAAAGCCCGTCCGCTGCCGGCGGAGATGATACCGGATGCCCACTTGGCAGCCCTCGCCGTTGAGTACGGTCTGGTGCTGTGCTCGTGCGACGCGGGATTCGGGCGCTTCCCGGAAGTGCGCTGGGAGAATCCGCTGGGGTAACGCGCGTAGCGACGTTTCTCGTTCATTCCAGGCGCAGGTCGTCCGCTACTTCGGCCAGCACGACCTGGGACGCGATCCGGCAGAAGGTCGGGATGAGACTGGCAACCGTCAGCTTGGCGGAGTAGCAACGGGCACTTCCCTTTGGATCATGCGGCCTCGTGCGCTCTCCACGACCGAGACGTCGTACCTGCTCTGAAGATTCATCCAAATCTCGGGGCCGGTTCCAAAGTATCGCCCCAAGCGCAGCGCCGTGTCCGCTGAGACGGCGCGTTTGCCACGTAGAATCGCATTCACGCGGTTGGCGGGGACGCGGATCGCGAGCGCAAGTTGGTTTGCACTCATTTCCCTGGCCTGCAGCTCCGCCCGCAAGACACTGCCGGGATGCGTTCTCACTCGTGCCACGGTTACAGCCTCCTGGGGTCTACCCTGAGTGATAATCCTCTATGGCTACGCGGTATGCGTCGCCACCATCGAATCGAAACGTAACTCGCCATCGCAGGTTCACCGTCATTGACCACAATCCTTGCCGCGACCCGGTGAGCCTATGCAGTCGGATTCCCCGCAGAGCTTGAAGTGGCTCAAGAGATGTTGCCGCATGAAGGGTGTCCAGGAGCATCAAAGCGCGTTCATAGTCGAGGCCCCGAAACCCTCGGCGCCGGCCGTCTTCGAACAGCCGTCGTGTCCTCCCATCGTCGAAGGACCGGATCATCAGGAAACGATGGGACGCTCAGCATGGTGTGTCGATGGTAACGCGCCGAATCGGGCGGTCAGGGCCGGCGACACCGTCGAACGGCGCATCGGTGGCCTATCTGCGCTACGGTGTAAGTCTATCATGGGCTTCGACATCCTCGCTACGGCCGCCCCACTGCGCGGCCGAGATGCCGAGGTAGTATACTGAAACGGCGCGCCGAATGCGAGTTGACGGCGGCGGTCCCGGCCGGGTTCGCTTTCACGGCTCGCGAATAGCACGCTGTCCGCGCATCGACATGAAGCAGCTTACTGAACGGGACATCTGCGACAGGTTCATCACGCCGTCTCTGTGCAAGGCGGGGTGGGACGCGGCGGCGCAGATCAGGGAGGAGGTCGCGTTCACCAAGGGGCGCATCATCGTGCGCGGCAGGTTGGTCAGCCGCGGGCAGGGGAAGCGGGCGGACTACGTGCTGTACTACAAGCCGAACCTGCCGCTGGCCGTGGTGGAGGCCAAGGACGGCGCCCACGCCATCGGCGACGGTATCCAGCAGGCGCTCGACTACGCGGAGACCCTGGGCGCGCCGTTCGTGTTCTCGACCAACGGGGACGGGTTCCTGTTCCATGACCGCACCGCGGCCGGGCGCAGCCCGGAAACCACGCTCCCCCTCGACGCCTTTCCCTCCCCGGATGACCTGTGGGCGCGCTACCGCGCCTGGAAGGGGCTGCCGCCCAGGAGCGAGGCGGTCGTCCTGCAGGACTACTTCGACGACGCCGGCGGCAAGGCGCCGCGTTACTACCAGGTCAACGCCATCAACGCCGCCGTCGAGGCGATCGCCAAGGGCCGGCAGCGCCTCCTGCTGGTGATGGCGACCGGCACCGGCAAGACCTACACCGCCTTTCAGATCATCTGGCGGCTCTGGAAGGCGCGCCGCAAGCAGCGCATCCTGTTCCTGGCCGACCGCAACGTGCTGGTCGATCAGACGATGGTCAACGACTCCCGGCCCTTCGGCGCGGCCATGACCAAGCTGTCGACCAGAGCGGGGACCATCGAAGCCGTGCGCGCCGCCGCCCCGAACGCCGCCCGCCGCCGCACCCGCCGCATCGACACCTCCTACGAAGTCTATCTCGGTCTCTATCAGGCGATCACCGGGCCGCAGGAGCGCCAGAAGATCTTCCGCGAGTTTTCGCGCGACTTCTTCGACCTGGTGGTGATCGACGAGTGCCATCGCGGCAGCGCCGCGGACGATTCGGCCTGGCGCGAGATACTGGAATACTTTTCGTCCGCGACTCAGATCGGCCTTACCGCCACGCCCAAGGAGACGGAGTACGTCTCCAACATCGATTATTTTGGCGATCCGGTCTACACCTACTCGCTGAAGCAGGGTATTCAGGATGGTTTTCTGGCGCCCTACAAGGTGGTCCGGGTCCACGTCGACCGCGACGTGGAGGGATACCGGCCCGAATCCGGCCAGCTCGACCGCGACGGCAGCGAAGTAGAGGATCGCATCTACAACACCACCGACTTCGACCGCGTGCTGGTGTTGGACGAGCGCACCAAGCTGGTGGCGGGAAAGGTCACGGAGTATCTCAGGGAGAGCGGCGACCGCTTCGCCAAGACCATCGTCTTCTGCGTGGATCAGGAACACGCGGGGCGCATGCGCCAGGCGCTCGTCAACGAGAACGCCGACCTCACGGGCGCCAATCACCGCTACGTCATGCGCATCACCGGCGGCGACCGGCTGGGGCAGGAGGAGCTGGGCAACTTCATCGATCCCGAATCGCGCTATCCGGCGTTGGTCACGACTTCGCGCCTGCTTTCGACCGGCGTAGACGTGCCGACCTGCCGGCTGATCGTGCTCGACCGCGTCGTCGGCTCCATGACCGAGTTCAAGCAGATTCTCGGGCGCGGCACGCGCATCCACGAGGAAACCGACAAGCTCTACTTCACGTTGATCGACTTCCGCGGCGCCACCAACCACTTCGCCGATCCCGACTTCGACGGCGAGCCGGTGCAAGTCTACGAACCGGACGAGGACGAACGCATCGTCCCGCCGGATGATGACGATGATGATGACCGCTTGCGCGAACCGGAACCGCCGCTGCCCGGCGGCGGCAGCCGCAAGGTCTACGTGGACGGCGTGGAAGCCGATGTCATGGCCGAGCGGGTTTCCTACCTGGACCGGTCGGGGCGGCTGGTCACCGAGTCTCTACGCGACTTTACCCGGAAGGCGCTGCGTACGCGCTTCGCCAGTCTCGACGACTTCCTCAAGCGCTGGCGAAAGGCCGACCGCAAGCAGGCGATAGTGGAGGAGCTGGCCGCGGAGGGACTGCGCTTCGACGTGCTGATTGAGGAGCTTGGCCGCGACCTCGACCCCTTCGACCTGATCTGCCACGTCGCCTTTGACGCCAGGCCGCTCACCCGGCGCGAACGGGCCGAGCAGGTCCGCAAGCGCGACGTGTTCGCCAAGCACGGCCCCAAGGCGCGCGCGGTGCTGGACGCCCTGCTCACCAAGTACGCCGACGAGGGCGTCGTCAACCTGGAAGACCCGCTGGCACTCAAGGTTCCGCCGCTGACCGAGCTCGGCACCACCGTGCAGCTCGTGCGGGCGTTCGGCGGCAAGGAAGCCTTCGTCGCGGCCGTGCACGACCTGCAAGACGCCCTCTACCGGGAGAGCGCCTGAACGTGTCGGTCCGCACCCACGTCAAGTCGATTCAGGACATCATGCGCCAGGACACCGGCGTAGACGGCGACGCGCAGCGCATCAGCCAACTGTGCTGGATGTTCTTTCTCAAGATCATCGACGATCAGGACCAGGAGTTGGAACTGACCCATGCGGATTACGCCTCGCCGATTCCCAAGCCGTACCGGTGGAGCACGTGGGCGGCGGACCCGGAAGGGATCACCGGCGAGGGGCTGCTCGACTTCGTCAACACCGACCTGTTTCCGCATCTGAAGAACCTGCCGATAGCGCAGCCGGCAGGTGGCCGCCGCCGCGTGGTGCGCGACGTGTTCGAGGACGCCTACAACTACATGAAGTCGGGCCAGTTGATGCGGCAGGTGATCAATCGGATCAACGGCATCGATTTCAACGACCTGACCGACCGCCAGCACTTCGGCGACATCTACGAGCAGTTTCTCAACGACCTGCAGTCGGCCGGCAACGCGGGCGAATACTACACGCCGCGCGCAGTCACCGCCTTCATGGTCGACCGCACCGACCCCCGGCCGGGCGAGCTTCTGTTCGATCCCGCCTGCGGCACCGGGGGATTCCTGACCTGTGCCTTGCGCCACATGCGCGCGCGCTACGTCAAGCGCCCGGAAGACGAGCCGACCATGCAGGCCGCCCTGCGCGCGGTGGAGAAGAAG
Source organism: Spirochaetia bacterium (assembly GCA_965243555.1). Lineage (GTDB taxonomy): Bacteria > Spirochaetota > Spirochaetia > SZUA-6 > Bin103 > Bin103. The sequence goes on along the minus strand of OZ251575.1, from coordinate 3,924,252 downwards.
CAGCTTCCGCACATGCTGTGCGTCACCAACATGCTGCTGCACGGCATCGAGGACCCCGGCTTCGTGCGCCACGACAACACGCTGGCGCGTCCCTACGTCAGTTGGGGACGGCGCGATCGGGTAGACGTGGTGCTCACCAATCCGCCGTTCGGCGGCAAGGAGGAGGACGGCATCGAGAGCAACTTTCCGCCGCACTTCCGCACCAAGGAGACGGCGGACCTGTTCCTCGCGCTGATCGTCCGCGTGCTCAAGCCGGGCGGACGCGCCGCGGTCGTGCTGCCGGACGGATCGCTGTTCGGCGAAGGCATCAAGACGCGGCTCAAGGAACACCTGATGGAGGAGTGCAACCTGCACACCATCGTGCGCCTGCCCAACTCCGTGTTCCGCCCCTACGCCTCCATCGGCACCAACCTGCTGTTCTTCGAGAAAGGCGAGCCGACCCGCGAAGTCTGGTTCTACGAACATCCGGTCCCCGCCGGTCAGAAAGCCTACTCCATGACCCGTCCGATCCGCATGGAACACCTGCAAGATTGCATCGACTGGTGGGGCGGGCCGCAGCGTCGCGGCCGCCGGGAAACCGAGCGAGCCTGGAAGGTAACCGCCGAAGACGTGAAGGCGAGAGGCTACAACCTCGACGTCAAGAACCCGCACGCCAACGAGGATGATCACGGCGACCCGGAGGACCTGCTCGCCAAGCTCGCCGCCGCCACCGCCGAAGCCGACACCCTGCGCGACCGCCTGAAGGCGATCCTCACCGAAGCGCTGACCCAATGAACGCCGACCGCCTGCTCGCCCACTTCGATACGCTGGTGGACACCCCCGGCGCCGTACCCCGCCTCCGCCGCTTCATCCTCGACCTCGCCGTCCGCGGCAAACTCGTACCCCAGGACCCAAACGACGAACCGGCCTCGGAGCTCTTGAGTCGGATAGCCGCCGAGAAATCTCGACTGGAGCTCTCAAAGAGGGCAAGGAAACAACGGACCGTGAGCTCGACCTCGGAGCAGAAGATCGGACCGAGTGTGAAGGGCATTGGTGACCATCCCGAGTTGAATGGTTGGGCGGTTGCTCCACTTGGTTCGCTGCTGGTGTTTCACTATGGGAAGGGCATGAGTGCCAAGGAACGTCTGAAGGAAGGCCCCGTGCCGGTCTTCGGATCGAATGGGATCGTTGGGTTCTGTGAGAATTCTCTGACTGATGAGTCCACTATCATTGTGGGCCGGAAGGGCTCGGCGGGCGCTTTGAACCTTTGCGGCGGACCATCGTGGACCACCGACGTTGCATACTACGTGGAGTGCCCCAGTTACTTCGACATCGGCTTTCTGTTCATCCAACTTCAGGCGCTTGACTTGGGATCACTGGGTAAGGGCGTGAAGCCGGGTCTGAGCCGCAATGATGCGTACGGACTGGCGCTGGGCGTTCCTCCATTGGAGGAACAGCGGCGTATAGTTGCCAGGGTGGACGAGATGATGACGTTGTGCGACCGGCTGGAGGCACACCTCCTTACCACCGAAGACACTCGCATCCGCCTGCTTGACGCCGTACTGCACGAGGCGTTAGAGTCTCACGGGTGAGGTGGCGCGACGACGGCGACAGCGCCGGTGACGTGATGCGGGAAGGAATGAGCGGCACGGCATGTCGAGACTAAGGTTCAAGACCGACTGGGTGGATCCGGCGGGCGTTCAGGGCCCAGAGCTGGCGGCGACGATGGCAACGCTGGAGATTCGCGTCGACGATTCGGTCGTCAGCCGCGTTCTGGACACGCGAGCGCAGACGGTGCACGATTCCGTGTGCGTTCCTCTCTATCCCTTTGCTGAGTGGATGGCCACCAACTGGTGGTTTCTCACGCATGAGACCAACAGCCCTGCCAGGAGCCGCGATCCTGATTTTCGGCGCAGGCACGCGATAGGCGACCGCGACGGGTATTCGTACCCGGCACTGCATGTGTTTCCCCAGGGCAGTCAAACCTATCTGCTGTGGGAGCGCGACCGGTCCCGCTTGTCGTCCGTCGAGTTCCTTGACGGGGGAAGCGCTTGGATCGACAGCGGCGAGTTCCGGGACACGTGCTCCGACCTCATCGATCGGGTTATCCGCCGTCTCCTGTCTCTCGGAGTAGAAGGGACACTGCTGCAGGAAGAATGGTTGGCGATTCAAGGCGCCGACCGGGAGGAAGTGGAATTCTGTATAGCGGCCGCGCAGCTTGGCTGGGATCCCTATGACTTGGACGACGACCAGAGCGCATTCGTACTGACGCTTGACCGCGCTGTCAGCGCGACGAAGCAGCCGTAGTACAAACACGGAGATACGGTCTTTGAGGGCCGGCTCGTGAATCGCGGCAACGGAACGTACAAGGGGTTTCCACTTCGCAAAAGCGAGTGGCCCAAAGGAATCGAGGCTTTGTATGCCGAGGATTAGTTTCAAGACCGAATGGGAGGATGCGGACGGCGTCCGAGGCGCGGAACTGGCTGCGACGTTCGGACTGCTGGAGATTCGTGTCGACGACTCGATTGTCACCCGTATTGCGGACCTGCGCGAGCAGACGGAGCGCGATTTTGTATACGTTTCCGTCTATCCGCTGGCTGAATGGATGGCTACGAACTGGTGGTTTCTCACGCATGAGGTGAGCAGCCCGGCAAAGGAGGACGATCCCGACTTCCGCCACAGGCATTCGCTCAGCGCTGCCCGCGAGGGGTACGCATATCCGGAGCTGCAGATGGTTCCACAGGGCGGTTGGACTCGCTTGGCATGGGAACCAGACGGGCCGGCCTGGAACGACATCAAATTCGTCGAGGGGGGAAGGGCCTGGATCGATAGCGGTGAGTTTCGCGCGGCCTGCGCCGACCTCATCGAGCGGGTCATCAGCCGGCTCCGGTCTCGCGGAGTAGAAGGAACACTGCTGCAGGAGGAGTGGTCGGCCATCCGCGAAGCCGACCCGGACGAAATCGAGTACTGTAGCACCGCGGCGCGGCTGGGTTGGGATCCCTATGGTATAGACGATGACGAAAGGTCAATCGTGATGCAACTCGGCGGAAAGTTGGGCGGCGTGGCGCTGGAAGAGGCGTCAGCCGCATTCAGTGCGCGGAATCCGATGGGAGAGTGCGCCGCGGTTACCGGCGCGTTCGACCGCGCCAAGGCGAACGGCTTGCTGTGGGAGCGAATCGGTTCCATAGATCGGGCGGCGCTGGTCGCCGATACGGCGCGGGCGCCCACGCCGTGGGAGGCAGGATACCGGTTGGCGCAGGAGCTGCGGCGCAACCTGGACGTCGACGGTACACCCCTGCCGTCCATGGATCACATCGCGGAGGCGATAGGCGAGGCCCCCTCGTTGCTTGCCGCCGTCACCTCGCCCGTCGACCTCGGTGCGGCCTCGTTGGTCGAAGGCGTGATTACCCGCGACAAAGACCGGAATCCCGCCTTCGCGTTTCGGCAATTCGCCTTCGAGACAAACATGCGTTTCCACTTCTGCCGCGCGCTTGGGGAAGCCTTGGTTGCCCCCGGCACGGCGACGCTGCTTACCAGGGCGTACTCCGAGCGCCAGCAGCGCAACCGCGCCTTCGCGGCCGAGTTCCTGGCCCCGTCGGCCGGCCTGCGGCAGCGGATCACCCGGCGGATCGTGGACGGCGACGAGATCGACGAACTGGCTGCCGCGTTCGGTGTTTCCTCCCGGGTAGTCGAGCATCAGGTACGGAATCACCGTCTCGCCGAGGTCTGGGACACCGGACTCGTCTCCACGCCGTGAATGGCAGTACGCGATTGTGCCCGTTTCGGATTATACTGGCCCTAGGGAGGCATGCGAGTGGACGAGGACACGGAAGCGCACGCTTCGCGCGTAGCAAAGGAATCTTCGGGCAGTCCTGTCCCGCCACCGGAATCCGACCAGGTTGCGGGGCTCGACTGCACGCCGATGATAGACGCGATAGCCTACGAGTTGCCCGATGGGAGGACCGCGATCATGGGCTACGGCGAAGATGGCGACAGCTACGGTTTCTACCTCCCGGACAAAGACGGAGGCCCCGACTACGACCGGCCGGTGGACCCCGATACGGGCGAGCTGCTCACTCCGTCGCGCGACGAGGAGGAGGACGACGATCAAGCCATTGACTAAGCACCAGCTCGAAGCCCTGCGCTAACCGCATGACGAGTTGATGATGCGTTTCTTCAACACGGCAGGGCCGATCTCTCCCGACATTCATTACCATATTCCGCCGTTGCAGCGGCTGGAATATGACGAAGTGCTGATGCTGATCCGACAGCAGAAGTACTTCGTGCTGCACGCGCCGCGGCAGACCGGCAAGACGACGTCGCTGCTCGCGTTACGCGACGAACTGAACTGCAGCAGCGAGTTCCGTTGCGTCTACGTCAGCGTCGAAATCGGTCAGGTAGCGCGGGAGAACGTGTACGAAGGGGTGCGCGTCCTATTCGGCGCGTTGCTTCGCTCCGCTTGGCACGTGCTGGGCTCCTCATTTGTCGAGACGTTCGACACAATCGGCCATTACGACGCGATCGCGGAAGTGCTGTCCCGCTGGGCCGAGGTGGACGCAAAGCCGCTGGTGCTCATGATAGACGAGATCGATGCGTTGGTGGGCGACGCGCTTCTGTCGGTGCTGCGGCAACTCCGCGCCGGCTATCCGGAACGCCCGGACGGCTTTCCACAAAGCGTGATCCTGTGCGGGGTGCGCGACGTGCGCGACTATCGCATCCGATCGACGGCGCAGAACGCGGTTATCACTGGCAGGAGCGTCTTCAACATCACGGCGGAGTCCCTGCGGTTACGCGATTTCTCACCGCCGGAAGTCGAGTCCCTGCTGATCCAGCATACCGAGGAGACGGGCCAAGTATTCATGGAGGAGGCGCGCCGCGACGTCTGGGAGCTGACGCAGGGGCAGCCGTGGCTGGTGAACGCACTGGCGTACGAGGCATGTTTCAGAAACACGGCGGCCCGTGACCGCTCCCGACCGATCACCGCCAACGCCATCCGGGACGCGCGCGAGCAACTGATCCGGCGCCGGGAGACGCATCTGGATCAGCTCACCGGCAAACTGCAGGAGGAGCGGGTGCGGCGCGTCATCGAACCGCTGCTGAGCGGGGCCGTCGCCGACCCGGTCCCGGCTGACGACTTGGAGTACGTCCGCGACCTGGGCCTGATCACGCGCGACGGCCCGGTGCGCATCGCCAACCCGATCTACCGCGAGATGATCCGCGCGACCTGACCTATACACCCAGGCGCTGTCGATCCATGACGCCGTCTGGTACGTCAGCGACGACGGGCGCCACGAGTGGGCGACCTGGTGGCCGCGCCGCGAAGGCCGTCCGGGGAAGAAGGGTACCGCCGCCACGAAGCCGAAGGCGCGCCGGTCACTGTGTGGAGGGCGTGCCCTTCTGTTCTTCTATCCTTCTCTCCATGCGTTCAACGGCTTTCCGAAGATGGTGGAAGTCGACTATGGTCGCATCGTCCGGGTGATTGGTACTCAGCTTTGTCAGCGCCGATCTGCCGATGCTTTTACCGATCCTCAGCGGTACTTGGCGATGAGCCGGTCGACGCGGGGCTTGTCGAAGCCGACTACGATGGTGCCGTGGAAGTCGAGCACCGGTACCGCGGTCTGGCGCGACTTGTGGAGCATCTCGCCCGCCTTGCGCTCGTCGCGCGATACGTCGTAGTCCACGAACTTCACGCTGCGCTGGCGCAGGTAGCTCTTGAGCTGATCACAGAAGGTGCAGGTGGGGGTGGAGTAGATTCGGACCGCCATGCCGGCACAATATCACACTATGGTAGCGGACCGCCCGAACGTCATCGTCTTTTTCACCGACCAGCAGCGCTGGGATACCGCCGGGGTGCACGGCAACCCCGCCGGCCTCACCCCCAACTTCGACCGCATGGCGGTCGAGGGCACGCACCTGTACCACTCGTTCACCTGCCAGCCGGTGTGCGGACCGGCGCGCTCCTGCCTGCAGACCGGACGCTACGCCACCGAAACCGGCGTGCACGTCAACGGGCGCGCGCCGCGCCGCGACCTGCCCACCCTGGCCGGGCTGTTCAACGCCGCCGGCTACCGCACCGGCTACATCGGCAAGTGGCACCTGAGTACCGCCGGGCGCGGGCCGGTGCCGCCGGAGCAGCGCGGCGGCTACCGCGACTGGCTGGCCTCGAACGTGCTGGAGTTCACCTCCGACGCCTACCGCACGCGCATGTTCGACGCCGCCGGCGCCGCGGTGGACCTGCCCGGCTACCGGGTGGACGCCGTGGCCGACGCCGCGATTCGCTACGTGGACGCCCGCGCCCGCGAGGCGGAGCCCTTCTTCCTGTTCATCTCCTTCATCGAACCGCACTTTCAGAACAGCCGCGACGACTACCCGGCGCCCACCGGCTACGAGGAAGCCTACACCGGCGCCTGGGTACCGCCCGACCTGGCGGCGCTCGGCGGTTCCACTCACCGCCACCTGGCCGGCTACTACGGCATGGTCAAGCGCCTCGACGAAGCGCTGGGGCGGCTGCAGGACGCGCTGCGCAGCCTCGATCTGCTGCGGTCCACGGTGCTGCTGTACACCAGCGACCACGGCTGCCACTTCAAGACCCGCAACGGCGAGTACAAGCGCTCCTGCCACGAGAGCTCGATCCGGCTGCCGACCGCGCTGGCCGGCCCCGGCTTCGACGGCGGCGGGCGGGTGCGAGAGCTCACCAGTCTGATCGACCTGCCGCGCACCTTGCTGGACGCCGCCGGCATCACCCCGCCCGCGGCGATGCGCGGGCGCTCGGTGCTGCCGCTGCTGACCGATCCGGCGGCGCGCGCCGCCTGGCCCGACGACGTGTTCGTGCAGATCAGCGAGTCGCAGGTGGGCCGCGCGGTGCGCACGGTGCGCTGGAAGTACGGCGTCCACGCGCCGGGGGTGTCGCCCACCGAACGGCCCGGCGCGGACCGCTACCGGGAGCAGTACCTGTATGACCTGCAGGCCGACCGCTACGAGTTGCATAACCTCGCCGGCAGCACGGAGCACGCCGCGGTGTCCGAGCGCCTGCGGCGGCGGCTGTTGCGCCATCTGCGCGCGGTGGAAGGGACCGAACCTGCCATTGAGCCCGCCGGGGCGCGGCGCGCCGGCGGCATCGTGGTGGGCGAGGAGGAACTGGCCGGCCTGTAGCAGCCGCGCGGACCGGCGCGCGGGCGCGGTTGTGGCGGGCGGTGGGCGGGCGGGCGGCAGGCCTGCGGCGCCGGCGCGGTTGACGGTCGCGGGCTGCGGCGGCACGGTAGCCGGGTGGAGAAGCCGGCCCCACGTGGCCTGGAAGAATCCTGGAGTGCGGCGATTCGCCGCCTCGAACGGGAGGAAGCCTACCTCGCCGCGCGCGTGGCGGAGGATGAACGCCGCTTCGCCGGCCTGAAGAACCTGGACGACGTGTTCGGGCTCGTTGCCGCCCGCTTCTCGCTGGCCCTGCTCATCCTCGACGGGTTGCGCGCCAGCGGTACTCCGGCGCCGCGCCTGTACCGCCGCGCCCGCGATTGCGCCGGCGCCGGCCTGGCGCTGCTGGAGGAACTGCTGGCGGCGGGCATCTCGGTCGATCAGCGCGACGTGATCACCGGCGACGCCGGCTACCGGCGGGCGCAGGAGCTGTTCCAGCAACTGATGCTGCGCGGCGGCGGAGCGCTGTTTGAGCCGGAGGCGACCCCGGCGGCGACGTCGCGCGAGTTGGCGCGCATCGTGGTGCGGGCGCTGCGCAAGCACGCCGCCCGCGACGACACCTACGCGCCGCTGGGGCGGTTTCACCCCGACAAGCTGCCGCGCCTGCTGCGGAAACCGGCGCGGGCGCTGGCGGCGACGTGGCGCGCCGCGGATCAGGCCGCTCCTCCCTACGGCATCGAAGCGGAGGCGGACCAGGAACTGATTGCGGCCAACCGCATCAAGCTGCCGCTATCGCAGGCGATCCGGCTGTTTGAGGAGGAGCTTCTGCCGCCGCTACGCCGCCGGCTGGCGCAGGAACCGGGCGACCTAGGCCTGCAGCAGGAGATCGCGCGCCTGACCGGCCACGTCGAGGAGCTGCGGCGCATGCGCTTCATCCCCCGTTCCACGCCGATCGTGGTGGAGCACGGCTTCTACACCCAGTGGCTGACCGGATACACGGTGGAGGGCGAGGCGCTGGTGAGCGTGCCGTTGCGGGTGACCTATCGGAGCGGCACCAACCTCGACCGCACGCAGGAACTGATCAAGGACGAGATTGCCCGCCAAGCCGCGGGGCGCGGTATCTGCGCCGACCTCGACGCCGCCTACTACTACCTGCGCTCCCTGGAGAGCGGGATCCGCGGCAGCAGCCGGACGCCCGGCCTGCGCCTCAACGTGAAGCGCGGGTTCCGGAATCTGAAGCAGACGGCGCCGGCGCTGGCGCGGCTGGAGGATCGCGCCGAGTTGCGCCGGCTGCTGGCGCTGGTCGCCAACTCCTCACGCGGCCACGCGGAACGGGAGATCGCGGCCCTGCTGGCAGCCGGCGGCGGCCGGTCGCTTGCCGCGGCCGCCGCGAACGCCGCAAACGGCAGCGCCGCCTTGGCCGGCGGCATCCTCCCGCCCCCGCAGTGAGCCGCCGCCCCTGCCGCGCCGCGGGCCGCCCCCGGAGTGCCTAGAAGGACGCCGGGCGGCGCAGCAGTTCGTCCCGCAGGAAGCGGGTGATGATGCCCGTGAGCGCCGGTACCGTGGCCGGGTCCTGAATCGTCCCGGCAAGTTCGTGGTGCTGGGCGCCGGGGAGCTCCAGCAGTTGCTTGCGCGTGCTGCCAATCCGCTCGTAGGCGCGCTTGATCGCCGGTACCGACACCACGCGGTCCTGCTCGGTGTAGACCACCAATACCGGGCAGCGAATCTGCTCCAGCGGGCTGCGCAGTCCCAGGCGCACCGCCTGCATCATCGGTATCAGGGAGCGGGAGTGGTGGCGGGTGGTCCAGTAGCGATCCTCCATCTCGTTGTTGCCGGAAAGATCGCGGTAGCGGCCCACTAGCAGGCGCGCCAGCAAGGGGCCGGCCGGCGTCAACAACAGGCTCACGCCCCGGTTGCGCGGCCAGAAGTTGGGCGACAGCATCACCAGCGCCGCGGTCTCCGGGTGCCGGGCTACCCACCACGCGGCCAGCGGGCAGCCGGTGGACATCCCCACGACCACCAGCCGCCGCCCGATAACGGCGCCGATGCGGCCCGCTTCCTCCGCGTCGCGCTGCCAGTCGGCCAGGGTCGCGTCGCCGATAGCGTCCGCGCCCAGCCCGCCGCCGGCCAGCCGGGTAAGAAAGACGTTGGCCTCCAGGCGCGCCGCGGCTTGTTCCGGCACCGGCGCCAGCGATTGCCGGCAGCCGGTGTAGCCGTGCAGGTACACCAGCGCCAGGTCGGTGCGCCGCGGCGCGCCGCCGCTCCACGCCACCAGCTTCTCGGTGCCGGCGATGATGGGGCGTCCGGCAGCCGCCGCGGCGGCCGCTTCCGAGGCCAGCAGCCACTCCTCGACCGCGTTTGGCTCGCGCGGTTCCCGAACCACGACGCGGCCCTATCGCAGTGCGCGCCGCATCCGCCTGTGCCCGGCGGGTTCGTCCGGGGCGCGCCCCGTGCGCGGGGCGCCGGCGCGGCGGCCGGGGCCGTGGCCGGCGGGCATCATCCCGGGGCGCGGACCGGAGCTACTGTTGCGGAGCGGTCCGGCGGCGGGTCCGGCCGCGACTCGGCGCGCGCCGCCTCCAGGTCGGCGGCGCTTACCCAGCCGAAGTTGCGGTAGCTGCCGCGTACCCGCACGTCGTACCAGCCGTCCACCTCGCCGGAGGCGAACAGCAGTTCGCCGGGCCGCAATCGGCTGCGTACCGTGGAGCGCCGGTCGCGGGAGGCATACAGCGCCACCCCGCCGGGCGGCGTTCGCAGCACGATCGGCACCAGCGGCGGCAGCGTCTCCCAGCGGTCAAAGGGATTGCGGCGCTCCAGGTAGGCGAGGACGCCGGCAGCCAGCCCCCGGGCCGCGGCCTCGGGCTGTTCGCGCAGGAACGCGCGGTCCTCGTCGTTGCTCACGTAGCCCAGCTCCAGGATCGCCGCCGGCGTGGTATCGGCGATGGCATGCCGGTAGCGGTAGTAGCTGAAGGCGTAGTAGCCGCGCATGTTGTAGGTCACCCCGTTCAGGTCCACCGGCAGCCCGGTCGCCTGCCCGTAGTGCTCGTGCAGCGCGGCGACCAGCAGCCGGGACGCGGGCGAGGCGCGCCACGGCGGGGAGACCTTGTAGCCTCGCGCCGTGGCGTTGTTGTTGCCGTCGGCGTGGACCGCCACGAACGCGTCGGCGTCGAAGCCGGGCGGGATGGTGGCGGGCAACACCTCGACCTCGACTCCCTCCGCCTCCAGCAGCGCCGCCGCGGCGTGCACCACCGCCAGGTTGATTTCCACTTCCGGCACGCCAGCGGCGTAGGCCCCGGTGGAGGTGCGCAGCCGGGCCAACTCCGCCGGCAGTTCAGCCGAGTGCAGGTGGCCAACCTGGATACCGACCCGCCACGGCATCCCGGCGCCGCGCAACGTGACCGTGCCGGTGGCGTGCCAGCGCGCCGCGGCCGGGCGCACCGCCGCCGGCAGGAGCTGGTCGGCGTACGCCCACAGCCCGGCCCCAACGATCAGCGCCGCGGCCACCGCGGGCAGGCTGCGGCCAACGATTCCCATGTGCGGACAAGTATAGCGGAATGGCCTCGCCGAGGGGCGCAGCCTGGGCGCCCGCCCACCCCGAAAGCTGCTTCGCCGCCGAGCCGCCGCGTGTCGCGGGAGCGCGGGTGCTCCCACCGGAAGCTGCCGCGCCGTCACGCCGCCGCGCGGCGCGGGGCGGGGGCGCCGCATATGCTAAGGTGGCGGCGTGTATGCCATCGTCGTAGGAGAGGGGGAGGACGCGCCGCTGGAGTGGCGCCAGGTGGCGGACCCGCAGCCGCAGCCGCATGAGGTGATGGTGCGGATTCACGCCACCGCCGTGAACCGCGCCGACCTGCTGCAGCGCCGCGGCGGTTACGACCCGCCGCCCGGAGCCTCGCCCTACCTGGGACTGGAGATGGCCGGCGTGGTCACCTCCGCGGGGCCGCGCGCGCACGGCTTCGCCGCCGGCGACCGGGTGTGCTCGATTCTGCCTGGCGGCGGCTACGCCGAAGCGGTAGCCGCGGACCCGCGCTATCTGATGCCGCTGCCGGAGGCGCTGAGCTTCGTCGAAGGCGGCGGGATGCCGGAGGTGTTTCTCACCGCCTACGTCAATCTGTTCATGGAAGCGGGGCTGGCCGCCGGCGAGACGGTGCTCATTCACGGCGGCGCCAGCGGCGTCGGCACCGCCGCCATCCAACTCGCCCGCCGCGCCGGCGCCACGGTGTGCGTAACGGCGCGCTCGGCGGCCAAGCTGGCGGCCTGCCGCGAACTCGGCGCGCAGGTAACCGCGAACCACGCGACCGAGGATTGGGCGCAGGTGATCGGCGCCGCTACCGGCGGCGTGGACGTGATTCTGGACTGCGTCGGCGCCGACTATCTGGCGCGCAACCTGCAGCTCCTACGCCTGCGCGGGCGGCTGGTGTGCATCGCCACGCTGGGCGGCAACGTCGCGGAACTGCGCATCGGCGACCTGATGCGCAAGCGGCAGCGGATCATCGGTTCGGTGCTACGCTCGCGTAGCGCGGACGAGAAGGCAGCCATCAGCGCCGGCTTCCAACGCGACTTCGGCGCCGCTCTGGCGGCGCGCGAAATTCTGCCGGTGATTCACGCAGTCCTGCCGGTGCGGGAGGCGGAGCAGGCGCATGCCGTGGTGGCCGCCTACCGCAACGTCGGCAAGGTGATACTGCAGGTTCGCTGACCCGCCGCGGCGCGGCGGCGGCGCCAACCCCTATGAGCGCGCCGGCTGCTTGAGGTGCTGCTCCTGGCCCTGCCCGGTCACCTTGTAGGTGATGCGTGACTGCTGCCCGCGGCGCTTCAGACCGGCCACCACCAGGTTGTTGTAGGGATCGGTCGGCTTCACGAAGGTGGGGCGCATGGCGGCGTTGTGGTAGCCGATGCGCACCGAGCGGCGCCAGCGGTCGGTACGGTTCATCGCCGACCAGTGGATCGTCAGGTAGCTGAAGAACACCACGTCCCCGGCCTTGGCCGGCACCGCCACCGACGGCGTCTTGTCGGGGTGATACTTCTCCGGCGGCAGGTAGGGCCGGGTGTGGTCACCGGTGACGTGTTCCAGCGGCCCATCCTTGTGGCTACCGGGAACCACCTGCAGGCAGCCGCTCGCCTCCGGTGCGTCGTCCAGATGCAGCAGACAATCCACGAAGTCCGGCCCGTCGTGCGGGTAGAACGGGTAATCCTGGTGCATCGGAAACGGCGTGCCGCGCTCCGGCGGCTTGGCGTGCAGGATGGTGCCGTGCCATTGCGCCGGCGAGCCCACCAGGGCGCGCACGCACTCGGTGAGCCGCCGGTGAAAGATAATCCGCCCCCAGGCCGCCGAGTAGAACTGGGGATTGCCGATGAACACGGCGCGCGTGTTCTCCTGCTCCCCCGCCGGCAGGTAGTGGTCGCGCCACGGCCCCTTCCAGCCGATGCTCTCCTCTCCCCACCACTCCTCGACGATCCCGTCCATCTCCCGCTCCAACTCCTCCAGCTCCTCCGCCGTAAAGATGTTGGAGACCCGCAGATACCCCTCGTCCCGATACGCCTCGACCTGTTCCCCCGTCAACATCGCCCCACCAGAGTAACCCCCGGCCGCCCCTCTGTCGAGCCGACGCATTGCATCATCAGAAATCTAACCGTAGCGACAGCGTGCATCATCTAAAAATCTAACCGTAGCGGCTGGCCTCCGGGGGCCGGCCGGGGGCTCCCTCTGAGAGCAGAGGAGGCCGCGACGGAGATGGGGCTGACGATGGACGGACGGAGATCACTGACTGATGAGGTGGCGCGGCGGTACCGCGCTGCCGGCAAGCGGGAGAAGGGGCGCATACTCGACGAGTTCGTAGCGAACACCGGCTACCAGCGCAAGTACGCCATCCATCTGCTCAACTCATGGGGCCGTGTCCGCTGGGTGCGCCTCGAAGGCGAGTGGGTCAGGCTGGTCGTGGGCCGCCCCCGGACGCCGCAGCGGCGGCAGCGGCGGCAGCGGCCAAGGCGCTACGACCAAGCCGTGCTGGCGGTCCTGAAGGCGATCTGGTACCTGTTCGACTGCATGTGCGGTCGGCGCTTGGTGGTGGTGCTGCGCACCATGCTGCCGCAGCTCAATTCGTGCCGCGGGTTCGAGCTCAGCGCCGAGGTTCGCAGCAAGCTGCTGACCATCAGCCCGGCCACCATCGACCGGCTGTTGCAAGACGAGCGCGCCGGCCTGCGTCTGAAGGGGCGTGCCCGCACCCAGGCGGGCAGTCTGCTCAAGCACCAGGTCCCGGTACGTACCTTTGCTGACTGGAACGAGCAGGCGCCCGGCTTCTTCGAGATCGACCTGGTGGCGCACGACGGAGGCGACGCCGCCGGCGACTACTGCCAGACCCTCACGATGACCGATGTCGCCACCGGCTGGATCGACCTGTACGGGCTGCAGAACAAGGCGCAACGCTGGACCCATGCCGCCATCGACGCGGCCCGCCGCAGTCTGCCGATCCCGCTGCAGGGCATCGACACCGACAACGGCAGCGAGTTCATCAATCACCATCTGGTGCGCTACTGCGCCGCGCACGGCATCACCTTCACGCGGAGTCGGCCCTATCGCAAGAACGACACCTGCTACGTGGAGCAGAAGAATGGCCACGTGGTGCGCCGCGCGGTCGGCTACTGGCGCTATGACACGGCGCCCGAACTGGCCGCGCTCAACGCGCTGTACCGGACGCTGTGCCTGCTGGAGAACTACTTCTACCCGTCGATGAAGCTGGTGCGGAAGACGCGCACGGGCAGCAAGGTGCGGCGCATCTACGATGACCCGCAGACACCGTATCAGCGCATGTTGCGGTCCGAGGGGGTGAGCGAGGCGGTGAAGACCCGTCTGCGGGAGCAGTACGCGGCGTTGCATCCGGTGGAGTTGAAGCAGGAGCTGACGAGCTGGTCCGAGAAGCTGGATCGTCTGAATGGCAGCAAACCGCCGCACCTGGCCAGTCGTAAGCGCTGAGTGGGGCTGCCGGTGGTTGGCCAGTCCGCACGACCGGGGGCGGCATGCGGCCGCGAGGGCGCGCTACGGCTTGTTGCCTGCTGTGGCTGCCAGCGTTACGTAACGGTGCTCAATAAGGATTGACGCTGTCGGCCCGCCAGGCAGTGCGCGTGCGCCGCTCGGAAATTGACCCACCCCCGGCGGCCTGCGGGCAGTTTGGGCCACTTGGCGCGGCCGCGAGGCCCGTTACGTAACGGTGCACTGTTGAAAAACGGGCGGCGCCCGCCCGCGATGCCCTCCTGTACCCGACCGGGGGCCAGCGACTGGCACTGCGGTGAGCCGCACTCGCGCGGCGCGGCGGCTGAGGCTCTCGGCCCTCCGTTACGTAACGGTGCACAGTGGCCAACAAGCCGATCTGCGACCTGGCTCTTATGGCACCAACGCAGCCGGACATGCGACGCCACCCGCCACAGGGGCCGCAACGCGGGACTGGATGCCGCATGTCTCCGCCGCCCACCGCCCCCTGTATTCTTCGCCTCCCTTCGGTTAGATTCTTACATGAGGCATGCCCTGCCTACGGTTAGATCTTTACGTGATGCAATAGGGCCGAAGGTCATTGCATGCGCTTCGGACGCGGGGTGTTCGTGTCGGCAGCCGCAATCGCCTGCCGCCCCTTCGCCGTAAGCCGGTACTTCTGCGCCGGGCTACGCGGCGTGTGCGGAACTGTCATTTCCAGCAATCCTTCACGCTGGAGTCGCTCGATCCACCTGCGGAAGTAGCCGGTGCGGTAGGTGTAGCCGCTAGCCGCCAACAGATATTCAGCGGGAACGGGGCCATCGAGGCAGGTACGAAGCAGAGCGGCGTCTTTATCCGATGGCGCAGCATGGCCCCCAGCATGGCCCCCATGGCCCCCAGCATGGCCCTCCGCGGAGGCTCCCGCCCTGGCCGCCTCCCGCCATACGGTCGTGACGAATCCGTCGGTGACGGCGAACTCAGGTTCCGGGAGTCCTTTGGCAACGCAACGTCGGATCATGTCCAGCGTTCCCGTCCCCATGCGTTCAACGTACTCCATCAAGTACAGTGACTCTGCGAGTAACGGGTTGGCGGGCACTGATCGATGCGCTTCGCGCAGCTTGTCCAGCGTCAGCGGCGGCGGCAGCCGGCCGGGATTCCGGACCTCCATGCGGTCTGAGAACAGCATGACCTGTACGCTACCTTTGTCCGTGTAGTCGCGGTGGTCCACGGCGTTGACCACGGCTTCGGTTACCACCTCCACTGGAATCTCGTACGTTCTGGGCGCCCGTGCACTCGTCGCCCTGGTGCCGATCGATCGGTTTATCTTGCTGAGCACGAAGTCGGTCGCCTGATCCACCAGATCAAAGGCGGTACCCTTGTACACTTGGTACGCAGGAATCGGCTTGGCGACCTCGGTTCCGTGAAAATGAGCGCACCTGACTTCGGAGGAAATCAAGTATCGTTGCGGCTTCTTGCCAAACAACAACACCGCAGCGTTGGTGATCCGGTCTCCGTTCAGCAGATTCAGGTGCTCCAACAATTGCGGCGGCGGCGTCCCCTCCGGAAGCGGGAACTGTCGAACTTGGCGCGCGGTGCGGATGAACTGCGCCATCCGCTCAAAGTCGAGATCTTCCATCTCGGCGTTGCCGCACGGAGCAGCATCGAACGGACCCAAGCGAATCATCTCGTTGGTTTCCAGGTGCTCCACCAACGCTCCTGGGACCGCAGGGGGTTAGTCGGCGGCGAGGATCAGGGCCAGTTCGGCCATGCGGTGGCTGAAGCCCATTTCGTTGTCGTAGAAGCTGGTGACCTTGATCAGGGAGCCGCCGGCGGCGGGCACCACCAGCACGTTGTCGGAGACCATTGAGGAGTAGGGCTCGCCGACGCAGTCGCGGGAGCACTCGTAGTAGTTGTTGACCGTGATCACCTGACCGAGCAGGGAGCTGGCGTTGATGCGCTCGGCGTTGGCCTGCATGGCGGCCACCACCTCCGCCGCCGACGGGGCGCCGTCGATCAGGTAGACCGCCTCCACCACGCTGCCGGTGTCGGTGGGCACCCGCAACGCGGTGCCGTTGAGCTTGCCGTTGAGGTGGGGCAGCACCTTGCCCACCGCGACCGCGGCGCCGGTACTGGCCGGAATCACGTTGTTCAGGGTAGCGCGGTTCTTGCCGCCGCCGAAGGTATCGGCCACCTTCTGGGTGGCAGTGGCGGCGTGGGTGGTGCTCATCAGCCCCGCCTGCACCGGGAAGGTCATGTCCACCGCCTTGGTCATGGGCGCCAGGCAGTTGGTGGTGCAACTCGCGTTGGACAGGATCTTGCGGTCGGCGGCGATGGTCTCGTGGTTCACGCCCACCACCACCGTGTCGGTGTCGTCCGTGCACGGCGCCGAGACGATAACCCGCTTGGCGCCGCCCCGCAGGTGGGCGCCGGCCTTGGCGGTGCTCAGGTAGAAGCCCGTGCACTCGAACACGATGTCCACGCCGTGGTCGCCCCAGGGAACGTTGGCGGCGTCCTTCTCGGCGTAGATGGTCAGCTCGTGATCGCCCACGCGGATGCGGTCGTCGCCGGTCTGCGCCACGGGCGCCGGGAAGCGGCCGTAGACCGAGTCCTTGGGAAGGCTGGCGGCGATGTCGCCGGCGGGCACCAGATCGTTGCCGGCCACGATGGCGAAGCGGTCGTTCAGCTTTTCGACGATTACCCGCATCACGTTCTTGCCGATGCGGCCCATGCCGTTGAATCCAACACGTACGGTACTCATTGCAACTCCTGCGGTAACGGTTCGTTCTTGACGCCGGGAAGATGGCGGCGCGAGCGGGCAACTGACGGCCCGGGGGCTCGCGGCGCCGGGTGGCGGCTCGCCTTTAGTGTATAGCCGGCCGCGCGCGCCCCGTCAACGGCGGCTGCCGCCCGCCTTGCGCCGCCCCGCGCCCCGCTCGCCGTCTCCTGCCGCGCTCTGGGCGGCCGGCTGCCCGGAGCGCCCCGGAGCCACCGGGGGAGGGCGGCGAAGCGGGGCGGGCGGTGTTGCGGGAGCCCGCCCGCCGGTTTAGGTTTGAGCCCGCCATGCGCCGGTTCGTCTTGGCCCTCGATCAGGGCACTACCAGTTCGCGGGCGCTGTTGTTCGACGCCGCCGGGAGCGTGGTGGCGGTCGCGCAGCGGGAGTTTCGCCAGTACTTCCCGCAGGCAGGTTGGGTGGAGCACGACCCCGAGGAAATCCTTTCCAGTCAGGTGGCGGTGGCGCGCGAGGCGGTGGCCGCGGCCGGCGCGACCGCGAACGAGGTGGCGGCAGTGGGGATCGCCAACCAGCGCGAAACCACCCTCCTCTGGGACCGGCGGAGTGGCGCGGCGCTGCACCGCGCCATCGTGTGGCAGGATCGCCGTACCAGCGCCGCGGTGGAGCGGCTCGCCGCGGCCGGCCACGGCGGCCTGTTCCATGAGCGCGCCGGGCTGGTGCTGGACGCCTACTTCTCCGGCACCAAGCTGGCCTGGCTCCTCGACCACGTACCGGGGGCGCGGCAGCGCGCCGCGGCCGGCGAGTTGGCATTTGGCACCGTCGACAGTTGGCTGGCGTTTCGCCTCAGCGGCGGGGCGTTGCACCTCACCGACGCCACCAACGCCAGCCGTACCCTGCTGTACGACATCCATCGCGGGTGCTGGGATGAAGATCTGCTTGCCCTGCTGCAAGTGCCGGCCGCGGTGCTGCCGCAGGTGCGCGACTCCTCCGCAGTCTACGGCGAACTGACCGAACTGCTGGACGCACCGGTACCGCTGGCCGGCATCGCCGGGGACCAGCAGGCCGCGGCGGTCGGGCAGGCCCTGTTCGCGCCGGGGCTGGCCAAGAACACCTACGGCACCGGCTGTTTCCTGCTGGCGCACACCGGCGCCGCCGCGCCGCGTTCGAGCAACCGCCTGCTCACCACGGTGGCGTCGCAACTGGCCGGCCGCCGCGAGTACGCCCTGGAGGGCAGCGTGTTCATCGGCGGCGCCGTGGTGCAGTGGCTGCGCGACGGCCTGGGAGTGATCTCCGGCGCCGCGCAGGTGGAGGAGTTGGCGGCCTCGGTGCCCGATACCGGCGGTGTGTACCTGGTGCCGGCGTTCGCCGGCCTGGGCGCCCCCTACTGGGATCAGGCGGCGCGCGGCACGGTGACCGGTCTGACCCGCGGCTCCACGGCCGCCCACCTGGCGCGCGCGGCGCTGGAGGCAATCGCCTACCAGGTGGTGGACGTGGTGCGCGCCATGGAGCGCGACCTGGGCGCCCCGCTGTGCGAGCTGCGGGTAGACGGCGGCGCCGCGGCCAACAATCTGCTGCTGCAACTGCAGGCCGACCTGCTGGATCTGCCGGTGGTGCGCCCGGCCAATCTGGAAACCACCGCCTGGGGCGCCGCCCTGCTGGCCGGCCTGGCAGTCGGGATTTGGCCCGACCGCTCCGCGGCCGCCGAACTGTGGCGCGCCGAACGGCGCTTCGAGCCGCGCATGGCCGCGGCCACCCGCGAGCAGTTGCTGGCCGGCTGGGCGGACGCCGTGGGCCGCGCCCGCTCCGGCAGCCAGCCCGCGACCGAGCCCGCCGGTTGACCGCCGCGCCCTTTCCTGACCGCCCGGCCGCCGGCGGCCCCTCCGCCCGCCTCGTTCACCCGCCGCCGCGGCGCCGCCGGAGCGGCGCGTGACGCGCGCCGGCCACCTGCGGCGGCTGCGCGAGGAGCGCTTCGACCTGCTGGTGATCGGCGGCGGCGCCACCGGCTGCGGCTGCGCCCTGGACGCCGCCACCCGCGGCCTGCGCGTGGCCCTGGCGGAGCGCGGAGACTTCGCCGGCGGCACCAGCAGCCGCAGCACCAAGCTGGTGCATGGCGGGGTGCGCTATCTGGAGCAGGCGGTCCGGCGCATCGACCGTTCCCAGTTTCGGCTGGTGCGCGAGGCCCTGCGGGAGCGGGCCGCGCTGCTGGAGCTGGCCCCGCACTTGGTGCGCGAGTTGCCGATCTTCGTGCCGCTTTATCAGTTGTACCAGCAGCCCTACTATCGAATCGGCCTCAACCTGTACGACCGGCTGGCGGGCCGCTACGCGCTGCGCCGCTCCGAGTTCGTGCCGCGCGAGCGGGCGCACGAGCGGTTCCCCTACCTGCGCGAGCAGGTGCGCGGCCACGGGCCGCCGCGCCATCTGCGCGGCGGGGTGGTGTACTACGACGGCCAGTTCGACGACGCGCGCATGAACTTGGCGCTGGCTCTGACCGCGGCGCAGCACGGCGCGGCGCTGGCTAACTACGTCGCCGTGGAGGGGTTGCTCAAGGATGGATCGGGCCGGCTCACCGGCGCCGCGGTGCGCGACCGCCTCAGCGGCGCCGCCTGGGAAATACGCGCGCGGGTCGTGCTGAACGCCGCCGGGCCCTACGTCGACCACCTGCGGCGCCTGGACGATGCCGGTGAGGCTCCGCTGCTGCGCGTCAGCGCCGGCGCCCACCTGGTGCTCGGCGCGCGCTTCCCGGCCCCCGACACCGGCTTCCTCATTCCCCGCACCGAGGATGGCCGGGTGATCTTCGTGCTGCCCTGGCACGGGCAGCTCCTGGCCGGCACCACCGAGGTGGACGCGCAGGTGACCGCGGAGCCGCTGCCGTCGCGCCGCGAGGTGGGCTACCTGCTGGCGCACCTGCGCAACTATCTGAACATGCCGGTGCGCGCCGGCGACGTAACCGCGGCCTGGTCGGGGCTGCGCCCCTTGATTGCCGCGCCGCCGCGGCGGGTCGCCGGCGGCCGGCGGCAGCGCCGGGATACCGCGGCCCTGACCCGCGACCATTACCTGACCGTGAGCCGTAGCGGCCTGATCACGGTGGCGGGCGGCAAGTGGACGACCTACCGGGTGATGGCCGTGCACGCCGTGAACCAGGTGGTCGAGGCCGGCGGCTTCGGCCCGGGCCGCGCGTCGCAGACCCGCTCCACGCCGCTGCTCGGCGCCGCCGGCTATCGCCCGGACGCGCCCGGCCTGCAGCGCCGGCACCGGCTTGCGCCCGACGTCGCCCGCCACCTGGACCGCGCCTTCGGCGACCGCGCCGAGGCGGTGGCGCAGCTTGCCGGTGCCGGCTTCGGCGCGCGGCTGGCGCCGAACCACCCCTACCTGGAGGCTGAGGTGGTGTACGCGGCGCGCCACGAGGCGGCATGCACCGTGGAGGACGTGCTGGCGCGCCGCACCCGCCTGGCGTTCCTGGACTGCCGGGCGGCCTTGGCGGCGGTGCCGCGGGTTGCCGGCCTGCTGGCCGCGGAGTTGGGTTGGGACGCCGATGCACGGCAGCGCCACGCGCGCGCCGCGACTGCCCGACTGGAGGCCGCGCTGGCCGTCGTGGAGGCCGCCGAGGAGTAGCCCGGCGCCGGTCCCTGCTTGCTTAGACCGTGGCGGCGGGCAACGTGCGCCGGATCTCGCCGATGCGGTAGCCGAAGCCGCTTCCGGTGAGGGATGCCAGGTCCACGTGGCCGCCGCGCCGCCGGTAGAGGCCGGGATGCACCAGCGCTTCGGGCGCGGAGGCGGCGGGATAGAACTGCATGGCGTTGGTTTCCACTCCCATGATGGTGCCGGCGTGGGCCGCGAGCTGCAGGTGCGCGATCTGCGCCAGCATCGGATTGGTCAGGTCCTGCACCATCAGGGTCATGCCGTGGTGGCGCGCCCAGCACAGACTGAGGATGGCGCCGGTCTGCGTCTTGCAGGTCTTCAGCGCTACCCCGCTCCAGCCGAGCGAGCGTCCGAGCCGCACCAGCGTCCAGTCGTGCGCGCTCTCGTCCATGAACAGCGGCTTGCGGGCGGCCACCGACCGCACGTCGATCCGATGCTGCTCCAGGTCATAGGGGAACGGCTGCTCGACGTACAGGATCGAGGCGTAGGTACGCGGCTCGCAGTCCCGCAGGCGGTCGAGAACCTCGTTGACGTAGGCGGGTTCGGTCACCGTGCAGTTGAAGTCCGCGGACAGCCAGAGCACCCGGTGGCGCGCCGCGATGGCTCCTACCGCGGCCAGCCGCCGGTAGTCCCACTCGGCGTCGTTGCCGCGCAGCTTGATCTTGAGCGCCTGCAGGCCGTCGCTGCGGATCCAATCCTCCAACAGCACCGGGTAGCCGTCGTCCGGCTCCGCGCCGGTAAGTTCATCGGGCGTGAGCGGGTCGAGGCCGCCGACCATGTGCCAGGCCGGCAGCCGGCGGCGCGCCGGCGCCAGGTAGTCGCTGGGGTAACGGCCGGCAAAGGCGGGGTCGTCGAGCAGCGCCGCAAGATCGCTGCTCAGGTAGTCGGCGCCGTAGGTGTCGTAGGTGGGGCAGCCCATCAGCTTGCCGTAGGCATCGTGGGTTGCCAGATCGAACGCGGAGGCGCAGACCAGGGCGGCGAGCCAGGGAATCGCCGCGTCCGGCGGCCGCGTGCGATTGGCCGCGGTCAGCAGCTCCGGCAGGCGGCCGCGGATGAAGCGCTGGCCGATCTCCAGCGGATGCCCCGGCTCCGGCGCCTCCGGCCAGGCGCGGGCGATCGCTTCGGTGAGAGTGCGCAACGCCTGCAATCGTTCGGCGAAGGGGAGGGGGCTCGGCCACACCCAGTGCACGCTGAGGGGCGTTTCGCCCCAGCCCACCGCGCTTCCCGCGCCGCTGCCGCGCAGCTCGACGCTGGCGCGCGCGCAGGTTACCGAGGTAGTGACCTCCGGGCCGAACTTCAGCGGTACGCGGGTAGTGACCGGCAGGTAGTACAGTTGCGCGGCAGTTACCGCGGCGGCGTTCCGGCGGTGAGTGGCCATGTCGCGCCCGGAGTATAGAGGAGACCGCGGCGCGCGCACAAATGGGCCGGGCCGTCGTCTCAGCTTGGCCCCGCCCGCGCCGCGCGGAGGCACTAGAAAAAGGCCCCTGGGTAAAGGAGGTGAAACCCCAGGGGCCCTGGATGGCAGCCGGTGCGCTTGGGGACGAGCTCGAATCCCTCAAGCTATGCAAGGCAAACAACGTCTGCCGGAGAAGGTTACACCGACTCATTGTTCATTATCGGCAGGCGGTCGCCGCCGCTTTAGCTTTCCGGCAAGAATTTCGGGCAAAAAAAGGCCCCTGGGTAAAGGAGGTAAAACCCCAGGGGCCGGCGGATGGCAATTCTCATACCTGGGCGGGGTGTCCGCGAGCGCGGCTCCTTAGAAGATCCCCCTCCCAGGGTCTACTCGTAGAACCACGCCCCTGCGTAAAGGTTACACCGCGCCGGGCGGGAATCTGGCCGCCCAACCGGCGGCGCAGCGTGGCGGGCGGGTGGTGGTGCGTTGCCGGGCGCGGCGGCGCCGGGTACCGTCCCGGCATGGCACGCAAGCGGATCTATCTGGCGAATCCGTACGGATTCTCGACGCAGCAGGGGGCAGTGTTGCTGCCGCCCATCGTGGCGCGGCTGGAGGCCCTCGGCGCCGAGGTATGGGAGCCGTTCGCAAGCAACAACGCCGACCGGACCAGTCCGGGGTGGGCCTACCGCGTAGCGCGGCGCGACCTCAACGACGCGCTCACCTGCGACGCAATCTTTGCCGTAGTCAACGGTACTCCTCCCGACGAAGGGGTGATGGTGGAGCTGGGCGTGGCGATAGCGCGCGGGGTTCCCACCTTCCTGTTTCGCGACGACCTGCGCCGCTGCAGCGACAGCGAACACTACCCGCTCAACCTGATGCTGTTCGCCGGGCTGCCGGAGCAGGGCTGGGAGGACTACTACTACACCGACCTGGAAGAGCTGGGGCGCCCTGACAAGGCGCTGGCCCGCTGGCTGGCCGCCGGTCCTGACGCGGCTCGCCCGCCGGACGCGGCCTCCCCGCCCGGCGCGGCCCGCCCTCCCGACGGGGCCTCCTCGCCGGACGCGGCCCGCCCTCCCGACGGGGCCCCTCCGCCCGGCGCATCCCCCCCACCCGCCGCCGGGACGCAGGACTGAACGGGTGCCGGGCGGCGATACCCTGCTGGCGTTTCTGTTCGCGGCCATCGGGCTGGGCCAACTCGCGCCGCCGCTGGCGAGTTGGTGGCAGCGCGCCCGCTACCGCCGCAAGGCGCCGGTCCTGCCGGCGCCGCCGCCTCCGCTGACTTCGGCGCGCTCCCGGCCGCCCGCCACACCGCTCGCGCACGTCACGCCTGACGCGCCACCCCCCGCGCCCACCGCGCTGCCCCCGCCCGCGCCGCCCGTCCACTTGGTGGTGCCGTGCAAGGGCGGCGGCGAGCACCTGGCGCGGCATCTGGCGGCGTTCGCCGCGCAACGCTACCGCCCGCTGCTGGTGTCCTTCGTCACCGAAAGCGCGACCGACGCCGCGGTGCCGCCGATCGCCGAGCTGGCTGCGCGCCATCGCCACGTCCGCCACGTGGTGGCCGGGCTGGCCGGGGCCGGCTCCCAAAAGATTCACAACCTGTTGGCCGCCGCGGACACGGCGCCGGCGCAGGCCGAGGTGTTCGCGTTCTGCGACTCCGACGTGGAGCCGCACCCCGACTTGCTGCGCCACCTTGTGGGGGCGCTGGTGGCGCACGGCGTTACCGTGACCACCGGCTACCGCTGGCTGGCGCCGGCGGCGCCCGGGCTGGCGGCGAGGGTCCACACCGTGCTGTCGGCGTACTTGGCGACGTTGGCGGCGTGGCCGACGTCGCGCGTGGTGTGGGGGGGCACCTGGGCAATCCGTCGCAACGACTGGCAGCGGCTGCAGGTAGCGGCCTACTGGCGCCGCCGCCTCTCCGACGACTTGGCCTTGCAGACCCTGCTGCAGCGCCACGGCGCGCGCCGCGAGTTCGTGCCCTGGTGCGTGTCGCCGACGCAGGAGGCAATCGCCCGCTGGCCGGAACTGATCGACTGGTTCAGCCGCCAAGTGTACTACGTGCGGCTCTACACCCCCTCCTGGTGGCGCGCCGCGGTGGCCGCGCTGCTGCTGCTGGCGACCGCGGCGGCGGCGGCGCTGGCGGTGCTGGCGGCGGCTCTGGCCGGCGCGGCGCCGGGGGCGGGGCCGGCCGCCGGCGCCGCCGCGCTGCTCCTCGCCCTGCTCGCCGCCCCGCTGCTGATCATCGCGCCGCGGCCCGGTCCGGTAACCTTCGCGCCCCTGCAGTGGGTGGCGCTGGCCCCGCTGGCCGGCGCGGTGGCGTTGGTGAGCGCGGTGCGTTCCCTGTTCATGCGCCGGGTGACGTGGGCGGACGTGACCTATACCTTCAATCGCGACGGCACGGTAAAGGGCATCGCGCGCCGGGCCTGAGCCAGCCGCGTACCAAGTCGGTCCGCTCGCTCACTTCGCTTTGCTTCCCCGGCGGCTGCATTCGGCGCCCACCCGCGGTATGCTGTCCCGTGAACCGGCGCACCCGGCGTCGAAGGAGGAACGGATGCAGCAGATGACGCGCGTGGCGTGCGGGCAGTTTCTGGCCTATGCCGCCAACAAGGCGTACAACCTGAAGCGGATGCGCGAACAGATTCAGGAAGCCGCGGCCGCGAGATGCGCCGTGATCGTGTTTCCGGAGCTGATCGTGAGCGGCTATCTTCCTGCCGACGAGGTACCCGAGCAGGCCGAACCGGTAGACGGTCCGTCGGTGGCGCGGGTCCGGGAAGACGCCGCCGCGGCGGGCATCGCGGTGGCCTTTGGCATGGCCGAGCGGGCGCCCGACGGAGCGCTCTACGACAGTATGGTGGTGGTGGACGCCACCGGCGAGCTGCTGGCCACCTACCGCAAGGTGCACCTGTTCGGCGCCGAGAAGTCATGGGCCACCGCCGGCGACGAGGTACCGGTGTTCACCGTCGGCGGGGTCAAGGCCGGCGGCTGGATCTGCTTCGACACCCGCTTCCCGGAAGTGGCGCGCGCCGCGGCCGCAGGCGGGGCGGAGCTGGCGCTGGTGCCTGCCGCCTGGCTGGGACCACTCGACGAGTGGGATCTGGCGTTGCGGGCGCGCGCCATGGACAACAGCATGTTCGTGGCCGGGGCTGACATCGTGAACTGGGTCAAGGGGTTGCAGTGCCACGGCGGCAGCACGATCGTGGGGCCGCACGGGGAGGTGCTGGCCCGCGCCTGGACCGAGCTCGACTGCGTGATTCACGCCGACCTGGACCCGGCCGCCATCGCCCATCAGCAGCACCGGCTGGGGCTGCTCGCCAACCGCCGCGACGATCTGTTCGGCAAACCTTGAGGCTTGCCAGACCGTCGCCGCAGCCGCCTGCCAACCCGCCGGTCACCGCCCACCCCAACCCACCGGCCGACGGACGACCGGGTGCGCGGCGCGGCGCATCGGTGGTAGGATAGGGCCATGAGTCGCAAAATTCGCATGGGAATGGTAGGGGGCGGCCGGGACGCCTTTATCGGCGCCGTCCACCGGATGGCGGCGGCCCTCGACGGTCACGTCGAGCTGGTGTGCGGGGCGTTCAGCAGCGATCCCGAGCGGTCGCGGGCCTCCGGCGCCGAGCTCTATCTGCCGCCGAGTCGGGTCTATGGCACCTATCAGGAGATGATCGCCGCGGAGGCCAAGCTGCCGCCGGGCGAGCGCATGGACTTCGTGTCCATCGTCACCCCCAATCACGTCCACTTTCCGGTGGCCAAGGCGGCGCTGGAAGCCGGCTTCCACGTGATGAGCGACAAGCCGATGACGTTCGATCTGGCGGAGGCGCGGCAGTTGCAGGCGCTGGTGGAGCGCACCGGGCTGCAGTTCGGCCTGACCCACAACTACACCGGCTACCCGATGGTCAAGGAGGCGCGCCACCTGGTGCGCAACGGGGCGATCGGCCGGGTGCGCAAGGTGGTGGTGGAGTACCCGCAGGGTTGGCTCTCCGAGTTGATCGAGGCCGACGGCCAGAAGCAGGCGAGCTGGCGTACCGACCCGGCGCGCGCCGGCGCCAGTTCCTGCATCGGCGACATAGGCACCCACGCCGAGAACCTGCTGGAATACGTGACCGGACTGCGCGTTACCGAGCTGTGCGCCGATCTCACCACCTTCGTGGAGGGCCGCAAGCTGGAGGACGACGGCAACGTCCTGGTGCGTCTGGAACAGGGCGCGCGCGGCGTGCTGTACGCGAGTCAGATCTCCGCCGGCGAGGAGAATCCGCTCGCCATTCGCGTCTACGGCGCGGACGCCGGATTGGAGTGGCGGCAGGAGGAGCCCAACACGCTCACCGTCAAGTGGGGGGCGAAGCATCGCGAGGTGCGCCGCACCGGCGTCGGCGAGCTGTCGGCGGCCAGCGCCGCGCATACCCGTCTGCCGCCGGGACACCCGGAGGGATTCGTCGAGGCGTTCGCCAATCTGTACCGTAACTTCGCACTGGCGTTGCAGGCGCGGTTGGCCGGGGAACAGCCGGCGCCGGACCACGACTTCCCGACGGTGCATGACGGAGTGCGCGGCATGGCCTTTATTGCGGCCTGCGTCGCCAGCTCCGCCAGCGCCGACAAATGGACCAAACTGGAGGTATAGGCATGGCACGAGAGGTAACCTTGTTTACCGGCCAGTGGGCGGACCTTCCGCTGGCGGAACTGTGCAAGAAGGCGCAGGCCTGGGGCTTCGACGGCCTGGAGCTGGCCTGTTGGGGGGATCACTTCGAGGTGGACAAGGCGCTGGCCGATCCCGGCTACGTCGCCGCCAAACACGAGCTGCTCGCGCGCCACGGCCTGAAGTGCCACGTCATCAGCAATCACCTAGTGGGGCAGTGCGTGTGCGACTCGCCCATCGACGCCCGGCATCAGGGCATCGTCGGGCCGGAAATCTGGGGCGACGGCGATGCCGAAGGGGTGCGCCAACGCGCCGCGCAGGCGATGAAGGACACCGCCCGCGCGGCCGCGAAGTTCGGCGTCACCACCGTGGCCGGATTCACCGGCTCCGGCATCTGGTACGCGCTGGCCGGGTTTCCGCCCGCGGTGGAGGGGATGATCGACGCCGGCTACCAGGACTTCGCCGACCGCTGGAATCCGATCCTGGACGTGTTCGATCAGGAGGGAGTGAAGTTCGCCCTGGAGGTGCATCCCTCGGAGATCGCCTACGACTACTGGACCACGGAGCGCGCGCTGCAGGCGGTCGACCGGCGCCCGGCGTTCGGGATCAACTTCGATCCCAGCCACCTGGTGTGGCAGGCGGTGGACGCGGAGCAGTTCGTGCTCGACTTCGCGGACCGCATCTACCACGCCCACGTCAAGGAGTCGCAGCGCAACCACAACGGGCGCAACGGCGCGCTGGCCTCCCACCTGGAGTTCGGCAACATGCGCCGCGGCTGGGACTTCGTGTCGCCGGGGCGCGGCGAGGTGCCGTTCGAGCGGGTGTTCCGGGCGCTCAACGCCATCGGCTACCAGGGTCCGCTATCGATTGAGTGGGAGGACAGCGGCATGGACCGCGAGCAGGGCGCCCCCGAAGCGCTCGCCTTCGTGCGCCGCACCGACCTCACCGCCTCCCAAATCGCCTTCGACGCCGCCTTCACCCAATCCGAGTAGCCTGAGCGCCGGAACCGCAGTTTTTCGCCGGCCCGATGGCTCAACCTGCGGTTCCGGACCTTGACGAGTTGGCACGCGGCATGCCGGGACTCTCCCCACAGATGGGAGCCGCGATGGCAGAGGCGGCCGCGGTCTGTCTTGATGACTGCAGCCACCCTCGGCCAGTGCGGATCACCGTTGATGGTGACGCGAGTGGGGTGTTTGACCTGCAGTGGCGGGCGGTAGATGATCGTGACCGTCGCACTTGGGCGGATGAAGGAGTTGCTACCGAATACGGGGCCTGCGCCATCGCGATTCTGGTTGTGCGGCTCACACGCGGCCACACGGTACTGCAGCGATCGAGGAAGGGAACGGGATTCGATTATTGGATGGGAGATTCCACCAGCATGCCGTTCACTGAAAAGGCACGACTTGAGGTTTCGGGAATTCGCAGGGGGAGCAGCCGCGCTGTGTCAGCTAGGGTGAAGCAGAAAGTTCGTCAGATTTCCGTCTCCTCAGGGAATCTTCCCGGTATCGTCGTGGTGGTCGAGTTCGGCACACCATTGGCCAGGATGGCGGACCAATGAGCGACGTACTAGCGACTCACAACAAGGCTATGGAGTGGGCTGACGAAGGTCAGTTGAGTCGCAATCGCGGCGACCACAAAGGCGCTCGCGAGGCATTCCACAAGGCCATGACACTTGAACGAGAGGCCGCCTACGCCGTCGGGGACACGGAGCCGGATCGGTCCGTGCTATTTCGGAGCGCCGGCTCCTTGGCCCTGGAATGCGACGAAGTCAGGACCGCCGAGCGGCTCTTTGCGATGGGCCTTGCCGGGGACGCCCCGGAAGAGATTGCGGAGGAGATTCGTGATCTCCTGGAACAGGTCCACTTCCGCCGGCATCTTGACGTGCGGGGCCTGGCATTGGAAGCAAGCGAGGTACAGATGTCGATCGCTGGCGAAGCGGTTGGTTACGGTGTCACGAGCAGCAATGAATTTGTGGGACGTGTTCGGGACTTTGAGGCGCTTGTGCTGCGTACCGCGGAGCGCATACTTGGAATGCCTTACCGTGAAGGTGGAAGCCCTCAGAGCCGACTCAAGGACGTTTTCGAAGTATTCGTATCCGTGCCTCGGGCGGCGAGTTTCGCTGTTACCTTGAAAGTTGGAAAGCCAAGGGAACAGATGGAATTTTGGCCTGATGATCAGAGATCGGCTGTGATTGATGAGGTTCTCGATCTCCTCGATGTTGTACAAGAAAGCGACGGAATCGAGTTGGCCCGTCGAATTCCGGACCCCCCATACCTGCGGAATTTTGCCGCGCTAGCCCAGAGACTGGCACCCGACGGCGAATACGTACGGTTGGTTGGCCTAACTTCTCATCGTCCCGGTCAACCGGAGCGCAGAGTTGAACTAACGAAGCCACGACGCGAGCTTGGCGATATCGCCTCACGCGCTACTGCTCCGGGTATACAAGATGGCCCTGTGGACTTGCCGGCTCCAACGGTCAATGTGACGGGGCTCCTGCACTATGCTAGTGTGATTGGTACCAAGCGGGGCACGATTAAACTCGAGGACGAAAACAGATTGCCACATGAGATTTCCGTCCCGGAAGGAATGATGTCTGATATAGTGCGGCCACTTTGGGACAACGTGGTAAGGGTCACCGGAGTCCGGCGCGGTAAACGAATCGAACTTACGGAAATCGTTCGCGTGGAGGATTGACAGGCGGCCGAAGACCGGACGGTTCGCGCGGTGACAGGCCGGTACGTGCAGACCGTCCTGACGGTGGTGCACGATTCGTGCTATGGTCTACGGGTGGCATTGGAAGTTGGAATTGGGATCGCCGGCCTGGGGCGTAGCGGCTGGGCGATTCATGCGCGGCTGTTGGAAGGACTGCCCGATCACTACCGGGTGACGGCGGTGGCCGACCCAATGGAGGCGCGGCGGGCGGAAGCGACGGAGCGGTTTGGCTGCGCGGCCTACGAGGAGTTTGCCGCGCTGCTCGGCGACGAGCGCGTGGAGGTGGTGGTAGTCGCCGCGCCGAGTCACCTGCATGCGGAGTACACCATCGCGGCCCTACGCGCCGGTAAGCACGTGGTCTGCGAGAAGCCGATGGCCACCAGCGTTGCGGAGGCCACGGACATGGCCGATGCGGCTGCCGACACGGGCCGGCTGCTCACCGTGTTCCAGAACTACCGCTACCGCGGCGACGTGGTGAAGGTGCGCGACGTGGTCGCGTCCGGCGTGCTGGGGCGCATCGTGCAGGCGCGTATCGCCTATCACTCGTTCACCCGGCGCTGGGACTGGCAGACGCTGCAGCGCTACGGCGGCGGTTCGATGAACAACACCGGCCCGCACGTAATCGACATCGGCCTGCTTCTGTTCGGCTCCGGCGAACCGCAGGTCACTTGCGTGCGTGACCGGGTACGGACCCTCGGCGACGCCGACGATCACGTGCTGATCCTGCTGCGCGGGCCGCAGCGGCCGACCGTGCAGATCGAGATCACTGCCGCATGCGCCTATCCGCAGGAGCAGTGGCTGGTCATGGGCACCGAGGGCGGGCTGACCGGTTCCCCCTCCGAGCTGCACTGGCGCTACGTCGAGCCGGGGGCGCTGCCGGAGCGGACGCTAAGCGCTGAGCCGACCCCGGACCGCAGCTACAACCGCGACCCCGCGGCCTGGACGGAGCGCACCTGGTCGCGGGAGGAGGCCGCGCAAGGCCCCGGCGAAGCGGGCTTCTACCTGGACCTGCACGCTGCCCTGCGCGCCGGCGGCGCGGTGCCGGTCCCCCCGGATCAGGTCCTGCGCCAGATGCGCGTCATGGAGGAGTGCCGCCGCCAAGCCCCGCTATAAGGGCCGTCGCCATGTCCCCATATGCCCGGTCGCTTGACGGCCGCGGGGGCCGCGGGGATACTCGGAGGCAGCACGCTGGCGCGGTGGTGGCCACCGCGGACCACGATATAACGAGGTGAATGCAACGGATGGCGGATCGGAGGATCGGATGGGTCGGGACCGGGGTGATGGGGCGCTCCATGTGCCTGCACCTGCTCAAGGCGGGTTATGAGACGGCCGTGTACACGCGCACGCGGGAGCGGGCCGCTGACCTGGAGGCCGCCGGCGCGGTCTGGTGCGACGGACCGGGGGCCGTCGCCGCGCGCTCCGACGTGGTGTTCGCCATCGTCGGCTACCCCAGCGACGTCGAGCAGGTTTTTTTGGGTGAGAACGGGATCGTTGCCAGCGTCGCACCCGGGGCGTTGCTGATCGACATGACGACGTCGGAGCCGTCCCTGGCCAAGCGCATCGCCGCGGCGGCCGCGGCGCACGGTTGCGCCGCTCTGGACGCTCCGGTCTCCGGCGGCGACGTGGGGGCGCGCGGCGGCTCCCTGGCGATCATGGTGGGTGGCGCGGCCGCCGACTTCGAGCGCGCCAAGCCGCTGTTCGAGATCATGGGCGAGAACATCGCGCTGATGGGGCCGCCCGGCGCCGGCCAGCACACCAAGATGAGCAACCAGATCCTGATCGCCTCCACCATGATCGGGGTGGTCGAGTCGCTGCTGTACGGCCAGCGCGCGGGCCTGGACCAGGACGCCATCATCGACGTGATCGGCAAGGGCGCCGCGGCCTGCTGGTCGATCAACAACCTGGGCCGCCGTATCGTGCAGGGCAACTTCGACCCCGGCTTTTTCATCAAGCACTTCGTCAAGGACATGGGCATCGCGCTGGCCGAGGCGCGGGCGATGAATCTGGCGCTGCCCGGCTTGGCCCTGGCGCATCAGTTCTACGTTGCCGCCATGGCTGACGGCCTGGAGGACCTCGGCACCCACGGTCTGTACAAGGTGCTGGCGCGCATGAACGGCGCCGCGGAGTAGGGCCGGGCGCGCCCCGGCGTGCGGTGCGGGTAGAAACCAACGCCGCGTTGGCCGCCCGGAACACGTTGCGGGTGGAGGCAGCCGCGCGCTACCTGGTGCACGTGGCCGGCGCGCCCCCGCAGCGCACGGCGCGGGAACTGGGCGAGCTGCTCGCCGCCCCGCGCTTCGCCGGCCTGCCGCGGCTGGTGTTGGGCGGCGGCAGCAACGTCCTGTTCGCGGGCGACTTCCCCGGCGTAGTGATCGCGCCGGGCGGCGGCGGCATCGCGGTGCGGGAGGAGGCAGACTCAGTGATCCTGACCGCGGCCGCCGGCCACGACTGGCACCGGCTGGTCAGCTACGCCGTGGCGCGCGGCTGGGGCGGCATCGAGAATCTCAGCCTGATTCCCGGCTCCGCCGGCGCCGCGCCGATTCAGAACATTGGCGCCTACGGCGCGCAGCTCTCCGACGTGTTCGTCGACCTGGAAGCGGTGCCGCTTGACGGGGGCGAGCCGCGCGTCATGGACGCCGCGGCATGCGCGTTCGGCTATCGCGACAGCGTGTTCAAGCACGCCCTGCGCGACCGAATGTTGATTACCCGGCTGCGGCTGCGGCTGCGCAAGCGCCCGCGGCTGCGGCTGGACTACGCGGGGGTGCGCGCGGAGCTGGCGCGGATGGCGGTGGCCGAGCCGACGGTTGCCGACGTGAGCCGGGCGGTGGTGCGCCTGCGCCGGCGCAAGCTGCCCGATCCCGCTACGCTCCCCAACGCCGGTTCCTTCTTCAAGAACCCGGTGCTCGCGCCCGACCGCTTCGCGCGGCTGCGGGAGCGCTGCCCCGCCATCGCCGGTACGCCGGTCGCCGGTGGCGGCTACAAAGTGCCGGCCGCGCAGTTGATCGAAGCCTGCGGGCTGCGCGGGCGCCGCTTCGGGCGCGCCGGCGTGGCCGAGCGCCATGCTCTGGTGCTGGTCAACTACGGCGGCGCCACGGGCGCGGAGCTGCTCGCCGCGGCGAACGCGGTGGAGGCCGCGGTCACGGAGCGCTTCGAGGTACGGCTGGAGCGGGAGGTGCGGGTGGTCGGCGGTCACGAGCAGGAGGGAGTCTGATGATGGAACCGGAACTGCCGCGCTTGGCCCGCTTTCACCGGCCCCTGCCGGGCGCGGCGCTGGCCGACATGGGCGCGGCGGTGGAACAGTCGCTGGTCGAGGCCTTCGGCGCTACGGACCTTGCGGGCCGGCGCGTCGCGGTCGGCCTGGGCAGCCGCGGGGTGGCCAACTACGCACTGGTGGCGCGGCACGTCGTCGACTGGCTGCGCCGCCGCGGCGCGCAGCCGTTCATCGTGCCGGCAATGGGCAGCCACGGCGGCGCCACGGCCGCCGGCCAGCGCGCGGTGTTGGCCGGTTGGGGGATTACCCCGCATTCGATGGGGGTGCCGGTGCGCGCCACCATGGAGACGGTGGAGCTGGGCAGCGCCGGCACGCCCGCGGTGCGCGTGTTCATGGATCGCAACGCGTACGACGCGGACGCCGTACTGGTGGTCAACCGCGTCAAGCCGCACACCGACTTCCACGGCCCGGTGGAGAGCGGCTTGATCAAGATGGCGGTGATCGGACTTGGCAAGCGCGCCGGCGCCGAGGCGATTCACTTTCACGGCGTGCAGGGGTTGGCCCACCTGATCCGGCCGGCGTTCGACGCGGTGTTGGCCTCCGGCAAGCTGCTCGGCGGGGTGGCGCTGGTGGAGAACGGCCGCGAGCAGACGGTGGCGGTGCGGGCCGCGCGCGCGGAAGACGTCCCGGCCTGCGAGGCGGAGTGCTTGGCGCAGGCCCGCGCCGGCATGGCGGCGCTGCCGCTGGAGCGCATCGACGTGCTGATAGTTGACGAGATCGGCAAGGAAATCAGCGGCACCGGCATGGATACCAACGTGATCGGACGGATAGGCATCGCCGGCGTCGCCGAGCCCGCGGCCCCGCAGGTGCGCCGCATCGTCGTGCTCGGCCTCACCGCGGCGTCGCACGGCAACGCCCTGGGCATCGGTTTGGCCGACGTCACCACCCGCCGCCTGCAGCGGCAGGTGGACTACGCGGTCACCAACGCCAACGTCCTTACCAGCACCTTCCTGGAACGCGGCCGCATGCCGCTGGCAGCCGCGAGCGACGCCGAAGCACTGCAGTGGGCGTTGCGCACCTGCGGCACCGCCGCGCCGGCGGCGGTCGTAGTACGAATCCGCAACACCCTGGCCCTTGAAACCCTGCTACTCAGCGGCCCGGCTGCCGAACGGGCTCACGCCGCCGGCGCACCGCTCACCCGGGAAACCGACTACCTACCCGCCTGCACCGCCGCCGGCGAGGTCACGCCCTGGCCGGAGCCGCGCCAACCGCCGGCCTGAATCATTATTCCTCGCGCGGTGACGCATCGTACGATTCGCCGGTCTCCAACAGACGTTCCTGATGCCAGACCGGCGTTCGCTCTACGGCCGGCTCCGGCCGCCGCACCGGGCGCTCACCGTTCCGCCGCGCTTTGGGCGTGAGTCGCCGCTTCCGGCCGCCGTCATCCGCCAGCGGCTCATCGAGTTCGCCGTTCCACAGGATTCCGGGCCGGGGCAGGCGGTAGTAGTTGGCCGGGTCGTCCGGAGGCGCCGCGGGTTTGGCTGACGCCTGGGGGGCTCTGACGAAGCGGCCGCATGCCGCCTGGCAGTAGTCGCGCCGGAGTTCGATGCAGGCCCACCGGCGTTCCAGGCGTTCGCAGACCTCGCCGGTTACGCAGCTGCCGGCGAACGGATCGAGCACGAAGGCGCCGCGGTCGGTCAGCATACGGATGAAGTACTCCGGCAGCTCCGCCGGGTAACGGGCCGGATGCGGCTTGAGTCCGTTCGCCTCGCAATAGCGCAGGTAGAAGCTGTTGCTTTCGGTGTTCGGAATCGCGATCAGGTTCGGCGGGATCGCCGCGCCGTTGTTGACGTTGAAGTTGTCGCTGATCTCGTGGCCGGAGGGCCGTGACTGCGCCTTGTAGCCCTTGGCCAGCAGCTCCTTCATGCTCGCGCTGTAGGGCTGCAGCACGCGGCGGTTGCTCGCCTTCGGCCACGGCGTCTTGGACAGCCACCAGACGGCGTTGACGGCGTCCTTGACGCGCACGCGGCGCACAGTGACCCATTCCGGCCGGCGTCGGCAGCTTGGACGGGTTCCACCAGTAGAACTCCTGCGCCAGATGGAACCCGAAGTCCTCGCAGAGCATGATCAGCAGCTTGAAGTGGTAGAGGCTGCGGGTCGGTGCTCCCTTGTTCCAGGCGCCGCCGATGTCGATGACCAGACTTCCGTCCTCCTTCAGAACGCGATGGAACGCCGCGGCGAACGGCCGGAACCAGTCGACGTACTCGTTCGCGTCCACGTTGCCGTAGTCCTTCTTGCGCACCAGTCCGAACGGAGGACTCGTCATGATCAGATCGACTGAGTCGTTTCCGTAGGTCCGGAGCACGGCAATGCTGTCGCCGTGGATGATCCGCCCACGCTCGGTTTCGTGAAAGGTGTTCATCGTTCGATCTCCTGCCGTTCGAGCCTCTTGAGGCCTTCCAGTCCTGGCCATGTTCATGGGCCAGCTCCAGAAGGTTTGCAAGATCGATCTGCGCCGGTGAGAATTCGCTGCCGAAGGGGAGATCGCTGCGCGCCATCAGGTGACCTGCCGGCGATGGTGCGTCACGCGCTGGTCCGGGTCACGCTGATGGCGCGGCTGCGCAGCGATCAGGTAAGGTCGTAGCGGTCGAGGTTCATCACCTTGTTCCAGGCGGCTACGAAGTCGCGGACGAACGCCTCCCGGCCGTCGCCGCAACCGTAGACCTCGGCGATGGCGCGCAGCTCGGAGTTGGAACCGAACATCAGGTCGGCCTCGGTGGCCGTCCACTTGATTTCGCCGCCGTCCGCCGCGCGGCCCTCGAACACGCCGCCGGCGCCGGGCTGCCACTCGGTGCTCATGTCCAGCAGGTTGACGAAGAAGTCGTTGGTCAGCTCGCCCGGCCGGTCGGTAAAGACGCCGTGCGCGGACTGCCCGGTGTTGGCGTTCAGGACGCGCATGCCGCCCACCAGCGCCGTCATCTCGGGCGCGGTCAGCGTCAGCAGGCAGGCGCGCTCCACGAGCTGCTCGGCCGCGGACGCGCCGTTACCCTCCTTGACGTAGTTGCGGAACCCGTCGGCGGCCGGTTCGAGTACGGCGAACGATTCCACGTCCGTCCACTCCTGCGACGCGTCGGTGCGCCCGGGCGCAAAGGGAACCTGCACCTCGTGGCCGGCCGCGCGCGCCGCCTGCTCAACGCCGGCGCACCCGGCCAGCACGATCAGGTCGGCCAGGGAGACCCGCTTGCCGCCGCTTTGCGCTGCGTTGAACTCCGCCCGGACCGCCTCCAGCTTGGCGAGCGCCGCGGCCAGCGCGGCCGGGTCGTTCACTTCCCAATCCCGCTGCGGCGCCAGGCGCACGCGCGCTCCGTTCGCGCCGCCGCGCTTGTCGGTGCCGCGGAACGAGGCCGCCGCCGCCCAGGCGGTCGCCACCAACTGCGATACCGACAGCCCGCACGCGAGCGCCTCGCCCTTGAGGTGGGCGGCGTCCGCGTCGTCGATCAGCTCATGGTCGACGTCGGGCACCGGGTCCTGCCACAACTGCGGTTCGTCCGGCACCAGCGGTCCCAGATAGCGGCTGCGCGGCCCCATGTCGCGGTGCAGCAGCTTGAACCACGCCTTGGCGAAGGCGTCTTCCAGGTCGGCCGGATTCTCCAGGAAGCGCTTCGAGATCGGCGCGTAGACCGGATCCTCGCGCAACGACAGGTCGGTGGTGAGCATCATCGGGGCGTGCTTCTTGGCGGGATCGTGAGCGTCCGGCACGGTGGCCGCCGCGGCGGCGTTCACCGGTGCGTACTGCGACTTGCCGGCGGGGCTCTTGGTCAGCTCCCACTCGTGCCGGTGCAGGTTCTCCATGAAGTTGTTGTCCCAGCGGGTCGGATGGTCGGTCCAGGCGCCCTCCAGGCCGCTGGTGATGGCGTCGCCGGCCTTGCCGCTGCCGTAGCCGCTACGCCAGCCCAGGCCCTGCTCGGACACGCCGGCGCCCTCCGGTTCGGGGCCGACGTGCGCCTCCGGGCCGGCGCCGTGCGCCTTGCCGAAGGTGTGGCCGCCGGCGATCAGCGCGACCGTCTCCTCGTCGTTCATCGCCATGCGGGCAAAGGTGTTGCGGATGTACTGCGCGGCCGCGGCCGGGTCCGGGTTACCGCCCGGCCCCTCCGGGTTGACGTAGATCAGCCCCATGTGATCGGCGCCAAGCGGTCCCTGCAGCTCGCCGTCAGCGTCGTGGCGTTCGTCGCCAAGCCAGGTAGTCTCCGCCCCCCAGTCGGTCTCGTCCGCCTCCCAGGAGTCGGGGCGGCCGAAGGCGAACCCGAAGGTCTTGAATCCCATCGACTCCAGGGCGCAGTTGCCGGCGAAGATGATCAGGTCGGCCCACGACAGGCTGCGGCCGTGCTTTTGCTTGATCGGCCACAGCAGGCGGCGCGCCTTGTCCAGGTTGCCGTTGTCGGGCCAGCTGTTGAGCGGCGCGAAGCGCTGCTGGCCGGAGCCGCCGCCGCCGCGGCCGTCGGCAATGCGGTAGGTGCCCGCGGCGTGCCAGGTCATGCGGATGAAGAGCGGCCCGTAGTGGCCGTAATCCGCCGGCCACCACTCCTGCGAGGTCGTCATCACCTGCTCGACGTCGTTCTTGAGCTCATCGACGTCGACGCTCTTGAACGCCTCGGCGTAGTTGAAGCCGCCGCCCATCGGGTCCGAGGCGGGCGAGTTCCGGCGGAGAGACTTCAGGCTGAGTTGATTCGGCCACCAGTCCCGGTTCGTAGTCATGGCATCATTCTCCAAGTAGTCAGGGTCGCTAAACGTCTAAGGAGTTGGCGCCGGGTTGTCAACCCCACCGCGCCCGCCCGCCCACCCCGCGCGCCGGCCGCCCCGCTCACCCCGCCCCGGCGGCGGGCGGCGGCGGCCGTACCCGATAGACCGCGCGGCCGCTAACCGGTAGAGTGAGTGCGGGAAGATCATGGCACAGTCATACACGCGACTCACCACGCCGCTGGTGCGTACCGGCGGGCAACTGCGCCCGGCAAGCTGGGACCAGGCATTGGAGCGCGCCGCGCACGGCTTGCGCTCCGCCATCGAACGCGGACCAACCCGGTCGTTCGGGCTGTTCAGTTGCTCCAAGGCCACCAACGAGATGAACTATCTGGCGCAGAAGTTCGCGCGGGCGGTGGTCGGCAGCAACAACATCGATAGCTGCAACCGCACCTGACACGCGCCGAGCGTCGTCGGTCTGGCGGCGGTATTTGGCGCCGGGGGCGGAACCAGTTCATACCGGGAGATCGAGGACACCGACCTGATCGTCCTGTGGGGCTCCAACGCGCGCGAGACCCATCCCATCTACTTCCACCACGTGTTGAAGGGGATCCGGCGCGGCGCCCGCATGATCGCGGTCGATCCCCGCCGCACCACCTCCGCGCAGTGGGCGGACCTGTGGCTGGGCCTGGACGTGGGTTCGGACGTGGCGCTGGCCAACGCGGTGGGCCGCGAGATCATCGCCGCCGGGCTGGAGAACCGCGCCTTCATCGAGCGCGCCACGGTGGGCTTCGAGGAGTACCGGCGCTCGGTGGAGCCGTTTACCCCGGAGCGCGGCGAGGAGCTGACCGGCGTGCCGGCCGCGGCCATCCGCGAACTGGCCCATAGCTACGCCACCGCCGACCGCGCCCAGCTCTGCTGGACCCTGGGCATCACCGAACATCACAACGCCGTGGACAACGTGCTGGCCCTGATAAACCTCGGCCTGCTGACCGGCCACGTGGGGCGCTACGGCTCCGGGCTCAATCCGTTGCGCGGCCAGAACAACGTGCAGGGCGGCGGCGACATGGGGGCGATACCCAACAAGCTGCCCGGCTTTCAGGACCTGGAGGACGCCGCGTTGCGGGCGCCGTTCGAGGCCGCCTGGGGCCGCGCGCTGCCGGCGCGCACCGGCTGGCATCTGTCGCTCATGTTCGAGGCGATGGAGCGGGGGGAGCTCACGACGCTGTACGTCATTGGCGAGAACCCGGCGCAGTCGGAAGCCGACGCGGCGCGGGCGCGGGCGCTGCTCGGCGGTCTGGAGCACCTCATCGTGCAGGACATTTTTCTCACCCGCACCGCCGAGATGGCCGACGTGGTGCTGCCGGCGGCGGCTTCCTGGGCGGAGGCGGAAGGCACCGTGACCAGCAGCGAACGGCGCGTGCAACGGGTACGCCGGGCACTGCCGCCGCCGGGCCAGGCGCGCGGCGACGTGGAGATACTGTGCGCGCTGGCGGCGCGCCTCGGCCACGACTGGGGCGAGCCGAGCGCGCAGCAGGTGTGGGATGAGCTGCGTTCGCTGTCGCCGATGCACGCCGGCATGAGCTACCCGCGCCTGGAGGAGCTGGGCGGCATTCAGTGGCCCTGCGCGGACGAGAACGATCCCGGCAGCCCGTTCCTCCACGGGCGGCTGTGGCGGACGCCTTTGGAAGGGCCGCCGGCGCCGTTCCATCCGGTGCGCCACCAGCCGCCGGTGGATACGTTGGATGACAACTACCCGCTACGGCTCACAACCGGCCGCACGCTCGACTCCTACAACACCGGCGTGCAGAGCGGCGGCTTTCGTTCGCCGATCCGGCGCGGTGACTCGCTCGACCTGTGTCCCGCGGATGGCCGCCGCCTGGGGGTGGCCGACGGCGAACGGGTGCAGGTGAGCTCGCGCCGCGGCAGCCTCGAAGTCACCGCCCGCTACGCCCGCGGGCTGCGCCCCGGCCTGGTGTTCATGACCCTGCACTTCCCCGATCAGGTGGATACCAACCTGCTCACCATCGACGCCTGGGACCGCAAGTCCGGCACCGCCGAGTTCAAGGCCACTGCGGTGCGCATCGACAAGCTGGCGGCGCGCTGAATGGACCTGCGCCTTGCGGCCGCCGAGCCCACCGCCGCCGAGCGCGCCGCGGTGGACGCCGTGCTGGATGGCGCGGCGCCGGCAGCCGCCGGCCCTGACCTGCAGCGCGCCGCCGGCGGCGGCCGTATAGCGGTAGGCGGCGCCCGCGCGCGGCGCTCCGTGCGCCACCTGCTGCTGCCGGCGCTGCACGGGGTGCAGGACGCGATCGGCTGGATCAGCCCCGCGGCCCTGAACTACGTAAGCAGCCGGCTGGCGGTGCCTCCCGCGGAGGCGTACGGCGTCGCCACCTTCTACGCCCTGCTTTCGACCACCGAGCGGCCGCCGCGGGTTGCCCACGTGTGCGACGACATCGTGTGCCGCGGCGCCGGCGCGGAGGCGATCTGCCGGGGGTTGGAACAACGGTTGGGCGCCGCCCACCATCCGGGCGCGGAACGAGCGAACGGTGAGGAGGGCGCCGGGGCCGGCCACGCCTCCGCCGCCGGCGCGGCGTGGATGACCAGCCCCTGCCTGGGCATCTGCGAGCGGGCGCCGGCGGTGCTGCTGCAACTGGCCGGCGACCGGGACCGGGGGATTGCGCCCGCTACCCCGGAGGCGGTGCACGCCGCGCTCGCGGGCGGGGCGGGCGCGTCCGGGCCGCCGGCGTCTGCGCCCGCCCCGCCGCCGGTACGCGCCGGCGCCGGGGGGTCCGCCCCGCAGACCGCCCGGCCCGCCGCGGCCGCGGAGCTGACCCTGCTGCGCCGCGTCGGTACGGCGGCGCCGGACAGCATTGACGACTACCGCCGGCACGGCGGCTACGCGACGTTGCGGCGCGCCTTCGAGCTGGGGCCGGAAGGAGTGCTGCGCGAGCTGCGCGACTCGCGGTTGCTGGGCCGCGGCGGCGCGGCCTTTCCCGCCGCCGCCAAGTGGGAGGCGGTGGCCCATGCCGCGGCGCGCCCGCGCTACGTGGTCGGCAACGCCGACGAGTCGGAGCCGGGCACCTTCAAGGACCGCGTGCTCATGGAGCAGGACCCGTTCGCCGTGATCGAGGCGCTGACCATCGCCGGCTTCGCCGCCGGCGCCACCCAGGGCTACCTGTACGTGCGCGGCGAGTACCCGCTCGCCACCGAGCGCCTGCAGGGCGCTATCGCCGCGGCGCGCGCGCGGGGGCTGCTCGGCGG
This sequence comes from Spirochaetia bacterium, assembly GCA_965243555.1. Classification (GTDB taxonomy): domain Bacteria; phylum Spirochaetota; class Spirochaetia; order SZUA-6; family Bin103; genus Bin103. The sequence goes on along the minus strand of OZ251575.1, from coordinate 3,883,873 downwards.
CGACGTCCTGGGCGCGGGCGTGGCCTTTGACGTGGACCTGCGGCGCGGCGCCGGGGCCTATATCTGCGGCGAGGAGACCGCCCTGTTCAACTCGCTGGAGGGGTTTCGCGGCGAGCCGCGCAGCAAGCCGCCCTATCCCACCGAGGCCGGGCTGTTCGGCCAGCCCACCCTGATCAACAACGTGGAAACGCTGGCCAACGTGCTGCCGATTCTGCTGGCCGGCGGCCGCGCCTACGCCGCGCGCGGCACCGAGCAGTCCACCGGCCCCAAGCTGTTCTGCCTGTCCGGCGCGGTGGCAGCGCCCGGCGTCTACGAGGTGGAGTTCGGCGTCACGCTACGCGAGCTTCTGGAGCTGGCGGGCGGCACTACCGGCGGCCCGCCGCGCGCCGTGCTGCTGGGCGGCGCCGCCGGCAGCTTCGTGGGCCCCGAGCATCTGGACGTGCCGCTGACCTTTGAAGGCGTCCGTGCTATCGGCGCCACCCTGGGTTCGGGGGTGGTGATGCCGTTTGCGCACGGGACCGACTTTGCCGGCGTGGTGCGCCGCATCGCGCGCTTTTTCCGCGACGAGTCGTGCGGCCAGTGCGTGCCGTGCCGGGTAGGGACGGTGCGCCAGGAGGAGGCGCTCGCCCGCCTGACCCGCAATGGTGGCAGCGGCAACGGCGATGGGAGCGGTGGACGCGAGCGGGCGCTGCTGGGTGACTTGGCGCAGGTGATGGGCGATGCTTCGATCTGCGCGCTGGGGCACACCGCGGCCGGCGCGCTGCAGTCGGCGCTGGCTCTGGGGCTGCTTGGAGACGAGGGGAGGAATTGATGGCGACCGCTACGGAGCGCACGTTGGAATTGACGGTGGATGGCGCCGCGGTGCGGGTCAGCGAGGGCGCGACGATCCTGGACGCCTGCCGGGAGGCGGGCATCGCCACCCCGACCCTCTGCTTCGCCGAGAACCTGACCCCCGTGAACGCCTGCCGGGTGTGCGTGGTGGAGCTGGAGGGCTCGCGCACCCTGGTGCCGGCCTGCGCCCGCGCCGCCGCCGCCGGCATGCAGGTGCGCACCGACTCCGAACGGGTGCGCCACAGCCGCCGCCTGGTGCTGGAGCTGCTGGCGTCGTCGGTGGACCTGACGCGGGCCGACGCCGCGTTGCGCCACTGGCAGGAGCGGTACGGCACCGAGGCGGAGCGCTTCGGGCCGCCGGCGCCGGACGCCGCGGCCGGGGAACGGGAGCGGCAGCACGCCGGCCACCACGCCGCGCCCGACGGGTGCTCCGCGGCGACCGTCGGCCAGCCGGTCAAGGTGCAGGACGACCTCTACGTGCGCGACTACAAGCGCTGCATCCTCTGCTACAAGTGCGTGGAGGCGTGCGGCGAGGATGCCCAGAACACCTTCGCCATCGCGGTGGCGGGGCGCGGCTTCGATGCCCGCATCGCCACCGAGTACGAGCAGCCGCTGCCGGAATCGGCCTGCGTCTACTGCGGCAACTGCATCGGCGTGTGCCCCACCGGCGCGCTGGCGTTCAAGAGCGAGTACGACCACCGCGAACAGGGCACCTGGGACGAGTCGCGGCAAAGCGTGACGCGCACCATCTGTCCCTACTGCGGGGTTGGCTGCAACCTGGACCTGCACGTCCAGGATCAGGAGATCGTGAAGGTGACCTCACCGGCGGACCACTCGGTCACCAGCGGCCACCTCTGCATCAAGGGCCGCTTCGGCTTCCAGTTCGTACAGAACCGCCCCCCGCCGCCGGAGTAGCGGCCGGCGCCGGCTCGGCCATCTCGCCGGCGGGGCCGCCGCCGGCGCCCGTGATGCCGTTCACGCGTTGCGCGCCGGCGTAGACGTTGAAGCGGCCGTCGCGCAGGAACCCCACCAGGGTAATGCCGAGTTCGGCGGCCAAGTCGCACGCCAGACTGGACGGCGCCCCTACGGCGGCCAGAAAGCGGATGCCGGCGCAGGCGGCCTTCTGCACCAGCTCGAAGCCGGTGCGCCCGCTGAACAGGACCACCGCCTCCGGCAGCGGCAGCCGCGCCTCCAGCACGGCGCGGCCGATCAGCTTGTCCAGGGCGTTATGGCGCCCGACGTCCTCGCGCAGAAGCTGCAGCCGTCCGTCCGGCTCGAACAGCGCGGCGGCGTGCAAGCCGCCGGTTTGCTCAAAGGTGCGCTGGTAGCGCCGCAGCTCCGCCGGCAGCCGGTGCAGGACCGCCGCCGGCACCGCGGGGGTGACGGCGCTCTCCGCGGTGTGCGCCACCGGCGCGGGCAGCGCGGCCAGCACGTCGTCGATGGAGGCCTTGCCGCACACCCCGCAACTTGAATTCGCCACCAGCCGGTCGCCGTGCGCATCCACGCCACGCGCCGCCACGCGCTTCAACCCGCAGGTCAGCGAAACTCGCACCACGTTGCCCTCGCGCCCGCAGTGGCGCACGTCCGCCAACTCCTCCGAACGCTCGAAAAACCCTTCGCAGAACAGGAATCCCGCGGCCAGTTCGTAGTCGTGCCCCGGCGTGCGCATGGTCACCGCCACGCTCCGCTCGGGCTCCTCGCCTGCGGCGCCGGCGTGGCAGACGCGGATCTCCAGCGGCTCCTCCACGGTAAGCAGGTCGCTCTCGTCGCAGCCGGCGGCCCCCCGCACCCGCACCACCCTCACCTCCCGCGCGTGAGCCGCGTCAAGCATCACTCCGCTACCCCTCCGGCGCCGCACGCCCACCCGCCGATACGCATGCAAACGAGATACCGTATAATGCGCCCGCATGCAAGGCGATCGCTCATCACCGCTGCCAGAGTATGAAATCGAAATTGGCGACAGCCGAATACCAGGTGCTACAAGATAATAGATGCGTTGAGCGCCGCAGGAGTACTGGATATGGATCCCGTCGAGGTTCGCAAAGTGATTGCCGGTGCGGAAACAGAGAATGATCTTGTTGGCTTGCGATATGTGATCCGGGACCTGGAAGAAGCGGCCCTGCAGGATCTGTCAGCGGCGCAGAGGTCCGCATTGGAAGATCGGCTGAGCGGTGAGAGCCTTGCTGACGCCATGGACGCAGAAGCCAAGGCCGTCCGGAAGATATTTGTGGCAGGAGAGATCAGGAGTGATGATGAATGGCGTTTTGGCCGAGGCGTGGCTTCAGCACGAAGAAACGGCGCATGAGATCGAGTTTGAGTCTCGGTCATATGGAGAGCAAGTCGAGATGATGGAGGACCTTATGATGAAGTACATTCAGGATCATGGTAACCTGGATGACCGCCACGCGGGCGAGAACGCCGGCAAATGATCGACACTGTAAGACCTGGGTGCTAAGGGCGGGTTGGGGGTGCGGCGAGGCTCAGGCGGACGGCGATCAGGTCGCCGAGGTTTTCCAGGAACAGCTCGTCGTCTGGCAGGAACGGGGCCGGCTGATCGGAGTCCACCGCAAGCAGGCCCACCAGGGTGCCGGCGCACTGCAGCGGTACGGCGATCTGCGCCTGCACCCAGCGCCGCGCCACGCCCTCGGTCGCCTCGCCAAGGTTTTCAAGGTTTTGCGCTACCGCGGTTTCGGCGGCGTCGGCGGCGCGGCCCCACAGCCCTTCCCCGTAGGTAACCGCAGGCGGAAACGGCCGCCGGCCCGCGGCGGCCAGCAGGGTCATCTCGCCGGGGCGCGCGGCCAGCGCCGCGTACACCGCGACCATCGAGTAGTGAGCCACGTGGTCACGGAGATGCCGGCAGAGCTGCTGCAGGCGCTGCGGCAGCGGCGACGGCTGCTCCAGGATCTCCTCGACCGTCGCGTACTGGGCGCCCAGCTCCGCGCCGCGGCTCACGCCGCGCCGCCGGCCTGCTTGCGGCGCCGCAACTCGGCCGCCTCGGGGCGCGCCTTGTAGAAGGGGTCGAGCGGAAAGCAGCCGGAGATCAGGCCGTTGCGGGGCGCCGTGGTGCAGTCGCTGAAGGTGCGGCAAATGCGCTTGCGTTCCGGCGGCCGGCCAGCCAGCAAGTCGGCCGGCAGGTGCGGGTAGGAGAGCGCCATCCGCCCGAGGCCCACCACGTCGACGCCCCCGCCGGCCACCGCGGCGCCGGCCACCTGGGGCAGCCACTCCTGCAGGTAGCTGTAGCCGCTCCCCACCATGATCATCTCCGGGAAGCGCTCCTTGAGTTGCCGCACCACGTCGAGCTGCCGCGCCACGCCCACCAGTGGATCTTCCGGCGGCAGGTAGCCGTCCGACGGCGGGAACAGCGCCGGCCGCTGGACATGGGGCGTGTAATAGGGACTGCCCGCCGTCACGTTGAGCAGGAAGACGCCCAGTTCCCGCAGCAGGGCGACGAAGCGTAGCGGTTCGCGCAGGTCGTAGGCGGTCGGGTCGTCGCCGGCGGCGCCGAACCCGTACCGGTAGCCTTCCGCAACCCGCGCCGGGCGCCCGACCCTGGTCTCGGCGTCCGGCTCGAACGGGATCAGGTCGAAGGCGCTGAGCCGCACCCCGATAAGCAGCTCCGGCGCCCGGCGGCGCAGCCCGGCGACCACCTCGCGCAGAAAGCGGGTGCGGTTCTCGAAGCTGCCGCCGTAGCGCCCCGGACGGTCCACGGCGCTCAGAAACTCGTGCCCCAGGTAGCCGTGGCAGTGCTTTACGTCCACGAACGCGAAGCCGGCCTGCCACGCCAGCACGCCGGCGGCGACGAAGCGCTCCACCAGTGCCTCGACTTCGGTGTCGGAAGCGGGCCGGTGCGTTGCGGGGATGCCGAACTTGCGGTCCAGCAGCGGATGGCGGTACAGGGTCAGCGGCTCGGTCACCTGCTTGGCGTTGGGGCGGCAGAAGCGGCCGGAGTGGGTGAGTTGCAGCCCCACCAGCAGGTCGCCGGCGTGCCCGAAGCGCTCCTCGTGGGCGCCCACCAGCTCCGCCCGCAACGCCGCCAGCGCCGCCGCGGTGTCCTCTTCCAGCCGGAGCTGGTTGGGGTTGGCGCGCCCCGCGTGCTGCACCGCGGTCGCCTCGCCGCCCCAGATCAGCTTGGCCCCGCTCCGCCCGAAGGCGCGCCAGCGGCGCCGCACCAGCTCGGTCGGCGTACCGTCCGCGGCCCCGTCCCAGCCTTCCATCGGCTGCATGCAGAAGCGATTGCCCAGCGTGCGGCCGTCGGGCAGGCGCAACGGCGCGGCAAGAGCCGCAAGGTCGGGGCCGTCGGCGAACGGCATCTGCGCCGCAACGCCGAGGCGGTGGAGGTGGTCGCGAAAGGCGGCCGGCGTCTTGAGCGCCGCTACGCGCCGGTAGGCAGTCGCCACCGGCTACCAGCGCACCAGATTCCCCCCGAACGTGAGGCCGGCCCCGAAGCCGGCGGTCATGATCAGGTCGCCGCGCTCGATCATTCCCTTTTCCACCAAGTCGTTCAAGGCTATGGGAATGGTGGCGGCGGAGGTGTTCGCGTACTCGGCGATGTTGACGTAGAACTTCTCGCGCGGGATGCGCCCGCGCTTGGCCGCGGCCTCAATGATGCGCTCGTTGGCCTGGTGCGGCACGATGTACTTGATGTCGTCGATGGTGATCCGGTTGCGTTCGAGGATGGTGGTGACGGTGTTGACGATCACCTGCACGGCGAAGTTGTAGACCAGCCGCCCCTCCATCTTGATGAGCATCTCCCGGTAGCTCGTCTTGCCGGGCTCGAACGGGGTTCGGGTGCCCCCCGCCTCGCGCGCCAGCGCCATCGCCCCCGAGCCGTCGGAGCCCAGGAACGAGTCGAGGATGCCGTGCCCGTTGTTGGAGTGGGAAACGACCGCGGCCCCGGCGCCGTCGCCAAACAGCACGCAGGTGTTGCGGTCCTTCCAGTCCATGATGCGGGTCAGCACCTCACTGCCCACCACCAGGACGTGCCGCGCCGCGCCGGAGGCGATCAGCCCCTTGGCGGTCTCCAGGCCGTAGACGAAGCCGGTGCATCCCACCAGCAGGTCCATGGCGGCGCACTTGCCGGCGCCGAGCTTGTCCTGGATGATACAGGCGGTCGACGGGAACCCGACGTGGTCCCCGGAGGCGGTCGCCACCAACACCATCCCCAACTCCTCGGGCTCAATTTCAGCCCGTTCCAGAGCTTGCAGCGCAGCGCGGTATCCCAAATCGGACGGTGCCTCTTCGGCGTCGGCAACGTGACGATACTTGATGCCGGTGTGCGATTGGATCCACTCATCGGAGGTGTCGAGGAACGCCTCGAATTCGTGATTAGACATCCGCCGCCTGGGTACGTAAGCGCCCATCGACCGAATCTCTGCTCCCATCAGCTCCCCCCGGGAACGTTATTACTGGAGTATCTCAAACCGTATTGACATGCGAATCAGTCGGCGCAGTGTAAGCGAGGCGCGCGCGTCGGTCAACCCGCCGGACGGCCGCCCCGCCGCCGGCCCGCCGCGCTGCCTCCGTGCGGGCCTGGCGGGCCCGGCGGGCCGCCGCACCTACTCCCACCCCGGCCCCGGCGGCAGCCCGGCCAGCACGGTGGTGCCCTGATAGAACACCGCCGGGCAGCCGGCGGCGCGGATGCGCCGCTCCAGGCGCCGCGTGGCCGCGGGCGGCCAGTCGTTGCCGCGCAGCACCGGCAGGACGCGTTCCGCCGGGCAGGCGCGCAGCACGCGGTCGAGCAGGGCGCCGGCCACCGCCTCGAGCGCCCCGGCGGCGCCTTCGCCGGCCATCTCCGCCTCGCTACGCGGCAGGCGGCGCGGCTCCAGTCCGAACAGCCGCCACGCGCCGGCCAGCGCCTCCGCCTCGCTGAGCCGGCCGCCGCCGGCCCAGCGCACCAGCCGCGCCCACGCCGCCCCGCACTGAAACACGTGCCAGTTCACGTACCCGAGCAGAGGCTGCACGAAGTCGGCGCACCGCGCCAGTTCGCGGTAGTGCTGGCCGCTCAGCGCCGCGGCATGCGGCGCGATGGCGTTGACCCCGGCGCGCAGCCGGCCGCCGCCGGCCTTTCGCGCTACGTCAAGGAGGCCGGTCACCGCGGCCTGCAAGCGCGCGCCGCGCTGCGCGAACCAGCCGGCGAACGGCCCCGCGCCGCACCCGCCGCGGGCCCCGCGCCGCGCCAGCTCATCCAACGCCCCGATCAGGTCGTGCCCGGCGCTCAACTCCGCAAACCGGCGCGGCGTGATTTCCCTCAACCCGGCCACTACCTGCTCCCAGTGCGCGGCCGCCAGCTCCGGCCAGCCGGGCGCGCTCTCGAACAGTCCGCCGATTGCGGCGGGATGGCGGAACCGGGCGTGGGTCAGGCAGATGGCGCGCGGCCCCCAGCGGCGGGCGAGTTGCTCCAGGTTGGCGGCGATGGCCGCGTCCGCGCTCCCACCGGGAGGCCGCATCGGCCACTGCTGCTCATGCGCAGGGTAATCCCCCAGCAGGCCGCGCCGCGCCAGCGCTTGCCAGGCATCCGGCAGCGCCATCGCCTCGCCGCCGGCGCTGAGGCCGTGCCCCCACCAGGTGCCGGCCAGCAGCCACGTCGCCACCCCCAGCCGGTCGGCCACGGCCACCGCCCGCTCCAGCGCCGGGGCGGTGCGCTGCGGATTGAACCCGGTGCGCAACAGGAAGATCGTCACCCCGGCGTCGGCCAACCGGGCGGCGTACTCGGGATTGCGCGCCACCGCCGCCGGCTCCAGATACGCGCCGCGCGTCATGCTCATGCTCATGCTCCTGCCCATGCTCATGGTCGTGGCGCGGATTGTTACCCGCGGGGAGCGGTTGACGCCAAGGGGCCGCCGTGCTACGGTCCGCGCCAGCCTCCGGCAGGCTACCCGTACCCGTATGAAGACCTGTTTCCTGTTTCCCGGCCAAGGCGCCCAGTATCCCGGCATGGGCAAGGACCTGTGGGACGCCAGCCCCGGCGTCAAGGAGTTGTTCCGGAGCGCCTCCGCGGTCACCGGACTCGACCTGGAGGCGCTGCTGTTCCGCGGCAGCGCGGCCGACCTGCAGGCGACCAACCGCACCCAGATCGCCGTGACCCTGGTGAACGTGGCCGCGGCGCGGGTGTTGGCCGAGCGCGGCGTGGCGGCGCACGGCTACGCCGGGTTCAGCGTTGGTGAGTACGCGGCGCTGGCGGCCGCGGGGGTAATCGCCGACGAAGACCTGTTCCGCATCGTGCAGGCGCGCGGCGAGTTGATGGAGCAGGCCAGCCGCGGCGCCGACACCGCCGGCGGGCCGGCCGGCATGGCCGCGGTCATCGGGCTGGCGCCGGAGGCGGTCAGCGCGGCCCTGCAAGGGGCGGGCGAGGGCGTGTACGCGGCGAACTTCTCCAGCCCCCGGCAGGTGGTGTTGGCCGGCACCGTCGAGGGGCTGGCGCGCGCCGAGACGGCGTGTTCCGCGGCCGGCGCGCGCCGCTTCGTGCGGCTCAAGGTATCGGGGCCGTTCCACTCGCCCCTGATCGAGCGCGCGCGGGAGCGGTTCGCCGAGGTGGTGGCCGGCTTCCAGTTCCGCGATCCCGTCACCCCGGTGTACGCCAACGTTACCGGCGCGCGGGTGACCAGCGGCGCCGAGGCGCAGCGCCTGTGCGTTGAGCAGATCGTATCCGCCGTGCAGTGGGTCACCGAGATTCGGGCGTTGCTGGCCGCCGGCTACGACCGCTTCCTGGAAACCGGCCCCGGCGCGGTGCTGACCGGGTTGCTGCGCGGCTTCGACACCGGCGTCCCCTGCACCCCGGTGGGCACCATGGAGCAGGTCGAGGCCGCGGCGGCCGCGGGGGGAGATGGGTGAGCTGATGGGGGGAGAGTTGCAGGGCAAGATCGCGGTCGTCACCGGGGGGTCGCGCGGCATCGGCGCGGCCGTGGTGGAGACCCTGTTGCGCGAAGGCGCGTCCGTTCATTACTGGTCGCGGGCGCAGGCCGCCGGCCACGCCGCGTGGGAGCAGCGCGCCGCGGCCGCCGGCGCCGCCGTGCACTGGCGGCAGACCGACGTGACCGACGAGGAGGCCGTCGTAGCGGCCGTCGCCGGCGTGCTGGACACTCACGGCCGCGTCGACGTGCTGGTGAACAACGCCGGCATAACCCGCGACGGCCTGGTGATGCGCATGCGGCGCGAAGCCTGGGACGCCGTGCTGCTGGCCAACCTGACGGCCACCTTCGTCACCTCGCGCGAGGTGGCGCGGGCCATGCTGCGGGCGCGGTCCGGGGCGATCATCAACGTCTCGTCGGTCAGCGGGCTGCGCGGCAACCCCGGGCAGACCAACTACGCCGCCTCCAAGGCCGGCATCATCGGCTTCTCCAAGAGCCTGGCGCGCGAGGTGGGCGGGCGCGGCGTGCGCGTCAACGTGGTGGCGCCCGGCTACATCGACACCGACATGACCAGTTCCATGCCGGAGCAGGCGCGCCGCGCAGTGCTGGAAATGATCCCGCTGAAACGCACCGGCAGCGCGCAGGACGTGGCGGAGATGATCTGCTTCCTGGCCGGCGAGCGCGCTTCCTACGTAACCGGGCAGGTCATTCAGGTCGACGGCGGCCTGGCGATATAAGAGGCGCTGGAGGATAAGCGAATGAGCAGGCGAGTGGTGATCACCGGCCTCGGTACGGTCAACCCGCTGGGCACGGACACCGGCACGTTCTGGCAGCGGACGCGCGCGGGGGAGTCCGGCATCGGCCCGGTGACCAAGTTCGACGCCAGTGAATTTTCCAGCCGCATAGCCGGCGAGATCATCGACTTCAACGACCGTGACGTGCTGGAGTCGCGCGAGTCGCGCCGCATGGACCTGTTTTCCCGCTATGCGATCGTCGCCGCGATGCAGGCACTGGAGGACTCCGGGCTGGAGACCGCGGCGCTCGACCCGGAGCGCACCGGCGTGCTGCTGGGGGTCGGCTTTGGCGGCATGGATACCCTGGAACTGGAATTCCGGCACCTGTTCTCGCGCGGGCCGAAGGGGGTGCATCCGCTGCTGGTGCCGAAGATGATCAGCAACATCGCGGCGGGACACATCGCCATCCGCATCAAGGCCTACGGCCCCTCCTACACCGTGGTGTCGGCCTGCGCCTCGGCCACCGACGCCATCGGCGAGTCGTACCGCTGGATCAAGGACGGCGCCACCGACATAATGCTCAGCGGCGGCAGCGAGGCGCCGGTATCGGCACTGGCGATGGCCGGATTCTGCGTGCTGCAGGCGGTAAGCACCAGGTACAACGACGATCCGGCGCGCGCCAGCCGCCCCTTCGACGGCGCGCGCGACGGCTTCGTGCTCGGCGAAGGCGCCGGCATCCTGGTGCTGGAAGAACTGGAGCACGCGCGTCGGCGGGGAGCGCCGATCTACGCCGAACTGTCAGGTTACGGCGCCACCTGCGACGCCAACCACCTCACCGCGCCGCATCCTCAGGGACTCGGCGCCGTCACCGCCATGCGCATGGCCCTGACCACCGGCGGCCTGGAACCGGACGACGTGGACTACGTCAACGCCCACGGCACCTCTACCCAACTCAACGACGCCACCGAGACCTCCGCCATCAAGCAGGTGTTCGGCAGCCACGCGGCCGCGCTCAAGGTGTCCTCCACCAAGTCGATGGTCGGCCACCTGCTCGGCGCCGCCGGCGCGGTGGAGGCGGTCGCCACGGTGCTCGCCGTCCGCGACCAGTTCTTTCCCCCCACCATCAACTACGAGCAGCCGGACCCCGCCTGCGACCTGGACTACGTCCCCAACGAGGGCCGTTCCGGGCCCATCAACGCGGCAATCTCCAACTCGTTCGGCTTCGGCGGCCACAACGCCGTGCTCGCCTTCCGCCGCTACTCGGACTAAAGCGCGCGTCCCGGCCCGCTTCTTGGCCGAGTGAAGTACTTGAGCGGAAGTATCGTTTGGATCAACGGTCTGTTCGGAAGTGGAAAGACAACGGCCGCCATTACCATGCAGAGAACGAGGGAGTGCGCGATATTCGATGCCGAGGACGTTGGCACTTTGGTGGCACGCATAGCGCGGCAGGTCGGTCGCTGCGTTGATGACTTTCAGCACTTCCGAGCTTGGAGGAAGATCGTCCCGGTTGTCGCGATGGCAATGGCGAAGGAATGCGCTCCCGTCCCGGTTGTCATGCCCATGACGGTGGGCGTTCCAAAGTACCGTAGTGAGATCAGACGGGCGTTACGGGAGTCAGGTATTCGGTACGTCGAGGTGTATTTGGCGTGCGACGCAGGAGAGTGCGAACGTCGACTTGTCCGGCGCGATGGCAGACGCGGTGACTGGGCTGTGCGCAAAAATAGCGAGCTGATCAGCGCCTTCGAAAACGACAATGAAGCCGAGACACTTGACGTTCGATCAATCGATCCGGACGCGGTAGCAGACGCAATATGGCGACTGTGGTCGCGGGCACCCTGCCGGTGACTTCGCGGCAGAATGGCGCGCTACCCTGCGGATGATACCGACGCCAGTTCGCGCCGTAGCATCTCGGCGTAGATCGGGTTGGCGATGCGCACCGGGGCATCGCGGGCGATCAGGCCCAGGGCGCGCGCATACTCGATGTCGTGCGCCTCGGCGCGGGATTCGCTGCCGGTGAGTAGCGGCTCGATTACGCGCCGCACGCGCTCATCACTCAGCATGTATGCCAGATAGTCGAGGTGTACCACCCGGCTGACGATCAAGTCCGTGCGGACCGCGGCCACGTCGGCGGCGGTCACCGGACGCGAGCGGTCGACGCGTAGCGCCTTGTTCTCGAAGCAGGCGCCGTCGGCGAGCGCGTTGACCAGCCACGGCTGGCCGCGGGTGTGGGTCCACACCGCCTCCAGGGCTTCCGGGGTGAATGGCTGGCCGGTATCGGCAGTGTGTTGGCCCAGCAGGGCGAACGTCTCATCGCGCGAGAAGTCGCCCAGCCGCAGCGACTTGGCGGCGATGTTGAAGGGGCTGACGGAGGCGCCCATGCGATAGTCGCGTACGTCGCGCAGGCCGCACAGCACGACGCAGTGCGGGAAGCGGTCGGGGCGGTTGGGATAACCGGCGCGAATCTGCTGCAACACCGACAGCAGCGAGTCTCCGGTCAGCGTGTCGATCTCGTCGATCAGCAGCACCAGCGGGCGAGGCGCTGCCGCCGCCCAACGGCGTAGCAAGGTGCGCACCGCATAGCCGGGCTCGAAGCTGGCGAGAATCTCGGCCCGGACACTCCCCGGGAACCGGTCGTTCAGCGCTTCGTCGGCGGCTTCCGCAAACTCGGCAAGGATCAGTGGTACTGCCTGCGCCACGTCGTCGCGGGCGGTGCGGGCAGTCTCCAGGGTCACGTAGACGCAGTGGTAGCCGCGCTCGTTCAGCACGTCGGCCAGCGCCAGCAGTGCCGTGGTCTTGCCGGTCTGCCGCGGCGCGTGCAGCACGAAGTATTTCTGGTCCCGCACCAAGCCCAGCACGTTGTCCAGGTCGATCCTCGAGAGTGGCGGAATGCAATAGTGCAGGTCAGGTTTGACCGGACCGGCCGTGGTAAACGAGCGCATGGCTGGTAGCGCCACCAGTGTATCACATCACCAACTGCGGCATCGTCCACTTGGCCGCCGTTCGTTGTATGATCGGCGGCGTCATGGCCCATTACCGGACCGCCATCATCGCCTGCGGCATGATCGCTCGCGTGCACGCCCGCGGCTGGCTCGGCGTTCCCGGCCGGCCGACCGCCATCGCGGCGATCGCCGACACCAACCCCGACGCGCGGCGGGAGTTCGGGGAGTTCTTCGCCGTCGCCGACGACCACCGCTACGCCGACTACCGCGAGATGCTCGACCGCGAACGCCCCGACTTCGTCGACGTCTGCTCGTGGCACGCGCAGCACGCGGAGATGGTGATCGCCGCCGCGGCGCGCCGGCCCAAGGCGATCATCTGCCAGAAGCCGATGGCGGTCGATCTCGGCGAGGCGGATCGGATGCTCACCGCCTGCGAGCGCAACGGCGTCAAGCTGTTGATTGCCTACCAGCGCCCGCACCACGCCGCGTGGCTGCGCGCACGGGAGCTGATCCGCTCCGGCGCCATCGGCCGCGTGGCGCAGGTCACGGTGGCGACGGGCGGCAACTTGCTCAACGTCAACTCGCACTACGTCCGCCTGGCGCTGTTCCTGATGGACGAACCGGCGGTCGAGTGGGTGTTCGGCGCGGTGGAGCGGACCACCGACCTCGTGGAGCGCGGCCTGCCGGCGGAGGATGCCTGCCTGGGGCTCGCCGGCTGCGCCAACGGCGCGACCATCCTGATTTACGGCAGCCAGTCGCCGGACCAGACGCTACGCGTGGTGGGAACCGACGGCGTCATGGAGCTGGGCACCGAGATGCCCCCGGACGCCGAAATCCCCTCCGACGCGCCGATGTACATGCCGGAGGGGCCGTCGGCCCGCTACAACCGCGAGATCGCCAGCGCGCGCTACCTCAACGCCGCGACCGCCGGTTGGCAGACGGTGGCGGCGCCGTGGCATGACCCGTGGGTCCACCAGTGCGGGGAGGCGATAGCCTGGGTGGAGGGCCGCACCGAGCGCCCGATCAGCGGCGCCGAGCGCGGGCGCGCGGTGCAGGAAGTGATGATGGCACTGTTCGAGTCGGCCCGGAAGCGGCGCCGCATCGACCTGCCACTCAAGACGCTGGTCAATCCGCTCCGCCTGATGGTGGAACGCGGTGACCTGCCGGTCGAGTGGCCCGGCCGCTACGAGCGCCGCTCCCGCATCGTGCGTGGCGAGGCGATGGCGTGGCCCGATCCGTGACGCCCGCCTAGGGTTACTCCTGGCCGAGCGCGGTGACGATGCGCTCGACGTTGGTGCGGATGAAGTCCTGGTAGGTGGCGGCCGGGCCGTCCGCCGCGCTCAGTGAACCGGTGTAGACCGACACCATCTCGATGTTCAGGTCATCGGCAAGTACCTGCGCTGCCTGCGGATTGACCGTGGTGCCGGCGAAGACCGCGGGCACGGCGTGTTCGGATATCGCGTCGCGCAACGACGCCAGGTGGCGCGCCGATGGCTCGGACGCGGTGCTGAGTCCGGGGACGATGCTGTCGAGGAGCGTGAACCCGTAACGGTCGGCAAAGTACCCGAATACGTCGTGATCGGTGATCAGGATGCGCTTGGCGGCCGGAACCGCAGCTACTTGCTCCCGCACCCACGCGTCCAGTTCGTGCAGCTCGGCCGCCAGTGCGGCCGCGCGCTCGGCGTAGGCGCCGGCACCAGCGGGGTCCGCCTCGGCCAGCGCCGCGGCGATCGTCGGTGTCCAGGCGTCGGCTACCAGCGTCGGGTCCATCCACACGTGCGGATCAAACTCGCCGTGGTCGTGCGCGTGCCGATGTTCGTCTTCCTCGTCGTGGCCGTGCTCGTCGGCGTGTTCATCTTCCTCGCCGTGTTCGTCTTCCTCGTCTTCGTGTTCGTCGTGCTCCTCGTCCTCGTCGTCGTGATCCTCGTGAGCTTCCTCGTCGTGTTCCTCGTCCTCGTGCTCGTCGTGATGCTCCTCATCTTCGTGGTCCTCGTCATCGTGGTCCTCGTCATCGTGGTCCTCGTCTCCGTGTTCGTCGTGTTCGTCCTCCGGACGCCGCAACTCCATGCCGGACGAAAGGTCCACGACGCGGCGCGGCGCGGCGCTGGCCACCAGGTCGCCCAGGAAGTCTTCTTCCAATCCGGCCCCGTTGGTGAACACGACGTCGGAGTCTGCCACCTGGCGGGCATCGCGCGGCGTCGCCTGGAAGGCGTGCGGGTCGGCGCCGATCGGCAGCAACACGTACAGGGAGATTCGCTCGCCCCCGATCTGCGAGACGACGTCCCCTACGATGTTGGTGGTGGCGACGACCGCTACCTGGGTGTCGGGAGCCTCGGCGGCGGGTTCCGCGAACCCGAGCGCGGCCACGAAAGCGAAGGCGGCGCCGATGATGCGTACGGCGCCGGACGTTATAACACTGCGTTGCATGGCGGGGACTATACGATAATGGATTATCAAAGTCAAGCGGGCGGCGGCCCGGAGTGGCACCTCCCTGAGCGGGCTCCGCAGTTGGCCGGCGCGGGTCGGTCCGAACCGAACCGGCGGCCCAGTTTGTGTCGGGCGGCGTTTAGCGGGCGCCGCGGGCGAGACGCGGGCCGCACTCGCCGCACAGCCCGTACAGCGTGATTTTGTGGTCCTCGGTGACGAAGCCGGTGGGGGCGAGTTGCTCGATTCCCGTGGGGCAGGCGGGGACTTCCCACAGCGAGTCGCAGTTCCGGCACAGGAAGTGGTGGTGATGCGGCTTGCCGGAGCGTTCATAGCGCGCCGGTTCGCCGGGCACCTCCACCGGGCGCAGCCAGCCCGCCGCCACCAGGTCGCGGATGGCGCGGTACACGGTGGCGATGCCGATGCGCGGCAGCCGGGCGCGCACCGCCGCGTACAGCTCGGCCGGGCTCAACGGCCGGCCGGCGGATTCCAGGGCGGCGCGGATGGCGCTACGTTGTCGGGTAACTCGTTCCATGATCCCCGGGCGCCTCAATGCTTAGCACGGAGCCGCCGCCGCCGTCCACGAACGAATCGGCGGCGGCAGCCGGCGGGAGCCGGCGGCAGGCAGGCGGGCCGTTGTTGTTGTAACGGCGCGGCCGATTGGGTTAAGGTCGCGCCACCGTGGGAGAGGTAAGCGACACGCTGGTGCGCCTCGTGCGCGAGGCGCTGCAGCAGCAGGAAGTGGAGGTGCCGCTGTCGCGGCCGCGGGACAGCGCCAGGGGCGATTATGCGGTGCCCTGCTTCCGGCTGGCCCGGCAGGTGGGCATGGCGCCGGCGCCGCTGGCGGAGCAGCTCCGCGACCGCCTGCGGGAGCGCGACCTGGCGGCTTTCGGCATCGCCCGGGTGGAGGCGCATGGCCCCTACCTCAACGTCCACCTGGCGCAGGGCGATCGCGCGGCGCGCGTTGTCGGCGCCATCCTCGCCGCCGGCGCCGGCTACGGCTCGGGCGGCACCGGAGCGGGGCGGCGCGCGCTGGTGGAGCACACCAGCATCAATCCCAACGCGCCCCCGCACCTGGGCCGCGCCCGCAACGCCTGGATCGGCGACACCCTGGTGCGCCTGCTGCGCTTTGAGGGTTACGCCCCGGAGGCGCGCTTCTTCGTGAACGACGTGGGCCGCCAGATCGCGTTGCTGGTTGCCGGCGTCGGCGACCTCCAGCCCGACTTCCGGGAGCTGCTGCAGATCTACGTCGCCGCCAACCGCCGGCTGGAGCAGGAGCCTGCCCTGGAGCGCGAGGTGAACCTGCTGCTGGAACGCCTGGAGAGCGGCGACCGGCCGACCCGCGCCGCGTTCCGGCGCGTGGTCGACATCTCGGTGCGCGGCATGCGCGATCTGTTCGGGGACGCCGGCATCCGCTACGACCGCTTTGACTACGAGTCCGACTACCTCACCCCGGAGCGCCACGAGGAGCTCGTGGCGCAGCTCCGCGCCACCGGCAAGCTGTTCGCGGATGAACATGGCCGGCTGGCGCTCAACCTGGAGGGCTTCAAGCTGCCGTCGCGCAACCCGGTGCTGGTGGTCACGCGCGGCAACAAGACCTCCCTCTACGTGCTGCGCGACCTGGCCTACACCCTGGATAAGATGGCCGCGGCCGCCGACCTCAACCTGGTGGTGCTGGGCGAAGATCAGAAGCTGTACCACCGCCAGCTTCAGGCCGCCCTGACTCTGCTCGGCGCGTCCGCCCCGGCGGCCGTGCACTACAGCTACGTACTGCTGGGCAAGGGGGCCATGTCCACGCGCCAGGGCAACCTCGTGCTGCTGGAGGAGTTCGTGGCCGAGGCCAAGCGCAAGGCCGCCGCCGAGCTAGCGGCGCGCGGCCACGAGGACGATTCCGCGGTGGCCAAGGCGGTGGCCTACAGCGCCCTGAAGTACTCCTTTCTACGCGTCGCCAACGACAAGCAGGTGACCTTCGACTGGGACGCGGCCATGGCCTTTGAGGGCGAAAGCGGTCCCTATCTCCTCTACAGCCACGCCCGCATCTGTTCGATTCTGCGCAAGTATGGCCGCCCGCTCCCCGCCGGCGCCGAGTTTTCCGCGCTGCAGGCCGCCGAGGAAACCGAGTTGATCAGGCTGCTCGCCGAGCTGCCGGACCAAGTGGCTCGGGCGCTCCGGATTCGTAGCCCGCACGTCATCGCCGGCTACACCTTCGCCGTGGCGCGCCAGTTTTCCAGCTTCTATCACGCCTGCCCGATCCTGCAGGAGCAGCCGCCCCTGCGCGAGGCGCGCCTGCTGCTCGCCGCGGCGACCCGGCAGGTGCTGGCCAACTGCCTCGCCCTGCTGGGGATCGACCCCTTGGAGCGCATGTAGCCGCGGGCAGCCGCACGTTTGGGAAGGGCGATGCCGGCGCTCGGACTCGAACCGAGACGGTGTTGCCACCACCAGATTTTGAGTCTGGCATGTCTACCACTTTCATCACGCCGGCGCGGCGGGTTGCTTCAATCTAGAGACTTCGCCGCGTTTCTGTCAAATGGCGCGTGGCGGGCGGCGCGGCCCGCCGGCCCTTCGCCCGCCGTGGCCGCGACCGCGGCCGGATTGACGCCCGTTGCGTTTCTGGGCGGCGTTGGAGGACGCGGGGGAGCGTGCTACGCTGGCGGCGTCGATGGGGAGGCGACGGGTACTGATTCCGGCGCTGGCGGCCGCCGCGTTGCTGGCGGTTGCGGGGGCGGTGTACGTGGCCGGCAACCCGCCCGCAACCACCTACGAGTTTCTGGTGCGCGACGCGGTGAGCAAGAACTGGGTGTGGGACGCCACCTTCCGGCTGCAGGGACGGGTAATCCGCTCGCACTTTCAGAGTGACCGGGGGCCACGCCCGCAGGTGTTCACCCGCCTGCAGCCGGGGGCGGCGACGCTGGAGATCAGCGCGCCATCCTACGTTCCTCAGACCATTCCCGTGACCCTGCGGCGCGGCGCGAACCGGCGCCCCGAACCGATCGAGCTGCTCGGCTACGAGATCCCCGGCTTGGCTGAGTGGGTGATCTTCGAGGAGCGGGCGGGCAATGACCTGGTGCAGGAGCTGCGCCCGGTCAGCGCGGCGGGGCCGGCGGTGGTGAACCATCCCGCCCTCGACCTGTGGCTCGGGGCGCGCGTCTCGGTGCAGGTGATCGACGGCGTGCCGGCCCGGGAGGAGAGTGCGGCGGGGGCCTCGCGCGGCGCCGAGCTGTTCCGCGGCCGGCTGCAATGGCAGTGGGACGCGGCGCCGGAAACCACCTTCCGCTACCGCGCCGTCATCCCCGGCGCCGAGATAAAGGCCAACGCCGACTCCTACTGGGTGATAGACTACCTGATCGTGGTCCCCAACCCCACCGCGGCGGGCGCTCAGCAGATCGACCGCATCATGGAACCGATCTGGGACCTGCCGCCGGCGGCGATCGCGGACTATCTGGCGCCGCACGAAGAGGCGGGCGTCCTGACCGCCTACCGCTTTACCTCCTGGAACGTGGCGGGCACCGGCCCATGATCCGCACCGAGCGCCTCACCAAGCGTTACGGTTCCTTTACCGCGGTGGACGGCCTCGACCTGAACATCCCGGCCGGTGAGATCTACGGCTTCCTGGGACCCAACGGCGCCGGCAAGACCTCCACCATCATGATGCTGCTGGGCGTGGTCAAGCCGACCGCCGGCGAAATCCGGTTGTTCGGCGAACCCTACCGCCCGTCCCGGCTCGACCTGCGGCGGCGCATCGGCGTAGTACCCGAAAAACACCCGGCCGGGGCGTGGAGCTGGATGACCGCCGGTGAGTACCTGCGGATGTTCGCGGACCTGTTTCGCGTGCCGCAGGCGGAGCGCCGCATTGATTACCTCCTGGAACGGGTCGGCCTGGCGGCGGAGAAGCGCAAGCGGTTCTCCCGGTTCTCGCGCGGCATGCTGCAGAAGCTGTCGATTGTACGGGCGCTGCTGCACGATCCCGACATCCTGTTCCTGGACGAGCCGATTTCGGGGCTCGATCCGTTCGGGATCAAGCAGATCCGCGATCTGATCCTGGAGGAGCGCCGCGAGGGGCGGACGATCTTCGTCTCCTCCCACCTGCTGTCGGAGATGGAGAAGGTGTGCGAACGGGTGGCGATCATCTATCGCGGCCGGCTTCTGGCCGAAGACCGCATGCAGCGCCTGCTCGCCACGCTGGCCGGGGAGCGCGAGATTCACGTCGATCTGGAGCAGGTCCCGCCCGGCCTGCCGGCCAAGGTCGCCGCGCGCGACTTTGCGCACGCCGCGGAGCGGCGCGGCAACACCCTGGTGGTCAAGGCGGCCGAGACCGGCGGCAGCCGGCGCGCCCTCAGCCAGTACCTGATCGATCAGAACCTGGTGCCGCTTGGCATTCGGGAACGGAGCCTCAGCCTGGAGGAAGCGTTCGTGACCATTACCGGCGACAACGTGGACCGGTTCGCGGAGCTGAGCGGCGCGCGGTGAGCCTGCGCCTCCACGCCGCCGCGGTCATCGCCCGGCGGCGCCTCCTCGAGACCGCGCTCAGCCCCGGCTACTACGCGGCCCAGACCGTCGGCCTGGTGTTCGCCTGGCTGTTGGTGGCCGGGTTCGTGCGTGCGGTTGATTCGAGCGGTTTCGATTACACGCTCGACCCCGCCTACGGCCTGATCGGCAGCGGCCTGGCGGGCGCGTTTGGGACCACCTTCGTAGCCAAGCTGTTTGCCGAGGGGCCGTTCCTGTTCATCCTGTACGCCGCCTTTCTGCCGGTGCTGCTCTACTTGGCGGTCAGCTCGGTGTTCCGCTTCGGCCTGGAGAAAAAGGTCGGCGCCGTGGAACTGCTCACCTACGGCCCCGCCGACGCCGCCGCCTACCTGCTGGCGGCATTGGTCAAGGACCTGCTGCTCACGCTGGTCGCGCTGGCCGTGCTGCTGGCGTACCTGCTGGCCGCCGCCGGCCTGAACAACCTGGTGCTGGGGCCCGCCTTCTTTTCCAGCCTGATCATCCTGTTCTTCGTAGCGGCCGCGGTCTACGGCTACGGCATCCTCACCGCTTCGCTGACCGACAACTCCGCCTCCGCGGTCGCCCTGTTCCTGGGCGTGCTCCTGCTCTTCGGCGGCGTCATGGCCGGTTCCTTTACCGTGGTGGAAGGCTACGCCCGCGACCTGGCGAGCGTGGCCGCCTGGGTGATCCAATGGCTGTCGCCGCTGTTCTACTGGCACCTGGCGCTGCGCGCCGCGGAGGTGGGCAACTGGGGCACGTACCTCGGCTCCGCCCTGCTGCTGGCGCTGCTGGCCGTCGCGCTGCTGGGGGCCGGCCATCTGACCATGAAGCTGCGCGGGGTGCGCCCGTGAAAGCGCGCGCCGGTGATGGTGCTCCGGTGGTGAAGCGCCGGTTGCGCCGCCGTGGCGCCGCGGCCCTGCTGCTCCTGGCGGGGGCCGCGGGAGTGGCCGCCCAGGCGCCGTTGCGGGAGGAGCAGTTCGTGTACTCGATCGTGGCCTTCAACGGCCGCGACTACGCCGGCACCTTCGCGCGCCGCGGCGCCGGCACCATCTACCTGCTCGCGGACGTCGACAACTTCATCACCGCGCGGAACCGGCTGGTCTACTTCTGGCCGATTACCGGCGAGTGGAAGCTCGACCGCGCGCTCGACGTGGCCTTTACGGGCACCCTGGAACTGAGCGGGCGGGGCGGCGCGCCGCAGGCCCTCGGCATGACCCCCTACACCTACTACAACGTGCGCGGCGAGTACGAGTTGAACTGGCAGGTGGCCACTGCGGCGGAGGCGGACGCGGTGGTGAAGCACGCGCGCGGCCTGACCGCCGCCTACTACCAGGCGATGACCGACCACCGGCGCGCGCGCCAAGTGTACGACCGGTTGCTGGAGCAGATCGTGGAGACCATCACCGCGTTGCGGGCGGAGGGGAAGGACGTAGCCGGGCTGGTCGCCGAACTGGAAAAACTGGAGCCGCCGCCGGAGCCGCAGCCGCCCGCCCACTACGTGGTGCCGCCGGTTCCGGTGCAACAGGCGTTCATCATCAACCTGCCGGCCGGGGAGTACGGCATCCGCTTGCTGACCCCGGACGGCGCGGTGATGGAGGGATCGGAGCGGCGCGTCGTGACCTTCTCCCAGCGCCGCGCCGAGGCGGTGGGGCTGGAGGTGATTCCCGGCGACAAGTGGACGCGGCCGGTGGAGTCCACCAGCCCGGCCGCGGTGCTGTACGTCGCCGGCTCCACCGACCTGTACCTGCGCCCGTTCTTCCAGCAGGAGTACAACGACCTGTTCTACGAGAAGCTGCGCCGCAACGACGCCCGGGGCAACCCCGGGCTCATGAAGTGGGTGCGGATTCAGCAGGTGCCCGGCGCCGCGGTCGAGGTAGCCGCCGGAGCCGCGCCGCCGCGCACGCTACGGGAACAGCCGTTCTTCGTCGAACAGCTCCCGGGCGCGGCGCTCGGCTACCGGATCGTGCCGTACGATCCGGACGGCAAACACGCGGACCGCGAACCGTCGTTGCGGGCGGTCCGCCTTCCCATCGCGCCGCAGCAGCCGGTACTGCGGCTGCGCGTCCGCGACCGCGCCGGCCGCCTGCTGCCCTCCGGCGACCGCCAGGTGCGCGTGGTCGCGCCCTCCCCCCACGCCCGCCTCGCGCTGCTGCTGGCCGCGGCTCCCCTCCTGGTAATGGCGGCCGTGCTGGCCCTGCGCGCCCGCCGGGTCAGCGGCTAAGGAGCGGCGCTCCGCCGCGGGCCGGGTTCAGCCGCCGCCGGGTGCAGTCTCAGGCGCCGGCAATGCGCGGCATCGGCAGCGGCTCCCGCCCCAGCTCGGCGTGCAGCAGCTTGCGGATCAGGTCGTGCTTCAGCTCGTGCGCCGCGGGCGCGTCCCACAGGTTGCGGAGCTCCTGCGGGTCGGCGGCCAGATCGAACAGCTCGCCGTAGTCGCGGTTGTAGTAGACGGTGAGCTTGTAGCGCTCGTCGATATAGGTGCGGAGATGAATGGTGGTCGGCTCGTGGCGGTTTTCGACCAGTACGTGATCGCGCAACGCCGCGCGGCGGCCGTACCAGACCGGGCTCTGATCGACGCCGGTCATCGCCGGCGGAATCGGGATGCCGGCCGCCCCCAGAAAGGAGGGCGCAAAGTCGACCAACGACTGCAGGGCCGCGCAGCGCCTTCCTGCCGGCACCCGGCCCGGCTGCGCCGCGATCAGCGGCACCCGGAGCAGGTCCTCGTAGTGGAACGGCCCCTTGGCGGCGAGCCCGTGCTGGCCGAACAGGTGGCCGTGGTCGGAGGTGAACACCACCAGCGTCTCACCGGCCAGCCCCAGCGCCTGCAGCCGCTCGATGATGCGCCCGACCTGATGGTCCAGCAGGCTGATCATCCCGTAGTAACAGGCGACGTCGCGGGCCAGCTCCTCCCGGTCATGGAGGTGCGAGGTCAGCCCGTGCAGCCCCTGGCCGCTCTCGCGCCAGGCCGAGAAGTCGGGCGCCGCCGACTGGGTGAGCCGGAAGTGGGGCGGGTTGGCGTCGTGCTCGCCGGGGCTGAGCGCCGGCACCGTGAGCGCGCCGGGATCGTACATCCGGTCCCAGGGCTCCGGCGCCAGGTACTTGGGATGCGGATCGAAGAAGCTCGCCCACAGCAGAAACCGCTCGCCGCGCCGCGCGTAGCCGTCCAGCAGCGCGCAGCAACGCTCGGCGATCCAGGTGCCGTAGTGGTACTCCTCGGGGAGCTGCCAAGTGCGCCGCTGCCAGTCGTTGGTGCCGGTGGGCGGGCGGAAGTAGTCGCGCCAATTGCGCAGCCCGCGCTGCTCCATCCACAGCGCGTAGTGCTGGCCGACGTGCGCCTCGTCGGTGTGGTTGCGCGCCAGCTCGACGTGCTCGAAGCCGTAGAACGGGCCGTGGAAGCGGCGCCAGAACTCCAGGTCCTGCAGCGTCGGATACGCCTCCAGCGACGGGAAGCGGGCGCTGCCGGCCAGCGGCTGGAAGTGCGCCTTGCCCACGAGCGCCGTGCGCACCCCGGCCGCCTGCAGGTCTTCGCCGACGGTGTGCTCCGATTCGAGCAGCTTGGTGCCCAGCGCGTAAGCGCCGTGCTGGCTCGGATACTTGCCGGTGATGATCGAGGCGCGGGTCGGCGTGCAGGTCGGATTGGGGCAGTAGGCGCGGGTGAACAACGTGCCCTGCTCCGCCAGCCGGTCTAGATTGGGGGTCCGAATCTCGGGATTGAGACACCCCAGCGTATTCCAGTGCTGCTGATCGGACGTAATCAGCAGCACGTTGCGCGCATCGGCCGCCATGCCCCATCATACTACGGCGGAATCCGCCAGTTCCTCGCCCCGTGACCTTGACCCGGAGCGGCGCGTGCCGCAATGTTGACGGCATAAATAGCATTCGGGGGCATGACTCATGGATACGAGGTCCAATCTGATTGGTGCGGCCGTTGCGCGTCTGGGGGGCGCCGCCGGCATCGGCCTTGAGGTGAAGTCGGATGGCGACATGGCGCGCGCGGTGGCCGCGGGGTTCACCGTGAAGGCGATCGACGCGCTCAGGAAGAGCGGCGTCACCGGCCGGGAAGTGAACACGCTTATCATCAAGCGGAGCACCTTGTCGCACCGTCAGGCCAACGGAGGCCGGTTGACGCCCGACGAGTCCGACCGCGCCGCGCGCGTGGCTCGGAGCATGGCGCTTGCCGAACGGACCTTCGCCAATCAGGAAAAGGCCGGTCGCTGGTTGCACCGCAACCTGAGCGCCCTCGACGGCAGCACGCCCATGGAGTTGATTCGCACTGACGCCGGTGCCCGTGTGGTCGAACGCCTGCTGGCGGGAATCTCCTGGGGCGCGGCAGCCTGATGCGGCTTTGGCGGCTGTCGAGCGCCGAATTCGCAAAACGCTTCGATGGCGGCTACGGAATCAGCTACGATCCGCGACTGCTGATACGTTCCGCTTAGGCACGCGGTGTGGATCGGATGTCGGAGGGCGGCGTAGTCCGGGTGGGGCCGGAGACGGATTTGCGGTTGGCGGGGGTGCGGGCGTGGTTGGACGCTCAGGACGAGGTGGACGGTCTGCTGCTGGTGCGCCAGGAGTCGCTGGAAGACTACGACCTGCGCTACCTGACCGGGTTCACCGGCTCCTCTGCCTACGCGGTCGTCACGGTGCGGCGGGCGCTGCTGCTGACCGACGTGCGCTACGTGGAGCGGGCGGCGCAGGAGTGCCCGGGCTGGAGCATCCGGCGCCATGGCCGGCCGGCTACCAAGGCGCTGGCGAAGGCGTTGCAGGATGCCGGGGTGCGGCGGTTGGCGTTCGAGCCGGCCGGGCTCACGGTGGCGCTGTGGAACGAGCTGCGGGATGGGCTGCCGGACACGGCCCTGGAGCCGGCAGCCGGCGCGGTCACGGCGCTGCGGGCGTGCAAGGAGGCGGCCGAGGTGGACGCCATCGCCCGCGCCTGCGCCGTCAGCGACGCCGCCTTTGCGCAACTGCTGGCGGTGCTGCGGCCCGGCGCCCGCGAGCGCGACGTGGCGCGGCAGTTGGAGGAGCTGTTGTACCGCAACGGAGCCGATGCTCTCGCCTTTGCCCCGATCGTCGCCTCCGGCCCCAACTCGGCGCGGCCGCACGCGCTGCCGGGGCAGCGGGCCATCACCCGCGGTGACCTGGTCGTCTTCGACTTCGGTGCCCGGGTGGAGGGCTACTGCGCGGACGTTACCCGCACCGTGGTAGTGGGGGCGGCGTCGGCGGAGCAACGGCGGCTGTACCGCGCGGTGCACGAAATCCAGGCCGCGGCGGTGGCCGGGGTGCGGGCAGGCGCTGGCTGCGCGGACCTCGACGGCGCCTACAAGCGCGCCGTGAAGGACGCGGGATACGGCAAGTATCCCACCCACAGCCTCGGCCACGGCCTGGGACTGGCGATCCACGAGGGGCCGTTCCTGCGCCCGCGCAATGACGAGGCGCTGGCCGCCGGCCACGTGGTGACCGTGGAGCCCGGCATCTACCTGCCTGGCTTCGGCGGCGTGCGCATTGAGGATACGGTGGCGGTCGAGGAGCAGGGCTGCCGGGTGTTGACCGCGACGCCCCGCGATCTGGTCGAGATAAACGCCGAGGAGAGCCGATGAATCAGGACGAACGGAGCAGGATCCTCTCGCTGTTGGAGGAGGGCAAGATCAACGCCGAGGAAGCCGCGCGCTTGCTGGACGCGGTCGCGGCCGGGGCGGTCGCGGCGGCCGAGCCGGCAGACGGCGGCGGTAAGGTGCACGTGCAGGTAATCGACACCGCTACCGGCGCCACGCGCGTGCACTGCGCGCTGCCGGCCGTGCTGGCGCGGTTGGGGTTGCGGCTGGCCGCGTCCGCCGAACTGTCCGAGGAGCTGGCCGGCGCGGGTATTTCCGCCGCCGACCTGGAGCGGGTGCGGGAGGCGGTTGCCTCCGGCACCATCGGCACCGTCCTGGAAGTGGAGGACGCTACCGGCGGCTACCGCGTCGAGGTTTGGATCGAGTAGTTGACCGCCGCCGGGCGGTTCAGGCAGTGCGCGGGGGGCTCACCGCGCAGGTAGGCGCCAATGCTCGCCGCGGCCATGCGGATGCCGGCGCGGGCGCTGCCGCGGGAAGCCCCGGCAATGTGTGGGGTGAGGATGACGTTGGGCAGCTTCAATAGCGGATGGCCGGCCGGCAACGGCTCCTCCGGGAACACGTCGAGGGCGGCGCCGGCCAAGCGGCCCTCGGCCAGCGCCTGGGCCAGGGCGGCGTAATCCAGCAGCGGGCCGCGCGCGGTCTGAATCAGGTAGCCGCCGCGCCGCATCTGCGCCAGCTCGGCGGCGCCGAGCAGCGGCGGCGCGCCGGGCCGGTGGCGGGCGTGCAGGCTCACCACGCCGGCCTGCGCCAACAGGCTCCGCAGGTCGCAACGCTCGGCGCCGGCGGCCGCGAACGCCTCCTCCGGGAGGTAGGGATCGCAGGCCAGCACGCGGGCGCCGAAGGCTCCCAACAGCGGCGCCAGCAGGCGGCCGACGTGGCCCAGACCCAGGAGCCCGACCGTGAGGGCCGCCAGGTCGTCGCCCACCGCGTCGTAACGGTACAGGTCGCCGCGCCAGCGGCCGGCGCCGGCCAGGTCCCGGTGGCCGCGGGAGATGCCCTTGGTAAGGTCGATGATCAGCGCTACGGTGAACTCCGCTACCGCGCGCGCGTTGCGCCCGGGGGCGTTGCACACCAGCACGCCGCGCCGGGTGGCGGCCTCCAGGTTTACGTTCACCGCGCCGCCGCGCGCGCAGGCCGCCAGCCGCAGCCGCGGCGCCGCCGCCAGCACCTCCTCGCTGAGCGCCGCCACGTGCACGGCCGCCACCTCCGCCTGCCGCAGGACGCGGCTTACCCGCCGGTAGTCGCCGGTGTACTCTCGAATCCCCGCGTCGTGGCGCATCGGCGTGTCCGGCCACTCGTGCTCGTCGGTCACGAAGCGCAACTCCACGCCGGAGCCGCGCGCGGCCTGCTCGATGGCGGCTTGGAACTGAGCGGTACGCACAAAACGGTCGCCGATCACGGCGATGGTGCTGCTTGCCACGGCGTCACCGGTCCGACCGGGACGTATCGATCAAACAACAGTCAAACAAATAAATCGTTAGCATATAGCACCTTATAGAGATATTGCCGGTTTTGGAGGCGAGTCAGTCAAGCAACCGTCAAACAACCCGCAGGCGGTTCATCGCGGCGTTTCAATCAAGCACCAGTCAAACAACTTAAATCTTTATCATATATCACGTTAAACAAAGATTGACGGTATCGGAGAGCGAGTCAGTCAAACAACCGTCAAACAATCTGTTTTAGTCATTTTTGGGTGCTTCGATCAAGCAACAGTCAAACAAATAAATCCTTATTTAGTAATATCTTATGGAAATACAGCGCGCATTTCACGCGAACCAGTCAAACAACCGTCAAGTCAAACAGTGTCATCCCAATCCAGTTCAGCAGCAGCCCAGAACGGCGCGTAACTGCGATTGCGAGTCCCCACCGCTGGATCTACGATCACGATGAGACCCGCCGTTATCGCCTCGTTGAGGAACCGTGACGCCATGGAGGCATTGTTGTTGGCAATTCCGAATCGGTCGCGGAGCGATGCGTTGGTCATACGCCGGCGATTCACGTATTGCAGACAGGCGTGCAGATAGCAGGCCCGCACCCGCTCTGCTCTGTCCATGTCGGCCATCGGCTTGCGGCCGAAGAGCACGACCCGGGTGAAGTTCGGCGGCACCGTGAAGAGCGGGGCGGGGAGTTGGTGTCGCTCGATTTCGGCGACGACCTTGTCGATTCCGGTGCCCCGCTCCTCACAAATCCGAAAGCGGCGCATAAGCGAAGTGATCGCTTCATTGCGAGAAGTGGGCGGACTATCCAGAAAGCGCTGCGTCTCTACCAGCGGCTCGCCGGGATTCGTGATTTCAACGCGCCCCTCGAAGATTTCGACCATCGGCCCGGCGCCGGTCACGGAGAAGTCCTGATGGAGGAGGGCATTTCCGACCAGCTCGCGCACCGCCGGTTTCGGGAACTCCGGCACCTCTTTGCGCAACGCCTGCCCCATCTCCTCTCTGGCCGGCAACCTGGCGTCAATGTAAACTATCAGCTCGTCGAACCCGGATGCGTAGCCCTTGGTGCTCTCGTACTCCTTTAACGTCTCGGTGCGGCCTGTTCCCCGGTATTCGATCACTCGCGGGCTCTTACGTTTCAGGCCGGGAAAGTCGCCGAGATCGTTGGCAAGCAGGATGGCGCCCAGATTGGTGATGTCGAAGCCGCCGGCCTTCCCGGGCGCGATGATTCTATCTCTCCGCAGCGCGTCGAGGATGGCGGCGCGCCCGTCGGGCGGCGGCGCCCCAAGAAGGTTGAAATAGGCCGGATAGTCCAGCCGGAGCAGAACATCCTCACCGCTGACCCGCTCCGCGGCAAACCCGTCCTCAAAGGACACTCGATCGAACACTCGCCAGAGCTCCCGTTCCTTCTCCGGGTACTCCTTGAGCTTCCTGGTGGTGCTGCCCACTCGGATGAACTCCACACCCCGGAATGAGACTGGTTGTCGAGACGCGCGGTCGATCTCCAGGAGCACGACGCGTCCTGCATCAGTCACGACTTCGTGAAAGCGAAAGTCGATGCGAGGATGCAGGAGCCGCAGTAGCCAAGTCTCCAATGGTTCATTGCCCTTCTTCGCGGTGCCCGGCGAGAAGGCCGTGCCGGCGATTGAATGCGCATGGTTCTCGATGCCCCAGAGCATGTACGCGTTCATCTTGCCATGGAGCGCCGCCCCGTTGGCCAGCGCGGAGATGTATTGACCGATACGATCCGGCTGGACGTGATCGACCTTGAACTCAACCCATTCGGTCTCGTGCGGCAGCTTGCACAACTCACGGACAAGTCCGAGAAGGTAATCACTGTCTCGGCTGGTGGTCATGGCTAGTGTGCGGCGTCGGTGGCGTCGCGTATCCAGGCGAGGGCGGCCATGGCGGCGGACCAGCCGATGGAGGAGATGGCGAGCAGCGGGACCTGCAGCAGTTCCTCTGCGGGGATGCCTTCACGTAGCGCGCGGCGGGCGTGGGAGTGGACGGCGCCCTGGGAGCGGGCGCCGACGGCCAGCGCCAGCTTCACCAAGCGTTGCGCGCGCGCGTCCAGCGGGCCGGCTGCCGCGGCCGCGGCGCCGAGCTGCTGGTAGGCGCGCCACACTTCGGGATAGGCGGCGATGACGCCGTCCAGGAATCCCGGCAGCCGGTCCTCTCGCTCCGATTGGTCCTGTTTCTTCAAGGCTCCCCCACGCGCGTGCTCGCTCGGGGGGGCGGGTCGCGCGACTGCCGGCGACTATGCGGCAGGGCGTTTCTCCGGTCAAGCGGCGGGCCGGGGGCGGCGGGCGTGGAGGCGGTCAGTCAGCGGCGGCGGGGAGGGTACTCGCCCATTGGGTGCAGGGCGTTCAGGTCGACGTCTATCAGGGTCGGGCCGGGCTCGGTCAGGGCCGCGGTGAAGGCGGCGGCGAATTGGTCGACGTTGCCGGCGGCGTGGGCCGCGGCGCCCATGCTGCGGGCCAGGGCGGGGAAGTCGGGCGTGGTCAGGTCCACGGCGAAGGTGCGGCCAGCGTACCGCTCCGCCTGGACGCGCCGCAGGATGCCGTAGCCGCGGTCGTTGAACAGGCAGATGGTGACCGGCAGCCGGTACTGCACGGCGGCCGCCAACTCGCCGGCGTGCAGCATGAAGCCGCCGTCGCCGGCGATCAGCACGGTGCGGCGTCCGGTGGCAATGGCGGCCCCGATGGCCAGCGGCAGGCCGGGGCCGATGGCGCCGCCGGTGGGGTGCATGGAGGTGCGCGGGGCAAGCACGGGCAGCAACTGGTTGCCCCACAGGTAGGCGGGGACGGTGCTGTCCCGCACCATCAGTGCGTCCCGCGGCGCGCGGGCGCGAATCAGGTCCATGATCGCCGCGTGGTCGGGGCCGATCGTCGCGCGCAGCCGCGCCTGCACCGTGCCGCGCGCCGCCGCCGCCCGCGCCCTCCACTCGGAGCGCTCCGCGGCCCGCGGCGCCCCTGCCCTCTGCCCGGCGGGGGCCAACGCGGCACGCAGAGCCGTCAGGCCGGCGCCCGCGTCGGCGACCACGGCCACCGCCGGTTCGTGGGCCCGCCTGATCACCCCGGCGTCCGCGTCCAGATGGATCAGCCGGCCGCGCAACGGGACGTAGTTGCGCGCCTCCGGCCCCACCTGCAGCCGCGTGCCCACTGCCAACACCACGTCCGCCTCCTCCCGCAGCGCCCGGATCTCCGGGTGGTACGTCAGGGCTCCGAGGCACAGCGGGTGGTCGTCGGGCAGGGCGCCGCGGCCGTTGGCGCTCAGCAGCACCGGCGCCGGCAGCAGCTCGGCCAGCGCGCGCAGCTCCGGGGCCGCGCCGCCGGGCCGGTCCGCCCCGCCGCTGCGCAGCACCCCGCCGCCGGCAACGATCAGCGGCCGTTCAGCCCCGGCCAGCAGCTCGGCCGCCTGCGCCAGTGCCCCCGGCTCCGGCGGCAACGGGGCCGGCGCCCCCGGCTCTCCCCCCGCCGCCAAGTCGTCTTCGGCCAGCGCCGCGTCCTGCAAGTCGATGGGGATCTCGACGCAACCCGGCTGCGGGCGCCCGCTCAGGATCTCCTCGATCACGGCCTTCACCGCCGGCCCGATCTGCCGTCCCAGCCACACCGTCTCCACGCGCCGGGAAACCGCGCGCAGCATCTCCGCCTGCCGCTCCGCCTCGTGCAGAAAGCCGCGTCCCTTGCCCAGGTAGGCGGTGTCGATTTGCCCGGTGATCATCAGCACCGGCGACGACGCGAAGCCGGCTTCGTAGAGCCCGCCCACGGCGTTGGCCGCGCCCGGCCCGGTGCTGGTCAGCGCTACGCCGAGTTTGCCGGTGGCGCGGGCGTAGCCGTCGGCGGCGTGCACGGCGGCCTGCTCGTGGCGCATGGCCACGGCCGTAATCTTGCCGCCGCGGTCGATCGCCTCGTAAATCGGCAGGTTGTGAACGCTGACCACGCCGAACACGTGCTCGACGCCGGCATCAACCAGCGTTCGGTATACGGCGTCACCACCGGTCACAGGTCAGACTTCCACGCTCGCATGGCCGCAGCCCCGACCTTACGCCGCGGCGCGCGGTCTTGACAACCGGGCGGCGGGGTTCTAGTTTAGTGGGATGCCGTTGCGAACAAGCTGGAAGGGATTTATCAAGCTCAGTCTGGTGTCGGTCCCGGTCAAGGCCGTCACGGCCAACGCCTCCGGCGCTCAGATCCGCCTCAATCAGCTCCACTGCGACTGCAACAGCCGCATCGCTTACAAGAAGGTGTGTCCCGTGCACGGCGAGGTGAGCAACGATCAGATTGCGCGCGGCTACGAGCACGCCAAGGGGCAGTACGTGGTGATCGAAGACGAGGAGCTGGAGAAGCTGCGCAGCAAGGGCGACCATTCCGTGAACATCGAAGGGTTCGTCGCCCCGGACGCGCTGGACCCAGTGTACCACGCCGGGCGCACCTATTACCTGCTGCCCGACGGCGCGGTGGGGCAGAAGCCGTACCGCCTGCTGCTGCGCGGCATGGAGGAGAGTCAGGTGCATGCCCTGGCGCAGGTGGTGATTTCGCAGCGCGAGCAACTCGTGTTGCTGCGCCCGGTGGATGGCATGCTGGCCATGACGGTCCTCAACCACGAGGCGAAGGTGAAGCCGGCCGATCAGTTCCGGGATGAGGTCGAGGACGCCGAGTGCACCGCCGAGGAGCTGCAGCTCGCGCGCATGTTGATTGACGCCTCGCGGCTGCAGGAATTCGAATACGGCAGCTACACCGACCGCTACGTCGAAAAGCTTACCGAGCTGATCCAGCTCAAGGTGCAAGGGCAGGAAGTGGTGCAGGCCGAGGACGTCGAGGAGCCCAAGATCATCAACCTGATGGAGGCGCTGAAGCAGAGCGTTGCCGAAGCGCAGGGCGCCGCCGCGGCCGGCAAGAAGCAGGCGCCGAGCGCCAAGAGCAAGCGCAGCAGCGCGGCGCGGAGCAGCCGGGCGCGCAAGCAGAAGGCCGGCTAGGGGCGCCCACCGCCGCGGCGAAGTCACGTGGCCGTCGCCGGCGCCCGCCGCCTGCCGTCCCGGTTCGCGCCCATGCTGGCCAAGCCGGGCGAGCCGTTCGACTCCGAGCGGCACCTGTACGAGGTGAAGTGGGACGGCATTCGCGCCGTGACCCTGGTGGAGGGGGGCGGCTACCGGCTGCTGAGCCGGCGCGGCACCGACCTCACCGGCAACTACCCGGAGCTGGCCGTCCTGGCGCGCCTGCCCCCCGGCACGATGCTGGACGGTGAGATCGTGGCGCTCAACGAGGGCCGCCCCGACTTCGAGTACATCCTGCGCCGCGACCGGCGCGGCCCCACCGCCCCCGACAGCGGCCGCACGCCGGCGATCTACCTGGTGTTCGACCTGACGTACCGCGAGTTTGCGCCGGTCACCGAACTGCCGCTGCTGCAGCGGCGGGAGCCGCTGGCCGAGCTGGTGAGCAGTTGCGGCTCCGCGCACGTAGCGCTCTCCGACGGCATGGTCGGCGCCGGCGTGCAGTTCTACCGCGAGATATGCCGGCGGAACCTGGAAGGGGTCATGGCCAAGCGGGTGGATGGCCGCTACCTGCCGGGGCGCCGCTCCGACTCGTGGATCAAGATCAAGCGCCGCGTCCGCTACCACTGCGTGGTGCTGGGGTTCCTCGACAAGGAAGGGCGTGATTTTCAGAGTCTGCTGGTGGCGACGGAGCTGAAGCCGGGGGCGGGGCTGCGCTACGCCGGCCGGGTCGGCAGCGGCTTCGACGATGAGCAGCGGCGGGAGATCAACGGGTTGCTGCGCCGCCATCGCAGCGCGGCGCCGCTGCTGCCGCGGCCGGAGGAGTTGTCGGCGCGCCACCAGTGGGAGCACGTGTGCTGGGTGGAGCCGGTGCTGTTTTGCGTCGTCTCCTGTCTGGACTTGACCAGCACGGGGATGATGCGCGGGCCGGTGTTCGAGGGCCTGATCGAGGAGCCCGCCGGGTGACCGCCGCGGAGCGCGACGGCCGCGGGCTGCGCGGCCGGGAGGTGGCCTTCGCCGGGCGGCTGGCGACCATGACCCGGCAGGAGGCCGGCGCGCGGGTGGCGGCCGCGGGCGGGCGCGTGGTGCGTCTGCCGGGAACCGCCACCAGTTACCTGGTGGTGGGGCATGGCGGCTGGCCGTTGCGCGCCGATGGACGGCCCAGCGCCGGCATGGCGCAGGCGCGCCGGCTCAAGCGGCAGCGCGCGCCGCTGAGCATCGTTTCCGAGACCACCTTCCTGCAGCTCCTCGGCCTCACCGAGAAGGTGGAGGACCTGCAGCGCTGGTTCACCACCGCCCAGCTCAGCCGCATCCTGGAGGTGCCGGCGCGCGACATCCGCGCCTGGATGCGGCGCCGGCTGATCCGCCCGGTAAAGGTGGCGCGGCGGCTGGCCTGGTTCGACTTCCGGGAGGTGGCGCTGGCGCGGGCGCTGCACGCGCTGACCAGCGCCGGAGTCAGCCCGGCGCGCATCGGGCGCAGCATCCGTGAGCTGGCGCAGTGGCTGCCGGAGGCGCAGGGCGCTCAGGCGCAGGCGATGCTCACCCAACTGCAGACCTTTGCCGAAGGCCCCACCCTGAGCGTCCGCCTGCGGGACGGGCGCTTGGCGGACCCCGGCGGCCAGTTGCTGCTCGACTTCCGCCGCGCCGCCGCGGGGGCGGCGCGGCGCGGCGCCGCTATCCGCGCCTTCGCGCCACGCCCGGCGGCGACCGCTGACAGCCGGCCGCCCGCCCCCGGCGCCGCGGCGGAGCCGGAGTTGAAGCTGGTGCGGGACTTGGCCGCGATGCTGGGCATGGCCGCGGAGGGCGTTGGCGGAGACCTTGCGGCGCCGGGGCTGGAGCCGATGCCGGAACAGGTGCTTGATCTCAGCCCGACCAGCGAGGGGACCTTGGCCGACGCCGGCCCCGACGAGCTGTTCCAACACGGCGTGCTGGCCGAGGACGCCGGCCAGTGGCAGCTCGCCCGCCACCTCTACGAGCGCGCCCTGGCGGACGGCGGGCCGGACCCGGAGACCTGCTTCAACCTGGGCAACGTGTTGTACGAGTTGGACCGCAAGCACGCCGCCGCCCAACGCTACCTGCAGGCGGTGGCGTTGGACGCCGAGTACGTGGAATCACTCAACAACCTGGGCAACGCCCTGGCCGAGAGTGGGCGGCTGCAGGAGGCGGTGCGGGCCTACCGGCGCGCGCTACGGCTGGAGCCGGCCTACGGCGACGCCCACAGCAACCTGGCGGAGACCCTGGTGTACCTGGGCCGCTACGAGGAGGCGCGCTTCCACTGGACCGCCTATCTGGCCATCGACCCCCACAGCTCGTGGGCCAACGCCATCCGCGAGTTGCTGCGCAATCTCCCCGCCGGCCGCAACTGAACTCACACCCGCATGCGCAGCAGCGGGCGCGCGAACGAGATGGAGAGATTCTCGCCGTCGCGGCGCGACCGGGTGCCGGGATTCATGAAGTGCATGGCGAAGGCGCGCCGCTCGCGCGGGGTCTGGTTGGGTCCGGTGTAGTGCAGCGTCTGACAGTGGTGCAGCATGGCGCCGCCCGCCGGCAGCTCGATGGCAACCGCCTGCGCGTCGTCCACGCGCCCGGCGTTGTCCAGCAGCGCGTTGGTGGAGGCGGAGCGGTCATGTTCCAGCGCCCGCAGGTGGGAGCCGGGAATCACCTGCATCGCGCCGTTGGCGACCGTCACGTCGTCCAGCGTAAGCCAGCAGCTCACCAGATTGGCCGGCACGCACTGCCAGTAGGCGTTGTCCTGATGCCAGAACACCGGTCCGCCGTGGTGCGCCGGCTTGTACAGCGCCTGATCGTGGAACAGTTGGATGTTGGGTCCGATCAGATCTTCGATGCAGTCCAGGATCGGCTCGTGGTAGAGCAGGCGGCGAAAGTGCAGGTTGCGCTCGCACACCTGCATGATCTGCAGCATCTGTTCGGACGCCTCGTTCTTGGCCGCCAACTCGTCGGTGTTGTCGATGGCGAGGTTGCGGAACGAGGCGGCGCCGGAGCGGGCGCGGGCGAACTCGCGGTCGTACTCGTGGCGTAGGGCTTCTACCGCCACGGCGTCCAGCAGCGGGCCCAACTTGAGGTAGCCGCGGAGATGGAACGCATCCACCTGCGCGGCGGTGAGTCTGCGGTAGCCGTTGGTCATTTCGGTGCCTTGGGGTGCCTCCGCGCAGACCCTACCGCAGGCGCGGCCCCGTGTCAGCCGGCGGCGGCGCCCCGCCACCCGGTGCCGGCAGCGTGCGTCAGCGGGCGGCGAGGTAGTCCTGCAGCCGCTCGATTGCGGGCGCGAAGTCCTGCGGGGCGGTGAGCGTGGAGCGAAACCGGTCGCCGCGGCGCACCAGCAGCGCGGGCGTGTTGGCGATGGTGAACATGCCGGGGTGCAGGTCGCCGTCCAGCTCGTCCCACTCCAGCGGCATCGACACGCTGGCGCCCGGCACCGGGCGCGCCACGTAGGGCGGCACCACCGTGGCGCTCTTGCGGTTCTGCAGGAAGTCCACGTACACCTTGCCGCCGCGCCCGCGCGGATGCCGTTCCACGCTGGCGAGGTCGGGGTGCTCGCGCGCCACCACGCGCCCCACCGCCTCCATGAGCAGGCGCGTCTGGTCGTAGCCGTAACCGGGCACCAGCGGCAGATAGACGTGCAGCCCGGAGGCGCCGGAGGTCTTGACCGCGGGGGCGAGGCCGATGCCGCGCAGCACCTTGCCCGCGGTGCGCGCCACCCGCTTGGCGTTGGCGAAGGAGGATTCCTTGGCGTCCAGGTCGAGCACCGCGAAGTCGGGCTGCTCCAGGCTGGCGCGGCGCGAGAGCCAGGGGTGCAACTCGATGCTGCCCAGGTTGATCAGGTAGAGCAGGGTCTGCAGGTCGTTGCAGACAAATTGGCGTTCGTGGCGGCTGTCGACCTCCACCAGTTCCACCCAGTCCGGCACCCCGGCGGGCGCCTGGCGCTGGAAGAACGACTTGCCCGCGATGCCGTCCGGGTAGCGGTTCAGGTGCACCGGCCGGTCGCGCAGGTAGGGGAGCAGGAACTCGGCCACCTGCTCGTAGAACCGCAGCAGGTCGCCCTTGGTGTAGCCCTCGGCGGGCCAGTACACCTTGTCCAGGTTGCTGAACGGGACGCGGGCGGCGCGCGGCGGACGCTGAGCGGCGGCGGCCTGCGCCAGGGCGGAGTGGAGGTCGAGCCGGCGCGCGGCGGCGGGGGCGGTGAGCGGGACCCGGCGCCAGGCGGGTTGGGCGCCGGGGCGGTAGGGGCTGTCGGCGCGCTTGGCCACCAGCGCGTGGAAGCCGGCGGCCTCCGCCACCGCGGCCAGGTTCTCGCCGCTGGCCGCGACGTGATCGGCGTACAGCAGGGTCGGCGACGGCGGCAGCAGGGAGCGCAGCATCTGCTTGCGCTCCAGCAGCGGCATGCCGCGCAGGTCCCATTCTTCGTAGTGCAGCAGGTCGAAGGCGTAGTAGGCGACCGCTCCTTCGGTTTCCTCGCCGGCCGCCCAGGCGTCGATGGCGCGCCGGTCGGGGCGGCCGCTGCGGTCCATGGCCACCCACACCCCGTCCAGCAGGGCGTGTTCGGCGCGCACCCCGGCGAAGGCCGCCTGCGCCGCGGCGGCGGCGCGGGCGTGCAGGCGTAGGCGCCCGCCCCCCGGCGCTGCGAAGGCCGCGGCGCCGCCGTTGATCAGGGCCAGCGCGCGCAGCCCCTCGAACTCCAGCTCGAAGATCCAGTCGGCGCCGGAGAACTGGTCGTGGTCGGCGCCCGCGCTCATCGCCCGCGGCCGCTTGGGCAGCGGCGCCGGGCGGACGCGCGCCGGGTCCACCTCCGCTACCGGGTCGCCGGCGGCGCGGGCGTAGCGGTCGCGCGCCTTGAACAGCAGCCACTCGTCCTTGTCGCCACGGCCGCTGGTGCGTACCAAGTGCCACTCGCCGCGCAACCGGCGCCCGCGCAGGATTACCTTTACTTCACCGGCGGCGAGCGCCGCGCCGAGATCGGCCGCCTTCACGACCTCGTAGGAGCCGGTGTCCCAGATCAACATGGTGCCGGCGCCGTACTCGCCCTTCGGAATCACGCCCTCGAAGGTGCGGTAGCGCAGCGGGTGGTCTTCGACGTGCACCGCCAGATGCTTCGCCGCCGGGTCATAGGAGAAGCCGCGCGGCACCGCCCAGGAGATCAGTACCCCGCCGGCCGCGAAGCGCAGGTCGTAGTGCACGCGGCGCGCCTCGTGGCGGTGGATCACGAAGCTGCCCTCCGCCGCCGGGATGCCTTCTGACGGGGTTGCGGGAGTTGCCGCCGGGTCGTCGAACGCCGGTTCCGGGGTGCGGCGAAAGTTGCGCTTGGCCTGGTATGCGGCGGCAGACTTCGAGGTGCGCGCCATGGCTGCGCCCGAAGTTACGCCGCGGCGCCGAGACGGTGGTCGATGAACGCCTCCAGCATGCGGTAGTATTGCAGCATTGAGGCGACGTCGATCCACTCGTCCGGGCGGTGGATATTGCCCACCAGCGGGCGGCTAATGATGACCGGGATGCCGCGTTGCGACAGGAAGCGCGCGTCACTGGTGCCGGCGGTGCGCACCACCCCAAGGGGCCGCCCCAGCACCCGCTCGCCGATCGCCATGAACTCCGGGCTGGGCCGCATTTCGGTGGGCTCGTCGCCCACGATCAGCCTGACTCGGGCGCTTGCGCGCAGGCAGGAGCGCACTTCTTTCAGCATGCCGGCGACCGTCCACGGGGGAGTAAAGCGCACGTCGATGCCGGCGCGGGCGAAGGCGGGAATGCGATTGAGGGTACGGCTCTCCGACTCCAGCGTGGTGACCGCGGCGGTAGGATGCCAGTGCTCGCCGACGCCGCCAGCGTCGCCGGTGCCGCCAGCGTCGCCCGCGCCGCCGGTGCCGCCCGCGCCGCCGGTGTCGCTGGCGGGCCGCGCCGCAGCTTCCAGCGCCGCGAACCGCTCCTGCAGGCGCGTGATGTCGTCGAGCATCGCGGCTACCGGGTTGCTCCCCTGCCACGGGTAGGCGGCGTGGGTGGTGACGCCGCGCCACTCCGCGTCGAGATGGAGGATGCCCTTCTCCGCCGCCACCACGGCGTCGATCGAGCCGCCGTCGGGCAGCAGCGCCACCCCGCAGGCCAGGCCCTGCGCGGCGAGATGGCCGGCGCCGTTGCGCCCGCCGCATTCTTCGTCGGCGGTCACCGCCAAGCCCAGCGGCAGGCCGGGGCGGCGGTGGTGCAGCTCGGTGAACAGGGTCACGAGCACGGCCAGCGCTCCCTTCATGTCGCCGGCGCCGGGCCCGTAGATGCGTCCGTCCTGCAGCCGCGAGCGGTAGAGCCCGAGGGAACCGTGGTCGACCACGTCGACGTGCGCCAGCAACAGGATCTCCGGGCGCGTGACCGCGGCGGGCCGCGCCACCAGCGACGGGACGCCGGCGCAACGGTGCTCCTCCAGGCGCAAGCCGGCGACCGTGTCGAGCTGGATGCGCACCAAGTCGAGGCCGCGCTCAATCTCCGCCGGGTGGGCCGCGGAGCTGGGCACCAGAATCAGGTCGCGCGTCAGCGCCACCAGCCGGTCGCGCAACGCCCCCTCCGCGCCCCCCTCAGCCCCGTTCATGGCGCCACCGTCTCATCATCCATCGGCTGTCATGGTAAATGCCCCCCGCCGCCGCTGGCAATTGCCGGCAGCTTCCTTCCTGCCGCGGTATAGTAGGGAGGTGAGCGCTACCCCGATGACTATGGGCCGTGATGAAGTGTATTCGGACTTGGCCATTCCCCCAGGCGAGACACTCGCCGACGAGATTGAGGCCCGCGGCATGACTCAGACGGAACTGGCGGCGGAGTATCGGATGTTTGGCGACGAGCTGCGCCTGACAATCTACGCGGCGCACGCCCCCGAGGTCGGGTGAGAGTGGCCGGCCTCAGGTCACGGCGGCTCCGGCGGCGGCAGGGGTGGGGTGGCGGTGCCATTCGGGGCCTTCTTCGCCCGGTTCGGGGAGCACGTGGCCGGCTTCCATGGTCCAGGATGCGGGGCCTTCGGTGATGCGGCCGCCCACCTGCTCGGCGGGAACGCCGGTAATCTTGCGGAACGCGCGCTTGAGCTCGGCGAGCAGCTTCTCCTTGAGCGCCGCCGGCCGCCCGGCGCGGTTGCCGCCGTCGATGAAGTAGGGCTCTGTAAACTCCGTGCCTTCGTTGGCGAAGAACGCCACGTGGACGAAGTTGCGCGGCGCCCCGGTCAGTCCGCAGTGGATGTCCGTGAACGCCTGCGCCACTTGGCGGCGCTGGTCGAACGAAACCGAATCTTGCGGAACGAGGCAGCGGTAGTACGGCATTTTTCTCTCCTCCTACGCCCGGTCGCGGGCGGACACGATCAGTTCGTCGACGGCGCAGCCGGTGGTCTCGCACCACGCGTCGCAGATGCGCCGCATGAGCTCGACGCGCACTTCCTGCGAGCAGCCCGGCGGAATCAGCCCTCTGACCGTTGAGGTGGTGGAGAGCTCGCCGCCGCGGAAGCCGAACCCGTAGGGTATCACGGTGAAATCCACCGCGACCGACTCCGGCGACCCGCCCAGAAGGGAGGTGCTGATCCGCGCCAGCGCGGACTTCAACTCGGGCCATAGCCGAGCGGGGACCACGCCCTCCTGGACGATGCAATTGAAGCTGATCACGTGCACGCGCCTGCGCCGCCCAGCTTATCACAACCCGGCGCCGTTTGTGCGGGCTGGGTCCGGCAGCTGAGCGCGCCTGCTCAGAACAGCGGGAGTTGCAGGTTGGCGGCGCGGTCTTGGGGTTGGCGGCGCGGGGCTTGGCGCTGTTCGCGGAGCGCGGTTTCAATGTCGGTGACGAAGCGTGACAGACGATTCTCGAGGGTGCGGCCGAACTGCAGGCGGCGGGCGGCGTGAGTCAGGATCAGCCGGCTGCGGGCGCGGGTCATGCCGACGTAGAACAGGCGCCGCTCCGCGGCCGGGTCGGCGCTGCGGTTGGGCGGCGCGTAGGGCAGCAAGCCCTCCTCGCAGCCGGCGATGAACACCACCGGGAACTCCAGCCCCTTAGCGGCGTGCAGGCTCATCAGCGCCACTCGGTCGGCCCGTTCGTCGTAGCTGTCGGTGTCGCTCTGCAGCGCCGCCGCGGTCAGGAATTCGCGCATCCCGGCGGGCGCGGCGGCAGCGCGGCGCTGCAGGCCGGCGAGCCGCTCACGCTCGCCGGCGTCGTACGCGCGCCCGCGCAGCTCGGCCCAGCCGGCCGCCGCGGCCGCCACCTGTTCGGCCACCGGTGCCGTAGCGGCGGCGGTCAACTCCCGCACCAGTGCCAGCGTCCGCGCCAGCCTGCGCGCCTGCGTCCCGGCTCCGGCGGCGTCGGGCGGCGGCGCCTTTGGCAGCCCGGCGGCTCCCGCCGCGGCCATCCGCGCCGCGAGCTCCGTCACCGCCGGCTTGCCCGCGTCGCCGTCGCCGTCAGCCAGGACCCGCCACCAGTGCAGCCGGCTGGCCGGCGCCTGCGTCAGCCACAGCAACGCCAGAATCTGGCGCGCCGGCTGTTGCTCCGCGGGCGCGGCGCCGGCCGTGGTCTGATAGGGAATGCCGGAGCGGTCGAACGCCTCCACCAGCGGCGCGGCTTGGGCGTTGAGACGGTACAGCACCGCGAAGTCGCCGAAGGCGTAGTTCACGGACCCGCCGTCATCCTCCACCCGGCCCGAGTCGAGCGAGAAGTAGCTGGTGCCGCCGACCAGCCGCTCCACCTGATGCACGACGTATTCCGCCTCGGCGTTGACGGTGGGCGCGCGATAAACGCTTAGCTTAACCTGGGCGGCGAATTCGGCGACCAGCGCCGCGGTCTGGTGGTCGGGGTTGCGCGCGATCACCTGCCGGGCGGCGCTCAGAATAGCCGGCGCCGAGCGATAGTTGCGGCTCAGATGCAGCCGCCGGGCGCCCGGGAAGTCGTCGCCAAAGGCCAGGAAGTAGCGGTGGTCGGCGCCGCGAAAGCCATAGATCGCTTGGTCCGGGTCGCCGATCACGCAGACGTTGGCGCCGCCGCCGGCCAGCAGCCGCAGCAGGCGGTACTGGGCCGCGTTCACGTCCTGGTACTCGTCCACGAAAATCCAGCGGAAGCGGGCCTGCAGCGTGCGCCGCACTTCCGCGTCGCGCTTCAGCAGCCGCACCGTGCGCAGCACCAGATCGTCCAGGTCCAGGGCGCCCGCCGCGGCGAGCGCGCCGTCGTAGCGTTTCTGCAGCGCGGCCTGTTCGGCCGCGTCCCCCTCGGCCTCGGTATCGGGTTCGACTCCATTCTTGCGCGCCGAGATCGCCGCCAGCGCCGCGCGCAGCTTGCCGGCGGAAAGCTGCGGACAGATCTGCTTCAGGAGCAAGAGGCGGTCAGCCTCGTCGAATACCGCGAACGAGGGCGGAACGCCGGCCGCGGCGGCGAACTCCCGCAACAGGCGGGCGCCGAGTTGATGGAAGGTGCCGGCAGTGAGCTGTTCGATCTGCTCCGCCGGCAACAGCTCCTGCAGGCGCGCGCGCAGCTCCTCCGCGGCCTTGTTGGTAAAGGTGAGCGCCAGAATCGACGCCGGCGCCGCGCCGAGTCCGCGGACCAAGTGAGCGATGCGTACCGTGAGCGTGCGGGTCTTGCCGGTGCCCGGCCCGGCCACGATCGCCAGCGGGCCGCCACTATGGGTGGCCGCCTCCTGCTGCGCCTGGTTGAGACCGGCCCATTCCGCCAAGCCCACCGGCGGCGCCAGCTCGGCCGCCTCCGGTTTCGCCGCCGGATCCGCGGCAGTGGCGCCGGTGGCGCTTGCCGGGGCCACTATCGGCTGCACCCCCTCCGCGCGGGCGGCCGATTCCGGCGCATCTGGCGGTTCCGGCGCGGTTGCCGCATCCTCGCGCGCGGTGCGCGGCACCGGTGCGTCACGCTCATCTCCGCCCGGCGCCTCCGGCCCACCCGGCGCCTCCGACCCGCCCGGCGCCCCCGAATCCGCGCCGCGTTCCGGGTTCGGGGCGGCGCCCGGCGCCGCAGTCAGTTCCGCTGCGAGGTCGGCGAACATGCCGAGCTGCACCACCGAAGACCGGTCGGCCTCGCCGTCGAACATGCGGATTACGCCATACTCGCCATCGTAGCCGCTCTGCGCGCGCACCTCGCCGGCGCGCATCCGGCGGATGCCTTCCGCCAGCACCGCGCCGCCCGCCGCCGCGATCTCCTCCGGGGGCAGGTCCTGCAGGATGGTCAGCTCCGGCCCCAACCGCTGCACCAAGCGTTGGTACTCGCACTGCACGCGCTTGGAGTTGGGGCCGGCGCCGAGCAACTCAGCCAGCGCTTCCGGCAGCGGGATGAGGCTGGCGAACGGACCGGCGCTCGCGGGGCGCGCACCGCGCGGGCGGTCGGCCAACTCCTCCATCCGGTGGTACACGCCGACGGTCACCGGCTTGCCGCACGCCGAGCAACGTCCCTGGTGGGCGCGCGTCGTAGCCGGCTCCCAGCACACGCCGCACTTGCGGTGGCCGTCGAGATGGTACTTGCCCTCCTCGGGGAAGAACTCGATGGTGCCGCGGTAGCCGGCGCTCTCACCGCTGCGCAACGCCGCGAACAGCGCGTCGTAGCTCAACTCGGTGTCGAACCGGGTCGCCTCGCGCGCCAGCTTCTGCGGCGAGTGGGCGTCCGAGCTGGAGATCAGCGTGTAGGCGTCCAGCCAGGAGACGCGCCAGTTCATCGGCGGATCGGAGGACAGGCCGGTCTCCATGGCGAACAGGTGCGGGGTGAGGTCACCGAAACACTCCCCCACCGAGTCGAACCCCGACTTCGAGCCCAGAATCGAGAACCACGGGGTCCAGATGTGGGCCGGAATCAGATGGCAGCGAGGATCGATCTGCAACACGATTTCGAACAGATCGCGGCTGTCGAGACCCAGGATCGGGCGCCCGTCGGAGCGGATGTTGCCGATCTTCTCCAGCTCCTGCTGCAGCCGCGCGGTGGCCTCGAAGGTAGGAGCGAAGACGATGTTGTGGACCTTGCGGGTGCGGTCGTGCTTCTTGTAGATGTTGCTGATCTCACCGCCGATCAGGAAGCGCACCGTGCCCCGGCACGCCGCCGGCACCTGCTCTGCGACCGCGGCCGTCTGTTCCGGCTTGAGCCGAAACAGACCCTCCTCCGCCGGTTCCAGTTTCTCGCGCAGCTCCGCCAGCCAGCCGGGATGGGCAATGTCCCCGGTAGCCACCACCTGCACGCCCTTGATCTGCGCCCACTTCCACAGGTGCTCCAACGTCAGATCACGGCTCGTCGCACGTGAATAATGCGAATGCAGATGAATATCCGCAACCAGCTTCATCTACCGCCCCGCCAGTCCCCGCACTGGTCTACAGACCCAAGGATCTTCGCGTTTCTTCCATGAAGAACCGGCGGTAACCGTCCGGGGCATCCAGGATGTTGCCCTCGTCATCGATCCTGAGTGAGTGAATGCGCACGTTCAATGGACCACGCTCGAAGAATAGTATCGAGACCTGCTCCGGTCGTAACTCGGTGGTACGGTCGCGCACCACCATCCGCACGCGATCGATCAGGTGATCGCTGTGGGTCTCCACGATCAGTTGGCGCTGTGGTCCCGCGGCGCCACAGAACAGACTACCGAGGGCAGCCTGGGCGCTCGGATGGAGATGTACTTCCGGCTGCTGCAACAACAGCGGCCGCAGGCTGTCCTTACGTAGATGATCAACTCGGAGCAGTTCAACCAGGACCGGAAGCACCTGACTGACACCGTAACCGACGTCGATCAGGTTGCGCTGCGGTCCCTTCAAAGTGCCGTCGTAGCGCCTGATCTGCATCTGAAACGGCTCGCTATCCTTTCGTCCGAGCTGCCTTACGGAGATTTCGTCGAACAACCCGGCCGCTCCTCCGAAACTCTCCAGTTTGGCCTTGAGACGCTCCCATTGCTGTCGGTCTCGGTAATGGAGATCGGCGAGATACATAGGTATGTAGTCGCCCTCCGTATCCGCGGCAACACGTGCCGGATCGTAGGTTCGGCGTGGTCTGGACCGAACCGGGGAGCTGGCGAACGGTCGCGACGCGGAATCGCTGAGCAGATCCACGTGCCAAGACTTCGCAACCTCGCTGAGCTCGGCCTTGTCCCTGTTGGCGATTGAGGGAGCTTCGTGCAACAGGGCGAGCAGAGCGGCTGTGACGCTGCCACCCGGCGAGAAGCTGCGATCAGGCGGTACCGCAATGTCCCGGGCGCCGCGCGCAGTACCGGCTCGTAGCGAAACCAGCCGGTCTTGTTCCCAGTGCTGCTCAATCCAACGATCTCCGCGCTTGAGCAGCTTGCGTATCGGCGCGGGGGCCGAGCCCTGTTTGCCGAAGGTGGCCGCGAAGTGGTAGTCGCCAAGCTCGATCTCTGCGGCGAACGTGTCGGCGCGGCCGCTCCGCCCACCGCGATGGTGCGCAATCTCCTCGAAGCTGCCCAGGTCGTAGGGGGCTTCCTTGAAGTCGGGTACGCCATTCCCGGAGGCGACGTCCCACAGTGCGCGGAGCAGCGCCAGGAAGGAGGTCTTGCCGGTGCTGTTGTCGCCGACAAGCAAGGTTAGCGGTGAGAGACGGGCGGTCTGGCGCTCGCGGAAACAACGGAAGTCCTGCAGCGTGACTCTTTTCCATGTCATTGGTGTCTCGATTCGGATTGTACCCGATGGAGGGTTCGTTCCGCGGGGGCGACTGGTTTGGGCATGCGTCGTATCATAGCGGGGGCCGGGAGGAGAGGCGATGAAGCACCACGACAGAGACCGTGCCCTCGACCACGCCGATGGGCCGGGGCGCCCCGCTACGCCGGCCGGCCGCGAGGAGGCGTCCGGGCGCGGCGGGGCCATGCGGGTTGACCTGGCCGGGCAGGTGGCCCTGGTG
Source organism: Spirochaetia bacterium (assembly GCA_965243555.1). Taxonomy (GTDB): domain Bacteria; phylum Spirochaetota; class Spirochaetia; order SZUA-6; family Bin103; genus Bin103. The sequence continues at coordinate 3,839,741 of OZ251575.1, read as the reverse complement.
ACCGGCGGCGCGCAGGGGATAGGACGCGCCGTGGCCGCCGCGCTGGCCGCCAACGGCGCCCGCGTGGCCATCGTCGACCTGGACGGCGCCGCCGGCGCGGAGGCGGCGCGGGAGGTGGACGGACGCTGCTGGCAGGCGGACGTAACCGACGCCGAGGCGATGCGGGCGGTGATCGACGAGGTGGGCGCGCACTTCGGCGGACTGCAGATCCTGGTCAACAACGCCGGCATCAACAGCGGCCGGGAACGGGCGCCGATCGACCGCTTCTCGCTCGCCGACTGGCAGCGCATCCTGCAGGTGGACCTGACCGGCGTGTTCGTGGTCAGCCGCGCCGCGGTGCCGCTGCTGGAGGCCGGCGGCGGGCGGGTCGTGAATATCAGCTCCGTTGCCGGGCTGGTGCCGTTGCGCCTGCAGTCGCCGTTCGTGGCGGCCAAGGCCGGCGTGATCAACCTGACCCGCTCGATGGCGCTGGAACTTGGCCCGCGCGGAATCCTGGTGAACGCGGTGGCGCCCGGGTCTACCCTGACGCGCGGCACCCGGAGTCTGTTCTACGGCGCCGGCGGCGCCTTTACCGAGCAGGCCGCCAAGCTGCTGTCCCACGTTCCGCTGGGGCGCCCGGCGCGGGTCGAGGAGATCGCCGCCGCGGTGCTGTTTCTGACGGCGCCCGAGGCGAGCTACGTGAACGGCAGCGTCCTGACCGTGGACGGCGGCTGGAGCGCAGGCTACATGCGCGACTTCTGAGGTACGGTAAGGAAGGAGGAAGCAGAAGCGATGGCGCAGATCACCATGTTCAAGGGCTATCAGGGCGACCCTCCGGTCGCCAAACCGGAAGCGCCCCCCGCCGCCAACGTCGTGACCGCGGCGGACGGGCTGCCGGTGAAGTATCCGGGCTGCGACGGCGTGGGCGTGCGCGTGGTTCATCCCTCCAATCCGCGCGCCCCGGCGCAGAATCTGGGGCTAGTGATGTTCTACGTACCGCCGCACGTGGTGCTGGAGCCGGGCAGCCACCATACCGAGGAGTGCTACGTAATCGTGCGCGGGCGCGGCACCATGACCCTCAACGGCGAGCGCCGCGAGGTGTCAGCGGGCACCTTTATCCACCTGCCGCCCTGGTGCGAGCACGGCGTCGAGAACACCGGTGACGAGACCCTGGAGATTCTGATCTGCACTTCCCCGCCCAACCCGTAACGTAGCCGCAGGGAGGTCAGGGCCGTTCTCCCGGCAACGGTCCGGTCCGCGCGCGCAACGGCGGCGGCGCTGCTTTGACAGCGGTCCGTGCGGGCCGCGGTTGCGCGGCCGGCGGCGGCGGGTATCATTCCCCTTATGGCGGATACTGCGAAGGGCCAGGTCAGCGTTGATCTGTGCGTCTATTCCGGGGCGCCGGCGGGGCTCGCCTGCGCCGTGCGCGCGGCGCGCGAAGGGCTGACCGCGGCGGTGGTCACCCACACCCCGCATCTGGGCGGCATGCTCACTTCCGGCCTGTGCGTGTGGGACACGCAGTGGGAGGGCAGCCGGGCGCCGATCTACGACGAGCTGCGGCAGGCGCTGTTCGACTATTACCGTGACCGGTACGGGCATCACTCGGAGCAATACTACGCCGCGCTGCCGGGGCCGCGCGGGCATTCCAACGGCAACTTCGAGGCGCACGTGGCGCGCGAGGTGGTCGAGCGGTTGGTCGCGCGGGAGGCGCGCGTGCAGGTGCTGCGGCGGCTGGTGCCGGCCGCGGTGCAGCGCGACGGAAGGCGGCTGGCGAGCGTCACCTTCCAGCCGCTGGCGGCCGCCATCTCCGGGAGCCGCGACCCCGGCGCCGAGGTGACCGTGCAGGCCGCGGCGTTCGTGGACGCCAGCTACGAGGGCGATCTGATGGCCCTGGCGGGCTGCGCCTACCGTACCGGGCGCGAAGCGCAGGCCGAGCACGGCGAACCGTACGCCGGGCGCATCTTCGTGCGCACCGTCGCGGAGCCGCCGGACGCCGCCGCGGCGCGCAACGGCGAGCTGCATGACCGGCTGCGGCTGCGCCGCTTCCCCGGCTACTGCGAGGTGCTGCCCGGCCCGGATAGCGGCGCCGGCGACGACCGCGTGCAGGGCTACAACCTGCGCCTGGCGATTACCGACGACCCTGACAATCAGCTCCCGGTGGAGCGGCCCGCGGACTACGACCGCGGCCGCATCGCCGCCCTGGAGCAGCCCTCGGTCATGGACACGCTCATGCCCAACCGCAAGATGCGCGTCAACCGCCCGCAGCTCGTGGGCGAGCAGACCGCCTACGCGGATGCCGGCTGGGCCGAGCGCGAGCGCATCATCGACGCCCACTGGCGGGCGGTGCAGGGTTGCCTCTACTACTTGCGCACCGACCCCGCGGTGGCCGAGGAGACGCGCCGCCGCTGGCAGGCGTGGGGCCTGGCCGCGGACGAGTTTACCGACAACGGCCACCGCCCCTACGAGATCTACGCGCGCGAGACGCGGCGGCTGGCGGGCCGCTACCTGTTCACCGGCCACGACGCGCTGCTGGCCCCCGGCCTGGAGCGCGCCCCGGTGCACGGCACGGCGATCGCCGCCACCGAGTGGTACGTCGACTCGCATGCCTGCTCCCCGGAGCGGGTCGGCGACAGCCGCCACGAGGGCAAAGTGGTCCTGCACGTGGAGACCTTCCCCGGCATGGTGCCCTACGAGGCGCTGCTGCCGCGCGAGCTGGACAACCTGCTGGTGGTGAACTGCGTCTCCTCGACGCACGTCGGCTGGAACACCATCCGCCTGGAACCGACCTGGATGAACATCGGCGAAGCCGCCGGCTGGGCGCTGGTGATGGCGAAGCGCGCCGGGGTGGACCCGGCGGCGGTGGACCGGCAGCGCCTGGTGCGCCGGCTGGCGGAGTCGGGGGTGATGGTGAGCTTCTGCAACGACGTGGACGTGGCCGGGCGCGAGGCGTGGGTGCCGGCGGTGCAGTACTTCGGCACTCAGGGGTTTTTCGCGAGCTACGACGCGCGCCCGCAGGCGCCGCTCGGGCGCGGCACCGCCGCGCTCTGGGTAGCGGCGGCGGCGCGCGCCGCCGCCGGCAGCCACGACCCGATGCGGAGCGTGCGCGAGCTGCACGCGCTGACCGCCGCCGATGACGAGCCGATTTCCGCCGCCGAACTGCGCCAACTGATTGAGCAGGCGCACCCCGACCGGCTCGCCGCGGCGGCGCTTGAAGTACCGGACCAAGTCACCCGCGGCGACTGCTGCCGGCTGCTGTACCAACTCACCGCGCCGCGCTGAATGAGGCGGCGCGGCGGGTGGCGGCCGCGCCCGGCGGCCAACCGCCCGTCCGCACCGGGCGCCCTGTTTTGCCGTCCGGGCGCGCCCGCCGGACGAAACGACCGGCGGGCAACCGCGCGCTGCCGTGCCGGCTGGGGTTGGCACGCGCCCGCGGCCCCGAAAACGCGCCTGCGGATAGCCTGCTGCCGGCCGCCGGCTCGCCGCGGGCGCGTTACTCAGGCGGGCGTTCCGCTACCGGGTGGCCTGCCACTGGCGGTTTGCCTCGACGGTCAATTCGTCGCCGCCAATCCGCTTCCATTGGCTCACGTAGGCGTCCCAGGCGGCGTCCACGTCCACCTCGCCGATGATCGCCTTCCAGAAGAACTCGTTCTCCATCGAGCGCAGCTCGTTCTCCATGGTGCGCTGCTCCTCGTTCCACTGCGGGCGGAACCCGGCGTCCAGGGCGTAGCCGGTTTCAACCCCGATGCGGTGCGGAATGGTGCGCCAGCGCGGCAGCCGCGACAGCGTGATGTCGGGCGTAATGACGTTCCACATGGTGAAGTACATCCACCCCATCTCGGTGACGCCCTGCGCGGTCTGGAACTCGGGATTCGGCACCATCAGCCCGTCGGCGTCATAGTCGTAGTGAGTGCCTTCATCACCCTTGGTGATCTGGTGGTAGACGTCCATGTTGGTCTGAATCTCGTCCAGGATCTGCATGATGCGGATCGCCTTTTCGTCGGAGGCATGCACCCCGATCGAGCAGGAGCCGAAACCGCCAGCGGGCCGATTCGCGGTGCCGCGCCCGCCCGGCCCCTCGGGACCGATCACGTAGACCGGCTCCGCCGCCGGGTTGGCCTTGAGCAGCAGCCCCACCGGCCCCTCGGTGCGCGGCCCGGTCCACGCCGGCGTCTGTTCGAACGCGCCGACCAGTCCGTTGGTGTACTTCTGATTGAACTCCTTGCGCCCGTCGGAAATCATCTCCGGGTCGATGATCTCCTTCTCGTACCAGGTGTTGAGATACCGCAACGCGTCCCGGTATTCGGGTGTGACGTTGGCGTACTCCAGCGCGCCGCCCTGCTCCTGCCAGGAGTGGATGCGCACCCCGAAGGCACCGAACTCGTTGGGAAAGAAGTCCCACGCGCCGCCCCAGGACGGCGTGTTACCGGAGTAGTTGTTGACCCCGTAGGTGTCCTTCTTGCCGTTACCGTCAGGATCGCCGTGGCGGTACCGGTAGAGCATTTCCTCCAGTTGTTCCAGGCTCCAGTCGTCGGCGTAGTGGTAGTCGAGCATCTTCTTTTCCGGTATCTCCACGCCCACGGCTTCCATCCAGTCGCGCCGCGTCACCAGCGCCGCCCCGGAGGTCACCGCGACGTTCACTCCCGGCAGCCCCATGATGCGGCCGTCAATGGTCACGTCGTTCCACGCCCCCGCCGGGTCGATCCGGTCCACGATCTTGACGTAGTTGGGCATGTGTTCGTAGAACCACTCGCGCGGCAGTTCGCGCACCACGCCGAGGTCGTAGAGCGCGCCGCGCGGCCCGATCTTCATGAAGTCGGGCACCTCGCCGCTCGCCATCTTCAGGCGCCACTGCTCGCCCTGGTAGATGTCGACGTCCGTCCACGGCACCAGTTCCACGTTGTAGCGCTCCTCGACGTACTGCTCGGAAACGGTGTTCTCCGGCAGCAGCACGCCGCGGCTGTTGATGCCGAACCAGGTAATCACCATGCGCTCGTCGGCCGCCGCCGCCTCGCCTTCCTGTCCCGCGGCCCACAACGCGCCGCCGGCGGTCAGCATGGCGAGCGCCAGCAGCGCAATCGTCCTCACTTTCATAGCAACCTCCTCAAGGTTTTTCCAAAGGCCAAAGCAATCTCCGCCGGTGACGGAGCCAGTAGATAGTTGACTCTCAGCCCTTCAGCGAGCCGGTCATAATTCCCTTCACGAAGTAGCGTTGGATGAACGGATAGATCAGAATCACCGGGCCGATCGAGACGAACAGCGTCGCCGCGATGATCGTCTCCTCCACGAAGGTGGCCTCCGACTCCAGCTCCATCTCAAACAGCGTGGTGGCCTGGTTTTCGATCAGAATGCGGCGCAGCATGAGCTGCAGCACCAGCAGGCGCGGCTGCGAGTTGTAGATCAGCGCGTCGAACCAGGAGTTCCAGTGGAACACGATGCTCCACAGGCCGATGGTGGCGACCACCGGCAGCGATACCGGGACCACGATTGCAAACAGGATGCGGTACACGCTGGCCCCGTCCATCACCGCGGATTCTTCCAGGTCGGGCGGAATGGCGCGGAAGAAGTTGCGCATGATGATGATGTAGTAGGCCGACGCCGCCGGCGGCAATATCAGCGCCAGGCGGTTGTTGTGCAGCCCCAACTCCTTCATCCACAGGTAGGTGGCGATCAGGCCGCCGGAGAAGAACATGGTGAAGATCATGAGCAGGGTAATGATCCGGTTGCCCGGCAGGAAGCGCTTGGAGAGGGCGTAGGCGGCGCAGAACGAAACCAGCAGGGTGAGCGTGGTGCCGGCCACGGTGCGCAGCACCGTGTTCAGGTAGGCGATGCCGATAGTGTTGCGGCTGAACACGCTGCCGTAGGCGTCCAGCGTCGTGGCGCGCGGCCACAGCTTGATGCCGATGCGGTACACCTCCAGCGGAGTGCTGATCGAATCGAGAAAGATCTTGTAGAACGGGTAGATCACCGACACCGAGAAGGCGATCATCACCAGCCAGGTGGCGGTGTCGATTACCACGTCCTCGGCGCTGCGCGGGTTGAGAGCACGCCGCCCGCGGCGCAGGCCGAGCGTCATACCACCGTGGCCTCGCTGCCGAGCCGCTTGGTGACGTAGTTGACGATGAGCAGCAGGATGAGGCCGGTGATGTTCTTGAACAAGTCCACCGCGGCGGCGTAGCTGTATTGGAAGTCGGTAATCCCGGTGCGGAACACGTAGGTGTCGATGATGTCGCCGACGCTGTACACCAGCGGGTTGTAGAGGTTGAAGATCTGATCGAATCCGGCCTCCATGATGTCGCCGATGCGCAGCAGGAACAGGATCACGATGACGTGGACGATCGAGGGGAGGGTGATGTGGCGGATGCGCTGAACGCGGCCGGCGCCGTCCAGGGCCGCGGCCTCGTAGAGCTGCGGATCTATGCTCGAGATCGCCGCCAGGTAGATGATCGATCCCCAGCCCACGTTCTTCCAGATCATGGAGAGGATCAGGATCGGCACGAACATCTCTTCCTGCTGCAGAAAGATCACCGGATCGGCCCCGAACAGGCCGGTGACGTAGTTGACGATGCCGCGTTGCGAGAGCAGGTCGCGGATCAGCCCGCCCACCACTACCCAGGAGACGAAGTGCGGCAGATAGCTGATCGTCTGAAAGATCTTCTTGCCGCGCAGGTTGGCGATCTCGTTCAGCATCAGGGCGAAGATGATCGGGCCGGGGAACCCGATCAGCACCTTGAGCAGGCTGATCACCACGGTGTTCTTGAGCACGCGGTAGAACTGCGGGCTGGAGAACAGGCGCTCGAAGTAGGTGAACCCGACCCAGGGGCTGCCGAACAGCCCGTCCACCAGGTTGTACTTCTTGAACGCGATCACGATGCCGGCCATCGGGACGTAGCGGAACAGCAGGAAGATGGCCAGCGCCGGCAGCAGCAGGGCGTAGTAATGGCGGTACTTGACGATCTTGCCGATGAGGGACGCGGAACGCCGGTGCGCCGGTGAAACGGAAATCGACAGCTCGCTCACAACGAAGGCCACCTCGGTAGGCGGACGCCGGTAGGGTAGCCCGCCGCGCGCCCCCTGTCAAAGCACGGTGGCGGCGGTCGGTGCGATCGGTACCTGTCTCGCTCAGCGGGGTGCGGTAACGGCCGGCGTGCGGAGCGCGTTGGCCGCGCTGACCGCCGCGCCGCGCCGCACGACCGCGACGGCATCGTCCGCGGCCGCGGATGGCGCCGCGCCGAGGAGCGCGCCGGCCGCGGCCAGCAGCCCGAGGACCAACCGAGCGCGAAGCGCGGGAGTCGTCAGGGCTGCGCTGCGGGGGCGGATGCTGCCGGAGTCGAAAGGCGGTAGGTCAGGGCTCCCTCAATGCGGGCCACCCGTTCGGACAAGGCATGCAAGTCATCGCGAACGCTGGCGACGTCGGCGCGGACGCTGGCGACGTCATCGCGAACGCTGGCGATGCCCTTCTCAAACATGTCGCTCTGGGCCCGCAGTATCGGGGACACCACCAGGGCTTGGAGCGTGAGCAACGCTATGAGAGATCCTGCGACAGCCGCAATCTCAGTCCACTTCATAGTCGATCCATCCTTCTTCCTTTCTTCCTATCCTATTTGACGGAATGATACCGACAAAGCATAGCCTTGGTCCATCATGCCCGGTAGTAGTCACTCACAGCGTAGTGTATGTCGCGGCGTCCGATGCTATCATGCGGGCGTGGCACGACGGCCCAACGTTCTGTGGATCTGTACTGACCAGCAGCGGTACGACACCATTGGCTGCCTCGGCAACCCGGTCATCGACACGCCGGTGCTCGACTCGCTGTGCGCCGAGGGGGTGGCGTTTACCCGTACCTACTGCCAGAGTCCGGTGTGCCAGCCGAGCCGCGCCAGCTTTCTGACCGGCCTCTACCCCAACAGCGTGCACGTGAACCGCAACGGCAACGCCTACTTCCCGGCCAACGAACGGGTGCGGCTGATTACCCGCCGGCTCGCCGACGCCGGCTACGACTGCGGCTTGGCGGGCAAGTTGCACCTCGCCTCGGCCTGGACCGGCGCCGAGGCGCGCGTGGACGACGGCTACCGCGTGTTCCACTACAGCACCTCCGCCACTCAGTTCGTGGGGCGCGGCAACGCCTACGGCGACTGGCTGCGCGAGATTGGCCGGCTCGACGAGGTATTGGACACCAGCGTCATGGACGAGGCGCGCAACCGCGGCGCCCGCTACCGCCCGGACGTGCCGCCGGAGTTGCACCAAACCAGTTGGTGCGCGGACCGCGCCATCGACTTCATGCGCGAGCCGCGCGACGGCCCCTGGTTGATGAGCGTCAACATCTTCGACCCGCACGGCCCGTTCGACGCGCCGCTCTCCTACCGCCGCCGCTACGAGGAGCGGGAGCTGCCGCCGGCGCTCTACGGCCCCCGCGACGCCGCCACCTGCGAGCGGCTGGCCGGCGCCTTTTTTCAAGGCATACAAGGCAAGACGCAGCCTCCCGGCGCCCGCCAGCGGCTGCAGAAGGCCAGCTACTACGGCATGGTCACGCTGATCGACGAGCAGGTGGGGCGCATGCTGGACGCGCTCGAAGCGACCGGCCAACGCGAGGACACCGTGGTGATCTTTACCTCCGATCACGGCGAGATGCTCGGCGACCACGGCCTCACCGGAAAGGGATGCCGCTTCTACGAGGGCGCGGTACGGGTGCCGCTGATCATCTCATGGCCCGGCGTCTTCGAGCGCGGGGTGGCGGCGGACGGCCTGGTGGAGCTGACCGACCTGGCGCCGACCCTGGCCGAGCTGGCAGGTCTCCCGCCGGCGTGGAGCCACGGCCGCTCGCTGGCGCCGATCCTCACCGGCGCCGCGGACCCGGCGCGGCACCGCCCGTTCGTGCGTTGCGAGTACTACGACGCCCTCAACATGTACCTGCCGCAGGAGCCGGGGCGCCACACGCCGTGCTGGGCCACCATGTACCGCGACGAGCGCCACAAGCTGGTGAACTACCACGGCCTGGAATACGGCGAACTGTACGACCTGGAGCGCGACCCGGACGAACTGGACAACCTGTGGGAGAGCGCCGCGGCGGCCTCGTTGCGCGCCGCCCTGACGCAACGCAGCTTCGACGCCACCGTGGCCGCCTGCGACCCCGGCCCCGCGCAGATCGGCCGCTTCTGAACGGCGCCTACAGGCGCCCTCGTCACGCCGCCGCCCGGTAAACCGCACGTGGCGCTCCGGGCACGCGCCACTGGGGCCGGGCCGCCGTAAGGTTACGCCACGCGCGAAGACGCGCTGATGGCGCGCGTACGGTACGCCGCTGCCCCGGCGCTCACGCGCCGCCGGGCCGCGCCCCCGCGGGCGCTCACGCGCCCTGCGTGTCAGAAGTTGGGGCGTTCGTCGGCGGAGGGGCCGTACAGCGGCGGCACCGCGACGTCGTTGAGGCGCAGGTAGACGCCAAGTTGCGCGCGGTGGTGGATCAGGTGGTTGAACACCATGCCGCGCAGCACCGCGATCTTCGGCATCGTCATGATGGTGGCGCCGTTCTGCAGCAGCGACCAGGGCCGCAGCAGGTCGGCGTCGGAGGCCGCGGCCAGGGCGGCGCGCGCCGCGGCGGCGTTCTTGTCGAGCGCCGCCACCAGGTCGGCGGCGTTGGCCGGGCGTGGCGGCGCCGGCAGCGGCTTGCCGCCGGGCATCAGGTCCAGCTCGTCCTGCTTGATGGTCAGCACTCCCCACGACGGCAGGTTGGCGAGGTGGGTCGCCAGCCACACCATGGTTCCCGACTTCGGATGCGGGCGCCAGTCGAAGCGGTTCTCCGGCACCCGTTCCAGGGTCTTGCGCGCCCCCGCCACCTCGTGGTCGAACTCCGGCAGCATACTCTCACCGATCGTCATTTTTGTTGGCTCCTCCCCGCGGCAATGTACCGCGCCGCGCGCGGCCCGGCCACCGGCAACCGAAGAGCCTCCGGGAGCGGGGCCGCCAAGCGCGGGGGACGCCGCCAAGCCGGGAAGGCGCCAGAGCGGGAGGCCGGCCGGCGGCCCGGCCTCCCCTCCAGCGGGACTTGGTCTTGGCCCTAACGGACGGCGTACTGGGCGCGCGCCTCCTCCAGCACGGCCTGGCCGCCGGCGCGCATCCACTGCGCGACGTAGGTGTCCCAGTCGCCGCCGGTGTCGGCGTCGCCGGTCACCGCCTTCCACAGGTACTCCTCGCGGATGCGCGCCATGTCGGCGCGGTACTGATTCTGCGTTTCCAGCACCCAGCCGTGGCCGAGCGCCGGATTGATGATGCGGTAGCTCTCCTGGCGCGCCGCCATCTCCTCGGCGTCGCTGCCGAACGAGGCGGTGAACATCCAGCCGTAGCGGATGTTGGTCAGGAAGAACTTCACCCCCAGGTCGCCCTGCGCCTCCATGCCCTGCGCCGCGGGCAGGAAATGGCGCATGCCGCCGGCGTCGAACTCGAAGTGCTCACCCTCGATGCCGGACCAGATCAGGTTGTGGAAGAACGGATCGGCGAGCTGCAGGTCGATCACCCCCAGAATCTTCTCCAGTTGCCGGTCGCTGGTGTCCTTGCCGATGGTGTGGTAGGTCCACAGCGCCGGGCGCAGCTCCCAGGTCGGCTCGTGGCCGGCGGCGGTCAACTGGCCCACGTACGCCACCGCGGCGTTGGGGTCCTTCTCGAACAGGTTGGGGAACCAGGTGCCGGGCCGGTACTTGGGCAGCACCCAGGTCCAGGAGTCGCCGGCGAAACCGACCTTACCGTCCTGGAACAGCGACCCCACCGCCAGCTTGTCCGGCAGCGTGATGTCGGGATGAATCACGCCCGCCTCCCACAGGCCGTTCATCCAGCGCAGGAAGTCGCGGAATCCCTCGGTCACCTCGAAGAACATGATCTCGCCGCTGGCCGGATCGAGATAGGGCCGCTCGACGTGCTCGTAGCCGAACGCCGCCAGGAAGGTGCGCAGGTTGTTGGTCCAGTTGCTGGCCGAGGTCGCCGAGGTGGCCATTCCCCAGGTGTTCTTCTGGCCGTCGCCGTCGGGGTCGGAATGAGTGAACCGGCGCGCCGCTTCGGCGAACTCCTCCACCGTGGTGGGCACCCCCAATCCGACCGCCTGCAGCCAGTCGCTGCGCACCACGATCTGGTGCTTGATCTCCGGGCCGCCGTTAGGCACCGCCCGCAGCGTCTCGGAATCGGTGTCCCACGACGGGAAGTCGTACCAGACGCCCTCCGCGATGCCGTTGGCGTAGTCGCGCCAGTAGGTGGGGGCGTGCTGCTTGACCATGTCAAGCGGGACCGCGCGCAGCAGCCCCTCGTCCAGGTAGCGCAGAAAGTTGTTCTGGCTGGCCAGGATGTGGTTTGGAATCTCGCCCGCGGCGAACAGGAGATTCATCTCCTCGGCGCTGGCGAAGTCGGCCTTGACCGGGCGCAGGTCGATGTTCAGCGCCTCGTTGAACTCCCGGATGATCGGGCTGTCGGGCTGCGGGTAGAGCGCTCCGCCCGGCGTCTTCAGGCGCAGGCCCACCCAGTCGATCGCGACCGGACCTTCGTCCGCCGCCGCGGTCTCGGCCTCCGAAGCGGCGAACACCGCCGCCGGCGCCGCCAGCAGGAGCAGGCTTGCAAGTACGGTAACTACGGTGAGGCTTCTCACGTCGTAACTCCTTTCCTTGTTTTTGTGGATCGATGCGGTAGCGGGCGGCCGCGCCGCCCTCCCCATTATTCGTTTCGTCAGCCTTTCAGTGACCCGATCATGATACCGCGCACGAAGTAGCGCTGCACGAACGGGTAGGCGAGCAGAATCGGCCCGATCGAGATCAGCACCGTCGCCGCCTTGATCGACTCCGGCACCACCGACTCCGCGCCCGCCACCGAGTCGTTGCTCTCCCCCAGAAACGCCGAGTCGTCCTGGTCGATGATCACCCGCCGCAGCACCAGTTGCAACACCGTCTTGGTTTCGTCGCGGATGTAGATCAGCGCGTCGAACCAGGAGTTCCAGTGCTGCACCGCCACCCACAGCCCGATGGTGGCCATGATCGGCACCGACAGCGGGATGATGATGCGGATCAGGATGCGGAAGAAGGAGGCGCCGTCGATCATGGCCGACTCCTCCAGCGAGTCGGGGATGGTCATGATGAAGTTGCGCATGATCAGCAGGTTGTAGGTGCCCAGCAGGATCGGGAAGATCAGCGCCGCGCGGGTGTCCAGCATGCCGAGGCTGCGCACCAGCAGATAGCGCGGAATGAGGCCGCCCGAGAAGAACATCGGAATCAGGAAGAAGATGGTGAGGTAGTTGCGCAGCGGCAGCTTTTTCTTGGCCAGCGGATAGGCGGTGCAGAACGAGAAGAACACCGCCAGCACGGTGCCGATCACGGTGCGGAACACGGTGTTGAGGTAGCCGTAGTAGATCAGCCGCGAGGAGAACGCCACCCGGTACGCCTCCAGCGTCACCTCCTCCGGCCACAGCTTGAGGCCCCAGCTCGACGCCAGCAGCCCCGGCAGCAGCGACACCACCGCAGTCTCCCAGAACGGGTAGATCATCAGCACCGAAAACCCGATCAGGAACAGGTAGTTACCTAAGTCGAACAGCCGGTCGGGGGTCAGGCGCCTACCAGATGCCATATTCCGAGAACCGGTTCACGATGACGTTGGTGAGCAGCAGCATCAGCAGGCCGAGCACGTTCTTGAACAGGCCGATGGCGGTGGAGTAGCTGTAGTCGAACTCCACCAGGCCAACGCGGTAGACGTAGGTGTCGATGATGTCGCCCACCTCGTAGGTGATCGGATTGTACAGGTTGAAGATCTCCTCGAAGCCGGCGTTCATCAGGAAGCCGACCCGCAGGATGAACAGGATCACGATCACCGGGGCCAGCGAGGGCAGGGTGATGGATACCGCCTGGCGAAACCGGCCCGCGCCGTCCACCGTGGCAGCCTCGTAGAGCTGCGGATCGATTGAGGAGATGGCGGCCAGGTAGATGATCGAGCCCCAGCCCACGTCCTTCCAGATGTTGGCCGCGACCACCATGGGGCGGAAGAAGCCCCGCTCGATCATGAAGTTGACCGGCTCCATCCCGGCCAGCGCCAGCACGTAGTTGACCACCCCGCTGGTGGGGGAGAGGAGCTGGCGGATCAGCGCCGCGATCACCACCCAACTGATGAAGTGCGGCAGGTAGGAGATGGTTTGCACCACCTTCTTGAAGTGGCGCGCGCGCACCTCGTTGAGCAGCAGCGCCAGCAGGATCGGCGCCGGGAACCCGAAGATGATCTTGTAGAAGGAGATCAGCAGCGTGTTGCGGAACACGTTGAGGAACTGCGGGCTGCGGAACAGGCGTTCGAAGTTGTCCAGGCCCACCCACGGGCTGCCGAGGATGCCCTGCAGGATGCGGTACTTCTTGAAGGCGATGATCACCCCGTACATGGGGTAGTACTCGAAGATCAGGAACCAGGCGATGGCCGGCAGCAGCATGATGAACAGGCCGCGGTAGAGGAGAATGGAGCGCCGCAGGCTGCGCCTGCCGAGGTCGAGCGAGTCGTTCACCGCCGGGATACCGCGCGCGAGCGTAGCACGCCGCCGGGCGGGGCGCTACCCCTTGACCGAGCCGGCCATCAGGCCGCGCACGAAGTAGCGCTGCAGCGAGAAGAAGATGATCAGCGGCACCACCATGGTCACGAACGCGCCGGAGGTGAGCACGTGCCAATCCTGCCCGCGCGAGCCGACCAGCTCGGCGAGGCGGGTCGTGACCAGCGCCAGCTCCGCCTTGGTGCCCAGGAACACCAGCGCCACCAGCAGATCGTTCCACACCCACAGAAACTGAAAGATCGCGAACGAGGCCACCACCGGGGTGGAGAGCGGCAGCACCAGCCGCGTGAAGGTGATCCACGGGGTCGCGCCGTCGGTGTGCGCCGACTCGATGATCTCGCGGGAGATGGAGGTGGCGATGTAGCCGTACAGCAGATAGGTGGCGAGCGGCAGCCCGAACCCGGTGTGCGCCAGCCAGATGCCCAGAAAGGTGCCGTTGAGGCGCAGGCCGGTGTAGAGCCGCAGCACCGGGATCAGCGCCATCTGCAGCGGCACGATCAGCAGGCTGACGATCAGGATGAAGATCAGGTGGCGCCCCGGAAAGTCGATCCAGGCGATGGCGTAGGCGGCGAACGCGGCGATCGTGATCGGGATCACCGTGGAGGGGATCGTCACCAGCAGGCTGTTGAGAAAGGCGTTGCCCATGTTGTCGGCCAGGATCACCCGCTCGTAGTTGCGCAAGGTCCACTGGCCGGCCGCGAACGGTTGGGTGAGCGCCGTCCACCAGCCGCTGCTCGCCACCGCCTCCGCGGGCCGGAACGAGCTGGTGAGCAGCCCCAGCGTCGGCGCGGTCCAGACGACCGCCAGCGCCCCGAGAAAAGCCCAGATCAGCAGCCGGGCCGGTCTCACGCTGCTTCCTTTCGCATGCGGCGCACGGTGCGCATCATGAAGGGTATGACGATGATGAACAGCAGCACCGCCAGCGCGCTGCCGCGGCCGAAGTCGAAGAAGCGGAACGCCTCCGCGTACATGCGCGAGGCCACCACGTCGGTGTCGAAGTTGCCGCTGGTCATCACGAACACCACGTCGAAGACCTTGAGCACCAGGAACAGGATGGTGGTGGACACGGTGAGCACGGTGGCGCGGACGCGCGGGATCGTAATGTGGAAAAATACCCTTATTTCCCCGGCGCCGTCGATGCGGGCGGCCTCCAGCAGCTCCTTGGGCACGCCCTTGACCGCAGCGGACAGAATCACCATCGCGAATCCGGTTTGCAGCCAGATCATGATGAAGATCAGGAACAGGTTGTTCATCCAGGGGATGCCGAGCGCGTTCCAGGGGAGCTGCGTGAGCCACGCCTGCGGCTCGCCGCCCAGGGCGGTGACGATGGCGTTGAGCAGGCCGACCTGGTCGTAGCCGGCGGGCTGAAAGTAGTAGACGAAGCGCCAGATCACGCTGGCGCCGACAAACGAAATCGCCATCGGCAGGAACACCAGCGCCTTGATGACGCGCTCGGCCACTTGGCTCAGGCGGTCGATCAGGACCGCGATCAGCAGGCCGAGCACCACGGCGAAGAAGGGCACGAACAGCACCCAGAACAGAGTGTTGCGCAGCACCAGCAGCATCTCCGCGTCGGTGACGATAAAGGCGTAGTTCGCAAGCCCCACGAACACGCCGGAGGTGCGGTCAAAGAAGCTGATCCAGATCGTGCGCACCGCCGGAAAGACGATGTAGATGCAGGCGATCAGGAGCGCGGGGCCCACGAACAGCCACGGGCGCACCGCGTCCCGCAGGCGGCGGGGCAGGGACTCGACCATGCCGTTGCCGGCGAAAAACAGGCCCCACACCCCGCCGATGCCGATGGTCAGGGCGACCACGGCGATCAGCGCCTTGGGGGCGCGGCTGTCGCGCATGAACAGGAACGCCGCGACGATGAGTAGCGCGACGCCGGCGAACAGCCCGGCGGCGCGAAGCAGTGACCCGACCGCGACCTGCCCGGAGCGTGCTTGCTCAGTCTCAGTCATGCGCGTTGGTGCGCGCCGGCGCGGCGGGCCGCCGGGAGTGGGTCACCCCGGGCGGCCCGCCGCGGGCCGGGCGCGCGGTTCGCGGTTCCGCTTAGCGCGGGAACGAGGCGTCGATCTTGCCGAGCACCGAGCCCAGGTCCTGGCCGCTCACGTAGTCGACCATGCCGGTCCAGAAGGTGCCGGCCCCCACCACGCCCGGCATCAGGTCCGAGCCGTCGAAGCGGAAGGTGTCGGCGTTCTGGATGATTTCCGCGGCCTTCTGGTCGATGTAGGAACCGTGCCACTCGATCATGGCGTCCTTGTGCGGCGCCACGAAGCCGCCGAAGCCGGCCCACACGCGGGTCGACTCGCCGGAGGACAGGTAGCGCATCACCGCCAGGGTCGCCGGGTCGTCGTTGAAGGCGCTGAAGATGTCGCCGGCGCCAAGCGCGGCGCGGCCTTCCTCGGCGTCGATGGGCGGCAGGTAGAACACGTCGATCACCTCGCCGAGCTGCTCCTGCGCGCTCTCCGGCAGGAAGCCGGCGATAAAGGTGGCCTGCCGGTGCATCAGCGCGCGCGGCGGATCCTGCACCAGCGGCGTCGCCGCGTCGCCGAACGGCACCGTGAGGATGGCGCTGCGGCCGCCCAGTACGAAGTCGTCGCGGAACCAGATGTCGCCCATGATCTCGATGGCGCGGCGCACCTCCGGCGAATCGAAGGCCAGCTCGCCGCGCGTCCAGGCGTCATACTGCGCCGGCGTGGCGGTGCGCAGCAGGATGTCCTCGATCCAGTCGGTGGCCACCCAGCCGGTCGCGCCGGAGCTTTCGATGCCGATTGACCACGGCACGTAGCCGTCGCTCACCATCTGCTCGGAGAGGGCGACCAGTTCGTTCCAGGTCTCCGGGATGGCGTAGCCTTCCGCCTCGAACACCGGCTTGGCGTACCACACCAGGCTCTTCAGGGAGGCGCGGTACCAGACGCCGGCGATTGCGTCGTCAACGCGGGAGAGGTCGATCCAGGCGTCCGAGTACTGCTGCTGCAGGTAGTCCATGCTGAACGACTCGGAGAGGTCGGTGATGAACCCGCGCCGCACCAGGTCGGTCATCAGGCCGGGCTGCGGGAAGGCCGCTATGTCGGGTGGGTCGCCGCCCTCGGCGCGAATCACCACCAGCGACTCGAAGTCGCCGGAGCCCTCGTAGACGACGTCGATACCGGTCTGCTCCTCGAACGGCGCCATGCTGGCCGCGAAGCGCTCGGCGTCCACGTCCACGAACGCCCCGAAGACGTTGACCGTGGCGCCGGACAGGTCCTGCCCGCCGGTCCAGGGGTTGTCGGCGGCGGCGGACGCCATCGCGCCCTCTTCCTCGCCGGCGGCAAACAGCGGCGCGGCTGCGAGGGCGCAAACCGCCGCGGCAATGAGCCACGTGCGTACTCTGTTCATGTGTGTGTAATCCTCCTTGATAGACACTACCCGCCAAAGATGCGACAGCGCCGCCCGGCGGTCAACCACGTTCCCGCTGCTGCTCCGCGACCTCCCCGTCCGCCAGGTCGGCGAGCACGAGGCTGCCGGCCTCGACCTCGGCAATCGCGTCGCGCAGGCGCTGCGCGTTGCGCGGCGACCGCAGCAGGTGCAAGGTCTCCATCAACGACCTGAGATTCCGCCGCTCCTCGGTGCAGCTCGTAGTCCGTTTACCCGCCATACATAAATGCTGCACTCCCAAAGAACAGTACGTCAAGCCCCCGCCCGCGCCGCCGCGCGGCTTGACACGGCGGCAGGATACCCTCTATCAATCAACTGCGCCCTGATGATAGCCGATGCGTGACGAGGTGCAGGAACCAGCGGCATTCCGTCTCAGCCAAGCCGAAGCCCCGGCAGGTGTTGGACAACTTGAGATCCTCGTGAACGGTCGCCTGATGACCGAAGGATACGACGAGTACACCCAAGGATACGCCACCGGGCCGAGGGTGTCCGGCTATCACTTTGCCGAATGGCTGGTCTGGAACTGGTGGCGGCTTCGGTGGGAGCCGGGTCCTCCTGAGAATTTCGGACCGGCAATCTCACGTCGATGGGACGACGCCCATCGTACTGCGACGATCGGCGAAGGTTACGTGTGGCCCAACGTCGTGATTTCGTCGGACGGGTTTCGTTGCGCAGTCGTGGCCGAGCCTTCGCAAGAGGTCACGGAAGTCCCGTATCGGTATCTGGGCGCCGCAAGAATGGAAGTCCTGGCCGCCGGAGAGCTGGAAACAGCGATTGATCGGTTTGCGCGTCAGATTCTGAACCTGGTTGGAATCGCCGACCTCGGTTCGACGAATCTCCATCGACTCTGGGACGATCTCCGTAGGGAGCGGAGCGATCCTGACATCGCACGCTTCCGGCGGCTGGAAGCTCGGTTGGGTTTCGATCCGGACGAGATTGACGAGCAGATGGTCGCTAGCCACCTCGACGACGCGAAGGAGCTGGGCGAATACGCGGTGGAGGAGCTGGCCGCCCATGCGGCGTACCTTGGCACCGAGATGAATTTCGTGTCCGCGTCCGAGCTGCGACAAGTCTCAAGGCGCCACGGTTTCGAGGCGAATGCGAACGACGCGGTACGGCTTAGTCTCGGGGAACAGGATTGGACGGAGAGCCCTGCTTGGCAGATAGGAGCGGGCGCCGCCCGAGCGGTCCGCGTTCAAGAGAGGCTTGGATTCGAGCCTCTATCAAACTCCCGTCTTGCGGACCTTACCGGAACGACCGCAAGCGCTATCGAGAGCATTTCCGAACGCTCCGATAGACTGTCTTTCTTCATCGCTGAAGACGGCCAACGCTCGCGCGTGGCGCTCCGGCCGAAGTGGGAGACCGGCCGCCGCTTCGATCTTGCCCGGCTGATAGGTGATCGGTTGTTGGACGGCGCTGAACCCCTTTCGCCGGCAACGCAGTCTCACAGCTACCGCCAGAAAGTGCAGCGGGCATTTGCGGCTGAGCTGCTGAGTCCGTACGAGGCGGTCGTCGACATGCTCGGTACCGACACTTCGGAGGAACACCAAGCGGAGGCCGCCGAGCACTTTCAGGTCTCGCCACTGGCGATCTGGACCATGCTCGTGAACAAGGGCCACGTATCTCAAGAGCCTGCTCGGTTCGTGTACGATCGCCTTTACTGACGCCCTCCCAAATCGATCAGGCCGCGCCGATTGGTTCTTACCTGCTGCGAAACGACAGGAAGCCGGGCCGCGCTCCGTGGCTGTGCAGATGATAGATCAGGTCGTTGAGGATCTGCTCTCTCAGCCGGTAGATCGGAGTTTGCCGGTCGAACTCCGCCGGTCCAACCGAAACCGGAAACGTGGCGCTCACGCGCAACTGCCGAACCGCACCGTCCACCTCCAGAGCCGGGCTGAGCCACAGGGCGGCCGGAGGTGTGCCGGGCCGGCGGGTCGGGAACGGCATTTCGAGGCCGAGATAGCAGGGCGCCGGTCCCGCGCGAGATTGAGCGTAGTCGCAGGCCGCTTGCGCCTGTACCAACACCCAGCGGCACCGGCCGCCGTCGGTCGAGAAGCCGTGGCATCGGAACTGCCTGTCGGCGGCGGTCATCTCATCAACGCCGAAGCTGTCCGCAAAGCTCTCCTCGAGTCGCGCCGGCAAAGGTATTACGCCTCCGCGCGCGGCAGGCGTGGCGTCCGGGTCGAGATGAACCATGCGGTTGAGGCGCGCGGCTTCATGCTGCGAGAGCGATTGCGCGGTGGTCGCAGCAAGGGCGCGCCTCCACACCTCGTCGTCAGAACGCTGGTTGGCCATTCGGTCGGCAAGGATCGGCAGCAATGCTTCATTGACCGCCCGAAACCGATCACTCTCCACGCGTTCGCGGCCGACCGCCTCGGTTCCGAGCCAGAAGAGAATCCGTTCCGCCTCGGCCACCTTGTCAGCGGAATCCTTGGTCGACGCCAGCGACAACACCGAAGATATGGTGTCCCCCGCAGCGCGGAGCACCTTGTTTTCCCAGTTGAACAGCGCTCCCACCTGCGGCAGTTCCGCGATCAGGGCCTCGATGGCGGCCATCAGTCCGCCGTCATCCTTCACGTCCCTGGAGAGCGTGAGATGGTCCGCCTTATCGATCGCTCTGACCGCAAACGGCTTGGTCACATTTCGGATATTGTCATCGAGATACGCCTGCAGCGCGGCCGCCTGAGTCGGGAACTGCGTCCACAGAAGTATGAAATACGGACCGCGAGGCGCTATCGTCTCTTCCAGCAGCCCCGTGAGCGCGGCGAACTGGCCGGTGTGATCCGATGCCTGCCCGATCAGGTGGAGATCGGTGAAAATCACTCGCACATCCGGGCACGCTGTGAGATTATCGGCATCGTCCGGAAAGTGGATCGGGAGGCAGGCAATCCCGTGACGTTTCATGCTGCTCACCAAGCCGCCCAGGTGCTGTGGATTGTCGTCAATCGCAATGACTCGGGGCGGTTCGAACATCAGCCGGCCTCCTTGAAGATCATCGCCACGACCGCCCCGTCGTATTCGGCAGGCACACCTACCTCGTGCGGCTGCGGAAAGGCCAGCCGGCCTCCGTTCATCTCCATAGCAAGATTCGAGTAGTATAGCCCCAACCCCATGCCGTCCGGTTTTCGGGTGAAGAAGGGCCGGGCAAGATGTTCGGGGGCGTCACGGAAACCAACGCCGTTGTCAGCAACGATGATCGCGGGGCCGCCTTCCAGCTCGCGGGAAGCATCAACAAACATCCGGCGCAGTCCGTTGCTCTCTGCCGAACTCCCCGGCCAGCGCACGCGCAGCCAATACAGGGAGTTGTCGATCAGATTGTTCATGGCTCCGAACACCAGCCCCAAGGAGAACCGGGAGTCGAATCCCTCAGTCCCATTCAGCAGCGGGGAGTCAAACCGGACGTTGTGAAGCCGGAACCGAACCAGATTGAACTGCCGAACGAGTGTGACCAGCCGACGGACGTCGTGCACCTGTTTGCTGTGGCGCCGCAATATCAATGTAAAACTGTCGAGCATCACCGTCAGGTCCTGCGCGTGTCGCACCACGTCGGAATCCCCACCATGGACGATCCGATGACTCAAGGACCGGACGCCGTGATCTATCTCATGGAACGCTACCGCAAGGCTGAGCCCGGAAATACCCGCGGTGAGCAGCGTTTCCCGCTCGTCATGGACGTAAGTCTCGACCTTGGTTACGTAAGGCTTGAACCGGTCAGCAAGCCCATCACGCGCCAGCGTCTGTTTCAATTCATCGATCGGATTGCCGTTCCTCGAAGTCAGTGAGTAGCCAGGCTGTTCGGTGACTCGTCTGATCTTCTCGTAGTCGATCCGCCGCTCTGCCTCAAGCGTCCCGAACGCGCCCAACACCACCTGCCGCAACCGCGCGGATGCATCGTTATCGATAAACCCCTCGCGATTCGTCTTCTCGCGGAGCGCGCCGGAGTCCGCCAGCGACAGATCGACCGCCCCCAGAACGACGTTGCGGCCAATCCTGCGCGTGGCCTCGGGGAGCTGACGGCGGTCAAGGCCAAGCCAGTCGTCGCTCGGTTCGCCGTAGTTGTACACCCGGATACCGTCGCGGTAGATTCTGACGCCGCCGTGCTGGTCGAGATAATCGGTCATCAGGCGGGTGTGCCCAAGCCGGCGCAGCACTTCGCGGTCGCGGTCGAACACGTAGAATACGCCTTTGACCGGGCCGATCCCCTCGGTAGTCGCCGCGTCCGCAACGACGTTGCCGTCCATCCGGCCGTTGTTGGGGTCGGGCGGAAGTTGCAAACGGTCACCCGCTCCGGTGACGGCGCGCGGCTCCAGGTTGAATCCGGGAGGGGGGCGGAACTCGTACTTGTAGTCCATGTCCGCGCCGTTCAGGCTGAATCGGAACGCCCACGTGGCCCGTTCGAGTATCGCCGCGAAGTCGGGCAGGTCGTCGATCCAGTGTTCGCGGCCGGGGACCCGAAGCACCGCGCGAAACTCGCCGGCGCGCTCGAACGGCGAGCAGATCGACGTAATCTGGGTGCAGAGGCTGCGAACCTCGCGGCGCGTCCACTCCGGCGGCCGCAGATCGCGCACCTCGATGCAGGTGCCGGTCTGCGCTCCCGTAAACATCTCCGGCGCGCGGCTCAGTATCGAAACCGGCGCTTCATCCAGAAAGGGCCTCTCGGTCAATGCGTTCCAGTCGATGTCTACGACACATTCATCCGAGTCGCGCGCGCGCGTCGTGAGCGTGATGCGGTTGCCGAGCTTGTGCACGGCAAACCGGCCGAGTCCCTTCTCGCCGAGCGGAAGCCGCTGGTGTCTACCGGAGCGCTCGTTGTTCCCGCGCTGCCGGCGCCGATGCTCGTCGCCCGGGACCAGCCACACCGACCGCAGAAGGTCGAGCGTCATACCCTCACCGTCGTCGGTAACGGTAATCTTAGGCTCATCGGGCTGCGTAAGATCGAGGCGCACCTCGACTTCGCTCGCATCCGCGTCGTACGCGTTCTTGACCAGCTCGAACACCGCCAACCGAGGACTGCCGATCAGTTCGTCGCCGACGAGTTGCAGCACCCGCGCCCGCGGCCGGAACGGCTGTTTCGTTATCCGTTGCGACTCCGATGATACTCCGCTCATGGGCCGGCTCGCACGACTTCCAGGAACTCGGCGATCACGCGAAGATCTTCGTCTTCTTGGGCTTTCAGGATGATCGGTTTGTAGTCCGGGTTGGTGGCGCTCAGGGTGATGCGAGTGTGGCGCAATTCGCCGTCCGGGTCGCCCTCGGCCTTTTCGCTGGTGTAGCGCTTGACGGTGTAGCGCTCGCCGGTGTCGGGGTCCGGGTCGCCGCGGAGCTCGACCAGGACGGTCTTGCCTTGGCGGGTGCCCTCCACTGGCGAGCGGAACAGGCACCAGGAGCCGTCGGGTATGGCGGGTTCCATGGACCGGCCCATAACTTGGGCAACGAACATACCTCGGCGCAGACGATGGTGCGAGTCGACTGCCACCCATTCGCCGTTTTCATACTGTTCAATCGTACTCATCATGTCCTGTGGGTCGCCGAATCCTCCCGCGGCGGCCTCCATCGAAACTAGCGGCACGCAGTCATCGTAGCGTTGTTCGATGCTGGGTTCAACGGTCGGCGGACGGAACGGGACGATCCGCGGCGCCTCCGGCTCGGTCGATTGGAAGGCGGCGGGCCATCCTCCGTGCTTATCGATGATGGCATCGATTTCCGTCATGCGATGGACGGTTTCGGCGAGGACGGCGATTATCGCGCGGTAGTGCGCGACGTCGTCCGAAGACAGCCGGCGGCCTTTGCGATCCTTGAGCCATTTCTCAGCTGGTACGTACCCGCCGACCGTAAGCTGATAGATGTCGGGGGCGACGTTGTCGAAGTACTGGTTCCCGTTGATCCACACCCGTCCCGCGGTCTCGCCTCGTGGGCCAGCGTAACGCACCTTCTCGACAACGTTGCCGCCTGAACCGGAAAGGGCGTCTGTATTCACCGCGTCAGGTGCCTCGGTCATCAGGTGCAGTTCCGCGAGTCGCGCCCCTGCGGGCACGAGTTCTGCGAACAAAGCGCGGTCGCCGGGAAGCGGAACGCGCGGATAGTCGTACTTCAGGAACTCGCCGTAGCGCTGGCGATAATCCGGGCTGTGCAAGACCGCGTACAGGTAATGGAAGATGTCCGCCGACCCGAACGTCTCCTCGAGGTCCCTGGAGCCGTACGGAACGAATCGGAGGCGGACTGCGGACGCAAACTCCTCCACGAACTTCTTGTTCAGATTCGGTTCCCAGTTATCGACAAGGCGGCCATCGTCACCGTCGAACGGGCGGAGATACAACGGAAACACCGTGCTAATTTCCCGTGTCCTGTTCGACAGTGCGCACGACTCTACGATCCATCTTGCAACTCCGCAGTGCGCCCAGGTGCCTTGCTGGGACTGCTGGCGGCATACGACCAGGGCAACGTTGGATAGTAGTAGAGCGGAAAGAGAAACGCCCCGCCCTTGTTGCTCAGCGTCGCCCGGAAGTCCATGATATTGCTGGTCGCAAACACGTGATTGAAGATTCCCTCCGCCACCTGACGAACCGCTATCAGGCCGACGTTCGGTAGAGGTAGAGCGGGAACATCGTGTTGATGTCGTATGCTGCGAGTGCCTTGTGGCCGATGATAGTGCGCGTGGCGAAGACGCTCCAATTTCTTCGACACTGACGGGTTGCAATGATCGCCAGATTGGGGGGGGGGGGGGGTACTATCTCTGGCTCTGGTCTCTGGTCCAACATGTGTTGCATGACTTTGGGACGTGGGCGGCAGATGAAACCGCTGGAATTTCCTGTGTAGAACGTATAGCGGGTATCGAACGGCCGGTAGAAAATAGGGCAGACATGGCCTGCTCCGGACCGTACGTCCTCCTGTGCCCAATGCACCTTCCAGTCTTTAGAGTCCTTGCCC
Source organism: Spirochaetia bacterium (assembly GCA_965243555.1). GTDB lineage: Bacteria > Spirochaetota > Spirochaetia > SZUA-6 > Bin103 > Bin103. Next base: position 3,815,866 of record OZ251575.1, on the reverse strand, counting down.
AGTTTGTAGAACTCGCGGGCGTCTTCAGTGGAGCGGGCCGCAAAGTCCTCCACGATCTGCTCCATGTCTTCCGCCGTCCACTGAATCGCCAGCTTGTCGCGCGCCGTCACTATGCCGACCGAGTAGATCGGGAAGATGTCGGTGAGTTTCCAGCCCGATTCGTACTCCGCAAGCAGCGCGTCGTCGCGGGGTATGAATAGGCGCAACGGCGGTCGAGGAGTCAGCAGGTCCCATTCCGTAGACACGATGTCCGTATCGCCGAGCACCGCGTACTTGCCGGCGATGGCGTTAGCCGGCTCGCGCGGACCATAGAGGTCGGCGTGGCGGCACTGCGAAGCCCGCCGTTCTACGGGTTTCGCGAACAGGCCGATTGCTACGCCTTGCTGGATGTCGAACACGTTCTCGTCCTTGCCGCCGTCCGGGGCGCGCTCCTTCTTCTTGGCGTTGCCGTGCAGGTCGAGCAGGAACATGCTCGGGAACGAAGCGATCAGGCTTTCGCGCATGCCGCGGAAGGTAGGGTTGTCCAGATAGCTGTGGTTGGTGATGAAGCCGAGTACGCCGCGGCCGGTGCGGTCGAGCGCCACTTGAGCGAAGCGGAGAAACTTTACGTAGTCGTCATTCAGCCACTTGGGGTTGCGTTCGTTGAGTGGCTCGCCGTCTACGGCAAAGTAGCTTGCCGCGGCATCGTCGGGCCGGAGCAGTCCGCGGATCCATTCTCCCTTGTTTGCCGAGTGTCCGGCGTACGGGGGATTGCCGAGTACGACCGTAAACCTACCGCGCCGCTTGGCTTCATCTACCGCCTTCGCCTCCTGAGCCAGGGCGTCCACTTCCGGCAGCCGCAGTTGCTTGTGCGCCGGCTCCAGCGCGTTGGTCAGGTAGACGCGCGCCCGTTCGTCGCTGCCGAAGCGGTAGCCGGTCTCGTACAGCTTGAGGCCGATCTTGAGGTGAGCGATGGCGTAGGGCGCCATGAGCAGCTCGTAGCCGTGCAGGCGGGTGAGCAGGTGACGCGGCACGTATTCGTTCCAGAGGCCGGCGATCTCGGATTCGCCGCGGCCCTGCGCCTGCCACTTCGCCTTGAGCGTCGCGTAGATCACGTCGATCACTTCGACCAGAAAGGTGCCGGTGCCGGTGGCGGGATCGAGTATCCGCACGAAGTCCTGATCCGGCGGCACGCCGTCGGGAATCGTCACGCCATCGAAGCGATTTGCCATCTGCGCCCAGGTCGTCGTATCGGCCAAGCCGTCCGCCAATCCGAACTCGGTGCGCAGCAGCGAGTCCAGCGAGCGCACGATGTAGCTCACCACCGGGCGCGGCGTGTAGAAGACGCCGCGCTGCATGCGCTTCCTGGCGTCGTACTCCTTGAGGAACAACTCGTAGAAGTGGATTACCGGGTCTTCGCGCGGGTTGCGGTCGCCGAAGTCGCGCATCACGGCTTCCATGTTGGCGGAGTCGATCATCTCGACGACTTCCGAAGTGCCGAGCTCGTCGAAGTCGATCCCGGTTCCGTCCGCGCCGCTCTTGCGTCCGCCGACCTTCAGGAACGTGTCCAGCAGGTCGCGCAGAAACGGACTGGTGTGGACGTGGCCGGCCAGATCGCCGGCGGTTGCGCGCCGAGGATCGGCGATACGAGTGGAAAGCAGGCCGTAGGCGATGGTCTGGGCGTACATGTCGGCGAAGTCGTCAGCGCTCAGGTCGTCCAGCAGCGCCTCCCGGAACGCCTTCATCAGCCTAGTGACCTGCCCGCGCGCCGACTCGATGGCGAGCACGGAGCGGACGCGGCCGCGGATGGCGCCGGCCAGCGCGGCCAACCGCACCGCCAACGTCTGCGCGGAAGCGATAGCCTCTCGGTGGCCCAGCGTGAACGCCGAACGCCACTGCGTGCGCCAGGAGTCGACGTCGTCTTCGTCGGCCGGCCACGCCAGCCGCTCGGTCAGTTCGGCGGCAACCGCGTCGAGGTGCAGGGCCGTGTTCGAGTCCTTCCAACCCAGCACCTTGAGCGTCGGCAGGTCGCGCCCGTTCAGCGGCGGCGCGAAGTGCGCAAAGCTGATCTGACGGGATTCGTCCACTCCATAGTTGGAGATGAACAGCAGGTCGTCCACGGCCCACGCCTGCCGCTCAGCCCGGTTCGCCGATACTCGCTTCTTCAGGGTCACCTGGCTCAAAATGCGCCGTAGCGCCACCACCGGCAGTTGCTTCGGTTCGAATCTGACGAAGAAGATACCCCACGGCTGATTCGCCGCAAGGGGCCGCATCCGCTTGATCTCCCGAATCTTGGCGGCGTTCTTGGAATCGATTCCGAGTTCCTCGGCGGTGTAGTCAAAGGCCGACTCCTCGAAGTCATCGCCGTCGATCGGCCAGTCCATCCGGTCGCGCAGGAAGGCGATCAACTGATCGAACCGCCGTATGCTCGCCAGCTCGTCGCGGTACCGAGTCGTCGTCACTGCCCGCCCGCCTCGTTCAGTTCCATCCAGCACTTGAGGGCGGGGCGCACCCCGACCGGGGCGTCGATGCGCTTGAGGTAGCCGTTGCGGACGTGGCGTTCGACCTTCTTGCGAATGTCCAGCAGGGTCCGCTCCTCCATGACGCAGGCGCGGGGCGTCGCGGGCAGGGAGCGGATGCTGGCCGCGATCTCGCCCGGCTCCTCCAGGATGGCGTCGCGGTCAAGGTCGTACAGGTACCAGCGGACGGCGCCGGCTTCCTCGGTAAACTCGCCGGTCTCCTTGTCGAGCGCGGGCAGGGCGTAGCACAGAAACACCCCGGCAACGCCTTTCGCCGCCCGCCGGCGGCCGCTGAACACGGCGCCGGGAAGCCGGCGGAGGCGCTGCTCCAAGCCGGGGTCAGCCTGCAGGAGCGCCTGGTATTCCAGGTGCATCTCCTCTATCGCCGTCCGCGTGCCTTCGTACGCCTCGTTGAACTCGCGGAGCGCGTCGAAGTCGTCCTGCGGCGTGAGCAGCTTCCGGCCTTCGATGCCGAGCGTCTTGGAGATCAGCAGCGTCTTCTGCGTGACCCGCTGATAGAGCGAGAGGATGGCGTTGAGCTCCTCCGGCGGCAGGAAGTTATAGAACCGGACCGTGCCCCGTTTGGGGGCGGCAGGGTGATCGACGGCGATCTGCCGTTCGATGGCCGGATTGAGGCGGCGGTCCACGCGCCCGATGCGCTGCATCAGCCGCACCGGATTCCAGTGCAGGTCGTAGTTGATCAGACACGCGGCGTCCTGCAGGTTGAGCCCCTCGGACAGCACGTCCGTGGAGATGAGCACGCGCACTTCGGTCTCGCCGGCCGCGGCGAGCGCAGCCGCGGAACTGCCGTTGTAATACGGCGAGAAGCGCCGGATCACCTGCGCGCGGTTGCGGGTGGTGGCGCTGTCCACCTGCGCCACGCGGTCGATGCCGGCGGCGTCGAGTTGGCGCTTGAGGTAGCGGGCGGTGTCGGCGAACTCGGTGAAGATCAACACCTTGTGTCCGGCGAGGGGCTTCGAGCCGAGCAGCCGGGTCAGCTTCAGCAGCTTGTCGTCATGGCGCGGCTCGAACTTGCGCGCTTCCTCCAGAAACCTCACGATCTGGTCGAGGTCCAGAAAGGTCTCCGACAGCATCTCCGGGACGTCGTACTCGCGGCGGTCGAGCCGTTCCACCGCTTCGAGCAGCTCCGGCGGCACGACGTCCTCATCCTGCTCCTCGTCGCCGGCCTCGCCAAAGAAATCCAACTCGCGCTGCGCGGCGTAGCCGATGATCTGCGCGTTCTGAATCTTCCAGCGCGCCAACCGCCGCTGTTCCGGATCGGTCTGGCTGTGCGCTTCCACGAACGCCAACAGCTTCTTCAACAGGCGGTCGCAGGAGAGCTCGAACGCCACTACCGAGCTCTCGAACCGCTTGAGAAAGTTGGTCCGAATCAGGCCCACGACCTGCTGCTGGCGGTTCTGCTCGAACGGATCGACGTCCCGGTCAGGCCCGTTGTACCAGTGCAGCGGGTAGTACATCGGCAGGGTGAACAGCGGATTCTCGCGCTCAAACGCCTCTTCGAGCAGGTCCAGAAGGCGGCCATAGGTCTTGCGGATCGAGTAGCCCGCGACCTGCGGCGGCTCGCGCTTGGGGAAGACCGCCGCGCCGCCGTTCTGACGCAGTTGACTGGCGCGCGCGTAGGCGCGGCTGCGCTGCACGACCAGCTCGCCGAAGATGGCGTCGGTCGCCATCAGCTCCCGCACCTCCGCCACTTGATCCGTGGCGTCGGCCGGATCGTGGCCGACCTGCCGGCGAAAATCCGCCTCCATCCGGTTGAAGTGCGCGCGCAGGTGGTTTACGCCGAGCGTGCGCGCGAAGTGGGTTTCGTCGCGGCGGGTAAACAGCTCGGTCACGTGGCGGAAGTCGCTGAGCCGGTTGTTGATCGGCGTGGCGGTGAGCAGGAATACCGTCTTGGGCCGCGCCGTAGCGTCCAGCAGATCGTACAGGCGGTAGTAGCGGGAGGGCGCCTTGCCGTTCCGGCTGCCGCGCGCGCCCGGATTGCGGAAGTGGTGCGCCTCGTCGACGATCACCACGTCCGCCAGTTCCGCGATACGGCGGAACCGCTCCGGGAAGTCGCCGCCCCGCCCCAGGTCGGTATGGCTGAATACCGCCAGGTTGCTGAAGTCGGCGCCGCCGCCCACGCCGCCGATGTGCGGCAGCAGTTCCCGCAAGTGCGGCTCCCACACCCCTTCCTTGGTCGCCTTGGGGGCGAACAACGCCACGCGCCGCCCCTCGTGCAGGATCAGCCGCTCGATCAGCATCAACCCGACGAAGGTCTTGCCGAGCCCCACGCCGTCGCACAGGAAGGCGCCGCCGTGACGGCGGGCGATCTTCATCAGCGCCCAGTACGCCTCCTGCTGATAGCGGTCGAGGCGGCCGAACATCCGCGAATGCGTTTCGTCCCACTCGGTAGCGGTGAGCTCATGGCCGCGAAAGAACTCCTGCAGCGCCCGCGCGTACACCTCGAACGGCGAGTAGTGGCGCGTATGGCGCGCGATCGTCTCGACGATGGTATCGGTGGCGTCGCGCGCTTCGTTCCAGTGCGCTTCGAACCACTCCCGGAGCTGCGCCACTTCGCGCGCGCTCTGGACCTGCACGTTGAGCTCCACGTTCTGCGTCAGTCCGGGGCGCGTGAAGTTGCTCGATCCGACCAGCGCCTGCGCGCCGACCACTTCCAGGCGGGCGTGGGTGATGTACGCCTTGGCGTGGAACTTGGCGCGGTCGTAGATGCGGCACTCGATCTTGCCCCGGCGCAGGGCGTCGAGGATGGCCGGCACGCCGCGCAGGAACGGGTTGGCCTGCTTGTCTTCCTCCAGGCTGCGGTCCAGGGCGTCCACGGCGCGGGCGCGCACCGCGTCGAGCAGCGCGCGCCGCGTGCGGTGGCTGGTCTCGGCGCCCATCAGCAGGCGGATGCGGTCGAGCCGCTGCCACTCGCCGTCGAGGGCGAGCAGCGCGCCGATCTCGAAGAACCCGGTGGCGACGTCGAAGGCGCGGGAGATGCCGGCCCACTCCTTCAGGTAGCGTAGGCCGGTCCAGCCGGACACGCTGTTGTCGACGGTGAACAGGCTGCGGCCGGTGCTGTCAGCGGTCATCCGTAGAGTAGGTTATACACCGGCCTGGCGGGAAGTGGCGATGGTGCCCGGCGTGCTGCCGCGGGCCGCGGCGCTGCCGGGAGCGCGCCTGTGGCGACCGCCGGCTGGCCGACGCCGGCTGCCGCATCGCGTCGGGGTTCGGCGTGGCATCACCGGCCGACCGACCGACGGCCGGCGCGTGTTGACAGAACTGAGACGGCGATGCATCATCGCGGCTGATACGATCCCAAGGAGGACCAGATGGGCAAGAGACTCGTAATCACTTCGCTTTCGAGCATCGCGCTGCTGTTCGCCGGCGCGGCGGCGGCGTTTGCCACCGCTCAATCGGAGACGGCCAAGACCGACGTGACCTTCTTCTGGGCCCTGTACGACGGGCTGACCGAGGAATACCGCGCCGAGCTGCAGGATGCGTTCAACGCGGCGCATGACGACGTCGAGGTGGAGATCGTGCCGATCCAATGGGGACAGATGCATGATCGCCTGACCACCGCGCTGGCTGCTGGAGTTCATGGCGCTCGACGCCGTCGAGGAGGTGACGCAGTACGTAGGCGCGGAGACGATCGACAACATCGCCGCCGGCGCGATGGAAGCGCAGGTCGGCGGCCGCCTGATGGGGCTGCCGATCGCGGCCGGCGCCCGCATCCTGGCATACAACCCGAACCTCACCTCGGTGGTGCCGCAGACCATGGAGGAGCTGCGCGCCGAGGCGCGGCGCGTCACGGCCGCCACCGATGCCTACGGCCTGATCATGCCCGGCAAGAAGTCGACCGAGCTGACCGACTTCGCCTACTACCTGCTCGCCGCCGGAGGCTACTTCTTCGAGACGCTGCCGGATGGAAGCTACGGGCGGTCGACGGTGAACTCGCCGGCCGGCGTCAAGGCACTGGAGTTCATGGTCACGCTCACCAACGAGGACCAGGTGGTGCAGGAAGGCTATCTGGCGCTCGACCGTACCGAGTCGCACCCCATTTTCTATTCCGGCAACGCGGGCTACGTATTCATCGGCGCCTGGGTGGAGTCGGCGATGAACCAGGCCGGGGCCGACTTCCAGGCGCAATACGCGCAGATACCGGGCTTCGATGGCCAGCCGTCAACCCCGCTCATCATCACCGACTCGGTGGCGATGTTCAGCGGCACCAATCTCGAAGCCGCCGGTACGTTCCTGGACTTCTTTTATCAGGACCAGTGGAAGGCGCGGTTCGATGAGTTGGTCGGCTTCCCGCCGGTCACCGTCAGCGCCGGCAAGTTGCCGCAGTTCCAGTCGCCGCTGTACCAGGCGCTCGGAGAAGCGGCCGTGAACGCCAAGGGCTGGCCGCTGATGGACGGGTTCGCGGAGTACACCGACCTCATCTGGGACGCGGTGCAGAAGGCGCACCTCGGACAGATGACCCCCAAGGAAGCGCTCGACGAAGCGGCTGCCAGGATCGACGAACTGCGCGGCACGTAGCAGGCTGCTGCGGCCGGCAACGACCGGCAGTTCGACGCGGACGCGATGACGGCGTTACGGACGCGCGTGTGGAACGCGGAGGCGCGGTTGGCGTACGCGCTGGTGCTGCCCGCGCTGCTGCTGCTGGCGGCGCTGATGCTGTATCCGATCGCGTACGTGTTTCAGATGTCGTTGTTCCGCACCGACAAGCTCGGGCGCCTGCAGGAGTTTGTCGGTGCGGCCAACTTCGTTGAGCACCTCGGCGACCGGGCGTTCTGGCAGATTGCCTTGCGGTCGCTCTACTGGACGCTGCTCGGCGTCGTCGTCAAGACCCTGCTGGGCATGGCCGCCGCGGTGCTGCTCAACGTCCGGTTCCCCGGGCGTCACGTCGCCCGCCTGCTGCTCATCATCCCTTGGGCGTCGGCCGTGCCGATCAGCGCGCTGATCTGGGAGTGGGTGTATCACGCCGAGTTCGGCCTGCTGAACCATACGTTGCGCGCCACCGGGCTGTGGGCGAACCCGCCGGTGTGGCTCGGCTATCCGCTGCCGGCGTTCGCCGCCACGCTGTGGGTCGACATCTGGATCGGCATTCCGTTCATGGCGCTGGTGTTCCTGGCGGGAATGCAGTCGATCCCCGGCGAACTGTACGAGTCCGCCGCCATCGACGGAGCCAGCGCCGTGCAGCGGTTCCGGTTCATCACCCTGCCGGGGATACGCCACATCATTCTCATCGCCACGATGCTGTCGTCGCTGTGGACGTTCAATGACTTCAACTCAATCTACATCCTGACGCGCGGCGGGCCCGCGGGCGCTACCGACATCCTGATCACGGCGATCTACAAGAGCGGGTTCGAATGGCTCAAGTTCAGCCGCGCCGCGGTCATGGCAGTGGTCACCTTCCTGATTCTCACGGGCGTCAGCATCATCTACGCGCGCGCCTACTTCCGGACGGAACGCGCGTGAGGCAGCGCACTGCCGCGAAGGTGGCAACCATTGTGCTGACCGCGGCGCTGCTGGCGGTTCTGTTGTTTCCGTTTCTGGTGATGATCTCGACGATGCTCAGGTCGAGCACGGAGATTTACGTAAAGCCGCCGCGCTGGATCCCGCAGCGCGTCGTGTTCACGAACTTCGTTCAGGTCTGGGCCGAGTACGATCTGCTGGTGTACTTCAGGAGCAGCACGATCATCGCCGTGGGGGCTACGCTGCTGAACGGGTGCCTGACCACGCCCGCCGCCTATGCGGTGTCGCGGCTGCGGTTCGCGGGGCGGAGCGTGATCCTGTTCCTGTTTCTGGTGGTACAGATGTTCTCGCCGGTGATCGTGGTGATCTCGTTGTTCAAGATCATGGCCGGCGTCAGGCTCCTGGACACCTATCTATCGATGATCCTGGCAGTCACCGTGTTCACGATTGCGTTTACCACCTGGATGATGAGCGGCTACTTCCGTTCGATTCCGCTGGAGATCGAGGAGGCCGCGCTGATCGACGGCTGCAGCCGCCTGCGCACGATGGTGCGCGTCATGCTGCCGATCGCCGCGCCGGGCGTGGTCACGGCGATGATCTACACCTTCATCTATGGGTGGAACGAGTTTCTCTTTGGCCTATCGTTCATGCAGTCTAAGGGAAAGATGCCGCTGACGATCGCGCTGTACAACTTCGTGGGCCGCTGGTCGACCCAATGGGAGATGCTCACCACCGCCGCGTTTCTGGCAATTATTCCGGTGTTGGCGCTGTTCTACCTGATCGAGAAGCAGTTGGTTACCGGGCTCACCGGCGGCGCCGTCAAGCAGTAGGCGCCCGGTACGGCTCGCCATGCCGAATCTGGTGATCATCATGGCCGACGAGGCGCGCAAGGACGTGGTGTTCCACGAGAAGTATCCCTTCGTGCGCACCCCGAACATCGACGCGCTGCGCGGCGAGGGGGTGTCGTTTCGCAACTGCTTCGCCAACTACCCGGTGTGCGTGCCGTCGCGCGCCTCGGTGATCACCGGGCGCTATCCGCATCAGCTCGGCGTGCTGAGCAACCGGCAGCGGCTGCCGGCGGCGGAGCGAGACCTCGGTCATCATCTTGCGGACCACGGCTTCGACTGCGTTGCCTTCGGCAAGACCCACGGCACCAATCGCGGGTTTCGGTCGGTGACCTACGACACCGCGGCCGCGATGGGGTTCGAGCAGCACGGCTACGTGGCCGACCCCGACCTGATCACGGGCGTATTCGACGGGCCGGAGGAGGAGTACTGCGACTTCGTGGCATGCCGGCAGTTCGAGCGCTACCTGCAGCGGTGCCGCGGGCGGGAGCCGTTCGCGGCCGTCGTCGGCATCTACGCGCCGCATCCGCCGCTCTACCCGCCGCGCCGCTACGCCGGCCTCTACCGCGCGGCAGAGATCGAGTTGCCGGCGCAGCCCACCGCGCAGGACAACGCCGCGCGGCCGGCGCTGCAGGCGGAGCCGCGCCGGCGCTGGGACGCCTACCCCGAGGCGAAGCGGCGGGAGGTGATCGCCGCTTACCTGGCGCTGGTCACGCTGTTCGACGACTGCGTGGGGCGCATCGTGGCTGCGCTACGCGCCGCCGCCGCGCTGGACGACACGCTGGTGGTGCTGCTGTCCGATCACGGCGATCAGCTCGGCGAGCACGGCATGGCCGGCAAGATGGGCAATCTGTACGAGGCGTCGTTGCGCGTGCCGCTGGTGCTGCGCCTGCCGGGCGCCGCGCACGCCGGCGCCGAGCGGGCGCAGATGGTGGAGTTGGTGGACCTGGTCCCAACGATCTGCGATCTGCTCGCGGTGCCGTATCCGGCGGGCACGCAGGCGCCCGCGGGCCGCAGTCTGGTGCGGCTCTTTGCCAACCCGGAGGCCGAGCACCGCCGCGTGGTGCACGCGATGCTGGGCGAGGGGCAGATGGCGCGCAGCCGGAGCCTCAAGCTCAACTTCTACGCCGACGCCGACGGCGAGCTCTACGACTTGGCGGCGGATCCCGGCGAGCTGGTCAACCGCTACGACGATCCCGCCTACCGCGAGCGCCGGCAGGAGCTGCTGGAGGAGATTACCCGCTTCCTGATCCGCCACCCCCGGATGCCGGACCGCGGCAGGAACGGATTCTTTGGGTAAGGTGGGTAGGGCGCGCCACGGGGGTCAGAGCGGCGCCAAGCGGTAGCTGGTGCTGCGGCCGCCGGCCGGGTTGCGGACGATGATGCCGCGCTCCAGCAGTCCGCGCAGGTCGCGCAGCGCCGTGTCGGTCGAGCACTTGGCCAGCTTGGCGTACTTGGAAGTGGTGAGGTGGCCGGCGAAGTCGTCAAGCATGCGGTTGATGACTTGGCGTTGCCGCGGGTTCACGGGCTGCAGGTTGATCCGCTCCCGGAGCCGGGCTTGGTAGCGTACCGCATCGAGCTGCTCGCCGGCGGTGCGGATGGCGTGGTCCAGGCAGTCCAGGAACCAGGTGAGCCACAGCGTGAGGTCGAGGCTGCCCCGCTGGCTGGCTTCCAGGTGGCGGTAGTACGCCTCGCGCCGCGCTTCGATTGCCGAGGCCAGGCTGTAGAAGCGCTCCGGCGCGCCGTCGGCCTGGGCCAGCGCCAGCTCGGCGACCGCGCGGCCGATGCGGCCGTTGCCGTCGTCGAACGGGTGAATGGTCACGAACCAGAAGTGCGCGACGCCGGCGCGGAGGACGGGGTCGATGGCCGGCGGCGCCGCGAACCAGGTCAGGAAGTGGGCCATCTCGGCGGGGAGGCGCGGCGCCGCGGGCGCCTGAAAGTGCACCCGCTCGCGGCCGACCGGCCCTGACACCACCTGCATCGGCCCGCCGGCGTCGGTGCGCCACGCGCCGGTGGTAATGCGCCCCATGCCGCTACGTCCGGTCGGAAACAGCGCCGCGTGCCAGCCGAACAGCCGCTCCGCGGTGAGCGGCCGTTCCCGGTACGCCGTCGCGTCGAGCGTCATCTCGACCACGCCTTCGACGTCGCGTCCCGGCGCCGGGAGGCCGGCAGCGTCGAGACCGAGCCGGCGGGCAAGCGACGACCGCACCTCGCCGCGGCTGAGATGCTCCCCCTCAATGGCCGACGACTTCACGACTTCTTCAGTAAGGACGGAGACGTTGGCGGCGCGGCGAAGCTCAACCCCCAGCGCTCCCATCTCGCCGAGGAGTCGCCCCTGGCGGTGGCGCACTTCCGCCAGCGCTCCGCTCAAGGCGCCGGCGTCCCAGAAGAACGCCGGCCACCCCGGCAGCTCATGTATCCACTTTGCCCCGCCGCCCATATTCGCCGCAGATTCTGCGGTCAATATGCCCAGATTCACCGCACCACGCAACGTTGACGCCGGGCCGGGCGCGGGGCGTGCGCGGCGGGAGTGCCAGCGTTACACTACGCGGCGATGATTGGATCGCGGGTGAGGGGTTGGTTGCTAGGCGTGGGGCTGCTGCTGGCGGCCGTGGGCGGCGCCTATGGGCATGAGGGCGAGGCGCTACGGATGGGGTTGCTGTTGAACTTCAGCGAGGCCGGCGACCGCGACCTGCGGCGGGCGTTCGACCTGGCGTTGGAGCATCTGAACGCCGGCGGCGGCGTGCTGGGGCATCCGGTGGAAAGCGTGATCGCGGAACCCACCGCCGACCCCGCCGAGGCGGTGGCGGAAGCGCGCCGGCTGGTCGAGGAAGAGGGCGCCCACGTCCTGGTAGGCCCCGGCACCAGCGCCACCTCGATCCCGGTCGCCGAGCAGGTGAGCGGTCCGCTGGAGATTCCCACCGTCAGTCCCTCCGCCACCTCCCCGCGGCTCGCGGCGGCGGCGGACCGCGACTTCCTGTTCCGCACCGCGCTGTCCGACAACGCGCAGGGGCCGGTCATGGCGCGCGTCGCGCGCGAGTTGGGGGTCGACCACCTGGCCGTGATCTACCATGACGACCCCTGGGGGCAGGGACTGGCCGCCGCCGTTGGCGACGCCTGGAGCGGTGCGCTCACCGCGGTGGCGCTCGAAGCGGCGCCGGGGGCCATCCCGGCCGCGTTGCGGCGCAGCAAGGCCGCGGGCGCCGAGGCGCTGGTGGTCGTCGCCTTTGAGGAGGAGGCAATCGCCATCGTGCGCGAGGCGATCGCGCGCGGCCTGTACGACCGGTTCATCTTCAGCGACGCGCTGAAGAGCCTGGCGGTCGCGCAGGACGTCGGAGCCCGCCACGTGGCCGGCACGTACGGAGTGGCAGCCGCCTCCGACCCCGGCAGCGCCGCCTCCGCCGCCTGGGAAGACGCTTACCGGGAGCGCTACGGCGAGCTGCCGGTGCTGGCCTTCGTCAAGGAGATCTACGATGCCGCGATCGCCCTGGGGCTGGCCGCGGAGGCCGCCGGCAGCACTGACGGCGCCGCCATCCGCGACCGGCTGCGCGCGGTCGGCGGCGCCCCCGGCACGGTGGTGCACGCCGGTCCGGCAGGGGTGGCCGCGGCGCTGCGCATCCTCGCCGCCGGCGGGGAGGTCGACTACCAGGGCGCCGCGGCCACGCTCGATTGGGACGCCAACGGCGACCTGCGCCGCGGCCACGTCGGCATCTGGCGCTTCACCGCCGCCGGCGGCATCGAAGACCTGGAAGCGGTGCCGATCGAGTTCGATTAGGGTGCCATCCACCATGCAGACCGTTACCGATTCCAACTTTCCGCTGATACGGCTGCCGGAGGAGTTTCGCAGCCGGCGGCAGACCACGCGCGTCGACCTGGAGGCCGATACGGCGGTGGACCTGTTGCGGGCCGAGGGCCCCGGCTGCGTGCGCCATCTGTGGCTCACCATTTCGGGCCGTGACGTACCGCGGCCCGACTCGGCTGCGGGCGTGATCATCGAGATCGCCGCCGACCCCACCGCCGGCGCCCGGCCCCAGGTTGCTCTGCCGCTGAATCAGTTTTTCGGCGTGCTCCTGGGCCGGGGACTGCCTTACCGGATGGAGTCCGCCGGCATCAAGTTGCTGCCCGACAACGCCTACAATCTGTACCTGCCGATCCCGTTCCGGGCCGGCTGCCGCATTACGTTGCGCACCCCCAAGCGGCTGAGCCTGTGGGCGATGGCGGATTGGCAGGAGTACCCGGCGGGCGCCCCGGTTACCGCCCTGCGCCTGCACGCCCACCATCACGCCGAGCACCCGGCGGCGGACCACGGTTCATTCCCGATCGGCAGCGCGGCCGGCGCCGGCTTTGTGGCCGGAATCGTCAAGGGGATTCGCCAGCGCGACTCCGGCGACCTGATCTACCACACCGGCGGCGCGACCTGGCTGCTCGACGGCGAGACCGATCCGCACGCCCTGCGCGGCATCAATGAGGAAGACGACGTGAACTTCTCGTTCGGCTACCGCGTTACCTGCAGCCAGTGGACCGGCTGCCCGCACGTGCTGGTCGGCGGGGCGCAGGCGCCGGAGGCGGTCGCCTACCGTTTCTTCGGGCCGGACCCGATCAGGTTCCGTTCCTCACTGGTGGCGCGCGGCGGTTCCCGCGCCGACGACACCGAGACCACGCTCTACTACTACCTGGCGGCCGGCAGCGGCGCGCCCGCGGTGGAGACGCCGCGGCAGTGGCAGGTGACGGGGCCGGTTCCCTGCGACGACTACGCCCAGTTCCGGCAGCCGCCCGCGCCCGGCGCGCCGCCGCCGGATTGGCACGGCGGGCCCGGCGGCGCGGCCGGCCTCGCCAGCGAGCACACCTGGCTCGACCTGACCCACTGCTTCGACACCGCGCGGCCGTTGTCCGCGGTGGCCGCCTATGCCCGCGCCACGCTGCGCAGCCGCGCCGCCCGCGACGCCGTGCTGCGGCTGGGCTTTGACGACTGGCTCACGGTATGGGTCAACGGCGCGGAGTGCGCCGCGCTCCGGCATGACGACGGCTTCGCAACGGCGCGCGTGCCGGTCCGCCTGCGGGCCGGCGACAACGAGCTGTTGGTAAAGCTGAGCAACGCGTCCAACCGCGAGTTCCGGCTGTGGGCGCTGAGCTGCGTGGCGGAGTGACGGGCGCCGCCGGGCGGTTCAGCCCGGCGGTCAGCTCCGCGGCAGCTCGTAGTTGATCATCCAGTTGATGCCGAACTGGTCGGTGCAGGCGCCGAAGTAGGCGCCCCAGAACTGCTCCGCCATCGGCATGGTCACCGCGCCGCCGACGGAGAGCTTGGCGAACAGGTCGTCGGCCTGCTCCCGGCTGTCGGGATGGAGCGACACCGAGAAGTTGTTGCCGGTAACGATCTTCGGTCCGTAGCCGGCGCTGTCGCTGCCCATCAGCACGTCGGACCCGATCGGCAGCGACACGTGCATGATCAGGTCGCGCCGGTCGTCGGATACCCCGACGTCGGTCGGCGCGTCGCCGAAGGTCTGGATAAAGCTGAATTCGCCGCCGAACACGGAGCGGTAGAACTCGAAGGCGGCGCGGCAGTTGTTCTCGAAGGTCAGGTAGGTTGCGGTGGTCATTTTTACGGATTCCTCCGCGCTCAAGGTAGCAATGCCGGGCCGCGGCCGGCAACCGCGAACAGCGCGCGCCGCGCCCTGCTCAACTGCCGCGGCGGCGCAGATAGACGCCGCGGCCGAGCGGCTGCGAGGCGTCTCTGATCAGCGCCGAACACTCGCGGAACGCGGCGTCCAGCGTCGTCTCGCTGGTACGGCTGAGCGCCGGCCGCCGCCGTTCGCGCAGCGGCACGAACAGCAACTGCTGCAGGGAAGGGTTGTCCTTGAGCGCCTGCAGCGTGCGCCGGAACCCCAGCCGCCGCAGCAGGCCGCGCGCCAGCGTCGCCGCGGTCGCCAGCAGCAGGTTGCGCCGGCCTACCGCCTCGTTCACCGCCCGCGACTCGCCCGGCGCGAACGGGGCGCTGCCGCACAGGGACGCCAGGGCATCAAGGCAGGCGGGCGTGTTGCGGGTCAGGGCGTCGAAGTGGATGCACAGCAGATCGGCGTCCAGGTGCAGCAGGCCGCGCAACGCGGCCGGGGTCAGGCGCTCCCGTACGATGCGCCGCTCCAGCATGCGCGGCCCCATCCACACCACCGGGCGGCCGCGGCTCCTGGCAAAGCGGATCATCGACAAGGCGCGGTCGCGGTAGTCGCGCAGCAGCACGATCAGAAGGACGCGCGTACCCCGGCTACGCAGCGCGCCGACGCCGCGCGTGAGCCGCGGGTCGCGGTACGCCAGATTCGCGACGTCGACCAGGATGCGGCCCGAGCCGGCGACGGTGCGCCGGTACAGGCGCTCGAAGAGGCGCGGCGAGCGGTAGTAGTAGCCCTCCTTGATTTCCGGGAACACGAAGTCCGGGTGCTGCTTGAGGAGCTGATACAGGAAGGTGCTCCCCGAGCGGCCGGGGCCTACCACCAGCAGGTAGTCGTAACGACACCGGTCAGCCGCATGCATCCGCAGGCGCCGGCTAAGAGTCGAGAGCCAGAATGAGCGCCACGAAGGAGATCACGAGCGCCCCCAACGTTGCGGCCGGTGCGAGGACGCGGGTGAACAGGAGATTGTCCGCCGCCACGGCGATCTGGTCGTCCGGCGCCACCGGGGCCTGCGGATCCTTCTCCCTGCCCAGGCCGTCGGTCACGGTTACGGCGCTCGCGCCGCCGGCCGCCGCGGCCGAGCCGCCCGCCAGCCGGACGTAGTAGTCGGCAGGCCGCCCGGGCAGGTACGCGTACACGCCCGGCGATTGCACGGCGCCGGCGACCGTCACCGAGAACCGGCGCACCGGGACGACGATGGTATCGTACGGCTGCAGCGGCAGGTCGCGGTCCCGTTCGCCGCCGAACAGCAGCGCCTGCAAGTTCAGCCGCAGGCGCGTGCCCGCCCGGATCACGTACCCCGCTTCGAGGTCGGCGTCCTGGCGGACGTCGCCGCGCAACGGAAACAGCACGTCGAAGACCGTGACGCCCGGCCAGTAGGGAACCATGCGGCGCGTGGTGCGGGTCACCGGGGTGTCGGGCACCAGCGCTCGCTCGGTCGCCGTCATCACCTGATCCTCTTCGGCGCCGCTCCGAGTGGTGGTGACCGTGGTGGCGGGCGGCGGCCGCAGCCCGCCCTCCACGTACACGACCGGAGCGGGCCGCGGCCGCACCACCACCTCGTCTCCATCGAGCAACGGCGGGCCGGCGTCGGTTCGGAAGTCCACGGCGATCGCCTCGCGCGCGCCGCCGGGCGTGTGCGGCCGGGTAAGGACCACGCGCCCCGGATTGGCCGCCGCGGTAAAGCCGTCCCCGTACTGCTCGATCAGTTCCTCCAGCCCTTCGCCGGGCAGGAGCTGATAGCGCCCCGGCCGGCGCACCTCACCGCTCAGTCGCACCTCCCGCTCGCGCGCGTGGAAGGTGATCACCGCCCCCGGCGTGAGCAGGGGATTGTGGGCAAGTTCGCCGAACCGCAGCCAGCGAAACAGATCGTAGGTCCGCTGCGGCCCGCGCGGCGGCGCCACGGCGATGCGCCGCAACGAGGTGTAGGGCGTGCGCACCCGCTCGACCACGTTGTGCAGCCGCGTTACCGGGCTCACCGTGAGCCGGCGCGCTTCGGAGACCTCGCCGCGCAACGCCACCTCGAAGCGCCGCGCGGGGATGACGATACGGTCACCCGGCTGCAGCGGGCGGTCGCCGCCCCGCGCGCCGCCGTGCAACAGCAGCTCGAGATCGATCGTCTGCTCCGGCTCGCCGCGGCGCACCAGAGCGGCGTTGGCCAAGTCGGCGCCGGGGGCAATCGCGTCAAGGTTTTGCTGCAGCGCGTCGAACAGCGTCTCCCCCGGGCGGAAGCGGTGGGCGATCCGGGCGCCGAACTCCGCCCCCGTCGCCGTAGCCTCCGCCGCGGCGCCGGCCGCGCGCGTCTCAGCTACCGGCTCTATCACCGCGCCTTCAAAAAATATCGCCGGCAGCAGCGCGTCGCGGTTGGCTATGGTCACCACGTCGCCGTCGCGGAGCGCCACCGCGGCCAACTCGGCGTCCCACGCCGCGTAGCGCGTGACGCCGGGCGCCGCCGCCGGGTAGGTGCTCGCCGCCGGCAGCGGGGCGCCTTCGCAATCGAGGATCGGTTCGGCGGTCTCCGGGACCGCTTCCGGCGAGGCGCCGAGGCTCTCGATGCGCACTCGTTTCAGGTCCGCCCACGGAGTGAAGTCGCCGGCGAACGCGATTAGCTCGGCCAGCCCCTCGCCCGCCAAGAGTTGGTAGCTGCCGGGCCGCCACACCTGGCCGTTGATCCTTACCGCGCGTTCATGGCGGCTCACGCAGATGCGGTCGCCCGGCAGCAGGTAGGGGTCCTGCGATCGGTTTCCGAATCGCTGCGCGCGGAACAGATCGAACGCCAGCACGTCGGCGCCGCGTTCGACGCGCAGGTCGCGCACCGAGGCATGCGCGCTGAGCCGTTCCGCCACGACGTCGCTCAGCCGGCCCAATCCCCAGGTGGCGGTATGGCCGGAAGTCTCGACCGCGCCGCGCAGGTGCACCTCGAAGGTGCCGACCTCGGTCAGGCGCAACGCCGGGTTGCTGCCGGGGTAGGCATCGGCGACGCGCGCCACCACGCTCCGCCGCAGCTCATTGAGGTTGAGGCCGCGTCCATCCATGGTACCGAACGCGCCGAGGTCCACGGTGTAGTCGCCGGCCACGACGACCGTTTCGCTGATGCGCGCCGCAGCGTTGGCGCGCGCCGCGGTGGCCGGCAGGAACGACAGCCGGTAGGTATCGCCGGGCGTCACCGGGTATTCCGCCGCGGCCAACGCCAGCGCCAGCCGCTGCCGGAGCGCTTCGTCGGAAAGCGGGCGCTCCTGCAGCGGTCGCTCCGGCGGCGGCGAGCCCTGCTGCTGCGCCGAGGCCGGCGCGAACGCCGCCGCCAGGAGGATCGCGGTCAGCGCGGCCGCCGCGCCCCGGATCAACGTCTCACCCCCACCGTCCCCACCATATCACGCACGCCAACTGTCCCCGTTGCGCCGCGCCGACCAGCCAACCAGTTCCGGCTTCCGTTGCGGGTGAGCTACGCCGGAGCGGCGCGCTCACCGGCGGCGTCGAGCCGGCGCTTGGCTTCGGCGTAGAGGTCGGGCGGCAGCGGGCCGCGCCGTACCGCGGCCAGGTTCTCCTGCAGGTGCTCGGAGCGGGTGGTGCCCACGATGATGGTGTGGGCGAACGGATGGCTCAGGGTGTAGCGGAGCACGAACGCCGAGCGGCTCTCGCCGGCGGCGCGCAGTTCGTCCAGCCCCGCCCGCTCGAAGGCGGCCCAGCGGTCGCCCTGGCCGCGCCCGCTGCCGGGCTCGCCCTGCGCCACGCCGCCGCGGATGACGATCCCCACGCCGGCCTGCCCGGCGCGGGTAATCCACTCCTCGTGCCTGCGCTCCAGGGCGGAGTAGGGAATCTGCATCACGTCGAACACCCCCCACTCCAGGTAGACCGGCAGGTGCGGCAGGGTGCTGGAGACGCCGATGAAGCGCACCTTGCCGCCGCGCTTCATCTCCTGCAGGGCATCCACCAGGCCGCCGGCCTCGCACTCGGCCACGGTCGGGTTGTGGAGCTGTATCACGTCGACGCTGTCGCGCCCCAGGCGCGCGAGGCTGCCCTCCAGGCCGCGCCACAGGTTGTCGCGGGTCCACAGGTGGTCGGAGTTGTTCTCGGTGGGGCGGGTGTCGGTGCAGCCGCACTTGGTGGCCAGGTGAAACTCGCCGTAGCGGCGGCCGGCGAACGCGGCGATACGGCGTTCGGCCTCCACGTAGTCGTAGGCGGTGTCGATAAAGTTGATGCCGGCGTCCAGCACCTCATTGTGCAACCGGTCGGCCGCCTCATCGTTCCAATGCGGCTTGCCAGTGCTGAACAGCGCCGTGCCGAAGCCGAGCCGGGTGACCTGCAGGCCGGTGTTGCCGAACGTTGCGGTCGGAAGAGCGGTAGGAACATCTGCCATGCCGCCCATGATACGCTACTTGACGCCGTTCCGGCGACCCGCCCGCGGCGGCGGCGGTGGGCGGCAGTCCCTTCGCGCGCCGCGCCGACCCCTTGCGCGCGGACGCTCTATCGTCAGCCGCCGCCACGGTGCTATCATCGGCCGCGTTATGGCCAACGCAACCAATCGAGCGTGGACGCTGGCGGCGCGCCCGCACGGCGCTCCCAAGCTCTCCGACTTCGCCCTCACCGAGACCGCGGTGCCCGAACCCGGCCCCGGCCAGGTGCTGATCGCCACTCACTATCACTCCCTGGATCCCTACATGCGCGGGCGCATGAACGCCCCCAGCGGGGCCAGCTACGCCGCGCCGGTGGCGGTGGGCGGGGTGCTGGAAGCGGACGCCGTAGGTGAGATAGTGGCCTCCAACTCCGACCGGTTCGCGCCCGGCGACTACGCCATGGGCAAGATCGGCTGGCAGGAGTATGGCGTGATGGACGCCCGCGACGTGCGCAAGATCGACCCCGGCGTGGCGCCGATTTCCACCTCGCTGGGGGTGCTCGGCATGCCGGGGCTCACCGCCTACCACGGGCTGTTCGAGGTGGCCAAACCGGTGGCCGGCGACACCGTGGTGGTGACCGCGGCGGCCGGCGCCGTGGGAGCGGTGGTGGGCCAACTTGCCGGCCGCGGCGGCTGCCGGGTGATCGGAGTGGCCGGCTCGGCGGAGAAGGTCGACTACGTGGTTGACGAGTTGGGCTTCGACGCCGCCATCAACTACAAGACCGAGAACGTCGCGGAGCGGCTGCGCGAGCTGTGCCCGGACGGCATCGACGTGTACTGGGACAACGTGGGCGGAGCGGTGACCGACGCCGCCATCGACCAGATTGGCGTGCGCGGACGGGCGGTGATCTGCGGCCAGATCGCCTTCTACAACGCCACCTCGCCGCCGCAGGGACCGCGCAACGTACCGCGCATGCTGCTGACCCGGCGGGCGCGGATGGAGGGTTTCCTGGTGTTCCAGTTCGCCGACCGGCACGCGGTGGCGCTGGCCCGGCTCGGCCGCTGGGTGCGGGGCGGCCGGCTGAAGTACCGCGAGGACGTGGTAGAAGGCATCGAAAACTCGCCGCAAGCCTTCATCGGCCTGCTCGCCGGCGCCAACTTCGGCAAACTCGTCGTCAAGGTCCGCTAGCCGTGGCCGGGGTATTCGTCTACTGGGACAACTCCAACATCTTCCACGAGGCGCAGCGCATCGCCGAGCAGGTGGACGCCACCCCCGGCGCCCGCTATCTGGTTCGCGTTCACTTTGACAACTTGCTGCGGCTGGCGCATGCCGACCGCCCGCTTACCAAGGCGGTCGCCGCCGGTTCCGTTCCGCCGGAGCTGCGGCAGCTCTGGAACCGCATGGAGAACAGCGGCGTGGAGGTCAACCTGTTCGACCGCGGGGCGCGGGACCGCGGCGAGCAGGGCACGCCCGACCAATGGCTGCAGTTGCGGATGCTCGAGGATGGTTGGGACAACAACGGCGACCCCGGGATCGTGGCGCTGCTGACCGGCGACGGCGCGGGGTACGTCGAAGGGCGCGGCTTCCACAGCACGCTCCGCCGGATGCATCGCCGCGGCTGGCGGATCGAGGTGCTGTCGTGGACTCACTCGTGCAATCGCGGCATGCGCGAATGGGCGGAGATCAACGGCGTATTCGTTCCCCTGGACGACTATTACGCTTCAATTACCTTCCGCGAGCCGTCGCGCCAGGGTCACGAATTCGCGTCGCCGCGGGATCAGGCCGACCTGGACCTGTCACGGCGTCCGGTCGCGTAGTTCGGGGCTACGCCGCGGCGCCCACTCCGTCGAATTGGATGATGCCGCGCTTGTGGCCGCCCTTGAGCAGGTCGGCGTAGGCCTCGTTGATCTGTTCGAGGCGGTAGCGGGCGGAGATCAGCTCGTCGAGCAGCAGGTGGCCGGCGCGGTAGAGCTGCAGCAGCCGCGGGAACTCGTAGTGCGGGTTGGTGGAGCCGAAGAACGAGCCCAGGATGCGCTTCTCGTTGACGTGCAGGTCGGCGCCGGCGTAGCGGGTAACCGAGCCGGCGGGCGCCACTCCCACCACCACCAGCGCGCCGCCGCGGCGGGCCGCGTCGTAGGCCGCCTCCTGCACCGCCGGCGCGCCGACCGCCTCGAACGCGTAGTCCGCGCCGCGCCCGCCGGTGAGGGCGCGCACCTGATCCTGCGCGTCGCCGCCGGCGATTACGCCGTGGGTGGCGCCGAACTGGCGCGCAATCTCCAGCTTGGCCGGGTCGCGGTCCACCGCGATGATCGGATTGGCGCCGCTCAGCCGCGCTCCCTGCACCACGTTCAGCCCCACGCCGCCGCAGCCGTAGACCGCCGCGCTCTCGCCGGGCCGGAGCTGCACGGTATTGACCGCGGCGCCCACGCCGGTGGTCACCGCGCAACCGACCAGCGCCGCCACCTCGAACGACACGTCATCCGGAATCGGCACGCAGGATTGCTCCGGCGCCACCGCCTGCTCGGCGAAGGTGGACAGCACGCTGAACTGCGTGACCTGCGCGCCGCCCATCCGCAGCCGGGTGCTGCCGTCCGGCATCGCGCCCTGGCGCCAGCCCCACCAAGTCTCGCACAGCCCGTTCTGGCCGCGCTGGCAGTAGAAGCAGGCGTCGCAGCACGGCGCCCAGTTGAGGATTACCCGCTGGCCCGGCTGCACGCGGGTCACCCGGCTGCCCACTTCCTCCACCACGCCGGCGCCCTCGTGGCCCAGCACCACCGGCAGGGGGCGTTTGACGTTGCCGACCACGAAGTGCCAGTCGCTATGGCAGGTGCCGGCGGCGGCGAGCCGCACGCGCACCTCGTTCGGCTGCGGCGGCAGCAGCTCAACCTCTTCGATGACGAACGGTCCCCCGATTTGGTGCAATACGGCAGCTTTCATCGCTCTCCCCCTGACTCGGCAGATGACGGGATTATATCACGCCGCGGCGCTCACTTCTTGACGTACTGGTGGCCGGCCATGATGGCGCGCACCTGCTCCACGCCGCGCGCCTGCAGCAGGCTGCCGACCCGCTCCTCCTCCTGCGCCAGCAGCGCCTTGGCGTTGGCGACCACCTCGCCCAGGCGCGCCGCCGGAAACTTGACCGCGCCGTTTTCGTCCACGTGGACGACGTCGCCGGGGGCCACGTCCATGCCGCACAGGCGCACCGGCACCTGCACCGCCTGCAGCTCCTGGGGGCCGTGGCCGGCGCAGATGCCGCGCGTCAGGTACTGGAACTTCATCGGCCGGATTTCGTGGATGTCGCGTGACGGGCCGTTGCTCACCGCGCCGACCGCGCCGCAGGCGCGCAGCGCGGAGGTCATGTTGCCGCCGGCGAGTCCCACCTTGTCGGCCAGCTCCGGCGGGAAGCGCTGCTCGAAGCAGAAGATGGAGGGGCCGTTGAGCTTGTCCGCCTCCTCCAGCACGTCCATCAGGCTGAGCGCGGAGTAGCCGGGATCGGTTACCCCGTAGGTACAGGTCACCGCGTAGCCGGCCACCGGGCCCAGCTCCGGGTACCAGCAGCGCAGCCGGTTGTCGGTATACCAGTTGGCCTCCCACGGGTGGTACAGCCCCAGGCACAACTCGTGGCCGGGGTAGGTCGCCACCACGTTGGTCACCGTGGGCGTATCAATTTGCTTGAGTTCTTCCAGCAATTCGAGGTCTGACATTCTCTCCTCCTTATTCCACGCCGACTTCGGCGCTGACGTCGCGCTGGTAGGTCGGGCGGATGGTCAGTTCCGGGATCGTGGTGCGCTGCGGCAGCTCCGCCACCAGAACGATGGCCTGCGCCACGTCCTCGGCGGTGGCCATGGTAGCGCGCGCCTCCGCCGACGGATTGACCGGCCGGTGGTCCAGAATCGGCGTGTCGACTTCGCCGGGGATGATGACGCTGGCGCGCAGGCCGCGGTTCTTGAACTCCGCGTTGAGGTACTTGGTGAAGTTGATCACGCCCGCCTTGGCCGCGGAGTAGGCGACCCCGGCCAGCGGGCTGCCGGCCACGCCGGCCAGGGAGGCGACGTTGATGACGGTGCCCGCCCCGGCCTCCAGCATGGCGGGAACCACCGCCTGGGTGCAGTAGATGGTGCCGGCGAGATTGGAGTCTACGGTGCTGCGGATGTCCTCGGGCGTGGTGGCGTGCAGCATACGGTTGGGGGAGGCGTGGCCGGCGTTGTTCACCAGCACGTCGATGCGCCCGTAGGCGTCCAGCACGGCCGCGGCCATGCGCTGCACGGCGGCGCGGTCGGCCACGTCCAGGGGCACCGCCAGCGCCGCGGCGCCGCGTTGCTCGATCGCGCCGCGCACCGCGTCGAGCTTGCGCCCGGTGCGGCCGGCCACCACGACGCGGGCGCCGCGGGCGGCCATCAGCAGCGCGCCGGCGCGGCCGATTCCGCTGCCGCCGCCGGTGATGATGCAAACCTTGTCTTGCAGGCTCATGCCGCAACCTATCACGGAATCGGCGCGCGCAGCAGGAGCGCTTGGTGGTTGTCGTTGTCGATCAGTCGACCAACGCCTGATAGGCGAGCGCGCGGAACTCGTCGGCCACCCGAAAGTAGCCCGCCGGCCGCACCTGCGCCAGGATGATACCGATGAGCTGCTCCACCGGATCGATCCAGAAGTAGGTGTTGGCGGCGCCGGCCCAGCCATACTCGCCGGCCGCGCCGGGCCGGCCGCTCGCGCCGGGGTCGAGCAGCACGCGGACGCCGAGCCCGTAGCCGTAGCCGCGCTGCTCGCGTCCGCCCACCTCGTAGGGGAGCAACGCCGCGGGGAGCTGATTGCTGATCATCCGCCGCACCGTCTCCCGGCGCAGCACGCGCCGGCCGTCGAGCTCGCCGTGATTGAGCAGCATGGCGCAGAAGCGTAGGTAGTCGGCGGCGGTGGACACCAGGCCGTGGCCGCCGCGGAACGCCCGGTGCGGGCGGTACTCCAGGTCGGTTGCCGGGTCGGAGATCCAGTCGAACCGGCCCGCCGCGGCGAGCTGCAGGGAGCGGCTGGCCTTGACGTCGGCGGGGTCGCGGGCGCCGATCATGGCGCTGAAGCGGTGCTGCTTGGCGGGCGGGACGAAGAAGCCGGTGTCCGTCATTCCCAGCGGTTCGAAGATGCGTTCCTGCAGGAAGCGGTCCAGGGGAGCGCCGCTGATCACTTCGATGAGCCGCGCCACCACGTCGTGGGACAACCCGTAGCGAAACCGCGCGCCCGGCTGGAACGCCAGCGGCAGCTCGGTGAGCTGCTCCACCAGCTCCCCCAGCGGCTGGTCCGACAGGTGCGAGACGCGGCGCCGGTAGAGCTCCTCCACGGCCCCGTACTCCAGCCATGAATAAGTGAGTCCGGCGGTGTGGGTCAGCAGGTGACGGACGGTCACCTCCCGCTCCGGGGGCGCGGTGGTGACCGCCTCCGGCGGGCCGCCGGCGTAGACCCGGAGGCCGGCAAAACCGGGAATGAAGCGCGCCACCGGATCGGAGAGCCGCAGGCGTCCCTCCTCGTAGAGCGCCAGCAGCGCGGCGCAGACGATCGGCTTCGTCATCGAGTAGATGCGGAAGATGGAGTCTTCGCGCATCGGCCCCGCGTCCGGCCCCAGCACGCCGAAACTGCGGTGCTGCAGCAGCTCGCCGCGCCGCTGCACGGCGGTGACGATGCCGGGGATGGGGGTGGTATCGACGTAACGCTGCATCGCCTCGTCGATGCGGCGCAGGCGGGCCGGCGAAACACCCGCCCTCACGGCTTCGCTCATCTAAGGTGGCAGTTACCCTGCCGCGGCTATCCGCCGGTTGTCAAGGCGGTGTTGACGTACGCACATACATTTTCATAATTTTCTTCGGAGGAGTTGGAACCATGGCCAAGGTGAGGGTTGCCGTGTCCGTTGAGCACTCGCTTGCGCAACGGGTGGACGCGGTAGCGCGAAGATCGGGAACGCCCCGTAGCCGCCTCTACGCGCAGGCGCTGGAGGAATTCCTGATCAGCAGGGAGAACGACGCTCTCCTGCAGGATATCAACGCTGCGTACGCCGACTTCCCCGATGAGGAGGAGGCGGCAACCCTGCGGGCGTTCCGGCCCCGGCACGACCGTTCGCTCGATACGTGGTAGTCCGTCAGGGCGACCTGTTCTGGGTAGACGTGGGCGTGCCGTCGGGTTCGCGGCCGGGATTCAGGCGGCCGTTCGTCGTGGTTCAGAACGACCCGCACGCCTGAACGGCGGCTGGCTTTCTCAGGGGCGGTAGAGGGCGACTGCCCACGGGGTGCGCAGGCCGGCCGTTACCACGTCTTGGACGCCGGAGCCGTCCAGGTTGGCGCGTTGGATCTTGCGGGTACCCCAGTCGGTCCAGTACATCTTGCGGTCCGCCAAGTCCAGGGCGATTCCCTGGGGATTCGACAGCCCGGCGGTCACCAGGGTTTCAACGCCGGAGCCGTCCAGGTTGGCGCGCTGAATGCGGTCGGTGCGGCGGTCGGTCCAGTAGATCTTGCCGCCGGCCGGATCGACGGCGATGCCCTGCGGGTCGGCCAATCCGGCGGTCACCAAGTCCTCGACGCCCGAACCGTCCAGGTTGGCGCGCTGTATCTTCCGCGTCCCCGCGTCCACCCAGTACATCTTGCCGGCCGCCGTGTCCAGGGCGATGCCGCGCGGATACCGCAGGCCCTCGGTCACCAGCGTCTCCGCGTTCGAGCCATCCAGGCCGGCGCGCCGGATGCGGTCCGCGGCGGCGGTGGCGGTCGCCGACTCCGTCCAGTAGATCTTGCCGGCGCCGGTGTCCAGCGCGACCGCGTACGGTGCCGACAACCCCGGAATCGCGAGTTCCGCGCCGGCCGCTCCGCTCAGGTCGAAGCGCCGGATGCGGTCAGCGCCGGCGTCGGCCGCGTAGACCTTGCCGCCGCCAACGTCCAGCGCGACGCCGCGCGGGTCTTCCAGGCCGGGCCTTACCACCGCCTCGACCCCGCCGCCGTCCAGGTCGGCGCGCAGGATGCCGGCGGTCAGGTCGGTCCAGTACAGCTTGCCGTTGGCGGTGTCCAGCGCGAGCTCGTAGGGCTCCTGCGCCTCGGTCACCACGTCCTCGACGGCGGTGCCATCCAGGTTGGCGCGTTGAATCTTGCCCAGAAAGCGTTCGGTCCAGTACATCTTGCCGGCCGCCACGTCCAGGGCGATGCCGTCCCGATTGGACCCGGATGGAGATTCCGAAACCACGTCCTCGACGCCGGAACCGTCCAGGTTGGCGCGTTGAATCTTGTCGCTGCCGCGATCGGTCCAGTAGAGCTTGCCCGCCGCCGCGTCCACGGCGATGCCGCGCGGATTCTCGAGTCCGGTGATCACCAGGTCCTCGACGTCCGAACCGTTCAGATCGGCGCGCTGCACCTTCTGCGTGCCGGCGTCGGTCCAGTACATCTTGCCGGCGGCGGCGTCGAGCGCGATGCCGAACGGATTGCCGAGCAGGCTGGTCACCAGGTCTTCGACGCCGGAGCCGTCCAGGTCGGCACGCCGGATCGAGTCGGTGTCGTATTCGGTCCAGTACAGCTTGCCGCGCGCGGCATCGAGTGCGATCCCGTTGGGCCGGGGCGTGGCCACCAGGGTCTCGACGTTGGCGCCGTCCAGCCCCGCGCGCCGGATGCCGACGCCCCACTCGGCCCAATACAACTTGCCGCCGGCCACCGCCACGCCAATGCCGTAGGGTTCGCCCAGTCCATGCGGCACCACGGTTTCGACCCCGGACCCGTCCAGTCCGGCGCGCTGAATCGTGTTACTGCCGGCGTCCGTCCAGTAAATGCGCGCCGGCGACGGCGCCCGCGCCTCGGGAATCGGCGTCACCCGCGCGCACCCCGCGCCGACCAGCCCAACCGCCAGGAGGAGGAGCAGCCGTTGCCCCCGCGCTACGTTCCTGTTCACGCGCGCCAGCATAGGGCCGTCGCCGCGCCGCCGCAACGCCGCAACGCAACACCACCCACCGCCCGATGTGTTGATCGACTCCGGAGTTGTGGGGTAACGTGCGCGTATGGTCGCAACAGAAGAGCCGCTCGCTACTGTGGCGCCGCGGGGGACGACCCCGTTGGAGCTGCAACTGCAGCCGGCAATCGAGTTCACGCGGGAGCAGTTCTTTGAATTCTGTCAACTGAATCGGGACGTGCGGATTGAGCGCAACGCCGGAGGAGGGATAACGATCATGGCGCCGACGGGCGGAGAGACCGGAGCGCGGAGCGGCCACTTGCTCGCCACGGTCCATCGCTGGGCGGACGACGACGGCTCGGGCGTTGCATTCGACTCCTCAACCGGCTTCGAACTTCCCGGCGGCGCGGTACGGTCGCCGGACGTGGCATGGGTCCGGCGGGAGCGGCTTGCTGGCCTTGCGCCCGCGGAGCGGCAGGGCTTCCTGCCGCTGTGCCCTGACTTTGTACTCGAGCTGATGTCGCCTTCCGATTCCCGCACCGCCCTGGAACGGAAGATGGAGGAATACCGGAAGAACGGCGCTCGATTGGGATGGTTGATCGACCCGGACCGGCGGAGCGTCACCGTCTATCGCGCCGGCGGCGCGGAGCGTCTTGAGCGGCCGGCGTCCGTAAGCGGCGAAGAGGTCCTGCCGGGGTTCGTGCTGTCGCTGTCCACCATCTGGTCGCCCGGATTCTAAGCGCGGCGGGTCAGGTTCGGGCGAACAGGTACGCTCGGCTGCGGCGCCCCACCACGGCAAGCGTACCCATGCGCCGCAGGGTGTAGGTCATTTCGCCGGCCGCGGCCGGGGACATGCTTGCCGCGGCGGCCAAGCAGCGGTTGGTGAACGGCTCCTCCAGACGCGGCGGCAGCAGCCGCGCCAGATCGCCGGGCGTCCGAAAGCGGCGCCGGCTGCGCACTTCCAGCAAGCGGGTGTCCACGACGCTGACGCCCCGGCGCCGCCAACTGCCGCGGCCGTCCGCGCAACGCAGCTCCTCCACCTCCACCAGCAGCGCCTCCAGCGTGAAGTTGGGGCTGCTCATCAGGTGCGGAATGCGCATCATCTCCGCGAACAGGTCACGGTAGGAACCCCGCTTCGGCGACAGCCGGCGGCGCAGCACGCTGCCGTCCGCGGCGGTGGTCACGATCCACTTGCGGCGCGCGATCGGAAACACCAAGCGCACGCGATGCGCGCTCGCCAGCCGGGTCAACTTGCGATTGAGCTTGGCGAAGCCGCGGGTCTGGATCTCGATCAGGGTGCCGCGGCGCACCAGATCAATGACGTACCGGTCGACCGGTACCTCGACGCCGTCGCGGGGCAGGGCATACCAAGCCTTGAGCCCTGCGTGCAGCGACCGCTCCCGCAGCTCCCCGATCGTGGGCCGGCCTTCCATCACTCACCTTATCGGCCGCCCGGCGCCGCTGCCGGAAGCGCTACGGCCGTGCTGCCGCTCGGAAGCTGTCGGGGTAGCCGCAGATCGCCGAGTAGCGCCAGTCCAGTCTGCTTGGCGATTATCCAGGCTGAGACGTGTGCACGGCAGCCACCTTTATAGCGTTTTATCTCATTATATATTACACTTAAGTCAAACGTAGCGGTAAGTCTCGCTACCGTAACTAAGTCGTTGTCCACCAAGTTGTTGACAACAGGATCGTCGTCCACTATTATGTATTCGATCAGGAGGCCTGACAGTGGAATCTGCTACCGGCCGCTGGGTGAGCGGCGTTGACTTCTTCGACCGCGTACGGGAGTTGCGGGTACTCGATGTGCAGGTGCGCGCCGGCAACCACGTGTTGTTGTCCGGGCAGCGTCGTAGGAGACACGGTCGATGAGTGGGATGTATGGTCGGGCCGTCCGTGCGTTCAATCCCGGAACGTTCCAGTCGGACGGCGACGTCATTGAGCAATTCGTAGTCCGCCGTAAAGAGCTCAACGCGGTACTCGACATCCTGCGCCGCAACGTCGATGCCGAGTCCTGTCAGCATACGCTGATCGTCGCTCCGCGAGGGCGTGGCAAGACGATGCTCCTCGCGCGGGTGGCCGCCGAGTTACGCACCGACGCCGAACTGGCCGCGCATCTGCTACCGGTCCGGTTTATGGAAGAAAGCCATGAGATTTTCAGCGCGGCCGACTTCTGGCTGGACGCGCTGTTCCACCTTGCCCTGGCCGTGAACAGTCAGGATCGTGATCTCGCGCTGAACCTGCGGGCCACGCATGCTGACCTCGCCAGTCGCTGGCGGGAGCGAGAACTCGATGAGCGTGCCCGGGTCGCCGTCCTCGATGTCGCCGAGCGGCTCGGAAAGCGGCTCGTCCTCATGGTGGAAAACATGCAAGCGCTATGCGGCAACGTGGACGACGACTTCGGGTGGAAACTGCGTAAGACGCTACAGACGGAACCCCAGGTGATCCTGCTTGCCACCGCTACCAGTCGATTCGAGGCTCTGGACGACGCCCGCGAGCCATTCTTTGAGATGTTTCGGGTAATCGGTTTGCGGCCACTGGATACGGCTCAGTGCCGACGCCTGTGGCAGGCACTCAGCGGCGACGAGATAAGCGAGCACGAGATCAGACCCTTGGAAATCCTCACCGGCGGTGACCCGCGGCTCCTGGTGATCGCCGCCGAATTCTCACTACATCGTTCCATTCGCCAACTGATGGAGCACTTGGTGAGGCTGATCGACGATCACACCGAGTACTTTCGCGGCCACCTGGAAACCATCGGCAAGACCGAGCGCCGCGTGTACCTCGCCCTGATCGACCTGTGGCAACCGTCGACGGCCGGAGAGATCGCCGCGCGCGCCCGCCTGGACATCCGCCCGGTATCCACCATGCTCGGCAGGCTCGTCAACCGCGGAGCCGTGCTCCGGAGGCCGGCCGGCTCGCAGCGGCTATACACCGTCGCGCAGCGCCTCTACAGCATCTATTACAAGCTCCGGCGGGAGCGTGACGAAGCTGCCATCGTAACAAACCTGCTCCGCTTCATGACGGAGTTCTACAGCGACTCCGTAGCGCGGGAACTCGCCGATACGCTCAAGAGCGCGGCTCAACGGTCGAACGAGATTCGGGAGGGAAGCGGCGACGGGTGGGCGGCAGCCGCGTGGAAGGCACCGTACGACAGGATGGCCGGGCACGCTGCCAGGGGAAGGGGCACCGCTGCAACTGACGAGTTTCGCTCCCTGTACGCCGCGCTCGCTCCCGACCCGGAGGCCGTCGCGCCGGTCACCAAGGGAGTGTCCCTCCTGCTCGCCGCCGGCGTTCCCGAGAGCGAAGTAGTTGCAATCCTGCGCGCCGAACCGGAGAAGGCGGCCGCGCTGGCCCCGCTCATCATTGCCGTGCGCCTGCGTGCCGGCGAGGCGGTTCGCGCCCCTGCGGAAGTACTCGAAGTTGCCGCTGACGTACGCCAACGGATCGCGGAACCGCGCTCCGTGGCCGGTGCCGGCTACGGGTGATTCCTGCGCTCCGGCGCGGCGCAGCTAATCGGCATTGAGTGACATCTCGGTCTGGCTCATCAGCTCATCCGACAGGGACAGAGTGCGGAGCTCCGGCCAGGCCTGCACCAGCCCGTTGTAGTCCAGCGCCTCGGCCGCGCGCTGCTTGCGCTCGCATATCGTATACAGCCGGTAGCAGAGTTCGCGCGCGCCTTCGGCCGCTCCGCCGAGCCGGCGCAGCAGTGCCGCCGTCTTGACCTCCCCGAGCTGCTCCAGGGCGCGGATCATGTGGTGCACCACCTCCCAGGTCGTGAGGCGGTCGTCCGCCGCCGGGTCCCAGTCGGCGGGCAGTTCCCGCGGCCGCAGCAGCCGCACCCGCCCCGCCTGCGCGTGGATGATGCCGGCCCGCACCATACCGTTGACGCTGGTGTTCTTGGCGGTGGCCAAGGTCTCCGCGCTGCCGTACTCGCCGGCCTCGAAGCCGTGCTGGTCGAACCAGGCCAGCGCCCAGCGGCTGTCGGTGTCGAAACTCCCCTCCTGCGCGGTCAGTATCTCGTCCAGGGCTCTGTTGATGAAGGATAGCGCCTCGCCAACGGTGATGCGCCTGCCGGTGTTGGGGTCGAGCACCGCGGCGTAGCGGGTAAAGATCGCCATGCCCGGCCCGATGGCCGCCTGCGCCAAGTCGACGGGGGCGATGTTGGCGCGCTGCAGATGGACCAGCGCCGCCGGCAGCTCCGCCTCCAGCGCGTCCCGAAAAATCCGGCGCGGCGCGCGCGGAGCATCCGCAGGTCTCCGCCGGCACACCAGCACGATGCTGGACGCGAGCGCGTTCTGTTGGAACGCGCGTAGCCCCTTGGGTTGCTCGGTCCGCATCGGCCAAGTGCCGGATACCATAAACCCGGCTTCCCCTACCGCCTCCAGGAACGTCTCCCATCCGGTATTCCCGATACCGCCGCTATCGGTCTTCTTCTCAGACTGCTTGAATGCGTAATAGATCGTCGTTGGAAATGCGGGAAGGGCTTGCCGAGACAACTGGCTCAGCGCCCGTTTCATGCCGCCCATGAAGAACGCTTCGGCTTGATCCTTGGTGGCGTGGCGATAGGGCGTGGCGACCAACTCGTCCGCCTTCGGGACGACGATCGTTGGAAACAGCTCTGGAAACACCGATCTCAACGAGCGTCGCAGCCAGACGTAGAAGAAGTCGGATAGATCAGCGTAACCGATGTTGTCGTAGTACGGCGGGTCAGTCGAGATGATCTTGTCTACTGACGACGTCTGCGTGACCGCGTCATCCTGGAAGACGCGGCCAGGTATTGATGAGTTGAATTGCTTCTCGATTACCTCGCACACCGATTGGACGGTGCCGAAGAAATCGCCGCCGGCTCCGGCCAGAGGGTTTGTTTCAGCATAGTCCCAGACCATTGGCAACGCTTGACGACCGAAGGTGGCGACGAGCCGATCCATTCTGTGCTCCCATAGACACAGGCTCGTGTTGCGATTGCATGCCTTGCTCTGCGCAAACTCCAGATAGGTCCCCAGCGCCTCGGCGTAGGCCGTTGCCAGGTTGCCGCCGGAGTGGAGGGGCCGCCTGTCGTCGGGCACGCCGGCAGTTTCTGCGTCGTGCCGGATGCGGCCGCGCGCCTCGGTTACCAGATCGCAAAACGTGGTCAGCGCGACGAGCTGCCGGGGCGTAAACAGATCGCCGACGGTGTCGATGCCGTAGTTCGATACGCTTTGGCGCGACTTCCCCTCAAGTCGAAGGTCCGGCTGCCACTCCGGCTGCGCCTTTCGGGCGGCTTCTTCGTGTTCGGCAGTGGGCGCGAGGTAGACCCGTCCACGATCACCCTCGGCGACGATGGCCATGAGCCGTGCGCCCATACGCCCCGCCTGACCTTCGCCCCGGATGTAGTCATACGTGATCGGAACATTAGAAACCAGGCAATAGAACCCGTGCCGCTTGCCGGCGCTGGTGCCTGCCTTCGCGCCGGCCGGCGGAGGGCCGACCTTGACCGCGAACCGATAGCCGTCGGTATCGACCACCGGGTCGACGTATGCCTCCTTACCCCTTTTGGTGGACAGCATGAAGGTCGAGATCAGCGGCACCTCTATCGTCCCGAACGCCGGGTTCGGACTCCGCACCGTGCGCGCCCACAGCCACGCGATCACGGTCAACTCCCGCCCCGCGTAGCGCCGCAAGTCCGGGCGCTCGCGCACCATCTCATCGGTAACCGCGATCTTGGGATACCGATGGCCGATGCGCCGCTCCGCCTCGTCCCGCATCCAGCGCCCGTAGTGGCGCACGTCCTCCGCCAGCCCCCGCGCCCCCTTCCACTCACGGCCGGCGACCAACGCTCCGTCCGACCGCGCCTCCGGGTTCACCGGCGGGCGCCCGGCGAACTTGGGAGGAATCTCGATCATCGCCTTGTTGATCAGCACCGCCACCGGATTGAGGTCGCTGGCGTGCGCCTCCAAACCGAGCCGTTGCGCCTCCAGCGGTAGCGCGCCGCCGCCGGCGAACGGGTCGTGGAACGCCGGCAGGCGCTCCGGGTTGAACAGCTCGGCCGCACGCGGATGGTCGGCGTGGTCGGCGCAGGTACGCCGCCAACTCGCGCGTATCTTCTCACGTGCCTGCTGCAGCAGATCCTCGTTGGTGGTGTTCTCCCACCTGACCAGTTTCTCGATCAACTCAAACAGCCTGCGGCGCTCCGCGTCCTGTTCCTGCTCGGTCGGGAACAGCTCCGGCTGACTGGAGGGATCGTCGACCATCTGTGCGAAGATCACGGCGCGGGCGGCGGCCAGCGGGCGCCGCGCCCACCACAGATGCAGGGTGCTGGGGTGGCCGCGGCGGATCGACTTCTCGCGCGCCGCGGCGGCGTTGATGGCGTCGAGCGGCAGCGCTACTTCAATCAGTTTCTTGCGCCGGGTCACGTTCGCTATAGCTCGGCGGCTGCGAGGGTGGAGTAGGCGACGGTGATTTCCTGGCAGCGGCGCAGGCCGTGCGGGTTGACGTCGGGGTGGAACCGCTTCATCAACTGCTTGTAGCGGGACTTCAGCCGCTCCGGGGTGAGCGGCCCCGGCCCCAGCCCCAGTGCCCGGCGCGCTTGCTCGGCGGCTGACGGGGCGGCTTCCCGGCGGGCACGCTGCCCGCGCCGTTCGCGGCGCCGCGAGTCGTCGGCGTAGCCGGCGCGGGCCGCGGCCGCGAGAAACGGGGCGTGCAGCGCACTGAAGACAAGCTCCGCGCGCAGCACGTGTTTCGAGAACAGGAAGCGGAGGACGCCCTCGGCGTTGCGCTCCGCCAGCCCCGGAATGGTGAAGTCACGCAACGCGCAATAGCTGCGGGCGGCGCGGCGGCGGAGGCCCGCCAGGTCGAAGAAGTGATCGAGGTAGACCTGCCGCGCCTGCGCCGGGTTCCCGAACGTGCGCAGCATGGCGGTGAACTCGTCGGCCCGGAACTGATGCGCGCCCACCTCGCGGGAGGCGGCGCTCAGGAACTGGGCGGTGATTTCCGCCTGCTGCTCCTGCGAGAAGAAGATGCCGGCCCGTTCCAGCGCGGCTGCGGCGCCGGCGCCGCAGAGATGTTCCAGCAGACTCACCAGCGGCAGAATCGACTCCTGCGAAAACGACTCGTTGGCCTGAGCCAGCGAGATCAGCGGATGGCCGGCTACCTGAGCGCCGTAGATTTCCCGGTAGTACTGCTCCGGGGTCAGGCCCAGGAGCCGCTGCAGGTCCGCGGGCGCCAACCGCCAGGCGCGCCCGGCGGCGTCCTGCCGCCGAATCTCGGCAATCAGCTCCGCAAGCGCCGCCGTTGCCGTGCGCGCCGGTTGCATGGCCGCAGTATACCCGGCGCCGCTCACAGCGCGGCCAGCAGCCGGGCGCCGAACTCCGGCGGGTCGCTGTGCTCAATCACCAGGTCGCCGGCGTCGTGGAAGCGCAGGAAGCCGCGCATGGCGCGCGCCACCGCGGTGACCAAGCGGGCGCTCGGGGCGGCGCCGGGCTCCAGGTACAGCTTCTTGAGCCGCAGCCGCCCCGTGTCCCGCTCCAGCTTGGGGTCGAGGCGCCCCACCAGCCGGTCGCGGTGCAGGATCGGCAGGCAGAAGTAGCCCCACTTGCGCGCCGGCTCCGGCTTGTAACACTCCAGCACCTGCCGGAACTGCCAGAAGCTCAGGTCCCGGCCCCCGGCCCAGAACAGGCTGTCGAACGGACTGAGGAAGGT
Source organism: Spirochaetia bacterium (assembly GCA_965243555.1). Lineage (GTDB taxonomy): Bacteria > Spirochaetota > Spirochaetia > SZUA-6 > Bin103 > Bin103. The sequence goes on along the minus strand of OZ251575.1, from coordinate 3,781,469 downwards.
GGTGCGGCGCGGCTGCAGCTTGCCGTCCGCGGCCCGCTGCAGCAGCGGCAGGTTGTCGCGGTGCACGATCAACTCATGGTCGGCGCCGTCGGCCAGCCGCGCCGTAACCGGGAGGAAGCGGCCCTGCGCCAGCAGCCGGTCGATGGCGGGCTTGGATTCAGCGCGCCGCAGGTGGAGGTAGTCGCCCACCCGGGCGGGAGCGCAGACGCCGAGCGCCTTGAGGGAGAGTTCCAGGAGCGCCTGCGCGGCCTCCTCGGCGCTCGGCTCGCGGCGGTCGACCGTTGCCGGCAGCACGCGGTCGCGCAGATCGTAGACGCGCTGGAAGTTCTCGCGGTTGCTGATGGCGAGTTCGCCGGTGTCATAGAGGTATTCCAGGGCGATCTTGGCGTTGTCCCAGTTCCACCAGGTGCCGGGCGGCTTCTTCTGAGTGCGGACGTCGGCCGGGCGGCACGGCCCGCCGGCGGCCACCCGCTCCCGCACCGCCTGCAGCAGGCGCGCGTGGTCGGGGTTGGGGATCCAGCGGCGGTGCCAGCCGCGGCGGCCCTCGGCGCAGCGGCGCATCATCGGCATCACCCAGCGGTAGTAGGTCAGCGGGATGATGCAGGCGGCGTGCATCCAGTACTCGAACAGGCGGCGCGCGTTGTTCGGCCCCGTGCGGCCGCCGTCGAACAGCAGGCGGTCGAGGTCGGTGGGGTCGTAGGCACCGAGCCGGCTCCACAGGGTCAGGTACTGCGCCCGGCGTACCACCTGCAGGGTGTCGATCTGCACCCAGCCGACGCGCTCGACGGCCGCGTACAGATCGTCGGCCCCGGCGCAGGCCCGGCGCGGCAGCGGGTCGCACAGCCCCTGCGCGTGCAGCGCAACGGCGCGCACCGCGCGCAACGGCCAGGGGGCCGGGCGCGCCAAAGCCGCGCCGCGGCGCGCGGTTGTCATCGCAGCAGCCAACGCCCCCCAGTGTGCCATACCAGCCCCTTTCGGGGTAACGGGGCGAGCGGCGCGGGAGGAGGCGAGACCCGACGGTAACGGGCCGGCGGCGGCAGAGCAGCGAGGCCCGTGGCTCACGGCGGGCCGGCGCCGGCGGCGGGGCGGCGGCGCGCGGTGGACATAGCGGCGGGCATGGCCCACTATTCGGCCCGATGACCCAGTACCTCGTGCGGCGGCTGTTCTACATGGTGATTTCGGCGGCCGCGCTGTCGATCGTGGCGTTCATCATCATCCAGCTCCCGCCCGGGGACTACGTCACGCGGTTCGTGTTTCAGATGAAGCAGCTCGGGCTGGTGGTGGACGAGGCGATGCTGCGCACCCTGTACGAGCGGTTCGGCTTCGACCGGCCGCTCCATGAGCAGTACTTCAAGTGGATCGGCAACATCGTGCTGCGCGGCGACTTCGGGGAGTCGATGGCCTTCAACAAGCCGGTGGCCGAGCTGCTCGGCGAGCGTGTCGTGCTCTCGGTCACCATCTCGATCAGCACCCTCATCATCACCTATATCATCGCCGTCCCCATCGGCATCTACTCGGCCACCCATCCCTACTCGGTGGGCGATTACGCCGGCACCGTGTTTGGCTTCATTGGGGTGTCAACTCCCAACTTCCTACTGGCGTTGATCCTGATGTTCATTGCGCTGCGCTGGTTCGGCTGGAGTCCCGGCGGCCTGTTCTCACGTGAGTACTTGGCCGCTCCCTGGAGCCTGGCGCGAATAGTGGATCTGCTGAAGCACCTTCCGGTGCCGCTGATCGTGATCGGCACCGCGGGCACCGCCGGCCTGATCCGGGTGCTGCGCAGTTCCCTGGCCGACGAGTTGGGCAAGCAGTACGTCATCACCGCCCGCGCCAAGGGCGTCGGCGAAGGCCGCATTCTGTTCAAGTACCCGGTGCGCATCGCCGTCAACCCGATCGTCAGCGCCGCCAGCGATTTGTTGACGGGTATCGTCTCCGGCGAGGCGATAGTGGGGATCGTGTTGAGTCTGCCCACTATCGGGCCACTGCTGCTTACCGGGCTGATCCAGCAGGACATGTTCCTGGCCAGCAGCATCGTGCTGATCCTCGGCCTGCTGATCATGGTCGGCACCCTGATCTCCGACTTCATGCTGGTGGTCGTCGATCCCCGCATTCGCTTCGAGCAGAAGAATTAGTATGGCCGACCGCGCGACCGAGCAGTATTACGTCGCTTCGAGTTGGACTCTCATGCGGCGCAAGTTCGCCAAGCACCGCTTCGCCGTGGCGTCGGGTTACGTGCTTGCGGTCCTGTATTTTGGCGCGGCCTTCGCCGGGTTCGTCGCGCCCTACGACCGCTTGCGCAGCCGCACGGACTTTGCGCTGGCCCCGCCGACTCCGCTCCGCCTGTTCCACGACGGGCAACTGCAGCGACCGTTCGTGTACGGGCTTACCCGGGAACGCGATCCGGAAACGTTGCTGATGGTGTACCGCGAGGACCACGCGCAACGGTACCCGGTGCGGCTGTTCGTGGCCGGCGACGACTACAAGGTACTGGGCCTGTTCCCGTCGAACCGCCATCTGCTCGGCGTGGAGGAGCCGGGCGTGATGTATCTGTTCGGGGCGGACCAGCTCGGCCGTTGCGTACTCTCCCGCGTCGTCCATGGATCGCGTATCTCCTTATCCATTGGACTGGTTGGGGTGGCGATGAGCTTTCTCCTGGGATGCCTGCTCGGCGGCCTGTCGGGACTGCTCGGCGGCCCCGTGGACATGGCGATCCAGCGCGTCATCGAGTTCCTGCAGTCGCTGCCCACCATTCCGCTGTGGATGGCGCTGAGCGCGGCCGTTCCGAACGATTGGCCCCCGGTGCGCACCTACTTCATGATTACGGTGATCCTGTCGATCATCGCCTGGACCGGGCTGGCGCGGGTGGTGCGCGGCAAGATTCTGCAGCTCCGCGAGGAGGACTACGTGACCGCGGCCGGCGTGAGCGGCGCGACGCGGCTCAGCGTGATCGCGCGCCACCTGCTGCCCAACTTTCTGGGCTATCTGATCGTCCACCTCACCCTGGCGGTGCCGAACATGATCCTGGGCGAGACCGCCCTGAGCTTCCTGGGCCTCGGCCTGCAACCGCCGGTGGTGAGTTGGGGCGTGGCCCTGCAGCAGGCGTCGAGCATCAACGTGGTGGCGCTGCACCCGTGGTTGCTGATCCCGGCGCTGGTGGTGGTGCTGGCCGTGCTGTGCTTCAACTTCGTGGGCGACGGGCTGCGCGACGCCGCCGATCCCTACCGGTAGCCGCCGGGCGGGTGGGTGGTGGTGGCACGTAGCTTGCGCGCGCGGCCCGTTTGTGGTAATCGACTAGTGCTACACCATCACACATAAGGAGCGTGATAGATGCAATTCTCGAAACCGGTGTCGGTCCTGTTGGGCGCGGCACTGATGATGGCCGCCGGTACCTTTGCCTGGGCGGCGGCTGAGGGCGAAGACAGCGACGGCGGCGGCGCCGCCGCAATGGTCGAGGGGGGGGGGTACCGGGAAGCGCCGGTACTCGCCGCCATGGTCGCGGCCGGAGAACTGCCGCCGGTGGAGGACCGGCTGCCGGTCGAGCCGAAGGTGCTCGCGCCGCTGGAGGAAGTCGGCACCTACGGCGGGACCCTGGAGGTCTTCGCCTCCGGTGAACATCCCTGGGTCGACGCCGGCGACTCGCCGGAGCGCAGCCAGTATCCGTTGCGGATGAACTTCGACGGCTCCATCGAGCCGGATCAGGCGAAGGGCTACGAGCTCTCCGACGATCTCATGACCTTCACGATGTTCCTGCGCGAGGGGATGAAGTGGTCCAACGGCGACGACTTTACCGCCGAGGACTTTCGCTTCAAGCGCGAAATGGACCTCGACGAAGGGATCAGCACCTGGGGTTACCCGGAGCAACTGGAGTCGATCACCGCGGTGGACGACTACACGGTGCGCTACGACTTCCGGGTTCCCTATCCGCGCGTGGTGCTGAACATGCTGCACTGGCGCGGCAGCGACTGGCGCGCCTACGCGCCGAGCGCGTGGCTCAAGCAGTGGCACATTGAGTACAACCCGAACGCCGACGCCAAGGCCAAGGAGGAGGGCTTCGACAACTGGGCCGCGGCGTTCAATGACCACTACACCTTCTGCTGCCCGGCCAAGGACATCAACAAGCCGACCTTGCACCCGTGGAAGTGGGAGGAACAGACCACCACGGTGCGCATCTGGGAGCGCAACCCTTACTACTACGCCGTCGATACGGCGATGCAGCAGCTCCCCTACATCGACCGCGTGGTGAGCGAGAACGTCAACCTCGCCACCTACAAGCTGCGGGTGATCGCCGGCGAGGCCGACTACGCGCAGGGCATGGGGCTCACCGACTATCCGCTGCTCAAGCAGAACGAGGCGAGCGGTAACTTCACCGCAACGCTGGTGGAGGGGATGGCCGGCGCCGACGTGGCTTACACCTTCGGCGTGGCGCATCTCGATCCGGTAAAGCGCGAGCTGTTCAACAACGTGGACTTCAACCGCGCCATGTCTCTGGCCATTGACCGCGACACTATCAACGAGACGGTGTGGCTGGGCCAGGCGGTGCCGCGGCAGGCCACGGCGCGCAACGACGTGCGCTTCTACAAGCCGGAGTGGGGCGAGGCGCATCCCTACGCCAGGTACGATCCCGACGAGGCCAACCGGATTCTCGACTCCATCGGCCTGGACAAGCGCAACGCCGACGGCGTGCGGCTCATGGCCAATGGCGAGCCGCTGAACCTGGTGCTGACCTTCGGCACGCCCGGCGACGGCGAGTCCGGCGGCGCCAATCCCCAGGTCCTGACCCACGAGCTGGTCAAGGAGCATTGGGCCGCGGTGGGCGTCAACGTCCAACTCAGCCCGCTCGATGGCGACTCGATTCGCGCCGCCGAGACCGAGGGCACCATGGACATTCGCGCCACCAGCACCTCCGGCATCGAGTTCTACGACTTCGTGTCGGGCAACAGCAGCCTGATGGGCGCCGGCCACCGCGGCGCCGGCCGCTACTACGCCTACTGGTCGGCGGAGAACAACGCGCGCAGTGCCGGCATCCAGAGCACCGACGCCACGGAGCTGCCGGGCGAAAAGCCGCCGGCCGACTTCCAGCGCCTCTACGACATGGCGCGGGTGGAGATGCAGTCCACGGTGTACGGCAGTCCCGAGTATATGGACGTGCGCGCCCGCATCTACGATCTGCACGCCGAGAAGCTGTGGACCATCGGCGTGGTGGGCCAGGCGCCGGCGCCGATCGTGGCGCGCAACAACCTGGTCAACGTCCCGCGCGAGCTGCCGGCCTGGGCGGAGGGGATGTTGAGCTTCAACTACTACGCCAACATGTTCTTCTTCAAGAACTGACGAGAAACGGCGATTCGCAATACGGCGCCCCGCTTCGGCGGGGCGTTTTTTTGAGGGTGAGGGGCGCGGCGCCCGCAAGGAGGCGGCGTTGCTGCGTAGTGCGGGGCGCGGCCGCGCAGCTTGCCGGCCGCCCGGCTGCGCCGTAGACTGGCGGGGTATGAGCAAGGCGACCCCGTCCCTGGAGATTCGTGCGCAGCTTGCGCGCGAATACGACGACGTCTATACGCCCGCGGTGATGGAGGCGCTGCACGCCCTCGCCGGCTTCAACACGCCGCGCCGGCGGCTGATGCGCGAGCGCATCGAGCGGCGCGCCCGGCGCGCGCGGGAAGGGGAGCGGATCGGCTTCCTCGCTCCCGGCGCCGTGATCACCGGCACCAGCGTCAGCGTGCGGGCGGCGCGCGCCGGCGCCTTTGCCGGCAGCGAGATCCCGCCCGACCTGCAGCGCCAGTGGATTCAGGGCACCGGGCCGGCCGCCAAGCCCAACGCGCCGGTGGAGCGCAGCATCCGCAACGTCGCCTACGCCCTGCTGTCCGGCGCCGACGGCTGGATGTTCGACGGCGAGGACGCGCTCGGCCAGACCGGCACCATGTCGCTGGACAACCAGCGCAACCTGCGCCTGGCGATCAGCGGGGACGCGCTGTTTCTCAAGGCCGCCGAAGCGGTGGCCGCCGGCATGAACGCCTGGGGCGAGAGTTTCTTCGGGCGCGCCATCGTGCCCGACTGGCGGCGGCAGTTGGGGTTCACCACCAAGATTTTCCGCGCCCGCGGGCTGCACCTCGACGACCGCCACGTGCGCGAGGCCGGCGGCGCCGGCTTCTCCGCCTCGATCACGGACGCCGTTTTGTACGTGGTGCACAACCAGCGCCGGTTGCGCGACGCCGGTTCGTCCGTGGTGCTCTACCTCCCGAAAATCCAGACCGCGCAGGAAGCCGCGCTGTGGAACGACCTGCTCGACGCCCTGGAGGCGCACCTGGGATTGAGCGCCGGCGCGATCAAGGTCTACGTGCTGGTGGAGCAGTTGGAAGCGGCGTTCCAGCTCATGGAGATCCGCGCCGCCCTTGGCGGTCACTTCGTGGGCTACAACACCGGGCGCTGGGACTACATAAACAGCGTGGCCGACGCCATGGCCTGGGACCCCGGCTTCATCAACCCCAACATCGACGCCATCGTCATGACCTACGGTTACATGCGCAACTACGAGGACCGCGTGCGGCGCGCCGTCAACACCCCGGACGCGAACGGCAACTGCGCCCTGTGGCAGGGCGGCATGGAACCCAACATCCCGGTGGGTTCGGCCGCCGGCGTGGCGGCGTCGATGGCCAAGGCGGTGGCCGGCGGCGAGCGCGAGCAGCAGGCGGGCGCCAGCGGCAAGTGGGTGGCGCACTGGAAGATGGTGCACGTGGTGCGCCCGGTGTGGGAGCGCGCCGGCGCCGCCAACCAGCTCGGCCGCGAGTTTCCGCCGCTCACCTACGGCGCCGCGGACGCCGCCGGGCTGACCGAGCTGGAGCCGGCGCCGCGCAGCGTGCGCGGGGCGCGCGACCTGCTGAGCGTGGCGCTGCAGTACGGCAACGCCTTTGGGCAGGGGATGCAGGCCGCGGCGCTGAAGCCGGCGGACTCGTTCGGCGACGACGACGTGCTCTACCTGATGGAGGACATGGCGACCGGCGAGATTCGCCTCAGCATCCTGTGGGAGTGGCTGCGCAAGGGCGCCGCGCTCACCGAGGACGACCCGCAGACCGGGCTCCGCGCCGGCGACCGCTTCAGCGCCGAGCTGTGCGAACGGCTGCTCGCCGAGGAGTACGCCAAGCTGCAGGCCGCAGGGAACCGCGACGTGCACGACGACTCCAAGCGCACCACGCTGCCGATCGCGCGCGAAATCGCCGCCGCCTACGTGCGGGACGAGACCAAGCCGCCGTGGTACATAGACCTGCTCAACGTCAACCTGGACAACCACGACCTGACGGAGGCGCAGCGGCGCATTGGCCGCTACCTGGACGCCTTTCACCGCGACGGCACCCGCATCACCGAGAATCAGGACTTCGCATGATCTACGGCGCGCTGGCGGACGCCGTGCTGGTCTTCCACCTGGCCTTCATCGTGTTCGTGATGGCCGGCGCGCTGCCGGTGCTGCGCTGGCCGTGGGTGGCGTGGCTGCACGTACCGTCGTTCCTGTGGGGGGCCGTGATGGAGCTGGCCGGCTGGATCTGCCCGCTCACCCCTCTGGAGTTGCGGCTGCGGGAGCTGGCCGGCAGCGTCGGCTACGACGTGCGCTTCCTGGAACACTACCTGCTGCGGCTGATCTACCCCGGCAGCCTGACGCGCGGTATGCAGATCGCCATCGGCGCCGGCGTGCTGGTGGTGAACGGCCTGCTCTACGCCCGCCTGCTGCGCCGCCTGCCGGGCCGCGCGGCGGCGCGCCGCGGCGCCGCCGCGGCCGGCCAGCGCGCGTAAGGGAGGCGTTGCGTGCCGTTGGAGTTGATCGCGGTTGCGCCGCGCACGCCGGAGTTGCGCGCCTACGAGGAACCGCCGCTGGGGGCCGGCGAGGTGCGCGTGCGCAGCATCTTTTCCGCGGTCAAGCACGGCACCCAGCTCCGCGCCTACCGCGCCGACACCCGCGACGCCTCCGAGCCGTTCGATCCCGAGCTGCGCCTGCACCTGCGCCGCGACGGCGCTCCGCCGCCGGGCCGGCGCACCGGGTTCCCGCTGCCGCTGGGCAGCATGACGGTGGGCGAGGTGATCGCCGCCGGCGGCGAAGCGGAGCGCTTTGCGGTGGGCGACGTGGTGTACGGCAACCTGCCGATTCGGGAGACCCACGCCGTGCCGGCGGGCCGCCTGCGGCCGGTGCCGGCGGGGATGGATCCGCAGGCGGTGGTGTGCGCCGACCCGGCCTGCGTCGCCCTGTCGGGGGTGCGCGACTCGGCGCTCGGGGTGGGGGATCGGGTACTGGTGACCGGGCTCGGCGCCATCGGCCAGATGGCGCTGCAGTTGGCGCGGCTGCAGGGCGCCGCCTGGGTGGCCGGCGCCGACCCGATCGCCCGCCGCCGCGCTCTGGCCGCGCGCCGCGGCGCCGACCTGGTGATCGACCCGGCCGCCGAGGACACCGGGTTGGTAGTGAAGCAGGCGACCGGCGGCCGCGGCGCCGACGCGGTGATCGAAACCAGCGGCAGCTACGCCGGGCTCAACGACGCGCTGCGCGCCGCGGCCTACGCCGCCACCGTGGTGTCGGTGGCCTACTACCCGGGCGCCGCCGGCGGCCTGAGCCTGGTGGGCGAGTGGCACCGCAACCGCGTCAACCTGCTCTCCAGCCGCGACGTCAGCGCCCCCCACCGCCTGAGCCCGCGTTGGGACGCCGCCCGCCTGTTCGGCGCCGGCTTCGCCCTGCTACGGGAGGGGCGGCTGCGGGTGGAGGGGCTGCTCGACCCGGTGGTGCCGCTCGCGGACAGCGCCGCGGCCTACCGCGAGATCGACCTCAACCCCGCCGCCAGCGTCAAACTGGGCGTCACCTACCGGTAGACGGCGGCGCCGGGCGGCGCCGCAACGCGGCCGCGCCCGCGGCGGGCGGCCCGCCGCGGGCCGGAAGACCCTCAGCCGATGGCGATGTGGATGCTGTGGCCGGAGTCGGCGTCGTGAAAGTCCATCACCTCGCCCGGCTCGCCCGAGCGCAACGCGTCCCGAATCCGGTTGACGTCGCGGCCATACTCGCCCAGCAGCGCCGCGTGCGGCAGGTCGAACAGCGGCAGCACCATCCGCGCGCCCTCCAGGGGTATGGAGAGGCGCACCATCTTGCCGTCGTTGCGTTTCACCGTGATGTGGACCAGCATCCCGTCGTCGCGCGAGATCAGGGAGTTCGGCGCCGCCGCGGCGGGCGCGGGCGGCGCTTGTTGCGCTTGCTGCGGGGGCGGCGGCGCCGGGTCATCGTCCTTGAGTCCGCCCAGTGCGATGAGCAGCCGCGTGCCGTCGTCGACGGAGATCTTCTCCTCCGCGATCATGCGCAGCACGGTTTTCGGCTCCCCGCGGAGCGGCTTGTCCTCGTCGATCTCCCCAAGCGCCATCAGCAGGCGCGCCCCCTCTCGGGGTGAGACGTTGCCTTCTTCGATCATGTGCAGCACGTACTGCCGTTCGTCATTGAGCGCCATGCGGTTCGTCGTTGCCTCCGATTCTACCCCGGATTTCGCCGGATGGCCAATACGCCCCCGAGCGAGCGGCGCTACGGCGCGTCCGCCTGCCGCCGCGGCGGGGTTGAATTACGGGCGGCAAACCGGGCAGATTATAGACCGGGAGGACGGTAGTTGGCAAAGATCGAAATCGAAGGCGATCTTCTCGGAGATTGGGACGGTTATGAGGTAACCGCGGTCACCCGGCGGGACGGCGTGGTCGAAGTCGAGTTGGACCCGGTGGCCGGACAGCCGGGAATCTGCAGCGGCTGCGGCCGGGAGGTGTCCTCCATCCACGGGTACGAGCGGCGCCGGGTGCGCGATCTGCCGATCTTCAACATGCCCACGCGCCTGCTCCTGCGGCGGCGCCGGCTGGCGTGCCCCGATTGCGGCCCCAAGCTGGAGCAGTTGAGCTGGCTGGTGCGTTACGCGCGGATTACCCGGCGGCTGGCCGACAGCGTGCGGCAGTTGTGCACGGTTATGACGGTCAAGCAGGTGGCGGAGTTCTTCCAGTTGGGGTGGGACGCGGTGCGGGACGTGGACCAGAGATACCTGCAGCGCTCCTTCGAACCGAGTGACGTGGCCGGCGCCACCCAGTTGGTGGTCGACGAATTCGTGCTGCTCGCCGGCAAGCGCTACGCCACCGTGATCACCGACGCGGTGACCAAGCGCGTGCTGTGGGTCGGCCGCGGCCACCGGCGCGAGAACATGCGGCCATTCTTCGAGCTGCTCGGCCGCGACGGCTGCCGGGCGATCAGAACGGTGGCGATGGACATCAACAGCGCCTACGAACGGGAGGTCCGCGACCACTGCCCGCGCGCCAGGATCGTGTACAACCTGTTTCAGGTGGTGGCCGCGCAGGGCGCGCGCAAGGAGCGCACCGCCGCGCGCCGGCTGGCGCGCGGCGCCCACGCCAGCGCCAACGGCAACTCCTCCGAGTAGTTCTTTGGCGGCCGGCCGCCGCTTCCGCGGAAGCCCGGCCGGTCAGTGCATCTGCCGGCGCACCAGGTCGCGGAACGGCCCGGCGACCTCCACCAACTCATCAAAGGTGCCGGTCTGCACCACCTGGCCCTCCTGCAGCACGTAGATCGTGTCGGCGCGGCGGATGGTGGACAGGCGGTGCGCGGTCACGAAGCGGGTAACCGCGAGGTCCGCCACACTCTGCATCACCTGCGCCTGGCTGGTGTTGTCGAGCCAGTTGGTGGCCTCGTCCAGAAACAGCACGCTCGGGTCGCGCACCAGCGCCGCGGCCAGCATGATGCGCTGGATCTGCCCGCCGGAGAACAGCGCCGAGCCGTCGCCGGTCACGGTGTGCATGCCCATCGGCATGGCGGCGATGTCCTCGTCGATGGCGGCCAGTTCGGCGGCTCGCCAGGCGTCCTGCTCGGTGAGGTCGCTGGACAACCCGATGATGTTCTCCAGCACCGTTCCGGGCCGCATTGACGCGTCCTGCACCACCATGCTGATCCTGCTGCGCACCGCGCGCCGGTTGAGGCGCGACAGGTCGCGCCCGTCGTAGTAGACGGCGCCCGACAGCGGGTTCTCCAGCCCCAGCGCGAGCCGGAACAAGGTGCTCTTACCGGCCCCGGACTCGCCCACGATGGCCACGAACTCGCCCGCGCGGGCATGAATCGATACGTCGCGCAGGACCATGGGGCCGTCGTCGGTGTAGCGGAAGCTCACGTGATCGATGCTCACGTCGCCGCTCAGGTCGGGCGGCGGCGCGCCTTCCGAGGAGGCGCCCGGCACCGCCTCCAGGATCGGCGTTACCTGCTCGTAGGCGGGCACGATGGAGGCGACCGCCGCGAACGAACCGCCGAGCCGGGCGATCGCCGAATAGAACACCATGAAGGCGGCGTAAATGGTAAGGAAGTCTCCGGTAGCAAGCGGGTCGTCGCCGCCCAGCGCGAACGCGAATACCGCGGCCACCGCCAGCAGCGGAGCCGCGGCGAGAAAGGCCACCAAGTGCTCGTTCAGCGCGCCCACCCGCAGCTCGGTGAGCTTCTGCTCGCGGTAACCCTTGGCCCACTCGGCAAAGCCGATGCCCTCCGATCCGGTCGACCGCAGCTTGCCGGCGCCGTTCAGAAGCTGCAGCACCTTGCCGGCCAAGTCCCGGGAGATCGCCAGCAGGCGCCGGACGTGGGGAAACTGCAGGATGCCGATGGTTGTGGTGACGCCGAGCGAGAGTACCGCCAGCCCTAGCCCCATCCAGCCCATCCGCGTGTCGTAAATGAACAGCAGGGCGAAGGTCGGCAGCAGGAAGATCACCGCCAGCACGGCGTTGGCGACCACGCCGGAAACCGAATCACGCAGACTCTGGAAGGCCATGGCGCGCATCGTCAGGTCGCCGGAGGAAAAGCGGCGGAAAAACCGTTGCGGCAGGTCGAGCAGGCGGTCCCACAGCGCGGCGCTGACGCGGGACGCGGCGAGGGCCTCCAGGCGCATCAGCGCCGTTCCCTGCAGGATCTGCAGGAGCACCGCCAGCAGCGCCAGCAGCACCAGCCCCAGCGACACCTCCAGCAGCTGCCAGCCGGAACCGCTCGGAATCACGCGATCCACCACCGTGCCGAGCACGACCGAGGGGACCAGCATCAGCAGCCCGACGACCAGCCCGGTCAGAATGAAGCGGGCGAACTCGCGGCCCAGCCCGCGGCACGCAAAGCGCAGTACCGGTCCGGAACGGACCGCCTCGTCCTGCTCCAGCGGGCGGTAGAAGTAGCGCGCCTCGGCCGCGAGACCGCCCGCCACTTGCGCGTCCACCCGCTCGGCGCGGCCGGTCGCCGGGTCGAGCAGGCGGTAGCGGCCCAGCAGGCTCGGCAGCAATGCCACCGGAGCGCCGGACTCGCGGCGGAACGCCAGCAGCGCGCCGCTGTCGCCCATCCACCAGCGGTCGTCGACGGCCAGCTTGATGCGGCGCGCGCGCACCCGCGACGTGCGCTGGATCTCCGCCAGATCGGGCTCCGCCTCCTCGGCCCCGCGCTGGCGCGGCGGGGCGCGGAAGTCAATGCCCTCGTGGCCGCCGATCAGCTTGAGAGCGCTCAGCAGGGCCGCCCCGCCGTCGGCTGCGGCCGGACGCCGCCCATCCAGGACGCCGAACAGGCTGTCGCGGGCGCGATCTTCGCTGCGGCGGCGGTGCGCGACCTGCGCGCGCTGCAGATTGGCCATGTCGACCAGCGTCAGGCGCTGGTTCATCTCATCCACGGCCAGCGCCACCCGATGGAACTCGGTCAACGCGGAGAACAGCAGCCCGTCGGCGGCGAGCGCGCGCGAGGAGGTGACCTTGACCGGCGAGGCGGTGAACAGGGTGATCCAGCTATGGACCGACATGGGCAGCAGGCCGGGGCCGTCCGGGGTCGCCTCGCCGGTGTCGAGGAACGCCGCGTTCCCCTTCGGGCAGGAGACCCACACCACGCCGCGCCGGGTCGACAACACCCGTTCGCTTACCGCGTCGGCTTCCTCACCGGCGCTCAGGAAGCGCTCGGGGCGCGGCCGCGGTATCACGTCACGGGCGATCGCCGCGGCGACGTCGTTGACCCAGGCGTCGACCTGCGCGGCCACCAGCTCGGCCACCTCGGGGCCGGCGAACGCGGCGCGCGGGACTTGGCGCAGCTCGGTGTCGAGCAGCCCCTTGCCAATGTAGGCCGACAACGAGATGCCCTCCTCGCGGGCGATGCCGAACACCAGCCGTCCCGGCCCGGCGCGCAGCAGTTGCCGGAAGTTGGAGGGCGATTCCCCTTCCGCGCCCTCGGCCACGAACACGTCGACCGCGCCGGAGACGACGTACCACACCATCTCCGGGTCGGACAGGAGCAACGGCCGGTTGCCGCCGCCGACGAACGGCTCGCCGTGCGAGAGCGCGATTTCCGCGATCCGGTCGCGCGCCTCGGTCGGCACGTTGCCGGCCTCCCCCGCGGCGCTCAATTCGACTCCATGAGCCGGTGATACCACCCGCCCTCGTCCCGCATCAGCTCCTGGTGGGTGCCGCGCTGGACCTCCCGCCCCTGCTCCAGGACCACGATCAAGTCGCAGTCGCGGATGGTGCTGAGCCGATGAGCGACGATGAAACAGGTGCAGCCCCGGCGCCGCAGGGCATCGTCGATGCGGACCTCGGTAATGGCGTCGAGGGACGAGGTCGCCTCATCCAGAATCAGCACCGACGGGTTGTTCACCAACCCGCGCGCAATCTCCAGCCGCTGCCGCTGGCCGCCGCTGAAGTTACGCCCCTCTTCGTCGACCGGAGCGTCGTACCCCAGCGGCCGGGAAATGATCTCCTGGTGGATGAACGCGTCCTGCGCGGCCGCCACCAGGGTATCGTCCGGCACCTGCGGGACCCACATGGTCAGGTTGTCGCGGACGGTCTCCGCGAACAGGAACACGTGCTGGTCGACCAGGGACACGGAACTGGACAGCACCTCGCGCGGGATGGCGCTGCGCGGATGCCCGTCAATCAGGATCTCCCCCGACCACGGTTGGTAGATGCCGGCCAGCAGCGCCGCCAGCGTCGACTTGCCGGAGCCGCTGGCGCCGACCACCGCCACCCGCTGACCCGGCTCGATGGTCAGGCTGAAGTTCTTCAGCAGCGGCTCGCGGTTGTTCTGGTAGCCGAAGGTGAGTTTGCGCAGCTCGATGCGGCCCTTCAGCCGCAGCCGTCCGCCGACCGTGGCGACGCGGTCGCCGGCGGTTTCGGCCGCGGTCTCGAACGTGGGGTCTTCGGGCGCGTCGAACACGTCGTCCAGGCGCTGCAGGTCCGCTTCCAGGATCTGAAACAGGTCCGCGAACTGAATCAGGCGCCCGATCGGCGACAGGAAGTAGGCCGCCGCCATGTAGAACGCCGTGAGCTGGCCCACGCTCATGTCACCGGCCATGACGCGCCAGCCGCCGATGCCGAGCACGGCCGCGTTGCTCAGGACCATGATCAGCATCGGCAAGACCGCGTTCACGTAGCCCAGCTCCGCGAACCGTTGCCGGGCGACCAACTCGCGCGCCTGGTACCCGGTCCAGCGGGCAAAGAATTGATCTTCCGCGGCGGTGGCCTGCAGCGTGTCGATCTTGCCGACCCCAAACATGCCGATTCCGTACAGCATACCCTGCTCGCGCCGGAGGCGGCGGTTCTCGTCTACGCGGACGCGGGCGAGGAGGCGCATGAGCACGGCGCTGAGCGCGCCCAGCGCCGCCACCACCACGGCGAGCAGCGGGTGATACGCCAGCATGAGCGCAAGAAACGCCAGGCTGGTGACGAACTCGATGGCGATGCCGATGAGGTGGCGCGTGGCGGTGTCCGCGACCGAGTCCAGCAGGTTGATGCGGGAGGTCAGGTCGCCGGACAGGCGCTCGGCAAAGAAGCGCATGGGCAGCCGGAACAGCCGGGTCATGAAGCGCGTAGCGTGGTCCACGGAGAGGCGCACCGAGAGCAGCCGCAGGCAGCGCTCGCGCAGCCGGGTGAGGAGGTAGAGCAGGCCGGCGGCCGCGGCGAGGCTGCCCAGCAGCACCGGGCCCCAGGACGGTTCGTGGCCGGCGAGCACGTAGTCCACGAACAGGCTCACCAGGAACGGCATCGCCAGGGCGGGCAGGGTCATCAGCAGCCCGCAGCAGGTTGCGAACGCCAACGGCTTCTTGACGTCGCGCAGCCAGGGCAGGATGCGGTACAGGATGCCGGGGCGAATCCCCCCCGGTTGGAATTCCGGTCCGCGCTCGAAGGTCAGGGTTACCCCGGTAAAGGCATGGTCGAAGTCCTCCGCGCTCATGCTGCGGTGGCCGTTGGCCGGGTCGTTGATCAGGAACCGCCCGCCGCGGAACCCTTCGACGACCACGAAGTGGCTGAACTCCATGAACGCGATCATCGGCAGCGCCATGCCGCGAAGCTGGTGCGGGTGCCGGCGCCAGCCGGAGGCCTTGAGACCGTAGTGCCGCGCGGCGCGGAAGATGTCGGCCGCCGAGCAGCCGTCGCGGCCCACCGAGCAGGAGTCGCGCAGCTCCTCGATGGAGACCCAGCGCCCGAAGTGCGCGAGCACGATGCCCAGGCACGCGGCGCCGCACTCGGTTTCGGTTAGCTGCAGCAACACCGGCGTGCGCACCCGCTCCCGCTTGGGGACCTTACGCGCGGACTGTACCCGCTTGAGCGCCTGGTCGAGCCCTGCCGTCGGAGGGGGCATGACTGCGCGCCCCTAGCCGCTGGCGCGGGCCAACAGCAGGCCCGCCGGCGAGCGCCGGCCCAGGGCGATCCGCGCTCGGGCGCCGGCGCCGTCGGCCGGTTGCGGCTGTGGCGGGGCGTCCAGCACCAGCCGCAGCAGGTGCGCCGGGGCGGGCGGCGCCAGCCCCAGGTCGGCCAGCCACTCGGGGGCGGCGACCGGCTGCGCCGATACCTCATCCACGCGCGCCGCCAGGGCGCCGGCGTCCGGTTGCTCGGGCAGCGCCACCAGCACCTGCGCCGCCATGCCGGCCGTGAGCCGCGCGGCGTCGCGCGGCGCCACGAAGGCCAGCGCCTGCCAGGCGTCGGCGGAGCTCCCGCGCACCTGCGCCACGGTTTCGCCGGCGCGGACCGGCTGGCCCAAGGCCAGACGGTGCGCCACCAGCGTACCCCCGTGCGGGGCGACGATTGACTCGCCGGCGCGGACCTCGACCCGTTGCAGCGTCTGCCGCGCCGTCGCCACCAGCGCGTCGTGGAGGGCGGCCGCGGGGCCGTCGGCGGGCCGCGTCTCCGCTTCGACGGCGCCGACGATGGCGCGGGTGACGCGCGCCTCCCGTTCCGCCTCCGGCAGGCGCACGCGGGCGATTGGCTGGCCTGGCTCCAGGGTGTCGCCGGCGCCGGCCAGGACCTCGATCACGGTGCCGGTGACCGGGGCGATCACCGCGTGGCGTTCGCCCGGCCGCACCAGCACCGCGTCGGCGGCGAAGCTGCGCTCCACGCTGCCGAACAGCGCCCACGCCAGGAACACGAGCAGCGCCGCGAGCAGTCCGGCCAGCGCTACCCATTCATGGGGCGCGGTAACCTGCAGCCGCCCGTCGAGCGCCTCCGGGCGCGACCTGCGGGCCACGGCCTCCTCTCTGAAAACCTTGCTATAGAATAACAACAGCGCACCCCCAAGGTCGCCGACCGTAACTGCCGCCCGCGGCGCGGGGCGCCTGCCGGCCAAGGGTGGCGACTTGTGCGCCGACAGTATAGCAGGTTAGAATAAGCATTGATAGTGCAAGACTCATCATCAGCATCACCGCCATCGTCGTCACCATCATTATCGTCAGGAACCGCGCCGGGCTCCCGCGCCGCAGTGAGCGCCGCGGTGGAGCGGGGCTTGGCTTATCTCGAAGCCGCGATCCGCGCTGACGGCGCCTGGACGTCGCGCAAGTACGCCAACCTCGAGCTCACGGGGCGGTACGTGGACGAACACCCGCCGTTCGTGGCCGGACTCGGCGCCCTGACGCTGGCGGCCTGCGCCGGCCCCCGGTTCCGGTCGCTCCGGGAGCGCACCGGGAGGTATATCGCCCGCGGCATGAGCTATCCGGCGATCTGGCGCTACGGCCGCGGCCTGCCGCCCGACCTGGACAGCGTGAGCGTCTGTTCCCAGGTGGTGCGGTGGCATCCCTGGGTGCTGTTCGGCGGCAATCTGGGACTGTTGGAGGCGGCGCTGGACGAAACGGGGAAGTTCCGGACCTGGATCGCGCCGCCCGGCGAGTCCAACGTCCCCGACAGCGTGGTGACCGCCAACATCCTCAGCTACCTGGCGGTGGCGGGACGGAACGAGATCGGCGAACGGGCGGCCGCGTGGGTCGCCGGCCTGATCCGGGAAGGCGGCTTTGCGGGGAGCTCCTACGCCTATCCCGACGCGGTCGACCTGTACGACGCGACGGCCCGCGCCCGCGCACGGGGCGTGCCGGGACTGCAGGATCTTGGGGCCGTGCTCACGGAGCGGCTGCGCGCGCGGCGCGGCGCGGACGGCGGGTACGGCGACACGCTGCGCACCGCGCGCGCGCTGTCCGCGCTGCACGTACTGGATGCGGCGCCGTCCGGCGAAGAGCTGTGGGCCACCCTGGAGCGGATCCTGAGCCGCCAGCGGCCCGACGGAAGCTGGCCGCAGAGCCTGTACTGGCAGGGGCGCGTGCCGCCGGTCCCGCCGGACGTGGGCTTCGGCTGCGTGATGCTCGACACCGCCTCCTGCATCGAGGCGCTGGTGCGCTCCGTCCCGCCGCCGCCGGATGGCTGAGGCGCGGCCGCGGCGGCGCGCGGCGGTGCGCGCCGCGCTGGAGCGGGCCCTGGAGTTTCTTGAGACCTCGATCCGCGCCGACGGGGCGTGGGCGTCGCACATCTACGACAATGTCGAGCTTCGGGGCGCGCCCGGGGTAACGGAGTACGCCCCCTTCGTGGCCGGCCTTGGCGTGCTGGCCCTGGAGGCCAGCCGCGAGCCGCGGGCGCGGGCGATCGGCGCTCAGTCAGCGGAATTCATCGTGCGATCGATGGGCTTTCCGGGCACCTGGCGCTACTGGGCGCACCTGCCGCCCGACCTCGACTCGCTGAGCGTCTGCTCGCAGGCGATTTCGTGGCACCCCTGGATGCTGCTCGGCTACAACGTTGGGCTGCTGCCGGCGGCGCGGGACGAACGCGGGCGCTTCAAGACCTGGCTGTCCGCGGAAGCGCCCGCGGAACGCAATCCCCCGGACAGCGTGGTGAACGCCAACGTCGTCGGTTATCTCGCCTCCACGGGCCGCGGCGACCTGGGCCGGCAGGCGGCGGAGTGGCTAGCGGACCTGGTCAGGGAAGGAACCGCGCGGGGGGAGTCACACTACTACCCGGACGCCATTGACCTGTACGACGCCGTGACGCGCGCCCGCGACCGCGGCGTGCCTGAGTTCCGGGCGCTCGGGCCGGCGCTGGCGGAGCGGTTGCGCGCTCGGCGCGCCGCCGACGGCGGCTATGGCGACACGTTGCGCACCGCGCGCGCCCTCGCCGCCCTGCGGCTCCTGGGCGCCGCGCCGGAGGGCGCCGAGCTGGAGGCGACGCTGGAGCGGATCCTGAGCCGGCAGCGGGCCGACGGCGGTTGGCCCGAACACTGCTACTGGCAGGGGCCGCCGCCGCCGGAGCCGCCGGCCCAAGGCTTCGGCTCCGCGATGCTCGACACCGCTTGCTGCATCGAGGCACTGGCCCCGTTCGCCGCCGAACCCGCGCCGCGCTAAGCCGGCCGCCGGCGCGCGCCGGCGCACTACCCCGCAACGGACTACCCGGCAGCGGGCGCTCGGCGGCGGATTACTCGGTGTCCGGCTCCCAGATACGGTTCTCGCGCGCCTCAAAAAAACCCTGGTTGGTGGGGCGCAGCTTCCAGATCTCGACCCGGCGCAGCGTGAGCGGCGCGGTGCGCGCGCGGTGGCCGAAGAGATAAGCGCGCAGCTCCTTGCCGGCGCGGTAGTCCGTGAACACGGTCAGCAGCGCCTGGCGGTCGTTGACGAACACCTCCACCAGGTACTTGTCGACGAAGACGCGCAGCTCCAGGTCTTCGCCCGGCGGCAGGTCGGCCACCGCGAACGGCGCTTCGGTGGCGCCGGCGCAAATGGTGCCGGACTCGGGCCGGATCACTACCGGCAACCCTTCGTGGGAGTCGTCCGCGAACAGCAGCAACCCGAAGCGGCGGCGTTCCGCCTGGGCGCCGTCCACCGTGAGCCGCACCTCGAACGCGTCGCCCTGCGGCTCGGCGAGGGTGGTGGCGGCGGGGCGCCCGGTCGCGCTGCGGCCGCCGCCCGGCGCCAGCACCACGTCGCGCAGCGTCACCGGGTCGTAGCGCAGCGACTCCAGCTCGCGCAACGGCGCGATCCGCAGGCTGCCGTCCGCGTGCAGGCTCAACTCGCGCGGCAGCGACTGCACGCTCTTCTGGTCGATCGCCGGGTCGGCGGTCGCCAGCCAGGCCCACATCACCCGCCGGCCGTCGGCGGTGAGCACGCTCTCCGGCGCGAAGAAGTCGCGGTAGCCGGGCTCGGTGAGCGACTGGCCGGCGCGCCGCCAGTTCATCCGCCCGTGGGTCTGCGGCACGAACTGTTCGGCCTCCGCGTCCCAGTCGCCCAGGTAGTAGCGGCAGCCGATCTGATGGCTGATACACAGCAGCATCCACTTGCCGCCGAGCGGATACAGGTTGGCGCAGGAGGTGTCCTCGCCGGCGGCGACGTCGGGCAGGTCGTGCTGCAGCAGCGGCCCGACGTAGCGCCAGTTCACCAGGTCAACGGACTTGACCAGCTCCAGGTTGTCGCCCGCGGAGTAGGCGTAGTAGGCGTCGTCGGCGCGGAACAGGTCGGGGTCGCCGCTCAGAATCACCTGCTTGCCGGGCGGCGCGCCGGTGGGCACGATCGGGTAGGGCTTTTGCCAGCGGCTGAGGCGGTTGTCCTCGGCCACCGTGATATAGCTGCGGCCGGGGTCGGACAGGCCGGGGTAGATCGCCGCCGGCCGGCCCTCCTTGGTAATGAAGCCGGTGCCGCTGAACGTGCCGTGGCCGGTAAAGTTGGGCTGCAGCTTGGTGGTCTGCCAGGTCCAGTGCAGCATGTCGCCGCTGGTCACGTGGATAAAGCAGAACGACCGCTCGCGGTCCCGCAGCCGCGCGGTGCCGCCGCGCCAGGGGTGGCGCAGGATGTAGTGCAGGTGATAGACCCCGTCCAGGCAGTAGGCAAGGTTGGGGTCGCCGGGCTGGCTGTCCTCGCCCGGATGCATCAGATGATAGTTGAGGGCCAGTTCGTCGGTTACGGTGGTGGCGTCAAAGCCTCGTGGTGCTGCCATAACGGTTGTCCGCCACTGTACGCCGCCTCCGCCGCCGCCCGCAACCACGCGCCGGCCGCCCCGCGCACGGGAGCGGGAGGCGGGCGGAGGGATCGGTTGATCCGCCCCGCTACCCGCGCCGCCGGCAGCCGGGCCGCCGCGGGGCGGCGCAAACAAATGGTTGACACTGTTGCGGATCGGTGTAAGTTTAGTGCCGGTTGGAGATCAAGATGAACGTATTCCTGGTAGTAACGACCGGCGAGTCCCATCAGGTGCCGGCAACGAAGCCTGAGGGCGTGGCGGACTACATTCGTCTGGCGGACAACGCGTGCCTCGTCCTGGGGAAGGGAATCGCTCCCACGACGTCAGAAATTGCAGCGACTCTTGAAATCGGCGAAGCGCCCGAGAAGACCGGCATAGTGGCAAGAGTGGGAAACTATCACGGATACGACGACTCGTCGATATGGGAGAAGTTGACAATATGGGCGGCCCGCACTCCAACGTAAGCCGATTTCCTAGTACGCGCAGGGGTTCGGGAAACGGTGGCGACGGTGCCAATGGCGCCGACAATCTGGGAGAGCGGATAGCGTCTCTCGAGGCGAACGTGCAGCATCTCGCAACCAGAGAGGACGTTGCCAAGGTCCGAGAAGGTATAGAAAGAAGCTCCAAGAACTCATTGAAGTGGATGGTGGGGATTATGATAACGTCGCTCATCGCCTCGGTGGCAGCTACGGCGACCGTGATGGGAGTAATCGTTCAATGACCGCGCGAAGCGCCGGGTGCCGGACGCGGATGGGGCGGCTGCTGCTGGCGCTGCTGGCGGCGGCGCTGCTGGCGCTGCCGGCGGTGGGTTTTGCCCGCGTGCGCGGGGACACCATCACCCTGGGGGCCGCGGTATCGCTGACCGGCAAGTACACCACCGCCGGAACCCACACCCGCCGGGGCTACGACCTCGCCGTGCGGATGATCAACGAGGCCGGCGGCGTCCAGGTTGCCGGCAACGACTATCGACTCGAGATCCTCTACTACGACGACGAGTCGACGCCCGCGCGCGGCGCCCAGTTGGCCGAGCGGCTGATCCGGCAGGACGGGGTCCGCTTCATGCTCGGCCCCTACAGCTCCGGCCTGACCCAGGCAATCGCGCCCGTGACCGAGCGCTATCGGGTGCCGATGGTGGAAGGCAACGGCGCCTCCCGCGAGCTGTTCAACAAGGGCTACAGCTATCTGTTCGCGGTGCTCTCCACCTCCGAGCAGTACCTGCGCGAGGTAATCAACCTCGCCGCCGAGCAAGCCGCCGCGCAGGGCCGCGATCCGGCGTCGCTCAAGATCGCCATCGCCACTGAGAACGACCCATTTTCGCAGGACGTCCGCACCGGCATCATCGACGACGCCGGCAGCCTCGGCATGAGGGTGGTGATCGACGACAAGCTGCCGCGCGACTTGAACGACATGACCTCCACCCTGATCAAGGTCAAGGCGGTGCGCCCCGACGTGCTGCTGGTATCCGGCCACTCCAAGGGCGCCGCGCTGCTGGTGCGGCAGGCGGCGAGCCTGCGGGTGAACGCCCCGATCGTGGCCCTGACCCATTGCGAATCGGCCGAGGTTACCGACCGCGCGCGGTTCGGCGCCGCCGCCGAGGGGATGTTGTGCGCTACCCAGTGGGCGCCCACCCTGGCCTACGCCGACGACCTGTTCGGCAGCGCCGCCGACTACGCGGCGTTGTTCGAGCGGGAGTACGGCTATACGCCGCCCTACCAGGCCGCCGAGTCCTCCGCCGCGGTAATGGTGTGGGTTGACGCGCTGCAGCGCGCCGGCTCGTTCGATGCCGACGTGGTGCGCGCCGCGCTGGCGGCGACCGACCTGCGGACCTTCTACGGCCAGGTGCGCTTCGACGCGACCGGCAAGAACGTCGCCAAGCCGATGGTGCTGCGCCAGATCCAGAACGGCGAGTACCGGATCGTGGCGCCCGGCCACCTGGCCTCCCGTGAACTGGTGTATCCGCGGCGCGGCTGAACTCCGGGAGCGCCGTGGATAACCTGCTCCTGCTGTTCCAGTTCTGGCCGCTGTCCGCGCAGTTGCTGCTGGACGGCCTGCTGGTGGGCGCGATCTTCGCGCTCGCCGCCTACGGCATGGCGCTGGTGTGGGGGGTGATGAACCTCATCAACGTGTCGCAGGGCGACCTGGTGATCCTGGGCGGCTTCGTCACCTGGCAGGTGGCGGCGCTCGGCATCCATCCGCTGTTCGGGATTCCGGTGGCGGCGGCGGTCCTGTTCGTGGTCGGCTGGGCGCTGTACCGGGCGGTGGTGTTCCGCCTCGTGGACCGCGACCTGTTCGTGTCGCTGCTGGCCACCTTCGGCCTGTCGATCCTGCTGCAGCAGTTGATGAACCAGGTATTCGGCGCCGACATCCGCAACGCCAACGCGGCGATTGGCGTGACTATCCTGGCGGACGGCAACGTGGTGCTGGACAACGTCAAGCTGGTGGCGTTCGCCGCGGCGCTGGCCGCCGGCGGGGGGCTGCTCCTGTTCCTGCGCCGCAGCCGCGTGGGGCGCGCGATTCGGGCCACCGCCCAGAACGCGCGCGCGGCGCGCCTGGTCGGGGTGCGGACCGACCGCGTGTACGCGCTGGCATTCGCCTTGAACGGGGCGCTGTGCGGCGTCGCCGGGGCGCTGGTGGCGATGGTGTGGGTCGTGCACCCGTTCATCGGCATCACCTATACGGTGCGCTCGTTCATGATCGTGGTGGTGGCCGGGCTGGGCAACGTGGCCGCGGTGGTGATCGCCGGCTCGGTGCTGGGGGTGGTGGAGAACTTCGCCGGCTTTATCCTGGGCGCGGAGTTCCAGACCGCGTTCGTGTTCTCGCTGCTGGTCGTGATCCTGCTGCTGCGCAGCTTCGTGCTGGGCCGCCGCCGCCGGGTGCTGGAGTGAGTCCCCGTCCGCGCACGTGGCAGCGCTCCTGGCTGGGGCCGCTGCTGGTGGCCGCGGCCGGGGTCGCGGGGCCGTTCGTTGCGCCGCAGTTCCAGTCGCAGATGGCGGTGCTGTGGGTGATGGTGATCCTGGCGCTGAGCTGGGATGTCGCCGGCGGCCAGATGGGCTACAACTCGTTTGGCAACGTGGTGTTCTTCGGCGCCGGGATGTACGCCTCGGCGGTCGTGCAGCGGGAGCTGGCCGGCGGCGCCGACGCGGTGGTGCACCTGGCGCCGGGCGCGTACCTGAGCGGTCTGGGGTTGGGGCTGGCGTGCGCGTTGCTGGCGGCGCTGCTGCTGGCGGTGCTGCTGGGCGGCGGCATCCTGCGGCTGCGCGGCCACTACTTCGCCATTTGCACGCTGGGGCTGGGGGTGGCCGCCGGCGAGATCGCCAACGGCATCGACTTCCTGGGCGCCGGCTCGGGGCTGGTCACGCCGCTGCTGCCGGAGGCTCTGGGGGACCGCAACCGCTTTTTCTGCTTCTACTTCCTGGCGTTGGCCGGGGTCTGCTTCGTGGTGCTGCGGCTGCTCTACCGGAGCCGCTTCGGCCTGCTGCTCAACGCCATCCGCGACCACGAGGACAAGGCCGAGGCGATGGGGCTGCCCACCACGCGCGGCAAGATCGTGGCCTGGAGCGTGGCCGCGGCGTTCCTGGCGCTGACCGGCGGCGCCTACGGCAACTTCGTCGGCTTTATCGACCCGCTGGACGTTGCCTTTTCCGGCGCCACCTTCGGCGTGTGGATGGTGCTGATGGCGATCATGGGCGGGCGCGGCACGCTGTGGGGGCCGGTGCTGGGGGCGATGGTGTTCCACGTGACGCAGGAGTTGTTCTGGACCTACCTGCTCGGCTGGCACCGCGTGGCCCTGGGGCTGCTGATCGTGGTGATCGTGATCTTCCTGCCGGAGGGTTTTTTGGGCTGGTTCCGGGAGCGGCGCGCCGGGGCGGGGGCCGGGGCCGCGGGCGCCGGCTCGGCGGGCGCGGGAGCGGCGCCCGTAGCTCCCGCCGGGGGAGCGCGCGCGTGAGCACGGGCGCGGGCAGTGAAAATCCGCTGCTGCGGGTCGAGGGGGTCAGCAAGTCGTTCGGCGGGGTGCAGGCCAACCGGGACATCAGCATCAGCGTGGCCGGCGGCGCCGTGCACGGGCTGATCGGCCCCAACGGTTCCGGCAAGACCACGTTGTTCAACGGCATCGCCGGCGCCCATCCGGTGGACCGGGGCACGGTGACCTTTGCCGGCGTGCGCGTCGAGCGGCTGCGGGTGCCGCGCATCTCCCGCCTCGGTCTGGTGCGCACCTTCCAGCAAACGCACGTGTACGGTGGCATGAGCTGCCTGCAGAACATGCAGATCAGCGCCCCGCAGCGCGGTGGCGGGCGGGGCGGCGGAGGCGGCGCCGGATGGGGCGGGGGGCGCGGTGGCGGGGGCGACGCGCACGGGGGTGGGCTGTTCGGGCGGGTGCCGGCGGCGGTCACCGAGCGCGCCGGGTCGCTGCTGGAGTTCGTCGGCCTCTACGGGCTGCGCGGCCACCCCGCTGCCAGCCTGTCGTTCGGCCAGCAGAAGCTGCTGGAGTTCGCCATGGCGTTGATGTGCGAACCGAAGATGCTGCTGCTCGACGAGCCCACCGCCGGCATCAACCCGACCCTGATCAACGGCATGATCGACCGGCTGCTGCGCGCCAACGCGGAGCTGGGAATCACCCTGCTGGTGATCGAACACAACATGCGGGTGATCATGAATCTTGCTACGCACCTTTACTGCCTGGCGCATGGCCGGCTGCTGGCGGAGGGGCCGCCGGAGCGGGTGCGCAACGACCCGCGCGTGGTGGACGCCTATCTGGGGGCGGCCTCGTGACCGGGGGCGGCACCTCCGGCTACGGCGGCGGCGGGCTCGGCGCCGCGGTCTCGGTGGAACAGGTGGCGCGGGAGAGCGCCGCGCTGCTGGAGCGCGGCGTCCCGCGCGCCACGCTGGCCGCGCTGGCGGGCGGCGACGACTTCCTGTGCATTGAAAACCTGACCGCCGGGTACGGCCGCATGGAGATTCTGCACGGCTTCGACCTGCAGGTCGGGCGCGGGCAGTCGCTGTGCCTGATCGGTCCCAACGGCGCCGGCAAGTCCACGGTGCTGCACTCCATCTATGGGCTCACCACGATCAGCGGCGGGGCGATTCGCAAGCAGGGCCGGGACGTCACCCGGATGCGCTCCGCCGACAAGCTCAAGCGGGCCGGCATCGCCTACATCCTGCAGGAGAACTCGGTGTTCCCGGACATGACGGTGGCCGAGAACCTGCAGATGGGCGCCTACCTGATGCGCGACGCGGCCGCGGCGCGGCGCGCGGTGGCCGCGGTGTTCGACCGCTATCCGCGCCTCGCCGCGCGACGCGCGCAGCCGGCGCGGGTGTTGTCGGGCGGCGAGCGGCGCCTGCTGGAAATTTCGCGCGCGCTGGTAATGGAACCGGAAGTGCTGCTGGTGGACGAGCCGTCGATCGGCCTGGAGCCGCGCTACATCGACGCGGTGTTCGAGATTCTGGTCGAGTTGCGCGACCGGGAGGGCAAGACGATCGTCATGGTGGAGCAGAACGCACGCAAGGGCCTGGAGTTCGCCGACCTCGGCTACGTGCTGGTGGCCGGCGAACTGGCGCTCGCCGCGCGCGGCCGCGAGTTGCTGCAGGACCCGCGCGTCGGGCGGCTGTTTCTCGGCGGCTGAGGCAGCGGGAGGGCTCGGCCGGCAGCCGGCGGGCGGGCCCGGCGCTCGCCGCGGCGGCGCGCGGGCGGCGCCGCGGTCAGCTATCCAGGAGCTGCTCCAACTGGCCCACCAGCGTGCCGAAGACCTGCAGCGCCTGCTCGACCGGCGCCGGCGTGCTCATGTCCACGCCGGCAAGCTGCAGCGACTCCAACGGATAGCGGGAGCCGCCCGACTGCAGGAACGCGACGTAGCGGTCGCGCGCCTCGTTGCCGCCGGCCAGCACGCCCTCCGCCAGCGCCACCGCGGCGGCCAGGCCGGTGGCGTATTTGTACACGTAAAAGGCGTTGTAGAAGTGGGGAATGCGCAGCCCCTCCAGGTCGCTCACCGCCTCAAGCTGCATCGCCGGTCCGAAGTAGCGCTCCAGCAACTGCCGGTAGGCGGCGCGCAACGACTCCACCGTGAGCGGCTCGCCGCGTTCGGCCATCGCATGGGTGAGGTGCTCGAACTCGGCGAACATGGTTTGGCGGTAGACGGTGGCGATGAGGTCGTCCGCCTGCTTGCCGACCAAGTAGGCGCGCATTTCCCGGTCCTCGGCGCGCTCCATGAAGTAGCGGAACAGGAGCTGCTCGTTGAACGTGGAGGCCACCTCGGCCTCGAAAATGCTGTAGCCGTAGTGCTGAATCGGGTTGTGGCGCACGCTGTGCCAGGAGTGCATGGAGTGGCCGGCCTCATGGGCCAGCGTGAACACGTCGCGCAGCACCTCTTCCTTGAAGTTCATGAGGATGTAGGGATCGCCGGCGAAGGAGCCGGCGGAGAACGCGCCCGAGCGCTTGCCCTTGTTCTCGTAGCGGTCCACCCAGCCGCCGCGCAGGCCGGCGCTTAGGGTGGCGCAGTAATCGGCGCCAAGCGGCTGCAGCGCGGCCAGCACCACCCCCACCGCCTGGTCGTAGGTGTGGCGCACGCGCACGGCGCCGGTCAGCGGCACGTAGACGTCGTAGTGGCGCAGCTCCGCCACGTCGAGGGCGCGCTGCCGCAGGGCGTAGTAGGCGTGCAGCCGGTCCAGATTCGCGTGCACGGCGGCGATCAGGTTGTCGTACACCTCCGGGGCCACCCGGTCGGGAAACAGCGCCGCCGCCCGCGCCGACGGGTAGTTGCGCACCCGCGCGCGGTACAGGTCGAGTTGCACGCTGCCGCCGTAGAGCGCGGCGAGCGTGTTCTTGTGGCGCTCGAAGTGGCCGTAAAACTGGTGGTAGGCGCGCCGCCGCACCTCGCGGTCGGGGTGGATCATGAACTGCGACCACGACCCCTGGCTGAGCGGCCGCGGCCCCTCCGGCGTATCGACGGCGCCGAACTCCAGGTCCACGTCGGTGAGGGCGGCGAAGGTCTTGCGCGCGGTCTGGTTGGCCTCGATCTGCTGCGCCAGCAGCCGTTCCTGCGCCTCCGGGAGGACGTGCGGCTTGAAGCGCAGCAGCTTGCGCAAGGAGATGACGAACTCGGCCAGCGACTCGTCAGCCAGCAGCCGCTCCATGACGGCGTCGGGAATCGCCTGAATCTCCGGCGTGACGTAGCTCCGCTCCGCGGCGGCGCGGCTGGCCACGTTGAGGTAGCGCGCGAAGCGGCCCTGGCGTTCGCTGTCGCCGGCGTCTTCGGCGGTGCCCAGGTGGGCATAGTAGCCGACCCGCTCGTCGAGCAACTCCAACTCGTTCAGGAACTCCAGGCAGGCGCGCAGGTCGGTCGCCGAGCGTCCCAGGGTGCCCTTGAAGGCGGCGATGCGCGGCAGCAGCTCCTCGTATTGCCGCATGCCCTGTTCCCAGGCTTGGGCGTCGGGATACAGCTTCGACAGGTCCCACTGATCGGCGGCCGCGATCTCGCTGCGCTGCGGAATGGCGGGGGCGGGCGCGGCGGCAGGGGGGGCGGCGGTGGCGGCGGTTTCGGCGTGGCTCACTTGACGTCGATCCAGGCGCCGCCGTCGGAGGCGGCGTAGACGGCCTCGAACAGCGCCACGGTGCGGCGCCCCTCGCGCCCGTCGCACTGCAAGTCGGTGCCGGCACGCAACGCGCTCACCACGTCCTGAAAGATGTTTTCCGGCAGGCCGGCCGGTTCCGGGTAGGCGCTCAGGTCGCCCGCTACCGCCTCGGGGGCGGCGTCCGCGTGAAACGCGTCGCTGCCGGTGCGCGCCGCGGGAGGCACGTGCTCGAAGCGGGTCACCTCGCCGTCCGACCAGTTCAGCGTGCCCCAACTGCCGTTGACGCTCAGCTCGGCGCCGGCGTCGGGAAAGCTGCAGGTGGTGGTCAGCACCGAGCCCACGGCGCCGCCGCGGAACTGCACCACCGCCGCGGTGCCGTCTTCGGTTTCGATGTCGTGCCCGTAGGTGCCGCGGCGCCCGGCCACCCGCTCCGGGTCGCCTACCCACCACAGCAGCAGGTCCAGAAAGTGCACCGCCTGATTGGCCAGCGAGCCGCCTTCGGTGTCGAGACGGCTGCGCCAGCGCTGCGGGAAGCCGGCGTCGTAGTAGGACTGCGCGCGGTACCACTTCATGCGCAGGTCGGCCAGCAGCAGCCGGCCGACCGCGCCCTCGGCGAGGGCGCGCCTGATGCGGTGGTTGCGCGGCAGGTAGCGCTGCTCGAAGTCCACCGCCAGGAGCAGCCCGCGCGCCTGCGCTTCGTGCAGCGCCGCGTCGCAGGCCGCGGTGGAAATGTCCATCGGCTTGGTCATGCACACGTGCTTGCCGGCGCGCAGGGCCTGCAGCGCCATCGCCGCGTGGGTGCCGCTCGGCGTCCACAGCCCGATCACGTCCACGTCGCGGCGCGCCAGCAGCTCGTCGTAACTGCTCAGCCACGGCACGCCCCAGGTGCGCTCCGCCTCGCGCCCGCGCTCCGCCGACAGATCGCACACTGCCGCCAGTTCCGCGCCGGGGGTTTGGGCGCAGATCTGCGCCCGCCCCTTGCCCATGCCCAGTCCTACGATTGCGAACCGTATCGCCTCCGCCATGTTCCTCCTGACTCCTCCTCGCCGGTACGGGCCTATGGTAGCCGGAACGGCGCCCCGCCGTCAGGGGCGCGACGCGGTCGATCCGCTCCTTGGCGCCGTGATGACCGGGGGATGCGCCCAGTCCGGGAAACGTTCGCCAACGCGGGCCGCGGCGGCGTCGCCGGCGTGCCACAGCACCCGGTAGCGAAAGGTGGCGCGTGCACCCGCGGCCAGGGTCCAGTCGCCGCGGCGGCGGTAGCCGCTGCCGTAGTCGGCCAACCCGAACGGATTGGCGGCGAACAGCCCGTAGCCGCGCACGTGCCAGTGGGTAGGGTAAAAGGGGTTGCGCGGGTGGTCGAAGATCGCCACTCCGACGTTGCGGGCCACGCCCGCCGGATCGGTCACGCTACCGGAGTAGTCCACCCACGGCGCGCGCCCGCCCCAGGTCTCGGCCTCACCGAGCGCCCCGTAGGCATTGCTGATGATGCCGCCGCGCGGCTCGGTCAGGTCGTCGCGGAGGCGTATGGCGCAGAACCCGCCCTCCTTGGTATCGCCGAAGGTCACCGCGCCGTGGGCGGCGTGGAGGGAGACGGTCAGATCCAGCAGCCGCGCCGCGGCAGGCGTGTTCCAGAAGGTCAGCGTGCGGCGTTCTTCCAGCAGTGCCGGGGCAGCGGCGGGGCCACCGGCAGCGCCGGCGCGCCAGTTCACGCGCTGTACGACGCGCCCGAACGCCGGACCGCTACGCAGCTCCTCGAAGCCGCCGTGCACCTGGAAGCCGTGCCCGTCGGCCTCGCTCCAGCAGTCGACGCCGTTCACCAGGCCGTGGGCCACCCAGAACGAACGGTGGTGCACGTGGTCGGTGGTCTCGCCGGGGAGGTCGGCGAGCGGCCAGGCGCGGGTCATCGGCAGGCCGTACGGCCCGATGACCGGATGCAGGAACGAGCGCACCGGATGCGCCGCGTAGTGGTAGCGGCACCAGAGCGCGCCATCCAGCGTCACCTCCAGATACGTCCCGCGGTCGCTGACCCGCACCCCGCCGCCGGCGCCGGGGGCCGCGCGCTGCACCGTCACCCGCTCCGTGGCCCCCGCCAGCAGGTAGGGCAGGACACACCACGCTCCGTCGCCGTCCCGCTGCAACGGCGCGCCACGTTCGCCGCCGCCGACCCGCAACACCGCGCCGGCCGCGGCCGCGCGCCCCATCTCCGGCACCGCCACCGGACAGTGCACCCGTTCATGCGGCCCCGCCCGAATCTCCCCCTCACTCACGGCAGCCCACGATAGCCGAAACTCCGCCCCGCCGCCATCAGAACCAGCCGCGGCTGAGAATGTCCTGCTCGTCCGCGTCATTCAACAGCCGCTCCAGGTGGGTCAGGAAGTGCCGGAAAACATCCGCTCTGAAGGGGTTGGAGGTCAAGTACTCCTCGAACAGATCTCTGTTTGCTGATCTACCTCCAGCCGTCGAGAAGCGTGCTCTAACGTCCGCCGGAATGCGCCGCGCCTTGCGTAGCACGATTACTTCCTCGATTGCAGTTACGGCGGTACTAATCGGGATCATGTCCAGCCACTCGCATAGCACAAAATAACGGGAATTGGGCAACGCTAGTTTCAGGTCGTAGGCGGTCGCACTAGCCTCCTGGAACATCGTCTTGTCGAGATTGGTCTTGACCTCGGCGGCCACGTACGCCAGATGGGTTCGTGCTTCTCGCGGATGTCGGAAGTCGTCGTAGTGAGATGCCTTAAGGAACAACGGGCGAGCCAACGCGAAATCATGGTTCTTCGACCGAATCGCCATACCTCCGCCGGCCGTCGCGGCACGAACGTGCGAATCGAAGCGCACTTGGGAAAACGCATTCGTCGGTCCAAGAGTCAGCCCCAAGTCAGCGAGACTGTCGGCAAATACCCGGCCGACGAGCCAGGGAAGAAATTCTTCAAGGGCCGTGTTGTCAAGTTTGAGTTGGCCTTTCTGCCGGTACAGAAAGTCCTCTCCGCTGTCAAACACCAGATTTAGATCCACGAACTGCTTGTAGCGGTTCAGCGTTGCTGTGAGAGGTTCTACGAGCTGACTGCCAGAGCCGGTGACCCGCTTCATGTCCACGATCCAGGCATTGTACTTCTCAACCGCGGACTCGATTCTTGGGCGGTCATTCTCAGGCAACTTTACGTTTTCGAGAAGTGCGCGGAGCTTGTCGCCGTGAGGAGTAGGATGAGCCATTCGCTAACTGACGGTTTGCGAGCGCCGAAAAGACGCGGGCATGGGAGAAGGCGAAACGCTATCGACACGCGCGAGGGCATCGTCGACCCCGGAGCGTTGTCCGGCTGGTATGGACGGGCGAGCCGCGGTTAGCGCTCCGGCAGCAATGTCGCGCGCGGCAGCTAGCGAGGAAGGCTCGCCGGGGGCGTCGTCCGTGGCGCTGAAGTGCAGAATGTCTTCATAGATGTCGGTCCCGTAACGGTTGCGGAACATCCGCTCCTGTCGCTTCTCAATCGTCAATCCGTTACACCGCACGGCGATCTCGGCTACCAACTCGCCATTGAAAAAGCGGCCTCCGCGCACGAACGACTCGCGACCCAAGACGAGGATCAGGCGAGCGCCGGGCCGAGCGACTCGCGCCAATTCCCTCAGTGCCAGCGCCATGTCCAGAGAGTATTGGATGACGGTTAGAAAACGGTTCGCGCGATTCTGGCGGTTCGCCCCGATCTCGGAGCGGGCAAAGGACAGAACGTCCCAATCGAGCGCCTCCGCCGATCGGCGGAACTGCTGATGGTAGTTGTGGACGTTGATGTATGGCGGCGAAGTAAGTACCATGTCGATCGTGCCCGACTCGACCGGCAGCGCTCGGGCGTCGGCGTGGCGCGCGACGACGGGGCACGGCGACTCCGGCAGGCCGCGCACGGTGTCTTCAAGCCGCGACCACGTCTTGCGCACCTTGTCCGCATCGAGGTGTCGTTGATGAAAGTCGCACAGCACGATCAGGGCCGCGGCCAGCTTTCGCGTTATGCCGGTCGCTGAATCGCGCCACAGGCGCACGAGCGCGGCCTCGAGAGCGGCTCGGTCAGCCGGACCGGGCGCCCGATCGCAGAACAACGGACCGTACGGCGAGCCGATCGCGTCAAAGAGACGCTCGCGAACGACGGCGAGCGCCTCGGCCCGATGACGGGAGTCCAGGTTGACCGCTTCATACACCTGGGAAAGTATCGCCGCCGCGGGGTTGAGTTCGCTTCCGTAGGCCGCGAGCCCCAGCCGCGCCGACTCGATCAGGGACGTGCCACTGCCCACGAACGGGTCCAGGACTACCCCGGCGGGCGGCGCATAGGCCTCCAATAGCTGCTGAACGAGCTGCGGAGAAAACTGGCCGGTCCACGGAAACGGGTTGGTACGTACGCGATGGGCGATGTCGAGACTGCTCTGAGGGAGTGACGTACGGTCGACGGCAAGGGAGGCAAGGACTCCGTGCGGCGTTGGCCGCGCGTCCACGGTCGAGAACGTGCGCGGGGCAGCGCGCGGCTTGGTTCGTGTCATCTGTTGTCTATCATGCGCCTTGCGTCACCTGCGCTTCAATCCGGTCGTTTCGGCCATCATGAGTCGAGGGTGACGACGCCCTTGCAACAGCATCAGCCCCATGAAGCCGCAGCCGACCACGGCGATGCGGCGACCTCCACCAGCCGCACGCCGCCGCCCGGCTGGTACTCGATGCTCCGTGCCTTCATCGTGCCACGGTGGCATGCCGGCAAGCCGTTGCTCAACCGGCTGGGGCCGAACATTGCAGGCGTGCCCGGCCCCGGCGGGCCTCCCCGTGACGCGGACAATGGCGGGGTGCTATGATCGGGGCATGACTAGTTATCAGGTGGTGGAGTGGGGCCGGCCGCTGGAGAGACGCACCTATCCCACGCCCGACCCGCAGGGCACGGAGGTGCTGCTGCAGGTGGAGACGTGCGGCGTGTGCCACAGCGACCTGCACATCCACGAGGGGTACTTCGGCCTGGGCGGCGGCCGCCGGCGCGTGCTGGCCGACCTGGGGGTGCGGCTTCCGCTCACCCTCGGGCACGAGCCGGTCGGCACCGTGGCCGCGGTGGGGCCGGAGGTGGACGATCCGGCGGCCGCGGGAGTGGCGGTCGGCGCGCCCCGGGTGGTGTGGCCGTGGGTCGGATGCCGGGGTTGCGCGGCGTGCCTGCGCGAGGAGGACATCCTGTGCGAGCGCGGGCGCTACCTGGGGGCGCGCGTGGACGGCGGCTTCAGCGACTACCTGCTGGTGCCGCACCCGCGCTACCTGCAGCCGCACGACGGCGTTGCCGCGGAGGTGGCCGCTACCTACGCCTGCGCCGGCATCACCGGGTACGCGGCGGTGAAGCGCGCCCTCACCACCAACCCGGAGAGCACCGGCACGCTGGGCCGCATCGGCGCCGGCGACACGCTGCTGCTGGTGGGCGCCGGCGGCGTCGGGTTGAGCGCCTTGCGCGTTGCCCGCATCATGACCGAGGCGCGCATCGTGGTGGCTGACGTCAGCCCCGCGAAGCGGGCGCTGGCCGAGGCCAACGGCGCGGACGCCGCCATCGACTCCGCCGACCCGGACGCCGGGCGCCGCCTCAAGGAGCAGAGCGGTGGCGGGGCCGGCGTCGCCGCCTCGGTGGACTTCGTGGGCAAGCCGGATACTTCGCAGATGGCGATTGACTCGTTGCGGCGCGGCGGCACCCACGTGGTGGTGGGCATGTTCGGCGGGGCGCTTTCCGTGCCGGTGCCCGATTACGTCTACAAGCTGCTGGCGGTGCGCGGTTCGCACCTGGGTACCCCCGAGGACCTGCGCGAGCTGATCGAACTGCGCCGCGCCGGCCGCATCGAGCCGCCGCCAATATCGCGCCGGCCGCTGGCGGAGGTGAACGAGGTGTTCGCCGAGCTGCACGCCGGCCGCGTCGACGGCCGCGTGGTGCTGGTACCGTAGCGATGAGTAACCCAACTGCGAAAGCAGCGCGGCGGCGGGTGGTGATTACCGGCGCCGCCGGCTACGTTGCCGGCCTGATGCTGCCGGACCTGCGCCGCCGCTACGACCCGACCTTGCTGGACCTGCGCCGGGAGGACCGCAACGGCAATCCGGTGGAGGGGGTGGAGGTGGCGGACCTGACGAAACAGGACCGCGACACTTACCGCGCCCACTTCGCCGGCGCGGACGCGGTGGTGCATTGCGCGTTCGTGCACCCGGGGGCGCCGGCGGGAGACGGCGGCATAGCCGCGCAGAACGAAGCGCGGTTCCGCTCCGAGTTCACCAACGTGGCGATGGCCTACAACGTCTGTCAGACGGCGCGCGAGGAAGGGGTGCGGCGGGTGGTGATGATCAGCTCCAACCACGCCGCTGACTACTACGAGTCGTTGATCCTGGACGGCTCCTGGGACGTGGTCACACCGGAGATGCAGGAGCGCGCGGTCGGCTATTACGGCTGGGCCAAGGCTACCTATGAGCACCTGGGGTTCATCTTCGCCCAGGGCGCACCCGACGCGCCGGCGGTGGAGAACGTGCAGATTCGGATCGGCGGGCCGCGGGAGGATGATCTGGAGCGGGCCGAACCGGGCAACATGCGCCAAGTGCGGCGCGGGCTGGCGGTGTACCTGAGCCGCCGCGACCTGGTGCAGCTCATCGTCAAGAGCATTGAGACCGAGGACGTCCGCGACGAGCGCGGGGTGCCGTTTCAGGTGTTCTACGGCATCAGCAACAACTCCCACGCCTTCTGGAGTATCGCCAACGCGCGCCGCGTCATCGGTTACGCGCCGCGCGACAACAGCGAGGTGCGTTTCCGCGACCAGCTCGCCCGCCATCTGGCGGCGGCCGCCGCCGGCGGCGCAGAGTAGGTATCCGCTATGCCGAAGCGAAAACGCACCTTTCCTTGTGGTCATCGCGGTTTTGGGCAGTTCTGTCACCAATGCGCCAAGCAGGAGCAGGGCCGGCGTCTGAAGCGGCAGCAGAAGGACGAGTGGAAGCAGACCTTCGCCGCGGACCCGATTGACCTGACCAAGCTACCGCGCAACATCGTGGAAAAGTCTCGGGAGATTATTCAGGCGCTTGCGGAGGGACGCGACTACCGCGAGTTTACCGGCAAACGGCTGCAGCATGACCGCAACATCGTCAGCATCCCGGTGACGCGCAGCTACCGCATGGTGTGCCGCGTTTCCAACGGCACCGTGACGCCGGCGCGAGTTGAAACCCACGAGGAGTACAACTCCCGCAAGCCGCGCAGTTAGGCTACTGTTCCGTGATGCAACGCAGCAACCGCAAGATCGTCTTTACCGCGCCGCAGACGGTGGAGGTTCAGCAGGAAGAGGTCAGTACCGATGGCCTGGGCCGGGACGAGCTTCTCATCGAGTCGCTCTACTCGGTGGTGAGCGCCGGCACCGAGCTCGCCTGCCTTGCCGGCAGGGAAGCCTGGTTCTCGCTGCCGCGCGTGCCGGGCTACGCGACGGTCGGGCGCGTCGCGGCGCTGGGCGGCGCCGTGAGCGGTTTGCGCGAAGGCGAGGTAGTGCTGCACTACGGCGGCCACCAGTCATACAACCGCCGCAAGCAGGGTGACTTCCTGCTGCCGGTGCCGGAGGGAATCGACGGAGCGGTGGCGGCGATGACGCGCCTGGCCACGGTTGCGTTCACCAGCATCCGGGTCTCCGACATAGAAGCCGGCGACTTCGTGGCGGTGGCCGGACTCGGCGCGGTGGGGAATCTGGCGGCGCAGCTCGCGCAGATCCAGGGCGGCCGCGTGATCGGAGTGGACGTGAGCGCCGGGCGCATCGCCCTGGCCCGGAAGTGCGGCATTGAGCAGACCGTCAACGCCGCGCAGGAAGACGCCGCGGCGCGCCTCGAGGAGCTGACCGGCGGTGAGGGCGCCGCCGCCGTGATCGACGCCACGGGCAACCCGCGCGCCATCGCCGGCGAGATGGAATGGGTGGGCAAGCGGGGAGAGTTGATCCTCCTGGGCACGCCGCGGGGAGAGGCGCAGGGCGACCTCACGGCGTTGCTGCAGGGCGTGCATCTCTGGCCGCAGGGCTGCGTCACCCTCAAGGGAGCGCACGAGTGGCGCTATCCCGTCCTGCACGATCCCAACGTCAAGCACTCCCTGGAGCGCAACTCGCGCGTCGCGTGGTGGCTGCAGCAGACCGGCCGGCTGCGGATGCGCGAGCTGATCACCCACGTCGTGAGCCCCGACGACGCCCCCGCGGTCTACGCCAGCCTGCGCACCCGCAAAGACGAGTACGTAGGCGTAGTCTTCGACTGGACGTCGTAAACAGCCGCCGGCCCTCCGAACGTGTATTTGACACGGCTCGCCATTGCGGTACCTGGGATATGAGTGATACGCGGCTGATTGAGCGGTGGCTGCCGATTGGGGCGCTTGGGGAGGAGAGCATCCGCGAGCGCCGGTCGATGACGGCGCTGCCTCCCACCTACTACCTGCACGTCTGGTGGACGCGGCGCCCGCTGGTGGCGACGCGGGCGGCGGTGCTGGCGTCGCTGCTGCCGGCGGACGCGGACCGCGAGGGGCGGGTGCCGTTGGCGCCGAATTGGCGGCTGGCGCCGGGCGGGACGGGGGTGCGGCTGGAGTACAGCGACCGGATCGACGAACCGGAGCAACTGGTGCAACTCAAGCTGTGGCAGGACGACGCCGCGTGCACTTCGGCACCGAGAGGGGAAGTCTAATTCCACATTGAGTCGTTAGAACCGCAAGATATCGGTTCCGATTGATGGGTGTCACTATCTTGGAACAATTTCCGAGTCGGCGGTACCAGACCCAACTCAACCAACGGCTGGGTCAAAGAAGAAGACTCAGTCGTATACTGTGGCACGTGATGAGCGCGCTCTCGCAGCTCACCCTCTTCGCTTCGCGCTTCCGTTGCTATGCCTGTTGTTAGGGCTCCCCGAGCAAGCGGAAGATAACGATACAACATCATCGGGTTCTGTGGCGCCCGGAAAAAACTTCCTCTTGAGTGTCCCGAAAGCGGACAAATCGGATGCCGATACGCTAGCTGGTGCTTCGACAAATCGACCCGGATGGCTGGTAGCCAACCGATAGCAGGTGCCCACGATAAGAAGTCGGCGCCCCTTACTTCGCAATGCCGAGCCGAGCTCGCTATAGCGCTATGGGGACTGATTGCAGTCGCAAATCAACACAGTCACCGAACGAGCCGTGGAACCGACGGAGCGGCGCTGGTCAACTATCTGCTCAATCAGCGCCACCGGCGGTCGGCGGACGACTACAGTTGCGCGCGCGTCTTCCGCGCGGCGTGCGACTGGCTCGACGACAACCACGCTATGCGGCCGTTCTTCCTGTGGATCGACAGCTTCGACCCGAGCAGTCGCGGCGGTCCTTGATGTTGGTCGAATGGCTCGCCCGCACCAGCGCCGCGCAGCACTCTTCGGCGATTCCCTTCCAACGGTTGCGCATGATCTCCAGGGTGACCGGATCCGGCGGGGGCGGCGTGCTCATGAGGCGTTCTCCGGGCCATGTCTGCGGTAATCAGGTTGCGGTAGTCGGCGTCCCCGCGCGCCACCGCGGCGCCGGCCACGATGCCGCCCGCCGGGCCCGACAGCACGGTCTCCACGGCGCGGCGGGCGGCGGCCTGCGCCGAGGTCACGCCGCCGCTGGACTTCATGATGAACAGCGGCGCGGCGGCGCCGTGCGCGGCCAGGCTCCGTTCCAGCCGCCCCAGATAGCGCGCGACCACCGGCTGCACGAAGGCGTTCATGGCGCAAGTACTGAAGCGCTCGTACTCGCCCTGCTCGCCGGCCAGCTCATGCGACAGGCACACCGCCGCCTCCGGCAGGCGTTCGGCGAGCGCCCGGCCCACCGCCTGCTCGTGCGCGGGGTTGGCGTAGCTGTGCAGCAGCCCCACGGCAACCGCGTCCACCCCCTCCCGGCGCAACGCGTCGATCAGGCCGTCCAGCTGCGCGTGGTCGAGCGGCGTCTGCACGCTGCCGTCGAAGCGCACGCGCTCGCGCAACTCGTAGCGCAACGCGCGCGGCACCAGCGGCCGGGCGCGCCGGCCGCGCAGGTCGTACAGCCGCGGGCGGTCCTGCCGATGGATCTGCAGCACGTCGCGGAAGCCGGCGGTCGTGATCAACGCCACCCGCGCGCCGGCGCGCTGCAGCACCGCGTTGGTCGCCACCGTGGTGCCGTGCACCAGCAGCTCGATCTCCTCCGCGCGGGCGCCGATGCGGTCCACGATTTCCCGGATGCCGCGAATTATGCCGCGCGCCGGGTCGTCCGGCGTGGACGCCACCTTATGGAACGCCAGGCTCCCGCCGTCCGGCGCGAACGCCACCAGATCGGTGAACGTCCCCCCGGTGTCAATCCCGATCCGGATCATGCCGCCGCACAGGTCTATTCTATTGTCTTGCACGGACAACGCCAAGCCGCCGCCGGGCGCCGTTCTGTCTGTTCCGCACGTTCCGGGTTATATTTGCGGGCCGTGGACACGCTGGCGGCACGTGCGGTGGGGGATACATCGCGCCTCGCCGGGCGCCGTATTTCCCTGCCGGGCCACTTTGACGGGCCGGTTGTCCTGGAAGCGGTCCGGGCGCTCGGCGCGGACGGCTCCGCCGGCTACGAATGCCGGGTGCGCCTGCCCGACGGCACGCTCGACGAGGCGGTGATTTCCGCCGCGGAAGCCGCGGCGGCGTTCGGCGCGGCGGGCGAAGCGGACGCCCCTCGCACGGCGCAGCCGGTCGACGCCGACCGATTGCGGCTGTTGGTCGAGGCGGCCCGCATCCGGCTGGCCCACGCCTACGACCGGCAGTTCGCGGTGAGCCTGTCCGGCATCCGCACCCTGCCGCATCAGATCGAGGCGGTGTACCGCAAGATGCTGCCGCAGCCGCGGCTGCGCTTCCTGCTCGCCGACGATCCCGGCGCCGGCAAGACGATCATGGCCGGCCTCCTCATCAAGGAACTGAAGCTGCGCGCGGCGATCGAGCGCTGCCTGATCCTGGTTCCCGCGCCGCTCACCATCCAGTGGCAGGACGAGTTGCTGCGCTTCTTCAACGAACCGTTCCCGATCATCGACTCCGCCAACGACCGCGGGCAGACGCTCAACCCGTGGGAACGGGAGTCGCAGGTGATCGCCTCCATCGACTACGCCAAGCGCGACGAAGTGCGGGAGCGGGTCTGGCGGCAGCGCTGGGACCTGGTGATCATCGACGAGGCGCATAAGTGCGCGGCCTTCACCAAGCGCGCGGCGGGCCGCGGCGACGAGATCGAGCGCACCATGCGGTATCAGCTTGCCGAACGGCTCTCCGAGCACGCCGACAACCTGCTGTTGCTCACCGCTACCCCGCACCACGGCGACGACGACCGCTTTGCCCACTTCATCCGCCTGCTCGACCGCGATCTGTTCCCGGAACCGCACCGCTTCGGCGCCGCGGCCGGCGCCATTCGGCGCGACGTCCTGCGACTCGGCGACGACTGCCCGTGGGCGTTGCGCCGGCTCAAGGAAGACCTGAAGGACGGGCACGGCCGCCGCCTGTTCCCGGACCGCCGCGTCGGCACCGTCAGCTTCGAGCTCGGACCGGAGGAGTACGCGGTCTACCAGGCGGTCACCGCGTACATCAACGAGTTCCTGCCGCACGCGAGCGGGCGCCGCAAGAACAGCGTCGCCCTGGTGCGCACCGTGTTTCAGCGCCGCCTGGCCAGTTCCACCCGCGCCATCCACGAGTCGCTGCGCCGCCGGCAGGGGCGGCTCCGGGACCTGCTGGCCGACCTGGAACGGCTGCCGCCGGCCGCGCGGGCGCGGCGCCTTGCCCAACTCGCCGGCCGCCGGACCGACCCCGAACAGGACGAGGACGACCTGGATGATGATGCCCGCGACCAGCTCACCGGCGAAGTCACCGCGCTGGTCGAGCTCGATCACCTCCGGGCGGAAGTCGCCGCGCTCGACGAGCTGGCGGCGCGCGTGGGCCGCGTTCGCGCCGGCGGGCGCGATTCCAAGCTGCGCGCGCTGCGGGAGTGCCTGGAGCGGGCGGAGTTCGCCGAGCTGCAGGATGGGCGCGGCAAGCTGCTCATCTTCACCGAGCACCGCGACACCCTCGACTACCTGCGGGAGCACCTCGAAGCGTGGGGCTACTCCACCTGCGCCATCCACGGCGGAATGAACCCGCAGGAACGCCGCCGGACGCAGGATGCGTTCCTGACCGGCCGGCAGGTGTGCGTGGCCACCGAGGCCGCCGGCGAAGGCATCAACCTGCAGTTCTGCCATCTGCTGATCAATTACGATCTGCCCTGGAACCCGACCCGCCTGGAGCAGCGCCTGGGGCGCATCCACCGCATCGGGCAGGCGCGCGACGTGTACGCCTTCAACTTCGTCGCCGCCTCGTCGGAGGATGGGCAGCCGGTGATCGAGGGCCGCATCCTGGAGCGGCTGCTGAGCAAGCTGGAGCGGATGCGGAGCGCGCTCGGGGACCGCGTGTTCGACGTGGTGGGCGAGGTGCTCGCGCTCAACCGGATCGACCTGCCGGAGATGCTGCGCGAAGTGGCGTACGAACCGCGGCGGCTGGAGACGTATCTCGATGAGATCGAGCAGGTCGATCCGCGGCTGCTGGAACAGTACGAGGACGCGAGCGGCATCGCCCTGGCGCGCGCCCACGTCGACTTCCCGGCCTTCGCGCAGGCCAACCTGGAGGCGGAGGAGCGGCGGTTGATGCCGCGCTACGTCGAGTCTCACTTCCTCAACGCGGCGGCGGCGGTCGGCCAGCGCGTGGAAGCGCGCGCCGACGGGTTGTGGCGGATCGTCCGCGTGCGCGCCGAACTGCGTTCGGAGCGCCTGGCGTCGGTGCGCCGGCTCGGCAAGCCGGAGGGCGGCTACCGCAAGCTCACCTGCTACAAGGAGCACCTGGAGCAGGCCGCGCACCAGGACGCGGTGCTGCTCGGCCCCGGCCATCCGCTGTACGGAGCGATGGACGAGAAGATGCAGGAGCTGCTGCGGGAGCTGGTGGGCCGCACGGCGGTATACGTGGACGCCGCCGCCGAGGCGCCGTACCGGCTCCACTTCTACGAGATCGCGGTCCGCGGGCACGCCCCCGGCGGCGGCGCGGCGGTGGTGCACGCGGAGCTGGTGGCGGTGCGGGAGGAGACCGGCGCTGACGGTGATGCCGGCTATTGCGTGGCGCCGGCGGACGCGCTGCTCGACCTGCCCGCGCATCCGCAGCCGCCGGCGGCGCTCCCGGAAGCCGATCTGCGGCCCATCGACGACTACGTGAAGGCGACGGTCCAGATGGAGCGGCGGCGGGACGCGCAACGCGAGCGCGGGCGCTATGCGGACGTGGCGCGCGAGTACCTGGAGAAGTCGTTCACGGCGCGGCGGCGGGCGGCGCAGGACCGGGTGATGGACCTGCGCGCCCGCGAGCGGAGCGAGCCGCAGGTAGCTCTGGCTCGGCAGCAGGCGGAGCGCGAACTTGAGGACCTGCAGCGCACCCATGCCGGGCGGCTGGCCGGGATCGAACGGCTGCGCGTCGCCCGCCACGGCCCGGCCCGGCGCCTGGCCAGTTGCTTGGTGCTGCCGCCGGACGCGGCGGGCGCCGGCGGCGCGCCGGGCGATGCTGCCGGCGAACCGGACGCCAGGCTGCGGCAACGGATCGAACGCGCCGCCGAGGACGTGGTCATCGCCTACGAGGAGAGCCGCGGCCGCGAGTGCACGCGCGTCGGGCACCAGAAGATCGGATTCGACGTCCGCAGCTTGGCGCCGCCGGACGCGCAGACCGGCTACCGCGATCCGGTGGCCGGCGTGCGCCGCATTGAGGTAAAGGGCCGCCGCCGCGGCCGGCCGATCCGCCTCACCACCAACGAATGGTACCGGGCGCAGCAACTCGGCGATACCTACTGGCTCTACGTGGTGTGGGACCCGCTGGACGCCCCTGCCCCGCGCCCGCTGATGATCCGCAACCCCGCCCGCCGGCTCGACCACGCCAAGCAGGAAGCCGCCCTTTCCCGTTACTATGACGTCCCGGCCGCCGCCATCGAGCAGGCCGCGCGCGAGCAGGAGGAGGAGTGCGCATAACCCGG
The DNA here is from genome assembly GCA_965243555.1 of Spirochaetia bacterium. Classification (GTDB taxonomy): domain Bacteria; phylum Spirochaetota; class Spirochaetia; order SZUA-6; family Bin103; genus Bin103. The sequence goes on along the minus strand of OZ251575.1, from coordinate 3,739,629 downwards.
ATCGAGATCCGCAACTTCCGATCGATCCGTCACCTCGCCGTCGATCTGGGCGAAACCACAGTGTTCGTGCGTTCCGCGAGGCAGTCGGCGACTTGAGGGGGCTCCGGTGACAGGCGCCCCGCTGGAATCGTCGCTCGCCGAATTGACCGACATCCAGCGCCAAGCCGTGGATTGGAACGGCGGCCCCCTCCTTGTGCTGGCCGGCCCGGGCTCCGGCAAGACGCGCGTGCTCACGTGCCGCGTTGCCCGCCTGCTCGATGCGTCCCGCGACCGGCGGTTCCGTATCCTTGCGCTGACCTTCTCCAACGCCGCGGCGCACGCGATGGCAAGCCGGGTCGCCAACTTGGCGCCCGGGCTCGAAGGACGCGCCACCATCGCCACCTTCCATAGCTTCTGCGCCGAAGTGCTGCGGCTGCACGGTGTCCACCTCGGCATCAAGACCGACTTCGCGATCTATTCGCAGCCGGCGGACCGGCACGCGGTACTGAGCGACGCGTTGCGCCGCGGCGGCGCACGGCATACGAGCGACGCCGGGTGGCTGCTGCCGTGGATAGATCATCTCAAGGACCGGCTCGTGGAGCCGGAGCAGGCGGAACGGCATCTGGCGGCCATGAACGGCGAGGTAGCCGAGAATGCCGCCCGCGTCGCGCAAGCCTACCGCCGGTACGAGGACGAACTCCGCCGCGCCAACGCGCTGGACTTCGGCTCGCTCCTCCTGGAGGCGCATCGGCTGTTCGGCTACCCGGCAATGGCCAGGCACTACCAGACGGCCTACCGGTATTGGCTGGTCGACGAATTCCAGGACACCAACCGCGCCCAGTACGAGCTGTTTCGGCGCATGGCGGGCGGGGGCTTCCGCGAAGTCATGGCCGTCGCCGACGACGATCAGACGATCTACGAATGGAACGGCGCCAACGTGCGCCGCATCCGCGACCTGGTGCGGGACTTCGGCTGCGAGGTGATTCAACTGCCGACGAACTTCCGCTGTCCGCCGGACATCGTCGAGGCCGCGAATCGCCTGGTCGTCTACAACGCCAACCGCGTGCGAGCGAAGCGCCCGGCGACCGCAACGATCGGCCATTCCGCGAGCCCGAACGGTGCGCCGATCCGATGCCTGGAGTTCGCCACCGACGCGCAAGAAATCGCCGGTGTTGCCGACGAGATCGCAGGCCTGCGCCCCACGGAGCGGAGCGGCGCCGCAGTGCTGGCCCGAAACCGGGCGCCGCTGCAGACCATCCGTGACGCCCTGAGAAAGCGCAACGTTGCGGCGTATCTCGACGTGCGGCGCGGGGACTTCGCTTCCGCCGAAATGCGCTGGCTCGTCGCCTGCCTGGAGCAGGTTCAGCGCCCGATGGACCGGCGCAACATGGCGGTGCTCCTCCGGTCGTTCGAACAGTTCTCAGAAGCGCAGGTGGACCGGGGGAAGATCGCGTCCAGATCGGAATCCGAAGGCGTCACGTGGCTGTCGGCATGGATTGACGGCGTCGAAGAAGCCGGAGCCGCAGGCGGCGGCCAATCCCTGGTTGCCCCGATCGCGCAACTCGCCGCCGGAGCCATTACGCCCGCCGCCGCTGTCGGCCAGGTGCTCACGTACTTCGAGCGCCACGATCCGGACGACGACCTCAAGGATGACCTGAGTGCGTGGCGGCGACTCTCCCGCGAAATCCGCGGCGTTCACGGGCATTCCTCGCTCGACCGTTTCCTGCAGGAGCTTCACTTGCGAACAAAGGAAGCCGGACCGCCATCGGGCGCACCCTCGCTGATGACCATTCATCGCGCCAAGGGGCGGGAATTCGACACCGTATACCTGATCGGATTGGCGGAGGAAATCCTGCCATCCTGGCGCAGCATCAAGAGTGAGGCTGGCATCGAGGAAGAGCGCCGAGAGTGTTTCGTGGCTATCACCCGCGTCCGGCAGCGGTTGATTCTGTCGCGGGCGCGGTCGTACCGGGGATGGAGAAAGGAGCCGTCACGATTTCTCCGGGAGATGGGATGCCTCGGCAATGCCGCCGATCATGCCGACGAGTGACCAGTGTGGGGCATACCTACGCGCTCTACGGCGGGACGGCGGTCGCCAAACGCCGTTCAGGCGCCGGACTCCGGGGCGTCGAAGACCGCGCCGACGTCCGCGGTGAAACCGGGCAGCAACGGTGAGGTAGCCGTCTCCCCCCGCGCGAAAGTGCCGTGCTCAACGTAGATGCCCTGCAAGGTGAGGACCGTGACGGACTCGCCGCGCGGGTCGGCGATCCAGTACTCCGGGATGCCGGCCGCGGCGTAGTCGGCGCGCTTCTCCACCAGGTCGCGGTCCGGGTCATCCGGGCTCACGACCTCTACCACCAGATCCGCGCCCAACCAGTAGCGGTCCTGGCGGCGCGGGTCGGAGCGGTCGCGGAGGAGCAGCACGTCCGGTTCGCGGAACGTGCCTTCGCGGACTCGCAGGCGCAACGGGGCGACTCTGACGACGCCGCCGCGCGGTTCCAGGTAGCCGTGGAACCGCAGGTACAGGAACAGGAGCACGGCCTGATGCGTATCGGTCGGCATGGACAACTCCTGCATGCGGCCGCCGGCGAGCTCGACCACGCGATTGGTGTGGTCGGTAAGCCGCAGATATTCCCGCTCACCGCGCAACAGGGACGCTGTCGGCGCCGCCGGCGCCGGCTGGCTCGTGACCGCCATGCCCACACTTCTACCTTGACCGGGTCCGATCGTCAATCCACCACGACCAACCAAACCATCAGCGCCCCGCTACCTCGCCCCCGCGGTCACCGCCGACCTTGCCGCGCGCATGGTGTTCGTGGGCGGCCCGCGCCAAGTCGGCAAGACGACCTTCGCGCTGTCGCTGCTCGGCGCCGGGAGCGACGAGTCATCGCCCGCGTGCTGCCGTTCTGGACCTTCTGCCGCGAGCTGGCCCTGCGGCAGCGCGCGCCGTTCCCCGCCGCCGCCGTCCGCCGGTCGATCTCGGCCGGCGGCTCGCCTGATTGGTCAGCTTCCGTCGATGGTCTTGAGCACGGCGGCGTGCTCGGCGATGAAGGCCCGCAGGTCATCCGCCCTGTTGCGGCGGGGGGCGGCGTGCTATGATGGGCGGCGTCAGGAGGCGTGGTCGATGGCAAGTTCACTCAGCGCGCCGGTAGCGGCGGCGGTTGACTACCCCAGTTCCGACGGCAAGCCGATGGCCGAAAGCGACTTTCAACTGCACCCGCTCATCTACGCCGTGGACCGGCTGCGGCGCTACTTTCGCAACGACCCGGACGTGTACGTATCCGGGAACCTGTTGATCTATTACGAAGAGGACAACGAACGCAAGAGTGTGGCGCCGGACGTGTTCGTGGTGTTCGGGGCGCGCGACGTCAAGCGCTCGTCGTACTTTCTGTGGAAGGAACCGAAGGCGCCGGACTTCGTGTTGGAGATCACGTCGAAGAGTACGTGGCGGGAGGACCACGAGAAGCGGCGGTTGTATCGGCGGCTGGGGGTGCGGGAGTACTGCCAGTACGATCCGACGCGGGACTATCTGGACCCGCCGCTGCAGGGGTTGGCGTTGGCGGACCGCGACTACGAGCCGCTGCCGGTGCGGGAGTTGGCGGACGGAACGCTGGCGCTGCGGAGCGAGGTGCTGGGACTGGAGTTGCGGGCGCAGGTGGCGGAGGAGCGGCTGCGGTTCCACGATCCGCAGACGGGGGAGGATCTGCCGGACTTGGCGGAGACCGACGACCAACTCCTGCAGGAAGCGGCCGCGCGCCGGGAAGAAGCGGCCGCACGACAAGCGGCGGAGGACCGCGTCCGGCAAGAAGCGGCCGCCCGCCGGGAGGAAGCGGCCGCGCGTCAGGCGGCGGAAGCCCGCCTGCGGCAGGAAACGGCTGCGCGCCGGCAGGAAGCGGCCGCGCGCCGGGCGGCGGAGGCGCGGCTTGCCGAACTCGAGGCGCTGCTGAGCCGCCGGCCGGACGTCGAGAAGGAATAGTGCCGACTGCCGCCACCGGCGTCGTGTGCGTCGCCGGACGACCGGCCGGGTGACGTTGCCGGGCGAAGATCGGCGGCTGATCGAGGATTATCTGCCGTTGAACGTGCTCAGCGAGATCGCGTCGCGGGAGAAGCTGCATCCGCGGCGGTACGTGGCGCTGGTGCATTACTGGCCTGGACGGAAGCCGATTACGGCGATGCGCGCAGCGATTTATGCGGCGCTCGCGCCGATGCCGCGTAGCGACGAGGAACGTGAGGAGGCTGCGGGGTTCGTCGGGCAGTTGGCGGCGTACCGGCCGGAGCCGGAGACGGTCAGCAAGGCCGCCGTTCGCATCAGGGAACTCAACGGCGGGCGAGCGCCGAAAGTGCTCGATCCGTTTGCCGGCGGCGGTGCGATACCGCTGGAGGCGGCGCGCCTCGGCTGCGAGAGCCACGCCATCGACTACAACCCGGTGGCGCATCTGATCGAGTTATGCACGCTGGTGTACCCGCAGCAGTTCGGCGCCAGGCTTGCCGATGATTTCGAACGGTGGAGCGAAGTCCTGAAGGAGCGGATGCGGCGGGACGTTGGCGACATCTATCCCCCGATCTCGGTCCCCGAGGCGGACCCGGCGGTAGCCGCGCAGACACTCCTGTTCGGCGGCGAAGCTGCCCACGACCGCCTCACCGAGCCGATCGCCTACATCTGGGCGCGCACCGTCCCCTGCCGGCGTCCCGGCTGCGCCGCACCGGTGCCGCTGGTCAGGCAAACGTGGCTGCGCAAGCTGATGGGCGGCGCCGTGGCCGCGGTTCCCCGCATTGACGCCAATAACCGGCTGATCTGGGACATCGTATCGGGCAAGGACGCCCGCGACGTGGCGGAGCAGACCGAGCAGACCCGTGCCGGCCAAGCCGTGTGCGTTGCATGCAACACGCCGGCGCCCTCCTCTCACGTCAAGGAGATGGCAGCGGCCGGACGGATGGGGGAGTCACTTGCGGCCGTGGTAGCCCAGCAGCATCCCAGGCTGTACCTGAGCCCGGAAGTGACCACGTTTCCTGCAGAGGAGAAACTGGAACATCGCCTGTCGAGACTGGAACGGGAACTCGGCTGCAACCGTCCGAGTGAGGCTTTGCAGGGAAAGCTCCGCGACCAGCTGCCGGGTTACGGCGTGGAACGCTACCAAGATCTGTTCACGCCTCGGCAACTGCTGGTTCTCTACACCCTTATCAAGCACATACGAGGCATCCACAGCGAGATGTGCCAAGCGGGGATGGACCGGGAGCGAGCGCTGGCGCTGGCGGCGTACTTCGGAATGGCGTTCGGCCGCTTGGTCATTGCGTTCAACAAGTTTGCGCGGTGGGAGCCGGCAGGGCAGCGTACCAAAGGTGCTGTCGGCGATCGTCAGGCGCTGAAAATGATCTACGGATTCTCGGAGATCAACTTCCTCGCTCCGACAGAGGGCTGCCTTCAGCATGCCTTTGACCGGGAGGCGTACTGCATTCGCGAGCTTGCCAGGATCGGAACTCCGGCGGTCGTGACCCGCGGCAACGCGGAGAAGCTGTTCTACGCTGACGAAACTTTCGATGCGGTGATTACCGATCCGCCGTACTACAGCAGCATCTACTACGCCGACCTGTCGGCGTTCTTCTACGTCTGGTTGAAGCGCATCCTCGGCGACCTCTACCCCGAACACTTTACGCTCCCGGCGCCGCCCAAGCGCCGCGAAGCAGTCGCGCAACCGAGCCAGCACGGCGGCGACGCCGCGAGGGCGGACGCGCACTACCAGGAACTGATGCGCCGCTCCTTCGCCGAGATGCGGCGCGTCCTCAAGCCGGGGGCGCCGCTGGTCTGCGTCTACGCGCATCGCACCACCGCCGGCTGGGCCACCTTGATCCGCGCCCTGATCGACGCCGGGCTCACCGTCACCGAAGCGTGGCCGGTGCAGACCGAGTCACGCGGCCGCGTCAACGCGCACGGCGCCGCGGCGCTGTCCGACAGCATCTTCTTCGTCGCCCGCCGGCGGGAGGAGGCGGCGGCCGGCCGCTACGAGACCGAAGTGGCGCCGGAACTGCACCGCATCGCCCGCGAACGGGTGCGGACCCTCTGGGCCGGCGGTTCCGGCATCGGCGGCGCCGACCTGCTGATGGCCGCGGTCGGCGCCGGCCTGCGCGCCTACACCCGCTTCGCCGCCGTCGAGTACGCGAACGGCGAGCCAGTCCCTGCCGAGCGTTTTTTGAGGGAAGTGGAAGGCGCGGTCCTGGAGGTGATTCTCGAGGAAATCTTCGGGCTGCCGCAGGCGGCGGTCGGGTCGGTCGACGCGCTCACGCGGTTCTACATCCTGTGGCGCTTCAGCTACCGGGAGTGGAGCATCGACGCCGGCGAAGCCTACGTCTTCTGCCAGGCGCAGGGCATCGAGATCGGCGGCGCCGGCGGAACCGCCGGGCCGCCGCCGGCGCCGGTCGAAAAGGCCGGTACGAAGTTCCGCGTGCGCACCTATGAGGAGCGCGGCGGCCACGCCTCCGTCGGGCGCGCCGGGCAGGACCGGGCGGCGCCGCTCGTCGACGTCCTCCACCGCGTGCTCTGGCTGCTCGACAACCGGCCGGCGGAGCTGCAGGAGTATCTCGCCGCGGCGCGCCCCAACCAGGAGCAGCTTCGCCTGGTGACCGAGGCGCTGTCGGGCCCCGTGCACGGCCGCTCCGAGCTGCGGGAAACCGGCGCCGCCGCCAGCGCCGAGCAGCGCGCCTGCGCCCGGCTCAACGCCAACTGGCGGAGCGTCATCGAACACGCTTCGCTCGCCGACGAAACCGACCGCCTGACCGGTCAACGGAAACTCGCCTGGGAGTCCTTGGAGTAAGGGAGTACGAGTACGATGAACGGCACGCCGCTACGGCCCTGGATCGAATGCGCCGCCCTGCACCCGGACGTCCTGGCGGACGAGTTTTCCGACGACGTATTCGCGCTCGACCTGGGGGCGTTGTCCGATTATCTGACCGGCAGGGAGCGGGGCGCGCCGGACGCCGAGTTGCCGCGCGTGCCCGCCGTCTACCGCGACCCCGGCAGCTTCTTCGCCGCCTCCTACCTCACCGCCGGGCTGCGCTCGCTGCTCGACGACGTGCTGAGCCGGCTGGCCGGCGCGCGCGGCAACCGCGTGCTCAAGCTGATGACCCCGTTCGGCGGCGGCAAGTCGCACACGCTCGCCGCGCTGCTGCACGCCGCCCGGTCGCGGGACGCGCTCGCCGCGCTGCCGGAAGCGGCCGGCCTGCCGCGCCCGGAGCGGGTGCGGGCGGCGGTCGTGGACGGCCAGCTCTTCGACGCCACCGCCGGCAAGCGCGCGCCGCAGGCGGAGGTGACGGCGCGCACGATCTGGGGATGGATCGGCTGGGCGCTCGGCGGGGCGGGCGGCTACGCCCTGCTGCGGCGCCAGGACGAAGCGCGCGTGGCGCCCGGCGGCGACGTGCTGATCGAGCTGCTGCGGCGCGGGCCGAGCCTCATCCTCCTCGATGAAATCCTGGAATACCTGATCAGCGCCGGCGGCGTGCGCGTGGGCCAGACCACCCTGCGCGACGAGACGTTGTCGTTCCTGAAGCGGCTCACCGTGGCGGTCGGCGCCGTCGATGACGCGGTGCTGGTGTACTCGCTGCAGTCGAGCGCGCGCGAGTCGCTTGAGTACACGGGGCTGCTGCAGACCGTCGAGCACCTGGCCGCCCGCAAGGACCAGCGGCGGGAGCCGGTCGCCGGCAACGAAATCCTCCACGTGATCCGGCGGCGGCTGCTGGCCGCGGCGCCGGACGCGAACGCCGCGGGGAGCGTGGCCGAAGCGTACCGGCAGGTGTTCACGCGGATGCGGCAGGCGTACGCGCAGGGCGACGCCGAACGGCGGCAGGCGGAGGAGGAAGGCATGGCGTTGCGCGACCGGATCAGCGCCGCCTACCCCTTTCATCCCGCGCTGATCGACCTGATGCGGGAACGCTGGGCGGCGGTGCCGGACTTCCAGCGCACGCGCGGCGCCCTGCGCTTTCTGGCGGCCTGCCTGCGCGCCGCGCACCGCGCGGGCCGGTCGCGCCTGCTGCTCGGCCCCGGCGACGTGCCGTTGCGGGACGCCGAGGTGCGCCTCGCGTTCTTCAAGGAGGTGGGGCAGCGGGAGGATTTTCAGGCGTGTCTGGAGCACGACTTCGTGGGCGGCAACGCGCGCGCGCCGCGCATCGACCGGCGGCGCGCGCGGGAGGTGACGTCGGAGGCCGGCAGGGAACCGGCCACCCGCCTGGCGACCATCATGCTGCTCTACTCGTTCGGCGGGCTGCGCCGGGCGGGGAGCGATGACGATGAGGGCGACCCGCTGCCCCCCGGCATCACCGAGTCCGAGCTGCTGGGGGTGAGCATCGGTCCCGACCTGGACAGCACCACCGCGCAGGCGTGCCTCAAGGAGCTGCGGGAGCAGTGCCTGTATCTCCACTTCGACGGCGCGCGCTACTGCTTCAAGCGCGACCCCAACGTGACGCTGCTGGTCGAGCAGGAGGCGGACGCGCGGGACGAGGGCCGCGTGCGCGCCCGCATCCGGGCGCTGATCGAAGAACGGCTTGCCGGCCAGCCGGCCATCATCTGGCCGGAGCGCTCGGCCGACGTGCCGGACCGCGACGCGCGTTTTCTGATCGCCTACCTGCCGTTGGAGTTCGCCGCCGGCTCTGCGGCCGAGCAGCAGGCGGCCGCGCGCGATCTGTGCGAGAACCACGGACCGCGGGCGCGCGAGTACCGCAACGGTCTGGCGCTCGCCGTGCCCGACCCGGACCGCATCCGGGGGTTGCGCCGCGCGGTGCGCTATGCGCTGGCCGTGGAGCAGGTGCGCGAACGGTCGCGGCAGCACAACCTCACCGCGGCGCAGCGCAGCCAGCTCAAGGAGCGGGCGGCGACCGAGGAGACCGCCGCCGAGTCGGCGCTGCTGGGGCTGTACGCGGCAGTGCTGCTGCCGGAGTCGGGCGCCGGCGCGCTTGTCCTGGAAACCGTCGCCATGGGCGGGCGCCCGTTGCGGAACACCCTCGGCGCCGGCAAGCACGCCCTGATTCACCAGCGGCTGATGGAGCTGCTGGCGGAGGTGAGACGCCTGGTCTTCGACACCGTCGCGCCGGGCAAGATCATCGAGTTGTTCAACGTCGGCCGGGACGGCGCCGCGCCCGGCATCCCGACCGCCGAGGTGGTCGCCGGCTTCTTCTCGTTCCTCGGCTTCCCGCGCCTGCGCTCCACCGGCGTGGTGCGCGCCGCCATCGCCCGCGGCGTGGAGACCGGCCTGTTCGGCTACGCCACCGCCCGCCCGCCACTCGGCGAGGACGGCCGCTACCGCCTTGACCGCAGCCGCATCGCCTTCGAGCGCGCCGTTGCCGCTGACGAGATCGACCTCGACTCCGGCTTCCTCATCCTGCCCGCCGCGCTGCCGAAACCCGCCGTAGCGCCAGCGCCGGCCGTCCCGACCGCGACCGGGGCCGGGGCCGGCGGTCCCGCGCCGGCGCAGACGCTGCAGGGCATTGCCGCCACCGGAGGCGAAGTCCGCCAACCCACCGGCGCCGGTACCGGAACCGCCGGCGGTCCCGATGATCCCCCGCGCTCCGCCCCCGGAACTGCCGGCGACGTGGCAATCTCGTTCACCGCCGGCAGCGGCGAGCTGTACGAGGCGTGGCGCGCCCTCGCCAACCTCGCCGAACTGGCCGGCGAAGTCACCATCAGCATCAAGGCCGCCAACCCGGCCGGCCCCCTCGACTCCGCCAAACTGGAGCACAACGTCCTGGAGCCCCTCCGCGAACTCGGCCTCCTCGACGACTGAGAGCCCCCTACCTGCAACCCGCCCGCCCGTTTCCTCTCGCGCGCGGGCCGCGCTGACCACGGACGCCGCCACTCGCGCGCACTGCCGGCCGGGTCACGCCGGTTGCTGTTGCGGCCGCCTAATTTGATGTATCGTCCGTAGGCAGTGAGGGGAGGACCGGCAGCACCGGCTGACGCGCGCACCGCGGCGTTCTGCCGATCGACGATACCGGCGGTCAACGTGGCGGCCGTTCCCCAACGCAGCCCGTTGCGGTACCCCGGCGGTAAAACGTGGCTGGTTCCGCACATCCGGCATTGGCTGCGCGACCGCCACACCGAGCTGCTCGTCGAGCCGTTCGCCGGCGGGGCCATCGTCTCCTTGACCGCCGTTATGGAAGAGCTGTCAGAGCGAGCGTATCTGGTTGATCTGGACCGCGACGTGGCTGCGTTCTGGCGCGCTGCTTTGGAGCACAGCGCCGAACTGATAACGTCGATACGTCGCTTCTTCCCCGATCGGGAAAGCGTGGAAGCGCTGGCGCGACGTGCTCCCGAAAACGTGCTGGAACATGGATTTCGCACTCTGGTGTTGAATCGCACGCGGCGCGGCGGCGTACTCGCACCGGGGGCAGCGCTCACCAGAAATGGCGAGAACGGCCAGGGCGTTGCTTCGCGCTGGTATCCCGCTACCCTGGAGCAGCGCCTGCGCGCGATCGCGGCCTACTCGAACCGATTTACCTTCCGCGAGGGCGACGGCGTGCGGATTATGGAGACACTCGCCGAGCAGCGCCGGGAGGTGCGCTTCTTCGTCGATCCGCCATACACCGCGGCCGGCGGCAAGCGCGCCGGCTCCCGCCTCTACGCTCACAATGAAGTAGATCACCAACGTGTATTCCGCGTGCTGGCAGATAGCGAAGCCGACTTTCTGATGACCTACGACTGCAGCGAGGAAATCGTCGATCTGGTGGACAGGTTCAAGTTCCACGCCGCGGTAGTCGAAATGAAGAACGGCCATCACGCCCGCATCGCCGAACTGATCATCACCAAGGACCGCCTGTTCACGTGAAATACGGAGGTTCCGAATGATACCACGTTCGAAGAGTGCTGCTGCTTCCGTAGAGACGGTGGCGGTCGCGGAGCTCATCTTCGATTTTGCGAACCCTCGGTTGCCGGAGTTTGAGCTGACCGATAACTCCACGGATTCAGACGTTATCAAGGTGCTGTGGGACGCAATGGACGTCCGGGAGTTGGTCCTCTCCATTGCGGCCAGCGGGTTCTTCAGCCATGAACCGTTGATCGTCGCTGCGGAAAATGGAAAGAACGTAGTCGTTGAAGGTAACCGCCGCCTGGCCGCAGTCAGAATCTTATTGGATCCTGAGTCTTTCGGATTCGCAACGGATATACCGGAGATTACCGGGGAAGCGAAGAAGGACCTCAACAAGCTGCCGGTCCTGTTCAGCAATCGGGAGGATTCGTGGCGCCATCTTGGCTTCAAGCACATAAATGGTCCCGCGAAGTGGAGCAGCTATGCGAAGGCCCGGTACATCGCAGAGATCCGCAAAGGCTTTTCCATACCGCTTGATAGCATCGCCAGGCAGATCGGCGACACTCACCGCACCGTCCAGCGACTGTTCCGGAGCCTCATCGTTATCGAACAAGCTGAGCGAATGAAAGTGTTCAGCCGCTCCGACCGATGGCGTAGTCATTTCTCGTTCTCTCACCTCTATACCGGCCTGGACTATTCCGGAATATCAGAATTCATCGGTCTGTGGGACTATTCGTTCGAGGATACTGAGCCGGTTCCTGTCGAGCGGAGAACCGAGCTCGGAGAACTCTTTCTGTGGATGTACGGCAGCAAGAGGCGGACCAACCACCCGTAGTTGAAGCGCAGAATCCACACCTTCGCCAACTTGATTCAGTCTTGAGCAGTAGAGAGGGAGTCGCGGCTCTGCGTGGCGGCACTGACCTGTCGGTAGCATTCGAACTGAGTCGACCATCGTCGACAATCTTCGAAGAATCTCTGCTTGCTTCGAAGCGCCACCTCCAGAAGGCGCACAGTATGCTATCGACCGGATACGACGGTTCGGACGATCTGTTGACAATGCGGACACGGTAGCCGACCTCGCATATGATCTCCACGAGCAGATGAGCCGAAAGGGCGACAGGCGAAGGCGGCGGCGCGCCGGTGTCGATCCCGATCATAGCGCCGCGCCTCGGGGGGTACCGTGGTGGCCGCAAGCCTGAATCTCGTATACGTCCCGGTTGACCGCTATCGATCATTCAGAATCTGCGCCCGACGAAGTGCGATTTCCGAAATCTCTTGCCTTATAACTGATTCTGGGAAAAAATAGGCCATCCAGTTGACGAATGCGCTCCACAGGTCGCCTGCTGAGAACTCCTCACCTGCAATTCCCTCCAAGTACGACTGAGCATCCGCACGGGTGAACGTCATGTCCTCCTCGGAGCTGAGAATGATGGTGGCAACCGGTATCGTCGCAAGCAACGATCGGATAGCCGAACTGAACTCCTCCTCGCTCAGACCCGGGTGTAAGTTGGAACGAGCCAAGTCTGCGAGAAGATCGTTGTCTGATGCTCTTACGTATCCGCTGGGCGGCTGGCTATGAAAGTGGAATGCGTACTCCGGATGCCGGCTGCACGGAAACCAGGTTGCACCGGCGTCCGCCGACGTTCTCGCCTCCGCTGGGAGACTATCTGCCAAGCGGCGTGCCGCCAAGGCGATGGATCGTGTCGCTGGGCGCTCTGCCTGCATGATTTCGTGGAGCGTGGCAACGACAGCCGGATCGTCGGCGGCCGTCTCTACGAGTACCTCGATGTTGCTGTCATCCGTTCGCTCACCCATCCCGGCAAAGGTCACGTTCGATGAGCCGACAAGGCACCTATCGTCGGAGACGTAGAGCTTTGCATGCAGTCTGTCAACCAGCGACAGGCTGAAGTTGCCGCGCTCCTCGAGTGCGTCCATAATCTCCGGATCGGAGACACCCGCGGCTACATCACGTGGAAGCCAGCGGGTAACGCAGCGTACGTGAACATCTGTGCGGATAGCGTCGAGAAGCGATCGGAGTGCATTGACTTTGACGAACGGTGCTATGACTGCGACATTCCGAACAGCACGGCCGAGTAGAACTCGAATACGGCTTCCTTGAGTATAGTCGCTGTCCGACACAGTCCGCCTACACTAAATCTGTTGGTGGGACGGCCCCGTCGTCGTCATCGAAGAACTCTTCCGCGTACTTGCCCCACTCCATGCGCGCATCTCGTACGCGTCGCCGGTTCCGTTCGTTCTGCTCCTCCTCATAGCGCGCCCACGAATAAATCAAGATACGAAACGCTGCAGCGGATTTCGCGAGTCGTTCACGTACCTCATCTTCGGTCATGTCCTCGATGTCGGGATGCATTACCTCGTATAGATGACCGTGCACCGGATGATTAGTGTTGAGTACAACCTGTATCACATTTGGCAGTGGCTCAACGTCAAAGAACGCGGCACTCGACTGCGACGACTGAATCCAACGGACTCGGTTTCCGGCCTTGATAGTCTCGTCTATCCTCCGCAATGCGTCAACGCGATCAAGGTGGTGCCTGTCGACGAGTGATTCAACGTGAGCGTCCTTGTGTTCCTCGTCAGTGCCCGATTCTGCTGCACGTTCGGACTCCCCCTGGTAGCCCTCCTGTATGCGCCGCTTGATTGTGGCAGTGGCTCTGGCATCCGCCTTCTGATCTTCATCAAGATCGTGACGCCGGCTACGCCGTTGCCGTGCTTGCCGCACGCGGCTACGCATCAGCTCTATCACCCTATTGATCTGCCTCCGTAGATCCAGAAGATGAGTTCGGGGGTCTCCCTCCTGCTCCATCCGTCGTCGGACATCACCGCTCGAGGTCTCGCCTGGAAGCGCCTCTCGTTCCCATTCGTACCTGGCAAGTCGCTGAAACGTGACCGTACTCTGCTTGTTGTTTGCGACACCAAATACCTCGTCGAGAGCCGTAGGAAAATCCAACTCCACGGTCCACCAGCGTTCTCGCGGGTCGTCGCCGCTAATCCACGAGTCGTCAAGTTGGATCTCCCTGTGTGCCCGGACTAAGGATACTCCTATGTTCTGGTTAGCGTGCTTCCCCCACGGTGTATGTCCCGGAGCGCGTCCCTTCCATTCGTCTGGCCATGCGGCGCCGGAAGCCAGCGAGTCGCGAGCGTGCGCGTGAGCATAGCTGGCCCTGACTATTACTTGGTACTCCCTTCCCATGTGGGTCACGGGAACCGAAAAAGGACTCCCTTCGAGCTCCATAAACATCGGCCCTGGTCCGAACGCCTCCGGGCATGATGTGTCTGTCATGAGGTACAGTGGATCGTTGGGTCTCACCTCGACGACATCGGAGTCAACGACCGTCCCGACCTCGCCGTCTTCCTGGATCGGGATGCAAGTTATTGAGCGTCGCGTGCCAATCTCATCCGCGCGCACGTCGGCGGCGTGGAGCCTCTCCGATGGTTTGGCTAGAAAACGCCGATATATCCTACCGAGTAGGTTCTCAGTATGCTTGAAAGTCGTGGATACCTGCTTCCATTCAACGCGATCGAGATCGGTCCATACGACCAGCGTGCCGGTTTCGCCGAACCCGTGACGGCTCCCCACTCGGTACCGCATGGGAATCGGCTCCAATATGGGCTCTGGTATCTCGCTGGCTCCAGCCTCCACATCGTCAATGGAGAGCCATGTGTGAAGGGCGTTCGTTACACCAGATCGCCACGACCAAACGTCGACACGCCGGGCCTGCGACATCGACGAATTCGGAAGCCCGAGACCAAAACGCCCAATTCCTGTTCTTTCCCTGCGGGTGCCATGACCGTAGCGCAGGCTTCCGCGGAGAGTTGCTTGGTCCATTCCGTCACCATTGTCAAGAACGGCCAATTCATCGAGCGTAAATCGGCTAGTACGATGATCCTTCCTACTCACGCCGAATATCTCAATCACGTTCGCTTGACTCTCGATCGAATTGTCAATGAGTTCAGCGAGAGCGTGAGTAGTAGCCTCCACCGTGCTGTCAAGGATCGACAGTACCTGATCGCGGTGACTCTTGTCAACGCTGACGAGACGATTATACTCGATGCCATCCGGACGGGTGAGAGTCAGTCGGAGCGCTTGGAACGGCCCACCGCCAGTGGCCATGTAGCCGGCGTGGAGCGCGACGATGCGTTGGAATGCTGCAATCTGGCGCGGAAGCTCGTACTTGAAGCGTCGCAGGTCGATCCAGTCGATCTCGGTATCGAGCGCATCGTTCCCCAGCGCAAGGACAAACGGGCGTATAGAAGGGTTGAAGACCTCCTTCTCGATTGCGACCGCTTGCCCGGTAATCGCCCTTCGTTCAGTCTCGCCGCACGTCTCGAAGAAAAGATCGCGGAGACTCTCTAGAAGTCGCCGGTAGCACTGCGTAAGGTGATCGATCGCCGCTCGGACTGCGGCGGCGTACCGTTCGGCGTAGATGTACACCTTCGCACTGGGTGGCACCGAGGGGAACTCAAGTGCATCCGGAAGGCTGTAGAATAGCAGTTTGTCTGGCTCGACGGCCGCCACAAGCGCAGTCCGTACTGTTGAGTCTAGTTGCGATGTGTGCAAGGTATAGTTCTCGACGTGCCTCATGCGTGACACCAAGTGCCCAACGATAGAGAGCACATTCGCGACTCGATGCTTGCGGAATCCCGGCCGAACACCGAGCTCCTTGGCAAGCGCATCAATGACCTGACGACGGGCTCCTGTCGTGTTGGCGAAGTGTTTTACTTCAAAGTGGACGGGGTTCCGGACCATTCGCTCAGACATCTCGGGCGTCAGCAAGGGCTTGAAGGTTCCATGCTCGTAGATAGCTACCTCGTCATTGAATACGAGCAATGCCGCCGTAACAAATACGGGAATGACTCCGGGCTTCATCCCAATCGGCGGCGACAACAGGGATGCATAGACGTTGTTAAGGTTGATGCGGCTTGTCCTGGCGCTTCTAAATGCTTTCTTTACAACCGCCCAAGCATGTTGAAGGGAGGGGTCTTTGGGCTTACGAAATACCATCGTCTTGGTGTGGGGGTCGATTCTGTGAAGTCTGGTCTTTTCCAAGAACGCTCGGTACATGGCGACTTCCGGGCCATAGCCGGTAAGCCCGAGGTTCTGCTCGGAGCCTCGCTCGATCATGCCTTCCAACAGTAGGCGCCGGGCCATCGCGCCCTGAGACGTTAGCTCAGCGCGATTGAGCATCTCGTTGCGTACTTGTGGTGTAGAACGATAAGCAAGGTCAGCCGCGTCTGAGAGAGGGGCGGTACCGCGGCCGCTATTCAATGGCTGATTGCCCGAAGCGTCGAGCAAGACCCAACGGCACGGATTAACGCTGAACGCGACAGAGAGCTCATGTTCGACCGCGGTCTTTGTCTCTGCCAATCGTTCGCTCATCTCGGTCAGAGCGACTCTGTCGGCCTGGACGGAAGGATCTTTCAGCACAGCAGAGACTGCCGCAGCCTCTCGCGCGGCGCGGTCGACTGCGCTTAAGTCGGCAGGTATCGCTGCTACAACCGGTTTTGCCGTGCCGGGCGTCCACGTCGCAGCCGGAGTCGCCCCACCTGATCCGACGACGAGCAGCACCTCACCGTCGTAGGGAGAAAACGGGTCAAGTGGCTTGACCCACTCGGAACCCTCGACATAGCGCCTAGCGAATACTCGGAGTATGTCGCGTTCAGCGCTGTGGCGCGCAGCCACGACAGGGCCAGGCCGGTCCAAGGCCGGCAGAATGTCCGCGAGTGACTGCCGCTGTACCTGATGGCCAGCGGATTCAAGTAGACGGCGGATGTCGATATCCGTCCCCTGCCAGATTCGGTACTCGTCGGCGAATTCTCGATAGGTAACGATACCGGCCTCGTCAAGAGCCGCGAGCGTCGCGCCAACCTCGGTATCGACAAGAGCGAGCACCCGGGAGGATGCGCGAATCGTTCCGGCGACCGAAACCAGATTGAGCAACGCGACCGTTTTGACTATCCGCAACTGCCGCGTCGAAAGACCGTGAGTATCCCGAATACGGGTAGTGATTTCGGCCCATCGGCTCGACCGTCCCGCGGAAGTCGGCGCAAGCACACCGCTGTCGACAAAATAGTCATAGACTACATCGAGGCCCACGGTAGGCAGATCAGCATCGGCCGGAAGCTTTGTGGTCTTAAGGAATGCCGCCGCAGTCGCCGACTCAGAACCAGCGAGAAAAGAAAACAACGTGCGCTCGTGCTGTCCATAGCGGCTGCACAGCTCGGGTAGAACCATCGTTACGAGAGGATGCAGGGGATAGCAAGTAGCTAACGTAGTCGGGTCCGCTAGATCGGCGACGCCTAGTATCCGCATCTCCGTGGCTGCCCGAACTGCCCAACAGTTGATCCGGTGTCTGAGATTATCGTCGGCAACCTTGAATACCGTACCGATCAAGGCTCGTGTCGCCGGGGCGGTGTCTACGTAGGAGATGTCCTCGAATCGGCCCTGCACCTTGGCCCATTCTCGGCGCAGAGGATCGTCTGCGCCGATCACGTGGTCTTCGAAAGACAGATGCTGCAAGGTGAGCACGAAGATGGGAAGCCCGGCTCCTTGACCTGCCTCGGCCAGTTGCTGCAGCAGATACGGATCGGTGCCGCGGCCGTCTCCAACGGCTTCGAGGTTCTTGCCGAACTCGTCGATAATCAGCAACAGGGGTGCCTTCTCTGCCAGACATCGCGCGATCTCGACCAGCGCGGTGGGAGAAGGGCCAGTACGGCTCGGATCGTTCCCGGCCATTTCGTAGAGGGCGCGTGTCAACGTTCCAGCCGCCGGGAATCGGTCTGAGCGCGGTATCTTGCCGTACCGACACACGACCGCCGCATGGAGCGCCCGGAGCACGGTGTGATTGAGGGGCTCACGGTTGGCGGTGACCAACGCGCGATGGAACCCGGCTCCACGGGTTCGGTGGCGTTGATGGGCTTGCCGAACTCGCTCCCCTACCTCTGGAGAAACCTGGTCGATGAGGTTCCATGAAATCTCTCGTGTACCGCACGGAGGACCGAAGGCGGCATTGAGCAAAAGTGCCAGTGACGATTTGCCAGACCCGTACGGCCCGGTAATGGACCATGCGCCGCCCGCCGGCCCCTCGGCGGCAACGGACGCAATCCGATCCACGGCATCAAGAGCTCGTGCAGTTACCACGTATCCGTCAAGTGGCTCCGCCCGCCCGGCATCGCGTTCGAGGTTCGCCGAGCGAGCGAATCGACCGGCAACAGTGACGTGATCCGCAAGTACCGTCATCGGCTCGTCACCACTCGAATGCCAGCCTGAGCGCCTTCATGTGGGGTGTCTGGGTGGTAGTATCTGTCGAGAATCGTTGTCGCGATATTCTCCGGTTCTCCGTTCCATGAAAACTGAATCGCTCCGGTAGTAACGGTCAGAGAGATTTCCTCCGAATCGTCAATCGCCGGCCTGAGAGCGGCCAGCAGATCTGGCTCATTGAGCTTGAACACCTTCCCGGGGGAACCCCGTTCATGGGTCAGGCGAGCGATCGTGATCGTGTTTCCTCTGCCTCCGGTGCGTACGACGTAGTCGAGCACGGCGTAGGCAACTATCTTCGATGGTAACGTGGGTTTCGGCCCGACGCTGAAACGGTAACCATCAACAGATACTGACCGTCCTATCAGGTTCAGTTCTCGCAACGGGCAGTTGAGTCTATCGTCTACTCCGATGCGGCGCGCGCGGTGGGCTGCGGTATAGGTCCGCAGCAGAGCATTGACATCCTTTCTAATCGAGGATCGCTTCGGGATCGTCCAATCCGACACTCCTTCGAGATAAAGTACCACCGCCTCTTCGAGTTGATCTTCGGTGAACTCGACTGCGTGAAACTCGTTGAATGCCAGCCACCATACCGGCAGATCGCAGGGACGGGCCAACAGCTTCCAGTGCAGCAGCCACAGCGTCCCCGGATCCTCCATGTACTGATCCCACCCGGTGTCACCGAAGACTTGTTCACCGAAGTCAGTCGGGGCCATGCTTGAGGACCGGCGTCTCGAGGGGGCGGATGCCTCCTCGATCAGTTTAGCCGCACGTCCCCAGAAACGGATTGCTCGGACCATGTTCTTGCCGACTCCGATTTGTACGGGAGCGTCGGCGGCCGTAAAGATATCAGGGTCGTCCGCTACAACGGAGTACGCCTTCCGAAACCAGCCGTAGTGAGGGTAAAACGTCTCATGCTTGGCGAATTTCGGCCTGGCGGCGTCAGTGAGCCGCATCTACGCACACTCCCGGGTCATGGTTCGTACACGATTCACGGCCGCCACGGTCCGCTCGATTGAATAGTCGATATCTTCTTTGGTCGTAAAGCGTCCCAAGCTGAACCTGACCGTCTCGAAGGCCGCGTCGCGGGCGATTCCCATGGCAAGCAGCACCTCGGACGGTTCTATCGCACCGGAATTGCAGGCGCTGCCTGCTGACACCGCTACAGGGTCGACGTTGGCTACGACAGCGTCCGCGTCGGCACCCACAAAACGGAGATTGGCGGTGTTCGGGAGCCTGCGCGTCGGGTCTCCGACGTCGACGACGGCTGCGAGCGCCGACTTGAGGCCGGACGTCAGCCGGTCGCGGAGTGTGACCACCCTCGTCGCCTCGAAGTCTCGTTCCTCGGCAGCGATGTGGGCCGCGGCGCCGAACCCGACGATGCCGGCGACGTTCAATGAACCTGACCGCAGCCCCCGCTCGTGTCCGCCGCCGTGGATGATCGGACGCAGCCGTTGCAGCCCACGGCGAGTGCCGACCAGGGCTCCTACGCCCATCGGGCCGCATATTTTGTGGCTGCTTACTGATACCAAGTCCGCGCCGACCTGTTCCAGGTCGAAAGGCAAGCGACCAACTGCCTGCGTCGCGTCGCAATGGAACAGCGCCCCGGCAGAATGCGCCAGCTCCGCGACTTCCTCCACCGGGTTCAGCACTCCGGTCTCGCTGTTGGCGGCCATCACGGAAACCAGCAGTACGTCAGGGCCGATCATCGACTCCAATGCGTCCACGTCGGCAGCTCCCCCTTCATCCACAGGGATGACGCCCAGCTTCGCCATCTTCTGCTCGTCGAGCCGCCGGGCTGCCTCGCGTACCGACGCGTGCTCGACCGCTGAGACCAGTATCCTTGGACGATCGACGGGAGAACCCTCAACGATGCCTCGGAGCGCCAGGTTATTGGACTCGGTGGCGCCAGCGGTGAACACGACGCCCGATGGGCGTCCGCCCACCAGGGCAGCGACTTGCTCTCGCGCTTCGTCTACTGCCGCCGCTTGGCGTTGGCCGAACCGGTGATTGGACGAGGCATTTCCTGACTCGTCGGTCAGGATCGGTACCATAACCGCGGCGACGCGAGGATCAAGCGGGGCCGAGCCGTTGTAGTCCAGGTAGACCTCCCTCACGAGATCATCTCCGTAACGCGGGCCACGTTGACCGCCGGTATCGGCGACCGACGGAACGGCAAGGTACGAGAATCATGCAGCGCTGCCGGCTTGATCATAGTTAGACCCATGATACACCAATCAACAGCCGCGCGACAGCAGCGCTTTTGCACGTGCCGCAGGACCTCGTGGCGCCGCTCATGGGACCGGGGCGCCGCGGGCGGCGTTGAACAGGCGGTACCACTCGCTGCGGGTGAGGGCGAGGGCGATGCCCTGCGTCGCCTCGCGAATCTCGGCCGGGGTGCGGCCGCCAAGAATCGGCTGAATTCCGGCGGGATGGCGGAGTATCCAGGCGATGGCGACCGCGGCAGGAGGCACCCCGCGCTGCTGTGCGACCTCCCGCAGTTCGCGGCGCATGGCGCGCAGCCGGGAGTCCGAGCCGGCCTCGTCGTCCCGTACCAGCCGCCCGGCGCCGAGGGGCGCCCACGCCTGCACGGTGATTCCGGCCTGCATGCAGTAGGCCAGCGTTCCGAAGCCGCGCACCGGGCGGTTCGGCAGCGCGTCGTTCACCACGATGGCGTCGTCGATAAGGTCGGGGTGGGCCAGACTCACCTGGAGCTGGTTCACCAGCAGCGGGCGGTCCAGCGCCGCCGCCAGCAGTTCGACCTGGCCCGGCGCGTAGTTGCTCACGCCGAAGCCGCGCACCTCCCCTGCGGCGTGCAGGCGCTCGAACGCCGCCGCCACCTCCGCCGGCTCCATCAGTACGTCGGGCCGGTGCATTACCAGGAGATCGAGATACTCGACCCGCAGCCGCTTGAGGCTGCCGCGCGCCGCGGCCAGGACGTGATCGTAGCTTGAGTCGTAGTAGGTCCCCGCGCGCGAGGAGTCCGCGGGCGATCGCACCACCCCGCACTTGGTCTGGAGGACGACGCGGGAGCGCAGCCCAGGATCGATCTCCCAGATGGCGGAGAATGCCTGCTCGGCCCGGCCGTAGGCATAGACGTCGGCCAGATCGAAGTGATTGACGCCCGCCTCCAGCGCCGCTTCGAGCGCGCTGAGCGCCTGCCGCCGCCGGTCGGCGGTCAACTCACCGCTTTCCCACGGACCGGCGAGTGCCGCGCAACCGTAGGCCAGCCGGCTCACCTGCGGGCCGCCGCGGCCCAACCGAACCTGTTTCATCGTTGCTCCCGTTGCTCCATCAGTGTTGGCAACGGGGGCAGTAGTAGGTGCTGCGCTGCCCGGCGCGCACCAACCTTACGGCGTTGCCGCAACGGAGGCACGGCTCCCCGGCGCGCCCGTAGACCGCCAGCCGGGCGCGGAAGTAGCCGGGCCGGCCGCCGGCGTCACGGAAGTCGCGCAGGGTAGTGCCGCCGGCCACGATCGCCGCTTCGAGAACGGCGCGCACCTCCTCCACCAGGGCGGCGTAGCGGCGGCGCGAGATGTTGCCGGCGGCGCGCAATGGGTGGATGCCGGCGCGGAACAGCGCCTCGTTGGCGTAGATGTTGCCGACGCCGCAGACGATGCGGGAGTCCATCAGCAGCGTCTTGACGGCGCTGCGGCGGCGGCGGGCGCGGGCGTATAGGTAGTCGGCGGTCAGCTCGGGGCCGAGCGGTTCGGGGCCGAGCTTGCTCAGCAGCGGATGGAGGGCGCGGCCCGGCGGTTGCCAGAGGCAGGCGCCGAAGCGGCGCGGGTCGGTAAAGCGCAACGCGTGGCCGTCGTCCAGGACCAGATCGAGGTGATCGTGCTTGGCGGCCGGGGTGGGCGCCGGAATCATTCGCAGGTTGCCGGACATCCCCAGGTGCAGCAGCACGATGCCGGCCGGCGCCGTCTCCAGCAGCAGGTACTTGGCGCGCCGCCCCACGTCGCGGATGGCGCGGCCCGGCAGCGCGGCCTCCAACTCCGCCGGCACCGGCCATCGCAGTTGCCGCTGGCGCACCACCACGGCCCGCACGCGGCGCCCCACCAAGTGCGGCCTGATGCCGCGCCGGGTGGTCTCCACTTCCGGCAGCTCAGGCATGGTGCTCCGCGACCGCCACGGCTGCGCACCATGCCACACGCCGGCGCGCCTGACAACGCCGCACGGGCGAGCGGGCGAGCCCCCGCGCGGGAGGACCGGCGCCAGACAGCCCCCACCCTCCCGCGATGCATGGGGCGAGCGCCCGCGCGGCAGGAGCCGGCGGCGGTGTGGTACGCTCCGCGCCATGGAGACGCGACTGCAACTCACTGCGCGGCGCCGGGAGCTGACGTTGGACGAGCGCGGCTACCGCGGCTGGCGGCTGCGCGAAGAACCGCTCGCCCTGCAGCCGGCGCGCACGGCGCTGCTGCTGTGCGACGTCTGGGACCGGCACTGGTGCCGTGGCGCGGAGGAGCGCTTGGAGTTGCTGCTGCCGCAGATCGACGCCACCGCGCGCGCGGCGCGCGGCCTGGGCATGCTGGTGGTGCACGCCCCCTCGGACACGATGGAGTGGTACGCGGACCATCCCGCCCGCCGGCGCGCGCTGCAGGCCCCGCCGGTAGCGGTCCCCGAGGAGCGGCCACACCCGGACCCGCCGCAGCCGATCGACGGCCGCGACTCCTCCGACACCGGCGGCGACCCGGCGCCCGGCGGCACCCGTCGCTGGACGCGCCAGCATCCGGGCGTCCGGATCGATCCCGAGCGCGACGTCATCAGCGACGACGGGTGCGAGCTGCTGGCCTGCTACCGGCAGCGTGGCATCGACACCGTACTGGTGGCCGGCGTCCACACCAACATGTGCGTGCTCGACCGCAGCTTCGCCATCAAGCAGATGGTGCGCTGGGGGATGCCGGTCTACCTGGTGCGCGACCTGACCGACTGCATGTACAACCCGGCGCGGCCGCCCTACGTCAGCCACGCCGCCGGCCTGGAGTTGGCGGTGAGCTACATCGAGCAGTTCTGGTGTCCGAGCGTGACCGGAGCGGAGCTGAGGCGCCGCGCCGGCCGCCGGTAGCCGTAGCGACGCCGGTTGGGTACCTTTGCTCCATGGATGAGCAGCGGCAACTGGCGCGGGAAATCCCCGGCCCCCTGTTTCTGGCCGGTAGCGGACTGGCCATTCTATTGTTCAACGGCATCCTGTTGAACCCGGTGTCGCGCACGATTCTGGTCGCGGTGGCGGTCGGATGGGGATTGTGGACCGTCCTTACCCGCCCCGAAATACGCCGTGCGGGATGGTACGGCGTCGCCGGCGGCGGCATCATGCTGCTGTTCGGCTCCCTGCTCCAGAGTCTGGTACATGTCGGCGGGATTGCCCTGATCGCCGCCGGCGGCATCTCCTTCGTCGGCAGCTTGCTCCGCCGCGGCGCGCGCCGCCTGAAATCGCGCTAAGCCTCAAGCCGGCCCGGCGCCGCGTTCCCGTTACCGGTGGCCCCGCTTACTACGGGGTAAGTGCGTACGGCCACTCCGGCGTAGCCAGCAGCATCAGGGTGGTGCCGGCCAGCGCCATGTTGCGCATGAAGTTGAACGTCTCCCGGTGCCATTCCCGTTCGTCGTCCTGCGGGCTCGGCCGGTGCGCCACCAGAGCCGCCAGCAGCAGGAATGCGACCACGATGATCACCCCCGCCCGCGGATAAAGCCCGAGGCCGATCGACAACGCGCCGGAGATCAGCGCCAACCCCGTCAGCGGCACCGTCAACAGCGGCAGCGGCACCCTCCGCGACTCCGCGTAGTCAATCAGGCCGGGCAGTTGCACGAAGTGGCTGATCCCCAGCAGCAGGTACATCAACGCCGCCATCAACCGGCCAATAAGAAACAGGACCTCGGCGTTCACGCGCTCGGTTCCCACGACGTGCCTGCTTTGCCGCGTTTCCAGAAGACGAGGAAGTAGGAGTGATTCTTGCGGGCGTGCACCTGCCGGACCGTGCGGCTTACGCCGGGGCGGTTGTTGCGCACGACGACGAATAGATCTTCGGCGACGAAGCCCAGCCGCTCGCAGTCGCGCATGATCTCCACGTGCGTGAAGCGCTGCCGGTTGGAGCAGATCTCATCCTGGCACTTGACGATGAAGACGCCGCGCTCGCGCAGTACCCGGTGCGCCTCCCGGCCCGCGTCCCGATACAGGTCGAGGACCGCTTCGTGATACTTGCTCGCGGTCCGGTTGCCCGATTCGTTGTTGCGGTAGTGCTCCTCGAACGGACGGTGGGTGGAGTGCGCGGTTCCGCCCGGCGAGTGCATGTACGGGGGATCGAGGACGACGCAATCGATCGTTCCGTCCCGGTAGGGGAGAGTGCGGCAGTCCACCCCGCTTAGGAGATCGGTAGGGCGCAGGTCGTAGTCTCCAGGCTCCACGTGGCGCCAGAACACGCCCTTGCCGTAGGTGACGTCTGCGACGACGCTGCCGCGCTTTACGTACAGGTCCAGGATGCGCGGGAACACGTGCTCGTTCCCGTCCGCGTAGGCGCTCAGCACCAAGTCGTTGGTGGCGGCGCCGTTGCGCACCACGCGCTTGCCGTCCCGGAACAGCATGATCTGGGCGCCCGTGGCGGTGACCATTCGTACGTATCTTACTACGGAAGCGCGCCCGGCGGCGCTTTCAGTCCAGCATGCGGCCGCGGTCGGCGGCGGCTGGCAGGAGGCAGCGGTCGGTGGCGCCGAACCAGCGCCGCCGGCGGCGTGCGAGCGCCAAGTAGAGGGCGTCGCGCAACGGCGCGGGCACCAGCCGCAGCAGGGCCGCGCCTGCGCGGTAGCGGCCGCCGAGCGCCGCCGCCACGGCCAGCACCGCCGCCGACCGGACACGGATCTGGCCATCCACCTCGCGCCACACCAGCGATCCGGGTGTGGCGGGGGCGGTGTCGGCCGGCGCGGTGCCCCCGGCCTCCCCGCGAAGCGCCTGCTCCCTGGGGCCGGCCGCGTTTTCCACGACGCCGGATTCCTGCGGCGCAAGGGCTTCCCCGATCAGCGCCGGGGGCAGCAGCCGGCGCGCGGTCCTGCCCTGCAGGGCGGCCAGCGCCACCCGCCCGCGGCGGTCGCGGCGTATCACCCAGCGGGCGGTGCGCTGGCACAAGACGCACTGGCCGTCCACGAACAAGATCGGCCGTGCGGGAAGCTGCTCCGGCGCACCGGCCAGCCGCCGACCGGTTGCGCCCGCGGCGGCCGCGGGCGCGGGCGTGTCCCCGGCAGTTGCGCGCGCGGGCGCGGCAACTCCGGGCGCCGCCCCGGCGGCGGTATCAGCGGGCGGGCGAATGGCGTACACTTGGCGCATGGCAGCTCAGGAACACCCCAACATCATCGTCATTATCACCGACACCTTTCGCCGCGACAACTTGGGCGCGCGGGCGCGGCGTCCGGTCCGCACCCCGGAGTTGGACCGCTTCGCCGCGGAGCGCGCCACCGAGCTCACCGGTCTCACCATGAGCAGCTTCCCCACCATCCCCCATCGCACCGACTTCGCCAGCGGCCGGGTAGGTTGGCCGCACTACGGCTGGCAGCCGATCAGCCACAGCACGCCCAACCACGCCGCCGCCCTGCTGGCCGAGCAGGGCTACTTTACGCAGCTCATCTGCGACTGCCCGCACCTGTTCAAGTCCGGCTTTCAGGTGGGCTTCCACGGCAGCTACCAGCACCGCGGCCAGGAAGGGGACATGACCCTGCTGCACATGGACGACCCGATCACCGAGGCGATGCCGCGCGCCAAGACCCGCCAGGCGCCGGCGACCTTCGGCGCCCCGCTGATCGACCTGCACCGCTGGCTCAACGACATCCGCAGCGAGGCCGACACCTTCTGCGCCCGCACCGCGCTCACCGCCTCCACCTGGCTGGAGCGCAACTACCGCTCCGGTCCCTTCTTCCTGTGGGTGGACTTCTTTGACCCGCACGAGCCGTGGGACCCGCCGGAGTACCTGGTGCGGCGCTACGATCCCGATTACGCCGGCGCGCCGATGCTGCATCCCAACTACGGCCCGGCCGACCGCTACGACGCCGCCGAGTTGCGCAACCTGTGGGCGCACTACGCCGCCGAGTCGGAGTTGGTGGACCGCCACCTAGGGCGTATCCTGCAGAAGCTCGACGACCTCGACCTGTGGCAGCGCTCGCTGGTGGTGGTGATGGCCGACCACGGCATGGCGATCGGCGAGCACAACTGCTGCGGCAAGAGCAACATCACCCCCGACGACGGGCGCTTCTGGCCGCTGTACCCGGTACTGAGCAACGAACTGTGCCTGATCGCCGGCACCGCCGCCGCAGGCGCTGTGCCCGCCGGCGGCCAGCTCGATCTCATGGCGCAGCCTCACGACCTGCTGCCCACCCTGTGCGAGCTGGCCGGCGTCACCATCGCGCCGCCGCAACCGCTGCAAGGCAAGTCCTTCGCGCCGCAACTGCTGGCCGGCAACGGCCCGCTGCGCGACCTCGTAATCACCGCCGCCCACGCGCGGCCGGCGGCGGACACGCCGCACGAGCTGCCCGCGCGCGCCTCGGCGCCGTTCCTGCGCACCGGGCAGTGGGGGTACGCTCCGGTCGGCCCCGGCGGCGAACCGCAGCTCTTCGACCTGAGCGCCGACCCGCTGGCGGAGCAGGACGTGGCGGCCGCCAACCCCGAAACCGTGCGCGACCTGCACGATCAGTTTCTGCAAGCCTTGCGCGACTACGGCGCCGGCGAAGCGGTGCAGGCGCTGTGGCGCGCCCCCGGCAGCGGCGCCGCCGGCGGGAGCTGGGCGCGCGACTACCTGGACCGCTAACACGCGGCACCCGGAGGAATAACGACGTGGCAAAACCCGCGAAACCACCAAACGTCATCCTGCTCGGCATCGACTCGCTGAGCGCCGGCCACATGAGCAGCTACGGCTATCACCGGCTCACCACTCCCCACCTGGATCGCTTCGCCGCCGACGCCGTGCTGTTCGAACGCACCTTCTCGCCGGCGGTTCCCACCACCCCGGCCTACTGCTCCATGCTTTCCGGGCTGGACTGCTTCAGCACCCAGGTGGTGGCGTTGCGCCACAAAGGGCCGCTCGGCGCCGCGGTGACCACCCTGCCGGAGATGCTGCGCCCGCACGGCTACGCCAGCACCTGCATCGGCTTCAGCGGCAATCCCAGCTCGCGCGGCTTCGACACCTACCTGGATTACGAAGCGTGGCGCAACGATCCCAGCGGGCGCGCCCCCAAGGCGCAGCTCCTCAACGAGGCGGCGCTGCCGGAGATGGATCGGTTGTTGGACGCAGGCGACCCCTTCCTGCTGTTTCTGCGGCACATGGATCCGCATTCGCCCTATCTGCCGCCGCACCCCTACGAGCGCATCTTCTATCACGGCGACGAGTGCGACCCCGGCAACCGTTCCATGGAGCCGGTGATGGCGTTCAAGCCGTTCCGCGATTACTTCGCGGCCTGGATGCCGCCCGGAATCACCGACAAGGACTACGTGATCGCCCAGTACGACGGCGCCATCGCCTACATGGACGCGGCGATTCAGGGGATTTTCAATGCGCTGGCCGCGCGCGGCGTGCTGGACGAGACCATCGTGGTGGTGAACGGCGACCACGGCGAGACCCTGTACGACCACGAGTGCTGGTTCGATCACCACGGCCTCTACGACAACGTGTTGCACGTGCCGCTGATCCTGCGCTATCCGCCCGGCCTGCCGCGCGGCGTGCGGGTGGCCGGCTACAACCAGCACCAGGACTTGGTGCCGACGCTGCTGGAGTTGGCCGGATTGCCGCATGAACGGGAGCGGTTTGACGGCGCCAGTCTGCTGCCGCTGGTGCGCGGCGAGGCGGCGAGCTTTGCCAGCGAGCTGTATCTGACCGAGTGCACGTGGATGCGCAAGCACGGCTGGCGCACGCCGGAATGGAAGCTGATGGTGGCGCTGGAGCCCGACTTTCACTTCAAGCCGCCGGTGGAGCTGTACCGGTTGACCGACGACCCGGGCGAGTTGCGCAACCTGGCTGACGAGTTGCCGGAGGTGGCGGCGTTTCTGCGCGCGCGCATGGAGGGATGGATCGAACGGCGCACGCGCGCCACCGGGTTGCCGGCGCCGATTCTGCACCAGCGCGACTGGCACGGCAGCGCCGGTACCGGGCCGTTTACTTCCTCGCAGCAGGCCTACGACACGCTGCACATCGGCGACCCCGGCGCCGCGCAACGGCTGCAGGCCGGGGGCGGCAAGTGAGGGCAACCGCCGCGCCGGGCGCCGGCAAGCGCCGGGCGGGCAGGCGCGGCACGAACCGGCGTCGAACCGGATACTGCGAAACCGGCAAGCTCCGCGCGGCGGGCGCGAAGGGGGCAGGCGCCGACAGGGCAGGCGCGGCATGAACCGGCGGCGAACCGGCAACCGCGAACCGGCGCGCTCCGCGTGGCAGGCGCGGGCAGGGTGGGCGTAGGCGTGGTGGGCCGGCGATGAAGCGCGTGAAGCTGGCCTACGGGCGCAACGGGCTGACCGTCGAGCTACCCGACCACGCGCAGGTGCTGCGCCCGCGGCCGGTGGCCGGGGTGGCCGACGAGCGCGCCGCCCTGCAAGCGGCGCTGGCCGACCCGGTGGCGGCGCCCCCGCTGGCGCAGTTGGCCGCCGGCAAGCGCCGCGTGGTGGTGACCCACAGCGACATAACGCGCGCCACTCCCAACGACCGTATCCTGCCGGTGCTGCTGCAGGCCCTGGAACAGGCCGGCGTGGCGCGCGGCGACATCACCCTGATCAACGCCCTCGGCACCCATCGCCGGCAGACCGCGGCGGAGCTGCGGCAGATGCTCGGCGCCGAGATCGCCTCCCGCTACCGCTGCCTGCAGCACGACGCCTGGGACGACGCCGCTCTGGTGGCGGCCGGTACCACCGGCCGCGGCAACGCCATCCGCCTCAACCGCGCCGTGATGGAAGCCGACCTGGTGATCTTTACCGGCTTCATCGAGCCGCACTTCTTCGCCGGCTTCAGCGGCGGCCCCAAGGGCGCGCTGCCCGCCCTGGCCGGCCACGAGAGCGTGCTCACCAACCACGGCTACGCCATGATCGGCGACCCGCGCGCCACCTGGGGCGCCACCGAGGGCAACCCGATCTGGGAGGAGATGCGCGAGGCGGCGCTCCTCATCGAACCGCTGTTCCTGCTCAACGTCACCCTCAACGCCGGCGGCGAGATCACCGGCGTGTTCGCCGGCGACGTGCTGGAGGCGCACCGCCGCGGCTGCGCCTTCGTGCGCGGCAGCGCCATGGTGCCGGTGGCGGAGCCGTTCGACGCGGTGGTCACCACCAACAGCGGCTACCCGCTGGATCAGAACCTCTACCAGACGGTGAAGGGGATGCAGGCGGCCAAGGGCATCGTGCGCCCCGGCGGCGCCATTTTGCTGGCCGCGGCCTGCGAGGACGGCCTGCCGCGCCACGGCCGCTACGCCGAGCTGCTGGCCGAAGCGGGTTCGCCGGAGGCGATCCTGGAGCTGCTGCGCCAGCCCGGGTTCTCGGAGCAGGATCAGTGGCAGGTGCAGATCCAGGCGCAGATCCAACGCCACGCCCAGGTCTACGTGTACAGCGACGGCCTCTCCGACGCCGAGATCCGCGCCGCGCTGCTCACCCCCACCCGCGACCTCGCGGCCACCCTGGAGGAACTGCAGCCCGGGCGGCTGTGCGTGCTGCCGGAAGGGCCGCTGACCATCGCCTACCTGCGCCAGGAAGCCGACTCCACCGCGGCCGCCAATTCGCGGTAGCGCAGGTAGCCTTCGGCGTAGCGCCGGGCGCGCTCGGGGTGCGGCTCGTAGGTGGCCTTGAAGCCGGCGCCCATCGCTGCCTGCGCCTCCTCCACGGTGGGGTAGTGGCCGGCGGCGGTGGCCGCGCACATGGCCGCGCCGAGCGCGCTGCCCTCCCCGGTGGCGGCCACCTTGAGCGGCATGCCGAGCACGTCGGCCGCCACCTGCACCGCGAAGTCGGAACGCTGCGAGATGCCGCCCAGGGCGATGATTTCGTCCACCGCGATGCCGGCGGCGGCGAAGTGTTCGTTGATCGCGCGGCTGCCGTAGGCGGTGGCCTCCACCAGCGAGCGGAACAGCGCCGGGGCGCCGGCGCCGAGGCTGAGCCCGGTAATCGCCGCCTGCAGCGTGGCGTCGGCGTTGGGCGTGCGGCGCCCGTTGAACCAGTCCAGGCTCAGCACGCCGGCCGGGTCCACCGGCAGGGCGGCGGCGGCGTCCGCCAGGTCGTCGAGCAGGCGCGCCCCCAGCGGCGCGCGTTGGGCCGCCGGCAGGGTGCGCAACGGCCAGCACAGCAGGTCGCGGAACCAGGCGTACACGTCGCCGTAGGCGGACTGGCCCGCCTCCAGGCCCACCTGCCCGGGGATGATGGAGCCGTCCACCTGCCCGCAGATGCCCGGAATCACCCGGTCGCCGAGCGCCGCGGCGCCGGTCACGATCATGTCGCAGGTGGAGGTACCCAGGATCTTGGTCAACGCGCCGGGACGGATGCCGCCGCCCACGGCGCCCAGGTGGGCGTCGAAGCCGCCGACCGCCACCGCGATGCCGGCCGGCAGCCCCAACCGTTCCGCCCATTCGCCGCTCAGCAGGCCGGCGCGTTGGTCGCAGGTGTGGGACACCTCGTACAGCCGCCCGCGCAGCTCCGCCAGCCGCGGGTCCAGGCGGCCCAGGAACTGCGCGCTCGGCAGGCCGCCCCACGACTCGTGCCACATCGCCTTGTGACCGGCGGCCGCCCGCCCGCGGCGCAACGCCGCCGGCGCCGCGTCCCCCACCAGCAGGCCGGGAATCCAGTCGCAGTGCTCACTCCAGGAAAAGGCCGCGGCGGCTACCGCCGGGTCGGCGCGCAGCACGTGCAGCACCTTGGCCCAGAACCACTCCGAGGAGTAGACGCCGCCCTCGAAGCGGGTGTAGTCGGGGCCGCCCCAAGTGCGCGCCAGCGCGTTGATCTCGTCCGCCTCGCGTACCGCGACGTGATCCTTCCACAGCACGAACATCGCGTTGGGGTTGTCCGCGAACCGTTCGTCGAGGGCGAGCGGCGCGCCCGCTTCGTCGACCGCGCAGACCGTCGAGCCGGTAGTGGCGACGCCGATACCGATGATGCCGCCGCGCTGCGCCGCGCTCAGCGCGCCGGTCAGTTGGCGGCAGGCGCGCTCCAGGCTCTCGAGGTAGTCCAGGGGATGCTGGCGGAACCGATTGGCCGCGGCGTCGCAGTAGCGCCCCTCGCTCCACCGCGGGTAGGCCGCCACGGCGCGCGCCTCCTGGGCGCCGGTGTCGGCGCGGACCAGCACCACGCGCACCGAGTCGGTGCCGAAGTCGATGCCGAGGCAGCGCGGTTCAGCCATGCCGCGCCTCCCCGGCGCCGGCGCGGGGGCCGGGCGAGACCGCGCGGAGCACCTCCTTGGAGAGGGTGCAGACCATCGTGTAGGCGGGGTCGAACATGTTGCCGAGCTGGTAGCCGGCGGCCTGGCCAAGGACGACGTGCGCCAAGTGGCGGTCGAGGCCGTAGTCCTGCGCCAGCCAGCGCAGCATCTCGGTGGTGGCGTGTTGCACGCACTGGTCAAGGGGGCGGGCGTTGCCGAGCGTTGCGATGCCGGCCGCGGTGCGCGCGCGCGGCCAACCTATGGCGCGGCCCTTGAGCAACTCGACGCGGAACACCACGTCGGCGGAGATTTCAATGCCGGTGCCGACGATCTCGCCGTCCCCCTGGGCGGCGTGCACGTCGCCGAGCGAGAACAGGGCGCCGGGCTCGAACACCGGGAACAGGGCGGTGACCCCGGCGCGGAAGCCGTTCCAGTCCATGTTGCCGCCGTGGCGGTCGGAGGTGGCGGTGGAGATCGCCTGCTGCCGCTCCGGGGCCACGCCGAAGCAGCCGATCATCGGCGCCAGGGGCAGCCGCCACTGTTCCAGGCCGGGCAGGTCCAGGGGCGCGGCGCTGCCGGCGGCGGCGTCCACCGCCCACTCGACGCGCGCCGGCAGGTCGCCGGGCAGAGTGGGGAAGCCGGGGTCGAGGACGTTGGGCGCTATCCAGCTCCTGGTGTAGCCGCGGGCGCGGTTGGGGCGGATCGACTCCAGGTGCACGGCCAGGGTGTCGCCGGGCGCGGCGCCGGCCACCCGGAACGGGCCGGTCTGCGGGTTGCCGGCGGGCGTCACCTCATTCCCGGCGGCGTCGCAGCCGGCGGCATCCACGGTGGTGGTGGCCACCCGGTCGCCCGGTTCGATGGTGAGCACCGGATCGTGCGGCCCAAGCGTGGTGTGATAGCTGACAGGTACGAACTGATGATCGGCCACGGCGGTTTTCCTCCAGGTGATGGCCTTGAGCATACCGGCGGTCGGCGCGCTCCGCATGCAGTGTTCGGGCGCGCCCCCCTCCCAATCCTCCCGCGCGCGCCATTTGACAGGCGGCGGCATGGCGGGCTCACTTACTGCGATGAGTGACCCGCAGACCGGCGCCGAGCAACTGGCCGGCACCGTCAAGCTCTACCGCCGCCACGTGGTGGTGCTCACCGCGGCGGCGGACTGGCCCTCGCATATCGACCAGGCGGACGGCTTGGCCGGCTCCCTGCAGGCCGCGATTGCCGGCCACGGCGAGCGCCTCGGCGGCGTCAAGGTGACCGCTGCAACCGGCAACGCGGCGGCGCGCGGCCACGACGTGCTGGTGTTCCCGGACATGGTGCGCTACCGCGCCGTAGGGGCGGAACACCCGGATGCCGACGTTGCGGCGCTGGTGGAGGACCACCTGCTCGGCGGCTCCGTCTCGCCGCGCCTGGCCAGCGAACCGCTGAGCGGCCGCCACCTGTTCGTTTGTGTGCACGCGGCGCGCGACCAGCGCTGCGGCGACCAGGGCCCGCAGCTTGCCGCCGCGGTCGAGCGCGAGCTCCGGGAGCGCGGCATCGGCGGCGTAACCGTGCGCCGCTCCAGCCACGTGGGCGGCCACCGCTTCGCCGGCTGCCTGATCGCCTACCCCGCCGGCGACTGGTACGGCCTACTCACCGGCGACCTCGCCCCCCGGATCGTCGACCAGTGCATCGCGCGCGACCAGATACTCGCTTCCCACTGGCGCGGCCGCCTCGGCCAGGACCCCGCCGCCCAACTCCAAACCGCCGCCCACCTCCTGCACCCTTCAGCGAAACAGCCGCTGTAACCAAGCCACAAGGCGGGCCGCATCGGTAGCCGACGCGTTCAGATCTCCGACCCCGATAGCCGCGCCCATCTTTCGAGGAGATTCCCTCGTAGCGAGCCACGAGTGCACTTTGGCTCTGAGCATCTTGCCGCTGGCGAACTTGCGTTCCAAAGCAGGTATGCCGTCGACGTAAGCCTGCGACAACGGCCACACCGCGTCCTCCTCCGGGATCATCCTTGCAACAAAGTCTTCGAGCTCGCCACGCGACTGATTGTTGGGCATCAGCCACACGCCGATGCGCGGTCGGCCATCGATTATGGTACCTGCCGGAGCAGGCGCGCTTGGCGGCGTTACGTGGGCTCGTCGAAGTCTATCCGAGGCGTCGCGTCATTGAGCATCGTGTCGTGACTACCTTACCTCGACGCCCTGCTCTGCGGCTGTCCTGAGATCATCCTCCGAATAGTCAATGGCCTGCAACTCGCCGGCATCCCTGTCGAGACGAATCAGAACGCCCTCCCCATGCTCGAACTCCGTTGCGGCCCGAGCAAACCCCCGCACGCAGTCCCAGCTATGCGTTGTGCCGAGTACTTGAATGTCATGCTCGTGCGCCGTCCGAAGAATCATGCTCCAGAGATCGCGCTGCACCGTATGGTGGATCCCATTCTCCGCCTCGTCGATGAGCAGAAAGCCTCCGCTGCTATTGGCCAATGCCAATGCGATGCCGAACAGCCTCACCGCGCCATCACCAAGACTCCTTAGCGGAACCGGCCGAGACTGACTCTTCAACCTGACAAGCGGTCGGCGGGTCACCTCTCTGCCTTCTCCAACTATGGAGACGCGGGATACCTCACCGTTCATCACCAAATTGAGGGCGTCCAGTACCCGGGATTCATCGTCGGTCAACGCCACCTGATCCCAAAGGCGTGACGTTTGGCGTTCGTTCAACATCCCTGGTCCGAGGTACTCACAAGTCAGAGCGGGGGACGGCTCATCCCCGTTGCCTAACGGACGCCTGCGATGGTACAAGTAAGGTCTTCTTGGAGAGAGATCCAACAAATACTCTCGATCCCGGAAAACAACTTTGAGATGCTGAGAAGTCATAGCGTCCGAAAACATATCCTGCTGGGGCTCATCAACCAATTGGAGCTCAAGCTGATCGGCGTGGTCCGGGCCAACGATTATGCTCACAAACTCTCCCGGACTTCGGCCATGAAACAGCGCCCGCCAGTCGAGTTCATTAGCGCGGTCGCCGTCTTCGTCGACCGTTTCGGTGACTTCGTGTCGATCCCTCAAGAGTTCGTGCAGAGTAGAGTACCGGCCCCGAGATGCATACAGGCGCACGGCGTCCAGCACGGTCGTCTTACCCACGCTGTTTTTTCCGGCAAGCAGGGTCACTCGGCCCAACCGGGGCACAACGAGATTGTCGATACCACGAAACCCGCCTATCGCTAGCTGTGGAAGATGTAGGTGACCATTGATTGACATCGGCTCAACCCCGTGCGGACCGCGACTCGGTCGCCGAGCGCAATGTACCACATGCTGGCGCAGAATGCTGCAAGCTGGCGTTCGCGACGGCCGGCGCGACTGAGGCAGTGACTTCTTGGCGAGCGGCCTGGTATTCCGGCGTGGTACGAATGGCCGGGTGGCTGCGCCAGGAAGATTCGTACTCCAGCAGGGCCAAGTTGTCGAGCAGATTGCTTAAGCGCCCGGAGTCTGACACCGGAAACTGGCCTGCGTCGATCGTCGCCAGTAGGCGGTAGTCGTCCGATCTCAGGATACGCCGGTAGTCCACCGCCATCTTGCGTACCGCCCGGTGCGCCGATGGATCGTCGAATCGATCATGCTCGGCGTACTCGAACGCGTTCAACAGGAGCCGCAACAGGGATCGCGGATGGCCTCCGCTGTGCTCGATCAGGTAGTCGGCGACTCCCTCGTTGAACAGTTCGGATGCGGCGCGGCGATGCAGCATGTCGCGCATCGTGGTATACGCTTCGACACCGTGGACGTAGTAGAGATCGTCGTGGTGGAGCTCACGGGCAATACGGCGAAGCTCGGTACTCTTTCCGCACCCGCGGTGCCCGCAGAACAGGTAGTAGCCGCGGTCGGGTGCGACCAATCGTCTCTTGGCGCGGTCCACGCCCAGCGTCCTACAGAACCGGGTCCGGCTGTACTCACCGCGAGCCGCTTCGGTGTCCACCCAGCGCGGATCCCCCGCTTCGAGGTGCTCATCGAGCTGTACGCTCTGATTGACCTCCCAGATGTCGCGCGGCGGCTGATACGGTTCTGCCATCCTGCGGTGGGTAGTATCCATGCGTTGCAGCGGCCCGTCAATCAACGCGCTCTCAGCGCCGTTACGTTGCTGGGCCGCGGGTGAAGCTCGCGCTCAGGAGGGGTGGGTGACGCTGATCAGGGTGCCGGCGGCGGGGTTGGGGATGGTGGAGCGCGTGCCGTCGGGCCAGCGAATCTGCAGGTGATGCAGAACTGCGCCGCGCGGGATGCCGAAGTGCAGGCGGCTGGGGTCGCCGGACAGGTAGCCGCTCTGCGAGCGCACTTCCCGCAGCAGGCGGAGCGGCGCGCCGCCGGCGTGCTCGCCGGTCAACCTTACCTGCGCACCGATGGCGTGGGTGTTGCGGGTGCGGGGCTGGCGGAGATCGATCAACAGGTTGGAACCGCCGCAGATACGATTCTCGAACACCTGCGACGGCTCGCGCATGTTGCTCACCACCACGTCCAGGTCGCCGTCGCCGTCCAGGTCGGCCATGCTCATGCCGCGCCCGCTACGGCGGCTGCCCAGCCCCCAATGCGTCGCCGGCGCGAAGGTGCCGTCGCCGCGGTTGCGTAGCGCCTGGTTTTCCTCCACCAGCTCGTCGCCGGGCAGGTGGCCGAACACCAGCGAGTCGATCATCCCGTTGACCGCGTACAGATCCAGATACCCGTCGCTGTCGAGATCGCCGAACTTGGCCGACCAGGTCCAGCCGGTGGCGTCCACCCCGCGCTCGGGGGCGGCGTTGCCGTAGCCCTCCGCGCCGCCTCCGCCGCTCCCGCCGCCCGCCAGCAGCAGCACGTTTTCATTGGCCTGCACGTCGTCGGGCGGCGGCAGGATGGTGATGCGTTCCCAGGCGTAGGTCACCGCCGGGTCGCGCCGGTAGGGCTTCATGTCCGCGGCGAACAGCTCGGCGCGGCCGTCGTTGTCGACGTCGCCGGCGTCGTAGCTCATGGTGTTGGTGGCGGTGGCCCGGAACAGCGGCGCCGCGCGCCAGCCGCGTTCGGCGCCGGGGTCGCGCAGAAAAACCTGGTCGGGATGGTCGTAGTCGTTGCCTACCACGAGGTCGAGCCGGGCGTCGCCGTCGAGGTCGGTGAGCAGCACCGCCAGCGCCTCGGCGGTAGGCGCCAGCACGGTCAGGACGAGGCGTTCGCCCCGGTTTTCGTAGTAGGCCACGCCGCCGCCGATGGCAAAGCCGCCGCCGGCGGGGACCAGCTCGCTGTTGTAGCTACCGGTGACCAGATCCAGGTCGCCGTCGCCATCCAGGTCGGCCCAGGCCATCGCGTTGGCCACGTAGCCGGCGCCCAGGCGCGCCACGCGCTGGAACCGGTCGTGGGCGGTGCCGCCCGCCGCCGCGGCGCGGCTCTGCTGCAGCCACAACGAGGGCGGCGCCGCGGGATGGGTGAATGCCAGGTCGAGCCAGCCGTCGCCGTCGAAGTCGATGGCGTTCACGCCGCGCGCGGCGCCGGTGGCCAGCGGCTCGGCGCGGAAGCGCAGCCCGCCGTCGTTCCGGTACACGGTACTCGGGCGCGCGAGGTTAGCCAGCACCAAGTCGAGGTCGCCGTCGTTGTCCAGGTCGCCGACCGCGAGCCCCGAACCGATGGTGTCGAAGTTGGTGATGCGGCCGCCGAGCCACTGGATGCGGTGGTCGAGGTCGCGGGCCGTGAAGCCGCCGTTGCAGGCCGCGGGCTCCGTTAGCGGCGTCACCGCGTAGGGCGGGGCCGGGTGCACCGCGTCCGCCGAGTCCGGCCCCGGCGCGTGCGACGCGCAGGCCGCCATCAGCGCCGGCAGCAGCGCCGCAGCCGCCCCCCGGACCGCCTCCGCCGCAGCCCGCGCACGGGGGTGACCGGCTGACCCTGCGGTGACCGCAGATACGTGGGCCGCCGGCGCCCGCGCGCGGCGGCGGTAACCCGGGGTGGCCACAACCCGAGCGCGGCAGGCCGTGGCGCCCAGGGGCCTCCGGCGGCCCGGGCGCCCCGGCACCGCCGGCGCCGCGCTCCTCACCGGCGGGTCACGGTGAGCCGCGTCCCGGCCGCCAGTTCCGTCACCGCCGAGCGCGCGCCGTCCGGCCAGGTAATCTCCAGGCGCGCCGGGGCATCGCCGGCCGGCGCTGCAAAGTGCAGGCGGCTGGTGTCCCCCGAAAGATAGCCGCTCTGCGCCCGCACCACCCGCGTCTGCCGCACCCCCGCCGCGCTCTCCAGCACCGCGCGGGCGCCGATGGCGTGGGTGTTGGCCGTATCCGGCAGGCGCAGGTCGATCAGCAGCGCGCCGCCGCCGCACAGCCGGTTCTCGAACACCTGCGACGGCGCGCGCAGGTTGCTCACCACGACGTCCAGGTCGCCGTCGCCGTCCAGGTCGGCCATGCTCATGCCGCGCCCGCTACGGGTGCTGCCCAGGCCCCACTGCGGTGCCGCGTCAAAGCCGCCGCGACCGTCGCCGCGCAGCGCCTGGTTCTCCTCCACCAGCTCGTCGCCCGGCAGGTGGGCGAACACCTCCACCGTGATAACCCCGTTGACCACGTACAGATCCAGGGAGCCGTCCTGGTCCAGGTCGCCGAACTTGGCCGACCAGCTCCAGCCGGTTGCATCCACCCCCGCCGCCGGGGCGCGGTCCCGGTAGCTGCCGTCGCCGGCCGCCGCCAGCAGCACGTTGGCGTCGGTCTGCACGTCGTCCGGCGGCACCCCGCCGGCGAGGTCGCGCCACGCCGTGCGCGTCTCCGCGTCGTCGCGGTACGGCTTCATGTCGGCCGCGAACAGCTCCAGGCGGCCGTCGTTGTCGACGTCGCCGGCGTCGTAGCTCATGGTGTTGGTGGGGGTGGCGGCAAGCGGCGATACCTGCGCCCAGCCGGGCGGCGCCGCGCCGCCGGCGCGGGTAAAGACGTAGTCGGGCCGCGCGTAGTCGTTGCCGACGATGATCTCCCGGCGGCCGTCCCCGTCCAGGTCCTCCACCAGCACCGCCAGCGCGTCGGCGCCGGAGGTGAGCAGCGCCGGCAGCAGGCCGCGGCCGCGGTTCTCGTAGTAGGCCACCCCGCCGCCGGGGATAAAGCCGCCGAACTCCTTGGCCAGCAGGTAGTCGTAGGTGGCGGTGACGATGTCCAGGTCGCCGTCGGCGTCCAGGTCGGCCCAATCCATCACGTGGGCAAAGTAGCCGGCGGCAAAGTCGGGGTCGCGGACGAAGGTGCGCCCGGCGCCGCCGGGCAGCGGGTCGTTACGCCACAGCGTGGGCGGGCGGCGGGTGTGGGTAAAGGCCAGGTCCAGCCAGCCGTCGGCGGTGGCGTCGACCGCCAGCACGGCGCTGGTGGGCCGGCTGGATTCGGCGCCGGTCAGGTCGCGGCGCCGAAAGCGCAGCCCCCCCCCCGGCTCGGTCTCGTTCCACAGCAGCGCCGTGGGGCCGTCCAGGTTGGCGAGCACCAGATCGACGTCGCCGTCGT
The DNA here is from genome assembly GCA_965243555.1 of Spirochaetia bacterium. Lineage (GTDB taxonomy): Bacteria > Spirochaetota > Spirochaetia > SZUA-6 > Bin103 > Bin103. Next base: position 3,700,785 of record OZ251575.1, on the reverse strand, counting down.
TGTCCAGGTCGCCGGCGGCCAGTCCGGCGCCCAGCGAGTCGTAGTTGAACACCCGCGGCGAGGCGACCTCGATTTCGTGCGGCAGGTCGTGGGCGGCGAAGCCGCCGCCGCACTGCCCGGCCGCCAGCGGCACCGCGGTCACCGTGACCGGTGCGCCGCCGGGCGCCGGCTCCTGCGCGGACTCCTGCCCCAGGGACGCGCACGCCGCGGCGCCCAGCGACACCGCGCCGCACAGCACGGCGCGCGCCAGTCCCGGCAGCGCCCCCGCGGCGCCCGCGCGCCGGCGCAAGCCGGGCCGCGCACCGCCCGTTCCGCGGCCGCCGTGCCGGCCCCTGCCGCCGGCGGTCTCACGCGAAGGCGAGCACTTGGGAAAGCGAAAGCGAGGCAAGGTTGACCGTATCTCCAAACCATCGGTATCGTAGCCTGTCACCCTCTCCCGATGACAGTGCAGCGGGCGGGGGCGGCGGAGACCACACAGAAGGAGACGAGAAGCGATGCAAGCGATGCATATCGTGAAACGAGCGCTGGCGCTGGGTATGGCGCTGGGCGCGCCGGTCCTGGTTCTTGCGGGCGGCGAAACCGAGGAACAGGGCAGCAGCGCCGCCGCGGCCATGACCGCGATGAGCGGTCAGTTCAGCGAGGCGCCGATGCTGGCGGCGATGGTTGCGGCCGGCGAGCTGCCGCCGGTGGAGGAACGCATCGCCGTCGAGCCGGTGGTGCAGGAGATGCTTGGCGACGGCGTCGGCAAGTACGGCGGCACGTTGCGGGTGTCGGACGCGGTCGGTGCCATGAATCGGCGCGGCCATGAGATGACCAACCAGGAGGTGGACATCTACCTGCTCAAGATGCACCAGGAGACGCGCGAAATCCTGCCCAACATCGCCAAGGGCTACGACGTGTCCGCGGACGGCCTGACCGTCACCCTGGAGCTGCGGCCCGGCACCAGGTGGTCCAACGGCGACCCGTTCACCGTCGCCGACATAATGTTCGTGATGGAGGACATGAAGTGGGATGACCGCGTCAACGCGGGCTGGCGTACCGGCGAGACGCCGCCCACCGCCACCAGGGTCAGCAGGGTCGACGATTACACGATGCAGTTCCATCTCGCCGCGCAGGACCACGTCATCATCCCCGGCTGGACCACCTGGAAGGGCGGCAACTACGTGCAGTACGCGCCGAGCACGTTCCTCAAGCAGTGGCACATCCGCTACAACGCGGACGCGCAGAAGCTGGCCGAGGAAGAGGGCTTCGACACCTGGGCGGACGCGTTGTTCGCGCACTGGAACATCGTCGTCGGCGTGGGCCTGCTGGAGACGCCGACCATGTTCCCGTGGGTTCCCACCGACATCAGCGCTCAGGCCGAGGTGTGGGAGCGCAACCCCTACTTCTGGAAGGTCGACCCGGCGGGGCAGCAGCTTCCCTACATCGACCGCGTGCTGTCCACGCCCAACGCCGACGTGGAGGTGTTCAACCTCAAGGCGATCGCCGGCGAGGTGGACTGGGCCATCGCGCAGACCAACTTCGCGTCGCTGCCCGACTACAAGGAGAACGAGGACCGCGGCAACTACAATATCACGCTGGTTCCCGGCATCGACGTGGGCCGCGCCTTCGGCTTCAACCCCACCTACAAGGATGAGAAGTACCGCGATCTGTTCCGGGACGTGCGCTTCCGGCGCGCCATGTCGGTGGCGCTGGACCGCGACGAGTTGAACGAGGTGTACTTCCTGGGCCTGGGCCGCCCCACCGCGGCCACCATCCACTCCGGGGCGCGCTTCTACAGGCCGGAGTGGCAGACCCTGTGGGCCACCTACGATCCCGAGCTGGCGGGCCGGCTGCTCGACGAAATCGGGCTCGACGGGCGCGACCGCGACGGCTTTCGCACTTTCCCGGACGGTTCCAATCTGACCATCCAGGTCGCCGCCCAAACCGGCGGTTCGGTGGACGTCAGCAAGCTGTTCGAGGTCGAGATCGCGCAGTGGGCGGAGGTCGATCTGCGCGTGCAGCCGCGCCTGGTGGACAGCGCCGCCTGGACCGAGAATCAGAATCAGGACGAGTTCATGATTCAGCCGGGCGTCATCGACGCCATCACCGAGTTCTGGAACTGGATCAACGACGGCCCCGGTTCCGGCGGCGTCGGCCTGCACGGCGACTTCAACATGGCCGGCAGCTACGACATCTGGGAGACCGCGCGGGTGGAGGTCGAGAAGGGCGAGCGCCGGATCGAGGACTTCGGCGGCGACTTGCCGGGCACCGAACCGCCGGAGGAATGGCAGCGCTACTTCGAGTGGCAGCGCCAGTTCCGCCTCTCCGAGTTCGGTTCCGCGGAGTGGGTCGAGCTGGCCCAGCGCATGTACGACTGGACCGGCGACAACGTGTTTGCCATCGGTACGGTGGGCGAGGCGCCGGCGGTACTGCTCTCCAGCAAGGACCTGCGCAACGTCCCGACCGAGTTTCCGGTCTCCAACACCGACTGGAAGGGCAACCTGATGTACTGGGCCGACCAACTCTGGTTCGACCGCGAGTAACACCCCTTCCGTAGCTCTTCGGAGGGCCGGCCCACGAGGCCGGCCCTCACCATTAGGTGGTTGCGGCCAGTTGGCGTTCGGCGGGGGCGTTGGCGGCGGCGGCGCGGCGTTCGGCGGGCGGGAGCCGGAGCGTGACCAAGCGTGACACGCCCTGTTCCTCCATGGTGATGCCGTACAGGTTCGCGGCCCCGGCCGCGGTGCGCTTGTTGTGGGTGATTACCAGGAACTGCGTTTGGGCGCTGAACTCGGTGAGCAGCTCCACCAGCCGGCCCACGTTCTCGTCGTCCAGCGCGGCGTCGATCTCGTCGAGAATGCAGAACGGGGAGGGGCGCACGCGGTAGAGGGCGAACAGCAGCGCCACCGCGGTCAAAGCGCGTTCGCCGCCGGACAGGAGGGCGATGTTCTCCAGCTTCTTGCCGGGCGGCTGGGCGTAGAACTCGATGCCGGACCCCAGCACGTCGTCCGGGTCGGTGAGCTTCAACTCGGTGCGCCCGCCGCCGAACAGGCGCCGGAACATCGCCTGAAATGCATCCCGGATCTCTTGAAACGACTTGCGGAACAGCGCGCTCGACTCGGCGCGGATCTGCTCGGTCACCTGCTCCAGGTCGCGGGAGGCGGTTTCCAGGTCGTGAAGTTGGCCGCGCAGAAACTGATAGCGCTCGTCCACTTCCCGAAACTGTTCGGGCGCCATCAGGTTTACGTGCCCGATGCGGCGCACCTGCTCGCGCAATCGCGCCAGCGCGGCGCGCAACTCGCCGCGCGACCCGGCCTGGTTAAAGTCCAACTCGTACTGGGCCAGATCCTGGCCGTGGGTCTCTTGGAAGTTGCGCAAGGTGGTCCGAATCTCGGTGGCGACCTCGGTGTCGCGTAGCTGCTGGCGGCCAATGGCCTCGGCGGCGCGTTCCAGCTTCTCCTCCAACTGCCGCACCGTGCGGCGGTAGGCGGCCTGCTTGCCGCTCTCGCCCTGCAGCGCGGCGTCCAGCTCGGCGCCGCGCTCCCGCAGCGCGCGCTCCTGCTGCTCCAACTGCGCCTGCCGCGCCTCCAGGTCGGCGAGCGCCGCGGTCATGGCCGCTACCGCCTTGGCGGCGCCGCGTTCGTCGTTGGCCAGTTCGCGGCGGCGCGCCTGCTGTTCGCCGATCTCGCCGTCGATGCGCCCGCTCTCGGCGGCGAGATTGTCCTTGCGCGCGTGGTTGCGCGCGCGTTCCACCTGCAGGTCGTGAATCCGCCGCCGCAGGTGTTCGCGCCGGTCGGTCAACTCGCGATTGGCGCGGCGTCCCGCTTCGGCGCGCTCGCGGGCCTCGCCAATGCGCACCACGGTGGCGCCAAGTTCCTCGTCGAGGCGCCGCTTCTGGGTGACGATGCCGCGCGGCGAGAGGAAGTCGTCTATGAACGCCGACGCGAGTTGACCGTACGAGCGGATCATCCCCTCCAGTTCCGTCACCTGCCCGCGGGCCACCGCCAAGCGCCGGGCGGCGTCCTCGGAGTCCGCGTTCAAGGTGGCGGTCAACTCCCGCAGCAGGCGCGCGATTTCCTGTTCCGCGGCGGCGCGCGCTTCGGGGGAGTAGCCCGAGGCCTGCAGCCGGGAATCGAGGCTGGTAACGATGTCGTCGGTAATCTCCCGCAGGCGGGCGCGCAGCTCCTCCAGCCGCTGGTCGCCCTCGCGCGCGGTGCGGCCGGCCTGCGCCACCGCGGCGTCGTTGGCGCGCATCTCCCGCTCCACCTCGCCCACCGCGGCGTTGGCCTCGGTATGCGCCTCCTGCAGGCTCGCAAGTTGCGCCGCGGCGGCCTGCATCGCCTCCTGGCGGCCGCTCCGCAGGCGTTCCAACTCCGCGACCTTGGCGGCCGCGGCGCGGTCCCGGTCGCGGTAGCCGGCCATGCTGCGCTCGCTCTCCGCGATTCGCTCCCGGCTCGCGGCCATCCGTTCCCGGGTGTTGCCGCGGGTAATGTCCACGCCGTAGAGCTGGCGCTTGAGCTCCACCACCTCCGCTTCCATGCTGCGGATGCTGCTCTCGCCCTGCTGCGCCGCCTGCAGCGCCCGGCTGCGCTTGGCGCGCAACTCGTCGTGGCGCGCCTGCGCCTGCGCCAGGTCGCGTTGGACGGCAGCCTGCCGCGCTTGCATCTCGCGCAGGCGAATCAGCTCCAGGTCGCGCTCGGCGCCGAACACCCGCTCCTGCAGACTGCGGTACTGGTTGGCGCGTTCCACCTGATCGGCGAGGAGGTCGCGGGAACGCTTGATCTCGGCGATGATCGCTTCGATCTGGTTCATGTTGCGGCGGGTCTGCTGCAGCTTGCGCTCCGCTTCCACCCCGCGCGCGCCGTACCGCGCGATTCCGGCCGCCTCGTCGAATACCTGCCGCCGCTCCTCGGGCTTGGCCGCGAGCAGCAGATCAATCCGCCCCTGCTCCATCACCGAGTAGGCGTTCTTGCCGACCCCGGTGTCCAGAAACAGCTCGCGCAGGTCGCGCAGCCGCACCGGCCGGCGGTTCACCAGGTACTCGCTCTCGCCCGACCGGTACAGCCGGCGGCGCAGCTCGACCTCGGTGACGTCGATCGGCAACGACTGATCGTCGTTCTCCAGTACCAGCGTGACCTCTGCCACTCCCACGCGACTGCGGTCTTCGGTACCGCCGAAGATCACGTCTTCCATGCGCTCGGCGCGCAGGGCGCGCGGGTTCTGCTCGCCGAGTGCCCAGCGTATGGCATCGACGACGTTGCTCTTGCCGCCGCCGTTGGGGCCGACGACGGCCGAGATGCCCGCAGAGAAGTCTACGATGGTCCGCTCAGGAAACGATTTGAAGCCGAGCAACTCGACTCGTTTGAGGAGGGCCATCTCCCAGTTCGCCGGTGACTGTACACCGGCGGCGCGGCGCGGTCAACGCGCGGCGGCGCCGGGCGGGCGCGCGGGGCGGCGGGGACGCGGTCGACGCGCTACGGGCAGGTGGCGGACGGCGCCGGCGCCGATTGATCGCGGCGGGCGGACGAGCGGCGGGCGGCGGGGGCCGCCGCTGGCAAGCGCGGGCGCGCCGGTTATGCTGGCGGGGTGGCAGTACTGCGTTGCGGTATCGACGAGGCCGGCCGCGGCCCGCTCGCCGGACCGGTTACCGCCGCCGCGGTGGTGCTGCCGCGCGGGTTTCCGGTGGCCCACCTGAACGACTCGAAGCAAATGACCGCCGAGGAGCGCGCCGCCGCCGGCGCGGTAATCCGGCACCGGGCAACGGCCTGGGCCACCGGCTGGTGCTCCGCCGAGGAAATCGACCGCGTCAACATCCACAACGCGTCGCTGCTGGCCATGTGGCGCGCGCTACGCGCCCTGCCGGTGCAGCCCGGCGAGGTGCTGATCGACGGCCGCTTTCGCCTGCCGCTCACCGTGCCGTGCCGGGCAATCGTCAAGGGAGACGCGCTGGTGCCGGAGATCATGGCCGCCTCAATCATCGCCAAGACCGAGCGCGACCGCTTTATGACCCGCTATGGGCGCATCGAGCCGGCCTACCGCTTCCGGGAGCACAAGGGCTACGCCACGCCGCGCCACCGCTTCCTGGTGCGCCTGCACGGCCGCTCGCCGATTCACCGCCACTCGTTCCGCATCGATTCCTGAACACCGGCGCGGCCCGCGGCGGCCGCGCCCGGCGGCGGAATGGTGTGGTCAGCGCCGCCCGAGGCGGCGGCGGGCGAACTCCACGGCCTCGTCGAAGGCGTCGACGAACGCCGCCAGGTCCTCCTCGTACACCATCAGCGACTGGCGCTCGAAGCCGCGCCCCGCGCCGCCGGGGCCCGCCGCCCGCTTGCGGCTCTCGACGATGTTGAGAAACAGATCGCCGGTGCGGTTTTCCTTGACGTTGAAGAAATAGGTCCGTTTCGCCGTGTCCGCGCGCGAGCTGAACAACTCCCCGCGTTGCGCCATATGCCGCTCCTCCGCCGCCTGCAGGAGGCCTGCGGTCTCAAAATTACGTGCCGGCAACCGTCCGCCTTGTAGCACGGCCGGGCGCTCAGCGCAAGGGCTTCGCGGCGACTGCGGCCTTACTGCGCGCGCGCCCTTGTCTAGGCGGCAAAATCTGGTAGATTATCTACCGTTGTCCGTGAGTGCCGCCGACCGGCGGCGCTGGAGAGGAAGTATGTCCGACAAGCCCAACGAAGAGCGCGGCGCCGAGAGTCCGCAAACCCCGCCAGGCGCGGGAGAGCCGAGCGCGGCCCAGAACGGCAGTCCGCCCGCCGCCAAGCAGCCGAGCTTCTGGCAGAACGTGCGGGTGCCCGACCTGGTCAAGCACCGCATCGAGGTGGTCAAGCAGCAGCGCCGCCTGACCAAGAAGATGCGCCAGCTCATCCGCAAGGTGGTGCCCCTGGTGGTGGTGGTGGGCGCCGCGGTCCTGATCTGGTCCAACGAGACGCTGCTCAACATCTTCCTGCAGCTCCTTGGCTTCGTGGGCCAGCTCCTGTTCGCGATCCTGTTCATGCTGGTCCAGTTCGGGTCGCTGTTCTGGTTCATGTCGCGCTCCAAGATCGAGCGCATCCGGCCCGAGGACCCCAAGATCATCACCTTCGACGACTACTGGGGGCAGCCGCGCCTCAAGCGGCTGGTGCGCCAGTGGCTGGGCCTGCTCTCCGACCGCCAGCAGTTCGTGGAGATGGGCGGCCGCTACATCAACGGTTTGCTGCTCTACGGCCCCCCCGGCACCGGCAAGACCATGCTCGCCAAGGCAATGGCCGGCGAGGCCGGGGTCGCCTTCCTGTCGATCGAGGGATCGGGTTTCCGCGCCATGTTCTGGGGCGTGGACGTGATGAAGATGATCTGGTTCATCCGCAAGGCGCGCCGGCTGGCGCAGCGCTACGGCGCGGCCATCGCCTACATCGACGAGATCGACGCGGTGGGCCAGAGCCGCGGCGGGGTGATGGGCGGCGGCGGCGGTGACGGCGGCGCCGGCATGGGCGGCATGATGGGCGCCGGCACCGGCGCCCTGACCCGCCTGCTCTACGAGATGGACGGCATCGACAGCAAGACCCTCAAGGAAAAGCTCAAGGGCAAGCTGTTCCAGATCATGGGCAGGAAGCCGCCCGACCGTAACTGGCACGTGCTGTTCATGGGCTCCACCAACCGGCCCGACGTGCTGGACCCGGCCCTGAAGCGGCCCGGACGGTTCGATCAACTCATCAAGGTGGACCTGCCGGACCGCACCGGCCGCCGCGAGATCGTGGACGGCTACCTGCGCACCGTGAACCACGACGACTCGGTCGACGTCGAGGCGATCGTCATGAACAACCGCGCGGCAACCCCGGCGCAGATCATGGCCGCCATCACCAAGGACGCGGTGCGCATCGCCCTGTTCGACCACCGTTCCGCGGTGTCGCAGGAGGATATCGAGAAGGCGTTCCTGCAGCAGTACACGGGCATCGAGAACCCGATTGAGGAGATGCAGGACCGGCAGCGCTGGGAGGTGGCCGTGCACGAGGCCGGCCACGCGGTGGCGCAGCACTACCTGATGCCCGACACCCGCATCGCTCACATCACCATCGTGCGCCGCGGCGACGCCCTCGGCTTCGTGCTGCCGATGGACGAGGTGGAGATCTTCTCGCAGCCGCTGAGCCGCATCGTGCGCGACATGATGGTGTGCATGGCGGGTCAGGCCGCGATGCGGGTGGTGCTCGGCGAGTCCTACACCGGCGCCTCCGGCGGCGACTACCCGATGGTGCGGGAGCGGCTGTGGCGGCTCTACAACGAGGGCTACTTTGGCCCGCCGGTGGTGGATTGGCGCACCGGGCGCGACTCTACCGGCGGCGCGGTGGCCGACCGCGACGCCCAGGCCTCGTTGCGGCGCATGTGGCTCGACCTGCAGGAGCGCACCGAACGGCTGCTGCGCGACCACCGGGCGGAGCTGCTCGCGCTGGCGGAAAACCTGATGGACCACAATTCGCTCAGTACCAAGCAGGTGCTCGCCATCCTCGGCCCCAACAAGCCGGAGGCGCCGCCCGAGCTGCTGCCGCCCCCGCCGGTAGCGCCGGAGGCGCCGCCCGCGGAGGCCCCGGCGGCGGCTGAAGTCGCGGCTGCCGAGACCGCGGCGGCGCCGTTGCCGGCCAAGGAGCACGGCGACCGGCCGGAGGAATCCGCCGCCGGGTAACGCGCTGCCGGCCGCGCGGCCCGCGGCAGCGGCCGCCTCAGGGCGACCAGGTGGCCAGGTCGCCGGCGGCCACGAACTGCGGCCGCAGCGTGCCGCTGGCCGCGGAAACGAAGATGCCGGGCGGGCCGGCGGCGGTGAGCGCGGCGTAGGTCAGGAAGCGGCTGTTGGGCGACCAGATCGAGGTCGAGCGCAGGTACTGATCGAAGAACGGCAGGTGCAAACGCAAAAACCCCTCGCTCAGGGGGAACTGCACCACCCGCCACGAATTACCGCGCCGCACGTCGGCCACCCGCAACTCGGCGTAGAACAACCGCGGCTCGCGGGCAAACCGCGGATCCAGCTCCAACCCCTGTTCGGCGTCGGCGCGCGCCGGCACCAGATAGGCGATGCGCTGCCCGTTCGGCGCCCAGAAGAAGGCGATCACGTCGTTATGCGGCAGCGGCGTCTCGCTCCCGCTGCCGGTTTCGATGATCGACAGTTGGCCGTCCGCGGCCGGCCCCGGGGTGGCGCTCTTCAGCACCGCGATGCGGTCGCCGCGCGGCGCGTAGGCAAAGTAGGCGAAGGCCGGCACCTCGGTGAGCAGTTGCTCGCCCGGCCCCTCAATCTCGCGCGCCACCAGGCCGGCGCCGTTCGCGGTGGTGGTCACGAACGCCAGGTAGCGGCCGTCCGGCGACACCGCCGGCGACTGGAAGGCGGTCGGCGCCAGGTTGAAGTCGGACTTGCTGCGCAACGGGTCGAGGGGCACCAGCGACAGGCGCGCCGCGGCGTTGAGGCGCACGTCGCCGCCCACGTGCGCCACCAGCGCGCTGGTGTCCGGCAGCCAGCTCCAGTAGTAGGGCTGCCCCTGGTCCAGCGGCCGGTACGCCTCCCGGTCCGGCGCTTGGTCCGACGCGATGACGCCCAGCTCCAGCTCGGCCGAGCCCAGCGGCTGCGACAGCACGCTGAGTTGCTCGCCGTCGGGTGACCAGTAGAGATAGATGGGGCGCAGGGAACTGGTGCTGAACACCTCGCGGGGCGGGTCGTTGCCGCGGCCGGCCACCCAGATCGAGGCCTGCATGGTTCGGCGGCCGGTCACCGCGGTGCGGGCGAACGCCAAGCGCCGGCCGTCCGGCGCCCAGGTGGGCTGCAGGTAGGCCACCGCGGTGCGCTCCGCGCGGTTGGCGCCGGCGTCGGAGGTCACCGGCGTCGGCTCGCCGCCGCTCTGCGCGATGCGGTACACGTTGCCGTCCGGGCCGATAAAGCCGATGCGCCCGGCGCTGCGCTGCAGCGCCGGCAGCAGCGGGCTGGCCTGGAGCTGCAGCCGCCGTTCCCCGCACCCGGCCAGCAGCACCCCGGCCAGCGCGGCCAGCGCCACCGGCAGGAGGGCTCGGCGCACCGTGGCGCGGCGGGCGCGGGCGGTAGTCACGCGGGCGGTGGCGCGGCGGGCAGTGGTGCGATGAGGCGTGGTGCGGCGGGCGGCGGCGGTGTGGGCCGCGCCCCGGCGGCCGCCGGCCCCCGTTGCCGCCCGCGCCCGCCTCAGCGCCAAGACCAGAAGCCGATCAGGCCGTCGGTAACCCGGCGCGGGGCAATGTTGCCGTCCGCCTTCGCCACCATGATCCCGGGGCCTTGCTGCGACAGCGCCGCGAACAGGATGTTGCGGCTGTCCGGCGACCACACCCGGGTCGCCAGGTAGAACTGATCGAACTGCTGCACCACGGCCATGAACTGCGAGGTGGGGATAAAGCTGTGAATTTCGCGGGTCGTCTGCCGGCGCAGGTCGTTTACGTGCAGGGTCAGAAAGATGGTCTGCTGCTCCTCGTCCTCGGGATTGACGTAGGTGCCCGGCACGAAGTAGGCGATCTTCCGGCTGTCCGGCGACCAGAAGAAGCCCAGCACGAAACTCTCCTCGGTGAGCAGCTCCGGCTCGGCGCCGCGCGCCTCCGGGTCGATCACCGCCAGGTCCGCCACCAGGCCCGACTCGCCGCGGTCGCGCGCCACGTAGGCCACCTTGCGGCCGTCCGGCGACCAGGCGAAGGCAAAGGCGGCGCTGGCGCGGGCCAGCACCCGGTACAGCGAACCGTCGCGGTTGGTCACCACCAGCTCGGCCTGGTCGCCCGCCTGCGCCGCCACCAGCAGGCGCGTGCCGTCCGGCGACCACGCGGGAGCCTGGAACACGGCGGGGCGCAACGCCATCCCCTCTTCGTAGATCACGCCGTCGACGTTGAGAAAGGCGAGCCGCGAGCGGTAGGCCATTCCCGCGCCCCCGGCGTGCACGACGATGGTGCGCCCATCCGGCGCCCACGACCAGTAGAACGGGTTGCCGGCGTCCAGGCGGGTAGCCTCGCCGCCCGCGGCCGGCACCATCTGCAGCGCCGACGCGGTGCTGCCGGTGGTGGAGGTGAGAAAGGTGAGCCACTCGCCGTCCGGCGACCAGTAGAGGTTGCGCGGCATGTACTGCCCGCTGGAGAACGCCTGCACCACGTTGGAGCCGTCCGGCGCCGTGGTGAACACGCTGGTGGTGGTGGCGAAGCGGTCGTTGCCCTGGTAGCCGACGAACGCCAGGCGCGAGTCGTCGGGCGCCCAGGCGGGAAACTGGTAGTAGCGGACCAATCCCTGGGTTTCGTCGCGCACGACGGCGTCTTCGGTTACCGCCACCAGCGCGCCCCCGGCCTGATCCATGGTGTAGATGTTGCCGTCGGTGCCCATCACCGCGATGCGGCCCGACTTCGGTTCCACGAAGCGCAGCAGCGGGCTCTGGCCGATGGTCACCTCGTCGCGGGAGCAGGCCGCCAGCAGCAGCGCGCCGAGCGCCAGCAGCCCCGCGCCGGCCTGGCGCCCGCGCCGCACCGCCCGCGCCCGCGGCGCGGCGCGGCGCGCCGGGGCGCCGCGCCCCCGGCGGGCGCGCATCAACCGCCCACCCGCAGCAGCGCCGACTGTGACGCGTCGCGCACCGGATCCGCCTGCTCGGTAACCGCGTCCCAATCGACTCGCACCGGGAGGTTCGGTTCCAGGCCGCCGAGGCCCACGTCCAGGCCGCCCGCGGTGCGGTACGAGGTACTGGCAATCAGCACCCGCGAGCCGTCCGGGAGCTGTACCAAATGGTTGCGTTCGATGTCGCCGGCGGTGCGGGCGCCGAACAGGACGGCGCGCCCGCTGCTCTGCAGCGCGGCGGCGAAAATCTCCGGCAGGCCCTCGGTGTCGGGGCCGACCAGCAACGCCAGCGGCAGGGACTGCGAACCGGCCACGTCCTGCCCCGTCACCACCACCGGCATGGTCTCCTTGGTGGAGTACATCTCGCCCAGGGAGCCGTCGCCGAACAGGGTGAGCATCTCGTCCAGCGGCCAGCCGCCGCCCAGCGCCGCGATCCGCAGATCCAGGATCACCCCGCGCAGCGCCGTCTGTTGGGTCAGGAGGCGGAGCGCCTGGGCCACTTCGCCGGCCAGCGCCGGCGTGGTCTGGCGCGGCAGCAGGAGATAGCCGACGTCGGCTTCGGGCAGCAGCGCGTAGCGCACGCGGTTGGCTCCGTCGGTGAGCTGCACCCGGCCGCGGGTCACCGCCACGTCGCGCGGCGGCTTGTTCGGGGAGCGCACGCTGAGGGTCACCACCGAACCGGCAGGCCCGCGAATGCGCGTCACCACCTCTTCGCCCTCTTCGCGGCGCACCGGGATGCCGTCCACCGCCAGCAGGCTGTCGTGGTCGCGCAACCCGGCCTGGGCCGCGGGCGAGCCGGGCAGCACCGACAACAGAATGACGCGCGGCGCCGGTTCGGCGCGGAAGGCAATGTAGGCGCCGATGCCCTCGTAGGTGCGGGCGTCGGAGGATTGCAGGTCGATGCGTTCGTCGCGCGACTGCCACGTCGCCGCGTCCGGCGGCAGTTCGGCGATCATCTCCCGCACCACGTCGGGAAACTCGTTGCCGCGCAGCAGACCGAGCACCTTGGTGCGGTAGCGGCTTTCCAGGTCGTCCCACGGCACCGCGTGATGCTCGCTGTACACGTAGTGCTCGCGCAGCGCGCCGATCAGCTCGTCGAAGGTGCGAAGCTGCACGCTGAGCAGCGACTGGGTGGGGTCGCTGCTCTCCTGGCTGCGTACCGTCTGCGCCTGCTCGGCGACCGTGAACGGCGCCTTCTCCGCCGCCGGCTCGTCACGCGAGCCGCAGCCGGCGAGCAACGCGATCAGCGGCAGCGCGGCCAGGAGGGCGGGGGTGGTGCGGGTAGTGCGCGCGGACATAGTTCAAGCCCCGGCGCCGGCCGGCGGGGCTGACGCCTGCGCCAATGATACCGGAACCGCGCGGCGCCGGTAAACCGGGAAGCCCGGCGGCGGCATCGACCGCAAAATTCCACGTTGACACGGGGATAACGGGACGGCTATATCAGTACACCTATGTTCGACGGGCTCACCAACAAGCTGGGGGACGTGATGCGCCAGGTCTCCGGCAAGGCCCACGTCACCGAGAAGAACATCCGCGATGCCGTCGGCGAGATCAAGGTAGCCCTGCTCGAAGCGGACGTAAATCTGCGGGTCGTGCGCCGGTTCGTCAACCGCACCACCGAGGAGGCCCTCGGCGCGCGCGTGCTGCGCGACGTGTCCCCCGGGCAGCAGTTCACCAAGATCGTGCTGGAACGCATGACCGGCCTGCTGGGCGGGGCGCGGTCCGAGCTGGCGCTCAAGGGCCCGGACACCCTGACCGTGATTCTCCTGGTCGGGCTGCAGGGATCGGGCAAGACCACCACCACCGCCAAGCTGGCGCACTATCTGAGCGGGCAGGGCCGCAAGCCGCTGCTGATCGCCGCCGACCGGGTACGCCCGGCCGCGGTCGAGCAGTTGCAGCAGCTCGGCGCCGCGCTGGAGGTGCCGGTGTTCACCGGCTCCCCCGGCGCCGCCGCGGTGGCGGTGGCGCGCGGCGGGCTGCGCCGCGCGCGCGAGCTCGGCTGCGACGTGGCGCTGGTCGACAGCGCCGGACGGCTGCAGGTGGACGCCGAACTGATGGCCGAGCTGCGCGACATCCATGCCGCCGCGGCGCCGCAGGAGACGTTGCTGGTGGCCGACGCCATGACCGGCCAGAGCGCCGTCGAGGTGGCCGGAGAATTTGATCGCCTGGTGGGACTCAGCGGAGTCATTCTTAGTAAGTTGGACTCCGATACGCGCGGCGGTGCGGCGCTGTCGATTCGCGAGGCTACCGGCAAGCCGATCAAGTTCGTCGGTACCGGCGAGTCGCACGCGGCGTTGGAGCCGTTCTTTCCCGACCGGATGGCATCCCGGATTCTGGGGATGGGCGACGTCGTCACGCTGGTCGAGCAGGCGCAGGAGACCTTCGACCAGGAACGGGCGCAACGGCTGGTGCGCAAGATGAAGCGCCGCCGCTTCACCATGGCCGACTATCTGGAGCAGCTCGTCGAGATGCGCCGGATGGGCAGCTTGACTTCGGTACTCGAGAAGGTGCCGGGCATGCAGTCGGCGGTCGCCTCCGGGGCGGTCAACGAGAAGGGGTTGCGGCGGGAGGAGGCGATCATGCTCTCCATGACCCCCGGCGAACGGGAAAACCCGCGCATCCTCGGCCCCAGCCGGCGCAAGCGGGTGGCGCGCGGCAGCGGCACCTCGGTGTCGGAGGTGAACCGGCTGGTGCGCAGGTTCGACAAGATGGCGCTGGCGATGAAGAAGATGACCAGGAACAAGAAGCTGCAGCAACAAATGGCGGCGCAGTTGGGCGGCTGAACGCCGCCGAGGAGTCAGATCAGATTGAGTGTCAAGATACGCTTGAAGCGCTTCGGGACCAGGAAGCGCCCCTACTATCGGATGGTGGTCATGGATTCCCGCGCTCCCCGCGACGGCCGCGCCCTCGAGGAGGTCGGCCTGTACCATCCCATCGAGCCGGAGGAGCAGCAGATCCGCATCGACGAGGAGCGGATACGCGCCTGGCTGCAGCGCGGAGCGCGCCCCAGCCCGACCGTCCGGCGCCTTCTGAACAAGAAGGACGTTCGGATTACCAGCGGCTAGCGCCCGCCGGGGCACACCCCTGCCGCGCGCGGCCATCGTACCCCAGGCAAGGAGCATCAGGTGGAAAAGGAGCTGGTAGAATTCATCGCGCGATCGTTGGTGGACGAGCCGGACGAGGTCGTGGTGAACGTGATCGAAGGCGAGAAGTCGACGATTCTGGAACTGCGCGTCGCCGGCGGCGATCTCGGCAAGGTGATCGGCAAGCATGGCCGCATCGCCAAGTCGATTCGCACGATTCTGAGTGCCTCCGCCACCAAGACCGGCAAGCGCGTGGTTCTGGAGATCCTTGACTGACGCGGCGCCGCGCCGCCGGGAACCGGACGCCATGCTCGCCACCGCCCGCCTCGGGGCGCCCCACGGGGTGCGCGGCCTGCAGGCGGTGCGCAGCTACTCCGGCGACACCGAACACCTGTTTCGGCTGCGGGAGGTGGAGTTGCGCGAGCGGCGCAGCGGGCGCCGGCGGCGCGGCAGCGTGGCCGAGGTGCGCCAGGTCGGCGCCAAGGTGATGATGCGGTTCGCCGGGGTGAGCGCGCGCGAGCAGGCGCGGGAGCTCACCGGCTGGGAGCTGTGGGTGCCGCGCAGCGAGGCCAGCGCGCTGCGGACGGGCGAATACTATGCCGCGGACCTGTGCCGCTGCACGGTGTTTCAGGGGGGCCGCGCGGTGGGGGAGGTGAGCAACGTGATCGCCGCCGGCGGCGGCGACGCGCTGGAGGTGACCGACGCCGCCGGCGCGTCGTTCCTGGTGCCGTTTCGGGAGCTGTTCGTGCCGAACGTGGACCTGGCCGCGCGCCGCGTCGAGCTGGCGGACGACTTCGAGCGCCCGTGAGATTCACCGTGGTCACCCTGTTCCCGGAACTGTTCGGCGGGTTCCTGGAGACCAGCATCCTGGGCCGGGCGCGGCGCAGCGGGCAGGTGGAAATCGAGCTGGTGCCGCTCCGCGACTACGCCAAGGACCGGCATCGCACCTGCGACGACTATCCCTACGGCGGCGGCGCCGGCATGGTGCTGCGGCCCGAGCCGCTGGCGGCGGCGCTCAGCGGCCTGCAGGCGCGGCACCGGTGGACGGTCTATCTTTCCCCGGCGGGCCGGCTGCTCAACCAGCGCTTGGTGCACGAATACGCCGGCCGCGAGTCGATCCTGCTGATCGCCGGCCGCTACGAAGGGATCGACCAGCGCGTGATCGACCGCTTCGTCGACGAGGAGCTGTCGATCGGGGATTACGTGCTCGGCGGGGGCGAGGTGGCCGCCATGGTGGTGATGGAGGCGGTGGCGCGGGTCGTGCAGGGGGTGATCAACCGTGACTCGCTACGCGACGAGAGCTTCGCCGAGGACCTGCTGGAATACCCGCAGTACACCCGGCCGGAGGTATTCGAGGGCCAGCGCGTGCCGGAGGTGCTGCTGTCCGGCAACCACGCGCGCATCGCCGCCTGGCGTCACCGGCAGCGCGTCGAGAAGACGCGCCGCTACCGACCCGACCTATTATGTTCAACGGAGGAAAATAAATGAGCAATCAACTGATACGCGAGGTCGAGCACCCGCAGGCGCGGGACGATCTGGCCCCGTTTGCGGTGGGCGACACCATCCGCGTGCACTTCAAGATCATCGAGGGCAAGACGGAGCGGATTCAGGTCTACGAGGGAATCTGCATCGGAAAGCGGGGCAAGGGCCTGGGCCAGACCTGCATGGTGCGAAAAATCTCCTACGGAATCGGCGTGGAGCGGGTATTCCCGATGCACAGCCCCAAGATCGCCCGCATCGAGGTGGTGCGCCGCGGCCGCGTGCGCCGCGCCAAGCTCTACTACCTGCGCGACCGCGTGGGCAAGGCCGCCAAGGTCAAGGAGCTGATCCGGGCCAAGCGCTAGGCAAGGTCCCGCCGGGCGGCGCGCGCCGCGGTCCGCGTGCGCCGCGGTCCGCCGGCGCCCCCGCCGCGGCGCGAAAGTTCATAACCTGCGGCGCAAACTTGACGATACTAATAGCGAGGAGCCGGTGCGCGGCAGGCAGGCCTTCGGGCGTGGCCGCCGGCGCGGTTCGGCTCGCGTTCGGCGCGGCGGAAACGCACCATTCACGGTGCTGCCGCCGGCGCCGCGACTTGGCATGAATTACAACCGGCCACTCGCAAAAAGCGCCGCGCCACGAGCGGGCATTGTAGTTGTTGACGGCTCTGCCCCGAAGATGATCGCGCCTGCGCGCGGCGGGCAGCGCCCGTTCAGGGGGTACGGCGAGAATGGCGCGTGGTTCGGTACAACGGGGCCCTATCGGTGAAACCATTGCCGCAGTGTATCTGCGCAAGCTCGGCTATCGGATCGTGGACCGCAACGTGCGCACCCGCCGCGGCGAAATCGACTTGGTCGCGCGCCACGGCGACGAGTTGGTGTTCGTGGAGGTGAAGTCCTGGCGCAGGCTGCCGGCGGAGGGACTGGAACACGCCATCGACCGCCGCAAGCAGGGCCGCCTGATCGCGGTGGCGCGCTCCTACGTGGCGCTTAACGCGGTTCGCTACCGGTCGTTGCGGCAGCGGTTCGACGTGATCCTGATCCGGGGCGGCGCGGTGGCGCTGCACGTCGTGGGAGCGTTCGAAGGGTGAGCGGGGGGCTGGCCCCGCACCGTCTGGCGGAGTACCGGCGGAAGCTGCGCGACCCCTGCTACTTCGCGCACGCGCTGGCGCAGGTGGCCTCGGCGCTGGCGGACGTGCTGGTGCTCGACCGCCGCCCGCTTCGCCGCGACGACCGCGAGGGGGACTCTTGGCAAGTCAACGGGTGCGCCAACTAGCCGCGGGCCGCCGCCGCGCCGGCATCCCATGCAGGTAATCTTCCCCGGCACCTTCGATCCTCCTACCAACGGTCATCTCGACCTGCTGCGGCGCGCCGCGCGCATGTTCGGCCGCGTGGTGGTGGTAATCGCGGTCAATCCGGACAAGGCCGCCCTGTTCACGGCGCGGGAGCGGCTGGAGATGCTCACCTGTCTGGTGCGCGACCTGCCCAACGCCGAGGTGCACCTGTGGCAGGGGCTGATCGTCGAGTTCGCCCGCCGCGAGGGCATCTACACGCTGCTGCGGGGGGTGCGCGCCCTGTCCGACTTCGAGTACGAGTTCGAGCTGTCGATGATGAACAAGTCGCTGTTCCCGCGCATCGAGACGATCTTCCTGCCCACCGACCAGAAGTACTTCGTGCTGCGTTCCTCCGGCATCAAGGAGGTGGCCCGCTTCGGCGGCGACGTCCGCAGCATGGTGCCGGACGTGGTGGCGCAGGCGCTCACCGCGAAGCTGGGCCGGGTCCCGGCGGCGCTCCCGGAGCGCTGACCCCGGACACGCTGAGATCTCACCAAGTAGTGAGGCGACCGTTGCCACGACGCTCACGCCTCGGGTACTGCTGCTTAGTCTGGCTAGCCCGGCCGGTCCCGTGCGCCCCTCCTCCTCAGGAGGGCAGATCGCGGTAGTGGACGCGCCGCGTGCCGTCAAATGAGATGCGTGGCCAATCGCGGTCCCAGTTATCGGAGCGGGCAGGGACGTAGTGGCACGCGAGCGCATGCCGGGGCGTTCCCGGGCGCCGGACCGCGGCGCCGCCGTGGATCAGCCGGCCGTGGAACAGCACCACGTCCCCCCGTTCGACCAGCACCTGTTCTTCGTCGCGCGCGTTTTCTTGAAATACCTCCCGTACCAGGGGGAAGTAGCGTCCGTGCTGTTGCTGGCGGTAGGTCTCGCCCGGCTGCAGGGTGTGGCGGGCGTCGCGCTTGGTAACGAGCCGGCCGCGGTGGGAGCCGGGCTGGACCACCAGGGGTCCGTTGTCCGCATCGACGTCGACCATGGCGATCCAGGCCGACATGCAGTCCGGCAGGTAGTATTGGTCCTGGTGCAGCGGGTGCTCGGAGCCTTCGTAGAAGTGCATCGTCTGAATCGCCTCCGGCTCATCCTCAAAGCAGTCCGCGAGTGGCCGATGCAACCGCGGATCGATCAGAAACTGCAGCGCAAGAGGATCGTACCAATGCTGATTGAAGGTGCGGTACCCGTAGTCCTCCTGCTGCGCAAACCCGCTGATCCGCTTGCGTCCGAGCCGCAGGTCCTCCACGTGCTCGACGAATCCCCGGCACTCGCCGGCGGAGAACACCCCCCGCAGTACGACGTAACCGTCGTCCCGGTACGCCCCCCGCTGCTCCGCCGTCAAACCAATCCTCTCAGTCCCCATAGCTCCTCCTGAATGCTGTCATTCCTGCACCGAGTGTCGTGCCGTGCCTTGAACGTAGTCAAGCCGGAGCCCTCGGCATCATCATCGGATAGCCCCTTGATCCGTGGGGGCGTGGTGCGCGACACTGGGGGCCAGTGACGGCGGGAGAATGCCATGAGTAAGCGAGAGCCGCAGCCCACGCCTGCGGGACAGTGGGTTTCCTACCGCCCGGAGATCAAGGTGCTGGACTGCACCATCCGGGACGGCGGCCTGATGAACGACCACCAGTTCAGTGACGAGACGGTGCGCGCGGTGTACGAGGCGTGCGTGGCCGGCGGCGTCGACTACATGGAGGTCGGCTACATCAACTCGCGCGTGCAGTTCCCCCCGGGGCCGAACGGGCCGTGGAAACACTGCCGGGAGGAGGACCTGCGCCGGATCGTGGGCGACAACGACACGCCGCTGAAGCTGTCCGCCATGGCCGACGCCGAGAAGAGCGACTACCGGGAGGACATCCTGCCCAAGTCGGAGAGCGTGCTGGACATGATCCGCGTCGCCACCTACATCCACCAGATCCCGCTGGCCCTCGACATGATCAAGGACGCCCACGACAAGGGCTACGAGACCTCGCTCAATCTGATGGCGCTCTCCACGGTGCCGGAGCGCCGGCTGAACGAGGCGCTGAACCTGGCGGCCCGCTCCGAGGTGGAGGTGATCTGTATCGTCGACAGCTTCGGCGCGCTCTACGGCGAGCAGATCGACGACTACATGGTCACCTTCCTCGGCCACGCCGCGGAGGCCGGCAAGGAGGTGGGGATGCACGCCCACAACAACCGGCAACTGGCCTTCGCCAACACCATCCAGGCCACCATCCGGGGCGCCAACCGGTTGGACGCCAGCATGGCGGGGCTGGGCCGGGGGGCCGGCAACTGTCCCCTGGAGCTGCTGCTCAGCTTTCTCCACAACCCCAAGTTCCGGCTGCGCCCGGTGCTGCATTGCATCCAGCACGCCATCGAGCCGCTACGGGAGGAGCTGAAGTGGGGCTTCGACTACCCCTACATGATCACCGGCGTGCTCAACCAGCATCCGCGCGCCGGCATGCGGTTCAACGAATCGGAGCACCGCGGCGACATCATCAGATTCTACGACTCCCTCGAATACGAGGACTGAGCCGCCAATCGATTTGAGCGGCAGCCGGTCAAGGCCGCCGGGTGAGTGATGCCCGCCGGCGGTGCCTGCCCCCGCAAGCCCCTCAGCGGACCGGCGGCGCCCCGTCCGCCCGGCGCGGCGCCGCGCGGTGCGGCGGGCGCGGGGAGGGCGCAACGCTCACTCGACCGCGCCGCCGGGGAGGCCGAAGCGGCGCCGCAGCCCTTCCAGCGAGAATCCCTCGCCGCTCACGAAGTCGATCATCTCCTGCTCCTGCGCGGCGATCTTCGCCGCCGCCTGCGGCACCCGGGCGGCAATCTCCAACGGGACCTTCACCACGCCGTTGCGGTCGCCGTGGATCAGGTCGCCGGGCAGCACCTCCACCTCGCTGACCACCACCGGCACGTTCACGTCCACCACCTGATGGCGGCCGTGGGCCGGCGTCATTCCCGGCGCGAAGTACTGGAACCCCAGCGCGCGCACCCCCTCCAGGTCACGGATGCCGCCGTCGGTGACCAGCCCGATGGCGCCGAGGGCGTGGGCGGTGCTCGCCATCACGTCGCCGCAGTGGCAGGAGTGGGAGTTGCGCGGCGACAGGTCCTTGAACACCAGCACCGCCGGCTTGGGGGCCGCGGCCAGCGCCTCCCACAGCCGCAGCATCGGCGCCCGGCTCTGCTGCCGCGACGGCGTCATGGAGTCCACGGTGGCGGTCACGGCGTAGCCGAGCATCACCCCCAGCTCCGGGAACTGGCAGCGGATCTCCCAGCCCATGAACCCCTCCGAGTCGCGCCGCACCGCGAACGGCTCGATCGCGTTGCACACGGTGGGCGTGTCGATCTTCCTGAGGGCCTCGAACTGTTGCGCACTAAGCATGGACGTAGCATAGCCGTTCGGCGGCGAATCCTCTACACTGGCCGCGCCATGACCCGATGCTCGGTGATCCTCCAAGGCGCCTGCGATGGCTGCGATGGCCGTGATGGCTGCGATGGCTGAACGGAGCTATTCGGACGCGGCGCTGGAAGCACTGATGGCGGACCTGGAGTCCGATCTGGTGGAGCGCAAGGAGACGGCCGCCGACGGCAGGAAGATTCGCCGCAACGTCTGCGCGTTCGCCAACGACCTTCCCGGCCACGGCCGGCCGGGAGTCCTGCTGGTCGGCGTGCGGGATGACGGCTCGTGCGCGTCGTTGCCGATTGATGACCAACTGCTCAAGCTGCTGGCCAACGTTCGCGGCGACGGCGACATTCTGCCGTTGCCGTCGATGACCGTGCAGAAGCGGACGTTGCGGAACTGCGCGGTGGCGGTCGTCACGGTGCAGCCATCCGCGGACCCGCCGGTACGGTATCAGGGCCGCGTGTGGGTCCGGGTCGGTCCGTCCGTCCGCGAAGGGTCGGTGGCCGACGAGCGCCTGCTCGGCGAGCGCCGGCGCGCTTCCGATCTGCCGTTCGATCTGCGGCCGGCCGGCGGAGCGACCGTCAATGACCTCGACTTGGACTTCGTACGCCGCCAATACCTGCCGCACGCCGTCACCAACGAAGTCCCGGAGCGGAACGAGAGACCCTTTGAGCATCAGCTCCGATCACTGCGTCTGACTCATTCCGGCGCACCAACCTTCGGGGCCATCCTGGCATTTGGCAGCGATCCGCAAGGGCACGTACCGGGCGCATACGTCCAATTTCTGCGAATTGACGGAACGCAGATCACGCATCCGATCCGGAGTCAGAAGCAACTCACCGGCCGGCTCGATGACGTCGTGCGCCGGCTCGATGACTTGCTGGAGCTGAGCGTATCGGTTCGCACGCAGGTCGCCGGCGCGGTGCGGGAGCGGCGCCGCCCGGATTATCCCATCGACGCGCTACGGCAACTGGCCCTCAACGCGGTCATGCACCGCAGCTACGAGGGAACCAACACTCCCGTGCGCGTCAATTGGTTCGCCGACCGCGTGGAGATTACCAGCCCCGGCGGTCTGTACGGGAGGATCACGCCGGAGAACTTCGGGGCGGGCGACACCGATTACCGCAATCCGTTGGTGGCCGAGGTGATGCACCACCTGGGGTTCGCGCAGCGGTTCGGACTGGGCGTGCCGCTGGCGCGCGAGGCGCTGGCGGCAAACGGCAACCCGGAGCCCGAGTTTCGGTTTGAGCCGACGCTCGTAAACGTGACCGTGCGAGCTGCGCCGTGACGAGCATCGCCGTGTTCAACAACATGGGCGGGGTCGGCAAGACCTCCCTGGTCTATCATCTCGCCTGGATGTACGCCAACCTGGACTACAACGTCGTGGCAGCCGATCTCGACCCGCAGGCGAACCTCACCGGCATGTTTCTGGAAGACGACGACCTGGAGAGACTGTGGAGTGACGATGGAACCAATGGAACGATCCATACTGCCCTGCGCCCGTTGCTGGAGGGAACCGGAGACATCGCCCGGCCGCAGGTTGCGCGGCCGGCGCCGGGAATCACACTGATCGCGGGCGACATGCTGTTGTCGGGCGCCGAAGACGAACTGGGCGGCAGTTGGCGGGATTGCCTGGACGGGAAACCGCGGGCGTTTCGCGTGCTCTCGGGTATCTGGCGGGTGCTGCGCATGGCTGCCGAGGAAAGCGACGCCGACTTGGTTCTGGTGGACGTCGGTCCCAATATCGGCGCGCTCAATCGGGCGGCGCTGGTGGCTGCTGACCACGTCGTCGTACCGCTTGCTCCGGACCTCCATTCCCTCCAGGGTCTGCGCAATCTCGGTCCGACGCTACGCCGGTGGCGGGGCGAGTGGGCCGATCGCCGCAAGCGCAGTCCCTTGCAGGACCTCGATCTACCCGCCGGCGGCATGCAGCCGATCGGTTACGTAGTGCTTCAGCACGCGGTCCGGCTGGACCGCCCGGCCAGGGCATGTGAACGCTGGGGCGACCGGATTCCGAACGCTTACCGCGACTCGGTCGAAGGAGACTCCGCCACGCTCGGACCCCGGATCGAAGGCGATCCGCGATGCCTCGCCACCCTGCGGCACTTCCGCAGCCTCATGCCGCTGGCGCAGGAGGCGCGCAAGCCGATGTTCGCACTGAAGCCCGCCGACGGCGCCGTCGGCGGCCACGCCAATGCCGTGCGCGGCTGCTACCGCGACTTTCGCGCGCTGGCCCGCGAGATAGCGCGCCGTTGCGGGGTCACCGCTGCCGATGCGTAGTATACTGACCGGGATGACCAGGCGAACGTCGGACGCCTATCCGGACGGGCTCTACCGCTTTGACGGCGTGGCCGACGGGATCAGCGGATTCGCGGCGACCGGCCCCGATGCCCTGAATCACTTCCGGCGCCGGGGCTATCTGGTGATTCACCGCGCCTTTACCGAGCAGGAAGTGGCGGCCGCCCTGGAGGAAATGCTGATGCTGCTCACGCGGCCGCCGTCGGGGTTCAACGGGGGCGTGGAGTTCGAGCGCTCGGCGCCGCGGGGCAAGCTGGAGGAGATGGCGCCGGAGCGGCGCTGGGATTACGTCCGCAAGTTCTTCAACTTCTTGGAATTCGCGCCACGGATGAGGGCGTTGTCGCAGCATCCCCGGTTGCTGCGGGTCGTCCGCCGCCTGATCGGGACTGAGCCGGCCCTGTTTCAGGACATGGCCCTGCTCAAGCCGCCGCGCATCGGCCGCGAGAAGCCGTGGCACCAGGATCACGCCTACTTCGATCTGCCGCTGGATACGCCGGTGGTGGGGGTGTGGATCGCGCTCGACCGCGCCGGCACCGACAACGGTTGCATGACCATAATCCCCGGCTCGCACCGCCGCGGTCCGGTGGTCCACTTCCGGCGCCGCGACTGGCAGATCTGCGACACCCACGTGGACAACCGCGGCGCGCTGGCGGCGCCCCTGGAGCCGGGCGGCTGCCTGCTGTTCTCCAGCCTGCTGCACCACGGCACGCCCACCAACACCGCCCCCAGGCGCCGCCGCGCCCTGCAATTCCATTACGCTCCCGCGGGCGCCGCGCGGATCAGCACGGAACAGCGCATGGCCGTCTTCGGCGCCGAAGGCAAGTCGGTCACCTGCTAACGGACGGCTAAAGGCAAGGAGGAATACCGCCCATGTTGCCACGCATCGAAGACCTGAAAGTGACCCTGCTGGGGGTGATCGCGGACCGCGCCGCGCGCGGCTACGAAGTGGCCGGCCTGCGCGAGCGGGTGCAGGCGGTGACCTCCAGCTACGACGAGCTGGCCGCCCTCCACCGGGAGCTGGACGCGGCGCCGCGGCGCGCGGATTGGCCCTACGCGGAGCCCGATGATCTGGAGATGATTTGGGCTGAATGCCCGGACTTGCCGCAGGACCCGCTGCAGCAGATCGACCTTGACGCGGCGGGGCGGCGCGCCGAAGCCGGATTCCTGGGGTCGGTGTGCGGCTGCGTGTTGGGCAAGCCGGTCGAGGTGCGCACCACCATGGCGGCGCTGCAAGGTGCGGCCGAGGCCGCCGGCGAGTGGCCGTTGCGGGACTATCTGAGCGAGGGAATGTTGGACGCGCTGGGCGACCGCCACCGGAGCTGGCGGGAGGCGGTGCGCGGCCGCATCCGCTTCGTCGCCCGCGACGACGATATCAACTACACCGTGCTGGGCATGCTGATCCTGGAGCAGCACGGCGTCGGCTTTGGCCGTGGCGACGTGATGCAGGCGTGGCTGGCCAACCTGCCGCTCGGCTACACCTTCGGGCCGGAACGGATGCTGCTGACGCGCACCTCTGCGGTCGGGATCGCCGAACGGCTGCGCCGCGGCCGCGGCTTGGCCGGGATCGGCGACGACCCTGAGCCGGTGCTGGCGGAGCTGGTGACGAGTTGGAATCCGGGCGATGAACTGTGCGGGGCGCAGATCCGCGCCGACGCCTACGGCTACGCCTGCCCCGGGCGGCCGCGGCTGGCCGCCGAACTCGCCTGGCGGGACGCGGGCTGGACCCACCGGGGCACCGGCCTCTACGCCGCGATGTTCACCGCCGCGGCCATCGCCGGCGCCTACGTGATCGACGACCCGCTGGAGCTGTGCCGCATGGCGCTGCGCTGCGTCCCGCAACGCAGCCGCTTCCGGGAGCGGATCAGCGACTGCCTGGAGCAGGTGGCGCAGGCGGCGGACTGGCGCGACGGCTACCGCCGCGTGCACGACCGCTACGGGTGTTACGGCCACTGTCAGGTCTATCAGGAGACCGGAACCCTCATCAACACGTTGCGTTTCGCCGTCGGCGTGGAGGACGGCATCTGCCTGCAGGTGAGCCAGGGCAACGATACCGACAGCTACGGCGCCACGGCCGGCTCCCTGCTGGGCGTGCTGCACGGCCGCGCCCCGGAGGCGCGCTGGCTGGCGCCCTTCAACGACGAGATCCGCACCACCGTCGCCGGCCTCTACGAATCCTCCCTGACCAAGGTTGCGCAACGCATGGGCCGCCTGCCCCATCTCGTAGCCGCCCAACTCCGCGCGGCGGACACCGCGGCCGCCTGCTGAGCAGAGCTAAGGGAAATGAGCTGCCTCAAAAACACCGCCGGGTCGGTCCTCACGGCGCTATGAGATTTTTTCACGTCCCACGTTGACACTCGAGGCAATTTACCGGCATTGATACATGCGAGGCACGATCTGTTCGCACCTTGTGTAGGAATGCCTGGATGATTATCAGTTTCTCGGTCACGAACTGGATGTCCTTCCGGGACCGGGGCACGCTGTCGATGGTCGCCAGCCGCGAGCGCCAGCACGGCGAGCGCGTGGCGCGCTTGGGCCGCTACCAGCTCAGGGTGCTGCCCATCATGGCGCTCTACGGCGGCAACGCCTCCGGCAAGTCCAATCTCTTCAAGGCGATAGCGTTTGCCAAGACCCTGGTCGTCGAGGGCACCGCGCCGGGCGCCCGCATCCCGGTCATCCCCTTTCTGCTCGACAAGGACCGCGCGACGCAGCCATCGCGCTTCGATTTCGAACTTCTGATAAACGGAAGCGTCTATGCGTTCAGTTTCTCGGTGACCCGAGAGAAGGTAGTCGACGAGCGCTTGGTAAAGGTAGGCAGCACCAGCGAGCGGCCACTCTACGACCGTCGGCACGGGGCCATCCGGTTCGACCCGTCCTTGGAAGAGGAGCAGTTTCTCAAGTTCGCCTTCCGCGGTACCCGTGACAACCAGCTCTTTCTGACCAACTCAGTATCGCAGAACCTCCCGACCTTCAAGCCGATCTCCGATTGGTTCAAAGAAACCTTGCAGATGATAGCCCCCGATACGCACGTCCGGGTAATTTCACTCTATGAAAGCAGTGAGTTAGCTGTGAATATGAACAAGATGTTGACTCACCTAGATACTGGGATTTCCGGGGTGGACAGTAAGCAGGTACCGTTTGAAAGCATGCAGCTCCCTGATGAAGTGAAAAACCATATCCAGGGGCAGCTAGCCGAAGGGGAAAGCGCTTACGTAGAGAGTCTCGTCGATACGTACTCGATTGACCGCAAGGACGGCGACCTGATAGCCAGGAAGCGCCTGACGGTGCATACGATGAGCGATGGCACGGAGACCCACTTCGACGTTTCTCAGGAGTCGGATGGTTCGCGGAGACTGATCGACCTCCTTCCGGTGTTTCTCGATCTTTCCTCCGGCGACTCAGAGCGGGTGTACGTCATTGACGAAGTGGATCGGAGCCTGCACACTTTGCTCACTCGGCGGCTGCTTGAATACTACTTGGCAGCCTGCACCGCCGAAACCCGAACGCAACTGTTGCTTACGACCCACGACGTGCTGCTGATGGACCAACGCTGGCTGCGCCGCGACGAGATGTGGGTAACGGAGCGGGACGCGGCCGGTGCTTCGAGCCTGCTGTCATTCAGCGAATACCGCGACGTCCGCTACGACAAGGACATCCGCAAGAGCTACCTGCAGGGCCGACTGGGCGGTATCCCCCGCATTACGCCAGCGGAAACAGCACAACTTGGCGCGGAGTAGGCGTCGTTTCGAGAGACCGACCGGCCGACGGCGCTACCGCAAAATGTTTGTCATCGCCGTTGAGGGAATCAAGACTGAGCCGAGTTACTTCGCCCTGTTCAACGATAAATCAGTGATTCACGTGCGCTGTCTGAAGGGTGACAACCGGAGCGCGCCCGCGCACGTGTTGCAGCGCATGGAGCGCTACCTGCAACGTAACGAAATCGTGAAGGGCGACGAGGCGTGGCTGGTGGTGGACAAGGACCAGTGGACCGTCCGGCAGTTGGCCGAGCTTCACGCATGGTCGCGCGGGGCGAGCAACCGTGCCTTCGCCCTCAGCAATCCTCGGTTCGAGTACTGGTTGCTGCTGCACTTCGAAGACGGCGCCGGCATCTCGTCCTCGCAAGAGTGCTCGCGGCGCCTGCGCCGGCATCTTCCAGGCTACGACAAGGGAAGCGATCGCCGTAAGTTCACCGCAGACCGGATCGCCAACGCCGTCGAGCGAGCGGCGGCGCGAGATTCCCCGCCTTGCAAAGATTGGCCGCGGCAGCCGTGGCGGACGACGGTCTACCGGCTGGTCAGAAACATCCTTGATGCCCAAGCAGCATCGCAACCCGGCGCCGCGACGTAACGCAAGCGCCTACTCCTTGAGGGAGAGGTGGATCATCAGGCGGACGCGGGGGGCGGCTCCGGTGAGTTGGCAGCGCAGGCGGAGCCAGCCGCCGAAGTCGCGTAGCGCGCGCCCGCGCAGGCCGGGGGCCGTCAACTGCAGGGGGGCCGCGCCTTCCAGGTCGCACCAGTGCAGGCCGTCCGGGGACCACTGCGGCACCGCGGTCAGCATCGCGCCGTCCGCCAACTCGATGACGCGCACGAACCAGGCCGCCTCGCTCGCCCAGCCGCACTCGTAGGGTTCGGTGTCGAAGTTGGCGGTGTAGGTCTCGTTCAGCTCCAGGGTGGCGGTGTGAGAACGCCGCAGCATGGCTACCAGTCCGCCGAAATGAGCACCGAGTCGAGGAACAGAAAGTTGCGCGCCGACAGGTGGGTGCGCACGTCGAAGTAGACGTTCAGCAGCCGGTCGAGGCCGTGGTACGGATCGGGGTAGGCCGGCACCGGGATTTGCCGCAGGTCCATCACCCGGTCGTTGACCTGCAGCTCGACGTTGCGCCGCCTCGCCAGGTCGAACTGCCAGCGCAGGTAGTGCCAGTTGATCTTGGTCGGAATCTCGTTGCTGCACAGCGGAAAATCACCGCCCGGCACCTCTTCCCAGTCGTCGCGCCGCAACGTGTGGATGTCCTCCGGCACGGGCGCGCCGCGCACCTGCATCCTGGTAGTCGCGTGCAGGGAGGTCTTGTACAGCCACTTGCGCACGAAACGGCCCTCAAAGTCGGTGTTCTGGTAGCGCAACGCGCACAGATAGCGCTTGCCGTCCGCGCCGTCGCACACGTCGTTGCCGAGCGTGAAGTCGCCGAACATCGACTCGCTCGGGTGGTAGTTGCCGTCGAACTGCTGCGGTCCCTTCAGCGCCGGATCGAAGTTGGCCTCCGCCTTGCAGGTAAAGTAGCACTCCACCTGCACGATGGCGCGCGCCGCGTAGGTGAGCCGCTTGATCAGGTAGCAGGAGGCGCCGGCGCGGGGCCGCGTGGCGAGCTTGAGGGCGTAGACGCCGTCCACGCTGCCGTGGCTGCCGACGTCGAAGAAGGTGCAGTTGGAGAGCTGCGCGGGCCGCAGGTCGCGCACCATCGGCTTGACCTGCCCCAGGTCGTCGTCGTAGTTGCCGATAAGTTGCGTCCAGCCGTTGACGCCGTCATCAAAGTCGTCGCAGCACAGAATCCGCGGCAGCGGGTTGAACTTGCTCAGGCGGGGGTCGGCGCGCCGCAGCACCGCCACTTGGTGCGCCACATCCTGCGTATGCGGGCCCGGCGCGATCACTCCAACTCCTCTTCGCGCAGCCGGTATGCCTTCAGGATCGGCTGCGGCCCGCCGGCGTTGATGTTCTCGAAGTGGTCGCTGGTGTAGTCGGCGATCACGATGGTACCGTCGGCAAGCTGAGTCCAGGCGCTGTAGCCGCTGTCGGAGGTGTAGTCCAGCACCACCGTCCGGTCGCGCCGGAACTGATCGGGGAAGCCGTCCCCGGCGTGCCAGCGCCAGTCGACCGAGTAATCCCCGGGGTTGTAGACGCGGGCGTTGCCGGCGCGCCACCGCGTCTCCAGCTCGCCGGCGGCGCCGAAGCGCACCTCCCGTTGCCGCAGCGCGGCGGCTTCGCCGGCCAGCACCTGGCGGCCGTCCACCAGCACCCGGCAGCCGCCGGGGCGGCGCTCCAGGCGGTAGGTGTGCCACTGCGCGGTATCGAGGTAGGCGGCGCCGCCGTAGCCGCCGGCGTCGGCCGGCTCGCCGCCGTGGCGGGCAAACTCCAGCCGCCCGTCGCCGATGCTCACGCCAAAGCCGGCGCACAGCAGCACGCGGCCCGGACCGGGGGCGCGGCGCAGCTCCAGTTCCAGGTCGACCTCGGCGGCGCCGGTGATGGCCGGGTAGAGCGAGAACTCGACCCCGGCGGTGCGCCCGTCGCCGGTCGCGGTGACCATCTCGCCGCCCGCGCGGGTGCAGCGCCGCTCCTCCCAGATGAAGGAGGCCGGCTCGAAGCCCAGCTCCTCCTCCGGGTGGAACAGGAAGGCGCGGCTGCAGGGCGTGCCCCAGCGGTTGCGGTAGGTCACCAGCAGCTTGCCCGACTGCAGCAGGTGCAGCATGGTGCGCTGGCCGTACACCGGCGTAAGCGTGGGCGCGCTCCAGGTGCGGCCGCCGTCGTAGCTGCGCACCAGCCGGCTCGGCTGGCCGAACGCCCCGCCGCCGAAGCCGATCCGGGTCATGGCCAGCAGGTGGCCCGGCTGCTCCAGCTCCGCCATGCCGACCTCGCAGTCGCCGTGGTAGGGCGCGTCGGTAACCGTACCGACCGGCTGCCAGCTCCGCCCGCCGTCGCCGGAGCCGACCGCCACGTTCCGGTAGTAGCCGGCACCCCACCGCCCCGGCGGGTCGTCCATCGCCGGGTAGACCGCCGACTCGGTGCGGGTGTACAGCAGGGTGCCGTCGGCCAGCTCGATGACGTAGCCGGGTTCGCCGCCTACCTCGTCCACCTGCTGCGGCGCGCTCCAGGTACGCCCGTGGTCGCTGCTCCACAGCAGGTAGTTGGCCATGCCGCGCTCCGGCCGCCGCTGCCAACGGGTCAGCAGCCCCCACTCCTGGCCGCTGCTGCGCCGCCCCTCGTCCACCAGTACCACCAGGCGGCCGTCGCGCAGCCGGCTGAGCTGCGGCGCCACCCAGCACGCCTGATGCTCCCACACGTTGCGATGGGCGATGGAGCGGTGCCCCTCCCAGGTGCGCCCTCCGTCCCCCGAACGCGCCGTCATCACGTGAGTGAACAGCGCGGTATGGGAGTCGGACAGGCGGTAGGTCGCCACCAGCCCCTCCGGCGTGTCGCAGATGCCCGCCACCGAGTGGTACCAGCCGCGCGGGTTCGGGCACGGCCCCGGCGCCGGGTCGCGCCCGTTGTGATCGGCTATGACGAACTTGCTGCCCTCCGGAACGGCGCGCATCGGCTAAACCCTGGCAGCCCTTACCGGCCCTGCTCCGTTACGGAGGCGAGCAGGCGGTCGAGGCCGGCGTTCATCATGTCGCGCACGTAGCCGTCCCAGGCATCGTCCACGTCCACCTGGCCGGTGAGTGCCTTCCAGGCGAACTCCTGCTCCACGGTGCCGATGTTGGCGAGCAACGCGCGCTCGTCGTCGTTCCAGGTAGGGCGGAACCCGTGGCCGGGGAAGATCACCTGATTGTCCTCCAGGTAACTCTGCAAGGAGTGGCGCCCCGGCGCGATGTACACCTTGTCGATTGGCGGCACGATGTGGGCAATGTGGCCGCTGAACATGCGCGCGCCGCGTTGCGCCAGCTCCGACGGTTCGGTGGCGTTGCCGATCGCGTACCCGCGATCATCGATCTGCCAGGCGTCGCCCTGGGCCCCGCCGTGGTAGCCGAAGGCGTACTCGTCGAAGTCGGTGTAGACCGCCTCGGCAATCTGCAGTAGCGCAACCGTCACCTCGTCGCTGGCGTTCACCCCGATCGCCCACGGTCCCCAGTTGGGATCGCGGTACCAGGTGCCACGCTGGCCGTTCGGTCCCGCCGGCGTGATCGAGTAGACTATCGGTCCGTCCGGGTTGGCTTCGCGGTAGGCGCCCCAGGGGCCGGCGCCGGTGTTCGACATCCAGGCGTCCAGCTCCGACCAGGCGCCGAACTCGTTGTTGGCCATTGCCTGCAGCACGTCCTGGCGCACCATGGTGGGCATGTTGGGGTGGATGATCTCCTTTTCCCACCATGAGTTGACGTACTTCAGCGCGTCCCGGTAGTTGGGATCGACCATCGAGTAGTAGCCGTCGCCGCCGCGCACTTCCCACACGTTCAACTGCACCCCGAAGGCGCCGAACACGTTCGGCAGGATGGTGCGCTGAAAGGCGTCGTTGTTCTTCCACACCGCGTAGCCGTAGGAGTCCTTGCGCCCGTTGCCGTCCGGGTCCTCGTTGCGGAACGCCAGCAGCAGGCGCTCAATGGCGTCCAGGCTGTCGGGCCCGGCGTAGAAGTCGGTGCCCGGCACCGGCTCCAACTCGTAGCCCAGGTTCCGCATCCAGTCGCCGCGGAAGCCCATGACCTGCCCGGTAGACGCCATCGACAGCGCCGCCGGCACCGCGTAGTTCACGCCGTCCACCACGGTGCGCCGCCACACTTCGTCGCCGAGGTAGTGGTCGGCCCAGCGCATGTACCCCGGCAGGTGGGTGCGGATCAGCTCCTGCGGCAACTCGCGCACGATACCCAGATCGACGTAGGCGGGATCGAACCCGCCCAGGTAGTCGGGTACGTCGCCGGTCGCCAGGCGCACCCGTTTCGACTCGCTGTCGTAGTGGTCCACGTCGTACCAGGGCCGCAGGTCGACGTTGAACTTTTCCTCCAGATGCCGCTCCACCGCGCTGTCCGGCGCCAGGGTGGTGCCGCGCGTGGTCCACGGAATCATGGTGATGACCAGCGGCCCGTCGGCGGTCGCGGCCTCTTCCTCGCCTTCGGCGGCGGCAAACACGTTGCCGGCAGCGCCCACCGCCAGCGCGAACGCCAGCAGCAATGCTTGTAGCTTCATTGTCATGGGGACGTTTCTCCTTCTTGCACGGGTTCACGGAATACTGCACCACCCGCCGGCGGCCGTCAAACCGCACGCCAGCCGGCAGCACGCCGGCGCGGCCGCTACCAGAGGTGGCGGATTGCGACCGGACCGCCGGCAAGCGGGGAGGTGACCCGGTCGTGGCCGGCGTCGCGTTCGGTCAGGCCGTCCGGCGAGCGGGCGTATACCGTCAGGCGCCGCGCTTCGGGATCGACGATCCAGTACTCGCCCACCCCGGCGCGGCGGTACAGCTCCAGCTTGAGGACGGTGTCGTGCCGGCGGCTCGACGGCGAGACGATTTCGACCAGCAGGTCGGGGGCGCCGACGATACGGCTTTGGGTCACGATCGACTGCCGCTCGGTGAGGACCACGATCAGGTCCGGCTGCACGATGTCCGCGACACTCAGTTCGACGTCGACCGGAGCGAACAGCACCCGGCCCCGCCCCGTGGCCGCGAAGGTCGCCCGCAGCAGCTCGTAGAGCCGCGCGGCCAGCTCCTGATGGTAGATGAGCGGGGCCGGGCTCACGTAATGATCACCGTCGATGATTTCGTGGCGATTGCGGTCGTCGGGCAGCAGCGCGTATTCCTCATAGGTAAGCTTGTGTTTCCCCGCTACGACGACCGCCATGCCCGCGCTCCCCGAACCACGCCGGCAGTATAGCGGAGCCGCGCCGGGGGGCAACACGGCCCGGCGGGCCGGGCCGGCACGTCCCGCGGGCGGTTCACGGCCGGGTAAGCGAGCACGCCCCGGCGGCGCCGGCTCGGCTGCAACGACGTGGCGCCGACTACGTGCGGCCGCCGCCGTGCGCACGGGCACGCCCGGCGCCGGCGCGGCCGGCGGCGGTTCAGGGCGCCGGCGGCGGTTCAGGGGGCCGGCGGCGGGTCGCCGGCCAGCCGGTAGAGCGCGAAGTTGCCCCAGCCGGGGCCGTGTTCGTCGGAGTCGGCGAACACGGCGAAGCCGCCGCCGCGCGCCGGCAGCACGAACTCGGCGGCGTTGTTGGCATGCGGTGACCCGTAGGTCGCCTGCCAGCGGATGGCGCCGGCCTCCGTTACCCGCACCACGTAGGCGCGCCAGGTGTTGAGCGGATCGTCCGGCCGCGCCTCGTTGCCGGGCTCCACGCCGCTGGCGCAGGCGGCTATGAACCCGCCGCCGCTGCCGCCCGGCACCGAGCGCACGCCGTAGCACTCCTCGAACATCCGCTCCGGGGAGCCCCCGTTCGGTTCGCCGAACGCCAGGTTCCACAGCTCCCGCCCCGCCGCGTCCACCCGCACCAGCCAGCCGTCCCAGCAGCCGTCCGTGCAGGACGACACGTGCCCGGCCAGGATATAGCCGCCGTCCGGCGCGGCGTCGAAGTCGTAGGGGTGGGAGGTGCCGGCGCCGTAGGTGAGCGGCGCGCCCAGGTTGCCCTGCTCGTCGCTGAAGGCGAGGCAGAATACCGTCTGCCCGGCGCGCCCGCGGCAGGCGCCGAACACGGCGTAACCGGGCGCGTCCTTTCGCGGCAGCACCCGGAACGGCTGAAAGAAGCGCTTTGGGGTGCTGCGCTCCCAGACCACGTTCAGGCCGGCGTCCAGCTTCATGACGAAGCCGCGGCCACTGTCGACCAGGAACGAGGTCAACTCCTCCTGCGCGGCGCCGCGGTAGCCGACTGCGATCACGCTGCCGTCGGCGTTCAGGGTGATGCCCTCGATGGCGTCGCGCCCGGCGGCCGGGTAGGTGCGCCGCGCCGCCACCGCGCCGTCGGGCGCGAGCCGCAGCAGCACGCGATCTTCCCGCACCGCGCCGCGCCCGGCGTCCCAGGAGCCGGCGACCAGCACGCTGCCGTCCGCTTCTTCGAGCACGAAGTTGCCGAGGTTGATGCGGCCCGCGCCGTAGGAGCGCGCGAACCGCGCCGCGCCGCGTTCGTCGGTGCGCACCACGAAGATGCGGGTGGCCGCCTCGCCGCCGGACTCGCCCACGATTACGTAGCCGCCGTCCGCGGTCTGCACCGCGGCGTGCGGGTGCTCCTCGGTCTCCGCCCCGCCGTAGCCGTATACCCACTGCACCGGCGGCCCGCCGCCGGGCACGCCGGGGCCTTCGGCGTCCGCGCTCTGCGCTATGGCGCCAACGGCGGCCAGGAGCGCCGCCAGCACGAACACGGCCAAGCGCGCGCGGTTGCGGCGCGGCGGCATCGTCAGCCCTTTACCGAGCCGAGCATGATGCCCTTGACGAAGTAGCGTTGCAGGAACGGGTACACCGCGACGATCGGGCCCATCGACACGAACAGCAGCGCCGCCTTGAGCGGCTCCGGCGTTATCATCCAAATCTCGTCCTCCGGCAGAATCTCCATCTGCGTGGTCACCTGGTTCTCCAGCAGCACCCGCCGCAACAGCACCTGCAGCACCGTGAGCCGCCTCTCGGGCGTAAAGATCAGCGGAAAGAACCAGTCGTTCCAGTGCGCCACCGCGGCCCACAACGCCACCGTCGCCACCACCGGCGCGGACAGCGGCACGATGATGCGGAACAGCACTTGCAGCAGACTGGCCCCGTCGATGGTCGCGCTCTCGGTCATCTCCGCCGGAATCTCGCGAAAGAAGTTGCGCATGATGATGATGTAATAGGCGTTGGCGGCCAAGTGCAGTAGCCAGGCGAGGCGGGTATCGAGCAATCCGAGCTGCTTGTACCACAGGAAGGTCGGGATCAACCCGCCGGAAAAGAACATCGTGAACACCATGCAGAAGGTGAGCGCCTTGATGCCGGGCAGGGTGCGGTCGGCGAGCCCGAACGCGGCGGTAAAGCTCACCAGCAGGATCAGCCCGGTGCCGAGCGTACTCTTGAAGATGGAGTTGAGGTAGGCGATGCCGAGCACCTCGCTGGCGAACACCTTGGCGTAGTTGTCCCAGGTAAAGGCGAGCGGCCACAGCTTGAGCCGATCCTGCACCGACGCCTGCGGGGTATTGAACGAATCCACCAGCAGGTACCAGAAGGGATAGAGGATCGAGGCGGTAAACAGAATCATCACCGCGCCGGTGAGCAGGCGCAGGGCGGCGGCCTCGAAGCTCAGCGTCTGCCCCGGCAGCGAGCGCGCGGGCGAGCTCACGTCAGGGTGTAGGCGCCGGCCTGACCCAGGCGCTTGATGAACCAGTTGGCGCCCACCAGCGCGGCCAGTCCCACCACGTTCTGGAACAGGCCGACCGCGGTGGCGAAGCTGTAGCGAAAGTCCTGCAGGCCGACCCGGTACACGTAGGTGCCGATGATGTCGCCCACGTCGTACACCAGCGGATGGTAGAGGTTGAAGA
The DNA here is from genome assembly GCA_965243555.1 of Spirochaetia bacterium. Classification (GTDB taxonomy): domain Bacteria; phylum Spirochaetota; class Spirochaetia; order SZUA-6; family Bin103; genus Bin103. Next base: position 3,665,496 of record OZ251575.1, on the reverse strand, counting down.
TCTGATCGAAACCCAGCTCCAGGATGTTGCCGAGTTGCAGCAGGAACATGATCACGATGACAAAGGTGATCGCGGGCAGGGTGATGAAGCGCATCTGCTGGATGCGGCCGGCGCCGTCGATCTCCGCCGATTCGTACAGCGCCGGATCGATGCCGCTGATGGCGGCAAGGTAGATGATCGAACCCCAGCCCACCCCTTTCCAAATATCGCTCACCAGCACGATGGCCAGGAAGGTGCCGGGCCGCTGCAGGAACAGGATCGGGGTTTCCATGCCGAGCGCCGCGGCCAGCAGGTTGAGCGGGCCGGTGCTGGACGCGAGCGGCCGGATCAGGCTGGCCACCACCACCCAGGACAGGAAGTGCGGCAGATAGCTGACGGTCTGCACCACGCGCTTGAAGCGCAGGTTGGCGACCTCGTTGAGCAGCAGGGCAAAGATGATCGGCATGAAGAAGGCGATGCCCATGCGCAGCACGCCGTTGATGAACAGGGTGTTGCGCAGCACGCGAAAGAAGTCGGGCGACTGGAACAGGCGCTCGAAGAACTTCCAGCCGGCCCAGGGGCTGCCGAACAGGCCGCCGGTTACCGTGAACTGCTTCCAGGCCAGCACGATGCCGGCCATCGGTACGTAGCGGAACACCAGGAACAGCAGCAGCGCCGGAATCAGCAGCAGGTAGCGCTCCTTGTACTTGAGCAGGTTGGCCGCCCGCGGCGCCGCCCGTGCCCTCCGTGCGGTAATCAGCGGCTCGCGCTCCACAGGCGGTCCAGCGCCTCCGAGACCTCCGCCGCCGCCTGCTTCGGGTCCGCTTCGGCGACCGCGTTGATGCGCGCGTTGAAGGGTTCGGTCGTCACCGGCCCGTCGTAGCCCATTGCCCGCAGCTTCCGCAGGAACTCGGGCAGGTCGATCCGCCCCGTTTCCAGCGGCAGACAGCGCTGGTTGTCGATGAGTTGACTCAGCGGCAGGGCGGCCGGAGCGTCGCTCACGTGCACGGTCACCACCTCGGCCGCGGAGACGCGATCCAGGTCGGCCATCGAACCGCCCGAGGAGTAGAGGTGCCAAGCATCCAGCAGCAGGCCGACGTTGCCGGTGCCGATCTCGCCCGCCAAGTCCAGCATTCCATCCATGGTGTGGATGAACTCGTAGCGGCGCCCGGCGCGCAACGTCGCCGGACCGAGGAACTCGAGGCCCAGCCGGCAGCCGCAGTCGCGCAGGACCTCGGCGATGGCGCGAAAGCGCTCGACGTGCCGGCGCCGGTTGGCGGCGTAGTCCAGCTCGTCGGACCAGGGCAGGCACCAGGTCGCGGTGCGCGTGCACCCCAGCTCGCGGCCGAGCTCGGCCAGCCGCGGCAACTCGGTCAGGTCGCGCCGCCACTCGTCGGTGCGCCACGCCACCGGCAACGCCCAGCAACCGGGCAGCACGCCCGCGTTGGAGAACAGCGACCGCACGGAGTCCGCTCCCTGCGCGTCGGCAAGCGCGCGCGCCTCGCGGACGTCGAAGTCAATCCCCGAATACCCCGTAGCCGCCGCCAGCTCGATGGTCTCCGCAAGCGAGATTCCCCGAATACCAATCGCCCGTGCATTGAGATTCTTGAACATTCTCCGACCGTTCATACCCTTGACCGAGGGTGTCGTCAAACGGCTCCCGGCGCCCACCGCCGCCGCTGCCTCACCCGTCAGGCTACGGTGTACACCCAATCACTCTGACCGAGATCCCCCGGAGGCCGGCGGCGGGGGCGCGTTCCCGCTCGAGTCCCACGGGTTGTCCAACACCCGATCGGCGGAGTTCACCGCCTGCAAGTCGTCAGCGAAGTGCGCGTCGCCGGGAACGCTGGAAAGAGCATCCCACACTTCCCGCAACGTGGCGCGCGAACGTGCCACCGGGACCAATTCGGCCACCGGTTGGCCGTTCTCGATCAACACGAACCGGTCGCCGGGATGCTTGATGCGGGTCAGGCAATCGCCCAGGTTACGGGCCGCCCAGGTAGCGGAGACGCGAACCGTCATGCGTATAGTCCTAGGGTACGGGTTCCTGTTAGTCAAATCTGCGCCCAGTTACCAGGCGCCTGCCGGGTTCGGAGCGGCACCGACCTTCGGCGTCCGCCATTTCGGCGCCGAAGGTCGGACGCGGGCGGCCGCGGCAAGGGGCGCCTGCGGTGGCGGGGCTTGACGTTGCGGAACGCGGTATGATAAAGTCATACTTGGGAGGTGGCCATATGGCTGTGAGAACTACCCTGAGTTTTACCGAGCGGCACCATGAATTCCTGTTGGCGAAGGTGGCGGAGGGAATCTTCGCTACGCAGAGCGCTGTCGTAGCAACCGCGGTGGAACAGATGATGCAGGACGAGGCGGAGCGGGAGGTGGCGCTTTCCGCACTTGCCGGCGAAATCCGAGCGCGCGTCCACACCCCGCGTGCGGAGTTCGTGGATCGGGAGCGGGCGTTTGGGTCCGCGCGCGCCACGATTGACGCCGCACGCGCTAACCGCGAGGGGTGACTTGGCGGCTTCGCTTCCATCCGCTGGTAGAACGGGACCTCGACGGGATCGCGCAGTGGATCATTGATCACGCCGGCGACGAAGCCGCTGACCGCACGCTGACCGAGATTGAGCGGATCATCGCCGATCTGGCTCGCCTCCCGCACAGAGGCTCGATCCGAGATGACATTGCGCCCGGATTACGGGCCATCCCCGCCGCCCGGCGTGGCGTGATCGCATTCACGGTCCACGACGAGGCGGCGGAGGTGCTCATCCACGGCGTTACCTACGGCGGCGCCGACTGGGTACGCGAAGTACGCTTGCGGGCGCAGCGCGGGGAGCCTTGGATGGATCAGTGAGCGGGGCGCTGCAGGGTGATGAGGGTGGCGGGGCTCAGGCCGTCGGTGGTGCTGGTGGCGCCGTCGGGCCACGTTACCGAGAGCGCCAGTGGGTGCTCGCCCGGCGGCAGGCCGAAGTGCGCGCGCGGCGGGTCGCCTGACAGGTAGCCGCTGCTCACCCGCGTTTGGCGCCAGTAGGTGGTGCGCGCGGTGGTCAGGGCCAGGGTCGATCCCACGGCGAAAGGGTTGGGCGACCCCGGCCAGCGCAGGTCGACCTGCAGGCTGGTGCCGCCGCATAGCTGATTCTCGAACAGCACCGCCGGCGCCGCGAAGTTGTTGATCACGACGTCCAGGTCGCCGTCCCGGTCGAGATCGGCCAGGGCCATGCCGCGGCCGCCCTCGGTGGCGCCAAGGCCCCACTGCGGCGCCGGCGTGAACACGCCCGCTCCGTCGTTGCGCAGCGCCTGATTCTCCTCTACCAGCTCCGCGCCCGGCAGGTGCCCGAACGCTTCGCCGACCATGCCGTTAACGGCGTACAGGTCCTGGTCGCCGTCGTTGTCGAGGTCGCCGAACTGCGCCGACCAGCTCCACCCGGTGGCATCCACGCCGGCGCCCGCGGCGCGGTTCTCGAACTCGCCGTCCGCCCCCCGCACCTGCAGCGTGTTGGCGTAGATCTGCGCGCGCCCGGCGGCGGCCGTAGCGTCCGCCGGTAGCACCGGCGCCCAGGCCGCGTCCACCTCCGGCCCCGACGCATACGGCTTCATGTCCGCGGCGAACAGCTCGAAGCTCCCGTCGTTGTCTACGTCGCCCTGCGCGAAGGCCATCGTGTTGTAGCTGGTCTGCCGGAACGGCGTCGTTCGCACCCAGCGCCGATCCCCTCTGAGATAAACGTAGTCGGGCACTTCGTAGTCGTTGCCGACCAGGACGTCGCGCTGCCCGTCGGCGTCCAGATCGATGAGGGCGATCGCCAGCGCCATCGCGTTGCCGGCCAGCCGCAGGTGCCGGAATAACAGGTTGCCGGGTTGAAACCCGTTGCGCTCGGCGCGCGCGCCAAGGTTCTCGTAGTAGTACACGCCGCGCAGGCGCGTGCGGGTGCCGGCGGGGGAGTCGGCCATGCGGCTCAAGAACCGTTCGCGGCGCTCGATCTCGTCCAGCTCCTCGTCATAGGTGCCGCCCACCAGGTCGAGATCGCCGTCCCCGTCCAGGTCCGCCCAGGCCATGGAGTGGATCGGGAAGCGGGCGGTAAAGTGGCCGTCCTCGACCGCGGTGAAGGTGCGGGCGGGGCCGTGCCCGCGCAGCCACAGCGGCTGCCCGTCGCGGCGCGTCGCCACCAGATCGAGGAAGCCGTCGCCGTCCACGTCCACGGCGTTGATCGCCCGGGTCTGCTCGGCGGCCAGCGCCATGCGCGCAAAGCGCAAGCCCGCGCCGCGGTTCCAGAGCACGGTGAGCGGCGCGGCAAGGCCGGCCAGGGCAACGTCGATTGCCCCGTCGCCGTCGAGGTCCGCCAGCGCCACCCCGGCGCCGTTGCCGTCGAAGGGCTGCGGCGGGTGATTCGCGCGCGTGGCGTGCGGGAGCTCGTGGCGGACGAAGCGGCCGGAACACGCGGCCGGTTGGCGGAGGGGCGCAACGCGCACCGCGGCGCGCACCACGCCGGCTGCGGGGGCGCCGGTTGCGGGGGCGCCGGTTGCGGGGGCGCCGGTTGCGGGGGCGCCGGTTGCGGGGGCGCCGGTTGCGGGGGCGCCGGCTGCGGGGGCGCCGGCTGCGGGGGCGCCGGTTGCGGGGGCGCCGGTTGCGGGGGCGCCGGCTGCGGGGGCGCCGGCTGCGGGGGCGCCGGTTGCGGTAGCGCCGGTAGCGTCATCCGGCTCCGCGGCCTGCGCGCCGGCCAATCCCGCTGCCGCGCACCACAGCGCCGCCGCCGGCAGAAGCCGGAGCAGCCGGCGGTTTGCACTCCGCGCGCGGACCGGTTGCAAGGCGGTTGCGCTCCCCCCGCCGTTTGCTTGCCAACTACCGGAGCAGGGTCTATCGTAGCACGGTATCACCGTGCAGGCCTACGTAATCCGCCGCATTCTGCTGCTCATTCCGACCTTCATCATCCTTACCATGCTGGTGTTCCTGTCGGTGCGGGTGATTCCCGGTGACGTGGTGGATTCAACCATGGCGCGGCTGGAGTTCGACGTCCAGGAGATTGACCGCGAACAGGTGGAGCGCCTGCTCGGACTCGACCAGCCGATCTACGTGCAATACGCCGACTGGATCGGCGGCATCGTGCTGCAAGGTACCCTCGGCCAATCCTTCGTCGGGGCGTTTTCGGTTGAGGAGCGGATCGCCGGGCGCTTCCGCGTCACGCTGGAACTGGGTCTGATCTCGATCTTCATCGCGCTGATCATCGCCATTCCGGTTGGCATCTACTCGGCGGTGCGCCAGGATACCATCGGCGATTACGTGGGCCGGTCGGTAGCCGTGCTGGGGCTGGCCACGCCCAACTTCTGGTTGGCCACCATCGTGCTGATCTACCCGGCGATGTGGTGGGCGTGGGCACCACCGACCGACTTGGTGCGGTTCGTCGACAGCCCGCTCGAAAATCTCTGGTTGTTCACCATTCCGGGGCTGATTCTCGGCACCGCGATGTCGGCTTCCACCATGCGCATGACCCGCACCATGATGCTGGAGGTGCTGCGCCAGGACTTCATTCGCACCGCTTGGTCGAAGGGCCTGCGCGAGCGCGTCATCATTTTGCGCCACGTAATCCGCAACGCGATCATTCCGGTGGTCACCCTGATCGGCATGCAGATTCCGATCATCATCGGCGGTTCGGTGATCATCGAAAATCTGTTCGCGCTGCCCGGCCTGGGGCGGCTGGCGGTCAACGCCCTGATCGACCGCGACTATCCGGTGGTGTCCGGGATCAACCTGATCTTCGGATCGCTGGTGATGGGGCTCAACCTGCTGGTGGACCTCCTCTACGGCTTTCTGGACCCGCGCGTGCAGCACGCGGAGTAGGGTACGGCGCAGGTGATGGCGACGGAATCGGCAGCGCCCCGGGCGCCGGCAACGCAAGCGGCGCCGGCGGTCCTTCACAAGCGCAGCTTCAGCCGCGACCTGATCAAGCGGCTGCTTCGGGAACGGCCGCTCGGCGCCTGGAGCGGCGTCATCGTCCTGCTGCTGTGCCTGGTGGCGCTCTTCGCCGACCTGCTGGCGCCGTTCCCGTTCAGCGAGATCCATCTCGTCGACCGCCTGTCCGGCTCCACCGGCACCTACTGGTTGGGCACCGACCAGTTGGGCCGAGACATCCTCAGCCGGCTGATCTACGGCGCCCGGCTGTCGCTCGGGGTCGGCATCGCCGCCACCGCGGTGAGCCTGGCGGTTTCGCTGCTGGTGGGCGGCATCGGCGGCTTCGTGGGCGGCAAGCTCGACATCGTCATCCAGCGCTTCGTGGATGCCTGGTTGTCGTTTCCCGGGCTGTTGCTGCTGCTTACCGTGCTGTCCACGTTCGGGCGCGGCGTGACGCAGATCATCATCATCCTCGGCATCTCGGCCGGCATCGGCAACGCGCGGGTGGTGCGCAGCGCGGTAATCGGCATCAAGGCCAACCCCTACTTCGAGGCGGCGCGCAGCATCGGCAGCCCGCTGGGGCACACCCTGGCGCGCCACGTGTGGCCCAACATCACCGCGCCGATCATCGTCATCTTCTCCATCACCATCGGCGGGGTGATCATTTCCGAAGCCTCCCTGAGCTTCCTCGGCTTCGGCTTGCCGCAGGAGGTTCCAAGCTGGGGCGCGATGTTGAGCCGGGAGGGGCGCAAGTACATGGAGGTGTCGCCGCGGTTGGCGATGTTGCCGGGGCTGGCGATCTCGATCGTCGTCTACTGCCTCAACATGCTCGGCGACGCCATGCGCGACCTGCTCGATCCGCGGCTGCGCGGCGCCGGCGGGGCGGCCAGCGGCGGCGGCAGCTACGGCCTGCGCGCCGCCCGCGACGCCGCCCGCGCCCTGCAGCGCGCGGAACGCCGGCAACAGAACCGCCGCCGTTAGCGGCACCGGGGCCGTGCCAACGCGTGGCGGGGCGGCGGCCGTCCGGGCTGCTGCCCCAGCGAGGCGGGTGTGCCGGCGCGTAGCGCGGCGGCCGGCGCTATCCTGCCGCCGACGCCGGCAACCGGAGCGTCGCGCCTTATACAGCGCCGTATACAGAAGGGCGGCCAAGCACCGGCGCTCAGCCGCCCCAAGCCGCACGAACCGTTCGCAGCGCCGACCTTTAGAAACCCATCGCCGCTTTCAGGGCCTGGTCGATCCACAGGCGGGCGAACACCTGGTTCTTCTGCCATACGCCCATGTAGAAGTCGCCGTTGAATCCCTGCACCCACGGCTGGCTAAAGTTGAAGTTCGGGGCAATCGGACCCCAGGTGTACCAGTGTTGCCGGATCACGTGGTAGTCGGCCTCCTTCGCCGCCGCCTTCAACTCATCCAGCGTGGTGGCCGCGCGCGCCTTGGCGAGCAGCTCGTTGTACACGGGATCGTTGAACTGGCCGCGGTTCCACTTCGCCCCCGGCTCCTGCCACTGCAGCGAACTCAGCGGATGGTACGGCGTGCCGGAAATGGCCGGCGACAGACCGAAGAGCTGGCCGGCGTCGAGCCGGCTCACGAACTCGGCGCTGTCCATCAGCTCGTCCACCACTTCCACCCCGATCGCGCGCCAGTACTCCTTGGCAATCGGTAGGTAGTCATTGGCGTAGGTGTTGGAGAGCTGCACCGGCACCTTGAGGCGCACGCCGTCGGCGCCGCGCGGATAGCCGGCCTCATCGAGCAACGCCTCCGCGCCCTCCGGATCGTAGCCGTAGGCCTGCTGCAAGTCGGCCGGCCACTCCTCGTACGGCACGACGTAGTCCTTGAGCGCGCGCCCGATCACCCCCTGCGGCGTGCTGAGCGCCTGGCCCTTGAACACCGTGGCGGCGATCGTTTCGTTGTCCAGCGCCATCTGCATCGCCCGGCGCACGCGAATGTCGTCGAACGGCTTGTCCTGCACGTACATGGCGAACACCTGATTGGAGCGGAAGTAGTAGGAGTTGGCGCGCAACTCCGGGTTGGTGCGCAGCAGACTGTCCGCCTCGTCGATGGTGCTGAGATGGGTGGACATGTTGTGCCCGATGTAATCCACGCGGCCGCTGCGTAGCGCCGCAATGTAGGTCGCCGTTTCCGGCATGATCAGCACCCTGAGTTCGTCAATGTAGGGGAGCTGATTCTCGGGGTACTTCGCGTCCCGGCCCCAGTAGTCGGGGTTCTTGTGGAAGGTGAGCGCCTCGCCCTCCACCCAGTCCGCGAGCATGAACGGGCCGGTGCCGACCAGCGTGCGCCAGTCGCTCACGTCGCCCTTCTCCCTGATCACCTCCGGCGGCAGGATGAACCCGAAGTTGTCGTCCAGAAACACCTGCAGCGCGTCCAGGCGCGGCGTATTGAGCTCGACGTAGACTTCGTTGCCGCGCGCCTCAATCGTCTTGAAGTCCAACTGCGGAAACAGGCTGGAGTTGGGCGGCGGCTCCTCGAACGGACCGGTGCCGCTCAGCCGGTGGAAGTTGAATACGACGTCCTCGGCGGTGAGCGCGCGCCCGTTCATCGGCGCCTTGTCGTGCCAGCGGGCGTTGTCGCGGACCGTGAAAATGAAGGTCCGGTCGTTGGGGAGTTCCCAACTCTGTGCCAGCGCGCCGGCGTAGTGGCTGATGTCCAGATACTCGGTGGAAAGCGGGTTGACGCTGCGGTCGATGCCCCAGTTGGCGATGCCGAGCTTCTCCACCACGCCGGAGTTGGCGAAGCCCGCGCTCAGACCGCCCACCGACTGATCGGTGTTGGCTATCTCGCGGTCGTTGGCCGCGGTCAGCGTGCCGCCGTACTGCGGTTTGGGCACCTCCATGCCGGTGGTGGGATCGATCACCATTTCCCGCTCCGGCACCGGCATGGCCCCGGCGGCGGCGTCTTCGCTTTCGGCGGCGGCCCAGGCCCCGGCGGCGGCCAGCGCCAGCCCGAGCAGGACCATCGGTAGCGTACGAATCCTCATGTTCATACCGTTCCTCCATTGCACCCGTCTTGGGAGGGGTGCGAACGGGTCACCGTAGTGCGCGCCATTGCCGCCGTCAAGTGCGCCGCCGCGGCGGCGGCTCCGGCGCGCGGCGCGCCGCTCGCCCCCCACCTCCACGGTCACCTCGAAGAAGTCCACCTGCGCGGCATCCCCCGGACGCCACACCAGCGGCACGTACACCTCCTGCCGCACCCGTCGCTGCTCAGCCAGATAGGCGCGCACCGTAGTGCTGCCCACCCGGTAGCCCTCCGCCAGCAACCGCTCGTGGACCAGCGTCCCGAGCAACCCGCCACCCTTGGTCGCTTCGTGGTAATCATCCCAGGTTATCCCGCCGGCCACCGCCTGCAGATCGTCGTCGCTCAACCTGCCGGACGGGGGGCCCGGCGCCGGCACGCTGAAAGGTGATGCCGGCGTAGGCCTTGGCGTCGATTCCGGCGGCCGTGAGCGTGAGCTTGACGTGGTTGATCCCCTTGTAGATCAGGAACACGCCCCGGCGGTCGTACATCCGGTCGAACGCGCACCAGTCCAACAAGCACTGCGCCTTGGCCGGCAGGCACCAGCCGCGTTGCGTCAGCCGCTCCGTGACCGGGCGCCAATCGCGCCGCCCCGTGCGCAGCCAGCCGTCCGGCCCCTCGCTCCACGATCCGGCGTGGTAGAGCTCCAAGCCTATCCGCGGCAGCAGGCCGGCGGCGGTTACGTCCACCGCCAGCCGGAACCGGGGCAATACCTCTTCAAAGTGGGACAGGACCTCGGCGGCCGGACCGATTGCCTCGCGCCGACCCCAGCGCTCCAGCACTCCGGCGAGCTCACCGCGCCCGAGATCCTGAATCACCAAGCGCACCGCGCGCGGCTGCCGGCTCGGCAGCGCTCCGACCTGAGCGACCCTCGCCTGCGGCGGCAACTCCGCCAGCGCCTGCGCCACCGCCCGTTGCTCCCGGCCGGCCCCGGTCCAGCCGACCGCGCCGGCGAGGGCGGCAATCGGCGCGCGTTGCGGGCGGCCGTGCGGTTCGGACGACGCCGCGGGCGGCAGCTTTAGAAACACGCCCGGCTCCGGGGCGGCCGGCGGTGCGATCAAGTCGTACTCCAGCATCGTCCCGGCGACCGCGGCGCGTAACGCCGGGTCGGCGTGCCCGACCCGCGCGAACAGGCGGCCCAACGCGGCCGCCGGCGAGCCGGGTGGCGCGGCCTCCCCCCGGCGGACGTAGTGCCGCGCCAGCGCGCTGCCCGGCCGCACCACGACGCCCAGGTCCGCCGCGGGAGCCTCCTCGCCGAGCCGAAACTCGCATCCGAAGAACGTTCCCAATCCGGCGTCCGGCAACGCCTTGATCGCGGCCAGCAAACGGTCCCAGCCGGGGCCGTCGAGCAGCACGCGCGGTATCAGCGGGCGGAGCAGTTCCGCAACGCCGCCGCTTCCCTCCGCCGATGTCCCCGCCACCGCTTGTCCCGCCGCCGCCGGTATCCCCGCTACGGGACTACCAGTCCTGCGGCCTCCAGATGATCCCGATGTCGCCCAGCGGACCACTGCCGCCCGCGACCGTCTGCAGATCGCGCTCGTTCAGCTCTTCCGACATGGGAAGCACCAGATGCGCGTTGGTAGCGGTCTCCTCGTGCACGTCGATCGACAGCGCCTCCGGGATGGTGACGCCCAGCTCCTGCCCGATCGTTCCCTTCGGATCGCTCCGCAGGCGCGCGCGAAAGTCCTCGTCCCGGTTCGCCTTGTCGATGATCCGGGCCTCCAGTTCCTTACGTGTTTCCATAACTATCCGCCTCCTCATGCGGCGTAATCACGGTAACGGGCGGAGCTCCCAAATGTCAACGCCGCCCGGCTGTTTATTGCTTTATCCGTTATTTTTGTGGTGGGACCGAGCGGGCCAACGCCTCGATGCAGGAGGCAGTGTCGAGCATGGCGCAGCCGAATCCCACGCTCGGCGGCAGCGGCGGCCACGGTCCCTGCCAATAGCAGTGCTCGGGCCAGCTCCCGTCGGGCCGCTGGCGGCTCAGGATCCGCTCGCACGTAAGCCACAGCTCCTCGCCGGCGGGCGGCGCTCCCAACAGGTGCAGCGCGGAGAGGGCGCGCGCGGTCCGCAAGGTGTCGCCGTACCCGCCGTCCGCGCCCCGCCGCGCGCCTATCCGCTCCGCAAGCAGGGCCGCCAGGCCGGTAAACGCGGACACGCCGCGCGCACGGGCGCGGACCACGGCGTCGTACAGGTCGATGGCGTCGGGGTAGAAGTGGGAGCTCCCCACCGCCGCGCCGTCCCGGATCAGGCCGGCAATCCAGGCGGCGGCGCGCTGGCCGACGTCGTTCCGCCCCAGCAACGCCAGGTAGCCGGTGACGTTGGCGTTCACCACGCTGTCGGCGACGTTGGATTGGCCGGGCGGCGCGATCCAGGTCCTGAACCTTCCCCGTTCGTCCCGCACCGCCAGCAGGAGTGGCAGGTTGGTGCCGAACAACATGCAGGGGTGCGAGCGGACCGCCTGGGAGCAGACGCTCAGGCTGTCCAGGTCGGGCGGGAAACTGGGACCGTAGCGCCACGTTCCCGGATAACTCATGGAGCGGGCGATGAAGGTCCGGGACCGGTCCCGGAGCTCCTCCGACCGGCGGCCGCCGCACGCTTCCAGCGTGAGCGCGCCGAGGCCGGCCACGAACGGCGGGTATTCGGCGGCGCCCGGCCCCGTAAGGGCGAGGTTGCGGTACTTGCGCGCCATCCAGGCGCCGTCGGCGCGGATGGCGGCGCTCAGGTAACCAAGGCCTCGGCCGACGGCGGCGCGCACAGTCTCCGCAAGCCGCGCCGGTACCGCCGCCATGCGACCGCCGCTCAGGCTACCAATCCGGCTGTGGCGGAGCAGGCGGGGAGGGGTTGTTGGGGACGTAGGGTTCTCCCCCGCCAAGGCGGTCGCCGGGCGCGCCGGCCGCGACGGCCTGCAGATCGCGTTCGTTCAGCCGTTCCGACAGGGGGAGAACCAGATGCGCGGTCGTAGCGGTCTCCTCGTGCACCTCGATCGACAGCGCCGCCGGAATGGCTACGCCTAGCTCCTGCCCGATCGTTCCGCTCGGGTCACTCCGCAACCGGGCGCGAAAGTCGTGGTCCCGGCTCGCCCGCGCGATGATGCGCGCCTCGAGTTCCTTACGCGTTTCCATACCTATTCCGCCTCCTCAAAGCAGTGCGGCGACGGTATCACGCACCGCGGGCGAGGTCAACGAGAATGTCCGTCAAATTTGCGCTATCCGCTATTTCCGTGGATACCGCGCGTGCGGGGGCTCGTCGGGAGCGCGGAAGGCGGTCATGCCGGCGTAGGCCTTGGCGGCGACTCCGGCGTCGGTGAGCGTGAGCTTGACGTGGTTGATCCCCTTGTAGACCACGAACACGCCCCGGGGATCGAACATCTTGTCGAGCGCGCACCACTCCGGCAGCGCCTGCGCCTTGGCCGGCAGGCACCAGCCGCGGCGCGCCAGCAGCTCCGTGACCGGCGCCCAGTCGACCCGGCCCGTGCTCAGCCAACTGTCCAGGGCGTCGCTCCACGAACCGGCGCGGTACAGCTCGAATCCGAGCCGCGGCAGCACGCCCGCGGCGGCTACGTCCACTGCCAGCCGGAACCGGGGCAAGAGGTCTTCGCAGTGAGACAGGACTTCGGCTGCCGGACCGATCGCCTCGCGCCGCCCCCACCGCTCCAGCACGCCGGCAAGCGCGCCGCGCCCGAGCTCCTGGATAACCAGCCGCACCGCCCGCGGCGTCCGGCTCGGCAACGCGCCGACGTGAGCGACCCACGCCGGCGGCGGCAACGCCGCCAGCGCCCGCGCCGCCGCCCGTTGCAGTTCGCCGGCGCCGGTCCAGCCGACCGCGCTCATCAGCGCCGCAATCGGCGGGCGCTGCGGGTGGTCACGCAACGCGGCCGCCGACGCGGGCGGCAGCTTGAAAAACACGCCCGGCGCCGAATCGGACGCCTCCGCACCGGCCGGCGGCGCCACCAAGTCGTACTCGAGCATCGTCCCGGCGACGTCGGCGCGCAATGCGGAGTCGGTTGGCGCAAGCCGAGCGAGGAAGCGGCCCAGCGCGGCCGCGGCAGAGCCGGGCGGCGCCGCCTCTCCCTTGCGGACGTAGTGCCGCGCCGGCGGGCTGCCGGGGCGGACCACGACGAACAGGTCCGCCGCGGGAGTCTCCTCGCCGAGCCGAAACTCGCAACCGAGCGGCCTCCCCAGCCCGGCGTCCGGCAACTCCGCGACCACGGCCAGCAAGCGGTCCCAGCCGGCGCCGTCGAGCAGTGCGCGCGGTATCAACGGGCGCAGCAGCTCCGCAACAACGCCGCCTCCCACCGCGGCGCCGCCCGGCGGGCGCGGCCCGGTCACTTGGCCCGGCTCGCTCACCCGTCCGGCATCACCGCGCTCACGCCGTCACCCCGTAGCTCTGCGAGGTGTCGTTGCCGAAGACGGAGCAGATCTCCTCGACCCCCGGAAACTTCGGCGCGCGCCGGCCGCCGGCCGCGACGGTGAACCGCTTCGCCACGTATCCGATGAGCACCAACATTCCGGGCAGGATACCACCATAGCGAAACCGAGTGGCACGGCCCCAATCTGTCTTGACCCCTGGCATTTTTACCGGAAAAATGCCAGGGATGTTTGCACGGCTGCTGCGGCCGCCCCGATCATCGTGCTTTCTGTTCGGCCCGCGCGGTACCGGCAAGTCGACCTGGATCGGACAGCACTACGCGGGCGCAAGGCTCTACGATCTGCTGAACACGACGGACGCGCTGCGCCTGGCGCGCGAGCCAGCCACGTTGTTTCGGGAGGTGGAGGCGCTGCCCGCGGGCGAGTGGGTCGTGATCGATGAGGTCCAGCGCGTGCCGGAGTTGCTCAACGAGGTGCACCGCCTCATCGAGACGCGCGGGCTCCGGTTCGTGCTGTCGGGATCAAGCGCCCGCAAGCTGCGCCGCGGCGGCACCAACCTGCTCGCCGGGCGGGCGCTGGTCCATAACCTGTTCCCGTTGGTATCGGCCGAGCGGTCGTTTCGGGTAAACGTGGACGACGCGCTCCGCTACGGCGCCCTGCCGCTGGCGGTCACCGGCGGCGATCCGGCCGCCTACCTGAGCGCCTATGCCGAGACCTACCTGCAGGAAGAGATCCGCGCCGAGGCGTTGACGCGGAACGTCGGCGGCTTCGGCCGGTTCCTGGAGATCGCGGCGCGGCAGAACGGACAGGTAACCAACGTCGCCGCCATCTCCCGCGACGCCGCGGTGAGCCGGTCCACGGTGCAAAACTACTTCGAGATCCTCATCGACACGCTGATCGGCGCCTGGCTGCCCGCCTGGAAGCTCAAGCGCGCGACCAAGCAGGTCGCGCACCCCAAGTTCTACCTGTTCGACTGCGGGGTAGCGCGCGCCCTGTCCGGCAGGATCGCCTATCCGCCGTCCCCGGAGGAGCGCGGCGCTCTGCTGGAGACGCTGCTGCTCGGGGAGATACGCGCCTACGTCGCGTACCGGGAGCTGCGGTACCCGCTGCACTACTGGCGCACCCACGACGGGGTGGAGGTGGACCTGCTGTGCGAGACCGGCGCCGGCTTCGTGGCCGTGGAGATGAAGGCGTCCAAGCGCTGGGACGCGCGCTACAACCGCGCCCTCAACCGGCTACGTGACGAGCTCGGCCACGGCCGGGTCACCTGCTACGGCGTCTACGAGGGGGAGCGCCCGGCGTCGTGGGGAGCCGTCCGGGTGCTGCCAGTGCCGGAGTTCCTGCAACGCCTCTGGAACGGAGACGTACTCGGGTAGCCGGCGAGCACCGTACCGTGACCGTGGGGCCAGGGCTGACGCGCCGCCGGCTCCTGGGATAGGTCCACAACAACGGCGGCTGGTACAACTTCGGATTCCTGCTTGGCGCCGGAGTCTCCCTCGCCGGCCCCTCCCACGCCCACCGGCGCCGCCGCGACTGATCAGAGGACGGCGCCGTAGGCTTCGGTGAAGGCGTTGGCCGCGTAGTCGTCGGAGGCGTAGGCGTAGCCCGCGTCGCCCCAGTTCGCCCCCCAACTGTTGCGCACGATGAAGCGGCTGGCGGTGTAGCCCACCAGGCAGGCGGCGTGCCCGCCGCGTCCCGTGTCCTCCAGGTGGGCGTCCAGGCTGCCGGCGGTGGCGGTGGCCCGGTCCCAGGTTCGATCCACTGCCACCCGCACCAGAATCGGCCCCTGGCAGGAGAGCCAGCGCCGCCACTGCCGCGGGTCGCGGCCCAGGTTGTGGTAGCTGCCGATGCGGTACTTCGCGGCCCGGGCGTAGAACGCCGCCACGCTCAAGGCGCTCAACTCGCCGCTCATGGGAAGCGTGGATTCGAGCACGCAGCCGTAGCGGCGGGCGACCCGCAACGCGAACTTGGTCTGGGTGCCGGCGGACTCGATGAAGGTGGTGGGGTAGGAGATGAGGTAATCGGTCTCCTTGTTGGCCATCCACAGGAAGCGGGGCGAGGGCTGCTCGTCACCGCCCAGCAGGCCCGCTTGGCGGTAGTGCCAGTGAAGCACGCCGGCGGCGGCGAATCCGACGCAGGCGCCGCTCCGGCCCTGGTCTCTGACCGGCCAGTCGGCGCGGCGCAGGTCCACCGCCGGGCGCGGCTCGGCCGCGGCAACCACGCCGGCGTCCAGAGCGTCGTCGAAGGTCCAGTCCGCGTCCACGCCGGTGGACGGCTCGCAGTTGAGAATGAAATGGCCAACCCGCGGCCCGCGCGCCGCCATTCGCCGTTGCGCCCGCTACCGCAGCCCCGGAGCTGCGGCTATGATTCCGGCGGAGAGTGCCATGGCTCAGACAGACTACACGATCGTCCCGCAACACCTGAACCCCGACCTCACCCCCGAACTGGAACGCGAGATGCGCTCCTTCCAAAAGTGGGGGTACCTGGTCGTGGAAGACGCCGTCACCCCCGAGCAGATCGACAGCCTCCGCCGGGCCATGGACGACGCCCACGGCCGCGCCACCGTGGGATGGTCCGGCGAACCCAACCCGGGGCCGTGCGGCAGCTTTTTCAGTGAGCTGCTCGAGGAGGACGACCGCTTCGCCTTCCTGCTCGACAACCCGCCCGTCCTGGCCCGCGTCAAGGCCCTCCTCGGCAACGCGGTGCAACTCCACAGCGCCACCGGCCGCGTCTCCCAACCCGGCACTCCCGAACAGAACTGGCACCGCGACGGACCCTGGCCGCAGGACCCCGACGGCACCCCCTTCGGCTCGATTCCGGGGCAGATAAACTGCGGCTACTACCTGGACGAGTTGACCAGGGACAACGGCCCCATCGTGATCGTCCCCGGCAGCCACCGCGCGCTCTTCAGGCCGCCGAAGGAGAGTCGCGCGGAATTCCCGGATGAGCTTTACGTGCTCGCCAAGCCGGGGCAGGCGGTGCTGTTCAGCGGCTGGCTCTACCACCGCGGCGCGGCCAACAACTCGGCCGCCAACCGGCGGGTGTGCCTGATGTGCTACCAAAACGCCTGGATGAAGTCGCGCGAGACGTTCGCCGGCCCGAAGATGACCGCCCTGCGCGAGAACGGCTCGCCGGAGCGCAAGCTGCTGTTGGGCGGGATCCCGCGTTGGTAAGGCGCGACGGGGCGGAATCAGTACCGGCTGATGGCGGTGAGGTCGAGTTCGACGGTTGATTCTCCGGCCCCGTCCTGCGAGCCGCGGAAGATGATGAATTGCAGTTCTTCAAGGCGCACGAGCTCGCGGACGAAGGTGCGCGGCGTGACGCTCCGGTACGCGGAGCGCACGTAGGGCGAATTGACCAGCGCCGAGAGGTGGATCTGCTTCGACTGATTCTCCGAAAAAGGATCTTCCGGCTCGGTTTCATCGAGCAGGAACTCCAGGAGCCGGTACTCACGCTCGTTGAGCACCCGGCGGCGCTTGCCCGCGCGCTGCTGCCGGGCCTTCTCCATGGTCGACCGGTACACCAGCCGGTTCAGCCTGGTCTTGATGAAGTTGTTGATACCGCCCAGCTCGGCGGCGAATCCTTCGAGCCCGAAGCGCACGAACGGGGTGACGTCGAACGGCTGACTGCGGCGGCACTCCTGCAGCCGCATCTCGTATTGGTCGCCGTTACGGTAGAAGTAGTTGGAAAGCCCGTAGAAGCCGTGCACGTTGTAGCCGCCCCGGTACAGGATCGCCGCCTCCACCAAGCGCGACACGCGGCCGTTGCCGTCGCCGAACGGATGGATGGTGACCAGAAAGAAATGGCCGAGCAGGGCGCGGATGACCGGATGCTCGCTTTGCAGCCGGTCGGAGTTGACGAAGGCCGCGAACCCTTCCATCAAGCGCGGGAGGTCCTCGGGCGGCGCGCCGCGGTGCACCCCGCCGAGCGCCGGCGTCCCGACCACCACCCGGTTGCGGCGCAAGCGGCCGGGTACGTTGTCCGTATCGTCGGAGCCCTCGGTCAGCAGCCGGTGCATCCGCAGGACGTCCTCCGGTTGCAGCGGTGTTTGGCCGCCGGCGGCGCCGAATCGGGAGCGGACCCACTCCTGGGCGCGGCCCGCGTTCCTGATCTGCACCTGCTCGCGGCGCAGGCTCCGGTCGCCTTCGCCGGCGTCCAGGGTGGCGGCGACCTGCTCCTCCGACAGCGGGTTCCCTTCGATCGCGGTCGTGCCATGGACCGCGCGCACGCGGTTCAGCCGGTCGAGTCGATCGCGCCACTCCGGCGGCAGCAGGAGGTTGAACGCCGCCTCCCGGTACGCCTCTATGGTGACCAGCAGCCGCTGGTGGCCGCCGGCCTCAAGCCGGTACTCGAACTCGAACCGATCCCAATCCATCCCCTTCCCCGCCGCGTTGTTTGACCGCCTTTTTGGCATGCCAAGTTACGGTAAGGTATACTGTTTAATTACCTGTATGTCAATTACGTGGCGCCTTATTTGGCAGCTTGTTTGGCAGCTTGTTCGGCAGGGGCGGGATGCGGCAGATGGGACCGCCGTCCCGCCCCGGCGCCGCGCGGGCTCCCCGGACGCTCCCCTTAGCCGGCCTGCGCGGCGGCGCGGGTGAAGCGCGGCACCACCTCCAGCACGCGGTCCACCGCCGCCTCCCAGAAGGCGGGCCGGGTCAGATCCTCGCCCAGGTGCCGTTGCGCCAGCTCTTCGCAGGTCATGGTCCCGGTGTCCTGCAGCAGGCGCGCGTAGGCGGCGGCGAAGCCCGGCCCCTCGCTGCGCGCCCGCGCCGACAGGCCGTTGCTGAACAGGTACCCGAACACGTAGGGGAAGTTGTAGAACGGCATGCCGGTGATGTAGAAGTGCAGCTTGGAGGCCCAGAACAGCGGATGGTAGCCATCCTCCGCCAGCCCCCCGCAGTACGCCTCGCGTTGCGCCTCCACCATCAGTTCGCTCAGTTCATCGGCGGTCAGCGGCCCCTGCGCGCGGCGCTCGAAGAACGCGGTCTCGAACAGGAACCGCGCGCGCAGGTTCATCAGCATCGCCACCGCTTCGTCGCCGATGCTGCCGAGCAGCGCCAACTCCTCGTCGCCGGCGGCGGCGTCCAGCGCGGCGTCCATGATCAGCGTCTCGCAAAAGGTGCTGGCGGTCTCGGCCAGGGCCATCGGGTAGCCGGTGGCGAAGTAGGGCCGGTCGCGCAGCAGCCAAGCGTGGTAGGCGTGGCCCAACTCGTGCGCCAGCGTCGACACCCCGCCGAAGGTGCGCCCGTAGGTCATGAAGATGCGCGTCTGCCGGCTCAGCGGCAGGTCGGTGCAGAACCCGCCCGCGGCCTTGCCGGGCCGGTCCTCCACCTCGATCCAGCGCTCGGCAAAGGCGTGCCGGGCGAACTCGCCGAGGTCGCCGCCGAACGCGGCAAACCGCTCCGCTATGTAATCGGCGGCGGCGCCGTAGGCAAACGGCCGCTCGCTGCGCGCCGCCGGCGCGGCCAGGTCCGCCCAGCGCATTGGTTCCGCCCCCAGCCGCCGCGCCTTGGCCTGCAGGTAGGGCAGCAGGCCGGCGCTCTTGGCGGCAATGGCCGCCCACATGGCATCCAGAGTCTCCCGCCGCAGGCGGTTGAGGTACAGCGGCTCCCACAAAATCGAGTCCCAGCCGCGCTCGCCGTAGAGGCTGAGGCGGAACCCCGCCTGGCTGTTGAGCGCCATCGCCGCCAGGTCCTGCACCTCGCGCCACGCTCCTTCCAGGCCGCGGAACGCCGCCGCGCGCACCGCGCCGTCAGGATCTTCCAGCCGGTGCGCCAGTTGCCCCATGGAGAGGCTGCGGCGCTCGCCGCCGGCGTCCACCTCGGCGCGCAACGAGCCGGCCAGCTTGTCGTACAGCCGGCCCCAGGCGTGGTAGCCGTTGGCGGCCAGGGTTTCGGCCAGCGCCTCGCGCTCCGGCTCCATCTTGCGCCGCGCCATGGTGCGCTGCCGCTCCAGGAAGAAGGCGACCGCGGCCGGCCCCGGCTGCTCGGTCACGCGCCGCCAAGCGTCCTCCGGCAGCGCCAGCAGGCGCTTATCGATCGCCGTCTCGGTGGTCTTGAGGCGGGCGTCCATCGCGTCCAGCCGCCCGCCGAGCTGGGTGGCCTCCGCGTCCGCGGTGTCGGCCGCGGCCAGGCACTCCACGAAGCTGAAGGCCTGGGCCAGCTCCGCGGCGCGCTGCTGCCAGGCGGCAATCGCCGCCGCCCACTCCTGCGGCTCGCCGCCCAGGCCGGCCACCTGCTCGCCCAGGGCCGCGATGCCCTGCTCCAGCCGGCGCAGAAACTCGGCCAGCTCGGGCGACCGCGACCCGCCGGCAAAGATTACCTCCAAGTCCCACGTTTCCTGCAATTCCATTTGATTCGCTCCTTTGCTGCTTTGCTGCTGCGCGCCTCACGCGCGCCACGCCCGGGGCCGTGCCGGCGCGCCCGGCGCCGGTCTTCCTGCCGCCGCCCGCCGCCTGCCGCCGCCCGCCACCGCCCCCGATTGAGCAGCGCGCGCGCCTAGTGTATCGTAAGCGGCAGCGCACGGTTCATGAACTGGAAAGAGTATCTGCACAAGCATCAGGGCAGCGCGGTCGACGAGCTGCTCGCCTTCATTCGCATTCCCAGCGTCTCCGCCCTGCCCGCGCACGCCGGCGACGTCGCCGCGGCCGCCGACTGGGTGCGGGCGCGCCTGCAGGCCGCCGGCATCGAGCACGTCCGCATCCTGCCCACCGGCGGCCACCCGGTGGTGTACGGCGACTGGCTGCACGCGCCGCCGGGCGCCCCCACGGTGCTCATCTACGGGCACTTCGACGTGCAACCCGCGGTGGCCGAGGATGGCTGGAGCAGCCCTCCGTTCGAGCCGCGGCTGGCCGAAGACCGCGTCTACGCGCGCGGCGCCTCCGACGACAAGGGCAACATGTTCGCCCCCATCCTCGCCGTCGAGGCGCTGCTGCGCACTGCCGGCGCCCTGCCGGTCAACGTCAAGTTCCTGCTCGAAGGCCAGGAGGAGATCGGCAGCCCGCAGTTGGGCGCCTTCGTGAGCGCCAACCGCGAGCTGCTGGCCTGCGACCTGGCGTTGTCGGCGGACGGCACCCAGTGGAGCGAACGGGAGCCGACGCTGCTGCTGTCGCTACGCGGCATCTGCGCCTTGCAGGTGGACGTTCGCGGACCGGGGACCGATCTGCACTCCGGCATGTACGGCGGCACGGTACGCAACCCGCTGCACGCGCTGGCTGAGCTGATCGCCGGGCTGCACGACGCCGCCGGGCGGGTAGCGGTGGCCGGCTTCTACGACGCCGTGACGGAGCCGACGCCGGAGCAGCGCCGGCAGTACGCCCAGGTGCCGTTCGACGAGGCCGCCCACCTGGCCGTCACCGGCGCCCCGGCCCTGTACGGGGAACGCGGCTGGTCCACCTACGAACGGGAGTGGATCCGCCCGACCCTGGAGGTGAACGGGATGTGGGGCGGTTTCCGGGGCGCCGGCACCAAGACCGTGCTGCCGGCCACCGCCCACGCCAAGATTACCTGCCGGCTGGTGGCCGACCAGCAGCCGGAACCGATCCTGCAGGCGGTCAGCGCCCACCTGCGGCGCCACGCGCCGGCCGGCGTGCGGGTGAGCTGCCAACCGAGCGCCGTGCACGGCGCTCCCTACGTGGTGCCCGCCGACCATCCCGGCAACCGCGCCGCGGCGGCGGTGCTGGAACGTCTCTACGGCGTGCCGCCGTTGCACACCGGCACCGGCGGCAGCATTCCGGTCTGCGGGTTGCTGCTGCAGGAGTTGGGGGTGCGCACCATCGGCTTTTCCTTCGGGCTCGACGACGAGGGCGCCCACGGGCCGGACGAGTTCTTCCGGCTGGCCAGCTTTCGCCGCGCGCAGGAGGCGTACTGCCTGATCCTGCACGAGCTGGCGGCGGCCGCGTGACGGCGCCGCGGACCCGCGCCGGTGGCGCCGCCGCCGGTGCGTTACTTGGCGCCTGCCTGCTGCTGGCCGGATGCAGCGTGGACCAGGAAATCGCGGTGCAGGTAAACGGCGCCGGCGAAGCCGCGGTGCGCGTCGAGTTGCAACCGGTGTTCGTCGACTACCTGCTGGCCTTGGCCGAGGTGGCGGCGGAGGAGCTTCCCGACGACCCCAGCGAGCTGTTCGACGTCGCCGAGGTGGAGGCCGCCATTGCCGAGTGGCCGGGGGTGGAGGCGGCGCAGATTGCCACGCCCAGCACCGAACGGCTCGAAATGCTCCTGACCTTCGCCGATCTGCAGGCGGCGTTCTCGCCGGCGGCTCCCGACCCCGGCGCCGGCGCCGGCGTGACCCCGATCATCAGTCTCACCGGCGGCTCGCGCCGCACCCTCAGCGTGCACCTGGACGGCGACAACTATCATCAGCTCACCACCCTGTTCCCGGTGCTGGAACATCCGCTGGTGATCAGTCTCGGCCCGCAGCCCGACCTGGAGGTGAGCGACGAGGAGTACCTGGAGATGATGCAGTTCGTGCTCGGCGACGACGGCCCTCCGGCGGTCCTCGATTCGGAGGTAACGGTACGGGTCCGGGTCGAAGGACGCGTCGTGGAGCAGCACGGCGGCGAGCTGCAGGCGGACGGCAGCGTGTTGATCCGCATTCCGCTGCTGCGCATTCTGGTGCTCGATCAGCCGCTCGACTACCGCATCGTGTTCGAATAGATCGCGCCGCGCGACTACGAGCGCTACGCCGACTAACGCCGGCCGGGGAGGCTCAGGTGCGGAAGTAGCGGGGGCAGTCGGGGCGGCAGGTCTCCCAGGCAGCGTCGAAGGCGGCCACCACCGCGGCGTCCAGCGGGCCGCCGCGGCAGGCCTCGAGGTTGGCGCGGAGCTGCTCGAGGTTGCTGGCGCCCAGGATCACGGCGTCGCCCGAGGCCGCGTCCAGGCCGCCGTGGTGGCGCATCCAGCGTAGCGCCGCCGCGGTCATGCTCACGCCGGCCGCGGCGCAGGCCGCCTGCACGCCTTCCATGCTGGTCAGGTAGGAGCGCTGCCAGTAGCGCGGCACGTAGTTGGCCTGCTCGTGAAAGCGCCCGCTGCCGGGCACCGCCGCGGCGCCGACGTAGCGTCCGCTCAGCAGGCCGCCGGCCAGCGGATTGTAGGCGTAGAAGCTCATGCCCAGGTGCCGCAGGCAGGGCAGCAGCTCGGCCTCGACGTCACGGGTCACCGCGTTGTACATGCCCTGGTACACCGCCGGCAGCGGCCAGCCGTGCGTCCGGCACAGGTGATGGGCGTCCGCCACCTGCCACGCGGCGTAGTTGCTCAGCCCCAGGCGCCGGAACTTGCCGGCGGCGTGCAGGCGCGCGCAGGCTTCCAGAGTCCGCTCCAGCGGCGTGTCGTTGTCGGGGCTGTGCAGGTAGAACAGGTCCACTGCCGCGCGCCCGAGCCGCCGCAGCGAGCCCTCGAGTTGCCGCTCCACCTCCTCGGGCAGCAGCGACGGCGGCCCCTGCGCGGCGCTCGGATGCGCCTTGGTGGCCAGGGTAATGCCGTCCCAGCCGCGCTGCCCCAGCACCTCGCCCAGGATCTCCTCGGTGGCGCCGCCGCCGTACATGAACGCGGTATCCGGCTCGCCCGCGCCCTTCCCCGCTTCCGTGAACTCGGCCACCGCGCGCGCCGCGGCGGCCGTATCCATGCTGCGCCCGAACGTCATGGTCCCCAGAACGACTTGCACTACCGCTGCCTCCTTCTCCCCGCCCGCATCCTACCCGGCAACCGCCCGCTCCGGCAGCGCCAAGCGCCCGTCCGCGGAGAAGGTGAGCGGCCGCGCGGGGCCGGTGACCTCGACGCCGGGGCGCGCGCCATCGCCGGCGGTCAGGCCGGCGGCGACGTTGGCGGATACTTGCAGGTGTTCCAGGGCCAGCGTGTCGCGGATCCAGGCCAGGCGGACCGCGGCGGGGTCGGGGATGGTGCTGGTGCGGATGGCCGCTTGGATGGCGCGCCGGTCGTCGGTCATCACCATCGGAATCTTGACCGCGGCGGTGGCGGTGGAGGTGAGGGCGTTGGGATAGGTCTCGGCGAAGCTGAGCCTGTCGAACACGCGCTGCGTGGTGACGTCCACCAAGCCGATGCCGTTGAGGTTGCCCCCGGTCAGCGGCGTGGTATCGAGCGCCACCAAGCGGGTGATGGCCGGCCCGCCGCTTGCGAACGGGGTGGTGTAGCGGCCCACCACGTTGCAGTCGAGGCCGGTGCCGCTGATCTCCTTGCCGACGCGCCCGATCACCAGCACGTCCAGCTCGTCGAACGGCAGGCGCGGGTAGAGCTCCCAGGCCAGCTTCAGCAGCTCCGGCTCCCGGTCCGGGATGGCGGCCGCCGGCACCAGCTCCAGGTGATGGGTCCGGTGGCGGGCATTCTCTACCACCGCCAGCCCGCCGGCGACGTTGCCGCGCGCCAGGACCGCCAGCCCGACCGCGGCGATGCGTTCGGCGAGCCGGCCGAAGCCGCAGGTGTGGCAGCTCTCGGCCCCCTTCTGCTTGCCCAGCCCGATCGCCAGCATCTTGATCAGGCCGCTCTCGTAGCGGCCGCGGAACGAGCTGTGCGGCTTGACCCGGCCCAGGATCAGGGTGGCGTCCGCGCCCGCCGCCAGCCGGTCGCCGTAGGCGGGGAGGCCGGGGGCCGCCTCGCCCAGCTCCACTACTTCCATCGACGAGCGGATCGGCGCCCCGACGGCCGCTGCGGTGACCCCCAGGGTGCCCAGCAGCCGGGTCTGGCCGGCGGCGGTGGCGCCGCCGTGACTGCCCATCGCCGGCACCACGAACGGCTCCGCCCCCAGCCGCCGCACCGCCGCCGCCAGCCCGCGCACCAGCTCCGGCAGGTTGGCCAGGCCGCGGCTGCCCACCGCCAGCGCCACGCGCCAGCCGGGCCGCACCATCCGTTCCAGCCCGCCGGCCGCCAGCGCCGCCTGCAACGCCGCCGGCAGGTCGGTAAGCGGCGAGTCCGCAAAGTGCTGCCGCACCGGCGCCACCGCCGGCAGCGGCACCCCCTGCAGGATGCGGTCGATACCCGTGACGCCCGCCGCCGGCGCCTCCGGTACCGCCGCCTCCGAGCCACCGCCGCGCGCGGCGGCCGGCGCTACCGCCACGTGCGCTATTGCCACGTGCGCCGCGCCACCGCCACCGCGGCGGCAACGATCTGCTCGTCGCTGACCAGGGTGGCCAGCTCCAGCGCCCGCGACACCGGCGGGGAAATGTCCAGCGAGGTGAGCACCGCCACCGGGGCGTCCAGGTCGTCGAAGAAGCGGCGCTGCACCTGCTCCGCCACGGTGGCCGCGATGCCGTGGCTGCGCGCGGCTTCCTCCACGATCAGCAGCGCGCCGGTCTTGGCCAGCGAGGCGCCGATGGCGGCGTAGTCCAGGTCCACGTGGTCCAGGGTCTTCAGGTCGATCACGTCGGCCGCGGCGCCCTGCGCCCGCAGCCGCTCGGCCAGCGCCAGGCAGCGCCCCGTCAGATGGCCGTAGGTCACGATGGTGAGGGCGTCGCCCTGCGCCACCAGCTCCGCCTGCCCCAGCGGCAGAAAGTAGTCAAGGTCACCCTCCGGCGCCGGGAAGGACTGCGCATACAAGGCGTGGTGCTCCAGCACCACCACCGGATCGAGCGACTGCATGGCGCTGTTGAACAGCCCTACGTAATCATACGAAGTGGCCGGCGCGATAATCCGAAACCCCGGAAACAGGCCGTAGAGTCCTACCGGGTCCATCGAGTGCTGGGCGCCGTAGCCGAGGCCGGTGCCGATGCGAGTACGCACCACCAGCGGCACCTCGGTGGTATTGCCGTACATGTGGCGTCCCTTGCTGATCTGGTTGAAGAGCTGATCGGCGGCCACCAGGGCGAAGTCGGCGAACATGATTTCCACCACCACGCGCATGCCGAGCTGCGCCGCCCCGAACCCGAGGCCGGCAAAGCCGCCCTCGGAGATCGGCGTGTTGATCACGCGGCCGGGAAAGCGCTGCGGCAGCCCCTTGGTGGCGCCGTAGGCGCCGCCGCCAAGATTGGCCACCTCCTCGCCGAACACGATGGCCCGCGGGTCGCGCTCCAGCCAGCGCCCGGTCACCGCCGCAATGGCGTCCGAGTAGACCAGCGACCGGGTGGCGCCGCCGTTGTCCCCGCTGCCGTTGCCGCCGCTGCCGTTGCGCCCCCCGCCGCCACTGCCTCCCCGGAAGCCGCTGAAAGAAATCCCCGCCCACTCGCCGCCGGCGCTGCGCATGCCGTCGCCCGCGCTGCCCGGTTCCGGCCACAACTCGGCGCGCACGCTCCAGCGCCCGCCCTCATCGCGGGCGGCGCAGGCGTGCATGGCCGCCGTCACCGCCCGCTCGCCGCCGGCGCGGATCTGCTCCACCTCGGCGGCAGTGAGGATGCCGGCCTGCTCAAGCGCCGCGGGCAGGGTCCGCGTCACCTCCCGGCGCGCGTGTTCCGCCTCCTCCTCGCGGCTGCGGTAGCGGAACGCGCTGCCGGGCACGTCGCCGGCGTGGTGAAAGCGGCGGTAGCACTTGGCCTCGATCAGCGCCGGCCGCCCGCCGGCGCGCAGCTCGCCCGCCACGTGCCGGGTCAGCTCGTAAATCGCCGCCGGGTCGCTGCCGTCCACCACGTAACCGTCCATGGCGTAAGCCGCGGCGCGCACCGACAGGTCCGTTACCGCCGACGCCTCTTGCACCGCCGTGGCCACCGCGTAGAGGTTGTTTTCCACGAAGCAGATCAGCGGCAGGCGCCACAGCCCGGCCATGTTCAGCGCCTCGTGCAGCGCGCCTTGATGCAGGGCGCCGTCGCCCACGAAGGCCAGCACCACGTTGCCGTTGCCGGCCTGCCGCTCGGCGTAGGCCGCGCCCGCGGCCAGCGGCACGCCGCCGCCGACGATGGCGTTGGAGCCGAGGAACCCCGCCTCCGGGTAACGCAGGTGCATCGAACCGCCGCGCCCGCCGCAGTAGCCGGGCGCCAACCCCATGATCTCGGCCATGGTGCGGCGCACCACCTCCAGCCCCGCCTCCGGCAACGCCGCGGCCGCGGGGTCCCACTCCGGCGGCACCCGGTATTGCAGCGCCTTGGCCAGAAACTGGTGGTGCGAGCGGTAGGTGGCGGCGAACTTGTCGCTCGGGCGCAACGCGGCCACGGTCGCGGCCGCGGTCGCTTCCTGGCCGACGCTGGTGTGCACCGGCCCCCACACCGCGTCGCTGCCCTTCAACTCCAGCAGGGCCAGCTCGAAGCGGTTGATCAGCAGCACGTCGAACAGCAGGCGCGCGGCCACGAGCTTGGGGAGCGCCGCCAAGTCGCCGGGGTCGGAACGCCAGCGCTGCCAGTTGAAGCGGGGTTCGAGTTGCTCGCGCCGCATCTCGTCAATCCATGTGGTAGCCGCCGTTGACGTCGATGATCTCGCCCGTGATGTAGCGGGCGCGGTCGGACGCCAGAAAGGCCACCGCCTCGGCCACCTCTTCGGCGGTGCCGTAGCGCTTGAAGGGGATGTTGGCGGCGAAGTCGCGGTTTACCTGCTCGCCCCAGGCGCGCGTCAGGTCGGTGTCGATGGGGCCGGGCGCAACCGCGTTCACGTTCACGCCGCGGGCGGCGCCGGCCAGCGCCAGCGACTTGGTCAGGGTGATGACCCCGGCCTTGGAGGCGGCGTAGTCCGCCGGCGCCGCGTAGCCGCCGATCTTGGCCGCCAGCGAGGCGACGTTGACGATCTTGCCGCGGCCCCGGGCGCACATCACGCGCAGCGCTTCACGGCTGGCGAGGAAGACGCTGCGCAGGTTGATGGTCATGGTGCGGTCCCATTGCGCGGCGCTGAGCTCCAATATGGGACACATGGTGATGACGCCGGCGTTGTTCACCAGTACGTCGAGGCCGCCGTGCTGCCGGACAGTGTCCTCGATCAGCGCCACGATCTGCTCCTCCGAAGCCACGTCGGTGCGTTGCGCGTAGCCGCGCCGGCCGCGCGCGGTCACCAGCTCGGCCGTGGCCTGCGCCGCGTCCGGGTCGACGTCGCTCACCACCACGTCGGCGCCGTCGCGCGCCAGCGCCAGGCAGACCGCCTTGCCGATGCCGCGCGCGGCGCCGGTGACCACCGCCACCGGCGCGCGCCCGCCGCCTTCCCGTTCGCTGCTCACCGCTGCTCCTCCGGCGCTTGGCGCAACTCTACCACCTCACCGTCCGGGCCGTGGAAATACACCACCCAGACGCCGGCGCGGAACTCCACCGGATCGCTCAGGAAGCGCACGCCGGCGGCCCGCAGGCGCGCCGCCTCGCCGTGAACGTCGCTCACGCGCAGGCCGAAGTGAACGTAGCCGTGCTCGGCCTGGGTGCGCTCGGTCGCCGGCGGCCGCCCCTCGGGGGTGCGGTAGCGAAACAGCTCCAGCATGAACTCGCCGAGATACAGATGCGCTATGTCGGCCGCCGCCCCGGCCACCCCGATCACCCGCCCCAGCGGCAGCTCGGGGTTGGCCGGCAGCCGCCTCCGCACCTCGAACCCAAGCAGCGTCGAGTAGAACTCAATCGAGCGGTCGAGATCGGCAACGCTCAACGCCACGTGATCGGCTCCGTGAATCACGGTTGACGCGCGTATTACCCCACGACCACGTAAACGGTGTTGGGGTCTACCGTGTTGGCCGCGATCTTGGCGTCGTATTCCGCCTGGGTCAGCTTCTCGATCGGCAACCGCCCCAGCGGGATGCCGGCGCTGCTGCCCGCCTGCGCCCACGGCGCAAACCACCCTTGGATCGCGTCCTGCAGCGTCTTGCGGTCCAGCGTGCGCAGCACCTCCGTCACGGTCTGCGCCGCGCCGGGAATCCGCTCCCGAATCAGCAGGTCGAAGTCATGCGCGGCGTTACCCAACGGCGCGTCGAACCCGGCCGGCGACCACGTCGACCCGGTGTCCGCGTACTCGCCCTGCTTGACGTCGTAGGCCGTCGGCGTGCGGTCAGACTCCGTTGCCCCCTCAATCCATACGTCGTTCCAGTCGCCCTCCAGCGGCAAGCCGCCAGTGATGGCGTACATGTCTACCAGGGTGTCGTGACCGGCGAGCAGGCGCGTGTTCTTGCTGCCGGCGGTGAGCACGTAATGGTTGGCGCCCACGTGCAGCTTGGTGGGGCCGGTCACCTGCCCGGCCAGCAACGCCAGCTTGGCGTTTGACAGCATGTGCAGCGCCGGGAAGACGCCGAGCAGGGAGCCGACCGCCCAACCGTCCGTGGCGCGGCGCCAGTAGCCGCGCGTGCCGAGATCGCTGTTCTGCAGCGCCGTGCCGTCGAACGAATGCGGCTGCACGTACACGCTACGCACCGGGTAGTCGGCCTTGACCCACACCCGCCGGCCGGCCGCGCCCGGCGCCGGCAACCTGTCCACCGCCTCCACCGCCACCGGCAACTTCAGGTCGGCAGGTGCTTTGACGGTACCGTCCGCCTCCACCTTGCTCACGGTGAGCGTGGCGCCTTTCAGGGACAGGTCCCGCACGTGCTTCTCGCGCGCCTCCGCCTTCAAGCGATCCCGGTCCATCGTGTGAAAGCCGTGCTTGCTTTCCGGATAGGCCCGGTTGACGGCCGTAAAGGCGGCAACGGAGCGCGTGCGGTGGTTCAGTACATACAGCCTCCGGCGCGCGGCGTCGTAGGCAATCGCGGAAACTTCGAAGTCCGGATTGATGGCCTCGAGCGCGGAAGGTCCGATGGCATCCGGCTCCTTCCCTCCGCCTATTTTCCGGAACGTTATCCCATCCTGTATTTCGCCGCCAAATGCCAGGTAGTTGCCGACTGCAGTCATGCCATAGATCGTCACGCCACCTGTTATGTCCTTCGCCCTGACGTGATCTCCGTCTTTGTTGAAACACCGGATGTTGCCGTCCTGAAATCCGACGTACAGATCCGTGCCGCTCCAAGCCATGCCAAAACGGCGGCTGTCGGAGCCGTCGCTGTTCGCCGCCGCAAGGACAATCGGCGTGATAACTTCCGACGAGGGCGTGTTAGGGGCGTTCAGCTCGTAGACCCTGACCCCGGACGAACCACTTGCCAGCACGTACAGCTTGCCGGTCGACGCATCGTAGGCCATGCCCTGCGCCTCGGACGCAGCTACGTCGCTGTCCGAAGCCCAATCGCGATTCCGGAATGCCCGGATTTTGCTGGCGCTTGTGGTATTGCCGATCAGGATCACGCCATTGTCGATCACCGTCATCGCGCCCGGAGAGGGTACCACCGTACCTACGGTAGTCCCCGGTACGCCGAGGTGCTTATCGTGCCTCCAGACGGTATAGGGGCCCGGCACCGGGAATTGCAGGTTGACCCGCACGTACACCGCCGTTGCCGTCGCCATCTGCCCCGGATCGGAAGTAAGCGCGTCCTCCGCCACCATCGAAGAAGAGTCGCTGTCATCCCGAATTGGTATCTCCTTCTCGGGTGCCGATTCGGCCGCTGTCTTCTCGGCGGCGATCTGCAGAATGAGCGCGTCTATCGCCCCGCCATCGAACTTGCCGCCAAGGGTTTGCCGGGTCAATACCGGGGTCGTTTTCAGCGAGAACCTCCCGCGATTGGGTTGATTGCTGCCTGCTACCCGTTGGTATTCCAGCACGCCGGTTACGTCGCCATCATGCGTGATGGGAAACGTGCCGCTGAACTTCTGCCCGTTGCTGTCGTAATCCAGCCGGACCACGCGCGGAGCGATTTGCTGCACGGCCTCCAGCCGCCACTCGTTCACCGGATCCAGCCTCTGCTGATGGAAGGTGTTGTCGGCGTCCAGGTCGCCGCCGGCGCGCGCATGCGGGTTGTCGGTCGCAATACGGCGCTCCCCGGCAGCGTCCGCCACGCTGATCGAAATTCCGGTACCTGCCTGCAGCCGCCCTCCCGCCCCGATGCGGTCCCGCATCGCCCGGCGCTTCGCATCGGTCCCCGCGTCCAGGTTGGCCGGCGTGATCTTGGCGTCCGTGAGTTCGAACCGTCCGCCTATTACCAGCGCACCCCCGCGGACCTGCAGGGTAACGTCCTCCGCCGTGTCGGCGGGGGGCGCGTCACCCTCAGTGGGGCCATCGCCGGTGGGGGCCGGCGCGTCACCACCGTCGGGCGCCGCCGGGTCGCCTTCGGTCGAGCCACCGTCAGTGGGCGTCGCCGGGTCACCGTCGCTTGGGCGGGACGGGTCACTATCGGTCGAGCCGCCGCCGGACGCGGCATCACTATGGAACAGCGAACGCAAACTTAACGACATTCAGACACCTCTCCTTCTTGATCTGACACTCGGCTACGCGACAAGCCGGAGCCGCGCGGCCCGAGTATTATACACCAAAGTCGACCATCGTGTCACCCGGCTCAACCACCAGCCAGCCCGTGACCCCGCCGTTTCATTGCCCACCACGTCGCCGTGCAGTGGCGGGTGAGCGGCGCCACCGCCAGCGCGTTGTACGAGCGATGCTCACGATCTTCTGATCGTAATAGCCGCGGATCGGATGAGTGGTTCAGCAGTCCTCGTGCTTGATGAGCGCTCCGTCTCTGTAACCGTACTTCGCATGGCCATCCGGGTAGCGGCTCTCTATCCTGGCGTCAAACCACCTTTTGGTACATGCGGGGGTAGTTGATCCGGGCAGATTCGCAAGGATAAGGATCTCCTTGCCACTGTCACCGCTCATATAATCCATTATGTATACCCTTCCGTCATCCGCCCTTGCCACCAAGATGTCGCATGTCTCACCTTCTTCTCCGAGACGCCACCTCCTGGCCCTGTCTTGCGTCAAGAACCTGGACGTTACGTCTCCGACAACAAACCCTGTAGACGTTACGGTAACGCTCGCCTGGCCCTCGAAGTATAGGTTAGGTACGTGGTAATCGGGTGGCGGCGGTAGCCGATGCGTTCCAAGCCACAGACTTATGAGGTCAGATTGAGAGTACCCGCATGGTGCCGCTGGCACCGGTTCGGTGACGAACTCCCACAACTCGCCCGGGGTCTCGCCGGCTTCGTTCTTCGCCCAGACCATCCAGAACGTGTGACGTAATTGTTGCAGATCCCCAGGAGGTCCCCCGAGAAACGGCGACGATAGCCTCACGGACGTGGACGAGGTGGTGATCCCCGTATAAGCACGGGAGAGGACTGCCCCCGCGGAGCCATAGTACACTTCGTAGCTGGTTGCCCCAGGCGCGGCGGCCCAACTCAGAAGCGGCCCCTTGACCGTCACGCCGGTCGCCCCGTCCGCGGGTTGCGGGTTGGTGGGAGCTCCCGGAGGGCCGGCCGCGGCCGGCGGCGTCTTATCGCCGCCCCCCGGCGGACTCGCGCCCGGCGCCGCCGGCGGAGTCACCGTCGGCGGCGCGGCCCGCCCGGCGGGGAGGGTGCGCTCCACGTCGTCCGGCAAGTCGTCGAGGGCGAAGTCGTCCGGCAGGTCGGAGACCTGCGCCACGCACTCGTCGTTGGTGTCGACCACGCAGCTCGTGCCGTCGTCGCGGCGGCTGATGACGTACAGCCGGTTGCCGCTGGTGTAGCGGATGACGATCAGGTAGTACTCCGACTGCCGCACCTGCGCCGTCCGCCCGTCCGCCAGCGACAGGCCGGCCCGCAACGACTCATTGGTCGGGTCGGTGCAGGTGGCCGGCGCGGTGGCGCCGCCCAGGTGCAGGGTGTCGGCAACGATCGCGCCGTGGACGCCCTCCTCAAGGTCGAGCAGGCGGATCGCCGAGTCATCGCACGAGGCCTGCCGCGCGGGCGGCTCCGAGGTCGCGGGCGGCTCCGAGGTCGCGGGCGGCTCCGAGGTCGCGGGCGGCTCCGAGGTCGCCGCCGGCTCCGGGGCGACGGCCGTCCCGCAGGCGGCCAGGAATGCGGTCAGCGCAAGCAACGGCGCCCACCGTAACCACAAACGGCTCATAGTCTTCAGCATAGCCCTACCCTCCACCGTCATATCATAACTTACCAACTGTGAGACCCGAGGGCAACACGCCCGCCGCGCGCGCGGGGTGGGTGGGTGAGGTGCAGCGCCGGCCGCCAGCGGCCTGCCGACATCGTCACAACCAAACCCGGCCCGCCGCTAGCGGCCGGCGGGGGCGAGCTCGCCGATCGAGGCTTCCAGGCGGGCGCGCTCGCCGCGGCGGGCGGGCGCGTCCTCCTCGCGCAGCACCGCGGGATGGGCGGTGGGCGGCAGCGGCGTCCGGAACTGGTAGGCGGGTTCGGTGCGGCGGCGGTGCTCGACCGCGATCATCTCCCGCCAGCTCTGCCACAGCCCGCGCAGCTCCGGCATGTCGGGGGCGATCTCGCGCGCCAGCTTCTTGAGGTTGTAGCAGGGGACGCCGACGAACATGTGGGGCTCGGTGTGCCAGTTCATGCGCCAGTACAGAAACGAGATGAAGGGGTCGAGCCGGTTGGAGCGCACCTCGCGCCACGCTCCTTCCAGGCCGCGCTTCACCGTCGGTGGGGCCATCGCCGGTGGGGGCCGGCGCGTCACCGCCGTCGGGCGCCGCCGGGTCACCTTCGGTCGTGCCACCGCCGTCGGGCGCCGACTCGTCACCGTCGCTTGGGCGGGACGGGTCACTATCGGTCGAGCCACCGCCGGACGCGGCATCACTACGGAACGCAGTCCTCGTGACTGATGAGCGCGGCTTCAGTGGGTTCATCCCTCTTCGGGCCACTCGGGTAGCGGCTGCTTATCCTGGCGTCACTCCAAGCGCCGGTACATGCGGGGGTAGTTGATCCGGCGGACAGATTCTCAAGGATATGGCCGACATGGCCGTCGCCGTAACCCAGCATGCGATCCAACACGTATATCTTTCCGTCATCCGCGCTTGCCACCAAGACATCGCATATGTCAGGTCCTGGTCCTCCTCCCAAATATAGCCTCCTGGCCCTGTCCTGCTTCCAGAACCTGGACGTTACGCCTCCGACAACAAACCCTGTAGACGTTACAGTAACGCTCGTCTGGCCCTCGAAGGTTTCGTTAGCTGCATGACCATCGGGTGCTGTCGGTAGCGGATGCGTTCCAAGCCACAGACTTATGACGGCAGGTTGAGAGTACCCGCATGTTGCCGTGCTGCGGACCTCCATCTCTGCGCTACCCTCGGAATTCGTAGCTACCAGTACAATCTTACGAGCCGCTTCTGAGCTTTGTGGTTGGAGTGTCAAGGAAAGCGGATCAAGACTTAGGCGGAATCCGCTATCGGAAAGCCCCATTTCGTACCTATGCATGACGTTAACCTTTATCCGTACCTGTGGGACGGGGTTGCCGGCGGGAGTCGGGATGGTAACGGTCGTCGTGGCGTGGGCATATACCCTCAAGAACGCTCTTACCGCTTCCGTTGCGTCGTAGCCCCAAGAAGGCGCTTCGAGGACAGACGTGTCGTCTCCTGCGGAACCAGGTGAAGGAGCGGGAGCTGTCGGCGGCGTCTCATCTCCTGAGCCAGGAGCAGGTGGAGTGTTGTCGGTCGGTACGGCCGATGGCAAGGTTGGCTTGTCATCCGATCCGCCTTCAATCGTCGATGGTACGTCGGTAGGAAGCTGGTCAATGCTTACTTCGCTGTCGTCCCAATCGGATAGACGCCTGGTACAGTTTCCGTCTTCGCCTATGATGCACTCCGGGTTTCCGTCTGCAGCATAGCGAAGCATGTAGTAACGCCGATTGCCGGTACTGTAAGTGACGCGGATTACGCGGTATGCCTTCGAGTCGCTTCGCGATCCCCGAACGCTGTACCGCTTGTTCGTTGCGTTAGCGACCGGTAGCAGCTCCATTCCGTACTGATTCCCGCCCCAGTGCAGCGTCTCCATGCCATCTATAGCTCCATGTACTTTGGTGCCGATCGCATTGTAGATAGCGACGTCGCGGATGATGTCCGCTGACGGCGCAGGTGCGGCAGGCTGCGCAGGCTCAGGCGTTGCTGGTGGAGAATTGGAAGCCGGCTGCGATTCCGCACCGGTAACCTCCGCACATCCGGTCATTGCGATTGCGCATGCAACCACGGCAAGCGCTACGATGATGGTCTTCATGGTGAATCCCCTCCATGATTGACGCGGCCGCCTCCGGGAAGCGGAGACTGCCTGGTGCCATGTGCGGCTCCGGGTCAGGTCCGGGGTCGCCTGCTCCGGGGTCGCCGTTGGCGCCGGGGGCGACCGCCGCCCCGCAGGCGGCCAGGATTGCGGTCAGCGCAAGCAACAAGCAACGGCGCCCACCGTGTCCACAAACGGCTCATCGTCTTCGGCATTGCCCTACCCTTACTTTCGCACGGCAGTACCGTACCGACTGTGAGACCGGAGGTCAATAGGCCGCCCGGGCGCCGGAGGCGGGGTGCGCAGCCGATCGATCAGGCGCGGCAGCGCCTCCGCGGCGTACAGCGGCAGCGACAGGAGCCGGAGCGTCACCGGGGCCGCGGCATTGCCGGCGCGCACGGCGTGGCGCACGGTCTGCAGGCTCGGCGGGTTGGCGTCGAAGCGGACCGCCAGCGGCGGCCGTTTCTCGTGGGCGAACTGGAACAGCGACTTCAACGAGCCGCTGCGGCCCGCCTTGACCTCGATCGGCACGATCCAGGCGCCGCGCGAGATCACGTAATCGA
Source organism: Spirochaetia bacterium (assembly GCA_965243555.1). GTDB lineage: Bacteria > Spirochaetota > Spirochaetia > SZUA-6 > Bin103 > Bin103. The sequence continues at coordinate 3,630,777 of OZ251575.1, read as the reverse complement.
CTTCGGCGTTGCCGGCGCGGGCGTGGCGCAGCCAGTAGTGGAGCGCCGGGGCGGCCTCCCCGGCGCCGAACGCCATCAACTGCTGGCCCACGTACTGCTCGGCGATGCCGCCTTCGTTCACCAACCGAATCTCGTCCAGCGACTCGATGCTCGGCGCGTCCAGGCCGCAGACGTGGTTCATCAACCCTACGTCCAGGAACAGCAGCTTGCAGGTGCGCTCGTCCGCGTCCGCGCCGAGCGGCAACCCGGAACAGTGGCTGTGGGTCACGCGCGCGGCGATGCGCGCCTTGACCAGCAGGTCCAGCGCCGCCCGCACTTCCTCCGCGCGCGCGTCGGGGGCGAGATTTCGATAGGTCACCTTCCGCCCCACCGATCTGGGGATGGCGCCGAACAGCCGCTGCAGGCGCGTGAGCCGGGAGCCCCTGGCGTACTTGGCGAAGTCATCCCGGTAAGTGTCGGCGATCGACCGGTGCACGGCCGCCACCTCCAGGGGCGATCCCGTCTCGCAGTGCGCCTGAACCGCCTCCGGCAATCCTCCCACCAGCAGATACTCCCGCAAGCGCCGGTGCAGCAGGCGGTGCGCCGCGTCGCCGGGCGGCGCCTCCGGGTCGAACGAATCGAGCTGCTCGGACAGGCCGGCGTCGGCGGCCCGCAGGAACTCCGCGAACGACATCGGTCCCAGGTGCAGGTACTCGATGCGCCCCACCGGCATGGAGAATGCGTGGTCGGCCAGCGCGAACTCCAGCAGGGAGCCCGCCGCCAACACCGGTAACTCGGGCCGATCCTCATACAGGTACCGCAGGGCGTGCAGCGCATGCGGCGCCGCCTGCACCTCGTCCAGGAAGAGGATGGAGCCGGTCAGCCGCCGGCCGCCGATCGTTTCCAGTTCGCGCAGGATGCGGCGGGTGTCGAGGCTCTTGAACACCGCATCCAGATAGAGATGGCGCTCCAGGTTGACCTCGCACAGGTCCAGACCGGCGGCGGCCGCGAACCGCCGCACGACCGTGGTCTTGCCGACCTGCCGGGCGCCGCGCAGCACCAGCGGCTTCCGCCGCCGCCGCGCCAGCCAACGGCGCAAGGGGCCTTCGACGAACCGTTCCATGTGCTCCATGAGACCCCTACAATAGCATGGGACATGACAAAACAGGGGGCTGTTTCGTCTCTCGTGTATTTCTCGCTTCCTGCGGACTGCCGTCAGTCTCCGGTCGCTGCCGTCCAGCCCCGTTCGTGCAGCCGGTCACGCGCCAGCCCGATCTGCCGCTCGGTGAACTGCCGCTTGTGGGCGTTCCACTCGTAGGTCGCACGAATCACGTCCGTAACTACGTCGGAGCCGATCTCGGCCATCACCCAGTCCACGGTGGCCAGCAGCTCGAGGCCGGACGGCGATTCGTAGCCTGATACCAGCTCGACCACCCGGTCGAAGCGTGCGCGGGTGTCCGGATGGCCTTCCAGAGACACCTCGGCCTCCCTGATCGCTCCGGGGATCAGTTGCAGCGGTTGGTGCACCCGGTCTCCTTCCGGGCCGCCGCCCGTGAGGTAGTGGCCCTCAAGAGCCTGCAGGACGTGGCGCAGATTCTCGGCGTACGGGCCGTGCGGCGCCTTGACGTAGCGCAGCCGGAGTGGCTCGCCGGCCTTTTGCATGAAGTAGAGCAGCTTGTGCACTTCAAGCAGCGTCACGAACGGCTGGGCCAGACCGATCAAGTAGCGGTGCATCAGGCCCAGCAGCGCCGCCCGGCCCGCCGTCATGGTCGGGCGCGTGACTTCGGGCAGTGCGACCGGCGGCGATGCGTGCGGCTCGAATACTACCGCATCAAGGTTGGACATGCCGGCCAGAGCCTTATGAATGAGCGGTTTCACGTCCGCCCAGTCGAGGCCGCCGAGCCCGCAGCCAAGCGGCGGCAGCGCGATCGAGCGAATCCCACGCCGCTCAATCTCCGTTACCAGCGCCGGCAGCCCGGCTTCGATATCGTGAAGGCGGCTCCGTCCGCGCCAGTGCCGCTTGGTCGGAAAGTTGATGACGTAACGCGGCATCAGTTCGTCGGTCGGGAAGACAAACACCCGCCCCGGCTCAATCTCGCCCCAATCGCACGCCTCCTTGTACGCCTTGAAGTTGGCCGGGAACCGGCGCTTGAACGCCAGCGCAACGCCGCGCCCCATGACACCTACGCAATTGACGCTGTTGACCAGCGCGTCGCACTCCGCTGTTAGCAGATCGCCCGTCAAGTACCTGATCATCGCGCCGGTCCCATGCCTAATAGTACCATGCACGGCACACTTCGACATGAACTGCCGTGCTCCCGGCGCTCCCGGCAGTAATCGCGGCCACCCGTTGTGCCACCTGATTGTCCATTGGCGCCGTGGGTGACGTGGTACAGCTTGGGGCGACGGGGAACCGACATCGCCGGCGCACGTTCCAGCCCTAGCGTAGGGCCATGCGGTCCAGGATCATCTCCAGGGCGACGCCGTTGCTGAGGGCGGCGCAGTGGTTGGAGTTGACGGAGGCGTGCCAGCGCTTGGGGTGGCCGGCGGCCGACTCGATGTCGTCGTACACCCGCATCGTGTCCCCCAACGCCCAGTTTTCGTCGCCGTCGCGGCCGCGCACGTCCATGGCGAAGTCCACCGGATGGTCCAGGTCCCAGTCGCCGGCGGTGCGGGCGAACCCGCTCTCGTCGAAGGGCGCGTAGGGGGTAAGGGTCGCGCCGGAGCGCGGGACGCTGCACGCCTGCGTGGCGTGCACGTGGTTGACCACCTCCTGGTACAGGTTGAAGTTGGGAATCGGCCGCGGACGGTCGCAACGGCTGCCTGCCCCCAGTTGGCTGCAGTCGGAGTCGGCGCGGCAGGTGACGCCGGCGTCCAGGTCGCAACGGCCCACGGGATAGGTGCGCAGGCCGCAGCCGGCGTTGATGTCCCACAGGCCGGGGCCGCCGCTGAAGAGCTGGTAGTCCACCACGGCGTCCACCGGGTACCAGTAGACGGCGCCGAAGGTGGCCTGCGTGCCCATGCTGCAGCCGACGGTGCCGAACGCCCCCGGCCCCGCCAGATGCTGGTGCACCCAGGCGATGACGGCGGCGATGCGCCTGGTGGCCGCGGGTATCCGGGACGCTGCCGCCGAGGTGCGCGTGAACCAGCCCCACCTGCCCTTGAAGCCCGGCTCCCAGCGCACCATGACGGTGGCGGCGTCGGAGCGCCGCTCGATCGCTTCGGCCAGGGACTGCGGGTAGTTGGTGCCGCCCATGCCGTCGTGCAGCAGCAGCGTCTTGTCGCCGCGCTGGCTGGTGGTGTAGGCCACGTGCCCGCCCATGCCGTCGACCACGAATGCCAGCGCCCGGCGGGTGACGCCGCGCCCGGAGCGCGCTTCGATATCGCACTGGCGCCAGTCGGCGCACGGTTCGCGGCATTGCCACGTCACGTAGTAGTCACCGTGGCGGTCCGCCTTGGACTTGGTGACGTTGAACGCGGAGTCGGGGCGATGCGGATTGGGCACGCGGCAGATCTGCACTTCCGCGGCCAGTTCCGTGACTTGGCTGGGGGAGGTAGGCGCAGTGGGCGGCGTGGGCTCGGTGGGTGACGTAGGCGAACCGGGTGACCCTGATCCTGATCCTGCCGATCCCTGTCCCGAAACCGATCCTGCGCAACCCAGCAGCAGGCACGTCACCGCCAGGAAGGCAAGCCGCGCCGGCGCAGATTTAGCGACCGAGCGTGGGGTATGGACCTGACTCATCATGCCGTAGATCATACCGCATCGCGGGGGACGTGGCGGATGCCGCGACAAACCCCGCGGCGGTCAGCGCGGAGTCTGCGGCGGCCGGCGCCGGCCGCGCGGCTGCGCCGGCCAAGTGTAACAGGCTGCGGCCGTGGCGACGCAGAACCGAAACTGCGCCAGCGCGCCGGTGTGAGGCCGCGCCAGTGCCTCCCGCAGCACCGGGTTCAGGTCGGTCCCTTCGACCGCGATGGGACTCGCCGCCAGGGCGCGCTCCGCCGCCGCCGGGAACGCAGGATCGTCGACCAGCCGCGGCAGGGCCGTGACTTCCGCGGGCGCCGCCGCCGCAGCCGCGGGCGCGCCCGCCGCGCGCGGTTGCCGCTTCCGCCGCTCCTGCCGTTCCTCCAGGAGGTCGGCCAGCAGCGCCAGCCCGTGGCGGCGCTCGGTCAGGAACTCCTGGTACAGCGGGTAGAAGGTATCGGAAATACGCAGGATACCGGCGGCCGCCAGGATGATCTCGTCACGCGCGAAGGGCGTGGGGTTGCGCTCCAGCGGCTCCAGCAGGGTTGCCAGCGAGGCCGGCTGCCCGTACAGTTCCAGCGCCGCGGCGCCGTGGATCAGCAGCCGCGGGTTGGCGGTTTCCCGATACTTCCGCGCCACGGTCGCCAGGCTGTCCTCATCTCCCAGGCGCGCCAGCGCCACCATGCACTTGCCGGCCAGGAATACGTCGTCGGATTCCAGGCCGCGGCGCAGCGCCGGCACCGCCTCGCGCATCTCCCGGCGCCCGATCAGCTCCGCCGCCTGGTAGGCGGTGGTGAACCCCTGTTCCTCCACCTCGGTGATCAGCGCGGCCCGTACCTCGTCGTTCAACGGCACCTCCGAGAGGGCGTCGAGCGCCTCCGAGCGCACCGTGAAGCGCGGCGAGCGCAACGCGCGCAGCAGGTCGGGGGCGGCCAGGTCGGAGCGCACCTCGCCGAGGCGCTGGATCAGGAACTCCGCGGCGTCCGGGGTGCGGCTGGCCTTGAGCCGGTGCAGCAGCGCCAGCGCCCGCAGTTGCCGGGGCGACACGAAGATGCCGAGCACGTTGGGAAACGAGGCGGCGCCCAACCGGTCCAGCCGCATGGTGAGCAGCAGGACGACGGCGTAGGCCGCGACCATGGCGCCGTAGTAGATGCGGTACGCGTCGGCGGTCGCCAACCCCGGCAGGGAAGCCAGGCGCCCCAGCACCGCGCCGCCGGCGAGCGACCCCAGCATCGCCCCCAGGCCGATCACCACCAAGTCGAAGATGCCCAGGTTCAGACGCTCCTCCGCCCGGATCAAACTCAGGTAGTAGACGCTGTGCGTGTTCTCGGTGCCCCACGACGCAAACGCCGCGAGGAAGAAAATCGCCCCCAGATAGATCCAGACCGCGGCCGGGTTGACCAGCGGCGGCGCCACCACGACCAGCAGCAGCGTGACCGCCAGCACGCTGTTGAACAGCAACAGTAGCGGCGAGGAGCCCACCCGGTCGATCACGAAGCTACTCACCAGGGCCATGACGATGGCGCCGACCGAGCCGACCGCGGCGAGCAGGATGGTGGTGTTGTCGCCGAGTCCGTGAACGCGCTTCACGTAGACCAACAGGAACGGCAGCGCCATTGCGGTCACGAAGCTGTTCAGCGCCAGCACCACGACGAAGCGGGGAAAGCCGCGGCGGCGGAACGCGTCGCGCAACGCCGGACCGAAGCTGCCGGGGCGGGCCAGCGCCGCCGGCTCCGGCAGGCGAAACAGCTCGCGGGCGGCCAGCAGGCCGGTGACGATGCCGATGGCCAGGATCAGCGTGAACAGGAGCAGCGGCGACCGTTGCTGCAGCAGCAGGCCCATCGCCAACCCGGCCGCAATCGCGCCGAGGTGGGAAACGAGTTGGATGCGCGCCAGAAACGAACCGCGCTCGGCGGGAGTGGTGACGGCGCCGACGACCGCGTTGAAGCTGGTCATGGCGACGCCGCGGGCCAGGTGGAAGCCGACGACGCTGACCACGATCAGCCAGATGCCGACGTCGGGGCGGCCGCGGGCGGCGGCCAGCGGCGCAAACAGGATCGGCACCATCAGGAGCTGGCGCGCGATCCAGAACACGCCCATGGTGCGCACCGTGCCCAGGCGCCGCACCACGGCGCGCCCGGCCAGCGGCAGGAGGTACGCCAGCGGCATGAAGGAGTAGAGCACGCCGATCAGCGGCTCGCCGGCGCCCAGCCGCAGCCCGTACAGGGCGATGACGTTGCCGGTGAGCAACTGGAAGGAGATCATGTTGAGGAAGGCGAACAGCGTGAAGCTGCGCTGCGCCGCGCGGAGTTGCCGCGGGGTCAGGCCCCCCTCGTCGCCAGCAATCCTCGTCGCCATCGGTCCGTCTCCGGCGGCGCAAGTTACGAACCGCCCCCGGCCCCCGGCAACAGGTCGCGGCAACGAATTTCGGCGCCCCGACGACCCCTGGAATTCTAGCGAATCAGTTCGATTTCGATGCCGAGATCCAGCGCCGCCCAGGAGCGGTCGGCGGATATCGCTCGAGCGCGCTCGCGCCGCGCCAGCGCCATGCAGGCACGGTCGCCCAGCGACAGCCCGAGTTGGCGGGTTGCGGCGCGCAGCAGGCCGGCGCCGATGGTAGTATCCCTACCGTATCTGGTAAATCATCTGCCGGTCAGCGCCCGGCACTTTGATTCGATTCGGCTGCGCTGGACAGGTTAGGGCTGCTGGGGAACACTCGGCAGACGGCCCGCTTGGGGCCGGCAGGAGGATATCTGACGTGAATCGGAAATCAGCTGTGATCCTGATCGCCATCGCCCTGGCCGCGCTGGCGGCGGCGTCGCTGGCGGCGCAGGACAAGGTCACCGTCGCCTACTTCCTGGAGTGGCCGACCCCCAACCTGGTCGCGCAGGTGGACAAGACCTATGACCGGGCGCTCGGCGTCGAGGTCGAGTGGCGGGCGTTCGGCAACGGTAACGAGATGAGCCTGGCGATGGCCTCGGGCGACGTGGACATAGCCTACTCGCAGGGGTTGGTCCCGTGGGTGGTGGCGGTCTCCAACGGCCTGCCGCTCCGGCTGGTCGGCATAGCCGTAACCTATGGAGCGTCCGACAATTGCGTGGTGCGCGACGGGGCCGGAATCACGCAGGCCAACGCGCGCGAGCTGGAAGGCAAGCGGGTCGCCACCCCGATCGGCAACGTCACCCACTACAAGCTGCTGCGCATGCTCGACCACCTGGGCGTCGACGCCTCCCGCGTCAACCTGGTGCAGATGAACAGCGCCGACGGCGCGGTCGCCCTGGCGCGCGGCGACGTGATCATGGCGTGCGGCTTTGCCGGTCCGCTGCAGCGGATGCTGGAATACGGCGAGGTGCTGATGACCGCCGCCGAGCAGGCGGCGATCGGCATCCACGTCTTCGACGTGGTCTCGGTGACCGAGCGCTTCGCCGAACGCCATCCCGACCTGGTGCGCGCGTTCATGGAGGTGACCGCGCAGGCCAACGCCGCCTACGCCGCCGCGGCCGGCGACGCCCGGCAGGCGCTCGACCGGGACCTGGCCCGCGCCGCCGGCATGGACCTCGATCCCGCGCAGAGGTTCCTGACCGACTCCGCGTTCCCGACGCCGGAGGAACAGCAGTCCGCGGCCTGGATGGGCGGCGGGCTGCAAGCCTTCATCCGGGAAGTGGCCGACTTCTTCGCCGAGCAGGGGCAACTGGAGCGGGCGCTCAAGAGCTACGACTTCGCCATAGACCCCAGCTTTCTGTGAACCGGGCGCGCGGACTCCTGCTCGACCGCGTGTCGATGGTCTTTACCACGCCGCGCGGCGGCCGCGTGGAGGCGCTCCGCGACGTCTCCCTGCGCATGGAGCCGGGCGAGTTGCTGGCGGTGCTCGGCCCCTCCGGCTGCGGCAAGACCACCCTGCTCAACATCATCGCCGGGTTCCTGGCGCCCACCGCCGGGCAGGCGCTGCTCAACGGCAACCCGATTACGGGGCCGCACCGCGAACGCGGCATGGTGTTTCAGCAAGGGGCGCTGTTCGAGTGGATGACCGTGGCGCAGAACGTCGGCTTCGGGCCGCGCATGGCCGGCGCCGCGCGCGCGGAGATCGAGCAAACGGTCGCGCGGCTGTTGGGCAGCATGGCGTTGCGGGAGTTCGCCGACAAGCCGGTCTACCAGCTCTCCGGCGGCATGCAGCAGCGGGTGGCGCTGGCGCGCTGCCTGGCGAACGACCCGGACGTGATCCTGATGGACGAGCCGCTCGGCGCCCTGGACGCGCTCACGCGCGAGAAGATGCAGGGGCTGGTGCTGCGGTTGTGGCGCGAGACCGGCAAGACGATCCTGCTGATCACCCACGCGGTGGAGGAAGCGCTGTTCCTCGGCCAGCGGGTGATGGTGATGGCGCCGCGGCCGGGCCGCATCCACCGGGAGTACCGCCTGCCGTTCGCAGCCCAGGGCGTGGACGGCAACGCCCGCGAGATCAAGGCGCAGACCGACTTCGTCGCCGCGCGCGAGGAGATACTGTCCATGATCTGGGAGATGGAGGAGGAGATCATGGGAGGAGGCGAGGAACGATGAAGCAGCGCCGGCAGCCGCCGCGGCTGGCCGCCTGGCTCGGCATCGCCGACAACTCGCTGAATCGGCAGAAACGGGTCCGGTTTGGGGACTCATCGGCGGTCAACTCCGGCCGTCTGTGGTCGATCCTGACCGTGGCCGCGCTGCTGATCGCGTGGGCGGCGGCGACCGCGCAGGCGTTCCCGGACCCGCTGTTCTGGCCGGCGCTGCACGGCGGCCTGTTTCCGTGGGACGATCCCGACCGCGCCAAGCCCGGCGTGATCGACCGCTTCGTCAGCCTGGTGACGGAGGGCTACCGCAACGTGTCACTGTGGACGCACGTCTGGACCTCGGTCCGGCGGGTGGTGCTGGGCGTGGTGTTCGGCGCGCTGCTCGGCGTGCCGCTCGGATTCGCCATGGGCCTCAACTCGGTGGCGCGCGGCATCCTGGACCCGATCGTGGAGTTCGTGCGGCCAATCCCGCCGCTGGCGCTGATCCCGCTGGTGATCCTGTGGCTGGGGATCGACGAGGCGGCCAAGACCTTTCTGCTGTTCCTGGCGGCGCTGTTCATCATGCTGATCGCGGCGCGCTCCGGCGTCGGTTCGGTGCGCATCTCCAAGGTGCACGCGGCGTACTCGCTCGGCGCCTCCAAGGCGCAGGTGCTGCGCCACGTCATCCTGCCCAACGCGCTGCCGGAGATCTTCACCGGCCTGCGTACCTCGATGGGCGTGTGCTGGGGCACGCTGGTCGCCGCCGAGCTGGTGGCCGCCGACCGGGGCGTCGGCTCAATGATGATGATCGCCAAGAACTTCCTGCAGACCGAAGTGGTGGTGATCGGCATCATCCTCATCGGCGCCATCGGCTTCGCCATCGAATTGCTGATGCGCTCCCTGGAGTCCTGGCTGGTCCCCTGGAAGGGCAAGGGATAGATATCGTGACGGGGGCCGGCGTGGTAACCCGCGCGACCGCGGGGGCGGTGCGGGACGCGGTCGTGGCGGCGACCCGCCCGGCTGAGCCACGCGCGCGCAACGACGGGTTTATGCGAATGGGTCATAGAGCGCGAGACGGAAGGAGATCTGCTCGACCGGATGCGGCACGCAGTCCCGTGAACCGCTTCGCCGCCCTGCCGGCGGCCGTGGTGCTAACCGCCGCGGTGGCCGTGCTCGCCGCCGGTACGGCGGCAGCCGACACCGCCGCCGCCGGCCCGATCAAGGTGGCCGGAGTCTACACCCAGCCGGTCACGCAGAAGTGGGATCGGCGCTTGCACGAGGCGCTGAGCGCGGCGCAGGGCCGGGGCGAGATCGACTACGTCTTCTCCGAGCACGTGGCCAGCGACGACTACCTCCGCGTGCTGCGTGAGTACGCCGCCGGCGGGGCCGCCCTGATCGTCGGCGAGGCGTTTGGCATCGGCGCCGCAGCGCGGCAGGTGGCCGACGACTACCCCGGCGTCGCCTTCCTGATGGGCGACTCCGGGCCGCCGCACGGCGCCAACTTCGCGGTCTTCGACAACTACATCCACGAACCATGCTACCTGATGGGCATCCTGGCCGGTTCAATGACGGCGAGCGGCCGTATCGGCATGGTCGGCGGCTACCCGATCGGCGAGGTGAACCGCCTGTTCCACGCCTTCATGGCCGGCGCGCGCTCGGTCAACCCGGACGCCGAGTTCAAGGTGACGTTCATCGACTCCTGGTACGACCCGCCGCAGGCGCGGGCGGCGGCGCTGGCGCAGGTCGCGGCCGGCGTCGACGTGCTCTACGCGGAGCGCGCCGGGGTGGTGGACGCCGCCCGCGAGAGCGGCGTCATAGCCTTCGGCAACGTCAACGACATGAACCGGGAGGAGAACGGGCGCAACGTCGTGGTCACCTCCGCCCTGTGGGACATGAACCCCGCCATCGGCGAGGCCATAGCGGCGGTCAAGGCCGGCCGCTTCGAGGCCGCCGACTACCGGGAGTGGACGATGATGGCGGCCGGCGGCGCCCGCCTGGCCCCCTACTACGAGTTCGAGCAGCGCATCTCCGCTGCCGCCAAGGCCCTGGTCGCAGCCGTCCGGGCCGACATCCTGGCCGGCCGCCGGGTAATCGCCATCAACGACGCGGTTCCGGAGTCCACCTACTAGTCGATGATACGGTCCCGATGGCCGGTGAGCTCCTGTTGGGGTATCGTTGGGGATAGGCGAGGGATCGACGGCGTAGTCGGGCCGGCCGGACCATCCCTTGAAAAAGTGAAAACTTACCTTGATTTTCCGAAGGGGTACCGGTACCTTGGTGGCATGGACGGTCTCGGGGCCTGCCCGCTGTGTTCGGATGAGCCGCCGGGGTAGACGGCCGCCCGGAACAGCTGCGGGTGGTACGGGTCCTGCTTGCCGACAGAGGAGGTTACGGAATGATGCGAAAACTACTGCTCATACTGGTGCTCGGTGTGGCTTTGACTCTGACCGCGGCGGCCGACGGCCACGAGGACGACGGTGAGGGCACGGCCGAGGGTGATGAGGTTTCGACGGCCGACGTCCTGGAGGTCCTCGAAGAGATCAACCGGAAGTTGGACCACGACGAGCGGATGTCCGACCGCGCTTCCGACAAGGGGTTCGGCGGCGGGCCGTTCTTTCCGTTGCGCTATATGCCCGGCGCGGCCGGGCTGAACGACTACTTCAAGAAGCTCGGCCAGTACGCGGCGATGAGCGAGTTCTTCATCCCCTTCGTGAACGGCGGCGGCGGCACTTGGCGCTGGAGCGTGGACGGGAGTTTGCAGTTCGGCATGGAGTACTCCGGATTCGGTCAGGAGGCCGGCGGCTACGCGTTGCACGACGACGATCCGAACGGGCCGGGCGATACCGTCGACGCGGACGGCGACGGCAAGGACGACTACTACAGCTACGTCGGGTATGGGCAGCGCTACTTCGCCGGAATCGCGCAGTACAAGTGGAAGCTGGCGCCGAGCGTCTATCTGCAGACCGGGGTCAAGACCGGGCTCGGCTGGGAGGCGCTACGCTACGGCCTGAACCGGCGCCAGGTGCTCAGCGAGGCGCTCGGCGTCGACTCCGGCGCCAACTCCTGGTCGCGGACCAGCCTGCTCGGCAGCGCCTACGCCGGCCTCCAGATTGCCCTGGACGGCGACCGCAACGTCGTCAAGCTGGCCCTCGAGGTGGGCGCGGACGGCCACTACCCCATTGCCGAGTGGCGCCCGGGGAGCGGCGTCCACAAGGGCGTGCCGGCGCCCCCGGCGACCTTGCAGGCGCACAACTTCTGGGTCGCGCTCGGCCCGCAGTTCCACTACTGAACGTCCACTACTGAACGCCGGGGATCGTCCCGGGGACCGGGCGCGCCGGGCCGGCGGGCGGCGCTCCGGCGCTCAGTCGTGGTAGTATTGCCGGTACCACGCCACGAAGCGCTTCACGCCCTCGCGCAACGGGGTCTGCGGGCGGAAGCCGAAGTCGCGCTGCAAGGCGCTGCAGTCGGCCCAGGTCTGCGGTACGTCGCCCGGCTGCAGCGCGACCTTCTTCACCCGCGCCTTCATGCCCAGCTCCTCCTCCAGGGCGGTCACGAAGTCGCCCAGGGACACCGGGGCGCCGTGGCCAACGTTGTACACTCGCGCCGGGGCGGGGGATACCGACGACTGGCGTCCGTCCCAGGCGGCGTCGCCCCGCGGCGGGCGCCCGCCGGCCAGCAGCACCGCCTCCACGACGTCGTCAACGTAGGTAAAGTCGCGCCGCATCTCCCCGTAGTTGAACAGCTCGATCGGCGCGCCGCTCAGCATCGCCTTGGTAAAGCTGAACAGCGCCATGTCGGGCCGGCCCCAGGGGCCGTAGACGGTAAAGAAGCGCAGGCCGGTGGTGGGGATGGCGAACAGATGCGAATAGCTGTGCGCCATCAGCTCGTTGGAGCGCTTGGAGGCCGCGTACAGGCTCGCCGGGTGATCGGCGGCGCCGGCCTCGCCGAACGGCTGCAGCCGGTCCAACCCGTAGACGGAGCTGGAGGAGGCGTAAATTAGATGGCGGACGGGATGCGCGCGGGCCGCTTCCAGGATGCTCAGAAAGCCGTTGACGTTGCTCGCCACGTAGGTCCACGGGTCCGCCAGCGAATGCCTGACCCCGGCCTGGGCGGCCAAGTGATAGACCACCTCGAATTGTTCGGCGGCGAAGAGCGCCCGCACCCGCTCCGCGTCGACCAGATCGAGCCGCGCGAACCGCAGGCTCGACCCGGCCGCCGCCGCCAGCGCCGCGTCCCGGTCGCCGGGCGGCGCCGTGGCGATGCCCAGTTCGCGCAGCCGGTCCAGCTTCAACCGCACGTCGTAATAGCGGTTGAGATTGTCGAGGCCGACCACCTCGTGGCCCTGATCCACCAAGCGCCGGGTGGCGTGGTGCCCGATAAAGCCGGCCGCACCGGTAACGAGGACCTTCATGCCGGCAACTCCACCACCTCGTAGCTCAGCCCCAGCGCCGCCGGTCCGTCCGGCTCCATCCTCTCCGCCATAGGCAGCCGCGGCCGGGGCGTCACCTTTCTGCGCGCCACGGCCGCGGCTTGGAGTGGTCAGGACCGGGCACGCTCGCTAGGAACGGCTCCAGGTGCAGTCGGAGTGTACCACCAGCCGGTCGCCTTCCAGGTACTCCGTCTGATAGGCGCAGCTTCCGGTGACGCCGGCAAATTTGCCGGTGCCGCCCCGCAGCTCCCAGACGCCCTCGCCGCCGCCGCCGACCGCCAGGGTGCCCTCCTTGCGGGTCCCGTAGCTGTGGAGCAGATCGCCCGCTCCGTCAGTGAACACGCACGGCGCATCGAGTTCCAGGCCGCCGGCCTGACTCCGGGAGAAGACCAAGCACTCGGAAACGTTGTTCGCACCTACGACAAACGGTCCGCCGCTACTCTCGGTGACCGTCATCGTACCGTACAGCACGCCGCCGACGAAGGTCTCCCCATCATGCTCGATCGTAAAGTAATCATGGCTGTAGCCGCTCACGGAGCGGTAGGTACCGCTGTCCTGCGCGGCTGCCGTCCACGCCACCGCCAGCATCGCCGCCGCGGCCAACGCGACGCTCACGCTCTTCCGTAGATCCATGCCTTCCTCCTCGCGCAGGCTTTGCCGCCGACGCATCTACCACGTAATTATCGCCTATCCGGCGCCCGCCGGCAACGGGCGCCACACTACTACGCGCGGCAGCGCCGGGCAACTGGCAACGTGCCGCAGATAGCACTATGCTGCCGCCATGAGCAGCCCTCCGGTTCGCTTCGCGCAGTTCGGGGTCGGTCACTCGCACGCGGCGGGCAAGGCGCAGGTGATGGCCGAAAGCCCCGACGTGGAGTTGGCGGGCGTGTGGGAGCCGGACGCCGGCCGGCGCGCCGCGGCGAGCGCGCAGGCCGCGTACGCCGGAGTCCGCTGGCTGGACGCTGCCGATGAGGCGCTGGCCGACCCCACCGTCGCGGCGGTCGCGGTAGAGGGCGACGTCTTCCAAAGCGTCGCCTGGGCGCAACGCGCGGTGGACGCCGGCAAGTACGTGTGGCTGGACAAGCCGGCCGGTATGGAGATGGAGCCGTTCCGGCGGCTGGTGGAAGCCGCCCGTGCGCGCAACCTGCTGGTGCAGCTTGGCTACATGTTCCGTTACAACCGGGGCGCGCAGTTTCTGCTCGACTGGGCCGGCTCCGGGCGGCTGGGAGACGTTCACGCCGTGCAGGGGCGCATCTCGCTGACCGTGGCTCAGTCCGAGCGGGCCGGGCTGGCGCAGCTTCCCGGCGGGCCGGCGTTCGAGATCCTGTGCCACGTGATCGATCTGGTGGTGGCGCTGCTCGGGCGGCCGCGGCAGGTCACCGGCATCCTGCGCGACCACGCCGCGGCGCTTGCCGGCGCCGTGAACAACACGGCCGTAATCCTGGAATACCCGCGGGCGCTGGCGGTACTGCAATCGACCGCCTTCGAGGTTGACCACGGCGCCCGGCGGCTGGAGGTGCACGGCACGCGCGGTTCGGTGGCGCTCGGCCCCATCGAACCGCCGGCGGTGCGGCTGAGCCTGGACGCGGACCGCGACGGGTTCCGCAAGGGGCCGCAGCAGGTCCCGGTGGCCGATGAGCCGCGCTACGCGGCCAGCCTGCGGGCAATCGTCGGCGTAATCCGCGGCGAACGCGCTCCCGACCGCTCGCTCGACCACGAGCTCGCCGTGCAGGAGACGATCCTGCGCGCCGTCCGCGTCCTGCCGGATGACTGACCGCACCGCTGGTTCGGGCGGCAACCAGCGGATTCGCGGGTTGTTGTCACTGGCACTCGTGGTCCTGGCGTATCTGAGGCTTAGTGCCGATTCCGACTGGTTGATTGTATGGATTCCGGCAGATGCGGAATCCGGGCCGCCGGGAGGACGGTGATGCGGTCGTCGAGGGGGTAGGTCCGGTCACCCGGATACAGGACCCAGAGGGCGACGATTGGAGACGGTAGACATGGAAACACCAGCGGAACCCGACGTTCGTACCCGGATAACGAACGCGCTCGCGCCATCCCCCGAAGCCGACGGGAAGGTCCACGAGGGCGCGGAGGGGGCACTGGCTATCGGCTTGCAGCGCGGGCCGCGCGCGGAGCAGCAGGACTGCGGCGCGGTCCTGGTCTGGGTACCGCGCGGCTTTGTCTTGGGGCCGTGGTGCGCGGCGGTGATCGCCGACGGCATGGGGGGCATGCAGGACGGCGGCTGGGCGAGCCGGACCGCGGTGCGGATCTTCGTCGAGACCTGTCTGTTCGGCCGCCACGACACGCCGCGCGACGTGCTGGCGGAGACTCTGCTGCGCGCGCAGCAGGAGGTGCTGAAGCGCCTCAAAGGCGCCGGCGGGACAACCCTGACCGCGGCCGTTTGGAAGGGAAACAGCGGGATGCTGATCCATGCCGGCGACACGCGGGCGCATCTGATCGAGCCGGATCGTCCGTTTCGGTGCATCACCAGCGACCACACCGAAGCCGGGCTCTCCGCGGCGCTGGAACGCCTGATCTCGGGAGAAGAACCGTCCGAGTGGTACCGGCCGACCAGGCCGGACAGCAACCTGCTGGACGCAATCGGCATCCCGGAAGGAGTGCTCGCCGAACGCCACGTCCTGCACACGCCGCGCGAGGGCCGGTGCGTCATGACGACCGACGGGGCGCACGATCCGATCATCGAGGCGGAAGCGGACGCCTTTGTAGCCGACGGCGGCGATCGGTGGACCGCACGGCGGAGCGTGGACGCCATATGGGAACGGCTAGCCGGCGCGGAGCTGACCGACAATGCGGGCGTGGCGGCGATCGAGCCCGGGCGCGCATTGCGGTGGACGGAGCGCGAGTTCCGGTTCGGCGACGTTCTGCTGGTGGCTCCGAACGGGCCGTTGCGCCTGAAGGTGGAACCATCCGCAACGTAACCGCGTTCGACGTAGCCGCCGGCTGAACACGGCTCGCTCCCGCCGGGATGGGCGGGCCGCTCGCCGTAACGCCGTGGCGTCGTAGCGCTTGCCCGCGGGCCGGCCCCGAATAGCATTGTAGCGCGCAAGGACCTCTACCATCCGCTCCCTCCGTCACCTGCTTCCGCTGCTGCTCCGCTATGCCCTGCCGCTGGCCGCCGGCTTTGCGTTCATGCTGGCCCAGAACTGGGCGTTCTCGCGCGTACCGGTGTGGATCCAGCGCCTGCTGGACGAGATCGTCGGCGCCAACCGCACGCTCCCGGTGCGCACCGCCGCGCTGACCGCGGCCGGCTTCACGGCGCTGGCCGGCGGCTGCATGTTCCTGATGCGCAAGCTGATCATCGGCGTGTCGCGGCGCATCGAGTACGACTTGCGGGACGATCTGTTCCGGCGCCTGATCGGCCTGCCGTTCGGCTTCTTCCAGCGGCGCCGGACCGGCGACCTCATATCGCGCTGCACCAACGACCTGAACGACGTCCGCATGCTGCTGGGGCCGGGGATGATGTACATCCCCGACGCGGTATCGCGGCTGGCGCTGTTCCTGCCGCTGCTGCTGCGGCTGGACGTGCTGATGACCGCGGCGCTGCTGCTGGTGGCGGCCCTGCTGGTGGCGATCAACCTGGTGGTGATTCCGCGCTTCCGGCCGCGGTTCCGCGCGGTGCAGGAGCAGGTCGCGGCGATCAACGACCAGGCGTGGCAAACCATCACCGGCATCACTACCGTCAAGCTGTATGCCGCCGAGGCGCCGCAGACGGCGCAATTCGCGGAGTTGAACCGCGGCTACGTGCGCGCCAACATGCGCGTGCTCAGGATTCGCGGGCTGCTGTGGCCGCTGATGGGGTTGGTGTTCGGGCTGCTGCAGCTCGTGACGCTGTGGCTGGGCGGAGCCGCGGTGGTGCGCGGCGCGTTGACCATCGGCGAGCTGCTGCAGTTCTCGACCATGGTGGCGCTGCTGGCGTTCCCGATCACCTCGCTGGGCTGGGTTACCTCGCTGCTGCAGCAGGGGGTGAGCGCCATGGAGCGCATCGAGACGATCCTCACCGCCCGCCCCGAGCGGCGTTCCGGGGAGGCGCTGCCGGCGGGCGGTCTGGCGGTGGCGCTGCACGGGGTCCGCTACCGCTACCCGGAGGCGGCGCAGGAGGCGCTGCGCGGGATCGACCTGGCGCTGCAGCCGGGGGAAACGGTGGCGATCACCGGGCCGGTGGGGAGCGGCAAGAGCACGCTGCTGGGGCTGCTGACCGCGGTCGTGCAGCCCACGGCGGGGCGCCTGACGGTGGGCGGGCAGCCGCTGGCGGCGTTGGATCCGCTGGCGCTGCGGCGGCGGGTGGCGGTGGTGCCGCAGGAGACGTTTTTGTTCTCCATGACGGTGGCCGAGAACATCGCAATGGGCGCGGAGGGCGCGGTGCCGCGCGAGCGGATCGAGGCCGCCGCCGCGGCCGCGGCGCTGAGCGCCGACGTCGCCACCTTCCCGGAGGGCTACGACCAGCTCGTGGGCGAGCGCGGCATCACCTTGTCGGGCGGCCAGAAGCAGCGCCTGGCCCTGGCCCGCGCACTGGTCAAGGAGAGTGACCTGCTGCTGCTCGACGACGCCCTGTCGAGCGTCGATTCCGCTACCGAAACCGAAATCCTGGCGGCGTTGCGAACCCGCGCCGGCGCTCCGGCGCAGACCGTGGTGCTGGTGTCGCAGCGCATCTCGGCGCTGCGGCTGGCGGATCGCATTCTGGTGCTGGACGGCGGCCGCGTCGTCGAGCAGGGCAGCCACGAGCAGTTGCTGCGGGCCGGCGGGCGCTACGCCCGGCTGGCCGAGCTGCAGCGCCTGGAGCAGTACCTGGCATGAGCGGGGGAACGCGCGACCTGCGGTTGCTGGGTCGGCTGCTGCGCTACGTGCGCGGCCACCCGCTGCTGCTGGCGGCCGCGGCGGCGCTGGTGCTGGTCACCGACCTGCTGCAGGTGCTGGTGCCCTATCTCACCAAGATCGGCATTGACCGCGACGTGGCGGCGGGCGACCTGGCCGGGCTGGCGCGCACCGCGCTGCTGCTGGCCGCGGCCCTGATCGGCCAGTGCGGCGGCCAGGTGGCGTTCACCTACACCGTGGAGTATCTCGGCCAGCGCCTGCTCTACGACCTGCGCATGGACCTGTTCCGCAAGGTGCTCGGCCTGGGGCACGACTACTATGACCGCACCGCGGTCGGCGCCACGTTGACCAACGTCACCAGCGACGTGGAGGCGATCCGCCAGTTCATCTCCCAGGGGCTGGTCTCCCTGCTCGGTGACTCGTTCCAGGTGGCGGTGATCCTTGGCGCCATGCTGTTCATCAACCCGCGCCTGGCGCTGGCGGCGTTCCTGACCCTGCCCTTCTTTGGCGTGGTCACCTGGCTGTTCCGCAACGCCATCCGCCGCGGCTACGGCGCGGTGCGCGAGGCCAACGCCCGGATCAACACCACCCTGGTGGAGACGATCACCGGCATCCGCGAGGTCACCCTGCTCAACTACCAGCAGCGCATCCTGGCCACTTTCACCGCCCACAACCGCCGCTACCTGAACGCGTTCCTGCGGGTGATCAACTCCTATTCCTACTACTTCCCGGCGCTGGAGCTGCTCGCCACGCTCAGCCTGATCATCATCCTCGGCTACGCCCACCGGGCACTGGAGAGTGCCGTGCAGCCGGGCGAGATCTTCGCCTTCTTCGCCTACGTGATGATGCTGTACCGGCCGTTGCGGCAGTTGGCGGAACGCTTCAACACCTTTCAGGCCACCCTGGCCGCGGCCAGCCGCATCTTCCGCCTGCTCGACCGCGCCGAGTCGATCACCGAGCCGCGGCGCCCCCTGCTGCCGGCGGGCGGCGCGGGGGCGGGCGGCGCGGGAGACGGCCCCGGCCGCGGCGGCGCTACGCGGGGCGCGGCGGTGGCGCTGGAAGGGGTGCGGTTCGGTTACTCCGCCGCCCACCCGGTACTGGAAGAACTCTCGTTCACGGTGGAGCCGGGCGCGCGGGTGGCGTTGGTGGGCAGCACCGGCGCCGGCAAGAGCACCGTCACCAACCTGATCAACCGGCTGTACGACGTGCAGCAGGGGCGGGTGCTGGTGGACGGCGCCGACGTCCGCAGCCTGCCGCTGGCCTACCTGCGGCGGCGAGTCGCCACCGTGCCGCAGGACCTGTTCCTGTTCAGCGGCTCGATCGCCGACAACGTCTCGTTGCGCGCGCCGGGCGTGACCCGCGCGCAGGTGGAGGACGCGGCCGCGGCGGTGGGCGCGACCGGGTTCATCCGCGCTCTGCCGCGCGGCTTCGACCACGACGTGTTGGAGGAGGGCAAGTCGCTCTCCTCCGGGCAGAAGCAGTTGCTGGCGTTCGCGCGCGCCTTCCTGCTCGACCCCGGCCTGGTGATCATGGACGAAGCCACCGCCAGCGTCGACGCCGAATCGGAGCGCGGCATCGAGACCGCGCTGGACAGCCTGCTGCAGGGGCGCACGGCGCTCATCATCGCCCACCGGTTGTCCACGATCCGCTCGGCGCAACGCATCCTGGTGCTGCACCACGGGCGGTTGGTGGAGGAGGGCAGCCACGCCGGCCTGCTGGCGCGCGGCGGCGTGTACGCCCGCCTCTACCGCCTGCAGCTCCTGTCACTGGCGCCCGGCGGCGGCGAGCGCGGCGCCCGGTAGCGCGGCCCGCGGCGCAGTGCGCTCACCCGCCAGCCGGACCGGTCGAGTTGGAAGGCGCACCTGCCGGCGGCCGCCGCGCGGCGTTGACACGGTTCGGACGAGGTGGGTATCTAGACGGTTACACGCGATGCCTGCCGGCGCAGTGGCACAGGAAGCGGAACGTCTGTTCGCCAATCTGCTGCACGTGGAGTGCCAGCCGGGCGTCCAATGGACCCTGGAGCGCTGCTACGAGGCCGCCCCCCTCACCTACGAGATCAACCGCCTCAAGGCGCAGAAGAACGCCATTATCCTGGCCCACTCCTACGTCAACCCGGAGATCGTGTACGGCGTGGCCGACTTCAAGAGCGACTCCTACGCGCTGAGCCTGGAGGCGCGCAACTCCGACGCCGAGGTGATCGTGTTCGCCGGGGTGGTGTTCATGGCCGAGACCGCCAAGATCCTCTGTCCCGACGCCCTGGTGGTGGTGCCCGACGCCGCCTCCGGCTGCTCGCTGGCCGACTCCCTCACCGGCGCCCAACTGCAGGCGCTGAAGGCGCGCTACCCGGAGGCGGCGGTGGTGTGCTACATCAACAGCTCCGCCGAGGTAAAGGCGGCGAGCGACGTGTGCGTGACCTCCGGCAACGTCTACTCGGTGATCGAACGGCTGCCGCAACGCGAGATCCTGTTCGTCCCCGACCGCCTGATGGCCGCCAACGTCCGCCGCGAACTGGCCGCGCGCGGCAGCGGCAAGGTGATCCGCGGCTCCGACGGCACCTGCCTGGTGCACGACCAGTTTACGGTCGAGGCAATCGCCGAGGCGCGCACCCGCTACCCCGGAGTCAAGGTGGTGAGCCACCCGGAGTGCCCCACCGACGTCACCGCGGCCAGCGACTTCGTGGGCAGCACCGGCAAGATGATGGAGTACGTGCGCGCCACCGACGCCGCCTATTTCATGCTGCTCACCGAGTGCGGCCTGGTGAGCCGCGTGGAGGTGGAGAACCCCGGCAAACAGTTCATTGGCTCCTGCCGGCTGTGCCCCTACATGAAGCTCAACAGCCTCAGGAAGATCCGCGACGTGCTGGCCGCCCCGCAGCCGCACCAGATCATTGAGCTCGACGAGACGGTACGGGCGGCGGCGCAACGCTGCCTCGAGCGCATGTTCGAGCTCACCGACTGAGGGTTCGCGCGCCGGTGATTCCGTTCTCCGCGCGGCGGGTAATCGAGACCGCCCTGGAGGAGGACCTGGGGCTGGGCGACGTGACCGGCGCCGCAGTGCTGCCCGCCGGCGCGGAGTGCCGCGCCGCGGTGGTGGCGCGCGAGCCGCTGGTGGTCTGCGGCGGCGAGATCGCCGCGCGCGTGTTCTGGCGCCTGGATCCCGACCTCAACGTGGAGCTGGCGGTGGCCGACGGCGCCGCCGCCGCGGCCGGGGAGCGGTTGCTGTACGTGGCCGGCAGCGCGCAACCGATCCTGGCGGCCGAACGTACCGCCCTCAACCTGCTGCAGCATCTGTCCGGCATCGCCACCGCCACCCGCGCCTGGGTGGAACGGCTGCGGGGCACCTCGGCGGTGGTGTGCGAAACGCGCAAGACCACGCCCGGGCTGCGCGAACTGGAGAAGTACGCGGTGCGCTGCGGCGGCGGGCGCAACCACCGCGCCTCGCTGGCCGACTGTGTGCTGATCAAGGACAACCACGTCGCCGTCGCCGGCGGCATCGGTGCCGCGTTGCGGCGGGCTCGGGCACAGGCGCCCCACGTGGCGCGCGTCGAAGTGGAGGCCGACACCCTGGCGCAGGTGCGGGAAGCCGCGGCGGCGGGCGCCGACGTCATCCTGCTCGACAACATGTCTCCGGCGGCGGTGCGGGAGGCGGTGGCGGTAGTAGCCGGGCGCGCCGTAATCGAAGTGTCGGGCGGCGTGACCCCGGAGTCGCTGGCCGACTACGCCGCGGCCGGAGCGCAGGTAATCTCCGCCGGCGCCATCACCGCGGGCGCGCGCCGGCCCGATCTGGGGCTCGACTTCCTGGAGCGCCGGTGACCACCGCGCGCACCGACTGCCTGGTGATTGGCGCCGGCGCGGCCGGCGCGGTCTACGCGCTGCAGGCGGCGCGCGCCGGCCTCCGCGTCACCCTGATCACCGGCGCCGCCGAGCTGCAGGCCGGCAACAGCCGCTGGGCGCAGGGCGGCATCATTTTCGACGAGGGCGACCCCGATCTGTTGCGCGCCGACCTCGACGCCGCCAGCGCCCACTCCGCCAACCCGGCGGCGGTGGCCGCCCTGATCGAGGCCGGCCCGCGCGCGGTGCGCGAGTTGTTGATCGACGACCTCAAGGTCCCGTTCGACCGCGGCGCCGGCGGAGCGCTCCGCTTTACCCGCGAGGCGTCGCACTCCCGCCACCGCATCATCTACGCCAAGGACCACACCGGGCGCGCCATCCTCGACGCCCTGCACGGGCGCCTGGCGGAGCTGGCCGCGGCCGGCCCGCTGCCCGGCGGCGGCAGCCTGACCCTCGCCACCGGCGCCTTCGCGGTGGATCTGCTCACCCTGTCGCACAGCTCGGTGGACTTCGCGGACCGCTACCGGCCGTTGAGCTGCATCGGCGCTTACGTGCTGCGGGCGGCAGAGGGACAGGTGAACGCCATCGTCGCCAAGAAGACGGTGCTGGCCACCGGCGGGCTGGGGCAGCTCTACCTGCACAGCACCAACGACCGCGGCGCCTTTGGCCACGGCATCGCCATGGCCTACCGGGTGGGCGCGCGGGTGATCGACCTGGAGTACGTGCAGTTTCACCCCACCGTGTTCCAGCGTCCCGGCGAGCGCCCGTTCCTGGTGTCGGAGGCGGTGCGCGGCGAAGGCGGCGTGTTGGTCGACCACGCCGGCACGGCGTTCATGGAGCGCTACCATCCTCAGGGGTCGCTGGCGCCCCGCGACGTGATCGCGCGCTCGATCCACACCGAGCTGCTCAAGAGCGGACGCGACGCGGTCTACCTCGACCTGTCCCGGCTCGACGCCGACTACGTGCGCCGCCGCTTTCCCACCATCCACGCGCGCCTGAGCGCCGCCGGCCTTGACCCGGCGCGGCAGCCGATCCCGGTGGTGCCGGCCGCCCACTACGCCTGCGGCGGCATCCACACCGACGTGGCCGGCAACACCAACGTCGCCCACCTCAGCGCCATCGGCGAGACCGCGTGCACGGGGCTGCACGGCGCCAACCGGTTGGCCAGCACCTCGCTGCTGGAGTGCGTGGTGATGGGCGCGGCGGCGGCGCGGCAGCACGCCGCGGAGATCACCGGCGGCGCCCACTTTCACCTGCCCGCGGTGCGGCCGTGGGAGATGCCGGGCGCGGAACCGGACGACGAGCTGATCACGCAGGACCTGAGCGTGATCCGCAACACCATGTGGAACTACGTCGGGCTGGTGCGCACCTCCAAGCGCCTGGACCGCGCCACCCACCTGCTGCGCGAGCTGAAGACCGAGATCGACGACTTCTACGCCGACAACCGCCTCACGCCGCGGCTGCTCACCCTGCGCAACGCGGTGCAGACCGCGCTACTGGTTACCTACGCCGCGTTGCGCAACCCGCGCAGCCTCGGCAGCCACTACCGCGACGACTCCCTCGACCGACGGCAGCCGCCTACCGGGCCGGAGCGCGCCGCAGAATCACCTTGAAATAGTCGTCGGTGGCCTCGAATTCCGGTTCGGTGCCGTTGTGGGCGCGGGTGAGGGGAATCACCTTGCGGCGGATTCCCATGCCGCGATGCTCCATGAAGTCGTAGTCGCGCAGGATGTTCACGAGGTTGGGATTGCGCGGGACGCGCAGACCTTCCTTCGCCTTCTCCACGGTCACGCCGTTGGGCAAGGCCCCCGGGCTGTGCACTTCGAGGCGGTCAGCGAACACGGTGAGTTGCACGTCGCCGGGACGCGTCCAGTCGCGGTGCGCGAACGCGTTCACCAGCAGCTCGCGGATCACCTCCCGCGGATAGTCCCAGTGGCGGTGGCGCCGCATCCCCTCCAGGCGCTCCCGGCTCAGGTGTGGCTGCAGGTAGCTGAGCACCCGGTTCGGTAACGATTGCTCCACGAACTGCCGTTCCCGGCGTTCCTGCAAACCGACGAAGGGAAGGTCCAACACTTCGTCCAGGTTGGCGTCGTAGTCCACTTCGGTTCCGGGAAACACCAGCAGGCGCAGCCCGGCCTGCGGCATGCGGCGCCGGGGTTCGCGCGCGAACAACACGTAGGCGGCGTAGGAGCAGCACCGCACCTCGGGCCGCCAGTCGTCGGCAATCAGCAGCTCGCGATTGAGCAGGGTGCGCGGCCAATCGTCCACCGCGTCCTCGCCCAGAACGTTCAGGAAATAGTCCTCCAGGCGGCGCCGGTCCAGATCGGCCAGGGAGCTGCCGTGCACCGGCATTTTTTCCACCGATACCAGGCCGCCGGCCTGAAACAGCCGCGCCATCTGCTCGCGTCCGGCGCGCTGCGTGGTATCCCCCAGGCGTACGTAGTAGTCGATCCGATCCTGCTGCCGTACGCCGTACGGCTTGGCGGTGCCCGCGGGTATGGTGACGATCGCGATCTGCTTGCCGTCCACGATGAATTCCTCGTAGTCGGGGATAAGCTGCGGGTCGACGTAGCGGCCGATTACCGTGTCCATCAGCCACGCCTGGAGGTTGTGGCGGGTCACGCCGGACACGGTGCCGTCGTCGTCCACCCCGAGCACGATCATGCCGCCGTTCACGTTGGCGAACGCGACTATTTCCCGGGCCAGACGCGGGGCCCGCAGCTCGCGGTCGTCACGTTTGAACTCGGTCTTGGCGCTCTCACCGTTGGCGATGATGGCGCGCGGGTCCAGGGGCATGGCAGCCGCCCAGCTCAGACCATGGCCATGAGCACGCCGGCGGCGACCGCGGAGCCGATCACGCCGGCGTAGTTGGGGCCGATGGCGTTCATCAGCAGGAAGTTGCCGGGGTTTTCGCGCTGGCCCATGCGCTGCACCACGCGCGCCGCCATCGGCACCGCCGACACGCCGGCGGCGCCGATCATCGGGTTCACCTTGCCGCCCGACAGCAGGTAGAGCAGCTTGCCGAGCAGGACCCCGGAGGCGGTGCCGACGGCGAACGCCGCCAGCCCCAGCGCGATGATCAGCAGCGTGTCGGTGGTCAGGAACTCGGCGGCGGTGAGCTTGGAGCCGACCGCCAGGCCCAGGAAGATCGTGATCAGGTTGGTCAGCTCGTTCTGCGCCGCCTTCGACAGCCGCTCGACGACGCCGGCCTCGCGCAACAGGTTGCCGAACATCAGCATGCCGATCAGCGGCGTCGCCGGCGGCACCAGCAGCGCCGCGGTCAGGGTAATCGCGATCGGGAACAGGATGCGGATGCTGCGCGGCACCGGCGGCACTTCCGACATCACCACCGCCCGCTCGCGGCGGGTAGTGAGCAGCCGGATGATGGGCGGCTGGATGATCGGCACCAGCGCCATGTAGGAGTAGGCGGCCACCGCCACCGCCCCCAGCAGGTGATCGGCCAGGCGGGAGGTGACGTAGATGGCGGTCGGCCCGTCGGCGCCGCCGATGATGGCGATGGAGGCGGCCTCCGCGAAGGTGAAGTCGAACGCCTGAGCGGCGAGCAGGGTACCAAAGATACCGAACTGGGCGGCGGCGCCCAGCAGGAAGGTCTGCGGCTTGGCCAGCAGCGGGCTGAAGTCGGTCATCGCCCCCAGGCCCAGGAAGATCAGCGGCGGAAACACCCCGCTGGAGAGGCCGACGAACACGTAATCGAGCAGCCCGGGATCGGCCCCGCCGAGGAGCTGGTCGAGCAGCGGTACCTTGCCGTGGAACAGCCCGGTGAGGGGCAGATTGACCAGAATCGCCGCGAAGCCGATCGGGATCAGCAGCAGCGGCTCGTACTCCTTGGCAATGGCCAGGTAGATCAGGAGGCCGCCCACCGCCAGCATCACCAGCGGGCGCCACCAGTCGGGGCCGAGTTGGATCAGGCCGGCAACGCCGCTGTTGGCGAAGAACTTGCCGATCAGCTCCATGATGCGGTCAGCCGGCGGCGACGCGCGCCAGGAGTTGCGCCTCGACCACGCTGTCCCCGGCCTGCACCGCGACTTCGGTGATCGAACCGGCCACCGCGACCGGCACTTCCAGGTCCATCTTCATCGCTTCCATGATGAACAGCACCTGGCCTTCCGTGACCGCCGCCCCCACTGCGGCGCGCACCTCGCGAATGGTGCCGGTCATCGGCGCCACCACGTCGCCGGGGGCCGCGGCGCCGGACGGGGCGGGAGCTACGGGGGCGGGAGCTACGGGGGCGGGAGCTACGGGGGCGGGAGCTACGGGGGCCGAAGCTGCCGGCGCCGGACCGGGTGCGGCCGCCGGCGCCGCCGGTGCGGCCGGCTGTGTGGCGCCTCCGCCGCTTGGCGCAACGGCGGGCGCCGGCCCCGCGCCGCCGGTCAAGGTAACCTCGTAGCGCTGGCCCTCGCACTCGATGATGAGCAGGTCGCCGCGGCGCTCCACCGCCGCGGTGTAGGCGTTGCCCTCGTACTCGAACGAAACCTGCTGCTTCACGGCAGCCTCCGGGAAGGATCCCACGGCGCCGCGCTCACCTCGTCGAAGCGGCCTTCGCGGGCCAGATAGGCGGCCACCGCGGCCGCCACCCAACGCGCGTCATGCCGCGCGGACGGCACCGACTCCGGTGCCGCGGTCACGGCTTCCGCGGCCGGCGGGCGGGCCTCCGCGGCGCGCTGCAGGCGGCGCAACCCCAACATCCCGGCGCTCAGCAGGGCGAGGAAGGAGAATACCACCCCCATGCCGAGGATGGTCACGATGCCGGCGAAGGCGAGCGGCGGCGGCTGCTCCACTTATCTCAGCCTCTCACAGCGGAATGTTGCCGTGCTTCTTCGGCGGCCGCGACTCGCGCTTGCGCGCGTACATCTCCACCGACCGCACCAGTTCGGTGCGCGCCGCGGCGGGATCGATCACGTCGTCCACGAACCCGTAGCCGGCGGCGATGTAGGGATTCATGACGCTCTCTTGAAACTCCGCGATTTTCTGTTTGCGCATGGCGGCCGGATCCTCAGCCGCCTTGATGTCGCGCGAAAAGATTACGTTGGCGGCGCCCTCCGCGCCCATTACCGCCACCTCCGCGCCCGGCAGGGCCAGCACGCGGTCGTAGCCCAGCGACTTGGCGGCCATGGCGATGAACGCTCCCCCGTACGCCTTGCGCAGAATCAGCGCCACCTTCGGCACCGTCGCTTCGGCGATGGCGTAGAGGATCTTCGCGCCGTGGCGGATGATGCCGCCGTGCTCCTGCGCCACGCCCGGCAGGAAGCCCGGCACGTCCACCAGCGCGATGATGGGAACGTTGAAGGCGTCGCAGAAGCGCAGGAAGCGCGCCGCCTTGTCCGACGAGTTGATGTCCAGCGACGCCGCGTACACGTTGGGCTGGTTGGCGAACAAGCCGACGGTGCGGCCGGCCAGGCGGGCGAATCCCACCACCACGTTGGGGGCGTACTCGGCGTGCACTTCCAGAAAGCTGCCGCGGTCGACCAGCGCGGCGATCACCTGCTTCACGTCGTAGCCGCGGCGGGCGTCGGCCGGCACCAAGCCGGTCAGCTCCGGCGTGGCGCGGTCCACGTCGTCGTCGCCCGCCAGAAACGGCGGGTCTTCGTCGTTGTGGGCCGGCAGATAGGCCAGCAGATTGCGCACCCCCGCAAGGCAATCCTGCTCGGAAGCGTACCGGAAGTGGGCTACCCCGCTACGGCTGCAGTGCGCGGCCGACCCGCCCAAGTCCTCGGAGCTGATTTTCTCGCCGGTCACGGTGGCGATCACCTGCGGCCCGGTGATGAACATGTTGCTGACCCCGTCTACCATGAAGATGAAGTCGGTGATTGCCGGCGAGTAGACGGCGCCGCCGGCGCAGGGACCGAGAATGACCGAGAGTTGCGGGATTACGCCGGAGGAAGCGGTGTTGGCGCGAAAGATGCGCGCGTAGCCGTTGAGCGACAGCACTCCCTCCTGAATGCGGGCGCCGCCGGAATCGTTGATCTGAATGAACGGCACGCGGTTGGTGAGGGCGTCCTGCTGGGCGGCGACGATGCGTTCGGCGTGCATTTCGCCGAGGGAACCGCCGTTGACGGTAAAGTCCTGCGCGGCGACGAATACCTGCCGCTTCGCCACCAGCCCGCTGCCGGTGACCACGCCGTCGCCCGGCGTGCGCCGCCGCTCCAGGCCGAACTCGGCCGCGCGCAACGTGACGTAGGGCTGCTGCTCAATGAACGAGCGCTCATCAAGCAACAGGTCGAGACGCTCGCGCGCGGTGAGTTTGCCCTTCCCGTGCTGCGCGTCGACGCGCGCCTGGCCGCCGCCCTGCAGCATCCGCTCCCGCTGGCGGCGGCGCCGCTCGAGGGCGTCCCGCGGCGCTCCGTCAGGCATGGCTCCCCATCATGCAATTCGATGTACTGCAATATAGTACGTAACTATCCATCGGGCTGGCGCGCCGATTGTAGCGACGCCGGGCGCAAAGTGTCAAACAATCGCCGCGACCGCGCCGGCGTTGCGGGGCGCAGCCGGCGCACGATCAGACGCCCACGCCACGGCCCGCGCGCCGGTACGCGCGCCAACCCGGCGGCAATCAGGGCGTTGCAGGCCTCCTGCACCTCCTCGTGGTCCCAGTCGGCGAGCAGCCCGAAGCCCGGCCTCGAGCGCAGGCGTTCGCGTTCGATCACCGCCGAGCGTCCGCCGCACAGGAGGTGCCGCCACTGCCGCAGGCTGAAGCGCCGCGACCCGCGCCGCAGCACCTGCAGCAGCCGCTGCTCAACCGCCGGCAGCGCCGCCACGCCGCGGTCGCATACGTCGCAGCCGCTGCACTCCACCTCCTCGCGGCCGAAGCAGCGCAGCAGGTGGGCGCGCCGGCAAGTGGCGGCATCCGCGGCGTACCGGCGCAACGCCAGTTGCCGCGGCTTGCCGGTTTCGCCGGGTTCGGCGGGTTCCGCCGGTTCGGCGCCGCCGGCCCCGGCTGCAGCCGCTTCCTGTACCGGGGCCGGCGCCGCGGCGCGGCCGGCAGGAGTATTCCCGTACGGGCGATAGGCCAGCAGGATCGCCTGCGCCGGCCGCCCGTCGCGCCCGGCGCGGCCGGTCTCCTGCAGGTACGCTTCCACCGACTCCGGCAGTTCCAGGTGCACCACGGTGCGGATGTTGGGCTTGTCCACCCCCATGCCGTACGCCGAGGTGGCCATCAGAGCGCCGTCGCCACTGCGCAGGAACCACTGCTCCAGGCGCTTGCGCTCGGCGGCGTTCAGCCCGGCGTGGTAGAAGCGGCAGCTTACCTCCGGCAGCCGGCGCCGCAGCTGCCAGCACGTCGCCTCCACCCCGCGCCGGCTGCGGGCGAACACGATGAGCGGCCGCGGACCCGCCGCGACCAGCTCGGTGAGGCGGCGCAACGGGGCTACGGTGGGCGCCACCGCGTAGCGGATGTTGGGGCGGTCGGGGTTGCCGGCCACCAAGTGGGCGCCGCCGCCGGGGAACAGCACTTCGCGCATCCTGGCCAGCACCGGCGGCGTGGCGGTAGCGGTAAAGGCGGTGAGCACGCGCGGCTGCAGCGCCTCTACCAGTTCCCCCAGCCGCAGGTAGGTGGGGCGAAAAGTGTCGCCCCACTGGCTGATGCAGTGCGCCTCATCCACCACCAGGTGCTCGATGGCGGCCGCGGCCGCCAACCCGGCCAGCAGCCGCTCGCTCAGCGCCGCCTCCGGCGTGGTAAGCACCAGCCGCGTTTGGCGCGCGGCGATCCGCCGCAACGTCCGGTCACGGTCCGGCCGGCTCTGGCCGCCGCGCAGCACCGCCACTTCCAACCCGGCTTCGGTCATGCGCCGGTAGAGGTCGTCCAGCAGCGCCAGCAGCGGGAGCACCACCAGGGTCACGCCGGTCAGCACCACCGCCGGAAACATGAAGCACACCGACTTGCCGGAGCCGGTGGGCAGCACCACGATCTGATTGCGCCCCTCCAGCAGGTTGGAGATCACCAGCCGCTGGTACGGAAACAGATAGGAAATTCCCAGGCGGCGGGCGGCCATCTCGTTGAGCGGATCGGGAGCGGCCTCCTCCGCGCTCTTTTCAGTGTGTACGTGCTGCACGCAAATATAAACGGCGTCCGCTCCGCGGCGCTTTTCGCGTCCCGGCGGGCAAACCGGGCGGCAGGGCGGCGCGTCGCATGGCCGGCCGCCACGACGCCGGCAGCAGGGGCGGCAGTTGCGGAGGCGGCGGCATCCGTCGCCCAATGGAGGGCATGAGGCTTGCCGCGGCGGGGCAGTTGCCGGCGGCCGCAGCCGTGGACCAGGTGCTGGCCGTGATCGGCCCTACCCTTACGCCGGCGCGGCGGGAGCGGATCGAGCAGGTGGTGGCGGCCCGTACCTGCGCGGTGGCGCCGCTGCTGGAGGAACTCAGCGACCCGGGCAACGTGGCCGCGGTGCTGCGTAGCGCGGAGGGGTTGGGGTTCGCCGCCGTGCACGTGGTCCCGGCGCCCGCCGCGGCGCGCGAGCGCGCCCCCAGCCGCGTGACCCAGGGGGCCGAGAAGTGGCTGCTGACCCGCTATTGGGACTCCGGCGCGGCCGCCGTGGCCGGGCTGCGGGCGGCCGGCTACCGGGTGGCGGCCGCGGTCCCCGGCGGGCGCAGCATTCCGGTGGCGCAGCTCGATCTCAGCACGCCGGTAGCGGTGGCCTTCGGCAACGAGCGGCGCGGCGTCAGCGACTTCCTGGCCGCGGCCGCGGACGAGCTGATCAGCATCCCCATGCACGGCTTTTGCCGCAGCTTCAACGTGAGCGTCGCCGCGGCGGTGGTGCTGGCGCAGCTCCGCGAACGCCTGCCGCGGGAAGCGCCGGATTGGCGGCTCGGCGCGGGCGAGCGCCGGCTGCTGACCGCCCACTACTACCTGGCGTCGCAGCCCCATGCCGCCGCCCTGCTGGGCGCCGCCGGGGAGCGGCAGCCGGCGTAGCCTTGCATCGCAGCGGGCGCTCCCGTAGCCTTGCGCCGAAGTCAGCCCGCATGGCCAAAGCCAACGTTCTGAACACGCGCACCATCGCCTACCTGGAGCTGATCGGCAACGGCAGGCGCTATCGGGTCCCTCCCTATCAGCGGGATTACTCCTGGACCGAGGAACAGTGGGAGGACCTCTGGAACGACCTCATTGACGTGCGCGCGGCGCCGGATGACCGCCACTACTTAGGCGCGCTGGTGGTCGAAGCGCGCAGCGACCGCGAGTTCCTGATCATTGACGGCCAGCAGCGGCTGGCCACGCTCAGCATCCTCGCGCTCGCCGTGATCGCGCGGCTGCGCGCCATGGCGGCCGAAGGGGTGGACCCGACTGCTCTTCATCTTGATCACGGTGGACGACGATCTGAACGCCTACACCGTATTCGAAACGCTCAACTCGCGCCGCGTGGCGCTCACCACCACCGATCTGCTCAAGAACTACCTGTTTTCGCTGGTGCGCGTGCCGGCCGATCTCGACGCTTTGCAGCGCCGCTGGCGTTCGCTCATCGCAACCGTGGAGCAGGAGCGGTTCCCGGAGTTTCTGCGCCATCACCTGCTCTGCGAGCTGCCGCAGGTGCGCGGCTCACGGCTGTTCAAGCTGATTCGCGGCCGCACGAAGACGGCGCAACAGGCGTTCCTGCTGCTCGACGCGCTGGAGCGCCGCGGCGAGCTGTTCGCCGCCCTCTCGGATCCGCACCACGACTATTGGCTGGAGCTGAGCAGCGCGCGGAGCCACGTCCGCGAGCTCGACCTGTTCCGGGTTCGCCAGGCCACGCCGCTGCTGTTCACGGCCTGGGAGGAGTTCAGCCGGGAGAACTTCGTCCGCGTCCTGCGGCTGGTGAGCGTGGTATCGTTTCGCCATACGGTGGTGAGCGGCCTCAACCCCAACGCGCTGGAGCGCGTCTACCACGGCGCCGCCAAAGCGGTCCGCGAACGCTCCGCGCGCACGCCGGCCGCGGTCTTCGAGCATCTCCGTACGATCTACGTGGACGACGTAAAGACCCGGCAGGACTTCTCGCGCCTGGCGGTGACCACCAGGGGGCAGCGCAAGCGATTGGCAAAGTACATTCTGGCGCGGCTGGAGCAGGACGCCGCCGGGCGCGCCTGCGATCCCGACACCGACCCCGGCACCATCGAGCACGTACTGCCCGAGAATCCGTCGGACGAATGGCGCGATACCTTCGACTCCACCCGCTGGGAGGAGGCGGCGTACCGCCTTGGCAACCTCACGCTGCTGGAGCGCAGCGCCAATCGGAAGATCGGCAACGCCGCCTACCCGGACAAGGCCGGCGCCTACGCCGCAAGCCGGTACGCGCTGAGCCGTCAGATCCCGGAACTCGCGCCCGAGCACTGGACGCCGGAGTTGCTGGACGCCCGCCAGATGCGCCTGGCCGACCGGGCCGCGCACCTGTGGCGGGCGGATTTCACGTAGCGGCCCACACTGAAGGAGGCACTATGATCATCGAACCCAGGATCCGCGGCTTCATTTGCATGACCGCCCACCCCGCCGGCTGCGCCGCCCACGTGGCGGAACAGATCGACTACGTGCGCAGCCGGCCCGCGGTCACCGGCCCCCGGCGGGTGCTGGTGATCGGCGCCTCCACCGGCTACGGCCTGGCGTCGCGCGTCACCGCCGCCTTTGCCGGCAACGCCGACACCGTAGGAGTGTTTTTTGAGCGGCCGGCCACCCGGCGCCGCACCGCCTCCGCGGGCTGGTACAACAGCGCGGCCTTCGAACGGCAGGCGGCCGCCGCCGGCCGCGGCGCCTGGAGCATCAATGGCGACGCCTTCTCCAACGAAGTCCGCGAGCAAACTTTGGCCCTGGTGGCGGAGCGTCTGGGGCAGGTGGATCTGGTGATCTACAGCCTGGCGTCGCCGCGCCGCATCCACCCCGACACCGGCGCCACCTTCAACAGCGTGCTCAAGCCGATCGGCGCCCCCTACCGCGGCGCCACCATCGACCCGGCCAGCGGCGAGGTAACGACGGTGACCATCGATCCCGCGGACGACGCCGAAGTCGACGCCACGGTGGCGGTGATGGGCGGCGACGACTGGCGGCGCTGGCTGGACGGGCTGCACGCCGCCGGGCTGCTGGCGCCGGGCTGCCTCAACCTGGCCTTTACTTACGTGGGGCCTTCCTTTACCCACGCCATCTACCGCGCCGGCACGATCGGCCGCGCCAAGGAGCACCTGGAGCGCACCGCGCGCGAACTCGACGCCGCGCTGCCGGCGCGCTCGCTGGTCTCGGTCAACAAGGCCCTGGTCACCCAGGCCAGCGCCGCCATCCCGGTAATCCCCCTCTACCTGATGCTGCTGTTCCGCAGCATGAAGCAACGCGGCACCCACGAGGACGCAATCCACCAGATCTACCGCCTGTTCGCCGACCGGCTCTACGGCGGGAGCGGGGACGGTGGCGGAGGGGGCGGCGGCGAAATTCCCACCGACGAGCAGGGGCTGGTGCGCCTCGACGACCGGGAGATGGATCCCGAGGTGCAGCGGGAGGTGCGGGAGCGGTTCGAGCGGTTTGCGGCCGGCGCCGGCGGCCAGGCGGTCACCGAACTGGCCGACCCGGAGGGGTACCGCAACAGCTTCCTGCGCCTGTTCGGGTTCGGCCTGCCGGGAGTGGACTACGCCGCCGACGCGGACCCCGAGGTCGCCATTCCGTCGCTGGCCGCCGCCGGCAGCGGCTGACGCTCAGCGCTCCAGCGCGCGCCTGGCGGCGGCGGCGATTCCCGCCGCGTCCAGCCCCTGCTCGGCCAACAGCTCGGCGCCGGTGCCGGAGTGCGGCTCGCGGGTAACCGCCAGCACCTGTACCGGGGCGCCGCTGCCGGCCACCGCGGCCGCCACCGCCTCGCCCAAGCCGCCCTCGGGATAGTGGTCCTCGGCGGTGATCACGGCTTCGGTTTCCTGCGCCGCGCGGCGCAAGGTGGCGCCGTCCAGCGGCTTGATCGAATAGCAGTCAATCACGCGCGCCGCGATGCCGGCGGCCGCCAGCAGGTCGGCCGCGGCCAACGCCTCGTGCAGCGTCACCCCCGCCGCTACCAGGGTCACGCGGTCGGCGGCCGACTGCCGCAGCACCTTGCTGCCGCCCAGCGTGAACTCCTCGTCGTTGGCGTAGATCACCGCGCAGTCGGGCCGCGCGGTGCGGAGGTAGGAGATGCCGTCGTAGTTGGCGCTCAGGCAGGTCAGCTTCTCCGCCGCCACGCCGTCCGCCGGGCACAGCACCACGCTGCCGAACACGGCGCGCAGCATGGCGACGTCTTCCAGCCCCATCTGCGAGGCGCCGTCCTCGCCGATCGAGACGCCGGTGTGGGAGCCGGCGAGCTTGAGATTGGCGTGCGAGTGGGCGGCCATGCGGATCTGATCGTAGGCGCGCGACAGGAACGCGGCGAAGGTGGCGGCGAAGGCGCGCTTGCCGCGCGCCTGCAGGCCGGTGGCGATCCCGAGCATGTTCTGCTCGGCGATGTAACATTCCACGCTACGCTCGGGATACGCGGCGAAGAAGGCGTCGGTAAAGGTGGAGTTCTTGACGTCGGCGTCGAGCACGAACATCGCCGGCTCCTGCGCGCCGAGCTTGGCGAGCGCGGCGCCGTAGGCCTTGCGGGTAGCGATTTTCTCGCCCTTGGCGTAGCTGGTGGTGATGGTGAGCGGGGCGGCGGCCGCGCCGGGTGGTGCGGTGGCGGCCGCGCCGGCGCCGGGGGCGCTTGCCCGCGCGGAGGCAGGTGAGTGGCCGGTGGCGTCCGCCCGCGCCTGCACTTCGGCCACCGCGGCGGCGAGTTGCGCCGCCGGAACCGCCTTGCCGTGCATCGCCTCGTTGTCTTCGAGAAAGCTCACGCCCTTGCCCTTGACGGTGCGCGCGATGATCAAGCCGGGGCGGTCCGCTGCCGCGGCCGCGCTGAACGCCTGCTGCAGGGCGGCGACGTCGTGGCCGTCGCACTCGCCGGCATGCCAGCCGAACGCGGCGGCCTTGGCGGCGTAGCCGGCGCCGTCCCACTGGAACAGCGTCGGGTCGCTCTGGCCCAGGCGGTTCATGTCCAGCACGGCGCAAAGGTTGCTCACCCCCAGCGCGGGCGCCAGATTCATCGCCTCCCACACCGAGCCCTCGGCCATCTCGCCGTCCCCGAGCAGCACGTACACGCGTTGCGTTCCGCCGTCGCGGCGGATTGCCAGGGCCATGCCGATGGCGGCGGCGAGGCCCTGTCCCAGCGAGCCGGTAGCCACCCGCACGCCGGGCGCGCGGCCGGGAATCGGGTGCCCCTCCAGACGGCTGGAGAAAGTGCGCAACTGCTCCAGCTCGGCCACCGGAATGGTTCCCGCCTCGGCGTAGGCGGCGTACAGCAGCGGCGCGCCGTGACCCTTGGAGAGCACGAACTCGTCGTTGTCCAATGCCTCGGGGTGGCATGGGTCGTGGCGCATCCGGTCGAAGAACAGCACGCTCATGATCTCGGCGGCGGAGAGGCAGGTGGTGGGATGCCCGGAGGCGGCCGCGGTGGTCATGTTCAGGGAATGGATGCGGAGCATCTCGGCCTTGTATTTCAGCAGGGCGGGAGTAGCGTTCAATGTCGGCTCCTTGGCGCCGGCAGTCAGTGGTAAGCTCAGGCGGAGAGGCGGGCGCCGGCGGCACAGTACCCCGGCCGCCCGCCGGTGACAACGGGGACGGGAGGAACAGGGCGCAAATGGAGTATCGAACGCTGGGACGCACCGGTCTGCGGGTGAGCCTGATGGCGCTCGGCTGCGGCGGGCCGAGCCGGCTGGGACTGAGCACGGGACGCACCACCGCGCAGTCGGCCGCCGTGGTGCACGCCGCCCTCGACGCCGGCATCAACGTGATCGACACCGCCACCGCGTATCGCACCGAGCCGCTGGTGGCCGCCGGCCTGCGCGGGAAGCCGCGCGACCGGGTGG
This sequence comes from Spirochaetia bacterium, assembly GCA_965243555.1. Classification (GTDB taxonomy): domain Bacteria; phylum Spirochaetota; class Spirochaetia; order SZUA-6; family Bin103; genus Bin103. The sequence continues at coordinate 3,595,572 of OZ251575.1, read as the reverse complement.
TGCTGTCCAGCAAGCGCGGCCTGCGCGCCGAGGGCGGCGACCGGCTGCTGACGGGCGCCGAGTTGGAGACCGCGGTGGAGGCCAGTCTGCGGCGCCTGGAGACCGATTACCTCGACGTCTACCACCTGCACGGGGTGAGCCCGGAGCAATATCCGCACGCGCGCGACGAGCTGGCGCCCGCCCTGCAGCGCCTGCAGGCGGCGGGGAAGGTGCGCTTTCTCGGCATCACCGAGTCGTTCGGGCGCGACACCGAACACCGCGTGTTGCGCCAGGTGCTCGCCGACGGGGTGTTCGACGTCATCATGGTGGGGTTCAACATGCTCAACCGGACCGCCCGCGAGCCGATCCTGCGCGTGGCCGGGGAGCGCGGCGTGGGGACCATGATCATGTTTGCGGTGCGCCGCGCCTTCAGCCGTCCGCAGCGCCTGCGCGAGTTGCTCGCCGAGCTGGCCGAGCGCGGCGAAGTGGACTCCGCACTGGCCGCGGCGCCTGACCCGCTCGCCTTCCTTACCGCCGAGGCGGCGGGCGTTGCGGACGCCGCCTACCGCTACTGCAGTTACCAGCCGGGCGTCAGCACGGTGCTGTCCGGCACCGGCAACGTCGACCACCTGCGCGCCAACGCGGCCTCCTTCGCGCGCGGCCCGCTGCCCCCCGCGGTCACTATGCGCATCGACCGGCTGTTCGCCCGCGTCACCTCGGTCAGCGGAAGCTGACGCTCAGCTCACCACGTCACGAAACTCGGGGACGGGCCAAGACGCCGCAGGTGCAGCGGCAGCAGCTCATTCGACAGCCCGTGGACGCGCTCCGCGGTCATCTTGGAGCAGACGATGCTGTTCGGGTACTTCCGCGCCTGCTTGAGGTCCGCGGCACGGATCTGATTCGTCCACTTCACCTCGACCGGCTGGAAACTGCCGCCGGTGACGAACGCCACGTCCACTTCGCCGTCGCCCTTGATGTAGAACGTGGGATGCAGGCGGTGGTGGTGGGTGGCGACGCAGGCTTCCGCCAACCGGCCTGCCCATTCGGGATCGGCAACGAGCGGCCGCACCTGGCTGGTGAACGGATCAGCCGCCGGGTTGAGCCAGCTCCGCACGGCATGAAAGATGAACGGATCGCTGAACGCCAACTTGCGCGCCTTCTTCGGCGCCGCGGCGAGCCGGTCCTCCCGCAGCGCGTGCTGCACCACCAGCACGTCCATCCGGGACAGGAGCTCCAGGTAGTCGGCCACCGTCGCCGGATGGTCGACGGAGAGGTCGCGCGCCAGCGCGTTCCAGGTCACCTGGCTGCCGTAGCGCCGGACCACCGCGCCAAGAATCTCCGCCAGATAACGCTCCTGCTTGCCGCGTCTGAGCACGTCGCCGCGAATCCAGTCGCCGTAGACGGCGAAAGTGGCCGGCCGGATCACGCCGCCGCCGGCAATATCGTTGATCGCCGTGAGGTAGCCGCCGTGCAGCAGATAGTTCTCGAATGCCCGCGTCAGCGCGGCCGCGGCGTCGGGGCCGGAACCGGCCGGGTCGATGGCTGCGGCCACCTCGAGGTACTCCGCGAAGGACAGCGGGTAGAGGTGGAAGTCCACGCGCTGCGCCCGCCCGCGGCGGCCCGGAAGGAAGGTTCGGGCTTCGCGGATGACCACCGAGTCGGAGCCGGTCAGGACCAGGATCACGTCCTCCAGCACGCCGGCATCGGCGAGAAACTTGATGCCGCGATCCCAGTTCCGAATATAGGTCACTTCATCCACCAGCAGGTATGCCGGCTGCGCGGCGGAGCGAGGGGGAGCGCTCCGGCTGAGCAGCGCCACGAGGGCGTGATGGTCGTCGATCAGCTCCCCGGTCAGGTAGAGGATGCGCTCCGCGGCCACGCCCCGGTCCAGGAGGTCAGCCATCCACTGCTTGAGCAGCGTCGACTTGCCGACCCGCCGGCCGCCGGTAATCGAGTAGATCCCCGGCTCGTCCACCGGCAGATGCGCGAGTAGCGGATAGCGGTACGCCACCGGCAGGCGCCGCAGCTCGCGGAGCTGCGGGTCCAGCGTGCCGAACCGGCCCGGGTCTTCACGGTGAACGTTGTGCGGCGCGAAGCGGGGATCAATCGCCATTCCGAGTTTATTCAATGCCCATTGTACATCTTTAGTCAATGGCCATTGAATAAACTTGAAACACGGCTATAATTGCAGTGGTCCGGTGGAGATACGCAGTAACGGGCGGCCCTCCCAGGGGATGGCAATTGCCGTGAGCAGCGCGGCCGCGGCGACGAAGATCAGCCAGCGCAGCAGCCGGGCGCGCGCGGGGGCGCTCTTGCGGGCGCGCGCCCAACCGGCGTGCAGCGCCGCGGTCGCCAGCAGCATCAGCAGCGGATGTTCCAGCGTGACCACGCGGAGCTGGCGGTCGCCCATTGCCTCCCCGAAGTTGGCGAACGCGAAGTGGGTGATCGGACTCAGGAAGTAGAGCACCAGTCCGAGCAGGAATTGCAGGTCCCACAACCGCATCAGCCAGTAGCCCAGCCCGTCGTCGACCTCATCCCACTCGCGGCCGCGCCGTAGCCCCGTGGCGCAACGCAGCACCACGAGCAGCAACACCAGCAGCACGGGGTAACGCAGCCAGGAGTGAACGATGAGCAGGAAGCTGTACATCTTGCGGTCGATTATACCGCCGCCGCGTTGGGCGGCGCGCCGGCCTCCGCGTCCGCCGCGCGGCACGGCGCGTCCACCACCAGGAGCCGCACCCCGGGGCCGTCCAGGGCCGCCGGCAGGGCTTCCGGCAACTCGCTCAGCGCCGCGCGCGCGGCGTGGCTGGCGCCGCAGGCGCGCGCCAGCGCCAGCATGTCGAGGCGCGGCGCGGGCGTTCCCATGGCCGAACGCCCGCTGCCGGGATGCGGCTGGCGGCCGGTCGTCACCGCGCCGGAGTTGTCGGCCACGATAGCCGCCAGGTTGGCGCCCTGGGCGTAGGCATTGCACAGCGCCGGCAGCGCGGCGTGAAAGAACGCCGAGTCGCCGAACAGCGCCACCGCGTCCTGGCCGGCGCGCAGCAGCCCGTCGGCCACCGCCACCGCCGATCCGATTGCGTACTTGGCGTCCAGGCGCGGCGCCTCGGCGGCCAGACAGCCGGGGTCGGCTACCAGCCAGGCGCCGCCGCGGCCCGCCGCCTCAAGCCATTCCTGCACTGCGTCGATCAGGCGGTCGAACGGGCAGCCGGCGCAGTGGTTGCGCCGCGGCGGGCGCTCCGCGGCTTCGGCGGCCGGCGTGAACCGTTCGGCGCGCGGCAGTTCCGGCGCGAAGCCGGCCAGCGCCTCGGCGATCTGCCAACGGTACAGCTCGCCGCAACGCGCCACCTCCCCGGTGAGCTTGCCGCGCACGCGGGTGGCCAAACGTTCGGCGTGGGCCAGCGCGGCGATGCGCTGCTCCAGGTAGGGCTCGTTCTCCTCCAGCACCAGCACCTCGTCGTGAGCGGCCAGAAAGGCGCGCAACGGAGCGGCCGGCAGCGGAAAGATGCCCCCCAACTCCAGCCGGCCCACCCCGCCAAGCGGCGCCGCGCCGCCGTTGCCGGCAGCGCCTATCAGGTCGGCCAGCTTGCGGCTGCAGAAGCCGGCGCTGATGATGCCGCGCGCCGGCCCCGCTTGCTCTGCCGCCGCGGGCGCGGCGGTGGAACTGCTGTGGTTCCACTCCGCGCCTGCAACCCATTCCTCGGCCCGCCGCAGGCGGCGGTGCAACTCCCGATGTTTCGCCACCGCGTTGCCGGGGTAGGGCACGTAACGCAACGTCTCGCGCGCCACTGCGCCCTGCCGCACCCGCCAGGAGAATTCCTCGCCGCCGTTGCCGACGCCGCGGACGCTCTCCCGGCAGGTGTCGAAGCTGCGGGTGACGCGCACCATAACCGGCAGGCGGTAGCGCTCCGACGCCGCGAACGCCGCCTCCATCATCCGCAGGCCGGCGCCCGGCGCCGCGGGCTCCGCCATCGGCAGTTCGAGCAGATCGGCCAGCGCCCGCGAGTCCTGGTCGTTCTGCGACCCGTAGGCGCCGGGGTCGTCGCCGAGGATGATCACCATCCCGCTGCTGAGCGGGGTCAGGTTCAACGCCATGAGCGGATCGACCATCACGTTCAGGCCCACGCTCTTGGTGCACACCAGCGATCGGCGCCCACCCAGGCAGGCGCCGATCGCCACCTCCAGCGCCACCCGTTCGTTGGCCGACCACTCCAGGCGGCAGCCGGCGCCTTCGCCGGCGCGCCGCCACTCGATCAGCGCCGCCACCGTCGCCGAGCTCGGCGAGCCGGGATAGGCGGTGACGCAGCCAACCCCGGCGCGCGCCGCCCCGTAAGCCAGCGCCTCACCGCCCGTAATCGTCTCCCGAATCCGCATACCCGTATCTCCTCGAGCACTACTATAACCGGCCCTGCCCCGCCGCCGGGCAACCGGGGCGACCGGTGGTTGGCGAGCAGGGGCGGTTGCGGCTAAGCTGCCCGCCGTGCCTGTGCCAGAGACGGTCAACTGGGGCATCCTGGGGCCGGGCCGCATCGCCCACCGCTTTGCCGCCGGATTGGAACACGCCGCCGGCGCGCGGCTGATCGCCGTGGGGTCGCGCGCCGCCGAGCGCGCCGCCGCGTTCGCCGCCCGCTACGGGGCGCCGCGCGCCTACGGCAGCTACGCCGAGCTGGCCGCCGACCCGCAGGTGGACGCCATCTACGTCGCCACGCCGCATCCCCAGCACGCGGCGGCCTGCCGCCTGTGCCTGGAAGCCGCCAAGCCGGTGCTGTGCGAGAAGCCGCTGGCCGTCAACGCCGCCGAGGCGCGCGCCGTAGCCGCCTGCGCCCGCGACCGCGGGGTGCTGCTGATGGAGGGCATGTGGACCCGCTTCCTGCCCGCCACCGCCGCCCTGCGCGAGCTGCTGCGGGCCGGCGAGATCGGCGCGCCGGCCCTGCTGCAGGCCGACTTCGGCTTCGCCGCAACGGTCGACCCCGCCAGCCGCCTGTTCGCCCCGGAGCTGGCCGGCGGCGCCCTGCTGGACATCGGCGTGTACTGCGTGGCGCTGGCCTCCATGGTCCTGGGAACCCCCGACACGGTAGCGGCCAGCGCCCACCTCGGCGCCACCGGCGTCGACGAGCGCACCGCGCTGGCCCTCGGCTACCGCAGCGGAGCCGTCGCCGCGCTGGCCTGCGGCATCACCGTGCATACCCCGCAGGCCGCCGCCATCGCCGGCAGCGCGGGCCGGGTCAGCATCGGCGCCCCGTTCTGGCGCAGCGAGCGGCTCACCGTGCAGCGCACCGGCGCCGCCGCCGAGGAGCGCCGCTATCCGTTGCGGGGCAGCGGCTTCAACTACGAGGCCGAACACTTCATGGAACTGCTGCGCGCCGGCGCCGGCGACTCGCCGCTCATGCCGCTGGCGGAGTCGATCTCCGTAAGCGAGACCCTCGACGCCGCCCGCCGCCGCATCGGCCTGCGCTACCCCTTCGAGAGCTCCTTTGAGAACCGCACCGAGAGCACGCCGGGAGGAACCACGTGACGTACCGCCGCATCGACGGGCTCGACAAGCCCCTCGCCAAGGTCATCCAGGGCACCGTGATGCTCAGCCGGGAGCACCTGGAGCAGGACTTCGCCTTGCTGGACGCGGTGTTCGCGCAGGGCGGCACCGCCTTCGACACCGCCCACGGTTACGGCGGCGGCGACGCCGACCGCGTGCTCGGCCGCTGGATGGAGGCGCGCGGCAACCGCGAACAGGTGGTGATCGTGGGCAAGGGCTGCCACCACAACGCCGACCGCCGCCGGGTGACCCCCTACGACCTGGAAGCGGACCTGATGGACTCGCTGGCGCGGCTGCGCACCGACTACGTGGATCTGTACCTGCTGCACCGCGATGACCCCCGCCTCCCGGTTGCGCCGATCGTGGACGCGCTGGCGCGCCACCAGGCGGCCGGGCGCATCCGCGCCTACGGTGGCTCCAACTGGTCGCCGGCGCGGCTGGAGGCGGCGAACGAGTACGCCGCGCAGCATGGCCTGCCGCCGATGCGCGCCAGCAGCCCCAACTTCAGCCTGGCGGTGCAGCGGCGCGAGCCGTGGCCGGAGTGTCTCTCCATCAGCGGCCCGGACGCGGCCGCGGACCGCGCCTGGTACCGGCGCGCGGGGATGCCGCTGCTGGTGTGGTCGAGCCTGGCCGGCGGTTTCTTTTCCGGGCTGCTGCGGCGCGACAACCTGGACGCCCAGCCGGAGGGGCTGCTCAAGCTGAGCGCCGAGACCTACGGCACCGAGGAGAACTTCCGGCGTTATGACGCCGCGGCGGAGATCGCCGAGCGGCGCGGGGTGAGCGTGCCGCAGGTGGCCCTGGCGTACCTGTTCGGCAGCGGCCTGAACGTGTTTCCCCTGGTGGGGGCGCGCAGCGCGCAGGAGTTCGCCGACTGCGCGGCCGCCGCGGAGCTGGAGCTGACCGCGGCGGAGCTGGCGGCACTGGAAGGCGCCGCCGACTGATGGTACTTTGCAAGATGGACCTGACCCGGATGCGCCGTCCCGCCGGACCGCGTGCCCGGTGGAACGGAGGTAAACGGTGGAAAGCGGACTGATGAGTAACACCAACGTCGACCAGCTAGCCGGCAACGGCCAGGCGGCTGCTCCCGGCCTGACGCTGCCCGCGGCGCCCGCGGCCGCAGCCACGCCCGCGGCCGGAGCCAATGGCCGCGCAACCCCAACGCCGGCCCCGGCCCCAACACCAGCCGCGGCCCCGGCGCTGCCGATGCCGCCCGACGAGCTTGGCGAGTGGATCGATTCCCTGGAGTACGTAATCCGCAGCGGCGGCGCGGAGCGCGCCCGCTTTCTGTTGACCGAGTTGCAGCGCTACGCCCACCAGCGCGGCGCGAAGCTGCCCTTCTCGGCCAACACCCCCTACGTCAACACCATTCCCCGCGCCGGGCAGCCGGTGCTGCCGGGGCGCCGCGAAATCGAGCGCCGCATCAAGTCGATTATCCGCTGGAACGCCATGGCGATGGTGGTGCGCGCCAACCGCAGTTCCGACAACATCGGCGGCCACATCTCCTCGTTTGCGTCCGGCGCTACCCTGATCGAGGTGGCGCAGAACCACTTCCTGCGCGGCCCGGACGCCCCCGGCGGCGGCGACATCGTCTACTTCCAGGGCCACTCCGCGCCCGGCATGTACGCCCGCGCCTACCTGGAGGGGCGGCTCAGCGAGCAGCAGCTCGGCAACTTCCGCCGCGAGCTGCAGCCGGACGGCGGCCTCTCCTCCTATCCGCACCCCTGGCTCATGCCCAACTTCTGGTTCTCGCCGTCGGTGTCGATGGGGCTCACCCCGATTATGTCGATCTACCAGGCGCGCTTCAATCGCTACCTGCGCGACCGCGGGGTGCACGACACCTCGGCGCAAAAGGTGTGGGCGTTCCTGGGCGACGGCGAGATGGACGAGCCGGAATCCCTGGGCTCCATAACGCTGGCCGCGCGCGAGAAGCTGGACAACCTGATCTGGGTGGTCAACTGCAACCTGCAGCGGCTGGATGGTCCGGTGCGCGGCAACGGCAAGATCATCCAGGAGCTGGAGGCGGCGTTCCGCGGCGCCGGCTGGAACGTGATCAAGGTGATCTGGGGCGCCGACTGGGACCCGCTGCTGGAGCAGGATAGCGGCGGGGCGCTGGTGCGGCGCATGAACGAGACGGTCGACGGTCAGTTCCAGAAGTACACCGTGGCCAGCGGCGACTACATTCGCAACGACTTCTTCGGCGCCGACCCGAGCCTGCTGCGGATGGTCGAGCACTACTCCGACGAGCAGCTCCAGAAGCTGCGGCGCGGCGGGCACGACCCCGAAAAGGTGTACGCCGCCTACCACGCCGCGGTGCGCCACCGCGGCGCGCCGACCGTGGTGCTGGCGCAGACCATCAAGGGTTACGGCCTGGGCGAGAGCGGCGAGGGCAAGAACATCACCCACCAGCAGAAGAAGCTCAACGAGGATGAGCTGGCCACCTTCCGCACCCGCTTCGGCATCCCGATTTCCGACGATCAGGTAGCCAAGGCGCCCTTCTACCGCCCGCCGGAGGAGAGCGAGGAGCTGCGCTACCTGCACCAACGGCGCCGCGAGTTGGGCGGCTACCTGCCCAGCCGCGCCCCCCAGGCGCCGCCGCTGCCGGCCCTTTCCGAAGAAGTGTTCCGCGAGTTCTACGCCGGCACCGACGAGCGCGCGGTGTCGACCACGATGGTGTTCGTGCGGATTCTGTCGAAGCTGTTGCGTGACAAGGAAATCGGCAAGCTGCTGGTGCCCATCGTGCCGGACGAGGCGCGCACCTTCGGCATGGAGGCGCTGTTCCGCCAGGTGGGCATCTACAGCAGCCTCGGCCAGTTGTACGAGCCGGTGGACAAGGAGAACCTGCTCTACTACCGCGAGGCCACCGACGGCCAGGTACTGGAGGAGGGCATTACCGAGGCGGGGTCGTTCTCCAGCTTCATCGCCGCCGGCACCGCCTACGCCACCCACGGCATCAACACCATTCCGTTCTACATCTTCTATTCGATGTTCGGATTCCAGCGCGTGGGCGACCTGATCTGGGCGGCCGGCGACATGCGCGCCAAGGGGTTTTTTCTGGGCGGAACGGCGGGGCGCACCACGCTCAACGGCGAGGGGCTGCAGCATCAGGATGGGCACAGCCACGTGGCCGCGCTGAGCATCCCTAACCTGAAGGCGTACGACCCGGCCTACGCCTACGAGCTGGCAGTGATCATCCGCGACGGCATCGAGCGCATGTACGAGAAGCAGGAGTCGCTGTACTACTACCTCACGGTGATGAACGAGAACTACCCGATGCCGGCGATGCCGGAGGGCGCCGAGGAGGGGATCCTGCGCGGCATCTACCGCCTGGCGCGGGCGCCGGAGGCCGCGGGCAAGCCGCGCGCGCACCTGCTCGGCAGCGGCACCATTCTCAATGAGGCGCGGGCGGCGCAGGAGCTGTTGCGCGGCTACGGGGTGGCGGCGGACGTGTGGAGCGTGACCAGCTACAAGGAACTGTACGACGACGTCAACGCGGTGGAGCGCCATAACGCGCTGCATCCGGCAGCGCGCCGGCAGAGCTACCTGCAACAGGTGTTCGCCGGCGAGCAGGGCGTGTGCGTGGCCGCCTCCGACTACCTCAAGGTGCTGCCGCGCGCCCTGGCGGCCCATCTCCCGGGACCGCTGGCGGCGTTGGGTACCGACGGCTTCGGGCGTAGCGAGACGCGCGCCGCGTTGCGCGATTTTTTCCAGGTGGATGCCCGCCACATCACGGTGCGCGCGCTCGCCGCCCTGGCCGAAGCGGGCGAGGTGGCGCCGGAGCTGGCGGCGCGGGCTCTGGCCGACCTGAAGGTGGATTGCGAGGCGCCCGACCCGCGCACCCGTTAGCGCCAAGCAGACTCATCGCATTTCATACAACCCTAACAGTCCTCTAGCAGAGCCCTAAAGCCGTACTCCTACCTTCCCGGCACATCCCTTCGATCAAGGAGTATTTCTTGTTTCATTCAACCACGCTCGTACGCCGGGTGAGTGCCCTGCTGGTCCCGGCGCTTCTTGTCACCGGTGCGTTGGCTGTCGCCGGGGGCGGCGGCGAAGAGGAAAGTGGGAGCTGGGCCTTTGTCACCGAGGAGTCGGACGACGCCGTGTTGCCGGGAATCAACCCCCTGGAGGTAACCGGCAACATCGTTACGGCGGGCAGTTCCACCGTGTTTCCGCTCTCGGAGCGCATGGTCGAGCGGTTCAAGGATGAGGGCTTCCCGGGAAGCATCACCGTGGACAGCATCGGCAGCGGCGCCGGTTTCGAGCGCTTCTGCACCGCCGGCGAGACCGACGTCACCAACGCCAGCCGTCCGATCAGGGCGCCGGAAGTGGAATCGTGCCGCGCCATCGGGCGGGAGCCGATCGAGATTCGCGTGGGCACCGACGCGCTGGCGGTCGTGGTCGGCAAGGACAACGCCTTTGCCGACGGCGTCACCATGGAGCAGCTCGCGGCGCTGTTCAGCACCGCAACCAACTGGAGCGACGTCAATCCGGCCTGGCCGGATGAGCCGATTCAGCGCTTCATTCCCGGCACCGACAGCGGCACCTTCGACTACTTCGTGGAGGCGGTGTTCGACGAGGACGAGGAGCCGATTCTGAGCGCCGCCAACCTGCAGATGAGCGAGGATGACAACATGCTGGTGCAGGGCGTGCTCGGCGGGCCCTATTCGGTCGGCTTCTTCGGCTACGCCTACTACTCCGAGAACGCTGACAAGCTGCGCGTGCTCAGCGTCGGCGGCGTCGAGGCGAGCAAGGAGAGCGTGGACGACGCCTCCTACCCGCTGGCCCGCCCGCTGTACGTCTACACCACCGGCGACATCATGCGGCAGAAGCCGCAGGTGGCCGCCTTCGTCGCCTTCTATCTGACCTACGTCAACGAAGAGGTGATCGACGTCGGCTACTTTCCGGCCAACCGGGCGGCGCTCGACGGCGCCAAGCAGGCCTGGCTGGACGCGGTAGCGAGCGCAGTTTCCAACTGACCGCGCGCGGCTGTTCGTTCCGCCGCGCGGCGTTCGTTTCGTCGAGCGTCCGCGCGGCGGCGATGGTCAGCGCTGCCGGCGGGCGGGGCGGCGCCCGCGCGGGCGGCCGCGCTGCTGCTCCGCGGCGGCCTTGGCGCTTTCCGGGGCGGTGGTCTGGCGGCGCAACGTGGTGATGCTCCGCGCGCGGCCGTCGGGATCGATCTCCAGCACCACGCCCTGCAGTTCCAGCAGCCCCCAGGCGTCGCGTGACTGCTCGTGCACCTGGGTGAGGAACTTGCGCGTTTCGACGGCGGGGTCGAGTCCGCCAACCGAGTTCAGGCTGCCGGTGCGGCCGCTGTGGGTGATGGCCGCGGTGCCGCCGGGAAGCAGGCGCGCGTCCGCCGCCAGGGTACGTACGTGGGTGCCCAGTACCGCGCTCACCTTGCCGTCGAGGAACAGGCTCATGGCGACCTTCTCGGAGGTGGTGGTGGCGTGGAAGTCCACCAGCACGATCGGGGTCTGTTGGCGGACGCGGTCGATCAGCCCGCCGGCGACCTCGAACGGGTTGCGCAGGTGCACGCGGCTGAACCCCGCCTGACCGAGCAGCGAGATCACCCCGGCTCCCGGAGCGGGAGGTTGGATGGCGCCCGCCGGTGCCGGGGAGGCTTCGGCCGGCGGTTCCGGCCCAGCGGCAGCGGCAACGGTGGCGTCGGCGGCGGGGGCGCCCGGCTGCGGCGCGGCCGCGGCGGGGTCCGGCTTCAATTCGCCGCGGCGCGGCTTGCGGTGCGCCGGGGACGCGGGACGCGCCACCAGCCACCCGCGTCCGGGGTTGCCGTAGGGGTAGTTCGCCGGGCGCAGCAGGTAACGCGCCTGGGCTATGTGGCCCACCATGTCGCGCTTGAAGTACGCGAAGTCGCCGGTGGTTATGACGTCCACCCCCAGCTTGTGCAGATATACGGAGTGTCCCTTGCCCAGGCCGAAGCCGCCGGTAGCGCCCTCCGCCGCGGCGATGGTGAGGTCGACGTCGAACTCGCGCTTGAGACCGGGCAGCAGCGCCTTGACGCAGTACACGCCCGCCGCGCCGACGATCTCGCCGATGAACAGGATGCGCACGGCTACCGCGCCCTGCGCCGAAGTTGCGCGAACATCGTCCGCTACCATACCAGAGCCGCCGCCCCGGGTGCGACTCCCGCGCCTCCGCCGCGCGCGCGGAGTTTGACCGCGAACCGGAGCGCCCGTATGCTGCCCCCCGGAAGGTCGGGAGGCGCCGGTGGGTATGGTCATCATCGACTCGCTCCGGTGACCGGCGCCCCGCGCGCGCCGCGCCGGGTTCGGGTTCTGGAAACGCTGCTGGCGGCGCTCAAGTTGGGCCTCACCTCGTTCGGCGGGCCGGTCGCGCATCTCGGCTACTTCCGCGACGAATACGTCACCCGCCGCCGCTGGCTGGACGAGCGTTCCTACGCCGATCTGGTGGCGCTGTGCCAGATGCTGCCCGGCCCCGCCAGCAGCCAGGTGGGCATCGCGGTGGGCATGACGCGCGCCGGAATCGGCGGCGGGATAGCGGCCTGGCTCGGCTTTACGCTGCCCTCGGCGGCTGCGCTGATCCTGTTCGGCTACGGGGTAGCCACTTTTGAGCAGCTCCTGACCGCGGGCTGGTTGCGCGGCCTCAAGGCGGTGGCGGCGGCCGTGGTCGCCAACGCCCTCTACGGCATGGCGCACGCCCTGGCGCCCGACCGCCGGCGCGCAAGCATTGCGGTGCTGGCGGCCATCGGCATGCTGTTCTGGCGGACGCCGCTGGCGCAGGTGCTGGTCATTGCCCTGGCCGGCGCGGCGGGGTGGCTGCTGGTGCGCGAGGAGGCTGCGTCCCGGCCTGCCCCGCCGCGCGCCGGCGCGGGCCGGGCCGGCGCCGCAACCGCAGCCGCAGCCGGTGCCTCATCGGTGCGCCGGACGGTCATCTGCCTGGGCCTGTTTCTGCTCCTGCTGCTCGGGCTGCCCGTTGCCCGGCAGCTCACCGGCGACGCCTGGCTGGCGGTGTTCGACGGGTACTACCGTTCGGGGGCGCTGGTGTTCGGCGGCGGCCACGTGGTGCTGCCGCTGCTGCAGGCCGAGGTGGAACCGCCCGGCTGGGTGACCGGCGACCGGTTCATCGCCGGCTACGGGGCGGCGCAGGCGGTTCCGGGGCCGCTGTTCACCTTCGCCGCCTACCTGGGAACGGTGACGCAGGGCGCGCCGGGCGGCTGGCGCGGCGGCCTGTTCGCCCTCGCCGCCATCTACCTGCCCTCCTTCCTGCTGGTCATCGGCATCCTGCCGCTATGGGAGCGGCTGCGCGCCGACGCCCGCTTTCGCGCCGCCCTGGCCGGGGTCAACGCCGCGGTGGTGGGCCTGCTGCTGGCGGCGCTGTACGACCCGGTGTGGGTCACGGCGATCCGGGCGCCGGGCGACCTGGCCCTGGCGCTGGCCGCGTTTGGCATGCTGGCGTGGTGGAAGCTGCCGCCCTGGCTGGTGGTGCTGGCCGGCGCCGCGGCCGGCGCCGCGTTCACCGCGCTGTAGGCGGCCGGGCCAGCCGCCGGGGCGCGTTTCAGGAACGCCGGCCGATGGTGCGGTAGCGGTGCACGGCCAGCGGCGCGAACACCACGATGATGATCACCGCCCACAGCAGGGTGTAGAGCACGGGGTTCTGCAGCGGCCACGCCTCCGGCGGCGGCGTGCCGGGGGGAACGTTGCCGAACAGCTCGCGCGTGGCCTGAGTGACCGCGGAAATCGGATTCCACAGGGCGAAGACGCGCAGCGCCCCCGGCAGATTCTCGGCCGGCACGAAGGTGTTGGCGACGAAGGTAAGCGGCATCGTCACCATGAACGAGGCGTTGTTGATCACCTCGACGCTCGGCACCAGCAGCCCGACGTAGGCCATGATCCAGGAGAACGCGTAGGCGAACGCCAGCAGCAGGGCAAAGCCGGCCGCGGCCTCCAGCACGCTGGTATGGATGCCCCACCCCACGACCAGCCCGGTCAGGGCCATGATCAGCAGCGACAAGGCGTTGTACACCACGTCGCTCACCGTCCGCCCTACCAGCAGCGCGCTGCGCGACATCGGCAGCGCGCGGAAGCGGTTGATGATTCCCTTCTGAATGTCCTCGGCCAGGCCGGCGCCGGTGAAGGTCGCGCCGAACACCACGGTCTGGGCGAAGATGCCGGCAATCAAAAACTCCCGGTAGGAGCCGCCGGGGATGTTGATGGAACCGCCGAACACGAACGCGAACAGCAGCACGAACATGATCGGCGACAGCAGCACGAAGACCAGTACCTCCGGCACCCGCTTGATCTTGATTACGTTGCGCTTGGCGATCACCGCGGCGTCGCCGACCGCGTGCAGCAACCCCCTCATTTCTCTGCTCCCCCCTGCGGCTGCGGCGCGGCTTCCTGCTCCCCGGTTGCCTGCTCTTCGGTGGCATGGCCGGTGAGCGTCAGAAACACGTCGTCCAGCGTCGGGCGGCGCAGGCCGACGTCCCGCACCGCAACCTGCGCCCGGTCCAACTCGCGCAACGCCTCGGTAAGCACTCCCGCCCCTCCTTCCACCGGCGTAATCAGCGACCGCGCGCGGGAGTCGGTCTGCTGCTCGCTCACCGCGAAGCGCGCTAGCACCTGTTGCGCGCGCGGCAACTCCGCCTCGGCGGCCACCGTCACTTCAATCCGCTCCGCGCCGACCAGGCGCTTCAACTCGTCCGAGGTCCCCTCGGCAATCGCCTTGCCGTGGTCGATCACCAGGATGCGGTCGGCGAGCTGATCCGCCTCCTCCAGGTACTGGGTAGTGAGCAGCACCGTGGTGCCGCCGCCCACCATGCGCCGGATTACCTCCCAGAGCTGGCGCCGGCTGTAGGGGTCGAGCCCCGTGGTGGGCTCGTCCAGAAACAGCACCGGCGGCGCCGCCACCAGGGCGCCGGCCAGGTCCAGGCGCCGCCGCATGCCGCCGGAGTAGGTCTTGACCGGGCGCCCGCCGGCGGCCGCCAAGTCGAACAGATCCAGCAGTTCCGCGGCGCGCTGCCGGGCGCGGCGCCGGCCCAGATGGTAGAGGCGCCCGACCATGTCGAGGTTCTCGAATCCGGTGAGGTGCTCGTCCACCGCGGCGAACTGCCCCGACAGGCCGATGCGGCTGCGCACCGCGCGCGGCTCCGCCAGCACGTCGGCGCCGGCGATGCGCGCCCGCCCGGCGTCCGGCGTGATCAGCGTGGCCAGAATCGACACCGCGGTGGTCTTGCCCGCTCCGTTCGGTCCGAGCAGACCGAGCACGGTGCCGGCGGCTACGGTCAGGTCCAGACCGTCCAGCGCGGTCACGCTGCCGTACCGCTTCACCAGCCCGCTCGCTTCGACCGGCGGCGGCGCGTTGCCCGAGGCGGAACTCACCCGCGCAATATAGCGCCGCCGCGGCGCCGGGAACAGGACCGCGTGACCGTGCGCCGGCGGGCGGGTGGTGGGTGGTCGGTGAGGCGGTCCCTTGCCGCGGGGGGCGGTATCGCGTTCCAATGGCGGTATGGTGCAGGTGGCGCCCGGCGTGGTGATACCGGAGGAGGAGCTCGACGAGCGCTTTATCCTGGGCAGCGGGCCGGGCGGACAGAACGTGAACAAGGTGGCCACCGCGGTGCAGCTCCGCTTCGACGTGGCCGGCTCGCCGGCGCTGCCGCCGGAGGCGCGCGAGCGGTTGCTGCGCGGCGGGGACGCGCGGGTCACCGCCGAGGGCGAACTGGTCATCACGGCGCGCCGGTTTCGCACCCAGGAGGCCAATCGCCGCGACGCGCGGGCGCGGCTGGCGGCGGCCATTGCGGAGGCGCTGGAGGCGCCGCCGCGGCGGCGGGCGACGCGGCCTTCCCGCGCCGTGCACGAGCGTCGCCTGCAGCACAAGGCGCGCCGCGGCGCCGTCAAGCGGCAGCGGGCCGAGCCTGCCGCCGACGATTGAAGACCGTTCAGAACCGTTCGAGACTATTCGAGGAGACGCAACCTTGAAACAGACTATCGCCATCATCAGCCCCGGCAACATGGGCCACGCCGTCGGGCGCTTGCTCGTGAGCCGCGGCTTCCGCGTGGTTACTGCGCTGGCGGAGCGCTCGCCGCGTACCCGGGCGCTGGCCAAGCAGGCGGGAATCCGCGACCTGGGCGACCTTGAAACCTTGCTAGCGATCGCCGATCTGGTGTTGTCGATTCTCCCGCCGGCGGCGGCGGAAACGGCTGCCGTGGCGGTGGCAAACGCGATGCGGAAGAACGGGGCGATTCCGCCCTACGCCGACTGCAACGCGATTGCGCCGGCCACCGCGCGGCGCATCGCCGACGTGATCAAGGGCTCCGGCGCCGTCTTCATCGACGCCGGCATCATCGGCGGGCCGCCGGCCAACGGCGCCGGGCCGCGCTTCTACGTCTCGGGGCCGGCCGCGCACCTGCTGCTGCCGCTGCAGGGCGGCGGTCTCGTGGTGCGCGACCTCGGCGGCGTGGTGGGGCGCGCCTCCGCTCTCAAGATGTGCTACGCGGCGGTCACCAAGGGCACCGCGGCCCTGCAGTTCGCGCAGCTCGCCGCCGCCAGCCGGTGGGGGGTGGACGCGCCGCTCGCCGCCGAGCTGGAGGAGAGTCAGAGCGCCACCTACGCGGCGATGCGCCGGTCGCTGCCGGGGCTCCCCGCCAAGGCGCCGCGCTGGATCGAGGAGATGCGCGAGATTGCGCGCACCTTCGAGGCAGTGGGCGTGCCCGGCCAGCTCCACCGCGGCGCCGCCACGCTCTACCGGCTGCTGAGCGCCACCCCCTTCGCGGCCGAACCGGAGGAGGCGGTGGACGCCTCACGCAGCCTGGAAACCACGGTGGCGGCACTGGCCGAGGAGTGCGCTCGCGCGCAGAGGTCGTAGGGCGGGCGCCCGGTCAGTCCGTGGCAGCCGTGCCGGCGGGGCTTGCGGCGCGGGCGGCGAGGGCCTGCATGACGCGCGCCGGCGTGAACGGGACGTGGCGCAGGCGCACGCCCGCGGCCGCGGCCACGGCGTTGGCGATGGCCGCCGCAGTGGGACCGTGGGCGGCTTCGCCCGCGCCCAGGCTGGGCAGTTCCGGCCGGTCGAGCAGGCGCAACGTTACCGGCGGCGCCTCGCTGAAGCGCAGCACCGGGTAGGAGTCCCAGTCGATGCTGGTTATCCCGGCGCCGTTCCAGCGCACCGCTTCCTTCAGCGTCCAGCTTGCGGCCTGCAGCAAGCCGCCTTCGAGCTGGTTGGCGAGCCCGTCGCGGTCGATGATCCGCCCGGCGTCGGCGGCAAGCGCGGCGTGCTCCAGGCGGATGCTGCCGCAACCGGGATCCACCGCTGCGTCGCATACCACGGCGACGTAACACTGCAGGTTCTTGTAACGCGCCAGCGCTACCCCGCGCCCGCGGTACGCCCCGCGCCGGGCGGCGGGGGCCGCGGCGAGCGCCGCGGTGAGCACCTCGCGCGCGCGCCGGTCGCTCAGGTGCCGCAGGCGATACGCTACCGGGTCAGCGCCGGCGCGGGCGGCCAGCTCATCCATGAACGACTCGGCGGCGAACACGTTGGCGTAGGCGCCGAGGCTGCGCAGCGCGGAGACCCGCACCGGAGCCTGCGGTACGAACTGAGTGACGACCTTGACCTGCGGGAACCGGTAGGGCGGTTCGGCGTTGCGCTGCGGTCCTGCGGTCAGGTCGCTGCCATTGCGCGCCGGCGGCGGCGCCAGCGCCCGGCGCCGGTGCCAGGCGGCGAGCAGCGTGGAGTGTCCCGGCGTGCCGTGCGGGCGCGTACCGTGGGCGTGGCTGCGCACTTCATGGCGCCAGCTCAGCACGTCGCCGGCGGCGTCCAGGCCGGCGCTGCAGGTAACGATCATGGCGCTGCCGAACGGCTCCCAGCGGTTCTCGTCGGCCCGCGTCCACTTGATTAGCACCGGCCGCCCCGGCACCGCCAGGGCCAGCAGCGCCGCGTCCAGCGCTACGTCGTCGGCGCCGTTGTGGCCGTAGCAGCCGGCCCCGTCGACGTGGATGACCCGGATGCCGGCCGCCTCGCGCGCCAACGCCTCGGCCAACGCGGCGCGCAGTTGGAACGGCCCCTGGGTATGCGACCAGACGGTGAGGCGGCCCGCCGCGTCCAGGCGCGCCGCCGCCGCGGAGGGGCCCAGCGCCGCGTGCAGCAGGAACGGCCGCGAATAGGTGGCGCTGAGCGTTGCCGCGGCGGCTTGGTCCGGCGCCGGCCCGCGGTCGAGCACGGTCGTGGGGATCGATTCGGCTTGCGCCAGCGCGGCGCGGCCGGAGGCGGGCAGGGCGGCCGCGGCCGGGGGCGCCTGCCAGCGGGCTCCGGCCGCCAGCACGTCGCCGGCGGCGATGGCCTGCTCCTCGCGCTCCGCCACCACGCCGGCGAAGCTGCCGTCCACCACTACGGCCAGCACGCCGCGCATGGCGCGGGCGGCGGCGTGCTCGATGCGCTCCAACCGTTGCAGATAACCGGGTGGCCGCAGCACCCGTCCATGCGCCATTCCCGGCAGCCGCAGGTCGTGCACGAAGGTGTCGCCGCCACGCACCAGGGCGGCGACGCGCGCCCGCGGCGCGCGTCCCGGCGGCGCGGGCGGCAGCGGCGCTATTAGCGGCACGTCGAGCAGTGTCCAGTAATCGAGATCCGGGCCGCCGCCTCCGCGCCGCCGCACGCAGCCGGCATGCGCTTCGAGCTCGCCCACCGGCGCCTGCCAGCGCGCCGCCGCCCGGCGCAGCAGCTCTTCCCGGGCCGCCACGGCCGCGGCGCGCACCGCGGCGCCGGTGCGCTCCATCGAGTTGCTGCCGGCGGTGAGGCCGTCGTCCGGGGTGTGGTCGGTGTCGCCGCACAGAACGCGGATGCGGCCGGGGTCCAGGGAAAGCTCCGCGCTGCAAATCAAGGTCAGGGCATCGCGCAGCCCCTGCCCCAGCTCCACCTTGCCGCTGAGTACGGTCACCGTGCCGTCGGCGGCAAACCGCAGCCGGCCGCCGAGCGTGGCGGTCACGTGCCCGGCCGCGCGCCGGGCGGGGCCGGGTCGCGCCCGGCCGCCGCTCCCCGGCCGGCTGCCCGCTGCACGGCGGCAATCATGCGGTTGTGCGCCCCGCAACGGCAGACGTTGCGGTCCAGGGCGGCCTGCACCTGCGCCCGCGTCGGCGCCGGGTTGCGCGCCAGCAGCGCCGCGCCGGCGATCATCACGCCGCCGGCGCAATAACCGCACTGCACCGCGTTGCCGTCGATGAACGCCTGCTGAACGGGATGCAGTTCACCGCCCGGCGCGAGCCCCTCCACGGTCACGACGTCGCGTCCGGCGGCAGCGGCGACCGGCAGCCGGCAAGTGGGCGCCGGGCTGCCATCGATCAGCACCATGCAGGCCCCGCACTGCTCCGCGCCGCAGCCGTACTTGGGGCTGGTGAGCCGCAGATCATTGCGTAGCACCAGCAGTAGCGGGGTATCCGCCGCCGCCGCCACCCGGTGAACGGCGCCGTTGACGCGCAACGAGATCACGGGTCGGTCATACCACGGCGCGACTCGCCCGGTCCACGCGCGCCCGGGCGCCAGCGCGCTACGAGCGACCGGATGCTGGGGCGAGCACACTCCGGTGGCGCTTGAATCATCGTCACGGAGGGGTCACTATGTCGGGCCGCCGATGGATGATTTCTTTCGCAAGCCGGTTCTGAACTCGCCGTACGAGTATCCCGAGCGGCACTGGGAGCTGGACGGCGACAACCAGCCGACCAACCGGATCGTCGACTCACGGCGGCCGGTGGCGCTCATCACGCCGATCCCGGCCCCGCGCAAGCAGCGCAGCCAACGCCGCATCGTGTTCGACCCGGAGGCGGAGCGGCTGGAGACCGATGGCCAGCAATACGATCCGACGCCGGTGATCAACGGCCTGCGGCGGCAGGTCGACGCCTGGCGCGCGCTGCCGCCCGCCCGCTGGCGCGTCACGCCCGAGACCGCCCGCCTGCTGCGCCACTGGCGCCGCCGCGCGACCGCCGGCATCCGCCCGTTCTTCTGCCAGGTGGAGGCGGCGGAGACCGTGATCTGGCTCACCGAGGCGGCCCGTCACTCGGCGGCCGGGCGCCGCTTCCTGGAGCACCTGCAGGCGGCCAACGACCAGGCCAACTCCGGTCTCCCCCGCCTCGCCCTGAAGCTCGCCACCGGCGCCGGCAAGACCACGGTCATGGCCATGCTCATCGCCTGGCAGACCGTCAACGCCGCGCGCCGCCCCGGCAGCCGCCGGTTCACGCGCGGCTTCCTGATCGTCACGCCCGGCCTCACCATCCGCGACCGGTTGCGCGTGCTCCTGCCCAACGACCCGGACAGCTACTACCGCAGCCGCGGGCTGGTGCCGAACGACCTGCTCGGCGCCATGGACCGGGCGCGCATCGTCATCACCAACTACCACGCCCTGATGCGGCGCGAGACCCTGGACGTGTCGAAAGGCGGGCGCGACCTGCTGCAGGGCCGCGGCCCGGAGCTGAGCACGACCGAGACCGAGGGCCAGATGATGCAGCGCGTGATGCCGGAACTGATGGGCATGAAGAACCTCATGGCGTTCAACGACGAGGCGCACCACTGCTACCGCGAGCGCCCGCCGGAGGAGAGCGCGGAGGGCGACCTGACCGGCGACGACCGCAAGGAGGCGGAGCGCAACCGGGAGGCGGCGCGCGTGTGGCTGACCGGCTTGGAGGCGGTGCGGCGGCGGCTCGGCTTGGGCCGGGTGATCGACCTGTCGGCGACGCCCTTCTTCCTGCGCGGCTCCGGCTACGCCGAAGGGACGCTGTTCCCGTGGACGATGAGCGACTTCTCGCTGCTCGACGCCATCGAGTGCGGCATCGTCAAGCTGCCGCGCGTGCCGGTGGCAGACAACATCCCCGGCGCCGACGTGCCCCGCTTCCGCAACCTGTGGGAGCACATCGGCAAGCGGATGCCGCGCAAGGGCCGCGGCAAGGCGGGCGGCCTCGACCCGCTCAGCATCCCGGTGGAGCTGCAGACCGCGCTGGACGCGCTCTACGGCCACTACGCCACGACCTTCGAGCAGTGGCGGGAGGCCGGCATCGAGGCGCCGCCCTGCTTTATCGTGGTGTGCAACAACACCTCCACCTCGAAGCTGGTGTACGACTACGTCTCCGGTTTCGAGCGCCGCCACGACGACGGTTCGACCACGCTGGAGAACGGGCGGCTGCCGCTGTTCCGCAACTTCGACCGGCACGGCAAGCCGCTGGCGCGCCCGCGCACGCTGCTGATCGACAGCCAGCAACTCGACTCCGGGGAGGCGCTCGGCGCCGACTTCCGCGCCGCCGCCGGCGACGAGATCGAGCGCTACCGCCGCGAGATCGTCGAGCGCACCGGGGACCGCCGCCGGGCGGAGGGCTTGACCGACCAGGACCTGCTGCGCGAGGTGATGAACACGGTCGGCGCGCCGGGCCGGCTCGGAGGCGAGACGCGTTGCGTGGTGTCGGTCGCCATGCTCACCGAGGGCTGGGACGCGCGCACCGTCACCCACGTGCTCGGCGTGCGCGCGTTCGGGACGCAACTCCTGTGCGAGCAGGTGGTGGGCCGCGCGCTACGCCGGCAGAGCTACGACCTCAACGAGGAGGGGTTGTTCGACGTCGAGTACGCCGACGTGCTCGGCGTGCCGTTCGACTTTACCGCCAAGCCGGTGGTGGTGGCGCCGCAGCCGCCGCGCGAGACGGTGCAGGTCACCGCCGTCACCCCGGACCGCGACGCCTGCGAGATCCGCTTTCCGCGCGTGCGGGGCTATCGGGTGGAGTTGCCGGACGAGCACCTGGACGCGACGTTCAACGATGACTCGACGCTGGTGCTCACGCCGGAGCTGGTCGGGCCGTCGGTCACCCGCAACGAGGGCATCATCGGCGAGGGCGCCGACCTGTCGCTCAAACACCTCGGGGAGGAGCGGCCTTCGACCATCGTCTACCACCTGACCAAGGAGCTGATCGAGCGCCACTGGCGCGACGCGAACGACGAGCCGAAGCTGTACCTGTTCGGGCAACTCAAGCGCATCACCCGCCGCTGGCTGGACGATCACCTGGTCTGCGAAGGCGGCACCTTTCCGGCGCAGTTGATCTATCGTGAACTGGCGGACAACGCCTGCCGGCGCATCACGCACGGGATCGTGGCCCGCAACCTCGGTGAGCGCGCGATCACCGCCGTGCTCGACCCTTACAACCCGTCCGGCTCCACCGCGCACGTCAACTTTACCACCTCGAAGAAGACGCGCTACCGGACCGACGCGCGCCGCTGCCACGTCGACTGGGCGGTGTGCGACAGCGACTGGGAAGCGGAGTTGTGCCGCGTTGCCGAGTCGCATCCGCGCGTGCGCGCCTACGTCAAGAACCAGGGCCTCGGCCTGGAAGTCCCCTACCGCGCCGGCTCGGAAGCGCGCGCCTACGTCCCCGACTTCATCGTGCTGGTGGACGACGGCCGCGGCGAAGACGACCCGCTCCATCTGATAGTCGAGATCAAGGGCTACCGCCGCGAGGACGCCAAGCAGAAGAAAGAGGCGATGGACAAGCTGTGGGTCCCGGCCGTCAACCGCCTCGGCGGCTACGGCCGCTGGGCCTTCGCCGAGTTCACCGACGCCTACACCATGCTCGAAAACCTCGACGCCGCAATCGCCGCCCACTCCCCGGCCAACCCATGACCATCACCGCCGGCTTCGATACGTTGAATGAGAACCAGCGCACGGCTGTAGACTGGCCCGATGGGCCGCTGCTCGTGCTGGCAGGGCCGCGGTCCGGCAAGACTACGGTCTTGGCGTTGCGCGTTGCCAAGCTGATCGAAGCGGACGACCGCGCCTCGGTGCTGGCGCTCACGTCCACCGACGGGGCGGCCGCTGAGATTCGGGAGCAGGTCGATAGGCTGCTCGGCCAGCGGGCGGAACACGTCCGTGTGCGCACCATCCACGGGTTCGCCACCAACCTCCTGCGCCAGCACGGCAGCCACGTGGGCCTGCGGCCCGACTTCATCCTGCTTACCAAAGACGAGGACCGTATCGCCGTGCTCGAAGAGGCGATCGCGAAACTGCCCGCCGGTACGGACTTGCCGCCTGCGGACCGCAAGAATCTCCTGCACCTGGTCGATCGGCTGTTCGCCGAATCGTACGACGGGGGGCCTCATGCACCGTCCTTGCCAAATACCCCGGCCTGGATTCCAATCTTCTACCAGGGTTACTGTGAATCTCTGCTAGCGGCCAACCGGATGGATTTCGGCAGCCTCGTGCACTTTGCCCGTCGTCTTCTCGCGGAACGGCCCGGCGTTGCGCGCGTACTGCGCATCAGTTGGCCATACGTCTGCGTCGACGAGTTTCAAGACACGACCAGGGCGCAATACGAGCTCCTGCGTCTCATAGCACCGGCGCCGCGGCGCAATCTGTCTGTGGCCGCGGACGACGACCGAATGATCCACCCGTGGAATGGCGCCAGCCCGGAACGGCTCAACACGTTGCGGCGGGATTATCAGCCGACCACCATCCAGTTGCCGGAGTGCTACCGCTGCCCACCGTCTATCGTGACTCTCGCCAATCGGCTGATCGCGCGCAACACGCTACGGACGGGAGGCAAGGAGCCGATCAGCTCTCAATCGATCGGCACCGTGCAATGCGATGTCGTACGTTACCAGATACTCAAGTCACCTGAAAAGGAGTCCGAGTTCGTAGCGCAGGATCTGATCGATCGCAAGTTACTTCCTGCCGATTGTGTTGTCCTTGCACGTACGGTAAAGCTGATCGAGGGTGCCGCTGTCTCGCTGCGGAAGGCCGGCTTTGACGTCCACGTGCCCCAAAGGATAGGCGAATTCGAGTCTCCTGCCGTATGTACGATCCTGTATGCGCTGCGGCTGGCCAATGCCCGGCACGACCGAACGATCCTGCGCAGGCTGTGTCTGGCATGGAACGTCCTGAGCGGAGCGATCCTCGAATCGGAGAACGTCGCGGCGGCCGCGGCGCTGGACGGCGGCGATTTTCTGCGTTCGTGGGCTGACGCTGCAGCGCGGACGGCTACCACCAAGCGAACCGCCATTGCGCTGGACACTATTCGGTCCGACCTGGTTGATGCCCTTGCGTTTCCGGCCGTCGTTGACGCCTTCCTCGACAGAGGTTGGAAGGAGTGGTCGGGCGACAGCGACGCTGCGATCACCAGCGAGGAGATTGAGACGTGGCGGACGCTACATGACGAGATCATGCGCGAGCACGGCGCCGGCATCAAGCTACACGACTATCTTCCGCAACTCGGTCTGACATCGAAGGAACGGAACCCAGGGAAGGACGCCGTGCGTTGCATGACCGTGCACCGCGCGAAAGGTCCGGAGTTCAGGCACGTCTATCTGATCGGCTTGGCGCAGGAGGTGTTGCCGTCGTTTCATACTCTGCGCCGGGGACCGCATAGCAGCGCACTGGAGGATGAACGCAGAAACTGCTTCCTGGCGATTACCCGCGCAAGCGAAACGCTCACCTTGACCAGGTCGCTGGAGTACCACGGACACCCCCAAGGACCATCGCAGTTCCTCGCCGAAATGGGTCTTGGTGAGTGCCTCGACAAACCCTCCGACCAGCAGGACGCGGCCCTATGAGCCGCGATGGCGCTGCCGACTCCCGGCTGGTGACCCGCGTTCGCCTGCGGAATTACAAGAGTATCGGCGCCTGCGACGTGCGGCCGGCGCCGCTTTCGTTTCTGGTCGGCCCGAACGGCAGCGGCAAGAGCAACTTCCTGGACGCATTGCGCTTCGTGGCCGAGGCGCTGCGCTTCTCGCTGGACCACGCGCTACGCGAGCGTGGCGGCATCCGGGAGGTGCGCCGGCGTTCCGGCGGCCACCCCAACCACTTCGGCATCCGGCTCGATCTACAATTTCCGCACTCCGAAGGCTGGTACGCGTTCCGGGTCCGCGCAAAGGCACGCGGCGGCTACGGCGTACAGCAGGAGGAGTGCTTCGTGGCCGGCGCGGACGGTCACGACCATTACCGGGTCGAGGACGGGGCCGTGGTATCCAGCACGCTTCCCAATCCGCCGGCCTGCGCAAGCGATCGCCTCTATCTGGTCGCCATGTCGGGATTCCCCGCGTTCCGTCCCGTCTACGACGCCTTGTCGGGGATGGGTTTCTACAATCTGAACCCGCACGGGATCCGTGATCTGCAGGCGCCCGACCCCGGCGACTTGCTGAAGGGGGACGGCGGCAACCTGGCGAGCGTCCTCGCCAAGCTCGATAGCAGAGACAAGACGACCGTCGAGGAATATCTGGCTGCCATCACGCCAGGAATCACGGGCGTTGCGCCCCGGACGATCGGGAGCAGGCTCACTCTCGACTTTCGTCAGGAAGTGCGTGGCGCGCAGCATCCGCAGCCCATCCCGGCCAGCAGCATGTCCGACGGCACCTTGCGCGCGCTCGGCGTCCTGGTCGCGCTGTTCCAGGGAAACGGCGGCAATGGGGCCGCCGGGACAGCCCTGGTCGGCATTGAGGAGCCGGAAATCGCCCTGCACCCCGCCGCCGCCGGAGTGCTCATCGACAGTTTGACGGAGGCCAGCCAATCCGCGCAGGTAATCGTCAGCAGCCACAGCGCCGACCTGCTCGACAACGACACCATCTCCGACACGTCGATCATCGCCGCACTCTCGGAACACGCGGAAACCAGAATCGGCCCCTTGGATGAAGCGGGCCGGTCCTCGATTCGCGATCACCTCTTCACGGCCGGCGAACTGCTGCGCATCGACCAGTTGTGCCCCGACCCGGACCAGTCATCGCAGCTTCAAGTCGATCTGTTCGAGACGGCGGAGAAGACGACGACGAGTGATGAGCAGCCGGAACAAGCGCGGGGCAAGCGGCGGCCCTCCATATCCGGCGAGCGGCTGCCGTGGCAACCGTTCACCGAGTCGCCGCGATGCCAGTTCTCGACCGTTCGTATTGACGAGTATCGCGGCGTAGACGGTCTGGTTCTCGAAGACCTGTGCCGCATCAACGTGATCGCCGGTGTCAACGACGCCGGCAAGACCTCCGTATTGGAAGCGATTTACCTGCTGGCCCATCAGAACGACGAGATGGCGCTGCTGGATACCCTGCGCTCCCGCGGTCGATTCGATGGGGAGCCCAACCCGGCGTGGCTTGTGGACCAGATTCAGCCGCGCATCGACGTTTCCGGGAACTTCGATCGACTGCCGGAAAACGCGGCACGGCTTACGATCCGGCGCGTGGACGATCCCGGCAACGACATAGAGGACCACACGTCGTTTCTCGCACGGCTCTTGATCGAGTCGGGCTATGGTGGACAGACGCATAGCACCGTCGTCGCGCTGTTCTCCGACCAGCCGCACCGAGCGCTCTTCGAGGGGCGCAACTGGCTGTGCCGCGCCGCGCTGACCAGCTCCTTTGGCGCCAACCGCCTGGCTCCGGAGCAAGCCAATGGAGCGGCACCGGATGCGGGCGCGAAAGCCAAGGTGATCGACCTCATCAAGACGCGCCTCGATCCGGGCATCGCCAACATCGAGATGGCGGACGATCATCGCCGGTTCCTGGTGAATCACGTCGATTTCGAGCGGGCGCCAGATCTGTCGTCGTTCGGTAGCGGGATGCGGCGGGTCTTCGAGATTGGGCTGCTGTTTGCCGGCGTTCAAGGCGGCGTGCTCTTGATCGACGAGTTCGAGAGCGCCATTCACCCGCAACTTCTCGCCAAGTTCACCCGCGTCGTGCAGGAGCTTGCCCGCGAACACAACGTGCAGGTGTTCCTGACAACGCAGAGCAAAGAGGCCGTTGATGCGTTCGTCCTGAGCGAGTACGCCCCGGACGACCTCGCGGCATATGCGATCGGCCGCGGGCAAGACGGCGTTGGGGTACGGCGCTTCGACGGCCAGAAGCTCAAGCGCCTGCACAGGGCTCTGGACTTCGACATCAGGGGAATGCCGTGAAGGCCGTACAGGTGACGGGCAGTGCCGTGAACGGCGCCGAGGCTGGCGATTCCCGGCTGGTTACCCGCGTTCGCCTGCGGAACTACAAGAGCATCGCCGCGTGCGACGTGCGGCCGGCGCCGCTCTCCTTTCTGGTCGGCCCGAACGGCAGCGGCAAGAGCAACTTTCTGGACGCGTTGCGCTTCGTGGCCGAGGCGCTCCGCTTCTCCCTGGAACACGCGCTACGCGAGCGTGGCGGCATCCGGGAGGTGCGCCGGCGTTCCGGCGGCCACCCCAATCACTTCGGCATCCGGCTCGATCTGCAACTTCCCTGCGAAGGCTGGTATGCGTTCCGGGTCGGCGCAAAGCCGCGCGGCGGCTACGGCGTACAGCAAGAGGAGTGCTTCGTAGCCGGCGCGGACGGTAAAGACCATTACCGGGTCGAGGACGGCGCCGTGGTCGCCAGCACGCTTCCCAATCCGCCGGCCTGCGTAAGCGATCGCCTCTATCTGGTCGCCATGTCGGGACTCCCCGCGTTCCGCCCGGTCTACGACGCCCTGTCGGGGACGGGTTTCTACAATCTGAACCCGGAGGCGATCCGCAGTCTTCAGGCGCCCGACCCCGGCGACCTGCTGAAGCGGGACGGCGGCAACCTGGCGAGCGTCCTGTCCAACCTCGACCGCAGGGACAAGACGACCGTCGAGGAATACTTGGCCGCCATCACGCCGGGAATCATGGGCGTGGAGCCCCGGGCGATGGGCACCCGGCTCACCCTCGACTTTCGTCAGGAAGCGTGTGGTGCGCGGCAGCCGCGGCGCGTCCCGGCCAGCAGCATCATCGCCGCGCTCTCCGAACACGCGGAAACCAAGATCGGCCCCCTTGACTACGCAGGCCGCTCATCGCTTCACGAGCACCTGTTCACCGCCGGCGAATTGCTGCGCATCGACCAGTTACGCCCCGAACTGGAAGCAGTCTCATGACGATCGACGTGGACGCGCTGGCGAAGCTCCTGTGCGAGAGTCTCTGTGAGGACGTAAAGCTGCAGCGCCGCCCGGACGGCGCGCTGATGCTGCGGACGCCGTTCCGCTTCCCCGACGGGGACGGCTATCCCATCCACGTTTTGGAGGCGCCGTCAGGCGGCGTGCGGCTGTCGGATCGCGGCCATACGCTCATGCGCGTCAGCTACGAGCACGACGTCGACTCGTTCATGGAGGGAAGCCGCGGGAGGCTGCTCGAACGCATCATGGGCGAATGCGGATTGCAATGGGACGGCGGCGCTTTCTGCCTCGACACCACCCCTGAGAAGCTGGTCGAGGCCGTCTTCCGGTTCGGGCAGGCTCTCACCAGGATATACGACCTGCGTCTCTTCGACGCGGACGTTCGCGCCGAGATACGCGACTACGTAAAGAGAGACGCAATCGTCGTTTGATGACGGAGGAGATTACCGATAGATGGCGAAGACAACGCGGAAAGCGCCCAAGGCGGTCGAGACGATTACGCACGATGAGGCGTCGCGCAGGAACATCCCCACCGCCGAGTACCGGTCGATGATGGAGAAGGCGGACCAGGCGCCGGTCCGAGTCGCCTATGAGCGGCGCAACCGCGACCTCGATCCGCAACTCGTGTGGCGCGGCAAGGATGAGCAGGACTCCGCCGATCTGGTGGTCCAGGCGCCGCCGCTGTTCATCCAGGAGAAGGTCCACCCCAAGGCGCTGATCGACGACCTGCTGCGGCGCAGCAAGGCGGCGGAGCGGGAGGCGGACGAGCAGCCCGACCTGTTCGCCGACTTCAACGGCCTGCCGGACGGCGACGCCCGCACCGAGTTTTACCGCCACGACGCCAACTGGTCGAACCGCATGATCCTGGGCGACAGCCTGCAGGTGATGGCGTCGCTGGCCGAGCGCGAGGGGCTGCGCGGCAAGGTGCAGTGCATCTATCTCGATCCGCCCTACGGCATCAAGTTCAACTCCAACTTCCAGTGGTCGACGACCAGCCGCGACGTGCGCGACGGCAAGGCCGAGCACGTCACCCGCGAGCCGGAGCAGGTCAAGGCGTTCCGCGACACGTGGCGCGACGGCATTCACTCGTACCTGACCTATCTGCGTGACCGGCTGCTAGTGGCGCGCGACCTACTAAGTTCAACTGGCGCCATTTTCGTCCAGATGAATTCCGAAAACTCGCACTACGTCAGAAATCTCCTGGATGAGGTATTCGGCAATGCCAATTTCGTAGCCGACATTTCGTTCAGGAAAAAGAGCATTCCCCTAGGTGCACGTTACCTCGAGACGATGAACGACAATATCTTGTTCTATGCCAAAGACCGCGAGCACCTCAAGTTTCGTCACCTTTTTGAGGCGAACGACGTGTCCCAAGTATCATCCCATGGACCATACGCGATGTTTCCTGACGGAGACTGGGAGAAGATACGAACCGGAGACTTCCAGAGTCCCACACATCCCGATGGCACGAGATACTACCGGATGTTCTCCTTACTGGCACCTTCATATTCTCCAAACACGGTGTACGAATTCGATCATGAAGGACGTTCATTCGATCCCCCAAGTCGGGGTTCTTGGGTTGTCAGTGAACAGAAGCTCCGCTTACTCTCTTCCATTGGAAGACTCCAATCGGAGGGCCAGAGTCTTAGCTATCGCTTGTACTATGACGACTTCCCATTTCGGAAGAGGACGAACCAATGGAATGACTCGCCAGTGTCATACAGGAAGAGCTATGTTGTGCAGACCGCGGAAGCGCCCATTCTTCGTTGCATACTCATGACCACGGATCCTGGCGACTTGGTGCTTGATCCCACTTGCGGGTCCGGCACAAGCGCTTTCGTCGCCGAGCAGTGGGGGCGACGCTGGATCACCATCGACACCTCGCGCGTCGCGCTCGCCTTGGCCCGCTCCCGCGTGATGGGGGCGCGCTATCCCTACTACCTGCTCGCCGACAGCGTGGAGGGGCGGCGCAAGGAAGCGGAACTCTCGCAATCCGTTCCCTCGGACCACCCGACGCGCGGCGACATTCGGCACGGGTTCGTGTACGAGCGCGTGCCGCACATCACCCTCAAGGCAATCGCCAATAACGGCGAGATCGACGTGATCTACGAGCGCTGGCAAGAGAAGCTGGAGCCGTTGCGCGTTCAACTGAACGCCGCCCTCGGCCGCTCCTGGGAGGAGTGGGAAGTCCCCCGCGAAGCGGAAGACGAGTGGGACGCCCGCGCCGCCGGCCTGCACCGCCGCTGGTGGGAAGCGCGCATCGCCCGGCAGCGGGAGATCGACTCCTGTATCGCCGCCAAGGCCGACTACGAATACCTCTACGACAAGCCCTACGAGGACCGCGCCGTCGTCCGCGTCGCCGGCCCGTTCACGGTCGACAGCCTGGCGCCGCACCGCACCCTCGGCGTCGACGAAAACGACGAACCGATCGACCACCTGGCCGAGAGCCGCACCGGCTACGGCGCGCCGCAGCAGGACTTCGCCGCCACGATCCTGGAGCACCTCGCGACCGCCGGCGTGCAGCAGGCCCACAAGGAAGACCGCATCGACTTCACCGCGCTCACCCCCTGGCCCGGCGAACTGATCTGCGCCGAGGGCCGCTACGTCGAGGGCGACTCCGGCGCCGAACGCCGCGCCGGCATCTTCATCGGCCCCGAGTTCGGCACCGTCACCCGCGCCGAGCTGGTCGTTGCCGCCCGCGAAGCCGCCGACTCCGAATTCGACGTGCTGATCGCCTGCGCGTTCAGCTACGAGGCGCACGCCTCCGAGTTCCGCCGCCTCGCCCGCGTCCCGGTGCTCAAGGCGCGCATGAACGCCGACCTGCACATGGCCGGCGCCCTGAAGAACACCGGCGCCGGCAACCTGTTCGTGATCTTCGGCGAGCCCGACGTCGACATCCTGCCGGACGGCGACGGGCGCTTCCGGGTCAAGGTGAACGGCGTGGACGTGTTCCATCCCGGCACCGGCGAAATCCGCAGCGACGGCCCCGAAGGGATCGCCTGCTGGTTCATCGACACCGACTACAACGAGGAGAGCTTCTTCGTTCGCCACGCCTATTTCCTGGGCGCCAACGACCCCTACAAGGCGCTCAAGACTACCCTCAAGGCCGAGATCGACCGCGACGCCTGGGAGACGCTGCGCAGCGACACGTCCCGCCCCTTCGAGCGCCCCGCCTCCGGCCGCATCGCCGTCAAGGTGATCAACCACCTCGGCGACGAAGTGATGAAGGTCTTCCTCGTCGGGAACCGCTGACAGGGCGTCCGCAACAGACGGGGCGGCGACGCCTCCGCGGCGTAAGTTCCGAAGCCGGAAGGAGTCGGATTCCAGCCGTTGCGTAGAATGCGCATGATGTCGGCCTCGCCGTAGGGAATGCGCGGATAGGCGGGAACCTCCGTCATAGCTTAGCCGGCCCCATCTTCACATGCCCCAGATCTGGATGCTGACGCCGCCACGCGCCTGCCGCTGGTCGTGGAACACCTTCTCGTCCCAACTCCGGGCGGCGTCGCGGTCGAAGATTACCAGGTGGCCGGCCTCAGCGGCGCAGCGGTCCAGGTAGCCGGCGGTCTGCGCCACCCCCTCGGTGATGGTTCGCTGCAGGTCCCCGCGCCGTACCTTGCACTCGACTACGTAGCGCGCCGCGCCGCCGTTCGCGCCCCCCTGCGGCCACTCGATCAGCAGGTCGGTACGCCCGCGGCCCAGCCCGTACTCCCGGTCGATCCTCCCGCCGCCGTTGACGATCCGCTGCAGGAACGCCTGCAGCAGCAGCTGCGGCCACGCCTCCTGGTACTGGAAGCGCTGCCGCCAATGCTCGGAGTGCTCGCGGAAGAACTGTTGGAACTTCGCCATCAGAACGTTCACCTGCAGGCCGCCGGCGGCGTCCACGTACCACGCCGCATCCTCCGTCAACTCATCCTGAGTGATCCGGGTCAACTCCCGCGGTACCACTTCGGCGTAGATCGGGTTGGCGAGGCGCACCGGCCGGTCGCGCGCTACCAGCCCCAGATCGCGCGCGTAGTCCAGATCGTGCACGCTCGACCGGCTGCGGCCGCCGCTGAGCAGCGGTTCCACCACCCGCCGCACCCGCTCTTCCTGCAGCTTGTCCGCCAACTGATCCAGATGCGTCTCGCGGCGCAGGATCAGTTGCTCCCGCGCCGCGCTGATAGCGGCGGCGGTAATCGGCCGGCTGCGGTCGCGCCCCGCCTTGCTGCGGAAGCACGCCTCATATGCCAGCGCGTTCACCAGCCACGGCTGCCCGCGCGTCTGCTCCCATACCGCCGCTACCGCCTCCGGCGTGAACGCCTGCCCGGTGTCGGCGCCGTGCTGGCCGAGCAGCGCGCGCACCTCCGCCTCCGCAAAGTCGCCCAGCCGTAACCACTCCGCCTTGACGTTGAACGGGCTGCCGACCACCCGGTTCTCGGAACGCGAGTGGACGCGGTAGTCGCGCACGTCACGGACGCCGCACAGAATCACGTTCTGCGGGAACTGCCGCGGGCGCAGCACGTAGCCGGCGCGCAACTGGCGCAGCACCGCCAGCAGCGCGTCGCCGACCAGCGCGTCGATCTCGTCGATCAGCAGCACCAGCGGCTTGGCGTCGGCAGCGGCCCAGCGCGTCAGCACCCTGCGCAACGCGCTGCCGGGCCCGGATCGCTCCAGGATGGCGGGCCACGCTTCATCCGGGAGCCGGTCGCCCAGCGTCGCCTCCGCCCATCCCGCCATCTCGTCCAGCACCGTCCGCATTGCCCGGTCGACGTCGTCGCCCATCGGGCCGGCGCCTTCCACGTTGAAGTACACGCAACGAAAGGCGCCCTCCGTCCCGCCGTTCAACAGATCGCGCAGCGCCAGCAGCGCGGAGGTCTTGCCGCTCTGCCGCGGCGCGTGCAGCACGAAGTACTTCTTCTGCCGGATCAGTGTCAGCAGCTCGGCCAAGTCCAGGCGTTGCAGCGGCGGGACGTGGTAGTGGTCGGCGGCGACCACCGGGCCGGCGGTGTTGAAGTAGCGCGTCACTTTCCCTGCCCCGGCCTGATTCTACCCTTTGACCGCGCCCATCGCCATTCCCTTGATAAAGAAGCGCTGGAAGAACAGGAACACGATCAGCGTCGGCAGGCTGGCCAGCAGCGAGAGCGCCCCCTGCACGCCCCACGCCACCGTGTACTGGCCGCGCAGCGACACGATCCCCAGCATGATGGTGCGCTTGGCGTCGCTGTTGACGAAGATCAGCGGCCACAGAAAGTCGTTCCAGATCCAGGTGAACTGCAGGGTAGCCAACACCGCCAGCGCCGGCAGGCTGAGCGGCAGCGCCACCCGCGCCAGCACCTGCCCTTCGTGCGCGCCCTCGACGACCGCGGCCTCGCGTAGCGCGTTGGGAACCGTGGCAAAGAAGTTGCGCAGCAGCAGCGTGCAGATCGGGATGCCCATCGCCGCGTGGACGATGATCATCGGCCACAAGGTGTCGAGCAGCCCGAGTTGGTTGAACAGGCGAAACAGCGGCACCAGCACGATTTGCGGCGGAAAGAACATCCCCGAGACGATCACCAGGAACAGCAGCTCGCTGCCGCGGAACGGCAGCTTGGCGAATACGTAGCCGCCCATGATGCCCAGCGCGATCGACCCCAGCGTTGCCGGCGCGGTGACCAGCACGGTGTTGACGAAGTATCTGCCGACCGAGGGGTGACCGAGCGCCACCGCGAAGTTGGACAGATCGACTCGCCGGGGAATCGCCCACAAGGTGCCGAAGGCAATGTCGCGGGTGCTCTTCAAGGCGCTCAGCACCACGCCCGCGGTCGGGGCGAGAAACAGCGCCGCCAGCACCACCAGGCCGGCGAACAACACGCTACGGCCGCGCCCCGCGTCAGTCATACAGCTCGTCCAGCTTCTTGAGTTGGCGAAAGTAGACGGCGATCACGCTGAGCGTCATGAGAAAGAGAATCACCGAGATCGAGCTGCCGTAGCCCATGCGGTACTTCTTGAACGACTCGCTGTACATGTACATCGCCAGCGTGTCGGAGGAATGGAACGGCCCGCCGCCGGTCATGATGAACAGGATGTCGAACGCCTTGAGCGAGTTGATCACCGACAATGCCACCGCCACCACCGTCGCCGGGCGCAGCAGCCCCATTACCACGCGGCGGACGCGTTGCGCGCGGCTCGCTCCCTCGATCGCCGCGGCCTCGAGCAGATCGGGCGGAATCGACGTCAGACCGGCCAGAAAGATCACCATCGCCAGGCCCATCTGTTGCCACGACCAGGCGACGATCACCGAGTAGAGCGCGGTTTGCGGCTCCGCCAGCCAGGCGAAGGTGGGCGGCGCGCCGGCGAACACGCCGATGGCGGCGTTGAGAAGCCCCCAGTCCGGCTGATAGATCCAGGCCCAGATCTGCCCGACCACCACCGCGGCCAGGCAGATCGGCAGGTAGAAGATCGACTTGAAGGCGTTGCCGGCGGGGACCTGCACGTCGAGCATCAGCGCCAGGGCCAACCCGCCGCTGGTGGGCAGCACGATCGCCAGCAGCGTCCAGAGCAGCGTGTTGACGATGGCGTTGGTGAACAGGCGGTCGGTCACCACCCCGGCGAAGTTGCGCAGCCCCACGAAGCGGAACTCGGGGTTGAAGCCGTTCCAGTCGGTAAAGCTGTAATAGAAGGTGTTGAGCAGCGGCCAGACGACGAAGACGCCGAACACCGACAGCGGCAGGAACAGCAGCGCGCTCCGCCAGAAGATATCCTGTCGTCTCATCGTCCGGCCGGCGGGAGGAGGGCCGGGCGCCCGCCGCGCGCACCGTGCGCAACGCCGCGGCCCTCCCGGCCTCTCCTTCTTCCCCGCCTTCCCTGCCTTTGAAAGACTACTGGCTGGCGAACACGTCGCGGACCCCCGCCTCGGTGTCGGCGAGGTGCTGCGCGTAGCCGGCGGGGTCGTCCATGAAGCGCTGGAACATGTCCAGGCCGAACTCGGCTGCCGGCGGCGTGGTGGCCAGGTCGTAGTTGAACGCGAAGGTGTCGGCGTTGCCCACCGCGGCCAGCGCGCGCAGCATCACCGAAGTGTAGGTGCTCTCGTCCACGTTGACGTTGGGCGACAGCGCGCCTTGGATCTGCGCCCACTTCGCTTGCGAGGCGGGGTCGCTGGCCAGAAACGCCACCAGCGCTTCGGCGTTGGCGCGATTCTCGGCGTTGGCGGCGATCAACCAGCCGTCGACCGGCCCCACGACCGCGTTCGGGACCCCGGCGTCGATAGTCGGGAACTCGAAGAAGTCGTAGTCGGCGCCGGCCATCAAGCCGTTGCCGTTCCAGTAGCCGGTGATCCAGGTGCCCATCAGCGTCATCGCCGCGTCGCCGCGCGCCACCCGGTCGGAGGCGTCGGTCCAGTCGTCGGCGTTGGCGTTGGCGGCGAAGTAGCCGGCGTCCACCAGCTCCTTCCACAACTGCATTGCCCGCCGCACCTCGGCGTCGGTGTAGGAGGCGTCGCCGGCCATCAGGCTGGCGCGGTACTCCGGACCGGCGGTGCGCAGCAGCAGGTAGTCGAACCAGAATTGCGCCGGCCAGCGGTTCATGGAGCCAAGCGCGATCGGGGTGATGCCCTGCGCCTTGAGGTTCTCGCACAGCGCCAGGAACCCGTCCCAGTCGGCCGGGAACTCGGTGACCCCGGCGTCCGCCATCACCTTGGCGTTGTAGAACATGCCGGCGTAGTGGTAGCCGAACGGCACCAGATAGCGGCTGCCGTTGTACGTGGTGGCGCCGTCGGCCACCGACTGGGCCACCGCCGCGTCCAGACCCTGCGCGTCCCACATGGCGTCGATGATGGCGAGGTTGCCGCCGTCGACCACGAACTGGGTGCGCGCCCCCGCCCAGTAGCTGAACACGTCCGGCAGGTTGTTGCCTGCGGCGCGTACCAGGATGCCGGTCTTGAAGTCCTCGTGGCCGATCGGACTGTCGACGACGGTGATGCCGGTCTGCTCCTTGAAGGCGGCGAAGATCTCCTCCAGACCGGCGCGGCCAAGGTCACCCCCGAAGTAGTGGGTGATCGCGACCTCCTGCGTCTCCTCGTCCTGGACCCCCTCGGCCCAACCGACCGTCGCGGTGAGCAACAACGCGAGTCCGGCTGCCAGCGCCGCAAGCGCCGCGCGGCTCGGCTTTCCGGCAGGCGCCCGTCCTGCCGCCGTTTGCCCGATGTAGTGCATAGCGCTACCTCCTGCCGCCACGTTATGAGCCGATCCCCGCTCCCTGTCAATCCGCCCCGCGTCCGCGCGCCTGCCGCGCCCGCCGTGATACACTGCCGGCGCGCCCGGCAGGCGCCACGGAGGCCCGCAGTCGTGGAGAACATTCGAGTTGGCTTTGTCGGCACCGGCCGCATCTCCGACCTGCACGCGTTGGAGTACCTGCGGAACCCGCACACGGAGATCGTCGCGTTGTGCGACGGGGAGCCGGGGCTGGCGGCCGCGCGCGCCGCGGCCTGGAAGCTGGACCGGCCGGTAATCTGCTCCGACTACCGCGAGCTGCTGGCGCTGGAGTCGGTCGATCTGGTCGAGATCCTGCTGCCGCACCACCTGCACGCGGAGGTCGCCCTGGCCGCGTTCGCCGCCGGCAAGGCGGTGTTTCTGCAGAAGCCGATCGCGCTGACGCTGGCCGACGCCGACCGCGTGATCGACGCCGCCGCGCAGGCCGGCGTGCCGTTCCGGGTCTACGAGAACTTCATCTTCTACCCGCCGGTGGCCGCGGCCAGGAAGCTGGTCGACCAGGGCGCAATCGGGGAGCCGCTCAGCATCCGCCTCAAGAGCCACGTGGGGCGGGCGGATTCCGGCTGGGCGGTGCCGCCGGCGGCGCTGGCGTGGCGGCTGGACCCGGCCCGCAACGGCGGCGGGCCGCTGGTGTTCGACGACGGCCATCACAAGTTTGCGCTCGCCTGGCACTTCATGGGTCAGGCCGAGGAGGTGCACGCCTGGATCGGCAGCACCCCGGTCGAGGACTACGCCCTCGACGCGCCGGCGCTGGTGTCGTTCCGCTTTCCCGGCGGGCGCGTCGGCAACCTGGAGGTAGTGTTCTCGCCGGAGATGGCGGTCGACACCGACCACTACGCCCAGGACGACCGCGTCGAGATCACCGGCACCAAGGGCGTGATTCGGATCAACCGCGGCCACGGGCAACTGGGCCGGGTGGTGCCGCTGCAACTCCACCGCGACGGCGTGACCACCGACTATCGCTTACTGGAGTCCGGCTGGGAATCCAGCTTCGTGCACGCCACCCGGCACGGCATCGAGGCGCTCCGGGCCGGCGCGCAGCCGCGCCTGTCCGGCCGCGACGCCCGCGAGGTGCTGCGCTTCGCCCTGGCCGCGCAGCACTCCGCCCGCTCCGGCGCCGCGGTCCGCGTGTAGCGTCGCGCGCGAAACGCCAACCGGGAAGAGCAAGGGTGGACTTGCCGCCGCGGCGTCCGCCGATACGACGCTGGCCGGACCACAATCTGACCGGTAATCGTTCTGTCCAGTCTGACCGGAGGCCGAGTCGCCGGATTGACGCCGGTGCGCCCGTTGCCGTAGATTCGGC
The DNA here is from genome assembly GCA_965243555.1 of Spirochaetia bacterium. Classification (GTDB taxonomy): domain Bacteria; phylum Spirochaetota; class Spirochaetia; order SZUA-6; family Bin103; genus Bin103. Next base: position 3,558,696 of record OZ251575.1, on the reverse strand, counting down.
GCTTCCCGCATGAGCCTGCCGCGGTCGCTCCGATTCCACCTGCTCCCATGAGTGCGCCCGCCGCGGAGAGCGGCGCGCCGGTTCGGGGCGGCCCTCCCCTGATCGAGGTGGCCGATCTCAGCAAGCGGTTCCGGGTGGCCGCCGGCGGCGCCGGCCGCGGCCGCGCCCTGGGCGGGTTGCTGGCGCGGCGCAAGTGGGTGACCGCGCTCGACGGGGTGTCGTTCCGCATTGCGGCGGGTGAACTGGTCGGCTACATCGGCCCCAACGGCGCCGGCAAGAGCACCACCGTGAAGATACTGTCGGGCATCCTGGTGCCCGACGGCGGCCGTTGCGTGGTGGCGGGGCGCGTACCGTGGCGCGAGCGGGTGGCCCACGTGGCCGGCATCGGCGTGGTGTTCGGCCAGCGCAGCCAACTGTGGTGGGACCTGCCGGTGGTGGAGTCGTTCGACCTGCTGCGCGACGTCTATCGGTTGGCGCCCGCCGCCTACCGCGCGGCCCGCGACGAACTGGTGGAGCTGCTGGCCGTCGCCCCGCTGCTGCAGGTGCCGGTGCGCCAGCTCAGCCTGGGGCAGCGCATGCGGTGCGAGCTGGCGGCGGCCCTGCTGCACCGCCCGCGGCTGCTGTTCCTGGACGAGCCCACCATCGGCCTGGACGCGGTGGCCAAGCTGGCGGTGCGCGACGTTATCCGCCGGCTGCACCGCCGCGGAGTCACCACCATTCTCACCACCCACGACCTGGATGACGTGGAGGCGCTGTGCCCGCGCGTGCTGGTAATCGGCGCCGGGGCCATCCTGTTCGACGGCTCGGTGGCCGAGCTGCGCGCCGGCGTGGACCGCGAACGCATCCTCACGGTGGACCTGGAGCATGAGGTGCGCGAGTTCACCAGCGCCTCGGCCACCGTGGTGTCCGCCGCGGGCCGGCGGGTGGTGCTGCGCTACGACCCGGCGCGCATCGCCGCGCCGCGCCTCATCGAGGAGGTGGCGCGCGCCAACGAGGTGCGCGACCTGTACCTGGAACCGCAGCCGATCGACGAGTTGGTGGCGCGCCTGTACCGCAACCTGGAGCTGGCCGACCAGTGACGTTGTCCCGCCGCCTGGCCCCCTACCGGGGAGTGCTGCGGATGCGCTGGCGCGAGACCCTGCAGTATCGGGTGGCGGCCGTCGCCGGCTTCGGCACCCAGCTCTACTGGGGATTGCTGCGGCTGATGGTGCTGGCGGCGTTCTACGAATCGGGACCCGCCGACGCCACCGACTTCGACTTTGACCACGTGGTGCCCTACGTCTGGCTGGGGCAGGCGCTGCTGGGATTGTTCCCGATGCGGCTGGACAACGAGCTGGCCGACGGCGTGCGCAGCGGCGCGGTGGCCGGCGAGCTGCTGCGGCCCATCGACCTGTACTCCTACTGGTTCTGGCGCATGGTGGCGTGGCGGCTGGCGCTGACCGCGCCGCGCTGCCTGCTGATGCTGGTGGTGGCGGTGGCGCTGCTGCCGGTGGTGGGGCTGGGGGAGTGGGCGTTGGGCGCGCCGGCCGGCGGGGCGGCCGCCGGACTCTACCTGCTGGCCACCGCGCTGGCGCTGCTGCTGGGCGTGGCGGTGACCGCGATTCTGCTGAGCCTGATGTTCTGGACCGTGTCGTCGGAAGGCGCGCGCTACGTACTGCCGGTCATCGTCTGGTTCGGCGGCGGGCTGGTGGTGCCGCTGCCGCTGCTGCCGGACGGCTTGGCCGCGGTGCTCGGCTATCTGCCGTTGGCCGGACTGATGGACGTTCCGTTCCGCATCTACACCGGGCACCTGGCGGGCGCGGAGGCGCTGTTGCGCCTGGGCCTGCAACTGGGCTGGTTGGCGGCGCTGGTGCTGCTCGGGCGCTGGCTGCTGGCGCGCGGCCTGCGCCGGGTGGTGATCCTTGGCGGCTGACCGCGACGGCGGCGCGGGTGGGCGCGCGGGGGATGGCTCGGCGGCTGACGCTGCGCACGGGGGCGCGCGGGAGGGTGCTCCGCGCACCGGGCCGGCGCGCCCCGCCGGCTGGGCGGCGCTGGTGGACGCCGGGCGCCTCTACCTGCGCTACCTCGCCGCCTACCTGCGCGCGCAGTTGCAGTACCCGGCGGCGTTCGCCCTGCAGGCGGCCGGCACGCTGCTGATCACCGCGGTGGAGTTCGTGGGGGTATGGGCGCTGGTGCGCCGCTTCGGCAACGTGCGCGGCTGGGAGCTCCCTGAACTGGCCGTGCTCTACGGGCTCCTGATGCTCGGCTTTTCCACCGCGGAGATGGTGGGGCGCGGCTTCGACCTCTTCTCGCGCCAAGTGCGCAGCGGCGACTTTGACCGCCTGCTGCTGCGGCCGCGCCACACCGTGCTGCAGGTGGCGGGCTCGGAGTTTGCCTTCGCGCGGTTGGGGCGCTGGCTGCAGGCGGCGGTAATCCTGACCTGGGGCCTGACCGCGGCCGCCATCCCCTGGAACGCGGCCCGGGTGGTGCTGCTGGTGGAGACCGCGGCCGCGGTCACCGTGCTGTTTCTGGGCGTGTTCGTCGCCACCGCCGCTCTCACCTTCTGGACGGTGCAATCGCTGGAGCTGTTTGCCATCGTCAGCAACGGCGCGGTGGATGCCGGCAGCTATCCCGCCACCGCCTACCGGCGCTTCCTGCGCCGCTTCCTGTTCTACGTGCTGCCGGTCGGCACCGTGACCTACTTCCCGGTGGCCGCGCTGCTCGGCCGCCCCGACCCGCTCGGCACGCCGGAGTGGTTCGGCTGGGCCGCCCCCGCGGCCGCGCCCCTGTTCCTGGCCGCCGCCCTGCTGCTCTGGCGCCTCGGCGTCCGCCACTACAGCTCCACCGGCAGTTGACCCGCCAGGTGGACGAGGGCGTGCTCCTGCGCGTCGTGCCCCGGCCTTATCCTCTCAGGAATCGTCGTTGAGTGACATCTCGGTCTGGCTCATCAGCTCATCCGCTAGGGACAGATTGCGGAGCTCCGGCCAAGCCTGCACCAGCCCGTTGTAGTCCAGTGCCTCGGCGGCGCGCTGCTTGCGTTCGCATATCGTATACAGCCGGTAGCAGAGATCACGCGCGCCTTCGGCTGCTCCGCCGAGCCGGCGCAGCAGTGCCGCCGTCTTGACCTCCCCGAGCTGCTCCAGGGCCCGGATCATGTGATGCACCACCTCCCAGGTCGTGAGGCGGTCATCGGCCGCCGGGTCCCAGTCGGCGGGCAGTTCCCGCGGCCGCAGCAGCCGCACCCGCCCCGCCTGCGCGTGGATGATGCCGGCCCGCACCATGCCGTTGACGCTGGTGTTCTTGGCGGTGGCCAAGGTCTCCGCGCTGCCGTACTCGCCGGGCTCAAAGCCGTGCTGGTCGAACCAAGCCAGCGCCCAGCGGCTGTCGGTGTCGAAACTCCCCTCCTGCGCGGTCAGTATCTCGTCGAGCGCCTGATTGATGAAAGATAGCGCCTCGCCCACGGTGATGCGCCTGCCGGTGTTGGGGTCGAACACGGCGGCGTAGCGGGTAAAGATCGCCATGCCCGGCCCGATCGCCGCCTGCGCCAGGTCCACGGGCGCGATGTTGGCGCGCTGCAGATGGATCAGCGCCGCCGGCAGTTCCGCCTCCAGCGCGTCCCGAAGAATCCGGCGCGGCGCACGGGGAGCATCGGCCGGCCGCCGCCGACAGATCAGCACAATGCTGGACGCAAGCGAGTTGGTGTTCCAACCCACCATGCGACTGCTGTTCTCGGTTCGCATTGGCCACGTGCCGGTAATCGAAAACCCCGCCTTGATCACCGCATCGAGGAACGTAGCCCAACCCGTGCCGGAACTCTGTTTCATAGGCAGTTCCGACTGCTTGAAAGCGTAATAGATGCTTACCGGATACCCGCTGTGTGATTGATCGGCGAGCCGCCCCAGCGCCTGAGCCATGCCACGAAGGAAAAACGCCTCCGCATCCCGGCCATGCCTGCCCGGTGTGGCGACAAGCTCATCGGTTTTCGGAACGGATATCGTCATGAGGAAATCCGGGAAAGCGGCGCGCAGTGACCGGCGCAGCCAGATGTAAAAGAAGTCCGAAAGATCTGCGTAGCCGATGTTGTCGTAGTAGGGAGGATCGGTGGAAACGATCTTCGTTTCGGAGATACTCTGTGTCCTGGCGTCTGCTTGATACACACACCCGGATGAGCTCGCATCAACGCGCTCGAACGTCTTTGTGAACGCCTTCACGATACCCTCGACGAACACGGTCCATCCTCCTGATCTTTCGCCTATAGGGTTGCCTTCGGCGTGGTCCCAAATCATTGGGATCGCCTGACGTCCGAAAAGCTGTCGCGGACACTGCGCAATCGGTTCCCATCTGCAGAGACTGTTGCCGAGGTCGGCCTGTTTGCTTAGAGCGAACGCCAAATAGAGACTCACGGCCTCGGCGTATGCAGTCGCGTCCTCGCCGCCGCTTTGAAGAAGGCGCTTGTTGGGCGGGCCGGCGGCTATTGCGTCCTGCTCAATCCGGTCGCGCGCCTCGGTCACCAGATCGGAGAACGTAGTCAACGCGACGAGTTGCCGAGCGGTGAACAGATCGCCGAACGTAGTGAGGCCGTAACCGTAGCAGGTGCCCCCAGTGAGGCGTTCGGGAACACTGGCCTCCGGCTTCCATTCCGGCCGGGCGCATGATGCTGCGGTCTCATGATCGTCGGTTGGAGATAGATACACTCGGCCATGATCGCCCTCCGCGACGATAGCCATCAGCCTCGCGCCCATGCGCCCGGCCATGCCTTCCGCTTTGATGTACGACGGTTCGATCGGCGTCCCGGACATCATGCAGCCGAAGTGGGCGCCGCGCGCCAGCTTGGTGCCGCCCTTGGCGCCGGGCGGCGGCGGGCCGACCTTAACCGTAAACCGGTAGCCGGTCTTATCGACCACCGGCTCGACGTACGCTCCTTTGCCCTTCTTCGTGGACAGCATGTAGGTCGAGATCAGGGGCACTTCTATCGTTCCGAACGCCGGGTTCGGACTCCGCACCGTGCGCGCCCACAGCCACGCGATCACGGTCAACTCCCGCCCGGCGTAGGGCCGCAGGTCCGGGCGCTCCCGCACCATCTCATCCGTAACCGCGATCTTTGGGTACAGATTGCCGATGCGCCGCTCCGCTTCGTCCCGCATCCAGCGCCCGTAGTAGCGCACGTCCTCGGCCAGCCCGCGCGCCCCTTTCCACTCACGGCCAGCAACCAATGCTCCCTCAGAGCGCGCCTCCGGGTTCACCGGCGGGCGTCCGGCGAACTTGGGCGGAATCTCGATCATCGCCTTGTTGATCAGGACGGCCACCGGGTTGAGGTCGCTGGCATGTGCCTCCAGGCCGAGCCGTTGCGCCTCCAACGGCAACGCGCCGCCGCCGGCAAACGGATCGTGGAACGCCGGCAGCCGCTCCGGGTTGAACAGCTCGGCCGCGCGCGGATGGTCAGCGTGGTCGTCGCAGGTGCGCCGCCAGCTCGCGCGAATCTTCTCGCGCGCCTGCTGCAGCAGCTCCTCGTTGGTGGTGTTCTCCCACTTGACCAACTCCTCAATCAGCTTGAACAGCCGCTGGCGCTCGTCGTCCTGCTCCTGCTCCGTCGGAAACACCTCAGGCCGGCTGCCGGGATCGTCCACCATCTGCGCGAAGATCACGGCGCGGGCGGCGGCCAGCGGACGCCGCGCCCACCACAGATGCAGGGTACTGGGGTGCCCGTGACGGATCGACTTCTCGCGCGCCGCGGCGGCGTTGATCGCATCCAGCGGCAGCGCCACCTCGATCAGCTTCTTTCGATGGGTCATGTCCTAACCAGCGCACGTAACCAGCGCGCCGCCCAGGATGACGCGCCCGCTGGCCGTGGCCTGCAGCTCCTCCAACTTCACTGAAGCACGAGGTAGGGCCGGTTCGCTCCCTCCCAACTACGGATCTCATCAAGCACGGTCGTACCTTCCAATTGCCCGGCAGCACGAAGCACGCGCGCAATCTCCCTTACACCAATGCTTGGCCGCAACTTGCCGAGCACCCGCCTGAAACCAATGCAGAGAATATCCAACACGTCGTGTCCGGTAACAAGCTGCCACGGTTGAATCGCCGGCAGTCGACCGATGCACTGCTCCAGATCATGCTCGATACCAGCCGCTGCCGCGTGAATCAGCCCCTGCCGATCCACTGTCCACGTCTCCTCGCTGATGAACTTCCGAATCTTTATCTCGTCCACGTCGATATTCAGACCGCACGCTAGCGCTGCGCACCTGAGCTCACCGAAGACCAGTGCTCGCTCCAACACCGCGGCTCGTATGTCGCCTACCGTGTTCTTGAAGGCTTCGATCTTCGAATGTTCTCCGAATTCTGCCACGACCTTTTCAAATGCAGGAGTCTGACACAGAAAACACTCAAGGTCGTGTGGCGACACCGCCACCAGATTGCTGGATTCCAGGCGTTGCCCAAGCAAGGCGTCGTAGTCCTCGTCGACGATTCCGAGCACCCCGCGAACGCGTCCAACATCAAGCCGCTGAACCACCTTCATCACGTTCGGCTTACCCTCGCCGTCTATCAGCTCACAATCGGAGTGTCTACGTGGATACCAGAATCGAACGTCATCGATACCTTCAACAATCAGAAACGAACAATCATTCGCTTGCCTCGTCATTCTGATCTCAGCAGCGATGATACCTGGGCTCTTGTGTCCTGCCGGCACTCAGTCGGAACCGCCGAGACCGATCATCAAGTCATCCCTGTCACCAACGATATAGGGTGAATGCGTCGCAATCAACGCATCGAACCCGGCGACCTCGATGATCTCCAAAAGGTCGGGGATGAACTTCTTTTGCCACGCCACGTGAAGCGAGAGTTCCGGCTCATCGATCAGGACGATAGTATTCGACGGCACTCTGAACAGGAGATCATAGTACAACACGAATTCGTTCTGTTCCCCGGAGGAAAGGCAGTCTAACGACAGGGGTCGATCATCGTCATCTACAGCGACAATCCCTTCTTCGCTATCCACACGAATGTTCTTATTCCGGTATTTTTGGTTGATCTTGTCCAAGAGAAGGCGCGATCGATCCTTCAAGTAATCCAATTGCGCCAGCTTTTCCGTTCTGTCGTGCACGTATAACGTCATCACACGGGCCTGCGTAGGATCGATGCTCTCCAGTTTTCCGACGTCAATAGGATATGTCTGCGTACTTTCCAGAATCCCGATCTTCTTCAGTTCATTAGTCCGATTTTCTAGCTCAAATATCTTATTTCCGATCATTTCAACGGACATTTCCTCTTGTGCAGTAATCAGACGCTGCGGAAACGATTGATCCAGCTTTTGTGACTGCCGTCCATAGTCGGCCATAGTCTGGGCGAGGCGAGATTTGAAATCACTCCCGTACTCAACTACCGTGGAAGTCATGCCGAGTTGGAACAGTCGTTGGGCCTCGATCATATGAGTATTTGCAATCTGCAAAAAATCAGTCAGCCATGGCAACTCTTGTGTGCCATCTCCTTCATCACGTGATGATGAAAAATGGTTCCTATAGGCATCTCCATAACGCGAGACTACTAGTGACGAAGAAAGCCGCTCCCCGTCGCGTATATCAATCCAATAATCGGGTAGTAATGGGTGGGCCTGCAGAAAGCTGAGGGATGCGGCAATGGGCTCTGCCTCGTTCCTCATACGGATCTGCTCAGAATTCTCTTCCTTGCCACTCAAAAACAATTTGATCGTCGCCGAGTCATCGACTTCGGGGGACTTGTGGAGAACTATCTCGCTTCCGTCATGGAATCGAATAGCGAGGCGCGAAAACGGAACTCTTCGGAAGTATGAGAGGCGGACGTTAAGCAACGCGTCGATCATTCGCAGGACAACCGTCTTGCCGGTGCCGTTGGGTCCGTGTAGCAGAGTCACGTGGTCATCGAGATTGAGGTCGATGCGGTGGTCGTAGGTGCCGAAGAGGCGGTCTACTTCGATTCGTTCGATCCTTCTGAAATCGGGCTTGCTCATTGATTCATGCCGTGGGTTGATCCGCGTGGTTCGAGCGTACGGGGTGCGTGTCGGTATAGTAGCGAGAGTATTGCATGTTGTCAACGCCGCTGCGAGCGGAGCGAGCGGGGGCAGCCTGGGTACGGTGGCAGGCGAGCCGCCCCCGCGTGGAGGCCGGGCGGCGGATTCACCCCTGCGGTGCTCAACCGAGCTGCCGGCGTGCGTCACCCGCGACCGGGTGCGGGTCACGCGAGCATGCATGCGATTGTAGTTTGACGCCGCCGCCGCCGGGGCGCTATATTCTGAAATGCGACCGGAGAAGTCGCATTTGTCACGACGGCGATGGTGAAGATCAGCCGCAAGGTGGAGTATGCGTTGATGGCGCTGCAGCACATGCGCGCGCAGCGGCCGGGGCAAGTGGTATCGGCCAAGGACCTGTGCGCTACCTACCAGGTGGCGTTTCCCATCCTGTCCAAGGTGTTGCAGAACCTTGCCGCGGCCGGGGTGCTGCGCTCGGCGCAGGGCGCTCACGGCGGCTACCGGATCGCGCGTCCGCTTGCGGAGGTCACCTTCGGAGAGCTGGCGGAGGCGGTGGTGGGGCCGCTGCAGTTCTCCTACTGCCTGCACCAAGACCGGGTGCGTTGCCAGCTCGCCGAGTGCTGCAACGTGATTTCGCCCGTGGTGCGGCTGAGCAATCGCATCGAGGAGTTGTTCTACAGCATGAACTTGGAAGAGTTGCTGCACGCCGAGGAACCGCGCGAGGCGGCGATCCGCGCCCGCCACGACGCCGCGGGGCGCGCCCGAGCGCCGGCCCGCCGCGAGAGCGCGGCCCCGGCGGAGGAGCTGGTATGGAAATAGCGGCCCACGAGACCGGCGCCGGCACGGCGCTCACCAAGGAGCAGGCGCAGCGCGAGCTCTCCGGGCGCGTCTACGAGCACGGCTTCTACACCGACGTCGCCGCCGACCAGGCGCCCAAGGGGTTGAACGAGGATATCGTCCGCTTCATCTCGCGCAAGAAAGACGAACCGCCGTTCATGCTCGACTTCCGGCTCAAGGCGTTGCGCCGCTGGCGCGAGATGGAGGACCCGTGGTGGCGGCCGGTGGACCATCCCCCCATCGACTATCAGGCCATCCGCTACTACTCCGCCCCCAAGGCGGCCGGCGCCAAGCCGGGACCGGCCTCGCTCGACGAGGTCGATCCCGAGATTCTGCGCACCTTCGAGCGCCTTGGGGTCCCGCTGAGCGAGCAGAAGCGGGTCATGGGCGTGGCGGTGGACGCGGTGTTCGACTCGGTGTCGGTCGGCACCACCAACCAGGAGCAGCTCCGCGAACTGGGCATCGTGTTCTGCTCCATCACCGAGGCGCTCAAGGAGCACCCCGACCTGGTGCGGCGCTACCTCGGCTCGGTGGTGCCCGCGGCGGACAATTTTTACAGTGCCCTCAACTCGGCGGTCTTCACCGACGGCTCGTTCTGCTACATCCCGCCGGGCGTGAAGTGTCCGCTCGACCTGTCCACCTACTTTCGCATCAACGCCGCCGAAACCGGGCAGTTCGAGCGCACCCTGATCGTCGCCGACCGCGGCAGCTCGGTGAACTACGTGGAGGGCTGCACCGCCCCGATGCGCGACGAGAATCAGCTCCACGCCGCGGTGGTGGAGATCGTGGCGCTGGACGACGCGGTGGTGAACTACTCCACGGTGCAGAACTGGTACGGCGGCGACGCCGACGGCAACGGCGGCATCTACAACTTCGTGACCAAGCGCGGCAAGGCCGCGGGCCGCAACTCCAAAATTTCCTGGACTCAGGTGGAGGCCGGCGCCGCGATCACCTGGAAATATCCCAGCGTGATCCTGCTCGGCGACGGTTCGGTGGGCGAGTTCTACTCGGTGGCGTTGACCAACAACCGGATGCAGGCGGATACCGGCACCAAGATGATCCATATCGGCCGCAACACCACCAGCACCATCATCTCCAAGGGAATTTCCGCTGACCGTTCCCGCAACGCCTACCGCGGCCAGGTGCGCGTCCAGCCCGGCGCGGCCGGCGCCCGCAACTTTACCCAGTGCGACTCGATGCTGGTGGGGAATGAGTGCCACGCCAACACCTTTCCCTCGATCGAGGTGCGCAACGATACCGCCACCGTCGAGCACGAGGCGTCCACCTCCCGGATCGGGGAGGAGCAACTATTCTACCTGGCCACCCGCGGGCTGGACATGGAGGCGGCGATCGCGCTGCTGATCAACGGATTTTGCAAAGAAGTGTTCAAGAAGCTGCCGCTGGAGTTTTCGGTGGAGGCGGTCAAGCTGCTGGAGATGAAACTGGAGGGCAGTGTCGGCTGATGGTCAAGATCAGCAATCTGAGCGCGGCCGTGACGGCCGAAGGCGGTGCGGAAGTGCCGATCCTGCGCGGCATCGATCTGGAGGTGCGGGCGGGTGAGGTGCACGCCATCATGGGGCCCAACGGCTCCGGCAAGAGCACCCTGGCGCGGGTGATCGGCGGGCATCCGGCGTATTCCGTGACCGGCGGCGGGGTGAGCTACGAGGTCAACCTGCGCCCGCGCGACCTGTTGGGGATGGAGCCGGACGAACGCGCCAAGAACGGCGTGTTCATCAGCTTTCAGTACCCGGTGGAGATTCCGGGCGTGAGCAACGCGGTGTTCCTGCGCGCGGCCTACAATGAGATTGCGGTGTCGCAGGGGCTGCCGGAGCAGGACCCGCTCGACTTCGAAGAACTGCTGCTGGAAAAACTGCGGCTGCTGGGGATGGCCGAGGACTTCGCCGCCCGCGACGTCAACGTCGATTTTTCCGGTGGCGAGAAGAAGCGCAATGAGATCCTGCAGTTGGCGCTGCTGGCGCCGCGGCTGGCGATCCTGGACGAAACCGACTCCGGCCTGGACATCGACTCGCTGAAGGCGGTGGCGGACGGCATCGAGAAGCTGCGCCACGCCGAAAACGCCTTCGTGCTGATCACTCACTACCAGCGCATGCTCAACTACGTGACCCCCGACCGCGTGCACGTGATGTACGACGGCCGCATCATCCGCAGCGGCGCCCGCGACTTGGCCCTGGAAATCGAGGAACGCGGCTACGACTGGCTGGTCAACGCCCCGGCCGCCGCCGATGGCTGACCCAAGCTCCGCAGCCGGCCAGGCGCCGGCAGCGGCTCCGGGCAGCAACGGGACCGCGCCGCACGTAGGGCAATTTCAGAAGTTGTACCGCGAGCTTTGCGCCGGGCTGGGAGTAGATGCGGCGGCCATGACGACGCGCGCCTCGGCGCTGGAGAACTTGGCCGCGGCCGGGTTCCCGCTACGCCACGACGAAGAGTGGGCGCACACTCCGGTGCGGGCCGTAGTGGAACAGAAATACCGGCTGGGAGCCGACGAGCGTGCCCACGCTCCGGGGGGCTGGGCTACCAAAGCCGTGTGCAAGCTGCTCGCCGGAGAACCGGTGGCGCTGCTCACGATGAACGGCATCCCGGCCATTCGGGCGCCCGCCGGCCCTACCGACAACAGAGGGGCCAGCGTGTTGCGTGAGGCGCCGCACCGTCCCACCAGAGGAGGCGTTGAGTTCACTCGTCCCGTTGGCACTGCGTTTACACGATTGGCGCGGATATTCGGGCGTGACCACGAACTGCGGCTGGATGCCGATGCGGGCGATGGGCCGGTGCACCTGGTGCACCTTGCGGAGGCGGGGGTGCTGAGCGCGCCGCGCGTGCGGATCCGGATCACGGCCGGGGCGCGGGTCACGGTGGTGGAGACGTTTGCCGAGGCGAACGGTGAGCCGGGAGATGACGCGCCGTCCCTGACCTGTGGCGACACGGAGATCCACCTCGGCTCGGGCGCGGCGCTGACCTACGTCCGTGTGCAGGCCGCGGCGGCGGAAGCGTTTGATCTGGGCAGTACCACGGTGGTGCAGGAGCGGGACAGCGAACTGCACGCGCTGAGCGTGGCAGCCGGCGCACGGCTGGCGCGCCACACCCTCAACGTGCTGGCGGCCGGGCCGGGCGTCTCCAGTCGGCTGGGCGGGGCGGCGGTGGCCGGCGGCGCCAATGCGGGGAGCGCGCGGCAGGTGATCGACAACCATACCTATCTGGAGCACGCCGCCCCCAACTGCTCCAGCCGCCAGTTGTACAAGATGGTGCTGGGCGGCGGCGGCCACGGCGTGTTCTCCGGGCGCATCCTGGTACGACCGGTGGCGCAGCAGACCGATGCCTTCCAGCTCAACCAGAATCTGTTGCTGGACGACGCGGTGGTCGACACCAAGCCGCAGCTCGAAATCGGCGCCGACGACGTGCGCTGCACCCACGGCGCCACCACCGGGCGCTTGAACGAGGATCAGATGTTCTACCTGCAGACCCGCGGCATCCCCCGGCCCGCGGCCGGGCAGATGCTGGCGCGCGGCTTTCTGGACGAGGTGGTGAGCGAGCTGCCGGCGGTAGCGCTCCGCCAACGCCTGCTGGACCTGCTGCACGGCCGCCTGGACCGCCTCGCGTGGAGCGCGCCGGCATGAGCGCCGCCACCACTGCCAACGCAGCGTCCGCCCCGGCCCTGGCGCCGGATGTCGCCGCCATCCGCGATCAGTTCCCGGTGCTTGCCCGGCAGGTGCACGGCAAGCCGTTGGTCTACCTGGACAACGCGGCCACCACGCTCAAGCCGCAGGCGGTGATCGAACGCCTGCACCGCCACTACGCGGCCGAAACCGCCAACATCCATCGCGGCATCCACTATCTGAGCGAGCAGGCCACCGTCGCCTACGAGGAGACGCGGGAGCGGGTACGGGCGTTCCTCGGCGCTCGCGAGCCTGAGGAAATCATCTTTACCAGCGGCACCACCGATTCGATCAACCAGGTGGCGCTGGCCTGGGGCGGCGCCAACCTGGGCCCCGGCGATGAGGTGGTGATCACCTGGATGGAGCACCACTCCAACATCGTGCCGTGGCAGATGCTGGCCGAGCGCACCGGCGCGGTGCTGCGCGTGGCGCCGATTTCCGACCGCGGCGAGCTGGAATGGGAAGCGCTGCTCAAGCTGCTCGGGCCGCGCACCAAGCTGCTGGCGGCCGTGCACGTCTCCAACTCGCTGGGCACGATCAATCCGGCCCCGGAGCTGGTGCGCGCCGGCCACGCGGTGGGGGCGCGGGTGCTGCTGGACGGCGCCCAGGCCGCGGCCCACCTGCCGGTCGACGTGACCGCGCTGGACGTGGACTTCTACTGCTGCTCCGGGCACAAGCTGTTCGGCCCCACCGGCACCGGCGTGCTGTACGGCAAACGCGAGTTGCTGGAGGCGATGCCGCCGGTGCGCGGCGGCGGCGAGATGATCAAGTCGGTCACTTTCGCCAAGACCACCTACAACGACCTGCCGAACCGGCTGGAACCGGGCACCCCGCACATCGCCGGCGTGATTGGGCTGGGCGCGGCGTTGGAGTGGATCTCGAACGTGGGGTTGGAGCGCATCCGCGCCCACGAGGAGCGGCTGCTGGCCGAGGCCACCGCGGCGTTGGGCGCGATCGAAGGGGTGCGCATCATCGGCAACGCGGCGCGCAAGTCGGCGATCCTCTCCTTTCTCGTGTGCGACGTGCATGCCCACGACGTCGGCACCATCGCCGACCGCGAGGGGGTGGCGCTACGCACCGGCCACCACTGCACGCAGCCGGTAATGGAACGATTCGGGGTGCCGGCCACGGCGCGCGCGGCGTTCTCGGTGTACAACGACAGTTCCGACGTGGCGGCGTTGGCGCGCGCGGTCGGCAAGGTGCGCGAGGTGTTCGGATGAGCACGCCGGCGAGCGAGCTGTACCAGCAGGTGATCCTCGATCACAACCGCACGCCGCGCAACTGGGGTGCGCTGGAGCGCCCCACCCATCACGCGGAGGGGCACAACCCCCTGTGCGGCGACCGCTTCGAGGTGGCGTTGGAGTTGGCCGCCGACGGCACCATCGCCGACATTCGCTTCCGGGGATCGGGGTGCGCCATCTCCAAGGCGTCGGCGAGCATGATGACCGCCGCGGTCAAGGGCCTCCCGCAAGCCGCCGCGGAGCGGCTCCTGGAACAGTTCCGCGGGCTGGTGACCGGCGACCTGGACCCGGCGCGCGACCCCCACCAGCTCGGCAAGCTCAAGGTTTTCAGCGGCATCCGCCAGTTCCCCGCGCGCGTCAAGTGCGCCACCCTGCCGTGGCACACGCTGCAGAGCGCGCTCGACGGTCAGGGCCTGGCCACCACCGAGGCCGCGCAGGATTAGACCCGTAGACCGGCAGGATTATTCAAGGAGTTAATGACATGGGCGTGGCGATTCTGACGCAGTTTACCCCCAACCCGAACGCGATGAAGTTCATCCTCAACCGCGACGTGAAGTCGACCGGCAAGGTGACTTATCGCAACGCCGAGGAGGCGTCCGGCATCTCGTTGGTCGAGGCGCTGTTCTCCCTGGTCGTGGTGGAGCAGGTGCACCTGTTCGAGAACGTGGTCACGGTGACCAAGGTCGAGCAGGCGCCGTGGGAGGACGTCGCCGACTGGGTAAAGGAGGTGCTGTCCAACCACGTCGAGGACCACGACCCCGACTTCGAGGTAGCCGCGGACGGCGCCGGCGCCGGGCCGGTGAGCCACGTGCGCGCCGACCAGCCGCCGGAAGTGCAGCAGATCGAGGCGGTGCTGGACCGCACCGTGCGCCCTTACCTGCAGGGAGACGGCGGCGATCTGGACGTGCTGGCCTACGAGAACAACCGCGTGGTGGTGAGCTACGTCGGGGCCTGCGGCACCTGCCCGGCCTCGGTTTCCGGCACCCTGCAAGCCGTCCAAAGCGTGCTGCGCGACGAAGTAAACCCCGAAATCGAAGTAGTATCAGCCGAAACCGGCTAACGAGCCGATGTGATACGACGCATGGACGTTCTGGTTGACTACTATAACATCCCTCGGCAAGAGAGCCGGAAGGGCATCACCTATGTCGTAGACAGGATTATGTCGGCGATTGTACCCAGCTACCTGGACGAACGCGACCGTCGTGTAGATATTCGGCTCTATGGAGGATGGTATGAGGAGAAAGCTCCTACCCGCGATGCGCAACATCTCCAAGCAGAGCTGTCCGGCCCATTGCGGCTTCCCATACACGGCGATCGACACTCGATTATGGTAAGCGTCGAGCTCGCCTACAGTATGCGGTGTGATCCATCGTACCACCTGTGGCGCACGTTGCGACAGAAGCAGGCCCCGCGCGATCTCATGTTCATAGATCCGACGGACGCCGGCTGTCGACATCCGAATTGGTGTCCGCTTCGTCCGAGTTATGACTTCTTCACACAAGGGAAGTGTCTTGAAGCCGACTGTCCGGTGACGAACCCGCTTGTCGTTCGCCGTCGTGAACAGAAGCTAGTCGATACAATGCTTGCCGCTGACGTCCTTTTCAACGTACATATGAAAGCTCACCAGGTTGCGGTCGTTTCTTCCGACGACGATATGTGGCCGATCATCAATACTGCACTCCAGTTCGGCGTAAATGTCGTTCATGTTCAGACCATACCAAGAAGTACCGGAAGTTCAGACTATCTGCGCAAGACCAGCGCGGATTACGTAGAGCTGAGCCTCTTCAAGGAGTCGAAGGATGGAACTCGAGGAGTTTAGGAGTATACTCACGGCATTCGCTGACAAACCTGCCAACGTGGATATCGAGGGACGCAGTCTCCTGGTAGAGATCAGAGACGAGATCATAGAGGCCCGCGTTTTTCAACGGACTGACGGTCTCTGGGTTGAGGAAGACGGAGTGAAGCGGCCCGCCGATGATTGGGTCTTCAAGCGCATCGCTCGACTTCCGATTCTTGCGGATCGAATTCTGACCTACGTACGAGAAGAGCCGCACTTCATTGAACCCTCAGGAAAGAAGCTTGATCGCGTTGAGAGGTCCCCTGAAGACGCCGAGACCAGCTTGGATGCGGTCGCGGCCTCCACCCTGGACCTTCTGGAAGAACGACCGCCGCGCGTATCGACAGGCGTGTACCTTACCTGCAACGCCGGCGAAGGAAAGACCACGCTGATCCACCATATTGCACGCCAGCAGGCGCAACGCTACAAGAACAAGACGACGGACTGGTTACTCGTTCCCATCGCGCTCGGCGGACGTCCTTTTCTTCGGTTCGATGATGTCTTCATCGGGACGCTGGTCAATCGGTTACGGTTTCCCTTCCTATACTACGACGCGTTGGTATGGCTGGTAAGAAAGGGGGCCATCGTTCCTGCCTTGGACGGATTCGAAGAGATGTTCGTAGAGAGCGCGGCAGGTGATGCCGTGTCCGCTCTCGGCAACCTCATGGATTTGCTCGACTCCCGTGGGACAATTCTCATCGCTGCCCGCAGTGCCTACTTCGAGTACAAGGACCTTCGCACACAAGCATCTCTATTCGATTCATTTCAGGGTCAGAATGCAGAGTTTGTGCGCATTCACCTTTCGAGATGGGATCGTCATCAGTTCGTCGAGTACACCCAAAAACGCGATATTCCCGCCGGCGACGAGCTGTTCACCGAGGTGGCCGACAAACTCCACGATCGGTCCCATCCTCTACTTACCCGCCCAGTGCTCGTCCGCCGCTTGGTTGACGTCGCTTCGGAACGCGCCTCTCGTGACGCCCTGATCGATCATCTTGGAGCGGACGGCGAGCTTTACTTCGAGCGTTTCGTCGAGTCGATCATTCGTCGGGAAGCACATGAAAAATGGATCGACCGCTCAGGAATTGCCGCTCACCCTCTCCTTACAGAGCGCCAGCACTGTGAGCTGTTGGCAGAGATAGCGTCGGAGATGTGGGAGAGTCAAGCGGGATTTCTGTCATCGGATGTATTCAATTATTTGGTTGGCATGTACGCTGAGGATCAGCACCTTGGCGCTCAGATTACGAAACAGATTCATCAACGAATTCGACAGCACGCACTTATTTCGTCATTGGATCGAGGGACTGCTTTTGAATTTGATCATGAAGAATTCTACCACTATTTTCTCGGTGAGTCGGTTGCGCGTGTCGTTTCGCAGGGTGATGTCCCGATAATTCGTCGCACATTCCGTGTCGCGCGTATTCCGGAGCTTGCCGTGGATGTCGCGAAGCGTAAGCTGACGGGCGCTGCCCTGGTGAATATAGCAGAAACCCTCAATGCCGCTTGTGAGGCTGAGTCGTATGCGTCGTTCGTACGGGAAAACTGCGGTGCGTTGATAGCCCGCCTAATTGACTCCATCCGGGCACAAGATGAGGTTGTGATTGAGCGCATGGCGTTTCCTCCACACTCGTTGCGGGCAAGACGAATCACTCACACGAAGTTCGTTGATTGCCGTTTCGAGAACACCGAGCTTGCAGAATCGACAATCGAGGATTGTGTCTTTGTACGCTGCAGGTTTGAAAGGGTCGACGTATCGGATGCGGCATCCATTTGTCGGTCGGGGTTGCAGGACTGCGAGGTAGTAGCGGTAGTGCGGGCTCCTGACGGGGCGACTTTTTTTGGACCTGCGGAGATCGTGGTAGTTCTGAGGCGTGCGGGTTTCGAAATCTCTGCCGCATTGGCTGTCGATCATGATGCGTTTGAGATAGTTGAGCCGGAGTCGGAGCTGCTTCTTACGGAGCGCATGTGTCGTGCGTTCTTCCGGTCGACCGGAGTGAACGAGAACACGTTCAGGCAGCGTATGGGAAGCGACTCCGGCGTGTTCTTCAATCGTGTGTTACCTGCGCTAGTGGCCCGCAAAGTGGTTAATGAGACCGCCTACAAGGGATCAGGGCGCCAGAAGCGCTATAGGCTGGGAGTGTCGTTGCTAGCAGTGCAGCAGTCGATCGAGCAGGCCAACGGCAGCTTCCAGAAATTCCTGCAGCGGATTGGAAACTGATCGTCGAGGCGCCGGACGTTGGTAGCGCACTGCGAGATGAGTATTCGGGGGACGCTCGGATGGCTGGAGGAGGCGGGGATTGCGGCTCGTCTGGCGAGCTACTCGGCGTTGGATCGCTACTTTGCCGGGCCGGGGCGTAATGGCGCGGCGGCGGGCGCGCTGCACGTCGCCGCGGATGCGACGCTGGCCGAGTTGGCGCGGGTGTTCGACGAGCTGCAGTTCGTGGGTGACCCGCTGGCGGACGCGGTAGCCGTGCATGAGGGAACGCGGCTGTGCATTCGCTGCAGCGACAGCGCGGGGCGGAGCGGCTATCCCTTTACGGTGCTGGACCTGCAGTACGACCCGCGGCGCGGGGTGTTTCTGGACCCGTACGGCGTGTACGGCGATCTGCGCAAGGATGAACTGGTGGCGCGCGCGTGCGGCCTGGAGTGGTGGCAGGTGCTCGCCGAGGCGGCGCAGACCGTTTCCCGCTACCACTTTGCCGCCGACCTGGAGCGCGCACGGGTGCCGGGGCCGGCGCCGCGGCCGCCGGTGGCCTATCAGCGCCACCTGCTGGAGCGGATTCTCACCAGCGCCGCGCCGGCCAAGGGGCTGCAGTTGCTGCACGACAGCGGCATCGTGGCGAGTTGGTGGCCGGAGCTGGCGGCGATGGCGGCGGTCCCGCACACCAAGGACTATCACCCGGAAGGCGACGTCTGGGAGCACACCCTCGCCACCTTCGCCCACCGCAAGGAGCCCGACCTGGTGCTGTCGCTGGGGCTGCTGCTGCATGACGCCGGCAAGCCGCAGGCCGTTCCGCAGGGTGACAAGCGTTTCTTCGCCCACGCCGAGATCGGCGCGCGGGTGGCGCGGCGCTTCCTGAGTCGTCTGGGATTCGCGCCCGATCTGATCGACGCGGTGGCGTTTCTGGGGCGCAACCACATGCTGCCGGCGGCCCTCGGCCGGGTACGCGCCGAACATGCCGAGGAACTGATGGAATCGCGCCTGTTTCCACGGCTGCTGGAGCTGTACCGCGCCGACGTGCTGGCCACCTTCGCCAGCCCGGAGCCCTACTACCAAGCGTGCCGCCTCTACCGCCGCCACCTGCGCGGGCGCCCGCTCCCGCAGCGCACCGCCGCCGCCGCGCGGAAGCTCCGCCCCCGTGCCCGCGCCCGCCGCTTCCGGGGATAACCAGCCCCCTCCCCGCGCGCTTCCCCGTCCTGCGGCCTACATGCCGCGCCCAAAAGGTGCATAGCGCCGCCGGGCGCGGACCTGGACGATGCGGTCGTCTTCCAAGAGGTAAGCGCTGAGCTGGCGGCCGAACACGCAGCCGCTGTCCAGCCCCACCAGGTAGGGTGGGGGCGGCGGGGCGCCGGGGGTTTCGGGCGGGCGCTTTACCACCAGGCCGCCGGGGGCGTCGTGGCCGAACACGATCAGCTTGCCGGGGGCCACGTGGTCGTGCCAGCGCGGGCCGACTATGCCGCCGACCGGCGGCCAGGTGCGGATGGTCAGCAACTCGGCGCGGGTGCTGCCGGCCAGACCACGTTGCGGGTTGACGCCGGCGTGGACCAGCAGGAAGCGCGGGTCGTCGATCCACAGCGGTACGGTCTCCAGCCACGCCGCCAGCTTCGCGGCATGCGGCGCCAGCGCTGCCAGCGCCCCGTGACCCGGCCCCGCGTTACCGCGCGCGCCGTCGCGGGGAGCGCCCGCCGCGGCGACCGCGCGCAACCGCGGCAGCAGCGCCTCCTCGTGGTTGCCGAGCACCATTTCGGCGCCGGCGGCGCGGATCGCCTGCCACACGCCTTCCGGGTCGGGGCCGCGGGTAAAGGCGTCGCCCGTCAGCAGGAGGCGGTCACTGCCCGGAGCGAAGCGCACGGCCTTCAGCAGGGCCAGGAACTCGGCGCAGCAGCCGTGCACGTCGCCCACGAAGATGGTGCGCCGGGCCGGGGAGCGGGCACCGGCGGCCCGCCGCCGGAACAGCGAATCGAGGCGCGGCGCCGGGTCAGCCGCGCCGGCGCTGCTCACCGGCGCCCGGCCGCGGCGGCGCTCCGTTCCAGGATGAAGGCGCGCAGCTCCGGGAAACGCGGCAGCAGCGGCGTGGCCTGCTTCGGCCGCTCCATCAGTTCCTGTAGCGGCGGCGGTACCGGGGGAGTGACGCCGGTGGCGCGGCGCACCGTTTCCGGGAACTTGCCGGCGTCGGCGGTGGCCAGCACCACGACCGGCTCGCCTCCGCCGCCCGGGCCGCCGCCGGCCCCGCCGGCCGCGCGCAGCCGGCGCGCGGCCGCGACCCCCACCGCGGTATGCGGATCCAGCAGCCGGCCGTCGCGGCGGTACACCTGCCGGATGGTGGCCAGGGTCTCGTCGTCGCTCACCGCGCAGCCCTGCAGATTGGCTTGCAGCGCCGCCGGATCGTGCTCCCAGCGCGCCCGGATGCGCTCGAAGTTGGAGGGGTCGCCCACGTCCATGGCGTTGGAAAGCGTGGCGAAACTGGCATGCGGGCGCCACGCACCGGTATCCAGGTACTGCGGCACCACGTCGTTGCGGTTAGTGGCGGCCCAGAAGCCGGCGACCGGCAGCCCCCATTGCTCGGCGTACACGCCCGCGGTCAGGTTGCCGAAGTTGCCGCTCGGGACGCAGAACCGGGGCCGCCCGCGGGAGCGCAGCCGCAGCCCGGCGAAGACGTAGTAGAACGCTTGCGGCAGCAGGCGGCCGAGATTGATCGAGTTGGCCGGGCACAGGCGCGCCGCCGCTACGAGCTCGGGGTCCGCCAGGGCGGTCTTTACCAGCCGCTGGCAGTCGTCGAACGAGCCGGCCACCTCCAGGGCGTGGACGTTGCCGCCCAGGGCGGTGAGTTGCTGCTCCTGCAGCCGGCTGATGCGGCCGGAGGGATACAGCAGCACCACCTCAATGCCGGCGCGCTGCCAGAACGCGCGCGCCACCGCGCCGCCGGTGTCGCCGGAGGTCGCCACCAGCACCACGGCCCGTGCGGGGCCGACGCCCCCGCCGCTGCCGGCAATCCCCCGCTCCAGCAGCGCGGCCAGGAAGGCGGCGCCGAAGTCCTTGAACGCGCAGGTCGGGCCGTGAAACAGCTCCAGCAGGGCGATGCCGTCGCTGAGCCAGCTCAGCACCGGCGCGAACGGAAACGCGGCCTCGGCCAGCGCCCGCGCCGCGCCCGCGGCCCCCCCCTCCTGCCGCGCCAGCTCCTCGGCGAACAGCGCCGCGCTCAGCGCCGCCGCCACCTGCACGAACGGCGCCTGATCCGGCAGCGCGGCGATCTCGCGCCGCAAGTCGGGCGGCGGCGCCGGCTGGTAGAGGCCGCCGTCGGGAGGCAGCCCGGCCAGCAGCGCGGCGCTGAACGACAGCCGTGCCGCGGGGTCGCGGGTAGAGCAAACCTGCACTCAGCCGCTCCCCCGCTGCCGGTCCCCGCTCCCGGTAGCGAAGTGCTCGGTAAGGACGTGGCGCTGCCTGATCACGCGGCAGCGCCGACGCACGGCTGGCGCATCGCCGCGTCTGAGCGCGGGAAGGGCGTGACGCCCGCGCCCTGCCAGCACGCCGCCACCCCCGAGCGGCGGGGGAAGCGCGCGGCGCCCTGGCGCGGTCAGCACTCCGCCACCACCCGCGGCCCGGCGGTGTTGATTTCCGAGACGTAGGCCGCCGCCGCCAGGCCGGCCGCCGCGAATGCCTGCCGCATCGCCGCCGCCGCCGCCGCCGCGCGTTCCGCGCTGGCCGCCAGCGCGAACACCGCCGGCCCGGCGCCCGAAATGGAGCAACCGATGGCGCCGCCGGCCAGCGCCGCCTCCTTTACCCGGCGGAAGCCGGGAATCAGCACGGCGCGCACCGGTTCGGCCACCACGTCGCACAGTGAGCGGCCCATCAGCGCCAGGTCGCCGGTGTACAGCGACGCCACCAGCGCCGCCAGATTCCCCCACTGGGCGACCGCGTCGGTCAGCGGGATGCGCTTGCGCAGGATGCGCCGCGCCGCCTCGGTGGGAATCTCGACGTCGGGGCTCAGCAACGCCGCGGCCAAGCCCGCCGGCACCGGCAGCCGCACCAGGTCCAGGGGGTCGGCGCTACGGATCAGCACGAAGCCGCCCAGCAGCGCGGGCGCCGCGTTGTCGGCGTGGCCGGCGCCGGCCGCTACCCGTTCCGCTGCCAGCGCGCACGGCAGCAACTCCTCGGCGGTCAACGGTTCGCCCGCCAGCCGGTTCACCGCGTGCAGCGCCGCCGCGGCGCTGGCCGCCGAGCTGCCCAGTCCGGAGGCCAACGGCATGCCCTTGCGCAACACCAGCTCCACCCCGAACGGTTCGCCGAGCTTCTCCAGCAAGGCGCGCGCCGCCACCACCGCGGTGTTGGCATCGCCGCGCGGCAGGCGCCCGCCGTCACCGGTCACCGCCCGCAACGTCACGCCGCGGCCCGCGGCGCGGTGCGCCTCCACGGTGTCGCCGGGATCGGCCATCGCAAAGCCCAACACGTCGAACCCGGACGCCACGTTGGCAACCGTGGCGGGCGCGAACGCCGTTACCATCCGCAGCGCGCGGCTCATGGCTCCAGAAACGCCGCGTGAATCACCTGCAGCGCGCGGCGCTCGTCGGCGGCGTCGATCACCAGCGAGATGTTGCGCTCCGACGACCCCTGCGCGATCGCCAGCACGTTGATGGCGTGGGCGCCGAGGGCGGCGAACAGCTTGCCGGCGATGCCCGGCGTGCCGCGCATGTGTTCGCCGATGATGGCGACGATGGCCAGGTTGCGGCGCAGGTCGAAGGTGTCGATGCGCTTGGTTTCCAGTTCCAGCGCCAGCTCCGAGCGCAGCGCCGCCAGCGCGGCCGCGGCCTCCGCGGCGTCCAGCACCAGGCAGATGCTGTGCTCCGAGGAGGCCTGCGAAATCATCATCACGTTGACGGCCGCTCGCGCCAGCGCCCCCAACACGCGCGCCGCGGTGCCGCGGGCGCCGAGCATGCCGCCGCCCTCCACGTTGATCAGGGCGATGGAATCCACCGACGCGATCCCGGTGATAGCCCGGTCCGAGGCGCTCGGCTGATCGGTGACGCCGGTGCCCGGCTGCTGCGGCCGCAGGGAGTTCCTGATGCGGATCGGAATGCCGCGCTCCACCACCGGCACCATGGTGTAGGGGTGGATCACGCGTGCGCCAAAGTAGGACATTTCCATCGCTTCCTGGTAGCTGAGCTGATCGATCACGAACGCCGCCGGGACGTAGCGCGGGTCGGCGCTCATGACGCCGTCGACGTCGGTCCAGATCTCCAGCTCGTCCGCGTGCAGCGCGGCCGCGATGAGTGAGGCGGTGTAGTCGGAGCCATCCCGCCCCAGGGTGGTGGTCACGCCTTCGGCGGTCGCGCCGATAAAGCCGGGGATCACGCAGGCGGTCTGCGCCAGTGGCTGCAGGGCCGCGCGGACGCGCTCGTAGGTGGCCTCGAACTGCACCGCGGCATTGCCGTGGCGCGCGTCGGTAAGGATCAGCTCGCGCGCGTCCAGGAGCCGTGTTTCCAGCCCCGGGTCAGGCAGCAGCCGGCTGATGATGGTGGTCATCAACCGCTCGCCGAAGCTCATCACCAGGTCCAGAGTGCGCGGTGAGCACTCCCGTAGCAGGCTCACGCCGTGCAGTATCTCGTCCAACTCCGCCAGCAGAAGCTGCAGCCGGGTGAGGATGGCCGCCTGCCCGCGCGGCGGACACAGGTCGCGCACCACGGCGACGTGGCGGGCGCGCACCGATTCCACCGCGTCGCGCGGGTCGCCGCCGTCCGCCGCTACGCGCGCCGCGTCGATCAACACGTCGGTGGTGCCGCCCATGGCCGAGAACACCGCCACCCCGCCAGCCGCCAGCCGCTCCCGCGTTACCTGCAGGGCGCGCTGCAGCCGCTCGCTGTCGGCCAGCGAACTGCCGCCGAATTTCACTACTCTGCCGCCCACCGCCGTAACGCCCCCGCTTCCGTTGGCCCGCACCCTACCCAAAAGCCGCCGCGAAAGTCTTGCCGGCCGGGCGCCTTGGCGCCCCCGGCTGCCGGCACAACGTCCCGTTGCGAAGGGGCGCACTTTGGGGGAAGCTGCGGGCCGATGGCGAAAAGCGAGTCCGAGCTGACGCAGCGCCTGCTGCAGCGGATCGAGAAGGCGCTGGCGGCGCCGGCGCCGGGCTCACCCGCCGCGCCTCCGGCGAGCGCGGAGATCGAGGCGCCGGGGCGCGAGTTGCTGGCGCGGGGCGGCAAGCGTTGGCGCCCGCTGTTGCTGGCGCTTACCTGCCGCCTGTGCGGCGGCCCTGAGGAAGCCGCGCTGGCGCTCGCTCCGGTGGTGGAACTGGCGCACACCGGCAGCCTGATCATCGACGACATCGAAGACGGCGCCGACCTGCGCCGCGGCGCGCCGGCCGCGCACCTGCGCCACGGCCTGGACCTGGCCATCAACGCTGGCAATCTTTTCTACTTCTTGCCGCAACGGTGCATTGCGGGCGCGCAACTGGAGCCGGCCGCGGAGTTGCAGGTGTACCGGCTCTATCAGCAGGCGATGCTGCGCCTCCACTACGGGCAGGGGCTGGACATCCTCTGGCACCGGCAGCCGGACCGGGTTCCCGAACCGGACGAGTACTTCGCCATGTGCCGCGGCAAGTCGGGCAGCCTGGCGGGCCTGGCCACCAGCCTCGGCGCGGTGCTGGCCGCGGCCCCCGACCGCCTCACCCACCTGCTGCGCCGCGCCGGCGAGGAGTTCGGAGTCTGCTTTCAGATCATCGACGACGTGCGCAACCTGACCACCGGCAATCCCGGTAAGCGCCGCGGCGACGACCTGCTCGAAGGCAAGAAGAGCCTGCCGGTAATCCTCTACTGCAACCGCGGGGACGCCTCGCGGCGCCGCATGGTGGAACGCCTCGCCGCCTGCTCGGCCACGGCCGCGGCGGCGCAGGCGACCGAGGGCAGCGGGGAGGCCCCGGTGGAGGAGACGATCTCCCTGCTGCAGGAGGCCGGGGTAATCGAGGAGGCGCGGGGCATGGCGCGCGCCGGGTACGGGCGCGTGATGCGCGACCTGGAGCAGGAACCGCACCTTGCCCGCGGCGACGCCTGGGCGGCCCTGCAGGCCGTCACCGGCGCGCTCATCGGCTGATCCCCGCCTCCGCGCCGCCGCGTTTGCCTCCGCGGCAAGCTCCCGGTACCTTTCTCACGACATGAGAAACGGCCGGCGCCAACTCCTTGCCTACCGTTATTACAACGCGACCACAGCGCTGATCATCGCCAACGTGGCGGTGTTCCTGCTGGAGTTCACCAGCCGTAGCGTGGTGCGCGACTTCGCGTTGATCCCGCCGGAGGCCGCCGCCGGGCGCTGGTGGACCCTGGTCACCTACATGTTCCTGCACTCCCCCGGGTCGCTGTACCACATCATCTTCAACATGCTCGGCTTGATGTGGTTCGGCTCGCCGGTGGAGCGCGAGATCGGCAGCCACGAGTTTCTGAGCCTCTACCTCATCTGCGGCGTCGCCGCCGGGCTGTTCGCCATGCTGTTTTCGCTGGACCGGACGGTGGCCATCATCGGCGCTTCCGGCGCCCTGTTCGCGATCATGATCGCCTTCGCCACCCTGTTTACGGACGCGGTGATCTACGCGTTCTGGTTCGTCCCCATGCGGGCTCCGCTGGCGGTGCTGATCTTCGCCGGCATCGCGGTGTTCGGCACCATGA
Organism: Spirochaetia bacterium; assembly: GCA_965243555.1. Classification (GTDB taxonomy): domain Bacteria; phylum Spirochaetota; class Spirochaetia; order SZUA-6; family Bin103; genus Bin103. The sequence goes on along the minus strand of OZ251575.1, from coordinate 3,533,259 downwards.
CCGGGTTCTCGCCGGGGGTTTCCCACCTCACCCACCTCGGCGGCTTGCTCGCCGGCGCCCTGTACGTATGGCTGCGCCTCGGCAGGAACCCGCTGGACGCGTTCTTCCGGCGCTGACGGAGTGACGCCCTTGGCCGGCAGCGCAGCATCCTGTCCACGCCCAACCGCCGCCCGGCGGCGGCGCCCCGCCGCTGTCTCGCGGGGCCGGGATGGCAGCGGGCCGCCCCTCGCCCCCCGCCGCCGTCCCGGTTTGGCGTCGGCGCGGGCCGCCACGCTTATCGCGCTGGCGGCGGCCGCGTGCCTGGGAGCCCCCCGGCTTGCGGCCCAGAGCGACGCCGCCGCGGCCCGCACCCTGGTGGTGGCCTATCCGCGGCAACAGTTTTCCCTCGATCCGCTGCACACCTTCTCCACTACCGAAGCGCAGCTCTTCACCGCGGTCTACGAAGGATTGGTGGCCTATGACCCCATCACCCTCAACCCGGTGGCCGGTCAGGCGGAGCGCTGGGAGATTTCGCGTGACCGCAGGACCTACACCTTTCATCTGCGCGCCGACGCCCGCTTCTCGAACGGCGACCGGCTGCACGCCGAGGACTTCCGGGCCTCCTGGCTGCGCATCCTGGACCCCGGCGCCGCGGCGGAGTATTCGTTCCTGTTCGACGTGATCGAAGGCGTCTCCGAGTACCGCAGCGGCGAGCTGGACGATCCGCGCCGCGTCGGCATCCGCGCGCTGAGCGACCGGGTACTGGAAGTGGAACTGGAGGAACCCGCCGATCACTTCCTCAAGGTACTTGCCCATCACAGCTTCTCCGCCATCCATCCCAGCTACCTCGGCGCCCTGAACTGGGACCGCGCCGGCCAACTGATCGGCAACGGCCCCTTCAAGGTGACCTCCTGGACCGAGCGCGAGTTGGTGCTGGACCGCAACGAGTACTACTGGGGACGCCCCCAGGTGGAGTTGGAGCAGGTGGTGGTGCGCTTCTTCGACGACCCGGAAGCGGTCACGCGGGCGTTCCTGCAGGGTGACGTCCACTGGGCGAACACCTGGGACAACGCGCCTGAGCTTGGCCCCTACGTGGTCGCCAACCCCCTGTTTGCGACCACCTACTTCTACTTCCGCAGCGATCGCGAGCCGTTCGACGACGAGCGCGTGCGCCACGGCTTGGCGCTGCTGCTGCCGTGGGATCAGATCCGCGACAACTCGCGGATGTTCTTTCCCAGCGACGCGCTGGTGCCCGACATCGCCGACTATCCCGAGGTGGCCGGCATTCGCGCGCGCGACGAACGGCGCGGGCTGAGGCTGCTCGACCAGGCCGGCTTTGCGCGCGGCCGCGGGTTGCCACCGATCAGCATCAAGGTCGCGGCGGGCAGCCTTGCGGCCGCGGTGGCGGAACAGATGCGGGACACCTGGGAGGGCCTGCTCGGCGTCGAGGTCGCGGTCCAGGAGTTTCAGTACCGCGACCTGCTGGAGGAAATCCGCGGCGGTGACTTTACCCTCGCGCACCAGACCTGGGTGGGGGATTTTGCCGATCCCCTCACCTTCCTGCAGATGTGGACGCGCGCCAGCAACCTCAACGACGCCGGCTACGTCAACCGCCAGTACGACCGCGCGGTGCAGCGGGCGCTGCGCGCCGCGGGCGCGGAACGCCTGCAGGCCCTGGCGCTGGCCGAAGAGATGCTGCTGGAGGAGGCCGTGATCCTGCCGATCAGCCACATGGTGGCCTTCAATCTGGTCAATCGGGGCCGGGTGGACGGCTGGTATCCCAACGCCCTCGACATCCACCCGTTCCGCTTTATCCGCTTCCGCGCGGTGCAGGGACCGCGCGGAGTAGCCGCCGCGCCCGCCGCCTCCGCCGGAGCCTGACCGCGGCCACGGGCCGGCCCCGCCGGTGGTCGCGCCCGCCGGCCGCGCCCGCCGGCCGCGCCCGCCAAACACCCAACCGCGCTTCCCGACGCGCTACGGGCGCCACCGCGCCGCCGGCACCCAGCCGGGCCGGCGGAGCAGAGACGGGCGTTAGTGGTCGGGTTGTTGCGCCTGCGGCTCGTTGCCGCCGGCGGCGAAGCGCTCCAGCAGCGCGGTCAGGCGCTTGCGGAACAGCACGCCGAGGCCGAACAGCACCACCGCTATCGCCATCACCACGCCGGCGAACAGCCAGCGCTGCCCGGCGGCGGCGTCTCCCATCACCACGCTGCCCACGATGCCCGGCAGGCGCCCGACGGTGGAGATGGCGATGAACACGGTAAAGCGCATGCGCGACAGGCCGGCGACGTAGCAGAGGAGGTCCTTGGGGATGCCGGGGATCAGGAAGAACAGGAAGAAGGTGATGGTGGCGCGCGGCGACGCCGCCACCCGGCGCAGCCGGTCCAGCTTTTCGGCGGGTAGAATCGCGCTCAGGAACTCGGTCCCCAGGAGCCGCGAGGCCAGGAACGCCAGCCCGGAGCCGAGGGCGATGCCCACCGAGGTCAGCGCCAGGCCCCCGGCGATTCCGAACAGGTAGCCGCTGGCGATCTGCGGCACCTCGCCGGGAACGACGAAGATGACCACCTGCACCACCTGGACGGCAATGAACACCAGCGGCGCCACGACGCCGAATCCGCGCACCCATTCGCGCAGCTCGTCGGGGGCGGTGGCGACGGCCCAGAGCTGCTCGCGGAACACCAGGATGAGCACCACCATGGCGGCGAACAGGAGCGGATAGGCCAGCAACGCCAGCACTCGGCGCGCGGGCGGGAGGGAGGAACGATCGTCAGCCATCACGCAGGCTTGATTATAGCGCTTCGCGGGGGTTGCGTAAGAGGCCGGGCGGGCCGATTCGCGGTGTGGCGCGCGAAGTTGGCAGCGCGATGCTCTGTCGTTATATTCCCGTTGATGTTGACGTTGCGTGCACCTGGGGGCTCCGAGTGAGCGCCGCCTCCGTTCCTGCGGCCGCCGCGCCGCCGGCATCTCCGCCGCCGGAGCCGGCTCCCGCTGCCCCCGCGGCGCCCGCCGCGCCTGAGACCGAGGCGACGGCTGCGGCGCCGATTCCCGCCGAGGCCCCGACCGAGGCCGCGGCTGTGGCGCCGGTTCCCGCCGAGGAGGCTCCGGCTGCGGCTACCGGTAACGGCTCGCAGGACGCGGCCGGCGGGGCCGCCGTGAGCCCGGAGGAGCCGGCCCCGGCTGCGGCCCCCGGCAGCGGCCCGCAGGACGCGGCCGGCGAGGGCGTCGAGAGTCCGGAGGAACCGGCCCCCGCGGCCGCGGCGGCGGCCAAACCGAAGCGGGCCGCCCGGCCGAAGCGGACCGCCAAGAAGGCGGACCCGAAGAAGGCCGCCGCCGACGGTAGCAAGGCCGCGAAGTCCTCCTCCGCGACAACCGCCAAGACCGACGCCCAGGCAAGTGCCAAGACTGCCGCCAAAACGACCAAGACGACGGCGAAAGCGGCCGCGCCGGCGAGCGCCCGGACCAGCACCAGGTCGCGCTCGAGGAGCACCGCAAAAACCGACGCCAAAGCCAACGGCAAGGCGCCGGCCGCCAAGAGCAGGAGCCGGAGCAGCCAGCGCAGCCGGAGGCGGCGCCTGCAGTACAAGGTAGGCCAGCAGCTTGTCTACCCGCTGCAGGGAGTGGGCCAGGTACGCAACATCGAGGAGCGGCCGTTCCGCGACGACACGCTGCTTTACTACGTGGTCTACCTGGAAGTCTCCGACATGACGATCATGGTGCCCGTGGACCGCGCCGACGAGCTGGGGATCCGCGCCATCGTGCCGCGCGCCGAGGCGCGCAGCGCGCTGGCCCTGATCAGCGAGGACTACGAGCCGATTCCCACCGACTGGAAGCTGCGCTACCAGATGAACCTGGACCTGCTCAAGGCGGGGACGGTGAGCGACATCGCCACCGTGGTGCGCGCGCTGTACCACCGCAGCCGGATCAAGGAGCTGCCGATTCTGGAGCGCAAGCTGTATGACAACGCCCGCTCCCTGCTGGTGGATGAGTTGTCGTTCTCGCTGGGCAAGGACAAGGCCAAGGTGGAGGAACTGATCAACGCGCGCCTGGAAGTGGGCGTAAAGTAGCGCGTAGTATCAAGTTGGCGCGCCGGCGCGTCCCCTGGAAGCGCACCTTCGACCGCTTCGCGCAACGGGTCGGGAGGGAGCCGCCGGTGGTAACGCAGTTGGCGGCCGCCCGCCGCGATCCGTTCCGGGTGCTGGTCTCCACCATCATTTCGCTACGCACCAAGGACGAGGTAACGGGGCCGGCCGCGCGCCGGCTGCTAACCCGCGCCCCCACCGCGGCCGCGCTGGCCGCGCTGCCCGAGGCGGAGATTGCCGACCTGATCTACCCCGCCGGCTTCTACCGCACCAAGGGCCGCCACCTGCGCACGGCGGCGGCCCTGCTGTTGCGCGACCACGCCGGCGCGGTCCCCGGCTCGCTGCCGGCGTTGCTGCGCCTGCCGGGAGTGGGCCGCAAGACCGCGAACCTGGTGCTGGGGCTGGGGTTCGGCATCCCGGCAATCTGCGTGGACACCCACGTGCATCGCATCTGCAACCGCCTCGGCTGGGTCAATACCTCCACGCCGGACGCTACCGAACTGGCGCTGGCGCGCGTTCTGCCGCGGCGGTACTGGATTCCTATCAACGCCCTGATGGTGAGTTACGGCCAGCAGGTGTGCACGCCGCTGGCCCCGCACTGTTCCCGCTGCCCGGTGCGCGACACCTGCCCGCGGCACGGCGTAACCCGCCACCGCTGAGACGGGCCGGCGCTGCAGCGGGGGATGCGCTACGTGGTCAGTCTTTTTCCAGCTCGTTGATGCGGTCGCGCAGCTTGGCGGCCTGCTCGTAGTCTTCGTCCCGGACCGCGGCGTCCAGTTCGCGCTGCAGGTCGGCGAGCAGGGAGGTGCCGCCGCCGCCGGCCTCATCGCCACCGGACTGCGCGGAGCGCCCGCCGTCATCCACGCCGGACACCGAGCTCACCGGCATACCGGCGTGATTGATCACGTCCTCGTCGATGAAGATCGGACACTTGACCCGCACCGCCAGCGCAAGGCAGTCGGAGGGCCGGGCATCGACCTCCAGCTCCTCGTCGTCCTGCAGCAGAATCAGGCGCGCGTAGAACACGGCGTCGCTGATGGAGGTAATCTCAATGCGGTTCACCTCGGCCTCCAGCCGCTGCAGCACCGACAGAAACAGGTCATGGGTGAGCGGCCGCGCCACGTTGACGTCGCCCAGCCCCATCACGATGGAGTGCGCAATGCTCGGATCCACGAAGATCGGCACCACCGAGTCGGTGCCCGTGGGCCGGATCAACACCGCGTTGCCGTCCTGCGCCTTGACCACGGTCCAGATGTCAGCGGGTACCAGCAATTGGTTCTCTCGCGCGCCGCTAGCCGCGTGCCACTACGCGGATTTCTTTTCGCCCAGCATGGTGACCGCCGGGGATTCCGCGTTCAGGACCGCCTCGCGGGTCACGACGACGCGTTTGCGTCCCTTCAGCGACGGCGCGTCGTACATGATGTCGACCATGATGTCTTCGATGATGGAGCGTAGGCCGCGGGCTCCGGTCTTGCGCTGCACGGCCTTGCGCGCAATCGCGTCGATCGCGTCCTCCTCGAAGACCAGTTCGACGTCATCGAGCTTCAGGGACGCCTGATACTGCTTGACCACCGAGTTGCGCGGTTCCACGATGATCTGCTTGAGCGAGTCTACCGAGAGCTGCTCCAGCGTCACCACCACCGGCAGGCGCCCGATGAACTCCGGGATCAACCCGTAGTGGATCAGGTCGTCCGGCTCCAGGTGCGAGTACAGCTCCACCAGGTCCTTTTCGTGGAGCGCCCGGATCTCGGCGCCGAAGCCGAGCGGATTCTGCGCTACCCGCGCCTCCACGACCGCGTCCAGGCCCACGAACGCGCCGCCGCAGATGATCAGGATGTTGCCGGTCTTGATCTTGAGCATCTCCTGATTGGGATGCTTGCGCCCGCCCTGCGGCGGCACCGCCGCTTCCGTACCCTCGATGATCTTGAGCAGCGCCTGCTGCACCCCCTCGCCCGACACGTCGCGGGTAATGGAGACGTTCTCGTTCTTCTTGGCGATCTTGTCGATCTCGTCGATGTAGATGATGCCGCGCTCGGCGAGGGCGATGTTGTTGCCGGCGTTCTGGATCAGCTTGAGCAGGATGTTCTCCACGTCCTCGCCGACGTAGCCGGCCTCGGTGAGGGTCGTGGCGTCGGCGAGGGCGAACGGCACCTTGAGTTTGCGCGCCAGGGTCTCGGCCAGCAGCGTCTTGCCGACGCCGGTGGAACCGATCAGGAGCACGTTGGACTTGTCGATCTCGACGTCGCTTTCGCCCTGGTGGCGCATGGCGATGCGCTTGTAGTGGCTGTACACCGCCACCGACAGCACCTTCTTGGCCTCTTCCTGGCCGATCACGTACTGGTCGAGGTAGCGCTTGATCTCTTTGGGCTTGGGGATCTCGTCCTGAAACTCGGCGGTGAGACTCTCTTCCTCGTCATCAAGGATCTTCTTGCAGACGGTGACGCACTCGTCGCAGATGTAAACGCCGGGGCCGGCAATCAACCGCCGCGCCATCTCGGCACTCTTGCTGCAGAACGAGCAGAGCTTCTGTCCGCTAGACTTACCGGTCTTCGCCACCCTCAGCCCCGCCGCCCGCCGCCATCGTTCAATCCCGACCGCCGAAACACGCCTGCACCGCCCCCTTACCCATCATCGTCACTATCGCCCCGCGACATCACCCGGTCAATCAGGCCGTACGCCTGAGCCTCGTCGGCGGACATATAATAGTCGCGTTCCAGGTCGGACGCAATCACGGCGTCCTCCTTGCGGGCGTGGACGGCAAAGTAGTGGATGATCAGCTTCTTGAGGCGGATCAGCTCCCGCGCCTGGATGCTGATGTCCGCGGCCTGCCCCTGCACGCCGCCCCACGGCTGGTGGATCAGGACCCGCGCCGAGGGCAACGCGAAGCGCTTGCCGTGAGTGCCGGCCGCCAGCAGCAGCGCTCCCATCGACGCCGCCTGGCCCAGGCACACCGTCTGAATTTCGGGGCGCACGTACTGCATGGTGTCGTAGATGGCCAATCCGGCGGTGACCGAGCCGCCGGGAGAGTTGATGTAGAGCTGAATGTCGCGGTCGGGGTCCTGCGACTGCAGGAACAGGAGCTGGGCCACCACCAGATCGGCGGTCACGTCGAAGATCTCGCCGTCGATAAAGATGATGCGGTCCTTGAGCAGCCGCGAGTAGATGTCGTAGGAGCGTTCGCCGCGGCCGGTCTGCTCAATGACGATCGGTACCAGGGTGTTGAGCTGTTCGTCCATGGGGCTTGGCGCCGCCCGCGCGGGCGGCACCGGTAATCTACTGGTTCCGCGCGACCAAGTCCACATAGGAAATCACAGGGCCCTCGGTCACCTTGCTGAGGTCGATGAGATGGTCGTTCAGCTTGTCGACGAGCAGTTGGTCGCGCAGGCGGTTGAGCAGGTCCTCGCCTTCGTACTGGTTGCGCAGCTCCTCCACGCTGACCCCGCGCTCCTCGGCCAGGGGAGCCAAACGAGCGTCCACTTCCTCGTCGCCGACCTCGATTCCCTCGACCTGCGCGAGCTCCGCCCGCACCAGCATGGTGCGCACCCGCTGCTCGACGAACGGCCGCAACGGTTCCAGCATGCTTTCCTTGCTCCGCCCGCTCCTGGCCAGCGCGGTCTCGAACAGCTCCGGGTTGTCGCCCGCGCCGGAGCGGGCCGCCAGGGTGCGCCAATGCGTCTCCAGTTCCGCGGCGACCAGCGTCTTCGGCAGCGGAACCTGCGAACTCTCCACCACCTTGGATACGACCTCAAAGGCCAGGCGCTCGCGCAGCAGCCGGTCGGCATTGCTCTGCAGCCGCTCGCGCAGGTCGGCCTTCAGGTCGTCCAGCGTCTCAAAGCGGTCGCTGACGTCCTGGGCAAGCTCGTCGTCCAGGTTCGGCAGGCGCTTTTCCTTGATCGAGGTCACCGTGACCTTGAGCGTGACCGCGCGCCCGGCCAGTTCGGTATGCTGGTAATCATCGGGAAACTGCTTGCTGATCACCTTGTCGTCGCCGCGCGCCATTCCCACCAGCTCGTCGTCGATCTCGTAGATATTGTAGCCGGTGCCGACCTCGAACACGAAGTCGCGGCGTTCGCTGCCCGCCACCGGCTGGCCGGCGGCGTCCAGCTCGGCGTAGTTGACCGTCACCACGTCGCCGTTCGCCACCACCACCTGGCCGGCGGCGTCCGCGGGCTTGTCCAGCACCTCCGCGTTCTGCTCCCGCAGACCCTGCAGCTCCGGCTCCAGGTCGGCTTCGGTGATGGTGACCTGCGGCCGCTGCAGCGCCAGATCGCGGTACTGACCGAGCGCTATCCGGGGCCGGGTGTCGTAGGTCACGGTGAAGGTATAGTCTTTGCCCAGAATCAATTCCGGAACTTTGTCCAGGGCCGGATGGACGAACGGAAGCGGCTTGTGCTCGGCTTCCCTGACCGCCTTCCGCACGCTCTCGGTGAGCACCTGCTCGGTGGTCTGGGACAGCAGCGCCGCACCGTACTTGCGGGTCAACACGTCGCGCGGCACCTTGCCACGCCGGAATCCCTTGATCTGCGCGTTGCGGCGCAAGTCGCCGGTCAGTTTGTCGTAGGTTTCCCGGATGCTGGCGCCGTCCACCGTGAGGGTGAGGCGGACTTCGCTGTCATCCGATATGGATAGCTCCCGGGTGGTAACGTTCACTGTTGCTGCCTGAGTTTGGACGAGCGGGAAACGGGATTCGAACCCGCGACTTCCACCTTGGCAAGGTGGAGCTCTACCACTGAGCTATTCCCGCTGGATTGCGAGAGAAGGGACTCGAACCCTTACGCCTCGCGGCACCAGATCCTAAATCTGGCGTGTCTGCCATTTCACCACTCTCGCTACACACTGCCTATCCCCGCACACTCCCCCTCAACCAAGCGCCCGCCTTCCAGACCGCCGCCGCTGCGGCCTTCCCCCGGCCGGCCCGAGCGCCGCCACTGCAAGCCTCCCCGGCCGGCCGGGCGCCGGGCCGAAGGCCCTCGGCGCAATATACCAACACTGCCGGGCGCCGGGCCAAAGGCCCCTGGCGCAAAAAACCAACACTGACCAACACTGAGCCGTGAAGGGATCGAACCTTCGACCCGCAGATTAAGAGTCTGCTGCTCTACCAGCTGAGCTAACGGCCCTTGATGTCCGGTGACCACCCTGGGACTCATCTCCTCGCCGTACCCGCCCCCGGTCGGCCCCATCCCCCCGGCTCCGCGCCCGGCAGGGCTCGAACCTGCGACCTTCGGATTCGAAGTCCGGCGCTCTAATCCTCTGAGCTACGGGCGCCTCACGGCGCGGCCGCCACCGCAACCGGCGGGTGGGTGATGGGGCTTGAACCCACAACTTCCAGATCCACAGTCTGGTGCTCTACCGATTGAACTACACCCACCGAGTGGTGCGTACCCCGTCCGCTCGCGCGTAACGTCGTACCGCAGGAATTAGGATACGCAGAGCCGACCCGCGCTGTCAACCCACCCGCGCGCCGCCGCCCGCTCAGCGGCGCTGCAGGTCGAGCGCCGCCGAGTTGATGCAGTAGCGCATGCACGTAGGCTCCGGTCCGTCGTCGAACAGGTGCCCCAGGTGCGCGTCGCAACGGCTGCACAGCACCTCGGTGCGGCGCATGAACAGGCTGTGGTCAGGTGCGGTGCGCACGTGCTCGTCGGCGACGGGGGCGGTAAAGCTGGGCCAGCCGGTGCCGGAGTCGAACTTGGCGGCGGAGTCGAACAGCTCGTGCCCGCAGGCCGCGCAACGATAGGTACCGGCCTCCTTGGTCTTCCAGTAGGCGCCGGAGAACGGCGGCTCGGTGCCCTTCCGGCGGGTCACGTGGTACTGCTCGGGGCTGAGCTCGCGGCGCCACTCGGCGTCGCTCTTGCGCACCCGCGGCCCGGGGCCGCGGTCGTTGCTCATGGCGTATCCTCCCCGGCGCGCCCTGCCGGCGCGCCGCTACAGGCCGATCTCATTCGCGACCTCGCGCATCGCCAGGATCACGGTGCGGATCAGGTCGTCCAGCTCGGTGCCCAGCATGGCGGCGCCGCGCACGATCACCTCGCGGTCGACCCCGGCGGCGAAGTTGCCGCTCTTCCACTTCTTGCGCACCGACTTCACTTCCAGGTCGCGCACGCTCTTCGACGGGCGCACCAGCGCGCAGGCGGTGACGAACCCGGTCAGCTCGTCCACCGCGTAGAGGGTCTTTTCCAGATCGCTGCACGGCTCCACGTCGGTGCAGATCTGCCAGCCGTGGGACAGTACCGCGCGCACGTAGTCGGGCGGCCAGCCGTTGGCGTTGAGGATCTGCTCGGTCTTGCGGCAGTGCTGCTCGGGAAACTTCTCCCAGTCCAGGTCGTGCACCAGGCCGATTACCGCCCAGCGCTCCGCGGCCGCGTCGTCCTCGCCGCGGCCGCGGGCGACGTACTCCATGGTGGCGCCCACCGCCCGGCAGTGGTTGCGCAGCGCGGGGCTCTCAATGTACTGGTGCAGGAGCTGCTCGGCATCCTTGCGCGTCGGTACCATGGCGCCGATTGTACGCACTGTGGCGCGGAGCGTCTCGGCCTGCTGAGCCGCCCCCGTCGGGCGCGGCATGGGTGGGCGGCCGGCGCGGGCGCGGGTGACAGATAGCGTACTGAACGGTATCGTTCGCGGACTCCCGTATGGCCAATCTCGTCAGCTCCTATCTGGCGGCTACCCCCGCCTCGCACGTGACCGCCGCAATGGCGGGCTACGTCGCCGCCCTGGATCAGATCCACGATCTGGCTCCCGAAGTCGCCGCCGCGGTGGTGCGGGAGCTGGCCGACCAGCGCGCCCACCTCAAGTTGATCGCCAGCGAGAACTATGCCTCCCTCGCGGTGCAGGCCGCCATGGGCAACCTGCTCACCGACAAGTACGCCGAGGGCGTGCCCGGCCACCGCTTCTACGCCGGCTGCGCCAACGTGGACGCGGTGGAGCGGCGCGCCGCGGCGCTGGCGCGCGAGCTGTTCGGCGCCGACCACGCCTACGTGCAGCCGCACAGCGGCGCGGATGCCAACCTGGTGGCCTACTGGGCCATCCTGTCGGTGCGGGTGGAGCAGCCGCGGCTGGCCGCGCTGGGCGTAAAGTCGACCACCGCGCTCACCGCCGCGGATTGGGAGCGGCTGCGCGCCGAGTTGGGCAACCAGCGCCTGCTGGCGATGGATCTCGGCGCCGGCGGCCACCTGACCCACGGCTACCGCCCCAACGTCTCGGGGCGCATGTTCGAGTGCCACGCCTACGGCGTGGCTGCCGCCGGCGGCCGGCTCGACTACGCCGAACTGGAGCGCCGCGCCCGGCAGGTGCGCCCGCTGATCCTGCTGGCCGGCTACAGCGCCTATCCGCGCGCGCTCGACTTCCGCCGGCTGCGCGCCATCGCCGACGCGGCGGGGGCGGTGCTGATGGTGGACATGGCGCACTTCGCCGGTCTGGTGGCCGGCGGCGTGCTGCGCGGCGACTACGATCCGGTGCCGTTCGCCGACGTGGTGACCTCCACCACTCACAAGACGCTGCGCGGCCCGCGCGGGGGGCTGATCCTGTGCCGGCAGGAGTTCGCCGAAGCGGTGGACCGCGGCTGCCCGCTGGTGCTCGGCGGTCCGTTGCCGCACGTGGTAGCCGCCAAGGCGGTGGCCTTTGCCGAAGCCGCGCAGCCCGCCTTTGCCGGCTACGCGCGCCGCGTCGTGGCCAACGCGCAAGCGCTGGCCGCGGCCTGCGCCGGCCACGGCCTGGAGGTGGTTACCGGGGGCACCGACAATCACCTGCTGCTGGTGGACGTCACCGGCTGCGGGCTTACCGGGCGGCAAGCCGAGTCGGCGCTGCGCGACGCCGGCATCATGGCCAACCGCAACGCCCTACCCGGCGACCGCAACGGCCCCTGGTACACCTCCGGGTTGCGTCTCGGTACGCCGGCGTTGACCACGCTCGGCATGGAGCCGGAGCAGATGACCGCCGTGGCCGCGGCCATTGCGCGGGTGCTGGCCGCCACCGCGCCCGCGGCCATCACCAAGGGGCCGCGCGCCGGCGCCCCCAGCCGCAGCCACTACCGCTTCGACCCTGCCGTGCAGTCGGCGGTGAGCGCCGAGGTGGCGCGGCTGCTGCAGGGATTTCCCGCCTATCCCGAGCTGGACCTCGCGCTTCTGCAGCGCCTCCTTGCAGGCGCGCCGCCGGGGCCGGCCTGACCCCGGCGCCCGACGCGTCCAGCGCGATTCGAACGCGCGACCCGCAGCTTAGAAGGCTGCTGCTCTATCCCAACTGAGCTATGGACGCCCTTGCCTTTGGCTTTGGCGCCGTCTACCGGCAGCCAAGCGCGTTACGGGGAACGGCTCGCGTCCGGGCTGAAGTGGAATCCCGCGGCGTACAGATAGGTTTCCGCGCGCCCGCGTTCCTCGGCCTGCTCGAGCGCCGCCGCCAGGTCCGCGCCTGCGCACAGGTACAGGTAGCTGCTCAGGTCGCCGCCGCGCGTCACCGCAAACGGCGCCGGAACCTGCCGCGCCGAATCGTACCGGCCGCACTCCGCCACCGCGGCGGTCATCATGGCGTCCGCGTCGGTGTCGTCGTGATGCAGGGTCATCACCGCCAAGTACCTGCCGTCCGCCTCGTAGGGCGCCGGCGCGTCCGCCGGCCAGTCCCGGACATAGCCTTCGATCATGTACAGGCCCACGATGCCGCGCGGCCAGGACCGGTCGGCGTCCGGCTCCTCCGCCCAGACCAGGACGCTGGAGGCGTTGTGTTCCCGGCCTTCGGCATCCCAGGTTGCGGACGGCTTGAGCCAGCGGGTCGTGGGGCAGGCGGCCAACAGCAGCGTTGCGACCACCAACAGCGGCGCCGCAACCGCCGCCCGCAGCGTTCGGTTTGTGTTCATTTTTTGGTCCTCCCACCGCAACGGTAAGCATACCGGCCGCGCGCCGGCAAGCGCTCCCGCACCCCGGGAGCCGCGCGCGGCGCCGGCCGATTCGGGATGAGAGGACTCGAACCTCCGATCTCCTGCTCCCAAAGCAGGTGCCCTAGCCGCTGGGCTACACCCCGTACCCTATGAGTATATGGCCGGCGGCGCCCCCGGATCAATACGCGCGTGGCGGTCGCTGGCCCACCGCCTCCCCGAACGCTACGCGAAGTCGCGCAGGGCGACCGGCATCGCGCCGCGTTCGCCGCGGCCGGCGAGGTGCGCCGCCAGCGCCGCGGTGGTCACGTCGAGCAGCACTGCCGTGCTGATCAGCAGCGGCGCAATCGGCTGCATGATCAGGTAGCCCTCGCTCTGGCCGTGCCCGGAGAGCGCCCACAGCAGCGCCAGCCCCACCATCGCGCCCTGCCCGGGCGCGGCGCCCACCAGGAAGGAGATCAGAATCGTGAACGACGCCGCCCACAGCACCTGCCCGGCGCTCACCTCGAAGCCGGTGTAGGAGCGCAGCACCACCAAGTAGCTCAGCCCGGTCACCAGGGCCGTGCCCGCGCGTCCGAAGATCGTGAACAGCGGCACCGCCGCGGAGGTAACCATGCGCGGCAGGCCGAACGACGCGCGCCCGTGAACGAGCAGCGCCCCCGCGCCCACGTAGGCGTCGCCGGTAACGGCGCCGGTCAGGGCCGGACCGAGCGCGGCGTAGAGGCAGCGATAGGGGTTGGGGCGCTCGCCGAGCAGGTAGAGCAGGGCCGGGAACAGCCCCAGGTAGAGCACGGCGACGTTGATGATGAGGATGATGATCAGTTCCCGGTAGAGCGCCAGCTCGGCGCCGGCGAGCGTACTCAGCGTGGCCGCGCTGATCACCACCACGGCGATCCAGAACACCTCCACCACCAGCGAGTTGACGTGAAAGAACAGCCGCGACAGGGCGTCGGCGAGTTGAATCAGCGGGGCGGTAACCGCGGGGTCGAAGTTGAGATTGAAGCCCAGGACCAGCGCCAGCACCACCACCGGCAGCAACGGCGCGCCGTCGGCGGCGAACGCCCGGAACAGGTTGGCGGGAACGACGGCCGCGACGGTTTCCGGCAGGCCGGGGACCTCGTAGCGGGCCGGTTCCGCGATCGCGACGACGGGAATGCGCTCCGGCCCCAGCAGCAGCACCGAGCCGATGCCGGCGCCTCCCAGCAGGATGGTGGCGCCGGCCAGATAGAGCGCCAAGCGCCGGTAGACGCGCAACGCCGCGCCCGCGGCGCGCAACTGGTAGGTGCCGATGACCAGCCCGAAGAAGATTGCGGGGAAGACCGCGTAGCCGCCGACCCGGGTCGCGACGCGCGCGAGCGGCGGCAACAGCTCCGCGACCGGGCCGCCGCGCCGGCTCAGCAGGGCTCCGAGCAGGAGCCCGGCGGCGGCGGCCAGGACGGTCTTGAGCCAGATCTTCATCGCGTGCAGAGTTACCGAGGCACTCCGCGGCCGTCAACGGCAGCTCGTTGTCCCAAATCTTCGCCTAAAGGTCGCCGCGAGGGCGCCAGCGTTATTGCGGACCGGCTGTGTGGGGTGGCTGCCGGGCGCGGTTGCGCGCGGCCCAGGCGGCTCCTCAACCGCCGGCGCGGCCGCAGTCGGGCGCCCAGCGCTGCGCCAGGGCCTCGTAGCGTTGCGCCGCGGCGAGGCGGCCGCGCTTGCGGCAGCCGGCGGCGTAGATGCGCGCCTTGCGGGCCAGCTCCAGGCAGGCCGCGGCGTGCTGCGCGGGGGCGCCGGAGTGGCCGGCGGCAAAGTGGCCGGCGGCGACCAGGTCGTGCAGCGCGCGCAGGCGGAAGATCTCGATCTGGCCGTAGCGTTCCGAAAGCTGGCCGGCATGCCCGGCGCGCTTGATAACCAGTTCCTCCGCCACGTGACCCACGCGGTAGCGCGCGGTCAGGCGCAGCCACAGCTCGTAGTCTTCGGCGATCTCCAGGTCCTCGCGGAAGCCGCCCGCGGCCTCGAACGCGGCGCGCTGCAGCAGCACGGTGGAGGGTCCGATCACGCACTTGCGCAGGGAGTCGGCGAACAGGTCGCCGCTACGCCGGTGGCGTTGCGAGCGCTGTGAGATTACCCGCCCGTGCCGCACCCAGCGCTCCCGGGCATGCGAGATCAGGTCGCCGGCGGCGCGCGCCGCGGCCACCTGCAGCGCGAGCTTCCGCGGCAGCCACAGATCGTCGGAGTCCAGGAATGCCAAGTACTCGCCGCGCGCCAGGCGCGCGGCGGCGTTGCGCACTTGGCCCGGCATCCCGGTATGCGTCTGCCGCAGCACGCGCGCTTCCGGCCGCGGCGCCAGCGCCGCGGCCAGCGCCGCCGGCGTCGCGTCGGTGGAGCCATCGTCCACCACGATCAGCTCCAGCGGCCGATAGCTCTGCGCCAGCACCGATGCGGCCGCCTCGAGCACCAGTTGCGAGCGGTTGTAGGTGGGAATGACCACCGACACCAGCGGTGCGCCGGGCGCCATGCGGCAAATGCTATCGCCGGGCGGCGGCGCGAACCACCCGCCGCCATCCACCTCGGCCCCGGCGCGGCGTCGCCGCGGCTTGCGGAAACGGCGCCGCCGCGGCAGCCTGAGCAGGCCATGCCGCTGCCCGATCGAATTGCGCTGGTGGGGTTCATGGGCTCCGGCAAGAGCACCGTGGGGGCCTTGCTCGCCGCCGCCCTCGGCTACCGGCTGCTGGACCTGGATTCGATGATCGAGGAGCAGGCCGGGCAGTCAATTCCCGACCTCTTCCGGAGCGAGGGGGAAGCGTCGTTTCGGGAGCGGGAGTCGCGCCTGCTGCTGCTGCTCGGCGCGCGGCGCGGCGTGGTGATCGCCACCGGCGGCGGCGTGCCCACGCAAGCGGACAACCGCCGGTTCCTGCGTACCCGTTGCCGGACCTTCTACCTGCAAGTCAGCGCCGCGGAAGTGCACCGGCGCCTCGGCGCCGACCCCGGGCGGCCGCTGCTGGCCGCCACCCCGCAGGGCGTGGAGGAACTGCTCGCCGCGCGCCGCCGCTGGTATGCCGAAGTGGGCGCCACCGTTCCGGCCGAGGGCCGTAGCGCGGCGCAGGTGGCGGCGGCGATTCGCGCGCTGCTGTAGCGCGGGCCGCGCGTCGAGCGTGCTCGGTTACCACTGCGCCTGCGCGTCCGCCTGCGGATGCCGCTCAAGGAGGGCTGCCAGATCGACGCGCCCCTCGTACCACGCCTTGCCGATTATTACCCCAATCACCCCGGCAGCCGCCTGCCCGGCGACCGAGTCGACGTGCGCGGACGAGCCGATGCCGCCGGAAAGAATCACCGGCCGCCCGGCGGCGCGGGCCACGGCGGCGGTGCGGACGAGATCGGGCCCCGCCAGGGTGCCGTCGCGCGCAATACTGGTGTAGACGATGCCGCGTACCGGCTGCGAACCGACCCGGGCGGCCAGTTCGGTGTCGGCAACGCCGCCGCCGCGCTGCCAGCCGTGGGTCTTCACCACCCCCTGGTCGGCGTCGATGCCGGCCACCAGATGCTCCCCCACCTGCGCCGCCCAGCGCTGCGGCACCTGCGGGTCGCGCGCCAGGGCGGAGCCGACCACTACCCGGTCCATCCCCAGATCCACCAGCCGCCGCGCGTCGTCCGGGGTGCGCACGCCCCCGCCGACTTGCAGCCGCAGGCCCACGGCGGCGCGGATGGCGCCAATCACGGCGCGGTTGTCGCCGCTGCCGCGGGCGGCGTCAAGGTCGACCACGTGCAGCCAGGCGGCGCCCAGGGCCTCCAGCTCGGCGGCGGTAGCCACCGCGTCGCGGGCATAGTCGGTGGCGGCGGCAAAGTCGCCGCGGGTCAGCCGCACCGGGCGCCCGCCAAGCAGATCGATTGCCGGCAGGATCAGCATCAACCGGGCGCCGCCGCGGGCGGGCCGTCCGGCGGCGCGCCGCCGGACGCTGAGCCGCGGGCCGCGGCGCCGCGCGCCACTTCTTCCCGGAACGCCTGACAGATGTGCTGCTGCAACTCCTGTTCACTCATGTCCAGCGCCAGGAGCTCCTTGAAAAAATCGCGTTTGCTGAGGCGGCAGATGCCGGACAGCGCGGTGAGGTAGTCGCGGTGGCGGTTGGGTGGGGTGGCCAGCACGAACAGCAGCTTGACCGGTTCGCCGTCCACGGCGTGGTAGTCGATACCGGAGCGTGAGATGCCGAGGGCGATCGTCACTTCGCTCACGCCGTCGGTCTGACCGTGGGCGGCGGCCACGCCGTGGCCGATGCCGGTGCTCTGAATGCGTTCGCGGCGCATCACCGCCTGCTCCACCGCGGCGCGCTGCACGCCGTCGGCGAACACCAGGGCGCGGCCCACGACCTCATGGATCGCCGCGAACTTGTCCGTATTCTGCAGATTGTCGACCACGGTCCCGGGCTCGAAGCAACGCAGCATTTTGACCGATCCAATTGCAAGCTATCAATCGCCTTGCAAGCGGTCAAGATGTCTGTTGAGCAGCCGGGGCCGGCCGGCGCGGCCGGCCCCGCGCCGCGCCGGCCGCCAAGCCGCCCGCCGGAACTCGCCGGACACTGTCGACGAAGCGGCGCGCACGGGGTATATTAGGTCGGTCAGACTCGGGGGCGTAGCTCAGTCGGCTAGAGCGCGTGAATGGCATTCACGAGGTCGTGGGTTCGATTCCCGTCGCCTCCATCCCGCAGTATCGACTCAGGCATCAGCGCCGACGCCGCCGGAACAGCGGGTGCAGGTACTGGTCCAGGTTCCAGCGCTTCTGCACCCAGCGCATCACGGCGCCGTACACGAAAAAGGTCACCACGATCGGCACGCCGATGATCAGGAAGCCGATCAGGCCGGCGAGCGGACTCGAGGAATCCCCGAACGTCCGCGCCGCCAGCACGAAGGAAACGATCAGCAACATGCCCATCAACAGCAGGTTGAACAGCGTGGCGGCGATGATGAATACGGCGGTATTGGCCTTCTTGCTCACTGCGGGTCCCTCCGCTTGGTGCGTAGCTCCTCAAACAGATAGGTGACCAGCAACAGAATGCCGGCCACCACCACCGACGAGTCGGCCACGTTGAAGGTGGGAAAGCGCGCCATCCCGAGCAGGCCGTAGAACTTCACGTCGATGAAGTCCACCACGCCTGCCGGGCGGAACACCCGATCCACGAAATTCGCTGCCCCGCCGCCGAGCACCGCGGCGAGGAGCCAGCGCTGGAGCTGCGTCAGCTCGCTGGTGCGCAGATAGTAGAGGAGAATGATGGCCACTACCACCAGCGGCAGCACCACGAACAGCGGGCGCCGCAACTCCGGCGGCAGCCGGTGGCCGATGGAGAAGGCGATCGCCGGGTTCTGCAGCAGCGTGAGCCGCAGCAGGTCGCCGATCACCTCCACCGGCCGCCCGTAGGGCAGCGCCGCGACGACGGCCGCCTTGGTTGCCTGATCGGCGAGCACGATCGCCGGGGCGAGGATCAGCGGCAGCAGGCGCCGCGGGCGGGCACTCACAATCCGGTCGGCACGTCGATGAGGGTGGTGGCAACCCCGGCGTCGGCGGCCAGCCGTTCCGCCACCGCGTGCATTACCGCGCGGCCCGCGCGCTCCACCTGCAAGCCGTTCATCGCCGGGTCGACGCCGTCTGCCTTGGCGCCGCGGGCGTTGCCGGGGCCGGCCAGCAGGAGCCGGCGGACCATCTGATCGAATTCTTCAAGCAGCACGGTCAGTTGCCGGCAGTATAACTCAATGCGCGGCGGCGCGGGGCCGGCGCCCGCGGCCGGCGGCGGCGCGCAAAAGCAGGGCCGACCGCGCGCCGTGGTAGCAGGTATGGCAACGGCAACGAAACCCCTGGCGGTAGTGGCAGTGGATACGCGGCTGGTCGAGCAGCGGCTGCGGGTGGACGCAGTGGTGCGCGCCGCGAACGGTGAGCGCCGCTCGGTACGCGTGCCGGACCGGGAGCTGGCGGCGTTGCTGCCGCGCTCCATTCTGGCCGCGCACGGCAGCCCCCCGGCGGCGCTGCTCGAGACGATTCGCGTCATCGTGGGGCGGCTGCTGGTGGGCCGCCGGGTGCGGGTATGGGAATACCGCGACCAGCACTATCTGTCGTTCCTCTCCTGGCGCAACGTGCGCTTCAGCGCCGCCCGGCCCGCTCCGCCCACACCAACTCGGCCGCCGCGTTCCGCCGCGGCGCCCGGTTATACGCCGAACGACTCCATGAGCCGGTCGGTGAGCGAGTCCAGCACCTCGGCGTTGACGTAGGAGGGGTCCTGCAGCTTGCGCACCGCCTCGGCGACCAGATCGGCGCGCACCTCCGGACTGTTCAGAGCTATCTCGGTGGCAATCCGCAACGCGTCGCTGGCCGACTTCGCCTCGGCGGATATCTGCACCGCGTCGCCGGCCTCGGCTTGGGCAGCCGGCGCGGCGCGACCTACCAGCTCGTGCTGGGGAACCGGATCGACGGGGCCCACACTTTCGATCGACATGCGCGACTTCCAAACCGCATTATACTGCGAACGTCCAACCGTGGCTACCCACCGTTTGACGGCTTTGACGAGGGCGAGGGCGCCGCCGCCGGCCGCACGCCGCGGCGCTGCTCGGCGGTCACCAGCAGCACCATCTCGCCGATCACCCGGGGCCGCGCGCCCATCTGTTGCAGCAGCTCTTCGGCGGTGCCGGCCAGCACCTCCTCGTGCAGCTTGGTCAACTCGCGGCCCAGGAGGATACGCCGTTGCGGGCCGAGCGCGTACAGATCCTGCAGCGTCTTGAGCAGCCGGTGCGGCCCCTCGAACAGAATGAAGGCGGCGCCGCCGGCCAGCAGGCGGCTCAGTTGCGCCCGCCGCCGCCCCGGCTTCGGAGAGCAGAACCCGTAAATCCGCACGCCCTGGGAACTCTCCCCCGACACGCTCAGCAGCGCCGTCACCGCCGAGGCGCCGGGCACCGCCCGCACCGCGAAGCCCTCCTCCCGCGCCGCCCGCACCGCCCCGCTGCCGGGATCGGACACGCCCGGCGTGCCCGCGTCGGTGACCAGGGCCACGTCGCGCCCGGCGCGCAGCAGGCCGATGACCCGCCCGGCCCGCGTTTCGTCGTGGCCGTAGGCCACGGTGGGAGTGGTGATGGCGTAGTGCTGCAGCAGCGTGCGCGTGCGGCGGGTGTCCTCGCAGGCAATTACGTCCACTGCGCGCAGCACCTCCAGGGCGCGCACGGTTACGTCGCCCAGGTTGCCGATCGGGGTGGCCACCACGTACAGCGCCGCCATGCCGTCAGGCGTGCCAGCCGCCGCCGACCTTGAGGTTGGCGCCGGTAACGTAGGAGGAAGCGTCGCGCAGCAGGAACAGCACCGCGTTGGTGACATCGTCGACGGTGGCAAAGCGGCCGGCGGGAATGGCCTGTTCGGCGCCCGGCGGCTTGGTGACCGAGTTGTCGATGATGCCCGGCGACACCGCGTTGACGGTGATGCCGCGGCGGGCGTAGGCCGCGGCCAGGCTCTTGGTGAGGATCAGCACCCCGGTCTTGCCGATCAGGTAGGGGGTGAGGTTGGGCGCGGCGCGCAGGTGATCGGCGCCGGCGTCGGCAAAGTTGACGATGCGCCCGTAGCCGCGCTCGGCCATGCCGGGCAGCACCGCGCGGCAGGCGAGGAAGGTCACGGTAACGGTGGTGGCGAGGCTGTGCTCCCACTCGCCGGGGGTAACCTCGGCGACGTTTTTCACTAAAAAAGTGCCGACGTTGTTGATCAGGATGTCGGGGCCGCCGGCCCGCGCCGTGACCGTGTTTACCATCGACTCGATTGCCGCCGGGTCGCGCAACTCGGCCTGCACCGGAAACGCCCGCCCGCCGGCCGCGGTGATTTCGTCCGCCACCGCGGCGGCCTCCTGCGGGTGCGAGCGGTAGTGCACGGCCACCTGCGCGCCCTGCCGCGCCAGGGCCAGCGCCAGCGCGCGCCCGGTGCGCCGGCCCGCCCCCGTGACCAGCGCCACCCGGCCCCGCAGCTCGCCCGCGCCCGGCGCGTTGCCGGCCGCGGCGGCGTGGCCGCGCGGCGCGCCGCAGCCGGCGGAGCCGGTCATCTGCGGCTGCGGGCGCGGGCCAACCGCGGCGCCGGCTCCCGGCGTACGATCTGGCGCCAAGTCACCGCCGGCAGCGCCGCGGCCAAGCTGCTGCCGTCGCGCGGATCGCGGGCGCGGGGCGCCAGTTCCAGCAGCGGCGCCAGCATGAAGTCGCGCGCCCGCAACCCCGGGTGAGGCAAGGTGAGGCGCGGGCCGGTGAGCACCTGGCCGCCGTACAGCAGCAGGTCGACGTCCACGGTGCGCGGGCCGTTGCGCAGCACCCGCCGCCGCCCCAGCAGGCGCTCCACCCGTTGCGTGAACTCCAGCACCTGCAGCGGCGCATCCCCGGTCACCACGTGCGCGGCGCAGTTCAGGAACCACGGTTGCTGCGTCACCCCCCACGGCAGCGTGTGGAACCAGGCGGAGACGCGCAGCAGCGCGTAGCGGGCGCCAAGCAGCTCCAGCGCCTGCGCCAGGTGGCGCCGCGGCTCAATGTTGGAGCCGAGCGCGAGGTACAGGTCAGCCATCGCCTGCCGCCAACCGGCGCGGCAACCCGGCGGGCACGCCCGGCAGCCCGGCCGGCAATTCGGCCGGCAGCGCGGCGCGCAGCTTCCAGGCCTGCACCGCCAGGCCCGGTTCGTGGGCGCGCACGTAGTCCACCCCAGCGGCGGCAAGTAGCGCCGCGATCAGCAGCCGGCTCGAAAGCTCCGCCTTGCGCGCCAGGTAGGCCAGGGTCGGCGCCCCCAACGCCGCCAGCGCCGGCAGCGCGGCGAGTGCCTGAACTTGGTACGCAGTCCGGGTGGCGGCGTCAAACGCGGGGTGAAAGATGCCGAGGTTCGGGTCCAGCACCACGCGCAGCAGGCCGGCGCCGCGGGCACGCGCCAGGGCCGCCCGCAAGTGATCGACGATCGCCGCGCTGCCGTAGGCCGCGGGCGGACACTCACGCATGGCGTAGGGGTCGGCGTAGGGGAGGTAAAGCAGGCAGAGGGCCGCGTCATGCCGCGCCGCGGCCGCGCACAGCGCCGCGGAGGGCATGGCGCCGGTGAAGTTGATGAAGCGGGCGCCGCGGCCCAGGGCGCGCTGCGCGCAGGACTCGCTCCAAGTGTCCACCGCCACCCGGTAGCCGCCGGCCACCAGCGCCTCCAGCGCCGGCTGCAGCCGGCGCCACTCCTCGGCCTCGCTCACGCGCGGGCACTCGGGGCTGATGGAGCGCGCGCCCAGTTCCAGGTAATCGGCCCCGGCGGCCCGCAGGCGGGCGGCGCGTTCCCGTAGCGCCGGCAGGCCGGCGGCGTGGGAGCCGGGCACGTGCGACTCCGGCGACAGGTTTATCACCCCCAAAATCTTGGGCCGCGGCCGCGCCGCGGCGGCGGTGTCAGCAGTCTCAACGGCCACGGACGATCTCCACTCCCGCGTCCCGGGCGCCGGCAATGGCGGCCGGCTTGCGCACGGTCACGCGCACCTGCGCGGCCAGCTCCGATTGCAACGCGCAACGGGCGAGGTCCTCGGCCATGGTCTCCAGCAACCGGTAGCGACCCGCCACCATCAGCTCCCGCGCCTGCTGCGCCAGCGCCGCGTAGTCGATGGTGTGGGCCAAGTCACCGGACCGCGCCGCCGGCGCCAGGTCGGTAGCGATCTCCAGGCTGACCACCACCTCCTGCGGCGTGACCCGTTCCGCCGGCAGCGTGCCCACGATGCAGCGCACCCGCAGCTCGCGAATGATGATGCGGTCCACGGGCCGGCGCTCCGCCCCGCTCAGGAGCCCAGCAACTGCAGGAACTCGGCGCGCGTGGAGGCGGAGGTGCGAAAGCTGCCGAGCATGCAGGAGGTCTTCATCTGCGAGTGCTGCTTCTCGACGCCGCGCATCATCATGCACAGGTGGTTGGCTTCCACCACCACGCCGACCCCCTGCGCCCCGACCATCGCCTGCAGCGCGTTGGCGACCTGGGTGGTGAGCCGCTCCTGAATCTGCAGGCGCTTGGCATAGTGGTTGACGATGCGCGCGATCTTGGAGAGGCCGATGATGCGCCCGTCCGGGACGTAGGCGACATGGCATTGCCCGATGAACGGCAGCAGGTGGTGCTCGCACAGTGAGTAGGTCTCGATGTTGCGCACCATGATCATCTCGTCCGATTCCGAGTCGAAGATGGCGCCGTTGACGATGGAGTGCAGGTCCTCGCGGTAGCCGGCGGTGAGGTCGATCAGCGCCCGCGCCGCCCGGTCCGGCGTGCGCCGCAGCCCTTCGCGGTCGCAATCCTCGCCCAGTTCCCCTATAATCCGGCGGTAGCACGCTTCGATTGCGGTCAGCGCAGCCGCGCCGCCCGGCGCCGCGGCTGGCGGTCGTGTTGAGCTCAAGGTGAGCGGAATGTTAGAGCCGGCGCGCGCGGCCGGCAAGACGCCGGAACGGGAGGCCCTGTAGATGGTTGGAAGAGCCAGGATCGCGGTGATTGGCGCCGGCAACGTCGGCGCCTCGTGCGCACTCTGGATTGCGTCGCGTCAGCTCGGCGACGTGGTGCTGGTGGACATACCGCAGATGGAGAGCGCGACGCGGGGCAAGGCGCTGGACCTGTACCAGTGCGCCCCGATCGGGCGCTTCGACTGCAGCGTGACCGGCACCGCCGACTACGCGGACATTGCCGGCGCCGACGTGGTGGTGCTCACCGCGGGCGTGCCGCGCAAGCCGGGCATGAGCCGCGACGACCTGATCAAGACCAACGTCGCCATCGTGCGCAGCGTGAGCGAGCGGATCGCCGCCCACGCCCCCGGCAGCATCGTGATCGTGGTGAGCAACCCACTGGACGCGATGGTGTATACCGCGTGGAAGGTGACCGGCTTTCCCACCAACCGCATCGTGGGCCAGGCTGGCTGCCTGGACGTGGGCCGCTTCAAGACCTTCATCGCGCAGGAAACCGGGTTCTCGGTGGAGGACATCAACACCCTGCTGCTCGGCGGCCACGGCGACGACATGGTGCCGCTGCCGCGGTTTACCAACGTCTCCGGCATCCCGGTGACGGAGTTCATCAGCGAGGCGCGGCTGGCGGAGTTGGTGGAGCGCGCCAAGCAGGGCGGCGGCGAGATCGTAGGGCTGCTGGGCACCAGCGCCTACTACGCGCCGGCCGCGGCGGTCACGCAGATGGTGGAGGCGATCGTGCGCGACAAGAAGCGCATCCTGCCGTGCGCCGGCTACTGCGCCGGCCACTACGGCATCGACGGCCTGTTCGTGGGGGTTCCCTGCGTGCTGGGGGCCGGCGGCATGGAGCGGGTGCTGGAGGTGCGCCTGGAGGCCGCCGAGCAGCGCCTGCTGGCGGAGTCCGCGGCGCACGTGGGCGAGCTGGTAGCGGTGGTGCGGCGCCTCTACCCGGAGCTGGCGTGACCGTGGCGGCAGAGACAGGGCCGGTAGGAGCAGGGCCCGTAGAAACAGGGCCGCCCGCCGCCGGAGCGGGGGGCGCGGCGGGCGGAGCGGGCGCGGGAGGCGCTGCCGGCGCGGGCCGCCAACTGCGGCGCGAGACCGACTCCCTCGGCGCGGTGCAGGTGCCCGCCGACCGGCTATGGGGCGCCCAGACCCAGCGCTCGCTGGAGAACTTCCGCATCGGCGGGGAGCGGATGCCGCTGCAGGTGATCCGCGCCTTCGGCATCCTCAAGCAGGCGGCGGCGCAGGTGAACCGGGAGCTGGGCCTCTTGGACGAGCGCCGTAGCGGGCTGATCGTGCGCGCCTCGGAAGAGGTGGCCGCCGGCACGTGGGACGATCACTTCCCGCTGGTGGTGTGGCAGACCGGCAGCGGCACCCAATCCAACATGAACGCCAACGAGGTGATCGCCAACCGCGCCATCCAACTCTGCGGCGGGGAGCTGGGCAGCAAGGATCCGGTGCATCCCAACGATCACGTCAACCTGTCGCAATCCTCCAACTGCACCTTTCCAACGGCGATGCATATCGCGGCGGTCACGGAGCTGCACGCGCGGCTGCTGCCGGCGCTGCAGGAGCTGGAGCAGGCGCTGCACGCCAAGAGCCGGGAGTTCGACGCCATCGTCAAGATCGGCCGCACCCACCTGATGGACGCCGTGCCGCTCACCCTGGGCCAGGAATTTTCAGGTTACGTGACGCAGGTGCGGCGCGCCGGGCGGCGCATCCGCGACACTCTGCCGGGGCTGCTGGAACTGGCACTGGGCGCGACCGCGGTGGGCACGGGGTTGAACAGCCACCCGCGGTTCGCGGGCCGCGTCGCCGAGGTGATCGCGGAGCTTACCGGCTATCCGTTCGTGACCGCGCCCAACAAGTTCGAGGCGCTGGCCGCGCATGACGCCGTGGTGCAGACCAGCGGCGCCCTCAAGACCGCCGCCGCCGCGCTGATGAAGGTGGCCAACGACGTGCGCTGGCTGGCCTCCGGCCCGCGCAGCGGCATCGGCGAACTGACCATCCCGCCCAACGAGCCGGGCAGCTCGATCATGCCCGGCAAGGTCAACCCCACCCAGGCCGAGGCGCTGACTATGGTCGCGGTGCAGGTGCTGGGCAACGACGCCGCCATCGGCTTCGCCGGCGCCTCCGGCAACTTCGAACTCAACGTGTACAAGCCGGTGCTGATCTACAACCTGCTGCAATCGATCGGCCTGCTGGCCGACGCCGCCGCCAGCTTCCGGCGCCACTGCGTAACCGGCATCGGCGCCGACCGCAAGCGCATCGCCGAACTGGTGGCCAACTCACTGATGCTCGTTACCGCGCTGGCCCCCCACGTCGGCTACGACAAGGCCGCGGCAATCGCCAAGCACGCCCACGCCTCCGGCAGCACCCTGCGCGCCGCCGCCCTGGAGTCGGGCTACGTCACCGCCCCCCAATTCGACGCCTGGGTCCAGCCCCAAAAAATGACCCACCCCGCCACCTGACAACCTCGATCAGGGCATGCGCGTGAAACGGTGCCGGGGCTTATGACACGGTAAAGCAGAGTGGCATCGTTCACTATGGCGACTCGACCAAATGACGGATCGTGCCAGTGAGCCATAGCCAGCCGTCCCGAGAACCAAGGTCCAGATTTCGCGAGTCTTCTCCATCCTCCCTATTGTCGAACCCAAGGTACGCAGCCTGACGGGCGGAAAGATCGATTTCCAGGACCACCGAGTGATCGCCGATGGACCATTCCATTTCTATTCCTCCCTCCGGCGTCGGATAAGTGTGCGGAAGCGGGATGTCATCGGGATAGTAGCGGTCAAAATCGTCGGCCAGCCAATCGAGTCCCTCGAGTTGCGGTGCCGTACCCTCGCCGTCGTACCACCCGTCGGTCATCCCCCGAAACTCCTCCAGGCGAGCCGGAACGTCGAGCGTATCCAACAACGCGATGTGTTCAATCTCCTGTACGTGCATCAGGCGATCTTGACGATCATACCTACCTCAACGATCGCCTCACGGGAATGCTCGAAGCTATCTTGATACGGAAACGGCACTCCCGGAAGCGACGGCACGGCAGATTCCATGGCGATCACCGGAATGGCGCTACCCTCCTGAAGACTCACGATCTTGAAGGTAACGCTGTCAGCGAACCCTCTCGGCGAGCGGCTACGTTCCGGATTGTCTGCCAGGAAACGCCATTTTGCGACCTCAATTGCCAACTCGCCTAGTGCGGCGAGATCCCCGAGAATGTCCAGCGGGATCGCACCGCCATCGAACCGTGGTCCGCGTAGACGCGGACGTAAGAACTCTACCAGCGCCACTCCGTCACCTCCGTTGTTTCCAGACGGTCAGCTTGCAGAGCCACGTGGCCTCTCGGCAAGCCCTTCATCGGGAGAATTTGGCGGCGAGGAATTCGCGGTTGAGGAGGGCGATGTTGGCGAAGGAGATTTCCTTGGGGCAGTCGCCTTCGCACTCGCGTTCGTTGGTGCAGTTGCCGAAGCCGGCGGCGTCCATTGCCGCAACCATGGCGGCGGCGCGGCGGCGGCGCTCCGGGGCGCCCTGCGGCAGCAGGGCAAGTTGCGCCACCTTGGCGCCGGTGAACAGCATGGCCGCGGCGTTCTTGCAGGAGGCGACGCAGGCGCCGCAGCCGATGCAGGCGGCGGCGTCCATCGCCCGGTCGGCGGCGGCGCGTGGCACCGGCAGGGCGTTGGCCTCCGGCGCGCTGCCGGTGTTCACCGAGATGAAGCCCCCGGCCTGAATCACGCGGTCGAAGGCGGAGCGGTCCACCACCAGGTCCTTGATCACCGCGAAGGCGCGCGCCCGCCACGGCTCCACCACGACGCGCTCGCCGTCCCGGAACGAGCGCAGGTGGAGTTGGCACACCGTAACCCCGCGCAACGGCCCGTGCGCCCGGCCGTTGATCAGGAAGCCGCAGGAGCCGCAGATCCCCTCGCGGCAGTCGTGCTCAAAGGCGACCGGTTCCTCGCCGCGGCGCTCCAGCCCGTCGTTGAGCGCGTCCAGCAGCTCCAGGAACGACATGTCGGGTTCCGCGTCGTCCACCTCATAGGTCACGAAGCGCCCGCGGTCGGCCGGCCCCGCCTGCCGCCAGACCTCCAGGTGCAGGGTCACGCCGGGCTCCTCACGCCAGGAATCCTCACTTGTAGCTCCGCATGGTGGGATGCACCTCCTCGAACGCCAGCGGCTCGCGACGCAACCGCGCCGGTTCGCCGCTGCCGCGGTACTCCCACGCCGCCACGTGCGCAAACTCGGCGTCGTTGCGCACCGCCTCATGGTCGCCGGTCTGATGCTCTTCGCGGAAGTGGGAGCCGCATGACTCGTCGCGCGCCAGGGCATCCCCGATCACCACCTCCGCGAACTCCAGGAAGTCGGCCACGCGCCCGGCGCGCTCCAGCGGTTGATTGAAGTCCCCGGCGCCGCCCGGCACGTTCACTTCGCGCCAGAACCGCTCCCGCAGCTCCGGCACCGCGGCCGCCGCTTCGCGCAGCCCCGCCGCGCTGCGCGACATCCCGCATTGGTCCCACATGATCCGCCCCAACTCGCGATGGAAGTAGTCCACGGGCTTGTCGCCGGCTACTTCCAGCAGGCGCCGGGTGTGTTCCTGCGCTGCCGCCTTCGCGTCCCGGAAGGCGGCCCCCGCCGCCTCAGCGCCCGCCCCGTCGCCGGCTGCCCCGCCGCCGCCCGGCGTCACCCCGGCAAGATAGCCGCCGATGGTGGCCGGCAGCACGAAGTAGCCGTCCGCCAGCCCCTGCATCAACGCGCTGGCGCCGAGCCGGTTGGCCCCGTGGTCGGAAAAGTTGGCCTCCCCGATCACGAACAGGCCCGGTATCGTGCTCATCAGGTTGTAGTCCACCCACAACCCGCCCATGGTGTAGTGGACGGCGGGAAAGATGCGCATCGGGGTTTCGTAGGCGTCTTCGCCGGTAATCTGCCGGTACATCTGAAACAGGTTGCCGTACTTTTCCTCCACCGCGGCGCGGCCCATACGCGCCAGGGCGTCGCGGAAGTCCAGAAACACCGCCTGCCCGGTGGCGCCCACGCCGAGGCCGCGGTCGCACACCTCCTTGGCGGCGCGGGACGCGACGTCGCGCGGCACCAGGTTGCCGAACGCCGGGTAGCGCTCTTCCAGGAAGTAGCTGCGCTCGGCGTCGGGAATCTGCGCCGGGGAGCGGGTATCGCCGCGCCGCTGCGGCACCCACACGCGGCCGTCGTTGCGCAGGCTCTCGCTCATCAGGGTGAGTTTGCACTGATGCTCGCCGGACACCGGGATGCAGGTGGGGTGAATCTGCACGTAGCAGGGGTTGGCGAACAGCGCGCCGCGCTTGTAGGCGCGCCAGGTGGCGGTGACGTTGCTGGCCTTGGCGTTGGTGGACAGGTAGTAGAGGTTGCCGTAGCCGCCGGTGGCCAGCACCACCGCGTCCGCGGCGTGCGCGGCCACCTCCCCGGTCACCAGGTCGCGGGTCACGATGCCGCGCGCGGCGCCCTCCGCCACCACCAGGTCCAGCATCTCGTGGCGGGGATGCATCGTCACCGCGCCGCGCCCGATCTGGCGGCTCAACGCGCCGTAGGCGCCGAGCAGGAGCTGTTGGCCGGTCTGGCCGCGGGCGTAGAAGGTGCGCGACACCTGGGCGCCGCCGAAGGATCGGTTGGCCAGCAGGCCGCTGTATTCGCGCGCGAACGGCACCCCCTGGGCCACGCACTGGTCGATGATCGCGTTGCTCACCTCGGCCAGGCGGTAGACGTTGGCCTCGCGCGCGCGGTAGTCGCCGCCCTTGATGGTGTCGTAGAACAGGCGATACACGCTGTCGCCGTCGTTGGGGTAGTTCTTGGCGGCGTTGACGCCGCCCTGGGCGGCGATGCTGTGGGCGCGGCGCGGGCTGTCCTGAATGCAGAAGCAGGTCACGCGGTAGCCGAGTTCCGCCAGCGTGGCGGCGGCCGCGGCGCCGGCCAGGCCGCTGCCCACCACGATGATCGAGTAGCGGCGCTTGTTGGCGGGATTGACCAGGGTCAGATCGAAGCGGTGGCGCGCCCACTTCCCGGCCAGCGGGCCGGCGGGGACCTTGCCGTCGAGGGCGCTCTCGGCGGTAGCAGCCATTAGGCCAGACTCCGGGCGAAGAACACGATCGGCATCGAGGCGAAGGCGGCGGCGAACCCCACCGCCAGCAGCAGGCCCAGCCCGCGCAGCAGCGGCGTGTAGCGGTGATGCTCCAGGCCGAGGGTGCGCAGCGCGCTCAATACGCCGTGCGCCAAGTGCAGGCCGAGCAGGACCATGGCGATCACGTACAGCGCGGCGTAGCCGGGCAGGGCGAAGGTCTCGGTCACCACCCGGTACAGCGACTCGCCGGCCGCGGCGCGCCCGAAGCGCGCTTCCCAGAAGAAGTTGCGCAGGTGCACGACGATGAAGATGAACACCACGCTGCCGCTCACGGCCATGCTGCGCGAGGCCAGGTTGCGGAACCCGGCGCCGCGCTTCATGCGGTAGCGCTGCGGGCGGGCGCGGCGGTTTTCGATGGTGAGGCGCACGCCGTTTACGGCGTGGACGACGATCGCCAGGAACAGCACCACCTCCACGACGCGCACGAACACGTTGCTCGAAATCGACTTGGCATGGGCGTTGAACGCCTCCTCGCCGGCGTACAGGTACAGGTTGCCGTACAGGTGCACGGCCAGGAACGACACCAGGAACAGGCCGGTAATCGCCATCAGCAGCTTCTTGCCGATGGAAGTGGAAAGCAGATCGAACAGCCAGCGCATCGCAGGTGAAGCCACCGGCAATGTAACCGATTCCGCACCAGTGACGCCACCGGCGCGCGGCGGCGCGCGCGGGGAGTGGGTGGGACGGCTGGGGGCGCGGCCAGGCGGGAGGCTTCGGGGCCGGCACAGGGCGGGAGGCGGGCTGGCGGCCGCGGCGGTGGGTGACCGCGGCGGCGGTTTCGGCGTAGACTGGGGGCAGCAGCATGGTTAGCAAGGATCAGGTGCTCGGCGCGCTGGCGCAGATCATGGACCCCGATCTGGGGCGCGACATCGTCGCGCTCGGGTTCATCACCACCCTGGAGATCGAGGACGGACACGTGCTGGTGGAGATTCGCATCACCACCCCCGCGTGTCCGGTGCGCGACCAGTTCAAGTCCGAGGCGGAGCGGCTGGTGGGCGCGCTGGACGGCGTGAAGACGGTAACCGTCACCATCAGCAGCGCGCCGCAGCGGGCGGCCGCGGCGCAGCCTGCCGCTCCGCGCTCCGGCGGCGCCGCGCGGGAGAGCGGCCTGCAGCAGGTGGGGGCGCTGGTCGCCGTCGCTTCCTGCAAGGGAGGGGTGGGCAAGTCCACCGTGGCCGCGGCGCTGGCGTGCGAACTGGCGCAGCGCGGCCACCGCGTCGGGCTGTTGGACACCGACATCTTCGGACCGTCGATCCCGACCCTGTTCGACTGCCGCGACCTGGACCTGCAGGCCGGCCCCGGCAACATGCTGCTGCCGGCTCAGGCCGGCGCCCTGAAGCTCATGTCGTTCGGGTTCTGGCTTGGCGACGCCCCGGCGGTGATGCGCGGGCCGATGGTGACCAACTACATCCAACAGCTCCTGCACGGCGTGCACTGGGGTGAGTTGGACTACCTGTTCCTCGATCTGCCGCCCGGCACCGGCGACATTCAGCTCACCATCACCCAGGCGGTCCGGCTCAACGGCGCGGTGGTGGTGACCACGCCGCAGCCGCTGGCGCTGGCCGACGTCGGCAAGGGCATCCTGATGTTCGACAAGGTGAGCGTGCCGGTGCTCGGCGTGGTGGAGAACATGGCCTACTTCGAGGCCGGCGGCGTGCGCCACGCAGTATTCGGCAGCGACGGCGGGCGCCGGTTGCAGGAACGGTTCGGGGTTGAGGTGCTGGGGCAGCTTCCGCTCGACCCGCAGCGCTACGGGGGCACCTTCGGCGGCGCGCAGGACTTGCCCGAGATTGCGCTGGCCGCGGACCGGATGGTGCGCGCGCTGGGCAAGGCGTCGGTGGCGCAGGAGAACGTCAGCGTCGAGCACGACGCCGAGCGGATTACCCTGCGCTGGGCCGGCGGCAAGAGCGTGTCGGTGGCCAACCGCGAGCTGCGGGCGAGCTGCCGGTGCGCCCACTGCGTGAACGAGTTCAGCGGCGAGCGCACCGCCGACCCGGCGGCGATTCCGGCCGACGTGCACGCGCGCGAGGTCCGCAGCGTCGGTAACTACGCGCTGTCGATTACCTGGAGCGACGGCCACAGTACCGGCCTGTTCCCGTACCCGGTCATCGAGCAACTCGCGGCGGCGACCGCGGCCGCGGCATGAGCCATCTCCTGCGCATCTGCGTAGGGCCCACCTGCGGCGTCAACTTCTCGAGTGACCTGCTGGACGAGATGGAAGACCGTCCGCGCGACGACGTGGCCGTGGAGCGGTGCGGATGCCTCGGCCACTGTGAGGAGGGACCCAACCTGATGCTGAACGGTACCGTGCACGTGGACATGACCCCGGACCGGCTGCGCGCGGTGGTGACTGCGCTGCCGCGCCTGCCGGCGGCGCTGGAGGTAATGGGATGAGCGATACTCGGGAGATAGCGGGGCAGGTCAGCGCGGAGTTGCGCGCGCGACAGCCGCTGCCGCCGCTGTGTCCGGCGGCGCCCTGGAACCGCGAGTTGAGCGCCCGCATCGCGGCAGCGGGCCTGCCGCCGGCGGTAGCGAGCGCGCTGCTGCTGTGGAACGACGACCTGGACGCCTCGCACACCCTGTCGCAGGCCCTGCCGGACCGCCTGGGAAGCTGGCTGCACGGCACCATGCACCGCCGGGAGGGCGACTACTCCAACAGCAAGTACTGGTTCCGCAAGGTAGGCGCGCACCGCGGCTTCGCCGCGATGACGCACCGCGCGGGGCAGGTCATCGCCGGCGCGGGTGGCCGCCAAGCGCCGGCCCTCGCGGAGCTCGCCGAACAGTGGGAACCCTTCGCGTTCGTGGACCTGTGCGCCGCCGCCGCCCGCGGCCGCGCCCCGCTCGCCGTACTGGAACAACTCCAGGCCGCCGAACTGGCCCTCCTCACCGAACTTGCCTTGCCCGGCCGGCCCCTGCGTGCCGGTTTCTGGGGCTAAGCGTCGAGGACGGCTAGCATTTCGGTTACGGTGGTGAATTTTTCGCGCGGTTTGCCGTGTGGCTTGCCGCGGGCCACTTCGGCGGCGTCGATCCGCTGCCAATCGGGGTAGCTGACCACGCGCACGCCGCGCGCCGCCAGCAGCTCGCACAGCGAGGCGGTGTCCGGCGTCGCGCAGCCGGCCAGCGCCGGCAGGTCTTCGAGCAGCTTCCGGACCGTCTCCACGCTGTCGGGCTTGTTGGTGCCGATCACCCCGGAGGGGCCGCGCTTGATCCAGCCGGCCGCGTACAGGCCCGGCACCGGCGCGCCGTCCGCCACGATGCGCCCCGCCTCGTTGGGAAACACCCCGCGCCGCGCCTCGAACGGCACGCCGGGGATCTCCACGCCGCGGTAACCGACGCTGCGGAAAAACAGGCCACAGTCCATGGCCGCGGTCTCGCCGGTGCCCTCCGCCCACTGGTTGCCGGCCTCGCCGGCCAGCCGGTTGCGTTCCAGCACCAGCGACTCCACGCGGCCGTTCCCGCTCAGTTCGCGCGGACTGCGGAAGAAGTGGACGACGATGCGGCGGCTCTTGCCGGCCGGCTGCCCGGCGCGCAGCTCCTCCAGCACCTTCCAGTTGCGGCCGGCGCCGATGTTCGCAGTATCATCCAGCTCCGCCTGACTCGCCTCGTTCAACTCGAAGTCGCTCAGGTCGTTGAACACCAGGTCGCAATCCGCCAACTCGCCGAGCTCGCGGATCTCCTTGTTGGTGAAGGCGGCCTGCACCGGGCCGCGGCGCCCGACCATGTGCACTTCCCTGACCTTGCTCGCGGCCAGCGCGTCGAGCGCGTGGGCGGCGATGTCGGTGTCCTTGAGCTCGTCCACGGTCTTGGCCAGCACCCGCGTCACGTCCACCGCGACGTTGCCCTGCCCGATCACCACCGCCACCTCCTGCGAAAGATCAAAGGAGCGCTCCAGGTAGTCGGGATGGCCGTTGTACCAGCCCACGAACTCGGTGGCGGTGTGACTGCCGGCCAGCTCGATGCCGGGAATGTTCAGGTTGCGGTCGGTCTCCGCGCCGCAGGTGAACAGCACCGCGTCGTAGTGCGCGCGCAGCTCCTCCACGCTCACGTCGCGGCCCACGTGGACGTTGCCCAGGAAGCTGAAGGCGGCGTCCTTGGCGATCCGCTCGTAGATGCGGATGACGTTCTTGATCTTGGGATGATCGGGGGCCACGCCGCCGCGGACCAGGCCGAACGGCGTCGGCAGGCGGTCGTACATGTCCACCGCCACCTCCGGTTCGGCCTTGATCAGCGCGTCGGCGGCATAGAATCCGGAAGGGCCACTGCCCACGATGGCGACCCGCGCGGGGCGCCCTGAGATGCTGCTCATGTCTTCTCCTGAAGGGGATGCGCGTCTTCTCGCCCGTTCCGGGCCTCCGGTGACTGGCCGCGGGGCGCGGTTTGACGCTACTGTTCCATCATATGGCCATCGCTTCCCCTGTCAACCGTTCAGCGCCGGCGCCGCCCGCGGGCCGGCCGGAAGCCGGAACGCCGCCGTGCTGATCGCGGGGAAGGTGCTGCAGGCGGCGGCGCTCGCCTTTCTGGGCGTGAGCTACGTGCTCAAGCTGCCGGCCACCCCGCGCGGCCGCGATCTGGCCATCGCTGCCGGCGTGTTTCTGCTCGGCTGGCTCCTGATCCGCAACGGCGGCGCCGGCAAGGCCTGATGCCCGACCGGAACCGCCCCGCCGGCGAGGGGCGCAACCGCACCATCCTGAAGTTCGACAGCGGCCGCCGCGGCTTTACCCGCGCCATCGTGACGCTGGCCATCGCCGCCGGCGGCCTGCTGCTGTTCGCCGTCTACTTCTTCTGGAACCTGCTGTAGCCGCCGTTACGCCTCCGGCGCCGGCGGCGGCAACGCGGGGGCCACGCTGGACGCGAGCCCGCGCAGGTGCCCCTTTACCTGACGGATCGTCTCGAAGCCGTCGCGGATCTCGTCGAACAGCTTGCCGTTGGCCTTGATCCCTTCCTCCACGAGGAAGGCGGTGGCGTGGGCGCGGTCGGTGAACACCTCCGCCTCCACCAGTTCGTCTATGGCCTTCAAGGCGGCGGCGTCCGGGCGCACCGTGATCGAGTTGTGGCGCGCGTCCAGCGCTCCGGTAACGGCATCGGTCGCTCCCGACACGATGGTTTCTACTCTTTTCTTGAGCATGGGATGTCCTCTCCTCCTTTGACGCCCCGCCGGACGGCTGCCCATGCGGGGTGCGAATACTCATACCATACCGCAATGGCGGCCATCGGTGCAGCGTGCTCGCCGTGCGGCGCCGGCGTGGGGAAGGACCGGGCGCCGGTGACGGATCAGCCGCCGGGCGGCGCGGCGCCGGGGTCAGGGTCGGGGCCGGAGCGTTGCGGTTCGGTCATGGCCACCACCACCGCGGTGATGTCCCGGAAGGCGAGATGCTCGCGCCACAGCACGTAATGGAAGTGCAGGAACGCGACCGCCACCGCGGCGCCGTGCAGGAAGCGGGGAACCGCCTGCGCCGCCACCGCTCCGCCCAGAACCGCCTGCGTCAGAAACAACAGGATGTTGAGGTAGATCTGGCCTGACACCGCGCCGCGGATGTGGCGCGCCCGCCCGGCAAGGTCCGGCCCGTCCGCCGGCTGCGGCTGCGACGCCAGGTACTCGCGGATGTTGGTGCCGGTGCCCACGAAGAAGAACACGGTCAGCGTCTGGGTGAACAGGTAGATGATGGCGGTGAGGAACGCGAAGGTGGGGTGCGGCGTGCCGAGGACGGTGAACTGGAATATCCCCTGCAGGCCGCTGAGCAGGAACAGCCCATAGGTGAGCGCTCCCATCAGATAGCAGACGTACATGAACAGCCACATGGGATGATGCGCCGGTGGTGCCTGCGGCGGTCAGCCGCGCGGTCGCCCGCCGCAGGCCGTCAGCCGTCGATGGTTATGCCGTACTGGGATTCGAACTGGGCGGTGGGCAGCATACGGATCGCGTCCCAGGTGAGCTGCGTGCATACGCGGGCGCAGATCTGACAGCCGATGCATTCGTTGAAGCGTATCTGTACCGGCGGGATGGGGCGGTTGTCGTAGGTGTCCGCCGCCACCGACTCGATGCAGTCGACCGGGCAGAACGGAACGCACACCTGACAGCCGGTGCAGTTGTCCTCATCCACCACCGCCATCAGCTTGGGCTTGCGCTTCTTGGTCTGCATGGCCTTGGGCAGCTCCGGGATCGACTTGTAGAACGCCTGCCGCGCCTTGGCCATATCTAAGCTATTCCTTTGCCACTACTTGAAGTAGTTGGCGTTGATCTCGATGAAGTGCGCCCACTTGTCGGGCAGCTCACTCTCTTCAAAGATCGCGTCCACCGGGCACTCCGGGACGCACGCGGCGCAGTCGATGCACTCATCCGGGTCGATGTAGAGCTGCTTCTCGGCAGGGTCGTCGTGCCCCTCCGCCGGATGGATGCAGTCCACGGGGCACACCTCCACGCAGGAGGTGTCGCAGGTTCCAATGCAAGGCTCAGCGATGATGTAGGCCATGGGTACCCCTAAGCTACTAATCACCGGCCGAATGTCAAGCGCTTTCCGCGGCCCCCTGCCGGCAGCCCGGCGGCAGCCCCTCTCGCGCCCCGCGCCGGCGCCGCGTGCCTCCCGCCCGGCGCCCCCTCGGCTTCCTCGGCTACCCAACGTGCCATCGGCGCTCGTCCGTCCTTCGGCGCCGCTGCCCGGCTGGCGTCGTCGCCGTGCCCAGCGGCGCATGAGCGGTCCTCCCCGCCGCCTGCGCCCCCGACGCGGCGCCTTGACACATCGCTCGGCCGGAATTAAGGTACACAACGAGTCGGGCGGCCTTTACCAGATGCTTGAGAAGCTGTCGGTCAGGACATTCAAGTCCCTTGAGGACGTCACCGTCGAACTGGGATCGGTCAACGTCTTCGTCGGTGCCAACGGCAGCGGCAAGAGCAACCTGCTGGAGGCGTTGGGGGTGCTCTCCGCGGCTGCGAACGGCAAAGTTGACGATGATACTCTGCGGACTCGCGGCGTCCGCCCCGGTGTTCCAGCACTATACAAATCGGCATTCCCCGCCCGCCCCGGAAGGAGAATACCGCCTCATCTTTTCTTCGGCGCATCCAATGCTCATGCTTCATACGACGTCACTCTGCACAATCCGTTGAGGGATCCGCTGCCAGCGTGGAGATTCAAGTCAGAGTCATGGTCTGGCCCCACCGCCAAGTTAGTGGGCCGATTGCCAACCTCAGAAGAAAAACATAATCCCGAGCTAGGAATGGCCGCGTGGAAGGCTTTCGAAGTCTCGGGAGGAGCCGCCCTTGAGCTCCTGAAGTTATTGCAAGGCTACGTCATATTCTCTCCGGCAACTTCCGTGATGCGCGGTGTCGCCCCAGAGCTTCAGCCACGACAACCAGTAGGTCTGTCGGGAGGTAACCTTCCACGCGCAGTCTCCGACCTTATCAAGCAACGTCGGCAGGACGAACACAGCGCCAGAGTCTGCGGCGATCTATTAGGACTTGTTGACTGGGCAGAGCGTATCGGCGTAAGTCGGGCAGATCGATTGTCACTTTCGCCTTCTGCCGCCGCGTCTGACGTCGTGCTTCGGTTCCACGATAGATTCATGCGCAAGGGATCGAGTCCGATTTCTGCGTATGATGCCTCCGAAGGCGCACTCTATGCGCTGTTTCTTGGGGTGGTCGCAGGTCATAGTAGAAGTCCGATGCTCTGTGCAGTTGACAATGCAGACCATGGATTGAACCCAAGATTGGCCCGATCACTGATCGAGCATCTCTGCACTTGGTATCTGGCAAGTGAGCAGCGCCAGCTACTATTGACTACACACAATCCGCTCGTCTTGGATGGCCTGCTTTTGCAGGATGATCGCGTGCGGCTGTTTACCGTGTCACGGACCAGCACGGGGCGCACGTCCGTGCGGCGCGTCGTGATCAATGCTGATCTCATGAGGAAGGCAGAGCGGGGCTGGTCGCTGTCACGACTATGGGTTATGGGGCATCTTGGCGGTATGCCGAATGTCTGATCCGGTTCGTGTCGCTGCCGCCGTGGAGGGTCCCACCGACGAAATCGTGCTGGAGGCGATTCTCAAGTGCATAATGGGGAGCGTCGAATTCGACCTTCAGATACTGCAGCCGGAGCGCTCGTCCGCATTTGGATCGGTTTCGCCGAGCCGCACGGGACTCGGAAGGGGTGGCGTTTATCGCTGGTGTCGCCAATCAGCCGAGGAGGGGGGCGGCTCAGTTTCCGGGTCGTGGGTGTTGTCTGTTTTTGACCTCTTGATCGTCCACGTAGACGCCGATGTGGCCGGCGTGACCTACGCCAGCGCGGGTATTCGAGGTGTTCCACGTCAGAACCTGCCCTGTAATCGGCCATGTCCGCCACCACGTGCAACGACCAACGCGCTACGAGCAGTAATCCTCGGCTGGCTTGGCGTACCGCGATGCCCCAATAAAGTAGTCCTCTGTACGCCGTCGATGAACATGGATGCCTGGGTGATCGCCACTGTCTTACCGAACAACTCGCAAGTGACTCGCGGTAACTGGGAGTGTCATTCCAATCCAGCGGGTCAGCTCCGTGCGTTATCCCGAGCCCGGCGGTTCCGGAAGTGTAAGAGGGACTATCAGGCCAAGCAGCCCGACATGACGAACGGATGGTCGAACGTATCGCGGACTCTTTCGGAGGCCAACCGATTTGAGAGGGAGCTTCGCGCGGCGGTTCAAGCTGGGTGGACATGCGCACCCGGCCGCAGTTTGGGAGCCTTGACAATGAGCTCCCGTGTATCGAGTGCTCAAGGCGGGGTACGGGAGGGGGCTTGGATTCGGCGGGCAAGATGGTCGAAGTCTTCGCGGCACTTTCGGCGAATCGCAGGAAGATTGCGCGCCGCCTCCTCGCCCAGCCGCATGCGTCCTCTGCCGAGACCGTCGGCGACTCCCCGT
The DNA here is from genome assembly GCA_965243555.1 of Spirochaetia bacterium. GTDB lineage: Bacteria > Spirochaetota > Spirochaetia > SZUA-6 > Bin103 > Bin103. The sequence goes on along the minus strand of OZ251575.1, from coordinate 3,494,890 downwards.
TCCTGCGCGAGCGCCGCGAAATAGCGCTCCTTTACGGACACCTCGGCCCGTATTTCTGACCAACGCCAGTCGGAGGGTAGCCGCAGCCCTGCGAGCGTCCAGGTTTCCAACTCCTCCCATGCGTTCTCGGCCAGGAACCTTCGCCGTTTGTTGCCGAACTCCGCTTCGACGTGATCGAGGCGGTTACGGCGTGACAGTACCCCGTCCCGGTCCACGCATAGGATGAACAGGTCAATCATTCCGTCGTATTGGTCGACGACCTCCTGCAGACGTTCGGACTTCAGTGCTTCGCCGACGCCGCCGAGCAGCGGATCAATGCAGACCTCCACGTCCGCCCTGATTTCCAACGATTGAAAAAGCCGGCGGAAAAGGGGCCGCAAGAGATACTGATCGTTACGGAAGTCCTCGGGAATGACGAGCACTCTCATCAAGAATCGCGTCCGCTGTCGGAGTCAGAGCTGAACAGGATCGCGTTCTCCATCCAGTTCGACCGGTGGAGCCTTCCCAATCCCTGCGACTGACGCAGCTTACCCGCGTTGGGCAGATCTACTAGCGGACGCACCACGGCGTCGTCGGCATCCGGAAGCCGGCAGACGACCGAGGTGTGCCTGAAAGTGCGGTCGCTGACCATATCCACAAGATCGGGCGAGTGGGTCGTCGTGACCACTTGGACGCGTCCTTTCTCGGTCTGGCTTTCGATGAGGTCGAGCAGTAGCCGCTGCCGCGCCGGGTGAATCCCGTTGTCGATCTCCTCGAACACGTAGAGGCCGACAGGCTTAGGGCCGAGTAGCGCGGCCAGCATCGCAAGCATCCGTAGCGTGCCGTCGGAGGCGGCATAGGACGATACGATCCGTCCGTTCCTTTCACGCAGTGCGAGCTGGATTCGTCCGGTTGTCGGATCGGTCGGAAACTCGAAGTCTACGACGTCCATCGGCGTCAACTCCCGTGTCCAATCGGTCAACGTGCGCTTACGTTCCGGGTCTGCGCACACCTCCTTCAGCACCGTGGGCAGGTTCTCGCCTCGGTCACCCAACACTTTCTGTCCAGGAAACGCGGGCTGCCGCATGTGGTCTGGCGACAGGTCCAGAAACCGCATGTTGGAAAACGTCGTCGCGGCCTGCTCGGCCAGCATCTTCTGCTGCCGGATAACGTGCTTGTGTTCACCAATCTGGCTCAGCGCCGGCTGGTCCGGCCTCACGGCGATCCGATGTCCGAGTTTCTTCTGATTCGGGTTTCTGCCCATACGGAGTAGAAGGTGATTGTCGTCGCCCTGATCTCGGACCCGATCTCCGGCTCCTGGGTGGCTCGTGTAGATCGGCTCATAGCCTTGGACGGAGAGACTCTCGAGTTCTACTGCGAACAACCCGGATTTCACGTCGCGACTAACGGCGATCTTATAGACAAGCGTGCGGTCGTTCATTCGCATGGTAATATGCAGGCCGAACCAAGGTATGCCGAATCTGCTGATCTCGTTCGGTTTACCGCGGATCGGTTGCCATTCGACTTGACCACCGGCGCCGTACTTGCCGCCGATGACGTCCGCCAGCGTGTAGCCGCGTCCGATGCCGTGGAGGAAGCGGAATGCGTCGCGGAGGTTGCTCTTGCCGCTCGCGTTTGCGCCCACGATCACCGTGAACGGCCCTATGGCCAGCGTTTCGCTCTCGAAGTTCTTGAAGTTGACCAGCTTTAGGGAGGTGATCATTCTAGCGTTACCATCCTTACCAATCCAAGCCGGGGCCGCGTTGGCGGAGGTCTTCGCGGCGGCGTTCGTAGTCGGGGAGGACGCGGCCGACGGCCTGCCAGTAGTCGCGGCCGTGGCCGGGGTGGCGCAGGTGCACCAGCTCGTGGACCACGACGTAATCGACCAGGCGCATGGGGGCCTGGATGATACGCCAGTTCAGACGGATGGTGCCGTGGCGGTCGCAGCTTCCCCACCGTTTCTGCTGGTTGGCCACCACGACGCGCGGCATCTCGACGCCGGCCCTTGCGCGCCACGCCGCCACCCGTTCCGGCAAGCGCTCGCCGGCGCGCCGGCGGAACCAGTCGACCAGGGCGGAGCGGACGTGCGGCGCGCGGTCAGCGCCGTCCGGCACGGGCACCATCAGCCAGCCGCCGCGCAGCTTGGCGTCTCCGGTCGCCCCCGCCGCTACCTTCAAGCGATAGTGCCGGCCCAGATAGCGCACGCTCTCACCGCTCACGAACTCACGCGGCGCGGGCGGCGGGTCGTAGGACTGCAGGCGGCGGAGCCGCTGCGCAATCCACGGCGCCTTGCGCCGCACCAAGGCATCGAGCCTGGTCGTGGGAAACTGTTCCGGCGCCACCAGCAACACGCTGCCGTCGGCATCCACCGTTACGGCCACCGTCTTCTTGCGCCGCCGGCTGCGGCGGATGGCGTACGCAAGCCGCGTGCCGCCCCAGCTCACGGCGGAGGTTTCGGCGGCTCCGGCTGGTGCGGTCACCTGGCGTCCCGCCTTCTCCGAATCTTGGCGAGATCGACGATGCCGGCGGCGAGCCCTTCCAGGTCGTCGTCGGCAAGGCCGCGCGCCCGAAGATGCTGCTTGATCGTCTTTCGCATCTGGCGCTGCAGGTCCTCCTTCTGCCACCAGTCGACCACCTCGGTGAACGGGTCGATCGCACGATCGAGCGTAGCGGCGAGTTCGCGGTTGGCGGCACCGTAGGGGGCGCCAGTCTGCTCTGCTATCTCGCTGGGCCGCTGCTTTTCCAACAAGCCGTAGATGGCGTGGCCGCGCGCGTCGAGGCCCATGTCCTGCGCCTGATTCTGCTCGCCCTGCGCTTCTTCGCGGAGGGTGAACAGGAGCGTAAGCTGCTCGGCGGCGTCTATCCGCTCCTGGCGCCGCTCCTCGATAATCGCCTCCAACCGCTCCCGCAACGACTCGTAGAAGGCGGGGTTCTCCTCCACGCGGATGCTGATTTCGCGGCGGATGGCGTGCTCCATCTCGCTGGCCTTCGCCTCGTTGGTAGCAAGCGCCTCCATCTTCTCCTCAAACTCCGGCGAGAAGAGCGGTACTTCCTTGACCAGAATCTCAATGCCCTTCGCGGCCACGGCGTCGGCGATGAGCTGGCGCACCTTCTCCCCGCAGCCCGCCAGATCGAGGCGGTCATCCCGATAGCGGGCGCGGGCGGCGCCCCTTATCTTGCCCAGCCAGCCGAGGTCGGCGTCGTAGGCGAGGGCGCGCGGGTCGGGCAGGAACATGTCCATCGATTGGCTGAAGCGTCGGAACGCGAGGTCGAACTCGGCCCGCGCGTCCTCCGGCTCCAGTACCCGCACGCAGGCATCCAGATCGTTCGTGTCCCCAACCGCCCGGAAGAACTTCATCGCCGCCGCGTGCCGGGCCTGAAGACGCGGCAACTCGTCCACCCTCGGCGCCAGCGCCCCTTGCACTTCAGTGGTCGAAAAGATCTCCAATGCTTCATTGAGTTTGGCGGACACACCCCAGTAATCGACGACCAGTCCGTAATCCTTTTCGTCACCATGCGGGCGGTTGACGCGCGCAATGGCCTGCAACAGAGAGTGCTCCTTGAGCGGCGTATCGAGATACATGACTTGCTCGACCGGCGCGTCGAAGCCGGTGAGCAGCATGTCGCACACCACCAGGATGGCGAGCGGATCATCCCGGTCCTTGAACCGTTCGACCAGGCGATCCTGCTGATCCTTGCGCAGATGCCAGCGGGCAAGCCGTTCCTCGTCGTTGTGTTGCGCGGACATGATCAGCGCCGACTCGGGGGCGTGCAGCCGGTTCAGCGTCTCCTTGTAGGTAACGGCGGTATGGCGGCTGGCGGCAACTACCTGCGCCTTGAAGCGGCTGGGGGCGATGGACTTGGTGAAGTGATCGATCAGGTCGAGGCAGATCGTGTCGATGCGGCGCGGGGCGCCGGCGATCGCCTGTTCGGTGGCGAAGCGCTGCTTGATGGCGGCGCGTTCGTCGTCGCTGCGGTCGGCGAAAACGCGGTCGAAAATCTGATCGATGGTCTGGCCGATGATCTGCAATTCCGGGAGCCGGCTCTCGTAGAAGATCGGTACCGTCGCCTTGTCCCGGACCGCCTGCTCGATGGTGTAGGTGTCGATGTAGGGGCCGAACGTCTGCAGCGTGCTGCGGTCCTCCTTGTCGATCGGCGTGCCGGTAAAGCCGAGGAAGCAGGCGTTCGGCAGCGCCCGGCGCATGTTCGCGGCGAGACTGCGGTACTGGGTGCGATGGGCTTCGTCCACCATCACGAAGATGTTGGCGGCCTCGGACAGGACAGGATGGACGGAGCGCCGCCGCGCGCCGCCGCTTCCGCCTCCGCCGGTTATCTCCCGGAACTTCTGGATGGTGGTCATAACCGTTTTGCCGGTGGGATGTTCCAGGATGCGCCGCAGGCCGCGCACGCTGTCGGCCCGTTCCGGGTTCGGGAATCCGCAGGCGGTGAACACGCCGGCGATTTGCCGGTCGAGCTTGGTGCGGTCGGTGACGATGACGACCGCCGGCTGCCGTTGCGCCTCGTCGCGCCGCAGCTTGAGCGCCAGCCACAGCATCGTCAGGCTCTTGCCCGATCCCTGGGTATGCCAGACGATGCCGCCCCGCGCGCTCGGCTTGCGCGCGGTTCGTATGCGCCGCAGCGCCTCGTTCACGGCGATGAATTGCTTGTAACGGGTGAGCTTGCGCACCGCGCGGCCGCCCTCGGTCTCGAACACCACGAAGTTGCGCACCACGTCCAGCAGGTTGCGCGGCTCCAGCAGTCCGTAGAGCAGGACGTCCTGCGGCGTCGGCGCGCGGCCGAGCTGCTCGCCGAGTTGCCCCGCGCTCAGCGGGTACGGCTCCTTCCACTCCAGGAAGAAGCGCTCGGGCGTGCCGACCGTGCCGTACGCGGCGCGCTCGCCACAGGCGGCGACGAGGATCTGCGCCGCCTCGAACAGCTTCGGCGCGCCCTGATCCTTCCAGCCCGGGTCAGCCTCCTGGTAGCGGCGGAGCTGCTTGACCGCCGCCGCCTTCCAGTTGTCGCCGATGGTGGGACTCTTGCACTCAATGACCGCCAGCGGCAGCCCGTTCACGAGCACCACCACATCGGGAATGACCTGTTTCTTCGCTCCCTGCACCCGGTATTGCCGGGTCACGATCAGATCGTTACGGTCCGGCTGGTCGAAGTCGATAAACCGGACCGTGTAATTCTTGCGCCCGCCGCCCCGGTCCTGCTCCAGCGCGATGCCGTAAGTGAGCGAGGTGTACAGCTCCTCGTTGGCCTCGCCCAGACTTGCCGCCGCCACCTGGGTAACCGCCCGCACCGCCTTCGTCACGTTCGCCGCGGACAGCCACGGATTCAGCCGCTTGAGCGCCTTGGCGAGGCGGCGCGTAAGGACAGCCTCCTTGAAGCTCTCGCGATCTCGATCCAGGTCCTCCGCCGCGACGTACTCGTAGCCGAGCGACCGCAGCAGCTCCACCGCCGGCTCTTCCGCAAGGTGAATCTCATCCCACCCGGCCGTCCTCGTGCTCATGCCGCCTCCGTGTCCGTCCTAACGCGAAGCTCACCGGTCAAGAGGGATGGCAGCAGGCCACTTTTGACGAGCTGCAGCCCGACGATCAACCGCCTTGATTTCTCTATGGCGTCGTCCATCGATGAAAGGACAGCGGCAATCTTACGCTGCTCGGACAGACGCGGCATATGAACTCGAAATCCGCGAACCGCTCGCTTCGACACTTCCAGGAACGTGCTGCCCGCCGCCACCTGCTCCAGTCTCCTTCCATGATACTGAACGAGATAGTAGAGAAAGTCGACGACACATGTTTTCCGTTTCGGAACAAGGCTCTGGAAACCTTGATTCGTTGCCATCGCAACCCGATTGATCGCGCACGCGCCGATCGTTGCCCGCGTCGTCATCAACAACGAATATGGAGGCAGGAGCGTAGCGGATGAGTTTGCCAATCCCGTTTCGGTGACGTATGATGCCGTTTCCGCGATGGTTCGCCCGCTGAGTCCGGTAACATCGGTCGGCGTCGCCCAAGGAACATCGCCGTTCCAGTAGGTTGACTGGGCTCTTGACGGTGTACCTCCGCCGACGACTGTTGCAGCATCCGCCAGAGTCATGGCCATCCACTCTTCGGGCAGCTCTCCGAATTCCGTCCTCTTGAACCTCCTGTGCCGCCCCGGCATCCCCTGCGTAAACAACTCTTGCATCACCCCACTCTTGGCGACCCGCACATGATCGATGACCGCCTGAGTCTTCTCTATAGCATCGTCTACGGAAGAGAGGACCGCCGCAATCTTGCGCTGCTCGGAGAGTGGGGGAACCATAACTCGACAGGCAGAGAACTCGCTCTTGCTGACGATAGGTACGGCTGTTGTTCCTGCAAGCCCGACGAGCGAGTCGGAAGCGAAGGCCATAGCATAGTAGAGGTAGTCTGATATGACCGAATCACCGGTGATCACGCTATTGATCTGCTGGTTCGTGCAGCACCTCTCGGAGGCTATTCCAAGTTTACCAATCGACGCGATACACGTCACCATGACGGCTCCCGGTGGGATCGCTCGCACTTGCGAAAGACCCGCATCGGAGACGTGGCGGCCTGTGTTGCCTACCCTCTTGGTTCTCCCAAGGTCCGTTGGCGTGACGAAGGGAATCGTACCGTTCCAGAACGCTCGGTTCGTAGTGCGCGGCGTACCGCCAGTGACTACTTGGCCAATTTCACCAACGGACTTGCTGGTCCATTCGTCGGGAACTTCACCAGCTTTCTCGCTCCGTGTGTTTATCGTTCGCGCCGGCTTCAACATATGGCGATGCATGTCTACACCGCTGGGTCGGCTTATGTCAAGGACCGGGAGAGGCCAGCAATTCGGAGAGCAGAGGCCACCACAAGGAGGTGGTGTGCCCAACCGGGAGGAAGCCCCCAACTCGGCTGGCGGCTAACCGCCGATCTGAGGCGGACGCCGGCCCGGTCCGGTGGCCGTCGTCCGCACGAGTGTCTTGGAGGCAGGGCTCCGGCAAAGCCGCCCCGACCGCTGGTCGCCCGTCACCGGCAGACTTCAGTCCAGAGCGGACCCGCGCAAGCATGGACCAGGAGCGACGGATAGTGTGTATACTGCCCGCATGGCTTACACGGACAGGATCACCATCGAGCCGGGCAAGCGGAGCGGCAAGCCCTGTATTCGCGGGATGCGGATGACGGTGTACGACGTACTCGAGTATCTTGCCTCGGGAATGACCCAAGACGAGATTCTGGAGGACTTCCCCTATCTGGAAGCGGCAGACCTTCGGGCATGTCTCCAGTTCGCCGTCGACCGCGAGCGCAAGACGGTGACGATCCCGCCGGTCGCCACGCCATGTATCCGCGGGACGCGGATTACGGTAATCGACGTGCTCGAACGCCTTGGCTCGGGAATGACGCAAGAACAGATTCTGGCGGACTTTCCGGACCTGGAAGCGGCGGACATTCAGACATGCCTGGAATATGCCGCGGACCGCAAGCGGCGGCAGTGATGGGTGGTGCACGGGAGACGGAGATTTTCGGCGCCGGCGCTGCCGCCGAGTGCGTACGGGACGACGTGATCTACCTGGACCAGATGCCGGGAGCTACAACCGCCCCGCCGGACCGGTCCGCAGGTGCAGCAGCCCGCTCCCACACCGGGACGGCTCGCGCCGTACAGGGACTGCGCAGGCGGACGCCCCTGATTGAACCAATCGGGCCGTGCGCGCTCGCCCGGCTTGCCGCTCATCGCGTATGCGCGTACTCTACTGCCGAGCAGGTGGTCAGAACATGAGTACGCTCCAAGGGCAGATAACGGAACTGAGCTACCGGGCCGACCGGCTGGAAGTGCTGTTCGAACGGTTCGTGCGCAGCATCGATCAAACCATCCGGGAAATGAAGACGGAAGGCGCCAGAGCGCGGGAAGCGGCTGACCGGGCACGAGAGGAAGACCGGAAGGCCGCTGACAGGGCGCGTGCGGAGGACCGGAAGGAGTGGAACCGGCGCTGGGGTGAGTTGGCCAACAAGATGGGCACCGTCGTGCAGGACATCGTCGCTCCGAGCCTGCAGCGTATCGCACGCGACGAATTGAACTGTGGCGAGGAACAATCCTTCAGCGTTTCCGTGTCCCGCTACCGCAGCGATGACCGCCACTACCGCCGCGAGTTCGACGCGCTCTACGTCGGCACGCGCGGGGTGCTGCTCAACGAGACCAAGTCCACGGCCCACAGCGAGTATGCAACGCGCTTCGTCCAGTTCCTGAAAAGCGGGCAGTTCGCGCTCTACTTCCCGGAGTACCGGGATCTGACGCTGGTGCCGGTGTTCTCGTCGCTACGTCTGCCCGACGATCTGATCCCGTTTCTGACGAAAAACGGAATCTATGCGGTGAGCATGGGGGAGGAAACGATGCAGGTGCTCAATCGGGAGGCGGTAGCCGCCAGCAAGCGCAACACGCCTGCAACGCCTGCCGGCAGCGCGAAGTAAGTCAAGTAGCTTCAGAACTTGTGGCCGATCTCGTCCTATCATCGGGCTGAGTGCGAACGGACTTCAGGTATAGGGTGTCGGGGCAGATATCTTGCTCATGCGGCCAGACTACGGTTCCATCCGAGACTCTTGCGAGCCCAAAGTAGACCTTGTTACGGAACTCCTTAAACACTCCGAAGTCCAATAGGTCGGAACAGTCGTAGATACCTTCTTCACCGTTGTCAAAGAGGAGCTTTAGTTTATACCCCTCCATCACGGTTACCTTGGATACAAGAGGATTCATAGGTCTCAAAGACACCCGAAGCCGGTTATTGTACGTCATATCCGAGCTCTGCCAGGTAGCGGTTCATCGTTGCCTCGGCGGCGGCGCGCTCGCGCTCCAGCGCGCGGAGCTTGCGCACGGCGTCCGCCACGTCGATCCGCTCCTCCTCGTCGGCGGTGTCCACGTAGCGGCTGATGTTAAGATTATAGTCGTTCCGTTCGATCTCGCTGACGGGCACCACGCGGGCGTACTTCTCTACGTCGGCGAAGGCGTGGAACGTGGCGGCGACGTGCTCGATGTCCTGCTGGCGCAGGCGGTTCTGGTTGCTGCCCTCCTCGAACTCGGCGGAGGCGTCGATGAACAGCACCTTGCCGCGGCGCGGCGCCGGCTTGTCCCGGTTCAGCAGCAGGATCGAGGCCGGGATGCCGGTGCCGTAGAACAGGTTGGGCGCCAGGCCGATCACCGCCTCGAACAGGTCCTCCCGGAGCATCCCCTGGCGAATCTTCCCCTCGGCGCCGCTACGAAACAGGACGCCGTGCGGCATCACCACGCCGAGCCGGCCGGTCCGGTTCAACACCGCCACCATGTGCTGCACGAACGCCAGGTCGCCCTTGGTCTTCGGCGGCAGGCCGAAACGGAAGCGCCCGTAACCGTCGCTCTCGGCCACCTCGCGGCCCCACTCGTCCAGGCTGAACGGCGGATTGGCGATCACCCGGTCGTACACCAGCAGCGCGCCCTCATCGACCAGCTTGGGATCGCGGATCGTGTCGCCCTTCTCGATGCGGGCGTCGGGCAGCGCGTGGAGCAGCATGTTCATCTTGCAGATCGCCCAGGTGCCCAGGTTCTTTTCCTGGCCGTGGAGGGTGAGGTTGCGCGGGTCGCCGCCCTGCCGCTCGACGTGGTGCGCGCACTCGATCAGCATGCCGCCGGAGCCGGCGGTCGGGTCGCAGATGCGCATTCCGGCGCCCGGCGCCAGCAGCTCGACGATCAGCCTCACGACCATGCGCGGCGTGTAGAACTCGCCGCCCTTCTTGCCGGCGTCGTCGGCGAACTGCTCGATCAGGTACTCGTAGGCGCGGCCGAGCAGATCGGGCTCCGCCATGCGGTCGTTGCGGAGCGACACCTGCGAAAAGTGTTGCACCAGCCGGGCCAGCACGGTGTCGCGGTTGCGGGCGTCGCCGAGCTTGCGTTCGTCGTTGAAGTCGATGCCGGCCAGCACGCCCTCCAACGCGGCGTTCTGTTCCTCCAACGCCGCGCACGCCTTGTTGAGGGTCTCGCCGATGTTGGTGGCCGCGGCGCCGATGGCGCTCCACCGCGCCCGCTTCGGCACGAAGAACTGATGCTCGTCCGGGTCGGTCCAGGCCGCGGCCTTCGGCACGCCCTCTGCGATCAACTTCTCCGCCTCTTCCTCGAACCGGTCCGACAGCCGCTTCAGAAACAGCAGGCCGAAGATGTAGGTCTTGTAGTCGCTGCTGTCGATCGATCCGCGCAGGATGTCCGCCGCTGCCCAGAGATACTGTTCGAGCTGCGCCACGCTCAGCTCGCCGGCCGGCGGCGCGGCCGTGTTCCGTTCCGGGCGAGTGGAGAAGGATACGGGCATCGGTTCTCCCCGTCCGCGGCGCTTCGCGCGCTTGGCCGGCACCGGGCGGCTCAATCGTAGCTGCCCGAGGGGTGGTCCCCCAGCAAGCGCCGCTGGCGTTCGGTGGTTATCGCCAGGATGGCGGGGTCGAACCGGAAGCGGTGCAGGTAGGGCGGGAACCGTTGCGCGATCCAGCGTTGCGCGTAGTGCACCTGCAGCAGGTAGCGCACGCGGTCGCTGCGGTTGGCGGTGCCGCGGTGCCACACCTCGCTACGGAAGATCACCACGTCCCCCGCGGCGCACAGGATGCTTTGCTCCTCGCGCCCGTTCCAGGTGCGGTCGCCGCCCGGCGCGCGCCCGGCGCGGTGGCTGCCCGGCACGAAGCGGGTGGGGCCGAGCTCCTCGGAGAGGTCGTCCAGGTAGAAGTGGGCGGTGGAGATGTACACCGGGACGCGCACCCGCGGGTCGGCCATCACGTCCGCCGGCAGGGTGAGCGGCTGCCAGTCGGCGTGCAGCGTCTGGTCCGGGCGCCCCGGTCCGGTCATCCACGCGGTCATGCCGATCACGTGGCAGTTCGCCCCGTGCAGCGCCTCGGCGATCTCTATCACGCCGGGGTAGTCCAGGAAGCCGACGAAGTGCGGGTCGCGATTGAAGGCGTTGTTGATATGCCGGTTGATGAAGCCGTCGCGTCCCGGATCGAGGCCGCGGTCGAAGCTGTCGGGGTTGGGCTGCAGCCGGTCCATGTGCGCGCGCAGCTCCGCGGTCCGCGCCGCGTCGAGCACCGCCGGGAGGTAGACGTAGCCGTCCTCCTCCACGGCGCGCACCTGAGCGGGCAGATCGGGCTGGGCGACGAGGGGAAGCGCTTCCGCCATGACACCCCCATTCTACGCGATTACGGGGACGTGGGCGAAGCGGGTGACGTCGACCAGGCCGAGGTCGGAGATGCGGAGCTCGGGAATGACCACCAGGGCGAGCAGGCTGAGCTGCATGTAGCCGTTGTTGAGCGCGCAGCCGCAGTCGCGCATCGCCTGCATTACGCGCGCCGACTTGGCGGCGACCACCTCGGCGCGCTCCGTGGACATCAGGCCGCCCACCGGCAACTCCACCAGGGCCGCTACCTCGCCGTCGCGCACCACCACCACCCCGCCGCCCACGTCGGCCAGCGTATTCACCGCCTGCGCCATGGCGTCGGCCGAAGCGCCGGCCACCAGCAGGTGATGGCTGTCGTGCGCCACCGTCGAGGCCACCGCGCAACGGCCCCGGAACCCGAAGCCGTGCACGAAGCCGTTCACCACCGTCCCCGCGGCGCGGTGGCGTTCCACCAGCGCCAGCGGCAACACGTCGTTCGCCGGATCGGGCTGCGCCACGCCGCCGCTCACCTCCAACTCCGCGGTCAGGCGCCGGGTCGGCGCCTGGTTCTCCACCACGCCGATCACGTTGGCCGTCACCGTGCCCTCCGCCCGCCCCGCCGGCACGGCGAAGTCCTTTGCCGTCACGCGGCGGGCAAGGCGCACCGACCGGCGGTAGCGCGGCTCGTGCCGCCACGCCGGCAGGTCGAGCAGCAGCCTTCCGTCCTCCGCCGCCACCTCGCCGCCGACGATCACCGTGCCGGCCGCGAAGTCGTCCAGGCTGTCGGCCAACACCAGGTCCGCGCACCGCCCCGGCGCCAGGCAGCCCAGGTCGCGCTCCACCCCGAAGTGCTGCGCGGTGTTGATGGTCATCATCTGCAGCGCCACCAGCGGGTCGCAGCCGAGCTCCACGGCGTGGCGCAGCACGCGGTCCATGTGCCCCTCCCGCACCAGCGTGGCGGCGTACGCGTCGTCGGTGCAGAGGATGAACTGGCGCGGGTCCAGCCCGCGCTCGGTGACCGCGGTGATCTGCGCGGCCACGTCGTGCCACGCCGAACCGAGCCGCAGCATCGGGCGCAGGCCGCGGCGGGCGCGCTCCACGGCGTCCACCTCACGCGTGTTCTCGTGATCGTCGGCGGGGCCGCCGGCCACGTAGCCGTGAAACGGACGCCCCAGGTCGGGGCTGGCGTAGTGGCCGCCCACCGTCTTGCCGGCGCGCATGGCGGCGTCCACTTCCGCGCGCATGGCCGGATCGTTGGCGGCCAGACCGGGAAAGTTCATCATCTCGCCCAAGCCTATGACTCCCGGCCACGTCATCGCCTCCGCCACCTCGGCCGGCGTAATGCGCGCGCCCGGCGTCTCCAGGCCCGGCGCCGAGGGCACGCAGGAGGGCATCTGCACGAACACGTGAATCGGCATGGCCGCCGCCTCGGCCACCATCAGGCGCACGCCGTCGAGCCCGAACACGTTGGCGATCTCATGCGGGTCGGCGAAGATCGCCGTGGTGCCATGCGGCAGCACCGCGCGCACGTACTCGGTGATGGTGCACATGCTGCTTTCCACGTGCATGTGGGCGTCGGTCAGCCCCGGAACCAGGAAGCGCCCCTCGGCCTCGATCACGCGCGTACCGGCGCCGGCGCAGTAACCGGCATCCTCGGTGATGCAGGCGATACGCCCGCAACGGACGGCGACGTCGATGCCGGCCACCACCTCGCGGGTGAGTACGTTGACCCACCGGCCGTTGCGGATCACCAAGTCCGCCGGCGCCCGCCCGGCGGCCACGTCGACCAGCTCGGTCGCAACCTCATGCCACGCTTTGCGTTGCCTCATCGTGGCCGATAGTAAAGCGAATCCGGGCCGGCGGTCAGCGCGGGCCGGCAACCACAGTCAGGCGCGGTCGGCCCGGACCGGGTTGCCGGCGACGTAGGTGGCGCGCACCGCCCGCTCGTCGCCGAGAATCGCCAGGGCGAACAGGGTATCTTCAATCCCCCGCGACAACGCCGCACGGTCCTTCAATTCCGGGGTCGCCATCGCGTCAAGCACCACCAAGTCAGCCCAGCGGCCCGGCTCCAGCGTGCCGATCTCCTGCTCCAGGCCGAGTTGCAGCGCGTTGCCGCGGGTGGCGAGATGGAACAGCTCGTGGGCGCCCAGCGTGTGCCCGCGCAGCAGCGCCACCTTGTAGGCTTCCCCCATCGTCCGCAGCATCGAATAACTGGTACCGCCGGCCACGTCGGTGGCGAGGCCGACGCCCACCGGGCGCGCCGGGTCACGCAGCCGGGCCACGTCGAACAGCCCCGAGCCGAGGAAGGTGTTGGAGGTGGGGCAGTGCACGACGGTCGCGCCCGCTTCCGCCAACCGCGCGCACTCCCGATCCGCCAGGTGAACGCCGTGCGCAAACAGGCTGCGCGGGCCGACCAGGCCGTGGCGGTCGTACACGTCGGTGTAGTCGCGCGCCCACGGAAAGTCGCGTTCCACCGCGGCGATCTCCGGCAGGCTCTCGGCGAGGTGGCTGTGCACGTAGCAATCGGGGTGGCGCGCGGCCAGTTCGCCGGCGGCGCGGAGCTGCGCCGCGCTGGAGGTAACCGCGAACCGCACCGTGATGGCGTAACGCAGCCGCCCGCGGCGGTGCCAGCGTTTGATCAGCTCCGCGCTGTCCCGTACCCCCTCCTCCGGGGTATCGCGCAATGCCGCGGGCGCGTTGCGATCCATCATCGTCTTGCCCGTTACCAGCGCCAGGCCGCGCCGTTCGGCGGCTTCAAGCAGCGCCTCGGTGGCGCCACGATGCACCGTGGAGAACACCACCGCGGCGGTGGTGCCGTGGCGCGCCAGGCGGTCGAGGAACACTTCCGCGGCGGCGCGCGCGTGGGCCGCCGCCGCGTAGCGGCTTTCTTCAGGGAAGGTGAAGCGCTGCAGCCAGTCCAGCAGGTCGCGCCCCGGAGCGGCGAGCATACGGTACTGCGGAAAGTGGACGTGCGCGTCGATCAGGCCGGGCAGCACCAGCGCCGCCCCGTGGTCGTCCACCGGCAGCGCGCGGAACCGCTGCGGCAGGCGCGCCGCGGGTCCGCGCCAAGCGATGCGGCCGGCGGCATCCACGGCCACCGCGCCGCGGCGGTAGTACAGCGCGGCGCGGGCCGGCGCCGCGGCGGGGTCGGCTCGGTAGGTCAGTAGCGCGCCGCGTACCACGCGCCCCCCGGCGGCGGCGCTCACGGGAGCGCGGTTCACGGAGAAACCCGATCTTCCAGGCGGAACCGGAGGATGCGTTCGACGTTGGCCAGGGCCAGCGCGCGCTCGGTGGCCGGGGAATGGTTGATCCGTTCCTCGAACGCCGCCAGGATCGCCTCCTTGGCGGCGCCCTTCACGGCGAAGATGAACGGAAACCCGAACCGCTTGCGGTAGCGGGAATTGAGGTCCGCGAAGCGCTTGAACTCGGCGGCGGTGAGGCGGTCGAGGCCCGCGCCGGCCTGCTCGCGCCGTGAATCCTCGGCAACTCCGCGCGCCCCGGCGCCGCCGGCCACCGCGGCGCGGTCGGCCAAGTCGGGGTGCGCGCGCAACAACGCAAGCTGGGCCTCCGCCGGCGCGGCCCGCACCGCGCCGGCGAACGCCGCGACTAGCGCTTCGCGATCGGCGAACGGGCGCGCCGCGGCGGCCGCCGCGGCCACCCACGGCGAGTGTTCCGCCACGTCGCCAAAGCGGGCGGCAAATGCCTCGTCACTCAGGGCATTTACCGCCGCAATGGACAGCGGTGCGGCCGCCCGCCCGCCCGGCGCTACCATGCGCGCTCGCCCGGCGGGCCGGTGGGCTACTCCGGCAGCTTGTCGTCGACGCCGCGCACGTACCAGTTCATGCCCAGCAAGGTGCCGTCGTCGAGTACCTCTCCTTCGCCGATTGCCATGGTCCCGTCCTGGCGGTAGATCGGACCGGTAAACGGATGGAACTCACCGGAAGCGATCTTCGCCTCGGTCTCCCGGGCCATCGCCGCCACGTCCTCCGGCATGTTGGTGTAGTCGGCCATCACCACCATGCGGGGACCGAGTCCGTCCCAGGTGTCCATCGACTCCCAGGTGCCGTCGAGCACCGCCTGGGTGCGGGCGACGTAGTACGGCCCCCAGTCGTCGATCACCGCGGTAAGCTGCGCGTTGGGGGCGAATGCCAGCATGTCGGAGGCCTGCCCGAAGCCGATCGCGCCCTGCTCCTCGGCGATCTGCAGGGGAGCGGTCGAGTCGGTGTGCTGCACCATGATGTCGGCGCCCTGACCAATCAGCACCTTGGCGGCGTCCGCCTCCTTGCCGGGGTCGAACCACGAGTTGACCCAGATCAGCTTGATCTTGAAGTCGGGGTTGACCGACTGGGCGCCGAGCATGAACGAGTTGATGCCGCGCACCACTTCCGGGATCGGGAACGAGACGATGTAGCCGGCCACGCCGGTCTTTGACATGCGCGCCGCGATCTGACCGATCACGTAGCGCCCCTCGTAGAAGCGCCCGGAGTAGGTCGACACGTTGTCGGAACGCTGATAGCCGGTGGCGTGTTCGAACTTCACGTCCGGGAACTGCTCGGCGACCTTGATGGTGGGCTCCATGTAGCCGAACGAGGTGGTGAAGATCAGACCGGCGCCCTCGCGCGCGAGGCGGGTGATGGCGCGCTCGGCGTCCGGCCCCTCGGCCACGCTCTCCACGTACACGGTCTCGACCCGGTCGCCGAGCGCCGCTTCGACGTCGAGGCGGCCGCGGTCGTGCTGGTAGGTCCAGCCGTGGTCGCCGATCGGGCCGACGTAGATAAAGCCGACCTTCAGCTTGGCATCGGCGGCGGCGGCCTCCTCACCGGCGGGAGACGCGAAGGCGGCGGCGGCGGTAAGCGCAAACGCTCCGGCAGCGGCCAGCGCAACAAGACTCTTGAACATCTTCATAGGGACATTCCTCAAATGATCGCCACCGTGACCGGACGCCCGGGGCGCAGGCGGCCACGCGGTAGGCGGTGATAGGGATTGAAACGGCCCGGCTCATCGGTCCGGGACGAACTGCTGGCCTATACAAGCAGGTGTGTTG
The DNA here is from genome assembly GCA_965243555.1 of Spirochaetia bacterium. Classification (GTDB taxonomy): domain Bacteria; phylum Spirochaetota; class Spirochaetia; order SZUA-6; family Bin103; genus Bin103. The sequence goes on along the minus strand of OZ251575.1, from coordinate 3,478,715 downwards.
ACTTTCGTCAAGAGACGATTGCCGGATACCAGGACCAGGGCGGCGATGGTGGCCAGATAGGGCAGCGACGCCAGCAGTTGCGACGCGAGGCCGATGCCCAGGCCCTGCGCGTACAGGCCCATGATCCACACGGTGCCGAACAGATAGGCGCCGACTGCCACCCGCCGCGGCGCCCAGGTGGAGAACACCACCAGCGCCAGGGCGATCCAGCCGCGCCCGGCGGTCATGTTCTCGATCCACTGCGGGGTGTAGACCAGCGACAGGTAGCCGCCGGCCAGCCCGGCGCAGGCGCCGCCGAACAGGATGCAGGCGTAGCGCACCCGGATCACCGGGTAGCCGAGCGCGTGCGCGGAGTGATGGTTGCCGCCGACCGCTCGGATTACCAGCCCGACGCGGGTACGCGCCAGCGTCCACGCCACCAGCACGGTCACGGCCACCGAAACGTAGACCAGCGGATCCTGCCCGAACACCACCGGACCGAGCAGCGGGATGGCGGTCAGCAGCGGGATTTGGACGGCCTGCAGCTTGACGCCGGGAAGCCCGGTATAGTTCTCGCCGATCAGCCCGGCGAGGCCGAGCCCGAACAGGGTGAGCGCCAATCCGGTGGCGACCTGATTCGTCACCAGCGTCTGGGTCAGGTAGGCGAACAGCAGCGCGACCGCGGCCCCGGTGAGGATCGAGACGGCCACCCCTACCAGCGCCGACCCCGAAACGTAGGCCGCGGCGAAACCGCTCACCGTGCCCATGATCATCATCCCCTCGACGCCCAGGTTGAGCACTCCCGAGCGCTCCACCACCAGCTCGCCAATAGCGGCCAGCAGCAGCGGCGTCGACGCCGTTATGATGGTAAGCAGAACTGCCTGCAACTCATTCATCCCGCATTCAACTCCTTCGGTACGCGGTGGACCGGGTGAGATCAATCTTCGCCATCTACGGGGTCTCCTCCATGCGGCGCAGGTAGCGGCGGCCGGCCGGCGTCAGCCGGTAGCGCTGGCGGCTGCTGCGCGGCTTGTCGGGTATGGTCATCGCTATCAGGCCGGCGCGCAAGGCGGGCTGCAGGTAGGCAAGGCGAAAGTGGACTAGGTGCTTCAGGAAGCCGTTGGCCTCAAACGTCGGCTCCGGGCAGCCGCGCGCCCGCGCCTCCTCCCGGATGCGCCGGATGGAGTGATCGTCCCGTACTCCCAGCAGAATCTTCCCGCCGACGGTGTTGGCCAGCGCCACCAGCTCCCGTGCGAACGACGACGACACCGCTTCCTTGAATTCGAGCGTGGTGCCTTCGCCCTGCTGGATGAGGATTTCCAGATCGGCTGGCGTCATCGCGGCCGCTCCGGGTTCACAGCAGGCCGGCCTGCCGAAAGCTGAAAGTGTCCTGCGCCGCCACGATCAGATGATCGACGACGCGCAGCCCGACGGTCCCGGCGGCCAGCACGATCGCGCGCGTGACCAGCTTGTCGTGTTCGCTCGGCTGCAGCCGGCCGTTCGGATGATTGTGCGCCAGCACGATCGAGGCCGCCTCGCGCCGCAACGCCGCCTCCGCCACCCGGCGGGGATATACCGCCGCGCGGTCGATGGTGCCCTCCTGCAGGGTCTCCACGCCGTCCCGGAGCAGCCGGTCCGCCGAATCCAGGTACGCCACCGCGAACACTTCGTGCTTGAGAGCGCCGATCCGCGCGCGCCAGAAGTCACTCAGAAGCTGAGGATCGCTCAGCACCTCCGTAGCGTCCTCGGAAACCTGCTGCAGGTAGAGCGTGGCCGCGGCGCGTATCACGTGCAGGGCGGTCGCCGCGACATCCCCCACGCCGGCCACCTCCTGCAATTCGGACCGCGGCGCGTCAAGCACCCTGCGCAGGTTGCCGAAACGCGCGAGCAGCGCCTTGGCCGGTTGCTTCACGTCCCGGCGGGGAACGGCCAGCGTCAGCAGCAGCTCGACCACCTCATGCTCGGCGAACCCCGCCAAGCCGTTCTTGAGAAACCGCTCCCGAAGCCGCTTGCGGTGATCATGATAATGCGGTCGTTCCATCGCTCCGTGCGCGGGCCGCCGCCCGTCGGCTACTCGAAACTCTGAGGGGAGCGGTGTCGATGCGGTCGCCGCGGTGGGGCCAGCGTTTCCGTGCGCGCCTCCGGCGTGAGCAGCAATTCCTTGATATCCGGCTTCGCCGGCCGTACCAATCGCCGCCGATGGTCAATCAAACGGTCACGATCTTGAGCCATACGTCCCTCGCCGCCCCATTGATGCCCGGATGCCGGGTCACTTTCAATGGGCCGCCGCGGGTCAGACCAGGTGCATCCGCAGGTGGTCCGCCACCTCGGGGCGGGCCGCGGCGAGGTCGTGCTCCTCCCACGGGTCGGCGTTGCGGTCGAACAGGAGCGGCGGGCGGGCCGGGTCGAGCACCAGCTTGTAGCGGTCGTCGGTGGCCATGCGCCATCCGTCCAGGCCGGCCACGGCCACCGGGCGGTGCCGGCGGCGGCGCCCTTCCAGCAGCGGCCGCAGCGACACGGCGTCCATGGCCGGCGGCGGCGCCGCCCCCGCGTAGTCCAGGAAGGTGGCGGCCAGGTCATGCAGGCTCACCAGCGCGTCGGTCGCCGCGCCCTGCGCGCAGCCCGGCCCGGCCATTAGCAGCGGCACCCGCACCGCGGCCTCGCGCCAGGTGCTCTTGCCCCAGCGCCCGTGGTCGCCGAGCATTTCGCCGTGGTCGGAGGCGTACGCCACTACCGTGTTTCGCAGCTCGCCGCGCGCCGCCACCGCCTCCAGCAGCCGCCCGCACCAGGCGTCGACGTTCTCGATCATGGCGGCGTAGTTCTGCCGGGCGCGCAGCAGCGCGGCGCGGTCGGGATGCGCGTTGGCGTGCGGCATCGGGAATTCGACGTGCTCCCAACGCGCGCGCATCGCCGCGGTTACGTCGAACGGATCGTGCGGGCCCAGGAAGTTCACCTGCAGGAACCAGGGCGTGGCACGCGGCAGCTCCTGCAGCACGCGCAGGGCGTTGCCGGCGACCCAGTTGTCGCCGTAGGCGTCATCCGGCAGCGCGGTAACGTAGGCCCCCAGGTGCTCGGCGCGCGCGGCGTGTTCCTGCACGTAGCGCTGCGCCAGGCCGCGGTCGTGGAGCATCTTCAGGTAGGGGCCGCGCGGCGCGGCGGCGACGCGGTAGGAGCGGCTGCCGTCCAGCTTGCCCTCGCTGTCGATGCCGTCGGTGAATCCCCACTCGCTTAGCAGGCGCGAGCCATCCAACTCCCACCAGAGCTTGGCGGGATCGCTGAGGTCCTTGTGCAGATCGAACTTGCCGACGCCGGCGACGCGGTAGCCGGCGGCGCGTAGCGCCTGATAGAAGGTCGGTTGCTGCAGCGGGTAGTCGTGGCCGTTGCCCGGCACTCCGCAGTGGGCGTAGTGGCGCCCGGACGCGAGACTGGCCCGCGACGGCGCGCACAGCGGTGAGGTGCAGTAGGCGCGCCGCAAGGAGACGCCCTGCGCCGCCAGCCGTTCCAGCACCGGCGTGCGTAGCGGCAGCCCGCCGCCGGCCAGCCAATCGGCGCGGTGCTGATCCGGCATCAGCAGCAGGAGGTTGGGGCGTTCGGCCACCGGGACTATCCGCGGTATGCTGAGTGCGGCATGGCGCAGCGCGACCGCAGGATCGCCCATCCCATCGTCAATCTCGTGGCGTGGCTGCTTGCCGCGGCGATCCTGGTGGCCGTGGCGGTGGCCGGCGGCGGGCGCCTGCTGCAGGTGGTGGGCGCACTCCTCGGCGCGCCCACGCCGCTGGCGAACCGGATTGCGGTGGCGGTGGGGCTGGGCTTCATGGCTCTGCTGCTGCTCCTGTTCTTCATCTGGCTGCTAACCACGCTGGTGCGCGCCGCCGCGGACCACCTGGCGCACGGGCGCCGGCGCTGAACCGCTCCCCCGCGGTGTCACGCCGTTGCCTCGGCGTCCAGCTCCAGCTTGATCACCAGCACTTCGTCAGTGATCTCGTTCACCGGCAGGTCGCGCACCCGCAGGCAGGGGCGGGCGGTCCAGCGCCACGGGATCACGTCCACCGCCCACGGCAGTTCGCGCCCGTCGTTGAGCAGGGTCACCGCGCGCGGCTCGTGGGCAAAACCGCCCAGCACCGCGCCGCCGGTCTGCAGGTCGTGCGGGCAGTGCACGTAGATGGTGTTGCCGCGCCGCGTGAGCAGCAGTTCGTCGTAGCGGAACAGGGTATCGCCGGAGGCCCCGGCCGCGTCGCGCCGGATCAGGTAGGAGCAGGGCACGGTACCGGCGAACGCCTCCCTCACGCGCCGGTACCAGTCGCCGATGCGGCGCAACGCCGCCACGCACTGCGCGGGAAAGGCGCCGTCCGCCTTGGGCCCCACGTTGAGCAGGTAGTTGCCGCCCATCGCCAGAATCCGATCCACGCTTTGCATCAGGAACTTGTGGGCGTAGTAGTCCTCGCCCTCGCGGTAGCCCCAGCTCTCGCGGCCCAGCGACTGCACCGCCTCGGTGGGGCGGGAAAAGGCCGCGCCCTCCGGCACGTGCCGCTCCGGGGTCGAGTAGTCGCCGGGGGCGGGGCCGCGGTCGTTGATCAGCGCCTGCGGCTGCAGCTCGCGGATCATCTCGTTCAGCGCCGGCGCCGCGAACTCGGCGACGTTGATGTCCCAGAAGAACTCGCCGAGCGGGCCGTAGTTGGTGAGCAGCTCACGTAACTGGTTGGCCACGAACTCCAGGTACTTCTCCTCGTCGGGGTCGTCGCCGGGGCGCGGTCCGAGCATTTCGTGGTGGCGGCCCAGGTTGGGATAGTTGGGATGGTGCCAGTCGGGCAGCGAGTAGTAGAAGCCGAGCACCACGCCGCGCCGGTGGCAGGCCTCCGCCACCATGCCGATCAGGTCCTTGCCGTAGGGCGTGCGCATCACGTTGTAGTCGGTATGGGCGGTGTCCCACAGACAGAAGCCGTCGTGATGCTTGGTGGTGATGCACAGGTACTCCATACCCGCTTCCTGCAGCACGTCGAGCCAAGCGTCAGGGTTGAACTGGCGGGGATCGAACTCCTCCGCCAGCCGCTCGTAGTCGCGGCGGCGCACGTTGCCGCGCCACAGAATTTGCTCGTGCCACGCCGGGATGGCGTATAGCCCCCAGTGGATGAACATCCCGAACCGCTTCTCGAAGAACCAGTCGCGGGCGTCGCCGAACGGTTTGATCATGCTTGCGCTCCTTGGCCTGATCGTTGGCCGGGCGGCGCGGCGGCGAGTTGGCGCCGGATTTCCTGCCAGCGCGGGCCGTGGCCGGGGTCGGTCAGCTCCGGCTCGAAGCCGAGCTTGAGGTAGGTCCTGATGGCCGGCAGCCGCCAGTCGTCGGTGTAGAGCATGGTCGCCGGCCAGCCGCGGCGGCGCGCGTACCACAGCACCGCGCGGCAGGCCTGCAGCCCCAGGCCGCGGCCCTGATGGCTCGGCGCCACCGCGACCCAGCCCAGCTCGGAGCGCGGCTCGACGGGGGTCGGCGGGATGGTGCAGCAGGTCGCCACCGCGCGGCCGCCGGCCAGGATCAGCCAAGTTCCGGCGGCCAGTACCGGGCGCTCGCCCGCCAGCGCCGCGGCGGCGCGCCGTTCGTCCCACTCACCGAGCTTGCCGGTGGCGTTGAGCACCGCGATCCACTCCGCCGCGCCGCACTGCGCCAGCGTAGCCAGGGTGTAGTCCGCCCCCAGCCGCACCGGGGCCAGCCCGGCAAAGGCGCGAAAGCACATCTTGAGCTGCGGCGGCCGCGGCTCGGCGCCCGGCCCGGCTCCCGGTTCAGCGCCCGGCTCAGAACTCATTGCGCACCCGCACCGGCCGTCCGCTGCGCAGCGACTCCCAGCAGGCCAGCCCGGTGGCCACCACCCGCGCCCCCTCACGCGCCCCGACCCAAGGGGCGCGGCCGTGCAGAATGCAGTCCGCCAGGTGCTGCAGCAGCACCAGCATCTCCTGGTGATGCCCCAGCGGCAGAGCACCGGAAAAGGTCACCTCGGAGGCGCGCGCCGGCAGCAAGCCGGCGCCGTCCACGCGCTTGGCGGCGTTGCGGATGGTGCCGCGGCTGCCGTACAGGGTGAGCTCGTTCATGACCGCGGCGGGCGGCTCCACCACCCCCAGGAAGGCGGCGATGCGGCCGATCTTGCCGCTGACAAAGCGCACGTTGACCACGAAGTTGTCCTCCTGCGGATAGGCCGGCGCCAGCCCGCTGCGCTGCCCGTAGCAGTGCACCTCGGCGATATCGCCCATGAACCAGCGTAGCAGGTCGATCGGGTGACAGGCGCCGCCGAGGAGCAGGTCCTGCGGCATCTCCACCCGCCACGGCGAGTAGTCGTACACCGGGCGCAGGTCATGGACGTAGTGCGACTCGGCCAGGAACAAGGCGCCAATCTCGCCGCCGTCGCAGGCGCGCTTGGCCTCCATGAAGTCGAAGCGGCCGCGCAGCGACTGGCTCACCAGCAGCACGCGCCCGCTACGCTCCGCCGCGGCCACCACCTGCTCCGCCTCGGCCATGGTGTAGACCATCGACTTGGTGACGATGACGTGCTTGCCGGCGTCGAGCGCGGTGAGGATCTGGGCGCCGTGCAGCGGTCCCGGCGTGTAGATGCCGATCACGTCCAGCTCCGGGCGCCCCGCCAGCTCGGCAAAGTCGGTAGTGACCACCGGCACCGCGTAGCGCTCCGCCGCGGCCTGCGCCCGGTCGCCGTCGCTGTCGCACACCGCCGTCACCCGCAACGGCAGGTGGCGGCCGGCGGGCGTGTTGGCCTGCAGCAGGGTAGCGCCGTGGCCAAGACCGGCCACCCCCAGCTTCAACATGCGCCGAGTATACCGCGGGGCCGCCGGTTCAGTAGCGGATTTCGGCGGCGGCGCCGCCCGCGGCCACCACCACGTCGCCCTGCAGAGCGATGGAGCGCGGCGAGGCCAGGAAGCACACCAGCCAGGCGACGTCCCGCGCGGTAACCATGCGCCCGATCGCCGTCTCGGCGGCCAGCTCCTGCTCGATCGCGGCCGCGGACTTGCCTTCCGCCGCCGCGCGCCGCGCCGTCAGCTCCGGGGTGAGCTCGGTGCGCGTGGCGCCGGGGTGGACGCAGGTCACGTTGATGCCGTCGCGCCCCAGCTCGGCGGCGAGATTCCTGGTGAGCGCCACCACCGCGGCGTTGCGGATGCTGCCGATGATGGAGCCGGCGCGCCGGGCCGCCAGCCCTGCGACGTTGATGATGCGGCCCCAGCCGCGCCGGCGCATGAGCGGGGCGGCCTCCCGCGCGCAACGCAGGTAGCCCATTACCTTGACGTCCAGCGCCTGCTCGAACTGCTCGCCGGTAAGGTCGGCGAGCCGCGGGTTGGGAGCCAGCCACGCCACCGGCGCCGCGCAGTTGACCAGGATGTCGACGCCGCCCAGCTCCGCCTCCGCGCGCCGCATCAAGGCGCGTACCGCGGCGTCGTCGGTGGTATCCGCCGGCACCGCGACCACCCGGCGCCGCCCGCCGGCGCTCAGTTGCGCCGCCGCTTCCCGCAACGGGTCGGGGCGGCGCGCCGCGATGACCACCGCCACCCCCGCCGCGGCCAGTTCCGCGGCCACCGCGCGGCCAATGCCGCGGCTGCCCCCGGTAACCACCGCGCTCCGCCCCTGCAATTCCAAGTCCACGTTCTGCCCTCCTCCCGAACCGCCAGGGTACCAGCCTGGCCCTCCGCCCGCTACCGGCACGGCACGGCACGCGCCACGCCACCAACCCTGCTCGGACGGTGCGAGGGTGGTGCGTGCGGCGTTGCCTTTGTCTGCCGATACCGGCCATCCTGTGGCCGTACCGCCATGACGATGAATCAGTGTCTCCGGGAGTTGGGCGCCGCGCCCGAGTTGCTCAGCGACCGCCAGCGCGATGAGTTGCGGCGCAAGGGCTATACCCTGCTGCACGGGGTGATCGATCAGGCTTGGCTGGCGGCGTTGCGCGAGCGCTTCGAGGAGCTGGTGGCGGCGGAGGGGGAGCAGGCCGGCCTGGAGGTGCATCAGGAAGCGGGCGCGCGCCGGTTGGCCGATCTGGTCAACAGGGGCAAGGTCTTCGATGGCGTGTGGACGCATCCGCGGCTGCTGGCCGCCGTGCACCACGTGATTGAAGGCCCCTTTCATCTCGGTTCGCTGAACGCGCGCGACGCCATGCCCGGCGAAGGGCTGCAGGCGCTGCACCAGGACGCCCGCCGCGGCGCCGGCACGCCGCGCTACGGATGCAACTCGGTGTGGATGCTCGACGACTTCAACGCCGACACCGGCTGCACCCGGATGGTGCCCGGCTCCTACCACCGCCCGCCTCCGGCCGAGGTGCTCGCCGACCCCGCGGCGCCGCATCCGGAGCAGGAACTGATAATCGCCCCCGCCGGCAGCGTCGCGGTGTTCAACTCCTTTACCTGGCACGGCGGGACCCTGAACCGCACCCGCGGCGCCCATCGCCGGGCGCTGCACTGCTACTTCAACCCGCGCGGGCAGGCGCAGCAGACCGACCAGCGCGCCTACCTGCGCCCGCGGACCGCGGCCCGGCTGTCGGCGGCGCAACGCTACCTGCTTGATCTGGACGCGGCGTAACGCGGATGAGCGAGCAGCAGCCGCGCGCCCACCTGGTTCGCCTGGCCGACCTTCCGGGCGTGGCCTGCCCCTGCGGCACCGCCCGGCGCGCGTTCGCGGACGCCGCCGCCGGACGCGCGTCGCTGCACTTGGTGGAGGTGAAGCAGGACACCGAGCGCCACTACCACCGGCGCCTCACCGAGATCTACTACGTGCTCTCCGGCGCCGGCCAGATCGAGCTTGACGGCGAGGTGCGCCCCTTGGCGGCCGGCGACGCGGTGCTGATTCCCAGCGGCGTGGTGCACCGCGCGATCCCGGCCAACGCGCCCCCGGGCAGCGCCCCGCTGACCCTGCTCAACTTCGTGCTGCCGGCGTTCGACCCCGCCGACGAGTGGCCGGCGCCGTGAACCCGCTTCGCCCTTCGCCCTTAGCGGAAGCCGATGCCGCGCGGGCGGTCGGGGGGGCGTTCCTCGCGTTCCGGCCACAGCGGCGCGTGACTCTCCACGCAATGCGCCACGTCGCCCAGGCGCAGCCGCACCGCGGCCCAGCCCAGACGGGGGTGCAGCTCGGCAGGCTGCGCCAGGGGCGCCGCGTCGGTAAGCGCCATGATCTGATCGCGCAAGTTGTCCAGTTCCTCGTCGGAGAGCCCACGAAAGTCCCAGATGCGCATCACCGCGGCGCCGCTGGGTTCGTCGTGGCTGGTGATCGAGTGCAGCGAATAGCGGCTGCCGTCGGCGAGCACCACCTCCACGCAGAACGGCGGCACGACGGCGTCAATGCCCACCAACCAAGTGATCAGCGGGTCATCGTCCCAACTGGATACGGCGGCGTTCACGTGGCCCTCATGGTAGCGGGGAAGCCGGCGCCGGTCACCCGCCGCCGTGAGTCAGGCGGTGCAGGGCGCGTAGCGCGGCGACGGTGTCGGCCGCCGCGGCCGGCTTGTCGGCGCGGTAGCCCTTGACGCGGGCGAAGCGCAGCGCCATCCCGGCCGGGTAGCGGGAGCTGGTCTGGATGCCGTCGCAGGCAATCTCCACCACCTGCTCCGGGCGCACGTATACCACCGCTCCCCGGCGCCCGGTCTCCAGTCTCAGGAACCGTTGCGTCTGCCAGCGCAGCAGCTCGTCGGTCAGGCCCTTGAAGGTCTTGCCGACCATCGCGAAGCCGCCGTGTTCGGCGTCGCGCGCCGCCAGGTGCAGGTTGCTCAGGTGTCCGCGGCGGCGCCCCGAGCCCCACTCCGCGGCCACCACCACCAAGTCGAAGGTGTGCGCCGGCTTGACCTTGAGCCACCCTGCGCCGCGCCGCCCCGCTTCGTAGGTGCCGTCGAGGGCCTTGATCATCACTCCCTCGTGGCCGGCGGCGCGGGCCAGCGCGGCCTGCCGTTGCGCCGCCTCGGGCTCGGCCGTGGTCAGCCGCGGGACACGCAACGCCGCGGGACAGGCGGCGTCCAGAGCCTGCAGCCGCTCGCCGAGGGGGCGGTCGATCAGGTCGGCGCCGTCGAGATGCAGGCAGTCGAAAAAGAAGGCGCTGAGGGGCAGCGCCGCGGCGGCGGTGGCCGGCGGGCGGCGCCGCCCGAAGCGGCTCATGGTGACCTGAAACGGCTGCGGGCTGCCGTCGGGACGCAACGCAATCACCTCGCCGTCGAGAATCACGCGCTCCAACGGCAGCCGCGCCACTGCGGCCACGACCTCCGGCAGGTTGGCGGACAGCTCGCGCAGATTGCGCGTGTAGACCTCGATTCGGGAGCCGGCGCGGTGCACCTGGACCCGGGCGCCGTCGTACTTGGTTTCCACCGAGGCCGCGCCGGTGCGCTGCAGGGCGCCGGCGACGTCGGGCGCGGTTTGCGCCAGCATCGGCTGCAACGGGCGGAACAGGGTGAGCCGGAACCCGGCCAGCGCGGCCTCGCCGCCTCCAAGTAGCGCGCTGCCCACCGCCGGCAGTGAGCCGCCCACCAGCAGCGCCCGCCGCACCGCCGCGGCGGCCACCCCGGCGGCGCCGGCGAGGGCCTCCACCATGACGCCCTCCTGGGCGCCCTGGCGCAGTTCCCGCACCAGGAGCCGGCGCAGAAAGTGCTGCTCCTCGGCGGTGGCCCGCTCCAGGAGGCCCTGCAGCAGCTCCGTCCGCCGCAGCCGCGACCCCGGCCCGCGCGCCGCGGCCACCGCGCTTAGCAGGTCGCTCACCTCCCGCAGCTCCAGCGCCGCCGCGGTGGCGGGCGGGGCGTGCTGCGCCAGCGCGGCGTAGCCGACGCCCAGCCGGCCTTGGGGCAACTCGCCCGCCAGCCAAGCGATGGCGGCGCTGCGTTCGCCTTCCTCCAGCCGCCGCAGGCAGCCGGCCAGCGCCGCCACCTTGGCGCTGCGCGAGCGGGTCTGCGCCACCGCTTGCGAGGCGGCTACCAGTTCCGCCAACAGCATTCTGGGCGGCCGGGTCTCTAGCGGACCGGCGCTCCGCTGGTGGCCGGAGCGCCGGCACCGGGGTGCGCGGCCTGCGTTTGCACGGCATCGCCGGCAGCCAACTCGCCGCCGCGCAGCACCCGGCAGGTCACCCCGCCGCGCCCGTCGACCGCCAAGGCGGCGCGCAGCCCCGGGCACGCTTCTTCCATCCGCTCGCAGGGCGCGGTCTCGCCGGTCACTTCCAGTTCCACCGCGCCGACGCGCAGCAGGCGTCCTGCGGCGTCCGCCGCGGCGGCCCGGTTGACGGCCGCCAGATCGATGCCGGTCACCAGGAGGTTGGCGCGGCGCGCGGTCCACGGCAGTTCCGGGCGGCCCGCCTGCGCGCAGGCCGCCTGCCACGCCTCCAGGCTCAACACGGTGACCTGCCGCCGGCCCGGATGGCCGCGGAAGTCGTCCGCAACGCCGCCACCAGCGGTGACCGCGGCGCGCGGCAACTCCAGCATGGCGCCGCGCGAGCGGCGGCGAACCGCGATTGCCAGCAGGCGCGCCGGCGGCCCCATCCCCGCGCGCGGCGCACCGGAAGAAAGCTGAGCGTCACAAGCCTCACTGTTCATGGTTGCTGCGAGGCAACCTACTACCATGCCGCCCGCGCCGCCAACCAGCCACGCGGCCCGCCCTGCGGGTGGTTGTCGGCGCTTCCGCGTCCCCCATAGACTGGCGCGCGGTGAATCGGCTGGAGGTCAACGCCACCATCAACCTGTTGCGCTCGCGCGGCCTGCTGCCGCAGGACTACGCGGCGAGCGTGGAGGTGGACGACCTGATCGCCCACGTCTACGACGCGTGCGCCCGTAACGGGGTCGGCGCAACCGCCTTGCGGCGCGAGGTCGAGGCGCTGCTGCGCGAACGAACGCCCCGCCGGGGGCCGTAAGGGCTACGAGTCTGCGGGCGCCGGGTCCGGCATGAATCCCGACTGCAAAAAGCCGCCGTCGATCGGAATGGCCGCGCCGTTGACGTAGTTGCCGCCGCCGCCGCAGAGAAATGCCACCAGTTCCGCGATCTCCTCGGGCCTGACTTCGCGCGGGATCGGCATCCGCTTGCGCCGCGCCGCCCGCAACGCCGGGTCGCGGCCATAGACGAGGTTGGTCATCGGCGTGTCGGCTACGCCCGGGCACACGGTATTGACGTTGATGCCGTAGCGCGCCCACTCCACGGCAAGCATCCCGGCCAAGCTGTTGAGGGCGGCCTTGGAGGGGCTGTAGGCGCCGCGCTCCGGAATCGGCGCCCACGCGCCCACCGACGAGATGTAGACGATGCGCCCGCCCCGGCCGCGGGCGACCAGCTGCCGGCCCACCGCCTGACTGAACAGGAAGGCGCCGGTCAGGTGACTGTCGAGGGCGGCGCGCCACTGCGCGGCGCTCAGTTCAAGCGACGGCGCCTTGACGTTGTTGCCCGCGCAGTACACCAGGAAGTCGACTCGCTCCAGCCCCGCCACCGCCGCCTCTACCGCCGCGGCGTCGCCCACGTCCACCGCCAGGGCGGCGTGCCGTACCGCGCCCGGCAAGGCCGCGGCCACCGCCGCGGCGCGCGCCGGGTCCAGGTCGGCAACCGTGACCTGCGCGCCGCGCTGCGCCAGCGCCCGGCACACGGCGCTGCCAATGCCACCGCCGCCGCCCGGCACCAGCGCCGCCCGGTTCTCAAATTCGGTGCCCGTCAACGCTGCCGCGGCCCTTCAGCCGCCGCGCGCCAAGTGCTGCTCCAGAAACTGCAGCGTCAGGGGCCAGGAATCGCCGGCGGCCTCGGAGTGATAGCGGGACGGGTTGGTAAAGTCCATGTAACCGTGGCCGGCGCCGGCAAAGCTGCGGAAGCGGTGCGCCACGCCGTGCGCGGTCAGTTCGGCGTCAATGGCGTCGCGGTCTTCCGGAGACGGATTCGAATCGCGGCCGCCAAAAAAGCCCAGCACCGGGCAACTGATTTCGCCGAGGCGCTCGAAGGGCGGCGTTCCTTCGCCCCAGGCCGCCCGGGTGTTACCGCCGTAGTACGCCACCGCCGCCTGCAGCCGGTCGCTGGCCGCGGCCAGCAGGTAGGCGGCGCGTCCGCCCATGCAGAAGCCGACCACCGCGCTCGGCCGCCCCGCGCCGCCGCCCGCGGCCGCGCCGAGATAGTCGAGCACCGCGTCGCTGTCGGCGATGATCTCCGCGTCACGGAGCTGCGCCATCCGCTCCAGCGGTTCATCCGGCGGCGGGTCCTGGCGGTGGTACAGCTCCGGGGCGGCGGCCACGAACCCGGCCGCGGCCAAGCGCCGCGCCATCCCCTGCACGAACTGGTCCACGCCGCCCGCGTGCTGGATTACCACTACCCCCGGCGCCCGCTCCGCCGCGGCGGCGTCCGCGGGACGCGCCACGAACGTGCGCATCACGGCGCCGTCCACCGTCAGAGTCTGCCAGTCGCTGTCGTGGGGAATCATACCCGCATCATACCGGGTTGCGCGGCCGCCGGCCAAGCTCCCGCCGCTGCCGCCGCTGCCGGCCCGACGGGAAGCCCGGCGAAGAAAACTCTTGCACGGCGCGCGCGGCTATTAAGATATTGGCGCCACTCAAAAGCACATGATTGGTATCGGACTCGACTTCGGCACCACCAACACCACGGTAGCAGTGGCCGATGGCGACCGGATTACGTACCTCACGCTTGATCCGCTCGCCGAGCCTGCCACCGTGATGCCGACCGCTCTCTATATTCGGCGCTCCATGCAGCACACCGTCGGCAGTTCCGCGATCGCCGGCTACCTGGGCGATAACGTCGGGCGCGTGGTGCGCCTGCGCAAGGTTGATCTGGGCACCATCGCCATGACCGTGAACGCCTCCGACGGCGCCAGCGCGCCCGGCCACGCCGAGGGCGACGCGGTCGAAGTCGCCGTGCGCGTGCGCGGCGACCACGACGCGGAGCTGCCCGGCAGACTGTTCCGCGGGCTCAAGAGCTACCTCGGAATCCGCGCCCAGGAGCGGTTCAAGGTGTTCCATCGCCAGTTCCGCACCGTGGCGCTGGTGACCCTGATTCTTACCGAGATCCGCAAGCGCATCGCCGCCGCGGGCCACAAGGTCGGCGGCACGCTGCACGTCGGCCGCCCGGTGCGCTTCGTCGGCGGCGGCGACGCCAACGCCATCGCCACGGCGCGCCTGACCGAGGCCTGCCGCCACGCCGGCTTTACCGGCTTCTCGTTCTACCCGGAGCCGGTGGCCGCCAGCCTCGGCTACCTGCACGCGCGCCGCCAGGCGGCCGCGCCGGCGCGGCGCGGTCTGCTCGCCGCGGCGCGCGCGGCGCAGCAAGCCGGCGCCGAGGTCCTGCTCACCTTCGACTTCGGCGGCGGCACGCTCGATCTCTGTCTGCTGGAGTGCCGCGGCGCCGATTTTCAAGTGCTGGGGACCGAGGGGCTGCCACTGGGCGGCAACCACGTCGATCAGCTCATCATCAAGCGGCTGGTGTTCCCGGAGCTGGGGGAGGGCGCCCCGATCAAGAGTGCCCGGCATCTGCGCGCGCCCGATACCGTGTTTCCGTTCTACCGCTACGCCGACTACCTGTTGAACTGGCAGATGGCCTACATGATGAACCAGCCCGACCTGATGGAGACGTTGTTCAACGCACTGCGCTCGGGGCCCGACCAGCAACGCAAGCTGGGCCGGCTGTGGCGCCTGATCCGCGGGAACTCCGCGTATGCTCTACTCAACGCGACCGAGCGCGCCAAGGCGCGCCTGGCGCAGGCCGACCGGGCGGCGATCTGCCTGCCGGAGGTCGAACTGGACGTAGAGCTCGACCGCGCCAAGCTGGAGCTGATCCTGCAGCCGGTGGTGGCCGAGATCGACGCGGTGGTGGCCGCGCTGCTGGAGCGCACCGGCGTCGCGCCCGAGCAGGTCCATCGGGTGGTGTGCACCGGCGGCTCCTCGCAGCTCCTTCCGGTGCAGGCGCGGTTGGAGGAGCTGTTCCCGGGGCGCATCGAGCGCTTCGACTACTACCGCAGCATTGCCGGCGGCCTCGCCCTGGCCAACGCCCGCGGCTACCGGCACGCGTTGCCGTGAGCGACGGGTGACCGTCACCGCCATCCGTACCCCGCTGATCCGGCCCGGCAGCGAGCTGGCGGCGGAGCTGGCCGCCTGCCTGCCGCGCCCGTTGCCGGACCGTTGCGTGGTAGTGGTGGCCTCCAAGGTGGTGAGCATCGCCGAGGGCCGCCTGGCCGGGCGTGCCGGCGACCGCGCGAAGCTGCACGAGCTGGTGCGCGCCGAAGCGGAGCGCTACCTGGAGCCGCACGCCTCGCGCTACGACATCATGCTCACGATCAAGGGCAACTGGATGTTCGTGAACGCCGGCATCGACCAATCCAACGCCGCCGGGCGGCTGGCGCTGTGGCCGCGCGACCCGCAACGGAGCGCCAACCGCCTGTGGCGGCGGCTGCGGGGGCAGACCGCGGGTCAGGCGCGGCTGGGGGTGATAATCGCCGACAGCGGCGGCATTCCGCTCAACTGGGGCGTGGTGGGCCGCGGCATTGCCCATTGCGGGTTTGTGGCGTTGCGCGACTACGTCGGCGCGCCCGACCTGTATGGCCGGCCCCTGACGATGGAAAAAACCAACCTGGTGCAGTCTCTGGCCGCCGCCGCGGTGCTGGAGATGGGGGAGGGCGCCGAACGGACGCCGGTTGCGCTGGTGGAAGAGGTGGGGCGCCTCGAATTCCAACCGCGCGAGCCGAGCGCCGCCGAGCTGCACGCGCTGCGCATCAGCCTGGAAGACGACGCCTACGCCCCGGTCCTGCGCCACGCCCCCTGGAAACGCGGCGGCGCCGGAGAAAGCTAAGGGCCGGCGGCCTGCGAGCGGCTGCGGTATTCGCCGCAGGCGGCCGCCAGAGAAGCCGGCGCCGGCCGCCGAAGCTGGTTGCTTTGGCACATCTCGACCAGAGCGTTCACGTGAGGCGCGCAGTTTCGCGGGCGCGCCAAGCGCGGATAATCACGCTTCGTTTCGTCGACTGTTTCGCCATCAAGGTAAGCCAACCAGGTTTCGATCCGCCAAGTGGGTACGAATACCAGCACTCTCTCGTTCGGACCTCTGACGTTCGTTTTGGCTTTGCGGCACGCGTCTTCAAGCTCAGCGATGCGGCCCTTGAGACCGCGCTGGTCACCATCCAGCACCACTATCAAAGCCTGCGACACCCGGTGGTGCCTGCTCCTGTGTCCGGCGAGTTCCACAGGGAAGCGGCTCCGTACGTAATGTTCGGCGGAGCCTTCCCCCGGCGGGGCGGACCGTACTCGAATCTGGTAGTCGCTCCATCCCATCTTGAGAAGGAAGCGACGCGCGAACGTCTCCTGCTGTTGATCTTCACACAGCAGCACTATCTGGATTCTTTTACTCAGTTTCCCAGCCTCGCGCGAATAACTCGGAGAGTTCGAGTCCGCCGTCGGCTTCGGCACGCCGCTCATCAAGCCGGCGCGTTGTGACGACGCCTGACGCTTCGCGCTGCAGCAGTATTCCGTTCCGTCGTCCCAGGTAGTCGATCATCTCGGGATGATGAGAGCTGATCACCGCTTGTGCCAGGGTATCTCCGCAGGCATCGTAGAGGCTCATCAGCCACGGCTGGATCTCCCGCAGGGCAACGTAGTTCTCGGGTTCATCGAGTAACAGCGTGCAGCCTTGATTTCGCGCAAGGAAGACAAGGCCGTACAATACTATCAGGCAGCGCTGTCCGTCGGAAATCTCGTCGAATCTCAGTTCGTAACGACGTGGACTGGTGTCTGCCTGGTCGACAAACGAAGTCATCAGGGACCGAGTTTCGTGGCCCACTCTCTCTAGCCTGATGCCTTTGAATCCGGCGCCGACTACTTCGGTGAGCCTGCTCGTCAACTCGGGCACTAGGTCAGGATGTTCCTGGAGCGTGTGCCGGTACCAATCGGCGAAGTTGCCGCCGTCTCGGTCCAGTAACGGACTCTCGTCAGCCGACTCCGTCTTGAGTACCGGAGGATGGATGCCGCAAACGAGCACTTTTCTCATGTAGTCCAGGAAGTGGGTGAGGCGTCTGTTGGCGGGACCGGGAACGACCCGAGCCAGTGCGGATTCTCGCCAGTCGGCGGTATACTTAGGACCCTCAGATACCCCGTGGTTCGGATCGTCGCGATAGAGCTGGACCTGACTCTGCACACACGCGAACAACGGTTCTCCATCCACGTGCAGCGATTCGCTGCCGACCCGCGCCAACCGCGTGGCCCGCTGATGCTCCACTTCGAGCCGGTAGGTGAAAATCTCCGACTCCAGCAGCACCTGAATCTCGAACACTTGGAGATCGCGACTCTGCCAGCGGGTCAGAGTACGACTCGGGAACACATCGGAGTCCGCGATACGCACGTCGCCGGCGAGCAGGCGGCGCAGAGCGAATACGACGTCCAGCACCGCCGTTTTTCCAACTCCACTCGGCCCAAGCAGCAGCGACAGCTCCTCGAGCGCCAGTTCAAAATTGACCAGGCACTTGTAGTTGTCGACATAGATTCTCTTTATCATCCTCTCCCGAACCCCATCGGACGGCACAACATACCGATTTGCGCAACTACCGGTCAACGCAGCCGAGTTGGCGCAGGCGGTCGGCCAGGGACTCGCCGGCGGCCAGCTCCAGGTCGCCGGCGGCGGGGAAATAGCGTTGCAACTCGCCGCGCAGCGGCTGGAAGTTCTCGAACTCCGGGGAGATGGTGACCAGCCGGTCGGCGCTTTCCACGTACACGTAGAGCAGTTCGCGCCCGTCCGCCCGGCGCGCGTGGCCGGCGCAGGTAACCTGCTCCCACGGGTGGTGGTGGGTTTCCTCGCCGAACTCGCAGATGGTCACCCCCTCGGCGCCGGCGGCGACGTAGCTGGCAAGCTGCTTGGTGACGAAGCGCACGATGCGGTAGAGGAGGTAACCGGTCAGCAGCAGCGCCGCCAGCCCGACCACGACCTGCACCAGCACCGCCACCAGCAGCGCCCCGATCACCAGCGCCGCCGCGGCGGCCACCGGCACCAGTACGCGCGGATTGGAGCGCAGCGTAATCCGTGCTCTCACCGCCGCCACGATAGGGGCTGCCCCCCGGTTCCGTCAATTCGTGCCGTTGTCGCAACTTCGCCAGTTTGACGCCAACCGCTCCGCGGCACTACCTTACGGGGCGAAACCCCACACCCCTGCTGCCATGCTCCTGTTCCGGCGCCTCCCGCGGTGCGCGTGCAGTGCTACGGGCGGGCGGAGGTGGCAACTTTCACTGCGAGGCACCAAATGAAGCGAATTCGTACGCTCGCAGGAGCGGCGGGTCTGCTCCTGTTCCCGGCGTTCCCGGCCCTGGCCCAAGGCGCCGCCGCACCCGGCGGCCGCGACCTGATGTGGGTAACCTGGATCGGCTCCGTGGCGGCGCTCCTGTTCGCCCTGATCCTGGCCCTGTCGGTGCTGCGCAAGAGTCCGGGCAGCCCCACCATGCAGGAGCTCAGCCGCGCCGTGCTGGAGGGCGCGACCGCCTACCTCAAGCAGCAGTACAAGGTGGTGGGCCTGTTCTTCCTGCTGTTGTTCGTGATACTGGCGATTATCTCCTTCGGCCTGCGGCTACTCTCGCCGTTCGTACCGTTCGCCTTCATCACCGGCGGCTTCTTTTCCGCCCTCGCGGGCTACATCGGCATGTCGATCGCGACCCGCGCCAACTCCCGCACCGCCCACGGCGCGAGCATCTCCCTCAACGCCGGGCTGCGGGTGGCGTTCTCGTCCGGCACCGTGATGGGCATGACCGTGGTCGGCCTTGGCCTGCTGGACATTTCGATCTGGTGGTTCCTGCTGCGCTTCGCGTTCGACGTTCCGGTGGTGGAAATCCCGCCGATCATGATCACCTTCGGCATGGGGGCGTCGCTGCAAGCGCTGTTCGCGCGCCTCGGCGGCGGCATCTTTACCAAGGCGGCGGACGTGGGCGCCGACCTGGTCGGCAAGGTGGAGGCCAACATCCCGGAGGATGACGCCCGCAACCCGGCCACCATCGCCGACAACGTGGGCGACAACGTGGGCGACGTCGCCGGCATGGGCGCCGACCTCTACGAGTCCTACGTCGGCTCGATCATCGCCACCATGGCGCTCGGCGCCATCGCCTCGCTCAACCTGCCGGAGATTTCCGCCCTGCAGATGATCCAGGTGCCGGTGTCGGTGGCCACCATCGGCGTGCTGTGCTCGATCATCGGCACCGCGGTGGTGCGCACCAAGGGCGACGCGTCGCAGCACGTGCTGCTGCGCGCGCTGCGCAACGGCACCCTGCTCGCCACCGCCCTGATCGCGGTGCTGTCGCTGGTGCTGGTACTGCTCACCGCCGGGCCCGGCTTCGTCGGCCTGTGGGGGGCGATGATCGTCGGCCTGGTGGCCGGCAACGTCATCGGCTTCTTTACCGAGTACTTCACCTCGGACAACTACGCGCCGACCAAGGCGCTGGCCGCGGAGGCGCAGACCGGGCCCGCCACCCTGATCATCCAGGGCCACGCCCTGGGCATGCTGTCCACCCTGATACCGGTGGTCACGGTGGTCATCGCCACCCTGCTGGCGTTCTTCTTCTCCGGCGGCGCCCGCTTCCCCGGCATCGGCCTGTACGGCATCGGCCTGGCGGCGGTGGGGATGCTCAGTACGCTCGGCATCACCCTGGCCACCGACGCCTACGGACCGGTGGCCGACAACGCCGGCGGCATCGCCGAAATGGCGGAGATGGACCCGCAGGTGCGCGAGCGCACCGACGCCCTCGACTCCCTTGGCAACACCACCGCGGCCACCGGCAAGGGATTCGCCATCGGCTCCGCGGCGCTCACCGCCCTGGCGCTGCTCGCCGAGTACCGCAACAAGATCGTGGAGGCGCTCGACACGGTGGCGGTGTCGCAGTTCTTCGAACGCTTCTACGCCGACATCATCACCATCACCCGGGACGCGGCCGGCAACGTGCACGCCGAGATGAGCATCAACCTGATGGACCCCAAGATCCTGATGGGGCTGTTCATCGGCGCGGTGCTGCCGTTCGTGTTCGCCTCGCTGTCGATGAAGGCGGTGGGCCGCGCCGCCGGCGACATGGTCAAGGAGGTGCGGCGTCAGTTCCAGGCCAATCCCGGCATCCTGGAGGGGACGGTGCGGCCCGACTACGCCTCCTGCGTGGAGATCTCCACCAAGGGCGCGCAACGGGAGATGATGCTGCCGTCGCTGCTGGCGGTAATTGCCCCGATCCTGGTCGGGATCGTGTTCGGGCCGTTCACGGTAATCGCGCTGCTGGCCGGGGCGCTGGCCACCGGCTTCGTGCTGGCGATCATGATGGCCAACGCCGGCGGCGCGTGGGACAACGCCAAGAAGTTCGTCGAAGCCGGCAACTACGGCGGCAAGGGCTCGGAAGCGCACAAGGCGGGGGTAATCGGCGATACCGTGGGCGACCCCTACAAGGACACCTCCGGCCCGTCGATCAACATCCTGCTCAAGCTGATGTCGATGGTTTCGATCGTGTTCGTGACCAGCTTCCTGGCGCTCAACAATCTGCTGGTCTCGCTGTTCGTGTAGTGCCCGCCGGCGTTCACGCCGGCGTCAGTCAGCCGGGGGCGCCCGCGCCGGCGTCCAGCCGGTAGCCTTCCCCGCGCACCCCGGTGATGGTCAGACCGGCGCTGCCGCCGATGCCGCCGGCGCGGCGGCACTTGCGCCGTAGCGCCGCCACGTGCACGTCCACGACGCGGCTGGGCGTGTCGGGGAGCCGGCCCCACAGCCGGTAGAACAGCGCCTCGCGGCTGGTGACCCGGCCGGCGTTGTCCAGCAGCATTTCCAGTAACCGGGCCTCGGCCGCCGACAGCGCCACCGCGCCGGCCGGCCCGTGCAGGGTGGTGCCTTCCAGCCGCAGGCCGCCGCCGAAGCGCCGCGCCGCCAGGCGCCCCTCCAGCCAGCGGCCAACGCGCAGCTCCAGCTCGGTCAACGTCCACGGGTCGCGCAGGTAGTCGACGCAGCCGCGCAGCAGGGCGCCGGCCAAGCCGTGCTCGGGGCCGTAGGCCAGCACCGGCACGGTTAAGCGCCCGTCGGGCGCCAGTAGCGTGTTGGTGGCCGCCACCGGCAGGATGAACAGGGCGGCGTCGCCGTGCGGCTCGAACTCGCGCGCCAGCAGTAGCCGGAAGCCGCGCCGGCCGCGCCGCGCGCCGGTGCGGGCACGCCGCACGCGCGCGTCAAGCACCGGGTCCTGCGATACGAACAGAACGCGCGCGAGGTCCTCGGAATCGGTCATCGCCGCGGCTGCGGGCCGGGACAGCGCCGCCCGCGCCACCGGCCCGGGCCTCCGGCTACGAGCCGGAGGCGCTCGGGGAGCTCTTGTCCTCGATCTGCTTCATCTTCGACTTGAGGTCTTCCAGCGCCTGGTCGGCGCTGCCGCTTTCCAACTCCTTGAACTGGCGCTCCAGGTCGGTGTTCCCGGCGTCCAGCTTGGCCAGGTCGTCGGTAGCCTCCGCTTCCGCCTCGGCCTGCTCCACCTTGGTGGCCATGCGGTCAAAGGCGTCGAACGCCGAGGTGTTGCGGGTGGCGCCGATGGTGGCCTGGATACGCTGCTGCGCCTCCGCGCGCTTGGCGCGGGCGATCAGCAGGTTCTTCTTGCGGCTGGCTTCGTCGATCTTCTGCTGCAGGTGGCGCAGGGAGTCCTTGAGCTGCTCCACCGACGCGTGCTGGGCGTCGTACTGCTCCTGGTAGCCGTCGGCGTACTCGGTGTGTTCCTGCTTGCGCACCAGCGCCTGCTTGGCCAGGTCGTCCTTGCCGGCGCGCACCGCGTCCATGGCGCGCTGCTCCCACTGGTCGGCGTTGCGGCGCTGCTCCAGGAGCTGGCGCTGCAGGCGCTTCTCGTCGGCAATGGCCGACGCCACGCTCTTCTTGGACTCGATGAGCTGCTCGTTCATCTCCACGATCAACTGGTTGAGCATCTTCTCGGGATTCTCGGCCTTGGTGATCATGTCGTTGACGTTGGAGCGTACGACGCGCCGGAAGCGGTCAAACAATCCCATCCGGTGACCTCCTCTCTTTCCTAACGGTACTTGGCCAGCAACGGGTAGTGCTGGGCCAGGGCGAGTCCGATCGCGTCCAGCGTCGCCTGGAACTCCTCGAGGTCGAGCGTCTCGCGGACCAGGGTATTGAGCAGGATCACGTCGTCACCCTCGAGTGCGTAGGCGCCGTGAATCATGTCCGACTGATTCAGGCGCAACAGTTGCTCGAAGAACTGCTCCCGCCGCGCCGCGGGCGCGGCCATCACCTTGACCCGGATGATTACTACCGGGTCGGCGAGTATCACCACGACGTTCTCGAGGCCGCGCTCGTCGTCGTCGATTACCCAGGTCTGGTCATCCACCTCTTCGTAGGTCAGCGACAGGGAGAGCAGAAAATTTTCAATCTTTGCGGAGTCTGCCATTCGTCAATCCACCCCTATTATACTGCCGCATCGCCGCCGCGGTCACGGCCGCGCCAGCGGCGCGGGGGCCGGACGTTGCGCCGGATCGATGATGACGTCGCCGGCTTCGATCAGCAGGGCGTCCTGGCCGCCGCGGCGCCGGGCCAGCAGCCGCGCGCGCTCCAACACGTTACGCAGTTCGCGCACGTTGCCGGGCCAGGAGTGCGCGGCCAGCGCTCGCAGGGCCGCGTCGCTCAGCGAGGCGCCGGCGGCCGCCACGATGCGCCCGGCCGGCGCCGTCATCCGGCGCAGCAGCGCGTGCGCCAGCAGCGGCACGTCGTCGCGCCGCTCGCGCAACGGCGGTACGTGGATGAGCAGCACCGCCAGCCGGTACCAGAGATCGGTCCGCATGCTGCCGGCCGCCACCTGGGCCTCGACGTCGCGGTTGGTGGCGCTCACCACGCGCACGTTGACCGCCAGCGGATGGCGTCCGCCAACCCGCGTGACCTCGCGATTCTCCAACGCCCGCAGCAGCTTGACCTGGGTGTCCGGGGGCATCTCCCCCACCTCGTCCAGGAACAGCGTGCCGCCGGCGGCGCGCTCGAAGCAGCCGGCCCGCGACACGGCGCCGGTAAAGGCCCCCTGCTCCGAACCGAACAGCTCGCTCTCCACCAGGGTGTCCGGAATCGCGCCGCAGTTGACCGCCACGAACGGCGCCGCGACGCGATGCGAGCCGCGGTGGATGGCGCGCGCCACCAACTCCTTGCCGGTGCCGCTCTCGCCGGTCACCATCACCGGCGCGTCCGAGTCGGCGTATACCTCGATCAGCTCGCGCACCTGCAGCAGCGCCGGCGTTTCGCCCACCAAGCCGTCCGCCGGCGCGGCCTGACCGGCCGCGTTTCGCCGCGCCGAGCTGTTGATCAACGCGGTGTGCAGCGTGGCGAGCAGGGTGCGCAACTCGTACGGCTTGACCAGGTAGTCGCTGGCGCCGGCGCGGATGGCGGCCACCGCGGTGCGCACGTCGGCGACCCCGGTGAGCATTACCACCGGCGGGCCCAGCGGCGTGGCGCGCAAATGGTCCAACAACTCCATACCGCTGCCGTCCGGCAGCATCAGGTCCAGCAGCACCAAATCTACCTCGCCGCCGTCGGCCAGGCGCTTGCCCTCCGCCAGCGTGGGCGCCGATGTCAGCTCATATTCCGGCGGCAGCACCAAGTCCATGGTGTCGTGCGCGCGCGGGTCGTCGTCGACAAACAGCAGGCGAATCACAATCCGTCTACCCTATCCGCTCGCTACCGGGTCGGCAAGTGCGCGTGACGGGCGGGCGGGTAGTAGTGCGGGGCTATAGGCAGAGGTGGGGCGGGGCGGCTATCGTTGGCGCATGGTTCGTTTTGGCATTGTTGGCACCGGCGGCATCGCCGCCGGCTGCGCGAACGATCTGGCGGCGCATCCGGACGCCGAGCTGATTGCCGTTGCCGACCCCAGCCGCGAGCGGGTCACCGCGTTCGCGGACCGCTTCGGGGTGAGCACGGTGCTGGAGAGCGCGGAGCAGCTCGTGGCGGTGGAGGCGGTGGACGCAGTCTACGTCGCGGTGCCCAACTACCTGCACGCGCCGGTCAGCACCATGGCGCTGCAAGCGGGCAAGCACGTGATACAGGAGAAGCCGCTGGCCCTCAGCCTGGCCGACGCCGCTCCGCTGGCCGCGGCGGCGCGGCAGTCCGGCAAGTGCTTCATGCTGGGCATGAACCAGCGGTTCGCGCCGCCGGTGCAGCGCGCCCGGCAACTGGTGGCGCAGGGGCGCATCGGCCGCCCCTATCACTGCAAGGCGTATTGGCGGCGCCGCTCCGGCATCCCGCGCATGGGGAGCTGGTTCACCCGCAAGCAGCACTCCGGCGGCGGCGGCCTGCTCGACATAGGCGTGCACATGCTGGACGACGCGCTTTACGTGCTCGGCGACTTCGACGTCCACTCCGTGTCCGGCGCCACTTACGCCGAGTTCGGCCCGCGCGGCCTGGGCGAGGGCGGCTGGGGCCTCTCGGAACGTTCCGCCGAGCCGTTCGACGTGGACGACTTCGCCACCGCCCTCATCAAGCTGACCGGCGGCGCCAGCGTGACACTGGAGGCGGTCTGGGCTATGCACGCCGAGCGGCGCAACGCTATGAACGTGGAACTCTACGGCCCCGACGGCGCCATCGACACCTACGGCGAACGGCTCTGCCGCCAGGAGGCCGACGGCTATCACGTCATCGACGGGCCGGCCGCCGGGGAGCTCACCTACCCGCACGCCAACCGCTTCCACCACTTCGTGAACGTGATTCTGGAGCGCGAGGAACCATGCGTCACGCTGGAGCAGGCACTGGCCGTGCAGCGCGTGCTCGATGCCGTCTACGCCTCCGCCGCCAACGGCCGCGAGGTGATCTTCAGCGCCGGATAGGGCCGGGGCTCGCGGAGGAAACGTGTTCAAAGAGAGGTCATCCGCCACGCTGACCGTGGCGATTCTGGCGGCAGCGCTGGTGGTGACCGCGTCGATCCTGGTCCACGTGCTGTTTTCGAGCAACGTCAACGATCTCACCGTCGAGTTGCTGGCCGCGATCATCGCGGTCGTGCTGGTGGTGGCGTCGGTCGGCGTGACGATCCACTTTCAGGCGCGCTTCGAAACCGAGCGCGAGTACCGCGTCGAGCTGTTTCGGCAGAAGATAGAACTCTACCGGGCAACCCTCGATTGCATCACCCAGGCCGACGACGACAACGGAATCGACGACCACGAACTGGAACAGATCAGAAACTTCAGCAGGATTACCGCGCTCGTGGCGGGCCGCAAGCTGGTTGACTCACTCGCCGACTTCGTAACCTCCGTGGAGCACAATGGCAGCCTGACCGGAGAGGAAAACAAGGGTTCACTGCGGTCGGTGCTCCAGGAAATGCGCAACGACCTCGGCGTGGTCGAGGGCGACGTCCGAGACGCCTTCAAGCGCCTCATGAAGACATGACCGCTGGCCGGCAGAGGCGCCCGGTACGCGGCCGGGCACCAACGATTGGTATTTCGCCGTACTGCGAGGGCACGGTCTTGACGTGTCGGCAGACCTGGACGACCATCCCTCCATCCGGTACAATATGAACATGCGCCACGCCAGCAGTATACCTGTCCCACGGGTTCCTCAAGGGACTACTCAGCGCGCAAGGGTCATTTGGGGACCTGCCGTCAAGAACGAAATTGATAGTTTGCTCAAGGAAGCAGGTGTCGAGGACTGGGACGGAGAAGGCGCAGTGGCAGTTGACAAAAACACGGTACTCACCGCCAAGAAGATGGTAGACGATCTGCCGGATGACGCGGGAAAGCCTGACGTTACCGCAACTCCGCATGGCGAAGTGGATTTCGACTGGGTTGTAGACGGAGACCTGATGCTCACCGTAAGTGTTGGCCCGGGAGGCAATGAGATCGCATTTGCCGGGTTGTTTCGCGGAGCACGGTTGAACGGCCGGGAACAGTGGACCGGAACGCTCCCCAAATTCGTGAGCTGTTGCTTCGATCGACTACGCTGCCAGTCCAGTTCTATTGAATCCTCCTGTTGAGGTACCATAAGCAAATGAGGATTTTGTTTGCGGATGATACGGACATCAGTCTGGATGGGGACATAGATTTTTCCGGGTTGCGGGGGTTGGGGGAGTACCGCAGCCTGCCGAACGGCTCGGTAGCGGAGATCATCGAACACGGCGCCGGCTGCGAGGTGATCGTGGTCAACAAGGCGCTGGTCAGCGCGCCGGTGTTCGCGGCGCTGGACGCGCTCCGGCTGGTGGCGGTGAGCGCCACCGGCTACAACAACGTCGACCTCGCGGCCGCGCGCGGCGCCGGGGTCATGGTGTGCAACGTGGCCGGCTACGCCGGCGACACCGTACCCCAGCACGCCTTCGCGCTGATCCTCAACCTGGCCACCAAGGCGTGGCGCTACGCCGCCGACGTGGAGCGCGGCGACTGGCAGCGCAGCTCCTCGTTCACCCTGCTGCGCTACCCCACCTTCGAGCTGAAGGGGCGCGCCATCGGCATCATCGGCTTCGGGGTAATCGGGCGCGGCGTGGCGCGCATCGCGGCGGGCTTCGGCATGCGCGTCCTTGCCCACGACGCTTTTCCGATCCGGGACAGTGACTACGCCAACACCCCGCTTGATCAGTTGCTGGCCGAGTCCGACTTCGTGACCATCCACAGTCCGCTCACCGAGCAGACCCGCAACCTGATCGACGCCGCGGCGCTGGCGCGGATGAAGCCCGGCGCCTACCTGATCAACACCGCGCGCGGCGGCATCGTCGACGAAGCCGCGCTGGCCGCGGCGCTCACCGCCGGCCGCCTGGCCGGCGCCGGCTTCGACGTGCTCACCGAGGAGCCCCCCGCCGCCGGCAACCCGCTGCTGCAGGCGCCGAACGTCATCATCACCCCGCACAGCGCCTGGTCCACCCGCGAGGCGCGGCAGACGCTGATCGACGAAACCGCCGCCAACATCCGCGCCTTCATCGCCGGCACCCCGCGCAACGTGGTCAGCGGCCCATAGCGCGCGACACGCAACGCACGGCCAGCTACACCCGGAGCACCCACCCGGAGTTTACACCCAGAGCAGGTTCTCGGTTTCCGGTTCCTCCGCCGGCAGCAGCGCCTCCACCTCTTCCACCGTGGTCGCCGCCAGCATGGCGGACGCCAGGGCCTCGGCGGCCGGCAGCTCGACCGCGGCGATGGCCGCCTGCACCGCCGGCAGGTAGATCGGCTCCACGCTCAGGCTGCGCACCCCAATGCCGAGCAGAAACGGCAGGTACTGGGCCTGGTGGGCCATGTCGCCGCACACCGAGACTTCGCCCCCGCGGCTGCCGCACGCCGTCACCACCGTATGCAGGGTCCGCAGCACCGCCGGGTGATGCGGCAGGTAGAGGTGGGCCACCTTCTCGTTGGTGCGATCCACGGCCAGCAGGTACTGAATCAGGTCGTTGGTGCCAATCGAAAGAAAGTCCGCCTCCGCCGCAAAATCTTCGATCAGCGGCACCACCGAGGGCACCTCCACCATCGCCCCCACCGCCACCTCGTCGCCGAGCAGATGATCCTCTTCGCGCAGCTCCGCCGCGCACTGCTCCACCGCGGCCCGCCCGGCGCGCAGCTCCTCGATGGAAGACACCATCGGAAACATCACGTGCAGCTTCCGCCCCCGGCTGGCGCGCAGCATGGCGCGCAGTTGCTGCATGAAGATGTCGCGGTTGCGCAGGCTGAAGCGGATGGAACGCACCCCCAGGAACGGATTCTGCTCGCGCATGTCCGGGAAGTAGGGGAGCACCTTGTCGCCGCCAATGTCGAGGGTGCGGAACAGGATGTCGCCCTGCGGAAAGCGCGCCGCCAAGTCCCGGTACAGGACGTATTGCTCCTCCTCGGTAGGCAGTTCACGCCGCACCATGAACGGGAACTCGGTGCGGTACAGCCCGATCCCCTCGGCGCCCAGCTCCCGCGCCAGGTCGGCGTCGCTCATCAGATTGACGTTGGCCATGAGGCGCACCACCACGCCGTCCGCCGTGGCGGTCTGCGGCTCGATCGCGCCGCTCGGCGCCGGCGCCTGCTGCGCGGTCAGGCGCGGGCCGAAGTGGGCGGCCACCGCCTCGCTCGGGCGCACGAACACGCGGCCGTGGTCGGCGTCGAGCAGGACGTCGGTGCCCGGATCCAACGCCAGCAGCCGCGGGTCGTCGACGATCACCAGCGGCACCACCAGCGAGCGCGCCAAAATCGCGACGTGGGAGGTCACGCCGCCGGTCACCAGCACTACCCCCGCCGCCTGCTGCGACGACAGCCGCAGGAGCTGCGACGGAAACACCTCGCGCGCAATGACGATCCGCCCGCGCCACTCGGTGGCCTCGGCCTGCGCGTCGCTGACGTTGTGCAGCAGGCGGGTGACCAAGTCCTTCACGTCGTTGGCCTTTTCGCGCACGAAGTCGACCTTGCTGGAGTGGAAGCGCTCCACGTACCGGTTGGCGATTCGCAGCACCGCCTCGGGCACCGCCACCCCTTCTCCGACGAGCCCCTCCACCGCCTCGGTGAACCCCGGGTCCTTGAGGATGAGCAGATGCGAGGAGAAGATGAGGGAGGCGACGTCGGACAACCGCTCTCCCACCTGCGCCTGCATCTCCTCCAACTGTTCCTCGGTGGCGCCGATCGCGGCGCGGAAGTCGGCCACCGTCAAACCGGAGGGATACTCGGCGCCGGCCAGCGACTCGTACTGCCACTCCCGGTCCAGCCGCAGACTGGGGCCGCGCGCCAAGCCGCCGGACGCCACCTGGCCCTCGAAGGTGGCCGCGGTGGCCAACGGCGGGTCGTCGCCCTCGCCGGGGCCGGAGGCGGTTCCCAGCAGCAGGCGCGCGTTCTCGATCGCGCCGGTGATCTGGGCGCCCACGGCGCGCAGCCCCTTTACGTCGATCGGCGTGAACTTGCGATTCTTGCGGCGTTGCACCACCAGCACCCCGATGCGGGTGATGCCGCGCAGCAGCGGCACCGCCAGGAAGCACTCGAACTCCTCCTCCCGGAGCTGCGGCACGTGCCGGTAGAAGGGGCTGGCGCTGGCGACCGGCGCCACGATGGGGCGCAGCTCCTTGAGCGCCACGCCGGTGAGCCCCTCGCCCAGCTTGAGGCGCACCGTGCCCACCAGCTCGCGGTTGAGCCCGTGGGTGGCGCTCAGGGTAAGCTCCCGGCCGGCGGGGTCGTAGAGATAGATTGAGCACACCTCGGCATCCACGTGCACGGCCACCATCGAGGCGGTGCGCTGCAGGAACGTGCTCAGGTCGAGCGCTTCGTGAAACAGCGCGCTGAGCTCGTTGATGTCGCAAACCAGGCTATAGTGCTCCACTTGAACCGCACCCCGGGGGCCGGCCGTCCGTTGGGTCGCCGCCGCCGCGTTGGGGTAATATACTATACTCACAGGATACTTCAGGAACGAACATGGCGAAGCTACACGACCAACACCTGCACTCGCGCCACTCCGTCGACTCCAAGGCGGATCCGGCGGCCAACTGCGAACAGGCCCTGGCGGCCGGGCTGAGCGGGCTCACCTTCACCGAGCACTACGACATGCATCCGAGTGAGCGCGACCAGTGCAAATGGAACTACGAGGCGATCCAGGACACGGTGACGAAGCTGGAGCGGCGCTACTTCCCGCCGCTCCTCATCGGCTTCGGCATCGAGGTGGACTTCCAGCCGGAGCTGCTCGACGAGACGCTGGACTACCTGACCGCGCACAACTTTGACGTCGTGCTGCTCAGCGTCCACTGGAGCGGCGGGCGCCCCCTGCACCTGCGCCGGCACTGGCAGCAGCTCGACGCCGCGGCCATGCGCCGCGACTACCTGGCGACGTTGCGCGCCGCGGCCGAGTGGTGCGTCGAGCTGACCGGCGCCGGGCACTGCCCGATCGACATCATCAGCCACCTCGATTACGTCAAGCGCTACCTGCTGAGCTATTGGGGCGAACCGTTGGGGCCCGTGGAGCCGGCGCTGCTGGACCCGATCCTGGAGCCGATCATCGCCGCCGGCGTGGTGCCGGAGATCAACACCTCCGGCCTGCGCCGGCCGGAGGCCGCGGCCTACCCCGACTTTCCGATCCTGCAGCGCTACCGCGAACTTGGCGGCTGGGAGGTGAGCATCGGCAGCGACGCCCACCGCAGCTCCGAGATCGGCCACGGGTTCCCCGCCGTGGCCGAGCGGCTGCAGGCAATGGGCTTCCGCGGCGAGACGGTGTTCTCCATGCAGACGCGCCGGCTCATCCCGTTCGACGACCGATTGCCATAGCCCGCGCAATCGTCTACAGTATTGACTACCCAAGGAGCAGATCAGATGAGCGATACCACTACCGCCAAGACCGCCAAGCCGGAGTACCGCTGGATCGGAAAGCGCCCGGTCCGCCACGACGGCGTCGACAAGGTGACCGGACGCGCCCAGTACGGCGCCGACTTCTCGTTGCCCGGCATGCTGTACGGCAAGGCGCTACGCAGCGCCTGCGCCCACGCCCGCATCAAGTCGATCGACACCAGCGCGGCGCGCGCCCTGGACGGGGTCAAGGACGTGATCACCGGAGCCGACTTCCCCAAAGTCAGCTCCGAGGGACACATCGACAGCGAAGCGCCGGCCAGCATCAAGGACACCGCGCACAACGTGATCGCGCGCGACAAGGTGCGCTACCACGGCCATACCGTGGCCGCGGTGGCGGCCACCAGCCCGGAAGTCGCCTGCGCGGCGCTGGAGCTGATCAAGGTCGAGTACGAGCCGTTGCCGGTGGTGCTGGACGTGATGGAGGCGTGCTCCCCCGGCGCCCCGTTGATCGACGAGTCGTTGCGCACCAACGGCGAGGCCGGCGCCGCGCCGTCCAACGTCGCCTCGCGCAACGTGTTCGAGGGCGGCGACCCGGAGCGCGGCTTCGCCGACGCCGACGTGATCATCGAGCGCGAGTTCGACAGCGGCACCGTGCACCAGGGCTACATCGAGACGCACGCCTGCATGGCGCGCGCCACCGAAAGCGGCGAGATCACCCTGTGGGTATCCAGCCAGGGCCACTTCTCGATCCGCGACAGCTCGGCGGAGGTGCTGGCCATCGAACCCTCCCTGATCCGCGCCATCCCGGCGGAGATTGGCGGCGGCTTCGGCGGCAAGACCACGGTTTACCTGGAACCGCTGGCGATTCTGATGGCGCAGCGCACCGGCCAGCCGGTGAAGATGGTGATGAGCCGCGACGAGGTGTTCCGCGGTACCGGTCCCGCCCCCGGCAGCCACACCCGCATCCGCATGGGCGCCACCCGCGACGGCGACATCACCGCCGTGGACTGCGAACTGTGGTTCGAGGCGGGCGGCTTCCCCGGTTCCGCGGTCGGCGCCGCCATGATGGCGCTGATCGCCCCCTACGACGTGGCCAACTTCCGCATCGTCGGCTACGACGTGCTGGTCAACAAGCCCAAGTCGCACGCCTACCGCGCGCCCGGCGCCCCCAACGCCGCCCACGCCAGCGAGTGCGTGATTGACGAGATCTGCCGGCAGATCAACGCGGACCCGTTGCGGTTCCGCCTGCAGAACGCGGCCCGCAAGGGCACCAAGGCGCCGTACGGCCCGGTGTTCCCGGAGATCGGCATGGTGGAGACGGTGCAGGGGGCGTTGGATCATCCCCACTACCAGGCGCCGCTGGGACCCAACCAGGGCCGCGGCGTGGCCTCCGGCTTCTGGATGAACGGCGGCGGCGACGCCACCGCCCACGTTTCGGTGCTGCCGGACGGCAAGGTAACGCTGGTGACCGGCCGCCCCGACATCGGCGGCGCCCGCGCCGGCCATGCCATGGTGCTGGCCGAGGAACTGGGCATCGACGTTGACGACGTGCGGCCTTCGATCGGCGACACCGACGCCGTTGGCTACAACGGCGTGACCGGCGGCAGCAGTACCGCCTACGCGGCCGCGGTGGCGGTGCACGAGGCGGCCCACAACCTGATCGCCGACGCGCGCCGCCGCGCGGCCGAGATCTGGGACGTGCAGCCGGACGCGGTGGAGTGGCGCGACGGGGCGGCCCACCTCAGGGCCGGGGTCAACGGCACCGAGGCGCCGCTCACCTTGAAGGACCTGGCGGCCAAGGCGTCGCAGACCGGCGGACCGCTGGCCGCGGACGCGGCGGTGAACGCCAAGGGCGCGGCGCCGGCCCTGGGCACCCACATCTGCGACGTGGAGGTGGACCCGGAGACCGGCAAGGTGGACGTGATTCGCTACACCGTGGTGCAGGACGCCGGGCGGGCGATCCACAAGAGTTACGTGGAAGGCCAGATGCAGGGCGGAGCGGTGCAGGGCATCGGCTGGGCGCTCAACGAGGAGTACCTGTTCGACGAGGCCGGGGTGATGGAGAACGCCGGGTTCCTGGACTACCGCATGCCGGTGGCGCTGGACCTGCCGATGATCGACACGGTGATCGTCGAAGTACCCAACCCGCGCCACCCCTACGGCGTGCGCGGCGTGGGCGAAAACGCCATCGTCCAGCCGCTGGCGGCGATCGCCAACGCCATCTACGACGCCGTCGGCGTACGCTTGTACAGCGTGCCGATGTCACCGCCGCGCGTGCTCAAGGCGGTGCGGGAGGCGCAGGCCACGCGCCACGTCTCTTCGGGTAACGGCGCCGCGGCGCCGGCGGAGCGG
The DNA here is from genome assembly GCA_965243555.1 of Spirochaetia bacterium. Lineage (GTDB taxonomy): Bacteria > Spirochaetota > Spirochaetia > SZUA-6 > Bin103 > Bin103. The sequence continues at coordinate 3,446,228 of OZ251575.1, read as the reverse complement.
GAACCGGCGCCGGTCGCCGCCCGCTAACCGCTCAGGCCGGCGGGGCTCCCCGTCGGCCTGCCGGCGGCGCGCTTGCGGGCGCGCCCCGGCGCTCCCACCGTCCGGCGGCGGGGCGGCGCGCTCAGTGGCGGATTGAGCCGTCGGCGGCGAGCGCGGCCGCGGGCCGGCGCGGCCGGAACGGCAGCCGCGCCGCCGCCGCCTCGTCGATCTCCACGCCGATGCCGGGGCGTTGCGAGAGCTGCAGGAAGCCCTCCGCCACCTGCGGCGGCTCGTCCACCAGCTCCAACACCGCGCCGTGATGCCGGTTGGCCTCCTGCACGAAGTAGTTGGGAATGGCGGCGTCGAGTTGCGCGAACGCCATGGTGTTGACCGGGCTCCCCATCAGGTGCGGGAAGTAGCGCACGAAGTGGGCCTCCGCCAACGCCGCGATCTTCCTGGCCTGGGTGATGCCCCCGGCCAGCGACAGGTCGGCGCGCACGAACGCCACGATGCGGCGCCCGATCAGCTCGGCGAACTGAAACAGGCTGTAGCTGCGCTCGCCGGCGGCGAGCGGCAGGTCGACGTGGCGCGCCACGTATTCCAGGGCATCCTCGCTCTGTGGCGGCAGCGGGTCTTCGTAGTAGGCTAGGCGTAGGGGCGCCAGTTCGCGCGCCAACGTGATCGCCTCGTCCGGCGTGAGGTTGCGGTGAATCTCCACGCCGAGGTCGGCGCGCTCCCCTACCGCCTCACGGATGGAGGCGACGATCTCCACGGCGCTGCCGATTACGGCGGAGGAGCTGGGCGCCGTCTCCCAGCCGGCGTGGAACGGCTGGGTGCGGAGCGACGTGAACCCCTGCTCGACCAACTCCCGGGCGTGGTCGGCGCGCGCCGCGGCATCGGCGCCGGTCACGTTCTCGAACACCTTGATACGCTCCCGGCAGCGCCCGCCCAGGAGGACGTGCACGGGCAGCCCGGCCGCCTTGCCGGCGATGTCCCACAGCGCCACGTCGACGGCGCTCAGCGCGGCGCTCTGCACCGAGCCCATGAAGTGGCTGGCGCGGGAGACCGCTTGGTGATGATGTTCGATCAGCGCCGGATCCTTGCCTACGAAGTACTCGGCGAACGACTCGACGGCGCGCGCCACCACCTCGTGGCTGGCCCACAGGCCGGCTTCGCCGGTGCCCACCAAGCCGGCGTCGGTGGCGACCCGCACCAGCAGAAATTGGTCGCAGAGGATCGGCTTGACTGCGGTGATGCGCATGATTGACCCGCCGTGCCGCTACCGGGCCGCGCTACCGGATCGGCACGCCGGCCGCGGCGGCGATGCGCTGCGCGGCGGCCACGGCGCCGGGGATGCGCTTGTCCGGGAGGTGTTCCACCAGCATGTAGCCGTCCGGTTGCAGGGCCTGCCAGCGGCGTAGCGCGGTTGCCAGGTCCAGGCAGCCTTCGCCGGGCGTCGCCTCGTTGAGGTGCACCACGAACCCGTCCGCCGGGAGCAGGTCCTTGAAGTGGCCGATGGCGGCGACCGGCCCCATCTGGTCGAAGACGTGGTTGATCCGGACCGTACTAAGGTATGCCTGCTGCAGTGACTGGAAGTGGTTGACGTAGTCCAGCACTACCCGCAGCCGGGGCGAGCCTACGGCGTCGATCACCCGGCGGTTGAGCTCCGGGGTGCCGAGGATGGTCAGATTGTGGGTCTCCACCACCACCGTGAGCTCGGCCTGCTCCGCGGCCGCGGCCACGATGCGCAGCTCCTCGATCAAGGTCTCCAGACGGCCCGGTTCGTGGTTGCGCGGCGAGGGGCCGTAGGAGCCGGTGGGGCTCAGGCTGCCGGTGCGGATCAGCACCACGCCCGCGTCCAGTTCGCGCCCCGCCTGCAGGCCACTGGCGATGGTGCGTTGGACGGCGGCGCGCACCGCGGGGTCGGGATCGAACAGGCACTCGCCGTAGCCGACGCCGAGTTGCGCCAGCTCCAGGCCGGCGTCGGCGTAGCGCTGCCGGCAGGCGCGGAGCTCGGCGGCGGTGACGGCCTGCAGTACCGCGCCGGGGGCGTGGAAGCACGCCGCGGACACGCCCAGCGCGCGCACCCGCTGCAGGTGTTCGCGGCGTATCGCGCGCGGGTCTCCCGGCACCAAGCCCACGACTCCGAGTCGCATCGCGGCGCCCTCAGCCGAGTTGCGCCAGGTGGCGGCGCATCGCGGTCACGTATTGCGGAAACCCCACCTCCGGGCCGGGCAGGTACTTCTTCCACGCCTTCTCCCACTCCAGCGTCAGGTAGCCGTCGTAGCCGGCGGCCTGCAGCACCTGCAGCGTGCCGGTGACCGGCACGTCCCCCTCGCCCAGCAGGCAGTAGCGGTAGCCCTCCGCCTCTTCACCGGTGAGGTAGGAGTCCTTGAAGTGGACGTCCACCACCTGCGCGCCGACGTTGTCCCAGCACTGCCGCGGCGTCTGACCGAACATACGCCACGGGTGATGCAGGTCCCACGTCACTTTGAGGAAGGGGTGATCCACGCGCCTGATGATCTCCCTGACCAGATTGGTGTCGACGAAGCCGTCGTGAGTCTCGATCGCCGCGGCCACCCCCACCGAAGCGCCGTACTCGGCCACCGAGCGCAAGCTCTCCGCCACCCAGCCGTAGGCCGCGGCGTGGTCCGCCTGCGGCGCGATGCGGCCCCCGTACAGCCGGATCTTGTCGATGCCCATGGCGGCAGCCAGATCCATGTTCGCCCGCGCCTCCTTGACGTTGGCCTGCCGGTCCGCCGGGTCCGGCGACGAAAACTTGCAGCCGGTCATCAGCATCATGATCTCCAGCCCGGCGTCGGCGGCCACGCGCAACGTCTCCGCGCGCCGCGCCGGCTGCAGCTCCGGCACCTTGAGCAGGTCCATCTCCCCCATGATCCCGCGGATCTCGAATCCGTCAAAGCCGTACTCCCGCGCCCTCGCCACAATCGTCACATACGGCCACCCCGGACACCCCAGCGTAGAAAACCCCAACTTCACGGACACGCCTCCAGCAACTTCCGATTCATAGTCAACACTTCAATCCCTCCGGTAGTGAAGTCAGCATCATGGGTAACCAGCTTCCAACCATTGCGGCGGCACGTATCAGCCAGCAGTCCGTCGTTGAAGTCATTCGCCCCCGTCTCGAAATCAGCCAGTACATACTCAATGTCAGTCCGCGTAAAGTGATGATCTACGGGTTTGCCCATCTTCAATATCCTTCGCGCATCGGCTCCTGCTCTCTCGCCTACACCAATGAAATCCGATGACGAGCGAAAGCTTTTGAAGTCGGGGTATCGCTGTCGGTGGTAGGCGCTCCACTCAATGCGACAGAATGCATTCAGATACTCGCTGAGTACCAACACGTCAACAACCAAGTGTACGTCTTGGCCCAACATCGGCCTGATTGCTCGGCTATAGATTTCGCTTAATGTCGTACTTCTGGGGGAGCGTGCCGGATGCAACAAGTACAACCATACATTCGTGTCGAACAGGAACGACTCTCCCCTCTGCAACCTATAGTGAGACAGTTTGTGAGCGGTATTCCTCATCATCCGCGTCTTCATAGTCCTCGTCGTCATCGCCTATCTCCTCCCGCCACGCGCGATCTAAGTCCTCAGGGCGTTCGAAGTACACTTTCGCATTTTCGATTACCTGCTGCCACACGTCCACGTCGTCCGATGAGAGGTCCGTAGCAGAAAGCAAGTCATCCACACTCTCATAGGATAATTCGCCGTATAGCTGCCCAATAGCGGCGTTGAGAAACGCGGAAATCATGAGCTCCACGCGCTCGAAGGAAAGAACTACGAGGGTACCCTGCCGCAGGAGCGGAAGGATCTTGTCGTGCAGGCGACGACCATCATCTGCCGAAACACAGAGCGATCCCCCTACGACGTCGTACACGGAAACGGTTACGGGTCTCATCATGGCACCTCCGAAGGTAGCACGTAGCGTCCGGCGTCCGCGGTGTCTATCTCAATCGTCACGGCGGTTCCGGCGAAGTCCGCGGTCATCTTTCTGCAGATTTCGCGGCCACGGTGAAATTCGTAGAATGCGAATCGAGAGGCGATCCGCAATCTACCTTGGTTCAAACTCGTGAAGTTTTGGATAAACTGAAGACCAAGCCCGCCGGGTTGGCTGTCCCGTTTGGTCGTGTTATGGCGCTTCAGTGCCCACTTCAGAGCCGAAACAGAACCTATTCGATTATTCTTGAAGTAACGACGAACAGAATCGCGAATGCCAATGCCGCCATCGGCGATAGTCAGGTGAAAAAGACTACTATTTGAGAAGGAACGACCGCAGATAAATATGCCGACTTCTGATTCGGAATGGATAACGGCGTTCTGGTACACTTCAAATACCTTAGCTCTGAATCGATGAGTCATCCTTTCCGACATATCCGAAAGAGGTCTGTTGGTGAGCAGTCGTTGAACGTATTCTTCGAGGGCTCCTTCATCGGCAAGCCGGAAACGCTGAAAGGGCATGACAGCATGCCCTTCCCCATCTCTTGAACAATACCGGTAGCGAGTGAGGAACTTACTCTCGATTAGTTTTTTTCTCACCGCTACGGGGACAGAAACGATCCTCACGGAATTGAGCTCATCGGCTACGCGAGCGAGAACCACTCCTAGGGGAGCTGCCATGTTGGTGTCGAAGGAAGTTGCACGCGACATGTCCAGTTCGAGTTCGTCGGCAAAGAGATGTTTGGTCGCTTTAGCGAGATCGCCGAGGTGTTCGAATCCTGCCTGGTTGCTGCGGACGCTGGACAGTTGGTAGGTCAACGGGAATTCTCCGCGATGAAGGCGTCTACCTGGCGGCGGGTGTGGTAGGCGGGGAGGGTGGCGAGCCGGGTACAGCAGAGGGCGGCGGCGGCGTTGGCGAAGCGGGCGGCGGCGGCCAGTGGACGGCCTTCCGCGAGCGCCACGGCCAAGCCGGCGTTGAAGGCGTCGCCGGCGCCGGTGGTGTCCACCACTTTCGGGAGCGGGAAGCCGGGCACCTGCTCGCTGCCCGCGGCGGTGACGCACAGACAACCGCGTGCGCCGAGGGTGAGCAGCACCGCGCCGCAGCCCCGGTCCAGCAGCCGGCGGGCCAGCTCCTCCTCGTCGGCGCGGTCCGCGGCGCCGAGGCCCAGGCAGACGCGCGCCTCGGTCTCGTTGGGGGTGATCACCGCCACGCCGGAGAGGTCCTGCGCCGTGAGGTCCCGGGCCGGGGCGGGATTGAGGATGGTGGTGCAGCCGGCGGCGCGCCCCAGGCGCATGCCGCACAGGGCGGTCGGCAGCGGAATCTCAAGCTGCGCCAGCACGGTTGCCGGCGGCCGCATCAGGCCGCGCGCGCGTTCCACGTCGGCGGGCGCGAAGTGCGCGTTGGCGCCGCCGTCGATGGCGATCATGTTCTGCCCGTCGCTGCCGAGCAGAATGAAGCCGACCCCGGTGGCAGTGTCTGCCTGCAGATGCAGATGGTCGCCGGCGACTCCCTCCGCCGCCAGCAGCTCGCGAAACGCCCGCCCGCGGACGTCGTCGCCCACCCGGCCCACGAAGCAGACGCGCGCCCCCAGCCGGGCCGCCTGCACCGCCATGTTGGAGCCCTTGCCGCCGTGGGTCTCGAAGTAGCCGCGCCCGGGAACCGTCTCCCCGACCGCCGGGAAGCGTTCCACCTCCAGCACCAGCGCCGCCAGGTAGCTGCCGACGACCACCACCGGCGCCGCGGCAACGTCGTTGCTCCACTGCTCGGGATCAATCATGGGCCCCATCATGCCACGAAACCCGGCGCGCCGGCGAGGTGCAGACGAGCGAGCGAGCGAACGCGGGCGGCGCGGCGAGCGGCGGCCTCGGCCGACCGTTGCATACGTCTCTTGATGGCGCTATCTTACGTGCATGAGTCGAGTAAAGCTGACTTTGAGCGCCGAGGAAGAGCTGGTGGCTGCGGCGAAGCGGCTGGCGCAATCCCGCCGGATGAGCGTGTCGGCGCTGTTCGCGCGCGTAATCCGGGCGCTCGATCGAGTGCGGACTACCGAGCCGGCCGATCTTGGACCGATTACCCGGCAGGCAAGCGGGTTGGTGACGCAACGCTCGCATCAATCCGACCGGGAGCTGCTTGAAGCGGCGATGGAAGAGAAGTACCTGCACCGCCCTGCGCGTGGAGCGTAACGATTCTCCGACTCTTCCCGGACACCAACGTGCTGCGACGAGGCAGGAGAGGCGAGGGACAGCGATACGACCATTTCATGATGATTCCTGCGGCGCGGGGGAGTGGAGTCAGGCTTCATCTTGCACGCAACGGAAGCCGATGGTGGCGCAACGGTCGAGGCCGGGGTACATCAGCAATACCTTTTCGTGGACGTCGTTGGGCTGCGCGCCGCTGGCCAAGTACCACTTGCTGCCTTTCACTACCAGATGGCTGCCGCCGCGCACCAGGGCGTAGCGCGTGTGCCCGTCGTCGCGCTCGCTTTCCGTCCACTCCCACACGTTGCCGCACATGTCGAGACAGCCGCAGGGGCTGGCCCCCGCGGGGAAGCGGTCCACCGGGGTAGTGTCGGCGCTGTCCCCGTTGCAGCGGGCGGCGTCAAACGACTCGCCCCACGGCCACAAGCTGTTGCCGGAGGCGCGCTGCCACTCCTCCTCGCGCGGCAGCCGCTTGCCCGCCCAGCGCGCGTAGGCGCGGGCGTCCTCCAGGTCCACCCACACCACCGGATGGCGCTCCTTGCCAGCGGGTATTTTCCAGTGCCCGGGCTCAGCGGCGCCGGGCGGGGCGCCGGGCGCCGCGCCGCGCTCCCAGTGGCGCAAAAAGTTGTGCAACTCCGCGGGCTGGTAGCGGGCGTTTTCCAGGAACTCCTTGAATTGAGCGTTGGTGACCTCGGTGCGGTCGATCCTGAAGGAGCGCAGGTCGAACTCCTGCGGCGGATGCGCGGTGGCGCGGTGATGATCCTGGTTGCCGTAGCACGCCCCTTCCATTACCGCGGCGACGTTGTGGCGCACCAGCATCGTGTACGGCCCACCCTCCACCCGGCACGCGTCGTCCGCGGGCGCCGCGCCCGGCGCCGCCGTACCGGGCATCGCCGGGGGCACCGGCCGCGGCCGGTGGTCGGCGACGGTCACCCGCGCGCGGCGGGCCGGGTCTGCCTCCTCCCCGGCCGCGTCCGCCGGGGGCGGAAAGCGCACCGCCGCGTCGGCCGGCGCGGACACCACGCAGCCCGCGCCGCCGGGCGGCAGCGTGAGGGAGACTACCGCCGCGCCATCCTGTTCCGCCACCGGCAGCTCGCGCCCGTTCCAGACGTCGTAGTGGCGCAACGGGAACCCCGCCGGGTCGCGCCGGGCAACCTTGAGCAGCGGCCCGGAATGGGCCTGCGCCGCCGGGTTCAGGAGGGTGTGCACCACGGTGCGCCCGTGCCGCCAGCGATGCGCGTACACGCCGTCGGCCAGGGTCGCCGCGTAGGGCTGCCAATGCGGGTCCCGGAACGCGCCGGCATGCTCCCGCAGCAGCCACGTGCAGCGGCGCAGCAGGGCGCGGTCCGCCGTCCCCCACGGGTTCCACCAGCCGAAGATGTTTTCCCACACCACGTGCCCGCAGCCGTGGAAAAACGCGGTCTGCACGATCTTGCGGCGGTCGAGCGCGGTGCGTTCGATGGCGCGGAACGAGAAGCGCGGCTCCAGCCAGCGGATGGTCACCAGCCCGGGCGGCGCCGCGGCGCGCCGCTGCAGCCAACTGCCGGCCACCGAGGAGAGCGCGCTGAGCGGCGGGATTGACTCCGGGTTGAACACGATTGCCGGGTTGGCGCGCTCCAGCGCCTCGCGGAAGCCGGGCTGATCCATGCTCATGGTGTCCAGAAACACGCCGTCGGCGCCGATCGCCCCCACGATGCCGGCCAGCGCCTCGCCGTCGGAGCGGCCCTCCGGTTCGCGCCGGGTGCCGGTGTCCCACGGGTTGTAGTTCACGAACACGCGCACCCCGCGCGCGTGGGCGCGCTCCGCCAACTCGCGCAGCGCCGGCAGGCCGCCCGGCATGTCGCGGTACAGGTCGAATTGGTTGCGCCCGTCGATCCCCAACCGCGGGTAGGATTGCCACAGCAGCACGAAGTCGTAGCCGCCGAACTCGCGCTCGCCGTCGTCCAGGATCTCGTCGATGCGGTAGCGGCGCGCCGTGCGGTCGTAGAAGCGGGTGTCGTACATGAACAGGAACGCCTCCACGAACGCCTGCCGGTACCAAGCCGTGTCCGCGCGCTCGAACAGGCGCCGGTCCAGCGCCCGCCGCAGCTCGGCGCGCCGTTCCCCCAGCGCCGCCACTGTCTCCGGCGCGCCGCCGACGGCCCCCGCAAGGTCGTTGCTCCACTGCTCGGGATCAATCATGCCCCCATCATGCCACGACTCCCGCGCTCCCGCACCCGCGCCGCGGGCGGGAGGGCGACGGACCGAGGGGCGGACAAAGTACAAGGAAGCGCGCCGGCGACCAGCATCCGCGCGCGGGTGAGGCGGGCGGATGGGTGGCGAGCGGGGCAGGGTGGGGCGGGGTGCCGCCGCCCGGCTGCAGGCGGCGGGTGGCCGGCGCGGTCGAAGCTGGCGGCCGATTCTGCTACGCTGGGGAGAATGCAAGGGAGCGCCACGGAACCGAACGCCGCAGACCCGGCGGCCCGCCGGCCCGATCTCATCATCTTCAATCCCGACCAGTGGCGGGGCGACGTGCTCGGCCACGCGGGCAACCCGGCGGCGGTGACGCCGGCCATCGACCGCTTGGTGGCGGAAGACGCGGTCTCCTTCTCGCGCGCGTTCTGTCAGAATCCGGTGTGCACGCCGAGCCGCTGCAGCTTTATGAGCGGCTGGTATCCGCACGTGCGCGGGCACCGCACCATGCATCACATGCTGCACCCGGAGTGGAACGAGCCCAACCTGCTGCGCGTCCTCAAGCAGCACGGCTACTTCGTGTGGTGGGGCGGCAAGAACGACCTGGTGCCGGGGCAGGCCGACCTGTCCCCCTACTGCGACGTGCGGTTCCAGCCGGCCGCCGCCGACTACCGGCGCTGGGGCTGCACCCCGCGGCCCGGCAATCACGGCCCCGACCTTTCCTGGCGCGGCGACCCGGACGGCGACAACTTCTACAGCTTCTTCAAGGGCCGCCTGGAGCGCGGCGGCGAGCCGTTCTACTGCGACCGCGACTGGGCGATGGTGCTCGGCGCCATCGACTTTCTGCGCGGCTACCGCGGCGAGCAGCCGCTGTGCATCTACCTGCCTCTCACCTTCCCGCACCCCCCGTACGGCGTGGAGGAGCCATGGTACGGCGTCACCGACCGCGGCGCGCTGCCGCCCCGCGTCCCGGCGCCCGCCGACGAAACCGGCAAGCCGTCGATTCTGGGCGGTATCCGCCGCGGCCAGCGGTTGCAGGGCTGGAGCGAAGCGCGCTGGAGCGAGTTGCGCGCCGCCTACTACGGAATGTGCGCGCGCGTCGATCATCAGTTCGGCCTGCTGAACGCCGCGCTGCGCGAGTGCGGGCGCTACGATGACGCCGCCATCTTCCTGTTTTCCGACCACGGCGACTTTACCGGTGACTACGGCCTGGTCGAGAAGACCCAGAACACGTTCGAGGATTGCCTGACCCGCGTGCCGCTGATCGTCAAGCCGCCGGCGGGCGTGGCGGTGACGCCGCGCGTCTGCGATGCCCTGGCGGAGCTGGTGGACTTTACCGCCACCGTCTACGACCTCGCTGGCATCGACCCCGGCTACGACCACTTCGGCCGTAGCCTGCTGCCGCTGCTGAACGGCGCCGGCACGGGCGGCGGCAACGGCAACGGCGCCGGCGGCGGGCGCGACGCCGTGTTCTGCGAGGGCGGCCGGCGCCTCGGCGAGGTGCAGGCGAGCGAGCGCGAGAGCGCCAGCGCCGCCGGCCCCCTGGGCCTGTACGCGCCGCGCATTCAGCTTCAGGTTCAACTCGACGCGCCCTACCACGGCAAGGCGGCGATGTGCCGCACCGCCACCCACAAGTACGTGCAACGCCTGTACGAGAGCGACGAACTCTACGACCTGGCGCTCGACCCCGGCGAGCAGCGCAACGTCGCCGCCGACCCCGCCTACCGCGAGGTCCTGGGCGAGCTGCGCCTGCGCCTGCTGCACTGGTACCAGGAAACCTGCGACGTGGTCCCGCGCGCCACCGACTCCCGCTGACCGCCGGCGTGGGCAAGGCGCGGGCAGCGCGGCGCGGCCGGCGCGGGGCGGGGCGGGGGAGAATGCCGCCCGGCAGGTGAGCCGGGGCGGGGCCGGGCGGAGCGGGCGGCGGCCGAATCCTTGCGGGCGGACGGCCACCGGAGTACGATGCGCAGCCCATGACGTCGGCTCCACCGCGGGCGCGGTTCTCGCTGCTGCGCGACGCGCGGGTAAACTGGCAGTTGCACCTGCTGTTGCTGCTGCCCCTGGTCTACCTCATCGTCTTCAAGTACCTGCCGATGGTGGGCGCCCAGATCGCGTTCCGCGACTTCTTTGCCAGGAGCGGCATTTGGGGCAGCCCCTGGGTCGGCATGGCCAACTTTCAGCGCTTCTTCGAGTCGCCGCAGTTCTGGCCGGTGGTACGGAACACCCTCGGCCTCTCCGCCTATCAGATCGCCGCCTCGTTTCCGGTCCCGATCATCCTCGCCCTGGCGCTCAACAACGTCGAGCACCGCCGCTTCAAGAAGACGGTGCAGTTGACCACGTACGCGCCCCACTTCATCTCCACGGTGGTGATGGCGGGCATGATCATGCGCCTGCTGTCGCTGCACACCGGCGTCGTCAACAATTTCCTGGAGGGCCTCGGTCTGGAGCGCATCTCCTTTATGAGCAGCCCGGAGTTGTACCAGTCGGTGTACGTGATCTCCGGCATCTGGCAGAACGCCGGCTGGGGCACGATCATCTATCTGGCGGCGCTGGCCGGCGTGGACCCGCAACTTCACGAGGCGGCGATCGTGGACGGCGCCTCCAAGCTGCAGCGCACCCGCCACGTCGACGTGCCGGGCATCCTGCCGGTGGCGATCATCCTGCTGATCCTGGAGACCGGGCGCATCATGCAGGTGGGGTTTGAAAAGGCGTTCCTGCTGCAGACGCCCCTCAACCTGACCGCCTCGGAAGTGATTCAGACCTACGTCTACAAGATCGGGCTCGCCTCGCCGGTGCCCGACTACTCCTTTGCCACCGCCATCGGGCTGTTCAACTCGGTGATCAACCTGGCGCTGATCCTCATCGTCAACTGGCTCGCGCGCCGCACCGGCGGCACCAGCCTGTGGTAGCGCGCGCGCCCGCCGCCGCCCTGGACCGGGTGCTGCGCCGGCGCATCGGCAAGAGCCGCGTCGACCGCGTCTTCGACGGCTGCAACTACGCCTTTCTGGCGCTGGTGCTGATCGGCGTCGCCTATCCGCTGATCTACATTCTGAGCGCTTCGCTCAGCGCCCCGGAGGCGACCGTGGGCGGCCAGGTGTGGCTGCTGCCGGTGCGGCCCACGCTGCGCGCCTACGAGGCGATCTTCGAGTACCGCAAGGTGTGGATCGGCTACGGCAACAGCCTGCTCTATGCCTCCGCGGGCACCGCCATCAACATCGTGCTCACCGTCATGGCCGCCTACCCGCTGTCGCGGCCCGACTTCAAGGCGCGCCACCTCTACATGGCGCTGTTCGTCTTCACCATGCTGTTCAACGGCGGCATCATTCCCAACTACCTGCTGGTGCGCGACCTGGGCATCCTCAACACGCGCTGGGCGATGCTGCTGCCGCAGGGCCTGTTGGTGTGGAACGTGATCATCACCCGCACCTACTACCAGACCACCATCAGCAGCGGCCTGCTGGAGGCGGCGCGCATCGACGGCTGCAGCGACCTGCGCTTCGTGTGGTCGATCGTGGTGCCGCTCTCCGGCGCCATCACCGCGGTCAATGCCCTGTTCTACGCCGTGTTCCACTGGAACACCTTCTTCGACGCCTTCATCTACCTGAACAAGGAGGAGCTGTACCCGCTGCAGATCTTCCTGCGCGCCATCCTGATCATCAACACGATCGAGGCGGACCTGATCGACCCCAGGGAGATGGAGGCGCTGGAGGGGATGCGCGACCTGCTGCAGTTCGCGCTGATCATCGTGGCCAGCCTGCCGGTGCTGGCGGCCTACCCGTTCGTGCAGAAGTACTTCGTGCGCGGGGTGATGATCGGATCGTTGAAAGGCTGAGTTGTGCTACAATCGGCCCGCCGCGGCGCCGCGACGAGCGGCCCGCCATTCAACCAAGGAGGAGGAAGTCGCATGAAACGACTCGTCAAGATCATGGGGGCCGCGCTACTGCTGGCTCCCGCGCTGGCCTTCGCCGGCGCCGAGGGGGAGGGCGCCGGCGCGGCGCCGGACACGCTGTCGGCGCCGGGCGTCTACCCGATCAGCGACGAACTGATCACGGTCACGGCGCTGGGCAACGTGGACGCCCGCATCCAGGACATCACCACCAATCACGCGGTGACCTGGCTGGAGGAACAGACCAACCTGCACGTCGAGTGGGACGTGGTTACCGGATCGGACGCCGGGCAGAAGATCAACCTGGTGCTGGCCGCCGGCTCCGACCTGCCGGACATGATCATCAACTCCGGCATCACCACCGAGCAGCAGTTCCTGTACGGCTCGCAGGGCTACCTGGCGCCGCTGGAGGGGCTGATCGAGGAGCACACCGTCGACATCAAGCGGGTGTTCGCCGAGGATCCGCTGGTGCCGCGCCAGCTCACCGCGCCCGACGGCCACATCTACGCGTTGTCGGAACGCCCGGTGGCCTACCACTCCACGCTGTCGCAGAAGCTGTGGATCAACGTCGAGTGGCTGGAACGGCTGGGGCTGGAGATGCCCGCCACCACCGCCGAGCTGCGCACGGTGCTGGAGGCGTTCCGCGATCAGGACGCCAACGGCAACGGCGACCCGAACGACGAGATCCCCTACTCCGGGCTGATCAACTACTGGCGCAGCCGGCCCGGCGCGTTCGTAATGAACGCCTTTATCTACGACGACGGTTTCGGGGACTCCACCAACTCGCATCGCATGGTGGTCAACGACGGCATCATCTCGCCGGCGTTCACCACCGACGAGTGGCGCCAGGGCCTGAGCTTCCTGAACGGCCTGTACCGGGACGGATTGTTCGACGGCGAGGCGTTCGTGATGGACCGCAGCCAGCTCCACACCCTGAACAACGGCGGCGTCGAGGGGCCGGCGCGGGTCGGCGCACACCAGGCCGGCGTGCCGTGGGGGGCGCTGGCGCCGCAGGGCACCATGCACCGCCAGTACCGCGCGGTGCCGCCGCTGGTTGGCCCCAATGGCGCGCAGTTCACCGGTCACTACCCCAAGAACCAGCGCGGCTCCAAGTTCAGCCTGACCACCGCGGCCAGCGACCTGGAGCAGGCCGCGATCATCAAGTACTTCGACTTCGTGCACCGCCCCGGCGCGTCGCGCATGGTGCCGTTCTTCGGCCCCGAGGGCGAAGGCTGGCGCTGGGCCGAAGAGGGTGAGATGGCCTACACCGGCGAGACGGCGCTGTGGAAGCAGATCAACGTGTTCAACACCGCCCACAACCACAAGGTCGGGCACATGTATCCCAACTACTTCGAGGAGGGGTTCTTCGACCGCCAGGTGCCGGTTTCGGACGATCCGCTGGCGATTGAGCCGCGCCTGTACTGGGAGTCGCTCGACAAGTACGAGGGGCACCAGCCCGATGAGATCGTGCGCCCGCTGATCCACGGCTTCGACGAGGGCCGCGAGTACGGCCAGCTCCGCGCGCCGATCAAGGAGTTCGTCGACCAGAGCTTCGCCCGCTTCGTGACCGGCGACCTGGACGTCAACGCTGACGGTGACTGGAACAACTACTTGGCCCAGCTCGAGGCGCTGAAGGTCGACCGCTTCGTGGAGCTTCTGCAAATCGCCTACGACCGCATGTACCGGTAGCAACGGAGGCGGCGCCGGCGCGGCCGCGTTTCGGCGCGGCGCCGCCCCGCCGCCGGAGGCCGGCGCGGGCGGGGCGGATGAGAGCGCCTGAGCGGAATCGAACCGCCATCACGAGCTTGGAAGGCTCGGGTAATGACCGTTATACGACAGGCGCGTGTGTGCGTGCCTAAAGGTAGCGCGCCGGCCGCCCCGTGTCCACTGCCGGCGGCGGTGCGTGCGTTGCGCCTGCCGAGTAGGCGCGTCCACCGGCGGACGGCGCGCGTCGCCGGCCCGCGCGGGTGGCAATGCAAAAAACGGCAAGTATGGGTTGACAAAAAATCAACATTCATGCCGCCTTGATCTCGCAATCCGCAGGCGGGCTGAAGTAGCGCTTGAGGTCCCCGTTGAGCAGCGCCAGACGCGTGCGTAGCACGCACCGGTTGTCGTGCCCGCGCCACCGACTCCCATTGCGCTTGAAGCGCCGCCCCACCACGTACTTGCACTGCCCTTCAACCAACCCACTGCCGATCGGCCAACCGGCCGCGCGGTAGCGGCCATAGTCCATCCGCTCCCGATTGTTCTTGAAGTAGTTGATCTGCCGCCACCCGGCGTCGGTGTCGGTGACCTTGGCCAACGCACGCTTCATCTCGACGATCATCTGCAACACCTCTCCCTGCTTCAGCAGCTTCATCCAAGCCCGCCGTTGCTCAACGCGCCGCGCCGCAGGCAGCAGCTCGCAGTAGGCGGCGACGTGCTCCGCCGCGTGGTAGAAGTCCAGAATCGGTACCGATCCAGGGAAGTGGGTCTGCTGCAGTTCCCAGTTGTGGCGCGCGCCATCGCCCAGGAACACGGTCTCGGACGCTTCCAGAAATCCCATCCGCAGCCCCGCCTGCTCGGCGTACTCGGCAAACTCCTGACGCGGTCCGTAGCGCGCCCCGGTCCACCGGTCGACCACCTGACCGCCCTTGCGCTTCTCGATGACCACCAGGTTGCACTCCTTGTGGCAGGTCGGAGCCCGCAGGCTGGCGTGTCCCGTAATCCCTTCCTGTTCCGTGATCTGCGGACTCGTCGTCCCATCCACCTCCACCACCATCAGCGAGCACCCTTGCTCCCGCCGCCGCGCGTCGACCACCGCGTCCGGCGTGTCCGGTATCCGCTCCCCCGTCTTCTCCGTGGTCCGCTGCACCGCCGTCGAACTCACCTTGAAGCCGAGCGCTGCCTCCAGCTTCTCGGCCGCCCCTGCATACGACTCCTCAGCCCCCAGCATGCAGATCAGGAACGTCATCAGTGACGAGAAGCCGAAGCACCGGTCCATCCCGATCTTCACGTCCAGCGGCGCTACGCCGCCCGCCCGGTCCCGGTACCGGTAGCAGCGCCGCGGCCGCACCACGGTCTCGCCGAAGCGGTTGATGAAACGGAGATTGCGGACCCGGTCGAACAGTGCCACCTCACCGCCGACGGTGATCTGGTTGGCGGTGGTCGGCTCGTCCAAGCCGGCTACCAGTTCTTGCATCATGGCGTCGCCGATCCAGTTCACCATCTCCAAAACCTTGGATTCGGCCTGATGGATTCCCATCCCGTCGTTGTTGATGGCGCCCTGCAGCTCCTTGACGAGGCCCTGGGCTGCGGCTATAAATTGTTCCTTGTTCATGGTCTACCTCCCCATGAGTGGTGTCTTGGGGTAGGTAGACCTTTTTCATGCCCAAAATCAATACCGCTTTCGGCGTTCGCACCCGCCCGCGCCGCCATCTTGACGTGAGGCTCCCGCCGCGTCTACCATCGGGAGCCGAGAACCCGAGCGCGGAGGAGAGGTTGACATGGCGATGAGCAACGCCGAGCGCCAACGGCGCTATCGAGAGCGGCGCAAGGCGCAGGAGCCGGTGGTGCATTACCACCGGCCGCCCGACCGGCGCTCCCGACCGGAGCGCTGGCAGGATGCGGTGCAAACCCTGCGCGAAATCCAGGATGAGTACCGGGAGTGGCTCGACAAGCTGCCCGACTCCCTTCGGGGGTCCGCGCTTGGCCACAAGCTGGCGGCGATCTGCAAGCTGGACCTTGACAAATATGACGTGACCGGCAAGTGACCGTGGAGCAGGTGTCGCACCGCAACTTAGCCGCGCTCCGCGCCGCCTTCGAGGCGGGGCAGGCCGCCTACTACCGCGGCGCGCTGGACGGCGTGGAACAGACGCTGCGGTTCTGCTACCGTGACCGGGAGGTGTCGCCGCAATAGTTGGCCGCGACCTTCCGGCGCGGCGACCTGCTGGCGATCCTGAACGCCGCCGATGGCGCTTGCCGGCCGCCGGCGCCCGTAGCTACACTGCGGGCGTCATGGCTTCATCCAGCTCTCACAACGGCTCGGCGCGCCGCGGAGGACCGCTCGACCTGCCGATTCGGCCGCGGCGCAATCGCCTTACCGCGGCCCTGCGCGCACTGGTGCGGGAAACCCGGGTCACTCCGAACGACTTGGTTCTGCCGCTGTTCGTGGTCGAGGGCGACGACATGGAGGAGACGGTGGCAGCAATGCCGGGTGTCAGCCGCCTGAGCCCGGATCGGGTGGTGGCGCAGGCGCGCGCCGCCCACGTCCTCGGCATTCCCGCGGTAGCCCTGTTCCCGGTGATCGACGACTCCCTCAAGGACAGCCACGCCGCCGAGTCCGCCAACCCCGACGGTCTGCTGCAGCGCACGGTGCGCGAGCTCAAGCAGGCGCTGCCGGAGATGGTAGTGATCACCGACGTGGCGATGGACCCCTACTCCAGCGACGGCCACGACGGCCTGGTGGAGGATGGCAAGATCGTCAACGACGCCAGCGTAGACATCCTCTGCGACATGGCAGTGGCGCAGGCGGAGGCGGGGGCCGATCTGGTGGCGCCCTCAGACATGATGGATGGGCGCGTGGGGTACATCCGCGACGCCCTGGACGACGCGGCTTTCACCGACGTGGGCATCCTCGCCTACAGCGCCAAGTACGCGTCAGCGTTTTACGGTCCATTCCGCGAGGCCCTCAATTCGGCGCCCAAGCGCGGCGACAAGAAGACCTATCAGATGGACCCCGCCAACCGCCGCGAGGCCATACGCGAGGTGATGCTGGACCTGGACGAGGGGGCCGACATGGTGATGGTGAAGCCGGCGCTGCCCTACCTGGACGTGGTGGCGGCGGTAAGGGCGGAATCCAGCCTGCCGGTGGCCGCGTATCAGGTGAGCGGCGAATACGCCATGATCAAGGCCGCGGCGGAGCGCGGTTGGCTCGACGAGAGCACCGCGATGATGGAGACGGTGACAGCCATCAAGCGCGCCGGCGCCGACGTGATACTCACCTACTTCGCGCTGGCCGTGGCGCGCGCCGCCGGCGGCTGACCGCGCCCCGGCCGCCGCCGCACTGCCGCGGCCGCGAGAGTCCCTCGCCGGACCGGGCACCCGAACATGTCGCGCCCCGCCTCCGCGCTGCCCCCGCCGGATCGGGCGCCCGGACATGTCCCGCCCCGGCCCTGCAGCCGCGCTGCCGCCGCCGCGCTGCCCGCCGCACTTCTCAGCGCGGCCGGATGACCCCGATGGTGAGCAGCAGGTTGGCGTAGATGCGCTGCTCGCCGGTGGCAACCGCCAGCGCGACGTCCGCTCCCCGCCCCGCCTCGTAGAACGCGAACCGCTCCAATTGGTCCAGCGGACCGGTGAAGCCGTTGGCCGCCAGCAGGTCGCGAAACTCCGCCCAGATCGGTGGGTCTTCGGGCATGGCGTAGGGTCCCTCCTTGGCGGTGGCCATGACCGCCGCGGCTTCCACCGGAATGGCGGCCGCCAGCGCGGCGAGCACGTCGGTGGCGCTCACGACGCCGGGGGTCAGATTGAGACTCACCAGCTCGGCGTTGGGTCCCAGGGTGGTGCGAAACGGGTAGTTGCCGTCGGCGATCAACACCTGCGAGCCGTGCCCGGCGCGGCCCAGCACGCGCAGAATGTCAGGATGGATCAGCGGAAGGTTGAGCATGACGGCAAGCAGTGTGCGGAGTAGGCCCGGCCGGGGCAAGGACACCTGCCGCCGCGCTCGCGTCAGCCGGCGGTGCTCAGTCCCGGCCGGGCCGGGCGTTCCGGCGCGCCAACAACCCAGGCAAGCGCTCAGCGCCGTCGCGCCCGGGCCGGGGGCGCCCACCCGACGCGCGCCAACGCCCGCGCGACGCCGCCGGAGGCGTTGTCGGCGGTGACGAAGTGGGCCGCGGCGCGCACTTCGGGGGTGGCGTTGGCCATGGCGGCCGCGGTGCCGGCGTAGCGCAGCATGCCCAGGTCGTTGGTGTTGTCGCCGATGGCCATCACCTGCCGCGGGGTCAGCTCCAGCCGCTCGGTCAGGCGCCGCAGCGCGCCGCCCTTGGCGCCTCCCGGAGCCACCACTTCGAACAGGTCCACGGCCGGATCCGGCGCCGGATTCCACCAGCTTCGCACCAGCCCGCGCAACGGCGCCAGCGCGGCCGCGGCGGCAAGCACGGCGCTGCGGGTCCCGAAACTGACGATCCCCAGCACCCCGCGGCGGCGCGCCGCGGCTACGTCGGGGACCAGTTCCAGGATCGCGTTCTTGGTGCCCAGGTAGACCTGCGTGTACCGCGAGCGGCGGGCCGCGGGCTCCAGGACCAGCCTCACGCCGGCGCTGCCGCCGCCCGCCGCGGCGGCGTACAGCATCGGATGGAGCCCGCTGCGGCGGATCCGCGGCAGGGCGGCCGCGACCGCGTGCGGCGGCAGCGGGACGCGCCACAGTTCGGCGCCGGCGGGGTCAAGCACCAGCGCGCCGTTGTGCAGCGCGGCGTAGGCCGGTACCGGCAGCACGTCCAATATCGGGCGCGCGCTGCGCAGCCCGCGCCCGGTGGCCACCAGGACCGCCGCGCCCGCAGCCACCGCATGGCGCAGGGCGCCGGCGTCGCCGGGGCTGATGCGCTTGTCCGGCCCCAGCAGGGTACCGTCGAGGTCGACGGCCAGGAGCCGCGGCGGCCGATTGGGGGTGTCCATTCGCTTCCGGGCACTGTACCATCGCCGCGCGCCGGTTGTTGTTCGGCGCCGAATCGGACCTGCGGGCCGACCGTCGGGTACAGTGCGGCCGGAACGATGACGACTTCGCATGAGGCGGCGCGCGGCGCGAGCCGAGGACAGGTTGGCGGGCGGCTGGAGTGGTACGGCGCGGTGCTGGCCGGCGGGCTGGTGCCGTTGTTCTATCACGGCGACCCCGAAGTGGCGCGCGCGGTGGCCGGCGCCCTGGTGGAGGGCGGCGCGCCGGCGGTCGAGTTCACCAACCGCGGCCCCGGCGCCTTGCGGGTGTTTCAGGAACTGGCCGAGCAACCCGTGCTGCGGGAGGCCGCCAGTCTCGGCGTCGGCTCGGTAATCGACGCGCCCACCGCGGCGCTGTTCATCGCCGCGGGCGCGCGGTTCGTGGTGAGCCCGAGCTTCAACGCCGAGGTGGCGCGGCTGTGCAACCGCCGCAAGGTCCCCTACCTGCCCGGCTGCGCCACGCCGACGGAGATCTCCACCGCTGAGGAATGGGGCGCCGAGATCGTCAAGGTCTTTCCCGGCAAGGTGGGCGGCCCGGCGTTCATCAGGGACGTGCTCGCACCCATGCCCTGGTCACGGCTCATGCCCACCGGCGGCGTCCGGCTGAGCGCCGAGAACCTGCGCGAATGGTTCGCGGCCGGCGCCTGCTGCGTGGGAATGGGCAGCGATCTGGTGCGCCCGGACCTGCTTGCTGCCCGCGACTACGCCGCCATCAGCGCCAACGTGCGCACCGCGCTACGCCTCATCAACCAAGCCCGCAACCGCTAGCCCTGAACCCTTTTCCGGCGGCCGCGGTTGCCGGATGCTGAGTGAGTCCGTAGGATGGGCGGCGTGAAGGTTGACTTGAAGCAGGGGGCGCAGATACGCGCCGCCGTGACGCTGAGCCTGGTACCGGAGGTGCGCGGCGGGCCGTTCGTGTTTTGGGACGAGATCGCGCCCGCCTGCGCCGCCGCGGCGCGGATCGGCTTCCACGGGGTCGAGCTGTTCCCGCCCTCCGCGGCGGCGGTGCCGGCGGCGGAACTGCGCGCGGCGCTGGCCGCCGGCGGGCTGGCGCTGGCGGCGGTGGGCACCGGCGCGGGGGCCGTGGTGCACGGCCTGTCGCTGGCGCACCACGAGCCGGCGGCGCGGCAGCGGGGGGTGGCGTTCGTGCGCGCCATCGTGGAGCTGGCGGCCTCCTTCGGGGCGCCTGCCATCGTCGGCTCGATCCAGGGTCGCGCGGCGCCCGGCGAGGCGCGCGCGGAGGCGCTGGCGCGCCTGGCGGACAGTATGGCGCAGCTCGCCGAGCACGCCGACCGCGCCGGCAACCGGGTGCTGCTGGAGCCGCTCAACCGCTACGAGACCGACCTGTGCAACACCCTGCAGCAGGGCGCCGAGCTGTTGGACCGCGTGGGTAGCGGGCGGCTGGCGCTGCTGGCCGACCTGTTCCACATGAACATTGAGGAACAGGACCTCGCGGCCGCGCTCGGCGGCGCCGCGGCGCAGCTCGGCCACCTGCACTTCGTGGACAGCAATCGGCGCCCGGCCGGCTGCGGGCACCTGGCCTACGCCCCGATAGCGGCCGCGCTGCGCGCCGCCGGCTACCGCGGCTGGGCCTCCGCGGAGGCGTTTGCCTACCCCGACCCGGAGACCGCGGCGCGCCAGACCATGCACGGCTATCGTACCTACCTGGAGGGATTGCACCGATGAAGGCAATCAGTCTGCGCGAGCCTGAGCGGTTCGAGATGATCGAGATCGACCCGCCGGCGCCGCCGGCGGCGGGCCAGGCGCTGGTGCGGGTGCGCAACGTCGGCATCTGCGGCACCGACGTCAGCGGCTACTTCGGCAAGATGCCGCTCATGACCTATCCGCGCATCCTCGGCCACGAGCTGGGCGTGGAGGTGCTGGCGGTGGGCGCCGGCGTGAGCAACGTGGCGCCGGGCGACCGTTGCGCGGTGGAGCCCTACCTGAACTGCACGGACCGCTGCATCGCGTGCCGGCGCGGCGCTCCCAACTGCTGCGCCACCCTGGAAGTGCTCGGCGTGCACACCGACGGCGGCATGCGCCCGCAGTTTCTGCTGCCGGCGCGCAAGCTGCACGTTTCGACCAAGCTCGACTGCGAACAGCTCGCGCTGGTGGAGACCCTGGGCATCGGCGCCCACGCGGTGGACCGCGGCGCCCCCACCGCCGCCGACGCGGTGCTGATCATCGGCGCCGGGCCGATCGGGCTGGCGACCTTCGAGTTCGCCCGCCTCACCGGTGCCGCCACCATCTTCATGGACCTCAACGAGGAGCGGCTGCGCTTCGCGCGCGAAGTGATGCGTTGCGACCACACCCTGGTCGCGCAGGGCGACGTCGCCGGGCAACTCCGCAGCCTGACCGGCGGCGACCTCCCCAACGTGGTGTTCGACGCCACCGGCTCCAACGTGTCGATGTCGCAGGCCGCCAACTACGTCGCCCCCACCGGTACCCTGGTGTTCGTCGGGCTCACCGCGCGCGAGTTGACCTTCCCGCACATGGCGCTGCACCGGCCGGAGCTGACGCTGCGCGCCACCCGCAACTCGCTGCCGGACAACTTCCGGCGCATTATCGCGCTGATCGAAGAGGGCCGCATCGACACCAACCCGTGGATCACCCACCGCAGCTCGTTCGGCGGCCTGATCGGCGATTTTCCCGGCTACACCCGCCCGGAGAGCGGCGTCATCAAGGCGATCGTCAACCTCGACTAAAGGCGGGAGCGACCCATAAAGGGGCGACGTTCTACCAGCCACGCCAGATTGAAGGAGTAGTGGTTGGTGCTGCTGAGGAGCTGGATGCGGCCGTCGGCGGATTGGCAGGCGGTGAGATAACCGTTTGCCTCGGCGTTGCGGGGTCCCATGACGCAGGGGGCGCCGTCCATCGCCTCGATGACGCGGTCCGGGCCGTCGTCGCTGACCAAGCGGCGAAACGGCCAGCTCGCGCCGTCGTCAAAGGACACGGCGCAGTACATGCCGGACACGCCCCGGCCGCCCACCGCGTGGGCCACGCCGGTAACGGTAAAGGCGCGCTCCGAATCCGCCGGCTCGTTGGCGAAGGACACCAGCAACAGCGGATCGCTGCCGGCGCGGCAGGCGCCGCGCACGCGCGTCAGCACCAGCCGTTGCGAGCCGCGGATGGGAGGAAACGGACTCGCCGAGTATTCCCAGGTCTTGCCGCGGTCCGCCGAGACGCTCTGCGCCAGCCGGCCGTCCACCTCGTCGCCGCGCCCGAAGGCCAGCAAGCGGCCGTCGGCAAGTTCGACTGCCGAGGCGTGAATCCCGGCAATGGTGCCGCCGGCGTCGCGCCAGGTCTCGCCGCCGTCGCCGCTCAGCCACAGGGCGGTGCCGCCGTGCCCGACGCTGACCGCGTCGCAGGGGAGCGCCAGGGTGCCGTCGCGCAACGCGAAGGCCGCGGCGATCGGCATGTTCCGCGGGCCGTGGTGGTCGTTGATGAACCTGGCCCGGCTCCAGGTGGCGCCGCTGTCGTCGGAGGTGCGCAGGATGGTACGTAGCGGCCCCCAGGTGGCGGCCGCCGACGTGCCGTTGAAGTGGAACATCCGCCGGCCGTCGCAGAACAGGGCGGGAGCGTGGTCGTTGCGGTCGGGGGCGTCCCAGAACACCGAGGCCGATTCCCAGGCCGCGCTCCCGGCGCGGAGCCGGCTCGCCAGGATGGCCAGCTCGCGGCCCGGTTCCTCCACGCAGCTATACCAGATGGCCAGCAGGTCGCCGTTGGGGCACTGGCAGATTGCCGGATCGTGGTTGTGGCGGCTGAACTGCGGGCCGTAGGAGCCGGGGGGTACGTGCACGTAGCGGAGCGGCCCCCGGAAGCAGGGCGCCGCGTCCGCGCCGGCGGTCGGCGGGGCGGCGGTTTCCGCGGAGGCGGCTTCCGGTGCGGTGTTCTGCAGCACGTTGTTGCCGTGCAGCGGCACCGGAGCGCCCGGGGCCGTTCGCGGCGGGGCGGGGAAGCCGGCGCGCACCACCCGGAATCCGATGAGCCAGTTGCGTTCTTCCGGCAGCGCGCCGGCCCGGTTGCACGACCGCAGGTAGTAGGGTTCGGTCGAGTGGCTGCCGCCGCGGGTCACGCGAAAGTCGCCCTCGCGCGGGCCGGCGGGGTCACTCAGCTCGCGGTCGGGATAGGGCCCGTACCAGTCGAGGCACCATTCCTCTACGTTGCCGTGCAGGTCGCGGATGCCCCAGCGGTTGGGCGGCGTGCGGCCCACGGTGAGCGGCACCACGTTGTCGCCGGTGGTGCGCCAAGCGTCGGGAAACCACGTGCGGCGCTGGTTTCGCGCGGCCCCGGCGGGCAGCTCGTCGCCGCCGGAGAACGGAGTCGCGGAGCCGGCCCGGCAGGCGTACTCCCACTCCGCCTCGGTGGGCAGGCGGAACACGGCGCCCTCGCGTTCGGAGAGCCACCGGCAGTAGGCGGCGGCGTCATGCCAACTCACGAACACCGCGGCTTCGTCGCCGGCGCCGGAGTATCCCCGTTTGCCGCGCAGCGCCCGGTGCGCCGGGTCGAACAGTTCGTACTGCGCGTTGGTGATCGGACACTCCGCCAAGTAGAACGGCCGGGTGATGGTGACCCGGTGCACGGGCCGCTCGTCGAAGTCGCCGTAGCGGAAGCAGGAGGGAGAGGTCAGCAGGGCGTCCGGCAACGGGCGGTCGTTTCCCATCAGGAAGGTACCGGCGTCGATACGCCGCAGGCGGATTCCCCCCGCCGCCGTGGTTGCTTCCGTTCCCATCGCGTGCTGCCGAGCGTGCCGGTACCGGCGCGGCGCGTCAACGGCCCGCCGGCCGGGCTGGCCCGCCGGATGCGGCGGCGCCGTTCATGCGCCGGGGCCGTTCCGGTGCAAGGGGCCGGGCCGCCCGCCGGTCGTGGCGTGGGGGCGGCCCCCTGCGTCTTGCCGCCAATCGGCCCGCCGCCGTAGGCTGCGGCGTAGCATTGCAGGCCGGCGCGCCGGACCTGCCGCGCGCCATCCAAACCGCTTCCAAAAGGAGCTCCGCCGTGCAGACACCGCGCCCCGAATATCCGCGACCGCAGTTCGTGCGCGAGGAATGGCTGCGCCTCAACGGCCGCTGGCAGTTCGAAATCGATCAGGGCGACAGCGGCCTGGAGCGCGGGTTGCTGGAACGCGATCTGAACGCCGCCATCACGGTGCCGTTCTGTCCCGAATCGCGCCTCTCGGGGATCGAGAATCACGACTTTCTCAACGCGGTTTGGTACCGGCGCCGCGTGCATGTTCCCGCCGCCTGGGCGGGCCGCCGCGTACTGCTGCACTTTCAGGCGGTGGACCATGACGCCACCGTGTGGGTCAACGGCACGGAGGTGGGGCGCCACCGCGGCGGCTTCTCGCCCTTCAGTTGCGACCTGCACGGCGCCGCCGCAGCCGGGGAGGAGGCGGTGATCACGGTGCGCGCCCGTGACACCCGCGAGCGGCCGCAGCCGCGCGGCAAGCAGGCGCGCGACTACGCTCCGCGCGGCGCCATTTACGTGCGCACCACCGGCATCTGGCAGACGGTGTGGATGGAGCCGGTTCCCGACCTGGCGCTGCGGCGGCCGCGGCTGACGCCGGACGTCGCCAACGGCGTCATCCGCCTGGAGCAGCCGCTGACCGGCACCGCGCCGGGGCTGCGGCTGCGCGCCGCGCTGAGCGACGCGCAGGGTGAGGTCGCCGTTGCCGAGTGCGCGGCCGACCTGGACCTCGCGCCGCGTCTGGACCTGGCCATCCCGGCGGCGCGGCGCCGGTTGTGGGCGCCCGGCGCCGGCCACCTGTACGACGTCGCCATCACCCTGCTGAATGGCGCCGGCGAGGTGCTGGACCAAGCGTCCTCCTACTGCGCCCTGCGCGCCGTGAGCATCCACGGCAAGGCGGTCAAGCTCAACGGCGAAGTGGTGTTTCAGCGGCTGGTCCTGGATCAGGGCTACTACCCGGACGGCATCATGACGGCGCCGTCGGACGCGGCGCTGCGGCGCGACGTCGAGCTGAGCATGGCGGCGGGCTTCAACGGGGCGCGCCTGCACCAGAAGGTGTTCGAGGAGCGGTTCCTGTACCATGCCGACCGCCTCGGTTACCTGGTGTGGGGGGAGTTCGGCGACTGGGGCTGCCGCGGCGAGGGACCGATTGACGGCGAGCATCAGCAGCCGGGCGCGGATTACGTGACCCAGTGGCTGGAGGTGCTGGAGCGCGACTATTCGCATCCCTGCATCGTGGGTTGGTGCCCGCTCAACGAGACCTGGCAGGCGCTCGGCGACCGCCTTACCGTGCTCGACGACGTTACCCGCGGCATGTTCCTCGCCGCCAAGGCGATGGACGCCACGCGGCCGGTCCTGGACGCCTCCGGCTACGCGCACCGCGTGCCCGAGGCCGACGTCTACGACAGCCACGACTATTCGCAGGACCCGGAGCGGCTGGCGACGAACCAGGCCGGGCTGGCGGCAGGGAAGCCGTACCGGAACAGCGCCGCCGGTTGGGGGATGCCGGCGCGCGCCGCCGCGCGGCTGACCGGCGCGCCGGAATGGTCGATTGCCTACCGCGGCCAACCCTACTTCGTGAGCGAGTTCGGCGGCATCTGGTGGAACCCGGAGCTGGCCGCCGGCGAGGAGTCGTGGGGGTACGGCGACCGCCCGCGGAGCATCGAGGAGTTCTACGACCGGTTCGAGAAGCTGTGCGCAGTGCTGCTCGACAACCCCGACATGTTCGGTTACTGCTACACCCAGCTCACCGACATCTACCAGGAGCAGAACGGAATCTACAAGTTCGACCGCGCCGGCAAGTTCGACTTGGCGCGCCTGCGCGCCGCCCAGCAGCGCCCCGCGGCCATCGAACGCCGCGCCGTTACGGCCAATCCCGGCGCCGCCACGCCGGGCGCCGGCGTTTGAGATATGGTTGCGCCAATGAAGTCACTCGACGACCATCTGACGGAGTTCAAGCGCGACGGGTTCACCTTGTTCCCGAAGCTGTTCGACGCGGCATGGGTGCGGGAGATGCGGAACGCGTTCGAGGAGATCGCCGGGCGCGTCCCCGCCGCCGACGGCAGCCGCCCGGAGGGGTTCGTGGACGTACTGGAGCACAAGCCGGAACTGGTGCTGCCGGCGCTCACCAATGCGCGGCTGCTCGACTTCGCCGAGTTGGTGGTCGGCCCCCACGTGCAGCTTGAGTCGATTACCTACCGCCGCACGGCGCCGCAGGACGCGGCGGACGGCGACGTGCTGGGCTTTCACCGCGACATGTTCGCGTTCTTTCCCGAGGATGGCGTCTACCACCGCCCGCTGCTGTTCAACGCGCTCACCTATCTGCAGGATCTGACCGACGCGTCCGGCCCCTTGCGGATTATCCCCGGTTCGCACGTGCGCGCCCTGCGCATGACCCGGGAAGAGGCGAAGCGGCCCCACCCCGAGGAGGTGATCGTCTATCCGCAGGCCGGCGACGTCGCCGTGTTCCACTGCAGCATGCTCCACTCCGGGACTGCCAACCGCTCCGGCGACTACCGCTACCTGTTCTTCCTCACTCTCAACCACTCCTGGCTCAAGCACCGCGCCAACTACCGGGGACCGGTGTCGCAGGCCGTGATCGCCCGGGCGCGGGCGCGCGGCGACCGGCGCCTGCTGCGGCTGCTCGGCGTCGACGATCAATTCGTCCGGCGCGCCAACTGCGGCTTCCTGGCCCCGGACGAGGAGAACTGGCAACAGTGGATCGCCGAAGACGCCGCCGCCCGCACCGCCCCGTAACGCCGCCGCGGCAACGGCTTGCAGTCGCCGAATGAGCGCAGTATGTTAGTCATATGATGGACTCACCATCTGAGCCGTCCCCGACCCTCCGGGCCTACGCCGACCGGGAGAGGAGGCCGACCAGTGAAGCCGAAGGGGTTGCGGCGCTCCTGGCTATCGACGAACAGAGCAGTCTGAGCGAGGTGCAACTTGCGCGGCTCGTGGCCGAAGGATTGCGCCCGGCGTCAGCCGTCGCTCTGGCTGAAGTGCTTGGGCGGAAGTGGGTTATTGGCCCCATAGTCCCGGAAGCCACGTTCAGACGGGTGCGAAAAGCCGGAAAATCGCTGTCCAGACAGCTCAGTGAACGGCTTTATGAGCTGGCCCGCGTCGTCGATGCGGTCAGCCGAACCCACCACGGCGATCGCGACGCGATCGTCGCGTACCTCAACCGTCCGCATCCGTTGCTGGAAGGAGAGACGCCATTCGACGTGGCGCGCTCCAGCTCGGCAGGTACCGAAGCGGTCGTGAATCTCATCCGTCGGGCGCAAGCCAGCTTCCCTGTTTGACCACACCGCGGACGCTCCCGGACACGATGCGCGCGTATCGGATCGGCGATCCGGAGGGACACTTTCCGGTATGGAGCGCCGCCGGTTCGAGACTTGCTGCCGGCAGGTGGCATGAGGCCGGTGACGCCGTGATCTATGCTTCCGACGGCCCTGCTGGAAGTGCTGGCGCGCGAGAGCGGAACGCTGCCGCGGAACCAGCATTTCGTCGAGATCACGTTACCGCGGGGCACCAGCTACGAGGTGGCAACCGCCGATACCGTTCCGGGATGGGAGCAGCCGGACGGGCATGCCGCCCGTCGTTTTGGCAACGCGTGGTACACGAAAAATCGTAGCGCAATCCTGATCGTCCCGTCGGTAGTCGCCCGTATGGAGCGCAACGTCGTCATCAACACGCTGCACCCGGATTTCGCCGGCTTGACCGTTGGGCTGGAAACCCCCGTCTGGTGGGACCAGCGCCTGTTTGGAAGCGGGCAACCGTAGTGGTCTGTCGCGCGCCTGCGGCAGCGCCCGCCGCACCATCTCACTGGAATTGCTCAACGGCCCCTGCGCCGGGAAGTCCTGCATGACCAGCATGCCGAGCTCGTCGCAGAGGTCGTAGAACTCCTCCTTTTCCACCACGCAGTAGACCCGCACCATGTTCATGTTCGCTTCGCGCATGAGGCGCACGTCGGCTTCGTACGCGGCGCGCGTCACGTTGGATTGCAGTTGCTCGGAGAGGTCGTTGGGGCCGCGGCAGAACAGGCGCTTGCCGTTGAGGTAGCATTCCCAGGTGCCCGCCACCTGGCGCAGGTGGCGCAGCCCGATCCGGTCGCTCATCGCGTCCAACGTGCTGCCGCCCAAGCCGGCCGCGCTGGCCGTGACCCGTATCTCGTAGAGGTGCTGCGCGCCGAGGTCCCACGGCCACCACAGCCGCGGCTCGGCCACTTCCACCCACAGCTCGTGCTCGGAGGCGCCGGGCACGAGGCGGACCTCCGCCGCGGCCTCGCTCTCCGGCCCGCTAAAGTTGTCGGGCGCGACCCGGGCGCGCAGCGCTACCTGCTTTACTTCGCGCTCCGGGTTGACCAGCGTCACCCTGCAGTGCACCCGCGCCGCGGTTCCCTCCGCGTCGACGTAGGGCGTGGCCTTGATCCGGTCGATGGCGATCTCCCGGCTCTCGATCAGGAGCACGCCGGCGAATATGCCGCCGGGATTGATCTCCGGGTTGTTGCAGTCCCAATCCTGCAGCGCGCCCTTGACCACGTTCTTCTCGACCGGCCCGACCTTTACGTTGGCGTCCTTGGGCGACTCCACGCGCACCACCAACAGGTTCTCGCCGGCCCGGAGCCAACGCGACGCGTCGAAGCTGAACTCGTTGAAAAACCCCTCGTGGGAGCCGAGGTAGTAGCCGTTGATCCAGGCGTCCGCGAAGTAGTCCACGCCCCGGAAGCTGAGGCGCACCACCGCGGCGGGGTCGCCGGGGCGGTACTCGAACCGGGTCCGGTACCAGGCTACGCCGTTGTAGTGGTGCCCCTGCGCCTGCCAGCACGCCGGGACCGTGATTTCGCCCCAGTGCCGGTCGTCGAACTCCGGGTCGAAGAACTTGCACTCCTGCTGCGTGGCGCCGATGGTGTTGCGCACCACGTCGGGCGAGACGTCGCCCATGGCGTCGGGATCGGTCTTGAACTTCCAGGTTCCGTTCAACGAAGCCTGCCGCCGGTGCCGTTTCATCGCGGCTCAGCATAGCCAAACCCGGCGCGGTAGTGCACACTGCCGGCATGACGGCAAGCCCCCCGGCACCCGGAACCCTCCGCCAGAAGCTGCTGGTGCTGTACGCGGCCAACTCCAGCCCCGACACCGAGGTGATCGCCTGGTCGCTGTACGACGGTGCCAGCGACGAAACCTACGAGGCCGCCGGCGACGCGGTGCCTCCCTACGCCAGCGTCCTGGACGCCATGCGCGACGGCTGGCGGGTGATCAAGTACCCTGATCTGCGGCCGCCGAGCCCCGGCCAGGAGTACGACCTTTCCTACCTGGAATTCGAATTCGTGCTGGAAAAACTGGAGGCGATCAATGTCGAGTCCAACGGCAAGTGACCGCGCCGCCCCCGACTTGCGGCTGACCAGCCGGGAGATGGCGCGCTTCGTGCGCGACGGCTTCCTGCGCGTCGACGACCTGGTGCCGCGCGACCTGTGCGCGGCGGCGCTGGCCGAGATCGCCGCCGGCAACCACCGTGCTCCGGGGCAGGCCGGGGCGCCGTTCCGCGACGTCTGGACCGCGCCCGAGTCGGCGTTGGGCCGGGTGTTCCGGCTGCCGCGCGTGGCGGGGATCATCACCAGCCTCGTGGGACCGGACCCGCGCTACGACCATCACGCCGCGCACCTGACGCCGGCGCGCACCCGGATGGGGGCCAACCTGCACCAGGACGCGGAGTACGACGTGCGCCGCCTGCACTTCGACCTCCAGATCTCCTTCTTTCCCGCGGACACCCCGGCGGCCGCGGGCGGCACGCTGTTCCTGCCCGGCAGCCAGTTCCGGCGCGTGTACGAGTCGACCACCCGCCGCTACCAGGACGTGCTCGGCCAGGTGCAGGCGGTATGCGACGCCGGCGCCATGTTCTTCTGGCATACCAACGTGTGGCACGCGGCGCGCAGCAACCACACCGACCGTGACCGCTACATGTTCAAGCTGCGCCTCAACCCCACCGTGCGCCAGCAGCGGCTGTGGAACACCGGCGACCTGGACGACGCGCGGACCCGGGACGACGTGGCGCAAATCCTCGGCGGAACGATCGCGTGGCACGGCCAGCGGCACCGGATCGAAGTGATGAACCGCATCCGTCTGTGGCGCTACCTGACCGGCGACCCCGACTTCGACGTCGCCTTCTGGTGGTCGCGGATCGAGAATACCCCGGAGACCCTTTACCGCGCCCAACGCGCCTGACCGCAGGGGCGGGGCGCCGCTGCCGGCGAGGTGGTGGCGCTGATGCGGCGCAACGGCCCTCCGCCTGCTGCCGCAGGGCGCCGCTGCTACCCGCCGCGGGCCGCAGGCGGGCGCCGGTCGCGGAAGCGCGCCAGCGGGTAGTACTCGTAGAGCATGGTGATGGCGCCGAGGCCGGGGGGAACGTCCCAGCCGAGACGCACCACCACCGGCAGTTGCCGCTCCTCCCCCGGCGCGAAGGTATCCTCGAAGAAGCAGAAGCACTGCACCAACTCAACGTGCGGCTGCGCTACGGGCGGATCCAACAGGTGCCCGGCCTTGGCGGTGATCGTATCCTCCGAGAGGTTGCGCACGTGGAACACGGCGGAGCCGGTCTCGCCCGGCTTGAGGGTGATCCGTTCCGGCTCCGCCGAAAACGCGAAGGGCAGCTCCTCGCGCGTTTCGGCACGGAACCGAATGGCGTAGCCGACCGCCCAATCCAGGAACACTTTCCAGTGCTCCTGCTCGCGCACCAGCTCCATCTCCTCGCTGAACTCGATGGCCGGCAGCGCGCCGGCGCGGCCGCGCCGGCGCAGCTCGGCGCGGCGCGCGCGCAGGGTGATGGCGGCGTCGCCGCCGGTGCCGTACAACAGATCGCGGATCTCGGGATGATTCGCGTTCGGCGCCGTGCCGTGCACGGTCACCACGCCGCCGGCGTCCTGCAGGTCGCTGTCGACGCCACGGATCTCAATGAAGCGGGCCAACTCGCCGATCAGCTCCCGGAACTCGGGCGGGAACGGCGGATGGCCGGCCAGGTGTTGCTCGCGGGTACGCCAGCGCCGGTCCGCGGCGGACGCCAACTCGTACACCGCGGCGGCGTCGTTGACGTAGCGCGCGCGCAGCAGGCGGGTCGCCACCTGCTCGGCGGAGGGAGCGCGCACCGCCAGGAAGGCGCCGCCGCCGGCCGCCAGCACCGCGCCCGCCGCCAGTATCGGAAGCCATCGTTTCACCGCTGGGATCCTGCAGGCGGAATATACGCCATCCCGCCGGTGTTGAGGGCGCTGCCAGGCGCCGCCCGCCGCCGTGCGTAGGAAGCTTGCCGGTCGCGCCCCGCCCCGCGCCGTCGCGTTCGTTGACGGCGGTTTTCGCGGGTTGCTACAGTGGCGGGGACTTGGGAGAGCGAATGCTGTTGTACCGCACGCGGCGCGGCGTGATTGCCGCTACCGGAGACGACTTCGTATTACTGGCCGAAAGCTGGGACAGCTTGGTCGGGCCGCCCGGCCTGCCGCAGCGGCTCGGCGGCTTGGTGGCGCAGGGCACGGCGCTGGCCGCGTTCGAGCCGCGCGAGGCCCTGGTGCCGCTGGTGTCGCAGGAGGTGTGGGCCGCCGGCGTCACCTACTACCGCAGCCGCGACGCGCGCATGGCCGAGTCGGAGCAGGCCGGCGGCGACAGCTTCTACGACCGCGTGTACCGCGCCCCGCGCCCGGAGCTGTTCTTCAAGGGCAGCGCGCGCACCGCGGTCGGCAGCGGCGAGGAGATCGCGCTTCGCTCCGACGCGAGTTGGAACGTTCCCGAACCGGAGCTGGTGCTGCTGGCCGACGCCTCCGGCGCGTTGATTGGCTGCACGGTCGGCAGCGACGTGAGCTCGCGCGACATCGAGGGCGAAAACCCCCTCTACCTGCCGCAGGCCAAGGTATACGACGCGAGCTGCGCTCTGGGGCCGGCGCTGCTGGTGGGCGCCGAGCCGCTGCCGGCCGCCACTGCCATCAACATGGAAATCGAGCGCGGCGGCGAGACCGTGTTCGCCGGCGGCACCACCCTGGCCGAGCTCAAGCGCACGCCGCAGGAGCTGCTCGGCTACCTGTACCGGGACAACAGCTTCCCGCACGGCTGCTATCTGATGACCGGCACCGGCATCGTGCCGCCGGACGGCTTTACCCTGGCGCGCGGCGACCGGGTGGCCATCACCGTGCCGCCGATCGGCACCCTGACCAACCGCGTGGCCTGAACGCCGATGAGCGCCCCTGCCGCCGGCACCGATACCGGCGCCGACCGCCGCGCCCCCCGTGACCGGCGCGGCCCCAACCGCGAGCCGCCGCTACGGGTCGCCGCCAGCGCCGAGATCCTCGGCTTCGACGGCCTGACCGCAGCCGGCGCGGAGGGCGCCGGCGCGCCGTTGCGCACCATGGGCAGCGCTCCGGCCGGCGCGCTGCCGCTCAGCGCCGAGATGCTGCGCGAGGAGCCGAGCGGCAACCTGTTCGGCCTCACCCACAACGTGGCGATGGGCTGGCGCCCCGAGGAGACCACCCGCCCGGCGTTCATGATCCTCAGCACGCAGGGCGGGGTGCGGGCGCCGGACGGGGCGCCGGTGGCCCTCGGCCTGCACACCGGCCACTGGGAGGTGGGGCTGCTGGTGCAGGCCGCGGCCGACACCCTGCGCGCGGCCGGCTGCATCCCGTTCGCGGCCTTCTGCACCGACCCCTGCGACGGCCGCACGCAGGGCACGCCGGGCATGCTGGACAGCCTCCCCTACCGCAACGACGCCGCCATCGTGCTGCGCCGCCTGGCGCGCTCCCTACCCACCCGTAGCGGGGTGCTGGGGGTCGCCACCTGCGACAAGGGGTTGCCGGCGATGCTGCTGGCGGTGGCCGGCCTGGGCGCCGAGCCGGGGGTGATCGTGCCCGGCGGCGTGACCCTGCCGGCGCCCGACTCCGAGGATACCGGGCTGGTGCAGACCATCGGCGCCCGCTTCGCCCACGGCCTGATCAGTCTGCAGCACGCGCAGATCATGGGCTGCCGGGCGTGCGGCAGCGCCGGCGGCGGCTGTCAGTTCCTGGGCACCGCGGCCACCGCCCAGGTGGTCGCCGAGGGCCTGGGGCTGACCCTGCCGCACGCGGCGCTGGCGCCGTCGGGGGAGCCGACGTGGCTGGACATGGCGCGGCGCTCCGCGGCGGCCCTGGTGGGCTTGGCGGTGGCCGGCGTGCGCACCCGCGACCTGCTCACGCAGCACGCCCTGGACAACGCGATGGTAGTGCACGCCGCCTTCGGCGGCTCCACCAACCTGCTGCTGCACCTGCCGGCGGTGGCCCACGCCGCGGGGCTGCGGATTCCCACCGTCGAGGATTGGGCGCGCGTCAACCGCAGCACGCCGCGGCTGGTGGACGCCCTGCCCAACGGCCCCGCCGGCTACCCCACCGTGCAGGTGTTCGCGGCCGGCGCGGTGCCGGAGGTGATGCTGCACCTGCGGCGCGCCGGCCTGCTGCACACCGCGGCGCGCACCGTCAGCGGGCTGACCGTGGACCAGGTGCTCGACGCCTGGGAGCAGAGCCCGCGCCGCGCCGAGGCGCGCGCCGCCTGCGCCGCCGGCGGGGTGCCGCCGGAGCGGGTAATCATGGCGCCCGACGCCGCCCGCGCGCGCGGGCTCACCAGCACGGTAGTGTTCCCGGTGGGCAACCTGGCGCCGGAGGGGTCGGTTATCAAGGCCACCGCCATCGATCCCGCGGTGGTGGACGCGGCCGGCGTCTACTGCCACCGCGGCCCGGCGCGGGTGTTCACCAGCGAGGCCGCGGCCATCGCCGCCATCAAGGGGGACGCCGGGGTGCCGCCGGTCAAGGAGCACGACGTCGTAGTGGTGATGGGCATCGGCCCCGCCGGCACCGGCATGGAGGAGATTTATCAAATCACTTCGGCGCTCAAGTACCTGCCCTGGGGCAAGAGCGTGTCGGTGCTCACCGACGCCCGCTTCTCGGGGGTGTCCACGGGCGCCTGCATCGGCCATATCGGGCCGGAGGCGCTCGCCGGCGGCCCCATTGGCAAGCTGCGCGACGGCGACCTGATCGAGATCCGTATCGACCGTACCAGGCTGGAGGGGCGGGTAGCCCTGGTCGGCACCGCCGGCGGCCCGCTCACCGAAGCCGCGGCCGCGGCCCTGCTGCAGCGCCGCGCGCCGCACCCGGAGTTGGCCCCCAACCCGGAGCTGCCCGCCGACACCCGGCTATGGGCGGCGCTGCAGGCAGCGAGCGGCGGCACCTGGCGCGGCGCCGTGTACGACGCGGACCGCATCATCGCCGCGCTGCAGGGAGCCGCCGCCGACGGCTGAGGCCGGCCTCGGAGCGCGCCGCCCGGCCTCCGTGGCCGGCCCGGCCCGCCGGCCGGCGCGCGGCGCTTTGCAGGGCAGGGCCGCGCCCGCGTATCCTGTGCCGGTGCCCCCGGAGCCGTTTCTCGAGGTCCTTGGAGCCGGGTCCGCGCTACGCGCGGGAGAGCCCGCCGCCGCGAACGCGGCCGCCCGCCCCGGCGGCGGCGACGCGCGCCTGGATCCCTACTCGCGCGCCGTGATCGAAGCGGTGGACGCGGTCTCGCCGGCGGTGGTGAACCTGGAAACGGCGGCGGGAGCGGCCTCCGGGTTCATCTTCACGCCCGACGGCTTCATCCTCACCAACAGCCACGTGGTGGCGAACGCCGAGCACTACACCGCGACTTTGGCC
Organism: Spirochaetia bacterium; assembly: GCA_965243555.1. Lineage (GTDB taxonomy): Bacteria > Spirochaetota > Spirochaetia > SZUA-6 > Bin103 > Bin103. The sequence goes on along the minus strand of OZ251575.1, from coordinate 3,411,700 downwards.
GATGGCCGCCAGTTCAGCGCCCACCTGATCGGCGCCGACCCGGATACCGACCTGGCGGTGCTGCGCATCTGGGGCGACGACTTGGTGGCGGCGCCGCTCGGCGACTCCTCGACCATCCGGGTAGGGCAACTGGTGGTGGCGATCGGCAACCCCTACGGCTTCCAGTACACGGTGACCGCCGGCGTAGTGAGCGCCCTGGGCCGGACCCTGCAATCGGACGCCGGGCGCCAGATCAACGACGTCATCCAGACCGACGCTCCGCTCAACCCCGGCAACTCCGGCGGGCCGCTGGTCACCTCCTGCGGCGAGGTGGTGGGCGTGAATACCGCGGCCATCGTGCCCGCCCAAGGCATCTGCTTCGCCACCGCCATCAACACCGCCAAGTACGTAAGCGTCCACCTGCTGCGCGAAGGCCGGGTGCGGCGCAGCTACATCGGAATCGGCGGCCACACCGTGTCGATTTCGCGGCGGCTGGTGCGGCGGCTGCAACTGGCGGTGGACGCGGGGGTGATGGTGGAGTCGGTGGAGAGCCGCGGCCCCGCCGGACGCGCGGGAGTGCAGCGCGGCGACGTGATCGTGGCCTTCGCCGGCGCGCCGACCGCGGCGATCGATCAGCTCGACAAGCTGCTGGACGAGCGCGCGGTGGGCCGCGCCGCGCCAATGATCGTCCTGCGGCGCGCCCGCAAGCTGGAGCTCACCATCACGCCGGGCGAGTACGCCGGCGGCTGACAGCGCCCGCCGCGCGGCGCATAATGGAGCGCGCCATGGCAAACGTCATTCCCCTGCAAAACCGCAAGCTGGCCGCCGACTGCTACCTCTACAAGCACTCCACCGCCTGCCCGGTGTCCGCCGCGGCCGCGGAAGTAGTGCGCGGCTACGCCTTCGACCGGCCGCTGTACTGGGTCAACGTCATCGAGCAGCGGCCGCTGTCCAACTGGGTCGCGGACGCCTACGGCGTGCGCCATCAGTCGCCGCAGCTCCTCAAGATCACCGCCGGCGCGGTGGAGCGGCAGTGGAGCCACTTCGACATCACCGCCGCCAACCTCACCGCGTAGCCGCGGGAGCGGCGTCCACCTACTCCGCGCCCTGAATGAGCGCCGCCGCCATTCTCGCCATCTGGATCGCCTGCTACTTGGCGCATCAGGTGTGGGAAGCCCTGCTCACGCTGCTGAACCTGCGCCACGGCGCCCGCCACCCGCAGCCGCCGGCGGAGCTGCGCGGCGTACTGGAGGCGGACACCGTGACCCGCGCGCACGCCTACCTGGCCGCGCGCAGCCGGCTCAACTTGGTGGGGCGCGCGCTGATCGCCGCGGCGGTCCCGGCGCTGGTCGCCGGCGGGGGCCTGGGGGCGCCGGATCAATGGCTGGCGCAGTGGCTGGCGGCGCGCGGAATCGCCTCGCCGCTGCTGGCCGGCGCCCTGTTCGTCCTGTTGCTGGCGTGGGCGAGCAACCTCCTCACCCTGGGGCTGCGCCTGTACGGGCAGTTCGTGATCGAAGCGCGCTTCGGCTTCAACCGGATGACCTGGAGCACCTTCTTTCTGGATCAGGTCAAGGGCGCTCTGCTGACCGCGGTCCTGGGGGTGCCTCTGCTGCTGGGCCTGTTCTGGTTCATGGCCGAGAGTGGGGCCGCGTGGTGGCTCTACGCGTTCGGCTTCGTCGCCGGCTATCAGCTCCTGATGACCTACCTGTACCAGCCGCTCATCGCCCCGCTGTTCAACAAGTTCCAACCGCTTGACGATGGTTCCCTGCAACGGCGGCTGGTGGCGCTCGCCGCGCGGCTGCGGTTCCGCGTGCGTTCGATCCTGGTGATGGACGGCAGCCGCCGCTCGCGCCACAGCAACGCCTACTTCACCGGGTTCGGGCGCGCCAAGCGCATCGTCCTGTACGACACCCTGCTCAACGTGCTGAACGAGGCGCAGACGGAAGCGGTGCTTGCCCACGAGATCGGCCACGAGAAGCGCCGCCACGTGACCCAGCGCGTGGTCCTGAGTCTGCTCCTCACCCTCATCGGGCTGTGGTTGATGAGCCTGCTCCTGCACTGGCCGGCGCCGTTCGCGGCCTTCGGGTTTCACGCGGCCGGGGTTGGCCGGCCCAGCTCCCACGCCGCGCTGGTCATCGCGTCGCTGCTGTCCGGTCCGGTCGGGCTGCTGGTGCAGCCATTGACGAGCGCCTGGTCGCGGCGCCACGAATACGAGGCCGACCGCTACGCCGCGGCCGCCGTCGGCGGCGGCGAGGCGCTGGGCGGGGCGCTGATCGCCCTGAGCCGCGACAACCTGAGCAACCCCAACCCGCATCCCTGGTATAGCGCCTGGCACTACTCGCATCCCACCCTGGCGCAACGGCTGGGAGCGTTGCGCCGGCAGGCGGCTCCGGCCCCGGCGCCGGCGGGGGGCGGCGAATAATGGCAGCGAATTGGCGGCGGCGGCCCCCGGTTGGCGTGGCGGAGGGTTATTCGGTACCATACCGCCAGCAGGGCCCATAGCTCAGTTGGTTAGAGCAGCGGACTCATAATCCGCGTGTCCAAGGTTCAAGTCCTTGTGGGCCCAAGACGCGAAAGGACGCGGGAGGACGTGACATGGCAGTGGTAACCATTTCCCGGCAACTCGGCTGCGGCGCCCGCGCCATCGGCATCCGCGCCGCGGAGTTGCTCGGCTACGAGGTCGTGGACAAGGCGTTGATCACCGAGGTGGCCAACCAGGCGCGCGTCGACGAAGAGGAGGTGGCCGAGATCGACGAGGTGGAGGAGCCGGGCGTGCGCGGGTTCCTGAGCCGCTGGTTCACCATGGAGAGCGCGGCCAGCGTGCCGTCGTCGTCGCTGGTGGATCTGTCGTATCACGGCCCGGGCGGGATCTTCGTGCCGCCGGTGGACGCCGACACCAGCGAGGAGCTGCACTACCTCGACCGGCGCCAGTACCACCGGCTGATTCAGCAGACCATCCGGCGCCTGAGCGAACGCGGCAAGGTGATCATCGTCGGGCGCGGCGGCATGATCGTGCTGCGCGACGATCCCGGCACCCTGCGGGTGCGCATCGTGGCCTCCGAGGAGTCGCGCGCCGAGCGTCTGGCCGGCGAGGAGAGCATCAGCTTTCGCGATGCCCTGCAGCAGATCCGGCTCAGCGACCGGCGCCGCGCCGCCTTCGTGCACCGCAACTACCACGTCGATTGGAACGACACCGCGCTCTACCACCTGGTGATCAACTCGGAAGTCACGCCCACCGGCATGGCCGCCTCCGTGATCGCCGCCGCGGTGGGCGCCATGCGTCCCGCCCGGTAAGGCAACGCCCGGCCAAAGCGCAACGCAGTGCCGTGGCCGGCCAGCTATTCGCGGCTCGGAAGGTGCAGAATCTCGCGCGGCTTGCTGCCGTTGGCGGGGCCGACGATGCCGCGCTGCTCCATCTCCTCCACCAGGCGCGCGGCGCGGTTGTAGCCGATCTTGAGCTTGCGCTGCAGGTAGGAGGCGGAAGCCTTGCCGGCGCCGGCCACCACTTCCAGCGCCTGATCCATCAGCGGATCGTTGCCGCCCGGCTCCAGCCGCAGCTCCGCCTCCTCGTCGTCGAACAGAATGTCCTCGTCTACGTAGTCGGGTTCGCCCAGCTCGCGCACCTTCTCGGTGACCAGCTCCACCTCGTCTTCGGTGAGCAGCGCGCCCTGGATGCGTAGCGGGTTGGCGTCCCACGCCGGCACGAACAGCATGTCGCCGCGGCCGAGCAGCTTTTCCGCGCCCACCGCGTCAATGATGATGCGCGAGTCGAACTTGCTGGCCACCATGAAGGCGATGCGGGAGGGGATGTTGGCCTTGATCAGACCGGTAATCACGTCGATGGAGGGGCGTTGCGTGGCCAGTACGATGTGGATGCCCACGGCGCGCGCCATTGCCGCCAGCCGCGCCAGGGTCGCCTCCAACTCCTTGCCGGTGGTGGCCATCAGGTCGGCGAACTCGTCGATGATGATGATCAGATAGGGCAGCGGCCCCGCCGTCACCCGTTCCTCGCGCGCCGCCAGCTTGCGGTTGTAGGAGTTGATGTCGCGCACGCCGAGATTGTCCAGCAGGGCGTAGCGGCGCTCCATCTCGTACAGGCAGTATTGCAGGGCCTGGAAGGCGCGCTTGGGATCGGTGATGACCGGGGTGAGCAGGTGCGGCACGTCGTTGTACAGCTTGAGCTCGACGATTTTGGGATCGATCAGCAGCAGGCGTACCTGTTCCGGCGTGCGCGAGTAGAGCACCGAACAGATCAGGGCGTTGACCAACACCGACTTGCCGGCGCCGGTTGCGCCCGCGATCAGCAGGTGCGGGGTGGCGGTAAGGTCGATTACCTGCGCCTCGCCGGTGATGTCCTTGCCCAGGACGATCGGCACGCCGGTCGGCATGCCCGCGGGGTCGGGGCGGAACTGCGGCCGGCTCACCATCTCCCGGAACGAGACCACCGCGCGGTGGCGGTTGGGTACTTCGATGCCCACTGCGTGCTTGCCCGGGATCGGGGCGACGATCCGCACCCGCGATGCCGCCAGCCGTAGCGCGATGTTGTCCGCCAGGTTGACGATGCGGGAGATTTTCACCCCCGGCGCCGGCAGCAGCTCGAACATGGTGATCACCGGACCGCGCCGAATGCCGGTGACTTCGGCGTCAATCTTGAACTCCGCCAGCGTGGCCATGAGGGTGGCGGCCTCCTCGCGGGTGTCGTTGTCCACCTGCCACGCCGCCTGCGGTTCATAGGGATCGAGAATCTCCACCGGCACCTGGTACGCGCCGCGCGGCGGGGGCTTGGCGGCTGCGTCCGGCGGCGGTGCGGGGGCCGCCGGTTGCGGGGCAGTGGGTGCGGTCGGCTGTGGAGCCGGAGTTGCCGGCGGCGGTGGGGGGGAGGCCGGCGATTGGGCCGGTTGCGGTGCCGGGGGAGCCGTTACCTCCACCGGAGACGCGGGTTGCGGCGCCGCGGGAACCGTTGGCGCCGCCAGATGGTCCGCCTGCCCGGCCGCAGTTGCCGGCGGCGGGGCCGGAGAGGTGGGCGGTAACGCCACGGAGGCCAGTTGCGATGCCGGGGAGTCGGGCGGTAGCACCGGCGGCACCGGGGGCGCCGGTTGCGACTCCGCAGTTGCCGGTGGCGGCACCGGGGTGGCCGGCGCTGGTGCCGGGGGGAGTGCCGCCTGGGGCGCGGGGGGTGGCAGCTGCGGCGGCGTGGCGGCCGGCGGCAGCGCAGTTGCCGGCGGCGGTTCATCACCGGCGGTCATGAACCCGGCGGCCTCCGCTTCCGCCTCGGCGCCGGCCGATTCTCCCTTCGTCGCGCCGCGGGCGGCTGGGCCGGGGAGCAGCCACTGCTCGGTTAGCGGATCAGGGGCGGCCGCCGCGGCCTCCTCCACAGGCCACTCGAAGCCGCTCTCCGGCGGCGCCGCGGGGGCGATCTCCGGGGCGGTACCGTTACTGCCGGCAGCCGCGGGCGCGGGCGCCGTGCCGTTACTGCCGGCGACGTGCGCGTGCAGTACCGTCGGCGGCGCCGCGGCCGCCGGCGCCGAGTCGTAGCCGGACGGCGGGGCGAGCGCCCACACCGGGGCGTCGGCGCGCTCGGCGGACTGGCCGCGGCGGCGCCAGCGCTGCAGCAGGGCGAATCCGCCGACTCCCTCCAGGATCAGAATCAGGATCAGCAGGGTGGCCGCCGGCACCCGGCCGAAGGCATCCACCAGCATCACCGCGGCAAGCGCGCGGCCGGTGCCGGACACCACGTGGCCCAGCGTGCTCAGCACCGGCAATACCAGCGCCGCGGCCACCAGGCCGGCCATCACCTCACGGGTTACCCGGTCGCTGAACAGCGCGAACACGTAGGCGTAACACAGAACCGGAATGAGGAGCGCAAACCAGAGGAAGGCGTCGAACAGAAACCACGCCGGCGCGTACAGCAGGTTCAGCGGAAACGCCGCGCCGGCCGGGCGGCCGGCGGCCAGGAACGGAACCAGCGAGACGAGCGCCATGGTGCCAATGGCGGCCAGCGCGACCGCGCACCACTGCTGCAGTCCGTTTCTCATCGATCAGACGCCCGGCCCGGGCGGACATACCATATACCTGAATATCGGCACGGCAGCCTTGACGGCGCACTGCCGGGCTGCCGTCAGGCGCCCGCGCCGACGCCTCTCAGGCGGGCGGCAGGAGAAGCAGTCCGAGGATGCCGGCCGGTATCAGGTAGAGGGCGAACAGATGCAGCCGTCCGCGGCGCACGATGCGCAGCAGCAGGGTCAGCGCCAGCCAACCGACCGCAAAGGAGGCGGCCAGTCCGCCGGCGAGGGCGGCCGCGCCGATGCTGCTGCCCAGGGCGGAGGCCTCCGGCAGCGACACCGCCGCCGCGCCGAGGATTGCCGGCAGCGCGGCCAGAAACGAGAACTCGGCCGCCCGCTCGCGGTCGGCGCCGGCCAGCACTCCGGCGGCGATCGTCGCGCCGGAGCGCGAAATGCCCGGCACCACCGCCACCCCCTGAACCACTCCCACCAGCAGCGCCCACGGCCAGCGCGGCTGCCAGTCCGGCCGCGGCGGCGCCGCGCCGCGCAGCAGCCGCGCCGCCAGCAGGACGCCGGCGGTCACCAGCAGCATGAGGGCCGCCGCGCGCGGCTCCCGCGGCAGCCCCAGCCGCTGGATCGCCAGCCCTACGCCGGCGGTGGCGAGGCTGGCGAGCGCCAGGAGCTGCAGCAGGCGGCGGTCGGCGGCGCGTTCCGGGCTGCGGCGCTGCGGGCGGCGCACCAAGTCGGCGGCCGCGCCCGCCAGCTGCGCCAGCCGGCGCCGGAACACCACCCCCACCGCGGCCGCGGTCGACAGGTGCAGCAGCACGTCGAACAGTAGCGGTACCTCGCCGGCGCCCAGGATCTCGCGCAGCAGGATCAGATGGCCGGAGCTGGAGACCGGCAGGAACTCGGTGGCCCCCTGCAGGGCGCCGAGCAGCGCCGCCTGCCACGCGCCCGCGGTCACCGCGGCGCTCCGGTGAGCAGGATCAGATGGCGCTCCGCCTCCAGAAAGGGCACCGTCAGCGGCACCACCTGCGCCCGTAGCTTGGCTCCCGGTAGCGCGCGGGCGGCCGCCAGCTCGCGCTGCACGGTGGCGGCGGTGCCTTGATACAGGGCGAGCGTGGAGTCGCGGTGCAGCAGCGGGCGCAGCTCCGGCAGCAGCCGCTCCAGCGGCGCCACCGCCCGCCAGGTCACGACGTCGAACGGCGCCAGCCGTGCCTCGGCCAGGGGCCGGCCCACGACGGTCAGCTCGCCGAGCGCCAGTTCGCGCCGCACCTGATGCAGAAACGCCGCCCGCCGCGCGCTGCGCTCCAGCAGGGTGACGCGCACTTCGGGCAGCGCCAGCGCCAGCGGCACGCCGGGCAGACCGGCGCCGCTGCCCACGTCCAGCAGCGTGGCGCGCGGCTCTACCTGCCGCAACGCCGGCACCGCGGCCAGGCTGTCCAGCAGGTGATGGGTAACCAGCCGGCGGCGGTCCGCGCGGACCAGCCCGTAGACGGGGTTGGCGGCGTCGATCAGGTCGGCGAAGCGGGCCAAGCGGTCGCCCAGGGCGCCGTCGCCATCCAACCCCAGGCGGCGCAGCCCGGCGCGCAGCAGGTCGTGAGCCGCGCTCGGCGCGCTATCCAAAGCGCCGGCCCGTCCCTATCATGGCGCACCAATGGAAGATACCGACCTCAGCGGCCTCGACCCGGCGGCGGCGCGGGAGTACGTTCACGGATTCCTGACCACCTATCGGCTCACTGTAAAGCGGCGCCAACAGCTCGACGGCGAGCGCCGCACCTGGGAGGAGCGGGTGGCGCGCGCCGCGGCGGCGGGCGACGACCGGCTGCGTGACGCCGCGCGGGCGGAGTTGAGCCGGGTGCAGGCCGATTGCGGCCGGGTAGCCGCCGAGGAAGAGGAGCTGCGCGCGCAGGTCGAGGTACTGCAGCGTCATCTCCGGCAGCTTCGTAACACCGCCGCTCCCATGACCGTCGACGCCGACCAACTCCTGGCGCAACTCCAAGGGATGGTGGGGGAGGAGGCCGGCTTGCAGGCCGACCTCGACCAATTGTCCGCCGACCAACGCGCCGCCGAGGAACTGGACGCGCTCAAGCGGCGCCTGGGCCGGGAAGCGTAGCTCACGCCGGTTCCCGGGCCGGCGTGGCGCTGATCCAGCGGCCCGGGCGGGCGCCGGCGTCCGCCCCGCCGCGCAACACCCGCGTCACGGCGCCGCGCGGGCGCGCCGCCCCGGCCTCGGGCGCGCCGCCGGCACCGCCCGCCCCTCCCTCGGGGTCCAGCACCAGCAGGTCGGCGGCGCAGCCGGGGTACAGGCGGCCCTTGTCCGGCAAGCCGAGCAGCCGCGCCGGCTGCCCGCACAACAGCCCCGCCAGTTCTTCAAGGGTCACCCGGCCGGACGCCGCGCCGGCCCACCACAAGCGCGCCGCAAGCTGCGTTCCGTCACCGCTGCCGACGCTCACCGCGGCGACGGTGCCGGCCCGTACCTCCCGCCACCACTCGGCGGCCGCCTCCCCGCCTCCCGTCAGAAGTTCGGCGGGGACCGCCACCGTTACCCCGCTGCCCGGCCCGCCGCTACGCCGCGCCGCGGCCAGCGCGCGGCGCATCCCTCCGGCGCCGGCCGGAGCCAGCAGCACCCGGCAGCCGTCCAGCGGCGGCGGCAGGCCGCCGATACCGTGCTCCATGGTGCGCGCCCGGTCGCCGCACACGATCAGGGTTGCCCCGCAGTGACCGAGCAGCCGCGCCAGCACCTCCGCCTGACGGCCGGGACGGGGGCCGGCAAAGGCGCCGTCGCCGACTGCGAACGCCGCGCGCCCGTTACCGAAAACGGCATCGGGAAGAGCATCGAGCTCCCGCTCCGGGTCGGTCAGCAGCGGCACCGGCAGCGCGTCGACGCCGGCCGGCGCAACGCCGGGCGCCGCGGCCGGGCCGCCGCCCACCACGGCGCCGATAGTGGTAGCCGGGGGATCGGGCCGCGGCACACCGGCGCCCGTGCCCCCGCCGCCGTCTGCGCGGCGCAGCATGACCGGCCCCGGCAGCACGATTTTCCCGGTAAGGTCGCGCCACTCTGCAGCCGCCGGCACCGCACTCGGCCGCCGTAGCGCGCGCACCGCGGCGCCCTCAATCTCCAGGTCGGCCACGAAGCGCCCGTCGGCATGCACGATCAGCCCCTGATGCAGCGTCATCCCGCTCACTGAGCCGCAGATTATACGCCGCCGGAACCCCGCCCGCCGGGCGCACCGAGGAGCCCGCCCCGTGTGCTACCATTCACCCGCTGCATGAGCACTTCCGCGCCCCCCTCCGCCGCCCCCGGCTTGGTCGCTCTCATTCGCCGCCTGGCGCAGCCGTTGACGCCGCAGCCGGTGCCGCCGGCGGCCGGGGGCGCGCCGCGCCTGGGCCCCCTGGCCGGTGTCCGCGGCGTCCTGTTCGACGTCTACGGCACCTTGCTCATCTCCGCGGCCGGCGAAATTGGCAGCGCCTCCGCCGGCGCCGACCACGCCGCGATGCGCGCGGCGCTAACCGACGCCGGCCTGCCGGGCGGCGCCGCGGCCCCGCGGCCGGAGGCGCTGGCCGGCGGCTTGCGGACCGCCATCGGCGCCAAGCACGACGCCGCCCGTGCCCGCGGGGAGCGCTACCCCGAGGTGGACGTACGGGCCATCTGGCGCCGCCTGCTGCCGAATGCAGCCGCGGCCGCGGACCGCGCCGCGGTCAGCTACGAGTGCCGCAGCAACCCGGTCTGGCCGATGCCCGGCGCCGCCGCGGTGGTGGCCGCGCTGCAGGCGCGCGGGCCGGTGGGCATCGTCTCCAACGCTCAGTTCTACACGCCGCTGGTGCTGGCCGCCCTGCTGCCGCAGGTCACCTTCGATCCGCGGCTGGCGGTGTGGTCCTTTGAGGAGGGGCTGGCCAAGCCCTCGCCGCGCCTGTACGAGCTCGCCGCCGAGCGCATGGCGCGGCATCACGGGCTGCGCCCGGAGCAGCTCCTGATGGTCGGCAACGACGTACGCAACGACATCCTGGGCGCCCGCGAGGCGGGGATCCGCGGCGCCCTGTTCGCCGGCGACGCGCGCTCGCTACGGCTGCGGCGCGACGACGCGGCCTGCGCCGCGCTACGCCCGGAGCTGGTGCTGACCGAGCTGACGCAACTGCCGGCGGCGCTGGGCGCCGCCGAAGCCGGCTAAGGCGGGCGCGCCATGCGGGCCACCCGCGCGGTTATCGACCTGGCGCAACTGCGCGCCAACCTGGCCGCCGTGCGCCGCCTGACGGCGCCCGCGCCCGCCGCCGCAGGCACCGAGGGCAACGCCCGGCGCCGGCGCGCGCCGCGCATCTGTCTGGTGGTCAAGGCCGGCGCCTACGGCCACGGCGCGGTGCCGGTGGCGCGCGCCGCCCTGCAGGCCGGCGTGAGCGCCTTCGGCGTGGCCACCGCGGCGGAGGGGGTGGAGCTGCGCGCCGCCGGCATCAGCGCCCCAATCCTGCTGTTCAGTCTGCCGCTGCCCGAGGAAGCCGCGGTGATCGCGCACGCCGGGCTCACCGCCCTCTGCGGAGACGCCGCCCTGGGGCGCGACCTGGCGCGCGCCGCGCGCGCCGCCGGGCGCACCGTCGCCGTGCACCTGAAGATCGACACCGGCATGGGGCGGATCGGCTGCCCGCCCGCGGCGGCGCCGGGACTGGCGCAGGAGCTGCGCCACCTCCCCGGGCTGCGCCTCACCGGGGTCTGCACCCACTTCGCGCTGGCCGAGCAGGCGGACCAGGAGTTTACCCGGGCGCAGCTCGCCGCCTTCGAGCGCGCGGTGGCGGCGATCCGTGACCACCACCTGCTGCTGCGCCACGCCGCCAACTCCGGCGCAATCGCCGGCTTCCCGGCGGCCCATCTCGACCTGGTGCGGCCCGGCATCATCGCCTACGGCTACGCCCCGCGCACCGCCGCGCCGGGCGCGGACGAGAACGCAGTGCGGCCGGTGATGGAGCTGGCCACCCGCGTCACCTACCTGAAGCGGGTGGCCGCGGGCACCGGCCTCTCCTACGGATTGACCTACCGGCCGCCCGCCGCCACCGTGATCGGCACCCTGCCGGTGGGCTACGCCGACGGCTACCCGCGCGCCCTCTCCGGCCGCGCTCAGGTGCTGATCCGCGGCCGCCGCTACCCGGTCGCGGGGCGTATCTGCATGGATCAGTGCCTGGTCGATCTGGGGCCGCGCCCGGCGGTGGCGCGCTACGACCGGGCGGTACTGTTCGGCCCCGACCGCGCCGGCCCCGACGCCGCCGAGCTGGCGGCGCAGGCCGACACCATCACCCACGAGATCACCAGCCGCGTGGCCGCCCGCGTGCCGCGCGTGTATCGCTTCTGACGGCCCGGCGGCGGGCCGACGGGAGTGCGGGGCAGCCAGTTCAGTTCTTGGACTTGTCGACCAGGCGCTCCTTGGCAATCCAGGGCATCATGGCGCGCAGCTTGGCGCCGACCTCTTCGAGTTGGTGGCCGGCGTGTTCGGAACGCATCTTGAGGAATCCCCCGCGCCCGCCGCGGTTTTCGTCCATCCAGCGGCGCGCGAAGCTCCCCTCCTGAATCTCGGCCAGAATCTGCTTCATCTCGCCCTTTATGCGCGGGTCGATGAGGCGCGCGCCGGAGACGTAGTCGCCAAACTCGGCGGTGTCGGATACGGAGTAGCGCATCAGCGACATGCCTCCCTCGTAGATCAGATCGACGATCAGCTTGACCTCGTGGATGGTCTCGAAATAAGCCATCTCCGGCGCGTAGCCGGCCTCGACCAGGGTCTCGTACCCAGCCTGCATCAGGTGAGTCAGGCCGCCGCACAACACCGCCTGCTCGCCGAACAGGTCGGTCTCGGTCTCCTCACGGAAGTTGGTCTCGATCACCCCGGCGCGCGCTCCCCCGATCGCCGCGGCGTAGGCGAGGGCGAGGTTCTTGCCGTGGCCGGAGGCGTCGTTGGCCACCGCCACCAGACAGGGCACGCCGTAGCCGAGCTCGTACTGGCGGCGCACGGTGTGGCCGGGACCCTTGGGGGCCACCATGGTGACGTCGACGCCGGCGTCCGGTTCGATCAACCCGAAGTGGACGTTGAAGCCGTGGGCGAACATCAGGCTGTTGCCGGCCGCCAGCCCCGGCTTGAGGTCGCGTTGGTAGATCTCGGCCTGCAGGTGGTCCGGCACCAGCACCATGACGGCGTCCGCCCAGGTCGCCGCGGCGGCGGTCTCCATTACCGGAATCCCGGTTTCCCGAACCTTGGCCGCGCTGGCGCTGTCGGGGCGCAGCCCCACGGCGACCTCCACGCCCGAGTCACGCAGATTGTTGGCGTGCGCAAAGCCCTGGCTGCCGTAACCAATCACCGCTACCTTCTTGCCGGCGATCCACTGGCGGTCTATGTCGTCTTCGTAATGGACCTTCATTTGCTGCCTCCCCCTTGTCGCGGCAGAGCATACCGGGAACGCCCGCGGCGTGCTATACTCCGCGTCCGGGAACCATGTTGAAAGTCACTGAAATACCGTCAGCGGAGATCAGCGCCGCCCTGGAGCGCATGGTGCGCACGGTACGCGAGGATGAGGACCCGGTCGAACTCAAGGAGTACCGCGCGCTGTTCAAGAAGCACGTGCCGTTCAACCTGCGCGGCTACCTGGCCGCCCACATGCTCAAGACCCTGGCCGGCGCGCGCGCGGCGGCGCCGGGGCCGGCCCGGGAACGGCGCGCCGAGCCCGCCCCCGAGCGCCGGCAGCCGCGGGAGGCCGAACGCGCCGCCGGCGGGCTGCGCCGCCTGTTCGTGAGCGTGGGCCGCAACCGCCGGCTGCGGCCCGACGACCTGACCTCGCTGATCAGTTCCTCAGTGCCGGTCGAGCGCTCGCAGTTCGGCGCCATCAAGATTCTGGACAGCTACTCGTTCATCGAGGTGCCGGAGGCGGTGGCCGAGGACACCATCGCCGCACTCTCCGGAACCAGCTACAAGGGCCGCCGGATTACCGTGGACTTCGCCCGCAGCAGGAGCTGATTCCCCCTGCAGGCGGCCCCCGGCGAGCCGGCGGACGCGATGGACCCGATGACCGGCCGCGACGCCGGCGGCGCCCGCAACGAGGCGTGGCGCCCGGGCAGCGCCGCCGCGGAGGTGTGGTCGGCCGCCGACCTGCCGCGCCTGCTGTCCCTGGCGGCGCGGGCGCCGCGGGTGGAGTTGGAAGTGGGCAGCGGCAGCGGCACTTTCCTGGCCGCCTACGCCGCGGCGCGCCGCGACAGCCTATTGATCGGTACCGAGATCAAGCTGGAGCGCTGCCGCAAGGCGGCGCGCAAACTCAAGGCGGCGGGCGCCGACAACGGCGTCATCCTGCGCGCCCGCGCCGAAGAACTGCTCGCGCGGCTTGCGCCGGGGTCGCTTGCCGCGGTGCACGTCTACTTCCCGGACCCGTGGCCGAAGCGCCGCCACCGACGGCGGCGGTTGCTGCGCAAGGGCGTGCTCGACCAACTGGCGCGGCTGCTCCGGCCCGGCGGCTGCCTCTACTTGGTGACCGATTTTTTTGATTACTACCTGCAGGCGGTGGTGTTGATCCTGCTGCATCCCGAGCTGGAGCTGGACCGCGACCCACGGCGGGTACCGGCCCACGCGGAGCGGTCGCGCTACGGCCCGCGCCTTGCCGCGCTGGGCAAGAGCATGCACTACGCCACCGCCTGCCGCCGCGGGTAGCGGGGCGCCGCCCCGGTCCGGGGCGGCTGCTACCGGTTGCGGCGCTCCTCCGACGACTGGCAGGCAATGCACAGCAGCGCGTAGGGGATTGCCTCCAGCCGCTGCCGGGGAATGCGCGCACCGCACTTCATGCACACCCCGTAATGGCCGTTGGGAATCCTCGCCAGCGCCGACTCGATCAGGTTCAGCCGCCGCATCTCCTGCGCGCCGAGCGCTTCAAGGGTCTTGCGGCCTACGTCCTCGGACGCCACGTCCACCAGATCCTTGGGGTCCATCTCTTCCCACAACTCACGGAACTCCGCGTTCTCCTGCGCGAGGTGGGCGAGGATCTCCCGTTTCAGAGTGCTCAACCGCTGCTGCATTGACTCGGTGAACTGCTTATCCACGCTGCATCGACTCCCGGAAGACCAGTCCGCGCGCGTGAGAATCCGAATCGCGGCGCCCGCGGGATTGCGCATGTATGGATGAAATGCCCCTCCTTGTCAAGCTCCCGCCCGCCGCCGCCGCGCCGCGGTCCCGGCGAACGGAACGGCCGGTTCGGTTGACAAAGGCCGCGCAGGCGCGTGTACTAGGCGCCATCCCCTACTGCAAGGATTGTTCTTGGCGAAAGAAGAAGCGATCGAAATCGAAGGGACGGTTCGAGAATCGTTGCCCAACACCATGTTTCGCGTCGAGCTGCAAAACGGCCACCGGGTATTGGCCCACCTGTCAGGCAAGATGCGGCGTCACTATATTCGTATCGTGCCCGGTGACCGCGTGCGGGTGGCCCTGTCCCCGTACGACCTGAATCGCGGCCGCATCATCTACCGCGAGCGTTAGGCCGATCATTCCCCCATTAGCGGCCCGCCGACGCCCGCTCAACTGCGGTAGTCGGCGTTCTCGCGGACGTATTCGTAGCCCAGGTCGGAGGCCAGCACGCGCACGGTGTGCGGCTCCTGCGCCGCCGCCGCGCCGCCGCCGATCCGGATCCCGATCCGCACCGTGCGGTCATGCGGCGGAAAGCCGCCGCCGGTATCGCAACGGCAGGCCTGCAGGTAGGCGCTCAGATCACGCTCCAGCGCCGGGTCGATGGTGAAGACTCCGCCGGCGAACACCTGCCGATCCCCCAGGGTGATGGTGAGGTTGCGGGCCGTGAGTCGGCGCAGCTCCGGGCGGCTGCCGAGGTAGTCGCCGGCGGCGCCGGCGATGCGGCCCACGTTGGGGTCGTTGCCGTATACCGCGGTCTTCACCAGCGGTGAGTTGCCCACCGCCTTCGCCAGCGCCGTTGCGTCCGGCTCCGGCAGACGAGAGGTAACCGCCACCTCGATCACGTGGCGGGTGCCCTCGCCGTTGCGGACAACGTCGCCGGCCAGCTCCGCGCACACCTGCTGCAGCGCGGCGCGCAACCCCGGTTCGGGGGCGGCGGCCTCCGGGCGCTCGCGAGAACTGAGCAGCACCACCACGTCGCTGGTGCTCTGGTCGCCGTCCACGGTAATGCGGTTGAAGGAGCGCCGCACCGCCGCCTGCAGCTCCCGTCGCAGCTCCCCGGCGGCAGCCGGCGCGTCGGTAACGATGAACGCCAGCATGGTGGCGAGGTTGGGTTCGATCATGCCGGCGCCCTTGGCGATGCCGAGCACCCGGTGTCCGGCCGCGGTCCGCGCGCTGCGCAGCTTGGGGTAGGCGTCGGTGGTCATGATTGCCTGCGCCACCGCCAGTGGCGTGGCGGAGCCGAGGCTGGCCGCCAGGTCGGGAATCGCCGCCCCCAAGGCGGCCACCGGGAGTTGCCAGCCGATGACCCCGGTGGAGGCGGGCAGCAGCTCCGCCCCCGGGATCCCCAGGCCGGCGCCGGCGCGATCGAGCAGGGCGCGCGCGGCCGCCGCCCCTTCGGGAGCGCAGACGTTGGCCACCTTGTTGTTGATCAGGACGCCGCGCACCGGGCCGCGATGAGCGCGTATGATCTCCACCGGCGCGCCGGTAACGCGGTTGCCGGTGAGCGCCGCGGCCCAGGCGCGGGTCGCGGCCGGAGCCACGATCGCCGCCAGGTTGATCGGCAGCGGGCTCCCCTCCGCGCCAAGCTCGACCGGCGTGAACTGCGTGGCCGCCGCCGCGAAGCGAAATCCCTGCGGAACCAGGGCGCGCTCCGCCAGCGCGTTCCGATATTCTTCCGCGTTACTGAAAACCTCGCCCATTGCTGCCACCGGCAACGTTATAGTACGGCGCGCCGCGCACGGCAACGGCCACTACATTCCCCACACCGTGATCGGCGGATGCTCGCCGGTGCGCTCTACCCGGTGGAAAATCTTCTCATCCCAGGGCTTCCCTTCGGTGCGGTCGAATACGACCAGGTGGCCGCGGTCGGCCGCGCAGCGGTCCATGTAGCCCGCGGTCTGGGAAACCCCGTCGCGGATCGTTCGCTCCGGGCTCCCGCGCAGCACCTTGCACTCGATCACGAAGCGCGCTGCGGAGTGCGGATCGGGGCGCCCTTGCTGCGGCCAGAGGATGAGCAGATCGGTGCGGCCGCGGCCCAGGCCGTACTCCCGCTCGATGCGCCCGCCGCCGTTCACGATCCGCTGCAGAAACGCCTGCAACAGGAGCTGCGGCCCCGCCTCCGCGTAGTCGAAGCGCGCCACCCAGTGCTCCGAGTGCTCGCGAAAGAACGCCTGAAATGCGGTTAGCAGCTTGTCGACGTCGAGGCCGCCGCGGTCATCCAGGTACCAGGCCGCCTCTTCCAGCAAGTCGGTCTGCGCGGCGTAGGTAAGCTCCCGCGGCACCACTTCCGCGTATATCGGGTTGGCGATCCGCAACGGGCCATCGCGGGCGATCAGGCCCAGGTCGCGCACGTACTCCTGGTCGCGCGCGGTGGCGGTCCGCCGGTCGCCGCCGCTCAGCAACGGTTCGATTACCCGCCGCACGCGCTCTTCGCCCAGCTTGTCGGCGAGCTGATCGAGATGCGTTTCCCGGCTCAGGATGAGCTGCTCCTGAGCCTCGAGGAAGTCGGCGCCGGTAATCGGGCGCGTGCGGTCGCGGCCGGCTTCGCTGCCGAAACACGCCCGGCGGCAGAGTGCGTTCACCAGCCACGGCTGGCCGCAAGTCTGTTTCCACAGGAGCTCCTGCGCCTGGGGAGTGAATGCCTGCCCGGTCTCCCCGGCGTGCTGGCCCAGCAGCGCGCGCACCTCGGCCTCGGTGAAGTCACCCAGGCGTAGCGACCCGGCCTTGACGTTGAACGCGCTGCCGCCGGTGACCACCGTGTTTTCAGCCCCGGAGCGGATGCGGTAGTCGCGCACGTCCCGCACGCCGCACAGGACCACGCTCTGCGGAAAGCCGGACGGACGCCGTTCGTAGCCGGCTCGCAACTGGCGGAGCACCGAGATCAGCGTATCGCCGACCAGGGAGTCGATCTCATCGATCAGCAGCACCAGCGGCCTCGGATCGGCCATTGACCAGCGGGTCAGCGCCGCGCTGAGCGCACGGCCGGGGCCGAAGCGCGCCAGGAGCTCCGGCCAGACCGGGTCCAGGAATTCGTCCCCGGCCAGCAGCGCCTGGTCGGACAGCTCGCCGATGATGGTCTGCATCGCTGCCGACAGGTCCTCACGCAACGCCTGGGCCGCCTCCACGTTTACGTACACACAGCGGAAGTCCTGCTCGGGCCGGCTGTTGAGCAGGTCGCGCAACGCCAGCAGGGCGGAGGTCTTGCCGGTCTGCCGCGGCGCGTGCAGCACGAAGTAGCGCATGTCGCGCAGCAGCTGGAGAATCTCTTCGAGGTTCACCCGCTGCAGCGGTGGGATGCAGTAGTGGCGCTCGGGGACGACCGGCCCCTCGGTGTTAAACTTGCGCATGGCTCCGGCGGCGCCGGTCAGCCGCATTGCAGCGACACGGCGGCGAACGACAGCGGCGGCAGCTTGCAGCGGGCGCGCCCGCCGCGGACGTCGACCCGGAACGGAACCGGCTTCACCAGGTCGCCGCGCTCGAACGAGTTGGCCGCCTTGGCATCCGGTCCGGTGAGCAGCTCGGCGCTGCGGCAGGCGCTTACGGACAGGTCGGCCACGGCCAGCGTCACCTCCGCGGCCGCCGCGGCGCTGCGGTTGGTGAGGAACAGGTGCAGCGTGCTGCCGTCGAGGATGGCGCTGGCATCGACCACCCGCACGCGGCCGTGGCTGGCGCTGGCGTACTCCGGGCCGTCCGCGGCGAGCTGCAGCGCGACGCCGGCGCGGCGCTTGGAGAACATCTCGAAGGGGTAGAAGATGCTCTGGATGAGCAACTCGTCGCCGCGCGTCAGGATGGGGGCGATCACGTTCACGATCTGGGCCAGGTTGGCGATCTTCACCACGTCGGCATGGCGCACGAAGCTGTGCAGGAACCCGGCCACCACCAGCGCGTCCTCCAGGTTGTAGACCTCTTCCAGCAGGTGGGGCGCGAACTTGCCGCCGCCGTCCCCGTCGCGGCCCTTGTACCATACGTTCCACTCGTCGAAGCAGAGCCAGGCGCGCTTGCGGCTGCGCGCCCGCGCCTGCGCGAAGCGGCAGGCCGCGTCCATCTCCTCAATCTGGCGGTCGATCGCCGCGCCGACCGCGAGGTAATTGGGGGTGTCGCCGTCGGGATTGCCCACGTAGCGATGCAGGCTCACGTAGTCGGCCATCTCCCCCAAGTGGGCCAGGACCTGCCGGTCCCACTCCATGTAGGTGGGCAGCTCGACCGTGCACGAGCCGCAGGCGACCAGCTCGATGCTCGGGTCGGTGTCCTTCATCATCTTGGCGGCTTGTTGGGCGCGGATCGCGTACTGGTCGGCCGGGACGTGGCCAAGCTGCCACGGGCCGTCCATCTCGTTGCCCAGGCACCACAGCTTGACGGCGTGCGGTTCGCGGCGGCCGTTGGCGGCGCGCAGGTCGGCGTAGCGGGTGCCCGGCGGGCAGTTGCAGTACTCCACCCAGTCGCGCGCCTCTTCGGGCGTGCCGGTACCGAGATTGACGGTGAGCATCGGCGTCCAGCCCATGCTGCGGCTCAGCCGCAGGAACTCGTCGGTGCCGAACGTATTCGGCTCGATGCTCTGCCACGCCAACTCGCGCACCGTCGGGCGCGCGGCGCGCGGGCCCACGCCATCCTGCCAGTGGTAGCCGGAGACGAAGTTGCCGCCCGGATAGCGCAGCGCCGTCAGCTTGAGCCGCCGCAACGCCGCCAGCACGTCCGCCCGGCAGCCGTCCGCGTCCGCGTGCGCGCTATCGGGATCGTACACCCCCTGGTAGACCGCGCGTCCGAGGTGCTCGAGAAACCCGCCGAACACCCGCGGATCCACCGCGCCGATCCGAAACCTCGTGTGAGCGGCAATTTCCGTAGGTCGCATCCGTCCGCGGCCCCCGGTCAGTCGCTCCCGGTGATGAAGGCGCGCCGGCCCTCGTGGCGCTCGCGGAGTTGCTGCCGGGTGCCGCGCGCCGCGGTCAGGCCGCCGTCGACCATCAGGTTGAGGCCGGTCACGTGCACGCTCTCGTCGCTCGCCAGATACACCGCGGCGTGCGCGATGTCGTCCGACTGCCCGGCGCGCCCCTGCGGCATGCTCTCCTCGAACCATTGCGTGAGGCGGGCGCCACGCTGCGCGTTCTCCTCGGCGCTGACGCCGGTCTGGCCGCCCCAGAAGATCGGGGTGATGATGCCGCCCGGCGAGATGCAGTTCACCCGCACGCGATGCTCGGCCAACTCCGTGGCCCACACCTTGGTCACGTGAATCACCCCCGCCTTGCAGGCGGAGTACTCGGAGCTCGAGCCGTCGGTGGTCACGCCGGCGGTACTGCCGTTGTTGATGATGCTGCCGTTGCGCTGCCGCTTCATGATCGGCGCGGCGTACTTGACGCCCAGGAAGCAGGAGCCGAGCAGCACCATCACGTCGTGCCGGAACAGGTCGATGTCGATGGCCTCCACCTCGTGGTAGGGGTGGCCGCTGCCGGCGTTGTTGAACAGCACGTCGAGCCGCCCCCAGCGCGCCACCGTGCCCTCCACCATCGCCCGCACGTCCGCCTCCACCGTTACGTCGGTGCGGATGAACTGGGCGTCATCGCCGAGCCGCCGCGCCAGCTCCCGGCCCACCTCCTCGTTGCGCGCGGCGATCGTTACCCGCGCGCCCTCGGCCACGTAGCGCTCAACCGTCGCGGCGCCCATGCCGCTGTTGCCCCCGGTCACGATCGCCACCTTGCCTGCCAGTCGGCCTGCCTTGGTTCCCATACCCGACCAGTGTAGCGCGCAACGCGGCAACGCGCCACGGAGCGACCGGGCGACGCGGCCAGCAACTGGCCGGCGGCGGTCAGCGCCGCCACGGCGGCGGTGTCCACGCGCAGCACGGCCGCGGGGAGGCCGACGCTACGAAAGCCGCAGCCGTGGAACCGCTCCCGTTCCGCCGCCGAGAAGCCTCCCTCCGGTCCCACCGCGCAGCGCACCTCCGGGGCCGGGGCGGCGCGCAGGGGCAAGTCCGGGATCGCGTGGAGCGGCGCGGCGCCGGGGTGAAACAGCAACTCCAGCGCCGCCGGCGGGCGTTGCTCCAGGTAGCGCGGCAGCGCCTGCGGCGCGCCGATGAGCGGCGGGGCGGCGCCGCTCTGCTGCGCCGCCTGGCGGGCGATGCGCTGCCAACGCGCCCGCTTGCGCGCCAGCGCCGCGGCCGCGGGGCGCCCCTGGGTGCGGGCGGCGATCACCGGCACGATGGCGGCGGCTCCCAACTCGGTGGCCTGGCGCACGATCCGGTCCATCAGCGCGCCCTGGGGGAGCGCCTGGATCAGCACCAGACGGCGCCCGCCCGCCGCTCCGTCAGCCAGCGTACCCGGCGCCGCGCGGCGGCCGACGGCAAGCCGCACGGAGCGCTCCGCCACCGCCGCGACGGTGGCGTGATAGCGCGTTCCGGCGGCGTCCGTGACGGTGAGCGCGGCGCCGGCGCTCAGCCGCCGCACCCGGATCAGGTGGTGAAAGTCGGCGCCGGTCAGCTCCAGTTCGGCGCCGGGGCGCGCCTCGGGCAACAGGAACTGGCGCATCGCCTGCTCAACGCGGCACGCGCGGCACCGGGCGGCGTGTTTCGGAGCCGTGCGCGGCGGCGCCGCCGGCGCGGAGCGGTACGGGCGTCGCCGTTCTCAGGAGGCGGCCGCCGCGGGAGCGCGCAGTTGCTGCGCGCCGCTCGCCGGTACCAGTCCCTGCTCGAGGAGGCGCACCGCTTCCTGCAGCACCAAGTCGAAGGTCAAGTCGTACACCGGCGGCGCCGGCATGCTGCGCAGCACTTCGTCATGCACCAGGCGCCGCAGCAGGCGGGGGTCAAGCCGCACTTCGGAGCGCAGCAGCTCGGCGATGAACGCCTCGGTTTGCGCCGCGCTCGGCTCCGGGTTCTCGCGCACGAAGGCGCGCAGCCGGCCACTCTCGAACAGCGCCTCCAAGTCCGCCTGCTCCTCCTCCGAGCGTTCCGGTTCGGCCATCTCCTGATGCGGGGCCACGCCTACCGAGTCGATGCTGGCGCCGCTGGGGGTCAGGTAGTGCGCGGTGGTGACCTTCACGGCGCGCTCGTCGAAGTGGCGCACCTGCTGCACGGACCCCTTGCCGTAGGTCGGCTCGCCGAGCAGGAAGGCGCGGCCGTTTTCGCCCAGCGCGGCGGCCAGGATCTCCGACGCCGACGCCGAGCCGCGGTCGATCAGGACCACCACCGGCAGCTCCTCGTCCACCACCGTGGCGTGCGGCGACGCGGAGTGGATCTGATTCTCGGCCTCGACCCGCGAACGGGTGGCGACGATCACGCCGGAGGAGAGAAAGTAGTCGGCCACCTGCACCACCGCGGCGAGCAGCCCGCCGGGGTTGCTGCGCAGATCGACGATCAGGCCGGCGGCGCCGTCCAACTCCTGCAGCGCCTCCGTCACTCGCTCCGGGGTCAGGCGGGTGAACTGGCTGACGCGCAGGTAGCCGATCGCGTCGTCGATGAACGCATGCCGCACCGTGACCACTTCGATCATTGCCCGTTCGATGGCCACGTCGAAGGTCACGGCGCCATGGCGGCGAAAGGTGATGGTCACGCTGGTGCCGGGCGCCCCGCGCAGCCGCGAGATGATGTCGCCAACCTCGAACTCCAGCGCCGACTCCCCGTCGACCGCCACGATCAGGTCGCCGGGCCGCACCCCCGCCCGGTAGGCCGGCTGGCCTTCGATCGGCGAGATCACCTCGACGCCGCCGTCGGCGTGCCCGGCAACGTACATCCCCACGCCGCCGAACTCGCCCCGCGTCAGGTCGGTAATCTCCACCACCTCGTCGGGCCGGATGTAGGAGGAGTAGGGATCGTCGAGCGCCTCGAACATGCCGTCCAGGGCGCCTTCGATAAGCAGCTCGGGATCTACGCCGGTCTCGTCCACGTAGTTGTCGAGGATGAACCGGTACACCTCGGTGAACACGCCGACCAGTTGCCGCGCCTGCTCCTCGTCCTCCTGGGCCATCGCCTGCGGCGCCACGGTCATGAACAGCAGCAGGCAGGAGAGCACGGCGGTGCGCGCGCAACGGGGCCAGGGCGGCGCCCCCGGCGGGCGCAACGGTAGGAGCATCATGGTCGCTTGCATCGCGGTGCCGTGTAAGAAGTATAGTGCCAGTTGCGGGGCGGCGGCACGAAATGATCGGATACGCGGAATTTCCCACCTGGTTGCGCCCGGAGGTCATCCCCGGGTTGCCGATTCGGTGGTACGGGTTGATGTACCTGGTGGCGTTTGCCGCCACCTACTGGCTGTTCGTGCATCTGGCGGTGAAGCGCGGCGAGCTGCAAACCGACCGCGACACCGTGCTCAGCCTGTTCTTCTGGGGCATCGTCGGCGTGCTGCTCGGCGGGCGCCTGTTCTCGGTGCTGATCTACGACCCCACCGGCTTCTACCTGCGCAACCCGCTGCAGATCGTGTTCCCGTTTCAACGGGTGGACGGAGCGTTGCGCTTCATCGGGCTGCAGGGCATGTCCTATCACGGAGGGCTGGTGGGGGCGGTGGCCGCGGTGCTGCTCTACTGCCGGATAAAGCGGTTGCCGACGCTGCAGGTGGCCGATCTGCTCGCCGCCAGCGCGCCGCTCGGCTACACCTTCGGGCGGTTGGGCAACTTCATCAACGGCGAGCTGTACGGGCGCATCACCAGCTCCCCGCTCGGGGTGATCTTTCCCGCCGCGCCGCAGTACCCGACCGGCGAGCCGTGGGTAAGGGAGGTGGCCGCCGAGGCGGGCCTGCCCATCCCCGAGGGCGCGGCGCTGATCAACCTGCCGCGCTACCCGTCGCAGCTCTTCGAGGCGTTCTTCGAGGGCGTGTTCCTGTGGGCGCTGCTGTGGTTCGTGCTGCGCCGGCGCCAGCCGTTCCCCGGCTTCCTGCTGGCGTGGTACGTCATCGGCTACGGCGTGGTGCGGTTCGCCGTCGAGTACCTGCGCGAGCCCGACGAGGGGCTGGGATTCCCCCTCACCTTCGCCGCCACCGCCAACCCGGCGCAGTTCAGCTGGTGGAACTTCACCACCGGCCAGCTCCTGTGCGCGGCAATGATCGTCTGCGGGTTGGCGATGCACGTGATCCTGGCGAGCCATCACCGGGCGGCGCAGGGGAGGCCGGGCGTTGCGGGCAGTGGTCCCGGTCTGCGCACTGGCCCGGGTTCAAGCGCCGGGGCCGGCGCGCGCCGCGCCAAGCGCCGGCGCTTGCGCAAGAAGCTGCGCTGAGGCAGCCGGCTTCCCCAACCTTACGCGGCGCGGACCCTGACCAACGAACCGAGGTCCGCCGGGAAATGGGCGATACTGGGATCGAACCAGTGGCTTCTACCGTGTGAAGGTAGCACTCTACCGCTGAGTTAATCGCCCGCTTGCGCCGCTACGATCTAACCTACCACCGGCCTCCCGGCCCGTCAACCCCGCCGGGCGGGGCGGAAGGGGGGGGTACCGGTATTGACTATTGACCGAAGCGCGCGCGGGTAGGCAACATTGTGCCGAACAGTAAGGCATGAGGCAAGTAATCTTCGGCGGCGCAACCCAACTTGGCCGCGCGGCCCGTAGCGCGACGCGGGTAGAGGCTCGTAGCGCGACGCAGATTGAACTGTTCCGCAAGGCCATTCACCTGGCCATCGCCGTGGTTCCCAGCATTGCCGCGTTCGACGTGCTGGTGGCGGCCGGCCTGTTGGGCGTGGGGATCGTCATCTACGTTGCCGCGGAGCAGGCCCGGTTGCTGGGCATCCGCGTGGCGGTGATTTCCGACGTTACCATGCTGGCGTTGCGCGCGCGCGACGGGCGCGGCTTCGTGCTCGGTCCGGTGACCCTCGGTCTGGGGGCCATGCTGGCCCTGCTGCTGTACCCGGAGCCGGCCGCCTCGCTGGCCATCTACGCCCTCGCCTTCGGCGACAGCGCCGCCGGCGTGGTGGGTACCGCGCTGGGCCGCGTCAAGATTCCGTACACCGGCGGCAAGAGCGTGGCCGGCAGCATGGCCTGCTGCGCCGTGGTGCTGGCGGTCACCCTGCGCCTGACCGGCGACGTCGCCGCCTCCCTGGCCCTGGCCGCCGCCGCCGCGGTGCTGGAAGCGGCGCCGACCCGCGACTACGACAACCTGGTACTGCCCGTGGGCGCCGGCCTCGTCGCCCACTACCTGTTCTGAACGGCCCGTTCTAACGGCGTCCGTTCCGGCAGCCGGTCGCCGGCGCGTTGACAGGGGCGGACGCCGCCGGCAAGGTCACGTCATGGCAGAGATCCGCAACGTCGGCATCATCACCAGCGGCGGTGACGCCGGTGGATTGAACGGCGTTATCCGCGGCATGGCCGCCATGTGCGAGCACCTCGGGATCGGCGCGTACGTCATTCCGAACGGCTACGCCGGCCTCTACAACCTGGTCGACCTGGCGCGCTTGGTGCGGCTGGACCGCGACCGGGCGGAGCGCATCGACTCCACCCGCGCCGGCTCCGAGGCCGGCCACTCCCGGGTCAAGGTCTCCCGGATCGACGATCCCGAAAAGTATGAACGCATCAAGCGCGGCCTGGCGCGCCACGCCATCGACGCGCTGGTAATCTCCGGCGGCGACGACACCGGCAGCGTGGTGGTGGACCTGGTGGCGCAGGGGATTCGTTGCGTGCACGCGCCGAAGACCATGGACCTCGACCTGCAGACCTACTCGGTGGGCGGGGATTCGGCGGTCAACCGGATCGCGCGCCTGGTGCAGGACGCCAAGACCACCGGCGTCACCCACAACCGCATCATGATTACCGAGGTGTTCGGGCGCTACGCCGGCCACACCGCGCTGCGCGGCGGGGTGGCGGCGGACGCCGACTGCATCCTGCTGCCGGAGGTGCCCGCCGATCTCGACGTCGTGTACCGCCATGCCAAGGAGCGTCTGTACCGGCGCGTGCGCGGCAGCGACGTGTACGCCGGCACTTATACCATCGTGGTGGCCGAGGGGTTGCGCGACACCGGCGGCGCGGTGATGACCGACGCCGGCGCCGGGGTGGACGCCTTCGGCCACGGCAAGCTCGCCGGCGCCGGCAAGTACGTGCGCGCCGCGCTGGAGCGGCGCATCGCCGCGGATCCCGACACCGGCGCCTACATGCGCTCCACCGGGCAGTTCGTGGCCGGCATCTACGAGACCCCGGAGGTGCGCGAGCTCTCCCCCGGTCACTTGGTGCGCTCCGGCGGCTCGACCGCCTACGACGTGAACTTCGGCAAGCAGATCGGCGCCGGCGCGGTGGCCCTGCTGGCGGCCGGCATCTCCGGCGTGACGGTAGCCGGCGGCGACCGCGGCGAGGTGCGCTACCTGGCGACCGCGGCGGCCATTGAGCAATGTCACGTGGCGCCGGAGACGGTGGCCTTTTACGAAGCGCTCGGCGTGTGCTTTGGCCGTGCCCCGGTAGCCGTGCCGCTCCGGATGCGCGAGATCAGTGCCGTCGAGCACCGTTATCTGTAGTCCGCGCCGCGGTGAAGGCCGTAGGAGCGGCGCGTGAGGGCCACGGCCAGCCGGTCCGGCAGCAGGCGCCGCAGGAAGCGCAGCGCCGGGGCGGCGCCGCCGCAGGCCACGACCGGCGGCGGACGGCGCTTCGCCAGCACCTGCAGCACGCGCCGCGCCACCGCCTCGGGCGGCGGCGCCGCCGCCATCTTGCGCGCCCGGGCCGCCTCCACCCGTACGAATCCGGCGCGGTACGCTACGGCGGCGGGGGCGGCGCCGCGTAGCGGCGTGATGCCGGTGGCGACGTCGCCCGGCTCCAGTAACACGACCGCCACGCCGTGATCCGCCAACTCGCCGCGCAACGCCAGGCTGTAGGCGCGCAACGCCCCCTTGGAAGCGGCGTACACCGCGTGGTAGGGCACCGGGAACTCCGCGATCAGGGAGCCGACGTTGAGCAGATAAGTGGGCGCGGGCGCCGTCTGCGCCGCGCCGGCGCGCAGCAGCGGCAGCAAGCGCTGCGTGAGGCGCATCGCGCCCCACAGGTTGACCTCGAACACCTGCCGCGCGCACGCCTCGGAAAATTCCTCCGCGGGGCCGAGCGCCCCCACGCCCGCGTTGTTGATGAGGGCGCAGAGCGAACCGCCGGCGATCGCGGCGGCGGCCGCGGCGAAGCGCTCGACGGAGGCGCCGTCGGTCAGGTCGAGGCGCAGGTAGTGAAGGGCGCCGGCTGCCGGGCCTGCCGCGCCCGCCCCACCGGCGGGCGGCTGCCGGGCTCCCGCCAGCACGGTGTAGCCGGCCGCGCACAGCGCGCGCGCGGTCGCCTGACCGATGCCGCGGTTGGCGCCGGTGAGCGCCGCGAACCGCTGCCGTTGACCGTTGCCGCTGCTCACCCCGCGCCGCCTCCGCGGTCAATGTATCGGCCCGCGGCTGCCGGTACACGCGGCGCCGCGGCGCCCCGCGCAACGGCATGAAGCCGGCCGCGCCGGCGCCCGCCGGGAGCCGGTACGCCGGACCGCCCACCGCCGACGACGCGTTGCGGGCGCGCGCCGAGCGCATCCGCGCCGCCCTCCGCACCGAGTATCCGCATACCCCCTGCCCCCTCCGGCACCGCAACGCCTACGAGCTCCTGGTCGCGACAATCCTGTCGGCGCAGTGCACGGACGCGGGCGTGAACGCCGTCACGCCCGCCCTGTTTCGCCGCTACCCCGATCCCGCGGCGCTCGCCGCCGCGGGATCGGAGGAGCTGCGGCAACTGATCCGGTCCACCGGATTCTTCCGCAACAAGACGCGCAACCTGATCGCCTGCGCGCGTGCCGTCGGCGCCCGCCACGGCGGTAGCATCCCCGATTCCCTGACCGCCCTCGCGGCGCTGCCGGGCGTGGGGCGCAAGACCGCCAACGTGATGCTGGCGCACTGGTTCGGCGGGCCGGCGGTAGTGGTGGACACCCACTTTCGGCGCGTCGCGCAACGCCTGGGGCTGACCAACGCCACCGATCCCGACCGGATCGAGGCCGAGATCCGCAGACTGGTGCCGCAGCACCATCAAACCGAGTTGTCGGCGGTGGTCAACTACCACGGCCGCCGCTGCTGCCACGCCCGCCGCCCGCAGTGCGCCCGTTGCGTGGTAGCCGACCTTTGCCCTTCCGCCGCGGAGTTCGCCCCGTGCTGAACCGGCGTGGCACGGGCGCCGTCTTCATTGACACTCTTTGGCGCTTCTGATATATCCTGCACGTAGAGAGCGCGATGGAAAGCGCCTGGAACGAGGCCATCGTCACCGCGTTGACGACGATGGGGGCGTGGGCGGTTCCGGTAGCGGGCGCGGCATTTGGGCTGTGGCGGGTCCTCAAGGCGCAGGGCGAGAGCTTTGCCCGTGAGCTCAAGGCACAAGGCGAGAGCTTTGCCCGCGAGCTCAAGGCGCAGGGCGATAGCTTTGCCCGCGAGCTCAAGGCGCAAGGCGACCATTTTGCCCGTGAGCTCAAGGCGCAGGGCGAGGGCCTGAACAAGAGGTTGGATGTCCTTTGCGAGGACGTGCGGGAAATCAGAAGCGAGTTGCACGTTTTGGGCGAGCGCGTGGCCCGTATTGAGGGCGCCCTCGGCGTGCAGCCGGCCGTCGCGCTAACGCGCGAAGATTCATCTCCGGCTCCAGTCTCGACAGGTCCCGGCGGTGCGCCGTCCGAGCCCCTGGCGGCGGCCGGTGCTTAGCGCGAGTCCCGGCACGCAATAATGCAATACGCTACGCACGATTCCGGCGGCGACCCGCTCGCCGCGCTGCAGGTGCGCAACGACCGGCGCATCCTGTTGTTGGTGATGGACGGGTTGGGCGGCCTGCCGCGCGCCCCCGGCGGGCCGACCGAACTGGAGGCCGCGCGCACCCCGAACCTCGACGCGCTGGCCGGCGCCGCGGAGTGTGGCCTGCAGCTTCCCGTCGACTACGGCATCGCCCCCGGCTCGGCGCCCGGGCATCTGGCCCTGTTCGGCTACGATCCGCTGCAATATCCGATCGGCCGCGGCATCGTCGCCGCGCTCGGCATCGGCTTTCCGGTGCGGAGCGGCGACCTCGCGGTGCGCCTCAACTTCGCCACCCGCGACGCCGCCGGCGCCGTGATTGACCGCCGCGCCGGGCGTATCGCCACCGAGACGTGCGCCGAGCTGGCGGCGCGGCTGGATGGCATCGAGCTGCCGGGGGTGGAGCTGGCGGTACGGCCGGTGCGCGACTACCGCGCCGTGGTGGTGCTGCGCGGCGCCGGCCTCAGTGCCGCGGTCGCCGACACCGACCCGCAGGCCACCGGCGTCCCGGCGCCGGAGCCGCGCGCCACCGCCGCCGAGGGGGAGCGTACCGCGGCGCTGATCGCGGCCTTCGTGGCGCGCGCCCGCGAGTTGCTGGCGGCGTCGGCCCCGGCCAACGAGGTGTTGTTGCGCGGCTTCGCGCAACTGCCGGCGATTCCCGGTCTGCAGGAGCGCTTCGGCCTGCGCCCGGTGGCCCTCGCGGTGTATCCCGACTACAAGGGAGTCAGCCGGCTGGTGGGGATGGAGGTGATCGACGGCCTCGCCGACCTTCAGGCGCAGGCGCAGGCGCTGGCCGCGGCCTGGTCCGACCATGACTACTTCTTCGTGCATCACAAGTACACCGATTCCACCGGCGAGGATGGTGACTTCGACGCCAAGGTTGCGGAGATCGAACGCGTGGACGCGGCGCTGCCCGAGCTGCTGGCCCCCGGCCCCGACGTGGTCATCGTCACCGGCGATCACTCCACGCCGAGCACCGCGCGCGCCCACACCGCGCACCCGGTGCCGTTTCTGATCCACGCCGCCGGAGCGCGCCCCGACGCGGTGCGCACGTTCGGGGAGCAAGCCTGCGCCAGCGGCGCCTGGGGCGTGGTGCCGGGCCGGGCGCTGCTGCCCATCGCCCTGGGGCACGCCGGCAAGGTGGCGCGCTACGGCGCCTGAGACCGCCGCCGCCGGCGCGGCGTCCGTTGCGGGCATGGCGCGGCGGGCACGGCCGGTACGGCCCGACCTGCGGCGCCTTAGCCGGCGACGGGCGTGACTCCGGGCACCGCCCGCTCGGCCCCGGCCGTTTCCGGCGGCCTCGAGAACGACGACCTGCTCGCTGCCTACGAGTCCTCCCGACAACCGCAGTTACGGGTCTACGAGCCGCGCCGGCGGGTGGTGGTGCTCGGCGCGGCCGGGGCCGTGGACGCCGAAGTGGACCAGGCCGCGGTGCGGGCGGCCGGCGTGCCGGTCCGCCGCCGCCGCGGCGGCGGCGGGACCGTATTGCTCACCCCCGGGCAGGCGGTCGCGGCCCTGGTCACCGAGGTGGACCATCCTTACCGCAACCGCGCCTACGCCCACGCCATCAACGAGTGGTTTATCGCCGCGCTACGCCGTTGCGGCGTGCACGGGGTGGAGCAGCGCGGCATCTCGGACTTGGCCATCGGCGGCCACAAGATTGCCGGCAGCAGCGTGTTCCGGCGGCGGCAGGTGCTGTTCTTTCAAGCAAGCTTGTTGGTGAACAACGATCCCGCCGAGTTCGAACGCTACCTGCCGGTGCCGGCGCGGGCGCCCGCCTACCGCCGCGGCCGCGGCCACCGCGAGTTCTGCACCACGCTGGCGGCGGCCGGTTTTCCGCTCACCGCGCCCCGGGTGTGCGCCGCCCTGCGGAAGGAGATAGCCGCCCGTCTCCCCAAGCTGCGCTGATGCGGGCGCCGCCGCTCGGCGCCGCCCCCGGGGCGCCCGCGCACGCCTTCCCCGGCACCGGGCGCACAGTAGAGGGCCTACGCCAGTGGGCCTACGCTGCACCGTGGCGCAGGCGATTGAACAGCGCGGCGCCGGTCACACCGGCCGCGGCCCCCAACAGATCGGCGGCCACGTCGTCCAACTCCGGTACCCGCCCGGTAAAGCGCTGCAGTATTTCCAACCCGGCGCCGTAGCAGGCGCCCAGCAGCAGCGCGCCGGCGGCGCGCCACCAGCCCCCAGCCAGCGGCCGCCCCGCGGCGTCGCGCGCCGCCACCCCGAGGCTCAGGGCGAGCAATGCGCCCAACACCAGATAGGCGCAGAAGTGGGCGGCGCGGTCGGCGGTTCCGGCACTGGCCCAGCGCGGCACCGTGGGATACAGCGACGCCGCCAGCACCAGCAGCGCGTACGGCACCAGCGCCGCGCGCGCCAGCCGCCGCCGGCGCAGGTCAGCGGCCGGCGCCGGCAACGGGCACCGCGTCCGCCGCCACAGCGCCGGCTGCTCCGTTCGCGCCGTCGGCTTCCGCGCCGCCCTCGGTCACCGGCACCATCCAACCGTGCCGGTCCTCCAGGGCGCCGTACTGAACCCCCTTCAGGGTACGCAGGAAACTGCGAGCCACCGGCCCGATGCTGCCGTCGCCGAATTCCTTTTCCGTCTCCCGGTGGCGTAGCGAACTGAAGTGGGTCACCCCTGCCGCGGTGCCGGTCCCGAACGCCTCGACGGCGTCGTCCAGCACCTCGGCTATCGCCACCGGGCGCTCCTCAACCGTCATTCCCTCCTCCTGCGCCAGCTCGATGATGGTGCGGCGGGTGATGCCGGGCAGCACCGTATCGCCCAGCGCCGGCGTTACCAGACGGCCGTCGCCGAGCACGAAGAACAGGTTGCAGGAGGACCCTTCCTCAACGTAGCGGTGATGCTCGGCGTCCAGGAACACGCACTCGATGAAGCCCGCTTCCTCCGCCTCGCGCTTGGCCAACGCGCTGGTCACGTAGTTGGCGCTGCACTTGATCCAGCCGGTGCCGCCGGGGGTGGCGCGCACCCGGCGGGTGGTGACCGCCGCGGAGGTGGCGCCGGCGGCGAAGTAGGAGCCCACGCGGGTGGTGATCACGATGAACCACGGGGCTTGGCTCAGGTTTACGCCGATGCCGCCCTCGGCCAGGGAAAAGGGCCGCACGTACACCGAGTGGCCGCCGGCGAAGTCGTCCCGCTCCCAGGCCGGATCGTAGGCGGGCTCAAAGCCGATGGCCTGGTTCCGCGCCACCACGCCGCGCGCCGCCGCCACGAACTGATCCGCCGGCACCCCCGGCATGTACAGGCCCTCCATGGAACGCTGCATGCGCACGCCGTTCTCGCGCGGGCGGAACAGCTTGAGCGAGCCGTCCGGCTGCGGAAACGCCTTGAGGCCTTCGAAGCAGGCCATTGCGTACTGGGTCGTGTAGTTGACCAGCGGCAGGCCCGGGAACTCGTTGCGCTCGCGGTAGAGGCGCTCACGTTCCGCCACCGGCAGCGCCTCCTCCGCTGCGGGCGTCAGATGGCGCTTCTCTATGTACTGCCGGCCCCACGCCGCGCCGTCGAACTTGCTGAGGTAGACCCAAGGATAGATCGAAAGACTGAATTCGGCAGCCATGCGCCCTCACTCCTGGTGCTTGGCAGCTTCCGGTGCACGTCGCGCCCGGCGGGCTGCCGCGGGGTAGGGGACGATGGTAGTGGTCCGCCCCGCCGCCGGTCAACCGGCTGGGGCGGCGGCGGGCGGCGCGCCGCAACTTACGGTAACGCCGGGCCGCTCCTGGGCCGATGATGTCAGGGGAAGCCCTAGGTGCCGGGCAGAGTCTCGGCGTGGGTTGACAAGGCGCGGACGCATCGGCTATGGTTGCCGCCGGTACCGTCACGGGAGGGCGGCCCCGGCCCCTGCGCAGGGGCTGGACAAGCCTTGCCGCTTGGCGTTACCGTCGGGGACTTCGGGGAGGTGACCTTCAATCGTACCGCGCCGGTCGTGAGCGGGGACGTGCGTAAGCGCATGGCCCGCCGGTTGCCCGGCAGGTGACTTTGGTGCTATCCCGTGGCCCGGCAGGCCGCGCGCCCGGCATTGCAGGGAGCGCGCGCC
Source organism: Spirochaetia bacterium (assembly GCA_965243555.1). Classification (GTDB taxonomy): domain Bacteria; phylum Spirochaetota; class Spirochaetia; order SZUA-6; family Bin103; genus Bin103. The sequence goes on along the minus strand of OZ251575.1, from coordinate 3,379,855 downwards.
GTCGGGTAAGGTGCCGGAGGGCCGGCTGCCGCCGCCAGCAGTGGCGGGGCGCGTCGGCGCCGCCAGCCAACAGTGTTGACAACATTCGATTGCGTGGTACATTATTGCGCCATCGGATAGCGGGGGCAGGGTTCTGCCGGGCCGTTGGCCCGACTAAAGGCCCCGTACACAGGCCCCGGCAATAAGTGAAGGAGGAAGTGATGAAGAAGATATCACTTCTGCTAGTGGTGCTACTTGCCGCGGGCTCGGCCGGCCTGTATGGGCAAATGGCAATCGGAACGAACTTCCAGATCTCAGGCGACGCGAAGACCACCGCTGGCTACGATATCGACGATGAGCGGTTCGGCTTCAAGAACGACGCCAGCGCCAACATCAAGATCGAGCTGGTCTCGGAAGCGACCACGACCAACTCCATGGACGACATGATGGAGCCGGGATGGGTCGGTTGGATCGAGTTGAAGGACTTCAAGATCGTCATCGACAGCGACGACGAGGACTCCGACCTCCGCTACAATGCGTCAAAGGACAAGTGCAGCGATGCGGATGGTGATGGTCTTGAGACGGACCAGAAAGCCATCAACGAGTGCACCACGAAAGAGACGTCGCGGTCAGGGCTGATCATTGAGGAACCGGAAATCACCGCCAAGATCAAGAACGGCCCGCTGTTCCTGCAGATTCACAGTGCGCCCGAAAACAAGGCGGACCTCGTGGCTCATATCGAGGACGACGAGCCGGATGAGGATGATCCGATGGGTGACCGCCGTGCTGAGGGCGACGACGACGGCAAGGACGTCGGTCTCGACCTTGGTGGCCAGGGGATTGCTCTGGGTTACGACTCCGGCGACCTGCGGGTCGTGGTGGGCGTTACCTCCGATCTGGCGTGGGATTCCGACAAGGACGCCGATACCGGTAGTTTCGTGGTGAGCGGGGACGTGGGCGTCGTCCTGGGTCCGGCCGGCCTCAGGATGCAGGTCGTCCAGGGCATCAAGGGCAAGAATGACACCGACGCCCTCGCCGACGCCACCGGTTTCGGAGCTGAGCTGGCCACCTCCTTCGGCGAGGGCCGCGCCATTACGCTGAAAGGCGGCGCCGACGTGGTGATGAAGAACGTAGTCGACGATACGGATACCCCCGAAAACGAATCGATGGACTACGAGTTCGGCGCCAGCGCCGACGTCGCGCTCGTCTCGATGGGTGACAACAGCACCTCGGTGGGCGCGAAGTACATCATGTCCAGCAAGAAGAACGTCGCCAGCGACGTCAAGGTGACGCTGGCCGACAACGGCGGTCTGGTGGATCGCCTGGGCATGGGCCTCACCTGGGGTATGTTCGACATCACCGGCGGTGACGAAAACGCCACGGATGACGTTCTGGACAACAATTCGGACATGTTCCTTGAAGGCAAGTTGAGCTACAAGCTCGACGCCATGGGCGGCGCTCTGACCCCGGAAGCCACGGTCACGCTCAACCAGGTCAACGGCAAGGCTGCCGACGTCGGGTTGAAGGTTGCCGCGGTTCTGACCGAGGCGGTTCCGGCCACCGAGTTCGGCCTGCAGTGGGAGACCACGAGGTTGAGCGACATCGAGACCGCCGCAGGAACGACCGACGAAGCATTGTCGGGCGCGGTCACGGCCTGGGCCAAGATCGTCTACGGGTAAGACCCTCAAAGGGTTCTCATACCCTGCCAACTACGACGGCGCACCCTTCGCGGGTGCGCCGTTTTTTTTGCGCCCGCCCTGCCCCCCCCCTTACTCCTTGCGCGGCTCGGCTCGTATTGCCTCTTGTGCCGCGCCACCTCCGCGGCCCCCTGATAGCGCGCTCGACCGCCCCTTACCCCCTACGGTCCGCGCCGCCGGCTCGTAGCCGCCTCCTCTCTGTGCCCCCACCCTGATGTCGCGCCGGGTCGCCCTACCTTGCCGCGGTCGCGCGGCGCGGCTCGTAGCAGCCGCCACCCCACTTCCGCGCCTCTTGCTGATGGTGCTGACCGGCCCCTGCCGCCTACCCCGGTCCGGCTCGCAAACTCGCAAAAATTTTTTCTGAGTCTTTGAAGCAGCCGCGACGGGGCGCGGTTGTTACAGGTTGAGTGCGGGGAGCGCCCACGGAGCGGCCCCGCCGAATCTTACCGGGAGGTAAATTGTGAACAACCTCAATTCCGTGCTGTTGGAGGGGAACCTGTGCCGGGACCCCGAGCTTCGCTACACCGCGAAGGGCACCGCCGTGTGCACCTTGGTGGTGGCGTCAAACCGCTCCTACAAGGTGGAGGGCGAGCGCCATGACGAGGTCTCGTTCATCGAGATCACGACCTGGGGCAAGCTCGCTACCGTGTGCGCCGAGCACCTGACCAAGGGCCGCGGCGTGCGCGTGGTGGGCCGCCTCAAGCAGGAGCGCTGGGATGACGCGGAGGACAATCCGCGCACCAAGGTGCTGATCGTGGCCGAGCACGTCGAGTTCCAGCCGCGCCGCCGCGCCGCCGGCGGCGGTGACGACGGCGCCCCCGAATCGGAGCCCGAGCCGGCGCAGGAGCTGGCCTCGTAGCGCCGGGCGTTCTGCCGGCGCCGGGACGCGGCCGGGTATCTCCCTCCGTCCCCGGCGCCGGCCTCTCGCCGGCCCGCGCCTGGCGCCCGCCACGTCGTCCGATTCGGGTTTCGGTCGCCGGCTGGCAGTAAGCGCCGCCGATGGGTACATTAGTCAATCCGTAACGGAGAAGGAGAGAGAAGCATGAGCGAGCGGATGGCGGCCGTGAACGAGCCGCGGGAACCGGCCACTCCGCAGGAGATTTGGAACCTTCTGCGCGAGGTGTCGGCGAGCCAAAAAGAGACCGACCGGCAGATGCGGGAGACCGACCGGCGTCTGCGGAAGACGGAGGAGCTGTTCAACAGTCAGTGGGGGAAGCTGATGGAGGCCCTCGTGGAGGGCGATCTCGTCAAGCTGCTCAGGCGACGCGGCATCGAGGTGCACCGCACCTCCTCCAACTACAAGGCTGAGTTTGGCGGCCGGCACTGGGAGATCGACTTGGTGGCGGTCAACGCCAGCGAGACGGTGTTGGTGGAGGTGAAGACCACCCTCAAGGCGAGGCACGTCGATCATTTCCTGAAGACGTTGCGCAACTGCCATGCGGTGATGCCGGAGGTTGCCGGCAAGAGAGTGTACGGCGCAGTGGCTTACCTGAAGGCGGACCAGGCTTCGGCGGGGTATGCGGAAGCCCGAGGGCTGTACGTAATCCGAGCGGCCGGCTGCAGCGCCAGCGTCACCAACGCCGACACCTTCCGCCCGCGCACGTTTGGCCGCCCGGCTCGATGACGCCCTCGTGCGGGCGCGACGCGCGACGATGATGGAGGGGCGGTTGACGGGTTGCGGCGGGGCTGGTATCTTGGCGGCATGACGTTGGCCGCAACGAGCCGCCTTTGGTGGTGGGCCTCCGGGTAACCGGGAGCCGCCACGTCCGCGGGCGCGTTGCGCCTTAGGAGCCGCGGGTTCCGGTTGCCGGGGGGGCGACCGGAGCCGGCGGCTTCTTTACTTTGCCGAACCGTCTGCGAGCCCGCTCCCCGGCAACCCGGCCGGCGTACCATTCGCCGACGAGGAGCACCATGAGTACCACAACCGCCGGCGCCGACACCCGGCGCCGCCCGCAGGAGATGGTCCTGCGCACCGTTCCGGGGGAGCGCTTCACACCCTACACGCTGGCGCGCAAGCTGAACGCCGCCGTGCTGCTGGAGTCGGCCTCCTTTCACCGCGGCCGCGAGCGCTACAGCATCCTCCTGCTGCAGCCCGCGTTCAGCGTTCAGGAACGGGGCGGCGAGATGATCATGCTCCGCGACGGCGGGCGCTTTCGGCTGCGCAGCAGCGGGCGCGACGTCCTCGACGTGCTGCGCTACTTCGCCGACCAGCACGCCGGGGCGCGGCATCCGTTCCCGTTTCCGGCGGGCGGCATCGGCTACCTCTCCTACGAGTACGCCACCCGCTTCGATACCGTGCGCCTGGAGCGGAAGCGCGATTCCCTGGACCTGCCGGAGGCCTGGTTCGTGTTCGGCCACGTATTCGTGGTGTTCGACCACTATACCGACTCCCTCACCCTCCTGGGGATCAACTACCGCGAGCACCGCATCGACCTGGAGCGCGCCCTCGACGACACCGAGCGGCGCATCAACGACCTCGACTTCAACTTCATGACCGCGGCGCGGCCGCAGCCGGCGGCGCAGGTAACCGGCAGCGGCGACGAGGAGTGGTACCTGGACGGCGTCGAGTTCCTGCGCGGCGAGATCATCAAGGGCAACCTGTTCCAGGCGGTGCTGTCGCGGCGCTTGGTAATTGCTACCGAGCTGCCGGCGCTGGAGGCCTACCGCAACCTGCGCTCGTCCAATCCGTCACCCTACATGTTCTACCTGGACTACGGGGAGTTCCAGCTCTTCGGCGCGTCGCCGGAAGTGCACGTCAAGGTTTCCGACCGCGGCCGCGCCCTGCTGCGGCCGATCGCCGGCACCCGCCGCCGCGGCACCGACCAGCGCGAGGATGAGGCGCTGCAGCAGGACCTGCTCGCCGACCAAAAGGAGTTGGCCGAGCACTTGATGCTGGTGGACCTGGCGCGCAACGACCTGGGCCGGGTGTCGCGCCCCGGCAGCGTGCAGGTGACCGAGCGCAACGTCATCGAGCACTACTCGCACGTGATGCACATCGTGTCGCAGGTGGAGAGCGACCTGCAGCCGGGGATGAACGGCGCCGACGCGGTGCGCGCCACCTTCCCCGCCGGCACGGTGACCGGGGCGCCGAAGATCCGGGCAATGGAGACCCTGGATGCCCTGGAGAGCGAAACCCGCGGCTTCTACGCCGGCATCGTCGGCTACCTGGAGCCGGGCGGGTCGCTGGATTCCTGCATCACGCTGCGCTCGGCGGTCAAGCAGGGAGACCGGCTGGTGCTGCACGCCGGCGCCGGCATCGTCTACGACTCGGTGCCGCGGCAGGAGTACGAGGAGACGCAGAACAAGCTGCGCGCCCTGGCCGCGGCCGTGGGCGTAAAGCTGTAGGAGGCCGTCGCCATGTACGTGATCATCGACAACTACGATTCGTTTACCTACAACCTGTTCCAGTATCTGTCGTCGCTCACCGGCACCGAGGTGCGCGTGTTTCGCAACGACCGCGTCACGGTCGAGCAGTTGGAGCAGTTGCAGCCGCAGGGGATCGTGATTTCGCCGGGGCCGGGACGGCCGGAGGATGCCGGCATCTCGTTGGAGGTGGTGCGCCGCTTCGGCGGCCGCGTGCCGCTGCTGGGGGTGTGCCTGGGCCATCAGGTGATCGGGCAGGCGTTCGGCGCCGCGATCGTCGGCGCGCGCCAAATCGTGCACGGCAAGACCGACCGGATCACCCTGGACGGGCGCGGCCTGTTCCGCGGCATCCCGTCACCCGCGGAGTTCACCCGCTACCACTCGCTGGTGGTGCGGCGCGACACCCTGCCGGCGGAGTTCGAGGTCACCGCCCACACGCCCGACGGCGAGGTGATGGGCATCCGCCATCGCGACTGGTTGCTGGAAGGAGTACAGTTCCATCCCGAGTCGATCGCCTCCGCGGCCGGCATGCGCATCCTGGCCAACTTTCTGGACTACCGGCGCGAGCCGTTCGCGTTTCGCCCGCTCCTGGAGCAGGTCATGCGCGGCGAAGCGCTGAGCCGCGAGGCCGCCGCCGAACTGATGGATGAGGTTACCGAGGGCCGGCTGCCGGCCAGCCAGCTCGCCGCCATCCTGGTGGCGCTCAACCTGAAGGGCTACACCGCGCCGGAGATCGCCGGCTGCGCGTCGGTGCTGGCGCGCAAGAAGCAGCCGCTGGAGCGCCGCGGCCCGGTGCTGGACACCTGCGGCACCGGCGGCGACGGGCTGGCGACCTTCAACATCTCGTCGCTGGCGGCGCTGGTGGCGGCGAGCTGCGGGGCGCCGGTCGCCAAGCACGGCAACCGCGGGGTCAGCTCGCCGACCGGCAGCGCCGACTTCTTCCGCGCCCTCGGCGTGGACCCGGGGTTGACTCCGCCGCAGGCCGCGGCGGTGCTGGAGCGGACCGGGTTCGTGTTCCTGTTCGCTCCCACCTACCACGGCGCCATGCGCCATGCCGCCCCGGTGCGCGCCGAGCTGGGCATCAAGACGGTGCTCAATCTGCTCGGCCCGCTGGTCAACCCCGCGGGCGCGGAGTACCAGCTCATCGGCGTGTACGACCGGGCGCTGTGCGAGCCGATGGCGCGGGCGGCGCGGCTGCTCGGGGTGCGCCGCGTGCTGGTGGTGCACGGCGCCGACGGGCTGGACGAGATTTCGGTGACCGGCGTTACCCACGTGGTGGAGATCGGGGAGGACGACCAGTGCCGGGAGTATCTCTTCGACCCCACGGCCTGCGGCATGGAACTCGGCACGCTGGAGCAGCTCCGGGGCGGCGACGCCGACGCCAACGCCGCACTGGCGCGCGAGCTGCTGGCCGGCGGCGGGCGCCCGGCGTTGCGCGACGCGGTGGCGCTGAACGCCGGCGCGGCGCTGTACGCGTACGGGGCGGCGCAGCACATAGCCGACGGTTATCAGCGCGCCCGCGAGGCGCTGGCCGGGGGCGCCGCCGCGGCCAAGCTGGAAGAGGTACTGGCTGCCATCCGGGCCGTGCGGGAGCAGCCGGAGCCGCCCGCGCAGCAGCCGCCCGCATCGCAATAGACCAATGGCTTACTTGCAAGAAATCGTTGCCGGGCGGCGGCGGCGCTTGGCTGCCGAGGGCCCGGCACTCGGTGAAGCCGTGCCGGCGCGGCGCGAGCAGCCGCTGGTGCCGTTGCTCGCGCCGGAAACCGGCCCCGGCGCCGAAGCCGGCCCCGCGCCGCTGCTGGTGTGCGAGATCAAGCGCCGCTCGCCGTCGCGCGGAGCGATCGCCCCCGGCCTGGATGCGGTGGAGCAGGCGCGCCGTTACGCCGCCGCCGGCGTGCGCGCCGTCTCGGTGCTCACCGAGCCGGATCACTTTGGCGGCGCGCTGGCCGATCTGACCGCGGTCAAGGCCGCCTGCCCGCGCCTCAGCGTGCTGCGCAAGGACTTCCTGCTGGACGAGCGCGACGTGGAGATCTCATACCGCGCCGGCGCCGACGCCGTGCTGCTGCTCGCCGCCTGCCTCTCCGCGCGCGAGTTGGGCGAGCTGTACCGGCGCGCCGCGGCCCTGGGCATGACGCCGCTGGTGGAGGTGCACCACGCGGCCGACCTGGAGAAGGCGCGCGCGGTGCGCCCGCGGCTGACCGGCGTCAACAGCCGCGACCTCACTACCTTCGCGGTGGACCCCACGCTGCCGGCGCGGCTGCGCCCGGCCGTGGACTGGCCCACCACGCTGCTGTATGAGTCGGGCATCCAGCGCGCCGAGGACGCGGCCTTCGCCCGCGCGGCCGGCTTCGACGGCGTGCTGGTGGGCGAGGCGGTGGTGCGCCGCCCGCAGTTGGTTGCCGAACTGCGGCAGGTGCTCGCCGCGGCGGCGCCCGCCGGCGGGCGCCGCCCCTTCTGGGAGCGCGTGTTCGCGGCCCGCGCGCGCCGCGGCGCGCGCCCGCTGGTAAAGGTGTGCGGCATCACCAGCCGCGCGGACGCCGAGACCGCGGTGGAGCTGGGGGCGGACCTGCTGGGCTTCATCCTGGCGCCGTCGCCGCGCCGCGCCGCGCCGGAGCTGCTGCCGCAACTGGCCGACCTCACGGTGACCAAGGTAGGCGTGGTGGTGAACGACGTCAGCGCCGCGGCGCCGTTGCTGCGCGCCGGGCTGCTGGACGCGGTGCAGTTCCACGGCGACGAGCAGCCGGAGGAATGCTACGAGCTGGCGTTCCCCTACTACAAGGCGCTGCGCGTCGGCGCGCCCGCCGACCTGGCGCAGGAAAGTAGCTACCGCTGCCCGCGGGTGTTGCTGGACGCCTTTACGCCGGCGGTGCGCGGCGGCAGCGGGCGCCGCGTCGACGCCGCGCTGCTGGCGCGCCGCGCCGCGGCCGAACCGCCGCCGGCGCCGCTGTGGCTGGCCGGCGGCATCGGCCCCGGCAACGTCGCCGCGGTGGTCGGCGAGCAGCGCCCGGAGCTGATTGACGCGTCCAGCGGCCTGGAGGCGGCGCCGGGCCGCAAGGACCACGACAAACTACGCGCCTTCTTCCGCCAACTGCCGGCGGCCGGCGGCGCGCCGGGGAGCACTGCAGGATGAGCTATCAGGATTACTTCGGCCAATTCGGCGGCCGTTACGCCGCCGAGGTGCTGCGCACCCCGCTCGACGAGCTGGAGGCGGCGTACCGCGCCGCCATCGTCGACGCGGAGTTTCTGGCCGAGCTGGATCACGTCGCCGCGACCTACACCGGGCGCCCGACCCCGCTGATGCATGCCGCCAACCTCAGCGCCGCGGGCGGCGGCGCCCAGCTCCACGTCAAGCTGGAAGGGCTGGCCAATACCGGCGCCCACAAGATCAACCACGTGGTGGGGCAATGCCTGCTGGCCCGGCGCATGGGCAAGCGCCGCGTGATCGCCGAGACCGGCGCCGGCCAGCACGGCGCGGCCACCGCCGCCATGTGCGCCAAGCTGGGGCTCCCGTGCCGGGTCTACATGGGCGCGGTGGACATGCGGCGGCAGAAGCCCAACGTGTTCTGGATGGAGTTGTTCGGCGCCGAGGTGGTGCAGGTGGACAGCGGCTCGCGTACCCTCAAGGATGCGGTCAACGAAGCGTTGCGCGACTGGGCCGGCTCCTTTGCCGATACCTACTACGTGATCGGGTCGGCGCTGGGTCCCTCTCCTTATCCCGCCATGGTGCGCGAGTTTCAGGCGGTGGTGGGGCGCGAGGTGGTGAGCCAGTGCGCCGCGGCCGGCATCGAACCGGCCGCGCTGCTCGCCTGCGTGGGCGGCGGCTCCAACGCGCTGGGTATGTTCGCCCCCCACCTGGAGGCGGCCGCGCCGGAGTTGATCGGCGTGGAAGCCGGCGGCCGCGGCCTGCGCCCGGGCGACCACGCCTCGCGCCTGAGCGGGCACGGGCGCCCGGCGATCGCCCACGGCTACAAGTCGCTGTTCCTGACCACCGACGACGGCCAGATTGCCGAGACCCACTCGGTGTCCGCCGGGCTCGACTACCCCGGCGTCGGCCCGCAGCTCGCCGAGCTGGGGCGCCGCGGCCGGGTACGGTTCACCACCGCCTCGGACGCCGAGGCGCTGGACGCGGTGCGGCAGTTCGCCCGCCACGAGGGGATCGTGCTGGCCCTGGAGTCGGCCCACGCCGGCGCCGTAGCGCTGCAGGAGGCGCGCCGCCGGCCGCGGACCGAACACCTGGTGATCAACATGTCGGGGCGCGGCGACAAGGACCTGTTCATTCTGGCGCGGGAGCTGGACCGCGACCGCTGGCGCGAGTTCCTGGAACGGGAGGCGGCCGTGCTGGCCGGCGCGCCGGAGGCGCTGGCGTGAGCGCGCCGCTCATGGCGCACCTGGTGGCGTCGTTCCCGGATTGGGAGGCGTCGCTGGAAGTGGGCAAGGGGCTGCTGGACGGCGGCGCGGCGTTCCTGGAGGTGCAGTTTCCGTTCAGCGATCCCACCGCCGACGGGCCGCACATTCAGGCAGCCTGCGACGCCGCGCTGCAGGCCGGCTTTACCTGCGAACGCGGGTTCGAGCTGGTCGCCGCGTTGCGCGCCTGCACCGAGGTCCCGATCGCGGTCATGAGCTACGCCAACCCGATTTTCCAAAACGGCGTGGCCGGCTTCGTGCGGCGCTGCCGGGAGGCCGGCGCCGGCGCGCTCATCGCGCCCGACCTGCCGCCCGATTACGACGAGGGGCTGTACGCGGCCGGGGCGGACGCCGGCCTCGCGGTGATCCCGGTGGTGGTGCCCACCACGTTGCCGGAACGGCTGCGCATGATCGTGAGCCGCGCGGCCGGCAAGTGGGTGTACGCCGCGCTGCGCAAAGGCATCACCGGCAGCTACACCGAAATCGGCGCCGACAATCTGGCCTTCCTGCGCGCCATCCGTGCGCTCGGCGGGCAACCGCTGGCCGGCTTCGGCATCCGCGACCGCGCCCAGGTCGCCGCGCTGGCCCCGCACGTGGCCTACGTGGTGGTGGGCACCTGGTTCGTACAACTGCTGCGCCGCCACCCGAACGCCGCGCCGCGGCGCCTGATGGCCGACGCCGCGGCGGCGCTGGGCGCTTCCTAGAAACGCGCTCCCGTAAGTATATTGACGCCGTTATGTCAGCCGAAGTGACAATTACCCAGGACAACTTCACCGCCGAAGTGATCCAATCGGAGACGCCCGTAGTGGTCGACTTCTGGGCCGAATGGTGCATGCCGTGCAAGATGGTGGCCCCGGTGCTGGAGCAGATTTCGCAGGACTACGCCGGCAAGTTGAAGGTCGCCAAGGTCGACGTCGACGACAACGGCGCGATCGCGCAGCAGTACAACATCGTCAGCATCCCCACCCTGTTGCTGTTCAAGGACGGCGAGGTGGTCGGCCAGCAGGTGGGCGCCGTCCCGCGCGAGAAAATCGAAGGGATGTTCAAGGCTTACGTGTAAGCCTGCCTACGGGTGGTAGGCCAGCCTTACCCCGCGCAGGCGACCTACCGGGGTGGCCGTGGCGAGCTTGCGGCCACCCCGGCCACTCCCGGCGCCGCCTTTCAGGCGCTATGTACCTCGTCGCTGTTGTGGGCGCCGAAGCTGGCCTTGCGGGTCGGCACCGTGTGCCAGTCGGCGGCGCCGTCGGTATCGGTGGCGGCGCTGTCCCGGCTCAGCGAGCGGGTGGAGGTGGTGGCCGCGGAACTGATCGCGTCTTCCGGCGCGATTCGTTCGCCGGCGAAGCGCCAGCCGCCCAGCTCCGCCAGGCGGTCGGCGCGCAGCATGGTCGCCTTGCTGCCGAAGCCGCGGTAGCGCTCGTCCGAATCCGAGGTGCGGCTGCTGTAGAGCACGCCGTCGAGCAGCGCGCCGTCCGGCGCCGCGTGCACGGTGAGCACCCCGTTCTTCCCCGACAGGCCGGTACCCTCCTCCATCCAGAAGTCCCATACCCCCGGCAGGGCCAACTCGTGGCTCGACTCGTCGGGGCCGGCGTGCTCGTCCTCGCCGAGCCCGTTGGCGGTGGCGTGGATGACGATAAAGTCACCGGCCGCCACTTCCACCGCCGGCAGCACCACCAGGTCGCGGTAGTTGCCGGCGCAGCCGTCGTACACGGCCACCCCGCCCAGGTTGCCGCCGCGCGTGACGTACAGCTCGATCGCGTCCGGCCGCCGCTTGGAGCCCTGGGTGGTGAACTCGTTGATTACCAGCTTCGGCGGGCGCGGGTTGTACCCCCAGAAGCGCGCCACGAAGGTGGTGCTGTTGCCGCGCTCGTCGCGCGCCGTGGTGCGCAGGGTGTATTCCTTGCCGGGGGCCAGCGGCGCCGCCGTGGTGATGGTCACCGCCGCGCCGCCGCTGACCGCGGATATCGTCAGCCCCGGGTCGATGGCCACCGTATCCGCCGTCATGGTAACCGGTTCGTCGAATTGCGCGATGACGGTGGTGGCGGAGGTTACCGTAATCCCGTTGAACACCGGCGGCAGGAGATCGACGTCCTCCACCAGCGCGTGGCCGATAGGTTCGCAGCCCAGGCAGCCCCAGGCGGCGATGGCCAGCGAAACGATGCGCGCAGCGCGCGCGGTGCGGTGTGATAGCGGTTGCATGCCCCATACCACCGCGCGCCGTCGCCGCCGCTTTTTGGGTCAGGTGCGGTCAGGGCTGCGCGGCTTCCTCCGGGGGATCGAGCTCGCGGATGACCCGTTGCGCCAGGATGTTGGGGCCGGGCGGATAGTTGGCGGCGGCCGGCAGTTCGTAGCGGCGCACCAGTTCGCGCAGCAGCCGTAGCGCGGTCTCGTCGTCGTCCATCTTGTGATACAGGAACGCGGTTTCGTACTCGGCCCAGAGCAGGCGCGCGGTGTGCTCCCCCGCCGGGTCGTCCGCGAACCGCTGGCGGAACGCGGCGTACCAGCGCAGGGCCAAGTCGTACGCCTGCCGCGCCGCCGCCTCCTGCGCCCGCTGGAAGTACTCCGCGGGAGTAAGGTCCGCGGCCAGCTCGGGCCGTTCGGTGACGCAGCTCGCCAGCAGCAGGGCGCCGGCCAGAATCGCCAGACCCACTCTCATCTTCTTTCCCTCCTCATCGTCCTCACCTATTGGTTACCTCAGGTAGGGCTGCAGCGGCTCGGTGACCATATAGTACCGATTCGATGCGTTCCACAGGGTAAAGCCGGACGCGCCCCCCTTGCGGCTGCCGGCGAGCTGCTGCGCCAGGTACCGGCCGTACTCCTGCTCGTTCATGTTCAGCTCGCCGCCGATGAGGAATGCCTGCACGTAGGGACGGACGTAGCTCCGGCCCTGCACCAGACGCTGCGCCCGCCGCACGCCGCGCTCGTAGATGACGCGGGCGCGCTCCAGGTAGCCGTGGTGGGGCAGGAAGCGGCGCGGAAAGTGGGACGGATAGTACATCGGGCTGATCACGTCCACGTACTCGGAGAGCACTTCGATGTTCTGGCCGATCCAGTTGCCGCTCCGGTACCAGGAATTGTAGCCGAACAGGTCGGTGCCGATCGGTACCTGCACGCGCTCCCGCGCCACGGCCAGAAACGACTCGATGGCATCGCCGCGGCTCATTCCGGGCCGGCGGTGGCGGTAGCCGGCGAGCCGCACCGGGCCGTCCGAGGGAAAGCGAATGTAGTCGAACTGAATCTCATCCACGCCGCGCGCGGCCAGCTCGGCGGCTACTGCGGCGTTGTACTCCCACACCTCCGCGGCGAAGGGATCAACCCAGAACTCGCGTTGCTCGAAGGTCGGCTCCTCGCTCTCGCCTTCGGCATCCGCCTCGCCCGCGCCTCCGGCGTCCGCGTCGGCATTGTCCTCGCCGCCGGAGGCGGTCTCGATGAGATGGCGCCAGGGCGCGTCCCGCTCGCGGTCCCATACCGCCAAGCGATGATCCTGCCACCCATAGAGGAACCGATCCTTGAACACTACCAGGCGGGCGATGACGTAGATGCCGGCGGCGTGCGCCTGCGCCACCAGCTCATCCACCTTGATCCAAGGGCGCACGGCGCCCATCTCGTGCGCCAGCGGCACCGCCGAGTCGTAGGTCAGGTAGCCGAGATCGTCCTTGAGGTCGACCACAAACGAGTTGAGGCCGTGGTGGCGCAGGAACTCCAGGAACTCCGGCAGCCGCGCGGCCGCGCTGCCGGCGCTCAGGTAGATGCCGCTACGCTGCCCCGCCTCCGCGCGCGGCTGCCCGGCGCCGCTGTTTGCGCGCGGCGCCCGTTCCGGGGGCGCCGGTTCCGGCTCCGGCCCCAGCGCCGCGGGAAGGCTGCCGGGCGGCGGCGGCGCCATCGGGATGCCGGACCGCGCCGCCCGCGGGCGGGCCGGGGCGGCGGCCGCCGCGGGAGGAGCCGCCGCCCCTGCCCCCGCACCCGGCGTACCGCTTGCCCGCGGCCGCGTGCGCCCCTGCGCCGCGGCCGGCGCGCGCGGCGCGGGCGCCCAGGCGCCGGCTTCGGTGAGGCGCCAACGCGCGGCGCCGTGCCCGGCCTGCAGCACCCAGTCGGCGCCCTGCCGCGCGAAGCTCAGGTGGGTGGTGGCCGCCTCCGGCACCGGGTAGCGCCGCCACTGGCCGGCGCCCTCCGCCGCGGCCGGGGCGCGCCGGTCGGGATGGTAGTACACGCCGCCGTCGAAGCCGGCGAGCACGGCCACGGCGGCGGCCGCGCCCGGATCGTAGCTGAGCGCCGCCGCCTCCTCAATATAGTCGGTGTCGAAAACCAGAGCGTCGCTCGGGAGCGTGAGGTATTGCCAGGTCGCGCCGCGGTCGCCGGTTTCGTAGATCCCGTTGAACGAGGTGCCGAGCAGCAGGGCGTCAGCGTCATGCGGCGACGGCGCCACGCTGGTGAAGTAGGCGACGTCGCGTATCGGCTCGCCGACCGGTATCGCGTGCCACGACGCGCCGGCGTCCTCGCTCAGGTAGACGCCGCGCGCGGTGGTGGCCGCCACCCGCCGCGGGTCGCGCGGGTCGACGCCGAGCGAGGTGAGGTGGCGGTACTCCGGCGGCTGCGGAAACGGGTGCACCACCCGGTGCGGCAGGCCGGCGCTACGCGGCTGCCAGGTGCGCCCCCCGTCCCGCGACAGGAACACGCCGGCGCGGCGGCTGCGTGCGTAGTGGTAGTCGCCCGCCGCCACCACCTGCGCGAAGTCGGCGTCAAGCTCGCCGTCCGTGTCGCGCGCCGCCGCCGGGGCGGCCGCGCCGCACGCCAGGAGCCACGCCGCCGGCAACGCCCACCACCTGCGCCGGCGGCGGCGGGCGGCTAACGCTGCTTCCAGCCGCCGGGAGGGGGCGCTACGGTCTGCGATCTGCAATTAGCAGGAAGGAACGCCGGCACCGCCCGGCTGCGCGCGCAGGTGGGCGATGATCCGGTCCGCGAACGCGCTGGTGGTAACCTGGGTGGCGTCTTCCATGAGGCGGGCAAAGTCGTAGGTAACGTACCGCTCGCCGATGGTGCGGGTCAGCGCCCGGTCGATCAGCCGCGCCGCCTCGCGCCAGCCGAGATACTCGAACAACATCACCCCCGAAAGGATCACCGACGACGGGTTGATCACGTTCTTGCCCGCGTACTTGGGCGCGGTGCCGTGGGTCGCCTCGAAGATCGCGTGGCCGCTCCGATAGTTGACGTTGGCGCCGGGGGCGATGCCGATGCCGCCCACCTGCGCGGCCAGCGCGTCGGAGATGTAGTCGCCGTTCAGGTTCATGGTCGCCACCACGTCGAACTCCGCCGGCCGGGTCAGCACCTGCTGCAGGAAGATGTCGGCGATGGTGTCCTTGATCAGAATCTTGCCCGGTGGCGGGTCGCCATCCAGGTCGTCCCAGGTCAGCGTCTGCTCCGGGTAGTGCTCGGCGGCCACCTGGTAGCCCCACTCCCGGAACGCGCCCTCGGTGAACTTCTGGATGTTGCCTTTGTGCACCAGGGTCACGCTGCGGCGGCCGTTGGCGATGGCGTAGTCGATTGCCGCCCGCACCAGGCGCTCGGTGCCGGTGCGGCTGATCGGCTTGATGCCGACGCCGGAGTCGGCGCGCACCGACCAGCCCAACTCCTGCCGCAGGAAGGCCAGCAGCTTGGCCGCCTCGGCGCTGCCCGCCGCCACCTCGAACCCGGCGTAGACGTCCTCGGTATTCTCCCGGAACACCACCATGTCGACCCGCTCCGGCGCCCGCACCGGCGACGGCACGCCGGGGTAGTACTTTACCGGGCGCAGGCACACGTACAGGTCGAGACGCTGGCGCAGGGCCACGTTGAGGCTGCGGATGCCGCCGCCCACCGGCGTGGTGAGCGGCCCCTTGATGCCCACGAGATGCTCGCGAAACGCCGTTTCGGTGGCCTCCGGCAGCCAACTGCCGGTGCGGTCGAACGCCTTTTGCCCGGCCAGCACCTCCACCCACTCCACGCCGCGGCCGGCGCCGCCGTAGGCCTGCGCCACCGCGGCGTCGAATACGCGCACCGCCGCGGCCCAGATGTCGGGCCCGGTGCCGTCCCCTTCGATGAAGGGGATGAGGGGGCGGTCGGGGACCTGCAGCCCCGCGCCGGTCATGGTGATGTATTGGCCCACGCGTCCTCCCGTTGGCGGCCGCCGCGCTTCGCTGGCGGCCGGTTGCGCTGGGCCCGGAGTGTAGCCGGCCGCCCGCCGGGGGCTCAATAGGCAGGCGGACCGCCGCCCGCCCGCGCGCGCCGCGCGCACCCACCACCGTCCGCGCAGGAATATGATACCCTGCCGCCGCGGAGGCCGAGGTGCTGAAAAAATTCCAGGTTCCCAAGGAGATTGCGGTCCGCGTCGCGGCCGCGGAGGTGCGTCGGACCACCGAGCAGCTCCTGCAGGCGGCGGGCATGCCGGAGGCCGACGCGCGCCAGACCGCGGACGTGCTGCTGTACGCCGACCTGCGCGGCATCGATACCCACGGCGTGAGCAACATGCTCCGCTCCTACCTGCGCGGGCTCGACGGCGGCGCCATCAACCCGGCGCCGAGCTGGCGCGTGGCGCGCGACCACAAGGCCACCTGCGTGATCGACGGCGACGGCGGCCACGGCATGGTGGTCTCGCCGGCGGCAATGAAGGAGGCGATCAGGCGCGCCTCCGAGTATGGCATCGGCTCGGTGTCGGTCATGAACTGCCGCCACCTCGGCCCCTGCGCCTACTACGCCCACATGGCGCTGGAGCACACCATGCTGGGGCAAGCCACCACCTCCGGCGGCGTGACCATGGTGCCCACCTACGGCACGCAGCCGCTGCTGGGGCTCAACGCCATGGCGTTCGCGGCGCCGGCGCGGCGCAATCCGCCGTTCGTGTACGACGCCTCCCCCAGCGTGGTGGCGGGCAACAAGCTGGGCCTGGCGCGGCGGCTGGGGCAAACCGTCCTGCCGGGGTGGATTACCGACCACGAGGGCAACCCGATCATGGAAGAGTCTCCGCTGCCGGAGAAGTACATGATGCTGCCGCTCGGCTCCACCCGCGAAGGCGGTTCGCAGAAAGGCTACGCGTTGTCGGTGATCGGCGAGATCATCACCAGCGTGCTGTGCGCCGCCGGCGCGGGGCCGCGGCGGCGGGCCGGCTCGGTGCATCACTTCCTGGCATACGACATCGCCTGCTTCTGCGACCCGCAGGAGTTCATGGCCGATCTGGACCAGTACCTCACCGACCTGCTGGAGTGCCCGGCGGTCTCCGGCGCGGGCCGGGTGCTCTACTCCGGTTACCCCGAGGCGCGCACCGAGGCCGACCGCCGCGCCAACGGCATTCCCTACCATCCCGAGGTGATCGACTGGTTCCGCACCGCCACCACCCACTACGGGGTCGCCGCGCTCGCCTTGACGCGGTGATTCCCCCCGGCGAAGATTCGCCGCATGCGACGAATCATCACCTGCAGCGCGCTGGCCGTTTTGTTGGCGGCGGGCAGCCCGGCCTTCGCCGACGGCCACGACCGCGACACCCTGATCGGCGCCAACCTCGCCGCCCCGTTGTTCGGGGTCTACAGCGCGACGTTCCAGCAGCTTGTTCGCAACGATCTGAGCATTTTCGTGCGCCCCGTGTTCTACGAGCCCAGGTGGGGCGTGGTGTGGCAGGGGGAGCGCGCGCTGGTGCCGGAGGACTGGGAATACTGGGAGCTGTACGCCGACCTCGGCGCCAACTACTACCCGCAGAACAACGCTCCCGAGGGGTTCTTCGCCGGCCTGGGGCTGGCGCCCGGCTACCTGCACCTCAAGGATGGCGCCGCAACCGAGGCGCCGGGGTTCCGCCTCGGCATCGTCACTCAACTCGGCTATCAGTTCGTGTGGGGGCCGGTCGCCGTGGCGCCGCGCGGCAGCATGGTGTACCGCATGCCGTTCGCCGATCTCGACTCTCTTGACGACGAACCTTTGAACAATCCCAACACCATTGAAGAGTTGGTGCGTGGGTTCCAACTCGACTTCGGCCTCGACCTGGCGATTGCGTTCTAGGGCGGCCCGCGCCGTCCGCCGCGCCGCCGCGGCGGGCGGGGTGCTGGCGCTGGCCGCGCTGCTGGCCGCGTGCGGCGGCGACTACCCCGAATACCGTACCGGGAACCGCCGGTACGACCGCCAGCTCACCGAGCTGCTGGCCCTGTTGGAGCAGGAGACCGGCGCCGAACTGCGCTTCGTAATCGTACGGGAGATCTCCAAGGTGCTGCGCGCCGCGGGCGAGCCGCAGCGGCGGCTCCTGTTTCTCACTACCTACGTCGAGCAGCACGCCGCCGACCCCTACAACGCCTTCCACCTGATGTCGGTGGCCGAGGGGTACCGGGAACTGGACTCGGCCCCGCAGGCCGCTCGCTACTACGAGCGCGCGCTCAACCATCCCGACGCCCTGGTCAGAGGGCGTTCCATCCACCTGGCGGCGCTCACCGAGTTGATCGCCCTGGAACGCGACCCGCAGCGCCTGGTGGAGCTGCACCGGGAGCTGATCGGGCGCTTTCACGGCGCCCTCGATCCGGGGCGCAGCCACTTCTTCCTCGCCCGCGCCTACGAGGCGGCCGGTGAGTGGGAGCAGGCGGTGCAGGCCTACCGCGTGTACCTGCAGCACCCCGCCGTGATCCCAGGGTTTCCCAACGTGTACCGCGAGATCCTCGACAAGGTAAATCTCCACTATTCCGACAAGAGTTGGGTGATGGAGGATCTCGGCGCGCTGATAGCGGCGATCGGGGACGCCGTCAGCCGCCGCGACCGGGGCGCGCTGAACCGGTTGCGCTCCAAGTCCGGCTTCTTCACTATGTCGTGGGAGCAGCAGGTGGCCGACGAGAGCGCCGCGCAGGTATTCGACCTGGCCGCGTTCCCGCTGGCGCGAGTCCGCTTCGACGACGAGCTGGACGCGGACTCCAACGCCAACGAGGCGTTTCTGCGCACCACCGGTTGGTCGTACCGGGTCCCGACCTGGTACCTCTATTTCCGGCGCGTCGACTTCAAGGCCGATCCCGAGCTGGACGGCCGCTGGGAGTGGGCCGGCATATTCCTGGGCGAGAAACTATGACCATGCGTATTTCACGTTGCTCTGGCCGGCCCCTGCCGGGCGCGGGCCGGGTGCGGGCGGTGGCCGCGGCGGTGCTGCTGGCCGCCGGCGCGCTGCCGGGCGCGGCCCAGCACCTGCTGGACGCGGTGCCGGCGTCGATGGAGATTCCCGACCACCCGCGGGTGGCGTCCTACGCCGCCACCTTCTCCAGCGCCGAGTGGCGGCCCTGGGTGCAGCGCGTCCTGGGGCGGACCGCCTTCTACGCCGACCACGTGCTGCGGCAGTTGGAGCAGCGGGAGATGCCGGCGGAGCTGCTGTTTCTGCCGGCGATCGAGTCGGCGTACATCGGGACCGCCCTCTCGCCGGCGGGCGCGGTCGGCCTGTGGCAGCTCATGCGCGGCACGGCCCGGCTGCACGGACTGGTGGTGGATGATCTGCTCGACGAGCGGCGCGACTTCTGGAAGGCCACCGAGGCGGCGCTGCGCATCCTGGAGGAAAACCGGCGCGACCTGGGAAGCTGGGAGCTGGCGCTGGCGGCCTACAACGCCGGGCTGGGCCGCGTGCGCCGCGACGTGCAGCGGGGGGGCACGCACGACTTCTGGGAGTTGCGCCGCCGCGGACTGCTGCCGCGCGAGACCAGCGAGTTCGTGCCCCGCTTCTTTGGCTTGGTGCAGGCGTTGCGCAGCCACCCTGCCGGCGACTCGCCGGCGCTGGAAGATCTCACCCGCTGGCAACGGGTTACGGTGCCGCCCGGCGTGGAGCTGCGCCAGCTCGGTGAGCTCAGCGGCATCTCCCGCGAGGTGCTGGAGCAGGCCAACGCGGAACTGATCTACGGTCTGACTCCGACCGGGCGCGGCGCCGAGTCCTACCTGCTCAAGGTGCCGGCGGACTCTTACCCCCACCTGCTGGCCGCGCTGGAGGACCCGGCGGGCGGCCTGGTGCGGCTGCACCGGCACGTCATCCGTAGCGGCGACACCATGTCCGAGCTGGCCGAGGCGTTCCGGGTGAGCGTCGCCCTGATTCGCCATTACAATGCCGGGGTGAGTCCGCGCCGCATGCTGGTCGGCGCCGGGCTCCTCATTCCGGTGGTGCGCGGCGTTGACCCCGCCGCGGTGCAGTTCCCGGCGCCGCGCGACGAACGCCCCTTCGAAGCCGACTACCACGTCGTGACCGGTGACTCGCTATGGAGAATCGCGCGCCTGCACGACACCACCGTCGAAGCGCTGGCCTCCGCCAACGGCCTGCGCCCGACCAGCGTCCTGCACCCCGGACAGACGCTGCAGGTGCCGCGGCGCGGAGAGCCTCCCGGCGCCGGCGCGCGCGCGTGATCATGCTGCGTTCAGGCGCAGTCACCGCCGCCGCCGGCCTCTTGGCGCTGCTGCTGGTGGCGGCCTGCGAACCGGCGCCGCGCGGCTACGGCGTGGTGCTGTGGAGCGCCGGCGGCGCACTGCCCGCGGCGGCCGCCGTCGAGGTAATGGAAGAGTCCACCATCGAAGATCGCTATGTGGTGCGCCGTGCGGCGCCCGAGGGCGAACGCGGCGAGGAACCGGTGCCGGTGGCGCGCTGGCGGGTACGCGTGTTCCCGGAGCCGGAGCCGGCCGCCGCCTTCGCGGAGCAGTACATGCCCTACGCCGCAAGCTACGCGTACGCCGCGCGCAACGGTCTGCCGGTACGCGCCGAGGCGTCGGCTACCGCCGACATCGTTTACAAGCTGCGCGACGGCGAGGTGGTCAAGGTACTGCAGCGGGAGCCGCAGCCGGACCAGGTCGGCGTGTACGAGAACTACTGGTACCACCTGCTCACCGAAGGCGGCGTCAGCGGCTATACCTTCGGGGAGTTTCTGCCGGTATTCGAGACGCGCGGCGATCCGTACCCCGAAGCGTTGCGCCTGCGGAGCGAGGACGCGACGCTTGATCACGTGCTCGCTACGGTGTGGCGGCCCGGCGAGTTCCGCGCCATGGTAATTACGGGGCGCTACGACCTGGACCGGTTCCGCGCCGAGTACGGGTTGTTTCCCGATCCCGAGGCGCAGGTGTTCCGGCTGGTCACCGCCGCGGGGACGCGCGAGTTCGCCTACGAGAACATTGAGCGGGTCGGCGACGGCCGCTATCTGCTGCGCCGCGGCGACACGGTGGGCGGCCTGCGGCTCACGGTGCAGAGCGCCTCCCGGCTGGCGGTCTCCTACACCGCCGCGGGGCGCGCGGTGACGCGGGTGTTCGTGGCGCTGAGCAGCGACGTGGCCGAGTTGATCGCCGCGGAGCGGGCGCGCCGCGATCAACTCTACGCCGACTTGGCGGCGCGCGGCGCGCGCTGGCGCAGCACCGGTTACGGCACCATCGAGCTGGGGGCGGAGCGCGGCTATCGTTGGCGCGGCTTCGGGGGACTGGTTCCGGGGCTGCTGCCGCCGGGGCTGCCCGGCACCGGGCGCGTGGACTTTCGCTACGAACCGGGGCCGGAGCTGGCCGG
The DNA here is from genome assembly GCA_965243555.1 of Spirochaetia bacterium. Classification (GTDB taxonomy): domain Bacteria; phylum Spirochaetota; class Spirochaetia; order SZUA-6; family Bin103; genus Bin103. Next base: position 3,358,903 of record OZ251575.1, on the reverse strand, counting down.
ACGCTACGACCAGGTCATTACTTTTTTGTTCGACCCGCCGCCTGACGGGGACCCCGCCGTTCCCGCCGCGCCCGCCGCCGCAGCCGGAACCGTAACCAGCGGGCCCCCCGCGCCGGTAACGCCCCCGGCTGCTCCCGTGCCCACCGGAGCGGACGCCGGAGCGCCCGCGGACCCACCGCCCGCCGCCGAACCGGCCGCGCCGCCCGTCCTGCCCGCCGCCGGCGAGCCGGAGCCCCCCGCCGCCGCGGCCGAGACACCCGCCGCCGCCGCGCCGCCCGCCGCCGAACCGCCCGCCGCGCCGCGCCCGGCGGCCCCCAAACCGGAGGTGGAGCCGGCGGCGGAGCTCACCCTGCTGGCGGAGTACGACGGCAACGGCATCAGGTTGACCCCGGCGGAGCCGGACCCGGTTACCCTGCAGGTCACCGCGGTAAGCAGCACTCCGGTGGTGATGTACTTCTCCTTCTTTGCGCCCGCGCCCGCCATCTCAACAGCCGGCGGCGGCTGATGCTACACTTGGCGCGCAACGCAAATGGTAACGGTAACCGACGTAGCGGTGGCGTACGGCGAGCAGGTGGTGCTGGAGGGGGTCAGTCTGACCATCGACCGGGGCGCCCGCATCGCCCTGTGCGGAGCCAACGGCAGCGGCAAGTCCACGCTGCTGCGCATCATTGCCGGGCAGGGCGGCGCCGACCGCGGCCGCGTCATCACCCGGCGCGGCGTCAGCATAGCCTACCTGGCGCAATCCGGAGTGGAACACGCCGGGCGCACCCTGCAGGAGGAGTTGGCGCTCGCGTTCACCGCCGAGCTCGCCGCCGAACGTGAGCAGCGGCAGGTCGAGGAGGAGATGGCCGCGGCCGGCGACGGCGCGGGCCTCGACCGCCTGCTGGAGCGTTACGCGCAGCTCAGCGAGCGGGTGAGCCCGGACGGCGCCGCCGAGCGCGCCGCGCGCCTCGACCGCGTGAGCCGCGGCCTGGGGTTCCGCCCGCGCGACGCCGGCCGGGAGACCGCGGCGTTCTCCTCCGGCTGGCAGATGCGCATCGCCCTGGCCAAGCTGCTGCTGCAGGGCTCCGACCTGCTGCTCCTTGACGAGCCCTCCAACTACCTCGACCTGGAAGCGCGCCAATGGCTGGAGGGTTACCTGCGCGGCTACCCCGGCGGGTTTCTGCTGGTGGCCCACGACCGCACGCTGCTGGACCGCACCTGCGACCGCGTGGCCGAGATCTACCGCGGCCGGCTACGCACCTATCCCGGCCTGTTCTCGGAGTACCTGCAGCGCCGCGCAGCGGAGCTGGAGCAGATGGCCGCCGCCTACGAACGCCAGCAGGAGGAGATCGCGCGCATGGAAGCATTCGTGCGCAAGTTCCGCGCCAACGCCTCCAAGGCGCGGCTGGTGCAGAGCCGCGTCAAGCAGCTCGAACGGCTGCCGCGGCTGGATCCGCCGCCGGTGCAATCGCACCTCGCCTTCAGCTTTCCACCGGCGCCGAAGGGAGGCCGGCGGGCGCTCGGGGTGGCGGGCCTGAGCCTCTCCTACGGCGAACGGCAGGTCATTCGCGGCCTGGACCTGGAGCTGGACCGGGGCGACCGCCTGGCGCTGGTGGGCGACAACGGCGTTGGCAAGTCGACCCTGATGCGCGCCCTGGCCGGGGCCGCGCCGGTGAACGCGGGGCAGGTGCGGCTGGGCGCCGGGGTCACGGTCGGGTACTACGCCCAGGACCGCGCCGAGCAACTGACCGGCAGCCACTGCGTGCTGGAGGAGATGGAGGCGGTTGCCCCGGGCGAGATGATGCCGCGGCTGCGCAACCTGCTCGGCGCGTTCCTGTTCAGCGGCGACGACGCGTTCAAGCCGCTGCAGGTGCTCAGCGGCGGCGAGCGCAGCCGGGTGGCGCTGGTCCGGTTGCTGCTGCAGCCGGCCAACCTGCTGTTGCTTGACGAGCCCACCAGCCACCTTGACCTGAGCGCCATTGGCGTCCTCACCGAGGCGCTACGGCGCTACGCCGGCACCCTGGTGTTCGCCTCCCACGACGAATACTTCATCGCGCAGCTCGCCACCAAGGTGCTGGAGGTGACCCGTGATCAGGTGCGCCTCTATCACGGCGGCTGGGACTATTTTCAGTGGAAGCGGGGCGCGGCAATGACGGGAGCCGCGGCTGCGCCGGCGCCGGCGCCGGCGGCGGCGCCTGGCCCGGAGCGGTCGCCGCGGCGGCCGCGCGGCGCGGGCGGCCGCGGTCAGGCGCGGCGGCGCGGGCCGCAGGGGCCGGAAGCGCTGCGCCGCCGCCAGCAGGGGCTGCTCGACGAGCTGGACCGGCTGCAGCAGGCCGAGCGCCGGTTGCAGGAGCAGCTCAGCAATCCGCTGATCTACACCGACGGCGCGCGGGTGCGGGAGTTGAAGCGCAAGCTGCAGGCCAACGGCAGCGCGCAGCAGGCCGCCACCGCTGCCTGGGAGGAGGCGGAACGGACCACGGCGGGGAGCGGCGCCGCGGCCCGATGAGCGCGTTCAAGACGTATGACGTGCGCGGCGTGTACGGCGCCGAGATCGACGCCGCGCTGGCGTTTCGGATCGGGCGCGCCTTTGCCCGCTTCAGCGGCGCCAAGGAGCTGCTGGGAGCGGCCGACGCGCGCACCCACTCGGCGGAGTTGCTGCGCGCCTTCGGCGCCGGCGCCGCCAGCGCCGGCAGCACGCTGCACGACGCCGGCTGCATCAGCACCCCGGCCCTGCATTATCTGCAGATGCGGCACGGCTACGGCGCCGGGGTAATGGCCACCGCGTCCCACAATCCGCCGCAGTATCACGGCTTCAAGCTGTTCGACGGCAACGGCGGCTCGGTGAGCGCCGCCACCGGGCTGCGCGCCATCGAGGCCGCGGTGGCCGAGGACGCCGGCCCGCCGGCGGCGCTTGCCGCGCCGGCGGCACCGTATCCGCCGCTCGCCGCGCTGCCGGGCGACGCGCTGCAGGATTACGTGGCGTTCGCCACCGCCCACGTGCGGCCGGAGGTGCGCGGCATGAAGGTGGTGGTGGACGCCTCCAACGGCTCCGCCGGACGGCTGCTGGAGGCGGCTGCGGCGCGCCTGGGGCTGGACGCCGTCATTCTCAACGCCACCCCCGACGGTTCGTTTCCCGCGCATCCGCCCAACCCGCTGGAGGCGGCCAGCCAGCGCCAAGTGGCGGCCGCGGTGCCGCGCGCCGGGGCGGTGTTGGGCGCGGTGCTGGACGGAGACGGCGACCGCATCCTGTTCTTCGACGAGACCGGGCGCCCGTTGGAAAGCTACTTCGCCGGGGCGCTGATCGCCGGCGCCCTGCTGGAGCGGGAGCCGGGCGCCGCCATCGCCTACGACCTGATCTCCTCGCGGGTATTCCCGGAGGCGATCGCCGCCGCCGGCGGCATCCCGGTAAAGGCCCCGGTCGGGTACAGTAACCTGTACGCGGCGATGGTGAGCGCCGGCGCGCTGTACGGCAACGAGACCTCCGGGCACCTCTACTTCCGGGTGAGCGGCTCCTTCTACACCGAGTCCGCCATCTACGGGCTCGGCGTGCTGCTCAACCTGCTGCTGCAGCGCGGGCGCCCGCTGTCGGAGCTGGCGGCGCCGTTGCGGGCGCGCTACGTGCAGCAGGAGGAGATCAACGTTCGCCTCGATCGGCTCGACCCGAACGCGGCGCTGCAGCGGGTGCGGGACTCCTTCGCCGGCGGCCTTGAAGACGAACTGGACGGGGTGAGCGTGAGCTGTGACCGGTTCTGGTTCAATCTGCGGCCGAGCAACACCGAACCGCTGCTGCGGCTGCGGCTGGAAGCGGTCGACGAGCAGGCGCTGGCCGAGGCCACCGCCCGGGTCCTGGACCTGGTGGGAGCACGACCATGAAGATCCGTTACAACTCGCCGGCGGTACTTTCCTACGCCCTGATCTGCGTCGCGGTGCTGGTGGCGGATCTGCTCACCAACGGCCAGGTGTCGCGGGTCTACTTCGCGGTGCCGCCGACCTTCGACGGCCAGTCTCCGGTGAGCTACTTCCGGCTGATTTCCCACGCCGCCGGGCACCAGGACTGGACCCATCTGGTGGCCAACTTCTCGCTCATCCTGTTGATCGGGCCGATACTGGAAGAGAAGTACCACTCCGGCCCGCTGCTGGGCATGATGCTGGTCACCGCGCTGGTCACCGGGGTGATCAACGTCCTGTTCCTGGATACCGGCCTGATGGGGGCGAGCGGCGTGGTGTTTATGATGATCCTGCTCAGTTCGTTCACCAACATCGCCAGCGGGGAGATCCCGCTCACCTTCATCCTGGTGGTGGTGGTGTACCTGGCGCGCGAGGTGGTAGGCGCGTTCGCGGAGGACAGCATTTCCCAGTTCGCCCACATCGCGGGCGGCGTCTGCGGCAGCCTGTTCGGCTTCCTGTTCCGGCGCCAGCCAGGCCGCGGCTACGGGAGCGGCTCCGGGAGCGCCGCCTGAAACGCCATGGAAAATGACCCGGCAGCTTCCCTGACGCGCCGCCTGAGCAGCGCCGCCGCCCGCCACCGCGAGCTGGAACGCGCCATCGCCGACCCGGCGCTGTTCAAGGATCAGCGCCGCACCCGCGAGCTGATGCAGGAGCACGCCGCGCTGACCCCGATCGCCGCCGGCTACCGGCGGCTGCAGGAGCTGGATCGGGAAATCGCCGAGACCGGCCACCTGCTGGCCGACCCCAGCGAGGAGCTGGCGGAACTGGCCCGCGAGGAGCTGGCCGGCCTGCAACGGGAGCGCGAGGCGCTGGTGGCGGAGCTGCGGGTGCTGCTGATTCCCAAGGACCCGCGCGACCGCAAGAACGTGATCATGGAGATCCGCGCCGGCACCGGCGGCGACGAAGCTACCCTGTTCGCCGCCGACCTGTACCGCATGTACGGCAAGTACGCCGACCTGCACGGCTGGAAGCGGGAGATTCTTTCCAGTCACGGCACCGAGGTAGGCGGCTTCAAGGAGCTGATCTACTCCATCAGCGGCACCGACGTGTTTGCCCATCTGCGCTACGAGAGCGGCGGCCACCGCGTGCAGCGGGTGCCGGTAACGGAGTCGAGCGGCCGCATCCACACCTCCGCGGTCACCGTGGCGGTGCTGCCGGAAGCGGAGGAGACCGAGGTGGCGCTCAAGCCGGAGGAGCTGCGCATTGACGTGTTCCGTTCCTCCGGGCCGGGCGGGCAGAGCGTGAACACCACCGACTCGGCGGTGCGCATAACCCACGTGCCGAGCGGCGTGGTGGTGACCTGCCAGGACGAGAAGTCGCAGCACAAGAACAAGGCCAAGGCGCTACGCGTGCTGCGCGCCCGGCTACTGGAGGCGGAGGAGGCGAAGGCGGAACGGGAACGGGCCGAGTTCCGCCGCAGCCAGATCGGCTCCGGCGACCGCTCGGAGCGCATCCGCACCTACAACTTTCCGCAGAACCGGGTGACCGATCACCGCGTGAACCTGACGCTGTACAAGCTGGAGGAGGTGCTGCTCGGCAACCTGGCGCCGGTGATCGAGGTGCTGCAGGCCAGCGAGCGCAGCGCCTACCTGCAGTCCGAGGCGTCGTGACTGGCGCGGCGGCGGTAGAGGCCTCGGCGCCGCGGCGCGAACCGGCGCGGCGGCCCGCGCCGGCGCCGGCCGCAACCGCCCCGGCCGCGGCCGGGCCGGCGGCGACCGGGCGCGTACCCGCCACCGTCGGCGCCGCGGTCGGCGCCGCCGCCGCCCGGTTGCGCGCGGGCGGATTCGACACCCCCTACCTGGATGCCGCGGTGCTACTGGCGCACCTCCTCGGGGTTTCCAAGGAACGGCTGTTCGCGGAGTACCCGGAGCCGCTGGCGGAGGCCGACCAAGCACGCTTTGAGCACCTCCTGGAGCGCCGCGAAGCCGGCGACCCGGTGGCCTACCTGCGCGGCTGCAAGGAGTTCTATGGGCGCCCCTTCCTGGTGGACCGGCGCGTGCTGATCCCGCGCCCGGAGACCGAGCTGCTGGTGCAGGCCGCGCTCGACCTGGGCGACGCCGCGGCGGCCGCGGCCGGGGGCAGCCCGGCCGTGCACGACGCCGGCACCGGCAGCGGGGCGATCGCCGTGACCCTGCAGTTGGAGCGCCCGGCGTGGCGGGTAAGCGCCTCCGACCTGTCGCCGGCGGCCGTAACCGTAGCGCTATGCAACCGCGACCGCCTCGGCGCGGGAGCGCTGGCGCTGCAGGTATGCGACCTGCTGCCGCCGGCGCCGGCGCACTGGGACCTGATCGTGGCCAATCCGCCCTATCTGACCAGCGCGGAGGTTGCCGAGCTGCGCGGGCGCGGCTGGCCGGAGCCGGCGCTGGCGCTGGACGGCGGCGCCGGCGGGCTGGAACCAAGCCGCCGCCTGGTCGCCTGCGCGCGGCGGCGCCTGCGCTCGGGCGGCGCACTGCTGCTGGAGACCGCGGCCGAGCGCGCCGAGGCGCTGGCGCGCGAGCTGGAGCGGAGCGGCTTCGCGCCGCCCGAACTGCGGCGCGACCTGGCCGGGCTGCCGCGGGTGTTGATCGCCCGCCGGGGAGCGCGGTGAGCACGGCGCCTCCGCCGCCGGCTCCCGCGCCCGGCAGCGGCCCTGCCGCCGGCGCTCCCCCCGGCGCCTCCCCGGCGCCGGGGGCGATCCGCGACCGCGGCCCGCATGCCGGCTACCCGCGGGTGACGCAGGCGTCGCGGCGGCTCGTGAACCGCTTCTGCGAGCGGCTGGACGCCGCCGCCGAAGATTACGACGCGGCGGCGCAGGACAAGATCATCGCCGCGGCGCGCTGGGCCAACGCGCGCCACTCCGGGCAGTTTCGCGCCAGCGGCGACGCCTTCATCATCCACCCCCTGGAAGTGGCCGCCATTCTGGTGGAGAACCGCCTCGACCCGGCCACGGTAATGGCCGGGCTGCTGCACGACGTGGTGGAGGACACCGACTCCACCATCGACGAGATCACCGCAACCTTCGGCGCCGAGGTGGCCGACCTGGTCCAGGGAGTGACCAAGATATCCATCATCAAGGGGCAGAGCCACTGGGCGCGCGCCGCGGAGTCGATTCGCAAGATGCTGTTTGCGATGGTGCGTGACGCGCGCGTAATCCTCATCAAGCTCGCCGACAAGCTGCACAACATGCGCACGCTGGAGTTCCACGGCCCCGACAACCGCACCCGCATCGCGCGCGAGTGCATGGACATCTACTGCCCGCTGGCGGAGCAGTTGGGCCTCAACCGGATTCGGATGGAGCTGGAAGACCTGGCGATGAAGTACCTGCACCCGCGCGCCTACGAGCAGATCGAGGAGTTCGTGGCCGCAACCCGGGCGGAGCGCGACGCCTGCCTGCAACGCGTCACCGAGCAGCTCACCGCGGCGGCGCGCGAAGTGGGCGTCGGGTTGCGGGTGGAGAGCCGCGCCAAGCACTTCTACTCGATCTTTCGCAAGATGAAGGCGCGCGGCCACTCCGCGGACGAGATCCACGATCTGCTCGGGGTGCGGATCATCTGCGCCTCCGCCGGCGAGTGCTACGAGATTCTGGGGTTGGTGCACCGGCTGTGGCGCCCGAAGGAGGGGCGGTTCAAGGACTACATCGCGATGCCCAAGTCCAACCGCTACCAGAGCCTGCACACCACGGTAATGGCCGGCGAAACCAACGTCGAGTTACAGATCCGCAGCGCGCAGATGCACGAGACCGCCGAAAACGGCATTGCCGCCCACTGGCTGTACAAGTCGCGGCGCCGCGGCGACCCGGCGGAGCTCGCCGGAGAGTGGTCGCTCATCAAGAAGCTGCGCGACTGGCAGGGCGCGCAGGCGGCCTCCACCGAGTTCCTGGACGAAATCAAGCGCGAGCTGTTGCGCGACTCGATCTACGTCTCCACCCCGAAGGGCGACACCATCGAGCTGCCGCGCGGGTCTACGCCGATCGACTTTGCCTACCACATCCACACCGAGGTGGGAAACCACTGTCAGGCGGCGAAGGCCGACGGCAGCATCGTGCGGCTGAGCGCGGAGCTGAGAAACACGCAGCGGATTCAGATCATCACCAGCCCCCGCGCCCGGCCCCACGTCGGCTGGCTGCGTTCGGTCAAGACCTCCCGCGCCCGCTCCAAGATTCGCCACTGGCTGACGCAGGAGAACCCCGACCTGATCATCCAGCGCAACATCGTGGCGCAGCCGGCGCGCCCGCCACAGCCCTCGGATCCGGCGCCGCGCCGCCGCCGGGCGGCGCCGGCCCCCGGCGGCGGCGCGTCCTGGCGGGTAGGGCTGCGCGACGGCAACGACGCCGGGCTGCTGATCCGGCTGGCGCGCTGCTGCCAGCCGAGCCCGGCCGACGAGATCGTGGGCTACGTGTCGCGCGGTCAGGGCATTACCGTGCACCGCGCCAGTTGCGCCAACGTGCGCAACATCCGTGACTTCAACGAGCGCGGCGTGGAGGTGGCGTGGGAGATGCCGGCGCCGCGGCTGAACTACAGCTTTACGGTTACCGCCGCGCCGGACGCCCGCCTCTACTCGGAAATCGAACGCATCATCCACAACGACGGCGGCACCCTGGTCTCCGGTCACCTGGACCCGGACAGCCAAGCCCACCTCACCGGCCGCTTCACCGTGGCAGTCAAGAGCCGCCGCGACTACGGGCGCGTGATCAAGCACCTGAAGAGCCTGGCGGCGGTCCTCTCCCTGCATCGAGAACCCGACCCCCGCCCGTGACCGATCCGGCATCGGAGCGGTGCGGTTGGGTGCCACAGATTGACGGGGGCGGCCGGGGGGCGCTACAACAGGGGGCATGCAGCGACTGGCGGATAGCGAGGTGCGGAGCTTCCTGGAGCGGGGCTGGCTGGCCCTTCCGGGGATGCTCGGCAGTGACGAACTGGCGGCGATGCGCACCGACATGGAGCGTATCACCGAGGAGGCGCGGCCGGGAGTGGAAGATTACCTGTTCGGCGCCGGCCACCTGGACGGTTCCGAGGTGCTGCGCCGCGTTCAGTACGTGGTGGACAAGTCGCCGGCGGCGCGCGCCCTGATGGGGCACCCCGGCGTGCTGGCCGCGGTGGAGGCGATCGCCGGGCCGGACCTGTTCCCGACCCAGGACGCGATGGTGCTCAAGATGCCGGGGCAGGGTATTGCCGTGCCCTGGCACCGGGACCGCGCCAGCACCGACGACTACCCTTCCGAGCCGCCGGTGTTCATTGCCGACTTCTACCTGGACGAAGCCGACCGCGACACCTGCATCTGGGTGATTCCGGGCAGCCACCGCTGGTCAGACGGGCGCACGAGCGACGCCATCGAGCGCCTGAACCGGGACGGCTTCTCCACCGCGGGGGCGGAGCCGGTGCTGCTGCAGGCCGGCGACGTGCTGCTGCACAACGTCCGCCTGCTGCACGGCTCGCCGCCCAACTCGTCGCCCAAACTGCGGCGGGTGGTGTACTACACCTTCCACACCGTGCGCGTGGAATGGATCCACGGCCCGCACACGCGCGAGTACGTCATCGCCAAGCAGAAGGTGCTGCGCGCCTGCATCCGCGCGCGCCGCGGCATGCCCTACGCCGCCGGCGAAACCCCGTTCGACTACCGCCCGCCGGCGGAGCAGGACAAGGGCCGCCTCGCGGCCGGCGAACAACTGCCCACCTTTCGCTACCCCGCCAACGACTACCAACTGGTGAGCTGACCGCGGGTGCCGAGCGGGATGCCGCGCCCGCCCCGCTGAAGTGCGAGTTTTACAGCCGGGCCGCCAGGACGCGGGAGTTGCGGCTGCGGTCGTAGTCGCGGCGGCGGTTGGCCGGCAGGGTGTCGGGGGAGGTCTCGGCAAAGCCCTGCTGCATGAAGAAGTCCGCCGATTGGGTGGTGAGCGCCACCACCCGTTGCGCGCCGCGCGCCCGCGCCTGCTGCAGCAGGTAGGTCACCAGCCGCACGCCGGTGCCGCTGCCGCGGTAGCCCTCGCTCACCACCAGGCTTTCGATCTCGGCGCTGTGGTCATCCAGCCGGCGCAGCGCCGCGCAGCCCTGAATCGTGTCGTCCACCCGGTATACGTAGTAGTCGCCGAGCCGCTCGGCGACGTCGCCCGCGCTGCGCGGCAGCAGCAGCCCGGCATCGACTTGCGGCTGCAGCAGGCGCATTATCTCCGCGACGTCGGCCGCGCCCGCCGCCACGATGTCGATGTACTGATCGGCGTAAAACATGGTGCCGACCCCGTAGGCGGAAAATATCTCGTCGATCAGGATGCCGTCGCGGCGCCCGTCCACCACGTGCACGCGGTCCACCCCCCCGGCGCAGGCGCCGACCGCGGCGCCGACCAGCGCGGCGGCATCGGCGCCGAGTTGCCCCGCGCACCGATTCAGCAGGCGCTCCGCGGCGCGGTAGTCGACGCTGGAGTAGTACCCGTCGGGCCGCGCCGGCAGGTCGAGTCCCGGGCACGGCGCCGCGGCCACGCCCGCCGCGGTGCCTATCAGGAACATCTTGGCCGCCCGCAACTCCCGGGCGACCGCCACCACCAACTCCAGACTGGAGATGTTGTACGCCTTGCCGACCGCGTTCCAGCCGACGTTGGAGATGATCGGGATGGCGCCGGTCTCCAGCAGCGCGCGCAGCAACTCCCCGTCGACCCGCTCCACGCGCCCGGTGCGCTGATAGTCCACGCCGTCCACCACCCCGGCGGTGCGCGCCCGCACCCAGTTGCCCACCACCGCGCGGGCGCCGTTTTCGGTAAGCAGCGCCAGCAGCTCGTTGACCACGCTGGCCGAGGCGCGCATCACCGCGGCCACGTCGGCCTCTGCGGTGATACGGCGCTCGCCGATGCCGGCCGGCGCCGGCGGCGCCGGCCCAGGCGCCCGCCCCGCGGCGCCCGGCCCCAGCGCCGCGTCGATGGCGCGGCGGGCGCCGGGCACCAGCACGATGCCGATTCCCATGCGCTGCAGCAGCACGACGTCCTTGATCAGCATTGGGAACAACGGCGCGCCGAGCAGGTCGTCCTCGATGCGCAGCACGAACAACCGCCCGCGGTAGTGCCCGAGGTAGCTGAGCACGTCGCGGGTGGCGGCGACGGAAGCGGCGGCGGACATGGGGTCCCATTGTCACGGCCGCGCGTGGCCCTCTCAAGTGGCGCGGTGGTGGTTGGTGGTGGTCCGGCGGCGGCCACCGGACGGCGGTGCGGCGGTTGCACGTTCGTCGCGCTGCCGATAGATTCGGCGGCATGAGGCCGCCGGCGGCATGAGCCGCCTGCACAACTTTTCCGCCGGCCCCGGGGCGCTGCCGCTACCGGTCCTGGAGGAGGCGCGCGGCGCCCTGCTCGAGCTGCCCGGCGCCGGCGCGTCGATCCTGGAGATCAGCCACCGTTCGGAGCGGTTCCTGGAGATTCTGCGGGAGACCAAGGACAACCTGCGCGCCTTGCTGGGCCTCGACGATGACTACGTGGTGCTGCTGCTGCAGGGCGGCGCGCAGCAGCAGTTTGCGATGATCCCGCTGAACTTCCTCGCCGGCACCGGGCGCTGCGCCGAATACGTGGTGAGCGGGTATTGGGGCCGCAAGGCCTACCGCGAAGCCGAGTTGGAGGGCTGTTGCGCGGCGCTGTGGGACGGCGCCGGCGACGACTACCGGCGCATGCCCGGCAGCGCGGAACTGGTGCTGGACGGCCCCCGCCGGGCGCAGGCCGCCTACGTGCATTACACGGCCAACGAGACCATCCAGGGCACTCAGCTCCGGGAGCTGCCCGAGCTGGGGACAGTGCCCGCCATTTGCGACGCCTCCTCCGACCTGCTCTCGCGGCCGCTGCCCGTTGAGCGGTGCAGCATGATCTACGCCAGCGCGCAGAAGAACGTGGGGCCGGCCGGGCTCACCGTGGTGCTGGTGCGCCGCGGCCTGCTGGAGCGGGGCGCCGCGGGGCTGCACCCGATGCTCGACTATCGGGAGTTGGCGGCGCAGGATTCAATGCTGAACACGCCGCCGGTGTTTTCGATCTACGTGACGCTGCTGGTGACCCGCTGGCTGCGCGGTGAGATCGGCGGACTGGAAGCGATGGCGCGGCGCAACCGCGCGAAGGCCGACACCCTGTACCAGGTGCTGGATGATTCCGGCGGCTTCTACCGCGGCCACGCCCGCGCCGGCAGCCGCTCGCAGGTGAACGTTACCTGGCGGCTGGCCGATGCGGGACTGGAGCCACGCTTTCTGAAAGAGGCGGCCGCGGCCGGCTGCATCGAGCTGCGCGGCCATCGCTCGGTGGGCGGCGTGCGCGCTTCCCTGTACAATGCGGTGACCCTCGAAAGCTGCCGCACGTTGGCCGCGTTCATGCGGGAGTTCCTGCGCCGCAACGGGTAGAGTCGAGGTTAGTAAAGTGAGCATGGCACACGGATGTTGCGCTCCGGTCGCGGCGCGCGGCCGCAACGGCACGCATGGCGCCGCCGCGGGCGCGCGCGCTTGCGTCGGCGGCGCGCACGACGATGGCCGGCCCATGGCCGAGCTGCCGGCGGCGGCCTTCCTCATGGGGACTGACGCCGGCGACGGCTTTCCGGCGGACGGCGAAGGCCCGGTCCGCGAGGTCGCCCTGAGCGGCTTCGCTATTGATCTGTGCGCGGTGAGCAACGACGACTTCGCCGCCTTCGTCGAGGAAACCGGCTACGTTACCGAAGCCGAACACTTCGGCTGGTCGTTCGTGTTCAAGAACCACGTCCCCAAGAGCGCGTTCAAGAAGCGGCTGGTGCGCACCGTGCCGGGGCTGGCGTGGTGGTACGCGGTGGACCGCGCTTGCTGGCGGCGGCCGGAGGGTCCGGGGTCCAACGTCCGCAAGCGGGGCGATCATCCGGTGACCCACGTCTCCCACGCCGACGCCGGCGCCTACTGCGCCTGGGCCGGCAAGCGCTTGCCCAGCGAAGCGGAGTGGGAGCGGGCCGCGCGCGGCGGCCTGGAGCAGCGCATCTACGCCTGGGGCGACAAGCTCACTCCCGGCGGCAAGCACCGCTGCAACATCTGGCAGGGCGAGTTTCCGCAACGCGACTTGGCGTCCGACGGCTACGCCGGCACCTGCCCGGTGCGCGCCTTCCCGGCCAACGGCTACGGCCTCCACAACGTGGCCGGCAACGTGTGGGAGTGGTGCGCGGACTGGTTCAGCCCCGACTACCACCTGTCCGCAACGCGCACCAACCCCGGCGGGCCGCCGCGCGGCGGCAGCCGCGTGATGCGCGGCGGCTCCTTTCTCTGCCACCGCTCCTACTGCAACCGCTACCGCGTCGCCGCCCGCTCCGGCAACACGCCCGACAGCTCCACCGCCAACCTCGGCTTCCGTTGCGCCCGCTCGCCGTAGTGGCGCCGGGCAGCGGCGCGCCGCCCGGCGAAGCGGTTCAGGCGGCTCCGGCGCCCGCCACCTCGTTGCGCGCGGTGGCGCGGTTGCGCCGGTACCACTCCACGGTTTGGGCCAAGCCGGCCCGCAACGAGGTCACTGGAAAAAATCCGATCTCCTCGCGCGCCCGGGAAACGTCGAACACGCGCCGGGCCTGGCCGGCGGGCCGGCTGCGGTCCCACGTGATGGCGCCGTCGTAGCCGGTAATCTCGCGCAGCAGCTCCGCCAGCTCGCGAATGCTCACGCCGGCGCCGGCGGAGAGGTTCAGCAACGCGGGGCGGCGGCACCGTTCGGCAGCGCGAATCATGCCTTGCGCCACGTCGCCGGCGAACACGAAGTCGCGCTGCGGCGCGCCGGTGCCCCAGACCGTCACCGCGGGCAGGCCGCCGTCCGCAGCTTCCACGAACTTGCGCACCAGCGCCGGCACCACGTGCGCCGCCCTCAGGTCGAAGTTGTCGTGCGGGCCGTAGACGTTGCCCGGCAGCGCCACCACGATGGGAAATCGGTACTGGCGCCAGTAGGCCAGGGAGTGCGCGTGCAGCATGCGCTTGGCCAGCGAGTAGGGCGCGCTCTCGTCTTGCGGATACCCGTTCCAGTAGTCGGCTTCCCGGAGCGGCAGCGGCGCGTGTTCCGGATACCCGCATCCCGTGCTCGCCGCCACCACCTTGGCGGCGCCGGCGCTCCAGGCCTGATGCAGCACGTTGGCGCCCATCATCAGGTTGCGGTAGAAGAAATCGGCCGGGGCGGCCTGGTTGGCGCCGATGCCGCCCACGTAGCCGGCAAGGTGAAAAACAACGCTGGCTGGGCGGTCGCGGAAGAGCTGCGCGGCGGCGTCCTGCCGCGTCAGGTCGTAGTCACGGCTGCGCGCCACGTAGACGGCGGCGCAATCCTGCGCTGCCAAGTGCTCGACGACGTGCGTGCCCAGCAGCCCGCTGCCGCCGGTCACCACCACGTGCCGCCCGTGCCAGAAGTTCCCAGCGCCGCTTCCCTCCTTCATCAGACCGTCCGCTCAACCAGTGCGCACAGTACGTGCCCGATGGCGAGGTGGGCTTCCTGCACCTGCTGCGTCTGGTTACTGGGCACGCGGATGCAGAGGTCGCAGCATGCCGCCAAGTCGCCGCCGCCCGCGCCCGTCAGTCCCACCACCGTCATGCGCGCGGCCCGCGCCCGCCGCGCCGCGCGCACCACGTTCTCCGATTGGCCGCTGGTGCTGATCGCCAACAGGGTGTCGCCGGCCCTGCCCAGCGCTTCCACCTGGCGCTCGAACACGGCATCCGGGCCGAAGTCGTTGCCAACCGCGGTCAAGATCGACGTGTCGGTGGTCAGGGCCACGGCCGGCAGGCCGCGGCGCGCCACCGCCGGGTCCAGCGCGCCCACGAACTCCGCGGCAAGGTGCTGGCTGGCGGCGGCGCTGCCTCCGTTACCGCAGATCAGCAGTTTGCCGCCTTGCTGGATGGTATCGCGCACCACCACCGCCGCCGCCAGTACGTGAGCGTCGCAGGCACCCGGCAGGCGGCGCCGCAACCTGTTCCCCTCCTCCAAGTGCACTTGCAGCAGCGACCGGTCGTCGTGTTCGTTCATCGCGACTAATGGTATCACGTTCGTCACGGATGCCGGCTCTTCCACACCTGCAGGCCGCACTCGCTGAAGCCGCACTCGACGAAGACGCCGCCCAGCGCCTGCAAGGCGCGGCGCACGTCATGTTGCCGGGCGGTGGGAACGTACAGGACCAGGTAGCCGCCGCCGCCGGCTCCGGCCAGCTTGCCGCCCAAGGCGCCGTGCTCGCGCGCGGTTTCGTACAGCGCGTCCGCGGCGGTACCCCTGGTCACGTCCGGGTTCATCATTTTTTTGTGTGCGAATCCGTCGTGCAGGCTCCGCCCGAAGCGGTCGAGGTCCTTGTTCAGCAATGCGTCCTTCATCCGCTCCACGTCGGCTTGAATGCGGTGCATGCCCTCGACGGTGGTCCTGCGGCCCTCCTTCAGGAATCGGATCTGCTTGTCGATGAGCCCCAGGTCGGTGCGCACTTGGCCCACGTAGCAGAGCAACAGGTGCGCCTCCAAGTCCCGCAGCACGTCGTCGTCAAGGCCGAGCGGCGCGACCTCAACGCCGCCGGCGCTGAACGTGATGTGGTTGAAGCCGCCGAACGTGGTGGCGTACTGGTCCTGCTTGCCGCCCGCGATCTTGAGATCAATGCGCTCGATCCGGTAGTTGAGTTCCGCCATTTCAGTGCGGGTGAGCCGCGCGCCGGTGTACGCCGCCAGGGCGCCGATGAGCGCGGAGGTGACCGCCGACGACCCGCCCAGGCCGCCGCCGGCCGGAGCATCCGAGCGGATGTCGAGGTCAAGGCCGCGGCCGACCCGGAATTGCGCCACCGCGGCCTTGGCCAAGTCCAGCACGCCGTCGTACGCGGGCTCCTCGTGCAACCGGTAGTCGACCGCCCAGCCCACGTCCAGCGACCGGATACGGACCCGCGAATCGGCCCGCGGATGCAGCGTGACGTACGCGCTCCGGTCGATGGTGGCGGAGAGCACGGCCCCGCCGTAGCGCTCGTACCAGGCGGCGACGTCGGTGCCGCCGCCCGCAAAGCTGATCCGTAGCGGCGACTTGGCCCGGATCCACCCTTCGGTCACGGCGCGCCCCGCCGCCCGCGGTCAGCGCTACGCAAACGTCCTCCTCTTCCAGGGGTTCTTTCGCAATTCATCGACCCAATAGGTGTAGAGATCGGTCAATATCGTGTCGTAGTCAATGGCCGGTTCCCAGTTCGTAAGGCTTCTGAACTTCGCCGTGGAGGGAACCTGATTGGTGACGTCGGACGGCCGCAGCAGCTCCTGTCGTACCGTTACCTTGACGTTCCTGATGTTGGAGATCCTGATCAGCTTTCCCAAGACCTCGCCGACGCTGATCGGGATGGCTCCGCCCACGTTATAGACCTCGCCGGGCGCACCGTGCAGTTCCGCCAGGTGATACGCCCTGACCATGTCGCGCACGTGCGCCAGGACCCTCACCGAGTCCAGATTGCCCACGTAGACCTCACGTGGAGAATCGAAGACCGTGATGGCGGCAAGCTGCTTGGCAAAGGATGACTCGAAAAACACCTCCCCCCTGCCCGGCCCGGTGGTGGTGAAGTTTCTGATTCTGACGGTCTTCATCCCGTAGGAAATGAAGTACTGGAGCAGCGCCATGTCTTGCCCGACCTTGGACACGCCGTACGGCGACGACGGTCGGAGCGGGCTGTTCTCCGTGATCGGCGCGTCGTCGGTATTTCCGTATACCTCGCTCGAGGTGATGCCGACCACGGTTGCGCCGCTGTCGATGGACCGCAGTGCCTCCAGCAGGTTGATCGTCCCGTTGACGTTGGTGTCGATGGTGGCGGCCGGCATCGAGTAGCTCACCGGAACGTACGATTGAGCCGCCAAGTGATAGACGACGTCCGGCCTTACCTCGTCAAGCACTTCGTG
Source organism: Spirochaetia bacterium (assembly GCA_965243555.1). Classification (GTDB taxonomy): domain Bacteria; phylum Spirochaetota; class Spirochaetia; order SZUA-6; family Bin103; genus Bin103. The sequence goes on along the minus strand of OZ251575.1, from coordinate 3,342,163 downwards.
TACCGAACGGCTGTCGGTCACGTCACCGTTCAGCAGCGTCACCCGGTCGATGATCCGCTTGAGGTTCTCTCGGTTGCTGCGCCACCGCGTCAGCCCGAAGATCTCATAACCACACCCCGACAGATATTCGGCAAGATGGCTCCCCACAAACCCCGTCACCCCGGTAACCAATACCCTCCCTGATTCGAAACGATTCACGTGCTAATGGAGCTGGGTGAAGCGGGTGAAGAAGTCGGGGAAGGTCTTGGCGGTGCAGCCGGGGTCGGCGATGGTGATGCCGCGGGTGCGCAGGCCGGTGACGGCGAACGCCATGGCGATGCGGTGGTCGTCATAGGTCTCGATGGCGGCCCCGCGCGGGGGCGCGGGCTCGATGCGCAGGCTGCCGCGCCCTTCCTCCACCGGCACCCGCAGGCGGCGCAGCTCGGTGGCCAGGGCGCGGACGCGGTCGGTTTCCTGCAGCCGCGTGTGGCCGATGCCGCGGATGGTCACCGGAGCGGCCGCGAACGGAGCGATGGCGGCCAGGGTCGGCGCGGTGTCGCTGATGGCGGCGAGGTCGGTGTCGATGCCGGCCAGCGTAGGCGGACCCTGCACGCTGACGCCGGCGGCGTCCCACTCGACTTGGCAGCCCATCTGCCGCAGCACCTCCAGGAACGCCAAGTCGCCCTGCAGCGAATCGCGCCGCAGGCCGGGCACGCGCACCCGACCGCCGGTCACCGCAGCGGCGGCGAAGAAGTAGGAGGCGCTGGTGGCGTCTGGCTCAATGGCCAAGTCCTGCGCCCGATAGCGCTGGCCGGCGGGAATGGAGAAGCGCCGGCCCTGCTCGGTAACGGCGGCCCCGAACTGGCGCATGAGGCGTACCGTCATCGCCACGAACGGCTCGGAAACCAGCTTGCCTTCGACCCTTAGCGTGGTTGCCGCTCGCGCCAGCGGGGCCACCATCAGCAGGGCGGAGATCGGTTGGCTGCTGCGCGCGCCGGCGACCTGCAGCTCGCCGCCCGCCAAGCCGCTCCCGCGGATGGTGAACGGCATACGGGGCGGGTGCGCGGCGGAGCTGATGCGCGCACCCTGCGCGGCCAGGGCGGCGAGCAGCTCGTCCATCGGCCGCTCGCGCATGCGGGGCGCGCCGTCCACGGTGTAGCAGCCGGCGCCGAGCGCCAGCACGGCCGTGAGGAAGCGCGCCGCGGTGCCGGCGTTGCCGACGAACAGGTCCGCGCGCGGCGCCGGTAGCTCCCCGCCGCGGCCGTGCACGCTGATCTCGGCGCCCGCCGGGTCCTGCCGCACCTCGAGGCCCAGGGCCTGCAACGCGGCGCAAAAGTAGCGCGTGTCGTCGCTGAACAAGGCGTTGCGCAGGGTGGTGGCGCCCTCGGCCAGCGCGGCCAGGCACAGGGCGCGGTTGGTCAGACTCTTGGAGCCGGGAACCTGCACCGTGGCGGCCACCGGTCCGGTGACCGGCGCGATGGCCTGGGGCGGCTGGCGTTGATCGGCGGTCTCGGTCATGCTGGCGCTACCTCACAGTATCGAATGATGCACCAGGAGTAGCAGATGTACAAGACGCCGATTACCTCCGAGCAGGGCGCCCCGCCGGCCGGCCCCTACACGCCGGCGCTACGCTGGGGAGACCTGCTGTTCGTCTCGGGACAGGTGGGAATCGACCCGGCGACCGGCGCGCCCGTCGGCGGCGACTTCGGCGCCGAAGCGCGCCGCGTCCTCGATAACGTCAAGACCCTGGTCGAAGCCGGCGGCTCCTCCATGGACAAGGTGCTGAAAGTGACCGTCTACCTGACCGACATGACCCATTTCGCCGAGATGAACGCCATCTACGAAGAGTACTTTGCCGCGCCGCGCCCCGCGCGCAGTACCGTGCAGGCGGGCTTGGCCAGGCAATTCCGCATCGAGATTGACGTCATCGCCGGCGTTTAGGCACTTGGAATCCACCCGCCACGAAATTCACTTTACGGACGCGCGGCGCATGGCCGCGCTCGGTGACGGCACGGTCGATCTGGTGGTGACCTCGCCGCCCTATCCGATGATCGAGCTGTGGGATGACCAATTCGCCGCTGCCGACCCGCGCGTCGCCGGGGCGCTGGCAGACCGGGACGGCACCCGGGCGTTCGACCTGATGCACTCCATCCTCGACGGGGTGTGGGGCGAGTGCCGGCGGGTGCTGCGGCCGGGTGGGTTGGCGTGCATCAACGTCGGCGACGCTACGCGCAAGATCGGCGGCGAGTTCCGGTTGTTCTCCAACCACAGCCGCATCCTGCAGGCGCTGGCAGAGCTGGGTTTCTCGCTGCTGCCCGACGTCCTGTGGCGCAAACCGACCAACGCGCCAAACAAGTTTCTGGGCTCCGGCATGCTCCCGGCCGCCGCCTACGTCACCTACGAGCACGAGTACGTCCTGATCGCCCGCAACGGTGCCCCACGTGCGTTCACCGATCCCGCGGACAAAGCGCGGCGGCGGCGTAGCGCCTTCTTCTGGGAAGAGCGCAACGTGTGGTTTTCCGACGTCTGGCTCGACCTGGTCGGGACATCCCAGGACCTTGGCGACCTTCCGCGCGCAAACCGGAACCAGCGCGTGCGGAGCGCCGCCTTTCCGTTCGAGTTGCCGTATCGGTTGATTCAGATGCACTCCCTGATCGGCGACACCGTCCTGGACCCGTTTCTGGGAACCGGAACCACTACCGCTGCCGCACTGGCCAGCGGTCGCTCCAGCATCGGATTCGAGGTCGAAGGCAGCTTCGAACAATCGATCCGCGATACGGTCGTCGCCGCAACTCCGTGCGGCCGCGAATACGCGGAGCGCCGGCTTGCCGCTCATCTCGACTTCGTACGCTCCCGCGAGCAAGCCGGGCGGCCGTGCCGTCACGTCAACCATCACTACGACTTCCCCGTAGTAACCGGCCAGGAGACCGATCTGCAGTTGGTCGTTCCCTGCGGTGCGGTGTCCGCATCGGACGACACCTATTCCGCAGAACACGAACCCGCACCGATCCCGATTCCGGAATCGCATCCCGAACTGCCATTCGCCGGCACGGAAGTTACGGCGTCGTGAATCTCAGGTATGACTGCAGGCCGGTGCCGGGGACTTCGTTTGAGGACCTCGACCGGCGCCGGCTGGTCAACTACTTCCGTGACCTGCGCCGTCAGGAGTTCCCCGACTACACCGACGAGGATGGCTGGATCAGGTTGCTGGTGAACACCGAATTCATGGTCGAGAGCCGCGGCCGCGCGATGGCGAGCGCCGCCGGCCTGCTTCTGTTCGGCAGGAACCCCAATCGGTTTCTGCCGCACGCGGGGGTGAGCGCGGCCGCCTATTCCGGTACCGAGAAGGACTACGAGGCCAGGGAGCGCATGACGCTCCGCGGCGCGGCCGTGTCGCTCGCGTTTCAGCGCACGGAACAGGACGGCTCACTCTATCCCCGGCGCGACTACCGCTACGTCGAGGCCAACGGCCTGGGCGTGCCGCGCAAGATCGTACGCGGCATGCGCGCCCACAACGGCACCGAACCGGACCTGATCGAGGAGGAGGACCGCTTCACGGTGCGGCTGTGGAAGCAACCCAGGCAAGCCGCCTCGGCAGCCTCGGTAGCGGCGGAACGCTCCGGCCGGGTCAGGGGAGGCGGATGAGCTGCTCGCGGCGCGGGCCGACCGAGATCCAGTGCACCGGGATGCCGGCCGCCTGCTCGATGGCGCGCACGTAGGACTGCGCCGCGGGCGGCAGCTCGTCGAACCGGCGCGCCGCGCTGAGGTCGCACTTCCAGCCCGGCAGGGTCTCGTACACCGGGCGCGCCCGCTCCAGCACCGCGGTGGCCGGAAATTCCCGCAGCCGCCGCCCGTCCACCTCGTAGGCGGTGCACACCGGTATGCGCTCCAGGTAGCCGAGCACGTCCAGCAAGGTCACCGCCAGCTCGCTCGCCCCCTGCACCGCGCAGCCGTAGCGGGTGGCGACGGCATCGAACCAGCCGACCCGCCGCGGGCGCCCGGTGGTGGCGCCGTACTCGCCGGCGTCGCCGCCCCGTTCCCGCAGCTCGTCGCCGGCGTCGCCGGTCAACTCGGTGGTAAAGGGGCCGGCGCCGACGCACGACGAGTACGCCTTGACGGTGGCGACGACGCGCTCGATGGCGCGCGCCGGAAGGCCGGCGCCCACCGCGGCGAAGCCGGCCAGCGGCGACGACGAGGTGGTGTAGGGATAGATGCCGTGGTCGGGGTCGCGCAACGCGCCGAGCTGCCCTTCCAGCAGGATGCGCTTGCCCTCGCGCAGCGCCGCCTGCAGCAGCGCGGTGGAGTCGACCACCAGCTCCCGCACCTGCGCGCCGAGCGCCAGCAGTTCCTCCACCAGCGGCTCCAACCGCAGCGGCGCGCTGCCGTACAGGTGTTGCAGCAGGACGTTGGTGCGCGGCAGGAGCTCGCGCACGCGCCGGCGCAGGTGGTCGGCGTGGAACAGCTCGCCCACCTGAATCCCCACCTTCAGGTACTTGTCGGCGTAGAACGGCGCGATGCCGGTTTGGGTGGAGCCGAACTTCGCCGCCCCGCGCCGCGCCTCTTCGAGGCGGTCCAACTGCACGTGGTACGGCAGCACCACCTGGGCGCGCTCGGCAATCAGCACGCGCGGATTGGGCGCCCCGCGGGCGCGCAGCTCGGCCAGCTCCGCCAGCAGCGCCGCCACGTCGACGCCTACGCCGGGGCCCAACAGGTTGCTGGTGTGGGCATGGAACACGCCGCAGGGAACCAGGTGCAGGGCGAACTTGCCGTATTGGTTGATCACCGTGTGGCCGGCGTTGCGGCCGCCCTGATAGCGGATTACCAGGTCGGAGGTCTCCGCCAGGTAGTCGCACAGCTTGCCCTTGCCCTCGTCGCCCCAGTTGGCGCCGACCACCGCCGTTACCGGCATCGCATACTCCTCACGCCACCGCGCCGGCTGCCACTGCTCCATCCTCCATCGCTCCGTCCGCCGTGGCGCCGGCCGCGGGGCCAAGTTGGCGCCGGTGGGCGATGCAGGCGGCTACGAAGCCCTGAAATAACGGGCTGGGCCGGCCCGGGCGGCTGGTGAATTCGGGGTGGTACTGCACCCCGATAAAGAAGGGATGGTGCGGCAGCTCGGCCACCTGCACGATCGGCTGCCCCGGAGCCCAGCCGGAAAACACCATCCCGTTGTCCTCGAACACCTTGCGGTACAGCGGATTGAACTCGTAGCGGTGCCGGAAGCGCTCGCCCGCCTGCTGCGCCGCGTACAGCTCCGCCACCCGCGACCCCGCCCGCAGCGCCACCACGTGGCGACCGAGGCGCATGGAACCGCCGATGCCCTCGATCTCATACTGCTCCGGCAGCAGACACACCACCGGATGGCGGGTATCGGCGTCATTCTCGGTGGTATTGGCGCCCGGCATGTCGCAGCGTTCGCGGGCGTACTCCACCATCGCCGCCTGAAAGCCGTAGCAGATCCCGAGCAGCGGCAGCCCAGTGGTGCGGGCATGGGTGATGCAGGCGATTTTACCTTCCCAGCCGCGCCGCCCGAAGCCGCCGGGGACGATCAGGCCATCCAGCCCGGCCAGCTGCTCCGGCGCCGCGGCCAGCCGCTCGCCGCTGCCGCCGGCGCGCTCCACCGCGTCCGACGACACGTCCACCACCTCGACCGCCGCCCCGCAGGCGCAGCCGGCGTGCTCCAGCGCGCTCAGGATGCTGGCGTAGGTATCGCGCGGCCCCAGGTACTTGCCGGCCAGCCCCACCGTTACCCGTTCGGTAGCGCCGCGCAGCCGGCGCAGGTAGCCGTCGAAGTTGAACCGGGTACGCCGCCGCTCCCGCCGCGGCAGCGCGAGGTACTCCAGCGCCAGCTCGTCGACCTGCTGCGCCGCCAGATGGCCGGGCACCTGGTAGACCGACTTCTGGTTGTGCAGATCGATCACGTTGCGCTCCGGCAGGCGCAGGCGCTGCGCCAGCTTGCGCAGCACGCCGCCGGCCGCGGGATTCTCGCAACGGCACACCAGCACGTGCGGCTTGATGCCCATCTGCATCAACATCTGGGTGCCGTGCTGGGCGGCCTTGCTCTTCTGTTCGTTCAGGTGCGACGCCTCGATGATCCACGCCAGGTTGATAAAGAAAACGTTGCCCTCGCCCTCCTGGTAGGCGAGCTCGCTCATCGCCGAAATGTAGGGCCGATTCTCCTCGTCGCCGACGGTGCCGCCGATCTCCACCAGCGTAATGTCCGCGCCGTAGGCCAGCGCCGACTCGCGCACGAAGCGAATCACCTCCCCGGTTACGTGGGGATAGAACTGCACGTCGGACCCGGAAAACTGCCCGCTGCGCTCCAGCTCGTTGATGCGCCGCGCCAGGCGCCCGTTGGTAAAGATATTGTGCTCCGACAGGCTCTTGTCCACGAAGCGCTCGTAGGTGCCGATGTCCAGGTCGCACTCGGTGCCGTCGTCCAGCACGAACACCTCGCCGTGGCGAAACGGGCTCAGGGTGCCGGCGTCCTCGTTGAAGTAGCCGTCCATCTTGATCAGGTTGGTGCGGTAGCCGCGCTCCTCCAGCAACACCGCCAAGCCGGCGGAAAACACTCCCTTGCCCAGGCCGCTGATCACGCTGCCGGTGACGATGATGAAGCGGGTTTGGCCGAGGCGGTAACCGGGCGGCTGAATCGAGTACTCCTCGCCGGGATCGGAGCGGCCGCTGAGCGCGGCCAGCGCGTCGGGAATCCGGGCGCTGCTAGTCGGGATCATGCGACGTCGGCCTGCAGGACGTGCTTGAGCTTGTTGCCGTAATAGGAGGCGAGATGCGGGTGGTGGACGAAGATCTCCCGGTCGTCGTACTCCAGGGTCATGTAGGACTTGGACGGGATGATCGGGACGTCGGGAAAGTTGTAGATCTTCACCGTGCGGGCCAGCATTTCCTCCAGCGACCGGCGCTGCCGCCCCGCCGTGTACAGCGGCGAGGTATCCAGCCCCCAGGCCTCGATTCGCTCCAGGTTGGCGGCCACCCGGTCTTCCAGCTCCGCGCGGCTCACCCGGAAGCGGTCCTCCAGCGACGCGAACACCAGCGTGCTTTCGTACACGCGCATCAGCTTGCCCATCCGTTCCCGCACCAGCGCCGCGGTGTCGCGCGCCCGCAACGAGTGGTTCACCGGGATTCCTTCGCCGAAGCGGATCAGTACCCGCGAGCGCTGATCGCGAATGCGGCGCGCAAAGGGCATCTTCATGAACGCGTAGTAGTGGTCATACACGTACTTGGCGATCTTGCTCTTGCGCGAGCGCGCCTGATACTCGCGAAACACGATGTCTTCCGGGATTCGTTCGTAGGAGATGTTGACCGGCACGTACAGCGCATTCGCTATCTGTAACTGGCGCACCGCGGTGCGCAGTATCAGGAACACGTAGGCCGACAGCTCGGAAAACTCGCCCGAGTAGGAGCGCCCGTACTTTACCTCGCCGGTGGCGCGGTCCTCCTCGTAGCCGGGAAAGATCATCAGATGCAGCCCCTCTCCCAGCACCGTTCTGATCTGCTCCGGGTACAGCTTGTGGTACTGTTGTTTGGTGAGCACGAAGGGCCGGGCGCCGAGCAGTTTCAGCACCAGGTTGGCGAACCAATGCTTGGCGTAGAACGCGCGCCGGTCGCGGATCATCATGAACGCGCCGCACTTGCGCAGGAAGGTGTCCACCGGCCCGACGTACAGGTTTTCGCCCGCTTGAATGGCGGTGCGGACGTAGCGCTGCGCGAGATAGGTTTGCAGCAGCATCCAGTCGTACTCGCTCTGGTGGTTGGGAATGAAGATGAGTTGATGCCCGTTGCGGGCGCGTTCCTGCACCAGCTCCAGGCCGTCGACCTCGACGCTGCTGAAGCAGTTGCCGAACAGCAGCACCTCCACCGTGTTGGCGGTGTTGACCACGTAGCGATCGCTGCGCCGGTGGTGCAGCAGCTCGAGGATCTGAGCTGCCGTCAGATCCTGCTTCATGGCCCGGGCGCCGGGCTGCGCAACTTTGTCACCGGCGGTTACCGCGTGCGGCGCCGTTAATAGTAGCTGGCGATCAGGTTCTCGAACTGTTCCTGACGCCCCGAGGCGGGTTGCGGCGCGCCGGCCTGCAGCACCCACCGTTCGAGCTCGCCGAAGCCGACCGCGCCGCGCTCCACCTGCGCCCCGATGCCGGAGTCGTAGCTGGCGTAGCGCTCCCGCCGCCACGCGTCCAGAGTGCCGTCGGTCAGGATGCGGTCGGCGATCAGCAGGCCGCGCGCGAACGCGTCGATGCTGCCGACGTGGGCGGCGAACATGTCGCGCAGGTCGGTGGACTCACGCCGCAGCTTGGCGTCGAAGTTGAAGCCGCCGGGGGCGATGCCGCCCTGCCGCAGCACGATCAGCATTACCGCGCTGGTGGTGGCCAAGTCCAGATTGAACTGATCGGTGTCCCAGCCGATCAGCGGGTCGCCGGTGTTGGCGTCGATCGAGCCGAGCAGGCCGGCGTCCGCCGCGGTCTGCAGCTCGTGGGCGAAGGTATGGCCGGCCAGGGTGGCGTGGTTGCACTCAATGTTGAGCTTGAACTGGTCGGCGAGGCCGTAGCCGCGCAGGAAGGCGAGCACCGCCGCGGCGTCGAAGTCGTACTGGTGGGTGGTGGGCTCCTTGGGCTTCGGTTCGATCAGCAGCGTGCCGGTAAATCCCAGTTCCCGCCGGTAGTCGGCGGCCATCTGCAGGAAGCGCGCCAAGTGGTCCCGTTCCCGCTTCATGTCGGTGTTCGCCAGCGTGGCGTAGCCCTCGCGCCCGCCCCAGAACACGTAGTTGGCGCCGCCGAGCCGGTGGGTCACTTCCATAGCCTTCTTGACCTGCGCCGCGGCGCAGGCGAACACGTGGGCGTCCGGGTTGGTGGCGGCGCCGTTCATGTAGCGCGGGTGAGAGAACAGGTTGGCGGTGCCCCACAGCAGCCGGATGCCGGTGTCGGCCTGCAGCTTCTCGGCCAGCGCCGCCACTTGGTCGAAATTGCGGTTGGTCTCGGTTAGCGACGCCCCTTCGGGAGCTACGTCGCGGTCGTGGAAGCAGTAGAAGCCGAGGCCCAGCCTGCCGATGAAGTCAAACGCCACCCGCATGCGGCGCAGGGCGTTGTCCGGCGAGTCGCTGCCGTCGTCCCACGGCCGCACCAGGGTGGGCAGGCCGAAGGGGTCGAGCCCGGTGCCGCGAAAGGTGTGCCAGTAGGCCACCGAGAAGCGGAAGTGCTCGGCCATGGTCTTGCCCGCGACCACCCGTTCGGGCTGGTAGTAGCGGTAGCTCAAGGGGTCGCGGGAGTCGGGCCCCGCGTAGCGGATCGGTTCGATGCCGGCGAAGTAGTCTTCCATGGGCGCCGCCCCGGACCCTACGGCAAACCGCGCCCCGGCGTCAAACCCCGCGCCGCCGGCCGGGCGGGGCCGCGGGGCGGCGGGGGCGGGGCGGCGCGGGCGTGCGTGGCGGTCGTGGGCGTGGGGCTGTTGCCGGAGTGCCGCTACCGGCTATAATCGGGGTGCCATGCCTCTGGTACCAATGCGCGTCCTGCTCGATCACGCCGCCGAAAACGACTACGGACTGGCGGCGTTCAACGTCAACAACATGGAACAGGTTCAGGCGATCATGGCCGCGGCCGCGGCCACCGAATCGCCGGTCATCATTCAGGCCTCGCGCGGCGCGCGCAGCTATGCCCAGGAAGCGTACCTGCGGCACATGATTCTGGCGGCGGTGGAGCTGCATCCGCAGATTCCGATCGCCATGCACCAGGACCACGGCAACAGCCCGGCCACCTGCCGCAGCGCCATCGACCAGGGCTTTACCTCGGTGATGATGGACGGCTCCCTGGCCGAGGACGCCAAGACCACCACCGACTACGCCTACAACGTGCGCGTCACGCGCGAGGTGGTGGCGCTGGCGCATGCCCGCGGCGTCACGGTGGAAGGGGAAATTGGCGTGCTCGGTTCGCTGGAGACCGGAACCGGCGAGCAGGAGGACGGCCACGGCGCCGAAGGCAGCCTCACCCGCGAGCAACTGCTGACCGACCCCGGCGAAGCGGAGCGGTTCGTGGCCGACACCGGCGTGGACGCCCTGGCGGTGGCGATCGGCACCAGCCACGGCGCCTACAAGTTCTCGCACCAGCCCGACGGCGAGGTGCTGGCCATGGCCCGCATCGAGGAGATCCACCGGCGGCTGCCCAACACCCATCTGGTGATGCACGGCTCGTCGTCGGTACCGCAGGAGCTGCAGGATCTGTTCAACGCCTACGGCGGCGCCATCCGCCAGACCTGGGGGGTGCCGGTGGCGGAGATCCGGCGCGGCATCCGCCACGGCGTGCGCAAGATCAACGTGGACACCGACAATCGGCTGGCGATGACCGGCGCGGTGCGCAAGGTGCTGCAGGAGGACGCCGCCGGGTTCGATCCGCGCGACTACCTCAAGGCCGCCCGCGCCGCGATGCAGGAGGTGTGCGCGGCGCGTATGACCTCCTTCGGCCAGGCCGGCAACGCGACCCGCGTACCGGTGGTGACGCTGACGCAGATGGCCGCGCGCTACGCTTCGTAAGCGCCGGACCCCTCGGCCGGCGCGGCGCCGCGGCTGAGCGTCAGTCAGCGGCAGGCGTGGGCGTGGCGGCGCAGTTGACCGCAGGCGGCGGCCACCTCCTGCCCCTTCTCCTTGCGCACGGTGACCGGAATGGCGGCGCGGCGCAGGGTCCGCACGAAGCCGTGGACGCGGCGTGACGGCGGCCGCCGCAGCTCGTCCAACCCCGGCACCGGGTTGTAGGGAATGACGTTTACCTTCGCCGGCGCGCGGCACCGTTCCCGCAGCAGGCACGCCAACCGCCGCGCGTCCGCGTCGGAGTCGTTGACGCCGTCCAGCAACACGTACTCGAAGGTCACGCTGCGCCCGCTGCTGCGCGCGTAGGCCGCGGCCGCGGCGGCGATCGCGGCTACTGGCCAGCGCCCGGCGGTGGGCACCAGGCGGCGCCGCAGCCGGTCGTCCGCGGCGTGCAGGCTGACCGCCAAGCCCACCGGCAGACCGAGGCCCGCCAGCCGTTCGATCCCGGATACCAGGCCCACGGTGCTGACCGTGACGCGCCGCGCGCCGAAGCCGAACCCGGCGTCCGAGCACAGCAGCGGCAGGGCGCGGCGCAAGGCCGGCAGGTTGGCCAGCGGCTCCCCCATGCCCATGAACACCAGGTTGGTGAGCGGACCGAACTCGCGCTGCACGATGGCCGCCTGGTCCAGCAGCTCGCCGGCGGTGAGGTTGCGAGCCAGTCCCTGCAGACCGGAGGCACAGAAGATGCAGCCCATGGCGCAGCCCACCTGGCTGCTCACGCATGCCGTGTGGCGCGCGCCCTCGGCGATCGAGACCGTTTCCATCAGTTGGCCGTCGGCGGCCTGCAGCAACAGCTTGCCGGTGAGCCGGTCGCGGGAGACGCTACGGCTGCGTTCGCTCAGGCCGTAGGGGGTGAGGTCGCGGGCCAAGCGCTCGCGCAACGCGGCCGGCAGCTCGGACATGGCCGCGAACGAGGCGGTGTGGCGGCGGAACAGGTGGCGTCGGATCTGGCCGGCGCGGTAGGCAGGCACCCCGGCCGCTGCCAAGTAGGCCGCCCACTCCGCCGCACTCAGGCCGGTGGCGGCGCGCCGCGGCGTTTTCAGTGCGCCGGGGGCGCCGGGTGGGGCCGCGCCGGGGGTGAGCGCGGACGGCGAGACGGCAGCCGTATCCGCGGTTGGGGCCGAGGCCGCGCCGGCGCGCGCCGCGGGCGGAGCCTCCTGCGCCGCGCTGGTCACTTGCCGCTACGGCCGCGGGCGGTAGATATGGGTGCTCTGGCCGAAGAACACGTCCGCGGCCTCCATCACCGTCTCGCTGAGCGTGGGGTGGGGATGAATCGACAGCCGCAGGTCGGTGGCGAGCGCGGCCATCTCCACCGCCAGCACCCCCTCGGCGATCAACTCGCCGGCGCCGGCGCCCACCACGCCCATCCCCAGCACCCGCTCGGTACCGGGATCGACCAGCAGCTTGGTGAGGCCGGCGGGGCGGCCCATGGTGGCGGCGCGGCCGGAGGCGGCCCACGGGAAGCGCAGCACGCTCACCTCGCGGCCCTGCTCGCGGGCGGCGTTCTCAGTGAGGCCGCACCACGCCACCTCCGGGTCGGTGAACACCACCGCCGGGATCGCCTGCGGCTCGAACGCCACCTTCAGCCCGGCCGCGGCTTCCGCCGCGGTGCGCCCCTCGTGGGTAGCCTTGTGCGCCAGGCCCGGCTCGCCGGCCACGTCGCCAATCGCGAACACCCCCGCGCAGGCGGTCTCGCGCTTCTCGTCGACCGTTATGAAGCCGCGCTCGTCGGGGGCGATGCCGATCTGCTCCAGGCCGAGGTCCTCGGTGTTGGGGGTGCGCCCCACGCTCATCAGCACCTTGTCGAAGGTCTCGGTGACGGCGCCGTCCGGGGTCGCCAGGGAGGCGGTGACGCCGGCGGCGGTTTCCTGCAGCGACTCCACCCGGGTGTTGACGTGCACCTTGGCGAAGCGGCCGGCGAGGTCTCGCGCCAGCACGCCGGCCAAGTCGCGGTCGGCGCCCGGCAGCAGCCCGGGGAGCATCTCCACCACCGTGACCCGGGAGCCGAGCGCCGCGTAGACGGTGCCCAACTCCAGGCCGATGTAGCCGCCGCCGATCACCAGCAACGACCCCGGCACGTCCGGCAGCTCCAGCGCGGCGGTGGAGTCCATCATCCGCTCGCTGTCCAGCCACAGCGACGGGACGCGCGCCGGCCGCGAGCCGGTGGCGATAACGGCGTGATCAAAAGTCACGCTCCGGCGCCCGGCGCTGCCGGTTACCAGCAGCGTGCCGGGTGCGCTGAAGCACGCGCGGCCCTGCAGGTAACTCACCTTGCGTTGCGCGCTCAGGGTGCCCAGCCCGCCGGTCATCTTGCTCACCACGCCGTCTTTCCAGGCCCGCAGCCGCGGCAGGTCGACGTCGGGTTCGCCGAACGTTACGCCCCACTCGCTAGCCGCCCGGGCCTCGTGCAGCAGCTTGGCCACGTGCAGCAACGCCTTGGAGGGAATGCAGCCGCGGTACAGACAGACCCCGCCGGGGTTGGGCTCGGCATCGATCAGGGTGACCTGCAACCCCTGGTCGGCGGCCATGAACGCCGCCGCGTAGCCGCCGGGGCCGGCCCCGACCACGGCCAAGTGAGAGCGCTCCGCCATCGGCCTTTAGCCCTCCAACGCCAGCAGCAGCGGCTGCTCCAGCGCCTCCGCCACCCAGCGCAGGAAGCGGATGCCGTCGGCGCCGTCGATCAGCCGGTGATCGTAGGTGAGCGACAGCGGCAGGCGCAGGCGCGGTACGAAGGCGCCATCCTGCCACACCGGCTCCCAGGCGGCGCGCGAGACGCCCAGAATCGCGGCCTCCGGCGCGTTGATGATCGGCGTGAAGTGGGAACCGCCGATGCCGCCCAGATTGGAGATGGTAAAGGTGCCGCCCTGCATCTCCGCCAGGCTGAGCTTGCGCGCCCGGGCGCGGGCGGAGAGGTCGCCCAGCGCGCGGGCGATGGCGATGACGTTCAGTTGGTCGGCGTCGCGGATCACCGGCACCAGCAGGCCGTGTTCGGTGTCGACGGCGATGCCGACGTGGTAGTAGCGCTTGTACACCACCTCGGAGCGCGGCAGGTCGATGCTGGCGTTGAACTGCGGGAACACCTTGAGCGCGGCGGCGACCACCTTGACCAGAATCGCGGTGACCGTGAGCTTGCCCCCGGCGGCCTCGACGCGCGGGCCGTAGTGCTTGCGCAGCCGCTCCAGCTCGGTAACGTCCGCCTTGTCCTGCTGGGTCACCGCCGGCACGGTCTGCCATACGCCGGTGAGGTGCGCGGCGGAGGTGCGGCGCACGGCGTTCAGCGCGGCGCGCTCGACCGGCCCCCATTGCGCGAAGTCGGGCAGCGGCGGCGCGGCCGGCGCGGGGCCGGCGGCGGGCGCCTGCAGCAACCGCTTGGCAGTGGCCTTGACGTCGTCCGGCAGGATGCGGCCGCCGGGGCCGGTACCGGTAACGGCGTCGATCGCGACGCCGATCTCGCGCGCCAGGCGGCGCACCGCCGGGGTGGCGGGAATGGGGCGCCCGCCGGCAGGCTCCCCGGCAGCCGGCGGCGGCGCCGGCATCGGTTGCGGGGCGGCGCCGGCATCGGCCGCGGGGCTGGGCGTGACGGCGGCCGGCACCGGCGCAGGGGGCTCCGGTTCGGGTTCCGCCGGCGGTGCGGGCGCCGGCGTGGCAGCGGGCGCCGCCGCGGAGGCGCCGATGTCTCCGGCAGCCTCCACGCCTGCGCCGTTCTCCGCGCCAGCGCCGTCCGTACCGGCACCGTCCGTACCGGCAGGGTCCAGACTGGCGATGGTGTCGCCTACGTTGATGGTGTCGCCGGCCTTGACGTGGACCGCGGCCACCACCCCCGCTTCCGGGGCCGGCACCTCCACCACCGCCTTGTCGGTCTCCAACTCCAGCAGCGGCGCGTCCTTCGCTACCTGGTCGCCGGGGCTCACCAGCACGGCGGCCACGTCGCCAGCCTCTATGTTCTCACCAAGTTCCGGGAGTTTGACGTCGATAGCCATCTATCCTCCGCCCGCAGCCACGAAGCGCCGCAGGCTTGGCCGACAGGAAGATACCACCGATCCGCGCGTCTGTCAGGTAGTGGCTGCCGCAGTCGCTGACCCGGCGGCGGCTCCGGCGCCCGGCGGGCTCATACAACACTAACCGGCGTCTAACACGCCGCTAAAGGCGGCTCCGTCAGACTGGGGCTCCGGGAACTCGCGTGCCGAACGACAAGCGGCTCGACGCGCTCATTGTGGAAGCGGTGGGCACCTTTGCGCTGGTGTTCGCCGCCACCGGCTCGATCATGGTCAACGATCTGTCCGGCGGGGTGGTTACCCACGTCGGCATTGCCGCCGCGCCCGGCTTGGTGGTGGCGGCCATGATCTACGCGGTGGGCGATATTTCGGCGGCCCACTTCAACCCGGCGGTGACCATCGGCTTCTGGAGCGTCGGGCGCCTGCCGGCGCGCCTGGTGGCGCCCTACCTGCTGAGCCAGATCACGGGAGCGCTGTTGGCCAGCCTGGCGCTGTGGCTGCTGCTGCCGGATGACCGCGGCTCAATGGGGGCGCACGTGCCGGCGCTGCCCGCGGCCGCTTCCGTGGTGATGGAGATCATCCTCACCTTTTTCCTGATGTTCGTCATTCTCGGCGTGTCCGGGTACCTCAACGCGGCGCCGGCGGCGGCCGCCGTCAACCGGCAACCCTCCTCCGGCCTGGCGGTCGGCGCGGTGGTGGCGCTCGCGATCTGGTTCGCCGGCCCCACCAGCGGCGCCTCGATGAATCCGGCGCGCTCGCTGGCCCCGGCGCTGTTCGCCGGCGACCCGCTCCGCCACCTGTGGATCTACTTCGTGGGGCCGGTCACCGGCGCCCTGCTCGCCGGCGCCGTCGGCCGCCTCCTCAGAGCCGCCAGCCGTCCCCGCCCCTGACCGGCAGTCAGCGCGTCCCGCCATGGCCTCATCATCGCGGCATCGTTTGGACACCACCGCGGTCTGCGGTAAGGTTACTGGGATTCCGTGGACGGCGGCGAAGTCAAGGAGGGAGCGGAGGTTGCAATCGAGGAGCTTCTCGGGCCGCTCAACAAAGTGGAGCGCAAGTCCGCCCCGAAGCGCGTGTGGGTTGGCGGTGATGCATCGATCTTTGCGGCCGGCACTCTGATTTCCGTGGTGGGGTCGCGCGCGGCGTCGCCGGAGGGGATCCGCCGCGCGCGCCGGCTCGCACGGGAGTTGGTCCAACGAGACGTGGTCGTAGTGAGCGGCTTGGCGCTCGGAATCGACACCGTAGCCCACAGGACCGCCATTGAGCGTGGCGGGCGCACGGTCGCGGTGCTCGCGACGCCGTTGGACCGTGTTACTCCGCCCGAAAACTCGGCGTTGCAACGGCATATCATCCGTAATCACGTAGCGGTGACCCAGTTCCCGCCGGGAACGCCGATTCGGAAGATGAACTTTGCACTTCGCAACCGAACGATGGCCTTGCTTTCCGCCGCCACCGTGGTTGTGGAAGCGGATGAGAACAGCGGAACCCGGCATCAGGGACGGGAAGCGATCCGACTGGGCCGCCCGCTGTTCTTCCTCGAATCCGCAGTCTCGCCGACGTGCGCTCAATGGATACGCGATCTCATGCAGTATGGAGCTGCGATTCTGAACGACGACAACCTGTCGAGAACGCTTGACGACGTCCTCGCCCGAACTCATGGAGACGAGCTTCCCTTCTGAGATCAGTTCGCCTCTTTACCGGTCTACTCCCCGCGAGGGGGCCGGCCCCGTCAGGTTCCGGGCGTACTTGTGAACAGTTCGGGCTGGTGGCGTGAGGACTGCGAGTGATTGGCGTAGGTTTGCCAGTCGGGTGCGTAGTCGAGCGCTTGGTCGCCCCATGCAAACCAGCCGGGTCTGGTGCCCCGCGCAAACAGCTCGATGAACGGCCCGGGACTACAGGACTCGATGAGATCAAACTGCTCATCCGGCTTCTTGCTGTGTTCCCGTTTTTGAGAGATGATCATGTTTTCCTGGCTTCTTCCCGGCGCCAACGTCCGGCAGTCGCTGCCGCGGATGCCGAACAGGATTATCTCCGTTACGTTGCGGAAGTAGAATCCCACCCCGCGCCGATCCGGGCCGCCGTCCTTGCGCACCTTGTACCAGATCAGGTTGGTCTTGTAGGTGAACCCCCACCGTTTCATGGTGTCCAATCCGTACGGCAGCAGGGCGTTCGGAATCCAGAGATACAAGTGGGCGCAATCCGCTACGATGTCCGCTATGGGCAGCTTCCCTATACTCTCGAACGACATGGTAGGGTAGCGTGACAACCGCCGGTGTTCGGGCGCCACTTTCCCCGTTCGATTCTGGAATTGCCACGGCGGATCAGCCAGAACGGTACCGAATCTCCTGTCGCCGACCGCAGTCAACAAGTCATTCGACACGCTCGCTATTCGTACTCCACGTACAACGACTTCCCGATGCCGAATACGATAGAATTGCACATGCATGCTTCCGCTCGTGGATCTCGTAATGCTCACGTATGAATGGCGGCAGCAGGTCTCTACTCATCGCAGTCCATTTAGCGGAGGTCACCGCGGCGCATGTCGTCCACCGCCAGCGAGCAGGCGCGGGCGGAGAGCGCCATGATCGTCAGCGCCGGGTTTTGCCACCCGGAAGTCGGCCAGCATGCGCCGTCGGTAATCAGGACGTTAGGCATCCTCCAGCAGCGGTTGCGCGCATCGACCACCGACGTCCCCGGATCGCTGCCCATGCGCGCGCCGCCCACCTCGTGTACGTACGCCCCCGGCGGCGGAGCCAACCAGAATGCCTCCAACCGCGCCGGAAAACTCAGCAGACTGGGCAGGCGAGCGAGAGCCCCGAACCGCCGGATCGTTCGCGCACCGCCGGCGCGCACGATTTCCTGGACCGCCGAGCCCATCGCCTCATGCATCATCCGCTCGTTATCGCCCCACGCGCAACTGATGCGTACCCCGGGCAGCCCGTCCGCGCCAGAGGTCCCGTCGAGCTCCACCCGGTTTTCGTACCGCGGCAGCATCTCTCCCTGAGCAATGAGCAGGCCGAGCGCCGGTCGCCCGCGGCTTCCGGCCAATCCGCGACGCTGGATCGCGCCCCAGAGGCCGAAGCCGCGTAAATACGGCTCGCACCGGGCCGCAGCAAGATTCTGAAACCGCGGCACCAGGAACGAGTCCGCGCCCGTGAACGCCGCCGGCGCCTCGTAGGGCACCCCGTTAATCTCCACCGAGGTTCCCAACATCACGTGGTCCATCAGGTAGCGGCCCAGGCAGTCCGACTCGCTCGCCGGCAACTCGGGATGCTCCATCCGCGTGTTGAGCAGAATGCGGATTGTCTCGATCGTGGAGGCGCACAGCACGATCAGACGCGCCCGCACCGCGTGCGCCTGGCCGGTGGCGGCATCCACGAAACAGACTCCATCCGCTACCCCCCCCCCCCCCCCCCCCCGCCCCCCGGCCGGGAATCAAGTGACTGACCACCGCGCCGGTGCGGACGCGCAGGCGGCCCGTAGCCCGCGCCGCCGCGATGCTGGTGGCCACGCTCGTCATCCCGGTCTCGCGGCCGTCGTGACGTCCCAGCGCCAACCCACGCGACGGGATCAAACGCCGGTCCGGCCAGACCGCCGTCACTCCGTCGCGTAGCGCGCGCTCTGCCCGCGTCAGCGGGCGCGCCCCCACAAAGTCGCCGTCCGGAAGCTGTGGCAGGCCCTCCCGCGTGCCGTGGACGTACAAGAAGCGCTCGACCCGGTCGTACCAGGGAGCCAGATCGCGGTAACGAATCGGCCACGACGGTCCGCAGCCGTCGCGCTCGGCTGCCGCCAGCTCATAGTCAGACAGGCGTAGCGTCACCCCGCCCCAGAGCAGCGTGCGCCCGCCAAGCTGGCGGCCGCGGATCCAGGTGAACGGCTGGTCCGGCGGCGTGGAGTATGGCTGCTCCGCGTCGTTCACGAAAAGGTCGGGATCCTTGATCCAGTACTCCGGTTTCAACTGCTGCACCGTTTGGGCGCCGCGCGCGTGACGCCACAGCCGCGTCGCCCAGGCGCGGACGGCGCCGGCCGGATTCCGCTCCGGTCCCGCTTCCAGCAGTAGCACGCGCAACCCCGCCTCGGTCAGTTCCTTGGCCGCCCAGCCGCCGGCCGCACCGGAGCCGACTACGATCGCGTCGGCGTCGTGCGTGCGGTTCACGAACCGGCCGCCGGGACGCTACGGCTGCCGCCGTCGGCCAGCCACGCGACCTGCTCGGGGCTGAGGGTCAGCGCCACGGCCGCCTGCAGCTCGGCGAGCCGTTGCGGCCGCTGCGTGCCCACCACCGCGTGCACGTTGTTCCCGTGCGCCAGCACCCAGGCCAGCGCCGCTTGCGCCGGCGTGCAGCCGATCCGTTCCGCCAACGCGTGCAGCCGGGACAGGCGCGCGTCGTTGGCGCTGCCCCGGTAGGCCCGGCTGCGCGCGTCGCGGCCGGGCGCGCGCAGCCAACCGTTG
Organism: Spirochaetia bacterium; assembly: GCA_965243555.1. Taxonomy (GTDB): domain Bacteria; phylum Spirochaetota; class Spirochaetia; order SZUA-6; family Bin103; genus Bin103. The sequence goes on along the minus strand of OZ251575.1, from coordinate 3,323,148 downwards.
CCGAGCGGCGACCACGCGAGGACCGCGGCGCCGGCCTCCCGATACGCGCGCAACGCGCTCGCGCCGGCCGCTCCGCCGATCGACACGCAGCCCGGATAAGGCGGGACCACGCACTGCGGCAGGCTGAACTGCGGGCTGCTGGCGGCCGGCGCCGGCATTCCCCGGCTCGCCGACAGCGCCCGCAACGCCGCGAACCGCTCGTCGGTCCAGTTGGATACTCCGTAGGCACGAACGCGCCCGCTGGCCACAAATGACCAGAGCGTTTCCGCAATCGGCTCAAGCGGCGCTCCGGGCGCGTCATAATGCAGCAGGTAGAGGTCCAGGCGATCGATGCGCAGCCGCCGCAGCGATCCCTGCAGGTCGTGCTCCAGGTCGCCTCGGCCCAGCCGTGACCGGCCACTGAGCGACGGACCCAGCAGCGACGGGTGACCGCCCTTGCTGATCAGGAGGACCCGGTCGCGGTTCCCGGTGCGCCGCAGCCACTCGCCGATCACCCGCTCGCTGCTGCCGAACTGATAGATTGCCGCGGTATCGAGCGTGCGGACGCCCAGCTCGAACGCGCGGTCCAGGTACGCGAACGCCCGCGCTCCCCACACCGAGCGCGGCCGCGGCGTGGGGCGCAACGCGAGCCGGGCCGTGCCGAGGATCAGGCGCTGCGGAACGGCCGCCGGCGAGGCCGGTCGAGCGCCCCCGGGCGCGGGGGCGCTATCGTCCACTGGCATTCACGAAGCGCGGCTCAATTGCGCCGCTTCGGGCACCCGCCTTGAGCGCGGTTGCGGTGACGACCTGTGGCGCCGGGAGCGACGCGGCGGGCGCAAGCACGTGAGCATCCTATCAAACCCTTGCCCCCCGTGCACCATGGCGAAGCGAAATCTCGATTCATGGGCCCAGCGCGGCGATGGGGATGACGGCCACGCCGTCGGGGCGGCGGTAGCCGTAGCCGGCGCTCACGATCACGCCCAGGGTGCGGGGCAGGCCGGGGTGCTCGGCATCCACCCGGTCGCGGAACTTCAGCAGGGTGCGCGCCGCGGCGTCAATCTGGCCCCCGCCCAACTTTATCTCGAAGGCGCACCAGTCGCCGCGCCGGTCTTCCACCACCGCGTCCACTTCGAGGCCGGTGTTGTCGCGGTAGTGATAGACCGCCGCGTCGCAGGCGCGGGAATAGACCGCGAGCTCGCGGTAGACCAGGGACTCGAACAGGCACCCCAGAAGCTCCATCTCCGGGCCGGCCAACAGCCGCTCCGGGGTCGCGCCGAGCGCCGCCGCGGCCAGGGACGGATCGACGAAGTGCCGCTTCGGCGCGCGGCGCAACAGCGACCGGGAGCGCAGATGCGGCGCCCACGCCGGCTGCTCCTCGTAGACCATCAGCCGGCGCAGGGCGTCCAGGTAGCCGCGCACCGTGTCGCCGTCCAGGGGTCCGTCGGCGCCGCCGGCGTCCGCGGCGATGGTCCGGGCGCTGACCGTGGTCGCCAGGTTGCGCGCCAGCGAGCGGATCACCCGGCCGACGTTCTCGGGGTCGCGCCGGATGCCGTCCACGCGGGAGACATCGGCGCGGCGAATCTCCTCCAGGTAGTCGACGCGGGCGTCCTGGCAGGCGGCGTCGGAACGGTGCAGGTCGCCCGGCCAGCCTCCCCGGCACAGTTGCGCGACCAGCTCCGGCAGCGGCAGGCCGGGGTCGGCGCAGCCCTTGAAGCGGCCCTGCAGCAGCTCACGCAGTGACACCGCCCCGCTGGAAACGCCGGTCTCCTGCAGCGTCATGGTGCGCAGCCGCAGCCGCGAGATGCGTCCCGCCCCGGTGTGACGGGTTACGTCGTCCGCCGGCGCCATTGAGCCGGTGAGGATGAACAGCCCGCTCCCCGTTCCCGGCCCGGCGCCCCGGTCATCGACGGCCCGCCGGACGTGGTTCCACAGTGCCGGGGCGGTCTGCCATTCGTCGATCAGCCGCGGCGTATCCCCCGCCAACACCAACGCCGGCGCGACTTCGACGGCGCGGCGGGCGTCGGCGTCCACGTCCAGCAGCACTTCGCTGGCGGCGAGTTGGCGGGCGGTCTCGGTCTTGCCGCAGGCGCGGGGGCCTTCGATCAGCACCGCACCGGCCGACTCCAGCCGGCGAGCCAGCTCGGCGTCGCCGATCCTGGCGTGGTAGGTAGCCTGACCGGCCATATGTAACAACTATAACCGGTCGTATGTAATGCTTACAACCGGCAAAATGTAACGCGGGCCGGCATATGAAATATCGCCCTGGCCGAGCGTCCGGGATAGTGTACTTCGTTACTATAACGTTAGTTACCGTCGCACTCCACTGCTGCGAATCAGTGCTTGCACTCCGCACAATAATCCGCTATGCTCTCTTGGTCATGCGTGTAGCCGTTTCGGTAGTGTTCGCAGGGATGATTGGGCCTGCAGTCTGATGTCAGTCCACTTCAGAAAGCCAACGTTCAATAAGGCGTCTCGTCGCTCTAATCATGCGTTACGGCATAAGCATGCGTATCAGGCCCGAATTGAAACGCTGAAAAACTACGCCGAGATGGATGATATAGTCGTCAGAGAGAAGTCCGAACAAGATTTCTGGACGTTCATACGGTCAATGCCGATGGCACGTAGAGCTAATGTTGTAGTTACTGATGATGGTAATCTGCGTATCGTTTGGCGTAGAGGGAGTTACGAACACCTTGGGATAGAGTTCCTCGGGGACCAAAATGCCGAGTACGTGATGTGGCGCACCGAAACCCTGAAACCTACGGCGGGTCGAGACACACTCGACGAGATTATAGGGCAAATCAAGTTGTCGGGACTGACTTCGATCCTGGAGTGAATTATTCAGCAGGCAGCGAAATATCTGATGGGAACCATGTCGTGCGGTACGTCCGGCCCCGGCTGGTCCGGGACGATGGAAGCATCGATGGGGCGGCGTTTCGTCTGCGAGACGGCGAGGACGGTCTGTCAGTCAATTGGCTAGACTATTTTGGTGTCACTAGAGAAGATCAGCTCGATCGAATTCGGAGACTGTCGCGCATTACCTTGAGTCGTAACGGACGCTTTGCAGAGTTGGAAGTCGGGGAAACGAAGCAGAGAGTTCGTGGCTACGTTGATCTAAGTTTTGAGCTCCGTCCACTTCCTGCAGAAGGAAACTACGAAGAAGATCCGTCTCATTGTGAGATTCTTGGGTTGCCGAGAGATTCATCCCGGGCAGCGCTGGTGGGTAACCTGATTGCCGACGCTGTGACAACAACGTATCAGGGCCGTGTAGTTTAGGAGAGGAAGGATCGGATTTCGGTGGCGAATGGCAGCAGCAGGTTGCATGAAGTATCTCCGGGGAGCGCGATCCTGTTCCCGGCGCCGCGACGCGCGGGGCCTACCACCTGAGCGAGTCGCCGGTATGGCTGATAAAGGGAGCGTCCTCCGCGCGGTGCTCGGCAATCCGCTGCACGATCAGCGCGGTTGATTCCGCTACCGTGAGCCGCGCGTTGGCGCCGCCCATGTCGGTCTTGACCCAACCGGGGGAGAGCGCGATATACCCGTGATGATGACCGTACCCACCGGCGCCACCCGACCTTCCGGCAGCATACGGGTGCATACGTTCGCGGTCAAGCACCGCGCACGGCGCCGCGGCGCGGCGGCGCGGCGGCGCGGAGTCGCACCGGGCCGGCGGCTCTGCTATGGTGGTGGTCCATGAGCAGCGGAACCCTTGGTAGGCCGCGCCGCGCGGAACGATACGCCGGCGTGAGCCGGCGTAAATCAGACGGAGTCACGTATACTCCCAGCCTGCTCGCCGATTTCGTCGCCCGCCAGATCGTCCAAGCCAGAGGAACACCCTCCGAAGACCACCCGACGCGAATCCTGGACCCCGCTCTCGGTCACGGAGAACTCCTTGTAAAACTGCTTCAACGCCTGCGCGAGTGCGGCGGCGACATGAACCTTGAGGTCCATGGTTTCGAGACCAGTTTGGAGGCGCTTCAATTCGCGCGCTCAAGACTGGAGCAACAGGTTCCTGAATCACGACTCCATCTGCGGCACGGCAACTTCCTCAAGTTTGCCATGGATCGCTTTGCATCGAACCACCAAAGTGATCTCTTTCGCGATGCCGGAGGCAAGCGCTATGACATGATAATTGCCAATCCGCCATACGTGCGGACCCAGATCATGGGAGCCCGGCAAGCGCAAGCGCTTGCCCGACAATTCGGCCTTTCCGGAAGATTGGACCTCTACTATGCTTTTATTCTCGCCATTGCGCGCGCCCTCAAGCCCCACGGCACGGCCGGACTGATCGTCTCCAACCGCTTCATGACGGTGAAGTCCGGAGCCATCGTACGGAAGGCCCTCATGGAGCAACTGAACGTTCGCAGCGCGTGGGACCTTGGGGACACCAAGTTATTTGATGCCGCAGTTCTCCCCGCGGTATTGATTCTCGACGGCAAGGATTGCCCCGGCAAAGATCGCGGCCACGTATCCCGTTCCACTTTTACGACAATATATGAGACCGCCAAGCCGGCTACGCACCGGTCAACCGACCCGGTCTCCGCCCTCAGTCACGACGGCTGCGTCCGCACTGACGACGGTCGGCGGTTCCACGTCCGACACGGAATACTCGACACGAACGGCGCCGCAGACGGGGTCTGGCGCCTTGCCAATGGAAGTGCCGACGCATGGCTATCCCGCGTCGATGATAATACCTGGTCGACGTTTCGGCGAGTCGGAAAGATCCGCGTCGGAGTAAAGACCTGCGCCGATAGCGTGTTTGTCCGGGATGACTGGGAGGAAGTCACCGGGGCGAAGTGCCCTGAGCTGTTGAGGCCGCTTACGTCCCATCACGCGGCGCGCCGCTTCAAGCCTTGCGGTGGGCCTCGGTCTCCCCGGATTCTGTATCCGCACGAACGGGTGCGGGGGCGCCGCAGAGCCGTGGACCTGACCAGCTACCCGTGCAGTCGAGCCTACCTTGAACGACATCGTGCCACGCTCGAAGCTCGCCATTACGTCCTGGCCGCGGGACGCAGGTGGTATGAAATATGGGTGCCACAAAACCCGGACTTGTGGCAGCATCCCAAGTTGGTTTTTCGCGATATCGTCGAGCAGCCCACGTTCTGGCTTGATCTGGATGGGTCGGTCGTCAACGGAGACTGCTATTGGTTGACTTGTGACGACCCGGAACAATCCGACCTGTTGTGGCTTGCCGCAGCGGTTGGCAATTCAACGTTCATTGAACGTTTTTACGACTATCGCTTCAACAACAAGCTCTATTCGGGGCGCCGGCGATTCATGACGCAGTACGTGGAGAAATTTCCGCTACCCGATCCCCACGGGACGGTCGGAAAGAAGATCATTGCCAGCGCTAAATTGTTGTACGACGCTATTCCGTCGGAAGATGATGATTCCAGCCGTGAGGAGATCAACTCACTGGTCTGGGAGGCGTTCGGCTTGGTCGTTTCTGCCGGTGAGCGGATCGGTGTCCGTGCGCTCAGTGCGATGCCGAAGGGTCTACGGACTATGAGCAGCTGGCGGTTGACAGCCGGGAGCCGCCTAGCCCATCATGCGGGGTAACGCCATGTTGTCGCAACGGACCGATCTGCGCCAGGTGCAGGGGCTCAAGATGACCCCGCAGCTCTATCAGGCGATCCGCATCATGGCGCTGCCGGTCCAGGAGCTGCAGGTCACCATCCGGGAGGAGCTGATGAGCAACCCGGCGCTGGAGGTGCTGGAGGACAACTCCACCGTCTCCCTGGACACCGGTCCCGAGGCCACCGCGGAGGAGAGCGTCTTTGCCGAGTCCTCCGACCCCGGCTACCTGAACGGCAGCCGCGGCGGCGCGGACGACGACGCCAAGCGCATGTTCCTGGAGGGGGCGCTGGCGCGCCCGGAGACGCTGCAGGAGCATCTGCTGTGGCAGCTCCGCCTGCAGCCGCTCACCCCGCCGGAGTTCGAGCTCGGCGAGCTGCTGATTCGCAACCTGGACCACAACGGGTTCACGCTGGAGGAACCGGAGATCCTGGACCCCGCCGCCCCGGCGCCGCGGCTGCGCAAGCTGATTGAGATGATCCAGGGCTTCGACCCACCCGGCTGCTGCACCCGCGACTTTACCGAGTCGCTGCTGGCCCAGATTCGGGTGCACCCGCGCCCGGAACCGGGCAGCGCCGACCTGGTGCGCACCTACATGCAACCGGCGGAGCGGGGCAAGCTCGGCGAGATCGCGCGCGGTATGGGCGTCTCCGAGGAACGGGTGCGCGCCATCCTGGACTTCGTGCGCACGCTGGATCCGATTCCGGGACGCAACTACAGCGCCGAACAGGTGCGCTACGTAACCCCGGACATCACCGTCAAGCAGGTCGACGGCGAGCTCCGGGTGCTGCTCAACGACGAGCAGATTCCGGTACTGGGAATCAACGGGCTGTTCGAACAACTGAGCCGCAACAACCCCGACCGCGAAGACAAGAAGTTCGTCAACCGCCATCTGCAGGACGCGCGTTCGTTCATGCGCAGCATCGATGAACGCAACCGCTCCCTGCGCAAGGTCACCGCCGCGGTGGTGGCGGTGCAGAGCGAGTTCTTTCGCCGCGGCCCCAAGTACCTGGTGCCGCTCACGCTCAAGGACGTGGCGGCCGTGGTCGGCGTCCACGAAGCCACGGTTTCGCGGCTGGCCAACGGCAAGCACGTGCAAACCGAGTTCGGCGTCTTCGAGTTGCGCTACTTCTTTACCAACTCGATCTCCGGAGCGGGCTCCAAGGGTTCCCGCTATTCGAAGAACGGCGTCAAGGAGATGGTCCGCGAGATCGTCACCGGCGCCGGCACGACCGGCGGCGCGCCCGGCAAGCCGCTGTCCGACAGCCGCATCGCCGAGATCCTCGCCGAAAAGGGAGTGAAGATCGCCCGGCGCACGGTGGCAAAGTATCGCAAGGAGCTGGCTATCGACAGTTCCTATCGCCGTACCTGAGACAAATTCTGATGACCCAGGAGCAACCAACGATGCAGCTTCAAGTAAAAGCGGTTCACTTCGAGCTCGGCGAGCAGCCGCGCCAGCATCTCGACCGGGGCGTGCAGCGGCTCGCCTTTGCGCGCGACTACCTGGTGGATCTGGGCGTGACCCTCACCCGGGAGCGCAACCTGTTCCACGCCGAGGCGTCGCTGCACTTCAGGTGGGGCGCAATCACCCATCTCAAGGCGAGCAGTTACGAACTGATCGAGGCCGTTGACCGGCTGTTCGACAAGGTCCACGCCAAGGTTACCAAGGAAAAGAGCCGGATTACCTCGCACGGCGATCCGCACCGCGCCGCGTCGCGCGGCTAAGCGGCGAACGCGGCGCGCGCGGCGGAATGGCGCACCGGATTACCGTTCTCGACCTGCTCCAACTCGACCCCAGGGAGCACGAGCCGCTGGAGTTGCGTTGCGTCGGCGGCCGCCGCGGGCTCACGGCGCTGCTGCACGGCGCGGAGCTGAACCGGCCCGGGCTCGCCCTCGGCGGCTTCTTCGACAACTTCGCCTACCAGCGCCTGCAGGTGTTCGGGCGCGGCGAGAGCGCCTACCTGTTGAAGCTCGCCGCCGAGGGCGGCACCGAACCGTTGCGCGAGATGTTTTGCTATGACCTTCCCTGCAGCGTATTTACGCATGGCATCGACCCTACGGAGGACTTCCTGCGCCTGTCCGAGGAGGCGGGGCGGGCGGTGTTGCAGACGCCGTTGAGCACCGCTGACTTCACCTCGCGCGTGGTGCGCAATCTGGCGCTCATGTTCGCCCCGGCGGCGCAGGAGCACGGCGTGATGCTGGAGGTGTTCGGCATGGGCGTGCTGATCGTGGGCCCCAGCGGCGTAGGCAAGAGCGAAGCCGCGCTGGCGCTGGTGGAGCGCGGCCACCGGCTGGTGGCCGACGACCTGGTAGAGCTGCGCCTGGTGGGGAACGCGCTGCACGGCCGCGGGCCGCGCGATGCCAGCCCTCACCACATGGAGATCCGCGGTCTGGGCATCATCAACATCTCCTATCTGTTCGGGGTGGGCGCGGTCCTGGAATCCAAGAACGTGCAACTCGTGGTGCGGCTGGAGGACTGGAACCCGGCCACCGATTACGACCGGCTGGGACTCGACGAGCACAGCGTGGAGTATCTCGGCGTGGGCGTGCGCGAGGTGCTGATTCCGGTGCGGCCCGGGCGCCCGATCTGGATCCTGATCGAGACCGCGGCGATGAACGAACGGCTCAAGTACATGGGCTATCACGCGGCGGCCGAGTTCAACCACGGCGGCGCCCGCCGGACGGACGGCGGCCGGCCGCGGGCCGTCACCATAGAGGAGTGGTAAGACACTGATCGAGCGCGAAGTTCGCATCATCAACCGGGCAGGCATCCACGCCCGGCCGGCGGCCAAGCTGGTACAGACTGCCAGCGCCTTTTCCTGTGACGTTTTTCTGGAAAGCGACGGCGAACGGGTCAACGGCAAGTCGATCATGGGCATCATCACGTTGGGAGCGACCTATCAGACCACGGTCAAGATCATTGCCGACGGCGCCGACGAAGGCGCCGCGGTGGCCGCGCTGACCGATCTGTTCGCGCGCCGCTTCGAAGATCAGGAGGCGTAGTGCAAGGGCTGACGCTGCGCCAGCGCGAGGTGCTGGAGTTCATCAACGGGTTCATCGGCCGGCGCAAGTATCCGCCGACGGTGCGCGAGCTCGCCGGTCACTTTGCGATTTCCGTCCGCGGCGCGTCCGATCACCTCAAGGCGCTGGGCAAGAAGGGCTTTATTCGCGGCGGCGAGGGGCGGTCGCGGGCCATCGAGGTGCTCGACAGCGGCACTCCGGAACCGCCGCGGGAGCTGGTGCGCGTACCCCTGCTCGGCGCCGTGGCGGCGGGCGCTCCGGTGCTGGCGGAGGAGAACTTCGAGGGGACGGTGGAAGTGCCCGCCACGCTGCTGGGATCCGGGGAACACTTCGCGTTGCGCGTGCGGGGAGAAAGCATGCAGGAGGCCGGCATCCTCGACGGAGACGTGGCCGTTCTGCGGCGCCAGCAGGACGCCAACAACGGTAACATCGTGGCCGTGATGATCGACCAGGAGGCGACCTTGAAGCGGTTCTTCCGGGAAGCCAACCGGGTCCGGCTGCAGCCCGCCAACCGGAACCCGGCCTTTCGGACGATCTTTACCCGCAATCTGCGCATCCTCGGCACGCTGCGGCTGGTGCAGCGGACCTACTGATGGCGACCGAACGGCGCCGGGGGCGCGGCACCGGCGTGCGCGGTACCGGGGCACGCGGGGCAACGGCGCGCGGGGCAGGCGCGCGCGGCAGCCGGACGCGCGCCGCCGCGCCGGCGCGCCGCGGCGGGAATCTGAGCGGCGGGGTCCACCTGCTGCTCGGCCCGGAGGCGGGCCGCAAGCGCGCCTTCGTGGAGCAGATCGTGGCCGCCGCGGAGGCGCGCCACGGCAACGTCGAGGTGCTGCGCGCCTTCCCCTACGACAGCGACCTGATCGATCTGGTGGCGACCATGAGCACGCCGGGCCTGTTCGTCACCCACCAGGTCGTATTGCTGCAGGAGGCGCAGGATCTGCGCGCCGGGAACCAGCTCACGGCGCTGGCCGCCTACTGCCAGGACCCGGCCCCGGCCAGTACCCTGATCCTGACCGCCAACGGCATGGCGCGCGACCTGCCGGCCGCCCTCACCCGCGCCGTGAGCAAGGAACGCACCCGCATCTTCTGGGAGATGTTCGACAGCGAGAAGCAGGGCTGGCTGCTGCACTTCTTCCGCAGCCGCGACATCCGCATCGACGCCGCGGCCTGCGACCTGATCCTGGAACTGGTGCCCGCCGACGTGGCCTCGCTGGAGGCGCTATGCGGCAGCCTGGCGAGCTTCTTCGGCGCCGGAGCCTCCATTTCGGCGCCCGACATCGACCAGTTCCTGTACCATAGCAAGGAAGAGACCGTGTTCTCGCTGTTCGACCGGGTGGCGGAGCGCGACCTGCAAGGCTGCCTGGAGACGGTGACCACCCTGCTGCTGTCGCGGCGCGGCGACGCGGTGCAGATTATCGGCGTGCTGTTGAGTCAGTTTCAGCGTCTGACCCAACTCAAGGAGCTGCTGGCCGGGCGCACCGGCGAGGCGGCCGCCATGCAAAAACTGCGCATTACCGGCAAGCGCCTGCAGAGCACCTACCGGGAGGCGCATCGCCGCTATCCGGACGCGGAGATGGAGCCGATCTACCGCCTGCTGGTCGAGTTCGACACCCGCGCCCGCCTGCTCAGTCAGGAGTTGACGGAGCCGCTGCTGCAGCTCCTGCTCTATCATGTTGTTGCGCGAGGCGGGCGAGGAGCGTGGCGGCAGTTTCGCGTGTGATGCCGGCGCGGGAGGCGATGGTCTCCGGCGACGCGGCCAGGATCGCCTCCACTGAGCCGAACACCTCCAGCAGGCGCCGGCTGCGGGCGCGGCCGATACCGGGCACCGACTCCAGCAGCGCCGGCGCGACCCGCTTGCTGCGCAGGCGGCGGTTGAAGCCGGTGGCGAAGCGGTGCGACTCGTCACGGGCGCCCTGCAGCACGCGCAACGCCGGCGACGCGGCCGGCAGGATTACCGGTTGGGATCGCCCCGGCAGGAAGATCTCCTCGTTCCGCTTGGCCAGTCCGGCGACCGGCAGGTGGTCCAGTTCGAGCGCGCGCAGGATGCCCACCGCGGCGCTGACCTGGCCCTTGCCGCCGTCCACCAGCACCAGGTCGGGCAGCGCGCGGTTGTCGTTGATGGCGCGGGTGTAGCGCCGCGCGATCACCTCGCGCATGGCCGCGAAGTCGTCCACCTGGCCGCCCAGGGTGCGCAGCTTGAAGTGGCGGTACGACTGTTTTTCCGGGTGCCCGTCCACGAACACCACCAGCGAGGCCACCGTGTCGCGGCCCTGCAGATGGGAGATGTCGAACGCCTCGATGCGGCGCGGCAGCGCATCCAGGTGCAGCGCCTCGCGCAGCGCTTCCAGGGCGCGCAGCTTCGCGTCGCGGTCGGCGCGCTGCTGTTTGCCGGTGTCCCAGTCCACGCGCGCGTTGTGTTCCGCCAGGCGCAGGAAGCGGACGTGCTTGCCACGCTGCGGCACCTTTACCACCAGCCGCGCCGGGCGCCGGCCGCGGCGCGGCGCGCGCGCGGCGCCCGGCGGCGCCTCCTCCGACGCTACGGCAGGTGCCGCTTCCGCGCCCGCCCCGGACTCCGCGTCCGCCTCCGTTTCTGCGCCGGCCTCCGCTCCGACGCCGGCGCCCGCCTCGGCGCCGAGCACGGTGCGGTCAAGGGCGCGCTGCAGCAGATCCGCGGCGCCCGCGGGCAGGCGCAGGAACACGCTGCGCGGGCGCGTCTGCAGGCCGGCGTAGTACTGCAGCAGGAAGCTGGGCAGCACCTCCTCCGGCGGCGCCGGATCGGTGAGCCGGAAGCGCTCCTTGCCCAGCAACTTGCCGTGCCGGATTGGCAGCAGGGTGATGGTGTGGTGAGCGCCGTCCTGATGGCAGCCCACGTAGTCGCGCGCCTCGCGCGAGAAGTCCACCACGTCCTGCTGGCTGTCGACCACCTCGCCGATGGCGCGAATCTGATCGCGGTACTCGGCGGCGCGCTCGAAGCGCAACGCGGCCGCGTCCTGCAACATCAGGGTACGCAGCTCGCGGATCAGGTCGGCGCTGTTGCCGGTAAGCAGCTTGCGCACCGCGGCGACCCGCCGCCGGTAGGCCGGCGCCTCGATGCGGCCCACGCAGGGCGCCGCGCAACGCCCGATGTGATGGTTCAGGCAGGGCTGGTCGCGGCGCTTGAACACCTCACCGCGCTTGCGCAACGGAAACAGCTTGTCGATCAGGTTGAGGTAGACGTCGATCTGGTTGACCTTGGGAAAGGGGCCGAAGTACTCGGAGCCGTCGAGGACGATGGTGCGGGTGCGGAACACCTTCGGGTACTCCTCGTTGGTGAGGCGGATGACGGGATAGGACTTGCCATCCTTGAGATTTACGTTGTAGCGCGGAGCGCGGTCCTTGATGAGCGAGTTCTCCAGCAGCAGCGCCTCGAACTCGCTGTGGGTCACGATCACCTCGAAGTCCGCCACCTTGCTCACCAGCACGAGGGTCTTGATATCGCGTGCCGCGCCGGGGCCGGCGGCGTTGAAGTAGGTGCCGACCCGGGCGCGCAGGTTCTTGGACTTGCCCACGTACAGCACTTGGCCACGGCGGTCCTTGAGCAGGTAGACGCCGGGCGCGCGCGGCAGGTCGCGCACCATGCGCGGCAGGTCCGGCCGGGCCGGCTGCTCGGCCACCGTTGCCGTGTCGCCAACACCCATGCCGTCGTAGTATAGTATGGCCGTCGCGCGCGATCTTTGGCATATTGTACGGGGTGTCCGGGCCGCCGCGCGGCGTGGGCCCGCAACCGGGGGATTAGCTCAGGTGGTAGAGCGATTGGTTCGCAATCAATAGGTCAGGGGTTCGAGTCCCCTATCCTCCAAGTGAGTACGGCGTGATCGTTTCGCAGGAGACCCTGCGGGAGCTGATGGACCGCGGCGAGGTGGTGGTGGAGCCGCTGGCGCCGGATCAGCTACAGCCCGCCTCCATCGACCTCACCCTGGGCGACCACTTCCTCAAGGTGGACGAGAACGCCGTCGACCGCATCACCCTGGATACCGAGCTGCGCTACACCGAGCTGCGCACCGGCACGAGCGGCGAGATCGTGATTCCGCCGCTCTCGTTTCTGCTCGCCGAGACCCGCGAGCGCATCAGGCTGCCGCGCAACGTCACCGCGTTCGTGGAGGGCCGCAGCTCGATCGGGCGCCTCGGCCTGTTCATTCAGAATGCCGGCTGGGTGGACCCCGGCTTCGACGGCATCCTCACCTTGGAGCTGTTCAACGCCAACCGCCTGCCCATTCGGCTGCGCGCCGGGCGGCGCATCTGCCAAATCGTGTTCGCGCAACTGGACCGCAGCACGGCCCACCCCTACCGCGGCAAGTACCAGCACCAGCCGGGCGCGGTCGGCAGCCGCGTCCACCTCGACCGGCAGCAGGAGCCGCCGCCGCCGGCAAGCCGTTAGGCGCGCTGCTCCATGGGAACGTAGGGGCGTTCCCGGGCGCCGGTGTAGATCTGGCGCGGGCGGGCGATCTTGGTGTCGGGATCGTGGATCATCTCCACCCAGTGGGCAATCCAGCCCGGCAGGCGGCCGATGGCGAACAGGGTGGTGAACATGTTCACCGGTACGCCGAGCGCCTGCAGGATGATGCCGGAGTAGAAGTCGACGTTGGGATAGAGCTTGCGGGAGATGAAGTATTCGTCGCGCAAGGCGGTCTCCTCGAGCTGCACCGCCAGGTCGAGCAGCGGGTTGGCGACGTTGAGCCGTTCCAGCACCTCGAAACAGGCGCGCTTGATGATGGTGGCGCGCGGGTCGAAGTTCTTGTACACGCGGTGGCCGAAGCCCATGAGCCGCGTGCCGGCGCGCTTGTTCTTGACCTTGTCCAGGAACTGGCGGCCGTCGTCGCCGGTGGCCAGGATCTGCTGCAGCATTTCCACCACCGCCTGGTTGGCGCCGCCGTGCAGCGGCCCCCACAGGGCGTGCACGCCGGCCGAGATGGCAGAGAACAGGTTGGCCTGTGAGCTGCCCACCATGCGCACCGTGCTCGCCGAGCAGTTCTGCTCGTGGTCGGCGTGCAGCAGGAAGATCAGGTCCATGGTGCGCGCCACCACCGGATCGACCACGTACTCCTCCGCCGGCGTGGCGAACATCATGTGCAGGAAGTTGGAGGCGTAGTCGAGCTTGTTGAGCGGCGACATGAACGGCTGGCCGTTGGAGTGCTTGTAGGAGTAGGCGACGATGGTCGGCACCTTGGCGATGAGCCGGTGGATGGCGATTTCCATCTCGCGGTCGTCGGTCACCTCCATCGAGTCGGGATAGAAGGTGGAGAGCGCGCCGACCACGGCGCCGGTGATGGCCATGGGGTGGGCCTGGTGCGGGAACCCGGCGTAGAACCGCTTCACGTCCTCGTGGATCATGGTGTGGTGGGTGATGTGGTCAATGAAGGCGGCGAGTTGCTCCCGGCTCGGCAGCTCGCCCTCCATCAGCAGCCACGCCGCCTCCAGAAAGGTGCTGTGCTCGGCAAGCTGCTCGATCGGCACGCCACGGTAACGCAAAATGCCGCGCTCACCGTCAATGAAGGTGACGCCGCTACGGCACGCCGCGGTGTTGCCGTACCCGGGATCGATCGTGGTTACCCCCGCCTCACTGCGCAACCGCGAAACGTCCACCGCAATCTCGCCCTCGCTGCCGCATACCAACGGCAACCTGTAGTCGGCCCCCCGGATCGAGATCCGCGCCGCGTCCCTGTCGTTCATGAATAGTCCACTACAAGTATAGGGCGCCGTTCCCTACCGAGCAAGCAGACCCGCTACTGCTGCCGCTGCGGCGGCGGCGGCGTTGCGCCGGGTTCCGTCCCCGCGCCCGGGGGCGCCGCGCGAGGTCCCTGCGCGTGATTCAGGCGGTAACTGCGCCCGCCTCGCGCCGCAGACCGAGTTTGCTTAGCAGATCGAGCGCCTTCCCCATGCGTTCCTCCGTCGCCTTGAGCGGCTTGCGCACCGCCGTCTCGGCCTCCGCGTCAGGTCCGTAGCCCCACTCTTCGCGCAGAAAGACGATGGCCGCGGCCAGCTCCAGGACGAGGTCGGAGACCTCCTGCAGCTCCCGCACCAGCGGCCGGGCATGGCCGGCCGGCAGGTCGCCGAGGTCACCATGTCCGTCCCGGTCTCCCTTCAATCGGAAGATCTCATAACGGATTGCGTAGCGCCCGAGCGCTTCCTCGATCTCGATCCGGTCGTTGGCGCGGGCGTCAAGCAGCCCGTAGACGAGGGCACCGGAGTACGGCCCATAGTCGTGATAGGTGAACGGGTCCGGCAGATCAAAATTCGCTCCGCTGCGGTGCAAGAGATACGCTTCCCACTGCAGCCGAGCCCTCCCGACCAATTCACCGCCATCATGCAGCGCGATCAGGTTGACGACAATATCTTCAAACTCCTCGAAGTTCACGTTCTCACCTCCTTGAGGACGTCGTAGAGTTCGGCCCTTTTTTCCCTGTCAGGTGCGTAGACGCGCTGCACCCGGCTGACCCCTTCGTCATGGAGCGCCGTCACGACCGCGGAGACTTCGGCGATGTCCCGCGGCTCGTCCATCGTCGCGTCGACCTTCACGAGAACCTTGCTGAGCGCCGATGCTTCATTGAAGTTGTACCAGGTGTACGGCGCGATCGTAGAGTCATCGAACAGCAGCTCGTCGCTCCACGCGAGGTTGCGTTCTTGCAACCGCCGCCGGAACCGCTCGTACAGGTTGCCCTTACGTTCGTCCAGCGATCCGATCTCCAGGCACTTGTAGAGGTTGCGATCGCGCAACCGGGCGGCCAGCTCGGCGACGCGAGGCTGCGGGCAGGCGGCGTATTCGGCAAACGCGGCCCAGATCGCCGCGTCGTCGAGCCGCAGGTACGCGTCGAGCGCCGGGCCCTCCGCCGTGAGATACCGCAACACCGGCTCCCGCTGGGCCAGGCAGCTCCCCCGCAGCGAAGACGCCGCCGACCGCAACAAAGCCTCCAGCATCTTCTCCGCCGACCGCGTCGTCTTGTGCACGTATACCGTCCGGTAGAGCCGGAACCTCGCCTCCAGATATTCCTCGGCAATTGCCAGCCCCTTGGCGCCGAGATACATGCATGGCACCGTTACGTAGTCGGAGGCGCCGACGCTGATCGAACCGACCTGCAGGCAATCGAGCAGCCATTCGCTGTCGACGTGGCCGAATTGGACGCCGCTCATCATCCGGTCACGTTGGATGTAGTCGATCCGGTCGGCGTCGAACTGGCTGGACACGACGGCGGAGTAGATGTCCTTCGCCTCCTCCTCCTTGAGCAGCGTGGCGACCTGGTCCGGCAGTTGCTCGTCGACGTCGCGCAGCACGCGGTTGACCTCGGTGTCGCCTTGGACAATTTCGGCGCTCCATTCCTCGTGTCGTCTGGTCTGTTTCATCACCGCCTTGGCCGCGCTCTCGAACACGTGACTGAACGGCCCATGCCCGACGTCATGCAGCAAGGCCGCCAGGAGCGCAACGCGCGCGCGGTCGCCATCGTGCTCCGATCCCCGGTGGCGCGCAATCACGGCGATCAATCGGCGCGCTACGTGGTAGACGCCGATGCTGTGGGCGAAGCGGGTGTGGGTCGCGCCGGGATAGACCAGATCGGCGAAGCCAAGTTGGCGGATGCGGCGCAGACGCTGGAACTCCCTGGTGTCGAGCAGGCGCCAAGCGATCCGGTCGATCTCGTTCCCGCGATCGTCGCGCCCGCCGAACACGATGAGACCGTGCACCGGATCGCGCACGCGCTGTTTCCAGTCATCGCCCATCGTCCCCACGCGCCGATCATACCCTCAGCCCGCCG
The DNA here is from genome assembly GCA_965243555.1 of Spirochaetia bacterium. Lineage (GTDB taxonomy): Bacteria > Spirochaetota > Spirochaetia > SZUA-6 > Bin103 > Bin103. Next base: position 3,306,787 of record OZ251575.1, on the reverse strand, counting down.
GCTGCGCCACTACCCGGGCAGGCGCAGGGTAAAGGTGCTGCCGCGCCCGACGCTGCTGCGCACGCTCACCTCGCCGTCGTGCGCCTGCGCAATGTGCTTGACGATGGCGAGGCCGAGACCGGTGCCGCCGTAGTCGCGGCTGCGGGCGCGGTCCACGCGGTAGAAGCGCTCGAAGATGCGCTCCCGGTGCTCGGGCGCAATGCCGCTGCCGGCGTCGGTTACCTCGATCAGCACGGCGCCGGCGGCGCGCCGGGCGCGCACCGCCACCGGCGCGCCGCGGCTGCCGTAGTTGATGGCGTTGTCGAGCAGGTTGGTGACCGCCTGCTCCACGAGCTGCGCGTTCATGCGGCAGGTCAGGTCGGCGTCGCAGGCAACCTGCAGCGCCACCCCGCGCGCCGCGGCGGCGTGCCCGCACGACAACAGGGCGGAGGAGATGACCGGCGCCAACGCCGTGTCGGCGAAGGTGATGCTGCTGCGCTCCTCGCCCAACTCGATGTCGGCCAGGCTCAGCAGGTCGTCGATGATCGCCCCCAGGCGCAACGACTGCCGCTGAATGATCTGCAGAAAGCGCCGCGCCTCCGCGTCGCCGCACATCTCGTTGTCCAGCAGGGTCTCCACGAACCCGCTGATGGAGGTGACCGGAGTGCGCAGCTCGTGGGAGACGTTGGCCACGAAGTCGCGCCGCATCTGCTCCAGATGGCGCAGGCGGGTCACGTCGCGCAGCACCACCAGGGCGCCCGGTTCGCCGCCGGCGCCGGCGAACGGCTGGCTCTGCGCCTGCAGCCAGCGCGGTTCGGGGCCGGGAACGCGCACGTCGGCCTCAGCGCCCTCGCCCTGATACAGCGCCGGCTCCGCCACCGCGGCCACGCCGTGCGCCTGCAGCAGCTCGCTCGCCGCGCTGAGCCGGCCGCCGCCGGCCGCCGCCCCGGCCGTGGCGCGCACGCCCGCCTCGCCGCCGGCGCCATCCCGGCCGTCCTCGCTGCTCGCTTCGCCCGTACGGCCTATGCCGTCCCCGGCGGCCGCACCGGCCGCGCCCCCGGCGGCGCCCAACAGCTCCCAGCCGGCTGGGTTGATCTCCTGCAGCGAGCCGTCGCGGCCGAACACCAGCACCCCCTGCGGCAGGCCGCCGATCACCGCGCTCAGGCGCTGATTGGCCTGCTCCAGGCGGCCCAGCCGCGCCTGCGCCGCGGCCGCGGCCGCCTCCGGCGGCGGCGCCGGCCCGCCGCCGTGCCCGGCCGCCGCGGCCAGCAGCCGCGCGCTACGCGCCGCCGGACGCGCGTAGAGCCGCCATACCGCCAGCCCCGCCGCCCCCGCGGCGGCCAGCAACGCCGCGGCCGCCGCCACTACCGCCGGCGACCGCTCCGGCGAACCGGCGGCAACACCGGTCACCACGCCCAGCGCGGCGACCGCCGCCAAGCTGCCGGCCACCGCCGCCAGCCGCAACGCCGGCTCCCACCCGGACGCCCACCCCGGCGCCGCGCCCGCCCGGCGCTCCACGGGCGCCCCTACGGCTCCGGCTCCGAGAAGCGGTAGCCGACCCCGCGCACCGTCTCGATCAGCCCGCTCCCGGCGCCCAGCTTCTTGCGCACCCCGGCGATCAGCACGTCGATGGAACGGTCGGTCACCGGATAGTCGGGGCCGTGCACGGCGGCCACGAGCTGGTTGCGGGTAAACACCCAGCCGGGTTGGCGGGCGAGAAACTGCAGCGCCGCGAACTCGGTCGCGGTGAGGCGCACCGGCTGGCCGGCATGACGCACGGCGCGCTTGCCGGGGTGAATGGTCAGCTCGCCGATGGTCAGCGGCGCCTGCTCGTCGCGCACCTCGGCGCCGTGGCGGCGCAGCACCGCCTTGAGGCGCGCAATCAGCACCCGGGGGCTGAACGGTTTGGTGACGTAGTCCTCGGCGCCCTGTTCCAGGCCGGCCACGATGTCCGCCTCCTCGCCCTTGGCCGACACCATCACGATCGGCACGCCGCGCGTCATGACGTTGGCCTTCAGCAACCGGCACAGCGCCAGGCCGTCCCTGCCCGGCAGCATGATGTCCACCAGGATCAGCGCCACCGAGACCCGCTCCACTACCTTGAGGGCCTGCTCGGCGCTGGCCGCGGCCAGCGTGACGAACCCCTCCTTCTCGCAGTTGAAGCGGATCAGCTCCATGATGTCGGCGTTATCCTCCACCACCAGAATGCGGTTGTTTGCCGGCGCCGCCACCCGCCTACCCGGAACCTCCCTACCCGGAACCGGCGTCCGCGTTCGGCGCCACCGGGGCCTGCGTCGCCGCCAGCCGCGACCCCTTCCAGTCGGTGCGCACGCCGGCAATCGCCAGCAGCGTGATGTAGGCGTAAAACCCCATGAAGAACAACGTATAGGGCACCACCCGCGCCAGGGCCCGCCCGCGGCGGCGGTGGTACAGCAGCGCCTCCAGCGTGGCCAGGGTGCCGATGCTGAGCAGCGACGTGCACGGCAGCACCGCCAGCCACGGCGCCAGCAGCGCCGCCGGCGCCGCCGCCACGCTGGCGATCAGAAACAGCGTCACGTAGCGGTAGCCCCAGGCCGCGGCGCGGTCACTGCTGAAAAACGCGCCGCCGTTCCAGCGCACGTGCTGGTTGATAAAGCCGCGCCAGCTCGGTTGCGGCGCGGTGCTGATCTGCGTGGCCGGCAGGGTAGCGGGGCGCACCCGCCAGCCGGCGCGGCTCACCGCGCCAATGAGCGCCGCGTCCTCGGTCAGCGTGTAACCGAGCGAGCGGAAGCCGCCGAGCCGGGCCAACACCGGCGCGCGCAACGCCAGGTTGTTGCCGAAGCAGCCGGTCGGCTGGCCCAGCCCCGCGCTGCCGGTGGAGTACTGGTGCACCAGCGGCTGCTCGAACGCCTGGTAGCGCTCCAGAAACCCGCCGCGCCGCGGCGCCCCGGCCGCGCCCCTGCGCACCGCCAACTGCCCGAACACCACCCCCAGCGCGCCGCCGGGGTCGGCGCCGAAGTAGGCCGCCAGCCGCTCTACCCAGGTGGCCGGCAGGATGCAGTCGGCGTCGGTAAACAGCAGCAGCTCGCCGCCGGCCGCGGCCACCCCCAGATCCAGCGCCTGCTGCTTGCCGGTGCAGGCCGCCGGCGGGCGCCGGTTGCGCACTACCCGCACGGGATAGGGCGCGGCCGCGCGATGCCGCTCCATGATCGCCGCGGTGGCGTCGCTCGAACGGTCATCCACCAGCACCAACTCGAAGGCGGTAGTAGTCTGCGCGGCCAGCGAGGCCAATAGGTGGGGCAGCGCCTCCTGCTCGTTCATCGCCGCCACCACCACCGACACCGACACCGGCGGCGCCGTCACGGCCGCCGACGTCGCGCGGGCCGTCCGCAACGCGCGCCGGTCGCGCCGGCGGGCGCGCAGGATGCCGGCGGCGAGCGCGCCGTGGGTGAGCAGCATCGACGCGCACAGCGCCGCCGCCGCCCACTGCAGCGCGCCGCCCGCGGTCATGCCAGCGCGCGATCCAACGACCGGTTGAGGCGCGCGGCGAAGGCCACCGGATCGGCGAGCTGCGCGCCCTCGATCAGCAGCGCCTGCTCCAGCAGCAGGCGGCTGGTGTCCTCCAGCACTTCCTCCGCACCCTCCTCCGGCAGCGCCTCCAGCTTGGTCACGATGGCGTGGTCGGGGTTGATCTCCAGCACCGGCTTGAACTGTTCCGCCTCCTGCCCCAGCGCCCGCAGCACGCTCTGCATCGACACCGTGGGGTCGCTCTCGTCGGCCACGATGCAGCTCGGCGAATCGCTCAGCCGGGCGCTGGCCTTCACCTCCTTTACCTCGTCGCCGAGCACCTGCTTGATCCGCTTGAGCAGCGGTTCGACCGTGCGGGCGCGTTCCTTGGACACGTCGGTCTTCAGGTCGTCGGCGGTGTCGCTGCGGTTGACCGACTTGAGCTCGTGCTCCTGATACTTGCCGATGGCCGGGATCACGAAGGCGTCGATCTCGTCGTCCATCAACAGCACCTCGATCCTCTGCTCCCGGTACACCTCCAGCAGCGGCGACCGGCGCAAATTGGCGCCACGCTCGCCGGTGAGATAGTAGATCGCCTTCTGCTCCGGCTGCATGCGCCCGACATAGTCCTTCAGGCTGGTCAGGTCATCCTCGCCGGCGGTGGTGCGAAAGCGGACCAGCTCCAGCAGCGTCTCGCGGTTGGCGAAGTCCTGGTACAGTCCCTCCTTGAGCGGACGCCCGAACTCGGCCACGAACTTGCGGTAACGCTCGGGGTTGTTGGTCAAGCCCTGGAATTCACTCAGCAGCTTCTTGACCGAGGCGTTGCGGATGCTGGTCAACAGGCGGTTCTTCTGCAGCAGCTCGCGGCTCACGTTGAGCGGCAGGTCTTCGGAGTCGATTACCCCGCGTACGAAGCGCAGCCAGGTGGGCAGCAACTCCCGGTCGTCATCGGTTATGAACACCCGCTTTACGTACAGCTTCACGCCGGGCCGGTAGTCCGTGTAGTAGAGATCGGGCGGCGCCTTCCGCGGCACGAAGAACAGCGTGGTGTACTCCTGGGTGCCCTCGGCGTGGGTGTGAACGTAGTGCAGCGGCTCCTCGTCGTCGTGCGTCAGGGAGCGGTAGAACTCGTAGTAGTCGGCGTCGCTCAGCTCCGACTTGGGCCGCTTCCACAGCGCCGAGGCGGCGTTGATCTGCTCGCTGCGCGGCTCGGTCTTGTCGCCGCTGCTCTCGGTGTAGTGAAGGTGGATCGGGTAGGGGATGTGGTTGGAGTACTTCTTGACCAGCGAGTCGATCTGCCAGCGCGAGGCGAACTCGGCGCCGCCTTCGTTGAGCTGCAGGGTGACGGTGGTGCCGGCGCCGGTGCGCTCCGCCGGGGTGACTTCATAGGAGCCGCGGCCGTCGCTGGTCCACAGGTGGGCCTGGTCGTCGCCGGCGCGCAGGCTGAGCACCTCCACCCGGTCGGCCGCCATGAAGCTGGAGTAGAACCCCACGCCGAACTGCCCGATCAGGTTGCTGTCGCCGGGCGCCCCCTCCTTCGCCTCCTTGCGCATCGCGTCGAGGAACCGCTTGGTCCCGGAGCGCGCGATGGTGCCCAGGTTGTCGCGCAGCTCGCCGGCGCTCATGCCGATGCCGGAGTCGGCGATGGTCAGGGTCTTGGGCGCGGCCTCGGAGTCGAACGAGATGTCGATGCGCGGCGTGAACGGCGCCCCCTTGAAGTCGGCGTCGGTGAGGGTCAGGTAGCGCAGCTTGTCCAACGCGTCGGAGGCGTTGGAGACCAGCTCGCGCAGAAAGATCTCCTGGTGCGAGTACAGCGAGTGGATGATGAGGTCCAGCAGTTGGCTGACCTCGGTCTTGAAGCGATGCTTGGCCATTGTCTGCTCTTGCGTTCCGTCCTTGTTCAGCGTTTTCTTAGCGACCCGGGGCGGGCCGGGCGCGTTGGGCGCCGCCGGGGGCCGGCGCTCAACCCCGCCAGCCGAAGCCCATGGCGTCGCGTACCAGTTCCATCGTGGCGCGCGCCTCGCGGCGCATGCGTTCGTTGCCGGCGCGCAGAATCTCGTCCACCGCCGCCGGCTTGGCCAGCAGGGCGGCGCGCCGCTCCCGAATCGGTTCCAGGAAGGCGTTGATGGCGCGCGCCAGCTTGCGCTTTACCTCCACGTCGCCCACCGCGCCGGCGCGGTAGCGGCTCTTGAGGTCGGCCACCTCGGCGTGGTCGGGGTTGAAGGCGTCGTGGTAGATGAACACCGGGTTGCCCTCCACGCGGCCGGGCACGTCGGCGCGGATGCGGTTGGGGTCGGTAAACATGCCGCGCACCTTGCGCTCCACTGCGGCGGCGTCGTCGCCCAGGTAGATGGTGTTGTCCAGCGACTTGCTCATCTTGGCCTGGCCGTCGGTGCCGACCAGGATCGGCACGTCGCCGATGAGCGGCTTCGGCACGGGGAAAACCTCGCCGTAGAGGCGGTTGAAGCGGCGCGCCAGTTCGCGGCTCACCTCCACGTGCGACTCGTTGTCCTTGCCCACCGGCACCAGGTTGGCGCGCGGCAGCAGGATGTCGGCGGCCATCAGCACGGGATAGCCCAGCAGCCCGTACGGCATCACCTCCAGATTGGCGGCCTGCGCCATCTCCTTCAGACTCGGCACCCGCTCCAGGCGCGGCACCGTGGTGAGCATCGACAGCAGGGTATGCAGCTCGTAGGTCTCCGGCACCGCGCTCTGCACGAAGATCACCGCGCGCTCGGGGTCGATGCCGGTGGCCAGATAGTCGACGGCGATGGCGCGCACGTGGTCCGGCAACTCGCGCACGTGCTCCCGCTCGGGGCGGGTGGTGAGGGTGTGCACGTCGGCGATGATGAAAAAGCACTCGTACCGGTCCTGCAGCTCGATGCGGTTCTTGACGCTGCCCACGTAGTGGCCGAGGTGCAACGGCCCGGTGGGCCGGTCGCCGGTGAGGATGCGCGGCCGCGCGGGCGCGGGGGCAACGGTAGCGGGAGCGGTGGCGGGGCTGCTCATGACGCACTATCAGAGTAACGACGCAACGCCGCCGCCGTCAAACCGCCGGCGGTCCGCCGACCTGCTTGCCGGGTTCGCGCTATACTCGCGCCCCGTGGGTCCGGCAGCGCCGCTCGACAGGTTCGTTCCCGACTCGTTCCGGCATCTCGCCGACCCGCGGCACGACCTGCCGCGGCCGGCCAAGGACGTGAAGTGATCGATCGTCAGGCGCTGGTGGGCGACCTGCGGCGGCAGCTCCGGCTGCTGGAGCGGGACCTGGCCCAACGCGCTGCCAGCGTGCCGGAGATGGCCGCCGCGCTGGAGGCTGAGTACCGGGCGGCGCGGGAGGCGGAGCGCACCGCGGCGACCTTCAGCGTCTGGCGCGCCGGCGAACTGACCCAGGCTTCCGTCGCGTGGCTGCTCGGCTGCGTGTTCGTGCGTTTCATCGAGGACAACCGGCTGATCGACGAACCCCTGATCAGCGGCCCCCACCCCCGCGACCGGGACGCCGCCGAAGGCCAGAGTTTCTACTTCCAAGACCATCCCACCGCTACCTTCCGCGACTACCTGCTCCACTGCTTTTCCTCGGTCGCCCGCCTGCCCGCGCTGGCCAAGCTCTACGACCGGCGCCACAACCCGGTGTGGCGCCTCGGCATCTCCGGCGACGCCGCGCGCGACTTGCTGTGGTTCTGGCGCTTGGTGGACCCCGACACCAACCTGCTGCACCACGACTTTACCGATCCCACCTGGGACACCCGCTTCCTCGGCGACCTGTACCAGGACCTCTCCGAGGACGCCAAGAAGCGCTACGCCCTGTTGCAGACGCCGGTGTTCGTGGAGGAGTTTATCCTGGAGCGCACGCTCACTCCGGCGCTCTGTGAGTTCGGGCTGGAGGACACCCGGCTCATTGATCCGGCCTGCGGTTCCGGCCACTTCCTGCTCGGCGCCTTCCACCGGCTGCTTGAGCGGTGGCGCAAAGCCGGCGCGCCGGTGTGCGAGCGGGTGCAGCGCGCGTTGCGCGCGGTCTACGGCGTGGACGTCAATCCGTTCGCGGCGGAGATCGCGCGCTTCCGCCTGGCGCTGGCGGCGCTGCGGGCGAGCGGCATCGAGCGCCTGGAGGACGCCCCGCCGTTCGAGATCAACGTAGCCGTCGGCGACAGCCTGCTCCACGGCCGCCGCTTCGGCGAGCTGGACCTGGGCAGCGGCGCGGAGCAGCAGCTCGCCGGCCGTTCCCAATTCTCCCACGCCTTCCGGTCCGAGGACCTCGATGACCTGAACCGCATTCTCGGCCAGCACTACCACGCCGTGGTAGGGAACCCGCCCTACGTCACGCCGAAGGACCCGGCGGTGCGGCAACTGTATCGGTCGCGCTACCCGAGCTGCTACATGAAGTACGCGATGAGCGTTCCGTTTGCCGAGCGACTGTTCGAGTTGGCGCTCCCCGGCGGGCGAAGCGGCGCGGCCGGCTACGTTGGCCAGATCACGGCCAACTCGTTCATGAAGCGCGAGTTCGGCAGGAAGCTGATCGAGTCCTTTTTCCCAAGTGTCGACCTGACCCACGTCATCGACACGTCGGGCGCGTACATCCCCGGTCACGGCACGCCGACGGTGATTCTCGTCGGCCGCAATCGTGCTCCGGATCGGCCCGCCGTGCGCGTGGTGATGGGTCGCCGCGGCGAGCCGACGCCTCCCGCGAAGCCGGAGGAGGGGAAGGTCTGGCGGTCAATCCTGACCCACGCAGAAGAACCCGGCAGCGGCAACGAATGGATTGACGTAGCTGACGTCCCTCGAGCCACGTTCGCCGGCCACCCGTGGTCGGTGTCCGACACGTTGGCGAACGAGCTCAAGCTCCGGTTGGAGCGGAACCGGAATCGTCTCGGCAACGCGGCAACTTCAATTGGTCCCGCCAGCTTTACCGGAACCGACGATGCATTCGTGGCGCCGGCGGACCTGTTTCGACGCTTGCTCGTGGATTCCGGGTTGGTACGCGGCTACGTTGTCGGCGAGCTGATCCGCGACTGGTCCTATGAAGGATCAGCGGTTGCGCTCGTGCCGTACGATAGCGATAACGAACCCCTCGCGTACGACGGTGAGAGTGCATGGGGAAAATACCTGTGGCGATACCGTACTACGATTGGAGGAATGAAGTCGTTCGGGGGCAAGACCCGGCTCGAATCCGGTGATGATTGGTGGACGTGGTATCGCTGGATTCCCAAACGGTACGCCGATCCCCGCTTAATCGCGTTTGCCGAAGTGGCCACGCACAATCACTTCACGTTCGACCGCGGCGGCAAAGTCTTCTCCCAAACCGCCCCCGTTATCAAGCTGCCGATAGATGCGAGCGGAGCGGATCATCTTGCCCTGGCAGGCACGCTCAATAGCTCCGTGGTTTGCTTCTGGCTGAAGCAAGTATCGCACAACAAGGGAAGCACGGTCGATGCGAAGGGCGCACGCCAAACAACCGACACGTTCGAAAACTTCTTTCAGTTCAACGCGACGAAGGTGAAGGAGATTCCGCTTCCGGCGGAAAATCCGGTCGAATTGTCGGAAGCAGTCGATCGGCTCGGCACCGAGCGGGAGTCCCATCTGCCGGCGTCACTGGCCGGGCGCCTTCCCTTGACGAGGGAGGAGCTTGACGAGCACCGAGACGCGGCTGCCGGACTCCTGGCGCGCATGATCGCCCTGCAGGAGGAACTGGACTGGGAGTGCTACCGGCTCTACGGAGTCCTCGACGAAGACTGCCGCTACGCGAACGGCCCCGGCGACCGCGCCGCCGAACCGCCGCCGCTGGCGTTGGGCGAGCGGGCGTTCGAGATCGTCATGGCGCGGCGGATGGCGGCCGGCGAACTGGAAACCCGGTGGTTCAAGCGCCACGGCTCCGCGCCGGTCACCGACCTGCCCGCCCACTGGCCGGAGGATTACCGCGCCCTCGTCGCGCGGCGCATCGAACTGATCGAGTCCCACCGCTTCATCGGCCTGCTTGAACGGCCGGAGTACAAGCGCCGCTGGAACGTCGAGTCGTGGCAGGAGCAGGAACGGCGCGCCCTGCGCGGCTGGTTGCTCGACCGCCTGGAGTCCCCGCACTACTGGCCGGAACCGCGCCTCGCCACCGTCCGCGACCTCGCCATACTGGCCGGCGACGATGCGGCCTTCCACAAGGTCGCGGATCGCTTGTGGGAAGACCTCTACCCCGACCACACCCGGATGATCGCCGACCTGGTCGCTGGCGAGCACGTGCCGGCGCTGCCGGCGCAGCGCTACAAGCCCTCCGGCCTCGCCAAGCGCGCCGACTGGGAGGCGGTCTGGACCGCTCAGCGCCGCCAAGACGAACTCGCCGCCGAAACGGAAGCGGACGCCCCTCCGCCGGCGGACCTGGTGCCGCCGCCGAAGTACCGCGCCGCCGACTTCCTCAAGCCGAGCTACTGGCGCCTGCGCGGCGCCCTCGACGTGCCCAGGGAGCGCTTCGTCAGCTTCCCGGCGATGAGCCGGGACGACGATCCCACCCTCCTGCTCGGCTGGGCCGGCTGGGACGCCCTGACCCTTTGCCAGGCCGTCGGCACGTACTACATCGACGCCAAGATCAAGGAACGCTGGGACGCCGACCGGCTCGCCCCGCTGCTCGCGGTCATCCACGAAAACCTGCCCTGGCTCAAGCAATGGCACAACGAAGTCGACCCGGACTTTGAAGAACGCCTCGGCGACTACTACGAAACGTTCTTCTACTCGGAGACCGCCGCCCTCAGCCTCCCGGCAGACGCCGCAAGGACCTGGAAGCCCGTCCGCGCCGGCCCGCCGACGCGGCCCCGCGCGCCGGCGCCGCCGGCCACGAGGCCGTCACCGGAGTAGGCCGCGCAGAGCAAAGGGGGACCGGTCGCCGCGGGCCCTCGACCAATGCGGCACTATTTCCTATCCTGGTACTTGCATTGGTTTTGGGAGCGAAGTATATTGAATGAGGGTACTCACCAAGAGGACGTTGCGGGAGTTCTGGGAGCGTCACCGGGAGGCGGAGCAGCCGTTGCGCGCTTGGTACCAAGAAGTACGGCAGGCAGATTGGGATACGACCGCCAAGGTGAAGGCGCGCTATCCAAGCGCCAGCATCGTCGCCGGCAACCGCGTGGTGTTCAACGTCAAGGGCAACGCCTACCGGCTGGTGGCGAAGATCAACTATCGATACCGCACCGTCTACGTGCGGTTCGTGGGGACCCACGCCGAATATGACGCCGTGAACGTGGAGGAGGTGTAGAAATGGCCGAGGTCAAGCCGATCCGGACCGAAGCGGACTATGCGGCCGCGCTCGCCCGGGTCGATGAACTGATGGATGCGGAGTTCGGGACCCCGGAGGGCGAGGAGCTCGACGTGCTGGTCGACCTGGTCGAGTCCTACGAGAACAAGCACGTGCCGATGGAGCCCCCGAGCCCCATCGCCGCGCTCGAGTTCCGCATGGATCAGGCGGGGCTGACGCCGCGCGATCTGGTCCCCTACATCGGCAGCCGCGCCAAGGTGTCGGAGGTGCTCTCCGGCAAGCGCGCCATCACCATGCCGATGGCGCGCGCCCTCCACCGGCATCTGGGGATTCCGGCGGACGTGCTGCTGCGCGAGCCGGCGCCAGCCGCCGAGCAATCGTTGGCGGACATCGAGTGGAGCCGGTTTCCGCTCAGAGAAATGGCCAAGCGGCAATGGATTCCGAATCTCCCTGACCTCGCGCGGCGGGCGGAGGAGCTGCTCGGCAATCTGATTGAGCGCGCCGGCGGCCGGGGCGTGGCGCCTGCCGCCCTGTACCGCAAGAACGACCGCTTGCGCACCAACGCCAAGACCGACCGGTACGCACTGCAGGCGTGGTGCTGGCAGGTGTTAGCGACGGCCAATCGGAAACCGTCGGAAGCGAGCTACACGCCAGGAACGGTCACCCCGGATTTCCTCCGGCGGGTCGCGCGGCTGAGTTGCAAGGAGGATGGCCCGCGGCTCGCACAAGCGTACTTGGCGGCGCACGGCATCCCGCTGGTCATTGAGCGGCACCTGCCGCGCACCCATCTCGACGGCGCGGCGCTGCGCCTCGGCGACGGCCGGCCGGTGGTAGCGCTGACCCTGCGCTACGACCGCATTGACGGCTTCTGGTTCTGTCTATTGCACGAGCTCGCGCACGTCGGCCGCCACTTGGCCGACGATGCCGGCGCCACCTTCGTCGACGACCAGTCACTGCGCACGCCGGAGGCGGCAATGGAAGACCGGCGCGAGGCGGAGGCGGACGCATGGGCCGCGGAGGCGCTCATCCCGCGCGCGGTCTGGGAAACGAGCACGGTGCGGGAGGCGCCGACACCGCTGGCGGTCACGAGCCTGGCCCAGCGCCTGCGGGTCCATCCGGCCACGATAGCCGGGAGGGTTCGGTACGAGCGCCGGAACTATCGGCTGTTGTCCCAATTCGTCGGCAGCGGGCAAGTCCGGCCGCAATTCGGCCTATCCGGCTGAATCCGGGTGCGTTACCAGTGGAGAGTGCCGGCGAGGGCGAGGCGGTGGTCGGGCGGACTGCCGGGGTGTTCCCGGAGGTCCGCTGACAGGTCGAGGTTGAGCCCGCCGAGGGCCAGGCGGCTGCCGACCCGGTAGCCGGTGCTGTCCGGCGGACCCTGGGAGAGGGCGCCGTATACGGTCACCAGCCCCGCGCCGGGCGTCTCGATGCCGTAACTCAGCTCCGCGTCCAGCCGGTCCGGGCGCAGCCCGGCGCCGTCGCGCGCCGCCCCGGCGGTGGTCGCGGCCAGCGGCGCCGCGTTCCATACCTCCGCCGCCTGGCTGCTCGGCGCCCCCCACGCCGGCGTCACCGCCAGCGCCAGCCCGCGGCCCGGAGCGCCCGGATCGAAGGTCAGCGCCGCGCTCGCTCCCCAGTCGCGGAACTCGCGCTCCTGATGCGCCAGCAACAAGCGCCCGTTCGCCCGCACCCCCAGCCCCAGCGCGGTGTACAGGTAGTCCAGACCGCCCCCAAGTTCGGCGCCGAACCCCTGCGCGGCGGCGCCGGCGTCCCAGCGGCCGCCCACCTCCAGGTTCAGTCCCAGCCGCGAGTCGGCCGCTAGCTGCCAGTCGAAGCGCGCGTCCGCCAGCAGACGCACGCGGCCCACCCCGGCGGGCTCCAGGCCCTGCGTCAGCCACGCGTCGTCCTGCGACTCCGCGCTCAGCGAGGCGTAGTAGCCGTCCGTCGCCAGCGCCAGGTCCAGCCAGTTCCCGGACAACACGGTTACGCGGCCTCCCGCCGCGCCCAGCCACAACAGGTTGTTGGTCTGCCAGCGGTGCTGGTTCCGGGTTACGTCGCTGACGCCCAGTCCCGCCCCGGCCAGCGTCCACAGGTCCACGCTCTCCGCCGGCGTCCAGTGCGCGTAGGGCAGCACGCCGGTAAGCCACGTGCCCACGTTCACCTCGTGCTTGGCGCCGCCGGCGTCACTCTCCTGATACGCCATCGAGCCGGCGTTGAACGACACCGCCAACCCCAGCACCAGCGGATCCGCCACTCGGATATCCGCTCCCAGATAGCCGCCGTAGATTCCGCCGTCCCAGGTTGCGCTCTGCGGTTCGTTCTGCCCGCCGCCGTAATAGCCGAGTGAGCCGCGGCTCCAAATGCTCCACTCCGGTCCCGGCGCCGGCCCCACCAGGTCGAAGGAGCTCGCGGCCAGGTACTCGCCCAGCGGCACCTGACTCATTGATGCGCCGTCCTCCGCCGCCGGCGGCCACTCGGTGGCGGGAGCCCCTTGTTCCGCTGTCGGCGCCAGCCGCTGGCCGTGCAGGGTAACTTGCGATTCGGCCGCCCCACCCGCCGCGAACCGCTCCCCGATCACGGCCACCGCCTCGGTGGCCACCACCCGCGCAAACTCCGCGTGGGCGCGCCGCAGCGCGCGCTGCAGGCGTGCCCGGTCGTCGTCTTCGATCGTCCCCTCGGCGGCCAGCCCGGCGCTCGCGTCCTGCTGTTCGGCGTCGTACAGGGTCACGCCGAACGTCTCGTGCTCCTCCGGCTCGGTGTCGCCCAGCACCGTCACCGCAAACCGCTTGGCCGCCTCGCCCGGCGCAAACACCAGCACGTCGCCGGCCGCCCGGTAGTCCTGGCCCGCGCGCGCCGTCCCGTCCATGGTCGCGTAGCGGAGCAGCACCGGCCGCTCGGTCTTGGAGATCATCCGCACCTCGAACCACGCCGCCGCCGCGCCGCGGTCGCCCTCCTTGACCCGGGTGTCGTCGATCGCCAGCAGCGCCACGTCGTTGTCGCCGATCCGGCCGCGGGCGACCTCCCGTTCCAGCAGCACGTGCTCCTCCCCGGCCAGCGCCACCATGAACTCCTCGTTCGCCTCCACCGTCGTGTCGGGCAGCACCGGCACCGTGATCATCTGCCTGGTCTGGCCGGGCGCGAAGGTCACGACGCCGTCGCAGTGCTCGTAGTCGGCCCCGGCGATGGCGGTGTCGTCCTTGGTGACGAACGACACCGTGACCGGCACCGGGCTCTCCCGGTCCAACGTCACCGTGAACTCGGCTTCGACCGTGGTCCCGTTGCCCTCCATGATCGACGCGTCGCCGATCGACACCGTGACCGGAACCGCCGCCGCGGCAGCGGGCGGAGCCGAGCCCCCCGGCGGCGGTGGCCTGCGCGGCGGGGTATCGGTCTGGCCGGAACTGGCGGCGACCTCGATCGTGAACGTGACGCTCACCGTAGCGCCCACGCTGTCGGTGGCGGTCCAGGTGTACTCGGTCTCCGCACGGGCCGCCGCCGGCGCGCCCGTTACCTCGCGGGTGTCAGCGTCCCGGCTCACGCCGGCCGGCAGCTCCGGCGCCAGCGCGTAGCTCACGTCGCCGCTGCCGCCGACCGCGGCCGGCAAGGTGAACGGCGTGATCGGCTGGCCCTGGGTCCACTGCTGATCTTCCACCCAGCCGTTCAGCGCGAATCCGGTTCCGCCGTCGTCGTCGCGGATGGTGAGCGCCGCGCCGGTCACCGTCCCCGCGCCGTGGCTGTTCTCGACCGTCCCCGTCACGGGCACCGCGCGGTCGCCGCTACGTACGTCGTTGTCGATGGCCGTGATCGTCACGTCGTCCGCCGCGTTTGCGGTCTCGCCTGCGGCAATGGTGATCGTCGCGTCCGTCCCCACCGTGTAGGCCCGCTCCATCGCCGGGACCGTGATCGTCGTCGCGGCGCTCGATGGATGGCTCAGCGTGGCGGTGACCGTCGTCGCGCCGCCGCTCTCGTCGATGGCGCCGTGGGATAGCGCCAGCGTTACGGTCGGCGCCGCCTCGTCGTCCTTGATGGTCAGCGTCAGGTCCGCCGGGGCCGCCACGCCGCTGTCGCCGCTGACCGTTGCGGAGACGGTCACCTGCTTGTCCGGCGCGTCCGCCGTGTTGTCGACCGCGGTCACGGTCACCGTGCCGGTGCTGGTCGTCTCGCCTGCCGCAATGGTGAGCGCCGGGGTGTCCGACAGCGCGAAGTCGGCGGCCACCGTGTTGGTCCCGGCCGCTGCCGCCACCGTCAGCGTTACCGCCTCGGTCGAGGCACGGTTCAACGTCGCCGTCACCGTACTCGCCCCAGGATTCGTCCCGTCGTGTTCGTCGATCGCCGCCGGGCTCAGCGCCAACGTCACCTCCGGCGCTCCCTCGTCGTCGGTGAGGGTCAGAGTCGCTCCTGTCACCTCTCCAACGTCGTGCTCGTTCTGCGCCGTTCCGGTCACGGTCACCGTCCGGTCGCCCACGTTGTCGATCGCGTCGTCTACCGCCGCGATCGTCACGCTGTCCGCCGCATTCGACGTTTCGCCCGCCGCAATCGTGATCGTCGCGTCCGAGCCCACCGTGTAGGCCCCCGACACCGCCGTCACGGTGCTCGTGGTCGCCGCGCTCGATGCATGGCTCAAGGTCGCGGTCACCGTCGTCGTGCCGCCGTTCTCGGAGATCGCGCTGTCCGCCACCGCCAGGGTGACCGTCGGCGCGTCTTCGTCGTCCTCGATGGTCAGGGTCACGGCGGACGGGGCGGCCACCCCGCTGTTCCCGCTCACCGTTGCCGAGACGGTCACCTGCTTGTCCGGCCCATCCACCGTGTTATCGACCGCGGTCACCGTCACCGTGCCGGTGCTGCTCGTGTCTCCTGCCGCGATGGTGAGCGTCTTCGCGCTCGACAGACTGAAGTCGCCCGACGCCGCGTTCGTCCCGGCCGTCGCCTCCACGGTCAGGGTCACCGCCTCGGTCGAGGCACGGTTCAACGTCGCCGTCACCGTACTCGCCCCAGGATTCGTCCCGTCGTGCTCGTCAATCGCCGCATCGCTCAGCGCCAGCGTCGCCGTCGGCGCTCCCTCGTCGTCGGTCAAAGTCAGCGCCGCGCCGGTCACCGCCACCGTCTGCGATTCGGCTGCAGCCTGGGCGTTGGCCGCCGTGCCCGTCACCGTCGTCGAGCGGTTGACCACGTTGTCGATGGCGTCGTTGACCGCCGTGATCGTGACCGTGTCCGCCGCGTTTGACGTTGCGCCCGCCGCAATCGCGATCGTCGCGTCCGCCCCCACCGTGTAGGCCCCCGACACCGCCGTCACGGTGATCGTGGTCGCCGCGCTCGACGCGTGGCTCAGCGTGGCCGTTACCGTGGTCGTACCGCCGTTCTCGGAGATCGCGCTGTCCGCCACCACCAGCGTCACCGCCGGCGCCGCGTCGTCGTCCTCGATGGTCAGGGTCACGGCGGACGGGGCGGCCACGCCGCTGTTCCCGCTCACCGTTGCCGAGACGGTCACTTCCTTGTCCGGGGCGTCCACCGTGTTGTCGACCGCAGTCACCGTTACCGTGCCGGTGCTGCTCGTGTCCCCGGCGGCGATGGTGAGCGTCTTCGCGCTCGACAGGCTGAAGTCGCCCGCCGCCGCGTTCGTTCCCGCGGCGGCGGCTACCGTCAGCGTTACCGCCTCACTGGACGCCCGGTTCAACGTCGCCGTCACCGTCGCCGACCCGGGGTTGGTCCCGTCGTGCTCGTCGATCGCCGCCGGGCTCAACGCCAGGGTCACCTCCGGCGTGGCTTCGTCGTCGGTCAGTGTCAGCGCCGCGCCGGTCACCGACACCGTCGCCGAATCGGCGGCAGCCTGCGCGTTGGCCGCCGTCCCCGTCACCGTCACGGCCCGGTTGCCCACGTTGTCGATGGCGTCGTTCACCGCCGTCACCGTCGCCGTGTCCGTAGCGTTCGTCGTCTCGCCCGCCGCAATCGTGATCGTTGCGTCCGCCCCCACCGTGTAGGCCCCCGACACCGCCGTCACGGTGATCGCGGTCGCCGCGCTCGATGCATGGCTCAACGTCGCGGTCACCGTCGTCGTGCCGCCGTTCTCGGAAATCGCGCTGTCCGCCACCGCCAGCGTCACCGCCGGGGCCGCATCGTCGTCCTCGATCGTTCCCGTCCCCGTCGCGGCGCTCACCGGGAGTCTCGCGTTCACCGGCTCGCTCAGCGACACCTTCACCGTCTCGTTCGGTTCGTCCACTCCGTCACCGGTCACCGTCACCGTCACCGTCTTGCTCGTCTCACCGGGCGCAAACGTCAACGTCCCGCCACTGAGCGCCGCGTAGTCGGTCCCGGAGGCCGCCGTCCCCGTACCCGCGTCCGCGTACTTCACCGTCACCTGCGCGGTGCTCGCCTTGCTCAACGTCACCGTCCACGTCAGCGCCGACGTCGTCCCCGACGCCCCCTCCGTCACCCGCGGCGACGACAGCGCCAGTGCCGGCAGATCTCCCGTGTTCACGACGATCCCCGGCGGGTTGACCAGCAGAGGCGGGTCGCCCGGACGAATCACCGCCGCCAGGAACTTCACCGAGTCCTCGTCCCCGTCCTCGTCCTCCACCTTCCAGGTGTATTCCACCTGGCTCGTCGGATCGCCCGGCGTCGTGCCCGTCACCAGGAACCCGTTCCGCGACAGCCACGAAGGCAACGCCGGCGACAACGTGTAGGTGAGCGTCCCATCTCCGCCCGTCGCCCGCGGCAGCACCAGGCGCGGAATCACGGTGGCGGTCAGCCACAGCCGGCTGGCGACCTGCGCGCCGCCAAACGTCGGCTTCAGGTCCACGTCGTCGTCCGTGATCGTCAGGATCACCGCGTTCGGGTTACCGGCGCCGTGGCTGTTGGCCGCCGTCGCCGACACGCTCACCGTCTTGTCGTTGGGGGCGTCATCGTCGTCGTCCACCGCCGAAATCGTCACCGCGCCGGTGCTCGTCGTCGTCCCCGCCGCGATGGCCAGCACCTTGTTCGCGCTCAAGCTGAAGTCCGCCGCCGCCGTGTGCGCCCCCGCCGCGGCCGCCACCGTTACCGTGGTCGCCGCGCTCGATGCGTGCGAGAGCGTCGCCGTTACCGTCGCCTGGCCGCCGTCCTCCGAAATGGACGACGGGGACAGAACCAGCGTCACCTTCGGCGCCGCTTCGTCGTCCTCGATGGTGAGGGTCACGCTCGACGGAGTGGCAACGCCGCTGTCGCCGCTCACCGTTGCCGAGACGGTCACTTGCTTGTCGGGCGCGTCAACCGTGTTGTCGACTGCGGTCACGGTCACGGTCCCGGTGCTGCTCGTGTCCCCCGCCGCGATGGTGAGCGTCTGTGCGGACGACAGACTGAAGTCGCCCGACGCCGCGTTGGTCCCGGCGGCCGCCGCCACGGTCAGCGTCACCGCCTCACTGGAAGCGCGGTTCAGCGTCGCCGTCACCGTGCTCGAACCCGGATTCGTCCCGTCGTGTTCATCGATCGTCGCCGGACTTAGCGCCAGCGTCGCCGTCGGCGTAGCTTCGTCGTCGGTCAGCGTCAACGCCGCTCCGGTCACCGCGCCCACGTCGTGACTGTTCTGCGCCGTCGCGGTGACCGTCGCTGAGCGGTTGACTACGTTGTCAGTCGCGTCATCTACCGCCGTGATCGTCGCCGTGTCCGCGGCGTTCGAGGTCTCGCCGGCGGCTATCGTGATCGTCGCGTCCGCGCCCACCGTGTAAGCGCCGGCCTCCGGCTGCACGGTGATCGTCGTCGCGGCGCTGGACGCATGGCTCAGCGTTGCGGTCACCGTCGTCGTGCCGCCGTTCTCGGAGATCGCGCTGTCCGCTACCGCCAGAGCGACCGTCGGCGTAGCTTCGTCATCCTCGATCGTCAGCGTGACGCTCGAAGGGTCGGCCACGCCGCTGTTCCCGCTCACGGCTGCCGAGACCGTCACCTGCTTGTCGGGCGCGTCCACCGTGTTATCGACTGCGGTCACCGTCACCGTGCCGGTGCTGCTCGTGTTCCCCGCCGCAATCGTGAGCGTCTTTGTGGTGGACAGACTGAAGTCGCCCGACGCCGCGTTCGTCCCTGCCGCCGCCACGGTCAGCGTTACCGCCTCGCTCGACGCCCGGTTCAGCGTCGCGGTCACCGTCGCCGACCCCGCGTTCGTCCCGTCGTGCTCGTCGATCGTCGCGTCGCTCAGCGCCAGCGTCGCCGTCGGCGTAGTCTCGTCGTCGGTCAGCGTCAACGCCGCCCCGGTCACCGCGCCCACGTCGTGACTGTTCTGCGCCGTCCCGGTGACCGTCGCTGAGCGGTTGCCTACGTTGTCAGTCGCGTCATCCACCGCCGTGATCGTCGCCGTGTCCGCGGCGTTCGAGGTCGCGCCGGCGGCTATCGTGATCGTGGCGTCCGCGCCCACCGTGTAGGCCCCCGACACCGGCTGCACGGTGATCGTCGTCGCGGCGCTCGACGCATGGCTCAGCGTTGCGGTCACAGTGGTTGAGCCGCCGTTCTCGGAGATCATGGCGTCCGCGACCGCCAACACAACCGTCGGCGCCGCTTCGTCGTCCTTGATGGTCAGGGTCACGGCGGACGGGGCGGCCACGCCGCTGTTCCCGCTCACCACCGCCGAAACCGTCACTTCCTTGTCCGGCGCGTCCGCCGTGTTGTCTACCGCCGTCACCGTCACCGTGCCGGTGCTGCTCGTGTCCCCCGCGACGATGGTGAGCGTCTTCGCACTCGACAGACTGAAGTCGCCCGACGCCGCGTTCGTCCCAGCGGACGCGGCCACGGTCAGCGTTACCGCCTCGGTCGAGGCCCGGTTCAGCGTCGCCGTCACCGTAGCCGACCCGGGGTTGGTCCCGTCGTGTTCGTCGATTGTCGCATCGCTCAGCGCCAGCGTCGCCGTCGGCGCTCCCTCGTCGTCGGTCAAAGTGAGGCTCGCGCCCGTGACCGTACCCACGTCGTGGCTGTTCTGCGCCGTCCCGCTCACCGTCGTCGAGCGGTTGGCCACGTTGTCGATCGAGTCGTCGACGGCCGTGATCGTCACGCTGTCGGTCGCGTTCGATGTCTCGCCAGCGGCAATCGTGATCGTCGCGTCCGCGCCCACTGTGTAGGCGCCGGCCTCCGGCTGCACGGTGACCGTGGTGGCCGCGCTTGACGCGTGGCTCAGCGTGGCCGTCACCGTGCTCGTGCCGCCGTTCTCGGAGATTGCGGCGTCCGCCACCGCCAGGGCGACCGTCGGCGCGGCTTCGTCATCTTCGATCGTCAGCGTGACGCTCGCCGGGGCGGCCACGCCGCTGTTCCCGCTCACCGTTGCCGAGACGGTCACCTGCTTGTCCGGCGCGTCGACCGTGTTGTCGACCGCCGTCACCGTCACCGTGCCGGTGCTGGTCGTGTCCCCGGCGGCGATGGTGAGCGTCTTCGCGCTCGACAGGCTGAAGTCTCCCGACGCCGCGTTCGTCCCGGCCGTCGCCGCCACGGTCAGCGTCACCGCCTCAGTCGACGCACGATTCAGCGTCGCCGTGACCGTGCTTGCCCCCGGATTCGTCCCGTCGTGTTCGTCGATCGTCGCATCGCTCAGCGCCAGCGTCGCCGTCGGCGTGGTCTCGTCGTCGGTCAACGTCAGCGCCACGCCGGTCACGGTCACCGTCTGCGACTCGGCGGCAGCCTGCGCGTTGGCCGCCGTTCCCGTCACCGTCACGGCCCGGTCGCCCACGTTGTCTACGGCGTCGTTCACCGCCGTGATCGTCACGCTGTCGGTCGCGTTCGTCGTCTCGCCCGCTGCAATCGTGATCGTCGCGTCCGCGCCCACCGTGTAGGCGCCGGCTACGGCCGTCACCGTCACCGTCGTGGCTGCGCTTGACGCATGGCTCAGCGTGGCCGTCACCGTCGTCGCGCCGCCGTTCTCGGAGATCGAGGCGTCCGCCACCGCCAGGGTGACCGTCGGCGCGGCTTCGTCGTCCTCAATTGTCAGGGTCACGCTCGACGGGTCAGCCACGCCGCTGTTCCCGCTTGCCGTTGCCGAGACGGTCACCTGCTTGTCCGGCGCGTCCACCGTGTTGTTAACCGCCGTCACCGTCACCGTGCCGGTGCTGCTCGTGTCCCCCGCCGCGATCGTGAGCGTCTTCGCGCTCGACAGGTTGTAGTCGGTCGCCGCCGCATTGGTTCCGGCCGCTACGGCCACGGTCAGTGTCACCGCCTCGCTTGATGCTCGGTTCAGCGTCGCGGTCACCGTCGCCGACCCGGGGTTGGTCCCGTCGTGCTCGTCGATCGTCGCATCGCTCAGCGCCAGCGTCGCCGTCGGCGTAGTTTCGTCGTCGGTCAGCGTCAACGCCGCTCCGGTCACCGCGCCCACGTCGTGACTGTTCTGCGCGGTCCCGGTGACCGTCGCTGAGCGGTTAACTACGTTGTCAGTCGCGTCATCCACCGCCGTGATCGTCGCCGTGTCCGCGGCATTCGAGGTCTCGCCGGCAGCAATCGTGATCGTCGCGTCCGCCCCCACGGTGTAAGCGCCGGCCTCCGGCTGCACGGTGATCGTCGTCGCGGCGCTCGACGGATGGCTCAGCGTTGCGGTCACGGTGGTTGAGCCGCCGTTCTCGGAAATTGAGGAGTCCGCCAGCGCCAGTGCGACCGTCGGCGCCGCTTCGTCGTCCTCGATCGTCAGCGTCACGCTCGCCGGGTCCGCCACGCCGCTGTTGCCGCTCACCGTTGCCGAGACGGTCACCTGCTTGTCGGGCGCGTCCGCCGTGTTGTCGACCGCGGTCACCGTCACCGTGCCGGTGCTGCTGGTGTCCCCAGCCGCGATGGTGAGCGTCTTCGCGCTCGACAGACTGAAGTCTGACGCGACCGCGTTCGTTCCCGCGGTGGTGGCTACCGTCAGCGTTACCGCTTCCGTAGACGCGCGGTTCAGCGTGGCGGTCACCGTCGCCGATCCCGGGTTGGTCCCGTCGTGTTCGTCGATCGTCGCATCGCTCAGCGCCAGAGTCGCCGTCGGCGCCCCCTCGTCGTCGGTCAAGGTAAGCGCCGCGCCGGTTACGGACACCGTCGCCGACTCGGCGGCAGCCTGCGCGTTGGCCGCCGTCCCCGTCACCGTCGCCGTGCGGTTCGCCACGTTGTCGATCGCGTCGTCTACCGCCGTGATCGTCGCCGTGTCCGGGGCGTTCGAGGTCTCGCCGGCGGCAATCGTGATCGTGGCGTCCGCGCCCACCGTGTAGGCGCCGGCCTCCGGCTGCACGGTGATCGTCGTGGCTGCGCTTGAAGCATGGCTCAGCGTTGCGGTCACCGTCGTGGTACCGCCGTTCTCGGAGATTGAGGAGTCCGCCAGCGCCAACGCGACCGTCGGCGCAGCTTCGTCATCTTCGATCGTCAGCGTCACGCTCGCCGGGTCAGCCACGCCGCTGTTCCCGCTCACCGTTGCCGAGACGGTCACCTGCTTGTCCGGCGCGTCGACCGTGTTGTCGACCGACGTCACGGTCACCGTGCCGGTGCTGCTCGTGTCCCCTGCCGCGATCGTGAGCGTCTCTGCGCTCGACAAGCTGAAGTCGCCCGATGCCGCGTTCGTCCCTGCGGCCGCGGCGACCGTCAGGGTCACCGCCTCCGTAGACGCGCGGTTCAGCGTGGCAGTCACCGTCGCCGACCCGGGGTTGGTCCCGTCGTACTCGTCGATCGTCGCGTCGCTCAGCGCCAGCGTCGCCGTCGGCGTAGTTTCGTCGTCGGTCAGCGTCAACGCCGCCCCGGTCACCGCGCCCACGTCGTGACTATTCTGCGCCGTCCCGGTGACCGTCGCTGAGCGGTTGCCTACGTTGTCAGTCGCGTCATCCACCGCCGTGATCGTCGCCGTGTCCGCGGCGTTCGAGGTCGCGCCGGCGGCTATCGTGATCGTGGCGTCCGCGCCCACCGTGTAGGCCCCCGACACCGGCTGCACGGTGATCGTCGTCGCGGCGCTCGATGCATGGCTCAAGGTCGCGGTCACGGTCGTCGTGCCGCCGTTCTCGGAGATCGAGGAGTCCGCCACCGCCAGCGCGACCGTCGGCGCCGCCTCGTCGTCCTCAATGGTCAGGGTCACGGCGGACGGGGCGGCCACGCCGCTGTTCCCGCTCACCACCGCCGAAACCGTCACTTCCTTGTCCGGCGCGTCCGCCGTGTTGTCGACCGCCGTCACCGTCACCGTGCCGGTGCTGCTCGTGTCCCCCGCGACGATGGTGAGCGTCTTCGCTCTCGACAGACTGAAGTCGCCCGACGCCGCGTTGGTCCCCGCCGCCGCCCCGACCGTCACCGTGACCGCCTCACTGGACGCACGGTTCAACGTGGCCGTCACCGTCGCCGACCCGGTATTCGTCCCGTCGTGCTCGTCGATGGTCGCCGGACTCAACGCAAGCGCCGCCTCCGGCGTGGCTTCGTCGTCGGTCAAGGTAAGCGCCGCGCCGGTTACGGACACCGTCGCCGACTCGGCGGCAGCCTGCGCGTTGGCCGCCGTCCCCGTCACGGTCGTCGAGCGGTCGCCCACGTTGTCCATGGCGTCGTCCACGGACGTCACCGTCACCGTGTCCGAAGCGTTTGTCGTCTCGCCCGCCGCGATCGTGATGGTCGTGTCCGAGCCCACGGTGTAGGCCCCCGACACCGCCGTCACGGTGATCGTGGTCGCCGCACTGGACGCATGGCTCAGCGTTGCGGTCACGGTGGTTGAGCCGCCGTTCTCGGAGATTGAGGCGTCCGCCACCGCCAGGGCGACCGTCGGCGCCGCTTCGTCGTCCTCAATGGTGAGCGTCACGTCCGCTGGCGTGGCAACGCCGCTGTTCCCGCTCACCGTCGCCGAGACGGTCACCTGCTTGTCCGGCGCGTCCGCCGTGTTATCGACGGCCGTCACCGTCACCGTGCCGGTGCTGCTCGTCTCCCCCGCCGCGATCGTCAACGTGTTGGCGCTCGACAACGTGAAGTCCGTCGCCGCCGCGTTCGTTCCTGCGGCCGCAGCGACCGTCAGCGTTACCGCCTCACTCGACGCACGGTTGAGCGTTGCGGTCACCGTCGCCGACCCGGGGTTGGTCCCGTCGTGCTCGTCGATGGTCGCGTCGCTCAGCGCCAGCGTCGCCTCCGGCGTGGCCTCGTCGTCGGTCAGCGTCAGGGCCGCGCCGGTCACGTGGGCCGATTCGGTGGCGGTTCCCGTCACCGTCACCGCCCGGTCGCCGACGTTGTCGACGGCGTCGTCCACCGCCGTGATCGTCACGCTGTCGGCCGCGTTCGCCGTCTCGCCCGCCGCAATCGTGATCGTGGCGTCCGCGCCGACCGTGTAAGCGCCCGCCACCGCCGTCACCGTCACCGTGGTCGCCGCGCTCCACGCCCGTTTCAGCGTCGCCGTAACCGTCGTGGTGCCGCCGTTCTCGGCGATCGCGTTGTCCGCCACCGCCAGCGTCACCGCCGGCGCGTCGTCATCCAGGATCGTGCCGGTTCCGGTCGCGTTGCCGAGCGAAGCGTTGGACGGGTTGCTCAACTCCATCACCACCGTCTCGTCCGGCTCCGGGGTCGCGTCGCCGTACACGGTCACGGGGACGGTCTGCGTGGTCACCCCCGCCGCAAACACCAACGTCGGCTCCGGCGGAAAGCCGTGATCGGCTCCCCTCTGCGCCCGCGTCCGCAGCGTCCCCACGGTCGCGGTGCCGGTCGAGTTGACGGCGACGCCGACCTGCACCCGTTGCGTGCTCGCCGGCAGCAGCGTCACCGTCCACTCCAGCGTATTCGCGTCTCCCGTCCCGCCCTCGGTGACGCTCGGCGCGTCGATGAACAGCGTCGGCGTGGACGGGCGGTCGTCGTCGGTAATCGTCAAGGTCACGTCGTCCGGGGCGTCCACGTCCTGGTTGCTCACGCTGCCCGACACGGTGACCGACTTGTCGAGCTCGGCGTCCGCGTTGTTCACCGCCGTGATCGTCACCGCGCCGGTGCTGGTGGTGTCACCCGCCGCGATGGTGAGCGTCTTGTTCGCGCTCAGGGTGAAGTCACCGGCCTCGGCGTTGGTCCCCGCGGCGGCGGCCACCGTCACCGTGGTGGCCGCGCTCACCGCCCGGTCCAGCGTTGCCGTCACCGTGGCCGCGTTGCCGGTCCCGCTCTCGGCGATGGTCGAAGGCGTCAGGACCAGCGCCGCCTGCGGCCGGTCCGCCACGATCACGTCGAACGTCAGCGACGCCTGGTCGCCGTCCCCGTCGGTGGCGGTCCAGGTGTACTCGGTCTGCGCCAGCGCCGCCGCCGGCGCGCCGCTCACCCGGTGGCCGGCGTCCTTGGTCACCCCGGACGGCAATGCAGGCGAGAGGGCGTAGGAGACGCTCCCGTCGCCCCCGGTGGCGGCCGGCAACGTGAACGCCGTGATCGCCCTGCGCCGCGTCCACGACTGGTCCGGGATCGTCGCCGCCCCGAAGTCGGGCCGCCCGTTGTCCAACACCGTGATGGCGAGGCTCCACGTCGCCCGGTCGCCGTCCGCGTCGGTGACGGTCCAGGCATACGCCGTCCTGGTCATGGCCGCCGTAGGCGCGCCGGCGAGCGTGCGGTTGTGGGAGTCCACCACCGGCTCCTCGGGTTCCGCGCCGGCGCGCGGGCTGGCGGCGCGCGCCACGCCGGCCGGTAGCGCGGGCGAGAGCGCGTAGCTCAACGGCGGGTCGCCGCCCAACGCCACCGGCAGAATGCCGCTGACGGACTTGTACCGCGTCCACGCGTAGCTGGTCGGCGCAAGGCCGGTGAATGCCGGCAGGCTGTTGTCCGCCACGGTGATGGTAAAGGTGATCTCCGCGCGGTCGCCGTCACGGTCCGTAGCCCTCCAGGTGTAGGTGGTGGCGTCCATCGCTACGGTCGGCGCGCCGCTGATCCGGTGGCTGGCGTCCTTGGCCGCCCCCGCCGGCAGGGCGGGCGAGAGGGTGTAGGTGAGGGGCCCGTTGCCGCCGGTGGCGGCCGGCAGCGTGAACGCGGTGAGCGCCTTGTACCGCCGCCACGACTGGTTGGCCACGCTGGCGGCGCCGAAGGTAGGCGCCGCGTCGTCCTGCACCTCCAGCGTAAAGGTGAGCGTGGCCTGGTCGTCGTCGGCGTCGGTGGCGGTGAGCGTGTAGCTGGCCTGCGCCGCTACCGCGGTGGGGGTGCCGGAGATGGTGCCGCCGGTGTTGGCGCCGGTGGGCGCCGTATAGGCCACCCCGGCCGGCAGGGTGAGGGTGGTGGCGGCGCCCGGCCCGGTCAGCGCGTAGCTCAGCGCGCCGTTGCCGCCGGTGGCGGCCGGCAGCGCCACCGGGGAGATCGCCTCGTCCTTGACGTACACCTGCGCGGCGAAGGTGTTGGGTATGAACACCGGGGCGGCGTTGGCCGTGATCTCGATGGAAAAGCTGAGCGCGCCCTTGGCGCCGGTCACGCCGTCGGTCGCCTCCAGCGTGTAGGTGGCCAGCGCGGTTACGGTGGTCGGCGTCCCGGAGATGGTGCGCGACGCGGCGGAGAACTGCAGGCCGTCGGGCAACGCCGGCCGCAGCGCGTAGCTGATGGCGCCGCGGGCGCCGACGGCCGCGGGCAGCGCGTAACTGACGGCGGAGCCGACCACCCAGGTCCGCGCGGACACCGTTCCGGTAAAGGCCGGCTGCATCAACACCCGTCCGTCCACCCGCCGATTGGCGTCCGCGGCCACGGCCGGCAGCGTCAGGCTGGCGGTGGTGCCGCCGGGGCCGGTGATGGTGGCGCCGTTGAGGGTGAGCGCGCCGCTGCCGAAGCCGATGCCGTCGCTGTCGCGGTCGTCCGCCACGACGACGTAACGGAACCGGGTATAGCGCTGGCTCCCGCTGTGGCTCCCGGCTTGGCGGGTGCCGGAGCCGACGTCGAGCGCAAGCTGCGGCGTGCCGGTAACGGTCACCGGCTTGCCCCAGTTGACCACCACGTCGATCGCGTCGCCCTTGCCGTACACGCCGCCCGCCGGCCGGCCGGCGAACCCCGCGCTCACCACCACCGGCGGATGGTTCGCCGCGCCGTTGACGTTCGGCGTACTGGCGTTGGTGACGTAGTTCCGTATCGACCCGTGGCCGAGCGCCGCGTTCACGCCGTATTGGTTGCGTATGGTACCGCCGTTGAGCGCCAGCGAGTTGGCCGGCACGTCGACGCCGTTGCCGTCCGCGTCGCCGGCCTGCACCTCGTACTCGAACCGGAGCTGGGACCCGGAGGCGGAAGCCAGGTCCAGCGTCTTGGTCGAGGAACCGATGACCAGGGACAGGCGCGGCGTGCCGGTCACCGTCACGCCCTGGCTGAACTTGACGTTGATGCCGATCACTTCGTAGCGGTCGAAGGTCGATCCGCGCTGCGGCGCGCCGATCAAAAGCGATCGCACCACCGGCGGGCGGATGGAGCCGTCCACCTTGTGGCCGGCGCCGCCCTGCACGGAGAAACCGCTGAGGCCGGTCACCGCCGGGTTGCCGTTGGCCGCGGTGTCGATCACGGCGCCGTTCAGACTCAGCCCGCGGCTCACCACGCTCACTCCGTCGGCGTCGCGGTCGGCCGCCTGCACGGCGTAGCTGAAGGCGATGCTGTTGGCGCCGGCGCCGGCGTACGCCATCTGCCGCGTGGTGGAACCGACCAGCAGGCCGAGCGCCGGCACGTTGGGCGCCGTGGCCGTGACGCGGATCGGCAGGTTGAACGTGACCGCCACGCGGATCACTTCGCCGGCGGCGTAGGTGTTGTCGGCGCTCGGCCGCGACGTGATGGTCACTCCCGACACGGCGGCCCGCCGTCCGTCCACCTTGTACGCGGCGGCGGAGACGGCGTGGCTGCCGAGGCCGAGGGTCGCCGCCACGCCGCCGCGGCTGATGCCGCCCAGGTTCACGTCCAGCGCGCCGTCCGTGATGCCGAAGCCGTCGCCGTCGTAGTCGCCGGCCGGCACCGTGTAGCCGAACTCCAGGGTAGTGCTGGCCGGCGCCCGCTCGGTGTACTGAGTGCTCACCTTCAGGGCGGCGTGGCGGGTGTGGCTGCCGACGGTGAGCGCCAGCCGCGGCCAGCCCGGATTCCCCTGCCGGAACGTCCGCCGGGCCGCCACCACCGCCTTGCTGAACGTCACCCGCACGCGGATCTCCTCGCCGATGCGGAAGGTGTCGCCGGTGGCCGGGCGCGAGGTGACGGCGACGCCGGTCACGATCGCCGGCGAGTTGAGGGCGCCGTTCACCTTGGCGTTGGAGGCGTTGGTGATGGCGTGGCTGCCCAGCGCGAGCGCCGCGTTGGCGCCGGCGTTGCTGCGGATGGCGCCGTTGTTGAGGGTGAGCGCGCCGCTCCCGATGCTGAGCCCGTCGGCGTCCACGTCGGCCTGCCGCACCACGTAGCGGAAGTACTGCGTGGCCGAGGTGGCGCCGGCGCGGTCGTAGCCCGCCTGGCGGGTGGCGCTGCCGATGCCCAAGGCGAGCCGCGGCGATCCGGTCACGCCCACGCCCTGGCTGAAGCGCACCGCCACTTCGACCGTCTCGCCGCGGCTGTAGGTGTCGCCGGTGGCCGGGCGGGAGGTGATGGTCACGCCGGCCACGCTCGGCGCTCGGGTCACGCCGCCGTCCACCTTGTGCGCCGCCTGGCCGGAAAGGGCGTGGCGGCCCAGGCCGAGGACCGCGGCGTTGCCGGCGGCGTCGCGGATGGCGCCGCCGTTGAGGGTCAGGGCGCCGGCGGCGACGGCAACGCCGTCGGCGTCGCGGTCCGCGGCCTGCACGGTGTAGCGGAAGCGCACTTCGTCGCCGCTCACGCCGTAGTAGGCGGCCTGCCGCGCCGCGCCGCCCACTTGCAGCGCCAGGCGGGGCGCTCCGGTCACCGCCAGGGCGGCGGCGCCTTGCCGCCGGAAGCGGACCGCCACCCGGATCTCCTCGTTGCGGGCGTAGGTACCGTCCGCCGCCGGGCTGGACAGGAAGCTCACGCCGCGCACCGTGGGACGGGCGCCCACCACCGCCAGGGTAAAGGTCACGGCGTCGGTGTCGCCGTTGGCGTCGGTCACCGTGAGCGTGTGGCGGGTAGACGGCGCCGCTACGGTAGCGGCGCCGGTCAGCACCGCGGTGGAGCGGCTGAGTGACAGGCCGGCCGGCAGCGCCGGCGACACCGTGTAGACCAGCGGCGCGTCGCCGGTGGCGGAGGTGGGCAGCGCGCAGCCGACGTGCAACGGGCCGCACGACGAGTGCAGCGCGTAGTTCACCACCCGGTTGGTGAGCATCGAAAGGTCGGGGCCGGCGGCAACGCCGAAGTCCGGCCACAGGCCGGTGCGGCTGCCGTCCACCTTGGCGGCGGCGTAGCGGGTCGCGGCGTAGCGGCTCAGGCCGAGCGCCGCGTCGGTGGCGCCGGCGTCGCGGATGGTCGCGCCGGTCGGCAACGTCAGCGCCGCGCCGGTGATGCCGAGGCCGTCGGCGTCGGTGTCGCCAGCCGCCACCGTGTAGCTGAAGTCGACGTAGGCGTTGCCGCTGCCGGCGGCGGCGGTAGCGGCGCGGGTCTGGCCGCCGACGGTGAGGGCGAGCCGGGGGCTGCCGGCCACGGTGACCGCCTGATCGTAACTCACCCGCGCGGTGAACACGCCGCCGCGGGTGTAGGTGCCGGCCTGCTGCGGCGTGGAGACGATGGACAGCCCGGTGACCTTGGGCGGCGTGTGAACCTTGTGTTCCAACTGATTGGCCAACGCGCGCGTGCCCAGGCCGAGCGCGGCGTCAGCGCCGTGGGCGTCCCGCACCGTGGCGCCGGCCGGCAGGGTGAGAGCGTCGGCGGCCATGCTGATGCCGTTGGCGTCGTCGTCGGACACCAGCACCGTGTAGCGGAAGTGCAGACTCTTGAGCTCGGCCCGGTCGAAGGTTGCCTGCCGCGTGGTGGTGCCGATGCGGATGGCCAGGCGCGGCGCGCCGGTCACCGTCAGCGCTTCCGTAAAGCCGACGCTGAGGCGGATCACGTCGCCGGCGGCGTAGCCGCTGGCGGCCACCGGCCGCGACTGGATGCCGACCGCGCGCACCGCGGGCGCGGCGTTGGCGCCGCCGTCCACCTTGTGGCTGCCGGCCGCGGCGACCGCAAAGCTGCCGAGCGCCAATGAGGCGGCGACGCCGGCGTCGCTCGACTGCGCGAGGCTGCCGCCGTTGAGCTCCAGGGCGCTGGCGCCGATGCCGATGCCGTCGGCGTCCCGGTCGGCCCCCTGCACGGTGTAGCTGAACACGTGGTGGTGCCCGGTGAGCGACGAGGGCGACGCGTAGTAGTTGGCGTAGCGGGTGCGGGCGCCGATCGCCAGCGCCAGCCGCGGCGTGCCGGTCTTGGTGACGCTCTCGTCGAACTTGAGGCCGACCGCGATCTCCTCGCCGGCGCCGTAGGTGTCGCCGGTCCGCGGCGAGGAGAGAAAGGTGAGCGCCGACACCTTCGGCGCGGCGGCGGACGCCACGGTGATGGTGAAGGTGAGGGCCGTTTCGTCGCCGTCGCCGTCGGTGGCCACCCAGGTCTGCTCACTGGCGGCGCCGGCGGCCTGCGGCGTTCCGCTGATCGCGCGGGTGGCGCTGCCGTAGGCAAGGCCGCCCGGCAGCGTGCTGGTGAGTTCATACGAGATGCTGCCGTCGCCGGTGGCCGTGGGCAGGGTGAGCGAGGCCGCCGTGCCGGCCACGTAGTGCTGCGCCGGCACCGCGGCGCTGAACGCCGGCGCCGTATCGCGCACGCGGTGATCGCCGTCGTCGGTGACCGCGTGGCTGCCGAGCCCCACCAGCGCCTGGCGAAACGGATCGTCGCTGCCGGAGTAGGTCAGGAAGCCGCCGTTGGCGGTCACCGCGCCGGCGGCGATGCTGATGCCGTCGCCGTCGAAGTCGGACGCCTGCACGGTGTAGGTGAAGGTATGGGTGGACGGCGACCCGCCGGAGCCGCTGTGCCAGGCCGCGGTGCGCGTGTCGGCGCCGATGGTGAGCGCCACGGTCGGCTCATCACTGCGCACGAACACCAGCTCCGTGAACGTGAGGCGCACCGAGATCACGTCGCCGGCGGCGTAGTTGCCGCCGGCCGGGGTGGAGGTGATGGCGACGCCGGAGATGATCGGCGGCGTATCGACCTGGTGGCCGGCGGCGGCGGCGATGGCGTGGCTGCCGAGCGCCAAGTTGGCGTTGCGGGTGCCGGTCGCGTCGCGCAGCGTGCCGGCGCCGGTGAGCGTGAGCGCGCCGGCGGCGATGCCGATGCCGTCGTCGTCATCGTCGTCGGCCTGCACCCGGTAGCTGAAACGCAGGGTGCTGGCGTTGGGCTTGCTGGCGAACGCCGCGCTGCGCGCGTTGCTGCCGACGGTGAGCTCCAGGCTGGGGTTGGGGGTGGTGACCGTCACCGCCTGGTCGAAGCGCACCTCCACGCTGATCGTCTCCGCCACGCCGTAGGCGCTGCCGCTCGCCGGGCGGGAGCTGACGGTCACCCCGCTCACCGTGGGGACGCTGGTCACCGCCAGGCGGAAGGTGAGCGCCGCGCCGTCGCCGTCGCCGTCGGTGGCCCGGTAGGTGTAGTCCGCGCCCGCGGCCTGGGCGGTCGGCGTGCCGTGGATGCGGCGCCGGCCGGCGTCGAAGGCGAGGCCGGCCGGCAGGGCCGGCGTCAGCGAGTAACGGACGGTTCCGTCGCCGCCGGTGGCCGCCGGCAGCGACTCGTTCACCGCCGTGCCGGTGGGGTAGGTCTTGTTCCCTATCGAGGCGGACCCGAACGCCGGCTGCGTGTCGCGCACCGTGTAGCGGCCGTCGTTGGCCAGGTCATAGGCGCTCAGGTCGCGCGCCGCGGCCACGGCGGCGTCGCCGGCGCCGGTGATGCCGCCGCCGTTGAGGGTGAGCGCCGCGGAGCCGATGCTGATGCCGTCGCCGTCGAAGTCCGCCGCGGTCACCGTGTACTTGAACGAGATGTCGTCGGGGTCGCTGCTGATGCTGCTGTAGGCCGCCTGACGGACGTGGGCGCCGATGGTCAGCGCGAGCTGCGGCGCGCCGGTGATGGTGACCGCCCGGTCGAACGTGACGATCGCCCAGATCACTTCGCCGGCGGCGTAGTCACCGTCGAATCCGACCGGCGGCACGATGGTGAGCGCGCTCGGCTTCGGCGCGTTGGCCGCGGCCACGGTAATGGTGAACGGGCCGAGCGCCGCGCGGTCGCCGTCGGCGTCCGCGGCGGTGAGCGTGTGCGTGGTCGCGCCCGACGCCGCGGGCGTGCCGGTGATGGTGGCGGTGGCGCTGCCGAGCGCCAGGCCGCGCGGCAGCGCCGGGGAGATGGTGTAGGTGAGCGCGCCGTCGCCGCCGGTGGCCCGCGGCAGTGTGGTGGACGTCGCCACGCCCCGCGCCAGCGACCGGCCGGCGGCGGACGCAGCGTGTGAAAAGGAGGGCGCCGTGTCGCGCACCCGCATCTTGGCGCTCACCGTGCCGCCGCTCGCCGCCGCGTGACTGCCCAGGCTGAGCTTGACGTCGGTGGCGGCGGCCACCGTGCGGATGGTCCCGCCGTTGAGGCGGAGCGCGTCCGCGGCCACGGCGGCGCCGTCGCCGTCGAAGTCGTCCGCCCGCACCGTGTAGGCGAAGGCCAGTACGTCGGCGGTATCGCCGGCCCACTCCTGCCGGAGCTCCGCGGTCTCGGCGGCGTCGTAGCCGGCCGTGCGCGTACGACCGCCGACGTCCAGGGCGAGCTGCGGCGTCCCGGTGACCGCCACCTTCTCGGGATATTGGAGCAGCAGCTTGATCGTTTCCCCGGACTGGTAGTTGGACTTGGTGACCCCGTTCACGGTCTCCACCAACACGTCGACGCCGTTGATCGCCGGTCCGGCCGGGGCCCAGACCTGCAGGGAGAAGGTGAGCGCGACGGCGACGCCGCCCGCGTCGGTGGCGGTCCAGGTGTAGGTGGCGGCGGCGGTGACCTGGCTCGGCGTGCCGGCGATGGTGCGGGTGGATGCGGTCCAGGTGAGCCCGCGCGGCAGCGTGGCCGGCGCCAGCGTGTAGCTCACCGCGCCGGTTCCTCCGGCCGCCTCCGGCAGCACGATCGGCGTAATCGCCGTGCCGGTGTCGTACAGCCTGCTATCGACGGTGGCCGAACCGAAGGAGAGGGGGTCGGATTGCGCCGCGGCCGGGACCGCCGCGCACAGCAGCGCCGCCAGCACGGCCGCCGCCGCTACGCCGGCGATGGTGGTTGAGCGGCGCGCAGCTATGACAGCCGCCCCCCCCCCCCCCCCCCCCCCCAGGTGCAAGCAAGGAGCGTGCCAACTATGTCACTTCGTTTCACGGGCTCATCCTCAGTCCGGTCGCGCGGCAAGTTTTGAGTCATGCACCATCGCCGCGATTCCGTCAAGGGGGGGGCAGGGCGCGCCGCGGCGGGTGAATTCGTCCGCCGGTAGCGACCAACTGCGGCTGCGCAGGGCGGGCAGCAGCGCCCGCAGGTAGCCGAACACCGCGCGGTGTTCGGCGAGCACGCGGCGCACCGCGGCGTCCACGGCGGCGCGCAGGCCGGGGCCGGTGGCGGGCGGGATTTCGTGGCGGTCGAGGACGCGCGGCGCGGCGTGCGGGAGGATCAGCACGTCTACCCACAGGTCGCGCCAGTCGAAGCGGCCGGCGCTCAACGTAACTTGGTCGCACACGTTGAAGTAGAGCCCGCGCGGCGCCGCCAGGCCGGGCGCCATCCAGGCGTACAGGTTGTAGGGGCGGTCCTCCCAGAACAGGCCGAACGTTACCGTGCCGCGCGGCAGGTGCAGGCCGCCCACCTCGTAGGCGCGGTCGCTGGCGAAGTGCAGCGCGCCGCGACCCGGCTGCAGCAGCAGCACACGCGCGCGGAACCGGTTGCGGCGCCCGTCGGGGTAGCGCTTCTGCTCGTAGCACCAGCGCACCGGAGCGCCGGCCGCGCTCCCGGTCACCGCCCGGCGCTCCCGCCGCGCGCCACCGGGCGGACACTCACGGGCGCCACCGGGCGGACACTCACGGGCGCCACCGGGCGGATGCTCACGGGCGCCACTGGTAGGCGGCCAGGTCGAGGCGGCCGGCGGCGTCGACCGCCACCCCTTCGGCGCGCAGCAGCGCCCGCTGCCGCTCCAGGCCGTTGCCCGGCGGCAGCCGAATCACGCCGCCTGCCCCGATCACCCGCTGCCAGGGCAGCGCGCGGCCGGCGTAGACCCGCAACGCCCAGGCCACCTGCCGCGCCGCGCGCGCGTTCCCGGCCTGCGCCGCTACCTGGCCGTAGGTGGCCACCCGCCCGCACGGGATCGCCGCCACCACCGCGGCGATGCGCGGCAGCAGCCCATCCTGCCGCGCCGCGCGCGCGTTCCCGGCCTGCGCCGCTACCTGGCCGTAGGTGGCCACCCGCCCGCGCGGGATCGCCGCCACCACCGCGGCGATGCGCGGCAGCAGCCCATCCTGCCGGCCATCCGCGGCCGCCATGCCGGCGGCGTTAGCGGTCGACCGGATCCTTGATGCGCACCATGATGCGCTGCCGGATCCGGTCCCGCTTCACCTCGAAGGCGTCGGTGCGGGCGGCGATGATCTTGACCAGCTTGGAGGAGCCGTAGGTACGCGGGTCGAACGCCGGGTCCAGCTTCTTGAGGTTGTTGGCGATCTTGCGCAGATCCACCCACGCCGACTCCTGATCCACCATCTCGTGCGCCTCGCTGACGATGGAGAGCAGGTCGGCGTCCACGCTGGCATCCTCGATGCCCATGGCGCCGTTCGCGCCCGCCTCGCTGGCCGCGGGCTCGGGGCTTGCGCCTCCCGGACTGTCGCCACGGCGCCGGGCGGGCCGGCGGCGGCGGTCGCCCTCGTAACTCTTCATGATGTTCTCGACGTAGCGAAACTCGTTGCAGGCGTTGACGAACGGCTTGGGGGTATGGTGCTTGCCGATGCCGATCACCTCCATGCCCGCCTCGCGCAGGCGAATCGCCAGCTTGGTGTAGTCGCTGTCGCTGGAGACGATCACGAAGCCGCCGACGTGATCGCTGTAGAGAATGTCCATGGCGTCGATGATCATCGCCGAGTCGGTGGCGTTCTTGCCCACCGTGTTGCGGAACTGCTGGATCGGCTGAATGGCGTGGACGGGGAGCTTCCTCTTCCAGGAGTCGAGTTGCGGGGTGGTCCAGTCGCCGTAGATGCGGCGAATGGTGACGACCCCGAACTTCACGACTTCCTTCATGACGTGTTCGATTTGCGAAGCCTGCGCGTTGTCGCCGTCGATCAGGACGGCCAAGCGGCGCTCGCTACTGGTGGTTGGACTCATAGGGGATTCCTCGATGGTTGCTTGGTATTGATGATTTGGTATTGATGATACTGACGGATTGGGCGGTGAGCTCGGCGTAGCGGAAGCAGTCGACCAGGTGATCGTTGACCACTCCCACCGCCTGCAGATGGGCGTACACGATGGTGGGGCCCACGAAGCGAAAGCCGCGCCCGCGCAGGTCGCGGCTCACCTGCCGCGACAGGTCGGTGGCGGCCGGAACCTCGCCGGCGGCGCGCCACCCGCCCACCACGGGTTGGCCGTCGACGAAGCGCCACAGGTAAGCGCAGAAGCTGCCGAATTGCTCCTGCACCGCGAGAAAGGCGCGCGCGTTGCCGATTGACGCCGCCACCTTGAGCCGGTTGCGCACGATGGCGGGGTTGGCCAGCAACGCCGCCTGCCGCGCCGCGCCGTAGCGCGCTACCCGCGCCACCTCGAAGTTTTCGTAGGCGCGGCGGTAGCCGGCGCGCTTGTGCAGGATGGTGCGCCAACTCAACCCCGCCTGCGCCCCTTCCAGCACCAGGAACTCGAACTGCAGGCGGTCGTCGTCGCGCACCGGCGTGCCCCACTCGGCGTCGTGGTACGCCCGCATCAACTCGTCGCCCGCGCACCAGTCGCAACGGCGGCGCTCGCCCATCAGCCCGCGCCTCCCGCCGCACCGCCGGCAGCCGCCCCGCCGGCGGCGGCCGGGTCCGGGTGGCGGTTGACGAGCGCGGTGGTCACCGCGCCGGAGCGGTCAATGAACTTTGCCAGCGCGGCCACCCGGTGGTCGCGGTCAAGCAAGTCCCACAGCTCCCGCACCGCCTGCCGCGGGGTAGCCGCGAGCGGCAGCGGAAACGGCTCGCCGGCGAACGGCGGCAGCGGCGCGCCGCCCCCCTCGCCCGCGCCCTCGTAGGTGGTGAGGCAGTGGCCCCAGCCGGGGCGCGCGCTGCGGTAGGTGAAGTGCTGGAAGCTCACCTGCCGCGGGTCGCCGCCGGCGGCGGCCTTGATGATGGCCAGCTCGTAGCCCCCGCCGCCGGCGGCAATCAGGCCGGCAATCCGCGGCGTGTAGTGGGGCGGGTCCGGCTCCGGGTCGCGGCGCGCGAACGCGGCCGCGAAGGAGTCGCCGGCGGCCAGGCCGGCGGCGATGGTCGCGACGTGGTCGCCGTTGCCGATCACGTGGCAAGTACTGCCGGACCCGGTGCCACCGGGCGCGCCGCCGGCCACCACCGCCGTCGCCGGGTAGTGAATCAGGCTGTCATCGCCGCCGCCGGGCACAGCCATCGCCGGCGCCGCGGGGACCGCCGCCACCGCCCGCACGGCCCCGCTATCGTCCCGCACCAGGCGCCGGTTGCGGCTGCGGCTGCTGCGCCCCATGATCCAATATAGCTGCACGCCGGCGGCGCCGTCCGCACTGCAGCCGACCACGAGGCCGCGCCCCGGATAGGAGGTGCGCGCCAGCCAGGAGCGGTCCTTGCCGCCGCCGGTCAGCATGCCGCGCCCGCCGCCTTTACACGGCAATCGGCGCCGGTTACCGTCGCGCCGTGAGCGAGCCCGGCGCCTACGAGGCGGCCATCGCGCGCCTGCTGAGGCTGACCGACCTGCGCCGCGGCGCCGCTCCGGGCGACCGTCGGCGCCACCGCCACGCGCGCCTGCGCGCCCTGCTGCAACGGTTGGACAACCCGCACCTGGCGGTGCCCACCATCCACGTCGCCGGCACCAACGGAAAGGGCTCCGTCGCGGCGATGATCGCCTCGATTCTGAGCGCCGCCGGCTTGCGTAGTGGCCTGTTCACCTCGCCTCACCTGCACTCCATGACCGAGCGCATCCGCCTCGGTCTCACGCCAATCAGCCGCGCGCAGTTCGCCGCCCGCTTCGCCGAGACGTGGCCCGCCGCGCAGGCGGTCCCGCAGGTCACTACGCTGGAACTGTTGACGGCAATGGGGTTGCATCACTTCCGGGAGGTGGGAGCCGCGTACCAGGTGATCGAGGCGTTCGTCGGCGGCCGCGACGACACTACCAATATAGTGCGGCCGGTGCTGTCAGTAATCACCAATATCAGCCGCGATCACCTGCCGGCGCTCGGCAGCACCCTGCGCGACATTGCCCACGCCAAGGCCGGGATCATCAAGCCGGGGGTGCCGGTGGTCACGGCGCCGCAGGAGCCGGCGGTGCAGGCGGTGCTCGAACGGGAGGCGCGGCAGCAGGGGGCGGACCTGGAAACGGTCGCGCCGCCCGCGCCGGAGCGCCCCGTCGACCCGCTGGCCCAGCCGCTCCGGGAGGTGCGCTGGCGCGGCCCCGGCGGCGCCGAGTTCCGCGCGGCGCTGCCGCTACGCGGCGCCGTGCAGCGCGAAAACGCCGCCGTGGCCATTACCGCCGCGCAACGGCTGATCGAGCTGGGCGCCCCGCTGACCGTTGCCGACGTCCGGCGCGGGCTGGCGCAAGTCACCTGGCCGGCGCGCTTCGAGGTGCTGCAGCGGCAGCCGCAGGCGGTGGTAGCGGACGGCGCCCACTGCCCGCGCGCCATGGCGCTGCTTGCCGCCGAACTGCGGCTGGTGCGGCCGCGGCCGCGGCTGCTGGCGCTGGTGGGCGGCCAACGGGGTCACGACCCGGTCGCCACGCTACGCCTGCTGCAGCCGCTCGCGGACACCATCATCGCGGTCTGCTCGCGCCACCCGCGCGCCATGCCGGCCGCGGAGCTGGCCGCCGCGCTGCAGGCGGCCGGCATCGCCGCCCGCGCCGGCGCCCTCCCGGTGGCGGACACCCTGCGGCAGTTACTGGCCGCCGCCGGCGGCAACGACCTGGTGCTCGCCACCGGCTCGCTGGCCGTCGCCGCGGAAGCGCGCGAGGCGCTCTGCCCCGCCATTGAAGCCGACCGCTATCCCGCCGCCTGATGGGGAGCGGCGCGCCGGCTTCAGGTAATGTCGGTGTCGCGTACCGTCTTGCGCTTCGCGTTGCGGGCGTTCTCCATCGCCTCGTCGCACACCCGGCGCACCTTGTCCGATAGCGCCTCGGCCACCGAGGCCGCCGTGTTCATTCCCGCGTCTTTGATGTAGTTCTTCACCTTGGAAGTAACTATCAAGATTTCTGCCATCCGCTCAGCTCCTTATGTCAGGTAGTGTGTGTCAGGACCGACACCGGCGCCACTATACCGAATTGCCGCGTTGCGCGTCACGGGGATTCGCGGCGCTCCCGCGCGTCCTCGCCCCCGCCGCCGTAGGCGCCAACGGCGCCGCACAGTGGCGGCAGAAGGCGGCGTCCTGCTCGTGACCGCTACGCCCGCAGGCGCCGCAACGCCGGCGGGTGCGGGCGTGCAGCGACTCGGACACCACTTCGGCGGTGACCAAGCCGGTGGGCACCGCAATGATGCCGTAGCCGAGGATCATGATCACCGCGGCGATGCTCTGGCCCAGCCCGGTGCGCGGGGTGACGTCGCCGTACCCTACCGTGGTGAGGGTCACGATAGCCCAGTACATGCTCTGCGGGATGCTGGTAAAGCCGTTCTCCCCGCCCTCGATTACGTAGATCAGCGAGCCCAGGATCACGGCGATGATCAGCACGCTGAACAGGAACACCGTGATCTTGCGCCGGCTCGCGCGTAGCGCCCCCACGATCACCGCCGCCTCCGCCATGTAGGGAACCAGCTTCAGAACCCGGAACACGCGCAGCACGCGCAGCAGCCGTAGCACCGCCAGGTAGTGGGTTCCCGGCAGCACCAGCGCCACGAAGGCCGGGAGTACCGCCAGCAGGTCGATGATGCCGAAGAAGCTCACGACGTAGCGCCGCGGGTCGCGGACCGCGATCAGGCGCAGCAGATACTCGACCAGGAATATGCAGGTAAAGACCCATTCCGCGGCCCGCAGCGCCCACACCAGGTTGGCGGTGACGGCCGAACTCTCCGCCAGCACCACCGCCACGCTGGCGATGATCACCGCGATCAGGACGATGTCGAAGCTGCGCCCGGCGCGGGTGTCGGCCAGGAAGATGATGCTGTGCAGGCGCTCGCGCCACGCCGGGAACGCCTCCTTCACGCGGCTGCCGGCAGTGGCCGTGCGGGCGCGGCGGAGGGGGAGGTTGCGAGCGTACCGGGGCCTCGGAGACGGCGGCGGCGGGCGGCGGACGCTCAGGCCGTGGCGCGCTGCGCGGCCGCCGGCTCCGGGAAGCCTTCCTCGATCTGGCCGCCCAGGCTGCGCAGCTTGGGCAGGAGCGCCTGGTAGCCGCGTTCGATGTTGCCCACCTCGGTGAGCGTACTCTCTCCGTCCGCCACCAACGCGGCCAGCAAGTAGGCGAAGCCGGCGCGCAGGTCGGGCACTTCCAGCTCGCACGCCACCAGGGGGGTAGGCCCCGAGATCAGCGCGCTGTGGTCAAAGCCGCGGTCGTGGAAGCGGCAGCGCCGGGCGCCGGGGCAAGAGGTGCGCAACTCGATTGCGGCGCCCATCTCGCCGAGCGCGGCGGCATAGCCGAGGCGGTGCTCGTAGACGGTCTCGTGGATGGTGGAGACCCCGTCCGCCTGGGTCAGCAGCACCACCAGCGGCGGTTGCCAGTCGGTCATGAAGCCGGGATGCGGGGCGGTCTCCACTGCCACCGGGCGCGGCGTGCGCGGGCCGCGGAAGCGGATGCCGGCGGCGTCCACCTCGCAGACCGCGCCGGCCGCGCGCAGGGTGGCCAGGAAGGCGCGCAGGTGGGCGGGTTCCGCGCCGTGCACGAACACGTCGCCGCGGGTGGCGACCGCGGCGGCGGCGTAGGAGGCGGCCTCCAGCCGGTCGCCGATTACCCGGTGGCGGGCGCCGTGCAGCCGCGCCACGCCGTCGATTACCCAGGTACGCCCGCGCGGGCGGCGGATGCGGGCGCCCATCGCCCGCAGGAACCCTACCAAGTTGCAGATTTCCGGCTCGATGGCGGCGTTGCGGATCACGGTGCGCCCGGCGGCGCCGGCGGCCGCCAAGAGGAGCTGCTCGGTGGCGCCCACGCTGGGGTAGTCCAGGCGGATGGCGCTGCCGCGCAGCTCGTCGCAACGCACGCGGGTAATGCCGTCGTCGCGTTCCACCTCGGCGCCCAGGCTGCGTAGCCCGGCGAGATGGTAATCGATTGGCCGGCGTCCGATGGCGTCGCCGCCGATCGAGGCGATCCGGGCGCGCCCCAGGCGCCGCAGCAACACCGCCAGAAAAATCACGCAGCAGCGATGCTCCGGGCTCACGTCCGCCGGGATGCGCCAGTCGGTGACCGCGGACGGGTCCAACTCCAGGGTAGCTTCGCCCAGCCAGCGCCAACGCACGCCAAGGGCGGAGCAGATGCGCAACGTCAGCTCCACCTCGCCGATGCGCGGCACGTTGTCCAGCACGCTCGGTTCGTCCGCCAGCAGGGCGGCGATAATCATCTTGGGAGCGGCGTTCTTGGCGCCGGCTACGTGGATCTCGCCATGCAATGGCCGCCCGCCGCTCACGCTGTAGTAGTGCTCGCCGCGCGGCGGCGGCGCGGGGACGGCGGCGATGGCGACGTGCGGGCGCTCCGGCAGCGCCGGCTCCGCTACCCGCATGGCGGGTTCGCCCGGATCTGTATTACGACGTGCGCGCACGGCCCCTCCCCCAAGCGCTAA
This sequence comes from Spirochaetia bacterium, assembly GCA_965243555.1. Taxonomy (GTDB): domain Bacteria; phylum Spirochaetota; class Spirochaetia; order SZUA-6; family Bin103; genus Bin103. The sequence goes on along the minus strand of OZ251575.1, from coordinate 3,266,378 downwards.
AGCTCTGTGGCTTTTCTTACTTTCTATGTTCGGCGGGGGAGGGGGGCGGGGTAAGAGAAATGCGGCGCCGCGTCAGGAGGGCCTGATGCCGTAGCGGCGGCGGAACTTCTCGATGCGGCCGGCGCTGTCCACCAGGGTCTGCTTGCCGGTGTAGAACGGATGCGACGCGCTCGATATTTCGATGTTGATCAACGGGTACTCGTTGCCGTCCTGCCACGTGATCCGTTCCTTGGAGGAACAGGTGGAGCGGCCCAGGAAGGCAAAATCGGAGGAGGTGTCCTTGAACACCACGAATCCGTAGCGGGGATGAATCTCACTCTGCATTGTCAGGGGTGCCTCTTTTCAGTTCTCCGGCTGGCGCATAGTATACCAAACGCCGCGCCCAAGGGACAGCTTTTTGGTATCCGAGATCTCCGGGGTGGTTCCCTTGCGGTACCCCCAGAAGCGCTCGATCACCTCTTCCGAGAAGTCGATCTGCGTCATCTGCTGCTGCTGTTCGATCTGTTCCCACGACGCCTTGCGCGACTTCTGCTGCGCCGGCGTCATCTCGCGGATCTCTTCTTCGTACTGCTCGATCAGGGAATCGATCATCTCCACCAACTCTTCCTTGCCGACGCGCGGGGCCGCGGGGGCCACTTCGGCAGTGCCGGCGGCGGCCGCGGCCGGCTCGGCGTCCGGCGCCGGGACCGGCTCGGCGGCGGCGTCCGGGGCCGGTTCCGGGGCGGCGGCCTCGGGCGGCGGCTCCGGCTTGCGGCGAAAGGTGCGGTAGAGAACGTAGACGGCGACTACGACGCCGACGAGGAGCGCCCCGGTGATCACGAGCGGCTGCTCCGCCCCGGCCAAGCGCTCGCGCCGGGCGCGGGATGCATTGGTGCAGGCATGTTTCAACCGTCAGCATAGGCGGTTACCGGCGCCCCGGCAACCGCCCGCATTGCCGCCTGCCTGCCGCGTCAAGAAATCCACGCCAGCGGCGGGCGGCGCCGCGGTACCCCCGCCGGCCGCTTGGCGCACGGCCCGCCGTCCGCGGTGCCGGCGTTTGCCCGGGCGCACCACCGCGTACCTGCTTCCCGGCGGCGCCGGAATGGGGCTACGGTGGCGGCGATGGCCGTCTCCAAGCCGCTCCGCGGGGTTACCGTGCTGGACCTGACGCGGGTCCTCGCCGGCCCGTTCTGCACGATGGTGCTGCGCGACCTGGGCGCCGACGTGATCAAGGTCGAGCCGCCCGAGGGCGACGAGGCGCGCGCCTTCGGGCCGTTCCTGCCCGGCGCCGAACCGGGCGGGCGCGGCGCTTCGGCCTACTTTACCAGCCTCAACTGCGGCAAGCGCTCGGTGGTGCTCGACCTCAAGCGGGAGGCGGGGCGCCGCGCGCTGGCGGCGCTGATTGGCCGCGCCGACGTGCTGGTGGAAAACTTCCGCCCCGGCACGCTGGCGCGGCTCGGCTTTCCGCCGGAGCGCTTGCGGCAGCTCAACCCGGGGCTGGTGTACGCCGCGGTGAGCGGCTTCGGAGCCACCGGCCCGGACGCCGGGCGCCCCGCCTACGACCTGATCATCCAGGCGCTATCGGGCCTGATGTCGATCACCGGCAGCGAGCCCCGAACGGGCGCAGAGCAGGAGGGCGCCGCGGCGCGCGGCGGGCGGGTGCGGGTCGGCACCTCGATCGCCGACCTGGTGAGCGGCCTGTACGCCGCCATCGGCATCGCCGCGGCGCTGTTCGGGCGCGCGCAAAGTGGGCGCGGGGCGGCGCTCGACCTGGCGATGCTGGACGCCACGGTTTCGGTGCTGGAAAACGCCATCGCCCGCTACCAGGTGACCGGCGCGGCGCCGGCGCCGCTGGGCACGCGCCATCCTTCCATCACCCCGTTCGAGACCTACGCCACCGCCGACGACGAAATCGTGGTGGCGGCCGGCAACGACCGCCTGTTCGAGACCCTGTGCACGGTGTTGGGCCGGCGCGCCCTGGCGGCTGACCCGCGTTTCGCCGGCAACGCCGCGCGCAACGCGCACGCCGCGGAGTTGAAGCGGGAGCTGGAGAGCGCGCTGGCGCGCCACCCCGGCCGCACTTGGCTGGCGCGGCTGGCCGCCGCCGGGATCCCCGCGGCGCCGGTGCGCACGGTGGCGGACCTGTTCGAGGATCCGCAACTCGCCGCGCGCGGCATGCTGCTGCCGGTGAGCGGCGGCGGCGGTCTGAAGGTTCCCGGCAGCCCGCTCAAGTTCGCCGGCGCGCCGCCGGAGCGGACGCGGCCGCCGGCGCCGGCGCTCGGCGAGCATACCGGGGAGGTATTGGCCGAGCTGGCCGCCGCCGCCGACGACGGGCCGGGCGGCGCCTCACCCGCAGCGGGCGGCGGCCCAGCGTAGCGCGGCGGCTACCCGGTCACCGAGCAGCGCCGCCCCTTCGGCGGCGCTCACCCAGCGGTACTCGTGGTGTTCCGGGCGGCCCAGCTCGGGGCTCACCGGCAACGTGACCGCGGCCTGGCCGGTGCGGCCCAGGTAGTAGCGCGCCACCTTGCCGCCGGCGTAGGGCGCGGTCTCGTGATAGCCGGCGCCCCACGCCAGCTCCACCTGCTCGAGGCCGGTCTCCTCGCGCAACTCGCGCAACGCCGCGGCCAGCGGCTCCTCGTGCGGCGCGACCAGTCCCTTTGGAAAATCCCAGTAGCGGTAGGCGCGCAGCAGCAGGAAGCGCGGCCCGGCCGCGGTAACGCGCACCGGGATGATACCGGCGGAAAGCCGCGCCGCCACCTGCCGGCCCCCGGAGACGCCCGCTACCCCTGCAGGTGGAACACCGCCATCTTGGTCTCGGTCATTTCCCGCACCGCGTACTTGGGACCCTCCTTGCCCATGCCGCTCTCCTTGACGCCGCCGTACGGCATCAGGTCGGCGCGCCACTGGGTGCCCCAGTTGACGTGCAGGTTGCCGGAGTCGCACTCGCGCACGAACTTCATCGCCCAATCCACGTTCTGCGTGAAGATGGCGGCGCTCAGGCCGTAGTTGGTGGCGTTGGCCGCGGCGATGGCGGCGTCCAGATCAGGCGCCTGCGACACGCCCACCACCGGGCCGAAGATCTCATCGCAGGAGATGCGCATCTCCGGGCTCACGTCCGCCACCAGGGTCGGCTCGAACAGTTGGCCGTTGCGGGCGCCGCCGGTGAGCACCCGGGCGCCGGCGCCGGCCGCCTCGCTCACCCAGCCGGCGACGCGCGCCGAATCCTCCTCGCGGATCATCGGCCCCATGCCGGTGCCCTCGTCCAGCGGATTGCCGGTGGAGATCGCCGCAGTGGCCGCGGTCATGGCCTCCAGCAGGTCGCCGTAGATGGCGCGGTGGGCGATCACGCGCTGCGTGGAGATGCACACCTGACCGGCGTTGGAAAAACCGCTCATGGCGGCCGCCTTGGCCACCCGCTCCGGGTCGGCGTCGGGCATCACGATCAGCGGCGAGTTGGAGCCCAGCTCCATGGTCACCCGCTTCAGGCCCGCCACCTTGCAGATCTGCTCGCCAATGTCGCGGCTGCCGGTAAAGGTGATCTTGCGCACGCGCGGGTCGGCGCACAGGGCGTTGCCGATGGCGCCGCCGGGGCCGGTCAGGCACTGCACCGCCTCGGGCGGCGCGCCCGCCTCCACGAACAGCTCGATCAGCTTCAGCGCCGACAGCGGGGTGTCGGTGGCCGGCTTGAGGATGCAGGCGTTGCCGGCGGCGAAGGCGGGGCCCACCTTGTGGCACACCAGGTGCAGCGGAAAGTTGAAGGGGCTGATGCCCACCACGATGCCGCACGGCACGCGCACCGTGAAGCCGAGCTTGCCGCTCGCCCCCGGGGCGCCGTCCAGCGGTATCACCTCGCTGCCGAGGCGCTTCGCCTCCTCCGCCGAGAGGGTGATGATCTCCGCCGCCCGGGTCGCCTCAATCTGCGCCTCGGCAAGGATCTTGCCTTCCTCCAGGGTAATGGTGCGCGCCAGATCGTCCACCCGCTCGCGCATCAGCCCGGCCACCTTGTGCAGTATCTCGTAACGCTCGTAGCCGGTGAGGCCGCGCATCACGGCGGCGCCGCGCTCCGCGGTCGCCAGCGCCTCCTCCACGTCGCTCAGGTCGGAGCGTGGCACCGTATCGACCACCGAGCCGTCGAACGGGTTGCGCACCTCGATCTTCTCCGCCCTGTCCACCCATTTGCCGCCGAGCAGCATCTTCATCGGTAACGTCCTCCTGCGGCGCCCACTCGCGCCCGCTGCCCCGCATTATCCCCCACCGCCGCCGCCTTTGGCAATCCCCGCAACGGCGTCCGAGCCGCGGCCGCGCTGCGGGCACGTCATTCGCGCGCCGCCTGCCACTCCCGAAGACCCTGCAATAGCTGTTCCCGATCCCGAATACCTGACCGATGTAGCTCGCGTGCGCGCAGCAGCGCCGCGCCAACCTCCGGACCGGGCGTCATGCCAAGCGCGGCTATGACATCCCGCCCATCAATCGGCAGAATATCACTAGTGTGATTTATGACGTCACGCTCTATAATCCGTATTACCGCGGCCTGCGGATCATCCTCCTCCGGAACCGTGTCCAGAAACTCTCGCCATAGTCGGAGTCGCGGTTCACGGAACTTCGACACGTCGATACTCGTGATGGATAATCGAACACAAATGTCTCCGACCAACGCATCAAACCGCCCTGTAGACCACGACCGATCAACCCGTCTCCTGAGATCATCAACTTCGTTTCGGTCACGAACAATCGAATCCAACGCACTCCGACAGTGGTTCACGATCGCCACAACCTCCCGGCAAAGTCGCTCGAAGCAGACTTCCCAAGCATGCGCGTCCTCCGGTTCGGTTGCGTTGCACTGGTTCAGGAACCAATCGCTCACGCGTCTGGATATTGCAGCTTCGCGTTGGCTGGAGAAACCAATGTTGTGGGCGATCCATGTCCGTAAATCATGGACGATGGTTCGAGACTGCTTGAGATCGACGGCCGAGCTACCGGTCCCGCCGGACAACTTCATCAGATATGGAATAGCGACCCTTCCTGCCTCGAAGAGAAGCACGTAGGTCCAGTTAACCAAGCGCACAAATGATGCCTCATCGTTGTCGCTCGCCGGCTGTCTGCTGTGTATTTCGTCAAGTGCGTGCGCTCCGACGTAATTACGAAGGGTACGGCGTAAGGCTGCCACCGCTTCACTGAGTGCAATGAAATGCACTCAGCTACCGAACAGGATCGGCTATTGGCCCGATGAAGTTGAAGGAGATGCCGAAATCCCTGATCGTACGACCGTAGGCGATCTCGTATTGAGGAAATTGTCGACCTATAAGGTCAACGGAGCGACCGATACTCTCGACCCACAGCGTCCAGTGACCGGTGCCGCGATCCCTTTCTACACGTCCCTGAAAGCGGCACGGAGTCCCGTCGGCACCCGTAATCATGTGCCGCCTGATCACGCGTCCGCCGAATTCGTGGTCGGTGTCCCAGTCTAACGCCCGGAAGCTCGTGATGGCTGACCGTTCATCGCCGGCAAGCCAGGTCAGCATCGCCTCAAGATACCGGGGTAGATGTTGTGCCACGCTCCCGGGAGCGGCGTTCAACGCACGCACTATGTCAAGCAGCTCACGGCGGACGCCGTCGTCGAATGGCACCGGCTGCCGACTCCCGCGAAAGGGCCACCTCTTGGTCTCCGCGATCCACCGACAATCTAGCAGTAGGCGGAGACATCGCTGATCGTTCCTAATCGTCTCGAAGTGCCCGCACAGAAACTCTGCGGCCCGCTTTGCCGCCATGACATCCTCGGTCCTATCGATTGTGTCGGCGGTACGGCTCACCTCGGAAACGTATTGCCTCGCGCGCAAAAAATATCCGGCCGTGGAACCGCTCTCCTCCAATTTCGAGAATGCATGATCGGTAAGGTCGTAGTCGCCGATGGCCGCTCCGACTTTCGCCTGACGCAAGCGGAATTTGTCACGTTGCTGTGGCGGCAATGAGGCCGGTTCCACCTGATCTAAAGTAGAATATATGTCCGCCTTTAAATCTGCTTGCTGTAACTCCGCCAAGGTTCCTGACCCGAGAAGATCGGACGGAGTCCACAATCCTACGTCGAGGGGGTAGTACGCGTTCGTGACGCTCACTGCCTTGCGGACAGCTGTACGCGCTGCTGTGTACGCCGACCAGATATCATCGACTCGTGCGCGAGCTTCAGCTCGGTTGCGGGCGAGATAACCGTATATCGTGGCGCGTTCCACAAGCAAGCTATCTTTCGTCCGCCGTGCTGCCTCGATACTTCCATCGGCCACGCCATCCAAAGCAAGCTGAATCACGTCCCTCGCTTCCTCCAATAGCGGGAGGTAATCACGTTCGTCCAATTTGTTCTGATAGCGAACTGCGTACCTTCTGAACGTGGATTCCTGGATCATCAATCCGGCATCAAGAGTACCGTAGTTCTCGCGTAGCCTGGTCAAGGTACGGGCAATCATCATGTATGCGCCGTGGTAGCGGCGCTCACGCAACCCGTCCGGTCCGATCTGTCGCAGTAGATCAAGCAGAAACCGACGCTCATCGCGCCGACTATCGATTCCGCTGTCCCGAACCGATTCAATCAGTTGGAGCAAACGCACCGCCTCCGCATCGGCTCCTCCGAACCGTTGTTTACATAGCACCTCCGCTTCGAGGGTCAAGCGCGGACCTACAAGAAGAGCGTCGTCGTTAGAAGTCGGCGATCTCCAACGAAACAGATCCAGATTCCGGAACAGACGAAAATCGATATCATGGCCAGGTTTGGTTACAGCTCTGATCAACAGGTCTACCGGAACTTCGCAATTCAAATATCCGGCGACCATGACGTAGTCAATAAGCCGTTCCGCAGTGTCTTCGGAATCCGAAGCCGACTGTTCCTTGCGCGGAACATCGCCTAGTCTGAGGTACTCGCCATGTCCCGCTTCAATCAATCTCTGATGGAGCAGAGTAATCGGATCGAACGGCTGCGATAGACGGCCGATTGTATACGCGGCCGATTGGGCCTCGGCGCCGAGCCCCGCACTGATACGTGCCCGACTCGCTGGCAAGTTTCGGTAGAGGAATGCAAGGACATGCGCAGTCGCCAATACCGGTCGATCAGGCATCTCAATGTGGCGCCCAAGTAGCTTCCGGAGGTCGTCACACTCACCGTCCGACAGCCAAGCGGGAGCCTCGACACTGATGTACTCACGTTTTCCCGTACGCTCCCCTTCGCGATACTTCGAACCAAGCACGACTACCCGGCGTCCAAGACTTCTCAGGGCAGCTAGCAGCTCGTAGTATTCGTCGACCTCCCGGTTGGCATCGCACACGATCAATGTAGCCGCGGTGTCCGCGTTGTCGGCCAATTCGCAGAACCTGGAAACTTCCTGGGAGCGCGGGATCCTTCCTATTGCATAGAGGACGGGCGCCCTCGTGCGCTCGCGAGCATGGACGGCGATGCGGGCAAGGGCTACGGACTTGCCGGTTCCCGACTGCCCCTCGACCACGATTGGCGTCTCGGCCTTTGCGTGGTCCGCGATGGCGGAAGACACGCGCCGCCACAACTCGCTCTCGAAGTCTCTCTCTATGGCGAATTCTCGCCTCACACCTTCAACAAGGAGGCGGGGCCCTTCGACGGCACCGTGAAAGCGACGAAACGCGGCATATTCAGAGTCTTCACCAAGTGGCGGCAGGAAATCGGTCCAGGAATCATCGACAATAGCCGCTACGGCTTCGACGCGCAGCCGTTCTTCCGGTGTGGTTTCCAGACTACGCCCGTCGTTCAGGCTGATTAGTCCGGGAGCTTCCGCGTCGGGCAGCATCGGCTCCGGCAACCTGTCGATGGCACGTAATTCGGCGACAAGCGTGCCGAAACGTCGAGAGTCGACCACGATACGATTCGACTCCACGGCAGCATCGAATTCGTCTACGATTTCTTCGTCGATGCGTGGCCGCCCGCCGAACCAAAGTACTTGACATGGAGCGGCGTCCCCAATAATTCCCAACAGGTCGTCAATCTTGAGCCAGTCACTCCCTGACGCGAACCCGTCTACGACTACCAGACCAAGCGTGGTAGCGGTTTCCAACACTCTATTGAGCAAGGGTAGCGCGTGCTTGGTCCGTCGAATGTTGAGTTCGCGTCTGCTTGCCGGTGGGAGCGCCGCGGGGTCGTGCTCACCGGCGCGGCTGAAGAGATGGTAGAGGGGCGGTCTAACTCTACTGCGTGCGGCAGGAGGCGCTTCGTTCGCGGTGAGGATCATCGCTGGCTCGCGCCCTCCTTCCAACAGCCCTTTCAGGGTGGGGTCCAACGAGGAGGTGAACACGGCGCTCCAGGGCAACCGGGTCAGCACCTCAATCGACGGCGGATGAACACGCCGCGCGAAACGCTCGGCGAGCCAATCGTAAAATTCGCCGGGAACCGCCTTCGCGCCCAACAGAGCCGACCATCCGCTCCTTGAGCTTCCGTTGAGACCTAACCGGTCGAACGCCTTCACCAGGACCGTGTCGCCAGAATTGGACTCGGCCCATGCATCCTGTCCGAGTACCAGGACGATCGGGCGCCGTTCTTCGATAGCGGAGACCAGCAAATAGGCCGGCGACGTTCCGTTATTGGTATGCAACGGTGGCAGTCTCATCAACCCAACCCGACGTCAAGTGTAACGATCAGCTTAGATCCAGTCAAAGGCGGCGGGGCTACAGGTCGTAGAGGGCGCGGGCGTTGTCGTAGCGGATGCCGGCCTTGAGCGCTTCGGGGAGGCCGTGGGGGAGCACCGCGTCGGGGTTGTCGCTGTCCCAATGCGGGTAGTCGCTGGCCAGCAGCAGGTGGTCGGCTAGCGGGCCGAATTGCTCCAGCAGGCAGCGGAAGTCGGCGGCGCGGGCCGGCTCCTCAATCGGCTGGGTCGTCAGGTAGAGGTGCTCGGCGATGGTCTCGGACGGCAGCCGCGTGAGGTGCGGCACCTCGGCGCGCAGCAGCTTCCAGGCGGCGTCGAGGCGCCACATGAGGGACGGCACCCAGGCGAAGGCGTTTTCGATCGAGATCAGCTTGATGCCGAAGCGGTCGAACACCCCTTCCACCACCATGCTGGTGACGTTGGCCTGCGCCGCCTGGGCCGGGCTCAGGTGATCCTCGATGTAGTAGGAGGCGTGGCCGGCTCCGGTGATGGGGTGACCGTAGGCGCCAAAGGCGTGGGTAGCCACGTGCAGCCCCTCCTCGGCGCAGGCCTCGTAGATCGGCCAGTAGCGGCGGCGGCCCATCGGTTCCTGGTGGCGGCCCTTGAACAGCACCTGCACGAAGCGGCGGTCACGCGCGCAACGCCGGATCTCGGCGACCGCGGCGACCGGGTCCTCCGGCGCCAGCATGAGGGAGGCGCGCAGCCGCGGGTCGCGGTCCAGCCACTCGGCCGCCTGCCACTCGTTGGCGGCGCGCGCCAGGGCGGCGCCCAGCTCCAGGTCGAGCGCCACGTTGGCCGGCACCACCGGATTGAGCACCGCGTAGGCAACGCGGTACGGGTCGAGGAAGTGGCGGCGGGTGAACTCCACCTCGGAGCCCGGCGTGCGCCCCGACGGCGGGCGCGCGTCCTCGCGGTGGTCCATGAAGCGGGGATAGTAGCCGCCGTTGGGGGTGCGCACGCCGAACGCGTCGAGATGGTCGCGCCAGCGCTGCGCCAAATACGGGTAGAGATCCTGCAACGAGTCGATCTCGTTGTGCAGGTCGCAATCGATGATCGCCGGACGCGCCGGCGCGGGGTTCTCCACGGCGGCGGCCGGGGGATCAGGCAGTACTGCGGTCGCGGTCTGGCTCATGCTCTCGCCTCCTCGCAGCCGGTGGCGGCTGCTGCGCGCAGTTCACTCACCGCATCATAACAGGTATTCGCAGCGCGCGCCGTCAACCGTGCCAGCCAGGCGGGCTTCCCGACTTGCCGCGCGGCGCGGCCGGACCGGGCACCCACTCGCCGCGCGGCCCGTGGTTCACGGCGCCGCGCCGCCCGCGGCGGGCATCTCCACCACCAGGTAGGCGCCGTCCCGCGTTACCGGGTAGGTCTCGGCCACGTGCGGCCCCTTGACCATGCCCGGGGCCGGCGCGCCGTGGTCTCCCGGCAGTTCCGCGCCGGGGCCGCCCGGACGTTCCGCGGCGGGGCCGCCCGCCAGCTCGCCGCCGGCGACCAGCGCCACCTCGTAGCGGCTCACCTTGAGGCGCTCGGGGGCGCACCACGACTGCCCGGTGCGCAGGTGAAACTCCCAGCCGTGCCAGGGGCAGGCCACCACTTCGCCGCGCGCCCGGTAGCGGTAGTCGCCCGGCGCGGCGGACTCCAGCGCGCCCCACAGCCGGCCCTCGCACAGCGCCCCGCCCTGGTGGGGACAGCGGTTACGCAGCGCTAAGAACTCGCCGCCCACGTTGAACACGCCGATGGAGCGCCCGCCCACGGTCACGATCTTGCGCTCGCCGGGGGCGATTTCGTCCGCCGCGGCAACGACGTGGCGCGCGGTCCGGGGCCGCCGCGGGGCGCTCACGGCCGCCGCCTACAGGCGGTACAGGGCGCGCGCATTTTCACTCCTGATCAGCGCCTGCCCGGCGCTCGGCAGGTGCGCCAGCAGCCCGGCCTCGGGGTCGGCAACGTGCGCGTGCGGGTAATCGCTGGCGTAGAGCAGCATCCGCTCCCCGCCGAGCTGATCGACCACTTCCCGCAACTGGCTCGCCGCCGGCGGCGCGTCGAGCGGCTGGATGCCGAACCGCACGTGGCGGCGCACGTACTCCGACGGCGGGCGGCGCACCCACGGCACCAGCCGGCGCAGGTTCTTCCACTCCTTGTCCATCCGCCACAGGTGGGCCGGCAGCCAGGTAAAGCCCGACTCCAGGAACGCCACCCGCAGCTTCGGAAAGGCGTCGAACACGCCCTCCACGATCAAACTGGAGAGTTGGGTGGCGAACACCTGGGCCATCGCCGCGTACTCCTCAATGAAGTAGGAGGGCCAGCCGGTCGGGGTGGGCGGCATCACCGGGGCGCCGCCGAAGTGGACGCCGGCCACCAGCCCGTGGCGTTCGATGCACTCCCACAGCGGATGAAACAGGCGGCTGCCCAGCGGATGCTCGGTGCGCGCGGGAATCAGCACCTGGACGAATCCCGGGCGCTGCGCCACGCGCTCGATCTCCGCCACGGCCAAGTCGGGAATCTGAATCGGCACCACCACCGAGCCGCGCAGCCGCGGCTCCGGCTGCAGCCACTCGTGGGTAAGCCAGTCGTTGGCGGCCGCGGCCAGCGCCGCGGCCACGTCGGGGTTGTGCACGCCATCCACCGCGTACAGGCAACTGGAAACCGCAACCGTCACCCCGGCGGCGTCGAACAGGTCGGCGCGCAGGCGCTGCAGACCGGAGCCCGCCTCCGGGGCGGTAAGCGGCGCTCCCTTGGGGTAGTAGTTGACCCCCGGCCCGTTGTCGAGCGTCTGGGTAAAGTGCTCCACCCAGTGCGCGGAGAGATAGGGGAACAGCTCCTCCACGCGCGGGGTGCGGACGTGCACGTCGGCGTCAATGAGCGGTCCCACGGCGGCCCTTCGTCAGCGCTCGCCGGCGGCGCCGAGCGCGCGGCGCAACGGCTCGATCACCGGCTCCGGCGTTGCTTCCGGCAGCGCCACCGCGCCCCGCTGCCGCAGCCGGCAACGATAGGCGGCGAGCAACACCGCGTACTCCTCCGCGGCGCGCTCCAGCGCCAGCGGATGGCCGCGCTCGGGGCGTTCGATCCAGTCCAGCACCGAGTCGACCAGGGCCGCCTGCGCCGGCGCGTCCTGCTCCCAATAGTCGTGGCTGCCGCCTTGCAGCCGGCCGGCGGCGCCCGGCGGCGGGCGGTCGAGCAGCGTTTCCCACGACCACATGGTCCAGATCGCGTGGCCGCGGTCGCCGTACACCGCAATCCGCTTGTGCGCCCACTCCTTGGCGCGCGCCTCCGCCGGCGCGTCCCGCAGGCGCGGGGCGTCCTGGCCGCAACGCAGGCGGGCGGCCAGGCCGCTGGCGTAGTAGAGCATCGCGTGCAGGTTGTCGGGGGCGTAGTGGGCGCGCGGGTTGGGCTGCAGGCCGTCCGCGCCGCGCACCCGAGCCCAAACCTCGGTGGGGCGCTCGGAACCGGCGCAGGCGAACACCGCCTGCAGGCAGTGCGTGCCCTGGTAGGCGGCGTTCATGCCGCTGCTGGCATCGACGTATTGCAACGCGCCGAGCGCGCCCTCCGCGACCAGGTCTTGCAGGCGGCGGCGCGCGGCGTGGTAGTGGAGCTGATGGTTGACCGCCACCAGCAGCGGCGAGGTGCGCGCAAAGGCGGCCAGCGCGGCGCAGTCGGGGCCGTCAATGGCGACCGGCTTTTCCACCAGCGCCGCCGGGACGCCGGCGGCCGCTACCTGCCGCAGCACCTCCAGGCGCGCGTTCGGCGGGGTGTTGACGTGCACCAGGTGGGGCCGCTCGCGGTCCAGCATCTCGCGGTAGTCGTCGTAGCGGGCGGGGATGCCGAAGTCGGCGGCAAGCCGGTCGCGCGGCGCGGCGGTGCGCGCCGACACCGCCACCAGCCGGGCGCGGCGCACGTGACGGTAGGCGAGCGCGTGGTGACGCGCGCGGGCGCCGCTGGCGCCGATGATCACGCTCCGGTACTCGCTGCTCACGGCGGCCACTGTAACACGCCTCGGCCGCGCGCGCAGTGCGGCGGACACCGACCCTGCCGCCGTAGCGGGCCGTGCCGCCGCCGTGGGGGCACGCGCCGGCGCTCATTGGCGCCGGCCGGCGCACGGCGGGCGGCGCGCAACGGGCGGTGGACGGAGCGGTTTGCCGCCGGCGGCCTTGCGCCGTAAGCTGCGCGCGGGCGAGGAGGCGGTTACTGAAAATGGGGGACTTCGACGGCAAGGTGGCTCTGATCACGGGCGGCGGCACCGGCATCGGGCGCGCAACGGCGCTGCAGCTTGGCGCGCAGGGGGCTGCGCTGGCGGTCAACTACTCGCGTTCGCGGCAGGAGGCGGAGAACACCGCCGCCGAGCTGCGCCGCGGCGGCGGGCGCGCCATTGCGCTGCAGGCGGACGTGGCGGACGACGCCCAGGCGCGCGCCATGGTGGCCGCGGTCGTGGCGGAGTTCGGCCGCCTCGACGTCCTGGTGAACAACGCCGGGCGCACCCGCGCGGTGCCGCCGGCGGACCTCGACGCCATCCGCGACGAGGACTTCGCGGAGCTGTTCGGCGTCAACCTGAAGGGCCCCTTCTTCTGTTCCCGTGCGGCGATACCGGAAATGAAGCGCGCCGGGGGCGGCCATATCGTGAACGTCGGGTCGATCGCCGGGTTGACCGGCCTGGGCAGCTCGCTGGTCTATTCCGCCAGCAAGGCGGCGGTAATGAACCTCACCCGCGGCATGGCGCACAGCCAGGCCCCGGCGGTGCAGGTCAACTGCGTGGTGCCGGGTTTGGTGGAGACGCGCTGGACCGCCACCGTGAGCGCCGAGTTCGCCGAGCAGAACCGCGCCGCCACCCCGATGGGGCGGGCCGCGAGCGCGGACGACGTGGCGACGGCGATCGTCGGTCTGCTGCGCAACGGCTTCATCACCGGGGCCAGCCTGGTCGTCGACGGCGGGCGCACGATCTAAGACCCCGCTTACGCGCTTACGGTTTAGCCGGAGCGGGGCTCAGCCGGGGAAGTTCGCCGCCGGGCGGCCCCGCGTATCGGTCTGATAGCGGAACACGCCGCCGGCGTGGGGATGAGCGGCCAGCGCCGGCCCACTCTGCCCGTAGCGGGCGGTGGTGACGTAGAGCTGGTCCAGCGCCGGACCGCCGAACGCGCACGAGGTGGTGAGATTGGCCGGCACCGGGATGGTCTGCAGGAGCGCGCCGGTGGCCGGATGCCAGCGCGTCACGCAGCCGCCGCCCCAGTGCGCCACCCACAACGTGCCGTCGAGCGCCACCGTCATGCCGTCGGGGACGCCGCTGCCCTCCGGCAGCGTGACCGCGGGGCGCGGATTGGCAATCTTCCCGCTGGCCAGGTCGTAGTCGAAGGCGGTGACTTGGCGAGTCAGCGAGTCGACGTAGTACATGGTGCGGCCGTCGGGGCTCCAATCCATGCCGTTGCTGTTGTCGATGCCGCGCAGCCGGCGGGTCACGGAGAGGTCCGGTTCCAGGCTGTACAGGTCGCCCAGGGTAGCGGTGGTGCGGTCGACGGCGATGGAGCCGAACCAGAAGCGCCCGGCGGGGTCCACCTTGCCGTCGTTGAAGTGGGTTTCGGGGCGGTTCGCCTCGACCGCGGCCACGCGCGTCTTGGCGCCGCCGGCCGGGTCGAGGTGATAGATACCGGAGGCGGCCGCCGCCAGCAGTCCGCCGCCCGCGCGCGGCGCCACGCAGCCGACGAACTCCCCTACCTCGACGCGCCCGGCCAAGCCGGACGCGGGCTGGTAGTGGTGGACCACGCCGGCAAACAGATCGACCCAGTAGAGCGTTCCGGAAGCGGCGTGCCAGACCGGCCCTTCCCCCAACTCGGCGCGCGCGTCGAGCACCAGCTCGAGCTGCGGCGCCGCGGGGGCCGCGCCGCCGCCTCCGGCTGACCGCGCCGGCCTGGGCCGCCCGCCGGACCCGCCAACCGGTGCGCCCGCTCTCTCATCCACCGGCGTCGATACCGCCGCCGGTACCGCACCTGCCGTAGCGGCGGTACCGGCCGTCGCCGGCGCTTGGCCGGAACCGACCTCGGCGGCGCCGGCGGGCGCGGCCTCCTTCGGCGGCGTGGCGCCGCCTCCCCGGTCGCGCTCGGTTTGCTCCTCCCGGCGCCAGCGCTGCCACAGCTCCCGCTCGGTGTATTCGCCGCGGTCGCCGGCCGCGCGCACGGTCAGCAGCTCCCGGTCCGGCTCGAACAGGCGCGCCACCCGCCGGTCGCCGCGCGCCCGGGCGGCGCGGATCTCGCGTTGCATGCTCGCCATGCCGTAGGCGTCCCGCTTCGGCAGCCAGCACTTGGTGTAAAAGTAGCTGACGAAGATGCGCAGGCCGCCGCCGTAGTTGCCGGAGGTGCTGTGCAGCAGCGATGAATGGACCACCACCGTGTCGCCCGCCGCCAGGTCCACTTCCTGCTCGCCGGCCTGGGCGGTCTCCGGGCCGCCGCCGGCGACCAGCTTGCCGCCGCGGTGGGAGCCGGGAATCACCCGCAGGCGGCCATACTCGGCGCCTTCCTGCAGGTAGGTGAGCACGTTTACGGCGTTGGGCGGCAGGTAATCCCCGGTCCAGCCGGGCAGGCCCCACATGTCGCGGTGCCAGGCGCGCACCGCGCGCGCTACGGATTCGCCCACCGGCGGCGTGACCGCCACCTGCAGGCTGTCGAAGCCCACGAACGGCCCCATCAGTTCTTCCAACAAGTCGAGCATCGCCGGCGCCACCAGCGCGGGGAGGAACAGGTCCGGGCGCTCCTGCAGCAGTCCGCGCAACACCGCCCGCGGCTGCCCGGCCCGGCCCCCGCGCTGATCTTCGCCCGCCTCGCGCCGGTAGCGCTCCTCGAACACCTGCCGCCAGCGCTCCACCCACTTCGCGTTGAAGCCGCGCAAGATGAGGTAGCCGCGCTGCTCAAACTCCGCCGCGCGCGCAGCAAGCGTGCCGTCCGCCGTCATGACTCCTCCTCTCGGTACGTGGTCGGCGCCGCTGCTGCCGCCTCCGCCGCCGGGGCGGCGCCAAGGGCGTCGAGCAGCGCGGGCAGGATTACGGTCACGTCTCCCTCCAAGCGCAAGTGGGCGAGCGCGTCGTGGGCGGTCGGCCCGCGGTTGACGACTGCGTACCGCGCGCCGTGCTGCAGCGCGCGCAACGGCACGTCGGCCGCGGGGTGCACCTCCAGCGTGGAACCGATCGCCAGCACCAGGTCGGCGCGCCCCGCGGCGCGGAACGCGCGCTCCAACTCGGCCTGCGGCAGCGGCTGGCCGAACGATACCGTGGCCGTCTTCAGGAGGCCGCCGCAGGCGCGGCAGCGGGGGCAGTTTCCAGTAGCCTGGAACTCCGCCAGTGCGGGCTCCGGCGCGCTGCGGGCACCGCACCCCAGGCACTCCACCGCGCGGTTGGTGCCGTGCAACTCGATAATCCGCTCCGGGTCATGGCCGGCGTCCTGATGCAGGCCGTCCACGTTCTGAGTCACCAGCAGGTCCAGCTTGCCGAGCCGCTCCAGCGCTACGAGCGCACGGTGGGCGGCGTTGGGCCGCGCTTCGGCAAACTCCCGGTGCCCCTCCGCCTTGTACTGCCAGTGCGCCCGGCGCGCCTCCTCGGAAGCGACGAAGTCCTGAAACAACACCGGCCGGCGCCGTGTCCACAGGCCCCCCGGCCCGCGAAAGTCAGGAATCCCCGACGCCGTAGACGTGCCCGCCCCGGTAAACGCCAGCACCCGCCCCGCGGCGCGCACCACCGCCGCCAGCTCCGCCACCCGCGCCGCAACGCCCCCCTCCATCACCGCTTCCGCCGCCCGCCGGCAATCCTCAGCGTCAACCTCACGTCTTTGGGACGGCCGCAGGTGCGTCGCGCCTGCCGGTCTGGGTCAACCATGGTGAATCAGTGTAGCATGAACGTGATGGTTGCGCTATGACTAAGCGATGGGGAAGACTTGCCGGCGAAAAGAGCACGTTCGCCCTCAAGACGGAGCGCCTTCCGTTGCAGGACAAAAGCGATACCGGCTGGAAATCTTTGCACGCCACGCGCTTTCCGCCGCCGGCCATCGAGAACGATGACGAAAAAGCGTCCGCCTGGGAGAGCGAATGGCAGTGCTGGAGGATGAGGCATGCACTTGGTTCGGCGAGCGAAGGCGGCCTGTTTCCCGACGTCGTATTGAGGCGCTTCCGGGACTCCGTCGAGTTTTCATGGGGGCCGGTACGCAGCGCCGGAATGCCCGATCACTTCAGCTTCCCGGAGTCGGTCGGCGTAAGCCGCCTGGCGCCGCGCAAGGTGGCCGAACCGTTGCAAGACGTGTTGACGGATGCGGTCACGTACCTTCTGTCGCTGGCCCCCGAGTCTCCTCGACTCAACGCATCGGCCAGATCACTTCACGATCGGCGGCGTTGGTGACCGGGCCGGAATCAGCGGTCGTCGCCGTCGCCTTGCAGGGTGCCGGCCTCCCGGCGCCGCGCGAGCTTGCGCAGGTTGGCCTCTGCCACCTCCTGCAACGAGAGATCGAGGTCGGTGCAGATCTGAGACAGGTACCAGAGCACGTCGCCGAGCTCGCTTTTGAGGGCGGCGCGGTCCTCGTCGCCGATCACTCCGCCCTTGTCGCGGAAGATCTTCTTTACCTTGCCGGCTACCTCCCCCGCTTCGTTGGTCAGGCCCAGCGTTGGGTAGAGGATGGCGTGATCTACCACGACCCGGCTCCAGGTGCTGCGCGATTCGCGCTGATAGCGGGCAAAGGTTGGGGATCTCGCCATGTTCACTTGGTGCCGGCAGGCTGTTTGCCAGCCCGTTCAAGGTGTTCCACCAAGCCTGGGAATTCGCTGCTCTTGAATAACGCCTTCACGGGCACGTCGTACGCGCCTCGCAGGTTGCCGATGCCCCCCTGCTCGCGGTCGATCAAGCCCACGATACCGACCACCTTGTTGCCGGCTTCCGATAACCGCTTGCAGGCAAGAAGCGTCGAGCTCCCCGTCGTAAACACGTCGTCGACGACCATCACGCAAGTCCCGGGAGGCTGTTCGTTCTCAATGTAGTTCCGCGTCCCGTGTTGCTTGCGCTCTTTCCGGACCACACATCCGTTGACCATCGGGTGGCCGCGCTGCGCCGCAAGCTGGATCACGGAGGCGACCAGGAAGTCGGCGCCCATCGACAGCCCCCCGATTGCGGTTGGCTTCTGAAGCAGCGCATCCGCTTCAAGAAGCAGCAACTCAGCCATCGCGCTGAGCACGTCGCCTTGAAGCACTGCGCGCTTGCAGTCGAAGTAGAAGCTGGACTCCAGCCCCGTGCTCAAAATAAACGGCCCGCCGGTCTGCAGGAGACACAGCTCCTCAATACGGCCGCGGAGGTCCTCTCTCGTCATCGGCCTCGTCCCGGCGCCCGCCGCCGCCAGGGTGTCCGGCTCCCTGAACGCATCATGGTACTCCTTATAGCACGATGTCGCGGGTTATGCCACCAACGCGGCCCCTGCCCGCGCGCGTGGGAGGGCCGTGTCAAGTCGCCACCGCCGAATTATGCCCGTATCTATCAGCTAGATAATCAGTTACAATCGCACGGCGACCGCTAAACCGGACAGCAGCAAGGTGACCGGTGCGCGCCGCATACCGCACCGTCAGCGTGTCGCTTGGTCCGGTCCGCCACCCGACCCATGATCCGGTAAGCCCGGTCGCCGCTGTTACCGTGTGGATGGACCCCTCCGTTGTCATAGGTCACATCTGATTCGTGAAGACCCAGGGGCGGCGTCGGCCGTCCCTCGTTCCTGATACTCGCCAGAAACTCTATCAGCGACTCGTCCGAGAACAGGTTACTGGCGACTTGGATGAACTGTGCGTCATTATCTGCAATCGCATAAGGATCCAATCCCAGCGCGCCCGCTGATTCGCAGAATGCCCGTTCGTCCGGATCGTTACGAGAGTTGATAACGCGGGACCAGCGCGCGGCGATTCCGCTATTCCTGACTCCACAACCGACAAGCCGGTCTACTACTGCATCGATAAAGCGAGCCATCTCTGCTTCCGCATCGACGCGTGGCAAGGTCTCTCGTGCACTCACCGGAAATCGAAGATTCGGGTTCTTACTGGAGAATGCCGTGCTCGTCACCTCGATCATCATGCCGTCTGCCCTGAAGAACAGATCGGGGAGCGCAAACCCGGTTCGATAACGCCGGACTCCGTGGTCTCGGCCGCGGCCGCCGATAATGATCCACCAGTCGGTCGCCAGACCTTCGGCAAGGTGAACCGCAGGAACAATGAGAGCCTCGGTTTCTTCGTTGGACGCGCGTAATCGATAAAGCGGCATGCGTTCTGACTATCGACGTAAATCCCCAGCTCGCAAAGCGTGGCGCGCTCCTCGGCTGCGCGATTCACTCCGCCATCGATCCAATCTACCGTAAATCTCATCAGGTTCGCTCCTTCGGAGTTGACTGCCTTTCGTGTATCGGGCATCGTTTCATCCCATCCGGTCGGCTTTAGGAACTCTGATCCTACGGGGACGTTCAATATGACTGACCTCCTCAAACAGCAGGGTATCGACCGGCCACGGATGATGACTGTCGGCTTGTCGTTAGGCGCGTGTCAAGGTCTTACGCACCAACCGCTCCGGCCAAGCAAGGCGAGCGAATGGTGCCGCGTGGCCGCGGCATCGCCGAGTAGCAGTTACGCCTCGCCCGATAGCTACGAGACGCCGCGGCGCACGGCCCGGTGACTGCGCTGGCTGCAGTATGCCGGATGGACCGGGTAGGGTACTATCGTGGGCGGGTAGCCGGATGGGTGACTTGGTGGACAACGTGCTCGGCAAGCTCGCCGGGCTCATCGCAGAAGGGCGCTTCGAGGGCCTGGAGACGGAGGGGCTGGAGATCAAGCCGGTTCCCTCGGCTACCGGAGACTGGCGGGAGCGGCACGTGTCGATCAACGCCTTTCTCAATACGCGGGGCGGGATTCTGCTGCTCGGCTTCAAGGAGGAGGGGCAGGGGGCGCAGCGGCGCTGGGTCTTTACCGGCTATCGGGAGGAGGCCGAGAACAAGCTCAAGGAGTTTCCGCGCCTGTTTGAGGACCGCCGGGGAACGGCGCTTGATCTCGGGGAGGCGTTTCCGCCGCCCCGGATTCTCGAGTTCCAGGGAGGCCGGGTGGCGGTCATCTACGTGGACGAGTTGCCCGCGGACCGCAAGTACGTCTTCTACCGCGGCCGGGCGTGGAAGCGCCTGCTCACCGGCGACCACCGGCTCACGGAGCCGGAGATCGAACGCCAGGAGGAGTATCGGGAGGAGTCGTGGCACGTGCGAGAGTTGCGCCCGGTTGCCGGCACCACGATCGAGGACGTGAATCTCGATTCGCTTAACGACTACGTCCAGCAGCTCAACCGTCCGGTGCGGGTGGAAACGGTCAAGCCGGACCTGCAGGCTGCGCGCGGCTTTCTTGAACGCAGGCGGTTCCTGCAGGATGGCGCCGTCACCACGCTCGGCATGCTGGTGTGCGGGCGGTACCCCGGCGACCGCCTCGGCTTCCGCTGCCACGTCCACGGTTACGTGGAGGTGCCGCAGGAGGTGGCGCAGGACAAGCAGGACCTGATTGACAACATCCTGCCGCTGATGGAGAACAGCCTTTCCTACCTGCTGCGGAACATTCAGATCGGGACCTCCGTCGAGAACGGCGGCAGCGCGGTACCACAGTACCCGGAAGAGGTGTTGCGGGAGACCGTGAACAACGCCTTGGCGCACCGCGACTACTCTATCGACCGGCAGGTGATCATTTCGATCAAGCCGGGCGTACACGTCTCCATCCGCAATCCGGGATCGTTCCGCCCGCACCTGCTGATCGAGCACCCGGACGATCCGATCCCGCTGCGCCGCATCCTCCCCGAAGCCAAGGCGCGCAATCCCAAGCTGGCGGACGTGTTGCGGGTCTACCGGAAGTGGGAAGGCAAGGGCATCGGCATGGCGACGCTGGTAAACCTGTGCCTGGAGAACCGGATCGATCTTCCTACGTACCGCCTCTACAGCGAGGAAGTGCGCCTGTTCCTGAACGCCGGCCCCCTGCTCGATCGCCGCATCGAAACCCTGCTCAATTCGTTCGACGCCTACGTCGCCGCCAAGCTGCCGGGCGGCCTCTCCGCCGAACAGAAGCAGGTGCTGGCCTACCTGATGAAGGCGCAATGGGCCGACGAACGTTACCGCTACACCATCCTGTTGACGCCCGACAACAACCACTTCGAGCAACTCCTGGCGCTGGAGCGGGCCGGCCTGATCGCCAGACACCCGCGCGGCACTGCCACGCAGCCGATATTCATCGTCGACCAAGCGCTGATGCAATCCGACTACCGGGCCGAATTGGAGCTGATATTTGGAGACGTGGGGGCCGTCGATCCGCTCTCGATGCGATGCCTGAACCTTCTGTACCGCTACGGCCACTTCTCATCGGTCGGCCCGATGGGAGCCAAGAAGACGGCATTCGCGCTTTGGCACGACGATCACGGCGAAACCCAGGACATCAGCGCCTTCGATCGCTTCTACCGCAAGGTCCGCTACGCCTTCACCAAGTTGGCGCGAGACGGCTACGTCGTCCGCCGCGGCGCCCGCGGCTTCCTCCTCAATCAGTAGTCATGAGCGTCACGCGACGGCGCGGCATTCGCGCGGGGGGCAGAAACGGCGCATGTCGACCCTCACCCGGGTGATGGACGAGAACCTGAGCGGCATCCGCGTGGCACGCGCCTCACCTCGCAGGATCACGAGATGGACAAGTTCGACCGCGCCTCGCGGCGCTCCCTGGCGCGACTTGTCTAGTCGTGACTTGACGAACGCTGAGGAGGGCGGCCCGCTGTTCCGCCGTGGGTGGTACTCGCTGGACGACATCTACGAGCTGGCCGGCGGCAAAAGCGCTACGGACGCGGGGCCGTGGTAAGTGAGCGTATGCCGCCGCCCTACTCCGCCACCATCCGCGACCTGCCCAGTACGGAACGGCCGCGCGAGCGCCTGCTGAACCTCGGCGCGGGCGCGCTCACCAACTCCGAGCTGATCGCCATTCTGCTGCGCACCGGGATGCGCGGCGAGAACGTGCTCGCCCTCGCCTCCCGGCTGCTGGCCGCGTGCTCGGGGCTACACGGTCTGCTGCAGGCGTCGCCGGCGGAGCTGTGCGCGCTGCGCGGGATCAGCGCGGCGAAAGCCGCTCAGCTTTGCGCGGCGTTGGAGTTGGGCCGGCGCGCGGTCAGCCTGCCGCCCCGGGAACGCGCGAAGATCCGCCTGCCCAAGGACCTCTACGCCGTGATCGGCGCGGAGATGGCGCACCTGACGCAGGAGAAGCTGTGCGTGGTCCTGCTCAACACCAAACAGGAAGTGCTGCGCGTGTGCGACGTCTATCAGGGCACGGTCGACTCCGCCACGGTGCGGATAGCCGAAGTGCTGCGCCCGGCGATCAAGGAGAACTGCCCCAGCTTCATCGTGGCGCACAACCACCCGTCGGGAGACCCCACCCCGAGCTCGGAGGACATCCAGATCACGCGCCGCCTGATCGCGAGCGCGGTGGCGATGGACATCGACCTGCAGGACCACGTGGTGATCGGCGGGAACGGCTTCGTGAGCATGAAGGAGAAGGGCCTGGGCTTCGACTCCGCCCGCGGCTAACGCCGCCGCCGGCGGGCGCTCCTCACAGGTCGAGCTCCGCCGCAAGCTGGGCCGCGGCCTCGCGCATGAACTCGATCTTGGGCTTCGCCATGGCGCGGGCGCGGTCGAAGTGGAAGCTGTCGGCGTAGCTCAGGCGATCGCGGATCAGCTCCAGCACCTCCTGCATCGTCTTGTAGTGATGCCAGAAGAAGGCGCCGATGGCGAGCCGGGCGAAGCCGATGGCCCCCATGGTGTCGAGCAGGTTGGCGTCGTACAGCAGTTGGCCCTCCACCGTGGCGGGGCGGCTGCCGGGCCGGTGCTCGCGGATCGCCCGGATCACCAACTGGGTGCGGTCCGGCGGGAAGCCGGTCTCCGACAGGATCAGTTCGGCCTTCTCCGCGGCCTCGGCCAGGCGCCGCGCCGGTATCTCGATGTTATGCAGAAAGCAGGCGGCGTGCAGCACGTCATCGTCGTACTGCTCATCTTCCCCGATCTCCCGCGCCAGGTGGTAGACTCGGTAGGCATGCTCGAACCCGGAGGCCAGCCGGCCCGCGGTCAGGTCCTTGACGTATTGAACAAGCAACTTGCGCACCGCCGCAGTGTAACGGTGAGGGGCGCGTCTTGACACGTCAAAAGCGCAATCCCTAGGGTCAGCTCATGGTTGTGGTGCTCGACCGTGGCGTGACCGAGGCCCAAAAGCGCGCAGTGCGCGAACATCTCGAGGTCCATCGCTACCAGATCCGCGAGTTGCGCCAGGACGGCGAGACGCTCCTTGGCGCGGTCGGCGGCGATCCGATCGATCAGCGTGAGCTCGAGCTGCTGCCGGGCGTGTCGCAGGTGATTCCGCTCAGCCAGCCCTACAAGCTCGCCTCGCGCGAGTTCAAGCGCGACGAGACCGTGATCCCGATCGGGCCGATCAAGGTGGGAAGCGGCCGTCTGGCGGTGATCGCCGGCCCCTGCGCGGTGGAGTCGCGCGCGCAGATCTTCGAGGTGGCGGCGCTGCTGCGGGAGTCGGGGGCGGTGGGGCTGCGCGGCGGCGCCTTCAAGCCGCGCACCTCCCCCTACTCGTTTCAGGGTCTGGGACAGCCCGGCATCGAGCTGCTGAAAGAGGCCGGCGAGCGCTACGGCCTGCCGGTCGTCTCCGAGGTGGTGGCGACCGAGCACCTGCCGGCGCTGGCCGAGTGCGTGGACGTGCTGCAGGTGGGCGCGCGCAACATGCAGAACTTCGAGCTCCTCAAGCGGGTGGGGGAAGTGGGCAAGCCGGTGCTGCTCAAGCGCGGTCTGGCGGCCACCATCGAGGACCTGCTGATGTCCGCCGAGTACCTGCTGGCGCACGGCACCGACGCGGTGATTCTGTGCGAGCGCGGTATCCGCACCTTCGAGACCTATACCCGCAACACCCTCGACCTGTCCGCGATCCCGGTGGTCAAGAAGCTCAGCCACCTGCCGATCTTCGTCGATCCCAGCCACGGCACCGGCATGCGCGACAAGGTCGCCCCGATGGCGCTCGCCGCGGTGGCGGCCGGCGCCGACGGGATTCTGGTGGAGGTGCACCCCAACCCCGAGGCCGCGCTCTCCGACGGCCCCCAGTCGCTGTTTCCGTCGCAGTTCGAGAAGCTGATGCGCGACGTCGAGCGGATGGCGCCGGTGCTGCGCAAGGAGGTATTGCGGCTGCCGCGAGCGGCGCGACCGCCGCGGGCAAAGGGGGCGGACCAAGCCGCCGCGCCGGCGCCGGCAGTGGCGTTTCAGGGCGAGCGCGGCGCCCACAGCGAAAACGCCATCTACCGCTACTTTCCCCACCCGCAGCCGGTGCCGGCGCGGGAGTTCCGGGACGTGTTCCGCCGCGTGCTGGACGGATCGGTGGACTACGGGATGCTGCCGATCGAGAACTCGCTCACCGGCTCGATCCATCAGAACTACGACCTGCTGCTGCAGTTTCCCGACGTGCGGATCGTGGGCGAGATCACCACCCGCATCGTGTGGTGCCTGATCGGCGTGCCGGGCGCCACCACCGCGCAGATCCGCCGGGTGTTCTCTCACCCGCAGGGGCTGGCCCAATGCGCGCAGTTCCTGACCGGGTTTCCCGAGTGGGAGGAGGTGCCGTTCTACGACACCGCCGGGGCGGTGGCGGAGGTGGCGCGCGCCGGCGACGTGACCCAGGCGGCGCTGGCCGGGGCCGCCGCGGCGCGCGAACACGGCATGACCATCCTGGCGGAAGGAATCGAAACCAACATCCGCAACTACACCCGCTTCGTGGTCCTGGCGCGGGACGATCACGCCGCGGCGGCCGACCCCACCCGCGCGTCAATCGTGTTCTCCACCCGCGATGAGCCGGGCAGCCTGTTTCAGGTGCTGCAGGTGCTGGCCGACCGCCACTTGAACATGAAGAAGCTGGAATCGCGCCCGATTCCCGGCCGCCCCTGGGAGTACATGTTCTACGTGGACCTGGACTTGCCCCCGGAGCGCGCGCAGTTCGAGCGCGCGATGGAACAGGTGCGCGCCGCCGCGGCCAGCTATCGGCTCCTGGGCCTGTACCGCTCCGGGCGTACCGGCGCCCCACCCGCCCCCGCCACCGAAGACTCTCGATAGGCGCCGGCGCCGCGGGCCGCCACGGCGGAAAACAGGTCTACGTCGACGCGTCAAGGCGTTCGTTGGGTGGGTGGGTGGGTTGGTTGGTTCGGCGCCTTCTTCGATGCCGGGCCGCGCGCCGGCCGCCGGGATTCTACGACGAGGCGCCGGCCGGCCAGCCGACTCCCCCGTTGCCAAAAGCAACGCTGACGGAGAAGGCGTTGTTGGGGGTGAGATGCGTAGGCTTCAAGTAACCCTCGCCGCACGGGCCATCGGAACGGCCGTGCTCGTGATCGCCGCCGCGGCCCTGGCCGGGTGCAGCCCGTGGCCGGAGCAGCGGCAGGTGCAGCTCCCGCAGTTGCCGCCGGCGTGGCGCCACTTCGAGGTGGCGCTGCAGCTCACGCTGGTCGACGGCCGCGATGGCAGCGAGCGGCGGCTGGCAACGGCGTCTCCCGGCGCGCGGCTGGCGCTGCCGGTGGGGAGCCACCGGGCAACCGTAATCCTGGCCGAGCCGCTGGTGGTGGGGCGGGCGCCGGTGGCGGGACGGGCGCCGGCGCCCGGGCAGGCGGCGGAGCGGGCCGCGGCCCGGTTGCTGCGGCCCGCGGGCGCCGTGGTGCCGGTCGGCGGCGCGCCGTCGCAGACCATTGAGGTCACCTGGGAGCGCGGCCTGCTGGCCGGCGTGGTGCGCGACCTGTGGCGCGGCGGCGCCAATCCGTGGCTGCTCAATCTGGAGCGCCTGGACCGCGAGATCACCACCCGCGCGCAGGGCGATCCGTGGTGGTTGAACCGCGCCGCCCTGCTCGCGGCGCTGCAGGCGGACGCAATGAGCCGGTCGGCGCTGAAGCCGCATGCGCGGCGCAGCATTGAGCTGAGCCTGCCGGCGGGGCGCTGGGTGTGGTGGAATCCCTTTGCGGCGCCGCTCCTGAGCGACGGCAGCACTCCGCTCCCAGTGGCCGCGCCCGACGGCTTCCACCTGCTGCTCCACCACGACGGGCGCGCCGTGGCACTGCAGGTGGACGGCGACGGCGCGGTGCTGACCTCGCCGGCGGCGCCGCCGTTCGCGCGCTGACGCGGCGCCGGGATGAGGCGTAAGATGCCGCGTCTTGCGCGCGCTCCGCCCGCCGCCGCCCGCGGCGGTGATCTTCGATCTCGACGGCACCCTGGTCGATTCGCTGCCCGACTTGGCCGCGGCCATGAACGCCACCCTCGCCGAGCTGGGCCATCCCACCCACGCGGTCGCGTTCTACCGCCCGCTCATCGGCGGCGGCGTCGAGGAGATGATCGCCGGAGCCCTGCCGCCCGCGTGCCGCAGCCCGCGCCGGGTGGTAACCGCGTTGCGCCTGATGCGCACCCACTACCGCGCCCACGCGCTACGCACCACCCGCCCCTACCCGGGCGTCCGCTGGCTGCTCGCCGCCCTGGCCCGGCGCCGGGTTCCCATGGCGGTGCTCTCCAACAAGTTGCACGCGGAGACCCTGGTGGTGGTGGGCGGCGTGTTCCCCGGCGTTCCGTTCCGGGCGGTGCTCGGCTTGCAGCCGCCGCGCGCCGCCAAGCCGGACCCGGCGGGCGTGGTGGCCGTAGCGCGGGCGTTACGCCTGCCGCCGCGGCGCCTGCTGCTGGTCGGGGACGGCGAAACCGACGTGCTGGCGGCGCGCCGCAGCGGGGCGCTGCCGGTCGGCGCGGCCTGGGGCTACCGCAGCGCCCGCGCGCTGCTCACCGCCGGCGCCGCCCGCCTGGCCGAGCATCCGCGCGCGGTCGCCGGCTACCTGCGATAGAGCCGCGCTCAGGGACGGACGCGCTTGCGGTCGCGGGGAAACAGGGCGGCCTGTTTGACGCTGGCCAAGCCGAGGATGGTTTGGGTGAGGCGCTCCAGGCCGATGGCAAAGCCGCCGTGCGGCGGGCAGCCGTAGCGAAACACCGACAGGTAGTCGGCCATTGCCGCGGGGTCGAGGCCGGAGCGGCGCAGGCTCTCCACCAGCGCCGCGTGGTCGTTGATGCGGCGCCCGCCGGAGGTGATCTCCTGACCGCGGAACAACAGGTCGAACGACATGGTCTTGTTGCCGGCACTGGGAAAGGTATAGAAGGGCCGCTTGCGGCGCGGCCAGCCGTACACGAACACCGCGTCGACGCCATGTTCCTCCGCCGCCCAGTCGCACAGCAGGCGCTCGCCTTCCGGGGTGACGTCGTGCACCCGCCGGCCGCCGGCGGCGCCCACCACCTCGCGCGCGCGGTCGTGGCTGAGGCGCGGAATCGCGGCGACCGCCTCCGCGCTCGGCACCTGCGCGTCCCAATCCTTCAAGATCCCGGGCACGGCGCGCGCCAGCCCGTCGCAGATCGCCGCCAGCAGGCGCTGCTCCAGATCCATCAGATCATGCTCGCTGTCGATAAAGGCCATCTCCACGTCCAGCGAGACGTATTCGTTGACGTGGCGCGGGGTGTCGTGCTTCTCGGCGCGGTACGCCATGCCGATCTCGAACACCCGCTCCAGGCCGGCCGCCACCAGCGCCTGCTTGTAGAGCTGCGGCGACTGCGCCAGGTACACGGTGCGGTCGAAGTACTCCACCGCGAACAGCCCGGTGCCGCCCTCGGTACCGCTGCCGATCAGCTTGGACGACTTGATCTCGGTGAATCCCTCGCCGCGCAGATGCTCGGCGAACAGACGCACGATCTCGGCCTGCAGGCGGAAAATCGACAGCGTCTTGGGGTTGCGCAGGCTCACCATGCGATGTTCCAGCAGCGCGTCCAGGCTGACTTTGCCCGGGTCCCGGTTCACCGCCAGCGGCAAGTCGGTGGCCGCCGCGGAGATCACCGCCAGCGCTTCGGCCTGCACTTCGTAGCCGCCCGGCGCCTTGCCGTTGGCGGCCACCACGCCGCGCACCTCGACCACCGACTCCAGGCTGACCGGGGCCCCATCCGCGCCGGTGGGCGCACTGCGGAACACCACCTGGCACCGCCCCGAACGGTCGCGCAGCACCAGGAAGCACACCCCGCCCAGGTCGCGCTGCCGGTGCACCCAGCCGCGCAGCAGCACCCCGGCGCCGGCATGCCCCGCCAACTCCCCGGCCAGGACGCGGCCGCCCCCCGCCGCGGCCGGCGGCGCGCTCACGCTCCCGCCTCCGGCGCCGCGAGTTGCGCGTACAGCGCGTCGATCAGGCCGTTCACCCGTGCGGGGTCGGCGCGGCCCGCGGTGCGGCGCATTACCTGGCCCACCAGGAAGCCAACCGGCTTGCGCTCGCCGGCGGCAATCTGCTCGCCCACGCGCGGATTGTCGGCCAGCACCCGTTCCAGAATCGCCTGCAGCTCGCCGGCATCCGTAATTCGCTGCAGGCCATCTTCCGCCACCACCGCCTGCGGGTCGCGGTCCTGCGCGATCACCGTTGCCAGCACCTGCTTGGCGATCTTGCCGCTCACTGCGCCGTCCGCCAGCAGGCGCAGCAGCGCTGCCAGCCGCGCCGGGGTCAGATGACTGGCCGCCAGGGTCTCGCGCCGCTGGTTGAGATGCTTGCGCACGTCGGCCCCCAGCCAGCGCGCGGCCTGCGAGGCATCGCCGCCCGCGGCCACGGTCTGCTCGAAGAAGTCGGCGGTCTCCGGTTCGTCAGTCAGAAACGCCGCCTGCTGCGGCGGCAGTCCGAAGCGGGCCTGCAGGCGGTCGCGGCGCTGCAGCGGCAGCTCCACCAACCGTTCCTCCAGCGCGGCGAAAAATTCCCCGTCGGGGCGGAACGGCGGCAGGTCCGGCTCCGGGAAGTAGCGGTAATCGTCCTCGCTCTCCTTGACCCGCATCGGCTCGGTGCTGTCACGGTTCTCGTTCCACAGCCGCGTCTCCACCGCCACCCGTTCGCCGCGCGCCAGCGCCGCGCTCTGGCGCTTGATCTCGAACGCCAGAGCGTTGCGCACGAACTTGAAGGAGTTGAGATTCTTGATCTCCACCTTGTTGCCCAATCCCGCGCCGGGGCGGTTCACCGACACGTTGGCGTCGCAACGCAACGAGCCCTGCTCCATGTTGCCGTCGCACACGCCGAATAGCGCACCAGGCGGCGAAACTGCTCCAGGAACTGCTCGGCGGCCGCGGCGGCGGAGAGATCGGGTTGGGTGACCACCTCCACCAGCGGGGTACCGGTGCGGTTGTAGTCGAGCAGCGACACGTCGCCAGCGTGGATCATCTTGCCGGCGTCTTCCTCCAGATGCACCTCGCGGATGCCGACCGTGCGGAGTTCGCCGTCGATTTCGGCGCGGAAGCCGCCGGCCCGGCCCACCGGCGCCCCGTACTGGGAGATCTGATAGTTCTTGGGCAGGTCGGGGTAGAAGTAGTTCTTGCGCTCGAACACGGTGCGCGGGCTCAGCTCGCAGTTCAGGGAGCGCGCCAGCAGGTAGGCCTTGAGCAGCGCCTCGCCGTTGAGCGCCGGCAGCACGCCGGGGTAACCCAGACACACCGGGCACACGTTCTCGTTGGGCCGATCCCCGAACGCGTTGCGGCATTGGCAGAACACCTTCGAGGCGGTGATGAGCTGGACGTGGATTTCCAGCCCAATATGCGCCTGGTAGCGGTCGCCGCTCATCGCGCGGCCTCCGTCACGGCGGCAGGCTCCGCGGCTGCGGGGTCGGCGGCATCGGCGGGGTCGAAGGCGCCCGGCGGGCGCGGCGCCGGCCAGCGCGCCGCCAGCGGAGCGGCCGCCCGGAACAACAGGTCCTCGCGGAAGTGGGGCGCCATGAGCTGCACGCCGACCGGGCGGCCATCGGCCACCACGCCCGGCAGCGCCAGCGCCGGCAGACCGGTCAGGTTGGCGGTGCAGGTAAACAGATCCCCCCGCTTCTGTTGAAAGGCGTCCAGGCCGGCGGCGCCGAGCGGGAACGGCGGCACCGGGAAGGTCGGCAGCAGCAGCAGGTCCACCTCCTCGAAGGCGCGCTCGAAGGCGCGCCGGATCAGGGTCCGCACCCGCTGGGCGCGCTGGTAGTACTGCTCCTGAAACCCGGAGCGCAGCACGTAGGTGCCCACCAGGATGCGCAGCTTGACCTCCGCGCCAAAGCCGGCGCTACGCGCCGCCACGGTGAGCTCCTCGGCGTCCGGCGCCTCCTCGCCGGCGCCGCGCGCGCCGTAGCGCACGCCGTCGTAGCGGGCCAGATTGGCGCTCGCCTCGGCGGTGGCGATAACGTAGTAGGCGGGCACCACGTGCTCCAGGGAACCGATCGCCACCGGCCGGCAGCGGACACCCAGTTCCTGCAGGCGCTCGCGAGTGGTATCCACGGCGGCCCGCACCGCCGGGTCCACGCCCTCCAACACGCCGTCCGGGATGCCCACCACCAGCGAGTCGAGCGCCGGCGGGGGCGGCGGTTCGGGGTAGTCGGCGGCAGTCTGATCGAGATCATCGGCGCCGCGCATCACCTCGAAGACCGCCCGCGCGGTGGACACCTCGCTAGCGGCGACGCCGATTACGTCCAGGGAGGAGGCGTACGCCACCAGACCGAAGCGCGAAACCGCGCCGTAGGTGGGCTTGAGCCCGTAGACGCCGCAGAACGAGGCCGGCTGCCGCACCGAGCCGCCGGTGTCGGAGCCCAGGGCAAACGGCACCAGCCCGGCGGCCACCGCCGCCGCGGAGCCGCCGCTGGAACCGCCGGCGACCAGGGCTTGATTCCAGGGGTTGCGCACCGCGCCGAAGCAGGAGTTTTCGCTGGACGAGCCCATCCCGAACTCGTCCAGGTTGGTCTTGGCCACCACCCGCGCCCCGGCGCGCTGCAGCCGGAGTACGGCGGTGGCGGTATAGGGCGCCGTCAACGGGCGCAACAACTCCGAACCGCAGGACAACGAGAACCCGCGCACCGCGATGTTGTCCTTGACCGCAAACGGCACCCCGGCCAGCGGCCCCGCGCTCCCGGCATCGGCCGCGGGCGCGTCGCAGGCGGGCGCGTCGCGGGCGGCGCCCACCTCGACCAACGCGTTCAGTTCGGCGTTGGCCGCCTCGGCGGCGCGCTGCCAGCGCCGGAGACCGTCCGCGCCGGCGAGCAGCTCCCGCCACGCCGCCGGCGCCGGCGCGGCGCCGCTCACCGGCCCCTCCGCCGACTCGCGCGGCGCAGTGCGGACCTATCGGGGATGACGTTGCTCACAGGACGTTGGGAACGCTGACGTGGTCGTCCTCGCACTCTGGCGCGGCGGCGAGCAGGCGCTCCGGCGTCGCGCCGGCCCAGCGGCTGTCAGACGCCGCGGCCCGGTCCGGCCGCAGCCGGTTGCGCGGCTGCAGCGCGTGCGTGGTCGGCTCGACGCCGCTGACGTCGAGCGCCCCCATCACGTCGAAGTAGGCGAGGATCTGCTGCACCTCGCTGCGGAGCCGCTCCCGTTCCGCGTCACTCAGCCGCAGCCGGGCCATGTATGCGGTAACCTCGAGCTCCGCTTCGCTGAGAGTCGCGCGTGGTTGCATCGGACCGCGGGTAACATGGCCACCTGAGGGCGGCCCTGTCAAGGTAGCGCCGCCTGAGGAACGGCGGCGTGCCCGCCGGCACCCGCAAAAGGTAGTCCGAGCTGGTCCCATTCGGCGCCAACCCCGATGCCCGCCGCCGGCGCTCCCTCCTTGGAAACGAGATACAGGTACTCCTTGTTGCGCACGTGGCTTACCTTTCCAACCCGGTCGCCGGCCGGGTTGTAGATTCCGATCCGCGCTCCCACGTACCGCCGGTGTTCGTTTTCCAAGACGCCAACGTATGCCTCTTGGCCAAAGCATTCGGCGAGCAAGAGCTCCATTTCATCGCGGGATACGTAGCCTTCGTTATTGAACGATACCACCACGTACTTCGACCTGACGGCCCGCAGCACGTCACGCATCGCGGTCTTGAAACGCCGGCGCGAGTTGAAGTCGCTTCTTCGGGAGCGGCAATCCACCCGCTTGCAGGCGACGCCGTACACCTCCGGCTTGTCCCACCGAACCAGAGACTCCCACACGTGGTAGTTTCCCAGATAGGAATGCTGGTTGTACGGCGGGTCGACGTAGGCAACGTCGGCCGCGACCGCCGCCGCGGCTTCCACCGCCTCAAGCTGCCGCGCCGAGCACTTGCCGGCGGCCGGGCGCGGCAGAAGATTCGGGACTCGCAGCACGAGATCATTGTACGACCTCGGGGCCCACTCTTTCAAAAAAGCCATCTGCAGGCCGGTGGTGGAATCGACCCGGTCGGCCGCTTCCATCAGGGCCACGAGCACGATGGCCTCGAGCTCCGGTTCCAGGGACTTGGCGGCGATCGCCTCGCGGATTGCGTCCACGCGCGCCCCGTTCTTCGGCTGCAAGAACCGCGACCGTTCGCAAAACGTCTCGGTAAAGTAGCCGGGTTTGCCGGGCAACGAATTGAACTCGGCAATGAGCTGCGCGGCGGCCCGGGCGTGGTCTTCGTAATCCGCCTGCACGTAGCAGGTAGCGAGCGCGGCCGCGTACCCGTTGTGGTCGTTGGCGTGAACCCGGTAGCCGGCCCCCTTCAGCGCGTGGCCAACCCGCGACGTCCCGGAAAACAGATCCAGCACCGAGACGGCCGGCCCCAGCGAGCCGATCGCGCGCAGGATGGAGGGCACCAGGGTGCGCTTGGACCCGATGTACTTTATCATGCCCCGGCCAGCGGCTCGAACCTACCCGGCCGGCGGCGCGGCACGCAAGCCGCCCCGAAGGCCGGGGCAGGCAATTCGCCCCGGAATTTGACGGCTGCGGGGTGATACCCGTATAATCTTGCAGGATCGCACCGGCCAGCGGCTGCCCGCAGCCCCGTCACGGTGCCCGCAGGCATGAGTGACGAGCTAGCGCAACTGGCCGGCAAGCCCGACTTCCCGGAGATCAACTTCTACGACCAGGATCTGGTGCACCTCTACCAGCAGTCCTGGACCTGGATCCGCGATCAATGGCACGAGGGCACCTGCGCCAACGGCTTTGCCGAGCGCTACTTCAACTACCCCGCGGCTGACCGGCTCAGCCAGTTCGAGGCCTGCTTCTCCACCTTCTTCCTGGTCTACTGCAACCGCCACTACCCGGTGACCGCGCAACTCGACACCTTCTACCGCAAGCAGGAGGAGGACGGCGCCATCCGCAGCGAGTACCGGGTCGAGGACGGCACCCCGGTGCTGCCCCGCTCCAACCCCACCGGCGCGGCGCCGCCGCTGTTCGCCTGGGCCGAGTACAACCTGTACCACAAGCTCGGCACCAAGAAGCGGCTGCGCGGGGTGCTGCCGATACTGGAGCGCCACTACCAATGGCTGGAGGCCACCCACCGCAAGAACAACGGGCTCTACTCGGTGCCGGCGGCCGCCACCATGATGAGCAACAGCCCGCGCGACGGCTGCTACTACCCGCTCGACTTCAACGCCCAGCAGGCAATGAACGCGCTGTATCTGTCGAAGATCGGCGACGTGCTCAACGACAAGGACACCAGCTTCAAGTACAAGCGCGCCTACTTCGCCCTGAAGACCCGCATCAGCCAGATGATGTGGGACGACGCGAGCAGCTTTTACTACGACCTGGATCGTCAGGGGCGGCGGCTTACGGTGCGCACCATCGGCGCGTACTGGACGCTGCTGGCCGAGATTCCCAACGAAGACCGCAGCGAACGCCTGATCGCCTACCTGAACGACGACCGGGAATTTGGCGTGGAGCACCCGTTCCCGACCCTGTCCGCCGCCCACAAGGCATACTCGCGCGACGGCCTCGGCTACAAGGGTTCGGTGGTGCCGCCGTTCAACTACATGGTGATCAAGGGCCTGGAACGGTACGGAAAGTACGAACCGGCGCGGGAGTTCGCGCTGCGCCATCTCTACTACGTGCTCGACGGCCTGCACGCCGAGGAACGCCCCGCCGGCTCCCTGTACGAGGCCTACGCGCCGCAGCGGGAGGGCCCGGCCAAGTGGTCGGGCAAGCGCGGGTTCCCGCGCCAGCTTCTCATGGCGTACAACGCGCTCAGCACGGTCACGCTGATGATCGAGAACGTGGTGGGGCTGTTCATCTCGCTGCCGCGCAAGACCGTGGACTGGCGCGTCCCGGTGATGGAGATCATGGGCATCGAGAACCTGCTCCTCAAGCGCAACCTCATCTCCATTCTCAGCGCCAAGACCGCGCGCGGCTGGGAAGTGCGGCTCGAGTCGGAAAAGCTGTACTACCTCACCATCAAGGTGCTGCGCGAAGAGCGCAGCAAGACGCTGCCGATCCCCTCCGGCAAGTGCTCGATCCTGATCGACAAGATCTGATCCAAACGCCGTTGGCCGGCGCCGGGCGGGTCAGTCCAGGCGCACCCGCCCGCGCAGCGCGCGGCTCACCGTAAGCCGGTCGGAATACTCCAGGTCACTGCCCACCGGCAAGCCGTGGGCAAGCTGCGACGTCACCACGCCCAAGGCCTTGAGTTGCTTGGCCAGCAGCAGCGCGGTGGCCTCCCCCTCCACCGTGGGATTGGTCGCCACGATCACCTCGCGCACGCCCTCCTCCCGCACCCGCTGCAGCAGGCGGTCGATGCGCAGGTCCTCCGGCCCCACCCCGTCGAGCGGCGACAGCACCCCCATCAACACGTGGTAGCGGCCGCGAAACTCGCCGGTGGCTTCGATGGTCTCCACGTCCTGCGGTTGCTCCACCACGCACACGTTGCCCGCCTCGCGCGCCGGGTCGGTGCAGATGCGGCAATGGTCGGTCTCGGTGTAGGCGCCGCAGACGCGGCACGGGCGGATGCGTTCGCGCAACGCCACGAGGTCGGCGGCCAGCCCGCGCACGTAGGACAGGTCGGCGCGCAGCAGGTGGTAGGCCAGCCGGGCGGCGCTCTTGCGCCCCAGTCCCGGCAGCTTGGCCAGCGCGGTGATGAGTCGCTCGAGACTGTTCACGCCACGCGCGCGGCTAGGAGGGCCCGAACAATCCCGGCGGCAGCGGCATGCCCATCACGGAACTGAACTCGCCGCGCAGATGCTCCTTGACCTTGGCGGTGGCGTCGGTGAACGCCGCGCGAATCAGATCTTCGAGCACCTCCCGGTCCTCCGGGTCCACCGCCTCCGGCGCCAGCTTGACCTGCAGCACCTCGAGGTGCCCGTTCAGCGCTACCTCGACCATGTCGCCGCCGGCGCTGCCGGTGACCCGCACGCCGCGCAGCTTCTCCTCCATGTTGCCCATGTTGCGCTGCAGACCCTGGATCACCTTGAGAAAGTCCAACGGATTATTCGCCATTTTCAGGAATCTCCTTCACGACCTCGCCGCGAAATATCTTGAGCACCCGCGCCACGTCGCCGCCCGCCGCGGCGGCCACCGGCCGCTGCTCCGGCGCGCCCTCGTACGCCACCGACACCGTGACCGGGCGCCCGACCACCGCCGCGGCCGCGGCCGCCAGCTCGCGCTGCGCGCCGCTGACGCGGCCGCCCGAGTAGCGCTCCCCGGCGGCAAAGGTAACCGTCACCCGGTCGCCGGCGACCGCGGCGCCCAGGGCGCGCTCCAGCGACGCCGCCAAGCCGAGCTGGTTCTCTCCGCGAATGCGGGCGCTGAGCTCGGCCAGCAAGCCGGTAGCGGCCGGCGGCGCGGCTCGCGCCGGAGCGGCCGGTTCCGCCGCCGCGGGCGGGCGCTGGGCGGCCCCCGCCTGCCGCGCCGCGACGGCCGGCGCGGCCTGCGCCGTATCCCCCGCGGGCGCCCCCGACTCGGGCGGCGCGCCGTCCGCGGCGGCGCCGGGCGCGCCCGCGAACTGGCCCTTGATGGCGCGAACCTCGGCCAGCAGCTCGGCCGGCGTCACCAGCCCCTGCACCCGCGCCAGCCGGCTCAGCAGCAGCTCCAGCTCGAAGCGTGGGTTGACCGACAGCTTCAGGTTGCGGTGCAACTCCAGCAGCAGCTCGCCGGCCAGCTCCAGCCCGTTCACCGGCAGCCGGGCGCGCGCCTCGGCGCTGAAGCTCTCCGGCGCGTAGCCGAGAATGCCGGGGCGCTCGACGCCGTGGCGCAGCAGCAGCAGCGACCGCAGGTAGTCCGCCAGCGCGATTACGAAGCGCTCCACCGAGACGCCGCGCTCCAGAATGGTATCGGCGAGGGCGAGCATCGCGCTGCCGTCGTCGCTGGCGATCAACTCGCCCACCCGGTTGAGCTCGTCCAGGCTCAGCGCGCCCACGGTATCACGGATGGCGTCCACGCTGATGCGCCCGTTGCCGGTAAAGGAGGCGATCTGGTCGAAGGTGGTGTAGGCGTCGCGCAACGAACCTTCCGCCTCCTTGGCGATCCATATCAGCGCCTCGGCGTCGGCTTCGATGCCCTTCTCCTGCGCCACCTCGGCGAGGCGGCCGCGGATCTCGTCGGTCGAGAACAGGCGGAACGTGAACTGCTGGCAGCGCGAGCGAATGGTGGCCGGCACCTTGTGAATCTCGGTGGTGGCAAAGATAAAGACGACGTAGGGGGGCGGTTCCTCGATGGTCTTCAACAGGGCGTTGAACGCGCTGTTGGAGAGCATGTGCACCTCGTCGATGACGTACACCTTGTAGCGCGCCGCGGTGGGCGGGAACAGCACCTCGTCCTTGATCGCCCGCACGTCGTCGACTCCGGTGTTCGAAGCGCCGTCAATTTCGATCACGTCGAGCGAGGACCCCGCCGCTATCTCTTTACATTGATTGCAGTTATCGCACGGATTGGGGGTCGGCCCGGAAGCGCAGTCCAGGGCCCTGGCCAGGACCCGGGCGGCCGAAGTCTTGCCCACCCCGCGCGGCCCCGAAAACAGGAACGCATGCGCGATCTGGCGGCGTTCGATCGCGCCGCGCAGCGTCGCCACCACGAACTCCTGGCCCACCATCTGGTCGAAGGTACGCGGGCGCTTGAGCGTTGCGGTCACTTCGTAGGCCATCGCCACCTCCCCCACACAAAAAAAGGCCCGCCCGGCCGTCCCCGACGGACTACGGCTCCTACCCGTATCGCTTACCGCTGCTACCTTCCGGTCCTGACGGGGTTGGGCGGCGGGCATAGCGTAGATCGGAGACGGACCGGACCGGCTTCGGAGAGAGTGGGATTCGAACCCACGGTACCCGGTATGGGCACACACGCTTTCCAAGCGTGCACCTTCGGCCGCTCGGTCATCTCTCCCGGAAAAAAGGAGGCGGAGAGAGTGGGATTCGAACCCACGGAGCCAGCATACGCGGCTCAACGGATTTCGAGTCCGCCCGATTCAACCGCTCTCGCATCTCTCCGCGCGCGCACCTAAGCGCTGTTGTCTGCGTGCCCAAGAGGACTCGAACCTCTGACCTCTAGATCCGCAATCTAACGCTCTATCCGGACTGAGCTATGGGCACGGGCGGCGCGGCGCAACCGCCGCACCGTTCGGAGAGGGTGGGATTCGAACCCACGGTACCCTTACGAATACAACTCCTTAGCAGGGAGCCCGATTCGACCACTCTCGCACCTCTCCCGGCCACGCGCGCCGCTTCTTGCCGCGGCCGCCGGCCCTGCGACGCGGAGAGGGAGGGATTCGAACCCCCGGAGCCGAAACGACTCAACGGTTTTCAAGACCGTCTCCTTCGACCACTCGGACACCTCTCCGAGGCGTGCGCTACCAGAACCAGAGAATACACGCGTTCGACCCGGAATGTCAATCGCCCTTGCAAAGGCGCGGCAACTGCGGTATCAAGGGGCTGAGCGCGGACGCCCGCGCACGCCGCGCACCCAAAAAAATGCTGGAATACCTGATTCGCCGCTTCCTCTACATGCTGATGATGATCGCGGTCATGTCGCTGGTGGCGTTCATCATCATCCAACTGCCGCCGGGCGACTACCTGACCATGTACGTGCGGCAGCTCGAGGCGAGCGGCCAGCCGTTGGACGAATCGGAGATCGAGTCGCTGCGCCGCCAGTACGGCCTCGACCAGCCGCAGCACCTGCGCTACCTGAAGTGGGTGGGCGGCATGTTCCGGGGCGACTTCGGACGCTCGGTGCAGTGGCACAAGTCGGTGATCAGCCTGGTGGGCGAACGCCTCATGCTCACCATCGTGATCAGCTTCTGCGCCACCGTGTTCACCTACGTGGTGGCGGTCTCCGCCGGCATCTACTCGGCCACCCACCAGTACTCGATGTTCGACTACTCGGTGACGGTGGTGGGCTTCGTGGGGCTCGCCACCCCCAACTTCCTGTTGGCCCTGGTGCTGATGATCGTGTTCAACAACGCCTTCGGCATCACCATCGGCGGGCTGTTCTCGCCGGAGTACTCCACCGCGCCCTGGTCGCTCGGCAAGGTGTGGGACCTGATCAAGCACCTGCCGGTGCCGGTGATCGTGCTCGGCACCGCCGGCACCGCGGGGGTGATCCGGGTGATGCGCGGCATGCTGCTGGACGAG
Organism: Spirochaetia bacterium; assembly: GCA_965243555.1. Taxonomy (GTDB): domain Bacteria; phylum Spirochaetota; class Spirochaetia; order SZUA-6; family Bin103; genus Bin103. The sequence continues at coordinate 3,228,348 of OZ251575.1, read as the reverse complement.
CTGCGCAAGCAGTACGTGATCACCGCGCGCACCAAGGGCCTGCCGGAGCGGCGGCTGCTGTTTCGCTATCCGGTGCGGCTGGCGCTCAACCCGATCGTCAGCACCGTGGGCTGGGTGCTGCCGGCCATCGTCTCCGGCAGCACCATCACCGCCCTGGTGCTGAGCCTGCCCACCGTGGGGCCGCTGCTGTTCCGCGCCCTGCTGACCGAAGACATGTACCTGGCCGGCACCATCGTGATGTTCCTCTGCTTCCTGACCATCGTCGGCATGTTCATCTCCGACCTGATGCTGGCCGCCCTCGACCCGCGCATCCGCTTCGAGCAAGCCAAGAGCTGAGCCGCGCAAGGAAGCGGCCGCCGGCCGGCCTGCCGCGGCAGCGTGTTGCCTCATTTGTAGATCCACACGAAGCGGTGCGCGGTGCCTCATTAAATATCCACCTAAAGGAGGCGGCGGTAAAGGGGGTGGGGGCCGGGGAGGGGGGACCCGTTCCTGTGGATATGTGCACCATCGTCGTGCGCGCTGCAGTGGCGCCCCCGGAAGGCGCGTCGCACTGACTCGTCGTTACGTAACGGAAGGGAGACCCGGCGCGGCGCTCCGGGCCGCGCCGCGCAGGCCCCGTCACCGCCAGGGTGGCGGCCCCGTCCTCAGTCACGACCGAACCCAAGCGGCAGCTCGGTGCTCGCCAGGTCTTCCAGTTCCAGGGAGCACACGTGTTCCAGTTTCTCTCCCATCCTCGTGTCCCGCAGACTGTCGGGCAGGTTGTCCAGCCACACTTCATACTCCCCCTGGAGTTCGCGCAGGGTGCGCGCCGCTTCCTGCCAGCGCAGGGTGCGCGATCCGCGCTTCTGCGGCTGCTGGGGCCGCGCCACCGGCTGTTGCGCCTGGCGCCGCTGGCGATAGCGGCGTTGCCGCTCCGCGTTGGTCATGGCCATCAAGTTCCTCCATTCCACTGGGCGCCGTTGCGTAACGGCGCCCCTGCCTCGATCACTTGGCTGATGAAGCCCCTCCGGGCAGCCAAGCCTTCATCCACTGTACACCCCGTTACGTAACAGCGCCCGCACCAAGCCCGGCGCCGCACCTCCCGCCCGGCCGCTTCCCCCGCAATCATCAGCCGGCATCCTTCGTGGACTCCTCCCGCTGGGCGCTCAACCGCCGCAAGCGCTCAAACAACCGCTCCGCCTCCAGCCTCAGCGCCACCGGATTGAGTTCCTCAAACTGCCGCCGCAGCCGCTCCTTCACCGCCTCCGGCACCTCCGCCGCCGCCAGCACCCGCTGATACGGCGTCTGCGCCGCATCGTACTTGCGCCGCAGCCGCGCTCCCTGCCGCGTCTTCTCCACCAGCTTCTGCGACGGGTAGCAGAAATTCACCAACAGCCGCACCACCCCATAGAGCTCGTTCAGCACCTCCACCTCCCGCGCGCTCTCATGCCGCAGATAGCCGACGTGCTTGCGGACCACCTCGAAATTCTTCTGCTCCGTGAAGTTGTTGTCGTTCTTCCGCTGCGGCCGCGAGCGCGTGAAGCGAATCCCCTCCTGCCCGCAGTAGCGCGCCAGATGATGATTGATGAACTCCGTCCCGCAGTCCGTATGCAGCCCCCGCATCTCGAACGGGAACTCCTTCCGTACCCACAGCAGCGCCTGAAACACCCACTTCTGCGCCTTGTTCAGCACCGCCCGCATCTCCGTCCACTGCGTCACCCGGTCGGTCACCAGCAACGTGAACAGATGCTCGCCGCCGCCGAAGCCGCCGTCGTGCCCCACCAGGTCCGCTCCCAGCTCCCCCGGTCGTGCCTCCTTCCACTCGCTGAACGTGCGGATCGGTATCTCATGCAGCAGCCGCCGACTCGGCTTGGTGTGCGAGCGACCGCGGAGGTACAGCTTGCGCTTGTCCTCCGCCAGCAGGCGGTCCACCGTGGCCGCGCTGATGCGCTCCAGCTTGGCCCGCACCTCCGGCTCCAGGCTGATCGCGCCGAACTTCTCCAGCACCGCCAACTGGTGCCGCAGCACCCCCACCAGCCGCTTGCCGCACATCCAGCCGTAGCATTCCCAGATCCACTTCAGCGCCACGTACACCGGCTGGTCGTAGTACCGCCGCCGGGACTGGATCGGGCGCCGCCGCCCGACCGTGATCCGGACCCGCTCTCCGTCCTGCCAGCAGTACACGCGCAGCATCCAACCGGCATAATGGCGCGTCCACCCGTTCAGGCTCGCCAACTGATCCAGGATCTCGCCTTTCTGGCGCCGTGATGCGCGCCGGTACTCCCGCACCCGCTCGCGGGTCACTGACTTGCGCTCCCCCATGCTGAGCCCCATCTCCTCCGACCTCCTGCCCAATCTTGGGGCAAGGTCGTTCGTGTGGATTCTTGATGAGGCACCACCTTCCCGTTCGTGTGGATTTTTAATGAGTCAATGCGGGCAGTTGCGGCCGGCCTGCCCGCGGGGTAGGATGGCCGGCGGAGGATTTTTCAATGAATAGGCTTCAGATCATTGCGGCGCCGCTCCTGGCGGCGGCCGTTACGTTGCTCGCGCCGGTGCCGGCGCTCGCGGCGGGCACCGAAGAAAGCGCCGCGGCGGAGGCCGGCGGCGCGGCCGCGAGCGGTGCGGCCGCCCCCAAGGAGGGCGGGCTGGCGCCGGGGCAGTACAACCTGGACGAGTACCTGAGGCTCACGGGCGCCGCCGCCGTCACCTTCTCCGACTCGCCCTATCTGGCGGGGCGGGGGCTGCCGCCGGTGGAGGAACGGCTCCCCAAAAATCCTCTGGTCATGGAGACCTGGGAGGAGCATGGCCGCTACGGCGGCACCCTGACCTGGACCGAGTACACCATCGACCACGGCCACTACCTGCGCCACCTCAACGCCGTCAAGCTGCTGGAAATCGCGCCCTCCGCCTCCAACCATCGCTACGACTACCTCGGCGCCACCATCCAGCCCTCCATTCTCGAATCCTGGGAGCAGAACGCCGCCGCCACGCAGTTCACGTTCCGCATCAGGGAGGGGCTGAAGTGGTCGGACGGCGCCCCGGTGACCACCGCCGACGTGCGCTACGCCTTCGACGACGTGTACTTCAACGAGGAAATCACGCCGCAACTGCCGCGCTGGACCAACTGGGGCGGCGCGCCGGTCGAGCTGGCGATCGTCGACGACTATTCCTTCTCGCTCACCTTCGCCAAGCCCTACGGTCTGTTCCTGGGCCAGGTGACCCAGCAGCCCGCCGGCTGGTTCCTGCGCCCCGGCCACTACATGAAGCAGTACCACAAGGAGTACGCGGCCATGGCCGACCTGCTCCCGGTGATGCGCGAGCAGGGCTACGACGAAGCGGAGTGGGGCAAGTTCTACACCTCGTTCGCGGTGGCCGGCAGCGACTCGGCCGCTCATATCCCGACCCGCTTTCCGAACGCGATCGAGGCGCCGTCGCTGCACCCGTGGCACGTGATCGAGGAGCCCAACCCCGGCGAGTTCATCCTGGAGCGCAACCCCTACTTCTTCAAGATCGACCCGCTCGGCCGGCAGCTTCCCTACATTGACCGCGCCCACCGCGTGTTCGTGAACAACCTGGAGGTGATGAACGCCAAGGTGGTGGCGGGCGAGACCGACGTGCAGTTTCAGTTCGTGCGCCTCGGCGACGTGCCGCTGTTCAAGGCCAACGAGGAGCGGGCGGGGTACCGCACCATGCTGCTGCCGGCCTGGCAACAGCAGGTGCTGGTCTACTTTCCCAACCTCACGCCCGCGGACGCCGGGTACGCCGCGGTGATGCAGGACAAGCGGTTCCGCCAGGCGATTTCGCTGGCGCTCGACCGGGCGGAGATCCGCAAGTCGATCTTTCTCGACTTCGGGCGCATTGCCCAGGTCGCGCCGCCGCGCGGCGTCGACTTCTACCAGCCGCACATGGATACCGCCTACGTCGAGTACGACGTGGACGCCGCCAACGCGCTGCTGGACGAAATGGGGCTGGAGTGGGACGCCAGGCGCCAGTTCCGCACCTTGCCCGACGGGCGCCGGCTGAGCATCCCGTTCATGTACTACGAGGTCACGCCCACGGCGACGCCGGGAGCCGAGCTGTTCGCCGAGTTCATGGGGCCGATCGGCATCGATACCCAGGTCAAGCAGGTGGACGGCCGGCTGTGGTGGGCCTCGGACAGCGAGGCGCGCTTCTCCGACTGGTGGAACCCCACCATGAACTTCACCTTCGGGCCGATGAAGTTCAACGTGGCCGGCCGCGAGTGGCACAAGTGGTACGCGTCCGGCGGCGAGTCGGGCATGGAGCCGCCGCCGGAGGCGATGCGCCTGTACGAGTTGCGCGACGTGCTCTACTCCACCGGCGACGCCGACGAGCGCCGGGAAGCGCTTACCGAGATGTGGGAGAACCAGGCCGAGAACCTGTGGGTGATCGGCGTGGTGGCCGAGGCGCCGGGGCCGTTCGTCTACGACGTCAACCTCGGCAACGTCGGCGTGGCCGAGGAACGCGGCTACTACTCGGTGGTGGTGGGCGACGCCGCCGAGCAGTGGTTCTGGCGGAACTGATCCCATGACGCCGCGCAAGGCCGCGGCCCGGTACGAGCAGGAGTCCTACTACGTCGCGTCGCAATGGCGGTTGATGTGGCGCAAGTTCAAGTCGCACCGGCTGGCCATGGTGGGGACCGCGATCGTCGGCTTCTTCATCGTGGCCGGCGTCATGTTCTGCGAGTTCTTCGCTACCCACGACATCTACGCCCGCAACTCCGACTACATCCTGTGTCCGCCGCAACGCATCCACTTCGTCGACGCCGCCGGCCGCTTTCACCTGCGCCCGTTCGTGTACCGCCTGACCACCGAGCGCAACCCGGACACCTTCGCCCTGGTGTGCCGCGAGGACCCGGCGGCGCGCTATCCGATCCGCCTCCTGGTGGCCGGCGACGAGTACCGGCTGTGGGGCCTGATTCCCGGCCGGCTGCATCTGCTCGGCATCGAAGAGGAGGAGGCGGCGTTCTACCTGTTCGGCACCGACAAGCTGGGCCGCGACCTGTTCTCGCGGGTGTTCTACGCCGCGCGCATTTCGCTTTCCATCGGCTTCGTGGGGGTGGTGATCAGCTTCGTCCTGGGCTGCGTTCTGGGCGGCATTTCCGGCTACTTCGGCGGCACCGCCGACATGCTGATCCAGCGCATGATCGAGTTTCTGAGCTCGATTCCGCAGATCCCGCTGTGGATGGCCCTGGCCGCCGCCATCCCGCAGAGCTGGCCGGCGCTGCGCGTCTACTTCATGATCATCGTGATCCTGTCGATCATCGGCTGGACCGGCCTGGCGCGGGTGGTGCGCGGCTACATTATCGCGCTGCGCGAGTCGGACATGGTGGTGGCGGCCACGGTGGCCGGCGCCCGCACCGGACAAATCCTGCTGCGCCACCTGCTGCCGGCGTTCCTGAGCTACCTGATCGTGCACCTGACGCTGGCGGTGCCGAGCATGATTCTGGCCGAGACCTCGCTGTCGTTCCTCGGCCTCGGGCTGCGCCCGCCGGTGGTGAGCTGGGGCGTGCTGCTGAACGCGGCGCAGAACGTCAAGACCGTGTACCTGAACCTGTGGCTGATGATCCCGGCGCTGTTCGTGATCGTTACGGTGCTGGCCTTCAACTTCATCGGCGACGGCATGCGCGACGCCGCCGATCCCTACTGAACCGCGCGGCCCGCGAGCGGCCCCGGCGCCCGACTCAGTAGTCGTCGAACGCCGCCGGATCGATGCCGGGGAGGGTATCCGCCTTCCAGACGTCCACCGGCGCGTCGTTGCGCTGCTCCGGCCCCGGGGTGCTGCGTCCGGCGGCGACCAACCGCTTGAGCCGCGCCACCAGCTCGCGCACCACGGTTGGATGCTCCGCGTGCAGGTTGCGGCGCTCCGCGGGGTCGCGCTCCAGGTCGTAGAGCTGCACCAGCGGCAGCCCGGCGCGCACCGCGTCGGCATCGTTCAGGGTCCAACCGCCTGACCCCGGCGCCAGCACCAGCTTATAGCGCCCGGCGCGGATGGCGAACTTGCCGGTTATCGAGTGATGCACCAGGTGGTCGCGAATCGGCGCGCCGCCGCGGAACAAGGGCAGCATGCTCACGCTGTCCTCCCCGGCCGCGGCGGGCAGCGGCTCGTCCAGGAAGTCGGCGCAGGTGGCCAGCAGATCGGTGAGGCACACCAGGTGGCCGGACTCGCTGCCGGGTTCGATCACCCCCGGCCAGCGGGCGATGAAGGGAACGCGGTGGCCGCCGTCCCAGGCGTCCGACTTGTAGCCGCGGAAGCCGGCGCTCGGGTAGTGCCCCTGCGCTTCCATCTGCGCCGCGCCGACGTAGGGCGCGCAGCCGTTGTCGCTGGTAAAGATCACCAGCGTGTCGTCGGCGACGCCGTGGCGCTCCAGCGAGTCCAGGACCTGGCCGAAGAGGGCGTCGGTTTCGATCACCAAGTCGGCATACAGGTTGTTCAGGCCGCTGCTCCCGATCCACGGCTTGTTCACCGCCAGCGGGGTATGCGGCGAGGTCACCGGCAGGTAGAGGAAGAACGGCACCCCGGCCGCGGCTTGCCGAGCGACGTAGCGGTCGGCGGCGCGGGCGAAGGCCGGCAGGAGCTGCTCGAAGTTCCAGTAGGGCATCGCCGGTCCCGGCAAGCTGGCCAGGTTGTCGGCGAGCAACTGCGGCGGCAGGAACTCGGCGGGGCTGCCAACCGTCGCGTGGTTCTCGATAAAGCAGTAGGGCGGCCAGTTGGGCACGTCGACGCCGAAGTAGTAGTCGAAGCCGCGGCTCACCGGCCCCTCGGCGATGGGCCGGGCGAACGCTTCCCGCCACCGCGCCCGTTGCCGCTCATCCGCCTCGGCGGGCGCCGCGCCGGAGCCGGCGCCGCCGTGCGCGCGCGGCAAAAAGTCTTCGCCGGCGCTGAACGGCCAGTCCATGCCGAGATGCCACTTGCCGATAGCGCCGCAATGGTAGCCGTGGCGCTGCAGCAGCTTGCCCACCGTGAGGCGCCCGCCGTCAATCAGCGGCGGCCCGTACGGGGGCACGATGCCGCGCTGCAGGGTGGAGCGCCAGTTGTAGCGGCCGGTGAGCACCCCGTAGCGGGAGGGCGAGCAGACCGCGGAGCTGGAGTGGGCATCGCGGCACACCATGCCTTCGCGCGCCAGCCGGTCACAGTGCGGGGTGACGATCCTGCCGCGCGGGTTGAGGCAGGACAGGTCCCCGTAGCCCATGTCGTCGACCAGGAAGTAGACGACGTTGGGCTTCATCCGAGCAGGAGATCGCCGAGGCGGTCGAGGTCCTCCGGGTTGAAGAACGAAATCTCGATCTTGCCGCGCTGCGCGCTGCCGGTCACCGCCACCTTGGTACCGAGGGCATCGATGAGCCGCTGCTCCAGTTCGCGCAGGTGGGGGTCCGCGGCGGGCTGCGGCTTGCGGTCACCGGCGCCGCCGCCGGCCCCGCTGCGCGGCTCCCGGTCGCGGATCCGCGCGGCGTACGCCTCCGCCTCCCGCACCGAGTACTGGGCGATGCGCTTGAACAGCCGCTGCCGTTCATCCGGGTCGGGAATCATCAGCAGCGCGCGCGCGTGGCCGGCGGTTATGGTGCCGTCGCCGAGAGCGTTCTGCACCTCCGCCGGCAATCCGAGCAGCCGCAGGCTGTTGGTGATGGTGGAGCGGTGCTTACCCACCCGCCCGGCCAGCTCTTCCTGGCTGGCGCCGCTGACCTCCAGAATCCGGCGGTAGGCCTGCGCCTCCTCCATCGGGGTCAGGTCCTCGCGCTGGATGTTCTCGATCAGCGCCAGGGTGAGCCGTTCGTCGTCGCTGGAGGCGCGCACTACCGCGGGGATGCGCCGCAGGCCGGCGCGCTGGGCGGCGCGGAAGCGGCGTTCGCCGGCGATGATGCGGTAGCGGCCGCCGACCGGCTCCACCAGAATCGGCTGCAGGATGCCGTGGCTGGAGATCGACTGCGCCAGCTCCTCGATGGTCTCGTCAACGAACCGCCGCCGCGGCTGCTCGCCGCCGGCGTCGATTTCGTCGAGCGGAATCTCGGCGGGGGCGCCGGCGGCCGCGTAGTCGGGGCGCTCCCCCATCAGCGCGTCCAGGCCGCGCCCGAGGCCGCGCTTGCGGGCGGCGCGCTGCGCCGGACGCGGCGCGCCGGCGGCAGCGCCGCGGCCAGCGCCGGGGACGGCGGGGCGCTTAGACATGTTGCGACACCTCGCGGGCGAGCGCGTTGTAGCTGCGCGCGCCGATGCACTTGGGATCGTAGAGCTGGATCGGTTGCGAGTAGGAGGGCGCCTCGCCGAGGCGCACGTTGCGCGGAATGACGGTGCGGAACACCTGGTGGCGAAAGAACGAGGTCACCTCGCGCACCACCTCCTGCGACAGGCGGGTACGCGCGTCGAACATCGTGAACAGGATGCCGCCTACCTTGAGATGCGGATTCAAGGTCGCCTGCACCCGCCGGATCGTCTTGAGGAGTTCGCTCAGCCCCTCCAGGGCAAAGTACTCGCACTGCAGCGGAATGATCACGTGGGAGGCCGCGGTCAGCCCGTTCATGGTCAGGATCCCCAGCGACGGCGGGCAGTCCACGAACACGAAGTCGTACCCCGCCTGCAGCGGGAGCAGGGCATCACTCAGGTAGAATTCGCGCCGCTCCTGGGTTACCAGCTCCACGGCCGCGCCGGCCAGGTTGATGCTGGAGGGAACCACCTCCAGGCCGGCCACCGCGGTGTGTTGAATCACCTCGTCGGGCCGTAGCACGCCGGTTATCAGCTCGTAGATGCCGCCCTCCTCGCCGTCGCAGCCGAGGCTGGTCGACGAGTTTGCCTGCGGATCGAAGTCCACCAGCAGCACCCGCTTGCCGGTCGCGGCCATTGCGGCGCCCAAATTCACGGCGGTGGTGGTCTTCCCCACCCCGCCCTTCTGATTGGCAAATACGATCCGCCGCGCCGCCGCCATTTCCTATACCGCCCTAACGATAGCGACGAAGGGCCAACCTGTGCAAATCCGCGTCCCTGGTTTCACGTGAAACCAAGCGCCGGCCCGCGTCACTCCTCCTTGGCCACGCGCGCCACGCCGACCACGCGGTCACCCTCGGCGAGGCGCACGATCCGCACCCCCAGCTTGGCGCTGCGCCCGGTCACCCGTACGTCCTGCTGCGCCAGCTTGACCGCCTGCCCCTGGGTCGTGATGCACACCAGGTCGTCATCCTCGTAGGTGGCGGTCATGTCCACCACCGGACCGTTCTTCTCGGTATTGCGGTAGCAGTACTGGCCGCTGGTGCCGCGCCCGTGCGGCGCGAGCTCGGCAAACTCCATGCACTTGCCGTAGCCGAGCTGGCTCACGATGAAGATGCGCCGCCCCGGCTCATTGCTCGCCGCGCCCACCAGGTGGTCGTCCGGCTGCAGGCGCAGGCCGCGCACCCCGCGCGACGCGCGGCCCATCGGCCGCACCGCCGACTCCGCAAACCGCAGCGCGCGCCCGGAGGCCGCGATCAACACCACGTCGCGCTTGCCGTCGGTCAGCATCGCGGCTACCAGATGATCGGATCCCTCGGCCCCGCCCTCCTCGGCGGCGTCCAGGTTGATCGCCACCACGCCGCGGCGCCGGGCGTTGCTGAAGTCGCTGGTACGCACCTTCTTGACCACGCCGCGCGCGGTCGCCATGAACAGGTACTCCTCGCGCGAGAACTTGCTCAGCGACACCACCGCGGTCACCTCTTCGCTGTCTTCCATCTGCAGCAGCGAGCGAATGTCCTGCCCCGCGGTCTGGCGCGTCCGCTCCGGCAGCTCGTGCACCTTGAGCCAATAGGCGCGCCCGGCGCTGGTGATGAACAACACGTAGTCGTGGGTGGAGCCGATGAAGATCTGGGAAATGAAGTCGGTGCCGCGCAGGCGGCTGCCGGCGCCCTTGCCGCCGCGCATCTGGCGCCGGTAGCTGGAGGCGGGAATGCGCTTGATGATGCCGCGGTTGGAAATCACCACCACCATGTCCTCTTCCTCGATCAGGTCCTCGTAGTTGAAGTCCCCCACCTCGGTCTCGACGATCTCGGTGCGGCGGTCGTCGCCGTAGCGCTTGGCGATCTCCTGGGTTTCCTTCTTCACCACCTCCAGAATCTTCTGCTCGCTGGCCAGCAGCTCGCGCAGCTCGGCAATCAGCTTGCGCACCTGGGCCAACTCGTCCTCTACCTTGCGCGTTTCCAGGCTGGTGAGACGCTGCAGGCGCATGTCCAGGATTGCCTGCGCCTGCGCCACCGACAGCTCGAAGCGCTGCCGCAGGCCGTTGCGGGCAATCTCCACCGTGCGGCTGCTGCGGATGATGCGCACCACCTCGTCGATGTTGTCCAGGGCGATCTTGAGCCCCTCCAGGATGTGGGCGCGCTGCTCCGCCTTCTTCAGGTCGAAGCGGGCGCGGCGAATCACCACCTTGCGGCGGTGCTCGATGAACTGCCACAGCATGTCGCGCAGCGTGAGCACCTGCGGCTTGCCGCCCACCAGCGCCAGCGCGTTGACGTGGAACGGGTCCTGGAGCTGGGTCAGATTGAACAGCCGGTTGAGGATGATCTTGGGGTCGAAGCGGCGCTTGATCTCGATTACCACGCGCATGCCGCGGCGGTCCGACTCGTCGCGCAGGTCGGCGATGCCTTCCAGCCGCCGGTCCTTGACCAGGTCGGCGATGCGCACGATCAGGTTGGCCTTGTTCACCTGGTAGGGGAGCTCGGTAACGATGAGCGCGTCGCGCCCCCCGCTCAGCGTCTCGATCGCTACCCGCGCCCGCACCACGATCTTGCCCTTGCCGGTGGTGTAGGCGTCCAGGATCCCCTTGCGCCCGAAGATGATGCCGCCGGTGGGGAAGTCGGGCCCGGCGACGTGCTTCATCAAGTCGCGGTCGGTGAGGCGGCGGTCGGCGATCAGCGCCAGCGTGGCGCGCGCCACCTCCACCAGGTTGTGGGGCGGTATGTTGGTGGCCATCCCCACCGCGATGCCGCTGGCGCCGTTGGCCAGCAGGTAGGGAAGCGCCGCCGGCAGCACCGCCGGCTCGGTGAGCGAGTCGTCGTAGTTGGGGACGAAGTCGACGGTTTCCTTGCCGATGTCGCGCAGCATCGCCTCGGCCACCGGCGCCAGGCGCGCCTCGGTGTAACGCATCGCCGCCGGCGGGTCGCCGTCCACCGAGCCGAAGTTGCCCTGCCCGTCCACCACCGGGTAGCGCATCGAGAAATCCTGCGCCAGGCGCACCAGGGCGTCGTACAGCGACTGGTCGCCGTGCGGGTGATACTTGCCCAGCACGTCTCCCACCAGGCGCGCGGTCTTGCGGTAGGGCCGGTTCGGCTGCAGGCCCATGTCGTTCATGGCGTACAGCAGGCGCCGGTGCACGGGCTTCAAGCCGTCGCGGGCGTCGGGCAGCGCGCGGCTCACGATTACCGACATCGCGTAGGTCAGGTAGGACTCGCGCACCTCCTGATCGATGTTCACCGGGATTACCTTGCCGGTGAGCTCAGCCATGAATCGCTCCTGTCAACTGCGGCGCCGCCTCTATACGTCCAGCGTGGCCGCCAGCGCGTTTTCCTCGATGAACCGGCGCCGCGGCTCCACCGCCTCCCCCATCAGGGTGGCGAACACTCCATCCTCCTGCTCGGCCTCCAGGCTCTGCTCGTCCGCGGCCGCCTTGACCCGCTGGATGTTGCGGGTGCTCGGATCCATGGTGGTCTCCCACAGTTGCTCCGGGTTCATCTCGCCCAGCCCCTTGTAGCGCTGCACGCTGGCGTGGTTGCGGCCCTCCTTGAGGCGCTGCAGCACCTGCTCCATCTCGGGGTCGCTGTAGGCATACTCCACCCGCCCCCCGGAGGTGAGCTTGTAGAGCGGCGGCATGGCGATGTAGACGTGCCCGGCCTTCACCAGATCGTTCATGTAGCGGTAGAAGAAGGTGAGCAGCAGGGTGCGGATGTGGGAGCCGTCGACGTCGGCGTCGGCCATGATGATCACCTTGTGGTAGCGCAGCTTCTCCAGGCTGAACTCGTCGCGCACCCCGGTGCCGAGGGTGGTGATGATCGGCACCAGCTTCTCGTTGGCCAGCACGCGGTCGATGCGGGTCTTCTCCACGTTCAGCATCTTGCCCCACAGCGGAAGAATCGCCTGAAACTGGCGGTCCCGTCCCTGCTTGGCGCTGCCCCCCGCGGAGTCGCCCTCCACGATGTACAGCTCGCAACGCTCCGGGTCCTTCTCCGCGCAGTCGGCCAGCTTGCCGGGGAGCCCGCTGCTTTCCAGAAAGCTCTTGCGCCGGGTGAGCTCGCGCGCGCGCCGCGCCGCCACCCGCGCCTTGGCGGCCAGGATGGTCTTTTCCAGAATCGCCTTGATCACCCCGGGGCGCTCCTCGAAGTGGGCGCTGAGCTCCTCGTTGGTAAGCGACTCGACGATGCCGCGCACCTCGGTGTTGCCCAGCTTGGCCTTGGTCTGGCCCTCGAACTGCGGCTCCGGCACCTTGACCGACACCACCGCGGTCAACCCCTCGCGCACGTCGTCGCCGGACAGACTCTCGTCCAGCTTGCGGTCCAGCTTGTGGCGGCGCAGAAAGTCGTTGAGGGTGCGCGTCAGGGCGGCGCGGAAGCCGCTCAGGTGGGTGCCGCCCTCGCGGTTGTTGACGTTGTTGGCGTAGCAATACACCTGCTCGCTGAACCCGCTGTTGTACTCGAGCGCGATCTCCACGCCCACCTGCTCGCGCGTGCCCTCGAAGTGCACGGGCTCGGGGTGAATCGGCTGCTTGTTGCTGTTCAGGTACTGGATGAACTGCTTGACGCCGCCGGCAAACTCGAACACGTGCCCGCGCGGTTCCTCGCCGCGGCGGTCACTCAGGGCAATGCGAATCCCCTTGTTCAGGAACGCCAGCTCGCGCAGGCGGGTAGTCAGCACCTCGAACGAGTAATCGGCGGTCTCGAAGATCTCGGCGTCGGCCAGGAACGAGGTCACGGTGCCGCTGCGGTCGGTTGCCCCGGTCTCCGCCACCGGCGCGTCCGGCGCCCCGCGGCGGTAGGACTGGCGGTAGATCCGCCCCTCCTTGTGCACCTCCACCCAACACCACTCGGCGAGGGCGTTGACCACCGAGACGCCGACTCCGTGCAGGCCGGCGGACACCGCGTAGTTGCGGTTGTTGAACTTGCCGCCGGCGTGCAGGGTGGTCATTACCACCTCCAGCGCGCTCACCTTCTGCGTGGGATGTTCGTCGACCGGAATCCCGCGCCCGTCGTCGCGCACCGTCACCACGTTGCCGGCCTCGATGGTCACCTCGATGGTGCGGGCAAAGCCGGCCATCGCCTCGTCGATGCTGTTGTCGACCACCTCGTACACCAACTGGTGCAGGCCGCTGAGCCCGGTCGATCCGATGTACATGCCGGGCCGCTTGCGTACCGGCTCCAGACCCTCCAGTACCTGAATGTCACCGGCCCCGTAGGCCGAACGCTCACTCTGCATTTTTTCTTGGATCCTCTCCTTCAAGTATCGGCACACCCTCTACAACGGCCCGCGGCCGGCGGCGCTTTTTGGACGCCCTCCTCACCCTCGCGACGGCCCTGCGCGAGGTCAGCGTTCGTCGTACGAAACGCGGATCTGCTTGTAGAGTCCCTCCCCTTCGCTTTCCGTGCTGATGCCGCCCATCTCGCCCAACGCGGCGTGGATCAGGCGCCGCTCGAACGGATTCAGCGGCGCCAGCAGGCGCGACCGCCCGGTGCGCCGCACCTGCTGCGCTACCCGGTTGGCCATGCGCAGCAGGCTCTGCTCGCGGCGGTAGCGGTAGTCCTCGGTATCGAGAATCACCCGTAGCGGGTCACCGTCGCGGTTGATGCGGCCGGCGTGGATGTTGGCGATCAACTGCAGCGACTCGAGGGTGCTGCCGTGCTTGCCGATCACGATGGCGGGGTCGTCGGTGATGATCTCCAGCGTCAGCCGGCCCGTCTCGCGCTGCTCGATGCGCACCTCGGCGGGCAGGCTCGCCTTCTCCAGGAGCTCGGTCACGAACTCGATGAGCCGTTCCTCCAACTCGTTCTCCGGCTCCAACTCCGGCGCCGCGTCCTCGTCGTCGTCCGCCAGGTGCACGCGGATGCGCACCTTGCCCCCTTTCAGAAAACCGGGGCGCTGCTCCTCCACCACCTCGACGTCGATCTCATCTTCGGTGAGGCCCAACGCCGCGATCGCCTTGTCGATTGCCTCCTCCTCGTTGCGACCTTCATACTCTCGTTCGGCCATTTTTAAACTATCTCCTGCTAACGCGGTTTCCGGCGCGGCCCGCGGCCCGCCGCCGCGCTGCCGCGGTCCGGCCCGGCGCGGCGCCGGCGGTCGTTGATGTAGAGTTGCTGGGCAATGGACAGCACGTTCTGCATGGTCCAATAGATCACCAGCCCGGACGGCATGCCGTACAGGATGAAGAAGAAGAAGATCGGCATCGCGTACATCATCATCTTCATCTGCGCTTGCGTGGCGCCGGGGTTCTGCGAAATCCGCGACTGCAGCAGCGTGGTGCCGAGCATCACGAAGGGCAGAATCCGCAGCTCGTCCCAGTTCAGCAGCGGAATGGTGAACCCGAACGGCAAAAAGCTCTCCGGCGCCGACAGATCGCCGATCCACGGCACGATGAACGGCGCCCCGCGCAAATCAAAGGCGTTGTTGAGCAACTCGAACAGGGCAAAGAAAATCGGCATCTGCAGCAGCAGCGGCAGACAGCCGCCCACCGGGTTGACCCCCTCCTTGCGGTAGAGCGCCATCATCTCCTGGTTCAGCTTCTCCGGCTTGCCCTGGTGCTTCTTCTTGAGCTCCTCGATCTTGGGGCTCAGACTCGACATCTTGCTGGTCGACTCGAAGCTCTTCTGGGTGAGCGGGAAGAACAGAATCTTGATGAGCACGGTGAGCAGGATGATCGCCACCCCGTAGTTGGGAATGAGCCGATAGAAGAAGTCCAGGAAGAAGCGCAGGATGTTGGCCAGCCAGCCGATGATGGGATTGGTCCGCGCCGCCTCCTGGAACTGGTAGTTGCCAATTCCGAACGGGTCGTTGGCGGGGTCGTTGTAGCGGTTCAGGATCTCGCGCTTCAGCGGGCCGGCGTAGAAGCGGAACGTGTCCACGTTCCTGGAGCTGGAGATCACCGGGCGGCTGAAGTACAGCGCCGAGCGCTGACTGAGCTCCGGGTCCCTGCGGTTGTCGTAGGTGATGGTGTACAACGTGGCGTCAGGCACCGCGATCACGGCGAAGTACTTCCCGGCGATGGCGGTCCAGTTGACGCGCTTGGCTTCGGCCAGCACCGGCTCGCGGCGCATGCGCTGGTTGCGCGCCCGCCCGTCGGTATAGTTGCGGAAGTTGCGGAACTCGTTGCGGCCGTCGAGCGACTCGTAGGGCGGGCCGATCTGCGGGCCGATGCCCAGGGTGTAGGCGTTGCCGAAGAAGTCGAGGCCGAGCAGCTCGTTGGCGCTGTTCTCGATCTGGATCTCCAGCTCGAACAGGTAGGAGTTGGGCGGGAAGGTATAGGTCTTGGTGAGGGTGAACGGTACGCCGTCCGGCGCCAGCAGCCGGCGCGAGAAGCTCCAGGTGTAGTTGTCCACCTCCCGGTAGTCGAACACCGCGTCCACCGGGGTGGTGCGGAAACCGCCGAACGCGACGGTAAAGAAGTGATCGTACTCCGGCCGCAGCACCAACTCCACGTCGGTGCCGTCCACGTCGTGATGCTGCTTCAGCCGAATGGAAGTGAGGTCGCCGCCCGCCGTTGAGAAGGTCAGGGACAACAGATCGGTTTCCTTGACGATGAGCCGGGCGCCCACCGGGGAGTCGGCGCCGTCCGCGGCCACCTCGCTCGCCAGCGGGGTAAACACGTCGCTGAGGGCGCCCGCCGCCGCGGCCGGTTCGGCGCCCGCGCCGGTGGCGGCCGGCGCCGGCGCGGCAGGGCCGCCCAGCGCCCCCTCCGGGGCGGGAAACAGGAAGGTCTGAACCAGGAGACTGCCGACGATCACGACCACCGACAGGCCCACGGCGATCAGCGTTCTGCGATCCATGCCCTAGTGGTCGAACTGCCTTGCGCGCGGTGCCCGCGGCGCTGGCGGGCGCGGCGCGGGCACCGGGTCGTAGCCGCCGCGGTGAAAGGGATGGCAGCGCAGGATGCGGCGCAACGCCAAGCAGGTTCCCAGCGCCGCGCCATGGCTGCGCAGCGCCTGGCGGGCGTACTGCGAACAGGTCGGGTAAAAGCGGCAGCTCGGCGGCGCCAGCGGCGAGATCAGTTGTTGGTAGAGGGCCAGCGCGGTCTGCAGGAGCCGGCCGGCCGCGGCACGGCGCGGCAAGCGCGGCGGGGTTGCCGGCGCGTCAGCCACGGCGCAGCAGCCGGGCATCGCCGAGCAGTCGGACGAGCACTCCCGACGCGGCCCGGAATCCCAGCTCCCGGCGCCGCGGCATCACCTGCAGCAGCAGATCATAGCCCGGCGCCACCCGCGGCTTGAGCAGGCGGTACGCTTCGCGCACCAAGCGCCGCTGCCGGTTGCGCACCGGCGCGTTGGCAAACCCGCGGCCCGGGCACACCACCACGCGGCTGCCGGCGGCGCCGTTGGGCCGGTAGTACACCCGCAGACCGGACCGCCGCGGCGTCGCCGGCGCCCGGTAGAGCGACCGCACCTGGCGGCGGTCGGTAACCCGCTCCTGTCTAGTAAGGCTTCTTTTCATCCGAAACCGTGAGCTTGGTGCGGCCCTTGCGGCGCCGGCGCTTGAGAATCAGGCGCCCGCTACGGGTACGCATACGCTCACGGAAGCCAAAGCGCCGCCGCCGCCGGGTGCGGCTCGGTTGGTAGGTACGTTTCATGAGGTCCTTGAAATCCGGCTGGCGCCGGTGCGATTTACTGCCGCCGAGTATAACGAATCGCGCTTCACCCTGTCAATGCGGACGCGGCGGCGGCGCGGCGGGTGGCGCGGCCGGCGCCGGCGGACGGCCGCTCACCACCACGTGCAGGCGCGTCACCGCCAACTCCGGGAAGCGCCGCCGCACCCGCCGCACGATTTCCCGCTGCCGCAGGCGCACGAGCTGCAGCCGCGCCGGGTGATCCACCTCGATCTCCAGCCGCCCGAGGCGCACCTCGCGCAGGCGCGCGCTACCGGCCAGCTCGGGACCGAGCAGCTCGTCCCACAGCCGGTAGATCAGTGCCTGCGGCGCCTGCGCGTCGAACCCGGCCCGCGCCAGGACCTCGGTCAGCAGGTCGCCGGCTCGATACATGGTTGGAAGGTTCCGCCCGCCACCGCCAGCCGCAGGGTACGCGCGCCGCCGTAACGGCGCTGCGGCTCATCCGGCAGAAAGGTAAAGAACGCCTGATCGTAGGCCGGGAGCCGCTTCAGAAAGCGCTCCCGCTTGCCGGCGTCCAGCTCCAGCAGCACGTCGTCGAGCAACAGGATCGGGCGCCGGCCGGTGGTGCGCTGAAAGAACTCCGCCTGCGCCACGCGCAGCACCAGCGACGCGAGCCGCTTTTGACCGGTGGACCCCTGCGCGGCGAAGCGGGCGCGGCCGATGGTGAACGACACGTCGTCCCGATGCGGCCCGCTGGTGGTGGTGCGCAGTTGCAGATCGCGCTCACGCCGTTGGCGCAGCAGCTCCTGCGCCTGCTCCGGCGCCGCGGCCGCGCCCCATGAAGGCCGGTACTCCATGTTCGCAGTATCGAGACCCCCGATCTCCGCGCACAGATCTGAAAAAACCCCGCCGAAGCGCTCGCACAGGTCGGCGCGCCGCCGCTGGATCTCCACCCCCGCGGCGGCCAGCGCCGGGTCGTACACGTCCACGTGGGAGCCATCCCCGGCGCGCAGCAGCGCGTTGCGCCCGCGCAGGGCGCGCCGGTAGCGCCGCAGCACGTCGATGAACGCGGGGTCGAACAACGACAGCGTGTGATCGAACAGATTGCGGCGCCGCTCGGGGTCCCCGTCAATAAAGCGCAAGTCATCGTGCGTAAAGGCGATAGCCGGCGCGAACTCGATCAGCCGCGCGCGGTCGCGGAGGCGCTTGCCGTCCACGGCGATGCGCTTGCCGCCGCTGCCTCCCAACCCCACCCCCACGCCGCGCTCCTCGCCGCCGGCGCTCAGCCGGCCCCACAGCGCCGCCTCGGCGGCGCCGTTGGCGATCAGGTCGCGGTCGTTGCGGGTGCGGAACGAGGCGCCGTAGCACAGCACGTACACCGCCTCGATGAAGTTGGTCTTGCCCTGGCCGTTCTCCCCCACCAGGAACACGTCCCGGCCGTCCAGCTCCAGCCGCAACGCCGCCAGGTTGCGAAAGCCGGTGAGCCGCAGCGCCAGCAGACCCAGGGAATCAGCTCGCCTGCATCGGCATCACGATGTGAAAGTAATCCCCCTCCGGGTCCGGCTTCAGCGACAGCGCCTTGCCGGTGTCGGTGAACTCCAGCACCACCTGGTCGGTGGTCATCTCGCGCAGCGGCTCCAGCAGATACTCGTAGTTGAAGGCCAGCACCAGCTCCGGCCCCTGATACTCGCACCCGATCTCCTCGCGCGCCGCGCCGATGTCCCCTTCGCTGGAGCGAATCACCAGATTGTCGGGCTGACTCTCCAGATAGATGCGCCGCGACTTCTGCTCCACCAGCAGCGACACCCGCCGCAGCCCCTCCTCGAAGGCGGAGCGCTCGATCACCAGGCGGTACTCCTGGCGATCCGGGATCACCCGCTGGTAATTCGGAAACTGCGCGTCGATCAGGTTGGACGCCAACTGCTGCGAGTCATAGCGCACGTGAAATTCGCGCTCGCTCACCGACACCATGAACTCGCCCTCACGCGGCGCCTGACGGCGTACGATGTTCAACACCTTGGGCGGAATGATCACGCCCTTGAAGTCGGCAACGCCGCTATCCATGATCTTCGAGGCGTACGCCAGACGGCGCCCGTCGGTCGCCACCATCGTGATCCGCTCATCCTGCTTCTCCAGGTAGACGCCGTTCATGAAGTAGCGCGTCTCGTCGTCCGACACCGCAAAGATGGTATGCGAGATCATCTCCACCAGGTCCTTCTTGGGTACCGGAAAGGCGCCGTCCGTAGCGGCCCCCTGAAACGGCGGATACTTCTCCGCGGAGATGCCCTTGAGCTGAAAGCGGATGTTCTTGAACACCGGGCTGATGCGCAGCACCATGTCATCGTGCTGCTCGAACTCGATCTCGCTGTCCGGCAACGAGCGCAGAATACCGTGCAGCTTGTCGCAGAACACGGTGATACTTCCCGGCTTGGTAACCTCCACCGCCACGCTCGACTCGTAGTTCACCTTGAGATCGGTCGCGCGGATCGTCAAGGTCTGCTCCGATGCCATGAGCAGCACGTTGGAAAGTATCGACAACGAGTTGCGCGCCGAGATTATCTCGTAGGCATTCGCAATCTCACGCAGGATCGACTCCCGCTCGCAGGTGAACTTCATGGTCCCATCCTCTTTGTTCGAATAATCGGTGGTAATGGTAGTAATACCGGTGGATTTGTGCAAAGCACATTTAATTTCATGCCGTAGCTAAATTTATCTATCCCCAGAGAAGCCCGGCGAAGGGTCCGGTTATGCACCGTGGCTCCGGCTGCCGGGCCGGCGCCCGGCATGCTCACTGCGTTGTCCACGAGCTACTCACAGGTTATCCGGGTTCGATTCATGCGCTCTCAGGCTACGCTTTGCTCTCTGATCGTATTGGTGATCTTGCGCAGGCCATTCTCCATCGCGGCGTCGCTCCGCAGCCGCTCGGTGACGCGCTGGCAGGCGTGCATGACGGTGGTGTGATCGCGTCCGCCGAACTCGATCCCGACCTCGGTGGTGGAGAACTTGGTCAGGGAGCGGGCCAGATACATCGCCACCTGGCGCGGGAACGCAATCGCCTTGGTGCGCTTTTTCCCTTTCAGGTCGGCCGGCGTGAGATGGAAGTAGTCGCACACCGCCCGCTGAATGGAGTCTATCGAAATACTGAGGTCTTCGGGCTTGGAGAAAAAGTCCTGAAGTTGCCGTTGCGCGATCTCCGGGGTGACGGCGCGGCCCATCAATTGGCGGTAGGCGGAGAGCTTGGTGAGGGCACTCTCCAGTTGCCGCACGTTGGTGCGGATGTTGCGGCAAATCAGATCAATGATACTGTCTTCAAGCAGGAACCCCAGTTCTTCGAGCTTCTTTTCCACGATGGCCACGCGCGTCTCGTAATCGGGCGGAATCACGTCGGTGTTCAGGCCGCGCTCGAAGCGGTTGATGAGGCGGTCGGGCAGCCCGGTGAGCTTCGATACGCCGCGGTCGCTGCTGAACACCATCTGCTTGCCGGCGTCGTACAGCGCGTTGAAGGTGTGGAACAGCTCCTGCTGGGTTTCCGCCTTGCCCTGCAGAAACTGAATGTCGTCGATCAACAGTACGTCCGCCGAGCGATACCGGTTCTTGAAGCGATGTCCGGTCTTCTCCTTGATCGACTGGATGAACTCGTTGGTGAAGGTCTCTACGGTTACGTACACCACCTTGAGGTCGGGGAGCTCCCGGTCCACGGCGTTGCCGATGGCTTGCAGCAGATGGGTCTTGCCGAGGCCCACGCCCCCGTAGACCAGACACGGATTGTAGGCGCGGCCCGGGTTCTTGGCGACGGCCAGGGCGGCGTTGAGCGGCAAGGTGTTGTTGGGGCCTTCCACGAACCGGTCGAAGGTGTACTGCGGGTTGAGTTGACCGTGCGGGGAGCGCGTCGGCGGCGGCGCCGGCCGCGGCGCCGCGGGCCGCGGGGCCGCCGCCGGGGAAGGCCGCCGCGGTGCGTCCGCCGGGGGCGCGGCGCCGGGGGCGGCCGCATCGGGCGCGTGGTGGGCGCCGTTGGCTACCACGTAGGACAGCTTGAGGGTCTGCGCCGCCAGCTCGGACAGCTCGCGCTCGATAGCGGGTTGGAACCGTTGCGCCACCTGGTCGCGGTGAAAGGCGGAGGGCACCGTGAGGACGATCACCTCGCCGGCGGAGTCGCGGTACTCCATGCAGCGCAGCCAGGTCTGATATTCCTGCTCGGTAACCGCGGCGCGCAGGCGGTCCAGCGCCCGGTTCCAGACCGCCTGATGATCGCTTCGCGACATTTAGGCGGCCCTCATGCGGGGAGAACCGATTACCGCCGGCACAGGCGCTAATCCACCCTTCGCGCGGCAATTTATGAACAAGTTATCCACAGAAAGGAGGGAACGATGCGGCGCGATTATTTGCCGGGCAGTGCAGTTCCTTGACCAATCAATACTTACGGGGAAACCCGAGGGCGATTCTATAGTTCTATGTAGCATAACAATTTATATTCTGCCGCCGCGGACTCGTGGGGAAGCGGACGGGAACTTTGCCGGTACGCCGTCGATCACGTTCCCGGCGCCGTTCCGAACGCGAAATCTATCCACAAGTTGTTCACAAGTCGGCCGCTGATTCATCATAGCACCGCCGCGGGATAGCGGCAAGCCGCCGGAAAGAGTATCTTACGGGCGCCAAGACGATGATCACGACAGTCACACTCAAGCAGCGGACGGTGGTGCTGGTGGGCACCGCGCACGTCTCGGAACGGAGCGTTGACGAGGTGCGCGCGGCGATTGCCGGGGAGCAGCCCGATTGCGTCTGCGTGGAGCTCGACGCCGGCCGCCACGCCGCCATCACGCAACCGCGCGCCTGGATGGAGCTCGACGTGCGGCGCGTGCTCAAGCAACGCAAGGGGTTCCTGCTCCTCACCAACATCGCGCTGCACTCGCTGCAGCGCCGTCTCGGGCGCGACCTGGGGGTGCAGCCGGGGGCTGAGATGGTAGCCGCCGTCGAGGCCGCGCAGGCGGCGGGAGTCCCGTTCGTGCTCTGCGACCGCGAGATCCAGGTGACTCTGCGCCGGGCGTGGCGGCAGTCGCGGTTGTGGAGCCGGATGAAGCTGCTCGCCGCGCTGCTCGCCGGCGCGTTCTCGAACGAGGAGTTGGAACCGAACCAGGTCGAGGCGCTGAAGGAGCGGGGCGCGCTGCAGAACATGCTGGAGGATCTCGCCGGCTATCTCCCGCAGGTAAAGGAAGTGCTGATCGACGAGCGGGACCGTTACCTGGCGGCGCGCATCTTTGCGGCCGGCGGCGCGCGCACGGTGGCGGTGGTGGGCGCCGGCCACGTCGCCGGCATCGAGCGCTGGCTGGCCGCCTACGACCGGGAGCCGCCGGACGCCGCGGCGCTGGCGGCCCTCGACCACGTGCCGCCGCGCGGCGCGGTGGGGCGCATCCTGCCGTGGACGATCCCGGCCCTGTTCGTAGCGCTGGTGGGCTACGGGTTCCTGCGCGCCGGCGCCGAGGTGACGGTCGACAAGCTCACCCAGTGGGTGCTGGTGAACGGCACCTTTGCGGCCATTGGCGCGCTGGCGGCGCTGGCCCATCCGGTGACCATCCTCTCCTCCTTCGTGGCGGCGCCGGTCACCTCGGTGAACCCGACGATCGGCGTGGGCATCGTGGCCGGGCTGGTGCAGGCCTTCGTGCGCAAGCCGCGGGTGGCCGACTTCGAGAATCTCTCTCACGACGTGACCAGCCTGCGCGGCATCCTGCGCAACCGCGTTACCCACGTGTTGGCGGTGTTCTTTCTCTCCAGCGTCGGCAGCGCGATCGGCACCTTCGTCGGTCTCTCCTTTCTCACCAGCCTGCTGCGCGGCGGCTGAGTTTTTTTGGGGCACGGGGGGTACGGCGGGCATGGGGGGTACGGCGGGCATGGGGGGTACGGCGGGCATGGCTGCACTTCAGGAGGAGGTTTCGAGGAGCGCCCGGAGGCGCCGCAACGCGCGTCCGCGGTGGGAGACGCGGTCCTTGTCGCGGTCGCTCAGCTCGGCCATGGTGCGGCCCAGGGAGGGCAGCAGGAATAGCGGATCGTAGCCGAACCCGTGCTCGCCGCGCGGCGCGCCGGCGATTTCGCCGCGTACCGCTTCCTGCACCACCAGCAGGCGGTGCGGGTCAAGGATCAGCGCCAGGCAGCAGACGAAGGCCGCCGCGCGGGGCGCGGCGGCGGGCAGCAGCGACAGCAGGTAGGCGCAGCGGCCGGCATCGTCCAACTGCGCGCCCGGCGGCCCGAACCGCGCCGAGCGCACGCCCGGCGCGCCGTCCAGCGCGTCCACCGCCAGCCCCGAGTCGTCGGCGAGGGTGGGGACGCCGAGCAGCCGGTACAGGTGGCGGGCCTTGCCGAGCGCGTTGCGGTCGTAGGTAGAGCCGGTCTCCCGGAAGGAGAAGCGCACGCCGCACTCCGCCGGGGTGCGTACCTTGATGCCGGGCAGGATGCGCCGCACCTCGGCCACCTTATGCGGATTGCCGCTCGCCAGCGCCAGTTCCATCGACCGCAGCGTAGTCCGCGGCATTCGGCCGCTGCAACCAGTACAGGCCGGTGTCCACGGTGCCCTTGGGAATCCCCAGCAGCGCGGCGATCGCCCGGTTGGTGGGAGCCACCCGCACCCGCGCCAAGTCCGCCTGCGCGGCCTCGACGGCGCGGCGGTAGCGCGCCGCCCGCGCCCGCGCCACGGTGCGGCGGCCGGCGCAGGCGTCGCGGCTCGCCGCGGCCGACCAGAGTTGGAGCTGGGCAAAGGCGCGGTTGCGGCGCCCCCGCAGCAGCTCCAGGCGCCGGTGCGCGCCGGCGCAGCCGTTCCGCAGTTGCTCGATCAGGGAGCGCAGCCGCGCCACTCCGTAGCCGACCGCCTGCGCCGCGGCCGCCAACTGGTCGTCGTCCAGCCGGTGGCCGGTCTTCAGGACGCCGTACAGGAGCCGCCGGCGGGTGGTCGGCGACACGGCCGCCGCGGCCGCCGCCGGCGGGGCCGGTGCGGGCACTCCCGGAAACGACGTGACGTTGGCCGGCCCCGCGCGGCGCGCCGCCGTGGCCGGTTCCTGCATCTTGTCCGGGTCCTCCCACGCCGGGTTCAGCAAGGTCGTCGCTTGCCAGGCATGCTCGGCGCTACGGCGCTTGGCGATGAAGGTGCGCAGTTGCCAGCTCAGAACCGAGTTGAGGTAGCGCTCGAACGGCTTGCCGCAGTGGCGGAAGCGGAGCACCACCTGCTCCAGCTTGGCGTGACAGAACAGATAGAACTCGCCGGCCGCGTCCTCGTCCGGGCGCGCCAGCTTGCGCCGCGGATAGCGGTAGACGTAGGTGGCCAACTCCTCCAGCAGTTCCCGGCGTCCCTCGCCGGTGCGCTGAAAGGTGAGCACTCGCGCGGTCCAACCGGAATGGTATTCGGGGTATTCTTGCATGTACCAGGTGCCTCCGCACCCTGGTAAGCAAGCGGCGTGCCAGGTAGTGGCCGGCGGCGGGCGCCGGCCGGGCGCTTCGTTTACGTTGGTTTACGTTGGCGCGGCGCCGGGGAGGGCGTTGGCTGCGGCGGTCAGGCGCGGCAGCAGCGCGGAGCGCAGAGCGGAAAGACCGGCGGACCAGGTGAAGCCGGCCGCCTGGCGGTGCCCGCCGCCGCCGAACTCCCGCGCCACGCGGGAGACGTCGAACGGCGGGCCGGAGCGCAGGCTCACCGCCCAGCGGCCGTCGGGCAGCTCGCGGGTAAAGGCCACCACCTCGCCGCCGGCGACCGAGCGCAGCAGATCGTACAACTCGTCGTGGCCGGCCGCGGGAGCGCCGAGCTGCTCGCTGTCGCCGAGTGACTGCCAGGAGAACAGCACGCGCCCGCCGGCGTGCTGCTCGGCGCGCTGCAGCAGCACGCCGAGCAGCCGGCGCTGGGCAAAGCTGCGCCCGCCGCTGATGCGCCGGTGGATGGCGCGCGGGTCGGCGCCGCGGGCCACGAGGCGGGCCGCGGCCTCGAAGGCCGCCGGGTTGCCGGCCGCCACGAAGCGAAAGAAGCCGGTATCCGTGCACAGCCCGAACAGCAGCAACTCGACCTGGCCGGGACTCAGCTCCGCGCCCGCCGCCTCCGCGATGAGCTGCACCAAGTAGACCGCGGCGGGGGCCGCGGGATCGACCAGCCGCACGTCGCCGTACCACTCGGCGGGCGGCCCGGCGACGTGGTGATCGATCACCACCGCCGGCAGGCCGGCGAGCTGCGGGGCGAGGCTGCCGGTGCGCTCCGGTTCGGCGCAGTCCAGCAGCACCGCGGTGGGGTTGCGGCGCAGCATCTCCGCCTCGATGCGGGGCTGAAAGCGCGGAGCGAAGGGACGGATCTCGTGGCGGTCGAACGGCCCCGCGGAGTACACGCCCACCCGCTTGCCGAGGCCGCGCAGAAACTCGGCCAGCACGAGCTGCGAGGCCACGCAGTCGCCGTCCGGTTGCTCGTGCCCCACCACCACCAGCGCGTCCGCGGCGCGCAGCGCGGCCAGCACCGCCGCCAGCTCCGCCGCGGCCGGGCGCGGCGCGGTCACGGCAGCAGCACGGCGCGCTGCGGAGCGCCGCCGGAGATTACGAGCCGGTCGCCGTCCACGTAGGCGTTGATCTCGCTGCGCATGCCATAGCCGCGGCGGTACACGCCCGGCTCGATGGAGAAACAGGAACCGTCCAGGAGCGGGCGCGGGTCGGGAAACTCGACCGCGTCCAGGTTTACTCCGATGCCGTGCAGGCGCGCGTCGATGGCATGGCCGGTGCGGTGCCGGACGTGGTCCAGCAGGCC
This sequence comes from Spirochaetia bacterium, assembly GCA_965243555.1. Classification (GTDB taxonomy): domain Bacteria; phylum Spirochaetota; class Spirochaetia; order SZUA-6; family Bin103; genus Bin103. Next base: position 3,202,837 of record OZ251575.1, on the reverse strand, counting down.
ATGCTGCTGCAGGATGGCGCGCGCGCGCCGGTCCACCTCCGCGCCGGTTACCGGGCGTGCCGCGTTCAAGCGCTCGCGAATCAGGGCTACCGCGCCGTCGCGGGCGGCGCAGACCGCGGCGAAGGTGTTCGCCAGCTCCGCCGGCAGCGCGGCGCCGGTGTAGGCGACCCAGGAGATGTCGGCGTACACCGCCCCGGGGACCGGTTCCTTGGCCCACAAGTCGAACTGCACGAGCTGGTCCGGCGCGATTGCCGCCCCGGCCGCGGCCGGCTGGTAGTGGGGATCGCTGCTGTTGACGCCGGCCGCCACCAGCGGCGGCTCCTCGGTGACCAGCCCGTGCTCCGCGAAGCCGCGGCTGATCCACTCCCGCACCTCGCCTTCGGTGACCTCGGCGCCGCCGCGCAGTTGTTGCGCCAGGCGCTTCCAGGCGGCGGCGACGATCGCCCGCAACGCCAGCGCGGCGCGGTCGTGGCTGGCGCGGGCGGCGGCGTCCAGCACGCCGAGCACGCGCTGCACCAGCGTCTCCGCGGGCACCGCCGGAATCGCGAGCTGCCGCAACAGCAGCACCAGGCCGTGGTCCACCAGCGACAGGGCGGGGATGGCCGCGGAGTAGTTGACGGCCACCGGCTGCCGGTCGCGGCACGCCGCGCGCAGGCACTGCAGGAACTCACCGCGCGACGCGTAGCGCCGCAGCCGCCCCGGCAGGTGGTCGAGGACGCGCGCCTCGATGGCGTGCACGATGCGCTCCACGCTGCCGTCGGCGCGTATCAGGCAGGCCCAGGGGCGGGTATTCATCGCCGCCGCGGGGACACCGAGGATGGCGTCGGCGACGTGGTCGCGATGGTACACGTTGTAGAACAGCCAGCCCGCCGGCCCGGCGGCGCGGAGCGCCGCGGCTACCCGGTGCGGAGCGTTGCTCATGCTCATGCGCGGTGCGGCAGGGTGGCGAGCAGCACCGCCCGGGCGGTGTGCTTGCGGTTCTCGGCCTGGTCCCAAACCACCGCGGCCGGGCCTTCGAACACCTCCTCGGTGACCTCGTTGCCCTTGACCGCCGGCAGGTCGTGCATGAACAGGCAGGCGTCGTTGCCGGTGCGCCGCAGCAGGGCGCGGTTGACCTGGTAGGGCGCCAGCAGCCGCAGCCGCTCGGCGGCCTGCGCCTCCTCGCCCATCGACACCCACACGTCGGTGTAGAGCGCGTCGGCGCCGGCCACCAACCCGGCGTCGCTGCCGGCGGTAACGCTGCCGCCGCTGGCCGCGGCGTACTCCCGGCATTGTTCCAGTAACGCGGGCGGCGGCGCCAGCTCCGGCGGTCCGACCGCGGCGAAGTGCATGCCCATGCGCGCGCAGCCGATCATCAACGAGCTCGCCACGTTGTTGCGGCAGTCGCCCACGTAGGCGAGCTTGAGGCCGGCGATTCTCCCGCGGCGCTCCTCCAGGGTCAGCAGATCGGCGAGCACCTGGGTTGGATGGCGGGTGTCGGTGAGCCCGTTGTACACCGGCACGCCGGCGTAGCGGGCGAGCACCTCGACCGTGCGCTGGTGATACCCGCGGAACTGGATGGCGTCGAACATTCTTCCCAGAACGCGAGCGGTGTCCTCCAACGATTCCTTTTCGCCGAGATGGATTTCCCCGGCGCTGAGGAACACCGGATGCCCGCCCTCCTCGCCGAACGCGGTATCGAACGCGCAGCGGGTACGGGTGGAGGGCTTCTCGTACAGCATGGCCAGCGACAGCCCGCGGAACCGCCGGCGCACGCGGCCGGCGCGGCGGTCGGCCTTGGCCCGGTGCGCGAGGTCCAGCAGCAGGCGGATGTCGGACGCGGAATAGTCGCTCAGCGTAAGCAACGAGCGTCCGCGGAGGTGGGCGCAATCATCCATCGGCGAAAGAAGGCAACGTACCGGATGCCGCCCTCTACGGCAATAGCCCGCCCGGCAACGCCGCTGACACGCTCGAAACACGAGCGCTATCGTGAAACTTGAGGTGATCGAACTCACCGGAAGTAGGGGGTAGGATGCCAGGTAATTCTGGGTTGACACCCCGCCGGGGCAGTCGCTACGTTGTTGTACGAAACCGCGAACAGGAGCTGTTTTATGTGCTTGCAAAATAGGGAAACGACCGCACCCGGCCGCCTCTACCCCCCCCCCCCCCCCCCCCCCCCCCCGGTGGTTTGCACGCGCTTCGGGAGCGAGCATGAGGGCCGCAATCACCGCCACGCTGTTGCTGGCCCTCGCCGCGGTCACCATGACCATGACGGCTTGCGAGCCGGCCACGCCCGCAACCTCCGGCAGCGGCGCCGGCGGTACCGGCGATACCGGTGCCGCCGTACCGCCGCCGTCGCCCACACCGGCCCCGACCCCGGACCCCGACCCGCCCCCGCCCGATCCAAAGAAGTGGACGCTTGATGCGGCCCAGTTCGGCGATGACGGCGGCAGCATCTGGATCGAAACCAGCAACCGCTCCCAACCGTTTGCCTGGGACGCCATCACCGCCGCCAACGTCGACGCCGTGCGCGTGTCGATCGGCGGCGTAGCCCTGGCCGGGGAAAGCCGCTCCTTCACCAGCACCGCGTTCGAACCGGCCTTCGAGGGCGACTACAGCGGCGCCGAATGGACGATCTCCGCGGAAGTGACTGTGGGCGCCGTGGCGCTGGTGCTCACCGCCCCGAACCAGCGGATCGACCGGGGCGACCTCAGCCACGTCCTCGTCACCAACGGAGGGGACGACTACTTCGAGGCTAACCCGATCGTAACGTTTGAGGCCCCGCCGCCGGGCGGCCGCAGGGCGGAAGGAGTCGCGACGGGGTGCGGTGTGATCACGTGGGCCGGTACTCAAGGCGGCAACGTCGGGAGCGGCTTCACGGAACCCCCGGTGGTCAATGTCCCGGTCCCGGCTTGGCATCCCGGGAGCGGCGCAGAGTTCCGCGTGAGGATCAGCGGCGGCTCAATAGTGGGAGTGGACGTCCTAAACGGCGGGAGCGGCTACTGGGGATCGGGTGTTTCCTGTTCGTTCAATCCGTACAACGGGGCGAACTGCGCGGTGACTAGAAGGGATTCGATCACGCATATCGAGCTCACGGACCGGGGGCGCGGCTACACGGATCCCCCGAGCGTCACGATTACCAGGGCCGGCGCCAATGGCGGCGGTGCGGCCGCCCAGGCATATCTGCGGGGGCCGACCGGCAACACCCAGGTCGAAAACCTGTTCTGGGGCCGCCAGGCGCTGTACGGCAAGGAGCTGCTGATCGAGATCGCAGCCGACGAATGACCCCGCAGCCGGCCCGGCGCCGGCCGCCGCATAGCCAACGATAAACCGCGAGGTGATGCCGCGCGATCGACTTGAATGCGGCAACGGGTACGTCAACAACGACATTGCGCGCTACGAGGGCTACTACGCGAGCGTGTTCTACTCCTACCTCGCGGCGTTGGGGTATGAGATCACGGTGGAGGATTCGAGCGGCGCCGGGCGGCTGGACATGGCGGTGCGGACCGGCGGGCAGGTGTACCTTGGCCGCCGGCTGACCGCCTGCCAGCCACCACAGCAGCGCATGGGTGTGTCCAGGAGGATTCGCACGCTCACGTCTCCCAGCGGATGAGTTCGTTCTCCGGGAGCGGTGCAAAGAACCGGTCATCGACGGTAATCCGGCCCCGCAACGCCCCAAACCGGCGCTTGCCGCGCGGGCCGCTGATGCTGACGAGCCGTGCGACCGGGGCGCCGTTGCGAGTGATCACCACGTCCTCCCCGGCCTCGGCCCGCGCCAGCAGACGCGAGAGCTGGGTCTTCGCCTCATGGACACTCACCATCACCACTGCCGACTCGCCGTCACCTTAGCCGAGCCGGGCAACGGCGTCCAAGGCGACCGCGGGCTATCGTAGCAAACAACAAGCGCCAAGCGGTTGACACGGGCCGCGGCTATGGTCCATCTTTAGGGAAACCCGCTGCGGTGGTGGAATTGGTAGACACGCTAGCTTGAGGGGCTAGTGGGCGTTGAGCCCGTGAAGGTTCAAGTCCTTTCCGCAGCAACCTGCGACGGTCGGAGGGAGGCGTTATGGATTTTGCGGAGCTGAAGGACGTGGATCTACGCACTGTGTGGGAAGACGAGGCGCAGCACTTCACTCCCTGGCTGGCGGAAAACCTGCGGCGCCTCTCGAGCGCGATCGGGATTCCGCTCGAGCATGAGGACTCCGAAGTGCAAGTCGAGCAGTTCGTAGCGGATATCGTCGCCCGCAACCCCGAGGACGGCAGCCGCGTGCTCATCGAGAACCAGTTGGAGGGCTCCGACCACAAACATCTGGGCCAGATACTCACCTACCTTGCCGGGGTGCAGGCGCAGACCGTCGTATGGGTCGCGCGCACCTTTGGCGAAGCGCACCGCTCGGCCATCCGCTGGCTGAACGACCACACCGTCGCGCCATTCGCGTTCTTTGCGGTGCGCGTGCGGGTGGTACAGATCGCCGATTCGCCGCGTTCCCTGCTGTTCGAGGTGCTGGAGCATCCGAGTGCGTGGGACCGGCGGGTGCGCGCGGACCTTGACCGGCCCCAGAGCAAGGTGTCGGCGTTCCGGCGCGAGTTCTGGGCCTACTACGCGGATCGGTATCCCGACGATGGGGTCGCTACCGGCCACGCGAGGTCCTTCTTCTGGGTGTGGGTTGAGGCCGCCAAGCTGCACCTTGCCCCGTACTTGGCGGGGGACAACGTCGGCGTTCAGGTGCGTGGCCGCCGCGGGGAGCCGGCGGATGAGGCACTGCAGCGCCTCCGGCGCTGGCAACGGCCCTTTCGCGACCGGCTGGAGGTCGAGATCGGCGATGCAACCCCGGCGGGCAGCTATGCCAACAGCTCCTACCCGTGCGATACCGCTGACCGGGAAACTTGGCCCGACGCAACCGAGTGGCTGCACGACAAGATCCTCGCATACCGCGAAGTCCTGGAGGCGGCCCCGGAACCGGTGGCGGACTGATCGGTCCGCGCGCGGGGGCGCGGGACCGTTACGGGAGCAGTAGCAGCTTGCCGGTGGTGCTGCGGCTGGCCAGAGCCTGGTGCGCGGCGCCGGCTTCGGCCAGCGGGTACTCGTGGTGGATCAGCACGTCCAGCTGGCCGGCCTCCAGCCACGCGAACAGGTCGCGGCAGCGCGCCAGCAGTTCGTCGCGGTCGGCGATGTAGTCCCCCAGCGACGGCCGGGTCAGGTAGAGCGAGCCGCCTTGCGACAGCTTGGCCGGCTGGAAGTCGGTCACCGGCCCGCTGGACTGGCCGTAGCTCACCAGGCATCCGCGCCGGCGTAGCGCCGCCAGCGAGCCGTCAAAGGTGGTGCGGCCCACCGAGTCGTAGACCACGTCCACGCCGGCGCCGCCGGTGAGGCGCTTGGCCTCGGCGGCGAAGTCGTCGTACTCCAGCACGTGGTCGGCGCCGAGCGCGCGCACCATGTCGGCCTTGGCGGCGGTGGACACGGTCGCCAGCACGGTGGCGCCCTGGCGCTTGGCAATCTGCACCAGCAGCCGCCCGGCGCCGCCGGCCGCGGCGTGCACCAGCGCCGTGCTGCCGGCCTCCAGCGTTACCGTACTGGTAGCCAAGTAGTGGGCGGTGAGGCCCTGCAGGAACACCGCCGCCCCCACCTTGGTAGAAACCGCGTCCGGCAGCTCCGCCACCAGCTTCGCCGGGACCACCGCGTACTCGGCGTAGGAACCGGCGCTCATGGCATAGGCCACGCGCGCGCCGGCGGCGACTTCGGTTACGCCGGCGCCCACGGCATCGACCACTCCGGCGCCCTCCATGCCGGGCGTGAACGGCAGCGCGAGCGGGTACAGGCCGGTGCGCTGGTAGATGTCGATAAAGTTGACGCCGGCCGCCTCGATCCTGATACGGACCTCGCCCGCACCGGGCTCGGGGGTGGGCCGGTCAACGGCGGCGAGCACCTCGGGGCCGCCGGGGCTGCTAACCTGAATCGCACGCATCAATCTCTCCTCCTCCAGTTACGACGGGACTATAACCCGAATCCGGTCTGCCAAGCCGGCCCTGAGCCGCCAGCGTAGCGCGAACGGCCAGGATTGTCTCGACCGCCACCAACCGCCGGTCGACCCCGGCAACCCCGGTGCGCAAATCCTTCACGGCCGCGTCGATCCTGCCCAAATCGCGGCGCACCTCGTCACGCAGGTCGTTCACGGCAGCCAACACGTCCGAACTGGCGGGGCGGTTGTTGCACAGGTACGCCAGGACCGCGACCGCGACGCCCGCGATTACGGCGACGTCCGCGCCGATTGCCAACCCCTCCGCCACGTTACGGGAATATAACCCGGACGCGGTCGGCTAGGCCGAGGTCGAGCAGGGCTTGGCGCAGCTCGGTTTCCAGTTCGGGGCGGGAGCGGGCATCGACAGTCACCGCCAGGTCGATGCCGACGCTGAGCTCCTTGGCCGAGCGGAGCTTGGGCAGGCGGATTCCGAGCCGGTTCCAGACTTCGGGCGGCACCGTGCCGTGAGCGGCGCATGCAACCCCCCTCCCCGGTCACGCTCCGGCGATCGCAAGCGGCGCATCTACCTGTTCGTGCGCGACCGGATTCTGTCCGGGACGCCGCCCACCATCCGCGAAGTCCAGGCGCACTTCGGCTTCCGCGCCGTGCAGTCGGCCCGCGACTACCTGGAGGCGCTGGTGCGCGATGGGCTGCTGCACCCCGCCAACCCGGCGTTCGATCCTATCGTCCCGGATCCCGCCGCGGTGCGGATCCTCGGCAAAGTGATTGAAGTGCGCCGCTACCTGGAAGGCGGCGTGCTGTTCGTGCCCGAGCCATGACCGGCGCCCTGCTGCCCGGGCACCGCCACCGGGTGGTGCGCGCCGCCGCGCTGGTGAGCGAACGCAGCCCGCAACGAGAGGAGAGGGAGGAGCGAGAGGACCGTACCGCCGCGCGCTGGCGCCCCGCGGAGCTTGCCGGACGCCTGTGCGAGCTGGCCGCCGACGCCCACGGCGCGCAGCTCACCCTGGCCTGCGCCATGATCCGGGACTATCAACGCGCCGCCACGCCGCGTGCGGGCTGCCTGCGCTGCGGCATCCTGGTATCCAAGGACCGGCAGCGCGGCCCCGGCCGCACGCTGGCCGCCAGCTACCATGCCCCCCCACGGCCTGTGTTGACGTCGCGGCGCTGCCGCTGCAGTTGCTGCTGCGGCGGTACCCCGACTGGCAGCGCCGCCCCGCCGCGGGCTCGCGACCTTGCTCCTCGCCCGGGAGCTGGCTACCCCGCACCGCGGCGCGCCGCGCCGGCGGCAATGCTGGCCCTGAAGGCGCGCGCCACCCCGCTGCCGGCCGGTCAGAGCGAGCTGTTTCGCGCTAACCCGCGGCGTGACCTGGCAGCCGGGTCCGCGGCGCTGGCAAGCCTCCGCGCCCAGTTCGGCAACGCCGCGGTAGCGCATGCCGTGTTGGCCGCCGAGCATCTGCCGGAGGCGCAGTTCCGCTGGCAGCCCGTTACCGAGCTGACGCCGCCCCGCCCCCGCGGCGCCGCCCGCTCCGGGCAGCGGGAGGCGCCGCCGCTGGTGCGCCGCGTGCTGGCGCAACCGGTGGAGGTCCCGCCGCCGCGCGGCGGCTCCGGCCCGCAACCAGCCCGCTACGGACCGTTCCTGATCTCCAACGGCTGGTGGCGCGCCGCGGAGCCCCGCGAAGGCGGCGGCGCCTACTACTTCCTGCGCTCCCCCGGCGGAACCCTGGAGTGGCTCTACCACGACCTCCTGACCCGCCGCTGGTACCGCCAAGGCCGGGTCGAGTAAACAAGTAAGTTCAGGCCCCGATTCCGTAAGGAATCAGAATGTTCGGTAAGGAATCTCCAAGACATTAACCTGGGGTCCGGCTTCACTCTCACTCTTACAATCCAGGATACGTTTCAAGGACCGCTACGTCACTCTGGTGTTCTACGGCCGGGCCCACGGTAATTATACAGTCCGAGGTAAGCAAGCGATCCATACTGAATGCATCATTCCTTACGTAATGGCGTATATGCCGCCCTCTTACCTCCGTTTCAATTCTGCACTTATCTGGGGTGACAACAAGCGCCCGCCGTTCACCTTCTTGTTTGTATGACGGATGCTTATGAAGAAAACGACTCTTCAATGCCGTAGCGAAAGTATATTCGAGAAAACTCTCGTATTTGAGTCGCGACGACTTGGACTCTTTTATTGTCCGATCCCATAAATCCGCCGCAACATCAACGAACTGCTTCAACTTATTTGCTGCATTATCCTTTGCATAGCTATCATAATTGACTGCATGCAAACAACCCTTCGGGGCGCTGGTCACAAGTGAACGCCCACGTCCATACGATGTTTACGCTCAAGATCATCAGATAGCTTCTCGGCTGCCTTTCTAAGACTACTGATGGCGCTTTCAATCCTCCCACATCGTAACATCTTCTGGGTATTCTCAAGCAGCGCCTCCCATTGTTCCTTATGACTAAGTTCCATGACTCTAATATCAGCGCCTATTGTACACCGAGTCGCTGGGAAGAAGGTGACGAATACGTTCAATAAAGGTCTCTTTTCCTTTGTACTCATCAACTGCTATAAAGGTTTTTGATTGCATAATATCAACCTCTTCATCAACCTTGTATATGCGGTCGTCATCCGCCAGAACAGTTTTCTCGTCGAGAACCGTGACCAGAGCATTGGCCCCCCGAGCGCTCTCGAGCAACTCTCCTGCCTTCATCATCCCCGTTTCGGAATAAACGGTAACATCGACACCGTTAATCTCCAACTGATACCAGCCCGCATTCTTCCTTGAGGTGTTCTGCTCCATCTCTGCCTCCTGTACTCTTGCACCCTCCGCTGGCCTCTTCCACGCTGAGCGCGACGCGGTCAGGATCTGGGGCCCACGCCGGCGGTCTGATCGCCCTCTGGCAAGGCCGCCGCCTGCTGGCCGGCAACGCCGCGGCGGGCTGGCGGCGGCGCGCCGGCCAGCTCCGGGAGGCGTTTCCCGGCCGCCTCTACGGGCTGGTCACGCGCCACCGGCTGCCCGCCGACGCCGCCGTCGAACACCGCCTGACGGCGCTGAGCCGCAGCCGCGGCTACCGAAGTGCTCTACCACCACCGCGACCGGCGCCGGCTGCAGGCTACCGAACTGGACCGGGCGGCGTGACTCATCTCCCACCACGACAGTCTTCCCGCCGGGCACCAGTCCGACTTGCAGGAGAATCTCGACTACCGGATCGTACTGCCCGCTAATGCACGGCATGCGAATACCATCCCAAGTCTACGATGGCGTCCGATATTTTTTGTACCGAAAACAAGCCGTCGTCGTATTGCGTCTGGGCGGCGGTGTGAGCATCCCGCAGAGTGTCGTAGCAAGCCACGCACCTGCCGTGTCTCATCAGCGCCCAACGATTGGGATGGCGTCGCAGCAGCTCCGGCAGGATACGCCGGAATGCCGCGAAGTTGGTATTGACTTCGGTCTGACGATTCTCTCCGATGAGTGACCTCCCGATCTATGAGTATGGCATCCCGCCGGTCAGGCGTCGGCCGTCTCGAAGGCGGTCAGGGTGCGCGTCTTGCGGCTGAACTCCACGCCGACCAGGTGAATCGGCTCTCCCCGGACCCGGTACTTGGCCGCGTAGTCGCGCTCCCGCAACTGCGCCAGCGCGGCCCCCTCCCCCGCCTGCTCCACCACCTTGAACTCGAACAGGTATACGCGGCCGCGGGTCCGCACCGCCATGTCGAGCCGCCCGGTGGTGCTTGAGTCCTCCACCGTGACGTCGTAACCTGTCGCCGCGAAGTAGGAGTAGAACACGCCGGCGTAGTAGCCATCGAAGCGCTCGACGTCGTCGTTGACGCGCGACCCATGCGGCCTGCCGGCAAAGAAGGCGTTGAATAACCCCTGCAGGCCGGCGCAGTCGGCCGCTTTCAGCAGGCGGTCCAGGCGGATGCTGTTGGCCATCGTCCGCTGGGTGTCCTGCGCCAGCTGGCGCAGCAGATGGTACAGCAGATGCTCATTCAGGCTTTGCCGCACGTCCCGGTTCGGATAACCGAGCCGAAATACCTGCTCCCCGTCCAGGTCCTCATCCTCCGTGATCGTCAGGCAGCCGGTCCGGAACAGCAGCGCCGCGATGCCTATGTCGTCCACGTCGAACGGCGACAGCATGTCCTCGGTGGCGACCGTTTCCGCCAGCGACGCGGAGGAGACCCGCCGCTCGAACAGGGTGTCGACCAGGTGCGCCGGCGAGCTGGTGTCGAACCAGTGCGTCTTGAACTCGCGGCTGCCGAACAGCCGCAGCAGCTCAAACGGGTGGTACACCTTCCCTTCGCCCAGCCAGTTATAGCCGCCGTACCAGTCACGCATCCGCTGCCGGTCGATGCCTTCGAGCTCCGGTGCGAACACGGTGTCCAGGTCGCGCTCCGTAAAACCGCAGATCGACGAGTAGGGCCGCGCCAGCGTGATGTCGATAAGGTTGTTGAGACCGGAGAACACGCTCGCCGTGGAGAATTTGCTCACCCCGGTCAGGAACGCGAACTGCAGGTGCGCGTCGCTTGCCTTGATCACGGAGTACACGCCGTTCAGGTAATCGCGGTTGGCGCGGGCCACTGACGGCGTCTCCAGCGCATCCCGGATCGGCTTGTCGCATCCATCCACCAGCACCACGACCCGCTGCCCGCTGCGTTCGTGCAGTGACCTGATCAGATAGCCGAACCGCTCCGGCGCCCTGTCGGAGCGGGGTTGCACGCCGGACGCCCGCTCCAGGCGGTCCAGTTGCGCGGCCAGGTTGGCATGCAGGCCGTCAGTCTCCATGAAGTTGCCGCCGCCAAAGCTCAACCGCACTACCGGGTAACGCACCGACCAGTTCCAGCCGGCGTGGACGTGGAGCCCCTTGAATAGGGCCTCGTTGCCCTCGAACAGCTCCTTCATGGTGTCGACGAGCAGGCTCTTGCCGAACAGCGGCGGCCGCGACAGGAAGTAGTAGCTGCCCTCGGCGGCCAGCCGTTCGATGAAGGCGGTCTTGTCCACGTAGTAGCAGTTCTCCTCCCGCACCTCGCGGAAGGTCTGGAATCCGATCGGCAACCGGTGCTTGGCCATGGCCCCATCATACCCGGAGGGCCGGCCAGCGGTCACCGGGCGCCGGCGCGGCGCCGCGCCGCCGCGCCACGCGCGCGCGACGATGCAACCGCGTCGCCAACCCGGTGAACAGACCGTAGTAAGTATTGACAGCGGGGCGGTATCAAGTTTTGCCTCCATCGGCCGGAGGCAGGCGCCGCAGGGCCTCGCGGGCGCGGGCGATCTCCGCCGCCAGGGTTTCTTCGTCGGGCAGGGTCGTTCGATACTCGGCTGCCAGCACCTTGTTCGGTAGGCCCTCGAGCGCGTACTTGACGACGGCGTCGTCCTTCTGCGCGCAGAGGATCAAGCCTACGGGCGGATTCTCGTCCGCCTGAACCCAATGCTCGCGCGCGTAGTTGAGATAGAGGTGCATCTGCCCCGCGTCGGCGTGGGTGAATCGGCCAACTTTCAGGTCGATGATCACCAAGCAGCGCAACCGCCGGTGAAAGAACAGCAGATCGACGCGATACCACTCGTTGCCGACCCGCAAGCGTCGTTGGCGGCCGACGAAGCAGAAGTCGCTCCCCAACTCCAGCAGAAACGTCTCCAGGCGGCCGAGCAGCGCCTCTTCCGGGTCGCTTTCGGAATACTCATCCTTGAGATCGAGGAATTCGAGCACGAACGGGTCCTTGATCGCCGCTTCGGGAAGGACCGTGTCATCGCCCTGCTTCTCCTGCCCCTTGGTTAGCATGGCGGCCTTGTTTTTCGAGAGCGCCGTCCGTTCGTAGAACTGCGTGCCGATCTGGCGGTCCAGTTGGCGCACCGACCAGCCGCCGCGTAGCGCCTCGGCCTCGTAGAACGATCGGGCGCGCACGTTCTTGACCGCAAGCAGCTTCACGTAGGCGGACCAGGGGAGCGGAAAGACCTCGCGGAGGGCCGCGATTCGGGCTTCGGGAGAAGCGGTTTCGAATTTGCCAGACGGTGTCTGGCAAATTGGTTCACGAGGGTGGTTGGCAGATATGCCAGACGCTGTCTGGCATATCTGATCCTTCCGAAACGCGAGGTAGAACTGGCGCATCTGCTGAAGGTTCTGCCGCGAGAATCCGCGCCCGAACCGCCGTGACAGATCCGCCGCCAACCGCCCCAGCAGCGCGGCGCCGTACGCGGCGCGCTCCGCTCCCGACTGCTCGAACTCCACGATGCGCTGTCCGATCATCCAGTACGCGGCGGTCATGGCCGCGTTCACCGAGCGGACTGCCGTGCTCCTGGCGACGTCGACGATCCCGGAAGCGTCCCGGTAGACCGTGCGGTACTGTTCGTCGATCGCCGCGCCGCCGGCGGTGATCTCAGGAGGCATGCGCGTTCGCCTCCTTCCACAGGCGGACGGTGAAGCGGTATTCCTCCTCGATCAGGTCCGGCTCGGTGCCGTTGTGGGCCTTCATCCCGGGGATCAGCTTGTTGCGTACTCCCATGCCGCGGGCGTCGACGTACTCGTAGTCGCGCATGACGTTGACCAGAAGCTGGTTGCGGGCATGCCGGGCGCCCAGCTTCATGCCCTCGGTGGTCACGGTATTGGGGAGCCGGCCGGGGCTCACCACCTCCAGCCGGTTGGAGTAGATGGCCAGCATCACGTCGGTCCCGACGATGCTGTAGTCGCGGTGGATGAGTGCGTTCGCTACTGCCTCGCGGACCACCTCCTCCGGGTATTCCCAGCGGTCTATCCGCCGAAGGCCTTCGATCCGCGCGGTCGGCGTGGTGTTGCGGCGCACAAAGTCCCACGCCTGATCCATCAAACCCGGTTCCACCAGCAGGCCGTTGCGCGCGCGGAGCGGCGCCATCGGGCCGCGCAGATCCTCGTCGGCGCGGGTCGCGTAATCCGGCTGCTCACCGATGTAACAGATCGCCCGAATGCCCGACTGCGGCAGTGACCGCTTGGGGTTCGTCCCGAACAAAAGAGTGCCGGCGGTAGTCGCCATTGGCTCCACACTCGTGGTTACCGCGAATTCCAGGTTGACAAGTAGCTTGATCCATGATTCGGAGTCATCTTCACCCGGCGAACCGCCGCCCAACACCCGGTCCAGGTAATCGCGCAGGCGACGAACGTCAAGGGTCTCCAAAACCGGACCCGACACCGGGGTCTTCCCGTAGTCCAGCCTCCTCGACTGCTGGTAAAGACGCTGCTCTTCCTCGCGCGTGGCATCCCGACTCGTCGAACCTACGCGTATTTTCGTTATCCAATATGGTCCCTGCTTTGCCTTGTAGGGTTTGTCCGGCGCGTCGGCGGGCAGTGAGACGATTCCTACTACCGTGTCATCGTCCCACCGGATCGTCTCCCACGTCGGGTTCGTGGCCGGCTGTAGATGCGACCGGGCAATCTCCATGACCCACTCTTCGGCCACCGCACGGTCGCGCGTCAGACCGCTTACCGATAGATCGTCTTCAACTCCCAGAATGACGTAGCCGCCTTCATGGTTCAGAAGCGCGGCCATCTCCTTGGCCAGATCGACAGGTCTAAGGTCGTCACGCTTGAATTCGACACGTGAGTTCTCCTCGTTGCGAATCAGCTCCATCAGTTCGATTTTGTTCATCGCATCCTCCCTGATGCGGTTACGCGACAGCCATGTGGCAGAATCCCACCGGTCAGGCGTCGGCGGCCTCGAAGGCGGTGACGGTGCGTGTCTTGCGGCTGAACTCCACGCCGATCAGGTGAATCGTCTCGTCGCCTCCCCGGTACTTGGCCGCGTAGTCGCGCTCCCGCAACTGCGCCAGCGCGGCTCCCTCCCCCGCCTGCTCCACCACCTTGAACTCGAACAGATAGACGTGGCCGCCGGCCCTCACCGCCATGTCCAGGCGCCCAACCGCGCTCGACTCCTCCACCACGATGTCATAGCCCGACGCCGCGAAGTAGGAGTAGAACACGCTGGCGTAGTACCCTTCGTAGTTGGCGATATCGTTGTTGACGTGCCACTCGTACGGAATGCTCGCGAAGAAGGCACGGAACAGCTCCTGCAGGCCGGCGCAGTCGGCGGCTTCAAGCAAACGCGCCAAGCGGATGCTGTTCGCCGTCTGCCGGGCATCGTCCCGCACCAGATGGAGCAGCAAGTGCTCATTCAGGCTCTGCCGCACCTCCCGGTTCGGATAGCCCAGCCGGTACACCGCCCTCCGGCTCACCTCTTCCCTTTTCGTGATCGTCAGGTAGCCGGTCTGGAACAGCAGCGCCTGCGTGCTTACGTGATCCACGTCGAACGCCGACAGCAGATCCGCGGTGCCGACCATGTCCTCCAACGATACGGAGGAGACCTGCCGCTTGAACAGCGTGTCGATCAGGAACGCCGGCGAGCCGGTCTCGAACCAGTGGGCGTCGAACGTGCGGCGGCGCAGCAGCAGCAGCACGTCGAAGGGGTTGTAGACCTTCTCATCCCCCAGCCAGCTATAGCCGTTGTACCAGTCGCGCACCTGCTTCCGGTCCAGTCCTCCGAGCTCCGGCGCGAACACGGTGTCCAGGTCGCGTTCCGTATAGCCGCAGATCGACGAATAGGCAGGCTCCAGCGTGATGTCGATAAGGTTGTTCAGGTCGGAGAACAGGTTCACCTTGGAGAACTTGCTCACGCCGGTCAGGAACGCAAACCGAACGTAGTCGTCGCAGTCTTTGATCACCCCGTACACGCTGCGCAGAAAGTCGCGGTTGGCGCGGGCCACCGGCGGCGTGCCCAGCGCTTCCAGGATCGGCTTGTCGTATTCGTCGACCAGCACCACGACCGGCTGCCCGTTGCGTTCATGCAGCGACGTGAGCAGATCGCCGAACCGCTCCGGCGCCGTGTCGAAGCAGGCCTGCACGCCGGCCGCCCGCTCCAGGCGGTTCAACTGCGCGGCCACGTAGGCATGCAGGCCGGCCGTCTTCGTGAAGTTGCCGCCGGAAAAGCTGAGCCGCACCACCGGATGGCGCTCGTCCCAGTTCCAGCCGGCGTGGACGTGGAGCCCCTTGAACAACTTCTCGTTGCCTTCGAACAGCTCCTTCAGCGTGTCCAGGAACAGGCTCTTGCCGAACCGCCGCGGCCGCGACAGGAAGTAGTGCGTCCCTTCGTCGACCAGCCGTTCGATGAAGGCCGTCTTGTCGACGTAGTAGCAGTTCCGCTCCCGGAGATTGCGGAAGCTCTGGATGCCGATCGGCAACCGGCGCTTCGCCATCAGTCCATCATACCCCGTAACGGATGGTAGCACGTTCGCGGATTTCCATCGGCTGCTTGAGGGCGTCGACGTCGAGCCGGTAGTGCTGCACCTGCATTACTTCGCGCCAGGGGAAGCGGGCGGGGTTGCGGACCGGCTCTCGGAGCTGCGGGGCCGTGGCGCAGTCGGTGACCACGTACAGCCAGTAGCAGTCGGGGCGGTCCTCGGCGACGCGGCGTTCGTTCGGGGTGAGCAGGATGCTGCCGGTGCGGCCGGCCAGCCCCTTCACCTCGATCAGCCGCAGCTCGCCCGATTGCCGGTCCAGGCTGGTGACGTCGTAGCCCAGGTTCTGCTCGTGCACGTCGGAGACTTGGCGGCCCTGCGCGGCCTCGTGCTCCATGACCACCCGCATCGCCGTCATCTCGGTCTCCGGGTTCGGGCGCATCCGCCGCACCTCCGCGGCGTCGCGCTCCGGGTGCGGCAGGATGAGGACGCTGGCCAGCCGCTCCACCGCCTGCAGGGTGACCGCCCCCTGCCGCGCCAGCTCCTCGCGGCGCCGCTCCCGGCGCGCGGTCAGCTCGGCGTGGCGCGCCTCGGCCTGCGCCAGGCGCCCCGCGGCGCCGGCAGCCCCGTTCTCCTGTTCCTCCGCGGCGCGGCCGATCTCGTGATCGATCCGCTGCAGCACCTCGGTCAGCGACAGCTCGACGTGGCCGGCCACGCGCTCGACCTCGGCGGCGCGTTCGCCGCGCGCCTGCTCCAGGAACGGCGCCAGCGCGTGCTCGTGCAGCCAGCCGGCCGCCTCCGGGAGGGAGGCGGCAGCCGGCAGCGGCGCCGGAGCGTCCGCCGGGCTCAGGTTGCCGAGCAGGTCCGGCCCGCGCAAGCGCGGCTCCCCGCCGGCGGTCAGTTCCACCGCGAACAGCCGTTCACGGATCACGCGGCCCAGGCCGTCGACGACGCGCGCGCGGTAGCAGTCGAGGCGCGCCGGCGCGGCGTGCGCCAGCGAGTGGAAGCAGGCGCCGCGGGAGCACGCTTCCTGCCCGCGCGCCAGGCTGTGGCGGCGCAGCGCCTCGAACAGCGGATGGCCGGGGGTGACCCATTCCAGGCCGCTCCGCTCCGCGGTAGCGCGGTCGGTGGTGAGCCGCGGGTAGCGGGCGGCCAGCGCCGGCAGTCTCCAGTCGGCGCCGCGCGCGTACCGCTGCAATGCCGCCGGCGTGCGGCCGGGATCGAAGGTGTGCGCCAAGCCCTGCACCGGCGCGAGCGGCAGGGCCGCGCCGCGCGCGCACTCGGCGATGAAGCGGGCGAGCGTCTCCGGCGCCAGGCGCCGCTCCTGCGCGCGGGCGCGGTGCTCGACCAGCAGGTCCAGGTTGAGCTTGCGGGCGGCCAGTCCCTCCAGGGCGGTCCGGCAGATCGCCCGGAAGCGCCCCTCGTCCACGTTCCGCAGCAGCCGCTCCTCCAGGTCGGCGTCGCCCAGTTTGCCGGCGTAGTAGTCGCGCAGCACGCGCTCCACCTGCGCGCCCGGCAGCACCTCGCCCACCACGTTGAACACCGCGTCGTCGTCCAGGGCGTCGCGGATCTCCTGCAGCTTGTCGAGCAGGCGCCGCAGCACGCGGCCCTCGATGGTGTTGGCGGCCACGAAGTTGAAGATCAGGCAGTCGCGCTGCTGGCCGTAGCGGTGGATGCGGCCCATGCGCTGCTCGAGCCGGTTCGGGTTCCACGGTACGTCGTAGTTGAACAGGACGTGGCAGCACTGCAGGTTGATGCCTTCGCCGGCCGCTTCGGTGGCGACCAGCACCCGGATCGCCCCGTCGCGAAACTGCTGCTCGGCGTGCAGGCGCGTCCCCGGTTCGCCGCGCGCGCCCGGCGCCATGCCGCCGTGGATGCAGCCGGCCTTGAATCCCCACTCCGTGAGCCGCGCCAGCAGGTAGTCGAGCGTGTCCCGGAACTCGGTGAAGATCAGCAGCCGCTGCCCGCGTTGATCGAAAAACCCCTCCTCCTGCAGGATCGACCGCAGCCGGCCCAGCTTCGCCTCGCCGCCCGCCGCTTCCACCGCCTGCGCCTGCTGGGCGAGCGCCCGCAGCTCGGCGGTCTCGGCCCGCACCTGCGCGGCGCTGCCGGCCAGCGTGACCGCTGCCAGGACGCGCTCCAGCCGTTCGCGCTCGGCGTCCTCCATCTCCTCGATATCCTCAAGGTCGGGGAGCGCCGGCGGCGCCCTGCGCAGCAGCTCGCGGGCGCGGGTCACGTCCTCCTGCAGGCGCCGCGCCCGGTTTTCGAGCGACCGCCGCAGGGCGCAGGCGCTCGACGCCAGGCGCCGCTGGTAGAGTGCCATCAGGAAGCCCACGGCGCGCGCCCGCGGATCGTCGCCCTGCGCCGCGGCGCGGGCGCTCTGCCGCTTCACGAAGCGCGTAACGGCGCGGTAGAGGTCGTGCTCGGCGCCGTCGATGGCGAAGCCGGCGGTACGGACGATCCGTTTCGTGAAGACCGGCCGCGCGGCCCAGGCGCCGTTCGGCTGCCGCTCCGGGAAGTGGACCATCGCCTCCTTGGTGCGGCGCAGGTAGAACGGCGCGCGCCGTTGCGCCAGCGCCTGGCGGATCGACTGCACGTCGGCGTAGGCGTCGCGGTCGAGGAGCTGCAGGAACAGGGTGAAGTTCTGCGGGTCGCCCCGGTGCGGGGTGGCGGTGAGCAGCAGCAGGTGGTCGGCGCGGTCGCGCAGCAGCTCGCCGAGCCGGTAGCGCTGGCTCTTGTGGGCCGGGTCGCGCGCCGACATGCGGTGCGCCTCGTCGACGATCACCAGGTCCCAGCGCGCCTGCGCCAGCCCCGGCAGGACGTCGGCGCGCTTGGCCAGGTCGAGCGAGGTGATGATCCGGGGCTGCTCCAGCCACTGGTTGACGCCAAACTGGCCGCGCACGTCGGTGCCCTTCAGCACCACGAACTTCTCGTCGAACTTCTCGTTGAGCTCGCGCTGCCACTGGAACGCCAGGTTGGCGGGGCCGACCACCAGGATGCGTTCGATCAGACCGCGCAGCTTGAGCTCGCGGATCAGCAGGCCGGCCATGATCGTCTTGCCGGCGCCGGCGTCGTCGGCCAGCAGGAAGCGGACGCGGGGCTGCTTGAGGAGGTGTTCGTAGACCGCTTCGAGCTGATGCGGCAGCGGGTCCACCCGGGAGACGGAGAGCCCGAACCACGGCTCGAACTCGTAGGCGATGCCGAGCGCGTAGGCCTGCAGGGCCAGGCGCAACGCGTGGCCGTCGCCGTCGTAGGTGAGGGCGGGGTCGGCGACGGTCAGACCGGCCAAGTCGGCCGCGGTGAGCGTGACCCGCCGGAACCGCTCCGACTGCCGGCCGACCAAGCCCGCCACCCAGGCGCCCGGCCCGTTGGCGCGCACCGTCTCCACCAGCATCGGCTCGCTGAATTGCGGGCCGGTCAGGACCTGCCCCTCCCGGAGCTCCTGCGGGCCGGTCAGTCCCACTCCAGAGCGCCGGCGGTCTGGTATTCGGTCACTCTGGTCTCAAAAAAATTCTTTTCCTTGTTCAGGTCCATGGTCTGCCCCATCCACGGGAACGGGTTGGGCGTGTCGTACTGGCGCGCCAGGCCGATGCGCTCCAACCGCCGGTCGGCAACGTACTCCACGTAGTTGGCGAACTGCGCCGCGTTGATGCCGAGCAATCCCTCGGGGCAGGCGTCCTGCGCGTAGGCCTGCTCGTACTCCACCCCGCGCCGCACCAGGCGAATGGTCTCGGCCTGCAGCTCCGCGCTCCAGGCGGCGGGGTATTCCCGCTTGATGGTGTTGATCAGGTCGCAGCCGAACGCCAGGTGCACGCTCTCGTCGCGCATGATGAACTCGAACTGCTCGCCGATGCCGATCATCTTGCCCTGCCGCTTGAGCGCCAGCATCATCGCGAACCCGGCGTAGAAGAAGATGCCCTCCATGATCACGTAGTACCCGATCAGGTCGCGCAGGAAGCGCTGCACGTTGTCGACGCCGGCGGTGGTGAACGCGGGATCGAAGATCGAGTGGGTGAGGTCGATCACGAAGCCATCCTTTTCGCGGATGCTGGGGACGGTGTGATACATGGTGTAGATCTCCTCGGGATCGAGGCCGAGGGAGTCGCAGCAGTAGATAAAGGTGTCGGTATGGATCGCTTCCTCGAACGCCTGCCGCAGCAGATACTGGCGGCACTCCGGGTTGGTCACGTGGCGGTACACGGCCAGCACGATGTTGTTGGCGGTGAGCGACTCGGCGGTGGAGAAGAACCCCAGGTTGCGGAGGATCAGGCGGCGCTCGGTGGCGCTGAGCACGTCGGCCGACTTCCATTGCTCCACGTCCTTCTGCATGGAGACCTCTTCCGGCACCCAGTTGTTGGCGACGCCGTTCTTGTAGTACTCGCGCGCCCAGGGGTAGCTCAGCGGCAGGATCTTGTTGGGGTCGGTGGCGGCCGCGCTGATGATCGCCATCGGGTTACTGGCACACTTCGCACGTCTCGCCGTCGGCGCACTCCTGCCGCGCCGCGGCGCCGACCGCCGCCGGCGCCGGCTCGGGCCGGGCGCCGGTGACCGCGCCGTTGCCGTTGCCGTTGTCGCCGGCGGCCGCGTGCGCGCCGTTGCCGGCGGCCGCTCCGTTGGCGGCGGCGCGGCGCTGGGTAAAGCCGTAGGCCGCCCCCAGGGTGGCCTTTTCCACCTGCGACGCCGCCATGGTGCGCAGGTAGTAGGTGGTCTTGAGCCCCAGCTTCCAGGCGAACTGATAGATCTCGCTCAGCAGGCGGCCCGAGGTGCCCTGCATGAACACGTTGAGGGACTGGCTCTGGTCCAGCCACTTGCCGCGCGCGGCCGCCAGCCGGAGGTACCAGATCGGGTCGATCTCGAACGCCACCTTGTACTTGCGCCGCAGGTGCTCGGGCAGGTGGCGCATCCGCTGCAGGCTGCCGTCGTGAAACTTGAGCTCGTCGGCCAGCTCCCGGCTCCACAGCCCGGCGTTGCGCAGGTCGGCCACCAGGTAGGGGTTGATCACCGTAAACTCGCCGCTGATGTTGCTCTTTACGTAGATGTTCTTGTAGGGCGGCTCAAAGCTCGGAAAGCAGCCGGCGATGTTGGAGATGGTGGCGGTGGGCGCGATCGCCATGGTGTTGGAGTTGCGCATGCCGTGGCGGGCGACGTGGGCGCGCACCGGCTCCCAGTCGAGCACCCCGCCCTGCTCCCCCTCCAGCGCCATGCCGCGCTCCTCCTCCAGCAGCTTCAGGGTGTCGTGCGGCAGCAGGCCGCGCTGCCACTTGGAGCCGGCGTAGCTCTCGTAGGGCCCGCGTTCGGCGGCAAGCCGCGACGACGCCAGAATCGCGTGGTAGGAGATCAGCTCCATGATGCGGTCGACGGTGGTGAGGGCGGCGGGGTCCTCGAACGCCAGGTCG
This sequence comes from Spirochaetia bacterium, assembly GCA_965243555.1. Classification (GTDB taxonomy): domain Bacteria; phylum Spirochaetota; class Spirochaetia; order SZUA-6; family Bin103; genus Bin103. The sequence continues at coordinate 3,182,281 of OZ251575.1, read as the reverse complement.
AGCTTGAACAGGGCGTCCTGCAGGCCCATGATCCCCAGCCCCACCGGGCGGTGGCGCAGGTTGGAGCGCTTGGCTTCCTCCGTCGGGTAGAAGTTGACGTCCACCACGTTGTCCAGCATGCGCAGGGCGGTGCTCACCGTGTCGGCCAGCAGCTCGCGGTCAATGCCCGCGGCGCTTACGTGCTTTTCCAGGTTGACCGAGCCCAGGTTGCACACCGCGGTCTCCTGAGCCGAGGTGTTGAGCGTGATCTCCGTGCACAGGTTGGAGCTGTGCACCACGCCGGCGTGATCCTGCGGGCTGCGGACGTTGCACGGGTCCTTGAAGGTGATCCAGGGATGCCCGGTCTCGAACAGCATGCCGAGCATCTTGCGCCACAGCTTGGTGGCCGGCAGTACCCGGTGCCGCTTGAGCTTGCCGGAGCGGGCGAGCGCCTCGTAGTGGCGGTAGCGCTCCTCGAAGCGGCGCCCGTAGAGGCGGTGCAGGTCGGGCGTTTCGTCCGGCGAGAACAGCGTCCACTCCGCGTCCGCCAGTACCCGCTTCATGAACAGGTCCGGGATCCAGTTGGCGGTGTTCATGTCGTGGGTGCGGCGCCGCTCGTCGCCGGTGTTGCGGCGCAGGTCGAGGAAGTCCTCGATGTCCAGGTGCCACGACTCCAGGTAGGCGCAGGTGGCGCCGCGGCGCTTGCCGCTGCGGTTGATCGCCAGGGTGACGTCGCTGGCGATCTTCAGGAACGGCACCACGCCCTGACTCTCCACGCCGGTGCTGTGGATGGTCGCCCCGGTGGCGCGGATGTTGCTCCAGTCGTTGCCCAGGCCGCCCGACCACTTGGAGAGCTGGGCGTTGTCGCTCAGCGCCTTGAAGATGCTGGTGAGGTCGTCGTCGATGGTGGTCAGGTAGCAGGAACTGAGCTGCGGGTGGCGGGTGCCGGCGTGAAACAGGGTGGGGGTGGAGGCCACGAAGCGCAGGCTGGACATCAGCTCGTAAAAGCGGATTGCCTGATCGTCAGGCTGCTCCTCGGCCAGCGCCACCCCCATCGCCACGCGCATCCAGAACGCCTGCGGCGCTTCCACCACCGCGCCCTCAAGCCGCGTAAAGTAGCGCTCGTAGAGGGTCTGCACGCCCATGTAGAGCAGCAGGTCGTCCCGTTCCGGCAGCAGGGCGGCGGCCAGCCGGTCCAGGTCGAAGTTCAACAGGCGCGGGTCAAAGGCGCCGCCGTCCACGCCGCGCTGCAGCCCGTCGCGAAACGCCTGCCGGTAGTCGGCGTCCAGGCGCTCCCGGTGCAGCGGGGCGCCGAGCACCTCCTTGTAGATGCGCTGCAGGAACAGCCGCGCGGCAAGATGGCTGTAGGCCGGGTCGCGTTCGATGAACGAGGCGCAGGCGAGCAGCAGCGCCTTCTCGATCTCGGTGGTGGAGATGCCGTCGTAGATGTTGCGGATCGTCTCCCGCGCCACCTCGTCCACGGCCACCGCCGCGCTCAGGCTGGGGCCGCCGGGGCCGCTCGCGCCCGCCGCGGCGCGCTCGATGCTGCGGTTGAGCTTGGCGATGTCGAACAGCACCTTGCGCCCGTTGCGCGTCTGCACGGTGAGGCGCCCGAGCAGCGACTCGCGCGCCACCCGCTCCTTGCGCTGCTCGCGCGCCTGCTGGCGCTCCGCGCGGTACAGGATGTACGCCTTGGAGATCTCGTACAGGCCGTTCTTGACCAGGTGCTTCTCGACGATGTCCTGGATGTTCTCGACGTTGGGGTAGAGCTCGATGAAGCGGGAATCGATCTCGCTGATCACGCCCGTCACCACCGCGCTCAGCGTGCCGTTCTCCAGCGAGTCCCACTGGTCGCGCGGCGCGGTGGCGCGGATCGCCTTCGAAATCGCTACGCGAATGCGCTCGCGGTCGAAGTCGACCACCTCCCCGGTGCGCTTGATGACCATCAGGCTCATGTACCCCTCTCCTGTCGTTTAGTCGGGCCAGAGTTCTCTCTGGCCGCTGATCCGTACTTCCTCATCCAGCGTCCGGGTGATGACCGGCAGATACTCGCCGCGGTCGCGCGCGCGCTCCACGTCCGCCTCGATCAGATCGATCAGGCGGCGGGTCATGGTGGTGCCGCGCAACGCGCACAAGGCGCGAAACTGCTCGCGCAGACTCAACGGCACCTGTCTGAGATTGATAGCGCCGAACGAGCGCCCGCCCGCCATCTTCTTGGACAACCCTCCCCGGGATTCCGCTTTGCCGCCGCGGGCAGCCGGCAAGCGGGCCGCCGCCGCGGGCGCGGACTTACTACAGTATCACTTGTATCACCGGCTGGCAACCTGGTCCCGCGGCGGCGCGGTGGGGCGGCGCGGCTCGGCATGGCGGCCGGCGGCCCCGGCGATGCACACCCGCGCGCCGCGGCGCTCCAGGAACCGTTCCGCCGCCAGGGCGTCCACCACGCCGGTCAGGCGGTCGCCGGGCGCGGACGCTTCGCCGAGCGCGGCGGCGCAGCGGGCGCGCAGTTCGCGGCAGCTCAGGCAGCGCCGCTCGGTGAGGAGGCGCACGATCAGGCCGCGGAGCTGGCGGGTGGAGCCGGCAAAGGGGCTCTGGCGGGCGTAATGGGCGCTGCGCCGGTTGGGGTTGGCGCCGCCGCGGGCGAGCGCGGCGCCGTAGTCCATCAGCGCGTAATACCAGCGGCGCGGGCGGCGCCGGTCCACAGTGCGCTCCACCAGGGGCAGCAGGGCGCGGTCCGGGACCGCGGCCGCGGCGGGGAAGAACTGATCCAGGTAGACGCGCCGGACGTTGGTTTCGATGAACACCGCCGGGCGGTCAAAGGCGAACGCCAGCAGCGCGCCGGCGCTGGCCGGGCCGATTCCCGGCAGCCGCAGCAGCGCGCCGCGGTCGGCGGGAACGGCGCCGCCGTGCTCGCGCACCACCGCCTGCGCGGCGCGCTGCAGCGCCAGGGCGCGGCGGTTGTAGCCGAGCCCGCTCCACTGCTCCAGCACCGCGCGCACCGGCGCCACGGCCAGCGCCGCCGCCTCCGGGAAGCGCTCCAGAAAGCGCGGGTAGTAGCGGCTCACGCGCGCCACCTGGGTCTGCTGCAGCATTACCTCGGACACCAGGATGGCGTACGGGTCGCGGGTTTCGCGCCACGCCAGCACCCGCCGGTGGCGCCGGTAGTGGGCGTACACGCGCCGCCGGAACCGCGCCACCGCGCCCGCGTCCGGCAACGCCGGCATGCTTTGCTCCACTCGGCGTAGCGTAGCGCGGCGGCGGGCGGGTGTCTGCGCCGGCCGCGCTCTGCTATGCTGCCGCGGGCGCCGTTCGCGCGTCACCACGCCATGCAATCCCGCCAGTTGATCATCGTTGGCGCCGGCCCCGCCGGGCTGGCCTGCTCCATCGCCGCCCGGCGCGCCGGGATCGGCCACGTCGTTCTGGAGAAGGGCACCGTGGTCAACAGCATCTATCACTTTCCCACCGACATGACCTTTTTCTCCACGCCGGAGAAGCTGGCCATCGGCGGCCTGCCGTTCGCCTGCCCCGACCCGAAGCCGAGCCGGCGCCAGGCGGTCGCCTACTACCGCGCCGCCGCCGACCACTTCGCGCTGCCGGTGCGCACCGGGCGCACGGTCACCGCCGCGCGCCGCCGTGGCCGCGGCTTCGAGTTGACGGTCGAGCACTGCGGCGTTGAGCGCAGCGTCCAGTGCGCGGCGCTGGTGGTGGCCACCGGCTTCTTCGATACGCCGCGCCGCCTCGGCATCCCGGGCGAGGAGCTGCCCAAGTGCTCCCACTACTACCACGACGGCCACCCCTACTACGGGCGCCGCGCGGCGGTGGTGGGCGGCGGCAACTCCGCCGCCGAGACCGCCCTTGACCTGCTGCGCGCCGGCGCCCAGGTAACCTTGGTTCACCGCGCCGCGGCCCTGCGCGGAGCGGTGAAGTACTGGGTGCGCCCGGAGCTGGAAAACCGCATCGCCGACGGCAGCATCGCCGCCCGCTTCAGCAGCGCGGTGGAGCGGGTGGAGCCCGCGGCCATCGTGCTGCGCGGTCCCGTCGGCGAGGAGCGGCTGGCCAACGACGCGGTGCTGTTCCAGGTCGGCTACCGCCCCACCGACGCCCTGTTGCGCGGCCTTGGGATAGCCGCCGACCCGCGCAGCGCGGTACCGGAGCATGATCCGGCAACCTTCGAGACCGCGCTCCCCGGCCTGTTCGTATGCGGCGGGCTGCTGGCCGGCACCGTCGCCGGCAGCGTGTTCATCGAACACGCCCGCCACCACGCCGAGCGCATCGCGGAGACGATCCGCAGCCGCCTGCCGGCGCCCTCCGCCGCGCCCCCCGCTACGCCATAGCGCCGTAGCGCCCGCGTCAGCGCGCGCCCGCGGCGGCTTCGAGCAGCGCGCCGAGCTGCCGGCGGGCGGCGCCGCTGAGCGGCAGCACGCCGCCGCCGGCGGCGGCGCTGAGCTGTTGCGGCGTGCGCGCCCCCACGATCACGCCGCGCACCGCCGGGTGGCCGGCCGCCCAGGCGATGGCGTACTGCTCGGCGCGCCCGCCGTGCGCGGCGGCATACTCGCGCAGCGCGGCCGCGGCGCGCAGATTTGCGTCGAGTTGCGGCGGGTTGAAGGCCGCGGCGCGGGAGCGCCAGTCGTCGCCGGGCAGGCGGCGGCGGCGCTTCGCGTCGAAGCCGGCGGTGAGGATGCCGGAGGCGAGCGGGCTGTAAGCGAGCGCGGCGATGCCGTGAGCGGCGCAGCACGGCAGCAAGCCGCGTTCCGCGGCGCGCTGCAGCAGGTGGTAGGGCAACTGCAGCGAGGCCGCCGCCCGCGCCCGGTGCAGGCGCAGGAGGTCCGCGCGCTGCAGGTTGCACGCCCCGCCGGCGCGCACCTTGCCCTGCTCCCGCAGGCGCCCGATCGACTCCCAGGCCGCGTCCAGGTCGCAGTCGGGGCCGGGCCAGTGGATCTGATAGAGATCGAGGCAGTCGGTGCCCAGCCGGCGCAGGCTGGCCTCGGCCTCGCGGAACACGCTGGCGCGGGTCAGGCGCGGGTAGGCGCGGCGGCTGCCCGGCTGCCACAGGAAGCCGCACTTGGTGGCCAGCCGCACCTGCCCGCGCAGCCCGTGGGCGGCCAGGGTGCGTCCCACCACGGTCTCGGCGTGGCCCACGCCGTACACCGGCGCGGTGTCGATCCAGTTGATGCCCAGCTCCACCGCCCGCACGATGGTGGCCGCGGAAAGCGCGTCGTCCTGCCGCCCCCAGGCGTAGCGCCAGCCGGCGCCGCCCAGCGCCCAGGTGCCGAGGCCGATCCGCGACCAGCCCTCCAACTCCGCCGCCGCGGAAGCGGGGCCGTCGGCGGCACCGGATGCTCCGGCGGCGGCCACGGTCAGGCGCGGCGCGCGCCCGGCGCTTCGGCCGCGCGGGTGGCGCGCAGCGCCAGGGCCGAGAAGCGGGGCCGCTCGGCGCCGCGCCGCGCGGCCATGGCCACCGCCAGCTCGCTGCCCACCAGCACCACCAGGCGCTTGCCGCGGGTGACCGCGGTGTAGAGCAGGTTGCGCCGCAGCATCACGAAGTGCTGGGTGTGCACGGGGATCACGACCGCCGGAAACTCGCTGCCCTGGGCGCGGTGAATGGAGATGGCGTAGGCCGGCGCCAGGTCGTCGCGGTCGGCGCCGGCGTACGCCACGCGGCGGCCGCCGAAGTCGACCTGCAGGTCGCCGCTGTCGGCGTCTACCTCGGCGACGTGGCCGACGTCGCCGTTGAACACCTCCAACTGGTAGTTGTTGCGGGTTTGCAGGACGCGGTCGCCGCGGCGTAGCGCGGCGCCGCCGGCGGCCCCGGGCGGCGCCGGGTTGAGGCGCTCGCGCAGGCGAACGTTGAGTTGCACCGTGCCCAGCGGGCCGCGGTTCATCGGCGACAGCACCTGCACGTCGCGTTGCGGGTCCAGGCCGAAGCGGCCCGGGATGCGCTCGGTGACCAGCGCTTCCACGGTCTGGGCGATCGCTTCCGGCTCGCGCCGCGGGATAAAGTAGAAGTCGCCGCCGGCCGCGGGCAGGCGCTTGGGATCGAACGCGCCGCGGTTGATGGCGTGCGCGGCCTGCACGATCCGGCTCGCCGCCGACTGCCGGAACACTTCGGTGAGCCGTACCGTGGGCAGGCCGGGAACGGCCGCCAGCTCGGCCAGCACCGCGCCCGGCCCCACCGACGGGAGCTGGTCGGCGTCGCCCACGAACAGCACCCGGCAACCCGCCGGGGTGGCCTCCAGCAGCGCCGCCAGCAGGCGCACGTCCACCATCGACGCCTCGTCGATCACCAGCAGGTCGGCCGCCACCGGGCGCGACCGGTTGCGGGTAAAGGCGCCGTCGCGGGGGCTGAACTCCAGCAGCCGGTGGATGGTGCCGGCGGCCATGCCGGTGGACTCCTCCAGCCTTTTGGCGGCGCGGCCGGTGGGCGCGGCCAGCGCCACGCGGGCGCCGGCGCGGGTAAAGCCGTCCGCAATCCAGCGCACCAGGGTGGTCTTGCCGGTGCCGGGGCCGCCGGTGAGCACCGCCACCTTGCTGCGCAGCAGCACCTCGGCGGCGGCCCGCTGCGCCGCCGCCAGCACGATGCCGCCCCCGGCCTCGCTCAGCGCCGCGCGCGGCCCACCCCCGCCGCCGCTCCCGGCCCCAGCCGCGGCGGCCTCCAACAAGGCGGCGATCCGCTCCCCGGCGCGCTGCTCGGCGGCGAACAGCGCCGGCAGGTACTGCGCCGCCACCGGGTCGCCGGCCGGTTGCGGGAGCTGCTCGCCGACTACCCGGCCCTCCGCGCGCAGCGCCTCGAGCGCCGCTTCCGCCGGGCGCACGTCGATGAGCTTGAGCAGGTCGGCGGTGCGCTGCCGCAGGACCGGGGCCGGCAGATAGACGTCGCCGGCGCCGGCCGCGGCGTTCAGCTCGTGCAGCGCCGCGGCCTCGATGCGCTGCGGGGAATCGGGCGCGATGCCGAGCTTGGCGGCGATGCGGTCGGCGGTGTGGAATCCCATGCCGGGAACCTGCGCCGCCACGCGGTAGGGGTCCTGCTGCAGCACCGCGCGCGCGCGGCTCCCGTAATGCCGGTAGATGCGCCGCGAGTGGGCGGCGGAAATGCCGTGCGACTGCAGGAACAGCATGGTGGTGCGCTGCTCCCGCTGCCCGCGCCAGGCCTGCGCCACCCGCTCGGCGCGCGTGGCGCCGATGCCGGGCACCTCGCGCAGGCGCCGGCTGGCGTGGTCGAGCACCTCCAGGGTGTCGAGGCCGAAGTGAGACACGATGCGGCGGGCGAACCCGGGGCCGATGCCGGGCACCAGCCCCGAACCGAGATACTGCTCCAGCCCGGCCGCGGTGCGCGGCGTGATGGTGGCGTACGACTCCACCTCGAAGCGGCGCCCATACTTGGGGTGCCGCTTCCAGCCGCCGGACAGGCGCACCGACTCGCCCGGCTGCATCCCCAGCAGGCTGCCGACGGCGATTACCTCGGCGGCCCCCGCCTGCGCCTGCAGGGCCACCACCGCGAAGCCGCTCTGCTCCTGCGAGTAGACCACCCGCGCCACTACCCCTTCCACGGTGACCGGCGCGCCGGCGCGGGAACGGGCGGCGCCCGCCGCCGCGGCCGCCGCCGCGGCCGGCGCGCTCGCCGCGGGCAGGCCGGCGCCCACCGGGCCGCGCTTCAGCCGGCCTGGCGCCGGGCGGTGCTGCCGAGCAGCTCGATCATGAAGGCGCTGAGCTCGTGCTCGCCGGCGTGGCGGTAGGCGTGGTTCAGGTTGTGCAACACGCGCTGGATGGTCCGCACCGCGCTGGCGCCGCCGCGCAGCACCTGCAGTTGGCGCTGGTTGAGCGAGGCGCGCCCGATCAGCTTCTCGGCCTCCACCACGCGCCCGCGGTCAAAGCAATCGATCAGCACGATGCGCCCGTCGTGGATGGCGCGCGCCAGGAAGTGGCGCGGCACGTTGCAGCCTTCTATGTCCAGCCCGAGGCGGTGCCCCACCAACACGTAGACGGCGACCAGACTGAGCGGGATGCCGCGCTTGGAGAGCAGCACCGAGATCAGGTTGCTGTTGAGGGGATTGTAGAAGTCGTCGCGGTTGCCGCGCAGGCCGTAGTCCTCAAACAGGAACTTGGCCAGGCCGAAGGCGTTGCGGCGCCGCCGCGAGGCGCCGGCCTCGGCCGCCACGCCGTCGAGCATCTCGCTCAGGGAAAAGGGAAAGTCGACCCCCAATTGGAACCGGGCGATGAGGCTCAGCGCGGTCTCGATCTGCGCCGTGCGGCCGCCGGCGACGCCCCAGCGCGGCCACTGCCGGCGCAACCAGTTCTTGCGCTGGCGCGTCAACACCCGTTGCAAGGCGCCGTGCTGTTCCGAGTTGAGATCCGGCAGGTGCGGCTGCGCCAGCAACTCCAGTTGCGGGCCCAACTCCTCGAGCTCGTGCATCACCCGCCGCCGGACTCCGGCGGCGTCGTCATCGAGGAGTTGCAGCAGGTAGGGAATTTGCTCGCGCGTGTTGGCCACGGCCCGTCGAACCTCCGCTCTCCGGGCAGCCTAACCCCGGGCGGCGCGTCGAATCAAGCGCGCCGGTCAGGGTCAGGTCAGGAGGAGACGAAATCCTCGAGATCCTTCTCGATCTCAGCCTCGGTAAAGCCGATCTTGCGGTCGTAGCGAATGGTTTTGGCCACGCGCCGGTCGCGCGCCGGGGAGCGCCGGTAGGAGCCCGGCAGCAGCCCCTTGGCCAGCGCCTCGTCGACCAGCGCCGCGGCCTTGGCGGGGGGCATCAGGTAGCGGTCGTTGAAGCGGCGCACGGCGCCGGCGGCCCAGCGCAGGAACAGAAAGGTGGCCGCGCAGGAGACCACGGCGATGACAATGTCGGTAACGCGCACCGCGGTGCTCTTGCCCTGCCAGCCGATGCCGGCGCCGATCCCGAGCGAGGCCAGTACCGTGGCGGAAAGCAGCCAGGTCGCCCAGCGCCAGCGGTTCCAATAGCGCCGCAGATGCGGATCCATCACCATGCCACGTCCGCGCTTAGAGTAGCCCGAAGGGCGCTCCGCCGTCATCGTCAGAAGCGGATAACCGAGAGCAGCCCGGTGGTCAGCGCGGGCACGTAGGTAATCACCATGACCACGGCGAAGAGCAGGATCAGAAACGGCACCACGGTGCGGTAGATCGATACCAGATCGCGCTCAAAGCGGTAGGAAGACAGGAACAGGTTGATGCCCACCGGCGGGGTGAGGTAGCCGAGCTCCAGATTGGCCAGAAAGATGATGCCGAGGTGAACGGGGTGCACGCCGTAGGAGATGCCGAGCGGGATCAGCAGCGGGCCGAGCACCACGATGGCGGAGAAGATGTCCATCAGCGCCCCGGCCGCCAGCAGCGTGAGGTTGAGCAGGATCAGGAACAGCAGCCGCGAACTGATACCGGAACTCACCCACTCCACCAGCCGGGCGGGCACCTCCGCGTCCACCATGAAGTAGGAGAGGCCGCGCGCCACCGCCAGGATCACCATCACCCCGCCGATGATCGGCGTGCACTTGGCCAGCACCCGCGGCAGCGTGCGCACGGTTATGTCGCGGTGCACGACCATCTCCACCAGCAGCACGTAGAGGGCCGCGGCCGCGGCGGTCTCCACCAGGGTGGTGACGCCGCCGAAGTAGAGCAGCACCACCACCAGCGGCAGCGCCAGCTCCCAGGCCGCGCCGCGCGCCGCCAGCAGCGCCTGCCGCAGGCTGAAGGCCGCCGCCGGCTCCCGCCGCGCCGCGGCCTCGGCGCCGGCAGCCGCGCCCGCCGCCCGCCGCCGCGCGCCGTGCAGCAGCGCGTAGCCGGCCAGCGCCACCACCATCACCACCCCCGGCAGAAAGCCGCCCACGAACAGTTGCCGGATGTCGATCTGGGCGATTACGCCGTACATGATGATCGGCAGCGCCGGGGGAAACAGCAGCCCGATGCTGCCGGAGGAGGTCAGCAGCCCCACCGCAAAGTCGTTGCGGTAGCCGTTGCGGACCAGCATGTAGAGCAGCAGGCCGCCAAGCGCCAGGATGGTCACCCCCGAGGCCCCGGTGAAAGTGGTAAAGAAGGCGCACAGCACCACCGCCATCACCCCGAGGCCGCCCCGGAACCAGCCGAACCAGGTGCGGAACACCCGGATCAGGCGCTCGCCGGCCTTGCTTTCGGAAAGCACGAAGCCGGCGAAGGTGAACAGCGGCAGCGCCGGCACCAGCGGTTGCGACAGCATGGCGTAGGCTTCGTCGGCCACCACTTCCGGGGCGCCGCCGGTGGCCAGGAACTGCAGCAGGGTAAAGCCGCTCAGCAGCACGAAGATCGGGGTGCCGATAAAGGCCGCCGCCACCAGCGCCAGCACCAGCGGCAGGCGCAAGGCGGTGGCCGCGCCGGCGACGGCCTCGACCAGGGCGTAGCTCGGAAAATAGGCCGGGGCGATGACCTGCAGGCTGTTGACCAGCGGCCCGCAGCCGATCAGCAGGCCCAGCGGAACCGCCGCCAGCACCGCCCAGCGCCCGCGCCGGCGGGCAAACGCGGCTGCCGCGAAGCGCGCCGCGATCGCCGCGAACCCCAGCGGCAGAATGGCGACCGCGGCCCGGATCGGGACCGCGCCCACCCGCTGCCCGGGATCGAACGCCAGCAGCAGCAGCGACAACGCGCCGGCGGCGAGCGCGGTGGTCACCGCCACCGCAACGGCGCTGGCCGCGGCGCGCAGGCGCTCGCCCCAGGGGCCGGGCAGTTGGTGCAGGCCGCTGCTGAGCGCCAGATGGGCGCCCTGGCGGGTAGTGACGATGCCGGCCAGCAGCGCCACCCACAGCGTGAGGTGGCGCACGTACTCGGTGGTGACCGCTACGCCGCCGCCGAACAGCAGCCGGATGGCCGCGTTCAGCGCCGGCAGCAGGGCCAGCAGCAGCAGCGCGGCGGTTACGACGCCATCTTCCAGCCGCGCCAGCAGCCCGCCGCCGGGCGCGCCGGGGTCAGCCGGCGCGCCCGGCGGTCCGGCGGGTGGCGGCCCTGGTGGCGGCGCGGGCGGCGGCGGCGTCAATCAGCGCCGGCGGTGCGGGCGCGGTAGGCGGCGACCGTGTCGGTCACCAGTTGGTAGGCGTCCGGGTCGATCACCTCGCCGATCAGGCCGCCGAACTCGCGGCGCACCGTGTCGCCCCACTCCTGCTCCAACGCCGGCGTGGCGTCGTAGACCTGCAGGCCGTGGGCGCGCATCACGTGCACCGCCAAGTCGTCCTGTTCGTGCGCGCTTGCGCTCAGCCGCTCCGCCGCCGCGGTTGCCACCGCGCGCAGGCGTGGGCGGAGGCTTTCGGGAACCCGCTCCCAGACGCGCTTGCTCACCACCAGCGCGCCGTACAGCGGCGCCAGGCGCAGGTCGTTCATGTGCGGGGCGAGGCCGAACCACTGAAACGAGGCCGCCGCCAGCGGGCTCGCCAGGTAGGCGTCGATCATGCCGCTCTGCAGTGCGGTGGTGACCTCGGTGAGCGGCAGCGCCACCACCTCGAAGCCGGCCTGCTGCCAGGCGCGAATTTCGGCGGCTCCGGCGTCGCCGATCCACAGGGTCTGGCGGCGGAGGTCGGCGAGCGTGCGCAGCGGTTCGCGGGCAAAGAACTTGACCCAGCCGATCGGCGCCCACATCAGTGCCACCAGGCCGCGCTCTTCCAGTTGTTCCTCGAAGAACGGGGCCATCTCCTCCAGCACCGCGATCATCTCGGCGTCGGTACGGATCAGCATTGGCGACGCCAGCGCCAGCATGCCGGGATAGATGTCGTTGAGGCTGCCGGCGGTCAGGGTCGCGGCCTGAAGCTGGCCGATGCGCAGCTTGCGGATCATGTCGGGTTCATCCCCGGCGATACCGCCGGGAAAGATCTTCAACTCCACCTCGCCGTCGGAGATCCGCGACCAGTCCGCGGCCAAGCGGCGCAGCACCAGGTCCCAGGGGGAGTTGGCGGGCGCCACCGTGCCCAGCTTGATGGTCAGCGCCGGCGCAACGGCGGCGGACGTCAGGAGCAGCAGTGCGGCCAGCGCCGCCGGCCGCAGGAAACCAATCGCGTTACGGGTCAAGAAAGAAGTCCTCCATGTGCGCCAGCAGCCAAGTGGCGTGTTCCTGATCGAGCGCGTTCTGCAGCCGGTAGTCCTCCCCCTCCATCGAGACGGCGAGGGCCGCCTGCAGCAGGTTGCGGAACTCCGCCGCGTCCTGGGCGCGGATCGCCACGCCCGCCATCGCTACGTAGGGCCGCGCCCGGGTGCCGCCCGAGGCGGCCACCGACAGCTCGAAGTGGCGCCGGGCGCGCTCCGCCCCACCACCGAGCGCTTCGGGAATGCCGCCGTAATAGGCAATGAGAACGTCGTGCACCGCGCCGCCGGCATAGGTCGAGTCCCAGGCCGCCACCTGTTCCAGCATCGCCCCGGCGCGCAAGGTGTCGGCGGACAACGTAACGTCCAGCGGATCGGTGGTGATCGCGGCCAGCCATGCGGCGCCCAGCCAGTAGAGGTAATCGATACTGGAGGCGTCGGTGAGCGCCAGCGCGCCCTCTGCGTCCCCCTCCGCCAGCCGCTCGCGGAACCCGGGGTGGCGCACGGCGGTGCCGGTGAGCAGGTACTCGCGGGCGCGCAGGTAGAGGGCCTTGGCGCGCTCCAGCTCGGCGACGCGCAAGTCGATCTCGCGGCTTGGCAGGCGCTCCGCCGGGCGCTGCACGTAGAGCGCCGCGTACACCACGAAGGCGCGGCCGGTGGCCAGCAGCAACGGCGGGTCCTCCGGCAGTTCGGCGAGCAACAGCTCGTGGAGCTTGAGGGTAAAGGGCATCGCCTCGCCCACGAGTTGCGCGTCGGCGTCGCCGGCCATGACGGTGCTGGAGCCGCTTCCGCTGATCATCCTGGCTACCGTCTCGGTAGCGAAGCGATTCAGCGAGCAACCGGTCAGCGCCGCCAGCAGGCTCAGCAGGCACAGAAAGCGGACCGACCTACCCCTCATGTTCCCGCAAGAATAGGCCCTCGTGATACGCCGGTCAATGGAACCGCGCCCGGCGCTGAAGAAGCCGACCACCTACCCTTATGTTCGGCGCGGTACGGAAGCGCCTCAATCGGCGGCGAGGCGCGGGAACAGGCGCAGCGCGTTGGCGGTGGTCTGCAGGGCGATCTGCTCCGCCTCGGCGCCGCGCAGCAGCGCCAGCCGCGCCGCCACGTGGCGCACGAAGGCGGGTTCGTTGCGGCGCCCCCGCAACGGTTCGGGGGTCAGGTAGGGAGCGTCCGTTTCCAGCACCAGGCGGTTGGCCGGCAGCGCGGCGGCCATGGTTCGCAGGTCGCCGGCGTTGCGAAAGGTGAGCATGCCGCCGACGCCGAGGTAGAAGCCGGCGGCCAGCGCCCAGTCGGCGGCGCCGCGCCCGGCGCAGAAGGCGTGCAGCACCCCTGCGGGGCGCGGCAGCGCTGCGCGTTGGCCCCAGGCGCGCAACCGGGCCAGCAACTGCGCGGTGGCGTCCCGGTTGTGCAGAATGACCGGCAGGCCGACCGCCGCCGCCAAGTCGAGCTGGGCGTCCAGCCAGCGCGCCTGCAGCTCCGGCTGCGTGCCGCGCCGGAAGTCGAGGCCGATCTCGCCGACGGCGACCACCGCCGGCGCCTGCGCCAGCTCGCGGAGCTGGTCAATCGCTGCGCTCAGGCAGCCCTGCTCCGCGCACCATAGCGGGTGCACCCCCACCGCCACGCGCAGCCCGGGGTGGCGCGCGGCCAGCGCCAGGGCGGCGCGGGCGCTGGCCACCGTGGTCGCCGGGATGACCGCCCGGGTGACGCCCGCGGCCGCGGCGCGCGCCACCACCGCGTCCGCGTCAGCGGCAAAGCGCGCGTCGTCGAGATGGCAGTGGGTGTCGACCAGCGCGGGCGCCGTCGTCGTCATGGCGGCGTCCCGGCGCGGGCGCGGCGCAGGATTTTTTCAGGGACCGGCGGGGTGCCGCCGCGGCAGGTGGCCACGAAGGCGGCGTAGTCGTTGGCCGCGGCCGCCATGTGCCGCAGGCCGTTGCCGCGCAGCAGGTGGTACAGCACCGCCGCGGCGAAGGCGTCGCCGGCGCCGACCGTGTCGGCAACCGCTACCCGGGTGCCTTGGTGCTCGGCGGCGGGCTCGCCGGGCACCGCCAGCAGGCTGCCGCGCGCGCCGCGCGTCAGACACGCCAGGCGCAGCCGGTAGCGCTCCGCCAGCCGCAGCAGGACGGCGGCGGCGGCCGCGCTGCCGGCAGCCCGGTCTGGGGCCGCGTCCGCGACTCCGGCCGCGGCCGCCACCGCCGGCAGCTCCTCGTCGTTGAGCTTTACCGCGGTGGCGGCGCGTAGCGAGCGCCGCAGCAACTCCGGGGACCAGAAGTGCTGGCGCAGGTTGACGTCCAGCAGCCGCACGCAGCCGGCCGGGCAGGCCGCCACGAAGCGGCCAATGACCTCGGCCGCGGCGGGAGTGCGCTGCGCCAGGGTGCCGAAGGTAACCGCGTCGGTGCGCGCCGCCAGCTCCTGCCAGCCGCGGTCCAGCTCCGGAGAGTCGAACGCCACCTGCTCATGGATGAGGTAGCTGGGGTGGCCGCCGGCCAGCGTCACGTCGACCGTGCCGGTGGGGCGCGCGGCGTCGCGCTGCAGGTAGCTGCAGTCCACGCCCAGCGCGCGCAACCGCGCCGCCAGGTCGTCGCCGGCGGCGTCGCGGCCCACGCGGCTGGCCAGCACTCCGCGGTCGCCGAGCCGGGTGGCGTGGTAGACGAGGTTGGCGACCGCGCCGCCCACCTCGCGGCGGCCATCCGGGAACCGGTCCCACAGCAGTTCGCCGATTCCGACCACCGTGAAGCGCCCGCCCGGCGGCGCCGCCGCGGCTCCGCTGCCTGCCATGCGCGGCGCGCTACGCCGCGCCCTCGTCCGGCAGGCCCAGCTCGGCGCGCCGCCGCCGCTGCCAGGCGCGCACCTCCTCGGGCGCGATTTGCGGGGCGCGCCACAGCGCCCAGTTGAGGCAGGCGATCAGGTCGGCCGCGGCCTCCGTCCCCACGCCCAGGCGGATCAGCCGGTCCACCCCCATGCGCGCCACCTCGCCGGCGGCGGTGAAGTACTCCGACACCGAGCGGTGGTGGTTGATCTTGGTGGCCAGCCCGTCGAAGCTCAGCGCGTAGCGCGGCACGCCGGTCATGGCCAGCACGTCGCACAGGTGGCGGGTGGCGTCCTCGTTGGCGTCGCGCGCCCGCAGGCTGACCATCGACCCCGACAGCCGGTAGTGGGCGGCGACGACGGCCGCGTCCGGGTGGTCCGGCAGCGAGGGGTGGAACACCTGCTCCACCCGCGGGTGGGCGGCCAGGAACCGCGCCACCGCGGCCGCGGTCGCGCAGCGGCGCGCGAAGCGGGCTTCCGCCGCCGCCAGCCCCTCCAGGATGGCGCCGGCGCGGCGCCAGTCCAGGATGCCGCCGCGCATCGCCTGCAGGTCCATCGCCTCGTTGATCAGGTCGAGCTTGTTGCCGGCCAGGTAGCCCCACATGTCGCGGTCTTCGCCGGCCAGCGCCTTGGTGCCGCTGGCCACCACCAGATCGATTTCCGGCAGCGCGAGCAGCGGTTCCCGCAGTCCCCAGGGGGTGGCGATGGTGTTGTCCACCACTACCCGCAGGCGGCGCGCGCCGGCGGCCCGGGCGCGCGCCGCGGCCGCCGCCAGCCGCGGCGGGTCCAACGCCCGCGTCAGCGGGTTGCTGTAGGTCTCGGTGAACAGCAGCGAGGTGGCGGGGCGCAGGGCGCGCTCCAGCGCCTCCGGGTCGCCGTCGTCCACCAGCGTGACCTCGCCGCCCTGCCGCTGCGCTAGCCGGCTCAGGTAGTGCTTGCTCTTGTTGTACACGCTGCGGGTGACCACCGCGTGGCTGCCCGGCGCGAACAGCACGTCGAACGCCAGGGCGCAGGCCTGCATGCCGCCGTCGGTGAGCACCGCCCCCGCGGCCTGCTCCAGGCGGCGCACCGCGGTGAGCAGGCCGCGCCCGGTCTCGGTGCCGTAGCGCCCGTAGGTCTGCGGCAGCTCCGACCACGGTTCGCCGGCGAGCAGCACCGCGGCGGACTTGCGTTCCTGCCAGTCCACCATCGGCCCGCTGCCGAACAGGTCGAGCTGCAGGGTCTCGCCGGCGGGGTGCAGGTAGGGCCGCCCGAGGCGGCGCATGGTCGCGTCGATGGCGTCGTGCAGGCCGCGGGTGGCGGCGTCCATGGCGGCGCGCGGCGGCGGCGCGGGCGGCAGCCGCGGCCCGGGGTCGGGGTCCAGGTAGGCGGCTTCCGGGCTGGACGCGCCTGCCACGCCGGGCGGGTCGTCGCCGGCGGCGGCGGTGATGCCGGCCAGCGCCAGCTCGTGTTCCAGCACCGGGGTGAGCGCGCCGCTGCCGATTGCCGCGCGCAGCTCCTCCGGTGACCAGAAGCGCAGCTCTTCGATTTCCTCGGGCGGCGCCGTGAACGGCCCGTCGCTGCGCACCCGGAAGCTGCGCACGTGCTCGGTCTCCACCGCCGACCGCCAGACGTACTCGTGCTGCGGTTCAAGCTGGCCGGGGGTGAGGACCAAGCCGAGCTCCTCGCGCGCCTCGCGCACCGCCGCGGCGGGGTAGCTTTCGCCCACCGCCAAGTGGCCGCCCACCGAGGTATCCCACAGCCCCGGGGCTATGTCCTTGCCGGCGGCGCGCTTCTGCAAGAGCAGAGCCCCCCGCCGGTCGTACACCATGACGTGCACCGCGCGGTGGCGCAGGGCGGGGTCGCCGTGCACCTGCGCCCGCGGGACCGTGCCGACCACCCGGTTTCCGGCGTCGACCAGGTCCAGCAGCTCCTCGCTCACACCAGGTCGCAAGCCTCCGGCGGCATCCAGTGGTTGTCCTGATTCTTCCACTTGACGTTGCAGCCGATCGGGTTGGTGAGCGGGGTGGGCACCTCCGTGCCGGCCAGCACCGCGGCCGCGGCGGCGCGCAGCTCGCCGGTGGTGGCGCGGGCGGCGTCCAGCGTGTTGTCGTCCATGCGCCCGGTGTAGCGCAGCTTGTGGTCGCCGTCGAACAGGTAGAAGTGCGGGGTGCGCAGCGCTCCGTAGGCGAGCGCGACGGCCTGACTCTCGTCGCGCACGTAGGCGAATTGGAACCCCTTGTCGCGGGCGCGCTGCTGCATGTGCTCGAACGAGTCGGTGGGATGGCTGTCGGTCTCGTTGGAGTTGATCGACACCATCGCCAGGCCGCGGTCGTGAAAGTCGGCGTAGAACTGGTTCATGCGGTCTTCGGTGCCGATGACGTGCGGGCAGTGGTTGCAGGCGAACACCACCACCAGCGCGTCGGCGCCGGCAAAGCTGGCCAGCGAGTAACGGTTGCCGTCCACCCCCGGCAGGTCAAAGTCGGGCGCGGCGGCCCCAAGGTCCAGAGTAAATGCCATGTCTTCTTTTTGAAAACCTCCAATACGTATATGATCAAACTTCCAGCGTGGCGACGGCAACCGCCGTGCCGGCCGCGCCACAGTGAACGACGAAATCACCGGCACCCCGGCGCTCCCACGCCTTGTCCGCGCCCAAGGAGAGCCGGTCTGTCTCGGTACCCCCGTAGTACGCCTTGGACGGGGTTGCGCTACCCAACCGAATCGCCACCGGGCCGCTACCCTACGGTCACGTAGACGGTGTGGCGTCTACCGTGTCGGCCTTGTCATCCGGCTCGACCCGCCCATGACGGTACCGTTTCACGGCCACCGCGTCAACCGTGCGTGGCGGGCGGGTGAAGCGGGTGAGCAGCCCCTCCGCCATCGCGTCGTATGAGACGCTGGCAAGCGGCGCCAGGACGTCGCCGCCATGAACAACCCGGAGGCCGGTGCCGACGCCGCCGTGCACGCACGACGACGCCTTGACCCATCGCCGGGTAAAACGTAGTATTACGCCGTGACCAGAACGGTGCGGAGAATCGGCAACTCGCAGGGCATTCTATTCGACGTTGCCCTGATGGACTTGGCCCGTCTCAAGGTGGGGGATCAGGTCGTGGTCACGGTTCACGAGGGCGGTTCGATCGTGCTCACGCCGGTGCGTCCCGTCATCGACGCCAAGCGGGCAGGCAGCGTTGCCGAACGCTTGATAAGGAAGAACCAGGATCTGTTCCAGCGGCTTTCGTGACTGCGCCGCTGGCCCATCCAACCGTCTCCGCGGTGAAGGCAACTCACGCAGCGGTCCTGGACGCTCATGGCGGGCGGACAGGACTTCGCGACGAAGCGCTATCGGAATCGGCGGTGGCGGCGCCCAAGGCGACGATGATGGGACAGCCGCTGATACCGGACGCGATCGAAGTCGCCGCTGCGTATCTGTACTACCTGTGCCAGAACCACCCCTTCGTGGATGGCAACAAACGAACGGCGTTGGCAAGCTCGCCACCGTGTGCGCCGAGCACCTGAGCAAGGGCCGCGGCGTGCGCGTGGTGGGCCGCCTCAAGCAGGAACGCTTCGATGGGCGGACGTGCGGGGGCGTAGCGAACATGGGGATGGGGCTGAAAACAGTACGCGCCGGGAACCCGGTGCGTGCGCGACTGGAGGCTGGGTTGTCCACATATCCACAGGGACGGGCACCCCGTCCCTGACCCCGCCCCCGGCTACCGCCACCGGATTTGTAGTAGAGGGGTGGGTTGACAACGAACGGATACACCTTATAACCTGCCTCTTGAACTGTCCAGCCACTCGGGTCGGCCATGTAGAGCGTCGCCTGGACCAGATGGATCGCCGCTTGGCCCAGACGGATCAACGCCTGCACCGATTGGAGCAAGTCGAACTGCGCTCCGGCGGCCCGCTCACTCGGGGGCGTAGAAGCATGAGCGAACGGATGGAGACCTTGAATGAAACCCGGCCACCCGCTACCCCGCAAGAAATCTGGGACATCCTGCGCGAAGTATCGGCGAGCCAGAAAGAGACCGACCGGCAGATGCAGGAAACCGACCGGTTACTTATGCGACTGGGTCGGGAGAATCACCAACTCCGAGACCTTCCGTCCACGCACGTTCAACCGTCCGTCATTGAGGCCGTTGAATCTGCCAGGTCGACGAATGGCGCGAGGTACCGGGAGGCGCGGAAGTGATTCCGAGACGCAGGAGATAATCGACGCCTACCGAGAGCTGCTCAACGAGGAGGTCAGTCAATGATGCACCATCGGGTAGGTCGCCGGCACGGTCTTCGTGGTGCCGTTTGGAAGTCCCCATCCACGATGGCACCGACGATGCCGAAATTTGGCGGCCCAAGCAGCAACTCGAGGTCGATGTCCGGGGCGCAGACCACCCCAACTGAGCGCACCTAACCCCCATGGTGGACTCTGTACACGAATCACGGGACCGTTATAACGGGCGGACGGTGACGGTCGAGGACCTGATTGGCCCCCTCAATGAGATGGAACACAAGCACGCTCCCGAAAAGCTCTGGATCGGCGGCGATGCCTCGATCTTCGAGTCGGGTACTCTGGTGTCAGTAGTCGGCTCACGATCGGCATCGCCAGAAGGAATTCGTCGGGCTCGCAAGCTCGCACGGGAGCTGATCCGGCGTGATTTCGTCGTGGTGAGCGGTTTGGCGCGCGGAATAGACACGGTTGCTCACGAGACGGCGGTGAAATATCAAGGCCGTACGGTTGCCGTGCTCGCCACCCCGTTGGACCGCACGTCGCCGCCGGGGAATTCCGCGCTCCAAAGACGGATCATTCGTGATCACTTGGCGGTTACCCAGTTTCCACCAGGCTCGCCGATTCGGAAGATGAACTTCACGATACGCAACCGAACGATGGCATTGCTTTCGGCGGCGACCGTTATTGTCGAGGCAGGTCCGAATAGTGGCACTCGGCACCAGGGATGGGAAGCACTTCGGCTCGGCCGCCCGCTGTTCATACTCGAGTCTGCGGCCAAGTCGACGGACATTCAGTGGATCGGAAAACTGAGGGAATACGGCGCCGAGGTGCTGAACGGTACCAATATTTCGGATGCCTTGGCCGATATTCCCGCACGAATGCGCATTCTCGACGAGGCTATACCTTTCTGAGAATCGAGTTCGCTTCATTGCTCATTTACTCACCGCGCGGAACAGAGCCGCTATCGGAGCGCTCTCGTACTCATGTGCGCGCTCTCGTCAAGAGCGGAAATGTTCGGGTAATGGAAATGGCAGCCGATCGAATCAAAGATCGCAACCTGTTTCCGGGATACTTCGGTGCCGGCTTTCTCCTAGTTCCGGTTCCGGGCCATGCTCCAATGCCGACTCCTACGGTGTGGCCGGCGGCGATGATCGCCGAGGCATTGGTGAGCCGGGGGATAGCGCAGCGGTGGGAGCCAGCTTTGGAGCGGAGGACGGCGGTCCCAAAATCTGCGACCTCGCACGGACGGCGGACGGTGGACCGTCATCTTCAGACGATCAAGGCGATACCACTTTTCGATGACCCCCGGAGAATCGTCGTGGTTGACGACGTGATTACGTCTGGAGCGACACTCTTTGCCGCTACGGACATTATCGCAAAGGCATGCCCTGATGCAGTGGTGAAGGCCTTCGCTCTAATCCGTACGCTCAGTGGTCAGGAGATCCCGGTGACCCCTGCTCAGTGTCTCGATCCGCAAATCGGGACCATCACGCGGAACCCAAATGGGACGACGACTCGGTATCCGTAACCGCGCTCAGTGGCGGGCTGGCACCCGTGGCGGGCGGGCGGTTGACGAGTTGCGGCGGGGCTGGTACCTTACGGCATGACGCTGGCCGCAACGAGCCGCCTTTGGTGGTGGGCCTCCGGGTAACCGGGAGCCGCCACGCCCGCGGGCGCGTTGCGCCTTAGGAGCCGCGGGTTCCGGTTGCCGGGGGGGCGACCGGAGCCGGCGGCTTCTTTTACTTGCCGAACCGTCTGCGAGCCCGCGCCCCGGCAACCCGGCCGGCGTACCATTCGCCGACGAGGAGTGGTACCTGGACGGCGTCGAGTTCCTGCGCGGCGAGATCATCAAGGGCAAATCTCTTCCATGCGGTGCTGTCGTGGCGCCTGGTGATCGCTACCGAGCTGCCGGCGGTGGAGGCCTACCGCAACCTGCGCTCGTCCAATCGTCGCCGCGGCGTTGGCGCTGGTCCCAGGCCGCCGGATCGTGATCCCAGTCGTGACCGGTGTCGGACAGCGTGCCAAGCGCGGCTTCAATTTCGTCCTAGCGTTGGTCGTCCTCCGGGGCGCGGCGAATCGAATGCGGCGCGCGCTTGCAATTGAGATGCCGGCGAGCTACGATGACTCCGATGGCCAGTCCGCTCCCTTCCATGCCGACGATCGAGCCCGTTGCCGTCCCACTCAGAGAGGAACCCGCGGGGGCTACCGCATCGGCGACACCCGTGTGCTGCTTGAGGTGGTAGTCGATGCTTTTCGGAGCGGAGCGACGCCGGAGACCATCGTTCAGTCATACGACACGCTACGGCTCGCCGACGTATATGCAGTGCTCGCCTACTGCCTGACCCATCAAGAACAGATCGACCACTACATGCGGCGCCATGATGCCGAGGCCGCAGACGTGCGCCGCACGGTCCAGGCGGCGCAGCCGGATCAGCGCGGCCTGCGCGAACGACTCACGCGACGCGCCAAAGGCCAGCCGATTGCTCCGTCTGCTCAGTGACGAGAACTGCGATAACCGCATAGTGCGCGGTTTGGTCCGCCGAATGCCGATCATCGATCTGATCCGCGTTCAGGACGTCGGACACGGGCACGGCCGCGATTGACGCTGGCGAGACTGGTCACGCCGCCGGCAGGCGGCCGGCATGGCTGAGCAGGCCGCCGGCGGGCAGGAGCGGAGCGAGGTGGTCCCCGCCACGGCCGGTAGCGGGAGGCTGTTCGACGAACGGCCGATGACGCCGGCGCCGGTCGAGTGCCTGGGCATGACGTTCGCGTCCGAGGACGCGCGGCGCGCCCACTTCCTGGGGCGGCTGCGGGAGCTGCTGCCGGAGCTGCGCAAGCGGCCCGACTTTCCCGCCGGCGAGGACGCGGACATCTTGCGCCTCTCCGACCCGCCCTGGTACACGGCGTGCCCCAACCCGTTCCTGGCCGACTTCATACGGCACTACGGCCGCCCCTACGACGCCGGCGAGCCGTATCACCGCGAACCGTTCGCGGTCGACGTGAGCGAGGGGAAGACCGATCCGCTCTACCGCGCGCACGGCTACCACACCAAGGTGCCGCACCGGGCGATCGTGCCGTCGATCCTGCACTACACGCGGCCCGGCGACCTAGTGCTCGACGGGTTCTGCGGTTCGGGCATGACCGGCGTCGCCGCGCAGTGGTGCGGCGCCGCGCCGGCCGAGTACCGGCGGAAGATCGAGCGGCAGTGGCGGGACGAGGGCCGCCCCGCGCCGGAGTGGGGAGCGCGCCGCGCGATTCTGGGCGACCTGTCGCCGGCCGCCACGTTCATCGCCGGCAACTACAACACGCCGTTCGACGTGACCGCCTTCGTCGCGGCGGCGCGCCAGCTCCTGGACGAGGTGGCGGACGAGATTGGCTGGATGTACGAGACGCTCCACACCGACGGAAAGAGCAAGGGCCGGATCAACTACACGGTATGGAGCGAAGTTTTTTCGTGCCCGGCGTGCGCCGGCGAGATCGTGTTCCTCGAAGCGGCGCTCGATCCGGTAACGTCCCGGATCAATAGCAGTATCAAATGCCCGCACTGCGGCGCCGTCGAGAAGAAGGAACGCATGGATTTGCACTTTGATTCCTCTCTCGATGCTCTGTCGGGGCAGGTTGTCCGCGCGCCCAAACGGGTGCCGGTATTCCTGAACTACACGGCGCTATCGAAGCGGCACCAGAAACCGCTCGATGCCAATGACAAACACCTGTTGGAACGCGTCGACAACCTCGATGTCCCCGTTGAACTTCCCACAGCTGAACTCCCGGACTGCCAGATGACCAGGGTGGGGCGAGTACGCACGACTCAGACTCGCCGCGTCCGCCAGATGTTCCTGCCGAGAGCTGCGCATGCCTTGGCCGCGCTATGGCGGCGAGCTACCGCGTGCGGGGAGCCTCGTTTGCGGAGTGCGCTGCTGTTCTTCGTGGAGCAGGCGATCTGGGGAATGTCCGTGCTGAATCGCTACGGGCCGACCCATTTCTCACAAGTAAACCGCCAGTTGTCAGGGGTCTACTACGTCGGTTCCCAGATCGCCGAAGTCTCGCCCTGGTACATCCTGGACGGCAAACTCGACCGCCTGCACAAAGCATTCGGCAAGGTTCGCCTCGGAAACGACGTAGCCGTTTCAACCGGCGACTGCGGCGCAACACCGCTGCCGAACGACTCCATCGACTACGTGTTTACCGATCCGCCGTTCGGGGAGAACATCTACTACGCCGACCTCAACTTCCTGGTCGAATCCTGGCACCGCGTCCTCACCGCCAGCCGCCCGGAGGCGATCATCGACCGCGCCAAGGGCAAGACCATCACCGACTATCAACGCCTCATGCAACGCTGCTTCGCCGAGTATTGCCGCGTCCTCAAACCCGGACGCTGGATGACCGTCGTCTTCCACAACTCGCGCAGCGCCGTCTGGAACGCCATCCAGGATGCGCTATTTGCCGCCGGCTTCGTGGTCGCCGACGTGCGCACCCTGGACAAGAAGCAAGGTTCCTTCCGTCAGGTAACGACCACCGCCGTCAAGCAAGACCTGGTGATCTCCGCCTACAAACCCAACTACGGCTTGGAGGAACGCTTTCGGCCCCTGGCGGGAACGGAAGACGGCGTGTGGGACTTCGTGCGCACCCATCTGCGCCAACTGCCGGTGTTCGTCGCCAAAGAGGATCGCGCCGAAGTGATCGCCGAGCGGCTGCACCATCTGCTGTTCGACCGCATGGTCGCCTTCCACGTGCAGCGCGGCGTGCTGGTGCCGCTGTCGGCCGCCGAGTTCTCCGCCGGGCTGACGCAGCGCTTTCCCGAACGGGACGGCATGTTCTTCCTGTCCGAGCAGGTCGCGGAATACGACCGCCGCCGCCTCAAGACCAAGGAGCTGCTGCAGCTCACCATCTTCGTCGACGACGAGGGCTCGGCGATCCGGTGGCTGCGGCAGTCGCTCACCAAGAAGCCGCAGACCTTCCAGGAGGTGCACCCGCACTTCATCCGCGAGCTCGCCGGCTGGCGCAAGCATGAGGAGATGCTGGATTTGTCGGCGCTGCTGGCGCAGAACTTCCTGCGCTACGACGGCGCGGGCGGCGTGCCGAGCCAGATTCACGCCTACCTGTCGAGCAACTTCAAGGAGCTGCGCAACCGGGACAAGGACGACGCCGAACTGCGCGCCGCCGCCAAGGACCGCTGGTACGTCCCCGACCCGAACCGGGCCAGCGACCTGGAGAAGCTGCGCGAGCGCGGACTGCTCAAGGAGTTCGAGGAGTACCGGCAATCCCCGCAGCGCCGGCTCAAGGTGTTCCGCATGGAGGCGGTGCGCGCCGGCTTCAAGCGCGCGTGGCAGGAGCACGCCTACGCCACCATCGTCGCGGTCGCCGCCAAGATTCCCGACGACGTGCTGCAGGAAGACCCCAAGCTCCTGATGTGGTACGACCAAGCCGTCACCCGCGCCGAAGCGATCCTTGCGAGAAGCGGTTGAGGCCGGGTCATGGCTGGGCGGCGGGCAGGGTGATCGTCGCCGATGACCTGACCGGCGCCATGGACGGCGGCGTCCAACTCCTGGGCGGCGGTGCGGTCACGGTGCAGGTGAACCCGGCTGGCGCTCCGGCGCCGCCCGCGGGCGAGGCGCTGGTGCTCAATACCCAGTCGCGGGGCGCGAGCGCGGACGGCGCCCGGGAGCGCGTTTGGGCCGCCTGCGCCGGCGTGGCGCAGGCCGGGCGTACGGTGTGGTTCAAGAAGCTCGACTCCACCCTGCGCGGTAACGTCGGGGCGGAGCTGGCCGCCGTCCACGCCGCGCTGGCGCCTTGCACCATCGTTTGCACCCCGGCGCTGCCGGCGCAGGGGCGTACGGTCGATGGCGGCGAGCTACTGGTGCAGGGCCGGCCGGTGCTGGCCACCCCCTACCGGGACGAGATCGCCGCCGCAGCCGGTGGCGGCGACAGTTCGGCGGTGTTGGACCTCGTCCGCCGCCAGTGGCCGGCGTGCCGCGGCCTGCGGCTGGCCGCGCCGGCCGCCGCCCGCGAGTTCGCTGCAGCGTGGGCCGCCGCCCCCGACCTGATCGTGGCCGATGCCTGCAGCGACGCCCATCTGCGCCGGCTTGCGGCCGCCGCCGGCCCCGCGCCGCGCGCCGGCCGGCGCCTGCTGTGGGCCGGTTCCGCCGGCCTGTTGCGCGCCCTGGCGCCCGCTCCGCACCCGGAATGCGCTCGCGACGGGCAACTCCCATCCGTGGCGCCACTGCTGCTGGTGGCCGGGTCGCGCCGGGAGCTGGCCCACGCGCAACTGCGCGCCGTGTTGGGGGCGGCGCCGCAGCACTTGGCATTGGGTCTGGCGGCGGGCCCCGCGGACGGCCCCCGTCAGAGCTGGACAGTCACCGGCGGCGGCCGTAGCGATTCCGCCAACCGTGCCGCGGCGCTGGCCATGGCGGCGGCTGCGCTACGCGCCGGCGCCCTGTTCCTGTGGGCGGAGCCCGCGGCCGGCGCCGCCGCCGGGCGCCCGGAGGCAGTATCCGCGGCGCTGGCGGAGTTTGCCGGCGACCTCCTGCGCGCGGAAGCCGGGCGGCCGCGCGCGCTGGTTCTGGTGGGCGGCGACACCGCCTACGCCTGCTTGCGGCGACTCGGCATTGGCGCCGTGGCGCTGGCCGGGGAGGCCGCGCCCTACGTGCCCTGGGGACGGGCGGCGGATGGTCCGTGGGCCGGCACGGTGGTGGTTACCAAGGCGGGCGGCTTCGGTGACCGGGACACCCTGCGGCGCCTCTGCAGGCGGCTTCTTTAGCGGCGCGCGGCACGGCTGTCTACAGCTCGACCGGCTGCTTGATGCCGTGCGTTCGGAATAGCCCCGGCAGCTCGTCGACGGTTACGTCGAGCAGGCCGGCCATACGGCGAACGGAAATGCGGCCGCCGGTCAGGGCCAGGCGCATCACTTCCATGAACGGCTTGGAGAACGGTGGTGGCGGCGCTGGCGCACTTTCGGCGACGGCGCGGCCGTTGTTGCGGAGCGCCGCATCGGGGATAGAGCGTGCGGTCGCCCGCGTCAATTCGCCAAGCGCCACCAACCGCCACTTCAGCGCCGACGAGGTCACGCGCAACTCGTCGGCTGCCGTGTTCAGCTTCTCGATGAGTCTCGTTGCCGCGAGGTTTGACCAACTGCCGAGACGCTTCATTGCGGCGGCCGGCATGAGCACCGCCGATGAGAACACGTTGGCGAGTTGCTCGACCCGGCCGCCGCCCGTTTCCCGCGCTTCTTCGTGGCGCGCGGGCGGCATCGCGTCCCAGGTAAGGACGTGAAACAGCTCATGGGCCAGATCGAAGTGGCGCCGGCCGGCGGCTTCACGGCGCGCGATCAGGACAGCGTCCAGTTCGGGAAGGCGGCAGGCGGCCCCCGAGATGCCGCGCTCCGCGTCCACCATCAGGACCAGTACGCCGAGGTCCCGCTCCATCACTTCGCTCAGGCCGAGCGCCGGGACGCCGCCAAGCGAGAACTCGGCGACGAACCGCTCACCGAGCAAGCCGGCAACGTCGTCCTGCGACAGCTCACGCTCTTGCCGTAGCGCCTTGATCCGCTTGCCGATCAGGCCCGCCGTAAGCTGACTCGCGCTTCTTGCACCGGCGTGCATGCAAGAAATATATGCGGCTCGGCCGCCGCGTGCAACGCCGCCGGGCTGCTGTTGCTGCGTCTCACGACGCACCGGCGCTATTCCCGTGGCGGTCAGGCGGCAGGTGTGGGATCGCGACCGGGGCTGCTGCAGCTACGTGGACCGCGGCAGTGGGCGCCGGTGTGGCTCCCGGCATCTGCCGGAGATTGATCACGTCGTACCGTATGCGCTCGGCGGCAGCTCCGAGCCCGACAATCTCCGGCTGCTGTGCGCCGCCCATCACCGCTACCGCCACCGCCATGCGCGGCGCGCAGCCGCCCGCCGGTGACTTGATCCGGCCCCGGGGCGCTGCCAATAACTAAGCTATGCTTGCGTGATGGCGATTACTCAACTCGTGGGCGAAGCCCGGCGGCGGGCAGGGCTGACTCAGAGCGAACTGGCCCGCCGGGCGGGCGTGGCAGCGTCAACGGTGGGCCGGATTGAAGCCGGCCTGCGAGCGCCCTCCACCGACTTGGCGGAACGCCTCGTGCGCGCGGCCGGCTTCGAGATCCGCGTGGGGCTTGGCGAACCGGACCCGGCAACCGACGCGATGTTTGAGCGGACGTTGCGGCGCACGCCGGCCGAGCGGCTCGCGGACGCCACCCGAGCGGCCCGCTTCGTGTTGCAGGGCCGCCAGGCGCTCGACGCGGCGCAACGCAACCGTGCCTGACGGCGACTTCGATCCGGTCCGCATGCTTACGGCACTGAATGAGGCCGGGGTGCGGTTCGTCCTGATCGGCGGCATGGCGGCGATCCTGCATGGCGACGCCGGCGTGACGGTAGACCTGGATGTCGTTCCGGAGCGGTCGGAGGAGAATCTGGGCCGATTGGCCGTAGCGCTACGCTCCCTTGACGCGCGCATTCGGGTTGCGGATGCACCGGCCGGCTTGGCGTTCGACTGCTCAGCCGGGTTCTTCAGGAACCTCGCGGAGGACGCGATTCTGAACCTGCGCACGGCGGCGGGAGACCTTGATCTTGCGTTCCGCCCGAGCGGTACCGGGGGCTATGCCGATCTGCAGCGGGCCGCGCTTGAAATCGAGGCGCCGGAGGGGGTGCGCGTTCTTGTCGCCTCGCTGGCGGACGTCATCCGCTCCAAGGAAGCCGCCAATCGGGAAAAGGACCGCTTGGCCCTGCCCCGGCTGCGCCGGCTGAGCGACCGGACCCGCCGGGGCTAACGGCGCGCGACGCGGCGCGTGGGGCTGCCGAGCAGGGTGGCGAAGCGCGCCGTTAGCGGAACGTTCTCGAGGATCACCTTGATGCTGGCGGTCATCGGCACTGCCAGCAGGACGCCGGCGGCGCCCCACAACCAGCCCCAGAACAGGAGCGAGATGAACACCACCAGCAAGGACAGGTTGAGGGCGTCGCCGATCAGCGCCGGTTCGGCCACCATCCCGGTCACCGCCTGCAGCGCCAGGGCGCAGAGGAATACGCCGAGGGCCGGCCCCCAGGCGCCGAACTGAGCCAGCGCGAACACCGACAGGGCGACCACGGCGGCGGTGGAGCCGACCGAGGGGACGTAGTTCAGCAGGAAGGTCAGCAATCCCCAGGCCACCGGAAACGCCACCCCGAACAGCGCCGCCACGATGCCGGTGCCGGTGCCGACGGCCAGGCTGATCAGGGTCTTGACGGCGATGAAGCGGCGCAGGCTGGCGTCGATGTGGGCCAGAATCACCAGCACCTTGTGTTTCTGCCCCCGCGTGGTGCGGGGAAAGGCGCGCGCCAGCTTGCGCGGAAAGTAGTGCTTTCCGGCCAGGAACAGCACCGCGAACAGGTACACCATGAGGCACAGCAGCACCACCGCCACGGTGGAGCGGGCGGTGGACAGCATGAAACTCGGAATCGAGACCGCGCCCAACTCGGCCAGCGAGGTGAGGTCCAGCTCGATCTCCAGCGGCGCGCCGACCGTTGCCTGCAGCCAGTCGCCGAAGCTGCGGGTAAGCTGCAGCAGAGCGTCCTGGTAGAGTGGCAGGCCGCGCCCGAGCGCGGCGATGTTGACCCACGCCAGGATGCCGAATCCGGTGAGCACGCCCAGGAACACCAGCGCCGTGACCGCGCTCGCCAACCACATCGGCAGTAACCGCCGCAGGGCCAGCAGCAGCGGATCCATCACGTAGGTCAGCAGAAAGGCGATCAGAAGGGGGATGAAGACGCTCTGGGCGAACCTGAGAATTGCCCCGAACGCGAGCAGGGCAAGGATCAGCAGGAAGAAGTTGGCCGTGCGCAGGCTGTCCATGAAGCGCCGGCAGCATACCTGAACGCGCCGCCGCGGGCGACTCTGCCTCGGTTGCCCCCGCCGGCCTGGCACTGCGCCCGTCCGCCCCGCCCGCCCGCCCCGCCGGCCCCGGCCCCGGCACTGCGCCCGTCCTCCCCGCCGCCGCCCGCTCCGCCCGCCCCGCCCGCTCCCGCTGCCCGCCCCGCCCCGCTGGACAGAGTGCGGGGGGTGGGGGTAGGGTGGCGGCGCGTCGCTGATGGAGACGGCTCTCGGGATCGGCGACATCGCCGTCCACATCCCCCGCCCACTGATACCGCTCGCCACGATCATCGCCCGCCACCGGCGCCGTGACCCGCAATGGGCGCGGTCTCTGGAGCGGTCGCGGAAGCGCACCGGCCAGGTCTCGCTACGCTTCCCGCACCGCTGGGAGGACGCCGCCACCATGGCCGCGCAGGCCGCCTGGGAACTCGTGGCGCGCATGCCCCCCGCCGAGGTCGCCTCGTTGCGCTACCTGGCGGTGGGTACCGAGACCGGCGTCGATCACTCCAAACCGATCGCCGCCCACGTGCAGGGCATGCTGCAGCGCGCCGGCTGCCCCCTGCCGCGGGCGCTTTCCACCTTCGACGTGCAGCACGCCTGCGCCGGCGGGGCGATCGGCCTGGTGCACGTGGGCGCCATGCTGGCCATGAGCCGCGCGCGCGGCGAGCGCGGATTGCTCATCTGCACCGACGAGGCGCGCTATCCGCGCGGCAGCAGCGCCGAGCTCACCCAGGGCGCCGCGGCGGTGGCGCTGCTGGTGGAGCCCGACCCGCGGCTGCTCGAGCTGGACCTGGGGGCGGTCGGCTACTCCTCGCGCGACGTGGACGACTTCTTTCGTCCGCTCGATTCGACGACGGCGCGGGTCAAGGGCAGGTACTCCATCGACTGCTACCGGCGGGCGGTGGAGGAGGCGCTGCAGGACTTGGCGGCGCGCCGCGGCCACGGCTTGGCCGCCCTGCTTGAGGAGACCGACCTGCTGGCCATGCACGTGCCGTTCCGCTCGCTGCCGGAGGAGACCCTGGCCGAGCTGGCGCGGCGCCATCTGGGCGCCGACGCCGCCGCGGCCGCGCAGTTTCTGGCGCGGCGCCGCTTCGGCGCCGGTACCGCGCCGGCCGCGGTGGTGGGCAACGTGTACTCGGCGTCGCTGTTCCTGAGCCTGGCGGCGCTGCTGGCGGAGCGTCATCGCGAGCTGCCCTCCGCGCTGGCCGGCCGGCGCGTCCTGCTGGCGGCCTACGGCTCCGGCAACACCGCGCTGGCGGTGGCCGGGCGGGTGCGCGCTACCGCGGCGGAGGTAATCGGCGGCTGGCGCCTGGAGCAGGCGGTGAACGGCGGCGCGGAGGCGTCGCTGGCCGACTACGACGCCTGGCTCGACGAACGCCGCGGCGCCGGGTGGAGCGGCGCGCCGCCGCTTCCGGAGCACCCGGAACTCGCGGAGGCGCCGGAGCGCTGCTTCTACCTGCAGGCGATTCGGGAGGACGGCTACCGCGTGTACGGCGTGCGCAGCCGCGCGGACGGATGACGGCGCCGGCCAGCGCCGGCGCGGCCACCGAGATCAACCGCCGCAAGGATCATCACCTCGACATTTGCCTCGACGACCGCCGCTACCCGGACCCGGCGCGCGCCGGTACCAGCCTGGATCAGGTGCGGTTGCTGCATCAGGCGCTGCCGGAGCTGGACAGCGCCGCCGTGGACACCGCGCAGCCGTTTCTGGGCGCCGTGCTGCGGCTGCCGCTGATGATCTCCTGCATGACCGGCGGTTCGGGGCGCGGCCACTCCGCCAACCGCGCCCTGGCCGCCGCGGCGCAGCGCGCCGGCATCGCCGTCGGGGTGGGCTCGATCCGCCCGCTGCTGCGCGACGCCGCCACCTTCCCCGACTTTCACGTCAAGCCGCTGGCCCCCGACGTGCCGGTGTTGGCCAACCTCGGCGCGGTGCAGCTCCGCGACTTGGACCGCGGCGCCCTGCGCGGCGTGCTGGAGCGGCTGGAGGTGCAGGCGCTGGTCGTGCACCTCAACGCCGGCCAGGAGTTGTTTCAGCCCGGCGGCGACCGCGACTTCCGCGGCCTCTTTGACGCCATTGAGCGCGCGGTGGCGGAATGCGGGCACCCGGTATTGGTCAAGGAGACCGGCTTCGGCATTCGGCCGGGGTTGGCGCGGCGGTTGCTCGGCTGCGGCGTGCGCTACGTGGACTTGGCCGGCGCCGGCGGCACCAATTGGGTGCAGGTGGAGGGCCGGCGGCTCACCGGCGACGGGGCGGCGAGCGCCGAGACCTTCGCCGACTGGGGCCTGCCCGCCGCGGTGGTGCTGGCGCTGCTCGGCGACGTGGCCGGCCGCGTGATCGCCTCCGGCGGCCTGCGCCACGGCGTGCACCTGGCCAAGGCGGTGGCGCTGGGCGCCTCCTTGGGGGCGATGGCGCTGCCGTTCATCCGTGCCGTGATGGCCGGCGGCAGCGACGGCGCCCTGGCCCTGATCCGCCGCGTGGAGCATGAGCTGCGCACCGCCATGACCCTGTGCGGGGCCGCCTCGCTGGCGGCGTTGCGGCGCGTGCCGGTGCTGCAGTCGGCCGCCTTCCGCGCCGAGGTGGCGGAGTTGCGGCGCGCCGAGGCGGCCGCCGGCGGGGCCAGTGCGGCGGACGCGGCGGGCGCCGCGCGGGAGCCGGGCGGTGGCTGAGCTGGCGCTACGTTACGGCGCCAATCCGCACCAGCAGCCGGCGCGGGCGCTGAGCGAGGGGCCGCTGCCGTTCCGGGTGCTCGGCGGCGCCCCCGGCTACGTCAACTTGCTGGATGCCCTCAACTCCTGGCAACTGGTGCGCGAGGCGCGCGTCGCCACCGGGCTCCCGGCGGCGGCCTCGTTCAAGCACGTGAGCCCCGCCGGCGTGGCGCTCGGGCTGCCGCTCACGGCCGCGGAACGGCGCGTGTTGGCGGCCGGCTCCGGCGAACTGTCCGCCACCGCCGCGGCCTACGCCCGGGCGCGCGGCGCCGACCGCATGAGCTCCTACGGCGACTGGGCGGCGCTCAGCGACGAGGTGGATCAGGCGACCGCAACGCTGCTCAAGCGGGAGACTTCCGACGGCATCGTCGCCCCCGGCTACGCGCCCGCGGCGCTGCCGCTGCTGCGCGCCAAGCGCGGCGGCTCCTACCGGGTGTTGGAAGTCGATCCGCACTACCGGCCGCCGCCCCGCGAGCGGCGCGAGGTGTTCGGGGTCACCCTGGAGCAGCAGCGCAACGCCGCGCCGATTACCGCCGAGCTTCTTGCCGACGTACCCACCGCGGCGCGCGAGATTCCCGCGCCGGTGGTGCCGGACCTGCTGTTGGCGCTGATCACCCTCAAGTACACGCAGTCGAACTCGGTCTGCATCACCTACCGCGGCCAGACCATCGGCATCGGCGCCGGCCAGCAGTCGCGCATCCACTGTACGCAGTTGGCGGTGGAGAAGGCGCGCGCCTGGTACCTGCGCTTTCACCCGGCGCTGCGGGAGGTGCGGTTTCGCCCCGGCGTGCGGCGCCATGACCGCGACACCTGGACCATGCAGTACGTGGGCGGGGTGCGGGCGGTCGACGACGCCTGGCTGCGCGCTCAGGTGGAGCGCATGCCGGAGCCGTTGAGCGCCGCGGCGCGGCGCGAGTGGCTGGCCGGGATGGAGGGCGCGGTGCTGGCCTCGGACGGCTTTTTTCCGCATCGGGACAGTATCGACGTAGCCCGGCGCTGCGGGATACGCTACGTGGTTCAGCCGGGCGGGTCGGTGCGCGACGCCGACGTGGTGCGCGCCTGCGACGAGCATGGGCTGGTGATGGTGATGACCGGGCTGCGGTTGTTCCATCACTGACGGCGGGGACGGAGGGAAGACGGATGGACGATGGAAACGCCCGCGGCAACGCCGGGAACGCCGGGAACGCCAACGGAAGCGCCGGAACCGCCAACGGGAACGGCGCCGGCGGCGAGATGGTGCGGGTAACCTCGCTGGCCGAGCTGCGGCGGCGGGGGGTGATGGTGACGCGCGCCGGCGGGCGCGCGCTGGCGGTATTCGCCGCCGGCGAGGAGATCCATGCCCTGGACAACCGCTGCCCGCACCTGGGCTTTCCGCTCGACCGCGGCAGCGTGAAGGACGGCATCCTGACCTGCCACTGGCACGAGGCGCGGTTCGAGCTGGGCAGCGGCTGCACCTTTGATCTGTGGGCGGACGACGCGATCACGTACGCCGCCGAGGTGCGCGGCGGCAGCGTGTGGGTGGCGACCCGGCCGCGCCAACGGCGCGACGCCGCCTGGTACCGGCAACGCCTGCGGCGCGGCATGGAGCTGGGCGTGGGGCTGGTGCAGGCCAAGAGCCTGATCAGTCTGCTGAGTGGCGGCGCGGAGGTGGGCGCGATCGTGGCCGGCGTGGTCGACTTCGCGGCGGCCAACGTCACCGCCTTCGGCGAAGGCATGGTGCGCCTCACCTGCGTCGCCCGGCTGGCCCCCTGCCTGAGCCGCGACAATCTGTACCTGGGGCTGAGTTACGCCGTGCGCCAGCTTGCCGCCGAGGCCAACGACGGCCCGCCGCGGCGGCCGCGCGACCCGCTGGCCGGCCCCGCTTCCGCGGCCGTGCTCACCGGCTGGCTGCGGCAGTGGGTGCGCACCCGCCACCGCGACGCGGTGGAGCGGACCCTGCTCACCGGCGTGGCCGGCGGGCTGCCGCCCGAGCAGCTCGCCGCCCTGCTGTACGGCGCCGCCGCGGAGCGCCTCTACGCCAACACCGGGCACCTGTTCGACGCCTGCAACAAGGCGCTGGAGCTGCGCGATCTGCTGAACGGCGCCGGCCCGCCGGACCTGCTGGCGCTGCTGGCGCCGAGCCTGGCCGCGGCGCGCGGCGAGGAGGAGGGCACGCCGTGGCATCACCCGGTGGAGATTGCCGCCGCGGTGCGCGCCGCCGAGGAGCGGCTGGCGGCGGCGCCCGCAGACGCGCCCGCGCCCGCCGGCACTCCCGCCTTGCTGCCGGCCAAGGCCGAGGACGCCCTGGTGGCGCAGGTGCTGGCCGACGACCCGCTGCAGGTAATCGCCGCGCTGGAGGCGGCGCTGCGGGACGGCGCGGCGCCGGCCGCGGTGGGGGCGGCCGTGACCCGCGCCGCCGGCTTGCGGCTGGCGCGTTTCGCAACCTCCAACGAGGTGAGCGACTGGTTCAATCCGCAGCACACCTTCATCTTCTGCAACGCCGTGCAGCAGGCGCTGCTGCGCACCACCGCGCCGGAGGTGGTGCGGGCGCTGTTCCAGGCCGCGATCGCGGTCTACATGGACCGCTACCTGAACGTGCCGCCGGCGCGGCTGCCGGCGGAGCGGGAGGCGGCGGCCGCGGTTCCGGCCGCGGGCGGCAGCGGCGCGCTGCTCGAGGAACTGCTGCGCCTGCTCGACAACCGCGCCGCGGTGGAAGGGGCGGCTGAGCTGGTCAGCGGCTACCTGCGCGCCCCCGCCGAGAATTGGCCGGCTCACTTCGGGCGGCTGGTGGACACCCTGGCCTTCGCCACGTTGCGCGAGGACCTGGACTTTCACACTCTGCAAGTGCTGGAGGCGGCGGCCACGCAGCTCGCGGCGCGCGGCAACGATCGCGGCGCGGAACAGATCATGGTGGGGGTGGTGCGCAACCTCGCCGCCCACTGCCCCACCCGCCGCGCCGGCTACCAGACCGCCATGATCGCGCGCCGCCTGCAGCGCGGCGAGGAGCTGTTCGCCGATGCCGGGTAGCCGCCAGCCGCCAGTGCGGCTGGCCGTCGCCGATGCGGCGGCCCTGCGCCTCGTGGCGCCGGCGTTCGGGCAGCCGCGGGACGCCGCTCCGCGTTGCGCGGCGCGGGCCGTCGAAACGCCGTATACCGCACCCGAAAAGACCGCCGCCCCGCGTCGCGCGGGGCGGGCGGTGGTTCGCCGATGACCGCTGGCGCCGGCGCCGCCCAGGAGGCCGCCGACCCGCGCCCGCGGGCGCCCGAGCTGGACGCGATCCTGGGCCGGCGCCTGCCGGTGCTGGACGACGGCTGCGTGCGGGTGGTGGACTACATGGGCTCGGACGCCGCCATCGTGCAGGCGGCGCGCGTCTCCTACGGCGCCGGCACCAGGCAGGTGAGCGAGGATCGCGCGCTGATCCGTTACCTGTTGCGCCACCGTCACACCACCCCGTTCGAGATGTGCGAAATCAAGCTGCACCTGCGCGTGCCGATGGACTGCTGGCGGCAGTGGATCCGGCACCGCACCGCCAACGTGAACGAGTACTCCACCCGCTACTCGCTGGCCATTGACGCGGCCAGCCGCACGCGCCCGGAGGAGTGGCGGCGGCAGTCGACCGCCAACCGCCAGGGCTCGGCGGGGCTCCTGGACCGCGCGGTGGGCGCGCGCCTCTCCGCGCGCGAGCGCGAGCATCAGCAGCAGGCGCGCGCGGTGTACCAGGAACGCCTCGACGCCGGGGTGGCGCGCGAGCAGGCGCGCAAGGATCTGCCGCTGTCCACCTATACCGAGGCCTACTGGAAGATCGACCTGCACAATCTGCTGCACTTCCTGAGCCTGCGCGCCGACTCCCACGCGCAGGCGGAGATCCGCGCGTACGCGGCGCTGATCGGGGAGCAGATCGTGAGCCGCTGGGTGCCGGTCACCTGGCAGGCGTACCTGGATTACCGCGCCGGCGCGCTGCTGCTGACGCGCCTGGAACGCGAGCTCGTGGCCTGCCTGAATCAGGGGCGGCGCGGGGAAGCCGTGCGGTTGGCAGAGCAGGCGGGCTGGCTGCGCCCCCGCGCCGTTGCGCCCGCAACGCCGGCCGCACCCGGCGCGCCCGCGGCCGCAACCGCCGCGGGCGGCGCCGGCTTGCGCCGCAACCGCGAGCGCAGCGAGGCCGAGGCCAAGCTGGCGCTGCTCGGCCTCACCGCCCCCTGGCAGGAGTGAGCCGGCCTCCCACGCAACTCCCGGACAAGTGCGTTTCCACGCGCGCTCGGTTGACGCCGCGAGCAGCCGCCGCCGATACTGCCGGCAAGGTGCGGAGCGGATGGGCCGGTCGCTAGTCCCCGAATCACGCCCCGCGGCCGGCGCGCGCGGCGCTCCGCCGTACGTCGAGTTCGAGGCGGTCGACAAGAGTTACGACGGTCGCACGCAGGTGGTGCGGGATCTGAATCTGAGCGTGCGCGAGGGGGAGTTTCTCACGCTGCTGGGGCCCTCCGGTTCCGGCAAGACCACCTGCCTGATGATGCTGGCCGGGTTCGAGATGCCCTCCGCCGGCCGCATCCGCATCGGCGGCCGCTCGGTCCACGCCCTGCCGCCGCGGCAGCG
Organism: Spirochaetia bacterium; assembly: GCA_965243555.1. Taxonomy (GTDB): domain Bacteria; phylum Spirochaetota; class Spirochaetia; order SZUA-6; family Bin103; genus Bin103. Next base: position 3,146,105 of record OZ251575.1, on the reverse strand, counting down.
CAACATCGGCATGGTGTTCCAGAATTACGCGCTGTTCCCGCATCTGACCGTGGAACGCAACCTGGCCTTCCCGCTGGAAGTGCGCCGCCTCCCGCCCGAGCAGCGCCGCGAGCGCGTGCGCCGGGCGCTGCAGTTGGTACGCCTGGAGGGGTTTGAGGGGCGCCGCCCCGCGCAGTTGTCGGGCGGCCAGCAGCAGCGCGTGGCCATTGCCCGCGCGCTGGTGTTCGAGCCGCGCCTGGTGCTGATGGACGAGCCGCTCGGCGCGCTCGACCGCAGCCTGCGCGAGGAGATGCAGTACGAGATTCGCGGCATCCACCGCCGCCTCGGCGTCACCATCGTCTACGTGACCCACGACCAGCAGGAGGCGATGGTGATGTCGGACCGCATCGCCGTGTTCCACCGCGGGCGGGTGCGGCAGGTGGCGCCGCCGGAGACCCTCTACGAGGAGCCGGAACGTGCCTTCGTGGCGCGCTTCATCGGCGGCAACAACCTGCTGCCGGGGCGCGTGGCCGCGGTCGACGGCGACTACTGCCGGGTCGACCTGGCCGGGCGCATGGTCACCGCCTACCGGGTGGCCGCCTGCGCGCCGGGCGATCAGGTGACGGTGGCGGTCCGCCCGGAGCGGATCGGGGTGGCCGCCAGGGCCCGCGTCTATCGCAATCAGATGCCGGCGCGTGTCGAACTGATCACCTTCCTGGGCGATCACCTGATGATCCGGGCGCTGGTGGACGGGCGCACCCGCTACCTGCTGCGCATTCCCAACGTAGTCGGGCACGGCGCGCTGCTGGAGGGCGACGAAATCGAGATCGGGTGGGCGGCCGCCGATTGCCGCGCACTGGACCACGAGACCGAGCACTGACAAGGAGAGGTGATTCGATGAACAAACGGTTGTTGCCGTTGGCGTTGGGCGGGCTGCTGCTGGCCGGGGCTGCCGCGGGCGCGGACGAGAAGCTCACGATGGTGTCCTGGGGTGGCGCCTACGGGCGCGCCACCCGGCTGGCGTTGCTGGAACCGTTCGCCGCCGCTACCGGGGTCGCCGCCGGCATGGACGACTTCAACGGCGGCCTGGCCGAGATTCGCGCCCAGGTAGAAACCGGCAACGTGCATTGGGACGTGGTGGACCTGGAGTCGGCCGACGCCGTGCGCGGCTGCGACGAAGGGCTGCCGGAGGTGATTCCGCCGGCGGCGGCGTTCCCGGCCGGCGACGCGGAGCAGGCGGCGCAGGACTTCCTGCCCGGGATGCTGTCGGAGTGCGGCATCGGCCTGGTGGCGTACGCGGCGGCGCCGGAGGCGATGGCGCGGATGAGCCGCTACATCTCCTACAGTCCGACGCGGCGCTCGGCGCAGCCGCTGGTGACCACCCACCTCGAGACGGGAGTCGAGATGGCGCCGCACATGCCGGTCTCGCCGGAGCGCCTGGAGCGCTCGGTGTTCACCGACTGGACCTGGTGGGCGGATTACGGCGACGAGGTGAGCGAACGCTTCGGAGCATGGCTGGCGCGGTAACCGGCGCCCGGCTGCGGGCCGGCGCGCTGGTCGCGCCGCTGGCGCTGTTCATCGGCGTGACTTTCCTGGCGCCGCTGGTCACCATGCTGGTGCGCAGCGTGCACGATCCGGTGGTGGCCGCGGCGCTGCCGGACACGCTGGCGGCGCTACGCGTTTGGGACGGCGCCGGCGCCCCGCCGGAGGCGGCGTTCGCGGCCGCGGCGCGGGAGCTGGCGGCGGCCCGGGAGCAGCGCGCGCTGGGCCAGATCGCCACCCGGGTGAACCGCGTGCAAGGGGGATTGCGCAGCGTCATTACCCGCAGCGTGCGCCGGCTGCGCGGGGTGGAGGCCGACTCCTGGCAGGCGGCGCTGGTGGCGGCCGACGCGGCCTGGGGCGAGGCCTCCACCTGGCGCGCGCTGCAGCGCGCCGGCCAGCGCTGGACCCTGCGCCACTACCTGAACGCCGTGGACCGCGACCGCGCCGCCGACGGCAGCGTAGTGCGCCAGCCGGAGGAGCGGCGCATCTATCTGCAGCTCTTCCGGCGCACCCTGCTGGTGAGCCTGGCGGTGACCGCGCTGTGCCTGCTGCTGGGCTATCCGCTGGCCTACCTGATCGCGCAGGCGCCGCCACGCCGGGCCGCGCTGCTGCTGGTGGCGGTGCTGCTGCCGTTCTGGACCTCGCTGCTGGTGCGCACCACGGCGTGGATCGTGCTGCTGCAGACCCAGGGGGTGATCAACGACCTGCTGGTGGGGCTGGGGCTGCTCGGCGACGACGGGCGGCTGGAGCTGGTCTACAACATGACCGGCACGCTGATCGCCATGACCCACGTGCTGCTGCCGTTCATGGTGCTGTCGCTCTATTCGGTGATGCGCACCATCAATCCCTGGTACGTGCGCGCCGCCGCGTCGCTGGGGGCCGGCCCGGTGCAGGCGTTCCGGCGCGTCTACTGGCCGTTGTCCCTGCCCGGGGTGGGCGCCGGGTCGCTGCTGGTGTTCATCATGGCGCTCGGCTACTACATCACCCCGGCGCTGGTCGGCGGCCGCAGCGGGCAACTGATCTCCAATCTGATCGCCTACCACATGCAGGAGTCCCTCAACTGGGGATTGGCCGCGGCGCTCGGCGCCATTCTGCTGGCGTGCGTGCTGCTGTTGTACGTGGTGTATGACCGCCTGGTCGGCATCAACCGGCTGCGCCTGGGGTGAGACGCTGAGACCCGGGGCGCCGCAGGCAACCGGCGAACGCGCCGGCCGAATCCTCTACCTGGGGTTCTGCGGCGCGGTGCTGCTGTTCCTGATCGCGCCGGTGCTGGTGGTGGTGCCACTCAGCTTCAACGCCGAACCCTACTTTACCTTTACCGAGGGTATGCTGCGGCTGGAGGCGGACGCCTACTCGTTGCGCTGGTACGAGGCGGTGGCCGGCGGCGCCGAGTGGCGGCGGGCGCTGGTGAACAGCGTGACCATCGCCGTGGCCGCTACCCTGCTCACCACCCTGCTCGGCACGTTGGCGGCGCTGGGTCTGTCGCACCCCGCGATGCCGGGCCGCACCGCGGTCACCGGGCTGCTGATCTCGCCGCTGGTGACGCCGCTGATCATCTCCGCGGTGGGGATGTTCTTCTTCTACTCGGAAGTGGGCCTGGCGCAAAGCCACCTGGGGTTGATTCTGGCCCACGCCGCGCTCGGCTCGCCGTTCGTGGTGATCACCGTCACCGCCACCCTGGCCGGCTTCGACCGCAACCTGCTGCGCGCCGCGGCCAGTCTCGGCGCCGGCCCGCTTACCGCCTTCCGCCGCATCCAACTGCCGTTGATCGCGCCGGGCGTGGTGTCCGGCGCGCTGTTCGCGTTCGCCACCTCGTTCGACGAGGTGGTCACGGTGCTGTTCATCGGCGGCCTGGAGCAGCGCACCATCCCGCGCCAGATGTGGTCCGGCATCCGCGAGGAGATCAGCCCGGCGATCCTGGCGGTGGCCACGATTCTGTTCGCGTTCGCGCTGCTGTTCATGGTCACCGTGGAGTGGCTGCGGCAGCGCGGGCGCGATTCCGCCGCGCCTGCGTGACGCGCGCGCGCCCGCCCTCCCGTTGCGGATGGCGTTGGCGGCCGCCGTGCCTGCCGCTTGGCCGCCGAGGGCGGGCGCTCCGGGGACGGCCGCCGCGCTATAATGGCGGCATGGAGCGATTGCGGGTCGGGGTCATCGGTTGCGGCAAGATCAGCGGCGCCTACTTCAAGGGCTGCCGGGAGTTCCCGATTCTGGAGGTGGTGGCGTGCGCCGACCTGGTGCCGGAGCGGGCCCGCGCGCAGGCCGAGGAGTTCGGCATCGCGCGGGCGCTGACCCCGGAGGAGCTGCTGGCCGACGACGCCGTGGAGCTGGTGATCAACCTCACCGTGCCGGCCGCGCACGCCGCGGTGTCGGGCGCGGCAATTGCGGCCGGCAAGCACGTGTGGAGCGAGAAACCGCTGGCCGTGGAGCGCGCCGACGGCGTTGAGCTGGTGCGCGCCGCGGCCGCGGCCGGGGTGCTGCTCGGCTGCGCGCCGGACACCTTCCTGGGCGGCGGCCATCAGACGTGCCGCAAGCTGCTCGACGACGGCTGGATTGGCGCCCCGCTGCACGCGGTGGCGTGCATGGCCGGCCCCGGCCACGAGAGCTGGCACCCCGACCCGGCGTTCTACTACCAGCCCGGCGGCGGCCCGATGTTCGACATGGGCCCCTACTACCTGACCGCGCTGGTACAGCTACTGGGGCCGGTGCGGCGGGTCACCGGGCTCGCCTGCGTCACCCGCCCCGAGCGCCTGATCACCAGCGAGCCGCGCCGCGGCGAGCGCGTCCCGGTGGAGGTGCCGACCCACGTGCAGGGCCTGCTGCAGTTTGCCGGCGGCGCCCAGGCCGCGCTCATCACCAGCTTCGACGTGCAGGCGCACCGCCTGCCGCGCATCGAGATCTACGGCAGCGAGGCCACGCTGGCGGTGCCGGATCCCAACGGGCCGGGCGGCCCGGTGGCGCTGGGCCGCAACCGGCAGGAGTGGGAGCCGGTGCCGCTGAGCCACGGCTACGCCGCCACCAGCCGCGGCATCGGCGTGGCCGACGTGGCCTACGCGTTGCGCGGCAACCGCCCGCCGCGCGCGAGCGGCGAGTTGGCGCTGCACGTGCTCGACGTGATGCACGCCATCCACGAAGCCGCCGCCGGCGGGCGCCACGTGGAGCTCGCCACCACCTGCGAACGCCCCGCGCCGCTGCCCCTGGGGCTGACCCCCGGCGAGCTCGACTGAACTATTTTCAGGGCCCGGCCGCCTTCTTTTGCAGCCAGTCGGCAGTGGCCGCCACGCTCGCCTGCGCAGCCGCGATCGCCTGGGACTTCAGCGCCACGGCGCGCTTCATGTCCCGATCGATGGCGCGCACGGCGTCCAGGTCCGCCTCCTTGGCAGGGACGGGAACCAGCACGTTCCTCACCTGCTCATCGGTCAGTTCATCGACCACCGCGCCGTGAACGTTGGCGCGCAGCTGCGCCTGCCCCAAGGCCGAGGTGAGGAACGAACAGAGGTAACCGGACGGGCACTTCGTCTCATCCGGCACGATGCGAATGATATGCTCCGAGGCCGCCCAGCCGTCCCACTCCGGCGGGCAGACCGCCACTCTGCCGACCGTGCCAGACCGCGTAACCAGCAACCACCCCGCCCGAATCACGATCGCGTCAACGTTGCGGTGCGACGCCGGGGAGAGATACTTGAGGTCGGCCGGCTGGAAGTGCACGACGTGGCTTCCTTGCAGGAACGGAAGCCCGGCCTCGGGCGCGACGTAGATCCGCTTCGAGATACGGTTTGGCAGGATGACGCGGGCCACGACGTCGCCCAGCCGCTGGAGTTTCAGCCCCGACCGCTCCAGGACGCGCCGCGCGTCGAGTAACGCCGGGCTGTAGTGTCCGGCGTCCAGCCGCATCTCGTCCGACTCCGCCAGCAACGCCGAGGACAAGAGGTAGCTCTTCGCCGCCGGAGCCGCTCCTGCTCGCCATCGCTCGAAGTCGGACACGACGCCGGGCAGGTCATCGTCCACCGATGGGTTGTTGTCCGCGTCCAACGCCACCATTCCCTCGGCGGTCCTGGCGTAGGTCGGATTCCCCCGCTTGTCGATCCCGACCTTCTCCGGGATCGCCATGAGCACGTCAGACCCGTCCAAGACGCCGGCCTGCGCCAGCGTCCGCTCCTCCGGCGTGAGCTTCCGCATGATCAGCACGCTGGGGTTCGGTACGCCGCCGCCCTCCGCAAACGTCTCTTTGGGCAGGTCGATCGACGCCACGACGCGGGCGTTCAGCAGCAGCCACTTGCGGATGAACTTCAAGCCGGGATTGTTGGCGATGCTCCGCGGCAGCACGATGGCCAGGCAGCCGCCGGGCTTGACGTACTTCAACGCGCCTTCGACAAACAACTGCTCGGCGGGCATGACGCGCCGGGCGTCCCCGGTCTCCGGCGCCGGCAGCTCGTAGCGCGAAAGCGTGTGCGGATCGTCCACGTGGGCCTGCCCGCCGAACGGCGGATTGGTCACCACGACGTCGAACGACTCCGGCGTGACGTTCCGGCGCGCCGCTTCGTCCTCCCACTCTCCCGGCGCGGCCAGCGAATCTCCCTGAAACACGTTGGCGGAACCGTCTCCGTGCATGACCAGGTTCATCTGCGTGGTGCGCACCAGGAACGGGTTGATGTCCATCCCGAACAGGTTGCGCTCCGCCATCTCCTTGACGCGGGCTGCGATTCGGTGGCGCAGATCGCCGGGCGCTCCCCCTTTGGCCTGCTCGAAACCGGCTACCCGGTTGCGCAGCTGGTTCACCGCCGCCACCAGGAAGCCGCCGGTGCCGCAACAGCAGTCCAGCACCTTCAGGGACGCTATGCTCCGGTCCGGGTACAGCGACAGCACCATGCGCACCGCCATGTCGCATACGTTCCGGGGCGTGAAGAACTCGCCGCGGTCGCCGCGCAGATTCGCCCCTACCAGTTCCTCGTAGGCTTGGCCCTTTACGTCGGTCCGGGTGTCGAGCAGGGAGTAGCGCTGCAGCTCCGACACGACGTAGGCCAGTACTCTGAGATTGAGTCTGATCCGTTCGTCGGCGTCGAAGATGTAGGGATAACGCTGCTTGACGTCGTCGAACAGGGGAGCGATGCGCTCATCCCGAAGTCTGCGTTGCCCGGCGATGGAGGTGCGCTCCTCGCCGCGCACGAAGAACCGCAACTGGTCGACGAATTCGTTTTCGTCTAGCACCTTGCAGAACATCAGCTTCTGCAGCTCGTGAAACGCCTCGGCCTTCTGGATGCCCTGGTTGGCGTAGACGTAGTTGTGGCAGCGGCGCAACGACGCCTTGAGATCGATCGCCGGACGCAGTTCGTGGAATTGAGGAATCGGGGCCTGCGCTCCAAACCGGGGGATGTCAGTAGCGTCGGCCATGGCGCCGTCGCCGGTCTTTTCGTAGGCGCGTTTCTCGGCGCCGACCCAGAGACCGAACCTGCACGCCGAGCAGGCGCTCATATAGCTCTTGAGCTGATCGACGCCTTCCGCCTGGTCGCGCGGAGAAACGTCCTCGCGCTTCGCCTCGACGATCACCACTACCGTGTCCTGCCGCCGCGGCCCGCCGGGTCGGAACACCACGACGTCGGCGCGCTTGCGCACCGTGCCCATCTTCACGGAAAACTCGACGTCCAGGTCCGCTACGTCGTAGCCGTACTCCTCCACCAGGCTGCGCGCCCAGCGCTGCCGGACGTTCTCCTCGGGCGTATCCCGTCTGAGCTTCTGCGTGACGAAGCAGCGAATCTTGCCGGCGGGAGCGAACGGCGGCGTGACGGCGGCGGATTTCATAATCTTCCTCGCCGCCGCTTTCAGCGTCAGCGCCAGATCTGCCGTACCGCCTGCACGCACTCGGTGAGGGCCGGCACCGGGTTGGCCACATCGCCCTCGTACTCGATGATCGCCGGCCCGCTGAAGCCCACCTCGCCGAGCGCCGCGACCAGCGCGGGCAGGTCGAGGATGCCGGTGCCGATCACCACGTCCACCGGCTCGCGCTCACGGGTGTAGACGAAGTCCTTGAGGTGGACGCCCATCAGACGGTCGCCGAAGCGGCGCACCAGCTTGACCGGGTCCTCCCGCGAGTCGATGGCCCAGGCGGTGTCCAGCATCAGGCCGACGCGCGGGCCGGTGCGCCGGAACACCTCCTCCAGCATCTGCGCGCTGCCGAGCCAGTGGGCGCCGCCGTGGTTGTGCAGCGCCACGTCGACGTCGTACTGCTCGGCCAGCCGCTCGGCCGCGGCGAAGGTCTCCCACGCCGCCGGCGGCGTGACGTCGGCGCTGAGCACCGGGAAGCCGGCGGCGCGGGCGAAGCGAAACGCGCCTTCGGCGCCGCTGCCGTCGCCGGTGATGGTGTTGACCCCGCAGCTCACCAGCTCCACGCCCGCGGCCCGGTAGGCGGCGAGCGCCGCGTCCCGCGCCGCGGCGGCGGCAAAGTCGACGTGGATGCCGCACGGCTCCAGGGCGTCAAGCCCGACTTCCTTGACCTTGGCGGCCACCTCTTCGTTGCTGCGAAACCCGCGAAAGCAAAAGCTCTGGACCGCGATCTTCCGTTGTAATGCCACGGCGCCAATAGTACGGCCGCGCCGGTTCGTCCTCAACGCGCCGTAGCGGTGATGCGGTGGTGCGGTGCGCGTGCGGCGGGTGATTGTGCGCCCGGCGGCGATTGCGCAATGTCGCGCTGGTACCTGGCGATGAGCGATTCTCCTGACCAAGACCTGTTCCGGGCGCGCGGCGCCGAGGAGCAGGCCGGCGGCGCCCCACTGGCGGCGCGCATGCGGCCGCGCACGCTGGACGAGTTCGTGGGGCAGGAGCACATCGTCGGCCCCGGCCGCCTGCTGCGCCGCGCCATCCGGGCGGATCAACTTTCGTCGCTGATCTTCTACGGCCCTCCGGGCACCGGCAAGACCACCCTGGCGCAGGTGATCGCCGGCGCTACGCGGGCGCGCTTCACGGCGCTGAACGCGGTGCTGGCCGGCGTGAAGCAGCTCCGCGAAGCGATTGCGGCGGCGGGCGCGGCGCGCGATCTGCACGCCCGGCGCACCATCTTGTTCGTGGACGAGGTGCACCGCTGGAACAAGGCGCAGCAGGACGCGCTGCTGCCGTCGGTGGAGAACGGCACCATCATCCTCATAGGGGCCACCACCGAGAATCCCTACTTCGAGGTAATCAAGCCGCTGGTGAGCCGCAGCCGCGTGTTCCAGCTGCAGGCGCTGACCCGCGGCGACCTGGCGTGCGTGGCGCAGGCCGCGCTGGCCGATGCGGAGCGCGGGCTGGGCCGGTTCCGCGCCGCGGTAGCCGAGGACGCGCTGGAGCACCTGCTGAACGTGGCCAACGGCGACGCGCGCAGTCTGTTGAACGCGTTGGAGCTGGCGGTCACCACGACCCCGCCGGACGCGGACGGGGTGGTGCAGGTGGACCGGGCGGTGGCCGAGGAGTCGATCCAGCGCCGCGCCGTGCTGTACGACAAGGAAGGCGACGTCCACTACGACACCATCAGCGCCTTCATCAAGAGCGTGCGCGGCTCCGACCCGGACGCCGCCCTCTACTGGATGGCGCGCATGGTGTACGCCGGTGAGGACCCGCGCTACCTGTTCCGCCGCATGCTGGTACTGGCGGCGGAGGACGTGGGGCTGGCCGATCCGGGGGCGATCCGGGTGGTCAGCGCCTGCGCGGCCGCCTTCGACTACGTGGGCCTGCCGGAAGGGCGCTTCCATCTGGCCGAAGCGGCGCTGTACCTCGCCACCGCGCCCAAGAGCAACAGCACGCTGGGATTCTTCGACGCGCTGAGCGCGGTGACCGCCGAACGCGAGGCGGCGGTGCCGGCGCCGTTGCGGGACGGCAACCGCGACGCCGAGGGCTTTGGCCACGGCGCCGGCTACCGCTATCCGCATGCCTATAGCGATCACTGGGTAGCGCAGCAGTACCTGCCGCGCGAGCTGCAGGGGCGGGTGTTCTACCAGCCGGGCGAGCTGGGATACGAAGGCGCGGTGCGGGTGCAGGTGGCGCGCCGGCGGGAGGCCAACCTGGCCGCGGCCTGGGAGCGGGAGGAAGCCGGCGGCGAGATTCTGACCAACGCCGGCCGCGGGCTGCAACGGGAACTGGACAACTGGCTGGAGCGCTCCCTCTCCGACGCCGCCGGGCGGCTGGCCGCGGAGCGCGACCGGATCGTGAACGCGGCGCGGCTGCCGCGCCACGGCGTGGTGCTCGACCTGGCGCTCGGCGGCGGCCTGCTCACCTTCGAGCTGCTGCGGCAGTGCGCGGAGGGTGGCGTGTGGGCAATCGCCGCGCCCGCGGCGGCGGGGGTGCGGGCGCAACTGCAGGCGCTGCCGGCGAGCCTGCAGCCGTCGCTGGTGGCCGCGCCCGCGGAGGTACCGCCTGAGATCCGCTTCGACGCCGTGGTGGGCCGCAACGCGTGGCGCGCGGGCGGCGCCGAGCTGGTGACCGCGGCCGGCGCGCGTTTGGCTGAAGGCGGGCGGCTGGTGCTGGCCGAGTCGCTGCCGGAACGGGCGCCGCGGCTGCACGAGGCGTTCGCCCTCGGCGTGCTGGACCCCGCCGAACGCGCCGCGGTGGTGGCCGCCGAGGAGGAGCACTACCGCTCCGCGGCGCCGCTGACCGAGGACGCCGTCCGCGCCGCGCTCGCCCCGCAGTTCGGCGCGCCGGACACCGAAGTGGTAACCCAGCCTGGGCGGCTGGCCGTTACCCGCACCCTGGTGGAGCGCTGGTTCCCCGCCTCCGCCGCCGCGGACGGCTCCTCCTACGCCGCGCTGCTGCTGCGCGCGGGGGTGCCGGAGGCCGCCGTCGCCGCCCTGCGCGGCCAGTTGGAACGCCGCCTCGGCACCGCCCTGGACTGGCAGGCCACCACCCTGTTCATCACCGCCACCCGCCACAGCAGCCCCCATGCTTGATCGCATCCGTCGCCGCGGTACACCATCCCGTTGCTCCGGGAGGCCAACGTGTCGCTTGATTTGTTCGCTATTCTCGCCACCGTCGTCGGCGCCGCTCTGGCGTCCGCTATTGCCATCATCGCTATCATCACCGGCGGTCTGCGCGGGATCCGTTCCGATCTCGCCGCCGTGCGTGATCGGGTATCCCGCATGGAGGGCATGATGGCCACCCTGCGCCGCATTGCGCCCGTGTAGCCCCGCGATGTCGCTACGTACGAGGCACTGACTGAACTGCGGGCTACGGCCGACGGGTGACTCCTTAAGTCCCCGCCAAGCGTTGCTTCCAATACCCGGGTCGGCGGTGGGCGTGAGCCACAGCGACAACTACTAATCGGCCAGCCTCGACACGGTAGATGAGGCTGTAGGGATAGCGGCGGAGCAGATAGCGCCGGGTACCGTGATCGTAGAGGGGCCAAGTGTTTGGTGTCTCCGTGATCGCCTGCGCCGCTGCTTCGAGCTCGAACGCGAAGCCGGCCGCCGCAGTGGGGCTGCGCTGCGCATACCAGCGGGCAGCCTCCTCAGCCTCGACCAGAGCTTCTTCGAGATACTCAAGTTCCCGCGTCACGGTCAGCGGCGGCAAGAATCCGGCGGCGCGCCTCCGCCCACGGGACCGTCTTGGCTACCCCGTCATCCAGCCGGTGCAGGCGCCGCCGAATCTCCACCGACCACGCCGCTTCGACATCTTCGTCGATCTGTTGGTCGAGGCTCTCGATCAACTGTCCAGCGAGTGCGCCACGTTCCTCGGCGGAGAGCCGGAGTGCCTCGGCAAGCAACTGTCCATGGTTCATGAGCCGAAGTGTAGCATGCAAACTAGCTGACCGTCTGAGGTTCTGATCCACCGCAGGGGAACGCCGCGTAATCGGTGTGGACTGCCCAGGATCAAGGCTGGTGCGTGGTACCTCCGTAGATCAAGGGCCATAGTTGATTGGCGGGGACTTCGGTGAAGGTTGCCTCGGTGCCGTCGGGCCACAGGACGCGCACCGCGGCGCTTGCCGCCGCGCCGAGGCCGAAGTGCAGGGCGGTGTCGTTGCCGGCGCCGAGGCTGGAACCGCTCTTGACCTCCTGCATGCGCGGGCGCCCGCCGTGCGGGGTGACGTAGACCCGCGCCCCGATCGCGTCGCGGTTGACCGGCGGGCGGCCCTCCAGCCGCACCGTGAGCCAGTGGTTCCCGGCCCCCGCCAGCCGGGTGTTGCGGTACAGGGTGTAGCCCACGTCGAAGTTGCCCACCACGAAGTCGACCCCGCCGTCGCGGTCGTAGTCGGCGTAGGCGACGCCCATGCTGGGCTTGGGGCGCGCCTGCCAACTCGGCGGGGTCACCGCGGCGTAGTTGCCGTAGCCGCGGTTGCGGAACAGCACGTTGGGGTGCGGGAACAGCAGCCCGGCGGCCGCGGTGCTGCTCCGGAAGCGCTCGGCGTAGCCACTGGCGGCCAGCAGCAGGTCGAGCCAGCCGTCGTTGTCGAAGTCGAAGAACGCCGTGCCCCAGCCCACCAGGTTGCCCTGTTGCTCCGCCCCCACGCCGGCGGCCTCGGTGGCGTCGCGGAAGCGCCCGCCCACGTTCTGCAGCAGCGCCATCGGTTCGCCCATGTCGGAGAAGTAGAAGTCCAGGTCCAGGTCGTTGTCGTAGTCGCCCACCGCCAGCCCCATGCCGTTGCGCACGGCGCCGGTCCCGGTCTCCCGTGAGGCGTCGCTCCAGCACCACCCGCCGCAGCCCGGCCCGCCGTTGCGCCACAACACGTTGCCGATGGGATGCTCCACCTTGTCGTTGACCACGTAGAGGTCGAGGTCGCCGTCGTCGTCGAAGTCCACGAAGCTCGCCGAAAAGGCGGCGCCGCGCAGCTTGTCGCCGAGCAGCGCCGAAACGTCGTCGAAGGTGCCGTCGCCGCGGTTGCGGTACAGCCGATCGCTCGCCAGCTCGGCGGCCCGTTCGCGCGGGCACTCGGGAAAGCACCGCCAGTTGGCCACGAACAGGTCCAGCCAGCCGTCGCCGTCGTAGTCGCCCCAGGCCGCGGTGGAGCCCTTGCCGGGGTCGCCCACCCCGGCGCGCGCGGTCACGTCCCGAAACCCGGTTCCGCCCTGGTTGCGCAACAGGACGTTGCGGCCGCGCGTCAGAACGTAGAGGTCGCGCCAGCCGTCGTTGTCGTAGTCGCCCCACACCGCGCCGCCGGTCCAGGCGTCCGCCAGGGCCACGTCCGCAGCCGCGGCGGGGACGCCGAAGGTGCCGTCGCCGTTGTTGCGGTAGAGCGTGCTGGGGCCTTGGCCGCCGGCGAGGAACAGGTCGACCCAGCCGTCGTTGTCGTAGTCTCCCCAGGCTTGGCCGATGCCGAGATAGCCGCTGGTGACGACCTTGGCGGTGAACTCGTCCCAGGAGCTGCGATGCCGGGCGTCGATGCCGGCGGCCTCGTTCGCCACGACGAACGGCTCCGCGCCGGCGTGGTCGTGCGCGGCGGCGGGTTGGTGCGCGGCGGCGGGTTGGCTGGCGGCGGCGGGTTGGTGCGCGGCGGCGGGTTGGCTGGCGGCGGCGGGTTGGTGCGCGGCGGCGGGTTGGCTGGCGGCGGCGGGTTGGTGCGCGGCGGCAGGTTCGCGGGCGGCGGGAGGTTCCTGCGCGGCCGCGGGTTCGCGCGTTTCGGCGGGCGCCGGCCCCGCTCCCCCCGGCGCTCCGCCTTCCTGCGCGGCAGCCGGCGGCGCCGCCAGCGCGGCCGCTCCCAGGATCAGCAGCAGGCGCAGGCCGCCCGCCGCGGCCGGCGTCCGCGTCACCGGCGATTGCCGCGCGCGCGGCGCCATGCTACAATCGCGGCCACCACGTTCCGGGAGGACATCATCACGTGAAATCGAAGACCCTTGTAGCGGCGCTCCTTGTTGCGTTCGCGGCGACCGGCCTGTGGGCCCAGATCGGCGGACTGCCGCGGGAGGAGTCGCTGATCATCCAGAATCCCGAGGGGATTCCGGCGAACCCGAGCTGCTTCAACCTCTGGTGGGGCTGCGGCGGCGGCTGGTCCACCGGCCTGCAGCAGCTCGCGCTCGATACCTTCTGGTACATCGATCCCAACGCCGGCATCGACGGCGTCATCCACAATTCCCTCGCCACCGGGCCGCCCCAATACAACGACGACTTTACCGAAATGATCGTGTTCCTGCGCAAGGGCATCCACTGGAGCGACGGCGTGGAGTTTACCGCCAAGGACGTGGTGTACACCGTCGAGGCGCAGATGGAGCACCCGGGGGCGACCTGGAGCGGAGCCTTCGGCACCGCCGTCGAATCGGTCACCGCCATTGACGATCACACGGTCAAGTTCGTCCTCTCCGCCCCCAACTCGCGCTTTCAATCGGTCTTCTCGGTGCGCTGGAACGCGGCCTGGATCATGCCCAAGCACGTGTTCGAGAAAGAAGACCCCACCACCTTCGAGTTCAACCCGCCGGTGAGCCTCGGCCCCTACACCCTGCACAGCTTCGATCCCAACGGCTCCTGGTACATCTGGGAGCGGCGCCCCGACTGGCAGCGCACCACCGTCGCCGAGTTCGGCATGCCCGCGCCGCGCTACGCCATCTACCGCAACGGCATTCCCACCGACCGGCGCCTCATCGAGATGGTCAACGGCGACCTGGACATGATCCACGACCTCACGCCGGAGGGCACCTTCGCCATCGTGAAGCAGGACGACACCACCCACGGCTGGTTCGATGGCTTCCCCTACGCGCATCCCGACCCGACGCTACCGGCGGTGATCTTCAACCACCAGCTCGAGAAGTTCCAGGACCGGCGGGTGCGTTGGGCGCTGGCGCTGATGCTGGACGCGCAGGCCATTTCGCTGGCCAGCTACCGCGGCGCGGCGACGCTGTCCGCCATCCAGGTGCCGCCCACCGGACTGCACCCGGACGACTACCACTCGCCGATGCAGGACTGGCTGTCGACCTACACCCTCAAGGCCGGCGGCAGGACCTTCCAACCGTACGATCCCGACCTCACCCTGCGCATCGCCGAGAGCTTGCGCCGCCAGTTCGAGGGCATACCGCGCGACGAGGAAGGAATTCGGCGTTCGTTGGGTTACGGTTGGTGGGCGCAGAACCTCGAGGCCGCCGAGCTGCTGCTCGAAGACGCCGGATTCACCAAGCGCGGCCGCGATTGGTACCTGCCGAACGGTGAGCGGTTCAGCGTCCGGTTGACCTACTCCAGCGAAGGCGTATTGAGCCGCCTCGGCTCGATCATCGTCCAGCAGTGGCAGCAGGCGGGCGTCCACGCGACCGGCAATTCGAGCCCGCAGATGTGGGACGAGATGTTCAACGGCGACTTCGAGACCCAGATCGGCTGGTCGGTCGAGACCTGGGGCGGCCACCCCGATCTCTCCTTCTTCCTGGATAGCTGGCACTCGGAGTTCGTGGCCGAGCCGGGCGAACGCCAGACGGCGCGCAACTGGCAGCGGTGGTCGCACCCCGAGTTGGACCGCATCATCGAGGAGATCCGCACCATCGACTTCAACGATCCGCGCGGAGTGGAGCTGGGCCAGGAGTTCGTGCGGTTGACGGTGGAGGAGATGCCGACCATCCCGATCATGTCGTACAACGTGTTCTCCGTGCAGTCCGACCGCTACTGGACCAACTTCCCGACCGCGCAGAACAACTACGCCAACCCGGTGACCAACTGGGCCAACGGCCGCTACATCCTGAACATGATCCGGCCCGCCGCCCGCTAACGGGCCGGCAAGCGGAATCGGACCGCGGCGCCGCCGGACTCCCGGCGGCCCGCGGCCCCGCGGGACGCGCGCATGAGAGCGTACGGGTTCTTTGCACTGAAACGATTCGGCCAGCTCCTGCTGGTGGTGTTCCTCGGCGTGAGCGCGACCTTCTTCATTACCCACCTGTCGCCGATTGACCCGGTGGAGCAGACGATGGGGCGCCTGACCAGCCGCTCCGGCTTCAGCCCCGAGGCGCAGGAGGCGATGCGCGCGGCGCTCACCGAGTTGTACGGCACCGACCAGCCGCTGGGCGCGCAGTTCGTGAGCTTCTGGGGCCGGCTCGCGCGCGGCGACATGGGGCCGTCGCTGCTCGCCTTCCCGACGCCGGCGGCCAAGCTGGTGCGCCGCGCGCTGCCGTGGACGGTCGGCCTGCTCACCGCCTCGGTGGTGATTACCTGGACCGTCGGCAACCTGCTCGGCGGGCTGGCCGGCTACTTCCAGAACAACCGCCTGCTCAAGGCGTTCGGGGTGCTCGCGGTCGGCGTGCAGCCGATTCCCTACTACATCGTCGCCTTCATCTTTCTGATTCTGTTCGGGTTCGTGTGGCCGGTGCTGCCCATTTCCGGCGGCGCCGGGATGTTCCTGGAGCCGGGCTGGAACCTGCCCTACGCGCTGTCGATCCTGCACCACGCCATTCTGCCGGCGGCGTCGCTGGTGGCGGTGGGGCTCGGCACCTGGTTCCTGGGCATGCGCGCGCTGGTGTCCAACGTCGTGACCGAGGATTACGTGACCTACGCCGAGCTCGGCGGGGTGGAGAGCCGCACCGTGGTCGGCGCCTACGTGATCCGCAACGCGATGATCCCGCAGCTCACGGCGCTGGCGATGGTGCTCGGCGGCGTTTTTTCGGGGACCGTCATCACCGAGGAGGTGTTTTCCTATCCCGGGCTCGGGACCCTGCTCATTGACGCGGTGAACGCCGGCGACTTTACGCTCGTGCTGGCCGTCACTTCGATCTCGATCGCCGCGGTCGCTACCGCCATCTTCGTGATCGACCTGCTGTACCCGCTGCTCGATCCGCGAGTGCGGGTCCGCTAAGGATCGGGGGCGGCGCGCGTGTTCCACGTCATTCGGGACCTGCTGCGCTACAACCGGGAGTTTGCGGTCGGGGTCGCGTTCCTGGGGCTGATCGTCGGCTACTCCCTGCTGTCGCTGTTCTCGCCGGTCGATCCCTACCTGCAGTTCGCGGTGTTCCCGGACCTGCCGCCCTCCATGGAGTACTGGTTCGGGACCAACTCACGCGGCCAGGATCTGTTCTGGAACCTCACCTTCGCGTTTCGGAACACCCTGGCGTTCGGAGTCATGGTGGCCGCCTTCAGCCGCGTCATTTCCATCACCGTGGGCCTGGTTTCCGGCTACGTGGGCGGGGCGGTGGACCGCGTGCTGATGGTGGTCAACGACGTGTTCGTTACGCTGCCGCTCCTGCCGGTGCTGCTGGTGTTTTTCTTCGTGCTGCGGGACAACCTCAACACCATCAACCTGGCGCTGCTGATGGCCTGTCTCGGCTGGCCGTTCGACGCCCGCCTGATCCGCTCCATCGCGCTCGGCCTGCGCCATCGCGAGTTCACCCGCCACGCGGCGTTCTCGGGAATGAGCCCGCTGAAAATCATGTTCGAGGAGCACCTTCCCTACGTGATGCCGGTGGTGTTCGCCACCGCCATGGCCAACATGCTGTGGGCCATCGGCATCGAGGTGACGCTCGCGGTGCTCGGCTTTACCAACATCAACATTGCCACCGTCGGCACTACCATCTACTGGGCCAACAACCACTCCGCCATGGT
This sequence comes from Spirochaetia bacterium, assembly GCA_965243555.1. GTDB lineage: Bacteria > Spirochaetota > Spirochaetia > SZUA-6 > Bin103 > Bin103. Next base: position 3,129,128 of record OZ251575.1, on the reverse strand, counting down.
GGTGGGCACCTGGTGGTGGATCGTGATTCCCGTGGTGCTGGTGGTAATGCTGTTCATCGGCCTCTATCTGCTCGCCGTCTCGCTCAACGAGTACATCGATCCGCGCTCCCGGCTGCGCCGGATGGGCGGCTGATGGCCGCCTCCGCTGGCCGGACCGGGGCCGCCGGCCGCACCGGGGCCTCTGATCGCGCGGGGGCCGCTGCAACGCCCGCCGCCAAGCCCCCCGCGCCCTCCGCGCCCGCCGCGCCCGCCGCCGCAGCCGGCGCCGACCGCACCGGGACCTCGGACCGCGCCGGGGCCGCTGCAACACCGGCCGCCAAGCCCCGCGCGCACCCCGCCGCCCCGCCCGGCGTGCTGACGGTCGCCAATCTCAGGGCCTACTATCAGACCAAGTACTTCGGCGTGGAGCGCGAGGTGCGGGCGGTCGACGATATTTCGCTCACGGTGCGCGCCGACGAGGTGTACGGCATCGCCGGCGAAAGTTCGTCCGGCAAGACCACGCTCATCAAGACCTTCGCCGGCGCCATCCGCCCGCCGCTACGGATCGTGGGCGGCGGCCTGAAGTACCGCTTCGAAGGGCGCGAGATCGATCCCTACGCGGTCAGCGAAAAGGAGTTGAACCGCCTGCGCTGGAAGCACGTGTCATACATCATGCAGGGCTCGATGAGCGTGCTGAATCCGGTGCGGCGCATCCGCCGCAGCTTTACCGACTTCGCCTTCAACCATATGGGGCTGGCGAAGGAGCCCTTCTGGGAGGCGGTGGAGGCGCACCTGAAACGCCTTTCGCTGCCGCCGGAGGTGCTGCGCGGCTACCCGCACGAGCTGTCCGGCGGCATGCGGCAGCGCGTCACCATCGCGTTGGCCACCGTCTGCCGGCCCGGCTTTATCATTGCCGACGAGCCCACCACCGCGCTCGACGTCGTGGTGCAAAAGGAGGTGTTGGCGATGCTGGATGACATTCGCCGCTCGCTCAAGTCGTCGGTGGTGTTCGTGACCCACGACATGAGCGTGCACGCCAACATGGCCGACCGCGTCGGCATCATGTACGCCGGGCGCATCGTCGAGGAGGGCCCCACCGGCGCCCTGTTCACGGCGCCCAGGCACCCCTACACCGCGCACCTGGTGGCCAGCCTGCCCCGCATCGGCGACTCCGGCCGCAAGCCGGCGCTGGGGGGCCGCCCGCCGAACCTGTCCGACCCGCCGGGCGGCTGCCGCTTCCACCCGCGCTGCCCGCTCGCCGTGGAGCGCTGCCGGAGCGAGGCGCCGCCGTTGGAGACGGTGGCCCCCGACCACCGGACGGCGTGTTGGCGCAGCGCCGAGGTGGAGCCGCCCCCGTCGCGGTCGCCGGTGCGCGGCCCCGCCGCCGTCCCGGAGGCGGGGCCGGGGCCAGCGGGGCCGGTGGCGGCGCGGCCGGAGGCGGCGGCGTGAGCGCGATTCTGGAGGTGGACCGGGTCTCCAAGCGGTTCGCTCTGGGCGGCGTGCTGTCCCGCAACTACGTCCACGCCGTGACCGACGCCAGCTTCGCGATCGAGGAAGGGCAGCCGGAGGTGTTTACCATCGTCGGCGAGTCCGGTTCCGGCAAGACCACGCTGGCGCGCATGATGCTGGGACTGGAAACCCCTACCAGCGGCGAAATCCGGCTGTCGGGGCGGAGCATGGCGGACCGCCGCGGCCGCGCCGCCCGCCTGGAGTTCATGGGCCACGCGCAGCCGGTGTTCCAGAACCCGTTCGAGGCATTCAACCCGCTCAAGCGCGTGGACCGCTATCTCGACGCCAGCGCCCGCGTGCTGCTGGGCGCGCGCGGCCGCGACCGGGCCGCCGCCGCCATGGACGAAGCGCTGCACAAGGTGGGCCTCAGTCTGGCGGAGGTGCGCGGGCGCTACCCCCACGAGCTGTCCGGCGGCCAACTGCAGCGGGTGGCGATCGCCCGGGCGCTCATCCCCAACCCGGAAGTGCTGATCGCCGACGAGCCGGTGTCGATGGTGGACGCCTCGCTGCGCATGTCGATCGTCAATCTGCTGCGCGACCTGCGTGACACGCTGCGGGTGACGGTGATCTACATAACCCACGACCTGGCCACCGCCTACTACATTTCGGACCGCATCATCATCATGCAGCGGGGATACGTCGTGGAGATGGGGCCGGCGCAAGCGGTGCTGGAGTCGCCCGAGCACCCCTACGCCCGGCTGCTCAAGGAGAGCGTCCTTTCCGTGGATGAGCCCGGTCAGCGGCGGGTGCAGCCCCCCGACCGGAGCCTGGCGCTGGCCGCCGCGGAAAGCTCGCGCCGCGGCCAACTGGTGGAGCGCGGCGCCGGCCGTAGCGTCCGCGTCTGACTCACGCGGCCTCCTCGGCATCCGGCGTAACGCGCCGCTCGCCGGTCAGAAGCACGGAAAGCAGCGCCTGCTTGAGCCGTTGGCGGCTGCGGAGGTCCGCTTTCGCAGCCTGAAGCGCAGCGTTGAATCTCGCCGCAACACGGATGACTCTCCGTTGCTCGCCGAGTGGAGGACAGGGAACGGCAAGCTGGCCATATTCTTGCGCATTGACGTTCGGTTGCGCCGTGACCCGCCGGCGGTCCGCCACCCATCGCCAATAGATCCGGGTGTTGAGATACTCTCGCAAGAACCGGGGGAGCAAAATCGCCGGGTTGGTGCGAAAGCGAATGAGGTAACCGGCAAAGGCGTGGCGCACACCGGAAGCTGTGTTTGCGTGCAAGTACGACTTCCCGACGCTGCCGCTGCGAGCAATCAGTACGTCACCGGCTCGCAGCAGGTAACCCTCGGCGGCGCCGGCCTCGATTCCGACCGCCGCGTCCTTCAACGTGCCGTCCTCGTCAATGTCAGTGATGCGAATATAGCGGATACCGCCCGGTTCGAAGTCACGCTTGGCAACGTTGGCGCCGTATTGACCGCGCGCAACGCAAGCATCAACCAACGGAAGCGACCGCCATCTGCGCCGTGCGAAAAACTGCTCCACTACGCCGCGCTTGACGACTTGCACTTGGTCGATGACCGCCAGCGTCTTCTTGATGGCATCGTCCACCGAAGAAAGAATCGCGCCAATCTTGCGCTGTTCGGAAAGCGGCGGCAGAGACAGCCGGTAGGAGCGCACGTCGTGGGCCGTCACCGCCGGGTAGTTGCTCCCGATCATGCGCGTCTTCAGGTATTCGACGAAGCCGGACGACAGAACGTGCTGGTAGAGAAAAGCGCCATCAACGCCGTCGCGCGGGCGGACGACGGCGTAGCCGGTCGACGCGACAAGGTTCGCCTGCGTTGCCCGGACGCGGGCGAAGTTGCGGAGATATGGCCTGACGGTAGCTACGAGGAGATCGCCTTGGCGTACGATCCGTCGCGCGCGGCTCGGCGCGTCCGCGAACCGAACCGTCCGGCTCGCGCCGATGATTCCGGGCTGCTCAATGGTGCCAATGTCAAGATATTCCAGCAAGTAATCGGGGTCCGTCCCGCTTACAAGCTGTTCGGGATTCACCTCTGCGAGGCTGTCAAGGTCTGCAACCCCCCATCCGTCAGGCGACCCTCTGGGTTCGGCAGGTCGGTTATTCGCCACGAACGGAATCCAAGCATAGCATGCCCAGCGCCCGACCGGCCCGGAGGCACCGCCGTTGCGGCGGCGACTTCGGCGCCGAAGGTTCCGCCCGCCCTACCGCGCCCGACCGCCGGTAGCCCATCCGTCACAGCAAGCATGCACGTGCGCCAGCTTGCCAACGGGGTCACCGTGCCATACGATCAGCCGTGAGCATGGTGGCTGCGCGTACGTTCAATACTACAGGGCCGGTGGTGGCGGACGATCATTACTGCATCCCGCCGCTGGAACGGATCAATCTCGATGCGGTGCTCGAGTTGATCCGGGGCAAGAAGTACTTCGGGCTGCACGCGCCGAGCCAGACCGGCAAGACCTCGGCGCTGCTGGCGCTGCGGGATCTACTGCACAGCGGCGCGCACGGCAACTTCCGGTGTGTGTACGTGAACGTCGAGGCCGGCAAGACGATGCGCGAGAACGTGGCGGAAGGCATGCGCACCGTGCTTGCCGAGCTGGCCCTCCAGGCAAGCGTCACGTTCGGGGACGACACGCTACGGCGGATCTCCCGCGACGCTATGGACGGCGCCGGACCGGGCGGCGCGCTCAGCCTGACGCTCAGCCGTTGGGCCGCGGCCGACCCCAGGCCGCTGGTGCTGCTGATCGACGAGATCGACTCGCTGGTGGGGGACACCCTGCTGTCGGTGCTGCGGCAACTGCGCAGCGGCTACGACCAGCGCCCGGACGCGTTTCCGCACAGCATCATCCTGTGCGGGGTGCGCGACGTGCGCGACTACCGCATCGGCGGCAGCGCCTTCAACGTTATGTCCGAATCGTTGCGCCTGGGCGATTTCTCTGAGCAGGAGATACAGTCACTGCTGGCGCAGCACGCCGCGGCCACCGGGCAGGCGTTCACGGAGCAGGCGCAGGCACTGATCCATACCCGTACCGCCGGCCAGCCGTGGTTGGTGAACGCGATCTGCTACGATGCTTGCTTCCGGCACCAGCCGGGCCGCGACCGCTCACGCCCGATCACGGCTGACGCCATCCCGGAAGCGCAGGAGCGGCTGATCCTGCGTCGCGACACCCACGTCGACGATCTGGCGCGCAAACTGCGCGAGGAGCGCGTGCGGCGCGTGGTGGACCCGATTCTTACCGGCTCCGCGGCGGCCGCGTTCTCGGGTGAAGACCTATCCTACGTCCGCGATCTGGGCTTGGTGGCGCTGTCCGTCGGCGCGCCGCTACGCTTCGCCAACCCAATCTACGCCGAGGTGGTCCGCCGCGAGGCGGCGGGCGCCGGCGGCCCGGTCACGGTTAGCGGGACGTAAACGCCCGTGCGCCAATTCAACACCGCAGGTCCGGTAGTGGCCGCCAAGCACTATCATATCCCGCCGCTGGAGCGGATTGATCTCAACACGGTGCTCGGCCTGATTCGGGACCAGAAGTACTTCGTGCTACACGCGCCGCGCCAGACCGGCAAGACCTCGGCGTTGCTGGCGCTCCGGGATCTGCTGAACAGCGGTGCGCAGGGCGACTTTCGTTGCGTGTACGCCAACGTCGAAGCAGGCCAGGCGATGCGGGAGAACGTGACGGAAGGCATGCGCACCGTGCTCGACGAGCTTGCGGTCCGGGCAAGCGTGACGCTGGGCGACGAGACGCTGGAAGACCTCTGGCCCAGGCTTCTGCAGCGCGTGGGGCCGGGCGCGGTACTGCGGCACGCGCTACTGCGTTGGAGCATGGCCGATCCGAGGCCGCTGGTGCTGCTGATCGACGAGATCGACTCGCTGGTGGGCGACACCCTGTTGTCGGTGCTGCGGCAACTGCGCAGCGGCTATGACCAGCGTCCGGACGCGTTTCCGCACAGCATCATCCTGTGCGGAGTGCGCGACGTGCGCGACTACCGCATCCATTCCGCTACCGAGGACCGGTTGGTGCTTGGTGGCAGCGCCTTCAACATCAAGTCCGAGTCGCTACGTCTGGGCGACTTCTCGGAGCAGGAGATACAGTCACTCTTGGCGCAGCACACCGCGGCCACCGGGCAGGCGTTCACGGAGCAGGCGCAGGCACTGATCCATACCCGTACCGCCGGCCAACCGTGGCTGGTGAACGCGCTGGGCTACGACGCCTGCTTCCGCCACGAGCCCGGCAACGACCGCTCACGCCCGATTACGGCCGCCGCGATCCTGGAGGCGCAGGAGCGGCTGATCCTGCGCCGCGACACGCACATCGACGATCTGGCGCACAAGCTGCGCGAGGATCGCGTGCGGCGCGTGGTGGAGCCGATTCTGAACGGAGCCGATACGCAGGAATGGTCGACCGAAGACGTCGCCTACGTGTGTGACCTGGGGCTGGTGGCGCAGGACGCCGCGGGCACGCCGCATATCGCCAACCCGATCTACGCCGAGGTGGTACCGCGCCATCTCAACTACGCGGTGCAGACCGGGCTGCCGCAACAGATGGCTTGGTACGTAGACGCGGCCGGCGGGCTGGACGTGCCGGGGCTGCTCGCGGCGTTCCAGGAATTCTTCCGCGAGAACTCCGAGCACTGGATCCAGCGTTTCGAGCAGTACCACGAGGCCGGCCCGCAGTTGCTGCTGCAGGCGTTCCTGCAGCGCATCGTCAACGGCGGCGGGCGAATCGAACGGGAGTACGCGCTGGGGCGCGGGCGCACCGACCTGCTGATCGTGTGGCCGCAGGCCGGGCGCGAGCGCCGCTTCGTGGTGGAGTGCAAGGTGCTGCGCAAAGGGCTGGAACCGACCATCGCCAAGGGGGTGGAGCAGACCCGCGGCTACGTGGACCGTTGCGCCGCGGAGGCCGGCCACCTGATTGTGTTCGACCGCGCCCCGGAGCGAACCTGGGAGCAAAAGGTCTTCCGCCGCGAGGCGGCGGGCGCCGGCGCCCCGGTCACGGTCTGGGGAATGTAGCGGCGGGCGGGGCCGGCGGCAGGCCGGCGGCTACTTGTAGGGGTCGGCGGCGTCGCGCAGGCCGTCGCCGAGGAACATGAAGGTCATCACCGTGACCACCACGAACAGCACCGGGATCAGCAGCCAGGGGCTCAGGGCGACGGTGCGAAAGTTCTGGGCGCTGGTGAGCAGCACCCCCCAGCTCACCACCGGCGGCTTGAGCCCGAGGCCGATGAAGCTGAGCGCGGTCTCCCCCAGGATCATGTTGGGCACCGCCAGGGTGAGGTGCACGATCAGGTAGCTCAGGAACGACGGCAGCAGGTGGCGGCGGATCACCGCCCCGGACGTGGCGCCGCTCACCCGCGCCGCCACCACGAAGTCGCCGCCGCGCAGCTCCAGCAGCTTGCCGCGCACTACCCGCGCCAATCCCGTCCAGCCCAGGATCGACAGGATGATCGTAATCCCGAAGTACACCCGCAGCGCCGGCCACTTGGGCGGCAGCGCCGCGGTCAGCCCCATCCACAGCGGCAGCGTCGGGATGCTGATCAGGAACTCGATGATACGCTGGATCACCGTGTCCACCGCCCCGCCGGCGTAGCCGGAGACGCCGCCGATGCTCACCCCCAACAGGAAGCTGATGGCGACGCCGAGCAGCCCCACCGACAGCGACACGCGCCCGGCGTAGAGCACGCGCGAGAACATGTCGCGGCCCAGCTCGTCGGTGCCGAACAGGTACAGGGTCGCCGGCGGCAGCACCCCGAACAGGTGCAGGTCGGTGCGGATAAAGCCCAGGAACTTGTAGGGGTCGGTACGCACGAAGAAGCGGATGCGGTGCGGGTCGCTGCGGTTCTCGGTATAGATGCGCAGCAGGGTCTCCGGGTCGCGGGTCCGTTCGAGCGAGTAGACAAACGGGCCGAGCAGCCGCCCGGCGTGGAACAGGCGCACGCGCTGCGGCGGGGCGAGCAGGTAGTCGGCGTCGCGGGTGGCCTTCTCGTAGGGGCTCAGAAAGCCGGCCACCGCGGTGGTGAGGTACAGGAACAGCAACACCCCGCCGCCGATCAGGGCCATGCGGTGGCGGCGGAACTTGCGCCACATCAACTGCCACTGCGACGCTACGAAGTAACGCTCCTCCGCCGCGGCCACCGCGCCGCCCGCCACGCCCGCCGCTGCGCCGGCGCTCCCGCTCCCCGCCATGGCGCCCCCTGCCGCGGCAGCGCCCGCCCGCTCGCCGCTCACGACGCGGCGCGCTCGAAGCGGATGCGCGGGTCCACCCACACCAGCGCCAGATCGGAAAGAAAGGTCCCGAACACCGTCAGCGCGCCCAGGAACAGCACGGTGCTGCCCGCCAAAAAAGTGTCCTGGAACAGCAGCGCCTGCAGCAGCATCGGCCCGGTGGTGGGCAGGTTGAGCACGATGGCGGTGATCGCCTCGCCGGAGACGATGGCCGGCAGCAGCCAGCCCACCGTGCTGATCAGCGGGTTGATGGCAATGCGCACCGGGTAGCGGAACAGCAGGCGCCGCTCGTCCACCCCCTTGGCGCGCGCCGTGATCACGTACTGCTTGCTGAGCTCGTCCAGCAGCGTGCCGCGCATCACCCGGATCAATCCCGCGGTGCCGGCGGTGCCGATCACCAGCAGCGGCACCGGCAGGTGCTTCATGGCGTCCCACAGCTTGGCCCACGACCACGGCGCCAGCCGGTACTCGGTCGAGAACAGCCCGCCGATGGAAATGTCGAAGTAGCGGAAGCCGAGCCACATCAGCACCAGCGCCAGCGCGAAGTTGGGCGTGGCCAGCCCCATGAAGCCCACCCCGCTGAACACGTGATCGGCCCACGAGTATTGATGGGTAGCGGAGTAGATGCCGATCGGCACCGCGATCACGTAGGTCACCAGCAGGGTGAGAAACGAAATGAACATGGTGAGCGGCACGCGCTCGGCGAGCAGTTCCGCGGTCGGCTTGTTGAACGCGAACGAGCGCCCAAAGTCGCCGCGCAGCATGATCTTGCCGATCCAGGAGAAGTAGCGCGGCACCAGCGGTTGGTCGAGCCCGTACAGCCGCTTGAGGTTGGCGACCTCCTCCGCCTCCATTTCCTCGCCGGTTTCCTGCACGATGCGCAGGATCATGGTGTCCACGAAGTCGCCCGGCGGGAGCTGGATCACCACGAACGCCACCACCGAGATCGCCCACAGCGAGACGATCATGTAGATGACGCGGCGCAGAATGAGCTGTCCCATCAGCCTCTAAGCTCTTCTTGAAAGATCAACGGCCGCCGGGCCGCGCAACTCATGGGCGAGCTGCCGGTCCCGAACGGCCGTCGATCATGCGCGCGCGCGGCTTGGCGCCGGGCGCCCTACTCCCGCACCAGGTAGAACTGGGAAGGATGCTGCGGGCCGGTCCAGGAACCGATCGACCAGTCGTGGCCGCCCCGCTCCGGGAAGTTGCGCAGCTTGTTGCTGCGCGGCATCGGCAGCGGCACCTCGCCCACCGTCCCGATCACCCACAGGTTGTCCGCCTGCGAGGCCAGAATCTCCTTGCCCAGGCGAGTCTTCTCGTCGAGGTCGAGAGTCGCGGTCATCTGCTCCCAGCGCTCCAGGTTCAGCTTGACCTCGGCCGGCGGTTCGATGCCGCCCTCGCCGCCGGTCACGTACCACAGCGCCCACTGGTTGCCCCACGGGTTTTCCCAGCCCTGGCGCTGCGGCAGGAAGAACAGCGGCGACGCCGCGAACGCCTCGGAGCGGGCGTTGAACCCGGCCGAACCGCCGTAGAGTTGCATCTGGTTGGTGGTGGAACGCTCCTGACTCTGCTGGTAGGAGAAGCTCTTCATGGTCACTTCCATGCCCAGCTCCTTCCACTGCTCCACCGCCAGCTCGTGAATCGGCAGCACCGCGTTGCCGGTGTCCATGATCACCGAAAAGCGGTTGCCGTCGGGCAGCAGCCGCCACTCGCGGTTGGCGTCCCAGGTCAGCCCCAACTCGTCGAGGATCTGATTGGCGCGTTCCGGGTCGTGCTCGGCGTAGGCCGCGGCGAAGCGCGGTTCAAAGTAGATCGACTCCGTGATCAGCGTATGCTGGCGCGGCGTCCCCAGGCCCTGGAACACCACCTCGTTGATCTCGTCGCGGTCCAGCCCCAGCGACAGGGCGTGCGAGAAGCGGCTGTCGGAGAAGATCGGCAGCAGTACCGGATCATCCACCGTGCGGTTGGCCTGGAACAGCGTCGCCGAGCCCTCCAGGCTGGGCCACAGCTCGACCGTGTAGTCGCCCGCCTGCTCGTTCTGCTTGAGCAGCGGGTAATCGCTCAAGGGGGCGTACCAGCCGATGGAGATGGTCATCTCGCCGGCGATGATCTTGCCGGCGAACACCTGCAGGTCGGGGATCAACTCGACGTTGATGCCGTCCATGTAGGGAAGCTGGTTGCCCTCGACGTCGATCTTCCAGTAGTAGGGGTTGCGCTCCCAGCGCGCCAGGTCGGTGCCCACCTCGGCGAGCCGGTAGGCGGTGAGCATGGGCCGGTCGGTGTTGAACTTGGGCAGCTCGCTCCAGGAGTTGTTGCGGTCGCCGAAGTGCTGCACCCAGTTCTCGAATCCCGCCTCCTTGGCCAGCGCCTCCGCCTTCTCCGCGCCCACGTAGGTGGGATGGAACTGGCTGAAGTAGTGCTTGGCCTGTTTGATCGGCGTGACCCCGCGGTTGGGATGCGGCAGCCACTCCACCACCACCGGATAGGGGACGGCGAACGAGAACTGGAAGGTGTGGTCGTCGAGGAAGTTCATCTTCATCAGCTCGCCGCCGGGCTGCAGGAAGCGGGCCGGGTTGGGGGTGAGCTCCTCGTTGAGGACGATGTCCTCGTACCAGAACTTGACGTCCTCGGTGGTGAACGGCTCGCCGGTGGACCACTTCATGCCTTCCCGCAGGGTCACGGTGAGCACCCTGGCGTCCGCCGACAGCTCGTGGCCGGTGGCGACGTTGGGCGCCTGGGTAGAGAGGTCGCCGGCGATGCGGTTGAGCTGCTCGATGCCGATCAGCAGGTGGGCGTCGCCCCAGTGGCCGGTGCCGTCGCGGCCCATGAAGGCGAAGCCGCCGTATTGGCCGATCTCCTGGTAGGGCACGACCACGTACGGGTCGTCGGGGAGGCGCTCCTCCACCGGCGGCAGGTCGCCGGCGGCCACCATCTCGGCCAGCACCGGCGCCTCGCTGAACGAGGTGATGGTGTTGCCGGTGGCCGCGGTGTAGTCGGCTACGTGGTTGTAGTAGCGGATGTCGTTCCACTCGTGGTCGAAGGTGGTGCGCGCCATCGCTTCCGCCGGCGCCGCGGCGGTGCCGGCTTCGGCCTCGCCGCCGGCGAACACGGCCGCCGGCGCCAGCAGCGCCGCCGCCAGCGCCGCCGCTACGAGCAATCGGTGTGATGTCAAGTGTTTGCTCTCCTTTCGGGTAATGGGTGTCACCGCTCACTATGGTACGCCCCCGCCCCGCCGTCAAGCGCGTGAATGCCGCTTGCTGCGCTGCTGCTCTGTGCTGCCCGACCGGGCGGGGGCGAGGATCGAGGGGGCGGGCGGCGTCCCGGTGGCCTGTGGGCAGGCCGCCGGTGAGCGCCAGCTACGCCGGGCACCACGCCCGCCGCCCGCCGCCCCACCACCCACCCACGCAACGCTTGCCCCACGACCCAATTGCCGCTATGCTGGTGGCAGGCAGCGTAGGCTTCTATGGCCTGCCGGCATCCGGAGGTAAGCAACGCCAGTCTATTTCAATCGCCCGCCGGTCAGCGAAGTCGTGATCGCCGCGTACTTCAAGCCCGCGCTGGAGCTAAGCACCGAACACGTTGGCCTCTATTGGTCACGGATCAAGAGCGAGTTTCCGGTGGCGCGGCAGCAACTACCCGTAGGCGCGGAGATTCCGGTCAGTGCTGACGTCTTTCCGATGCCTCGCTATTGGTTCACCGCCGCCGACGGAGCAAGCCTCCTTCAGATTCAGAAGAACGCATTTATGTTCAACTGGCGGCGCCAGGATGACGTATATCCAACGTATCGTTCCATCAAGCCTCGTTTTGACAAGCACTACGATCGGTTCCTGGATTTCGTTCGCACTGAGGTGCAGTCGGCAGAGCCGGCAATAGGTCTGTGCGATCTCACTTACGTGAATACCATTCAGCGGTGCGGCTATTGGCAGGGTCCGCAAGACACGAACAAGGTCATTCCCACCGTTCCCATGCTTATGCGCGGCAGCGATCGTTGGCCCGCGGCCGGCTTCGAGTGCAACTTCGCTTTTCGTACCGAGAACCCAATGCATTTACAGGTCGCGGTACGGAGCGGACGACGTTGGACACCGGCAGGGACCAAGCCGCCCAGACGATCCGGTTGGTGGTGCCAGGATACGTCGGTGGGCCTTTGAGTCGTTACTTCGCCGGATTGCAACCGCTCTCAGATCATGCGCGAAACAAGCTTCGTGCGTATCAGCTCCGAATCGAGGAGTTGAAAGGAGACGCCGATGACGAGGGAATCGTTTTCAATGATACCTCAGAGGGCGATTTCTGGGAGTTCATGAAATCGATACCGCATGCTCGGAACGCTGAACTCGTAGTGACGGACAGTGGTAATTTGCGTGCCGTCTGGCGCGGGGAAGAGGACAAGCACGTCGGACTCCAGTTTCTCGGGGGGCGCTGGATCGAGTACGTTATGTGGACTCGGCGCATGGGTGCACTTTCAATCTCCCCGAAGGCTGGCCGCGATACGTTCGAGGGCGTGAAAGAGCAGATCCAAGCATCGAGATTGACATCCTTCCTGCAATGACTCCGATAGCCGGGACGGAACTACGCGATGAGGATCACGTGGCCCGCTATGTAAAGCCCACCCTCGTTCGGAAAGATGGCAGTGTCGACGGATCGGCGTTTTGTCTCCGGTCCGGGGAGAGCGGACTGTCAGTGAATTGGCTCGAATGCTTTGCCGCGCAAACCAAGTCGGAACAACTTGAACAAGTACGGAACCTCTCTCGCATTACAATGAAAAAGCAGGGTCGTCTCGCGGAGTTGAACGTTGGTACCACAAAGCAGAAGACCCTTGAAATGGCCAGGTTGCGCTTCGAGCTCCGGCCACTGACTCAGGAGGCTGGCTATCCTGCCGATCCGTCGCACGCCGAGATCGTCGGTTTACCGAGCGGCGAGTTTCCTGCGGCGGCGCTTGTTGGTGACCTCATTGCAGCAAGTGTGGCAGAAACTTATCCGGGTCAACTCTAGAACGCTTGCCGCCGACGGCCCCCGTTCATTCATTCCGGCGGGTTGATGATTTCGGGCGGGGTGGAGTAGGCGGCGGTGACGTGGGCGGCCAGCCACTCCGGCGGGTCGTTGCGGGGCAGGGTCAGGGCGGGTTCGCCCTTGCAGCTCAGGCGGTAGAGCAGGCGCGCGTCTTCAATCGAGTTGATATTCGACTTGACCAGCGGCGTGTTGTGCAGGGTCATGTAGTTGTCCCACAGCGTTACGTCGCCGGGCCGGTGCAGGTGATCGTAGCGGAACTGCGGCTGCAGGACGTGCGCCTCCAGGGCGTCCAGAAAGGCGCGCGATTGCGCCGCCGTCATGCCCTCCACTTCGACCGGCGGCCGCACGCCCGGCCGGGACGCCCACACCGGGCTGTGCAGCGCCTTGATCCCGGAGCGCGGGTTGGTGCGCACCAGCGGCGCCAGCCAGCCGGCGTCGCCCGCGTTCAACCGCCGCCGCACCCGCGTCCGCTCCAGCAGCGCCCGCCGCTCCGCGGGCAACGCCGCGAACGCCGCCGCGGTGTCGGCAAACGCGGTCTCGCCGTTCAACGGCAGCGCCTTGCGCCGCCGCATCAGCTCCGCGCCGGAGCCCTCGAAGTAGGGGCTCGCGGGCGCCCCGGCCAAGTCCGGGCGGGCAACCCAGGTGCCGCCCGGGGCGTCGCGCCGCACCGGCAGGTGGTGGGCAAGAAACATCGACACGTAGATCGGCAGCGGTTCGTACTCGATGTCGGTATGCCAGGAACCGCCCATCGAAGTGGCGGGTTGGGCGTCGCGGGCGGCGCCGTTGCCGCGGAAGTTGGCCACCACCAGCACCGCCGGCGACTCGTGCGGCAGGCAGAGCAGGCGGCCCGGGAACGCCGCGTTCACGGCGCCGGCGGGGCGCTGCCGGAACGGCATGACCTCGACCGCGCCGTCGCTGGAGCCGTCGGACTGCGCCGGCTTGCCGCCGCGCAGGAAGTTGCTGGGGTGCGGCACCGGCGCGCCCCAATGATTGGCGAAGCGCTCGAAGTCGGCCAGCGAAAACGACTGCAGATCCTGGCCGGGAATGGACAGGATGCGGAACTGGCTCAAGGCATCCACCAGCAGGGTTACCTGCTCCGGGCCGAGCCGCCGCCGCAGATCGATGCCAAGCAGCCGCCGCCCGGCGCCGCAGGCCGCCAGTGGTCCTTCGCTGCGCGCCTGCGGCCCGAACCGGCGCCGCAGCTCGTGTTCGAACTGCCGCGGGTCGAATGGGTTGGTGCCGAGCGCAGCGGGCGCCCCGCCGCTGCCCGGCGCCGGCGCAATGGTGGTCGGTTGCATGGTGCCCTCCCCGATTCGATACCGTAGCGCCCCCCTCCATCGCGGTCAAACCACCTCGGAGCGAACGGGGCAGGGCATCGGCACGGTGGCGCGTGGCACGCGCTTTGCGGACGGCCCCGGGCCGCCGCCAGCCCGCGCCGCCTGCTACGCACGCCCCCGCGCGCCGAGGCTTGCGCCGGCTGCGCGCGGGGCGCACTATGGGACGATGGCAGATACCTACCCGCCGAGCGCCACGGCCTATCCGATTGCGCGCGCCCACGTGAACAGTTTCGACCGCTACCGCGAGCTGTACGACCGCTCGTTGCGCGACCCGGACGGCTTCTGGGCGGAGGTGGCCGAGCGGCTCTCCTGGTACCGCCGTTGGCAGCAGGTGCGCAGCTACGACTTTACCCGCGCCGAAATCTCCTGGTTCGGCGGCGCCACGCTCAACGCCTGCTACAACTGCGTGGACCGCCACGTGGAGGCCGGGCACGGCGCCGCTACCGCCATCATCTGGGAGGGCAACGACCCCGCCGAGGACTCCTCCCTGACCTACTCCGCGCTGCTGGAGCAGGTGCGGAAATTCGCCAACGTGCTCAAGGGCCTGGGCGTCGGCAAGGGCGACCGGGTGTGCATCTACCTGCAGATGGTGCCGGAGCTGGCGGTGGCGATGCTGGCCTGCGCCCGCATCGGCGCCGTGCATTCCATCGTGTTCGGGGCCTTTTCCGCGCAGTCGTTGCGCGACCGCGTCAACGACTCCTCCTGCAAGCTGCTGATCACGCAGGACACCGCCTTCCGCGGCCCCAAGGGCGGCATCCCGATGAAGGCCAACGCCGACCTCGCCGCCGCCGAGTGCCCGAGCATCGAGCGCCTGGTGGTGGTGCGCCGCAGCGGCGAGCCGGTGGCGTTCGACGCCGCCCGCGACGTGTGGTGGCACGAGGCGATGGCCGCCGCGCCCGCCGCCTGCCCGCCGGAGCCGATGGCGGCGGAGGATCCGCTGTTCATCCTCTACACCTCCGGCTCCACCGGCAAGCCGAAGGGGGTGCTGCACACCACCGCCGGCTACCTGCTGTACGCCTCCTACACGCACGAGCTGGTCTTCGACTATCACCCCGGCGACGTGTACTGGTGCACCGCCGACGTGGGCTGGATTACCGGCCACTCCTACGTTGTCTACGGGCCGTTGGCCAACCGCGCCGTCACCATCATGTTCGAGGGCGTGCCCAATCACCCCGACCCGGGCCGCTTCTGGCAGGTGGTAGCCAAGCACCTCGTCAACGTCTTCTACACCGCGCCGACCGCGTTGCGCGCGCTGATGCGTGAGGGCAACCAATGGGTAACCCCGCACGACCGCTCCTCGCTGCGGCTGCTGGGCACGGTGGGCGAGCCGATCAAGGAGCCGGAGTGGAAGTGGTACTTCGAGTGCGTGGGCGAGGGGCGCTGCCCGATCGTCGACACCTGGTGGCAAACCGAAACCGGCGGCATCCTGATCACGCCGCTGCCGGCGGTGACGCCGCTCAAGCCCGGCTCCGCGACGCTGCCCTTCTTCGGGGTGGAGCCGGTGCTGCTCGACCGGGAGGGACGGGAGCAGACCGGCAACCCCGCGTCCGGCTATCTGTGCCTCAGGCAGGCGTGGCCGGGAATCATGCGCACCGTGTACGGCGACCACGAGCGGTTCCGGCAGACCTACTTCGACATGTTCCCCGGCTACTACCTGACCGGCGACGGCTGCACCCGCGACGCCGACGGCTACTACTGGATTACCGGCCGCATCGACGACGTGCTCAACGTCTCCGGCCACCGCATCGGCACCGCCGAGGTGGAGGGGGCGATCGGCCAGCATCCGGCGGTGGCGGAGGCCGCGGTGGTCGGCTACCCGCACGAGGTCAAGGGGCAGGGCATCTACGCGTACGTGACGCTGATGGCCGGGGCGGAGCCGGCCGCCGGCACCGAGGGCGAGATCAGGCAGGAGGTGCGCCGCCGTATCGGCGCCCACGCCGCGCCCGACCGCATCCAATTCACGCCGGCGCTGCCCAAGACCCGCTCCGGCAAGATCATGCGCCGCATCCTGCGCAAGATCGCCGCCGGCGACACCTCGCCCGCGGCGCTCGGCGACACGTCCACCCTGGCCGAACCGGCAGTGGTGGAGGAGCTGGTGGCCGGCAGCCGCTGACCCCCCATGCGCCGGTCCTGCTGGCTCGTCAGCGCACCATACGATCTCGCGTTCATCATCGGCTCCGCCGTCCTGGTGTTCGTGCCGCACGCGGTGCATCTGCTGTGGCCGAGCGCCATCGCGGTCGATCTGGTGATTGCCGCTACGATCGGCGGGCCGCACCTGTTCGCCACCTACACGCTCACCTTCATGGAGCCCAACTTCCGGCGCCGCTACCCGCGCTACACCGCGGGCGCGCTGCTGATGCCGCTGCTGGTGGTGGGCGCCGCGCTCGTGAACCTCGATCTGCTGGTCACGGCGTTCTTCTTCCTGGCCGCCCTGCACGTGATCCATCAGGCCGGCTACGTGGCCGACAGCTACCGCGCCAAGCTCCCCGAGCCGCCGGCGCGGCGACACCTGGCGCGCGCCATCGACTACGGACTGCTGCTGAGCAGCCTGTTCGTGCTGGCGACCTTCCGGTTTACCGGCGCCCGCCTGCGCGTCTTCGGCACCGACCTGGGCGCTCACCCCTTCGCCACCGGCGGCCGGCGGCTGCTGTTCCCGGACTTCCTGCGGACCGAGGCGCTGGCCTGGGCGCTGCTGCTGGCATTCCTGGCGTGCGCCGCGGCGTTCGCGGCCAAGTGCGTGCTCGAGGCCGCGCAGGGGCGGCTCAACCTGCCGAAGACGCTGCACCTGCTGGTGGCCGGCGGCCTGTTCTTCGTCACGCCCGCGCTGCAGAACCTCGACGTGGCGTTTCAGGGCCTCAACACCTGGCATTCGTTTCAGTATCTGGCGGTGGTGATCTTCCTCAACCGCTGCCGGCAGGCGCAGGGACTGATCGGCGGCGGCGCGCGGACGGCGCGCTTCGCTACCAGCGGGGTGCGCCTGTACGGCGTTTGCCTGGCCTTTACCGCCGGCGCCGGGCTGGTCTACCTGGCGCTGCGCGGCGTGGTGCTGTTGCTGGACGCCTGGCCCGGCGACGCGCAGCAGCAGCACTACTTCGCCTTCTACGTGGCGGTGCTGTCAGCGCTCCTGATCCACTACTACTTCGACCACTTCCTGTTTCTGGGCGTCGACGGGGTGATTACGCCGCGGGCGCAGACCCTGCCGCGCGCGGCGCCGGCGCACGGTTAGCGCCGGCGGCAGGGGTCCGGCGGCGGCTAATCACGACCGGCCAAGTCAGGTCAGCCGCGGGCCGGGTTGCCGGTTTATCTCCATCGCCGCGGCGGCGCCGGCATAGCGGGGAATCAGCGGCGCGATCTTGGCCAGCGCCGGCGCCGGCCAGGCGGCGTGGCGGCGGTGCATGTCGTCGTGAAACCAGCGCTGGGTCGGCTCCTGCAGGTCGCTGAACAGCGGATAGAACCAGATGGTGATCACCGTCCGCTGGCGGTCGGAGCGGTTGGCGTGGGCGGCGTGCAGCAGCCGCGCGTCCCCGATTACCACGTCGCCGGCGGTCACCGGCACGTCGGCCGCGCCGTCGTAGTCGCGAAAGCGCGGGTCGTCGGCATCGTCCATGCTGTTGACGTCGCGGGTGTGCGCCTCGCCGAGGTCGTGCAACGGATGGCGCCGGCGGTGGCTGCCGGGCAGCACCCGCAGGCAGCCGTTGAACGGGTTGGTGTCCTCCAGGTAGTACATCAGGAAGATCATGGGCGCGATGGCGCTGTAGGCGCGCGGGTCCTGCCACATCATGCAGTCCTGGTGCCAGTACAGGCGCGGGCCGCCGGGAAACTTGCTGATGATCACCGCCTTCCAGAAGGTGACGCCGGTCAGGCCCATCCGCTCCAGCTCGCGCAGCGCCGGCGGGTTGCCGATCAGGTCGGCCAGCTCCGGGTAGGAATCTGAGTCGATCAGGGTGCCCGGTGAGCGGGTACGCGCCAGGGTGGCGGCGTCCTGCGCGGCCACCGCCCGCCGCGCGCAGCGCCGCGTCAGCTCCAGCACCGCCTCATCGGCTACCCCTGGAATGACGCAGAACCCGTCCCGCTGCAACTGCTCCAGCCGCGCCGCCGGCTGCCCCGCTTCCGCCCGCACCTCGATGCCGCTCGGCGTAATCGATTCACCCATGCCGCCTCCTCGCGTCAGCATACCATTTTCGGCGAAGATGCGCGCGTGAGCGAAGCAGCGGAATCCGCGGCGGCGCCGGGGCAATACGAGCTGCTGCTGCCGGCCGCCGGACTCGGTGACACCTCGTTTACCGAGAACCATGACCGCGCGCTGCACCGCTGGGTACCGTGGGTCGCCGGGTTCTCCGGCTCGTTCGTCGCCGGCGTGCTGGACGCAGTGCGGCGCCCACGCCGCCGCCTCCGGGTGCTGGATCCGTTCGCCGGCGTCGGCACCACCCTGATCGAAGCGCTCAAGGAGGGGGACGACGCGATCGGCTACGAGATCAATCCGTTCGCCGCGCTGGCGTGCCGGGTGAAGACCGCGGCGGCGGGCTACGACGTTTCCGTCGTAGACGACGTGATCGCCTCAATGGAAGAATACGCTGCCGGAAAAGCCTGGCTGAGCACGGTTTCGCAGGCGCGCCCGCCGGCCGATTTTCGCAGCAGAGCCCCCTTCTTCAGTCCGGCAATAGAGCGCCAGGTGCTGGCGTACCTGGACTTCACGGCGCGGCAACGCAGCGATTGGGTGCGCGACTTGCTGCGGGTCGCGTTCGGCGCGGTGATGGTGAGCTTCTCCAACTACACCTATGAACCGAGTCTCGGTACGCGCGCCGGCGCCGGCAAACCGGCCATTGAGCAGGCCGACGTGTTCGGTATCGTGCTCCGCAAGTTGCTGGAGATGCGCGACGACGTCGTGACGTTTCAGCGCCGGGTGTCGAACTACGACGAGCTCCCGCAGGCTACCGTCCACCCGGTTTCCTACCTGGAACACGCGCAGCGCACCGAGCCGCGCAGCGTGGACGCGTTGATTACCTCGCCGCCGTACCTCAACAACTATCACTACGTTCGCAACACGCGCCCGCACCTGTTCTGGCTCGGCATGGTGCGACACGCCGGCGAGTTGAAGGCGCTGGAGCGGCACAGCTTCGGCCAATTCTGGCAGACCGTTCGCTCCGGTCCGCCGGTCGCGCTACGCCCGGCGCTCCCTCACTTGGCCGCGCAACTGGAGGAATTGCGGGCGCGCAGCACCGGAAAGGGCGCCTACGGCGGACCCGGCTGGGCGAACTACGCCGCGTCCTACTTCAACGACTGCCAGCGATTCTGCGCCGTGACGCTGCCCCTCATCCGTTCCGGCGGCACCGTGATGGTCGTCATCGGCAACAACATCCTGCAGGGAATCGAGTTTCGGACCGACTGCCTGTTTGCGGAGATAGCCGAACGCGAGGGATTCCGAATCGTGGACCTGCATGAGGTGCGCAAGAAGCGCGTCGGCAACAGCATCGTCAACTCCGCGGTGCGTTCCGGCACCGTTGACCGGCGCATCCGGCTGTACGAAACCGCGGTCGAGCTCCGCGTCCCGTGACCGCTGCTACCCCGCTCCCTCGATGGTGACGGTGCGCTGGGAGCGGGCGGCCTCCGCGGCGGCGTCCATGACGCGCAGCGTACCGATGGCGTCGCGGGCGTCGAGCAGGGGCGTGCGGCCGTCCAATATGCAGTCGTGGAAGTGATTGAGCGCCGGGGTGAAGGCGCGCACGCCGTTGTGCAGCTCCACCCGGGCGGTGGCGGCGGGCGTGGTCAGGGTGTAGGCGCTCTCCTCGTAGGGATGGGTCGGCTGCTCGATCTGCAGGGAGCCGCCGCTGCCGATCAGGTGCGCGCCCGGCGTGGCCGGCCCGTCGAAGCCGCCGTACAGCGTCGCGGTCACGCCGCCGGGGAATGCCAGCAGCAGCGTCAGACGGCAGTCCACGCCACGCTTCGGATCGAGGTGCCAGGCTGCGCTGACCCGGGTCGGCTCGCTGCTGGCCGCCCAGCGTGCCACGGTGATCAGGTAGCAGCCCACGTCCTGCAGCACGCCGCCGCCCAGCTCCGGCTGCCAGCGGATGTTGGCGCCCGCCGGCAGGTTGAAGCTCATGCGCACGTGGAGGTGGCGCAGGCCGCCGATCACCCCGCCGTCGAGCAGCCGGCGCAGGCGCAGGGTCTGGGGGTGATAGCGAAACACCATCGCCTCCCACAGCAGCACGCCGTGGCGGCGGGCGGCGTCCACCATCCGCTGCCCGGCGGCGGCGCTGTCGGCCAGCGGCTTTTCGCAGAACACGTGCTTGCCGCAGGCGGCCGCGCGCAGCGCCCACTCCTGGTGCATGGTGTTGGGCAGCGGCAGGTACACCGCGTCCACCGCGTCGCTGGCCAGCAGCGCGTCGTAGCCGGTGAACACGCCGGGAATGCCGTGCTCGCGGGCGAACGCCGCGGTGCGGCCCGCGTCGCGCCCGGCCACCGCCGCCAACTCGCCGCGCGGCGCCGCCCGCAACGCCGGAATGAACACGTTGCGCCCGATCTGCGCCGTACTGACAATCCCCCACCGAACCTTGGCCTGCTGCTGCTTCACGTCACTTCCTCCTCACGCGCATCTGCGCTACAATCCGTGCTACAATGCCAAGGATGAAACGGACGGCTTGCGGCTGTCAACCATGATGGTGCGATCACCATGAACCCGCCGCGAGCGAGAAACCGAACGGAGGCCGGAGCACCCGGAGCGTTAGCGTCTGTCATTATAGACGGGCAGTCTTTGGCTTATCCCGGTCATAGAGACTTGTATGACAGTACCCATCCGGTATCGGGAGGGCTGTTCTTCGGCCGTAAAGGACTGCTTGTACAGTTGCGCGATGAGCTGCACGATGGCCGATTCCTCGGCATTTACGGGTTGCGAAAGATTGGTAAGACGTCACTCGTCTATAAGCTACGTGATGAGCAATTGCGCAACGATGCCGTTGCCTACGTCGATCTTCAAGCCAGCCTTACGCTAGGAACCGGGAACTGCGACGCGCTCTACTGGGAGGTGGAGCGGGCTCTTTTCAATCGACTGAGTGCTACGGGTCATCCACTGTCCGATCTTCTTCAACTCGGCAAGGTAGAACGATTCAGCAGTTTGCCCGATGGCGGTGCGAAGGCTCCTCTGGTCTTTGCCGAGGACATCCGCGCATTCCTCGACGCCGTGGCCGCCAACCAGGCAGGCGGGATCGAACGCGTGGTGATCTTTCTTGATGAGCTGGAACATATTCTCCCGGTAGCGAGACAGGACGGTGTGGCCGGATATCTTGAGTTCTTCGCCTTACTGCGTGGGCTGTCCCAGACCGAGCGCTACGAAGGCGTGCTGTCGTGCGTCGTGGTTGCGGCGAACGCCGAAATCAGCGAGCGCGGTTACTGGGGTAGTCGCGATAATCCGGTGTTTGCGTTGTTCACGCCGTTTTTCGTACCGCCGTTGCCGGAAGGAGAGTGCGACGAGATGATCCGCGGTCTCGGCACGCGAATGAGCGTCTATTGGAAGCCCGAAGCTACGGCCGCGGTGTTTTCCGAGACCTGTGGACATCCCTTCTTGACGCGCGCGCTCTGCAGCTTTATCGCCCGCAGGCAGAACAGGCGTCCGCTGCACGTTACGCGGCGGATGGTTGACGAGCACATTTTGCCTTTTCTCCGAGATCGCGGCTACCTGCTGGAGCAGATTACGAAGTTGGTGGAGACTCGCTTTCCCGAAGGATCGCAAGTACTGGAGCGAATCGCGCTTGACGAATCGCCGGATGGGGCCACCGACGAGACGCTTCGTCATCTGCGCAGCTACTATCTCATTGACGCAGAGGACGGCACCTATCGAATTACTCTGAATCTCCTGTATCGGTGGCTGCGCCACCGCTCCGGGTTGCCTTGTGAATAACCCATACGCATGGAACGCGATAGACCTGGACTTGTGCTATGGTAGAGTGCCTCTTCTGGCTGACATGGTGGGCGGCTTGGCTGGAATTCCGCGATACTCGTTTGGGTTGGCCGGAGGAAGGCGAATGGGTAAAACGACTGTGCTACGCCGTATAGAACGTGGTTTGCGTGAGCAGGTCGAGAGGTTACCGCACAACCGTCTGAGGGCCGTTACCGTGTACGTAGATGGGTTGACGCTGCCACGTCCGCTTACCGAGGAAGATACGTGGGGACTGCTGCTCCGCAGGATTCAGTCGTTGCTTCCGGGTGTATCCGGCACGCCGACTCGACTTGATTTCGAGGACTTCAAGAAGGAGACGTCAAAGATCGTCGAGGTGATGGAGGGCCAGCTTCGGGTCGTCGTCATGTTCGATGAGATTGAGCTGATTCTTACCTGTGATTGGGCCAACGTGTTTCTCGGCCACTGGCGTGCTCTGTTGAGTAATACGCCGGGGCTCAGCGAGTGCTTCTCCGCCGTGTTCGCCGGCGCCCGCGATCTGAATGTACTGCGCCACGACGTCGGCTCCCCGTTGAAAGACATCCTGGAGTGGCGTAGTTTGCGGCCATTGGCCTATGAAGATGCCTGCCGGCTGATGCAGGAGCCGATCGATCATCAGTGGGATTCCTCGTTTCTGATCTGCGTGTATCGGGAGACCGGAGGTCACCCCATGTTGCTGCAATACGTGATGCAGCAAGTTTGTCTGCATTGGTCCGACGGGTACCATACTCAGTCGCCGGAGCAACTTGTAGAACGGGCTGCCGAGAAGTTCGCTGCTGAGCGGCGCTGGCAGTTCTCTGAATGGTGGGAGCGGTATTGCTCGCCGACGGCTCAGCGCGTGTATAAAAGGCTCTACGATACTAGCGGGGACGTTATGCTGCGTCAACTGGTAGGTGAATTTGGGCGTGCACCGGCCGACGACGCTGTCGAGATCCTGCAGCACGTCGGCTTGGTAGAAGAGGTGGAAGCACACCAGCGGGGGCTAGCGTATCGATGTATCGGAGAGATGTTCCGTCGGTGGTATGCCAGGTACGGGACGTTGGCTGACGCGCCGCGAGGTGGCCCTCAACATGACTCGGAGCTGCACGATCGTCTGGTTGCCGTTCGGCAGGAACTGGGTGACAAGTATCTGAGTGCGTGGCGAATCTACCAAGCAGAGATGCCAAACTACTCTGGTGCGGTCGGCGAGCTGCGTGACATACTGACGCTGCTCCTCAACATCGTAGCGCCGGTAGATCGCGTGCAATCCGAACCCGGCTTTCAGCACGAGCCGGGTCGAGATGGTCCAACGCGCCGCCAGCGCGTGCGGTACGCTGCTCGCACGCGGTATAACGGCGAGCACGCGAAGGAGATCGCCGGTGATTACGACTTGGCTGAGCAGTTGAGTAAAGTCGTTACAAGTTCCTACGGCCGGGCATCAGGGCAGGTCCATACCACCGCGACGCGTGAGGAGACATATCGGGCGTTGACGCAGTGGGAGAGCATTTTCGCGCAACTCGTACCTGCCGGAACGCCCGACGGCCTATAGGGTCACGTTGACTTGTTGGTGGGCCAGGGGGGCCACTTGGCGAACGCGCCGGCCTTCCGGCCGGAGTAGGCGATGGCAATCATGCCGCGCGCCTCGTCGCCGATGCCGATCAGGAGGCCGCTCGCGCGCCCGCCGGCGCTGATGGCGACGAGACCCGCGGCGTCGTCGCCGGCGATGGCGATGACCCCGCGCGCCGACCCGGCGCCCACGGCGATGATCCCGATCGCGTTGAACAGGCTCACGGCGACGGCGCCGACCGCCACCAGCGGACTCAGCGCGAAGCCCCCGAACGCCACCACGTAGGCGAGGGCGGGGGCCCCCTCGGTGACGACGGCGCGCATGTCGACGACGCCCAGTACCCCGAGCAGCGTGACGATTACGGTCGCGAGCAGCGTGGCCGCCGTCGCCAGCCCCGCCAGTGCCTGAAAGCCCTTTCCGCCGGCCAGCGCCGGATGCGACGTATGTGACATGATTCAGTTCACCTCCGCGCGCAGTCTGCGCCAGCGGCGCCTGTTGGTCAACCGCGCGTTGGCGGCGGGCGGCCCGGCGCGCGGTTAGCGGCGCCAGAAGGTGGGGGTGAGCAGTACCAGCACGCTGTACACCTCCAGGCGGGCGATCAGCATGGCGAAGCTCAGCCACCACTTCACCAGGACGGGATAGTGGGCGTAGTTGCGGGTTGGGCCGACGGCGCCGAAGCCGGGGCCGATGTTGCCCGCCATCGCCAGCCCGGTGGCGAGCGCGCTCAGCAGGTCCTGGCCGGCGGCGGACACGATCAGCACGGTCACCATCACCAGCGCGACGTAGAGGAAGAAGAACACCGCCACCGGGTACAGCACGTCCTTCTTTACCGGACGGTCGCCGATCTTGAGCATGAAGATGCCCTGCGGATGCACCAGGTACTTCAGCTCGTTCAGGCCCTGCTTGAACAGGGTCACCAGGCGGATCACCTTGACCCCGCCGGCGGTGGAGCCGGCGCACCCGCCCACCAGCATCAGGGTCACCAGCACCCCCTTGGCAAGTGCCGGCCAGGCGTCGTAGTCGGCGGTGGCGAACCCGGTAGTGGTGAGGATCGACGCCACCTGGAAGCTCGCGTAGCGCAGCCCTTCACCGAACGACCGGTAGGTGCTGCCGGTAACGGACAACGTCACCAGCGCAACCGCGCTCAGGAAAATGGCCGCGAACACCCGCAGCTCCGGGTTGTTGAGCAGCAGCCCGGGCCGCCCGCGCACCACCTGGAAGTAGAGCGAGAAGTTCACCGCCGCCAGCAGCATGAACACCGTCACCACCAGGTCCACGATTGCCGAGTCGTAGGCGCCGACGCTGGCGTTGCGCGGCGAGAAGCCGGCGGTGCCGACGGTGCCGAAGGTGGTGGTCAGCGCGTCGAACCAGTCGAGGCCCGCCAGCAGCAGCAGCCCGAACGCGCCCGCGGTCAGCGCCAGGTAGATCAGCCACAGAATCTTGGCGGTCTCGGTGAGCCGCGGGGTGAGCTTGTCCAGCGTCGGCCCCGGCGCTTCCGAGCGCATCAGCTTGAGCCCGCCGATGCCGAGGCGCGGCAGCACCGCCACGGTGAGCACCACGATGCCCATGCCGCCGAGCCAATGGGTCAGCGAACGCCAGAACAGGATCGAGCGCGGCAGCGCCTCGATATCGCGCAGGATCGAGGCGCCGGTGGTGGTGAACCCGGAGGTGGTCTCAAAGAAGGCGTCGGTATAGCTGGGGATGCTGCCGGTGAGCACGAACGGCAGCGCGCCGAAGGCCGACGCCGCCAGCCAGCTCGCCACCACTACCAGAAAGCCGTCGCGGGTGAGCAGGGCGCCGTCGCGGTAGCGGCGGAACCGCAGAAACCCGCCCAGGCCGCAGCCCAGCGCCACCGCCACGGCGATGGCGAAGCCGCGCGCCGCCTGCCGTTCCCCATACCCCAGGGCCACGCCCACCGCGGCCAGCATGAACACGCCCACCGTGAGCACCAGCGCCGAAATGGTGTAGCCGATTACCCCGCCGCGGCGCGGCCGCGGCGCCGTCCGCCGCGGCTTCCGCACCACCCGCCGGCCCGGCCGCGGCCCGCGCACCGCGTTCAGGTGTTGAACATCTCCTCCACGCGGGCGATCGCCTCGGTCTTGACCACCATGGTGAGCTTGTCGCCGTCGTGAAGGACGAAGTTGCCGCGCGGTACGACGTGGGAGCCGTTGCGGGTCACCGCCACCACCAGCGAGTTCTCCGGCATCCGCAGGCCGCGGATCTCGCGCCCCACGAAGCCGCGCGATCCGTCCAGCGTCGACTCGATCACCTCGGCCAGCCCGCCGAAGATGCTGCGCACGCTGCGTACGCGGCCGTGCCGGATGAACTTGAGGATGCTGTTTACCACGCTGTACTTGGGGCTGATGATCACGTCCGCGCCGAGGCGCGACGCCACCTTGAGATAGTTGAACTTGTTGACCAGGGCAATGGAGCGCTTGACGCCCAGGTTCTTGGCGTAGATCGCCGCCAGAATGTTGAGCTCCGGGTTGTTGGTGGTGGTGATGATCAGATCGTAGCCGGCCAGCGCCTCCTCCTCAAAAAAACCCTCCTCGGAAACGTCGCTGTTGATCACCACCGCCTCGGGAAACCGCTCCGCCAGCCGCTTGCAGTTGGCGTAGTTGCTGTCCACGATCTTGAGTTTTTTTCGACTGCGCCGCACGTAGTCGAGCAGGTGGCGGGCGCGGCCCCCGTTGCGCCGGTCGACCAGCGCCTCGGCCACGAAGCTCCCGACCCGGCCGCCGCCGATCAGCAGCACGTTGCGCAAGGCCACCCGCGGCCGCCCGGCCACCACGAACACCGCATCCAGGGTGTTCTCGGCGGCCACCAGATAGAGCTCGTCGCCGGCCTCCACCCGCACGTCGCCGCGCGGTACGAAGAACTCCTCGCCGCGGGAGATGCCGGCCACCAGGAATTCGGCGTCCAGCGCCCGCTTGATGTCGGCGATGCTCTGACGCGCGAACATGGTGCGCTCGTCCACCAGGAAGTTGCGCATCTGCAGGTCGGTATTCTCGAAGGTCATGACGTCGCTGGTGGCGCCCTGCTCCACCGACTTGACGATGGCGCGCGCCGCTTCCACTTCGGGATTGACGAAGTAATCCACGTCGCGGAAGGAGTGCTCGGGCAGGTGCGAGTTGGCGTACTCCGGGCTGCGCACGCGCGCGATCTTGCGCGGCACCCGGAACTCGCTCGCCACCAGGCCGCAGGCGACGATGTTGAATTCGTCGCTGTCGGTGACGCTGATAAAGAAGTCGGCCTTGCCGATGCCGGCCTCGCGCAGCGCCGGCAGGCGGTTGCCGGAGTCGTTGATCACCATGCAGTCGAGGTGGTTCACGGCGTACTTGGCGGTCTCGGGATCGCGCTCGATCAGGACCACGTCCTTGTTGTCGGCCACCAGGTGACGCGCCACCTGGAAGCCGGTGGTGCCGGCCCCGGCGATCACCACCTTCTCCGCCATCGGCGTCAATATGGCCTTTGCGCCGCGGGCTGGCAACAGGATTGCACGAAAGGCGGTTGCGCGGATGGCCCGCGCCCGGCGAGGCCGCGGCGCGCTGGCAATTTCGCCGCGTTCATGCTGCAATCATGCTCCATGAAGATAACCTTCGTCGGCGCCGGCTCGACCGTGTTCGTCAAGAACATCATCGGCGACTGCCTGCTCGCCGAGCCGTTGCGCGACGCCACCATCGCCCTGTATGACATTGACGCTCAGCGCCTGCGCGAGTCGCAGGCGATGCTCACCACCCTGAACCGCAACCTCAACGCCGGCCGCGCCCGCCTGGAAGCGCACCTGGGCGTCGAGTCACGGCGCGCGGCGCTGCAGGACGCCGCCTTCGTGGTCAACGCCATTCAGGTGGGCGGCTACGAGCCGAGCACGGTGATCGACTTCGAGGTGCCCAAGCGCTACGGCCTGCGCCAGACCATCGGCGACACGCTGGGAATCGGCGGCATCTTCCGCGCGTTGCGTACCATTCCGGTGATGCTCGACCTGGCGCGCGACCTGGAGCAGGCGGCGCCGGAGGCGTGGTTGCTGAACTACACCAACCCGATGGCGATGGTGACCGGCGCGGTGCTGCACCATAGCGCGGTGCGGGCGGTGGGCCTGTGCCACTCGGTGCAAGCGTGCGTGCCCGGCCTGCTGCGGCGCCTGGAGATGGAGCAGGACCCGGCGGCGACCCGCTGGCGGATTGCCGGCATCAACCACCAGGCGTGGCTGCTGGAGCTGCGCGCCGAGGGCGCCGGGAGCGCCGACCTTTACCCCGAGGTGAAGCGCCGCGCCGCGGAGCGCAACCGCGCCGCGCGCGCCGGCGGCGAGCGCCACGACGACATGGTGCGGTTCGAGATGATGCGCCACTTCGGCTACTACCTCACCGAATCCTCCGAACACAGCGCCGAGTACTTTCCCTACTGGATCAAGCGCACCCATCCGCAGTTGATCGACGAGTTCAACGTCCCGCTGGATGAGTACCCGCGGCGCTGCATCCGCCAGATCGAGCGCTGGCGCACGCAGAGCGCCACCATGGTCGACAACCCCGGCCTCGGCCACGAGCGCTCGGTGGAGTACGGCTCGCGCATCATGGAGGCGGTGGTCACCGACACTCCCTACCGCATCCACGGCAACGTTCTGAACGCCGGCCTGATCGGCAACCTGCCGCGCGCGGCCTGCGTGGAGGTGCCGGCGCTGGTGGACGGCAACGGGGTGCAGGGCTGCGTGGTGGGCGACCTGCCGGAACCGTGCGCGGCGCTCAACCGCACCAATATCAACGTGCAACTGCTCACCGTGGAGGCGGCCCTCACCCGGCGCCGCGACCGCGTCTACCAGGCGGCGATGCTCGACCCGCATACCGCCGCCGAGCTGAGCCTGGATCAGATCGTGAGCCTGTGCGACGACCTGATCGCGGCGCACGGCGAGCTGCTGCCGGCCTACCGCGGCGGCGGCTGAGGGGGCGGCCGGTGGCGGGATACCTGCTGGGCTACGACGTAGGCAGCTCCGCAATCAAGGCGGCGCTGGTGGAGATTGACGGCGGGCGGCAGGTGGCGGCGGCCGCCTCGCCGGCGACCGAGCTGGCGATCGCGGCGCCGCGGCCGGGCTGGGCGGAGCAGGATCCGGCCACCTGGTGGCAGCACCTGACTGCGGCCACCGCCATGCTGCGCGCCGCGGCCGGCGGCGCCGCGCTGGACGCGGTGAAAGCGATCGGCATTTCCTATCAGATGCACGGCCTGGTGCTGGCGGACGGCGCCGGCGCGGTGCTGCGCCCGGCCATCATCTGGTGCGACAGCCGCGCGGTGGCCATTGGCGAACGCGCGCTGCAGGAACTGGGCCGCGCCGAGACGTTGCGCCGGCTGCTCAACTCGCCCGGCAACTTCACCGCCTCCAAGATGCGCTGGGTGATCGAGCACGAGCCGCAGGTGGCGGCCGCGGCCGCCCATCTGCTGCTGCCGGGCGACTACCTCGCTTGGCGCCTCACCGGCGAATGGGCCACCACGCCGTCGGGGCTGTCGGAGGGGATCTTGTGGGACTTTGCGCGCGGCGGGCGCGCCGACTTCCTGCTGCGGCACTACGCCATCGACCCGGCGCTGGTGCCGGCGGCGGTGCCCACCTTCGCGCCGCAGGGCGAGCTCACCGCCGCGGCCGCCGCCGAGCTGGGCCTGCCGCGCGGCACGCCGCTCACCTACCGCGCCGGCGACCAGCCCAACAACGCGCTGGCGTTGGGGGTGCTGGAGCCGGGCACCGCGGCCGCCACCGCCGGCACCTCCGGGGTGGTGTACGGGGTGGCCGAGCGCGCCGACTACGATCCGCAGTCGCGGGTCAACACCTTCGTGCACGTCAACCATACCGCCGCCCGCCCCCGCTACGGCGTACTGCTGTGCCTGAACGGGGCCGGCATCCTGAATAGCTGGCTGCGGCGTACCTGCGCGGAGGGCGCCGACTACGCGGCGCTGAACGCCGCCGCCGCGGCCACGCCGCCCGGCGCGGAGGGACTGACCGTGCTGCCGTTTGGCAATGGCGCCGAGCGCGTGCTCGGCAACCGCGAACCGGGGGCGTCGGTGCACGGCCTGAGCTTCAACACCCACCGCCGCGGCCACCTGCTGCGTGCCGGCCAGGAGGGCGTCGCCTTCGGCCTCGCCTACGGGCTGGAGGTGATGCGCGAGGTTGGCGTGACCGCCGCGACGGTGCGCGCCGGCCACGCCAACCTGTTCCTGAGCCCGCTGTTTCGCGAGGCGTTCGCCGCGGCCAGCGGCGCGGTCATCGAGCTGTACGCCACCGACGGCGCCCGGGGCGCGGCGCGCGGCGCCGGCATCGGCGCCGGCCTCTACGACCGGGAGGCCGCGTTCGCCGGCTTGCAGCCGGAGCTAACGGTGCGGCCCGACCCCGCCCGGCGCGCCGCCTACGGCGCCGCCTTCGAGCGCTGGCGCGGCCACCTGGAAGCCGCCCTGCGCCGCGCGCCGGAGGTGGCGGGCCCGGCATAGCCCACCGCGCACCCCGCACGCACGGCAGCCGGTAGCGCACGGCAGGGAGCAGGGCTGACGCCGCGTAGCGGGGGCGTCGGCGGCTACCGCAGCATGCCCTCCAAAAAAACCCGGAACTGCGCCAAGTCGCGTTTCACCAGCGGGATGGTGCGCCGGTAGACGCCGCACAGGTAATCGATCCGCTCCCAATCGTAGTCCAACTCGAAGTAGTACCGGGAAAAGTGGCGGAAGCGCCGCAGTTCGTGCAGCAGCCGCACGGTGTCGTCAGCCAGCACGCGCTCGCGCACGCCGCTCACGCGCAGGGTCATCTTGTCGAGCAGGTCGGCGTGCCAGCGGTCACTGGCGAGGGCGTTCTCGAAGTGTTGGGAGATGCGCAGGAATAGCGTCTCCAGCGCGGTGTAGGTCTGCTCGATCACCCGGGCAACGTAGGCGGCGGCCACCTCGGTGCGGCCAAGCTGGCCCAACGTGGAGTCCAGGAAGGCGTCCAGCTTCGTAGCGAGGCCGTCGACCACGCCGAGCGTGCGGTCGAACTGATCCGGCAGCAGGCGGGACTCAGCCGCCACGGACTACCCGGCCGGAGGCGCGGATCCACTCCGCGAACGCCGGATGCAGCTTGTCCAGTTCGACGACGTGCACCGGCAGTCCGGTACGCGCCTCGGCGTCGGCGATGATGGCGAAGTAGGTAGCCGCCGCGTCGACGCCTTCCACTGCTATGTCGATGTCGGAGCGCTCCCAAAAGTGGCGCTCGTGAATCAGCGAGCCCCACTGCCAGATGCGGGTAAGGCGGTAGCTCCGCCACAGGTGATCGACGATGCGCTCAAAGTCGCTTCGCGCCCGCGCCAGCCGCTCGGCCAACGAGGCTTGGCGCTGCCGGTTCCGGCACTGCAAGCGCGCGCGCATCCGAGCCAGTTCCTCCGGGCTGGTCATCGTCTCGCCGGTTGTCGCAGCTTGCGGTCGATCTCTACCATGTGATTAGGCCAGCTTGGACGCGGCCGCACATGCCAACGAAGAACATGACGGCCAGCAGCAGCAGGAGGAGCAGCGCGGTTTTCATCGGGCGCGACCCGGGGCGGACGGTAGGCCACGGCGGCGGTGCTTGTCCAGGGTGCGGCGGGCTTTGCCGGTCATTGGCGGGCAACGTCGATTACTACTTTGAGTGCCTGCCGTTCGCCCTTTGCCAGCGCGGTCATCACCGCCGGCACTTCGTCCAGGGTGCAGCGCCCCTCGATGAAGCCGGCCAACTCACCCTGCAGTTGGCCGAGCAGCGACACGGCCTCGGTAAAGGCGCGCCGGTCGAAGGCGTAGGTGCCGACCAGGGTCCACTCGTTGCTTACCAGGTCCTGCAGCGGCAGCGGCGCCTCCTTGGCCAGGTTGCCGATTACCAGCACGGCGCCGCCTTCGGCCACCAGCCGCAACGCGGCAGCGAAGGAGCCGCGGCTGCCCACCGCGTCGATCACCACGTCGGGGGCGCCGCCCAGGGCGGCGGCGACCGCGGCGCGGGCTGCGTCCGGCGCCGCGCCGGCGGCGACCGGCACCGGCACGGCGCCCAGTTCACCGGCGCGCCGCGCCTTGGCGGCGATGGTGTCGAGGGAG
This sequence comes from Spirochaetia bacterium, assembly GCA_965243555.1. GTDB lineage: Bacteria > Spirochaetota > Spirochaetia > SZUA-6 > Bin103 > Bin103. Next base: position 3,097,583 of record OZ251575.1, on the reverse strand, counting down.
GCGATCCGCTCCGCGCCGCGCGCCCGGGCCACCAGCACGCCGGCCATGCCGATGGTGCCGGCGCCGAGGATGGCCACCCGCCGCGGCGCCACGTTGCGCGCCTGCAGCCGGTGCCAGCCGTGCAGCACCACGCCCAGCGGCTCCGCCAGCAGGCCGATTTCGCTCGGCACCCCCTCCGCCAGCGGGATCAGGTTGGCGGCGGGCACCGCCAGGTACTCGGCCATCGCACCGCGCTTGCCCAGGTTGACGCCCACCACCTGCTTGTTGAGGAAGGAGGGGTCACCCTCCTCCGCGCTCGGCGCGTGGTCGGCGATGATGTTGTACAACGCCACCCGCGTGCCGGCGGGCGGCGCCGCGGCGCCGGGGCCAAGCTCTTCCACGGTGCCGCTCACTTCATGCCCCATCACCATGCCGGGGGCGCGGCGCCCGCTCTCGCCGGTAAACCCGTGCACGTCGCTGCCGCAGATGCCGACGGCGTCCACGCGCAAGAGCGCCTCCCCGGCGGCCGGCTGCGGCGCCGGCAGCTCGACCACTTCCATGTCCCACGGCCCGTTGTAGACGACGGCTTTCATCATCTTGCAGCATACCACGGGAGCGGGCCGGCCGCCGCGCCGGCGGGCACGGCGCGGGCCGGGCGCGGCCGGGGCGGCCGGCGGGCCGAAGGCGTCCCGGCGCGCCACGAAAACAGCGCGCCACGAAACAGCGCGCCACGATACCGGCGCGCTACGCCCGCCCGTGACGCGCTTGGCGAGCGCGGCGCGGCCGCGTAGCCTGCGGGCGGGGAGCCCTTTGAAAAGTGCCGGAACTGCCGTCGGTAACCGTGTACGTGGAGCACCTGCAGCGCCGCACCGTGGGCAGCACGCTACGGCGGGTGCGGGTTGCCAGCCCCTTCGTGCTGCGCTCCCACGAGCCGCCGCTCAGCGCCGCCGCCGGCAGGCAGGTGTGCGCCGTGGAGCGCCTGGGCAAGCGCATCGCGTTCACGCTGAGCGGCGACCTGTTCCTGGTGCTCCACCTGATGGTCGCCGGGCGCCTGCGCTGGCAGGACGGCGCGGAACCGGCCGCGATTCCGCGCAAGACCGGGCTGGCCGGCTTCCAGTTCGACAACGGAACCCTGATCCTCACCGAAGCGGGCAGCAAGCGGCGCGCCTCACTGCACCTGGTGGCCGGCGCCGCCGGGCTGGCCGAACACCGGCGCGGCGGTCTGGAGATACTGGAGTCTGACGCCACGGCATTCCGCGCGGCGCTGCTGCGGGAAAACCACACCTTGAAGCGCGCGCTGGCCGACCCGCGCCTTTTCTCGGGCATCGGCAACGCCTTCTCGGACGAGATCCTGCACCGCGCCGGCCTGTCGCCGCTGCAGCTCACGCAACGCATGACCGGCGGGCAGATCGGCTCCCTGCGCGCCGCCTGCGTGGCCGTGCTCAGCGAGTGGGTGGAGCTCCTGCGCGCCGAGAGCGGGGCGGCGTTTCCCAGGAAGGTAACCGCGTTTCACCCGCGCATGGCCGTGCACGGCAAGTACGGGCAGCCGTGCCCGGTATGCGCGACGCCGGTGCAGCGCATCGTCTACGCCGACAACGAGAGCAACTACTGCCCGCGCTGCCAGACCGGCGGCAAGCTGCTCGCCGACCGATCCCTGTCGCGCCTGCTCAAGTCGGACTGGCCGCGCAGCGTCAGCGAACTGGAGGAGCTCCGCAAACCGCGTCCGTGAAAAGCAGAGGCGGGCGAGGGGCGGGAGGCGGCCCGCCGCTCACAGCAGCCGGCTGAACCACTCCTTGACGCGCACCTTGTCCGCCTCGCCGCCGAACCCCAGGCTGAACCAGCCGTCATAACCCGCCGCCCGCAACGCCGCGAACAGGGCGCCAAAGTCGATGTTGCCCTCGCCCGGCACGAGGTGGATCTCGTAGTCGCCGCGGTTGTCGTTCAGGCGCACCTGGCCGACGTTGCCGGCGCCGAACGCGTCCAGAAAGCCGCGCCAGCCCTCCGGCACCAGGTTGCCGTGGGCCACGTTGAACGCCCACTTGAAGTGCGGCGATTGGATGGCGTCGAAGAACCAGCGCGTCTCCTCCACGGTGTGCGGCAGGTAGTGCATCTCGGCGTGCTCCGGCTCCCGATTGTGGTTTTCGAAGAACACCGCCACCCCCTTGCGCCCGGCGCGGTCGACGAGCCGGCGCAGGCGCTCGATTGCCGCCGCGCGCCGCAACTCCGGGTCGCCGAAGTGGTAACCGCCGTGGCCGATGATCCAGCCGCAGCCGAGCCGCTCCGCCAAGTCGAGGTTGGCGTGCAGATAGTCGCTCGCCGCCTCCGCCATGATCGGGACGTACTCGGCGTTGTTGACCGCGGACGAGGGGTGGATGCCGATCGCCACCCCGTGGCGCTCGCACAGATCCCGCACCGCGCGCACCCGCCCGCGGTCAAAGGAGGCCAGATGGTTGGGCGGCACGTCGGCCTGAAAGTCAACGTAGCGAAACCCGTTGCGCGCCGCCCACGCGATCGTCTCCTCAAGCGGCTGCGACCGCGGCGCGTCAAACCCAAACCGCTCACTCATCTGCCAACGACTTCAAGGTATTGTCGGAACCCGAGGCGCCTGAGAATCTCACGGAGTACGTTTACGGGAATCACCTAGGCCGCCATCGTGATCGCTTTCTTGTCACCCTCCGGCACCGGAGTAAACTCGGTACGCTCTGAGACCGGGGTGTCCGAAATACTGGGGCGAAGTTTCGATACGTCTTCGTAGTCTTCCGAAAACTCGTCCGCCCACTTCCAGACGACACCCAGGCGGTTCAGAATGTCTTCGAGGAAGCCCTCAGTGCGTGAGACGTGTACGAACAGGCTAAATACTTTCTTGAATGACGCGCGGGCTTCTTCACTGCTGCGGCCATATCCCGTCAACCCCAATTCGTGGCTATGGGCCGCGGTAACGCTCAATCCTTCGTTGTGGAAATACTTCAAGCGCACTGGAATAGCTACCTTGCGTTCCATTGTTCCTCCCATTTGCAGGTACTCTGCTGCCGCGATTCGGCGGCAGTCATGATCTGAGGACGCCCGGAGGCGCCATGCCGAGGTAGGGGCCGGAGGCGGGCATCCGGGCTATTCCCCCGTAGCTGCCGGAAATGGTGACGTTGGACTTGGGCGACGCCATGGGCTACTCAATATACCGGCAATGCGTCGGAGCGTGCAACCACCGCGAGCGAGCGGGTGCGAACGCCGAAAGCGGTATTGATTTTGGGCATGAAAAAGGTCTACCTACCCCAAGACACCACTCATGGGGAGGTAGACCATGAACAAGGAACAATTTATAGCCGCAGCCCAGGGCCTCGTCAAGGAGCCGCATTGACTCATTAAAAATCCACACGAACGGGACGGTGGTGCCTCATCAAGAATCCACACGAACGACCTTGCCCCAAGATAGGGCAGGAGGTCGGAGGAGATGGGGCTCAGCATGGGGGAGCGCAAGTCAGTGACCCGCGAGCGGGTGCGGGAGTACCGGCGCGCATCACGGCGCCAGAAAGGCGAAATCCTGGATCAGTTGGCGAGCCTGAACGGGTGGACGCGCCATTATGCCGGCTGGATGCTGCGCTGCTGGGGCCGCGCCGTGTACTGCTGGCAGGACGGGGAGCGGGTCCTGATCACGGTCGGGCGGCGGCGTCCGATCCAGTCCCGGCGGCGGTACTACGACCAGCCGGTGTACGTGGCGCTGAAGTGGATCTGGGAATGCTACGGCTGGATGTGCGGCAAGCGCCTGGTGGGGGTGCTGCGGCACCAGTTGGCGGTGCTGGAGAAGTTCGGCGCGATCAGCCTGGAGCCGGAGGTGCGGGCCAAGCTGGAGCGCATCAGCGCGGCGACGGTGGACCGCCTGCTGGCGGAGGACAAGCGCAAGCTGTACCTCCGCGGTCGCTCGCACACCAAGCCGAGTCGGCGGCTGCTGCATGAGATACCGATCCGCACGTTCAGCGAGTGGAAGGAGGCACGACCGGGGGAGCTGGGAGCGGACCTGGTGGGGCACGACGGCGGCTTCGGCGGCGGCGAGCATCTGTTCACGTTGCTGGTGACCGACCGGGTGACGCAGTGGACGGAGATGCGGGCGGTGCTGAACAAGGCGCAGAAGTGGGTGTTTCAGGCGCTGCTGTGGGTACGGAAGGAGTTCCCGTTCGAGATGCGGGGGCTGCATACGGACTGCGGGACGGAGTTCATCAATCATCATCTGGCGCGCTACTGCGGGCAGAAGGGGATTCGCTTCACGCGTTCGCGGCCGCAGCGGAAGAACGACAACAACTTCACGGAGCAGAAGAATTTCGAGGTGGTCCGCAAGCACGTCGGCTATCTGCGGCATGAGAGCGCGCGGGAGGTGGAGGTGCTGAACCAGCTCTATGGGGTGGTGCGGCTGTTGGTGAATTTCTGCTACCCGTCGCAGAAGCTGGTGGAGAAGACGCGGCAGGGAGCGCGGCTGCGGCGCAAGTACGATGCGGCGCAGACGCCGTATCAGCGGGTGCTGGCGGCGGCGGAGGTGCCGGAGGCGGTGAAGGAGCGGCTGCGGCGGCAGTTTGAGGAACTCAATCCGGTGGCGCTGAGGCTGGAGGCGGAGCGGTTGTTTGAGCGCTTGCGGCGGTTGAGCGCCCAGCGGGAGGAGTCCACGAAGGATGCCGGCTGAAGACCGCAGGGCAGCGTGGCCGGGGCGGGAGGTGCGGCGCCGGGCTTGGTGGCGGGAGCCGTTACGTAACGGCGTGTACAGTGGATGAAGGCTTGGCTGCCCGGAGGGGCTTCATCAGCCAAGTGATCGAGGCAGGGGCACCGTTACGCAACGGCGCCCAGTGGAATGGAGGAACTTGATGGCCATGACCAACGCAGAGCGGCAACGCCGCTATCGCCAGCGGCGCCAAGCGCAACAGCCGGTGGCGCGGCCCCAGCAGCCGCAGAAGCGCGGATCGCGCACCCTGCGCTGGCAGGAAGCGGCGCGCACCCTGCGCGAACTCCAGGAGGAGTATGAAGTGTGGCTGGACAACCTGCCCGACAGTCTGCGGGACACGAGGATGGGAGAGAAACTGGAACACGTGTGCTCCCTGGACCTGGAAGACCTGGCGAGCACCGAGCTGCCGCTTGGGTTCGGTCGTGACTGAGGACGGGGCCGCCACCCTGGCGGTGACGGGGCCTGCGCGGCGCGGCCCGGAGCGCCGCGCCGGGTCTCCCTTCCGTTACGTAACGACGAGTCAGTGTGATGCGCCTTCCGGGGACGCCACTGCAGGGCGCACGACGATGGTGCACATATCCACAGGAACGGATCCCCCTCCCCGGCCCCCACCCCCTTTACCGCCGCCTCCTTTAGGTGGATATTTAATGAGGCACCGCGTACCGCTTCGTGTGGATCTACAAATGAGGCAACACGGGAGCTGCAGGGCGCCATCAACAACGACGGGATGGGAATCCATCAGGCCGAATCCAAGGTTTTGGAGATGGTGAACTGGATCGGCGACGCCATGATGCAAGAACTGGTAGCCGGCTTGGACGAGCCGACCACCGCCAACCAGATCACCGTCGGCGGTGAGGTGGCACTGTTCGACCGGGTCCGCAATCTCCGTTTCATCAACCGCTTCGGCGAGACCGTGGTGCGGCCGCGGCGCTGCTACCGGTACCGGGACCGGGCGGGCGGCGTAGCGCCGCTGGACGTGAAGATCGGGATGGACCGGTGCTTCGGCTTCTCGTCACTGATGACGTTCCTGATCTGCATGCTGGGGGCTGAGGAGTCGTATGCAGGGGCGGCCGAGAAGCTGGAGGCAGCGCTCGGCTTCAAGGTGAGTTCGACGGCGGTGCAGCGGACCACGGAGAAGACGGGGGAGCGGATACCGGACACGCCGGACGCGGTGGTCGACGCGCGGCGGCGGGAGCAAGGGTGCTCGCTGATGGTGGTGGAGGTGGATGGGACGACGAGTCCGCAGATCACGGAACAGGAAGGGATTACGGGACACGCCAGCCTGCGGGCTCCGACCTGCCACAAGGAGTGCAACCTGGTGGTCATCGAGAAGCGCAAGGGCGGTCAGGTGGTCGACCGGTGGACCGGGGCGCGCTACGGACCGCGTCAGGAGTTTGCCGAGTACGCCGAGCAGGCGGGGCTGCGGATGGGATTTCTGGAAGCGTCCGAGACCGTGTTCCTGGGCGATGGCGCGCGCCACAACTGGGAACTGCAGCAGACCCACTTCCCTGGATCGGTACCGATTCTGGACTTCTACCACGCGGCGGAGCACGTCGCCGCCTACTGCGAGCTGCTGCCTGCGGCGCGGCGCGTTGAGCAACGGCGGGCTTGGATGAAGCTGCTGAAGCAGGGAGAGGTGTTGCAGATGATCGTCGAGATGAAGCGTGCGTTGGCCAAGGTCACCGACACCGACGCCGGGTGGCGGCAGATCAACTACTTCAAGAACAATCGGGAGCGGATGGACTATGGCCGCTACCGCGCGGCCGGTTGGCCGATCGGCAGTGGGTTGGTTGAAGGGCAGTGCAAGTACGTGGTGGGGCGGCGCTTCAAGCGCAATGGGAGTCGGTGGCGCGGGCACGACAACCGGTGCGTGCTACGCACGCGTCTGGCGCTGCTCAACGGGGACCTCAAGCGCTACTTCAGCCCGCCTGCGGATTGCGAGATCAAGGCGGCATGAATGTTGATTTTTTGTCAACCCATACTTGCCGTTTTTTGCATTGCCACCCGAGCGAGCGGGCGGGTGCGAACGCCGCCGGCCCCCCGCGCTGGTCGGCCCCCAAGTGATCGATCTCTTAGCAGATGCCGGGAGCCGCACCGGCGCCCACTGCCCCGGTCCACGTAGCCGCCAACGACTCCCGGACGCCTACGTCTCGGCCACAATCGCCGGCGGCGCCGGGTGGTGAGCGGCGGGCGCCCCGCGCAGGTCGTCACGCAGGTCGTCGAGACGCTTCTCGATGGCATGATCACGATCCTTGCTGGCGTCGCCCTGCGCCCGGATCGCTGCGCCCAGGGACTTCTCCAGCGCACCACGCGCGCCGCCGCCGCGGCCGCCGGGCCGCGCGCCCATCATGGCGCCCGCGCCGGCATTGTCCCCCGATGAAGCGTCTACGCCAATATCAACGCGCGCCCGGCGCTGCCGCTTTTTGGCCTTGGTGCTGAGCCCCGGACGCGGCAGCGCGACAGGACGAAAAGGAGTCGCCGGCCTATACTGGCGGGATGGCGGCAGCGGGCGGGCTTTCCCGGCGTATCAAGATGGGGTACGGCGTCGGCGACGTGGGCGGCAACCTGTTCTTTACCATCATGGGTTTCTGGTTGCTCAACTTCGTTACCGACACGCTGGGCCTGGCGGCCTCGCTGGCCGGGGCGGCGCTGCTGATCGGGCGCGCCTGGGACGCGGTGACCGACCCGCTGATGGGCACCTTGTCGGACCGGACCGCGTCGCGCTGGGGGCGGCGCCGGCCCTATCTGCTGTTCGGCGCCGCGGCGGTGGTGGCCGGCATGACGCTGGTGTTCCTGGACGTCGGCGGGCGCGGCTGGAGCCAGGGCGCTCTGTTCGCTTGGGTGGTGTTCGCGTTCTGCGTCGTGAACAGCGCCTACACCGTGGTGTTCGTGCCGTACGCGGCGCTCACCCCGGAGCTGGCGCCCGGCTTCGAGGAGCGCACCAGCCTCAACGGCTACCGCATGGCCTGGGCGATCGTCGGCACGCTGCTCGGCGCGGGGGCGTTTCCCATAGTGGTAGAGTTGGCAGCCGGAGCGGGCGCGGGCTCCGGCTACGCCGCGGCGGGGGCGCTGTTCGGGCTGATCACCGCGCTGGTGGTGCTGATTACTTTCGCCTCGGTGCGCGAGCGCCCGGCGCCGCCGCGCCGCCCACGGCCGGGCCGCCCGGCGCCGGGCCGGGCGCCCGCGGGCGGCCTGTTCGCCGGCTACGCCGCGGCGCTGAAGGTGCGGCCGTTTCGGCTGGCGCTGATTCCGTGGACGCTGTTCATCACCGGCACCATCATCGCCACCGGCGCGGTGCCGTTCTACTTCCGATACCTGTACGGGCGCCCGGAGTTGGCGAGCGGCGCCTCCCTGGTGCTGCTGCTGGCGGCGTTCGCGGCGATTCCCGGCTGGGTATGGCTGGCCGGGCGCATCGGCAAGCGCGCCGCCTACCAACTCGGCATGGCGATTTTCGGCGCGGCGTTGCTCGTTGCCTACCTGGCGGCGCACCGCGACGTAACCGTGCTGTTCGTGGTGCTGGCGGTGGCCGGCGCCGGGCTGTCCACCAACTACGTGATGCCGTGGTCGATCATTCCCGACGTGGTGGACTACGACGCGCTGGCCAACGGCGAGCGCCGCGAAGGCGTGCTCTACGGGCTGTGGACCTTCCTGCAGAAGCTGGGGCTGGGGCTCGCGGCCATGCTCAGCGGCGCCGTGCTGCAGGCGACCGGCTACGTCCCGGAGGCGGTGCAGACCGCGCCGGCGCTGCACGGCATCCGGCTGCTGATCGGGCCAATCCCGGCGCTGTTCTTCCTCGCCGGCATCCTGGTGCTCGCCCGCTACCCCATCGACCGCGCCGCCCACGCCGAGATCCGCGCCAAGCTGGAGGCCGCTTCTTCCTGAGCCGCTCAACTCTCCACGACCAGGGGTTCGATTGCGCCAACGTCCGTGGCAATTCGCGCAACGTCAAGATCATACAGGGCTTGCAGGTTCAACCATGACTCCGGGGTCATGCCCAGAGCTCGTCCGAGACGTAACGCCGTATCCGCAGTGATGGAGCGGCGGCCCCGGAGGATTTCATTGATGCATCGGGCGGACGCACCGATGGCATTGGCCAGCCGGTACTCGCTCACTCCCAACTCGTTGAGTATCTCCGCCAAGTGTTCACCGGGATGGATCGGCTCAGTGCTGCCGTTTCTAGTCACGCTATCCCCGTCTGCTCATTCTTGAAGCGACGCTCCGGTACGGTCACCGTGGTAGCTCCCACGGTACCGCCGTAGGGGCGACGCGTCAAAGGTGCGTTTGCGTGCGTGCGCGTTGAGCGCACTTCCAAGCGTTGCGCCGTGGCCGGGCGGGCGGGGCGCGGTTGTGGTATGATTCGGCGTCATGGCAACAGCGTACGACATCCGCAACTACGTGGGCGGCGAGTGGACGCCGTCCGGCGCCGCCGACACCCGGCCGGTGCTCAACCCCGCCACCGGCGAGACTTTGGGGGCGGTGCCGCAGTCCCCGGGCGCGGAGGTGGACCGCGCCGTGGCCGCCGCCACCGCCGCCTACCCGGAGTGGCGCGCCACGCCGCCCGGCGACCGCGTCCAATATCTGTTCAAGCTCAAGGCGCTGCTGGAGCGCGAGGCGCAGGAGATCGGCCGCGCCATCACCCGCGAAAACGGCAAGATCCTCTCCGAGTCGCTGGGCGAGCTGACCCGCGCCATCGAAAACGTCGAGGTAGCGTGCGGCATACCCACCATGATGCAGGGGGACGTGCTGGAAGACGTCTCGCGCGGCATTGACGAGCTGATGATCCGCCAGCCGGTGGGGGTGTGCGCCGTTATCTGCCCGTTCAACTTCCCGGCGATGATTCCGTTCTGGTTCTTCCCCTACGCCCTGGCGTGCGGCAACGTGGTCATCGTCAAGCCCGCCGACCGCACCCCCATCACCCTGCAGCTTGTGGCCCGCCTGGTGGAGGAGCTCGGCCTGCCGGCGGGCGTGTTCAACGTGGTCAACGGCGGCGCCGGCACCGTGAACGCGCTGCTCGACCATCCCGGCGTGCAGGCGGTGAGCTTCGTCGGCTCCACCGCGGTGGCCGAGCAGGTCTACGCCCGCGCCGCGGCGGCCGGCAAGCGGGTGCAGGCGCAGGGCGGAGCCAAGAATCCGATCATCGTGCTGCCCGACGCCGAGCTCGAAATGGCGACGCAGATTACCGTCGACTCCGCCTACGGCAACGCCGGGCAGCGCTGCCTGGCCGCCTCGCTGGCCATTACCGTGGGCGATGCCGGCGCCGCCTTTACCGAGGCGCTGGCCGCGGCGGCGGCCAACCGGGTAGTGGGCGACGGCCTGGACGCGGCGGTGGAGATGGGGCCGGTGATCAGCCAGGCCAGCAAGGAGCGCATTGAGCGGCTGATTGGCGTTGGCGAGCGGGAAGGGGCGCGGGTAGTGGTGGATGGCCGCGGCGCCGCCATTCCCGGCCTGGAGGGAGGATCGTTCGTGCGGCCCACGCTGCTGGCGGACGTTCGCCCCGGCAGCACGGTGGCCACCACCGAAATCTTCGGACCGGTGTTCGGATTGCTGCAGGTGGACACCGCGGAAGACGCCATCGCCCTGGTGAACACGGGCCGTTACGGCAACATGGCGTGTCTGTTCACCACCGACGGCCGCGCCGCGCGCCAGTTCCGCCACGCCGCCGAGGTGGGCAACGTCGGCATCAACATCGGCGTGGCGGCGCCGATGGCCTACTTCCCCTTCTCCGGCTGGCGGCGCAGCTTCTTCGGCGTGCTGCACGGCCAGGGCAAGCACGCGGTGGAGTTCTTCACCCAGACCAAGGTGGTGGTGGAGCGCTGGCCCGCCGCCTGGTCGCGCAAGTTCTGACCGTCAACGCCTCGGGCACGATCACTCGCTGGCAGCGCGCGCAACGCGGTAGGGCGCGCGCGTCCGGTCGTCGGCGCGCAGGTCCTCACGCAGGTCATCAATGCGCTTATCGATGGCATGGTCGCGGTCCTTGCTGGCTTCGCCTTGCGCCCGGATCGTTTTCTCCAGGGCTTGGTCGCGTTCCATGCTGGCTTGGCCTTGCGCGGCAATGGCGTCGCGCAGGTTCTTCTCCATCGCCGAGCTGGCTTGGCCTTGCGCGGCAATGGCATCGCGCAGGTTCTTCTCCATCGCCGAGCTGGCTTGGCCTTGCGCGGCAATAGCATCGCGCAGGTTCTTCTCCATCGCCGAGCTGGCTTCGGCCTGCGCGGCAATGGCGTCGCGCAGGTTCTTCCCCATCGCCGAGCTGGCTTCGGCCTGCGCGGCAATGGCGTCGCGCAGGTTCTTCTCCATCGCCGAGCTGGCTTGGCCTTGCGCGGCAATGGCGTCGCGCAGGTTCTTCTCCAGGGCTTGGCCTTGCGCCTGGATGGCTTTCTCCAAGGCTTGGTCGCGCTCTCGGCTGGCTTCGCCCTGAGCCTTGATGGTACGCCACAGCCAGGGGCCGCCGAACGCCGCTATTCCCGCAGGCACCACCACCGTCGCAACCAGGGTCGCAATCTCAGTCCATTCCATTCCGTGCACCTCCGGGACGCCATCCGGCTACCCGAGACCCTGATATTACCACTTGGCGCGCCCCACTGTCACCCCACCGCACGCGGGGGGCGGGGCAGCGCAGGAGGTGAGAGGGGGGGCCAAAAAAGAGCCCGCCGGGCCGTGGAACGGCTCGGCGGGCTGCCTTTTGGTTCGATGCGGGAGGCGGGGCGGCGGGACGCGCCGCCCTTTACGCCCTCAGCTTGCTACTAGAGGACCTGGACGGTGAAGCTTATCACTCCCCACTGCGGACCGGGAAGCACGCCGTCTTCGGCATCGGTGTCGCCGTCGTCGGTATCGATAAGGCCGTCGGCGTCGCCGTCGCCCTTTACCCGGTCTACCGGAGCGGCGGGAAGGTTTGCCACGTCCAGAGCGGCGGTGCCGGCAACGGTACCGTCGGTGGTTGCGGCGCTTGCGTAAACGGTGACGGTGGTTGTGCCCGGGTTGAGCGGAGTCACCGACACGTTGCCGCTGGCGATAGTAGCGGTAGCAACCAGTTCATTGCTCGAATTCACCTCGGTGGTCGCGATTGGCCCACCCTCGGGATCCTTGAAGAAGGCTGCGACGTTGCGGACCGGGGTGGCATCTCCATCGGCTTGCCTGATGACGTACTGCTCCCTGAGCGGGCTATTCTCTGCCTCTTCGGGAGCCCCGTCGACCCAGATGAGGATAGTGAGTTTCTCGGTCAATCCGCCCGGATCGGTAGCGGTGACCTCTACCGGAACCGGCTTGTGGATAGGGGTATCCGCGTCAGCATCCCAGGTCGACTTTACCCCCGTGACCGTGAGCTCTCCTCCCTTCGTGATCTCCGCCATGACGTGCTCTTCGTCGTCAGTGTCTCCCGCGGCGCCGACTTCGGTGATCGAAAGCTCGACGTCCCCAGCGTCCTCGTCGGTGAACAGCCAGTGACCGTAGCTGTTGCTCCCCACCAATACGCCGCGGCCCTGAGATTCGGTGTTGCGCGTGCGCGCCTCAAACTTGTTCCAGGCGACCTTGGCGTCGGCGCCGGTGCCCAGCGTCGGCTGCGTCCCCACCACGTAGTGCTGCTCAATCCTTGTAGGTATGCCCGTTGAGGGAACCGAAGGATCCGTAAACAGCGATACGGGCTTCTTGTTGGCCCTGATTATTACGTGCTTGACAGCTTCCGTTTCGTTGTCGTCGGTAGCGGTGACGGTAAAGGTGATGCCGGTCGTGAAAGCGCCTGCCACGTACTCGGTCGCAGCCTCCGTCTCCTTGGTGACGGTAGCCATTCCGGTATCTTCGTCAACCGCTACCTTGAACGAGTTGCCGGTGGTGGTGCCGCCCAGCTTGAACTTCAGCGTCCCCACGCCTCCCGAGAAGCGCTCCGCGAGGTCCAGGGAGCCGTCTCCGCTCGGAGTGTTCAAGTCGCCGATCGTGTTGGTGTCGTCACCGGTTCCGTTGAAGACGATGAGATAGGCGTTGTCTTCGCCGACGCCGCCCTTCGCCACGAGCGGGCCCGGTCCGGGCTCGCCTTGGGGGCCTTGGGGGCCTTGGGGGCCTTGGTCACCCGTTGCGCCCGTTGCGCCCGTTGCGCCCTTGGCACCCGCGGCAGCTTGGCAGCCGATGAGGGCCACGACGCCGAAGATCATCAAAAGGAGTGCGGCTCCCTTTGCCGCACGTGCAATTATCATGTGGTTCTCCTTCCGTTCCATGAACGGGTTGGTTTTGCGGCGCAGGAACCCCACGCCCGTCGAGTCTGTAGCGACACTCACGATGGCACCGCGCCATTCACGATTGAGCATGGACTCCATATACCTCCTGCCGACGACCCAAAGCGCCGGTTTAGCTTGCAATATAACACGTAAAGCGCTGCCGCGGCAGCGCCATTCGTAGCCCCGCCCGCGTGACCGCCGAGCGTAATGGGTACTCTCACCGCCTGCAACTTAGCACGTTGCGGCCATTCGGTCAACACCCCCGCGCCGGTTTCCGTGCCGGCGGGCGGCGCCGGGCGCGACAACGCGGGGCGGGGCCGGGGCGGCGCGCCCGCGTTGTCGCGGGATGGGGGGCCGGCAACGTGCCCAGCCCCTGCCGGCCCGACGCCACGGCACGCACGGCCGCGGGTTGCGTCGGCTCTCTGTGTGCTCATCCTCGGTACGTTCCTTCTCCCGCGCTCGGGGCGTACCGGGTGCCAAGTCCCCATAGACGAGTTATCGGCACCTTACGGTATCGCCTTGAAGCAGTCAAGTGCCCCCGCGGCCCCCTCCGAATGCCGGCGGCCACGCCTCCGCGCGCCGCTACCATAGCACGGCGCGCGGCGCCACGCCAGTCCCCCGGCGGCACGGCGCGGCGCGGCGGCGCGTTTACCATACAATGCTATAGTTGACTGCCATGCGCTGGTTCAACACCGCCGGCCCGGTCAGGCCGGCCGAGCACTACCTGATACCGCCGCTGTCGCGGATCGACCTGGACGCCGTGCTCGGCCTGGTGCGGGATGAGAAATACTTCGTGCTGCACGCGCCGCGGCAGACCGGCAAGACCTCGGCGCTGCTGGCGCTGGCCGACCTGCTGAACGAGCGCGGCTACCACTGCCTCTACGCCACGGTGGAGACCGCCCGCACCGCCCGCGGCGACGTGCCGCGGGCGATGCGCTCGGTGCTCGTCAGTTTGGCGTCCGAGGCGCGCGCCAACCTGGGAGACAGCTTCCTGGACGCCGTCTGGCCCGAGCTGCTGGCGCGGGTGGGCGCGGACCAAGCGTTGCGCGAGGCGCTGTCACGCTGGGCCGAGGCGGCACCGCGGCCGCTGGTGCTGCTGATTGACGAGATCGACACGCTGACCGGCGATTCGCTGCTGTCGGTGCTGCAGCAGCTTCGCGCCGGCTACCGCGGACGCCCGGAGCGCTTCCCGCAGAGCGTCGTGCTGTGCGGCCTGCGCGACGTGGCCGACTACCGCATGGGCGCCGTCGGCAGCCCCTTCAACATCGCCGCCGAGTCACTGCGCCTCGGCGACTTCTCACGCGCCGAGACGCGGGCCCTGCTGGCCCAGCACACCGCCGAGACCGGCCAGCCGTTCACCCCGGACGCGCAGGAAGCGACGTGGACGCAGACCCGCGGCCAGCCGTGGCTGGTCAACGCCCTCGCTTACGGCGCCTGCTTCGACAACAAAGCGTTGCGCGCCGACCGCACGCGCCCGGTCACCGCCGCCGCCGTGGCCGCGGTGCGCGAGGACCTGATCATCAACCGGGTGACGCACTTGGTGTATCTGGCCGACAAGCTGAGCGAGAAGCGCGTGCGGCGCGTGATCGAGCCGCTGCTCACCGGCGGCGAACGCCGCGCCGCCAGGCGCGACGTCGCGTACGTGCGCGACCTGGGCCTGATCGCCCGCGACGCCCCGGTGCGCGTCGCCAACCCGATCTACGCCGAGGTAATTCGGCGTGAACTGACTTGGGGCGCCCAGGAAGATCAGGAGACGGCACCGTACGTGCAGGCGGACGACCAACGGCACGGCGAAGGCCCGGCGCCGGTCGAAGTCTGGGGCATGTGAGGAGTACCCGCCGGCGCTTGCCGCGGCGGGTTGACGCGCGCCGGTGAGTGGCCACTAATGGCGGTCATGGAACGGCAGGCGGGTACGGGTTCGCAGGCGGCGCCGGCGCGCGCGAGGATCGCCGTTATCGGGGCCGGCATCGTCGGTAACTGCCTGGTCGCGCACCTGGCGGAGCTGGGGTGGGACGACTTGGTGCTGATCGACAAGGGGCCGCTGCCCAACCCCGGCGGCTCCACCGGCCACGCCTCCAACTTCATCTTTCCCACCGATCACAACCGCGAGATCGCCATGCTGACGCTGGAGAGCCAGCGCCAGTACGAGGAGCTGGGGGTCAACACCACCTGCGGCGGCGTGGAGGTGGCGCGCACCGAAGAGCGCATGGAGGAGCTGCGCCGGCGCATGACCTCCGCCCGCTCCTGGGGGATCGAGGCGTATCTGCTCACCCCGCAGGAGATCGCCGAGCGGATTCCGTTCGTCAACGCGGAGGTGATCGCCGGCGGCTTCTTCATGCCGGCGGTGTCGGTGGTCGACTCGGTGCGCGCGGGCGCCATCATGCGCGAGCGCGCGCTGGCGAAGGGCGCGCTCACCGTGCTCGCCAATACCGAGGTGACCGGCCTGGAGGTGGAGCGGCGGCCGTTCCGGCGCCCGCGCATCCGCGCCGTGGTGACCGATCGCGGCGCCATTGCCGTGGAGCACGCGGTGATCGCCTGCGGCGTGTGGAGCCCGCGCGTGGCGGCGCTGGCCGGGGCCAGCATTCCGCTCACCCCGGCGGTGCACCAGATGGCCGACGTGGGGCCGATCGACCTGTTGCGCGCCACCGGCAACGAGATCGGCTACCCGATCGTGCGCGACATGGACGTGTTCATGTACGAGCGGCAGAGCCACGAGGCGATGGAGGTCGGCTCCTACGCGCACCGCCCGATCCTGGTGCGCCCGGGCGACATCCCCTCGCTGGCCGAGGCGGAGCGTTCCCCGACCGAGCTGCCGTTCACGGAAGGCGACTTCGCGCCGCAGCTCGGCCACGCGCGGCAGATCATGGGCGATCTGCTGGCCGGCGGGGAGCTGGGCTACGCGATCAACGGCCTGCTGTCGCTCACCCCGGACGCGCAGCAGGTGCTCGGCGAGACCGCGGAGGTGGAGCAGCTCTGGTCGGCGGCGGCGGTGTGGATCAAGGAGGGGCCGGGCACCGCCCGCCTGATCGCGGAGTGGATCACCTACGGCTACCCGCGGCTGTGCGACCCGCACGGCTCCGATATCACCCGCTTCTACGACCACGAGCGCACCGAACAGCACGTCCGCGACCGCTGCAACGAGCACTTCAACAAGACCTACGGCATCGTCCACCCGCGCGAGCAGTGGGCCTCCGGGCGCGGCATGAAGCGCGCCCCGTTCCACGACCGCACCACCGCCCTGGGCGCCGAGTACTATGACGCGCGCGGCTGGGAGCGGCCGCAGTGGTACGCCTCCAACGCCGACCTGGCGGAGCGCTACGCCATCCCGGACCGCCCGCACGAGTGGGACCGGCGCTGGTGGTCGCCGATCATTGACGGCGAGCACCGGCACCTGCGCGACAAGGCCGGCGTGGTCGACCTGAGCGCGTTTCAGATCTTCGACCTGTCCGGCCCCGGCGTGGTTCCCTACCTGGAGCGGCTGGCGGTCAACAAGTGCGACCGCCCGCCCGGCAGCTCGATCTACACGCCGCTGCTGACGCCGGAGGGCGGCATCCGCGCCGACCTCACCATCCAGCGGCTGGCCGCCGACCGCTTCCGGGTGGTGACCGGCGCCTTCGACGGGGCGCGCGACGCGGTGTGGTTCCGGCGCCACCTGCCGGCCGACGGCAGCGTGCAGTTCGAGGACCGCTCCTCGGCGCTCTGCACCATCGGGGTGTGGGGGCCGCGCGCCTGCGCGCTGCTGGCCGGCATTACCGACGCCGGTCTGTCGCAGGAGGAATTCCCTTATGGGACGGTGCGGGCGGCGATCATCGACGGGGTGCCGGTGACCATGCTGCGCATCTCCTACGTGGGCGAAAGCGGCTTCGAGATTACCGCCGCGGTCGAGCACGGGGTGCGGCTGTGGGACGCGATCCTGGCGGCGGGGCGCCCGTTCGAGGCGCGGCCGGTGGGGATCGGCGTGTACGGGACGACCGCGCGCATGGAGAAGGGCTACCTGTTGATGGGGTCCGATCTCACCGCCGAGTACTCGCCGGTGGAGGCCGGCCTGGCGCGCCCGCGCGTCAAGCGGGAGCGGTTCATCGGCAAGCAGGCGTACCTGCGGGCGCGCGCCGCGGCGCCGGCCGCGCGGATGCGCGCGCTCACCATGGACGGCCACGCCTCCGCGTCCGGGATTGCGCGCTTCCCGACCGGCGGCAACGAGCCGATCCTGACGCCGGACGGCGCGCGCATCGTCGACGCCCACGGCCGCGAGTCGCGCGTCACCTCGGCCGGCATGGGGCCGTCGGTGGGCCGCTACCTGCTGTTTGCCTACCTGCCGCCGGAGCACGCGGAGCCGGGCGCCCGGCTGCAGGTGCTGTACATGAACGAGCCCTTCCCGGTTACCGTCGCCCCCGGCTTGGCCCTGTTCGACCCCCGCGACACCCGCCTCAAAAGCTAAAAGCTAGCCGGCCAGTGCCGCTACCATGGACAATCGGTTATCCTCTGCCGTGCTGATGCGACAATCAGCGGATCAACCGTAGGAGGGCGGCTAGTGGTTCGAGTCAAAGTGGAGCGGGAGGTGAGGTCGCATAACCCGCAGGTGAAGGAAGGCTGGCAACTGGCGTTTCAATGGTGCAGGGGCTACCATTTCGCAGGCGGTAATCGAGGCCCGCGGGTGACTCTCTACCTGGACGCTTCTGAGGGGTAGCCGATGGGTCGTCCGCGGTGCGGCCGGACGTGGGCCGTGCTTCTGATCGTTGCGGGCGCGGGCGCGGCCG
This sequence comes from Spirochaetia bacterium, assembly GCA_965243555.1. GTDB lineage: Bacteria > Spirochaetota > Spirochaetia > SZUA-6 > Bin103 > Bin103. Next base: position 3,079,938 of record OZ251575.1, on the reverse strand, counting down.
GGTGCAGCTTTGACTACGCGGCCGGGGGCGCGGCCGCCGACGAACTCCTTGAAGAGGTGCCGGAAACCGAGCTTTCCGGCGTCACCCACGTGGTGGTGCGCAACGGGCGGGTGGTGGCGGAAATCGAGGCCCGCCAAGTGCGCAACTTTCCGCGCCGGGGGATTACCGAACTGCACGACGTGCGCTACACCGAGTTTGACGCCGCCGGCGAACCGGTCACCACCGGCAGCGCCGACTTCGCCAGCTACCGTACCGAAACGGGCGACGCCGACGTGGCCGGCGCGGTGCGGCTGCGCTCCGAGTCGCAGGGCGTGTCGCTGCAGGCCGGAGCGCTGCGTTGGGAGGACGCTCCCCGCCGGCTCAGCTCGGACGCCGGCGAGGCCGTGGTGGTGGCGCGCGACGACGGCTCGCAGGTGCGGGGCCGCGGCCTGGAGGTGGACGTCCGCAGCAAGACGGTGCGCTTTACCGAGCCGGTCAGCGGCGCGCTGGTGACCGCCACCGCTGCCGGCGACGAATGACCGCCCCCGCAGATGCCGCCGCTCCGGCGGCCACCGGCCGCGCTTCGGACCGCGTACTATCGCCAGGGTCCCGCAAGGCCGCCGCTCCGGCTCCCCCCGCCGGCCGCCGCTCCGGTTGAAGCAACGATGCTGACTGAGCTTTCCCTGAGCGGATTTCTGGCCTTCGCGGCGGCCTATCCGCTGTGTTTCTGGTCCAACGCCAACGCCGCCATCGACCGCGGCTTCTACCGCTTCAACCTGGGCGTGAGCTGCTTCATCCTCAGCCTGGGGCTGTTCGCGCTGCTGTTTGCGGCGCCGGGCGGCGCGGCGGGGGCGCGGTCGGCAGGTTTGCTGCCGCTGCGGGGCGCGGCGCCGGCGGTAGCGGCGGTGGTCTGGCTGGCTGGCTTGCTGGCCGTAACCTGGAGCCAGTGGGAGCGGCCGCGGCCGCGGCTGGGGCTGGTAACGCTGCCGTCGCTGGTGGGATTGGCGGTGACCGCGGCCGCGGTAACGGAGCGCACGCCGCCGGGGGCGGCACCGGCCGCGGCGGCCGCGGTGACGCTGCTCGGCGGCCTGACCCTGGGCATGGCGTTATACACGATGGTGCTCGGCCACTGGTACCTGAACGTCGCCCGCCTGCCCATCGCCATCCTGGCGCGGGCGGTCAGCGTATACGGGGTGCTGCTGGCGCTACGCCTGGTCTGGGACGGCGTGGCCTTTGCCACTCAGGAGGTGCCCTACCAGGGGCTGCCGCTGCCGCTGTACGCCTTCGTCGCCACGCTGGACGGCTTTCTGCTGGCGGTAGCGGTGTTCTTCGGCACGCTGTTTCCCCTGGCCGCGATCTGGCTGGTGCAGCGCACGCTGCACGCCAAGTCCACCCAGGCCGCCACCGGCATCCTCTACGTGGTGGTGGTGGCCGCCATCATCGGCGACTTTTCTTACCGCTTCTTCCTGCTCCGCTACGGGGCGGCGCTGTGACGCGCGGCGCCGGCGCCCGGTGGGCGGCGCCGTGACGCCCGGGGAGTTCGCGGGTGCCGCGCCGCGCCCGGCGGCGCCCGCTACGGCTCCCACCGCGCCGCTTGAAGTACGCGCGCAGTGCGACTCCTGCGACGCGCCCCTGGGCGGCCGCCCGCGGAACGGCGCGCTGCAATGCGCGGCCTGCGGGCGCCGCTATCCGATCGGGGAAGCGGCCGTGCGTCTGGAGCAATGTCCGATCTGCGGCTGCCGCCGGTTCTTCCGGCAGAAGGCGTTCCCGCGCGCCGTCGGCATCGGCTTGGTGGTGGTGGGCGCCCTCCTGGTGCCGCTCACCTACGGCGTCAGCCTGATGGTGCTGGCGCTGGCCGACCTGCTGATCTACCGGCTGGTGCCGCTGATGGCGGTGTGCTACCTGTGCCGCGCCGAGTTCCGCGGGGTACCGGTGCCGGCCCGCGTGCTGCCCTTCCGCCACCACATGGCCGAAGGCTACGAAAAACGCCGCGCCGAACGCCGCCGCCGGCGCTGATCAACTTCTCCGGCGTTCCGGGAAGTTGCACGGCATGCGTTCGTTTAGTAGATTTCGCCAAGTGTGCGCATGAAGAAGAAGCTATCGTCGTGGCTCCTCGGTCTGCTGGCCGCGGCCGCCGCGCTCGGCGCAGCCCCGGCGGCGGCGGATGCCGGCGCCGCGGTGGTGCGGCATGGCTCGGCAGTCAGCGCGGCCAACGCGCTGGTCGTCGAGGTGCGGGTATCGCTGAACCGAGCGGCGCGGGTGTTCGTCGAATACGACAACCCGCAGGCCGGCCGCTACCGCACCGCGCTGAGCGAGCCCGGAGCCGCGCACCTCATCCCAATCGTCCGGCTGCGCCCGGAGACGACCTACGACTACACGGTCTTCGTCGCCGGCGGCGCCGGCGGGCGTGATGCGGCCGCCGGGCCGGGCGGCAGCTTCACTACCGGAGCGTTGCCGCCGCCGCTTGGCGACCTGCGCGTGCAAGCGACCGGCAGAAGCTCCCAGCCGCTCATTCTGTCGATGTACCGGCGCACCGGCATGCCGGGGGACTTCGTCCTGTGGGACGCCACCGGCGCACCCGTCTGGTACCATGAGGCAACCATGGCCGGCCCGATCCGGCAGCTTGCCAGCGGCAACTTCCTCTATCCGGGGCGCCGCAACCTCACCGAGATCACCCCGCTCGGTGAGGTGGTCAACGTCATCGGCGAGGCGGGGACTCCGCACCACGAGCTCACCGTGCTCGACGACGGCCGCGTGATCTATCCGGGGCGGGAAGTTCTGATCTTCGACGACTCCGCGAACGGCGGCCCCGAGCAGGCCAGGTTCCTGGTCGACAACCTGCGCGTCTATGACCCGGCGGCCGGACGCGTCGAACAGGTGTGGGACGCCAAGGAGGCATGGGACGTACGGGACCCGGAACAGCGCATACCGGGGCCCACCCGCGACGACGGCAGCTTCAGTTGGACGCACGTCAACTCGGTGACCGTCGGACCGCGCGGCAACGTCATCCTGTCGGCCCGCGGGCGCGACCAGGTCGTCTCCCTCAGCCCCGACTTCCGCACGATAGCGTGGCAACTGAGCGGGCCGGACAGCGATTACGAGTTTCCCAACCCGGCCGACCGGTTCTACGGGCAGCACACGGCGACGCAGCTTGCCGACGGCAACATCGTGGTCTTCGACAACGGCCACGGGCGGCCGGAGGCCGAGGGCGGCCCCTACTCGCGCGCCCTGGAGCTGCGGCTGGACGCCGCGGCGGGCACGGCGGTCAAGGTGTGGGAGTACCGGCACACCCCCGACGTCTACTCACCGCGCGGGGGCAGCGCGTACCGGCTCAGCAACGGCAATACGCTGGTCAACTTCTCCACGGTCGAGGACCACCTCACGGACGCGCCGCTGATCGCGGTGGAGGTGGACGCCGCCGGCGCCGAGGTGTTCCGGATAGAGACGTTCGACGCGCTGCCGCCGGCCGACCGCTCCCACTACCGGGTATACGGCGGCGTCACGGCGATCACGGGCGAAACCGTGCTGCGCCCGCCGGCCTGACGGGTTGTGTTGTGTGTGGGGCTGTTGACAGCGCGCGGTTGGTTGACGTAGCTTCCTTGGTGTCGGCGTAGCGCCGGTTCAGTGCCGGTTCAGCGCAGTGCCGGTTCAGCGCTGTGCCGATTCAGCTTTTGCGACGTCCGATTTACCATCCTCCAGGAGGCCCGCCGACCATGTTCGACAGGACCGCGTTTGCCAACCTCAGCCCCGGCAACTCTTTGAGCGGCTTTTCTTCAAGCCGCCCGCCCTCGTTTTCGCGCCGCGCGCCGCGGCTCCGGCTGGCCCTCGCCGGCTTGGGTCTGACGTTGGCTCTGGCGCTGGCCGCCTGCGGCGGCGGGGACGACGAGGACGGCGGGAGCAGCGCGGCCGAACCGGCCCCCGACGACAGCCAAAGCGCCGCGGAGCAGCCGGCGCCGGTGGCCGACGGCAACAACGCCTCGATCTCCGGCACCGTGACCTTCAACGGCGAGGCGCCGGAAATGACGGTGCTGGACATGGCCGCGGATCCGGTGTGCGAGGAGCTGAGCAAGGAGAATCCCAAGCGCCGCCAGGTGCTGGTGCTCGGCGACGACCAGCGCATCGCCAACGTGCTGGTGCAGATCAGGGGCGGCCTGCCGGCCATGGAGCACGAAGCCGCCACCGGGGTGGTGGAGTTCGATCAGGGCGGCTGCCAGTACTCCCCGCACGTGTTCGCGGTGCGCGTCGGCCAGACCCTGAAGATCCTCAACCCCGACGGGACGCTGCACAACGTCCACGCCTTCGCCAAGGTCAACGCCGAGTTCAACGAAGCGATGCCGCAGTTCCGCACCGAGCTGGAAAAGGTGTTCGACCAGGCGGAGACCACCCCGTTCGCGGTCAAGTGCGACGTGCACCCGTGGATGAACGCCTGGGCGGCGGTGTTCGATCATCCCTACTTCGCGGTGACCGGCAGCGACGGCACCTTTACCATCGGCAACCTGCCGGCCGGCACCTACGAGTTGGAGATCTGGCACGAGCGGCTGCCGCCGCAGACCCATACGGTAACGGTCGCGGCCGGCGAGCAGGCCACGGTGGAAGCGGTGATGGAGGTCCCCTCCGGCTAAGGGCGGGGCGGGCCGGGGGAGCGGAACAGGTGACCAGCGAGCAGCAGGCAGGCGCGCAGCAAGCCAACGGCCACGGCCACGGCGGCCACCACGATGGCGGCCACCACAACGGTGGCGGCCACGGACCGCCGGAAGGCTTTATCCGCAAGTATGTCTTTTCGGTCGATCACAAGGTAATCGGCATCCAGTACGGCATCACCGCCATGGTGTTCCTGCTGCTCGGCTTCGGCTTTATCCTGCTGATGCGCTGGCAACTGGCGTTCCCGGAGCAGGCGTTCCCGGTAATCGGGCGCCTGTTCGGCGCCGCGCGCATGCCGGACGGCGTCATGCTGCCGGAGTTCTACAACCAGCTCGGAGCCATGCACGGCACCATCATGGTGTTCCTTGGCGTGGTGCCGCTGGCGGTGGGCGCGTTCGGCAACTACCTGGTGCCGCTGCAGGTGGGCGCGCCGGACATGGCCTTCCCGAAGCTGAACGCGGCCAGCTACTGGCTCTACTTCGCCGGCGGCGTGGTAATGCTGATCAGCTTCTTCGTGCCCGGCGGCGCTGCCAAGTCGGGATGGACCTCCTATCCGCCGCTGGCGGTCATCGAAACCGCGGGCCAGACCTGGTGGCTGCTGGGGATGGTGCTGCTGATCAACTCCTCGCTGCTCGGCTCGGTCAACATCATCACCACCATCGTGCAACTGCGCGCCCCCGGCCTGCAGTTCATGCGCCTGCCGTTCCTGGTGTGGGCGCAGTTGGTCACCAGCCTGCTGCTGCTGCTCGCGTTCCCGCCGCTGGAGGTGGCCGGCTTCATGCAGCTCCTGGACCGGGTGGCCGGCACCAGCTTCTTCATGCCCTCCGGGCTGGTGGTGAGCGGCGAGGCCTACCCCGGCAGCGGCGGCGGCAGCGCCCTGCTGTGGCAGCACCTGTTCTGGTTCCTGGCCCATCCCGAAGTGTACGTGCTCATTTTGCCGGCCATGGGCATCGTGTGCGAAATCCTGGCCAACAACTCCCGCAAGCCGCTGTACGGCTACCGCACGCTGGTCTACTCGGTGCTGTTCCTGGGCTTCATGTCGTTCGTGGTGTGGGCGCACCACATGTTCCTGACCGGCATGGGCACCGCCATCAGCACCTTTTTCCAGCTCACCACCATGATCATCTCGGTGCCGTCGATCATCATCCTCACGGTGATGATCATGTCGCTGTGGGGGGGCTCGATCCGCTTTACCACGCCGATGCTGTTCGCCCTGGCGTTCATCCCGATGTTCGGCATCGGCGGGCTCACCGGGCTGCCGCTGGGCTTGGCGGTGGCCGACATCCACCTGCACGACACCTACTACGTGATCGGCCACTTCCACTTCGTGGTGGCGCCGGGCACGCTGATGGCGCTGTTCGCCGGGGTCTACTACTGGTATCCCAAGGTCACCGGGCGGCGCCTCAACGACACCCTGGGGCGCTGGCACTTCTGGCCCACGCTGGTGTTCATGTTCGGCACCTTCATGCCGATGTTCGTGCTCGGCATGGCCGGGGTGTCGCGGCGCCTCTACGACGGCGGCGCCACCTACGCCCACGCCGAGGGCGTGCTGTGGATCAACCAGCTCATCACCTACTCGTCGTGGGGGCTGGCGCTGGCGCAGGTGTTCTTTATCGTCAACTTCTGCGTGAGCCTGAAGCGCGGCGAACGGGTGGGCGACAACCCGTGGCAGGCCACCTCGCTGGAGTGGGCCACCAGCTCGCCGCCGCTCGGCCACGGCAACTTTCCGCAGCCGGTGGAGGTGTACCGCGGGGCCTACGAATACAGCGTGCCGCGGGCGCGGCGGGACTACTCGCCGCAGCACGTGAAGAAGGCGTAGCGGCGGATGGAAATACCCTACGATCAACACGACCATCCGGTTACCGGGGTCTACAACGCCAAGCTCGGCATCTGGCTGTTCCTGGCGTCCGAGGTGCTGTTCTTCGGCGCCTTCTTTTCCACCTACATTCTGCTGCGGGTCGGGGCGGGCGGCATCGCCGGGAGCTGGCCCTACGGCGCCGACTACCTCAACGTCACCCTGGCCACCATCAACACCGCCATCCTGATCAGCTCGTCGTTGACCATGGTGATGGCCTGGGCGTCGCTCAAGCTGAAGCGCTTCGGCGCGTTCCAGGTCTACTTCGGCCTGACCATCCTGCTGGCGATCGCCTTCCTGGTGATCAAGGGCTTCGAGTACGGCGAGGAGTTCTCTCACGACCGCTACCCGGCCACCAGCACCTTCTTCGCCATCTACTTCGCGCTGACCGGCGTCCACGGGCTGCACATCCTGCTCGGCGTGGCGGTCAACCTCTACCACCTGTTCTCGGCGCCCGCCATTTACCGCGAAAATCCGGACAAGATGGCCAACCGCATCGAGATTGCCGGCCTCTACTGGCACTTCGTGGACCTGGTGTGGATTTTCCTGTTTCCGGTGTTGTATCTCCTATGATGAGCGTGATGATGAGAGGGGAGCGATGAGCGCGGAGCATACCGCCGAGCACGTCCAACGGGAGGTCCGTACCTACTTCATCGTGTTCCTGTCGCTGCTGGTGCTGACGGTGGTGACGGTGGCGGTGAGCCGCATCGACCTGCCGGTGGGCGCCGGGGTGGTGGTGGCCCTGATCGTGGCCAGCCTCAAGGGGACGCTGGTGGCCGGCATCTTCATGCACCTGTTCTCGGACAAGTTTCCGTTCGTGTTCAAGGTGCTGCTCTTCTCCGCGGTGTTCTTCGTGGTGATGATCGCCCTGTTCGTGTTCGGCTACTTCGATACCTTCGCCAGCGAGCGCGCTGAGATCGTCGCGCCGGCGCCGGAGGAACATTGAGCCGGCGGGAGGGCGTATGTCGTTGAAGGTAGTCCACGTGGTCTTTATTGCCTGCGCCTGCGCGGGGCTGGCGTTCCTGTCGGTGTGGTGCTTCGTGCACTTCGCCAACCGCGCCCCCGTACTTGCCGTCGCCGGCGGCACCGGCGGCGCGCTGGCGCTGCTGGGCGTGCTGCTGCTGGAGCGGCGCGTGCTGGCCGCGCTGCGGGAGGTGCGCTAGATGGCCGCGGGCCGCCGGCCGGCGCTGCCGGCCGCGGGCGCGGCGGTGGGGCTGCTGAGCCTGCTGGCCGCGCCGCCGGCCGCCGCCTGCGCCGTGTGCATGGGCGCCGCGGAGTCGGCGTCGATGCAGGGTCTGCAAGCCGGCATCCTGCTGCTGCTGGGCATGGTGGGGCTGGTGTTCGCCGGCGTCGGCGCGTTCGTGTTCGCCGCCCGGCGGCGCCTGCAGCGGCAGCGGCTGCACGGCGGGCCGACGGAGGCACTGCAGAGATGATCGAGTTCGCACGCTCCCTGGGGCTGCCGCCGGCGGCTTCCGCCCACGCCGGGCAGGTCGACTCCCTGATCGGGTGGGTGCACCTGCTGATGCTGGTGCTGCTGATCGGCTGGGGGATATTTTTCTGCTACATCCTGCTGCGGTTCCGCCGCCGCAAGCAGCCGCGCGCCAACTACCACGGCACCCACAGCCACGTGTCGCGTTACGTCGAAGGCGCGGTGGCGGTTATCGAGGTGGCGCTGCTGTTCGGCCTGTCGGTGCCGGTGTGGGCGCGCCAGGTGGCCAATCCGGTGTCCGCGGAGGAGGCGCTCACGGTGCGCGTGGTGGGCCAGCAGTTCGCCTGGAACATCCACTATCCCGGCGCCGACGGCGTGTTCGGCGCCACCGCCATCGACCTGATCGACGCCGAGGCCAACCCGCTGGGGCTGGACCGCGACGACGTGTTCGCCAAGGACGACGTGACCACCGTGAACCAGCTCCACGTGCCGGTAGACACGCCGGTGCGCGTCGAGCTGCTGAGCTTCGACGTGGTGCACAGCTTCTTTCTGCCGGAGATGCGGGTCAAACAGGACGCCATTCCCGGCCTGACCATCCCCCTGAGCTTCACCGCCACCGAGACCGGCGAGTGGGAGATTGCCTGCGCCCAGCTCTGCGGCCTTGGCCACTACCGCATGCGCGGCTTCTTTACCGTGCACGACCGTAGCGGCTACGACGCCTGGATGGCGCAGCAGGTAGCCGAGATGGAGGCCGCCGCCGCCCCCAAGGGCTTCTTCGACTAACGGCTTGGCTCGCGGAAGAGGGGAGCTTCGGCGCTCGTTGCGGACCCCCCACCCGGAAACCGGGAAGTTCGCCGCAACGGGTGAGGCCGCGTGGTTTGCCGGCCTTCCCGCCGGCGACGAGGACTTGATCGAACCGGCGGCCGGCCAAGCCGTCCGCTGGATACGGGGGAGGGCTGGATCAAAGAGACCGCGGCCCCGGCGCCGGCAGCGAGCCGGCCACCCACTTGCGACTGACCGGGGTGTTGGGGTATGCTATGCGGGAGAAGTGGGGCGCCGCGAGCATCTGCCCGTAGCAAAGCGAGTCAGACCAGGCCGCGCGGCTCCGTACCGAAGAAGGGGGACAGGTGGCACGACGCTCCAAGCACAGTGCGCAGAAGCGGCGCCGGGAACTGGCGCGCGCCGAGAAACGCGAACGCAAGCGGGAACGCAGGGCGAACCCGGTCGAGCATGACGCGGAGACGCTGATCGCGGAATACCGCGGCCTCAATCTTCCCGGCGACGTGGAGGATGAGGCCGACGACGAGGAAGCCGCGGAGGAGAACGGCGCGGGCGCCGGCGGCGCCCGCTGACACGCGCGGCCCGGAGGGCAGCCCCGGTGAGGGCGGCGCACGGAGTAGCGGCGGCGGCGGTTCCGGTGTAGCATCGGCGCAGATCATCCAGGGGAGGTACACATGCCTGGTAACAGAGGGCTTGCCTACGTCAAGCCGGGTGTCGTCGAGATTCAGACCATCGACTTTCCCAAGCTCGCGCTCGGGGACCGCAAGTGCGACCACGGGGTCATCCTCAAGATCGTCTCCACCAACATCTGCGGCAGCGATCAGCACATGGTGCGGGGGCGCACCACCGCGCCCGCGGGTCTGATCCTGGGCCACGAAATCACCGGCGAGGTGATCGAGGCGGGCCACGACGTGGAGTTCATTGAGGTGGGCGACATCGTATCGGTGCCGTTCAACATCGCCTGCGGGCGCTGCCGCAACTGCAAGGAAGGGAAGACCGGGATCTGCCTGCACGTGAATCCCGCCCGTCCCGGCGCCGCCTACGGCTACGTGGACATGGGCGGCTGGGTCGGCGGCCAGGCGGAGTACGTGATGGTGCCGTACGCCGACTTCAACCTGCTCAAGCTGCCGGAACGCGACGTCACCATGGCCAAGATCCGTGACCTGACGCTGCTCTCCGACATCTTCCCGACGGGGTTCCACGGCGCCTACAGCGCCGGGGTGGGGCCCGGCTCCATCGTCTACGTGGCCGGCGGCGGCCCCGTGGGCCTGGCCTGCGCCACCGGCTGCCAACTCCTGGGCGCCGCGCTGGTGATCGTCGGCGACATGATCGCCGAGCGCCTGGAGCAGGCGCGCAGCTTCGGCTGCGAGACCGTCGACCTGACGCAGGACGCCACCCTCGGCGAGCAGATCGAGCAGATCGTGGGCGAGCCGGAAGTGGATCAGGCGGTGGACTGCGTCGGCTTCGAGGCGCGCGGCCACGGCAAGGACGCCGCGGTGGAGCAGCCGGCGACGGTGCTCAACTCGGTGATGGAGGTGACCCGCGCCGGCGGCGGCATCGGCATTCCCGGGCTCTACGTGACCGGCGACCCCGGCGGCGTGGACGCCAACGCCAAGATCGGCAACCTCGGAATCCGCATCGGCCTGGGCTGGGCCAAGTCCCACCACTTCACCACCGGCCAGTGCCCGGTGATGCGCTACAACCGCCAGCTCATGCAGGCGATCCTGTACGACAAGGTGAGCGTGGCCGAGAACGTCGGGGTGACCGTGATTTCGCTGGACGAGGGGCCGCAGGGCTACCAGGACTTCGACCGCGGCGCGGCCAAGAAGTTCGTCATCGACCCCCACGGAATGCTCGCCGCGTAAGGCTGCAGGAGGCCGGAGGCGGCGTGCACGGCGCCGCTTCCGGCCTCACCGGAGAAATACCTGATGGAAACCTTGAACGATTACATCAAGCGACTGCAGACCGCATTGGAAAAGAAGCGGCCCTACGTCACCTACAATCGTGATGAGTACCATGCCAGCCTGGTAGTGTCGGCTGGATTTCGCCATGCGGAGGAAAGCATAAGGATCGTTTCACACAAACTTGATCCTGACGTTTATGATAGTCCGGCGCTACAGAAATCCGTAAAACGATTCTTGAGCAAAGCAAATACGACGTTGAGAATCCTCATAGAAGAAGAGGTAGACAACGACCATGCGATCTTTCAGATTGGGAGAGAATACGACAAACAGGTCACCATCAAGAAAATACCAAGTTATCTCCAGAAAAAATACGAATGTAACTTCATGTTGATAGATTCGTTCGGCTACCGATTCGAGCCGGATCGAAGCAAATATTACGCTATGGTCGCGTTTCACGACCACGATCATCGCGATATGATCACGACTCTCAAGCGACTTTTCCACGCTCTCGATAGCCGGGCAGAGCACGTAACTCTCTCTGAGGCCTGATAGGGAACCGGACGTGAGCGTTCTCATTGCCATGTGCCAAGTCAACATCGCGCTCGGAATTCTTTATCTGGGCCTACCGGAGTCTCGCTACCGGGAAAAACTGATCGAGACGATTCTGACACGCCTGGCCGACAGCAAATGTGACGAAATGGATGTGGTGTCGACCGACTATGCGAAGCTGACGTCTCGCGACAATACATTTTCGAAACATCATCATTACGTTCTAGATTGGATCGGAGAAGTTCCATCTGATAGGCTGACGGGAAGATGGACGGAACTTCTCGATAGCCCGGAATATAGGGGACCGACGTGGATTACGAGAGATCTGCGTTATTGGTGGTACAAACACGGCGTGGACCAGTGGTGGACACTATTCATCCTGGTGATCCTTCCGATCTCAGGCATATGGCTGTCTGCGTTCTATGATTCGTTCGCAGTAGAGTCGGCGGAGATATTATGGACTGTTCTTGGTATTGGGCAGTTAAGTACAGTCGTGCACGTGATCACCGGGCGACGAATGGCGACTCGTATTGGTAGACAAATAACGAAGAAAGGCGAGTACTTGTCCGGGAAACTTTGGGAGAGTTCCGCGAAATCAAGGGCCGAAGACGTGGACCAATCTCAGCCACCAACGTAGAATCCGAAGCACTTGGACGATACTAGCCTAGCAGGCGGCGGAGGGCGGTGAGTTGGTTGGCGGTGCCGACGGCGATCAGCACGTGGCCGGCCCGGACCGGGGCGGCGAGCATGGCGGCCGGGTCGGAAAGGTTGACCCACTCGCCGGCCGCGGTCTGCATCGCTACCACGGCGGCGCCGGTCACCTCGCTCACCTTCGCGCCGCGGAGCGAGTTGCCGATCAGCGGTGACTGCTCCGGCACCGGGACCTGTTCGATTTGCAGGCCGGTGCGCTCGCGGTGCGCCACGTCGATGAAGTTGGCCACCGCGGGGCGCAGCAGGGTGGCCGCCATGCTGTGACCGGCGATGCGGTAGGGTGACACCACTTCGTCCGCGCCGGCCAGGCGCAGCTTCTTGATGGAGCGCCGCTCGGTGGCTTGGGCAATGATCTTGAGCTTGCGGTTGAGTTGGCGCGCGGTCAGCACCACGAACAGGTTGGCGTCGTCCGCGGGCAGCGCCGTCACCAGGCCGCGGGCCAGATCAATGCGCGCCGCCTGCAGCGTCTCATCCTCCTCCGCGTCCCCCTGCACGAACACCGCGCCGGGGAACCCCGCAAGCGCGCATTCGTCGGGGGCCCGATCCACCACCACGTAGGGAGCGCGGGAACGGTTGAACTCGGCCGCCACCTCGCGGCCGAACCTGCCGCCGCCGCAGATCACGTAGTGGTCGCGGAGCTTGTGAATCGCGCGCTGCATGCGCCGCCTCCTGATGTCGCGTAGCAGGTGTCCCTCGGTCAGATATGCGCCGATGGCGGTCGCCGAGTAGCCGAGGGCCGCCACCGCCAGCACGATGAGCGCCACCGTGAAGCCGCGGCCGGCACGGCTCAGCGGCCGCACCTCGCCGTAGCCCACCGTGGACACCGTGATCACCGCCATGAACAGACTGTCGCCGAGCGGCCACCCCTCGAGCACCATGAACCCCGCGGTCCCGGCAAGGACCACGCTGGTGAGCAGCACGATGGCGAGGATGATGCGGGCCTGGGCAGTCATTTTTGGGGAAACGGCGGTGGCGGTCTATCTATCAAGATCATCGACCTCGGCGGCGGCAAAGCGAAGTGACGAACGTCGCGCCGGAGGGCCGCGTGGGCTGCTGGCTGGCTGGGGAGCGCGCTTGCCGGCGGCGTGGCGCTCCGGGTAGGCTCCGCGCCATGCCCGAGTTCTCCTTTCCGTCGCGCACCGTGCATCTTGACTTTCACACCGGCCCGGAGGTCCCGGAGGTGGGGCGGGACTTCGACGCCGAGCGCTTCGCGCAGACCTTCAAGGACGCCCACGTGGACAGTGTCACCGTGTTCGCCACCTGCCATCACGGGCACGCCTACTACCGCACCGACCATCCCTGCCGTCACCCCAACCTGGCGCCCGGCCTGGACCTGACCGGCGCGCAGATCGAGGCGCTGCACCGCGCCGGGCTGCGCGCGCCGATCTACGTCTCCGGCCAGGTCAACGAGTACGCGGCCAACACCCACCCCGAGTGGGTGGCGGTCGATCCCGACGGGCGCCGCGTCAAGCACCTGGCGCGTGACTGGCCGCGCGACCGGGGCGCGGCGCTGCACGCGGGCTGGCAGGTGCTGGACATGTCGAGCCCCTACCAGGAGTACCTGGCGGCGCAGTTGGAGGAGATTCTGGAGCGCTACCGCCCGGTGGACGGCATCTTCCTCGACATGTGCTGGGACCAGCCGAGCGTGTCCAGGTGGGCGCTGGAGGGGATGGCGCGGAGCAACCTGGACCCGCGCCTGCCGGAGCACCGGGCGCGCTACGCGCGGCAGGTGGCGCTGGACTACATGCGCCGCTTCAGCGGCATGGTGGAGGCCGCGGGGCGCGGCGCCGACCACTTCGGCATCTGGTTCAACTCGCGGCCCAAGACCAACCTGCACGTGGAAAAGCAGTTCCTGCGCCGGGTGGAGATCGAGGCGCTGCCCACCGGCGGCTGGGGCTACGCCTACTTTCCCTACGTGGCGCGCTACGTGCGGCCCTTCGGCCTGCCGACGCTTACCCACACCGGGCGCTTCTTCAAGAGTTGGGGCGACAACGCCGGCCTCAAGCCGCCGGCGGCGCTCAAGTACGAGTGCTGCCAGGTGCTGAGCCAGGGCATGACCGGCGGCATCGGCGACCTGCTGCACCCGCGCGGCGTCCCGCAGCCGGCGGTGTACGACCTGATCGGCAAGGCGTATGCCCACGTCGAGGCCTGCGAGCCGTTCGTGGCCGGCGCCGCGCCGCTCAGCCAGATCGCGCTGCTGGTGGACCCGGAGCTGGGCGACGATCCCGGCGCCGCCGGACTGGGCGCCACCCGCGCCCTGCAACAGCTCCAACATCAGTTCGACGTGGTGCCGCCGGACTCCCGGCTCGACGGCTACGAGCTGGTGCTGGTACCGGAAACCACCACCGTGGACGAGCCCCTGCGCGCGGCGCTGCGCGGCTACCTGGCGCAGGGCGGCGCGCTGATTCTGTCGGGGCGGGCGGGCCTGGGCGCCGCCGGCGAGCCGGTGTTGGAGGAACAGGGCGTCACCGGCTGCGGCGCCACTCCCTTTTCGCACACCTTCCTGCGCCTGGCCGCGGCGGTGGCGGAGGGCATCCCGGAGTACGACCACGTAACCTACGAGTCCGGCCCGCGCATCCGGCCGGCGGGCGGCGCCGCGGAGTCGCTGGCCGGCGTGGTGGAGCCCTACTTCGAACGCCACTTCGCGCGCTTCTCCGGCCACTCCTACACGCCGCCGGCGCAGCTTTCGCCCTACTCGGCGGTGGTGCGCAACGGCCGCGTGATTACCTTCGCGCTGCCGATTCTGGGCGTCTACGGGCGTCACGCGGTGCCGGTTCACCGCCGGCTGCTGGGCAACTGCATCGACCTGCTGCTGCCGGAGCCGCTGCTGCGCGCCGCGGGCGCGCCCTCGCTGCTGGAGACCACCGTGGTGCGCGCCGGTTCCCGCACCGTGGTCCACCTGCTGTGCTTCGCCCGCGAGCGGCGCGCCGAGGGGCTGGACATCGTGGAAGACGCGATCCCGCTGGTGGAGCAGCGGCTGGCCGTCAAGCTGGCGGCCGCGCCGCGCGGCGCCGCGCTGCAGCCGCACGGGGTAGCGCTGCCGGTGACCTACCGCGACGGCTACGCGCACGTGCAGGTGACCCTGCGCGACGGCCACGGCATGGTGGTGTTCGAAGGGCAGTAACCCGCGGGAGGGCGCGCGGCGCGCGGGCGCGCCCTATGCCGCCGGCGTGACGGTGACGTAGTAGGAGGCGATGGTGCGCTCCAGGCGGTCGTGAAAGGCCGCGGAGAGGCGGTCGGGGCCGGTCTGCAGGGTCACCTCGAACACCGCCGCGGCGGCGCCCGCCGGAGTCTCCAGGTGATGGTCGCGGCCGCCCACGGTGAGCACCGCCCACCCGATCGGCAGCGCCACGCCGCCGGTGTAGTGGGGCGCGTCACGTTCCTGAACGGCGTCGCGGCGCCACTCCACGTCGTCGCCGTCGATGCCGGCGTCCAGGGCGTAGCCGGCATCCTCCGGCCAGCGCCGCAGCTCCACGCGGTAGCGGCCGGCGCGGCGCACGTCGATCGCCCAATAGCCGGCGGAGACGTGCCCCGCGCGCACCTGGCGCTGATTCCACGCGCCGTTGCAGGCCTCGTTGCGCAGGTCGTGGGTAGTGAGCCGGACCGGCTCGGCGCTGCCGCCAATCGCCATCGGCACGTCGCGGTCGAACTGCTCCGACACCAGCTCCCACCACTCCTCGTAGCCGCGGCGCAACTCCGCCACCAGCGCCGGATGGCCGCCGGCCACGTCGCGGCGCTGGCCGGGGTCGCGCTCCAGGTGGTACAGCTCGGTTCCGTGCACCAGGCGCCAGGGGCCGCGCATCACCGCGCTCAGGCGCCACTTGACCGGCCGCGCCAGGCGTTGCGTGTCGGTCACCATGACGCGCTCGGACCAGGCGCCGTCATCCTCCCCCTGCAGCAGCGGCGTCAGGCTGCGGCCGTGGAAGGAACGCTCCGCCGGCGGCGTGACCCCGCACAGGTCCAGAATCGTGGGCATGAAGTCCACGTAACTGGTGAGCTGCGCCACGTCGCGGCCGCCGCGCGCGCCGCCGCCCGGGTAGCGCAGAAAGAAGGGTACGCGGTGGCCGCCTTCGTAGGGCGATCCCTTCTTGCCGCGCATCCCGGCGTTGAAGCTGCCGGGGGCCTCCTGCGGAAAGCCATGTTCGTCCAGCTCCACCCCGGTGGCGGTGCCGTTGTCGGTCATGAACACCACGATGGTGTCGTCGGCGAGTCCCAGCTCCTCCAGCCGCCGCAGCAGTAGTCCGAAGTTCTCGTCGATGTTGGTGATCATCCCGTAAAAGCGCGCCCGCTCTTCGTGGGGGGCGGAAGCGGCGTAGCTGGCCGCGTAGTGCGGCTCGACGTTGAGCGGGCCGTGCGGAGCGTTGGTGGAAATGTGGCAGTAGAACGGTTCGGCGCGATGCTCCTCGATGAAGCGCAGCCCCTCGCGGAAGAACACGTCGGTGCAGTAGCCGTCGAACTTCTGCGGCACGCCGTTCACGTAGTAGGTGTCGTCGAAGTAGTCGTTGCCCCAGGGGTCGCCGACGTTGCCGATGCCGCCGCCGTTGTGGTAGACGGCGCGCTCGAAGCCGCGCTCGTGCGGGCGGAACGGCTGGCTGTCGCCGAGGTGCCACTTGCCGAACTGCCCGGTGCGGTAGCCGGCGCCGCGCAGGGCGTCGGCCAGCGTCCACTCGTCCGCGCGCAGCAGGGAGCGGCCGCCGATGGTGTGCCACACCCCGGCGCTGTTGCAGAAGTGGCCGGTGAGCAGGCCGGCGCGGGTTGGGGCGCAGGTGGTGCCGACGTGGAAGTCGGTAAAGCGTACCGCCTCGCCGTGAAAGCGGTCGAGATTGGGGGTGCGAATGACGCTGTTGCCGTGGCAGCCCAGGTCGCCATAACCCTGATCGTCGGTGAGGACGAAGACGAAGTTCGGTCGCGCTCCGGCCATGATACTCCTTTTGCCGCCCCGGCGCCGTCCGGCGGCGCGGCGCGCCTTTGACCCTACCACGCGCGCCGCGCTGGTGTAAGATGCGCGGCGTGACGTTTCCTCAGCTTTCCGCCGGCGCCCGCTCGGAGCGGCTGCGCCCGCCCGCCGGCCGCGTGCGGATGGTGCTCGACACCGATACCTACAACGAGACCGACGACCAGTTCGCGCTGGTGCATGCCCTGCTCTCGCCGGAGCGCCTCGCCGTCGAGGCGATCTACGCGGCGCCGTTCCACAACGAACGCTCGGCGGGGCCGGAGGACGGCATGGAGCTGAGCTACCAGGAAATCCTGCGCCTCCTGGAGCGCCTCGGCCGCTCCGCGGCCGGGTTCGCCCGGCGCGGTTCGACCGGCTACCTGGGCCGCGGCGGGGCGCCGCGCGAGTCGGACGCGGCGCGCGACCTGATCGCGCGCGGGCTGGCCGCCCCGGACGACGACCCGCTCTACGTGGTGGCGATCGGCGCCATCACCAACGTCGCCTCGGCGCTGCTGCTGGAGCCGTCCCTGGTCGGGAAGATCGTGGTGGTGTGGCTGGGAGGTCACGCCCTCGACTGGCCCGATACCAGGGAGTTCAACCTGCGCCAGGATCCGGCGGCCGCCCGGGTGCTGCTCGACTGCGGCGTACCGCTGGTGCTGGTGCCGTGCATGGGGGTCACCAGCCACCTGCACACCAGCGTGCCGGAGATCGAACGCCACGTCGCGCCGCACGGCGAGCTCGGCGCCTTCCTGGCCGCGCGCTTCAAGCAGATGCGGAGCGATCACTTCGCCTGGTCGCGGGTGCTGTGGGACGTCGCCACCATCGGCTACCTGATCAACCCGGCCTGGGTGCCGGCCGAGCTGGTGCCCAGCCCGGTGCTGACCGATCAGCTCACCTGGAGCGTCGACCGCCGCCGCCACCCGATCCGTTGCGCCAGCTTCGTCCACCGCGACCCCATCTTCGCCGACCTGTTCCGCAAACTCGCCGCCGCCGCCGTAACAGGTCATTAGTGTCGCAAAGGGGGTTGACTAAATTTAGTTTTCTGTATAAGTTCATATAAACGACTAACCGGAGGTAACAATGGCCGAGTTCTCGAACCCGTTCCGTCCGGGCGCGGGCCATCCGCCGCCCTACCTGGCGGGGAGGCGCGACGAGCGAGCCGAGTTCATCCGGCTGCTCGGACAACGGACCATTCTGGAAAATCTGGTGCTGACCGGACTGCGCGGGGTCGGGAAGACGGTGCTGCTTGATTCGTTCAAGCCGCTGGCGATAAACGAGGGGTGGGCGTGGGTAGGTACCGACGTGTCGGAGTCCGCCAGCATCAGTGAGGAGAGCATGGCGATCCGGCTGTGCACCGACTTGGCGCCGCTGACCGCGGATCTGGTCGCCGCAACCGAGCAGACGCGTAGCACCGGATTTGCCGCTGCCGCCGAGAAGATTGAATACACGCTCGGTTACGATGCCCTGATGGAGCATTACCATCTGACCCCTGGAGTGTCTCTCGACAAGATCAAGGCGGTGCTCGAACTGGCATGGGGCACGTTGTCGCGGAAGCACCCCCACGTACGCGGCATCGTCTTTGCCTATGACGAAGCACAGAACCTCACCGATCAATCGGTACGAGCACAATACCCTCTGTCTATGCTGCTCGATACCTTCCAGTCGCTGCAGCGCATGAGGCTGCCGCTGATGCTGGTCCTGACCGGTCTACCGACGTTGTTTCCCAAGCTGGTGGAGGCGCGGACGTTCGCGGAGCGGATGTTCAGAGTAATGTTCCTGAGGAGCCTGAACCGGAACGAAAGCGAGGAAGCGATACGCCGCCCCATGGCAGATGCCCGCTGTCCGGTTCATCTCGGCAGCGGCTCCGTAGCTCGGATCGTCGCCACGTCGGGTGGCTACCCGTACTTCATTCAGTTCATCTGCCGCGAGGTATACGACACGTTCATTCAGCGAGTCGATCGCGGGAAGGGCGGCGCCGTCCCCGTAGCCGAGATTGAACGGAAACTCGACACCGACTTCTTCGCCGGCCGCTGGGCGCGCGCGACTGATCGGCAGCGAGACCTGCTGTTGGTGATCTCGCGGCTGGAACACTGTGACGAGGAGTTCACGGTCCGGGATGTCGTGCAGGAATCCAGGCGCGGCGTGGAGAAGTCGTTCGGCAGCAGCCACGTCAACCAGATGCTCGCAACGCTCACGACCCAGGGCTTGGTGTACAAGAATAGTCATGGGCGGTACTCGTTTGCCGTGCCGCTGCTGGGCCGCTTCATCCGCCGGCAGGCGCAGGAGGCAGCTGCCGCCACCTGACCGGCGTTACGTCGGGTGCCAATGGCCGGCGAGGGTGGCGGCGTCGGCGGGCGTGTCGACGTCGCGGTCGCCGGCGGGGAAGCTGACCTCGGCCAGGGCCGCGGCGGGGCGGGTGAACAGCGCGCGGGCGCCGCGGTCGCCGGAAAGGGCGGCCAGTTCCGCGAAGTGGCAGCGGGCGAACAGCGCCGGCACGCCGAGGGCGCCGCTGGCGTAGCGGCAGGCTACCAGCGCCACGGCCCCGCTCCGGTAGCGCTCCAGGAGCGCGCCGAGCAGCGCTGCCGAAAGCTGCGGCTGGTCGGTCACCAACACCAGCGCCGCCGCCACGCTGGCCGGCAGGCTGGCGATGCCGCGCGCCAGCGAGCAACCCATGCCTTGGCGCCACTCCGGGTTGGCGACCACCGTTACGGCGGCGCCGAGGCCGCCCAGGACGGCGGCCACTTCGCGCCCGCGGTGCCCTACCACTACGTGCAACGGCGCCAGGCCGGCGGCAAGCGCCAGCCGCGCGGTGCGGTGAATCAGGGTTTCGCCGCGGTAGCGCAGCAGTTGCTTCGGCTGCCCCAGCCGCACCGAAGCGCCGGCCGCAAGGACCACCCCCGCCACTTGGTTGCCCGCCCCCGAAGGTTCGGGCCGTGGTCCGGTGTTCGTCACGTGCCGGTGGCGCCGGTTACCCGCCGGCGAAGGCGCCGGCTGCGGCGGCAACGCCGGCGTCGCGGGTCTCGTGGATGGGAGTGGGGCGGGCGCGTAGCGAGCCGCCGCCGCGGCGCGTCAGCACGGCGCGGATCTCGGCGGCGATGGCGAGCGCGATTTCGGCGGGCGTGTCGGCGCCTATGTCGAGACCGGCCGGCCCGTAGAGCACGCCGGCGGCCGGGGCGCGCGGGCCGAGTTCCGCCAGCAGCCGTTCCAGCCGCCGGCGCGGGCCGAGCACGCCGAGGTAGCGCAGGTTGCGCGGCGCGAGCTGCTCCAGGTAGGCGAGGTCGGTGGGGTAGCTGTGAGTCATCAGTACCGCCACCTCGCCGGCGCGAGGAGGCACCGCCTTGGAAAACTCTTCGCGCGCCGCGGTGACCACGCGCGCCGCGCCGGGGAACCGTTGCGGGCGGGCGAAGGCGGCGCGGTGATCGAAAACCACCGGTTCCCATCCCAGGCCGGCGGCCAGGGTCACCAGCGGCTGCGCGTCGGGGCCGGCGCCGCACACGGTCAGCGCCAGCGGCGGTTCCACCAGCTCCAGCAGCACCTGCACCGGGGCGCCGGCGACCTGGTACGCCGCCGCGCGCGAGCGGCCCTGGTTCAGGAGCACGGCCAAGTCGCGCGTCACCACGTCCTGCAACGTAGCGCGCAACGGGCCGAAGCGGTGAGTTTCGGGTGCCGCAGGGGTGACCCCAGGCGCTGCGGGCGGCGCGGCGGAAGCAGGGCGGCGGCGGCCTTGGCCGGGGCCGGCGGCCCCCGGCCCCGCGGGCGGCGCCTCGACCGGCGGTTCGATCAGCGCCAGACGGGAGCCCACTTCATCCGCTTCGGGGGAACGGTACACGGTCGCCAGCGCGCTACGCCGGCCGGCGGCGCGCGCCGCCTGCAGCAGCGGCAGGTAGCGGCCGCCGGCGCCCCCCACGTCTGCAGCCCGCGCGTCGGCGGCCGTGACCCGTTCCAGTAGCACCTCCACCACGCCGTTGCAGCCCAGCCCCAAGCCCAGCAGCGCGTCCTCCGGGGCGGTGGAGTCGTAGCGCACGGTACGCGGGCGCCCGTCGGCCAGCACCTCGCCGGCGCGCTCCAGCAGGTCGCCCTCCAGGCAGCCGCCGCTAATCAGGCCAACGGTGTTGCCGTCCGGCAGCGCCAGCGCCCGCGCGCCCACGCCGCGGTAGCTGGAGCCCTCGACGTACACCAACGTCGCCAGCGCGCACGCCGGTTGGCCGGCGCCGGCGCCAAGCCGTTCGAGGATGCTGCGCAGTTCGTCCATCGGCGGGCGCCCGGCGGGAGCCGCGGTCAGCCGCCGGCTACGGCGGGGATGAAGTACACCTCGCTGTCGGGCTGCACCCGCTCCAGCACGGCGTCCTCCAGGCGCTGCCCGATGATCTCGCCGTCAATGGCGATGGCCGTGGTGGACTTCAACTCCTCGACCAGCCCCGGGAACATCTCGTCAAGGCCGCGCAGCACTTGGCGCACGTTGCGGCCCTCCACTTCGACGCGGTTGGCGCCGCCGGTGCGCGGCAGCAGGCGCGCCGGAATCTCTACCCGGGCCATTGCAATTGCACTTGGCGCGGACGCGGGCCGGGTCCGGCTAGGCCGGCGCCCGCAGCACCGACGCTGCGTCCTGCACCGCGCGCACGATCTTGTCGTAGCCGGTGCAGCGGCACAGGTTGCCGGACAGCCAGTAGCGGATTTCCTGCTCGCTGGGGTCGGGGTTGCGTTCCAGCAGCGCCTTGGCCGCCACCACCACGCCGGGGGTGCAGATGCCGCACTGCAAACCGGCGTGCTCCAGCAGCTTCTGCTGCACCGGATGGAGCTGCTGATCCTTGGCGACGCCCTCAATCGTCTCGATTTCGTGGCCGGCGGTCTCCACCGCCAACACCAGGCAGGAGCACGCGACGTTGCCGTCCAGCACCACGGTGCAGGCGCCGCAATCGCCGGTGCCGCAGCCCTCCTTGGTGCCGGTGAGCCCGACCTTGTCGCGCAACGCGTCAAGCAGGCTCAGATGCGCCTCGCACAGGAATTCGGTGGGTTCGCCGTTGATGGTGGTTCGTACGTGAGTCTGTTCCATTTTTGGTTGTGTGCCTTCTCCTTTCGCTTGCAGGCCGTGGTTCTTAGCGCGCCGCGCGCGCCCGGTCGCGCGCCGCCAGGGCAGCGCGTTTGGTGAGCACTCCGGCAACGTGGCGCCGGAACTCGGCGGTCCCCCGCCGGTCGCTGATTGGCCGCGCCGCCGCCGCGGCCGCGGCCGCGGCCCGCTCTACGTCGGCGTCTTCGATCCGCGTCCCGACCAGCGCCGCGGCCGCCTCCGGTACCAGGATCACCGTGGGCGCCACCGCCCCCAACGCCACGCGCGCCGCGCTGCAGGCGCCGCCGCCGTTCAGGGTCACGCTGACCCCGGAGCCGACTACGGCGATGTCCATCTCGTTGCGCGGGATGAAGCGCAGGTAGGCATCGGCGGTACCGGGTCCCGGCGCGGGGACTTCGAAGGCCACCAGAAACTCGCCGTCGGCGAGCACGTTGACGCCCGGAGCGGTGCAGAAATCCTCCACCGCCACGCGCCGTTCACCGCCGGGGCCGGCGATGCGGCACTTCGCGCCCACCGCCGCCAGGGCCGGGACGGTGTCCGCCGCCGGCGAGGCGTGGCACAGGTTGCCGCCGAGGCTGGCGCGGCTTTGGATCTGGGAGGAGCCGATCAGCTCCGCCGCCTCCACCACGCCGGGGTAGGTCTTGCGCAACGTGGGATGGTCGGTGAGCTCGACGCACGGCACCGCGGCGCCCAGCACCAGTCCGTCCTCGGAGAGCGTAAGCTCCCGCGTTTGGGCGATGTTCTTGATGTCGACGATCAGCTTGGGGATGGTGCGGGACAAGCGCATATCCACCATGAGATCGGTGCCGCCCGCCAGAATCCTGGCGCCGGGATTCCGGTCGAGTAGTTCGGTGGCCTCGCTTACCGTCAGCGGGCTCATGTAACGCGCACTCATAGCGGGCGCAGTATAACGCCAACGGGCGCGGCGCGCCATACCCGCGGCGCGAAGTCCCCACGCGCCCGCCGCGCGCCCGGCAACACGCCCGGAAGCGCAGGCCGGACGGCTGCCGAGCGGGCCGCAAATCGGGCACACTTGGGGCCGTGAATCGATCTACCGAGTTCCGAACCGGGTGGCGGAGCGACCTGCTCACCCTGCTGCGCGGCATGGGCCTGGGCGTCGTCGAGCTGGTACCGGGCGTCAGCGCCGGGACCCTGGCGTTGATCCTGGGCATCTACGAGCGGCTGATAGGGACCCTCGCGTCCCTGGTCGAGTTGGCGCGCGCGCTGCTGCTGCCGGGGCGCGGCGCCGGCGCGGCCGGCGGCCGGCGGGCGCGGGTGGCGGCGGCCTGGGGCGCCGTGCCGTGGCGCTTTGCGCTGGTGCTGGGCGCCGGCATGGTGGGCGCGCCGCTGCTGTTCAGCTACCCGGTGGGGGCGGTGCTGGACACGGCGCCGGGGCTGGCGCTGGCCTTCTTCTGCGGCGTGGTGTTGGTGGCGGTGGTGCTGCCGTTGCGGGCGGTGGGCCGCTGGCGCCTGCCGCAGGCGGCGGCGCTGGCGCTGGCCGCCACCGCCGCGGTGGTACTGTTGGGATTGCCGGCCCCCACCGCCGGCGAGCCGCCGCTGTGGTTCCTGGCGCTGAGCGGCTCCATTGCCGCCTCGGTGATGGTGCTGCCCGGCGTCAGCGGCGCCTTCGTGCTGCTGGTGCTCGGCCCCTACCCGTACGTGATCGATCTGATACGCGGCCTGACGCAGGGCGCGCCGCGACTGCTGCCGCTGTTCGTCTTCCAGGCCGGCGTGTTGTTCGGCCTGGGCGCGGTCAGCAAGCTGCTGACTTGGCTGCTGCGCCGCGCGCGCGGCGTGACCCTGGCGGCGCTGAGCGGCCTGATGCTGGGCTCGCTACGGCGCCTGTGGCCGTTCCTGGCGCTGCCGCCCGGCGGCCTCGGCGAAGACGTTTCGCTGCAGGAGGTGCCGCGGGTGCCGCCGGCGGAGCTGGGACAGGTGCCCGCCGGCGAGCTGACCGCGGTGCTGCTGGCGGCGCTGGCCGGCGCGGCGCTGGCCGGGGTGGGGGTGGCCGCCGCCCTGCGCCACCCGGCCGCCGCCGCCGGCCACCCCGGCGGGGAGTAGCAGAGGCCCGGGCGGCGGGGGGATGGCGGTTTGCGGCGCGGCGGCGGACCGGTGTAGCGTTAGCGGGCGATGAGTAGCGCCCTCCTGGTGATCGACGTGCAGAACGACTTCTGCCCCGGCGGCGCACTGGCGGTGCCGGCCGGTGACGCGGTGGTGGCGGCCGCCAACCGCCTGATGCCGGACTACGACGTGGTGGTCGCGACCCAGGACTGGCATCCGCCCGAGCACTGCTCCTTCGCCTCGCAGCACCCCGGCACCGCGCTCTACGACGTGATGCCGGTTGGCGGCATCGAGCAAGCATTGTGGCCCGACCACTGCGTGCAGGGCACGCCGGGCGCGGCGCTGCATCCCGAGCTCGACACCCGCCGCGTCAACCTGATCCTGCGCAAGGGCGTGCGCCCGGCGCTGGACTCCTACTCCGCGTTCTTCGAGAACGACCGCCGCACCGCCACCGGCTTGGCCGGCTATCTGCGCGCGCTGGACGTGCGGAAGGTGGCGCTGTGCGGCCTCGCCACCGACTACTGCGTGCGCTACTCCGCCCTCGACGCCGCGCGCCTGGGGTTCGAAGTCGAAGTGCTCACCGGCGCCTGCCGTGGCGTGGATGCGCCCGCCGGCAGCGTGGTCCGGGCGCGGGCGGAAATGGCTAACGCGGGTATCCGCCTCTCCTGACCGGAGCGTCCGGCGTGGTCTCGGCCCTCGCCACCGATCTCTATCAACTCACCATGCTGCAGGGCTACTTCCTGCAGCGGCGCGATCCCGAGGTCGTCTTCGAGCTGTTCTTCCGGCGCCCGCCGTTCGGCGGCGGCTACGCCCTGGCGGCGGGCCTGGAGGAGGCGGCCGCGGCGGTGGCGGCGTTGCGCTTCGGCCCGGGCGACCTGGAGTACCTGGAGGGCCTGCGGCTGTTTCGCGCCGAGTTTCTGCAGTTCCTGGAGGGATGGCGGTTCCGGGGCGCGCTGCACGCGCCGCCGGAGGGCACGGCGCTGTTCCCGGGTGAGCCGCTGCTGCGCGTCACCGCGCGCCTCACCGAAGCGCAGCTCCTCGAAAGCCTGCTGCTCAACGTGGTCAACTTCCAGACCCTGATCGCCACCAAGGCGGCGCGGGTGGTGCAGGCCGCGGGCGGCGGCCGGGTGTTCGAGTTCGGGCTGCGCCGCGCCCAGGGCCCGGACGGGGCGCTGTCCGCGGCGCGCGCGGCGTACGTCGGCGGCGTGCACGGCACCTCCAACGTCGCCGCCGGCGCCCGCTACGGCATCCCGGTGAGCGGCACCATGGCGCACTCCTGGATTCAGGCCTTCGGCGACGAACAGGACGCGTTCGCCCGCTACGCCGAACTCTACCCGCAACGGACGATTCTGCTGATCGATACCGACGACACCCTGAAGAGTGGTCTGCCGCATGCCATCCCGGTGCTGGCCGCGCTCCGGGCGCGCGGCGGGCGCGGCTTCGGCGTGCGCCTGGACAGCGGCGACCTTGGCGCGCTCAGCCGCGCGGTGCGCGCGCAGTTGAACGCGGCGGGGCTGCAGGCCGCTCGAATCGTGGTGTCAAGCGACCTGGATGAGACGCGCATCGCCGCGTTGCGCGGCGCCGGCGCGCCGATTGACGCCTGGGGAGTCGGCACGCGCCTGGTGACCGCCCACGGCGACCCCGCCCTGGGCGGCGTGTACAAGTTGGTGGCGGTGCGCGAGGAGTGCGGCCGCGGCTGGCAGCCGATCGCCAAGCGCTCGGAGGAGCCGGGCAAGGCCACCCTCCCCGGCATCAAGCAGGTGCTGCGCCGCTACCCGGCGGGCGGGGAGACGGCCGCCGGCGACCTGCTGTGCCTGGCCGATGAGGCGGAGGCCCTTGCCGCGGCCCGCGCCGGCGGCGAACGCCGCGTGCCGCTACTGGCGCCGCAGATGCGCGCCGGAGCGCGGCTGGCGGCGCCGGAGCCGCTCACGGCGATCCGCGAACGCGCCGCCGCCAGCCTCGCCGGCCTGCCGCCGCCGGTGCGCGCGCTACGCGCCCCGGCCCGCTACCCCGTGGAGCCCTCGGCCGCCCTGCTGGACCTCCAGCGCCACACCTGAGCCGCCCCCGTATCGCGCGCGAGCGCGCCGGCGCCGCGGGCATGCCACCCGCCGCCACGCCACGGGCCGCTACTACGCGGCGGCGGTTGACAAGTACCGATTGTTACGTGACCTTCATTCACGACCCGCCGGTTCCGGCGCGCAGGAGGTTCGATCATGGCACGACGCAGGGCATCGTCAGGCAACAACCCCACCAAGCCCAAGGTCCACATAACCGCCACCGGCGGCATGTACGTCGAAGCGCACGAGTTACTGCGCACGCCGGAAGTCCGGGAGACAATCAAGCGCATGGCGCAGATCGCCGAAGACTCCAACAAGCGGGCATCCGAGCAGTCTTCGGGAGGACCGGAAGCACAGGAGAAGTAGCCGTCGGCCGCGAGCAGTCGTTGACGGCGGGGTGTCGCCATGGGTCTCGGTTTGCTCCTCATTCCAAGTTTGGCGGGATATTGGTTCCTGCAGAACGCTAACTTCACGCGCTTCAATAACTATCGGTTGTCCGGCTACCACCTGCTGTTTCGGTCCGCTCTAGCAGGTGTATTCCTTACCGCGGTCGCTCATACAATCGCCGTACTTCTCAATGTACATGCCCCGCAACTTCCTAGTTTTTTGCGCGCCCATGTCCCCGTAGACTACGTCGACACCGCTATCCTGACCATTATCTTGGCGATAGTAGCACCTCCGGTAATCAACAAGCTCTACAGCGAAGAAAGGGCGGCCAACCGGGCGGCGGAGACCTATGGGGATCTCATCGAAACCGTGATAGCGGACGCGTTCGAACGGCTGAAGCCAATCGAACTATCGTTGAAGAACCGAAAGTCGTACGTCGGTCTGGTTCTTCGGAGCAGTATCACGAAGCGGGGACGCTCGGACGTTACCCTCCTGCCGATCGCCAGCGGCTATCGATCGGAGGACACCCTCGAGCTGAACCTTACGATTCACTATGCACCCATTATTGACCAGTTGATCGACAAAGAGGCGGAAAGAATCGACTACCTGCTTCGTGACTACAGCGTCGTTCTTCCTCGGTCGGAGGTGTGCTCGGCCCGCCTGTTCGACCTGGATGTGTATGAGATGTTCCAGAAATCCCGGCGATGACGAGCGCCTATTCCGCTACGATGGTGTCGGGGTCGCCGGCGGCGAGGGCGTTCACGTAGGCGAGGATGAGGTCGCGGGCGCGGTAGCGGCCGAACGCTGCTTCGTCGCGGCGGCGGACGACGGGGAAGGTGTCGAGGACGTAGGCCGCGTCCTCGCGGGACAGGCCGTAAAGGTGGAAGTAGAGGGCGTCGAGGCGGGCGCGCAGGTGGCGGCGTTCTTCGGGGTCCCAGGGGAACGGCGCGCCGTCACAGCCGAGGTCGCGGGCGAAGGGCGTCATGTCGTGGGCGGTGTAGGTGAGGCGCAGCACGTGGTCGCGCACCAGTTCGCGCGCCGTCGTGGCGCCGAAGCGGCGGTCGTAGGCGGCGGGCGAGATGACCGGTAGCTGTTCGACGACGTACAGATTCAGGGTCTGGCCGTGGACTTTCTGCCGGGCGATGAAGTCGAACGCCATTGCGTTCAGATTGGCGGCCAGCAACGGGGCGGCTCTCTTGTAGGCGTCGGTCACTTCGGCGCCGCCGCCCGCAAGCGGCAGGAATATGGGCGTCTTGTTGCCGAACGCCGCCTTGGGAAAGACCGACGCGATCATGGTGCGGGAGTTGGTGGCAGCGGTTATCTCCTTGAATCCAATCACCCACTCCAGCGGCCATTCCCACCGGCATGCATCGACAGGAACCCAGAACTGCGGCTGCGGCAGCCAGTTGGGATCGGCATGTTGGCGCGGGGTCGCTTCCCGGGGTTGGGCGGGCCGGTTGAGGTTGTTGGGGTTGACGACGACGCCGGCGGCGCGGTGGTCGAACGCCTGCGCCATCTTGCCCTCGTACAGGGGCAGGCAGAGATCCGATCCCCTCTTGTAGCGGTTGCCGGCCACCCGGTAGAACCCGTCGCCATCGAGCTGCTCGGCGGTGCGGAACAGACCGGAATCGTTGGTCATGTGGAACATCGTGTTGTAGCGGACCTGCCAGGCGCGGCGTTCCTCGCCGCCGGAGCGGTCAACAAGGACAGGATGCCGCTCGTAAACGCGGCGGGTGAGGTCGGCATCCCGGCGGGTGCGGAACACCGGTGCGGTGCCGGTGTTTGGGTTGACGCGCGCGAAGTCCTCCGGCGCCAGCGGAAAGCACCGCTCCGGGTCGTCCACCGAGCGGGTGTCGTGCAGGAAGAACCCGCACCAGAGCCGGTCGAAGCCCCGTTCCTCGCCGCCGAAGATCAGCGCGCAGAACTTGAACCGTGAGGCTACGTCCTTGAAGAAGACCTTGCGGTTCTCGAAGTCGAACAGCCCGCCAATGCGTCCCTCGCCGGACAGCCTTTGAAAAAACCGGGAGGCGGTCTTGTCGGCGTAGATGCCGGAGGGGGTGAGCAGCCCCACCAAGCCGCCGGGTTTGACCAGACTCATGGCCCGCTCAACGAACAGCGAGTAGAGGTTGACGTCGCCGCCGCCCAGCAGCGGGTAGCGGCCCGACGCCCGCACTACCCGGCCGAGCTGGTCGGCGCGCGCCTTGGCGGCGTCGAAGGCGGCCGCCAGCGGCGCACCCTGCTCCCGTAGCCGCCGAATCGCCGCCCGCCGCGCAGCCGCGGTTGGCGCGCGGGCGATCTCGGGGGCGCGGGTAGCGAACCACTCCACCTCCTGCAGCTTGATCCGGTCCCACGGCGGGTTGCCGATCACGGCGTCGAAGCCGCCGGCGGGCCGGCGCTCCTGCCACCGCCGCCACACCCCCGGAAACGCCGCCTCCCAGTGCAAGAACCGCTCCCGCCGGGCAATCGTTCGCGCCCCCTCCCAACGCTCGCGCATCCCCTCACCGGCATCCCCGGCATCCTCCGCATCCCCCGCGTCCGGCCCGCGCGCCAGAATCCGGTAGGCATCGGTCGGCTGCCGGTTCAGCGTCCGCACCAGCGGCAACTCGTGCTCCTTGCGCGCCGCAGCCCCCATCCCGGCCGTCATCCACTGCAGCCCGCACAGACAGTCCAGCAGCCCGCGCAGGTCGGCCGTGGTCTCCTCCACGCCGCGAAACGCCGCCGCCGACTCGTGCACCTCCGCCACCTCGGCGTCCGACATCTCCTCAATCCGCTCCATCCCCTCCGCCGCCACCTCCGCTCCCGCCATCGCCGCGCCGGCGAACAGCCCGCCCAGCCGATCCAGCTCCCGCACCGCGTCCCGCACCCGCAGGCCGACCAGCGCGTCGCCGCAGCGCAGGTGGTGGTCGAGGAACGACAGCGGCGCCCCCGCCGTGAAGCTGTGCAGCCACAGCGACACCTTGGCCAACTCCACGGTCAGCGGGTTCTTGTCCACCCCGTAGATGCAGCGCTTCAGCACCAGCCGCCGGATGATCGCCTGATCGGTGAGCTGCGCCGCGTCGATGATCCAGTTGCCCGCCCGCGCCCGCCGCAGAATCCCCTGCCGAATCTCCGCGATGCGGCGCACCAGCGGCGACTCGTAGACGCCGGCCAGCCACTCTGCCGCCGCCGGGGCGCGCTCAATCGCCTCGGCGACGTAATCGGCCAGGAAGTCGACCGCGCTCACCAGAAAGTGGCCGCTGCCCATCGCCGGGTCCAGCACCTTGAGCCGCAGCACTGCGGCCGCGGGGTCGAGCCGTTCCAGCGCCGCCAGCCGCTCGGCGCGTGGGCGGCGGTCGCCCGCCAGCTCCCGCGCGCGCTTCTCAAAGGCCCGCGTGCGCTCCTCGGCCAGCGGCTTCAAGGTGCGGTCCACGAGCAGGTCGACCAGGTCCTGCGGGGTGTAGAAGCTGCCGGAGTCCTTGCGCGCGTAGGAGTCGAGCTGTATTTCGATGCGGCCGGCAGCAGTGAGGACCGGCTCGCGTTCGAGCAGGCGTTCGTAGATGGAACCGAGTTGCTGCACCGAAGTGTCGCGGTAGTTGACGAAGCGGCGCGCGCCGGCGCCCGCCCGCGTTGCGGTGTGGCTGAGGTCGTAGATGAGGTCGGCGAGCACGGCGTCGGGCAGCCGGACGCGCTCCAGAAGCGGCGCCGCGGCGGGCGCGAACAAGCCGCCGTCGTAGGGCGGCAGGCCGATCGACTCGTCGCCCCGGTCGATCTGGCGGAACAACTCGGTGAGGTGGTTGTGATAGTTGGCGGCGGCCGCGGAGAAGGTATCGCCGGCGGCCATCCGGCGGGCGACGTCCTCGCGCACGCGCCGGCGCAGGCCGTAGTCGTCGTAGCGCGGGTCGTTGACCGGCAGCAGGCCGCGGTCCTCGGCGTAGAGTAGGAACAGCAACCGGTAGAGGAAGATCAGCGCCGCGGCGCGGACTTCGGCCAAGCCGCCGCTGCCGGCCGCGGCCCCGGCGCCAGCGCCCGCACTGGTGTCGGTAGCGGTGGTGGCGGCGGCGCGGTGGAGCGCGGTCAGCAGGCGCGGGAACACGCGCTCGAACACCACCGCCGACAGGTCGCCGGCGACTGCCTCCTCATAGCGCTTGCCCTCGGCGATAGCGGCCTCCAGGAAGGTGGCTGTCGCCTCCCCCTGCAGCGTGCACGAGCCGCGCCCGAACAGCAGCCGGAACAGGCGCAGGCCATCTTCCTCGCCCGGCTGCAGCACCTCCGCCAGGTCCGCCTCAAAGTAACCGGCGGCGCGGGGGCGGGCGCGGGCGTCGTAGAGGCGCCACACCTGGCCGTTGGTCAGGATGCCCCACCGCACCCCGCCGTCGGAGGCGATCTCGGCGCCGGTCAGGTAGCGCAGCATCTGCCCGTGCGGGGTGCCGCCGCGGGCGCCGCCGGCGCCGTCGCTGCGGTCGCGGTGATCGAGCGGCAGCCCGAAGCGCTTGCTCTCCTGCACCACCGCGGCGTCCCGGTAGCGGTCGCCGGAGTTGGGCCGCGCCGCGGCGCGCGCCTTGGCGGCGGCGTCGGCGAACAGCAGGTGATCGGGCACGTCGTCGCGGCCTGCGGCGCCCTGCTGCGGCAGGTAGTCGGTCCATTCCAACAGCTCCAGCACCGGGCGGATCAGGTCCTGCTCGGTCACCGCCTCATTGGGCTGGTGCAGCCCCGCGAACCGCCCGTACAGGTCGCCTAGGGCGCCCCGGAAGCCGGCGAGCTGCTCCGCCGCGGCCGCCCACTCCGGCGTCTCGCGGATGCCGTCGGTCAGAAAGTACTGCGTGAACAACTGTCCCTTCATGCCGGCAGCCGGTGGCGGTCAGGTGGCGGTGTGGCCGGCGGCGGCGCTCACTACCGCGTCGGGGAGGTCGTCGAACGAGGCGTAGTGCATGCCGTACAGGTTGGCGTAGAGCCCGTTGCGGGCGAGCAGCTCGTCGTGCGTGCCCTGTTCGGTGATGCGGCCCTGCTGCAGCACGAAGATGCGGTCCGCGTTGCGGATGGTGGCCAGGCGGTGGGCGATCACCAAGCCGGTGCGCTGGTGCAGCAGCCCGCGCAAGGCGTGCTGAATCTGCATCTCGGTGTAGCTGTCGATGTTGGCGGTCGCCTCGTCCAGCACCAGAATCCTGGTGTCGGCGACGATGGCGCGCGCGAAGCTGATGAGCTGCCGCTGCCCCAGGGACAGGTTGCTGCCGCGCTGCTCCAGCAGCGTGTTGTACCCCTGCGGCAGGCGGGTAACGAAGCCGTGAGCGCCCACCGCCGCGGCGGCCCGTTCCACGTCCTCCTGGGTCGCGTCCCGCGCGGCGTAGCGGATGTTTTCGCTGATGGTGCCGGTGAACAGAAACGGCTCCTGCAGCACCATGCCGATGTGATGACCCAGCGACGCCTGGGTCAGGTCGCGCACGTCGTGGCCGCCCACCAGGATGCGGCCCTGCCACACGTCGTAGAAGCGATGCGCCAGCGCGGTGATGCTGGTCTTGCCCGAACCGGTCGGCCCCACCAGCGCGATCGTCTCCCCCGGCTCCACCCGGAACGAAATATCGTGCAGGATCGGCTGCCCCTCGACGTAGCCGAAGGTGACGTTGCGAAACTCCACCGAGCCGTCGATTTCGCGCGGGGCGCGCGCGCCGGGACGATCCTCGATCTGCAGCGGCACGTCCAGCACCTCGAAGATGCGCTGCCCGGAGGCCATGGCGCGCTGCATGATGCTGTACTGCATGGTCACCGAGCGGATCGGCGCGAAGAAGCGCTGCACGTAGAAGAAGAAGGCGATCATCACCCCCAACTCGATCTCGGCGCCGAGGGTCAGGGCGCCGCCCACCACCACGATCAGGCCCAGGGCGAGGCCGGAGAGGGTGTCGACGGTGGGGATCATCACCTGTGAGAAGCGCGCCGCGCGGACGTGGGTGCGCAGGTTGTCGAACACCTTTTCCTCGTACAGGTCAAAGTTGACGCGCTGCCGGCCCAGCTCCTGGATCAGGCGCACGCCGTTGATGCTCTCCGCCAGCGCGCCGTTGGCGTTGGAGCTGCTCTGCCGGGCGCCGAGGAAGGCGCGCCGCGCGAACGGCAGCCAGATGGCGCGCACGATCAGCAGCGCCGGCACGATCCCCAGGGTCATCAGCCCCAGCGGCAGGTTCAGGACCAGCAGGATCACGATGATGCCGATCAGCAGCACCAGGTCGCCGACCGCGAACACGGTAGATTCGAGAAACTCCTGCAAGGCGTTGACGTCGCCCTGCAGGCGCGACATCAGGCGCCCCACCTCGGTGCGGTCCATGAACGCCAGCGCCACGCGCTGCAGGTGCAGGTACATGGCGCGGCGCAGGTCGAACAGCACCTGCTCCGCGACCCGCGCCACCACCGACTCCTGAATCAGGTTGGCGGCGTAGTTGACCGCCACGATCGCCGCGAACACCGCGCAGGTGCCGAACAGCAGGCCGCGCGCCGCGTCCGCGGCCTCCGCCAGCAGCACGTCGTCGATGACGATGCGGATGATGAGGGGAATTGCCATCTGCGAGAAGGTGAACGCCAGCACCGCGGCCAGCGACAGCCACAGCCGGGTACGGTAGGGGCGCACGAAGCCCATGAAGCGCCGTACCACGTGGCCGTTGAAGGCCGCGCTGAACATCTGCTCCTCACGGTTCACCTGCGAACCGACCGCGGCCAGCGGCGGCAGGCGGCCCTTGCGCCGCTCGCGCGCCAGGTAGACGTGCTCGCCGTTCGCCGCCGCGGCGCCGCGCCCGCTCACGAGCGGCCTCCCCGCGCCGCCCCGTTGGCCGCGGCGCCGGCCGGAGCGGCCCGCTCCCCGCCGGCGGGCACCGCCACCGCCGCCGCGCCACTCGTCGCCGCGGCCTCCGCCTCGCCGGCAGCCGCGGGCGCGCCGCCACCCGCCCCCGCCGCGGCGCCCTCCGGTGCGGCGGCGCTGGCGTCCGCCGGGCGCCGCGCCTGCAACTCGTACAGCGCGGCGTAGCGCCCGCCCTGCGCCAGCAGCTCGTCGTGGCTGCCGCGCTCCACCACCCGCCCGTGGTCGAGAAACAGGATTTCGTTGGCGTGCATCAGCGAGCTCAGGCGGTGGGCGACGATGATGGTGGCGCACTGGCGCGTGACCTCGCGTAGCGACGACCGGATGCGCTGCTCGGTGCCGGCGTCAATGGCCGCGGTGGAGTCGTCGAAGATCATGATCGGCGGGCGCAGCATCACGCTCCGGGCAATCGACAGCCGCTGCCGCTGGCCGCCCGACAGCGACACCCCGCGCTCGCCCACCAGGGTCTCGTAGCCGAGCGGCAGGCCGCGCACGTAGGAGTCGAGCTGCGCCGAGGCGGTGGCGTGTTCGATGCGCTCGCGCTCGGCCCAGGGATCGCCGTAGGCGACGTTCTTTTCCAGGGCCGCGGTGAACACGAAGCTGTCCTGCTGGATCACCCCCACCGCGTTGCGTAGCGAGTCCAGGGTCACCTCGCGGATGTCCTGCCCGTCGATGGTGATGCGCCCGGCGGTGACGTCGTAGAAGCGCGGCACCAGGTGGGCGATGGTGGTCTTGCCCGCCCCCGGCGGGCCGACGATGCCGAGGGTCTGGCCGGGGCCGACGGTAAAGGAGACCCCGCGTAACGCCACCGAGTCGCCGTCGTCGGTGCGGTAGGCAAAGGCGACCTCCTCAAAGCTCAGCACGCCGCGCGCCAGCGCCAAGGGCGGGGCGCCGGGCCGGTCCGCCACGTCGGGCTGTTGATCGAGCACCTCGAACAGGCGCTGGCCGGAGGAAGAAGCGCGCGCGAAGGCGTTGACCATCATGCCGAGCTGGCGCACCGGCAGTTGCAGGATGGTCATGAACGCCAGGAACTCGGTGAGGCGGCCCACGCTCGCCTCGCCGTTCATCACCTTGAGGCCGCCGACCAGCAGCACCAGCCCCATCGCCGCGTAGTAGGTGAGGGTCATCACCGTAGTGTTTTGCACCCGGATGCGGATGCGCTTGCGCGCCAGCGCCAGGGCGCGCCGCGAGGCGCGGTCGAACTTGTCCATTTCGTGATCCTGCGAGGTGAAGGCGCGCACCACGCGGATGCCGCTCAGGTTCTCGTCCATTACCCGGGTGAGGATCGACATGCGCCGTTGGAGCTGGTACCAGCTCTCGCGGAGCTGCAGGCGCGAGACGATGGCGCGCCACCCAACCACCGGCACGAAGCTCAGCGCCACCAGCGCCATCAGCGGATCGGTGGCCACCAGTTGGTAGCCGCCGAAGCCGATCAGCACGGCGAGGTAGAAGGTGCGCAGCAGGCCGAAGGTCACGAACATGCGCACCCCTTCCACGTCCAGCATGCCGCGCGTCATCAGGTCGCCGGTGTGGACGCGGTCGTGGTAGCTGAAGCTGAGCCGCTGCAGCTTCTCGTAGTAGGCCAGCCGCAGCGAGTAGCCGAGGTGCTGGCCCAGCGACTCCCCCTGCTGCAGGTAGACGGCCATGAACACCCCGCGGAACACGCTGGCCGCGAGCAGGGCGAGCGCCGCGGCTCCGAGCTGCTGGCGGGTGGCCGGGTTCCACTGCGTGGCCGCGGCCAGCAGCTCGTGGATGCGGTCCACCGCCTGCCCCATGAAGCGCGGGATGAGAAGCTGCATGAACCCGGCGGCGATGGTGGCGAGCACGCCGATCAGCAGGCGCAGGCGAAACCGCAGTGCCATGCGGGTGATGCGCGCCAGCACCCCGGCGCCGGTGCGGGCGTCGACGAACGGCTGGAACCTGTCGGACAGAGAAATGGAGCTCATCGGAGCGCTCCCATTATAGCCGGGCGCCCCGGGCGCTGTCCGCCGCCGGATCTGGATCCTGGGCAGCACGTCGTGCAGTTGACGCTGGCCGGGCCGATACATGCTGCACTACACCGAGTCGCTCAGAGTCGCGCCGCCTTGGCCGTGAAAAGACGTCATCCTCACCGCGTTGTCGGCGGCGCGCTACTCGACAGCCGCCGGGGAGGTGACGTAACGTGGTGCCAAGCCGAAGCGCCGCCATGAGCTCCGTCGACCAACTCCATCCGCTTGAAGTGCGCGTCCTGCGCGCCGCCGCTCCCGCCGCCCCGTTTACGGCCGCCGACCTGATCGCCGCGGCCGACTTGAACCTGGGCCAGTGCAACCAGGCGTTCAGTTGGCTGCAGGACAAGGGGCTGATCGCGGAGCAGGCGCGGGTACGGGCGCTGCGCTACGAGTTGACCGCGTTAGGCGAGCAGTACCGGCGCGAGGGGCTGCCGGAGGAGCGGATCCTCACCCTGCTGCGCGCCGAGGGGCCGCTGCCGCTGCCGCAGATCGCCGCCCGTCTGGGCCTGGAGCAGCGTGAGGTGGGTTCCGCCTACGGCGCGCTGGCGCGCGCCGGGGCGTTGCGGATGGACGCCGCCCGCCGCGCCGGCGTGGCGGGCGGGGAGGCCGCGGATCCGCGGGTAGCGGCGTTGCGCGCGCTGTTGGACCGGCTGGCCGGCGGCGCCGCGGCCGCGGCGGAACTCAGCGCCGCGCAACGGGAGCAGGCCGCCGCCTTCAGCCGCAAGCGCGGCGCGGCCAAGGGCCTGTTTCGCGCCCTCGAGACCGAGACCGTGAGCTACCTGCTCACCGCGGCCGGGCGCGAGGCGCAGCAGGCGGCGGCCGCGGCCGGGCTGAGCGGCGCCGAGGTGGGCGCGGTCACCCCGGAGCTGCTGGCCGACGGCTCCTGGCGGCAGGTGAGCTTTCGCCGTTACAACGTCAACTCGCCGCCGGTGCGCGTGCCGGTGGGCCGCCGCAACCCCTACGCCGCCTACCTGGACCGGGTGCGCGATCAACTCACCGGCCTCGGCTTCGAGGAGTTTGACGGCCCGCTCGTGGAGACCAACTTCTGGTGCTGCGACGCGCTGTTCATGCCGCAGTTCCACGCCGCCCGCGACGAGCACGACGTGTACTTCATCAAGGAGCCGCAGTACGCGGGCGAGCTGCCGGAACCCTACTTCACGCGCGTAGCCGCCACCCACGCCGACGGCTGGCGCACCGGCAGCCGCGGTTGGGGCTATCAGTTTGACCGCGACTTCGCGCGCCGCACCATCCTGCGCAGTCAGGGCACCGTGGTATCTGCCCGGACCCTCACCCGCGCCCGCGTTCCCGGCAAGTATTTCGGCATCATGCGCTGCTTCCGGCCCGACGAGGTGGACGCCTCGCACCTGGCCGACTTTTACCAGACCGAAGGCATCGTGCTCGGCGAACGGGTCAACCTGAAGACGCTGCTGGGGCTGCTCAAGCTGTTCGCCGAGGAGGTGGCGGGCGCGGCCAGCGCCGACGTGCGCTACGAGCCGGCCTACTTTCCGTTTACCGAGCCATCGGTGGAGGTGTTCGTGCGCCATCCCACGGTCGGCTGGACCGAGCTGGGCGGCTCCGGCATCTTCCGCCCGGAGGTGACGCGCCCGCTGGGGATCGACGTGCCGGTGCTGGCGTGGGGGCTGGGCATTGACCGCATGGCGATGATGTCGCTGGGGATCGACGACATACGCGAGCTGTTCTCGCCCGACCTGGACCGGGTCCGGCGCCGCGTGGGGCGCTGACGATGCCTACCATCGACGTCCGCGACGAGCTGCTCGCCGCCCTGTTGGGGGGAGAGATTCCCGCCCCCGCCGAGTTGGAGCGGCTGCTGTCCACCGCCAAGGCGGAGGTGGAGGGATACGACGCCGCCGGCGGCGTGCGGCGGGTGGAACTGAAGGACACCAGCCGGCCCGATCTGTGGTCCACGCCGGGGCTGGCGCGCCACCTGCGCTGCTACCGCGGCGACCCGCTGCCGGAGTACCCGTTCATGGCGCGCGCCGGGGCGCCGCCGCCGGCTACCGGCGACCGGGTAGTGCAGGTGGATCCGGCGCTGAAAAAAATCCGGCCCTGCATCGCCGCGTTTACCGCCGCCGGCCCGCCGCTGAGCGAGGCGCTGCTGTTGGAGCTGATCCAATCGCAGGAAAAGTTGTGCGACGGCTACGGCCAGCGCCGCCGCGCCATCGCCATGGGCATTTACCGCGGCGCCGAGATCGCCTGGCCGGTGCGCTACCGCGCGGCGCCGCCGGACACCCGCTTCGTGCCCCTCGGCGACGAGCGCGAGCTGTCGCTCGCCGAGATTCTGGACCAGCATCCCAAGGGCCGCGAGTACGGCCATATCGTGCGCGGTCTGCCGGCGCTGCCCTACCTGGAAGACGCCGCCGGGCGCACGCTGTCGTTTCCGCCGATCATCAACAGCGCCGGCCTCGGCAACGTGGCGGTGGGCGACGGCCACTTCCTGGTGGAGCTCACCGGCCCCTACCTGGAGACGCTGCTGCTGGCGTGCGCCATCGCGGCCTGCGACCTGGCCGACGCCGGCTACGAAGTTCGCCCGGTGCGGATTCGCTATCCCTACGCCACCGGTCAGGGCCGCGACCTGGTGACGCCGCGCTATTTCCAGCGCGACACCACGCTGCCGCTGGCCACCGCCGAGCGGCTGCTGGGCGAGACCATTTCCCCGGCCGAGGGCCGGCGCCTGGTGGAGCGGATGGGCAGCCGCGCGCGCGTGGAGGGCGTGGCGCTGGTGGTGACGCCGCCGCCCTACCGCAACGACTTCCTGCACGCCGTGGACGTGGTTGAGGAGATCGCCATCGGGCGCGGGCTCGACAGCTTCGAGCCGGAGCTGCCGGCGGAGTTCACGGCCGGCCACCTGACGCCGGAGACGCACCTGGCGCGCGCGGTGCGCGAGCTGCTGGTGGGGCTCGGCTATCAGGAAATGATCTTCAACTACCTGGGCGCGCGCCGCGACTACACCGAGCGCATGAACGCGCCGGGGCGCGAGTTGGTGGAGGTGGCCAACCCGATGACCGAGAGTTACGCCGTGGTGCGCGACTCGATCATCCCCAACCTGCTGGCCGCCGAGACGAGCTCCCGGAACGCCGCCTATCCGCACCTTATGTTCGAGGTGGGCAAGGTGGCGCTGCGCGATGCGGCGGACCCGACCGGCTCGCGCACCGTCGATGCCTGCACGCTGCTGGTGGCCGACCGCGCCGCCGGCTTCAACGACGCCCGCGCCCACGTCGCCGCGCTGCTGTTCTACCTGGGCCTGGAGCATCGCCTGGCGGCGGCCGACGACCCGCGCTTCATCCCTGGCCGCGCCGCCCGGGTCGAAGCGAGGCCGGCGGCGCCGGCGGCGGGTGGGGAGTCCGCCTGGACCCGCCTCGGCGTAGTCGGCGAGGTGCACCCGGCGGTACTGGAGCAGTGGTCGATCGGCATGCCATGCGCCGCCGCCGAACTGCACCTCGACGCCCTCCGGGCCGCCCTGCCCGGCACGAAGTAGATTCCGATGAAGACGCCAAGGCGCGGGCACCATTCCCATCGCCGCCGTAGCGCTCCGGGACGGGATCGACCTGTACCGCCGCCGCTGCTGCTGCTCCCGCGGGGTTGACATCCGCTCGGAGACTATGCTACCATGAACATTACCATGCCAGAGGAAGGGCTTCGGAGAACCCGCGAGAGCGACTACGTTCGCGTCGCGTTGAGTGATAAGGCCGCCCGCCGGAAGCGCGGTCGATCCACGCGGGGGGCGTGATGGACCCCGCCACCATCGCGGCCGGCGTGGCCGCCTTGGCTTCGCTGATCTTTGGGCGGTTGGACGGACGCTTCAAGGAGATCAAGACGGAGATCGGCGCGGTCGAAGGCCGCCTCAAAGAGGAGGTCGGTGCGGTGGAAGGCCGTCTCAGAGAGGAGATCGGCGCGGTCGAAAACCGCTTGGTCACCCGGATCGACCGCGTGGGCGAAAGGATCGACCGCGGTGACGACAGGCTTGAACAACAGATCGCAGAGGTGCGCCGTCCTTTGATGTGGCAGACCGGCGACGCCCCGAGACGGCGCCCCGAGGCCTCGGAGGTAGGCGCCCCGTAGCGGCCGATCGGCCAACGACACTGACGCACGATAGTTACCGTGGAGGTAGGGCGGCGTGCGATTGAGCACGACTTTCCATTCGAGCAAGTAAGCGAAGTCGCGGAAATCGAAAGCTGGAGGAAGGAAATATACCGGCCTCCGTACCACGTCCACAAGTGGTGGGCGCAACGGCTCGGGTCCGTGTTTCGCGCCGCCATCATCGCTGCTTCCGCGCCGCGGGGAGCCTCGGTCATGGACCTGTTCTACGAACCGCTACGTCTGCCGGGAGTCGTAGTATTTGATCCCTTCATGGGGAGCGGTACTACTATCGGCGAGGCACAAAAACTCGGCTGTACCGCCATTGGCCGCGACATCAACCCGGTTGCCTACCGAGCCTCGAGAGTTGCTCTCGGTCCGCTCGAGCGGGCCGAGATCCATGCTCTTTTCGAGCAGGTGGCGGCAAGTGTCGGCAGCGAGCTGCGACAGCTGTATCAGTCCACTGACGGCAGCGGCCAACCGTGCCAGGTCCTCTACTATTTCTGGGTCAAGTTTCTCTCGTGTCCGGCCTGCGAGAGTCGCGTCGACCTCTTCGCCAAGTATATCTTCGCTTCTCACGCCGACCGGGTTCGGCATCCTGCGGCCAAAGCAATCTGTCCTTACTGCGATGGAGTCCTGTCGTGTCGCCATGACGATGAATCCGTCTCGTGCCCGTGCGGTAAACAGTTTGATCCCCGGACCGGCCCTGCGCGTCGAACGACCGCCGTGTGCCGGCACTGCACGCATGAATTCCCGATCGCCAGGACGGCCGCGGCCTGCGGCCATCCTCCGCAGCATCGCATGTACGCCAAGCTGGTCCTGCGAGCCGATGGTTCCAAGGAGTACCTGGCTATCACGGCCGACGATCGGTGCGCCTACGAGGCGGCTCGACGACGACTTCGTACGAATTAT
Organism: Spirochaetia bacterium; assembly: GCA_965243555.1. Taxonomy (GTDB): domain Bacteria; phylum Spirochaetota; class Spirochaetia; order SZUA-6; family Bin103; genus Bin103. Next base: position 3,039,772 of record OZ251575.1, on the reverse strand, counting down.
CCGATGCCGTCCGTACCAATAGAAGCCGGCTATAACACCAGGCAGATACTCAACTACGGCTACCGGCACTGGCATGAGCTGTTCAACGAGCGCCAGCTTCTTGCGCTCACCATGCTTGCAGCTTCAATTCAGGCCCTGCCTGCCGGGGAGGCGCGCGACGCTTTGGCCGTATTGTTCTCCGGTACCCTTGAGTTCAATAACATGTTCGCGTCCTACAAGGGCGAGGGAACCGGCGCCGTACGTCACATGTTCTCTCACCACATATTGAAGCCGGAGCGAACGCCGATCGAGGCCAACCCGTGGGGGACCACCAAGAGCTCGGGCGCGTTCTCGACTCTCTACAGGAGCCGACTCAAGAGAGCGTTGGACTACCGGGAGGCTCCGTTCGAGATCGCCGTCGAGCGTCATCGCGCCGGCAAGTCGGGGCGGAAAGTCTACGGCGTGAGCCCTCCTATGGGAGCGCCGATCCTGGCGTCGTACCCCAGGGTTGGACTCTCGCCGGGAGCGACGTACCTGTCGTGCGGCGATTCCGCCCGCACTGACTTGCCCGCCAAGAGCGTGGACCTCGTAGTTACGGATCCGCCGTTCTTTGATAACGTGCACTATTCGGAGTTAGCCGACTTCTTCCACGCATGGCAGCAACTCTACTTCTTTGACCAGGGGGGGGCGAGTAGCACGACACGGCGCCCGGAAGAGGTCCAGGACACCGACGCCGCCCGGTTTTCGACCAAGCTGCGAGCTGTCTTCCGGGAATGCAACCGGGTCCTGCGCGATCGGGGCCTTCTCGTGTTCAGCTACCATCATTCCCGGAACAGTGGCTGGACGGCGGTCGCGGAAGCGGTGTTGGGCGCCGGGTTCTCAATGGTTCAATCGCAACCCGTGAAGTCGGAAATGTCAGGTGCCACGCCGAAGAGTCAGGCGAAACACCCGATCGATCTGGACGTACTGATCATCTGCCGCAAGCGAGCCGACGATGTGCGCGAACGCCGCACCGCTCCCGGCGCACTCGAAGCGGCAGTAGAAACCGTCAGGAGCCGGGTTGAGAGGTTCATCTCCGCAGGTCGTGAAGTGTCGTTGAACGACGTGCGAGTCATCCTCTTGAGTCAGCTCTTGGTTGAGCTGAGCGCCGGGAGAAACGGCAGTGAGGTGGGCCGTAGCTTGGATCTGTTGCTGCCGAAAACCGGCAGGCTTACGGAAGAGTTGTGGCGTAACCGGAGAGTTGAAGTGCCGGCGAGTCAGGGTGTTCCTTCCGTCACCCAGCTTTCCTTGTTCGAAGCAACTGCTACAGCGTAAATGGAAGCCTGAAGCGGCCTCTTTGACGAGTCCTCGTATCACGTCGGGGCGTCGGGAACGGATCCACCAATTCGCGTAGCGGACCGGCGGCGTCCCGGTGCGGGCGATAGCAGTAGTAGGTGTGATAGTCGCCTCCGGGAACTGACCTTTTCAGAATGAACGCAAGTGCAAGATCGTTGACCGAGGCGGCAAGAGAATCGTCTGCGTGGATCAGCGTTGCACCACGACTGATCTCGGGCACTCCCAAAGGATTGGCAAATATCAGCATGGGCCGGGCACGGTCTACGCCATCCGAGTATGTCCCAAGCCCGATACGTTTCGTGCGCTCTCCGGTGATGCTCAGATAGAGATCGAAGTCATCGTTCAGAACATTGCCGTCAACGATGGCAAGTGCCGACACGATTGCATGATTCGAAGTCTGTGGCAGATGCTCAAGGCATACGAACAGATAGAATCCACGGATATCGAACGGTTCCGTGGCCGCGTCGTATACGCGGATTGTTCCGCATGGCGGCGTCGTGTTGAAGTCGAGTCCGGTTGCACGTGCGACGGTTCCGCGGTCCGTTCGTTCAATCTTTTTGACCTCGATACCCACGATCTGATCCAGGTCGTCGGCGCGGCTGACTTGAACGTTGGTCCGGTACAGTACGAAATCCGGCGTGATCAGCGGGCCGGGCGCTCGGACACAAGTCACGTCCTCAAGGCTGGCGAGGACGTCGAGGGCCAGAAACTCGTCGAGAGGATCGTCTTGTGTGTTCCGCTTGTCACGCAACGGGAAGGGAATGGGAGTTCCGTCGTCACCGAAGAACTGCCGGCGAAGTTTCAGGAATGCTGCTGTGGGGAGATCGGCCAACTGGTGACGGGCTCCCGGTCAGGCGACCTCGTGGGTTTCGCGGGCGATGGGGAAGCGGCGGCCGGTGCCGAAGGCGCGCGGGGAGACGCGGAGAATGGTGGGCGCCTGGCGGCGCTTGTACTCGGCTTGACCCACGCGGCGCAGCACGTCGGCCACGGTGGCGTCGTCGAAGCCGCGGGCGACGATCTCGCTACGGGTGAGGTTGTCGATCACGTAGAGCTGCAGGATCCGGTCGAGCACCTCGTAGTCGGGCAGCGAATCCCGGTCGGTCTGGCCGGGGCGCAGCTCGGCGGAGGGAGGCTTGGTGAGGGTGGCCGCGGGGATGACCTCGCCGTCCCGGTTGATGGCGCGGGAGAGGGCGTATACCTCGGTTTTGAGCAGGTCGCCGATCGGCGCCAGCCCGCCGCACAGATCACCGTAGAGGGTGGAGTAGCCGGTGGCCAGCTCCGACTTGTTGCCGGTGGCGAGCAGAATGGAGCCGGTCTTGTTGGAGAACGCCATCATCAGCATGCCGCGGATGCGCGCCTGGAGGTTTTCTTCGGTGAGGTCGGGCGGAGCGCCGGCGAACACCGGGGCGAGCGCGCGCTCGTAGCCGGCGTACAGCTCCGCGATGGGGATGGTGTGCAGCGGCACCCCGAGGCGGGCGCAGAGCTGCGCCGCGTCGGACTTGCTGCCCGGCGAGGAGTACATCGAGGGCAGCGAGAACGCGGTGACCTGCTCCGGGCCGAGGGCGCGCGCCGCCAGCGCGGCGACCAGCGCCGAGTCGATGCCGCCGGACACCGCCACGTGCACGCGCCGGTGGTGAGTTTTGCGCAGGTAGTCGGCAATTCCCATTCCCAGCGCCTGCTCCAGCTCGGCCCAGCCGTCGGCGTTGGCCGTCGCCGGCCCGCCCGGCGCGGCGCTGTCCCACACCGCCAGTTGCTCCCGGTAGCCGGCGCACTGCAGCACCAGTTCGCCGCCGGCGGCGGTGACGAACGATTGCCCGTCGAACAGCAGCCCGTCGTTGCCGCCTACCATGTTGACGTAGACCACCGGCACGCCGGCGCCGGCGGCGACGCGCCGCAGCAACCGGCGGCGCACGGCCGGCTTGCCGCGGTGGTAGGGCGAGGCGGAGGGCGCCAGCAGCAGGGTGGCGCCGGCGTCCAGGCAGTCGCGCACCGGATCGACCGCGTAGCGCCCGCCGGGGTCGGGCTCGGTCTCCCACCAGATATCCTCGCAGATGGTGATGCCGAGACGTTCGCCGTTGAAATCTACGGTGCGCCGCTCCGCCGCCGGCTCGAAGTAGCGCGCCTCGTCGAACACGTCGTAGGTGGGCAGCAGGGTCTTGGCCTGGCGGTGCGGCACGCGCCCGCCGGCGAGCAGGGCGGCGGCGTTGATCAGGCGCTTGCCGGTACCGCTGCGGTTGCGGTCTACGTAGCCGATCACCGCCCCCAGATCGGCCGGCATGGCGCGCTGGATGCGGCGCAGCGCCTTGAGGTTTTCCGCCACGAAGGAATCGTGGTCGAGCAGGTCCATCGGCGGATAGCCGCACAGACATAGCTCCGGGAACACCACCAACTCGGCGCGTTGCGCGCGCGCCTCCGCCAGCCGCGCCAGGATCAGCGCGCTGTTGCCGGCAAAGTCGCCGACGGTGGGGTTGATCTGGGCGAGGGCGACGCGCACTTTTGCCCCAGAGACGACTCGAACGTCTGACCTGCGGTTTAGGAAACCGCCGCTCTATCCCACTGAGCTACTGGGGCAGGTACCGCACTAGATACCAGGATTGGGCGCCGCGGCTCAAGGCGCCCTGCCGGCCGGGGTGGTGGGCGGCACGACGCCGTTCTGCTGCGGCCGCTTCCTCTGCGGGCGCGGCGGCCCGGTTGCGCCGGGGCAGGCACGTTGCGTCAGCGGCCGGCGGGTCGCGCCAGCCCCTCCGGGAAACCCCGCTCGCGCAGGCGTTGCTGCGCCAGCGCCGCGGTGCTCGCGTCGAGGCCGGGAATCACCACGCGGGTAAAGCCGCCGCCGCTTGGTTGCAGTTCGGCGGCGAAACCGGCGCCGCGCAAGCGGTCGCGCAGGGCGCGGGCATTGCCGGCGTCCCGGAACGAGGCCACCTGCACCACGTAGCCGGCGGCCGCCGGCTGGTCGCCGGGGCGAACCACCTCGATGCGCACTTCGGCAATGCCGGTGCGGATCATGTCGAGATCGCCGGCCGCCGCCATCGACAGGTCGATGATGCGCTCCCCGACGAACGGGCCGCGGTCGTTGATCCGCACCACGGTGGCCGCGCCGGTAGTGAGGTGGGTCACGCGCACCACGGTGTTGAACGGCAGCGTCTTGTGCGCCGCGGTTTGCGCGTGCATGTCGTAGACCTCGCCGTTGGCGGTGGTGCGGCCGTGGAAGTCCGCCCCGTACCAGGAGGCGGTTCCCACTTGCGGCTGCCAACTGCCGGCGGCGACGGCCGCCGCGGCCGCGGCCTGGTCGGCGGGCGAAATCTGCGCCCGCGTGGCGCAGCCCACCGCCCCGGCGGCGAGCGCGGCGGTCAGTACCAACACTCGTATCACTCTCATCACGGCCATCACCGCCACAGGATAGCCGCGGCAAGCAACTTCGGTGCTATTATGGCCCGTAGCGGAGGTAGTCGGAGAGATGAGTGCATCGCGTTGCGAGTGGGCCGGGTGGGCCAATCTTCTGGCCGGTTCGGATCCGGGAGAGCCGGCGGGCGGCCCCCCGCAGCCGGGGGCGCGGTACGACTTCGGGGTCGCCTATCCCGATCCCGACTCGCTGCCGCTCGAAGCGCTGGTCGACTGTCTGCGCGCGGAGTTGGCGGTCGCCGGGCGCAGCCTGGCGCACTACCCCCATCCGCTCGGTTATCCGCCGTTGCGTGAGTGGCTGGCGGCGCGGCTGGCCGATACCCGCGGCTTTGCGGTCGGCGCCGACGACATCCTGCTCGGCTCCGGGTCGACCGAGCCGAACTTCCTGGTCGCCCAGGCGCTGATCGATCCCGGCGACGTCGTGCTGGTCGAAGAGTTCACCTACGCCGGTACGCTCGCCATCCTGCGCCGCTTCGGCGCCGAGGTGCGCGGCGTCGATTGGGACGGCGCCGGCATGCTGCCCGATTCCCTGGAGTACCGCCTGCGGGAGGCGGCGGGCCAGGGCAAGCGCGTCAAGGCCGTGTACACGGTGCCGACCTTTCAGAATCCGCTCGGGTGGGTGGCGCCGACGGCGCGCCGCGAAGCGGTGAACGACGTCACCGCGCGCCACGGCGTGCCGGTGTGGGAGGACGACTGCTACGTCGATCTGGCCTTCGACGGACAGGAGGTGCCGGCGGCGATCCGCTCGCTCGACGATGGCGGCCGCACCATCTACGTCGCCTCCTTCTCCAAGAACATCGGCCCCGGGATGCGGCTGGGGTACGTCGCCGCGCCGCCGCCGCTGATGGAGCGGATGGCCGCGGTCAAGGGAACCGGCGGCGTGAGCCAGTTCACGGCGCTGGCCGTGCACGGGTTCGCGCGGAACGGGCTGGACGCCCACGTCGACCGCGTGCGCGGCCTGTTGCGCGCCAAGCGGGACGCGATGCTGGCCGCGCTCGACGCACACCTGGGCGGGCGCGCGCGCTGGACCGAACCGGCCGGCGGCCTGTTCGTGTTCGTGCAGATGCTCGACGGCTCCGACACCGTGGAAGCCGGCGAGCGCGCGGCGGCGGCGGGCGTGACGTTCGCCCCCGGGCCGCGCACCGCCGCCGACGGCGCGTCGGGGCGGGACCGGATGCGGCTCTGCTTTGGCTGGAATCGGCCGGAGGAGATGGACGCCGGCATTGCCGCGCTGGCGGGGGCGCTGCAGCCGGCCGCGGTCGAGGCGCTGGCGGGGTAGCCCGGCGACAGGGGCGCGGACGCTTTGCCGGCGGGGCGGCGCGGTTCTATACTCGGCGCGAGATGCCGCAGGCCGAATCAGCACCCATGCACGCCGGTCACTGGGCGGACCTGACCGCCGAGCGCGTCATCCGCGAACGCGGCGAGCGCGAGCGTTACGTGGTGGCCGCCGGCGTGGCGCCGTCGGGATCGGTCCACTTCGGCCACCTGCGCGAGGTTATGTCCGCCGAGCTGGTGGTGCGCGCGTTGCGCGACCGCGGGCGGCAGGTGCGCTTCATCTACTTCTGGGACGACTACGACGTGTTTCGCAAGGTTCCGGCCAACCTGCCGCGCCGGGAGGAGCTGGCCCGCCACCTGCGCAAGCCGGTCGTGGCGGTGCCCGACCCCTACGGGACCGCCCCCAACTACGCGGCGCGGTTCGAGCGCAGCCTGGAGCAGGTGCTGCCGCAACTGGGGATCGAGCCCAAGTACCGCTATCAGGCCGAGCGCTACCGCGCGGGGTGCTACGCCGCCGGCATCCGCCGCGCCCTGGAGCGGCGAGGCGAGATTCGGACTATCCTCAACCTCAACCGCCACCGCAACGCGCCGCTGCCGAAGGACTACTGGCCAATCACGATCTACTCGGAACTGGACGGCACCGACAACACCACGGTGCTGGCGTGGGACGGCGCCGACCGCGTGACCTACCGCGACGTGGACGGGACCGAGAAGCAGGCCGACCTGACCCGTTCCGGCAACGTCAAGCTGCTGTGGCGCATTGACTGGCCGATGCGCTGGGCGCATGAAGGGGTGGACTGCGAGCCGGCCGGCAAGGATCACCACACCGCCGGCGGTTCCTTTGACACCGCCGGCCCGATTGCCCGCGAGGTGTACGGCCGTGAGCCGCCGGTCACCTTCCTCTACGGGGACGTGGGCGTAAAGGGCGGCGCCGGCCGGCTCGCTTCCTCCGCCGGCAACGCCGTCACCATCGACCAGATGCTCACCGTCTATCAGCCGGAGGTGGTGCGCTATCTCTACGCCGGGACCCGCCCCAACGCCGAGTTCACGGTCTCCTTTGATCTCGACGTGCTGAAGCGCTACGAAGACTACGACCGCGCCGAGCGGGCGTACTTCGGCGCCGAACCGATGAGCGCCAAGCGGAGCGGCCGCGAGCGCCGAATCTACGAGCTGTCGCAGGTGTCGCAGGTGCCGGAACGGATGCCGACGCCGGTGCCGTTCCGCCACCTCTGCAACCTGATTCAGATTCACGACGGCGACGTGAAGGAAGCGGTGGCGCGGGTGCGGTTGCCGGGGTTGACGGCGCCGGCCGCCGCGGAAGCGCACCGCCGGCTGCGCGCGCGGGCGCACGCCGCCAAAGCTTGGCTGGACGACTACGCGCCGCCATCCATGCACTTTCGCTTGCGGCGGCCCGCGGAGCCGGCGCCCACCAACCGCCTGTCTGCGGCGCAGGTCGCGGCGCTACGCATGTTGCACCGCGAACTATTGCGGCTGGAGTTGCGCAACGACATGTCCATCGGCGACAGCCTATATACCATTGCCGAGCAGGCTAGCGTGCCGCCGCGCGAGATGTTCCAAGCGACCTACCGTGCCCTGCTCGGCAAAGACCGCGGCCCGCGCTTGGCCGAATTCATCCTGCTCAGCGGGTATGAGCGCATCGCGCAGTTGCTGGAGCCGTACGCCGCGGCGGCGCCCGATCCGGAGCCGCCGCAGCCGGCGCCGGAGTGAGCCGCGGGTGGTAGACGACCGCCGCCGCCGGGGGGCCGCAGTGGGGCGGCAGGCCGGCCGACCGCGCCGCCGCGGAGCGCGCCCAGGGGCTGGCGGGCGCGCGCGTGGCACGGCACGGCCCGCCGCGCCCGCAGGGAGCGCGCCGTGAGCGGGGCCGCCACCGAGGCGGCCGCGGTTACTGCCGCGGAGGAGGTCAAGGCCGCGCTGGGCCGCGCCGCCGCGGCGCTGGTGGAGCCGGGGATGAGAATCGGCCTCGGCACCGGCTCCACCGCCGTGCACGCGGTGCGCGCCATTGCAGCGCGGGTGCAGAGCGGCGCCTTGCGCGATCTTGCCCTGGTGCCCACCAGCACTCAGATCCAGGCCGCGGGGTGGGAACTGGGGTTGAACCTGCTGACCCTCAACGACCCGGCGGTATCCGGGGCGCTCGACCTGACCATCGACGGCGCCGACGAGGTGGACCCGGCGTGGAACTTGATCAAGGGCGGCGGCGGCGCCCTGCTCACCGAGAAGGTGGTGGCCGCGGCCAGCCGCCGCTACGTGATCGTGGTGGACGAATCGAAGCTGGTGCCTCGCCTCGGCAGCCGCGGCCCGGTGCCGGTGGAAGTGGTGCCGCTGGCGTTGGCTCCGGTGCGCGCCGCCCTGCTGCGGCGCGGTTTCCGCACCGAGGTGCGGCTCGCGGTGCGCAAGCAGGGACCGGTCATCACCGACCACGGCAACCTGATCGTCGACGCTTGGCCGAACTCCTCCATTGACGCGGTGCGGTGCGAGGCGGAGCTCGCCGCCATCCCCGGCGTGGTCGAGAACGGCCTCTTTACGCGCTGCGTTACCGATCTGCTGGTGGGCGCCGCCGGCGGCGTTCGTCACCGGCGACGCGAGCCCTGATGATGGCCGCCCGCGCGGCGGCGCGCCGGCGGGAGCGGACGCGATGGGTATGCGGGGCGCGGCGGTGAGCGGGCGGCGCGAGCGCATCGCGGTGTTGCTCTCGGGCGGGGTGGACAGCGCGTTGGCGCTGGCCCTGCTGCGCGAGGCGGGCCATCAGCTCACCGCCTGTTACCTGAAAATCTGGCTGGAGGAGGAGCTGGCGTTCCTTGGCGACTGCCCGTGGGAGGAGGATCTGCGCTACGCCCGCGCCGTGTGCCGCGAGCTGCAGGTGCCGCTGCAGGTGGTGCCGCTGCAGGCCGAATATCAGCAGGCGGTGGTGGAGTACGTGCTGGCCGCGTTGCGCGCCGGCCACACCCCGAGCCCGGACGTGCTCTGCAACCGGATGATCAAGTTCGGGGCGTTCACTGCCCGCGCCGGCGCCGATTACGACGCCGTGGCCAGCGGCCACTACGCGCGCCTGGCCGCGGCGCCGGACGGGCAGCCCCGCCTGCTGCGCGGAGTGGACCCGGCCAAGGACCAGAGTTACTTCCTGGCCTACCTGCGGCGCGGCCAACTGCGCCGCCTGCGCTTCCCGCTCGGCGGCCTGCGCAAGCAGCAGGTGCGCGCGCTGGCGCGGGAGCGGGGGCTGGCGCCGAGCGAGCGCCGCGACAGCCAGGGCCTCTGCTTCCTCGGCAAGCTGAGCTATCCGGCGTTCGTGCGCGCCCACCTGGGCGAAGCGCCGGGCCCGATTCGCGAGTTGGACGGCGGCGCGCTGCTCGGCGCCCACCGCGGCCACTGGTTCCACACCATCGGCCAGCGCCAGGGTCTGGGCCTCGGCAACGGGCCGTGGTACGTGGCGGCCAAGGAGGTTTCGACCAACACCGTATACGTGTCCCACGACCCCGCCGCCGCGGCGCCGCGCTCGGTGCTGCTCACCGGCTGCAACTGGATCGAACCGCCGTCCGCGGGCCCGCTGCCGGCGCCCCCGCTGCTGGTGCGGGTGCGCCACGGCGACCCGCCGCGCCCCTGCCGGCTGGAGGCCGCGGCCGGCGCCGCGCTACGGCTGACCTTCGCCGAAGCGCCGGCCGGCATCGCCAGCGGTCAATTCGCCGTGCTCTACGGCGGCCCCGGCGGCGAGCGGTGTTACGGCGCCGGAATAATGCAGCGCGAGCCGGCCGGCGGGAATGACCCCTGTTTCCGCGCTCAATTCACGCCTGATTGACGCGATCGCGTGAATGCCCCCCTGTTTTCGCACTCAATTCACGCCTTCTTGACGTGATCGCGTGAATGCGGGCACGATCTGAAGGCGTATGGGGACGCCGCAGCCGGTCAGAACGCGCATCCGGGAACTGAGACGGGAGTACGAGGCGTTGCGCGGCGGCAAGGAAGCGCTGCTGGCCATGATCGACGACGCGGAGATACCGGAGGGCGTGTACAACTCGAACGCCATCGAGAACTCGACCCTCACGCTCGACGAAACCGAACGCATCCTGCTGCAGCAGGAGCTCGCGCGCAACGTGACCGTGCGGGAGGTGTTCGAGGCGCGGAATCTGGCGCGCGTGGTCGAGTATAGCCGGACCAAGGCCGCTACCGGCGAGCTGACGCGAGACCTGACCGTGCTGTTGCACCGGATGCTGATAGGCGGCATCGACGACGACATCGCCGGCCGCTTCCGCGGGGCCGGCGAGTACGTGCGCGTCGGCACCCACGTCGCCCCGGCGCCCGAGCGGGTGGAGGCGATGATGGCGGCCGCGTTGCGCGACTACGCCAGCGATCTCGACTCCTACTTCCTGGATCGGATCGCCCTGTTTCATCTGCGCTTCGAGACCATCCATCCGTTCTGCGACGGCAACGGCCGCATGGGCCGCGTCATCATCAACTTCCAACTCTACCGGCTCGGGTTGCCGCCTGTCATCATCCGTGACAACGAGAAGGAGCGCTACTATCAGGCGTTCCGGGACTACCTGGACCGACGGCGCAGCCAGACGATGGAACGTATCCTGGCGCTGGCGTTGCTGGAGTCGATGCACAAGCGGCTGGCCTACCTCAGGGGAGACGCCATCGTCCGGCTGGCGGACTACGTCAGACGGCGCGGCCTGTCGGCGCCGGGCGTGACCAACGCCGCGCGGCGGCAGACCATCGCGGCGTTCCGCGAGAAGGGAGTGTGGAAGATTGGCGATGAGTGACGCCGCCGTTCCCCGCCTTGACGAGTGCGGTAGCGGGGGCGTAGATTAGCGCTTCCGGTCAATCTTGACCAAGTAGATCAAGATAGCCGACAAAAGGAGCATGGTGGTACGTGTGGGCACTTTCCGCGAAGGCGCGCTACGGCCTGCAGGCGGCCTACGATCTGGCGCTTCACGCCGGCGCCGGCCCGCGGCAGACGCGCGAGGTGGCGGCCGATCAGGGCATCCCCCAGCAATTCCTGGAGCAGGTGCTGGCGCAGCTCAAGCGCGCCCTGCTGGTGCGCAGTTACCGCGGCAGTCACGGGGGTTACGCGCTGGCCCGTGAGCCGGCGCAGATTTCGGTGCTGGAGGTGCTGACCTGCCTCGACGGCCCGTTGGAGTTGCACGCCGGGCCGTGGAGCGACGCGGTGCTGGCGGCGCCGTTGCGGCGCGCCGCCGAGAACGCCAGCCGCGCGCTGCAGGTGACGCTGGCGGATCTGGTGTGGGACAAGCGCCGCGCCCAGCCGCACCTCACCTATCAGATATGACGGCTGATAGGACGGCAGGCGTGACCGCCTCGACCATGGCCGCGGTGCGGGAGCTCGCGGAGCTCGCCGAGCGGGGCCCCGAGGCGTTGCTGCGCGCGCTGGCGGAGCGCTACGGCCGGGGGCTCAAGTTGGCCTCGTCACTGGGCGCAGAGGATCAGGTGCTCACCCACATGCTGCTGCGGATCGACCCGCAGGCGCGTATCTTCGTGCTCGACACCGGCCGCCTGCACCAGGAGACCTACGACCTGATGGCGCGCACCATGAGCCGCTACGGCATGCGCTTCGAGGTGCTGGCGCCGGCCGCGCCCGCGCTGCAGGAAATGGTCGGCAGCGCGGGGCCGAATCTGTTCTACGCCAGCGTGGAGGGCCGCCGCCGCTGCTGCGCGGTGCGCAAGGTGGAGCCGCTGGGCCGCGCGCTCGCCGGCGCCTCGGCCTGGGTCACCGGCCTGCGCCGCGCCCAGAGCCCGGAGCGCGCCGCCACCCCCGCGGTGGAGTGGGACGCGGCCCACGGCGCGGTAAAGGCCAGCCCGCTGGCGGCGTGGAGCGACGCCGAAGTGTGGGACTACCTGCGCGCCCACGGCGTGCCCTACAACGTGCTGCACGACCGCGGCTTCGTGAGCATCGGCTGCGCGCCGTGCACCCGCGCCGTGGCCCCCGGCGAACCGGCGCGCGCCGGCCGCTGGTGGTGGGAACAGGGCGCCGCCAAGGAGTGCGGGCTGCACCCCGCCGGCGCGCGGGCAGCCGAGCGATGACCGCGCTGCAGCGCCTGGAGGCGCAGAGCGTCTACGTCCTCCGGGAGGCGTACCGGGAGTTCCCGCGCCTGTGCATGCTGTGGTCGATCGGCAAGGACAGCACCGTGCTGCTGTGGCTCACCCGCAAGGCGTTCTTCGGCGAGGTGCCGTTTCCGCTGGTGCACATCGACACCTCGTTCAAGATCCCGGAGATGATCGCTTACCGCGACCGGCTGGTGCGGGATTGGCGGCTCAACCTGATCTACGGCGAGAACCGCGCCGCCCTCGACGCCAAACAGACCTTCCCCGCGGGAGCATTGTCGCGCATCGCCTGCTGCAAGGCGCTCAAGACCGACGCCCTGGTCAACACGCTGTCCGGCGCCTGGCCCCGCTATCGCTTCGATCACGACCGGCAGGCCTACGTCCGGGATCGGAACACCGACCCCTATACCGGCGTCATCGTTGGCGCCCGGGCCGACGAGGAGGGGAGCCGCTCCAAGGAGCGCTACTTCTCGCCGCGCGACCAGCACAGCGACTGGGACATCGGCGACCAGCCGCCGGAGCTGTGGAACCAGTTCAAGACCGACTTCGCGCCCGGCACCCACGTGCGCGTGCATCCGCTGCTCGACTGGACCGAACTCAACATCTGGGAGTACATCGCCGCCGAGGAGATTCCGGTGGTGCCGCTCTACTTCGACCATGGAGACGGTACCCGCTTCCGCTCGCTCGGCTGCTATCCGTGCACCAAGCCGGTCGCCTCCACCGCCGCCTCGGTCGCCGAGATCGTGGAGGAGCTGCGCAGCGGCCAGTTCGCCCACGTCGCCGAACGCGCCGGGCGCGAGCAGGACAAGGAAGGCGACGGCACCCTGGAGACCCTGCGCCGCGAGGGCTACATGTAGTGGCGGCGGCAACCGAAACCGGCGCCGCTACCGCAGCGGCCGCTACCGCAGCGCCCGCTACCGCGCCAACGCCCGTAGCGCCGGCGCCCTCCGGCGCGGCCCCGCAACCGGAAACGGCGGTGATGAACGTGGTGGTGATCGGCCACGTCGACCACGGCAAGAGCACGGTGGTGGGCCGCCTGCTGCACGATACCGGCGTGCTGCCGCGCGGCAAGATCGAGCAGGTGCGCCGCAACTGCGAACGCAGCGGCAAGCCGTTCGAGTACGCGTTCCTGATCGACGCCCTGCAGGACGAGCAGGCGCAGGGCATCACCATCGACGCCGCCCGCGTGTTCTTCCGCTCCGCCAAGCGCCGCTACATCATCATCGACGCGCCGGGCCACATCGAGTTTCTGAAAAACATGATCTCGGGCGCCGCCCGCGCCGAAGCCGCGATCCTGGTGATCGACGCGCACGAAGGAGTGCGCGAGAACTCGCGGCGGCACGGTTACATGGCGGCGATGCTCGGCATCCGCCAACTCGTGGTGGCGGTCAACAAGATGGACTTGGTGGCCTACGATCAAGCCACCTTTGCCGCCATCCGTGAGGAATACGCCGCTTTTCTGCAGGAAATCGAGGTGCAGCCGCGCGCCTTCATTCCGGTGAGCGGGCGCCACGGCGACAACCTGGCGGCGCCGTCGCCGCGCACCGCCTGGTACGCCGGCGCCCCGCTGCTGCAGCAGATGGACGCCTTCGCCGGCGCCGGCGCCGTGAGCTCGCAGGCGCTGCGGCTGCCGGTGCAGGACGTTTACAAGTTCCCGGTGCGCGGCGACGACGCGCGCATCATCGCCGGTACCGTGGCCAGCGGCAGCGTGCGCGTGGGCGACGCGGTGGAGTTTCTGCCCTCCCGCAAGCGCGCCCGCGTGCGCAGCATCGAGGGGTTCAGCGCGCCGCCGGCGCGCGCGGCCGGGGCGGGCAGCGCCACCGGCGTCACGCTGAGCGAGGAGCTCTACGTCCGCCCCGGCGAGGTGATGTACCGGGTGGGCGAGCAGGCGCCGCGGGTGGGCACCGCGTTCCGCTGCAACCTGTTCTGGCTCGGCCGCAACCCGCTGGTGCGGGGCAGGCGCTACCGGCTCAAGCTGGCCACGACGCGGGTCACCGTGCACGTCAAGGAAATCGTGCGGGTGCTGGACGCCGCCAGCCTGGAGGCCCGCGGCGACCGCGAGGCGCCCGCGCACGTCGGCCGCCACGACGTTGCCGAATGCGTGCTGGAGACGCACAAGCCGATCGCCTTCGACCTGGGCCTGGGGGCGGAGCTGTCGGTTACCGGCCGCTTCGTGTTGGTGGATGAGTACGAGATCGCCGGCGGCGGCATCATCACCGAGTACCTGTCGGGCCTGCGCGACTCCCTGCGCGAGCACGTCAAGCAGCGCGACTACGCCTGGGTGCGCGGCTCCATTACCCAGCAGGAGCGCATTGAGCGCTACGGCCAGCGCGCCCGCCTGGTGGTGCTCACCGGCCCGCGGCAGCGCCCGCTGCGGGAGGTGGCGCGCGGCCTGGAGGGGGAGCTGTTCCGTGCCGGCCGCAGCGCCTACTACCTGGGCCTGTCCAATCTCGCGCGCGGCCTGGATACCGACGTGACCGCGGCGGCGGGCGAGGACCGCGCCGAGCACGTGCGGCGCCTTGGCGAGGTGGCGCACATCCTGTGCGACGCCGGCCAGATCGTGATTACCACGGTGGTCGACCTCGATCCTTACGAAGCGGAGACGCTGCGGATTCTGGGCCTGCCGCACGACCTGCTGGTGATTCGCGTCGGCAGCGACCGCCACGGCGTGAACGCCGATCTCGCGCTCCCCTCCGGCGCGCCCGCGGCGCAGGCGGTGGGCGCGGTGGGGCGCCTGCTGCGCGAACGCGAGGTGCTGCTCGAGTACTACCTGTGAGGGCCGCGGCGCCGGCGCGGGGCCGCTGATGGCGGGCTTCGTGAGTCTGATCGGGGCCGGTCCCGGCGACCCGGAACTGATCACCCTGCGCGGGCAGCGCGCGCTGGCCGCCGCCGACGTGATCATCCACGACGAGCTGGTGGACCGGCGGTTGCTGATTCCCTTCGCCGACCGCCCGGTATACCGGCTCGGCGACCGCCGGGCGCCGGCGGCGGAGCGCCGGCAGCGCCTGCACCGGCTGCTCGCCGAGCAGGCCGCGGCCGGGCGCCGGGTGGCGCATCTCAAGGGCGGTGACCCGCTCCTGTTTGCGCGCGCGGTGGAGGAGATCCTGTTCCTGCGCGGCGCCGGCATCCCCTACGAGGTGGTTCCCGGCATCACCGCCGCGGCGGCGGCCGCGGCCTACGCGGAACTGCCGCTGACGCGGCGCCGGCAGGCTTCGTCGGTGGCGTTCTGCACCGGCCACGCGGAGCAGGCCGCCACCCCCCGCGCCGACACCCTGGTGTACTACATGGCCGCGGCGCGCCTGGCCGCGGTGGCGCAACGGCTGCTGGGCGAAGGCTGGAGCGCGGCGGCGCCGGTCACCCTGGTGCGCAACGCCAGCCGGCCCGAGCAGTCAGTAACCACGCTGACCCTCGGCGCCGCCGCGCACGGCGCGCCGCTGGCGCCGCCGCTGGTGGCGGTGATTGGCCCCGGCGGCGCTCCCCTGGCCGGCCCGGCAGCCGAAGCGGGTGGCCCGGCCGGAGCGGGCGCCGCAGCCGGAGCGGGCGCCGCAGCCGGGGCGGGCGCCGCAGCCGGGGCGGGCGCCGCAGCCGGGGCGGGCGCCACAGCCGGGGCGGGCGCCACAGCCGGGGCGGGCGCCGCAGCCGGGGCGGGCGCCGCAGCCGGGGCGGGCGCCACAGCCGGGGCGGGCGCCACAGCCGGCACCCCCGCGCCGGGCCCGGTGCACGCGCCCGGTTCCTGGTTCAGCCGCGCACGCAAGGTATTGGTCACCGGCACCAGCGCGGAGCCGCACCGCGGCCTCGGCGAACTGGTGCACGTGCCGCTGATCCGGATCGCGCCGCCGGCGGACTGGGCGCCGCTGGACGCGGCCCTGGAGCGGCTCGCGGACCATTCGATCGTTGCGCTCACCAGCCGCTACGCGGCGGCGGCGCTGGTGGAACGCCTGCTGGCGCGGGGCGGTGACGCGCGGCGGCTGGCGCATGCCCGGCTGGCGGTGGTGGGCGCGGCCACCGCCGCCGCACTGCGCGCGCGGGGGCTGGCCGCCGACCTGACGGCGCAGCCGGAAACCGGCGCCGGCCTGCTGGCCGCGCTGCGCGCGGACGGAGCGCTGGCCGGCGCGCGCATCCTGCTGCCGCGCTCCCAACTCGCCGGCGGCGCGCTGCCCGCGGGCCTGCGCGCCGCCGGCGCCGCGGTGACCGAAGTCATCGCCTACCGCACGCTGCCGGTGGAGGCGCCGCTGCAGGTGGACCTGCAGGCCTGCGACGCGGTGCTGTTTACCTCGCCGTCGACGGTGCGGGCGTTTGCCCGCCTGTACGACACCGCGCTGCCGGAGCGATTGCTGGTCTGGTGCCGCGGGCCGCGCACGCAGGAGGCGGCGCGGGCGGCGTTCGGGCGCGGCTCCCCGCCGCCGTAGCCGCCGCGCGTTTCAGCCGCGGCCGCGCAGGCCCTGTAGCAACTCGTCGTCGCGGCGCCATTTCTTGCGCACCTTGACGCGCAGGTTGACGGCCACCCGGCGCCCGAAGATTGCGCCCAGCTCGGTTTCGGCGCCGCGCCGAATCGCGGCGATGCCGGCGCCGCCGCGGCCCACCACGATGCCGACCTGGCTGGGCCGCTCCACCCAGATGGTGGCGCGCGCCCACAGGCCGGCGGGGCGCGGTTCCAGATCCAGCACCTCGACGAACAGGGCGTGCGGCACCTCGGCGAAGGTGCGGGCAAAGACCTGTTCGCGCACCACCTCGGCTACCCGGAAGTCCGGGCTCTGATCGGTATAGACGTCCGCCGGGTAGTGCAGCTCGCCGGGCGGGCTCAGCGCCAGCAGCCGCGCCACCAGCGCGTCGACGCCGGCTCCGGTGAGCGCCGAAACGGGAATCAGCTCGTCGATACCGGCTTCGCGGACCGCTTCCGCCAGCGCCGCCGCGCTGCCGCCATCACCGCCAACACCACCGCCGGCACCGGAGGCATCCAGATCCACCTTGTTGCGCACCGCCACGCGCGGCCCCGAAAAGCCGCTTGCGGCAGCCAGCACGGCGTGGTCCTCGTCGCCGAAGCGGCGCCCGGCGTCGAACACCGCCAGCAGGACGTCCGTTTCGCCGGCCACCGACAGCGCCACCTCGCGCAGCACCCGGTTCAGCTTGCGGTCGCTCAGGTGCAGCCCCGGCGTGTCCAGAAAGATGAGCTGACCCTGCTCCCGGGTCACGATGCCGCGCACGCGGCTGCGGGTGGTCTGCGGCACCGGCGAGACGATTGACACCTTGTGGCCGCAGATGCGGTTGATCAGTGACGACTTGCCGGTCGACGGGCGCCCGATGACGCCGATGCTGCCGACCCGCAACGGCGCTGGGGAATCCGCCATCAGGCGCCGCGGCGCCGCGGGGCGCTCGCCGGGCTCAGGTCCTGACTGCGGTCCCGCGCCCGGCGCCGGTCGACCCGTTCGGCGCGGTTGCGTAGCGTCAGCCGGCGCCGCAAGCCGCGTTCCACGAGGATCAGGGTATCTTCAATCAGTTCGTCGTTGGCGTCGTTGCCAAAGTCGGTCAGCAACGCGGTGTAGAGGGCGATCAGCATGCGGCGCGCGTTGTGGTAGCTGGCAACGCGGAAGGAGCGCCGCCGGGCGCCGGCGCGGAGGATGTCGTCAATCAGCTCGCCGACGTGGCCGAGCACCCACTCGCTACGCTGCACCGGCCCCACGCCGGGACAGACGAAGCGCCGGTCGCCGGTCAGCATGCCGCGCAGGATGGGGCTGCGCCGGAGCCCGAGCGTTATGAATCGGTAGAGTGCCTTGAGCTGGTTCATGGGCGACTCGAAGCGGCTGATGACGCGGCGCGCCTCACTGACGGCGCGGCGTTCGATCAGCCCCAGGATGTGGGCGTAGAACGCCTCCTTGCTCGGAAAGTAGTTGTAGAAGCTGCCGGTGGCGAGCCCGGTGGCGTGGGCGATCTGCTCCACGCTCACCTCGCGGTAGCCCTGCTCGGCGAACAGCCGCTCGCCGGTGGCCAGCAGCGCCGCCCGCCGGCGGTTACGCGCCGCAGACTGCTCTTTCGAACGAATGAATAACTGATTCATATATTCATCTACCGCAACCGTGCGCAATGACCATTCCGTTTACCCTGGGGCACGTTCCGGCGCCAAGGTACCATCTTTTGCCGCTTGCACGGAACACCTTTGCCGCGCTCTGCGTACACTGCCGCCGTTACCGCGGGTGCACGGCCGGCCCGCGGGTTGGGAGGGAGCGCCATGACCGACCTGTTCGATAAATGCCGCGGCGATGGCGGTTACTTCGGCCGCTACCGCGCCGCCGGCGACAAGTACGTAGTGCAGCCGCTCCTGGATTCGCTGCCGGGGCCGCACATGGAGTCGGGGGGCCGGCGCGTGATCATGTGGGGCATCAACAGCTACCTCGGCCTCACCGGCAATGCGCGGATCAAGGCCGCGGCGCTGGCCGCGGTGCGGCGCTACTCCACCTCGGCGCCGATGGGGTCGCGCCTGCTCACCGGCAACACCTCCCGGCACGAGGCGTTGGAGCGGCGCCTGGCGGACTATTGCGGCAAGCCGGAGGCGGTGCTGTTCAACTACGGCTACCTCGGCGTGATGGGGACCATCTCCGCCCTGATCGGCCCCGCCGACGAAGTGATCATCGACAAGCTGTCGCACGCCTCGATGATCGACGGCACGATTCTGGCGATGGCCGGACGCCGCTTCCGCCCGTTCCGCCACAACGACCCGGACAGCCTCGAGCAGCAGCTCCGGGCGGCGCGCAGCCGCGGCAAGGGGGGCATCCTGATCGTGACCGAGGGGGTCTACGGGATGCGCGGCGACCTGGCTGACCTGCCGGCGATCACCGCCCTGGCGCGGCAATACGGTGCGCGCGTCTTCATTGACGACGCCCACGGGTTCGGGGTGATGGGCCCCGGCGGGCGCGGCACCGCCGAGCACTTCGGCGTACAGGACGAAGTCGACCTCTACTTCGGCACCTTCGCCAAGGCGTTCGCGGCGATCGGCGGCGTTACCGCGGGCGACCCCGAGGTGATCGACTACGTCCGCTTCAACGCCCGCACCCACGTGTTTGCCAAGGCCCTGCCGCTCATCTACGTCGACGTGTTGGACGCCACCCTGACCGAGATTCTGGCCCACCCCGAGTACCGCGCGCGGATGTGGCGCAACGCGCGCAACCTGCAGCGCGGCCTGGTGGAGCTCGGCTACTCCATTGGCGACACCCAGTCACCGATCACCCCGGTGTACGTCCGCTCCGGGCAGGAGACGGCGCGCGCCATCATGGTGATGCTGCGCGAGGAGTACGGGGTGTTCCTGTCCGGCGTCACCTACCCGGTGGTGCCGCGCGGCATCAACCTGTTTCGCATGATCCCCACGGCGTTGCACAGCGACGAGGACGTGGCCGCCACCCTCACCGCGTTCGCCGAAATCCGCGAGCGCCTCGCGCTCGACCTTGACCTCGACCCACCCGACCACGCCGGCCTCGACCAGCGCGCCACGGCCTGACCGCGTGGCCGGCGAGGCCGGCGGCAGCGGCTACCACTCCCGCCGGCCTCGCCGAGGTAGCCGGCGTTGGGCCGCGTGCCGCCGCCCGCTGGCGGCGCTGGCCGCCGCGGCGCTGGCCGCGGGCGCGGCGACCGGCTGCGGGGAACGCGCCCGGCAGCACGAGTTCGCGGCCATGTCGACCATCGTGCGCGCCACCGTGTACCACCGCCGCGCGCCGGATTGGGACGCCGTGGAACGGGCCACTCACGGCTACGCCGCGCGCTACGATCATCGCGACCCGGCGAGCCCGGTGGCCCGGCTCAACCGTACCGGCGCGGCGCAGCTCGACCCCCTCACGGCCGCTACCCTGCGCGCCGCGGCCCGCTTGGCCGCGGCCACCGGCGGCGCCTTCGATCCGACGCTGCTGCCGGTCACCCGCCTGTGGGACTTCGATCACGGCGGCGCCGTGCCCGCGGCCGCGGCCCTGGCGGCCGCCCTGGAGCGGGTCGACTACCGCCGGCTGCAGGTGGACGCCGGCGGCCGGGCCACGCTGCAGGACGCGGAGCTGGACCTGGGCGCCATCGGCAAGGGGGCGGTGCTCGATCACCTGGCCGACTGGCTGGCCGAGCGCGGCTACGAGCGCTTTCTGCTGGAGGCGGGCGGCGACGTGCTGGCGTCCGGTCTCAAGCCGGGCGGCGCGCAGTGGCGCATCTGGGTGCGCCATCCCCGCCAGGGCGACCTGCCGCTGGCCATTGCTGCGGTCGGCGCGGCGGGCGGCCGGGTCGCGCTCGCCACCTCCGGCGACTACGAGCGGTATTTTGAGCGGGACGGGGTGCGCTACCATCACCTGCTCAACCCGGCCACCGGGCGCCCGGACAGCGACGCGGTGTCGGTGACGGTGGTTGCCGGCAGCGCGCTTGAAGCGGACGTGATGGCGACCGCGTTATTTGTTATGGGAAGCGCCGCCGGAGAGCTGCTTGCCGGCTACCGCGGCATCGAGGCGGTGGTGGTATACGCCGCCGGCGCGGAGTTGGAAGCCTTGACCAGCGGCGACTTCCCTGCCGCGCAAGGCCGGATCAACGTCAACTGAAGCCGCCGCGGCGCGGCTCCGGTTTGGCATGAGCCGGATAGCGCGAGTATATTCCGGCGCGACGGTGAGCGGCGCTCGCAGCCCGTGGCGCCACCGAAGTGGAGGCGAACGTGCGACCAGAATGGGACGCTGAAGAGCAGGACGAGGAAGCCGGCGAAGGCAAGGAACAGGGCGGGGAAGAGTCGCCCCTGTTGCGCCAGTTCCTCAAGACCCGGACGATCCTTCTGACCGGCGAGATCAACAAGAATCTGGCCGAGCGGGTGGTGCGTCAGGTGCTGTTGTTGGAGCAGGAGAGCACCGACCCGATCAAGGTGTTCATCGACAGTCCCGGCGGAGATGCCGACGCCGGGTTCGCGATTCTCGACATGATGCGCTTCGTGCGGCCGCCCATCAAGATGATCGGCATGGGTCTGGTGGCGAGCGCGGGCGCGATCGTGCTGCTGGCGGCGCCGAAGGAACGGCGCTTCGCGCTGCCCAACTCGCGCTATCTCATTCACCAGCCGATGGCCGGCTTCCGCGGCGTCGGCACCGAGATCGAGATCCACGCGCGCGAGATCGACCTGATGCGGCGCAAGATGAACGATCTGATCTCCAACGAGACCGGCAAGCCGATCGCGGAGGTGGAACAGGACACCGACCGCGACTACTGGATGGGCGCCGAAGAGGCGCTGGCCTACGGGCTGGTGGGCAAGATCATCGGCTCGCAGGATGACTTGTAGCGCGGCGCGAGGGGGCGCGGCGGCTGAGAGCCCCCGGCAGCCGGGGCGGGCGGGCGGCGTGCGCCTGCCGGTGCTGATCCTGGGCCTGGCGCTCCTGCTGGCCGCTTGCGGCAACTCGGGGCGGGTTACGGTGGTGAGCTACAACGCCCAGAACCTGTTCGACGCGACCGACGACGGCAACGAGTACCGGGAGTACACCGCTGCCGGCGGCTGGAACGAGTCGCTCTACACCGCCAAGCTGCGCGCCCTCGGCGAGGCGCTGCGGACCGCGGTGCCGGGCGGCGCCGACTTGGTGGCGCTGCAGGAGGTGGAGCACTACGCCGCCGCGCGCCGGCTGGTGACGCTGGAGTTCGCGCGCGCCGGGTACCGCCACGTGGTGTGGGTGCCGGACCCGCGCTCCGGCATCGGCCAGGTGGTGCTGTCCAAGCTGCCGGTGCGGCGGGTCGGAGCGCTCTGGGTGGAGGCCCCGCCCGATACTATGTTGCGGCCCATTCTGGAGGTCGAGGTGGCGCTTGGCGCGGCGCCCGAGGCGCGCTCGGCGTTCCTGTTCAACAACCACTGGAAGTCCAAGCGCGGCGGCAGCGCCGAAACCGAGCCGCTCCGGCGCCGGTCGGCGCAGGTGCTGGCCGCGCGGCTGCGCGAAATCTACGCCGCCGACCCGGCCGCGGACGTGATCGTAGCCGGCGACATGAACGAATCGGTGGATGAGTATGAACGGCGGCAGGGGCGCTACCCCACCGCGCTGATGCCGGCAGGCGTGGCCGACGGCGCCGCGCTGCCGGTGACCGCCGCCCTGCCGGTGACCGGCGCGGCGCCGGCCGCGGGCGCGGCGCCGGTACTGTTCAGCCCGTGGTTCGCCTACCGGGACGCCGGCCGGCTGCCCGCGGGCAGCTACCGCTATCGGGATAGCTGGGAGACCATCGACCACCTGCTGCTGGGCGCGGGGCTGTTCGACCCCGCCGGCCTGAGCTATGCCGGCGGCGAGCAGTTCGCGGTGATCAGCGACGGCCTGCTCGCCGCGGACGGCAGCCCGCGGCGCTTCATGGGCGGTCCCTGGCCGGGCGGCTACTCCGATCACCTGCCGTTGCGGCTGGAGTTGGATCTGTCCGCCGGCGCGGACTGAGCCCCGCCGGCGAGCCGTTCCAGGGCCGCGTCGAGGTTGCGCAGCGCGGTGCCGGCGGCGGCGTGGCCGCGGCCGAGCTGCAGGAGCTGGCCCTCCATCCGCTGGCCGGCGTCCTGCAGCGCCGTAACCTCGTCGCGCGCCCGCTGCAGGGTGTCGGCCAGCTCCAGGCCGGCCGCGGCGAGGCGCACGCCGCGCAGGGCGTGGCCGACGGTGTGCAGGTACAGGTACAGAGCGGAGGGGCCGACCGGCACCACGCGCCGCTGCAGCGCTGCTCCGAGCAGGTCTTCGGGGCCGGCAAAGCAGCGCAGGTAGAGGGCGTCGCTCGGCACGTAGAGCAGGGCGAAGTTGTAGGTGCCGGCGTCCGGTAGCACGTACTTGTCGCCGACCGCCGCGGCGTGGCGCAGGATGGCGCGTTCCGCACTCTTGGTCAGCGGTTCCTCGGGCGCCAGCTTCTCCACCGCTTCGAACGGAAACTTGGCATCAATCGCCACGCTGCGCGGCCCCAGCCTGACCAGGGCGTCGACCCGCGCGCCGCCCGGCAGGGTGACCTGGGTGGCAACGCTGGCGCGCGGCAGCCAGGTGGCCAACAGCTCCTCGAGCAGCCGCTCGCCGTACGCGCCGCGCTGCCGCGGCACCGTGAGCGCCTGCTCGAACCGCATCAGCCGCCGCGACAGCTCGTCCAACTGTTCCATCCGCCGACGCGCCGCCCCGCCGGCCATCCCCCCGGCGCGCAGCAACGCCACCACAATCAGCGTAACGACCACTCCGCCCGCGGCCGCGGCGGCAAGCTCCGGCGTCAGCATGTCTCCTGCTATCAGATTCGGCGCCGCCACAAAATCCTGTAGCGACGACTGCGGTCACCCCGGATCAGCGGAGGAACTGCGTGAGCTTCGGGTACTCCAGACACGCCTCCTTCAATGATTCCGGCGTGTAGGCGGGGAGGCGCTGCCGTTCGTGACAGATTCGATGCAACTCGTCGGCAAGCTGGCGACAATCACTCTCCCGACCGAGCTTCGGGTAACGCATTGTCTCATCGACTGGTGTTTTATGTTGGAGGAAGTAAAACCACGTCTCGATATTGCGCCGCGGCACTACAAGAATCACCGGGTCCGATGGACTGTTCGGGGGAACGCCCTGTTCGCGACATTCCTGC
This sequence comes from Spirochaetia bacterium, assembly GCA_965243555.1. Lineage (GTDB taxonomy): Bacteria > Spirochaetota > Spirochaetia > SZUA-6 > Bin103 > Bin103. The sequence goes on along the minus strand of OZ251575.1, from coordinate 3,016,156 downwards.
TCAAGTTGTGTTCTTCTGTAGCGTGTCGTATTGGTATCCGCATCAATGACAACCAGCAAAACCGCACGCTGCTTGCGGCGAATATACGTCAGTTCTTTAGGATAGCGCGTGCGAACCCATTGTTCGCCGGATTGGGCGCCGCCGGGAACCGGAAGTGTGAGAATGTCACGGTGACCCCAATTGCGATGAGCGAGAAACTTGCGGACGAAACAGTCGGTCTGCTTATCCTCGCAGAGTAGGATAATTTTCGCGCTCATCTTCCCATCCGCGAGCGATAGTATCGGAAAGCGCCACTCCGTCGGGTGCCGCCGGTTCTTCGCCTACCCGCGCCGGTCCGTCGCCGTTCCGAAAGAACCAGCGGCCGTGGGCACCGGCCAGGTAGTCAATGGTGACCGGGTGGTGTGAGATGACGGTGATCTGCTCGAGTGACTCGCCGCAGCGGCCCGCCGCCTCCGCCAGCCACGGCTGAATCTCGCGTAGCGCCACGTAGTTGTCGGGTTCGTCGATGAACAGCGATACGCGGCGGTCGTCGGCAAGCAGGATCAAGCTGTACAAGGCGATCAACGCCCGCTGGCCGTCGGAAAGCTGATCCAGTCCATACTCAACCCTCTTGTTGGATGCACTGCGAAAGACCGCCTTGAATGCCCGAGAGTTCTCACCGGACTCACTAAGCCGGATTGAGTAGAAGCTCGGAATTGAGTCGCGAAGTGCAGCGAACAGGGCTCCGATCGATCCCATGTTTTCCTGAAAGTGGTGACGATACCAACTGACGAAATTTTCCATCAAGGGGTCGATAAAGCTATCTTCGGTCCTGGTCTCAGATCGGAACAGAGGCGGGCAGATACCGGAGACAATATAGTTTCGTAATTCCCTCTTGAACCGTGTGAGCTTCTGGTTGCCAAGCCGCTCGTTCAACGTGCCTAGCCCAGACAACGTCCAGTCAAATGGATAGCTGGGACCTGCGGTATAGTCGTCATGGTAGAGTTGCGCTTGGCCATTCTCGAATTCAAAGATTGGTCTGCCATCGTGCTCTAGAGTCTCCTTATTGATGCGCATTCGGTCCCTGCCGGGATCGTGCTCTATTGTCAGTGCGTAGCGGTACGTGTGCTCATCTGTGTCGGTATCGATCTCAAAGTGCTGTGTGTTGCGGTTCTGGCCGACTGTCCGATCCGACGCTGAAAACACCTCGTCGATTCTCCCCCCGCGAGCCACTAGGTCCTGTATCTTCCGCAGTACGGTAAACACTGAAGACTTGCCGGTACCGTTGGTGCCGAGAAAAACGTTCGCTTCCTCGAGTTCAAGCTCGAAATTGGTCAGGCACCGAAAGTTGTCAGCGTAGAATCTCTTGAGCATGAGTGGCCTGCAAGTAAGTCAATTATCGACGTGCCCGGCAGCCTGTCAAGCTATCCTCCGGGCGGGCGGTAAGGGATGCGCGACAGCAAGCTACCGGCGGCGCGCTACATGGTGGCGCCGCCGGTGGCGAGGGGGATGCGGGTCAGGGTTTGCGAGCCGGCGTTTACCACCACCAGGTTGTCGCCGGCCACCACCAGCGCGGCCGGGGCGTCGCCGGTGCGCACCACCGCCAGGCGCATGCCTTGGCGGGTCAGCTTCATCACCGTGTCGTCGGCCAAGTTGGCCACCCACACGTGGCCGTCGCCGTGGTAGTCGGAGTAGGTGATGGCCACCGGCTGCTCGCCCACGCGGTAGCGGCCCACCTCGGTCCCGTCCGGGGTGAGCTTGCTGATCGTGGCGTCGCCGCGGTTGGCCACCCACACGTGCTCCCGGTCGGTGGCCAGCGCCACCGGGCTCGGACCCGCGGCCACGGTGGCGCGCACCCCGGCGCCGGGGGTGACCACCGACAGGGTCGCGTCGTCGCGATTCGCCACCCACAGGTCGCCGCCGACCGCCACCAGGGCGGAGGGGCGGCGCCCGACCGCCACCTCCTCACGTTGCTCCCCGGCGGCCGACAGCCGCACCAGGCGGTCGCCGGCGGCGTCCGCCACCCACACCGAGCCGGCCAGCGGCAGCAGCGCGCGCGGCTCCCCCGCTACCGGAAACGAGTCGACCTGCTCACCGCCGCCGGCGATGCGCGACACGCTGCCGTCGCCGGCGTTGGCCACCCAGGTGGTCTCGCCGGCGCGCGCGATCGCCACCGGCGTCGCGCCGACCGGCAGGGAGCCGAGCAACCGGCTCGGCCCCAGCAGGTCGATCTTGTTGCCGCGCGGGTCGGCAATCCACAGGTGCTGGCCGTCGTAGGCGACGCCGGGCAGCTCCTCCGGCGGCGCCGCCGGGGCCTCCGGCACCAGCCGCGCCGTGACCGGCATCGCCGCGTCCAGCGGCCCCAATCTGAAAATGACCGGCGTGGTTGAGTCCGCCACCCACAGGTGCTCGCCGTCGCCGGCCAGTGCCCACGGCCCGTTGCCGACCGCGACCGCGCCGACCAGCTCGCCGTCGAGGGTGAGCTTGGCAACCGCCTTGGCGTCGAAGCAGGCCACCCACAGGTGCTCGCCGTCGAACAGCAGGTCGCGCGGGCCGTCGGGAACGGGATAGCGGCCTACCACCTGGCCGTTGGTGCGCATCTTGATCAGCGCGTCGTCGTCGACCGAGAGCACCCACACGTGTTCGCCGTCGAACGCCAGCGCCACCGGGTCGGGCGCCGTCGGCCAGTGCCCTGCCAGGGTGCCGTTGGGGGCGAACTTGCTGATGGTGTCGGCAAAGTAGCTGGCGACCCACAGGTGCTTGCCGTCGAAGGCCAGGGCGAACGGGCCGGCGTCCACCGCCACCTCGGCCAGCAGCATGCCGTCGCTGCGGCGCAGGAAGTGCAGGGAGTGGGACATGCCGTTGGCCACCCACATGCCGCCGCCCACGAAGTGCATGCCGCCGGGCGACTCGCCGGTGCGGTAGCGCCCCAGCTCGCGGCCATCGCGGTCCAGCTTGGTGACGACCGGCTCCTCGAAGTGACTGACCCACACGTGTTCGCCGTCGTAAGCCAGCTTGATCGGCGTGGCCGCTACCGGCACCACCGCCAGCTCGCGGCCGCCGGTGGTCAGCTTGGCCACGCTGCCCTCGTCATACCGCGCCGCCCACAGGTGCTCGCCGTCATAGGTCAGGGCGATGGCGCGGGCGCTGACCGCGAACGGCTGCACCTCGAACGCCGCCCCGCCCGCGGCCGCATCCGCAGCATCTGCGGGCTCCGCAGCCGCGGCGTCCTGCTGCGCGGCGCCCGGCCACGCGGCGAGCGCGAGCACCAGCACGCACCACAAGGCCCGCCCGCGCCTCCGGTCACTGAAAAAACTCATGGCAGGCGCGTGCCGATGCCGTACACGAGGCGTTCGAACCACGCGAACGGTCCGAAAAACAGCGCCAGACAGACCCCGAGCGTAAGCGCGGCGCACACCACGATCGGCGCGCGCGTTGCCGCCACCCCCGGTCCGTCGCTCACCGCTTCCATAAGCGCTCCTCCTGCGGCCAGCAGCGCACCGCCGGCCAGACCCACGTACAGACTCAGGATGCCGTTTACCGACGAGAAGCGCAGCGTATCCACCAGGTCGGCGGCCAGCCGCGGCAAAAAGGCGGCCGCCGCCAGCCGTCCGCCGATCAGGTCAATGAGGTCGCCCACCGGCGGCAGCAGCGCCCAGGTCAGGAACGGGCTCGCAAGGCCGAACAGGGCGCCGATCAGCAACCAGCGCGCCACGAGGTAACGGCGTTGCGGTCCGCCGTGGATCATGAGCACCAGCCCCAAGCCCAGCGCCCCGCCGGCCAGCGCCGCGCCCGCCGCGGAGCGTGCGAACGGTGCCAACGCGGGGCGCTGCAGCACGAAGTCGTGGCGGTCGATCTGCTCGGCCAGGCGCGCCGGGAGGCTGACGTAAAGGCCGGCCACCGCCAGCGCCGCGCCGTACACGGCAGCAAGCCCGCTCAGCAATCGCAGCCGCCCGCGGACGCGCCGCTGGCGGCCGCGCTCCCGTTCGCGGAGCTCGGTTAGGCGCAACACGGCGCGGCGGCCCGCCGGCCGCGGCTGCGCCGCGCCCGGGGCCCCGCCCGCCACAGCGGGCCGGGATACCGCAGGCGCGGCGCATTCCACCCGCGCGGCGTTACTGGGCGGCTTCCAGCCGGTTCAGGATGAGCTGGAAGGTGAGGTGCCAGAAGGCGCCGTTGACGTATGGGTTCTGAGCCGTCGGCCAGTTCTCCCAGTAGGTGGTGTTCATCGGGATGCGGTGATACCACTCCACGATCTGCACGTCCGGCAGTTCCGGCAGCCAGATCTCCATCGCCTCGCGCCAGAGCTGCAGCAGCCGCTGGGTGTCGTCCATGCCGGTCGCCGCCACCTCGTCGGTAATGGCGTCGTAGTCCGCGTTCTCCCACTGGTAGAAGTTGACCTGATGGCCGCCCGGAATCTGAGCGCTCGAAGACTGGTACAACTTCATGGTGAAGTAGGGATCGCGCACGCTGCCGCCGTGGCCGCGCATGGCGCAGGAGAAGTCCCCGGAGTTCTGGCGGTCGCCGGCGTCCGGCGGGGTCGCGAAGGTCGCCGGAATCCCATGCTGCTTGAGCTGCGCCGCCAACACCGGTCCGATGTCGGAGAAGATGCCAAAGCCCAGAATGTCGCAGGTAATGGCGTTGCCGTCGCCGTCGCGCCACACGCCGTCGCCGTCGCGCTCGAAGCCGGCGGCGCGCAGGCGCCGTTCGCCCTTTGCCGGGTTGTACTCCAGCGGATCCAGCTCGCTGAGCAGATCGTCGATCGCGGCCCGGTAGGGCAGCAGCGGCTTGTAGGAAGGCAGCGGCAGCGGGTAGGCGGTGCCGGCGCCGCCGTAGCCGACCTCGATCAGCTCGTCGCGGTCAATGAAGTAGCTGATGCCCCAGCGCACGTCGGGGTTGTCGAACGGGTAGTTCTTGGTGTTGAAGAACAACGAGATCGGCCACCAGTCCACGTAGCCGAAAGGAAGCTGGCGTCCGGCGTGGGTAATCACGTTCGGATTCTGGGCGATCACCTCCTGGATGGTAGCCGGGCGCATGTCCAGGCTGGCGTCCACGGAGTTGGCGATAAAGCCCTGGGCCATCTGCGTCTCACCGGGGTTGGGGATGTAGACGATGCGCTCCACCTCCGGCAGGCGCGGCACCAGTCCCTGTTCCACGGCCCACCAACTGTCGGCGCGGTCGATCACCTTCTGCTCCGGCGAGGTGGCGACGACCCGCCACGGCCCGGTGGTGACCGGCCATCCCTGCTCCAGGTCGAAGTGAGGAAAGCTGGACCAATCCTGGCCCTCAAAGACGTGCTGCGGCACCACGTACACGCCGATGTCGAACTTGTAGCTCATGAAGTACAGGAACTTCGGGCGCGGCCCCTTGAACCGCACCAGCACCTGGTCGTCGCTCACGAGCTGCACCGACTCCACCGCCGCCTGCACGTCGGTACCCCAGCGCACCGCGGGGCCGATCTCCAGCAGGGTCTGCAGGGTATAGGCGACGTCCTTGGCGCCGAACGGCTCGCCGTCGCTCCAGGTGACTCCCCGCCGCGTGTTGATGGTGAGCGCGGTAAAGTCGCTGTTGTACTCCCAACTCTCGGCCAACCACGGGATCATCTGGTCGGCGAAGGCGCTGTAGTAGGCCAACGGCTCGGCGAACAGGCCGGGGCCGTTCTGATGGCTGGTGCCAGGGTTATAGGGATTCCACAGCTCGTGGTCGGTATAGCGTCCGGCGGCGCCGACGCCGCCCGAGCCACCCCAGAACAGCCGGAGCTGGCGTTCCCGCGGTATGTCGCTGACGCCGCTGCCCTCCATCTCGGCGCTGGCGAACACGGGTCCCGCCAGCAGCAACGTGAACAAGGCCGCAAATACGGCACGGAGCACGGTAGTGCGCATGATTCCTCCTTACTGGTCTCTTTGCGTAACGTATAACCTACGTCCCGCGCGCCGGATCGTCAACCTGCGCGGCCGCCCGGTCCGGCCGGGACGGCCGCCGGTTGGGGAGACTCGCCCAGGGCCACGGCGCGCTCGGCGAGCAGCCGGCCGCCGAGGGTGGAGGGGGAGATCACCTCGTTCACGCCCAGGCGGCGCACCTTGTCGACGTTCTCCTCGTCTTCGATGCGCACCAGAATCGCGAACCGGGCGCGCGGCGCGGAGTCGCGCAGGTCCTTGGCGTTGACCGCCACCAGCGTGTTCATCGAGTCGCTGTCGAAGCTGGCGATCAGCGCGCTCGCCCGGCCGGCGCTGGCATCGATCAGCGTCTCGCGCCGCGTGGGGTCGCCCTCCAGGACGTCGTGGCCCTTGTCGCGCAGTTGCTGCACCACCTTCTCGCGGTCGTCGACGATCACCACCACCACGCCGCGGTCGCGCAACTCGTCGACGATGCTGGCGGCCACGCCGCTGTAACCGCACACCACCACGTGGTTGCTCAACTGTTGGAACCGCTTGACCAAGTACATCACCCCCTTGACGCGGCCTTCGACGATCGGGCCGAGCGCTACCGACACGGCCGTAATGAACAGCGTAATGCCGATCAGATACATGGAGACCGCGAACCATCGCGCGTTGGCGGTGACCGGATAGACCTCGGCGACGTCGAAGTCGTAGCCCAGGGTAACGAACGCCACCATCGCGAAGTAGGTGGCATCGGTCCAACCGTCCACGCCGTGGAACTGATCGCGCAGCAGGTAGGTGCCGACGATGCCGTAGGTGAGCGCCAGCGCGATGGCGATTGCCGCCACTACCTGCCCGTAGCTGACGCGGCGCGCCGCGCGCACCGAGAACTGGCGGTGGAACGCCAGCAGCCCGGCGATCACCAGCAACGTCGGCAGGTGAAAGAAGATGCTCTCTCCCTGGACGACCCGCAACGCAGTCGATGGCAGGGTCGCCGCGGCCAGCACCAGGGCGGCGCCCCAGGCGCGGCGCCGGCGCTGCAAGAGGCCGCGGGCGAGCAGCATGGTGAGCACGCCGAAGAAGCCGAACAGGATAGCGACGACCTGGGCGCCGTTGTCCGCGCCGCCGGCCATGGCGTCCGGCACCAGCAGCAGCCCGACGCCCATGAACAGGAGCAGCAGGCCGTAGAGCGCGATCACCACCGCGATCACGCCGGCGGCGCGCGGCAGCCGCAGCCACCGGCGCCGCCGTTCGCTCCGAGCTTCCGCCTCCATCAAGCGCCACCTTACCGTACCACGGCGGCGCCGCGCGGCGGGCGCCGGGCGGGCGCCGGGCGGACGGCGGACGAGCAGGTGGCGGGCCGGGCAGGCGGCGGACGGGGCGGCGGCGTGGACGGTTGACGCCGCGGGGCGATCCCGGTACCCTGCGCGACAGGTTCCGCCCCGTAGCGCGGAGCCGGACCGGCGACGCCGGCGCGCGGCCCCGCTGCCGCGGCCCGGCGTTGCGGCGCAAAAGGAGTTCGCCCGTGCAACCAGGCTACGTCGTCAAGCGCGTAGTCATCTTTCTCATCACGCTGATTCTTGCGGTCACCGGCATCTTCTTTTTGCCGCGCATCTCGGGGCAGAACCCGATCCGCGAGAAGCTGCTTGAAGAAGCGACCCGGGGCGGCTACCTGCAGGCCGGCCTGGAAGAGATGGTCGCCCACTACGAGAAGCGCTTCGGGCTCGACCGACCGCTGCTGGTGCAGTACTTCAACTACCTCGCCGACATCCTGCGCCTGGACTTTGGCCAGTCGATCACCAACTTTCCCAAGAGCGCCTGGGAGCTGATCGGCGAAACGCTGCCGTGGACGATCATCCTGGGCGGCATGGCGGTGCTGTTCGCCTTCCTGATCGGCACCCTGCTGGGCGCGCTGCTCGGCTGGCCGCGCTCGCCGCCCTCCCTGCAGTACGTGTTCATGCCGCTGCTCACGTTGTCCGCGGTGCCCTACTACCTGCTCGGCCTGGTGCTGCTGTTCCTGCTGGCGTTCCAGGCCAAGTGGTTCCCGCTGTTCGGCGGCTACACGGTGGCCACCTTTCCCAACTGGCGCTCGCTGGGGTTCCTGCTCGACGTGGCGCATCACGCGGTGCTCCCCGCCCTCTCCATGGTGCTGGCGCAGGTCGGGTTCTGGTCGCTGTCGATGCGCGGCATGATGGTCACCATGCAGGGCGAGGACTACATGCTGCAGGCGGAAGCCAAGGGGCTGCGCTGGGGGCGCATCTTCTTCCGCTACGGGCTGCGCAACACGCTGCTGCCGCAGACCACCAGCCTGGCGCTTTCGCTGGGCACCATCGTTTCGCAGATCGTGCTGGTGGAGGTGGTGTTCTCCTACCCCGGGATCGGCGGCCTGCTGGTGCAGTCGATCATCCAGAACGACTTCTTCGTGCTCAACGGGGTGGTGTTCGTGATCATCTTCTCGATCGCGTTCGCCACGTTGCTGATCGACCTGTTCTATCCGCTGATAGATCCGCGCATCCAGTACGGGCACGCCTGACGTGGCCACCGCCGGCGCCCCCGCCTTCGCCGCCCGCCGCGAGCCCGCCACCCGCCTGGCGCGCGGCGCCCTGGCGTTCGCCCGCTACCTGCGGCGCAACCCGACGCTCGGAATCGGCATTCTCATCCTGCTGGCGCTGGGGTTGTTCGTGCTCTGGGGGCACCTGTTCTACGACGTGTCGCGCGTGGAAGCGCTCTCGGTGCCCGCCAACCGGGCGCCGGACGGCGAGTTTCCCCTGGGCACCGACCGCCAGGGCCGCGACATACTCGCCGTGATCATCGTCGGCACCCCGCTCACCCTGCGCATCGGGCTGATCGCCGGCCTCATCGGCATCGGCGTCGGCATGGTGCTGGCGTTCGTGGCCGCCTACAGCGGCGGTTGGGCGGACGAACTGATCCGCACCGGCACCGACGTGATGCTCACCGTGCCGCAGTTGCTGGTGCTGGTGCTGATCGCGGTGTCGGTTCCGAGCGGTGGCCTCACCGTGGACCAGATGGCGCTGGCGGTGGCGGTGCTCGCCTGGCGCTGGCCGGCGCGCACCATCCGCGCCCAGGTGCTGGTGATGCGCGAGAAGTCCTACGTCCAGGTAGCCAAGCTCTCCGGCACCGGGCCGGTCGGCATCATCTTTCAAGAGATGATGCCCAACCTTGCCCCCTACATCGCCGCCAGCTTCGTGAGCGCGGTGGCCTCCGCGATTCTCTCCTCCATCGGTCTGGAGGCGCTGGGGCTGGGGCCGCTCGACTCGCCCACCATCGGCATGACCATCTACTGGAACATCTGGTACTCGTCGATCCTGCACGGCTGGTGGTGGTGGTTGATGCCGCCCATCGTCGTGATCGTACTGCTGTTCGTGGGGCTGTTCATGATCACCGCGGGCCTGGACGAGGTGGCCAACCCGCGCCTGCGGAAACGCGTATGAGCACGGCGGCGGGCGCCGACAGGGCGGCGCGGCCGGAGATGCCAATCCTCTCGGTGCAAGATCTCAAGGTGTACTACGACACCCCGGCCGGGGTGGTGAAGGCGGTGGACGGGGTCACCTTCGACCTGGCTCCGGGCGAACGGCTGGGGCTGGTGGGCGAGTCGGGATCGGGCAAGACCACCATGGCGATGGCGCTGATGCGGCTCACCAAGCCGCCGGGCCACGTCGCCGGCGGCAGCGTGCACCTGGACGGACGCGACGTGCTGGCGCTCGACGAGGAGCAGATGCGCGGGGTGCGGCTGGCGGAGCTGGCGCTGGTGCCGCAGGGCGCGATGAACTCCCTCAACCCGGTGCTGCGGGTGCGCGACCAGATCATCGACGGGCTGGTCGATCACGGCGGCAAGAACGACCGCGCCTCCCACCTGCCGCGCGTCTACGAGCTGCTGGAGAGCGTCGGGCTGCAGCGCAGCGTGGCGATGATGTACGCCCACGAACTGAGCGGCGGCATGAAGCAGCGGGTGGCGCTGGCGATCGCCACCGCGCTCGGCCCCAAGGTGATTCTGGCCGACGAACCCACCAGCGCCCTCGACGTGGTGGTGCAGCGCCAGATCATGGACACCCTGGGGCGGCTGCAGGAGGGGCTGCACGCCGCGGTGATCCTGGTGGGCCACGACATGGGGCTGATGGCGCAGTTCGCCGACCGCATCGGCGTGATGTACGCCGGCGAGCTGGTGGAGTGCGGCCCGGTCCCTGAGGTATTCGCGGCGCCGCTGCACCCCTACACCCGGCTGCTGATCGAGAGCCTGCCGACGCTGCAGGCAAAGCGCGAGCTGGTGGGGATTCCCGGCCTGCCGCCGCGGCTGCTGGAGCTGCCGGACGGCTGCGTGTTTCACCCGCGCTGCCCGTCGGCCATGGCCCACTGCCGGGTGGAGGTGCCGCGCTACGACGAGGTGCGCCCGCAGCGCTGGACGCGCTGTCACCTGCATCAGCCGGGCGCCGCGGCCGGGGGCGCCGCGTGAGCACCGCGGGGGCTCCGCTGCTGGAGCTGGATCAGGTGACCAAGGTGTTCGGCGGGCGCATGTTCGACAAGACCACGGTGACCGCGGTGGACAACCTGACCTTCAGCGTGGCCGCGGACCCGCCGCGCATCACCGCCATCGCCGGTGAGAGCGGCAGCGGCAAGACCACGCTGGCGCGGTTGCTGCTGGGGTTGATCGGCCCCACCAGCGGCAGCGTGCGTTACCGCGGGCGCGAGGTCGCGGCGATGAGCCGCGAGCAGCGCAGCGAGTTCCGGCGCGAGATCCAGCCGGTGTTCCAGGACCCGTTCGAGGTGTACAATCCGTTCTACCGGGTCGATCACGTGCTCAACACGCCGGTGCACAACTTCCACCTGGCCGAGTCGCGGGGGGAGGCGCGGGAGCTGATCGTGGAGGCGTTGGAAACCGTCGGTCTGCGCCCCGAGGAAACCCTGGGCCGGTTTCCCCATCAGCTCAGCGGCGGCCAGCGGCAGCGGGTGATGGTGGCGCGGGCGCTGCTGCTCAAGCCGAGCGTGATCGTGGCCGACGAGCCGGTGTCGATGGTGGATGCGTCGTTGCGCGCCACGATCCTGGAGAGCATCCGCAAGCTGAACCGGGAACTGGGCATCGCCATCCTCTACATCACCCACGACCTGACCACGGCGTTCCAGATTGCCGACGACATCCTGGTGCTGTATCAGGGCTCGGTGGCCGAGAGCGGGGAGGTGCGCAAGGTGATCGGCGACCCCAAGCACCCCTACACCCGGCTGCTGGTGGATTCGATCCCGCAGGCGGATCCCAATCTCAAGTGGGGCGAAAACGTGGAGACGGCGCCGGCCGACAGCGTGGTGCTGCGCCACGCCGGGGGCGGCTGCAAGTTTGCCGACCGCTGCCCGCAGGTGATGGAGAAGTGCGGGCGGCGGGCGCCGGCGCTGCAGCGCACCGACCCGGACCGCGCCGCGGCCTGCTTTTTGTACGGCGAGGCAGTCGAGCCAACCGCCGCGGCGGCGGGCCGGCAGCCCTGACGCGGCGCGCGGGCGCCAGTGCGGCGCTGCCGGCGGCGGGCCGCCTCACCCCGTTCTGCGATTTGCGCCACGCCGGCTCCTACTGTCGGCGACTCACCCGGTGCTGTTCAGTGCCGGCGCGGTGATGCTACGTTCGGCAGCGTGCAAATTTGGTGGTGCGAGCGCCGGCGGGGCGGTGCATGACCGCGCCTCGCGGGGGTGGCGGTGAGGCGGGGATGCGCGTGAGGCGCCGGCGCAGCCGCGTGGCGGGCGGCGCGGCGCTGGCGCTGGCGGCGCTGGCCGGCGGTTGCTTCCTGCTGCCGCAGGAGGAGAGCGTGCTGGCCCCGCCGCTGCTCAAGACGCCCGACATCAATTACCGCACCGTAATCGCGGAGCAAGGGGTGATCGAGGACAAGGTGACCGTGGGCGGCGTGTTCATCTATCCCAGCCAGCACTCCCTGAAGTTCCGCTTTCGCAGCGGGCCGCTGCGCGGCATCTACGTGCGCTACGGCGACGACGTGAGCGCGGGGCAGCTCGTGGCCGAGCTGGACACCGACCGGCTGCGGCTCGACCTGCGGCGCCACGAGATCCTGCTGCGCAAGGCGGAGCTGCAGGCGGAACGCGCCCGGGCGGGTAACGCCAACCGCTTCACCATTGAGAACGCGGAGCTGGACGTGGAGCTGGCGCGCCTGCAGCTCCGGCAGCTCGAAGAGGAGTTGGCCAAGTCGCAACTGCGCGCCCCGGTGGCCGGCGAAGTGGTGTACATCGCCCCGCTGAGCGAGGGCGAGTCAGTGCAGGCGTTCCGCACCGTGGTCCAGATTGCCGACCCCAGCGAGATTCTGCTCAGCTACAGCGGCCCCAAGCGCTCCGAATTCGCCCTCGGCGCCGACGTCGCCGTGGACGTGCGCGGCGAGAAGTTCCCGGGTGAGGTGGTCATGACCCCCCTCAACGTGCCGCGCGACGCGCCCGAGGAGGCGCGCGAACTGGTGCTGATGCGGGTGCCGGGGCTGCCGCCGGAGGTGGAGAAGGGAGACACCGCCAGCGTGGTGCTGATTCGCGCGCGGCGCGAGGGAGTGATCGTGCTGCCGCGCAACCTGGTGCAAACCTACCTGGGGCGGCGCTTCGTTTACGTCCTCGCCGACGGGCTGCGCGAGGAGCGCAACGTGGAGGTCGGCATCCAGACTCCGACCCAGGCCGAGGTGGTAGCCGGGCTGGAGGCCGGCGAGGAGGTGATCGTACGCTAGTCCTGGTGCTGCGCAAGATGGCCAGCAACCGCTGGTTGGTGCTGGCCCTCCTGGCCGGCTCGGTGCTGTCGGTCGCGCTGCTGGCCAGCATCCCGATCTACACCGACGGCGTGCTGCAGCGCCTCCTGACCCGCGACCTGGAGCGCTACCAGGAACGGACCGGGCGCTACCCCGGCGCCACCGCGGCGATCTACAACTTCTACCGGCTGGTGGAGCAGCCGGGGGCCAAGGCGCCGTTCCACGACGCCCTGGAACAGGAGATCCTCACTACCCTGGTGCCGAACCTCGGGGTGCCGGTGGCGGCCTCCATGAAGCGCATTACCCTGGACTACCTGTACGATATTCGCCCGCAGCCGGAGGAGCGGCAGGTGGAGGTGGTCAAGCGCTTCAGCCGGGTAGAGGCGCTGCAGGAGCTGGAGCAGCACGTGACCATCGTGCACGGGCGCATGTTCCGCCCGCAACCGGTGGACGGCGTGTACGAGGCGATCGTCACCGCCTCGGCGATGCAGGAGCTGGAGCTGATCCTGGACCGCACCTACCTGCTGCACGACCTGCTCGCCGACGAGCCGCGCCTGGAGGTCAAGGTGGTGGGGGTGTTCACCAAGAGTGACCCCAGCGACCTGTACTGGTTCCAGCGCTTCACCTCGCTGGGCGAGAGTTTTCTTATCAATTACGACACCTTCCTGCGCGACTTCCTCTACCAGCCAACCCGCAACCTGACCACCGGCGCCTGGCACTTCGCGCTGGACTATCACCAGATCACCCTCGCCAACGTGCCCAACCTGCTGCGCCGCTACGACGAGTACCTGCGCGCCTCCGCGGACCGCCGCGTGGAGCTGAACTTCGGCATCGCCAAGCTGCTGGACGACTACAACCGGCGCGCGGCGATCTTGAAGATCACCCTGTCGTTCCTGCACGTGCCGATCGTGCTGGTGCTGGCGTTCTTCATGTACATGGTGTCGCAGCTCATCGTGGAGGGCGATTTGGCGGAGATCGCGGTGCTGGAAAGCCGCGGCGCCGCGGGCTCGCAGTTGTTCACCGTGTACCTGGTGCAGAGTCTGCTGCTCGGCGTGACCGCGCTGGGGCTGGGACCGCCGCTGGCGTTGCTGATCGTGCGCTTCCTGGGCGCCGCCAACGGGTTTCTGGAGTTCGTGGGCCGCACCGCGCTGCCGGCCGGCATCAACCTGCGCGCCTACTACTTCGCCCTGGCCGGGGCGGGCATTTTTTTGGTGGCCACTCTGCTGCCCGCTACCCGCGCCGCGCGCACCTCCATCGTCGAGCTGCGGGGGCGCGGCGCGCGCGCGCGGCGCTACACCTTCTGGCGGCGCTACTACCTGGACCTGGTGCTGATCGCGATTGCCGTCTACGGGCTGGTGCAGTTCCGGCAGCGGCGCGAGATTCTGCTGCTCACCGCGGCCACCGGCTCCGACCTGCCGCTGGATCCGCTGCTGTTCCTCACCTCGGTGGTGTTCATCCTCGGCTGCGGCATGCTGGCGCTGCGCCTGTTCCCGGTGCTGGTGCAGGGGCTGTTCCGGGTAGCCCGGCGGCGCTGGTCGCCGGCGTTCTACGCGGCCTTTATCCAGGTGGCGCGGGCGCGCGGCCACGAGCAGTTCCTGATGGTGTTCCTGATCCTGACCCTGGCGCTGGGCATCTACAACAGCAGCGCGGCGCGCACCGTAAACCGCAACATCGAGGAGCGCATCTACTACGCGGCGGGGGCCGACCTCACGCTGCGGCCCTACTTTCCGAGCGACGCGCCGCCGCCGAGCGGCCCGGGCGGCGGCGGACCGGGGGGGCCGGCCGCCGCGGTCACCACCAGCAGCACCACCGTCAAGTACCGGGAGCCCCCCTATCAGCCGTTCACGGAGCTGCCGGGTCTGGAGCACGTGACGCGGGTGCTGCGCCAGGCGCGCGCCCAGGTGCAGATGCCGGGCAACCGCCGCACCATGGCGGAGATGCTGGCGGTGGTGCCGGGCGAGTTCGGGCAGGTGGCGTGGTTCCGCCGCGACCTGCTGCCCGTGCACTGGTATCACTACCTGAACCGGCTCACCTCCGATCCCAAGGCGATGCTGCTGTCCACCTCGATTGCCGACGAGTACGACGTCAAGCGCGGCGACACCATCCTGGTCACCTGGTCGGGCCAGGACGTGGTGGACGGCGTGGTGTACGGCTTCGTCGACTACTGGCCCACCTTCATGCCGGTGGGCGGGCGCTCCACGCCGCGGCTGGTGGTGGCCAACTTCAACTACATCCGGGCCAAGATGGCGATCGAGCCGTACGAAATCTGGGCCAAGCGGGCGCCGCGCAGCTCCAGCGCGGCGATCTACGACGCCATCGAGGAGCGCGACCTGGACATCGTGAGCCTGGAGGACGCCTCGCAGCGGGTGATCGAAGCCAAGAACGATCCGTTGCTGCAGGGCACCAACGGGGTGCTGACCCTGGGGTTTTCGGTGGCGATGCTGATCAGCGTGGCGGGCTTCATGATGTATTGGGTGTTGATCCTGCGCGGGCGCATGCTGCAGTTCGGGGTGCTGCGCGCCATCGGCATGTCGAGCCGGCGGGTGCTGGCGATGCTGGTGGTGGAGCAGCTCCTGATCACCGGCGCGGCGATCGCCGCCGGGGTGGTGATCGGGCGGGTGGCGGCGCTGCTGTACGTGCCGCTGCTGCAGGTGGTGTACTCCGCCACCGACCAGGTGCCGCCGTTCCGGGTTGCCACCGAGGCCGCCGACCTGGTGCGCATCTACGTGGTGGCCGGCGTGCTGCTGCTGCTCGGCGCGGCGCTGTTCCGCACCTTGCTGGCGCGCCTGGACATTCACCAGGCCCTCAAGCTGGGAGAAGAGTGAGCAGCTTGGGCGGCGGCGGAGGCTACGGGAGCGGTGCCGGCGGCGGCGCCGGGTTCGCGGAGCGGCGCGCGGGGGGAGGCTCGGCGCGTGGCGGCGTGGCGGGGAGCGTGGCAGCGCGAGCGGCAGGGGGTTCGGCAGGAAGCGCGGCGCCGTTCGTGCTGACCGCGGTCGAGCTGAACCGCGGCTTTCGCGTGGGCGGCGCCACCGTGTACGCGTTGCGGCAGGTGAGCGTGCGCGTGCCGCGGGCGCGGCTCACCATCCTGCAGGGGCCGTCCGGCTCCGGCAAGACCACGCTGATCAACATCCTCGGCGCGCTCGACTATCCCAGCAGCGGGCGGGTGGAGTTTGAGGGCCGCAACATCGTGGGGCTGCGCGAGGGGGAGCGCGACGAGCTGCGGCGGCGGCGCATGGGCTTCGTGTTCCAGTCGGTGGCCCTGATCGGGGTGATGTCGGCGTTCGAGAACGTCGACTTTGCCCTGCGCGTGGCCGGCTACGACGACGCGCGGCGCGAGGAGCGGGCGCGCCACTGCCTCTCCCTGGTGGGGCTGCGCGGGCGCATGGATCACCGCCCGGGAGAGCTGTCCGGCGGCGAGCAGCAGCGGGTGGCCATTGCCCGCGCCATCGCGCACGAGCCGGCGCTGCTGTTTGCCGACGAGCCGACCGCGGAGCTGGATACCCATACCGGCCTGCAGGTGATCGGCCTGGTGCGCCGGCTGGTGCGGGAGCAGGGCGTGACCGTGGTGATGAGCAGCCACGACCCCTACATCATCGAGCTTGCCGATCACGTGGTGCAGTTGGAAGATGGCCGCGTGGTGCGGCGCGCGCCGGCCGGGGTGGCGCCGGCCGGCGCGCCGGCGGAAGGGGCGCCCGACCGGCCGGCGGCAGGGACGCCGCCGGAACCGTCGCCGGAAGGGACTCCCGCCGGGAGGGCCGCGCCGTGATTAGCTGCGAAAACCTGGTACGCATCTACAAGACCGACGAGTTCGAGGTGATCGCCTTGCAGGGCCTCGACCTGGAGGTGGCCGACGCCGAGCTGATGGCGATCATCGGCAACAGCGGCAGCGGCAAGTCGACGTTGCTCAACGTAATCGGCGGCCTGGACCTGCCCTCCGCGGGGAAGATCACGGTGGCCGGCCGCGACCTGCTGGCGCTGTCGCGCAACGAGCTGATCCGCTACCGCCGTGAGAAGGTGGGGTTCGTATGGCAGAACAGCGCCCGCAACCTGATTCCCTACCTTTCCGCGGTGCAGAACGTGGAGGTGCCGATGCTGCTCACCGGGCGCACCGAGCGCCGCCGCCGGGCGGAGGAGCTGCTGCAGTTGGTGGGCATGTCGCATCGCCTGCACAGCCGTCCGGCGCAGCTCTCCGGCGGTGAGCAGCAGCGGGTGGCCATCGCCATTGCCCTGGCCAACGAACCGCCGCTGGTGCTGGCCGACGAACCCACCGGCAGCGTGGACGGGCGCACCGCGGCCGGCGTGCTGGAGGCGCTGCGCATGGTCAACCGCGAGTTGGGCGTGACGGTGGTGATCGTGACCCACGATCGGCGCGTGGCGCAGGCGGTGGACCGGGTGGTGGCGATCCGCGACGGGCGCACCAGCAGCGAGTTCATCCGCCGCGGCACTTACGCCGACGAGATGGCGCAGCTTGCGGCGCACATGGAGGAGGCGGAGAGCCACCAGGAGTTGGCGGTGGTGGACCGCGCCGGGCGCCTGCAGGTGCCCGGCGACTACCTGCGCGCCCTGGGAGTGGAAGGCCGCGACCGCCTGCAGGTGGAGCTGGAAGAAGACCGCATCGTACTGCGGCGCCCCGCGGAGGAGCGGTGACCGATGCGGCGGCAGCGAAGTTGTGGTATGATGGCGCGCAATGATTCTGAGCACTACGCCCACGCTTGAGGGCAAGAGTATCCGCGAATACCGCGGTATCGTTACCGGAGAGGCGATCGTCGGCGCCAACATCTTCAAGGACTTCTTCGCGGGCATCCGCGACGTGGTGGGCGGACGCTCCGCCGCCTACGAGCAGGAACTGGGCAAAGCCCGCGAGTTGGCCTTGCAAGAGATGGGGGACGCGGCCCGCCAGCAGGGCGCCAACGCCGTGGTGGGCGTCGACCTGGACTACGAGGTGATCGGTTCCGGCGGCAGCATGCTGATGGTGAGCGCCAGCGGCACCGCCGTCAGCGTCGACTGACGGCGGCCGCGCGCCGGCCGCTTCCGGGTTCTCCGTGACCATCGAGCAGGAATATCTGAGCCGGCACCCGCGGTCGGCGGAGGTATATCGGCGCGCCGGCGGGGCGTTTCCCGGCGGCGTGACCCACGACGCCCGCTACCTGGAGCCGTTCCCGATCGTGCTGGCCACGGCGAACGGCGCGCGCAAGAGGGACCTGGACGGCAACGAGTACGTCGATTACGTGATGGGCCACGGCGCGCTGCTGCTCGGCCACAGCCATCCCGCCGTCGTGGCCGCGGTCACCGAGCAGATGCAACGCGGCACCCACCTGGGCGGCAATACCGAGCTGGAACTGCAGTGGGCGGAGGCGGTGCAGCGGCTGATGCCCTCGGTGGAGCGGGTACGGTTCCACAGCTCCGGCACCGAGGCCACCCTGATGGCGTTGCGCTTGGCGCGCGCCTTTACCGGACGCACCAAGGTGCTGCGCTTCGCCGGCCACTTCCACGGCTGGAACGACTACGCCGCGGCCAGCCCCGGGGCTGAGGGGGCGCGGTTCGCCGGTCCCGGCATCCCGGCGGCGGTGGGCGGCACGGTGCAGGTCATTGCGCCGGGCGACGCCGAGCTGCTGGACCGCATCCTGGCGTCCGACCGCGACCTCGCGGCGGTGATCATCGAGCCCACCGGCGCCGCCAGCGGGCGGCAGCCGGTAGCCGCCGAGTTCGTCCGCCACCTGCGCGCCGCCACCGAGCGTCACGGCGTGCTGCTGATCTTCGACGAGGTGGTAACCGGCTTCCGCGTCACCCCCGGCGGGGCGCAGCGGCGGCTGGGGATCCGGCCCGATCTGACCACCATGGCCAAGATCGTCGCCGGCGGGCTGCCGGGCGGGGCGGTGGGAGGCCGCGCCGAGATTCTGGACCAGATCGCCATGCCGGGCGGGGCGCGGCGGGTGGCGCACCCCGGCACCTTCAACGCCAACCCGCTGAGCGCCGCCGCCGGCACCGCCTGCCTCGGGCTGGTGGCCGGCGAGCCGTTGACCGAGCGCGCGGACCGCGCCGCCGCGCAGTTGTGCTCCGGCATGAACCGGCTGTTCGCGGAGTGCGGCGCGCAGGGCTTCGCCTACCGCGACGCCTCCCTGCTGCACGTGGCGCCCAACGTCGCCGGCGACGGCAGCCCGGCTTCCGTGGCCGCGGCCGGACCGCAACTGAGCACCTCCCGCGACGGGGAGGCCGCGCAACGCTTCCGGCTGGCCTTGCTGAACGAAGGCGTGGACGCCATGCGCGGTGTCACCTACATCGTGTCCGCCGTGCACGATGCCGCTGCCGTCGACGCCACCCTGGCCGCCTTCGGCCGCGCCGTGGACCGCCTGCGCACCGAGGGCACCCTGCACCCCCGCTCCGCCTGACCGCCGAAAGCCGGCGCTGCCCCCAGGGCACCTTGATCAATTAGGGGCGGGTGCCTGCAACGGAACTACCAATTTCTTGAAAGTGCTCTTTGGTAGTGCTGTTGCAGCCATCGCCCGTCAAGTTGCTTAAGTAGTACCGGCGTAATGCGCTTACACCTTCACGCCTTTCAACGCACGTCGCCAACCCATCGGAACTGTACAATTCCAGCCGGGCTCCAGGTCGGTGCGCCACGTCTCTTCAACGACACAACTTGATCGTTCAAGGACTCCGCAAGTAGGACCTCCGCGCCTCACAGGAGCTTCAGTACCTAACGCGAACCACTTATTGGGATGATAATGCATGTGCCCGAACGGGTCAACTGTGCGCCGCCTGCCTCTTCTTCGGGCGAGCCGCTGACCGAGCGCGCGGGCCGCGCTGGCGAGTAGTTTGTGCTCCGGCAGCAGGAAGAGGCACGGCATAGGGGATATAGTGCGGTTGTGACGGACAGCCTTGCGGAACTGGTGGCGGCGGCGCGCAAGGTGCTGGCGCGCTGCCCGTGGACCACGGCGCGGACCGTGGAGCAGTACGCGCCGGGGCTGCGCGCGGAGGCCGACGAGGTCCTGCAGGCGGTCGCCAACGGGGACCGCGCCAATCTGCGGGAGGAACTTGGCGACCTGCTGTGGGACGTCGTAATCTGCGCGCTACTGGCCGAACGGAGCGGCTACTTCGCGGCGCGCGAGGTGCCGGACGAGGTGGTGGCCAAGATGCGGCGGCGCAAGCCGTTCGTGTTCGACGGCACCGAGGTCACCGAGGAGGAGGCGAAGCGGATATGGGCAACGGCGAAGGCACGGGAGAAACAGGCGCGGTAGGCGCGGTGAGTTACAACGGGATTGAGCGGCCCGCGGTCTGGCCGCCGCGCGGGTTGGCGCCGCAGGAGCGGGAGCCGGCGCCGGTTCCCTACCTGGAGCAGCCGCCGGCGGTAATCCCCATCGACGTGGGGCGGCAACTCCTGGTGGACGAGTTTCTGATCGCCGAGAGCTCGCTGCGGCGCGAGTTCCATACCCCGGTGCTGCACGAGGCGAGCCCGGTGCTGGCGCCGGAAACGCCGTTGGAGATGAACTTCGGGCTGTGCCCCGTGGCCTGCCCGTTCAAGGACGGCGCCTTCTACGACCCCGCCGACGGACTGTTCAAGCTGTGGTATCACGCCGGCTGGTTCGACGGCGTGGCGTTGGCCACCAGCCTCGACGGCGTGCACTGGGAGCGCCCGGCGCTGGACGTGGAGCCGGGCACCAACCGCGTGCTGCCGCTGCGGCCGAGCTATCAGCGCGACGGCGTCGGGGTGTGGCTGGACCTGGAGACCGCACGCGCCGACGAACGCTTCAAGATGTTCGCCTACCACCGCAAGCGCGGCGCCGGGTACCGCTACGGCGAGCTGGGCGGTCCCGGCACCACCAACGACTGGGTAGGCGGCCACGTCTATTCATCCGCCGACGGCATCCACTGGCGCGAACGCGCCGCCACCGGCCGTTGCGGCGACAACACTACCATCTTCTACAACCCGTTCCGCAAGCGCTGGGTGTACAGCATCCGCACCAGCGCGCCCCCGGTCGGGCGCCTGCGCGGCTACCACGAGCACGCCGACCTGTTCGCCGGCGCCGCCTGGGAGCGGGAGGAGGTCGCCCACTGGGCCGGCGCCGACGATCATGACCCGCCGGCGCCCGAGCACGGCTATCAGACGCAGCTCTACAACATTGACGCGGTGGGCTACGAGAGTCTCATGCTGGGGTTCTTCATGATCCACCGCGGACCGCCCAACGAGATCTGCGAGGCCGGCGGATTCCCCAAGATCACCGAGCTGCTGGTGGGCTACAGCCGCGACGGGTTTCACTTCGACCGCCGCGACCGCACCCCGATCGTGGCCGGCACCCACCAGCCGGGCGACTGGAACCGCGACTACATTCACTCCTGCGGAGGGTGCTGCCTGATCGTCGGCGACCAGATCTACCTCTACTTCGGCGCCTTTTCCGGCATCTCGCCCAAGCTGGGCGCGCACATGTACGCCGGCGGCAGCACCGGGCTGGCGACGTTGCGCCGCGACGGCTTCGTGTCTCACGCCGCCGGCGCCGACGGCGGCGTGCTGACCACCCGCCCGCTGCGCTTCACCGGCAGCCATCTGTTCGTCAACGCCGCGGCCGCGGGCGGCGAGCTGCGGGTGGAGGCGCTGGACGAGGCCGGCAACCCGCTCGGGCACTGTTCGCGCGAGCGCTGCGCGCCGGTGACCGGCGACGCCACTCAGCAGGCGGTGACCTGGGGCAACGGCGGCAACCTGGCGGAGTTCGCGGGCCGGGCGGTGCGGCTGCGCTTCCACCTGCGCGACGCGGCGCTCTACTCCTTCTGGGTGAGCCCGGACCGCTCCGGCGCCAGCCACGGCTACGCGGCCGCGGGCGGCCCCGGCTTCACCGGCGCCACCGACACCGTCGGCCAGGGCGCCGCCTGACGCCGCCCGCCCGGCGTCCGTCGTCGGGCGAGCGGCCCGGCCGCGCTGCGGCGGCGGCAACGTGTTGACAGGTGTCGCAAGGCTTCGGTAAGTTATGGCTGCCCTGCCCGGATGGTGAAATTGGTAGACACGCTAGGTTCAGGGTCTAGTGGCCGTACGGCTGTGGAGGTTCGAGTCCTCTTCCGGGCATCAGTGGAGTAACCGAATGGAGACGATTCGCTTCGATTTGCCGCAGTCCGAGATTCCCGCCGCTTGGTACAACATCCAGGCTGACCTGCCGGAGCCGCTGCCGCCGGTGATTCATCCGGGGCGGATGGACCCGGTCGGCCCCGATGACTTGGCGCCGCTGTTCGCAATGGAGCTGATCAAGCAGGAGGTCAGCCGGGAGCGGGAGATCCCGATCCCCGAACCGGTGCGCGAGATTTACCGGCTTTGGCGCCCGACGCCGCTGTTCCGGGCGCGGCGCCTGGAGCAGGAGCTCGATACCCCCGCGCGTCTCTACTACAAGTACGAGGGCGTTTCGCCGGTCGGTTCGCACAAGCCCAACACCGCGGTGGCGCAGGCGTTTTACAACCGCGAGGAAGGGGTGACGCAGCTCACCACAGAGACCGGCGCGGGACAGTGGGGCAGCGCGCTGGCGATGGCCGGCGCGTTCCTGGGCGTCAACTGCGAAGTGTACATGGTGCGCGTCTCCTACGACGGCAAGCCCTACCGCCGTTCGATGATCGAGTCCTACGGCGCCGGCGTCACCGCCAGTCCGTCGTCCGCCACCAAGGCGGGCCGGCAGGTGTTGGAGCGCCAGCCCGATTCGCCGGGATCGCTCGGCATCGCCATCTCGGAGGCGGTGGAGGCCGCGGCCACCAGCGGCGGCAGCAAGAAGTACTGCCTGGGATCGGTGCTCAACCACGTGCTGCTGCACCAGACCGTGATCGGCCTGGAGGCGCAAGCGCAGTTCGAGCGCGCCGGCGTCTACCCGGACGTGATGGTGGGCTGCACCGGCGGCGGTTCCTCCTTCGGCGGATTCATCTTCCCGTTCGTGCCCGCCAAGCTGAACGGCGCCCGCGCCACCCGCTTCGTGGCGGTCGAGCCGCAGGCCGCGCCCAGCCTGACCGGCGGGCAGTACCGCTACGACTTCGGCGACGCCGCGGCCACCACGCCGCTGCTCAAGATGTACACGCTCGGCCACTCCTTCGTGCCGGCGCCGATTCACTCCGGCGGCCTGCGCTACCACGGCATGGCGCCGCTGGTGTGCCACCTGCACGACCTGGGCCTGATCGAGGCGCGCGCCGTGGCGCAGGTGCCGGTGTTCGAGGCGGCCCGCCTGTTCACGCGTACCGAGGGGATCGTGCCCGCGCCGGAGCCCGCGCATGCCATTCACGTCGCCATTGAGGAGGCGTTGCGCTGCAAGGAAGCCGGCGAGTCGAAGGTGATCGCCTTCAACTTGTGCGGCCACGGCCACTTCGACATGCAGGCGTACCGCGCGTTCCTCGACGGCCAGCTCGTCAACTACGAGTATCCGCAGGAGCGCATCGACGCGGCGCTGGCGGAGCTGCCCGCGGTCGGCTAACCGGCGGCTACCCCGAAAAGCGATTATATCGCGGGTAAGCGGTGACGGACGGGCCGAACGTAGGGTTTCGGGTCGGTCACGCGGTACATCCCCGGCAGCCGACCGGGTGCACGGTGATACTTTGTCCGGAAGGCACCGTTGCCGGGGTGGACGTGCGGGGGCCGGCGCCCGGGTCACGCGAGACGGCGCTGCTGGCAGTGGACAAGCCGATCGCACGGCTGGACGCCTTGCTGTTTACCGGCGGCAGCGCGTTCGGACTGGCCGCCGCCGATGGCGTGATGCGCTACCTGGCGGAACGCGGCATCGGGTACCCGACGCCGGTCAAGCCGATTCCGCTGGTAGCCGCCAGCGTGATCTACGACCTGTCGCTGACCGCGGGCCGCGCGTTCCCGGACGCGGAGCTGGGCTACGCGGCGTGCTTGGCGGCGCGGCCGTTGCCGCTCCCGGCGGCCGCCCAGGGCAACGCCGGAGCGGGCGCGGGCGCGAGCGTCGGCAAGTGGGGCGGACCCGACGCGATGATGAAGGGCGGCCTCGGTTACGCCGAGCGCCGCTCCGGCGGCACGCTGGTGGCAGCGTTGGCAGTGGTGAACGCGGTCGGCGACGTGCTGGATGAGCATGGCGAGGTGCTGGCCGGCGCGCGCGCCGCGGACGGCGGCTGGCTGGCGCGCCACGTGCCGGAGCGCTGGCGGCCCGACGCAACACCGATCGTCGGCACCAACACCACCCTGGTGGCGGTGCTCACCGACGCCGCCATGAGCAAGCCCGAAGCGGGGCGCTTGGCGCAACGCGCCCACGACGGCATCGCCCGCGCCGTGCTGCCGGCGCACACTACGCACGACGGTGACACCGCGTACGCGCTGGCGGCCGGGGGCCGCGCCGCGCCGTTCGAGTTGGTCGCCGGGTTGGCGGTCGAGTGCGTCAGCGCCGCAATCCGCAACGCCGTCCGCCACGCCGCCGGGGTGGAGTGAACGGCCTGCGGGAACCGCCGTCCGCACCGGGAAAGTAGCGAGCGCTGCCCGCGCATCGGGCGCATTCTCGCTCACGCCGTAGCACACGACCGGCGTGCTTGGATTATGCGCTTCCGCATTATTTCGGGCGGTATAATAGGGCGATGGAGTTTCTTGATCGTCACGACGAACTGCGGCGGCTCGACCGTGTGGCGCGGTCCTCCGGCGGGTTTGCGGCTATCTGGGGGCGCCGCCGGGTAGGCAAGTCGCGGCTGCTTCTTGAGTGGTCGCGACGCTGCGACGGCCTCTACACCGTTGCGGATCAGTCGGCCCCCGCGGTGCAGCGGCGCTACTTGGCCGCCGCGGTCGCGGAACGGTTCTCCGGGTTCGAGGAAGTGGAGTACCCGGATTGGCGCTCGTTCTTCCGGCGCCTCTCGGCCGCCGCCGCGGACGCGCGCTGGCCGGGACCGTTCATCCTGGACGAGTTGCCGTATCTGATCGCCGCCGACCCGGCGCTGGCCGCGGTCCTGCAGAACTGGCTGGATGGCCCGGCGCGGCGGCCCTGCCTGGTGGTGAGCGGGTCGAGCCTGCGCATGATGCACGGCGCGGTGTTGAGCGCCGCCGCCCCGCTGTACGGGCGCGCCGCGGAGGCGTTCGCGGTACGCCCGCTGAGACCGGGATACCTGGCCGACGTCTTCACCGCGGAACCGCCTCGCAGCTTGGTGTCCGCCTACGCGATCTGGGGCGGCATGCCGCGCTATTGGGAGCTGGCCGAGCCCTACGGCGGCGACTTCGACGCGGCGGTCGACGGCCTGATCCTCGATCCCGCCGGCCCGCTGCACGACGAACCGGACCGCCTGCTCCGGTCCGAAGTGCCGCCGGCCACCGCGCTGCGGCCGCTGCTGGACGTCATCGGCGCCGGCGCCCACCGCCTCAGCGAGATCGCTGGCCGGCTCGGCAAGCCGGCGTCGAGCCTGTCGCGGCCACTAACCGCCCTCTCGGAGATGAACTTCGTGCGCCGGGAGACTCCGTTCGGGAGCAGTCCGGCGAAAGGCAAGCGCAGCCTCTACGGCATCGACGACCCGTTTCTGCGCCTGTGGTTCGCCGTCGCCGCCCCGCACCGGGCGGCGTTGGCGGAAGCGCCGCGCGAAACTCGGCTCCGTTACTGGGAGCGCCGCCGGCCGGGATTGGAGGCGTACGCGTGGGAGGAGCTGTGCCGCATGGCGGTCCCCGTGCTGCACCGGGGCGACACTCCGCTGGCCCGCCTGGGGCCGTGGGAGCCGGCGCGGCGTTACTGGCGCGGCAACGCCCCGGAGTTCGACGTCGTGGCGCGCTCGGTCGACGGCAGGCGGCTGCTGGTCGGCGAGGCAAAGTGGTCCGCGCGGCGCGGCGCCGTGTCCCGGGCCGCACCGCGGCCCGGCGCCGGCGCGCTACCCGGAGCAACGGACCTGGAGGTGGTCAGCGCGCTGTTCGTCCCGGAGGCCGCGGCCAAGACCGATGCCGCGACCGGCGTCCACCTGGTGGACGCCGCCGACGTGATGGCCGTGCTCAGGTAGAGGTAGCGCCGGAGTCCGCGCATGCCATTCACGTCGCCGTCGAGGAAGCGTTGCGCTGCGCCACGCAGCCGTAGGCCAGCCGGCTCGCAGGGTAGTGCCGCCGGCCGCCCGGCGGCGGCAGGCGCTCAGCGCGCTCGAAGCGGCGCTGGAGCATACAAAAGCGCTGCTGTCGCGCGGCTGTTGATTGGTATATCATGGGTCTAACGATGGTCAAGCCGGTAGCGCTGCATGATTCTCGTACCTTGCCGTTCCGTCGGTCGCCGATACCGGCGGTCAACGTGGCCCGCGTTACGGAGCTGATCATTACCCGGGATCGGTTATTCTCGTGAGGGAGGTCTACCTGGACTACAACGGCTCGGCCCCGCTTGATCCTCGCGTCGCCGCGATCATGGTACCGGTCCTGACCGACGAGTCAGGAAATGCCTCGTCCAATCACCGGTTCGGCCAACGCCAAGCGGCGGCAGTAGACGAAGCGCGAGAGCAAGTCGCTGCCCTGGTGGGCGGACGTCCATCGAGCGTCGTGTTCACCGCAGGCGCCACCGAGTCCAACAACTTGGCGCTCCGAGGCGTCGTTGAAGGGTCTCCCGTCGATCGTCCAAGGATACTGGTCTCAGCGGTCGAGCACGCATCGGTGCGCGAGACAGCCCGGCGGCTCGACGAGCAGAGGATGGCGAAGCTGGACGTCATCCCTGTGGATGAAGGGGGAGCTGCCGACGTGCACGCATTGGAGTCGATGATCGGCCCCGACGTACTGCTGGTTTCCGTGATGGCCGCCAACAGCGAGACCGGAGTGCTGAACCCGGTGGAGGAAGTCGCGGAGCTGGCGCATTCCGCCGGGGCGCTGTTCCATTGCGACGCGACGCAGGCAGTTGGTCGCTTGCCTTTCGACCTGGAACAGGTCGGCGCGGACTTGGTATCAGTAAGCAGCCACAAGATATGCGGCCCGATGGGCGTAGGCGCCCTGGTCGGCACTCGCCGTGGGCTGCAACGGCTGCGTCCGATCATCCACGGCGGCGGACACGAGCGGGGGCTGCGGTCAGGTTCGTTGAACGTCGCCGGCATCGTGGGGTTCGGAGCCGCGGCCCACATCGCTGCCGAGGAACGAGACTCCGAGGCGACGCGGGTGGCCACACTCCGCGACCGGCTGACGTCCGGCCTCAAGTCGGCGCTCGCAGCCGTCGTCGACGTCGGAGACCCGACGCGCAGGCTCCCGAACACCGCCAATCTCCGCTTTGTGGGTGCCGACGCGGACGCTGTCGTAGCCAACGTCGACCCTGTAGCGGTCTCAACAGGTAGCGCCTGCAATTCCGGTGCGATAGAACCGTCCGAGGTGCTGCTTGCCATGGGAATCGCCCGCGACGCGGCCTTCGAGACGGTCAGGTTCAGCTTGGGACGCTTTACGACCAAAGAAGATATCGACTATTCAATCGAGCGAACCGCGGCAGCCGTGAATCGTGTACGAACCATGACCCGGGAGTGCGCGTAGATGCGGCTCACTGACGCTGCCAGGCCGAAGTTCGCCAAGCATGAGACGTTTTACCCTCACTACGGCTGGTTTCGGAAGGCGTACTCCGTTGTAGCGGATGACCCTGATGTCTTCACGGCCGCGGACGCTCCCGTACAAATCGGAGTCGGCAAGAACATGGTCCGAGCAATCCGTTTCTGGGGACGTGCGGCTAAACTGATTGAGGACGCATCCGCCCCCTCGAGACGTCGGTCCCCAAGCATGGCCCCGACTGACTTCGGTGAACAAGTCTTCGGTGACACCGGGTGGGATCAGTACATGGAGGATCCGGGGACGCTGTGGCTGCTGCACTGGAAGCTGTTGGCCCGTCCCTGCGATCTGCCGGTATGGTGGCTGGCGTTCAACGAGTTTCACGCAGTCGAGTTCACCGAAGATCAACTCGAAGAGGCGGTGGTACTTTATCTCGAAGGAGTGTCGGATTGGACGATCCCGAAGCGATCCTCGATCGGAAAGGATGTCAATGCTCTGCTGCGGACCTATACCACAGCCCACCGCGCGCGCCGCATCGGAGTAGATGATAGACTCAACTGCCCGTTGCGAGAACTGAACCTGATAGGACGGTCAGTATCTGTTGATGGTTACCGTTTCAACGTCGGGCCGAAACCCACGTTGCCATCGAAGATAGTCGCCTATGCCGTGCTCGACTACGTCGTACGCACCGGAGGCAGCGGAAACACGATCACGATTGCTCGCTTGACCCATGAACGGGGCGCACCCGGGAAGGTGTTCAAGCTGAGTGAGTCAGACCTGCTGGCCGCCCTTAGTGCTGCGGTTGGCGACTCGGAGGAGATCGCTCTGACCGTTACTACCGGATCGATTCAGTTCTCATGGGACGGAGAACCGGAGAATATCGCGACAACGATTCTCGACAGATACTATCACCCAGACACCCCACATGAAGGCACTCAGACTGGCATTCGAGTGGTGACGAGACGATGACGGTACTTGCGGATCACATCACTGTTGGCGGTCGGTTCGCTCGCTCGGCGAACCTCGAACGCGATGCCGGCCGGGCCGAGCCACTTGACGGATACGTGGTAACTGCACGCGCTCTTGATGCCGTGGATCGGATTGCGTCCGCTGCCGCCGAGGGGCCAGCGGGCGGCGCATGGTCCATTACCGGGCCGTACGGGGCTGGCAAATCGTCACTGGCACTGCTGCTCAACGCCGCCTTCGGTCCCCCTTCCGATACGCGAGAGACCGCCTGGAAACTCGTCGACCAAGTCTCGCCAGCGGTAGGGAAGCGAATTCGGCAAGCCCATCAACGCCACCGAACCCTTGAAGCCGGGTTCAGTTGCGCGTTGGTGACCGCCAACCGCGAGCCCGTCAATCACACTGTGCTCCGGGCGCTCCATGCGGCGGTCGTGTGTGGGTACGGCAAGATACCGCGCTCAGACCGATTCCCGGCGGCTGGAACTTTGATACGCGCGCTCGACGAGATGGTCGGGAACGATCCGCGCCGTACTGGCCCTTCTCCTACCGCGCTGGTCGAGATCGCGCGATGTCTTGCAGAGAAGGCACCCTTGTTGTTGATTATCGACGAGTTCGGCAAGAATCTCGAAGCGGTTGGAGACGGCCGCGACACCGATCCGTATCTACTGCAGCAATTGGCCGAGGCAGGTCAAGGAGCCGGGCTTCCCATCTTCGCGCTCACTTTACAGCATCTGTCTTTCGAAGACCACTTGATCCGCGCAGACGATCCTCTGCGCCGAGAATGGGCCAAGGTGCAGGGACGATTCGAGGACATCTCCTACGTAGACACCGCCCCGGCGACACGAGCCTTGATCGGTACGGTATTCGAGGTTGCCGACGATAATCTCAAACACCGGATCAACTGTTGGGCTGTTCGGGCAGCCAAGGAGATGCGGATACTAGGCGTCGCCGATCTAGCGGACCCGACTACGTTAGCTACTTGCTATCCCCTGCATCCTCTCGTAACGATGGTTCTGCCCGAGCTGTGCAGCCGTTATGGACAGCACGAGCGCACGTTGTTTTCTTTTCTCGCTGGTTCTGAGTCGGCGACTGCGGCGGCATTCCTTAAGGCCACAAAGCTTCCAGCCGATGCGGATCTGCCTACCGTGGGCCTCGATGTAGTCTATGACTATTTTGTCGACAGCGGTGTACTTGCGCCGACTTCCGCGGGACGGTCGAGCCGATGGGCCGAAATCACTACCCGTATTCGGGATACTCACGGTCTTTCGACGCGGCAGTTGCGGATAGTCAAAGCGGTCGCGTTGCTCAATTTGGTTTCGATCGCCGGAACGATTCGCGCATCCTCCCGGGTGCTCGCTCTTGTCGATACCGAGGTTGGCGCGACGCTCGCGGCTCTTGAAGAGGCCGGT
Organism: Spirochaetia bacterium; assembly: GCA_965243555.1. Taxonomy (GTDB): domain Bacteria; phylum Spirochaetota; class Spirochaetia; order SZUA-6; family Bin103; genus Bin103. The sequence continues at coordinate 2,986,764 of OZ251575.1, read as the reverse complement.
ATCGTTACCTATCGAGAATTCGCCGACGAGTACCGAATCATCGCCGCCGCGTCGGTGACGTCGGCCTGTTGCCAAGCGTCCGGCTGCTGCGCCGGGGGCGGCGCCAAGTCGATGCCGAGCGTCTCCTTGCCCCGGCAGCGCAGTTCGTCCGTGAGTTGGCGCGCCAGGTTGCCGCCGGCGCCGGTGACCAGGTAGCGTTGCACGTTGCCGTTCCGCCCGCCGCCAGCATGCCACGGGGCCGGCGCCCCGGTCACCCCGCCGGTGGGCGCGGGCGGGTGGGGTGCGACGCCGGGCGTAGGGTGCGTGCTTGGCACGGCAGGGTGGCGGCGGGCCGCGTGGCGGGCTAAACTTGGGCGGTATGGATGAGCGTTTGGCCCAGTACCTGTGGGAGGCGGAGTCGTTCAAGAAGCGGCTGCGCGGGTTTACCGCCGACCTGACTGCCGCCCAACTGCAGTGGACCCCGCCCGGCATCGACAACGGCATCGGCTGGCTGGCGCGCCATTGCGCCGACGAGTTCTGGTATTGCTACGGCCAGCTCTCCGGGGAGCGCGTCCCGGCCAACCTCAACGCCGCCGGGTTCCCGCTGCCGGCCGGGGGCTTCCGCGCCGCCGCCGGCCGCCCCCGCCGCTGGGGCTCCCTCACTTTCGACTTCGACCGTGACGCGCCTGGCCCCGACCCGACCGGCGCCGGCCACGCCGCCTACCTGGACCGCGCCTGGCAGACGCTGCGCCAGTTCGTGGCCGAGCACTACGCCGCGTGGTCGGCCAAGCGCTACGTCAACTGGGTGGACAAGGAGTGCTCCGGGTGGTGGTTTCTCGACCACTTCCTGCTCGACCTGGCGTGGCACACCGGCCAGGCCGGCTACCTGCGCAAGCTGCTCGCAGCCGCCTGACCCGACTCACTCGCTACTAAACTAGAGCCATGCCGCTGATCCTCGACTACGAGCCGGCCGCGGCCCTCTACCGGCGTTGCGGCGACGCGCGGCTCACCATGGCGCGCATCGGCTACAGCGACCAGCATCACCTGCTCGGCATCGTCGAAGGCGCCGCCCGCTTCGCCCGCGACCACGCCATCGCCGAGCTGCCAATCGGCATCTTCAGCACCGTCGGCCACTATATCCTGCAGATGCTGCCGCGCTACCTGCGCGCCGGCCACGCGCTGCCCTCGGCCGGCGGCGACCCCGCGGCCTACCGGCGCCGCGCGTACCGCAACGCGCGCCTGGCGACCGGCTTCCTGGCCACCCTCACCGGCGCCGGCGACTCCGACTACGGCGCCGTGCACGTGGTCCACCACTACGACCACGGCCATCACACCCTGCCCGGCGGCGTGCGCTCGCAGAACGAGTTGCTGCGCGACCCGGAGTTTCTGGACCTGTTTTCGAGCGTGATGTTCGATGACACCCATTCGCCGTTCGCCGCCAACGTCGCCAACTCCATCGACTACCGCCGCTTCATCGAAGCGTCGGGCCGCAAGAAGGTGCTGGAAGGCTGCCTGGAGGAGGTGGCCGCCGGCGGCCAGGGGCTGGCAACGAGCGCCAGCTCAGACCCCGCGCAAATCGAGGAGTACCTGGAGCGCACCGGCTTCGAGCTGGTGGTGCCCAATATCGGTACCGAGTCGGTAACCAACCGCCAGGTGGGCGTGCAATGGCAGGTACTGGAGGAGCTGGCCGCCCGCGGCCTGGGCGCGCGGCTGGTGGTGCACGGCTTCAGCTCGGTGCGCCGGCTGGCCCCCGCCGAGCAGCGCCGCCTCGGTGAGTTGGGAGTGGTGGCGATGAACGCCTTCAGCTACGTCCCGCAGGAGATCGGCCGCCGCCTGCTGCAGGAAGCCGCGGCGCTGCACGCCGCCCGCGACCCGCAGCGCGGTTATCCCATCGGCTTCACCGCCGGCGGCGCCCCCCGCTACCCGGACGCGGCGGGCCGCGGCGACGCCAACGTGTTTTTCGGCCCTCTGCTCGACCAGCTCCGCGATCGGCAGGTGGACCTGATCGCCGCCAGCGTCTACGATATTCTGGATAACCTTGGCTACGCCCGCCTCGGCGTTCCCGGGAGGTGACCAAAAGAATGGTTCGCAAGGTCAATCAGTGGGCAGCTATCTCCGGAGATTGGTCGTTCCGGGAGCGTTCCGCGAAGTTCAAGGGCGCCGGGGAGTCGGCGGATGGAATAGCACTCTCGCCCGCCAAGTTGCGGAGCGGACGTATCTCCGTCAGCATGCGCCTGAGCGACCCGGAGCGCTGCGTTGGACGAATTCTGCTCGGCTACGATACCGAAGACGAGCATCACTACTCGGTTGGATTGGGTGGGCATGAGTCCGCCTACGGCTTGGTAAGGTCGGTTCCCGTGGAGGGCAAGCGTGAGTCGCTGGCTGCGAAGGGACGCGCAGGCCAGCTTGACGGAGCCGCTTGGCACGACGTCGAAGTGGAGCTTCGCGGGAAGTCAGTGGTCTTGAAGGTGGATCGCATCGAAGTTATCAAGGAGAAGTTGCGTCCTCCGATCGGCACGCAGATCGGCCTGTTGGCGTCGGGAGATGGCGTCGTCGAGTTTCGCGATTACCAATTCGAAGGGATTTCCCCACGGGCCTTCGTGGTAATGCAGTTCGAGGACACCTACGACAATCTGTACAAGGAAGTGATCGCGCCGGTCTGCGAGCGGAGCGGGTTCGAGGTGAAGCGTGCGGACGACATATTTCGCCCCGGGGTGATTCTGGAAGATATCATTGGCAGTCTGGTGGATTCGGACGTCGTGATCGCCGAGATTTCGCCCTCGAACGCCAACGTGTTCTACGAACTGGGATATGCTCACGCCCTCGACAAGCCGACCGTCTTGTTGGCTCGCCGCGGGGGAGTGTTGCCATTCGACGTACGCGGCAATCGGGTGATCTTCTACGACGACACGATCGGCGGCAAGTCGGAGGTCGAAGCAACGCTCGATAAGCACCTGGCGAGCATCCAAGCGCAATAGGCCGCCGGTTCGGTCTCGGCCCGTACCGGTCGCCGCCCGTCGGACGCGCCTCCACCGGCGGGGGGCAAGCGCGGACGCCCGGCATGCGGTACACTGTGGGCATGTGGATGGACCTTCAACCCTACCGTCGTGATGATCGGCGCGCCGCGGCCCGGTTCGGGCGCGCCGGGGGAGCCTGGGGCGCGCGGCGCCTGCGGGCGGCGCTGCTCGCCACGGCCGCCTCCGCCCTCGCCGTCCTGCTGCCCGGCATCGCCCTCGCCGCGGGGGCGGTGGACGAGGAGCTCTCGGAAGGCGAGGCGACCTCGCAGCGCGAGCAGGCGCGCGCCGCAATCCTGGCCAAGACCGTGTCCCGCCCCGGCGGCCAGGAATGGGAGCTCGGCGTCCCCGGCGGCACCTGGCTGAGCTCGCTCACCAACGACCCCAAGACCTTCAACACCTTGACCGCGCGCGACGGCGACACCCGCGCGGTGGTGGACCTGCTGTTCGATCACCTGGCCGACTACGACCCCTACGAGCGCGAGTTCATTCCCAATCTCGCCAGCTTCACGGTGGAGGTAGACGAGGAGGCCGACTCCCTGACGGTGTTCTACACCCTGCGCGACGACCTCTACTGGACCACCCTCGCCGACCCCGGCACCCGCCTGCCGGTGACCGCCGACGACGTCGTCTTCTGGTACGACGAGATCGAGGGCGACCAGGAGCTGCAGCAACCCGGCTACGCCGGCCAGTTCATCGAGCTGCCGGACGGCTCGGAGGCGCGCATCGAGGCTACCAGGGTCGACGCGCGCACGGTGGCGTTTCACTACCCGCGCATCGTCGCCAATCCGATCCTCTCCACCAACATGAGCTTTGGCCCGCGCTATCTCTACGAGCCGGCCAAGCGCGAGGGCGGCGCCGAAGGGGTGCTCAACCTGTTCAGCATCGACACCGACCCGGCGACCATCCCCTCCGTCGGCCCCTACTACGTCGCCGAGTATGAGCCGGGCGTGCGCGTGGTCGCGGTGCGCAACCCCAACTACTGGAAGCGCGACGCGGCCGGCGTCCCGCTGCCCTACCTGGAGCGCGTCATCTACCAGATCGTGCCCGACCGCAACACCGAGCTGCTGTTGTTCAAGGAGGGCAACAAGGATTCCTACTCGCTGCGGCCCGAGGACCTGGATGAGCTGCTGAACGTCGCCGAGCCGGACTTCACGGTGTACAACGGCGGCGCGTCGCTGGGGTCCGCCTTCATCGCCTTCAATCAGAATCCCGACACCATGGACGAGTTGGTCCATAGCTGGTTCAGCCAGACCAGGTTCCGCCAGGCGATGAGCGCGCTGCTGAACCGCGACCGCATCGCCAGCCAGGTGTACCGCGGCCTCGCCGAGCCGGCGCTGCACTTCTTTGCCCGCGCCAATCCCTACTTTGACGAGTCGATTCGGCAGGAGTTTTCCTATGACCCGGAGCGGGCGCGCGAGTTGTTGGCGGAAATCGGCATCCGCCCCAACGCGGAGGGGCTGATGGAGGACGCCGCCGGTAACCACGTCGAGTTCAACCTGCACGTCGGCGCCGAAAACAACGTCGGCGTGGACGTGATGAACATCTTTGCCGATGAACTGAAGGCGGTCGGGATTACCGGCAACGTGCGCGCCATCGACTTTCAGAAGCTGGTGGAGATGCTCACCAGCACTTACGATTGGCACGTGGCGACGGCCTCCCTGGGCGCCAACTACTGGCCGTCCGGCGGCAGCAACGTGTGGCAGTCGAAGGGCAACTTTCACCTGTGGCATCCGCTGCAGGAAGAGCCGGCCACCGACTGGGAGGCGCGCGTCGATTACCTTTACAACGAGGGCCGCTTCACCATCGACCGGGAGCGGGCCAAGGCGATCTACGACGAGTACCAGCGCCTGCTGCTCGACCAGGCGCCGATGACCTACATCGTGCACCCGCTGTCGTTTCTGGCGGTGCGCGACAAGTGGGCCAACGTGTTCTATGACACTCTCGGCGGGCTCGACTCCGACTACCTCTACCTGCGCGCCGCCGAGTGACGCCGGGGCCGCCCACCGGCGGCGCGCCTGCCCGTTCGTGCGCCGCCTGGGCGCCGCTCCGGCGCGCCGGTGAGGATGGCCGCGCGCGCCGCGCGCGAACCTGACGCCGCGCCGCCTGCTGCCGCCGCGGCCCGCCCGCCCGGCCGCGGCGGGCGCGGCGCGCGCTATCCGCTGCTGCGCTTCCTGGGGGCGCGGCTGGCGGCGCTGGTCGCCATGCTGCTGGTGCTCGGCCTGGCGGTGTTCGGCCTGATGAAGCTGGCGCCGAGCGACATGATCGACAACTACGTCAAGAGTCAGATGCTGATCTCCGGCGACCGGCAGGCGGACAACGTCTACAGCGAAGAACAGATCGCCGCGGCCAAGGCGCGCCTCGGCCTCGACCTGCCGTTCTACGCCCAGTACGCGCGGTGGCTCTATCAGGTGGTGGTGGAGCGCGACCTGGGCCGGTCGCTGATCTCGCGCGCGCCCATCCTGTTCCTGATCCGCTCGCGGCTGGTCAACACGCTGGTGTTGAACCTCATCACGCTGCTGTTTCTGACCGTCATGGCGTTCGCCGCCGGCCTCTACTTCTCCACCAAGACCGGTACTCGGGTGGACGTGGCGGCGACCTTCACGGCGCTGCTGCTGCACGCCTTCCCCGGCATCCTGCTGCTGATTCTGCTGCAGCTGTTCGCCGCCGTAAGCGGCTGGTTCCCGATCACCGCCTATCCCGACTTCCCGTTCCGGGAGGCGCCGCTGCGCTTCTCCTTCAGCTACCTGCACCATATCGCGCTGCCGCTGCTCGGCGCGTTCCTGGGCGGCGTCGGCGGTACCATGCGCTACATCCGCGCCACCATGCTGGATCAGCTCGGCCAACCCTACGTGACCGCGTTGCGCGCGCGCGGCATTGGCGAGCGGCGCGTGTACGTGGTGCACGCCTTCCGCAACACCCTCAACCCCTACATAACCGGCAGCGCCGATCTGTTCGCCGGGCTGTTCTCCGGCTCCCTGATCCTGGAAATCATCTTCGCCTATCCCGGCATCGGACGGCTGATGTACGAGGCGGTGCGGCAGGAAGACGTCAACCTGGTGCTCGCCAACATCATGTTCACCAGCATCCTGATCCTGATCGGCATGATCGCCGCCGACGTGCTGCTGGCGGTGGTCGACCCCCGCATCCGCTATTCCAAGGGCGGCGGCGGCGCCGGGAGCGGGGGCGGCGGGAGCGGCGGGGGCGGCGATGGCTGAGCGGCGTGCCGGCCGCGGGCGCCGCCGCTGGCGCGCCGCGCTGCGCCGGCGCCCGGCAGCGGCCGCGTCGGTGCTGGTGCTGGCGCTGCTCTACGGCGCGATGCTGCTGGCCGAGTTCCTGGCGCCCTACCTGCCCACCACCGCGTTCCGCTTCCACACCCACCAGCCGCCCGCCCTGAGCTTGTACTCCGCCGAGTTGGGGTTCGGGCTGCAGGTGCAGCGCCGCGCGCTGGTGGACGAGGTGACCCGGCGCTATGCCCGTATCCGCGGCGAGCATTACCGCGTGCGGCTGCTGGCGCCCGGCCCGGAGTACCGGCTGTGGGGGCTGGTGCCGTCGCGCGTGCACCTGTTCGGGACCGGCGCGCCGTACCTCGCCGCGGAGGGCGCGGGCGCGCCGGCTGGGGGCGCGGCGGGCGCGGCGGCGGTGGCGGGCGGGGACCCGTGGGCCGGCGGCGGGCAGGCGTACCCGGTGTTCCTATTGGGGTCCGATCACCTGGGCCGCGACGTCTTCTCGCGCATCCTGTACGGCTCACGCATTTCATTGACGATCGGCTTCATCGCCATCGCTATCTCCCTGACTCTGGCGATCGTCCTGGGCGGCGTGGCCGGCTACTACGGCGGGATGATCGACTGGACCATCATGCGCGCCGCCGAGTTCTTCATCCTCGTTCCCGGCCTCTACATGATCCTGTTCCTGCGCTCCATCCTGTCCTATGAGTGGGACTCCGGGCAGTCGTTCGTGGTCATGACCCTCATCCTGGCGTTCGTCGGCTGGCCCGGCACCGCGCGTCTGATCCGGGGGTTGGTGCACAGCATCAAGACCGAGGACTTCGTGGCCGCCGCGCAACTGCAGGGAATACCGCCGTTGGTGATCATCTTTACGCAGATCGTGCCGCAGATGGCCTCGATCCTGATCGTCAGCGTCGCCCTGGGCATCCCCGGCGTCATCCTGGCGGAGACCGCGCTCTCCTTCCTCGGCCTGGGAATCGCGGATCCGGCGGTGAGCTGGGGCTCGATGCTGCGCCGGGACATCGTTTCCCTGAGCAATCTGCGCAGCTTCCCCTGGTTCCTCTATCCCGGCCTGGCGTTGCTGCTGGTGACCCTGTCGTTCAGCTTTCTCGGCGACCTGCTGCGCGACGTGCTCGACCCCTATCACCGGGAGCCGTTGCGTGGCTGAGCGCGGCGGCCGCCCGCTGTATCAGGTGGCGGACCTGACCGTGACCTTCGCCACCGGGCGCGGGCTGCTGCAGGCAGTGCGCGGCGTGGACCTGGAGCTGCACCCCGGGGAGGTGGTGGGGATCGTCGGGGAGAGTGGTTCGGGCAAGAGCGTCACCGCGCTGGCCCTGCTGCGGCTGCTGCCGCCCCACGCCCGGATTACGGCGCGCCGGCTGCGCTTCCGCGGCGAGGATCTGGTGACCATGCGCCCGCCCGAGCTGCAGCGCCTGCGCGGCGGCCAGGTGGGGATGATCTTTCAGGAGCCGGCGGGGTCCTTTGATCCGATCTACACCATCGGGCGCTCGCTGGCCGAGACCCTGCGCACTCATCATCCCGAGCTCCCGCGCGAGGCGCTGCGCCACCGCGCCGCGGCGCTGCTGCAGGAAGTGGGGATTGCGCAGGCCGCGCGCCGCCTGGGCAGCTTTCCCCACCAGTTCTCCGGCGGCATGCTGCAGCGGGTGATGATCGCGCACGCGCTGGCCGGCGACCCGGAAGTGTTGATTGCCGACGAGCCCACCACCGCGCTGGACGTCACGGTGCAGGCGCAGGTGGTGGCGCTGCTGCGCCGGCTGCGGGGGGCGCGCCGGTTGGCGATTCTGTTCATCAGCCACGACCTGGCCCTGATCGGCCAGATGGCGGACCGGCTGGTGGTGATGTACGGCGGCCTGGTGCTGGAGCAGGGGCCGGCGGCGGCGGTGCTTGCCGAGCCGCGCCACCCCTACGCGCGGGCGCTGCTCGACGCCCACCTGGAGTTGGGCGCGCACTACACCGAGCAGCCGTTGCGCGCGATTCCCGGAGCGGTGCCCGATCCGGTGCGCCCGGAGCCGGGCTGCCCGTTCGCGCCGCGCTGCGCGCAGGCGGAGGCGCGTTGCGCGCGAACCGTTCCGCCGCTGGTGGCGGAGGGCGACTCCGGGGCGCGCCCCGCGCGGCGGCCCGCGGCGCCCCCCGCCGAGGCTCCGATCCTGCATCGTTGCGTACTGCCCGGCGCCAAGCCGAGCCTGGCGGAGGCGGCGCGGTGCTGACGCTGGACGCGGTGAGCAAGCGCTTCGCGCTGCAGGCCGGCTACTTTGCGCGCGCCGGCCGCTTCGTGAACGCGGTGCGCGAAGTAAGCTTCCGCGTCGCGGCGGGTGAAAGCTACGGGCTGGTGGGGGAGTCGGGCAGCGGCAAGACCACCACCGCGCGGCTGGCGGTGGGCCTGTACCGGCCCGACCGCGGCGCCGTGACCTACCGCGACCGCGCCGGCAATCGGTACGAGGTGAGCAGGCCGGCCAGCCGCGCGCGCCGCGAGCTGCGCACGCGGCTGGCCTACGTGTTTCAGGACCCGGCCCGCTCCCTCAACCCGCGCATGAGCGTGCAGGCGATCCTGCTTGCCGGGCTGCGCTACACGCCGCGTTGGTCCGGCGCCGCCGCCGCGCGGGGCCGCGCCGCGGCGGCGCTGGAGGCGGTGGGGCTGACGGCGCGCCACCTGCCGCGCCGCCCGCCGGACTTCTCCGGCGGCCAGCGCCAGCGCATCGCCATCGCCCGCGCGCTGATCGTGCAGCCGGAGTTGATTATCTGCGACGAGATCGTTTCCGCCCTCGACGTATCGATCCAAAGCCAGATATTGGAACTGCTGCAGAGCCTGCGCCGGGAGCTGTCGCTGACCCTGCTGTTCATCTCCCACGACCTGGCCGTGGTCACCTACTTCTGCGACCGCGTCGGGGTGATGCAGGGCGGCCGGCTGGTGGAGGAGGCGCCGGCGCGCCAACTCGCCGCCGCGCCGCGCCACCGCTACACCCGCCAACTCTACGCCGCCGTCCCCCGCCTGCCCGGCTTGCGGAACGGCGACTAAGGCAGTACCGTCTCACTCACCGATAGTTGGCATGCTCGTCGAGTTTTCCGTCGCCAATTTCAAGTCGATCAAGGAAGAGGCGCGCCTCAGTCTGGTGGCCGGCTCCGGCAAGGAGCACGCCGACTCCATCATTACGGTCGAAAATCGCGCCGGCAGTTCCGCGCGACCGCTCCGACTGTTGCGATCCGCCGCCATCTACGGCGCGAACGCAGCGGGCAAGACCAACGTGATTCAGGGCCTCAAGACCATGCGCGACATCGTACTTGGCTCCGTGGGCGGTTCGGGTGAACTTCCGGTGATCCCGTTTCGATTCGATCCGGCATGCAGCGCCGAACCGACCACCTTCGAAGTGACGTGCATGGTGGACCACGTTCGCTACCAGTACGGCTTCCGCGCTACCCGTAACGAGGTGACCGGCGAGTGGCTCTATGCGTGGCCGAACGGACGTCTGCAGGTCTGGTTCGAAAGGAATCGCGGGGAGGAGGCCGGCGCATCCTCATGGAAGCTCGGCGGTAAGCTCACCGGCGACCGCGAAGTATGGAAGCGGGCCACGCGCCCACAGGCCTTGTTCTTGTCCACGGCCTCTTCTCTCAACAGCGCACAACTACGCCCGCTCTACGACTGGTTCCGTAAGCGCCTCCACGTGGCTGGATCTGGAGGTTTGGTTCCCCTTTTCCGGGAAGACGTGCTCGATTTTCTGACAGCGGCCGATCTTCCGATAGAAGACGTGAGGGTTGTCGACACGGAAGTATCCGAGAGCAAGAGGAGTGTCCTCGTAAAGCATCGACCGAAGGGAGGCCCGTCGGCCGAACTGAACATGAACGAAGAGTCGGACGGTACCCGAAAGCTGTTCGCACTCGCCGGTCTGTGGCTCGACTCCTGCGCCGAAGGTAACGTCATCGTGCTCGATGATCTGTCTGCCAACCTGCATCCGGCGATTGGCCGCTTCCTGGTCACACGGTTTCACGATCAGACGGCGAATCCGCACGGAGCGCAGCTCGTGTTCACGACGCACGATACCTCCATGCTTGATTACGGTTTGTTGAGGCGTGATCAGATTTGGTTCTGCGAGCGTAACGACCGCCTCGAAACCAGCCTCTTCCCGCTTAGCGATTTCCGGCCCCGCCGGGGAGTCTACAATCTGGAAAGGGCATACCTGGGCGGCCGCTTTGGCGCGCTCCCTTACGTCAGAATATCAGCAACCGGAATATCAGCCTGAACGGTGTTGGATAAGATTCTTGGACAGGTGGCCAGCCCGCTCGGGGTGGCGGTGGTGGTCGGGTTGCTTGCCCTGGCGGCGCTCGCGTGCGGCTGGCGCGGGCGCGCCGCCGGTTTGATGGCCTTCAGCGTCGCGTGGCTGTGGGGCTGGTCGACACCGTTTGCCTCCGACGCGCTGCTCGACCGGGTGTCCGCGCCGTACGTGCGACGGCACGTGGATGCCTTGCCGGCGGCGGATGCGATCGTCCTGCTCGGCGGTTCCTTCGACCAGACGGTGGATGAATGGATCTATCCCGAGTTGAACGGCGCCGCCGATCGGGTCTGGCACGCGGCGCGGTTGTATCACGCCAGCAAGGCGCCGCTGATCCTGGTTTCGGCCGGCAGTGCCTGGGCCGCTCCGGGAGTACAATCGCCGGCGGCCAACACCCGCCTCGTACTCACCGACCTGGGCGTGCCGGATTCGGCGATCATCCTCGAATCGGACAGCCGCAGCACGCGCGAGAACGCCACCCACGCGGCACCCATCGCCGCCGCGAACGGCATTGAGCAAGTGCTGCTGGTCACCTCGGCTTGGCACATGAGACGCGCCGAGGCCGCCTTCAAGCGCGTCGGATTCGATCTGACTCCGGCCCCGGCCGACTACGCCCGGCTGCGCGCGACGACCAGGCTCCCCAGCTTCCTCCCCTCCGCGACCGCCCTCCAGCGCAGCTCGCAGGTATGCCGGGAATACCTCGGCTTCCTGGTCTACCGCCTGCGCGGCTGGGTGTAAATCCGTTAGCCGCCGCGCCGGCGCGCGTTCCAGTACTCACGGAATGATCGCAGCCGCGGCAGCGTCTCACGATCCTTCGCCCGGTTGGATGCTTCCTTACTGGCGATGATGTCGTCCAGGGAGCAGACCGGAAATCCCTCGACGTCGACACGCCGCCGGAACGCGTCTTGGAATCTCTCAATGCCATCGGGCGCGAACACGAGATCCAGGTCGAACGGACCGTCCTTGAGTTGCACGAAATCCTTGCCGCGGATGATCTCGTCCGCTTGGTCGCCGGCCACCGCGAACCCGAGGTCTCGGAGCGCGCGTACCAAGGCGCGGCCATTGGCGGCGTCCTTCTCGACATAAAGGTCGGCGTCTTGAGTCGTGTCGGGGTATCCCAGCAGGATGGCGCCCGACTTGCCTATGAAGAGGTAGCGGACGCCATGACGTTGCAGGGCGTCGCGTATCTCCTCAGCTTGGCGGTACTCGAACGCGGCCATAGCCGAGCCAGTCGGGCAGCTCCCGCTCGCACCACTGGCGATACTCCTCCATGGTGTCGAAGGAACGATATTTCGCATCGTCTAACACCGGCTTGTAGGTCCGGATAAAGGAGTACCGCCACCGCACGGCAAGCGGCCGGCGCGCCGCAGCCTCGAATTCCGCCAGTAGCGCGGGGTCAATGTCCTTCATTTGCGCCAACTGTAGACCGGGACCGCGCCCGGCGCCAAGCAGTGAGAGGCCGCCGGCCCCTGCCGCGTGGTGCGTAGCGACCGAGGGTTACAACTCGTACAGCCCCCGGAACGGGGCGGCGAGTTGGCGGTCGCCGTTGCGGATGAAGACCGGGATGCGGTCGAGGGGCGCTTGGGCGTCGATGGTGGCGCCGCCCGCGTGGCGCCGGCCGGCCTCCCCGGCTTCGAGCCAGCCGGCGCCCGCCGGCAGGTAGACTTGGCGCTGCCGCGCCCGGTATTCGACGATCGGCGCCACCAGCAGGTCGGGGCCGAACAGGAACTGATCCTCCACCTCCGCGGCGCGGGCGTCATCCGGGAAGTCGAAGAACAAGGGCCGCATCGGCGGGATGCCGCGCTCCGCGGCGGTCCGCATCTGCGCCATGACGTAGGGGCGGAGGCGTTCGCGCAGCATGATGGCGGCGCGGATGTGGCGGTAGGTGTCGCCGCCGATGTTCCACGGCTCGTTGTTGCTGCGGTAGCCGTGGGTGCGAAAGATCGGCGTGAACACGCCGTACTGGTACCAGCGGACCACCAACTCGCGGAACTCGTCGTCCTGCGCCTGCGGGGTCACGAAGCCGCCGATCTCCGCGGCGCCCCAGGGAATCCCCGCCATCGCCAGGTTCAGCCCCGCCATCAGGTACTCGCGCAGATGGGCGAACGACGACTCGATGTCGTGCGCCGCCGGGGAGGCGCCGTAGCGCTGCGAGCCGGCCCAGGAGCTGCGGCAGATGGTGACCACTTCCTGTTCGCCCGCCGCGCGCAGGCCGTCGTACACGTTCTTCTGATGGGCAACCGGATAGAAGCAGTTGGCCTCGACTCCCGGCCCGGCGTGGTAACGCACCTTGTCGTAGTCCGCGATCAGGCTGAGGTCGTCGCACGGGTCCAGCCAGAAGGTCTTGATGCCCAGGTCCGCGTAGTTGCGCTTCCAGCGCTCCCACAGGAACGGCCCGGCGTCCGGGTGCGTCGGATCGTACTGCAGCGTCCGCCCGCGCGGACGGTCGGCAGGATGTTCGGCGGTAGTCCCGGGCGGGTCGCCCGGCCACCATGCCTCCACGCCGCCTGGGCCCTTCACGTAGATGCCCAGGCGTTGGAACTCCGCGAAGTTCTCGCTGCGTTCTTCCATCATCACCCAGGGGGAGATCATGATCCGCGCGCCCATGCCGTCGAGCTCGCGCACCATCGCCGCGGGATCGGGCCAGAACTCGGGATCGAGTTTCCAATCGCCCCAATGGCGCCAGTGCCGGAAGTCGATCACCAGCACCGACAGCGGCAGCCCGCGGCGCTTGAACTCCCGCGCCGCGGCGAGGAACTCGTCCTGGGTCCGATAGCGCAGCTTGCACTGCCAGAAGCCGGCGGCCCACTCGGGGAGCAGCGGCGCGCGCCCGGTTACCGCGGCGTAGTTGCCCAGGAGGTCGGCGTAGCCGTCGCCGGCGGTAACGTAGTAGTCGAGTTGGCGGCAGCCGCGTGACACCCAGCGCGTCATGTTGTTGCCGAACTCGACGCGCCCCAGCGATGGGTTGTTCCATAGCAGACCGTAGCCCTCGCTGGATACCACGAACGGCACGACGTGCTTGCAGTGGCGCTGGTACAGGTCGATGACGCACCCCTTGAGGTTGAGGCCGCCGGTGGCGTTGAGGCCCATGCCGTAGAGCCGTTCGCCGGCCCGCGCGGCGAAGTGGTGTTCGGTGTAGTACAGCCCTTCCTCGCCCGCGGCGGTGCGCGGCTGGAAGATGCGGGCGCCGGGGTCGTGGCATCCGACCACGTAGTCATGCTCCGCCAGAATCGGAATCGGCGCCGGCTCGGCCTCGGTTGCGCCGGCGGCGCCGCCCGCGTCGCCCACGCCGGGATGGCGGAAGAACTCCAGGCGTGCGTCGGCGCCCCCCGGCCCCCGTTCCGTCAACCGCGCCGAGACCTTGCCGTTGCGCACGGTCGCGGCGGCGGCCTCGACCGTGACCGCTGCCGCCGCCGCGCTGCCGGGAGCGGGCGGCTCAGTCAGTGCCCAGGCGGTGTCGAGGATGCGCGGCCCCACGGTTACCCGCACCCGCAAGCCGTCCGCTCCCCACGGCACGATGGAGAGTCGCTCGACCTGCGGCTCGGCGAAGCGGCTTGCACTCCGCGGCTCGCGGACGTGGAGCAGCCCGCTGCCCGTGCGTTCGACCCGCTGCGCAAGTTGCGCCGTCATGGCCCGGCAGTGTCGTTGCGCCCCGGCGGCATGTCAATCACAACGCGCTGCCGCGCACCTCGCGCAGGAAGGTGTCGAAAGCGTCGAGATCGCGCAACGCGGCCGGGTGGGCGGCGTCCAGCGTTGTGAGCAGGAAGTCGATGCGCGCCCAGTCGTACTCCATCTCCACGTAGTGGCGGCGGAAGTGGCGAAACCGCAGCAACTCGCGCAGACGACCCAGGTTGTGGTCGCTCACCACCCTGGCCCGCGCTCCTTCGATCTCCAGCGTCATGTTTTCCAGGAGCGCCGTGTGCCAGCGCCCCGGCGGCAGATGGTTCTCGAAGTAACCGGACACGCGGACGAAGAAGGTCTCCAGAACCGTATACCAAGTCTCCAGGTAGCCGGCGACGATCAGAGCGCCGTCGTCGGTGCGGCCGACGCGCGGCAGCGTCGCCTCCCGTGCGTTGCCGAGCTTGGCGTAGATCACCCGCAGGCGTTCCCGCGCCTGGGCAAGCTCCGCGATCAGTTCGTCGAGGCGGCGTTCAGGCATCCGTACCGGCTTGCCACTCGACGCGCCCGAAGCGCCGAATCAGGTTCGCCCGCCCCGGTTCGACGCGCTCCAAGACGACCAGATCGACGGGAAAGTCGGTCATCCGCTCGGCCCGCGCGTGCATGGCGGCGAAGGCGTGCTCGTTACAGCTCACTCCCTCGACGGCAATGTCTATGTCCGACATGTCCGTGAACCGCTCGGTATGAACGAGCGATCCCCACTGGTAGATACGCCGGGGCCGGCACTCCGCCGCAATCGCGGCGATGATGCGCGCCGCGTCCCGTTGCGCCGATTGCGAACGAGCGTGGAGCGCTTGGCGCCGCCGCTCCTGCCGGGCCGCTATCCGGCGCGCGGCAGCGGCACTATCGACAGCCATGTGTCTCTCCCACCTCCGAGGGTCCTTAGTTTACTACGAATCCCGGACCGGCAGCCGGCACACTCCGGCGGGCGGCGCCGGCCAGGCAATCTACTCGCTCCCGGCGGCACTCGGGAATGGTTCGCCGGCCGGCAGGGCGGTGATGCGGTCGTCGAGCGCGTACCGAGTGCGTCCGGGGTACACCACGTACAGCGCGTCCAGCGACAGGTCGGTCAGCGCCGTGATCATCGACCGGGTGCGCTTTGGCGCATCAACGCGCTTGATCTCCACGCCGACCCGCTTGCCGCCCGTCAGCAACAGCAGATCGAGTTCGGCGCCGTTGTGCGTGCCCCAGAAGTACGCCTGCTCCGGCGCCGCCTCAAAGAGCAGCTTTTCGAGGATGAATCCCTCCCACGACGCGCCGATCAGCGGACTGACGTGCAACTCGTCCATGGTCGTCACGCCGGTCAGGTAATGGTAGAGGCCGGAGTCCCGGAGGTAGAGCTTGGGGCGCTTCACCTGCCGCTTGCTCAGGTTCTCGTACCACGGGGGCAACTGCCGGATCACGAAGAGCTGCTCGAACAGGTCGAGGTAGCGCCGCACCGTCGCTTGGCCCACCTGCAGCGCCGACGCGGTCTGGCCGACGTTCATGATCTGCCCGTGGTAGTGCGCCAGCATCGTCAACAGGCGCATGATGGCGCGGGCTGGAAGGTCGGTGCCGAACTGCGGCAGGTCCCGTTCCACGAACGAACGTGCGAACGCCTGCCGCCACGCTATGCTGTCGCGGTCGTTTGCCGCCAGGTAGGAGCGCGGGAAGCCGCCCCGCAGCCAGAGCTCGTCGTGGCCGCCGGCGCCGACTTCGGCCGCCTGCAGGCCGGTCAGTTCCAGATACTCGATGCGGCCGGCCAGCGACTCGGCCGACTGGCGCAGCAGGTCCGGCCCCGCGCTGCCGAGCACCAGGAATCGCGCGCGCGGCTCCTCGCGGTCGACCAGTACCCGCAGGATCGGGAACAGGTCGGGCCGGCGCTGCACCTCGTCAATCACGACGGTGCCGGCAAGCCCCTGCAACGCGGTGTACGGCTCATCAAGGCGGGCCAGGCTCACCGGGTCCTCCAGGTCGAAGTAGCAGGCCGAGTCGGCTGCGACGAGCTGCCGGGCAAGGGTAGTCTTGCCGCACTGGCGCGGCCCGACGATGGCCACCACCGGGCTGCGCCGCAGCCGCTCCCGCACCTCTCCGAGGGCAATCCGGGGGATCATGCCGCTACCTTACCATGAAAATACGCACCGCGTGTTAAGAATTTCATGGAAGTAGCCGAAGGGACGGCGCGCGCGTCACGGCGCGGTGCGCGGGGGCGGGGTTTGTGGTACAACGGGGGGCAGGATGGAGCCGCGGGCCTGGGCCAGGACTCTGATCGACGCCGCGGGCAGGGTGATCTACGGCAAGGAGCAGGTGATCGAGAAGCTGCTGGTGACCCTGCTGTGCCGCGGCCACGCGCTGCTGGAGGACGTGCCGGGGGTCGGCAAGACGGTGCTGGCGCGCGCTCTCTCCACCTGCCTGGGAGGGGAGTTCCGGCGCATCCAGTGCACGCCCGACCTGTTGCCGGCGGACGTGCTCGGCGGCTCGGTGTATCACGCGCAGACCGGTCAGTTCGAGTTCCGGCAGGGGCCGATCGTAACCAACATCCTGCTGGTGGACGAAATCAACCGCGCCACGCCGCGCACCCAGTCGGCGCTGCTGGAGGCTATGTCCGAGGGCCAGATCAGCGTGGAGGGCGAGACCACCCCCCTGCCCGATCCGTTCTTCATGCTGGCCACCGAGAATCCGGTGGAGTTTGAGGGCACCTTCCCGCTGCCCGAGGCGCAACGCGACCGCTTCTTCCTGACCCTGCGCATGGGCTACCCCACGCCCGAGGCGGAGCAGGAAATCCTGCACGCGCAGCGCCGGCTGACCCACCCCGTGACCGACTTGGCGCCGGCCACCGATCTGCAGGCGGTGCGCCGGCTGCAGCGCGAGGTGGCCGCGGTGCCGGTGGCGGCCGCGGTCGAGGACCTGATCCTGGACCTGGTGGAGCGCACCCGGCGCGACGCGCGGCTGGCCTACGGCGCCTCGCCGCGCGCCTCGATGGCGCTGTACCAGGGCGCCCAGGCTCTGGCCGCGATTCGCGGCAAGACGGCCGCCGGCGCCGCGGAGGTGCGCGAGTTGGCGCCGCCGGTCCTCGTCAAGCGGATTGGCGTCAAGCCGGAGCAGCTCCTGCGCAGCGTGGAGCCGGAGGCGGTGATTGACGGCATCGTCAACGAGGTGCTGGCCGCCCACGACCTGCCGCCGCCGGGCGAGGCCGCCGGGTGAGCACCGGCCTGCGCTGGGGCCCCGACGTGGTGGTGCCCCTGTTGCTGCTCCTGGTGGTGCTGTTCGCCCCGCCGCCGCTGATGCGCATCCTGGCCGCCGCCCTGCTGGCGGTCCGCGGCCTGGCGCTCGCGTACACCCTGGTGGTGCGCGCCGGCGTCACCGCGCAGCGCGGCGAACCGTTGGTGCACGCCAACCGCTTCGCGCCCTTCACCGTGACCCTGACCGTCCGCAACCGCACCCCGCTGCCGATCCACTTTCTCACCGTCGCCGACCGCGTCGGCAGCTTTGCGGCGCGGCGCCCGGCGCAGTTCGTGGTCGGGCTCGGGCCGTGGGAGGAGCGCAGCTTCAGCTACGAGCTGGAGGGGCGCGAACGGGGCGAGTACCGGTTGGGTCCGGTCGACGTGTCCGGGACCGACGCCTTCGGCTTCTTCCCCTGGCGCGCCGAGCTCCCCTGCCATCAGCGGGTGATCGTCTATCCCAACATCTTCGCCCTCGATCTGCGCCACCGGCGCGGGTTGCCCTCCGGCAGCCTCAAGGTGCTCAACAAGCTCTACGAGGACGTGACCCGCTATCGTTCGCTGCGCGAATATCAGCCCGGCGACGAACCCAAGCGGATCAACTGGAAGGCCAGCGCGCGCATGGGGGCGTTGTACTCGATGGAGTACGTGCCCTCGATCTACTTTCCGGTCCTGGTGTTGCTCAATCTGACCGCCGACGACTACCCGCTGGCGCAGCGCGCCCACCTGATCGAACGCGCCGTGGAGACCGCCGCCTCGCTGGTGTTCCACTTCGTGGGGATCGGGCAGGAAGTGGGGCTGGCCGCCACCGGGCGGGTAGGCGCGGCGCCGGCGGGGGCGTCCTCAGCGGGGGCGGCCCCGCCGGGGGCGGCGCTGCCGGGCACGGGGGGCGCGGCGGTGGACGGCGCCGGCCCCGGCGCGCTCGCCGCCGCTTGCACGGTGGAGCCGGTGCGCGCCGGTTACGCCCACGCCGCCCATCTGCTGGAGCAGTTGGCGCGCCTCACCGCGGTGGCCGGCGAGCAGGCCGCCGGCGTGGTGGAGGTGGTGCAGCGCGGCGCCGTGAGCGTGGCCAACGGCACCCGCATTGCGGTGGTCTCGCCGCCGTTGCGGGAGGAGCAGCGGGCCGGGCTGCTGGCCCTGCGCCGGCGCGGCTACGACGTGGAGGTATTCCTGGTGAGCACCCATCGGGCGCGGCGCGAGGAGCTGGCGGTGCCGGGCCTGACCAGCCACACCGTCGGCGGCGCGGGCGCGGTTGCGGGGCTGCTCCGTGGATGAGCGCCGCTTGGCGGTGTACCGCGCCGCCATCCACCCCACGCTGGCGGTGGCCATCCCGTTCCTGTTCTTGGTGCTGCTCGATCTGCTGCTGCGCCGCCTGGTGCTGGACCTGGTGCTGCCGCCCAATCCGCCGGGCACGGTGTTGGTGCTGCTGTTGACCGGCGGCGCCCAGGCCGCAGTGGCCAACACCCTGAACCGGGAAAAGGTGGGCAGCGCCCTGCCGCGCCTGCGCGAGCTGCTCCTGATCCTGATTCTGGCCGCGGCGGTCTTCATGGCCACCGGCGGCTACCTGTTCGCCGGGGAGGTGGTGCCGGCCAAGCCGGAGGTGATCTACGCGCTGATTCTGGTGCTGGTCACCTGGCTCACCAGCTTCGGGCTGCACCGCGCCTTCCGCGAGCGCGAGATCTTCCTGAGCCTCCTCGTCGGGAAGCGGGGAAAGGAGTTACGCATCGCGGTGCGTTCCTATTCGGCGGAGGCGGGCGACTCGGTGGCGCGCATGCGGCAGGTCAAGCGGGTGGTCATCTGGTTCCAGACCCTGACCCTGCTGGCGTTGTTCGCGGTCCTGCTCGCCGGACGCGGCATCACGCCCGGCATACTGCTGTTAGTGGTGCTGCACTTGGCCCTGGGACTCGCCTACACCGCGGTGCTGAACGGCTATCTGGAGGAGCAAGGCTACTTCGGGGGCGGCTTCGTGCTGCCGCCCGCCCTGCGCCGGCGGCGGGTGGGCGCGGCCCTGCTGTTCGCCGCGCTGGCGGCGCTGATCACCTGGCCGCTGGTGGGCGCCGAACCGCCGCTGCCGGTCAGCTACCTGGAGGCGTTCTTCGCCTGGTTGAGCGACCTGCTGACCCCGGACGGGCCGTTGGAAGCGCGCCGGCAGTTGGCAACCGGCGCCGGCGCCGAGGCGCGGGGCGAGGAGTCGCGGCAACTGACGTTTCTGCCGGGCGAGGCGGGGGAGCAGTCCGACTTGGTGGCGCGCCTGTTCCGGGCGCTGCTGGTGACGGTGCTGGTTGGCCTGGGCCTGGGGCTGATCCTGTTCCTGGTGCGGCCGCTGTTTTCCCGCGACTTGCGGGACATGCTGCGCGGGATTTCCCTGGCCGCGCTGGGGCGCGGCTTTGCGAACGGGCTGCGGCAGGCCGCGGCGACCGCCCTGGAGGCGTTGCGGCGCCTGCTGGCCGCGCCGCGCGGCGCGGCGGAGCGGTGGGCGGCAACGGTCAGCAAGGCGGCGCGCGACCGCCGCCGGCAGGCGCAGGCGGGCCGCGCGCTGCGCCAGCGGTTGCGGCGCGGCGCGCACGGCGCCGCGGTGCGCGGCTTCGTGCGCTTGGTCCGCTGGGGGGAGCGCGCCGGGGTGCCGTTTCGGCGCAGCGCGGCGCCGCTCGCGTACCTGCGCGCGGTGGGCGCGCGGCTGCCGGAGCGGCGCGCCGAGTTGGAGGCCGCGGGGGTGCTGTTCGAGGAGTTGGTGTACTCCGCGCACGGCGCCGGCGGCGAACGCGGCTCGCGCTTCCAGAAAGCGGTGCGCGACCTGCTGCGGCGGCGGGGGGCGCGGCAATGACGGTATCACAGTGGGCGCAACGGGTGATGAACGCGGTGCGCGCGGCGTTCTACGGCAAGGACGAGGTCACCGAGAAGGTGCTGGTCGCTCTCCTGTGCCGCGGCCACGTGCTGATCGAGGACGTGCCGGGGGTGGGCAAGACGGTGCTGGCGCGGGCGCTGGCCAACACCGTCGGCGGCATGTTCAAGCAGGTGCAGTGCACCCCCGACCTGCTGCCGGCGGACGTGCTGGGGGTGTCGATCTACAACCCGCGCAGCGGCGAGTTCACGTTCCGGGAGGGGCCGATCATCACCAACCTGCTGCTGGTGGACGAAATCAACCGCGCCACGCCGCGCACCCAGTCGGCGCTGCTGGAGGCGATGGCCGAGGGCCAGGTTAGCGTGGAGGGTAACAGCCGGCCGCTGCCCGATCCGTTCTTCCTGATCGCCACCGAGAGTCCCGGCGACGCCGAAGGCACCTTTCCGCTGCCGGAAGTGCAGAAGGACCGCTTCTTCATGACGGTGTCGATCGGCTACCCCGACCGCGAGGCGGAGCGGGCGGTGATGGCGATTGGCCGCGAGCCGAATCACCCGTTGACCCGCATCGAACCGGTGGCCGACCTCGCCACCCTGATCGAGATGCAGCGGCAGGTGCTGCAGGTGCACGTCGACGATTCGCTGCGCGCCTACGTGCTGGCGCTGGTGGGCGCCACCCGTAACGACCGCCGCCTGGCCCTGGGCGTGTCGCCGCGCGGCTCCCTGGCGCTCTACAAGGCGGCGCAGGCGCTCGCCGCGTTGCGCGACCGCGATTACGTGACCCCCGAAGACATTCAGGAGGTCGCCTACCCGGTATTGCGGAAGCGCATCATCCTCAAGGCGGAGGGCCAGACGCAGCGGGTCAGCGAAGAAGACTACATAGCCGGCATCGTCGGAGCCGTCGGGGTCCCGCCCCTGAGCGACGCCCTGTAGCCGGGGAGCGGAAACAGCATGCAACGTCGAACGCGCAACACCGTTACTTGTCGCTCAACCTCGGGCCGGGCGCGGCTGTGGGCCGGGGGGTGGGCAGCGCTTGTGGTGCTGGCGCTGGTTGCGGGGGCGGCGCCGGGCGGGGCGCAGTCGCTGTTTGACCCGGAGGACCGTATCTACCGGCATCTGGCGATCTGGGAGCAGCAGGGCTATCTGGCGCCGCTGCCGGCGTTGCGGCCCTATGCTCCGCAACTGGTGGTGGAGGCGTTGCGGCAGGTGGTGGCGGCGGCCACCGGACCGGACCGCGAGCTGGCGGCCGCGTATCTCCGCGAGCTGCAGCCGGAGGAGACCGGCGGCGGGTTGGGGCTGCCGCCCTTTACCGTCTCCGCCTACGGCGACCTGACCAGCAGCCTTGCCGCCGGCTCGGAGCCGCAGTGGCTGTTCGGCGCCGGCATCGAGTCGACCGCGCTGTACGGGCAGTTCGCCTACTCCGCCGCGTTCGACTATTGGTGGGAGAGCGCCCCGGTGCCGGGGCTGCGCTACCGCCGCCAGTCGCAGCCGGTGTTCCCCAACGCGGGGCCGAACTTCGACCTCGGCGACACCCGCTTCGCCGGCAAGGAAGACGTGCGGGCGACGGCGGCGTTCGCCGCCGGGCCGCTGATCGTGCAGGGCGGCTTCGCGCGGGGGGCGTTCGGCGTGCCGCTGTACGACAGCGTGGTGCTGGGCGCAGGCGCCCCGCCAGCGGCGCGGCTGGCCGCGGTAATCCACGGTGATCGCCTCACCTATACCGCCGCCTTCACGGAACTGGTCGCCTTGCAGGCGGTGTGCCCGGACGGCAGGCGCTATCGACTCAAGAACACCACCCCCGCAGACGCTTGCGATAAGCCGCTGTCGGGCTCACGAAAGCCGCCGGTGCACGTCGGTGTTCCGTCGAAGTATCTGATGCTGCACGCGCTGCAATGGCATGCGCTGCCCTGGCTCAGCCTGGAGGCGTTCTCCAGTACGTTGTTCGGGGCGCGGCTGAGCCTCTATTCGCTGCTCCCCACGGCGTTCATCACCGAGCCGTTTACCCGCGACTACGACAACTCGCTGGCCGGAGTCGGCGCCCGCGCGCGGCTGCCGTGGGGGCTGAGCGCGGCGCTGTCGATCTACATTGACGACTATCACCTGTTCGCCAACGACGTGTTCAATCCCAGCCCGTTCGCCAACAAGGCCGCCGGGCAGGCGGCGTTGTCCTGGGCGCTCCCGGCGGCGAGCGGCGTGGTGGGCGCGGTGTCTCTCGACTACCTGTTCGCCGCCGCCTACATGTACACCCACTCCAGCCACCAGCCGATCAACTACCTCACCTACACCCACCGCATGCAGCCGTTGGCCAACGCCCTGCAGCCCAACTCCGATCAATGGACCCTGGCGGCGACGGTAACGCCGGCGGCGTGGCTGGACCTCGAGCTCACCGGCCGCGCCATCCGCCACGGCAACGCCTCGGCGCAGTTGCCGCAGCGCGGTCCCTACGACGACGGCTCGATTTGGGACGACGGCTACGACCGCGCCGGCAATACCACCTTCGTGGGACCGACGCCGTTTCTGGCCGGGGTGGTGGAGCACGTCTATCAGTTGGAGCTCGCCGCCGGGGCGCGGGTGCCGGTGCTGGCGCCGGTGGAGCTGCGGGCGCGGGTCAGCTACGCCCTTGAACGAATCGACAACCGCGAGCTGAAGGAGAGCGAATCCGCCACCAACCACTTGGTCGGCGTGGGGGTCACCGTCGCGCTGTAGGCCGCAGGCGCAGGTTCGGCGTCCCCGCTACCGGCAGGCCACGCGCGGCGCCTCTGGTGATGGGGTGCCCCGATTCCGCGCTGCCATGCCCTCCGATTGAGCCAACGGAAGCCCGGCGCGCCGGCCAGTAGGGCGTGGGGCGTCAGTTGGGTTGGTCGGCGCCGGGGGCGGCGGCGTCCAGTTGCTGCCTGAGGCGCTCGAATTCGGACTTGTCGATGCTGGTCGCCTCCTTGATGGTCGACCACGGGACATCGCGCTGCAGAAATCCTTCAATCGTACGCAATACGCCTTCCCGGCGGCCTTCCTGACGGCCTTCCCGGCGGCCTCGCTCCTCTATCTGTTCCACGTATGTCATTAGCTCTCCTCCACGACCGGGCACGTTGCGCCGTAGCGCTGCCCCGAACGCTCGCAGCCCTTCCTCAGACTGCGTCGCCAGCACGTACTCCACGTGCCGCGCCAGCACCTCCACGTCTCCCGCCGGCGACACCTCCGCCATCAGCACCGCCGTCCTCTCCACCAACCGCAGGCGGCAGGTACGGGCGCAACAGGCCGGCGGCATTAGCGCCGACCGGCCAACCGCTCTACCGCGCGCCGCCGGTTACGGGGCCAGCCGCTCCAGCCGCACGCGCAGGCCGAACACCTCTTGAAACAGGTCTGCCTTGCGTTCCAGGGCCAGCCGCTTGAGCGCCAGGCTGCCGCTCAGGCGGCAGCGGATGGTCACCTCATCGGCAGTCTTCTCCACCTGCAGCTCGCTCACCCGCGCTTGGTGGCTGCGGTCCAGGGCATCCGCCACCCGCAGCAGCGCCGCCAGCTTGTTCACCACGATGCGGTCGCCGCGCGCCAGGTTTACGTAGGAGCCGTGGGAGGGGGAGGGCAGGGCGCGGCGGTGGTAGCGGACGACGTTGGCGACGACTGCCCGGTCGCGTCCGTCGAGCCCGAAAATCTCGGAGTTGTTCACGATGTAATGGCCGTGCTTGTGATGGCCGCTGGCGCGAATCACCATGCCGATGTCGTGCAGAATGGCGCTCACCTCCAGCAGCAGGCGGCAGGACGCGTCGAGCCCGTGGTCCTGTTGCAGCGCGTCGAACAGCCGGCAGGTCAGGCGTGCCACCTGCCGGGCGTGGCGTTCGTCGAAGCGGTAGCGCCGGCCCAGACTGATGGCGTTGGCGGTCACCTGGGCGCGCAGCTCTCCCGGCGCCCGGGCGCTGGGCGCGGCGCCGTGGCGGATCAACACCCCCTCGCGGATGCTCACCCGTGCCACGATCATCTCCTCGGCCGCGGTCAGCTCCAGGAACGAGCGGTACATCAGCAGGCCCGGCACCAGCAGCTCGGCGTCGCTGTAGGAGATCTGCAGGTCGCGCACCACCTCCGCCACCGGCTTGGCGATGGAGTCTTCGATAAAGCGGTCGAAGTGGGCGCGGCTGAGGCGCGCGATCGCGCTGCCGCCGGAGTTTTCCTCGGCCTGGGCCGCTTGGGCGGCCTGAGCGGCTTGAGATGCCTCGGCGGGGAGGCTGACGTCGCTGCCGATGGCGATGAAGGTGCCGACCCGCGCGAGCTGCAGATCCTTTTGCACCGTGGCCAGCGTGGGCCGCAGCGACTCCTCGACGATCTGGCGCGGCGGGGCGTCGGCGCTGGGGGCGAGTTGCAGCGGCCGCCCCATCCGCACCGTCCCCACCTTGAGGGTGCGCAGCGCCGAGATGCGGCCGCGCTTGACCAGGATCAGCGTCGTGTGCCCGCCGCCCACTTCCACGATCAGGGCGGTGGCGCGCAATAGCGCGGGCAGCTCGGCGCTCACCGCGTGGCGCACCGCGAGATAGGTGAGTTGGCTTTCCTCCACCTCGCCCACCACGTCGACGCGCAGGCCGGTG
The DNA here is from genome assembly GCA_965243555.1 of Spirochaetia bacterium. Lineage (GTDB taxonomy): Bacteria > Spirochaetota > Spirochaetia > SZUA-6 > Bin103 > Bin103. The sequence goes on along the minus strand of OZ251575.1, from coordinate 2,961,971 downwards.
CGCAACGCCACCCGGTCCACGAAGGTGTCGCCGTTGCGCGCCTCGCGCAGGGCGCTGGTGCCGATCACCAGGGTGTCCGCGGGCGCAATGTTCCAGCCGGCGAGCAGCTCGCAGAAGCCGCCGAGCACCTGCAGGCCGCGGGTCAGCGTGACGCGCCCGATGCGGCCGGAGGAAAACACGTCGCGGCCCAGCGGCACCGGCTTCACCGCCCGGTCCACCACTTGCCAGGAGCCGTCCGGACGGCGGTCCACGATCATCAGCCGGAACGAGCTGGAGCCCACGTCCAGCACCGCGGTCAGAGGACCGCGCTCGCTGCCGCCGGCCTCGCGTCGCGCCTCGCCGCGCGCGGCCGCGGCGGCCATCAGTCGCGCTCCCCGAGCATCTCCCGCAACGCGCCCACGGCGCCGTGGATGGCGGCGTCGTCGCCGAGTTGCGCCTCCGCCACGCGCACCCCGCGGACCGCGGCCGCCAGGGCGTGGCGCTGCAGCGAGCGCTCCACCCGCCGCACCCACGGCGCGCCCAGCTTCTCCACCAGGCCGCCGCCGAGCACCACCACCTCGGGGCTGAACAGGTTGACGCAGTTGGCGATGGCGACGCCGAGATAGTCGGCCGCCTGCTCCACCACCGCGCTCACCGCGGACTCGCCGGCGGCGGCGGCGCGCGCGATCACCCCGCTCTTGACCGCCTTGAGCTTGGTGCCGGCGGCGGCGCGCACGGTAGGCGCCTGGCCGACGTTGGCCAGCATCACCAGGTCGCGCGCCATGGCGCTGCGGCTGGCGTAAGCCTCCAGACAGCCGCGCTGGCCGCAGGCGCACAGGGCGCCGCCACGCTGCACGATGACGTGGCCGATCTCGCCGGCGGTGCCGTTGGCGCCGCGGAACACCTGCCCGTCCAGCACCAGCCCGCCGCCGATTCCGGTACCGCAGAACACGCCCAGCACGTAGCGCTTGCCGCGCGCGGCGCCGGCCAGGTATTCGCCGTAGGTACCCATGTTGACGTCGTTGTCGAGGAACACCGGCACGCCCAGGCGTTTTTCGATGGATTCGCGCAGGGGATAGCCGCGCAACCCCAGGTTGGGGGCGAATTCGATCACCCCCGCCTCCCAATCGAGGGGACCGGGCGCGCCGATGCCGACCCCGCGCAACGCCGCGGGCGATGCGCCGGCTTGCTGGAGCGCGGCCCGCACGGCGCGCGCCATCGTGTCCGCCACCGCGTCGCCGCCGGCGCCGGCCGGCGACTGGAAGCGGGCTTGGCCGACCTTGCGCCCGCCGCGGGTCAGTACCGCGGCCGCGATCTTGGTGCCGCCCAGGTCCAGCCCCGCGTACAGCTCCCGTTCCATGCGCCAATTACAGACGCAGCCGGCGTTCGGGTCAAACCCTCGCAGCCGGCGCCGGGCGCGCGTCGGCAACCCGTTCGCGGTATCATGCAAGGAGATGGCGCAACGCGATGTGTCAGACGGCGCCGGCCCGCGCGGCGGCCCGCGCGGCGGCCCGCGCGGCGGCCCACTTGCCGACCCGGCGGGAGGGCCGGCCACGGCGGCGGCCGCGGCCCTGCTGGACCGTGAGCTGAGCTGGGTGGAGTTCAACCGGCGGGTGCTCGATCAGGCGTTGCGGCCGGCGGTGCCGCTGCTGGAACGGCTGCGCTTCCTGACCATCGTCAGTTCCAACTTCGACGAGTTCTTCATGGTGCGGGTGGCCGCGCTCAAGCGCAGCATGACCGCCGACGCCGGTGCCCGGCAACGGTTTGCGCGCTTGGCCGCGGCGGTGCATGAGTTGGTCGAGCTGCAGTACCGCACGCTGCACGCGGACCTGGTTCCGCAACTGCAGGCGGCCGGGGTGCGGATCGTTTCTGCCGCGGAGCTTACGGCGGAGCAGCGCCACGCCGCCGGCGACGACTTCCTCTACCGGATCTTTCCCGCGCTGGCCCCCGCCCGAATGACGGACGGCGCCGCCCCGGCGCTGGCAAGTCTGCGCCTGCACCTGGCATTCCGCCTGGAGCAGTGCGCGGCGGCGGAGTCCGGGGGCGGGAGCGGGGCTGCACCGACCGCCGCCGCCGGCCTCGCAGCCCCGGCCGCCCCGGCCGCCGGCAACGGGGCGGAGCCGCCGCTGGCGCTGGTCGCCGTCCCCAGCGGCCTCGACCGGCTGCGGCCCATTCCCGGGGCGCGGGACGAGGAATGCTTTCTGCTCCTCGAAGAATCGATCGTACTGCACGCCGGGCAGTTGTTCCCCGGCCATCGGGTGGGCGAGCACGCGGTGTTTCGGATCACCCGCGACGCCGACCTGGAGGTGGACGAGGCCACCGACGAGGACTTTATCGAAGCGATGGCCGCGGTGCTGGTGGAGCGCCGCTCCAGCGCCGCGGTGCGCCTGGAGATCGATTCCCCCGCGCCCGCCATGCGCGCCCTGCTCAGCGCCCGCCTGGGAATGGCGCCCGAAGAGGTGTACCCAGTCGCCCCGCTGGACCTGACCGGGCTTGCGGCGTTGGCCGACCTGGGGCGCACCGACCTGTGCTATCCGCCGTGGCTCCCGCGCCCGGCGCCGGTGCTGGCCAACGCGGTGCCCTGGGAGGTGCTGCGGCAGCGGGACGTGTTGCTGCACCATCCCTACGAGACCTTCGGCCACGTGCTCGGCCTGCTGCGGGCCGCGGCCGACGACGCGGCGGTGCTGGCGGTCAAGATGACCCTCTACCGCACCTCCGGCGACTCACCGGTGGTGCGGGCGCTGGAACGCGCCGCGGCGCACGGCAAGCAGGTGACCGTGCTGGTGGAACTCAAGGCGCGCTTTGACGAGCAGCAGAACATCGACTGGGCCACGCGCCTGGAACGCGCCGGCGCGATCGTCGTCTACGGCATCGCCGGTCTGAAGGTGCACGCCAAGGCGCTGCTCATCGTGCGTCGCGAGGCCGACGGCCTGCGCACCTACCTGCACCTCGGCACCGGCAACTATCATGACACCACCGCGCGCCTCTACACCGACTTCAGCCTGCTCACCGCGCGCGAGGAGCTCGCCCACGAGGCGAACCTGTTCTTCAACACCATCACCGGGTACTCGTCGGGCACGCGCTTCCAGCGCCTGGTGATGGCTCCGGCCACCCTCAAGCGCACTCTGCTCGCCGCCATTGAGCGCGAAGCCGCCCGCGCCGATGACCGCGGCCTGATCATGGCGAAGATGAACTCGCTCTCCGACGAAGAGGTGATCGCCGCGCTCTACGCCGCCTCCCGCGCCGGGGTCACGGTCCTGCTCAACGTGCGCGGGGTGTGCCTGCTGCGCCCCCGGGTCGCCGGCTTGAGCGACAACGTTCGCGTGGTCAGCATCGTCGACCGCTTCCTGGAGCACAGCCGCATCATCTACTTCCGCAACGGCGGCGCCGAGCAGGTCTACTTGTCCAGCGCCGACTGGATGCCGCGCAACCTGGAACGGCGGGTGGAGTTGATGTTCCCGGTGGAGCAGCCCGACCTGCGCCGCCGGCTGGTGAAGATTCTGGAGCTGTACTTCGCCGACAACTGCCACTCCTACGAGCTGCTGCCGGATGGCCGCTACCGCAAGCGGCAGCCGGAGCGCCGCGCCGTGCACGCCCAGGCGCTGCTGCAGCGCCGCGCGCGCGCCGCGGACCGGCGCCGGGCCGCGCCCGAGGCGCGCGAGTTCACCGTCCGCCGCCGCCCGCCCGCGTAACCGGAGGTCCGTCCGCCCACATCGCCCTGCCCTCCGCGTCACGGTCAGCGGCGGCAAGAATCCGGCGGCGCGCCTCCGTCCACGGGACCGTCTTGGCTACCCCGTCATCCAGCCGGTGCAGGCGCCGCTGAATCTCAACCGACCACGCCGCTTCGATATCTTCGTCGATCTGTTGGTCGAGGCTCTCGATCAACTTCAAGCGCCCTACCCGGGGCGGCGCAGTAGCGGTTGAATCAGGAAGCACGGTCGATAGGTCGCAGGTACTGGTCGATGCCGGTCAGGCGGTTGTCGATGCCGTTCATGCGGTCCGATGCGTCCTTGCGGGCGGCGGCAACGTCGGCGCGTAGGTGGGTCTCTACGCGGTTGATGCTGGCCTCTGCGCGGCCAACGTCCTGGCGCAGGTTGGCCTCTACGCGATTGATGGCCTGCAGCAGGATCGATTCATCCGCCTTCTCGTCGCGCCTATCCTCAGGGGCGGCAGTCTGTTTAGCCACGACGGCGGCTTGCTCAGCACGGATGCGGTTATCGCGGCGGGAAAGAAAGCCAACCACGGCGCCGATGATTGCCGCCGCCGCCGTCACTATGGCGATAGCGTATGCAATCCAATTCATACCGACGATGGTACCTCGCCCCGGCGGCGCGCTCAATCGACGGCGGGATGCTTCAACAGGGCAGCGCCCCGGTTGAATCGGCGTGCCCTTGACGAGTACCGCCGCTCACGTGCAGCCTGAGCCGAGATGTGCATGGACGCTGCGTTGCGCTGTTACGCCTATCGGTCCGGCCCCGTGTGGGAGGCGATCTGTGTTGACTTCGACATCGCGACCTTTGGCGAATCCCTTGATGAAGTCAGGGCGTCGCTCGCCACCTGCGTCGAGATACACCTGGAGGATTTCGAGGCGCTGTCTACCGCAGATCGGCAGCGTCTTCTCAAGCGACGTTCTCCCTGGCACGTGCGGGCCAAGCTGGCTCTCATGACGGGCTTGAGTGACCTTCGTGGTAACGCTCATCGCGCCCTCCGGTTCACGCTCCGACCATAGTGAAGCCTCTCTCTTCGAGTTTGCCGGCCAACACATCCGAGCCTGTTGTGATCTCCCATTGTGTCGAGTCAATGCAATCGATCGTCAACAAAGGAGTGCGAAACGTCCTTGGAGTGGTAACCAGCCATTAGTCCATCGATTATCTCGAAGTCCCGGTTCCGTAGAAACTTCCGGTAGTCGGAATCGGAAACGACAAATCCAAAATCTAGTTCGCGCGTCATCCGTTCGAACTCGCTCAGCACGATTCCAAATGGAAACGAGTATCGGAGCTCCATGTTTCTGAATGCCCACAGGTGTACGTCAACAAAAGATAGACGCTCCATTAGTCGAGGAAGCGAGACAAGGAGGTTGCCATGTTCCCGGTCTCTTATCACGTATTTCTTCATCGATTCCATCTTACTACGGCGGCGACGGTTGTGGCAGGCGCGCGGGGGCGTGGCCGTTGCGCTGCCATGACGGAAGCGTTGCCCTCGTCGCCCAGCCCGACCTGCCCGCTCAGGTGCGCGCCGTGGAGGAGGGCGGCTGTCTACCTCCCGCGGTGCTCGACGCGGCGCGGACCGCGGAGCTGCGCGCGCACATGACGCCGTCGCGGCGGTAACGATGAACCGCAACTTGACGGAGCTCGGAAATGACGTATAATTGCCGGCATCGGGTGCCAGCTATGAGATTCAGCGCTCCAGGCGCTGGCGGAGGAAACGGCCCGCATACCGTCATCCGCGTCCGCAACGCCGACCTTGGCCGGACCGCCAACTTGTGATAGCCTTGAGGTCATGATCCCCCGGCAACGGGTCGCCACGACGCTTGGTAGTGGTCCGGCATGGTTACCGGCCTGCCTCGGCGAGGTTGCGGCTATCACCATGGGCCAGTCGCCGCCATCCACTACCGTCAATGAAAACGGAATCGGAATTCCGTTCATCCAGGGTAACGCCGAGTTTGGCTTTAGAAGCCCACGCCCCACGAAGTTCTGCACCGATCCTCCCACGCTAGCGGCCCCGGGCGCGATTCTTCTCAGTGTTCGGGCTCCGGTCGGCGCACTGAACCGAGCTCACGAGCAGTTGGCGATAGGGCGTGGGCTTTCGGCTATAGCTGCGACCGGAGTTGACCCGGCGTTCCTGTGGCATGCGCTTTCTCGGGCGGTGCCTGATCTCGTCCGAGTCTCTCAGGGGAGCACCTTCTCCGCGGTGGGAAAAGCCGACCTTCATACCTTGGAGCTTTCGCTTCCTCCGCGGAACGAGCAGCGCAATATTGCTGCGGTCCTTTCTTCGGTGGATGACTCCATTGAGAAGACGCAGGCGGCCGTCGACCAAGTGCGGGTCGCCAAGCGCGGGGTGATGCGGGAGTTGTTTACGCGGGGGCTGCCGGGGCGGCACAGGAGGTTCAAGAGGACGGAATTCGGAGAGCTGCCCGAAGAGTGGATGGCCATGACGCTGGCGAATGCTGCAACAGTTGTCGGCGGAGGCACACCGACAAGAGCCCAGTCAACCTACTGGAACGGCGAGGTTCCTTGGGCGACGCCGACCGACGTTACCGCACTTAGCGGGCGAGTCATCTCGGAAACGGCATCGTACGTCACCGAGGCGGGATTGGCAAACTCATCCGCTACGCTCTTGCCTCCAAATTCGTTGTTGATGACGACGCGGGCAACGATCGGCGCGTGCGCGATCAATCGGGTTGCGATGGCAACGAATCAAGGGTTCCAGAGCCTCGTTCCCAAGCGGAAAACATGTCTCGTCGACTTTCTCTACTATCTCGTTCAGTATCATGGAAAGAGACTGGAGCAGTTGGCGGCGGGCAGCACCTTCCTGGAAGTGTCGAAGCGGGCGGTTCGCGGATTTCGAGTCCACGTGCCGCGCCTGTCCGAGCAGCGCGGGATTGCCTCCGTCCTTTCTTCGATGGACGACACTGCAGAGAAGTCGAGGCTGCTGATAGACGGGCTGCAGACTGTCAAGCGTGGCCTGCTGGCATCCCTCTTGACCGGTGAGATTCGCGTCAGGACGGACACGGAGGCCGCATGAGTGTCATGGATCCGCGCGTATCGAAGGTTACCGTGTTAGACGGATATAGACTGGAGCTTGTCTTCGATAACGGTGAACGGGGTATCTACGACTGTTCTCACCTGCTGGACTTCGGAGTGTTTCAAGAGTTCCGCGACAAGGTCTACTTTGGGCGGGCAAGAATCTTGGACGGAACCGTTGCCTGGCCGCATGGGCAAGACATCTGTCCCGACACGCTATACCTGGATTCCCAGCGGACTCAATCAAGCGATACGGCTTGACTCGCCGGGCGCTGGTGGAAGAGACGGCCCGCTCTCCGTCTCCGCATCCCGTGAATACGGCGATTGAAGGATGGGGCCGTCGGAAGCTCGGCGAGTGCGCTGGGCAGCGAACCGAGAAGGTTACACCGACCACCGTTGATACCCGTCCGTACGTCGCCCTTGAGCATCTGGCTCAAGGAAGGCCCGCGCTTCTCGGCTGGTCCTCAGCCGGCAGCGCCACCAGTGCAAAGACCGTCTTCTTTGCCGGCGACGTATTGTTCGGCAAACTTCGGCCCAACCTGAAAAAGGCTGCGACTGCTCGTTTCGATGGAGTGTGTTCGACGGACATCTTGCCGCTGTTCGGTAAAGAGGGGCTTGACTCGGCCTTTCTGCTCCAACTCGCGCACTGGGAACGATTTCAGCAACACGCCGTTGCTACCGCATCTGGTACGAAGATGCCGAGGACCTCGTGGAAGCAGCTTGGAGATTTTACGTTCTTGTGCCCTCCTCCGTCCGAGCAGCGCAAGATTGCCGCGGTCCTTTCTTCGGTGGATGATGCCATTGAGAAGACTCAGGCGGCCGTCGATCAGGTGCGGATCGCCAAGCGCGGGGTGATGCGGGAGTTGTTTACGCGGGGGCTGCCGGGGCGGCACAGGAGGTTCAAGAGGACGGAACTCGGAGAGCTGCCCGAAGAGTGGATGGCCATGACGTTGGCGGATGCTGCAACAGTTGTCGGCGGAGGCACACCGTCAAGAGCCCAGTCAATCTACTGGAACGGCGAGGTTCCTTGGGCGACGCCGACCGACGTTACCGCACTCAGTGGGCGAACCATCTCGGAGACGGCATCGTACGTCACCGAAACGGGATTGGCAAACTCATCCGCTACGCTCCTGTCTCCCAACTCGTTGTTGATGACGACGCGGGCAACGATCGGCGCGTGCGCGATCAATCGGGTTGCGATGGCAACGAATCAAGGGTTCCAAAGTCTCGTTCCCAAGCGGGAAACATGTGTCGTCGACTTTCTCTACTATCTCGTTCAGTATCATGGAAGGAGACTGGAGCAGTTGGCTGCGGGCAGTACGTTCCGGGAAGTGTCGAAGCGAGCGGTTCGCGGATTTCGAGTTCATCTGCCGCGCCTGTCCGAGCAGCGCAGGATTGCTTCCGTCCTTTCTTCGATGGACGACACTGCAGAGAAGTCGAGGCGGCTGATAGACGGGCTGCAGATCGTCAAGCGTGGGCTGTTGTCGGCCCTGTTGACCGGTGAGATTCGCGTCAGGGCGGACACGGAGGCCGCATGAGCACGAAGACGGCCGGGTGGGACGAGACTCACCGTGCGGAGGAGCCATGCTGCTACGGCGGCGGGGGGTTGTGGCAGGCTAGCGCGTGGCCGTGGCGGTCGGTGGTGAGCTCAGGCATGGTGCGGCTGCAGGCGTCGATCCGGTAGGCGCAACGGGGGTGGAAGGGGCAGCCCGATGGAGGGTTGACCGGCGACGGCACGTCCCCCTGGGCGCCGCCGGCGGCGAGGGGCAGTTCCGGGTCCGCCACCGGCACCGAGGCCATGAGCGAGATGGTGTAGGGATGGCGCGGCTGCTCGGTAATCTCCTCGGCGTCGCCGAGCTCCACGATCTTGCCCAGGTACATCACCGCGACGCGGTGGGCGATGTAGCGCACCACCGCCAAGTCGTGGGCGATGAACAGGTAGGACAGGCCCAGATCCTCCTGCAGCTCCAGCAGCAGGTTGAGAATCTGCGCCTGGATCGACACGTCCAGCGCCGCCACCGGTTCGTCCGCAATGACCACCGACGGCGCCAGTGCGAGCGCGCGGGCGATGCCGATGCGCTGGCGTTGGCCGCCGGAAAACTCGTGCGGGTAGCGTTGCGCCGCGGCCCGCGGCAGCCCCACCAACTCCAGCAGCTCGCCCACGTGCGCGGCCAGCCGGCGCCCGCGGTGGGTGCCATACTCCTGCGGGCCCTCGGCGATCAGGTCGTGCACCAGCATGCGCGGGTCAAGCGCCGCCGACGGATCCTGAAACACCATCTGCAACCGCCGCCGCGCCTGCTTGAGGGCCGCGCGCGGCATCGCCAGCAGGTCGGCGGCCGCGGCGCGGCGGTCGGCCGCGGCCCGCAGGCTCCGCTCCCGGGCGCGTAGCGCCCGCAGCTCGCGCCAGCCCGCCGTGCCGCCGGCGGCGCGTTCCCGTAGCGTATCCGCCTGCGCCTCCAACTCCGCGACCACCCGCAGCAGTTCCGGGTCGGGCTGCAGATACACGCGCCCGCCCTGCGGCTGGTAGAGGCGCAGGATGGAGCGGCCCAGAGTGGTCTTGCCGCAGCCCGACTCGCCCACCAACCCAAGGGTCTCGCCGCCTTGCAGTTGCAGCGACACGCCATCCACCGCGCGCACCATCTGGCGGCGCGCGTTGAACGGCCCGGTCTTGACCGGGAACCAGGTGCGCAGCCCGCGCACGTCCAGCAACGGCGGAGGCGGCGGTCCCGGCGGCTGCCGGCTGCCAGCCGCGGATTCGCGGCGCTCACCGCCGCCGCCCGCCCGCTCCGTGCCCGCGCCGGGCTGCGGGGCGCGTTGCTCCTGGCGGCGCTCGGAAGTGGGCCGCGGTTCGCCCCTGCGCCGGTCCGCCCCGCCGCCTCGGCGCCGGGCGCGCTGCCCCGGCCGCCGCCCGGAAGGAGGTTGCGGCTGGCCTCCGCGCTGCTCGGTGCGCCGCTCCGAGGCGGGCTGCGGCTGGCCACCGCCGCGCTGCTCCGGCCGCCGCTCGGGGCCGGGCTGCGGCTGGTCCCCGCCGCGCTGCTCCGGCCGCCGCCCCGAGGCCGGCTGCGGCTGGCCCCCGCTGCGCTGCTCCCGCCGTCGCTCCGGGGCGGACCGCGGCTGGCCCCCGCCGCGCTGCTCCCGCCGCCGTTCCTGCGCGGGCTGCGGCGTCTCCCCGCCGCGCTGGTCCGGGCGCCGCTCCGAGGCGGGCTGCGGCTGGCCTTCTCGCCGCCGCCGGCGCCGCCCACCGCGCGGCCGTCGCCTGCTGCCGCCGCCGTACCCTCCGCCGTCCCGGCGGTCCTCGTCGCGGCCCGCTTCCGGCGCCATCAGCGCACCACCGCCCCTGCCGCCACGCCCGCCGCTACCGCAGCCGTAGTGGTAGCTCCCGCGCCCGTGGCGCCCGTACCCGCTGCCCCTCCGGGCGCCTCGCGGGCGGCGTCGCCGTGCAGGTAGCAACGGGCGTATTGCTCCGGCGCCACCTGGGTCAGGGCCGGCTCGTCGCGGCGGCAGTGGTCCATCACGTAGGGGCAACGGCCGGCGAAGCGGCAGCCGGTTACCGGGCGCCGCGGGTCGGGCAGGGTCCCCGGTATCGCCTGCAGCAAGACGCGGCGCCCGTCGCGCGTGTACTTGGGCTGGGTCAGCGTCGGCACCGACGCCAGCAGGCCCTGGGTGTAGGGGTGCGCCGGCCCCCGAAACAGCTCCCTCACCGGCGCCGTCTCCACCACCACGCCGGCGTACATCACCACCACCCGGTCGGCGAATCCGGCCACCACCGCCAAGTCGTGGGTAATGAAGATGATCGAGGTGCTCACCTGCTCCTTGAGGCGGCCGATGAGCTGCAGAATCTGCGCCTGAATGGTCACGTCCAGCGCGGTGGTGGGCTCGTCGGCGATCAGCAGCGCCGGGCGGCAGGCCAGCGCCATGGCAATCATCACCCGCTGCCGCAGCCCCCCGCTGAGCTGAAACGGATACTCGCGCACCCGCCGCTCGTGGTCCGGCACTCCCACCGCGCCCAACAGGCGCGCGGCCTCGGCCCAGGCCTCGGCCCTCCCCAGGCCGCGGTGCAGCGTGAGCACCTCCGCAATCTGCGAGCCGACGCTCAGCACCGGGTTCAGCGAGGTCATCGGCTCCTGAAAGATCATCGAGATGCGGTTGCCGCGGATGCGGCGCATGGCGGCGTCCTCCAGCGCCAGCAGCTCGCGCCGCTGCAGGCGAATGCTGCCGCCGGCGATCCTCCCCGGCGGGCTGGGCAGCAGCCGCATCACCGCCAGCGCGGTCACCGACTTGCCGCAGCCCGACTCGCCCACCACGCCCAGCGTCTCGCCGCGCGCCACGGCCAGGTCCACGCCGTCCACCGCGCGCACCACGTGATCCTCCATCTCGAACCGCACCCGCAGGTCCTCGATCTCCAGCAGGGCATCCGGCACCGGCGGCCGGTCGTCCGGCTGCCGGCTCAGCTCCGGGGGCAACCGCGGCTGCCTCACCGCGACCTCACCGCTGCCTCACCGGCGCGCCCGCGGATCGACCGCGTCGCGCACGCCGTCGCCGACGAAGTTCCACGCCATGATCGCCAGGAAGATGAAGACGCCGGGCACCAGGATCCACGGAAAGTCCTGAAACACCCGGTAGCTGCGCGACACTGACAGCATCAGCCCCCAGCTCGACTGCGGTTCGGTAATCCCCAGCCCGAGGAAGCTCAGCGCGGACTCGCCCAGAATGAAGCCGGGGATGGTGAGCGTGGTGTCGACGATCACGAACGACAGCGTGTTGGGCAGCACGTGGCGGCGGATGATCTTGAACGGCCCCAGGCCCAGCGTGCGCGCCGCCAGGACGTACTCCTCCGAGCGCAACGAGAGCACCATGCCGCGCACGATGCGCGCCAACTTGCCCCACACCACGAACGACACGATCAGGATGATCAGAAAGTACACCTGCACGCTGTTCAGGGTGGGCGGAAAGGTGCCGCGCAGCGCCAGCAGCAGGTAGAACGACGGGAACGCCAGCAGCACCTCGGTAAAGCGCATCAGCAGGTTGTCCGTCGCGCCGCCGAAGTAGCCGGCGGCGCCGCCCACCAGCGCCCCCAACAGCAGCGTGATCGCCGCGCCCACCAGCCCCACGGTCAGCGACACGCGCCCGCCGTGCAGCAGCCGCGACGCCAGGTCGCGCCCGGCGTGGTCGCTGCCGAGCGGAAAGAAGCCGCCGGTCGGCGCGGCCAGCAGGTGCACGCGCGCGGTGAACAGCCCCAGGAAGCGGTACGGCACCCCGCGCGCGAACAGGCCCACGTAGTTCTTGTTGCCCTTGGCGACGATCAGTTCCAGGGTCTCCGGGTCCGCGCCGGCAAGCTGCAGCCGCACGCGCCGGTGCAGGTCGCGCTGCGGGTCGCTCTCGATCTCGCTCAACAGCGCCTGCAGCTCGGCCAGCCGCGGATCGCCCGCCTCCAGCCCGTAGTGGCGCCGCACCGCGGCCAGCGCCGCCTGCTGCCGCGCCGCCGGATCGTCCTGCAGCGCCACGAGGCGCAGCTCGGCGCGCCCGGCGACCGACTCCTGCGAGACGACGCGCAGGGTGTGGCGCGGCACCCGCCCGTAGCGCCGCAGCGCCTGGTCGACGATGCGCTGCTCGTAGGTGAAGGGGCGCACCACCAAGCGCCCGCCATCCAGGTAGCTGAAGCGGACGCGGGTCGGCGGATGGTAGGACTTGGTCTTGTCGGTCCAGCGCATGGTGGCCGGCGCCAGCGGGTCGGCGAACAGCGCCAGCGCGTAAAGAATTAGCAGCACCACGCCGCCGGCCCGGCCCAGCCGGTGCCGCTTGAAGCGCCTCCAATAGAGCTGCGGCAGCGACTCGGTGCGCTCCCGCGGCGCGCCACCCGCGCCGCCCACGCCGTCCGCTTCCCCCGCGCCCGCCCGCCCGCCGGCGCCCGTCCGCCCGCCCGCGCCCCCCGCGCGGGCCGTAAGCCGGCCGCCGCCCCCGGTCCCGGTCCGCCCCGCGCTCACGTCACCCGGATCCGCGGGTCGGTGACCGCCAGCAGCACGTCGGCCAGCAGGTTGCCGATGATCAGCAGCCCCACCCCGTAGACTAGGCTGCCGGCCATCAGGTACGGGTCCTGATTGAGCAGCGCGGTCAAAATCAGCTTGCCCAGCCCCGGCCAGCTCGTCACGATCTCCACCAGCGCCGCGCCGCCCAGAATCTCGCCGACGTTGAAGCCCAGGATGGTGATCATCGGGTTCATGGCGTTGCGCAGCGCGTGTTTCAAGAGCACGACCCGTTCCGCCAGCCCCTTGGCGCGCGCCGTTACGGTGTACTGCTGCCCCAGCACCTCCAGCATGTTGGCGCGCATGATGCGGGTCAGCGACGCGGTAATCGCGGTGGAGATCACCAGCGCCGGTACCACCAGGTGGCGCGCCAGATCCCAGGTCTTGCCCAGCACGCTCAGCTCGTCGTGGTCGATCGAGGTCATGCCGCCGATCGGCAGCCAGCTACCGGTGGCGGAGATCAGAAACAGCAGCAGCGAGGCCAGGAAGAAGTTGGGAATCGACAGCCCCACGAACGCCAGCACCGCGATCGACTGATCCTGCCACCGGTACTGGCGCGCCGCGGCAATCACCCCCGCCGGCACCGAAAACCCCCACGCCAGCACCAGCGACACCACCGCCAGCAGCAGCGTGTTGCCGGCGCGCTGGCTCACCAGTACGAACACCGGCGCCTTGAAGGTCTGCGAGAAGCCGAAGTCGCCCTGCACGGCGTTCCACAGGTAGCGCCCGAACTGCACGTACCACGGTTGATCCAGCCCGAAGTTGGCGCGGAACCGCTCCAGGTCCTCCGGGCGGATGTCGGGATTGAGCGCGAACTCGGTGTACACGTCCCCCGGCGCGAGCTGGATCAGCCAGAAGGCGATCGCCAGCGTCACCAGCAGGATCGGCACGGCGTTGAGCAGCCGCCGGCCGATCAGCCGCAGCAGCGCCGGACTCACGCCTCGGTCCCGCTACCGTTGCTACGCTACTACCGTCCGCTACCGCACGTAGAGCCGATGGGCGATCCCGTCCCAACTGTAGCCGTTGATCGGATGCGGCTTGAGGTTGCCAATGGTGTTGCGGTAGGCATGCATCACCGCGGCGTTGAAGGTGTACGCCCACGGCACCTCCTCGATCCAGATCTCCTGCAGCTTGCGGTAGCCGCGCACGCGTTGCGCCTCGTCGGTGGTCAGGTTGGCCTCATCCCAGGCCGCGTCCACCGCTTTCTCCCAGTCGCGGCGCGGCGCCTCCTGGCTCGGCTCGATCATGTGCAGGCCGCCGTGCGAGGGGTAGACGTTGGCCCCCGACACCGGGTCCACCGACCCGGTCAGCCCGATCAGGATCATCTGCCAGTCGAACGAGGATGTCAGCCGGACGACCAGCTCGTTGAACGCCTCCGGCTTGAAGGTCACGTCAATGCCCACCGCCTGCGCCTCCTGGCTGAACAGCTCGCCGATCTGCTCGCGCGTGGTGTTGCCGGAGTTGGTGTTGAGGATCAACTCGATCGGGTTGCCGTCCGGGTCCTCGCGCACGCCGTCGCCGTCGCGGTCCAGGTAGCCGATCTCGTCGAGCAGCTCCTTGGCGCGCTCCGGGTCATACTTGAACGCGGCCTCGGCGGCGCCCTGATAGTAGTAGGGCGACACGCTCCACACGAACGAGTACTGCGGGTAGCCGAAGCCAAAGGCGATGTTGTTGATGATCGTCTCGCGGTCGATCAGGTGCGCCATCGCCTGCCGGAAGCTCTTGTTCGACAGCCAGGTGAGCGCGGGCGGCTCGATGCCCCCGTCCTCCTCGCCCTCGATCGGGTTCTGGTTGAAGGTGATGAACTGGGTGCTGGCCGCCGGGCCGACGTTGTAGATCACGAAGTCTTCGCTCTCCTGCCGGTCCACCAGCACGCCGTAGTCCTCGCCGCGCAACGCCCAGTAGTCGGTCTCGCCGGCGATGAACTTGGCCAGGCCGGTGTCCTCGTCCTCGACGAACTCGATCACCAGCTCCTCCAGGTAGGGGAGCTGCCCGCCCCACTCGTCTTTCTCGTAGTAGTGCGGGTTGGGCGTCATGACCGCGCGCTGGCTGGGCAGGTACTCGCTGAGCACGAACGGGCCGTTGCCGACGATGGCGCTGACCTCGGTATCCACGCCCCAGAAGGAGTTGACCGCGGCCGCGCCGTCGGCGGCGATCAGCGGTTCGAACACGTGGCGCGGCAGCGGCGCGAGCGACGCCACCTCGAAGATGCCGGCGTACACCGACGGCAGCACGATGCGGAAGGTCAGGTCGTCGACCGTCTCGAAGCGCGCGTACTCGCCGCCGATCAGCAGCGCGTCGCGGTCGTCGGTCTCCACCTCCGCGTTCATGACGATCTCGTTGACGGTCCAGACGAACTCGTCGGCGGTGAGCGGGTCGCCGTCCGACCAGGTCAGGCCGGGCCGCAGGTGCAGGGTGATGGTCTGCTGATCCTCGGAGATCTCCCAGCGCTCGGCCAGGTGCGGCTCCCATTCCAGGGTGAGCTGATTGCGCCGCACCGCGCCGCCGAACATGCGCGAGGTGACGTTGGTGGTGGAGGTCTCCTTGGCCAGTACCGGGTTGAAGGTCTTGGGATCGGAGATGCTGGCCAGGACGAAGCGCCCGCCCGGGGTGCCCCGCTCCCACGCGCTGTGGTCAATCGGCGCCAGCAGGTCGAGCGGGCTGGTTGCCGCAACTTCCGCTAGGGGTTCGACTTCCAGCTCCGGTCCGGCCCAGGCGCCCGCGGCAGCGGCGCCGGCAATCAGCACGGCGGCGAAGGTTTTCAATTTCGAGAGTTTCTGCATAGTGAAACCACCTGTGGACGAAGTGTTGCGCCCCATGATACCGCAAGCGCCGCCGCCCTGTCTTGCCCGCGCCGGGCGCGCGGGCCGGGGCGCGCCGGGCGGTGCGAGCGCCTGCCGGGCGAACGCGGCTGCACGCTCGGGTCAGATCGTCTCCACCCTCGCCTGATGGCCGTGCGTGGAGGCGAGCCGCCCATCGGTAGTCAGCAGCGGCGCCTCACCGGGAGTCGCGCGTCCGGCGCAGCACGTCGGCGGGTTTCTCCTGCGGGACTATCGGTTCGAGCCGTTCGATTCGCGCGATCATCTCCTGCGGGGTTGGTACCGACGCCAGCTCGGTCAGCTCCTTGAGCAGGTAGGCGGAGAGCGAGGTGCCGGCCATGGCGGCGCGCGCCTTGAGCGTGCGATGGAGCGGCTCCGGTACGTTGCGTATCTGTATCATCCGGTGCATGCATTGAGCATGTTGTCCTGCAAAACCGCATGTCAACCGCTCGTGCAGCGTAGCGCGGCGATCAGGGTGCTGCGCGCGGCGACGGTGGGGACTGCCGATAGCGCCGCCGAGGAGGGCGTCGCCGTGCCGCGCGAGGCGGCCGCACATGATCGCCGGCGCCGCCGCCGGATCAGCGCGGCGGGGCGTCGCGGGCCGTGCCGCGCGAGGCGGCCGCACCCACCGGCCCGCCGGCCGGCCGCCGCCCGCCCGCCGCCCCGGCGCGCGCGCCGATTTGTTGACGCGGTAGCCGGCGCGGCGGTAGGGTAGGCCGGAAACGGAGGATACAAGCACATGGCAAACAGGAAACGGTGGATCGTGCCGGCGCTGCTGGCGGGATTGGTGTTCGTTACGGCGGGCGCGTGGGCGCAGCAGTACCGCGAGGCGCCGATGCTGCGGGCGATGGTCGGCGCCGGCGACCTGCCGCCGGTGGCCGAGCGGCTGCCGCAAGACCCGCTGATCGTCGAAGCGGTCGACTCGGTGGGCCAATACGGCGGCACTTGGCGGCGGGCGTTCAAGGGCATCAAGGACTTCCACGCCTTCGGGCGTCTCAACTACGAGCCGATGCTGCGCTGGCCGCGCGACCCCAAGGACCCGGTGCAGCCGGGACTGGCCCGGGAGTGGACGTGGTCGGACGACGGCACCGAGCTCACCCTGCACCTGCGGCGCGGCCTCAAGTGGTCGGACGGGGCGCCGTTCACGGTGGACGACGTGATCTTCTGGTGGGAGGCGATCGAGACCAACAAGGAGATCACCTCGGCGCCGCACGCGGAGTGGGTCATCGACGGCGAGCCGATGGAGCTGGAGCGGATCGACGACGTCACCATCAAGCTGAAGTTCGCCGGGCCCAACGGGCTGGCGGAAACGGTGGGGCTGGCGTTCCACGGCAACCAGTGGCCGCTCGGCTTCGAGCGCTTCGGCTTCTTCGCGCCGCGCCACTACCTGGAGCAGTACCATCCCCAGTACAACGACGACGTGGACGGCTACCAGCTCTTCGAGGAAAAGGCGTTCGACTTCAACATTGAGCGCCCGGCCATGACCCCGTGGCGGGTCACCGAGTGGAGCGCCGGCGCCACCGAGCTGGTCGCGGACCGCAACCCCTACTACTGGAAGGTGGATACCGCCGGCAACCAGCTCCCCTACATCGACCGGCTGCACTTTACCCTGGTGGAGGACAACGAGGCCGCCAACCTGCTGGCCATCGCCGGTGAGATCGACATGCAGACCCGGCACATGGACCTGAGCAAGTTTCCGGTGTACCAGCAGAACGCCGAGCAGGGCGCCTACCACACCCTGCTGTGGAACAACGCCGCGGCGTCGCACGCCACCTTCATGCCCAACCAGAGCTACGGCGATCCCAAGTACCGCGCGCTGATGCAGGAGCTGAAGTTCCGCCAGGCGCTGTCGCTGGCGATCGACCGCGAGCTGATCAACGAGGTGGTGCACCTGGGCCTGGGCACGCCGCGCACCGAGTCGGTGGTCAACGACTCGGCGCTGTTCCAGCCCGACATCGAGTTCTACTTCGCCGAATTCGACCTTGACCGGGCGCGCGGGCTGCTGGACGAGATCGGGCTGCCGACCGGCAGCGACGGCTTTCGCACCTTCGCCGACGGTTCGCCGCTGGAGCTGATCGTGGAGGCGGTCGGCACCGGCAACATCGACGCGCTGCAGATCGCGGTGGAAGGCTGGAACGACATCGGCCTCAAGACCGCCCTCAAGACCATGACCCGCGACGTGTACTGGCCGCGCGCCAACGCCAACGAGGTGATGATTGCCACCTGGGGCACCGACCGCGGCCTGGTGCCGATGGTCGACCCGATCTACCAGTTCCCGTTCGACGAGCGCTCGTGGATGGCGCCGGCGTTTGGCACCTGGTACAAGACCGGCGGCGAGCTGGGCGAGGCGCCGCGCGCCGAGATGAAGGAGTTGATGGACCTGTACGACGCGTACAAGTTCACCGTCGACTCGAGCGCGCAGCTCGAGATCGCGCGCAAGCTGGTGCGCCTCTCCACCGAGCGGCTGTACACCATCGGCACCGTCGGCATGGCGCCCTCCATCGTCGTGGTCAAGGACAACTTCAAGAACGTGATGGAGGAGTTCACCGCGGACTGGCTGATCATGTCGCCGGGGACGCAGGATCCGAGCCACTACTACTTTGCGCGGTAGCGCGGCCGCGCCGGCGCGGCAGGGTCCGCGCCGGCGGCGGCAACCGCCGCCGCGGACCGCGGGCGCAGGCGCGGGGGACGCCGTTCCCCTGCGCCGCGCGCGGGCGGCGGCGCGGTAGGCGGGTTCCCTAAGTGCTCGCCTATGTGGTGCAGAGGCTGCTGGCGATGGTGCCGCTGCTGCTGCTGGTATCGATCATCACCTTCGTCATCATCCAGCTCCCGCCGGGGGACTTCTTTACCTCGCTGCAGGCCGAGATAGCGGAGACCGGCGGCGGCCAGGACGCGCAGACCCTGGAGGCGTTGCGCCGCCAGTACGGACTCGATCAGCCGCAGTACGTGCAGTACCTCAAGTGGATTGGCGGCTTCGTGCGCGGCGACTTCGGGTGGTCGCTGGAGTGGAACAGCCCGGTGTGGCCGCTGGTGCGCGGCCGGTTGGGCTACACGATCCTGCTCGGCGGCCTGTCGCTGGCGTTCACGATCATCATCGCCATCCCGATCGGCATCTACACCGCTACCCACCAGTACGCGATAAGCGACAACCTGCTGTCGTTCGTCGGCTTCGTGGGGCTGTCGCTGCCCGGCTTCCTGCTGGCGCTGGTGTGGATGTTCTTCGGCGCGCTGGTGCTGCGCATCGACGTGTGGGGCACGCTGTCGCCGGAGATGGAGGACGCGCCGCTGAGCCTGGCCAAGATCGCCGACTACTTCAATCATCTGTGGCCGCCGGCGGTCATTCTGGGGTTGGCCAGCACCGCGCAACTGCAGCGCATCATGCGCGGCAACCTGCTGGACGTGTTCGGGCAGCAGTACATCGTCACCGCCCGCGCCAAGGGGCTCAAGGAGCGGACCGTGGTCAACAAGTACGCGGTGCGGGTGGCGATCAATCCGCTCATCAGCGTGCTGGCGCTGGAGATTCCCAAGATCATCTCCGAGTCGGCGCTGGTGGGCATCGTCATGTCGCTGCCCACCACCGGACCGCTGTTCCTGCGCGCGCTGCGCACGCAGGACATGTACCTGGCCGGCACCTTCCTGCTGTTCATGACGCTGCTGCTGATGGTGGCCAATCTGATCGCCGACATCGTGCTGGCGCTGGTGGATCCCCGCATCGCCTACGAGTGATGGGGCGGAGGTAGAGGAGGCGGCGGTGAAGGGGGCGGCGGTGAGCGATCTGGCGGCGAAGTCGGCGGAGCTGTTCGGGCTCTACGAGCGCCTGGACAGCCGCGCCGAGGCGGACGCGGCGGACGCCGGGGCGGCGCGCGCCGCCGGAGCGCGCTACGCGGCGTCGCAGTGGCGCTTGATGTGGCGCAAGTTCGTGCGCAACCGGGCGGCGATCGCCGGCGGCGTGGTGATCACCGGCTTCTATCTGGCGGCGCTGTTCGGCGGCTTCGTGGCCCCCTACGCGCTGGATACCCGCCACCGCAACAACATCTACATGCCGCCGCAGCGGGTGCGCGTGTTTCACGAAGGCCGCTTGCGGGCGCCGTTCGTGTACGCGGTGGAGCGCAGCATCGACCGCAAGACGCTGCTCAAGATCTACGAACCGGACCGGGAGCGGATCATTCCGGTGCGCTTCTTTGCCGCCGGCGAACCGCACAAGCTGTTCGGGTTTTTGGAGACCGACCTGCACCTGTTCCAGGTGGACGAGGGGGTGGTGAGCATCCTCGGCACCGACCGGCAGGGGCGGGACATGTTCTCGCGCATCGTGCTGGGGAGCCAGATTTCGCTGGCGATCGGGCTGGTGGGGGTGGCGCTCAGTCTGTTCCTGGGGTCGGTACTGGGGGTGGCGTCCGGCTACTACGGCGGCGTGATCGACAACCTGATTCAGCGCGTCATCGAGTTGATGCGCTCGTTTCCGTCGATTCCGCTGTGGATGGCGCTGTCGGCGGCGCTGCCGCCGCACTGGCCGCAACTGCGCATCTACTTCGCGGTGACGCTGATCCTGTCGTTGATCGGCTGGACTTGGCTGGCGCGGCAGTTGCGCGGCAAGGTGTTGTCGCTGCGGCAGGAGGACTTCGTGCTGGCCGCCAAGATGGCGGGCGCGGGCGACCGGCGGGTGATCTTCCGCCACCTGATCCCGGCCACGCTCGGCCACATCATCGTGGTGTCGACGCTGGCGATGCCGGCGATGATCCTGGGGGAGACCGCCTTGAGCTTCCTGGGCCTGGGGCTGCAGCCGCCGCTCACGAGCTGGGGGGTGCTGCTGCAGGAGGCGCAGAACATCCAGTCGATCGCGGTGTATCCCTGGGTGTTCACGCCGGCGATCTTCATTGCGGCGGCGATTCTGGCCTTCAATTTCCTGGGCGACGGGATGCGTGATGCGGCCGATCCGTACACCAACTGAGCGCGGCGCCGGCGCGCGGGGGGCGGGGGCCGGCGGGGCGGGCGCGCGGCGGGCGGGCGTGAAGGCGGCGGGCGCGCGGGGGGGCGGCGCGCGGGCGGCAGGTGCGCGGGCGGCGGGTGAGCCGGCAGGTGCGCGGGGCGCGGACGCGAGTCCGGGGACGGACGGGCGCCCGCTGCTGCGAATTGAGGAGCTGCGCACCTACTTCACTACCCTGGACGGCGTGGTACGGGCGGTGGACGGGGTGTCGCTGGAGGTGCCCGCCGGCAAGACGCTGGGGGTGGTGGGGGAGTCGGGCTGCGGCAAGAGCGTGACCGCGTTCTCGGTGTTGCGGCTGCTGCCGCGCCGCACCGGGCGCATCGTGAGCGGGCGCATCCTGTTCGACCGCCGCGACGGCCGCCCGCCGGTCGACATGGCCGCGCTGGACGCCAACGGCGACCTGATCCGCGAGATTCGCGGCAACGAAATCGCCATGATCTTCCAGGAGCCGCTCACCTCGCTGTCGCCCGTGCACACCATCGGCAACCAGATCGAAGAGACGGTGCGGCTGCATCAGGCGGTGCAAAAGGAGTTGGCGCACCAGCGCGCGGTGGAGCTGCTGCGGCAGGTCGGCATCGCCATGCCGGAGCAGCGGCTGGCCGGCTACCCGCATCAGTTCTCCGGCGGCATGCGGCAGCGCGTGATGATCGCGATGGCGCTGTCGTGCAATCCGGCGCTGCTCATTGCCGACGAGCCGACCACCGCGCTCGACGTCACCATCCAGGCGCAGATCCTGGAGCTGATGAAGGCGCTGCAGCGCGATCTGGGCATGGCGATTCTGCTGATCACGCACGATCTGGGGGTGATTGCCGAGATGGCCGACCGGGTGGCGGTGATGTACATGGGCAGCGTGGCGGAGGCGGGCGGCGTGCGCACCGTGTTTCACCGCCCGCTGCATCCCTACACGGTTGGGTTGATGCGCTCAATTCCGCAGGTGGGCCGCGGCGCGCCGGGCCGCCTGGCGCCGATTCCCGGCAGCGTGCCGGACCCGTTCTCGGTGCCGGAGGGTTGCGCGTTCCATCCGCGCTGCCCGGCGCCCAAGAGCGCGGCCTGCCAAGCCGCGGTGGCGCTGCGGGAAGTGGAACCGGCCCATCACGTGCGCTGCACGCTGTACGGAAATGACTGAGCCGCGCGCCCAGGCGGCGGATGCGGAGGCCGCGGAGGCGGAAGTGCTGCTGGAGGTGCGCAATCTAAAAAAGCACTTTCCGATTCAGCGCGGCGTGTTCCGCCGCACCGTCGGCCACGTGCGCGCGGTGGACGGCGTGGACTTCTCATTGCGCGCCGGCGAGACGCTGGGGCTGGTGGGTGAATCGGGGTGCGGCAAGACCACCACCGGGCGGCTCGTGCTGCGCGCCGTCGAGGCTACGGAGGGGCAGGTGCTGTTCCGCCGCGCCGGCGGCGACGTGGTGGACGTCACCGCCCTGGCTAAGGAAGAGCTGATCGCCCTACGCCGCGAGATGCAGATCATCTTCCAGGACCCGTTCTCGTCGCTCAATCCGCGCATGACCGTGAGCGACATCGTGGCCGAGCCGCTGGTCATTCACCGCGTGGCGTCCGGCAGGGCGCTCAAGCTGCGGGTGCAGGAGCTGCTGGAATCGGTCGGCCTCAAGGCGCAGCACATGAACCGCTACCCCTACGCGTTCAGCGGCGGGCAGCGGCAGCGCATCGGCATCGCGCGGGCGCTGGCGTTGCGGCCGCGGCTGATCGTGGCCGACGAACCGGTGTCGGCGCTCGACGTGTCGATTCAGGCGCAGGTGCTCAACCTGCTGGAGGACCTGCAGGAGGAGCTGGGCCTGACCTACCTGTTCATTGCGCACGACCTGTCGGTGGTGGAGCACATCAGCGACCGCGTGGCGGTGATGTACCTGGGCAAGATCGTGGAGATGGGAACCGCGCGCGCTCTGTACGAGCGGCCGCGCCACCCCTACACCGAGGCGCTGCTGTCGGCCATCCCGATTGCCGACCCCGACCACCGCAAGGAGCGCATCGTGCTGAGCGGCGACGTGCCGAGCCCCTCCGACCCGCCGCCGGGCTGCTCGTTTCACCCCCGCTGCCGCTACGCCCAGCCGCTCTGCCGCCAACAGGAACCCGAGCTCACCGCCCGCGCCGGCCGCGCCTCCGCCTGCCACTTCGCCGACGACCTGAACCTCGCCGGCGTAACCTGGGACGACCCCTGATGCCGCCGTATAGTATGGTGCCAAGTGGTAAGTCGTGACTGAGAACGCGTCGTCATCCCGCCCTTCGCGCCCGCGCGCCACACACCGGGCCGCTGCCGCGCCGGCTGCCGGCGCCGCCGCCCGCATCGCCCCCGCGGCGCCGGCCTCGCAGGAGGCGCTGAACGCGCTCCTGCGCGAGGTGCTCCCGCGGCAAGGCGCGTGGAGCGAAGACGCCTACCTGTGGCTTACCGACCAGAGCAACCGCCTCATTGAATTTACTGACGGCTGCATCGAGGAATTGCCGATGCCCACCTCCACCCATCAAGCCGTGCTGCTGTTTCTCTACGACCGGTTCCGCGCCTACTTCAAGCCGCGCGGCGGCATCGTGATGGTGGCCGCGCTACGCATGCGCGTCCGCGCCGGTACGTTTCGGGAGCCCGACCTGCTGCTGCTCCGCGACCGCACCGACCCCCGTTACCAGGACCGCTACTGGCTTGGCGCGGACCTGGTGGTTGAAGTGGTCAGCCCCGACAACCCTGACCGCGACTTGGTGGAGAAACGGGTCGACTACGCCGCCGCCGGCATCCCGGAATACTGGATCGCCGACCCGCGCCACAAGACAATCACCGTACTCACCCTCCAGGCCGACGCCTACGTTGAGCACGGCGTATACGGGCGCGGCGCCGCGGCCGGTTCGCCGCTGCTCCCCGGCTTCACCACCGACGTGACCGCCGTGTTCAACGCCCCAAACGCCGCCCCCTGAATCACGCCAACGCGGCAGCGCTGCCCGCCGTTCTTCCGTGCTATACTCCTGTTATGGATTCGCCAACGCTTCCGGCCGGCGAGCCGGCGGTGGGGCCGGCGCCGGACGTGCCCCGCGGTCCCGACCCGATTCCGGCGCACCTGCTCGTGCGGCCGGTGACGAGCGCGCCGCCTGCCGCCCCGGTGCGGGCAACGCGGGGCGTCACGGCGCCTCCCGGGCCGGCGCTTGGCGTCGACGTTGAATCCCTGATTACCGAGGATGATGAGCCGGTGGACAACATGCTCTCCGAGAAGCAGCAGCGCCTCCTCACCGAGCCGTTGTACAGCTCCTGGGCCGGCCCGGGCGGCGGGCGTCCGTTTCTGGCCGCCGCCAACGTGGGCGTGTTCGCCGAGCCGCGCAACCCGGCGATCGTGCCGGACGTGTTTCTGAGCCTGGACGTGCGGGTGAACCCTGACTGGTGGCAGCGGGAGCACCGCTCCTACTTCGTGTGGGTGTTCGGCAAGGCGCCGGACTTGGTGGTGGAGATCGTGTCGAACCGGAAGGGCGGCGAGATCGAGGGGAAGCGGCTGAGCTACGCCCGGATGGGGATCGGCTACTACGTGGTCTACGATCCGTTTCACGTGGTGATGGGCGACGACCTGCGCGTCTACCGTTTGAGCGGCGGGAGCTACGAACGCCGGGGGTCGCTTCGGTTCCCGGAGTTGGGATTGGGGATGATGCTGTGGGAAGGCGAGTTCGAGGCCGCCCGCGGCCCGTGGTTGCGCTGGACCGACGAGCGCGGCGCGTTGATCCCCACGGGCAACGAAAAGGCGGAGCGGGAGCAGCGCCGCGCCGACCGGCTGGAAGCGTTGCTACGCCAGGCGGGCATCGACCCGACGCATGGGTGATCGCGGCGCCGACTACTACAGGGCGCTTCGTCCCTCCTCCTGACGCGGCAGCGCGCCCCGCCGTTCTTCCGTGCTATACTCCTGTTATGGATTCGCCAACGCTTCCGGCCGGCGAGCCGGCGGTGGGGCCGGCGCCGGACGTGCCCCGCGGTCCCGACCCGATTCCGGCGCACCTGCTCGTGCGGCCGGTGACGAGCGCGCCGCCTGCCGCCCCGGTGCGGGCAACGCGGGGCGTCACGGCGCCTCCCGGGCCGGCGCTTGGCGTCGACGTTGAATCCCTGATTACCGAGGATGATGAGCCGGTGGACAACATGCTCTCCGAGAAGCAGCAGCGCCTCCTCACCGAGCCGTTGTACAGCTCCTGGGCCGGCCCGGGCGGCGGGCGTCCGTTTCTGGCCGCCGCCAACGTGGGCGTGTTCGCCGAGCCGCGCAACCCGGCGATCGTGCCGGACGTGTTTCTGAGCCTGGACGTGCGGGTGAACCCTGACTGGTGGCAGCGGGAGCACCGCTCCTACTTCGTGTGGGTGTTCGGCAAGGCGCCGGACCTGGTGGTGGAGATCGTGTCGAACCGGAAGGGCGGCGAGATCGAGGGGAAGCGGCTGAGCTACGCCCGGATGGGGGTCGGCTACTACGTGGTCTACGATCCGTTTCACGTGGTGATGGGCGACGACCTGCGCGTCTACCGTTTGAGCGGCGGGAGCTACGAACGCCGGGGGTCGCTTCGGTTCCCGGAGTTGGGATTGGGGATGATGCTGTGGGAAGGCGAGTTCGAGGCCGCCCGCGGCCCGTGGTTGCGCTGGACGGACGAGCGTGGCGTGTTGATCCCCACGGGCAACGAAAAGGCCGAGCAGGCGAGCCGGTGGGCCGAGCAGGAGCGGCGCCGCGCCGACCGGCTGGAAGCGTTGCTGCGCCAGGCGGGCATCGACCCGAAGCATGGGTGATCGCGGCGCCGACTACTAGGGCGCTTCGTCCTCCTCCTGACGCGGCAGCGCGCCCCGCCGTTCTTCCGTGCTATACTCCTGTTATGGATTCGCCAACGCTTCCGGCCGGCGAGCCGGCGATGGGGCCGGCGCCGGACGTGCCCCGCGGTCCCGACCCGATTCCGGCGCACCTGCTCGTGCGGCCGGTGACGAGCGCGCCGCCTGCCGCCCCGGTGCGGGCAACGCGCGGCCTCACGGCGCCTCCCAGGCCGACGCTTGGCGTCGACGTTGAATCCCTGATTACCGAGGATGATGAGCCGGTGGACAACATGCTCTCCGAGAAGCAGCAGCGCCTCCTCACCGAGCCGTTGTACAGCTCCTGGGCCGGCCCGGGCGGCGGGCGTCCGTTTCTGGCCGCCGCCAACGTGGGCGTGTTCGCCGAGCCGCGCAACCCGGCGATCGTGCCGGACGTGTTTCTGAGCCTGGACGTGCGGGTGAACCCTGACTGGTGGCAGCGGGAGCACCGCTCCTACTTCGTGTGGGTGTTCGGCAAGGCGCCGGACTTGGTGGTGGAGATCGTGTCGAACCGGAAGGGCGGCGAGATTGAGGGGAAGCGGCTGAGCTACGCCCGGATGGGGATCGGCTACTACGTGGTCTACGATCCGTTTCACGTGGTGATGGGCGACGACCTGCGCGTCTACCGCTTGAGCGGCGGGAGCTACGAGCGCCGGGGATCGCTTCGGTTCCCGGAGTTGGGATTGGGGATGATGCTGTGGGAAGGCGAGTTCGAGGCCGCCCGCGGCCCGTGGTTGCGCTGGACGGACGAGCGCGGCGAGTTGATCCCCACGGGCAACGAAAAGGCCGAGCAGGCGAGCCGGCGGGCGGAGCAGGCGGGCCGGCAGGCAGAGCAGGAGCGGCGCCGCGCCGACCGGCTGGAAGCGTTGCTGCGCCAGGCGGGCATCGACCCGACGCATGGGTGAGCGCGGCGCCGACTACTACAGGGCGCTTCGTCCCTCCTCCTGACGCGGCAGCGCGGCCCGCCGTTCTTCCGTGCTATACTCCTGTTATGGATTCGCCAACGCTTCCGGCCGGCGAGCCGGCGGTGGGGCCGGCGCCGGACGTGCCCCGCGGTCCCGACCCGATTCCGGCGCACCTGCTCGTGCGGCCGGTGACGAGCGCGCCGCCTGCCGCCCCGGTGCGGGCACCGCGCGGCGTCACGGCGCCTCCCAGGCCGGCGCTTGGCGTCGACGTTGAATCCCTGATTACCGAGGATGATGAGCCGGTGGACAACATGCTCTCCGAGAAGCAGCAGCGCCTCCTCACCGAGCCGTTGTACAGCTCCTGGGCCGGCCCGGGCGGCGGGCGTCCGTTTCTGGCCGCCGCCAACGTGGGCGTGTTCGCCGAGCCGCGCAACCCGGCGATCGTGCCGGACGTGTTTCTGAGCCTGGACGTGCGGGTGAACCCTGACTGGTGGCAGCGGGAGCACCGCTCCTACTTCGTGTGGGTGTTCGGCAAGGCGCCGGACCTGGTGGTGGAGATCGTGTCGAACCGGAAGGGCGGCGAGATTGAGGGGAAGCGGCTGAGCTACGCCCGGATGGGGATCGGCTACTACGTGGTCTACGATCCGTTTCACGTGGTGATGGGCGACGACCTGCGCGTCTACCGTTTGAGCGGCGGGAGCTACGAACGCCGGGGGTCGCTTCGGTTCCCGGAGTTGGGACTGGGGATGATGCTGTGGGAAGGCGAGTTCGAGGACGCCCGCGGCCCGTGGTTGCGCTGGACGGACGAGCGCGGCGTGTTGATCCCCACGGGCAACGAAAAGGCCGAGCAGGCGAGCCGGCGGGCCGAGCAGGCGGGCCGGCAGGCAGAGCAGGAGCGGCGGCAGGCGGAGCAGGAGCGGCGCCGCGCCGACCGGCTGGAAGCGTTGCTGCGCCAGGCGGGCATCGACCCGAAGCATGGGTAAGCCCCCCTGGACTCCGTCTACCGGAGCAGCTACCATCGAATGATGCTGTCTGCGGTTCCACGATCCGCGGACGGGGGAGGACCTGCCGGATTTGGCGGAGACGGACGCCCAACTGCAGCAGGAAAGGGCGGCCCGCCAAGCGGCCGAGGCGCGTTTGGCTGAACTTGAGGCGTTGCTGCGCCGCCAGTCCGACAACGGCAGCGGCGGCGCCGTCTAAGTTGAGCGCGCCAGAGCTTCCATCCGCCGACGTCGGCGGCGAAGTTTAGCGCTCCGGGGCGTTGCCCAGGACGTGGGCGATCAGCGCTTGGAGGGTGCGGGAGCCGGGGGCGATCTTTTGGAAGGCGGACTGGTTGACGCGCAGGAAGCGCCAGACGATGCCGGCAGCGTCCTGGACGCGGAGGCACCACTCGTTCATGGCTTCGTCCTTCCGGTCGGTGCCCTCCCAGAAGCGGCCTTTGGTCTCGATGATCCAGTTCACTTCGCCGTCGGCGGTCTGCTGCACGGCTACCCAGTCGGGGTAGTAGAAGCCGATGGCCCCGTTGGCCTTCAGGTAATCGACGCGGAAGGTGGTGCCGGAGCTGCCCTGTTCGGTGGTGCCCAGGGCGGCGAAGCGGAGCACGTCGGCGACGCGGTCCAGGAACTCGGCGAAGCTGCGTTCGAACGGGTTGTAGGTCGCCACGTAGTTGAACACGGTCTTCTCCGCTTCCAGCGGCGGCAGGTCGCGGCGCCAACTGAACGGCCTGGTTGCCGACAGCCGGAAGTCGGCGCGCTCGAACTCCAACCGGCGGCGCGTGGCGGTGAGCGCCCCGATCTTCGCGGCGAGGTGCTTGGCGATTGCTTCGCGCACTTCCAGCGTCAAGTGAGATCGAATCCCGGCGTCTTCCAAGTCGACCCGCTGGCCGAAGCACCGCTGTGACACGTAATCCCGAACAATCCCATACAGCTTCCCGAACTCGCCGGTCAAACCGGCCCGCCTGCGGACCTCTCGGGCAATGCCGCTCAGTAGCGCCCGCACGGGAAGCGGTTCCGGCGCCAAGTCATCCTGATGCACCTCCGTCTCCGTGGTCGCAAACTCCATGCGCAATCTGACCCGCTCCGGCTCCGCCAGTTGGTCGGAGTCGTAGATGGGGGAAAGCGAGCGCACGTCGATCTCCGCCAGCTTGCGGGCGACGTGCGTCAGGCTCGGCTTGGTGATGGGAATGGCGATGTCATACTCCCGCCGCTCCCGCACCGGCTGGATGGTTACCGGCGGCGGCGGACCCTGCTTCGTGACCGCCACGCCGACTCCCTCGGCTTCCAGTTGCTCGCGCAGCACGTCGAGCAGATTGCGTGTGCCGAGCACTTCCAACGTCTGCGTGCGGTCGGGGCTCACCTGCGTCATCAGCCGCAGCCCGCGCCCGATTACCTGCTCCGGCAAGATTTCGGCCTTGGCGGTGAATGGCCGCAGCCCGAGCACCACGCTCACGTTGCGCACGTCCCAACCCTCGCGCAGCATCATAACGCTCACGATCGCCTTGATCCGGCTGCCGCGGCTGTCGATGTCGCGCGCCGCTTGCCGCGCCTTCTCGAGGTCTCCTTTCCGCACCTCGCCCGTCGTGTCGGTGTGGATTACCAGCACCTCGGACTTCTTGAACCTGCCGGAAGTGAGATACCGGCCCAGCGCGTCCGCGTAGACGTTCTTTTCGACCATGATGAACAGCACGGGTCTGACGTCGAGCCCGCGGTAGGCGTCTTGATGCTGCCGCCACCGTTGCACCGCCGCGCGCAGCCAGTAGCCGTACTTCCGGGCGACGTTGTCCTTCGTCACGCCGTCCGGGTCCCGGACCGGCTGCCCGGCGTCGTCCTCGTTGGTGACGATCAGCGGCGCCTTGACGATGCGGTCCTCCACCGCCTGCGCCAGCGGGTAATCGCAGACCGTCCACGGGAAGTACAGGCCGTTCTGGTCCTTGGGAGTGGCCGAGAAGTCGAGCCAGGCACCGATCCCCTGCGGCAGCGCTTCGTGCACGGCGAGCAGCGACCTGCTCCACGCCAGTTTCTCGTCGTGCACGTGGTGCGCCTCGTCGTTCATCACCACCAGGTCGGGGAGTAACTTGACCCGTTCCAGCATCGAACTCCCGCCGGATGCGGCCATGCCCTGCGCCGGCTCTCCCAGCAGTTTCTCGGTGGGGTTGGCCGGAGTCCACTCCTGGACGCGCGACTCGTAGAGTTGCTGGACGTTGGTGAGAAACAGATTCCCGGTCGGGCCGGGGTCGGCGGCATGGCCGCGCAGGATCACCTGCGGCTTGAAGTTGGCTTTCCACTCCGGCGGGACCAGCGGCAGATCGTGGAAGATGCGGCTGTCGGCGAAGTCCTTTTCGAGGCGCTGGTAGACGATCACGTTGGGGGCCACGAGGAGGAAGTTGGCGGATAGCTCCGAGCCCGGCACCCACCGCCGATGGAAGTACGACCACACCACCGCCATCGCCATTACCCAGGTCTTGCCGGCGCCGGTCGCCAGCTTGAAGGCGTAGCGGCGCAGGTTCTCCGGCGGCAGGTCCTGCTCGCCCGTCTTCTCGATCTCCGAGACGTAGCGGCGGAGTTGGCGCTTGCCGTCCATCGTCGTCTGAAACGTGACGTTCTGCGGCCCGCGCGCCCGAATGAGCGCGCAGGCGTCGCGTTGGCCGGCGATCTCCACCAGCCACGCCAGCGTCTCGATCGCCTCGCGCTGGCAGAAGTAGTAACGAAACGGCGCGTCGAAGCCGGGAACCTCGTGGTCCTCCGCGAACCAGTACCCGAACAGCCGCCGCGTCACCTCGGACGCACCGGGGTAGCCGTCCTCGCGCCAAGCGTCCACCGCGGCGCGAATCTTCGGCACCAGCAGCAGCCCGCTTGGGCGCCGCCCGGACCGCTCTTCGCGCCAGCCGGTCTCCGCGTCGTCATCCTTCACCAGGTAGGAGCGGGGCGCCTCCCACGGCAGCCGTCCGGCAACCTGCGGCAGCTCCCGGTCGTACGCAATGACCGACTCAGCCATCGTCCGCCTTTGTTGCGAGGACTGACACCCCGTCACGTTCGACTGCTTGCTGGAATGGGTAGCCCTTGGCGCTCCGCTCTTGCCATTCCTCCTGCGTATACGCCAGGATCGAAGGCACGGCGTCCGAGGTTGCCGCCAGACCATAGCCGATCCTGTGCAGCGGCCGCTTCGCGTCGGCGGCGTCGTTCCTGACGATGAGGAGAACGTCCAGGTCGCTATCGGCGTGCGCGTCGCCGCGGGCCTTCGAGCCGTAGATGAGCATGCGCACCACCTTGTCGGAATGGCGGCGTAACGCCGAACGGTATGCGTCCAGCCATACGCGCTCGTCGGGTGTCAATTGCAGTCTGCTCATACCGTCACCGGATAACTCTGCGAGGTGTCGTTGCCGAAGATGTCGATCACCTTGACCAGCACCTGATAGGTGCCGGGTGACTCGTAATGGTGCGGGTCGGAGGCGAGCGGCAGGGCGCGCTCCTTGCGCGTGCGGTACGCCACCCACCCCTGCATGAACGTGTCGTTGCGGAAGTCCCAGTCCACCGCCCAGTAGTCGATGTAGTCCGACCACTTGCTGACCTTGCCGCGCACCTCTTCGGGGATGAGGTCGTCGTTGGGGATCACGAAGTCCTTGAGCCGCACCTGCGCGGTCAGCTTCTTCGGCGTCTCGATCTCCGCTTCCAGAAATGCCAGCTCAAAGAACTGCACGTCGTTTTCGTCGCTTACCTGCTGCTCCATCACCTCGCGCGGAATCTGCAGCAGCAGGAGCTTGACGCCGCGCGCCTTGGCGGAGTCGTGCATCAGCCCGCCCCGGCGCACGTCGTTGTTGGGGCCGGCCAACCCCATCTCCCACTCCCAGCCGAGCACGTGCAGCTCGCTCTGCCGGAGCCGCTGGCACTCGTCCACCGCCTGATCGATCTCGTCGATGGTCACCGGCGCGTCAACGGCGCCGATATGGACCATGGCCCGATGCCTCTTGCCGTGGATGTGCATCATGCCGGCAAGGGGCTGCGCGCCGTACAGTTTGAGGATGAACGCCAGGTACTCGTAGATCGTCTGCTCGGTAGGCTGCCGGTCGTCCCGCTCGCCGAAGGCCGCGCCCTGCCAGTACTGCCGCTCGTACTTGCCGAGATTCAGAATCTCGAACGGCTTGCAATCCTCGATGCCGAGCAGCCGCTTGCGCGTGACGTGTATCCCCCAGCGCCCCAGGTCGCAGCCAATCCACCGCCGGCCAAGTTTTTCGGCAGCGGCCAGTGTAGTGCCGGACCCGCAAAAGAAGTCGGCAACAAGATCTCCCGGTGCCGTGGAGATACGGATTATTCGGTCAAGGAGCCTCTCCGGCTTCTGTGTGGCGTACCCGGTTATCTCGGAGGTTGTCCCGATCTTGTAAGCTCTCGGGTCAGCGTATGCCTGCTGAATATCCGACCATACGGTTGAGGCGGGAACCCCCTTGCTTTCATGGAGGTATTGTTTCTCCCAATAACGCTCTGCGGTCTGCTTGTCAATACGCTGCCGCCGCCGATAACGTCCCCTTTCGTCCGTATACTTGAACCAGTCGTTCACGTACTTGTCGGAATACGGGAGGTAAGCTATTTCGTACTTATGTTGCCCATAAGATTTCGCAAAGACCAGCACAAGGTCGTGTGCCTTGACGAGTTTTGAGCCGGACACACGCCCGCCGGATGGCGAGCCGTATGACCAGACTACTTCTCCCAGAGAATTCTCCTCCCCGAATATGTCATCAAGCACCGGTCGCACGTGATGGCCAACGTACCAGTCGAGATGAAGGTAGAGAGTACCGCGAGCGCTGAGGAGTTCCCGTATCAGCCGGAGACGGTCGAAAATCATCTTGAACCACGAGCTTCGGCCCTGCGTCCATGTATCCCGATAAGCCTTCTCTTCTATTGCCGACTGCTCTTTGGTAACAGAGTCGTTCGAATCCCCGATCGGTGCCGTAAACGAGAAGTCGGCGCCCGTAGCGAATGGCGGATCGATGTAGATCAGATCGATCTTACCGGCAAACTTCTCCAGGAGCGATCCCATCACCAGCAGGTTGTCGCCCCAGATCAGCTTGTTCTTCCAACCATCCTCGAACGTGTCGCCCTCCTGGGCGTGGTAGTAGTCGAACAACGTGCCCTGCCCGTACTTGTTCGCTTCGCGGGTGGCGCGGCTCTCGTTGACCGTCTCGATCACCTGAAACGGCAGGTTGACGCGCGGCGTCTCCCGGAGCGTCCCGTCCTCACGGTACTTGCCCGGCCACACCAGCTCGGTGCGGGTGACGTCGATCTTCGCCATCTACGGGATCCCCTCCATCCTCTGTCTCACTGTCAGTCTATCCGAGGCGCGGGCGTTTGGGTAGCACCGCCGCTCCGGCATCCGCGGCAAGGGCCCGGCGGAGGCGAGAGACCGGGCGCGCTCCCTTGCGCATGCGGCACGCCACCCAGCCATTGCGACGAGAGTAGTAGCGGAAGCCCCCGGACCGGCATGACCCGTCGCGGCCTCCTCGCGGGCGGCGCCGCGGGCCCGTGTTGCCTGGCAACCTCGGCGCCGAACGACGTGGCCAAGCCGGACGCCTGGGCGGAGCCGCAGACCGCGCTACCGGCAGACCCCGGCCACCGCGCTGTGGCAGCGGACCGGCCCGCCGGCACCGCCACTTCGGCGCCGAAGGTAGGAGGCGGCTCGCGGCGTCAGGCCGCCCTGCGGCGGCTCGGACTGGCCGGCTTCCACTACCCTCGGCTGCGCCGCCGCAGCCCGCGTTCGCAGCCGCGCCAGTCGGGCACGGCCAGGTCGGCGCGGCTCCCGTGACCGACCGTCGCCGGCTTGATACCGCTGGCGAGTTCCCGTACCTTGTGGGGCGGGGCAGCGAGGAGAAGCTATGGATGCCAACGGTCAGTCGTACGACGACTACGCCAAAGACAGCGATAACCTGCAAGTCGACGAGTACGACATAGCGGTCTCTCCGAATGACTTCAACGTGATGACGTTGTTCAGTCTCGTCGAGTCCGGCGCGGTGCGGATTCCCGGCTTCCAGCGCAACTTCGTGTGGGACATATGGCGCGCCTCGCGGTTGATCGAGTCTTTGATACTCGGCCTGCCGGTTCCGCAGCTCTTTCTGTACGAGCAGGAACGCAACCGGCTCCTGGTGATCGACGGTCAACAACGTCTCATGTCGATCTATTACTTCGTAAAGAAGCGGCTCCCGCGGAAGGATCGCCGTACCGAGCTCCGCCGCATCTTCGACGAAAAGGGCGCGCTTCCCGACCAGGTCCTGCATGACGATGACTACTTCGAGTCGTTTGTCCTCAAATTGACCCAAACGCTCCCGGAACGGCCGAACAAGCTCAATGGCCTCGATTACGACTCGCTCGGTCATTACCGGTCTCAACTGGACCTGCGGCCGATCCGAAATATCGTGGTCAAGCAGAGTGCTCCCACGGGAGACGACTCGACGATGTTCGAGGTGTTCCAGCGTCTCAACACCGGCGGTATCGCTCTGCGGCCGCAGGAAATTCGCGCGAGCATGTACCATTCGGACTTCTATGACATGCTGTCGCGAATCAACGCCGAGCGTTCCGAATGGAGAAGGTTATTGCCGGCCGAAGCTCCCGATTTGCACATGAAGGACGTTGAGATCCTGCTACGCGGGTTCGCAACGGCTTCTCCAAGAAGTGCATGAGCAACGAGGGTGCGCTGAACGCTCGTTTCGAGAGTCTGTTCGATTCGTTCCTTCGCGCCGCCTCCGATCTTCCGGACGACGTCTTCATCAACCGGAACAACCGGTTCAACATTGCGTTGTACGAGGCCGTGTTCGCCGTGTCCGGCAGGAAAGCGATAGAGGAAGACCGGTTACTCGAAGGCGTCCTCAATGCCGACCGAATACGCGACTTGGCCCAGGACACGCAGTTCTCGCAGGCCGCGTCAGTGGCGACTACCAGCAAGGCCAACGTTCACGAGCGCCTGCGCCGCGCGACAGCCATCATAGGTTCTCTGTAAGCTCGCTGGCCGGCATCCGCAGCTTTGCTCATACGGTCACCGGGTAGCTCTGCGAGGTGTCGTTGCCGAAGACGTCGATTACCTTGACTATCACCCGATAGGCGCCGGGCGACTCGTAGCGGTGCGGGTCGGAGGCGAGTGGTAGGGCGCGCTCCTTGCGCGTGCGGTACGCCACCCACCCCTGCATGAAGGTGTCGTTGCGGAAGTCCCAGTCCACCGCCCAGTAGTCGATGTAGTCCGACCACTTGCGCACCTTGCCGCGCACTTGCTCCGGGATCAGGTCGTCGTTGGGAATGACAAAGTCCTTGAGCCGCACCTGCGCGGTCAGCTTCTCCGGCGTCTCGATCTCCGCTTCCAGGAATGCCAACTCGAAGAACTGCACGTCATGACGGTCGCTCACCTGCTGCTCCATCACCTCGCGCGGAATCTGCAGCAGCAGGAGCTTGACGCCGCGCGCCTTGGCGGAATCGTGCATCAGCCCGCCCCGGCGCACGTCGTCGTTGCGGCCGGCCAGCCCCATCTCCCACTCCCAGCCGAGCACGTGCAGCTCGCTCTGCCGGAGCCGCTGGCACTCATCCACCGCCTGGTCGATCTCGTCGATGGTCACCGGCGCGTCTACCGCCCCGACGTGGACCATGGCCCGGTCCTTCTTGCCGTGCAGGTGCATGCCGGCGGTCGGCTGCGCGCCGTACAGCTTGAGGATGAACGCCAGGTACTCGCAGATCGCCTGCTCGGAAGCGCCCTGCCAGTGCTGCCGCTCGTACTTGCCGAGATTGAGGAGCTCGAACGGCTGGCAATCCTCGATGCCGAGCAGCCGCTTGCGGGTGACGTGTATTGCCCAGCGCCCCATGTCACAGCCGATCCAGCGCCGCCCGAGCCTTTCCGCTACGGCTAACGTGGTGCCCGATCCGCAGAAGAAGTCGGCTACCAGGTGCCCTTCAAGCGAGTGCGCAGAGATGATCCTGTTCAGCAACTCTTCCGGCTTTTGTGTCGGATATCCCGTGCGCTCGTCGGCCATGTTGTTGATGCTGGGAATGTCCCAATAGTCCGGGCACTTCTTGTATTGCCCGGCCATACGCTGTGACGTAGCGGGCACCAGCGGGGCCTCAAAATGCCACTGATCGGACTTCGAGTACCAGAGTAACGAATCGTGTTTCTTGGGGTAACACTTAGGGCTTGATCCGCCGAGACCGTACAGCCACGCCACTTCGTTGCGAAACCCAGGTTCGCCGGCGTTCGATCCTCGGTCTCCAAGGCCGAATACCTCGTCGAGAAGTGCGCCAAGGAGATGGGACAGACGGTAGTCGCAGTGGACGATTAAGCTCCCCGCGGGACTCAGAAGATCGCGCAACAACGGAAGCCGAGTGCCGATCATCGACAAGTAGGATGCGGTCCCGGAAC
This sequence comes from Spirochaetia bacterium, assembly GCA_965243555.1. GTDB lineage: Bacteria > Spirochaetota > Spirochaetia > SZUA-6 > Bin103 > Bin103. The sequence goes on along the minus strand of OZ251575.1, from coordinate 2,926,336 downwards.
CCCAGGTATCTCGGTAGGCAAACTCTTCTATGATGCTCGGACATTTCTCCAGCATGACGGCGGACTCGCCAATTTCGACGTTGAATGAGAAGTCCGCACCGGTAGCGAACGGCGGGTCGACGTAGATCAGATCGATCTTGCCGGCAAACTTCTCCAGGAGTGAGCCCATCACCAACAGGTTGTCGCCCCAGATCAGCTTGTTCTTCCAACCCTCCTCGAAGGTGTCGCCCTCGGTCCCCGCGTACGCGTCGAACAGCGGCATGCTCATCGTTCTACGCGCCTCGCGGGTGGCCCGGCTCTCGTTGATGGTCTCGACCACCTGGAACGGCAGATTGACGCGCGGCGTCTCCCGAAGCGTCCCGTCCTCCCGGTACTTGCCCGGCCACACCAACTCGGTCCGGGTAACGTCGATCTTCCCCATCTACCGCCGCAGTGTACCACGGCGCGCCCGACCGGGTAGCCCTGCTGCCGTGGCAGCCGCGCCATCTCCGGCACGGACCGGGCGGCGCGTGCCTACTCGTTCCGAGCGATGCGATCTGCGGTAGAGTGTTCTCCCGAACGGAGAAATCATGAACGACCCCGCCTACAAGCGCGTGCTCGCACACGCGCGCATCGTCAAGGACCTGGTCACCGGCTGCATCGCCCCGCTACGCCCGCCCGGCTGGGCCGACACTCTTGACCTCGCCAGCCTGCGCCCATTTCCCACCGAGAACATCAGCGACCAACTGCGCCGCCGCCTCAGCGACGTGGTGTGGCAGCTCGACCGGCGCACCGGCAAAGGCGCGCCGCAGACCGTGAACCTGGTGATCGAGCATCAGTCGAGCATCGACTACGCGATGCCGTTGCGGTTCCTGAACTACGCGAGTCTGACGTACCAGCGCCTTTACCTGGACCGCAAGTGGCGGCGGGGGGATACGATCGATTCGGTGCTGCACGTGGTGGTGTACAACGGCAGCGCGCGGTGGGACGCTGAATTGACGCTGGCGGCGATGACGGAGAGGATGGAGCCGGACGGACCGGCGGCGCTGGGGCTGAGCTACGAGGTGGTGGAGTTGGCGGCGTTGGAGACGGACGCCCTGCCGCCGGGGAACCTGCTGCGGTGGATAGCGGAGATAGAGCAGAGCGCGCGGTCGCGGGAGCTGCCGGAGCGGGTGCGGGAGTTGGGGGAGTGGCTGGCAAAGGAGGATGATGCGGAGCTGACCAAGAGCATCGACCTGTGGCTGGCGGTGCTGGAAGAAAAGTGGGGCGTGGAGTTACCATCGATACGCAAGTACGAGGAGGTACGGGTAGTGTTGTTGGAGAAGATTGATCACTGGGAAGCGGATATCCGCGAGCAAGCCCTTGAACAGGGCATCGAGCGGGGCATCGAGCAGGGCATCGAGCAGGGCATCGAGCAGGGCATCGAGCAGGGGCTCCTGGCGGGTATCCGGAACGTGCTGGAGGTGCGTTTCGGCACCGCCGCGGCGGCCTCGGTGGCGGCGCATCTGGAGGCTGCCGCCGGTGACGCCTCGCGTCTCGAACAGTTGCAGCGGGCGGCGGCCCGGGCGTCCGACCTGGAGGCGTTCCGGCGCGTGGCGGAGCACGAGGACTAAGCGCCGGCGCTCACTTGATTCGTAGTTTCAGGCGGTAGCGGATCAGGGTGTCGCAGGCAAGGATGAAGAACAGCAGCGTTCCTTGGAATACCTGGGCGGTCTTGTTGGAGAGCCCGAGGGTGATCTGCGCGCCCTCGCCGCCGAGGTAGCTCACCGCCAGTACTATCCCGGCCAGCAGCACCCCGAGCGGATTCAGTCGGCCCAGGAACGCCACGATGATCGCGGTAAAGCCGTAACCCGGCGAGATGGACGGCTGGAGCTGGCCGATCGGCCCCGCGATCTCGCCGATGCCGGCCAGCCCCGCCAAGCCCCCGGACAGCAGCAGGCAGAACCACACCGTGCGCGGGCGCAAGAAGCCGCCGAAGCCGCCGGCGCGCGGCGCGTCGCCCGACACCTGAATCTCGAACCCCTTGAGCGTGCGCGCCAGAAACAGGAACAGCGCCACCGCGGCCAGCACCGCGAACGCCGCGCCCAGATGCACGCGGCCGGCGCCGAGCGCCGGCAAGAGTTGAAATTCCTGCAGCTCCACCGATTCCGGGAAGTTGAACCCGCCGGGGTCGCGCCACGGCCCCCGCACCAGCCAATCCAGCAGGAGCTGCGCCACGTAGACCAGCATCAGGCTGGTGAGAATCTCGTTGGCGCCGAAGCGGTTGCGGAGCAGCGCGGGAATCGCCGCCCAGAGCATGCCGCCGGCGACGCCAAGCGCCAGCATCACCGGCAACGTCAGCGGAGACTCCCAGTGCGTCGCCAGGATGGGGATGGAGGCGCCGGCGAGCGCGCCTACCGTGAGCTGCCCCTCGGCGCCGATGTTCCAGACGTTGGCGCGGAAGCAGACCGCCAGCCCGGCGCCAATCAGGACCAGGGGCGTGGCCTTGACGATCAGCTCCTCAATCGACCACAGCGTGGTGAGCGGCTCGATGAAGTAGACGTACAGCGCCGGCAGCGGCTGCAACCCGCGCGCCGCGAACAGGATGCCGCCCACCACCACGGTGAGCAGCAGGGCCAGAACCGGCGACGCCACGACCATCGCGCGGCTCGGATGCGGCCGTTGCTCAAATTGCAGCGTCATGCGTTCGCCTCGCCAGCGCCCGGCCGCGCGTCCGCGTTCGGCTTCCCGTCCGCGCCTGCCGCCACGCCGGCCATCAGCAGGCCGACGCGCTCGCGGTCGATGCCGCGCGCCGGGAACAACGCCGAGAGCTGCCCGCGCGAAATCACCGCGATGCGGTCCGCAATCTCAAAGATCTCATCCAGGTCCTGACTGATCACCAGCACCGCGGCACCATCCTTCGCCAGATCGACCAGCACCTGGCGAATCAGCGCGGCCGCGCCCGCGTCCACCCCCCAGGTGGGTTGATTGATCACCAGCGCCGCCGGCTCCCGGTCGAGCTCGCGTCCCACCACGAACTTCTGCAGGTTGCCGCCCGACAGCGCGCCGGCGGGGGGATTTTCGCCGCTCACGCGCACGTCGAACCGTTGGGCCACGCGCCGCGCCACCGCCCGCGTGCGCAGGCGCTTCACGAACCCGCCGCGCACCATCCCGCGGTCGGACGCGTGGCGGGTGAGCAGCACGTTCGCGGCCAGTTCCATGCTCGACACCGCGCTATGGCCGAGCCGCTCCTCGGGCACGAAGGCGGCGCCGAGCAGGCGGCGCGCGGTTACCCCGCGGCTGCCGCACGGCTGGCCGGCGATGGTGACCGCTTCCGGCGCCGGCGCGCGCCGTTCGCCGGAGAGGGCGTCGAACAGCTCCGACTGACCGTTGCCGGCCACCCCGGCTACCGCCACCACCTCGCCGGCGCGCACCTCCAATGAAACGTTGCGCAGCGCCACGCCGAAGGGGCCGGCGGCGGGCAATGACAGGCCGCTGACGGCGAGCATGGCGGCCGCGTCAGCCGACGCGGTGCCGGCGCGCACCTCCGGCACCGCGGCGCCGACCATCAGCCGCGCCAGCGAGGCGGCGGTCTCGGTGCGGGGATCGACGTTGGCCACCACCTTGCCGCGGCGCAGGATGGTGGCGCGGGCGCACAGCCGCTGCACCTCCTCCAGGCGGTGGGAGATGTAGAGCACCGCGCAACCTCCGGCCGCCAGCCGGCGCAGGGTGACGAACAGTTGATTGGCCTCCTGCGGGGCGAGCACCGCGGTGGGCTCGTCCATGATCAGCAGCCGCGGCTCCTGCAGCAGGCAGCGCACGATCTCGATGCGCTGGCGCTCCCCCACCGACAGGTCGGCGACCAGCGCGAACGGCTCCACGCGCAGGCCGTACTCCGCGGAGACCCGTTCGATGCGCTGCGCCAGGGCTTGCGGATCGAACCGGCCGGGAAGCGCGAGCGCGATGTTCTCCACCACGGTGAGCGCCTCGAACAGCGAGAAGTGCTGGAATACCATGCCGATGCCCAGCCGCCGCGCGGCCGCCGGGTTGGGCACGGTCACCGGCTTGCCGCGCCAGCGCAGGCTGCCGGCGGTGGGCTGCAGCGCGCCGTACATGATCCGCACCAGGGTCGACTTGCCGGCGCCGTTCTCGCCCAGCAGCGCGTGGATCCGGCCCTGCCGCAGGCGTAGCGTCACGCGGTCGTTGGCGGTGAAGTCGCCGAACCGCTTTACGACGTCGCGCGCCTCCAGCAGGTACTCGCCGCTGCCGTTGCCGCCGCTGCTCGTGCCGCTGCCGTTGCTGCCGCCGGGGTCGCTCACGCCCGCTCCTCGGCCGCCGGCGGGGGCCGGTCGGGCAAGCCCGGCCGGCGGCGTTGCCAGGCGCGCTGCGCGGCGGCGTAGCCATCCGGGCTGCCGGCGTCGTAGCTGGCGCCCTCCGCCACGTAGCCGTAGACGGTGGTGCGCTCCGCCAGCCAGCCCAGGAAGTAGCCGGGAGCGTCCGGGTTTCCCCCGGCTTGCAGGTATTCGCCCACCAGCGCCTGCGCCGCCGGCGGCAGCACGTAGATCGCCAGGCTGGCGAGCCGCGACTTCGGGCGCTGCGGCTTCTCCTCGAAGTCGACGATGCGCCCGGCGGCGTCGAGCAGCACGCAACCGTGACGGCCGGCGAGGTGGCCGCGGCTCGGCGCTTGCAGGCACACGTTGACCGCCGCGGCGCGCGGCCGCGCAAATCGTAGCGGCCCGGCCAGCTCGAAGGCGTGCAGTTTGTCGGTGGCGGCCACCAGGAGATCGTCCCGGCCGCGGAGCCGGTCGAGGGCGAACTGCAGGTCGCGGATTGCGCCGAGGCGCTGCTCGTCGGTATGGGTGCCGTCGCTGAGCAGGCGCGTGGCGAGCGGCGGCGGATGCGCCTCCAGGTAGCTCTGCAGCGCCGGGTAGAAGCGCTCGTTGGTGACGATGGTGACCGCCTCGATCAGGGCGGAGCGGGCCAGGTTGTCCAGCAGGTGGGCGAGGATGGGGCGCCCGCCGATCTCGATCAGCGCCTTCGGCGTATCCGGGAACAGCGCCCGCATGCGGGTGCCATAGCCGGCGGCGAGGAGGACGGCATTCAAGAGCGTGCGGCGCGTACCCGCGCCGCCTGAGTAGCTTGGGCAGCCGTTCGCGCCGCCGCCGCCGCGCCGTTCGCGGCGCCGTTGAGCACGACCTCGGGGGGCGGAGCCGCCGGCAGCGGGGCGGCGGCCGGCGCCACGCGCACCGGCACCACGGTAAACCCTTCGGCCGCGTAGGCCTGCGCGATCCTGCGCAGGTGCGGCTCGTCGTCATAGGTGCCGATTGCGGCGCCGCCCGAGCCGGTGAACTTGGCGTGCGCCCCCTGCCCGCGGGCGATGGCAATCATGCGCACCTGCTCCGCCGGCAGATCGTAGACCGACTGCCGCAACGCGAAGTCGCGGTCCATGATCGGCCCGAGGCGGTCGGGATGCCCCTGCTGCAGCGCGCTGAGCGCCTCGTCCACCAGCGCGGCCTTGCCGGCCATCGCCTCGGCGACCTTCGGGTCGTGCTGCACCTCGGCCCGGTAGCGCATCACGTTGTGGATCGCCCCCGAAGACTTGGCCAGCCGCTCATGGTAGGCCACGAACAGCGGCGGCAGGAGGGCCGGCGCCAGCGCCCGGTAGTTGCCGTGGAGGCCGCCGTTGCCGACGTAGGAGGCGGTGGAAAAATCCATCGCCACCACCCCGCCGTAGACCGCCGCCACGCGATCCTGGAGCCCGGCGCTGATCCGCAGCTCCTCGGTCTCCACCTCCAGAATGACGTTGGGCTGCTCGGCGCGCGGAATGTCCGCCTCGGTGAGCTCGTAGAACTGCATCAGCGCGTTGAACACCGCGGTGATGATCGCGGAGGAGCCGCCCAGGCCCACCCCGAAGGGGATGTCGGACTGATACTCGATGGTGCAGTTGCGCCGCGGCAGCGCGATGCCCCGCCGGCGGCAACTGTGGTGGAAGCGCACCAGGGTGGCCTCGATCAGGCGCACCCCCCCGTAGTAGCCGAACTGCCGCCGGTAGCGGGCCAGCGCGGCCATGTCGGCGAAGCTGGTAGCGTCGCGCGCGCTCGGCACCACGGTCAGCCGCGGCGACTCGTACAGCGAGACGCGGGCGGCGAAGGCATCAAACAGCAGGGCGATCACCTTGCCGCCGAACAGGTCGGAAGGGTTGCCCACCAGCCCGGACCGGGCGTGGGTCATGCGGCGAATGACACCGGTCGGGCGGCCCTGCGCGCGTGGCCGGTGGTTCATGGCGTCACCGCCCGGCGTGCTGCCGCCTGCGGCCCAATTTTCTGGCACACGGGAATCTCAACCCAATCGCGCACGCTCGTCAAGACTTCCGCGCGCCCCGGACCGCGGCGGCGTTGCGGAGCGCCGCGGGTGCACGATCAGGCGCCGGCGCGGCTGTGGGCGCCGGGCGGGGGAATAGGATCCGCCCGCCGTAGCGTCCCTCATGCGGGACTCACTCGAACCGGAATCTCCGCCTGGCTGCCGAGGTCATTGGAGGGCTATTGGTTGGCCCTCTCCTTTCAGGATCGCGGCTGCTTCGAGATTCCCGGATGCCCTATGTCATTCTGCACCAAAAACCTATCAGCGCTCTGGCGGGACGACAAGCGCCGTGCGGAAGAGAAGGGAGGTCTTGACGCGGTCTGCGCACCATTCCGCTGGTCGCCGGCTATCGACTACCGGCGGCCGTGAAACGCGCCGCGGCCGCCGGCTGACCGCGAGCCATGCAGGAATGGCCGCCGGCGGATCGGCGCGCTGCCGGTGGGCCGGCCGGCCCCGCCGTCCCTCCCTCCCTACCTATTGCATATGGTACCGCTCCTTGATACCATAGCGGGCAGTTGAATCGGAAACATCAGCGCACGCTTGCCGCCATCTTCAGCCGCCCTACCAGCGGAACCATACCTTGGCGAGACATAGAGGCACTTTGTTCGTCGCCCTGGGCGCCGAAGTAAGCATGCGAGAGGGCTCACGCGTCGGTATAAGGCTGTTTGGCGACCGGCGCGTGTTTCATCGTCCGCATCCGCGCCCGGTCACCGACAAGGGAGCGGTGGCAAGCATACGTGATTGGTTGCAACAGAACGGAGTATCGCCATGAGAAATACCATCTCGATCGACGGCTATCGTGCCGTGATCCAATATGACCCCGACATTAAGATGTTCCGCGGCGAGTTCTTGGACCTCAACGGTGGCGCGGACTTCTATGCACGGGACCGTAATGATCTGAAGCGCGAGGGGAAGAAATCCCTTGCAGTGTTCCTCGATATGTGCCGGGAGGACGGTGTCGAGCCGCGCCGCACGGAGCAGAAGGAAATAGCAACGACTCTGTCGCCATGACCGCCAGAAGGTCTGCTTCGATTCGTTGCTCAAGGGCCTGAGCCGCGGCGGCGGGGTAGCCGGCGAAGTCCGGGGCCGGCGCTGCCACCACCGCGGAGAACGCGCACCGCGCGGAGGTCAGGGAAGGCGGCCGCCGCGACCGGGGTCGTGCTCCTGCCGTTGCGCCAGCAGCGCCCGCAGCTCCGCCACCCGCGCCAGTTCCCGTTCCAGGCGCGCTTCGGCTGCGAGACGTGCCTGCTTCTCCTGCTGCTGCGCGTATTCCGCCTGTTGCTGTGCGTGTTCCGCCTGTTGCTGTGCGTGCTCCGCCTGTTGCCGCGCGTGCTTCTCCTGCTGCCGCTCGTCTTCCGCCCGGTGCCGTTCCTCGTTGCTCTCGGTCAGCGTCAGTATGTTCTGGCCCGTCATGGGATCGCGAAAGCGCAGGTCCCCGCGCACGATGCATACGTCCAGCTCCAGCACCGCGCTGTGCATTACCAGGGCGCCGTCCGCCGTCCGGGGCGGCGGCAGCGGCACGTACTCCCCGCCCAGCAGGTGCAAGCCGCGCAACGGCGGCTCCGGGAAGTCTCCTCCGGTCGGGTCATACTGCCAGTACTCCCGCACTCCCAGCGACTCGTACAAGTCGCGCTTGGGCCCCAGGTCCTTGTCCCAGGTGCTGGGCGAGGCAATCTCCAGCACGAAGTCGGGGCTCTTGCCTTCCTCCCACACCTTGTAGATTGGCCGGGGGTGGCTCGGCACGCCGAAGACGACGAATGCGTCCGGCGCGACCGAGGCGTTGGGATTCCCCTCCTCGTAGTAGATCAGCAGGTTGCCGGAGACGTACACGTCGCTGCGGTGGCGGAAGTAATCGCGCAGACCGGTGACCGCGTACATGAGGGCGATGCCTTGGGCATCATTCTCCGCCATGGGCAAGCCGTCCTCGGTGGGGTAGTCGATTTCGAGGGGAGCGAGCGTAGGGCTTCTCATGCGCCATCCTCCAGGCCGCCGCACGTTACCACGGTCTGCGCCGCCGCGTCAACCGGGGGCAGGGTGGGGGGCGCACTTCCAAAACGTGGGTAGCGTCAGGCGGCCATCAGTTGGTCAGCCTGCGGCGCGGTGGCGGAGAGCAGACGCTCGTAGTCGCTTTGGAACCGGTCGCTCTTCGCCGAGGCGCGGAGCTGCAGCATCCCCTGCGCCCCCGGCAGCGACCAGATCATGCCACTGCCCTTCAGCCGCGCTCCCACCACGTTCTTGCAGGCGCTCTCTACCGTGCCACTGCCGATCGGCAGCCCCTGCGTCCGGTACTGCCGGTAGTCCATCCGCTTCTCGTTGACCCGGAAGTAGTTGATCTGCCCCTGCAAGTCGTGGCGCTGCCCGGCGCTCAGCGCGTCGCTGTCGCGTAGCTTCACCAACTCCTTGATCACTGCCGCCACGCGGCTGCCGCGCAGCTGCTTCTTCCACTTCCGGTAGCACTCCTTGCCGCGCTTGCTGCCCTCGCCGTAGACCAGCCGGCACGCCTCCGCCAGATGCTCGCAGGCGTGCCAGAAGTCCAGGACGTACCACGTCCGCTGCCCGTAGTCGGCCAAAGTCTCCGCCCGCTCCCAGATCCACTCCGCCCCGTCAGCGAGTACTACCAGCTTCTGCACCGTCCCGGACCGGCACCGCCGCCTGAGCTCTACTTCGATCCGCGGGAAGAACTGGTCCGCGTGCTCGCTGGCCGCCACATAGCTCACGTTCGTGCACCGCGCCTGCTTCCGCTTGGCCTTCCTCTGCACCGCCGCTACCGTCGCCGTCTTGGCGTCCCGGAATTTGCGGCGCCGATCCCCCTTCCCAGATTCATCTACGCGCTCGTTCGCACGCACCGGCACCTTGGCCGCGTCGATGCTCACCGCCACCGTCCCGCCGATCGGCTCCTCCACTTCCGGCGCCGCATCAGCCTGCAGGTGGTCGCTGATCTCCTGCTGCCGTTGCCGTTCCAACCCGCCCGTCACCGCACGCACCATGGCGAACGCTTTCTTCACCGACAGCAACTCGCGTCCGTCTGCCCGGAACACCTCGTGAAACTGCCGCAGACCCTCCGCATGCGCCTGGTGCGCCGCGAACATGCTCAGAAAGTACTGACAGCCGGGCGTGTGGCGGCGCTTGATGCCAAGCTGCTCATCCAACGGCACCCAGCCCGTGCCGGTACCGCCGGCGTAGTAGGCGCGCTCGTAGGTTACCGTCCCGAACAGTCCGTGCAGCGTCTTCGGACGGTTGTCGACGAACCGGTACTCCACGCCGTCCCGGGTCACGGAAGTGCCCTCGTAGCCGGTACCTAATTCCTTGAATAGCCGCACTATCACTACCCGGCACAAGCGCAGCATGGCCTTGAGGACGTTCAATTCCACCCGCCACAGGTCCTTGCCACTGCGGACGCCGCTCATATCGATAGCAAAGGCGCCCTTGCAGAAGTTGGTCAATTCGGTTATCAATACCTCACTCATTTTGTTGCCCCTCCCAGGCATGGCCATGATACCTCATCCATCCTGGGAGGGGTTCTCTCTTCTGCTTACCTGCTGGTGATGCCGCATGCCCGCCTGCCGCCGAGGAGAAGCCATAAGTATGTTGGCGGGTGGTGCGCCGAGGGATCGGGCGAGAGGACCGGATCGGGTTCATATCGCCACCACCAAATTGTTCCGGTATTTATCAGCTATGTAATCAGTTACAATCTCACAATGGCTGCTAAACCGGACATCGGCGGGCTTACCTGCCACCTACCCACAAAACGGAAGTGCGCCCCAGGGTGGGGTGGTGGGGTGGGTGGTGGTCATGGCAGCACGCCACGCGCGCGGTTACAACTCCCTGCTCTTGATTCTGTCCCGGACGAGCTGCGCCTGTGGGCTGGCAATCCACGTCACCGACGCCGCGTTTGGCGTTTGGGGCCGCCAAGGCATGGAGCGCCGCTCTCGATGATGGCGGCGGGCCGGTTTCCCCGGCGCATCACCGACTCTGACCCGCTCGATGTGCGGTACCGGCTGAAGGTGAGAGGGGAGAAGTGGGATTTCAGCGCACTGTCGTGATGCGCGAGTATCCGTTCCCGGTGCCTGACCGGAAGCTGTCCCACGTTCCCGAGTCGATTGTATGGAATCGCATAGCGCGCAAGTACCGGACCCGCTTCGTCAACGACCCGCTACGCATCTACCACCGCGAACCCGACGGCATCACGGCCGCGGCCGCCGCCGGCGGCAGGAACGCCTACTCATATGCGTTGGGCAATCGCATCAAGCTGAACGAGGAGATCGACTATCTGCGGCACGCACCGGGCGGGTTTCTGAGGGCGGCGGCCAACTACGTGCGCTTCTCGCTGCACGCGCGCAAGAAACCGGCCGTGGCAGCGGGGTAGCCGGCGGAGTCCAAGGGCCGCGCTGCACCACCGCGGGAGAACGCGCACCGCGCGGAGGTCAGGGAACGCGGCCTCCGCGATCGGGGTCGTGCTCCTGCCGTTGCGCCAGCAGCGCCCGCAGCTCCGCCACCCGCGCCAGTTCCCGTTCCAGGCGCGCTTCAGCTGCGATACGTGCCTGCTTCTCCTGCTGTTGTGCGTGTTCCGCCTGTTGTTGTGCGTGTTCCGCCTGTTGCTGTGCGTGCTCCGCCTGTTGCCGCGCGTGCTTCTCCTGCTGCCGCTCGTCTTCCGCCTGCTGCCGCGCGTACTTCTCCTGCTCCCGCTCGTCTTCCGCCCGGTGCCGCTCCTCATTGCTCTCGGTCAGCGTCAGTATGTTCTGTCCCGTCATGGGGTCGCGAAAGCGCAGGTCCCCGCGCACGATGCATACGTCCAGCCCCAGCACCGCGCTGTGCATTACCAGCGCGCCGGGCGCCGTCCGGGGCGGCGGCAGCGGCACGTACTCCCCGCCCAGCAGGTGCAAGCCGCGCAACGGCGGCTCCAGGAAGTCGCCTCCGGTCGGGTCATACTGCCAGTACTCCCGCACTCCCAGCGACTCGTACAGGTCGCGCTTGGGCCCCAGGTCCTTGTCCCAGGTGCTGGGCGAGGCAATCTCCAGCACGAAGTCGGGGCTCTTGCCTTCCTCCCACACCTTGTAGATTGGCCGGGGGTGGCTCGGTACGCCGAAGACGACGAATGCGTCCGGCGCGACCGAGGCGTTGGGATTCCCTTCCTCGTAGTAGATCAACAGGTTGCCGGAAACGTACACGTCGCTACGGTGGCGGAAGTAGTCGCGCAGACCGGTGACCGCGTACATGAGGGCGATGCCTTGGGCATCATTCTCCGCCATGGGCAAGCCGTCCTCGGTGGGGTAGTCGATTTCGACGGGAGCGAGCGTAGGGCTTCTCATGCGCCATCCTCCAGGCCGCCGCACGTTACCACGGTCTGCGCCGCCGCGTCAACCGGGGCAGGGTGGCGCCGGCCCCGCGGGTGCCCGGAGGCAGCGTGAGGCGCGGGCGGGGGGCTGAGACGCAGATGCAGCACGTGTTTACGGTGTTTACGGCTACCTTCAACCGGGCGCACGTGTTGCACCGGGTCTACGACAGCCTGCGGGCGCAGACGTTTCGGGACTTCGAGTGGCTGGTGGTGGACGACGGGTCTTCCGACGGCACCGGGGCGCTAGTCGAGGCGTGGCGGGCGGAGGCCGACTTTCCGATCCGCTATCGCTATCAGGAGAATCGGGGCAAGCACGTCGCCTGCAATCGGGCGGTGGCGGAGGCGCGGGGGCGCTTCTTCCTGACGCTGGACGCGGACGATGCCTGCGTGCCGCAGGCGTTGGAGTGGCTACGTGCGCTTCTCGCTGCACGCGCGCAAGAAACCGGCCGTGGCGGCGGGGTAGCCGGCGGAGTCCAAGGGCCGCGCTGCACCACCGCGAAGGACGCGCACCGCGCGGAGGTCAGGGAACGCGGCCTCCGCGATCGGGGTCGTGCCCCTGCCGTTGCGCCAGCAGCGCCCGCAGCTCCGCCACCCGCGCCAGTTCCCGTTCCAGGCGCGCTTCGGCTGCGAGACGTGCCTGCTTCTCCTGCTGCTGCGCGTGTTCCGCCTGTTGCTGTGCGTGTTCCGCCTGTTGCCGCGCGTACTTCTCCTGCTGCCGCTCGTCTTCCGCCCGGTGCCGTTCCTCATTGCTCTCGGTCAGCGTCAGTATGTTCTGTCCCGTCATGGGGTCGCGAAAGCGCAGGTCCCCGCGCACGATGCATACGTCCAGCTCCAGCACCGCGCTGTGCATTACCAGGGCGCCGTCCGCCGTCCGGGGCGGCGGCATCGGCACGTACTCCCCGGGGGCAGGGTGGTGGGGTGGGTGGTGGTCATGACAGCACGCCACGCGCGCGGTTACAACGCCCTGCCCCTGATTCTGTCCCGGACGAGCTGCGCCTGTGGGCTGGCAATCCACGTCACCGACGCCGCGTTTGGCGAATGGGGCCGCCAAGGCATGGAGCGCAGATCTCGATGATGGCGGCGGCCGGCGCCAGGTGCGGGAGCGGGCGGGCCCCAACGCCGCCTGCGCCGCCCGCAGCCGGGCCGCCCGCCCGGCCCCGCGCCGCCGCTCGCGCCGTTGCCACTCCGGGCGGCGGGGTGCTACCATTAGCGGAGGTGGAGCAGGTGAGCGGCGAACGGGACCACCGGGAGGCAGGGGGCGGGCTTGGTGAGCGCTGGCCGGAAGGCGCCGGCTCCGCGAGGCCCGGAGGCAGCGTGAGGCGCAGGCACGAGGCTGATACGCAGATGCGGCATGTGTTTACGGTGTTTACGGCTACCTTCAACCGGGCGCGCGTGTTGCACCGGGTCTACGACAGCCTGCGGACGCAGACGTTTCGGGACTTCGAGTGGCTGGTGGTGGACGACGGGTCTACCGATGGCACCGGCGCGCTGGTCGAGGCGTGGCGGGCGGAGGCCAACTTTCCGATCCGCTACCGCTATCAGGAGAATCGGGGCAAGCACGTCGCCTGCAATCGGGCGGTGGCGGAGGCCCGGGGGCGCTTCTTCCTGACGCTGGACTCGGACGATGCCTGCGTGCCGCAGGCTTTGGCGCGGCTCAATCGCTACTGGGAGGAGATACCGGAGCGCGAGCAGCCGGGATTCTCCGCCGTTACGGTGCTGTGCATGGACGAAGCGGGCCGCATCGTCGGCGACCGCTTTCCCCGGCGCATCACCGACTCCGATCCGCTCGAGGTGCCGTTCCGGCTGAAGGTGAGAGGGGAGAAGTGTCGGCCGCGTTCCCGGCTGGGGCGTCGGCTTAGGGAGGATTGGCATGACTGACAACCCGGTGTCTCCGGTTTCTACGGAGACCCGAAACGAGGTGTGGTATCAGCTTCTGAACGCCATGCGGGCAGCGCGATACTACGGGAAACTATCGTCCAGGATGTCGTTCTGGAGTATTCGCTTGGTGTGGTTCCTGATGTTCTTTGCAACGAGCGCGGTGGTTTCCTTGCTGGACGTCATGCCGGATTGGGTTAGGTACGTTACCAACGGAGCGATCTGGGGAGTGGCGCTGTGGATGTTGGTCAATAACAGTTCGCATAAGCTGGCTGTAGTAAGAGGTGTCTTCGTCCAGTGTTTGGAGATGGAGACGGAAGTGAAGTGGTTGTGGCTCAATCTCGATAAACTGAGTGATTCGGAGGCGCGGCAGAAGTTCATAGAGATGGAAAGGAAGGCCACTCTGATCACGTCCGAACCTGAGAACGTAGGAATAGCAATTGATGAACACATAAACAAAGCGGCTGATAAGGAAGTGCAGGAAGAAGTGCGAAAGTATGCCGCCTGAAAGGGATCATACTTGGCGCCCACCGCCGACGCCGGCACCCCGGACCACCGACGTCCCGGGGCCGGCGCTGCCATCGCGGTAGAACGCGCTCCGCGCGGAGGTCAGGGAACGCGGCCGCCGCGATCGGGGCCGTGCTCCTGCCGTTGCGCCAGCATCGCCCGCAGCTCCGCCACCCGCGCCAGTTCCCGTTCCAGGCGTGCTTCGGCTGCGAGACGTGCCTGCTTCTCCTGCTGCCGTGCCTGCTCCGCCCGCTGCTGCGCGTCTTCCGCCTGCCGCCGCTCGTCTTCCGCCCGGCGCCGTTCCTCGTTGCTCTCGGTCAGTGTCAGCCCAGAAATCCCTCAATGGTACGCAATACGCGCAAGTACCGGACCCGCTTCGTGAACGACCCGTTGCGCATCTACCACAGCGAACCCGACGGCATCACGGCCGCGGCCGCCGCCGGCGGCAGGAACGCCTACTCGTATGCGTTGGGCAATCGCATCAAGCTGAACGAGGAGATCGACTATCTGCGGCACGCGCCGGGCGGGTTTCTGAGGTCGGCGGCCAACTACGTGCGCTTCTCGCTGCACGTGCGCACGAAGCCGGGCGCCATCGTGGCGTCCCTGCACCACGTCAGATCGCGGCTGCTGTGTCTGGCTGCGTTTCCGCTCGGCTGGGGGCGTCTATGCCCGCGACCTGCTGCGGGCCAGATAGCCCGGTTCAGCGCCGATAGTTGACCGATGCCAATGGGTTCGTTAGGTGTTGCCTTTCGGCGGCTGCGGCCTGGGCGGCTGTGGCGGAGGGTTAGGGGGATGCTGGATTGGGGCTTGGCCGGCGGTCGTTCCCGGCCAGGTGAAGGCGGATAGCTTCTTACCTTATCGGAACTATTGGACGGCATACTCGTGTCTGATCGCACGGTTCGCGTCCGCTTCACAGCGCTCGTTCAATGCATTGTCAATACGAATTCCTATCAACCGGGTCGTCGTATGATTGATTTCCCTATCCAGGTCGTCCGCCAATCTCCGGGCTTGAATGTCGTCCAACTGATCCAAGTCCCGCCAGAGAGCCTCTACCTTCAGTTCCAGATCGTGGCACCTCCTGCTAACTTCCTGCACGATTACGACCCTCTCCGTTGGGTTTCCTATTACCGTCCAACAAGCCAGCACTGCGAACAGCGCATTTATGGCCAACACCATCCAGCCAGGTAGAACCTGTAGCAGAGATACGATAGCTCCTGTGGTGGGGAGTAGGAGCACGATCATTCGCCACTTATGACATCGCCCCATGTTCGACGCGACGGCTCCCCAGTATCTCGATAGGCGCTTGATGTCGACGACTTGGTTCCATACCATGTCGCTCGTTCGTTCAGAGACCACGACCTACCTCCTATCGCTCCGGCGCTGAGTTTGCCGTGGAGAGACGTTTCGACAGCAACAGACCAACTCCACAGCCACAAAGGACACCATCACGCTCGTCTCTGAGAGGGTAGACATGCTCCTTGAAAGTGTCAACACCCTACCCCAAGTCGTTTCGTTAGTGTGTAAGGGGCGCTCATCAAGCTGGCGCCGCCGAGGAGGCGCGCGCGCCGTGCATCGCCGGCAGCCCCCACAGTCAGACGGCGCGGGCTGAGTCCTGCGGCAGGCGCCGGTAACGGCTCCGCCCGCGACCGGCGATCAGTGCTGCCTGGCCGTCGGAATGCATGACGGGCAGACTTGGACCCGGCCCGTCACGCCCGATTCGCAGGGTGTTCGCGGCGCCGGCGGCTGCCCTTCGGCGCGGGCGGACGCCGCCTGCCGCAGTGGCCGGCTGCAACCGTGGCGGTTGGAGTGGTCCTGCTTGACGGCGCTGACGCCGGGCTACGTCGATGACGAGCGGCGCGCCGGCACGAGTGGACGGCGCCGGCGCGGCACTAGGCTGACTGGCGAGGGGGGAGACCGCCGTGTTGCTCCACAGCTCTCGATGATGGCGGCAGCCGTGGCGCGCCAAAACGCCGGCGCCGCCGCCCGGCCGACGGCGCCCCGCTCGGCCCGCCGCCGCGCGGGCCGTTGCCACTCCGGCAGGCGGTGTGCTGAGCGGGAGGAGGGAGACGGGTGAGCGGCGAACGGAACGGCCGGGCGGCAGGGACGGGCTTGGTGAGCGCTGGCCGGGGAGGCGCCGGCTCCGCGAGGCCCGGAGGCAGCGTGAAGCGCGGGCGGAGGGCTGATACGCAGGTGCAGCACGTGTTTACGGTGTTTACCGCTACCTTCAACCGGGCGCACGTGTTGCACCGGGTCTACCACAGCCTGCGGGCGCAGACGTTTCGGGACTTCGAGTGGCTGGTGGTGGACGACGGGTCTACCGACGGCACCGGGGCGCTGGTCGAGGCGTGGCGGGCGGAGGCCGACTTTCCGATCCGCTATCGCTATCAGGAGAATCGGGGCAAGCACGTCGCCTGCAATCGGGCGGTGGCGGAGGCCCGGGGGCGCTTCTTCCTGACGCTGGACTCGGACGATGCGTGCGTGCCGCAGGCGTTTGGCGCGGCTCAATCGCTACTGGGAGGAGATACCGGAGCGCGAGCAGCCGGGATTCTCCGCGGTTACCGTGCTGTGCATGGACGTAGCGGGCCGCATCGTCGGCGACCGCTTTCCCCGGCGCATCACTGACTCCGACCCGCTCGAGGTGCAGTACCGGCTGAAGGTGAGAGGGGAGAAGTGGGGATTTCAGCGCACTGCGGTGATGCGCGAGTATCCGTTCCCGGTGCCTGACCGGAAGCTGTCCCACGTTCCCGAGTCGATTGTGTGGAATCGCATAGAGCGCAAGTACCGGACCCGCTTCGTGAACGATCCGTTGCGCGTCTACCACAGCGAACCCCGACGGCATCACGGCCGCGGCCGCCGCCGCCGGCGGGAACGCCTACTCATATGCGTTGGGCAATCGCATCAAGCTGAACGAGGAGATCGACTATCTGCGGCACGCGCCGGGCGGGTTTCTGAGGGCGGCGGCCAACTACGTGCGCTTCTCGCTGCACGCGCGCAAGAAACCGGCCGTGGCAGCGGGGTAGCCGGCGGAGTCCAAGGGCCGCGCTGCACCACCGCGGAGAACGCGCACCGCGCGGAGGTCAGGGAAGGCGGCCTCCGCGATCGGGGTCGTGCTCCTGCCGTTGCGCCAGCATCGCCCGCAGCTCCGCCACCCGCGCCAGTTCCCGTTCCAGGCGCGCTTCAGCTGCGATACGTGCCTGCTTCTCCTGCTGTTGTGCGTGTTCCGCCTGTTGCTGTGCGTGTTCCGCCTGTTGCTGTGCGTGCTCCGCCTGTTGCCGCGCGTGCTTCTCCTGCTGCCGCGCGTCTTCCGCCTGCTGCCGCGCGTACTTCTCCTGCCGCCGCTCGTCTTCCGCCCGGTGCCGCTCCTCATTGCTCTCGGTCAGCGTCAGTATGTTCTGGCCCGTCATGGGATCGCGAAAGCGCAGGTCCCCGCGCACGATGCATACGTCCAGCTCCAGCACCGCGCTGTGCATTACCAGGGCGCCGTCCGCCGCCCGGGGCGGCGGCAGCGGCACGTACTCACCGCCCAGCAGGTGCAGGCCGCGCAACGGCGGCTCCAGGAAGTCGCCTCCGGTCGGGTCGTACTGCCAGTACTCCCGCACTCCCAGCGACTCGTACAGGTCGCGCTTGGGCCCCAGGTCCTTGTCCCAGGTGCTGGGCGAGGCAATCTCCAGCACGAAGTCGGGGCTCTTGCCTTCCTCCCACACCTTGTAGATTGGCCGGGGGTGGTTCGGCACGCCGAAGACGACGAACGCGTCCGGCGCGACCGAGGCGTTGGGATTCCCCTCCTCGTAGTAGATCAGCAGGTTGCCGGAGACGTACACGTCGCTGCGGTGGCGGAAGTAATCGCGCAGACCGGTGACCGCGTACATGAGGGCGATGCCTTGGGCATCATTCTCCGCCATGGGCAAGCCGTCCTCGGTGGGGTAGTCGATTTCGAGGGGAGCGAGCGTAGTGCTTCTCATGCGCCATCCTCCAGGCCGCCGCACGTTACCACGGTCTGCGCCGCCGCGTCAACCGGGGGCAGGGTGGTGGGTGGTGGTCATGGCAGCACGCCACGGCGCGCGGTTACAACACCCTGCCCTTGATTCTGTCCCGGACGAGCTGCGCCTGTGGCTAGCAATCCACGTCGCCGACGCCGCGTTGACGAAGGGGGCCGCCAATGCATGGAGCGCAGATCTCGATGATGGCGGCGGCCCGCCAGGTGCGGGAACGGGCGGGCCCCAACGCCGCCGGCGGCGCCCACAGCCGGGCCGCCCGCCCGGCCCCGCGCCGCCGCTCGCGCCGTTGCCACTCCGACCGGCGGGGTGCTACCATGAGCGGGAGGAGGGAGACGGGTGAGCGGCGAACGGGACCACCGGGATGCAGGGGCACGCGTGGTGAGTGCTGGCCGGGGAGGCGCCGGCCCCGCGGGCGCCCGGAGGCAGCGTGAGGCGCGGGCGGAGGGCTGAGACGCAGATGCAGCACGTGTTTACCGCTACCTACAACCGGGCGCACGTGTTGCACCGGGTCTACGACAGCCTGCGGGCGCAGACGTTTCGGGACTTCGAGTGGCTGGTGGTGGACGACGGGTCTACCGACGGCACCGGGGCGCTGGTCGCGGCGTGGCGGGCGGAGGCCGACTTTCCGATCCGCTACCACTATCAGGAGAATCGGGGCAAGCACGTCGCCTGCAATCGGGCGGTGGCGGAGGCCCGGGGGCGCTGCTTCCTGACGCTGGACTCGGACGATGCCTGCGTGCCGCAGGCGTTGGCGCGGCTCAATCGCTACTGGGAGGAGATACCGGAACGCGAGCAGCCGGGATTCTCCGCCGTTACCGTGCTGTGCATGGACGCAGCGGGCCGCATCGTCGGCGACCGCTTTCCCCGGCGCATCACCGACTCTGACCCGCTCGAGGTGCAGTACCGGCTGAAGGTGAGAGGGGAGAAGTGGGGATTTCAGCGCACTGCGGTGATGCGCGAGTATCCGTTCCCGGTGCCTGACCGGAAGCTGTCCCACGTTCCCGAGTCGATTGTGTGGAATCGCATAGCGCGCAAGTACCGGCCCCGCTTCGTGAACGACCCGCTACGCATCTACCACCGCGAACCGGACGGCATCACGGCCGCGGCGGCCGCCGCCGGCAGGAACGCCTATTCGTATGCGTTGGGCAATCGCATCAAGTTGAACGAGGAGATCGACTATCTGCGGCACGCGCCGGGCGGGTTTCTGAGGTCGGCGGCCAACTACGTGCGCTTCTCGCTGCACGTGCGCACGAAGCCGGGCGCCATCGTGGCGTCCCTGCACCACGTCAGATCGCGGCTGCTGTGTCTGGCCGCGTTCCCGCTCGGCGGGGGCGTCTACGCCCGCGACCTGCTGCGGGCAGGTAGCTGGTTGACAAGCCAGCTTCGCCGGTAGTAGCATCTCCTCAATGGATACGTTGTCAGAACTCGACTCGCGAGGATCCATCCTGTTTCTCGGCTCTGCTTTTTCGCAGCCAGCTCGGAACATACGTCGCGAACATTTACCATCTGCTAAGGGACTTAGAGAACAATTTGCCGGTCTCTTGGGGGTTGCTCCCGATGCATACGATCTACGAACATTAGCCGATGCCCTCGACTCCGACAACCAAATCAATCTCTATCGAACGCTCTACGAGACGTTCACGGTCAGCAATATCTCGGAAAGCCAGAAAAAAATACTAGAGCGTCCCTGGCTCAGAATATACACTACGAACTACGACGACTCGATAGAACTGTTCTATCGGAAGGCTCGTGGGAGGGTATCGAGCTATAGCTACAATGACACGAAGCCCAGAAAGATAGAAAACGGTGCGGTCATACATCTGCACGGAATGATCCGAGATCTTACCGAAACCAACGTCCTGGATCAATTGATTCTCAGTGAAGCGGCATACATCAAACAGCACTTCGAGAACTCAGATTGGTACGATGAATTCATCCGTGATCTCAAAGTATGCAGCGCTTGCTATTTCGTCGGCTATAGCCTAAGTGACTATCATATATCCGCTATTCTCATGCAAAGACCCAGTTTAAGTGCAAAAACGTTCTTTATCATCGAGGAAGAATACGACAGGATTTCGACTAATACTATGAACAAATATGGAACGATAGTTCCAATCGGTATGGATACATTCAGTGATCTTTGCCACACCCTGCCCGCACCGAAAACGGATTACAACCCCCGTACGATGCGACTATTTAGATATCTTGATCCAATGAAAGATCGGCGCACACTATCTCCTCCTACTATCAACGAGATTCTTGATTTGCTGAGGTACGGAAGTTTCAATTTCCAGCGATGCATGTCTACGCTCCCAAGAGCTGATTACGTCGTGCCTCGCCGAGCACTCGTTGAGACGGCAGCCTCATACTTGGATTCAGCTCGCTGCCTACTCGTTCATTCGAGAATTGGAAATGGAAAAACTACATTTCTTTACATACTGGCTCATAGGCTACTTGACGCGGGCTACCAGTGCTTCTGGTGTAAGTCAAATATCGAGGAAGTGAAATCTTATCATCCCCATCTACAGACAGATATCCGAACTCTGAAAATTCTTGATAAGCCCGTCATAATTTTCGACTCGTACGACATGGGAATAGAGCTGGCGAAGGCGCTGTCCGACGAGATCCCCAAGGCCAAGTTTGTGGTAACCGTGCGAAGTGGAGTTCATACGGCCCGCTCACATGAGGTCCTGTCCAAACTTCCCGAGCCGTGTGAGCGTATCGGTCTGAATAAACTTCTAGACGAGGATATCAATGACTTTATGCGTTTGCTGAGTCGTATAGGGATTCCAATAGAGGAGCAGAGACGCCTTCTAACACGACGAAATGATTTCCGCGACGTAATGCTGGCCTTGTTTGACAATCGCAAAATAGGGGAAGGTCTCGCAGTCGCATTGAGGCCGCTACTTGATGATGTCGGGTATAGGAGGGTATTCATCGTCAGCCATATTCTTAAGTGGGTAGGCCAGGACGTTGAAGACTCATTGTTACGTGTTGTTACGGGTAGTGACCCATATCGTCAGATCAGGCGTTTTCCTGACGTGTCGGAGGATATATTTGCGTTCGACGACGATAACTTTGGCGTACGATCTTCAATTCTATCTGATTATCTAATCGATAAGCACTTCGCTAAAGAAGATATTGTATCGCTTGTCGAGAGGCTTGTGGTAGAATCAGTAAAGAGGACGTCTAAGAGGCATGGTCGCGCCGTACTGAGTAGGCTGATGCGTTTCTCCGCGCTCTACCGCGCCGTCCATCGAGACCTCGATGAGTTGACTAATCTTTTTGAGAGATGGAGGCGTAATGATTTAGTTAGTAGAGAGCCGCTATTCTGGCTTCAGTATGCTATTTTGAGAGCGAACGCCAGCGACTGGAGATTAGCGGAGTCGTTCATTGATATGGCTTATAGTCGGGCGGGCGAGATCCGTGGCTTCAAGACTTATCAGATCGATACCTACGCGCTTAGGTTGTTATTGATGGTCGAGACACACGCTCCGGAAGCGAATGAGATCCGGAGGTTCGACAGGATCATTGCGAAGCTGAGTCAGGTTCGGGCGATGATCGGTGACGAGAACTATCGTTGGCACGCAGTCCAGGTACTTACGAACCTAGAGCCATTTGCCTCTCGTCGCGCTCGTTCAATGTCCAACAGCGAGCAAATGGCACTAGTGTACGAGATGAGGTTGTTGATTCATAAGCTGCGAGCGTTACCTTGGGAGATACGCGAGGAGACTGGCGCAGATGCAGTGGAGAGGAAGATTGAGCAGGCGATTAGCGCACTTCTGATTAGTGGTCACCGTCCGGTGTAGTCGATTTTTTGGGCATCGGGGAGGGTGAGGTATGCGGGTGACGTTGGTGATTGCTTCGTTGCGAGGGGGAGGGGCGGAGCGGGTGATGTCGATCATGGCGAACCACTGGGCGGATCGGGGATGGAAGGTTACGCTGCTGACGTATGACGATGGCAGGGAGGCCCCGGCGTACGATCTCAGTGCGGCGGTGGATCATCGCTACTTGGGGATTGAGAGCTCGTCGGGTGGGGCGGTCGAGGCCGTCGGCAAGAATCTGAAGCGGCTGGCGGTGTTACGGCGGGCGATCCGGGGGAGTGCGCCGAACGCGGTAGTGTCGTTTCTGGACAGAGTCAACGTAAGGACGATATTGGCGACTGCCGGGCTTGGTATCCCGGTGATCGTCTCGGAGCGCTATGATCCGTCGCGCCATCGCATCGGAGCGGCATGGCGGGCGCTGCGGCGATGGAGCTATCGTTACGCTACGAGCGTGGTCACCCTTACGCCCGACGCCCTTCACTATTTCCCGGCCGCGATCCGGCGCCGCGGAACGGTGATACCCAATCCGGTGTCACTGGCGCCGGACTCCCGCTTGGCACGAGCCGACGGCAGGAGGAAGGTGGTAGTGGCGATGGGCCGGCTCGTGCATCAGAAGGGGTTTGATTGGTTGCTTGCGGCGTTCGCGATGGTTGCGCCCAATCATCCGGAGTGGTCGTTGACGATCTGGGGACAAGGAGATGACCGGCAGGCGCTTGAGACTCAGCGTGGCGGGCTCGGCCTCAACGGGCGGGTTTCGTTTCCGGGGTGGACGCCGGATCCGTTCGCGGAGTTTCGGAGGGCCGGGCTGTTCGTTATGTCGTCGCGGTATGAAGGGTTTCCGAATGCCTTGTGCGAGGCGATGGCGTGCGGCGCTCCGGTGGTAAGCTTCGACTGCCCGGGGCCGCGTCACATCGTGCGTGATGGGGTCGATGGCGTGCTCGTACCGGAAGGGGACGTGGAAAAGTTGGCGGCGGCCATGGATCGGTTGATGGCCGACCCGGCGGAGCGCGATCGCCTCGCCGCCACCGGCATCCGGGTGGCCGAACGCTTCCGTAAGGACAAGGTGATGGCGATGTGGGAAAGATTGATAGCGTCCTGCGCGTCCGGTTTGACGATATGTGTGGATTAGCGGGCTTCGTTCAACGCGGGGGTTTCCCCGCATCGCAGGGTAAGCTGACAGCGTCCAAGATGGCGGACGCGATAGCGCACCGCGGCCCGGACGACGCCGGTGTATGGATTGACGACAGGGCCGGCGCCGCGCTAGCGAGCCGGCGTCTCGCGGTGATCGATCTATCCGCCGCCGGTCACCAGCCGATGTGTTCCCAATCGGGGCGCTACGTCATCGCGTTCAACGGGGAGATCTACAATCACCAGGAGCTGCGACACCGGTTGGATGGCAGGACCGGGGCGGCGGTCCGGTGGATCGGTAACTCGGACACGGAATCGCTGCTGGCGGCGATCGAGCATCTCGGATTGGAGGCGGCGCTCCGGTCTTCAGTCGGAATGTTCGCCTTCGCACTGTGGGACCGGCAGGAGCGGGACCTGTGGCTGGCCCGTGACCGGATCGGCGAGAAGCCGTTGTACTACGGTTGGCAGAACGGCGTCTTCATGTTCGCCTCCGAGCTCAAGTCCCTGGTGTGTCATCCGGCGTTCGACGGGACGGTCGACCGGGAGGCGCTGGCGCTGTACCTGCGGCACAACTACATTCCGGGTCCCTGGTCGATTTATCAGGGCGTTCGCAAGCTGGTGCCAGGTACGTTCGTCAAGATCGGGTTCGGGAAGGAGTCTCTGCCGGTAGGCGCTGAGCCGGACCCGGAAGCGTACTGGTCGTTACGCGAGGTGATCGAGGCCGGCCGGGAACGCCCGTTCGAGGGCGACGCCGGCGAGGCGGTGGAATCTCTGCACGAGGTGTTGCGCCAGGCCATAGCGTCACAACTCGAGGCGGACGTACCGTTGGGAGCATTCCTGTCGGGCGGTATCGACTCGTCAGCGGTCGTCGCGCTGATGCAGGAATGCTCGCCACGGGCGGTACGGACGTTCACGATCGGCTTCGAGGAGCCGGCGTACAACGAAGCCCATCACGCCAGAGAAGTGGCGAATCACCTCGGGGCCGACCATACTGAGATGTACGTCTCGCCGCAGGACGCTATGGATATCATACCGCGGCTGCCGCTACTATATGACGAGCCGTTTTCCGACTCTTCCCAGATTCCTACTTCAATGGTGGCAGCGCTGACTCGCGAGCACGTTACGGTGGCTCTGTCCGGCGACGGCGGCGATGAGCTCTTCGGCGGCTACCCTCGGTACTATAGAGCTCGTTCCCTCTGGAGATACCGTGTTCCGGTTCCGAATTCAGTAAGCCGGGTATATCGGAGGGCCATCGCCGCCGTGCCGCCCCGCTGGGGCAAGAGTCGGCTCTATGACGGAGCGTACAAGCTATCGGAACTTCTGGAGTTTCAGGAGCCGGAGCAGCTCTACTTTCGTTTGGTGTCACATTGGAAAGCGCCGGCGGCAATCGTACTGGACTCATCAGAGCCTCAAACCACTATGTCGAATTATCAAGCGTGGCCGCACTCTCCAGAGTTGGAAAGCCGGATGATGGCAATCGATTCCTTAACATACCTCCCGGATGACATTCTGGTCAAGGTGGATCGCGCGGCAATGGGAGTGAGTTTGGAGACACGCGCCCCATTTCTCGACCATCGAGTAGTGGAGCTTGCATGGCGGCTGCCGCTATCCGTAAAGATCAGTAGGACCGAAAGTAAATGGATATTGCGGCAGGTACTATACCGGCACGTACCCAAGAGCATCGTCGATCGACCCAAGAAGGGGTTCGGGGTTCCTATGGAATCGTGGCTGCGCGGCCCGCTCAAGGACTGGGCCGAATCACTGTTGGATGAGTGCCGATTGCGCGATGAAGGGTACTTTCGACCGACTCCGATCAGAAGACGATGGGTAGAACATATCGATGGAACCAGGCGATGGGACGCGTGTATTTGGGATATTCTAATGTTTCAGGCGTGGCTTGAAGAGAGTCGAGCGCACTGACGGCGAGGGCTGATCTTTGCACGAGCTGATGAACCCTGGACCCGAAATTAGATCAGCTGTAGATAGGCACAATATGGCGAGGTCTCGTGGGCTGCTGGTAACCATGGTCATCGACCATTTGGAACCAGGTGGAGCGCAGCGGCAATTCGTACTGTTGGCGAGGTCGCTGCATCGAGCGGGCTATGACGTACGGATCATCATTTTCCGTCCGGATCTGTTTCTTGTTGGTGGTCTGCGGAGTGTCGGGATTCCAGTGACACATCTGAGGGCACGCACGCGGTTCCATCTGTGGTGGCTTGTACGAAGGGAGCTCAATCGTGGTAGAGTTGATGTTGTGATAAGTTTCCTTCGGTGGTCCAACATGATAGTTGAACTTGGTGGGTTACCGAGGCGTACGTTCGCGCTGATCGTATCGGAGAGAAACTTGGATGTCGCATTAGACATCAAGCGCCGTGTTGCCTATCATTGTCACCGGCTGGCGGATGTCGTGGTTAGCAATTCACATGCCCAGGGAGAGATCGTCGAGCGCGTCCTGCGACGCTGGAAAGTACGGACGCGAGTGATCGTAAACGGGGTCGATGTTCGATACTTCAAGCCGGCGCCTAGCGTGCGGCTACGCCGATACGATTGTCTTCGCTTATTGGTAGTGGCACGATTCGCTCCGCAGAAAAACGTAATTCGGTTCATCGATGCTGTGAGCATGGTATGCGCACGCTATCCGCAGATCGGATTGGAAGTCGACTGGTATGGAAAGGCACCGGCGGACGGGCCGGACGAGGACGCGGCGTGGGCGCTGACTCATCGTGACAAGCTGGCTGCATACTACCAGAAAGTGGTGGCCAGCATAGCACGGCATGGGCTCCGGGGGCGTTTTCGGGTGAACGCTCCCGTTAGCGACGTCCGCGAGTTGTACCAGCAGTCGGATGTGGTGTGTTTGCCGTCGCTGCACGAAGGCTGTTCGAATGTAATCGCGGAGGCGATGGCATGTGGGGTTCCGGTATTGGCGAGCCGCGTGGGTGATAATATGAGGCTCGTGCAGGAGGGACGCAACGGGCTGCTCTTTGATCCGATGTCGGTGGACGACATGGCGAACGCCATTGTGCGCTTTGCGGGACTGCCACAGTCGGAGCGGGCGCGGCTCGGTCGAGAGGGGCGAGCGATGGTCGAGGAGCAGCTGTCCGTGGAGGTGCTCACAGAGCGATATACCAAGCTGATCCAAGAGGTAAGACCACGGCGGCGTAGCTCATGAGCGCGGTGGGCGGCGTACTGCTCGCCATCTTTCAGCTCATCGGGCGATCAGATGTGGAGCGCTTCATCGGAGCCGGCGGTACGGGGTGGTTCCTCGAACTCCGGCTGTGGGTGTTGGGGTTCCTGACCGTATGGTTGATCGCGGTCGCTGCAGTCAGCGGCACGAGGCGGTTTGATACGCACGGGGTCGGAAAGTTTGGCGGCATGGTCGCGCTGTTCCTCTGGTACATGATCGCCACCGGCGTCTGGGCACCAGATCCTGCGGCGGCGGCGGCGAAGGCATACGATCTACTGTTCGTCGTCTGGGCATGTGTTCTGATGGTTGGGGCGCTGAGGATCACCGGAGTGCAAGCGACGATCGCCGGATTCTGGGGCGGGCTGTTCATCGCCACGCTGGCAATTGCTGCGATAGGCGTGGTGGCATCTGTGGTTGGCCCCGGAGGGCGGCTCTCGGTGTTAGGGGGAGGCCCTAACGTATTCGGGCGGAACATGGGTTTGCTGGCATTGGCATCGCTCTGCTTGATATTCGACGGTCGGCGTGCACGGCGGATCATCGGTATGGTGGCGGCGCCAATGGCCACCCTGCTCGTTCTGCTGTCTGGTTCGCGGGGGGCCATGTTGTCTCTGTTCTTCGGGGTGGTTGTCTACCTGTTCGTACATCGCGTGGACCGCCGGGTGTTTCGGTCCCTGCTGGCCGTCTCCATAGTAGGCGCGATTGCCGTGGCTACTCAATTCGGCGAGCTCGCGGTGGCCGTGTTCAGAGATCGGTTTGTTGTCGGACTTCTCGTCGAGCAATACTTCACCCACCGCGATGTCCTTTTGTTGGAAGCGGTCCGAGCGGGTATGCGGAACCCGCTCGGCGGGCTTGGACTTTCAGGTTTTGAGCAGGTGGGGACGCGAGGGGCCTATCCCCATAACATATTCGCGGAAGCGCTCGCGGAGGGCGGAATCCCTGGGTTGATCCTTCTCTGTATGCCACTCCTGAGGTACATCGGTCGCTGGCGGGGTGGCATGGGCCCCGGAGATTCGCTGACCGTAGCCGGACTGGGGTTACTCGGGCTTTCTAGCAGCATTTCCGGGGACCTCTTCGACGCCCGCGGAGTGTTCCTGCTGCTATTGATGGCGGTCGCCAGCCAGCGGAGTGGCGGCGCCGCCGGAGGAAGTGTTGTGTCTCCGCGGCCGCAAGGCGAGCGATGAGCGCCGACACAGGGCGGCCGCTCCGCGCGCTCCTCATCGGAGCATTGCCCCCGCAGGAGCCGAGCGCCGCCAATCCCGTCGGCGGCGCAGCGGTGAATTTCGAGGACATGGTTACGCAGTTGAAGCGACGCGCGATCGACGTGACTGTCGTGGACATCTCGCGCCCTCGCGTGAATCTCGGCGTGCGCCAGCTATGGCACAACTTCGTAACTCTCGCCGGTCTGATGCGGCGGGTTGTGGGCCGTGTCCTTTTCAACGACGTCGTGGTCGTTCATATTTCAGCAAGGAGCGTGTGGTGGCTCGGATCGGGGCTGTGGTTCATGTGCACCGCGTTTCGACGGCCGGTTGTACTGAAATTCATCGGTGGTGACTTCGCACGGGTATATGACGGGTACTCCGCGGCAAAGCGCCGCTGGGCGAACGCAACGTACTTGCGCTGTGCATTGATCCTGGTTCAGACCAAGGCAATCAAGAAACGGTTCTCCGAGCGCGACAACATCCAGTGGTTCCCGAATACCAGAGACACCCGAGGATCAGGAGCGTCACCACGAAGTACGGCTCGGCGACTTATCTTCGTCTCACAGTTGCGAATGGAGAAAGGACTGCGTGAGGCGGTGGACGCATGCCGGGAACTGCCGCGTGAATGCTGTCTGAACGTGTACGGCCCGATTATGGCGAACACGGACCTCAGCGTATTCGAGGGCCAGGACAGGTCGGTGTACCGAGGAGTATTGGCGCAAGGAGAAGTGCCGCGCGCCCTGGAGCGCCACGACGTACTGGTGCTGCCGACCTACTGGGACGTGGAAGGATACCCCGGCATCGTGCTGGAGGCGCTGCAGTGCGGGCAGCCGGTCATAGCCACAACCTGGGGAAGCATCCCGGAAGTCGTCGAGGACGGCGAGAGCGGCCTACTGGTGGAGCCACGTTCGACGGCCGCGGTCCGGACGGCGATAGAGCGCGTTATCGCCGATCCCGACCTGTACCGCGCCCTCTGCGCCGGGGCGCGCCGCCGCGGCGACTTCTTTCGGAGCCCGAAGTGGTATGGCGATCTCGCAAACACGCTGACGCGGCTCGCGCGCCGAGGATGCTGATTCCTATTCCGACGGCGGAGGTTGTGACGGCGTTAGCTCAGGCGCAGTGGCGTTACGCACGAAACTGAACTGATGATTTCCGATCCCTTCGGTGAGAATCACTTTCGATGCGACGAACCCCCTTCCGGAATAGAACCGGACGATCTGCTCGTACCTTGCGTACTCGTAAGGATAACCGCCGATCCAATCCATGATGTCGGTCAATACGTGCATTCCGCGTTCGCGGTTGTATGTAGTAAACAGGTTCTCGCCTGCCCGGATGGAAGCAATCGCCCGTCTACCCAACAGATAGGGAACGAAGACCATCGAAGTGACAGCCTTGGTGACAACGTTGAAGTTGTAGAACCTCTTTATCTCGTGCCAGACCTTGGACCGTAGTCCACAATCGTTGTAGATCGCAACGCACAAAGCGCCGCCGTTCCTGGTCAGCCCCACCACGTTGTCCAGCGCGCTCCACATGTCTCCAGTATGATGAAGCACGCCCCATGCGTATACGATGTCGTGAGTGCCCAACGATCTCAAGAACTCGGTATCCAGCACGGAGCCTTGTAGCACTGTCCAGTCGGTGTCGCCGGGGTAGTATCGATCTCGGAGCGCCTCGGCGCAGGACACCGAGTCCTGATCGTAGTCGAACGAAACGACCTTACAACCAGCAGCGCGCGCGCACAGCGAAAAGAGTCCACTGCCGCACCCGACGTCAAGAAATCTCTTTCCCTTGATGGCTTCGGCGGCGCTCGTGCCGCTCGGGGTCGGTACCAGCGCCAGCAGAGATCGCTTGGCGATCTCAATGTCCGTATCGGACAAGGCGGACAAGTACTTCCGCCAGTTTCTCCCAAATCCAAAGCGCGCGGTCATTCAGTGCTCGCTTCAGCAGTGCCGCCATCCACCAGCGGTGACACCGCTGCCAGCGCACGCATCGAGGAGCAATCCGTCAAGACAAAACCGATCCGGTACACCACGATTATCCGACCTCGACCAGGTGCCCTGCCGGCCCGCGCATCGAAAAACCTATAGTCAAGCGCACAGCGCCTCCAATCTCTACGCTCCTCCAGACGCTCTCCTCCACACTTGATGCATGACAAAACACGCCCGTCGGAAAGCCAATAGCTGACGCGATAAAGTACGTCTCCTCCTTCCTCGTCACCGTCGCTCGATACACCTTTCTGTTGTCGTCATCGTCATACACGAAACCCCTCAGCTTGTTACGCACCGCTGGCGCGAGCGGTGCCTTCCCCAGCTCGTTGAAGATCGATTTCGCCTCGCCAACGCTGCCACGTAAGTATAGCTCACGTGCATACCAATACCGTGCATCGAACTGTGTATCTCCATGCATGAAGCTCCGCCTAAGTAGATGTATAACCCGACCCCTCTCGTCACGTGTTCCGCGCCGCAAAAACAGTTTTGCTAACGCGAAGTTTGCTGCCTTACTGTCCGGGTTCTCCCGCAAACAGCTCTGCAGTACCCGGCGTGCCTCGGCGTACTCCTCCTCTTCCTCAAGACGCCGTCCAAGTCGGACGGCGAGCCACTCCGACCTTGGATTTCGATCAAACGCGCTACGCAGCGCCTCCACTGCCCTCCCGTCATCAAGAAGATCGCGGAAGTCTACCTCAGCCATCAGCAGCAACTCGTTATCCGGAAACTGTTGCTGGCCGGCATGAATGAGCTCTTCTATCTCACTGATAAGATCGACGACAGTCTTCTCTTCGAGCCGATCGAGACGTGCGCCTTCATCGCTCGACAGCTCGTCCCTGAGCTGGTCTATCGACACAAGAAGCGCGGTATGAAATCCGTACTCGGAATGACTCTCGAATCCGCGACTGCTCCTAACAAGAGATTTCGATGACCTACGCAATTTATCCCTTAGTAACGGATTGCTAGCGTCATTAGCCTGCCGTCGCTTGACGTTGGCGAGCGTGTGAATGATCGTCCTATCATTTGGCAGAATCTCCAGCGCGCTCGTCGCCCATCTCTCGGCAACCCTTAGACTGCCGCCGGGATGGCGCATTTCAAATACGGCGCGCTGTTGAAGCAAGTGAGGATCGTCGCCAACGATGCGTTGCGCACGCTCGTAGAATTTCCTAGCTACATCTTGGGAGGAAAAAATATCCGCTATGTGCCGTCCCCTTATAAGAGATCGAAAAGCTTCACAGTCAGACGAATAGTCGATGTTCATACCATCCACTATTCTCATAAGCTGATCGTATCGACTCCCCTGATCTGCCAAGACCAGCTGGAACACTAGATCAGCAATATGCTGATGCCGTGCCTTGTACATTCGGTCTCCAGCGTACCGATCATAGTAGCTGTGTACTACATACTCGAGAGGCTTCAGAAAGCGCTGCCTGAAATCCTCGAACCGTATGCCACTTACCCTAGCGACAAGACCGGCCCGCACCGGGACGCCTAGTCTGTTGAGCGTACAGACATCCAAGTATAGAGTCTGTGCCTCGGTGGGCATGATTCTATCGTATTCATCTCTGACGATCTCTTCAAACGATTTTCCAAGAGTGGCCTCATGTAGCGCAACCAAGAGCTGACGCTCTGCCCGCTCATGGAACTCGCGGACCTGGTCTTCGAAACTATATCCGGCAAGCCGTCCTAGAGAACTATGTTCATCTAGCTTATGAATAAGCGCATGTATCTCCGTCTCAGAGAGATTCCTGACATGATATTCTTGGGCTACGTGAGCGTCGAGCTGACCGCACCGAACGTTCCACTCGTTGTCTCGCTCGGCCGTGACAATGCTAACGGGCGCTTTTGCGTTGGACAACGCGGAGATCGCGTTGACGATTTCGTCTACGTGTAGCGCTGCTCGATCAATGAACAGATACACACGATCTTGGATTAGGTGGCATAACTCCTTTAGCGCGTCGGTACGAATATTCCCCAGCTCGTTTACAAAAAGGCATACCTTCTCGAAGTTCTGTGCGGAATCCCACGCAACGCGTCGCAGGACCGTTGTCTTTCCGTGACCAGCCGGCCCCTTGATTACATGAAGGTCGACGACCCGCTGTCGGTCTCTCTCGTCTTCTAATATGGTGTCAACGATAATGGTGTCAGTGATTCGTCGTCGGACGTCTAGTTCCGATTCAATAGGACCCCATCCAGGATCCGCACCGATATAAAACAGCTTGGGATCGGGAGTGTTGGTCGCCATTCCAGGGCGAACATGCTCGACATCGGCACCCAGGAACAGCTTGAGTTCTGCGGACTCCGGGGCTCCGTATATCTTATAGGACCCGCGAACGGAGTCGGTCGCTGGCCCAAACGAGCTTGGAAGTGAACGCTCGTGCGCCGGAAGGGTGCTCTCCAGACGAACGAGGAAATCTTCAAACGTGGCCTGAATACAAGTAATTCGATGCCTTGCCCAATACCGCACCTCGAAATCATCCAGGTCTGGACGGACATAGTAGTATCGTGGTCGGTTCACACCGGCATCGCTTAAGTCGAATAGAATATCCTGTATATGCGAATCGTCAATCGAATAGCCACAGAAAATAATTGGAAATTCATGTCCGTAGTTTTGAAGATGGTGAAATAGTCGGTTTCGGTGTTTCGAGTGTCTGGAGTACTGCTCAGCAGATAATGTCAGCGGTATATCGCGGTCGTCAATACAATCTATCGATCCGTGGAGTTTGATGTATCGTATGCCGTTAATCATCTTCTTTAGTTTTTGGTCTATCGACTGCCCATCTTTCGTGAACACAGCGAGCTCTTGCTTAGTGTCGCCCGCTTGCTGATATGCCTTTTCAACAATAAGATCATAGTTCGTGGTTACGATTGCGTGCCATGAGAAGCGTGGAATTATCAGATGATGATCGGCAGGTTCAAACGGCTCAAAGATCTCGTAAATAAATGACTGTACCGTATTGAGATCGGACTCGTTGATGGCCACATCTGCAACGTGTTGGAGAGTCTTATCTTGTAACTTTCCTTCAAGGAACCGGTTAGATAGAGCTGTCTTCAGGTCCTGGCCATTCGGAACGCTCGCGCCATTGGGATGCCGGGCGCCAATACTGGCACCCGCGCCGAGAAACAGAACCGCCGACTCGCTGGCAATGGCAGAAATCAGATTGCTGGGTATCGTTATCATGTCTTGCGGATGGCACGGCGCCGGGGCGGCTCCTCTACCTCCTCCCTGCGGTGCCTCGTGGCCGCGGCAGTCGGTTCACGGGGCGTTCCAGCCGCCGAGTGAGCGAGGACCACTGCAGGGCGCGGAAGCGGGCGCAACAGATGGCGTGGCTTCGCTAGGCGACTGAGCGGAAGGCCGTTCGTCCGGTGCGTGCTTTTGGGTCACGAGACTCGGGGGTACCGTAACCCCTCCTCCAATCCGGCGTCAAGCGCGCGGTTGCCGACGGGCGGTGTGGGGTAGCCTGCGATCGGGCCGCAGAAGGACGTGTTCCAGGCGCGGTACAGGCGGCGATCCCCCGGCAACGCCGCTGTGGCCAAGCTGGTGGAGGCCATCTGCGAGATGCGCGCCCCCACGCCCCGCTCCGCGCCAGCCGCGCCCCGGCGCCCCCGGAGCGCCCCCGCAACCCCGCTAACCGTCACCGCCGCCAACCCTGCGGCTGGAGACCACCGCGCCCACCCGACGACGCGACCCTACCACGCCGCCGCACGGCGAAACCGGGCTGCCGACGGAGCAAACGCTGGCTGTACCGCCAAGACCGTCGTCACAAGCAGCCCCGCGCTAATGCCGCGCCACCGACCGTGGCGGGTACCGGCCGGCGCTCCGTGTCGGCATTCAGCCGCACGGCACCCGCGGCGCGGTCGGCGCCACGGACCCGCGGCCGCGCCCACGACCCCAGGATCGACCAGTAGTACGCCAAAACGACTATGGCCCGCGACGGGCCTACCGAGGAACTTCACTGCCGCCGATAATCGCCCACGCGGCCGCTGCCGCGCAACCGGCCGGTGGACCGTGTTCGGCCCCGCCCCGGCCCGGCACGGGCCGCGCGGGCCTCCGGGCGCAACGACGGAACTCCGGTGCCGGGCGCGGGCAGCCAGTGCCTGCCGAGGGGCGGCCAGCAGCGCCCTACCGCTCACCCCCAGGATTTACGCTCCCACGCCCTTATAGTAGAGACCCAGAATAAGCGATTCGGGGTGGGGTTCGACCACCAGACGGGGGTGGGAGAATTGGGAACGTGAAGCGGAAGATCAGCCGGGAGCGGAAGCGGGATCAGTGGACGAAGGGGAGGCCGGAAGTGGCGACGCTGAAGTTCCGTCCGACGAGTTGGCAGAAGGGGTATCGGTACGTGATCAAGCGGACGCCGGTGCTGGACGCGGAGGGAGGGCAGAAGTACCTGGACGACGGGATGCGTGAGTACCGGTACTGGATCGTGGTGACGAACTCGAAGCGGAGCAACAGGGCGGTGCTGCGGATCGCGCAGGGACGGGGGAATCAGGAGAATCTGATCAAGGACCTGAAGCATGGGTTGGGGCTGTCGCATGTCCCGACGGGGCTGCTGGGAGCGAATCAGGCGTACTTCATGATCGCGGGGTTGGCGTGGAACCTGAAGACCTGGATGCTGAACCTGCTGGAGTTGGGAGATGGCGCGGTGCTGCGCTGCAAGCGGTTTTTCTACCTATGGATATGGCAAGCGGGGGTGGTGGCCAAGAGTGGCCGGAACAGCGTGGTGCTCAAGATGTCAGCCGGGGAGTATTTCCAGAGGTACAGCGCCGCCCATGCACGCTTGGCGAAGTTATAGGGAGTGGGATGGTGCTTGTTGGCAGGGTGGCAGGGAGTAGTCTGTCCTGACGGCGTCACGTGAGGTGAATTTGGCCGCCAAGTCGCCACTTTCTTTTGGTCAGTTCAACGTCTGACGGGCTTGCGGCACTGCTGATACCCCAGAACACCGGCAGACAGGCAACTCATGATCCCAAGAGGTGCTCAAATCCCTCAACTTCGGCACGGTCAGTGGCCAATCCACCATTGAATCGCTATTTTTGCGTAGAGAAGAGACCCTGGACGGGCCGCGACCTGCATGCCACTTGGGGGAATGAGGGCGGCGGCAAGAAGAAGCGCTACTGGTTCGGCTATCTGGTGCACTTGGACGTGGATGCCAAGGACGAGTTGCCGATAGCGTTCACGGTCACCAACGCATCGGCCGCCGAGCGGCCCTCCGGCTCGCTCTCCAGCAGCAGCAGCATGCGATGGGTTGACAACCGAGTGGACACACCTCTACCCTAGGCCCACCTCGTCACTGGACCACCGGTGAACGGCTGTCGGTTGCAAAGGGAGTATGTATAGGCATGTCTATCCAAAGCCTTAGAAACTTACTAAACGAGAACTTGCATCCCACAGGTAACGATGGGTTCGAGGGTCTAATCTCGCGCGTCCTGTGCGACATCACCGGCCTTCCATTCCGACTGGCCGCTAGCGGCCTTCAGTCCGGGTCCGATGGTACGACCGCCGGCGGCGATCAGCGCATCAGATTTGAGTGCAAGCTCTACCGTCATCCTGTTCGTCGAGCGGAGGTAATGTCCAAGATTGGAGAACTTGCTGCCCACCACGATCCACCGGCTCTCTGGGTGCTTTGTGCGACATCAGAAATTAGTCAACAGATCGCCGATCGCGTAGATGATTTCGCCCAAAGATCACCCGTTTCTACACTGATCCTCGATTGGCCCGATACGGGGCTACCGCTTCTATCGACTGCGCTTGCCATGGCCAAGGAAACGGTAGGGGCTTTCATTAGTGATAGACGCGGACCCGTATTGGCCAAGGAAGCATTGGCCGCGCTCAACACTGTAGCGGAAGATCCTGACTTTGCATCCCAAGCAGAGCGACTGCGAAAGGTTCTCGCCGATCCAACGACAGGACTGGAGGCAGCGCGAGCCGCAAGCAACAAGTGGATGGAGGACGCATTTTCAGACAAAGATCGGGCACTCGAATGTTTCGGGCAGCCTCTTTCTCCTGCCGCTACTATCGTCAATAACAGAGACAGTATCGTTGGTAAAGTAAGGACGTTTCTTAGTGGCGACGTGGATACATCTATTGGATTTATTGCTGGACCTGAAGGAGTCGGCAAGTCATGGATCGTTGCTCAAAGCTGGCTCTCCCAAGAGACGAGGCCAATGATGTTGATTATTTCGCCTAACATGTTCGCAGATACCGCGGAGGAGCTGGACTTTGAGAAGACATTAATCGCCGCGCTAATCGCTCAGACAGGAGTGCCATTACGTCGCGATTCATTAGAGAGAAAGTGGCGCGGGATCTTTAGTGCATGGCGATCACGTACATGCACCGCCATCCGACTTGTAGTTGTGATTGATGGAATCAATCAGCGCCCACGGAAGGATTGGGCACGCATATTGGATAGATTCGGCGCCGAGTTGTATTCCATCGGCGGCCAATTGATCGTAACAGTGAGAGAGCCATACTTCCGTAATCGTGTTGTTCCCAGGCTGGTTCGCCCGTACCGTGAAATACCGATTCCAGAATGGACCGAGGGCGAGCGTGATGCCCTATTGATGCGTCACAATATAGCAGGAGCCGACCTTGCGCCGAAGGTTGCTGCCGCCCTTCTCAATCCTCGTGTCCTGGGCATCGCCATTCAGATCTGGGAACGCGCCGACATATCCAGTCTGGCCGATCTCAGTGTAAGTCGTCTGTTGTTTGAGCACATCCGAGCAAGCGAGAGGGATGCACCTACACAGACCCCGGCCACTGAGACTATACGGACGATTCGGGATCATGCTGAGAAAATATTGCGGCGCCTACCGCGCGGTTTAGACGATCTGGCTGTTTTTGAAGGGCAGGTTGAGAGCGTCGTAGAGGGGCGCTTCTTCCATACCGTCGAAGACGACCAGGGCCGATACGAGCTGACCGAGGACGGTCTCCCGCTAGCGTTGGCGTTCTTGGCCGTAGACCGCATGCGCCAGGCCCTTAGAAACGGCCGAGATCCGGCGGACGAAATCAGGGCACTCGTTGATCCTATAGCGCCGCTGGATGTGACGGCGGACGTGTTCATCGCCGCGATAACACTGACTTGCGTCGACGATGGCTCCTACTCCGATCAGATGCGAGTCGCACTGATCGAGGAGTTTGGTCGTCTACAGAACTCAAGTAGTGATTGCCGTAACCAGCTAGTCTACCTCGCCAGTCGTGAACCCGAAGCATTCTCAGAAGCGGTGTGCAACATGTGTCTGAGGGGCGGTATGCAAGCCAACTTGGATCTGATTACAGAGGCGCTACGTGGTGCTGTTGGCAGGAGCGATGACGCATGGCGCACCGTGAGTCGGCACGTGCACGGCTGGTTGACTTACTACAACTTGGACTCTGGCCCGTTCCCCCGTTGGGTTGGTCAAGCGGATCGTGACCTCCGCGACAGGGCTACCAAGTTCAAAGAGAGGGTTGACGATCTGTCGATCACAGAGCAGCAAAGCTTCGGTCGCTTTTCGGTATCGGAGGGCGATCTGTTCACGCTCTTTGGGCTAGCTTTCGTTCTGCTGTCAAGTGCGCCACGGGCGTCGGTTGCAGGGTCCCTTGTTCGCTGGACCCTTGCTACGGTACTGCTGTCTGACTACCCCTTCTATCACGACCAGATCGTGCCCCTTATTCGGTACAACAAGATAGACTGGTGTGAGACCCGCGCAGCGTTACTGAGGGAAATAGAGAAGTTCCGGTCAGACGAGGTTTCGAGATCTGGGAAGTGGACACTCGTCTATATTCTCCGTGCAACGGGCGATGTCGACGACGCACGTGAGGCATCTGAGCTGATGAAAAGGTTGGGCTTCCGTGCTGGCTGGTCTTGGCGCCTGGTGGACGACCTATGTGCTGAAGACCCCTGTGACCCGCAGGCAAAGCGACCCGATAACATCACTAAGACCGCACAGCGCTATGAAGCAATACCCTTTGATAACCTTAGCACGGATGAGCATCCGGCCTCACGTGACGTCATCTTCGATAAGGCAAGACCCGCTATGGTCCGGTTTGAGTGGCCGGGGGCTGTTACTAAGCACCTGGAATACGCTACGGCTGTCACTACTGACGAACGTCGTCACCATGACTTGGTTGATCTGCGTAGCCACAATGCGTTGTTGCAGGACACCCACCTTTCTAACCTCGACAGGGGAACTGCCTTGGGTACGCCGTCTCCCCATAGGGATAACCCAGAGGGATGGCGGTCGGGGCAGTTTCGCCTTCTTCTTAAGTTCCCGTTCCTGGATGGATCGGCCCAAGTCGATGCATTGACGATCGCGGACACGGAACCGATCCTGGAATTGATAGATAACCTGCATGCAATGGATGGCGATACATTCTGTAGTCGTCTGGAGGCGGCGCACCGATCAAACAATGAAGCGGCGCAGTTCGCGCTTCTATTGGTCGGGAGCTCCACTGATACACCGATCAAATCAGAGGCGAAAACCGTGATCGTGCACCTTCTGGAAAGCGCGTCAGCTCGCGTGCGTGCTCAAGCGATGGGCGTGGTCGCGCGACTCGGGAGCGTCGATCTCTTACGTAATGTGGCATGTGGAGAGTGGCAGGCATCTGGGACCAAATATGACGAATCGACCAGGTATGACGAGGATTGCTATGGTTCGGAGGTTCTATTGCTGTCTGTACGGGAGGGACTTACAAGTCCCAAAGACGCGCTTCGCCGTATGAGTCCTCGCTACTATGGACCCGCCGCTGCGATGTGGGACACCGATGGGGCGGGCTATGTCGCCCAACTTGTTGATTCGTCGATTCGAAGCGCAGATGGGAATGAAGTCGATTTCGGCCGACCGCTCGACATCGAAAAGGAACACAGAGGTGGATTGAGGTGCAGGGTGAGTCTATCGGACGAGGCAATCCTTGAGCCAAATGAAGAAGGCATACCGACATTCTTAATTGGCGATGATGAGATCCGCAAACGTTGGAAACGCCTACAAAAGGAATTCGAGGACTACGAACGTCGAGTTCGAGCGAAGGGGTGTTTCGCGGTTCTTGACTTTATTGATCTTGATGAGTTTCGTTCTATCGTCGAGGCCGATCAGGCGTTATCTGATCGTTGGTACGAGCTTTTTGCCAGCATGTCAGTCTCGAAGCTAAGGGTCTTCTTTAATTTGGTACTTGCGCTCGGATATTCGATTGGTTACCACCGCCCGGATAGGGCAGTAGCATTGTTCAATTCAGTAAGGCACTGCGAGCCGATGGTTCGTGTGTGGTATGGAGACGCTCGCGTTTCTATAAGCGCCCTCGCCGTCTGGGGAGGTGGTGATGGGGACGAGCTGGATGTACTGAGGTGTCGCCGATTGGATGAAGCGGCGGATGATTATCAGATTTCGCAGGAGGTTCTTGCTGCACACCGGAGGGGAAGGGAGAGTTTGATTCAGGAGTATGTCGAGGAGAGGCTGCGCAGAGAGGAACCTTCGGATATTGCGCGCGCATTGATGGTTGCGGGCTTTTCGGACCGGAGTAAATTCAACGACGCCGTCCTAGGCAAGTATCGGGATGCACACGGGTTCCTTGGCGAGGTGTGTGGTGCCGCGACATACGCATACGAGCGTAACTCTTGGGCACGACATTGGTTCGACAAGATGTGCAACGCGAATGATCGAACCGAATTCTGGCGGTATTCGGTCCTATTTCAGAAGGTTGTAGACGGACGACTCGATCTCTGGTTGTCGGAGTCGGAGTGTGTAGATCAAAGCGATCCTATGAGGCGGTTCTGGCCGAATCTTCGACACGCCGTGAGGCGTAGAATGAATAGGTGGAAAGCGCATCGAGCGAGGAAGCTGTTCGGGGCCGCCATTCCCAAGGAGTGGTTCTTGCCACCTCCAAAGTAGCACACTTTCGGACGACAAGCCCGGCACTCCTGCTTCGCCGGCCCGCCGGCCTAGCTGGTTGACGAGTGCCGCCCTTCGACGATGGGTTGCAGCGGGCGCCGCCGGCCGCCACGACGATCGTGACCGCGGATCAATCTGGCGTTCGGGGAATGGTGCATGCAGGCGGGGGGGGGCAGTTGCAAGCGGCGCCGTCGCAACGCTGACGGCGACTCCCTGCCGGGCACGCGACGACCTGTTCCGGCACCCGACCGGAGCGGGCGGCCGGCGCTACGGTGCGGCGGCCGTGCACAGCTCCGGATGCCGCGCGCTGCGGGCCGGACTTCGAACGAATTGGAGAACGCTGGCCTGCCGCTTCCTTTCTTTACATAGTCGCCACCATCACAATAGTTCGAGGGGTGATAGTTTATGGTCTTCGGCTCGTAACTTGCCGGACAAATGGCGCTTGAGATGAGCCCTCGTCCAGACGTTCGGGATACAGCCCTGACGCACTAAACGTCGAACGTCATCCCAAACGTCTCAACTTCTGGTCGGTTGGATTACCCATATTTACTCCTCCATTGTTCATCTCCCTATAGCCTTACTGACTTGAGTGTAGTGCCTGCTTTTGATGCAGTGTCCGATATGCCATCGTCATTATGAAGGCGCAAGAGAACAGATACACGCAGGCCGTCGAGAGTGCTATCCCCGTTACACCCCATATCCGCATGAAGACGTGGTTCAACACGATGTTGACAATGAGATTGGCAAGCGATCCGATAGCCAGGACTTGGTTGACCTTCATCGACGAGATCAAGCGCACGAACATCATCCCGCAGACGTAGAACGGAATCTGCAACGCGTACACGGCCTGAATGCGCCCGACCAACACCGTGTCTCCGCCACTGAACATGCCGCGCTCCAGCACGAAGCCAATCAGAGTTTCAGAAATGACGACCAACAGGACCGCGGCGCCGGTCGCCAGCAGGAATATCCGGGTGACGTAGACGCGCAGGAGCGACCGCAAGGCAGCCCAGTCGCGCGCGTCCACGAGCCGCGAAAAGTACGGCAGCGCGGCCGTAGCGATGGCGCCCGACATGACAAGCAGAATCACGTTGACGAATCGCGCGCCGTAACTGAGGGATGCCAGATCGCCCGCGGCCAGCGAAGCCGCCATCGCCTGGTCCACGAACGTCGTCCCGCTCATCAGCATCCCGCCGGCCAGGAGCGGGAAGTACTGCGCGACCACCTGCCGACTCGCCGCACTACTCACGGCACGCCGCGGCAGCAACGTGGTGCCGCGCGCCTTGAGCGACCAGCTCACGACGATCAGCTCGCCCACCATTCCGGCGACCGTGCCCGCCGCCAGCGCGTAGATGCGCGTCGCGGCCACCGGCCACAACAGCATGCACGCGATGGTCGAGGCCGGGATCAGCGCCGGCGCCGCCGCCACCAGCGAGAACCGCTCCTCGGCGTTCAGCACCGCCCCGTAGATCGTCGCCACCCCCTTCACCACGATCACCGGCAGCATGAAGTACGACAGCCGCGTCGCCAGCGCCAACTTCGCCGGCGCAAAGCCCGATGCCAGCAACGGCAACAGATACGGCAACACCACCGCGAACCCCACCGACACCAGCCCCAGCAGCCCGACCGCCAGAAACATGATCCGCGAAAACAGCGCCTGCGCGTGCGCCTCCCCGTGCTGCTCCCGCACCTGCACGTACGTAGGTATCAGCGCCGACCCGAACGCCCCACAGATCACCGACATCGCCGTAGACGGCAATAGGAACGCAATGAGAAACGCCTCCAGGTCGTCCCCCGTCCCAAACAACGAAGCCACCACCAGCGTCGACCCCAACGACACCACCTTGACCCCAATGGTAAACGCCCCAATGGCCAACGCCGCCGCAGAGATGCGCGCCCCCACGCCCCGCTCCGCACCAGCCGCCCCCCGGCGCCCCCGGAGCGCCCCCGCAACCCCGCTAACCGTCACCGCCGCCAACCCCGGCCCCCCCCCGGAGGCCGCCTCCGCCGGCCGGCGCCCACGCCGTCCCGAAGACGCGACCCTGCCACGCCGCCGCCGCCGGTCTGCCGACGGAGCAAACCCTGGCTGCGTCGCCGAGCGTGCCCTTGCTACCCAACGATTCGACCGTCACAAGCAGCCCGCGCCAATGCCCCGCCACCGACCGTGGCGGTACCGGCCGGCATCCGCGACGCGGGCCCCGTGCCCATGCCCCCTGGACCGACCAAGCCGGGAGCCGCGCACGCCGCTTCCCACCTTACAACTCCACTCCAGCAAATCGAAACACGCGCCGCGCGTTCGCAGCAATTTGATCCACGACCTCGATAATGGCCCTACCCGTCACCATTGCTATTAGAGGGGCTGCATCAAGAACATCCCAGGGAACCGCCTGACGACCAACTGTGTTCTTACTAAATGGGGCGTCCGTCTCAGTTAGCAACCGATCCGGCGCAAGTTCACGGACCAGAGCGCGACCACCGTCATTGCGGAGCATCGCAGGGTTCACCGAAAAGTAGCACCCGGCCTCTATCGCCTGATGAACCGACGCCATCGAGCCAGAGAACCAATGAAGAATACATAGTACGTCCGATGGATCGGTTCGTTCTTTGACCAGTCGTATCACGTCTCGCTCCGCTTGACGGCTATGGATAGAAAGCACTCGACCGCGATGGTGTTGTGCAGCGTCAAGGGTCCTGGAAAATACGTCCAACTGCTTTTCGTAGCTGTGCCGATGCCAACGACTCCCATCGAGCCCGACCTCGCCGACCAACCTAAGACGTGCGATTCGTCGCTCTAGCATCTCAATCTCAGCGCCTCTGTCACCCACCAGCTCGGGATGAAGTCCAACCGCCGCGTGAACATACCTGCTGTCCTTGGTCCAGGCGTGATTCTGTGGCCATGCCTTCGGCGTAGTCGTGACTGCGACTGTTACGACCTGCTCCTCCGCGCACCGGGAAATGACTTCGAGTGGCTTGCGGTGCAAATCTATGTGGCAATGGAAGTCGACCCCTCTAACCTGTTTTCCTTTAGTCACGATGGTCGAACTACCAGACCGCTTACTATGGCGCCAACCTCGGCCAAGCCGCGCCGAAACACGTCGGCATAATCAGCCACTTCGCTGGAGGAGTAGTCCCGAAGAGGCCCCGGAGCATACACTAGTAGATCCGCCAGCTCCGGACGCCTCTGTAATTTCTTCACCATCAACTGAAAGGCTCTCACATCTTCCGACTCTGCCATGCGAGCATTCAAAGGACGGGCTCTTAGATCTTCGATGGAGTACTTGGTTGGGTCATCGTCAAATGTGCGATCTATCGACGCGCGTCTGATCAGGCATGGCGTACAATAGCCACAGTGAATAGGCCCGTGACCCTTCCAGCGTCCCTTTGTCATCGATGAGCACGAAATGGTCTTGTCTAGGTTGTCCTCAAGGAACCTTCGATTTTTGCACTCTGACAACATCTCGCCCTTGGTCTTGAATCGATATGGGTTGCGTAGCACAGCATCAATCCCGAGGCAATTCAGAAGATTCTGCCAGCGTGCCATATAAAAGGGATGCGTCGTGCGCGTGCTCCGTGAACTGACGCGAAGACTATCGAGGGGTACGTTCAGAGAAATGAGTCCGTTCTCGGGTACGATAACCGTCGTTCGGCCTGACATCGCGCTGGCAGCCATAGCAGCTAGCGCGAAAAACAGGAATGATCTTCCTCTCGTCGTGTTCTCTCGCTCCCGTCCAACGAAAGATTTCTTGTTGAAGCCAACGTTCGCGCGGACGTGGCGCTGACCGAGATCGCCGTATCTGCGGCCAAGTTTGGCGGCACAGACGGGCTGACGGCTTGTGCTAGCGTCGTGGTAATGGCTAACGAACAAAGGCTTCCGTTGGTCCTCGAGCAGGTCGATTGCTCCGACGAAGCTATCGAGCCCGCCTGAGAACAATGCGACGCTGTCGTAGATCGCTGATGGCTGCTGGTGACTACGTGGGGATAGTCGTAGACTCTGCGACCTAGGGCGAAACACGACTCGCCAGAGATCACCCGTTAGGTAATCCAGA
Source organism: Spirochaetia bacterium (assembly GCA_965243555.1). Lineage (GTDB taxonomy): Bacteria > Spirochaetota > Spirochaetia > SZUA-6 > Bin103 > Bin103. The sequence goes on along the minus strand of OZ251575.1, from coordinate 2,883,076 downwards.
ATGCACTTGACTAGTATAGAATTGGCATTCCATAGATCCGGCTCTTCAACCGGTACGTCGAGGTCAATCTCACGGGTCCAACTGTCCTGGCCGTGCTGGAATCGGGATATGCTAGTGTCTGCCGCGGTGACCGCCGCCGCCAGGATGGCAAGGTCAACTGCTACCTCGGAAGTAGAGAGTCCGCGCCTGCTGAGCTCGTCCAGCATCTGGCCAATGCCGTGATCAAGCCGCCTGTTGGCTTGGATAAACTGTAGGATAGTGACGTGTAATCCAGGGTCTCCCAACGGTATGGGTACGTTATCTGCGGCACCAAGCCGGACCACAATACGATGGCGCTTCATGCTACCGGAGCTCCGCCTGCCATTCAAACAACTGCCAAGTATCAAGGTAAGTACGATCTACGATCTCTGCGATCTCGTCGTCAGTCATAGAAGACAGCTCGGTGATGTCTCCGGAGAATGAATCTCGTACCGTCCTTTGTATGTAATCTCGAAACTGGGTATCGATTCGCTCGATATCAGCCGCTGAAGACGCCGCTCGCAAGCCTTTGACCCTCACTTCCTGATACAGCCGCTCCTGGATAGTATGCCCGATGTAGGTCAGGTATATCTCCTTCACTTCGTCGGCAGTGAGTGTATCAAGGCTGTCGAGATCGAGTCGATCCAGTTCAGCAACGGTTTCGATCCATGCGAGACGGGCGGCCGCGGCATCGATAGTCGCGCCATCGCCGCAGATGATATCTGTCAGACCAATTAGTACGTCACGAACGCTCTGCCCCACCAGACGTCTCAGCTCTAGCCGGTGCAGAGTCTGGCGTGTACCCGTTCGCTGGAAATCGCGTAGGATACCGAGAGTAGTACGAGCGGCCCGCCGAGACGCTCCCATCCGCCGCACAGCCCCCAGACGACCGCCGGTACCGTCCCGGATGTAATCTCCTACTGCCCTGCGGAGTAGGTATCGGTCACGACCCACCGATCGCGCAAAGCGTGTGAAGTTGCCCCGGGCCGCCCTGAACCGACCGGGGCTCGGCGGAGGTAGTATCGACGGCCTCTCTCCCTCGTCGTGGGTTCGCGCTTCATCCAACTCCACGCCGGAAGCGCCCGGGAGGTCGTCTGACGGATTGGTACTCTCCTCCGAAGGCGCTGTCGCAGGTAACTCGTCAAGCCATGTAGGTACAAGTGGGCTGTGGGAGGCTGAGCCAGATGATGCGCTCGACGTCCCCATCAGAGTGCTCCCTGTGAAGCCCGCGCCGTGAGCTTCGCAGCGTTCTTCAAGACGGTGTTCTCGTTCTGGTCGGACCATGATTTAATCAAGTCTCTCAGCGCATTTTGCGCCCGTGGTTCCGTGATGTAATCGGTCCAGCCGCCTACTGCCCACGGTCCTAGCGTACTAGGAGTGAGCGTCTGCAGCAAGCTGACCACCTCGAGCTGCAGCCTGGTATGGTACTTAGCTAACACACCAAGACCGTCGATTCCCGACGGCTGAGCCCGAAACGTACCGGCGCTCAGCACTCGCTCACGTACCCGGTCAAACAGAATACCGGCATCAGCAGGCGACAAAGACTTGACCTCCTTGTGAGCTCCGCTGACCGCCATTCTACCACCACATAGCCTCTCGAAAAGATCATCTAAACGACCCAATCCCGCCCCACCACCGAGAATCGCGTCGTCATGAGCCACGAACACGTAGGGGCGTAAATCGACATCTCCCATTGCCGGCTGTATCCGTAACCACCGCTTGATCCAATCGTTCTGCTGCCACCTCTCGATATCACTCGGCTCCATGTCACGAGTATTCCTGCTACGACGCTCCGTCACACTCCGCTGTCGCTGGTCTCCCGTGGTCTCAATAGCGCCTTCCAGCGCCTTGATATCCGCAGCGTGGCCTTGCCGGTCTCCCATTATCTGAGATGCGACATGGCCATAGAAGTCTGGCTGAAACCGCTCTGCGAGCATCAATTTACCGAGGACGGGCTGCGCTATCAGATCGCCAAATCCGCGAGCGCTCGCGATTTCTTGACGCAACAATAGTGTATTCAGGAAGCGCTTTATTTGGCGCGGATTGCCCTTTGCTCCTTCGGCAAGGACTGGTGCAATCTGCTGTGCAAGGATAAACGCTTGGTCCAGGTCCTCCCCACGGCGCTCATCGACCGCCTTGACGGCCTCCTGTGACAAACTCCCTTCTATCCATGGCGTGGCGAGTAATGCCCTCGCCTGACGCAGAAGCCTCCGAAAGCCGTCGTGATCGTCACCTACAAGGATCTGTACCAGGAGCAGGGTAACGTATATGCGTGTCTCCTGACGACCTAGTGCTGGTATGTGGAACGGAACCTGTACGAGTTTTTCGAGGTAGTTGCGCGAATAGGAGAGTGGGCCGGAAGTCACCGCAGTGTCCGGGAAGTGCTGACGAACGGCGTACTCGATCATCGACTCATCAGCTCCGATGATGAACGCGGTCTTCGGAACAGACAGGAACAACTTTATCGCTTCCAGGGTCTGTATCGCAGTCGCGGGCAAGCATCTATCCAGGTCGTCAATGAGCACGACGAGTTGATCTGTGTTTGTCGTATCCAAGAGCTCTTTGAACTCCTTTCTGAACGAGCTGAGCGTATTGGGTAGCGTATCCGGTTCAGCCGACCTAAGGAGACTGTTATCCGATTGGTTACGCTGATCGCCTTCGCTTACACCATCGGGATGCCCACCAAGCAACTCGATAGCACTGCCGACCTGATCAAAGGACGGGAGGCCGGTGATCACGTTCCATGCAAGTCCAGAACTTCGTTTGAGAAGCTTTAACCAGTTGACCCTTCTCAACAGCTTAGTGGCCACTGATTTCACTTGGTTGATGCCGGTACGTCGCTGCGCCAGCTCGCTGATCGTCGTTTCGATCAGTACCATCTTGGCGTCATCGAACCCTTCGAACGTCCAGCCATTGAACCAAAGGACAGTGATGTTGTCGTCTTCCCGCAGCTTAGCCGCAAGCATCTTGAGGATAGTGGTCTTTCCGGCACCCCATGCCCCGTGAATGCCCACCGTCAGCGGATGTTGACGGTTGTTTGTCAGCAGTAGTGCGATGGTGTTCGAGATCGCCTCACCATTCAGGAAGTCAAGCTCGGTTTCTTGATCGGGGATCAACATAGCCTAATCAGCGGATACGAAAGTCCATCACGGGGCTGCGTTCAGGGCTGGATCATACTCATCCGCGGGCCACGAGGTCAACTACGGAGACCAACACTAACACGATGCAGTGCCGCACACCAAGCCAGGCTCGAAGCGCGCGTCGCCGCCAGTGGCCTGCCGACGTAGCCCAACCGCACCACCCCGACATGCGCCTCCTTCCTGCTTAGCGCTTCAATCGTCGTCACAACCAAAGCCCGATCCGCCGCCGCCCCGCTACCGACCACGCCGGTGTGCGGCCCGCGCCGTCTCAAGGACATGCCCGCGCACGCGCCAGCGGTAGCGGCAGTCAGTCCACCTCCAGGGCTTGAGCGCTCAGCTCATACCACGCGACCGCCCCGGACTTCACCGCTTTGCTTATCCGGTCGTCGAACCGCCGACCAGCCACCACGGCGAGAGCGCGGTTCCCGGTGAAGCGGGTCAGGTACTCCGCGTTGCGCATCGCGCGGTCGGTATCGCGCCCGTTGGCCGTGTACGAAACCTCCACCGCCACGTAGCAATCGGCCCCGTCCGCGTCAGTCGCGCGCAGCACCATGTCAGCAAAGCGGAAACTGTCCAGATCGCCCTTGGAGATACCGCGCGTGTCCGCCGACCGCACCATCGCTCCCAGCTCCTTACGGTCGAGGATGTCGACGAACTCCAGTCCCTGCGCCTCAGCCATCATGTCGGCTGCGTTGCGGGCGGCGTTACGGACGTGGGCAGCCTTGATCGGTCCAATGTCGTCACGGAGCTGCTTGAGCTGGCGCCCCTGCTCCTCGAGCTCGCGCCCTTGCGCCTCGAGCTGGTCCTCCACCCGTCCGAGTCGGAGCCCCTGCGCTTCGAGCTCGCGCCCCTGCGCTTCGAGTTGGCGCTCCACGACCTCGAACCGGCGGTCAGTGTTGGCGGCGAACTCAGCGAGCTGCTGCGGCAAGTCCAGCACCTCGCGGGTCAGCAGCCGCTCCCGCAACGCCTCCAGCCACTGCGGATGCTCATCAAGAATCCGGACCAAGTCGTTTACCGTCGCTATCTCCAGTGCTTGCACCTGTTCGCCTCCCTACTCCCACCATAGCCCCCGCCATCCCGACCGGTCAACACCCTTCGCTCATCAGCATCGCCCCGGTCAGGGGCGGGAAGTACTGCGCGACCACCTGCCGACTCGCCGCACTACTCGCCGCACGCCGCGGCAGCAACCTCGTGCCGCGCGCCTTGAGCGACCAGCTCACGACGCGATCAGCTCGCCCACCATCCCGGCGACCGTGCCCGCCGCCAGCCCGTAGATGCGCGTCGCGGCCACCGGCCACAGCAGCATGAACGGCGATGGTCGAGGCCGGGATCAGCACCGGCGCCGCCGCCACCAGCGAGAACCGTTCCTCGGCGTTCAGCACCGCCCCGTAGATCGTCGCCACCCCCTTCACCACGATCACCGGCAGCAGGAAGTACGCCAGCCGCGTTGCCAACGCCAACTTCCCCGGCGCGAAGCCGGACGCCAGCAGCGGCAGCAGATACGGCAGCACCACCGCAAACCCCACCGACACCAGCCCCAGCAGCCCCACCGCCAGAACCATGATCCGCGAAAACAGCGCCTGCGCGTGCGCCTCCCCGTGCTGCTCCCGCACCTGCACGTACGTAGAGGTATCAGCGCCGATCCAAACGCCCCACAGATCACCGACATCGCCGTAGACGGCACCAGAAACGCAATAAGGAACGCCTCCAGGTCGTCCCCCGTCCCAAACAACGAAGCCACCACCAGCGTCGACCCCAGCGACACCACCTTGACCCCAATGGTAAACGCCCCGATGGCCAACGCCGCCGCAGAGATGCGCGCCCCCACGCCCCGCTCCGCACCAGCCGCCCCCCCCGGCGCCCCCGGAGCGCCCCCGCAACCCCGCTAACCGTCACCGCCCCAACCCCGGCCCCCGGAGGCCACCCGCGCCGGCTGGCCTCGCCGCCGGGCGGCGCCGGCCGGCGCCTACGCCGGCCCCGAAGACGCGACCCTGCCACGCCGCCGCCCCCGGTCTACCGACGGCGCCCACCCTGGCTGCGCCGCCGAGCGTGCCCTTGCTACCCAACGATTCGACCGTCGTCACCAACAACCCCGTGCCAATGGGCCCGCCATGACCGCGGCGGGTACCGGCCGGCATCCAGCCGCACGGCAGCCACGACGCGGGTCCGCGTCCGCGCCCATGACCCCTTGGATCGACCGACATGGCCCGCCACGGGCCTACCGAGGACCTTCACTGCCGCCGATTATCGCCCGCCCGCCCGCCGCAGGGCAACACCAGTGCCACCAACCACCACCACGCCTCCCTCCGCCCCTCCGGGCACAGACCGTCCATGCCCGCCAGGCGCCCGCCCTACCGGCGGCGACAGCCGGCTGCTCGACTGGCGACAGCCGTCCAGCCCCACCGGGAGAAGCTGTACTGCTACTACCATACCGTCCGTCGTCGTCCGTCTGTCACTTGACCGGCCGCACTCCCCATGATATTCTTTCTTGAAAGGTTCTTGATGTATCACTCGCGTTGCGTGTTGCCGGCGCTGTCCCTAGCGCGCACTCGGCTTGGCGGATCATGGCCGCGCCACTAATTGACCCGGTTGAGGCCGTCGCTGCCGCTCTTCGGGAAAAGCGGCCGCTTGTCCTGTTCGCGGGCCAGAATCATGATCCGAGTACCGACTCGATACTTTTGGACTTTCTCAAACACTTGGGATCGACGGATTGTAATTTCGGCTGGCGCTCCACGCTTGATCACGGGATTAGTTCTGCCCAGATGGAATGGCTCTCTGAGCGATTTGACCGTAGCGTGCCCTCCGACACTACCACGCCTATCTATGATGTCGCTTGGAGTGCGATATTCACGTCGTCCATTGATCCCCGATTTTCCCGGCGCTTCGAGTCGAGAGGACGCCAGCCCGAATCGGTGCTTTCCAAAGACACCTATGCACGGGTTCCTCGCAGCCGGTCAAGGCCTCCGGTCTACTATCTCCTTGGGAAATCAGACGAGACCGTCACCGATGGAAGAGCTCCGCGAAAGCACAGTGACCTGCACCGTCGCCTTAGTCATGCAACAGAGTTGCTGAATCGGATTACCGAAACTGCAACGGTGCGGGGGCTGGTCGTTATCGCAGGGTACGCTCCTGATGAGGACTGGATGCAGGCGGACTGGCTACTAGCGCCCCTGTCTAATGGTGTCGGTCCGACCGTACTATGGTTTGGCTTTCGAAAGCCTCCGAACTCTATCGTTACCGACGAGATGATCCGCGACGGATCCCTCATTACGACCACGACGAGTCTCTCAGACGCTATCGGACAACTTGAGTTGCGCGGCGTGCTGGACCTTGCGGGGGCGGCCGGACCTGACGAACCCGGCATGGTTTCGATGGCCGGCGGAGAAGTATTGCATATTACCCCCGCTCTGCGGCTCCGCGTTGAGGCTTCCGCGGCGATTGTCGACGACGAATGGACCGAAGAGCCCGAGTTATTAGGAGACAGTGAATCGGACGATGCCTTCCGTCGTTTTCACAGTACCCCCGGTAACTTTAGGCTGCTACTGGACGGCGTGTCGCGCGGATTTGCAATCGAAAGGGAATTCGAGCGTCTTCTGTGGGGGACATTTACGGGACTGCTCACCCGTCTTGGGCAGCCCGACTCTAATGCCGTGGCGATCTTGCATGGTCAGTCCGGAACTGGGAAAAGCGTCGCGCTTGCACGACTGATCAAGAGGATGCGTCTTGATCTCCAGCTTCCCGTCGTCGTCGCCACGGACCGCATTCCGAACTACGCTGACATCGAGGATTTCTGCCTCGCGTCGGAGCGACTGAGTGCACCCGCTACCGTGTTGGTCTGTGACTCCAATCAGGCTCCACAGCGCTATGATGAATTGGCTTCAGCGCTACTAAGTCGAGGCCGAAGGTTACTTATTGTAGGGACCTGTTATCGGCTGGATTCTGCTATCGAGCGTCTCACCGACAGGTTCGTCGAGGCGCCGGCTCGCGTAAGTCAAGCGGAGCGGTCGGCATTCGAGCTCCTACAGAGGTCATTCATCCAAGGTGCATCGCCGCCGTCTGATGGCGGGTCGCGTTCAATGTTTGCGATGTTTTACCGCCGACTTCCGCCCTCCCGCAGGCGTCTTGCATCCGGCGTTTCGTCCGAAGCTCGAAGTACCGAAGGCGTATTGCGACGGCGAGCGCGCGCTATGCCTAGACCCGTAGCTGAGTTACCCGCGCTGGCGCAACAGTTGATCGCGGCCGGTGTTGTGAGCCGGGAATCATCGGCGTTCGCCGAGGAGGATTCGCTGGCAGCAATTGGACAGGACTGGGCGGGCCGACTGATCGAGTACGTTATGGTCGCTGGTAGTCTGGAGTGTCCGGTTCCTGTCGATCTCCTTTTTCGTAAGCTTAGTCAGTTCGATAGGCTTGAAATTGGTCAGATCGTCCGCCTTTTCTCGCACCTTGACCTGTTCCGGTGGAAACAAAACGAGGAGGGGTCCGACTATCTGATTGCTCCGCGTAATCGGCTTGAGGCTTACCTTATCTGCAAAAGGAGGCTTATGGCAGATCAGCAGATTGATCGGCTGGTCGAGCTGATTCACAGCGCACGTCCCGGGATAGAGAAGCGTGCCGAGCGCTCATTCTTGCTGAACCTCCTCTTTATGATCGATCGCGGCGGACCGGGGACAGGCGGATATCAGGCAGGATACCTGCGATTCGCCGACGCGCTAAGGCACCTGCGCGAGCACTATAGGATGACTGATCCGGACTTGATATTGCGTGAGTGTGTCCTGCGCCGTCGTGCCGTCCAAGCGCCTGACCGAACCGAGGGTCAGCGTCTGGCAATTTTGGATGAGGCCCGCGACACAATCGAGAGAACCCTGGTCAAGATCGACGATGAGGAAATTCGAGTGTCAGTGAGAACGCGGCGAAGTCTGGTTAGCGAGCGCGCCGCGATCTACGGATACCTTGCTGTTCAGCGCGCTAAGTCCAACACCCGCGGTTATTGGTCAGACTATCTTGCTGCAACCTCCGCTAGCGAGCGCGCCATAGGCGTCGACCGGAGTCTCTATCCGATAGATATCGCTCTTTGGACCGCAACAGACGTTCTGGAATCGAAGAGAGGCGAGCTGTCGAGCGCCCAGAAAGCGGAGCTATGGGCGAATCTTTATGCGGCATTAGATATGGGAGATGAGGTTGTCGGAGGCACCGGCAATCGAAGTAGCACGCCATTGGCTGATTCGAAGAGATTGTACGTGCACAATATGAATGGCGACTTCGATGATCCGTCCACTCCAAATCAGACCGTAAGGTACCTTAAGCGTCGCAGTCGCGTTGCGCATGCCATCGGTGACCAACGGTTAGACGAAGCTACTCTCCGAGACCTCGAGCACGTTGCCCCGGCCGCTGTGACGTATATCGTCGCCAGGCGTAAGGCTGACAAGCTCTATAGGGATGCATTACGAAATGAGTGGGAGATACGTGAGGTTGCCGGGAAAGCCGCCGAATACCTGTCGCGACGTAGCGACTCCGGAGTCGAGATGGACGATCGTTGCCTTCGGCTCTTGCTTCAGTTGCGGTGGTCTCACGCTACCGGTGAGCGACTTCTGCTACGCCAAAGAGGTGCTACCCCGGTAGACCAGGGCGAGCTACAAGACCTGCTGGAGATTGTGAGCGACCTGAACGAACGAGCCGGTAATTATGCGCGCAGCAGGGAGCGGTTTCTCGAGGCGGTGTTGAGCTGGCTTCTGCAAGACACCAGGCGGGCGATCGATATCTGGAGATCGCTGTCCGACGATACCGAGTACCAAGACTCCTCGCGGGTGGTTCGGTGGCTTGTGATGACGGACAAGAACGGAAGGCCACGGGAGTTTCGGGGCCGGTTGGATGAACGAGCTGCTGGTGCCTATTGGGTTCGAGTGGACGGCATGAATATATCGATTCGGCTATTGGCGAATGAGTTTCCCAAGGAGGACCTAGGTCACGGTCGAGAGCTGCGAGGATTCGGTATCTCCTTCAACTACATCGGGCCGGTTGCTGATTCACTGTCGCGTTCCATGCGGAGACGATGACACCGATTGAACTCACCGGTCTTTACGACATCCTGCGCAGCCGCATTGCTGCTCACGACCTGCCGGCTTGTACTGAAATATCGTTGCGGTTGTCATCTAGCTTTCGCGACGAGATAGCGTTCTATCGGTTGGTCTTCTGGGCGTATGCGCTGGTCAACGAGGCGGCCAGGATTCCGTTTGATTTCCTTACGAACCTGCCGCCCCTTAGAGCCGACACTTCCCTTCGCACTGAGATTTCGCAATTACGCACGTTCCTGGCTCATAATCTGGACAGGAGAAACAGGCGAGACCAGAGGACAATGGCATTCGCCCAGCGCTGGTTCATGGAAGCATGCGGGCATAGCGAGCCGAACGAGGACATTCATTACCGGGACTGTTGTGTTCACCTCGCCGACAAACTGGAGGAAGCACTTGGTGGCGCCATCGAGGCGTGCAGTTTGCTCGACGACCCGAACGACGGCTTACGGCTCGTTGCAAGTCTTAGGGACCGGATCGATATTGCTTGGCCAGGTCATCGATTCGACCGTATTGTTTCGGCTTGCGCGTCTCGGTTGGGTAATCCCGACGTCGATCTGTTGATGGTTCGGTCAAGACATCTTGACAGTTGGCGGCGGTTTTTGGCGAGGGCTCCCGCGCAACGTCGCGAGCAAGCGCTCGAGCAGCGCATTGAAGCCGATCTTCTGGTGGCCATTGGTGACTCCTTGCCTCGTAGCGTGCGGGAGAACATACAGCGGATTGCGGTAAGCCCTACAGCGACTACCGCGGCGCTGCTTATTTTTCGAGAAGCCCGACAGGTTGGTGCGATGTCGCTACGCGAGATTATCGATCTCGTCAGTTCTCAGACGCCGGGACACTGAGCGACGGAGCGCAACAGCCGGCGCCGGTAGCCCGCTTCGCGCAAGTCAAGCGCACGAACATTATTCCGCAGACATAGAATGGCATCTGTAGCGCATTACACGGCCTGAATGCGCCCGACCAACACGGTGTCTCCGCCGCTGAACATGCCGCGTTCCAGTACCAGGCCAATCAGGGTCTCGGAAGCGACGACCAACAGGGCCGCGATGCCGGTTGCCAGCAGCAGTATCCGTGCGACGTAAACCCGGAGCAGCGACCGTAACGAAGCCCAGTCGCGCGCGTCCACCAGCCGGGAAAGTACGGCAGCACCGCGGTAGCTATGGCACCCGTTATCACCAGCAAGATCACGTTCACGAATCGCGCGCCGTAACTCAGGGCCGCCAAGGTGCCGGCTGGCAGCGAAGTCGCCATCGCCTGACGAACGTCGTCCCGCTCATCAGCATTCCGCCGGCCAGGAGCGGGAAGTACTGCGCGACCACCTGCCGACTCGCCGCACTTACTCGCCGCACGCCGCGGCAGCAAGGTGGTGGCGCGCTCCTTGAGCGACCAGCTCACGACGATCAGCTCGCCTTGCATCCCAGCCACCGTGCCGCCGCCAGCACGTAGATCCGCGTCGCGCCGTCCGGCCACAATAGCATGAACGCGATGGTCGTGGCCGGGATCAGCGCCGGCGGCGCCGCCACGATCGAGAACCGGTCCTCGGCGCTCAGCACCGCCCCGTAGATCGTTGCCACCCCCTTCACCACGATCACCGGCAGCAAGAAGTACGACAGCCGCGTTGCCAGCGCCAACTTCGCCTGCGCGAAGCCCGATGCGAGCAGCGGCAACAGATACCGCAACACCACCGCGAACCCACCGACACCAGCCCCAACAGCCCCACCGCCAGAAACATGATCCGCGAAAACAGCGCCTGCGCGTTCGCCTCCCCGTGCTGCTCCCGGCCGCGCTTGGTTTGGCGCTCATCAAGCACGGCTACCGCGTGTTGTTCACCCACACCACCGACCTGACGCAACGCCTGCAAGTCGCGGCGGCGGAGTCGGCGTCGGCAGTGACCAGCACCGATCCGGAGCCAAGTGATCCGCCGACGGGCGGAGCGACGGCCCCGTTACGTAACGAAGGTGAGTCGCGATGGCGGCATGGAACCGGCCGGCCGTCAATCAACCACGGTTGCATGTGTGGGTGATTCCGACTGAAGTCGTCGCGTAGTGAAAGCTCTGGGGCCTGCATCGGATAATCGCGCGGGAAGTGGAATCGGACAGGTTCCGTCGATCGTACACCTGACCGACTCTCGCCGCATCGCTGGAATTCACTTGCAAGGTTCACGCGGAACACCAAGTCCGCGGCTGCACGGCCTTCGTCGGCGCGGAAGCTGGTGCTGACTACCTGCGGATGGGCGCGCGCAAGAACGAGGGCTCGGGCGAGCGGTCCGCGCCGTCGTGCGAGACCGTGGTTGGGCATCATGCGATCATCCGTGGCGATGAGGATGCCTTCCTATGGTACCCGGTCCACGGACGGTGGACCGGGGCATGCGCGTAGTGCAACGGCGGACGCCGTTGCGACCAACCTCAAACTCCAGGACTCCGGGGGACGATTCCGACGGTTCCTCGCCGACGCAGAGGAACGATCCGGCTGCAGTATCCACGATCCTCTTGTACTCGCGCTTGGCGCGGATGCACGGCGGATCGTTGTCATCGTCCTTGATGGGATTGCTGCTGGCGACGATCGTGGCGCCGTCGCGAGCCTGGCCGAGTGCGCTGCAGGCATCTCCGCAGACCTCTGCCTCTTCACCGTGTTCGCTCCAGCTGTCGTACGACAGACTGTGCCAGGAGCAATGGTGCGGTGCCAGCAGGATGTCATAGGACAGCCGGTCGGAACGTGATTCGTGACGCTGCCAAAGCCGCTCCCAAATCGCTACCTCGGCGTCGCCGCCGATCAGCAGCTGGCACTTGTCCGGGAGTCCCGCACCCGCCAGGGACAACCCCAGGATGGTGCTGGAGTTGTTCTTCGTGAGCGTCTCGTCGTCATCGCCGTCGTCACTTGGCAGCGGGCCGAGCAGGCGACCGGTCATCGACTCGTCCTCGATGCCATTGATACGGGTGAACTCCTGGTCCACGCGGACGAGGATGGCCTCGAGGCCCTCGGTACGTCCGTCTTCATCCTCACCGAGGATCAAAATCCGGTCGCCGTCCGCGACGGCCCCGCCAGCGGCGCGGTACAGCCGGACCCGGCGGCGCGCCTCGGCGTTGAACGCCCTGGCGTCGTCGCAAAGAACGTTACGCCGCGAAGCCCGGCGGAATACCATCGGCGACGACCAGATCTCCCGGATGATAATCTTGTCGGCCGAGTCGGACCACGTGTCCGGCGGTCCCAGGTGGAAATGCTTGCGGAGTCCGGTACAATGGTCCTTGTCCGGATGGGTGACGAGAAGTGCGTCGACGTACAAGCGACCGTCGGCGTCGTGGCTCAGCCGCTCACGCAGCAGGCGCGCCACGTCGGGGGTGGCGTCGTCGGGGTCGTCGGCCGCGGTGCGAATGTTGGCGTCGATCAGAAGCCAGCGCCCGGATTCGGTCATGACCAGGGTCATGTCGCCGTTGCCGACCGGGAAGAACGTGATCTTCGCGTTTCTCATGTGGATTTGCCTCCTGTGAGTTTTCATTTATACGATACCGGGGTATATGGTAACCAATGAGCGCGCAAGCCGTCAAGGGGGGGGTAAACCGAATGTCTGAGACCTGCATTCCTGCGAACGTCGCCCGGCTGCGGCGGGACCGCGAGCTTACCCAGGCGGCCCTTGCCGCGAAGGCACGGCTGTCACGGGTCGCGGTGGGTAAGATCGAACGGGGCGAGGTGGTCCCGCAGGCCGGCACGCTGAGTGCGCTGGCCAAGGCGCTCGGCGTGCCTGTCCGCGAACTGGTCACGCCCGTGCGGCGCCTGGAGAGCGTACGCTTTCGCGCCCGGAAGCGCCCCCACGGACGTGAGCAGATCCTGGCTCAGGTATCGACCTGGCTCGACGCCTACTGCGCGCTGGAGGCCGACCTCAACGCGGACCAGCCGTTCAACGTCGAGACCCCATCCGATGCTGTCCCGCCCGCCATCGCACGGGCCGCGCGCACGGCGTTCGGCCTTGAACCGCGTGACCCGGTGCTGGACATCTGCGGTCTGCTGGAGCAGCACGGCGTCAAGGTGCTGCGGCTGGACACGCAACGCGACTCGTTTTTCGGATTGAGCGTCGGCCGCGCGGACGGCGGACCGGCGGTGGTGGTGAATACCTGGAAGCGGATTTCCGTGGAGCGCTGGATCTTCACGGCTGCCCACGAATTAGGCCATCTGTTGCTGCACCCTGGCGACTACCGGCGGGACGCCACCGCCATCCGGGAGCCGGCGGAACGCGAGGCGGACGCCTTCGCGAGTCAGTTCCTGATGCCCGAGGAGGCGTTCGCGGCGGCGTGGGACCGGACTGAGGGCCATTCGCTGCTCGTGCGCGTGCTGAAGGTCAAGCGGCTGTTCCGCGTGAGTTACAAGACCGTGCTCTATCGGTTGATCGAGTCCGGGCGGGGAACGAGCAACGTCTGGGGAGCGTTCCAAGTCCAACACAGCCGGCGCTTTGGGCGTACGCTACGGAAGGCGGACGAGCCGGCAGCTATGAACCACAGTGAGTTCGCCTGGCACTGGAGCCGCTCGGGAGAGCCGGACGGCCTCTCCCGGCACGACTTCGTGGAAGACCGACTGTCGAAGCTCGTGCGCAGGGCGCTACGGGAAGGGATTATCTCCCTGGGGCGCGGCGCCGAAATCCTGGGGCTCAGTCTGGAGGAAATGCGGCAGCGCACACGTGAGTGGGCCGCCTGAACCAGTCCCTGCCCATCGTTCTCTTGGCCGACGCGAACGTACTGATCGACTTCCACGCCGTCGCCATTGAAGTGCTCCAGCTCGTCGGGCGACACGTCGGCCGCGTGGCGGTACTCGCGCAGGTGCTGGACGAGGTGCGCGGCGTTACCCGCACCGATTGTCGGCGCGCGGCGATTACCGTCGTCGAGGTTGCCACCCACCGCCTGCTCGGTGCAGCTGCTATCGAGGCGCGCGTCTCGTTCAATGACCGCCTCTGCTTCGTGGCCTGCCGGGAGGAAGGCTGGACCTGCGTTACGAACGACCGCGCGCTCCGCCGGCTGTGCGAGCGCCACGGCGTCCCAACCCGTTTCGGACTTGGCCTACTGGTGGACGTGGTTGCCGCGGGGGCGATGACTCCGCAGCAAGCCATGGCCATCGCGCGGGCCATGCATGAATCGAATCCGCTGCATGTCAACGAACGGGTAATCGCCCGCTTCAAGAGCGCGCTTGCTCGACCCGAAACGGGCAGTACCGGATGACAATAAGCGTCATCAGTGCATCGGATCGCTCCCGCGATACTCCTCAACGTTTACAGCCGCCAGTAGCGCAGCGCGGCCGCGCGCGCCACGTTGCAGTCGTAGAATGCCTTCACGTCAATGAGGAGCGGACGCTCCCGTACCAGAAGCGACGTGATTACTTCCAGCGGGAACATCGACCGGAAGACGCGGTGCCGCACCGCGACCACGACGGCATCATAAGGGGCGTTGCGGGCGGGCTCGTCCACCACCGGGACCCCGTAGCCGTCACGAATCTCATCGGCATCAGCTTCGGGATCGAAGATCGAACACTGCGCGCCACGGGACTGCAACGCATGGACGATGTCGGCAACCCGCGTGTTGCGCACGTCTGCCACGTTCTCCTTGAAGGCAAACCCCAACACCAGGACCTTCGCGCGTTCCACGCTGCCGCGCGCGGATCGAAGCATGGCAACGGTGCGCTCCGCCACGTAGTTCCCCATCGCGTCGTTCACCCGCCGGCCGGCGAGTATCACTTGCGGCCGGTGCCCGGCCTGCTCGGCCACGTAGGTAAGGTAGTACGGATCCACCCCGATGCAGTGCCCGCCCACCAAACCCGGCTCGAAGCGCGCGAAGTTCCACTTCGTCGCCGCCGTCCTGATCACCTCCCCCGTATCCACCGCCAGGCGCTCACAGATCATCGCCAACTCGTTCATCAACGCTATGTTCAGGTCGCGCTGCGTGTTCTCCAGCACCTTCGCCAACTCCGCCGTCCTGATGCTCGCCGACCGGTGCACGCCGCCAGCCGTAACCCTCTCGTACACGGCGCTCATCAGCTCCAACACCCGCCGGTCATCGCGGCGACCACCTTCACCAACCGCTCCAGCGCGTGCGCGTCGTCGCCGGGGTTGATCCGCTCCGGCGAGTAGCCCAGATGAAACCCGCTGCCGGCTTTGAGGCCACTCTCCCGAGCGATGATCGGGCCGATCACCTCCTCGGTGACGCCCGGATAGACGGTCGATTCCAGCACCACCACGCAGCCCGGCTTGAGATTGCGGCCGATGGAGCGGGCGGCGGCCCGCAACGGTGTCAGGTCGGGGACGCGGTCCGCGGTAATCGGCGTCGGTACCGTCACGACGATGAACGAGCACTTTCCGAGCACGGCCGGGTCGGCGGTGAGACGATTCCCCATTCCGCGCAGCCGGCTGGCGTCCGGGTGCGGCGCGGTGGTGGCGCCGGCTTCCCCGCGTAGCGCGCGGATGAGGAGTGCGTCGGTGTCGAAGCCGTAGACCGAGAAGTGCCGATGCAGCGCCGCCGCCAGCGGCCTGCCGACGTAGCCCAACCCCACTACCCCGACGTGCGCCTCCTTCCTGCTCAGCGCTTCAATCGTCGTCACGTCCAAACCGTCACGTGATTGCTTCGCCCTTGTCATTTACCAGCCGGGGCTTCAGTCGCACGATTGGCCGGTCCCCCTTGGGCGGGCACCGCCTCGCCTCTTCGCACAGCTTACTGACGCTGTAACCGGCCCGCGCAGCTAGTTGCTCGCGAATAGCGCGAACTTCTTCAATGATGTAGTCATTATTCATCCGTCTATTCCCCCATCAACTCGTCCGGAGTACAAATGACTGTCGGTTCGTACCCGCTGAGTCGACACTTGCGTTCGATCTGGCTCCGTATGGTCGCGTTAGCCAGGTGGGTGAAATTCCAGGTCAGAAGATACTCAACCCCTCCGGTTACTGCCACCGCAATGTGGACCGCGTCACACCTGCCTTGGATGGCAGAGGACCTTCGGTTACCAGCGGTTCGCAAACGTTTCAGCAGACTCACTTACCTCGATTTCAGTGATACCGGCCAGAGCATCAAGACGCTTGGCCGCCATCGTTCGATCTCCTGCGGACGCTTCCGCAATAACGAATCGAGATACGTACAGCTCGTACTCGAATCGTCTTTCAGACCACCACGTTCGAGTCACCGCCTGGCGCGCCGCGATGACGACGTCCCTGCTCGGCTCGGAAGTCAGGTAGCTGATGATGGAGTTCTCAATGTAGACCGACGGTTTCATTCAGTGCGTCACCTCCCTCAGACGATGCTCCAGCAGTACGTACACCAGCACCCGCTCCGGGCCTGGTCGACGAACGTCGTCCCGCTCATCAGCATCGCCCCGGTCAGGAGCGGGAGTACTGCGCGACCACCTGCCGACTCGCCGCACTACTCGCCGCACGCCGCGGCAGCAACGTGGTGCCGCGCGCCTTGAGCGACCAGCTCACGACGATCAGCTCGCCCACCATCCCGGCCACCGTGCCCGCCGCCAGCGCGTAGATTCGCGTCGCCGCCACCGGCCACAACAGCATGCACGCGATGGTCGAGGCCGGAATCAGCGCCGGCGCCGCCACCACCAGCGAGAACCGCTCCTCGGCGTTCAGCACCGCCCCGTAGATCGTCGCCACCCCCTTCACCACGACCACCGGCAGCAGGAAGTACGACAACCGCGTTGCCAGTGCCAACTTCGCCGGCGCGAAGCCCGACGCCAACAGCGGCAACAGATACGGCAACACCACCGCAAACCCCACCGACACCAGCCCCAGCAGCCCGACCGCCAGAAACATGATCCGCGAAAACAGAGCCTGCGCGTGCGCCTTCCCGTGCTGCGCCCGCACCTGCACGCAAGTAGGCATCAGCGCCGACCCGAACGCCCCACAGATCACCGACATCGCCGTAGACGGCATCAGAAACGCAATGAGGAACGCCTCCAGGTCGTCCCCCGTCCCAAACAACGAAGCCACCACCAGCGTCGACCCCAACGACACCACCTTGACCCCGACGGTAAACGCCCCAATGGCCAGCGCCGCCGCGGAGATGCGCGCCCCCACGCCCCGCTCCGCACCAGCCGCCCCCCGGCGCCCCCCGGAGCGCCCCCGCAACCCCGCTAACCGTCACCGCCCCCACTCCAGGCCCATAGAGGCCGCCCCCGGCGGCTGGCCCCCGCCGCCGGGCGCGCCGGCGCGCGCCCGCGCCCGATGGCACCACGCGCGCCCACCAAGCCGAGCCGCTACCACGCCGCCCCCCAACGGAGCCCACCCTTGGACCGTGGTCAACAACAGCTCCAAGCCAATGCCTGGCCGCCGACCACGCCACGCTCGGCAGGCGACGTCTCCCTGGACACTCCCGGCCCGCGCCCGCCATCCAGCGGCAACGGCTTGGTCCGATCCGCGATCCATGCCCCTGTAGACCCGACGATGCGCAAGTAGCTTGCCATTAGCCCGACACTGCCTAACGAACGCAAACCCACTGCGGTTCGATTATCGCGCACCAGTCCGTCGCAACGCAACACCGCCTTGCGTGCGTGTGCTGGACGCGCGCAGCCGTCCCGCGTTGCAACCGGCGCACCTCCAACTATGCCTGTGCTCGTCGCCTGCCTGCGGGTGATGCGGCCCGACTACCGAACAGCTCACGGCGTGGAAGCCGCCAAACGCCGGGTTCCGGGCGCGGTGCGTCAAAGTCGCCGCTCCGGCGCGGCCACTGCTGGACGCGCGCGACGCCGTCAAACCGGGACCGCTGCAACGCTGCCGCCGCCGGGCCGGCAGCAGCAGCAGACGGACGTGTTGATTGTACTTGGACATTCTCGTATACTACGAACCAACGCAGGCGGGTCGCGGGGCAGCACCGATCGGTGCCCAATGTGCCGTGACCGCCTGACAACGTACATGGAGTATTCTAATGCCAGATACTGAAAGCCGCCGCCCGGGAAGATTCATCTTCAAGGTTAACGGTGTAGAATTGTCTACTGACTTCGAGAAGCTTGTTACTACCGATATCCTGAACATCGCTCTCGAAAAGGAAGCTATCCCAGGAAAGCCAGAGAACTACATGTTGAAGGGCGAAAAGGGTCTCTACGGCCCCGATGATTGGGTCAACCTCAGTGAGGACAGTGTTTTCATCACAGTTCCGACGACCCCAACGCCGGTAGCATGAAATGCAGGTTCCCCAAAACGTCGAACGAATACACGCGGAACTGCGCTCCCTAGGATACAAGACTCGCCTACGTGATAGTCCGCAAGGGGTTGCCGTAGAGTTTTCCTACGATGTTGAAGTAGGTCCTTACGAGGGCCGTAGATTCGATCTAGGGATCAGCATGTACGGGAACGAGCAATACCCTGAGTATCCTCCGCATTGGGTTCACATTCATCCTCCGGTTGACGACCGTAAAGGCGGCGCTACTGTCCGCTACGATGACACTGAAGGACGAAAATGGATCGCGATTAGCCGCCCGCCCGGCCAACTCTGGGACGATCTGCACACAAAGCACATGGCTGCATATATACAAGAGCACATACGAAGACTTTGGAACGGTATGTGAGTCTCGAAGTAGCCCTGACGTCGGAAGCAAATTCCGTTGCTACCGACCATCTATTGCAGCACTATGGCCGTGGCGAAAATCAAGAAGACCTATGTTTCGCGCTGTGGCGTCCTTCCACCGGTCTAACACGAACTGTCGCATTGATTGACGACATTATATTACCACGATATAAGGATAGAATTCTCTGTGGAAATGTGAGTTTTGAACCCGCATATATGGCGCGGACGATTGAGCTTGCCATACGTAGAAATACCGGTATTGCCTTCATGCACAGCCATCCGTCCGCCGGTTGGCAAGGAATGAGCGGACCCGATGTTGAGGCAGAGCGAGATGTCCTCGCGTACCCGGCCGGTGCGACGGGACTACCGCTAGTGGGCATGACAATCGGAACCGATGGCCATTGGAGCGCACGGTTCTGGAGAAAATCTCGAAACATCATGAACTGCCATTGGTGTCAAAAGACTCGGATCGTCGGTCCACAGAAGTATGTGCTGTACTTCAACGACAGACTGATGCCGGCCCCTTCCCGAAAGCCAGCCTTAAGGAGGACATTCGACACCTGGGGTCAGACCGCGCAACAAACGATCGCTCGATTGAAGGTCGGGATCGTTGGACTAGGTAGTGTTGGTTGCATAGTTGCTGAGGCCATGGCACGAATTGGAGTCAATCAGTGCGTATTGATTGATCCCGATAGGATTGAGGAACACAATCTAGATCGTCTGCTCTACGGCACGATACGCGACGTTGGAAAACTGAAAGTCCACGTTGCAGCGAAGGCGATGCGCCGAAGCTCGACCAGCGATAGCATCAAGATCAAGGAGCTTCCACTCTCCGTACATGACGATTCAGCGTATCGCGCGGCGCTCGACTGCGACCTCCTGTTCAGTTGCGTCGACCGGCCGGTTGCACGAGATGTACTCAACTATATTGCGCTGGCACACTTGATCCCGGTAATCGACGGCGGTGTTTCAGTCGAATTTGACGAAAAGAGGGACCGCCTCTTTTCGGCGCACTGGCGTGCACACATCGTTACTCCCTTTCATCGATGTCTCAGATGTGCAGGACAATATAACTCTAGCATGGTCGTAACAGAGTTGGATGGCTCCCTCGACGACGCGTCGTACGTAGCCAATCTTCCTCCCGAGTATCGAGGGAATAATCAGAACGTTTTCCCCTTCAGTGTCGGTGTCGCGGGCATGGCGACAAACATGATGATCCGCTACTTGATCGCGTCCGAATGGTGGCCTGCCGTCCGCCAGCAGGACTGTCAGTTCGTAGCTGGCGAGACTCGAATCATCAACGGAAGTTGTCGCCCGAACTGTTCATTTAGAGATCGTCGAGCAAAAGGTGACGTCGAAACCCCCTCCTATCTGGCAGCGAGTGGCGACAAAGGGGCACGGTCAAGGAAACGCCACATGTTGCTCACCTTGTTCGATAGGATATTTGGGAGATCACGACGCTAGGACCTGGCAAGCGCATCTTCTCGAGCATTTCTTTTAGGCAATACTGAACGTTCTCGGGATGGCGTAGGGAGGGACCCAGGGTTATCTGACTTCCAGATATGAGCCAGTTCTTCACCTCAAGGTCCTGGTGCTCGACATAGTGCCGTATTCTCGGTGAGCGATCTTCCTGATATTCAAATAGAACTTCCGCTTCTCTTTTTCTATCGGGGAACAGAACGAAGCGCCACTCGTGTTCGTACCTATACGCGTCACTCTTATAGAGATAGCGAATTCTGTCGAGGAAGAAGTCCCACACGATTGTTGCCAGTGTATCTCGACCTATAGTATCTATAAGTGGCTCTAACAAGACCAGTACTTTCTGAATTATTTCGGTCGTGGACTTCGCCTCCTTTGTGCCATAAACTACCTTGAACAAGCGTTGGTTGCCTTCCGTAAGGCTTAAGGGGATCATAATTGAGCAACCTTGACCGCCGCGTCCGTACTCACGCCAGAACACAAGGTCGTCCGCTCTGTCTTTGGAATCACTGGCAATGAACGATGCTATGTGAGTATGGCGCGTTCTGTTCTCCGTTAGCCACTTTGTTTCCTTCACGATAGACTGAGTTAGGAAGTTTCCCTCTTCGGGGTCATTCACGTGGACGGTATCGTAAGCCCTTAACGAAACAGATTTCGTAAGTAGCGCTATCAAGTCCACCAAGTGATTACGGACATGGCCCGCCACGGGCCTACCGAGGAACGTCACTGCCGCCGATTATCGCCCAACCGCCACCGCTGCGCAACCGGCCTCCGGCCCGGCCCCGGTGGTCGCCCCGCCCCGGCCCGGCCCGGCGCGGGCCACGGTGTTGGGCGAAGGACGACGGTAGCCGTCCTCGGTGCCGCATACACCGAATCGTTGGGGACTTGCGTGGGCATCCTCCTCTGGCGCCCGGCACGTCGGCGTCTCGCGCTCGTCACGTCGATGAGCAGTGGGCGCTCCCGTACCAGAAGCTCCAGCGGAAACATCGACCTGAAGACGCGGTGCCGCACCGCGACCACGACCGCGTCATAGGGGGCGTTGCGGGCGGGCTCGTCCACCACCGGGAACCCGTAGGCGTCGCGAATCTCATCGGCATCAGCTTCGGGATCGAAGATCGAACACTGCGCGCCACGGGACTGCAACGCATGGACGATGTCAGTTCGGCAACCCGCGTGTTGCGCACGTCCGCCACGTTCTCCTTGAAGGCAAACCCCAACACCAGGACCTTCGCCCGTTCCACGCTGCCGCGCGCGGATCGAAGCAGGGCAACGGTGCGCTCCGCCACGTAGTTCCCCATCGCGTCGTTTACCCGCCGCCCGGCGACACCCGCCGGTCATCGCTGGCGATCACCTTCACCAACCGCTCCAGCGCGTGCGCGTCGTCGCCGGGGTTGATCCGCTCCGGCGAGTAGCCCAGATGAACCCGCTGCCGGCTTCGAGACCGCTCTCGCGCGCGATGATCGGGCCGACCACCTCCTCGGTGACGCCCGGATAGACGGTCGATTCCACCACCACCACGCAGCCCGGCTTGAGATTGCGGCCGATGGAGCGGGCGGCGGCCCGCAACGGCGTCAGGTCGGGGACGCGGTCCGCGGTAATCGGCGTCGGTACCGTAACGACGATAAAGGAGCACCTTCCGAGCACGGCGGGGCCGGCGGTGAGACGATCCCCCATTCCGCGCAGCCGGCCGGCGGCCGGGTGCGGCGCGGTGGTGGCGCCGGCTTCCTCGCGTAGCGCACGGATGAGGCTTGCGTCGGTGTCGAAGCCGTAGACCGAGAAGTGCCGGTGCAGCGCCGCCGCCAACGGCCTGCCGACGTAGCCCAACCCCACCACCCAGACGTGCGCCTCCTTCCTGCTCAGCGCTTCAATCGTCGTCACGTCCAAAACCCGACCCGCCGCCGCCCCGCTACCGACCACGCCACGCGCGGCGCCGCTGGTAGTGGTGGGGTGCGATTCGGCATGCCACGCCCTCCGCTTGAGCCAACGGAGCCCGGCGCGCCGGCCCGCAGGGCGGGGGCGGTCAGTTGGGTTGATCGGCGCCGGGGGCGGCGGCGTCCAGTTGCTGCCTGAGGCGCTCGAATTCGGACTCGTCGATGCTGGTCGCCTCCTCGATGGTCGACCACGGGACATCGCGCTGCAGAAATCCTTCAATAGTGCGCAAGACGCCTTCCTGACGTCCCTCCCGGCGACCTTCCCGGCGGCCCTCCTGACGGCCCTCCCGGCGGCCTCGCTCCTCTATCTGTTCCACGTAAGTCATTAGCTCTCCTCCACGACCGGGCACGTTGCGCCGTAGCGCTGCCCTGAACGCTCGCAGCCCTTCCTCAGACTGCGTCGCCAACACGTACTCCACGTGCTGCGCCAGCACCTCCACCTCTCCCTCCGGCGACACCTCCGCCATCAGCACCGCCGTCCGCTCCACCAACTCATCCCCACCTCGAACTCTCGCCATCATCGCTATCTGCGTCAGCCGCGCCACCGCCGACCCCAACACCGCTTCCGGCCCTCCCTTCGTCTGGTCGATCAGCAGGTACTCGAACCGCGGCACCCACCGCCACTCCGCCGCTCCCTCCACCAGCTCCCGAAACTCCAGCTCCGGCGACCACCGCTTCCCTCCCTGATAGAATACCAGCGGCACGATCAGCGGCAACTTCGTCTTCTTCTCATTCTTGCTCGCCCCCTGCCACGCCACCCATATCTGCAGGCAGTAGTTCAGCATCCGCAACGCCATCCAGTAGCGCGGCGTAGACTGATGTTCCAGCAGTACGTACACCAGCACCGGCTCCTCCGTCCCCTCCCGCTCCGCCGAGAACACCAAGTCGGCCTCCCGACCGCGCCAGTCGTCGCTCACGAAGCGCCCCGGCCAGTGGGTGAGCGTCGCCCATCGCAGGGAGCCGGCTACCGCAGGCGGCAGGTAGGGGCGCAGCAGGCCGGCGGCATTGTCGGTATCGGAAAACACCCGGTAGAAGTACTTGTCGTGTATCCGGGTGATCTCCTCCTCTTCCTCGGGCGGCGTAGCTTCGCCTGGCGGCTGCGCGGAAGGCGGTTCGTCCGGTACCTGTTCGTCGGCCATGAGATTCACCGGCGACTGTAGTCGCGCTCCGATGCCGCGTCAAGCGCCCGCCGCGCTTGTGGCCCCGCCCGCGGGCCGCCGGCCGGCCCGCAGAGCGCGCCAGTGGCGCACCCGGCTGTTCCAGCGTGCGGCGCACGCTCGGCGGCAGTTCGGGGGTGACGGCGCAGCAGTTCCTCGAAGATGCCGGCCGGCGGGTCGGGGCGGCGGCCGCCGCGGACAGTCCGTTTCTCGGACGGCAGCCGGGGTCGGCTTCGATGCGGTAGCCGCTGGCAGTGCTCATCGCCGCCTTGGCGGCGGCCGCCGACGGCTTGTGCTTGTTACCCAGATTCACGTAGAGCCTAGTCCGAAAACCCCCGGTCACACGGCTGACGTCGGGGCCGCAGTGATGCGCTCCGGCGGCCAGAAAGCCCCCCGCCGTACCAGTTGTCCGTAGATGATCGGTGACCGGACTACTTGATGTAGCCGCGGCTGAGTGCCCGGTCCATTCCGCCGAGCTCGATTGCGTTCCGAAGGTGATTCAGCTGGTGGGTTACCCCGTGATTGCCGCTTCCTGGCGGAAACATCTCGCCTTCGGTGAAGACGTATCCGAGTTCCTTCGACAGGTCCTTGCAAAGCTCCCGGACGCTGCGGTTCGTAGCAGGATCGCGCGTCCACTGCACCGGCTTCTTGCGCAGAACACTTCCGTCGTACAGCGATGCCCGGAGGAGCCTGCAGTCGCGCTTCCACCTCCGCGCAAGTGGCATCCATACGAGCTGTGGAATTTTCAACCGGCCCTTCTCAGCCTTCGGACGCTGTATCCGTGCTTCGATGTCCTTGATGTGGCCGAAGTAACCATGCTCGCGGCAGAACAACAGGGTGTAGGCCGAGCTGCTGATTCCGAGGCACTTCGCAATGTCGGGATGCCACTCGAAGCTGTACGGCGGAGGTCCCGGCGTAGCTGCTCAGCCTGTTGTTACTACATGGCGTGTGCCCGACCCCTCGTTCACGAATGTCAGGTGCCCTTCCTCGGCGAGCTGCCGGTTGGCGTCGAGCAACTCGATCCCATAGACCGTCCCGTCGGGTGAAACGTCAACATTCATGCTTTCGCTCACCGGGATTGTCTCGACTTCCTCGGTAGACTCCCGGAATCTAATGTAGCCAATGTTGTAGCGCGGATCATAGGTAACAGTCATGTTTTTTCCTTTGCTTACTCAATCTTGGAGTGGCGTTGACATCATTGATCGGATCTCCGCTCTTTACACTCAGTAGTACTTGGAAATTACCGTTATGACAATCCAGTCTCCGGCATCCTCAATCGCATATGCAAGGACCTGTTTGACGCCATAGACTCGTCCTCGCCATACGTTTCGAAAACGAAGTTTCGCCGAAAGCCGGTCCGGCCGTACCTAGCCGGAACACGCTCACCATATAGCACCGTCGCGACAACTTCATCCTCCGAAACGCCACGCTCGGCGCAGCGCTGCCGAGCATGCGGATGCAGCCGTACCGACACCCTCGCAGTATACCATAGTGATACCATAGCGCATACTGGGCCTAAACTACTACCGGCCGAGGGCGGGGCGGCGGGTGGCGGTGATGAACAGGGTGGTGGCCTGCCAGTCCAGGGCGGTGCCGCGGCGGCGTTCCAACTGGCCGCGCAGGGCGGCGACGGCGGCCTCCGGCACGCGCGCAGCAGCAGCGCGGCGTAGGAAGAGCCGTCCGCGGCGGAGGCGGAGAACCAGCGCTCCACCAGGGTGCGGGTGACGGCCAGCCGGCCCGGCTGGGTTACCACTTCGGTGTCCGGCGCGCCGAACTGCGGGGCGGGCGCGGCGCGGACGGCGTCCTCGGTCAGCGGCGCCGCGGAGCGGTAGTGCTCCTCCTCGGCGGAGACCACCGCGGCGCGCTCGGCGGCACCCAGAACGCCGAGGTCGAACGCCTCGTGCAGCCGCGGCGCCCGTTCCGGCAGCGACTCGGCCAGCACCAGCCGCCCGCCCTCTGCCAGGCGCGCGGTGCCGGCGGTCGCCAGCTCGGCGCCGCCCGCGCGCCACGCGCGTTGCGGCCCACCTGCCGACGTAGCCCAGCCCCACTACCCCGACGTGCGCCTCCTTCCTGCTCAGCGCTTCTATCGTCGTCACAACCAAGTCCGGCCCGCCGCCGCCCCGCTACCGATTACGGCGGGGTGCGGCCGCCACCGTCTCAAGGACATGCCCGCGGCCGCCCACGCGCCGGCGGTAGCGGCAGGTCAGTCCACTTCCAGGGCGCGAGCGCTCAGCTCGTACCAAGCGACCGCCCCGGACTTCACCGCTTTGCTTATCCGGTCGTCGAACCGCCGGCCAGCCACCACGGCGAGAGCGCGGCTCCCGGTGAAGCGGGTCAGGTACTCCGCGTTGCGAATCGCGCGGTCGGTATCGCGCCCGTTGGCCGTGTAGGAAACCTCCACCGCCACGTAGCAATCGGCCCCGTCCGCGTCAGTCGCGCGCAGCACCATGTCGGCAAAGCGGAAACTATCCAGATCGCCCTTGGAGATACCGCGCGTGTCGGACGACCGCACCATCGCTCCCAGCTCCTTCCGGTCGAGGATGTCGACGAACTCCAGTCCCCGCGCCTCAACCATCATGTCGGCTGCGTTGCGTGCGGCGTTACGGACGTGGGCAGCCTTGATCGGCCCAATGTCGTTACGGAGCTGCTTGAGCTGCCGCCCCTGCGCCTCGAGCTCGCGCCCGTGCGCCTTGAGCTCGTGCCCCTGCTCCTCGAGCTGGTCCTCCACCCGTCCGAGCCGGCGCCCCTGTGCTTCAAGCTCGCGCCCCTGCACCTCGAGCTGGCGCCCCTGCGTTTCAAGCTGGCGCTCCACGACCTCGAACCGGCGGTCAGTGTTGGCGGCGAACTCAGCGATCTGCTGCGGCAAGTCCAGCACCTCGCGGGTCAGCAGCCGCTCCCGCAACGCCTCCAGCCACTGCGGATGCTCATCGAGAATCCGGACCAAGTCGTTTACCGTCGCTATCTCCAGTGCTTGCACCTGTTCGCCTCCCTACTCCCACTAGCCCCCGCCATCCCGACCGGTCAACACGCACGGCGCTCGCCGCCCTGCCCCGCGGTCCCGCGTCGCGGCGGCGCATTCCAACCCACCGGGCGTCTCAAGGCGTCCCTGGCGGGTGCGCGCCGCCGCGCACCGTGACTTCAGCGCCCCGCTCACGGCGACGAGATAGCATGAACGCGATGGATCGAGGCCGGGGTCAGCGCCGGCGCCGCCAGTGAGAACCGGCGCCGCGCAGTCAGCCGCCCGGCCAGGTGGCCGACGCTGGAAGGCACTATGGCGATGTCCCGCCATCCCCACCCAACCCGCCGACCGCCCGCCCTTGCGCACCAAGCCGAATCGTGCCATCCTCCAATCCGCCGAGTAAAGTACAAGTAAAAGTACAAGTAACATGATTACGTCGATTCGCATGGTCAACTTCAAGAACTTTGCCGACGAGACGTTGCGGACGGGACCGTTCACCGTCGTCGTCGGCTCCAACGCCAGCGGAAAGAGCAATGTCCGCGATGCGTTTCGTTTCCTGCACGGCGTCGGCCGCGGATACACGTTGAACGAGATAGTTAGCGGGAAGTGGGGATCAGGGGGCCACCGCGAATGGCAGCCGATGCGCGGGGCTGCTAACGAAATAGTACGGCTCGGTACCAACTCACTTGGCGTGAGTTCGCTCTTCTCGCTTCATGTTGACGTTGAGGTAGACGGAACAACAGTACACTACTCGATTACGATAGCATACGATCCAGTGCAATCGCGCTACCAAGTAGTTCACGAGAAGGTCCGTGACCAATCGCAAACGGTCTACGAAACCAGGTCCGGCGGTGACGGATCTCACCGGATCGACGTCTGTGACGGCTCGTTGATAGAGCTCGATCCTGGGAAGCCGGTTCTGACGCAACTAAATTCCCCGATTGGCGGGTGGCCCGACCGAGTACCTGCGCTGGCCAAGCTAGCCGAAGCGTTTGCCAACATGCGATTTTGGGATCTATCACCGGAGTTGATGCGGCATTCGGCGTATCCCAGCACTCCGCTGGGAGACCGCGGAGAGAACCTGCCGGCGGTGCTGGAGGATCTCTGCGCCGATTCCAGGCTCGAATCGACGCTGGTGTCGTGGCTGCAGGCATTGACGCCGATGGCTGTATCGAAGCTGGATTTTTGGCGCGATCCGACTACCCAGGTCCACCTCCGGTTGTGCGAAAGAAATGGGAGGAAAGTGTCGGCGGATAGCGCGTCGGACGGAACGTTGCGCTTCCTGGCGATGCTGGCGGTGTTGTTTGGCCGGGACCCTCCGAAGCTATGTTTCTTTGAGGAAATCGACGTCGGCATCCACGCGGCGCGCCAATGGTTGTTGCTGGAGCTGATCGAAGCGCAGTCCGCAAAGCGCGGCATCCAGATCGTGACGACCACTCACTCGCCGGAGATGCTGACCTACGCCAGTGACCGGACCTTTGAGCACGTGTCCGTGGTGTGCCGAACGGAAGATGCGGACGACGCCGTGATTCGGCCGGTCGCCGGATTGTACAACGCCCGTGAGCTGAGGAAGTCTGGCGAGCTAATGGGATCACTTCTGTCCGAAGGGTGGATGGAAAACGCAGTCTCCTTTGCCGAATACGATCGCAACCAACAGGGACATGAGCGTTGAGAGTCCTTGTCGTGCCCGAGGATTTCCGCAAGGATCAGTACCTGTTGAAGCCGCTGTTCCTGTGACTCTTTCGGGCCATCGGTAGACGAAGCGTCCGTGTGGAGATCTGTCGCGCCCCGCTGCTCGGAGGAGTTGACGAAGCGCTGAAGCCAAGACGTATCGCTCAGGTAATGAGGCGGCACGGCGGCATGGTCCAGATGGTCATATTGTGCGTGGACCGCGACGGCAACCGTCACCGGCATCTCCGGCTCCGCGAGCTGGAGCGCCAGTTTGGCTCCGACCGGCTGTTGTTCCTCGCGGAGAATGCCTGGGAGGAGATCGAGACTTGGGCACTGGCGGGATTGACGCTCCCGGATGGATGGCGCTGGGCGGACGTTCGTGCCGAGGTCCACGTCAAGGAACGGTATTTCGAGCCACTTATGCGGCTGCGCGGCGTGTCGGATGACAGGGACGGGGGCAGAAAGTTGCTTGGAGAGGAGGCATCCGCCCGTATCAGAACCATACGCCAGAAGTGCCCGGAGGACTTCGATCACCTGGCGCGGCGGCTGGAGGCCGCGCTCAGCGCCCTATGAGCACATCGCGGACGATGCTGTGGGCGTGACATGGGGTGATCCGGATGCGCAAGGATCTGCAGGTGGAAGTTGTCGCCGGTGTCTGCCGCCGACATCCCGCCACTGGCTATAGCCGCCAGTATATCGTAGCCCCGCCGCGCGCTCGGCGCCGTCGTAGAACGCCTTCACGTCAATGAGCAGCGGACGCTCCCGTACCAGAAGCGACGTGATTACCTGATGAAACCCAATGCCGGCTTCGAGCCCGCTCTCGCGCGCGATGATCGGGCCGACCACCTCCTCGGTGACGCCCGGATAGACGGTCGATTCCAGCACCACCACGCAGCCCGGCTTGAGATTGCGGCCGATGGAGCGGGCGGCGGCCCGCAACGGCGTCAGGTCGGGGACGCGGTCCGCGGTAATCGGCGTCGGTACCGTCACGACGATAAAGGAGCACTTTCCGAGCACCGCGGGGTCGGCGGTGAGGCGATCCCCCATTCCGCGCAGCCGGCCGGCGTCCGGGTGCGGCGCGCGGTCGGCGCCGGCGTCGCCACGAAGCGCGCGGCTGAGGCGTGCGTCGGTGTCGAAGCCGTAGACCGAGAAGTGCCGGTGCAGGGCCGCCGCCAGCGGCCTGCCGACGTAGCCCAGGCCCACTACCCCGACGTGCGCCTCCTTCCTGCTCAGCGCTTCTATCGTCGTCACAACCAAGTCCGGCCCGCCGCCGCCCCGCTACCGATTACGGCGGGGTGCGGCCGCCACCGTCTCAAAGGACGCCCGCGCCTGCGCACGCGCCGGCGGTAGCGGCAGGTCAGTCCACTTCCAGGGCGCGAGCGCTCAGCTCATACCACGCGACCGCCCCGGATTTCACCGCTTTGCTTATCCGGTCGTCGAACCGCCGACCGGCCACCACGGCGAGAGCGCGGTTCCCGGTGAAGCGGGTCAGGTACTCCGCGTTGCGAATCGCGCGGTCGGTATCGCGCCCGTTGGCCGTGTAGGAAACCTCCACCGCCACGTAGTAATCGGCCCCGTCCGCGTCAGTCGCGCGCAGCACCATGTCGGCAAAGCGGAACCTGTCCAGATCGCCCTTGGAGATACCGCGCGTGTCGGACGACCGCACCATCGCTCCCAGCTCCTTCCGGTCGAGGATGTCGACGAACTCCAGTCCCTGCGCCTCAGCCATCATGTCGGCTGCGTTGCGGGCGGCGTTACGGACGTGGGCAGCCTTGATCGGCCCAATGTCGTCACGGAGCTGCTTGAGCTGCCGCCCCTGCGCCTCGAGCTCGCGCTCCACGACCTCGAACCGGCGGTCAGTGTTGGCGGCGAACTCAGCGAGTTGCTGCGGCAACTCCAGCACCTCGCGGGTCAGCAGCCGCTCCCGCAACGCCTCCAGCCACTGCGGGTGCTCATCGAGAATCCGGACCAAGTCGTTTACCGTCGCTATTTCCAGTGCCTGCACCTGCTCGCCTCCCTACTCCCACCATAGCCCCCGCCATCCCGACCGGTCAACACCCTTCGCTCATCAGCATCGCCCCGGTCAGGAGCGGGAAGTACTGCGCGACCACCTGCCGACTCGCCGCACTACTCACGGCACGCCGCGGCAGCAACGTGGTGCCGCGCGACTTGAGCGATCAGCTCACGACGATCAGCTCGCCCACCATCCCGGCGACCGTGCCCGCCGCCAGCGCGTAGATCCGCGTCGCGGCCACCGGCCACAACAGCATGAACCCGATGGTCGAAGCCGGGATCAGCGCCGGCGCCGTAGATCGTCGCCACCCCCTTCACCACGATCACCGGCAGCAGGAAGTACGACAGCCGCGTTGCCAACGCCAACTTCCCCGGCGCGAAGCCCGATGCCAGCAGCGGCAACAGATACGGCAACACCACCGCGAACCCCACCGACACCAGCCCCAGCAGCCCCACCGCCAGAAACATGATCCGCGAAAACAGCGCCTGCGCGTGCGCCTCCCCGTGCTGCTCCCGCACCTGCACGTAGGTCGGTATCAGCGCCGACCCGAACGCCCCACAGATCACCGACATCGCCGTAGACGGCACCAACGTCGGCGCCAGCGCGCCGTACCAACCGCCGGTGCCGGTACCCGGCCCGCGTTGCAGCGCTGCCAAGACGAGGCGGCGCCGGCCCCTGTCAAACACCGCGCTGCCGGTGGGAGCAACCGATGTGGTGTCACGCCGGTGGCGCGGTCGAGCTACTGATGGAAGGACTTCTACGACGAGCCCAGCGCGGAGCGCGTGAACGGCCGGTTGGCGGGACCCTACCGGTTCTATCTAGCATATCGCCAAGCGAAAGCGACGCTATTCTTCGACCGCCTTGGTATCGGCCTGATCGATCTTGCTAAGTTCGAATACCGACCACGCTGCCGTCTTTGCCAGCGCGCCATACCAACCACCGGTGCCGGTACCGGCAGCGCTACAGAACCGCCGGGTGGATGGGACGCCGCCGCGGTCTACGACCGCTGCCGGCGGTGGAAGCGACCGAATGAATGAGCAGGAGGGTCCCCAACGTCTCAAGACGCTGGATCAATCAATCATCCTCAAGCAAGCAAGCATGCGAGGGGCGTCTTGACGTGAGGCCCACGCGGCGTCTATCATCGGGGCCGAGGAAGAACCGGACGGGTGTCCAATCACAGTGGCAGTTACATGTTGAACAGCCTGCTCGTCATGCTCGAACGCGATCCTACTTCGCGACGATCGGGCCGGAGAAAACGGCGGAGTTCGTGAGCGACGGGGTCAGTCTGGCGGAAGAACGCGATGGTAATCCGGGCTCGACGCGCTGAGCGGCAAGGAGGCGTCGAGCCACGTCGATACCTGGCATGATCCGGATCGGGATTGACACCGGGGGGACGTTTACCGATCTGGTGGCGTTCGCGCCGGACGGCGGGAGCCTGGCGTTCCATAAGGTGGCGTCCACGCCGGACGACCCGGCGCGCGGCATAATTCGCGGCATCCGGGAAATCGTGGACCGCATCGGCGCCCGCGCGGAGGAGATCGAGCTGCTGGTGCACGGCACCACGGTGGCGACCAACGCGGTGCTGCAGCGCGCCGGCGCGCGGGTGGCGTTGATCACGACCGCCGGCTTCCGCGACGTGCTGCAGATCCAGCGGCAGGACCGCCCGCGGCTGTACGACCTGCGCGGCCGGCGCGCCCGGCCGCTGGTGCCGCGCGCGTTGCGCTACGAGTTGCGCGAGCGCGTGCGCTTCGACGGCAGCGTGCAGACGCCGCTCGACCACGCGCAGCTGGACGGCCTGATCGACGCGTTGCGCCGGGAGGGGGTGGACGCGGTTGCCGTGGGGCTGCTGCACAGCTACGCCAACCCCGCGCACGAGCAGGCGGTGGGCCGGGCGCTCGGCGAACGCCTGCCGGAGGCGGCGGTGTGCCTGTCGCATGAACTAGCCGGCGAGCAGGGCGAGTACGAGCGCTTCAGCACCTGCGCCATGAACGCCTTCGTGCGGCCGGTAATCGCGCGCTACCTGGGGCGGCTGGAACGGAGCCTGGCTGCGCACGGCGCCGGCGCGCCGCTGTTCATCATGAAGTCCAGCGGCGGCGTGACCTCGGCGCAGGCCGCCGCCCGCCGCGCCGTGGAGACCGTGCTGTCGGGCCCGGCGGGCGGCATCGTGGCCGGCGCCGCGGTGGCGCGCGGGGACGCCGACTACCGCAACCTGATCACCGCGGACATGGGCGGCACCAGCTTCGACGTCGGAGTGGTCCAGGACGGCGCGGTCGGGTTCGCCCGCGACACCGAGATGGGCGGCCTCGCCGTCAGCGTCCCGATGCTGGATCTCCACTCGATCGGTGCCGGCGGCGGCAGCATCGGCTGGATCGACGCCGGCGGCGCGCTACGCGTCGGCCCGCACTCGGCCGGCGCCCGGCCGGGGCCGGCCTGCTATGGACTAGGGGGCGCGGAGCCAACCGTGACCGACGCCAACCTGGTACTGGGGCGGCTGGGCGCGGAGTCGCTGCTCGGCGGCGGCATGGCGGTGGACCCCGAGGCGGCGCGGCGCGCGCTCCATGACCGGCTCGCGGCGCCGCTACGAATCACGGTCGAGGCGGCCGCGGAGGGGATGATCCGGGTGGTCAATACCGCCATGACCGCGGCAATTCGCAGGCTCACGGTGGAACGCGGGCACGACCCACGCGCGTTCGCGCTGTGTCCGTTCGGCGGCGCAGGCCCGCTGCACGGCGCCGAGCTGGCGGCGGAACTTGGTATCGGGCGCACCATCGTACCGCTGGCGCCGGGGGTGAACTCCGCGCTCGGCCTGCTGATGACCAACCTGCGGGAGGACCGCGCCGCCACCTTCGTGCGGCGCCTGGACCGCACCGCGGCGCCCGACCTGGAACGGCTGTTCGCGCAACTGGAAGAAGCCGCCCGCGCCGGGCTGCGGCAGCCGGCGGCCGGCGCCGGCGGTCTACGGCTGACCCGCTCCCTCGGCCAGCGCTATGTGGGCCAGCGCTACGAGCTGCCGGTCGCGGTGGAGCCGGGCCCGCTGCAGCCGGACCGGATCGCCGAGCGGTTTCACGCCGAACACGAGCGCACCTACGGCTACGCGCCCCGCGAGCACCCGGTCGAGGTGCATAGCGTCTGGGTGTCGGCCGAGGTCGACCTGCAGCCGTTGCGGCTGCCGCCGGCCCCGCGCGCGAACGGCCGCCCGGAGCCGGCCGCGTTGCGGCAGGTGCACTTTGCCGGGCGCAGCTACGAGACGCCGGTATTCCACCGCGGCGCGCTGGCCGCCGGCGTCGCGCTCACCGGTCCGGCGATCATCGAGCAACTCGACGCCACCACCGCGCTGTGGCCGGGGCAGCGCCTGCAGGTGGACGCTTGCGGCCAGCTTCTGCTCGGCCCCCTGGAGCCCGCCGCGCCCGCGGAGAACGCCTCATGAGCACGCCGCCCCCGCCGGATCCGGTCACCCTGGAGATCATGCGCAACCGCTGGAAAGGAATCGCCGAAGAGTGCTGCGCGGCGCTGGTGCGGGCCAGCCATTCGACCAACATCAAGGACCGCCGCGACTGCTCGGCGGCGCTGGCGCTGCCGAGCGGCGAGATCGTGGCCCAGGCGGAGGTGGGCACGCCCCTGCACCTGGGCGTGATGCCGGGGGTGATCCGCGCCATTCTGGCGCGCTACCCGGTCGAGGAGATGCGGCCGGGGGACGTCTACGGCACCAACCTGCCCTACCCGGAGGGGCCGGGCCATCTGCCCGATCTGTCGCTGGTGTCGCCGATCTTTCACGCCGGGCGCCCGATCGCGCTGGCCGCCTCCACCGCCCACCACGTCGACATGGGCGGCTACGCGCCGGGCAGCATGCCGTTCGGGGTGACCGAAATCTACCAGGAGGGGTTGCAGATTCCACCCTTGCCGCTGGTGCGGCAGGACCGCTTCGACGACAATCTGCTTCGCCTCATCGAGCAGAACGTGCGCACCGAGTACGAGGTTCGCGGCGACCTGATGGCGCAGTACGCGGTGGCCAAGAAGGCCGAGCAGCGCGTTGCGGAGCTGGTAGCGCGCACCGGCGCCGGGGAGCTGACGCGCTACATGGCGGCGATCCTCGACCACGCCGAACGCTGCATGCGCGCCGGCATCGCGCAACTGCCCGACGGCACCTATCGCTTTGCCGATTACCTGGACGACGACGGGGTGACCGACGAGCCGGTGAAGATCGCCGTGGCGATCCGCATTGCCGGCGACGAGCTGACCGCGGACTTTACCGGCAGCAGCCGCCAGGTGCTCGGTCCGCTCAACGCCCGTATCAGCGCCGCGCAGGCCGCGGTCTACTACACCTGCAAGGCGGTGATCGACCCCGACCTGCCCACCTGCGCCGGTTCCTACCGCCCGCTCCGGGTCCACGCGCCGGAGGGCAGCATCCTGCAGGCGGCCTACCCGGCGGCCATCGGCCAGGCGAATATCCTCACCGACCAGCGGGTAGTGGACGTGCTGCTCGGCGCCCTGGCCCAGTGCGTGCCGGAACGGGTGTGCGCGGCCTGCAGCGGCGAGATGAACCTGATCAACGTCGGCGGCGTCGACACCCGCCCCGGGCCGAACGAAGGGGTGTACTACAACTACGTCGAGACCTATGCCGGCGGCCAGGGCGCCTCCCACGACCTCGACGGGGACGACGGCGTGCACACCCACCTTACCAACACCCGCAACGCCGCGGTGGAGGTGATCGAGAGCACCTACCCGCTGGAGGTGGTGCGCTACGGGCTGCTGCCCGACACCGAGGGAGCCGGACGCTACCGCGGCGGCTGCGGCATGATGCGTGAGCTGCGCTGCCTGGCGGAGCGCACCGTGGTAAGCATGGGGTCCGACCGGCGCCGCTTCACGCCTTGGGGGTTGGCGGGCGGCGGCCACGCGGCGGGGGCGCACGCCTACGTCACCGCACCGGACGGCAGTGAGCGCGAGGTGGCGACCAAGGTGGTGATGGAGCTGGGCAAGGGGGACCGGTTCCGGGTGGAGACTCCCGGCGGCGGCGGCTGGGGGGAGCCGCAACGTCGCGCCGAGGCGGCGCTGCGGCGCGACGTTGCCGAGGGCTTGGTCAGCGAGCGGCGCGCCCGCGAAGTCTACCGGAACGGCTCCGGGAACGGCTCCGAGAGCGGGGGCCGGCGTGCGTAAGGGCAGCCACTTCTTTGCCTACCTGTCGCGCATGAAGTTCATTCATCGCTGGGGCTTGATGCGCAACACTTCGGTGGAGAACATCCAGGAACACAGCCTGCAGGTGGCGATGATCGCGCACGCGCTGGCGGTCATCCGCAACCGCTTGTTTTCGGGCGGCGCCGATCCCGAGCGGGTGATGGTACTGGCGGTATTTCATGAGGTGAGCGAGGTGATCACCGGCGACTTCCCCAGTCCCATCAAGTACTTCAACCCGGAAATCAGCCGCGCCTATTCCGAGATCGAGCAGGTCGCGCGCCGCAAGCTGTGGGCCATGATCCCGCCGGAACTGCAGGACGACTATCGCCCGGTGCTGTTCCGGGAGGAGGACGACGCCGCCGCCTGGGAGCTGGTAAAGGCCGCGGACAAGATCAGCGCCTATACGAAGTGCCTGGAAGAACTCAAGGCCGGAAACCAGGAATTCGCCCAGGCAAAGAACAGCATCGCCCAGGAACTGGACCGCCTGAAGCTGCCCGAAGTCGACTACTTCATACGGAAATTCGTGGACAGCTTCGCGCTGGCCCTGGACGAGCTGAACTGACCCCGTGCCGAGTAGCGCGGGCGGGTGGGCGACGGCGACGGGCAACTGTGGTAGGGTGTCGGTGAGCAGGTCAGCGGGTGATACCGATGCGGGTTGAGTTTCAGCGTAAGCAGATGGCGTTCCCCACGGCGCAGTTCGGCTATTTGCGTGACAGCACCGCCGCGCTGCCCGATACCGGCGAGCTGCGGCGGCGCATCGCCGCCGACGGCTACCTGTTCATCCGCGGGCTGATCGACCGCGGCGCCGTGCTGGAGGCGCGCCGCGTCGTCCTCGAGTATCTGCAGGAGCGCGGCGCACTGGCCGCAGGCGCGCCCCTCCCCGAGGGCGTGATGCCGCGCGGCGGCCGCGGCGTCGGCATGGGGAAGCGGATTACCCATCGCCCGGAAGTGCTGCGGGTGCTCGAAGGCCCGGAACTGCAGGCGTTCTACCGGCGCTTCTACGCCGAGGCGCCGGCGACCTTCGGCCACAAGTGGCTGCGGGCGGTGGGCAACGAGAAGTTCACCGGCTCGCACATGGACGTGGTGTACATGGGCCGCGGCAGCGAGCGGGTGAACACCGTATGGATCCCCTTCGGGGACATTCCGATTGCGCAGGGAACGCTGGTCATCTGCGAGGCGTCGCACCGCCTCGACGGCTTCGCCAGACTGCGCGCGACCTACGGCGCCAGCGACGTCGACCGCGACCGCACCGAAGGCTGGTTCAGCGAGGATCCCGAAGAAATCCTCGACCGGTTCGGCGGCCGCTGGCTCACCGCCGACGTGCGCGCCGGCGACGTCATCACCTTCGGCCTCCATACCCTGCACGGCTCAACCACGAATACCACCAACCGGTTCCGCATCAGTTGCGACGTGCGCTACCAGCCGGCCTCGGAGCCGATGGACGAGCGCTGGGCCGGCGACTCCCCCCGCGGCCACTACGCGGCCGCGCTCATCCCGATGGCCGAAGCCCGCAAACAGTGGCGCGTGTAAGCGGGGCGCTATAGCTCCCGCAGCTTGCGGCGGAGCCAGGTGACCATCGGCCCCTCGGCTTGGTCGGCGAGCTCCACCAGGGTGCCGGGCAGTGGCTGGCCGAGCACCGCCTCCACCTCCGCGCGGCAGGCGGCGGCCACCTGCGGGTGATCCGCAACCACGTTGCGGCGCTCCTCCGGGTCGTTGCGCAGATCGAACAGCTCGTCGTCCTCCGCGCCGGCCCAGCCGACCGCGGTGCAGTAGTTCCAACGGTCGTCGCGCACGCTGACGCGGGCGCGCGCGTGCGGACCGCCGGAACCATCCGCCCAACCAATCACGATCCGCTCCCGGATCGCCGCGCGCTCGCCGGTCACCAGCGGCCACAGGTTCTCGCCGTCCGTCCACTCACCGCAGGGTATCCCCAGCAACGCCAGAATCGTCGGCATCAGATCGTGGTTCTGCACCAGCGCGGTGACGTCGCGGTTGGCCGGGCCGCCGGGGTGGCGCAGGCACAGGTTCAACTGGGTATTGAACGGATGCAGCTCGCCCGCACTCTTGCCGAAGCCGCCCTGGTCGCGGAGCTGCGTGCCGTGGTCGGAGAGGAAGATCACCAGGGTGTCGTCGAACAACTTCAGTTCGTCCAGCTTGGCCAGCAGCCGGCCTACCCACTCGTCCACGAAGGTGACCTCGCCCAGGTAGAGCGCCTCGATGCGGCGCTGCTCCTCCTCCGTTGCCCCGCCGCCCTCCCGGGCCGCGCCCGGGACGATGAAGTCCTTGCCGGCGTAATCGGGAAAGTAGCGGTCGGCGTACTCCGGCGGCGGGTCCCACGGCTCGTGCGGGTCGAAGCTGTCGATCCACAGGAAGAACGGCCGCATAGCGTGGTTGTCGTCGAGCCAGTCGCACGCCGCGCGGAAGACGCGCGCGCAACTGTAGTCGTCCGCCGACCGCCGGTGGCGCTGGTTGAGCAGATAGTTGACCAGCGCCGCGTGCCGCGGCCAGTCGATCGGCTCGCGCACGTGGCGCCGCAGTTGCTCCTCGATCAGCGGCGGGCTGCCGCTGCGCCAGTTGTCGGACTCCTGGCCGCGAATGAAGTCGAGGTGCGCAAAGCCGCGTGAGAAGTTCATGGTCGGCTTGAACATGTGGTAGGTGTCGGCGATCAGGGCAGTAAGGTAGCCGCGCGCGGCCAGCACCTCGGCGATGGTGTCCTGCTCGGGCGGAATCTTGTGCCACCCCGGCAGCAGCGGCCAGTGCCCGCGGCGGTCGAAGTTGTAGCGCCACGGAAAGCTGCGCCGCCCGGTGAACAGCGCGCGCCGTACCTGCAGCGTCGGTTGCGCCTCCCCGAAGGCGCGCGTGAACCGGATGCCGCCGGCGGCCAGCGCGTCGAGGTTGGGCGTGTGCGCGTGGCTGTACTTCTTGCCCGCGCCCACCAGGTCGGCGCGAAGCGTATCCAGGCAGATGCAGACTACGTTCATCCCTGCCGCCCCTGCTGCCTTACTTCTTGGCGGGCGCGGGCCGCGAGGCTTCGAGCAACGGTTCTTCGCCGCGGCGCCCGCGGTAGCCGGCAACCATGATGCCGTAGGTGTGGCTGTTGGCGCCGGCGGTCTGGTTGTTGTGCGGGTGCCGGTAGCCGACGCGCACCATGCGCCGGGTGCGCCCGGTGCGGTTCACGTAGGAGCCGTGCACGGTGTAGTAGCTGAACGCCACCACGTCGCCGCGCTTGGCCGGCACCGCGACCGAGTCGGCGAGCCGGTAGCGGTCGGTGGGCAGGTGCGGCGCCGACGGCACCTCCTCGGTACCGAGGATATGCTCCAGCGGCCCCTGCTTGTGCGACCCGGGCAGGAAGCGGATCTCGCCGTTGTCGTGGCAGGTGTCGTCCAGGTGGATCAACACGTCCACGTAGCGCCCGTCGTCGTGGCGGTAGAAAGGATGATCCTGGTGCATCGGGAACGGCTGGCCTCCCGGCGGCTTGTTGTGCATCACCGAGTGATGCAACTCCACGTCGGGGCCGAGGAGTTGCACCAGACACGCCGCCAGCTTCGGGTTGGTCACCGCCGCCAGCCACGGCTGGGAGTAGCAGTGCAGCTCGTGCATCGCTTCCAGGCGCGCGTTCTTCTCGGTCTCCTCGTCCATGTACACCTTGCGCCAGGGGCCGCTCCAACGCCGGTCGACCGTAGCCCACTCGCGCGCCAGCCGGTCGAGGTCGTCGGCCTGCGCCTGGCTCTCCGCCGCCGTGAACACGGCCGGAATGCGCAGGAATCCATTCTCCCGATAGAAGTCCACGTCGGCCTGACCAAGCGGCCCGGCGACGGCGGCGCCGTTGGCGGCCGCGGTAACGAGCGTTTCCGTTGCCATTCCGCCAAGGTACCCGGTTGCCGGCGGCCCCGCAAGTTGGCGGGCCGCCCGCCCGGCCCGCTGCCGGCGCGCCGCACGCGCACGGGGGCGGGGTGCCGCACGCCGCCGCGGCGGGCTATACTGGGCGCCCACCCTCCAACCGAGGGATGGAGAGGAGCTACGAAACACACATGGCACGAAAGGGAGCGGTTACCTTCAAGGGAACGCCGCTGACATTGGCCGGCGAGGAGCTGGCTGCCGGGCAGCAGGCGCCGGACTTCACGCTGCACTACTTTGCCGACGGCATGCAGGAACTGACGCTGGCCGATCTCAAGGGCAAGCCCACGCTGGTCAGCGTGGTCCCGTCGCTGGACACGCCGGTATGCGCGGCGCAGACCGGCCGCTTCAACCGCGAGCTGGGCGCGCTGGGCGAGCGCGTCAACGCGGTGACGGTGAGCTGCGATCTGCCCTTCGCCCAGGCCCGCTTCTGCGGCGCCGAAGATATCGCCAACATGCGCGCCGCCAGCGACTATCGGGAACGTTCCTTCGGCGCCGATTGGGGCACCCTGATCGAGGAGCTGAAGATCCTGGCGCGCGCCGTCTACGTGCTGGACGCGGGCGGCAAGGTAGTCTACGCGCAGGTGGTGAGCGAGGTGACCGACGAACCCGACTACGAGGCGGCCCTGGCCGCCCTGCGCGGCCTGCTGGCCTAAGGGGAGGGCGCGTTCTCCCGGTTCGGCAGGAAGCGGCGGCGTTGCGCGTCGCTCAGCAGCATGGCGCGCTCGTGCACGCCGGAACCTACCTCGTGGGGCTCCGTCCACCCCGGCAGCCGGAGCTCGGCGGTGGTGTTGGGGGGCACCACGGCGCGTAGCGTGAAGGAGCTCGGCACGCCGTGGACGTCGTCGATGCGCCAGCTCGACTCGGCGCGGCCGTAGGGGGTCTCCACCACCGCCATCGCGTTGCGCAGCCCGCCGCCGGGATGCGGCTCCACCACGAAGCGGCGCCAGCCCGGCTCCGCGTGGTGCTGGCGCAGCCCGGCCAGCCGTTCGTACAGCCAGGCGCCCACCGCGCCGTAGGCGTAGTGGTTGAACGAGGTCATTTCCCCCGGGTTGATCGCGCCGTCGGGCAGCATCGCGTCCCAGCGTTCCCAGATGGTGGTGGCGCCCATGGTGATGGGGTACAGCCACGACGGGCACTCGGTCTGCAGCAGCAGGCGGTAGGCCAGGTCGTCGTCGCCGATGCGGGTCAGCACCTCGCACAGCCAAGGCGTGCCCAGGAAGCCGGTGGAGAGCTTGTTGCCCTCCTTCTCAATGAGCGCCTGCAGCCGGCACGCCGTGACCGGGCGCTGCTCGGGGGTGACCAGATCGAACGCCAGCGCCAACAGGTGCGCCGTCTGGCTGGAGTTCACCACGCGCCCGTTGGGGGCCACGAACTCGGCGCGGAAGCCGGCCGCCACTTCCTTGGCAAGCCGGCCGTAGGCGGCGGCGTCCTCCGCCTCGCCCACCAGCTCCGCCGCCCGGGCGACGAGTTGGGCCGACCGCGCGAACCACGCCGTGCCCACCAGCGCGGAGTCGGTCTGCGCGTCGCCCGGCGCGTCGGGGGGCGCCTTCGGGTCTACCCAGTCCCCGAACTGAAACCCGTCGCCCCACACCCGGCGCTCGTCGCAGATCTCCTTCACGTGCTCGACCCAGGCCTTCATGGAGGGGTATTGGCGGCGCAGCAACTCCGGGTCGCCGTAGCGGCGGTACAAGGTCAGCGGCACCACCGTGGCGGCGTCGCCCCAGCCGGCGGCGGTGAACGACGGCGGCAGCACCGAGGGGATGACGAAGGGCACGTTGCCGTTGGGCTCCTGCTCCGCGGCCAAGTCGGCCAGCCACGAACTCAGCACCGCGGCGCTGTCGTACAGCAGGGTGGCGGTGCCGGCGAACACCTGAATGTCGCCGGTCCAGCCCAGGCGCTCGTCGCGCTGCGGGCAGTCGGTCGGCAGGTCCAGGAAGTTGCCGCGCATGCTCCACACGATGTTCTCGTGGAGGCGGTTGAGCTGCGGCTCGGAGCACTCGAACCAGCCGCTGCGCAGCATGTCGGAATGCAGCACCACGGCGCTGATCTGCTCCGGCTGCAACTCGCCCGGCCAGCCGCTCACCCCGGCGTAGCGGAAGCCGTGAAAGGTGAAGCGCGGCTCCCAGATTTCCTCATCTCCCTCTTCCGAACCGTGCGCGAGGTAGCGGTCGGTGGCCTTGGCGGTGCGTAGCGGGCGCACCCCCAACTCGCCGTTCTCCAGCACCTCGGCATGGCGGATGGTCACCTCGGCGCCCGGCGCCGCTCCCGGCAGCCGGAGGCGCACCCGGCCCACCAGGTTCTGGCCGAAGTCGACCAGCGTCTCGCCGGACGGCGCACGCGTAATCGACGCCGGGGCCACTTCCTCCACCGCCCGCACCGGCGGCCCCGCCGCCGGCGTGAGGGTGGCAAAGTCATATTTCAGTGCTTCGACCGCCCCCCACCCGCTCGCGTCGTAGCCGGGCTGCGACCAGCCGCCCAGTTCGCACCGCGCGTCGTAGGTCTCGCCGTCGTACAGGTCGGAGCCGCGCAGCGGGCCGCGGCTGCAGCGCCACTCGGCGCCGGTGTCCACGACCTGCATCGTCCCATCGTCAAGAAGCACTTCGAGTTGCGCCTGCAGCGCGGGCCGCTCGGTGTAGACGTTGCGGGCGCCGCCGAAGCCGAGGCGGCCGCGCGCCCAGCCGTCGCCCACCACGGCGCCGATGGCGTTGGCGCCGCCGCGCAGCAGCTCGGTTACGTCGTGGCTGGCGAAGCGCAGGCGGTTCCGGTAGCTGGTCCAGCCCGGCGCCAACTCCTCGTCGCCCACCCGCTGCCCGTTGATCTCCACCTGATACACGCCCAAAGCGGTCACTGACAGCACGGCGCGGCGCCAGCTCCCGTCGAGGCTGAACTCGCGGCGGAAGTAAGGGCAAGGCTCGGACTCCTGAGCCGCGGCCGCCCCCGCCGGGGAGATGAACTTTGCCGACCAGTCGGCGACCCGCAGCAGCGGCGCCCATACGGCCAGCGGCTCGCTCCAGTCGCTGGTCTCCCCGCCGGCGCCGGTCACGCGGACGCGGCAACTTACCCGCTGGCGAGAGGCCAGCGGCGCCGCCGGCCACGGCACCAGCACCGAATCCCCGGAACTGACCGCCCCGGTGCGGTGCTCCACGTCCCCGGTAATCTCGATCTCGTAGGACGCCTGATACCAGTCCTCCGCCGCGGTAGCGGTGCGCCAGGAAAGGCGCGGCGCCGCGGTCGCTACGAACGGGCCCGCGCCGCGATGTTCGGCGGCCAGATCGACGACGGCAATCGCCATGATCCCTCCTCCTTCTCAGTGCGGATCAGTCGAGGTGAAACAGCTCGGGCAGCTCACGCATCACCGGTGAGTCGTCCGGGTTGGTTTCCATCAGGTCGGCCATGCAGGCCCACCACCGCTTGACGATCTCCCGCTCCGGCAGGCCCGCGGCGGTGTTGCCCGGACGCAGCTTCTGCACCGCGAACAGGGTCAGCGAATCGGGGTCAAGGAAGATCGAGTAATCGCTGACGCCGGCGGCGCGCAGCTCCCGCGCCAGCTCCGGCCAGATCGCGTCGTGGCGCCGGCGGTACTCCTCCGCGCAGCCGGGCCGCAGCTTCATGGCAAAGGCGAAGCGTTGCATCAGCGCGAGTAGGGGTCGGCGGCGTCGCGCAGGCCGTCGCCCAGGAAGTTGAACATCAGCACGGTGACGACCACGAACAGGCAGGGAATCAGCAGCCAGGCGTGGTAGGCGATGGCCTGCACGTTCTGCGCGTCCTGCAGCAGCACCCCCCAACTCACCACCGGCGGCTGCAGCCCCAGCCCCAGAAAGCTCAGCGCCGTTTCTCCCAGAATGGTTTGCGGAATGGCCAGCGTCAGCGACACGATGATGTAACTCGCAAACGAGGGCAGCAGGTGCTTGCCGATGATGGCGTTCTGCGTGGCGCCGGCGATGCGCCCGGCCATTACGAAGTCCTCCTCGCGCAGCGCCAGCAGCTTGCCGCGAATCACCCGCGCCAGCCCGGTCCACCCGATCATCGAAAAGATGATCACGATGCCGAAGTAGATGCGCACCGGCGGCCAGTCGCGCGGCAGCGCCGCGGCCAGCGCCATCCACAGCGGGATGGTGGGAATCGAGATCAGCAGATCCACCAGCCGCTGGATGATCGTATCCACGGTCCCGCCCAGGTAGCCGGAGAGGCCGCCTAGAACCATCCCGAACACGAAGGTAAAGAAGATGCCCACCAACCCGACCGACAGCGAGATGCGCGCCCCGTACAAAATGCGGGTGAACACGTCGCGGCCCAGGCGGTCGGCGCCGAACAGCAGCACCGGCCCATCGTCCGAGCCGAACAGGTGGAGGTCACTCTTGAACAGCCCCCACAGCCGGTACTCCTCGGCGCGGACGAAGAACCTCACGTTGAAGCGCTGCTCGCGGTCAATGGTAAAGGTACGCCGGAACGTTTCCGGATCGCGGCCGCGCTCCAGGCCGTAGACGTAGGGCCCGAACCCGGCGCCGCTCGCCAGCAGCCGCACCCGTTGCGGCGGCGCGTACAGGTATTCCGGGAAGCGCGTGCCCGGCAGGTAGGGGCTCAGAAACTCACAGAACGCGGCGATGAAGTACATGGCCGCCAGCACGACCCCCGCCACCAGCGCCATCTTGTGTTTGCGGAACTTCCACCACACGAGCTGCCACTGTGAGGCGACGAAGTAACGTTCGT
Source organism: Spirochaetia bacterium (assembly GCA_965243555.1). Lineage (GTDB taxonomy): Bacteria > Spirochaetota > Spirochaetia > SZUA-6 > Bin103 > Bin103. Next base: position 2,839,321 of record OZ251575.1, on the reverse strand, counting down.
TGGCGTCCGCGGACCTCGCCGCAATGGGCGCCGCGGCGGCGCTCACTTGGTCGCCCCCTGGTAGCGGATGCGCGGGTCCAGCCACGCTAGCATGAGATCGGAGATCAGCGTCCCGAGCACGGTGAGGACGCTGAGGATCATCACCAGGCTGCCGGCCAGATACATGTCCTGGAACAGCAGCGCCCGCAGCAGCACCGGCCCGGTGGTGGGCAGGTTCAACACGATCGACACCAGCGCCTCACCCGAGACGATAAAGGGCAGCAGCCAGCCGATGGTGCTGATCAGCGGATTGATGGCGATGCGCACCGGGTACTTGAACAGCAGGGTCCGCTCGGCCACGCCCTTGGCGCGCGCGGTAATCACGTACTGCTTGCGCAGCTCGTCGAGCAGCATGCTGCGCATCACCCGGATCAGGCTGGCGGTACCGGTGAGCCCGATCACGACGATCGGCACCCACAGCCGCGGCAGCATGTCCAGCAGCTTGGCAATGCTCCACGGCGCGTCGGCGTATTCCGGGGAGAACAGGCCGGTGACGCTCAGGCCAAGTTGCGTGAACGCCAAATAGATCACCACCAGGGCGAGCAGGAACCCCGGCACCGAGATGCCGATGAACCCGAAGAAGGTGAACACGTAGTCGCCGAGCGAGTACTGGTGCGTGGCCGCATAGATGCCGATCGGAATCGCCACCACCCACACGAAGACCAGCGTGAACAACGAAATCGTCATGGTGAGGGCGATCCGCTCGCCGATCACCTCCGTGACCGGCTTCTCCCACTGAAAAGAGCGTCCCAGGTGGCCGCGGCTCACGATGTTCCAGGCCCACAGCGCGTAGCGCTGCACCAGCGACTTGTCCAACCCGTACTGCGCGGTGAGGCGCGCGATCTCGTCGGCGTCGACGCGGGTGCCGGTCTGCTCCAGCTCGATGATGCGCATGGTCACGTAGTCGCCGGGCGGCAACTCGATGATGGCGAACGACAACACCGAGATGACCACGATCAGCGGGATGATCTGCAGGGTCCGCCGGAGGATGTAGTCGAGCATAGGGCGGCGCGGTCACTCCCCTACCCCCCGGGTGGCCGGAGCGGAACTCCGGCCACCCGGGGGGCTTATGGGAAGGGAGAGCAGCTAGTTCTTGAAGAACAACTGCTCGCCGGCGAAGTTCGCGGCAATCGCGAAGCCTCCGGTGGGCACGTTGCCGAGGTCTTTGTTGACGATCAAGGGGTACTTTACGTCCTCGACGTTGAGGATGATGTAGACGTTCTCCATCATCATCTCGCGCACCTCGTCAATCGCCGCCTCGCGCGCGTCCCCCGACAGGGCGATGGAGCGGTCCATGGCCGCGATGAACTCCTTTACGTCGTCGGGCGGCTCCTCACCCTCGGCCCCCGCGGTCTGGAACCACGTATGCCAGGCGCGCCCATAGGCGCTCGGCACGAAGTCCCACAGGGCGCCCCACCACAGCTCGGGACCGTGGTGCCACAGCAGGTCGGCCTGCAGCTCGTTGGCGTTGCGCCGCGTGGCCTGCAGCCCCGGCTCGATGGTCTTCATCGTGGTCTTGAGGCCCACGTCCTTCCAGTATTCGGCGATCATCTCGGTCACCGGCACCTGGTCGGTGGCGTGCATGGCGATCTCGAACGGAATCTCGAAGGTCTTGCCGTCCGGCCCCAGCCGGAAGCCCTGAGCGTCGCGTTGGTCCAGGCCCGCCTCGTCGAGCAGCCGGTTGGCCAGCTCCGGATCGTACGCCGACGGCACGTAGGTGGAAGGCGTCGCGAAGCCGAAGTAGATGGCGTCGATGATCTCCTCGCGGTTGATGGCGTGGCTGAGCGCGGTGCGGAAGCGCACGTCGCCCACCACCTGGCGCCATACCGGATCGTCGTAGGTCAGGTTGAGCCGCGGATCGGTCGGGGTCACGTGCATGTCGAGCAGCACCACCTCGTATCCGGCGCGGTCCTCGTTCTCCTTGTACAGGTCGAGCTTGTCGAGGGTGGCGTCCTCGCGCAGGAAGTCCACCTCACCGGCGAGCACCTTGAGGTTGGACATCTCCACGTCCGCCACCACCTGCGAGCGCAGCCCGTTGATGTACGGGAGCTGCTGGCCGATGCTGTCGACCTTGAAGTAGTAGGGGTTGCGGTCGTAGACCGCGGTGGTCGGGCTCTGCTCCACCAGCATCCACGGGTTGAGCACCGGGAAGCCGAGCGCCTTGGGGCGCGTCAGGTCCCAGTTGCGGGCGTCCCGGTTGTTGAACAGCGCTCCCCACTCACCCTTGCCCAGGCCCTCCTCGGCAATCTCGTCTTCCAGATCCGCCAGCGGCGTGTAGTCGGCGTGCCACTGCTTGAGGTAATGGGCCGGCTTCACGAACTCGGTGTAGCCCTTCCACTGCACGATCGACAGGTAGGCCGGAAAGCCGTCGTAGCGCTCCGCGAAGCTGATGCGGAAGGTGTAGTCATCGACGACGTCGATCCGCAACGGCTCGCCGTCCGACTTGCTGGCCGAGCGCATCCAGCGCGGGAACACCTTGGTCAGTTGGTCGTTGAGCAGGAAGTCCTCGTAGGTAAAGCGGACGTCCTCGGTGGTTACCGGCACGCCGTCCGACCACTTGATCCCCTCGCGCAGCGTGAGCGTAAAGACTTGGCCGTCGGGGGAAACCTCGAAGCTGGAGGCCACGTTGCCGCCGATGCCGTCGGCCAGGATGCCGGGGGCGGCCAGCAGCGACTCGTCGTTCATCACGAAGATGTCGGGATTCCAGGACGGGTCGGGTTGCACCGAACGCAGGATGCCGCCGTACTTGCCGATCTCGAAGTCCAGGTCCTCGGGCGGGATGTCGTTGCGCTCCGCGCTCAGGACGCGCGGTTCCAGCGGCAGACGCTCCTCGACCGGGGGCAACTCGCCGGCGGCGACGCGGGCGGCCAACTCCGGCGCCTCGCTGTACTTGCCGGTGGAGGCCATCGCCGCGGCGCTCTCGGCGCCGCCGCCCTCCTCGTCGTCGCCGCTGGCAAACAGCAGCGCCGGGGCCGCCAGCAGCGCCGCGGCGACCAACAACCGAATACTCATCATCATTTTTTCAGGGCTCCTCCCTCTTTTTCTTGGCCTCTGAGCGAGCAACGAGCGGCTCGCACCAGTGGTCAGGGACACGGATACCCGACAACGGCGGGCAGTGTCAACCGCCCCGCGCGGGCGCGGCCAACCCCAGGGAAGGGACCGCGCGCCAGCACGCCGATCCTTGCCTACGTAAACGCCCTCGCCGCCGGCGACGTCACCACCCAAGTTGCAGCCCCGGACGAGGAAGCCCCATGATGAGACGAAGTTGATGCTTGGGTTGCTGAAGTTGGACAACCCCATTCAGAACTATGCGTGGGGATCGAAGACGGCGCTGGCGCGGCTGCAGGGACGGCCGCCGGCGGCGGAGCCGGAGGCGGAGCTGTGGCTGGGGGCGCATCCGCAAGCGCCGTCGGCGGTGACGGTGGCGGGGCGGCGGGTGAGCCTGGAGCGGCTGATCGCGGAACGGCCGGCGGCGGCGCTGGGGGCGGCGGCGCAGCGCTTCGGGGGAGTGCTGCCGTTCCTGCTCAAGGTGTTGGCGGTCGGCGAGCCGCTGTCGATTCAGGCGCACCCGACGCGGCAGCAGGCGGCGGCCGGCTTTGCCCGCGAGCAGGCGGCAGGGTTGGCGGCCGACGCGCCGCAACGCAGTTACCGCGACCGCAACCACAAGCCGGAAGTGGTGGTGGCGCTGGAGCCGTACGCGCTGCTCTCCGGGTTTCGTTCGTACGCCGCGGTCGCGCGGCGGTTGCAGGCGCTGGCGGCGCCGGAGCTGCGGGCGGCAGTAGCACGGCTGAGCGCGGCCCCCGGACCGGAGGCGCTGCGGGCGCTGGTGGCGGCTGCGCTACGTTTGGACGCCTCGCAGCGGGCGGACTTGGTGGCGCGCGCGGTCCGGTCGGCCGCCGGGGAGCCCGACTCGGCGGCGGCCGGGTGGGTCCGGCGGTTGGCGGAGCAGTACCCGGAAGACGCCGGCGTGCTTGGTCCCTGGCTGCTGAACCTGGTGCGGCTGGCGCCGGGCGAGGGGGCCTACACCGGCGCCGGCACGCTGCACGCCACGTTGCGCGGCACCGGGGTGGAGCTGCAGGCAAACTCCGACAACGTGCTGCGCGGCGGGCTCACCGCCAAACACGTCGACGTAGCGGAGCTGCTGCGGGTAGCGAAGTTCGCGCCCGCGCCGCCGGCGGTGCTGCGCCCGGCCCCCGCCGCCAACGGCGAACGTCACTACCCGACTCCTGCCGCCGAGTTCGCGCTCTCGTCGGTGGCGCTGGGCGAGTTGCCGCCGGGAACGGCGTTCGCGGCCACGGTCAGCGGCCCGGAAATCGTGTTGCTCGTGCACGGCTCCGCCACCCTGCGCGACGCCGCGCAACGCGAGCTTCACTGCCGTCCGGGTGAGTCGGTATTCGTGCCCGCGGCGGCGGGCAGTTATAGCGCCAGCGGCACCGCGCTGCTGTTTCGCGCCCGCGTCCCTGATGCGTGACGCCGCCTGGAATCAAGAGCGTCGGTGACCGCGGCGCGGTGAGGCCGCGGGCGGCGCACCCCGGGACCGCGCCCGCGGCGGGTTACGCGGCGCGCGCCGACTGCCGGCAGGGGAGCCGCCCGGCCCCGCGCCCGCGGCGGGTCACGCCTCGACCAGGCCGGCGAGCGTTTCGGGATTGACGCAGTGGCGGGGGCGCTTACCGGCCAGCACGGCGGCCATGTCGGTCGCCATCGACTCGTAGATGCGCTGCATCGCCCCCGGGGTGAGGCCGAGCACGTGGGGCGAGCAGATGCAGCGCTCGTGCCGGAAGATCGGGTGGCTCAGGTCGGGCGGCTCCGGCTCGAAGGTGTCCAGCGCCGCGGCGCGCAGCCGCCCCGCCTGCAGCGCCAGGTGCAGGTCGTCGAGGCCGTCGATCAGGCCGCCGCGGCCCAGGTTGATCAACACTGCGTCCGGTTTCATCAGCCCCAGCGCGGCGGCGTCGATCAGGCCCTCGGTCTCCGGCGTCAAGGTCGCGTGCAGGCTCACCACGTCCGCCTGCGCCAGCAGTTCCGGCAGCGGCACCGGGGTGACCCGGGCGGCGCGCGCGTCTTCCGCGCTCACGAACGGGTCGCTGGCCAGCACCTTCAAGCCCAGCGGCAGCGCCAGGGACGCCAGGGTGCGGCCGATGTTGCCAAAGCCGACGATCCCCAGCACCGCGCCCTCCAGGTCGCGCGTGATCAGCTCGTAGCGGGCGGCCCAGTTGCCGGCGCGCACCTGCCGGTCCCAGTGGAACACCTCCTTGAGCAGCACCAGGGTCAAGGTGAGGGCGCCTTCCGCCACCGACCGCGCGTTGGCGCCGGGCGTGTTGATCACCGGCACCCCGCGCGCGGTCGCCGCGGCCACGTCGATGCTGTCCACCCCACGCCGGTGCGGCCAATCACCCGCAACCGCGGCGCGGCCTCGATTACCGGGCGGGTGATGCGCGCCTCGCCGCGGCAGACGATCGCCGCCGCGTCGCCCGCCAGGCGCACGAAGGTCGCCTCCTCCAGGTCGGGAGTCACCACCAGCTCGCCGTAGCGGCTCAGCTTCCGCTCCACCACCGCGCCGACCGGCCCCGTGATCATGATGCTCGGCATTGCCGCGCTACTCCGTGCCGTCGCGGAAGGGGGTAAAGGCGGCGGCCAGTTGCGCCATGCCGTTGGCCACCAACCCGCCGTCCGAGCCCAGGGCGACGAAGGTAAAGCCGCGCGCCACCGTGTCCGCCACCTGCTCCGGGCGCTGCAGCAGGATGCCCGCCGCCTTGCCCGCCCCCTTGGCCCCGGCCACCACCCGGTCCAGCGCCGCCAGAAAGTCCGGGTGGTCAAATTGGCCGCGCATACCCAGGCCGATCGAGAGGTCGAACGGCCCCACGAACAGCACGTCCACGCCCTCCACCGCGGCGATGGCGGCGGCGTTTTCCACCGCCTCGCGGGTCTCGATCTGGACCACGGTCAGCAGGTTGTCGTTGGCGGCCGCGAAGTACTCGCCGGCGTTCAGCCCGTAGTCGGTGGCGCGGTTGAGTACCGACGCCCCGCGCACGCCGGCGGGGACGTAGCGCATGGCCGCGGCGGCCGCGGCCGCCTGCGCGGCGTCGTTCACCCACGGCACCATCACGCCCGCGGCGCCGGGGTCGAGCACCCGCTTGAAGCGCCACGGTTCGTTCCAGGCGATGCGCACGATGGCCGGGGTGTCCGCCGCGGCGGCCGCCTGGAGCTGGTGCACCAGCTCGCTCTGGTCGCCGGCGCCGTGCTCCAGGTCGAGCAGCAGCCAGTCGAAGCCGGCGTGGCCGGCCATCTCGGTGGTGACGTGCGATCCGATGTTGCAGAAGGTGCCGGCCAGTAGCTCACCGGCCAGCACCCGCTCGCGAAGATACAGCATGGTTCGTGTTATCCCCCGATTGCGCCGCCCGCCGCTACCCGTTGCTACCCGCCGCTCTACCGGCAGCCTCACCCGGCGGCGGGCCGGGCGGCGGCAGCGGGGCGCCGTCAGTCACCCTGCGGAACCACTCCCAGGCCACCCGCGGCGCGCCCCCGTCCACGTTGGCCGCGCCGCGCCCGGCTTGCACGTCGTCGCCGTCCACGATGCGGGTATCGATGCTCAGGCGCGTGCGCCCGGTCCGGTTGGGCCGGCTGGCATGCAGGTGCGCCGCCGAGAAGCACAGCAGATCGCCCGGCTCGATCACCACCGGCAGCGCCGCCTCGGCGTCGAGCGGGTCCTGGCACTGCGGCAGCAGCGGGTAGCGCTTCGGCGCCGCGCGCAGCCGCTCCAGGTCCCACGAGGCGCTGGTGTTGGGCACCGCGCGGTCAAACAGCGCCGGCCAGATCAGCAGCGTGGCGCCGGCATCAATGGGGAACACCGGGCCCCACAGGTTGACTTGCGCCATGACGTTGGAGCCCCAACTGTCGCGGTGCGGCGGCAGGTCGCGCACCCGCCGGCCGCGGTGGGCGGCGCTGCTCGGCTGCAGGCGCAGGATCAGGCGGTCAGCATAGGTGGCGGCGGGGTCGAGGCCCAACGCCTCAATCACCGCGCGTAGCGCGGCGCGTACCTCCGGGTCGCGCATGAAGGCGCGGCGCAACGCCGCGGCGCGGGCCAGAAACTCCGCCGCCGGCAACGAACGCTCCGCCTCCTGCGGCGCGACGGGCGCGAACGCCGCCCCGGCCATCACCCGCGCCCGCCCCGCCAACGCCGCCATCGCCGCCAGCCGGCGGAACACCAGCAGCTCGCCGCGGTAGACGCGCTCCCGGTCGAGCGGCGGCGCCGCGTCGCTCAGCACGGCGGCCGCCACCTCGACCCTGCCCGCTCCGGCCGCGCCCCGCTCCTTAGACCGCGGCGTCCTCGCCGCGCGCGTGGGCCAGTTCGCGCGCGCTCGGATTGACCGACGGCCGGAACGGCACCTCGCACACCTGCGCCCGTTCCGGCTTGCCCGGCTCGCTGGCGTACTCGTCGGGCAGCCACACCGTGAGCTCGGTGCCGACCGCGGAAAGCGCCACCGGCACGTAGCCGAGCGCGATGTTGCAATCCAGCTCCGGCGCGTGCCACGGCGACGTCAGGTAGCCGAGCGGCTCGCCGGCCGCGGCATCGGACACCAGCCAGAAGTCGGGCGCGTAGTCGTCAATCGGCTTGCCGCCCAGCGTCATGCCCACCAGCATCATCTTGAACGGCGGGCGCCCGGCGTCCACCTGTTCGCGCACCCGCTCCAGCGCCGCCTTGCCGATGTAGTCGGCCCGTTTCTTGCGCGGCACCTGATAGGCCAGGTTGCACTGGAACGGCAGCGTCTCGTGATCGATGTCCTGGCCCCAGGAGAGGATGCCGGCCTGGATGCGGCGCTGGTGCCCGGGCGCGATGACCTTGAGCTGATGCGCCTTGCCCGCCTCCAGCACCGCGTACCACATCTTCTCGGCGTGCAGGGAGGCGTCGCGCAGATAGATTTCGTAGCCCTTTTCACCCGAGAAACCGGACTGCGAAATCACCACCGGGCAGCCGCCGATCTGCGCCTCCATGAGCCCGTAGTAGGGGATGTCGCGGATCCCCTCCCCCACCAGGTCGGCCATCAGGGCGAGCGACTTCGGCCCCTGGATCTGCACCGGGCAGGCGTCGATCTCGTCGACTTGCACCGCCATGCGCATCCCGACGTTCACCCCCTGCAGCCAGTACAGCAGGTCGGAGTCGGCGAGCGAGAACCAGAACTCGTCGGTGGAAAGGCGCAGCAGCACCGGATCATTGAGGATGCCGCCGCGCTCGTTGCAGAGGATGACGTACTTGGCGTGCATTGGCTTGATGCGGGCGGCGTTGCGGGTAATGACGTAGTCGACGAAGCGCTCCGCGTCCGGCCCCCGCACCCGAATCTGGCGTTCCACCGCCACGTTCCACATCGTCACGTGGGTGGTCAGCGCCGCGTGCTCGGCGCCGGCGCCGCCATCCTCGGGGCGCACGTAGCCGCGCGGATGGTAGACGCGGTTGTACACCGTGGCGCGCCAGCAGCCGGCCTCGTGCGACAGATGCCAGTAGGGCGACTTGCGCACCCGGTTCGAGATCAACAGCTCGGTGGGCGTGCGCCCGCTCTGGCGCAGGTTGATCGGTACGATGCGGTCGGACTGGTCGACGCTCTGCGGTTGTCCGGTCATGACTCCCTCCTCGGCGCCAGGCTGAACGGCTTGCGCGCGAACAGCCGGCGCACCATCGGCTCGAAGAACTCCAGCGGCAACGATTCGTAATCAGGGTCGAATGAACACTGATCCCAGCGGTGGCAGAAGTCCACCGCGGCCTGATACCAGGGGTGACTGCGGTACTTGTCGCGCGCGTTGCGGTCGCGGCCCGAGTGGTGAGCGTAGTAGTAGAGTTGGAACAGGCCGTGGTGACGGACGATCCACCAGGTGCGCTCGGTCACGTAGGGGCGCAGCACCAGCGCCGACAACTCGCCGTGGCAGTGCGGAGCCAGCAGGTCGTCTAGGTCGTGCAGCAGCGCCGCCACCACCAGTTCCTCGTCGGCGCCGTCGCGGTAGGCGCGGCTGGCGGTCTGCAGCGAGTGTTCCAGCCGGTCCACTTGGTAGCCGGCCAGCGACCCGGCCAGCGCGCGCAACTGCGCCAGCACCCGGTCCGCCAGCCCGGCGGCGAAATCATCTTCGAACCGCGCCAGCAGTTCGTAGTCCTCGCGGGTGCCCTCCGCCATGGTGGTAAAGCTCACCGTGGGGGCACTCTGCGTTGCGGTGTTCGGCATGCCGTTCCTCCCCGTAGCCATGCCATTTACACCGGATCGATACCCTGGTCAATACGGTTCAGGAAAATTTGTAGCCGCTCCAGGCCGTAGAGCGGCAGCGACGCGATGCCGCCGTCGCGGCGGAAGCGGTCTCCGTAGACGCGCACCGCCACCGGCGGCCGGTAGTGCTCGGCGAACACGGCCAGGCTCCGCAGCCGCCCGGTCTTGCCCGCCTTTACCTCCACCGGCACCACGCGGCCGTTCGCCGCCACCAGATAGTCGACCTCGGCGCTGCTGTTCCGCTGCTGCCGGTGCCAGTAGAACAGCTCCGGTTGCCGGTACGGGCTGCGATGCGCCAGCAGCTCCTGCCCGGCGAACTGTTCGGCCACGGCTCCGTCGTCGATCCGCATCGGGTCGCCGTCGAGGAGCTGTTCGGTGGCGCCGCTCAGATTCTGCATCAGACCGACGTCGAGCATGATGAGCTTGAAGTGACGGTCGTCCGCCTCCGCTCCGAGCGGCAGCCCCGCTCCCGAGGTGGAGCGCACGCGGCGCACCAGTCCGGCCCGCTCCAACAACTCCACCGCGGCGCGCAACTCACGCGCGCGGCTGTCCGGGTCGACCTTCGAGTACACGAACTTGCTTCCAACCAGCCGCGCGGCATGCAGGAAGACCCGATCCAGGTGCTGGTGGCGGGAAGCCCGAGCGTACTTGCCGAAGTCGTCGCGCAGCGTCTGGGTGATGGACGTCTGCACCCGGGTCGCCCGCATGACGCTGCCGCTGCTGCGGTACTCGGCCACCACGGCCGGCATGCCGCCGAGCAACAGGTAGGTTCGGAGCAGGCCGAGCAGGTGCTCGTGCACGGCGGCGCTCACGCCGGCCACTACGTTGCGCGTCGCCTGCAGTGCCGGTTCCTCGCCGACCGCCGGCAGGAACTCGGCGAACGACAGCGGATGCATGAACAGCGGTTGGATGCGGCCGACCGGCATCCGCAGCCGCTCGGCTTCCGGGGCGAACTCCAGCAGCGATCCGGCGCCGATTACGTGCAGCTCGGGCGCCTGCTCGTAGAAGTAGCGCAACGCCATGATGGCGGCCGGGCACTCCTGAATCTCGTCGAGAAACAGCAGGGTGCGGCCCGGCTCGATCGGCTTCCCGCGCAACACGCCCACCTGGTCCAGGATCGCCTGGGGCTCCAGGCTGGCGAAGCAGCGCCGGTAGCGCGGTTCCTGCTCCAGGTTGATCGCGGCGAAGTCGTCGAACCTGCGCCCGGCGAGTGCCGCAACCGCGTAGGTCTTGCCGACTTGGCGGGCGCCGCGGATCAACAGCGGACGGCGCGCGTCATCGTCCGCCCAGGCGTCCAGAACCTCGTCTACCATTCTCCGCACCGTAGCCTCCCGATTCCACCATACCGTGTTGATGGCTTAAATCCAAGGCAATTCAAGCCAGCAGATGGCTGAAATACCAGGCTATTTCAGCCGTTTCCCCGAAAATACCGGATAACCGAGAATCTTGAGAAAGTGCTTGACCGGCAACGCGGCAGTGACTAAATGAGTGTACGTATACCGTCGTTCTAGTCGTTCTCGCATCTTCGTTGCTTCACGCCGCGCCAAGGCGGCGGATTGAGGTGATCGGATCATGGAGCACTCCATCAGCAGGTTGGTTGACCGCGGGCACGCCGTGACCGCGGTCTGGGACGGAGGGGAGGAGACCAGCCTTCCCCACCTGTGGTTGCGCGACAATTGCGGCTGCAGCGCCTGCCGGGTTCTGCAGACCACCGAGAAGCGGTTCCACATCTGCCGCGTGTCCAAAGACTTGCGACCGCAGCAGGTCACCGTCGAACAGCGCGGAGGGGACGCCGAGACGCTGGCTATCGTGTGGCCGGACGGCCATCACACCCGCTATCGGAGCTGCGACATCTACGAACTGCTCGGCCGCCGGCGCGACGACCTGCGGTACTGGGACTGCAGCTTCCACCCGCGCACGTTCGACTTCCGGCAGTTCCTGGCCAACGACCGCACCGCGGCCGACCTGATTGAGGAGTTCCTGCAGACCGGCGCCTGCGTGCTCACCGGTGCGCCCGCGGACCCTGACTCCGCGGAGCAGCTCGCGCTACGCCTGGGGCCGGTGCGCGAAGTGGTGTTTGAGCGCATCCACAACGTCATGGTGGACCCCAATGGCTACAGCATCGCCCACACCGACCTGGCGATTGCGCCCCACAACGACTTTACCAGCTACCACTGGCCGCCGAGCGTGCAGGTGCTGCACATGCTGGTGAACGAGTGCGACGGTGGCGAGTCCTCGATCGTGGACGGCTTCGGCGTGCTCGACGGGTTGCGCCGCGACCATCCCGACAAGTTCGAGGCGCTCGGCGCGGTGGCGGTACCGTTCCGGCTCGCCAGCGCGACCGCGGAGAGTTACGCGGTCAACCCGATGGTGGAGCTGGACAGCGCCGGCAGCGTGCGGATGGTGCGCTTCAACACCCAGCAGATGCAGGCGGTGCCGCTAACCGAGCCGCGCTTGGGCGACTTCTACGCCGCCTACCACGAGCTCTCCACGCGCATGAACGCCGTCGCCGCCCAGGCTTCCTTCCGGCTGCACGGGGGCCAGATGCTGCTGCTCGCCGCCCACCGCGTGCTGCACGGCCGCACGGCCCTGCGCTCCATCGGCCGCCGCCACCTGCAGGACGCCTACTTCGAGCACGACAACGTACGCAACCACCTCACCCTGCTGCGCCGCACCGGCCGCCTCTGACCCGCCGCTCGGAGCGACCGGCGTGCGAGCGGGGGGGCTCGCGTCTTGCCAGTTTCGCCGTAGCGTCATACGCTTGCCGTCGTGAACGCCACGATGAACGTCTCGCTGCCGGCCTCGCTCAAGTCTTTCGTAGACGAGCAGGTCACCGGCCGCGGCTACGAAACCGGCAGCGAATACGTCCGCGCCTTGATCCGCCGCGATCAGGACCGGCAACACCTGCGCCGGCTGTTGCTGGAAGGAGTCGAGTCCGCCGCCTCCAACCCGGCGGATGCTGCCTACTTCGATGACTTGAGAAACCGTACCCGATCGCCTTCCCGCGGTTGAACCCCAAACCGGTCGTTGCCAGGGCGAGGGCAGCTCGCGACGTGGACGAGGCGCTTGTGCACTACCTGCGTGAAGGAGAAACGCAAACCGCACTCGGCTTCATTGACGAACTCGAAAGAGCCTACCGGCACATAGCGCAGTTTCCGGCTTCGGGATCGTCGCGGTATGCGTGGGAACTGGACATGCCAGGACTGCGTTCCTGGTCCCTGAAGCGCTATCCTTACTTGGTCTTCTACCGTGAGTGCGACGACCACGTTGATGTATGGCGCGTGTTGCACGGCCGGCGTGACGTTGCCGCGTGGATGCGTGAATGAGCACGCTCTCCGATCCACTGCGAGCATCCACAATGTCATGGACCCCGAAGGCTACAGCAGGCGGAGCAGGGGAGCCTCACGAGAAGCCCGTGAAGGCGCGGCATCAGTACGGCCCGCCGCCGATGACGTTCTTCTCCCATACCTCACCAAGCGAGTAATCTTCCAACCACCCTCGTAGTTTCCCGGCGTCGGGCCGCTTGAACGTCGTCGCTTCGCCCTCTCGCTCGACGACCACGATGTCCTCGGGCTCGAATTCATCCACGAATCTGCTGGACTGCGTGCTGATGACGACTTGAGTGTGCTCGCCTGCCGCTTGAAATAGCGAGGCGATCATGTCGAGGGCCTGGGGATGCAAGCCGATCTCCGGTTCGTCTACTACCATCACGTGCGGCAAGTCTTCCTTCGGCTGTTGTAGCAGAGCGATGAGGCAAATTGCGCGCAGCGTTCCATCCGATAGCTGATGCGCTCCGAATACCAGACCGGTGCCACGATGCGTCCAGTTGAGCGTGACATCCGTCTTGTTAGGTCCGGAAGGTTGAAGATCGAAGTCGAGGAAGTACGGCGCTATCTGTCTCACGTTCCTGACGATCCTCCGATATACTACCTCCTTTTCGACCTGCAGGCGGTAGAGAACCGCGGCAAGATTCCCTGCGTCGGGCAACAGCCACCGGCTATCGCCGCGGTAGCAATACTGCCGAACGCGCGCGGTCTGCGACGTATCGTGAAAGTGGTACACACGGCACCGGCTCAGCAGGTGCCTCAGTGTATTCGGAAGCGGCTCCCCTTCTGCGCGGTCTCGGACATTCGTCTCCCGGTGACCGGATCCGAACCGCGCCTGCGGAGGATGATCATGGTGCGGCGCGCGAAAAGAGAGAATCTCGTCGGTGAAGACAAGCGAGTCGTCTGCGGCGTGCGCAAGTACCATACGGTACGTATTTGTTCCTCGATCGGCGTCAAACTCAAGCTCCGCTTCGAGTTGCGAAGTTACTCGAGGTCCGAAGTAAAGATTGGCGGTGGCCCGCCCGGTTGTCCCGATATAAAGCTGGAGCCGCTCGCCGATCATTTCGTTGAGCAGCTTGAAGAACGCGATAAGGTTGCTCTTGCCCGCGCCGTTGGCGCCGATGCAGACGTTGATCGATCGCAGATTCAGGTCCATCTCCTTGATGGACCTGAACCCCTTGACCTTGATGTTATTCAGCCTCGGTCGCGGCATACTCCGTCAGTTGAGGGCTCCGGCGGCTTGGACGTATTCGAGGCTCTGGTGGCGGAAGTAGGTGTTGTACAGGTCAGCGTAGTGGCCGCCGGCCTGCAGCAGGCGGTCGTGGGAGCCCTGCTCGATGATGCGGCCGGCGCTTAGCACCACGATGCGGTCGGCCTGCCGGACGGTGGACAGCCGGTGGGCGATGACGATGGCGGTGCGGTCGCGCAGCAGCTCGTCCAGCCCCTCCTGAATCAGCGCCTCGGTGAGCGGATCGACGCTGGCGGTGGCCTCGTCGAGCATGATCACCGCCGGATCCTGCAGCAGCACCCGCGCCAGGGCGATGAGCTGGCGCTGCCCCAATGACAGGTTGCGGCCCCGTTCCGCCACCTCGGTGGCCATGCCGTCCGGCAGGGTGGCGATCCAGTCGCCGGCCCCGACCCGGCGCGCGGCCGCCGCCACCTCCTCGTCGCCGGCGTCGTTGCGGCCGTAGCGGACGTTGTCCAGCACGGTGCCGTTGAACAGAAACGGCGTCTGGGTGACAAAGCCGACCCGGGCGCGGAAGGCGGCCAGGTCGAGACTGCGCAGGTCGCGCCCGTCGACCAGAATCTGCCCGCCCTGGTACTCGTAGAAGCGCGCCACCAGCTTGGTGATGCTCGACTTGCCGGAGCCGGTGTGGCCCACCAGCGCCAGCGTCTCACCGGGATGGACGGTCAGCGAGAAGCCGCTGAACACCTGCTCCTCTTCCTTGTAGTGGAAGTCCACGTTGCGCAGCTCAATGGCGCCGGTAAGCGCCGCCACCGGCTCCCGGCCGGTCTGCGCTACCTGCGGTTCGGCGTCGATCAGGGCGAACACCCGTTCGCCGGCGGCCAAGCCCAGTTGGAACTGGCTCCAGAACGAGGCGATGGAGGTGAGCGGGAACCACAGCAGCCCCACCCCCTGCAGGAACAGGTACCAGCCGCCGATGGTCAGGCCGCCGCCGGTGGCGCGCAGCCCGCCGCCGTAGGCCAGGATGGCGGTGCCCAGGCCGGCGATCGTGAACAGCACCGGAAAGATGCTGGAAAACACCACGCCGGAGCGCCAGCTCAGCCGGAACGACTGCCGGTTGACGGTGGTGAACTGCTCGTACAGGACCTGTTCCTTGCGGAACGACTTGGCGATGTTGATGCCGCTCACGGTCTCGTGCACGTGGGCGCTCACCTCGGCCACCGCGCGCCGCGCCTGGGTGACCACTTCGCGCGCCAGGCGGCGAAAGCCGAGCGCCACCCCGATCACCACCGGCACCAGCGCCAGCGTGATCAGCGTCAGCACCGGGTCGACGGTGAACAGGTAGCCGAAGATCAGCAGCACCATGGTGACCTGGCTCGCCACCTCCATGGTCAGCGCCACCACCTCCGAGAACGCCTGGGTGTCGGCGGCCACCCGGCTCACGATGCTGCCGGTGGGGTGCCGGTCGTAGAACGACAGATCGTGGCGCATCAGCGCGTCGAAGGCGTCGTTGCGCATGCGCAGCACAACGTTGCCAATTGCGCGCGCTCCGAGCAGGCGGCGCACCGCGTTCAGCCCCCAGCTCCCGGCGTTCAGCAGCGCGACCGCGACCACGATGCCGGCCACGGCGCCGCCGCCCGCGTTCTCGGAAGCCACCAGATCGATGGCGCGCGACATCACCACCGGCAGCGCGGTGGTCAGCACCGAGGCGGCGGCGACCGCCAGCGACACGATCAGCATGCGCCGTCCCTCGGCGCGGAAGTACGACACGATGCGCCGCACCAGCTCGCGGTCGCCGTAGGTGCGGTCGTACTCCTCGGCGCCAATGCCGTCCATCAGGAAGCCCACTACCGCGGCCCCCCGTTGACCGTGTTGAAAGCGGCCGCCGCCGCGCCGTTGCCGGCCGGCGCCGGGGCGGGCGCGCGCAACGGCGGCAGAGCGACGTCGTAGTGGCTGAAGATGCGCCGGTAGACGGTTGAGGTCGCCAGCAGCTCGTCGTGGCTACCGGAGGCCTCCAGCCGCCCGCCGGCCAGCACCAGGATGCGGTCCGCCCACCTGATCTGGGACAGGCGGTGGGTGATGATCAGCGTCGTGCGCCCCTGCTGCACGCTGCGCAGGGCGCGCTGGATCTCATCCTCGGTGGCGCTGTCGATGGCGCTGGTCGAGTCGTCCAGGATCAGGATGCGCGGGTCCTTGAGAAAGGCGCGCGCCAGGGCCAGCCGCTGGCGTTGGCCGCCCGACAGGGTAACGCCGCGTTCGCCAACGGAGGTGTCGTAGCCCTCCCGGAACGCGCTGATAAAGTCGTGGGCGGCGGCGGCGCGGGCCGCGGCTTCGATTTCCGTGCGGCTGGCGCCGGGGCGGGCAAAGGCGATGTTCTCGGCCACGGTGCGGGAGAACAGGAACACGTCCTGCTCGATGTTGGCCACCTGCGAGCGCAGGCTGGTCAGGTTCCATTCCCGCAGGTCGACGCCGTCGATGGTGATGCGCCCGGCGCCGGGATCGTAGGTGCGGTTCACCAACTGGGTGAGGGTAGTCTTGCCGGAGCCGGTCTGGCCGACGATGGCGACGGTCTCGCCGGCGGCGACGCGCACGTCGACGTCGATCAACACCCGCTGGTTGTCGCGGTAGCCGAAGCTGACTCCTTCAAAAGCAATGGCGCCGCGCACCGCGGCCTGGCGTCCGCCGCGGTTCTGGTCCAACTCGGTGGTGGCGGTGAGCACGTGCAGAATCCGCCGCGCCCCCGCGAGTCCGTTCTGCACCATCGAGAAGGTGAACGCCGACATGAAGGTGGGAATGCGCAGCAGATTCATCAGCCCCACCAGCGTGATCAGTTGGCTCAGCTCGATGCTGCCGGCGCGCAGCAGCAGGATGCCGTGCAGCAGCGCCAGGGCGATCGCCGCCCCGTACAGCAGCATCGGCAGGTAGAGCGCTTCGATCTTGCCCTGGCGCACGAACAGATCGCGGAAGATGCCGGCCGCGCTATGGAACCGCTTGCGCTCCCAGGTCTCACGCACCGCGGCCTTGACTACCTCGATGCCGGAGATCGCCTCTTCGGACGCCGCCGCCACGCGCCCGTACTGGGTGCGCTGATTCATCAACACCGGTCCGAGGCGGCGTACGTAGTCGCGCACCGTCACCGCGAACGCCGCCGCGTACAGCGCCGGCACCAGCAGCAGCCGGGGATCGAGCAGGCTGATGTACACCAGCGGCGCCGCAAACCCCAGCACCATGTCGGCGGTGAACATCAGGCCGGGGTGGATCATCTGATTGAGATAGCGGGTGTCGTCGGTGGCGCGGGCCACCAGGTCGCCCACCCGCTGCCGGTTGTGAAAGGTCTGACTCTTGCCCAGCAGGTTGCGGTAGAGTTCGTCGCGGGCGTCGCGTTCCAGGCGGTGGCCGAGGGTGACCGCGCACAGGCTGTTGGAAAGCGCGAACACGGAGTCGCCCAGCAGCACCACCAGCACCAGCAGCGCGGCCGCGAGCAGGGCGGCGGCGCCCTGACCGTCGATCACCACCTGCGCCACCCGGCCCACCATCACCGGCCCCAGTCCGAACAGCGACCAGCCGATGACGGAGAACAGCGCCGCGCCGCCGAGCAGCCAGGGATGGCGCCGCAGATGCGAGGCCAGCCAGCGCCACGGGGAACGGGTGTCGAAGGGGCGGCCGTCGGCCGCAGCGGGGCCGGCGGCGGTGAACTCCGAAATCACCCGCGCACCCTACGCCGCGGGCGGCGGCGTCACAAGACCCGCGGCCCGGCCCGGCGCCGTGCGGTGGTCCGCGTGATGGCGGCGTAGGCGCCGAGCGCCGCCACCCGGCCAGCAACGGAATCGTCAGCGTAGCCAACGCGCCCTCCAGACCGGCGCGGTCGGCCAGCGCTCCGACTACCGACGCGCCGACGCCCCCCGGCAGCCAGCCCAACCCCATCACCAAGCCGCCGGCCAAGCCGACGTCGCGCGGCCACGCCTCCTGCGCCATGATGATGGCCACCGGGTAGGTCATGCCGATCAGGCAGCCGATGGCGCCGGTCAGGGCCAGCACGGCCGCGGGGTGGGCGCCGGGGCCGACCGCCAGCAGGACGCCGTTGGCCGCCGCCAGCAACGCGGCCGCGGCCAGCACCACCGGCCAGCGCCCGGCGCGGTCCGACAGCGCGCCGCCCAGCAGGCTGCCGGCGGGCAGGCTGCCCACCAGCACGAACAACGCCTGCGCGGGGCCGATACCGGCGCCGTCGTGGGCGGCGATCCACAACGGCAGGTAGGTGGTGAGCGATACCTGATACCAGGCCCGCGTCATGGCGAACAACACGATCAAGGCCAGGGCCAAAGCCCCGGTAGCGGCGGCGGTCGTGGTGCGGGCGGCTGCCGCGGGCAGCGGGGCGCCGGGGGCGGCGCGCGCTGCCGTCGCCGGCTTGGTTGGCGGAGGCGCGGGGCGGGGACCGGCGCCCGGCCGCTGCGGCCGGGCGAGGCCGCCGGCAGCCGCGGCGCGCCCGCCGGCGAGCCACAGCAGCGCGGCCATGACCAGCGCCAGGGGCACGGTGACCAGCGTGCCGCGCAGCCCCTGCCAGCCGATGACCGCGGCCATCAACAGCGGACTCAGGGCCGCGCCGAGGTTGCCGCCCACCGAGAAGATCGACATGGAGGCGCCGCGCCGCCGGCGGTGGGCGGCCGCGGCAACCACGGCGCCGGCGGGGTGGAACAGCGCCGACCCGAGCCCGCCCAGGGCCACCCACACCAGCAGCCACCCGAACTGCGGCGCCAGCCCCACGGCGCCGTAGAACAGGCCGCACCACACCACCGCCAGGAGCACCAGGCGGCCGGCCGCAAAACGCTTCAGCACCAGCCCGAGCAGCGGCTGCGGCAGGGTGATTCCCAGGGTGGCGACCAGGGTGACGGTGCCCACCCGGGCAAACGAGAAGCCGGCCTCGGCGACCAGGATTGGATAGACGATGGGCAGGAAGTTGGAGACCAACTCGATGCTGAAGTGGCCGCCGGCGGCGAACAGCGCCACCGCCGCCATGGACCCGGCGGCCGCGCCGGCGGTACCCCGGAGGCGTCGCCAGGAGCGGCGCCGGCAGCGGCCGGGGCGGGCGTGGCAGCGGCAGGCGTGGCAGGGGGCGGCATCGCGCCATGCTTGCGCGCGGGTAAGGCACCGCGCAACCCCGGCCCGGCGTGGCGTGGCGTCGGCGTCCGCTCGCGCCGCGTCCGCCCGTGCGCGTTCGCCCCGCCCCGGCGCCGCGTCCGCTCGCGCCGCGTTCGCCCGTGGCGTGCCGGGCGGCCCCGGCGTCCGCAGTACCCCGCGGCCCGCGCCACCGCCGCCCGCCCGCGCTTTGCCGGCGGCCGCGCCGCGGCGTAGACTGGGCGGCATGACAGCAGCGCAGCACCGGGTCGCCGTGCTCGGCGCCAGCCGTAAGCCGCAGCGGTACGCCAACCGCGCGCTACGCGCCCTCCGGCAGCACGGCTACGAGGTCGTGCCGGTCACCCCGGCGCATGCGGAAGTGGAGGGGCTGCCGGCGGCGGCGAGCCTGGCCGGCGCGGGCGGCCGCGTGGACACGCTTACCGTGTACGTCGGGCCGCGCCACGTGGGGCCGCTCATCGACGACATCGTCGCCGCCCGCCCGCGCCGCGTGATCCTCAACCCCGGTACCGAGTCGGCGGAGCTGAAGGGCGCCCTGGACCGCCATGGCATCCCCTATCTGGAGGCCTGCACCCTGGTGCTGCTCGCCACCGGGCAGTTCGAAACCGCGCTCACGGCGGCGCCCGCCGGGGCGGGGTGAGGGTCGCGCGGTGAGTGACAGCGTCTTTTCGAGCAGCAAGCAGGAGGCGCGCGGCGAGCGCGCTATGGTGGCCACCAAGCACCGGTTGGCCAGCGCCGCGGCCCTGGACATGCTGCGCGCGCGCGGCAACGTGATCGACGCCGCGGTGGCCGCGGCCTTCGCGGTCGGGGTGGTGGAGCCGGCGTCGAGCGGCCTCGGCGGCGGCGGCTACCTGGTGTACCAGTTGGGGGAGCGCGGCGGCGTGTTCGGGTTCCCGATGCGGGCGCCGGTGGCGGCGACCCCGGACATGTACCGCCTGACCGGCGCCCCGGCGGTGGGCGACTTCGGCTGGCCGGGGGTGGCGGACGACGCCAATCTGGAAGGCGCCCGCTCCGTCGCCGTTCCCGGCGCCGTGGCGGGGCTCACCGCCGCCCACCGCGCCCTGGGGCGGCTGCCCCTGGAAGAGGTAATCGCGCCCGCCGTGGAGCTGGCGCGCGGCGGCTTCGCGCCCGAGTTCCACGACCTGATGGCGTTCGCCCAGCAGCTTGGCAAGCTGACCCGCTGCCCGGAGCTGCGGCGCGCGTTCCTGCCCGCCGGTGAGCTGCCGGCCGGCATCAAGATTCCCGGCCCCGGCTACCGCCGCGGGGAACCGGTATGGGCCGAGCCGGCAAAGATTCGCCAGCCCGAACTGGCCGATACGCTGCAGGCGGTCGGCGCCGAGGGCGCGGCCGGCTTCTACGGCGGCGACGTTGCCAAGCGGTTGGTGGAGGCGGTGCAGAGCGCGGGCGGCCTGCTCAGCCGCGCCGACCTGGCGGGCTACCGCCCGTTCCACTGGCACGCCGGCGGCGCCGCCGGCGGCCCGCTGGAGGTGCGCTACCGCGATCTGCGCGTGCGGGCGGCGCCGTTCGCCAGTGGCGGCATCACCAGCGCCATGACACTGCAACTGCTGGACCGCACCGACCTGGCCTCCTGCGGCCACAACACCGCGGAGGCGCTGCATCGCTACGTTTGCGCGGCGCGGTTGGCCTACGCCGACCGCTTCGCCTTCCTGGCTGACCCGGAGAGCGCCGCGGTGCCGTGGCGCGGCCTCACCTCCCGCGCCTACGCCGCGCGGCGCTGGGACCGCGTGGGCGACAAGGCGCCGCAGCGCTTCAGGGCCGGGGACCCGTGGCGGGAGGAGGGCCGGAGCGCCCCGCATCGCGCTCCCGGCAGCGCGCCCATCTACCAGGACGGCACCACCCACCTGTGCGTGATGGACGCCGACGGCAACGCCGTGTCGCTGACCAACACGCTGATGTCCGGGTTCGGCTCCGGGCTGGTGGCGGCCGACACCGGGGTGATCCTCAACAACGGCATGATGTGGTTCGATCCGGTGCCCGGCCACGTCAACTCCATCGCCCCGCGCAAGCTGCCGCTGAACAACATGTCGCCACTGCTGGTGCTCGACGAGCGCGGCGCGCGCCTGGCGGTGGGCGCCTCCGGCGGGCGCCGCATCACCAACTGCGTCACCAATCTGGTGGTGAAGATGCTCGACTTCGGACTCGGCCCGCAGGAGGCGATTGATACGCCCAGGCTGGACTGCAGCACGCCGCTGACCGCCGTGGACGGGCGCATCCCGGCCGAGGTGATCGACGAGCTGCGCGACCGCCGCCACCACGTGGCCGCGATTGATCCGCGCTACGTCACCGAGGGCATGAGTCCGTTCGCCAGCCCGGTGGCAATCGCCCGCGACGGCGCCCGCCTGCGCGGCGGCGCCGACACCTTCCACAGCGCCCACGCCGGCGCCCTGTGAACTCCATCGTGCCCGTGCCGTCCCGTGTGGCAGGCCGACCCCAGCCGAGCCGCCAGTGGCGTCCCGGAGCGGGCAAGTTGAGGTAACCAGGTGGAGTTGTTGATTACCGGGCCGGACGACGCACGCCGCACCCTGGTGCTGGCTCACGGCGCCGGCCAACCAATGGACGCGCCGGCCATGAACCTGCTGGCCGGCGGGCTGGCGCTGGCGGGGGTGCGCGTAGTGCGCTTTGAGTTCCCCTACATGCAGCGCCGCCGGGCAAGCGGCCGCGGCGGCGGGCCCGACCGCCAGCCGGTGCTGGAGGAGACTTGGCGTGCGGTAATTGCGCGGGCGGCCGCGGACTATGGCAGCGCCGCGGCCCTGGCAATCGGCGGGCGCTCGTTGGGAGGCCGCATCGCCAGCCTGGTAGCGGACGAGTGCGGGGTGGGCGCCCTGATCTGCTTTGCCTACCCGTTCCACCCGCCGGGCCGCCCCGACAAGCTGCGCACCGCCCACCTGGCCGACCTGCGCACCCCGACGCTGATCCTGCAGGGCGAGCGCGACCCCTTCGGCAACCGCGACGAGGTGCCCGGCTACCGCCTCTCCCCCGCGCTGACCATCCACTGGATCACCGACGGCGACCACGGCCTCAAACCGCGCAAGCGCTCCGGCCGCACCCTCGAGCAGAACACCGCCGAGGCCGTTGCCCTCACCGCCGCCTTCCTCACCGAGGTGTTACGACAGGACCAAACGTCCGCAGACTCCAAGCGCCCGTAACCCCCGCCTTCCTGTGTGGGCAGGCCTTGGGGCCAAGGAAGAACCACCAACGGGTTGACAGGGTTGACAATCGATTGGCAGCAGTGGGCGCGTTACGAGTCGAGCAGGAAGCGCCAGGCGGGCAGCACGTCGATGGTCCGGCCGCCGCTCTCAATCCGCTCCTGCTCGCGGCGGGTGACGATGGTCGCGTGATCCACCTCCAGCTCGGCCATCGCGGCCTGCAGCGCCGCAGTCTCGCGGCGGCGCGTTGCCGGGTCCACCAGGGATTCGCATACCTGTACCAGCAGGGGCCGGTCGCGGCGCCGCGGGACCACGAAGTCCACCTCCCGCCCGGTTCCGGTCTTGTAGTAGTAGATCCGGTCGTGGCGCCGGCGTAGCGCGACGAACACTAGGTTCTCCAGCAGATGGCCGGAGTTGATTAGAATCCGCGCCGAGACCGAGGTTACCAGGGCGTGGTCGATGCAGTAGACCTTCTTGGGATTGGTATTCCTGCGCGCCGCCGACGCGTCAAAGAGGCGCACCGTGAACAGGAAGTAGGCGTCCTCGAACCACTCCAGGCAGGCGGCCACGGCGGACTTGGGGAACCGGTGGCCGAGCGACTTGAGGTAGCCGGTAAGGCTGTTGACCGAGTAGAGGCAGGCGGCGTTGTCGACCAGCCGGTGCGCGAGGTCGGCGACCGCCCGCGGATGGGACACATCGTGGCGCTCCACCACGTCGCGGTACAGGATCGTGTGGAAGTATTCCTGATGGATCTTGACCCGCAACTCGGCGCCGGCGCCGGCCACCTCGGGAAACCCGCCCCGCTCCCAGTACTCCTCGAACCCCTTCCGAATCAGCAGCCGCCGCTTGGTCGAAAGCGCGCCGCCGGCGGTGATGCCCCGGTAATCCAGGAACTCGCGGAACGAGAACGGGAACAGCTCCCACGCCAGGGCCCGCCCGCGCATCTGCGTGGCAATCTCGCGCGACAGCAGTTGCGCGGACGACCCGGTGAGGTAGACTTGGCAGCGTTCGGTGCGCAGCAGCCGGTCCACGAACGGCTCCCAACCCGGCGCCGCCTGGATCTCGTCGAAGAAGCAATACACCGTCTCCGCGTTCTTCTTTTCGGGGTAGAGCGAGTAGTACGCCTCGGGAATGAGCGCCAGCGAGGAATGGCGCAGGCCGTGCAGGCGGTCATCGAAGAAGTTCAGGTAGAGGAGGTTGTGGCGCGAAACGCCATCCGCCAGCAGCCGATCCATGATCTGGAAGAGCAGGGTGGACTTGCCGCCGCGGCGCACGCCGATACACACCGCGGCCTTGCCGGCCACCGTCTCGAGGCGTACCCGCCGCGGCACGCCGGTGGGTTGCGATGCCTCCTGGAAGTCCAGGATCATGCCCCGGAGGGTCTCGAGGGAGGGGCCTGCGGGCGTTCCAATGGTCATGACGCTGGCTGGATCGTAGCCCGACTGGTAACTATACTGTCCAGTTGGCGGTTCCGATCCTGCTCAACGGGCGCCGCGCCCGCGAGTGGCCGCGGCGGGAGGAGGCGAGACCCCGTAAGCACGCGGGGCGGGTCAGGGGTGTTCGGGGCGCTCCTTTACCGGCTGTAGAGCGCGGGCGGTCCAGCGGAGCAGGCGGGCGTGGTTTTGTTCTATGAGGCGGCGTTGGTCGGGCCAGAGCATGGGCGGCAGGGCGTCGGGGCGGCACCACAGCGCCGGCTGCGGGTGGGCGGCGCGGTCGCTGGGCGTTGCCGCCTGCTCGGCGGTCAGGTAGGCGAAGAGGTGGGTCACTGTCCAATGGGCGCGGTCGAAGGTGAGGCGTTCCAGCACGCCCAGCTTGCCGAGCAGGGTCAGGTCCGTGAACCCGGTCTCCTCCTCAATCTCCCGCCGCGCCGCCGCTTCCACGTCCTCCCCCGGCTCGACGCCACCCTTGGGGATGATGCAGGCCGGCCAGTCGCCCTCGCGCGCCAGCGCCACCAGCAGGCGGCCCTCCCGCAGGGCGCACACCAAGCCGCCGGCGCTGAGCCGCTGCGGGGTATCGGGCGGGCGCCGGTACCAACTGGCATCAATAGTCGTGTCCACCGCCGCCAGCATAGCCGCATCCGCCACGCGGCGCCACTCCTCCGGCATGGGAGGAGGGAGGCCTGCGCGCGTGGCCGGCAGGCCCGGGCCGGGGGCGCCCGGATTCCGGCGGATTCCGGCGGCGGCGTATTCACTTCGGCGCCGGATTGTGGTACATCAATGGGGCGGGCGCGGCCGCCGCGCGCGGTCCCGCCGTGAAAAATCCCAAACTATGATCCAGATCAGCAATCTCACCAAGGACTACGGCGTTACCCGGGCCCTGGACGGGGTGAGCTTCTCGGTCGACAGCGGCGAGATCCTCGGCCTGCTCGGACCGAACGGCGCCGGCAAGACCACGACCATGCGGATCGTCACCGGCTACCTCACCCCTACCGCCGGCACGGTGCGGGTGCAGGAGATGGACGTGGCGGAGAATCCGCTGGCCGTGAAGCGCCTGATCGGCTACCTGCCGGAATTCGCCCCGCTCTACGCAGACATGGTGGTCCACGACTACCTGCAGTACGTCGGCGCCGTGCGCCGTCTCGACCCCAACCGCCGCGGCGCGCGCATCCGCGCCATGACCGAGCTGTGCGGCCTCGGCGACGTGATTCACCGCCCGTTCCGCGAGCTGTCACGCGGCTACAAGCAGCGCGTCGGGTTGGCCCACGCCATGCTCAGCGATCCCGACATCCTGATCCTGGACGAGCCGACCTCCGGCCTCGACCCCAATCAGATCGTCGAGATCCGCTCCATCATCAAGGAGGCCGGGCGCGAGAAGACGGTCATCTTCTCCACCCACATCCTCAGCGAGGCGGAGAGCACCTGCGACCGCATCGTGATCATCAACCGCGGGCGGGTGGTGGCCGACGGCACCGCCGCGCTGGTCAAGGCGCGCGCCGTCTCCGGTATGGTGGTGCGGCTGGCGCTGCTGGACGCGCCGCTGGATCAGGTGCAGCGCCACCTGCTGGCGGTGCCGGGCGTGGACCGGGTGCAGCGGGTGTTGAACGCGCCGCTGCCCGCCGCCGGCGCCCTGCTGGTGGACGTCAACTGCGTCCGCCCCAACCTGCGCGAGCTGTACGCCGCCATCAAGCGCCGCGACTGGGTGGTGGCCGGCCTGAACTCGGAAGGCCACTCGCTGGAGGACACGTTCCGCGAGCTCACCGGCGCCGCCGCTCACGGCCCCGGCGGCGGCCATCCTCCCGGCAGTGGCGCCGGCGGCAACGGCGCCTCCGGCAAGGCGGCCGGCAACCCCGCCCCTGGCAACGGCGCCCCCGGCCGTGCAGCCCCCGGCCGTGCAGTCCCCGGCGGCAACCCCGGCGGCGGCGCCGCCGGGGAGGAGGCGGCCTCATGAGCGCGGCCTTCTTCCGCGTGGTGACGCGCGAGCTGAGGGCGGCGTTCGGCTCGCCGGTGGCGTACATCGTCATCGTCATCTTCCTCACCGTCACCGGCTGGTTCTTCTTTACGCCCTTCTTTCTCAACGGGCGCGCCGACCTGCGCGGCTTCTTCAGCCTGCTGCCGATGACCCTGGGGCTGGTGGTGCCGGCGGTGACCATGCGCGTGTTCGCCGAGGAGTTCAGCACCGGCTCCTACGAGGTGCTCACCACCCTGCCGATGACCCGCTTCGACGTACTGCTGGGCAAGTTCACCGGCAGCCTGCTGTTCATCCTGCTGATGCTGGTGCCCACCCTGGCGTACCCGCTCATCGTCGCCGCCCTGGGCGACCTGGACGCCGGCCCGGTGGTGGGCGGCTACGTCGGCGCAGTGTTCCTGGCGGCGCTGTACTGCGCGGTGGGCCTGTTCGCGTCGGCGCTCACCAAGAACCAGATCGTGGCCTTTATCATCGGCCTCACGCTGTGCGCCTTCCTGGTGCTGATCGACAAGATGCTGTTCTTCATCCCCGCCGGCCTCACCGGCGTGCTGCAGTACCTCGGCGCCGACTATCACTTTCAGAACGTCGCCAAGGGGGTGCTCGACTCGCGCGACGTGGTGTACTTCGTGAGCGCCGCGGGCGTGAGCCTGTACGCCACCAACCTGGTGGTGGAGCGCCGCATATGAGGGGCCGCGAAGACCACGGCGGCCGCGGCGGCAACAAGCCGTTGCGCACCGGCTTGCGGGTACTGGAGATCGCCCTGTTTCTCGGCGCGGTGGTGATGATCAACGTCTCCTCGGCGTCGGGCCTGTTCCGGCGCTTCGACCTTACCGAGGGCGGCCTCTACGCCCTGTCGCCGCCGAGCATCGACGCGGTCTCGGCGCTGCGCGAGCCGCTCACCATCCGCGCCTTCTTTACGCCCAACCTGCCCGCCCCCTACAACACGGTGGAGCAGGAGGTGCGCGACCTGCTTGACGAGTACGCGGTGCACGGCGGTGACCTGTTCAACTACCAGTTTGTCGCCATGGGCGCCGAGGAGGTGGGCCAGGAAGAGGCAATCGCCAACGAGGAGCTGGCGCGCCAGTACCTGATCTATCCGATCCAGATCGAGCAGCTCGACCGCGACGAGGTGACGCTGAGCACCGCCTATACCGGCATGGCGCTGATTCACGGCGACCTGATCGAGACCATCCCGTCGATCACCGACACCGACCAGTTGGAGCTCACGATCACCGAGGCGATCACCAAGCTCACCGAACGCATCAGCCGCCTGCTGGCGTTGGAAGAAGACATCAAGGTGCAGCTTTATTTTTCGTCCTCGCTCGCCATGCTGGCGCCGGGAGTGGAGGAGATTCCGGCGGAGATCGAGGGGCTGGTCAGGGAGCTCAACGCCGGCTACTTCGACCGCCTGCAGTTCGAGCACGTCGACGCCAACGCCGAGCTGGTGACGCCGGAGGAGGCGACCCGCCTGCGTCTGGCGCCGCTGCAGCTCCAGGCCCCGGACGGCAGCGCCGAGATCGCCTACGCCGGCGTGTCGGTGACCTCGGCCGGCACCACCATCACCATGAACCTGCTGCAGGCCAGCATCATGGGCTACCAGATTGCCGACCAGGAGACCATCCGCCGCTCCCTGGACGACACCCTCAAGAACCTGCTCGGCACCCAGGAGGAGATGGGCTACCTGGCCGACTTCGAGACGCCGCCCTACCGCGGACGCGCCAATCCCACCACCCCGACCGACGTGGTGGAGGCGGAGCTCACCAACCTGTTCCAACTGGTATCGGCGGAGTACACCTACCGCGGCCTACTGCTGGAGGAGCGCCCGGTGCCGGAGGGCCTGCGCAGCATGCTGGTGGTCGGCCCGCAGGAGCCACTCAACGAGTGGGCGCTGTTTCAGATCGACCAGTTTCTGTTGCGCGGCGGGTCGCTGATGCTGTTCCTGGACTCGCACAACATTTTCGTGAACCAGGGCGGAGGATTCGGCGGGGGCGGCGCCTTCCATCTGCCCCGCGAGACCGGTTTGGAGGCGATGCTGGAGCACTACGGAATCCGGCTCAAGCAGTCCTACGTGCTCGACGAGCAGTCGTTCGTGCAGCGCCAGCCGTCGCCGCGCGGCGGCTTCGTGGAGAGCGAAATCTACTTTGCGCCGCGGCTGCAGGAAGATCAGATCGATCAGAGCGTGCCGTTTCTCACCAACCTGGAGGAGCTGATCATGCTCAACATCTCGCCGCTGGAGGTGGTGAGCGGGCAACAGGCCGGGGTTACCTACACCGAGGCGCTGCGCACATCGGCGACCGCCTGGGAGATGGCGGGGCAGATCGACCTGATGGGGGCGGAGCCGCCGGGCGAGGATGAGCGCGCCGCGTTCCCGCTGGCGATTCTGGCCGAGGGCTCCTTTAGCAGCTACTTCGCGGACCGCGAGATTCCCGAACGCCCGCGCGAGGAGCCTTCGTCGCAGGATGATGAAGAGGACGCCGCGCCGGTGATCTCCGCCGAGGAGCTGCAGGCCGAGCAGAGTTTTACCCCCGAGGGGGAAGGGACGTTGTTCGTGGTGGGCACCTCGGCAATTCTGGGCAGCGGCTTTATCGACGTGCAGGGCCGCAACCCCAACGCGCTGCTCGTGCTCAACCTGATTGACGCCATGAACGGGCGCGAGGACCGCGCGCTGATGCGCACCAAGGGCCGGCGGGTGCGCCCGTTGCGCACCATCGAGCCGCCGGCGCGCACCGCCCTCAAGACCTTCGCCGTGGCCGGCCTGCCGGCGCTGGTGGTGCTGGCCGGCGTGGCGGTGTGGCTGCTCGGCGAGATGCGCCGGCGCCGCATCCGCGCGGAGTTCGCCGCCGGCGCGGCCGGTGGTAGTGCGCCGCCCCCGGGGGCGGGCGCTGGGGCGGACGGCGGGGGTGACGCGCCACCGCGCGGCGGGCGGGCCGCGCCCGGGGGTGACGCGCCGCCGGGCGGCGGGCGGGCTGCGCCCGGGGGTAGTGCGCCGCCGGGCGCCGGGCGCACAGCCGGGGCAGCCGGCGGCGCGGCGCGCGGTGCGCCGGGCGGCAAGGGCAAGGTCAAAGCCAGCGCCACTCCCAAAGGCAGCGCCACGTCCAAGGGCAACGGAACGGGCAAGGCCAAAGGCAAGGGCGGAGGGGCGTCGTGATGACCCTGCAACGGTTGCTGACCCGCTACCTGCTGCCGGTGCTCATCATCGTCGGGTTGCTGCTCTACCTGGGGCTGCGCAACCGCGACCGGCTGCTCTACGAACTGCCGCAGCTTGCCGAGCTGGCGGCGGCGGAGGTGGACCGCGTCGAGGTGGCCAAGGGCGAGCGCAGCCTGACGGTACGGCGCGCGGACGACGGCTGGGTACTGGAACCCGAGGAATTCCCCGCGGCCGCGCAGCAGGTGGATACGATGGTGCAGATGCTGGCCGGCATCCGGGTTACCGACTTGGTGTCGGAGTACGCCGCTTACAGCCGCTTCGAGCTGGATCCCGAGTCGGCGTTGCGGGTCACCGCCTACCGCGGCGACGAGGTGCTGCGCACCATCGAAATCGGCAAGGAGGCGCGCACCTATCAGCACACCTACGTCAAGCTGGAAGGTGACCGCCGCGTGTATCAGGCGGCGGGAGACCTGGGCAACTACTTCCCGCTGGTGGCCGACGTGCTGCGCGACAAGCTGGTGCTGACCGTGAACGCGGAGACGGTGGGCGTGATTACGGCGCGCAGCCCCGGCGAGGAACTGGTGCTGCTCAAGCGCCCTTCGCCGGAGGAGGACGCGGCCGCCGAATGGATGACCACCGGCGGCGGGGAATGGGATACCGCCAAGGTCAACGCGGCCCTGCAGCGCCTCGCCAACCTCAGCACCTTCCGCTTTGCCGAGGCCGCGCCGGCGCCGGGCAGCGAGGTGCTCGAGCTGACGTTGAACACCGAGGCCGGCGACGCGCACACGCTGACCGTGTTCGCCCGCGACGGCAACAGCTATCCGGCGACCTCCTCCGCCTCCGACTACCCGTTCCTGCTGTTCGTGTGGATGGTGAACGACTTTTTGGAGGCATTCACCACCGCCGGGCCGCCCGAGGAGTAGCCGCCGTGCCGATGCGCATCAAGCAGATCCGCGCCGCCGGCGTCGACTTGGCGGTGCGCCCCACCACCCCGCCGCGCGTGGCCGCGGTCGACGCCGGCGGCGGACCGCGCCGCTTCAACCACCCCCTGGACCGCTACCCCCGTGCGCCGCGGGGGAAGGTGGGGAAGGGCGGCCAGGCCAGCAGTTGGCCGCGCGTGGCGTGCGTGGCCACTGCCGAGGACGGCACCTGCGGACTGGGCCTGACCCTGCACGGCGCGCCGGTGACGGCGCTCATCAACGACCACTTCGCGCCGCTGCTGGTGGGCCAGCCGGTCACCGCCACCGAGAAGGCGTGGGACCTGATGCGGCGCGCGGCGTCCCAGTTCGGCGTCGCCGGCCTCGCCAGCTACGCCATGAGCGCGATCGACCTGGCGCTGTGGGACCTCAAGGGCAAGCTGCTGCGGCGCCCGGTGTACGAGTTGCTCGGCGGTCCGCAGAAGGAACGCATCTTCTGTTACGCCAGCAACACCGACCTCACCTACGGCATGGAACCCAGCCTGGAGTGGTTCCTGGAGCTGGGCTTCCGGGCGGTAAAGATCTTCCTTACCGAGGGGCCGGAACAGGGCTTGCCCGGCCTGCGCCGCACCGAGGAGCGGGTGGCGCGCGCCCGCGAGCTGGTGGGGGACGACGTGGAGCTGGCGGTGGATGGCTGGCTCTCCCTGGACGTGGAGTACGCGGTGCGCCTGGGGGAGGCGTTGCGGCCCTACCGCATCAAGTGGCTGGAGGATTTTCTGCCCGCGGACGACCCGGAGGGCTACGCCGCGGTGCGCCGCCGCCTGCCGGGGGTAACGCTTGCCTCCGGCGAGCACTGGCACGGAGTGGGCAGCTTCGCCGGCGCGGTGGAGCGGCGGCTGGTGGACATCCTGCAGCCCGACCTGCAGTGGTGCGGGGGGCTGAGCAACGCGGTGCGCATCTGCCACCTCGCCGACGCCGCCGGCCTCTCCGTCATCGCCCACGCCGGCATGAACACCCCGTTCGGCCAGCACCTCTCGTTCGCCATGCCCGCGGTAACCTGGGGCGAGCGCTCCGAGGCCGCGGCGCCCCCCGGCGTGCCACTCGAGGAAATGGTGTGCCTGCCCGGCACCCCGGTGATCCGCGACGGCTACCTGATCCCCAGCGATGCCCCCGGCTTCGGCATCGAAGTCACCCCCGACTGGCTCGAAGCCCGCACCCTCTAACCCCCTCCTCCGCCGCCGCTTTGCCTGCCGGAGAGGGCTGGCGGGGCAGGGCGCGGGTGGGGTAGCGTAGGGGGCATGAGATTGGAGCACATTGCCCTCAACGTGCCCGACGTGCGCGCCATGGCGGCGTGGTACGTCGAGCATCTCGGCATGCAGATCGTCAGCGCCGGCGACGCCCCGCCGCGCGCCACCTTCGTCGCCGACTCCGCCGGGCGCAGCATGCTGGAGCTGTACACCTGGAAGGAGCCGGCGCCGCCGCAGTGGAGCGAGCGCGACCGCTATCAGGTGCACCTGGCGTTCCTGACCGACGACCTGGACGCGGACCGCGACCGTCTGGTGGCGGCCGGCGCGACGGTGGACGGCGACCCGGTCCACAACCCGGCGGGCGACGTCCTGTTGTTCATGCGCGACCCGTGGGGCGTGGCGTTCCAGATCGTGCGCCGGGCGGCGCCGCTGCTCAAGGAGTGATGCCGCTCTCGGACGGATGCCAAGGCGACGAGCGCCGACAGATCGGTTCTCAATTGGCGCGCGTATGGTAGCATGATCCGGTGACGCTCGGAGAAGTCAGTCAGCCATTCCGGCCCCGGGCCAGAGTGCTTCAGTTGCTTGGCGACGAACTGATCGGCAGTCCGCGGCTGGCGGTCTTCGAGTTGGTCAAGAACGCCTACGACGCGGACGCCAACGAGGCAGTGATCCGGATCGACGTCGGCGCGCAGGACGAACCCGACGCGGGCGATCAACCGGACCTTGCGGGGTTCGACCTTCCAGCACGCGAGCCGGCGATCACGATTACCGACGATGGCGAAGGCATGACCCTGGACTTGCTGCGTTCGGTGTGGCTGGCGCCGGGTGATGATCACCGTAGCAGGCAACGGGCGGAGCGTCGCCGTTCTCCGAGGTATAATCGACTTCCTCTTGGCGAAAAAGGGCTGGGGAGGTTCGCCGTTCACAAACTGGGAAACTACATACGGCTGACGACACGCGCCCGAGATGCCGATGAATGCGTGGTGGAAATCGATTGGAATGAACTGATCGATAAGCCGTTCCTGGACGAAGCGCCCGTGCGGATAGGGTTTCGCAAGCCCGAGGTGTTCTCCGAGGGCGCGACCGGAACGCGGATCGAGGTCCGTGAACTGCGGCCTCCGGTGTGGTCGCGGCGCGAAGTGCGGCGGCTGCACAATCAGATTACCTCGATCTGCTCGCCATTCGAGGAACCGGGACGCTTCCGGGCTACTCTTGAGGTTCCCGGGTACGAACACTGGATATCAGACCTGCCTGACTTTGCCGCCCTGGTCGATCGAGCGTCCTGGAAGTTCTCGTTCCGGCTGGATGACGAGGGATGCTTCGACTGGCGCTATGAGTTCAGGAAGGTCCCAGGATTCAAGCTGGACGGAAGAACAGTCGAGAAGGTCGGCGTAAGCCTGAAACTTCCCCCGAGCTCCGATGACGGGAGAAGGACGCGGAAAGTGCTCGCCGATGCCGGAACGACACAGGGAATCGGTCGCGTGTCCGGCGAGTTTCACGTGTTCGACCGCGACCGGGAGGTGCTGCAGCGTCTGGGGGATACGCGACTGCTGACCGAGTATCTTGATGAGTACGGTGGGGTTCGCGTTTACCGCGACGGCATCCGCGTGTACAACTACGGGGAGGAGGGCGACGATTGGCTCGGCCTCGACCTCCGGCGCGTGAACATCCCGACCCGTCGGATCAGCCGGAACATCGTCCTGGGGGCGGTTCATCTGTCGCTGCAGTCGTCGGTCGAGCTCGTGGAGAAGACCAATCGCGAAGGCTTTGTCGAAAACGACGCATGCCGGCGTCTGCGCCAGATTGTTCTCGGGGCGCTCGGGGCGCTGGAGGAAGAACGCCAGTTCGACAAGGAACGGCTCCGACAGCTTGCTGCGAGTCCGGGCGGCCCCACGGTATCCCGAATTGAAAAGCCGGTCGCGGAGTTGAGAAAGGCGCTTGACCGGGAGGGCCAAGCCGATACTTTCGAACCATACGTCGCGAGAATCGAGCGGGACTATACGAACATGCAGGATACCCTGCTTGCGGCCGGGATGTCCGGCCTCAACCTCGCCGTCGTGTTCCATGAGGTAGAACGGGGCGTTCGCGCGTTGCATCAGGTAATCGTGGAAGGCAAGGACTTGGCAGGGGCCGCGCGGCAGGCCCAGGAACTCATGCGGGTCCTTGGCGGCTTTTCCACGTTGCTCCGACGGGACAGTAAGCGCAAACACGGCGCCCGCAAGCTCGTCGCCGCGGCCCGGCAATTCAATCTACTGCGGCTGCGCTACCATCGCGTCGGGCTGGTCTGCCCGCTGCTTGACGACGGCGCCGGTTTCGAGTCCAGTTTTTCGTTCGGATTGGTGCTAGGGGCATTGAACAACCTGATCGACAACGCGATCTATTGGCTGCGGGTAAGGTGGCCGGAGGCCGCTGGGGACGGCGACGGTTCCGAACGCCGCCTGTTCGTGGGCACGTGGAGGGACTTCGATGGCGGTCCGGCAATCGTCGTTGCCGACAACGGCCCGGGATTCGCCGACGACGTTCCCGAACACTTCGTTCGGCCGTTTTTCACCCGCAAGCCGGACGGCATGGGCCTTGGCCTGTACTATGCCAATCTGGCGATGGAGCTGAACGACGGCCGACTAGCCTTTCCGCAGCAGGGCGAAGTCGATCTGCCCGATGAGTTCGACGGGGCGGTGGTCGCCATGATATTCAAGGAAGAGAGGTGATGCTGAGATCCCCGCAAGTCATAGCCATTGACGACGAGCCGGATCATCTGGCGGCCTTGGCCAACAGTCTCAATCGCCGCGGCGTGCCTTGCCTTCAGATTCCCTTTACGGAGGACATGGCGAACATTGAACCGTGCCCGGACGTGCGAGTGATCTTTGCCGATCTCCATCTTGGTGGCGGGGCGATCGCCGGTGATCATAGCACCGACTTCAGCACGATCGGGGCATTGCTGGAAGGGAGGATCAAGCCGGCCCTGCCGTATCTGATCCTGTTATGGACTCTGTATCAGGATCAGGCTCCGGGACTCTACAAGTTTCTTACCGATCGTCTCCATCACGGGGTGGCGAGGCCGTCCACCGTTGTGCCGCTGCCCAAGGCGGACTATCTGGACGAAGCCGGCGGCATCCGGGATGAAGCGGCGCTGATGGAGGACATAGCCGCCCGGATTGCGACGCTCCCCGAAGCTGCCGCTCTCTTCGAACCGGAAGCCGATCCGGAGTTGGTGGAGCCCTACCGTCCCACTCGGGAGGAAATCATCGGGCGCCTGCGCCGGTTGTTCGCCGCGGCCGAAACGCCGTGCACTGACGACGTGCCGCCTGGGTTTCCGTCGCGCAGCTCGTCCCTGAGTGACTGGATGGACGCCGATCTGACCGACTTCGGACAGACGCCGCGACAAATGCTGGACAGCGGCGACGTAGGCATGCTGTTTCTTATCGACCGTCTCGTGAACGCGATCGCTACTTCCAGGGCGCTCAGCCACCCCCTGGCCGTGCGGGAAATCGTACGGCGTCGTCTGGAAATACGATTCCGGGAAATGCCGGGTTTCGATCCATTCGTACGACGTCTGCAGAGTTTCGAGCAGTGGCTGGACGTTCCGAACCCAATGTTCGAAGATGATACTCCCGGACGGTTTTTTCGTGCCCGGGAAGTCGACGCAACGCGGCTGCGGAAAATTTCGAGTTTCCTCGATTCGCTCGATGATGGGTCTTTCTCATGACTTGCGCTGTCGGAAAGCTGCCACTCCGCGCGTTGCCGGGAGGCGGATACGGGAAGACGCAGTGGTATCGGGCCGTTCCTCGCAAGTATGCCCGGTATCCGCTGGCATGGCAGCACACGTTGAGCAGTACTACCAGATTCAAACGAGAAGATGGCCGCTATCCTCTGCTGTATCTGGCGCCGGACCGGTTTAGTGCGTTGCTTGAAGTAGGCTGCCTGCTGGGACATCCCCGACGTGGACCCGTTCGGCGGGTTCCGTGCGGTTGGTCCGTGGTCGGAGTCACCGTGCGTCTGGATCGGGTTGCGGACTTCCGAATCTGTGGTGGACGTTCTACGGTCACGACGACTGTCCAGGAGCTCACCGGCGACTGGTTCGACTACGATAGTCGTACGGTTGCATCGGCGGTAGCATCAAGCGGCCCGGCACCGACCCAGCAACTCGGCGAAGCGCTATACCACCACCGGACCAGTTGCCAGGGGTTCCTCACGCCTTCTGCCCGCAACCCGGTGCTGCCCAACCTCGTGGTATTCCCGGATCGGGTCAGCATCGATCCACGCGCTCTCACCATTGAGCCGTAGTTCGGCGGTTCGCCGTTATCCCTTGGAAATCAATGATCGGACCACCGCTTCCATCACCGGAGGGCAGACACCGTTGCCAAGAAGCCGGATTCGGTCGCGGCGCGTGCCGGCGGGCAGTTCGAAGCGATCGCCGAACCCCATGGCGCGCCTGAGCTCGGGCACCTGCAACATACGGATGGTCCACGTCTTGCCGTTGTGCTCCACGAGTGCGAATCGGTCCAGCGTGGTGATGGTGCGCAGGGGACGGTCAAGCGGCTGCCATCCCCCGCTGCCGTCGCTGCCGTAGTAGACCAGCAGGAAGCTGGACCGCCCGCCGAGAGCGGCGAATCCGCGCTTGGCCCGCTCGATCGTAGCGGGCGCGCGTTTCGGCTTGAACAGGGGCGTGGTCTTCCAGGTTCCGGTGGCATCGAGAATGGATTTGGCGGGCTTGCGCCTGCCGGGGCGTCCGTGAAGCGTCACGTTGGGCGACCGTTCACGATCGCCGATGAGAAACAACCGCCGCCGCGCTTGCGCCACGCCGAAGTCTGAAGCGTCGAGCGTGCGCTCTTCAAGGAGGTACCCAAGGTCGTTCAGCTTTCGCTTCAGCTCGCCGTACCGCGACCACGGGCGCATGTAGATGACATTCTCGAGAATGACCCATCGCGGGCTGAGCGCACGGGCATACTCGACGACCTGCATCGCCGTGGCACGGCTGGACTCGTCTCGCGGCGCGGCGCCTCTGGCGCAGGTGTGGTTCCGGCACTCCGGCGATGCCAGGAGAAGGTCAATCTTTCCCACCCGGATGCTGAATTCGTCGGTGTCAACATCTTCAAGCCGACTCGTAACGACATGGGCTTCGGGAAAGTTCGCAGCGAAGGTTGCCGTCGCGGTCGGGCACATGTCGATGCCGGCTACGATCGTGATGCCTGCTGCCCGCGCTCCGGCGCTGCTACCGCCGGCGCCGCAGAAGATGTCGCATGCCGTGATCACGTTGCTGGTTCGCTTGTCCCGTAGTCTGTCTGGGGGAGGTACTCTCGAAGACGCTCCCGCACGACTGCCTCGTTGCGCGTCTCGCACTCCCAGATGACCAGGATCCGCCAGCCGAGCGTGACCAGAGCTTGCTCTGTTCGGCGGTCCCGCGCGACGTTGTCGCTGAACTTTCCCATCCAAAACCGCACTCTGGTCCGGGGAG
Source organism: Spirochaetia bacterium (assembly GCA_965243555.1). Lineage (GTDB taxonomy): Bacteria > Spirochaetota > Spirochaetia > SZUA-6 > Bin103 > Bin103. The sequence continues at coordinate 2,803,056 of OZ251575.1, read as the reverse complement.
TGTAGGCGTACCGGCAACCTTGGTGTCTATGCCAGAAACATCCATGAACGAAGACAACGGCCCGGTACCTTGGGAACACTAGATCGGGCCTCCCTGGCAAGTCTTTACGATACAAACGAAAGCGGAACCCCATGCGGTGCGCGACTCGCCGGACGACGACCTCGGGTACCGTGTCGCGACCTTTGATTCCGGACATCATCCTACTGCGCGTTTGCGCGTCCACTATGTCCATGATTCTGCCTCCTGCTCGGTGAGGGGCTTGGCGGCCCAGCGCCGCTGGTTGCGGGTAAAGATGGCGAACGCCGTGGCGCCGAGCGCCTGTGCCCGCGGCGGCGCGGTGTGCAGGCCGCCGGCGGTGGATACGTGAGCGCCGAGGTATTTCATGGGCGAAGGCAGCCGTAGGGTACGGGCGCGGCCGGTCGCGGCGCAAGGGAGGCGCGGGCAGGTGGGGCATGCAGCATAATCCTGGTGTGCAGGCAGAATTGCGCGTGGCAGCTCATCTACCGATTCGAGCGCGTGACCGCGGGCGCCGTGAACCGGGTGCGGGAAGTGCGGCGCGCGGCGGCCGGCAAGGGAGTCAACGTGGCGCGCGCGCTCACCGCGCTGGGAGTGCCGGCGCCGCTGCTGGCCTATCTGGGCGGGGCCAACGGACGCCGCATGCAGACCGACCTGCGCCGCGAGGGCATCGCGCGCGTGTGGTGGAGACGGCGGCCGACACCCGCACCTGCGTCACGCTGCTGGAGGGGCCGGCGGCGGGGCCGGCGCGGCAGGTAACGGAACTGGTGGAGCCGGCCGCGGCAGCGAGCGGCGCTGAGCAGGAACGCTTCGCGGCCGCCTACGAGGAGTTGCTGGGGAACGCCGCGGCGGTGGTGATTGCCGGCACCGCGATCGGCGGCGCGCATCCCGAGGTATACGCCGAGATGGTGCGGCTGGCGCACCGGCGTGGGGTGCCCACGCTGCTCGACGCCTACCGCGACCACGCCCGCGCAGCCCTGGCGGCCGCGCCCGAAATCCTCAAGATCAACCGCGCTGAATTGGCCGAGTTGGCCGCGGATCGGGCGGCCTTCTGCCGCCGCCTGCGCGACCGGCACGGAGTGCAGTGGGTGCTGTTCTGCTGCAGCTACGTGGACCGGGGCAGCGGGCGCCGGTGCGGCTCCCGGAATCTGCTGGAAATCGATCACGTCGTGCCGTATGCGCATGGAGGCCAGCGCCGAGCCCGACAATCTCCGGCTGCTGTGCGCCGCCCATCACCGCTACCGCCATGCGCGGCTCGGGGCCGTGCGCCGGTGACTTGATCCGGCCCGGCGCGCTGACTTGGATGATGCGTGCCGTTTCAGACGTTCGCACCCGCAGGCGTGAGTTGCTTGACTACGGTGGAGGAACCTGGTACGCTAGGGAGGCTTGACACGACGTGAATACGACGATACGGTGTGGTGGGTGATATGGCGCTGGACATAATCAACTTCATAGTTGCTGATCGCATAATTCATGAAAGCGATGATCGGTATGGCGCGGTCGGCATATTTTCCGCCCTCACACTCCGTAGCCGTGAATCATCCACGGGTGATCGTCGCAACGGCCCTCCCTGGGGGATCCTCGTCGAACTGACCGGTGTGGAGTACAATAGGGAGTACACGGTCCGCCTCACGGTAGCAAAAAATGACAATAGTGAGGAGGCGGCCTATTCTATTGAGGGGAAGCTGATTACCCGGTCTACAACTGATGGCGCGAAAGAAGGAGATTCCGGCTTTCTGCGATTTGACATACCATCTTCCGTCACCTATTCGGAAGGCACTTACCTTATTGACTTTGTCATCGACGGTCGACTACTGAAGAGAAAAGAGCTAGGGGTTACCTATGAGTAGCGCGGCAATTGCCTTTGAACCGGAACCGAGTGCCATGCCGGAACAGCCGTTCACTTTGCCCAAGATGCCTGCCTTGGCGCTGAGGATACTTTCGTTTGCGGACACCGAGACGGCGACCGAGATGAGTGTTCTTGGTGACGAGTGGTTGCGAGACGTAAAGCGGGAGATAAAGGCGCTGGCGGTGGACGAAGGTGACATCGATCGTAGTGGCGACGGTGCCGATGCCCCTCCCGGTGTGGCGGCCGTGGCTGCTGCCGCCTCGCTCACGGATGACCTTCCCTTGGGTATTCCCAGGCCGGATGTTTGTGCGACGCCGAAGGGCGAAGTCGACCTGACGTGGTTTGTTGCCGGCGGGACCGTATCCCTCAGCATAGGTCCCGACGGAGACGACGTTGTGCTGACCGCCATGCTGGACGATGGCCGAGAGTACAGCGGATGTGAACCATGGAGCGGGCGTATTCCCGAGACAATGAAGTGTTGCCTGCGCGACCTCTGTATGGAATAGCATGTCGGAACTCTGCGTAGATGGACGACTACTTCGCCAGATTTGCGTTCCATAGCAACGAAGTCAGACCGGCATCAAACCGGATTCACCCCAAGCTCTTTTCTCCCCCAAACAATCTACGGCTGTCCGTGGAGTTCGTTGCAGGTGAGACGACGGACTCGGAAGTCCGGGCGCGAGGGGTAAAAGCTGCACGGCGGCGCGGAAAGCCGAGATTGTACGGTTGGGCCTGCATTACGGAGTGCGCGATACACAGGATCGGCCTGCAGGTAGCCATAGATAACAACCCCATAAATCACGCGAATATCACCGGCTGGCCGGAGAGCCGCAGGGAGCAGAAATTGATAGAAGCGACGTTGGCGAAGACCTGTCGCCCCAGAATTCTATCTCCGCCGATACCCGTGAGTGGATAGGGTTCTAGGCGGGCGGGAGGGGGCAGGCCTCGGTGCGGCCGATCAAAGCGCGGAGTTGGGTTAGTTCTTCGGCCCACAGATCGGGGTCGACGGTTTCGGTGATGAGGGGGATTTCGTCGAAGCGGGGGTCGTTCATCAGCAGGCGGAACGGTTCCCAACCCATCGTGCCTTTGCCGAGGCTGGCGTGGCGGTCCACCCGGCTGCCGAGTGCTGTCTTGGAGTCGTTGAGATGCGCGCCGGCGAGGTAGCGCAGGCCCACCACCTGCTCGAACTCGCGCATGGTGCGCTCGTAGGCGGCGGCGGTGGTAAGATCGTAGCCGGCGGCGTGCAGGTGGCAGGTGTCCAGGCACACGCCGACCCGTGACTTGTCGTCGATGCGGTCGATCAGGCCGGCGAGCTGCGCGAAGGTATGACCCAGGTGGCTGCCCTGGCCGGCGGTGCACTCGTAGACCACGGTCACGTCGGGAATCTCGGCGATGGCCCGATTGAGATACGCGGCGATCTGGTCCATGCACGCGGCGTCCTCCATCTTGCCGAGGTGGCTGCCGGGGTGGAGGTTCAGGCCGCGCAGACCGAGCCGGCGGCAGCGGTCGAACTCGTCCAGGAAGGCCGCCTGCGACTTGCGCACGACCGCGGCGTCGGGCGCGCCCAGGTTGATCAGGTAGCCGGCGTGCGGCAGAACCCGCCGAAGCGGGATGCCGGCCGCCGCGCACTGCTCGCGGAAGGAGTCGGCCTCCTGCGCAGTGAGGGGCTTGGCGGCCCAGCGCCGCTGGTTGCGGGTGAAGATGGCGAACGCCGTGGCGCCGAGCGCCTGCGCCCGCGGCGGCGCGGTATGCAGGCCGCCGGCGGTGGATACGTGAGCGCCGAGGTATTTCATGGGTGAAGGCTGCCGTAGGGTACGGGCGCGGCCGCTCGCGGCGCAAGGGAGCAGGGGCGGCGGGCGGCAGGAGGGGAAGGAAGCATGATCCTGGTGTGTGGGCAGAACTGCGCGTGGCAGCTCATCTACCGGTTTGAGCTCGTGACCGCGGGCGCCGTGAACCGGGTGCGGGAAGTGCGGCGCGTGGCGGCCGGCAAGGGCGTCAACGTGGCGCGCGCGCTCACCGCTCTGGGAGTGCCGGCGACGCTGCTGGCCTATCTGGGCGGGGCCAACGGACGCCGCATGCAGACCGACCTGCGCCGCGAGGGCATCGCCACGCGGGTGGTAGAGACCGCGGCCGGGGAGCCGCCGGCGCCGGTAGCTCCGGCCGGCGCCAGCGGGGAGATTGTATTGTATTGTTTGTATTGTATGTAATGTACACTTTAGATCGACCGGTCCCGGGGAGCGCGCCGGGGAGCCGGGGAGCGTGCACGGCAGCAGCCGCCGCCCGGTCCGCCTGGCAACGGCCGCTACCACGTCCGCCGGGGAGCGGTTGATCGACCGACCGTGCAGCTTGCCAGCCGCCGCCCGGTAGATGATAGAATGCGAACCGATGAAATCACTACTAAGTACCGCTGCGATGGTAGCAGCCGCCGCGCTTGCCAGCGTGGTATTGATCGGTTGCGAAGAAGCCGCCGGAAGCGGAAGCGGAAGCGTTACCGTGCCAACCTGGCTTGTAGGAAATTGGCAGGGCGACGGTGCCGCTTGGTCAATCACTAGTAACCGCCTAACGTTAAGCGTTGATGGCAGTAATCCGACTACCTATCCTGATTCAATTTACGATTGGTCAGAATCTAATCACAAAGATCATTACATCCTAACTGGAGGATGGAGTAATGGACAAGGTCAGATACAAGTATTGCAGTTTAGCTTTGTAAAGCTCACCAACAATACAAGAGATATTGTCAAGTCTTGTGGATTGAGAATCAGCGAGCGCATCATCCCGTTGCCTTTCGGTCTCTCTTAGGCGGCTGCCTCCGTCAGCTCGCCGTCTACGAATTCACGCCCCTCCATCACCAGGGGGATGAACTTGAAGCCCATCAGCCGGCGCCATCCGCGCTGCGCTTCCAGCGCCAGCTTCCAGACCATCGTCAGCGTCGCCATCCGCGACCCGCAGCCCTTCGTCCGCTTCGTCCGCAGCCGCACTGTCGCGTAGGTCGACTCAATCGGGTTGCTGGTCCGCAGATGCGTCCAGTGCGCGGCCGGGAATCCGTAGAAGCTGAACAGCGAGCCTACATCCTTGCGCAGGCAGGCGACCGCCTTCGGGTACTTCGGCTCCCAGGCGGTGCAGAAGTGGTCATAGGCGCTGGTGGCATGCTCCAGCGACGGCGCCTGCCACATCTCGCGGATCATCGTCTTCGCCCGCCCCTGCACCGACTGCGGCATCTTGTCCAGCACGTTGCCGGCCTTGTGGAACCAGCAGGTCTGTTCCTGCGCTTCCGGATACACCTCCCGGAGCGCCGCCCAGAATCCCAGCGCGCCGTCCGCCGTCGCCAGCCGCGGTCCTTCCCGCAGCCCCCGCCGCCGCAGGTCCAACAGCAGCTCCCGCCACGAGGTCTTGCTCTCCCGGTAGCCGTCGCTCACCGCCACCAGTTCCTTGCGCCCCTCCTGATCGGCGCCCATGATCACCAGGATGCAACTGCGTTCCTCTTCCAGCCGTACGTTCACGTGCAGACCGTCGGCCCAGAAGTACACGTACCGCTTGCCGCTCAGATCGCGCTGCGTCCACTTCTCGTACTCCTCTTCCCATACCTTCTTCAGCCGCACCACGCTGCTGGCGCTCAGCCCCGAAGCCTGCTCTCCCAGGATCGCCGCCAGCGCCTCCGAGAAGTCCCCGCTGGACACGCCCTTCAGGTACAGAGTCGGTATCAGGTTGTCCACACTCGGCGCCCGCCGCGCGTAGCGGGGCAGGATCGCGCTGCTGAACCTCGACTCTCCCTCCTCGGCGAGCGGGCGGTCATCGACCCGCGGCTGGCGGATCGGGATCGGTCCGATGCCGGTGACGAACGAGCGCTCCGGCATGTGGCCGTTGCGGACCGCCAGCCGGTGGCCGTGCTGATCCCGCCGGTCAGCGTGACGAGCCAGGAACTCGTCCACCTCGGCCTCCAGCGCTACCGCCAGCATCTGCCGCGCCCCGCGGCGAATGATCTCTTCCAGAATGGTACCAGGACCTTGTTCCTCTGCGGCCCTGGGGGTATTGTTCTCCACGAGCGTATTCCTCCTGATTCGTGGTTGAATCGTTCTTTGGGAGGATGCGCTCTTTTCATCCCGTCCACAACTTCGGACTATACCTCACAATACAATACGCACAACCCACACACACGTCACATCATGGACATCTCACCCCCTTGAACGAAGGCGAACGCGCCAACGGGAAATGACCCGCCGCAGCTTGCCAGCCGCCGCGGTCCGGGGAGCGCGCCGGGGAAGCCGGCGGCCGCGGCCGGGGAGCCGCCGCCGGTCGAGCGTGCACGGCAGCAGCCGCCGCCGCCCGCGGGGAGCCGGGAGCCGTTACGCGCAAGGCCGCGGCCGGGGGTGCCGAACCTGCCCCGTTGCGCCTTGAAGACGCCGGCTTGGCGGGGCCGCGCGTTGGGCCGCGGCCTGTGGCAGCGCCAACTGCCGGTCGGTGGTTCCCGGCGCGGTGCCGCGAGACCTTGTCCGGCAGCTCGCGGGGCAGGTTGCCATCTCCGAAAGTCGGACATAGGCCCGCCGGTCCGTTTCTTTAGCAAGGGCGCTCGGCGGTTGGCGGGCCCGCTCCACCTTGCCTTTAACCTGCTTCCCGGTCCCCCGCGCGTGCTACTCCGTGGTCCAAAAAAAGCAGCCGGAACAGTTGACTCAAGTATTTTCTATGCTTATACTTGACCTGTGAATAAGACCTCTAATGACAAGCCCATCACAACCACCGTTGCCGCCCTTTCCGACCAACGTCTGCTTCAGCGGGTCAAGGAACTCTCCGCCATCGAACACTACGTCCAAGGCGTGGTCATCGATCACCTGCGCGAAGTTGAGCGGCGCTGTCTGTATCTCACCCTGGGATTCTCCAGCATGTTCGATTACACCATGCGGGAACCGGGCTACAGCACTGGCGCGGCTTGGCGGCGGCTCAAGGCGATGCGGCTGTGCGAGGAAGTGAACGGGGCGCGGGGGCGGCTGTTGGATGGCACGCTGACGCTGGCCGCGGCGGCGCAGTTGCAGCGTGCCTTTGAGCAGCAGGAGCGCAAGGCGCGCCGCTCGACCACCCCCGACACGGACACGCAGGCCGGTGGCGGGCGCGGGACGGATGCCGATGCCGGGTCGGCCGCGTCGGTCATGGAGCCTGGCGCTCGGGCGGCGGTAGCGCCCGGCGCGTCGGCGCCGGACGTAGCGGCGCGCGCGGCCGGGCCGGCGGGTGCGCTCAGCGGCTTGGTGCCGGATACACCGGTGCGCGCGGCGGAACCCGACGCCGCGGAACAGCCGGTAGCACCGATGCTGGACGTGGCGGAGCGGGAGGCGCTGGTGGCGCAGGCCGCCGGCAAGAGCACGCGGCAGGTAAAGGAGATGCTGGCCAAGGTCGATCCCGATCTGGCGCGGGCGACGGACCGGATGCGGCCGCTGGGAGCCGGGCGCTGGGAGCTCAAGGCGGTGATCGACGACGACTGCCAGGTCGGACTGGAGCAACTCAAGGGGCTGCTGTCCCACGTCGATCCGCAGATGACGTTGGGGCAGCTCCTGGGGCGGGTGGTACGGGAAGCGCTGGACCGCCACGACCCGTCGCGGCCGCCGCGTAGGCGGGGCCGCAGCCGCCGGACTCCCGACGTTGCCGGCCAAACTTCGGCGCCGAAAACAGCGGCCGGGCCGGACGCCGCGGCGGCGCCGCAGACCGGCATGCCGACAGGCGCCGCGACTTCGGCGCCGAAAGTGCCGGCGGACGCCGGCCAGCGCCGCGTTACGGTTGCGAAGCGGCCGGCGGTGGCCACCCGGACCGCGGAGTTCACGGCGGAGACTTCGGCACCGAAAGAGGCTGCGGCGGCGCCGCGGACCGAGATGCCGGCAGGCGCCGCGACTTCGCCATCGAGGGTTCAGGCAGCGGACCGGCACGCGGCAGCCGCCGGAATCGCCACTTCGGCGCCGAAGGCAGGAGGCGGCTCGCAGCCCGCGGCGCATCGGACCGGCAGACTCGCTACGCCAGCGACTGCGCCGCCACAGCCACGCGTCCGCAGCCGGGCTATTCCGGCGGCGGTCAGGCGGCAGGTGTGGGAGCGCGACCGGGGCTGCTGCAGCTACGCGGACCGGGGCAGTGGGCGCCGGTGCGGCTCCCGGCATCTGCTGGAAATAGATCACGTGGTGCCGTATGCGCTCGGCGGCAGCGCCGAGCCCGACAATCTGCGGCTGCTGTGCGCCGCCCATCACCGCTACCGCCACCGCCATGCGCGGCTCGGAGCCGCCCGCCGGTGACTTGATCCGACCCGGCACGCTGCCTTGGATGATGGGCATGGAAGGGGCCTTAGTGCCGTTCAGAGGTTCGCACCCGCCGCCCCTTCGCCGCCGCCCGGGCCGCGCGGGTCTGTTATCATGGCCCGGTCATGGGCGAACCGGGCGGGCGGTTGGAACGGGTGTTACGGTTGATCGACGCCGCCAATCGCGCGGATCCCAATTCCGAGACGGACGGGGGCGTCGAATATCCCAAGGAGTTGCTCTACGCGCGGCGCATGAGCGCTTGGCTGGAGCGGTTGCGGCCCGGTGCCTCCGAGACCCTGCGCATCGCGGTTTGCGCGCAGCACCTGGAGCGTTGGGCGATACCGCGCGGGCGGTTTCCGGAGGGGCGCCGCGGTTACCTGCGCTGGCGCACCGCGGCGGCCGGCCACCACGCGCGGCGGACGGCGCAGCTCATGCGGGAGGCGGGCTACGACTCCGCCGCGGTGGCGGCCGTGGAGGCCCTGCTGCGCAAGGAAGGGCTGGCCGTAGCCACCCAGGACAGCGACGTGCAGGCGCTGGAAGACGCCGCCTGCCTAGTGTTTCTGGACAGCTACCTCACGGCGTTCGCCGCCAAGCACCCGCCGGAAAAGGTGACCTCCATCCTCACCAGGACTTGGCGCAAGATGTCCCCCGCCGCGCGTGGCGCGGCGCAACGCCTGAGCGCGGTAGCCGGCACGTTCAACCAGCCGGCGTCCGGGTGACCCGGCGCCGAGCGCGGTAGAAGCCGGCGGTGGGGCCGGCACCCGCCCGTATCCGGCGTTCGTGGTGGGGGCCGGCGCCGCACCGCCCGTGAGCCCGCGTTCGTGGTGGGAGCCGGCGCCGCACCGCCCGTAAGCCGGCGCCAAGTCCCCGGTTGGACTTGGGTGGGCCGGGTTGGGCCGGTTGGGGGAGCGGCGAGCAGGTGGGGGTGCGGGTTCGTTGCTTGCCGGCGTAATCGGTAGTAGGTTACGCCGGCCGTGCGCGGACGCAACCTCACCACCGGATCAATCCCGGCACTGAGCTGGTCACTGGCTTGGCCGGTGATGCTCTCCATCTTCTTCCAGACCCTGTATCAACTGGTGGACGCGTTCTGGGTGAGCCGCGTCTCGGCCAACGCCATCGCCGCGGTCACCGTCTCCCAAATCACCCTGTTCGTGATGGTCTCCCTCACCATCGGCATCACCGTCGGGTCCGGGGTGGTCATGGCCATGAGCATCGGCCGCCGCGACCTCGACGAGGCGGAACGGGTGCTCGGCCAATCATTCGTGCTCAATCTCATCGCCGCCGCGATCTTTACCACGCTATGCCTCACCCTGCGCCGCCAACTCCTGACCTTGACCGGCGCCGCCGGCGACATCCTGCCCCTGGCGGTGGACTACTTCACCATCGTCGCCGGCGGTTCGGTGCTCATGTTCGTGTTCTTCGCCGTGATCTTCGGCTTCAACTCGCAGGGCGACAACACCACGGTCACCTGGCTGTTCGCCATCTCCACCACCATCAACGCGGCCCTCGACCCGCTGCTGATCTTCGGCGGCTTCGGGATTCCCGCGTTCGGCGTGCGCGGCGCCGCCATCGCCACCGTGATTTCGCAGATACTGCTGGTGACCGCGGGCATCACCCTGCTCCACCAGCGCAACATGCTGGTGAACTTCCGCTTTCGGAACCTCGTGTTCCGGTTGCAGTCGGTGCGGAAGGTGTTGGCCATCGGCTTTCCGGCGGCCCTGACCAACTTGCTCAACCCCGCGGCGCTGGCGGCGCTCAACGCCGTGGTGGCGCTGGCGTTCCTGGAAGCGGGGGTCACCGGGCTCGCCATCGGCCTGCGCATCGAGTTCTTCTCGTTCCTGCCGGCCATCGGTTTCGGGGTGGCCGCGCTGGCGCTGATTGGCCAGAATCTCGGCGGCCAGCGCCCGGACCGCGCCCACGCGGCGTTTCGCACCGGGCTGCTGTTCGGTTTCGTCCTCGGCTCGCTGGTGGGCGTCGGCGCGCTGGTGATGCGCGGGGTGATCGTGGGAGCGTTCGCCCCCGACGACGCCGAGGTGGCGGGGTACACGCTTTCCTACCTGGCGACGGTGCCGCTCACCTACGGCGTGGTGGCCGCGCTGTTCGTGGTGGTCAGCTCGCTGCAGGCACTGGGCAAGTCGTGGCGCGGCTTCGCCATTTCCGCGATACGGGTGGCCATCCTGGTGGGCGGCGCGCTGCTGGCCACGGGCGGCGGCCGCGCCGGAGCCGGCGCCGCTCCCGGCGTGTGGATGGCGATCGTCACGGCCAATCTGGTCGCGTTCGGGATCGGGTACCTGCTGCTGCGGCGCACCTTCGCCGGCCTGCCCGCGGGCGGCGCGGGGCGGGGCGGCGGGCCGGGAGGCGGGCCCGGCAAACCGCCCGGCCCATTCCCGGACGCGCCCGCCATGCCCCGCCCGGCGGCGGATGGCCGCGCCCCGGCGGCGGCCGCCGATCCCGAACCGGAAACCGATCCCGACCAAGACTCCGGCAAACGTGAGGTACACGTCGCATGATTATTCGCCGCTACGATCACCAGCGCGACCGCGCCGCCATGATGCGCGTGCACCGCGAAGTAGGCTGGCTCGGCAAGGAGGAGGAAAAGGAACAACAGTTCGACATCTTCTTCCAGGCCGGGCGCGGCTTCGTGGCCGAGGTCGCCGGCGCCGCCGAGTGCGGCGTGATGATGGTCGACGGCCGCCTGCGCTACCTGACGCGCGACCTGCCGTTCGCCGCGGTGGCCGCGGTAACCACCAGCCGCGTCGCGCGACGCCAGGGGCTGGCCGGACGTACCACCGCCACGGCAATCGCCGACGCGGCGCTGCGCGGGGACGCGGTGGCCGGCCTCAGCATGTTCGACCAGGGCTTCTACAATCTGCTCGGCTTCGGAACCCTGGGGTACGAGCAGTCGGTGACCTTCGACCCCGCTACCCTGCGCGTCCCGGTGCGGGCGCGGCCGCCGGTGCGCGTCACCGTCGAGGACGCGGCGGCCGCCCACGACTGCCGCCTGCGGCGCCTGCGTCCGCACGGCGGAGTCAACCTGCTTCCCGCCAGCGTCACGCAGAGCGCGATGGGCGAGGCGGAACACGGGTTCGGGCTCGGCTACCGCTCCGGGGAGCGCATCACCCATTACTTCTGGGCCGATGCCAAGGACGAGGGCGGCCCCTACTCGGTGTGGTGGATGGCCTACGAGAACGGCGCCCAGTTACTGGAGCTGCTGGGCCTGCTGCATAACCTCTCCGACCAGGTGCAGCACGTATGGTTGCGGGAACCTCCGCAGATCCAGCTCCAGGACCTGCTGCAGCGGCCCTACCGCAACCGCGAGCACACCCGCCGCGCGCAGCACGAGCACCACATGCTGGCCGACGCCGGCTGTCAGGTGCGGATTCTGGACCTGGCGGCCTGCATCGCCGCGGTGGAGGCGCGCTCCGAGCTGGCGTTCAACCTGGAGCTGCAAGACCCAATTGCCCGCTTCCTGCCGCAGGACGGCTGGCGCGGCATCGCCGGCGAGTACCGCGTGCGCCTCGGTGCCGCTTCCGCCGCGGAGCCGGGCAGCGACCCGGACCTGCCCACCCTGCGCGCGAGCGTGGGGGCGTTTTCCCGCGTCTGGCTCGGCGCGCGCCCGGCGGTGTCGGCGGCGATTACCGACGACCTGAGCGGCCCGCCGGAGCTGTTGGCCGCTCTCGACAGCGCCCTGGCCCTGCCCTCCCCCCACTTCGACTGGGGATTTTAGGGACTGGGTTCACTGGGGTTGTTGAAAAGTCCGGGAGCGTTAGCGGAAGCTGCTCATCTCCACCATGGCGCGGGTCTGGCGATGCCGGAGCGGCTCGCCGTTGAACAGCCGCGCCACGTCGTCGAGCACCCAGCGGAGTTGATAGCGCACCGAGCCGCTGACCGCCCCCGCCACGTGCGGCGACAAGGTGAGGTGCGGGCAGCCGAGCAGCGGCGAGTCGGGCGGCGGCGGCTCAGGGTCGGTCACGTCCAGGAACGCCCAGATGCGGCGCCGGCGCAGCTCGGCGGCCAGCGCATCCTGATCCACCAGCGGCCCGCGCGAGGTGTTGATGAAGATGGCGCCGTCGCGCAGCAGCGCCAGCCGTTCGGCGTTTACCAGGTGGCGGGTCTGCTCGTTGTTGGGGGCGTGCACGGTCACCACGTCGGACTCGGCGAACAGTTCTTCCAGTTCCCGCTTCGCGGCGCCCAGTTCGGCGGCGCGCGTTGCGTCCACGAACGGATCGGTTAGCAGCAGGCGCACCTGATAATGGCGCAGCAGGGCCAGCACGCGGCGGCCTACCTCGCCCGCGCCGATGACGCCGACGGTGATGCCGCGCACGTCGGAGGCGGGGCGGTGCAACTCGACGTCCCGCCACTTGCCGCGCGCGGTCTGCGGCGCCGTCTCCATGAGCGAGCGGCGTCCGATCACGATCAGCGCGGTGGTGTACTGCGCCACCTCTTCGGCGATCGCGCCGGCCGCGTTGATCACCGCAACGCCGCGCTCCCACACCGCGTCCGAGAGGTAGGGGCGGACGGTGCCGGCGGCGTGGGCGATAGCGCGCAGGCCGGGCGCGGCGCTCAGCAACTCGGCGGTGAGCGGCGGTGACCCCCAGCAGGTCACGCAGCCGTCCGCCCCTTCCAGCAGCCGCCGCGCGCCCGCGGCGTCCAACTTGTTCCGCGCCCCCGGCGGCGAGGCGCTGTCCGCCGGCGGCGGGAAGCGGAACTGCAGCCGCTCCTCGTAGCGCGCGAATTCCTCCGTGAGCAGCACCCGCGGGCTGTCGTTGAGCACCGCAATCAGCGGCTTGTCACCAGCCATAGGCCCGCAACTTACCTGCGGCGCGGCGCCTTGGCAATCAGCCGGGGCCCCGCGCGCACCAGAGAAGGGCGCTTGCCGCGGCGGGGGGAAAGCGCGCGTCTTGACCCGGCAAGCGGGCGGGGGATAGGTTCATCGCGTGTTTTCCCCGGTAACGCCGCGCGTGGACTTTATCGCGCTGGAGCACGAACAGCTCCGCTGGTGGCGCGACGCCGGCATCGTCGACCGCTACCTGCAGCGCAACGCCGGCGCCGAGCGGCGCTACTCCTTTATTGACGGTCCGATTACCGCCAACAACCCGATGGGGGTGCACCACGCCTGGGGGCGCACCTACAAGGACCTGTTCCTGCGCTGGCGCACCATGCAGGGCTACCGGCAGCGTTACCAGAACGGATTCGACGGCCAGGGGCTGTGGGTCGAGGTGGAGGTGGAAAAGGAAAAGGGCTTTACCTCCAAACACGACATTGAGGCGTTCGGCATCGCCCGCTTCGTGGAGGAGTGCAAGCAGCGGGTGCGCAAGTACGCCGCCATCCAGACCGAGCAATCCCGCCGCCTCGGCTACTGGATGGACTGGGATCACTCCTACCACACCATGTCGGATGAGAATAACTACACCATCTGGCACTTCCTCAAGCGCTGCCACGAGAACGGCTGGCTGTACCGCGGCACCGACTCGATGCCATGGTGCGCGCGTTGCGGCACCGGCCTGTCGCAGCACGAAATCGTTACCGAGGGCTACCAGGAGGTCACCCATACCGCAGTGTACGTGCGCCTGCCGCTGGCCGACGCCAAAGGCGAGTCGCTGCTGATCTGGACCACCACTCCGTGGACCCTCACCGCCAACGTCGCCGCCGCGGTGCACCCCGAGCATCGCTACGTGCGCGTGCGCGCAGGCGGCGAAATCCTCTACCTGGGCAAGGAACGGCTGGCCGTGCTGGCCGGCGCCGGCGCCAACGCCGGCCGCAACGTCGAGGTGCTGGAGGAACTGCCCGGCAGCGCGCTGGTGGGGCGCCCCTACCGCGGGCCGTTCGACGAGCTGGCGGCGCAGCACGGGGTGGCGCACCGCGTCATCCCCTGGAAGGAGGTAGGGGAGGCCGAGGGCACCGCCATCGTCCACATTGCCCCCGGCGCCGGGCCGGAGGACTTCGCGCTGGGCCAGGAGCACGACCTGGCGGTGGTGGCGCCGCTGGATGAGAACGGCCGCTACGTGGACGGCTTCGGCTGGCTCACCGGCTGCAGCGTGTTCGACGTGCGCGACCGCATCTTTGAGGACCTTACCCAAAAAGAGCTGCTGTACCGCACCGAGGAGCACCGCCACCGCTACCCCTTCTGCTGGCGCTGCAACAGTGAGCTGGTGTTCCGGGTGGTGGACGAGTGGTTCATCTCCATGGACGAGCTGCGCCACACGATGATGGAGATCACCCGCAAGGTGCACTGGGTACCGGCGTTCGGGCTGGAGCGCGAGCTGGATTGGCTGCGCAACATGCACGACTGGATGATCTCCAAGAAGCGTTACTGGGGGCTGGCGCTGCCGATCTGGACCTGCGACGCCTGCGACCGCTTCGAGGTGATCGGCAGCGAGCACGAGTTGCGGGAGCGCGCGGTGGAGGGGTGGCCGGAGTTCGCGGGTCATTCGCCGCACCGTCCGTGGATCGACGCGGTCAAGATCGCCTGCTCCTGCTGCGGCGCGAAGATGGCGCGCATCCGCGACGTAGGCAACCCCTGGCTGGACGCCGGCATCGTGCCGTTCTCGACCATCAAGTACCGCAGCGACCGGGAGCACTGGCGCGACTGGTTCCCGGCGGATTGGATTTCGGAGTCGTTCCCGGGCCAGTTCCGCAACTGGTTCTACTCCCTGCTGGCGATGAGCGCCACCCTGGAGCGCACCGAACCGTTCAAGGCGTGCTTTACCTACGCGCTGCTGCGCGACGAGCACGGCTCCGAAATGCACAAGAGCAAGGGCAACGCCATCTGGTTCGACGAGGCGGCGGACAAGATGGGGGTGGACGTGATGCGCTGGATGTACCTGCGCCACACGCCGGCCCACAACCTCAACTTCGGCTACGCCCCCGGCGACGAAGTGCGGCGCCAATTCCACATCCCGATCTGGAACGTCTACTCCTTCTTCGTGAACTACGCCAACATCGACGGCTGGCAGCCGCCCGGCGGTGGGGACGCGGGGGGTGTTGATGACGGCGCGCCGGCGGCGGAGCTCACCGAACTGGACCGCTGGATCCGCTCCGAGCTGCAGCGGGTGGTGCGGGCGGTGACCGCGGCGCTGGAGTCATGGCGTCCCGAGACCGCGGCGGGGGTGCTGGAGCGGTTCGTGGACGCGCTCTCCAACTGGTACGTGCGCCGCAACCGGCGCCGCTTCTGGCGCAGCGGGGCCGCCGGGCTGGACGCCGACAAACAGGCCGCCTACGGCACCCTGTACGAGTGCCTGACCACGCTGGCCAAGCTGCTGGCGCCGTTCAACCCGTTCATCTCCGAGGCGCTGTACCGCAACCTAATGGCGGAACGGCTGCCCGGCGCCGCGCCGAGCGTGCACCTGTGCAACTGGCCGGTTGCGGATGAGGCGCTGATTGACGAGGAGTTGGCGGCCGCCACCGCCCTCGCCATGCGCCTGGCGCGCCTCGGCCGCTCCGCCCGCGCCGCCGCCAACCTGCGCGTCCGCCAGCCGCTGGCGGAACTGGTGGTGGACTTGGCGACCGACCGCGAGCGGGCGGCCCTCCCCGTGATCGAGTCGCAACTCCTGGACGAGTTGAACGTCAAGCGCGTGCGCCCGGCGGAGGAGGTGGGCGGCCTGCTGGCGGCGCAGGTAAAGCCCAACTACAAGGCCCTGGGCCCCCGCTTCGGCCGGCAGATGAAACAGGTCGCCGCGGCCATCGCCGCCGCCGACCCCATGGAGCTCGCGGACCGGGCATGCTCCGGCGGCCCGGTCAACGTCGGCGAATTCGAACTGCAGGCGGACGACCTGTTGGTGGAAACCGTACCGCGTGCGGAGTACGCCATCGCTTCGGAACCCGGCTGCCAAGTCGGCGTGCTCAAGGAACTGACCGACGAGCTGCGCGCGGAGGGCATGGTGCGCGAGGCCGTGCACATGATCAACAACCTGCGCCGCGAATCCGGCTTCGACATCGCCGACCGCATCACCCTCTACCTCACCGCCGCCGGCCCCGTCCAAGCCGCGCTCCGTACCCACGAACCCCTCCTCGCAGCCGAAGTGCTGGCACTTGACGTGGATTACCGTGCCGACTTCCCTGCGGACATCTTCACCTCCAAGGGTATGATCAGCGGGCACCCGCTCGTCATCGGCGTGGAGCGTGTCGGGTCAGCCAACTGCGCGTAGCAACCGACACGGAGCGGTTAATCGAGATACTACGCGAGCACGACCTCGTCGCGGCCGCCAAGCGCTTGTCCTATTTGCGCGAGCTGCCGATGGAGGATCCGTCCGAACCGCCAATGAACGCGGACTCGTTGCGGGATATGGTCGCTTTCCTCCTGAGTGAACGATGGCTGCCGCATCCGCAGATCAGCGTGAATCCCAACGGGCTGGTAGGGGCCGAGTGGCGCCTTCCCGGCGATACCGGGGATACGGATGGCTTCGGCGTTCTCGCGTTGGAGTTCCGTTGCTCCGGACTCATCGGATTTACTGCCGTATCGGCGTCGTCACCAACCGACGGGAACCGCGCAAGGGTGAGCGGCGCCAAGCCCAAGGCCGAGATGCTTCAGGCATTGCGTCCATTCACCGCTTCGCTGCGGAAGTAACCGACAGCTATCGTCGGCGGTGGCGGCGGGATCGGAGGCGGTTCCATGCGGCGCGGGCGGTCTGCACGTCTCGGTCGGAGAAACCGCAGCCTTCCTTGAGCAGCACGGTGTCGCCGTGATCCATTGCGGCTTCGAGGTCGCCGGCGCGTAGCCGGCGATCGACGTACTCGGCGTCGATGCCTTTCGCGAAGCGATACGGCACCAGCAGATTCTCCGCTTCCCGCGGCTCCAGTTCGAGCACGCCGCCGCCGTAGCTGCGCCCGCACACCTCGGCCCAGGCGAAAGTCAGCGAGTTCACCAGGGCCGCGCCGAGCAAGTCCGCGTCCACCCCGGCGATGACTCGCACGCGGTGGATGGTATCGGTGGAGGTCGCGCGCGCGTGATTCGCCGCCAGCAGCGGCGCATGGTGAATCTGGCGGAACAGGAACGCATCCGGCACGTACACCGACGGGACGTCGAACCAGCGGTTGCGGATGCGGCACTTGTAACCGCGGTTGACCCCCTGCTCCTCCCCGGATCGGATATACTCGGCCAGGGCGGTCGAGAACGATGCCCGCGGCTGGCCGCTCAGATCGATCAGCTTCGACCGGTGCTCCGTCCCGTAGCGCCGCAGGTCGGCGGCGGTAAACCGGATCGACTTCAGAGCGGCGGTACGGCCGACCACGTCCACCGCGCGGCCATCCAAGCCCAGACCCTGCGCAGTGGCCTCCGTTACGACGAAGAAGCTGTTGCGGCCGGTCACGATTCCCACGTCCACGTCCGCCAACGCGCCCAGGCGGTCGAGCATTCCGCTGCCGGCGGCGTCGCTCAGCGCGCGAAACTCGCCGTCTTCAAGGAACAGCGACGTCCACTTCATGTCGGCGTGGGTGTGGCGCGCCGGCACGTGCGCTACGACGTCGGTCGCCTTTGCCATCGATAGCAACGCCTCGCCGTCGGCAACCTGCCGGGTGTGTAGCCTGCCGTACGTCCGCGGGTTCCGGTTGCGGCCATCGCCGAGCAGCAACAGCACCTCCTGCTGGATGTCCGGAAACACCAACCGGTCGAAGGCGATGACGAACACGGCGTCGAACAGCCTGGGCAGCCGGTCGCGCAGTTCGGCGGCGTATTGGACCTGCAGCAGCTCCGCGGGGACCACCATTGCGAGCCGCCCCCCGTCGCGCACCAGCTCGGCGGCGAGTTGCACGAACGCGACCCACGCGTTGGCCAGCCCGTTGGGATGGTAGCCGACGGCGTTGAGCAGCCGAAACGCCTGCTCGCGGGCCTGCTTGTCGAAGTATTGGAAGCGGATGAACGGCGGATTGCCGACTACGGCGTCGTAGCCGGGCTCCCGCATCAGTTTGGAAGCAACCTCGAAAAAGTCGGCGCACTTCCAGTCGATCGGCACCGCCGCCCCGTTGACCGCGGCCTGCGCCTTGCGGAGTTCGTCGGGTACGATTTCCACGGCGGTGAGTGAGCCAGTGTCGCCGAGCAGTGGCGCCGCCGCTGACACGAAGCTGCCATCGCCGCAGCTCGGCTCGATCACGCGATCCGAAGGGCTGCGTATCGCCCACCGGCACAGATAGTCGGCGAGCGCCGCAGGCGTGTAGTAACCGCCTCGTACCTTCGCCTCCGAAGGCGCCGTCTTGTTGGTCCCGAAAACTGAGAATCCCAACGTAGGTTGCTCGACAGAACGCGCCATCGTCACGCCGTATGTGGGGGCAAGTGCTGGTACCGGTCGACGTAGTGCCGCTGGAGACGACGATGCATCGTATCGAGGTTGATGTCCGACCGACCCTCCGAGGCGTCCGGTACGATTTCACCTGTCGTCGGATCCCAGATCACCAGCGATATGGCCTCATCATACAGTACCAACGGCTGGCGGTCAGCGCCGCTCAACGCAGGCGGCCGGTCGGCCGCAGGTGCCCTATGTAGCGCTGGTCTTCTCGCCGGCCGCGTCACCGTTGGCCCTGGAGTTCCCGCGCCGGCGCCCGAAACACCTGCTTGCCGTGCCATGCGACGTGCGTCTCGTCCGGCTTGCCAGCGCTGGCTTGGGGCGGGCGCAACGGCCGTCCGTGGTAGTCGAGCAGCCAGCGCACCGCCGGACTCGTGCCGTGCACGTACTGCGACACGACCACGCGGTAATCTGCGGCTTCGCCGCCCCTCTCCAAGCCTATTGCCCCGCGATCGAATGCGCCGTGGTGAAAGGTGCACAGCGCCAAGCCGTTCGTAATTCGGTCAGGGCCGCCATGAGAGTGCCAGCGGATATGCGCAGCTTCGAGCCCCAGGAGATCGTCCTCCAGGCGGAGATCGAAGTCGCATATAGCACATCGGCGCTCGTAAGCAGTCAATACTGCGAGGCGGAAGTGTGGATCACGATCGGTCCGCTGGGCAAGTTCCTGGTTGTCAGCGGCGTCCCGCAATCCTACGGCTTCGAGGATGTGTTGATGCATCGAAACGGGGAAATGCCCGTTCAGAATATGACGGGCGGCCCGCTGAGCACTTTCGGGATCGGAAGCGAGCAACCGATACAGAGGTTCGGGCAGGCCGCCGGCGACACCGCGATCGACCAAGTCTCGCCTATACAGATCTCCGCTTTGCGTGCGGCGCAAGGAAGCAACGTCAGGAATTTCCCACAACCCATCCGCGACGAGGCGGCCAAACGGAAACTCCGGATGGTGCGCCCTGCGCGGCGGCCCGAAGTGGCGGAGCAGGCCGGTCAGTGTCTTCTCGATCTCGCCAAAGGGAGCCAGGCGCGACTCTCCGCGCGCGACCCTTCCCAGTGCCAGCAGCAAAAGCAGCGGCTTGTGGGGCGCTCGTTGGCCACCGCGCCGCCAGACGTTAAGCCCGGCCAGCTTCGTATAAAGCGCATCCTCGGTCACGTTCTTATCAGGGGCTACCTTTGCCGGCGCGCAGGTGAATCTCTACAGCTTCATCCGGACGCTTCGCTACGGACGCCGGCCAGCGTGAGCCGTTCGGCTTCGGTCTCAGCAGGAGCCATCGGCATGTTGTACTCGCGAGCGCACGGAAAGCACGCTGCCGCACTGCCCATCACCAGCGAATACCGCTCCGGGGCTGGCTTCCCGCACTCTATACAGACGTGAAGCTCGTTGGCGCGATCTTCGCGGCGTTTCGCGTCCTCGTCGCGGCAGCGCTTCAACTCATCGGGGCTGAACGAGTGTGCCTGCGACACGGCTTCCGCCAGCGCCGCGCCCTTTCCGTACACGCCGCGCAGCCCGATCTGCCCACCCGCGTTCTCCTGCAGGACGGCGGACCGAAGGTCGGCAACCGCTGCCAGGTAGCGTTTCTCCTGGTCCCTGACCGAGAGGCTGTCCCAGTAGGTCACCTCCTCGTCAGTCAACTTGTGTGCGGCCTTTATGGCCGGAGTGATGCGGTGCTTCTTCATGTCCCTTTTCATATCACTCTCCTGTTGAGTGTCTCCTCAACTTCGGTTCAGGCGTGGCGGGGGAACTTGGTGAAGTCAGGGGGGCGCTTTTCGACGAAGGAGTCGCGGCCCTCCTGGGCTTCCGGGGTCTGGTAGAACAGCATGGTGGCCGATCCTGCCAGCTCCTGCAGGCCGGCCTGGCCGTCGCAGTCGGCGTTCATGGCGGCCTTGAGACAGCGCAGGGCGGTGGGGGAGTGCACCAGCATCTCCCGGCACCAGCGCACCGTCTCCCGTTCCAGCTCGGCGAGCGGCACCACGGCGTTCACCAGCCCCATCTCCAATGCCTGGCGGGCGTCGTACTGGCGGCACAGGAACCAGATTTCGCGCGCCTTCTTCTGGCCCACGATGCGCGCCAGGTAGCTGGAGCCGTAGCCGCCGTCGAACGATCCCACCTTGGGGCCGGTCTGGCCGAAGATGGCGTTGTCGGCGGCGATGGTGAGGTCGCACATCACGTGCAGCACGTGGCCGCCGCCGATGGCGTAGCCGGCCACCATCGCCACGATCGGCTTGGGGCAGGTGCGCATCTGCCGCTGGAACTCCAGCACGTTGAGGCGGTCGGCGCCGCCGTCGTCGCGGTAGCCGGCGTCGCCGCGGATCTTCTGGTCGCCCCCGGAGCAGAAGGCGAGCTCGCCCTGCCCGGTGAGGATCACCACCCCGATCGCCGGGTCGCGGCGCGCGTCCTCCAGGGCGGCCATCATCTCCTCCACGGTGAGCGGCGTAAAGGCGTTGCGCCGCTGCGGGCGGTTGATGGTGATCTTGGCGATGCCCTCCGCCTTGGCGTACAGGATGTCCTGATATGCGCCGCACGCGGTCCAGTCGATGTCGCTCATGCCTGCTCCTGTCGGGACGAGGTTGGTCTGCCCCAGTGTGCCGCCTGAAGGGTGTCCGTGGCAATTGCCGCGGGTGGGTGCGGCGGGGCGGCGCACTCCGCCGCGACTCGGCGGGCCAAGCGGCAGGCGTCCGGCCGCCCCGCGCATGCGGGGCGCGAAGCCGCCGGTCGAACCGCCGGCCGCCGGCCGCCGCGGCAGCTTCCTTTTCTGCGCCCGGATTGAAGCGCCGGTGATGGGCCGGCGTTGTGAGGTGTCAAAAGGACGCTTTCATCCGAGCCACGCCACCCCGGCGGCCGCTTACGTGCAGGCCGGTGATGGCGGCGGCAGGCACGCCTGCCGCGCGGCGCCACCCAGGCCGCCGATTCGGTAATATCCGTATCGGGTAAATCTCAGAGGCTCGGGGGTATCGGGTGGCGTTCGGGGAGATACCATATGTCGGACGCCGACGGGCGGGACGAGCAGGTATGGCAGGCCGGGGAGGAAGAGCGGGCATCCATCCTTGGGGTGGCGAAGCAGCGGCTTCCGGGATACCTGGCCGTATTCACGGTCACGGTAATCTGCGTGCTGGTGGTTGCCATCGTCCGGTCGTGGGATAGCATCGGGGAGATAGTCCGGTACTATTCGTCTTTGTTGAGCACGTACGTGCCGGCGGTGGTCACCACGATGATCGCCGTGGAGGGAGGTATAATGGGAGCCACAGCGTTGCTGCTGAAACTCAATCGCGAGAAGGCCGCGGAAAAAGGACGTCAGGAGGGTATCCGCGAGGGCATCCGGCAGACTATCCAGTTCTTGGAGAAGTCCGGCAAAGGAGACGTAGCCCAGTTTCTGCGGCGGGAACAGTCCAACGGCTGGGGTGGCGGCCAAGGGTAGGCGCTCGCCTCGGGAATCAGCGGCCCGCGCCGCCTTGCGCGACGCGGGCCGCTACGAAGCAGTGGTTGCTCCCGGTGACGGCCGGCGCACCGCGCGTGGCCGCCAGATCTTGAGCCGGCGCCTTATCGCGGTCGCGGCCCGCGCTACGGGATCGCACAGCCGGGGCGGCGCCGAGCATACGTACGTGCCGGCGGTGGTCACCACGATGATCGCCGCGGAGGGAGGAATAAATGGGAGCCACAGCGTTACTGCTGAAACTCAATCGCGAGAAGGCAGCGGAGGAAGGGCGCCAGGAGGGTATCCGGAAGGGGCGCCAGGAGGGCATCCGGGAGACCATCCAGTTCTTGGAGCAGTCCGGTAAGGACGACGTAGCCGAGTTTCTGCGGCGGGAACAGTCCAACGGCTGGGGTGGCGACCCGCGGTAGCCGCTCGCCTCGGAAGTCAGCGGCCCGCGCCGCCTTGCGCGACGCGGGCCGCTACGAAGCGGTGGATCAGGCCCGCGACGGCTTCCGGTTGCTCCAGGTGGACGGCATGCGCGGCGCCGGCGATGAACAGCGCCGGGGGCATCAGCCGCGAGACGGGCAGGCCGCGTAGCGCCGCGGCAGTGCGCCGGGGTCTGCCACAGCCGGCAGCCCTCGGCGTGCGGTGCGGAGCGCTCCGTCACGATCGGCTGCCAAGCGGCAGGCGGCCGGCACCGACGCCTGCGGTCACGAGGCCGCCATTGACCTCTCGGATGCCGGCCCGCCAAGTCATCCTCCTTTTCTGCGCCCGGAATGAAGCGCCGGTGATGGGCCGGCGTTGTGAGGTGTCAAAGGGCGCTTTCATCCGAGGCCACGCCCCACCGGCAGCGCTTACGTGCTGGCCGGTGGATGGCGGCGGCAGGCACGCCTGCCGCGCGGCGACGCCCAGGCCGCCGATTCGGTAATATCCGTATCGGGTAAATCTCAAAGGCTCGGGGGTATCGGGTGGCGTTCGGGGAGATACCAAATGTCGGACGCCGACGGGCGGGACGAGCAGGTATGGCAGGCCGGGGAGGAAGAGCGGGCATCCATCCTTGGGGTGGCGAAGCAGCGGCTTCCGGGATACTTGGCCGTATTCACGGTCACGGTAATCTGCGTACTGGTGGTTGCCATCGTCCGGTCGTGGGATAGCATCGGAGAGATAGTCCGGTACTATTCGTCTTTGTTGAGCACGTACGTGCCGGCGGTGGTCACCACGATGATCGCCGTGGAGGGAGGAATAATGGGAGCCACAGCGTTGCTGCTAAAACTCAATCGCGAGAAGGCAGCGGAAGAAGGGCGCCAAAAGGGCATTGAAGAGACCATCCAGTTCTTGGAGCAGTCCGGTAAGGGAGACGTAGCCCAGTTTCTGCGGCGGGAACAGTCCAACGGCTGGGGCGGCGACCGGCGGTAGTCGCTTGCCTCGGGGAGTCAGCGGCCGCCGTGCGCGACACGGTCCGTTGCGAAGCGGTGGATCAGGCCCGGCGACGGCTTCCGGCTTGCTTCGGGTGGCCGGCATGCGCGGTGCCAGCGATGAACAGCGCCGGTGAGCGTCAGCCGCGACATCGCGTCCCACAGCGGCGGCTGCCGCGAGACGGGCAGGCCGCGTAGCGCCGCGGCAAGTGCGGCCGGGGTCTGCCACAGCCGGCAGCCCTCGGCGTGCGTGCGGTGCGGAGCGCTCCGTCACGATCGGCTGCCAAGCGGCAGGCGGCCGGCACCGACGCCTGCGGTCACGAGGCCGGCATTGACCTCTCGGATGCCGGCCCGCCAAATCATCCTCCTTTTTTGCGCCCGGATTGAAGCACCGGTGATGGGCCGGCGTTGTGAGGTGTCAAAGGACGCTTTCATCCGAGGCCACGCCCCACCGGCAGCGCTTACGTGCATGGCCGGTGGATGGCGGCGGCAGGCACGCCTGCCGCGCGGCGACGCCCAGGCCGCCGATTCGGTAATATCCGTATCGGGTAAATCTCAGAGGCTCGGGGGTATCGGGTGGCGTTCGGGGAGATACCAAATGTCGGACGCCGACGGGCGGGACGAGCAGGTATGGCAGGCCGGGGAGGAAGAGAGGGCATCCATCCTTGGGGTGGCGAAGCAGCGGCTTCCGGGATACCTGGCCGCATTCACGGTCACGGTAATCTGCGTACTGGTGGTTGCCATCGTCCGGTCGTGGGATAGCATCGGGGAGATAGTCCGGTACTATTCGTCTTTGTTGAGCACGTACGTGCCGGCGGTGGTCACCACGATGATCGCCGTGGAGGGAGGAATAATGGGAGCCACAGCGTTGCTGCTGAAACTCAATCGCGAGAAGGCAGCGCAGGAAGGACGCCAGGAAGGGCGCCAGCAGGGGCGCCAGGAGGGCATTGAGGAGACCATCCGGTTCTTGGAGCGGTCCGGTAAGGACGACGTAGCCGAGTTTCTGCGGCGGGAACAGTCCAACGGCTGGGGCGGCGACCCGCGGTAGCCGCTCGCCTCGGAAGTCAGCGGCCCGCGCCGCCGTGCGCGACGCGGGCCGCTACGAAGCAGTGGATCAGGCCGGCGACGGCCTCCGGTTGCTCCCGGTGACGGCCGGCGCACCGCGCGTGGCCGCAAGATCTTGAGCCAGCGCCTCATCGCGGTCGCGTCCCGCGTTGCGGGATCGCACAAGCCGAGGGCGGCGCCGGGCACGCACGTACGTGCCGACGGTGGTCACCATGATGATCGTCGTGGAGGGAGGAATCAATGGGAGCCACAGCGTTGCTGCTGAACTCAATCGCGAGAAGGCAGCGGAGGTGTTGTATTTCACATTATCTCGATGGACGATTCCCAGAATAATCCACGCCGAGAGATGCGGAATTTCCCGGATAATCCCCTCAAGGTGGAAAAGATCGCGAGAAGGTAGGCGTCGGACTGGCGTGGCGGGGTCGTCACGGAGACGGCGCCGCCGGCGCTTTCCCAGGCGACGGACCGGGATCAAGCCGGCAGCGCGGGTAACGGCGGCCGGGGCGGGGGCATACGTGTCCGGGGGGTCACGGTAGTCCCCGCCCCGCAGCCATCAGGGGCGCACTTCGGCGAGGGCGGTCTGCAGGTGCTCGGCGGTGACGGTGCGGGCGTTGTCGACGGCGCACGCTGACAGGGCGTAGTGGGCGATGCGGTTGATCTGCCGGGGCAGCCCGCGGGAAGCCTGGAACAGTGCCTCTGCGGCGGGCGGCTCGAACAGGGGCAGCTCGCAGCCGGCCAGATGCAGGCGGTGTTCGAGGTAGGCGTCGAGTTCGTCGCGCTGCATGGCGCCGAGATGATGGCGCACGACCAGGCGCTGGCTGAGCGATTCATTGACGGCCATGGCGAGGCGGCGGCGCAACTCGGTGAGGCCGACGAGGAGCAGGCAGAGGCGGTGCTCGGAGTCCATGGAGTAGTTGGTCAGCAGGCGCAGATCGTCGAGCACGTCGGTGCGCAGGAACTGCGCCTCGTCGATGATGAGCACCGGCAGCAGCTTGGCTTCCCGGACTTGGCGGGTGATCTCGGCGCGGATGGAGCGGTAGGCGGCGGCGCGGGAGCGTTCGGCGGGCAGGCCGAGTGCCCAGGCGATCGACTTGTACATGTCCATGACGTTGCCGGTGGTCAGGGAGACGTAGAGCACGCGGTGGAGACCGGGATGGAGGGTGGCGGTCACGGCGCGGCAGACGGTGGTCTTGCCGCCGCCGGGCTCGCCGGTGAGCAGGCCGATGCCGCGCAGTTCGACCAGATGCAGCAGGCGGGCTGCGGCTTCCTGGTGGGCGGCGGAAGCGAACAGGTTGTCGGCTTCGAGGGTGTCGTCGAAGGGCAAGCGGGTAAAGGCAAAGTGGCGCAGATACATCAGTCGGTCTCCTGGCGGCGGTGGAGGTGGCGCAGGGCCAGCGGCGAGGGGGGCGGCTGGGGCGCGGGGGCGTCGGATTGGAGGTGGCGGGAGGGGCGGGCGCGCTTGACGGAGGCGTTGGCGTAGGCGTCCGGGAAGGTGGCGTGGCCGGCGTCGGCGCCGTTGTGGCGGACCTGCAGAGGGCGGGTCGGCGGTGCCTCGGGGTCGTAGCGCAAGATGACGGTGCGACCGACCAGCAGCGGATCGACTTCATAGACGCGGCCGTTGAGGCTGACGGTGCGGTCGTTGTTGACGCGGCGCTTGGCCTCGAACAGGAACAGGTCGTCGAGGTCGGTGGCGGCATCGAGGTAGCGCACTTCATCGGCGCTGAGCGCCCACTGCTGAAACGGGGTGTTGCCGTCCAGGCCGCGATGAGGGGTGTCGTGGTAGTCGCGTTCCAGGTAGCCGCCCAGGCGGCGGTTGAGGAGGTCGAGGCTGGCGTCGGCGCCCGGCGGCAGGGAGGCGAGGAACTGTGCGCGCAAGGTGCGGAAGAAGCGTTCGATCTTGCCCTTGCCCTGGGGCTGATAGGGGCGGGCGTGGATCAGGGCGATGCTGAGCTTGGCGCAGACCAGCCGCAGTTGCTGGGAGCGATAGTTGGCGCCGTTGTCGACGTACAGGCGTTGCGGCACCCCGCGGCGGCTGAGCGCCTGCTTGAACACGGGCAGGAAGGCGGCGGTGTTCTCGGAGTAGGCGAAGGCGGCGTGCGGGCACATGCGGGTGGCGTCGTCGAGGAAGGCGATGAGGCGGGTCTTGCGGCGGCGGCGGCCGTCGGCGACGGCGGGGCCATGCATGACGTCACTCATCCACAACTGGCCGGCGTAGCGGAAGCTGAAGCGGCGGCGGTCGGTGCCGTCGGCGACCGCGCCCGGCGGAGTCATCAGCCCCTCGGCGTGCAGCAGCCGGTACACGGTGGAGCGCGCCAGGCGCACGCCGGCGGGGAGCTGGCCGCTGCGGTTGGCCTCCTTGACGACCTGCCGCACCGACCAGGTCGGGTGCGCGGTCTTGAGCGCAATCAGCAACTCGGCGGCCTGTGGCGGCATCCGCCGCGGCTGGCCGCGGTCGGCGCGCGGCTTGGGGTAGAGCGCGTCGAAGCCGCCGCGGCGATAGTGGTACAGCCAGTCACGCAGGGTTTCGGCGGCGACGCGGGTGCGCTGGGTGCCGGGAATGACGTAGTCCTGGTCGGCCCGGGCGCGTAACTGTGCGCCGATTCCCGGGCTGCCGGGTGGCAGGTGCGCCAGGTCGGCGATCAAGCCGTGGCGGAACAGCGCCACCTCGCGGCGCAGCGCTTCAAGCGCTTCATCGGCATCGTGCATGGTCGGATACTCCTTGGGTGGGTCAGGCGACCCGGTGATGGGCATAAGCTACGGGGGCTGCGGGCGGCGGAGAGCCCCCGTTTGGTGTTGAAGTGCGAAAGTGGGACTCCCGGCCCTGGGATTCCCACCCCTGGGGCGGTGCGCCCGGAAGCCGAGCGGGGCCGGCAACACCGGCAACCACGGGGAGGTCAGGGAGCGCAGCGTCACCAACGCCGCATCGGTATCCAGGTGCTCGCGGAAGGCGCTCAACGCGAGGTCGCAGCCGGCGAGGTGCTGCGGCAGCAAGCCGCTGACCTGCTGCAGCACCTGCCGCACCAGCCGCCGGCGGCGGCGCAGCCAGCGCAGGGCGCCGGGCAGTTGGATGTCGTCGCGCAGGCGGTCGGCGGCTTGCTCCCGACTCGCCGCCCGCTCGGTGCGCACGACGACCTTCTCCAGCTCCTGCAGCGTTCCGGGCAGCCGCGCTGCCAGGCAGTCGGGCAGCAGGCTGAAGGTGGTGTGACTCTCCGGGCAGTACCAGCGCGCGATCAGCGCGCCGGTCGGCTTCCTGCGCCGGTAGGTGCCGTGGCGGGCGAACGAGCAACTGCCGGGTTCGGGATGATTGGGGCACCGGTCGAGCCTTGCATCACGCCACGCTTTGGCGGTAACGTATTGCTCGCCGGTGAGCCCCGTTTGGTAGCGAAGTTGCACCGGTCACGGCCCGGCGGGTGGCTTCCCGCGCGGGCCTCTTTTCTCCTCAAGGGTTGATCCGGCCCAGGATACCCCATCTCAAGCCCCGACGCACCCACCGGTCCGCTACGCGACGCTGCCCCCTGCCTCCTCGGCCGGTGGGCTTGGCCCGCACTCGCTCCCCATCCCAGAGGATCCGTCACCGGATCAATCCGAACAGATACCTTGCGGTTCTAACGACCCAATGTGGAATCCAACAGGAGGAAGGACGTCAGGGGGGTATCCGGCAAGGACGCCAGGAAGGCATCCGGGAGACCATCCAGTTCTTGGAGCAGTCCGGTAAGGGAGACGTAGCCCAGTTTCTGCGGCGGGAACAGTCCAACGGCTGGGGCGGCGACCGGCGGTAGTCGCTTGCCTCGGGGAGTCAGCGGCCGCCGTGCGCGACACGGTCCGTTGCGAAGCGGTGGATCAGGCCGGCGACGGCTTCCGGCTGCTTCGGGTGGCCGGCATGCGCGGTGCCAGCGATGAACAGCGCCGGTGAGCGTCAGCCGCGACATCGCGTCCCACAGCGGCGGCTGCCGCGAGACGGACAGGCCGCGTAGCGCCGCGGCAAGTGCGGCCGGGGTCTTGCCACAGCCGGCAGCCCTCGGCGTGCGTGCGGTGCGGAGCGCTCCGTCACGAATCGGCTGCCAAGCGGCAGGCGTCCGGCACCGACGCCTGCGGTCACGAGGCCGCCATTGACCTCTCGGATGCCGGCCCGCCAAATCATCCTCCTTTTTTGCGCCCGGATTGAAGCACCGGTGATGGGCCGGCGTTATGAGGTGTCAAAAGGACGCTTTCATCCGAGCCACGCCACCCCGGCGGCCGCTTACGTGCAGGCCGGTGATGGCGGCGGCAGGCACGCCTGCCGCGCGGCGACACCCAGGCCCCGGTTCGGTAATATCCGTATCGGGTAAATCTCAGAGGCTCGGGGGTATCGGGTGGCGTTCGGGGAGATACCAATGTCGGACGCCGACGGGCGGGACGAGCAGGTATGGCAGGCCGGGGAGGAAGAGCGGGCATCCATCCTTGGGGTGGCGAAGCAGCGGCTTCCGGGATACTTGGCCGTATTCACGGTCACGGTAATCTGCGTGCTGGTGGTTGCCATTGTCCGGTCGTGGGATAGCATCGGGGAGATAGTCCGGTACTATTCGTCTTTGTTGAGCACGTACGTGCCGGCGGTGGTCACCACGATGATCGCCGTGGAGGGAGGAATCATGGGAGCCACAGCGCTACTGCTGAAACTCAATCGCGAGAAGGCAGCGCAGGAAGGACGCAAGGAAGGGCGCCAGGAAGGTATCCGGGAGGGCATCCGGAAGGGGCGCCAGGAGGGCATCCGGGAGACCATCCAGTTCTTGGAGCAGTCCGGTAAGGACGACGTAGCCGAGTTTCTGCGGCGGGAACAGTCCAACGGCTGGGGTGGCGACCCGCGGTAGCGGCTCGCCTCGGGAGTCAGCGGCCCGCGCCGCCTTTGCGCGACGCGGGCCGCTACGAAGCGGTGGATCAGGCCGGCGCCGGTCGCCGGTTGCTCCCGGTTACGGCCAGCGCACCGCGCGTGGCCGCCAGATCTTGAGCCGGCGCCTCATCGCGGTCGCGGCCCGCGCTATGGGATCGCACAGCCGGGGGCGGCGCCGAGCATACGTACGTGCCGGCGGTGGTCACCACGATGATCGCCGTGGAGGGAGGAATCATGGGAGCCACAGCGTTGCTGCTGAAACTCAATCGCGAGAAGGCGGCGCAGGAAGGACGCAAGGAAGGTATCCGGGAGGGCATCCGGAAGGGGCGCCAGGAAGGCATCCGGGAGACCATCCAGTTCTTGGAGAGGTCCGGCAAAGGAGACGCCGCCGAGTTTCTGCGGCGGGAACAGTCCAACGGCTGGGGCGGCGACCCGCGGTAGCCGCTCGCCTCGGAAGTCAGCGGCCGGCGCCGCCGTGCGCGACGCGGTCCGTTGCGAAGAGGTGGATCAGGCGGGCGACGGCTTCCGGTTGCTCCAGGTGAACGGCATGCGCGGCGCCGGGACACACCGCGGCCTGCCACGGACCGCCCAGGTCTGCGATGCGCTTGGCTATGCGTCGATACTTGGCGTCGCCGGCGCCGGCGATGAACAGCGCCGGGATCGTGAGCCGCGGCAGCGCGTCCCAGAGCGGCGGCTGCTGGGAGACGGACAGGCCGCGTAGCGCCGCGGCAAGTGTCGCCGGGTTCTGCCGCAGCCGGCGCTGCAGCAGGCTATCGAATTGCGGGCTGCGGCTCAGGTTGCCAAACAGCCGCAAGCGGTACCAGCGCCGCAGCCACGCGGCAAAGGCGTAGCCGTCGCTGGTGGCCGCCAGCTCCTGAGCCAACGCCTCGTCGCGGTCGCGGCGCGCGGCCCGCGCCACAGGGTCGCGCAGGCCGGGGTCGGCGCCGAGCACGATCAGCCCGCTTGCCGCACCGGCAAAGCGCACCGCGGTGTACAGCGCCAGCCGGCCGCCCATGGAGTAGCCGACGATCACCGGCGGGGCCGGCAGGGCGGCGCAAGCCGCTCGGAGCCGGTCTGCGGCTTCCGGGAAGCAGTCGCCGGCGGGCGCGGCAACGGGGGGCGCCGCACCGTGTCCCGGGAGCTCGAAGCAGGCGCCCGCCGCGTTCAAAGGCGGCAGCGCGCGTAACGTGTACCAATCGGCCGCCTCCCCCAGGAATCCGTGCACGAAAAGCAGCCTCGGTCCCGGCTCCGTACGCGTTCGCATCTTGATTCGGAGAAAGGTAGCATAGCCATCGGCCTCGTTGCGTGCAGGGCGGATCGCCGCTGCTCGCACCCTTTGACTTAGGCATGGCTAAAGCCCTATCCTCGCACGGAAATGAAGACCGCAACCATCCTCAACGGTTCAACTCCGGTTGCCCGGCTCACCGCCATCCACGAGCCCCCGCCGCGGCGCCCGAAGGTTGGCACGCGCACGTCATTGCCGGTGCGCTACGCCGCCGATGCATTCCAACCGCTTGCGGATGACGATCTGCGGGAATGGGGGCTAAGCTGCCGATGGCATCATCCGAAGTGAACGGACGGCCGGGCGCTACTCGGGCGTGCTTTCCTGCCCCTTTGGGGGAGGAGGTGACGGGGCCGGCTGTGGTTTCGGTGACGGCTTCGGTGGGCGAGGTTCCCTCCCGGGCGAGGCGGGTCACCACGTTCGTATTTTGCCGGTCGAATCAGGCGGCATATTCCTGCCTGATCGCTTGGTGCGCCTCCGCCTCACAAGCTTCATTCAGATCATCGTCGCCCAGGACTCCAAACTCCGCAGGTTTCGTCGTCACTCGGTTGATCTCTCTATCCAACTCGTCCGCCCTCGCTATGGCCTGAGCGTCGTCCAATCGACCCAGGTCCCGCCATAACTTCTTGACTTCCGTTTCCAGGTCAATACACTTCCGGCTGGCTTCCCGCACTGCGGCCAGCTTCTCTACGGGCCTTCCAATCACCGACCCACATGCAAACACCGCGAATACGCCGTTGACAGCCAGCTCTGCCCATTCGGGAAGGAAGTTCAGGAGCGACACAACTGCGCCTGTGGTAGGAAGAACGAGGACAGCCGTTCGCCAGTTGTTCCGTGCCGTCATTTTCAGCGAGAGCCTGCGCCAATACCGTGCCAGTCTCGTGATGTCAATGACCTGATTCCAGACGTGGTCGCTCGTTGCCTCAGAGACCATACCCTATCCTCCAGGCGCGAATTGTAGCGAGCCTGCTGGCATCCGTCAAATCAGCGCATGCAGCCGCGGCTTCGCAGTCCTAGCCGGGGGAGCTTGCGGCGATGCTGGCTTGCAGGAGTTGTTCGGGGTCGGTGAGGTGGATTTCGAGGAGCTCGCCGCGGAGCGGGTAGCAGATCAGGGTGGCGGCGCAGGACTTTTCCAGGGCGCGTTCCAGGGCCAGCCGGTAGGCCGCAAGTTGCGGCGCGAAGCGCAGGCCGTGGGCGTTCAGGTCGACGGCGCCGGTGAAGGTTTTGTAGTCGATCAGGACGAAGCTGGCCTCCCGTTCCAGCACCAGGTCGGCCAGGCCCTCCACGCGCAGCCCGTCAAGTTGCAGGCTGACCGGCCACTCGCGGCGCGCGGCGGCGCCCGGCCAGCGGCGGGCGACGTGCTGGTCCAGGGCCTCCTTGCAGCGTAGCGCCGGTTCCGGGTCGATGGCCCCGGCGGGCAGGGAGGAGAGCACGCGTTGCGCCACCTCGCGCCGTTGCGGTTCGGACAGCGGGCCGGCATCGACCGCCAGCAGGCGGTGCAGCGCGTTTCCGGTCGCGGCCGCGTCGCCCCCGGCGGCCAGCGCCAGGGCCGGCGCGAAGCGGGTGACGGCGCCGGCCGTGACCCCGCCGGCGCCGGGCGGCAGGCGCAGCCGCCAGGGCAACGCCCGCGCCGGCGCCAGCTCGGGCGGCGCGCGGTACTCGAACCACTCACTCGCTGCCGGCGCCGGCGGCTCCGCCCGCCCCGGCAGCAGCTCCCGCACCCGCCAGCCGGCGGGCGCCGCCGCCGGGTCCTGCGGCACCTCGCACAGCGGGGCGCCGTCCACCTCCAACCCGCGCAGGCCGCCGCGCGCCTTGGGCCGCGCCGCGATCACCAGCCGGTCGCGGGCGCGCGTCATGATCACGTAGAGCAGGCGGGTACGCTCCCGCACGTCGCCGGCAGCCGCCGCGCGAAAGCGCTCGGTATCCTCGAACGCCCGCCGGTAACCGCAGTTGCGCGTGGCCTCGTGGTAGGGGAAGGGTACGAAGCGTAGCGCCCGGCCGCGCAACGGCTCGGTGACCTCGCTGCCGCCCCCCGCCCCCGCGGTGAAGGCGGAGATACCGAAGAAGCGCGTCTGCGGCTCGTCGCCGAATCCGTAGAGGATCACCATTGGCCATTCCAGCCCCTTGGCGCCGTGCCAGGTGGTGATGCGCACCGCGCCGCTGGCCGCCGCGTGGCGCTGGTCGTCGCCGGACTGGGCGAGGGCGCGCAGCCACGCGAGCAGGCCGCCGTGGGTCACCCCCTGGCCGCGTTGCGCCGCAACCTCCTCGTACTCGCGCACCAGCGCCAGGAACTGATCGACGTCGGCCGCGGCCCGCGCCGGGGCGGGGCTGCCCTGCACCAGCCGCCACACGTCCGCCAGGTCGGCGGCGCGGCGCGCCAGGTCCGCCGGCGCCAGCAGGGCCGCGCTCGCCGCCGCCGCGCCCAGCGCCGCCACCACCGGGTGCCGCTCGCCGTCGCGCGAATCCGCCTCGCGGACGCGCGCCGCCAACCACGCTTCGGCTTGGCGTTGCTGGCGGGCGGCGTCGGTCACCGCGCTCCACGCGTCATGGAACCAAGTCACCTGCGCCGCCGCCAGCCGGTCGTAGGGATCGAGCAGCAGCGTGAGCGCCGCCAGCAGCAGCTCGCAGACCGGCTGCCGCAGCAGCCCGGCGGTGCTTATCTCGTAGGCCACTCCGGCCGCGGCAAGCGCCTGCGCCAAGCCGGCGCACTCGGCGTTGGTACGCGCCGCGATGGCGAGGTCCGCGGCCTGCAACGGACGCTCGCCGCCCTCCGCGTCAAGCACCGGGTAGTCGCCGGCGCGCGCCAGGCACTGCGCCACCCCCGCGGCGACCGCGGCGTAGTCCTGCTCCTGATTGTCCGCCCGGCACACCCAGCTCTCCAGGCTGCCGGCGGCAAGGCTTCCCTCCCGTTGCGCGCGCAGGGCCACCGCCTGCGGATCCAGGCCCTGGCGGGCGAACACCGGCTGGAACGCCGCGCTGACCCAGTTCACCAACTGCGGCAGCGAGCGCCAGGAACGATCCAGCCGCTCCGGCGCCGCCGCGGCGCCGTCACCCGTGCCGCCCGTGAACCGCTCCAGCACCCCGAGCATCAACTGCGGATCGGTGCCGCGGAAACCGAAGATCGCCTGCTTGGGATCGCCCACCCACACCGAACGCGGCGCGCAACGCGCCAATAGCAGGAACAGGTGGAGCTGCAGCGGGCTGGTATCCTGAAACTCGTCTACCAGCACCAGATCGAGCTCGTCGCCCAGCGCCGCCCGCACCTCATCCCCCTCCAGCAGGCGCGCCGCATACGCTTCCTGGTCGGCAAAGTCGATCACGCCGGCCTGCGCCTTGATCCACTCGTAGCGCTCGCAGGTGCGGGCCGCCACCGCGAAGATGGCGCGCACGTAGTCGCCAAGCTGGCGGCGGAACTCCGGCCACTCGTGGTGCGCCGCCGCGCAGTCGGCCAGCGGCTGGTAGAGCTCGTGCGCCCCGGTGCGCTTGGCCGCGGCGGCGCGCCCGAGCTGCTGAAAGCGCTGCCAGTAGACCGGCGCCGAGCGCTCGGCCAGCCCCAGGTAGGAGCGTACCGTGTACAGCGCCTCGCGGGTGTTTTTGTAGGTGTCGGTACCCTCCTCCACCAGCGCCGCAAGCTGCGGTTCCACCTCGCGGGCGAGGCGCAGACACTCCGCGGCGCTTCCGCTCGCCGGCGGCAAGGCGGCGAGGATCTCATTGCTGCTGGCCTCGGCGTAGCCGGCGAACTGCTCCGGCGTCACGGCGTTGCTGCGCGCCTGGCTGATCAGCTCGCGCACGTCGTCGCGCCAGTCCGGGCGGTACAGGCACTGCGCCAGAGCCTGCAGGTCCTCGTTTTCGTCCGTCTTGAGCACGGTGGGAGCGCCTCGTTGAGGAGCCGGCGCTGCTCACTTTCGGGGATGACGTTGTGGCGCACCGCCAACCCCGCGCTCAGGGCGAACTGTTCCAGCAGCCGCCCGCAGACGCTGTGCACGGTGCCGATGCGCGCCTGCCCGACGCGCATCGCCTCCCGCGTGCGGCCGGCGCCGATGAGGCGGCTGGTCACCCGGCTCGTGAGCTCCGCGGCGGCCCGGCGGGTAAAGGTGGTCAGCAGGATCGCTTCCGGGCGCACCTCGCCGGCCGCCACGGCGCGGTAAATCTCCTCCGCCAACCGGTAGGTCTTGCCGGTCCCGGCGCTGGCTTCGATCACCGTGACCGGCAGGCGTTCCGGACGCTCAGGGCGTTCGCGGCGCGCCGCGGCGGCGGGCGTCACGAGGCGGCGCGCGCGGGCGAAGGTGCGCGGCCGCGGCGGCCGGGAGCGGGGGCAACGGCGGCGCCGGCAACCCCGCAGAACCGGCCGTAGTCGCAGAAGTGGCACGGCGCCGGCAGCGGCGCCCCCGGCGCCCCGGCGCGCCAGTGTGCCTCGGGGATGCCCACGGCCGCGACGCCGGCGCCCACGCCGGCGCGCTGGGCCTGCGCCTGCGGCCACAGTTCCGCCCACAGTGCCTCCTCCGTGGGTCCCGGCACCACGATGGCGCCGGGCAGCAGGCCGTGATGGACGGTGAACAGCTCACCCGTGGTGATGACGAAGTAGGCGGTCGGAGGCGGTTCCGGCTGCGCCTCGGCCTTGCCGGTAACGATGGCGTAGTGGGCGAGTTGCAGGGCGCGGCGCTGCTCCAGCAGGTTGCGGTAGTGGCGGCGCCCCGACCACTTGAGGTCGATGACTGCCAGCCCGCCGCCGGCACCTCCCCCGCCTGCGCCTCCGCCGGCGCCGGGGCGGCGGATCACCAGATCGACGCGGCCGTGCAGCGCCGGTTCTTCCGGGTGCGCGCCGCCGGCCACCGCTTCGCCGTCCACCGCTCCGGCTTCCGCCGGGGCCTCCGCCCCCGCGGGCGCCCCCGCCGCCGCCCTCGCCCCCGCCCTCGCCCCCGCTACGGGCGGGACTTCGTAGGTGCGCTCCACCGCCACCACTTCGCAGCCGCCCTGCCGCAGCATCGCGCGCAGACCCTTGGCCGCGCGCGTGGTCACCGCCTCCACCTCCGCGCGTTCGCGGTCCATGCCCGGCACCCGCAGCAGGGTCGCCACGTTGGCGAACACGTCGGCGAAGCGCTCGCGCAGGTCGGTCTCGACGGTGTGCTCCGTAGCCGAGGGCGGGTGGGCGGCCAAGTGCGCGGCCAGCACGTCGTGGGCCACGATCCCGAGCAGGCGGTTGCCGCCGAACAGTCCCAGCTCGCGGCGCGGCCACAGGCGGGCGTGCTGCTCCAGCACGTAGCGCAACGGGCAGCCGAGCAGGGTGGTGAGGGAGGTGGCGGACTCGGTGAGCCGCAGCGCGCGCCCGGCGAGCTCCGGGAGCTGCCAGCGGGGCGTGAACGGCGGCGCCAGCAGCGGTAAGCGCGGGCGCAGCAGGCGCGGCCCGGCCGCC
Organism: Spirochaetia bacterium; assembly: GCA_965243555.1. Lineage (GTDB taxonomy): Bacteria > Spirochaetota > Spirochaetia > SZUA-6 > Bin103 > Bin103. Next base: position 2,767,197 of record OZ251575.1, on the reverse strand, counting down.
GGGTGCGGTCTGCGCCCGCCCGGCAGGGAGTCGACCGCGCGCGCCGGCCAGGTGAGCGCCGCGCCCGCGGCGGCGCCGGCCCCGCCGGCGAACGGCTGCTGCAGGATGAACCACAGCGGATGCGGCGCGTCCACCTGCGCGCCGTGGCTGGCCGCGTACACCAGCACCAGGCTCTTGCGCGCCAAGCCGGCCAGCCGCCGCCACTGCTGCTCCTTGCGCTCCACCGCCAGCAGCGGCCCCTGCAGGCGCACGCCGAGACCCTCCAGAAGCGCGCGTTCACGGGTAGAGAAGAACGCCGGCGGGGTGGCGCCGACGGTGGATTCGGCGGCGTGCCACCACAGCACGTGGTCCACCGGGCTCAGCAGCGTGCCGGGGGCGCTGGCCGCGCGCGGGCCGCCGCGGTACGCCGGCCCGCGGCGCCGGCGCGGCGTGGCGTCCTCCACTTCGCTCAGCAGGCGCTCCAACTCGGGACGGCTCATCCGCTCGCGCGGCTGCGCGGTGACGGCCGCGGCCACCGCGTCGGCCAGCGCCGCGCTCTCCTGCAGCACCGCGGCCGCCGCCTGCCGCCGCGCCCACCCCGCCGCGGCGCGCGCGTGCGCGGCGACGTCCGCCGCCGGGATGCACCGCTCGTGCGCCGGCCGCGGCAACCAGCGCTCCAGGCGGCGCTGCACCTGCGCCCGGCGCCGCTCGTCCACCGTCTCCAGGTAGCGTTCGATCACGGCCCGCCAGCGCGGCCCCCACACCCCCGGCATTTGGTCCAGATCCCTGAGCAACTCGTTGCGCAGCGGGCCGGGCAGCGGGTGGCGGGTGAGCAGCAGGTAGCGCTGCATGGTGCGCGGGTCGACCGGGTCCCACAGCAGTTGCAGCAGCAACGGCAGCAGCCCGCCGGCGTCGCCGCCCCGGCTCGGCCGCTCGTGGCCGGCCGGCGGGATGCCGGCGCGCAGCAACGCCGCGTCAAGCAGCTCGCCGTGCTCCTCGGCGATCACGCAGATGCTCGGTCCGGCCGCGCCGCCAGCGCCGGCCGCACCAGCCGCACCGGCCGCCGGGCGCGGCCCCAACCACCTGCCGATCAGCGCCGCGGCGGCGTCGGCGGCTTCCACCATGCTGTCGCCACGCACCAGCGCCAGGCTGCCGTCCGCCCGCGGCGGCAGGACAGCGGACCCCTCCGCGCCAACGAATCCCGCGCCGAGCGCGCCGCTCGCGTCGACGGCGGCCGCGGCGGCGCCGGGCTTGCGGCGCCGGCGGGGAGCAGCGGGCGGTGGGTCAAACGCGGCCTGGGCGCGCGCCAGGTCGGGGAGCGCGCGCTTGGCGGAGCGGCGCCGCGCCGGCGGCGCGTAGGAGCCGATTCCGGTGCCGCGAAACTCCAGCACGAACTGCAGCTCCTGCAGCAGCGCCGGCCAGAAGCGGCGCTCTTCGACGAGCTGCAACTCGGCGACCGGCGGGCGGATGGGGCTCTCGGTCAGCTCCGCGATCAGCCGCCGCAGGCGGTCGGGCAAGCCGGGGGCCACCCCGTGCGCCGCGGCCAGCTCCTCGATCCGCGCCAGCTCGGCGAGGCGCCCGCCGCAGCCGGCGAGGGCGGCCAACGAGAACTCGGAGGGCGCCGCCAGCAACAACTCGTCGCGCGCCGCCAGCAGCGCCCGCGCCACGCCGAGAGGGTCGCGCTGCCACGACCGCGAGTAGAAGCGCGCGCCGTCGTCGCCCTGCTGCAGCGCCTGCTGATAGCCGAGCATGCGCTGCAGCGGCGTGGCGTTCGGCGCCGGCAGGGCGTAGCCTTGCTCCAGAATCTCCACCAGCCGTTGCGGACCGGCCGTGAGTACCCCCGCCTCGGCGCCGGCGGGCGGCAGGTCGCGCTGCACCGTGCCGTCGAGTTCATAGCCAAGGATGAGCACCACGTCTAGAATCCCCTGGAATCCCCGCTTGGCAGAGTGGGCCAAGCCCGCGCCCGCTGTCCAGCATCGCCGCCGCACGCCGCACCACCCGCCGCATAACCAGGGGCCGGCCGCGAAACGCGCGGCGCGGGTTACCGCCATAAGGAGGCACTCAAAAATGATCAGGTCAGGCATTGCCGGCAGCGGATTCGCCGCCGAGTTCCACGTCGCAGGTCTGCGCGCCTGCCGCCACTTGGAGGTGGAGCCGGCGGCGGTCTACTCGCCCACCGCCGCCCGCCGCGCCGCGTTCGCCGCGCAGCACAAGTTGACCGCGGCGGCGAGTCTGCAGGAGCTGCTGGAGCAGGTGGACGTGGTGCACGTGTGCGCGCCGCCGGCGGCCCACGAAGAGATCACCTGCGCCGCGCTGGCCGCCGGCGTTCACGTCATCCTGGAAAAACCGTTCACCGGCTGCTTCGCCGCCGCGGATACGCCGCGCGCCGACATGGAGGCCGCGGCAGTGGCCAGCGCGCGGCGCATGCTCGCCGCCGAGCGGGCCAGCAGCGCCACCCTCGGCTACGCTGAAAACTGGGTGTTCGCGCCCGCGGTGCAGAAAGAGGCGGAGATCGTGCGCAAGACCGGAGCGCAGGTGCTGCGCATGTTGGGGGAGGAATCGCACTCCGGTTCGCACTCGCCGCTGTACGGCATCTGGCGCCATTCCGGCGGCGGCTCGCTGGTGGGCAAGGCATGTCACCCGTTGACGGCGATGCTGTTCCTCAAGGAGGAGGAGGGCCGCGCCCGTGACGGCGCGCCGATTCGGCCCGCCACGGTGAGCGCCCGGGTGCATGCCCTCACGCGGCTGCCCGGCTACCGCGACGCCGGCTTCCTGCGCGCCGACTACGAGGAGATCGAGGACTGCGGCGCGCTGCACGTGACCTTCGGCGACGGCACCGTGGCCGACGTGTTCGCCTCCGAAGTGGTGCTCGGCGGGGTTGCCAACTGGCTGGAAGTGTTCGCCAACAATCACCGCACGCGCTGCAACCTGAACCCGGTGGACGCGCTGCAGACCTACAACCCGCGCGAGGAGCAGTTTGCCGACGTCTACGTGGTGGAGAAGATCGGCACCAAGCAGGGCTGGTCGCAGCCGGCGCCGGACGAGGCCTGGATGCACGGCTACCCGCAGGAGCTGGCGCACTTTTACGAGTGCTTCGCGGGCGGCGCTACTCCGCAGTGCGGGGCGGAGCTGGGGTTCGTCACCACCGCGGTGCTGTACGCTGCCTACCGCTCCGCCGAGCGGGGCGGGCAGGAAGTCGCGGTCGCGGAGCTGCCGGGCGCTCCGTGAGCGGCGGGGGCGGCGCGGGCGGCGGGAGCGTGCCGGGCGCTCCGTGAGCGGCGGGGCTGGCGCGGGCGGCGGGAGCGGGCCGGGCGGCGGGAGCGGGCCGGGCAGCGCAGTCGGCGCGAGCGGGGCAGGCGGCGGGAGCGGCGCGGGCGGCGCGAACGGTCAGGTCGGGTTCATCCTCAACGCCGCGCACGTTGCCGAGCCGGGGAGCGGCCGCCCGGTCGTCCACCTCTACGGGAAGCTGCAGGATGGCCGCCCCTTCGTGGTGCGCGACCGCCGCCCGCAACCCTACTTCTACGTCGAGAGCAGCGCCCGGGAGCAGGCGCTGAGCCTGGGCGCCGCCGAACCGGAGGCCACCGATTTCCGCACGCTGCACGGCCAACCGGTGCTGCGGGTGCGGTTGCCGCGGCCCGGTGACGCGGCCGAGTTGCGCGCCCGCCTGCAACGCCGCGGAGTGCCCACCTTCGAGGCCGACGTACGCTTTGCCTACCGTTACCTGATCGACCGCGGCATCCGTAGCGCGCTGCTGATTGAGGGGCAGCCGCGCCCGCTGCCGGGGTGGGAGGGCGCGCCGCGCGCCACCGCCGTGTTCGACGAGCCAACGCTACGCCCCGCCGAGTGGACGCCGGCGCTCACCACGCTGTCGCTGGACATCGAGACCGACCCCGGCGGGCGCCTGCTGTCGGTGGCGCTGTGGGGCTGCGGGGCCCGCGAGGTGCTGCTGTGGTGCCCGGACGCGGCGGCGCGCGCGGCCTGTCCCGCGGCGGCCACCCCGTGTTCCGGCGAGGCGGAGTTGCTGGCGGCGCTGGGGCGGCGCATCCGCGCCCTGGATCCCGACGTGATCACCGGCTGGAACATCATCGACTTCGACGTGCCGGTGCTGATTCGGCGCGCGGCCGCGGCCGGCGCAGTGTTAGAGTGGGGCCGCGCCCCCGGTGCGTTGCGCCAGCGCGAGAGCAGCGGGCGGCGCTACTCCGACTCGATCTTCATTCCCGGGCGGGTGGTGCTGGACGGCATCCGCCTGCTGCGCGCGCTGTCGGTGCGGCTGGAGCGCTATACCCTGGAGGCCGCGGCGCGGGAGCTGCTCGGCGAGGGCAAAACCCTGGGCGGCGGCGGGGCCGGCCACGCCGGGCGGATCATGCACTCCTTCCGTCACGATTCGCAGGGGTTCGTTGAATACAATCTCACCGACGCGCGCCTGGTGCTCGACATCCTGGAGAAGCTGGAGTTGGTGCCGTTCACGGTGGAGCGCAGCAAGCTCACCGGGATGCCGCCGGACCGGGTGGGCGCCTCCATCGCCGCGTTCGACTTTCTCTATCTGTCCCGCCTGCGCGCGCATCGGGTGGTGGCGCCCACGGTGGGCGCGGAGTTGGACCCGGCCGCGGCGCAGGCGCACAGTCACGGCGGCCACGTACTGCCGTCGCGTCCCGGATTGCACGACGGCGTACTGTTGTTCGACTTCAAGAGTCTCTATCCGAGCATCATCCGCACCTTCCAGATCGACCCCCTCGGCCTGATTCGGCAGGGTGATGACGGGAATGATAACGCCGCCGCTGCCGCTGATGATGCTGCTCCCGCCGAGGACGCGATCGAGGCGCCCAACGGAGCGCGCTTCCGGCGCCGCCGCGGCATCCTCACCGCCATGCTGGACGATCTGTTCGCCAGCCGCGAGCAGGCCAAGCGCGCCGGCAACGCGGTGGCCAGCCACGCCATCAAGGTGCTGATGAACTCCTTCTACGGGGTGCTGGGCACCTCCGCCTGCCGCTTCCACGATCCGCGGCTGGCGAACGCCATTACCGGTTTCGGCAAGCACTTCCTGCTGTGGGCCAAGAGTTGGATGGAGCGGCGCGGGCTGCAGGTGCTGTACGGCGATACCGACAGCCTGTTCGTCGCCGGCGCCGCGCCGGAGGAGGGCCCGCGGCTGGCCGCGGCGTTGAACGCCGACCTGGCGGCCTACGTCTCCGCTGCCTGGCGGTTGCCGAGCTACCTGGAGATGGAGTTTGAGAGGACGTTCGAGCGCTTGTTCCTGCCGCCGGTGCGCGGCGGTGGGCGCGGCGCCACCAAGCGCTACGTGGGGCTGGCGCAGGGCGAGTTGCACTTTACCGGCATGGAAGTGGTGCGGCGCGACTGGACCGCGCTGGCCCACGAGGTGCAGCGCGAGCTCTACCGGCGGCTGTTCGCCGGCGAGCCGGTGGACGCGTACCTGCGGGAGGTGATCGGCCAGGTGGCCGCCGGGCGCCGCGATGCCCACCTCGTGTACCACAAGACGCTGCGCAAGAACGCGCGCGCCTACCGGGCGCTGCCGCCGCACGTGGTGGCCGCCCGCAAACGCCGCGCCGCGGGGCCCGCGGCGGACGGCGCGGCGGCGCCCGCCGATCAGGTGGCGCAACGCGACGTGATCGACTACGTGATGACCGTAGAGGGGCCGGAACCCGCCGACCGCCGCACCCACCCGCTCGACTACGAGCACTACATCGAACGCCAGCTCCGCCCGGTCGCGGAACCGGTGCTCGCCGCCCTGCGCCGCGACTTCGGCGAAGTGCGCCGCAACGAACGCCAACTGGAGCTGTTCTGACCCAGACCGAGGCACCGCGAATCCTCGCCTAAGAGGCGCCGGGCGGGGTGCCAGCGCGCCGCAGGCCGCAGAACGGACGCGCGCGGCGCACTTGTTCGCTTCAAGGCCGGTGGTGCACTGTTGACGCATGGCGGCCACCGGCGAACCCGGCAGAGGGCAGCGATCACCCGCCGACGCGGCGGAGGCGGCGCCGGCGATAACGGACCAGCGGCGCGGCGGGAACGTGCGCCTGTACAGCCACGTGGCGTGCTCCGGGCATGACCCGGGCTCCGGGCACCGCGAATGCCCGGAGCGATTGGCGGCCATCGCCGCCGCGGTGGACGCCGCGGGCCTCTCCGGTCGGTTGGCGCGGTATGAGCCGCGGCCCGCGCCGCGGGCGGCGCTCGAACGGGTCCACGACGCCTCCTACGTGGAGATGATCCTGGGGTTGCGCGGCCACAGCCGCCGGCTGGACGCCGATACCGCGGTCAGTCCCGGCAGCGTGGACGCCGCGCTGCATGCCGCCGGCGCCGCCCTGGACGCCACCGCCGCGGTGCTCGCCGGCGAAGCGCGGTCGGCGTTCTGCGCGGTGCGCCCGCCCGGCCACCACGCGGAACGCGACCACGCGATGGGCTTCTGTTTGTTCAACAACGTGGCGGTAGCGGCCGCGGCGGCGCTGGCCGGGCCGCTGCAGCGCGTGCTGGTGTTCGACCCGGACGTGCATCACGGCAACGGCATCCAGCACCTGTTCTACCGGTCGCCGGCGGTGTACTACGTCTCCATCCACCAGTATCCCTTCTATCCGGGGACCGGCGCCGCGGGTGAGCGCGGAGCGGGGCCCGGCAGCGGCTACACGCTCAACCTGCCGTTGGCCGCGGGAGCGGGCGACGACGAATACCTGGACGCCACCGAACGCCAGGTGCTGCCCGCGCTACGCGCCTTCGCCCCGCAATTGGTGATCGTGTCGGCCGGCTTCGACGCCCACCGGCGCGACCTGCTCGGAATGATGCGCGTCTCCACCGCCGGCTTCACGGCCATGTTCCGGTTGCTGCTTGATGAGATGGACCGGCTCGGCGTCCCCCACCTGTTCGTGCTGGAGGGCGGCTACCACCTCGCCGCCCTGGGCGAGTGCGTGGCGGCGCTGCTCACCGAGTTGACCAACCGCTACGCCCCGCGCTGACCTGCCCTGAACGCGCCGCCGGCCGCTACTTCTGCGCTAACCCCGGCCCCAGCCACGTCCCCGCGCTGGCGCCCCCGGCCGCGCGCCGGCGCGTCAGCCGGTCTGCCAGCCAAACTCCGAGTAGGGCTGGCCGGCCAGCCCCAGGGTAATGGCCTGGCGGACGTAGGGAACCGTGTTCGTCGGCAGCGCGGCAGTGGGAAACCAGCTCAGGTCGTCGCACTTGTGCGGCTCCCGGTTGTAGGGCTCGCCCGACCAGCCGCGGCAGTGGAAAAAGAACCCGACGCTCTCGCGGTCCGACAGCCGGTGCACCACGTGGCAGAGTTCGAGCGCGTCCGCGGCTACGGCAATGCCGATCTCTTCCTGCGCTTCCCTGACCATCGCCGCGGTAGCGGACTCGCCACCGTCAAGGTGGCCCGCCGGCAGACTGTAGTTGCCGTCCTCATAGCCCGTCCGGTACCGCCGCAACAGCAGAATCCGCCCCTCCCGCAGCAACAGCAGGTACACCGATGGAACAAGCCGAAAGCGCGCCATCCCGGCCAAAGCTACCACGGCGACTCACGCAGGTTCTATGCTTACACTTGATCCGTGAATAGGACCTCTCTCGACGCGCCGATCACCACCACCGTTGCCGCGCTTTCCGACCAACTTCTGCTGCAGCGGATCAAGGAATTGTCCGCGGTCGAACACCAAATTGAAGTCGTCGTCATCGACCACCTGCGCGAAATTGAGCGGCGCGGTCTGTATCTCACCCTGGGATTCTCCGGCATGTTCGATTACGTGATGCGCGGACTCGGCTACAGCAATGGCACCGCTTGGCGTCGGCTCAAGGCGATGCGGTTGTACGAGGTGGAGGGTGCGCGCACGCTGCTGCAGGAGGGTGCGCTGACCTTGGACGCGGCGGCGCAGTTGCAGCACGCCTTCGAACGGCAGGAGCGCAAGGCAAACCGTTCCGCTACCCCGGACACCGAGAACCAGGCCGGCGACGGGCGCGGCGTGGAGGCCGGGGACCGTTCGCCTGGGGCTCGGTCGGCCGCCACGCCGGGCGGTTCGGCGCCGGAGGCATCGGCGCGTGAGGCCGGGGCGGCGGGTGCACCCGGCGGCTTGGCGCCTGCCGCGCCGACGCGCACGGGGAATTCGGACGCGGCGGCGGTGCCGGACTTGGCGGAGCGGGAGTCGCTGGTGGCGCAGGCGGCCGGAAAGAGCACGCGGCAGCAGCCGGTAGGTCCGTACCGCCCGGCGCAGGCGGCAGCGGTATTGGAAATGCGCGGGCGAGCGGCGAGCGGAGGGCGGTTGCAGGGGGCGGGCGTTCTTTCGTAGACTGCGGGCGGATGGATTCTGATCAGCGGCCACAGGTGTCGGCGCCCGACCACAGTAGCAACGGTCTGCCGGTTCCGCCGCCCGCCGGCCCGGGCGCCAACGGCGCCAGCCCGGAGGCCGCCGCGGCGAGTGGGGCGCCGGAGCAGCGGTCGTTTATCAGCGTCATCATCCACTCCTTCTTTATCATCCCGTTCCTGATCGCCGTGTTCGCCGGGCTGCTGGTGGTCACTTGGCGCATCCTGACCAACGAGCCGCACACGGTGTACGATTACCTCGCCGACGTGAAGGTGGGCGGCGCCACCAAGCGCTGGCAGGCGGCGTTCGAGTTGTCCAAGATCCTGGCCGACCCGGAGCGGGTGCCCGCGGAGCAGCGCTTCGTGGCCGAGATGGTGGGGGTGTTCGAGGCTTCCGCGCACGACGACCCGCGCGTGCGCCAGTACTTGGCGCTGGCGATGGCGCAGGCGGGGCACGAGGCGTTCCTGGAGCCGATCGGCGCGGCGCTGGCGGAGGAGACGGAGGGAACCCGCTTCATGCTGCTGGTGGCGTTGGGCATGTTTGGACGCGGTGACGTGGTGCCGCAGGTGCTGCCGTACCTGAGCGACGAGTCGGCGCGGGTGCGCTCCGGGGCGGCGACCGCCCTGGGGCTGGCCGGAAACGAGGCCGCGGCGGGTGCGCTGCAGCGGGCGCTGCACGATCCCGAACCGGGGGTGACGTGGGACGCCGCCCTGGCGCTGGCCCGGCTGGGGGACCTCAGCGGCAAGGCGATTCTGCTGTCGCTGCTCGACCGCGAGCACCTGCTGCAGTTCCCGAACGTGGACGACCGTGACCAGAATTTGCTCATGGTTACGGTGATTGAGGCGGTCGCGGGGCGCGCCGACCCCGAGCTGGACGCCCGCATTGCGGTGCTGGCGCGGGAGGACCCAAGTTTGAACGTGCGGCGAATTGCACAACAGGCGGTAAAGTAATTATGGTAGGCGCTGACGGTGCTACCGATCACGAGTAGAGGACGATGAACCAAGAAGACGCGAAGGCCGGCAGCGGCCCCCAGGCGCCAAAGCGGCGGCCCGCCGGCAAGACGGACGGCTCCGAAGCAGCAGCGAATGCTGCGGCGCCGAAAGCCGAGGCAGCGAAGGCTGCCGGGCAGAGCGAACCGGCCGCGGCTGCCGCGGGAGCGGCCAAGCCCGCCGCCGGCGGTAGCGGCGCCGGCGCACGCCGGGCCCCCGCAGCCGCCGGCGGGGCGCGCGCGGCGGGCGCCGCCGCAGGACGCCGGCAGACCCCGGCCGCCGCAAGCGCCCGCGCGGCCCGCGCCGGTGCCGCAAGCGCTGCCGGCGCCCCATCCACCGCGGCCGTGAGCGCGCGCGGCGGCGCCGCCGCGGCGGCAGCCGGCGGCGAGGTGTCGCGGCGCGGCTTCCTCTCCTGGATCAGCGCCGGCTGGCTCGCCTTTGGCGCGCTTACCGCCGGCACCCTGATCGGCACGGTGCGCTACTTGTTCCCGAACGTGCTGTTCGAACCGCCGCAGACCTTCCGCGCCGGGTTCCCCGAGGAGTACACGGTGGGCGACGTGTCTACCCGCTTCAAGGATCAGTTCGGGGTGTGGATCGTGCGTTCCACCACCGAAATCTACGTGCTGTCCACCATCTGCACCCACCTCGGCTGCACGCCGAACTGGCTGGACAGCGAGCAGAAGTTCAAGTGCCCGTGCCACGGCAGCGGCTTTCGCAAGACCGGGATCAACTTCGAGGGCCCGGCGCCGCGCCCGTTGGAGCGCTACCGGGTGGCGCTGGCCGACGACGGCCAGATCCTGGTGGACAAGACGCGCAAGTATCAGTGGGAGAAAGGCGAATGGAGCGACCCCGAGTCGTTCCTCGCCGTGTAGCGGGCGCCGATGATGAAGATGACGAACACGAAGACGACGAACACGAGGAGTAACGCGATCGATGGCTGACACCGAAACCCGTTCCCGCCGCGGCGGAGGTTCCGCCGGCCGCGGCGGCGGGCGGGGCTCCAACGGCAGCAAGGGACCGGGGCCGCTGCAGTGGCTGGCGGAATCACAATTTATCAAGTCGATCTTCCGCACCGGCATCCCGCGTACCCGCCGGCAGCGCATGATGGGCGTGCTCAACAACGTCTTTCTGCACCTTCACCCGGTGCGGCTGCCCAAGCACGCGGTCAAGGTCAAGTACACCTGGTGCATGGGCGGGCTCTCCTTCTTCATCTTTCTGGTGCTCACCATCACCGGCATCCTGCTGATGTTCTACTACCGGCCCACGGTCGAAGCCGCCTACGGCGACATCATCGACCTGGGCTCGCAGGTGCCGCTGGGGATCATGCGCGAGATTCATCGCTGGGGCGCCCACCTGATGGTGATCACCGTGTGGCTGCACATGTTCCGCGTGTTCATGACCGGCTCCTACAAGCCGCCACGCGAGTTCAACTGGCTGATCGGCGTACTGCTGCTCACCCTGACGATGTTCCTGAGCTACACCGGCTACCTGCTGCCGTGGGACCAGCTCGCCATCTGGGCGGTCACGGTGGGCGCCAACATGGCGCGCGCGGCCCCGTTCCTGGGCCACGAAGGACCGGGCGCGTCACTGCTCTCGATCGGCGACGTCAACTTCGTGCACGCCGGCGCCGACGCCAAGTTCGCGCTGCTCGGCGGGCGCTTCCTGGGCGAGGCCACGCTGCTGCGCTTCTACGTGCTGCACTGCATCGGCGTGCCGTTCATCGTCATGATCCTGATGATCGTTCACTTCTGGCGCATCCGTAAGGACGGCGGCATCTCGGGACCCACCTAGAGGCACAATGCTCAAGCAATTCTTCAACTGGGTTTCCAACCCCGCCATCCTGTTCACCATCTTCATCGTCGGGTTCTTCTTTATCTTCCCGCCCGGCGGCAAGCTGTATCAGCTCAACCGGCGCCTCAAGCTGGATCGGCTGTGGACGCCGGCGGGCGGCGCCGTGTTCTTCGCGCTGCTGGCGATCTTCTTTCTGTGGGGCATCACCGACCCCAACTTCCGCCTCATCGTGTTCAAGCCGGACAACATCCCGATCACGGCGCTGTTGTTCCTGGTGCCCTTCTTCCTCTGGTATTCCATGAAGCAGGCGCGCGAGAACGACCTGCGCGCCGAGAAGGGCGAGCCGCCCAAGGAGGCGCTGGACAACGAGAAGGTGCTGGTGTGGCCCGACTTGGTGTACGTGGAGTTCATCTCTCTGATCCTGTCGATGGCGCTGATGATCGTGTGGTCGCTGCTCCTCAAGGCGCCGCTGGAGGAGCCGGCCAACCCCACCGTGTCGCCCAACCCCTCCAAGGCGCCGTGGTACTTCCTCGGTCTGCAGGAGATGCTGGTCTATTACGACCCGTGGCTGGCCGGCGTGGTGTTGCCGACGCTGATCATCGTGGGACTGGTCGCCATCCCCTACATGGACATCAACCCCGGCGGCCAGGGCTTCTACAGCTTCCGCCCGCGCATGTCGGCCATCAGCATCTTTCTGTTCGGCTTCGTGGTGCTGTGGATCTTCCTGATCCTGGTGGGCACCTTCCTGCGCGGCCCCAACTGGAACTTCTTCGGGCCGTTCGAGTTCTGGGATCCCAACAAGCGCGAGGTGCTGAACAACGTCAACCTGTCCGAATACGTCTACATCTTCCTGCTGCGCACCGGCCTCCCCGAGAACATCCTGGTGCGCGAGCTGTTTGGGATTCTGTTGATTCTGGGGTACTTCGCCATCGTGCCGGGGCTGCTGGCGCAAACCGTCTTCAAGCGGTTGTTCCAGCGTCTCGGGGTGGTGCGCTACAGCTTCTTCATCGTGTTGCTGCTGATGGGGCTGGCGCTGCCAATCAAGATGTATACGCGCTGGCTGTTCAACCTGAAGTACATCGTCTCGATCCCGGAATTTTTCTTGAACGTATAGATAACGAGAGATGGCAATTCGTCCTCAAGCACCGCAGCCGGAAGAACGGCACTACAAGATCGGGACCCTCAACAAGTGGTTCGCGATCGGCAGCATCGTGCTCCTGGTCACCATCGTGGCCGCGTTCGCCCAGGACTACGGGCGCGAGTGGAAGCGCTGGCAGCGCGAGTTCCGGCGCGTGGACCGCGACGTGACGCGCGGCGCCTACGACGAGATGGCGGAGCAGATGGAGAGCAGCGCCGCGCTGGCCCGTGCGCGGGAGCAGGTGGCCGTGGCGGAAGAGGCGCTGGCCGCGCGCCAGGACGAGGTGCGGGCGCAGGCCGCCGAGGTGGACCGCCTGCAGGCGCGCTACGACATCGTCAACTCCCGCTTTCAGAACGTAAAGGCGCAGCTTGAGCGCGCCCGCTACCGCGACGAGCAGGCCGCCGCCGGCACCGAGGGGCTGGGCTTGCAGCGCGACCGCACCGCCCGCGAGTTGGAGCGCTGGCAGGGCGAGTTCGCCGGCGCGACGGTGGCCCAGGAGGAAGCGCAGCTCGCGCTGGATCAGGCGCAGGCGACGTTGCGCGGCTTCGAGGACGAGGTGCGCGCCGCCACCCGGGCGCGGGATCAGGAGTCGCGCGACGCCGACCTGCTGATGCGGCGGCTGGTGCGGATGGACCCGGAGTTCTCGCCCGTCGGCGTGAAGATCGCCAACGCGATCCGCGACCTGCCGATTCTGGACCTGTCGCAGCCCACCCTGAAGGTGGAGCAGGTGGTGCTGGCCGACATCCGGGAGAACCTCAACTTCGCCCAGGTGCCGCGCGTGGACCGGTGCGTCACCTGCCATCAGGGAGTGGACCGCGCCGACCTGGCGGGAATCGAGAACCCGCACGGGGCGCACCCGCGGCTGGACCTGTTCCTGGCCAGCGATTCGCCGCATCCGCTGGAGGAGTTCGGCTGCACGAGCTGTCACGGCGGGCGCGGCCGAGCCACCGACTTCGTGGGCACCGTGCACGTCCCCAACTCCGAGGATCAGCTCCACGACTGGGAGCGGCGCCTCGGCTGGGAGGAGTATCACCTGTGGGAGGAGCCGATGCATCCGTTGCGCTACGCGGAGGCGGGCTGCTTCCAGTGCCACAGCGGCCAGGCGCAGATCCGCGGCGCGCAGCAGCTCAGCTACGGCCTGCACCTGATCGAGCAGGCCGGCTGCTACTCCTGCCACGAGATCGACAGCTTCGCCGGCCATCCCGAGCGCGGCCCCACGTTGCGCCAGGTGTCCGCCAAGCTCTCCCCCGAGTTCGCCTTCCAGTGGATCAGGGATCCCGCCGGCTTCCGCCCGCAGACCTGGATGCCGGCCTACTTCGGCCAGAGTAACAACAGCGACCCCGAGGCCGCCGCGCGCAGCGACCAGGAAGTTTTGGCCATCGTCAGCTACCTGTTCGCCAACAGCGCGGAGTTCGCCATGGAACCGATTCCGGTGGCCGGCGACGCCGTCCGGGGCGAGGCGCTGGTGGCTTCGGTCGGCTGCATGGCCTGTCATCAGGGGCCGGAGGAGACCGTGGGCGCCGCTGAGCGCACGGTCACCGACCAGCAGGAGCTGCGGCGCCAGTTCGGCCCCAACTTCCAGGGCCTCGGCAGCAAGACCACGGCGCAGTGGGTCTACAACTGGCTCAAGGATCCCACGCGCTACCACGACGACACCCGCATGCCCAGCTTGCGGCTGACCGATCAGGAGGCGGCCGACGTTACCGCCTACCTGATGGGCTCCACCGACGCCGCGTTCGTGAACCGGCCAATGCCGGCGGTGGACGAGGCGGCCATCGACCGCATCGCGCTCGACTTCCTGTCCAACACGGCGCCGATGATCACCGCGCAGGAGCAGCTCGCGGCGATGAACCGCGGCGAGAAGCTGGAGTACGCGGGCGAGCGGCTGGTTTCCCACTACGGCTGCTTTGCCTGCCACGACATCGCCGGTTTTGAGGACGCGCAGCCGATCGGCACCGAGTTGACCAACATCGGGCGCAAGGCGCTGCACCAGTTCGACTACGGCTTCATCGGCGACGAGATCGAGCACAGCCGCACCTCGTGGTGGACGGCCAAGCTCACCGACCCGCGCGTGTTCGACCGCCACCGCGACCTGGAGCCGCTGCAGCAGAGCCGCATGCCCAACTACCGCTTTACCGAGCAGCAGGTGGAGGCGATCGTGACCGCGCTGGCCGGCTTCGTGGAGGTCGATCCGCAGGTCACCAAGATCGTGCCGCGCACGCCGCGCAACCTGCGCATCGAGGCGGGGCAGCACCTGGTACGGCAGTTGAACTGCCAGGGCTGCCACGTGATCGAAGGGGAAGGCGGCGCGGTAGTGGCGCAGGTCGCCGACTGGCTGGAACGGTTCGAGGGCCGTTCCGCGGCCGACGCCGAGACCCTGGCGGCCAGCTACGCGCCGCCCAACCTGTTGGGCGAGGGGCGCAAGGTGCAAACCGACTGGCTGTTCCAGTTCTTCCACGAACCAACCACCATCCGCCCGTGGCTGCGTATGCGGATGCCCAGCTACGGAATGGACGCGGAGCGCCGCAACACGCTGATCGCCTACTTTACGGCGCTGGACGACGCGGCCTACCCGTTCGCCGAGCAGGTGCAACCGGAGTTGACGCAGGAGGAGTTGGACGCGGCCCTGACCATGTTCTCGCCCGTCTACTTCAACTGCACCACCTGTCACATTCAGGGCAACCAGTTCCCGCCCGGCACTCCGGACCGCTGGGCGCCCGACTTCGCGCTGGCGGCGCAGCGGTTGCGCGCCGACTGGATCGTCGACTGGCTGGCCGACCCGCAGTCGCTGATGCCGGGCACCCGCATGCCGGCGTTCTACCCGCTCGGCGCCCCCGGCGTGCTGGACAGCGACACTACCCACCAGTTGGAAGTGCTGCGCGACTACCTGCTGACCCTCGGAGACGGATAGTGTCTGGCCTGCCCGACGCGCCTGATCTGCCGGTCGCGGCTGACGTCCCTGCCGCGCCCGATACGCCTGACGTGCCCGCGGCTCTCACCTTCGAGCAGGGCTTCGCCGCAGTGGAAACCGCCGCCGGCGCCGCGGAGGCGGCGGCGCGCACCCTGGCCACTACCGCCCGGCGGCTGCGCAAGACGGCGCAGGAGGGAACGCTGGTCCGGCTCCGGCGCGAGATCGAGCAGCTCGAGGCCGCGCTGGCCGCGGCGCGGGAGCGCGTGGGCGGCGCGGTGACCAGTTGGCCCTTTGCCGAACCTGACGAGGAATCAGCCTACGTGCGCGAGCAGTACGCCGGCGAACTGCAGGGCGCCGCGGCCGCGATCGGACTGAACGTGGCGGCGCGCGACGAGGCGTTGGTGTGCTCACCGTCGATCATCCAAGTGCTGCCGGGTGACCGCGCCCTGAAGATCGACGGCAAGAAGCGCAACGCCATCCGCCCCTCCCGGCTGGCGGCGGACCTGCAGGCGATGCAGCAGCAGATACGGACCAAGAGCGAGGCCCAGCAGCAGCGCTTTCTGGAGGCGCTCCTGCGCGCCTACAAGGTGATCATCGGCGACGCCGATCCGGCCTTGTTTCAATCCGCCCGGGTGGTGCCGCTGGCCAAGGTCTACGCGGTGTTCACTTCGTTGCCGGGAATCAGCGCGCAGTACACCAGGACCGACTTCGCGCGCGACGTCTATCTCCTGGACTCATCCTCGGTGGCGGCCACGCAAGCGGGCATGCGGGTCAAGTTCACCGGCTCGGTGCGGCAGGGACGGGCGGTCTTCTCGTTCGTGGATCGCAACGGCAACGTGATCCGCTATTACGGCGTGCAGTTTACCGCCGTGGAAGGGCAGCGCTGATGCAGACCGCGGAGTGGATGGAGCAGATTGATCGGGATTACCTGAGTACCTTCGTCAAGCAGGGCGGGGCCGCGGTCAAGTTCTTCGTCGGCGACCCCGAATTGCGGGCGGACGTTCGCTCGCGGCTGGCCGCCCTCGCCGAGCAGCGCGGCTACCTGGTGCTGAGCGCCGACGCCTCCCAACACCGGTTCCACATGCCGCAGGACATCTTCTTCGCCATCGCCCGGCAGGTGGACTGGCGGCTTACCGCGCGCCGGTTTCTGGTCAAGCTGGCGGCGCGCGAGGGATTCAAGACCGAGCAGGTGGATGCCGCCGCCGGCGGCGACGTGCTGCAGGCCGTCGCCGACCACAACGACGTCACCAAAGACTTTGTCTCCATGAGTCTGACTCCCCGTCTGCAGCGCGATATTTTCTTCGACGTGAACATGGCCAAGGACTTCCGCGTCGCCATGACGCATCTGTGCCGGCTCGAACGCCCCACGGAGGAGGAGCAGGCGTACGCGGGAAAGCCGATCGTCGATTGGCTCACCGGCGCAAACACCCGCCTCGGCAACGTCAAGCCGTTCTCGATTTTCAATCCGATCAACCGCTCCACGGCGCGCCACCTGCTGCGCTCCGCCTGCTACTGGTTTCACCAGGCCGGCTACGCCGGTACCGTGCTGGTACTGGACAACGGCCGGGTTACGGAACGCAAGCGCGCCGGCGACGGTTCGCGTTACTACACCCGGCCGATGACCATGGACCACTACGAAATACTGCGCGAGTTCATTGACGGATCGGACCGCCTTACCGCGACCCTGATCGTGACCTGCTCCGCCCCCGCGTTCCTGGATCAAGAGGCCGACCGCCAATCCCGCGGCGTGGGGATTTACCCGGCGCTGCTCTACCGGATCATAGACGACGTGCATGACAAACGGATGGAAAATCCCGCGGCGGCCCTGTGCCGGTTGAAAGCCTGATGCCGGATCAACTTGCCTGCCTGCGGGCGATAGAGGCGCTACGCAACGGCGTTCCCAACCGCGACGCGGTGCGCATCCTCGGCAGTACCCAGCCGGACGCGGAGCGCGACTTTCTGGGCCGCCTGGAGCAGGAGGGCGGGAAGCAGCGCGGCCTGCTGATCTCCGGCGACTTCGGGGCCGGCAAGTCGCACCTGCTGGAGCACTTCGAACATCTTGCGTTGGACCGCAACTTCGTGTGCAGCCGCGTTGCCGTGAGCAAGGAGACGCCCTTCTACGACCTGGCCAAGATGTTTCGCGCCGCGGTCGACAACGGCACCCTCCCCGACGGCCGCGCCGGCGCCATGGTGGATGAGGTGGGGACCAGGTTGGCGGGGCCGAGCGACGCCGGCTACGCCCAGTTCTTTCAGTGGGCGGATTCCGCGGGCAGCGGCCTGCATCCGATCTTTCCGGCCACCCTGATGGTGCACGAGCGGTTGGATGACCAGGAGCTCCTCAACGCGATCAGGTGGTTCTGGTCCGGCGACCGCGTGGCGGTGGGCGACGTCAAGCGCGGCCTGCGGCAGGTCGGGCAGCAGCGCGCCTACCAGTTTCGCGCCCCGAAGCAGCGCGATCTGCCGCCGCAGCGGTTGCGCTTCGTGCTGGAGATGATCAAGGCCGCCGGCTACCGCGGCTGGGTGGTGCTGATCGACGAGTTGGAGCTTATCGGCAGCTACAGCCTGCTGCAGCGGGCGCGGTCGTACGTCGAGTTGGCGCGTTGGATGGGCGCGGCGGGCGCCGCATCCTACCCCGGCCTGGTGGTCGCCGCGGCGATTACCGAGGACTTCGCGGAGGCGATTCTCGAAGACAAGGGCGACCGCCAGCGGGTACCGGAGCGGCTGCGCGAGCGTGACGAAGCGCAAGCCGCGCGCCAGGCCGAGCTCGGCATGCAGTGGCTGTCACGGCGCCGCACGCCGCTGAGCGAGGTGACCGACGAGGCGGTGGCCACCGCCGTGGAGCGCCTCCGCGACATCTACAGCCGAGCCTACGACTGGCCCGCCCCCGAGGCGCCCGCTCCCGCCCCCGGCGCCGGCTATCAGCGGCGCATGCGCTACAAGGTGCGCACCGCGATAACGGTCTGGGACCTGCAGCGCCTGCGCCCCGGCTTCCGCCCCGAAATCGAAATCGACGAGCACAAACCCGACTACGCCGAAAACCCCGACCTCGAAGGCACCCCCGGAACCAACCCGCCGCCGGCTTAGCGGCGGGCGTCGCCGGCGCGGGCGCGCTGGGCGGCCTGGATTTCAGGCGGCCAGCGGCTCTTGATGTAGGCCAGCACGGCCCAGATGTCGGCGTCGTCGAGCACGCCGTCGTATACCGGCATGGCGCTCTTGAAGGTGGAGCCGGCCACCGCCGCGGAGCCCCACTTGGTAATCTCGAACAGCATCCGGTCCGAGTGGTGCCAGGTGTGGCCGGAGGCGTCGTGCGGCGGCGCCGGCAGGGTGCCGTCGGCGTTCGGCCGCTGCCAGTTGGGCTGACCTTCGAGGTTGGCGCCGTGGCAGGCCATGCAGCTCTGCTGGTAGACCACCGCGCCGCGCGCCACGAGCTGCGGGTCCGAGGCGTCCGCGTGCTCCGGCGGGCGGTTCTGGCGCGCCCACCATCCCAGCCCGGCAAGCACCGCGGACGCGGACAGCGCCACCCCAATAACGACGGTCAGTGTCCTGCGGCTAACCAAGTCTGTCGGGTAGATCTGTCAGAGGGAAACCCCCTTGCCAAATGGCGTTGGCAATTTGAACTCTTGCCGAGCCGGACTTGACTACCAACTGAATCCCATCGGTGCCCCCGCCGGTGATACCTCGACGAAATTGTTCGTAGTTATCCCACCGGTCACACAGATCACCCAACTGAGCACCGATATCGGATACGAATCGCATCGTAGTCCCAACGGTACGCCGACACGGCACCTTGTCGCTGATAGGGACAACGCACAGCAGGAACCCCGCTGCCTCTCTCACGGCCGTCTTCGCCTGTGGAACCGTCATGCGAACCGCTTGGTGTCTTGTAGCCTTCACTTCGACAATCCATTTCCTGTCGTCGCGTGTCAATTCCAGTCTCGCAGCATCGTCGTGCTCCATCCGAAAGTCCGCGTCAATGCCGGTGCTGGTTACCTCGAAGCCTTCATTCAGGAGGGTCTCTCTCACCAGCTCCGTGACCAGCGCCCCCAAGTCTTGGTTCTGACGAACTTTCGTCCTGAACTTCCGTCGCTCGTCGAGAACCCTGGGCAGCTCGTGGTCGGCTCTCAGGTCTTCGGCGAACTGCCTTACCTGCGGCAGGTTATTGTCCGCCGATGCTAGTATCTCTGTAAGGTTCTGCCTTTTCTGGCGACGCTCGTTACCGTCTTCTACTGTAAGCGCAAGTATTAGCTCGAGTTGTTCCACGCCTATCGCATGAAGAAATCGGACGATGTCGGCGTTTGTCGCATCAAGGCGCCAGTGGCCACGTAGCATTTCCGCAAGCGACTGTGCACTCGCTTGCTTCGGGATTCCATGTACCGGAACCCACCTGTTATCGGACAGTGGTCCTATCCACTGAGCAGGGTAGTACTCATGCTCTTCTCCACACTCGCATGGCGCTTGAAGGAGCTGCAGTCCGTCAGAATCCCTTTGGACCATGTATTCTGTAAGGAACGCCCATAACTTCCTCGCAAGTTCACCGCTGCGACGCACTCGCTCCATGATTCCAACACCACCCCTGGTCAAGAATCTGATATCAGTGACAGGGACGGCCGGATCAGCCAAATGCTCATCGTCCTCGGAGATAAAACGCACTTGCTTATCGTGTCTGACGATTACATCCCGGACCACCAAATGCTTCCCCTCAAGCACAGCCCAAGTACCCTGATCGGTCACATAATTGAAGTATATAGATGCAAGTGTATGCCTCTTCGGGAACAATGCCGAATACGACTGAAGTTCCTTGTCCCACGATGAAACAGGGGCAAGTGGTGATTCGCTTTCGAGATCTAACTTAAGATTCGCGCGTTTCGCTTGCTGACCCTCATAGTATATCTCCGAAAACAGACGAAGACCCAGAAGTCGGTCCCATTCATTGTGCCCAATCATCCACGCAAATAGGCGCGCGCTTGCGTCCATGCATTTCTGGTCAAGTGCCGCGCTATTGACGCTCCTTATTAGGACGTCCGCAACATCGCCATTGTCGTGGTCGCCGGCGCCGGCCTCAGCAGCCAACGAAAGGATATTCTCGCGCAGGACCGGCCTGACCCGCCACTCGTCTCGAATATCACCGATCTCCTTCAGTTCGTCATCTACTCGAACATCGCGGTGGAGATCGTCCAGAGTGCGCAGAAACCCAGCCTGGCTGGGAACAACACGCCACTTTGTGAGCGCGTCCCTCATACCACTGCTCATAAGGAACGAAATAAACCTGTCTATCCAACCGAGTTTGTCAGTATCGGCGTTGATGTTGAGCCGGGATATACGATAGGTGGGCGGGTCGGCGTCTGGATCATGGGATACGCGGTGGACGTCCTCCGCCATGTCATTCCCGTCGAATATCTCCCGTAGCTTCGAGACGTCGTCAATATCGGAGATCGCAGCCCAACTGATAGCCGCGCGGAGCCACCCGGCCGCCTCGTCCTGCCGTGGCAACACATCCGTGTACCCGATCCACTCATCAAGAAGTCCCCAGAACTTACTCAGTTGCTCGCCGTTGGCAAACGGGATTTTGAGATTGCTCGGGGCTACTGGGTTGCCACTCTTGTTGATCACCATCGGTATCATGCGAAGTCTGGATAGCAAGTTTTCCTTGATACAGGTCTTGATCCATTCTACGTCTAACCAGTTGTGCCCAGGGATCGCGGGAACGGTAGCTAGTTCATGTATCTTGTGCCAGCCGGAGGAGGCGGCGAAATCAACCAGGCTCACAAGGAGCGAGCATGATTTTTCTATGATTTGTTGGTTTTTTTGGTTCCCCTCGGTACCGCTCCTAATTACTACACCGCTACGGTCCGGGATTGGAGTGAAGTGGAGGCTGTTGATGATGGCTGGAAGGCAGAAGTCTTCTGTACCTATGAGCGGAAAGGCTAAGAACAATTTAGGAATGTTGCGGATAACACTGCATTTTACTATATTTTCAGATACTTCTAATGGTATGGCTACTTGAGCGACGTCGTCTTGTGCCACGCAGTACTTTCTATTATAGTCGTCTTCCCGTACCGTCCATAATTCGACGTTTTCTGATTTCTTAGAACTTGCCAACACTTCGAACGTCGCTGTTTCTTGTCCCGACTGAACCTCGATCAATGAGAATTGGCGGTTGAAGATCACTATAAAGGGAGCGCAGTGTCTTAGCGTTTCAATCCCACTCCTGACAGCTTCTTCTGAATCCTCGTTACTGAGAGGGT
The DNA here is from genome assembly GCA_965243555.1 of Spirochaetia bacterium. Lineage (GTDB taxonomy): Bacteria > Spirochaetota > Spirochaetia > SZUA-6 > Bin103 > Bin103. Next base: position 2,745,853 of record OZ251575.1, on the reverse strand, counting down.
AGAGAAATTCCGTAAACTCCGTAGAGGGACCGTCATTCGTACAACCCTCTTGGAAAGCATCCCAAGACCTATCCATTGACGTCATAAGATCGTCGACAGACGTAAAGTTGCGTCTCAACCAGAACCTGAATCGCTGGTTATTTTCGTGTCCAGAAATTCTAATGTCATGCGACAATAGATGTGTTGTCAGAAATCCGGTACCATACTGACCAATTGTATCGGCATCTTCGGCTTTGGTGGAACCGTGATATATCAGGTGACAAATCTCGTATCCCGTGAAAGGGCGGCCGTTGTGCTGAAAGATTAGCTTGTCATCAACATGCTTCACGAAAATCTCGGTAGCTTTCGCGTCGCGTGCATTTTGGAGAAGTTCCCAAATCCATCGAGTACGCACCCAAGCTTGGTTGTCTTGCAGTTGCTTGATGTCTCTCAGGACGCCCTGCGCCGTGTTCTCACGGAACACGTGGTCCCTTATAGCGTTGTAGTTTTCGTTCGGCATCAATCCAAATGACTGCTAGGCATGACATCGAGTCCGCGATTGCCAATCCGACGCAGTGGACGCGGGCGTCGATCTGTGGTACCGTCCACAGGAGTCTTGCGGAGCAACAGCGTTGAGGAATCCACTAGCCTCTGGAATAGTACTGAGAGTGACGATATATTGTCAATCGCGCGGAGTATGGCGGCGCATGTCGCCTTGGGCCGTGCCTGACGTGCTCAATGAGCATGTGCGGTGTGCGTAAGTGAGCACTATTCTCTGAACATGGCCATTATCGACCCAGTGTGCGGCATGACCGTGGCGCCGGACAGCCCGCATCGGGTTCAGCACGAGGGTAGCACCTATCGGTTCTGCTCGGCCGGTTGCCAAGCGCGGTTCAGCGCGGCGCCGGAGCTCTACCTGGCGCAGCCGCCCGGCCACGGCCACGGCGCTCACGCCGGCGCGCACTGCGCTCACGGGCACGAGCAGGATGGGCACGGCCCGGCAGGGGGCGGGGCGTCTGCCGGCGGCGGCGGGGCGGCAGGGCGGTATACCTGTCCGATGCATCCGGAGGTGGATGAACCGCGGCCCGGGGCCTGCCCGCAGTGCGGCATGGCGTTGGAGCCGCGCGCGGTTTCGGTGGAGGACGACGACGGTGGCGAACTTGCGGCGATGACCCGGCGCTTGGCGGTGGGGGCGGTCCTTACGGCGGTGCTGATGGTGCTGCCCTTCTCCGGCGCGGCGCTGCATCCTGCGTTCGGGTGGCTGCAACTGGCGCTGGCCACGCCCGTGGTGCTGTGGGGCGCCGCTCCCTTCTTCGAGCGTGCGTGGGCCTCCATCGTCAACCGCAGCCTGAACATGTTCACCCTGGTCGGCCTGGGGATCGCGGTCTCCTACCTTTACAGCGTGGCGGCGACGCTGGCGCCCGGCGTCTTCCGCACGGCCGCGGCGTGGACCGGTACCGGAATTGCGCTGTACTACTACGAGAGCGCGGCCGCCATTACCACCCTGGTGCTGCTTGGCCAAGTGCTGGAGCTGCGGGCGCGGCGGCGCACGGGAGCGGCGCTCCGCGCGCTGCTGGAGCTCGCCCCGCCGACCGCGCGCCGCCTTGACGAGGAGGGCGGTGAACAGGAAGTGCCGCTCGACGCGGTGACGGTTGGCGACCGGCTGCGGGTACGGCCCGGCGAGAAGGTGCCGGTGGATGGGGTGGTGCTGTCGGGGAGCAGCAGCGTCGACGAAGCGATGGTCACCGGCGAAGGCATCCCGGTGGCAAAGCAGCCCGGCGCCGAAGTGATCGGCGGCACGGTAAACGGCTCCGGGGCGTTGGAAATGCGCGCTGCCAAGGTAGGAGCCGACACCCTGCTGGCCCGCATCGTACAGATGGTGGCCGAAGCGCAGCGCAGCCGGGCGCCGATTCAGCGCGTCGCCGACGCGGTTTCCGCCGTGTTCGTGCCCGCCGTGATCGCCGTCGCCGTCGTCACCTTTGGCGCGTGGTTGGCGTTCGGTCCCAATCTCGCCGTCGCCCTGCTCAACGCGGTGGCGGTGTTGATCATCGCCTGCCCGTGCGCCCTCGGCTTGGCCACCCCGATGTCGATCATGGTCGCCACCGGGCGCGGCGCCGCCCTCGGCGTGCTGTTCAAGGACGCCGCAGCCAGCGAACTGCTCAGCACGGTGGACACCCTGGTGATGGACAAGACCGGCACCCTCACCGAGGGGCGGCCACGGGTGCAGCAGGTGTTGGTCGTAGCGCCCGCCGGCGAAAGCGCGGTGCTGCAGGCGGCCGCCGCGGTGGCGCTGCCCAGCGAGCACCCGCTGTCCGCGGCGATCGTGGCCGCGGCCCGGCAGCGCGGCTACCTGGTGCCGGCGGCGGCGGAGTTCACCTCGTTTACCGGTCAGGGAGTCGCCGGCACGGTGGACGGCCGCGAGACGCTGCTCGGCAACCCGGCGTTCCTGGCCGCCCGCGGGGTGGCCGCGGACGCGGCGCTCGACGAAGCCGCGGTGAAGTTGCGCGCATCGGGTCACACCGTGGTGCAGGTGGCGGTCGCGGGGAGCATGGCCGGCGCCATCGCCGTCGCCGACGAGTTGAAGCAGACCACCCCGGCCGCCATCGCGCAGCTCCGCGCCGCCGGCATCGACCTGGTGATGGCCACCGGCGACAACCGGGCCACCGCCGAAGCGGTTGCCGGCCGCCTGGGCATCCGCTCGGTCGTCGCCGAGGTGCTGCCGGAGCAGAAGGTAGCCGAGGTCACGCGCCTGCAGCGCGCCGGCCGGGTGGTCGCGATGGCGGGCGACGGCATCAACGACGCGCCGGCGCTGGCCCAGGCCCAGGTCGGCATCGCCATGGGGACCGGCACCGACGTGGCGATGGAGAGCGCCGACGTTACCCTGGTGCGCGGCGACTTGGTGGCTATCGCCCGCGCCCGGGCGCTGAGCGCGGCCACGCGGCGCAACATCCGCCAGAACCTGTTCCTGGCGTTCCTCTACAACAGCCTGGCAATCCCGCTCGCCGCCGGGGTGCTGTTTCCGTTGTTCGGCGTGCTGCTGACCCCGATGGTGGCGGCTGCCGCCATGAGCCTGAGTTCGGTTTCCGTGATCGGCAACGCGCTACGCCTGCGCCGCGTGCGCATCTGATTCCATCTCGCCATCTTCAATCCGGTAAGCTATGGCTACCGGACGGTGACGAAGTGGACGTTTCATCGTCACGACCAACCCGAGCAACTAGGCGCGCGGCGTTCATCGTAGTGCTGGTGATAGTGGCTGCGGTGGGCGCCGACACGGCGGCGGCGCAGGCAGCCGAGTGCCGGCCCGAGGGAGAGCGGGGCGCGGCGAGTGCGGAGTCCTGCGCCATCGCCGACACCGACTATCGCTTCGTGCGCGCGTGGACCTCCGCCTCCGGAACCGTGGGCGGTGCGGTCGAACTGCTGCGCGATTCGGCGCGCTGCCCGGAGTGGCAGGCCATGTGCGTGGAGGAACGCACCTTCCGGGACGGCGCGGGAAACCGGTCGATCCGCCACCGGAGCACCGGGGCCGGCTTTACGCGGCGCGTGCTGGTGAGCCGCAATTCCTGGTGGCGACTGGACGGCGGCGGCGTGGTCGTGAACCTGGTGGGGGCCGACCGGGCCGCGGCCCGGTATGAGGGAACGCGCGTCCTGTGCTTGCGGGAGCGCTGGTGGTTCCGCCCCGGCCGCGACGGCCGCCTGCAGGTGGTGGCCGAGGTGGTGAGCGATCCCCAGCCGCCGTTCGGGCTCACCGGAGCCGTCACCGCGAGCACCGTGCAGACCATGCTGGAGACCCTCGACAACTTCAGCCGCCTGCTCCCCTCCGTTCCCGCCGGCGCCGCCGCGGCGCTCGACACGCTGCCGTCACTGCCGGAAACGTTGCCCGACCTGGGCGCCGGCTTCGTCCGTTGCCAAAACGCACGGCGGAGGTGACGTGCCGGCGGCAGCGCTTTGCCAGCGGGCGGACTATACGCACAAGTTCAACGCGAGGACCGGGCGCCATGGATGGCTGCGGCTGACCCCGGCGTATTCGGTGAAGATCGTCGATGAGCTGATGGCGAGCTACCGCGGGCCGTTGCGCGTGCTGGATCCATTCTGTGGGACGGCGACGACCGCCTTGAGCGCTGCCTGCCACGGACACATGGGCGTGACGACGGACATCAATCCGTTTCTGGTCTGGTTCGGGCGGGCGAAGACGGCCAAGTACTCCGACGCGACGATCGCTTCGACACGAGAGGCCGGTAGTATGGTACTGGCATCGGTGAACCGGCAGGAAGTCGAACCGGTACCGGCGCCGCCAATTCATGACGTCGACAGATGGTGGCAGCCGGTCGCGTTGGAGTTTCTGCGTCGATTGAAGGCGGGGATAGATGCCGGAACCGCGCACGCCTCACCGGAACGTGACCTGCTCCTCGTCGCCTTCTGCAGAACGCTGATCGAGCTGTCAAACGCAGCATTCAATCATCAATCCATGTCGTTCCACGACAACGGCCAGCTACCTCTGCCGATGGAGATCGACATGGGGCAGATTTTCGAGGAAGACCTGCGGTTCGTACTAGCCGGCGCCGCCGAGAATCCGAGAGGAACGGGACGGGTTCTTCTTGGTGATTCGAGAATGGTTGGAGAGGATGTGGGAGCCCCTTTCGATCTGGTGATTACCTCGCCTCCGTATGCCAACCGGATGTCGTACGTTCGTGAGCTTCGCCCGTACATGTACTGGCTCGGGTATCTGCGCAGCGGCCGAGACGCCGGTGAGATGGACTGGGCTGCAATCGGCGGCACCTGGGGAGTCGCCACCAGCCGGCTCATCGAGTGGAAGCGGCCGGCAGAACCGCTGCAAAGTGCGATCCTCGACGAGGCACTGTGCAGGATGGCGCATCATCACAACAAGAATGGCAAGCTCCTGGCGAAGTACGTGGCGAAGTACTTCGAAGACATGTGGCGGCACCTGAAATCCCTGGTCGCCGTGCTGAACGACCACAGCAACGTGCACTACATCGTCGGGAATTCAACATTCTACGGCGTGCTCCTGCCGGTCGAGCAGATCTACGCGGAGATGTTCGAGAGTCTCGGATTCGAGGACGTCCGCTGTCGCGCTATACGGAAACGAAACTCGAAGAAGGAGCTGTTCGAGTTCGACGTGTCGGCTCGCTGGCGCTAGTGGTTGTTCATGGCCCTGTCGCTTGCGATCAAGTACCATCTTATTCCTGCCTCCAGGCTGGTGCTCAAGGGAGTACGGGTCGGTACTTTGGCGGCGATCATTCCTGTCGTGACGTTGACAGGATTCGCGTACTGGAGATATTGGGTAGCGGTTCAGCAACTTCCGGAGGTGCCCCTGTCACTGCCGGAGGCGCGTCTTGCCGCGTTACTGGTTCTGTTACCGATTCTGTTTATCCGTACGTCCGCCACTCGTCGCGATCCCGTATTCTATTCCCTGGCCGCCGAGAATCCGACAGTGCCTCTCAAGATTCTGATCTTGAGAAACGTCGGCTCAAGGATTGCGTATGCCATCGTGTTGATTCTCGCGTTGGCGCCGCTTGTCGTTCGTCTTGCAGCGTCCACCGCCCATTCGCTTCTCCATCTGATCAACGATGGGCTGTACGTCGTCACCTGTGGTGCCGCTGCTACTCTCATCGAGGTTGCGTGCGGCAGACGCCGGACACGCCGGGCTGCGTTGGCGCTCTGCTTTGTTGGTCTGCTCGGCGTCCAGACGCTCTTGCTGCTCTACCGGCCCTGGGCTGACGTAATCAACGCCGCCGTGAACGCTGCGCTACTTGGCGCGTGCTGGACGCTGTACGTCCCCCGTATCCGCCCGCTCCTGATTCAGGAGTACTTCAACGGATTGGCAGTCACCACCGAGCGCAAGAGGAACCACCTGCGCCGCATCCTCGACGGCGTTAGCGTGGAGACGAGAGTATACCTGAACACATTTCTGTTTACCGGCAATTCGGTAATCCCCGTTACCGCGGCGCTCGCGGTGTATGTGTACCTGGTTGCGTTCTTGATTCACGGAACCCCGCAAGAGGACACGTTGTCAACGGTGATGGTGCTGGGATTCGGCGCCGCGTTCTTCTACGGCAGCATATTTATCGAGAGCGCCCGCAACTTCAACCTGCTGTTCGGCAAGGTGCATTCCGCTACGTTCTTTCGGCTTACGCGGTTGACGCTGGTTCCCCATTGCGCCCTGATCGGTCTGCCGTTCGCCGGAATCGTCGTGCTGCTCGCGCTACTGGGTATGGTGCGCTTGGCTCCCGTGCTGATGCTGGCGTCGTACGTAGTGGTTCTTCCGCTCCTTTCGTGGTCAACGGCGATGATCTTCTTGAATCGGCGTTTGCTGAGCGGGCTTTATTACACGGCGCTTGCGCTTGCCGCGCTCGTGCTGTCGGTGGTCGCACCGGCGGCCTACGCGGTGTACGCGGTAGTCGCCTGCGCATTCACGTATCGCCGCGGAATGCTGATATACGCCGCAATCACGGTAGAAGATTGGCGATGATCGAGCTGCGGTCAGTCGAAAAGAGATTTGCTTCAGGGACGGGAGTGTTTGATCTCGACGTTTCGCTCGATGCAGGTATAACAATGGTCCTGGGGCGTAACGGCTCCGGGAAGACCACGGTCATGCGGATCATCATGGGCTTGCTTCGTCCGGACCGCGGCCAGGTACTCATCGATGGCCGGGAGCTGTGGCAGTCCGACCACGTGTTCTCGCTGCGGAGGAATCTTGGGTATCTTCCCAATGAAGACTGCTTCTTCGAACGGCTCTCGGGACGGGAGAATCTCGAATATGCCAGTCTCCTGAAGACTGGCGACCGGGACGCATACGTAGCCCTCGAAGAAGTCATGAATCGGCTGGAGGTGGACGGTTACCTTGACGATCCGTTCGGCAGCTATTCCACTGGGATGAGAAAGAAGGCCCAGCTCATCGGCGCCCTGATCGGTAATCCTGCTCACGTACTGCTCGACGAGCCACATGGCGGGCTGGACGTTCCGGCGGGAGTTGCGTTGGATGAGACGCTGATTGAGCTTGGGGATCGCGGAACGACGATATTCCTGAGCAGCCACCTTCCCGAAGTCTTCGAGGCGCATGCCGACCGGTTGCTCGTTATTGAGCGGGGGAGGATCGTTGCCCGGCATGAGGTTCCATTTTCGGAGCGGGCCGTCGATCTGTATCTTCGAGCGATGGCGTCACCGGCGCCGACGGATTAGCGGCGGGAGTCCCGTAGGGCGCGCTCGACCAGGTCGCGCAGCTCGGCGTGCACGGCGGCGTTGGCGGTGCGGTCGGTGGTCACTTCCAGGAGGGTGTGAACGCCGGCCCCGGCGCGGGTCGTGGCGAGTGCCAGGTCATGCTGCAGTTGGGCGGGCGTGCGCGGCTGCAGGTAGTGGATGGCGAACGCTGCGGCCACGTCTCGGAACGACACGGCGTGAGGCGTGGCGAAGTAGCGCTCGAACAGGTCGTCGAAGCCCGGTTCTCGGACCTGCGCCAATGGCAGCAGCGAGAAGATCCCGCCGCCGCGGTTGTTGAGCACGACGATCACCAAGCCGGCGGCGGCCTCCCGGAGTTGACTCAGCGAGGACAGGTCGTGCACCAGCGACAGGTCGCCGAGCAGCGCGATTACCGGGCGCTGCAGCCCGGCGGCAAGGCCCGTTGCGCTGGCGATGGCGCCATCTATGCCGCTGGCGCCGCGGTTGGCGGCTGCCGTCACGCCCGCCGGCAGCGGCGTGGCGAACGTATCGAGGTCGCGGACCGGCATGCTGCTGGCCCCGAACAGCCCGCACGCCGGGGGCCCGGCAGCGGCCGCGGCCACCAGGCGCGCAACCGCCGGCTCGTCGAGGCCGGGGCGGGCGGCGCACCACTCGGCCACTGCGGCCGATGCCCGCGCTCCGGCGGCCTGCACCGCTTGCGCGTAGGCGGAGGCCGTCCGCTGCGGGGCGCGCACGCGTAGCGCGCGAATGGCTTGGCGCGGGTCGGTCACCACCCGCAACGCGGCCGAGTGGCTGGGATCGAGGCGTTCCGGGCTGGCCGCCACCTGCGCCAAGCGGGGGCCCGCGGCGGCGATCAACTCCCAATACTGCTTGGATACCACGTGGGAGCCGAAGTGCAGCACGCAGTCCGGGCGCAGCAACTCACGCCCCGCGCTGCTCTGCAACAGGAGCTGCAGCCCCGGCGTGCCGCGCGCGCCGCTGGTAAAGTCGCCAAGCAGCGGCCAGCCGAGGTGCGCCGCCAGCGCTTCGACGGCGCCGCCGCAGCCGGGCGCCAGGCCGCCGGCCACCAGCAGCCCGCGGCGGCTCCCCTCGACCAGGCTCAGCAGCGCGGCCACCGCGTCACCCTCCGCCGCAGCCGTGCCCTGCCCCTGGTAGGTGGTGAACGGTTCGCCGCCGCTCCGCCAACGCGCTCCGGCGGCGCCGGGGAGCAACGGAACCGGGACCGGTTCCAGCGGCTCCGGGAAGGGGCAGTTGAGGTGCACCGGGCCGGCGGGCGCGGCGCCGGCGCGGAACACCGCTTGATCGACGGTGGTCAGCACCACGCGCGGATCGACGCGCGGCGCCGGCACCGGCAACTCGAAGCTCCAGCGGGTATGCGCGCCGAAGATGCCGCGTTGCGCGATCGTCTGATTGGCGCCCGCGGCCTGCAGCTCGGGCGGGCGGTCGGCGCTCAGCACCAGCATCGGCACCTGGTCCTGGGCCGCCTCCACCACCGCCGGCAGATAGTTGGCCAACGCCGTGCCGGAGGTGCAAACCAGCACCGCGGGCCGGCCCGCGGCGCGGCCGTAACCCACGGCGTGGAAGGCGGCGCCGCGCTCCTCCACCGCCACCTGCGCGGTTACCGCGCGGTGGCGCGCCGCGGCCACTACCAACGGTGTGGAGCGCGACCCCGGCGAGATGACGAAGTAGCGGCAGCCGCAACGGGTCAGCTCCTCCACCAGAAGCTGCGCCCAGTGGCTGTTGCTCCCAGCGCTACCGCCGCCGCCGTCGCTCACGTTGCCCCGCCCTTAGACCACGTCCAGCATTTGGAGAATCTTCTGCTCCATTTCGGCCCACTCGGCGTCCGCGGTCGAGCCGCGCACGATGCCGTTGCCGGCGTAGAGATGGAGGGTGTCGCCGGCCGCCACGCCGGCCCGAATCGCCACCGCGAACTCCGCCGCTCCCGCGCTGATCCAGCCCACCGGCCCGGCGTACCAGCCGCGGTCGAAGCCCTCCAGGGCGGCGATCAGTCCGGTCACCCCGCAGGCCGGGTAGCCGCCCACCGCAGGCGTCGGATGCAGGCGCTGCAGCACCTGGGCCAGTCCGACACCGGGGCGCAGGGTGCCGTGAAAGGAAGTGTGCAGGTGCTGGACGTGGGCCAGCTTGCGCACCCGCACTGCCTCCTGGGTGGAGACTCGGCTGCACAGTTCGCGCAGGCTACGGGCGATGCTGGCGTGGACGTAGCGGTGTTCCCGCAGCTCCTTGTCCGAGCGCAACAACTCCGCTTCCAGCCGGGCGTCCGCGGCTGCGTTATCGCCGCGCGGCCGGGTGCCGGCCAGCGCCTCGGTCTGCAGGGTGTCGCCGCAGACGCGCAGCAGGCGCTCCGGCGAGGCGCCGAAGAACGTGACTCCCGCGCGCGGCTGCAGCGCGAAGTGAAAGGCCGCCGGATTCACCGCGCGCAGCCGCTGCAGCAGGGCGAGCGCTCCGATGCGCGCGGCAAACCGCAGCGTCGTTCTGCGCCCCAACACGACTTTTTCAAGTGCTTCGCTGCCCCCGTCGAGCGAGGCGCCGAAGCGCTGCAGCACTGCGGCTACGATCTGGCGCCAGCGCGCTTGATCGGGCACGTGCCGGCCCGGGCCGAGTGGGGCCTGCCGATCCTCCGGCGGGGGCGGGCCGGCCAGAGCCGCCCGCAGCGCCTCCCGGCAGCGGCCGGCCAAGCCGCGTAGCGCGCTAGCCAGAGCGTCCGGCTCGCCGCGGCGAAAGTTGCAGGCCAGCGTGGCGCCGGCGGCGCTCCGGGTCAGCTCCACCCGGGGCAGGGTAAAGCGGTAGCTGCCGAACGGCGCCCACCACGACTCCACGTCTGCGCCGCCGCCGCCGCCACTTCCAGCGCCGCCACTGCCATCCACCGGCGGCGCGCTGCCGAAGCGGAAGCCGCCGTAGAGCCGCTGCTGCGGCCCCCCGGTGAGCGCTTCCACCGCGGCGCACACCTCGGCGAACGAGGTGCGGCCCGCCCCGGTCACCTCGGCCGCGGTCCCCACTCCCGCGCACTGCAGCGCGTGGCTGCGATCCGACCAATAGTTGGCGGCCCCGGGCATCTCGCCACCGGCGGCGAGATGGCGCAGGAAGGTGAGCGGGTCAGCCGCGGCCACCGGCAGCTCGGCGCGCTGGTACGCCGCCCCGGCCCGTTGCGCGCGCAGCCGCCAGGAGCCGGAATACAGCCCTTGCAGCACGCGGTCGAGCCGCGTTGCGGGCACCTCCGCAGGCGCAGGCGCGGGCGGCGACTGGGTCTGGTGGGATGCGGCCATCACCCGGCGCCCGGCTTGCGCGCGCGGTAGAGCGCGGCGATCCCGAAGGTCAGCGTGAGCTGCCGAACCCGTTCGAAGCCGACCGCGGCCAGCAGCCGGCAGAACTCCTCACCGCTCGGAAACGACTCGACGGAACGGTTCAGATAGCGGTACGCGGCCGGGTTGCCGGAAATCAGACCGCCGATGACCGGCAGCAGCCGGCGAAAGTAGAGCAGGTAGGGCGCCCGCACCAGCGGATGCCGCGGCAGCGCAAACTCCAGGATCGTCACGCTACCGGCGGGCCGCAGGACGCGGTGCATCTCGCGTAGCGCGGTTTCATGGTCGGCCACGTTGCGGATGCCGAAGGCGATGGTCACGGCGTCCACGCTCGCCGCCGCGGCCGGCAGCGCCAGAGCGTTGCCCTGACGCAGGGCCACTTGCGCGGCCGCCCCGCGGCGCCGCAGCTTGAGGCGCCCGCGCGCCAGCATCTCGGCGGCGATGTCGACACCGGTCACGCGCAGGCGCGAATCGAGCGCGGTAAGCATCAACGGGAGATCCGCGGTGCCGGTGGCGACGTCCAGAACGGTGCGGGGATGAGCGGCCAATACCAACTGCGCTGCCAGTCTGCGCCAGCGCTGATCGCGCTGCAATGACAGCACGCGATTCAACACGTCGTAGCGCCGGGCAATGCCGTCAAACATGGCGCCGATCCGATCGGCGGCGCGTGTGCGCACCAATGACGGCACGCCGGTGGTGCCCGCGACCGGAGCCATTCGCGCGAATCCTACGGCGTTCAACCGGGGCAAGGCAACCCTAATGCAACCGGAACCGGAGAATCATGCCGCGCTCGCGCAATCACGCCGCCGGCACGGCGCCGACGCGTTGCGCGGCAGCCGCGCGCAGATGGGCGGCCACGCTACGCGCCCGCCGCGGGTCGCGCGCCAGCAGCAGCCGTTGCATTTCCCAGCGTTCATGTTCCGGCAGCCCGGCGGCCACGCCGTCGAGCAGGCGGACGCTGCCGGCTTCGCGCACCGCCAGCGGCACGCCATCGCGGAACAGGATGCGGTTCCCGCCCACGCCGGCGACGCGTTGCTGCGCCCGCGTGGGGTGCGCCCGCAGGCCGATGCCCCCGGCCGGGTCGGCCGCCGCCAGCACGCGCAGCTCGCCGGCGGGGGCGGCCCGGCGCACGGCGCGCATCTTGGCGATTGCCTCGGACAGGGCAAACTGCTCCCCGCCGACGCCGCTCACGAAGTAGCCGCCGCGGATCAGCCCGCGCGCCTCCAGGCGGCGGTAGACGCCGGCCAACTCCCGCCACGGCGGGGCCAACCCCTCCCGCTCCAGGATGCGCCGGAACACCACCCCGTAACGTTCCAGCAACCGCAGCGCGACGCGCTCCAGGTCGGCCGGCTCGGCGGCCTCGCCAGCCTGCGGCGCGGGCTGCGGCAGCAGGCTCCAGCGCCCCGAACGCTGCAGCCGCGGCGCGGCCGCGGCGCGCGGCAACCCGGCGGCCGCGGCAAACCGCGGCCGCCCCGGCGCGCCCCCGAACACGCCGCCGGCGCGCGCCCGCGCCGCGCGCCGCTCGGCGGCGTTGCGGGCCGCCGGCCGCAGCAGCGCGCGCAAGCCGGCGAAGCTGTCGCAGGTCACCACACCGGCGGCGGCCAGTTCAGCCAGGGCGTCGTCCACCTGCGCCGGCAGCAGGCGGGCGGCGCGCTGCAGTTCGTCGCGGAACAGGGCGCCGCCGCGTTGCAGGCAGGCACGAACCTGCTCGGCAGCGGCGCTGAGCGAGCCGGCCGCGCCGGGCGGGCCGGCGGCCCCCTCCTCAGCGGCAGCCGCGGGTCTCTGCCACAACGCCATTTCCTCCCGTGCCAGCAGGGCGATGGGGCTGCTCGCCACCGGCCCGCCGCGGCTGCCGTTGCCGTTCCCGGAGGGCGGCCGCAGCCGCGCCCACGTCACCTCGCCCGCGGAGCACAGCAGATCCAGCCACGCCGGGTCGTAGCCGGGCAGCCGCGCCGGCAAGATCCATTCCTCCCAGGCCGCGGCCGGCGCCTCGTAGCCGGCGAGCTGGCGGACCACCGCCAGCAACGCCTCGGCACCCTGCGGCGCCGCGGCCGCCGCGGCATCGGCACGGGCCGCACGCTCAGCCGGTGGCGCCGCCGGCGCCGCCACCGGCGCCACCATCTGCCACACGAACAGAAAGCGCAGGTAGTCGTCGAACGCCAGCGGCTCGATCTCGCGCCGCAGACGCCCCAGGGTGTAGCGGTGAATACGCGCCAGCAGACGCCGTTCGCACCACTCCTCGCCGCCGCTGCCGGTGAACTCACCGCGCAGCACGGCGCCCTCGGTTTCCAGCGCCAGCAGCGCCTGCTCCACCTCCGGCCGCGGCACGCCGACTTGCCGCGCCAGCGTGGCGGCGCTGACCGGCCCCGCCGCCTCCAGCCGCCCGCGCACCACCTCGCGTAACGCCTCATCGCGCTGCCAGCGGCGCTGCGCCAGCGCCGGCGGGAGCTGCAGCGGCGGCTCCGCCCGCAACGGATCGACCAGCGCCTGCCACAACGGCAGCCGCTCGGCCGCAATCCAGCGCGCGGCGGGCACGCCGGCGCCCGCCGTACCCGCGGCGCCGCCGCCCGCTCCGGCAGCGCCGGCCGCACCGGCCACGGCCAGCCGGGTGGCCCGGCCCTGTGCGGCCAGCGCGGCGAACAACTCGCCCCAGCCGGCGCGCACTCCCTCCGCCTCATCGATAAAGGTGAGCAACTCCAGGGCATCGTGCAGCTCGTCGGCATCACCCACCCGCGGCAGCGCCTCGGCGCGTACCCGGGCGATGGCGCCGGCGTCCAGGGTGCCGAACTCGCGCGCCTCCTGCGGCGTAATCCAGCGCCGGTTGCGAATCGCCTGGATGCGGCGCTCCTCCAACGGCGCGTCATCCAGGAACGCGTAGGGCCGCGCGTTGATGATCTCCTGCGCAAAGGGCGATGGTTCGCGCAGGTCGCGCGCCACCAGTTGCACGGTGCCCCGTTCCATCTCGGCCAGCAGCGCCTCGAGCTGGTCAATATCCATCGCCTCGGTCAGGCAGTCGCCGATCGCTTGCGTCACCAGGGGGTGATCCGGCACCTCGCGCTCGCCGCTCAGGTTCTCCTGGCAGGCGAGCTGGTCCGGGAACACCAGCGACAACAGGTCTTCCGACTGCATGCGCTGCAGGTAGGGCGCCACCCGCTTGCCGCCGCGCTGGCGCACCACGGCCAGGGCGCAGGAGGCGTTCCAACGCCAGCGGGTCTGGAACATCGGCGCGTCCAGCAGCGCCTGCACCAGCACCTCGCGCACGCTGCTCCGCTTCAGGTAGCGCCACACGTCGGCCAGCGGAAAGCTGTGGGTCTGGCCCAGCGACAGCACCAGCGAATCTTCGTTCGCCGCCGCCTGCAGCTCGAAGTTGAAGTTGCGGCAGAAGCGCTTGCGCAGCGCCAGCCCCCAGGCGCGGTTGAGGCGGCTGCCGCGCGGCGAGTGAATCACCAAGTGCATGTCGCCGGCTTCATCGAAGAAGCGCTCCATCACCGCGGTGGCATGGGTGGGCATGGCGCCGAGGGCGTTCATCCCGGCGTGCAGGTAGCTCACCACCTGATCCGCGGCCGCCGCGGCCAGCCCCACCTCCTGGGTGAGCCAGCAGACCGCCGCGGCCGGTCCGTCTTCCTCAATCAGCCGCTGCACTCGCTCCCGCAGTTCGGAGACGGCCTGCGACAGCTCGTCACTGCGGCCCGGCGCCTCCCCCAGCCAGAACGGCAGCGTGGGCGGCTTGGTGCCGGCGTCCAGCACCCGCACCACCCCGGTCTCGACCTTGATGATTTCCCACGACTTGTTGCCGAGCAGGAAGATGTCGCCGGGCACGCTCTCCACGGCGAAGTCCTCGTGGACGCTGCCGATGAACAGATCCTGGGGATCGACGCGTACCTGATAGTCGAAGTTGTCGGGAATGGCGCCGCCGTTGGTCAGGGCCACCAGACCGGCGCCGCGGCGCCCGCGCAGGCGTCCGCCGATGGCGTCGTGGTGCAGGTAGGCGGCGCGGCGGCCGCGCGCGGTCGAAAAACCCTCGGCCAGCATGCGCACCACGGCGTCGAACTGCTCGCGCGCCAGCTCACGGTAGGGGTAGGCGCGGCGGCAGACGGCGAACAGATCGTTGGCGGCCCATTCCTGTGTACTCACCTCGGCCACGAGCTGCTGCGCCAGCACGTCCAGCGGCTGCGGCGGCACGCTGATGCGGTCCAGCTCCCCGGCCTGCGCCGCGGCCAGCAGCGCCGCGCACTCCACCAGTTCGTCGCGGGTCAGGGGAAACAGGCGGCCCTTGGGGGTGCCGGAGATATGGTGGCCGGAGCGCCCCACGCGCTGCAGGAACGCCATGATCGACTTGGGCGATCCGAACTGGCACACCAGGTCCACCACGCCGACGTCGATGCCCAGCTCCAGGGAGGCGGTGGCGACGATTACCTGCAGGTCGCCGGCCTTCAACCGCTGCTCGGCGTCCAGCCGCTGCTCGCGCGACAGGCTGCCGTGGTGCGCTGCCACCTGCTCCTCGCCCAGCAGGGCGCCCAGGGCGTGGCTCATGCGCTCCGCCAGCCGGCGCGTGTTGACGAAGATCAGGGTGGTGCGGTGTTCGAGGATCAGCTCCGCCAAGCGCTGGTACAGCTCCTCCCACACCTCGTTTGCCATGACCGCCTCCAGCGGCGAGCCGGGCAGCTCCAGCGCCACCTCCATGGCGCGGCGATGCCCGGTATCGACGATGCGGCAGGCCGGCGGCGGTGGCGGCGGGCTCCCGGCGGCGGCCTCGGCGCGGCCCATTCCGGTCAGGAAGGCGGCGGCGGTGGCGATGGGGCGTTGCGTGGCGGACAACCCGATGCGGGTAACCGGCGCCGCGGTGAGGGCGTCCAGGCGCTCCAGACTCAGCGCCAGGTGGGCGCCGCGCTTGGAGCCCAGGATCGCGTGGATCTCATCGACTATCACGGTGCGGGTGGTGCCCAGCAGGCCGCGCCCGCCGGCGCTGGTGAGCAGCAGATAGAGCGATTCCGGGGTGGTTACCACTACGTGCGGCGGGCGCTTGGTCATGGCGGTGCGGGCGGACGCCGGCGTGTCGCCGGTACGCAGGCCGGCGCGGATCTCCGTAGCGGCGCCGCCGGCCGCCGCCGGCAGCAGCGCCCGTATGCCCTGCAGCGGGGCCTGCAGGTTGCGTTCGATGTCGTTGCTCAGCGCCTTGAGGGGCGACACGTAGACCACCGTGGTGGCGTCGGCAAGGGTGCCGGCGGCGGCGCCCCGCACCAGCTCGTCGATGGCGCACAGGAACGCGGCCAACGTCTTGCCGGAACCGGTGGGGGCGGCGATCAGGGTGTGGCTGCCAGCCTTGATGGCCGGCCACGCGGCGCGCTGCGCCGGGGACGGGGCAGCGAAGGCGCCGCGGAACCACGCCGCCACGGCGGGATGAAACAGGTTCAGCGCGTCAGTATCCATGCAGGCAATGCAGGCAAAAAAAGGACTCCGCCAGCCGCAAGGCCATCGAAGTCCTCGTAGACCGGAATCGGGCGGCGCGGGGGCCTAGTAGTGGCCTCCCGCCGCGCACCCGGCGCCGGCGTACCCCTTGCTCCACGTTTCCTCCTGGGCGAGCCCCTGGGCCTGAACCACACCGGAGGTCATGGCGCTGGCCGGAGTCGCTACCGCAGGCGCGGCCTCGACCACCGGGTCCGCAACCACCTGAGGAAGGCTGAGCGAAAAGGGAAGCACGTCGTCGAACACCAGCGACATGGCGAACAACGTCATCGCCGCCATGGCCAGTACTGCTATCGTGATGCGCATATCGGCACCTCCGTGTCGCCGCCCAACCTACCCCGCGCCGGAACAGGTGTCAACCCCTCGCACCGGCCGGCCGGCAGCGGGCGGGCCGGCGGGCCGGATCAGGCTTGACCGATCCTCCGGCAGGGGGTACCCCTTTGACCACATGAAGATCACCGACGTAACCCTCACCGCACTGAAAGGGGGCAAGAGTCTGCTCCGCGTTCAGACCGACGCCGGCGTCGAAGGCTGGGCCGAGCCGCGCGGCGGGCCGGTGTTCGCGGCCTATCTCGACGCCGTAATCAAGCCGGCGTTGGTCGGCGAGAATCCGCTCGACGTCGGCCGCCACTGGGACACGCTCGCACTGGGGCGCGGCGAACGCTCCAACAAGCTGCCGGCCGCGGTGGTCGGCGCCATCGACGTTGCCCTGTGGGATCTTCTTGGCAAGGAGACCGGGCAGCCGGTGTTCACGCTCATGGGCGGCGCGACGCGCAAGGAGATTGCGCTGTACTGGTCGACCGGGTCAGGGTGGAAGATGCAGCCGACCGAGATGGCGGAGCGGGTGCGCGAAGGCTGGGAGAGCGGTTACCGGGCGTTCAAGATCCGCATGGACTGGCGCGGCTGGCGGCAGGACGTCGACCCGGAAAAGGACTACCGGACGTTCAAGCTGGTGCGTGAATTCCTCGGCTCCTCGTGTTATCTCGGGTTTGACGCCAACAACGGCTACTCGGTTTCCACCGCCATCCAACAGGGCCGGCGCTTCGAGGCGCTCGGCATCGACCACTTCGAGGAACCGATTCCCAACTGGGACCTGCCGGGGCTGCGTGAAGTCTCGGACGCGCTCGACGTCGCCGTATCGGCCGGCGAGCAGGATGCCTTTCGCTGGTGGTTTCGGAATCTCGTAGCGCTCGGCAATCCCGACATCCTGCAGCCCGACGTTCTGAACGCGGGCGGACCATCCGAAGTCAAGCGCATCTGCGACTACGCCACCACGCTCGACAAACCGGTGATGCCGCACAGCCCGGTGGCCGGCATCAACTCCCTCGCCTCGCTGCACGTCTACGCAACCACCCTGAACGCCAATCGCCCGCACGAGTTTTCCACGGAGTTCTCCGGCGCGCTCGAAGAGGTAGCGGAACTGTACGGCGAACACGTGCTTCCCCGGGACGGCAAGATCGTCCTGACCGACCGGCCCGGCTTCGGCATCGAGTTGAACGAAGCCGCCGTGCAGCGGCTGCGGGCCTAGACGGGACGGCGCAGCCGGCGCCGCCGCGCGAGCCCCACGCCGGCGCCGGCTGCCAGCGGCAGGAAGGCGAGCGCCGCCAGGGCGCCAACCGGCGGGTCTCCGGCCAGCACTCGAAGGCGGCGCATCGAGGTGGCAATCACCGCTCCCCGGCTGTCGACAAGCGCGACCCGAATGCGGGTGCCGTAACGATCCGGCGCGAGGTGAAACGCCTCGAGACTTGGCTCGCGGTTGACGTGCGCGCCTTCGGCGTCAAACGGAACGATCCGGTATCCGCGTGAACCGACCCGCTCCTGCTCCACGAAGTAGGGAAGCGCCCCGATGGCCGCAGTGACCTCGCCTCGATTCAGGAGCGCCAGCCGCACGCCGGGAATGACCCGGAACGAGACGCGCCGTCTCATTCCGGGACTCCCTCTCGCGTCGTTCCTCATCAACTTCGCATAGAACAGATCGGTAAACTCGTGCTGATAGCGCGCTCTGAGATAGAGAGCGCTCGATCCGTCGACGTAAATCACCGCGCCGCTTGACCGCGAATCAACGGGCCGGTTCCACTTGTCCCCGGGGATTACCTCGTAACCGACCGTAGGCTCTCCAAGCCGGCCAAATACCACGATCGTCTTCTCCGATCCTTCCAGTATTCTTCCGCCGCGCCCAACGAGCCGCGCCCGGTAGCGGCCGGCCGGGAGATTCACTACGAACGCGCGCTCGACGCGAACCGGGGGCACCGCGTACTCCTCGGGGAAGGGCGGCCGGGCCGGGGCTTCAAGACCGCGCAGCACTTCTTCCAGCTTGGTGACGTCGTCTCCCGCCTCCGTCCGTTCCCGGATTCGCCGCTCCAGCTCACCAACCATGTAGTCGTAGGTGGCGCGGTCGAGCCGGTAGTCATCCAGCCCGTCCCGATACCGGTGAAGTTTTTCGGTATAGTCCCGGTGGACGCGGTGAGCTTCCGGCCCCGTGGCGGTGCGCCAGGCCGCGGCAGCGTGACTCCCCGGCCGGTAGTAATAGTAGGTGTGGTCCTCCGGCGGGAGAGATTGCGAATCGCCGGAGCGTCCCGAGATCTCGAGAACGCCCTCCACCGCCGCGTCGAGGAGCGTCGCGTCGGTCTTCAGCGCGGCGTCCGCCGGACGATAGTACACGAACGTCTTGCGGAGCGTAACGAAGTTGTCGACGTCCGCCAGCAGATAAAGGGTGTCGGAAGACTCGGCGCCGAAGGTCGAGGAATAGCCGGTTCCGTTGAATACCGTCAGGGAGTAGATGAGTTGCTCTTCGCGGTCATGGACGTCACCGAAAGCGGCGGCTGCCACCACGGCGAGCAGCGCCGCGCACGCGCCGGCTCTCACGGTCGACTCACGTTCCACGAGGTATGAACGTAGAAGTCGAACCGGTCGGCGTATTGCGCCAGGTAGGTTCGCAGGGAAGCCGGGTCGCCGGATGCACCGGAATCGATCCACGCGGCAGTCACGATTGCGGCCACCTCGGCGCGCTCGATGGCCAGGGGATCGGGTACTATCAGGAGATAGTCGATCACGAGCCGCCCGGTGCCGCCTCGTTCGAGCACTTCGGTTGGAAGCCGCGCTCGATAGCGCGCCAGCGCGTCCGGGGAATGGTCCCAGCTCCACTCCAGCTCCCCGGCAAAGAGGGGCGCGCCGCGCGCCGCCGCCTGCCCTTGCCCGCCGGCAAGCTGAGTCGAAACACGCGCGCCGATCCACAGGTCGAGCGCCGGGTGGTTGACGACCGCCGGCCCCTCCTTGCTGAGCGGCCAGATGGTGGCCTGCGGCGCCGCTCCCGACAGGTCTTCGGAGACGATGAAGCGCGCCAGGCCCGGTATTCTCAATCCGGTTACGTCGATCGGCTCGGCGAGGCGGTTCCTCCCGCGCCGCAGCGTCACCGGCACGCTCACGGGCTGATAGTTGGGCGCCGAGACCTCCAGCGTCGCCGTTCCGGGAGCGAGCCGCGCGAACCGCAACGAATCTCCGCCTCCGGCGTAGTAGGTGCGCAGGAAGCGGTCGCGGATGGTCACCGTGGCGTTCCATACCGCCCCCCGGCTTACCCGGTCCCGAATCTGAAACTCGAGCGTCGCTTCGAACGGCAGGGCAGCGACCAGGGCGCCCGCTACGACGACGGCGGCCGCGGCGGCAATGATGGCAACGCGCGAGATTCGACGCCGGCGCGGCAGCACGCTACTCCTTGATGCTGCCCGCCATCAGCCCGCTCAGGATTCGCTTCTCGAAAATGACCACGAAGATCACGATCGGCGCCATGATCAGCATGCCCATCGCGCTGATCAGGTCCCACGGCTCAACGTAATGACTGGCCACGTCCCGCGGTACCTTGGTGATCCCGACCGCCAGCGGGACGATTTTCCGAATCGTGAATATCAGCGGGATGAAGAACTCATTCATGCAGATGATGAAGTTGATGATCGTCACCGTCGCGATTGCGGGCTTGAGCAACGGTCCGATCACGCGGACGATGATCGTCGTCATGCCGGCGCCGTCAACTTCCGCCGCTTCCTCTATGGTCACCGGAATCTGCTTGATGAAGCCGGTCATCACGGCAACGGTGAACGGTATCAGATGGCTGGTATACAGAAGCACCAGACCGGGGTAGGTGTCCACCAGGCCGAGTGCTCGAATGAAGACGTACATCGGCACGATGGAGATGACGAACGGCACCATTGCCGAGAAGATGACGAACCCGAACGCCAGCAGCACCAGCTTGTGGTCGAAGCGTGCGAACGCGTACCCCGCGGCGGTACAGATGACCATCGTTATGACGAGCGAAAATCCCGTGATAACGCCGGTCGCGGCCGCCATTGACGCAACGTCCATTCCGCTGAACAGCCGGCGGTAGTTGTTAAGCGTCAACGCCAGTGAAAAATACTCGATCGGCGAAGAAAACAGCCTGCCCGGAGGCTTGAGGGAGGAGATCAGGATCCAGTACATCGGCCACAGCACGACGAAAGCGACCGCCGCGGTGACGGCGATCAGCAGCGCCCGTTGCAGCGTCCTCCTGCCGCCCATCAGTAGTCCACCCGCCGGTACAGCATGATACCGGCCACGCCGGCCGCCGCCATGATGACGAACAGCGCGACGGCAATCGAGGAGGCGTAGCCGATGTTCAGGTTCTTGAACGCCTCCTCGTACATGCGAAACGCCAGCAGCGACGTGGATGACCCCGGACCGCCCAGCGTCATCGCGTACACTATGTCGAAGCTGGACAGCCGCCACATGATGAAGAACAGCGTGACGATTATCAGGGTGCGCCGGATGTGCGGGAGGGTGATGCGAACGAGCAGCGTGATGGGGCCGGCGCCGTCGATCTTGGCGGATTCATGCAGCTCGGAGGGAACGTTCTGCAAGCCGGCCAGCGTGAGAATGGCGAAGAAGGAGACGTTCTTCCAGAAGTCGACCGCGATGATCGCGGTCTGCGCGCCGACCGGCGAAACCAGCCAGTCGTAGTGAAAGTCGGCGGCGAAGCGGCGGACCAGGTCGTTCACGATCCCGTAGACGTCGTTGAAGGCCCAGCGCGCCGCGATGCCGGCCACGATCATCGGCAGGGCCCAGGGTATGAGCGCCGTGGTGCGGAGAAACCGGCGGGCTCCGAATTGGACGTTGAGGAGATGGGCCAGCGCGATTCCTCCCAGCAGCATCAGCGCGATGGAGACGACGGTAAACGTAAAGGTAAAGGAAAAGGCGCTCCCGATCTTGGGGTCGGTAATGAGGTAGGAAATGTTGTCGAAGCCGGAGAACTCGTTGATCCGCAGCAGAAAGCTGTAGTCTCGCAGGCTGTACCAGAAGATCGAGAAGGTCGGATACGCCGTGGTGGCGAGCCGGATCACGAGCACCGGCAGTACGAGCAGCCAGGCGATGAGCAGTTTTCTCGCCCGGAGATTATGCACGCTTGGCCCCCTGTTTTTTGCAGGGGCGCCCTCCCGCACGAAGCGGAAGGGCGCCCGCGTGCCGCCGGCGGAACGGGCCGGTCTTGACTTAGCGGCTGCCCAACAGCCGGTCGAGCTCCCGCTCGCCCCTCTTGACTGCCTCCTCCAGGTCGATGTTGTTGTTCAGGTATTCGTAGAGGGGATTCTCGACGCTGTCCATGATGTCGCTCATGCGCCCGGCCATCGGCCGCGGCCACAGCTTGTCGCGGGCGTTCATGTCATGGAGGATCGGTGCGGCGGGCCAAACGGAGGGATCGTTGAAGATCGGCTCCCGCATCGAATCGCTCCGGAGCGGAACGGCGTTGCCGACCATCGTGGCGTAGGCGGTGGCGGCTTCCTCCGAGAGCATGTAGCCGAGGAGCTTCCTGGCCGCGTCCTTGCGTTCCGAGGCGGCGTTGAGGACGTAGATCCAGGCGCCCATCAAGGTGATGTCGCTGTCCGGGTCGTCCGACCACTTCGGCGGCGGAGCGACGATGATTTCCGATCCGTACTTACCCTGGCCGACCGCTACGGAGACGATCCAGTCCCAGGTAATCGTGCTGGCAAGCCTGCCGTCGAGGATTTTTTGCCCCAGCGCGCCGTAGTCATCGGCGAGAATCGCCCGCGGCGCGACCTCGTGGGTATTGATCAGGTCGTACATCAGCTTGACCGCATCCTTGGTACCCTGGTCGTTCCAGTTGAAGTAGTCGCCGCCGTGCACGTAGATGATGTACTGGAGGAAGTTGGTAATGAAACCCTTCGCCCAACCGTCGCCAAATCCGAACACGTCATCCCCGGTGAGCGCCTTGGTCACTTCCAGGAACTCCTCACCGGTGGTGGGAACGGCAAGGCCGGCTTCGTCGAGCAGCCTCTTGTTCAAGTACATCGGGAACCAACTGAAGGAATGGGGCACGCCGATGATGTCGCCCTCATAGGTCACCATCTGGTCCATGTAGGTCTTGGGATAGGCGGCGAGATCTTCCGGCGAGAATATGTCGTTGAGCGGCTCGAAGAACCCGCCGAGGATATTGCCGTAGGTGATGTACTCGTCGATGTCGAACACGTCGATGCTGGTGTCGCCGGAGGACAACAACGTGGCGACCTTGGTCTGGTAGTCGGTGAACGAGGTGGGCGCCTGAATCAGCTCCGCGTCCACCCCGGTGGCGGCGGTGATGAGCCCCTCCAGCTCGCTCCAGTCTTCCTGGCCCGGCGGCAGACCCCACTTGTACATGGTCACGGTCACGTCCTCGGCCTGGGCTCCTTCGCCTTCGGCGCCGGCGGCGGCGTAACCTGCCGCGGCAACCAGCACGGCGAGCGTGAGCAACAGCTTCTTCTTCACGATAAACCCCTCCTTCGGGAGATTCCACGCAGTATAGGCGGAAACCCGACCCCATCAAGGGCGCGTCCGCAGCAGCCCGCAACTGCTCGTGCGGGAGCCGCTGCATCCCGACCAGGATGCGCGCCTGCCCGCCCGGCTGCGTCCACCCGTCCACGTAGCGGTCGACGTGCCGCCACCCGCGCAGATTGAAGTACCCCACGCAGAAGTCGGCCCGCTCGGACAGCTCCGGGGACCGTAGCGTAGCATAGGCTCACGTCGGCGACCAGCTACCAGCTACCAGCGCCCGCCCGCGGCGCGGGCGGGCGTTGCTTACCGGCGCCGGGCTTGGTAGGTTGCTTTGACGGTGAGCACGATCGGGTTCATAGGGGGCGGCAACATGGGGTTGGCGCTGGCGCGGTGTCTGCAGGGGGCGGGCTTGGCGGATCGGATCGCCGTATATGACACGGCTGCCGAACGTTGCGCGCTGTTTAGTCGCGAGATGAGCGGGGTGACGGTGGCGGCTGACGCAGGGGCGGTGTGCCGCGCCGCCGGCGCCACCTTCCTGGCGGTCAAGCCACAGGACGTGGACGCCGCCACCGCGGCGCTCGGCGGCTGCGACGGCATGATCGTTTCCATCGTGGCCGGGGTGTCGCTGGCGCGGCTGGCGGAGCTCCTGCCGGGCGCGCGGCTGGTGCGGGTCATGCCCAACACTCCGTGTCTGGTGGGAGCGATGGCGGCGGGGTTTACCGTGGGGCCGCGCGCCGGCGCCGGCGACAGGGCTCTGGTGACGCGCCTGCTGGCCGCCGCCGGCACCGCCTGCGAAGTGCCGGAAGAACACCTGGACGCGGTGACCGGGCTCAGCGGTTCCGGTCCCGCCTACTTCGCGCGCTTCATCGAGTGGCTCAGCGCCGCCGGCGAGCGGCAGGGGCTGGCCCCGGAGGTGGCCGCCGCCCTTACCGTGCAGACCGCCCTTGGCACCGCCCGGCTCATGCAGGAGCGGGCCATCGCCGCCGGCGACTTGGTGGAGATGGTCAGTTCCCCCGGCGGCACCACCGTGGCCGGGCGCCGCGAGTTGGAGGCGGGGGCGGTGCGCGCCGCCCTGGAGCGGACCGTGGCCGCGGCAACGGCGCGCAGCCGCGAGTTGGGGAGGGCCTGAGCCATGACGCCTGATTCGTCTGCCAGCGCGGTGCGGGAAATGGCGCGGGCGGCCCGCGCCGCCAGCCACCGCCTCGCCGTGGCTTCCACCGCGGCCCGTAACTCCGCCCTGGAGCGCGTCGCCGCCAACCTGGAGGCGCAACGCGGCCCGATTCTACAAGCGAACCGCGCCGACCTGGAGCACGCCGCGGCCGCCGGAGTCGCGCCGCCGTTGATCCAGCGCCTTGGCCTAAAAAAGAAGTTCGCCGGCGTGGTGGAAGGAGTGCGCCAAGTGATCGCACTGCCCGACCCGGTGGGAGCGGTGCAGTGGCGGCGCCGGCTGGACGACGACCTCGTGCTGACCCGGGTCGCGGTGCCGATCGGGGTGCTGGGAGTGGTGTTCGAGTCACGCCCCGACGCCCTGGTGCAGATCGCTTCGCTGTGCCTGAAGTCCGGCAACGCCGCCATCCTCAAGGGCGGCGCGGAGGCGAGCCGCACCAACGCCGCCCTGTTCGCCGCCATCGCCGCCGCGTTGGCCGACGACCCGGGGTTGGCCGGCGCTCTGCACTTGGCCGAAACCCGCGCCGAGATTCAGTCGCTGCTGGCGCTCGACGAGCTGGTCGATCTGATCATCCCGCGCGGCAGCAACGAGCTGGTGCGCCACATCAAGGACACTACCCGCATCCCGGTGCTGGGCCACGCCGACGGCATCTGCCATGTCTACGTGGACGAAGCCGCCGACTTGGCGATGGCCACGCGGGTCACCGTCGATGCCAAGACGCAGTATCCCGCGGTGTGCAACGCCGCCGAGACGCTGCTGGTCCACTCCGACATCGCCGAGCGCTTCCTGCCCGCCGCGGCCGCGGCGTTGCGGGACGCAGGGGTGCGCCTGCGCGGCGACGAAACCGTATGCGCGCTGGTGGACGCCGAGCCGGCCACCGCCGCCGACTGGGACGCCGAGTACCTGGACTTGGTGCTGGCCATCCGCGTGGTGGCGAGCCGCGACGAGGCGATCGCCTTTATCAACGCGCATGGCAGCCATCACACCGACTCCATCATCACCACCGACGCCGCGGCCGCCGATGACTTTCTGGCGCGGGTCGACTCCGCCACCGTGCTGTGGAACGCCTCCACCCGCTTCGCCGACGGCTTCCGCTTTGGGATGGGCGCCGAGGTCGGCATCTCCACCAACCGCATTCACGCGCGCGGACCGGTGGGCCTCGACGGGCTGGTCACCTACAAGTACCAGGTGCGCGGCAACGGCCAGGTGGTGGCCGACTACGAGAGCGGCGCGCGCCGGTATCGCTTCGAGGAGCTCGCGCCGTGACCCGCCTGATCAAGATCGGCAGCGCGCTCATCGGACCGTCCGGGCGGCTGGATCACGTATTTCTGGTCACCAAGTGCGCGGAAATCGCGGCGCTGATGGAGGCGGGCGAGCGCGTCATGCTGGTCAGCTCGGGGGCGGTGGCGGCCGGCATGGAGGTGACCGGGTTCGCAGAGCGGCCCACCGAGGCTCTGGAGCTGCAGCTTCTGGCCGGCATCGGGCAAACCCGGTTGATGAAGTACTACCGCGACTATCTCGGTTACTACGGGCGCCAGACCGCGCAGTTGCTCCTGACCCACTACAGCTTTTCCACCCCCGGCGAGGAGCGTACGGTG
Organism: Spirochaetia bacterium; assembly: GCA_965243555.1. Classification (GTDB taxonomy): domain Bacteria; phylum Spirochaetota; class Spirochaetia; order SZUA-6; family Bin103; genus Bin103. The sequence goes on along the minus strand of OZ251575.1, from coordinate 2,720,339 downwards.
ACCGACCTGCTGCAGGCCTACCTGCAGCGCGGCATCGTGCCGATCATCAACGAGAACGACATGGTGAACAAGGAGGAGCTGGAGCACCGCGGGCGCTTTACCGACAACGACATCCTGGCCGCCCTGGTGGCCGAGCGCATGCTCGTCGACCAGGCGCTGCTGCTCACCAACGTGGCCGGGCTGATGCGCCGGCGGGCGGACGCCAACGGCGAGACGGCTGATACGCTGGTGCGCACCGTGGCGGCGGTGACCGAGGAGACCAAGGCGCTGGCCTGGGGCGCGCGGTCAGCGGTCGGGCTGGGCGGCATGTACTCGAAGGTGGTGGCCGCGGAACGCATGACCGCGCGCGGCATCGAGGTGATCGTCGGCAACGGCCGCCTGCCGCTACGGACCCTGCTCGACGATCCCGACCAGCGCACCGTGTTTCTGCCGCAGCCGGCAACCGCTACGGCGGCCGCGCCGGCCGCCGCAACGGAAGCCTCCCGCCAGGTCGCCGCGCCGGCCTGAAGGCCGCTCGTCCACCGCCGGCCGCGCTCGCGGCTTGCCGCCCGTTGCGGATGCGCGTATTCTCTCTCCTGCCCAACAGGTGGTCAGACTATGAGTACGCTCCAAGAACAGATAACGGACCTGAGCTACCGGACCGATCGACTGGAAGTGGTGTTCGAACGGTTCGTGCGCAGCATGAATCAAACCATCCGCGAAATGAAGGCGGAAGGCGCCAGAGACCGGGCGGAAGCTGCCAGGGCACGGGAAGCGGCCGACCGGGCCCGCGAGGAAGACCGGAAGGTGGCTGAGAGGGCACGCGAGGAAGACCGGAAGGCCGCCGAGAGGGCCCGCGAGGAAGATCGGAAGGCCGCTGACAGAGCACGGAAAGAGGACCGGAAGGAGTGGAATCGGCGCTGGGGTGAGCTGGCCAACAAGATGGGCACCGTCGTGCAGGACATCGTCGCTCCGAGCCTGCGGCGTATCGCGCGCGACGAATTGAACTGCGGCGAGGAACAATCCTTCAGCGTCTGCGTGTCCCGCTACCGCAGCGATGACCGCCACTACCGCCGCGAGTTCGACGCGCTCTACGTCGGGACGCGCGGGGTGCTGCTCAACGAGACCAAGTCCACGGTCCTGAGCGAGTATGCAACGCGCTTCGTCCGGTTTCTGAAAAGCGGCGAGTTTGCGCTCTACTTCCCGGAATACCGGGATCTGACGCTGGTGCCGGTGTTCTCGTCGTTGCGTCTGCCCAAAGATCTGATCCCCTATCTGACGAAGAACGGAATCTATGCGGTGAGCATGGGCGAGGAAACGATGCAGGTACTGAACCGGGATGCCGTATCAGCCCGCAAGCGCACCCCGCCGGCCACGCCCGCCGGAAGCAGCGTGAAGTAACTCCTTAAACCCTGCGCGCGGCGGGTCAAGGTTTGATGGCCGCGGCGCGATCAGGTTGGACCATCCGCCGAACTTTCAGCGGCCGCGGTCAGGGCCTGGGCCAGGGCTTCGCAATCGGCCTTTGTGTGAGCGGTAGCGAGGAAGGCGACCTCATAGCCGGAGGGCGGCAGGTAGATGCCGCGGTTCAGGAAGCCGGCGTAGGCGCGGTTGAAGCGCTCGATTGCCGGCGGCGCAATCTGATGCGCGGCGCGCGGCCGCTCGCCGGCGTCGTAGTAGGGCCACAGCATCGATCCGCAACGTACGAGCTGCAGGCCGCCCGCCGCCGATGACTGCACCGCCTGCTCCACCGCGGCGCCCAGCGCCTCCAACTCGGCGTAGCGCCGCGCGTCGGACAGCGCCTGCAGGGTAGCGGCGCCGGCCGCCACCGACAGCGGGTTGCCGCTCAGGGTACCGGCCTGGTAGACCGGCCCCGCTGGCGCCAGCAGTTCCAGCAGCCGGGCGCTGCCGGCCACCGCGCCGATCGGCAGGCCGCCGCCGATGATCTTGCCGAGGGTGACCAGGTCGGGCTGCAGCCGCGTTGCCGGCGGCGACGCGCCGTAACGCAGGCGAAAGCCGGTGATCACCTCGTCCGCGATGAGCAACGCGCCCGCGCGCCGGGTGGCCGCGGCCACGTGGTCGAGGAACTCGGGGCGCTGCGGCAGCAGCCCGTTGTTGGCCGGGACCGACTCGATGATGGTGGCGGCGATGTCGCTGCCGTGGGCGGCGAAGGCGGCGCTTACCGATTCCTCGTCGTCCAACCGGGCCACCACCGTGGCCGCCGCGACCGTCTCCGCCACCCCCGCGGAACTGGCCAGACCGGTGGTGGCCAGCCCCGACCCCGCCTTGACCAGCAGGCTGTCGTGATGGCCGTGGTAGCCGCCCTCGAACTTGAGAATCAGCGGGCGGCCGGTGGCGCCGCGCGCAATGCGCAACGCGGTCATCACCGCCTCGGTGCCGGAATTCACCAGGCGCACCCGCTCGGCGCCGGGATAGCCGGCCAGAATCAGCTCCGCCAGCTCCGCCTCCGCGGCGTGACAGGCGCCGAAGGAAAGCCCGCGCGCCGCGGCCTGCTGCACCGCGGCCACCACCGCGGGAGCGGCATGGCCGAGGATCAGCGGGCCCCAGGACTGGCAGAAGTCGAGGTAGTCGTGGCCGTCCGCGTCCCGCATCCGGCCGCCTTGGCCGCGGGCAAAGAACACCGGCGTGCCCCCCACCGCCCCGAACGCGCGTACCGGGCTGTTGACCCCGCCCGGCAACAATTCCAGCGCCCGCGCGTAGAGGCGCGCCGATTGCGGCCGCTCCCGTACTCCGTTCATGCTTCCGCGATCCTCCATTCCTCGTAGTACTGTGTCTCCTGACCGGTGCCGGTGCGCTCTTCCCCCGGCGGCGGTCCCACGCCGCCCCAGTTCGCGATAGCCCGCAGGCAGAAATCCGCCGAACCGCGCAGCCGATAGCTCCGCCACCCCCCGGCGTCGCCGCCAGCGCCGGGGCCGGGGGGTGCGAAACCGTAATGCAGCACCCATTCATTACCCGCCGGCTCGGCGAAGGCGCCGCAGGCGGCGGCGCAGCCGCCGCCTAGCGCCTGCAGCAGGGCGCGTTCCAGGGTGACCGCGGTGCGGGTGGCGGCATGGTCGATGGCGGCCAGCCGCGCTGCGGCGGTGCTCCCCGCGCGCGCCTGCACCGCCACCGCCCCCTGCCCCGGAGCCGGCGCCCACCGTTCCGGGGGCAGGGCCAGCAGGTGCAGGTCCGCGACCTCGGCGATCTCGGCGCCGAGCCGCTGCAGCCCGGCGGCGGCCAGCAGCAGGGCGGCAACGCCGCCCTCGCGGCAGCGCCGCAGGCGGGTCGGGACGTTGCCGCGCACGGCGGTCGCGCGCGCAGCCGGCGCGTAGTGGCGCAGCAGCGCGGCCCGCCGCGGGGAACTGGTGCCCACGGCGGCGCCGGGCCGCAGCCCAAGGGGCGCCGCCGGCGCGAACCAACCCGGCGCGACCACCAACACGTCGTGCGCCGCGGCACGCGGCAGGATGGCGGCCAGACGCAGGCCGAGGGGTTGCTCCAGCGGCAGGTCCTTGAGCGAGTGAACCGCGGCCTGCGCCGCCCCGTCCCGTACCGCGGCGGCGACTTCGGCGGTGAACAGCCCCGGATTCGTGCGCGCCTGGACGGCCAACGCCGGCGCGCCGCCCGTGGCGCCCAAAGCGTCCGTCGCCGCTACGCTACGGTCGCCGCGCGTGGTAACGGGCAGGATACCCCAGGCGGCGCTGCCTTCCGCGGCGGTGCTCTCCGCCGCACTCAACGCCGCCTGCACCAGCCGCGCCTGCGCCAGAGCCAGCGCGCTGCCGCGCGTAGCGAGCAGCCGAGCCGCCATCTTCAGGTGCGCGCCGGGGAGGCGGCCGGCAAGGCCGGGGCCGACGCCTGGTTCAGCACCTGCCGGTAGAGGGCCTCGAAGCGGGGCACCACCAAGTCGCAGCCGAAGTTCTGCGCCCGCTCGCGGCCGGCGCGTCCGCAACGCCGGTGCAGGTCGGCGTCGGTAAGCAGCTCGACGGCGCGCGCGGCCATCGAGTCCACGTCGCCCGGCGGCAGCAGGTAGCCGGCGCGGCCGTCCGGCACCACCTCCGGCAGCCCGCCGGCGCGGCTGGCCACCACCGGCACCTCGCTGGCCATCGCTTCCAGCGCCACCAGGCCGAAGCTCTCCGAAGCGCTCGGCAGCAGCAGCAGATCGGTGGTCTGCAGGAACGGGGCCACGTCGTCCACCACCCCCACCGTGGCGACGTCGGCGGCGACTTCCAACCGGCGCGCGAGCGCCAGCGCGCGGCTCAGGTCGGGGCCGTCGCCCACCAACACCAGGCGCGCGTTCACCCGCCGGCGGATGCGCGCGAACACCTCGATCACGTCCGCGGCGCGCTTGACCGGGCGGAAGTTGGAGATGTGCAGTATTTGTTTTGGCCCGCTGCCGGCCCCGCCCCGCGCCGAGCCGTAGTGCGCCAGGTCCACGCAGTTGGGGATCACCTCAATGGGCCGCGCCACCTGGAAGGTCTCCACGGTCTCGCGGCGCAGGTACTCCGACACCGTGGTCACCGCGTCCGATTGCTCAATCGAAAAGCGCGTCACCGGATGAAAGTAGGGCGCCGCCCCGACCAGCGAAGTGTCGGTGCCGTGCAGGGTGGTCACCACCTTCAGGTCCAGCTCCGGCGCCATCTGCCGTGCCAGAATCGCCGCCGGCGAAAACGGAATGGCGTAGTGCACGTGCAGTATCTGCAGGGCGTTGGCGGTGGCGACCTCCACCATCTTGGCGGCCAGCGCCAGCGTGTAGGGATATTGCTTGAGCAACGGATACTCCCCCGCCTGCACCTCGTGAAAGGTGACGCGGGGCGGCAGCTCCACCAGCCGCAACGGCGCGGAGTAGCTGATAAAGGAGATGGTGTGGCCGCGCAACGCGAGCTGCTTGCCCAGCTCGGTGGCGAATACGCCGCTGCCGCCGTGCGTGGGGTAGCAGGTGATGCCTAGCCGCACGCGCCTTCCGCGCGCGCCGCGCCCGCTCCCTCTCCGGCGGCGAACACCAGGACCTCGTGGTCCGGCTGCAGCGGGTCGCAGGCTTGCAGCAGCGCGCCGGGCAACTGCGGTCCGTAGCGGCTCACGAAGTGCGCCGCCGGCAGGACGCGCTCCTGCGGCCGGGCGCGCGGCCACGCCTCGTCGCGCAGCCGCTGCAGCTCGCGCCGCGCGGCGCCGCGGCGGCTCATCAGGGCGCGCGCGGTGCGCTCCTCCAGCCGCGCCGCGGCGCGCTCGGCGTGGCCCAGGCTGCGCCGCCACGTATGCGCCAGATTGGGGTCGGCCGCGGAGACGTGCTCCTGCAGCGGCTGCCACAACTCGCCCAGGCTGCGCCGCAACGCGGCGAAGCGGGCGCGCTCGGCGGCCGGCACCGCGGCGTTGAAGGCCGCGCGCACCGAGAATTCGGGGCCCACGATCCGATCCGGGGCCAAATCGAACTGCGCCAGCACGGCCTTCGCGCCGGCCGGCACGATGGTGTAGCTCTTGCGCGCTACGATCAGCGGCTGCGGCACCTCGAACAGCCGGTAGAGGCCGCGCAGCATCGCCTGGTAGGCCACTTCACCCGGCCCCAGCACGGTGGCTACCGAGGGCAACGCGAGGTCCGCCAGCACCGGGCGCAACGCGGCGTCGGTGGACAGCTTGGCGTCCGGGGGCGGCGCCGCGCCGGCCTCCAGGCGCACGCGCGGCCCGCCGGGGGCGTGAAACAGGGTGCCGGCGCGCGCCGGGTCGAGCGGCACCGAATAGCCGTCGGCGGCCAGCGCCGCGGCCGCCTGATCCAGCGTGCTCCGCACCGTCGCCGCGGCCCCGGCGGCCCGGGCGTAGAACTCCGCAAACAGCGGCCGCAGCAGGTGCGGCTCAAGCACCACCAGGCCGTGGCCGCCGAACAGCCGCGCCACCGCCGCGGCCACCGAGCGCGCGAAGCCCCCGCCGCGCGGCGCGAACAACTCGCGCGCGTACGCCGTGAACGCGCGGCCGCCCTGACGTTCGAAAAACAGCTCCGCGGCCTGCCGCACTTCCGGGGTAACCGGCAGCTCGTCGATGGAGCGGCCGGCGCCTACCCAATCGAAGCGCGCGCGGCCCATGCTGCCGTCCGCCGCCAGGTAGTGGGCGTGGTTGATCTCGCCCAGATCGTGATCCTCGGAGGCCAACCAGAACACCGGCACGCAGCGCCGGCCCAACTCCTCCCGGTAGCGGTTCGCCAGGCGAATCGCGGTCACGATCTTGTACAGGGTATAGGCGGGGCCGCCCATGAAGCCGGCCTGCTGGCCGGTGTGCACGCAGCAGGTCCCGGGATCGGCCAGGGCCGCGGCGGCAGCGATCGCGGCTTCCGGCGCGCCGAGGCTGCGGTTGTAGCTTGCCAGCACGGCGGCCAGCTCCGGCGTCGCCGCGCCCGTGGCTTCGCGCGCGCGCAACGCGCCCGCGGCGGCGCCCCGCGGGTGGGTAAAGTAGCGGTCCACCCGCCCCGCCAGGAAGTCGAGGTAGAACCGGCTGCCCCCGTACACCCGGCTCATCGGGACGCGGTGGGAGTCGATCAGTTCCAAGCCGGCCCCCTCAGCACCGGAAGCGGCGGCTGCGCGGTCAGGCGGGGAGGCGCGAATGGGTTCCGTCGCAGAATGGGTCGTTGCCCGTCTGCTTGCACTGACACAGCGCGTAGTTGCGCTGCTCCTCCACGGTGAACTGCAGCGGCTCGAACTCGGTGCCCTGGTGGGAGCCGTCGCAGAACGGCTGGTTGCGGCTGCGGCCGCACCGGCACCACCAGTAGCTGCCCGGCTCCAGCTCCGTCACCGCCGGCATCCGGTCGGCGATCTGTCCCTTGGTCTGATTGTTGTCGCTCATCCGATGATCTCTCCCGCGCAACTGTACTGAACAATCGCGCCATCCTGCAACGTATCCCCCACCCACCCACGCCACCTCTGCCCGCCCGTCACACCGCCGCTGCTCCCCGTCGCTTCCCGCCCGTTCCCGCCCCGCGCCCTGCCCGCCACGCCCCCGCCGCGGCAGCCGGTTGACTCTCCGGCCCAAAAAGTGGCACCTAATAGGAGGTCCCTCACAAACCCCGACTGCCGGCGGTGCGTTGCGCGTTCCGAAATCACGCACCTGCTGCTGCGGCTGGAGTCTGCATGCTCATATTTGCACCACAGGAAACCGACCCGCACGAGCCGCGGGCCGCCGTGACCCCGGAAACCGCCGCCCGCCTGGTCAAGCTCGGCGCCGCCGTGGCGGTGGAGAGCGGCATCGGAGCCGGCGCCAACTACCCGGACGCCGCCTACGAAAAAGCCGGCGCGACCGTGCGCGGCGACCGCGCCGCGGCGTTGCGCGAGGCGGATTTGGTACTGCGCGTCCGCCAGCCCCCGGCGGAGGAAGTCGCGCTGCTCAAGGAGGGGGCGATCCACATCAGCTTCCTTGATCCGTTCAACGAGACCGAGCTGGTCGCCGCGCTCGCGCGGCAGGGGGCGAGCGCCGTCAGCATGGAGCTGGTGCCGCGCTCCACCCGCGCCCAGAAGCTGGACGCGCTCAGCTCCCAGCACAGCATCGCCGGCTACGCCATGGTGCTGATGGCCGCGGACCGGCTCAAGACGATCCTGCCGATGATGGTCACCCCCTCCGGCACCCTGCAGCCGGCGCGGGTGTTCGTGATCGGCGCCGGAGTCGCGGGCCTGCAGGCAATCGCTACCGCCAAGCGCCTCGGCGCGCGGGTGGAGGCGTTCGACACCAGGCCCGACGTGGCCGAGCAGGTCGAGTCGCTCGGCGCCCGCTTCGTCAAGGTGGACCTGGGCGAGACCGGGCAGACCGATCAGGGCTATGCCAAGGCGCTCACCCCGGAGCAACTCGACAAGCAGCGCGCGGCGATGGCCGACCGTTGCGCCCAATCCGACATAGTGATCACCACCGCGCAGCTTTTCGGGCGCAAGGCGCCGGTGGTGGTGACCGGCGACATGGTAAAGCGCATGAAGCCGGGCAGCATCGTCGTGGACTACGCGGTGGAATCGGGCGGCAACGTGGAAGGGTCGCGGCCCGGCGAGGACGTCGACGCCGGCGGCGTGCTGATCATCGGCTACCGCAACGTACCGGGGCGGCTGGCCACCTCCGCCAGCCAGATGTACGCCAACAACCTGTACAACTTCGTCGACGAGTTCTGGGACGCCGACGGCAAGTCGTTTACCCTGAACCGCGACGACGAAATCATCTCCGGCAGCCTGGTGACCCACGGCGGCGAGATGATCAACGAAATGGTCAAGAGCATTACCGGCGCCAAGCCGCAAGCCGCCAAGAGCGGTTGACCGAAAGGGAATCCATGGAAGCGCTACAGCAATTCGAGTTTCTGTTCTTCATCTTCATCCTGGCCATGTTTCTGGGCCTGGAGCTGATCACCAAGGTGCCGTCGCAGTTGCACACGCCGCTCATGTCCGGCTCCAACGCCATCTCCGGCATCTCGCTGGTGGGCGCGATCATCACCCTGGAAGTGCGCGGCGTGGACAGCACGCTCACGACCATCCTGGGGGCGTGCGCCGTGGGATTCGCCACCATCAACGTGGTGGGCGGATACCTGGTTACCGACCGCATGCTGGAGATGTTCAAGACGCGGCCGGCACCGGGCAAGAAGGAGGGCGGCGCGTGATCTTCGTCATCCCCGTCCTCTACATCGTCTCCGCAATCCTGTTCGTCTTCGGCATCAAGCAGCTTTCCAAGGCCACTACCGCGCGCCGCGGCAACGCCACTTCGGCGCTGGGCATGCTGATTGCCGTGATCGCCACGCTGGTGGGGCGCGGCCTGCAGTTCCAGTGGATTATCGTGGGCGCGCTGGCCGGCGCCGTGATCGGCGTGCTGGCGTCGCGGCTGGTCAAGATGACCGCGATGCCGGAGATGGTGGCGCTGTTCAACGGCTTCGGCGGCCTGGCCAGTCTGCTGGTCGGCTGGGGCACCTATCAGGTGGTGGCCGATACGTTCGGCGTCGGCTGGGGGGCGCCGGCGGCGGACGGGGCCGCGTTCCTGGCCGCGGTGGGCGGCAGCTTTTCCTCGGTCACCATTTACTTGGCGATCCTGATCGGCGGCGTGACCTTTACCGGCAGCATCATCGCCTGGGGCAAGCTCAGCGGCACGGTAACGCAGAAGCCGGTGCTGTTCCCCGGCCAGAACGTGATCAACTTCCTGATTTTGCTGGCGATTCTGGTGGGAGCGGTGTGGTTCACCGTCAACCCCGACCAATACTGGGTGGCGGTGGTGGCCACCGCGGTGGCGCTCGTGCTCGGCGTGATGGTGGTCATACCGATCGGCGGCGCCGACATGCCGGTGGTCATCTCGCTGCTCAACAGCTACTCGGGGTTGGCGGCGTGCGCGGCCGGCTTCGTGATTCGCAACAACCTGCTCATCATCACCGGCGCGCTGGTGGGGGCGAGCGGCATCATCCTCACCAGCATCATGTGCAAGGCGATGAACCGCTCGTTGGGCAACGTGTTGTTCAGCGGTTTCGGCTCGGGCGGCGGTTCCGGCGGCGGCAAGGCGATCGAGGGTGAATCCAAAGCGATGCAAACCGGCGACGCCTATTACATCCTGGAGGCGGCCAGCTCGGTAGTGGTGATTCCCGGCTACGGCATGGCGGTGGCGCAGGCGCAGCACGCGGTGCGCGAACTGGGCGAGATCATGGAGCAGAACGGCACCGAGGTGAAGTACGCCATTCACCCGGTGGCCGGGCGCATGCCGGGGCACATGAACGTGCTGCTCGCCGAGGCCAACGTCAGCTACGACCAGCTCGTGGAGATGGACTCGATCAACCCGACCATGGATACGATGGACGTGGCGATCGTGATCGGCGCCAACGACGTGGTGAACCCCGCGGCCCGCGAAGACGAGAGCAGCCCCATCTACGGCATGCCGATCATCGACGCCGACAAGGCGCGCACCTGCTTCATCCTCAAGCGCTCCATGGCCAGCGGCTTCGCCGGCATCGACAACCCGCTGTTCTTCCGCGACAATTCCTACATGATCTTCGGGGACGCCAAGGCCACCGTCGAGGGCCTGGTCACCGAATTCAAGGAGTCCGCCGCCTAACCGCCCCGCGCGTCCGGGCGCCGGCCCGGCAGCGGCGGCGGCCGCGCAATCCGCATCGGAGGTGGTGCCATGAAAGTCCGCGTCGAAAACCTTGGCGTCCTGAAGCAAGCCGAATTCGAAGTCGGCGACTTCACTCTGATCTGCGGCGACAACAACACCGGCAAGACCTACGCCGCCTACGCCCTGTACGGCTTCCTGGCCAGCTGGCGGCGCTGGCTGTCGGTCGAGATTCCCAAACCGGCGCTCGACTCACTCCTGAAAGAAGGCGCAACAAGAGTCGACGTCAGACCCTTTGTAAAGCGGGCGGCGGTACTCCTCAAGGCTGGTAGTGACCGTTACACCGAACACCTACCCGACGTGCTCGGGGCAAGGGCGAGCCGTTTCAAGGAGACGAGATTTCAGGTATGCCTCGACGATCGCACCCTGAGATCCGCAGTCAAAGTAGAGCTTGAAAAGGAGATAAAGAAGTCAGACGGCAAGCCGATTTTTTCCGTCTCCAAAGCAACCGGAGATTCCAGTGTGATAATCTCGCTGTTGCCAAACGACCACGCCGATTGGAGCCCTGAAGTTGTTCAGCCCGTAATCTCCAATTGGATCATCGAATTGCTATTTGGGAAGGTCCTTTCTCAGCCGTTTATGGTAAGCGCAGAGCGTACCGGCGGCTCGCTGTTTCGTGATCAGCTTGACTACAGGCCAAACCAGATAACTACTGTCGAGCTGGTGCGGAATCTGAGGGCCTTCGCGGCTCCGGGCTATCCGATTCCGGTTCAGGACAACGTGAATTTCGTGCGGAGACTTGAGCACGTTGTCAAGAGCGACAGTTTTCTCGCTCTGGAACATGGGGATGTTCTCGACGAGTTTTCTGACATCATCGGCGGCGACGTTCGAGTCGACGGTAACGGCGTCGTCTCGTTCAAACCCGCGCGCCGGCGAGTACGGCTTACCATCGATGAAACCTCGAGCTCGGTCCGCTCCCTGCTGATTCTTGGTCTCTACCTGCGGCACGTGGCACAACCAGACCATCTGTTGATGGTCGACGAACCCGAGTTGAACCTGCATCCAAACAACCAGAGGCGCGTCGCGCGACTGTTCACTCGTCTAGTCAATTTTGGCATTCGCGTATTCGCGACTACCCACAGCTCCTATTTCATTAAGGAGTTGAATACTCTTATCATGTTGAATCAAGACGACCCGTATCTAAAGAAACTTGCCAAAGAGGAGAAGTACCGAGCCGACGAACTTCTGAGACCCGCACAGCTCAAAGTATACACGGCAAACCAAGCGAACCATCTACTGGAGCCGGCCCCGATAGACGCCGAACTCGGTATCGAAGCGATCAGCTTCGACGATACGATCAACGAAATGAACCGAATTCAGGACGCTATTGTGCGGGGCCATTGATGGATGACTTCCAGATACTAAATGCTCTTTTCGAAAAAAATGCACTGGCATCCGTTCGACATAACTTGCTCATTCTCGAAGAGATCGAAGGTCAGCGGTACGAACTGAAGATTACCGGCGCGCCCTACGACACCATTGCATTCAAGGGGGATATGTTTCCCTCCCTGAAAGGAGTCGTTTTTCGGGACGATAAGCATGAGTGCAGGCGTGCTGATTATGTCATCATTGCCCGTAGCGATAGTCGTAGATGGATCATCTATGTTGAGATGAAGAGTGGGAAAGGAAAACGAAGTGAAATCCAAGATCAATTGCGTGGCGCGAAGTGCCTGGTAGCCTATTGCCGTGAGGTCGGTCAGCAGTTTTGGAACAAGGAACTAGGGACGAGGAGATTTCTGGAATGCTATGCTGAGCGCTTTGTCAGCGTCCGCGGCATCGGGCTAAACGAGCGCCCAACACGCAGCCGGCGAGGTGGCGTTCACGATGACCCGGCTCGCACACTAGGGCTGTCGGCGCCTACGGGGTTACTTCAATTCAATAAGCTGCTCGGGGCAGCGGCTGGATAGTCGGTAATATGATATGATCTTCGATGACGCCAAGGCCACGGTCGAGGGCTTGGTCACCGAATTCAAGGAGTCCGCCTAGATGGCAATTGTCGTTGACCGCAAGACTAAGCTCACCTATGAGGATTACCTTCAGTTCCCGGAGGATGGGCGCCGGCATGAGATTATCGATGGAGACCACCACGTGAGTGCCGCGCCCTCCGTGTACCACCAACGGGTCCTGGGGCGGCTGTTGGTACAGCTCTACTGGCTGATCGATGAGTCCGGCGCAGGGTACGTGCTCCCCGCGCCCGTCGATACCGTGCTTTCCCGGACTGACGTCGTGCAGCCGGATATCGTCGTCACGCTGGACCGTGACGAGGCGTTGCTCCGGCGCGAGCGCATTGACGCGCCCCCCGATCTGGTGGTGGAGGTGCTCTCGCCTTCGACCGCCTACCGGGACCGCGGGCTGAAGCTGGACCTGTACCAGAAGGCGGGCGTAAGCGAGTACTGGATCGTCGATCCGGAGCGGAGGATGGTGCAGCAATACGTACTCACCGCCGGCGAGTTTCGGAGCACCGGCGAACACTTCACGCGTATCACGGTCGCCTGCACCGGCAGCCGCAACGGCTCCGCAATCGACGTCGACTTGACCGAGGTCTGGTAGCAGCCGCCGGCGCGGCGGTTGCGGTCAGCGGAGCCAGCGGTGTTGCAGGTACCAGCGCGCGGTAAGCCGAATGCCGTCGCAGGTAGTGACGCGCGGCTGGTAGCCGAGTTCGTCGCGGATGCGGGTGGTGTCGAGGACCCAGGAGGGTTGCGCGATCTCGCGCAGCTTGTCGCGGCTCAGCAGCAGGTCGCGCCGCAGCAGGCGCCCGGCGGCGGCCAGCGGGTGTCCGGCTATGGCCAGCGCGGCCTGCGGCACCGGCAGCCGCAGGGTGGGGCGGCCGTAGGCGGCGGCGATCCGGCGCGCCACCTCGCTCATGGTCACGCTGCCGCGGTCGGCCACGTGGTAGAGGCGGTGGCCGGCGCGTTGCGGCCGGTCCAGCAGCAGCAGCAGCGCGTCCGTCAGGTTGCCGGCGTACGCCATGCTGAGGCGGCCGGCAGGCACCAGTTCCGGGCGCACGCCGGCCCGCACCAGGCGGAAGTAGGCGAACACGTCGCGGTCGCCGGGGCCGTACACCGCGGGCGGCCGCAGTATCGTGATCGGCAACCGGGGATAGCGCAGCCGCACCCGCTCGGCGGCCAGCTTGCTGCGCCCGTAAGCGGTTACCGGCGCCGGCGCATCCTGCTCGCGCCGCGCCCGGCGGCCGCAGGAAGGACCCGCCGCGGCCTGGCTGCTCACCATGACGAGCTGCCCCACCGGCAGGGGCGCCCGCGCCACCGCCGCGCACAGCGCCGCGGTGCCGTCGCGGTTGACGCGCTGCAACTCCCGCCCGCTCCACGACCGGGTCAGCCCGGCGAGGTGCACCACCGCGTCGCTGCCGCGCACCAGCCGCTCCAGCGCGCCGGGCGCGGTCAAATCAGCCGTCACCACCGGCTCCACCGCGGCCGGCAGCCGCGACCGGTCGCTGCCCGGGCGCAGCAGGCAGCGCACCCGGTCGCCGCGCGCGGCCAGCGCCGCCAGCAGATGCGCGCCGATAAACCCGCTGCCGCCGGTCACCGCTACCCGCACCGGCAAACTCCTCCGTCCCCGGCGCCATCCCCGGTAACCATCCTCACGCCGCCGTACCATACCCGCTTAGCCGCGGCGCTGGCTCGTGGTATGCTTGCCAGCACGCTATGGCAGTCGTCGTCGACCGCGAGACCAGGCTCACCTATGAAGATTACCTGCAATTCCCCGAAGATGGGCGCCGGCATGAGCTCATCGCCGGAGACCACCACCTGAGCGCCGCCCCGTTCGTGCCCCACCAGCGGGTGGCCCGGAACCTCCTGGTAGAGCTTCACCGCCACATTGGCGAAACCGGATTGGGGGAGGTGCTGCCGGCGCCGGTAGCGGTGGCGCTGGGCCCGAGCGACGTCGTCGAGCCGGACTTGGTGGTGATCCTCGAACACAATCGCTCGCTGATCGGGCGCGAGCGAATCGCCGGGGCGCCCGACCTGGTGGCGGAGATTCTGTCGCCGTCGACTGCCTGCCGCGACCGCGGGCTGAAGCTGGACCTGTACCAGAAGTGGGGCGTAAACGAGTACTGGATCGTCGATCCCGAACGGCGGGTGGTTCAGCAGTACCTGCTGGTCGACGGTGTGTTCCGGGGTACCGGCGAACACGCCGAGCGCATCACCGTCGCCTGCACCACGCGGCCCGATGGCGCGCCGCTCGAAATCGACCTGACCCGGGTGTGGTAAACAGCTCGCGCGTACCCGCGGGTCCCATTGCCGGGGAGGCGATTCGGGTGGAGCCGGTGCGTAGCGCGGCCGAGCGGCGGCGCTTCATGCGGTTTCCCTGGTCGGTCTATCGCGGCAACTCCGCGTGGGTGCCGCCGCTGCTTTCGGACTTCAAGAAGAAACTCGACACCGCGCGCAACCCCTTCTACCGCCACGCCGAGATCCAGCCGTTCCTGGCCTGTCACGGCGGCGCGGTGGTGGGAACGGTGGCCGCCATCATCGACCACGAGTACAACCGCTTCCACGAAGAGCGCACCGGCTTCTTCGGCTTCTTCGAGGCCGACGATCTGGTGGTGGTGGCGCGCGCCCTGCTGGATGCCGCGGGCCGGTGGCTGCAGGCGCGCGGCATGACCTGTCTGCGCGGGCCGGTCAACCCCTCCACCGCGGAGTCGATGGGCATCCTGCTCGACGCCTACGATCTTCCGCCCGCCATCCTCATGGCCTACACTCCCTCCTACTACCCGCGGCTGCTGGAGGCCGCGGGGTTGGTCAAGGCGAAGGACTTGGTGGCGCTGTACATGGACTCGCGCGAAACTCCGGTGCCGCCGCGGGCGGCGCGCATGGCGGAACTGGTGCGACGCCGCCACAACGTGACCATCCGCAGCGCGGACCTGCGCCGGCTTGACCGCGAGATGGCGTTGGTCAAGCAGATCTACAACGACGCCTGGACCAGAAACTGGGGATTCGTGCCGTGG
This sequence comes from Spirochaetia bacterium, assembly GCA_965243555.1. Classification (GTDB taxonomy): domain Bacteria; phylum Spirochaetota; class Spirochaetia; order SZUA-6; family Bin103; genus Bin103. The sequence continues at coordinate 2,705,311 of OZ251575.1, read as the reverse complement.
AGCGACGCCGAAATCGACTACAGCGTGGCCGACCTGAAGATGGTGCTCGACCCCGACTTGGCGCTGCTGGCGTTCGTGGACGGCGAGCCCGCAGGCTTCTCGCTGGCGTTGCCGGACTTCCACCAAGTGCTGCGGCGCCTCAACGGGCGGCTGCTTCCCACCGGCCTGCTCAAGGTGCTGTGGTACCGCCGCAAGATCGACCTGCTGCGGGTGGCGCTGGCCGGCGTGCGCCACAAGTTCCGCAACCTAGGCCTGGACGCGGTGTTCTACTACGAGACCTACACGCGCGGCGTCGCCAAGGGCTACTGGCGGGGTGAGTTTTCCTGGGTGCTGGAGGACAACTACGCCATACGCAACACCCTGGAAAAACTGGGCGCGCGCGTCTACAAGCGCTACCGCATCTACGAACGCGCGCTGTAACCGTAACGCCGCACGCCAGGGCGCCGATCCCGGATCAGCGCAGCGCCAGCTCCTCGCCGCCGGCGGCGACCTCCACCGTGATCTCGCCGCGCAGGCGCTCGCCGGCCAGCAGCAGGTCGGTAACGCGGTCCGCCACCTCGCGCTGGAACAGGCGCCCCAGCGGGCGCGCGCCGTAGCGCGGATCGTAGCCGCGCGCGGCCAGCCACTCGCCGGCGGCGGCACTGAGGCGCACCGCGGCGCGGCCGCCCGCGCCGCCGCGGGCGCGCAGCTTGGCGTTGAGGCGCTGCAGGTGGACGGCGACGATGCGCTGCATGCTCGCCGGCTGCAGCGGGCGGAAGGTGACGATGGCATCCAGCCGGTTGATGAACTCGGGCCGAAACAGGCGCTTGACCGCGGCCTCGGCGGCGGACACCGGCACCGGCGCCGCGGCGTGATCGAAGCCGACGCTCGGGGCGCTCATCTCTTCGCCGCCGGCGTTGGAGGTCATCACCAGCACGGCGTGGTGAAAGTCGGCGCGGCGCCCGTTGCCGTCGGTAAGGGAGGCGTGATCCATGATCTGCAGCAGCAGGTCGAACAGGTCGGGATGCGCCTTCTCGATCTCGTCCAGCAGCACCACGGCGTAGGGCGACTTGAGTACGGCGTCGGTCAGGTAACCGCCTTCCTCGTAGCCGACGTAGCCGGGCGGCGCCCCGATCAGCCGTGACACCGTGTGCTTCTCCTGATACTCGCTCATGTCGATGCGGATCAGCTCCACGCCGAGCAGCGCGGCGAGTTGGCGCGTGAGCTCGGTCTTGCCGACCCCGGTGGGGCCGGCCAGCAGAAACGACCCGATCGGCTGATTCACCTCGCCGAGGCCGGCGCGGTTGCGCTTGATGGCGCGGGTGACGCGGTCGATCGCTTCGTCCTGCCCGAAGATGCGCTCGCGCAGCTTGCCGGGCAGGTCGCGCAACGCCTGCCGCCCGCCGCCGGAGACCGCGGCCACCGGGCGCCCGGTCATGCCGGCGACCACGGCCGCCACCTCACCGGCGGTGATCACGTGGCGCCGGGCGGCGCCCGCGGCGTCCATTTCCGCATTACCGGCGCCTGCGCCCGCCGCCGCTACGCCCGGCGCGCGCAGCTTCCAGCGCGAGCCGGCCTCGTCGATCACGTCGATCGCCTTGTCCGGCAGGCGCCGGTCGTGGACGTGAACGGCGGCCAGTTCGGCGGCGTTGCGCAACGCGCGCTCGCTGTAGCGCACCCCGTGGAAGGTCTCGTAGCGCTCGCGCAGGCCGCGCAGGATCAGCACAGTGTCGTCCACCGACGGTTCCGGCACCGTGACCTTCTGGAAGCGCCGCGACAGGGCGTGATCCTTCTCGAAGTGGCGGCGGTACTCCTCGTAGGTAGTGGCGCCGATGCAGCGCAGTTCGCCGCTGCCGAGCGCCGGCTTGAGCAGGTTGGAGGCGTCCATGGCGCCGCCCGAAGTGGCGCCGGCGCCGACCACGACGTGAATCTCGTCGATGAACAGAATCGCGCCGGGCTGCTCGCGCAGCGCGGCCAGCACTCCCTTGAGGCGCTCCTCGAAGTCGCCGCGGAACCGGGTTCCGGCCAGCAGCGCGCCCAGGTCGAGGGCGATGACGCGCGCCTCGCGGAACGGCGCCGGCACCTCGCCGGCTGCGATCCGCCGCGCCAAGCCTTCGACGATGGCGGTCTTGCCGACGCCGGCATCCCCCACCAGCACCGGGCTGTTCTTCTGCCGGCGCCCCAGGATCTGCAAGGTCCGGGCCACTTCGCCGGCGCGGCCGATCAGCGGGTCGCCGGCGCCGGCGCCGGCGCGCGCGGTCAGGTCGGTGGTGAACCGCTCCAGGATCTGCTGCGGATTGCCGCCGCGCGGCGCGCGCTGCCGCACCGCCGGGCGCTCAGCCGACGCCGCGGCCGGCTCGCCGTGGGAGACCACCTGCAGCACGTCGGCGCGGGAAATGCCCTGCTCCTGCAGGAACCAGGCGGCGTGGGAGTCGACCTCCAGTAGCAGCGCCGCCAGCAGGTCGCCGGCATGCGCCTGCTCCCGCTCCGCGGCGCGGATCTGGTGCACCACCCGCTGCAGCAGGCGCCGCACCGTGCGCGTCATTTCCAGTTCGTAGGGGTTCGCGCCCGGCACCGTCTGCATGCGGTCGCGGAAGAAGGTCTCCAGGCGGGTACGCAGCTCGTGCGGCTCGCCGCCGCAGGCGCCGATGATCGCCGCCCCGTCGTCGTTGTGCAGCAGCGCGTACAGCAGATGCTCCACGGTCACGAACTCGTGGCGCCGGACCTCCGCCTCCCGAAACGCCGCGGCCAGCGACAGCTCCACGTCCCGGCTCAACATTTTTTCAAGTGCCTCTTCACGCCTCTCAAGCCTTTCAAGCCTCTTGCAGCGAGCAGCGCAGCGGGAACTCGTGGCGGCGCGCCAGCCGGTGCACGCGTTCGATCTTCATCTCCGCCACCTCGCGGGTGTAGACCCCGCAGCGCCCGGCGCCGCGGCGGTGAATCGCGAGCATGATCTGCGTGGCCTCGGAGGGCGACTTGAAGAACACCCCTTCGAGCACGCTCACCACGAAGTCCATGGTGGTGTAGTGGTCGTTGTGCATGATCACCTCGAACAACGGCGGCTCGCGCACCTCCGCGCCCGGTTCCGGGGCGTCGATGACGCCGGGAGCCCAGGGCGCGGCCTGCCGGTCGCTCACGGGCCGCCCTCGGCGAACAACGCAAGCTGCGCGGCGTCGGCGCGGGGGCGCCGGAAGCGGTCAGTGCGCAACGCCAGACGCTCGCGGTTGAGGCCGTGGCGGCGGCAGGCGCCGGCGAAGAGCTGCTCGATCAACTCCGCGAACGGCCCCGCGCCGCGCATGCGGCGCCCGAACGAGGCTTCGTTCAAGGCGCCGCCACGCAGGTCACGGACGCGCTGCAGCACCTTGCGCGCCTGGTTGGGGCGGTGCTCCTCCAGCCAGGCGCTGAACAGCGGCGCCACCGCCAGCGGCAGCCGCAGGGTCACGTAGCCGGCGTGAGTGGCGCCGGCGCGGCGCGCGGCCGCGATGACGGCCGGTATCTCGTGATCGGTGAGCCCCGGAATGACCGGCGCCACCAGCACCACCACCGGGATGCCGGCGGCGGCGAGCTTGGCAATCGCCTCCAGGCGCCGCGCTGGCTGCGTGGCGCGCGGCTCCAGCACCCGGCTCAGCGCGGGGTCGACGGTGGGCAGCGACATGCACACCGCGGCCAGCCGCTGCCGCGCCAGCTCCCCCAGCAGGTCGGCGTCGCGCGTCACCAGGTAGTTCTTGGTGATCACGTACACGGGGTTGCGCGCCTCGCACAGTACCTCCAGGCAGCCGCGGGTCAGCCGCAGGCGTCGCTCGATCGGCTGGTAGGGGTCGGTCACGCCGCTCAGGCCCAGCGCCTGCGGCCGCCAGCCGGGCCGCGCCAGCTCGCCGCGCAGCAGCTCGGCGGCGTGTTCCTTGACCAGGATGCGGGTCTCGAAGTCGAGGCCGGCCGACATGCCCAGGTACTCGTGGGTAGGCCGGGCGAAGCAGTAGGCGCAGCCGTGCTCGCACCCCCGGTAGGGGTTGAGGGAGGCGTCGAACGCCACGTCCGGGCTGTCGTTGCGGGTGATGATGCTGCGCGAGTGGTCGGGCAGCAGCTCGGTGGGCGGGCGCTCCGGCGCCTCGCCGGCGTCGGCCTGCGCCTGCAGTGCCTCGCCGTCGGGCAGGTAGTCGAGGCCGTCGAAGCGGTTGCCGGGGTTGGCCACCGCGCCGCGGCCGCGCAGCACGCGCCGGCTCAGGTCTGCCCCGCCGCCCTCGCGCTTGGCAAGCCCGCGGCGCTCGGCCTGCCGCGTTCCGCCTGCCTGCCGCATTCCGGCCGCCATCCGCCGCGCTCCGCTCAGGCGCGGGCGGCGAACTCGGCGGCCCGCACCGCGAACTCTCCGGCCGCTAGGGAATCATCTTCCACCAGCTCGAAACTCGCGGCCCGCACCGCGCTGATCACGTCCCCGGTGACCGCCTCGGCCACGCGCACGGTGCTCGGATGGGCTGCGAGCCGGATTGAGTCGACCGCCCGCGCCAGCGATACCGAGGCCTGGGTCTTGTGCCGGTGAATGGCCGCCAGGCACGCTTTGGCGACGGCGAAGCTGGCGGCGGCGTCCGGCTCCCGGAGGGCCGCGAACTCGGCCGCCGCCGGCCACGCGGCGCGGTGCACGGAGCACGCGGCGGGAAGCGGCCCGCCGCCGCGGCTGGGGCTGTCGCCGCTGCCGGCGCCGGCCAGCTCGGCGTGCACGCGCTGCGCGTAGTCCCACGACCACACTTCCTCGGTGACGTAGGGCAGCACCGGCGCGAACAGCCGCACCAGCACGCGCAACGCGAAGTCCAGGGCCGCCACCGCCGAAGCGTGCCCGGCCCCGCCGCTACCGCCGCTGCCGCCTCCTCCGCCGCTGCCGTCCGCGCCGCCCTTGGCGCGGTTTTTGGCCAACTCGATGTAGGAATCGGTAAAGTTGGCCCAGAAGAACTCCTCGGTCTGGGCCAGGGCAGTGGCGTAATCGAAGTCGTCGAACGCGGCGCCGGCGCGCTCCACCAGGGCGCGGAGCTGCTGCAGGAATCCCCGGTCCAGCTCCTCCCGCACCGCTTCCGGACCGGGCCGCGCGCCCAGGTCGGCGTGCGCCGCGGCCACGATGCCGGTCACGAACTTGCCGGCGTTGTACAGCTTGGTCACCAGCCGCCGCCCGATCTTGAACACCGACTCGTCATAGGCGGTGTCCACCCCCAGCCGCGCACTGGCCGCCCAGTAGCGCGCCGCGTCGGCGTGGTGGGTGTCGATGATCTGCTGCGGGGTGACGGTGTTGCCGCGGCTCTTCGACATCTTCTTGCGGTCCGGATCGAGAATCCAGCCGGAGATCAGGGCGTGGCGCCACGGGATGGCGTCGAAGTGCAGGTGCGCCTTGACGATGGTGTAGAACGCCCAGGTGCGGATGATGTCGTGCGCCTGCGGCCGGATGTCCATGGGCGACAGCCGCGCGTGGCGCTCCGGGTCGAGAATCCAGCCGCTGCCGATCTGGGGCGTCAGGGAGCTGGTGAACCAAGTGTCGAACACGTCGGCCTCGGCGGTGAACCCGCCCGCCTGGCCGCGCTGCTCGGGCTGGTAGCCGGGCGGGGTGTCGCTCAGCGGATCCACCGGCAGCGACTCCGGCGCGGCCAGCAGCGGCTGCGCGTAGTTGGGCGAGCCCTGCTCGTCGAGCGGATACCACACCGGAAACGGTACCCCGAAGTAGCGCTGCCGGCTGATGCACCAGTCGAACTGCAGATTCTCGGTCCAGTTGACGTAGCGGCTCAGCATGTAGCCGGGGTGCCACTGGATCTGGCGCCCGCGGTTGATCAGCTCGGCGCGCTTGTCGATGAGGCGAACGAACCACTGGCGGGTCGTGATGAACTCCAGCGGGCGGTCGCCCTGCTCGTAGTAGCGCACGGTGTGCTCGATGGGCCGCGGCTCGCCGCGCAACGGCGGCTGCTCACCCGCTGCGGCGGCCTCCGCGCGGCGGAGCTGGGCCACGGTGGCGGCCCGCGCCTGGCGCAGGTTCTTGCCGGTCAGCTCGGCGTAGCAACGGTTGGCCGCGGCCGGATCGGCGCTGTCCCACACGCCCTGCCCGAAGGTGACCGATTGCAGGCGCCCGTCGCGGCCCAGGATCTGGCGCAGGGGGAGGCGCTGCTCCTGCCACCAGTGCACGTCGGTGGTGTCGCCGAAGGTGCACACCATCAGGATGCCGGTGCCCTTGCCGGGGTCGGCCAGCTCGGTGGCGAAGATCGGCACCCGGGCGCGGAACAGGGGGGTGACGGCGCGTTTGCCAAACAGGCCGCGGTAGCGGGCGTCCTCGGGATGGGCGGCCACGCCCACGCAGGCGGCCAGCAGCTCCGGGCGGGTGGTAGAGATCACCAGTTCCTGCGCGCTCCCCTCCACCGCGAAGGCAATGTCGTGGTAGTGGCCGGGGGTCGGGCGGTCCTGCACCTCGGCCTGGGCGACCGCGGTGCGGAAGTCCACGTCCCACATGGTGGGCGCCTCGGCGGTGTACAGGTGACCCTTGCGGTACAGGTCCAGGAAGCTGTACTGGGCCAGGTGGCGGCTGGCGTCGCCGATGGTGGCGTACTCCTCGTTCCAGTCCACCGACAGGCCGATGGTCTGCCACACGCGTTGGAACGCGCGCTCATCCTCGCGCGTCACCTGGGCGCACAGCTCGATGAAGTTGCGCCGCGACACGGCGCGCGGCGGCGTCTTGAAGGTCTTGCCCGCCGCCATCGGCAGCTCCAGCCCCGGCTCGTAAGGGTGGTTCGGATCGCAGCGCACGTGGAAGTAGTTCTGCACCCGGCGCTCGGTGGGCAGGCCGTTGTCGTCCCACCCCATCGGGTAGAACACCCGCTTGCCGAGCATGCGCTGGTAGCGGGTGACCACGTCGGCCTGGGTGTAGCTGAACACGTGGCCGACGTGCAGCGAGCCGGACACCGTGGGCGGCGGCGTGTCCACCACGAACGCCTGCTCGCGGCGGTGGTCGGGGTCGTAGCGGTACACGCCGGCCTGCTCCCACCAGCGGCGGAAGTGCTGTTCCCGGCGGGCGGCGTCGTAGTGCCGGGGCAATGTGCGAGGATCAAAGGACATGGTATTTCGGCTACTTGAGCACCATCGACGGTGCCGGAGCCAACGTTGCGGATAAAGCCCGCCGCTTGTCAAGAATCCCCCCGGTAACTTGACGCCGCCGGGCCGGCGCTGCGGAAGTGCCACTCGCCGTCGTCGGCCATCCGCTTGTCAATTCCCGGCCCGCCGGTACCATGTGGCGGCAGTGGCCGAGGCGCCCCCCTACCGCATCACTCCGCAGATCGTGACGCTGGTCGAGCAGATCGGCGAGGGCCTGGGGCGGGCGGAGGCGGCCGGCGTGGCCCGGGACCTGCGCCTGCGCCGCCTCAACCGCATCCGGACGATCCAAGGCACGCTGGCGATCGAGGGCAACACGTTGAGCCGGCGGCAGGTTGCCACCCTGCTCGACGGCAAGCCGGTGGTGGGGCCGTTGCGCGAGATCCGCGAAGCGCGCAACGCCATCCGCGCTTACGACGTCTACCACGACTGGGACCCCGCCAGCCGTACCGACCTGCTGGCGGCGCACCACATGCTGATGGCCGGCCTGCTGGATGAGCCGGGCCGCTACCGCCGCGGCGGGGTGATGGTCGCGGGAGGGGGAAGAAGGGTGCACCACGTCGGGCCGCCGGCCGCGCGCGTGCCGCTGTTGATGGCCAACCTGCTGCGGTGGGTGGGGAGCAGCGCCGAACATCCGTTGATCGCCAGTTCGGTGTTCCATTACGAGTTCGAGTTCATCCATCCGTTCGACGATGGCAACGGCCGCATGGGCCGGCTGTGGCAGACCCTGATTCTGACCCGCTGGCGCGATCTGTTCGCGCACCTGCCGGTGGAGAGCATGGTGCACTCCCGGCAGAGCGCCTACTACGCGGCCATTCGGGAGAGCTCGGCGGCGGGGGAGAGCACGCCGTTCATCGCCTTCATGCTGGAGATGATCCGGCTGGCGGTCCTGGAGCAGACCGTGGCGGAGGAAGAGGCGTGAGGGGGCGTGACGCCGGGCCGGCGTTTAGCGTGGCAGGACGCACAGGGCGGCGGCGGTTTCCTCCAGCAGGCGGTCGACGTGGCGATCTTGCAGCGGCAGCGGCACGTTGCCGCCGCGGCGGGTCACGATGCCGCGGTTGAGGAGCCGGAAGTAGAGCCAGCGGTGGCGGGCGGCGTCGTCCTGCGCCGCCTCCCGGTAGTTGCGCGGCGGCTGCCGCAGAAAGTAGTACTGGAACAGGGAGCCGGCAGTGACCACGCTGGCCGCCACGCCCGCGGCGGCGAACACCTGCCGCAGCCCCTCGCCGAGCCGCTCGGTGCGCTCCCGGATGGTGCGATAGGCGGCGGCGGTCATGGTGCGCAACGTGGCCAAGCCCGCCGCCATGACGATCGGGTTGCCGTTGTAGGTGCCGGACTGGGGAATTGCCGGCGCGCCTTGAGAGGGGTCGTACAGCGCCATTATGTCGGCGCGGCCGCCGAACGCGCCCCCGGGCGTGCCGCCGGCCACCACCTTGGCCAGGCAGGTCAGGTCGGGCCGGATGCCGAAGGCGCCCTGGGCGCCGCCGGGGCCGGCGCGGAAGCTCACCACCTCGTCGAAGATCAGCACGATGCCCAACTCGCGGGTGAGGCGGCGCAGGGTCTCCAGGAAGCCGGGGGCCGGCAGGGTGAGGCCGGCCGCGGTGGACAGCGGATCGACGATTACCGCGGCCAGCCGCTCCGCGTGCTCGCGGAGCAGGGCCGCGCACGCCTCGCCGTCGTTGAACGGCAGCACCAGCACGTGGTCGGCGGTGCCCGGAGCAAGGCCGGCGGAGGCCGGAACCGGGCGCGGCCGGGCGGCCGGCCCGAGGGCGGGGCCGGGCGGCGGCAGGTAGCTGATCAGCGCCGGGTCGTCGATGCCGTGGTAGGCGCCCTCGAACTTGGCGATCATCGGCCGCTCGGTAAAGGCGCGGGCGGCGCGCAACGCGCCGAGCACTGCCTCGGTGCCGGAGCTGCAGAACCGCAGCCGTTCCAGCGAAGGGATGCGTTCGGCGAGCAACTCCGCCAGCTCCACCTCCAACGCGCAGGGCGCGAAGTAGGCGCTGCCGCGCGTGGCGTGCTCGGCGATGGCCGCCGCCACCGCGGGGTGAGCGTGGCCGAGGATCAGGGCGCTGGCGTTGTTCACGAAGTCCAGGCGGCGGTTGCCGTCGACGTCGACCAGCTCCACCCCCTCGGCATGGTCTGCGTAGAGCGGAAACGGATCCACGAACACGCCGGTCCTGGTGTTGCCCCCCGGCAGCACCGCCTGCGCGCGCTGATACAGCGCGTGAGACTTCGGGTTGCGGGCGCGGTACTCGGCAACGAGGGCGTCGAGGGTAACCTCGGCGGCCGACATAGTGGCGGCAGTGGCAGTAGCACTGGCGACGGGCATGGACACCTCCCTCCGGCGCGGTCCGCCAAGCATGGCATGCCGCCCCGTCCGCCGTCTACGCCCGCACGATCCGGCGGCCCGCCGCCGGTAGACGCCGCGAATCGGATAATGGTATGCTGCCGTTCAGGAGGGAGCAGTGGCACAACACGTCGTTCCGCGAGATGGCGGCTGGGCAGTGCGCCGGGGCGGCTCCGGCCGCGTTACGCGCCGTTACGGCACGCAGCGTGAAGCTATCGAGGCTGCACGGAAACTCGCCCGTAAACAGAGAACGGAATTGTACATTCATGGAGAAGATGGTCGAATCCGGCAACGGGATTCTTATGGGGAGGACCCATTTCCGCCTCCTGGATAGAAGTTGATCCCGACTTCGATCAAAATGTATTTCTGAACTGCCCTTTTGACGAGGAGTACGAGCCCATCCTTTTCTGCCTTGTACGACTTGGACTAAGGCCACGTATCGCGACCGAACGTAGCGATGCCGGTGAAGCAAGGGTGGATAAGATAGTTGAACTCATAGAGTCATCGCGTTATTCCATTCACGATCTGAGCAGGTGCCAAGCTCAGGCGGCCGGAGAACACTACAGGCTCAACATGCCCTTCGAGCTGGGAGTGGATTTCGGATGCCGGCACTTTGGCGCCAAGCCATTTTCCGATGAAGTCATCCTGATACTCGAGGAAGAACGCTATAGCTACCAAGCCGCAATTTCCGACTTGGCAGGCAATGATATCGAGGCGCATGACGGTAAGTATCGTGACGCTGTAAGAAAGGTCAGAAACTGGATTACCAGGTTCGGCTTTGAGCGTGTCTCTCCGGCTCGGATATTGGCAGACTATGAAGAATTCCAGACGTGGCACTATGAACGCCAACGCAAGGAGGGTTATTCCGAAGAAGACATCCAGAAGTATCCAACCTGGGAACTCTTGGATGCGATGGGCAAGTGGACTGAGGGAACGCGTGAGTGACGGCGGAAAGATGAGCGGGTTTTGGGAGCGGGTGGGCGGCTGTCTGGGACGGGGGGAGCGGGTGTTCGTGGCCTGCGTAGCGGAGCACACGCGCGGCTCGCCCGGCACCGCGGGGGCGAAGCTGATGGTGGCCGAGGGCGGGGAGCGGCGCGGGACCATCGGCGGCGGCATGATGGAGCGGCGGCTGGTGGAGCAGGCGCAGGAGGCGTTGCGCTCCGGCGGCGCGCAGCCGGAACGGCGCACCCTGGTGCACAGCGATACCGCGGCCGGGGAGCGTTCCGGTCTGGTGTGCGAGGGCAAGCAGACCAACGTCTTCTGCGTGCTGGCAGGGAGCGGCGCGCAGGCCGCGGTGCGGAGCATCACCGCCGCGCTGCGGGAGGACCGGCCGGCTTGGCTGACGATCGATGCCGGCGGCGTGCGGGTGACGCGGGGCGGGCCGGACCTGGGCCGGCCGCCGCACGTCCTGACCGAGGAAGGGGGCGGCTGGCGTTACGAGGAGGACCTGCTCAGCCGGCGCCGGTTGGCGGTGATCGGCGGCGGGCACTGCGCGGTGGCGCTGGCCGAGGTGATGGCGCGGCTCGGCTATCGGACGCAGATTTTCGATACCCGCACCGAGGTGGTGACCCACCACCGGGCGGCGGCGCTCGGCGGCGTTGCCCGCGTGGCCGACTATGCGGCGGCGGGAGCGCGCGTCGCCTACCCGGAGTTGACCGCCGTGGTAGTGATGACCGCAGACTATCGCACCGACGTGCGCGCCTTGCTCGGCGTGGCTGAGCTGCCGCTGCCCTTCGTGGGGCTGATGGGCGGCAGGCGCAAGATCGAACGCATCTTTGCTCGGCTCAAGGAGGAAGGGGTGGCGCAGCAGACGCTGGACCGGATTCACGCGCCGGTCGGACTCGACGTCGGCAGCGAGACGCCGGAGGAGATCGCCGTCAGCGTCGCCGCGCAGATCCTGCGCGAACGCAGCCGCCGGTAGCGGCCCAAATGGCGCCGGTCACCCGCTTCATCCTCAACGACCGGGAGGTGGAGACCGCCGCGCCGGCCGGGCTGCTGCTGCTCGACTACCTGCGCAACGACCGGCGGCTGACCGGTACCAAGGAGGGCTGCAAGGAGGGCGACTGTGGCGCCTGCGCGGTCCTGATCGGGGAGCTCGAAGGCGGCGCCGTCCGCTACCTGCCGGTCACCTCCTGTCTGGTGCCGCTGGCGGAAGCGCACGGCCGGCACGTGGTGACCATCGAGGGGTGCAACCCCGCCGGAGGCGGGCTCGACCAGGTGCAGCGCGCGGTCGTCGAGCACGGCGGCACGCAGTGCGGATTCTGCACCCCCGGCATCGTGGTGTCGCTGCACGGGCTGCTGCTCGACGCCGGCAAGGGGCTCTCAATCGACGACGTGAAGTACGCCCTGAGCGGCCATCTGTGCCGCTGCACCGGCTACCGTTCCCTCAAGGACTGCGCCGCCACGCTGCAGCAGGAGATCGGCGGCCGGCTCGCCGCGGCCGGCGGCGACCGGACCGCGGCCCTGGCGGCCGCCGGCGCGATTCCGGAGTACTTCACCACCATCCCGGCGCGGCTGCGCGCGTTGCGGGAGGCCGAGACCCCGGCCGCCAACGCGGCCGCGGCCGGCGTTGCCGCCGATGCGGCGCCGGAGGTGCGCGTCGCCGGCGGCACCGACCTGTACGTGCAGCGGGGCGAGGAGCTGCCGGACCGCCGCGTCGAAGCGCTGGGGCGGCGCCGGGACCTCAGGGGCGTCCGCCGCGCCGGCGGGGAGTTCCGGGTCGGCGCCCTCACCACCTTCGAGGAGTTCGGCGCCGACCCGGCGGTGATCGACGCCCTCCCCCGCATCGCCGCCTTCAATCACCTGATCGCCTCCTGGCAGATCCGCAACCGCGCCACGCTGGCCGGCAACGTCGTCAACGCCTCCCCGATCGGCGACTTCACCGCCCTGCTGCTGGCCCTGGACGCCAGCGTGGCGCTGGCCGCCGGCGACCGCCGCCGCTCCGTTCCTCTCAGAGAGTTCTACCGCGGCTACAAGCATATCGACCTGCGGCCCGGCGAGCTGCTCACCGAGGTGGCGTTCCCGGACCCGGCCGGCGCGCAGGTCAACTTCGAGAAGGTTTCCAAGCGCACCTGCCTCGACATCGCCTCGGTCAACAGCGCCTGCCTGATCCGCTGCGCCCGCGGCGACGGAGCGGGCGGCGGCGGTACCAGCGCCGCCGGCGCCATAACCGAAGCGCACTTCAGCCTGGGCGGCGTGGCGCCGATTCCGCTCTATCTGCGCGCGGCGTCGCAGGTAGTGCGCGGCCGCGCCCTCGACGCGGACACGGTGCGGGTGGCGCTGCGCGCCGCGCTGGGGGAGATCGCGCCGATCTCGGACGTGCGCGGGTCGGCCGCCTACAAGCGGTTGCTGGCGCGGCAGCTCCTGATCGCTCACTTCGTCACTCTGTTTCCCGACCGGTTCTCCGCCGCCGCGTTCGACGCCGGGGGCCGGCCGTGACTCATATCGACTCGCGCCTGCACGTACGCGGCGAATCGCAGTACGTGGACGACGTCCCGCCGCCGCCGGGGCTGCTGCACGCCGCCGTGTTCGGTTCCCCCAAGGCGCACGGCGTCATCACCCGGCTCGCCGCCGATGCGGCGCGCGCGGCCCCCGGCGTGGTGGCGGTGCTCACCGCCGCCGACGTACCCGGCGTCAACCGCTTCGGGCCGATCATCGAGGACGAGCAGTTGCTGGCCGAGCGCGAGGTCTGCTTCATCGGCCAGCCCATCGCCGTCGTGGTCGCCCGCAACGCGCACCGGGCGCGGCAGGCGCGCGACCTGATCGAGGTCGAGATCGACGACCTGCCGGTGGTGACCGACCCGCGCGCCGCGTTCGCGCGCGGCGACCTGATCCATCCGCCGCGCACCATGGCGATCGGCGACGTGGCCGGCGCCTGGCGGAAGTGCGCGGTAGTGGTCGAGGGGCGTTGCGAGATCGGCGGGCAGGAGCACCTCTACCTGGAGACGCAACGCTGCCGCGCCATCCCCAAGGAGGACGGCGCGGTGCAGGTCTTCTCCTCGACCCAGGGGCCGGCCGCGGTGCAGCACGTGACCGCGGCCGTACTCGGCCTGCCGATGCACAAGGTGGAGGTCGACGTAAAGCGGCTCGGCGGCGGCTTCGGCGGCAAGGAGGACCAGGCCACCCACTGGGCGGCGATGGCGGCGCTGGCCGCGGTGCGCCTGCAGGCGCCGGTGGAGATCGTGCTCAACCGGCTCGACGACATCCGCATGACCGGCAAGCGCCATCCCTACTCCGCCGACTTCAAGATCGGGCTCACCGCGCAGCGCAAGATCCTCGCCTACCAGGCGACCTTCTACCAGAACTCCGGCGCCTTCGCCGACCTCTCCCCGCCGGTGCTGGCGCGCACCCTGTTCCACGCCACCAACGCCTACTTCATCCCCAACGTGCGGGTGACCGCGGCGCCGTGCCGCACCAACCTGCAGCCGCACACCGCCTTTCGCGGCTTCGGCGGGCCGCAGGGGATGTTCGTGATCGAGGCGGCGATCGACAAAGCGGCCGACGCGCTGGGGGTGGCGGCGGCGGCGATCCAACGCGCCAACCTGCTGCGCGACGGCGACGTGTTCCACTACGGGCAGACGGTGCAGCGCAGCCGCGCCGAGCCCACCTGGGACGAGCTGACGGCTACCTTCGCCGTGGACGGGCTGCGGCAGCGGGTGGCGGCGTTCAACCGCGGCGGCGCCGCGCTGCGGAACGCGGTGCGGAAGGGGTGGGCGGTGATGCCGGTCTGCTTCGGCATCTCGTTTACCAAGAGCCACCTCAATCAGGGCAACGCGCTGGTCCACGTCTACGCCGACGGCAGCGTGAGCGTGACCACCGGCGGCATCGAGATGGGCCAGGGCATCAGCAGCAACGTCGCCGCGGTGGTGGCGCGCACCTTCGGGATCGAGGCGCGGCGGGTGCGGGTGGAGAGCACCAACACGACCCGGATCGCCAACATGTCGCCGAGCGCCGCCAGCGCCACCACCGACCTCAACGGCAACGCCGCGGCCATCGCCGTGGAGACGATCCTGGCCGGCATGCGCGCGGTGGCGGCCAAGGAGCTGGGGGCCGCGGACCCGGCCGCGGTGACCGTGGTCGGCGAGCAGGTGCGCGTGGCCGGCCGGGCCGCCGGCCTGGGCTGGTTGGAGCTGGTCGACCTCACCTACCGCTCGCGCCGCCGCCTGTCCGCGCACGGCTACTACGCCACGCCCGGCATCCACTACGACGAGGGACGCGAGCGCGGGCGCCCGTTCGCCTATCACGTCTACGGCGCCGCCCTGTTCGAGGTGACCGTCGACTGCCTGCGCGGAACCTACTCCGTGGACCAAGTGAAGATCGTCCACGACCTGGGCCGCCCCATCATTCCGAGCGTCGATCGCGGCCAGGTGGAAGGCGGGTTGGCGCAAGGCATGGGCTGGATGACGATGGAGGACCTGCAGTGGGACGCGGAGGGCCGCTGCCTCTCCCACGCCCTGTCCACCTACAAGGCGCCGGACGTCTACTTCATGCCGGACGACATGACGGTGAAGTTCCTCGAGCCCGAGGACAACCCCTACGGTCCGCTCGGCGCCAAGGCGGTCGGCGAGCCGCCGCTGATGTACGGCATCGGCGTGTTCTTCGCTATCCGCAACGCCATGAAGGCGTTCCGCCCCGGCGCCGGTCTGCGCCTGCACGCCCCCCTCACCCCGGAGCGCGTCCTGCTCGACCTGCACCGGGAATGAGCATCGAGCGCGACTTCGACGGGCGTGGCCAAGATCGTCGCCCAAGACGTGGCCCTGCCGGAAGCCGCCGTGCAACACAGCCGCCTCCACGAATTCCGCACCCGCCCGGACCGGTGATCTCAGACGGCATCGGCGCCGCGCAGGTCGAGGACGCCCTGCGACTGTCCTACGACGCTTTCTCCGCCAAGCTCCGCTTCGGCTTCCGAGGCGCCGACGACCTGGTCCGCTTCTTCGCCGATTCGGTGGACGGGACGAGCTGCCTGTCCGCCGCGGCGAACGGCAGTCTCGCGGGATTCCTGGCGTTGAAGACCGCGGAGCGCGAATTCTACCACGTGAACGCCGCCGCCTTCGCGCGCTTCCGTCCCCTCCGAGCCGTTCGAATCCTGATCAACCTGTCGCTGCTGGCGATAGACAACCGCGTCGGCGCTGACGAGTTCATCGTAGATTCGGTGGCGGTCGCCCACTCCTCGCGCGGCCTGGGCGTCGGAACCGCGCTCATGCGCGCGGCGGAAACGACGGCGGGACGCATGGGCAAGAGGGTCATGTCGCTCGGCGTGATCGGAGAAAACGCGGGCGCGATCCGGCTGTATGAACGGCTCGGCTACGACGTAACGCGAACGTGGCGCGGACTCCTGCCGCGCCTGGCCACCGGCGGCTCCAACGAAGTCCACCGCATGGAAAAGCGCCTCGCCCCCGGCAGCGCCGGCCAATGATCCGGGTCCCGCCGCAGGCGCAGGCGTTTCTACGCAACGCACCTTCACCGTACCGTCAACTGCCGCGGTAGGTGGTGTAGCTCCAGGGGGAGACCAGCAGCGGTACGTGGTAGTGGGCGTTGGCGGCGATGCCGAAGCGGACGGTGACCTGATCCAGGAACGGCGGATCGGCGCCCGGCAGACCGGCAGCGGCGAAGTATTCGCCGACGTGGAACACTAGCTCCCAACGGCCCTTGCGGAAGGCGGCCCCTTCGAGCAGCGGGGCGTCACAGCGCCCGTCCCGGTTGGTGCGCGCCGACGCCACCGGGCGGCGGCGGTCGCTCGCGTCGAAGAGCTCCACCCGGATGCCGGCGCCCGGCCGGCCCTGCGCGGTGTCGAGGACGTGCGTGGTGAGCCGGCCCATCATTCCCTCCGCACGGTCGCTTCGATCTGCCCGTTGGGCTCGTCGGTCGGCAGGAACAGCATACCGCTCGCGTCGGTCCCGAACGGGGAGAGGTCGATCGGCAGATAGTGGACGTTGGGCATCTCCAGGGTGATCTCCTCGACGGCGGGAGCGGCGGCCAGGGCCGCCTCGCCCATCCGGTACAAGCTGTCCTGCACCGAGTGGCTGTAGGTGGCGGCGAACACGCGCAACGCCGCCTCCCGGACCGCGGCCGCCACCGCATCGTAGTCGCCGCCGTCGTCCAGTCCGGCGCCGGCGAACCGCCACGCCGCGGTCATGCGGGTCGCCAGAATGCGGTCGGTCGTCGGCGACAAGGTGGTGTACTCGTCCTGCGGGTAGTCGACGAAGCCGGAACCGGTCGTCTTCATGACCGCCAAGCCGCGCACGCCGCCCACGACCGCGCGCGCCTGCCGGGTAGCGGTGACGCGGGCGAACGGCGTCCCGCTCTCGGAGCGGACGAAGCCGTGGTCGTGGGGTTGCCCATCGATCCGCAGCCGGCTCCAGACGGTCTCCTCCACTTCGACCTGCGCTTCCGACACCTGCCGGTAGCGGTCCAGAAAGCATTGCGCGATCGCCAGGGCGAACGGTTCGTTGGCGGCGTCGAGGTGCTCGGCGGCCAGCGCGTTGACCAGGTTCTTCATCGTGTCGGTGGGCACCACGGAGGAGTTGTCGGCGGCGGTGTAGGCGCGCGCGAAGTCGCCGTCCAGGGCCACCCGGACGCGCGCCTCACGCACCTCGTGGCGCGGGCGGGCGCGGTGCACCCGCAGCACCCGCACGTTCGCCTTCCCGTACTGCTGTTTGACAAATGGCATCGCGCTGCCCGCGTAACGTACTCCGCCAACTCCCGCCGTGTCCACGTCCAGCCGCCGCAACCTCGCCATCTACGGGGTACTCAGGATCGGAGATTCAACAACACGTAGACCGTGAATGCACACCGGTCCTTCGGAGACGAGCTGCGGAAGCCATCAATAGCTGCCTCCGTCACGCGCCGTAGCAATGAAATCAGTCGGGGTCAAGACGCTTTCTGCTTCCGGCGGCGCTTCTGCTGTCGGCGAAGCCACTGTTCCCATTCATTCTTCTCAATGAATGAATGAAGCGGAAACTCCTCTATTCCGAGTTCGGCAAGCTTCGGTCGTATGCGCGTGGTCATACCTACCGTCCACTTGGGATCGAGATGCTTCTGGTCCCCGTCGAAGATTATCCTGATGCGAATATAGGCGGGAGCGTCGTCGTCGAATTCATCGACCTCCCGCTCCACGATTATCGGATCGAAGACAAGATGCTCGCGAAAACGCCGATCGAGATCTGTGCGCACGATTTCGCTAATCTTCTGTTTCATTTCCTGAGTATTCATGCCGTGCTTCCCTGCGAACGGTATCAGCTGCCGCGACGGCGTGTCAACGCGCCCCGCACGCCAACAACCAGCCGGCCGGGTGATCGTCGCCAACGCATCGCTCACCGAGCCAGCGACGGCCGCACGCCGGCTATCGGCGCCGATCGTGAAGCCGCGAAACGCGCTCACCAGTCGCGTCAAGCCGTCACCGGTCTATCGCATCCAGCCGCTGGGTGCGAACCGGTAGAGGTTGGGGGCCAGCGCCAGCGCCTGCCGGAGGAATCGCTCCGCGTCGGCGAGGTACTCCGGCGCGGTGGACGCCGCGGCGCTATACAGCACCGCCAGGGCTTGGTGGATGCGCCAGTTCTCCGGTTCGGCGGCCAGCGCCGCCTTCGCTTCGGCGCCCGCCCGCGCCAGGGTCTCCTTCGCCGCCGCGGGGTCGCGGGCATGCAGCTCCGGCCAGCGGTCCGCCAAGCTCAGAAACCGGAGCAGCCGCGGCAGGTTGGCCAGCGGCTCGAAGGCGTCGATCGCCCGCTGCGCGGCGGCCTCCTCGTGTTCGGCGGCGTAGCTGCGCCGGAGTTCGACCGCGGCCGAGTAGATGGCGCGATTGGCCGCCAGCCCGGCCCCGACAAGCACCAGCGCCGCCAACGCGGCCGCTACGCGCGCTTCCCGCCGGCCGCACAGCGCCGTCCAGACCCCTCCACCGCCGCGCCGTCGGGCCGCGGGCCGGGCCGCGGCGGGGCCGCGCAGCTCCAGATAGGCAGCGAAGCCGAACAGCAGGGCGTACTGCAGGGACGACGCGCTGTGGTCGAACAGCGTCTGTATCTGCACGAAGGCGCCCGCCAGCGCCGCGCCGGCGAACAGTATCAGCGCCCGATCCCCGGCCGCCGCGCGTCTGCCGGCGCGCACCATCACGAACAGCGCCCACGCTGACGTCGCCAGGTAGGTCACCACTCCCGCCAAGCCCTTGGTCGCCGCCTCCTCCACGAGCTTGCCGTGCGCGTAGGCCACGTACACGATGTTCGAGTCGCCGTCGCCGGCGGCGTGCCGGCCGAACACCACGCGATAGTTGTCGGGCCCCCAACCCAGGAGCGGCCGTTCCGCGAAGCCGGCGAGACCCGCCCGCCAGGACGCCAGACGGTTCTCAAGAGTACTCGGAGTACTGAGGTGATCGATCCGCGCCAGCAACGGGTTGCCGGAGGAGTCGATGAAGCGCCCCGGCAGGTCGCCGGCGAACACCACCAGCAGGACCGCGCCACCGGCGAGCACGGCCGCCGCCGCGCCGGCGCCCCGCGCTGCCGGCCCGGGCGCCAGGAACAGGTACGCCCCGCCCAGGAAGCCGACGGCGGCGACGAGTCCGACAAACGCGCCGAGCGAGCCGGCCAGGGTGAACGCCCACAGGTGCAGGGCGGCCGCCACGCCCCACAACAAGCGGCGCGGCCAGACCCGCGGGCCGCCGCCGCGATCCAATACCGACCGCATCAGCAAGCCGCCGGTCACCACCGCGTTGACCAGCAGGTAGGCGCCAAGATAGAGCGGGTTGCCGAATACGGTCGCTATCTTAGGGTAATAGTGCTCCGAGAGATCGCCGAAGAATGGGACGCCCACGGCGTATGAACTGGCCACCGCCAGCAGGGCGATCACCGCGCCGACGCCGGCGTTGACGCTCAACAGCGCGCGCCAGTCCCGCGCCGTGCGAAACGTGGCGGCGATGACCGCGGTAAACGCGAACCAGTGCGCCGCGTCGATGACGCCCTGCATCCACACGTAGTCGGACCACAGACTGCGCCGCGGGCTGACGCCAAGGACGGCGGCCGCCACCGCCGCGGCGAGTGAGGCGGTGATCAGGAGCAGCAACCGCGACCGCCGCGGCGGCGCGTAGGCGGGGCGCACGGCGGCGAGCACCACGTACAGGCCGAAGACCACTTCGATGGCCGCCCGCGAATACAGCGCTTTGCCGACGACGAACGGAAAGGCGGTCGCCGGAGTGACGATCAGCGGCGTCAGCAGCACCAGCGCGGCTCCCGCGCGGATGCCGCCGACCAGGGTTCGTTCCAGGCCGCGCCGGTTCCGGTTCGGCATCAGGCCGACGTGCGAGTCGCCCGGCAGCGCCCGCACGTCAAGCTCCCCGCCCGGGCAACGGCGACACGGTGGGACGCGCTATCGGCGTCGAATCAGCGAGCGCTCGGCACGGTCGGCGGCGTATACCCGCCTCCCGGCGGCGCCGGCACGGTCGGCGGCGTGTATCCGCCCCCCGGCGGCGCCGGCGGCGGGTCCCGGCCGCCGGGAATGGTCGGCGGCACGTCGGCCGGCAGGTCCCGGACGTCGAAGTCGTCCGGCAATACGGACAGTTCGGCTACGCATACGTCGTTCGTATCGACCACGCACGCCGTGCCGTCGGCGCGGCGGCTGATGACGTACAGGCGAGTGCCGGCGGGATAGCGAATCACGATCAGCCAATACTCCGACTGATGGGACGATGCCGCACGATCGCCGGGCAGGTTCGGCAGGCTGGCGCCGGCGGACTCATTGGCCGGTTCCCGGCACGAGACCGGCGCCGCGGCGCCGCCCATGTGCAGCGTGTCGGAAACGATCGCACCGTGGACTCCCGCGCCGCGGTCGACCAGCCGGATCGCCGCGTCCGCGCAGGTGACCGCCGCGGCAGGCGCCTGCGCCGACGGCGTCGCCGCCTGCTGACAGCTTGCCAACGTCAGCATCAGCGCGCCCGCCGCCGCCAGCGTGATTCGCTCCCATGCGCGCATCGCGATCATCGCCGCATCCTCACAGCGCACTGTGCCACGGGAGATGGGGGCTTGCAACGGGACGCGCCGCCGCCATGCCATGAGACGCTGCCGGCGTGTTCGGCGCCCCGGGGGTTACTCGTCCGCGATTTCCACCAGGAGCTGCTTGCCGTAGAGGGTCTGGCGCGCCCAGTACAGGTTGTCCTGCTGGTCGTAACCGCGCCGGACCAGCCTTGCCCTTGCGGCCGCCCCGGAGCCGCCGCTGCCGGTGTTGTCAAACGTCACGGTCGGAGTCGATGTGTAGCCGCTCCCCGGATCCGTGAGCCTCACCGACGTTACCCGGTCATTCAGCACCGCAATGGCGGTCGCGATCCGGGCTGGGTTTCCACCCGAAAAGGTAACCGTCGGAGCAGATGTATAACCGCTTCCTGGGGTGATCATCACCGACGTAACCACATTAGTGATTTCCGCGCCGGCGTTCGCACCGGATCCGTCGCCCGTAATCGACACGGTCGGGGCGGAGGTGTAGCCGCTCCCTCTGTTCGTGAGGGTGGTTCTCGGTTTGCCATCCGTGCGGACACGGCTCCAGCAGCGGCACGCTTCGTCGATCACCTGGTACTCCCGCGGGCGCCCGGAGTGTTGACCAGCCCGCCGGGGACGTACATGGTCAGCTCGACGAGGCTTGGCGTTCGACGGATTCTACAAACTCCCGGTAATGGCGGCACTGCATCTCCAGACGCTGAAATTCCGTCGCGTGCCTCTCACAAAAGCTACCTCGTCTGCGCGGCGACTTGTTGACGTGCGTGAATGGCTGAACAGTACGCCCTTCCGACCGGTGCAGCGCCGTCATGAACTCTTGACATTGTGGCGCATATATCGCATATTGAGAAAGACGTTGCAGAGAGCTCTCCACGACTTCAGGAAAGTCGAAAGCGGTACCGACTTGATCCCAGAGACCCCGATGCGCGTTCAAGCTACGACGAATACTCTGTCCCGTTGCTTGTGCTCCGTTGGGACCGCGTCCGAACATTTTCCTTTGCCCAGTAGGCAGCGTTCCCTGACGAACGACAACAGAGGATCGTCTTCTTTTCCGGTAAGGTTGATACCGTACTCGACTCCTTCGTCCAATTCGCCAGTAAGCTGCAGGGTTCTCGGCAAACTGTTGCTCTTGAATGCCGACTTCATCAGTGCGGGCGGTGTTATTCGCACCCCTTTCAATCCCAGATCGGTATCTCTCAGGCCGCGGTAAATGGAAGCGGACAGGACGCCTATCGCCTCGAGGACGTTGGACTTACCGGCGCCATTGCCGCCGATGAACAGGTTTATCCGCCCTAATTCGATGGTGGCGGCTCGAATCGACTTGAAACGCTCCACTATCAGTTTCTTCAGCATCCGCACGCCTCCGCAACCGTCAGACTACCATACCACCCGATGGCGTGGCCAATAGGGGCGCCCCGTCAGGAACGGCGGACCGGCGGATCATGGGGCCCGCGGGCGCGAGCGGGTCAACTGCCGCGGTAGGTTCGGCGCTCGCCCGCGCCAGGGTCTCCTTCGCCGCCGCGGGGTCGCGGGCATGCAGCTCCGGCCAGCGGTCCGCCAAGCTCAGAAACCAGAGCAGTCGCGGCAGGTTGGCCAGCGGCTCGAAGGCGCGCGGCTAGTCCGCGTCGAGCCCGCCGCTCAGGGGCGGCTCCGGTAGGGCCTCCTCAAAATCCCCCCCGGGGGGGGGGGGGGGGTACAGGGGGGTAGGGAGCTCCAGGTTGCCGTCGAACAGGTATTCGCAGATCGCCATGGCGCAGGAGGCGGAGCCGCCGCTGACCGGACCGGTGATAGTGCTGGCGGCCACCTCTACCCGGAGCGTCGCCGGCAGCAGCTCGTCCATCGCTTTCCTGGCCGCGGCCACGTAACTCGGCGACCCGGAGAGCGGGCCGGCGATCACGAAGATCTCGGGCGCTACGAAGCGCACCGCCTGCGCGGTGACGAATCCCAGACGCCAGCCCAACTCGCCCATGACCGCGGCAACCGCCAGATCGCCTTCCCGTTCGCGCTCGATGGCGGCGAACAGGTCGCGCCCCAGGCTGGCCATCGAATCGCCGGGAAACTCGACTTCGCGCCCGTACAGGCGTTCCAGCACGCCGCGGCCGCCGGCCACGCGATCCAGCGTCGTGACGCGGCCGGTCGCGTCCGGCACCTCCATGAGGCCGACGATCCCGGCGCTGTCGTGGTGGCCGCTCACCAAGCGCCCGTTGAGGATCAGTCCGGTGCCCACGCCGACGGCGCACATGGTGCACAGCACGTGGCGCCGCCCGCGCGCCGCGCCGAACAGCGCCTCGGTCAGCGCGATGCTGTTGGACAGGCCGCCGATGCCGATCGGGATGCCGAGGGCGGCGGCGAGCCGGGAACGCAACGGTACGTCGCGCCAGTCGCCGAGATAGGGCGCGTAGCGCACGATCCCGGCGCCCGTATCGACCGCTCCGGAAACCATCGCGAAGCCGCCAAGCAGCCGTTCCCGGTCGCGGCCGGGCAGGTGGGTATCAATGAGGCGCCGGGCTTCGCCGGCGAGCCGGTCGACCACGGCGTCCGGGTCGCCGAGGGCGGGGAGGTTCAGGTCGACCCCGCCGATCACCCGGTTGCGGAGGTTGACCAGGGTGACGGTCTGCAGCGTCGCCCCGATGCCGAATCCCAGCACGTATCCGCTGTCCGCATTGAGATCGAGCGGCACCGGGCGGCGGCCGGCTCCCGCGCCGCCGCCGGCGCTCGGCTGATCCGGCAGCTCCCGCACCAGACCCTCCTTGATCAGTGGCTGCGTGATGCGCGACACCGCGGCCCCGCTCAGCCCCAGCCGCTCGGCAATGCCGGTGCGCGGCAGCGGTCCGTGCAGCACGATTTCGCGCAGTACCGCGGTGCGGTTGTGCGCCCCCGCGCGGGCCGGCGTCACGTCCGGCCCCCGAAGCAGACGGCGCACTCGTCGAGCAGCCAGGCGCGAAACGCCATCACGTCGGGCCGGTCGCGCAACGCCGGGGGGGTGAGCAGCCAGTAGGCGGCGTCGCTCGGCAGGCTGGCGGCGATGGGCCGCACCAAGCGGCCGGCGGCCAGATCGTCGTGCGCCAGCGCGGTGTCGGAGATGGCCGCTCCCAGGCCGTCGCGCGCCGCCTCGAAGATCAGCGTCTGACTGAAGCGCGGGCCGGCGGCGGCTTCGATGCCGCGGATGCCGGCCGCCTCCAGGAACGTGGGCCAGTCCGCGTAGCCCCAATCCTTCGGCAGCCGCTCGTGGTGCAGCAGGGTGACCCCGTCCAGGCTGCCGTTGCCGGCGAGCTGCAGGCTGCACACGGGAAAGAACTCCACGGCCGCTAGTTTCTCTGCGTTCGGCGCGCCGTCAAGCCGCCCCCACTCGATGCTCAGCGCGTCGTCGGGTGAGGTCTGCTCGGTCACGATGTCGTGCACCACCACGTTGGCGCCGGGCGCCCGGCGGTGGAAGTGCTCCAGGCGGGGCACCAGCCACGACACCGCGAAGATCGGCGGCACCCGGATGACGACCGTTCCCCGGTCCGAAGATCGGCGCACCCGGTTGACCGTGTCCGCGATCTGCGCGAAGGCGGGATCGAGCCCCTGGCGCAGGCGCTCGCCGGCCACGGTGAGGCGCACGCTGCGGCCGTCGCGCTCCAGCAGCGTGAGGCCCAGGTCCTGCTCCAGCAGCCGGGTCTGGCGGCTCACCGCGCTGGGAGTGACGTACAGCGCCGCCGCCGCGGCCGCCACCGACCCGGCGCGCGCCACGGTCACGAAGGCGAGCAGGGCGGTGAGGGAGGGAAGCGCCATCAGCCGCCCACCATTGAGTTTTTGGAAACTGTTACGATCATAGAAATCATTTGATTCGCCTCTGGTCTTCCGGTAGCTTCACCCCACGATAAGTTACTTTCAGTTTGTAACGAATCGCAATGTAATGGAATAGGTGGCGGATGGCAACGGGCTGGGGACGATCACGTTCCGCGACAGGAGCTACGTCCGGCGGCGCCGCGGGCGCGGCCGCGGCGCTCGTCCTCGCCGTGCTGTTGAGCCTGCCGGCCACGGCCGCCGCGCAGACCGGCGCGCCCGAGGTGCGTGGGGTCTACGTCACGTCCAGCCCCAGCAAGGCGTCGGAGACGGAGTTCCGGCCTTACGAACAGGGCGACCACGTCGACGTGCAGGTCCTCTTCAGCCAAGCGGTCACGGTCACCGGCGCGCCGCGGCTGGCGCTCACCATCGGCTCCCGCACTCGCCACGCCGCCTTCCGGTCGGTGTCCGGCGGCAACGTTTTCTTTCGCTACGAGGTGATGGGGGGCGACCGGGACGCCGACGGCATCTCCGTCGCCGCGGACGCGCTGACGCTCAACGGCGGCGCCATCAGGGCGGGGGGCGTGGCCGCCGCGCTCGGCCTCGGCAGCCACGCGCTCGGCAACCAGGCCAACCACCGGGTGGACGGCGGCTGGCCGACCTATGGCGGCGTGGCGCAGCCTGCCTACGCATTCACGCGCGGGACGCGCGGCAGCTTCACGTTGCCGGCGGCCGCGGACGCGAACTCGTGGACGACATACGCGCTGGCGGCGGCGCCGGCCCTGCCCGGCGGCCTCTCCTTCGACCCGGCGACCCGCGTCCTTTCCGGCGCGCCGGAAGTGGGGATGGCGAAGACGGCCTACACGCTCAACGTCTTCCATCTGGCCGGGCTCGAGCGCAGAGTGCTCGCGGACTCGCTGACGTTCACCGTCACGGCCGCCGGAACGACGCCGGCGGTGAGCGGGGTCTCCATCGCCTCCTCCCCGGCCGGCGGGACCAGCTACGCGACCGGCGAGAACATCGACGTAGACGTCACCTTCAACTACCCGGTGACGGTGACCGGCGCGCCGCGGCTGGCGCTCCGCATCGGCTCCGCCACGCGGCAGGCGGCTTACCGGACGCACGGCGGCTCGAAGGTGAGCTTCCGCTACCCGGTGGCCGCGGCGGACGTCGACCGCGACGGCATCAGCATCGCCGCCGGGGCGCTCACCTTGAACGGCGGCGGCATCGAGGCGTCGAACGTCGCCGCCGCCCTCGGCCTCGGCAGCCACGCCATCAGCAACGACTCCGGCCACCAGGTGAACGATCCCCAGCCCTCGTTCGGCACGGCGACGGTGGCGGACCGGCACTGGACCGCCGGCACGGCCGCCAGCCTGCAGCTGCCCCAGGCGACCGGCGGCGACGGCACGGTGAGCTACGCGCTGACCGGGCCGGGCGCGGTGACCTCGCTGAGCCTGCCCCAAGGCGTGGTCTGGACCGCCGCCACGCGCACGATCTCGGGCACGCCCGGCGCCGCGGCCGCCGCCGCTTCCTACGCCTGGACCGCGACCGACGGCGACGGCGATACGGCGCGGCTTGCGTTCGACGTCACGGTGGCCGCGGCCAACGCGCCGAAGCCGATGGGGCTGACGTTCTTCACGCAGCCCGGCTTCGACGGTGACTACGTCGCCGGCGAGCGAATCACGCCGATCATCCAGTTCAATCAGCTCGTCACGGTGACCGGATCGCCGCAACTGGAGATCGACGTCGGCGGCGCCGTCCGCACAGTCCCGTGTCATTCGTCGTGCCGGGAAGGCGACGTCAACGTGCTCTCGTTCCAGTACACGGTGACGTCGTCGGACTTCGACGGCGACGGCATAAGCATTCGCGCGGGGGCGCTTTCGCTCAACGGCGGGACCGTCGTGGGGGCGGACGCCGCCGCCGTGCCGGCCTCGCTCGCCATCGCCGCCTACGCCAAGATCAACGCCGCCGGGCACACGGTGCGCGACACGCAGCCGAGCTTTTCCCGGACCGCCGGCGCCGCCGCCCGGACGCTGGCCAAGGACGCGGCGACGGCCACCACCCTGCCCGCGGCGAAGGACGGCGACGGCGCGCTCACCTATACCATCTCGCCGGCGCTGCCGGCCGGCTTGGCGCTCGGGAGCGCGCGCCCCACCATCACCGGCACGCCCACGGCCGTCGGCGCGACCACGCACACCCTCACCGCCACCGACGCCGACGGCGACCAGGCGACGCTCGGCCCGTTCACGATCACGGTGGTGGACGGCGCGCCGGTGATTTCCGACGTGACCATCGTCTCCAAGCCCTACGCCAACGGCGCCTACGGCCTGAAGGAGCTGATCCGGGTCACGGTCAAGTTCGACCGCCCGATCAACGGGGGCAATCTGTTCAACTCCAAGCTGGTCCTGGACGTCGGCGGGACGACCCGCGAGGCCCGCCGTGACGGCTTTCACGGCGGCGGCATCCTCTACAAGTACGCCGTGCAGGCGGCGGACCGCGACGCGGACGGCATCAGCATCGGCACGGACGCGCTGGTCCTGAACGGCGCCGCCATCACCGACAGCGCGACCGGCGTGGCCGCGTCGACGGTGCTGGGGACGCACGCCATCACCAATGCTGCGGCGCACAAGGTGGACGGCTCGGTGGCCACCCCCCTGGCCGTGGGGGCGGTGAGCATCATCAGCACTCCGGCCGGCAGTGACGGCTACGACGTGGGCGAGGAGATCGACCTCCGGGTCACCTTCTCGCGGCCGGTCAGGATCAACGGGTCGCCGCGGCTGGCGCTGAACATCGGCGACGACACGCGCCAGGCGTCGGCGAGCACGTTCAATGGAGGGAGCGAATGGGGCGGGCTCGGGTTCAGCTACACCGTCACCGCCAACGACCGGGACTCCGACGGCATCTCCGTCGGCGCCTCGGCGC
Source organism: Spirochaetia bacterium (assembly GCA_965243555.1). Classification (GTDB taxonomy): domain Bacteria; phylum Spirochaetota; class Spirochaetia; order SZUA-6; family Bin103; genus Bin103. The sequence continues at coordinate 2,678,215 of OZ251575.1, read as the reverse complement.
TGACCCTGAACGGCGCCACCATCCGCGACGCCGACGGCGCGGACGCGGCGCTCGCTCTGGGCGCGCATGCCATCACCAACGCCTCGGCGCACAAGGTGTACACGCCGGCGCGGATCACCGGCGTGACGATCAGCTCCAACCCCGGCGCCAACGGCGCCTACGACGTGGGCGAAACCATCGACGTCGATCTGTCCTGGTCGCAACGGGTCGTCCACAGCGGCAACGGTGGATGGCCCCGTCTGGCGCTCACCATCGGGGCGAACACGCGGCAAGTGCCGTGGAACCAAGCGGCCTACGGCGTCGCCCCGTACCGCTACAGCTACACGGTGACGGCCAGCGATTGGGACGGCGACGGCATCAGCATCGGCGCGGACGCCCTGACCCTGCCGGCCGGCTCCCACCTGAAGGGCAACGGCAACGTGGCCGCGGTCCTCTCGCTCGGTACCCACGCCATCACCGACGACTCCGGCCACACCGTGCGGGACGGCAAGCCGGCTTTCGGAACCGTGGCGGCGCGGCCCTACCTGCGCAACGTGGCGGTGAGCGACGAGCTGCCGGAAGCGACCGGCGGCGACGCGCCGGTGACCTACGCGCTCACCGGGCCGGGGACGGCGGCGACGCTGTCCCTGCCCGTCGGCCTCTCCTGGGAGGCGGACACGCGCACGCTCTCCGGCGCGCCCCAAAGCGAAACGGCGGCGGCCTCCTACACGCTCACCGTCACCGACACCGACGGCGATACGGCGACCGCGGCCTTCGACCTGTCGGTGGTGACCGACCCGTTTGTGACCGGCCTCACCATCACCTCCGGCCCGGCGTCCGGCGATACCTACGCCGCCGGCGAGACGATCACCGCCGAGGTCACCTTCGACCAAGCGTTGACGGTGACCGGCGCGCCGCAGCTGGCCCTGTCGGTCGGAGACGCCACCCGGCAGGCGGCGGGAAGCCACGTCACCGGCGAGAGCAAGCTCTCGTTCAGCTACACGCTGGGGACCTCCGACCGGGCCGCGGACGGCATTTCCATCGCCGCCGGCGCCCTGACCCTGAACGGCGCCACCGTCCGCAACGCCAAGGGCGAGGACGCGCGCCTCGGGCTCGGCGCCAACGCCCTGGCCGCGCAGGCCGGCCACAAGGTCTCGGCCCCGCCGAAGATCACCGGAGTGGATCTCCACTCAAACCGGCTGCGGTGCTGCTGGGGCGTCCAGCCGGACGGCTGGGAGGACTCCCGGCAGACCGACCACAACCGGTACCCCCCTTCCGTGGTGTACGTCGAGGTGACGTTCGATCAGACCGTGGCCGTTACCGGCACGCCGTACGTCGCGCTCGGCATCGGCTCCGCCACCCGCCAAGCCGTCTATGATCCGTTCCTCAGCAGGATCCTGGCGAACCGCGCGCACCAGCCCGGCAACGTGAGCGTCGCCGGGTTCTACTACGAGCTGCAGCCCGGCGACCACGACGGCGACGGCGTCTCGGTGGCCGCCGACGCGTTGACGCTGGGCAGCGGCGAGATCCGCGACGCCGAGGGCGAGGACGCCGTAATCGGCCTCGGCTCCCACGCCATCAGCAACGACCCGGACCTGCGCGTGGCGGACACGGCGCCCTCCTTCGCGGCGTCCGCCGGATCGACGCGGCGTTACCTCCTGAACCTGCGGGCGAACGACCGGCTGCCGGCGGCAACCGGCGGCGACGGGACCGTGACCTACGCTCTCACCGGGCCGGGCGCGGGCACGACGCTGAGCCTGCCGGCCGGCCTTGCCTGGAGCGCCGCCACGCAGACCATCTCCGGCACGCCGACCACCGCCGCGACCGCGGCCTCCTACACCCTCACCGCTACCGACGCCGACGGCGACGCGGCGGCGGTCACCCTCTCCTTTGAGGTGGTGACCGATCCGGTGGTGACCGACGTAGCGATCACCTCCAACCCGGCGTCGGGGGACGCCTACGCCGCGGGCGAGACGATCACGGTCGACGTCACCTTCGACCAGGCGCTCACCGTGGAGGGGACGCCGAACTTGGCGCTCACCATCGGCAGCGAGGCCCGAACGGCGGCCGGGAGCCACCTTCCGGGGCAGAGCACGATCACGTTCAGCTACGCGGTGGCGGCGAACGACCGGGACGCCAACGGCATCTCCATCGCCGGCGGCGCGCTGGCGCTGAACGGCGGGACCATCCGCAACGCCAAGGACGAGGACGCGCGGCTCGGCCTCGGCGCCCACGCCGTGGTCGGCGCCGCCGGCCACAAAGTGTCGGCGCCGCCCCGGGTGGCGGAGGTGAAGCTCGACACCACCGAGCTGGCGTGCTGCTGGAGCAGTCAGCAATCCGGCTGGGCGGACCCGCGGCAGACCGCGACCAACCGCTTCGCCCCCGCCGTGGTGATCGCGGCGGTCACCTTCGATCAGGCGCTCGTCTTCGGCGGCAGCGGAACTCCGAGCCTGGCGCTCACCATCGGCGCCCGCACCCGGCCGGCGGCCTATGACGGCTACGTAAGCCAGAGGATGGCGCGGAGCACCGGCCGAGACGCCACCCGGGTGCTCGCGTTCCAATACACGCTCACGTCCGCGGACTTCGACGGCGACGGCATCTCCATCGCCGCCGGCGCGCTGACCCTGCCCCCCGGCATGACCATGCGCGGCCGGGAGGGCGAGGCCGCAGTGCTCGGCCTCGGCGCCCACGCCATTACCAACGACCCGGCCTACCGGGTGCGCGACACCGCGCCCTCCTTCGGGACGGCCACGATTCAGCCGCAGCACTGGCTGGCCAGGATCGCGGGCTCGCTCACCCTGCCGGCGGCGACCGGGGACGGCGCCATCTCCTACGCGCTGACGCCGGCGCAACGGCCGTCCTGGCTGGCGTTCGACGGCGCGACCCGCGTGCTGTCCGGCACGCCCCTGGGGTCGGTGCCGCGGACCATCTGGACCTGGACGGCCACCGACGGCGACGGCGACGCGACGGCGCTCACCTTCCCTCTCACGGTGGCCTCGGCCCGGGCGCCGCGGGTCCTCGACGTGAAGTTCCTCTCCACCCCGGCGGCGCACTCGATGTACCCGCCGGGCGCCATGATCAAGGCCGGCGTCAAGTTCGACAAAGGGGTGACCGTGACGGGGGTCCCGACGCTCACGCTCGACGTCGGCGGCGCGGCGCGGCAGGCGGCCTACGCCGGAACCCAAAACGGCTACCTGGCGTTCGACTACACCGTGCTGCAGGAGGACTACGACACCGACGGCGTGAGCATCGGCTCGGGCGCGCTCGCGCATCCCGCCACCGGCAACGGCGGCATCTTCGACGCGGCCGACGGCGCCACCCGGGTCGCGCTCGGCCTCGGCTCGCATGCCATTACCAACGCCGGCGGCCACCAGGTGGGCAGCCCGCCGCGCGTCACCGGCGTGAGCCTCCAATCCACGCCGCAGCAGGCGGGCACCTACACCCGGGGCGCGACGATCACCGTGCAGGTCGCGTTCGACCAGACGGTGACGGTGACCGGCGCGCCGCGCCTCGCGCTTACCGTCGGCGGCCAGACCCGCCAAGCCAGCGCCGCGGCGGGCGCCGGAAACGCCTATATCCGCTTCTCCTACACGGTGGTGGCGGCGGACGCGGACGCCGACGGGCTCGGCGTCGCCGCCGGGGCGCTGACCCTGAATGGCGCCACCATCCGCGACGCCGACGGCCAGGACGCGGTGCTCGATCTGGGCAGCCACGCGCGCAGCGCGTTCACCAACGCCAAGATGGACGGGAGCAGGACCGGCCTCTGGCCGGTGTTCGGCGCCGCGGCCGGCCCCGACCTGTCTCTGACCGTGGGGACGGCGGCGACTCACGCGCTGCCGGGCGCGACCGGCGGCGACGGGACGCTCCGCTACGCCGTGTCGCCGGCGCTGCCGGCGGGGCTCGGCGTGAACGCCGCAACCGGCGTGCTCTCCGGCACGCCGGGGATGGAGAGCCCGCGCACCGCCTACACACTGACCGCGACCGACTCGCACGGCGACGCCGCGACGCTGGTGTTCCATCTCAAGGCCGCCGGCGCGCGCCCGGTGGTGAGCGGGGTCACCGTCGCCTCCACGCCGCTCTCCGGGGATACCTACGGGGCCAGCGAGGAGATCCGGGTGGACGTGACCTTCCATCGCGGGGGCGCGGGCGCCGGGCGCGTGGGCACGGACGCCATGATGGTGCGCGGCGCGCCGCGGCTCGCGCTCGACGTCGGCGGGAGGGCGCGCCAGGCGACGTTCCTTTCCGTGTCCGGCGCGACGCTCCGGTTCCGCTACACCGCGCAGGCCGAGGACCGGGACAGCGACGGCATTGCCGTCGCCGCCAACGCGCTGAACTTGAACGGCGGGCTGATCCGCGACGCCGCGGGGAACAACGCGATCCTCGGCCTCGGGAGCCACGCGCTGGGCGCGCAAGGATCGCACAAGGTGGACGGGAGCGCCGGGCGCGCCCCGGCGGTGACCGGGGTGCGGGTGACCTCGGCGCCGGCGAGCGGCGACACTTACTCCTACGGCGAGACCATCGAGGCGGAGGTGCTGTTCGATCAGGCGGTGGGCGTCTCGGGAACGCCCAACCTGGCGCTCACCCTGGGTACGGCCGCCGCGCCGGCGGCCTGGAACCGCGCCGGAACCAGTCCGACCAAGCAGATCTTCCGCCGCGTGGTGGCAGCGGCGGACGTCGACCCCGACGGCCTGTCCATCGCTGTCGGCGCGCTGACCCTGAACGGCGGGACGATCCGCAACGTCGCGGGCACGAACGCGGCGCTCGGCCTCGGTAGCCACGCGCTCGGCAACCAGGCGTCGCACAAGGTAAACGGCGCCAACGCCGCGGCGCCGGCGGTGACCGGCGTCGCCATCCGCTCCTTCCAGAGCGACGGTTGGTACGACCAGGGCCAGATCATCGAGGCGCGGGTCACGTTCAGCAAGGCGCTGACGGTGACCAAGGCGACCGTGCGCGGCCAGGACTTCTGGCCGGAGCTGACGCTCACCATCGGCAGCACGGCGCGGAAGGCGTCCTACCACGCGTCGAGCGGGCGTACCATCGACTTCCGCTACACGGTGCAGGACCCCGACCACGACCCGGACGGCCTGTCCATCGGTGCGCGGGCGCTCAACTCGCATGGCGCGATCACCTACGACGTCGGCGCCGGCGCCGACCGGGTCCTCAGCGGCGTGGTCGATCTCGGCAGGCACGCGCTCGGCAACCAGACGTCGCACAAGGTGGACGGACGCGCCGCCACGGTGACCGGCGTCACCATCAACACGACTCCGGCGAACAGCGCCGGCTATGGCGCGGGCGAGACGATCAGGGTGCAGGTGAATTTCAGCGACATCGTCGACAAGTGGTCGGGGTCTTCCCGCCTGGCGCTCACCATCGGCGACAACACGCGCCACGCCTCGCTCTCCCACTCGATCGGGCCTCGGCACTTCCGCACCCTCTATTACGAATATACGGTTCAGAGCACGGACCGGGACGCGGACGGCATCTCCATCGCGGCGGGCGCGCTGACCGGCAACCTGCGGCGGCGGGAAGGTAACCCGGTGAATTTCGCCCTGGGCAGCCACGCGCTGGGCGCCCAGGCCGCGCACAAGGTGACCGGCGCCATCGTGACGCCGCGCGTGACCGGAGTCAGCGTGATCTTCGTCCCGCGGAGCAACCAGACGTTCACCCTTGGGGAGGAGATACAAGTACGGGTCAGGTTCGACGTCCCGATCGTCGGGAGCGGCGGGTCTCCGCGGCTGGCGCTCGCCATCGGCAACGCCACGCACCGGCCGAGCGGCCAGGTGCTGACCGCAACCCGCGAGTTGCAGTTCAGTCACACGGTGGGGCCGTCCGACCGGGACGCCGACGGCATCTCCATCGCCGCCGGCGCCTTGACGCTCCCGGCCGGCGCAACCCTGCGCAGCCGGTTGGGGGCGGCGGCGGCGCTCGGCCTGGGCAGCCAGGCGATGACCAACGACGCGCGGTTCAAGGTGGACGGCAGCCTCAACCCGGCGGCGGCAGGTGAAGTGAAGCTCTCGGGATCGGCGCGCCACGATACCTTCCTCACGGGCGAGCGCTTCAAGATCTTCGTCGAATACGACAAGACGGTGACGGTGACGGGCACGCCGACGCTCGCGCTACAGGTCGGCAGCGTCACGCGCCGCCTGCCGCTGTCCAATAACGTTGGCCGGCCTCTCAGTTCCTACAGTGGCAGGGCTCTGACCTTCTATTACACGGTGCGGCACGGCGACCGGGACCCGGACGGCATCAGCATCGCGGCCGACGCGCTGCGCCCGGAAGGCGCCAGCATCACGGGGCCGGGCGGCAAGGCGGCGCAGCTCCGCTTTACCAACAGCATCGTGAACGACGGCATGTTCAGGGTCGGCGGCGCCGCGCGGCCGACGCCCACCTTCGGCGCGGCGGTGGTGCCGGCGCGGGTCTGGACGGTGGGCGTGCCGGTCGACTTCACCCTGCCGCCCGCGACCGACGGCGACGGGACGCTCACCTACGCGCTGACCGGGCCGGGCACGTCGGCGGCCACCTTGAGCCTGCCGCGCGGGCTCACCTACTCCGCCACTTCGACCGGCGCCTTCGGCGGCGGCCGGATCAGCGGCACGCCGGCGGTCGACGCGAACCCGGCCACCTACCGGCTGACGGCGACGGACACCGACGGCGACACCGCGACGCTCGACTTCACTATCCGGGTCTTGCCCGACCTGACGCCGCGCTTCGAGGCGACGGTCGACGACCGGGAGTGGATCGAAGACGCCGCGATCGACGCCTTCGACCTGCCGGCGGCGGTCAGCGGCAACGGGACGTTGACCTACACCCTCTCGCCGGCGCTGCCGGGCGGGGTGTCGCGGGCGGACCGCCGGGTGAGCGGCGCGCCGGACGCCGCCGCGGCGCGCACGGAATACACCTGGACGGCGACGGACGCCGACGGCGACGAAGGCTCGCTCACCTTCCACGTCACGGTGGCCGATGACACCGCGCCGAGCTTCGGCGGCGCCACCATCGACGACCAGGCGTGGAAGCAGGGTTCCCAGATCACCGCGGTCATCCTGCCGGAGGCGACCGGCGGCAACGGCCCGCTGACCCACGTGCTGAGGCAGGAGGGGCTGCCGGCCGGCGTCGAGCTCGACGGGCGCGTGCTGCAAGGAACGCCGACCGCGACGTGGGAGTCGGTCGAGTACACGTGGCGGGCCACCGACCAGGACGGTGACCGGGCGGAGCTCACCTTCGACCTGGAGGTGTACGCGGACCTGCTGCCGAGCTTCGGCGACGCGACCCTGGACGACCGGACCTGGATCGAGCGCCAGGCGATCACCGCCTTCACGCTGCCGGAGGCGACCGGCGGCGACGGCGACCTGACCTACGCACTGACCCCGGCCCTGCCAGCGGGCGTGAGCCGCGACGCGGCGACGCGCGAGGTGTCCGGCACGCCGAGTGCTACGCTGGCCGCGACCGTCTACACCTGGACCGCGACGGACGCCGACGGCGACCGGGCGGAGCTATCCTTCACCGCCGCGGTCGACGGCATTCCCACCTTCGGGGACCGGACCATCGCCGAGGCGGAGTGGGTCAAGGGCGTGGCGATCGCTGCCTTCACCCTGCCGGAGGTGACCGGCGGCGACGGCCGGGTGACTTACGCGCTGACCGCGGACGCGCCGCATACCGGGCTGCCGGCCGGCGTGCTCCGCGACGCGGCGACGCACGAGGTCACCGGCACGCCGACCGCGACGCGGACGCGGACCGAGTACACCTGGACCGCCACCGACACCGACGGCGATGAGGCGTCGCTCAGCTTCCATGCGGCCGTGGTCGAGCCGCCGGTGGTGACGCTGGTCCTGTCGCCCGCGGCCATCGACGAGCATGACGGGACCAACCCCGGCTCGGCGGCGGTGACCGTGACGCTGGACAAGGCGTCGCGCGCCGACGTGACGGTGACGGTGGCGGCGGCCGCGGGGACGAACGCCGCGGCCGGCGACTATGCGCTGAGCAACGCGGTGACGCTCACCATCGCGGCCGGCGAGACGACCAGCACGGGGACGGTGACGGTGACGGCGGTCGACAACACGGCCGACGCGCCGGACAAGGAAGTGACGGTCTCGGCAACGGTGAGCGGCAACAGCGGCGCGGCTGATCCGGCGAGCGTGACCTTGACGATCCGGGACGACGAGGCGGCGCCGGCGGTGACGCTGGCCGTGGCCGACGGCGCCGTGGCCGAGGACGGCGGTACGACGACGGTGACCGCGACCTTGAGCCACGCGTCGAGCGCGGCGACGACGGTGACGGTGACGGGCGTCGAGGGCGCCTACACCGTGGACTCGTCGGCCGCGACGATCACGATTGCGGCCGGCGAGACGGAGAACGTGGCGGACACGGTGACGATTACGGCGGTGAATGACGCCGTGGACAACGTCGGCGACCGCGTCGTGACGGTGACGGGAACGGCGGCCAACGCCCAGGCCGCCGCCGACTCGGAAACGGTGGCCGTGACCGGGGCGGCGCTGACGCTGACCGATGACGAAGACACGCCGGCGGTGACGCTGGCGCTGAGTGCTGCGGCGATCGACGAGCACGACGGGACCAACCCCGGCTCGGCGACGGTGACGGCCACCTTGGACCGCGCGTCGAGCGAGGTCGTAACGCTGACCGTGGCAGCGGCGGCGGGCGCCAACGCGGAGGACGGCGGCGCCTCGCCGCCGGGCGCGCAGACGCCTACCGACGGCCCGGGAGAGGGGACGAGCACCGGCGCGGTGACGGGGGCGAGCGCGGACGGCCGCGACTTCACGCTGTCGAGCGCACGGACGCTCACCATAGCGGCGGGGGAGACGACCAGCACCGGCACGGTGACGGTGACCGCGGTCGACGACACGGTGGACGCGCCGGACAAGGAAGTGACCGTTTCGGCGGCGGTGAGCGGCGACAGCGGCGTGGCGGACCCGTCGAGCGTGACGCTGACGATCGAGGACGACGAGGCGGCGCCGGCGGTGACGCTGGCCGTGGCGGACAGCGCCATCGCGGAGGACGGCGGCGCGACGACGGTGACCGCGACCTTGAGCCATGCATCGAGCGCGGCGACGACGGTGACGGTGGCGGGCGTCGAGGGCGCCTACACCGTGGACTCGTCGGACACGACGATCACGATCGCGGCCGGCGAGACGGCGAACGCCGCGGACACGGTGACGATTACGGCGGTAAACGACGCCGTGGACAACGTGGGCGACCGCGCCGTGACGGTGACGGGAACGGCGGCCAACGCCCAGGCTGCCGCCGAGTCGGCGACGATGGCCGTGACCGGCGCGGCGCTGACCCTGACCGACGACGAAGACACGCCGGCGGTGACGCTGGCGCTGAGTGCGGCGGCGATCGACGAGCACGACGGGACCAACCCTGGGTCGGCGACGGTGACGGCGACCTTGGACGGCGTGTCGAGCGAGGCGGTGACGTTGATCGTGGCCGCGGCCGCCGGGACCAACGCCGAGGACGGCGACTTCACGCTGTCGATCGCGAATACGCTCACCATCGCGGCGGGCGAGACCAGCAGCACCGGCACGGTGACGGTGACGGCGGTCGACGACACGATGGACGCGCCGGACAAGCAGGTGACCGTCTCCGCAACCGTGAGCGGCGACAGCGGCGTGGCTGACCCGGCGAGCGTGACGCTGACGATTGAGGACGACGAGGCGACGCCGGCGGTCGCCCTGGCGGTGGCGGATGCCTCGATCTCCGAGAACGGCGGCACGACGACGGTGACCGCAACGCTGAGCCATGCTTCCAGCGCCGCGACGACGATCACCGTGGAGCCGGAGGCCGGCGCCTACACGGTGGGCGCGGACGCCACGATCACGATTGCTGCGGGCGAGACAGAGAACGCGACCGACAGCGTGACGATCACGGCGGTAGACGACGCGATCGACAACGTGGGCGACCGGGCCGTGACGGTCACGGGAACGGCGGCCAACGCGCAGGCTGCCGCCGATTCGGCGACGGTGGCGGTGACCGGCGCGGCGCTCACCTTGACCGACGATGAGGATACGCCGGAGGCGACGCTGGCGCTGAGCGATGCGACGATCGACGAGCACGACGGGACGAATCCGGGGGCGAGCACGGTGACCGCCACGTTGAACCGTGCCTCGACCGAGGCGGTGACCCTGACGGTAGCCGCCACCGCCGGAACGAACGCGGCGGACGGCGACTTCAGTCTGTCGAGCGGCAAGACGCTCACCATCGCGGCGGGACACACCAGCAGCACCGGCACGGTAACGGTGACCGCGGTCGACAACACGGCGGACGGACCGGACAAGGAAGTGACCGTCTCCGCAACGGTGAGCGGCGACAGCGGCGTGACTGACCCGTCGAGCGTGACGCTGACGATCGAAGACGACGAGGCGGCGCCGACGGTCGCGCTGGCGGTGACCGACGCCTCGATCTCCGAGAACGGCGGCGCGACGACGGTGACCGCAACGCTGAGCCATGCTTCCAGCGCCGCGACGACGATCACCGTGGAGCCGGAGGCCGGCGCCTACACGGTGGGCGCGGACGCCACGATCACGATTGCTGCGGGCGAGACAGAGAACGCGACCGACAGCGTGACGATCACGGCGGTAGACGACGCGATCGACAACGTGGGCGACCGGGCCGTGACGGTCACGGGAACGGCGGCCAACGCGCAGGCTGCCGCCGATTCGGCGACGGTGGCGGTGACCGGCGCGGCGCTCACCTTGACCGACGATGAGGATACGCCGGAGGCGACGCTGGCGCTGAGCGATGCGACGATCGACGAGCACGACGGGACGAACGCCGGGTCGAGCACGGTAACCGCTACGTTGAACCGCGCGTCGAGCGAGGCGGTCACGCTGACGGTAGCCGCCGCCGCGGGAACAAACGCGGCGGACGGCGACTTCAGTCTGTCGAGCGGCAAGACGCTCACCATCGCGGCGGGACACACCAGCAGCACCGGCGCGGTGACGGTGACCGCGGTCGATAACACGGCGGACGCGCCCGACAAGCAGGTGACCGTCTCGGCAACGGTGAGCGGCGACAGCGGCGTGGCTGACCCGACGAGCGTGACGTTGACGATCGAAGACGACGAGGCGGCGCCGACGGTCGCGCTGGCGGTAACCGACGCCTCGATCTCCGAGAACGGCGGCGCGACGACGGTGACGGCCACGTTGAGCCATGCGTCGAGCGCCGCGACCACGATCACGGTTTCGGCGGCGGCCGGGCCGCACACGGTGGCGGCGGACTTCAAGCAGACGGGGACGGCGCTCAGCATCGCCGCCGGAGACACGGCCAGCACCGGTACGGTGACGATCGCGGCGGTGGACGACGACGAGGACGCGGCCCACGACAAGACGGTGCGGGTGACCGGTTCCGCGCAGAACAGCCACGGCGTGGGGGCGGTGACCGGCGTCAGCGTCACCCTCACCGACGACGACGTGAACAAGGTGCCGAGCTTCGGGACGGTGATCGATGACCAGGAATGGCCGGTAGCGACGGAGATCGCGCGGTTCGACCTGCCGCAGGCGACCGGCGGGGACGGCGCGCTGACGTACGCGATGACGCCGGCGCTGCCGTCGTGGCTGACGCGGAACGGGTTTGCCGTGACCGGGACCACGCCGGCCCTTCCGGTGGCGGGCAGGGACTACACGTGGACGGCGCGGGACACCGACGGGGACGTGGCGGAGCTGACGTTCCAGATCGCCGTCTCGGAGACCACGGTGGACCCGGAGGGCGGGATGCTGTCGCTGGCGATCTCATCGCCGCGCGTGACGGAGGGAGCAGCGGGGGCGACGGCGTCGCTGAGCTACGAGGTGACGCTGAGCGCGGCGAGCACCGAGCAGGTGACCGTGAAGTACGCGGACGCCGGCACCGGGACGGCGGCGTCCGGGACCGACTACGCGGCGCTCAGTGCGGGGACGCTGACGTTTGAGCCCGGCGACACGAACAAGACGGTCACGGTGACGGTGACCGGTGACGGCGTGGACGAGCCGAATGAGACGGTGAAGGTGTCGCTGAGTCTTCCAGTGAACGCGAACGTCCCGGTGAGCGGGGGCACGGGGACGGGAACGATCGAGGACGACGACGCAACGCCGGCGGTAACGCTGGCGGTGGCGGACAGCGCGATTGCCGAGAACGGCGGTACGACGACGGTTACCGCGACGCTGAGCCATGAGTCGAGCGCGGCGACGACGATCACCGTGCAGCCGGAGGCGGGCGCCTACACCGTGGGCGCGGACGCGACGATCACGATTGCGGCCGGCGCCACCTCGAACGCCACGGACACGGCGGCGATCACGGCGGTGAACGACGCGATCGACAACGTTGGCGACCGCGCGGTGACGGTGACGGGAACGGCGGCCAACGCCCAGGCTGCCGCCGATTCGGCGACGGTGGCGGTGATCGGCGCGGCGCTGACTTTGACCGACGACGAGGATACGCCGGAGGCGACGCTGGCGCTGAGCCCGTCGGCGATCGACGAACACGACGGGACCAACCCTGGGTCGAGCACGGTGACCGCGACGCTGAACCGGGCGTCCAGTGAGGCGGTCACGCTGACAGTAGCCGCCGCCGCGGGGACGAACGCGGCGGCGGGCGACTTCAGTCTGTCGAGCGCGAAGACCCTGACCATCGCGGCGGGGGATACGACCAGCACCGGTACGGTGACGGTGGCCGCGGTCGACAACACGGTGGACGCGCCGGACAAGCAGGTGACCGTCTCCGCAACGGTGAGCGGGAACAGCGGCGTGGCCGTCCCGTCCGTCGTGACCCTGACCATTGAGGACGACGAAGCCGCGCCGACGGTCGCCCTGGCGCTGGCGGACAGCGCGATCTCCGAGAACGGCGGCGCGACCACGGTGATCGCGACCTTGAGCCATGCGTCGAGCGCGGCGACCACGATCACTGTGACGGCGGTGTCCGGTGCCTACACGGTCGGTTCGGACGCGACGATCACGGTTGCGGCGGGCCAGACGTCGAACGCGGCGGACAGCGTGACGATCACGGCGGTAGACGACGCGATCGACAACGTGGTCGACCGCGCGGTGACGGTGACGGGAACGGCGGCCAACGCGCAGGCTGCCGCCGATTCGGCGACGGTGTCGGTGACCGGCGCGGCGCTGACGCTGACCGACGACGAAGACCCGCCCGAGGCGACGCTGGCGCCGAGCCCGGCGACGGTCGACGAGCACGACGGGACGAACCCCGGATCGGCGACGGTGACCGCTACGTTGAACCGTGCGTCGAGCGAGGCGGTGACCCTGACGGTAGCCGCGGCCGCAGGAACGAACGCGGCGTCGGGCGACTTCAGCTTGTCGAGCGCGAAGACACTGACTATCGCGGCGGGGGAGACGAGCAGCACCGGCACAGTAACGGTGACCGCGGTCGATAACACGGCGGACGCGCCGGACAAGGAAGTGACTGTCTCAGCGGTGGTGAGCGGGAACAGCGGCGTGGCCGCCCCGTCCGCCGTCACTCTGACCATCCAGGACGACGAAGCCGCGCCGACGGTCGCCCTGGCGCTGGCGGACAGCGCGATCTCCGAGAACGGCGGCGCGACGACGGTGACCGCGACCTTGAGCCACGCGTCCAGCGCGGCGACCACGATCACCGTGCAGCCGGAGGCCGGCGCCTACACGGTGGGGGCGGACGCGACGATCACGATCGCTGCGGGCGAGACGGAGAACGCGGCCGACAACGTGACGATCACGGCGGTAGACGACGCGATCGACAACGTGGTGAACCGCACGGCGACGGTGACCGGAACGGCGCAGAACAGCCACGACGTGGGAACGGTGACCGGAGCGAGCTTGACTCTCACGGACGATGAGGGAGCGCCGACGGCGACGTTGGCGCTGAGCCCGGCCGCGATTGATGAGCACGACGGGACCAACCCCGGGTCGGCGACGGTGACGGCGACGCTGAACCGGGCCTCGACCGAGGCGGTGACGCTGACGGTAGCCGCCACCGCCGGAACGAACGCGGCGGCGACGGACTTCAGTCTGTCGGCCGCAAAGACGCTGACCATCGCGGCCGGAGACACCAGCAGCACCGGCACGGTGACGGTGACGGCGGTCGATAACGCGGCGGACGGGCCGGACAAACAGGTGAGCATCTCGGCATCGGTGAGCGGCGACAGCGGGGTTGCCACGCCGGCAAGCGTGACGCTGACGATCGAAGACGACGAGGCGGCGCCGACGGTCGCCCTGGCGGTGGCGGACAGCGCGATCTCCGAGAACGGCGGAGCGACGACGGTGACCGCGACCTTGAGCCATGCGTCGAGCGCGGCGACCACGGTCACTGTGACGTCGGTGTCGGGGGCCTACACTGTGGGCGCGGACGCCACGATCACGATTGCGGCGGGTGAGACGGCGAACGCGACCGACAACGTGACGATCACGGCGGTAGACGACGCGATCGACAACGTTGGCAACCGCGCCGTGATGGTGACGGGAACGGCGGCCAACGCCCAGGCTGCCGCCGATTCGGCGACGGTGACCGTAATCGGCGCGGCGCTAACTCTGACCGACGACGAAGACACGCCGGAGGCGACGCTGGCGCTGAGCCCGGCGACGATCGATGAACACGACGGGACGAACGCCGGGTCGAGCACGGTAACCGCCACGTTGAACCGTGCCTCGACCGAGGCGGTCACGCTGACGGTGGCGGCCACGGCGGGGACGAACGCGGCGGACAGCGACTTCAGCTTGTCGAGCGCCAAGACGCTCACCATCGCGGCGGGACACACCAGCAGCACCGGCCCGGTAACCGTAACGGCGGTCGACAACACGGCGGACGCGCCGGACAAGGAAGTGACGGTCTCGGCGGTGGCGAGCGGGAACAGCGGCGTGGCCGCGCCGTCGAACGTGACCCTGACGATCGAGGACGACGAAGCCGAGCCGACGGTAGCGCTGGCGGTGTCGGACGCCTCGATCTCCGAGAACGGCGGCGCGACGACGGTGACGGCCACGTTGAGCCATGCGTCGAGCGCCGCGACCACGATCACCGTTTCGGCGGCGGCCGGGCCGCACACGGTGGCGGCGGACTTCAAGCAGACGGGGACGGCGCTCAGCATCGCCGCCGGAGACACGGCCAGCACCGGTACGGTGACGATCGCGGCGGTGGACGACGACCAGGACGCGGCCCACGACAAGACGGTGCGGGTGACCGGTTCCGCGCAGAACAGCCACGGCGTGGGGACGGTGACCGCAGCCAGCCTCACCCTCACCGACGACGACGTGAACAAGGTGCCGAGCTTCGGGACCGTGATCGACGACCAGGAATGGCCGGTAGCGACGGAGATCGCGCGGCTCGACCTGCCGCAGGCGACCGGCGGGGACGGCGCGCTGACGTACGCGATGACGCCGGCGCTGCCGTCGTGGCTGACGCGGAACGGGTTTGCCGTGACCGGGACCACGCCGGCCCTTCCGGTGGCGGGCAGGGACTACACGTGGACGGCGCGAGACACCGACGGGGACGTGGCGGAGCTGACGTTCCAGATCGCCGTCTCGGAGACCACGGCGGACCCGGAGGGCGGGATGCTGTCGCTGGCGATCTCATCGCCGCGCGTGACGGAGGGAGCAGCGGGGGCGACGGCGTCGCTGAGCTACGAGGTGACGCTGAGCGCGGCGAGCACCGAGCAGGTGACCGTGAAGTACGCGGACGCCGGCACCGGGACGGCGGCGTCCGGGACCGACTACGCGGCGCTCAGTGCGGGGACGCTGACGTTTGCGCCCGGCGACACGAGCAAGACGGTAACGGTGACGGTGACCGGCGACGGGGTGGACGAGCCGAACGAGACGGTGAAGGTGTCGCTGAGTCTGCCGGTGAACGCGAACGTCCCGGTGAGCGGGGGCACGGGGACGGGAACGATCGAGGACGACGACGCAACGCCGGCGGTGACGCTGGCGGTGGCGGACAGCGCGATTGCCGAGAACGGCGGTACGACGACGGTTACCGCGACGCTGAGCCATGAGTCGAGCGCGGCGACCACGATCACCGTGCAGCCGGAGGCGGGCGCCTATACGGTGGGAGCGGACGCGACGATCACGATTGCGGCGGGCGAGACGGCGAACGCTTCGGACACGGTGACGGTGACGGTGACGGCCGTGGACGACGCCGTGGCAACGTGGGCGACCGCTCGACCACCGTGACGGGGACGGCGGCCAACGCCCAGGCTGCCGCCGATTCGGCGACGGTGGCGGTGACCGGCGCGGCGCTGACGCTGACCGACGACGAGACCACGCCGACGGCGACGCTGGCGCTGAGCGACGCGACGATCGACGAACACGACGGGACCAACCCTGGGTCGGCGACGGTGACCGCCACGTTGAACCGCGCGTCGAGTGATGCAGTCACGTTGACCGTGGCGGCGACAGCGGGGACCAACGCGGCGACGGGCGACTTTAGTCTGTCGAGTGCGAAGACGCTCACCATCGCCGCCGGAGACACGAGCAGCACCGGCACGGTGACGGTGACCGCGGTCGACAACACGGTGGATGCGCCGGACAAGGACGTGACCGTCTCCGCGGTGGTGAGCGGGAACAGCGGCGTGGCCGCCCCGTCCGCCGCGACCCTGACCATCGAGGACGACGAAGCCGCGCCGACGGTCGCCCTGGCGCTGGCGGACAGCGCGATCTCCGAGAACGGCGGCGCGACCACGGTGACCGCGACCTTGAGCCATGCATCGAGCGCGGCGACCACGATCACCGTGGCGGCGGTGTCGGGGGCCTACACGGTCGGTTCGGACGCGACGATCACGATCGCTGCGGGTGAGACGGAGAACGCGGCCGACAGCGTGACGATCACGGCGGTGGATGACGCGATCGACAACGTGGTCAACCGCTCGACGACGGTGACGGGAACGGCGGCCAACGCGCAGGCTGCCGCCGATTCGGCGACGGTGTCCGTGACCGGCGCGGCGCTCACCTTGACCGACGACGAAGCCACGCCGGAGGCGACGCTGGCGTTGAGCCGGGCGACGGTCGACGAACACGACGGGACCAACTCCGGGTCGGCGACAGTGACGGCCACCTTGGACCGCGCGTCGAGCGAGGCGGTGACCCTGACGGTGGCGGCAGCAGCCGGCACGAACGCGGCGTCGGGCGACTTCAGCTTGTCGAGCGCGAAGACGCTCACCATCGCGGCTGGGGACACCAGCAGCACCGGCACGGTGACGGTGACGGCCGTAGACAACACTGTGGACGCGCCGGACAAGGAAGTGACTGTCTCAGCAACGGTGAGCGGGAACAGCGGCGTGGCCGACCCTTCGAGCGTCACGCTGACGATCGAGGATGACGAAGCTACGCCGACGGTCTCCCTGGCGCTGGCGGACTCCTCAATTTCCGAGAACGGCGGCTCAACCACCGTGACCGCAACGTTGAGCCATCCGTCGAGCGCCTCGACTACGATCACCGTGCAGCCGGAGGCCGGCGCCTACACGGTGGGCGCGGACGCCACGATCACGATAGCCGCCGGCGAGACCTCGAACGCCGCGGACACGGCGACGATCACGGCGGTGGACGACGCGACTGACAACGTAGTCAACCGCTCAGCGACGGTCACCGCGACGGCTCAGAACAGTCACGACGTGGGTGCCGTGACCGGGGCGGCGCTGACGCTGACCGACGACGACGCTACGCCGACGGCGACGCTGGCACTGAGCCCGGCGACAATTGCCGAGCACGACGGAACGAATCCGGGGTCGAGCACGGTTACGGCGACGCTGAACCGCGCGTCGAGCGAGGCGGTGACGCTGACAGTAGCGGCGGCCACCGCGACGAACGCGGCGTCGGGCGACTTCAGCCTGTCGTCCGCAAAGACCTTGACCATCGCGGCGGGGGATACGACCAGCACCGGAACGGTAACCGTGACGGCGGTTGACAACACGGCGGACGCGCCCGACAAGCAGGTGACCGTCTCGGCAACGGTGAGCGGCGGCAGCGGCGTTGCCACGCCGGCGGACGTGACGCTCACCATCGAGGACGACGAAGCGGCGCCGAAGGTGACGCTGGTTCTGTCCCCGTCGTCCATTTCGGAGGACGGCGGCGAGGCGACGGTAACGGCGACGCTCTCGCACGCATCGAGCGCGGCGACGACGGTGACCGTGGCGGCCACGGCGGGGGCGCACACGGTGGCGACGGACTTCAGCTTGAGCGCGAACAAGGTGCTGACCATCGCGGCGGGGACGACGACGAGCACCGGCGCGGTGACGATTTCGGCGGTGGACGACGACGCGGACGCCCCCAACGACAAGACGGTGAGCGTGTCGGCGACGGCGGCCAACGGCCACGGCGCCGGTAACCCGAACGCGGTGACCCTGACGATCACCGACGACGACGTGGACCTGATGCCGACGTTTGGCGGCGCGCAGGTCGCCAGCCGGCTGTGGCCGACCGCCACCGTGATTCCGCGGCTGGTGCTGCCGCGGGCGACGGGGGGAGATGGGACGCTCACCTACACGTTGTCGCCGGCGTTGCCTTCGTGGCTGTCGCGGAACGGGTTCCTGGTGACGGGCACGACGCCGGACGATCCGACGAATCAGGTGGAATACACCTGGACGGTGGAGGACGAGGACGGGGACGAGGACTCGGTGAAGTTCCTGGCGGCGGTGATTCGTCCGGGCGATCCGCCTCTGTTGGTCAACCCGCCGGGGATCGTGGTGAACACGGGCGACCTGCCGGCGCCGTCGCTGTCGTCGCCGCGGGTGACGGAGGGTGCGTCGGGAACGACGGCGGCGCTGACGTGGACGGTGACGTTGAGCAAGACGAGCACCGCGCAGGTGACGGTGAAGTACGCGGACGCGGGGACGGGTACGGCGACCTCTGGGACCGACTACGCGGCGCTCAGCGCCGGGACGCTGACGTTTGCGCCCGGTGAGACGAGCAAGACGGTGACGGTGACCGTGACCGGTGACGGAGTGGACGAACCGAACGAGACGGTGAAGGTGTCGCTGAGCGAGCCGGTGAACGCGAGGCTCCCGGTGAGCGCCGCGACGGGAACCGGAACGATCGAGGACGACGACGCGGCGCCGGCGGTGACGCTGGCGGTAGCGGACAGCGCGATCTCCGAGAACGGCGGCACGACGACGGTAACCGCGACGCTGAGCCATGCATCGAGCGCGGCGACCACGATCACCGTGACGGCGGTGTCGGGGGCCTACACGGTGGGGGCGGACGCGACGATCACGATTGCGGCTGGCGACACGTCGAACGCTACGGACACGGCGACGATCACGGCGGTGAACGACGCAGTGGACAACGTGGGCAACCGCTCGACGACGGTGACGGGAACGGCGGCCAACGCGCAGGCTGCAGCCGATTCGGCGACGGTGGCGGTGACCGGCGCGGCGCTGACGCTGACCGACGACGAAGCCACGCCGGAGGCGACGCTGGCGTTGAGCCCGGCGACGGTCGACGAACACGACGGGATCAATCCGGGGTCGAGTACGGTGACGGCCACGTTGAATCGCGCGTCCAGTGAGGCGGTCACGCTGACAGTCGGGGCGGCGGCGGGGACCAACGCGGCATCGGGCGACTTCAGCCTGTCGAGCGCGAATACGCTCACCATCGCAGCAGGGGACACGAGCAGCACCGGCACGGTGACGGTGACGGCGGTCGACAACACGGTCGACGCGCCGGACAAGCAGGTGACCGTCTCGGCGGTGGTGAGCGGGAACAGCGGCGTGGCCGCCCCGTCCGCGGTGACCCTGACGATTGAGGACGACGAAGCCGCGCCGACGGTGACCTTGGCGGTCGCGGACGCCTCGATCTCCGAGAACGGCGGCACGACGACGGTGACCGCGACGCTGAGCCATGCGTCGAGCGCGGCGACCACGATCACCGTGACGGCGGTGTCGGGGGCCTACACGGTGGGGGCGGACGCGACCATCACGATTGCGGCGGGCGCAACGTCAAACGCGGCGGACACGGTCACGATCACGGCGGTGGACGACGCCATCGACAACGTGGTCAACCGCTCGACGACGGTGACGGGCACGGCGGCCAACGCCCAGGCTGCCGCCGAGTCGGCGACGGTGACCGTGACCGGCGCGGCGCTCACCTTGACCGACGACGAAGCCACGCCGACGGTGACGCTGGCGCTGAGCGACGCGACGATCGACGCGACGATCGACGAGCACGACGGGACCAACCCCGGGTCGGCGACGGTGACGGCGACGCTGAACCGTGCCTCGACCGAGGCGGTCACGCTGACGGTAGCCGCCACCGCGGGAACGAATGCGGCGGCGACGGACTTCAGTCTGTCGAGTACCAAGACGCTGACCATCGCGGCCGGGGACACCAGCAGCACCGGCACGGTCACGGTGACCGCGGTCGACAACACGGTTGACGCTCCGGACAGGGAAGTGACGGTCTCGGCGGTGGTGAGCGGGAACAGCGGGGTGGCCGCCCCGTCCGCCGTGACCCTGACCATTGAGGACGACGAAGCCGCGCCGACGGTGGCGCTGGCGCTGGCGGACTCCTCGATCTCCGAGAACGGCGGCACGACGACGGTGACCGCGGCCTTGAGCCACGCGTCGAGCGCGGCGACCACGGTCACCGTGACGGCGGTGCCGGGCGCCTATACGGTGGGGGCGGACGCCACGATCACGATCGCGGCGGGCGAGACGGCGAACGCTTCGGACACGGTGACGGTTACGGCCGTGAACGATGCCATCGACAACGTGGTCAACCGCTCGACGACGGTGACGGGAACGGCGGTCAACGTCCAAGCTGCCGCGGAGTCGCAGACGGTGTCCGTAACCGGCGCGGCGCTGACTTTGACCGACGACGAAGCCACGCCGGCGGCGACGCTGGCGCTGAGCCCGGCGGCGATCGACGAGCACGACGGGACGAATCCGGGTTCGAGCACGGTGACGGCCACGTTGAACCGCGCGTCGAGTGAGGCGGTCACGTTGACCGTGGCGGCGACGGCCGGGACGAACGCGGCGACGGGCGACTTCAGCCTGTCGAGTGTGAAGACGCTCACCATCGCCGCCGGGGACACGAGCAGCACGGGCACAGTGACGGTGACGGCGGTCGACAACACGGTGGACGCGCCCGACAAGCAGGTGACCGTGTCGGCAACGGTGAGCGGCGACAGCGGCGTGGCGGACCCGGCGAGCGTGACGCTCACCATTGAGGACGACGAAGCGGCGCCGACGGTCTCCCTGGCGCTGGCGGACTCCTCAATCTCCGAGAACGGCGGCACGACAACGGTGACCGCAACGCTGAGCCATGCGTCCAGCGCGGCGACCACGATCACTGTGACGGCGGTGTCCGGGGCCTACACGGTGGGCGCGGACGCCACGATCACGATCGCTGCGGGCGAGACGGCGAACGCGACCGACAGCGTGACGATCACCGCCGTCGACGACGCGATCGACAACGTGGCGAACCGGACGGCGACGGTGAGCGGGACCGCGCAGAACAGCCACGACGTGGGGACGGTCACGGGCGCGAGACTCACCTTGACCGACGACGAGGGAGCGCCGACGGCGACGTTGGCTCTGAGCCCGGCCGCGATTGATGAGCACGACGGGACCAACCCCGGATCGGCGACGGTGACGGCGACGCTGAACCGTGCGTCGAGTGAGGCGGTTACGCTGACAGTAGCGGCGGCAGCCGGCACGAACGCGGCGTCGGGCGACTTCAGCCTGTCGTCCGCAAAGACCTTGACCATCGCGGCGGGGAACACGAGCAGCACCGGCACGGTGACGGTGACCGCGGTCGACAACACGGTGGACGCGCCGGACAAGCAGGTGACCGTTTCGGCAACGGTGAGCGGCGGCAGCGGCGTTGCCACGCCGGCGGACGTGACGCTGACGATCGAGGACGACGAAGCGGCGCCGAAGGTGACGCTGGTTCTGTCCCCGTCGTCCATTTCGGAGGACGGCGGCGAGGCGACGGTAACGGCGACGCTCTCGCACGCATCGAGCGCGGCGACGACGGTGACCGTGGCGGCCTCGGCGGGGGCGCACACGGCGGCGGCGGACTTCAGCTTGAGCGCGAACAAGGTGCTGACCATCGCGGCGGGGACGACGACGAGCACCGGCGCGGTGACGATTTCGGCGGTGGACGACGACGCGGACGCCCCCAACGACAAGACCGTAAGCGTGTCGGCGACGGCGGCCAACGGCCACGGCGCCGGTAACCCGAACGCGGTGACCCTGACGATCACCGACGACGACGTGGACCTGGAGCCGACGTTTGGCGGCGCGCAGGTCGCCAGCCGGCTGTGGCCGACCGCCACCGTGATTCCGCGGCTGGTGCTGCCGCAGGCGACGGGGGGAGATGGGACGCTGACCTACACGTTATCGCCGGCGTTGCCGTCGTGGCTGACGCGGAACGGGTTCCTGGTGACGGGCACGACGCCGGACGATCCGACGAACCAGGTGGAATACACCTGGACGGTGGAGGACGAGGACGGGGACGAGGATTCGGTGAAGTTCCTGGCGGCGGTGATTCGTCCGGGCGATCCGCCTCTGTTGGTCAACCCGCCGGGGATCGTGGTGAACACGGGCGACCTGCCGGCGCCGTCGCTGTCGTCGCCGCGGGTGACGGAGGGGGTGTCGGGAACGACGGCGGCGCTGACGTGGACGGTGACGTTGAGCAAGGCGAGCACGGCGCAGGTGACGGTGAAGTACGCGGACGCGGGAACGGGTACGGCGACCTCCGGGACCGACTACGCGGCGCTGAGTGGCGGGACGCTGACGTTTGCGCCCGGTGAGACGAGCAAGACGGTGACGGTGACGGTGACCGGTGACGGGGTGGACGAACCGAACGAGACGGTGAAGGTGACGCTGAGCGAGCCGGTGAACGCGAGGCTCCCGGTGAGCGCCGCGACGGGAACCGGAACGATCGAGGACGACGACGCGGCGCCGGCGGTGACGCTGGCGGTAGCGGACAGCGCGATCTCCGAAAACGGCGGTACGACGACGGTGACCGCGACGCTGAGCCATGCTTCGAGCGCGGCGACCACGGTCACCGTGCAGCCGGAGGCGGGGGCCTACACGGTGGGCGCGGACGCGACCATCACCATTGCGGCGGGCGAGACCGCGAACGCCGCAGATACGGCGACAATCACGGCCGTCGACGACGCGATCGACAACGTGGCGAACCGGACCGCAACGGTAACCGGAACGGCGCAGAACAGCCAGGGCGTCGGCACGGTTACGAGCGCGCGTCTCACCCTCACCGACGATGAGGGAGCGCCGACGGCGACGTTGGCGCTGAGCCCGGCCGCGATTGATGAGCACGACGGGACGAACCCCGGGTCGGCGACGGTGACGGCGACGCTGAGCCGGGCCTCGACCGAGGCAGTAACCCTGACCGTGGCGGCGACCGCGGGGACGAACGCGGCGTCGGGCGACTTCAATCTGTCGTCCGCAAAGACGCTCACGATCGCGGCGGGGGACACGAGCAGCACCGGCACGGTGACGGTGACGGCGGTCGACAACACGGTTGACGCGCCGGATAAGCAGGTGGCCGTCTCGGCAACGGTGATCGGCGACAGCGGCGTGGCTGACCCGTCGAGCGTGACGCTGACGATCGAAGACGACGAAGCGGCGCCGACGGTCGCGCTGGCGCTGGCGGACTCCTCAATTTCCGAGAACGGCGGTTCTACGACGGTGACGGCAACGCTGAGCCATGCGTCGAGCGCGGCGACCACGATCACCGTGCAGACCACGATCACCGTGCAGCCGGAGGCGGGCGCCTACACGGTGGGCGCGGACGCCACGATCACGATTGCGGCTGGCGAGACGTCCAACGCGGCCGACAGCGTGACGATCACGGCGGTAGACGACGCGATCGACAACGTGGTGAACCGCACGGCGACGGTGACCGGAACGGCGCAGAACAGTCACGACGTGGGCGCGGTCACGGGCGCGAGCCTCACCCTGACCGACGACGAGGGAGCGCCGACGGCGACGCTGGCGCTGAGCCCGGCGGCGATCGACGAACACGACGGGACCAATCCCGGATCGGCGACGGTGACCGCGACGCTGAACCGCGCCTCGACTCAGGCGGTAACGCTGACCGTGGCCGCGGCCGCGGGGACGAACGCGGCGGCATCGGACTTCAGCCTGTCGAGCACCACGACGCTCACCATCGCGGCGGGAGACACGAGCAGCACCGGCACGGTGACCGTGACGGCGGTCGACAACACGGCGGACGCGCCGGACAAGGAAGTAACCGTCTCGGCAACGGTGAGCGGGGACAGCGGCGTGGCGGCCCCGGAGAGCGTGACGCTCACGATCACCGACGACGAAGCGGCGCCGACCGTGACGCTGGCGGCAGCCGACGACGCCATCGACGAGAGCGGCGGTACGACGACGGTGACCGCAACGCTGAGCCACCCGTCGAGCGCGGCCACGACGATCACCGTGGAGCCGGCGGCGGGCGCCTACTCGGTCGGCGCGGACGCGGCGATCACCATCGCGGCCGGCGAAACCGCGAACGCGGCGGACAGCGTGACGATCACGGCGCTCGATAACGACGTGAGCAGCGGCGACCGCGCGGTGACCGTGACCGGTACGGCGCAGAACGGCCACGAGGTGGGGACGGTCACCGGCGCGGCGCTCACCATCCGCGACGACGACGTCGGGGCGGGGTTTGCGCTGAGCGGCTGGGTGGAGGACCAGCAGTGGACCGAGGGCCGGGAGATCACGCCGTTCACGCTGCCGGACGCGATCGGCGGCAGCGGCGCCGTGAGCTACGCGCTGGCGCCCGAGCTGCCGTCCGGCGTGAGCCGGGACGCCGACACCCGCCAAGTCACCGGCACGCCGGAGGCGGCCGCGGCGAGTACCGAATACACCTGGACCGCCACCGACAGCGTAGGCACGTCGGCAAGCCTCACCTTCACGATCGAGGTCGGCGACGGATCGGGCCAGACCGACTCCCCGCCGCGTCCGTCGTCGCCTTCTTCCCGCCCGCCGTCGCCCGCCGGCCCGGCTGCGCCGGCCCCGGTCCCGGTAACGGTTTCGATCGGCGACGCGTCGATCGTGGAGGGCGACGGACGCGCCGTGGACGCCGAGTTCACGGTAAGGCTGAACCAGGCGAGCCTGGCGCCGGTCACGGTGACGTTCGTGACCGCGGACGACACCGCGACCGCCGGCGCCGACTATACCCACCGCACCGGCACGGTCACCTTCGCGCCGGGCGAGACGGCGCAAACGATTGCGGTGCCGGTGCTGCCCGACGTGACGGTAGAGGCGACCGAGGAGTTCACCGTGGCGCTGGCCGGCGAGGGGCCCGTGCTGCTGGAGCGGGAGATCGCCCGCGGCCGGATCGGCGACAACGACGTGGCGCTGCTGGCGATTGACGACATGCGGGTCAAGGAGGGCGACCGGGGCGAGACGGCGGCGTGGTTCGAGGTGCGGATGATCTCCAAGACCGAGCGCCCGGTGCTGCTGCGCTACGCGACGATGGACGGGACGGCGCGCGGCGGAGTGGACTACGAGGCGACGCGCGAGATGCTGGTGTTCGCGCCGGGTGAGTCGGCCAAGCGCATCGCGGTGGCGGTCCTGGGCGACACGGAACCGGAGGAGCACGAGACCTTCGGCGTCACGCTGTACGACGCGGAGCAGCAGGATGGGGGCGCGGGGCTGGCGGCCGAGGGGACGATCGAGGACGACGACCGGGACGACCGGCCCCGGCACGCGTTGCAGCGCGCGCACGCGGAGTTTGCGCGGGTAGTGGCGACCGACGCGGTGGCGGTGATCGGCGGGCGGCTGCGCGACAAGTCGGCGGGTTCGCAGGTCACGCTGCACGGGCAGAGGCTGGCGTTGGACGAGCTGGCGGCCACGCCGGAGCCGAAGCCGGAGACGCCGGACGCGGACTTTGCGGTGCCGGAACCGAACCCGGAGCAGCCGCAGCAGGTGACGCTCCGGGAGTTCCTGGGTCAGAGTTCGATTGACGTGCGCAGCGACGAGGCGGGCCCGGACTGGAGCGTCTGGGGCGCGGGCATGCTGGACGGCTATTCCGGCGCCGGCGCCCGCGGCTCGACCTGGGACGGGACGGTGACCGGCGGCTACCTGGGCGCGGATCTGCGCGTGGCGCCGGAACTGCTGGTAGGACTGGCGGTGTCTCACAGTGCCGGCGCCGCGACCTACCGGGAGAGCGCGGAGGGAGATGACTTCCAGGCGAAGGTGGAGACCGGCGTGACCAGCGTCCTGCCGTACCTGCTGGTGGAGCCGCTGGCGGGCCTCGACTTGTGGGCGCTCGGCGGGGCCGGTCTCGGCGGCAGCGGCGTGAACTGGGGAAGCCACAAGGTGGAGACGGACAACGTGCTGTGGCTGGGCGCGGGCGGGGCGCGCTACACGCCGGTGTCGGCGCACGGACTGAACGTATCGGTGGGGACCGACGCCTACTATGCGTCGCTGGGCGCGGAGTCGAAGCTGGAGAAGGACCGGTGGCTGACGAAGGACCTGGCCGCAACGGCGGCGCGGGTACGGCTCCTGGCCGACGTGCGCTATGACTGGCAGCTAGGCGCCGATTCGCTGCTCGGCCTGCAGTTGGAGGTGGGCGGCCGCTGGGACACGGGCGACGCTGCCGAAGGTTTGGGAGCCGAGGTCGGCGGCGGCGTAGGCTACCGGCATACCGGCATCGGGCTGGAAGTGCAGGCCAACGGACGTTATCTGCTGGCCCACCAGGACGGTGAGTTCCGGGACTGGGGGGCGAGTGCGGTGCTGAGGTTCGATCCCGGCGTGCCGGGCCGGGGGCTGGCAGTCACGGTGACCCCGGAGTGGGGCGCGGCAAGCAGTCAGGCGGCGAGCGTCTGGGGCGGCAACCCGTTGTCCGCCGGCGTCAGCTCGACCGATCGGGACGGGCTGAGGCCGGACCAACTGAACGCGGAAGTGAGCTACGGGATCGAGACCGGCGGCGCGGGCCTGGTGACGCTCCACGGCGGGCTGGCCCAGGCTTCCGCCGGCAGCGCCGTCTACCGCGTCGGCAGCCGCCTCGACCTCGGCGCGCTAAGCCTGGACCTCTCGGCGGACCGCCGGGAAACCCACCCCGGCTCCCCCGACTACGGCCTCCAATTCACCGGCTCCCTGAGCCTGTAACCCACCCACTCTCCCGCGCACCGGCACGCTTGTTCGGCCGGCCCCAATTCAGCACCTTAGTGGGATGGCGCAGGTTGCAAGTGCGGTTCGGCAAGGAGCCCCGGTGAAGTATCCGAAGACGCCGTATTGGCCGTATTCCCCGGGGGCGCCGCGGGATGGGGACGAGTTCGCGGACGCGGCCCGGTTCGTGGGGCGGCCGGTGGTGGTTACTGAGAAGCTGGACGGCGGTAACACGCTGCTGTGCCGGGGCCGGGTGTACGCGCGCAGCGTAGCGGCGCCGTCCATCGGGAAGTGGATGGCGATGGTCAAGAAGCACCACGCGTGGAAGGTCACGGAGCCGGACGTGCTGCTCTATGGCGAGGACATCTACGGCGTGCACAGCATCGAGTATGACGCGATCCCGGAGGAGGAGACGTTCCGCGCCTTCGCGCTGCGCAGGGCCGACGGCCGCTTCGAGCCGTTTCAGGCGCTGGTGAGCTACGCGCGCGAACGGGCGATCCCGGTGGTCCCGATTCTGTTCGAAGGGACGTTCGGGACGGTCGCCGGCCTGCGCGACTTCGTGAGGCGGGCACACCGCGCGCCGTCGGCGCTCGGCGGCGCGCGCGAAGGCGTGGTGATCCGCGCCGCGCACGGGTTCCCGGCCTCGGAGTTCCGATCCAACGTCTGCAAGAGCGTGCGCGCCGGCCACGTCCAATCCGAGGAGCACTGGTCACGCAACTGGCGCCCCTGCCGCATCGCCCGCCGCTAACGACCCGCCAACGCGCCCGTGTCTCGGTCCCGCGCGCCGATCAGTCCACGCTGCCGATCCCCAGCCGGTCAGCGGCCTCGCGTGCGGTGACGATTGGAATGCCGTCGACGTTTCCGACTGGAAGCATGTGTTTCCGGTCGCCGGACACGACTAGGTCGGCCTTGCCAGCGATCGCGGTCGCCAGTATCGGATTGTCGTTCGGGTCGTTCGCCAGGCGAACTTCCGGCAGCTCGTCAACTACGACGCCAACCGCCTCAAGCGTAGCGAGGAGATCGTCTGCTTGTTCCGGCCGGATGAAGGACTGCAGACGATCTCGGGCCAACACGTCGCGCAGCTCATCGATCTGGTACGTAGAAGTAATCAGCGTGCAGCCCTCGCGTTTGGAGGCGCGGAGGATTCGGCCCGGTGGGCCTTCCCCGGAGATCAGCGCACTTACGAGGATGTTCGTGTCAAGAACGATCCGCACGGGCGCCGGCGACCGCTTCATCCGCGGCGCTTTGCACCGACGCCGGCGGCATGTGCTTGTTGCGCTCCCAGATCGCTTCGACCGTCTCCCAGAAGATTCTTTGACGTACCGCGCGATCCACGAACTTCGACAGGTCGGCCTTCGTGCCGCCCGTCCGCGCCAGATAGCTACGCACGTGGCGATCCGTATCGTCAGTAATGGCGAGATTCCACTGAGTCATCAAGGTTCCCTTTTGAAAATATAGCCATGAACCGAACCACCGCGCAAGCTCGGCTGGCTTGGTGCGGCGGGAACGTGCGCGTACTCCGCGCGCGGCGACCGGGCGACTACGTAGCCTCCGTCATCTTACCGCCAGCGGCAGTGGCTACACCGCCGCCTACCGTCCGCTTTACCGCCCAACCGGATGAACCTGGCGGCAGAGCGACCGCCACGGCGAGCGCCGCCGATCAGATCGACACCGAGGAGGCAACCGGCGCGCCGCGCTGGCCGGCTTCACCGGCGCGGCGCCGCTGCACGAGTCCGCCGCCGCGCTGCTCGGCGCGCTCGGCTATCGCAGCGAGCGAACCGGGGAAGGGGATGAGCTCGCCGGGATACGCGCCGACATGGAGGCGGCGCACCCGCTGACCGGCCCGGAGCGCGGGCTGCTCGACGACTGGCGATCGGCGCAGATCGTGTTCCAGGTCACCGAGGATGAGATCACCGGCCAGCCGGGGCTCAGCGGCGGCTTCGACCGCGGCCGCATCGAGTCGTTTCTGTTCATCGCCGTCGAGCTCCGGGCGGAGGCCGGCCTGCGTTACTCCCGCACGCAGCTCGCCGACATGACGCGCGTGGTCAATCGCCGCTACCTGATGCCCTCCATCATGCTGTTCCGCCACGGCGCGACCGTGACGCTGGCGGCCGTCGGGCGCCACGTCCACCGCTTCGACGCCGACCGCGACGTGCTGGAGAAGGTGACGCTGATCAAGGACGTCCGCGCCGCCGACCCGCACCGCGCGCATCTCAACGCACTCGCCGACCTCGCCCTGCCGGCGATGCGGGATCGCTTGGACGTCCGCAGCTTCGACGACTTGCACCGGGCCTGGGAGCGGGCGCTCGACGCCGACGCGCTCAACCGCCACTTCTACCGCGATCTGTTCGCCTGGTTCGAGTTCGCCGTCGCAACCTGCCGCTTCCCCGATGACGGCGCGGGGCCGGGCAATGCCGAGCGCCACGTGATCCGGTTGATCACCCGCCTCCTGTTCATCTGGTTTCTCAGAGAGAAGGAGCTGGTGCCGAACGATCTGTTCACTGAGAAATACGCCCGCGCTGCGCTCAGGAACCACGCGCCGGAGCGCAGCGACTACTATCGCGCCGTGCTGCAAAACCTGTTCTTCGCCACCCTCAATACCGAGATTGGCAAGCGCGCGTTCAGCGCCCGGAACCGCGACAGCCACCGCGACTTCAACAAGTACCGCTACCGCGCTCTGTTGAGCGATCCCGACGCCTTCCTGCGTCTGCTCGCCAAGGTGCCGTTCGTCGACGGCGGCCTGTTCGACTGCCTGGACGACTACGAAGCGCGTGGGGCCGGCGGCCGCCGCATCGACGCCTTCACCGACAACGTCGATACGCAGGGCCGCGATCTGAACGTGCCGGCGGCGATCTTCTTCGACGAGAACAAGGGCCTGTTCCCGCTGTTCCGCCGCTACAAGTTCACGGTGGAGGAGAACACGCCGCTCGATCAGGACGTGGCGCTCGACCCGGAGCTGTTGGGCCGCGTGTTCGAGAATCTGCTGGCCGCCTACAACCCGGAGACGCGCGATACCGCGCGCAAGCAGACCGGCTCCTACTACACGCCGCGCCACGTGGTGGACTACATGGTCGACGAGTCGCTGGCGACGGCGCTGGCCAGACGGACGGCGCCGGCGGACGGGGACGCGGAGTGGTGGCGCGAGCGGCTCGGCTATCTGCTCGACTACGCGGACTCCGCCGCGGATGCCGGCGAGCTGTTCGAGCCGGAGGAGCGGCGCACCGTGGTGCGGGCGATCGCCGAGCTGCGGATTCTGGACCCTGCGGTCGGTTCCGGCGCGTTTCCGATGGGCGTGCTGCACAAGCTGACGCTGGCGCTGCGCCGCCTCGATCCCGACAACCGCCACTGGGAGGAGTACCAGAAGGAGCGCGCGGCCGGCCGGGCGGGAGCGGCGTTCGACGTGGACGACGAGGCCGCCCGCAACCGCGAGTTGCAGGAGATCAGCCACACCTTCCAGACCTACCGGGACTCCGACTTCGGACGCAAGCTCTATCTGATCCAGAACGGCATTTTTGGCGTGGACGTGCAGCCGGTCGCCTGCCAGATCGCCAAGCTGCGTTTTTTCATATCCTTGGTCGTCGAGCAGCGCGCCAGCGCGGACGCGGCGGACAACTACGGCATCCGCCCGCTGCCCAACCTGGAGACCCGCTTCGTCGCCGCGGACACCCTGATCGGGCTGCAAGCCGACGGCGCCGCCAACGGAGAACTGGGAAAGGACCTGATCGATCCGATCGAGTCCCACTTGCGCCGCGTGCGCGAGGGGTACTTCAACGCGCGCACCCGGCAGGAGAAGCTCGCCCTGCGCAAGCGGGATGACGAGCTCCGCGCGGCGTTGGCCGGCGTGCTCAAGGACCTTGGCTTCCCGCAGGAGGCCGCTTCGGCGGTAGCCCAATGGGACCCGTACCACCAGAACGCCAGCGCTACGTGGTTCGACGCGGAATGGATGTTCGGCATCGCCGACGGCTTCGACGTGGTAATCGGCAATCCGCCCTACGTGCGCGGCGAGAAGATTCCCGGCAAGGCACGCCTGCGCGCCGCCTACGGCGACTTCTTTCGCGGCACCGCGGACCTGTATACCTACTTCTTTCGCCGCGGCGCCGACCTGCTGCGGCCCGGCGGCCTGCTCTGCTTTATCACCTCCAACAAGTTCATGCGCGCCGACTACGGGCAGCAGTTACGGACGTTCCTGAAAGAGCACGCCTCCCCGCGTCTGCTGCTCGACCTGGGCCGCACCGGCACCTTCGACGCTACCGTGCGCCCCTGCATCGTGCTGGCCGACCGGGTGCGGCAGGGCACGTTCCGGGCGGCGACCGTGCGCGGTCCTGCCGGCGCGGAGACCGTCGATCCCGCGGGCTACCTGAACCGCCACGGCTTTGCCATGCGGGTGACGGACCTGGCCGACGCCGGCTGGTCCCTGGCGCCCCCGGAGTGGCAGCGCATTCGCGCCAAGATCGAAGCCGCCGGCCAGCCGCTCGGCAAGTACGTGCGGGGCCGCATCTACTCCGGCATCAAGACCGGCTTGAACGACGCCTTCGTCATAGACGCCGCCACTCGAAACCGCCTGACCGCCGCCGACCCGAAGAGCGCCGAACTGATCCGCCCGTGGCTGCGTGGCAAGGACGTGCGCCGCTGGCGGCCGAGACCGGGCGGGCGGTACGCGATCACCATTCCGAGCGGCGCCAACACGGCGTGGCCGTGGTCCTCCGCGCCGAACGAAGCCGCCGCCCGCGCCATCTTCAAGAAGACGTACCCTGCCATACACGATCATCTCACGCCCTTTGCCGCGCGCCTCCGGCGCCGGCAGGATCAAGGCCACTACTTCTGGGAACTACGTCCGTGCGCCTACTACCGCGCCTTCGACCAACCCAAGATCATCTTTCCCGACATTGCGCCGCGTATGCGCGCGATGCTCGACCGGCAGGGCCACCTCGCGGGCAACACCGCCTACGTCGTGCCGGGCGACGACGGCTACCTGCTCGCCATCTTGAACTCGAAGCTGCTGGACTTCTACTTCCGACTCGCCCTGCCATGCCTGGACGATCCGTTCGACGGCGGCGACCTGCGATACATACATGCGTGGATGGAACACGCCCCCATCGCTCCCGCCGCCGACTCCACCAAGCAGGGCATCGCCGCCCTCGCCGAGCAAATCCAGACGGCTAGGCAAGCCGCCCCCGCCGCCGACACCACCGCCCTCCAACACCGCATCGACCAAGCCGTCTACTCCCTCTACGACCTCACTCCCCAAGACATCACCACCCTCGAAGCCGCCCTCCCCTGATAAACGGTGCAGCGCCGGCGGCGACGAGCTTCCTTGACAACGGGCGGGGGCGGTCTCAGAATGCCCGCATGCATCATCAACTACGTTCCCTCGCGCTCCTGGCTGCCGCGTTGGCGTTCGGACTGGCCGGCGCCTCCGCGGCGCTCGCCGGCGCGGTCGAGGAGGGGGCCTCGCCCCGCGCTTCGACTATGGAGCCCGGCCCGTACGGCAAGTACGACCCGCCCATCGACGTTACCTTCGTTACCCACGTGAGCGACGTGTTCCAGAAGACCGTCACCATCAACGATCAGACGATGGAGGACAACATGTGGCTCAATCAATACCGCGAGCGCTTCGGCATCAACGTCAAGTACCTGTGGATCGCGAAGAGCGCCGAGGAGTACAACCAGAAGCTCAACCTGAGCCTGGCTTCCGGCGACATCCCGGACATCCTGGAGTTGGACAGCCGCAAGCCGCCGGTCAACGTCGCCCGCCTCTACGAGGCCGGCAAGCTGCAGTCGCTCGACGACGTGTACCCCGCCTACGCTTCCGAACGGCTGCTCAACGACGTCTACCGGCATGAACCGGAAGAGACCTTCAAGTCCGTTACCTTCGACGGCGAGCTCTACGCGCTGCCGCGGGTGTGGGAATTCGCCGGCGAGGGCGGCGCCGTGTTCATCTGGGCGCGGCAGGACTGGATGCAAAACCTGAACCTCTCCGCGCCGCAGACCTTCGACGACGTGATCGCCATGGCGCGCGCCTTTACCTTTGACGACCCGGACCAAAACGGCGAGGACGATACCTACGGCCTGTTGATGCAAAAGCAACTGTTCTACGGCGGCGTGGCCGACGCGACGCTGCTGTTCAACGCCCACCACGCCTACCCCGATATCTGGATCGAGCGCGGCGGCGAGCTGGTGTACGGCAGCGTGCAGCCGGAGATGAAGCGCCCGTTGGCCCTGCTGCGTCAGTTCTACGAGGAAGGGATCATTGATCAGGAATTCGGCACTCGGGTCGGCGACAAGCTGCCGGAAGAAGTGATCTCCGGGCGCGTGGGAATGGAGTTCGGCGCCCAGTGGAACCCGCTGTGGCCGCTGTTGGACACGGTGCGCGACGCCCCGGACGTCGACTGGCTGCCGCTGATGGTGCCCTCCTCCGACGATCGCCCCGTCCGCTTTTCCTCGCCGGTCGGCTTTGCCGGTTACTTCGCGGTGAGCAGCGACTTTCCCTACCCGGAGGCGATGGTAAAAATTCTCAACGGCTACTGGGACATGTACGCCCTGGAGTCCTCCACCATGGCGTATCCGCCCTCCAAGGAGGGAGGCACCTGGCAGGCTTGGCTGCTCTCGCCGATCGACGTCAACAAACCGGGCATGAACTTCAACACCCAACTCACCATCGAGACCGCCTACCGCGACGACGTCGCCATTGAAGAGGCGATGCGGCGGCATGGCCACGAGTTCGGGGAAGTGATCGACATGTACAACTTCGTGGTGAGCTACCTGGGCGGCAAGCGCGAGGATTGGGGCTGGGCGCGCATCTTCATGCCGGGCGACCCGGGTGAGGTGTCGCAGGCCGGCATGCACCAACTGATCGAGCAGGGCCGCTTCCTGCCGGAGGCGTTCCTCGGCGTGCCGTCGGAGACCATGACCGGCAAGTGGCCGACGCTCACCTCGCTGCAGGAGGAAACCTTCATCAAGATCATCATAGGCGACCTGGAGTTGGACGCCTTTGATGAGTTCGTGCGGCAGTGGCACGACCTCGGCGGCAGCGAGATCACCGCCGACGTGAACGCGTGGTTCAGTTCGCAGTAAGCGCGCCCGCAACGTAGCGCGCAGTTGCGGAGACCTGCCGCCGCCGCGGCCGGCGGGTCTCCCCTGTTTCTCCATGAATCATCGCCTGAAGCGGGAGCTGCCCCTCCACCTGATGCTGATCGCTCCGCTGCTGGTGATCGTCGTCTTCTCCTACGTGCCGATGGCCGGCATCGTCATGGCCTTTCAGCGCTTCATCCCGGCGCGCGGCCTGTTCGGCGACCAGGCCTGGGTGGGATTCGACAACTTTACCTACGTGTTCCGCCTGCCGTCGGTGCTCCGGGCGCTCAAGAACACCGTGGTCATCGCCTTCCTCAAGATCGTGTTCGGCCAGCTCACCCCGATCGTGTTCGCCCTGCTGATCAACGAGCTGGTCAACCTGAAGCTGAAGAAAGCGATTCAGACCGGCATCTATCTGCCGCACTTCCTGTCGTGGGTCATTCTCGCCGGCGTGCTGATCGACATCCTGTCGCCCCGCTACGGCTTGCTGAACCGGTTGCTCGGCGGCTTCGGCATCGAACCGATCTTCTTTCTGGGCGACAACGACTGGTTTCAGTTCACCATGGTGGTGACGCACGTGTGGAAGGAATTCGGCTTCGGCACCATCATCTACCTGGCCGCGATCACCACCATCGATCCGCAGCAGTACGAGGCCGCGCGTATCGACGGCGCCGGCCGCTGGCGCCAGACCTGGCATATCACGCTGCCCGGCATGACGATGATCATCGTGTTGATCGCGGTGCTCAATCTCGGCGACGTGCTGAACGCCGGCTTCGAGCAGATCTTCAACCTGTACAGCCCGCAGACCTACGAGAGCGGCGACATTCTCGACACCCTGATCTACCGCCTCGGCCTGCTGGAGGCGCAGTTCGGCCCTTCCACCGCCATCGGCCTGTTCAAGTCGGCGGTATCGCTGCTCTTCATCTCCGTCTCCTACTATCTGGCGTTCCGCCTCGCCTCCTACCGAGTGTTCTGATGGCGGCGCCCAGGCAGCGGGATTGGTTCTCCATTCTCAACCCCATCTTCCTGGTGGCGGCGGCAGTGCTGTGTCTGCTGCCGTTCATCCACGTGCTGGCCATCTCGCTGAGCCAGAGCACGGTCGCCATGGCCGGCGAGGTGAGCTTCTGGCCCAAGGGGTTCAACCTGATCTCCTACAAGGTGGTGCTGCGCCGCCACGAGTTCTGGCGCGCAATGGTGGTGTCGCTGGAACGGCTGCTGCTGGCCGTGCCGAGCAACATGGCCCTGACCATCCTGGCTGCCTACCCACTCTCCAAGAGCACGCGCGGCTTCCGCAGCCGTACCGTCTACGTGTGGATCATCTTCTTCACCATGCTGTTCACCGGCGGCCTGATTCCTACCTACATGCTTATCCGGCAGTTGGGCCTGCTGGATTCGATCTGGGCGCTGGTGCTGCCGCCGCCGTTCGGCGTTCCGGTGTTCAACGTGCTGATTCTGCTCAACTTCTTTCGCAACGTCCCGGCGGAGCTGGAGGAGGCGGCGTTCATGGACGGCGCCAGCCACTGGACGATCCTGGGGCGCATCTATATCCCCACCTCGATGGCCGCGCTGGCCACGCTGACCCTGTTCGTCGCCGTCCGCCACTGGAACTCCTGGTTCGACGGCATGGTGTTCATGAACACGCCGGAGCGCTACCCGATGCAGACCTTCCTGCGCAGCATCGTGATTCTGCCCGATACCACGATGCGGCGCAGCCTGACCATTGCCGAGGTGCAGGAACTGGCCCACATCTCGGAGCGCACGGTCAAGTCGGCGCAGATCTTCATCGGGGCGCTGCCGATTCTGGTGGTGTACCCCTACCTGCAACGCTACTTCGTAAAGGGGATGGTGCTCGGCAGCCTCAAGGGCTGACAAGCTATCAATAATGATTCTTTATAGGCCAAATCTGGCGATTAGCCATCAAGATTGATCGCTTGTCCGGCGGCGGGATTGATGCGATTTACCGGGTACACCGGTGGGCGCCCGGCCAGCACCTCGCGCACGTTGCGCGCCGCCTTGGATGCCAGCTCCACCGCCGACTCTTCGGTGTACCACGCCACGTGATTGCTCAGGATGACGTTGTCCAGCCCCGCCAGCGGGCTGCTCACCGGCAGCGGCTCGGTCTCGAACACGTCCAGCCCCGCGGCGGCGATGGCGCCGTCCGCCAGCGCCGCGGCCAGCGCCTCCTGGTCGATCAGGGCGCCGCGCGCGGTATTGATCAGGATTGCCGTCGGCTTCATCAACCGCAACTGCGCGGCGCCGATCAGGTGGCGGGTTTCTTCGCTCAGCGGGACGTGCAGGGAAACGAAGTCGGCCTCGCGCAGCAGCGTATCCGGATCGCAGGCGGCGCCGCCGGCCTCGGCAATCTGTGCGGCCGTGAGGTAGGGATCGTGCACCAGGATGCGCGCCAGCCCGAAGCCGCCGAGCTTGCGCAGCACGGCGCGCCCGATGCCGCCGCAGCCGATCAACCCGCAGGTGCGGCCCCGGAGGCGGTGCAGCGGCCGCGGCCGGCCCGGGCGTCCGGCGCGCGCCTGCCGGTCGTAGCTGCGCAGGTCGCGCGCGCAGGCCAGCAGCAGGGCGACGGCGTGATCGGACACGTCCTCCCAGCCGTAGTCCGGCACCCGCGCGACCCAGATGCCGGCGGCGGTGGCCGCGGCCACGTCAATGTTGTCGTAGCCAATGCCGTAGCGGCAGATGATCCTGCAGCGGCGCATGCCGGCGATGAGCGGCGCGTCGCAGCGTTGCAGGCCGAGCATCACCGCGTCCACGTCGCGCACCGCCGCGGCCAGCGCGGCGCGCGTGTCTACCGTGGCGGTAACGAGCTCCGCCGCCGGCTCCAGGAGCTCGCGCTCCGGGCCGTGGCCGGGCACCGGCGAACCGAGAATCAGAACCTTGGGCCGTGCTGCCATTTCGGCCCCTATGTTACGGGCGGCAGCGGCCCGCCGGCAACTTCGCGCGGCAGCCAACCGGGGGCACCGGTGGGGGCGGCGCACGGCCGGGCCGACCGCCGCCCCCGCCGGCCGCCGGCAAGTTGACACCGGCGCCGCGCGCGGATATAGGTTCGGCATTCACCATGCCCAACACCTACCGCTTGATTCAGGTGGGAACCGGCGGCCGCGGCGTGCCCTGGTGCTCCCGCTTCCTGCCGCCCCACGTAGCCTCCGGCCGCCTGGAGGTGGTCGCCGCGGTCGACGTGAACCTGGAGGTTCACGGCAACGCCCAAACCCACCTCGGCCTCCCGCCCGAAAAGTGCTACACCGACCTGCAGCGCGCCTGCGCCGAGAACCCGGCTGACATATGCACGGTGGTGGTGCCGCCGGCGTTCCACGAGTCGGTGGTGGACGCGGCGCTGGCCCACGACATGCACGTGATCTCGGAAAAGCCGATTGCCGACACCCTGGAGGCGTCGGTGCGCATCGCCGCCAAGGTGCGGCGCGCCGGCAAGAAGATGGGCGTGACCATGAGCCACCGCTTCGACCAGGACAAGACCACGCTGCGCCGCGAGTTGCGCTCCGGCCGCCCCGGCCGGATCGACTACCTGGTGTGCCGCTTTACCTGCGGACTGCGCAACTTCGGCGACTGGGGCGCCCGCTTCCGGCACACCATGGACGAGACCCTGATGATTGAAGGTTCGGTGCATCATCTCGACATCATCGCCGACCTGGCGGGCGCCCGTTGCGACACCATCTACGCGCAGACCTGGAACCCGCCCTGGGGCGAGTACGCGAGCGGCTCCCAGGGGCACGTGATGATGACCTTCGAGAACGGCGCGCGCGCCATCTACGAGGGCGCCAAGACCAACGCCTGCGGATTCAACGGCTGGTCGCAGGAGTACGTCCGCGCCGAGTGCGAGCACGAGACGCTGATCATGGATCACCGCCGCGTCGAACGCTTCCCGTACGCGCCCCGGTACTACGCCCGGGAAGGGGAGGGGCTGGAGGTGGCTCCCGTGCAGCAGCGCTACTGGACCGACACTTGGCTGCTCAATCAGTTTCTGGATTGGCTGGACGGCGGCGAGCCGATGGCGACCAACGTCGAGGCCAACCTGCAGTCGGTGGCGCTGATCTTCTCCGCCATCGAGAGCAGCCGCACCGGCCAGCCGGTCAAGGTGCAGGAGTTCCTGCAGGCCGCCCGCGACCGCGAGCAGCTTGCCGGCGCGTAGATCAGCGGCGGGCGGGAATTCGAGGGCCGTGACCTCTTGGGGGGTGAGGTCGTAGAGGGAGTAGACGGCTTGGTCGATGCGGTATTGGAGGACGGAGGTGTCGGTGGCGGGGTCGGCTTGCTTCGACGGTGAAATACGGCAGCTCACATCCCAGATCGTACGGCGAGGAGTGGAAGTCTTCGGATTGGTCCTGCGCAGTCATACGTCAGCCTCAACAGGGTATCAGACCGACGGAGGCTCGCCAAGTAGGCGCCACTACGACGCCGGTCGGTCGATGTTGCGCCCGGACGGAAGCGGCAGCGGCGTGTGATAAGATCGCACCGCATGCAACGGATTCCTGAGCCGGAGCTGATGACCGGGGCCGAGCAGGTGCAAGCCTACGCGCAGGCGGACTTCCGGGAGCCGAACGAGTTATTCAGCTCCTGGGTGCTGGAGCGGACGCCGGACGCGCCGGCGGCGTGCGTCGATCTGGGCTGCGGGCCGGGCGACATCGTGCGCGGGCTGGCCGCGGCGCGCCCGCACTGGACCTTCGACGGCATCGACGGCTCGCCGGCGATGATCGAGCACGCGCGGCGGGCGGCGCCGGAAGCGGGCGGCGGCGCGCAGCGCGTCCGCTTCCACGTGATGCGCATCGCCGCCGGCAGCGTTGCGCCGCCGCGTCCCCGCGGGCCCGGCGGCTACGACGTGGGCCTGTCGAACAGCCTGCTGCACCACCTACACGATCCCGCGCACCTCTGGGCGGTGCTGAAGGACTGGCTGGCGCCGCGCGCGCATCTGTTCGTGATGGACCTGTTGCGCCCCGACACGCCGGAGGACGCGGCGGCGACAGTGGACGCCTACGCGGCCAACGAGGCCGAGGTGCTGCGGCGTGACTTTTGTCAATCGCTGATGGCCGCCTACCGCCCGGAGGAGGTGGCCGCGCAGCTCGCCGCGGCGGGCTTGGCGCACCTAAGCATCGAACAGGTCTCCGACCGCCACCTGATGGTGTGGGGTCCGCTCACCCCGCCCGCGAAGCCCTGACCGCTCATCGCCGCTCGAGTCCCTCGGCAAGGAGCACGGTAGCCAGATGATTGAGACTCACTCCTTCTGTCTCGGCGCGTTTGGCAAGCCGCATGTGCAGACTCTTGGGATGCGTTGGAGAAACTGACCACTGTACGTCCTCGGCGCTGGCCGCCCTCCGCAGGCAGCCGGAACGAACGGGCGGCAGCTTGCCCACCACCGCCGCCAGCACAGGGTTGACGGGGAGCGGGCGGCCGGGGTAGGAACGGTATCACTCTGATGCGCGACGTATCTGCCAACACCAGTCTAACGACGGCCGTAACGGCCGCGGCGACCGATTCGATGGCGTGGTGCGTCCTCGGCATGGAGGAGGACCATCTGGCAGGGTGAGCGCAGCCGTTCGCGGCAAACGTGAGAAGGCCCTGCCACTTGGCAGGGCTTTTTTCATTGGCGCGCGACGCGGCGGCGTGAACCCCGGAGGGCCGCGAGGCCCGGGAGGCGAACGCTCATGATCATCGAGGCACGCAACCTGCGAAAGCAGTTTCGGGTACGGACCCGCGCCGGCGGCGCGGCGGGCGCCCTGCGCGGCCTGCTGCGGCCCCGCTGGCGGCCGGTGACCGCGGTAGACGACGTCGACCTGGCGGTGGCGCCGGGCGAGATGATCGCCTTCATCGGCCCCAACGGCGCCGGCAAGTCCACCACCATCAAGCTGCTTACCGGCATCCTGCAGCGCGACGCCGGCGCCGTGTCGGTGCTGGGCATCGACCCGCAGCGCCAGCGCCGCCGGCTGGCCTACCGCATCGGCACCGTATTCGGGCAGAAGTCGCAACTCTGGTTCCACCTGCCGCCGCTCGACACCTTCGAGCTGCTGGCCGACGTCTACGACCTGGAACCGCGCCAGGCGCGCCGCCGCATCGCCGCCCTCACCGAGGTGTTCGACATCGGGCGCCATTTGGCCACGCCGGTACGCAAGCTGTCGCTCGGCGAGCGCATCCGCTGCGAAATCGCCGCGGCGCTGATCCACGATCCGGAGCTGCTGCTGCTCGACGAGCCGACCATCGGCCTCGACGTGGTGATCCGCCAGCGCATCCGCGACCTGATCAGACAGATCAACCGCGAGCGCGGCGTCACGGTGTTTCTGACCTCGCACGACACCGGCGACGTGGAGCGGGTGTGCCGGCGCGCCATCGTGATCAATCACGGCCGCATCGTCTATGACGGCGCCATCGACGAGTTGAAGCGCTCCCTGCTCACCACCAAGATCATGGACCTCAAGCTGGCAGCGCCGCTGGCGCTCGACCTCCCCGACGTGACCATCCGCCACGCCGGGCGCTACGCCGCCAAGCTGGAAGTGGACACCGCCCGCACCCGCATCGAGGCGGTGGTGCGCGCCATTCTGCAGCGCAACACGGTACTGGACGTCACCATTTCCGACCCGCCGCTGGAAGAGGTGATCGCCGCGCTGTACGGGCAGGCGGCGGGGGAGGCGCGGCATGGTCCGGCGTAAGGCGGCCGCCGCGGCTGCCCGTTGCGGCCCCCGGCTGCGGCGCTACGCGCGCGCCGTCACCTATGCCGGCCGCGATCAGATTGCCTATCCGGCCGCGCTCCTCACGCGCGGCGTGCTGCTGGTGATCTTCGTGTTCGTGTTCAACACCCTGTGGCGAGCAGTCGCGGGCGCCGACGGCGAGTTGCGCGGTCTCAGCGTGGTGCAACTCACTTGGTACCTGGTGTTCACGGAGATGGTGGAGCTGGCCCGGCCGACGATTTCCGGGGAGATTCAGGAGCAGGTGCAGGACGGCAGCATCGCCTACGGCCTGGTGCGCCCCTATTCCTTCCCGCTGTTCACCCTGGCCCGCGCCCTCGGGCAGGCGTTCACCAAGACGCTGCCGATCGGCTTGGCGGGGGCGGCGGTCGCGCTGGCCCTGGTGGGGCCGCTGCCGGGGTTGCCGGCGGCGCTGCCCGCGGGCCTGACCCTGCTCGCCGGCGCGCTGCTGCTCAACTGCCTGTGGATGCTGGTCATCGGCCTCACCGCCTTCTGGTTTGAGTCGGTGCTGCCGTTTCAGTGGATCCATCAGAAGCTGGTGTTCGTGGTTGGCGGGATGCTGTTTCCCCTGGAGCTGCTGCCGCCGTGGCTCGGCGAGCTGGCGGCGCGCCTGCCGTTTGCGTTCCAGGCCTATTGGCCGGCGCGGATGCTGGTGGCCCCGGCGCCCGGCCTGCTGCGTGAGGCGCTGCTCGGCACCGCGCTGTACGCCGCGGCGCTGGGCGTGCTGGCCGCGGCGCTGTTCCGACTCGGCATGCGCCGGGTGCAGGCTCATGGCGGGTAGCCGTAGCGGCCGCGGCGCGCCCCCGGGCGGCGCCGGCACCGCCCGCGTTGGCAGCGCCCGCCGCCGGGGCCGGCTCCGGCGCGGCGTCCGCGTGCTGCGCCTGATCGGCCATTACTTCCGCGTCAACCTGGCCGCCAACACCGCCTACCCGGGGCCGTTCGTGATCCAGGTGGTCGCCATGGCGGCCAACAACGCCATGTTCATGGCCTTCTGGGCGATTCTGTTCGAGGCAATCGACGCGCCGATTCGCGGCTACGGGTTTCGCGACGTGATGTTTCTGTGGTCGGTGGCGGCCGCCGGCTTTGGCCTTGGCACTATGGTCTGCGGCAACGCCGCCTACCTGTCGCGCATCATCTATCGGGGCGAGCTCGACGTGTACCTGACCCAGCCCAAACCGGTGCTGCCCAACGTGTTGGCGTCGCGCATGTCGGTGTCGAGCTGGGGCGACCTGCTCTACGGATTGGGGTTGTTCGCCTTCAGCCAGCCGCTCGCGCCGGCCGCGGTCGGCCTCTACCTGCTGTTCGTGCTCCTGGCGGCCGGCGTGTTCACCGCCATGCGCGTGCTCTATCACAGCCTGACCTTCCTGCTGGGCAACGCCGAAGACCTGGCGGGAGTCGGCTCGGAGCAGGTGGTCACTTTCTCGATCCATCCGGGAACGATCTTCGACGGACCGGTGGTGGCGGTGGTGTTGCACACGCTGATCCCGGCG
Source organism: Spirochaetia bacterium (assembly GCA_965243555.1). GTDB lineage: Bacteria > Spirochaetota > Spirochaetia > SZUA-6 > Bin103 > Bin103. The sequence goes on along the minus strand of OZ251575.1, from coordinate 2,635,928 downwards.
GCGCTGGTCACCCACCTGCCGTCTGAGCTGTTCCGGGAGGTGGGCCGCGGCGCGGCGTTGGATTGGGGGCTGCTGGCGGCCATCGTCGCCGGCGACGCGGCGTTGATCGCCGCGGCCTGGGCCGTGTTCGCGCTGGGCCTGCGCCGCTACGAGTCCGGCAACCGCATCGGCGCCCGCATCTGACGGCCGTCGCCGCGGCCGGCGCGTGCCGGACCGGCTCCCCTGTATCCCTTTCCTGGCGGGCTACTTCGCGGCTTCGCCGGGGCGAAACGCCTTGACCACGTCGCGGTTCACCTCGAGGCGCGGCCCGCCGATCAGGTCGACGCAGTAGGGCACGGCGGGAAATACCGCGTCCAGGCACTGGCGGATGGCGCGCGGGCGGCCGGGCAGATTCAGAATCAGGGCGCCGCCGCGCACGCCCGCGGTCTGTCGCGACAGGATCGCCGTCGGCACGTATTGCAGACTGACCTGGCGCATCAGCTCGCCGAATCCGGGGAGCATCTTTTCGCAGGCGTCGGCGGTGGCTTCGGGGGTCACGTCCCGCGGCGCGGGGCCGGTGCCGCCGGAGGTGACGATCAGGCAACAGCCCTTCGCGTCCGCCAACTCGATCATGGTGGCCGCGAGCTGATCCCGCTCGTCGGGAACGATGCGGTACTCCCGGCTCCACGGCGACACCAGGTATTCCTCCAGTGCGGCGACGATCGCCTTGCCGGGCAGGTCCTCGTACACTCCCGCGGCGGCGCGGTCGGAGACGTTGATGATGCCGATGCGCGCCTCGCGGGCGGCGCCGGCGGCCTCCCCGGCGCCGGTCATACCGTGACGTCGCTGAGCCGCAACCCCTCGTCGTGCAGGTACTTCAACAGCCCCTTCTTGTCCACCGTGCGCAACGCTCGCGTCGACAGCCGCACCCGCACCGAACGCCCCTCCTCGGGCAGATAGATGCGCTTGCGCTGCAGATTGGGCCGCTGCACGCGCCGCGTCTTGTTGTGCGCCTTCGACACGTTGTTGCCGGCCATCGGCTTCTTCCCGGTAATCTTGCAAACACGCGACATTTCAACTCCTCCTTGCTGGCTTGGTCGGGCATACAAGTTGATTCATCTGGCCCACCGTGAACCAGAAAGAATTGACCTGACGTACCAGAATATCAGTAGTACGTACAATATCATGATACAGAACATGTGAGGTATCGCCTGCCATAATTCACCGCGAATTGTCTCGCCCATCAATTCGCAAGCCAAGGCAATGAAGATCTGTGTAGAAGATACCGTTGCTACGACTATGAGCGCTCCTACAACCCATTTCGTATCCTTCAACGTTGTCTTCAACTGATCCGCGTCTTTCGATTGAGCGCCCTTCATAAGTCGAACATTCGTGGCCACGATTGAGCATACCGTCGCAACTATGGCCAGCACGATATACATCTGAACCGGCGGAAACGAGTCTGCTAACACGTCGGTAGTTCTACTATTGCGTCACTGATGAGGATGCGTACGCCCGATCGATCTGATCGTAAAACTTCCTGAACATCCTTCGTCGAATCCTCGGAGGGCTGTCAGTGCAGTCGATCATCTCATACTCTCGATCGCATCCACCCATATCGTGAACCGACAGGTACGCTTTACACCCACCATCAATGATCTTGTAGTGAATATCGTGAACTGGCCGTTCCCCTTGTAGATAACGAACCTGAAATCTGTCGGGAAACTGCTTGCCGAGGGAGCCCATCCTGGTCTCTTCTTCCTTGTTGAAGAAGCACCTTATACTAAGATCACGGTGCTCCTGCAAGCGGGTCCTTACCGCCTTTACAGCTTGTTCATTATTGTAGATGGAAGCATCTGTGCTATCTCCGTCGTCGTGAATGATCATCTCTTGTTTGGCTTCGTTAACCAAACAGATGAACGCGCTGGTCGCGGTGTCGTCGTCGTTGGTTCCGCGGGTCACCAGAACCAGCAAGTACCCTTGAGCCCACCACACGAAGTAGCCGCAGACTACTACCACCGCCGCGCCCAGGACCAATAGTACGGTTGCTACGAGCGTGCCGTCCATTTCTATGGGCTCTTACGGACAGGGAATGTCATACGGACTCCCCGCACCTGTCAAGCATCCGTCACGCCGGCGTTACTCCGGCGAGGCGGGCGCGGACGGTGTCCAGCACGGCGTCGACGTTGGCGGCGCGCCTCGCGCCGGCGGTGGCGAAGGTAGGCCGCCCGCCGCCGCCGCCGCCGGCCTTGGCCGCGGCCTCCTTTACCAGGTCGGCGGCGGAGAGACGCTCCGCTCCCGCGCCGGAGGCCAGGTCGTCGCTCACGCCGCAGGCGATGGCCAGGCCGCCGCCGCGGGTGGTGACCAAAAAGGCCACGGTACGCGGCGCGGCCCCCCGCAGCCGTTCCGCCAGCGCCTTGAGCGCCGCCGGCGGCTCCTCCTCGAAGGTGCGGATGACGAGCCGCACGCCGCCGACCCGTTCCGCCTGCGCGGTCAGCGCCGCGGCCTGCTGCGCGCTCTGCTCAGCCTCCAGGGTCTTGACCCGCTTCTCCAGGTCGCGCGCGTGCCGCACCAGCTCCCCGGTGCGCCGCTCCAACTCGGCGGCGGAACCGCCGACCAGCGCGCCGACCCGCTGCAGGGTAGCGCGTTGCGCCTGCAGGTGGCTCACCGCGGCGCCGCCGGTAAGCGCCTCGATGCGGCGCACGCCGCTGGCGATGCTGCCCTCCGAGGTGATCACGAACGAACCGATCTGCCCGGTGCGGCCGACGTGGCAGCCGCCGCACAGTTCCAGACTCACCGGCGCCCCCGCGGCGCCCACGCGCACCACGCGCACCCTCTCCCCATACTTCTCGCCGAACAGGGCGGTGGCCCCAAACCGTTGCGCCGCCTCGAATTCGGTGGTGAAGTAGCTCACCTCGTGGTCGGCCCGCACCACGCCGTTGACGATCCGCTCCAACTCGCCGATCTGCTCCGGCTCCACCCGCTGCCAGTGGGTAAAGTCGAAGCGCAGGTGGTCGGGCGCCACGAGCGAGCCCGACTGATGCACGTGGTCGCCGAGGACCCGGCGCAACGCCGCGTGCAGCAGGTGGGTGGCGGTGTGATTGGCGGTGGCGGGCGCGCGCCGGCCCCGGTCCACCCACGCGGTCACCGCGCCGCCGGCGAGCTGCTCCAACGCTACGGCGGCGTCCGCGCCTGACTCCGGCGCCGCGCGGCACGTGCACACGCTCAGGTCGCCCTCGCGCCGGGTGTCCTCGACCGCGAGGCGCAAGCCGTCGCCCTCGATGGTGCCGCGGTCGCCCACCTGGCCGCCGCTCTCGGCGTAGAACGGGGTCTCGGCCAGCACCACGTGGAATTGACCATCCTTGCGCGCCCACTTGTGGATGACGGTCTCCACCCGCAGCCGTTCGTAGCCGACGAAGCGCTGCTGCCGCAACGGCGTGACCGGCACCCACTCCGAGGCCTCCACCCCGTCGGCGGCGAACCGGCCGGCGCGCCGCGCCCGCTCGCGCTGCTCGGCCATCGCGGCGTCGAAGCCGGCCTGATCCACCGTCAAGCCGCGTTCCCCGGCCAGCACCGTCGTCAGGTCCAGCGGAAACCCGTAGGTGTCGTAGAGGCGGAACGCCTCCCCGCCCGGCACTTCGGTCTCGCCTCGCGCCGCCACCTCCCGCACCATGCCGGCGAAGATATCCAGGCCGCGGCCCAGGGTGCGGTTGAAGCTCGCCTCCTCGGCCTTGATCACTTCGCCGATGTACTCCTCCCGGGCCGCCACTTCCGGGAACTCGGCGGCGTGCATCTCCGCCACCGTGGCCACCAGCCGGTGGACGAACGGCTCGTGCATCTGCAGCAGCCGGCCGTAGCGGGAGGCGCGCCGCAGCAAGCGCCGCAGCACGTAGCCGCGCCCCTCGTTGGAGGGCAGCGCTCCGTCCGCAATCGAAAAGCTCAACATGCGCACGTGGTCGGCCAGCACCCGGAACGCCACCTGCTGCTCGGCGTCCGCGCCGGCGTAGCGCTGCCCGACCAAGTCACCGATCCGCTCCATCAGCGGGGTGAACACGTCGGTGCCGTAGTTGTCGGTGCCCTGCAGCACCGCCACCAGCCGCTCGAAGCCCATGCCGGTGTCGACGTGCTTTGCCGGCAGCGGCTGCAGCGCCCCGCCCGCGGTGCGGTTGAACTGGATGAACACCAGGTTCCAGATTTCGATGACGCGCGGGTCGCCGGCGTTGACCAGCGGTCCGCCGCTGCCGTCCGGGGTCAGATCGACGTGGATCTCCGAGTTGGGGCCGCAGGGGCCGGTATCCGCCATCTCCCAGAAGTTGTCCTTCTTGTCGAAGCGCAGCACGTGGCTGGAGTCGATGTCGGTCTCCGAGCGCCACAGCGCGGCGGCTTCGTCGTCGGCGGGCAGGCCGTCCCGCTCGTCCCCGGAGAACACGGTGGCGTACAGGCGCTCCTTGGGAATGCCCCAGTGGGCGGTGAGCAGGTCCCAGGCCCAGGCGATCGCCTCGGCCTTGAAGTAGTCGCCGAACGACCAGTTGCCGAGCATCTCGAAGTAGGTGTGGTGATAGGTGTCGTGTCCCACCTCTTCCAGGTCGTTGTGCTTGCCGCTTACGCGGATGCACTTCTGGGAGTCCACCGCCCGCACGTAGCTGCGCGTGCCGGCGCCCAGGAACACGTCCTTGAACTGGTTCATGCCCGCGTTGGTGAACAGCAGCGTGGGGTCGTCGGCGGGGACAACCGGGGCGCTGGGGACCAGCGTGTGGCGGCGCTCCACGAAGTAATCGAAGAACTCGCGGCGGATCTGGCGCGCGGTCTTTGCGGTCTTGGCAATCTGGGAGGTCTTGAGCATCGCGTTCAATGCGCCACTCTACCAGAAGCGCGCCTCCGTTGCAGGCGGGGCGCGGGCGGCCCTTTCCCAAGCGCGCGCCGTCGGTGCGGGCGGGCGGCGGAGCGCCTCTTTCCTGAGCGCGGCTTCCGTTGCAGGCGGCGCTGGGGGGGCGGGGCGGCGCGCGGCCTGCGGCCTTTCCCCGAGCGCGCGCTCCGGTGCACGATGCGGCGATGCTGCGTCTCGTGCTGGTGGCGGCGACGGCCGTAATCGCCGGCGTGTTCGCCTACCGCATCCCGGACCTGGACGTGGCCGTGCTCGGCGCGGAGGGCCGCGGCTTCTTCCTGTTCTACTCGGCGGCCCTGCCGCTGCTGCTGTTGTTCGTCAACTCGTGGCTGGAGGAGAGCGGGGTGCTCGGCCGCCTGTTCGCCGCCGGCGCCGCCATCGGCGCCGGACTGACCCTGGCGGTGCGGCTGGCGGTGGCGGCGTTCAGCCCGGAGCCTTACCTGGTGTTCCCGTTCTTCGGCGTGCTGCTGGAACACACCGTCGCCGACGAGCGCGCCTGGCTGGCCGGCAACGCCATCGCCTCGGCGCTGGTGGCGGTCGCCGCCTTCGCCGGCGCCGGCGACGAGCCGCCCGCCGAAGCCGACTGACCGGCACCGCGTCCCACGCGTGCCCCCGTCGCGTGCGGGCCGCCGCCGGTGGTGCCGGCCGGCCGCGCGCGGGCGGCCGCCCGCGCGCCGCCGCCGTGCCGGCGCTTGGCGCGTCTCAGCCGGGGTACCCGCCGCCGCCGGTTTCGGCCACGCCGCGCTCGGCGGCGAGGCGGGCGGCGCGGTCATCGGCCCGGTAGGCGGCCAGCGGATCGGGCGGCAGGTCCTGCTCCAGGCGGATCTGCGCCAGCAGCGGGCGGACGTCGGTCTCAAAGGCGTCCGCGTACACGCGGTGCGCGCCCAGCACGTCGCCCTCCGCCTGGCGCGCGCGCAAGGTCGCGTAATCGACGATCAGCGCCTTGGCGTAGGCGGTCTGGCAGTTGAGCACGCTCACCAGCATCGCCTCCAGCTTCGGCTCCACGTTGTGACTCTGATCGATCATGTACGCCACCGCCGCGGCGGCCTCTCCCGCCTGCACCAGCTCACAAAAAATCTCGAACAGCTCGAACGGGTTGGTGGTGCCGACGATCAGGTCGTCGTCAGCGTAGCGGCGCGCGTTGAAGTGGAACCCGCCCAGCCGCCCCTCGGCCAGCAGAAAGCTTACGATATGGGCGATGTTGACGGACAGCGCGTGGTGCCCGGTATCCACCAGCACCTCGGCCTGCGGCCCCAGCTTGAGCGCCGTGGCGTAGGCAATGCCCCAGTCCGCCAGATCGGTGTGATAGAACCCCGGCTCGAAGAACTTGTACTCCAGCAGCATGCGCGCGCCCGCCGGCAGGTGGGGGTACACCTCGGCCAGCGCCGCCTCCAGCCGCCCCTTGCGCGCCGCCATGCTGTCCTGGCCGGCGTAGTTGGTGCCGTCCGCCAGCCACACGCTGAGCAGATCGCTGCCGGTGGCGGCCATGACGCCGCAGCACTCGACCACGTGCGCCGCGGCGCGCTCGCGCACCTCCGCCAGGGGATGGCAGAGACTGCCCAGCTTGTAGACTTCGTCCTGGAACAGGTTGGGGTTGATGGCGCCGATGCCGACCCCGCGCGCGGCCGCGTATTGGCCGAGCCCCGGCCAGTCGTCCACCCGGTCCCACGGTACGTGCAGCGCCACGGTCGGCGCGGCCCCGGTAAGGCGATGGACGTACGCTGCGTCGTCCAGCTTCTCGTAGACGTTGCGCGCCGCCCCCGGCCACGGGAACACCTTGAAGCGGGTGCCGCTGTTGCCGTACCCCCAGGAAGGCGTCTCGATGGCCTGCGCCTTGAGCTTCTCCTTGACCGCGGCGACGTCGATCCCGCTCCGGGTCAGGGTAGCGGCGAGGCGGTCGCCGGCGGCGGCAACCTCCAATGCGGTGGTGTCCATATTGGCCCGCAGCATGCCAACCGCGCGGGCGGCCGTCTACGCCGCATCCGGCGCCCGGCGCGGGGCGCCCGGCGGCCGGTGAGCGGGCGCCGCGCGCGGTTGACAACGTTACCGGCGCCGGGGAGCATTCGGCGGCGGTGACTCGTAAGCAGGCGCAGGACACGTTCTTCCTGGTGCTGCTGGTAGCCCTGAGCGCGGCGTTCCTGCGGCTGCTGGCGCCCTATCTGGTCGCCATCCTGGTGGCGGTGATTCTGGCGCTGCTGCTGCGCCATCCGCTCAACTGGCTGCTGCAGCGCGGCCTCCCGCGCGGCTTGGCGACCGCGCTGATCATTGTGGCGCTGATCGCGGTCGGCTCGGTGCCGGTGATCCTGATCGGGGTGCGGCTGGCCGCCGAGGTGGAGAGCGGCCAGGCCCAGGCCCTGATTGAGGAGTGGCCGAAGTTACTCGCTTGGGCGCAGGAGCGGCTGCCCGGGGTGCAGGCGCTGATGGAGCGATACCAACTGGACCAGCGCCTCTCCGAGCTGATCGGCGACGCCGCGCGCCGCGCCCTGAGCCTGTCGCAGGCGGCGCTGAGCAGCCTCGCCGGCGGGTTCGTGCGCGCCGTAGTGGTGACCTTTCTGGTGATCTATCTGCTGCTCGAAGGCGAGAAGCTGGTGGAACGCCTCTACCGGCTGCTGCCGCTGGACCGCACCCACACGGAAGAGCTGATCCACCACGCCGCCCGCACCCTGGACGCGACGGTGCTCGGCACCCTGTTCATCGGCGTGCTGGAAGGCGCCTTCGGCGGATTGCTGTTCGCGCTGTTCGGAATCCCCTCGCCGACGCTGTGGGGATTGATCATGGTGGTGGTGTCGGCACTGCCGCTGCTGGGCATCAACGTGGTGATCGTGCCGGCCGGGGTCATCGCGATCATCATGGGCGACGTGGGCCGCGGCGTGGGGCTCATCGTGGTGGGCGTGGCCGGCGCCGCGGTCAGCCAGAACCTGGTGCGCCCCAAGCTGGTGGGCGATCGTTCCGGGCTGCATCCGGCCATGGTCCTGGTGGCGACCCTCGGCGGGCTGGCCTGGCTGGGACTGATCGGCTTTGTGGTCGGCCCCATACTTGCGACGCTCGCCACCATCGCCTGGCAGCAGTTCGCCAAGCGCCAGCGCGAGCAGGCGGACGAACCCTGACTTGGCCTGACTCAGCTCACGAGCCGGCGGGCGGGTTCAGGGCCTGCAACTCCTCCGTCACGAACCGCCCGTCCTTGCGGATCAGGCGGTCGTCAAAGTAGATCTCGCCGCCGCCGAATTCCGGGCGCTGGATCACCACCAGGTCCCAGTGCACCTCTGAGCGGTTGCCGTTGTCGGCCTCCTCGTACGCCTGCCCCGGGGTGAAGTGAAAGGAGCCGGCGATCTTCTCGTCGAACAGGGTGTCCAGCATCGGCTGCATGATGCGCGGGTTGAACCCCAGCGAGAATTCGCCGACGTAGCGCGCCCCGGCGTCGGTATCCAGAATCTGCGCCAGCCGCTCCGTATGGTTGGCGCGGGCGTTGACGATCTTGCCGGCTGAAAACTCGAGGCGGATGCCGTCGAACACCACGCCGCGGTTGAGGCTGGGGGTGTTGACGGCCAAGGTGCCCTCGACCGAGTCGCGCACCGGGCTGGTGAACATCTCGCCGTCGGGGACGTTGCGCTCGCCCGAGCAGCCCACCACCGGGATGCCGCGAATCGAGAACCGCAGGTCGGTGCCGGGGCCGACGACGCGCACCCGGTCGGTGCGCTCCATCAGTTCCTGCAGCGGCGCCATGGAGCGGGCCAGCGCCGGATAGTCGACCGTGCACACGTCGAAGTAGAAGTCCTCGAAGGCGTCGGTGCTCATCTGCGCCTGCTGCGCCATTGACGGGGTAGGCCAGCGCAGCACTACCCAGCGCGTTTTCTTGATCCGCATCTCGGTGTGCACGGCGTTCCACACGTGGCGGGAGTAGTGGGCGTAGCGCTCGTGCGGCACGTCGCCCAGTTCGGTGCTGTTCAAGGTGCCGCGCAGCCCGACGTAGCACTGCACCTGCTCCATCTGGCGGCGTTCGACGCTGCCCCACACCCGCATCTGTTCGGCGCTGGCGTTGCGGTACAGGGCGCGCAGCACGCGGTTGCTCTTGGTGACGCACAGGGGATGGCCGCCGGCGGCGGCGATGGCGTCAATGAGCACCACCAGAAACTGCTCCGGCATGTCGAACGCCTCCACCAGCACCTTGTCCCCTGCGCCCACGGCGCAGGAGTGATGGACGATGACGTCGGCCAAGCGTTGATAACGAGGATCGGCCATGCGTCGATGGTAGCATCAAACCCCGTGCGCGCGCACCGGCCGGACGCGGCGGCGGCACGGGCCGGGGCTGCCGGGCGGGTGCGCGCGCGTTCAACTTGACCCGCGGGCGGCGTCAGTGCTACACATTGCGCGCAGGTGGCGTACGCAAGTGTCAGCCCTCGAATCGAGCGTCCTCGTACTCAACAGCGGTTACACCGCGGTCCGGATCACCAACGCCCGCCGCGCCTTCATTCTGCTCATCAGGGAGGCGGCGGAGGTGGTGACCACGGACGCCGGCCAGTTCCAGACCTACGATCTGGCGGCATGGATCCTGTGGTCGGACCTGATACGCGCCAGCTCCCGCGCCGACGCCCAGCCCGACGGGCATGATTCGCCCGATTGGGTCCACACCCCGCGCTTGGTCATCGCCGTTCCGCGAGTCATCCGCCTGACGCGCTACGGCGGCCGCCCGCACCGCGAGGTGCGCCTGACGCGGCGCAACATCCACGCCCGCGACCTGAGCCGCTGCCACTACTGCGGCGAGCGTTTCCCGAGCCGGGAGCTCACCGTGGACCACGTGATTCCGCGGTCCCGCGGCGGGCGCGACACCTGGGAGAATCTGGTGACGGCGTGCGTGCCCTGCAATACGCGCAAGGGCAACCGCACGCCGCAGGGCGCCAACATGCGCCTGCGCCGGACGCCGACCAAGCCGCGCACCAACCCCACCATCGCGCAGCGCCTGAAGAGCCCCAAGTACCACGTGTGGCGGCTGTTCGTGGATGAATCCTCCACCCACCTCGGCGCCGGCGCGTAAGCGCCCGCCGAGAACTGCGCGCGTTACGTGGCAGGCAGGCGGCGTTGCGTTGCGGAATCGGCGGGGATGCGGTATAGTTATGCTGGTTGATCCATCGACAACCGGGAGGAGCATCATGAAGAGAACGGGATTGGGGGTGCTGATGGGCGCCGCGGCGGTCGCCGGCCTGGTGCTGGCCGGCTGTCAGGAAGCGGCCGGGCCCGCCGTAGACTACGCCCCTGCCTTGGCGGGGACCTGGACGCGCAGCGCACAGTCGGAAGACGTGGAAATTCAAGTAGCGGTAGCGGGGCAAACGACAAAGATCGAGGTGCCGGTGCTGCGGAGTATCTCGGTAACCGTCACCCGCACGGCGATGAACTCCGGCAGGGTGTCGCTGACCGTGACGGATGTGCCGGATCGCGAGAGTGCTGATTTTCCGCCGGTACTGCAGCGGCCGGAGTTGGCTCAATTCGTGCCGGACTCAATGAAGGCTACGGCGACCGGTACCCTTGAGAGCAAGAAGGCCGAACTCCGGGTCACCGTCAGTAACATCACGGTGCCTGAGGTGCCTGAGGGTGTTTCCCTCACGGCGACAGATAAGTTGTCTGCCTTGAAAGGCACGACGCATCGCATCGCGTACGAGGTCAAGGGCAACACGATCGAGTTGAGCGGCCAAGCTCTCGCGCTCCTGCAGGTGACGACCAACGCGAGGGCGAAGCTCGTGCTCACGAAGCAGGCGAGCGGTTAGGGCCGGCGGTTCAGTAGCGTAGCGTGGTGCGGACGAACACGTTGTCCTTGGCGTCGTCTAGGCGCAGCACTCCGGTCTTGGTACTGTCAGGGCCGTCGAGCGTCAGCCACAGGTTGGCGCCGGCGGCCACCGACCAGGTGTCGGTGAGCGCGTAGCTCACGCGCGGCGCCAGATAGAGCGCTTCCTCGGTGATGCCCCACGCCGCGGTCGCTTCCAGGTTGAGTTGCTCGCGCAGGAAGCCGGTCTGCAGGCGGCTCAGCAGGTACCAGGTCGACGCCTCGTGCTGCAGCAGCGAGCGGTCGGCGAAGTCCCCGATAAAGTCCGCCAGGAACTTGCTGTAATCCGACTGCCAGGCGCTATCGTCGTACAGCACCAGCCGGTGGATTACGCCGCCGGTGGCGAAGAACTGTTGCGGGCCGAGCGCAAATCCCCGATCCGCCTGCAGCACCGAGCGAATCTCGGGGTTTCGGACGTCGATGCGCTGCCCGTAGGGGTTGCGCTCGTGGAACTTGGCGCCGACGTCGGTCGAGATCACCCATCCGCCCAGGCTCAGGCTGGCGCCGAGGCCGAAGTTGTGGGCGCGCTCGTAGGCGGGTTTCACTTCCCCCTCAATCACGGTCCGCTCGCCGACTTGCCGCTCGTTCAGGCCGCTCAGGTCGAGGTCGGGGAGCTGGTCACGGAAGTAGGAGTAACTCACCTGCAGGTCGGCCAGGAAGGTGGACCAGGAGACGGCGCCGTGGATGGAGTGCGCGAACTCCGAGAACGGCGCCAACTCCGGGTAGCGGACCGCGACGTCGATCTCCAGCCCGCCGCCCCCAATGTCCAGGTCGAGCTCATCGACGGCGACCACGTTGGGCGCCAGAAACGGCACGTAGACCAGCTCCACGATCAGCTCATCAGCGGGATAGACGGTGAGATGGAGCAGCGGGTCGGCGAGCGGCCCCTCCAGCGGGTCGCCCAGGGCGAGCGCGCCGGCCACGTCGGCGTGGTTGATCACGTTTAGTGGGCTGAAGAAGTCCACCTTGCCCCAGCGCACGAACTTCTTGCCGAGGTCGACGTCGAAGGCGTCGAACCGGAATGAGAGATAGGCCCGGCGCACCAGATCGTCGAGGCCGCTCAAGGTTGCCGACCCCGGCGCGGCCGCAACGCCGTCGCTGCCGTACTGAACGTGCCCGATCAGCTCCAGGAGCGTCGCCCAGGAGCCGTCGCCGGCGCCCGCGCGAAGCTGACTCAAGGCGGTGAGCCGTATCCGTTCGTTGCGGTAGCGCGGTTCCGCCACCAGCCCGTAGTGATCGAGGCGCAGGAAGCCGCTCGCCTCGATCTCGTCGGCCGCGGCCGCCGGCAGCACGGCCAGCCCCCAGGCCAGCAGCGCAAAGCCGCGCGCGCCGGGAATCCTCACCGCCGGCTACCGCTGCCGCAGGGCGCGCTGGCTGAAGAGTCGATCCGGAATCTCAGCCGTGAAGGACAGCTCTTCAAAAAAAATCTCGGAGAGGTGGCCGGTCTGATGATTGAGCATCCGCACCCGGGACGGGAAGGCATAGCCATCCGCCTCGTGCGTTGCGTCCACCACCAGCTCCTTCAACAGATCGCCGGCCAGATCGTAGAAGCGGACCCGCTCCCGCCCGAAGTCGTGCTTGCGGATGAGGTGTTCCTCGCGCGAGTAGCCGAAGGCGCGCTGCAGCTCCGGCGTGCGTCCACGCACCTCGACCAGGTAATAGGCGGCGTCCTCGGCCGGAAGCAGCGCGTGCGCGTACTCGACCTGATCGCGGCTCACCAGATCGCGAAACGTAAAGTCGCTGCCCAGAAAGTAGCCGCCGCCCGCGGCGCTCAGGTCGACCCGTTTGACGCGGTCGAGCGCCGGCAAATACATCCACATGCTGTCGGCGCCGTCGGCAACGTTGGAGTGGATCAGCAGCGCGGTGCCGCGCACGTTGGGCGGAAAGGTGAACACGAACAGCCGATCCTCGCGGTCGGCGGCGCGCTGTTTCTGGTAGGCGTCGGCGCGGATTACGCGCCGGTCGCCGGCCGGCGAGGTGATGGTCAGCGTGAAGGAGCCGCTCAGGTTGGCCGGCGCGCCGCGGGCGTCGGCGCGGGCCACGATGGCGGCCGCGTCCTGGGCCGCGGCGGGCGCGGCGGCGATCAACGCTACCGCCAGGGCGGCGCCCGGCAGCGCGGAGCCGACCTTCATGCCGGCTGCGCGCGGGGGAGGTGCCATGCGGCGATCAACAGACTCAACACCAGTGCTCCCAGGATGGCGGCGGCGATCAGTATACCGAAGTGCACGGCGCCGGAAAACGAAGACACCGCCAGCGCCAGAAAAGCCACCGCGGAGCTGAGAAAGCTCATCAACGTCGGCACGCCGCAGCCGCGTACGATCGCCGCCGCCTGCCCGGCGCGCGCCGCCGCGGTGGCGCCGCGCCCGGCTCGCCCCGCCGCGCCCGCCCGCCGGGTGGCGTGGCGTAGCGCGTTGAGTACGTGAATGGTGTAGTCCACGGCCAGCCCCAGGGTGATGGCGAGGGCGATCACCGTGTAGTCGTCGATGCGCACCCCGAAGGCGGGCGCCCACCCCGCCGCGGCCACCAGCACGGCGCCCGCCGGCGCCAGCGCCAGCAGCGCCGGCCGCAACCTGCGGAACACCGCCAGTACCGTGGCGAAGATCAGCGCCGCGCTGGCGGCCAGGGCGCTCAGCCAGTTGCGGCGCAGCCGTTCGCCGTGCTCCAGCAGCTCCCGCGCCGGCCCGGTCAGGCTGACGCGCCAATTCTCCGGCACCTGCGCACGGATGCGGTCCACCGCCTGCTGCAGGGCGCCGAGGGTGGCGAAGTCGCGGTAGCGCAGGATGCCGTGCAGCCGCACCGCCGCCAGGCGGTGGTCGGCCAGCGCCTCGTACTCGGCCGGGCTGGCGGAGGCGCCGTAGAACAGCAGGTATTGCGCAACCACGCGCGCGAAGCGCTCGGCGTCGCCGCTTGCGGGCAAGGCGCCGGGCGGCGCGGCGGTATTGAAGTAGCGGTGGACGCGGCGCACCACGGTCAGCAGCGAGTGCCGGTGCCCGACCGCGGGCAGCTCGGTTAGCAGGCGTTCGGCGGCGGCCAGGTGCTGCAGCGCCGCCGGCTGCAGGAAGGCGTCCGCGGCGCCGGCGTCGAACTCGACGGCAAACGGCACCGTGCCGGCGAACTGTTGGTTGAAGATGCGCTCCGCCTGCACGATGGTGGAGGCCGCCGGAAGCTGGTGCAACGGGTAGGGCTCCGGCGCCAGCCGCCCGAGGCGCGGCGCCGCGGCGGCGACCGGCAGCAGCAGGAGCGCCGTGGCCGCCACGCGGTATCGGCTGAGCAGCAGCAGGAAGTCCACCAGCAGGCGGCGGAGACGGCGCGCGAGCCCGCCGGCGGCCCCGCTCCGGGACGTAGCGCGGAGGCGGCCGGCGGCGGGCATCCACCACAGCGCCAGCGCCAGGGCGGTCACCGCCCCGGCGCTCACCGTCACCGCCACGAAGCGGTGCACGCCGCTGCCCAGCCCGGCCAGCGCCAGGAACCCGATCACGGTGGTGGCCGCGGTCAGCGCGAGCGGCAGGCGCAGGTAGGCGCGGGCGGCCCGCGCCGAGCGGTCGCCGCGCCAGCCCAGGTGATAGCCGGCGTGGATGGCGTAGTCGCTCAACAGGCCGCCGGCGAACACCGGCAGCAGGATCAGCAGCGGCGTGCCGGCGCCGGCCAGGAGCACGAACAGGGCGCCGCCGGCGGCCGCGGCGCTGAGCGTGGCGGCCAGGGCCACCAGCACGCCGCGCGCGCTGCCGAAGGTAAGCAGCAGGATGCCGGCGGTGGCCGCGGCCACCAACGGTATCAGCAGGCCCAGGTCGCGCACCATCAGCCGCGCGGTGAGCTCGGCGAGCGGGCGCGCCCCGGTAAAGTGCAGCGCCGCGCCGTGGTCGTCGGCCAGGGTCCGCTGCAGCCGTTCGAGTTGCGTCACCAGCAGCGCCGGGTCGAGCCGCGATCCCAGCGTCAGATAGAACGCCGCCGTGCTGAAGTCGGCGCTCCAATAGGGGTGAATCTCCGGGAACCGGTGGTAGGAGCCGCGCAACGCCGTAGCGGTGCGCGGGTCATGGCGCTCCAGCAGCGCCGGCGGCACGAAGGGACGCACCGTGATGTCGGATTCGGTGGCCCGCACCACGGTGGCGCGCAACGGCGAGGAGTAGCCGCGCAGCCCCTCCAGGTCCCGGAACCAGGCGTCCACCTGCGCGGCGATGGCCAGATTCGCCGGCGCAAGCCCGTCGCCGGCCCGGGAGCCGAAGTTCAGGGCGACGGGGACTACGTTGTCCGCCTGCGACGGCAGCGCGGTCAGGTCCGCCGGCTGGGCGCCCGGCGCCGCCGCGGCGCCGGGGCGCCACAGCAGGGCGAGCAGCGCCAGCGCGCCGGCAGCGGCGGGGACCGCCGCCAGCAGCGCGCGCCGGGCGCGAGGGGACCGGGGGGAGGCGGCGGTCAGGCCGGCCAGAGCTGGGCGCCGCCGTCGACCCGGAGTATCTGCCCGGTGACGTAGGAGGAGGCGCCGGTGACCAGAAACTCAACGGTGCGCGCCACCTCGATCGGCCAGCCGTACCGGGTAAGGGCGCTGTCACCCATGCGCGAGTCGTCCGTAACGCGGCTGGCCAGGAAGCGCGGGGTGACGATCTCGCCGGGGGCGATGGCATTTACGTGCACGTTGTGGGGGCGGAGCTGGGCGGCCAAGCAACGCGTGTACTCGTGCACCGCGGCCTTGGCCATGCCGTAGATCACCTCTCCGGGATGCCCGTAGAGGCCGGCGATGCTGCCCACGTTCACGATCCACCCGGCGTTGCGCCGCATCATCTCCGGCGCCACCGCCCGGCACGGCAGCAGGCAGGTCATTACGTTGCGGTCCAGCACGGTGCGGATGTCGGCCAGCGACACCCCGATGGCGTCGTTCGCCGCCGGCTTGCCGGCGTTCGCCCCGGTGGTGCCCTGCGCGCCGATGTCGCCGCCGGCGTTGTTGACCAGGATGTCGATCTGGCCGAAGCGGGCGCGGATCCGGCTGCTCAGCTCGTTGACGGCCGCCTCGTCGGTCAGGTCGCCGTGGACGGCGTACACCTCGCCACGCGCCTGCTCCGCCATCTCCGACGCCACCGCCTCCAGGGAGTCGGCCTCGCCGAAGGCGCGGGTCGAGGTCGGCGTGGTGCCGTGGATGGCAACCTTCGCCCCGAGTCCCGCCAAGTGCGCGGCCACCACCCGCCCGATCCCGCGCGACGAACCGGTCACCCACGCCACCCTGCCGGCCAGCCGCCCCGCCGCCTGCTCACTCATGCTCCTCTGTTTACGGCGGATTCCGCCGGTAGTCAACTGCCCGCCGCGTCGCAGGCGCCACGAGTCAGGAGTCGGCAAGGCGGCCGGTTGACAAAGCCGCCGAAATGGCTACCCTCTCCTGGTGGTGGTAAGTGGGTAATGCCGGCCACGTTAGAGATACTTACGCTCTCGTTGTCCGGCGTGCTGTCGGTAGCGAGCTGCATAACGGCAATTGCCGCCTTGGTGTCGGCTCGCAGCGTGAGCAAGTCGCTTGCGCTTCAGCAGCGGCAAGATGAAGAACAGAAGCAGAGAGAGGTGTTCGATAATCTGGCGGACCAAGCGGTATCAAAGGCAATGGAGAGACGTCGAGGGAGGTTCAGGTGAGCGACATCGAATTAGTGAGGTTGATCGGTACCAACGACGGGAATGAGGTCGCGCTACGCCTTGGCAGGGTGTTCCGGGACGTTCACGGAGAAGACGAAATGGCTGCCACGTTGGATTCTCTGGTCGACGCCGTAGTGGGCAATACCATGGAACAACATGGCGACTTGCTGTCGCAAGAGCAGCTGGCGAACGAATACCGGAAGAAAGTGACCGACGCCCTGATGAGGACCATTGATGCGATCATGACCTCCGGTTATGGCCGGGGTGCCAAGGAATCACGCCGCCGCCGCGCGGCGGCGTGAATCGGGGCGGTAAGCGATGATTCAATACCTGGTGCGCCGGGTCGGCTACATGCTGGTTACCCTGTTGGGGATTTCCATTATCGCCTTCGTCGTGATCCAGGCGCCGCCGGGCGACTATCTCGACATCTACATTCAGCAGCTCCGCGCGCGCGGCATCGAGACCGACCGCGAGGAGCTGGCGGGGCTGGAAAACCGCTACGGGCTCAATCAACCGGTGCTGGTGCAGTACTTCAAGTGGATGGGAAACATGATCACCCTGGACCTGGGGCAATCGTTCGCCACCCGCCAGAAGGTGACCGACATGCTCGCCGAACGGGTGCCGCTCACCGCGCTGATCACCCTGCTGACTACCCTGTTCACCTTCGCCATGGCGATCCCGATCGGCATCTACTCGGCCACCCACCAATACTCGCTGACCGACTACATGGTCACCACCATCGGCTTCATCGGGCTGGCGACGCCCAACTTCCTGCTCGCCTTGATCCTGATGTACCTGTTCAGCGTCTGGTTCGGCGTGACCATCGGCGGCCTGTTCTCGCCGGAGATGGTGACCCAACCGTTCAGCCTGGCGAAGCTGTGGGATCTGATCACCCACCTGCCGGTGCCGATCGTGGTGGTGGGGACCGCCGGCACCGGCGGGCTGCTCCGCATCATGCGCGGCACCATGCTGGACGAGCTGCGCAAGCAGTACGTGATCACGGCGCGCGCCAAGGGGGTTGAGGAGCGGACCGTGCTGTTCAAGTACCCGGTGCGCATCGCCATCAATCCGCTGGTGAGCACCATCGGCTGGCTGCTCCCGGAAATCATCTCCGGCGCGACCGTGACCGCCATCGTATTGAGCCTGCCCACCACCGGACCGTTGCTGCTCACCGCGCTGCTGCAGCAGGACATGTACCTGGCCGGCAGCATCATCGTGGTGCTCAGCCTGCTCACCGTGATCGGCACCCTGATCTCCGACCTGCTGCTGGTGCTGGTCGACCCCCGCATCCGCATGGAGCGGAGTTCCGCAGCGTGAGCGGCCCGCTCCCCGCGCCACCGGCGGCCGGCGCTACGGACGCCGACGACCTTCAGGAGCAGTACTTCGTCGCCTCCCAGTGGCAACTGGTGTGGCGCAAGTTCCGCCGCCATCACCTCGCAACGCTCGGCATGACCATCCTCGGCGTGTTCTACTTCATCTCCCTCCCGTTCGCCGAGTTCTTCGCCCCCTACGACAAGCTGGACCGCAACACCGAGCTGCGCTTCGCCCCGCCGCAGCGGATTCGCATCTTCGAGGATGGACGCCTCACCGCGCCCTACGTCTACGGCTACCGCACGCAGCGCAACCCGGAGACCTTTCGCGAGGAGTTCACCGTCGACGAGAGCCAGCGGTTTCGCCTCGGTCTGTTCGTGCGCGCGGGAGAATATCGCCTGCTCGGTCTGTTCAAGACCGACCTGCACTTCTTCGGCACCCGCGCCGAGGGCGGCTACGTCTACCTGCTGGGCACCGAACGGCTGGGGCGCGACGTCCTCTCCCGGATCATCATCGCCTCGCGCATCTCCCTCAGCGTCGGCCTGGTCGGGGTGTTCATCGCGTTCATCCTCGGCTGCGCGCTGGGCGGCCTCTCCGGGTACTTCGGCGGCTGGGTGGACAACGTCATCCAGCGGCTGGTGGAGATCCTGATCTCCATTCCCACCATTCCGCTGTGGCTGGCCCTGAGCGCCGCGCTGCCGTCCACCTGGTCGATCATCGCCGTCTACTTCGGCATCACGGTGATCCTGTCGCTGGTGGGGTGGACCGGGTTGGCTCGGGTGGTGCGCGGCAAGCTGCTGGAGCTGCGAGAGGCCGACTTCGTGACCGCCGCGCGCATCGCCGGCAAGGGCGAACTGCCGATCATCCGCGAGCACCTGCTGCCCTCCTTTACCAGCTATCTGGTGGTGGACATTTCGTTGCGCATCCCCGGCATGATCCTGGGGGAGACGGCGCTGAGCTTTCTCGGCTTCGGCATCCGCCCGCCCGCGGTGAGCCTCGGCACGTTGCTGATCGACGCCCAGAACGTCGCCGTCCTCACCTCCTACCCCTGGTTGTTGCTGCCGGCGTTGGTGGTGATCGCGATCGTGCTCTGCTACAACTTCCTGGGCGACGGCCTGCGCGACTCCGCCGACCCCTATCACAACCTCTGACCCGGCGGCGGGTTACCGTATCCAGGTGATCAACGGCATGACCCGGTCCGCGAACTCCATGAGGCGCGCGAACACCGGTACGCCGAGGAAGCTGAGCGCCATCAACCCGAGCAGCACGAAGGCGCCGTAGCGGGCGTTGTAGTAGCGGTAGCGCGCGGCGGCCAGCGGAGGCAGCAGGTGCGGCAGGATGTAGTGGCCGTCGAGCGGTCCCACCGGAATCAGGTTGAGCAGCATCAACAGCATGTTGACCCGCACCAGGAGGGCCACGAAGGTCCTCACGCCGGTGTGGAACGCCAGTTCGGCGCCGGCGGCGTGCAGCAGCAGGAACAGGTTCCAGGTGACCGCGGCAAGCAACAGGTTGCAGGCCGGACCGGCGGCCGCGATCCACAGGTCGGCGCGCGGGGAGCGGCAGCGGCGCGGATCGAACGGCACCGGCTTGGCCCAGCCGAACCCCACCAGCACCACCATGGCGAACCCCATCGGGTCCAGGTGGCGTAGCGGGTTGATGGTGAGGCGGCCGGCAAGCTGCGCGGTAAGGTCGCCGCTGAGCTTGGCGGCCAGCGCGTGGCCGTACTCGTGCACCGAGAGTGAGACGATGAGCGCCGCCGCCAGCAGCACGAACAGCAACACCTCGCCGTTCAACAGCAACCCGATCATCGGTTGGCGCGCGCCTCCAGGTCGAGCCGTAGCACCACGTGGTTGAAGGTGTCCGCCGCGTACAGGGTGCCGGCCGCCCAGGCCAGCGGGCCGATAATGGCGCGCGTGCCGGGCCGCACGTAGCCCACCTCGATCAGGTCCGTGAAGGCGCCGTCGGGGCCGATCACCTGCACCCGGTGGTTGGAGCGGTCGGCCACGTAGATGCGGTCGCGGTCGTCCGCCACCAGGCCGGAGGGGAAGACAAAGTCGCCGGCGGCCTGCCCGCGGCGGCCCCACTCGGCCACGAACTCCCCGGCGGCGGTGAACTTCTGCACCCGGTGGTTGTGGGCGTCGGCGGCGTACACGTAGCCCCGCGAATCGACCGCCAGCGCGCGAATCTCGCGGAACTCGCCGGGGTGGCGTCCTTCCCGGCCCCAGGCCTTGATAAAGTGGCCGTCGCCGCTGAGGTGCTGGATGCGGTGGTTGCCGGTGTCGGCGACGAAGAGGCTGCCGTCCGGCGCCGCGGCCACGGCGCGCGGCTGGGCGAACTCGCCGGGGCCGCCGCCGTTACGGCCCCAGACCGCCAGCAGCTCGCCGCCGGCGTTGAACTTTTGCACCCGGTGATTGGTGAACTCCACGGTGTAGATGGCGCCGTCGGGGCCGGCCGCCAGTCCGCTCAGTCCCAGGAACTGACCCGGTTCCGCTCCCCAGGCGCCGAACGCGGCCACGAACTGCCCGTCCGGCGTGAGCTTCTGCACGCGGTGGTTGTCGGTGTCGGCGACGTAGAGAAAGCCGTCCGCGCCTACCGCCAAGTGCGCGGGGCGGAAGAACTGCCCCGGCTCGAAGCCGCGCCGGCCGATCAGTGAGATCCACTCCGCGTTGGGCGCGCAGGCGGCCAGGGCAACGGCGGCGGCAAGGGTGGAGGAGAGCGCAACGGAGAGCCGCAGGAAGGCGCGGGCGGGGCCGGGCACGCCTGCAATGTACGGGCGGGCGGCCGGTTGAGCAACGGCGGGCCGGCATGCCACCGTGGCGCGATGAAGGCACGGAGCATCGAGTACCAGCCGGGCGGCGGCGTGCGGCTGGTGGAGGTCGCGGTTACCGATCCGGGACCGGGCGAAGTGCAGGTGCGCGCGGTGGCCTGCGGCATCTGCGCGTGGGACCTGTTCACCTACCGCCGCGGCAGCGACGCCGCCAGCGCGGCGCCGCCGGGGCATGAGGGCGTGGGCCGCGTCGTCAAGGTCGGTCCCGGCGTCACCGGGGTGGAGGAGGGCGACGCGGTGGTGGCGCGCGGCTTCGCCACCGTGCACAACGTCCCGGCGCCGCGCGCCCACCGGATACCGCCGGACAGCGCCATTCCCCTGCAGCGCTGGATCGTGGAGCCGGTGAGCTGCGTGGTGACCGGCCTCGACCACACGCCGGTCAAGGCCGGCGACCGCATCGCCGTGGTCGGCTGCGGCTTCATGGGGCTGATGCTGTTGCAGGGATTGGTGCGCTCGTGCGCCGGCCACCTGGCGGCGGTCGACGTCAACCGCGACCGCCTGGCGCTGGCGAGCCGCTTCGGCGTGGACGCCGCCTATCACCCGCAGGACGCGGCGCTGGCCGCGGAGGAGCCGTTCGACTGCGTAGTGGACGCCAGCGGCGCGCAGGCCGGGCTCGACCTGGCCACCGGCCTGCTTGCGCGCGGCGGGCGCCTCAACCTGTTCGGCTGGAACCACGGGCGCCCCACCTTCGCCGGCGACCGCTGGCACCTGGGCGGCTTCACGGTGGTGAACTCGGCCCCCGGTTCGCAGATTCGCGACCCCTTCCCGCCGGCCATCCGCGTGCTGGCCAAGGGCATCATCGACCTGCAACCCCTCATTACCCACACCGTCCCGCTGGACGACTATCCCGGCCTCCTGGCGCAGGTGGCCGCCGGCGACCCCACCTACATCAAAGGCGTCGTCACCCTCGACTCATGACGGCACGGAGGGAAGGGGGCGAGCGGGAGGCGGAGCTGCGCATGGCGTTGCTCCGGGAGTGGTACGGCGACCGGTTTGCGGCGCCGGAGCAGGAGCGGGCGGTTCGCGCGCGGGTGGCGGAGGAGGTGGCCCGGATCTCCGCGGTGCTGCGGGCGGCCCCGCTCGCGCCGGACCGGGAGCCGTTTCCGCCGTTCCGGCCCTACCGGGGGGACCGGGAGGACCAGGGCGACGCCCGGTGAGCGGGTGAACGAGCGCGACGCGGTATTCCTGCCGCTGCGGAAGCTGGCCACGCGGGTGCGGGAGCGCCAACTCTCCCCGGTCGCGTTGACCCGCCTCTTCCTCGACCGGCTGGAGCGGCTCGGCCCGCGCTACAACGCGGTGGTGACCCTCACCGCCGAGATGGCCGAGGCGCAGGCGCAGCAGGCCGAGCGGGAAATCGCCGCCGGGCGCTGCCGCGGGCCGCTGCACGGCATCCCCTACGGGATCAAGGACCTGTTCGCTACCTCTCGCTACCCGACCACCTGGGGGGCGGCGCCGTTGCGCGACCAGACCTTCACCTACGACGCCGCGGTAGTGCGCAAGCTGCAAGCGGCCGGCGCCGTGCTGGCCGCGAAACTGGCTTTGGTGGAGCTGGCCGGCGGGGCGCGCTACGGGCGCGCGGCCGCCTCGTTCACCGGCCCCGGCCGCAACCCTTGGGACCGCGGCGCCTGGACCGGCGGTTCGTCGAGTGGTTCCGCGGCCGCGGTGGCGGCGGGCCTGGTGCCGTTCGCAATCGGCACCGAGACCTGGGGATCGATCCTGGGGCCGGCGTGCTGCTGCGGCGCGTCCGGGCTGCGTCCCACCTTCGGCCGGGTGAGCCGTCACGGCTGCATGCCGCTCACCTACGGAATGGACAAGCCGGGACCGATCGGCCTGACGGCGGACGACTGCGGCATCGTGCTGGAGGCAATCGCCGGCCATGACCGGCGCGACGAGGCCACCACGACGCGGCCCTACCGGTACCGCCCGCACCATCCCCAGCGCGCCCGCTTCCGGTTGGGCGTTCCCAAGGGCGTGCCCGGCAGCGCCGAACCGGGCGTGCGCGCCTGCTTCCGGGAGGCGTTGGCGGCGTTGGCCGAGGTGGCGGACGTGGAGGAGGTCGAGCTTCCCGACCTGCCCTACGCCGCGGTGTCCAACGCGATCTTCCTGGCCGAGTCGGCCAGCGTCATGGAGGAGATCATCGAAAGCGGCATCGCCGCCGAGCTGACGGCGCCGGAGGGGCGCTGGGGCGTCTATCCCCGCACCGCGATGCTGGCGACCGACTATCTCCGCGCGCTGCGCTTGCGGCGTACCATTGCAGTGGCGGTCGACCGGCTGCTGGAACGGTACGACGCGCTCCTGGCGCCGGCGCAGCCGGAAGCGGCGCCGGCCGCTGACCGGCCCTGGACCAAGGCGCCCAAGGGGGAGCGGGACGGCGACCCGCTGGGGGCGTTCGGGAGTTGCCTCGGGCTGCCGGCGATCTCCGTCCCAATGGGGTTCACGGCAGCGGGCCTTCCCGCCGGCCTGCAGATCCTGGGCCGGGCCTACGACGAAAACGTGGTGCTGGCCGTCGCCGCCGCCTACCAGGACCTGACCGACTGGCACACCCGCCACCCGCCGGATGCCGGACCCGACGCCCAACCGCGGACGGATTGCGACGCTGGCGGGGGTAGCGCGGCTCCGGCGCCGCGCCGAACAGATTCGCCAGCGTGCGCTGATCCGTAGCTGGGAATACCGCCAGCGGGACTATGCCAATGGCGTGTGGGATCGGTTCCGGCGGCTGCTGGTGGATGCCGCCGAGGCGTGGGTGATCGACGACGGTGATGCGCGCCGGCTGGCGGAGAGTGGCCGCGCCGAGCTGGCAGTGGGCGCCGAGCTGGACCCGCCGAAGCGCATCTTCTTTGTTTCCCTGCAGGGGTTGGTTGGGGTATCATCGCGCCGGCAAGTCCCGGTCCGGCTCAAGGGCGAGCTGCTGCAGGCCCGCAACCTGGCGCTGGTTCCGTTCGACCGCCGGAATATCGACAGCCCCGGAGAGGAGGAGTAGAAATGGCCGACAACAACGACGTGCAGGCGGAACTGGCGCGGCTCAGAGCGGAGAACGAAGCGCTTAAGGCGCGCGCCTCCAGTCCGCTGACGTTCAAGGTGAGCGCCAAGGGCGCCGTGTCCGTGTATGGGATGGGCCGGTTCCCGGTCACGCTCTACAAGGAGCAGTGGGAACGGCTGCTCGGCAGGGCGGATGACCTGCGCGCCTTCATCACCGAGCACGCCGCCGAGCTCAAGACCATCGACGGAAGCTGACCAATCAGGCGAGCCGCCGGGACGTGGGCGCGGTCTTCGACGTCCCGGAGTGCGGCGCGTTAACGCGGAGATAATGCGTATAATGTGCGCGTATCGTTATAGGCGGAGGTGGAAGAGGAATGAATCGTTGTCGTTGGGCAGTGGTGGGGGCGGCGCTGCTGGCCGCGTTGGCCGGGGGGCTGCCGGCGGTGGCCGAGGGGCCGCTGACCGTGGTGTCGTTTGGGGGTTCCTACGCCCGCGCCAGCCAGCGGGCGTACCATGAGCCGTTCACGGCGGAGACCGGGATCGAGGTGCGGTTGGAGGACTACAACGGCGGCTTGGCCCAGATTCGCGCGCAGGTGGAGACCGGCAACGTGCACTGGGACATCGTCGACCTGAACGTGGCCGACGCGGTGCGCGGTTGCGACGAGGGGCTGCTGGAGTTCATCGACGTCGAGGACCTGCCGCCGGCGCCGGACGGCACCCCGGCCGCGGACGACTTCTTTCCCGACACCCTGACCGACTGCGGCATGGGCACCATCTTCTTCTCCACTATCTACGCCTATCATCCCCGGACGTTCCCGGACCGGCCCCCGGAGACCATCGAGGACTTCTTTGATCTGGAGCGCTTCCCCGGCCGCCGCGGCATGCGCCGCACCCCGGAGGACAACCTGGAGTTCGCCCTGCTGGCCGACGGCGTGCCGCTGGACCAGGTGTACGCCACCCTCAGCACCCCCGCCGGCGTAGACCGCGCCTTCCGCAAGCTGGACACGATCAAGGATCAGATCGTGTGGTGGCAGACGGGCGCCCAGCCGCCGCAGATGCTGGCCGACGGCGAAGTAGTGATGAGCACCGCCTACAACGGCCGCATCTTCAACGCCCAGGTGCTGGAGGGTCAGCCGTTCGAGATCGTGTGGGACGGGCAGTTGTTCGACAACACCCAACTGGTGATCGTGGCCGGCACCCGCAACCTTGAGGCGGCGCGCCGCTTCATCGCCTTTGCCGCGCGCCCCGAGTCGATGGCCGCGGTCGGCCACTACATCTCCTACAGCCCGGTGCGCCGCTCCGGCACCGCGTTGATCTCCACCCACCTTGAGACCGGCGTCGAGATGGCGCCGCACATGCCGACCAGCCCCGCCAACATGCGCCGCGCGCTGCACAACGACTGGGAATGGTGGAGCGACTACGGCGACGAGATGAACGAGCGCTTCAGTACCTGGCTGGCGCGCTGACCGGCCGCGCCGGCGGCGGGGCGCTTCAGCCTTCGGGGTAGGGGCGCAACAGGGCGAGTTGCGCCGCGCTCAGCCGGGCGCGCGTGGCCGCGGTCAGGTACGGCAGCTCGTCCATGGTGGCGATGTTCTGCGACATCATGAAGTGCGGGCCATAGCCGACGTGCAGCGTCTTGCGCACCTGCGCGGAGCGATTGGTCAACCCGCCGTGGCGTAGCGCCTCGGTAAAGAAGATCGCGTCCCCGGCCTTGACCTCCAGGCCGACCACGCCCGGCTCCAGGTCGGGGTTATTGGTGTCGTAGGGACAGTCGAAGTTACCCTTATGCGTCCCTGGAATGACGCAGAACGCCCCCTGCTCGTTGCTCACGTCGTGCAGGAAGTAGACCATCCGCACCATCATGCAGTCGATGCCGTGGCGGTTGACGTGGTAGCGGTACTTGCCGTGGGCCGCGCGCGTGCCGCCGTGGGTGTTGCTCCGGTTGCCGCGGTAGCGGATGCGGAGTTCAGAGTTGTTGATGGTGGGCCGCCCCTGAATCACCGCCGCCACGTAGTCCAGGGTCGGCTGATGACCGAGCAGCAGGTCGAAGGCGGGGTCGGCGTTCCAGAAGTCCTCGACCATGACCGTGGCCCCCTCCGCCCGGGCGCCCTTCGCGTGATACCCCAGGTCGAGATCGCGGTGGTACTCCCCGCCCCACGGGCTGCGCTTGCGCGGCGGCGCGTCGAGGCGCGCCACCGCGTGCTCCTCGAGGGCGTCCACCGCGGCGGCCAGGACCGCCACCTGCGCCGGCGCCAGCAGGTTGGGGATCACCAGAAACCCCTGCCGGTCGAATTCGTACCGTTGGATCTCGTTCACCTGTGAGTTGCCCTCCCTCGCGTCAATGGAACGCCTGAGAATACTACGATAGCCGGCGGGCGCCGCCGGTCAACACCGCTCAGCCTCGCGCCGCCGGCGCCGAAGTGCTGGGATGCGCCGCCAACACGGTGCGCCGGCCGCGGTTCACGGCCTGCACCCGCAGGGCCACAACCGCCGGCGCGGGCCTCGTCAGCCGCTGGCCGGCGCCGGGTGCGCCGGCGTTTGGTAGAAGGCCATGCTGGCGTAGCTCACCAGCGAACCGGTGTCCTGCTGCCGGTTCTGGGCGTAGCTGAGCAGCTTGCCGCGGCAGTCGCCGCCGGCCAGCAGCGGGTAGAGCGAGAACAGCCCGGACACCGCGTCCACGTTGCGGCCGTTGCGGTCGGCGTGCAGGGAGCGGGTGAAGCCGGCGGCGTCAAATCGTTCGGCGAAGCCCAGCAGGCGGCGGTCGGCCTGCTCGCACGCCGCCGCGGCCGCGTCGTCCACCCGTTCGGGGTGCCCGAACTTCGGGCCGACGTGCGCCAGGTCCACGCTCAGCAGGTAGAGCGCGCGCTTGCCGCTGGCCGCCACCGCGGCCCGGAGCGCGCTCAGTTCGGCGGCGACCTCCGGCGCCTGCAGGGGATCGCTGCCGGCGTGCAGGTGATGGTCGACGCCGCCGAGCAGCACCGGCACCACCTCGTACGGCGGCAGCTCTGCCTGCGCCTGCACGTACTGCAGAAACAGCAGCGGGAACTCCACCGAGTGCTCGGTGCGATGCTGCCACTGCCGGTCGGTCACGTCGCGCCCGGCGCGGCGCGACCACTCCTCGATGACGCGGCCGGCGGTCGGTACCTGCCCGAACGGCGTCACGTAGTGCTTGTCGCTGGCGATGGCGAAGCTCTTTCCCGGTTCGGTGCCGCCGTTGTGGGCCACGCCGAGGATGACGACCAGCTCGAACGGCTCGGCCTCGCCCGCGGCGGCGGCCAGCGCCGCAAACGCGGGCGGATAGACCTCACCGCCGGCGCGCAGATCGATATGCGGGCACATCACCGCCGCCAGCCGGGCGCCCGCGGCCGGAGTGGCCGGCGCCGGCGCGGCCGCCGCGAAGAAGCGGTCGAGCAGCGCGGCAAGCTCCTGCGGGTCGGCCGGATAGGCCGTTCCCGCGTGCCACGCCGGGCGCACCGCGGCGCGCTCGAACTCCGCGCACACCTCGGCGATGCGCGCCGCCGCCACCTGGTCGTCCAGGTAGCAACCCCGGCTCAGCGTGTTCAGCAGACCTCGAATCTCGGCGGCGGCCACGTCGCTGCCCGGGAACTGCCGCTTCAGCGACGCGCGCACCTGATCGATGGAGTGCCGGCCGTCAAGGTGGGATAGAATCACCAGCCCCGCGGCCCCCAGCACCAGCGGCTCCGGTGCGAACGCCAGCGGGTCGCGCACGTAGAACGCCCGCCGGCCCCGCTGGCCTACCGGGACCACGTCCACGTGCCGCACGCGCGGGAGCGGAGAGTCAGCCGCAAACGCCATGCCTCAGCGCGAACCTACCCCACGTCGCGCATCAGTGATAAGGTGCGTACGGCGCGGCCCGCAGGACGGCTGCCGGCGCCCGGTCCGGCGAAACTGCTATTGACAAGCTAATGATAATGTATTATCATTACGCTATGGGAGAGTTGGCGGCTGGTCATCGGAAGATCGTTGGGGGCAGGCGGGCGCACGGCGCGGGCGGCTACGGGCGCGAGGAAGCCCACAGCGCGGGGAGCGTCCTGCTGGAGCTGCGGGACGCGTGGGCTCACTACGGCGGGCGTTGCGCCCTGGAGCGGGTCTCCTTCCGCCTTGCGCCCGGCCAGCGCCTTGCGGTGGTGGGGCCCAACGGCGCCGGCAAGAGTACCTTGCTCAAACTGATCGCCGGCCTCCTGCGCCCCTCGTCCGGCGCGGTGCGGGTTTCCGGCAGCGACCCCGACCGGCACGTGTGCATCGCCTACATCGAGCAGCACGCCGCGGTCAACTGGCGCTTTCCGGCCACCGTCGAGGACGTGGTGGCGATGGGGCGCGTCGCCCGGGTCCGCTACTTCCGCTATTTGCGGCGCCGCGACCGCGCCATCGTCGCCGAGGCGATGGAACGGGTCGCCATCGGCGAGCTGCGCCGGCGCCCGATTGCGGAACTCTCCGGCGGCCAGCAGCGGCGCATGTTCATTGCCCGCGCGCTGGCGCAGGAGGCGGAGATCATGCTGCTCGACGAACCGTACGCCGGCCTGGACGCCGAGGCCAGCCGGCAGCTCACCGCCACCCTTGACGCGGTCGGCTCCGCGGCCGCGCTCATGGTGGCCACCCACGACCTCGGGATTGCCGAGCGGCTCGGCCGCGTGCTGCTGCTGAACCGGCGCTTGGTCGCCGCCGGCGCGCCGGACGAGGTGCTGGCGCCCGGCCATCTGGCCGCCGCCTACGGCGCCAACCTGCGCCGTATCGACGCCGACGGCGGCGGCTACGCCCTGCCCGACAGCCACTGCGATCACGCCGTCCACGCCAGCGGCCCGCCCGGGAGCGCGCGCGCGGTATGATCGAGCTGCTGCTGGCGCCGTTCGCCTATCCGTTCGTGGTCCGCGCCCTGCTGGCCGTCACCATGGTGGCCGCGGTCTGCGCGCTGGTCGGCACCTTCGCCGTGCTGCGCGGCATGTCCTACATCGGCACCGCCCTGGCCCATTCGCTGGTGCCCGGCATCGCCGTCGGCTACCTGCTGCAAGGCCCCGACCGCAACCGCCTGTTCTGGTGGGCCGCGGCCACGGCCATCCTCGCCTCCCTGGGCATGGCCGCCCTGGTGCAGCGCTCGCGGATTGGCGAGGACGCCGCGGTCGGCGTGGTGTACGCCGGCATGTTCGCGCTCGGCATCGCGATCATGTCTACGGTGCGCGGCTTCGCCGTGGACCTGCTGCACTTCCTGTTCGGCAACGTGCTCAGCGTGAGCGCCGGCGACCTGCTGCGCATCGCCGCCGCGTCGTTCGTGATCA
Source organism: Spirochaetia bacterium (assembly GCA_965243555.1). Lineage (GTDB taxonomy): Bacteria > Spirochaetota > Spirochaetia > SZUA-6 > Bin103 > Bin103. The sequence continues at coordinate 2,607,228 of OZ251575.1, read as the reverse complement.
CGGCGGTCGTCCTGCTGCTGTACAAGGAGTTGGTGCTGGTCACCTTCGACCGCGCCTTCGCCGCCTCCTTGCGCCTGCGGAGCGGCCTGCTTACCTACCTGCAGTACCTGCTGATCGCGCTTGCCATCGTGGTGGCGCTGCAGACCATCGGCATCGCGCTGGTGGTGACCCTGATGGTGGCTCCGGCCGCCGCGGCGCTGCAGGTCACGCGCCGCTTTCACCACACGGTGCTGGCGGCGGCGGCAATCGGCATCGTCTCCGGCGTAATCGGGCTGTATCTCTCCTACTACTTCAGCGTCGCCTCGGGCGCCGCCGTAGCCCTGGTGTGCGTGGCCGTCTTCCTGCTGGTGTCCGCCGGCGCCCGGCTGGCCGCCCGCGTCCCCAAGGGCGCACCGCAATCCCAACCCCCGCCCCGTTCCCCGTCCCCGCTGGTACAGTGAGGCGCCGGCGCGCCGGAAGCGGCCCGCCGGCGCGGCCGGGCGGCGGGCGGGGTGCGTTGTCGCGCAGGCGCCGTTGCGGTTATTCTGGCCATCCATGTCGCAAGCTACGTTGTTCGACAAGGTCTGGGAGCTGCACACCGTGGGCACCCTGGAGACCGGCGAGACCCAGCTCTTCATCGGGCTGCACCTGGTGCACGAGGTGACCTCCCCGCAGGCGTTCCAAATGCTGGAGGAACGCGGCCTGCCGGTGATGCATCCCGAACGCACCTTCGCCACGGTGGATCACATCGTGCCTACCGACCGCCAGGCGCGGCCGCTGAGCGATCCGCTCGCCGAGGAGATGTTTCAGGCGCTGGAGCGCAACGTCGCCCGCCACGGCATCTCCTTCTTCGGGCTGGACTCGGAGCACCAGGGGATCGTCCACGTCATCGGCCCGGAGTTGGGCCTCACCCAGCCGGGCATGACCATCGCCTGCGGCGACTCCCACACCTCCACCCACGGCGCCTTCGGCACCATCGCCTTCGGCATCGGCACCTCCCAGGTGCGCGACGTGCTGGCCACCCAGACGCTGGCGGTGACCAAGCCCAAGGTGCGCCGTATCCGCGTCGACGGCGCGCTCGGCGCCGGGGTCTACGCCAAGGACATCATCCTCTCCATCATCGCCGCGCTGGGGGTAAAGGGGGGCATCGGCTACGCCTACGAATACGCCGGCAGCACCATCGCGGCGCTGTCGATGGACGAGCGCATGTCGATTTGCAACATGAGCATCGAGGGCGGCGCGCGGGTCGGCTACGTCAACCCCGACCGCACCACCGCCGACTACCTGCGCGGGCGCCGCTACGCCCCGGCCGGCGCGGCGCTGGAGCGCGCCGAGGAATACTGGCGCGGAATCGCCTCCGCGGCGGACGCCAGCTTCGACGACGAGGTGATGCTGCGCGCCGAGGAAATCGAGCCGGTGGTTACCTGGGGCATCAACCCCGGCCAGTCGCTGGGGGTGTCGGACCGGCTGCCGCGGCTGCGCGCAGTGCCCGCGGACGAGCAGGACACCGCGGCCGCGGCCTACCGCCACATGGGCCTGACCGAGAACGACCCGATCGCCGGCACCAGGATCGACGTGGCGTTCATCGGTTCCTGCACCAACAGCCGCCTGACCGACCTGCGCGAAGCGGCGCGCGTGGTGCGCGGCAACAAGGTCGCCAAGGGAGTCAAGGCGCTGGTGGTGCCCGGCTCCCGGCAGGTCGCGCAGCAGGCTGCGGCCGAGGGGCTGCCGGAGGTGTTCACCGCCGCCGGGTTCGAGTGGCGCGGCGCCGGCTGCTCCATGTGCCTGGCGATGAACCCCGACAAGTTGACAGGGGAGCAGGTGAGCGCCTCCTCCTCCAACCGCAACTTCATCGGGCGCCAGGGTTCGCCCACCGGACGCACCCTGCTGATGAGCCCGGCTATGGTAGCCGCCGCCGCCGTAAACGGCGCCGTCACCGACGTCCGCGACCTGCTCAACTGATCGCGCCGGCGTTCCCGTAGATGGCTCTTCCGCTCGCCAACGTAACGCTCAAGGGATTCCGCACGTTCCGTGAGTTACGCGTGCGGGGGCTCGGTCGCGTAAACCTGATTACCGGGAAAAACAACACCGGAAAGTCGTCGCTACTGGAAGGAATTCGGATTCTCGCCACCGGCGGGGCGATGGATGAGCTACGGGACATACTGCGCGACCGCGAGGAATACGCCGCCGGCCCGGACGCAGGGCTGGCCGGCAGCCGCGATGACAATCTTCAAGTCGCCGGCCTGTTCCACGGCTTCCCCGACGTTGCGGAGCAGTCGAAGCCGTTGGCCATTTCGACGGATGGAAGATTCCATCCAAGAGAAGTCACAATTCACGTGAGCTGGTTCTCACGGGAGCGTGACGAGAACGGTAACCTCACGTTCAATGAGCATGGCCCCAATGATCCTGAGGGAGCGGCCTCGATCGTCATCATTACTCCTGACGGAATTCGTATTCACGAGATCGAGAACCTCCGTACCAACCTGAATTTTCAGAGGAGTGGCAGACAAAAGGATGGCTTGGGCTGCGTCGTCATTGGTGCCCGCAGCGGTGAAAGTACCGCGGAGATGGGAACGTTCTGGGACCGTGTAGCGCTTTCCGATGACGAGCAGGACGTCGTGGAAGCGCTACGTATCATCGATCCTCATATCGCCAGAGTTACCATGGTTGGTGGTAACGGTTCCGGCCGGCGCCGGACCGCGTTCGTCCGCACTGACAACCTGCCGCAGCCAGTTCCGTTGCGCCTGTTCGGCGATGGGATGAATCGTCTGTTCGCCATGATCCTCGGGCTTCTCAACGCTCGTGGTCGATTGATGCTGATCGATGAGTTCGAGAATGGGCTGCACCACACGGTACAGTTGCAAGCATGGCGCATCATCTTCCGTCTGGCGGGGAAACTTGACACACAGGTGTTTGCGACTACCCACAGTTGGGACGCAATCGAGGCGTTTCAGAAGGCCGCGGCGGAGCATCCCAACGCCGGCGTCCTGCTGCGTCTTGCCCGCAAGGGCGACGGGATCGTTCCTACGGTGTTTGCCGAAAGGGAAGTGGCAGTCGCTGCGCGCGAGCGGATTGAGGTACGCTGAATTGGGCCAAAACATACTGCTCGTTGAGGGTCCGAACGACGAACACGTCATGAAGCACCTATGCGGAAAGCGTAGCGTCCCGAAGCTCGACGAAGTACGTCCGCATGGCAGCGTAGAGGAGCTTTTGGAGGCAGTTCCGGTCCAACTCAAAGCGAGCGCGGAAGGGGACGTGGTGGGTGTCGTTGTGGACGCCGACGCCAGTATTGATCGCCGCTGGCGTAAGGTACGCGATTCTCTCGTGGAGGTCGGATACGGGGACGTGCCTGACCAACCCGTAGTCAATGGAACCATTGTGGAGTCTCCCGAGTCTCCCGAAGACCTGCTTCTTCCGCGTGTCGGCGTGTGGATCATGCCGGACAATCGGACTGGCGGGATTATGGAGGACTTCCTCAGATTCCTGGTGCCGCAGCCGAGTTCGTTGTTCGACCGCGTGAAGGCGAGCGTGGCCGCCATTCCGCCGGCCGACCGCCGGTTTCGGCAAGTAGCGGAGTCCAAGGCAATCATTCATACTTGGCTCGCTTGGCAGCGGGAGCCTGGGATGCCGCTTGGCCGCGCAATCACCGCGCGCTTCCTTGACCCGAACGTCAGCCAGGTAAACGTCATCGTTGACTGGCTGATGCGCTTGTTCTTTCCGCAAACCAAACTTGCATCACGCCGTGGAGGTATAATGTCTTGCGCCAACAGTAACTTGATCGGGCGGTCCCAGGGACGGCCCGGCGCGGCCCTGGGAGGGGCGTCATGAGCGAGGCCGTGCGCGCGGTCACTACGGGGCGCGCTATTTCGATGCCGGGAAGCGACGTCGATACCGACCGCATCATCCCGGCCCGTTACCTGAAGCAGGTGACGTTCGAAGGCCTGGGCGAAGCGGCGTTCATCGACGAGCGCGCCGCCGACCGCAGGGCGGGCCGGGTCCATCCGTTCGACGACCCGCGCTTTGCCGGCGGCTCGATCCTGCTGGTGGGGCGCAACTTCGGCTGCGGCTCCTCCCGCGAGCACGCCCCGCAGGCGCTGCAACGGTTCGGGATCCGGGCGCTGGTGGGCGAGTCGTTCGCCGAGATCTTCGCCGGCAACTGCACCGTGCTGGGGATTCCGGCGGTGCGCGCCGCGGCCGCCGACCTGGAACGCCTGCGGGCGCTGGTGACCGAGCAGCCCGCCACCGAGGTAACGGTCGACCTGCAAGCCGGCCGGGTCAGCGCCGGTTCGCTGAGCTGCGCCGCGGAACTGCCGGACGGCGCGCGCCGCGCCCTGGTGCGCGGCACCTGGGACTCGACCACGCTGCTGCTCGCCAACCGCGAGCAGATCCGGGCGGCGGCGGCGCGGCTCCCTTACCTGAACGCGTTCGCCGCCGGCTGAGCGGCGCCATCCCCCCATCACCAAGGAGCACACCGTGAGCACACCCCTGAACAGCCGCAGCCGCAACATGACCGCCGGCGTCGAGCGCATGCCCAACCGCGCGATGCTGCGCGCCGTCGGCATGCAGGACGCCGACTTCGACCGCGCCCTGGTGGGCATCGCCAGCGCCGGCTCCGAGGTCACGCCGTGCAACATGCACCTGGACGACCTCGCCGAGCAGGCCAAGGCCGGCGTGCGCCAGGCAGGCGGCTTCCCGTTGCGCTACAACACCTTCGTGGTGACCGACGGCGAGGCGATGGGCCACGAGGGCATGAAAGCCTCGCTGGTGAGCCGCGACGCCATCGCCGACACCATCGAGCTGGTCACCATCGGCCATCAGTTCGACGCCATCCTCGGCATCGGCGGCTGCGACAAGACCATCCCCGGCACGGTGATGCCGATGGCGCGCATGAACATCCCCAGCGTGTTCGTCTACGGCGGCACCATTCTGCCGGGCGTGTTCCGCGGCCGCGACGTGGACATCATCTCGGCGTTCGAGGCGGTGGGCGCCTTCAGCGCGGGGCGCATCGACGAGGAAGAGCGCGCCGGCATCGAACGCGCCGCCATTCCCTGCCAGGGCGCGTGCGGGGGCATGTACACCGCCAACACCATGGCCTCGGCGGTGGAGGCGATGGGCATGGCGCTGCCGGGCAACTCGTCGATTCCGGCGGTGGACAAGCGCAAGGAAGAGGACCTGCGCGCCGCCGGCGCCGCGGTGATCGAGTGCCTGCGCCGCGGCCTCAAGCCGCGCGACGTGATGACCCGGGAGGCGTTTCTCAATGCCATCCGCCTGGTGATGGCGCTTGGCGGTTCCACCAACGCCGTCCTCCACCTGCTCGCCATCGCCCACGAGGCGGAGGTGGCCCTCACCATCGACGACTTCAACCCGATTGCCGAGAGCACCCCGACGCTGGCCGACCTGAAACCCGCCGGGCGCTACGTGATGAAGGACCTCGATCAGGTGGGCGGCGTGCCGATGGTGATGCGGATGCTGCTCGACGCCGGCCTGCTGCACGGCGACTGCATTACCGTCACCGGGCGCACCATCGCCGAGAACCTGGCCGGCGTCGAGGTGCGGCTCGACGGGCAGGACGTGGTGTATCCGGTGGACCGGCCGTTGAAGGAGAGCGGCGGCATCCTGGTGATCAAGGGCAACCTGGCGCCGGAGGGCGCGGTGCTGAAGTCGTCGGGCGTGACGGTGCGCCGCCACCGCGGCCCGGCGCGGGTGTTCGACGCCGAGGAGGGCGCGCTGCAGGCGATTCTCAAAGGGCAGGTGCGCAAGGGTGACGTGCTGGTGATTCGCTACGAGGGGCCGCGCGGGGGGCCCGGCATGCGCGAGATGCTGGCCCTGACCTCGGCGATTGCCGGGGCAGGGCTGATCGCTGACGTGGCGCTGATCACCGACGGGCGCTTCTCCGGCGGCAGCCACGGCATCGTGGTGGGCCACATCGCCCCCGAAGCGCAGGCCGGGGGGCCGATCGCCGCGGTCCGCGAGGGCGACGTCATCACCCTCGACCTGGAGCGCAAGTCGATCACGGTGGATCTGTCGGCGGACGAGCTGCGCCGGCGCTTGGCCGCGCTGCCGGAGCGCCCCATCACCTACACCCGCGGCGCCCTGGCCAAGTACGCGCGCCTGGTCTCCTCCGCCAGCCGCGGCGCCATCACCCACTGAGACGTCCGGCGCATGCCGCGGCTGTCAACAACACTATTGTTGTTGACAGCCGCGAGAGATTGGTGGTAACTACTCATTATGAGTACGGTGACGTCCAGTAAATCGTCCGCATCTCGGCATCATCCGTCATCTTTGCGGTATAGCTTGCCAACATTCCTTCAGGGCATGGGCAGCGTGTTGGATCTGTTTGGTGTGCTCGACCCCAACATCCAGTCGGACACCGAAAGGACGGGCGAGGAGGCTGATGCTCAGGCTCTCTACGATGACTTCAGGGCAGTTGCGGGCGATCTGTTGAAAGCCGTGTCTCAATATGAGTCGGAGAAGACGCACCACACCGAAGCTGCGCCCCCAGCCTGACAGAGTAACCCCGCGTGACCGCGCGGTTGCGGTCAGGGAGACAGTCTATTACCAGGGGCCCTTACCTCCGCCTGAAATCCTTAGGCAGTATAACGAAGCTCATCCCAGAGCGACTGAGATAATCCTCCGTTCGTTTGAAAATGAGGGTGAACACCGCAGGAAAATGGATGCGGCGATTGTCGGAAAGGGCATAAAGCGAGCCGACCGCGGTCAAGTGTTTGCATTCATCATAGCCATGACGGCTCTTGTAGTTGGCGGGACCCTGCTCCTTTTCGACAAGAGCATTGGGGGCTATTCCGCTATAGGAGCTGGATTTACTGGGGTGGTCATGGCTTTCTTGGCCGGCCGCCGGGGGATGCGTCGACCTACCGAGGAGCGAGCGGGATGAAGGTTCTGGTGACCGGGGCGAGCGGGTTCATTGGGCGCGCGCTGGTGCGGGAGTTGGCGCAGCGGCATGAGGTGGTGGCGCTGGCGCGCGGGCGGCCCGACCTGGGGGTGACGACCGTGCGCGGGGACTTTCAGCAGTATGAGGACCTGCTACGGCTGGACGAACATCGCTTTGACGGCGCGGTGCATCTGGGCGCGGTGACCGGCGGCGCCCCCGAACACACGGCGATCATGGTCAACGCGGTGGGCACCCGCACCCTGCTCCATTACCTGCGCCACCGCGGCTGCCGCAAGATCGTGACGGCCAGTTCAATCGCCGCGGTGGGCTTTCAGAGCAAGGCGTTCCGGCCGCTGGCGCTGCCGATCCCGGACGAGCATCCCTGCCTGGACCGCGACGGCTACGGCCTGTCCAAGTACCTGATGGAGGAGCTCACCCGCTACGTGCAGCGCCAGGATCCGGGGCTCGACGTCATCAACCTGCGCCTCTCCTCGGTGTGCCCGGACTCCGCGCCGCGCCCGTTGGTGGAGCCGAGGCCGCTCACCGAGTGGGCGCTGGGCAGCATCACCATGATGACCCTGCGGGACGCGGTGGCGGCGTTCACCGCCGCGGTGGAGTCGCCGCTGAAGCCGGGGCTGCGGATTCTCAACGCTACCGGGCCGCGCGCCTGGGTGGCGGCGCCGGTGGCCGAGGTGCTGCACCGGTGGTGGGGCGACGACGTGGACCTGAGCTGGTTCGAGCGCCCCGGCCACGAGTGGGACAGCGCGTACGACGTGCGCCGCATCGAGGCGGAGCTGGGCTTCGTGGCCCGCTACGGCCCCGAAACCGTCTTCCGCGCCTGAGGTAGAAACCGGACTCGGACAATCCGGCGCCCCCGCTCCGAGGTGGGCGCGATAAATTTTCTGGCGGCAAAAGCGCGGCGGATGGTGGGCGGTGGTATAGGGCATGCATCGTTTTTCCGTTCTTTCGGGCCGCCTGACACTGGCGGTCCTCGTCGCAGCACTCGCTGCCTGTTCCGACTTGATGCCGCCCGCTTCGGGCTCGGCATTCGCTCCGACCTCGGCGCCGCCGCCGCAGTATCCGACCGCGAACATCGCCGTACGCGTAGCCGTCCCGACGCTGACTCCGGCGCCGGACGCGGCGCACTCCCTGTACGCCCCTGGCCCGGCGCCCGCAGTGGTGATGCCGGGCGCCGCCGTACCTCGGTTCGACCTGCGGTTCGCGCCGCAGCAGTCGCTCGGCACCGCGCTGGGCAGCCACGACGACGTAACCTCGGTCACCATCACCGCCGCCGGGAACGACGCTGGCGGCACTTACCAGGACCCGCTGGTCACGGCATCGCTCACCAAGTCGGCGGGGGGCTGGGTGGGCACCCTCACGGGAATCACCCTCGGCACGGAGATCACCTTTACCGCGGAAGCCAAGAACGACAGCGACACCGTGCTGTTTCGCGGCTCCCACACCGCCACCCTGGCGCGCGAGACCGCCGCGCTGACGATCAACCTCGCCGCGGTCACCGGCAGCAACGCCGGCCAGTTCCCGGTCGTCTCGGCAATCACGGTGGAGACCATCCGCGCCACGGGCACGGGCACGGTCACCGTGTCGGTCACCGGAAAGAAGGCCGAGACCCTGAACTACGAGTTCCGCGGCGGCACCTTCGCGCCGCCCAGCGGAACCGCCACCACTGACAATCCGGGGAGCGGCAGCACCGGGACCGCCACCATCACCAGCACGTACACCGCGCCCGCGGTGAAGGGCGGGTACACGGTGCAGGTCGCGGTGACGAACGCCGCCGGCAACAGCGTCGCGGTGGACTTCCGCATCACCGTGGACGCGCCGGCGAGCCTGACTGCCAACCTCGGGCCGGCGGTGCTGAGCGTGGCCGGCAGGCGCACGCCCGCCGGGGTGCAATGGACCGCCGACGTATCCCATTCGAGCGAGGGAGCGGTGACCTACTCCTGGAGCTTTACCTCCGGCCAGTCCGCGGTCGCCGGCACCTCGTTCAACGGCGCGACCACCAATCCCGCCCTGCTGACCGGCTACGACCAGACCAAGACCGGGACCCTGGCGGTCACCGCCACCCAGGGCGCGCTCAGCTCCACCGCCAGCTTCCAGGTGCCGGCCAACCTGTTCCCCAACGCCCTGCAACTGCCGACGGAGCTGGTGATCAACGAGATCGACTACGACACGCCGGGGAGCAGCGATGCCGCGGAGTTCGTCGAGATTCTGAATCCCGGCACCAACGCGGTGGATCTGAGCGCCTACCGCATCGAGATGGTCGACGGCAGCGGCGACGAGCCGTATGCCACCTACACGCTCACCAGTTCGTTGGGCGCCGGCAAGTACCTGGTCATTGGCGACACGGCAGTGATTACCCCGCTGGGGTCGGACGTCGTCAAGGAGACGCTGGACAGCAAGGGCCTGCAGCAAGGCCCCGACGTCGTGCGCATCGTGAAGATAGCGGACGACAAGGTGGTGGACGCGGTGCAGTACGAGGGAACCGCCGACGGTACCGGCGAGGGCGCATCGGCGCCAAGCGACACCGATGTCAAGTCGATCGGGCGCTGCCCCAACGGCCGCGACACCAACGACAACCGCGCGGACTTCGTGCTCATGACCCCGACGCCGGGGGCCGCCAACACCTGCGCCTGATCACCGGGGCGCGCCGGTGAGCCGGAGCAGCCGGCTGCCGGCGCGCGCGGCGGCGCGGAAGCCGTTTACGACTTACGCGCCGCCGCCCGTTGCCGGCGGCGAGCCGTCGACCAGGCGGTACCAGAAGCGGTCGCTGATGATGAGGCCGTCCTCGAACTTGAACAACGCCACGCCGCTGCGGTACTTGCGCTCGCCCTGGTAGTGGGACACCTCCACCGCGGCGCTGTCGCCCTCGATGATGACCCGTTCCACCGCGACCCGGAAGTCGCTCTGGCCGGCGAGCTGATCCGCGAGCATCTTCTTGTGCTCGTCGGCGCTCTTGCTGCCGGCGTCATAATGCGCGTAGCGGGGGTGCAGCACCTCGTCGATGACGGCCAGGTTGCGCTGGTTGAACACCTCCTCATGGAAGCGCATCAACACTTGGCGATGGGTTTCTATCGACACGCGATCCCCCGGTTCATGGCTCGATGATGCCACAACCGGCGCGCCCGTGCAACGTGGGCGGCGCGGCGGCGCCGCGCCTGCTGGCCGGCGCCCGTCACGCGCACCAGGCGTAGGGGCCGGGACCGGTGACGCGCACCAGGTCCGCGATCTGCCGGCGCAGGTCGGCCACCCGCCGCGCGTGCGCCGGGTCCGCGGCCAGGTTGCGCTGCTCGCCCGGGTCCGCCGCCAGGTCGTACAGCTCGTCGAGGCCGTGACGGTTGCGCACGTACTTGTAGTCGCCGGCGCGCAGCATGACGTGGGCGGCGAGCTGGTCCGGCTCGCGGCTGCCGCCGTAAATGGCGTCCTGGCTGGCGATCTCCGCCAGCACCGGGGCCGGCGCCGGTTCCTCGCCGCGCCGCAGCGGCTCCGCCAGCGAACGCCCGTCGAGCAGGCCGGGCAGCGGAGCCTCGGCCAGCTCCAGCAGCGTCGGCATCAGGTCGGTGCCGCCGACCGGGCAGTGCAGCTCCCGCCCGGCGGGCAGCCCGGCCGGCCACGACAGGATGCAGGGCACCCGCACCGACGCCTCGTACATCAGGCACTTCTCGACGAAGCCGTGCTCGCCCAGCATCTCGCCGTGGTCGCTGCTGAACACCACCAGCGTGTCGTCGTGGACGCCGAGGCGCTGCAAGTGGTCCAGCAGGCGGCCCACTTCGGCGTCGACGTGGGTCACCAGGGCGTAGTAGTGCGCCAGCATGCGGCGGTAGCGGTCATCGTCGAGGGTGCCGGGCGGAATGCGGAACTTGGCGCGGTGCTGGAACGCCGGCTTGCCGGCCAACTCGTCGTGGCGGGAAGCGGGCAGCGGAATCTCCGCTTCCGGGTAGCGTTCCAGCAGCTCCGGCGCCACCAGCATCTCGGGGTGCGGGTCCTTGACCCCGCAGAGCAGGAAGAAGGGCTCGCCGGCGAGCCGGTCGAGCACCTCGATGGCGCGGTTCACGGTCCAGGTGGTGCGCTGCTGGCGCGGGTCCTCGATGGTGCCGAAGGGGAGGGAGTTGCGGCCGTAGCGAATCACCCCCGGCGCGCCGCTGCGGTAGAGGTTGGGCACTCCCTGGTCCGCGAAGTAGCGCGTCAGGGGATCGCTCGCGTCGTCGCGGTGGTAGCGGTGGGTATGCCAGCCGTGCGTAAAGCCGTGTTGCGGGTGCTCGTCGCCGCCGAGGTGCCACACGCCGACGTTGGCGCAACGGTAGCCGGCGCCGGCCAGCACGTCGCCGATGGTTACCGCGTCCGCCCGCAGCCGGCCGCCGGGCTCGGCGCCGCGCTCCGGGCCGTAGTTGACCCATTGCCCGGTGGCGTGAGGATAGAGGCCGGTGAGCCAGCTCGCCCGCGCCGGCGAGCACACCGGCGACGCGCAGTAGGCGTTGCGCAGCAGCGTGCCGCGGCGCGCCAGCGCGTCCAGGTGCGGCGTATGGACGTAGCCGCCGCCGGTGCAGCCGAGCGCGTCCCAGCGAAGCTGATCGCACATCACCCAAAGAACGTTGGGCCGCCGCGCGGCGGCTTGAGATGGCATCGTCAACCTGTACCACCCTCCTGGCGTACAGCATATCCTACTGACCGTGGCCGGTCCCGTTCTGACGCGGTGCCGGTTTTGGTGACGCCGGTGGTGCGCGAGCCGTTGCCGCGGAAGCGCCGGCCGGATATATTGGGGTTGCCGGCACTGGGCCTTGGACGCCCGGCGCGCCGGGGGAGGATTAGGATGAGACGTCTCGTGGCAGGGGTACTCCTGCTGCTCTTGGTTCAGGCTGGCGCCGCGTTCGCGCAGGACGTCAAGCTGGGCGTGGTCCTGGGTTACACCGGGCCGATCGAATCGCTGACGCCGGCCATGGCCGCCGGCGCGGAACTGGCCATCGCCGAAGTCAACGACAGCGGCGCGTTGCTCGGCGGATTGGAGGTCGTCTCGGTACGCGGCGACTCCACCTGCACCGACTCCGCTGCAGCGGTGGCCGCGACCGAGCGCCTGGCGACCTCGGATCGGGTCAACGCCATCGTCGGCGGCGACTGTTCCGGCGTGACCATCGCCATGCTGCAGAACGTGGCCAAGGCCAACGGCATCGTGATGATCTCGCCGTCGGCCACCTCGCCCGCCCTGTCGACGATAGAGGACGACGGGCTGTTCTTCCGCACCTCGCCGTCGGACGCCCGCCAGGGAGCGGTGATCGCCGAGATGCTGGATGAAATGGGCATTTCCGAAGCGGCGCTGACCTACACCAACAACGACTACGGCAAGGGCCTCGCCGACAGCATCGCCGCCAACGTGGCCAAGCGCGGCGGAGAGATCACCATCTCCGCGCCGCACGAGGATGGCAAGGGCGACTACAGCTCCGAGGTGGCGGCGCTGGCCGCGGTCGGCGGCGAAATCCTGATCGTGGCCGGCTACCTGGACCAGGGCGGCAAGGGCATCATCCAGGCGTCGCTGGACTCCGGCGCCTTCGACATGTTCTTCCTCCCGGACGGCATGATCGGCTCCAGCCTGGCCGAGGCAATCGGCGGCGACCTGGACGGCTCGGTGGGCACCGCGCCCGGCACCGACAGCCCCGGCGCCGCCCATCTCAGCGAGCTGGTCGAGGCCGCCGGCTTCGAGAGCGGGCCGTTCGTGAGCGAGTCGTACGACGCGGCCGCGCTGATCCTGTTGTCGATGCAGGCGGCGGGCTCAACCGACAGCGCCGACTTCAAGGAGCAGGTGATGATGGTCGCCAACGCCCCCGGCGAGAAGATCTATCCGGGTGAGCTGGGCAAGGCGCTCGACATCATCGCGGGCGGCGGCGCGGTCGACTACGTCGGCGCCTCGGCGGTGGAATTGATCGGTCCCGGCGAGAGCGCCGGCAACTACGCCGAATACGAGGTCCGCAACGGCGAGTTCGTAGTAGTCGGCTACCGCTAACGGAGGCGACGGTCGCATGGGTGCCGGCGCCCGCCCGCCGCGCGCCCGTGCGGCCGTCCACTGTTTGGGCCACTTCAGGCGGCGCATCGCCCGCCGAACCGGCGCATCCCTGAGCGCATGATCGTCGTCGAAGATCTGCGCATGAGCTTCGGCGGCATCCGCGCCGTCGACGGTGCCTCGCTCACCATCGAGAGCGGCGCCATTACCGGTCTCATCGGCCCCAACGGCGCCGGCAAGACTACCCTCTTCAACGTGATCGCCGGCGTCTACCGGCCCAGCTCCGGGCGCATCTTCCTGGACGGCGAGGAGATCACCGGCCTCGCGCCCCATGAGTTGTTCGCCAAGGGGGTGCTGCGCACCTTTCAGGTGGCGCACGAGTTCTCCACGCTCACCGTGCGGGAGAACCTGATGATGGTGCCGGCCGGCCAGTCCGGCGAACGGCTGCTCGACGTCTGGCTCAAGCCGCGCAAGATCCGCGATCAGGAAGCCGCCATCCGCGCCAAGGCGGAGGAGGTGATCGAGTTTCTCAAGCTCGGCGCGGTAGCGGGCGAGCGCGCCGGCAACCTGTCCGGCGGCCAAAAGAAGCTGCTGGAGCTGGGCCGCACGATGATGGCCGAGCCGCGCGTGGTGCTGCTCGACGAGGTGGGCGCCGGGGTCAACCGTACCCTGTTGAAGGAGATCGCCGGCGCCATCCTGCGCCTCAACCTGTACCGCGGCTACACCTTCTGTATCATCGAGCACGACATGGAGTTGATCTCGCTGCTGTGCGACCCGGTTATCGTGCTGGCGGAAGGCAAGGTGCTGACCCAGGGTTCGGCCCCGGTGATCCAGGCCGACGAGCGCGTGATCGAGGCGTATCTCGGTTCGGGGCTGGTGACCCGGGCGGGGCGCAAGAGTGAGCAAGAAGCGAGCAAGCAAGAAGCGAGCAAGCAAGAAGCGAGCAAGCAAGAAGCGAGCAAGCAAGAAGCGAGCAAGCAAGAAGCGAGCAAGCAAGAAGCGAGCAAGCAAGAGGTGAGCGGGACGTGAGTCTGCTGACCGGCGAGGGGCTGACCGGCGGCTACGGCGGCCCCGACATCCTGCGCGGCTGCTCCCTGGCGGTGGACAACGGCGAGATCGCGGTGGTGGTGGGGCCCAACGGCGCCGGCAAGTCGACCGCCATGAAGGCGCTGTTCGGCATGCTGCGGCTGCGCGCCGGCAGCGTGCTGCTGGACGGCGAGGACATTACCGCGCTGGCGCCGCCGGCGCGGGCGCGCCGCGGCATGGGCTTCGTGCCGCAGAACGAGAACGTGTTCCGCTCGCTCACGGTGCAGGAAAACCTGGAGATGGGGGCGTTCCTGCGCAACGACGACCTTTCCGGCACCATGAACGAGGTGTTCAACCTGTTTCCGATCCTGCGCGAGAAGCGGCGCCAGCCCGCGGGCGAGCTGTCCGGCGGCCAACGCCAGCAGGTGGCCATTGGCCGCGCCCTGATGAACCGGCCGCGCGTGTTGATGCTCGACGAGCCCACCGCCGGCGTCTCCCCGATCGTGATGCGTGAGTTGTTCGAGCGCATCATCGACATCGCGCACGGCGGCGTGGCGGTGCTGATCGTGGAACAGAACGCGCGCCAGGCGCTGGCGTTGGCGGACACCGGATACGTGCTGGTGCAGGGCCGCAACCGCCACACCGGCGCCGGCGCCGCGCTGCTGGCGAACCCGGAAATCCGCCGCTCCTTTCTGGGAGGTTGAGCGGTGCAGGACGTGGTCAACGCCATCGTGCTGGTCACCAACTTCCTGGTGGTGCCGGCCACCGTCTACGGCTGCCAGCTCGCGCTCGGCGCGCTGGGCGTCACCCTGGTGTACGGCGTGCTGCGCTTCTCCAACTTCGCGCACGGCGAGATCATGGCGTTCGGCGCCATGGTCACCATCCTGGGCACCTGGCTGCTGCAGTCCTGGGAAGTGAGCCTCGGCCCGCTGCCCACCGCCCTGCTGGCCATGCCGCTCGGCATGGCGCTCGCCGGCGGCCTGTGCCTGCTCTCCGACCGCTTGATCTACCGCTTCTACCGTCGCCGGCGCGCCCCGTCGGTGATCTTCCTGGTGGCCTCGGTGGGCGTGATGTTCGTGCTCAACGGGCTGATTCGCTTCATCATCGGCCCCGACGATCAGGTGTTCACCGACGGCACCCGCTTTCTAATGAGCGCCCGCCAGTTCAAGGCCGCCACCGGGCTGGCCGAGGGGCTGGCCGTCAAGACCACGCAGGTCATCACCGCGGCGGTGACCGTGCTGCTGGTGTCGTGGCTGTTCTGGTTCCTGGGCCGCACGCGCACCGGCAAGTCGATGCGCGCCTACTCGGACAACGAGGACCTGGCGCTGCTGTCCGGCATCAACCCGGAGCGGGTGGTGGCGGTCACCTGGCTGATCGTCGGCGCCCTGGCGGCGGTGGCGGGAACGTTGTACGGCCTGGACAAGAGCTTCAAGCCGTTCACCTTTCTGTCGCTGCTGCTGCCGATCTTCGCGGCGGCGATCGTCGGCGGGCTGGGCAGTCCGCTCGGCGCCATCGCCGGGGCCTTCGTGGTAGCTTTTTCGGAAGTGCTGCTCACCTATCCCTACAAGAAGTTTTTGAGTTACCTGGGGCCGGAGGGGTGGCGCCCGGAGGGCCTCGTGCAGTTGCTCGCCACCGACTACAAGTTCGCGGTGTCGTTCTTCATCCTGGTGATGGTGCTGCTGGTGCGGCCCACCGGCATCTTTAGCGGCAAGTCCACGTGAGCGAGGGCGTGGCGCACGGGACGGCCGGGAGGATGGCGCAGGGGATGGCGCGGATTCCCCGCAAGCCGGCGCTGCTGGCGGTGATGGCGGCGCTCATCTGCCTGGTGGGGCTGCTGCAAAGCTGGTCGCTGGCGCTGGCGATTCTCAACCTGTGCCTGATCTCGGCGATCATGACGCTGGGCGTCAATATCCAGTGGGGATACGCGGGCCTGTTCAACGCCGGCGTGATGGGGTTTGCCGCACTCGGCGGGCTGGCCGGAGTGCTGGTGTCGATGCCGCCGGTGGCCGCGGCCTGGCGCGCCGGCGGGGCCGGCGTGCTGGTGGCGCTGGCGTTGGCGGTGCTGGCCATCGCCGGGGTGCTGTTTCTGCGCCGCCGCATTGCGCATCCGGTCTACCGCCGGCTGGCGGTAGGGGGGCTGGTGGTTGGCGGGTACGTGGCCGCGCGCCTGGTGTTCGGGCCGGCGGTGGCCGCCATCGAGGCGGTGGACCCCACCACCACCGGCTATCTGGGCGGCTTCGGCCTGCCGATCGTGCTGTCGTGGCTGCTTGGCGGCGCGTTGGCCGCGGGCGCGGCCTGGATCTGCAAGATCAGCCTCAGCCTGCGCTCCGACTATCTCTCCATCGCCACCCTCGGCATCTCCGAAATCATCGTCGCGTTCCTCAAGTACGAGGAGTGGCTCACGCGCGGGGTGAAGAACGTCAACGGTCTGCCGCGCCCGGTGCCCTACGAGGTGGACCTGCAGAACGCGGTGTGGTTTCAGGATTGGGCCGCGCGCCTCGGTATCGCGCACGTGGAGTTGTCGTCTATCGTGGTCAAGCTGTGCTACGCTGGCCTGTTCCTGGTGGCGCTGGTCATTCTGATGTGGCTTGCCGAGACCGCGCTGCGCTCGCCGTGGGGGCGGATGATGCGCGCCATCCGCGACAACGAGACCGCGGCCCGCGCCATGGGCAAGGACGTGACCGCCCGCCACCTGCAAGTGTTCGTGCTCGGCTCGGCGGTGGTGGGCATCGCCGGCGCCATGCTGACCACGCTCGACGGCCAGTTCACCCCCGCCTCCTACCAGCCGATGCGCTTTACCTTTCTGATCTGGGTGATGGTGATCGTGGGCGGCTCCGGCAACAACTGGGGCGCCGTGCTCGGCGGCTTCGCCATCTGGTTCTTCTGGGTGCAGGCGGAACCGATCGGGTTGCGCCTGATGGAGCTGGTCACCTCCCCGCTGGCCGCCGACAGCGCGCTCAAGACCCATCTCCTCGGCAGCGCCGCCCACATGCGCCCGGTAGTGATGGGGCTGGTGCTGCTCCTGGTCCTCCGCTTCGCCCCCCGCGGCCTGATTCCCGAAGACCGCCGCTAACCGCCGCCCTTACCACGAGTCGTCGCGGGTGAGTTTCCGTACCGTCTCCAACCCCACCGCCCGGACGTCCGCCAAGCAGGGCGCTGGATTACGATTTACCTCGTCGAGCCGCTCAGCCGGGTCGGGCCGCGCGTTGCGGTCCTCAGCGTCCGAGTCGGCGGGCGGCGGAGTGGGCCGGTCGGATGCGGCGGAGGCCATGATCTACAATAGTCGATGCATGACGGTGGTCAAGGGAATGGGACGCGTGCGGCAGCGGGTTGAGGATGCTCGGGTGCGGGCGGCGCGGGAGGCGTTTCGGGAGTTTCACGCGCAGTGTTTCTGGTATCTGCGGGCGGACCTGGAGATCACGCCGGCGGAGGTGCCGATGATCGCCGAGGGGCTGCGGAAGAACGGCGGCCGCGCCGGCTTTCGGCTTGCCGCGGAGTTATGCCGCTAACCCGCATGCACGCGGCGCTGCTCAGTCGCATCGCCGCCAACCGCAATCCGGAAAGCTACGTCGCGGGCGCGACCGTGCTGCATCTCGCGCCGGACACGCCCCGCTACTCCGAGGACCTCGATCTGTTTCACGACCTGGAGGACAGCGTCGCGCAGAGCGCCGAGACGGACGCGGCGACGTTGCGCGCCGCCGGATACGATCTGTCGTGGTTGCTGCGAACGCCGTCGTTCCATCGCGCGGTGGTGAGCACGGCGGACGAGCAACTGAAGATCGAGTGGGCGCATGACAGCGCCTACCGCTTCTTTCCGGTGCAGCGGGATGACCGGTGCGGCTACCGGCTGCACGACGCCGATGCCGCCACCAACAAGGTCCTGGCGCTGGCCGGGCGTTGCGAAGTCCGCGACTTCGTGGACGTCCTGCACCTGCATGCCACCTACCTGTCGCTTGGCGCGCTGGCGTGGGCGGCCTGCGGCAAGGACCCGGGATACACGCCGCAGTTTCTGCTCGACTACGCCAGCCGCCACGTCGCCTATACGCAGGCCGATCTCGACCGGCTCAACCTTCGAGAGCCGCTCGCCATCGGCGCGCTAAAGCAGCGCTGGCTTACTGCGCTCGAGCACGCCCGCGCAACGGTGGCGGCGCTGCCCGCCGCGGAGGTGGGTAGCCTCTACCTTGGACCCGACGGACAGCCGCAGACGCCAACCGCCACCTCCCCGCAGCCGCACCAACTGACCCGCCACGTCGGCTGCGTGCGCGGCGCGTGGCCGACGATCTCGCGTTTCCCCCGATAGCCATCCGCCGACGCCACGGCCCGCCGCCGGCGCGGACGTGAACTACGGGGTCAGGTACTTGCCGGGGATGCGGGTGCCCTCGTATTCGGCGGCGGGGTCGCGTTCGGCGAGCGCGCGCGGGATTTCGCGGTCCCAGTAGGCGGGCACCGTGTCGGGGCGGCTGTGCCACAGCAGCAGCAGGTCGCGCGGTCCGTCGGTCCGGTTCTGGTACGCGGCGTGCAGCACGCGCGCGTCGGCGAGCACCATGTCGCGCGGCCCCACCTCCACGTTCACCTGGTCGGGGTGGTCGCTGAACATCACGGGATGGTCCTCTTCGATGAAGCGGGCGCCCTGTTCGTGCGCGGTGACCAGTTCGTCGTGCAGCGGGATGCGCTTGAGATGGGTGCCGGGGATGATCTTCAGGCACCCGTTCTCGATGTTGGTGCCCTCCAGATAGTAGGAGACGAAGACCTTCTGCGGCCACGGCGTGCAACTCAGCGGATCGTTCCATTGCATCCAGTCCTGGTGCCAGTAGAGCGCCGGGCCGCGCGCCGGCTTGGTAAGGACCAGCAGCGACTCGCCGGGCACGAAGTCGCCGAATCCCAGTTCTTCGAGCGCCTGCCGCGCCGGCTGCCACTCCGCCAGCCGGCCCATGAGCGGGTTGTCGGCGAACTTGATGCCGAGGTGGGTGCCCTGGTACTTGGTGTCGGGGTGATGCGGCTGGGTCGCGTTGAGGCGGGCGGTCTCCTCCCGCAGCTCGGCGACCAGCGCGTCGGTCAGCACCTCGGGAACGACACAGAACCCATCGCGGACCATCTGCTCCCGCGTCCGCCGTGCGGTTTCCACAGTCATGCGCCAAGGATAGCACGAATCCCCGGATAATCCGGAAAGCGCACCACTCACCACCGGAGTAAAGCAGCCCGGCACCGCGCCGCCGGCGGCGCGGACTTGCGCGGGGAGCGGCGCTACCGGTAGCGTTGGGCCGGATGGCGGCTGCGCGCGGGTTTCTGGACGACCTTCTGGCGCGCCCGTGGACCCCGCACGAAGCGCGCCCGCGGCTGCAGCCGGCCGGGTTGTTCCTTGGCAACGGCGCGCACGCCGTGGAGGTCGCGGTGGCGGAGTGCGCCGCGGCGCCGGGGCGGACCCGCCTGCTGGAGACCTGGAAGCAGCGCCGGGCGGGGCGCGCGGCGCCGGTGCTGCTGGTGGTGCTCCATCCCGGCGGCGCGGCGTTGTGCGGCGCCTCCGGCGAGGCGCCGCCGGTCTACCAGGCGGACGCCGGCCAGGTGGAGCGGCTGTGCCGCGCGCTGCTGGAGCAGCCGAACCGCCACGCCGCGTTGCGCTTCCTGGCGCAGGTTCTGCCGTCGCTGGAGACCGCGCTTCCCGGGCTCAACAACGAAGGGCTGCTGGCGCTGCACGAGTTGGAGCACGGCGCCCCGCAACGCGCCGACTGGGGCGCCGCCGGGCGCAAGGCGGTCGCCGCGGCCGGCAAGCGCGGCGACGGCCTGCTCACCGCGCTCGGATTCCGGGTCGAGCGGCTCGACAACCTCACCAGTCTGCTGCGCGGCGCTGACCGCCGCCTCGCGCTGGCGGTGATGCTGCGCGAGAGCGAGTCGCCGGAGGCCGGTACCGAGCGCTTCAACAACCTGTCGCCGGTGAGCTACGCCCTGGCCAAGGCCGACGCCGAGAACTTGGCGTGGGTGGTGCTGGTGCAGGGGGAGCGGCTGCGCCTCTACGCGACCGGCCTCGATGCCGGCGTCGGCCGCCGCGGCCGCACCGAGACCTACGTCGAGTGCCAGCCGGCGCTGCTGGCTGACCGGCACGGCTCCTATCTGTGGCTGCTGTTCTCGGCGGAGGCGCTGGCTCCCGGCGGCAGCCTGACCCAACTGCTGGCCGATTCGCAGCGCTTCGCCGGCGACCTGGCCGAGCGGCTGCGGGAGCGCATCTACGACCGGGTGGTGCCGGTGCTGGCCCAGGGCATCGCCGCGGCGCGCAACGTCCGGGAGCCCGGCCCGGCGGACCTCGAGCGCACCTACGAGATGGCGCTCACGGTGCTGTTTCGGCTGCTGTTCATCGCCTACGCCGAGGACCGCGACCTGCTGCCCTACCGCTTCAACGAGTCCTACCGCCGCCGCTCGCTCAAGCAGAAGGCGCAGGAGCTCGCCGCCTGCGTTGCCCGCGGCACGCCGATTGCCGCCGGCAGCGGGCACTGGCAGGAGACGGCGCTGCTGTGGGAGGCGGTGGCGGGCGGCAACGCGGCGTGGTCGGTGCCGGCCTACGACGGCGGCCTGTTTTCCAGCGATCCCGAAGTTTCCCCGGCGGGGGCCGAGCTCGGCGGCCTCGTGGTGTCTAACGGCGCCTTCGAGGCGGCGCTGCGCGCGCTGCTGGTAATCGACACCGCGGAGGGCGTGCCCGGCCCGGTGGACTTCCGCTCGCTGGGGGTACGCGAGTTCGGCACCATCTACGAGGGGCTGCTGGAGTCGGAGTTGGCGCGCGCGGAGACCGACCTGGCGCTCAATCGGCAGGGCGCCTACGTGCCGGCGCGGGGCGGCGCGCGGGTGGCGGTGGCGCGCGGCGCGGTCTACCTGCACAACCGGTCGGGGGCGCGCAAGTCGTCGGGCAGCTACTACACCAAGCCGTTCGCGGTGGAGCATCTGCTTACCGGCGCGCTGCAGCCGGCGCTGGCCGACCACTTGGCCCGGCTGGACGCGCTGGACGACGCCGGCGCTGCGGAGCGGTTCTTCGACTTCCGGGTGGCGGACATAGCGATGGGCTCCGGGCACTTCCTGATCGCGGCGATCGACCGCATCGAGCAGGGGCTGGCCGACTTCCTGGCGCGGCGCAACCTGCCGGGCGTGCGCGGCGAGCTGGCGGCGCTACGGGCGGCGGCACTGCGGGAGCTGGGCGAGTTGGCCGAGGCGGCGACGATTGAGGACGGCCAGTTGCTGCGGCGGCTGATCGCGCGGCGCTGCATCTACGGGGTGGACCTGAACCCGCTGGCGGTGCAGCTCGCGCGGTTGTCGGTGTGGATTCACACGTTTGTGCCGGGGCTGCCGCTGTCGGTGCTCGACCACGGGCTGGTGCACGGCAACGCGCTGGTCGGCGTCGGCTCGGTGGAGGAGATTCGCGGCAAGTTCGAGGAGATGACCGACACGCTGTTCGCGGCGGACGCCGAGAGTCTGCTGGGGCAGGCGGCCAAGCCGCTCAACCGGCTGGCCAACCTCAACGACGCCACGCTGCGCGACGTGGCGCGGGCGCGGGCGGCGATGCGGGAGGCGGCTGCGGCCATCGCGCCCACGGCGGCGTTGTGCGACTTGATCGCGGCGCGGCCGATCTCGAACGACCAGCGGGTGGTGGGGTTCGCCTTCGAGCAGTGGGACGGGAGCGCGCAGGGCCGCGGTACGCAAGCGGCGGTGAGGCAGGCGCGCACGGAGCTTGCCGGGCTGCGCGCGCTGCACTTTCCGGTGGCGTTTCCCGAGGTTTTTTTGAGGAGGGAGCGGCCGGGGTTTGACGTGATTTTGGGCAATCCGCCGTGGCAGGAGGCGACGGTGGAGGAGCATGCGTTCTGGGCGCGCCACCATCCGGGGCTGCGCGCGCTGCCGCAACGGCAACAGGAGGTGGAGAAGAGCCGGCTGCGGCGGGCGCGGCCCGATCTGGTGCGGCTCTACCGCGCCGAGCGCGGGGATATGGAACGGGTGCGCCGCGCGCTGGTGGGGGGCGCGTTTCCCGGCATGGGGACGGGAGACCCTGACCTGTACAAGGCGTTCTGCTGGCGCTTCTGGCGCCTGAGCGCGGCGGAGGGCGGGCGCATCGGGGTGGTGCTGCCGCGCAGCGCCCTCGCCGCCAAGGGCTCGCAGGAGTTCCGGCGCACGATGTTCGGCGGGTCGGCGGGGGTTGAGGCGACCATGCTGCTCAACAACCGCCGGTGGGTGTTTTCGGAGGTGCATCCGCGGTACTCAATCGGGCTGGTCTGCGTTACTCACGGTCCGCCGAAGAAGAAAGGGGTTCGCCTGCGAGGGCCGTTCGCGTCGCTGCCGGACTTCCGCGCCGGGATGGGGCGCTCTCCTGCCAAGTTCGGCCGCGGCGAGGTGTTGGCGTGGAATGATTCGGCGTCGCTGCCGCTGCTGCCGTCGGAGCGCTCGGTGGAGGTCTTCGCGCAACTCCGCAAGGCGCCGCGGCTCGACCTTGACGCTGGCGGTCAGTGGCGCGCGCGCCCGGACACCGAGTTGCACGCCACCGCGCAGAAACCGCTGATGGACTTGGTAAGCCGTAGCTGCCCCGACGGATTCTGGCCGGTATACAAGGGCGAGTCGTTCGATCTGTGGCAGCCCGACACCGGCAAGTACTACGCCTACGCCGATCCCGAGCCGGTATTGGAGTGGCTGCAGGCCAAGCGCCTGCGTGGCGGCGGCGGCAAGAGCCGCGGGCGCAGCCCCCACGCCGAGTTTCCGCTACGCCACCTCCGCGACCGCGCAACGCTGCCCTGCTTCGCCCCCCGGATCGCCTTCCGCGACGTCACCAACCGCACGAATCAGCGTACGGTCATCGCCTGCCTCTTGCCGCCGCAGGTTTTCGTTACCAACAAGGGGCCATACTTTCTCTGGCCGCGCGGCGACGAATGGGACCAAGCCTACCTGCTGGGCATCCTGGCGTCGCTCCCGCTCGACTGGTACGCGCGCCGCTTCGTGGAAACCAACGTCAACTTCTTCATCATCAACCCGTTCCCGGTGCCGCGCCCCGGCCGCGGCGACCCGCTACGCCGGCGCGTCGCCGAACTCGCCGCGCGCCTCGCCTGCCCGGACGACCGCTTCGCCGCCTGGGCGGAGGCCGCCGGCGTCACCTGCGGGCCGCTCGCGGCGGACGAGAAGACCGACCTGATCCACCAACTCGACGCCGCGGCCGCGCGCCTCTACGGCCTGACCGAGGCGCACCTGATCCACCTGTTCGAGACCTTCCACGAAGGCTGGGACTACCGGGACCGCCTCGACGCCGTACTGCGCCACTTCCACACCTGATGGGCGCGGTACCTCACGCAGTATTGGTACAGCTTGCGATCCTCCTCCCAGATATTGATACAGTACGGCGCGGAACAGGTGATCGTGGGGATGGACGACTTCGCCGGCCATGACTTGGCGGCAACGATAGTGGCTCAGGCGAAGCGCTGTCAACGCTCAACGCGGCGGCGGCTCGTGCTTGGGGGCAGGCGGTGACTGCGCCCCCAAACTTCATCGACAACCGCGACGGCAACACTCTCAGGCGCGCCCTCGGGGCCGCGCTGGGCTTCGGCGCCGGCGCGGTGGTGGAGGAGTCGAGCGGTGAGCCGCCCGATCTGGTGCGCATCGCCACCGCGTTCTTCAACCCCACGGGATTCGCGCAGATTGCGGAGTATCTGCGCTCGGTGCCCGCGGTGCGGCTGCTGCTCGGAGCCGATCTCTCGGCCGCCGCCGCCGGTGAACGCCGCCGCCTCGACGAGACCGCGGCGGCGTTCGAACGCCGCCGTATCCGGACCCGGCTGCAGGGCCTGGACGAAGCGCTTCACCGGGAGCGGGACGCGCTTCCGTTCAACCGTACCAGCGCCGCCGCCCTGCGCACGCTGAGCGCGGCGCTGCGCGGCGGCAACATGGAAGTGCGCCGCTACGAGAAGGCGTTCCTGCATGCCAAAGCCTACGTCTTTACCGCCGAAGACGGAGCCTACGGCAAGGCCGACGGCATCATCGCCGGCTCCTCCAACCTGACCGGCGCCGGGCTCACCCGCAACCTGGAGCTCAATCTCGGCCGCTACGACCGGCCCACCGTCGAACAGGCAAGCCGGTGGTTCGACGAGCTCTGGGACGAAGCGGAGCCGTACGACCTGAGCGCCGTGTTCGAGGCGGCGCTGCGGCCGCGCACGCCCTGGGAAATCTTCATTCGCGTGCTGTGGCAGCTCTACGGCGGCGAGGTGGAGGAAGACGCGGCCAGCGATCAGAACCTGCCGCTCACCAGCTTCCAGAAGCACGGCGCGGCGCGCGCTCTGCGCCTGATCCGCGACACCGGGGGCGCCGTGGTCGCCGACGAAGTTGGCCTCGGCAAGACCTTCATCGCCGGCGAGTTGCTGCAGATCTACCGCGCCCGCCGCCAGCGCGCGCTGCTCGTCTGCCCGGCGGCGCTGCGCGACACGACGTGGCGCAAGTTTCTGGCGCGGTTCCAGTTGTTCGTCGAGTGCCTCTCCTACGAGCAGCTCGCCAACGACGGCCAGTTGGACGCTACGCAGCAGCCGCGCGCGCCCCGGGAACATCTGCAGCGGCCGGTCGACGAATACCAGCTCGTCGTCATCGACGAGGCGCACAACTACCGCAACCCCGACGCGCCGACGCGCGCCGGCGTGCTGCGCCGGTTGCTGTTCGGCCAGCGCCGCGACCTGCTGCTTCTCACCGCCACGCCGGTCAACAACTCACTGTGGGATCTCTACCATCTGATCCGCTTCTTCGTGCGCCAGGACGCCCACTTCGCGCCGCGCGGCATCCTGTCGATCCGCGAGCGCTTCGAGCGCGCCATGCGGGAGGATCCGAGCAGCCTGAGCCCGGACCTGCTCTATCCGATCATCGACGCGACCACGGTCAAGCGCACCCGGCAGTTCGTCAAGAAACACTATGCCGGCGATTACGTCGTGGGGCCGGAGGGAAGCCCGCAGCCGATTGTGTTTCCGCAGCCGCGCGCCGTCAGCGTCCGCTACCGCCTCGACGATCGGCTGCCCGGCTTCTTCGATCGCCTGGAGGCGGCGCTCGATCCCGACCGCGGGGAGGCCATCACCTTTACCCGTTACGCGCCCGATACCTGTCTTCTCGCCGGCGCCGAAGGCGAGGAGGACGCGCGGGCGCAGGCGATGGTTGGGCTGCTGCGTTCCGGCATGCTCAAGCGGTTCGAGTCGTCGGCCCTCGCGTTCCGCCGCACCGTGGAGAAGATGGCGCGCGACCACGACGCGTTTCTGCGGGCGCTCGCCGCCGGCCACGTGGTCACCACGGCGTTCATGAGGGAGCTTTCCGCGGACGACGACGCGGTGCTCGAGGAGGTGCTTGCCGGCACCGAACACCGCAGCGACGCAGCCCTCTACGACGTGCCGCGCCTGCGCGCCGCGGTCGAACGCGACCGCGGCCTGCTCCGCGCGCTCGGCGCCGAAGCCGCGGACATCACCCCGGAACGGGACCCGAAGCTGCGCGCGCTCGCCGCGGTCCTGGTCGAAATCGCGCGCCAGGCGGAGCGGGAGGCCGCCGACCGGATCGACGAGGCGCAGAAACGCAAGGTGCTCGTGTTCTCTTTCTTCGAGGACACCGTCGAGTGGGTGCGCGATTTCCTGGACCGCGAGTTACGCCGCCGCCCCGAACTGCGCGCCTACCGCGGCCGCATCGTGGCGGTGAGCGGTTCGGACGAGCTAAGCGAAGTATCCCGGCAGCAGGCCCTGCAAGGCTTCGCGCCGGTGTCGATGGAGGCGCCGGCGGGGCGAGACGCCGACCTTTATGATCTGATGATCTCGACCGACGTGCTGGCCGAAGGCGTGAACCTGCAGCAGTGCCGGCACGTCGTCAACTTCGACCTGCCGTGGAATCCGATGCGGCTGGTGCAGCGGCACGGGCGCATCGACCGCATCGGTAGTCCGCACCGGCGGGTATTCCTGCGCACCTTCTTTCCCGCCGACCGCCTCGACGGGCTGCTCCGTCTAGAGCAGCGTATTCTCGACAAGCTGGCGCTGGCGGCCGCCAGCGTGGGCGTTGCGCCGCCGATCGAGGGAGCGGCGCACGGCAATCAGGTCTTCGCTGACACCCGCGAGGAGATCGAAAAGCTGCTGCGCGAAGATGCGTCGCTGTTCGAGCGGGGCGCCACCGCGGGCGCGGCCCAGACCGGCGAAGAGTACCGCCAGACCCTGCGCAAGGCGCTGCTGCAAGACCGGGATCGCATCGTGGGCATGCCGTGGAAGAGCGGCTCCGGCATGGTGCGGGGCGCGCGGCGGGGGGTGTTCTTCTGCGCCGTAGTCGGTGACCGCACGTTCCTGCGGTTCGTGGCGGCGGACGACCGGTGGGAGGTCAACACCGGCGCAACCATCGTTCGAGAGATCGGCACCTGCCTGCGGCTGATCGAGTGCGTGCCCGAGACTGACACCTGGTTCCCGGACGCGCTGCAGGAGAACGTATACGACTTCTGGGACGCTGCCCAAACCGACGTCCTGGCCGAGTGGATGCGCGAAACCGACCCCGCCAACCTGCAGCCGAAGGTACGCCCGCTCAACCTGCGGGTAGCCGAGTTCATCCGCGCCAACCCCGCCGTCGACGTTCCCGACGAGCAAGTGAACCGCGCGCTCGACATCCTGGAGTCCCCGTGGCCCCGGCGCGAGGAAGTGATGCTGCGCGCCTGGTTCGAGGATCGGAAACTGACCGGCGCCGCGCTCACCGCGTTCCTGATAAACCGAATCGCCGCCGCCGGCCTGGAGCCGGTGGAACCGCCGCCGCCCCTCCCCCCAATCTCCACCGAAGACATCCAACTCCTCTGCTGGCTAGCCCTCGAACCAACCAGAAACTAAGTGGCGACCGCCGCTTCGAGCCGAGGCCTCAGATCCTCGGCACGCAGCCGGCCGTTGCTTATCGCCTTCGCTATAAGCTCCCTGACTAGCTTCTTCGATAGCTCCCTGAATTGTATCTCTGATAGTGCGGCCTTGATAACATTAGCAACTGCGCCCAGTCTTGTATAATCGAGACCGCACACATCTACATGCCTGTCAATGAGATCGGCGACAGGTGTCTTTCCTTTCGTAGGAGTCAACCGACGGGCAACAGTCTGAATTTCCTCACACTTGACCCACACTACCACGATCTTATCCAATCGGTCTCTTGCTGATGCCAGCGCAAGTATGGCATCGCTAATCTGCGTATCATCCGCACATTCCCAGAATGAGAGCGAATTACCCCGTGTACGCAGGTCGGCAGTAACGGCGTCGGCAGAGATTTCACCGGCACTAAGGTCCTCCTGGTCTTTCCATTTAGCCAGCGTTATCATACGGGCAAGAAGCATCTACGAGGGCGTGATGTCGCTGATGACCATGTCGACGTAGTCAGCTATCCACGGCTCAGTATCATTGTGGTCCTGAAGAACTTCAATCAAGCCATGATCGGCCCAATGTTCAGCGGCTTGGACAGCCGCGTCCCTGATCTGAACGTTTTTCATAGTCAACGCCGTACGCACGAGTCCAACCCGCCACTCCTCCGTGCCAAGTTCGGAGATACGTCCCAAACAGCGCAGAACTGATGCGGCGAAAACAGGCTGTTCGTGATCCAAAGAAAACTCTCTCAACCATGGAAGAAGACGCAATTTGTCGATGGTCTCCAATGCGTCTGCTATGACCTCCTCGGCCGGGTGATCCATACCGTCTTCTAGTGGCTCCGAGTCGAATGCTGCATACAGGAAGCGCTCGAAACGCTCCTTTTCGTTGTCTTTTCTGACATCGTTCCACAAGTACGGTACCGGATCAGGAACTGCGCCTATAGCTTCGCGATACCTCGCAGGCATGATCATTACTTGTAGAACCGTAGCTGCCTTAGATGCTGCCAGTGAACTCCCGAAGTACAGCAACGGGTCGTCTATTGGTTGCTGATATTGTCCCGTCCGAACATAATCTTCTATTGGAGAATAGTACCGGCCGAATGATGTAAATGGACCGGAAAGTACCGTCGTAGCGAGCTCATCCTGCATCGAATAGATCTCGCGCTTTGTCCGTAATGAGTGCCTCGAATGCCGACCGTTCTCGGTCGCGCAAATCTTGTACCATTTCCATAGTACGTTCCCTTCCGATTGTTTGTTCCGCTTGCCAAATGATGTCGAGATCAAGGAGCACGTGAGTAACGTCGGAGCTCGGAAGTTTCGCCTGCGAGAGAATGATACGGACCTCCTTGTCATAAGAAAACTCAGTACGACTGACGTACTGATGAACTTGCTCCGGCAGCTCTTGAATGACCGGAAGTGCGCACTTCAAGTAATCGCCGACATTCGCTGATGCCTGCGGAATCCCGATACGGTTGACGTACCGAATGCCGATCCTCTTGACACCGATAGGTTCCGCTACGCTCCAATATGCATCAAGAGTTCGCTGGATACGTCCGCGAAATTCTTCCCAACCACCTTTTTCGGGGTCGCCAGTCCCTTGATAAGGTCGAAGCATATGTACGCTAACTACATCAGGACCGATGCCAACCATTCTCGTGCGGTCATTAGTGATTAGCAGAACCCTCCTTAATCCCTCGCCATGCTGCAAAGCGGCTGGCTGCCCATCGTGAACTGTGAGCCCGACGTGGACGACGTTCTGATGCTGCGGTTTACCCGAGTACTCGGCACCAAGTTCCGTGTGGAGCCTACCGGGGATCGTAAGGTTCCAATCTTCGCGTGGATCAAAGTAGAGCTCGCAAAGCGCTTCCTCAATCGGCGGATTCCGGTATCGACGCCGGCCGTCCATCAGATTATCCTCCTTGAAGCTGGAACACTCGACGTGATTGACCACGCAACGCACTGCAGCGGGGCGTCTCAGTGGCGTCTTGCGGGGCGTCCTGCCGTGTTCCGTTGGAGAGTATACCGTAACTCGCGCCGCGATGCTCAAGGGCCGCCGTCGCCGCCGACACGGCTGCCCTCCACCCCGGACGGGGGCAGGGGGAAGTGGCAGGCGACCGGGTGGCGGGTGCTGCCGCGGGGGGCGAGACTCGGTTTCTCCGCTGAGCACTGCGCTACTGCGTAGCGGCAGCGGGGGTGGAAGGGGCAGCCCGGCGGCCGTTGCGCGGCGTCGGGAACGTCGCCCTGCACGATGACGCGGCGGCCGGGCCGGCGCGGGTCGGGCTTGGGGATGGCCGCGAACAGCGCTTCGGTGTAGGGGTGGCGTGGGCGCTTGAACACCGCGTCGGTCTCCCCCAGCTCCACGATTTCGCCCAGGTACATGATGGCGATGCGGTCGCTCACGTGGCGCACCACGCTCAGGTCGTGGGTCACGAACAGCATCGACAAGCTCATCTGCCGCTGCAACTCCAGCAGCAGGTTGATGATCTGGGCCTGCACGCTGACGTCCAGCGCCGAGGTGGGCTCGTCCGCCAGGATCAGGCGCGGGCGCGTGGTCAGGGCGCGGGCAATGCCCACCCGCTGGCGCTGGCCGCCGCTCAGCGAGTAGGGGTAGTGGTCGCGGTAGGCGCGGTCCAGGCCTACCCGCGCCATCGCGTCCGCGACCAGATCGTCGAGCTCGCGGCGGCTGGCCGCCATCCGGTACGCCTTGAGCGGCTCGGCGATGACGTCGCCGATCTTGAAGCGCGGATTGAGCGACGACTGCGGATCCTGAAAGATCACCCGTATCTGCTGCCGCACCTCGCGCAGCGCCGCGCGCTCCAGGGCGGTGATCGACTGCATCCCGCGCTCGGTGCGGAACAGGATTTCGCCGCCGGTCGGCTCCACCGCGCGCACGATGGTGCGTAGCGCGGTGGTCTTGCCGCAGCCGCTCTCCCCGACCAGCCCCACCGTCTCGCCGACCCGGACTTGCAGATCGACGTCGTCCACCGCCCGGACCCAGCCCACCGTGCGCCGCAGCACGCCGCGCCGGATCGGAAAGTGCTTGCGCAGGCGCCGCAACTCCAGCAACGCCCCGCCGCCGTCGCGACGGCCGCCCGCGCCTCCGCCCCCGCCAACGCCGCCGCCCGGAGCCGCGGTTCCGCTCATCCGCCGCCCTCGTACAGGAAGCAGCGCGCGTGGTGATCTTCCCCCACCTCGTAGAGGGGCGGCACCGCGGCGTCGCAGGTACCGCCAACGAAGCTGGGGCAGCGGTCGCCGAACGGGCAGCCCGGCGGGCGCGAGAACGGGTCCGGCACCACGCCCCGGATCTGCGCCAGCGGCGTCTTGCGCGGCACCTGCTCGTTGGGGATCGACCGGAACAGGAGCTGGGTGTAGGGATGCTGCGGGCGCTCGTAGATCTCCTCCACGCGGCCGACTTCCACCACCCGGCCCAGATACATCACCACCACCACGCGGCTCACCTCGGCGATCACCCCCAGGTCGTGGGTGATGAACAGGACCGACATGTCGCGCTCCCGCTGCAGGCGCCCGATCAGGTCCAGGAACTTCGCCTGGATGGTCACGTCGATGGCGGTGGTGGGCTCATCCGCGATCAGCAGCTCCGGCTCCGCCGCCAGCGCCACCGCCATCAGGGCGCGCTGGCGCATGCCGCCGCTCAGCTCGAAGGAGTAGGAGTCCAGGCGCGCCGCCGGATTGGGAATCCCCACCTCGGCCAGCAGCGCCACCGCCCGCTGCCGCGCCGCGCGCGCCGACGTGCCGCGGTCGTGGATGCGGATCGACTCGGCAATCTGATTGCCCACCGTGTGCACGGGGCTCAAACAGGTCATTGGATCCTGAAAAATCATGGCGATGCGCTTGCCGCGCACGCGGCGGATGGCGGCGCCCTTGGGCTCCATCGCCAGCAGGTCCAGCGGCTCCCCGGCCGCGCCGGCGTGGAACAGCACCCGCCCGCCGTCGATGCGCCCCGGCGGCTGCACGATGTTGAGCAGGGCGCGCGCGGTGACCGACTTGCCGCAGCCGCTCTCACCCACCACGCCAACCGTGGTGCGCCGCGGCACCTCGAACGAAACCTCGTTCACGGCGCGAATCACGCCGCGGTCGGTCGGAAACGAAATGGAAAGGTCCCGGACCTCCAGCAGCTTCGCGTCCGCGGCGCCGCCCGTCACGCCGCTCACTTGTAGGGATCGGCGGCGTCGCGCAGTCCGTCGCCGAAGAAGTTGAAGGCCAGCACGCTCACCACCACGAACAGCCCGGGCGTGAACAGCCACGGCATCGCCACCACCGAATCGACGCTCTGCGCGTCCTGCAGTAGCACGCCCCAACTGATCGCCGGCGCGCGCAGGCCGATGCCCAGAAAGCTCAGCGCCGTCTCCGCCAGGATCATGTTCGGAATCGCCAGCGTCGCCGCGGCGATGACGTGGCTCATGAACGACGGCAGCATGTGGCGAAAGATCACCCCGCCGGTCGCCACCCCGTCCAGCTCCGCCGAGGTGATGAAGTCCTCCTCGCGCAGGGCCAGAAACTTGCCGCGCACCACCCGCGCCAAGTCGGGCCAGCCGAGCAGCGACAGGATCAGCGAGATGAAGAAGAACACCTTTACCACCGGCCAGCGCAGCGGCAGCGCGGCGCTCAATCCCATCCACAGCGGCAGGGTAGGGATGGAGGTCAGCACCTCGATGAAGCGCTGGATCACCATGTCGGTGGCGCCGCCGAAGTAGCCGGAAATGGAGCCGAGCACGATGCCGATGCAGAAGCTCAGCGCCACGCCCACCAAGCCGATCGACAGCGACAGCCGGGCGCCGAGGATGATGCGCGACAGCAGGTCGCGGCCGTCGCGGTCGGTGCCAAGCAGGTAGGCGCGGCCCCCGTCCGCGGTCCCGAACAGGTGCCGCTCGCCCTCCCACGCGCCCCACAGCCGGTAGCCGTCGCCGCGCGCGAACAGCGCCAGCGGGTGGCGGCGCTCGGGATCGATCTCGTAGCTCAGCGACAGGGTTTCCCGGTTGACCACCTTGACCGTGCCGTACACGAACGGGCGCTGCAGCCGCCCGTCGGCGAACAGGCGTACCCGCATCGGCGGCGCGGAAGGGTGATCGACGTCGCGGAAGCGGGGATCGTAGGGCGCGCAGAACTCGGCGAACGCGGCCATGAGATAGCAGACCGCGATCACGCCGGCGCCGACGACGGCCAGGCGGCTGCGGCGGAACTTGCGCCATACCAACCGCCACTGCGGGATGCCGGCGCGCGCCGCGGGCGGCGGTTCCCGGGCGGCCGCGCCAGCCGCGTCAGCTGCGTCAGCCACGGCAGCCACCTCAGTGGTACCTGATGCGCGGATCCACCACCGCCAGCAGGATGTCCGACAGCAGGATTCCGACCACCGTGCACACCGAGATCAGCATGACGTAGGCGCCGGCCAGCATCATGTCCTGCTGCCGCAGCGCCTGCAGGAACAACGGCCCGGCGGTGGGCAGCCCCAACACCACCGAGACGATCACGTCCCCGGAAATCATGCCCGGCAGCACCCAGCCGATCGACGAAATGAACGGATTGATGGCGATGCGCACCGGATACTTCATGATGAGCACGGTTTCCCGCAGCCCTTTCGCGCGCGCCATTTCGACGTACGACTTGCTGATCTCATCCAGCAGGTTGGCGCGCAAAATGCGGATCAGGCCGGCGGTGCCGGCCACCCCGATGACGATGATGGGAACCCACAGGTGGCCGAGGAAGTCGAGCAGCTTGCCCCAGCTCCACTCGGCGGTGACGTACCGTTGCGAGAACAGGCCGCCGATCGAGATTCCCAGGAAGCGGTTGGCCAGGTACATCATGATCAGCGCCAGCAGGAAGTTGGGAACCGACAGCCCCAGAAACCCGACGAAGGTCACCGCGTTGTCGGCCAGGGAGTACTGCCGGGTCGCCGAGTAGATGCCGATCGGAAACGCGATGACCCACACCAGCACGGTCGCGGCCAGGGCCACCGACATGCTGAGCACGAAGCGCGCGGCAATGATCTCCCGCACCGGCGCCTGCCAGAACAGCGAGTAGCCGAGGTCGCCGCGCAACAGGTTGCCGAGCCAGCGCAGGTAGCGCACGTACCACGGCCGGTCCAGCCCCCACAGCGCGCGCAACCCTTCCTCCACGCCGGCGCCGTCGACGATGGCGCCCGCTTCCGCCTGCCGCATGATGTAGGAGGTCACGAAGTCGCCCGGCGGCGCCTCCATCACGATGAAGGCGAGCACCGAGATGAGCAGCAGCACCGGAACGATCAGCAGCAGCCGGCGAATCAGATATTCCGTCATGAGCGGCGCACGGGCGGCGTCGGGCCGCAGGCGGCGTCACGCACAACGCGCGCGCGGCCCGCGGCCCAACTGCCGGCGGCGGTCCCGTCGGCCTGCCGGCCTACTGGCGGTAGAACCAGATCTCGGGCCGCCCCTTGTCGCCGCCCCGGTCCCACGGCAGGGTGTCTTCCGGGTAGTTGGCGAGGTTGGCGTTCAGCACCTTGAAGTAGCCGGGGTGCTGCACCGTGCCGATGACCCACAGGTTGTCGGCGGCCACGTCGACGATGCGGAACCAGATCTCCTTGCGCTCGGCGGCGTCGATGGTGCCCAGCCCGTCGCGGTACCACTCCATCACCTGCACCATCTCCGGCGGCGGCTCCTCTCCCGACTCGCCGAACGACTCGTACCACTCGTACCACAACTGCGCGTGCATGCTGCCGTTGGTGTGCACCGGCACGAACGCGGTGGCGGAGTTGCCCAGCCAGAAGCCGCCCTCGATGGTGGTCCAGGCGCCGGGCACCACCACCGCGTCCTGGTCGTTGGCGGTGGTGGTCTGGCGCACCACGCTCCCCTCCATGATCTTGAGGTTGACGTCCAGGCCCACGGCCTGCAGGTCCTCGGCCATCATCTCGGCGATGCGGCCCGACTGCAGCCGCTCGTTGTCCCAGGTGAGCAGATTGATCTGCAGCTTCTCGCCGTCAAGCCGGCGGCGAAAGCCGTCGTCGCCGAGCGGCATCCCGATTGCGTCGAACAGCGCCCGGGCTTGGTCGGGGTCGTACTCCAGGTAGGAGTGCGCCATGCGCTCGTGGTAGTAGTCGCTGGCCGCGTTGGAGGCGACCTGCCACGGCGGCACCAGGCCCAGAAACACCAGCTCGCTGATGCGCTCGCGGTTGAGCGCGTGCGAGGCGGCGATCCGAAACCGCTTGTCCATGAAGATCTCCCGCACCCGCGGGTCCTTGTGGTTCAGGTTGAAGCTGAGCTGCGCGGAGTTCAGCCCCACGCCGCCCATGCGCTGGCCGCGGATGGCGCCCTCCGCCTCCTTCTCCTTGACCAGCCGGTAGGTGGCCATCGGCACGTCGGCAAAGTCGAGCTCGCCGGCCTGCGCCTTGAGGTTGCGCACCTCCGGCTCCAGCCCCGCGAAGCCGTAGATGCGGTCCAGGTAGGGGAGCTGCTGGCCGGCCGGATCGACCGCCCAGAAGTAGGGGTTGCGCTCCAGCAGGTAGTCGTCGGGCGGCACCTGCTTCAGCGTCCAGGCCAGCAGGAGGGGGCGTTCGACGTTGGTGTTGCCGCGGATGTCCAGCTTGTGCTCGTAAAGCTCGATCCAGTTGCTGAAGCCTGCCTCCTTTACCATCTCGTCCAGCTTGGCCTGATCCCGGAAGTCGGGATGGAACTGGCTGAAGTACTTCTTCTGGTGGGCGGGAACCGCCTTGCCGAAGTGCACCCAGAACAGGTTGTCGGAGGGCTTGTTGTATTCCACGCGCACGGTGTGGTCGTCGATCTTCACGACGTTCTCGTACAGGCCGGTGGAGATGATGATGCGCGTGAACAGGTCGGGAAAGGTGGGGCCGGTGGGTACGACGTGCTCCCACCAGAACATGACGTCGTCGGCCGTGAACGGCTCGCCGTCGGAGTAGCGCAGGCCTTCGCGCAGGTGGAGGGTGTAGGCGCGGCCGCCGTCGTGCACGTCCCAGCCCTTTACCAGGTTGGGGTAGGTGCCGGCGGTCCAGGTGTGTTCGGCCAGTCCCACGCCGTAGTTGCTGTACGGGGTGCCGGCGTACTGAAACGCCGCGAAGTGGCCGCCGCCCACGTGCAGGGTACCGCCGTAGGTGCCGATCTCACGCCCCAGCACCAGCGGTTCCAGCGGCAGCCGCTCCTCGACCGGCGGCAGCGCGCCCTCGCTCACCATCTGCGCAAGCTGCGGCGCCTCGCGGTAGGCGCCCACCGATTCGCCGGTGGCCTGCAGGAACGCCGCCGGCGTCGTCCAATGATAGGTGCCGTAGGCGTGTTCGTAGTTGAACGCCCCGGTAGCGGCTGCGGCCTCGGCGGCGCCGGCGTCGGTCGTTGCGGCCGCGTCCTCGGAGCCGGCGGCGAACGCGGCTCCCGGCAGGATGCCCGCCGCCGCGAACAGCAGCGCGCACCACGCGAACTTTGTCGTTGTCGTTGATTCAGTCATGCATGACCTCCTCGTGAACCGGTCGGCGCCGGAAGTCGCCGGCGCCAGCGATGCCTCTGACCGCTCACCCTACACTGCCGCGGCCGGCCGTCAAGCTCGCGCGCGGGCGGCGGCGTTACCCGGCGGCGGCGGTGGTGGCGGTGACGTCGAGCAGGTAGAGCTGGCGCCCGCCGGCGTGGGCGGAGTCGATGGTCACCAGCCGCCCGCTCGGGTCGGAGCGCGGGTGCAGGTCGCAGCGCGACGCGTCGCGGTAGGCCGCCGGGGCGTGAAACCCGCCCAACTCGACGCGGGCGCCGCTGGGGACGTGGTACAGGTACAGCTCCTGGATGCGGGTGCCGGCGCGCGGGTAGCAGTCGTTGAGGATCCAGTCGCGGTCGCGCAAATAGGTGCAGTGGCCGTTCAGGGTCATTAGGTCCTTGCCGATTACCTCCACCCGATCGCTCCGGTCGCGGTACAGGTAGAACGCGTCACCGTGGGAGGGCTGCCACGACCACGCCAGGATGGTCTCGGGATCGCGCCAGATGAAGTGGGACATGGCGCCGTAGTCGTCCACCACGTGCAGGTCGGAGCCGTCGGCCGCGGCGGTGAACATGCGGGTGCGGATGCCGCTGCCGCCGACGCGCCAGCGGTGCAGGAAGATGAAGCGCGACCCGTCGGGGTTGAACAGCAGGTGATTGAAGTAGTGCTTGGCCTGCGAGAGGTCGGCGTGCGGGTAGGGGACCGCGGCCGCCTGCGCCACCGAGATGAGCTGGCGGGTGGCGCCGGTTTGCAGGTCCACGCAGTGGATGCCGGAGTCCTCGGGGGCGAGTTGGTCGCGGCAGGGGTCGGGCAGGCCCTCGTAGCCGTAGCCGGGCCGCATCTCGCCGAGGCGGCGGAAGTCGGGGCCGATGGCCGTGCGTCCGTCCGGCGCCAGCGCGTAGACCGGCGCCGGGATGGTGCGGCTGGCGCCGCTGGCGACGTCGGTGATGCGCGCCGCGTAGTGGTCGCCGGCGCGCTCGTTCCAGATCACCTCGCTTGCCGACCCGGGGAGCCACTGCAGCATGCACCCCTGCTGCCAGCACCAGGCGCTGGTGGCGCCGATGGTGCGCCAGGAGTCGCCGTCCTCCAGGTCGATCACGCCGATGCGGACTTCCTCGTCCGGGCGCGGCGGGCGGTGCTCGAAGTCGACCGCCATCGCCAACACGTAACGCGAGGTAGGATCGAACTGCAGCTTGTCGTAGTAGCCGAACCAGTGATAGCCGGGACCGCTCGTAATAGCCCGCATCGGAACCTGCGCGCCCTGCCCCCGTCCCTCGTCTTGCCCCATGCCGCTCACCCTGCCGCCCCCCGCCCCCCGCGTCAAGCACGCGCGTGAGAGAGGGAGCGAACGTCTGGCGTTGGACTCTTTCCAGGCGCATCATCCAAGGCAGCGCGCCGAGCCCGGATCAAGTCACCGGCGGGCGGCTGCGCGCCGCGCATGGCGGTGGCGGTAGCGGTGATGGGCGGCGCACAGCAGCCGGAGATTGTCAGGCTCGGCGCTGCCGCCGAGCGCATACGGCACCACGTGATCGATCTCCAGCAGATGCCGGGAGCCGCACCGGCGCCCACTGCCCCGGTCCACGTAGCTGCAGCAGCCCCGGTCGCGCTCCCACACCTGCCGCCTCACTGCCACGGGGATAGCGCGGCTGCGGACGCGCGGCGGCGGCGCAGTCGTCGCCGGGGTGACGAGCCCGCCGGTCCGATGCGCCGCGGGCTGCGCGCCGCCTCCTGCCTTCGGCGCCGAAGTGGCGATTCCGGAGGCTGCCGCGCGCTGGTCCGCGGCCTGAACCTTGGCTGGCGAAGTCGCCGCGCCTGCCGGCAGCTCGGTCCCCGGCGCCGCCACGGCCTCCTTCGGCGCCGAAGTCTCCGCCGTGACTTCCGCGGTCCGGGTCCGGGTGGCCACTGCCGGCCGCTTCGCAACCGTAACGCGGCGCTGGCCGGCGTCCGCCGGCACCTTCGGCGCCGAAGTCGCGGAGCCTGCCGGCATGCCGCTCTGCTGCGCCGCCGTAGCGTCCGGCCCGGCCGCGGTTTTCGACGCCGAAGTTTGGCCGGCAACGTCGGGAGTCCGGCGCCTGCGGCCCCGCCCGCGCGGCGGCCGCGACGGGTCGTGGCGGTCCAGCGCTTCCCGTACCACCCGCCCCAGAAGTTGCCCCAACGTCATCTGCGGATCGACGTGCGACAGCAGCCCCTTGAGTTGCTCCAATCCGACCTGGCAGTCGTCATCGATCACCGCCTTGAGCTCCCACCGCCCGGCTCCCAGCGGCCGCATCCGGTCCGCCGCCCGCGCCAGCTCGGGATCGACTTTGGCGAGCATCTCCTTTACCTGCCGCGTGCTCTTGCCGGCCGCCTGCGCCACCAGCGACTCCCGCTCCGCCGCGTCCAGCACCGGCGCTACCGGCCGCTCCGGCGCATCCGGTACCATGCCGCCGGGCGCACCCTCCGACCCCTCCGGCCCGGCCGCGCGCGCCGCTACGTCCGGCGCCGACCCGCCAGGCGCGGCGGCCGCCCGCGCGCCGAGCTCCATGACCGACGTGGCCGACCCGGCATCGGCCTGCGTCCCGCTCCCAGCCTTGTCGGTGTCGGGGGCTGCGGCGCGGCGCGCCTTGCGCTCCTGCCGCTCAAAGGCGTGCTGCAACTGCGCCGCCGCGTCCAGCGTCAGCGTGCCATCCAACAGCCGCCCCCGCGCCCCGTTCACCTCCTCGCACAGCCGCATCGCCTTGAGCCGCCGCCACGCCGCGCCAGTGCTGTAGCCCAGTTCGCGCACGTAATCGAACATGCCGGAGAAACCCAGCGCGAGATACAGGCCGCGCCGCTCAACTTCGCGCAGATGATCGATTACCACGCCTTGGACGTAGTGTTCGATGGCGGAAAGTTCCTTGACCTGCTGCAGCAGATGTTGGTCGGAGAGCGCGGCAACGGTGGTCGTGAGCGGCGTGTCGAGAGATGTCTTATTCACGGATCAAGTATAATCATAGACAATACTTGAGTCAACTTTTCCGGCTGCTTTTTTTGGACCCGGAGTAGCCCGCGGGGGCCTGGCAGCAGGTTGGGGGGCAAGGCGGAGCGGGCCCACCAAACGCCCAACGCCGTTGATAAGGAAACGAACGTTTCTCAATTGGGTGCCTTGGGGAAGGATCGTTTCTCAATCGTGAGTCGTAGGGATGGAGGCCCGAATCAATACCGCTTTCGGCGTTCGCACCCGTGAGAGAGAGCTCAATTGACCTGCCGTACCTCCCGCGGTACGATCCGGAAGATGGCTGGAAGCATAGGCGCCACCGGGACTGGCCGAGGTCGCGGTGTTCTGCTGCATGGCTGGGGGCTGCGCCGGTGAGCCACGAGGTGTCTACGCTCGGCGCGTACAGCTTCGCCGAAGCCGCGCGCTACGTCAGGGCTCCGGCAGCCACCGTCCGAGCCTGGTTTCTTGGCATGAAAACCGGAATCCCGACCGAGATACTGTACCAGCGCTGCCGCGGTGGAGATACCGTCAGTGTTCTCGCGGACGATTACGAGATTTCCTCCGAACGGGTGCAGGAAGCAATCCGCTTCGAGGAGGATCTCCGTGCCGGGAGCTGCGCCGCGTAGGAAGGCGATAAGCGGGTGGCCGCGGCCGTATGTGGAGTGCGTCCGGCGGTACAATGCGGGGGAGCACTGGCATGCTCACGAAGTGCTGGAAGACCTGTGGCGCGCCACCGCGGAGCCGGAGCGGCGGCGCTTCTACCAGGCCATCATCCAGTTGGCCGCCGCCTTCGTGCACGCCGAGCGCGGCAACCTGCGCGGGGTGCAGCGGCTGCTGGCCAAGGCGGAAGCCAAGCTGCAAGCGGTTTCCTCTCCCTACCTGGGACTCGACGTGGCGGCCCTGTTGCGCGCCATGGCCGCCGCCGCGCGCGAGGCGCGGACCGCCGCGGCCGCCCCGCCGCGGGCATTCGACTGGCGCTGCAAGCCGCGCCTGGTGCTGACCGATGACCGAACCGACGCTCGATGACGTGCGCGCCGCGGCGCGGCGCATTGCTCCCTACGTGCACCGCACGCCGGTGTTTACGAGCTCGTGCCTGGACGCGCGGAGCGGCGCGCGGCTGTTCTTCAAGTGCGAGAACCTGCAGAAGGTGGGGGCGTTCAAGATCCGCGGCGCCGCCAACTGCGTGCTGCGCCTGTCCCCGGAGCAGGCCGCGCGCGGCGTGGTGACCCACTCCTCCGGTAACCACGGCCAAGCGGTGGCCGCGGCCGCGCGGGCGCGCGGGGTGGCCGCCACCGTGGTCATGCCGCGCAGCTCGGCGGCGGTGAAGCGGGCGGCGGTGGCCGGCTACGGGGCGCGGGTGGTGGCCTGCGCCGACGGCGACCAGGCGCGCGCCGCCGCCGCCGAACGCATCGTGGAGCAGGAGGGCGCCGCCTTTATCCATCCCTACGGCCACCCTGACGTCGTGGCGGGTCAGGGCACGCTGGCGCTGGAGCTCCTCGAGCAGGCCGCGGACCTGGACGCCGTGGTAGCGCCGGTAGGGGGCGGCGGCTGCCTGAGCGGGATTGGCCTGGCGGTGCGCGGGGTGCGCCCGCAGGCCGCGCTGTTCGGGGCCGAGCCGGAGCGCGCGGACGACGCGGCGCGCTCCCTGGCCGCGGGCCGCCTGCTGCCGAGCGTGCGGCCCGACACCATTGCGGATGGGCTGCGCACCGGGCTGGCGCCGCTTACCTTCACGCTCCTGCGCGCCTGCGGCGCGCGCGTCCTGACCGTCTCCGAGGCGCAGATCGCCGCCGCCACGCGGGTCATCTGGGAGCGCATGAAGCTGGTGGTCGAGCCGTCCGCGGCCGCGGCGCTGGCTGCCGTGCTGGCCCACGCCGCGCAGTTCCGCGGGCGGCGCGTCGGGGTAGTGCTGACCGGGGGCAACGTCGACCTGGAGCGCCTGCCGTGGACCGCGCCAGCTTAGTTCCGGTCAGCAGAGTCCGGCCGGCATGGTCCCGGTCAGCGTAGTACTTCGGTGACCGCTTCGGCGGCCGCGAAGTTGCTACCCCGCAGCTCCACGTAGACCTGAAACGGATTGCCGCTTGGCACCCGGAGATCGGCCACCTCGTAGGCGAGGCTCTTTTCCGGGTCGAGGCGGAACCGTTCGCTCCGCTTCTGATCCCACACCAGATCGGTGTCGGGTTTGCGCAACGCCACGTATACGGTAGCGTTGCGCGCCGGGTGCGAGCCCAGGTTTTTGACCTCCACCGCCACGTTCACGCCAACGGCGGCGGAGCCGGCAAGCGGCCCGTAGTTGGCGATGAACTCCAGGGTCATTACCGGGCGCTCGACGATCGGCCTGACGTCGGCGGCGATGCCCCGAAAGCTCGGCGGTACCACTCCGGGGTCCCAGTTTTCGCCGGTGGTTTCCAGGTAGCAGTAGCGCGTCGCGTGATGCCGGTAGTAGGGCTGACCGGCGGCGGGGCGGCACTTGAAGCCCACCGCCACGTGTCCGGGAAACAGCAGCAGCGCGACGTCGTAGCCAAGCTCGTGGAGCATCGCGGAAGCGAGTATCGAGGTATCCTCGCAGTCGCCGCCGTCGTCGTAAAAGGTCTCGTAGGGAAACCGCGGATACTCGTCGAAGCCGGTCGTCACGTCGTCCGAGGTGTACGGCAGATTCTGCACGAAGGAGACGATGAAGTAGGGAATCTCGGCGCTGCTCAAGCCTTGCGCGGCGCCGTAGTCGGCCAGCTCGCGGGTGATTTTTTCGATGAACGGCTTGCCGTAGCGGTCGGAGGCGAACACGTCGTAGTCGCGCCGCCGCTCGCGCTGCCGGAACACCTCGTAGGTATCAGGATGCAGCTCGAACGCCAGGTTGTAGGCGCGCCCGCGGTGGCGCCAGGCAAAGTCGCGCGTAAAGCCGCGCCCGTCGTCGACGCCGCCCGGCGCCGAGGAGCAACCGGCCACGATGATCGCCAGTAGCGCCAGCGCCGCCGGCAGCGCCGGCAGCGCGGCGCGGCGCGGGCGGTCACTGCGGGGAGCCGTCGCGGCAGCCACGGCGCCAACCCTACCACGGGCCGGTACGCCGCCGTCATCCGCGCCCGGCGGCGGCTGACGGGCGCGCGGTCACGGTTGCGGCGGTTGCCTTTGGCGGGCGCCGCGCGTTAGCCTGGGCGGGCCGTGAGTACCATCACACGCCCCACGCCCGAGCCGCCGGCCGCCGCCGCTACCCGCTCCCGCGAGGCGGTCCAGAACGTGGCCGACTTCCTCGCGGACCTGGCGCCGCGGGTAACGGGGGAGCTGCGCACCGACACCTACAGCCGGCTCCTGTACAGCACCGACGCCAGCATCTACCAGGTAATGCCGCACGCCGTCTTCATTCCCCGCCACGCCGACGACGTGCAGGCCGCGGTCACCCTGGCGGCCGAGCGCGCCATCCCGATCGTGCCGCGCACCGCCGGTTCCAGCCTCGCCGGGCAGGCAATCGGCGAGGCGCTGATCATCGACTTCTCGCGCCACCTGGACGCGGTCCTGGAGCTCAACACCGAGGAGAGCTGGATCCGGGTGCAGCCCGGCATCGTACTGGACGAGCTCAATCTCTACCTGAAGCCCCACGGCTTGCAGTTCGGCCCTGACCCGGCCAGCAGCAACCGCGCCGCCATGGGCGGCATCGTGTCCAACAATTCGACCGGCTCGCACTCCATCCTCTACGGCATGACCGCCGACCACGTGCTGGAGCTGGAAACCTTCCTCAGCGACGGCAGCGCCGCCCACCTGGGGCCGGTGGCGGATGACGCCCTGGAGCAGTATTGCGGGCGTCCCGGCCTGGAGGGGCGCCTCTACCGCGGCGTCGCCGAGCTGGCGCGCGCCAACGCGGATACCATTCTCGACGGCACCCCCAAACACTGGCGGCGCTGCGGCGGCTACAACCTGGACCGCTTCGTGGACGGCGCTTCGTTCCGCTATCCGCGCGACCCCCGCTTCAACCTCGCCAAGATGATCAGCGGCTCGGAAGGCACCCTGGCGGTGATGACCGAGCTGAAGCTGGGCGTGGTGGACCTGCCGGCGCGCACCGGGCTGGCGGTGGTGCACTTCGACAGCCTGTACGAGGCGCTGTCGTCGGTGCCGGCGATGCTGGAGACCCGGCCGAGCGCCATCGAGCTGCTCGACAACCTGGGCCTGACCCTGTGCCGCGGGGTGCCGCAGTACGCGCGCCTGCTGTCCACCTTCATCGACGGCGAACCCGACTGCGTGTTGATCACCGAGTTTCGCGGCGACAGCGACGCCGAGCTGCGCGCGCGGGTGGACGATCTGCACCGCCACCTGGCCCGGCAGGGGGTGAAGACGCGGACCGTCGCGGCGATCGATCCGGCCTTGCAGAGTAACGTGTGGACGGTGCGCAAGGTGGGGCTGGGGCTGATGATGAGCATCAAGGGCGACCACAAGCCGATCCCGTTCATTGAGGACGCGGCGGTGCCGCCGCAGCACCTGGCCGACTACGTGACCGAAATCCAGCGGTTCTGCGGCGACATCGGGGTGGAGCGGGTGGCGATGTACGCCCACGCCAGCGCCGGTTGCCTGCACATCAGGCCGCTGATCAACGCCAAGCTGGCCGGCGACGTGGAGAAGCTGCCGCAGATCTCATCGTTCGCGGTGGAGCTGCTCGGCCGCTACGGCGGCGCCTGGTCCAGCGAGCACGGCGACGGCCGCGCCCGGAGCTGGCTCAACGAGCAGTTTTTCGGGCGCGAACTGTACGAGCTCTACCGGCAGGTGAAGGGGCTGTTCGATCCCGCCGGCATCCTCAATCCGGGACAGGTAGTGGACGCGCCGCCGATGACTCAGGATCTGCGCTACGGCGCCGGCTACCGCGCGCTGCAGCAGCCGGAGCACCTCGACTTCAGCACCGACCAGGGGTTCGACCGCGCGGTGGAGATGTGCAACGGCGCCGGCATCTGCCGCAAGAAGACCGAGGGCACGATGTGTCCCAGCTTCATGGTGACGCGCGAGGAGGAGCACAGCACGCGCGGCCGCGCCAACCTGTTGCGCGCGGCGATGAGCGGTCAACTGCCGGCGGAGGAGCTGACCGGCGAGCGGCTGTACGCGGCGATGGACCTGTGCATCGAGTGCAAGGCGTGCAAGGCGGAGTGCCCGTCGTCGGTGGACATGGCCAAGATCAAGTTCGAGTACCTGGCGCGCTACTACGAGGCCAACCCGGTGCCGCGGCGGGTACGCTTCTTCGCCGACATCGCCCGCGCCAGCCGCGCAAGCAGCGGCTGGCGCGCGCCGCTGGTCAACGCCCTGCTCGGCGCGGCGCCGGTGCGCTGGCTGCTGGAACGGGCGCTGGGGGTCAGCCGCAAGCGCACGCTGCCCCGCTTCGCGGCGCGCCCCTTTACCGAGTGGTTCGCCGCGCGCGCGCGGCCGGCGGCGGGGGCCGGGTCCGGCACCCGGCAGGGGCCCCCGGCCGCCGCCAACGGCCACGCGGCGCCGCCGGCTCCGGCGGCCAATGCCGCCGCCAACGGCCGCCCCGCCGCGGCCGCAACCGGCAGCGGCCCCAGTCCCCGGAGCGCCTCCGGCCCCCGTAGCGGCGCCCGCCCCCGTGGCGTGGTGCTGTTCAACGACACCTTCAACACCTACAACGACCCGGAGGTGGCGATTGCCGCCACCGAGGTGCTGGAGGCCGCCGGCTATGAGGTGGTGCTGCCCGGCCACTGGTGCTGCGGGCGCCCAATGGTGTCCAAGGGCATGGTGGAGCAAGCGCGCGCCGCGGCCCGCGACACGGTGGACAAGCTGCATCCGCTGGTTGAGCAGGGCATGCCGGTGGTGGGCCTGGAGCCGAGCTGCATCCTCACCCTCAAGGATGAATACCTGTCACTGCTGCCCGGCGACTCCAAGGCGCGCGCCGTGGCCGGCGCGGTGCTGACCTTCGAGGAGTTC
Source organism: Spirochaetia bacterium (assembly GCA_965243555.1). Classification (GTDB taxonomy): domain Bacteria; phylum Spirochaetota; class Spirochaetia; order SZUA-6; family Bin103; genus Bin103. Next base: position 2,563,151 of record OZ251575.1, on the reverse strand, counting down.
GTTGCCGCCGAGGCCGAAGCGGGCCGCTTCGCTCTGCAGTTCCGCCCGTCGCAGGGCGGGCGCGCGCTGCTGCACGGCCATTGCCATCAGAAGGCGCTGGTGGGCACCGGCCCGAGCCGCAGCACGCTGGAACTGGCCGGCTACACCGTGGATGAGGTCGACTCCGGCTGCTGCGGCATGGCCGGGTCCTTCGGCTACGAGGCCGAGCACCTCGAGGTGTCGCTGGCAATGGCCGAGCGCCGCCTGCTGCCGGCGGTGCGCGCCGCCGACCCGGCTACCGTGATCGCCGCGGCCGGCACCAGTTGCCGCTCCCAGATCGCCCACGGCTGCCCGCGCAAGGCCCTGCACCCTGCCCAGATCCTCCGCGCCGCCCTCCCGGACCGCCCCTGACGCTGGTCCGGCCCGGCGAATTCCTGTCGGCCTCCGCGTAAGCGCTGCCGAGCGCACGCGGCAGGAAGGCGGTGGCGTCCGAAGCACCCGCCCGGCGTTCGTGCGGCGGCGTGCCGGCGCCGGCGGCTACGAGCGCTGCAGGGCGTCGCGGTTGAGGTAGTCGGGGAGCCCGTCCTGGTCGCGGTCGGCGGTGCCGGCGTCGCGGTTGAGGTAGTCGGGCAGGCCGTCTCCGTCGCCGTCACCCTCCGCGCGCCGGTAGTTGCGGTCGCCACCACCGCGTTCCGCCGCCTCCGCTTCCGACTCCGCGCCGGCGCCGTCCAGGTCGTCGAGCTCGCCGCGGAAGCGGCGCAACACCATGTCGGGGGCCACCTCCAGGTCCGCGGCCACGATCTGCGCCAGGCTGTACTTCGGCTTGACCGTCGTGATCCTGACGAAGCCGACCGGCAGCTCCAGCCGGCCCAGGCTCTCGCCCGTGTCCGGGTCGATCAGCGCCGCGCCAAGGGCGAATACCTCGAACAGATCGCCGGCGGCGACCGTGTTACCGCCCCGGTTCAGTGCCACGATGCCGCCGCCGAGCACCTGCATCACCACCGGCGGGTAGATGTTCTCGGTCAACTCGTCGACGATGCGGGCGGCGATGTCGTCCAGCACCGCCTCGGCCTGCTGCTCCGGCCATAGCTCCTCGTCGGGGGCGTGCTCCAACTCCACCGCCGACGACCACTTGACCTGCCGGGTGGCGACCGCCAACACCGAGAAGCGCACCTGCGCCGCGGCCAGCACCGTGGTGCGGGTCTCGCCGGTGAGCTGAATGTTCTTGCGCCGTTCCTCCACCGTGATGCGGTCCACCGTGCCGTACAGCAGGTAGTCGGCGCCGAGCACCTTGCCCAGCCGCGCGCCCTCCGCCGCGTCCACGTCGGTCGATTGCAGCAGCCGCTTCTCCTGCTCGTAGAGGTCGCCGGCGCGGCGGTCGAGCACCGCGAACCGCCGCCCCTGCGTCAGCAGCGCCTCGATCCGCCCCCGGAACCGCTCCTGCAGGTTGCGGATCAGGTCGTAATCGACCTCCACCCCGCGCCGCGCCGTGCCGTCTCCGCCGCGCTGCTCGCGTTCGCCGCCGGCGCCGTACAGATGCACCTCGTCGATCTCGAAGTCGAGCACCGCCAGCCGGCGCCGGTCGACGTCCGGCCCCGGCACCCGGTAGGAGGCGTGACGTACCTGCACCCGCACGCGCACGCCGCCGTCCACCGGGGTCGAGCTCAGCACCTCGTAGCCGGTAAAGCGGCAGGCATCGCTGCCCAGGGAGATGCGGATGTGCTCGTTGAGGCTTTCGACGATCTCCATGCCGCCGCCCCGTGCGGAAAGCGAAACCGCGGACGCGGTATCCGACTCCAGGGTGACGCCGCACACCTGGAACGCCGCCTGCTGCAGCGCCTTGCCGATCGCTTCCTGGCGATTCGCTCCGACGCCGCTCGCTTCGTGCAACTCCGCGGTGACCTGCGCATGGGCGCCCGCGGCAAGCAACAGCAAGCCCAGCGCCGCGGCCGCCGCCGTAAGCGCGATGCGGCGCCGCCGTCCATCAACAACGTTAGAAATCACTTGCATCCATCAAGTCCTTGCTCTCGGCCGTACCGCTTGCGGTCGGCTGCGGCTGCTCCGATTCGGGTTCCGGCTCCGGTTCCGGCGCGGGATGCTTCGCCTCCAGCCCGAGGCTGGCGCGCACCTTATCCTCCCGCGCCGGCGACCAGTAGGCCACGGCGCCGGTCAGTTCCTGGTGCTCGGCGACCGGATGCTGCGCCGACCAGGTGCGCAGGGTACCGAGCCCGGTGAGCTGCACCGCCGCCCTGATCCTGGCCTCCTCGACTATCCGGTCCACGATTTCGGTGCCGGAGAGGTACTCCCGGAACCCGTCGCCGCTGACCCGCACCGCCTCCTCGATGGCGTCGCCGACGAAGCTCGAGGAGGTGAACTGCGCGTTGGCCTGGATGAACTCCGCCAGGTAGCTCCGGGCCTGGGCCGCCGCCTGGCTCCGGGCGAAGCGGTAGCGGCGGTCCCGTTGCGCCGCGGTCAGCGCCTTCGTCGACCAGCCCCACTGCCCGAACGCGATGATCACCGGATAGCCCTCCTCGTCCCACCAAACGCGCACGCCGAACTGCGTTACCAGATCGTCGTCCGACAGGGCGCCGATCCGGTCGCGGAGCGAGGTGCCGCCCCGGTCCGGGTTGGGCCGGATCGGTTCACCGCCGTGAATCTGCTCCGCCAACGCCCGCATGCGCGTGGAGAACGCCGCGGCCACCCCGACCGACGAGTTGCCGTCGCAGTCTATCGCCTCGAACGTCTTGAGCGGGACCAGGCCGGCGGCCCGCCCGAACGCGCGCGAGGTGGACTCGCGGATGATGGAGTCTTGGTACCGGGGGATCTTCTGCGCACCGGAAAGCTCCGCGATCTCCTCGTCGCTCATGCCGGCCTCCTTGAGCGCCTGGTCGAGCTGCAGCTCCGCGAGCGCCGCCTCCTTGCGGTCGACCCGCTCCAGAAAGGAGCTCGCGTCCTCATCCTCGTAAAAGGAGATGGAGGTCGCGTCCTGCAGCAGGTTGCGCACCGTGTCGGTCGTGATCTCCTCGTTGGTCTGCCGCACGAACGCGCCCATCGCGTCCAGGTAGGCCCTGGTGTAGGCCAGCGAGCGCGCCTTGCCCCAGTCGCCGTGGTCGACGTGCACGCCGACTTGCGCCAGCCCCTCGGTCACGCTGACGCCGCGCCGCTCCAGCGCGCGGGCGGTCGGATCGTCGATCTTCCAGGACTGGATCATCCGGTCGACGGTGCGCATGGCGGTTTCGCCGGCTTCGCACGTCGGGAGCTCCTGCGCCGCTCCGGCCTCCTGGGCAGGCGCCGCCGGGGCGGCGGCCAGCATCAGCGCCGCGGCAGCCACGAAAATCGTGATTGCCGCGGCCGGTTCCGTTCTGTTCACCTCGTCAATATAGTAACGCCGCCCGCCCTCCGTCACCGCGGCGCCACGTTGGTTGGTTGGGGCCGGGTTGCCTTGACGTGTGGTGTTCCGTGGTATTGTGGCGGTGGAGGAAGCGATTGCAGAGGCGCGCGATACATGGTGCTCGATAATCATGGCGTCCAATCCATCGCTGTCGACTGGCACGTCGACAAGCACCGCCGCGCTCCGCAGCCGGACCCGCGCGTGGAGCGGGCGATCCTGCTCACCGTAAACGGCCTCGCCGCCGGCCTGCGCAACACCGGTTAGGCCGCCCGCAACCGGAGCTGAGACTGCCTGCCTGCGCGGCGCCTCGTTGACGTCAGTATCTCACCTGGTCCACCAGGGATAGAAAGAAGCCGGCGTCCCATAGCTCCAGCTCTGCCGGGTCGCGGATGAACGGGCGCACGTCACTGCGCGCCCGCTCGAAGTCTACTTGCTCGAACCGTTGCCGGAGCAGTCGGCGCAGTTCCGTTCCGGTCAGTTCATCGCCCTGCTCCCAGTGTCCGGTCTGCTCCATGCGCGCCTGCAGGTGGCGGAGGTGGCACGGGACCTGCCGCCCCAGATACCAGATAAGGTCGTAGAAGTCGCGGCCCTTTACGCGCTCCTGCCACTTACGGCACAGGATCGCGTGCAGCTTGCCGGCGAACAAACATGGCAGCGTGAACAGCCGTACCTGGAACGGGATCGGCGCGAGCAGCGTAAGCACTTCGTACTCCGCCAGGGGCGGAGGATCGGTATCGACGTCGATCCTGATCCGCACTTGTTGTAGCGCGGGAATGCGTTGCTGCAGGTTCTCGGGGAGCCCGATGTAGGCAAGATTGATCCGCGTGCCGCCCTTGACGAAGGCCGACTCAGTGGCCGTATCTACCCGCTTGCTCCGCCGCTCCACGCGAAAGCTGAACCCGAACGCCGCCAGCTCCGCGCGCACCGCTTCCAGGCAGGGCGCAAGATCGAACGCCCGGTCCGGCCGCAGCAACGAGAAGTCGAGGTCTTCGGAGCGGCGCGGCAGCCGGTGGAAGACGCGCAACGCGGTGCCGCCGTAGAACGCGGCGTGCTCGAAGAACCTCGCCCGCCACATTCCCAATAGCGCCAGCTCCTGCGCGATCTCTCGCAGGGCATGCTCGTAGTCGGTTGCGGTTTGCGGGCGGTAGCGGTCGAGCATCCCCGCGAGTGCGGCGTTCATTGGCCCTCCCGCGTATGGCGTTCCAGCCAGCGGAGGAACACGGTGACGCTCTGCCGGCGGTAGCGCCGCGCGACCTCCCGCACCAGAGCCAGCCGCATCCGTACGACTGCGTCCACGTCGACCCGCAGGTCATCTTCGAGCAGTTCGGGAACGTCGCGCTGCGCGCGCAGGCCGCGGACGCAGGCGATGCGGTCGCACAGCGCCTTCTCCGGTTCAGCCAGAAAAAACGCGCCGCCGGCCACGGACTGCAGCCCTACCCCGTAGCCGTAGACCGACTCGTTGACCGGGCGGTAGCTGAAGCGTCCGACCGGGGTACGGAACAGCTTGGCGCGCTTGCTGGTGACGCTGGTGATCTCGTAGACCCGTTCCGGGATCAGCCCGTGATGCGCCAGCGCCGTCTCCAGCGAGACGTAGGAGGGCCCATAGATCAGGGGCGCCAGCGCCAACGGATCCACCTCCGGCGGGCGGCCGGGAAACGCGGGCGCTACGTAGAGGCCCTTCCTGATTCGCACCAAGTCGCCGCTCAGGCACAGATTACGCAGCTTGTTGCGGGGCGCGCCGTAGCCCGCCAGCCGATCCATGGCGAGCTGGTAGTCGAACGGATGAGTAACCGGAAACTCGACCCGCATATCCCCAGTTATAGCCACCAAGTTGACTCCACGTCAACATAGTGGAGTAGAAGGACGGCGGGGGTCAGGCGGCGGCGTCCTGCCACAGCTTGAGACCGTCGAGCCACCGCCCCGGGACGCCGGCCCCAGGACGCCAGCTGGCCCGCCGCCGAGGCAGTTATTCACGATAGCGGCAATCATCCTGCTGGTGGTTGCCATCGTCAGGTCCTGGGATAGCATCGGGGAGATATTCGGGTACTACCCCGACTTGTTGAACAAGTACATGCCGGCGGTCGTCACGCTAATGATCGCCGTGGAGGGAGGAATCATGGGAGGCACAGCGTTGCTGTTGAAACTCAATCGCGAGAGGGCCGTGGAGGAAGGACGCAAGAAGGGGCGCCTGGAAGGGCATCAGGAAGGGCGTCAGGAGGGTCATCAGGTAGGGCGCCAGGAGGGTCATCAGGTAGGGCGCCAGGAAGGTATCCGGGAGGGTATCCGGCAAGGACGCCAGGAAGGGCGCGCGGAAGCCATCCGGGAGACCATCCAGTTCTTGGAGGAGTCCGGGAAGGGCGACGTAGCCCAACTCCTGCGGCGGGAACAGTCCAACGGCCGGGGTGGCGACCAGCGGTAGGGGTTCGACCCCGCCCGCGCGGTGGTCGTGACGGACCGCTTGCGGACTTTGCGGCGGCGGCGCGCCGGGCAGGCTGGCGCGCCGCCCATGTACCGCAGTACGCGCCGGAGCGGCGCCCGGAGCTGCCATGCTCCTGCCAGCGCGCACCAACGAGGGCCGCGTCAATCTGCAAGGAACTCGGCGGTCTCCTGCAGGACCACACCAGTAGAAGAAGACGGCGGGCTACGACTTCGGCGCCGAAGTCAGCACGGTCAGGCGGCGGCGTCCTGCCACAGCTTGAGTTGTACCAGTTGCTCCGGTTCGTCGATCCGGTCGCCGTACTCCAGCCGCATCAGATGGTACAGCGCCTCGAAGTCGTCGCCGGCGGGCGCCGCCTCGCTCGGCAGCTCGATCCTGGTCCAGTGGCTGGTCACCGGCAGCACCTCCAGCACCGCTTCCAGCGCCGCCAGAAATGACCGCTCCCGCGCTCCGAGATGGTCGTTCAGCATGTCCCGCGCGTCCCCCAGCGTGCCGGTGCGCCCCAGGTCGGCGGCGCGGTGCAGAACGTCGATCATCCCGCGCGAGCCGTCCTTCGGCCCCAGCGTCCCGGCAGCCGCGCGCCGCGCCGAGTCCCACAGCCGCAGCTCGCTGCCCTTCTTCTCCGCCAGCCGGCCCACTATCTCGCGGTCCAGGTCCACTCCCACCGCGCGCGCCAGCCGTAGCGCCTCGTCGTAGGCGAACGCGGGCGCGTCGAAGGCGTCCCACGCCAGCACGAAGAACGCGGTGGGCGGATCGAGATCGGCGTTCGCCCGGCGGTGAGTCAGTTGCTCCAACCGCCAGCGCTTTACCTCCCGCCGCGCGGTGTCCAGCACGTCCTCCGGGGTGACCTCGTAGAGGCCGGGCTCGGCATCGAGGAGCTCGGGCTGCCGGCCCCGCCGCCGGCTTTCCTCCTGAGGCTTCGGGCGCGGCCGGCCGCGCGTCAACGGCCAGTGCCGGGAGAATTCTTCCAGGGCCGGACCGAAGCACGCCAGGTACAGATCGACGCCGCGGATGCCGGCGGCCTGGTACTCGGCGACCCGCTCCCGCACCGCGTCCGCCACGCGCGGTTCGATGTCCTCCCAGTAGACGTTTTCTGCGTCCGGTTGGCGCTCGGCGGTGCGCGGACGGCAGGCGAGGAAGATGGTGCTGTTGGCCGCCGCCTTGTTGCGCACGTGCAGGCTCCCCTCCGCCTCCGTGTTGATCGGCCAGGACGCGGTGATCGCAAAGCCGGCTTCCATCAGCCCGCCGGTGAGCGCGTCCCAGGCGCCGGTCGCCTTATGCGTGAACATCAAGGTCATCACCCCGTTCGGCTTCAGCACCCGCCGCATCTCCTCGAAGATCCACTGCATCCGCTCCTGGTAGTCGCGCCCGGCGAGCGCCCGCGCGCCGGCGCCACCGGCCCCCGCTTCGCCGCGGAACCGCGCCGGGTTGGCGACCGCTTCGCTCTCCTTGTCGGTGAGGCGAAGGCGGAACAGCTCGGGAAAGACCTGGCCGGCGGTGCGCTTGAGCCACACGTAGAAGAAGTCGGACAACTCGGCGTACATCACGTTGTCGTAGTAGGGAGGGTCCATCACCACCGCGTCGATGCTGCCGGCGGCGACGTGGTCGAGGGCGTCCCCGGACTTGCAGGTGACGGTGACCGGCGGGCGGGGCGTCTCGGCGTCAGGGAACAGGGCGCCGGCGTCCGCGCCGGGGCGGACCAGCGCCACCAGTTCACGGACGCACTTGGTGGTCTTGTCAATGGCCCAGTCGTAACCGACACCGGTGACCAAAGGCGCCATCTCGGCGTAGGACCAGACAAAGGCAAAGTCGTGCCGGTCGAAGATGGAGCGCACCCGGCCCGTCGTAGAGTCCCAGCGGCCAGCGCGATTGTCGTAGTTCAACAGGGTATCCAGCGCGATCGCCAAGTAGCCGTAGGCCGCCTGCCGTAGCGGAGACAGCGCGCCGGCCGCGCGGTCGGCTTCAAGCAGCTCGCGAAAGACCTCCACGCCCGTGCAGTGGCACAGGAGCTGCCGGGGCGAGAACAGGTCCCGCCAACGCCGCATCCCGTAGCGGAGCGGCTCGCTTGTCTTGGTGCCGTCGGGTATCTGCTCGGTGGGGATCAGGTTGTACGCCTCCCACTCCGGCAGCTTTTCCGCCAAGCGCGCTTTGATCTCCGCCACGTTGTCATCCTCCGGGCGCGGGGCTCGGTAGCGGCGCACCCACCGCTCCCGCCGGCGCCCGGTCTTCGTCTCGGTGACCACCCGTTCCTTGTAGACCACGGCGTACAGTTGCTCCCCCATCGCCCCGGCCTGCGCCTGCGCCTTGATCTCCTCCCCGCCGATCACCCGCCCGCAATCCGGCCACGGACAGGCCGCCCGCCCGCGCGCCACCGTCCCTTCCGACTGCTCCCGCGCCTCCGGCACGATGCGGAACCTGCACACCCTTCCCGCCTCTCCCGGCCCGCCGCCGAGATCAGGCTCCAGCCGCACCCCCGTCCCGTCCGGCGCCAGCCGCCAATTCGGCGCCAGCGGCACCAGCCCCTCGCAATACGGACAAGTGATCGTCCGCGCCCACAGGTAGGTATGGTCGACGCGGTCGGGTAGATCACGCTGCGGAAAGAAACCCGCGAGCCGCTCCTCCATTCGCCGGCGCCATTCTGCCGCCAAGCCATCGAACGTCCGCTCAAGGTCCTCCGCAAACTGCAGTGGCCACTCCGCCGTGGCGCTCAAGATCAGTGCGGCCACCGGATTCAGATCGTTCGCCAAGCACGCCAACCCCAAGCGCGCCGTCTCGAAGGGAATACTGCCTCCCCCGGCGGTCGGGTCGAGCACCGAGATCGGGGACTGCAGATTCGCCCACTCAAGGTCGCTCCGGTCCGGGGAGTAGCTGAAGGCGCGGCTGTAGCCGTAGGGGTTGTCCACCCGGTTCCCCGCCCTGCGCGCGCGATCAACGAGCCTTCGCGCCGCCACCGGATCGCCGTGGATGCCGAGCACGCGTAGAAACCGCTCCCGGTCCGCCTCCGCCGGCAGCAGCGACGCCAGCACCGCCGCCCGCGCCGCCACCAACGGCCGCCGCGCCCACCACACGTGCAGGTAATAGGTGGGCGGCAGCGCCGTCATCGACCGGCGCTCGCGGACGCTCTCCTCGCCGAGCGCCCCGATCGGCAGCCACCGCTCAATCAGCCGCGTATCACTCATAAGTCGTATCCGCGCTCACCACTCCGGGGCGCGCAGCTACCATCAGCGCATCAAACTGTCATGCCGACCGTTGCAAGTCAAACGCAGGCTGCCTGCCGCCGGCATCCTGCCACAGCTTGCGTTGTCGCCGGCGGCCGCGGGTCTCACTCCTCGGCAGCGATCTCGATCAGGAGCTCCTTGCCGTACAGCGCCTGGCGGCCCCAGAACAGGTTTTCGACCTGGGTGTTGCCGGTCGGCCCTCGCAGCACTGCCCTGGCGGCCGCATTCCTGCCATTCGGGCCGGTGAGGGTAATCGTAACGGCCGGGGCCACCTTGTAGCCGCGCCCCCGGTACGTGAGCTCGATGCTCCGTACCTGTTCACTTTTATATACCACGCAATTCGCCCCGCCCAGGCGCGGTATGAACTGACAGGACCAACCCGTCCCCAAGAAGCCGCTCCCAGGATTCAGGACCCTGATTGGCCCTATGGAGCCGCCGTTCAACGTAACCTCCAGTTCCACGCCGCCATCGTGGGTGCCACAGCACGTGCGGAAAATCCGTACGCTTGGCGGCGAGGTGTAGCCGCTCCCGACGTTACCGCCATGAGTTGCAACGGAAGTGATCTGACCGGGACCCGCCGCGACTCCGGTTGCCCTGCGGCCGCCCGCCGGCGGGTCCGCAAACGTTACGGCTGGAATATTGTCATACTCGAGCCCTCCGTTGGTGACTTCGACGTGGCTGAGGTCGCCCTGGTCGAACCGCTGATTCGGGGCGGTGAGCACCAGCGCCACGGCGCCCGGAGTCACTTCCGCCGAGATTGTCCACTCGGCGCCGCTGTAGTCGCCCTCGAAGGCCGGCTCGAACGCCGTGCTGGTGAAGGAGCGGCTTTCCCCGGCCAGGGCCACGCCGCCGATCGACACGCGCACGGCGTCGGCGTTGCCGGCGGTGATGGCGCCCCAGGCGAACGGTTGGGAGCGGTTGCTGGATTCGATCCAGATGCTGCCGCCGTCATCGCCGAACTGGGCTGCGTCGAGCGTCCACTTCATGGGCTCCGGCGGCGCCGGGTCCGGGGCTGTCGGGTCGGGCGTGGGTGTGGGCGACGGCGGCGGTTCGGCGGCACCGGAACCGCCAGCGCCGCTGCCGGAGGTTGTGGGCGTGGCCGGCTCGCAGGCCGTCATGGTCATGGTGACCGAGGCGACCGCCAGCAACAGCGCGGCGGTCGTCGCGGCCCGCATGCTTCCGAACCGTTGCGTACTTCCGTGGGGGGGGGGGGGGGGGGGTAGGAACTGGTATGCTTGCTTCTTTGTGGTCATCCGGTAGCTCCTTGCGCGCCTGCCGCGCCGCCTGCTGATTTCCGGACCATAGCGGCTGCGCGCCGGCGTGTCAAGCGCGGTCCCGTCGTCGTCGTCCGTCCGGCCGTAAGCGGGGCGGGCGGGCGGTGGCGCGGCGGCGGCGGGCCGCGGGTTTCCTCTGGGTGGGGGGTGCGGTATCATTGGCGGCATTGTGCGTAGCCTCGTGGATGCCGCGGCGCCGGACGGCGGGGCGCCGATCCTCAGCGCCGCCGAGGCGCAGGCGGTCAGCGCCGAGATTCAGGGTCTGCTGAACAACGTGCGCTCGCTCATCTACATCGAGCCGCGCACGCTGGAATACCTCATTGCCGCCAAGATCGCCGGGGGCCACGTGATCCTGGCGGACTCCCACGGCGTCGGCAAGACCTCGCTGGCCCGGGCGCTGGCGCAATCAATCGACTGGCGGGGAGCGCACGGCGCGGGCAGTGTGGACGGCGTCGGCAGTGCGGGCGGCGGGGGGAGTGTTGGCGGCTCGGACAGTGCTGGCGTCACGGGCGGGGCGGATGGCGCGGGCAGGGAGTTTGCGCATGCCGATCTGTCGGCGGAGAACGTGCCGATTGAGAGCTTCAGCCGCATTCAGTGCACGGTCGATCTGCTGCCGCAGGACATCCTCGGCTTCTCCCGTTACGAGCTCAGCACCAGCTCGCTGATCTTCAACCGCGGTCCGATCTTCGCTCACTTCGTGCTGTGCGACGAGATCAACCTGCTCACGCCCAAGACCCAGGGCAGCTTTTTCCAGGCGATGGAGGAGCAGGCGATCTCCATTGAGGGCAAGACCTATCACCTGCCCGATCCGTTCTTCATCATCGCCACCATGAATCTGAAGGGGGCGCACCTGTTCCCGCTGCCGGTGCCGCAGCTCGACCGCTTCATGGTGCAACTCTCGCTCGGCTACCCCGGCGAGGACGACGAGGAGCGGATCGTCCACCAGCACGGACGCGACGACTCCTGGCGCGGATTCGCGCCGGTGGTGGGGCAGACCCGGCTCAACGAGTGGCAGGGAATGGTGGACGCCGTGACCATCCACGAGGAGGTGATCGCCTATCTGGTCACGCTGGTGCGGCAGACGCGCGGCCATCCGGCGGTCGAGACCGGGGCCAGCCCGCGTTCGGGAATCAAGGTGTCGCGCCTGGCGCGCGCGCTGGCGCTGGTGCGCGGCGATAACTGGGTGTCGATCGATCTGATCAAGGAGATCTTCCTGCCGGCGGTGGCGCACCGGCTGATCATGCAGGACCCGGCCACTCCCGCCGCCGGAGTACTTGAGGAGATTCTGGATACCGTGCCCGTGGAGGACCGGCGGCCCGCTCCGAAGGCGCGCCCGGGCAGCCGCGCGGCGGCGCTCGCCGCCGCCCCCTGAGCCGCAGCATGGCAGCAAGCGCCGTCGTCCAGCCCGCGCCCGCAGGGACAGCGCAGCTCCCGGGCCGGGTGCTGCGGCTGGCGCGGCACTACTACCCGTTCACGCTGCTCGGCAGCGCGCTTGCCGCGGCGGCGGTCTACCTGCTGGGCAGCGCCTTTGCCAGCGGCTCGCCGCATGAGTTTCTGCTCGCCAGCACCGGCTTCCTCACCCTGCTGGTGCTGGCCGGGTTCGGCCGCCTGCAGGCCTACCGCTTCAAGCTGATCGAGTTCGAGTGGGACAGCTCGGCGCCGCTGGCCGCGCGCGAGCAGGGCGCCCAGCACCGGCTGCGCACCCGCAACGCCCGGAGCTGGCTGTTCTACCGCATCCACCTGCGCCTCGCCTGGCGGCTGCAGGCCGGGCGGCGCGCCGCCCTGTACGGCTACCGCGAAGTGGCCACCCCGGGCGGCGAGGCGGCGATTCCGCTCTGGTTTCCCTGCAGTGGGCGGCTGGACCTGACCGGGCGGCTGGCGGTCGGCGACGTGTTCGGGCTCACCCGGGCGCAGATTCGCGCGCCGGAGCGGCGCACCCTGATCGTCCGCCCCGGGCTGCTCGGCGAGCAGGCCGCCCCGCCGGTCGAGATCTCCGCCGGCTACGACACCACGCAACGGTCGCGGACAGCCGACGAGGAGCAGTACTTCATGCGCGAGTACGTGCCCGGCGACCGCCTGAAGGACATCAACTGGAAGGCCACCAGCCGGCTGGGCGAGCTGATCACCCGCATCTCGCCGCTCACTCAGGAACAGACCCCGGAGTTGCACGTCGTGCTGCGCCGCTGCCGGCGCGCCGGCGGAGGCAACGGCGAGACCTTGGCCGCGGTGCTGCACCTGGACTTTATCAAGAGTTGGCTGCTGACCTTTCTACGCGTGGTCAAGCAACGCCACCCGGAGTTCGTCTTCGTGGTGGATACCGGGGGCGACAGCCAGCGCCTCGACACGCCGGAGGAGATCGAGGGGTTCGCCCGCCACTTGGCCGAGTTGCACCTGACCGCGGAGCCGCGGGCCGCGGCGGCGGGTTCGGCGCGGGAGCTGTCTATCTTCACGACGGCGTTTGACGAGGACCTGCCGCGCTTCGTGGAGCGCAGTGGCGCGCACTACGTCAACCTGTTCCGCAGCGTGCCGGCGGGGCGCGCGGCCACGCCCGCGGCCGCGGCAAACGAGACCGCCGGGGAGCCGGCGGGCGAGACCGCGGGAGAACCCGCCGCCTACCGGATGAGTCTCAACGAAGCGCCGCTGCCCACCTGCGCCGGCGGCCGCTGGCTGCTAACGCGCGACCGGCGCGCCCCGGCGCCGGCCCCCGTAGCGGCGGTCGCCGGCCCGCGCCCCGGCCTGCGCGAAGAGCAGCCCTTGAAAGTGAGTTACCTGTGCACCTCCTCTTCCTGACCCGCCTGCTGCTGTACGCCACCGCGGTGGCGATGCCGCTGCTGCACCCCGCGGTGGTGGTGCCCTACGACCGCGCCGGCTACCTGGTGTGGTTCGCGCTGGTGCCGCTGGAGATGCTGCTGGCCTACGCCCTGCGCCACGCCGCCACCGGCAGCGCGGCGCCGCCCGCCCGCAACCGCGCGGCGCGGTACGCCGCCCGCCTCCGCCAATGGCTGCGGCCCGCCCGCCTGCTCGCCGCCGCGGGCTTGGCCATCGCCGCGGCCATCGCCTTCGGCACCGGCCTGGACAGCGCGGCGTGGCTGGTGGCCGCGGCCGGCGCCGGCGCCTTCCTGCTCACCCTGCTGATCTTCGGCGCGCGCGAGTACGGGCGCACGCTGGCCGCCGCGGAGCTGTTCTTCATCGGCTATATCTACGTGAAGATGCTGCGCTTCTCGCGCGCGTCGGAGGAGATCTCAGGCGCCAGCTCGCTGCTCACCACCGTCCTCCTGCTGGTGAGCATCGGCGGCTTTCTGCTGCACGGCATCGTCATCTATCAGGCCGCCTTTCCCAACCGCCAGCCGGGAACCGGGCGCCGCGGGGAGACCCACCGCGGGCGCCGCGAGCTCACCGTGTTCGCGGGAGTGATCGTGCCGTTGATCGTCGTGCTGGCGCTCATCCTGCCGCCCGACTTCGTCGAGCACCGCATCTCCTTCAACGAGCTCAACGAACGGCCGCCGTCGCCGCCGCAGCCGGTCGACGACTTCAGCGACGCCCCGCCCGGCGGCAACCTGCGCGGCCAATCGCAGTTCGAACCGCGCGAACCCTCCGGCGGCGGGCAGGGCAACCGGCAGCAGGAGCAGAACCCGCAACAGGGGCAGGGGGAGCAAGGGGACCAGGGCGACGAGGGCCGCATGCCGGGGCTGGAAGGCATCCCGGCGAGCGAGTGGGAGCAGCGCCGGCAGCCGCAGCAACCGCAGCCGCGGCCGGCGCCCGCGGACGCCGGCGGGGCAGGTAGCGGCGAGGCCGGCGAGCAGGGGCAGGCCGGCGGCCAGGCGGGGCAGAGCGGCACTGCCAACCAGGGCGAAGCCGGCGACCAGGGCGACGGCAATCAGGACAGCGGCGACGGCGAGGGCGAGAACAAGCAGTACGCGGTGATGATCATCGCCAGCGAGCGCGATCCGGTGTACGCCGCCGACGCCTACTTCGGCAGGTTCGACGGCGTCCACGGCCTCGCCTACTCGCGGGAGGAACCGCTCAACGAGTTGGTGCACCGCCGCCTGTTCGAAACCTGGGAGGACCCGGAGCCGCCGCGCGACCGCGGCCGCAACCCGCTGGCGCACGCCTTCTTCTCCACCATCCCGGAACGGGTCATGCCCTACCGCCCGCTGGCGGTGGAACCCACGGTCCAGCAGCGCCGTTACCGCCCGTTCGACCTCTCCTACCGCGTGGTCTCGCAGGTGAGCGCCACCGACCCCGCGGCGTGGCGCCAAACGCGGCCCCTCTCCGCCATTGAGCGCGAGCGCATGAGCGGCTACCTCGAAGTGCCGTTGGACGCCGCCCAGCAGGAGCGCTTCCGGGAGTACCTGGAGCAGGTAGCGGGCGACGCCGAGCACGACTACGACCGCATCGACCTGCTGCTGCGCAGCTTCGCCGACTACCAGTACGAGATCGGCTTTACCGATGACGTGTCGGTGGCCCACGTCGATGAGTTCCTGTTCGACACCCTCTCCGGCGACTGCACCGAGTTCTCCAACGCCTCGGCGATTTTGGGGCGGATGATGGGCATTCCGTCGCGGGTAGTGACCGGCTATCTCGGCGCCGACTCGCTGCAGACCCCCCAGCACGCGCGCGGCGCGGCCATCCTGCGCCAATCGATCGAACCCCTGCAGGAGTATGCCCCTGAAGATCTGTATCTGATCACCTCGGCGCACCGCCACTCGTGGACGCAGTTCTGGCTGCCCGACTACGGCTGGGTAGACTTCGAGACCACCGCCTTCGCCAAGCCGCCGCCGCCCGGCGCCGACGCCAACGCGTTGGACATCGTGATCCCGATCATCGAGGTGGAGGAGGTCCCGGTGCCGCGCGACTTCGTGTTCCCGTGGCGCTTCGCCCTGACCGTACTGGCGGCCCTGGGCGCCGCCGCCGTGGCCGGCGCCTACGGGCTGCGCTACGGGCGCGAGGGCTGGCTCGCCGCCTGCGCCCGCCGCGGCGACGCGCGCGGCCTGCGCGCCCTGAGCCGGCTGCTCTGCATGCGCATGGCCAGCGCCGGCTGCGCGCTGAAGCCGCACGCCCACACCGTGCAGCAGTACGCGGCAAGCTACCCCCAGATCGGGCGCTTCGCCGCACTCTACACGATGCTGCGCTACCGCACCGCCTACGCCCCCGGCGAGCGCAGCCGCGCCTGGCAGGACCTGCGCGCGCAGTACCGGGACGCGCTGCAGGGGCTGCGCGGCGGCGGCCCGGGCGCCGCGCTGCGCCGCTGCTTCAGCCTGCGCGCCCTCTACTATTGACCCGCCGGCGCCTCACCATGCGACTCCGAACGTCGGCCGCGGCGTTGCGCCGCGCAAGGTGCGCGGCGGCTTTCGGCGGGGAGGGGCGCCCCATGGCGCTACGAGCGTTGGCCGCGCTGCTGCTGGCGTTGGCGCTGGCGTTGGCGCTGGCGTTGGCCGCGGCGCCGCCCGCGTTCGGCGCCGGCAACCGCGACTGGGTGATGTTCCGGGGCGAGGAGGGACGCGGCATCACCGAGACGCGAATCACGCCGCCACTGGCGGTCAAGTGGCAACTCAAGCTGCAGGCTGCCGGCGCCCAGGCGCGCTCCTTCAATCCGCCGGTGGTGGTGGACGACACCATCTACTTCGGCTCCGACGACGGCAACTTCTACGCGCTGGACGTGGACAGCGGCTACATGCGCTGGATCTTCCAGGCGCAGGCGCCGGTCAACTCGGTGCCGTTCGCCGACCGGGAGCATCTCTACTTCGGCTCCAACGACGGCCACGTGTACGCAGTGGCGCGCGACACCGGCGAGGAGCGCTGGCGGTTTCCCACCGAATACACCGTGCAGTCGCTGATTCTGCGCTACGACGATCTGGTGATGTTCACCAGCGACCGCGGCAACACCCACTTCGTCACCGCCGCGGAGGGCGCCGAGGTGCACTACCTCCCCAACCCGGTGTGGTCGTTCCACACCTTCCAGGTGTACGACGGGGTGATGTACTGGGCGCCCGGACCGCCGGGGCGCGGCGCCAGCTTCGGCGCCTACGACGTGTACGAAAAGGCGTACCTGTGGATCAAGGGGACCACTCCCGGCCTCAACTGGTACTCCTTTCCGGCGCTGCGCGGCGACGAGTTGTTCTACTCCGCGGCCGGCCTCGGGCGCGGCCCGGGCGGCGCCGGCGGCCTGCAGTTCGTCTACTACGCGGTGGACCGGCGCACCGGCGAGGAGCTGTGGAGCCAGCAGGAGGAGTCGTTCTTCGGCGACGCCGGGGAGCTGATCTACCAGCCGCGGCGGGTGTTCCTGGACAACCTGCAGCTCCTCGACTACCTGGCGCCGGCGCTGTGGCGCAACGTCGTGATCTACACCAGTGGCGACGCCGTGGTACGCGCCTTCAACGCCCGCAGCGGGCGGCCGGCGTGGCGCCACAGCTTCCAGTACCCCACCAGCAGCGCGCCGACGGTGGCCGGCGACCGGGTTTACTTCGGGGTGCGCGGCGACGGCGTTCCCGGCGGGCGTCCGCCGCGCCTGGTGGCGCTCTCGGCGCAGAATGGCCGGCTGCTGTGGGAAATGGAGCTGGAGGGGGCAGTGCTGAGCGCGCCGGTGGTGGCCGGCAACCATCTGATCTTCGGCACCGACCGCAATTTTTTCTACGTGCTGGAGGAGGTGTTTTGACGTGATAGTATCGGGGCGTCATGGCGGTTGACGTGCTGGCGGTGTGCGCCCATCCCGACGACGCCGAGCTGGGCTGCGCCGGCCTGCTGCTGCGCTGCCAGGCGGCCGGCGCCCGCGTGGGGGTGGTGGACCTGACCGGCGGCGAGCTGGGCAGCCGCGGCAACGCCGCGTTGCGCGCCGAGGAGCGCGCCCGCGCCACCGCGGTTCTGGGCCTGGACGTGCGGCTGGACCTGGGCCTGCCGGACGGCTTTCTGGAGCGCACCGTCGAGTACCGTACGCGGCTGGTGGAGGTGATTCGCAGCGAGCGGCCGCGCATGCTGGTGGGCCCCTACTGGGAGGATCATCACCCCGATCACGTCGCCACCAGCCTGCTGATGAAGGATGCGTGGTGGTTCGCCGGCGTCGCCAAACATCCCGGCGGCGAGCCCGCCCACCGCCCCGAGGCGATGCTGTTCAGCCTGTCGCGCTACGCCGCGCGCCCCTCCCTGATCGTCGACGTGAGCGGCCAGTTCGCCACCAAGGCGCGCGCCGTGGCCTGCTACGCCTCGCAGCTTCACCGCGCGCCGCCGGCAGACGCCGCGCCGGGCGGCAGCGGCGGCGCGCGTGACGGCGCGGACGGGGAGCCGGAGACCTACCTGTCGCGCTCCGACTTCCTGGCCGCCTGGGAAGGGCGCCACCGTTACTACGGGCGCATGATCGGCGCCGAGTTCGGCGAAGCCTACCTCACGCGCAACCCGGTGCCGGTCAGCAACCCGATGACCCTGCTGGCCGGGCGCCCGGGGGTGATGTAGATGGCGGCCGGCCCGGCGGCGCCGGTGGCGTTGGTCACCGGCGGCGGGCGCGGCCTGGGCGCGGGGGCGGCGCTGGCGCTGGCCGCGGCCGGCTACTCGGTGGCGGTCGGCTACCGCCGCGACGACGCCGCTGCGGCCGCCACCGCGGCGGCGTGCGGGGAGCACGCCACGGGCGCCGGCCAGCGCTTCCACCCGCTGCAGGCGGACGTCGCCGTGAGCGCCGACCGCGTGCGCCTGCTGGCGGACACCCTGCAGCGGTTCGGCAGCCTGGAGGTGCTGGTCAACAACGCCGGCATCGCCCCGCGCCGCCGCGCCGACCTGCTGGAGGCCAGCGAGGAGTCGTTCGCCGAAGTGCTGGCCACCAATCTCACCGGCCCCTACTTCCTGACCCAGCAGGTGGCGCGCCACTGGCTGGCGCGGCCGCCGCAGCCGGACCGGCGGCGCGCGGTGATCTTCGTCACCTCCATCTCCGCCGCCTACGCCTCGCCGAGCCGCGGCGAGTACTGCGTCTCCAAGGCCGGCCTCAGCATGGCCCGCGAGCTGTTCGCGGCGCGTTTGGCGGAAGCCGGCATCGGCGTCTACGAGGTGCGCCCGGGACTGATGGAGACCGACATGACCCGGGCGGTCAAGGAGAAGTACGACGCCCTGATCGCCGGCGGGCTGGTGCCGCAGGGCCGTTGGGGCACCGCCGCCGACGTCGGCCGCGCCGTGGCCGCGCTGGTGAGTGGCGCCTTCGACTTCAGCCTGGGTACGGTGGTGGACGTGGACGGCGGCTTCAGCCTGCTGCGCCTGTAGCCCCCGGTAGCCCCGGTAACTCCAATGAACGTCGACCCCGCGCTCCAACCCAGCGACCTCGCCCCCGCCGCCGACGCGCTGTTCGCCCTCGCCGCCGGCAAGATCCGGTCACTTGAAAAAACGTGGGACGCGGGGCGGGGGGCGCCGGTGTTTACCGTGCGCGGGCAGTACACCACCCGCGGCTGGACCGAGTGGACGCAGGGGTTCCAGTACGGCGCCGCGCTGCTCACCTTCGACGCCACCGGCGACCGCGGCCTGCTGGAGCTGGGGCGCGCCGGGATGCGCCGCGTGATGCCGGCGCACCTCACCCATACCGGGGTGCACGACCACGGCTTCAACACACTGAGCACCTACGGCAACCTGCTGCGCCTGGCGCGGGAGGAGCGCTGGCCGGCTACCGAGGGCGACGTCGAGCACCTGCAGTTGGCCATCCGCGTCTCCGGCGCGGTGCAGGCGGCGCGCTGGACGGCGCTGCCCGGCGGCCTGGGCTATGTCTGTTCCTTCAACGGCCCGCAGTCGCTGTTCATCGACACCATCCGCTCGTTGCGGGTGCTGGCCGCGGCGCACGAGCTGGGGCAGGTGCTGATGGGCGAGCGCGACCGCCGCATTTCGCTGCTGCAGCGCCTTTTGCAGCACCTCGAGACCACCCTGCGCTACAACGTTTACTTCGGCGCCGGCCGCGACCACTACGACGTGGCCGGCCGCGTGGCGCACGAGGCGCTGTTCAACGTCAACGACGGCAGCTACCGTTGCGCGAGCACGCAGCAGGGATTCTCACCGTTTTCCACCTGGACGCGCGGGCTGGCGTGGGCGATTCTCGGCTGCGCGGAGATGCTGGAGTACCTCGCGGTGTTGGAACCGGAGGCGGTGGCCGACGCCGGAGTGCCGGGGCTGGAGAACCACGCGCAGGCGGTGCGGCGGGTAGGGGCCGCGGCCGCGGCCACGGGGCAGTTCTACCTGGCCAACAGCGCCGCCGACGGCGTTCCCTATTGGGACACCGGCGCCCCCGGCCTGGCCGCGGCCGGCGACTGGCGCGCGGCGCCCGCGGACCCGTTCAACGACCACGAACCGGTGGACAGCTCCGCCGCGGCGATCGCCGCCCAGGGGCTGTTGCGCCTCGCCGCGTTGCCCGCCGGGGTGCGCCCGCAGGCCGCGGAGCGCTTCCTGGGCGCCGGCCTCACCATCGCCCGGACCCTGTTCGCGGAGCCCTACCTGGCCGCGGACCCGGCGCATCAGGGCCTGCTGCTGCACACGATCTACCACCGTCCCAACGGCTGGGACCACGTGCCGCCGGGGCGGCGGGTGCCGTGCGGCGAGTCGTGCCAGTGGGGCGACTACCACGCCCTGGAGCTGGCGTTGCTGATCCGGCGGCTGGCCGCGGGCGGCTCCCTCCCCTGGTTGGCGGCGTAGCGCCGCGTGCTACACTGCCGCGCATATGGCGATGAGCAATCGACAGTGGCGGCTGGCCTCCTACCCGGAGGGAATGCCGAGCGCCGCCAACTGGGCGCTGAGCGAAGGCGCGGTGCCGGAGCCGGGCGCCGGCGAGCTGCTGGTGCGCGCCCTGTACCTGGACGTCGCCCCCTACATGCGGGGCCGCATCAGCCGGCAGCAAAACTACGCCGCCGGCGTCGGCCTGGGCGAGGTGATGACCGCCGCCGCGGTGGCCGAGGTGGTGCGCTCCAACGCCGCCGGTTACGGCCCCGGCGACCTGGTGGTCGCCACCACCGGCTGGCAGGAGTACGCCGCGGTGCCGGCCGCGGCGGTGCAGCGCGTGGACCCGGAGCTGGCCGACCTGCCGCTGTGGCTGGACGCGCTGGGCACCAACGGCGCGACCGCCTACTTCGCGCTGCTGGAGACCGGGCGCGCCAAGCCGGGCGACGTGGTGGTGATCTCCGCCGCCGCCGGGTCGGTGGGTCAGCTTGCCGGCCAGATCGCCACCTTGTGCGGCTGTCAGGCGATCGCCGTCACCAGCTCGGAGGAAAAACTCGCCTGGTGCCGGGAGATCGGCTACGCCGACGGCATCAACTACCGCGCGGAACCGGACTTGAGCGCCGCCCTGGCGCGGGTGTGCCCGCGCGGCGTCGACGTTTACTTTGACAACACCGCGGGCCCGATTCTGGATGCGGTAATGCAAAACCTGGCCACCTTCGCGCGGGTGGTGGTGGTGGGCACGATCAGCCTCGCCGGCCGCTTCGAGCAGCCCGATATCGGCCCGCGCTTCATGCGCAAAATCCTGGTCTCCCGCGCCCGCATCGAGGGGTTTTTGTCGGGCGACTACGCGCACCGGGCGGGCGAGGCCTACGACCGCATCGCCGCCTGGCACCGCGCCGGGGCGCTGCGCTCGCGCTTCGACGTAGCCGAAGGGTTCGAGAGCCTGCCGGAGGCGTTCCTGCGCCTGCTCACCAGCAAGAACGTCGGCAAGCAGGTGGTGCGCGTGGCCGAGCCGGGCGCCGGCAGCTAGAGATGGCGCGAATACGGGTGGCGCAGGCCGGCTGCGGCAACCGCGGCAAGCGGCACCTTGCCGCGTGGCTGGCGCTGCCGGAGCGGTTCGAGGTGGTGGGGTTGTGCGAGCTTGACGCCGCGCAGATGCGCGCCGCCGCGGAGCAGTTCGGGCTCGACGGGGTAGCGCAGTACGCCGACGCCGGGCGCATGCTGGCCGAGACCGCACCCGACCTGTTCTGCTTCGTCACCCCGCCCGCGGTGCGCGGGGAGCTGGTGGAGCTGGCCGCCGCGCACCGGGTCAGGGGATTGGCGTTCGAGAAGCCGATGGCGCTGGCGCTGGCCGAGGCGCGGCGCATCGTCGACCTGTGCCGGGGCGCGGGGATCAAGGCGGCGGTGTGCCAGCAGCACCTCTACACCAGCTCGTTCCGGCGCCTGCGGCGGGTGCTGGACCGCAACGGCATCGGGCAACCGACCGAGATTCACGTTTCCTCCAGCGGCAACCTGTTCGACCGCGGTACCCACTACACCCACTACCTGCTGTGGGCCGCCGACTTCGCCGCGCCGCGCTGGGTGGTGGGACACCTGCACGGACGCACCGAGCTGCAAAGCGACCATCCTTCGCCCGACCTGTGCCTGCTGCGGATGGAGCTCGCCAACGGGGTTTACGCGCTGGGCGAGTATGGCGGGCTCGCGCCGCGCTACGACTCGAGCGACGCCTGGCAGGTGAATCGGCTCACCGTGCGCGGCGCCACCGGCACGGTGTGGGCGGAGAACTCCGGCGTCTGGGAACTGATGGGCCGCGCCACCAACGGGGAACCGGTGCGCGGCTCCAACCCCGCCTACACCCCGGAGCAGCCGGGCGCCGGCTGGGAGTGGGAGTCGCCGCGCATTCAGTGCGCCTACGCCGAGCAGATCGCCGACTGGCTGGACGGCGCGCTGGCCGACCATCCCTGCAACGTCGAACACGCCTACACCGGGTTCGAGGTGCTGGCCGCGGCCTGCTTCTCCGGCCTGGAGCGGGTGCGCGTGGACCTGCCGCTCGCCGACCCCTCCGTGCTCAGCCGCGGCGGGGTGGACGTGTTTGAGCGCGTGCGCGCCGAGCTGCCGGAGACTCCGCTCCTGCGCCCGCTGAACTGAGCCGCCTGCGCAATGCCACGCCCGCCGCGCCCGCCAGGGCCGCCGTTTACCGAGTCCGCGCGCCTTGAGCGGGTCCAGCCGCCGATCATCCCGCGCATCCACCGCCTGATCGCCGAGCATCCCGGCACCATCTCGCTGGGTCAGGGAGTGGTCGGCTATCCCCCGCCGCCCGGCATCCGCGAGGCGGTGGATCGCTTCCTGTCCCACCCGGACAACCACAAGTACGCCGCGGTATACGGCATCCCCGCGTTGCGCGAGCGCATCGCCGCCAAGCTGGCGCGCGAAAACGGCATCACCATCGCCGACGAGCGCGAACTGATGGTCACCTCCGGCGGCAACATGGCGTTCGTCAACGCGCTGCTGGCGATCTGCGACGAAGGCGACGAAGTGGTGTTGATGTCGCCGTTCTACTTCAACCACGAGATGGCGGTAACGATGGCCGGCTGCCGGCCGGTGTTGGTCCCCACCCGGCGCAACTTTCAACTCGACCCGGACGCCGCCGCGGCCGCGATTACCGCCAACACGCGCGCGCTGGTGACCATTTCGCCCAACAACCCCACCGGCGCCGTCTACCCGGAAGCGGACCTGCGCGCCGTGAACGAGCTGTGCGCCGAGCGCGGCATCTTTCACCTCCACGACGAGGCATATGAATACTTTGTGTACGACGGCGCCGAACACTCTTCGCCGGGGTCGATGGATGGCGTCGGCGACCACACCATCTCCCTGTACTCGCTGTCCAAGGCCTACGGCTTCGCCAGCTGGCGCATCGGCTACCTGCGCATGCCGGCCAACCTGCACGCCGCCGCCGCCAAGATTCAGGACACCATCGCGATCTGTCCGGCGATCATTTCCCAGTTTGCGGCGTGCGCGGCGCTGGACGCCGGGGTCGACTACTGCCGCCGCCACCTGGCGCCCATCGCCGCCCGGCGCGCGGCCGTGCTGGCCGCCCTGCGGGAGCTGGGTCCGCTGGTGGAGGCGGCCCCCGCGCAGGGCGCGTTCTACGTGCTGGCCCGGGTGGCGACCGCGGCCGACTCGGTAGCGGTCGCCGCGCGGCTGATCCGCGAACACCGGGTGGCGGCGGTGCCGGGGGCGGCGTTCGGCCTGACCGCCGGCTGCTACCTGCGCATCGCCTACGCCGCGCCCGACGACGCCACCCTCGCCGAGGCGATGCGCCGCCTCAACACCGGCCTGCGCCGCATCGCCGCCGACGGTTAGCGGGTCGACTTCTGGATGCGCCGCCAAGCGTGCCGCAAGCTACGCCGCCGCCGGCCACGGGAAGGTTACAAGCCGCGTCCCACGTGTCGCATCAGGATCGGCTTGAATCTCGTCGAGGCCGCCTATGTGTGGCCCATCTTGACGCTTATCAGCCGGGAACGAGCCAGGGCGTGGGCCTCAGTTGGGGTGGCCGGCGCCGGGGGCGCCGGCGTCCAGTTGCTGCTTGAGGCGCTCGAATTCGGACTCGTCGATGCTGGTCGCCTCCTTGATGGTCGACCACGGAACATCGCGCCGCAGCAATCCTTCAATGGTGCTCAAGACGCCTTCCTGACGACCTTCCCGACGGCCTTCCTGACGGCCTTCCCGCCGGCCTCGCTCCTCTATCTGTTCCACGTAAGTCATTAGCTCTCCTCCACGACCGGGCACGTTGCGCCGTAGCGCTGCCCTGAACGCTCGCAGCCCTTCCTCAGACTGCGTCGCCAGCACGTACTCCACGTGCTGCGCCAGCACCTCCACCTCTCCCGCCGGCGACACCTCCGCCATCAGCACCGCCGTCCTCTCCACCAACTCATCCCCACCTCGAACTCTCGCCATCATCGCTATCTGCGTCAGCCGCGCCACCGCCGACCCCAACACCGCTTCCGGCCCTCCCTTCGTCTGGTCGATCAGCAGGTACTCGAACCGCGGCACCCACCGCCACTCCGCCGCCGCTCCCTCCACCAGCTCCCGAAACTCCAGCTCCGGCGACCACCGCTTCCCTCCCTGATAGAATACCAGCGGTACGATCAGCGGCAACTTCGTCTTCTTCTTATTCTTGCTCGCCCCCTGCCACGCCACCCAGATCTGCAGGCAGTAGTTCAGCACCCGCAACGCCATCCAGTAACGCGGCGTGGATTGATGCTCCAGCAGTGCGTACACCAGCACCGGCTCCTCCGTCCCCTCCCGCTCCGCTGAGAACACCAAGTCCGCCTCCCGACCGCGCCAGTCGTCGCTCACGAAGCGCCCCGGCCAGTGGGTGAGCGTCGCCCACCGCAGGGAGCCGGCTACCGCAGGGGGGAGGTAGGGGCGCAACAGGCCGGCGGCGTTGCTGGTATCGGAAAACACCCGGTAGAAGTACTTGTCGTGTATCCGGGTGATCTCCTCCTCTTCTTCGGGCGGCGCAGCTTCGCTTGGCGGCTGCGCGGAAGACGGTTCGTCCGGTACCTGTTCGTCGGCCATGAGATTCACCGGCGACCGTAGCCGCACTTCCAATCCCGCGTCAAGCGCCCGCATTGCATCATCAGAAATCTAACCGTAGCGACAGCGTGCATCATCTAAAAATCTAACCGTAGCGGCTGGCCTCCGGGGGCCGGCCGGGGGCTCCCTCTGAGAGCAGAGGAGGCCGCGACGGAGATGGGGCTGACGATGGACGGACGGAGATCACTGACTGATGAGGTGGCGCGGCGGTACCGCGCTGCCGGCAAGCGGGAGAAGGGGCGCATACTCGACGAGTTCGTAGCGAACACCGGCTACCAGCGCAAGTACGCCATCCATCTGCTCAACTCATGGGGCCGTGTCCGCTGGGTGCGCCTCGAAGGCGAGTGGGTCAGGCTGGTCGTGGGCCGCCCCCGGACGCCGCAGCGGCGGCAGCGGCGGCAGCGGCCAAGGCGCTACGACCAAGCCGTGCTGGCGGTCCTGAAGGCGATCTGGTACCTGTTCGACTGCATGTGCGGTCGGCGCTTGGTGGTGGTGCTGCGCACCATGCTGCCGCAGCTCAATTCGTGCCGCGGGTTCGAGCTCAGCGCCGAGGTTCGCAGCAAGCTGCTGACCATCAGCCCGGCCACCATCGACCGGCTGTTGCAAGACGAGCGCGCCGGCCTGCGTCTGAAGGGGCGTGCCCGCACCCAGGCGGGCAGTCTGCTCAAGCACCAGGTCCCGGTACGTACCTTTGCTGACTGGAACGAGCAGGCGCCCGGCTTCTTCGAGATCGACCTGGTGGCGCATGACGGAGGCGACGCCGCCGGCGACTACTGCCAGACCCTCACGATGACCGATGTCGCCACCGGCTGGATCGACCTGTACGGGCTGCAGAACAAGGCGCAACGCTGGACCCATGCCGCCATCGACGCGGCCCGCCGCAGTCTGCCGATCCCGCTGCAGGGCATCGACACCGACAACGGCAGCGAGTTCATCAATCACCATCTGGTGCGCTACTGCGCCGCGCACGGCATCACCTTCACGCGGAGTCGGCCCTATCGCAAGAACGACACCTGCTACGTGGAGCAGAAGAATGGCCACGTGGTGCGCCGCGCGGTCGGCTACTGGCGCTATGACACGGCGCCCGAACTGGCCGCGCTCAACGCGCTGTACCGGACGCTGTGCCTGCTGGAGAACTACTTCTACCCGTCGATGAAGCTGGTGCGGAAGACGCGCACGGGCAGCAAGGTGCGGCGCATCTACGATGACCCGCAGACACCGTATCAGCGCATGTTGCGGTCCGAGGGGGTGAGCGAGGCGGTGAAGACCCGTCTGCGGGAGCAGTACGCGGCGTTGCATCCGGTGGAGTTGAAGCAGGAGCTGACGAGCTGGTCCGAGAAGCTGGATCGTCTGAATGGCAGCAAACCGCCGCACCTGGCCAGTCGTAAGCGCTGAGTGGGGCTGCCGGTGGTTGGCCAGTCCGCACGACCGGGGGCGGCATGCGGCCGCGAGGGCGCGCTACGGCTTGTTGCCTGCTGTGGCTGCCAGCGTTACGTAACGGTGCTCAATAAGGATTGACGCTGTCGGCCCGCCAGGCAGTGCGCGTGCGCCGCTCGGAAATTGACCCACCCCCGGCGGCCTGCGGGCAGTTTGGGCCACTTGGCGCGGCCGCGAGGCCCGTTACGTAACGGTGCACTGTTGAAAAACGGGCGGCGCCCGCCCGCGATGCCCTCCTGTACCCGACCGGGGGCCAGCGACTGGCACTGCGGTGAGCCGCACTCGCGCGGCGCGGCGGCTGAGGCTCTCGGCCCTCCGTTACGTAACGGTGCACAGTGGCCAACAAGCCGATCTGCGACCTGGCTCTTATGGCACCAACGCAGCCGGACATGCGACGCCACCCGCCACAGGGGCCGCAACGCGGGACTGGATGCCGCATGTCTCCGCCGCCCACCGCCCCCTGTATTCTTCGCCTCCCTTCGGTTAGATTCTTACATGAGGCATGCCCTGCCTACGGTTAGATCTTTACGTGATGCAATAGGGGAGCCGGATGGTCCGGTTCGTTGGCCGTCCATCCTCCTTTTACCACGGTAGCCTCAGACCTGTCAAGCGCCCCATGAAAAAAAATCAAGCGCCCGGGTCCAAAAACTCAAGAGTGTGATTATGTATTTACAGGTATTACCTTTACTTCATATTATGCCGCCGTTCCAGAGCCGGTGCAGGAACTCGCGCACCGGCACGATCTCGATGCCGTCGACGACGCGCGCGGCCGTTTCGGCGCACACCACGACGCGGCGCTGCCAGGACGCTTCCTCGGCGATGCGGCGCAGGCCGGTCAGGTCGCGGCCGGTGACGGCGCCGGTGGCCTTGACCTCGATCGCCGCCGCGTCGCCGACCACGAAGTCGACCTCCGATCCGTCCGCGGTCCGCCAGTAGCTCAGGCCGCGCTGGTCGCGGTGATAGGACAGCCAGGCGCGTAGCTCGCAGTAGATCAGATGCTCCAGGGCGCGCCCGAACGCCGGACTGCCGGGCCGGACGTGCGTTACGCCGGCCAGCGCGTTGGCAACGCCGACGTCGAACAGGTAGAACTTGGCGCGTGACACCGGCTTGCGCCGGGGCCGCCGGAACCGGTACGGCTGCAGCAGGAAGCCGGTGAGCGTATCTTCCAACACCTGGAAGTACTCGCGCACGGTGCGTGGCGGAACGGCCGCGTCCGCGGCCAGCCGATCGAAGACCACCTGCTCCCCGCAGCAGAGGGCGGCCGCGGTCAGGAACCGCGAGAAGGGCTCCACGCCGCGCACCAACCCCTCGGCCTGTATCTCCAGTCGCAGGTAAGCTCCGCAGTAGGCGCGCAGGTCTTCGAGCGGATCGTCCGAGTAGTAGATCGACGGGATGGAGCCGACGTTCGCCGCCCGCAACAGGTCCCAGTCCGGCACCTCCGCGGACACGAGCGGGAACAGGTGGCGGATCCGCGCCCGGCCGCCGAGCAGGTTGACGCCCCCGCGGCGCAGCTTGGCGGGGCTGCTGGCAGCCAGCACGAACCGGAACCCGCGGCTCTCGATCAGGTCGTGCACGTCGTCGAGCAGGCTCGGCAGCTTCTGGATTTCGTCGATGATTACCGGCCCGGCGGATGGATCGACGGTCGCCAGTTCACCCTGCAGCCGGCCCGGCTCGCGCGAGAGGCGCAGAAACACGTCGCCGCGCAACAGGTCGAAGCGCGGGGAGTCGGGGAACGTCCGGCGCAGGTAGGTGGACTTGCCGGTCTGGCGCGGTCCGAACAGGAACGCGGAGCGCGCGCGAAGGTCGCGGCGCAGATCAAGGCGGCGGTCCAGAGGCAGAGGCACCCGCTCACCCTACCCGAATCCCGGCTTTTCCGCAACTCAATTGCGGAAAAAGGGCATTTTCCAGCATGTCAGTTGCCGATATGGCCCGAACCGTGCTCGCCACCGCGGTGCGAACGCGAAAGTGTATATCAACGGCGCTCGGCGTTTGGCGGGCCCGCTCCACCTTGCCTCAACCTGCTGCCCCCCCCCGGCGGGCTACTCCGTGGTCCAAAAAACAGCCGGAACAGTTGACTCAAGTCTTGTATATGCTTATACTTGATCTGTGAATAAGACATCTCTCGACACGCCGATCACGACCACCGTTGCCGCCCTCTCCGACCAACGTCTGCTGCAGCAGGTCAAGGAACTTTCCGCCATCGAACACTACGTCCAAGGCGTGGTCATCGATCACCTGCGCGAAGTTGAGCGGCGCGGTCTGTATCTCACTCTGGGATTCTCCAGCATGTTCGATTACACCATGCGCGAACTGGGCTACAGCACTGGCGCGGCGTGGCGGCGGCTCAAGGCGATGCGGCTGTGCGAGGAAGTGAAAGGGGCGCGGGGTCGGCTGCTGGAGGGCACGCTGACGCTGGACGCGGCGGCGCAGTTGCAGTACGCCTTTGAGCAGCAGGCGCGCAAGGCGCGCCGCTCGACCACCCCCGACACCGAGAAGCCGGCCGGCGGCGGGCTCGGGACGCAGGCCGATGCCGGGTCGGCCACGCCGGTCATGGAGCCCGACACTCGGGCGGCCGCCGCGCCTGGCGGGTTGGCGCCGGACGTAGCGGCGCACGCGGCCGGGCCGGAGGGGTCGGCGGGTGAGCCCAGCGGCTTGGCGCCGGCTGCGCCGGTGCGCGCGCCGGAGCGGACGGCAGCGCCGGTGCCGGACGCGGCGGAGCGGGAGGCGCTGGTGGCGCAGGCCGCCGGCAAGAGCACGCGGCAGGTAAAGGAGATGCTGGCCAAAGTCGATCCCGATCTGGCGCGGCCGGCAGACCGGATGCGGCCGCTGGGGGCCGGGCGGTGGGAGCTCAAGGCGGTGATTGATGACGACTGCCAGGTCGGATTGGAGCAACTCAAGGGGCTGCTGTCCCACGTCGATCCGCAGATGACGTTGGGGCAACTCCTGGGGCGCGTGGTACGGGAAGCGCTGGACCGGCACGACCCGTCGCGGCCGCCGCGCGGGCGGCGCCGCAGCCGGACTGCCGAGGTTGCCGGCCAAACTTCGGCGCCGAAAACAGAGCCTGGACCGGACGCTACGGCGACGCAGCAGACCGGCATGCCGGCAGGCTCCGCGACTTCGGCGCCGAACGTGCCTGCGGACGCCGGCCACCGCCGCGTTACGGTTGCGAAGCGGCCGGCAGTGGCCACCCGGACCGCGGCCGTCACGGCGGAGACTTCGGTGCCGAAAGAGGCTGCCGCGGCGCCGCGGACCGAGCTGCCCGCAGGCTCGGCGACTTCGCCGGCGAGGGGCCAGGTCGCGGGCCGGCCCGTGGCAGCCGCCGGAGTCGCCACTTCGGCGCCGAAGTCGACGACTGCGCCGCGGCAGCCGCGCATCCGCAGCCGCGCTATACCGGCGGCGGTGAGGCGGCAGGTGTGGGAGCGCGACCGGGGCTGCTGCAGCTACGTGGACCAGGGCAGCGGGCGCCGGTGCGGCTCCCGGCATCTGCTGGAAATAGATCACGTCGTGCCGTATGCGCTCGGCGGCAGCGCCAAGCCCGACAATCTCCGGCTGCTGTGCGCCGCCCATCACCGCTACCGCCATGCGCGGCTTGTAGCCGCCCGCCGGTGACTTGATCCGGCCCGGCGCGCTGACTTGGATGATACGCCCGGAAAGAGGCCAACGCTAACGCGACGCGCATCGAAAACCGGCTAACGCGGGGCGTCTACGCGGACGGTTACGATTTCGGTGTCGTGGTATTGCTCGTGGCGCACCGAAGAGGCCAGGTGGCGCAGCAGCCGCAGTGACAGCTCGCGCTCGTCGGGGGCGTCGGCGGAGGGCGCCTGCAGCAGGGCGAGCCGGTCCTGCAGGTTCTCGCCGCCGGGGGCGGCGGTAAACTCCAGCACCGCCCCGCCGTCCTGCCGGTGGGCGACCAGCAGCAACCGCCGTTGCGCGCGCTCGTGGCCGCCGTCCTCCTCCTGCCCGATCAGCGACAGCAGCGTCTCCTCGCCGGCGGCGTCGAGGCGTTGCGCCATCGCCTCGTCCCAGCCGTTGCGGGCGGCGAACTCGCGCAGGAACTGCATGATGCGCGCCAGGTCGGCGAGATCGGTCCTCACCTCGAGGCGGCTGCGGCGCGGCGCCGTCAACTCCATGAACAGGGTCATCAGGATCGCCACCAGACCGCCCGCGGTCATGCCGTTTTGCAGCAGGCCGCCGGCGGCCTCGGCGAAGAACTGGGGAAAGATCACGCCGTTCTGGAACCCGACGCCGGCCCAGAAGGAGACGCCCACGATCAGGCCCTTGCGGTAGTCCATGCCGTCCTGCACCACCATCTTCATGCCCTGCACGAACAGCAGCGACAGGATGACGGTGAGGTAGGCGGCGGCCACCGGCCCCGGAATCGCCACCACCGCGGCCAGCGCCTTGGGCAGGAACGCCAGCGCCAGGTAGACGGCGCCGATGGCCACCCCCACCCCGCGCGCGGCGACGCCGGTGAGTTCGGTGACGGAGATGGAGCTGGAGTAGGTGGTGTTGGGCACCGTTCCCACCAGGCCGGAGAGCAGGTTGCCCACGCCGTCGGCGGCCACCCCGCCCTGCACGGCGCGAAAGTCGATTGCGCGCGGGCGGCGCCAGGAGACCCGCTGGATGGCCACCGAGTCGCCGATCGTCTCGATGGCGCCCACCAGGGTCACGAAGATGAAGGCGGGCAGGAGCGCCCAGAACAGCGGTCCGAAGCTCAGGTCGAAGCCGGGCCAGGCGCTCTGCGGGATGCCGATCCAGGCCGCCTGCGCCACCGAGCTCAGGTCGTAGAGGCCGAACGCGCCCGCGACCACGGTACCGGCCGCCACGCCGACTACCGGCGCCCACAGGCGCAACGGTCCGGTGGCCTTGAGCGCGATGCCGATGATCACCAGCACGGTGGCCAGGGCGGTGAGCGGCGCGCCCGCCGGCGGCGCCGCCGCCGGCACGTCGGCCAGCATGTCGAAGACGATCGGCATTACCGTGACCGCGATCAGCATGATCACGGTGCCGGCCACGGTGGGGGTCAACACCCGGCGCAGCAGCGACAGCCGAGTGGCGAGGAGGAACTGAAACAGCGACGAGATCACCACCAGCGTGGCAAGCAGCGCTGGGCCGCCCTCGGCCAGCGCGGTGACGCAGACCGCAATGAAGGCCCCCGAGGTCCCCATCAGCAGCACGTAGCCGGCGCCGACGCGCCCCACGCGCACCGCCTGCACGATGGTGGTGACGCCGCTCACCGCGACCGCCGCGAACACGGCCCAGGACAGGTAGGACTCGCCGGCGCCGGCGGCGCGAATCACGATCGCCGGCGTCAGCACCACGCCGGCAATGGTCAGAATCGTAAACTGCGCGCCCAGGCCGAACGTCAGCGCCGCCGGCGGCCGGTCGTCGGGTTGGTAGCGAATCCCGGCGCGGCCGCCACTTTCGTTCCGCATGGTTCTAGTATCGGCCGGGCCGGCGCCGCGGGCACCACGAAACCGGCGGGAGAAGTCAAATTCCACAAGGTTGACGGTGTGGCTACGGGCCGGTACCATGTAGCTACTATGGGGTTGGTCGGAATTCGTGAACTGAAGAACCGGCTCAGCGAGTACGTGCGCCGCGTGCGCGCCGGCGAGGAGTTTCTGGTAACCGACCGCGGCCGGGTGGTGGCCGAGTTGCGCCAGCCGACCGGCGTGCCGACCGGCGCCGAATACTCCGGGCTGATTCGCCACGCCCGCGCCGGGTGGGTGCGGCTGGGCGCGCCCAACGTCGCCGCGAGCTATCCGCGGGTGCCGCGGTCGTTGAGCCAGGGCAACGCCCGGCGCCTGCTCGACGAGGAACGCGGGTCGCGATGACGCCGCCGCCCAACCTGTACGCCGAGTCGAGCGCCGTCCTCACCTGGTTGCTCGGCGAGAACGGAGGGGACGAGGTGCGCCAGTTGCTGCAGACCGCGCAGCTCGTCATGACGTCCGACCTTACCCTGATCGAGTGCGACCGGGCGCTGCAGCGCGGGCAGGCGCGCGGCATGCTCAGCGTGGCGCTGGTGGCGCAGACCCGGGCGCAGCTCGCCGCGGTGACCGAGCACTGGGCGCTCTTCTCGATTGACCACGAGGTGGTGGACCGCGCGCGGCGCGGCTATCCCCAGGAACCGATCAGCGCCGCCGCGGCGATTCATCTCGCCACCGCCCTGACCGCGCGCAACCTGGTGACCGAGCTGGGGCTGCTGACGCTGGACGACAACATCCGCGGCAACGCCGAACACCTGGGCATCGACCTGCTGCCGCGCGGCGTGTCGTTGACCTCGGCGGCGCGGAGCCCTACACTCAGGTAAGAGAACTTCGGGGCATGGTGTAATTCCAGACCGGTGGTGATGGGCGCCCGAAGCGGCGCCCGCAGCCCACTACTCCCCGGTTGCCTGCAAGGCGGGCGGGGACCGAACCGGTGCAACTCCGGTGCCGACGGTGACAGTCCGGATGGGAGAAGTTCGCACACAACGATCTCTTCAGGCGTGCGCGCAGGCGCGGTGGTGGGCTCGATTTTGCCAGCCGCCGGTGCCGGCGTTCCGCGCTGAGCCTGCCCCCCTGTTCTCGGAGCGTTTGGGACGTGACGGGAACCGACCACCACCACATGCAGCGCGCGCTGCAACTTGCCGAACGCGGCCTGGGCCGCACCTCCCCCAACCCGCTCACCGGTTGCGTGGTGGTCAAGCAGGGCCGGGTGATCGGCGAGGGCTTTCACGAGCGGCACGGCGAGCGCCACGCCGAGGCCGCGGCGCTCGCCGCCTGCCACGAGAGCCCGCGCGGCGCGCACCTCTACTGCAACCTGGAGCCGTGCGCGGCCGCGTACCCCGGCAAGCGCACCCCGCCCTGCGCCCCGCGCCTCATCCGCGCCGGGCTCGGCCAAGTGACGGTTGCCACCCTCGATCCCAGCCCGCGTGTCAACGGCGCCGGCATCGCCCTGCTGCGGGAGGCGGGCATGCGGGTGACCGTGGGGGTGCAGGCCGAGGCGGCGCTACGCCTCAATGCCGCTTTCTTTACCGCCGTGCACTACCGGCGCCCGTTCGTGCATCTCAAGATCGCCCAGTCGCTGGACGGGCGCATCGCCACTGCCTCCGGCGACTCGCGCTGGATTACCGACGCCGCGGCGCGGCGCGCCGGGCACCGGCTGCGGGCCGCGCACGACGCCGTACTGGTGGGCCGCGGCACCGCGTTGCGCGACGACCCGCGGCTCACCGTGCGCGAGGTAGACCCCGGCCTGCTCCCCGCAACGCCGCCGTGGCGGGTGGTGCTGGACAGCCGCCTGGAGCTGCCGCTCAGCGCGCGGCTGGCCGGCGGCGAGCACGCGCACCGCACCATGCTCCTGACCACCGCCGCGGCGGACCCGGCGCGGCGCGACGCGCTGGCCGCGCGCGGCGTGCAGGTGCATGCCGTAGCGGCGGCCGCGGACGGGCGGGTGGACGCGGCGGCGGCCTTGCAGACCCTCTATCGTTGCGGCGTGCGCTCGCTGCTGGTGGAAGGGGGGGCGGCGGTGACCACCTCCCTGCTGCGCGCCGGGCTGTTCGATCAGCTCACGGTGTTCACGGCGCCGTTGCTGATCGGCGCCGGCGTGGAGGCGGTGGGCGACTTGGGCAGCGCGCGGCTGGCCGACGCGGTGCGCCTGCAGGAGGTGACCACCAGCGTCATCAACGAGCAGGTAGTGATGAGTGGCTACCGTGACCTGGACCGCCTGCGGCGGCTGGTGCTGCCGGCGGCAGCGCCGCAGCCGCAGCCGCAAGCGGACGCGGGCGCCGCCGAATCCGCGGCCCGGAGCGCCTGAAGGCCGATGTTTTCCGGCATCGTCGAAGCGACCGCCGCCATCGTCGAGCGCGCCGCCGCCGGCGGAGCGGTGCGGCTCACCATCGCGCGCCCGCCCGTTCTGGACGACTTGGCGCCGGGGGCGTCGGTGGCCGTGGACGGCGTGTGTCAGACCGTGGTCACTTGCGGCCACGACCGGTTTGCGGTGGAGGCCGCGGGCGCAACCCTGCGCAAGACCACGCTCGGCGCGCTGCAGGTGGGCGACCGGGTGAATCTGGAGCGGGCGCTGGCGGTCGGCGGGCGCCTCGACGGCCACTTCGTGCAGGGCCACGTGAACGCCACCGGCGTGGTGCGCGCCTGGTCGCAACCCCAACAATACTCCGGCGCGTGGCGCTTCGTGATCGACCTGCCCGCGCACCTGCGGCGCTACGTAGCCGCGGAGGGGTCGCTGGCCGTCAACGGCGTCAGCCTCACGGTGGCCGAGCTCGCCGGCAACCGCGCCGCGTTTTCCATCATCCCCTACACCGCAACCCACACCGCGTTGCGCGACCGCAAGCCGGGCGCCGCGGTCAATCTGGAGGTGGACGTGATCGCCAAGTATCTCGAATCGCTGCTGACCCCGGCCTCGCCGGCCGCGCCGGCCGCGCCGGCCGCGCCGGCGGCGCCGGCGGCACCCGCACCCGTAGCGGAACCGGCGCCCGGCGGCGGCGTGGCCGCGGCCGCGGCGGCGCTGGCGGCCGGGCAGATGATCATCGTTACCGACCACGCGGCGCGGGAGAACGAGGGCGACCTGGTGATCGCCGCGCAACACGCCACCCCGGCGGCGGTGAACTTCATGGTGAGCCACGGGCGCGGCCTGGTCTGCGTGCCGCTCACGGCGCAGCGCGCCGCGGCCCTCGACCTGGCGCCGATGGCGGCGCGGAACAGCGCCCTGCACGGCACCGCCTTTACGGTATCGGTCGATTACCGGCACGGCACCTCCACCGGCACCTCGGCTGCGGACCGCGCCGCCACCATCGCCGCGCTGGCCGACCCGGACGCCGCGGCGGAGGACTTCGCCCGCCCCGGCCACGTGTTTCCGATCATCGGCGACCCCGGCGGCGTGCGCGCGCGCCCCGGCCACACCGAGGCCGCCATCGACCTGATGCGGCTGGCCGGGTGCCGGCCGGTGGCGGTGATCTGCGAGATCATGGCCGCGGACGGAAGCATGGCCGGCGCCGCCGAGCTGCGGCGCCTGGCTGCCGAGCACCGCCTGCCGGTAGTGAGCGTGGCCGAGGTCGCGGAGCAAGCGGAAGAAGCGGAGGACGCGGCTGAGGAGGCGGCGGCATGCAACTGATCGAGGGCACCTACGAGGGCGCCGGGCTGCGCGTCGCGCTGGTGGCCAGCCGCTTCAACGAGCTGATCACCAGCCGGCTGGTGGCGGGGGCCGAGGATTGCCTGCGCCGCCACGGGGTAGCGCCGGAACAGATCACCGTGGTATGGGTTCCGGGCGCGTTCGAGATTCCGCTGGCGGCGCGGCGGGCCGCGGCGCGGCTGGGTTGCGACGCAGTGGTGTGTCTGGGCGCGGTGATCGAAGGCGCCACCGACCATCACGAGTACGTGGCCGGCAACGCCGCGGCCGGGATTGCGCGCGAGGCCGCGGCCGCGGACGTGCCGATGACCTTCGGCATCATTACCGCCTCCAGCCTGGAACAGGCGCTGGAGCGCGCCGGCAGCAAGCAGGGTAACCTCGGCTGGAACGCCGCCCTGTCGGCGCTGGAAACGTGCAACGTGCTGCGCCGCCTCGACGCGCTCAGCCGCGACGAGCAGGCGCAGCCGCAGGAGGAAGCATGACGATCCCGACCATTCCGTTTGGCAGCAGCGGCCACCGCAGCACGCGCTGCATCTTCGGCGGTACCGCCCTGAGCCGCGCCTCGCAGGAGGAGGCCGACCGCACCCTGGATCTGCTCCTTCAGTATGGCGTGAACCACATTGACACCGCGGCCGGCTACGGCGACTCCGAGCTGCGCATTGGCCCGTGGATGCCCCGCCACCGCGGGCGCTTCTTCCTGGCCACCAAGACCGGCGAGCGCAGCGCCGACGGGGCACGCGCCCAGTTGGAACGTTCGCTGGGGCGCCTGCAGGTGGAACAGGTCGACCTGATCCAACTGCACAGCCTCACCGAGCCGGACGAATGGAACCAGGCGCTGGGACCCGGCGGCGCGCTGGAGGCGCTGGTCCGGGCGCGCGAGGAGGGGTTGACGCGCTTCATCGGCGTGACCGGGCACGGCGTCACCGTGGCGCGGATGCACCTCGAGGCGTTGCGGCGCCACCCCTTCGACGCGGTGCTGCTGCCCCTCAACTACCCGATGTTCCAGCTCCCGGAATACGCCGCCGACTTTACCGAGCTGCGCGAGACCTGCCGGCAGCGCGGGGTGGCGGTGCAGACCATCAAGGCAATCGCCCGCCGCCGCTGGACCGGCAGCGACCGCCCGCATCGCACTTGGTACGAACCGCTGGCCGGCCAGCGCGACATCGACGCCGCCGTGCACTGGGTACTGGCGCACGACGACGGGGTGTTTCTCAACACCGCCGGCGACATGGCTTTGCTGCCGCGCATTCTGGACGCCGCGGCGCGCTTCACGGCCGCCGCCGGCGACCATGCCGAGGCGGCGGGCGCCGCGGTGCAGCGGCGGCAGATGCAGCCGCTGTTCACCGCCGCGCAGAACGTGATCTGACGGACCGCGCGGGCGCGGGGCAAGCGCGGGCTTCGGCGGCCGAGGACTAAGGCCGGGGCGGGCGCGGCGCGGGGCGGCTAACCCTCCCGCGCCGCGAAGCGGAAGGCGTAGAGCGCCGCCTCCAGCAGGCGGAACTGCAGGCGCACCGGCCGCTCCCACAGGCGGCGCAGCGGCGCCCTGGAGGTCCACCGCACTTCGTGCCAGATGCGGTCCGCCGGCCCGTGCACGGGCGCGCACTCCTCCAGCGAGAACCCCGGCACCGGCTTCAGTTCGGAATCCAGCACCGCCACGCGGATGACGCCGTAGTCGCACTGCGCGTTGACCAGCAGCCGCTCGCCGGTAAACACGAACTGAACGGTGTAGACGTCGCCCTGCTCGTAGAGCGGCTCCAGCGCGGCCCAGCCATCCTCGCGCAACACGAGCGCGCCGACCGAGCGCTGCAACGCCCCGCCCGCCTTGACCGTGTTCATCATCGGGTTGCCGCCGCCGTGCGCGGCGAGCTCGTCAATATGCCGCTGCGCCGCCTGCGCGGCCGCGGCCGGCACGTGCGCCGAAGTGCCGGCGGGGCGCGTGTCGCGCTGCTTGTGAGGGTTGGCCGAGCAGGCAATGATCATCTTGCCGTCGGCGTACAGCGCGCCGGCCACGCTGTGCGCCAGGTAGCCGTAGTACTGGCCGCCGGGGGGATCGTTGTCCGCCCAGGGCCGGTAGCCGTCGGCGCGGGTGAAGTGGCGGCCGTCGCGGCTGCAGTAGAGCGCCGCCTTGGTGTGAAACTGGTCGCGCTGGTTGGCGCCGCCGCCGGTGCGCAGCCACTGAAACTCGCCGTGCGCCTCCTCCACGATGCCGAGGTACAGCCCGCCCGCCTTGCGCACCGACATGGTATGCAACTCCACGCCCGGCTCCAGGTTCGGGTCCCACTGCGCGGACAGCGCCACCTCCTTGGGCGACCAGCGGACAAAGTCCTCACTCTCCTGGCGGCCGATCTTGCGTTCGTGGTCGTGGCTCCAGGCGTGCGAGTACTGCGACCACGCCACCCAGCGGCCTATCGCGTCGTCCCAGATCACGCGCGGCTGATGATGGTGGCGGAACTGCGTGTCGTCGCTGATAACCGTCCAGCGGATGCCGTCAGGGCTGGCGTAGGCGCGCGACATGGTGCGCTGGCCGCGGCGGTGCGCCTCGGCGATGGGATTGGCCACCGCCAGATACTTGCGGTCGGGGTCGGAGCGGTCGTGGTTGAGCACCACGGTGCCGTTGTCGAAGTCGTCGAGCAGAATGTTGGTGCGCTGCTCGCCGGCGAACGGCACCGAGTCGGGGAGCCGCGGCTTGACCCAGGTCAATCCGTCGTCACTCTCGGCGTAGCAGAGCGCCACCGTAGTGCCGGCGGCGCTGTTGGTGTTGCCGCTGAGCAGGGTCTTGTACCACATCTGATAGCGCCCGGAGTCGGGGTCCTGCAGGGCGGCCAGCGGCAGCATGGTGTTGTGGTAGCGCTCCCACGGCAGGTCCTCGTAGCGCAGCAAGGCCGGGTTGGCCTTCTGCGGCGGCACGACGCGGCGCCGCACCCCCACCAGGTGATCGACCACGTAGTTGTCGAGAAAGAGCTGCGGTTCGGCGCCGAGGCAGGGGAACGGCAGCTCGCGGGGCGGATTGAAATAGGGGTAGGACGCGCGGTCCACCGGCCGCGCGCCGGCCCAGGTTTCCGCGCCGGCCCGGCGCGCCTGCTCCAGGTCGCTCAAGTGCTCGTCCATGGTCGGACCAGCCTACGGGACGCCGTCGGCGCTGGCAAACCGCCACCGCCGCGCGCCCGCGTAACGGGGCCGGCCAGTGCGGCGGGCAACGGGACGCCCGCGCGCACCCGGGGGCGCCTCCTGCTGCTCCTGGTAGTACTCAGCGAGCTGGGGGACGCCCGCGCGCACCCGGGGGCGCCGCTGCCGGGCGGCCCCGCTGCCGGGCGCCCCCGCTACCGCCGCGCGCCGCCCGCCGCGCGCGCGGTTGACGGGTGGCGCCGGGCGGGGGACAGTAGCCGGCGCATGACGGAGCGCGCGCCCCGCACGAGGATCCAATGGCCGAGGTGAGCGCGCCGGCGGCGGTCCGCGGCCAACGCGGCGCCAGCCGGCTGCGGCAGTACTACCTGCACCGGAACCGCAGCGCCTACCTGATGATCCTGGCGCCGCTCGCCGTCTACCTGGCGTTCAAGTACGTGCCGATCTTCGGCCTGGTAATCGCCTTCCAGGACTACAACCCGTGGAAGGGATTCTCCGGCAGCCCCTTCGTCGGCCTGGAGCACTTCCGCCTGTTCGTCACCGGGCCCTACTTCTCCCGCGTGATGCTCAACGTGCTGATCCTCAATTTGCTGCAACTGATCTTCGTGTTCCCGGCGCCGATCGTCTTCGCCCTGCTGCTCAACGAACTGGGCGCCGGGCCGTTCAAGCGCATCACCCAGACCATCAGCTATCTGCCGCACTTCATCTCGACGGTGGTGATCGTCGGCATCATGATGAAGATGTTCGCCTACTCGGGGGTGGTGAACAGGTTCGTGATCGACTTCGGCGGCGAGGCGCTGCCGTTCTTCTCCCTGCCGGGGGCGTTCCGCCCCCTCTACATTGGCTCCGACATCTGGCAGAGCGTCGGCTGGGGCTCGATCGTCTACCTGGCGGCGATCGCCGGCATCAATCCCGAACTCTACGAGGCGGCGACCATCGACGGCGCCTCGCGGCTGCAAAAGGCGCGCTACGTCACCGTGCCCGGCATCACCCCCACCATCATGATCCTGTTCATCCTGAAGGTGGGCGACCTGCTGGAGATCGGCTTCGAGAAAATCTTCCTGATGTACAACCCCTCCACCTACGAGGTGGCGGACGTGGTGGCCACCTACGTGTACCGCCGCGGCATCGAGCACCTCAACTACAGCTACGCCACCGCGGTCGGCCTGTTCAACGCCGTGCTCTCCTTCTTCCTGCTGGTCGGGGCCAACCGCCTGTCGCGCAAGCTCACGGAGTACAGCCTGTGGTAGCGGCGCGGCGGGCGGCCCTCAGTCCGTTCGACCTGTTCAACCACGGGTTGATGCTGCTGCTGTCGCTGGCGTTCGTGTATCCGTTCGTGTACGTGATTGCCGTGTCGCTGAGCCACGTGGGGCCGGTGATGCGCAACGAGGTGTGGCTGCTCCCGGTGGGCGGCGTCGATCTGCTGGGGTATCAGATCGTGCTCAACGACAACACCATTCTCCGGTCGTACCTCAACACCATCTACTACTGTCTGGTCGCCTGGGCGGTGAGCATCTTCCTCACCGCCAACATCGCCTACGGCCTGTCGATCGCCAATCTGCGCGGGCGCGGCCTGTTCACGGTGCTGCTGGTGATTCCGATCTTCTTTGAGGGCGGGCTGATACCGACGGTGCTGACCGTGCAGGCCTACGGACTGATGAACACGGTGTGGGCGCTGGTGCTGCCGAGCGCGGTGACCCTGTTCTACGTGGTGATTCTGCGCACCAACTTCCAGGTGCTGCCGGCGAGCCTGCGCGAGTCGGCGGCGATGGACGGCGCCAACCACTTTACCATCATGTGGCGCATCTACCTGCCGCTGTCGAAGGCGATTCTCGCCACGCTGTCGCTGTGGATCGTGGTGCGGCAGTGGAACAGCTTCTTCGCGCCCCTGCTCTACCTGCTCGACGACGACAAGTACCCGCTGCAACTGGTGCTGCGCAAGCTGATCGTGGAGCAGGTGCAGCGCGGCGGGGCATCGCTCGACGCCCCCGCCTCCTCCGACATTCAGGTGGGCCTGACCGAGAAGCTCAAGATGGCGGCCATCCTGGTGAGCGTAGGCCCGATCATCCTGATCTACCCCTTCCTGCAGAAGTACTTCATCAAGGGCGTCCTGATCGGCAGCATCAAGGGCTGACCCCGCCCGCCGGCCCGCCTTGCGGCAGGGGTGACAGCGGGGGCGAGGCGTGGTAGGGTGCGGCGGATCGCTCAAATCTGAAGGAGGCTACCCATGAAGGTGAAGTTTCTTGCAGCGGTGCTGCTGGCTGCGGCCGGCGGTATGCTGTTCGCGTCGGGGGAAGAAGAAGGGGCCGCGGCCGAGGCCGGCGAGCTCAAGGAGGTGGATTGGGTCATCCACGCCACCTCGATGAAATACGAGAACCCCGACCTCGACCTGTGGACGATGGTGACCGAGACCGCCAACCTCAAGGTCAATCCCATCCCGCTGAGCAACGACGTCGCGGTGGACAAGATCAACGTGATGATCGCCTCGCGCGACCTGCCCGACATGATCTCGCACGGTTCGGCGTTCCGGCAGTTGAACCTGATTGCGCCGAGCGGGCCGTTCGTGGACATCGGGGCGAACCTGGACATGGTTCCCAACCTCAAGGCGTACGTTGAAAAGTATGGCTGGGACCAACTGGACGCGGTGACCGCGGACGACGGCAAGCTGTACAACTTCCCGGCCGTCAACACCTGGGAGGAAGGCGTGTTCCGCTCCGGGCGCGCGATTCTGTTCCGCGACGACATGCTCACCGCCATGGAGCCGGAGGACATCAAGACGGTGGAGGACCTGGAGGCGGCGTTTCTCAACATCCTGGAGAACCACGGCAAGCCGATCCTGAGCATGCGCGACATGGCCACCGGCTCGACCGCGTTCGACCTGCTGCCGCGCATCATGGGCACTTCGGTGCAGGACGTACCGTGGTGGAACCCGGCCACCGGGCAGTTCGAGAACCAGTACCGGACGCGCGCCGCGCTGACCCGCGAGGCGGTGGAGCTGATGGCGCGCTGGTATGAGTTGGGGATCATCCATCCCGAGTTCGCCGCCCAGCCCGACCGCGTGTGGGAAGGGATGTTGATGGCCGGCGACCTGGTGGTGGAGTTCGAGCACTCCGGGCGGCTGATCGTCGATACCCAGACCGTGCAGCAGATCGACCCCTCGTTCGGCTTCACGATCATCCCGCGCCCCACCTACAAGGGAGTGCAGGCGCCGTTGCGCGCGGTGTTCAACCCGTTCCGCAGCAGCCGCAACACGTTCGTCGCCGCCTCGTCCGAGGCGATCGACAACATCTTCGTGCTGTTCAACGACATGTACGACATCTCGGTGATGCCGAAGTGGAGCATGGGGCCGACCGAGGGCCACCACTACGTGGTGCGTGAGGACGGCACCTTCGCGTTCCCGTACAACCGCCAGCAGATCGGCGCCAACGAGCACCGCGACGAGTACGGCGGCGGCATCCTGGACTGGGCGCGCAATCAGAAGGGCATCGGCTACGAGGAGTTCTTCCGGCTGCGCACCGATCACCACCAGTTGGAGTACCGCTACTACTCCAAGGAGGTGCTGCGCCCGTTGCTCGACTACATCGCGGAAGTGGAGGCGACCGGGATCGAGACCTATATCCCGCCGACGCCGAAGTACGGCGATCAGTCCGGCACCGCGGCCGACATCAAGAACAACGTGCAGACCTACCTCCTGGAGAACTACATCAAGTTCATCAACGGCACCAAGCCGCTGTCTGACTGGGACAGCTTCGTGGACGGCCTCGACTCGCTGCGCTACGGCCAGTTGGTCGACCTGTCCAACGCCGCCGTCCAGTAACCCGACCCGGCGGCTAACCCGCCGTAGAGGCTCCTCTGCCCCGCCGCGGGCAGGGGGCCTCATTCTTGACAGGGATGGCAAGCGTTACGCATTGTCGGGAGCGACTGGAGTCTCGTTTATCAGGGCCGCGTCGGTATCCGCTCACAGCAGCACGGTCGAGAATTACATCAAGCAGATCTACCTGGAGGCGCAGAAGGACTCGCTGGAGCGGGTGCCGATGAAGCGGCTCGCGGAAGGCGTCGGGGTGTCGCCCGGCACCGCCACCGCCATGGTCAAGAGCCTGGCGCGCTCCGGGCTGATCGACTACGAGCCGCGCGGCGGCAGCCGCCTCACCGCCGCCGGGGAGCAGCTCGCCCTCAACGTGCTGCGGCGCCACCGGCTAGTGGAGGCGTTTCTGGTCGAGGTGCTCAAGCTCGACTGGTCGGAGGTGCACGGCGAGGCGGAGCTGCTGGAGCACGCCATCAGCGACAAGGTGTTGGAGAAGATCGACGAGTTGATCGGGCGCCCGCGAGTGGACCCGCACGGCGATCCGATCCCGACCAACCGCGGCGAGATTGACGATACGCGCTTCGAACCGCTGGCGCAACGGGGGAGCGGCGAGCGGCTGCGCGTCGCGCGGGTAATCGACCAGGACGCCGGCTTCCTGCAGTTCGCCGAGCGCACCGGGCTGGTGCCCGGCGCCGAACTGGTGGTGGAGCGCCGCGACCCGCAAGCCGACGCGATGGCGATCACCGTCGTGGGGCGCGGCGCGCTGACCCTGGGAGCGGGCGCGGCCGCCAAGATCCTGGTGGCCGCGGCGGATTAGCCGGCAGGCTTGGCTTGCGGCTCAGTCGGCGGGACGCCGCAGGCGCACGCTGTGGAGGTGGGCCTCGAATCCCTCCAACTCGGCCAGCAGCTCGACGTCGTCGAACGCCTGCCGCGGCATGCCGTTCGGGTAGGCCTCCACGCTGGTGCGCTTGAGGAAGGTATACACGCTGCAGCCGGAGCTGAAGCGCGCCGTGCCACCGGTGGGCAGGCAGTGGCTGGGGCCGGCCCAGTAGTCGCCGCTGGCCACCGGGGAGCGGTCGCCCAGAAACACGGCGCCGGCGTGCCGCACCTCGGCCAACGCCGCCTGCGGGTCGCGCACCGCCAGGGTCAGGTGCTCCGGAGCGATGCGGTCGATCAGCTCGCAGGCCGCGGCGCGGTCCGGCACCCGCACCAGGGCGCAGCTCGTGCGCAGCGCCCGCTCCAGGGCGGCGCGCCGGGCGCGCCCGGCCAGCAGCTCCCGCAGCGCCGCGGCCACCGCCTCCGCCACGCCCCGCTCGACGGTCACCAGGATGGCGGTGCCGGGGTTGTGCTCGGCCTGCGCCAGCAGGTCGGCGGCGACCCACTCAGGGCGCGCCGAGTCGTCCGCCAGCACCACGATCTCACTCGGCCCGTAGAGGCCGTCGATCCCCACCAGGCCGAATAGCTGGCGCTTGGCCTCCTGGCCGTAGACGTTGCTCGGACCGGCGATCATCTCCACCGGTTCGATTTGTTCCGTGCCGACCGCCAGCGCCGCCAGGGCGAACCCGCCGATGCGGTACACCGTATCGATACCGAGCAGGTGGCACAGGCCCAGCACCGTGGGGTCGATCTCGACCGCGGCGCCGGCGGGGCGTGGCGGGGTGGCCACGGCCAAGCGCGGCACGCCGGCCACCTGCGCCGGCACCGCCAGCATCAGCAGGGTGGAAGGGTAGGCGCCGGCGCCGCCGGGTACCGAGAGGCCGGCGCTGGGGACCGGGACGTGGCGCAGCCCCAACTCGGCGCCGCGGAGGCGTAGCGGCGGCGGGTCCACCGGCATCACGTGGGTCTGATAGGCGCGCACGTTGTCCGCCGCCCGGCGCAGGGCGGCCGCCACCGCCGGGTCGAGGGCCGCGCCGGCGGCGGCGATGGTCTCGGGCGCCACCCGAATGGCGGCCACGGAGTAGTCGGCGCGGGTGTGGCGCCGCAGGTAG
The DNA here is from genome assembly GCA_965243555.1 of Spirochaetia bacterium. Lineage (GTDB taxonomy): Bacteria > Spirochaetota > Spirochaetia > SZUA-6 > Bin103 > Bin103. Next base: position 2,519,105 of record OZ251575.1, on the reverse strand, counting down.
TCGACCACGGCGCCGTCGCCGCGCTGCCGCAGGTCGCTCAGGAACTGCGCCATCGCCGCGGCGGGCTCGCCCCCCGCCCAGGAGCGCGCCGCGTAGCGATCGATCACCTCCTGCAGGCGCTCCCGGTCCGCAGGCCGCGTCCAGTCGAGAATCATCATCGCAACGACCATAATGGCGCCCTGCGCCACCGCTGGCTACCGGTGGCTACCGCCGATGAGCGTCTGCCCGCCCCGCCCGCCTACCGCGCGCCCGCCACGTTGACAGCCGGGCCGCACCGGGCTACGGTCCCTGTTGGCCATTCACACACACGCGCGTGCACAAGGAGTCAAACATGAAGCGGATCGCACTTATCACCGGCATCCTCGCTTGCCTTGCCGCGGCGCCTGCCATTGCCGGCGGCGCCGCCGAAGAGGAGAGCGCCGCCGGCGCAACGACGATGGCGCCGGACTCGAAGTACCGGGAGGCGCCGATGCTCGCCGAGCTGGTGGCCAGCGGCGCTCTGCCGCCGGTCGAGGAGCGGCTCCCGGAAGTGCCCGCCGTCTTCAAGCCGTTGGAGAGCATCGGAAAGTACGGCGGCACGCTGAACTCCTTCTCCATGGATGCCAATCCCTGGCACGACCTCGGCGATGAGCCGGAGCGCGGCGGCTACCTGGGTAACTTTGCCGAAGACAACCGCACGGTCGTCGGCAACCTGGCTCAGTCGGTGGAACTCGGCTCCGACCTGAAGGTGATCACGCTCACCCTTCGCCGCGGCACCAAGTGGTCCGACGGAGCGCCCTTTACCGCCGACGACATCCTGTTCATGTACGAAGACATGCACTGGCACGAGAACGTCACCACCTGGGGTGGTTCCAACTACGTAAAGCGCGTGCGCAAGATCGACGACTACACGGTCGTTTACGAGGCGGACGAATCCTCTCCGGTCATGTACTACGAGATGGGCCAGTGGTTCTCCAGCGAATGGCAAGGCTATCACCCGAAGCACTTTCTGGAACAATATCACATAGAGTACAACCCCAACGCCAACGACCTGGCCAAGGAAGCCGGATTCGAAGACTGGAGCAAGCTGATGCACAGTCACTACTGGTGGTCGCCGATGAGCAACATCGAGAAGCCGACCCTCCAGCCGTGGCGGTTCGTCAAGATGGATACCACGGTCAAGGTATTCGAGCGGAATCCCTACTATTGGAAGGTGGACGCCGAAGGCAAGCAACTGCCGTACATCGACCGGATCAACAACACCATCATCGACAAGGAGCTGTATGACATCAAGATCGTGACCGGCGAAGCTGACTTTGCCTGGATGAACACCTCCTTTGACAACTTTACCCTCTACAAGGAGAACGAGACGCAGGGCGACTACCGCGTGATTCTGCTGCCGGGCTTTCACGGTACCGAAGCCAACTTCGGAATCAACATGAATCACTCCGATCCGGTTGAGCGCGCGATCAACAACGACGTCCGCTTCCGGCAGGCGCTCTCGCTCGCGATCAACCGCGAGGAGATCAACGAGGTGGTCTACTCGGGCCGCGCCGTGCCCCGGCAGGCGACGGTGCTGCCTACGGTCAGCTACTACAAGCCGGAGTGGGGCGAGGCGTTTGCCGAGTATGATCCGGCGCGGGCGAACGCGCTGCTCGACGAGATGGGCCTTGCCGAGCGCGACAAGAACGGCATCCGGCTGCGCCCGGACGGCAAGCCGGTCATCCTGCTGATCGAAACCAGCGTGCGCGTCGGCGGCACCATTTCCACTAAGCTGTTTGAGCTGGTGGAGGAATACTGGAAGGAGCTGGGACTCGAAGTTACCATCAAGTTTCAGGAGAACGCCCTGTTTCAGCAGCGCACGGCGCTGCCCGAGCATGGCATCATCGTGAGCCCGCTGTACTTCGCCACCGAGATATTCGCGTTCACCGAGCCCTATTACGGCGTGAGCAACCGCCAGGGCGATATTTCGTGGGCGGGCGAGTGGCGCAAGTGGCTGAACGCGAAGTATGACGTTGAGGCCGGCACCAAGAGCCTGGACGACTTTGAAGGCGGGGTACTGCCGGGCGAGGAGCCGCCCGAGTGGGCGATGGAGCTGGAGAACTGGGACCGGGAATCTCAGAAGCACATGCTCGGTTCGCCGGAGTACAACGAACTGCGGCAGAAGGTTCACGATTGGCATGCCAGGCATCTGATCGGCATCGGCACCGTGGGCATGGCGCCGCAGCCGCTGATCGCCAAGAACAGCCTCGGCAACGTGCCGACCGAGTTCCTGCCGTGGATGGGTTGGCTCGGTGATCTGAACTACTTCGCCGAAGGGCTGTACTTCAAGTAGAACCGCGACGCCGCGGGCGCTTGCGCCGACGTTTCCGTGCTGAACTACCTGCTGCGGCGGCTTCTCTACATGGCCGTCGTGCTGCTGATCCTGTCCGCGGTGTCGTTCATTATCATCCAGCTCCCACCCGGCGACTTCCTGAGCATGATGATCGAGAGCATGGCCTCCCGAGGCACCGTGGTGAGCGACCAGGAAATGCGCACGCTGGAAAAGCACTACGGACTGGATCAGCCGCTGGTCATGCAATACCTCAGGTGGCTGGCCAACCTGTTGCGCGGCGACATGGGGCGCTCCTTCCAGTGGAACCAGCCGGTGACGGAGCTGATCCGCGAGCGGCTGGCGCTCACCGTAACCATTTCGCTGGTCACCATGCTACTCACCTATCTGATTGCGGTACCGATCGGCATCTACTCGGCGACTCATCCCTACTCGGTTGGCGACTACACCTTTACCGTCCTGGGATTCGCCGGGTTGGCGACCCCGAACTTCCTGCTCGCCCTCATCCTGATGTTTCTGCTGTACAAGTACACCGGCTGGAGCGTGGGCGGGCTGTTCTCGCCGGAGTACGCGGCGGCGCCCTGGGGCCTGGCCAAGCTGGTGGACATGCTCAAGCACCTGCCGATCCCGCTGGTGGTAATCGGCACCGCCGGCACCGCGTGGACGATTCGGGTAATGCGCGGCTGTCTGCTCGACGAACTCAAGAAGCAGTACGTGATTACGGCTCGCTCCAAGGGTCTGAGCGAGCAGTCTCTGCTCATGAAGTATCCGATCCGCATCGCGATCAACCCCGTGATCAGCACGATCGGCGGGCTGCTGCCGGCCATCATATCGGGCGCTACGCTGACCTCGATCGTCATCAGCCTCCCGACCATCGGCCCCCTGCTGCTCCGCGCGCTGCAGGCGCAGGACATGTTCCTGGCCGGCAGCATGGTGATGCTGCTCAGTGCGCTGGGCGTGATCGGAAATCTCATCTCGGACCTGCTGCTGGTGGCCGTGGATCCGCGGATACGATTCGAGAAGCAGTCTCTCACGCGATAATGCGGTCGGAAACCCGCACCTTCGCAGCGCGCGAAACATCCGCGGAAGAAGCCTGGTTCACCGCCTCCAGTTGGACGCTGATGCGGCGCAACCTCCTCAAACACCGGCTTGCGATCATCGGCGGCGGGGTCCTGCTGCTCTTGTACGTGACCGGAGCGATCGCACCCGGTTTCTTCTCCACCTACGACATCTTTGAGCGCAACAACGACTACATTCTGGCTCCGGTCCAGAGAGTCCGCGTCTTTCACGAAGGCCGGCTCAGCCGTCCGTTCGTCTATGGGCTGGACGCCGGGCGGAACCCGGAGACATTGCGCCGCATTTACGTCCCCGACAAGACGGCGACCTTCCCGGTACGCTTCTTCGTGCGCGGCGCCGAGTACCGGCTGTTTGGCATTTTTCCTACGGCGATTCACTTCATGGGCGTGGACGCGCCCGGCACGCTCTATCTCTTTGGCACCGATGACCTGGGCCGGGACATGTTCTCCCGGACGCTCCACGGCGCGCGCATATCGTTGACCATCGGCTTGGTGGGCGTGGTGGCCAGCTTCGTAGTGGGTTGCCTGCTCGGCGGCGTCTCCGGCTACTTCGGCGGCGCGGCCGACATGCTGATCCAGAGAGTGATCGAGTTCTTTGGCTCCATCCCGACCCTCCCGCTCTGGATGGCGTTGGCGGCCGCGGTGCCTGCCGCCTGGCCGCCGGTACGCATCTACTTCATGATCACCGTAATTCTTTCGATCGTCGGCTGGACCGGGCTGGCGCGGGTGGTGCGGGGCAAGATGCTGCAACTTCGGGAGGAGGACTACGTTCTCTCGGCCAAGATATCGAACGTGGGAGAGATGCGGATCATCGGCGCCCATCTGCTGCCGGGGTTCATGAGTTACCTGATCGTGCACCTTACGCTGGCCGTGCCACAGATGATCCTTGGCGAGACCGCGCTGAGCTTCATCGGCGTCGGGCTCCGGCCGCCGGCGGTGAGTTGGGGGGTTCTGCTGCAGCAGGCGCAGAACATCAGGACGGTGGCGCTGAACCCCTGGCTGTTGATCCCGGCCCTGTTCGTGGTGATTACCGTGCTCTGCTACAACTTCCTCGGTGACGGGCTCCGGGACGCCGCGGATCCCTACCGGTAATGGCGTCCGCAACCGAGTACGACTTTCCGCGCCTGTTCACGGTGGCAGAAGCGCAGCGCACGCTGCCGCTGGTACGGGCGATCGTGCGCGACATCCTCGCCCTCGGCGGGCAGGCGCGGGAAGTGCTTGCCGGGCGCGCCGAGACGAACACGACCATTGAGGAGCTGCAGGATCAGCTTCGCGACCTGCTCGCCGAGCTGACCGGCATGGGCTGCTACTTCAAGGACTGGAACCTGGAGATCGGATTGGTCGACTTCCCGGCGCTGATCGACGGCGAGGTAGTGTTCCTGTGCTGGCGCAGCGACGAGCCGGAGCTGCGCTACTATCACCGCATCCGGGACGGCTACGCCGGCCGCCGCCCCCTGCCCCCGCCTGACCGCGCCCTTCGCTGATGCCGGCGGCGGCGGGGATCAAGGGGTCGCGCCGCCGCCGCCGCCGCCGACCGGCGTGGCCTTCGGTTTCGAGCTCTTGCATCTCCCCGCCAGATCTGATAGGATGTCTATCGAACGAGTGGAGGTACTACGTGATCAATTCTGAGACGATAGCGAGGGTACGTGAAATCGTACAGTCTGACCTCGACGAGTATTATCATCGGGGCATTGCATTCGGTCCGATCATCGTGGAACCGGAGGTAGACGAATTCGACGACGAGGCCCCTGTTTACGTCGACATCAAGATTATCTTCGACGGCGACCAGAAGAACCTTGCTCCACACTGGGCCTCAGGCATGATCCCGCGCATACGTCCAAAGCTGTTGGAAATAGGAGTGGACGAGTATCCGCTCCCTTCATTCATCGCCAAGAACGAGTGGGACGAGTGGCGTCGGCTGAACCGGAAGGCACGCATTGGAGCCGACTGATTTCCTTACCACGGCGTTTGACTTGATGGAGTCAAGTCGTCGTGGAAGGCCGCGAGAGACCAACCTCCGGCGGGCCGTCAGCACAGCTTACTACGCTCTATTCCACTGTATAGCGAGATCCTGCGCCGATCTGATCGTTGGCGGTCCCGGGGCTGACCGAAGCGGCCCCGCATGGAGTCAAGCATACCGGGCGTTGGATCACGCGGTTGCGCGACAGCGCTGCGAGAAGCAGCAGGTTATCTCCCGATTTCCGGCTGAGATTCAGAGGTTTGCAAGCATCTTCGTCTTGATGCAGAAGAGGCGCCACGCCGCTGACTACGCCCCTATGGTGAGTTTCTTCAAGTCGCACGTACAGACGATGATCTCGGATGCGGAGGCAGCAATTGAATCATTCCTGGCCTCACCTGCGAGGGACCGGCGAGCGTTCGCGGTCTACGTGTTGCTGAAGCTCCGTCGTGAATGAGGCCGGTGTCCCGGTGGCGGGGGGTCAGGCCGTGTCCGCGGCGGCCAGCAGGCGCTGCAGGTAGCGGAGGTCCATCCGGGTCATGGCCAGCACGTCCTCCACCGGTTCGTCGTATTCGCTGTGCAGACTCATGGCGCCGGCAAAGCCGTTGCGGCGCAGGGCGGCCAGCGCCGCCGGGTAGTCGACGAAGCCGCGCCCCAGCGGCACCGTGAAGGCGCGGGCGGGCGCACCGCGCCCCCACCAGCCGCCCGCCGCCGGCAGCGCTACCCGCAGCAGGTCCTTGCACGCCACGCAGGCCAGGTAGCCGCGCACCATCTCCAGCGCCATGGCGACCGGCTCCCCGCACACCGCCAAGTGGCCGGGGTCGGCGAACACGCCCACGTGAGCGGGGTCGAAGCCCTGCACCAGGTGCATCATTTGCGAGGAGTTCATCCCCAGCGTGGGGCCGGAGTGGTTGTGCAGCACGGTCTTGACGCCGTAGCGCCGCGACCACTCCTCAAAGGTGCTCAGCCACTCGCGGATCTGCGCGATCTGATCCCAGAACGGCCGCTCGGGATCCCAACGCCAGTAGCCGAGCTTGAGGTGCGTCACGCCGGCAGCGCCGCAGGCGGCGTAGTACTCCTCGGCGCGCGGGCTGGCCGGGGAGGTAAGCGAAGTGGGGGCGGTGACCAGCGGAATCTCCAGGCCCGCGGCGCGGAACTGCTGCGCGGCGCGCGGCAAGGCGCGGGCCATGTTGCCGGGGTTGACCGGGTAGCCGGGCCGCACCGCCAGATCCGCCCCGGCGACCCCGACCTCGGTGAGGGCGGCGATCAACTCCTCCAACGAGAGGCCGGCGAGGTGCTTGGTGAACATCACGAACTGCATGCCGCCGGCAGCCTACGGCGCACGCCCGCGGCTGGCAACCGGCCGCATTGACTCATTAAAAATCCACACGAACGGGACGGTGGTGCCTCATCAAGAATCCACACGAACGACCTTGCCCCAAGATAGGGCAGGAGGTCGGAGGAGATGGGGCTCAGCATGGGGGAGCGCAAGTCAGTGACCCGCGAGCGGGTGCGGGAGTACCGGCGCGCATCACGGCGCCAGAAAGGCGAAATCCTGGATCAGTTGGCGAGCCTGAACGGGTGGACGCGCCATTATGCCGGCTGGATGCTGCGCTGCTGGGGCCGCGCCGTGTACTGCTGGCAGGACGGGGAGCGGGTCCTGATCACGGTCGGGCGGCGGCGTCCGATCCAGTCCCGGCGGCGGTACTACGACCAGCCGGTGTACGTGGCGCTGAAGTGGATCTGGGAATGCTACGGCTGGATGTGCGGCAAGCGCCTGGTGGGGGTGCTGCGGCACCAGTTGGCGGTGCTGGAGAAGTTCGGCGCGATCAGCCTGGAGCCGGAGGTGCGGGCCAAGCTGGAGCGCATCAGCGCGGCGACGGTGGACCGCCTGCTGGCGGAGGACAAGCGCAAGCTGTACCTCCGCGGTCGCTCGCACACCAAGCCGAGTCGGCGGCTGCTGCATGAGATACCGATCCGCACGTTCAGCGAGTGGAAGGAGGCACGACCGGGGGAGCTGGGAGCGGACCTGGTGGGGCACGACGGCGGCTTCGGCGGCGGCGAGCATCTGTTCACGTTGCTGGTGACCGACCGGGTGACGCAGTGGACGGAGATGCGGGCGGTGCTGAACAAGGCGCAGAAGTGGGTGTTTCAGGCGCTGCTGTGGGTACGGAAGGAGTTCCCGTTCGAGATGCGGGGGCTGCATACGGACTGCGGGACGGAGTTCATCAATCATCATCTGGCGCGCTACTGCGGGCAGAAGGGGATTCGCTTCACGCGTTCGCGGCCGCAGCGGAAGAACGACAACAACTTCACGGAGCAGAAGAATTTCGAGGTGGTCCGCAAGCACGTCGGCTATCTGCGGCATGAGAGCGCGCGGGAGGTGGAGGTGCTGAACCAGCTCTATGGGGTGGTGCGGCTGTTGGTGAATTTCTGCTACCCGTCGCAGAAGCTGGTGGAGAAGACGCGGCAGGGAGCGCGGCTGCGGCGCAAGTACGATGCGGCGCAGACGCCGTATCAGCGGGTGCTGGCGGCGGCGGAGGTGCCGGAGGCGGTGAAGGAGCGGCTGCGGCGGCAGTTTGAGGAACTCAATCCGGTGGCGCTGAGGCTGGAGGCGGAGCGGTTGTTTGAGCGCTTGCGGCGGTTGAGCGCCCAGCGGGAGGAGTCCACGAAGGATGCCGGCTGAAGACCGCAGGGCAGCGTGGCCGGGGCGGGAGGTGCGGCGCCGGGCTTGGTGGCGGGAGCCGTTACGTAACGGCGTGTACAGTGGATGAAGGCTTGGCTGCCCGGAGGGGCTTCATCAGCCAAGTGATCGAGGCAGGGGCACCGTTACGCAACGGCGCCCAGTGGAATGGAGGAACTTGATGGCCATGACCAACGCAGAGCGGCAACGCCGCTATCGCCAGCGGCGCCAAGCGCAACAGCCGGTGGCGCGGCCCCAGCAGCCGCAGAAGCGCGGATCGCGCACCCTGCGCTGGCAGGAAGCGGCGCGCACCCTGCGCGAACTCCAGGAGGAGTATGAAGTGTGGCTGGACAACCTGCCCGACAGTCTGCGGGACACGAGGATGGGAGAGAAACTGGAACACGTGTGCTCCCTGGACCTGGAAGACCTGGCGAGCACCGAGCTGCCGCTTGGGTTCGGTCGTGACTGAGGACGGGGCCGCCACCCTGGCGGTGACGGGGCCTGCGCGGCGCGGCCCGGAGCGCCGCGCCGGGTCTCCCTTCCGTTACGTAACGACGAGTCAGTGTGATGCGCCTTCCGGGGACGCCACTGCAGGGCGCACGACGATGGTGCACATATCCACAGGAACGGATCCCCCTCCCCGGCCCCCACCCCCTTTACCGCCGCCTCCTTTAGGTGGATATTTAATGAGGCACCGCGTACCGCTTCGTGTGGATCTACAAATGAGGCAACACGCCGGCGCCGCCGGGCGATCCTGCCGCTCAACTACCCGCTCCGCCCACCCGCGGCGCGCGGTTTGTGAGTACACTCGGTACACTCTACGGTACGCCGCGTCATGAGCAGCCGTTCCGCAACTTCCGGCACCCTGGACGGGCCGCGCCGCACGGCGCCGCGGGTTTCCGGGGCCAGCGTCCGCCACGTCGTGACCACCATCGTGTGGCCGCGGCGCTGGCTGCTGCTGCTCGGACTGCTCCTGATCAGCGTCAACCGCTTGGCCGGGCTGGTGCTGCCGGGCGCCTCCAAGTACCTGATCGACGACGTGATCGGCAACGGCAACCGCGAGCTGCTCACGCTGCTGCTGCTCGCCGTGGCCGGCGCGGTGCTGGCGCAGGGGGTCAGCTCGTTCGTGCTCACCCGGCTGCTGAGCGTGCAGGGGCAGCACCTGATCGCGCTGCTGCGGGCGCGCATTCAACGCCACGTGCTGCGCCTGCCGGTGGCGTTCTTCGACAACAACCAGACCGGCGCGCTGGTGTCGCGGGTAATGACCGACGTGGAAGGGGTGCGCAACCTGGTGGGCACCGGGCTGGTGCACCTGGTGGGCGGCGCGCTCACCGCGGCGGTGGCGGTGGTGCTCCTGCTGCGCATCAGCGTGCCGATGACCCTGTTTACGGTGGCGCCGCTGGCGGTGTTCGGCCTGCTGACGGGGCGCGCCTTCGCGCTGGTGCGGCCGCTGCACCGCCGCCGCCACGCCATTACCGCGGAGGTGAGCGGCCGCCTCACCGAGTCGCTGGCCGGCATCCGGGTGGTCAAGGGGTTCCGCGCCGAAGCGCAGGAGGAGGGGGCGTTCGCGCGCGGCGTGGAACGCATCTTCACCACCGTGCGCAGTACCCTCACGGTGACCAGCCTGGTCACCAGCGGCGGGACCCTGATCATGGGCCTGGGCGCGGTGCTGATCATGGGGGTGGGCGGTTCGCTGATTCTGCGCGGCGCGATGACGGTCGGCGACTTCGTGGCGTTCAGCCTCTACCTGGGATTCATGACCGCGCCGCTGGTCCAGATGGGCCGCATCGGCACCGAGCTCACCGAGGCGTTCGCCGGGCTGGACCGGATGCGGGAGGTGTTGGCGCAGCGGCCCGAGGGGCGGGAACCGGGCCGCACCGTAACCCTGGAGCAGGTGCGCGGCGACGTTCGCTTCGAGCGGGTGTCGTTCGCCTACCAGGACGGCGTCCCGGTGCTGCACGAGGTGAGCCTCAGCGCGCCGGCGGGCACCATGACCGCCCTGGTGGGCACCTCCGGCTCGGGCAAGACCACCATCGCCGGGCTGGCGGCCTCGTTTCTCGTGCCCGACTCCGGCGTGGTGAGCATCGACGGCCACGACCTGACCACGGTGGTGCTGGACAGCTACCGCCGCCGCCTCGGCGTGGTGCTGCAGGACGAGTTCCTGTTTGCCGGCACCATCCGCGAGAACCTGCTGTTCGCGCGCCCGCAGGCGGACGAGGTGGCGTTGCGCGCGGCGGTGCGGGCGGCGCACGTGGATGAGTTCAGCGACCGCTTCGAGGCGGGGCTGGATACCGTGATCGGCGAGCGCGGGGTCAAACTCTCCGGCGGTCAGCGGCAGCGGCTGGCGCTGGCGCGCGCCATCCTGGCCGATCCGCGGGTGCTGATTCTGGACGAGGCCACCTCCAGCCTGGACAACGAGAGCGAGGCGTTCATCCAGGAGAGTCTGGCCGAGTTGATGGCGGGCCGCACCACCCTGGTCATCGCCCATCGCCTGAGCACCATCCGCCGCGCCGACCAGATCCTGGTGGTGGAGGAGGGCCGCGTCGTGGAGCGCGGCCGCCACGCCGAGTTGATCGCCGCCGGCGGCCGCTACCAGCAACTGTACGAGTATCAGGCGCGCATCTGAGCGGGGGTCACCGCGTAGCGGTCACGCCCGCCGGCCCGGATGGCTCCACGCCGGCTTCTCGTCCGGCGTCGGCGAGTTGGCAAAGGTGCCGCGCGCCAGTACCGCCTCGCGCCCGCCGCAGGCCTTCACCCGCGCCGCCTGATCCGCCTTGGCGCGGCGGTCCACCGCCTCCGGGTCCAGCAGCGCGCGCAGCTCCCGCTCGAAGCGGCGCAGCAGGCCCGGCGCCCGCGCGTCCCCGGCCGCCGCCAGATCGTTCCGCTCCTCCGGGTCGGTCTGCAGGTCGAACAACTGCGGCGGGGCGTCCACGTAGTACACGTACTTGTAGCGGGAGTCGCGCAGCAGGTAGGCGGCCGCGCCGGCCCCAATCGCGTGGTACTCGCTGAACACGGTGCGCTCCTGCGGCGGCGCCGCGGCGAGTTGCCACAGGTCGGCGCCCGGCAGCTCCGGCGGCGCGGGGCTGGCCCCGGCCGCGGCCACCACCGTGGGGTAGCAGTCCACCAGACTCGCCGGCGTGCTCACGGTGCGCCCCGCCGGCACCTCGGGGCCGGCCAGAATCAGCGGCACCGCCGCCGACTCGTCGTAGAGGGTGAACTTGCCGGTGAGGCCGCGCGCGCCCAGCGACTCGCCGTGGTCGGAGGTGTAGATGACGCGGGTAGAGGCGGCCAGCCCCAGCTCCTCCAGCGCCGCCAGCACGCGCCCGATCTGCGCGTCCAGGTGGCTGCAGGCGGCATAGTAGGCCGCGCTGAGGTTGCGAAGCTGCTCCCCGGTGAACGGCTCCTCCTCATTGAAAAAACGCCGGAACGCGGCGATGGCCGGATGGCGCGGCCACTCCTCCGGCTGCGACTGCGGCATGAGCGGCGGCCCCAGTTGGCGGTAGCGGCGGTACCACGGCTCCGGCCCGATATAGGGCGGGTGGGGGCACACGAACGACACGAACAGCACCCACGGTTCGGCGCCCGCGGCGTGCCGCTGCAGCCAGGCCACCGCGTTGGCGGCGTTGCGCTCGTCGTAGGCCAGGTAGGAGGAGTTGCCGGGGCCGGCGCCAAGCACCCCGCCGCGGGCGTTGCGCGGCGGCGGGTCGTCGCGGATGCAGCCGAGCACGTCGCCCAGCCCCTCCACCACGTGCAGCGGCTCGATTTCGGCGTCGAAGCCGTTGTCGTCCGCGGCGCTGCGGAAGTGCAGCTTGCCGATCGAATCGACGGTCACGCCCTCGGCGCGCAGGTGGTGGCCCCAACTCGGAACGCTGCCGTCGTAGGGGATGCCGTTGTCCCAGAAGCCGATCTCGTGCACGTAGCGCCCGGTGGCCAGCGAGGCGCGCGCCGGCACGCAGATCGGGCAGTTGGTGTAGGCCGCGGTAAAGCGGCTGCCGCGCGCGGCCAGGGCGTCCAGGTTGGGGGTGACGCCGGGGCCGCCGTAGCAGCCGAGCCCGGCGCGGGTGTGTTGGTCGGAGAGCAGGAACAGCAGGTTGGTGGGTCGCACGGCGGCCAGCCTACCACGCGCGGCGCGGTTGCGGCTTACGGCGCTTACAACTACAACTCGAAGGCGGCCAGTTGCTCCACGCCGCACTCGTCGAGCGCGGCCTCGATGATGCTGCGCCCCAGCGGCTCCAGGTCCGATTCTTTCAGGTACGGGCGCAGGGTGGCGGCGAAGAACGCGCGCAGCTCGGCGTCGCCGGCGTCGTAACCGGCTTCGCCCACCTCCGGCTGCAGCTCCACCTGCAGCAGTTCCGGCGGGATCAGGGCGCCCTCGATCTGCATCGAGCGCAGCGCGTAGCCCAGCAGCGGGCAGCGCGCCGGCGTGAGCTGGTCGGGGCGAAAGCGCGCCCCGCTGCGCCGCGCCAAGTACTCGCGCGCCAGCCACTGCGGCATGAAGCCGACCTGCCACGCCCCGACGTGCTGATTGGGGCTCAGGGTAAAGCGCGTGGCCGGGGTGTTGCGAATCTGGCGCAGCAGGAGATTGGCCTGCACCACGCGCCGCCCGGTGGCGAACGGCCAGTAGGAGCCGACCCCTTCGCTGGTCAGCCCGGCGTCTACCGTGATGCTGGGGTTGGAGTAGCCGCGCGGCGCCACCAGCCGCCACAGCCAGGCCAGCGCCGGCGGCAGCACGTGCAGCAGGCCGGGAATGCCGTAGCTGGGCCGGTCCGCGCTGCAGGGCGGGGTGCGGATGCCGAAGCTGCGCACGTCCACCGTCGCCGGGTCGTCCACGATTCCGGCCACCAGGCGGCGCGGCACGATGACGCGCGGGTTGGGGCACGGCACGCCGGGGGCATCCTCCACGTGCTCCCAGATCAGGCAGGTGGCGCCGGGGGTGGCGGCCATGTTCATGAACAGCAGCGGCTCCGGGGGATGGATCGAAAGGCGTTCGTAGGAGGGATCGATGCCGTAGCGATCGATGTGGTTGACGCGCAGGAACCACGCCTCCTCGGCGTCCATCACCGCCAGATGGCCGCTGTCGTTGCGCAGGTCGGGGTGGCACAGCGCCATGTCGTCGGTCACCGGGCGCAGCGCGCAGGTCTGCCCCATCGCCAGGTAGCGGCGGTCGCCGGTCACCGTGTTGCGGCCGAGCAGCAGGCGCCCGTCGGGCTCGCGGTGCACGTGCTCCAGCATCTCGCTCTTGCCGCCGCCGCTCGCGCCCTCGTGCATGATGGTGACGATGTTGTCGTAGGGGGTGACCACCTCGACCGTGGAGCCGTGGGCGGTAATCCAGCCCTCGCTCTCGCCGATGGTGAGCAGCACGCCGTATACCCCTTTTTTGGCGCTCGGCCCCGGATACAGGTTGAGCGAGTGGATTTCGTGGCGGTCGGCCATGCGGTTGTGCACCACCACCTGGCGGCCGCCGCAGTGGGTGTGGCGGAACGGCGGCGCCAGGAAGATGATGGCGCGCGGGGTGAAGCCGTCTGCAATGTCGATGCCGGGCAGCATGCCCTGCAGGTCGGCGAGCGCGCCGGCGAAGAAGGCCGCGTTGCGCGGCGCGATGAGCAGCGAGTCGTAGCCGAAGTCGCGGCCGCCGGACACGAACGGCAGCGCGATCAGTTCTTGTTCGCCGAGCCAGCGCAGGATCTCGGCGCGCAACGGCGCGAACGGCGCGTCGAAGCGGTCGATGAAGCGCGGCTTTTCCGACGGCCCCTCGTCGGCCACCACCATGCAGTCGGGGTCGCGGCGCCGCATGTAGGGCTCCACGTAGTTCACCGCCACCCCGTTGCGGCAGCGGGTGACCTCCGCTTCCACGACGCGGCCGCGGCCGGGAACGTCGTAGGCCACCTCGAATTGGGTCTGCTCGGCGGTCTCGCCGAGGGACAGCTTGAGGAGCTGATCGCGGCTGCGCGGCACCAGGACTTCGGGCGAGGCTTCGAGGGTTGCCACCACGTCGCGCGGCAGCCGCAGGCGCCACCAGACGCCCGGATCAGCGGAAGGAGCCATGAATCGGCCACAATGTAGGCAAATCCGCCCGCCCGAGCAACGCGCCGCGCCTGCCTGCCGGGGCGCAACGCACCGCGGGGGCGGGGCGCGGCCGAGCAACGCGCGGCGCCGGGCGGGGGCAACTCACCACCGCTCGCGCGCGGGGGCGGATTGTGACCGGCGCACCGCCGCGGCGCGCGGGGGGATTGACGCGCGGGCGGATTGCTGCTACACATTGCTCGCCTTATGAAAGCAAGCAATGGGCTGTGGAAGGAACGCCTCGGCGACCGCATCCCGCCTGATCTCGGCGCCGAGATCGACGTGTTCGAGAACGAGATCGCGCTCAAGCGGCAGGGCCGGATCGAGGATCGCGTCTTCGCCGAAACGCGGCTGCGGCGCGGCGTGTACGGGCAGCGCTACGACAACGGCCACCGCCACGACGGGCTCAAGTCGCAGGAGCTGGCGTACCCGGCGGGGGAGCTGACCAAGGGGCCGGACACGGCGTGGGACGCGCCCGGCATGCAGCGCATCAAGATCCCGTGGGGCGGCCTGAACGCCGAGCAGATCGAAGTGCTGGCGGACTTGGCGGAGGAGTACTCCGACGGCATCAGCCACATCACCACCCGGCAGGACGTGCAGCTCCACTTCATCCATATGGTGGACACGCCCGACCTGATGCGGCGGCTGGCGGCGGTGGGCATCACCACCCGCGAGGCATGCGGTAACTCGGTGCGCAACGTGACCACCTGCCCGGTGGCCGGGGTGTGCCACACCCAGGCGTTCGACGTTACCCCCTACGCGCGGGCGCTGGCCTACTTCCTGCTGGGCCATCCCGATGTGCAGGACTTTGGGCGCAAGTTCAAGGTGGCGTTTTCCGGCTGCCGCCACGAAGCCTGCGGGCTGGTGCGCATGCACGACCTGGGGGCGGTGGCGGTGACCCGCGAGGTGGACGGTGAGACGCAACGCGGGTTCGAGGTGTACGTCGGCGGCGGCCTCGGCTCGGTGCCGCACCAGGCCAAGCTGTTCGCCGAGTTCCTGGCGCCGGAGGAGCTGCTGCCGATTTCGCAGGCGATCTCGCGGGTGTACGCGCGCCTGGGCGAGAAGCGCAACCGCGCCGCGGCCCGCATCAAGTTTCTGGTGGCCAAGCTCGGCCTGGAGGAGTTCCAACGGCTGGTGTGGGAGGAGCGCGCCAAGCTCGACCACGACCCGCGCTGGACCGCCTACCTGGAGGAGGCGGAGGCGTTCGCGGAACAACCGCTACGGGAGCCGGGCGCCCTGGATCTTGCGGCCGCGGCGGCGGGCGGCGGCGCCTACGCCGAGTGGCTGCGCACCAACGTCTACGCGCAGCGCCAGCCGGGCTACGCCACGGTGACCATCGCGCTACCGCTCGGCGACATCACCTCGCCGCAGATGCGGGCGTTGGCCGACGCGGCGCGCAAGTACGTCCGCGAGACGGTGCGCACCACGGTGGAGCAGAACCTGGTGCTGCGCTGGGTCAGCACCAACGACCTGCCCGCCCTCTACGCCGACCTCGAGGCCGCCCACCTGGCGGCGCCGGGCGCCGGCACCATCGTGGACATTACCGCCTGCCCCGGCACCGACACCTGCAAGCTGGGCATCGCCTCCTCGCGCGGCCTGGCCGGCGAGCTGCGCGAGCGGCTGCTGGCCAAGAGTTTCGAGCTGGACCAGGTAATCCGCGGGCTGCGCATCAAGGTGAGCGGCTGCTTCAACTCCTGCGGCCAGCATCACGTGGCCGACCTGGGCTTCTACGGCGTGAGCCGCAAGCGCAACAAGATCACCGTGCCTCACTTCCAGGTGGTGCTCGGCGGCCAGTGGCAGGAGAACGCCGGCTCTTACGGCCTGGCGATGGGCGCAGTGCCGTCGCGGCAGATTCCCGAGGCGGTGGAGCGCATCACCGGCAGCTACCTGCGCGACCGGCAGGGCGGCGAGAGCTTTCAGGACTACGTGCGGCGTATCGGCAAGGCGGCCTGCAAGCAGCTCCTGGAGGACCTCACGGTGGTGCCCACCTACGACGAGGACAGCACCTTCTACAGCGACTGGGGCGACCCGCGCGTGTTCACCACCGGCGACATGGGGGTGGGTGAGTGCGCCGGCGAGGTGGTGGCGCCGATCGACTTTCAGCTCACCGCGGCGGAGCGCGAGGCGTTCGAGGCGCAGCTCCACCTGGAGAGCGGGCGCATCGACAAGTCGGCGCGCACCGCCTACGGCTCGATGGTGCACGCCGCGCACGCGCTGCTGCGCTACCACGGCGGCGCCCCGGCCGGCAACGGCGCCGCCGGCGGCGAGCAGGTGGTGGCGGCGTTCCGGCGCGAGTTCTACGACACCGAGTTGTTCTTCGACCCCTACGCGCGCGGCAAGTTCGCCGCCTATCTGTTCAAGGCGCAGGGACGGGCGGCGGATGACTACAGCGCCGAGACCGCGCACCAGCTCGTCGAGGAGGCGTACCTGTTCATCGAAGCCGCGCACGCCTGCTACGCGCGGCTGGCCGAGCAGGCGGCGAGCGCGTGAGCGACCGCTGGCTGCAGCACGTGCAGGTCAAGTTCCCGGCGCGCGCGGCGGGCGCCGGGGAGGTGGACCTGGCGGCGGCGATTCCGGTGTTCCACCGCTGGATTCAGGAGCAGGCGCTGCCGGGGCTGCTGATCGACGTGGCCGACTACCGCCACGTGCCGGAGGGGCCGGGGGTGGTGCTGGTGGCGCACGAGGCGATTTACGGCCTGGATCAGGGCGGCGGGCGGCTGGGGCTGCTGTACAACCGGCGCACGGCGCTGGACGCGGCGCCGGACGAGGCGCTGGCGCAGGCGTTCCGGGCCGCCCTCACGGCGTGCCGGAAGCTGGAGCAGGAAGCCGAGTTTGGCGGCGCCCTGAGCTTTAGCGGGAGCGGCTGCGAGGTGGTGGTCAACGACCGCGCCGCGGCGCCCAACGACGCTGCCGGCGCGGTGCGCCTGCGCGCGGCGCTGGAGCCGTTGCTTGACCGCCTGTGGGGCGCCGGCGGCTACGCCGTGAACCGGCTCGGCGAGGCGCGCGACCGCCTGGGACTGAGTGCCCGCAGCAACGCCGAGCACGCCGCCGCCGACCTCCTGAATCGCCTCTGATCCGATCCGACCCAAAAGATTGACTACGCAGGCCGCGGCCGGTACCTTGAGTCTTGCGGTGAACGCCGGCGCCACGCAAAAGCGCCGCAGTCACCAAGGAGGAACCGGAATGACGTCCAACAGGGTCAAGAGGGCGGCGGCGGTGCTGGCGGTGGCGCTGGCCGGAATGACCGCCAACGTGTACGCGCAGCAGATGCCGGAGCCGGTAGTGAGCCAGCTTGCCGACGGCGTGCACTATTGGTCGGCGATGGGCTACGGCAGTCTGGTCGTGGTTTCGGGAGACGACGTGCTGGTAACCGAACCGGCGAACGACGTGCGGGCGCCGCTGCTCGCCGACTTCGTGGCCACGCTCACCGACAATCCCATCTCCCACATCGTGATGACGCACGAGCATTACGATCACGTCGGCGGCACGGGTATGTTCCCGGACGCGACCGTGCACTGTCACGTCAACTGCCGGCCGGTGTTTGCCTTGGCGGAGGCGCCGTTCGACGACGTGCCGCAATCGTTCGAGAGCTTCATCAACTACAAGCGGATCATGATCGGCGATACGGCGGTGGAACTGCACCACTTCGGCCCCGGCGACGGCGACGCCACCACCGTCATCTATCTGCCGGAGGAGAAGATCGTGCTGACCGCCGACATGTACGAGGAAAGGGCGCTCACCGCCGCCGCCTGGGTCGACGACAAGAACTTCACGGGAACCAGGAGGATCCTGAACATCATCAGCGAGTGGGACCCGGAACACGCGATGACCGCGCACTCCCCTTCCACCGATCCGCAGACGCTGCATGACAACACCCGCTACTACAACGACCTCTTCGACGCGGTGATGGCGCCGATGGCGAAGGCGCGGGAAGAAGGCGGACCGTTCGCCGTGTTCGGGATCATGGGCACGCTGCCGGGTAGCATCAAGCTGGAACAGTACAGCGACTGGGCGAACTACGACACCGCGATCGAGGCCCACGCGCGGCGGATGATGTTCTCCATCTTCCACGCCGACTGACGGAGATTGACGTGAAGAACGGACTAACGCCGTTGCGGGGCGGCGCCGGCGCCCTGCTCGGGACGCTGGCGCTGCTCGCGGGGGCGGCCGGCGCGGTTTCCGCTCAGGACTTCCAGCTACCCGATCCGGAAGTGACCGAACTGGCGCCCGGGGTGCATCACGTCTGGTTGGGCGGCGGCAGCACCCTGGTCGTCGTTTCCGGCGATGAGGTGCTGATTACCGACCCCTACAACAACATGGTTGCGGGGCTGGTCAAGGACGTGGTCGCCACGCTCACCGACAGTCCGGTGGCCCACATAGTGCTCACGCACGAGCACTACGACCACGTGGGCGGCACCGGCGTGTTCCCGGAGGCGCGGGTCTATTGCCACGTGAACTGCCGGCCGATCTTCGATCTTGCGGACCCGGAGCTGGTCGACGTTCCCGAAGTCGACGAGACCTTCATCAACTACAAGAGGATCGCGGTCGGCGACATAGGAGTGGAACTGCACCACCTCGGCCCCGGCGACGGCGACGCCACCACCGTCGTCTATCTGCCGAACGAGAAGGTGATCGTCACCTCCGACATGTACGAAGACAAGGCGATCTCCGACGCCGGCGTGATCGATGACAAGAACTTCACCGGGACGCGCAAGATCCTGAATACGATCGCCGGCTGGGACGTGGAGTACGCCGTGAACGCGCACTCACCCTCCACCGATCCGGAGGCGCTGAGGCAGAACGTCGGCTACTACAACGACCTGTACGACGCCGTACGGCAGGCGTTGGTGGCGGCGCAGGAGCAGGCCGGACCGTTCGCGGGATACCAGTTGATGAGTACCCTGCCCGATTCGTTAACGCTCGATCAGTACAGCGACTGGGCCAACTACGAATCTTCCTTCTCCCGGCACGTGTTCCGTATGCTGATGTCGATCTTCCACGGAGACTGACGGCGCCCCCCGGCCGCCGGCGCCGCTGATGGCACACTCGTACGACGCGATCATCATCGGCACCGGCCAGGCCGGGCCCAGTCTCGCCGCAGACCTGTCCGCCGCCGGCCTGCGCACCGCGGTCATTGAGCGCCACCGCTTCGGCGGCACCTGCGTAAACGTCGGCTGCATCCCCACCAAGGCGCTGGTGGCCAGCGCCCGCGCCGCCCACGTTGCCCGCCGCGGCGCCGACTTCGGGGTGATGATCTCCGGCGGCGTGGCGGTCGACATGGCGCGCGTGAAGGCGCGCAAGGACGCCATCGTGGGGCGCTCCGCGCGCGGCGTGGAACGGTGGATGCGGTCGTTGGACAACTGCACCGTGTACCGGGGCCACGCGCGGTTCGCGGGCGACCACCGGGTGCGGGTGGGCGATACGGTGCTGGAGGCGGAACGGATCTTCATCAACGTCGGCGCGCGCGCGTTCGTGCCGCCGTTTCCCGGCGTCGAGGCGGTGGACTACCTGACCAACTCCTCGATTCTGGAGCTCGATACCCTGCCGCAGCATTTGGTGATCGTCGGCGGCGGCTATATCGGCCTGGAGTTCGCCCAGATGTTCCGGCGCTTCGGCAGCGAGGTGACGTTGATCGACCGCGGCGACCGGCTGATCAAGCGCGAGGCGGAGGAGGTCTCGGCCGCGGTAGCGGGAATCCTGGAGGGCGAGGGGGTGCAGCTCCGGCTGCAGGCGGAGTGCCTGGGCGTCGAGCGCCGCGGCGAGGGGCTGGCGGTCTCGCTGGCGTGCCGGGAGCAGGCGCCCGAAGTGGTGGGGTCACACCTGCTGCTGGCCGTGGGGCGGCGCCCCAATACCGACGACCTGGGGCTGGAGACCACCGCCATCGAGGTGGATTCGCGCGGCCACGTGCAGGTAGACGACACCCTGCAGACCGCGGCGCCGGGGGTGTGGGCGCTCGGCGAGTGCAACGGGCGCGGCGCGTTTACCCACACCGCCTACCACGACTACGAGATCGTCGCCGGCAACCTGCTGCACGACGACCCGCGGCGGGTGACCGACCGCATCGATTGCTACGCACTGTACGTCGATCCGCCGCTGGGCCGCGCCGGCATGACCGAACCGCAGGTGCGCGCCTCCGGGCGCGCGGCCCTGATCGCCACGCGCCCCATGAGCCGCGTCGGGCGCGCCGTGGAGAAGGGCGAGACCCAGGGCTTCATGCAAGTGCTGGTGGACGCGGAGACCGAGCGCATCCTCGGGGCCGCCATCCTCGGCGTCGGCGGCGACGAGGTGATCCACTCGATTCTCGACCTGATGTACGCGGACGCGCCCTACACGGTGCTGCGGCGCGCCGTGCACGTGCACCCCACCGTTTCCGAACTGCTGCCCACCCTGCTGGCGGACCTGAAGCCGCTACGCTGACCGGCGCGCAGCCGCCCGCGCGCCACGGCGCTATTTCTGCTTGGCGGGTGCTTGCTCGGCGGGCGCCTGCTCGGCGGGCTTTTCGGGCTTCTCGTCGTTGCCGTTCCGGTCGCCGGCCAGGGCGGCGAGCGTGGTCTGGCGGGTCAGAACCCCCAACAGGCGATCCTGCTCGCCGAGCACGGCAATCGGCAGGTCGTTGTCGGCGGTCGTTCCGAGCAGCTCGTCGAGGGATTGCGCGGCCCGTACCGTGGGCGCGTTGCCGCGCACGATCCCGCCCAGGTCGCGGTCGCCGCGCGCCGCCGCCTGCTTCACGTCTTCGGTGCGCACCAGCCCGCGGAAGCGGTTCTCGCGGTCGGTCACGAACCCGTTCCGGTGCAGGCCCTTGCGCAGCACTTCGTGGGCCTTCTTCGGAGCGGTGGCGAGCGGTAGCGGCTGCACCTCTTCCATCACCTCGCGGGCGTGCAGCACGCGCGCGCGGTTCACGTCGCGCACGAATTCCTGCACGTAGGCGTCGGCGGGTTGGGTGATGATCTCGACCGGAGTGCCGATCTGCACCACCACGCCGTCCTTGAGAATGGCGATGCGGTCGCCAAGGCGCAACGCCTCGTCCAGGTCGTGCGTAATGAACACGATAGTCTTGTTGAGCTCCGCCTGCAGGCGGATCAGCTCGTCCTGCATGTCGCGCCGGATCAACGGGTCGAGGGCGCTGAACGCCTCGTCCATCAGCAGGATGTCGGGGTCCGTGCACAGCGCCCTCGCCAGCCCCACGCGCTGCTGCATACCGCCCGAGAGCTGGCTCGGGCGCTGCTGTTCGTAACCCTGCAGCCCCACCACCTCGATCCAGCGCCCGGCGCGCTCCAGCCGTTCCTCCTTGGACACGCCCTGCACGCGCAGGCCGTAGGCCACGTTCTGCACCACGCTGCGGTGCGGCAGCAGGCCGAAGCGCTGGAACACCATGCTCATCCGGGTACGCCGCAACGCCTTGAGGTCCGCGGCGCTCAGCTCCAGGATGTCCACGCCGCCCACCAGTACCTGGCCGGCGGTGGGTTCGATCAGCCGGTTCACGCAACGCACGAACGTGGACTTGCCGCTGCCCGACAGGCCCATCACCACGAAGGTCTCCGCCTGCTCGATGCGCAGGTTCACGTCGCTCAGCCCGACGGTGTGGCCGGTGTCGGCCAGGAGCTCGTCCTTGCCGGTGCCCGCCCGGATCTGCGGCAGCACCTCTTGCGGGCGCGGCCCGAAGATCTTGTACAGGTTGCGTACTTCGATATTGCTCTTGGCAGCGCGGTCGCCGTCGTTGCTGGCTGCCGCCTCGTTACTCATCGCGTTCAGGCCTCCGCCCCCTGGTTCGGGTCGAGCCGCGAGCCATAGGCCGCGGTTACCCGGTCGAGGATCACCGCCAGCACCACGATTGCGATGCCTGCCTCCAGCCCCATGCCCACGTCACCGTTGTTCACCCCGCGCAGCACCTGCGCGCCGAGGCCGCGCGCGCCGATCATCGACGCGATCACGACCATCGCCAGCGCCATCATGATCGCCTGGTTGACGCCGGCCATGATGGTCGGCATCGCCAACGGAATGCGAATGCCCCACAAAATCTGCCGGCCGGTCGCGCCGAACGCGTCCGCCGCTTCGACGGTGGACTGATCCACCAGGCGGATGCCGAGGTTGGTGAGGCGGATCATCGGCGGCACCGCGTAGATGAAGATGGCGAAGATCGCCGCCACGTTGCCCAACCCGAAGAAGAAGATTACGGGAATCAGGTAGACGAACGAGGGCATGGTCTGCATGACGTCCAGGATCGGGCTGATCACCCCGCGCACCCAGCGGCTGGTGGCCATGAGGATACCGACCGGGATGCCGGCGCAGACCGTGATCGTGATCGCGATCAGCATGATCGCGAGGGAACGCATGGTGTCGTCCCACAACTCCATCATACCGATGAAGATAAGCAGCAGGACCACGCCGCCGGTGAGCAGCCGGTGCCGCGCCGCGTGCCACACGACCACGCCGATCAGGCCGATCACCAGCCACCACGGCAGCCACAACAGCGACTGCTCGACGTAGCGCAACACCAGCAGCATGCGGTTGCTGACGGCGTCCAGAAACGGACCGAGCCACGCCAGCAGGAAGTCCAGGGCGCCGTTGGTCCATTCCCGGACCGGAATCTGGCACCCCTCGGGAAACCGAAAGACTATCCGGTCGAAGCTACCGGTGCATTCTCGAAACCAATTTCCCAAACGGAACCTCCGCGCACGAAGCGGCCCGCCGGAGGGGGCGGCCGGCCAACGCCCCCTCGCGGGTTGTCTTTACCTATCGGCCGGCGGCGGCGCGAACCTTAGTTGGCGGCGGCCCGGATGCGGCCGGCGACCTCGTCCGACACCCACGGCGTCCAAATCTCCGGCATGGTCGCCAGGAAGTGACGGGCGGCGTCGCTCGCCTCGGCGTCGTTGTCGCGCATGTACGCCAGGAGCTGGCTGACCAGAAGCTGATCCATCTCGTAGGCGCGCAGGAACTCGACCATCTCCGCCGAAGCGCCGTCGGCGAACGCCTTGCTCACCGCGACGTTGACGACTGACGGCGGCCACGAACAGCCGCGGTCACCCTCTACCCAGCACTCGTCCGAGTACGCCGGCTCCTCCAGCACGACCATGTCGTACTTGCCGAGCACCCAGGTCGGGCCCCAGTAGTAGCCGAGCCAGGGCTCGCCCTTGCCGTACGCGCCGGCCAGCGAACTCGCCAGCGCGGTGCTGGTGCCGGGGCGGAAGTTGGTGTAGTGCTCGTCGAGGCCGTAGGTGGCGAACTTGTCGTTGTTGATGAGCTCGCACTGCCAGCCGATGATGCAGTTGTAGAAGCGCCCCTTGGCGGGCTCCTCGGGATCCTGGAATACCTGCGCGTAGCGCGGCAGGTCGGAAACCGACTTCAAGTCCGGGGCCGCTGCCTCGATGCCGCGCTCGGCGTCGCCTTCGATCACGTAGCGCGGGACCAGGAAGGCGTACTCGGCGGCGTACATGGTCAACCCGAGGTCGATCACGTCACCGTCGCCGGCCGCTTCGTGGTACAGATCCGGCGCCGTGTTGAACCAGATCTCCATGTTGATGTCGATGTCGCCGCGGACCAGACCCTGCACCATCGGGATGGTCGATCCGGGAATATCCGTGAAGTCGCAGCCGAAACCGGCCTGCAGAATCGTCCCCGCAATCTGATTGTGGAGCTGCGCGCTGGCCCAGTCGAGGCCCGCGAACACCAGCTCGCGCCCCAGGCCGTTGCAGTCGGCAGATTCCATTTGCGGTTCGGCAACCGCTGCCTGCGCCGCCAGCAACGAGGCGGCCAGGAGTCCGAGAAACGCTCCCTTGGGAGCAAGCCTACGGCCACAGGCCGTAATTCTTGATGTAAACATACCCTATCCAATTTCGCACACCTTGACGGGCAGTGTCAAGGCGCCCCGCAGCAGCGCCGCGGCGGCGCCGCGGGCAGGCGCGCACTTCCACCATGAGGGGTGTTCCGTGGTATCGTGGCGGCATGGTGACGGATGCCTGACCGCCGCCCGCCGCCCGCCGGCGCCATCGTCGACAACGTGCGCCGCCGGGTCGGGGACGTGCTGAGCGAGCGCATCGACGACGGCGCGCGGCTGTCGATCGTGTCCGCCTACTTCACCATCTACGCCTTTGCCGAGCTGCGCGGCGCGCTTGCGCGGGCGGCCCACACCCGCTTCCTCTACGGCGAGCCGCGCGTGGTCGGCGTGGTCGATCCCTCCGCCGACCACGCCAGGGCGTTCCGCCTCACCGCCGACGGCGGCATCGACCTCAAGCACGCGCTGGCGCAAACGCCGCTGGCCCGCGCCTGCGCCGAGTGGATCGAACGCGCCGTGGACGTCCGCACCATCACCCGGGCCAACTTCCTGCACGGCAAGCTCTACCACGTGGCGCGCGGCGACGGCGGCAGCGCGGCGATCGCCGGCAGCTCCAACTTCACGCGCCGCGGCCTCGGCTACGGCGCGGCGCCCAACGTCGAACTCAACCTGGAGGTCACGCCGCCCGCCGACCGCGACGCGTTGCGCGCCTGGTTCGACGCGCTGTGGAGCGACCGGGAGCGCACCCGCGACGCCAAGCAGGAGGTGCTGGAAGCGCTACGCCGGATCGGCCGCCCCTACGCGCCGCAGTTCGTCTACTACAAGACCCTGTTCCACGTGTTCGAGGAGTGGCTGGCGGAACGCGGCGCCGGCGCCGGCCTGCTGCGCGACGTCCATCTCTACGACACCGAAATCTGGAAGCGCCTCTACCAGTTCCAGAAGGACGGAGCGACCAGCGCCGTCAACCGCCTGCTGCGCCACAACGGCTGCATCGTCGCCGACAGCGTCGGCCTGGGCAAAACCTGGACCGCGCTGGCGGTGATCAGGTTCTTCGAGCTGCGCAACGAGCGCGTGCTGGTGCTCTGCCCCAAGCGGCTGGAGGACAACTGGCTGCGCTACGCCGCCTGGGCGGGCCGCGCCAACAACCCGTTTGTGCAGGACCGCTTCAACTATACCGTGCTTGCGCACACCGACTTGAGCCGCTATTCCGGGCGCTCCGGGCAGATCGACCTGGCCAACTTCAACTGGGGCGCGTTCGATCTGGTGGTGATCGACGAGTCGCACAACTTCCGCAACGAGGGCCGCGACCGCACCGACGACGCCGGCGAAGTCCGGCGCAGCCGCTACAACCGCCTGTTGGAGGAGGTGCTCAAGGATCGCGTGCGCAGCAAGGTGCTGATGCTGTCGGCCACCCCGGTCAACACCTCCCTGCGCGACCTGCGCAACCAGATCTATCTGATGACCGAACGGCGGCAGGATGCGTTTCAGCAGACGCTCGGTATCGGCGATCTGCAGAGTCTGTTCGGCGTCGCGCAACGCGCATTCCAGCAATGGGAGCAGCAACGCCGCGGCGACAACGTGGGGAAACCCGACAAGCATGACCTGATCGCGCGCCTGGGGACCGACCTGTTGGCGCTGCTCGACGCGGTCACCATCGCCCGTTCGCGCACCCACGTCCGCCGCTTCTATCCCGAGGTCGACGCCGCGATCGGCGGCTTCCCGCAACGCGCCAAACCGGAAAATCTGCATCCGCCGAGTGACCGCGACGGCGAACTCTCCTACGACGCTCTGCACGAGCGGATCGGCGACTTCCGCCTGGCGGTCTACAACCCGTCGTTCTACCTGAAGGATACCTCCGCTCTGGACCGCGAGAAGGAGAAGACCCAATTCGATCAGCGCGACCGCGAGCGCTGGCTGATCGGCATGATGCGGGTCAATCTGTTGAAGCGGCTGGAGAGTTCCGTGCACGCCTTCACGCTTTCGATGGGGCGCATCATCGACAAGATGGAGGAGCTCGACCGGCGCCTCGCCGCTTGGCTGCAACGGCGGTCGCCGGACGCCGGAGTCGAGGTCGAGGCGGCGCCCGAACACGACGAGGAAGATGAGGAGTTCGCGGTCGGCAAGACACGCCGCTACCGCTTGGCCAATCTCGACGTCAAGCGCTGGCGGCGCGACCTGCAGAAGGATTACGTCATCTTTGCCGGCCTGCACCGCCTGGCGCAGCGGGTCACGGTGGAACGGGACGCCAAACTGGCCGAGTTGCGCCGCGTACTGGCCCGCAAGCTGGCCCATCCCACCACCGACAAGGATGGCCGGCGCAACCGCAAGGCGCTGGTGTTCACCTCCTTCGCCGACACCGCGCGCTACCTGCACGAGCACCTGGAAGGCGGCCTGAACGGCGCGCGGCTGGCGCTGGTGACCGGCGGCGGCAACAACCGTAGCGGCGCGGCGGCGGCGTCATTCGACGACATCCTGGAGCGGTTCGCGCCGCGGGCGCAGGAGCGGCCGGGCGGCGGCGAGGAGATCGACGTGCTGATCGCCACCGATTGCCTGTCGGAGGGGCAGAACCTGCAGGACTGCGACCTGGTGGTGAACTACGACATCCACTGGAACCCGGTGCGGCTGATGCAGCGCTTCGGGCGGATCGACCGCCTGGGTAGCCGCAACGAGCAGGTAGCGATGATCAACTTCTGGCCGACGGAGAACCTGGACCGCTACCTCGACCTCAAGAACCGGGTGGAGGCGCGCATGGTGCTGGCCGACGCCGCGGCCACCGGCCTGGACGATCCGTTGGCGGATGAACCAGCGGCGGGCGAGGCGGGCGGAGCGAAAGGCGCGGGGAGCGCGGCGGGTAAGGGGAGCGCGGCGGGCGCGGGGCAGGAGGCGGCGGCGCAGGGCGAGTTGGCGTTCCGGGACGAGCAGCTCCTGCGCCTGCGGGACGAAATTCTGGACATCGAGCAGGCCGGCGACGGCGTGGCGCTGAGCGACTTGACGCTCGACGACTTCGTGGCCGATCTGCTCCGTTACGTGCAGCGCAACCGTGAGGAACTGGAAGCCGCTCCGGCCGGCATCCATGCCGTGGTCGCCGCCGAGCCGGGCGGGCCGGCGCAGCAGGGCGTGCTGTTCTGCCTCAAGCAGCGGACCGAGCCGGCCGAACGGACGCCCAACCTCCTGCAGCCCTACTACCTGGTGCACGTGCGCGCCGACGGCGCGGTGCGCCATTCGTTCCGGCAGGCGGCGCAGTGCCTCACCCTGTTCCGGGAGCTCGCCGCCGAGCGGACGCAGCCTTCCGCGGCGCTGGAGGCCGCCTTCGACCGGGAGACCGGGCAGGGGCAGCGCATGGCCAAGTACGAATATCTGCTCGCCGCCGCCTTGCGCGACATCGCCGCGCAGTTCGGCGGCGCGCAGCGGCGCTCCCTCACCCAGGGCCGGGGCGCCCGGCTCACCGGCCGCTCGCAACGGCCGCGCGTCGCCGGCGGCTTCGAGCTGATCACCTGGCTGGTGATCGCCGATCCCGCGCCGGAAGCGGGCGCCAAGGCGGACGCCGATGGCTGATCTGCGGGAGGCGCTACGCACCGCGCTGGCCGGTTTCGCCGGCGCCGCGCCGCTGCACGAGTGCGCCGCCGCGCTGCTCGGTGCGCTCGGCTATCACAGCGAGCGTACCGGGGAGGAGGAGGATGAGCTCGCCGGGATTCGCGCCGACCTGGAGGCGGCGCTACCGCTCTCCGACCGGGAGCGCGGGTTGCTCGACGATTGGGTGGCCGCGCAGATCGTGTTCCAGGTCACCGAGGAGGAGATCGCCGGCCAGCCGGGCCTCATCGACGACTTCGACCCGGGCCACATCGAGTCGTTTCTGTTCATCGCGGTCGAGCTCCGGGCAGATGCCGGCCGGCGCTACTCCCGCACGCAGCTCGCCGACATGACGCGCGTGGTCAATCGCCGCTACCGGATGCCCTCCATCATGCTGTTCCGGCACGGCGCGACCATGACTACGGCGGTCGTCGGGCGCCGCATCCACAAACGCGACGCCGACCGCGACGTGCTAAGAAAGGTGACGCTGATCAAGGACATCCGCGTCACCAACCCGCATCGCGCGCACCTCGACGTGCTCGCCGACCTCGCCCTGCCGGCGATGCGGGAGCGCGCGGGCGTACACAGCTTCGATGAGTTGCATCGGGCCTGGGAGCGGGCGCTCGACGCCGACGCGCTCAACCGGCGCTTCTACCGCGAGCTGTTCGGCTGGTTCGAACGCGCGGTGGCGGCGTGCCGCTTCCCGGACGACGGCGCCGGGCCGGGCAACGCCGAGCGCCACGTGATCCGGTTGATTACCCGGCTCCTGTTCATCTGGTTTCTCAGGGAGAAGGACTTGGTTCCCGCCGAGTTGTTCACCGAGGAATATGTCCGCGCCGCGCTCCGGAACCACGCTCCCGAGCGCACCGACTACTACCGCGCCGTGCTGCAAAACCTGTTCTTTGCCACCCTCAATACCGAGATACCCAAGCGCGGATTCAGCGCCGAGAACCGCGACAGCCACCGTGACTTCAGCAAGTACCGCTACCGCGCGCTGTTGAGCGACCCCGACGCCTTCCTGCGACTGCTCGCCACCGTGCCGTTCGTCAACGGCGGGTTGTTCGACTGCCTGGACGACTACGAAGCGCGCGGCGCCGGCGGGCGCCGCATCGACGCCTTTACCGACAACGTCGATACCCAGGGCCGCGATCTGGTGGTGCCGGCGGCGCTCTTCTTCGACGAGGAGGAGGGCCTGCTTCCGCTGTTCCGCCGCTACAAGTTCACGGTGGAGGAGAACACGCCGCTCGATCAGGACGTGGCGCTCGACCCGGAGTTGCTGGGGCGCGTGTTCGAGAACCTGCTGGCTGCCTACAACCCGGAGACGCGAGACACCGCGCGCAAGCAGACCGGTTCCTACTACACGCCGCGCCACGTGGTGGACTACATGGTCGACGAGTCGCTGGCGGCGGCGCTGGCCAAGCGGGCGGCGCCGCCGGGCGAAGATCCAACAAGGTGGTGGCAGGAGCGGCTCGGCTATCTGCTCGACTACGCGGACTCCGCCGCGGATGCCGGCGAGCTGTTCGAGCCGGAGGAGCGGCGCACCGTGGTACGCGCCATCGCCGAGTTGCGGATTCTGGACCCTGCAGTCGGTTCCGGCGCCTTTCCGATGGGCGTGTTGCACAAGTTGACGCTGGCGCTGCGCCGGATCGATCCCGACAATCGCCACTGGGAGGAGTACCAGAGGGAACGCGCGACCGGTCAAGCGGGAACGGCGTTCAAGGTGGACGACGAGGCCGCCCGCAGCCGCGAGCTGCAGGAGATCAGCCGCACCTTCGAGGCCTACCGGGACTCCGACTTCGGGCGCAAGCTCTATCTGATCCAGAACGGCATCTTCGGCGTGGACCTGCAGCCGGTCGCCTGCCAGATCGCCAAGCTCCGTTTCTTCATATCTCTGGTCGTGGAGCAGCGCGCCAACGCCGACGCCGCGGACAACTACGGCATCCGCCCGCTGCCCAATCTGGAGACCCGCTTCGTCGCCGCCGACACCCTGATCGGGCTGAACGCCGACGGCAACGCCAGCCTGGCTCTTGCGAAAGGCGTGATCGATCCCATCGAGTCCCACTTGCGCCGGGTCCGCGAAGGCTACTTCAACGCGCGGACGCGCCAGGAGAAGCTTCGGCTGCGCAAGCGGGATGACGAGCTCCGCGCGGCGCTGGCCGGCGCGCTGCAGGACGTCGGCTTTCCCCATGACGCCGCGGCGGCGGTAGCCCACTGGGACCCGTACCACCAGAACGCGAGCGCGGCGTGGTTCGACGCGGAGTGGATGTTCGGCATCGCCGACGGCTTCGACGTGGTGATCGGCAACCCGCCCTACGTGCGCGGCGAGAAGATTCTCGGCAAGGCCCGCCTGCGCGCGGCCTACGGCGGCTTCTTTCGCGGCACCGCGGACCTCTACACCTACTTCTTTCGCCGCGGCATCGACCTGCTGCGGCCCGGCGGCCTGCTCTGCTTCATCACCTCCAACAAGTTCATGCGCGCCGACTACGGCCTGCAGTTACGCACGTTCCTGAAGGAGCACGCCTCCCCGCGCCTGCTGCTCGACCTGGGCCGCACCGGCACCTTCGACGCCACCGTGCGCCCCTGCATCGTGCTGGCCGACCCGCAGGAGCAGGACGTGTTCCGGGCCGCAACCGTGCGCGGCGCAGCCGGCGTGGCGACCGTTGACCCCGCCGGCTACCTGGACCGCAACGGCTTCGCCATGGCTGTGACCGACTTGGCCGACGCCGGTTGGTCCCTGGCGCCGCCGGAATGGCAGCGCATCCGCGCCAAGATCGAGGCCGCCGGCCAACCGCTCGGCGAGTACGTGAACGGGAAACTGTATCGCGGCATCACTACCGGCTTGAACAATGCCTTCGTGATCGACACGGCCACGCGCCACCGTCTGATCGCCGCCGATCCCAAGAGCACCGACCTGATCCGTCCGTGGCTACGCGGCCGAGACGTGCGCCGCTGGCGCGCTGACTGGGCCAACCTGTACGTCATCTTCTCGCGGCGCGGCACCCCGATCGAACGGTATCCCGCGATTGAAGCTTACTTGTCGCGGTTCCGCCCCGACCTGGAGCCCAAGCGCCGCCGCGGCGCGAAACGCGGACGCAAACCCGGAAGTTACCGCTGGTTCGAGATTCAGGACAACATCGCATACTACCGCGCCTTCGATCAGCCCAAGATCATCTATTCCGCGATAGGAAGGCAAATGCGCGCGCTGGTCGATACGGAGAACCGCTTGACGAACAACAAGTGCTTCCTGGTTCCCGGCGACGACTGCTACCTGCTCGCCTTGCTGAACTCAAAGGCTCTCGACTTCTACTTTCGCCTCGCCATGCCGTGCCTGGACGATCCCTTCGGTGGCGGCGACATGGAGTTTAGCGCCGTCTTCATGGAACACACCCCCATCGCCCCCGCCCCTGAGCCCGCCAAGCAGGGCCTCGCCTCCCTCGCCGAGCAAATCCAAACCGCCAAGCAAGCCGACCCCGCCGCCGACACCACTTCCCTCCAACACCGCATCGACCAGGCCGTCTACTCCCTCTACGACCTCACCTTCCAAGAAATCACCACCCTCGAATCCGCCCTCCCCTGATTACGCAACGCGTTCGATCCATAGCACCTGCCCAGCAATAGGCCGTGGCTTGCTACGGCCCCATGCCCCTTTGCGGCAGCCGGTCCACCACAAGGCGTCCGTTGCCGGAGGCAAGGTGGCGACGGGCTCGCTCGGTGGACACAACGCCGCGCCTCCGCCGCCAGCCTTGCCCTTGATCGACGATCGAGGCGGAGTCGGCTACGGCCGGCGACTCGGCAAAGCCGCTGGGTGCGTCAGCGGCGGCTTGTGTACCCCGCGTCCTTTAGGATAATGGTCGACCAATGAAGATGACGGGAGCAGGTCCCGGTCCGTACTGACGTGCCGGGACGTGGCAACATAGGAATCGCCGGGTCGGGAAGCAACGAATCAATGCTTCGATACCATCCCGACGTCGCAGCAGTCGATCTGCCCAAGCTGAATCGAGACATACGGGATCGGATTCGCCGAGCTATCGAGCAGCGGCTGTTTGAACATCCCGAGATGTACTCGCAACCACTGCGCAAGGCGCTAAAGACCTACCGAAAACTACGAGTAGGCGACTACCGAATCGTGTTGAAGATCGATAGTCAGATTATCACGATATTGGCGATCGGCCACCGAAGACACATCTACCAGCAAGCGGAGAGACGAACCAGATGATCGGTGTCGCGCCTTCAGTCCCAGACCTCCTCGTGGGAGAGAGCGGTGTCTTTCCTAAACGTGGCTTCACGCTCAGCAGCAAGCAGCGCCAGAGCCTCATCCTCATCCATCACCAGCGCCTCCTTGATGAGATCGCCTGCAATTGCCGACAGGGATTCGCCTCGGCTTGCGGCAAGCTGTTCGATCTGCTCATAGACTGGAGCATCGACGGCAACGTTTATGGTCGTGTTCTTCGGCTTCATGACTTCGCCTCCGCGCGGCAGTGTAACGTGGCGGTCCTTACCGAATCAAGTTGAGACGCCACCACCACCATGTGTCTTCTCGTACTCCCGGATCAGAAGTCTGCCGTTCATACCAAGCGGCCCGCTGTGCCTCGTAAAGAGGACTGCGACCGGTATCGGATAGGGAGGACTGATCGGCGTTCAACTCAGATCTGGGGGATACTCAGTCGAAAAGACCATCGGCTTGCCCTCGCGCGCCTTGCGTCCCTCTTCCCATTCGCGCTTGGCGCGCTCGACCTTCTCCCGCCAATCGGGATCATACTGCCGCGGACGTTTCACAGCCGGGGTAGCGTCCGTGTCCGTGGTCGGGGTCTCGGAATCGAGCAGGCCGGCAGTCTCCTGACCCTCGGGCATCAAGCCATCGGTCTGTGCGTATGCCATGCGTCAACATAACCACTACCAAGCGAACTTGTCAAGTACGCCGTGGTGGTGCCGTGCCTGCCAGAAATAGGGCGCGGCCCGTGCGGCAGCGGCGGCGTGAGGCGCCGGTCCAGGCGGGCTTCTCGACCGCCAACGCTAGAGTGGCGCCGAAATCGGCCTCCAGCGCGCAGTACGCGCGTCGAGCCTCGTCGCAGCCTGGGCCCGTACCCAACCCACGGGCATGGACGCGACTGCGGGCGGGAGCGCGGACGCTCTCCACGTGGCGCGCCGGGGTGACCATCTCGCTGACTGCCACCGTGGGCGCATCGCCCCGCCGCGGAGCCTACAACAAGACCTCGCCACCCTTGCCGAGAAAGCCGGGCCGGCAAAGGGAGCGGCCCGTCCGCCATCCAAAACGCCTTAGCGCCTGGGCCTTCTACTCATCCTCTCCTTACACCGTCACCGACCCCTGACGACGCCGCCCCCAACGGCGCGATCGGAGAGCCCTCGTTACTGTCTCAGCGTCCGGTATTGCTCAGGCGGACATAGAACTGCCGTACATCCTCGTTGCATACACGGACGAACAGCTTAACGCGCTCGACAATCACATTGACGTTCTCATCGGTATACAACCACATCCCGTTGGACAATGCTTTTGATCTGTCGCGCCTTTTCTGCGGAGGAAAGATATACCGCTCGAGTCTGCTGTCGATCTTTTCATCGGCGAAATGCCCTTGGGCAACAAGCCAGTCGACGACTTCACGGTAGAATGACTGTCCACCTCCACAAGGCCTTTCTCGGTCGTCCGGAAAGCGCACGGCGATCGGTCGGCGCCTCCCGCTCACCGGTATTATTCGGCCCAGATCGGAAAGGGAATACCAGCCATCAGGGATAGGGTCATAGGATAACAGGGACTCGGTAGATTTTCCGTCCGGTTTAGAAACATCAGCGTGGATGTGTTCGGGCAACAGGCCCGCGCCATGTGCTTGGCGAACCAGCGCGCGCGTAGCCTTATCCCGTGCGCTGTTGAAGATCGAGCGCTTGTCTAAGGGCCTGCTCTCCATCGCCGCGAGTTCATCTCTCCACCGAGCGCTTTCGCTCCGTATAGTGTTGAGCCATTCGTACGCTTCGAGACCGGTTGCTAGCTTGCCTCTGGGTTTCCGTTCGTCGGGTAAACGGCTCAGATGCTCTTCGAACAGAAGATCCATTTCGGCGGAGTTCTGCACCTGGGCTTCTCTCCGGGCAATTCGAGCCCGCAGATCGGCACGCTTCTTCTCGTCAACACGAGCAACTGCCCGGCGCTCCGCATCGAGTAATTCGGCCAGCACTGCAGCGAGCCGGTCGGCGAGTTCATCATGGAGCGCAGTCTGCTCTTCGGGCGGCATTCCTTCGTACTCCTTTATGATCTTTCCGCGTTATCTCGATCTGAGCCCGTGCACTCAGCCACCGGTACCACATGCGGTCGACCGATCGATACATGGCGTGGACGTAATCCGCTTACCGTGCCTCGTATCGTAGCGCGACCGGAATCGTAGAGGGAAGAGTGATCGGCGTTCAACGTAGACGCGGGGGATATTCGGTCGAAAAGACGATCGGCTTGCCTTTGCGCGCCTTGCGAGCCTCTTCCCGTTCTCGCTTGGCGCGTTCGATCTTCTCCCGCCAATCGGGATCATACCGCGGCGGGTGCTTTACAGCCGGGTCAGCGTCCCTGGTCGGGGGCTCGGAATGGGCCAAGCCTGCCGGCTCCCATCCCTCGGGCACCAAGCCATCAGTCTGTGCGTGTGCCATGCGCAGACATAACCACATGCTGCGCGAACCTGGCAAGGGGGCTTCATGAGCCTGCCTCACGACGCCGTCATCGCTCCTTTGCTGCGCGCGGCCCGCCGGAACGGCGACGTTACTCATCGAAGTCTCCTCGGAGGATCCGCTCAGAGATGGGTGTTACCTCGTCTTCGTCGGCGCGGGCTTGCCGTACTCCCTCGGACCGGCCCAACGGTCCCCACTCGGCAGCAGCCGCCCAGTCGGCCAGCCGGTTGATGCGGGTCTGGCCGTTGCGGCGGTGGACCACGTAGAGCGCTTCTTCCGGCAGCAGGTCGGGCAGCCGCGGGGAGTGGGTAGTGACGATGTACTGGGTCTGTCCGATGCTCCGTTGCGTCCGCAGCAGCTCGGCGATCAATTCGATGCGGCGCGGGTGCACGCCGTTTTCCGGCTCCTCGAATCCAACTAGCGCCGGCGCTTCTTTCATGCTTGCCAGGGCCAACAGTCCGAGCATCCTCAACGTCCCCTCCGACAGCACGCTCGCCGGCATGGCGACGCCGCCTTCGACGATGCGCAGTTCAACCTCGCCGAGACCGGTCACGCCAACCTCGATCCCGCCGATATTGGGCAGCAGACTGTGCAGCGCCTTCTCCACAGCCCGGAATTGACCGGGCGAGACCGCCTTGAGCGTGTTGAGGAAGGCGGCCAAGTCCTCGCCCATCAACCCGATGTGGCGCACCTCCTTGACCGGATTCGCCGCCCGCATCCGCTCGCGCGGCTCGA
The DNA here is from genome assembly GCA_965243555.1 of Spirochaetia bacterium. Classification (GTDB taxonomy): domain Bacteria; phylum Spirochaetota; class Spirochaetia; order SZUA-6; family Bin103; genus Bin103. Next base: position 2,484,275 of record OZ251575.1, on the reverse strand, counting down.
AGTAGAAGAACAGCCACCGCTCCAACTCGTAACGCGCCGCGATCAGATGGGGATAGTGCGGCGGATAGTGCGGTTGTGAAAGAATCGTGTGATCGAGATAGAGCTCGTAGTAGGTTGGATGCGCCTGCCCTTCATGGCGCAGATGCAGGCGTTTGTCGCCGCGGCGCTCGATGAACGGTTTGCGCCGGCCGGTCGGTTGGCCATCGCCGTTGAGCGCTGCCAGATACTCGTCGGCTACGAGCAGGATGCCGCTCCGCGGCGACATCTCCACCTCGACGCGGTAGCGGAGATACCGCTCGCGGACTCGCTTGGTCGTGTCTTTGGCGCCGTCATCTTGCGGCCGCCGCCGCATCTCGCGTATCTGCCGGTCGACGGCCTCTGCCACCGCTTCGGAAATCTCCAGGTCCGCTTCTATCGCGAACGTCAGCCGATCTTGCTCGAGCAGTCTCCTGATGCCTTGCTCTCCGATATGGAATGATTCCAGGGGCTTGCCGCGGTACGGCGGATCGAAAGCCTGCTTGAGTGTCCTTCCGGTGGCTAGGCCAGCCAATAGCTGCAAAGCGTCGAGAAGGTTACTCTTGCCGGCGGCGTTCGCGCCAATCAGCAGCGTAAGCGGTTCGAGGGACAGTTCGACGTCGACCAGGGACTTGTAGCCCTTGACGTGCACGCGCTTCAACATGTACCGGTCTTCCTCCTTGTCACCGCAACAGGATAGGTACCCTGCGGCGGCTCCGCAAGCCGGGCTCGGCAGCGGCACGGGTAGCCGCCGACCATGCCGATGCGGCCGGTCGCGGTCATCGAACCGGCCAGGATGCCCATCAGGTAGCACGGTTCGTGGATGTAGTTGTCGAAGACGGCGAAGTTGGCGCCGTGCGGCGGCCCGGAGTCGCCCATCAGGAAGGCGACGTCGGGGTAGTCGTCGGCCACCTGCCGCGCTGCGGCGCCGATGCCAAACGCCTCGCCGACGATCAGGTCGGCCCCGCCGGCGGCGTACTCACGCAGCACGCGGAGGTAGTCGCCGCCCGCCACCTGCTCGGAGAAGACGTAGTCGATCTCGCCCCGGCCCTGCGCCGCGCTCAGCGCCTCGTGCAGGCGCCGGTCCCACTTCTGCGTGACCGGCTGGGTGTAGACTCCGGCCACCTTGATCGGGCCGGCGGCGGCGGTGTCGGCGGCCGCCTTACCGGCGGCGAGCACGGCCACCGCGGCGGCAAGCACCACCGCCGCCGGCAGGGCGGCGAAGCGGTTCACGAGACTGCGCGGCGCATCCGGTCGAGCAGGGAGACGGTTTTACGGCCCGGGAACTCCGGCTCAGGCCGAGGGAGGGTGCGCCGTATCGGTCTCGCGGTGGCGCGCCCGGCGGGCAGTCTTGGCCTTGGACATACCGATCAAGTTATGCGGGTCGCACCTGTCCTGCAACCGCGGCCGCCTTCCGTCCGCCAACAGGACCGGGCGCCGGGGCGCCGCCCGGCTCAGCTGGGCGGGAGCTGGCGGAGCAGGCCGCGCTCGATCAGGGTGCGGAAGTGGAGCACGGCGGTCTCGGCGAGGGTGCGGTCGCGGACCAGGAGGCCGAGCTCGACGTTGCGGTCAAAGGCCGCCTCGGTGAGGTTGGCGGAGGTGACGAACATCGCTTCGGCGTCGGCAACCACCGCCTTGGCGTGGAGCACGCCGGCGGGGCCGTCGTCGGCCACCGAGCGCGGGTCATAGTAGACGCGCGGGCGCGCGGCGCCGGGCCACGCTTCGCCCCAGAACCGGTCCGCGAAGCGGCGCACCAAGCTGTCGCCGGCGGTGGTGTCGCCGCGCCGGCGTTCGACGTTGAGCAGCAGCGTCACTTGGAGCCGCGGGTTGGCGTCCAGGCGCGCGGCCAGCGTGGCGAACGCGCGTGGCCCGTCAAAGAAGGCGTAGCTGCACACCCAGATCGACCGTTGCGCGGCGCCGATCAGCTCGTCGTACACGCGGCGCGTATCGCGCGCGTGCAGGCCGGTCACCTCCGGCCCGGTCCAGACGAAGTCGGGCTCCGGCCCCCGTTCCGCGGCGCGCGCCAGGCTGCGCAGCCAGACGCCGCCGGCCGCCGCCGAGACGCCGAGGCGCTCCCACTCCCGGAGCACCTGCAGGATCGCTTCCCGGTGTTCGCCGCCCACCGTCGCGCGGACGGCCACCTCGGAGTATGGCGGCGCGAGCAGGCCGGACTCGAGCGCGAGCGCCAGCCGGCTGCGGGCGTGCGCGGGCAGCGCAACCAGCGCGTCGATCACGGAGCTGCGAAGAACGCGGCCTCGGCGGCGTACAGCCCCGGCGCCACCAGCGCGCGGTCCAGGTACTCGTTGCGCATTTCGCACGAGGTCTCCGCGATCAGCGCGCAGCCGTGGCAGGCCGCCCCGTGCAGCCAGCGCTCCTCCATACTCTGCCCCGGTACGTGTTCGGCGCAGACCGGATCGTTGGAACAGAGCGCCGCCGATTCCAGCGCGTACTGCAGATGGTCTTCCACCCGGCGCGCTTCCTGCACCAGGCCGCCCAGCGTTCCCTCGGCGTCGGGGCTGGCGGTATACAGCAGCAGGGCGTAGCGCCCGCCGTCGCCCTCGCCGTCGGCGTAGATGCGTTCCCGGATCGAGGCGGCGGGGTAGCCGCAACGCATGGAGAGAGATTGCACGAGCAGGTGGGCCAGCGTGTGCAGCAGCACGTAGGGGCCGCGGGGGAACGGTCGCTCGCTCTTGCGCTGGCGCGCCCAGGCGGCGTGGCCGTCGACAAGTTGTTGCAACCGCTCCTGCACCGGCTGGCGGGCGAGCCAGTCGGCGACGGCCGTAGCGCGGAGTTGCACCAGAACGCCTTCGCCGCGGTTCTCGACGGCCGGGAACCACTCCGGCTCCAGCGCGATGGCGGCGCGCTCGACCTCCGCCTCGTACTCGCCGTGGATGTTCGGCATCACCGGTTCCAGCCGGGTGAACCCGGCGAGCGCCAGCACTTCCCGGAGCCGGTGCACCTGGATGACCGCCTCGACGCCGCGGTAACGCGGCGACCGCCCCCGCCACGCCGACTCCGGCAGGCGGCGGGCGTGGAAGTTGGGATCGACCGGCACGTCGTCGCCGAATCCCTCGGGAGCGGCGAGGAGCGCGTCCAGTTCGACGTGCTTGATGAGGCGTTCCGCACCCGCGCCGCCGGCTCGCCGGGCGATGATTGCGGCAAGCACTTCGTCTTCCGAGAACGCCGCCAGGCGGTCAGCCACCCCTGGGAGCCGCTTCATGACGCTGATGTCCGAGGCTTCATACACGGCCTGCAGGTTCGCCCACAGTTCCTCGACGACGCGCTCGACCTCGGCGCCGCGGTCGGGCAGCGAGAGCACGCTGACCACCTGCGGAAACCAAGCGTTGGAAGCGGTACGGATCAAGAGCCGGCTCGGCTGCCCGCACGTTTCGTTGACGTCGCGCCCCAGCCAGGGGCGGGCACCGCTGCAGGTGCCGAGCGCGGCAAGCGCGCGATCGGCCGCCTCATGCATGCGCCGCGACTTGCCGCACTCGCAACGCACGATCTGCTCGGTCAGATCGCCGCTGGTGCCGCGTTCGTCCAGCCAGAGCTGCCGGCGGCACGATGCGCCGTCCGGTCCATGGACGAACCGGTACCAATCGATGTCGTCGACGTGTCCCCGCGAGCAGGCGCGCACGAACCGGGTCGCCACCACCGGCCGCTTGTCGAACTTGCCGCGGTCGAGTGCCGCGCGGTGCACCATGCGCCGCGAACGTGCGTTGGGCCGCTCCCCGCCACTGTGCTCCTCCTGCACTACAAACCACTCCGGGAAGCGCCACCCGCCGATGCCGCGCTGCTGCTCCTGCGGATGGTCCGGCTCCGGTGGCGGCGCACGCAGCCGCGGCGCGGAAACGCCGGTCATGTCCGCCAGCTTGGCGGCAAGGCGCGGTTCCTTGACCTCTTGGAGATTCTCCTCCGGGCCCCAAGTGTCCAGCCCGTCCACGATTGCCGAATCGTCCGGCAAGTCGATCAGCGCTCCCGGCCCGAAGGTCGTGATCACCTGACTGCGCCGCAACTGCCCGTGCGCCTTACCTTTCATCCCGCTCCGCCCCGTGATCAACGCCGTTCTTAACAGTTTCCACAAATCGCTTGAAACTGGGACTGCGCCCCTCGATCGTCTGCGGCTTCAAGGTTCCCGCAATTTCCTCGGAAACACTGGCGGTATAGACTCGCGGACGAAGCAGGTTCTTCAGATGGAGTTTGGGATTTTCGATTTCATCCGGCCTGGACGTGTCGACGCGCCCCAGATCGCGTTGCAGAGATTCCCGTAGATTCGTCGCATCTGCGAAGTACCATGCTTCGAGATGCCATTGAGCGTAAGCGTACAGCACCCGCACATTGATCGCCGCCGGCAACCGTACCGAAAGATCAGCCCGGAGTGAGTCCACAGCATCTTCAGTCTGCTTCCCGTCTACATCGATCAGGACGACGATCTTGTCCGGGCGATGGAAGGAATCTTCGTACCAAATCGATTTGATGATACGCTCAGCATGATTGACAATGTCTCCGTTCGGCGGAGTACGCACCGCAACTTTAGTACCTTGTAGATGCGACACGAGATGCGGCAAAGCACGCAGCTCTGTTTCTCCCGACGCGAGCACTACGACGTAGCGAGCCATAATCAGACCACTCCGAAGCCTTTGGTCTGATGGTACTCGCCGAGGCTGAAGCCGGATTCATCCAGAGCCCTGCGTACGCCCTCGGGATTTCTTTCTCTGGTTACTGTCGTGCCAGCCCCCCTGTCACTTTGCACGATATACACGATTCGTGGATCGTTCAATAGATCGAGCAGCAGCGGGGAGTGGGTGGTCACCATGAATTGCACCCGGCTTTGCGAATTGCGCGTGTGTTCTACGAATGCAGACAAGGCGCTCGGATGGATGTAGTTCTCCGGTTCCTCGATTCCCAGAAGGTTGGTATCCGGCTCTCCATAGAGCGCAGTCATCATCGCCAGCATACGCAAGGTCCCACTAGAGACACCCATCTGATGCACGGGGAATCTGAGGCCATCCTCCTCCTGCACGAAATAGGGGCGATCTACGGACTCCCGCGTCTCTATCTTCTTCGGCACACCGATGATGTCGCGGGTCGCTGACCGAATCCGCCGCAACGTATCGGGAGATGTACTCTCCAGGGTATGGAGCGCCGCGGCGAGATTGCGGCCGTAGTGATCGAGTGTGGCGGACTCCACTCCAGGCCAGTCGCGGCGCAGCAGAAAAGGATTCGGATCAAAGAATCCCCAGCGGTCCACGAAGCTCGCAATGTCGCGAGCGGGAAAAGCTGTATTCGCGGAAGCGGCCGCCAACGCGCACGAGGTCGCCGATCGTAGCTGTATTCGTGTCGTCTTGTCATCGGCATCCTTCCAATAGCCGGCTCCATTGTTGGACTCCAGTAACGGAACCTGCGGCGAAGCGGAAATGAGTTCCGTGACCTGCTCCTTGATCCGGAAGTACCGGTTCCGTATATCGATACGGACCGTCCATTCGAAGCATTGGGTCTCATGCTGCAGTTTCACTACCAAGTCGATCCAACGCGCGTCTTCTCCTTTCCACGCGACATTCAGCGGCCCGCCACGCGACAGAATGGGTCCCCTGAAGTCACCCTCCCGCAGACCTTCATGGAGGAGGCGAAGCGCATCGAGTATCGTGCTCTTTCCGGAAGCGTTGGGACCGATGAAAAGATTGAAGTCGTCGAGGTCGACGGTTACGTCGCGGAGAATGCGGTAGTTCTTTGCTTTGAGGCTCAGCAGCTTCACCGATCCGGGCTCCTCTTTCGCGCTCCGCTTGCGGAGCGGAGGGTAGTCAGGTCCTGGAGGAACAGGTTTACCTGCGGCTCGACGTCGCGCAACGAGCGGTTGGCGCGAAACTTCACGAGCGGGTCGTTCGGCAGGAAATCGTCCAGCATCTCGCCCAGGAGCGGCTTGCGGGGCGGCGCCTCGTACTTCTGATACTGCATCCCGACTCCGTTGTCTCGGTAGTCGCTGAGGATCGCGATCCAGGCGTCGAGCAGATCGCCGATGCGGTCCCGGATGCTGCGCAGCCGCTCGCTGCGCTCGGCGTCGTCCTGGCGCGGCTGTTCGTCGATCCGGGCGCGAAATACCTCGAGCAGCCGGCGTTCGAGCGCCGCCCGTTCGGCCTCGATCCGTTCCGCCCCGGCCGGCGGCGTCAGCGCGGGGAGGGCGTGGCGGGCGAGGGCCACCAGCGCGCCGGCAAAGCCGCGGTCCAGGGCGCGCGCGGCGAACGGCGTCACGCTGGCAACCTCGACCGAGCGGTAGAAGGTCTCGTGGTAATGCCGAAAGCCTTCGTAGTGCGACCGGTCGCGCGGCCGGTGGACGTTGTAGAGCGTCACCACCAGTCCGGGGCGGGCATCGTCGCGGCCGACCCGGCTGGTCGCCTGGATGTACTCCGAGGTGGTCTTGGGCTGCCCGTAGACCAGCATCAACCCGAGCCGCTGGATGTCGAGGCCGACCGAGATCATGTTGGTGGCCAGCGCGCAGTCGACCCGCTGCTTGCGGTCGCGATAGGCCGCTTGCAGCCGCTGCCGCGCCGCGGCCACGCGGTCGGTGCTCACCCGCGAGGTGAGCTCGACGACGGCGGCAAAGCCGGTGCGGTCGCGGAACAATCCCTGCGCCTCGTCGAGCCGCTTGCGCTCGCCGTAGCGCTTGAGGGTGTGCTGCACCTCCTCCTCCAGGATGCGCCGGGCGCCGCCGAGCTCGCGCAGGCTGCTGAAGTAACCCAGGACAGTCATGTAGGGATCGGCGGGATTGTTCCGGCTGCGGCTGCGGCCGCCGCCGGCGTCGCGCCAGGCGCGCTCGGCCGCGCCCATCAGCGCCAGCAGCACGCGGCGCATCATCTCCTTTGGGTTGCGGCCCTGGGCGGCGATGCCGGCGTACTGGCGGGCGTTGCGCTGCGCGGCAGGCATGGCGCGGGCAAAGAAGGAGTCGGCGCGCGCCGGCCCCGGCGGCGGGAAGATCGGCGTGAACTGGCGCCCGAAGAGCGCTTGCACCTGCTCGTCGGCGCGGCGCACCGTGGCGGTCGAGGCCACGATCTTCGGTTTCACCGCCCGGCCGTCGACGTTGCGCACGCACAGCGCCTCGATCGCCGCCTCGTAGAGGCCGGCCATGGTGCCGAGCGGCCCGGAAATCAGGTGCAGCTCGTCCTGGATGATCAGGTCCGGCGGCGGCAGCGGGCCGGCCAGCGGGTGCCCGCGGCGCGGTTCGGCGGCGCCGTAGAAGCCGGCGTGGTCATGGCGGTCGGCGCCGCCGAGGAGCGCGCCCGATTCACCCACCCACGGCAGCGATGCGAACTTGTCCGCGGTGGCGATCAGAAAGGCCGGCAAGCGGCGGTACAGCGGTTCATCCACGGCGACGATCGGCAGCGGCGCGTCACCGGAGAAATCGCACTCGTAGTCAACGCAGACAATGCGCAATTCGGTGGGCTGATTGGCGTTCGGCAGCAGGATGAATGAGTCAGGCGTGAACGCCGTCCCGCACCACGGGCAGTGCTCCAGCGGGATGGGAGCGGGCTTGCCGTGCGGGTTGTTCTTGTACTGGTTCACCTTGCTGCGGGCCGAGTCGGAGCGCCCGTCCCCCCGCTTGCCGAGGCGGTTCGGCGTGCCGGCCTTGCCCACCCACAGGCCGATCTCGAACGGCCATTCGCCGTAGCGGCCGGGGTCGGCGCGCCGCTTGAGCTCCAGCGCGCACACCAGGCCGGCCGCGCGCCCGAGCTGGTCGAGGGTGAGCAGCCGCAGGGTGTAGCGCATGATGACGCTGACGCCGGCCCCGGCGCGGCCGCCGTCCTGCGGATGGCGCAGCCGCCGCAGCACCATGGCGAACGCGGCGAGCCCCAGATACGCCTCGGTCTTGCCGCCGCCGGTGGGGAAGAACAGCAGGTCCACGAACTCCCGCTCCGGGTTGGCCGGGTCCGCCAGCCCGGCCACGTTGAGCAGCAGGAAGGCGAGCTGGAAGGAGCGCCAGCGGGGCGGCGCGGCGGGTTGTTCGTGTGGTTCGTGGTTCAGGCGTTGCGTGAGCGCCGCGGCCACGGCGCGGTTGGCAACGCGGAAGGCGTCGAGCGCGTCCGCGTCCGCTACCAGCGCGCCGATGCCCCGTTCGATGCGGCCGGCGGCCGCGCGGGCATGGAACAGCAGCTCCTCGGCGGTTTCGCGGCGCGGGCGATCAAGGCCGGTCAGCGCGGCCTCCTGCGCGTCGATCCAGGCCCGGTAGCCGGTGACCAGTGGCGTCAGCGCCCGTTTGACGGCGCGGCCGTCGGCCAAGTCGCCGAGGGCGGCCATGTCGGTCTCCACCCCAGGCACCGGCACCGTTTCGATCTTCTCCACCTCGGCGGTCGGAATCCAGGCGGTGCGGAGCAGGTTGCAGGAACCGTCGATCAACTCCCAGTCGGCGGCGACGCCGTGGCCGGCGGCGTACTCGGGCGTGCCGGCGTAATGAAGGTCGGCCACTTGTTGGTCGCGGTCGTCGCCGGAGCCGGCGCGCGGGTCGGGCCGGGGGACGAACGGAAGCGCGCCGCGCACCTCCAACTCGGCCTGAAACGCGAACGCCTCGTCGGCGCGGTCGTCGCCGGCGGGCCGTTCGTTCACCAGAAAGAGCGACGCCGAGCGCGCTCCCGGCGGTATCCGGCCGCCGAAGCCGGCCCCGTTCACTGGCCGGGCGGCCGCATGCAGGATCAGTCCGCCCGAGTCGGGCACGGGATACGGCTTGCGTCCGCTTGCCGGCAGCGTCACCCGCACGGCGGCTTGGCGGGCCGTGCGCTGCCACCACTGCGCGGCGTCGCTCCGCCCCGCTGCCGCCGGCGCATCGCCGCGGTCTGCCGCGGTATCCGCGCCGTCCCCGGGATCCTCCTCGTCGTTCCCGGCGGCGACGCCGACGTGCCGGTAGTCGCCCCAGCGGATGGTCACGTCGAGCTCTCCCGCGTCCTTGGCAACCAGGAAGCTCAAGCCGATTGACGACGGGAAGAACCCCTTGCGGGCGGCCCGGCGGTCCTCGGCGGAGTCGTCGCCGTTCCCGGCCTCGTCCGCGACCTCGGTCTCGAAGTCGTCGTCGGCGTCGTCATCGGCGCGCTGTTCGGCCTTCGCGCCGCGCGGCGCCAGAAACCCCGTCAGATACCAACTGGACGGCCGCACCCACCCCGGCAGCCGTTCGTCCGCCAAGGCGTGGCCGGCGTCGCCGGGGCCGATCAGATCAAGCGCCAACGCCTCCCGTAGCCGGGAGCGCACCTCAACCGATTCGGTCATCTCCGCCACTCTACCGCGGCGCCACTGCCATGCCAATCCACCGAAGCAGCACGGGAACCGCTTTCACCTCACCGTCAGCCTCAACGATGGTAACGATTCGGACCAGAGTCATCCCCGTCGCGAAAGAGATCCGTGTCCGAAGGCATCGCTTCTTCCCGGGCCGGGGTCAGTTGATCCATGCGCAGCAGCTCGCCCGCGGTGAAGGAACCGTCGCGGCAGGCGGTACGGCCGGTCTCGTCGAGCGGGGCGATTCGCGTCTCGCCGTGTTCGCCTCCACGGCCAGGATCGATTCCTGCGCGATCGTGTCCCGGTCCAGCAAATCGGCACTGTGGGTGGTGACGATCACCTGCACGTGCTCGCCGCAATACTCTTGTAACCCCGGAAACGAGCCCCTGTGATCACCGGAGTCCAGCCACCCCAATGTACTCTCCCTGGGGCTCAATTGCGCCTTCCGCCCGATCGTCGGAGTCGCCTGCAGCCGTTATCTTACAGTTTGGAAGTGCCCTTCTCAACTCACTGACCGCCGACGCCGGCACCTGAGTAACGCCTATATTAAGCATCTTCAGCGATGTATGGCCAGCAAGTGAGTTGAGATGAGAAACCGGTATCCCGTCAAGTGAAAGCACACGAAGTGAAGTGAGACCAGCAAGTGGCCTTAGATCAGATACCGGGGTTCGATGCAGTACAAGCGTATGAACGGAAGTGAGAGCAGAAAGCGGCGTAAGATCAGATACCTGCGTGCCGGATAGTGAAATCGCAACAACAGAAGTGAGGCCAGAGAGCGGCCGCAAGTCAGACACCGGGGTCTGTTGCAGTACAAGCGTATGAAGGGATTTGAGATCAGAGAGTGGCGTAAGATCGGATACAAGCGCACCGTCCAGCGAAAGTCTCTTGATGGTCTTGAGGCCGCCAAGCGGTGAGAGGTCCGAAATCTTTTCCAACACCAGCGATAGCGTATGGAGGGACGTAAGACCGGCAAGCGGCGAGAGGTCAGACGTTTGTCTCGACCCCAGTGTAAGGGTATGAAGGGAGCTCAAACCAGCTAGCGGTGAAATATCAGATACGTGGGCCAAGATCAGTTTAAGCGTATGCAGGGACGTAAGGGCGGCAAGCGGCGCGAGGTCAGTTATTCGCGTGTCGTCGAGTGACAGCGTATGAAGTGATGTGAGGTCAGAGATCGGCGTCAAGTCAGATACCGGCAGCCCACTGAGGTCGATTTTACGGATCGATCTTCGGTCCTTTTGACGACGTACTGTATCAAGTACGTCCGATACTGAAGAGCGAGACCGCCGTCCACTCGTCAACCGAGATAGCAAAATGTTAAGCTGATACACCGGACTCTCGCTGTTCCACAGGTTGGAGAAGTCTTCGCCGAATATAAGAGCTTGAAGATCATCATACCAATCCTCGTCCGGCGAAAGCATTTCAAACAAGAAAACCAACGTCTCGGTCCAGGTGGCGTTTCGAGCCCAATCGGCTAACGACCGCCGTTGGAATCCTAGCGGTGACGTACGCTTTCGTATCCAAGTGGGAGTCGTAACCTCGCGTCTCAGCGCGTGGGCCGCGAAGTATTCCTGGAATGATAGATGGATGAACGCATATTGGTTCTCGCCCCGGGGCACCAGCAGACCACTGCGCCGCTTGACGAACTGGACAAACTGCTCCGGGTCGTCGATTCCTCCGCCCGGGTTACGTTGCATCTCGTCTCGGACCCAACTCAGGACGTCTGCTCCATCGACGAGAATTTCCGAACGGTCCGATGCGCCATGAGCCTCCCGGAGACGTTGCATTTCAAATCCGACCCGCGCAAGCCAACGCTTCTTGAATGGCAGATCCGCAGCGCCGGAGTAAATTCCCCGGAACTTATCGATCGACTCCAGGTACGCCTCGGTAATGCGATCATAAAGCAGCGCACGCTCCTGCGGGAGCGTAGCCTCGATACGATGAATCAAAGCCATCATGGTCAGCAGATGCGGTATCCGGCCCAGTCGAAGGATAGCGTCGTCCGCAAAAACCGCGTTCACCAGGTGCGCCGCGTCTCTTTGTGCTCGTGTTGATGCCATGTCTCGATAGTCGTACCAGCGGCGCGCGAACTCCTTGATGCGAATATCGTCGAACGGCGCAATGTACCGCACCGTGACGTCAGTTAAAGAGCGTGCGGTAGCGCGCTCGAAAAATCTATCCCTCACGCGATCATGATGTTGCTCGTTCCCGTTCTCGAAATGGTGATCGCCCCGGACTATGCCATGTGGATCGAATGGCGCCTCGTCGTATCCTACGATCCTGGAGGTCAGCAGCCAGCGGCACGAGGAGTATCGAGCGAGCCCATCGGCCACCGCGGTGCGAAGTCTCTTACGCACTGCCACGTCACCGATCTCGTCGATACCATCAAGCATTATGAAACACCCGCCGGATGACAAACTGTCTCGCAGCAAAGCGCCGTTGCGCAACGGCTCGCTCATCGGGTGTTGGAGAAATGCTTGCAGGAGTCCGTCGAAGTCCGTGACACCTTCGATGCGCAGTTCTCTGAGAACCATCGGCACCGGAAGATACCATCCGATCCGAGCTACCAGACCGTTTTCTGAGGGACGCGCCAGCATCCAGATCAGATAGTTCACGAGCGCCGATTTGCCCGTTCCCGGATCCCCCAATAACACCATCGGCCGGTCATTGGAGACAGCCGGCAACAGAGTCTCCGCATCGTCGATCCAGTCTCTCGGGTTCTCGTCCGGAGAAACGTAACGACGGGTAAGGTGCGGCCTCACGAACAGCCGATCGACGATGATGTCAGGGTGATCGCGGCGGTCCGGCAGTCCGAGAAAGCGAATATATCCGTGCCAGTCACGGAGATTGGACAGATAGGATCGGAGCGCCGGATCGGCGAACAGATCTCGCATCGTCAAGACGGTAGGGATCGAAGTCACTGCGGCTTCTCCTGCCGGTGAATGTAACGCCGAAACTTGTCGGCGTCTACTTCGCTGCCGAGGCTCCGGATCAATTGTTGTATCCAGAAGACCCGAGCATCGGCCGGGTCAGGATAGGTTCCGTCGAACACGCCGGGGACGTCGGCTTGTTCGCGTTTCGGGAGGATCATCGATCTGAACACCTCTCGCAGGTTCCCGAGGTCCTCGGTTGTGTCGTCGGAATCCTCAGCCAGACGACCTGAACTCCAGTCGTATATCCTTTCGTACAGACTGAGATCTGCTTCCCACCTAACGTAGAGATCGTGATGAAACTGATAGACGTAGGCGACGATCATGAGAAGCTGTGTCTCACGAATCGCTGCATCTTCTCCTGAAGGGAGCCGTCCTGAAGGCGGCAACAGGCTCGATAACCTTCCGACCAGATTTGCAAGTCCTTTGAGACGTCGGGGGTTAGGAGGTAGACAATCGATGCCCTCCAACCCGGCTATCGTGTTTCGCCGGGTGACTGGGTCATATACAGTCTCCTCCAACAGTGACTGAAAATACGGAAGGGGCTGGCGGATAGCGGGCAGTCGCCACACGTTCTGGCAGAGCTTCTCCATGTAGGCGGTAGCGCGTTCTTTCCGAGTGTCTTCTTTAGGTATCTGCGCCCCGATGGCCTCCTCGATCGCCTTCTGATTCATACCCAGAACGAATACGCAGTTGTCGAGTGTGAGGTAGATCTTGAGACCCTCCAACAGGCGGAAGGCCGCCGCCGGTTCACATCGGTCGATATCGTCGATGAAGATCACCAGGCGAGGCGTGGTATCGAGGTCCCGTGTTTTCCTCGGCAGAAGCTGATCGATCGCTTCGCTCAGAAATGAGCGTATGGTATACGATGGCAGTGGGTCAGCCAGGTGTTCGCTCTTCCACTCTCGGCTGGCTTGTTGGAACTTGGAGTATCGGAAGCCGATCTTCTTCGTCTCCTCCTCGATGGAAAGGAGCGCGCCCCTAACGGCGACCGAGGCTACGTTACGAGCCCGAGTCATACCCGACAACTGGGCACGCATCTCCTGGAGCAGCGCTATCACGGGAACATCCTCGTATTGATACCGCCACGCATCGAACCAGATGGTGCGAATCGCCCTCCTGTGAGGTCCTACCTTGAGGTCGTTCACGGCAGCCTCTTTCGCTACGGTCTCGGAGAGTTGCGGACACTTGCCGGTCACGTACCACTGCACCTGATGGAGAAAGCTGGTCTTGCCCATACCCCAATCGCCGTGGACGCCAAACACTTGCGGCGGCGTGCACGTAGCGATCGCGTCGCCGACTTCGTGAATCAGGGCTTTCCGGTCAAGGGAGTCCAATAGTGTTGGCTCGTCGTTGTGCATTCCTATGTCCTCATCATCGGCGCAGCTCGTGACTGCCTACCCCGTTGGCTCTAGCACCAGTGCGTAGTTGCTCGCGCCGGCGGGCGGTGTCGAGGTGGTCGAGGCGCAGGCGGTCCTGGTCTCCTTGCAATACCATCTCCTTGATCGCTCGGCGTACCACGCGCTCGACGTCGGCGTGGGTGGTGCCTTTGAACCAATTTCTGTTCACCACGTCCTTTACGTCAAACTCGTAGCGGACGCCGCGCAGCTTAACGGTAAGCAGCCGGCAGAGTTGCGCGGGCGTCGGCGGCTTGAGGAACAGCACCTCCTCGAAGCGGCGCCAGACTGCGGAGTCAAGCAACCCCTCGTGGTTGGTGGCGGCGATGATGAGACTGCGGCCGTCGTACGCGTCCAGCATCTGCAGGACGGCGTTGACTACGTGGCGCAGTTCGCCGTGCTCGGAGGCGTCCTCGCGCTCTTTGCCCAGGGCGTCGAATTCGTCGAACAGGGCGACCATCGGCGTAGCCGACACGAAATCGAACACCCGGCGCAGGTTGGCGGCGGTTTCCCCGAGGAACGAGGAGACGACGCTGTCCGTGCGCACGATTGCAAGTGGCCGACCGAGCTCGCCGGCGATCACCTCCGCCGTGAGAGTCTTGCCGCAGCCGGGCGGTCCGCAGAACAGCAGCCGGTCGCTGGGGCGAAGGCCATACGCCATGAGGACATCCGCCCGGTTGTGCTCACGCAGCACCTCGTCGAGCAGCGACCGGTTCTGGGGGGACAGCACGACATCCTCAAGGTGGCGGGCCGGCTCACGCACCGCCAGGAGGGGCAGGCCGCGCTCGCGGTACTGCGGGATGGTCTCGGCCAGCCGCCGGAGCGCTGCCGAAGCCGGAGCGGATGCGCGACCGTCGAGAATGATCTCCAGGTCGTTGGCCAGCAGATGGTGTTGCTTCTGCCGTTCCTCCTCGATCACCCGCCGCGCCGCGCCGCGAAACGCGCCCAGGTCGCCCTCCGCGCCGGAACGGATGAGTTGTCTCAGCAGCTTGCCGTTCGCCATAGTCCAGCGGCCCCGTAGGTGCCGGTTCTCGCCGCTTCTTCAAGCATAGCCGGGGCAGGCCACCGTTGTCCGTAACGTGCGTGTTTGCTCATCGGCGGTCGCCAATGCGAGATTGCCGCTCCGCGACCTTACGGGTCGGCTGGGGCGCGTGCGTGCCGGCGCGGGCTTCGGCGGCGGCGCGGTCGGCGTTGAGGGCGAGGAGGCGGGCGAGCACTTCGTCGCGGACGGAGTCGGGCCAGCGGTAGCGGTAGGGTTTGCGCTTGCGGCCCCAGGTTGCTTCGTCGATGGCGTGGTCGAGGAGGAGCTCGCAGTCGGTGGGGACGTCGGTCCAGCCGTAGGCGTCGAGGACGGCACGGTCCATGGCGGCGTGCAGGTCGCGCAGTTTGGTGATGCGCGGGTCGATTTCGTAGTAGTCGTGGAAGCGGTTGTAGGTCTTGGTCATGCCCTCCTTGTTTTCGACCATGAGCGCCGCCCGGTAGTGGTAGTATTCCTTGCCGGCGGCTTCAAGGGCGGGATGGGTGTCCCAGCCGTCGGGAAAGGGAAACGTCTCGAAGCAGTCGGAAGGGGTGTACTGCAGTGCATCCCCGAGTGTAGAGCTATAGAACCTTGCCCATAGTTCATGTACGCGAGATTGGAGAACAGCGAATGGAGCCAGCTCGCTGAATGGAAAGACGATAGTCTTCTCATTGCATATCATGCCGTTAGGAAGGAATGTAAACGCACAGGCATTTCCGATCCTACAGATCGCCAGTACCCGTTCCATACCGGAAATAGCTGCGTAGAGGGCCGGTTGTCTGTCGCCGAACTGCCACCAACGGTCCCGGCGAACCTGCCGGTTTACCTTCGTTCGGTCCGGTCGAACCCGTTGCTCGACAATCGCCATCAGGTCGGGCCAACGCTGGCGGCATTCCTCCTCGCTCCGTTCGCCGAAATTGATGACGTAGCGATGGTGGGCGTGAGTCGGGCTGGTATTCAGCTCCTCGCCGCCGATGTAGGGATAGATCACCTCGCGGTTGCGTGGGTCGGCTTCGATCAACCTCTGCATGTCGGCGAGCGATGACGCGACTCTTTTCTTGTCCGTGTCGTCGAAGGTGAAGCCCATGCCGAGGACGATGCTGCCCTGAAAGCTCTTGCCGGCGTTGGCGGCGAGCCGTACGGGATCGGCGTGGCCGCCCCGGTGGAACAGGAACGCGGTGATCCGGTCCGTCGGGTTGTCGTTCAGAATCCTGTTGCCAGCGTACCGTCCCTTGGAGACGTGGACTACGCTGACGACGACGGCTGCTTCGCCGGGCCACTTGACGCGCTTGGTGGCGCGGTAGATTTCGCCGCCGTGTTCGCAGATCCAGCGCAGGCCGCTGGAGCGGGTGTCGCCCTGGGCGATGGTGTTGGTGGCGATCAGGCCGAACGCGCCGCCGTTGCGGAGCAGGGCGAACGCGCGGCGGTAGAAGTGCGCCACCAGATCGGCGTTGCCGTGACTCTCGGCGTGCAGTTCCTTGAGCCAGCCGGGATAGCCGGCGGCGTTGCCGGCCGCGACGTTGTTCTTGCCTGCGAACGGCGGGTTGCCGACGAAGGCGTCGAAGCCGGGGTTGTCGCGCTCGAACACTTCTGGGAACTCGATCTCCCAGTGGAACGGAGCGAACGGCTGCTCCCCGTGACGGCGGGCCTCCATCTCCCCGGCGTGGCGCTGCCGCGCCTCCCGCGTCAGGATCGCTTCCTGGTAGGCCGCAAGACGCGCCGCCCGCTCCTTCGGCTTGGCGCCCTCGAAGAACGCTGCCAGGGTCAGGTCGCCGAACAACCGCACCTCGGCCACCGCGTCCCGCGCGTCGGCCCAGAGCTTCTGCAACTGCTCGTCGGTCACGCTGTCGTCCGCCTCGCGTATCCGCCGGCGCAACGCCGACGCCTTCCCCAACGCCTCGCGCACGCCGAAGCCGGCCAGGATCGGCTGCCCGCCCTGCCAGTGCAGCGCCTCGATCTGGCGCCGGGTCAGCCCCAGCAGCGAGTCGCCGTGGCGGAACGCATGATCCACGAAGGTGAACGGATGATCGCGCGCCAACGTGCTGAGCCACAGGGACACCTTGGCCAGGTCGACCGCCATCGGGTTGCGATCGATCCCGTACAGACACCTCTGCGCCACCAAGCGCCGCGCGTACACGACCTCGTCCTCATCCGGCGGCACCTCCGGCGTCACGCCGTGCGCGCGCCACGCCTCGATCAGCGCGTCGGCGAGTTGGCGGCAGGTCTCTACCAGGAACGCGCCCGATCCCATCGCCGGATCGCACACCTTCAGGTCCAGAATCTGTTCCGGCGCCGGCGCGCCGCCGCCCTCCCCGCGCAGCCGCGCCAGCACCGGCGCCAGGGTGTGGCGCACGATCGGCTCGGTCAACTCGCGCGGCGTGTAGTGCGAACCCGAACGGCGCCGCTCCGCGTTCGGCTGCAGCACCATCACTCCCCGCGGCGCCACGTCCGGCGTGGCCGCGTGATCCAGCACCCGGTCCAGCGCCCCGTGCAGGTCGTTGATCTCCGCGGCGGCGCGCAGCCCCTTCGCCACCGACTCGCTCACGGTGCGGTCCACGCGCTCCTGCAGCCAGCGCGCCCGGCGCGCCGCCGGCTGCGCCAGCAGCGCCTCCAGGTCGATGGTGTTGGGCGCGCCCATCTTCTTCGCCGGCTTCACCGCCAGCGAGTCGCCGGCCGCGATCTCCAGCCGGAACCCCATGATCGTCTCGTATACCGAACCGATCTGCTCCACGTCCAGCGTGCGGTACGACAGCCGCTCCCCGTCCAGCACCAGCAGCTTGTCCAACACCCGGAAGATCGTGCCGTCCGGCACCCGCGGCGGCTTGATCCGCCCGTTCCTCTGCCGCGCCGAGCCCGCGCCGCGGCCTTCCAGGAACGGGTAACGGTCGGGATCAAACAGCGCGCCGCGGCGTTCCGGCAAGCTCACCGCCCCGCCGGTGCGGTGGCCGGGCGCGCCGTCGTGCAGCAGCCGGAACAGCACCACGAGTTGCGCCCAGGCGCCGTAGCGCTCGTCCATCGTGTCGGGGTAGTCGGCGGAATCCTTGAGCAGCCGCCGGTACAAGCCGGCCAGCCCGTAGTAGCGCACGAACGTCTGGTCCGCCGGCAGCATGCCGCGCTCCTCGGCGTAGAGCAGGAACACCAGCCGCAGGATTACGGTCAGCAGGCCGCGGTACACGTCGTTGCGGTCGCCGCTCTCGGCCAGCCACTCGCGCAGCAGGGCGCCCTCCGAGACGACGTGGGCGATCTGGAAGCCGCGCAGCAGCTCGTACAGGGCGTGCAGCACCTGCTCGGCCAGGCGCTCGGAGACGTCGTTCTGGTACAGCCGGCTGTCGGCCAGCAGGGCGGCGAGGCGTTTCTCGCGGGGCAGGGCAAGCAGGCGCTGCTCGGAGAGGAGCAGGTGCAGGGCGGAGCAGAGCGGGCGCCCGGCGGTGGTGACCAGGTCGGCGAAGCGGAAGTCCACGTGGCCGGAGGTCTCGCCGCGCGGGGCGGAGATCAGGCGCAGGGCGGCGCCGTTGCACAGCACGCCGGCGGGGACGCCGGTGGCGCGCAGCAGGCGCTCGGCGCGCCCGGTGGGGGAGGCGTCGAGGCCGCGGCCGCCGGTGGGCTGGCGGTCGAAGTCGTGGTCGTCGTCCAGGACCTGGACGAGGAGTTGCCACGGCGGGGCGCCGTCGGCGGGGTCGCGCTCGCGCACGGCGAAGTCGGGCTGAAGAATCTCGCCGTAGTCAGGGAGCGGGAGGGTGAGTTCTTCAGGGATGGGCGTTTCTTCAGTGCCGGCGAAGCCCTTGGGTCCGAAGCGCCAGCCCAGCACGGTGCGGGCGAACGCGCAGAAGTCGCGGATGCGCGTCGGCGGGTTGGGGGCGGCGCCGTCCACGTTGGCAAGGTCGGCCGGTTCGGGCTCCTCCGGTTCCTCCATGCAGCCGGCCAGCAGCGCCTGCCGTTCCCGGTCGTTCCGGTTGAGAAACGCGCCGGCCTTGACCAGCGCCGGCGGGGTCACCACCAAGCCGTAGGGCTGAATATAGCCCAACCACTCCAGGTGGGCGCGCGTGTTCGGATCGGGAGCCGGCATCAATCAGCGCCCATCTACTCGACTCAAATCACGCACAAGTGCTGCTGGCCGGCGCCGGTGATGGCCGCGGTGATTACTCGCCTATCGAAGGTCGCGAGCCTCCCTCCATGTTCGACCGCAAGGGCAAGCAGGTAAAGGTCGGTCACTTGCCGGGGACCGATGACGTGAGCGATCAGCACGCTCACGTCCAATAGCGACCGCATCAGTCGCCAATCTCGTCGCGCAGCCGATTGATCAGATCGTTGGTCACCAGACCGCCGCGCGCCGGGAACGGGCGGAATCCGAATTCGCCGGCACTCTCGTCAGTGGCGAGGTTGCCGTTGTGGTCTCCTCCCCGTAACAGCGCCGCGCGCAACAGGCCCGACACCGTGGCGCCTACGGTCTTGGAATCTCGTCTGGCGACTTCCTTCACGGCCAGGAGGAGGTCGTCATCAATGTTCAGTGTGGTGCGCATGATGTTTGATTTGATGTTATCCATTGAGCATCGCAGAATCCAGTACCATGTGATCTCGCTCAGCAGGCGGGCGCAACATCCCGCTCAGTTTGGCGCGCGTGTTCGGATCGGAGGCCGGCATCGATCGGCGTCAGGCTACATGCCCCAGACTTCGATCGGTGCGGCGTCGGGCCGCCGGTGGAATACTTTCTCCTCCCAGGTCCGGTTCTCGCGGCAGTCGATGACCACCAAGTGCCCGGCCTCCGCCCCGCACCGCTCCACGTAGCGCGCCGTCTGCTTCACGCCGTCGGCGATGGTCCGCTCCAGCGCGTCGCGCTCCCGCACCACCTTGCACTCCACCGCCACCTCCTGCACCCGCGCCGCCAACGGCCACACGATCAACAGGTCGACCCGTCCGCTGCCCAGCGCGTACTCCCGCTCAATGCGCCCGCCGCCGTTCACTACCCGCTGCAGAAACGCTTGCAGCAGCAACTGCGGCCACGCTTCCTCATACGCAAACCGGTTCCGCCAGTGCTCGGAATGGCGGCGGAAGAAGCTCTGAAACTCCTCCAGCAACAGCGCTACGTCCAGTTTGCCGTCTGCCCGCACGTATCGCGGCGGTGACAGGTCAAACGCATCCTGCGCCACCCGCGTCAACTGCCGCGGCAACACTTCGGCGTAGATGGGGTTGGCGACGCGCACCGGGGCATCACGGGCGATCAGCCCCAGGTCGCGCGCGTACTCGACGTCGTGATCACTGAAGTCGTAGCGTTCGGCGCCGGTGAGCAGCGGCTCCATTACGCGCCGCACGCGCTTCTCGCGCAGCTTGCCGCCAAGATATTCGAGGTGCGTTTTCCGCCTGATGATCAGGTCCTCGCGCACCGCGGCGATGGCGGCGGCGGTGACCGGGCGCGAGCGGTCGGCGTGCAGCGCTTGGTTCTTGAAGCAGGCGCCGTAGGCGAGCGCGTTGACCAGCCACGGCTGGCCGCGGGTCTGCGCCCACACCGCCTCCAGCGCCTCCGCAGTGAACCGCTGGCCGGTCTCGGCGGTGTGCTGGCCCAGCAGGGCGAGCGTCTGGTCACGCGAGAAGTCGCCCAGCCGGAGCGACTCGGCGGCGATGTTGAAGGGGCTGACGTCGGCGTCCATGCGATAGTCTGCCACGTCGCGCAGGCCGCACAGCACGACGCTCTGCGGGAAGTGATCGGGACGGTTGGGGTAGCCGGCGCGAAGCTGCTGCAGCACCGACAGCAGCGAGTCGCCGGTCAGCGTGTCGATCTCGTCGATCAACAGCACCAGCGGCCGCGGCGCCGCCTCCGCCCACAGCGACAGCGCTTCGGTCAGGGCCAGTTCCGGCCCCACGTCGGCCAGAATTTCCGCTCGTACCCCCTGCAGGAACCGGTCTCCCAGGGTAGTTCTCGCCGCCCGCGCCAGCGCGGCAAGCACCACGCGCACTGCTTGCGCCACGTCGTCGCGGGTAGTGCGGGCGGTCTCCAGGGTGACGTAGAGGCAGTGGTAGCCGCGCTGGTTCAGCAAGCCAGCCAGCGCCAGCAGCGCCGAGGTCTTGCCGGTCTGCCGCGGCGCGTGCAGCACGAAGTACTGCTTGTCCCGCACCATGCCGAGCACGTCGTCCAGGTCGATCCGCGACAGCGGCGGTATCAGGTAGTGATCGGCCGCCCTGACCGGGCCGACGGTGCTGAACGAACGCATGGCGAGTTCAGTGTACCACGGCAATCACCGGAGGGTATGCGCGGCGCGGCGCCGTGGCGCCGTTTACGTGAGCAAGGCGGTCTCGAACGGGACGGCCAGAATGCGCCGCGACAGGGGCGCCGGGGCGTCGCAGCCGCAGATCACCAAGCCGAACGGCGCTTCGTCCGGGAACGTGTCCTGAAACGCGTGCAGGCCCCGCAGGTCGGCGGGGCGCGGGTGAGCGGTAGCCTTGACCTCGATCGGCAGCAGGCGGCCGCGCTGCTCCAGTACCAGATCGACCTCGCGGCCGTCGGACGTGCGCCAGTGAGAGAGCGCGGCGCGGGGCGTCTGCAGCGACGCGAACACCTGCAGATGCACGGCCACCCAGTTCTCCAGCCACGCGCCCCACGCCCCCATGCGGTTCAGCTCGGCGCGGGAGGAGACGCCGGCCAGATGCGCAGCCAGCCCGGTATCCCGCCAGTACAGCTTGGGCGCCTTGATCACGCGCCGGCCGCGGTTGATGGCGTAGGCGGGCACGCGCAGGAGTTGGAACGAGACCTCCAGCAGGTGCAGGTAGCGGCGTACGGTCGCCTGCGACACCTGCAGGCCGTCGGCCAGCGACACGGCGTTGAGGAGCTGGCCGTTGCGGGCGGCGCACAGCCCCATCAAGCGCCGGAACTCGACCACGTTGTCGATCGCGCTGAGCTGCCTCAGGTCGTGTTCCAGATAGGTCTGAACGTAACCGTCGAACCACTCGGTGCGGAAGGCCGCGTCGTCATGGAGGCTCGCCACCGGATAGCCGCCGCGCAGAACGGCGTCTTCCAGCGGGCGGCGCGGACGCGACGGGGCCGGCGGCAGCGCCTCCTCCAACGTACCGGCGGCCAACAGCCGGGTCAGCAACCCGCCGAATCCGGCGCCCTCGATCTCCGGCCAGAGCAATCCGGGCAGCTCGACGATGATGGCCTGTTCCGCCAGCGATTCGGTGACCGCCCGCATGAGCAGGAGATTCGCCGAGCCGGTGAGCAGGAACGCCCCCGGCGTGCGGCTGTCGTCGATGCGCTGCTTCACGGCGCTTAGCAGCTCGGGGGCGCGCTGCACCTCGTCCACGGTGACCCGATCGCTGCCCAGGAACAGGGCGCCGGGGTCGTCCCGCGCCACTGCCCGCTGCTGCAGGTCGTCGAGGGTCAGGTAGCGCCGGCCGCGGCCGAGGGCGGCCGCCCGGCACAGCGTGGTCTTGCCGGTCTGGCGGGCGCCGTGGAGGACGACGGCCGGATGGCGGCCGAGCATGGCCGTCAGGTGCGCTTCATGCAGCCGCGGCAGGTATTGATAATCCGCCACGCCGTGAAGGATATACCATCAGCACGCGACGGTATATCCGCCAGCGCGATGCGCGACAGGTGGTGCGAGCGCCGAAAGCGGCGCTATTGATTTCGGTCTTCCGTGGTCAAAAAGCAGCAGTAAGACTTGACATAAGTATCATCTGTGCTTATATTTGGTATGTGAATAAGACCTCTCGCGACACGCCGATCACCACCACCGTTGCCGCCCTTTCCGACCAACATCTGCTGCAGCAGGTCAAGGAACTTTCCGCCATCGAACACTACGTCCAAGGCGTGGTAATCGATCACCTGCGCGAAGTTGAGCGGCGCGGTCTGTATCTCGCGCTGGGCTTCTCCGGCATGTTCGATTACGTGCGCGAACTGGGCTACAGCACTGGCGCGGCCTGGCGGCGGCTCAAGGCGATGCGGCTGTGCGAGGAAGTGAAAGGGGCGCGCGGGCGGCTGCTGGAGGGCACGCTGACGCTGGACGCTGCGTATCCAGGCACTCGTGGACCTTGAGGGATACGACCGAAGCGCGGCGGCCGCGACGGGTCGTGGCGGTCCAGCACTTCCCGTACCGCTCATCCAACTCCGCTCTCAGCTCCTCCCACGTCGCGTTCGGGTCACTGCTGAATGGCACCGCAGCCCATCCGCCCATAGGCGCTCGCTTACTCCCCGTCATCCGGTATCTCCTTGTAGTAAGCTATGTCCTTGATAGAACCGACGTATTCATTCCACGACTCCTCGTCAGACTCGAACCTCCAATCCGTACATGAGAACCTGAACTCATCCTGATTCCTGAACTTCGGGTCCTTTATGAACACGTCATCGATGATCTCGTGAGAGAATGTATTGATGTAGCGTACTCCTCCATTCACGATAACCAGTGGACTGTTTACCTTCCTTCCGGTATACTTCACCTCTCCATGCGCAGAAAACGCGGCCTTGCAACGCCTGGCAAATTCTTCTGTATCAGTTATTACTACCAGGTACTTTCCAAAGACCGCAGCTCCCTCTATGGTCTTGGCCATACAGTATATTGGAGTATGCTCAAATGAGTACTCACAGACATACGCAGCATTCTCATCTCCTTTGTCGTACCACCTGGAATTCAGAAGCTCATTAGGGTCTTCGCGGGGATCGTCAACTTTCCAATCGCCCATCCTCCTGATAGTACCTTCCTTGTTTCCAAATACGCTGCGACTCGACACCCTCATCTCACCTATCTCGATGAAGTTATGCGCCCACTCGGCGCGACTGAAAGCCTTTACCAGTATAGAGGGTGGCTTTGACGAGACCATCCTGCCGGACATGTAATCAATGTCGTTTTTCACTACGTTTCCAGGATAAGTAGCCCTGTATCCTTTCACAAAGTCCATATCCGTGGTGCGACGAATCGCAGCGTAGTACTCCCAGAAGTTACTCGGCCAAGGTCTCGTCATTGTCTCCTCCTCGAATAACGCGGCCCTTGCCGAAGCAACGGTCCTGTGCGATTGCCGGTTAGGTACTACCCTTCCGACGCCTCTCCTCGGCTACGTATACATGGTTCTTGAAGTACTCGCGGAACCACTTCTGGTCCCCCGTATCAAGAGATGTAGTTGGACCTGCGAGTGCCCATCCGTATCCCTTGGTACGGGCTTCGCTTATCGCAGCCGATATGCTGGTCTGATCTGTACCCCTCACGAGCTCGTCGCACAGTGATTCAAGAGCATTTAGCTCCTCGTCCGTCATCGGAGACACCTGTACTGAACTCGCTCCTGGCACGCTCATGTCGTGTATCGCCATATCGCCTACTATAGTACTACTTGCCTCATCGGTGGGCAAGCGCTGGTTGAAATCTGCCGCCACTGGGAATCGAACCCAGTCGCGCCGTAGCGCGTACCATCGACGGCTGCCGGTCGTCAGTCGGCGTCTACGTAGTCCTCTGAGTCGTCTCCCTCGATCACTTTGTAGGTTCCATTGAGCCGCATGTGTACCACGAGAAAGGCGTTGTTACGCAGGTTCAGAAAGACTACTGTCTCACAGTCTGGCGGCATCAGCATTTGGCTCCACAGATAGGTATGCTCCTTCGTGGTCACTCCGTACTCGCCAGCGACAACCGTATCTTCCTCGTCTGCGTACTGATTATCGCGGTCAATGGTCAGCCGCTCGCGCCAGATGGTGCAGTCTCCCGTCTGCGTATCGTGCACCACTTCGGCGCCTACCAAGCCAGCCGCCAGGGCCAGCGTTACGATTGCGATTGCGACCTTCTTCATCGTGAATCTCCTTGATTGACGCGCCCCCCGCCGTAGCAGGGGGCTGTGCGATTGGCGGGCGGGGCCGCCGCCGAACTCCCGAAGTTGCCGTCCAAACTTCGGCGCCGAAAACAGCGTCCGGGCCGGACGCTGTCGCGGCGCAGCAGAGCGGCCTGCCGGCAGGCTCCGCGACTTCGGCGCCGAAGGTGCCGGCGGACACCGGCCAGCGCCGCGTTACGGTTGCGAAGCGGCCGGCAGTGTGTTGTATTTCACATTATCTCGATGGACGATTCCCAGAATAATCCACGCCGAGAGATGCGGAATTTCCCGGATAATCCCCTCAAGGTGGAAAAGATCGCGAGAAGGTAGGCGTCGGACTGGCGTGGCGGGGTCGTCACGGAGACGGCGCCGCCGGCGCTTTCCCAGGCGACGGACCGGGATCAAGCCGGCAGCGCGGGTAACGGCGGCCGGGGCGGGGGCATACGTGTCCGGGGGGTCACGGTAGTCCCCGCCCCGCAGCCATCAGGGGCGCACTTCGGCGAGGGCGGTCTGCAGGTGCTCGGCGGTGACGGTGCGGGCGTTGTCGACGGCGCACGCTGACAGGGCGTAGTGGGCGATGCGGTTGATCTGCCGGGGCAGCCCGCGGGAAGCCTGGAACAGTGCCTCTGCGGCGGGCGGCTCGAACAGGGGCAGCTCGCAGCCGGCCAGATGCAGGCGGTGTTCGAGGTAGGCGTCGAGTTCGTCGCGCTGCATGGCGCCGAGATGATGGCGCACGACCAGGCGCTGGCTGAGCGATTCATTGACGGCCATGGCGAGGCGGCGGCGCAACTCGGTGAGGCCGACGAGGAGCAGGCAGAGGCGGTGCTCGGAGTCCATGGAGTAGTTGGTCAGCAGGCGCAGATCGTCGAGCACGTCGGTGCGCAGGAACTGCGCCTCGTCGATGATGAGCACCGGCAGCAGCTTGGCTTCCCGGACTTGGCGGGTGATCTCGGCGCGGATGGAGCGGTAGGCGGCGGCGCGGGAGCGTTCGGCGGGCAGGCCGAGTGCCCAGGCGATCGACTTGTACATGTCCATGACGTTGCCGGTGGTCAGGGAGACGTAGAGCACGCGGTGGAGACCGGGATGGAGGGTGGCGGTCACGGCGCGGCAGACGGTGGTCTTGCCGCCGCCGGGCTCGCCGGTGAGCAGGCCGATGCCGCGCAGTTCGACCAGATGCAGCAGGCGGGCTGCGGCTTCCTGGTGGGCGGCGGAAGCGAACAGGTTGTCGGCTTCGAGGGTGTCGTCGAAGGGCAAGCGGGTAAAGGCAAAGTGGCGCAGATACATCAGTCGGTCTCCTGGCGGCGGTGGAGGTGGCGCAGGGCCAGCGGCGAGGGGGGCGGCTGGGGCGCGGGGGCGTCGGATTGGAGGTGGCGGGAGGGGCGGGCGCGCTTGACGGAGGCGTTGGCGTAGGCGTCCAGGAAGGTGGCGTGGCCGGCGTCGGCGCCGTTGTGGCGGACCTGCAGAGGGCGGGTCGGCGGTGCCTCGGGGTCGTAGCGCAAGATGACGGTGCGACCGACCAGCAGCGGATCGACTTCATAGACGCGGCCGTTGAGGCTGACGGTGCGGTCGTTGTTGACGCGGCGCTTGGCCTCGAACAGGAACAGGTCGTCGAGGTCGGTGGCGGCATCGAGGTAGCGCACTTCATCGGCGCTGAGCGCCCACTGCTGAAACGGGGTGTTGCCGTCCAGGCCGCGATGAGGGGTGTCGTGGTAGTCGCGTTCCAGGTAGCCGCCCAGGCGGCGGTTGAGGAGGTCGAGGCTGGCGTCGGCGCCCGGCGGCAGGGAGGCGAGGAACTGTGCGCGCAAGGTGCGGAAGAAGCGTTCGATCTTGCCCTTGCCCTGGGGCTGATAGGGGCGGGCGTGGATCAGGGCGATGCTGAGCTTGGCGCAGACCAGCCGCAGTTGCTGGGAGCGATAGTTGGCGCCGTTGTCGACGTACAGGCGTTGCGGCACCCCGCGGCGGCTGAGCGCCTGCTTGAACACGGGCAGGAAGGCGGCGGTGTTCTCGGAGTAGGCGAAGGCGGCGTGCGGGCACATGCGGGTGGCGTCGTCGAGGAAGGCGATGAGGCGGGTCTTGCGGCGGCGGCGGCCGTCGGCGACGGCGGGGCCATGCATGACGTCACTCATCCACAACTGGCCGGCGTAGCGGAAGCTGAAGCGGCGGCGGTCGGTGCCGTCGGCGACCGCGCCCGGCGGAGTCATCAGCCCCTCGGCGTGCAGCAGCCGGTACACGGTGGAGCGCGCCAGGCGCACGCCGGCGGGGAGCTGGCCGCTGCGGTTGGCCTCCTTGACGACCTGCCGCACCGACCAGGTCGGGTGCGCGGTCTTGAGCGCAATCAGCAACTCGGCGGCCTGTGGCGGCATCCGCCGCGGCTGGCCGCGGTCGGCGCGCGGCTTGGGGTAGAGCGCGTCGAAGCCGCCGCGGCGATAGTGGTACAGCCAGTCACGCAGGGTTTCGGCGGCGACGCGGGTGCGCTGGGTGCCGGGAATGACGTAGTCCTGGTCGGCCCGGGCGCGTAACTGTGCGCCGATTCCCGGGCTGCCGGGTGGCAGGTGCGCCAGGTCGGCGATCAAGCCGTGGCGGAACAGCGCCACCTCGCGGCGCAGCGCTTCAAGCGCTTCATCGGCATCGTGCATGGTCGGATACTCCTTGGGTGGGTCAGGCGACCCGGTGATGGGCATAAGCTACGGGGGCTGCGGGCGGCGGAGAGCCCCCGTTTGGTGTTGAAGTGCGAAAGTGGGACTCCCGGCCCTGGGATTCCCACCCCTGGGGCGGTGCGCCCGGAAGCCGAGCGGGGCCGGCAACACCGGCAACCACGGGGAGGTCAGGGAGCGCAGCGTCACCAACGCCGCATCGGTATCCAGGTGCTCGCGGAAGGCGCTCAACGCGAGGTCGCAGCCGGCGAGGTGCTGCGGCAGCAAGCCGCTGACCTGCTGCAGCACCTGCCGCACCAGCCGCCGGCGGCGGCGCAGCCAGCGCAGGGCGCCGGGCAGTTGGATGTCGTCGCGCAGGCGGTCGGCGGCTTGCTCCCGACTCGCCGCCCGCTCGGTGCGCACGACGACCTTCTCCAGCTCCTGCAGCGTTCCGGGCAGCCGCGCTGCCAGGCAGTCGGGCAGCAGGCTGAAGGTGGTGTGACTCTCCGGGCAGTACCAGCGCGCGATCAGCGCGCCGGTCGGCTTCCGGCGCCGGTAGGTGCCGTGGCGGGCGAACGAGCAACTGCCGGGTTCGGGATGATTGGGGCACCGGTCGAGCCTTGCATCACGCCACGCTTTGGCGGTAAACGTATTGCTCGCCGGTGAGCCCCGTTTGGTAGCGAAGTTGCACCGGTCACGGCCCGGCGGGTGGCTTCCCGCGCGGGCCTCTTTTCTCCTCAAGGGTTGATCCCGCCCAGGATACCCCATCTCAAGCCCCGACGCACCCACCGGTCCGCTACGCGACGCTGCCCCCTGCCTCCTCGGCCGGTGGGCTTGGCCCGCACTCGCTCCCCATCCCAGAGGATCCGTCACCGGATCAATCCGAACAGATACCTTGCGGTTCTAACGACCCAATGTGGAATCCAACAAGGTGGCCACCCGGACCCGGACCGCAGAAGTCACGGCGGAGACTTCGGCGCCGAAGGAGGCTGCGGCGGCGCCGCGGAGCGAGCTGTCGGCAGGCGCGGCGACTTCGCCAGCCAAGGTTCAGGCCGCGAACCGGCCCGCGGCAGCGGCCGGAATCGCCACTTCGGCGCCGAAGGCAGGAGGCGGCTCGCAGTCCGTGGCGCATCGGGCCGGCACCCCGCCGGCGACCGCGTCGCCGCGGCCGCGCGTCCGCAGCCGCGCTATTCCCGTGGCGGTGAGGCGGCAGGTGTGGGAGCGCGACCGGGGCTGCTGCAGCTACGTGGACCGGGGCAGTGGGCGCCGGTGCGGCTCCCGGCATCTGCTGGAGATCGATCACGTGGTGCCGTATGCGCTCGGCGGCAGCGCCGAGCCCGACAATCTCCGGCTGCTGTGCGCCGCCCATCACCGCTACCGCCACCGCCATGCGCGGCTCGGAGCCGCCCGCCGGTAACTTGATCCGGTCCGGAGCGCTGCCTTGGATGATGCGCCGCGAAGGAGCAAGAAGTTCGTCATCGACCCCGACGGCTTCGAGAATGGCCCGCATCAAAGACCTACCGACCGCCGCGTTTCGTTCATGAAGAACCGGCCGTAGCTGTGC
Organism: Spirochaetia bacterium; assembly: GCA_965243555.1. Lineage (GTDB taxonomy): Bacteria > Spirochaetota > Spirochaetia > SZUA-6 > Bin103 > Bin103. The sequence goes on along the minus strand of OZ251575.1, from coordinate 2,455,689 downwards.
GGGGCATCCAGGACGTTGCCCAGCTCGTCGAACCGCACGGAGTGGATGCGACTCTCGATATCGTCACGCTCGAAGAACAAAACGGATACGTCTTCCGGCTTCAGAGCCGTCTTTTGGTCCCGGACATCCATGCGCACCCGATCGATGATGTAGTCGCTGTGCGTTTCGACGATGAGCTGGCGGCCGGCCGCCGCGGTCGTGCAGAGCAGGCTGCCGAGTTCGGCCTGGGCGCGCGGGTGCAAGTGTACTTCCGGCTGCTGCAGGAGGAAGAGGGATGCTTCGCCGGGGTATACAAGGTCCACCAACAGGGGCAGGACCTGGCTCACGCAGTAGCCCGCGTCGATCAGGTTGCGCTTTGGTCCTTTGCGTCTCTTGCCCCACTTCCGCACCTCCAACTGAAAGGGATGGAACGCGGTTTCATTGAGATGCTTCACGAATATCTCGTCAAACAGACCGGACGCGCGGCCGAATGCTTCCACGTCACGCTTCAGGCATGCCCATCGTTCCGTATCGTCGAAGCAGTGGCCCGCCAGGAACGCCGGCCGCGAGGACCTTCGCGGATCCTGTTCCAGCCGTGCCCGATCGTAAGTGCGGATCGGACCGGAGAAAATCGGCTCTTCCGCGGAGACGACCACGTAGAATTGGTTACGTTCCGCGAGCAGGGTGAGCAGCTTGTCACGGTCGCTATCGGTAACGTTGCCGCCAGATTCTCCGTGCGTCGGCTGCAGCTTATCGAGCAACGGGATTGCAGGGAGCGCTCCAGCTCGTCGCTCGCAACCGGGACTCGCCACGAGCGGCCGCCGCAACCGAACTCGATGTGGAAGTCGTCGTCCCACGGCTGTCGCATCCATGCGTCGCCGGCGCGCCAGTCCACGGTCGAGAGCGTGGGCGTCGCGTCCTCATGGATCGCGAACGTTGCGTCCATGGCGACGGACTCGACATCCAGACCGGGGCGCCGGCAGCCGATGCCGAACGAGTCCTCCGCCGGACCCCGGCCGTTCGGGCTCTGTCGATGGACGACTTCCGCGAACGGCCCGATGTCGTAGGGCGCAGCTTGGAAATCGGGGTCGCCATGCCCATCAGCCACGTCCAGAATCGCATGCACGGCGGCAAGAAACGAAGTCTTGCCGGCGCCGTTCTCTCCGACCAGCAACGTCAGCGGCGCAAGGCGGGCCGAGTGCTCCCCACGAAAGCAACGAAAGTCGCGCAGTCTCAGTTCCTGCAGCGGCCGGTTGTCCACCGAAATCACCCGTCAGTTGGTGTCGGGCCAGAGGTAGACGAGGCCGACGGGCTCGACGCGTTGGGCGTGGACTGCGTAGAAGGCGCGGATGCGGGGCGGCTCGGTTTCCAGGTCGCGGTCGAACTGGGTCAGGCGGCGGCGCCAGGCGGTGACGTCGGCCTGGCGCTGGCGCTTCTCCTCCTCGCTGAACGTGATGGTGATCTGGGCGCCGTCGGCTTCGTGGCGGGCGAGCTCCTCGGAGACGCGGCGGCGCTGGCGCTCCAGGGTCTCGCCGAGTTCCCGCGCCTCAACCTCGCCGCGGCGCCGCAGCCGCTCCGTAGCGCTGGCCGCGACCGCCCCGGCGCGCTCTTCGAGCTGCGGCAGCAGGTCCTCAATGTCACGCTCGGCGGTGTCCAGCAGGCGGCGGTGAATGGTGACGCCGGGCGCGCGGGCGTCGCGCAGGGCGTCCTCCAGGCGTTCCAGCGTCCGCGCTTCCGCCTCCTCGGCATAGGCGCGCAACGGCCCGCGGCGGCGCGACGGCTCAATCCAGCGGGCGGCGACCGGCGTCAGCACCTCATGCAGACGCTCGGCGTGCTGTCCGAACAGGCACAGCCGGCCCACCAGGATCACCCGCGGGATGGAGTCGGCGGCCTGCACCAGGCAGGCGCGCGACAGGTCGTGATGGAAAAAGCCCTGCGAGCGGAACCGCGCCAGCAGCCGCTGCGCCATGCGCTGCTCCAGGTGCAGGTGCACGATTTCGTCGGTGAGCACGCCCGCGTCCTCGAACACGACCGGGCGCAACGCCGCGTCGCGCCGCCAATCGCTCACCTTCTGGCCGCGCTTGCGGGGCTCGCGCAACGTGTCCAGGGTGGAGGCCCAGGTCCCGTCCGCCCGTACCTGGCCGCCCAGCGGCGGGAAGGTCCAGACCGGCGAACCATCCTCCGCGCGCGTCTCCTGCAGCGGCCCGGCGCCCTGCATGGCGAGCGAGCAGGAGAGCGCGTCGCGGAACGGCTCCGGCGTGAACTGCGTCCAGCCGCGTGACCCCTCCAACAGGCCGCGGCAGCGTTCGATCTGCGCCTTCAGGTCCTCCTGCCGCCCGCGCGCCGCCTCCAGCTCCTCGGCCGCGGCCTGTTTCTGCGCCGCGCCCAGGTCGGCGGCCTCAATCGCGCGCGCCAGCCGCGCCGCGTCCCGGTGCCGGATGCCGTCGCGCAGGCGGCGCTCCACGTCGTCGTCGATCACCTTGGAAAGGCTGCCGAGCTCGCGCTTGATCGTCTCCGTCTTCCGCACCAGCACTTCCAGCACCCGGTCCTCGGCGCGTTGCGGCAGCGCGAAGTAGTGGCAGCGCACGCGCGGCGCCGGCTGCAGCTTGCGGTCGATGCGGCCGTTGCGCTGCTCGATGCGGCCCGGATTCCACGGCAGGTCGAAGTGGAACAGGTCGGTGCAGTGCGCCTGGAAGTTGAGCCCCTCGCGCGCGGCGTCGGTGGCCACCAGGATGCGCAGCGGGTCGCGCGCCGGGTCGGTGTTGAAGCGGCGCTGCAGCTCCTTGCGGTTGGCGCCGGTGGTCTGGCCGTCCACCGTGGCGATCCGCTCCTCGGCCAACTCGGTGCCGGCGAACGCCTGCTGCAGCATCTCGCGCAGGTGGCGCTTGGTGCCCACCACGTTCTCGGTGAAGATCAGCACCCGGCGGTCGTTCCAGCGCGGCCGGTCGGGGCACAGATGCTCCTTGATCCAGCGGATCAGCTCCCGCGTCTTGGCTTCCGGCCGGCCGCGCGCGGCGTCCGCTACCCGCTCCATGCGGTCGAGCAGGGCCTGCTCCCGGCGCCACAGCCCCGCCGCGTCCAAGGCCCCGGCCGGCGCCGCGGCGCGCTCGCTCTCGGCGGCCGCGTTGATCGCCGCCACCTCGACCTCCTCGGCGGCCTCCTGCTCCGCCTCGGTGAGCTCGGAGCGCTCGTCGTCCGCGTCCGGCGGGGCCGCGAACCGCTCCGCTCCCGCGGCCGCGAACGCCGCCCGCGGCTCCGGCTCCGTCCCGTTCGCGCCGCCGGCGGCCCGCTCCCATTGCTCGCGCACCGTGCGGCGGTGCCGCTTGAGCGACAGCGCGAACGCCTCGATCGACGACAGCAGCCGTTGCTGCAGCCCCACCATCAGCAGGCCGGCGGCGGCGCGCTCGCGCGGCGGAAGCCCCTCCAGGCGTTCCTCCCGCACCCCGCGGTACTCGTCCAGCAGCCGCGACAGCACCAGCTCCGGCGCGTCCTCCGGCAGCCGCTCGATCGCCACCCGGCGCACTTCCCGCTGCGGGAAGCCGCCTTGCACGGCGCGCAGATCCTCCTTGATGCGGCGCACCATCACCGCATCCAGTTCGCGCCTGCCGCGCACCGGCACGCCGCGCGTAAAGCGGTAGGGATCGAGCAACTCCAGCAGGGTGGCGAAGCTGTTGGAGTGGCCGTTGTGCGGAGTGGCCGACAGGAACAGGCGATGCTCGAAGCGGCCGCCCAGATCGCGGATGGCGCGGGTGAACCTGGTCTCGATGCCGTAACGCCCGCCGCTCGATGGCGCCGCGTGATGCGCCTCGTCCAGGATCAGCAGGCTGCCGGGCGACATGCTGCCGAGCCGCACGCGCAGGGGGTCGGCGTAGGCGGGATCGATCAGCAGGCTGTGGGACACGATAAAGCGCTGGTGAGTGCGCCACGGGTTGACGCTGAAGCCGCGCTCGCGGCGCATCTGTGACAGATAGGCGCGGTCCAGAATCACGAACACCAGCCCGAATCGTTCCTCCAGCTCCATCTTCCACTGCTCCAGCACGGAGGCGGGGGCGGCCACCACCACGGTGCGCGCCTTCTTGCGCAGCAGCAGCTCGCGCGCGATCAGGCCGGCCTCGATGGTCTTGCCCAGGCCGGTGTCGTCGGCGATGAACAGGTTGACGCGCGCCAGGCGCAGCGCCTTGCGCAACGGCTCCATCTGGTAGGCGTCGATCTTGATGCCGGCCCGGAACGGCGCCTGGAACAGGTTGGGATCGGTGGCGGTGACCGAGTCCCAGCGCAGCGTGTGCAGGAACGCGCCGAAGCGGCGCGGCTGATCGAAGCCCTTGGCGCCCAGCGCGCCCCAATTTTCCTGTTTCAGGATGAGGCGGTCGAGCTCCATCTCCCAGTAGACTTCCAGGGTCTGCCCCTGGGCGTCGTCGTCGGCGCAGGCCAGGCTCACCAGCGACGACTGGTGGTGGGGCCGCTCGACTCCGTCCACCAGCCAGCGGCGCGAGCGCACCTCTACCAAGTCGCCGATGCGCGGGGGGAGATCGGTCAGCATTGTCGCCGCGAAGTTGTCCATGACGCGCGCAGTATAACCGGGCGCCTTCCCGCAACGCATCATCGCGGCGCCGCGGCGCGCCGCCTCCGCTCGCCTGCCGGGCGTCGGCGGCGGCGGCCCGGTGGACGCGGCGCCGGCCGCCGGGGAATAATCCCGCCCGGATCGCCCTGATGCTTCAAAACACGTTGTGTCGCATTGCCGCCGGCGCGGCGCTGGCGCTGTTCGGGCTGGCCGCGGGCGGCCAGCAGCTCGGCGCCCAGGATCTCCGCATCATCAACGCGCGGCTGTTCGACGGCACCGGCCGGGGCGTGATCGACAACGCCGTGATCGACGTCAAGGGGGAGCGCATCCACGCGGTCACGCAGGGCGCGCAGGGCGCGAGCGCGGCGGCGGGCGGCGGCGGCACGGTGATCGACGCCCGCGGCAGAACCGTGCTCCCCGGCTTGGTGGACACCCACGCGCACCTGTTCTTCGACTTCGTGGGCGGGCGGCCGTCGATGCCGGCCAACGAAGCGGAACTGGCGGAGTACGTCGCCTCGCGCATGCCGGAGAAGCTGGGCGACTATCTGGACAACGGATTTACCAGCCTGATGTCGCCGGGCGACTTCTGGCCCTATATCACCGACGTCAGCCGCAGCGTCGAGGAGGGGCGGATCAGAGGGCCGCGCCTGTTCGTCGCCGGCGGGTTGATCACCGCGCCGGGCGCGCATCCGGCCAGCACCATCTGCGCCGGGCGGCCGTTTTGCGCCGAAACGGTGGCCGGCCAGGTGGCGGACGAGCAGGCGGCGCGCTCCCTGGTGCGCGACTACGCCGCCAGCGGCGTCCATCTCATCAACATCGCCTACCTGGACGAGGGGGCGGCGCCGAAGCTGAGTCCCGAGCTGATGGCGGTGGTGATCGACGAGGCGCACGCGCACGGCCTGCGCGCGCTGGCGCACGTCGGCAACGCCGCGGACCTGCCGGCGGTGGTGGCGATGGGCCTGGACGGATTGGTGCACCCGCCGGCCGGGGCGCGCGACGGGTCAGGCCAACTGATGGAGGCGGCCGGGCGCAAGCGTCTGCCGGTGACCGTGACGCGGGAGAGCCGCGGCGTGGGGCGCCACAACGTGCGCTCCCTGCTCGCCCAGGGCGGCGTTCCGGTGTTCGGGGTGGACACGCCGGGGGCTGTCGCCTCCAGGCTGCTCGATCACGGGCTCCGCGATCTGGTCAGGGCCGGCCTGAGCAACGCCGAGGTGCTGCAGGCGGCCACCCGCAACGCCGGCCTGATGCTGGGCCGCGGCGACCTCGGCGTCATCACGCCGGGCAGCCTGGCGGACCTGATCATCGTCGACGGCGACCCGCTGCGCGACCTCTCGGCGCTGGCCAACGTCGAGTTCGTCATCAAGGGCGGCGTGGTGGTGGCGTCGGGGCGCGCCGGCGCTGACGGCCTTTAGCGTAGCGTGGAGCTTTAGCCCTCGCCGGGCGGCGGGCGCGGCAGGCCGCGGCGAAAGCGGCTGCCGAGGAGGCGCGCCGCCAGCATCAGCAGCGCGATGGCGGCGAACGCCAGCGTGTAGGACAGGAACACGTGCCTGGTGCTGGCGCGGATCGAGATCCAGCTTGCCGCCAGCGGACCGAGGCCGAAACCGAGGCCCCCCACCAGGTTCTGCAGGCCGAACAGCACGCCGCGGCGGGCGCGGGCGCTGTGGGCCGACAGGTAGGACTGCACGAACGGTTGCACGCTGCCGAGCGCGAACCCGCTCACCACGTAGAACAACGCGAAGAGGGTGAGGTTCGGGGCCAGGAACGTGGGCAGCGCCACCAGCGCGCCGGCGCCGGCGCAGGCGGCGATCAGCCACAGCTTGTCGAAGCGGTCGCCCAGCCGCGCCAGGGTGACGCCGGCGGCGGCGGCCACCGCGGCGGCGCCGGCCATGATCAGGCCGGTGACCGCGGCGTCGCCCGGCGCGGTGACGCCGGGGATGCCGGCGCGCAGCTCGGCCACGTAGAGGGGTACGAAGGCGGTGGGCTGGCCGCGCGCGAAGCGCAGCAGGAACATCACCGCGAACAGCAGCAGAAACGGCAGGCTGAGCAACTCGCGCAGCGGCTGGCGGGGCTCACGCGGGCGCGGCTCGGTGAGGCGCCGCCACAGCGCCGGCTGCGCGCCCGGCTCCTCCAGGAACAGCACCACCAGCAGCAGCCCCGCGCCGACCACGCCGGCGCCCACGAAGAACGAGGTGCGGAAGCCCAGCAGGTCGGCGGCCACGCCGCCGAGCAGCGGGCCGACGCTGGAACCGATGAAGGTGGCCGAGCTCATCAGCCCCAGCGCCCGGGTCAGGTGCACGCGCGGGGTGCCGACCGCCACCAGCGTGGCCGCGGCGGTAACCGTGCCGGTGAACAGCCCCTGCAGCGCGCGCAGCAGAAACACCGCCTGCACCGTTTGGGCGAAGCCCAACGCCACGGCGAGGATCATGGCCGAGGCCAGGGCGCGGATGATCATCAGCTTGCGCCCGAAGCGGTCGGAGAACAGCCCCCAGAACGGGGCGGCAAGCGCCATTGCCACCCCCGGCGCGGCCGCGGTCAGGCCCACCCACAGCTTGAGCGCGGCGGGGTCGGTCACGCCCAGTTCGCGGATGAACAATGGGATGAACGGCAGGATGAAGCCGAAGCCGGTGAGCGCCAGGATCTGCGCGGCCCAGGCCAGGTAGAGATTCTTGCGCCACTGCTCCACGGACGCGGTTCAGCCGGCGGCGCGGGCGGCGGCGAACGCGGCGGCGGCCGGGCGCGCTTGCGGGGAGGGGCGCAAGAATGAGACACTACCCATTACCGGCGGATCATACGCCGCCGGCGCTTGTACGTCTGTGCCCGCTATCGCCTCCCAGCCCTCCGCCCAGCCATCCGCGCCCTCGGCGCCGTCCGCGTTCCGCATCAACCGGCGCTTTCTGGCCTATCTGGCCCCGCGCTGGCGCCGGGTGGCGGCGATCTACCTGGTGATGCTGCTCGGCACCGGCACCTTCACCGCCATCCCGCTGCTGGTGCGTTGGATCGTCGATCACGGCATCGCCGAGCAGGACCCGGGCGTGGTGTGGCGCGCGGTGGGCATCCTCATGCTGCTGGCGCTGCTGCGGGCGGTACTGGCCTTTCTGATGGGCCGCTGGAGTGAGATGGTGTCGCAGGGGGTGGCCGCCACCCTGCGGCAGGAGATGTTCACCCGCTTCACGGCGATGTCGGTGTCGCTGATCAGCAGCATGGAGTCGGGCCAACTGCTGCAGCGCGCGGTGCAGGACGTGGAGCGCATACGCTTTCTCACCGGGCGCGCCGTGCTGCGAGTCGTGGACGCCGCGGTGCTGTTCCTGGCCACCCTGGCGGTGCTGCTCGGCATCAACCCGCTGCTGGGCGTGCTGGCGCTGGCCACCATGCCGCTGCTGGTGTACCGCGGCTATCAGTACGGGCGCCGCCAGCGGCCCCTGGCGTCGCGGCTGCAGCAGCAGCTTGGCACGCTGACCTCGCTGCTGGAGCAGAATCTGCGCGGCGTGCGGCTGGTCAAGGCGTTCGCCCAGGAGCGCACCGAGATCAAGCGCTTCGACGCCGACAACGACGCCTGGTTCAACCTGGCCGCCGACAACGCGCGTCTCACCGCCGTGAACGCGCCGCTGCTGGACCTGATCGCCAACTTCGGGCTGGTGATCGTGATCGGCGCCGGCGGGGTGTTCACCATCAACGGCAGCCTGACCATCGGCGAGCTGGTGGCGTTCACCACCTTCCTGACCCAGCTCTTCGCGCCGATTCGCCGGGTCGGCTTGGTGATTCCGATGCTGGCGATGGCGGCGGCCTCCGGGGAGCGCATCGCCGCGGTGCTGGACGCCCCCGACGGCGTGGAGGAGCGGCCCGATGCGCGCGACCTGCCGCGCATCGGTGGCGCGGTCAGAATGAGCGGGGTAAGCTACCGCTACGGCGCCAACGGCGAAGCTTCCGGCGCCGGCGCCAACGGTGAAGCCGGGGCCTGGGCGTTGCGGGAGGTGGACCTGGAGGTGCCCGCCGGCACCACCGTCGCCCTGCTGGGGGCCACCGGCGCCGGCAAGACCACGCTGGCGGGGCTGGTGCTGCGCCTCTACGATCCGAATGCCGGCAGCGTGACCATCGACGGCCACGACCTGCGCGAGGTGACCATCGCCTCGCTGCGCTCGCAGGTCGGGGTGGTGATGCAGGATCCGGTGCTGTTCGCCGCCAGCATCCGCGACAACATCGCCTTCGGGCGCCCGGACGCAAGCGATGAAGAGGTATACGCCGCGGCGCGCGCGGCCTGCATCCACGACTTCGTGAGCGAGCTGGAGGAGGGCTACGACACCATGGTGGGCGAGCGCGGCGTGACCCTGTCCGGCGGCCAGCGCCAGCGCATCGCCATCGCCCGCGCGGTGCTGGTGGAGCCGCGCATCCTGATTCTGGACGACGCCACCTCCAGCGTGGACGCCCACACCGAAGAGCTGATCCACCAGGCGTTGCGCCGGCTGCTGGCAGGGCGCACCTCCTACGTGATCGCGCAGCGGCTGAGCACGCTGGAGCTGGCGGACGTGGTGGTGGTGCTGGACGAAGGACGCATCACCGCGCGCGGCCGGCACGCCGAACTGATGGAGACCTCCGCCACCTACCGCGCCATCTGCCACGAGCAACTCCAGCGCGAATCGGGGGCCGGGCCGGACGGCGCGGGCGGGGGCGGCGCGGGCGGGGGCGGCGCGGGCGGGGGCGGCGCGGGCGGGGGCGGCGCGGGCGGGGGCGCGGCGCTCGGCAGCGGCGCGCAGGACGGCGCGGCGGCGGGCGCGACTGCCGCCGGCGCGGCGCAGGGCAGCGGCGCGGGGAGCGGCGCGGCGTGAGTTCGGCGTTCGGCGGCGGCGGCCCCAATACCCTGCTGCGCTCCTTCGGCGGCGCGCGCCAGGGCGGCTCGGCGGGCTCGTTGCTGCGCCTGCTGCGCTATCTGCGGCCGCACACCGTACGCATGGCGGCGGCGTTCGGCTGCATGATCGCCACCACCGGCCTCAGCCTGCTGGCGCCGCTGCTGATCAAGATCGCCATCGACGGCCCGATCGCTTCCGGCGACGTGCTGGGCCTGCTGGCGGTCACCGCCGGGCTGGCGGCGGCGTTCGCGGGTACCTACGCGCTGGCCGCGCTGCAGCGCTACCTGCTCTCCTGGGTCGGCCAGCGCGTGCTGGCCACGCTGCGCGCCGACCTGTTCCGCCACCTGCAGCGGCTGTCGGTGGGCTACCACGACCGCCACATCGCCGGCGTGACCATCTCCCACGTGATCGGCGACGTGGCGGTGATCAACGAGGCGCTGTCGCAGGGGCTGGTGGCGATTGCCGGCGACACCCTGCTGCTGGCCGGCATCGTGATCGCCATGCTGACCTTCGACCCGCAACTGGCGCTGGTCACCTTTGCCGTGGTGCCGTTGATGCTGCTGGCCACCTGGGTGTTCTCGCTGCGGGCGCGGCGCGCCTTCCGCATCACCCGCGAACGGATCGCCGGGGTGGTGGGCAACCTGGCCGAGGCGATTGCCGGCATGGGCGTGATTCAGGCGTTCGGGCAGCAGCAGGTCGCCCGCCGCCGCTTCCGGGAGGTAAACGAGGCCAACCGCGACAGTCACGTGGCGGCCGCGTCGCTCACCTTCACCTTCATGCCGAGCGTGGAGCTGCTGGCGATGGCGGCCACCGCCGCGATCTTGCTGGTGGGCGGCCTGGCGGTGGCGCGCGGCGCGCTCACGCTGGGGGTGCTGGTGGCGTTCCTGGCCTACGTGAGCCGCTTCTTTCAGCCGGTGCAGGAGCTGAGCCAGCTCTACGCCACCATGCAGTCGGCGATGGCCGGCGCCGACAACGTGATGCGCCTGCTGAACACCAAGCCGGAGGTGCAAGACCGCCGCGGCGCGGCCGCGGGCCCGGAGCCGTGGCAGCCGTGGCTCAGCGGGCGGGTGGAGCTGCGCGGCGTGGAGTTCGCCTACCGCCGCGGCGCGCCGGTGCTGCACGGCGTCGATCTGGTGATCGAGGCCGGCCGCACCGCGGCCCTGGTCGGCCCCACCGGCGCCGGCAAGACCACCATCGCCAGCCTCATCGCCCGCTTCTACGAGGTGAGCGGCGGCGCGGTGCTGGTCGACGGCCACGACGTGCGCGAGCTGGCGCAGGACAATCTGCGCCGCCACCTGGCGCTGGTGCCGCAGGAGCCGTTTCTGTTCGCCGGCACCATCCGCGACAACATCGCCTTTGGGCGCCCCGGCGCCGCCGCCGAGGCGGTGGCCGCGGCGGGCGCCGCGGTGGGCCTGGACCGGTTCGTGGCCGGCCTGCCGAACGGCTACGACACCGCGGTAACCGAGTTCGGGCGCAACCTGTCGGTGGGGCAGCGGCAACTGATCTCGGTGGCGCGCGCGGTGCTGGCCGACCCGCGCATCCTGATCATGGACGAGGCCACGTCGAGCGTCGACTCGATCACCGAGTCGATCATCCAACGCGCCCTGCAGCGGCTGCTGGCGGGGCGCACCGCCATCATCATCGCCCATCGCCTGGCCACCATTCGCAACGCCGACGTGATCTTCGTGATCGACGGCGGACGGGTGGCGGAGCAGGGGGACCACGCCGCACTCATGGCCCGGAACGGACACTACGCGGCGCTCAACCGGCGCCAGATGATGGCCCTGGGGAGGGGCAGTCAATGATTGTCGCCACCTGGAACGTCAACGGCATGCAGGCGCGGCTGGGATTCCTGCGCCACTGGCTGCGGGCGCGGGCGCCGGACCTGGTGCTGCTGCAGGAACTGAAGCTCAGCGCCGAGCGCTTTCCGCGCGCCGAGCTGGCGGAGGCCGGCTATGACGCGGTGGTGCACGGGCAGAAGAGCTGGAACGGGGTGGCGGTGCTGGCGCGCAGCGCCGCCGGCGGCGCGCTGCGCCCGGTGACGCAGGGCCTGCCGGGAGCGGAGCAACAGGGCGCGCGGCTGGTGGGCGCCGAGCTGACCCTGCCCGGCTGCGCCCCGATCTCCTGCGTCTCCGTGTACGTGCCCAACGGGCGCAGCGCCGGCCACCCGGAGTTTGCCCACAAGCTGGCCTTTCTCGACGCGCTGGCCCAGTTCCTGCGGCCGGAGGCGGCGCGCGCCGGCAACCTGCTGGTGGGCGGCGACTTCAACCTGTGCCCCGGCCGCCTCGACACCTGGGACGAGGCCGCCTGGGCGGGCAAGATCTTCCACACTGCGGAGGAGCGGCAGCGCTTCGCCGCGCTCACCGGCCTCGGCCTGAGCGACCTCTACCGCCGCCTCCATCCCGGCGGCGCGCAGTTCTCCTGGTGGGACTACCGCGCCGGCAACTTCCACAAGAACCTGGGGCTGCGCATCGACTTCCTGCTCGCCTCCGAGGCGCTGGCGGAGTCCGCGCAGGCGGCGTGGATCGACCGCGAGTACCGCAAGAAGAAGGAAGGGATGATCGCCAGCGACCACGCCCCGGTCCTGGCCAAGGTGCTGCCGCCGCCGGCCCCCGGCTGCTGACCACCCACCGCCGCCCGCCGCGCGCCCGCGCCGCCCGCCGCACCGCGCATAGCCGGCGGCACGCGGGCCGCCCGCCCCGACCGCCACGCCGCCACCCGCAGCCCGCGGCCCGCTCGGTCCGCCCGGTCCGTCCGTCGGGCGCCCGGTTGCCGGAAGCGGGCGGATGGGTCACCCTGCGCGGGCTATGGTACAGACGATCGCTCCCGAGGTACACGCCTATCTGGACGGCCTGGTCCCGCCGCGCCACCCCGAACTGACCGCCATGGAGGAATGGGCGCGGGAACAGCGCTTCCCGATCGTCGGCCCCGCTTCCGGCAACCTGTGCTACCTCGTGGCGCGGCTGAGCGGCGCGCGGCAGGTATACGAACTGGGTTCCGGCTACGGCTACTCCACCGCCTGGTTCTGCCGCGCGGTGCGCGAGAACGGCGGCGGCGCCGTCCATCACGTGGTGTGGGACGAAGCACTGTCGCAGCGCGCCCGCGGCCACCTGACGGCGCTCGGCTACGCCGACCTGGTGCGCTACCACGTCGGCGAGGCGGTGCAGGCGCTGCGCGCTCAGGCGGACGCCAGCTTCGACCTGATCTTCAACGACATCGACAAGGACGGCTATCCCGCGGCGCTACCGGTAATCGCTGCCAAGCTGCGCCCCGGCGGGGTGCTGATCATCGACAACATGCTGTTGCGCGGGCGCATCTTCGACGCCCAGGCGAGCGGCGCCGACCTCGACGGGGTGCGCGAGTTCACCCGGATGATCACCGGCGACGACGCCTGGATCACCTCGCTGGTGCCGATTCGTGACGGCCTGATCGTGGCGCGCCGGCGCTGACCCGCGGCGGCGGCGTTTCCTTGCGCGCTACGCTACGGCATGGCATAAACGGTCCATGCCTGTAACCGACGCCCACCCGGGCATGGGGCGCGACCTGCGCTTCTTTCCGGTGGTCAACGACCAACCGCGGCATCTCACGCCGGAGCAGCTCGCGCAATTCAACGAGCGCGGCTACCTGTTTCCGCTGGCGCTGCTTGACGCCGCGGAGACCGCCGCCCAGCGCGCCTACTTCGACCGGCTGCTGGCCATGGCGGCCGCGGCCGGCCTGGACAACTACGCGGTCAACGGCTGGCACCAGCACTGCCGCGGCCTCTACGACCTGGTGTGTCACCCGCGCATGCTCGACTACGTGGAAGATCTGATCGGCCCCAACATCGTCTGCACCATGACCCACTACTTCTCCAAGAACCCCACCGACAGCAAGGCGGTGTACTGGCACCAGGACGCCCAGTTCTGGCCGCTCACGCCGAGCAAGGTGGTCACCGCCTGGATCGCCATCGACGACGTGGACGAAGCCAACGGCGCCATGCAGCTCTGGCCCGGCACCCACCGGCGCGGGGTCATTCCCTTCGAGTACGTCACCGACGAGGAAAACGGGGTGCTCAACGAGCACGTCCACGACCCGGAGCGGTTCGGCGCCCCGGTGTCGGTGGCGTTGCGCGCCGGGCAGCTCTCGCTGCACACCGACATGCTGCTGCACGGCTCGCTGCCCAACCGTTCCGGGCGGCGCCGTTGCGGGCTCACCGTCCGCTACATGCCCCCGGACGTGCGCCGCGGCGACGACGCCGAGCCATGGGCCATCATCGCGCGCGGCCGCGACCCCGGCGGCTACTGGCGCGCGGTCGAGCGCCCGGAGGCGGACTCCATTCCCCCGCAACAGCTCGCCGGGTAGCCGGGCGCGCTCACGTGCGGCTGTACCTCGTCGACGGCACCTACGAGCTGTTCCGCGCCTACTACGCCGACTTCCGCCACCACGCGGGGGCGGATGGAGCGGACGGGCGGCGCCCCAACCGCGCGGTGCGCGGGCTGGTGCAGTCGCTGCTCGCGCTGCTGCGCCGCGAGCAGGTCGAGCACGTCGCGGTGGCGTTCGACCACGTAATCGAGTCGTTCCGCAACGACCTCTTCGCCGGCTACAAGTCGAGCGCCGGGGTGCCCGCGGAGCTGCTGGCGCAGTTCGGCGCCGCCGAGGAGGCGGTGCGCGGGCTCGGCGTGGTGGTGTGGCCGATGATCGAGTTCGAGGCCGACGACGCCCTGGCCACGGCGGTCGCCCGCTGGGGCGCGGACCCGGCAGTGGAACAGACCATCATCTGCTCGCCGGACAAGGACCTCGCCCAGTTGGTGCGCGGCACGCGGGTGATTACCCGCAACCGGCTGCGCGACCACGACCTGGACGAGGAGGCGGTGCGCCGCAAGTTCGGCGTGGCGCCGGCCTCGATTCCCGACTACCTGGCGCTGGTGGGCGACAGCGCCGACGGCATCCCCGGCATCCCGCGCTGGGGCGCCAAGTCCGCGGCCGCGGTGCTGTCCCACTACCGGACGGTGGATCGCATTCCGCGCCACGCCGCGTGCTGGGAGGTGACGGTGCGCGGCCGCGAGGCGCTGGCCGACAACCTGCGCGCCGCCGAGGAGGACGTGCGGCTGTACCGGCTGCTCACTACCCTGCGGCAGGACGTGCCGCTGGCCGAGGAGTTGGCCGACCTGGCCTGGGAGGGGGTGCCGCGCGACCCGTACCTGGAACTGTGCGCGCGCCTGGGGTTCCCGGAATTGGGCGCGCGCCCGCATCGTTGGGCCGAAACACGATTTATCCGGCCGGCGCTTTCCCACGGGCGCAATCAGATATAGATTAGTGGTAACCTGGAATGGTACCAGGGGATAATCATATCAGTTTCCACAGGAGGTAAGCTGATGATAAGGGCACACATGAAGGTGGCGTTGCTCGCCGCCGCCGTGGCGCTCGTTGGGGTCGTGGCCGCGCCGGCGCAGACCCTCGAAGAGGTACAGGCGGCGGGTGAGTTGAAGTGCGGAATCAACACCGGCCTCCCCGGCTTTGCCTATACCGACGACATGGGACGCTGGACCGGGTTCGACGTTGCCTACTGCCGCGCGCTGGCGGCGGCCGTGCTGGGCGACGCCGACGCGGTGTCGTACGTCAACCTGACCGGCAAGACGCGCTTTCCGGCCCTGCAGTCCGGCGAGGTGGACGTGTTGTCTCGCAACACCACCTGGACCCTGTCGCGCGACGTGGATCTGGGCTTCACCTTCATCGGCGTCAGCTACTACGACGGCCAGGGCTTCATCGGGCGCCGCTCGCTGGGCGTGATGAGCGCCACCGAGCTGGACGGCGCGTCGGTGTGTATTCAGACCGGCACCACCACCGAGCTCAACCTGGCGGACTTCTTCCGGGTCAACAACATGAGCTACGAGCCGGTGCCGATCGAGACCAACGCCGAGGCGCGCGCCGCCTACGAGGCCGACCGTTGCGACGTGTACACCACCGACGCCTCCGGCCTGGCCGCGACCAAGACGACCTTCGACGATCCGAGCGCGCACATCGTGTACCCGGAAATCGTCTCCAAGGAGCCGTTGGGGCCGTTGGTACGGCACGGTGACGACCAGTGGGCGGACGTCGCGCGCTGGGTGCTCAACTCGCTGATCATCGCCGAGGAGCTGGGCGTGACGCAGGGCAACGTGAACCGCCTGGCGCGCGGCACCGACCACCCGGAGATCAACCGCATGCTCGGCAGCGAGGGCAGCTACGGCGAGATGCTGGGCCTGGACGCGAACTGGGCCGTGCGCGCGATCGCGACCGAGGGCAACTACGCCGAGATCTTCGAGCGCTACCTGGGTCCCAACACCAACCTGGGACTGCAGCGCGGGCTGAACGCGCTGTACAAGGACGGAGGCATTCTCTACGCGCCGCCGTTCCGCTAGATCGCCATTTCGCGTGGGGCCGCTCACCAGCGGTCCCGCGCGCAGCGCCGCCCTGCAGCTCCTGCTGGTGCTGGGGGTGGCGCTGGCAATTGCGTTCATCGTTTCCAATACGATCCGTAACCTGCAGCAGGCCGGGCTTGCCGCGGGTTACGGGTTTCTGTTCAATACGTCCGCCTTCGACATCAACCAGCGGCTCATCCCCTACGACTCCACCTCCACCTACGGGCGGGCGCTCATCGTGGGCGGGCTCAACACCATCCTGGTGGCGGCGCTGGGCATCGTCGCGGCCACGTTCATCGGCTTCCTGGCCGGCATCCTGCGCCTGTCGCGCAACTACCTGATCAGCCGCATCGTCACCATCTACGTGGAGTTCGTGCGCAACGTGCCGCTGCTCTTGCAGATCATCTTCTGGTGGGTGCTGATGCTGGCGCTGCCGCGGGTGCGCGACAGCCTCGAGCTGGGCGGCGGCGTGTACCTGAACAACCGCGGGGTGCGGCTGCCGGCGCCGGTGTTCGGGGAGGGCGCGACCTGGCTGGTGATCGCCTTCGCGGCCGGGGTGGCCGCCACCATCGCGATCGCGCGCTGGGCGCGGTTGCGGCAGGACGCCACCGGGCGCAAGTTCGCGGTGGGCCGGACCGGCCTGGGGCTGGTGGTGGGGCTGCCGCTGGCGGCGTTCTTCGTGCTGGGGCGGCCAATCGGGCTGGAGCTGCCGGAGATGGGCAAGTTCAACCTGCAGGGCGGCTTCAACGTGACGCCGGAACTGGTGGCGCTGTGGTTCGCGCTGGCCACCTACACCGGCGCGTTCATCTCCGAAATCGTGCGCGCCGGCATCCTGGCGGTGAGCAAGGGCCAGACCGAGGCGGCCGGGGCGCTGGGGCTGCCGTCCGGACTCACCCTGCGCAAGATCATTTTGCCGCAGGCGCTGCGCACCATCGTGCCGCCGCTGACCAGCCAGTACCTGAATCTGACCAAGAATTCGTCGCTGGCGGTGGCCATCGGCTACCAGGACCTGGTGTCAATCGGCAACACCATCCTCAACCAGAGCGGCCAGGCGCTGGAGATCATCTCCATCTACATGCTCACCTACCTGACCTTCAGCCTGCTTACCTCGGCGTTCATGAACTGGTACAACAGGCGCATCGCGCTGGTGGAACGATGAGCGATTCCGGCCCCCAACCCTTCTTCCGCAACCGCGACGGGATGGTGCCGGCGCGGCCGGCGCCGGCCACCACCGTCGGCGTGCTCGGTTGGCTGCGCGCCAACCTGTTTTCCAGTTGGCTCAACACGCTGCTGACTCTGGGGGCGCTACTGCTGATCTGGCGCACCGTGCCGCCGCTGCTGGGCTGGGCGCTGTTCGACGCCGACTTCAGCGGCGTCACCGGGGATGAGTGCACGGCCGCGGGCGCCTGCTGGGCGTGGGTGGATCAGCGCATCAACCAGTTCCTGTACGGGTTCTACCCGCAGGACGCCTACTGGCGGGTCAACGTCGCGCTGCTGCTGCTGATTCCGGCGGTGGCGTACGTGCTGTTCGAGAAGCTGCCCTACGCCCGCTACGGGCGCTGGTTCTCGGTCGCCTACCCGGTAATCGCCGCCGTGCTGCTGGTCGGCGGCCTGGGCCTGGAAGGGGTGAGCACCGACCAGTTCGGCGGCTTCATGCTCAACCTGGTGGCGGGGCTGGCCGGCATCGCGCTGTCGCTGCCAATCGGCATCCTGCTGGCGCTGGGGCGGCGCTCGCGGCTGCCGGCGGTGCGCTACTTCTCCATCGGGTTTATCGAGGTGGTGCGCGGCGTGCCGCTGATCACGCTGCTGTTCGTGGCGATCATCATCCTGGAGCTGTTCCTGCCGCCGCGCGTCTCGCTGGACCAACTCATTCGGGTGATGATCATAATCACCGCGTTCGCCTCGGCCTACATGTCGGAGGTAATCCGGGGCGGCCTGCAGGCGATTCCCGGCGGCCAGTACGAGGCGGCGCAGGCGCTGGGGTTGAGCTACTGGAAGATGATGCGCCTGATCGTGCTGCCGCAGGCGCTCAAGATCGCCATCCCCGGCATCGTCAACACCTTCATCGGCCTGTTCAAGGACACCACGCTGGTGTACACCATCGGTCTGTTCGACATACTGGGCCACGCGCGGCTGCTGCAGACCAATCCGGACTGGATCGGCAAGGTCGATCACGAGACCTTCCTGATCGCCTCGTTGTTCTTCTTCGTGATCTGCTTTTCGATGTCCCGCTACTCGATCAACCTGGAGAAGCGGTTGGATACCACCCGACGGAATTGAAGTGAAGGAGAGCGCCTGATGTCAAAGAACGCCGCCGCCGCAACCGACACCGCCGCCACGGCCGGGGCCGCCACCGCAACCGCCACTGCGAGCAAGCCGGGGCAGCCGGCGGCGGGGCAGCCGCCGCAACCGCCGGTCATTCGCATCAGCGGCCTCAACAAGTGGTTCGGGACGCTGCACGTGCTGCGCGACATCGACCTTACCGTGGCGCGGCAGGAGCGGATCGTGATCTGCGGGCCGTCGGGGTCGGGTAAGTCCACGCTGATCCGCTGCATCAACCGGCTGGAAGAACATCAGGGCGGTTCGATCGTGGTGGACGACACCGAGTTGACCAACGACCTCAAGAACATCGACGCCATCCGCCGCGAGGTGGGCATGGTGTTCCAGCAATTCAACCTGTTCCCGCACCTCACCGTGCTGGAGAACTGCACCCTGGCGCCGATCTGGGTGCGCCGGTTGGCGCGTAGCGAGGCCGAGGAGCAGGCGATGGCGTTCCTGGAGCGGGTCAAAATTCCGGAGCAGGCGCGCAAGTACCCCGGCCAGCTTTCCGGCGGCCAGCAGCAGCGGGTGGCTATCGCGCGTTCGCTCTGCATGCGCCCCAAGATCATGCTGTTCGACGAGCCCACCTCCGCGCTCGACCCCGAAATGATCAAGGAAGTACTGGACGTGATGGTCGACGTCGCCGAGTCCGGCATGACCATGCTGGTGGTGACCCACGAAATGGGCTTCGCGGAGCAGGTGGCCGACCGCGTAATGCTGATGGACCAGGGCCAGATCGTCGAGCAGAACACCCCCCACGAGTTCTTCAACAACCCCCAATCCGACCGCACCAAACTATTCCTGAGCCAGATCTTATAGCGGTAAGGAGATGGAGGCCGGCGGCATGACCATCGAAGAGGTTCTGGCACGCACGCTCGAGTTGCTGCGTTCGGGTAAGTTGACCAACGAAGCACAGATAAAGCAGGCCGCTGTCATTCCGATTTTGCGCGCCCTTGACTGGGACGACACCAACCCTGATGAAGTCTTACCTCAGTACGACGTAGAGTTACCGGACGGAACCCATCGATCGGTAGACTACACGCTGTTCTTGCAGGGGGCGCCCGTCATATTCATCGAAGCGAACGACCGGGGTGACCTCACGGTAGATGGTGTCGAAGAAATCTTCGAATGTGCGGAGCGTAACGATGTTCCCGTTATCATATTGACTAGCGGAAAGGCCTGGGAACTGTTCCTCAGCTCCGCGCCAGGTGTTCTTGAAGATCGAAGATTCCTTCGGATTGAGTTGCAGCGCCATGATCGGATTGACGACAGCGCTAAACTCCTGAATAACCTCCTCCGTAAGGGCCGCGTTGATTTTCGGCGAACGAGAGACTATGCAGAACAGCTGCTTGAAACGCGACGGAAAGAGGTCCGAGAGGCCGTTCCGAGGGTCTGGCACACCTTACTGAATACACCCGACAGTTCTCTCTATGAGGTGATCAAAGAAGCTGTAGAGCGTACTAGTGGCTACCGGCCGTCGTCTGACGACTTGAAAGACTTCCTCACGAAAGTTGTAGCGCCAATAGACGTAGATCATGGCCGTCCGAAAGTAGTCGATATCCTAGAGAGATACCACAGAATTGTCGGTTTTGTGCTCAACGGAGAGAAGAGGTTTACTGGGGCAGCACGGCCGACACTGATCGAACTTATCAAGGAGTTTCATCGCCTCGACTCTTCGTTTATGATTAACTTTGCAACGAAGACGCGGGGACGCACCAGACGACTTGTTGCAAAGACCAAAGATGAACTGTATGATAAACATCATCTGAGCGTAAAGTACTCCGAGTACCTTGAGAACGGCTGGTGGATTGGAACCAACATTAACGTAGATGCAATACGAAAGTACATTCGTACTGCGTGCGAAATCATGGGTGTCCGTCGCGGTCGTGTGACGCTCTAGATTAGAGTGCTGAAACAAGCGCGCGAGGTCCCAGACGCGCGCTAACCTTCCTGGGGCCAGGTGAGGAGGGGGCGGCGGGCGGCGGCTACTTCGTCGAGGCGGCCTACGGGAGTGGTGTGCGGGGCGTTGCGGAGCAGGTCGGGGGTGGTGGCGGCCTCGCGCAGGATGGCGCGCAGGGCGGTTACGAAGTGGTCGAGGGTGGCCTTGGACTCGGTTTCGGTGGGCTCCACCATCAGCGCTTCCGGTACGGTGAGGGGAAAGTAGATGGTGGGTGGGTGGATGCCGTAGTCGATCAGGCGTTTGGCTAAGTCCAGGGTGCGGAGCTGCTCCGCCGCCAGCCGGCGCGCGCTGAACACCACTTCATGCATGCAGACGCGCGGGTAGGGCACCTCCAATGCTTCCTGCAGGCGCACGCGCAGGTAGTTGGCGTTGAGCACCGCCAGGCGGCTCACTTCGGTAAGGCCATTACCGCCGAGCGACCGCAGGTAGGCGTAGCCGCGCACGGCGTTGTTGACGTTGCCGTGGAAGGCGCGCACGCGGCCGATTGACTGCGGGCGGTCGTGGTCGTAGCGGAAGCCGTCTCCGGCCGGGCGCAGCAGCGGCGCCGGCAGGAACGGGGCGAGTTCGGCGGTGACCGCGATTGCCCCGGCGCCGGGACCGCCGCCGCCGTGCGGGACGCTGAAGGTCTTGTGCAGGTTGAAGTGCAGGATGTCCATCCCCAGGTCGCCGGGCCGGGCGGCGCCGAGCATAGCGTTCATGTTGGCGCCGTCCATGTACACCAGGCCGCCGGCCGCGTGCACGGCGGCGGCGATCTCCGTGATGCGCTGCTCGAACAGGCCGAGCGTGTTGGGATTGGTGATCATCAGGCCGGCGGTTTGGTCGTCGAGCGCGGCCTGCAGCGCGGCGAAGTCGAGGTTGCCGTCCGCGCCGGTGGGGATGGTGCGGGTGCGGTAGCCGGCCATGGTAACGGTGGCCGGGTTGGTGCCGTGGGCGGAGTCTGGCACCAGCATGGTGGTGCGCCGGTCGCCGGCGGCCAGGTGATGGGCGCGGATAATCAGCGCGCCGGTCAGCTCGCCGTGGGCGCCGGCGGAAGGCTGCAGCGAAACGCCCGGCAGCCCGGCGATCTCGGCCAGCCACTCCTGCAGTTCGCCGAGCAGGCGCAACATACCGGGTACGGTGGCTTCCTCCTGGTAGGGATGGAGCAGTGCCAGCCCCGGCAGGTCGGCCACGCGGTCGTTGATCTTGGGGTTGTACTTCATCGTGCAGGAGCCGAGCGGGTAGAACCCCTGATCGATGGAGAAGTTGCGCCGCGAGGTGTTGGTGAAGTGGCGCACCACCTCCGGCTCGGAGAGCTCCGGCAACGGCAGTTCGGCGCGCAGCAGCTCCGCCGGCAGGGGGGCGCCGCGGGGCACGTCGAGGGCCGGGAGTTGCACGCCGCGGCGGCCGGGGACCGAACGCTCAAACAGGAGCGGCTGTTCCGGCAGTAGTGCGGCCGCCGGCGGCGCGGACGGTGCGGGGGTCACGGCGCGGCCTCGCGGACCGCGGCCACCATGCGGTCGAGGTCGGCGCGGGAATTCAACTCGGTGGCGGTGAGCAGCCAGCAGCCGTCCAGGCCCAGATCAGGGAAGCGCCCCAGGTCCAACCCGCCGACGATGCCGTGCCGCTCCCACAGCCGGCGGTTGAGCTCCGCCGGAGGCCGCGGGGTACGGAGTGCGAACTCGCGCAGGAAGGCGCCGGGAAAGCAGGGGGCGAAGCCGGGCAGCCGCGCCAACTCCGCGGCCAGGTAGTGGGAGCGGTGGTAGCACTGGTCGGCCACCTCACGCAGGCCGCGCGGGCCGAGGGCGGCCAGGTAGATCGCCACCGCGCTGGCGATCAGCGCTTCGTTGGTGCAGATGTTGCTGGTGGCGCGCTCACGGCGGATGTCCTGCTCGCGCGGCTTGAGGGTGAGCACGTAGCCGCGGCGCCCGGCGGCGTCGTGCGCCACCCCCGCCAACCGCCCCGGCATCTGCCGCACGTTGCGCATCGAGGTGGCCATCAGGCCCACGTAGGGGCCGCCGTAGAACAGCGGGATGCCGAGCGGCTGGCCCTCGGCGGTGGCGACGTCCACGCCCAGCTCGCCCGGCGGGCGCAGCACCGCCAGCGCCACCGGGTCGGCCGAGGTGACCGCCAGCGCGCCCGCGGCGTGCGCCATCTCCGCCAGCTCCTCCAGCGGCTCGATCACGCCGAAGAAGTTGGGGTATTGGGTCAGCAGCGCGGCGCTGTCGGCGCTTAGCGCGCGCCGGAGCGCGGCGCGGTCAGTGGCGCCGGTGGCGCGGTCAAAGGGGACGGTAACGACGCGCAAACCCACCCCGGCGACGTAGGTGGCGAGCACCTCCCGGTACTCGGGATGGACCGCCTCGCTCACCACCAGCGTCCGCCGCCCCGCCCGCAACCGGGCGGCCATCAACGCCGCCTCGGCCAGCGCCGTGGAGCCGTCGTACAGCGACGCGTTGGCCACCTCCATGCCGAACAGCCGCGCGACCATGGTCTGAAACTCGAAGATGGTTTGCAGGGTGCCCTGGCTCACCTCCGGCTGATAGGGCGTGTAGGCGGTGTACAACTCGCTGCGGAACAGGAGATGCGGTATCAGCGCCGGCGTGTAGTGATGGTAGGCGCCCGCGCCGAGGAAGCAGCTATGGGTGTCCGCGGCGCCGTTGGCGGCGGCGCGGCGGCGGAACAGCGCGGCCACCTCCGGCTCGCTCAACCCCTCCGGCAAGTCGAGGCGCGGAAACCGGTAGCCGTGCGGCACGTCGGCGAACAGGTCGTCGACCGAGGCCGCGCCGATCGTCTCCAGCATCGCCGCCACCTCGGCCGCGGTGTGCGGGGCGTAGCTCATCAGGGCAGGAGTTCGCGGTAGGCGGCGGCGGTCAGCAGCGCCCCGCCCTCCTCCGCCGGCCGCGCGGGGTTCAGTTTGAGCAGCCAGCCGGCGCCGTAAGGGTCTTCATTGACCTGCTGCGGCGCGGCCTCCAGGGCGTCGTTCACGGCGGTCACCGCGCCGCTGACCGGCGCAAACAGGTCGCTGGCGGCCTTCACGCTCTCGATCACTCCAAAGGAGGCGCCGTGCGCCACCTCATCCCCCACCGCCGGCAGCTCCACGTACACGACGTCGCCAAGCTCGGCCTGGGCGTGATCGGTGATGCCGACGGTGACCGTTCCGTCCTCTTCCTCGCGCAGCCACTCGTGCTGCGCGGTGTAGCGCAGTTCTTCAGGTACGTTCATCCTCTCATCCTTCCTTCCGCCGGTAGAATGGCCGCGGCACCACCGCGGCGCCGTGCGGGCGCCCGCGGATCAGCACCGTCAGTTCGCCGCCGGGCGCGACGTGGCGCCGCTCTACCAGTCCCATTGCCAGTCCGCGCCGCAGCCACGGTCCGTAACCGCCGCTGGTGACGCTGCCGATCGGCGTTCCCGCCGCCGTGGTGATCGGGTTGCCGGCGCGCGCCACCGCGCGCCCGTGAAGCTGCAGGTGCGCCAGCGCGCGCGGCACCCCTTGCTCGCGCAGGCGGCGCAGCGCCTCGGCGCCGACGTAGCCGCCGCCGGCGCGCACGAAACGCCCCAATCCCACCTCCAACGGGGAGACGCCGGGGCCAAGCTCGTGGCCGTAGAGCGGCAGCGCCGCCTCCAGCCGTAGCGTGTCGCGCGCGCCCAGTCCGGCCGGCACCAGCCCCTCGTCCGCCCCCGCCTCCAACAGGTGCGCCCACAGCGCTTCGGCGTACTCGGCGGCCAGGAACAACTCGAACCCGTCCTCGCCGGTGTAGCCGGTGCGCGCCGCCAGCACCGGAACGTCAGCGACTGCGGTCGGCCGGCAGCGGTAGCGGCCCAGGGCGCCCACCGCGGCACCCGCCGCCCGCTGCAGGATCGCCGCGGCGCGCGGGCCCTGCAGCGCCACCAAGCCCAGTTCGGCGCCGGCGTCGCGCAGCTCGGCGCCGCCCGCGGCAGCGGCGACCGCGCGCGCGTGCTCGGCTACCGCGGCGGCGTTGGCGGCGTTGATCACGATGCGGTACCAAGCGTCGGCGAGGCGGTACACGATCACGTCGTCGATGATGCCGCCGGCCTCGTTGAGGATCAGCGAGTAGCGCGCCTGCCCCACCGCCAGCCGTTCCACGTCCAGGCAGGTGAAGCGCGCCAAGCAGGCCGCGGCGCCGGCGCCGGTGCACTCCAGTTCGCCCATGTGGCTCACGTCGAACAAGCCGGCGGCGCTGCGCACGGCGCGGTGCTCGGCGATGATGCCGGCATACTGCAGCGGCATGCTCCAGCCGGCGAACGCCGTCAGGCGCGCCCCCAGGCGGAGGTGCGCCGCGTGCAGCGGGGTTCGTTTCAGGTCGGCCTGTGCGGGTGCCGGCGTCGCCACGTTACGCTCGCCGCGCGGTCAGCCGGCGGCCACCTCGAAGGCGGTCACGTTGCGCGTCTCGCGGCTGAACTCCACGCCGACCAAGTGGATAGGCTCGCGCCCGCCCCGGTACTTGGCGGCGTAGTCCCGCGCCTGCAACTGCGCCAGCGCCGCCCCCTCCCCCGCCTGCTCCACGATCTTGAACTCGAACAGGTATACTTGCCCGCCGGCCCGCACCGCCATGTCCAGCCGCCCGGCGCCGCTCGAATCCTCCACCGTGATCTCGTACCCCAACGCTGCCAAACAGGAGTAGAACACGCTCGCGTAGTAGCCCTCGTAGCGCGCTATGTCGTTGTTGACGTACCACTGGTACGGGATGCTCGCAAAAAAGGCGTGGAACAGCTCCTGCAACCCCGCCCAATCAGCCGCTTTCAGCAGCCGCGCCAAGCGGATTCTGTCCGCCGTCTGCGCCCGGGCGCCCGGCGCCAGGCGGCGCAGCAGCACCCGGTTCAGGCTCTGCCGTACTTCCCGGTTCGGATAGCCGAGCCGGTACAGCCGCTCGCCGTCCAGGTCCTCGTCGTCCGTGATCGTCAGATAGCCGGTCTGGAACAGCAGTGCCTCGGTCCCTATCTCCTCCACGTCGAACGCCGACAGCAGGTCCCGGTTGCCGACCATCTCCTCCAGCGAAACGGTGGAGACCTGCCGCTCGAACAGCGTGTCGACCAGGAACTTCGGCGAGCCGGTCTCGAACCAGTAGGAATCGAACTCGCGGCTGTCGAACAGCAGCAGCAGGTCGAACGGGTTGTACACCTTCTCATCGCCACGCCAGCAGTATCCGTTGTACCACTCGCGGATGCGTTTGCGGTCCAGCCCCGGCAACTCCGGCGCGAATACCGTGTCCAGGTCGGCCTCGGTGTAGCCGCAGATCGCGGAGTAGCGCTCATCCAGCGTGAGGTCGGTGAGGTTGTTGAGATCGGAGAACAGACTCACCTTGGAGAACTTGCTCACCCCGGTCAGGAAGGTAAAGCGCACGTGCGCGTCGCTGTCCTTGATCACCCCGTACAGGCCGCGCAGGAAGGCGCGGTTGGCGCGGGCTACCTCGGGCGTGTCCAGCGCGTCCAGGATCGGCTTGTCGTATTCGTCCACCAGCACCGCCACCCGCTGCCCGGTGTGCCGGTGCAGCGTCCTGAGCAGGTGGCGGAACCGATCCGGCGCGGTGGCGTAGCGCGCTTCCAAGCCGGCCTCCTCCGCGGCACCCTCCAACTGCGCCAGCACGTTGGTATGCACGTACCCCGGCTCGCCGAAATTGCCGCCGCCGAAGCTCAGCCGCACCACCGGATGGCGCCGCGACCAGTCATGGCGTCCATGGATGTGGAGTCCCTTGAACAACGCCTTGCTGCCCTCGAACAGCTCCTTGAGCGTGTCCAGAAACAGGCTCTTGCCGAATCGCCGCGGCCGCGACAGGAAATAGTGCTTGCCTCCGGCAAGCAGCCGCTCGACGTAGAGCGTCTTGTCCACGTAGTAGCAGTTCTCCTCCCGCAGTTCGCGGAAGGTCTGAATGCCGGTGGGCAGCCTGCGCCGGACCATCGCTTTCATCTTACCGGAACCCCGGCGCCCGCGCTACCGGGCCCCCCGCCGCGGGGTGCGAACGTGAAACGGTATTGTTGAGACAAAGACTCACGGGGAGGTTGACGCCGGCGCGGCCAGGATCAGCGGGCGGGCAGCGCTTGACGTTCAGCCGGTGCCGCTCCGGGTTCGTCATCGGTATCGGCAGGTCGCCTTCGGGGCGATGGCGCGGCGGCGGCCACCGGCTCAGGTTCTCGAGGCGGTCCGGGCGGTGGTCCAGGCGGTTCCGATGCGCGCCGCGTTGGCGTTGGACTGCGCGCCGGGCCGGATCAAGTCACCGGCGGGCGGCTCCGAGCCGCGCATGGCGGTGGCGGTAGCGGTGATGGGCGGCGCACAGCAGCCGGAGATTGTCGGGCTCGCCGCTGCCGCCGAGCGCATACGGTACGACGTGATCGATCTCCAGCAGATGCCGGGAGCCGCACCGGCGCCCACTGTCCCGGTCCACGTAGCTGCAGCAGCCCCGGTCGCGCTCCCACACCTGCCGCCTGACCGCCACGGGAATAGCGCGGCTGCGGTAGCGCGGCTGCGGCGACGCAGTGGCCGGCGTGACGAGCCGGCCGCTCCGTTGCGCCGCGGGCTGCGAGGCGCCTTCTGCCTTCGGCGCCGAAGTGGCGATTCCGGCGGCTGCCGCGGGCCGGTCCGCTGCCTGAACCCTTGCCGGCGAAGTCGCGGAGCCTGCTGCCGGCAGCTCGGTCCGCGACGCCGCAGCAGTCGCTTTCGGCGCCGAAGTCTCCGCCGTGAGGTCCGCAGTCCGGGTGGCCACTGCAGGCCGCTTCGCAACCGTAACGCGGCGCTGGCCGGCGTCCGCCGGCACCCGCGGCGCCGAAGTCGCGGAGCCTGCCGGCAGGCCGTTCTGCCGCGCCGCCGCGGCGTCCGGCCCGGCCGCGGTTTTCGGTGCCGAAGTTTGGCCGGTAACATTGGGAGTCTGGCGGCTGCGACCCCGTCGGCGCGGCGGCCGCGACGGATCGTGGCGGTCCAGCGCTTCCCGTACCACCCGCCCCAGGAGCTGCCCCAACGTCATCTGCGGATCGACGTGCGATAGCAGCCCCTTGAGTTGCTCCAATCCAACCTGGCAGTCGTCATCGATCACCGCCTTGAGCTCCCACCGCCCGGCTCCCAGCGGCCGCATCCGGTCCGCCGCCCGCGCCAGCTCGGGATCGACTTTGGCCAGCATCTCCTTTACCTGCCGTGTGCTCTTGCCGGCCGCCTGCGCCACCAGCGACTCCCGCGCCGCCGCGTCCAGCACCGGCGCTACCGGCCGCTCCGGCGCGCGCACCGGCGCATCCGGTACCAAGCCGCCGGGCGCACCCTCCGACCCCACCGGCCCGGCCGCGCGCGCCGCTACGTCCGGCGCCGACCCGCCAGGCGCGGCGGCCGCCCGCGCGCCGAGCTCCATGACCGACGTGGCCGACCCGGCATCGGCCTGCTTGTCGCGCCCGCCGCCGTCCGGCTTCTCGGTGTCGGGGGTTGCGGCGCGGCGCGCCTTGCGCTCCTGCCGCTCAAAGGCGTGCTGCAACTGCGCCGCCGCGTCCAGCGTCAGCGTGCCCTCCAGCAGCCGCCCCCGCGCCCCGTTCACTTCCTCGCACAGCCGCATCGCCTTGAGCCGCCGCCACGCCGCGCCAGTGCTGTAGCCCAGTTCGCGCACGTAATCGAACATGCCGGAGAAGCCCAGAGCGAGATACAGCCCGCGCCGCTCAACCTCGCGCAGGTGATCGATTACCACGCCTTGGACGTAGTGTTCGATGGCGGAAAGTTCCTTGACCTGCTGCAGCAGACGTTGGTCGGAAAGCGCGGCAACGGTGGTGGTGATCGGCGTGTCGAGAGAGGTCTTATTCACGGATCAAGTATAATCATAGGCAATACTTGAGTCAACTGTTCCGGCTGCTTTTTTTGGACCCCGGAGTAGCCCGCGCGGGCTTGGCAGCGGGCTGGGGCAAGGCGGAGCGTGCCCACCAAGCGCCGAACGCCATTGATAAAGAAACGAACGTTTCTCAATGGGGCGCATTTGAGGAAGGATCGTTTCTTCATCGTGAGTCGTAGGGGTGGAAGCCCGAATCATTACCGCTTTCGGCGTTCGCACCCCCCCGCCGCGGGGCGCACTTGCACCTCGATCGACAGCGCCGCCGATCACCACCCGGCGCGCCTGTACCCGGCCCTTCGGCTTAGCCGCGCCAGGCCGCGACGTCGGCGAGTGCTACGGTCTCGATTTCGTCGAATGTTGCGAAGTGGTCCGCATCCTCGGTAACCAAAGCGCGGATGCCGTGCGTTGCCATTGTCGCCACGATGTTGGCGTCATGAAAACGCTTGCCGCGCAGGCCGCGACTCAGTCCCAGCTCACACAGTCGCGCGGCCACGGCTCGAGTTTCATCGTACAGGTGGATGAAGCGCAGAAACTGGTGCACGTTCGCGGTTGCCTCACCTACCTGCAGGCCGAGACCATTGGCATCCGCGGGCCTCGTTGCTACTGCCAGATACTCCCGCAGGATCTGTCCGCTCGCCGCCAGGTGAATCCCCCACGAGGCGGACTCGGCGAACAACCGGCATGCATCCCGGTGGCGCTGCCGCAACGTGTCGGTAGCTGACAGCAGCACGTTCGTATCCACGAACAGAATCTCACCGGCCATCCGCGCCATATATCTCTTCCCGGCCCCATGACCCTCGATAGCCAACGTTGACGGTTACCAGATTGAGCGGACCGCGGGCATCTTCCGGAGGCGCCATACTGGCAGCCCGCTCGAGGATGACGCGCAGTTCGCCTTGCAACGACCGATGATGGCTGCGCGCCAGCCGCTTCAAGGCGCTCACGGTCTCCGGCAGGACCTGGGTGACGTGTATCGCACTCATAGCTATATCATAATGATACACACGAGTGGAGACAAGTCCGGCACCGGCGGCGAAGAACGCCGCCACCGGGCGGGCGCGCAGTTCCCTTCCCATCTTGGGCAGGGGCGGTGCGAGCGGCACGGAGGGCGTGCAATGGGGTACACTGCAGCGGGGAGCGAGTAGGAGTATGGGGCGGGATCGACCGATGGTGCCGGCGGAGGAGCCAGACGGGGGCGGTACGCCGTCGGAGTACGGGGTGCCGAAGCTGCGGCAGCGGATCATGCAGCGGCTGGCGGATGCCTATGCCGACGACAACCTGGAGCTGGCGGAGTATGAGCGGCGGGTGCGCCGCGCCGAGCACGCCGTTACCATCGCGCAACTGGAGGCGCTGGTGGCCGACTTTCCGGGCGCCGCCGGCGCGCCGCGGCACCGACCCGAGGCCGCGGTGGCCGCGGGCAGCGGCGCGGTCATGACGATCATGGGAGATCGCAAGCTCCGGGTGCGGACGGGGCGCGACCTGCCGAGCCAGGTGATCAATCTCATGGGCGCGACCCGCATTGACCTGCGCCACGCCCCGCCGGGCGCGTACGAGCTGCGGGTCTTCAACCTCATGGGGGCGACGGAGGTGGTGGTCCCCTACGGCACCCAGGTGAGCCGCACCCTGTGGGCTATGTTCGGCGACGTGTCGGAACGCTCGCCGAAAGGCAAACGCACGGCGCGCGCCCCCTTCGTCAGTCACCAGGTTACCCTTGCCGGCGCCAGCCTGTTCGGCGAGGTCACCATCCGCGAGGAACGCGAGGAGTCTTCTTCATGAAACAATTGCAGCTACCGATTACCGGCCGCTACCTGATCCTGCCGGTGCGGCGCGGCGCGCAGGCGGGCCGCATGCGCCTGCGCGCGCCGGGCCTGCCGGACCGCGAGTTCGACGTCGAGCTCGGCGGCGACACCGGCGCCGACTACGAGGTGTTCGCCGATCTCGGCGCGGACGCCGCCGCCGGAGCGGCGCTGGAGCTGGAGTATGAGGGCGCCGCCGGCCTGGGCGGCGTGCGTTGCGCGGACCAGCCGCCGGGCGCCGCCAATCTCTATCGCGAGCCGCTACGGCCCCAGTTTCACTTCTCGTCGCGCCGCGGCTGGCTCAACGATCCCAACGGGCTGGTCCATTACGACGGTACCTATCACCTGTTCTATCAGCACAACCCCTACGGCACCGAGTGGGGCAACATGCACTGGGGCCACGCGGTGAGCAGCGACCTGGTGCACTGGCGGGAGCTGCCGATCGCCCTCTACCCGGACGCGCTGGGGACCATGTTCACCGGCTGCGCGGTGGTGGATCATCACAACAGCTCCGGCCTGGGCAGCGGCGCGCATCCGCCCATCGTCCTGGTGTACACCGCCGCCGGTGAGCACGCGCGCCCGCCCGCCGCCTACACCCAATGCCTGGCCTTCAGCGCCGACGGCGGCGCCACCTGGCACAAGTACGACGGCAACCCGGTGCTCCCGCATCAGGCGGACGGCAATCGCGACCCCAAGGTGATCTGGCACGCGCCGAGCGAGCGCTGGATCATGGCGCTCTACCTCAAGGGCACCGCCTACGCCCTGTTCGCCTCGCCCAACCTGATCGACTGGGAACGCACCTGCGACCTCGACCTGCCGGGCTGCACGGAGGTGCCCGACTTCTTCCCGCTACCGGTGGACGATGACCCGAACGACGTGCGCTGGGTGTTCTGGGGCGCCAACACCACCTACCTGGTCGGCAGCTTCGACGGGCGCTGCTTTACCCCGCAGGGCGGCCCGCGCCGCCTGCAGCACGCCGGCCAGCACTACGCCGCGCAAACCTTCAGCGACCTGCCCGCGGGCGACGGCCGCCGCCTCATGCTCGGCTGGATGCGCCAGGCGCTGCCCGGCATGCCGTTTTCCCAGTTCATGAGCGTCCCCCACACCCTGCACCTGCGCAGCCGCGGCGGCGGCGAGCCGGAGCTGGCCACCGCGCCGGC
Organism: Spirochaetia bacterium; assembly: GCA_965243555.1. Classification (GTDB taxonomy): domain Bacteria; phylum Spirochaetota; class Spirochaetia; order SZUA-6; family Bin103; genus Bin103. Next base: position 2,424,897 of record OZ251575.1, on the reverse strand, counting down.
GCGCGAACTGGAGACACTGCGCGAGAGCACCTGGCAGGCGGCGGGGCGGCCGCTGCCGCCGGGCCGCGCGCTGGCGGCCGAGCTGACCGGCGAGCTGCTGGACGTGGAGGCGGTGATCGAACTGGGCGCCGCGGACACCGCCGGCATGACGGTGCGCGGCGTCTCCGTGTGGTACGACCGCCGCACCGGGTGGCTGTTCAACGGTCCCCACAGCGGCCACCTGGCGCCGGGCCTGGACGCCGTGACCCTGCGCGTGCTGGCGGACCGCGCCTCGGTGGAGTTGTTCGCCGGTCCCGGCGGCGCGGCGCCGGTCATGCTGGCCGCCGGCGCGGCGCTGCTGCCGCCGGAGCAGACGGTGCGCTTCTTCGCCTCCGGCGGCGAGGCGGTGCTGCGCAGCGCCCGCGTCTCCCGCCTGCGCTCGGCTTGGCCGGCGCCGCCGGCCGGCGCGTAACGGGAAACAGCCGTGGCCGCGGACCGCCGCCCCAGCGTCCTGTTTTTCTTTGCCGACGACCAGCGCTTCGACACCATCCGCGCGCTCGGCAATCCGGACATAGACACCCCCAACCTGGACTGGCTGGCGCGCGAGGGCACCGCCTTTACCCGCGCCTACATCATGGGCGGCAGCGTGGGCGCGGTGTGCATGCCGAGCCGCGCCATGCTGATGACCGGGCGCACCCTGTTCCGCCTGCAGGACTCCGGCGCCGCTATCCCCGCCGCCCACGTGATGCTGCCGGAGCTGCTGCGCGGCGCCGGCTACGACACCTTCGGTACCGGCAAGTGGCACAACGGCGCCGCCGCCTTCGCGCGCTGCTTCAGTCACGGGGATCAGATCTTCTTCGGCGGCATGGACGATCACTGGAACGTACCGGTGTGCCGCTTCGACCCCGCCGGCAACTATCCCGAACCGCGCCCGCATCCCTTCGACCCCGGCACCGGCGCCGGCGACGTGGAAATGCAGCTCAAGTCCTACGACCACGTGGCCGCCGGCACCCACTCTTCAGAGCTGTTCGCCGACGCCACGACCGAGTTTCTGCTGCAGCGCGCCGGTTGCGGCGCCCGCGCCCGGGCCGGCGTTGGCGAGCGCCGCCCGTTCTTCGCCTACCTGTCGTTCATGGCGCCGCACGATCCCCGCACCATGCCGCAACGTTTTCTGAACAAGTACGATCCCGACCGCATCCCGCTGCCGGACGCCTTCCTGCCGGAGCATCCGTTCGACGTTGGCTGGCGCGGGCGCGACGAGCTGTTGGAGAGTTACCCGCGCACCCCGGCCGCTATCCGCCGCCACCTCGCCGAGTACTACGCCATGATCAGCCATCTGGATGCCGAACTGGGACGGGTGATCGACGCGTTGCGCGCCACCGGCGAGCTGGCCAACACCATCATCGTGTTCGCCGGCGACAACGGCCTGGCGCTGGGCCAGCACGGCCTGATGGGCAAGCAGAGTACCTACGATCACAGCGTGCACGTGCCGCTGCTGATGGCGGGGCCGGGGATTCCGCGCGCCGCGCGGCGCGACTCGCTGTGCTATCTGCTGGATATCTATCCCACGCTGTGCGAGCTGCTCGGCGTGGCGGCGCCGGAGTCGGTGGAGGGGCGCAGCCTGCGCCCGGCGCTGGACGATCCCGGCGCCGCGGTGCGCGACCACCTGCACTTCGCCTATCAGAACCTGCACCGGGCGGTGACCGACGGGCGCTTCAAGCTGATCGAGTACGTGGTCGGAGAGGAGCGCCACACCCAGCTCTTCGATCACGCCGCGGACCCGCGCGAGTTGCACAACCTGGCGGGCGAGGCGGCCCACGGCGACACGTTGCGGCGCCTGCGCGGGCGGCTGCGGGAGTGGCGCGAACTTTGGGGCGACCCCGCGGATCACCTGTGGCGCGCCCTCGACCAAGGGAGTTAGTCAAATGGACCGAACCACCATCATCCTGCTCTGCATCGGCTTTATCGTCGTGTGGATGGTGTTCAAGCACCTGACCCAGAAAAAGCCGCAACGGCGTTCCCGCGACGCGGGCGACGGGCAGGAGCAGCGCTTCGACCTGGACAAGTGGTTCGGGCGCGCCCAGGACGTAATCGGCGTGATGGACGGCGGCCAGCGCTCGGCGCGCGAGGACGAGTGGCGGGCGCTGGACTCCGAGCGCCAGCTTGCCCTGGCGGACGAGTTTCTGCAGCGCACCGCCGGCGCCGGGGAGGCATCCCGCCTCAACGTTGACGAGCGCCGCCGCGTGGGCTGGGCGTACTTCGTGAGCCGCCTGGAGTCGTAGAGTCGGCGCCGCGCTCCGCGGCGCGGCGTTGCCCCGCGCTCGAAGTCGTCTACGGCGCTCGCGGCGCTACGCCGAGGCCGGCAGCGCGCCGCGCCGCGCGCAGGCGTTGCCCGCAAGCCCGGGGGTTACCGCGCTTGCGGCGCTACGCTGAGGCGAGCAGGGCGCCGCCCGCGCGCAGCCCCGCCTTTTCACCCTCCTCGCTACCGTTGAAGTGCTGGTCCTCCAGCTCAATGGCGATGCCGCCGCGGTAACCGGCGTCGCGCAACGCCTCGAAGGCGGCGGTCCAGCGCATCTCGCCGTGGCCGGGAATGGTGTAACGCCAGTGGTTGCCGCCGAACCGCGCCGGGGCGGAGAGGGGCGGCTGGCGGATGCCGTACCGGTACTGGGACTCGGGCGAGACTTCGGTGTCCTTGCCGTGGGCGTGGCGCACGTGGAGGGCGAACTCCTGCGCGAAGCGCACCGGATCAATGCCGGTGGCGATGAGGTGCGACGGGTCGTAGTTGATGCCGATGGCCGGGGACTCGCAGCCGTCGAGCAGCGCCTGGTACGACTCCGGGGTGGTGGCCACCGCGCCCGGCCCCGGCCAACCCTCAATCGCCAGGCAGGTACCGGTGTCCTCGAACACTGGCACCAGTTCCCGCATCGAGGCCACGAAGCGCTCCAGGTTGTCGGCGCGCGGCAGCGCCGCGTCCTCGGGGATGGCGCAGATATTGAACACCTTGACGCCGCCGGCCGCGGCGGCGCGCAGGTAGGTCTCGGCGCTGCGGACGGCGGCGCGGCGGATGGCCGGGTCCGCGGCGGTGAGCGGTTCGCGCGGGATCAGGTCGGCGGCTCCGACGGTGAAGCCGGCGCCGGTGAGCAGGGAGGCGGTTTCGTCCGCGTCCTCGGCCAGATCCAGAAACTCGAAGCCGTTGTCCGCCGCCCAGCGGGCGACCGCGAGCAGGTCATTCTTCCAGGTGAGTTGTTTGACGTAGAAGCCGATGGGAAAGTTGCCGGTGCGGGTAGTCATGGGCGACATCTGATGCCATGCCGGCGCCAACTCTGTCAAACGGGCGGGCGCGCCGGGCTGCGCGCGGCGGACGCGCCGGGCGCCCGGTGGCGTGCCGGAGATGTGGCGCGCCGTGCCGGCGGGTGGTCCGCCCGGCGTCACGGCGGCGTTGCCGCCGGCGCCCGCCCTCCCCACTCGCCGGCCGGCCGGCCGCGCCTTGCCGGTAGCGGGGCAAGCTCCGTAGACTAACCGCCATGCGTGTTTACGTCGGAACCTATACCCGCGGCGATACCGGCAGCGAAGGCATCTATCAGGCGGAACTGGACCTCGCCTCCGGCGAGCTGACCGTGCGCGGGGTGGCGGCGCGCGCCGACAATCCGGCGTTCCTGGCGCTGAGCGCGGACCGAAGCCGCCTCTACGCGGTAAGTGAGGTGAGCGATCACGACGGCGCCCCGCAGGGCGCCACCGCCGCCTACCGCGTGGCCCCCGGTCACGGCGCGCTGTCGCCGCTGGGATGGCAGCACACCGGCGCGCCCGGCCCGTGCCACGTGGCGGTGCATCCGAGCGGCACGCTGGCGTTTGCCGCCAACTACGCCGGCGGCGCAATCACCGTGTACCGTTGCGCGCCCGACGGCGCGCTCCAAGAGGGCGTGACCCTCCACCACGAGGGCAGCAGCGTCAATCCGGAGCGCCAGCAGGAACCGCATCCGCACTCGGTCAACCTGTCGCCGGACGGCAACTATCTGTACGTTCCCGACCTCGGCATCGACCGCATCGTATGCTACCGCATCGACTTGCGGGCGGGCACCGTGAGCAAGGCCGGCAGCGTCGCCCTCGCACCGGGGTCGGGCCCCCGCCACTTCACCTTCCACCCGCGCGGGCGGGTGGCCTACGTCATCAACGAGCTCGCCTCCACCATCACGGCGCTGGCCTACGACGCCGAGGACGGCGGCCTCACGGAGATCGACACCGTATCCACGCTGCCGCACGATTTTTCAGGGAGCAGCACCTGCGCCGACGTCCACGTGCATCCCAACGGGCGCTTCGTGTACGGCTCCAACCGCGGCCACGACAGCATCGCCTGCTTCGCCGTGGGCGGCGACGGGCGGCTGGATCCGATCGGCCACGAGTCGACCGGGGGCAGCACGCCGCGCAACTTCGCCCTGGATCCGTCCGGCAATCTGCTGTTGGCCGCCAACCAGCGCAGCGACGACGTCGTCACCTTCCGGGTGGACCGGGAGCGCGGCACGCTACGGCCCACCGGCCACCGCGCCAAGGTCCCGGCGCCGGTCTGCCTGATTCCGGTGCACGGCACCTGACCGCGCGACGCGCCTGAGCGCCCCCCGCCCGCCGCGCGGTGGATACGCGCCGGGCGATGCCGTAAGCTCCATCCCCATGCATCCTCCGAAACCGGACACCGACGCCGGCTACCTGGAAGCCGCCGCGCGCATCATCTTCATGGGCGGCCTGAACCGCCAGGTGGTAGACGGCAAGTGGGCCGGCTTCCGCGAAGTGTTCCACGACTTCGACCTGGCCGCGGTGGCCGCGCTCACCCCGGACGACGTCGACCGCATTGCGCAGGACGACCGGGTCATCAAGTACCGCGCCAAGCTGGCGGCGGTGGCGACCAACGCCCGCGCCATGACCGCCATTGCCGCCGAGCATGGCTCGTTCGCCGCCTACGTGGACGCGCTGCACGCCGAGCGCGGGGCCGGCGGAGCGAGCCGCGCCCTGGCCAAGGAGTTCGCCTACGTCTCGGAACAGGGCGCCCGCCACTGGCTATACGCCACCGGCTACGACATAGGCGAGGTCACCGACAAGGTGCGCGCCAAGTACGCGCCGTACGGCACCGACTAGCGCCATGCCGGTGGACGCGCTGGAACTGACGCAGCGGCTCGTGGCCTTCGATTCGGTGAGCCGGAACAGCAACGCGGCGGTGAGCGACCTGTTGCACGCGGTGTTGGAGGGCGCCGGGTTCGAGGTGGAGCGGCTGGAGTACGACGACCCCGCCGGGGTGCGCAAGGTCAACCTGGTAGGCCGCCGCGGGCGCGGCAGCGGCGGCTTTGGGCTGTTCTCCCACAGCGACACGGTGCCCGGCGACAGCTGGGCGGACGCCGCGTTCACCCCGCGGCTGGAGGGCGAGCGCCTGATCGGACTGGGGAGCTGCGACATGAAGGGCCCGCTGGCGGCCACCATCGAGGCCGCGGCCGCGGTACCGGAAGAATCCCTGACGCGGCCGGTCTACGTGGTGGTGACCGCGGACGAGGAGGTGTCGGGGCGCGGCGCGCTGCACGTGGCGGCCAACTCGCGGCTGTACCGCGGCGGCCCCACGCATGGGGTGGTGACCGAGCCGACGCAGCTCACGCCGGTCTACGCCCACAAGGGCAGCGCCTGGGCGGTGGTGACCGCTTGCGGCCGCGCCGCCCACAGCAGTACCGGCAAGGGGATCAGCGCCACCTTCCTGATCGCCCCGTTCCTGGCCGAAGTAGCGCAGTTGGCGCAGGAGATCCAGGCCGACGAGTCGTTCCTGAACCGCGAGTTCGCGCCGCCCCACAACTGCCTCAACGTCACCATTGACGACGGCCGCACGCGCCCCAACGTCACCGCGGCGCGCACCACCTGCACGCTCAGCTTTCGCTCCATGCCCGACGACCGCAGCGCCGACCTGCTGGCGATCATCCGGGAGCAGGCGGAGCGGCATGGGCTGCAGTTCGAGGGCGGCATCGGGGCGGCGTTCCGGGTGCCGCCGGAAAGCCGCGTGGTGCGCCTCGCGCTCGCCGCGACCGGGGCGGAGCGGGCCGAGACGGTGGGCTTCGGCACCGACGCGTTCGCCTTTATGAACGACCTGGAGCTGGTGGTGCTCGGCCCCGGCAACATCGCCCAGGCCCACACCGAGGGCGAGTGGATCGCGGTGCCCGAGCTGCGCCGCGCGGTGGCGGTCTACCGGGCCATGATCGAAGCCGCGTGCCGCCCGGAAGCGGCCGCGTCCGCGCCGGCGTGACCGGCGGTATGGGCGCCGGCGGCGCCGGGGATGGTAGTGCCGGGAGTGGCGGCGCAAGGGGTCGCGGCGCGGTGACCGCGGGCGCCGTGACCGGGGGCGCGGTGACCGGCGGCCCAAAGGCGGATGGGGCCGCGGCGGACGGCGCGGGGGAAGGCGGCGGCGGCCCGCTGTTCAGCCTGGAGCTGAAGGTGCGCGACTACGAGTGCGACCTGCAGCAAATCGTCAACAACGCGGTCTACCAAAACTACTTCGAGCACGTCCGCCATGAGTTCCTGCTGCGGGCCGGCCTCGACTTCGCCTCCCTGCACCGGCGCGGCATCGACTTGGTGGTGGTGCGGGCGGAGCTGGACTACCACTTTCCGCTGCGCAGCGGCGACCGCTTCGTGGTGACCCTGGACCAGGAACAGAAGGGACCGATTCGATTTCTGTTCCGCCAAGCCATCTTCCTGATCCCGGACCGGCGGCGTATAGTCACCGGCGTATTCCACGGGGCGGTGCTCCGCCGCGGGCGTCCCGCCGCGGTGGCGGAAGTGACCGACGCCCTTTACAATGCGAGAACACGTCTATGAGCAAGAAGAAGATTTTTTTCCTGATCGGCGAGGATGAGTACCACTCCGCGCGCACCATACCGCCGTTCGCCGAGCGGGTGGCCGGGGAGCTCGGTTGCGAGGCGGTCCTCAGCGTGGGGGTGGAGGCCGACCCGCTCGACCTGAGCGGACTGGCCGACGCCGCCCTGCTGGTGATGGCGGTACGCTTCCGCAACCCGGCGCCGGAGCAACTGCAGCAGTTGCACGACTGGTTCGCGGCCGGGCGCCCGGCGGTGGGGCTGCGCACCACCAGCCACGCGTTCAGCAACGCCCGCGGCTGGTGCGCCGATTACTTCGGCGGCCACTACATGAGCCACGCCCCCAACCAGCAGGGCCAGTTGGCCGCGGTCTACCCGCCGGCCGCGGACCATCCGATCGTGCGCGATCTGCCCAAGGTCACCGAGATGGGCTACGGCGGCAGCTACAACGCGGTGCCGCTGGCCGACACTGCGGCGCCGCTCATGTTCGGCAAGACCGGCGAGCTGCCGGCCGAGCCGGTGGCCTGGGTCAACCGCTACACCCCCGACTCACGGGTGTTCTTTACCTCGCTTGGCAGCGCCGAGCACTTCGAGGTGGCGGCGTTCACGCAACTGCTGCGCAACGGCATTGCCTGGTGTCTGGGCCAGGGAGAGGCCGCTCCCGCCGCCGCCGACTTGGCCGCGGGACTGTTGCCGCCGCCGCCGCGGCGCCCGCCGCACAGCGCCACGGTGCTGTTCACCGGCGCCCCCCTGCGCGGCTGGCGGCACTGGGACCCGAGCCGCCAGCCGCCCGGCATGCGCCTCGACCGGCGCGCCGAGAGCAGCTCCGGCGGCCAGCAGTTCGACGCCGGCCGCTGGCCGGCCGCCGGCAACGTGCTGACCGCGGCGCCCGGCTACGGCGACATGGTCAGCGACGCGCGGTTCGGCGCGCATCGCCTGCATCTCGACTTTCAGCTCCCGCGCGAGCCGGAGTGGGTGCCGGGCACGTTGCGCGGCACCGGCGGCGTGTTCGTGGCCGGGCGCTACGAAATTGAGCTGCGCGGGCCGGCGCCGGAGTCGGCGCCGGAGTATCAGTGCGGCGCGCTGAGCGGCCTCAAGGCGCCGGACGTGAACGCGGCCGGCCCCGCCGGCACTTGGCAGGAGCTGGAGGTGGAGTACACCCCGGCCGGGGACGGCGGGCACATCTCAGTGTGGCTCAACGGCAGCCGCATCCACCACGAGGCGGCGCTGGCGGAACCCACGCCGCGCGGCTTTACCGAGCTGCCGGAAGCGTGGGGTGGGAAGTGCCCGTTGCGCCTGCAGGCCGACGCCGCGCCGGTGCGGTTCGCCAACGTGTGGGTATCGGAGTAGGCGCTTTAGGCGAGCGGAATCCCTTCGGCGCCGGCTACTTTGCGGATGTAGTCGGCGCCGAGGTCATACTCCTGCTGGGTGGGCAGGTGCTCGAGCATCAGCGGCACCGCCTGCGGCAGCTCGTGCAGCACGCGCAGGTAGGTGCGGTAGTCAATCGCGCCGCATCCCGGGCGCACTTCGTGCATGATCACGCTGACCTCCTCCCGCATCGCCAGGTCCTTGGCGTGGGCGGATACGATGCGGTCGCCGAACAGGCGCACGCTCTCGCGCGCCAGCGCCGCGTTCTCGTAGTAGAGGCGCGGGCAGTTGACGAGATTCACCAGGTCCATGTGCGCGGCGAACTGCGGGCGGTCCACGGCGTCCAGCAGGCGGCGGATATTGGCCGGCGAATCGGCCACGCTGAAGGGATAGATCTCGTACACGAAGCGGGCGCGTTTGGGCTTGACGGTGTCGATCAGCCAGCGCGCGTTGTCGACCGCCGCGGCGAAGGCGTCGGCGCTGAAGTTGAAGGCGTCGTGAGAACCCTGGCCGGGGCCGCCGGGTGAGCCGATGCAGGTGATGGCGCAAAGCGCGCCCACCTCGTCGGCGATGGCCAGATACTCGGCCATGCGCTGCCGCTCGCGCCGCGCCTCGGCGGCGTCCGGGTGCAGCATGTTGCGCCAGCCGCCCACCTCCGCCAGCAGAATCCCCTCCGCGGCGAACGCCTCCCGCACGTCGCGCAGCCGCTCGCCGTCGTCCAACGCCACCTGCGGGCAGTAGGCGGCGCTCAGGCCGCGCTCGCGGTGAGCCCGCGCCAGAGCGTACACGTCGCCGGCGCCGGAACCATGCGCCGCGCCCACTGCCGCGTCGCCTTCCCGCGCCCCCATGATCGGGCTGCCAAGTCGTACCATAGCGCCGCGGATGGTAGCCGGCGGCCGCCCCCGCGGCTACCGCGTAGCGGACCTGCTACTGCTGCCCGGAGCGGGGCGGGCGGCGGGCGCGCAGCACCACCCCGCCGACATTGCGCAGGATGCGCTCCAGGCGCTGCGCCTCGCGGTCCGCCAGGTCGGCGCGGGCGAGCAGGTCGGTAAGGAAGCGCTGCACGCTGCGCGCGCCGGCGGCGCTGAAAAACCCGATCTCGGCCAGGGCGGCGGTCAGCGGCTCGGCCATGCGCGCCACCCGTTCGGCGCCCACCGAACGCTGCCGCGGACCGGCCTCCCGCCGCGCCGCGCGCCGGTGCTTGTACACCTCGTAGGCCACCACCTGCACCGCGTGCGAAAGGTTCAACGACGGGAAGCGCGGCGACGACGGGATGGCGACCGCCACCTGGCACGGCTCCATCTCGGCGTCCGACAGGCCGTTCTTCTCGTTGCCGAACACCAGCGCCACCGGCCCCGGCCGGCGCGCCGCCAGCCGCTCGCCAAGCTGCTCGGCGGTCCAGACCCGGTACTTGCGCCGCTTGCCGTCGCGCCGGGTCACCGCGGCCGCGAGCGCGCACCCCTGCACCGCCTCCGCCACGCTGCCGCACCACGTGGCGCGCTGCAGGACGTCCGCGGCGTGCACGGCCACGATGCCCGCGGCGCGCCGGTCGATGGCCCCGGCGGCCACCAGGTAGAGGCTCTCGATGCCCATGGTCTTGGCGGCGCGGCAGGCCGCCCCGACGTTGCGGCTTTCTTCAGGGCGTACCAGGACGACGCGCAGGTCATGGTCCGGCGCTGGCGCTGGTGCCGGCGCCGGGGCGGGGGCCGCGCGTGCCTGCTCCGGGGCCGGCGCGCCGCCGGCGCCGGCGCTTGCGGCGTTCAACTCAGCGCGGCCGTGAGCTGTTCGAACAGGTCGTCGTCCGGCTCGAAGCTCGCCAGTTCCACCGGGCGCCGCTGCAGGGCGCTGGCGTACAGCGCGAGCACGGCGTGAAACTCGTGCAGCGACTGCCTGAGGTTGGTACCGGGGACCGCGGCCGCATCCTCCAGCCAGCCCAGCGTGGCGCGGGTGAGCGCGGCTTGCGCGAGCAGGTTGTTCGCCCGCCAGGTGGCGCCGGCGGTGCCCCGCTCCACGCCGTCCGGCCCGGCGATCTCCCAGTCCCGAAACTCCTCGTAGAGCACGCGCCCGCGTTCGGCATAGGCCGCCACCCGCACGTGCTGGTAGGTGGTGGCGGGGTCGCCGAGCAACGGCGCGGTGGGGCCGGTGTGCCACAGCCCGCGCACCCCGTTCTCGAACAGCAGCCAGGCGACGCTGTGGTCCGGCGCCGGATGAGTAGGATCGCTGCCGCTCATGCCGCCGGCGGCGCCGAACACGCTACGCACCGGCGAGTCCCCGTTGAGCGACATCAGGTAGTTGAGGGCGTGGGTGCCCTGGTTGGAGATATTCATGCCGCACGAAGTCTCCAGGAACTTGACCGCGCCGAGACGGCCCGACTGCAGCGCCTCCCGGCAGCGGGTCAGATCGACGTGCCAGCGGAACTGATGGCTCACCGTGAACCGGGTGGCGCAACGGCGCTCCAGCTCCGCCAGCGAGCGCCAGTCGGCGACGCCGGCGGCCAGCGGTTTCTCCACCACCGCGGCCGGCACCTCCAGGTCGGCCAGCAGGTGCATGAGCGGCGCCCGGTCCGCCGGTTGGGTGACCACGTGCACCAAGTCGGGCCGTTCCCGCTCGATCATCTGCGCGGCGTCGGCGTACGGGGTCAGCCCATACTCCTGCGCGTGGCCGCGGCGCCGCTCCTCGATCAAGTCGCAGCAGGCGGTCATGGCGGCCTCCTCCACGTGCTCGTAGGAGCGCACGTGCATGTTGCTGCGGCTGCCGCAGCCGATCAGCGCGGCCTTGTAACGTGGCGCGTTCATCCCGCCACCCTATCCCGAACCCGCCGCCCTGCCCAGACGCGCCGCGCACGCGCGCAGCACGCCGGGCTCACGAAAATTCCCGATAAGTCAATTCCGCCGCGCGGAACGTGTACTTGACGCGCGCCTGCCGGGCGAAACGTGCTACCATAGTTGCGTCACGGCCCGCGCGCCGATAAGACTATAGGGGGGGATAGGGAAATGGGAGACGGCAATGTTGCGTAAGGCACCGCTAGCGTTGCTGGCGGCGGCGGCCGGCATCACCATGCTGGCGGTGGCGTGTCCGCCGGTGCAGCGGCAACCGGTAGCGACCGGCGCGCCGCCTGCGCCGGCCCCCGCGCCCGCGCCGCCGCCGGCTCCGCGGGAAACCGAGATGCGCTGGACGATCCGCGCGGCGGACTTTGGCGATGACGGCGCGGCGATCTGGGCTCAGACCTCCAACCGCTCCGCACCGTACGAGTGGGATCGGATCAGCGCCGGCAACGTGCGTATTTCGATCGACGGGAAGGAGCTGACGGCTACCGGCGAGAATCCGCCGGCGTTCACCAGCACGTTGCAGGAGCCGGCCTTCGACTCCGATCTCACCGGCGCGGAGTGGACGATGACGGCGGAGGTCCGGGACGGCGCGGTGGTGCTGGTGCTCACGGCCCCGGATCAATCCTACTACGCCGGCCAGGTCGTGCGCGTGCGAATGACCAACGGCGGGAGCGGCTACGCCTCGCCGCCCACCGTCACCTTCGGGGGCGGCGAGGACGGCGACGCGGAAGGGGTCGCGGTGGGGCCGGGTACCGTCACCGGCGTAATGATTACCAGCCCCGGGAACGGCTACCTGAGCGCCCCGACCATTACGTTCAACAGCGGCGGCGGCGCCGATGCGGCCGCCACGGCGGTGGTAGGCGGGAGCGACGGGGCGGTAGTGGACGTGATTGTCACGGACGGCGGGAGCGGCTACACCACCGACCCCACCGTGGCGTTTACGGCGCCGGGCACCGGCTCGGCTGCGGCCGGCACCGCGGTGGTGGAACGATCGGTAACGTCGGTGAGGATCACCAACGGCGGCACCGGCTACCGGACGCCTCCGCCGGTCACGTTCGGCAGCGGCGGAGGCGGTAGCGGCGCGGCGGGCATAGCGGTGCTGCAGCGGCGCGGCAACGACGAGTTCCAGAACCTCTACTTCGCGCGCCAAACGCTGTACGGCAAGGAGCTGCTGGTAGAGCTCGTGAGCGAGTGATGGGCGGGACTTCCGGGGACTACCGCACTTCCGACGACCGCCGCCACCGGCTCAGCGACGCCGAGTTGCAGCGCTTTCTGGTGGACGGCTACCTCACGTTGCGGCTCGACCTGCCGGCGGCGGTTCACCGCCGGGTGTACGACCGCCTCGGCAGCGTGCTGGAGCGGAGCGGCAACCCGCGCAACAACATCCTGCCGGAAGTGCCGGAGCTGCGGCAGGTGTTCGGCCACCCGCAGGTGACCGGGGCGCTGGCCGGCATCCTCGGCGACGGCTATTACCTGCACCTGCACCGCCACTGCCACGACCGGGCGCCCGGCACCGAGCCGCAACGGATACACCAGGACAGCCTCCACAACAGCCGCTTCGCCGCGGACGGCAATCGCCGCCACCATCACGCGCGCTGGGCGATGGCGTTCTACTACCCGCAGGACACCGGCGCGGCGATGGGACCCACCGCCATCGTGCCGCGCAGCCACTACCTCAATGAGGCGCAACGGGAGGAGGATGAGATCCACCTCACCGGCGAAGCGGGCACCGTGGTGCTCGTGCACTACGACATCTGGCACCGCGCCACCGGCTACCCGGACCCCGGCCCCACCCGCTACATGGTCAAGTTCCTGTTCACGCGGATGGCGGACCCGGCGCAGCCCAGTTGGCGCCACGAATCGGCGGGCGGCGCGCCGCGCTGGAACGATAACGGAGGCGGCGGCGAACGGCCGGCGCTTCCCGCGGTCTGGGACTACCAGTGGCGCTGGCATCTGGGCGCCGCGGCGCGCGCGGAGCCGGCGCCGGTAAATGGCCGGACGGCGGCGCTGGTGGAGCGCCTCGCGGCGGACGACGAACCGGCAGCCCTTGCCGCGGCCTACGCGCTGGGGGCCGGCGGCGCCACCGCCGCGGCCGCGCTCGCCGAGGCGCTGCGCAACACCGACGAGCGGGTGCGCCGCAACGCCGCCTACGGCTTCGCGCCGCTGGGGGGCGCCGCGGCGCCTGCCCTGGGCGGCCTGCTGCAAGACGGCGACGCCGCGGTGCGGGCGCGCGCCGCGGACGCCCTGGGCGACGTCGGGCCGCCGGCCGGCGGCGCCGGAACGGCGCTGAGCGCAGCCTTGAAGGACGAGTCGGAGTTGGTTCGCGGGCATGCCGCGGACGCCCTGGGCACGGTGTTCGCCGGCGCCAAGTCCGCCGCGGCGGCGCCGGCCGCGGCCGCCCTGGCCGCCGTGCTGCAGGATGAAAACGAGGTGGTGCGCCGCAACGCCGCCCTCTCGCTGGCGCGCGTCGCGCCGAACGCGGGAGCGGCCGCGGAGCAGGTAGCCGCGGCGCTTGCCGCCGGGCTCGCCGACGCCAGCCACTACGTGCGCGGTTACGCCGTGCTCGGACTGCGCCGCCTGGGCACGCCGCGCGCCCACCGCGAACTGCTCAGCTACCTCGAATCAACCCGCTGGGATCCCGCCCAACCGCAAGCCTGACCACCCGCCGGAGCGCCAAGCGCGGGTTAGTCCTGCTCCTGCTCCGGGTCGATGCCTGCCCGGCGCAACAACGCCGCCAGCCGCTCGGCGCGGCGCTGCTCCCGCTCCGCACGCTCGCGCTCCTGATCCTTTAGCCGCCGCTCGTGCTCCGCGCGCTGTTGCGCCTGCTCCTTTAGCTGGCGCTCGTGCTCCGCGCGCTGCTGCGCCTGCTCCTTTAGCTGGCGCTCCCGGTCCGTGCGCTGACGCTGCTGCGCGGTGCGCCCGCGCTCGCGCTCGGCAGCTTCCTGGCCAGTGAGAATCATCCCGCCGCCGGCGTCCGTCCAGCGCAGCCACGTGCCGCGGGAGTCCTCGAATTCGCCTTCCCACAGCATCATCCCCAATCCAAGCTCCGGAAACCGCGCCGCCACCTGGCGATCGTAGCTCCCGTCACTCAAGCGGTAGACGCGCAGGTCATCGCGCATCACCACGTGGAGCGGGTCGTAGACTACGTAGTAGCGTACTCCCATACGAGCGTAGCTCAGCCGCTTCCCGTCGATCTCGCTGCCTTTCCGGTTGGAGACAATCTCCACCACCAGGTCCGGCGGCTTACCGAACACCCACACGAAGTAGGAGCGGTGCTCCCGGTGCCACCAGTTCGGATTTGCCCGTACGTCCAGGCTCAGGAACACGTCCGGCACGATGGCCGGATTGCGCGGTTCCGGGAACACGCCCACGTTGGCGGCCGCCAGAAACGTACGCCCGGCGCCGGGACCGGCCCAGGAGCTATACAACGGCCTGGTGAGGAGGCGCTGCTGCTTCTCGGAGAGCATGTTATCCACGGGTTCGTCATCCTCGGTAATCAGGGATTCGATATCGACCCCGAGCACCGGCCTGGACGGCGCCGGGACGCCCCGCGTTACCCGGGCCGGAGCGGTGGGCGCCACGCTCGACAGCGGCTGCGCGCGGCTGCGGAACTCCTCCGGCGCCGGCCTTGCCGGCTCACCGGCAGAAAACGTCGGCGAATCCATGAGTGGACTATAGCACGAGACCCGCGCGGCGAAACGTGGTCATCAATCCCCCAAGACCGCCGGGCCGACAGACCCCGATTTCGGCGGCTTGATTGGCGGGGGATTACGGGTTACGGTGGGTGCCATAATGGTCAAAGCAGGAATAGTCGGACTCGGCGGCATTGCGCGCTCCCACGCGGCCGCCGTCGCGGAGCTGGACAACGTGGAGATCGTGGCCGTGGCCGATCTGTTCGCCGACAAGCGCGAGCAGTTCATGGAGAAGTGGGGAATCGGCAAGGGGTACGCCACCCATACGGAGTTGTTGCAGGACCCGGAGGTGGACGCGGTCGCCATCACCCTGGGGCATCAACTGCATCACCGCCTGACGGTGGACGCCTGCAACGCCGGCAAGCACGTGCTGGTGGAAAAGCCGATGGCGCTCAGTCTGCAGCAGTGCGACGACATGATCGCCGCCGCCGACGCCAACCGCGTCAAGCTGATGGTGGGGCACACCCAGCACTTCTACGGCACCAGCCTCAAGGCCAAGGAGATTCTCGATTCCGGGCAGCTCGGGCCGCTGATGACGGTGGTGTGCTACATGTCCAAGAACTGGGGCCACCGCGGCCGCCGCCCGCAGTACCGCAGCCGCTACCACGGCGGCGGCATGTGGCTGTCCAACGGCGTGCACGTGGTGGATCGCCTGATGTGGCTGCTCGGTTCGCAGGCGGTGGCGGTGAGCGCGGCGCTGGGCACCCGCGCTCACTACCAGGCTTCCGACGACACCGCCACCGCCCTGGTGCGCTGCAAGAACGGCTTGGCCGGCGTGGCGGTGGCCTGCGGCTACGCCAAC
Source organism: Spirochaetia bacterium (assembly GCA_965243555.1). Lineage (GTDB taxonomy): Bacteria > Spirochaetota > Spirochaetia > SZUA-6 > Bin103 > Bin103. The sequence goes on along the minus strand of OZ251575.1, from coordinate 2,409,392 downwards.
GGCGGGCCTTCGTTCGAGAGTCACGTAATCGGCGCCAACGGCTCCCTCAAGTTCAGCCAGCACGGCGAGAAGTTCGTCCGCTTCGGTACCGGCGAGCAGTGGGAGGAGGTGCCCTTCGACGATCCCCCGGCGGAGTTCTACCACGAGTGGCAGTCGTTCGCCGCCGCCATCGAACAGGACCTTGAACCGCCCTCCGACGGCATGTGGGGGCGCCAGGTGATGGAGATTCTGTTCGCCGCCGAACAATCCTCCATCAGCAACCGCGAGGTGGTGCTGGAGAGCGGCCTGAACTGGATCAACCAGCGCACCGGATCGCCCATCACCATCGAGCATGGCTGGTACTGAGCCGGCGGGCGTGGGCGGCGCGCCGTGACCCGTTACGTACTGGTCGGCGCCGGCCACGCGGAGCGCTACGCCGACGCCCTGCGGCGGCTGCCGCAGGTGCGCGTCACCGCGGTGGTGGACGCCGGCGAAGCCGCCCGCGGCCGCGCCGCGGAACTGCTCGGCGCGGGCCGGCACGCCGCCGAGCTGGATGAGGTGTTGGCCGGCGGCGAGGCGTGCGACGGCGTGCTGGTGCACGGCGCGCCCGCCGCCCGCCTGGAGCACGCCCGCGCCGCGCTGCAGCACGGCAAGCCGGTGCTGCTGGCGCTGCCGGCGTGGTCCGGCGCGGCGCAGGTGTCCGGCCTGGCCGGCGAGTTCGCCGCCGCCGGCGTGGGGTTGATGGTGAGCGGCACGTTGCGCTACCAGCCGGCGCAGCAGGCGCTGAAGCAGCGCCTCGACGGCGGCGTGCTGGGCGCGTTGGGCCTGCTGCGCGCCCATGCCTGGCGCGGCGGCAGCGCTACGGCCGCGGGCGCGGCGGACGACCTTACGCCGGCCGACCGCTGCCGGGCGCTCAGCGTGCCCTATCTCGATCTTGCCAACTGGTTGTTCGGGGAGCTGCCCGACTCGGTGTACGCCCGCGCCGCGGCGCCCGGCTACGTGCAGATCCACCTCGGCTTCGGCGCCGGCGGCATGGCCCTGATCGACCTGAGCGACGACCTGCCGCCGGGCGACGGCTACCGTTCGGTAACGGTGGTCGGATCCGCCGGCGCCGGCTACGCCGACGATCATCACAATCGCAACCTGGTGTTCGGCGGCGGCGCGGCCGCGGCGCGCGCTCCGGGTGAGGGCAACCTGGATCTGGTCGCCGAACTGGAAGAGTTTGCCGCCGCCGGCGCCGGGGGGCGGGTGCCGGCGGTTACCGGCGCCGCCGCTGGCGCCGCGCTGCAGGTGGCCGCGGCCGCGGCCTACTCCGCGGCCAGCGGCGCGGTACTGCAGCGCAAGGGGGACCGCTATGAGTAACGGGATCTACCGGTGCGCGGCGCTCAGCGCCGTGAAGCACGACTATCTGCCGCGCGCCGTGCACGCCCATCCCTGCTTCGAGCTGGTGGTGGTGGCCGACGACCCCGGCGTGCCGCAGTGGGCGCACGAACGTAACGCGCAGTTCGCCGCCGAGTACGGCGTGCCCTACGTGCGCGACGTCGCCGCCGCCATCGCCGACTACGGCGCGCAGGTGGCGGTGGTGAGCAGCGAGGCGGAGCGCCACTGCGACCTGAGCGTGCGCGCCGCCGGAGCGGGGCTGCACGTGATTCAGGACAAGCCGATGTCCACCGAGCTGGCCGAGTGCGACCGCCTGCTGGCCGCGGTGCGGGCGGCGGGGGTCTGCTTCCTGCTGTGGAACCGCAACCGGCTGCCGGCGCTGATTCAGGCGCAGGAGGAGCTGCGGCGCGGCGCCATCGGCGAGCTGCGCGCCATCCACGTCGACTTCTACTTTGCCAAGGACGCCGGCCCGCCCAAGGGCAGCCGCCAACCCGGCTACCCGCCGATCAACTGGCTCGCCCGGCAACTGGAGGCGCACGCGGACGGCTCCGACGGCGGGGTCGGGCGCACCCCGATGGGCGAGCTGCAAATCGAGGGCATCTATCCCCTCGGCTACATCCACGAGCTCACCGGCAGCCGGGTGCGGCGCGTGTTCGCTCGCACTGCCGCCCACTTCCACCAAGCCAACGCCGACAACGACGTGGACGACCTGGCGACCGTCACCCTGGAGATGGAGAATGGCGTGGTCGGATCGCTGTGCATCGGGCGCATCGGCGCCGCCAGCCACCCCGAGATCGGCGAGATCAAGCTGCACCTGGTGGGCAGCAACGGCGCGCTGGTGATCACCGAGGCGCGGCCTGAGGTGGCGATCCACTACCGCGGCCAGCCGCCCGCCGAGTACCGCAACGTGCGCGTTGCCGACAGCAACAACTTTTTGCTGATGGAGAACTTCAAGGCGGCGATGGAGACCGGGGCCGGCACCGTGCTGGACGCCCAGGCCGGGCGGGACATTACCGCCGCCGTGGCCGCGGCCATCGAGTCGGGGCGCACCGGGCGGGCAGTCGACGTAGCCTGATACCCGGCGCCGGCGGCTGACTCCGCGCGGCGCCGGCGCTCTTTTCGGCGCCGAAGCTGCACCGCAACGGCGAGCCGCCCGCGCGCCCCTTTCATCCTCGCGTCCCCCGCCGCGCGGGCGGGTCAAGCCGCCTGGGCGACGCGAGGCCCGGTTCAGCCCACCGGGAGGGTGCGGCCGGTGTGGGCGCGCCCGATGCGGGCGGTCTGTTCGCTGCCGCCGGAGACGATGCGCACGCCGCGGTCGATCTGCGCCGCCACCGTGTCGGGCTTCACTGCCTTCAGGAAGGCCACGCCGTTGGCGGCGCAGGCGGCGCGCACCCGCTCGTCGGCCGCCACCACGCGCGGGTCATGCTGTTCCGGGACGCGCTCCACGCCGTAGGACATGTGCAGGTCGCCGGGGCCGCACTCGGCAAAGCCGATGCCGGGCACCGCCAGCATCTGCTCAATGTGCGCCACGCCGCGCACCGACTCCACCTTGATGCCGAGCAGCAACTCGCCGTCCGGGTTGAGAGGCCAGGGGTCACACTTGGCGATGTAGTCGGCGACGTCCACCCCCCAGATGGCCGACGCCGTGGGCTCGGAGCCGACGCCGCGGGTGCCGCGTTCCAGCCCCTTGCCGACCCCGATTACGTTGCGCGGGTAGCGGCACGACTCGACGAACGCGCGCACCGCGTCCGGGGTCTCGGCCTGGCACAGCAACACGCCGTGCGCGCCGCGCCCCAGAATCTGGCGAAACTGCCAAGCGTTGTAGCGCACGGTCGCTTCGCTGGTGCCGTCCACCGGCGCCTCCACGATTACCGCCGGCGTGCGGTGGCCGCTGTTGGTGGGGCCGGCGGCGACCATGCCCTCCAGGTAGCGGTCCAGCCCGGCCAGGTCGAAGGCGCCATGCTCCATGCCCACGTTGACGTAGTCCGCCCAGGTGTGGGCGTCCCGCGTCCCCTGTTCGCGGGTCAGGACGGCGCCGGAGTGGCTGCCGACGTAGTAGACTGGCTGATCCGCGGCCAGCAATTCGATGACGCGGTTGACTCTCGTGGCTCCCATCCTGACTTCCTCCTCCCGCTCGCTCGCTCAGGCTTCGGCGTCCAGCTCAGCCAGCTCCACCCACGCGCCACGGCGCGCCGACTCCACCGCAGCTTCGGTGAATACCTGCGTGCGCCAGCCGTCGTACAGCCCCGGATGCGCGCACGGCTGGCCGGCGGCGCGTTCGCTCAGCGCCGGCAGCACGAACTTGGCCCAGCGGTTGACCCGATTCTCGGGGATCTGCTCCACCGCGTCCAGCTCGCCGTTGACGCGCGTCAGGCTCACCGTGTGGCGCACCCGGTCGATGGCCAGCGACGCCTCGCTGCCATGCAACTCCACCTCCGGCGCCAGCCCCTTGCGCAGCACCGCGGCATGCGACAGCAGCATCATCCCGACGACGCCGTTGTGGAACTCCCAGGTGATGGCGCCGTAGTCGTAGGCGCTGCCGGCGCGGGTGGCTTGCGCCTGCGCCTCGGGCGCCGCGTGCGCCTCGCCCCACTCCAACGCCTCGGTCAGGTCGATGGCGCCCAGGTCGGGCTTGGGCGGGGAGATGACGCCGGCCTGGGTGACCACCCGCCGCGCCTCGGAACCGATCAGCCAGCGCACCGCGTCATAGGCGTGGGAACCGACGTCGCCAATGCTGCCGGCCGCCGACAGCGCGGCGTCATCGCGCCAGGTAAACGGCATGGAGGGCGGGCGCGGATTGTGCCAGCGGTACACCACCACCTTGATTTCGCCGACCGCTTCCTCGGCGATCAACTCCTTGGCGCGGCGGAACTTCGGCTCGTAACGGGTCCAGTAGGGCACGTAGTGGGCCAAGCCGCTGCCCCGGTAGGCCGACCAGATGCGGTACGCCTCGGCAACGTCGGCGCCAACCGGCTTGTCGCAGAACAGGTGCTTGCCCGCGGCCGCGGCCGCCAGCGCCGGCTCCAGGTGCAGCCGGTCCGGCGTCACCACCACCACCAGATCGACCTCCGGGTGATCCACCACCTCGCGCCAGTCGCCGGTAATGAAGTCGCAGCCATCCTCGCGCGCGGCCGCCTCCAGCCGTTCGCGGCGGCGCGCGCACAGCGCCACGATGCGCGCCGCCCCCGGCGCCCCCCGCATCTCATTCCGATACGGCGTACCGATATAGCCGGTCGCCCCGATCACTCCCGCATGAAACAACGTACCACCCCTTCGCCCCAATCCTTACCCGAATCCGCCCCCCTCCGCCACCCCGCCGCGGAGGAGGCTGATCCGATCGCCGCCAGTGCGCGCGCGCCGCCAAGCCTTGACACTCCTAACGTCGCTTGGCACACTACGGCCTCTGCTACCCCCGATAGCGGTTCTATCTGGGTCGTGGTGCCCGGTTTGAGGAGTTCCCCATGGCGGACAACGACATGAGCCACCGTATACGTGACGGCCTTCCCCTTTGCATATCGTGTGATACCGACGATGGGTTCAACAAGTTAAAGGAGAAACTCGGCATTAATCGCGATCGCCTCAAGACGCTCATAGAAGTTGCAAAAAAGCACATCAAATCCGTTCGAGACGCGGGACTGAGCAATCGACTGAAATCCCGAGAACGCAACCGGATATTGTTGTCTACACTCTATCGCAACAAAGTTCACCGATACGCAGTCTGGGAGGTGACCTTCTCTCGACTTAAGAACCGACAAAACTTCTCCCAAGATGTCCCGTCTCTCGAACATCGTTTGCTCAGCAAATACGTCGAAGCATATGATTTTTCGTCCACTGACACGGCTCGATGTGCTGAGGTTTTTGCGGAATGGCCTGACCTTGTCCAGAAGCTGAGCGCCGGTATTCCGTGGGCCGACTTTGCAGCATTCGCATGGGACGATATCCGAAACCATCTTGAGGCCAATCGCTGGGCTTCCCTTGATGCTAATGAACGTACTGACGTCGCATTGGCTGCGTTTCTGTCGCTGTAATTGTCGACGACGATCGGATACTCCATGCCACCATTAAAGGAGTCCCCGATCTATCCACGGAGTTCAGTGACTTACTCGATAGTGCTTCTCCGGACGAAGCTCCTCCAGAAGAGAGTGTTGTCGATCAATGGATCGGACTCTGCGAGTCGTTGCGGCCTCTTGTCGATAAGGCACTAAGTTCCCCACCCGACGTTGATGTCCTCGCCAACATCAAGGACGTCGTCAGCAAACTCTCGGCGATCGAACAGCCGGTACGAGAGAGCTGCTCGTCCATTCTACTTAATCAAGTAATGGAGCGTGTGAACGGGTTCCTAGGAGAGTTGAAGCGAGACCCCGATTTCTCATGGCTTAGCGACGCCGAGTGTAAACGAGTAACCGACTCTTGGCATAAACTTAAATCGCTATCCGCCGATCGGATCAACGAAGAGATCGATCGAATAGATGACGTCGTTCCTCGCACTATAGAACGGATCCGTCGTCTCGCCGTCGGCTTGTCTGAAGCAAAGTCCCAGCGTGATTCGATGTCGGTATCGGCCCGTGGTGATCTCGCTGAACTTCATGCTCTTGAGGAAGCTATCGACGATCTTGACCGTACCATACTCACTTCGCGGAGTGAGCAGCGTAGCGCGCGCATCCAACTGCTGAGCGACCTTTCCCCATTTGGGGCATCCTTCAATATAGATATTGATCCTCGTCCCACATCTGAATCACCGCCCCAACCTACCGTACACCCTAATAATGAATCGCCGGCTCCGGGGGCTTCTGTTGAACCGGGCCCTGTTGACGTTGCTAAAGCATCGTCGCACTCAGACACGCGACAGGCCGCCCCGGTGGGCACCAAGCACCATGACGCCGACACCGACGACGCCGACACCGATGACCCCGACACCGACGACGCCGACACCGATGACCCCGATACCGGCGGCGCCGACACCGATGACCCCGATACCGATGACGCGGACACCGATGACGCGGACACCGACACCGCCGCCGCTGAGCCTCCCGCTCCAGCACCGTCAGCACGCCAGATTGCAGACGCACTACGCGAATCTCCCCCTCGGCTTGCCTACGCCGCCCAAGTGAGCGCATTGAGCGGTCGTCTTGGTATTTCGACGGACGCTCCATTAGCCCTACTTCTCAAGGCCGCGGCGATAGCGGACTACCTCACTTCACCTGATGGTCCAATAGCTTACGAGCTAAGTCGCCTCTTTGAGGGCTTTTCGTTGTCCGATTGCGTCGAAGGTAGGGAAGACTTGATTCGTGACCAGTACAATATGCTTGCGCTCGCGGCGTCATTGCGCCCGACACTGCTCTTGCCAGGGTCCGCTGCGCTGAGTATCCTTTCATCACTTTCCCCTGGCGAGCGATTGAAGGCGTTTTTTCAGTTTGCTAATGCCGTCGTAAAGAGCCGTGCCGAGCTGCGAAGAGTGCGGGTGGACTCCACTATGTTGAGGGCCGCCCATTCCGATGCTGCATGGAGACAGGAACGCGATGGCCTCCGCGCCGAGCTTGCCGACTGGCACCAACGTGCGTCGAGGATGACCTTGATATATCCACCCGCGACTGCGGTATGGAAGCAGTGGCTCAGCCCCGAAGGGATCATCGGTAAGTTAGTCAAATCCATCGCCGCGAATACTGAGGATGCATCCATCAAGGAATCACTTAGCACATTACATACGCGAAGAGATTTCAATAAGCATGTCAAAGTAGCGGACCGTAATCTCATTGGTCGTCAACCAGGTCCGGACATCGAAGCCCGCGCGCTAACGCAGCTCTACGAACACGCGCAGAGTGCCGTAGACCTTGCTCGTCGTCACCTGAGTCTCCGTGCATCACAGCCAGCGAATCCGGCCCGGGAGACCATTGTTACCCTTACGAGACTTCTAGATCGGGTCCAGCGGCTCGGTGCACCCGCTGCCGAGGAGCTTCGAACAATCTCCAATAGCGGTGGGCCAATGCTTTTCGTCGCTGCCGCGCGCACCGCCGCATATGCAATTGATCGATTTCTTATCTTCATACAGGAAGCGTCCGACCAAGAGCCCGATCCGCAAGATATTCTCGCATCGGCGCTGTTTCCCTATCCAACGATCCCGATTAGTGCAAACGGCCTACCCGCCTGCGATGAACAGAGTGCGCTTGACGCGTTGATTAACGCGAAACCGCTCGATCTTGATGTAGCGGCGACGAAGCGGCTGGAGTCCGGCGATTTCGGAACCACACGGCAGATGCTCCGCTGGATTGAGTCAAACGATCTGGATCACTCAGACAACATTCGCCGTATATTGGCACAGGAGCTACAGCGACGCCGACGGGACCTGCGCCACGAGATTGATGATACCAGGGCAAGGATCACGACAGCGTTGTCGCGCGGACACATTGAGGACGGCGAGAGAACGGCGTACGAATCGCAGCTTGTTCCAATCGAGCGGGGCGTCGAACATACCGAGAATGCCGACTATGAATCTGATTACGCCGTCCTTCGCAAGATCGTGGCCAACATCGACACCGCGCTCGATCGGGAAAGGACTAAAGCTCATGCCCGCCTTAAGCGTTCCCGAATTGAGCGCGATAGTTCACGTTACGCTGTGATTGTCGACGCCATCAGGAGCGGAGATATCATCACCGCTAACGAGGTAATCGAACGGCCGGAGGCCATCAGCCTATCGAGCGATACGCCGCCATCACAGCCATTTGTTGATTTCTATCCCTCACGTTCTGAGGCTATCAGGAAGGAGATAGAAGGCCGGCCGGCCCCCCAGGTGATCCATGAAGTAACAAACTCTGACGTGTTTGGAGGCATGGATCTTACTTCTGTGTCTCGCGAGCGACGAGAATCAGCTCGACGCATGCTGACAGCATGGTACGCGCTAAGGCGTGCTGGCCGTTTATCCGATTCAGCAAAGGGTCACATCGAGACACTACTCTCCGAGATTGGATTCCTTGTATGCCGGGTACACCTTACGTCGCGGAGTCACCGCGATCTTGCCGAGGCGTTCGTCGAGACCGAACCGTTGGACAGTAGGGAGCGGTGTCCGATTCCTGAGTTCGGCTCGTCCGTCAGCGGAAGGTACCGGATCGTATTCCTGTGGAGAAGCCCAACGGAGGAGGATATCCTTCAGCATGCAAACAGTGGGGACCGTCGGCAAGCAACGATTGTATTGTATTTCGCCGCGCTAGACGCTTCACGTCGAGCCGTGCTCGCTCGCCTCACTCGCGAACGCTCCCGCAGCCTGCTTATAGTCGATGATGTGTTGATTCTGTACCTGTGCGGCGCTGTTGGGTCCCGAGTGCCGATTCTGTTTGCCTGTTCATTGCCCTTTACCTACGTTCAGCCGTACGTCACGAGCGCCGGTCTCGTGCCCCCTGAGATGTTCTACGGCCGCGAGAGTGAAATCGAAGAAATTGCGGCTCCGAATGAGTCTTGCTTTATTTATGGGGGCAGGCAACTGGGCAAGACCGCGCTTCTCCGCGCAGTCGAAAAAAGATACCATCGGCCGGCTGATGATACCTACGCGGTTTGGATCGATTTGAAGCGTGAGGGTGTGGGCTATGATCGGGTCTACGAGCATGGGGTTGCAGGCGTCTGGAGCACCATCTGGCGAGCGCTAAAGAACGCAGTGGAAGTGCCGATCGACGTTATGGGCCCTAATCCAAATACACCTAACATCCGAAGGCGTATAGAAGATTTCGTGAGATTTCTTGAAGGCTATTTTAAGCAGGAATCAGGACGAAGGCTCCTTCTTCTGCTAGACGAGGCCGACAAGTTCCTAGAGGTCGACGCTCAACAAGTGCAGGGACGGATGGGCACCGAATATCGGGAGTCGGCCCGGTTGAAGGGTCTCATGGATGCCACCGAACGCTCGATCAAGGTTGTCTTCGCCGGCCTTCATAACGTGTTGCGGACCGCCGAGTCATCGAATCATCCACTCGGGCACTTCGGAACACCCATCCAAATTCGTCCGCTTTGGCGCGACGCTCGCGCACTGATCCTCGAACCGCTTACTGCTGCTGGTTATCGGCTCGACGACAATCTTGTATTCCGCGTTCTCGCCCGAACCAACTACTATCCGCACCTCATACAGCTCTACGGGTCCGACCTCGTGAAATCGATGGCCAATAGAGTGGTTGACGCGCCTCCGTTTCCGATACCGGAGGCGCTCGTTGACGACACCTATCTGAAAGATACGAATCTCCGCCAAGAGTTTCGTCAGAGGTTTCGTTTGACTTTGCAGCTCGATCCTCGATACGAGGTGATTGCCTACACGGTTGCCTACGAATGCAATGAGCAACATTCCGCCCTTTCCGACGGACTTGATTGCCGGCAGATAGACGAAAAGGCCCGGGGTTTTTGGCCAGAGGGCTTCAAGGACTTCGAGACAGGTACCGACCGCTTTCGGTCCCTTCTCGACGAAATGGACGGTCTTGGAGTGCTGCGTAAGGTTGACGACCACCGATATACGCTGCGCAACCCGAACGTGTTGATGCTTATGGGTTCCTCGGAAGAAATTTGGGAGAGGCTTCTCAGAGATCGCAAATTGCCGCAGGAGATTGACCCTACTACGTTTAGGGCTCACGATCCTAGTGGCGGGGATTCTCCGTCCCGTAATCCACTTACTTACCAGCAGGAGGGATCGCTTCGCGCGATGAAGAACGGTGTCTCAATAGTCTGTGGCTTGATGGCGTCTGGTTACGACGATGTTCTCCGCTTCCTAAACCGTTCCGGATTTGTTGTCCCACTCGAACGGTCGCTGACTCGCCACGAGTTCGGTGAAGAGCTTTCGAGGCGCTATGACCGACGATCCGAAGGTACGACCATTTACGTGGTACCCAGCACCGTTCCATGGGACAAGGAGTGGGTGGAGGAGTCGTTACAGCGTGTTCACCAGCTCAACGTTCGGGGACGCAGAGACAAAAACGTCCGCGTACTGTTTATGGCGGACGCCGCACGTCTCTTGCAAGTCTATTCAGAGCACGGGGGACTCGACGAGCTCGCTTTTCAGGGTGGGCTTGAGTGGGTTCCACTGCGTCCGTGGAGGGAAGGTTTTCTGCTACAGTGGATGAACGACGTAGGTATTCCTGACGCGGCCCAGAAGTGTCGGGAGATCATTGAGCATACGGGAGGATGGTGGGCGTTGCTCCAGCGCTTTTACGATTTGTGGAGAGAGGAGAGGGACTTCGAGGTCGGACTTGAGCGCCTTGACAGCTGGTTTGTAGATTCAAGTAATCGTCCGTTTTTCGAGAAGCAATTCGGCCTTGATTGCATTGGAACGGACGTGTTGCGCGATCTAGCTCAGTTGAATACTGCCGATTTCGCAGGTCTGCAGCCGTTTGCTGAGGACCGGGGCGTGGACGCCGATCACCTTATGAGCATATTGAGGTGGGCTGAGCTACTTCACATAGTGAGCCGGGCCGGCACTACATGGGAAATTGACACCGTGGTTGGTCAGCTACTCACTGATCCGGCGTGAATATCTGGACCCTGCCGCGTCCCGCCTCTTTTGTTGAAGGCATTGAGAACGCGATCCGGGATGGATCAAACGTCGTAATTCGCTTTCCTTGTTCAATGCCACCAGGTCTAGAGACAGAGCTCCGAGAGCGCTTGTCTCCGGTATGTAGCGCGTGGACGTCCATCGACGCATCAGCGGCGACTGACCCGGTAGTGTTCCTGCGCGAGCGCCTGTGTCCTGATGTCGCCGCATATAGGGCTCGGGACATGGCGGATCTAGCGGATACCACTGCGTTTCAGGGTCGGCTTCTTTGGATAGAAAAGATTGGCCGGTGCAACTGGGCCCAGTGGGCGGCCGCTCTAGCGGCTTATGCCGATGCGTGTCGTAGCGTGGACCTACTGAGTCGTACACTGTTCATCGTCGTTCTGTCTGGCGCGACAGTTGAGGAAGGTGTCCCTGAAGAGGTCGCTCTTGTACGTCGGGACTTTCGCAACGTTGTAGATACGCTGGATCTATTTGTATTTGCGTTATTTCGGCTTTCGGGAAGGATTGAGCATCTTGAACGTCGATCACTGGTGGCACACACCGTGTCGCAGATAGCCCAGTGGGATTGCGTGCTTGCAGAGCGGCTTCTGATCGCACCGATAGAGGCATTGACCCCGGATTCCGCGCTTCGGGACTACGCGCACGGCCGAGGGTGGACTCCGGATACGATTCGGTGCTGGGAGAACGGAACAGTGGACGGTCCGGCGGATCGGCCTATCGTGCACTCGGCGCTTCTGACGGTCTCGAACGATTCAGCTTTGGTGAGTCAGCGAAAATGGGCGGGGCAATCGGCCGTTCTGCTACCGCTTGTCGAAGCGCGAAGAGTCTCCCTTATACCTCGTTGTAGGCGCTATTTACAGCTACCTATACAGACTCAGGCAGGCGAGAAGATCTACGATCCTCGTAAGATAGAAATTGGTACATTGGCATGGCATCTCGAGCGTACGAACGCTCCACAGTGGTTGAAGCGACAGGTAGGCTTTCTGCGTCATGTTCGCAACGAGCTTGCGCATATGAAGACCCTTCCGCCCGAAGACGCCGGAACGCTGCTTGAACTGGAACCGCCGCCACGCACGCCGAGCAGGCGTCGAGACAGATGAGGCCGTCGACGAGGCGCTACGGCATCGTCGGACCGCCCGGGGCGCTGCGCTGGCGGGACCGCCGCGTGAGCCGGCCGCCGTTTCGAACTGAGCGCCGGAGCATCGTGGCTTGGCACGGACGGCGCCGGAGTTGGAGCAAGGAAGGTCCAACGGTAGACAATCGGGCCAGGCACCCGTATCATGACGAATGCGCTCCAACCCGGGGAGCCGATGAAACAAGGGAGGGCTGTTTATGGCGCGGAGCGACCTCCTCGTTTCGCTGGTAAAGGCCGGATCAAGCGGTGACGCAGCCCGAGCCCGGGCCGTCACCGAAGCGATTATCGCCGAGGAACGGGCAAAGCGGCACAACGTACTGGCTGAGCGACTGGCGGCAGCGATGCACGTGAACGGCGCGAATCCCGCCGCGGCGAAGTTCATCGGTCACGGCCAGCGCCACCGGGAGTTTCTGCTTGAGTTGATCCCGCGCCGGCGGATCGAGGACCTGATCCTCTCCGATCTTGCGCGGCGGGCGTGCGATGAGTTGATCGAGGAGCAGCACCGGGCCGCGTTACTGCGCGCCCATTCGCTTGAGCCACGGCACCGGATCCTGCTGGTGGGGCCTCCCGGCAACGGCAAGACGTCCCTCGCCGAGGCCATCGCCGAGTCACTGGCGGTGCCGTTCTTCGTGGTGCGCTACGAAGCGATGATCGGCAGCTTTCTCGGCGAAACCGCCGCCCGCCTGAAGCGGGTCTTCGACTACGCCCGAACAACCCCCTGCGTACTGTTCTTCGACGAGTTCGACGCGGTAGGCAAGGAGCGCGGCGACGTTCACGAAACCGGCGAGATCAAGCGGGTGGTTACGTCGTTGCTGATGCAGGTGGACGATCTGCCAAGCTACACCGTGGTCGTGGCGGCGACCAACCACGCCGAGCTGCTCGACCGGGCTGCCTGGCGCCGGTTCCAGGTGCGTCTCCTGCTCAACCCGCCGACTCGGCAGGGCTTGACCGCCTATCTCGCGCGGTTCGCCGCCACGCTCAATGAACCGCTTGGCCCGACGCCCGAAGCGATCGCGAAGACGCTTGGCGCGATCAGCTACGCGGAGGCTGAGGAGTTCTGCCTCGACGTGCGGCGCCGCAGCACCCTCGCTCTAGGCGAGCAGCCGATCAAGACCATCGTCGCGGACCGATTGAAACTCTGGGCCGAGCGGTCGCGCGCATCCGTACCCCAGGAGGAGGAATGACTGATTCACCGCTTACTTGTCTTGACGCCGAGGAACGGGAGCTCATCGAAAGCATTGAGCAGGCGCCACAGCTAGGCGGGCGGCTTGATCCGGAGGAGGAAAGCCGGCTCCGGGAGCTGCTCAAGGTTGCCGCCCACAGGAAGCCGAAGGATACCAAGTCTCCATTGAGGCGCTCGCTTGCAACCGAGGCGCCGACGAGCTATGGTGAACCCTGATGGCCAGTCCGCTCCCCTCCATGCCGACGATCGAGCCTGTTGAGGTCCCGCTCAGAGAGGAGCCCTCAGGCGTCTACCGCATCGGCGACACCCGTGTGTTGCTTGAGGTTGTAGTCGATGCTTTTCGGAGTGGAGCAACGCCGGAGACGATCGTTCAATCATATGACACGCTACGGCTCGCGGACGTATATGCCGTGCTTGCCTACTGCCTGACCCATCAAGAACAGATCGACGAGTACATGCGGCGCCATGATGCCGAGGCCGCAGACGTGCGCCACAGGGTCCGGGCGGCGCAGCCGGACCAACGCGGCCTGCGCGAACGACTCACGCGACGCGCCAAAAGCCAACCGAGTGCTCCGTCTGCTCAGTGAACGGAAGGCCGGCGATGAGTGACGATCCCGTTGCTGCGATTCTTGAGCGGATCGAGGGCGCCGCGGACCTGTACTATCGGTTGATCCTGGTCGTCGGTGCCGGCGGGACCGGGAAGACGGCGGCGCTGCAGGGGGTGGCGCAACGCACCGGCGCGCCGGTGGTGAATCTCAACCTGGAGCTGTCGCGGCGGCTGCTCGACCGGTCTGCGCGGGAGCGGGCGCTGGCGGTCCCGCGCCTGCTGGACGAGGTGATCGGACGCGGCCGCTCGCCGGTGCTGCTGGACAACACCGAGCTGCTGTTCGAGCCGGCCCTGCAGCTCGACCCGCTCGCGCTGCTGCAGGGCGCGTCGCGCCACCGCACGTTGGTGGCGGCGTGGAACGGCGCGCTCGACGACCGCCACCTCACCTGCGCCGAGCCCGGCCATCCCGAATACCGGCGCTACCCGCGCGATGGTCTGGCGATTGTCGCCGTAACGGCGTAACCTGAAGCCCGGCCAACGCATGATGACGTACCGCGACCTGATCCGGTTCGAGCCGATCGAGACGGTGGTGCAGCTCCGCGACGCCGATCACGAGTCGAACGCCCAACGGCTGGTGGCCACCTACGTGGTGAGCGACGAGATGGCGGAGAAGCTCACCGCGGTCCTGATCCCGCAGCTTCAGTTCGACCAACCCGCCGACAACAAGGGCTTCCTGGTGGTCGGCAACTATGGAACCGGCAAGTCGCACCTGATGTCGGTGATCTCCGCGGTGGCCGAACGCGGCGAGCTGCGCGAGGCGCTCACCAACCGGGCCGTAGCCGACGCCGCGGGCCGGATCGCCGGCCGCTTCAAGGTCGCCCGCACCGAGATGGGCGCCACCACGATGGACTTCCGCGACTTCGTCTGCTCGCAGCTCGAAGCGGCGCTCGCCTCCTGGGGCGTCGAGTACCGGTTCCCGCCCACGGACACGATCCCGAACCACAAAGGCGCGTTCGAGGAGATGATGGCGGCGTTCCACGAACACTATCCGGACCAGGGGCTGCTGCTGGTGGTGGACGAGCTGCTCGACTACCTGCGCAGCCGCCGCGACCAGGAGCTGGTGCTGGACCTCAACTTCCTGCGCGAAGTGGGCGAGGTGTGCAAGGACCTGCGCTTCCGCTTCATCGCCGGCGTGCAGGAGGCGATCTTCGACAGCCACCGGTTCGCCCACGTGGCCGAGAGCGTGCGCCGCGTCAAGGATCGCTTCGATCAACTCCTCATCGCCCGCGCCGACGTGAAGTTCGTGGTCGCCGAACGCCTCCTCAAGAAGAACGGCCACCAGCAGACGCAAATCCGCGACTATCTGACGCCGTTCACCCGGTTCTACGGCGCCATGAACGAGCGCCTGGACGAGTTCGTGCGCCTGTTCCCCGTGCACCCCGACTTCATCGATACCTTCGAACGGATCACCGTGATCGAGAAGCGCGAGGTGCTCAAGGCGCTCTCCGTCGCCATGAAGGGGATCATCGACCAAGCGCTGCCGGCGGACCGCCCCGGTCTGATCGCCTACGACGACTACTGGCGCACGCTGCGCGGGAACCCGGCGTTCCGCGCCGACCCCGAAATCAAGGCGGTGATCGATTGCAGCGACGTGCTGGAAGCGCGCATCGGCCAGGCGTACACCCGGCCCGCCTACCGGCCGGTGGCGCTACGCGTCATCCACGGCCTGTCCGTGCACCGCCTGACGCACCAGGACGTCCACGCTCCGCTCGGCGCCACCGCGGCGGAGTTGCGCGACGGCCTGTGCCTCTATCAGCCGGAGATCGAGGACCTGGGCGGCGAGCCGGCCGACGACCTGCTCACGCTGGTGGAGGTCGTGCTGCGCGAGATACGGCGCACCGTGAGCGGCCAGTTCATCTCGACCAATCCCGACAACGGCCAGCACTATCTCGACCTCAAGAAGACCGACGATTACGACGCCCTGATCGAACAGCGCGCCGAGACGCTCGACGACGCGCAGCTCGACCGCCACTACTACGCGGCGCTCCGGCAGGTGCTCGAATGCACCGACGCGACCTACGTCACCGGCTACCAGATTTGGGAGCATGAGTTGGAGTGGCGCGAGCGGCGCGCGGCGCGGCGCGGTTACCTGTTCTTCGGGGCGCCCAACGAGCGCTCCACCGCGGTCCCGCCGCGCGACTTCTACCTGTACTTCATCCAGCCGCACGAGCCGCCGCCCTACCGCGACGAGAAGCAGCCGGACGAGGTTTTCTTTCGCCTCACTGAACAGGATGATGCGTTCCGGCACGCGCTACGCAGCCACGCCGCCGCCGCCGACCTGGCGTCCCGTACGTCGGGACCCGCGAAAGACGCCTACGAGGGGCGGGCGCGCGGCTTCCTGCAGACGCTGACCACTTGGCTGCAGGAGCGGATGGCCGCGGCGTTCCGGGTCACCTGCCGGGGCCGCACCAAGCCGCTGATGGGGTGGGTGCGGGGAGTCGGCGGCGGCGGCGCGTTCACCGGTACGGGCGCCGGCGCGGGCGCGCGGGCCAACGTGCGCGACGCCGTGAACGCGGTCGGTTCGGCCGCGCTGGCCGCCCACTTCGAGGAGCAGGCGCCGCAATATCCGACCTTCGCCGACTACCAGACCGCGGCGAACCGGCCGCAGGCGGTGCGCGACGCGCTACGGTGGATCGCCGGCGCCGCCCGGACGCGGCAGGGCGCCAAGGTCCTGGACGCTCTGGAGCTGCTCGACGGCGACCGGCTCGACCCCGGCCGCTCCCGGTACGCCCGGCACGTGGTCGAGGCGTTGCGCGCCAAGGGACCGGGGCAGGTCCTCAACCGCGCGGAGCTGATCCATGCGGTGCGGGACGTGGAGTACCTGGCGCCGGACACCTACCGGCTGGAGCCGGAGTGGGTGGTAGTGCTGCTGGCGGCCCTGGTCTACGCCGGCGAACTGGTGCTGGCCATCGCCGGCAAGAAGCTCGACGCCGCGGACGCGGCCGTGCTGGCGGCCACGCCGGTCGAGGACCTCGCCCACTTCAAGCACGTCGAGCGCCCCAAGGAGTGGAACATCCCGGCGCTGAGCGCGCTGTTCGAGCTCCTGGGACTGACCCCCGGCATGGCGCAGCTCGTGGCGCAGGGCAAGGATGAGCCGGTCCGGGAATTGCAGAAGGCGGTCGAGGCCTGGGTGAAACGTCTGGTGACCGCGCAGCAGGCGCTGCGGGAGGGCGTCCACTTCTGGGGCCGGAACTTGGTGGAGGCCGTGGCCGACGGCGGCCCGCGCGCCGAGTTGGACGCTGCCAAGGAGTTTCTGGAGTCGCTGCAGGCGTTCTCCACCCCCGGCCGGCTCAAGAACTTCCGCTACGACGCGCAGCAGGTGGAGCGGCAGCGCGCTGGCATCGACGCCTTGCGGGAAGTGGAATCCGTGCAGGGGTTGGCCGCGGCGTTGGGCGGCGCGGCCAACTATCTGGCAACGGCGGAGGCGGTGCTACCGAGCGGCCACGAGTGGACGGAGCGAATGCAACAAGCGCGGACCGTGATTCTGGAACGGGTCACTGACCCCAAGGCGCGGTCGCGGTCAGCATTCCGGCCGGAGACGCAACGGGCGCTGGCCGACCTCAAGGCGCAGTACGTCCGTGCCTACCTCGACCTGCACACGCGCGCCCGCCTCGGCGCCAACGAGGATGCCCGCAAGCGCAAGCTCCTCAACGACGACCGCCTGAAACAGGCCACGGCGCTGGCCACCATCGACCTGCTGCCCCGGCAGCGCCTCGCCGACTTGCAGCACGGTCTGGCCGACGTGCGGACCTGCTTCACCCTCACCGAGCGCGACCTCGAAGCGACCGCGGAGTGCCCGCACTGCAACTTCCGCCCCGCCGCCGAAGCGACCGCGCCGCCCGCCGCCATGGTGCTCGCGGCTCTGGACGCCGAACTCGACGCCCTCCTCGCCGACTGGACGGCCGCCCTGCTCTCCAACCTCGACGACCCTACCATCAAGGACCAATTGGAGCTGCTCCGCCCGGGGCAGCGGTCGATGGTCCGGGCATTCGTCACGTCCCAAACCCTGCCGGAGGAGCTTGGCCAAGACTTCATCGCCGCGCTCCGCGACGCTCTCTCCGGCCTCACCAAGGTCACCGTCACCACCACGGAGCTGCGCGCCGCGCTCCGCTCCGCCGGCTCCCCGGCGACCATCGACGACATCAAGGACCGCTTCGCCGCCTACGTCGACCAGCAGGCCCGCGGCCACGACCCCGCCAAGGTCCGCATCGTCCTGGAGGAATGATGGCTATCACGTACACTGACCAGGAGATCACGGCGCTGATTGAAGAGCGCAAGCGGGCACCGACTGACTGGCATGACCGGACGCGCCTGATTCGCAAACGAGGCCACAGCGAGCGGCAGGTCGATATTATCGGGGACTCAGGAAGTGCGTTTCGACTTATTTTCAGACAGAACATGGTCTATTCTCTCGACTTCTCAATCATATTGTCGGTGCGTAATCCACGATCGAACGTCGTGTTTCGACTCCGACGTTACAACGGCAGAAGCCACCGGCACACTAACCCGATCGAGGACGCCACTATCGATGGATTTCATATCCATATGGCTACGGAGCGATACCAGAGAGCCGGGCACAGAGAAGACGACTATGCAGAATTGACCGACCGCTACAGCGACTTTCATGGTGCCTTGAAGTGTCTGCTCGATGACGCACGGGTCGAAATTCCGCGGACATTACAAGGCGATCTATTCGAGGAGCGACAGTGATGACTGTAGAAACGATAGAACGCGATTTTCACAAGAAAGTATCAGCTCAGATATGGCTACAACCTGAAGGATTGGATCGCTTCCGCGTGCTCACGCCGTTTCTGTTCGAGGACAGTGATCACTTGGTCATCGTCTTGAAGAGAGAAGGGGCGCAGTGGGTGCTATCCGATGAGGCGCATACCTTCATGCGCCTCACCTATGACATCGACGAAAAGGACCTTCTGAGCGGTACACGCCATAAGATCATTACTAATGCGCTTTCCAGGTTTGGAGTCGAGGACCGAAATGGCGAGTTGACGCTGTGTGTGCCAAACGAGCGATACGGGGACGCGCTCTATTCATTCGTTCAGGCGCTTCTCAAGATATCCGACGTCACGTACCTTGGAAGAGAATACGTCCGATCCACGTTCATGGATGACTTTCGATCGTTATTGAGCGAAGCGGCGCCGGCAGAACGGCGGTCCTTCGACTGGAACGATAGCGAGCGGGATCCTCAAGGTAGGTATACCGTGGATTGCCGGATCAACGGGATGCCGCGTCCGATCTTCGTTCACGCCCTTACCAGTGATGGCCGGACGAGAGATGCGACGATATCGCTGCTCAAGTTTCGGGAGTGGGCTATCCCGTTTCATTCTCTGGCTATCTTCGAAGATCAGGAGTCAATCGGCCGGAAAGTGCTGGCGCGGTTCAGCGACGTCTGTGAAAAACAGTTCTCCAGTCTCATCACAAATCGAGAGGAGATCATCCACTACCTGCATGAGAGTGTCGCAGAAATCGACCAGGAGAGGGGCTGATCGAGGTGATCAAGGAGGCACGAGCCTCTGCGCCCCGGTCGGCGTACCGCTACGACGGCGAGCTGCTGGTCGACATGGATGCCGAGGAGTTCTTCGATCCGGCGTCGGTCCGTTGGTACCGGCGCGTGTTCGACGACCGCAACCCCGGCAGACATCAGGCACTGACCGACGTCGAGTTCCTGAACGAATGGGGGTTCGTCGCGGAACACGGCGACCGCTTGGCGCCGACGCGGGCGGCGGTCCTGGTATTCGGGCGCGGGCGTCACGTGCGCCGGACACTTCCGCGCCCCGTGGTCGACTGCCAGTTCATCGACGCTCCCTTCGACTCCTGGTCCCCGGACCGGCGCTGGAACGACCGGATCGTCGTCGAGGAGAATCTCATTCAGGCGTGGCTGATGCTGTCCGAGCGCTACGATAGACATGCCGAGCATCCGTTCCGGCTGGATGCCGCGACGCTCCGGCGGAACGATGAGCCGCCCGACTACGTTTCGTTTCGGGAAGCCGCCATCAATCTGCTCATCCACCAGGACTACGGTGACCACGGCCGCAAGGCGTCGATCAGGTTCTTCCGCGACCGGACCGTGTTCTGGAATCCCGGGGATGCCTTCGCCACGCCCGGCGAGTTGCTGGGCCCCACGGAGAAAGAGGTCCGCAACCCGGCGGTGGTGGCCGCGTTCCGGCGAATCGGGCTGAGCGAGCAGGCGGGAACCGGCATACGCGCGATCTTCCGGTGCTGGCAACGTCTGGGCCACGTGCCGCCGGTGATCGACAGCGACAAGGCGCGCAAGACCTTCGAGTTGCTCCTTTGCGCGAGGAGCTGGACCGGCACCGCTTCGCCGAACAACGATACGGCCGTGACGCCGGGGAGGTTGGTCACTCCACCGCTACCGACGTGAGAATCACGCAACGCATGGCCCGCGGACACCGGCGGCCAAGGCCGCGCTTTGTCACCGCGCCGTTCACCGGGGGCGACCTGTATGGCTGAACGGGCCAGCGGCGCGCAGGAGCGGAGCGAGGTCGTTCCCGCCACGGCGGGCAGCGGGCGGTTGTTCGAGGAACGGCGTAAGGCGGCCGAACCGGTCGAGTGTATGGGCATCACGTTCGCCTCCGGCGACGCACGCCGCGCCTACTTCCTGGAGCGGCTGCGCGCGCTGCTGCCGGAACTGCGTAAACGCCCCGACTTTCCCGCCGGCGAGGACGAGGACATCCTGCGGCTCTCCGACCCGCCGTGGTACACGGCGTGCCCCAACCCGTTCCTGGCCGACTTCGTGGCGCACTACGGCCGCCCCTACGACGCCGACGAGCCGTATCACCGCGAGCCGTTCGCGGTCGACGTGAGCGAAGGGAAAACCGACCCGCTCTACCGCGCGCACGGCTACCACACCAAGGTGCCGCACCGGGCGATCGTGCCGTCGATCCTGCACTACACCCGGCCCGGCGACTTGGTGCTCGACGGGTTCTGCGGTTCGGGCATGACCGGCGTGGCCGCGCAGTGGTGCGGCGCCGCGTCCGACGACTACCGGCGGAAGATCGAGCGGCAGTGGCGGGACGAGGGCCGCCCCGCGCCGGAGTGGGGAGCGCGCCGCGCGATCCTGGGCGACCTGTCGCCGGCCGCAACGTTCATCGCCGGCAACTACAACACGCCGTTCGACGTGGGCGCCTTCGCCGCAGCGGCCCGGCGGCTCCTGGACGAGGTGGAGGACGAGATCGGCTGGATGTACCGGACGCTGCACACCGACGGGGTGACGCAGGGCCGGATCAACTACACGGTATGGAGCGAAGTTTTTTCGTGCCCGGAGTGCGCCGGCGAGATCGTGTTCCTGGAAGCGGCGCTCGATCCGGTAACGTCCCGGATCAATAGCAGTATCGAATGCCCGCACTGCGGCGCCGTCGAGAAGAAGGAACGCATGGATTTGCACTTTGACTCCTCTCTCGATGCTCTGTCGGGGCAGGTTGTCCGCGCGCCCAAACGGGTGCCGGTATTCCTGAACTACACGACGCTATCGAAGCGGCACCAGAAACCGCTCGATGCCAATGACAAGCACCTGCTGGAACGCATCTACAACCTCGATGTTCCCGTTGAACTTCCCACTGATGAACTCCCGGACTGCCAGATGACCAGGGTGGGGCGAGTACGCACGACACAGACTCGCCACGTCCGCCAGATGTTCCTGCCGAGAGCTGCTCATTCCTTGGCCGCGCTGTGGCGGCGGGCTACCGCGTGTGGCGATCATCGTTTACGAAACGTCCTGTTGTTCTTCGTCGAGCAGGCCGTGTGGAGTATGTCGCTGCTGAATCGGTTCCGGCCTACCGGATATTCTCAGGTCAATCAGTATCTCACGGGGGTGTACTATGTTCCGTCGCAAGTCTCCGAGATCAGCCCTTGGTACATCCTTGAAGGGAAGCTCAAATCGCTTGAGCGCTCCTTCCAGAATTCGCAGTCCGGAGTAGCGGCTATCGGCACCGGCGATTGCGGCGAGACGACCCTGCCGAACGACTCCATCGACTACGTGTTCACCGATCCGCCGTTCGGGGAGAACATCTACTACGCCGACCTCAACTTCCTGGTCGAATCGTGGCACCGCGTCCTCACCGCCAGCCGCCCGGAGGCGATCATCGACCGCGCCAAGGGCAAGACCATCACCGACTATCAACGCCTGGTGCAACGCTGCTTCGCCGAGTATTGCCGTGTCCTCAAGCCGGGACGCTGGATGACCGTCGTCTTCCACAACTCGCGCAGCGCCGTCTGGAACGCCATCCAGGATGCGCTATTTGCCGCCGGCTTCGTGGTCGCCGACGTGCGCACCCTGGACAAGCAGCAAGGTTCCTTCCGTCAGGTAACGACCACCGCCGTCAAGCAAGACTTGGTGATCTCAGCCTACAAACCCAACTACGGCTTGGAGGAACGCTTTCGGCCCCTGGCGGGAACGGAAGACGGCGTATGGGACTTCGTGCGGACTCACCTGCGCCAACTTCCCGTGTTCGTCGCCAAGGAAGACCGCGCGGAAGTGATCGCCGAGCGGCTGCATCATCTGCTGTTCGACCGGATGGTCGCCTTCCACGTGCAGCGCGGCGTGCTGGTGCCGCTGTCGGCGGCCGAGTTCTCCGCCGGGCTCACGCAACGCTTCCCCGAACGGGACGGCATGTTCTTCCTGTCCGAGCAGGTCCCGGAGTACGACCGCCGCCGCCTCAAGACCAAGGAGCTCCTGCAGCTCACCATCTTCGTCGACGACGAGGACTCGGCGATCCGGTGGCTGCGCCAGTCGCTCACCAAGAAGCCGCAGACCTTCCAGGAGGTGCACCCGCACTTCATCCGCGAGCTCGCCGGCTGGCGCAAGCACGAGGAGATGCTGGACCTGTCGGCGCTGCTGGCGCAGAACTTCCTGCGCTACGACGGCGCGGGCGACATGCCGAGCCAGATACACGCCTACCTGTCGAGCAACTTCAAGGAGCTGCGCAACCGGGACAAGGACGACGCCGAGCTGCGCGCCGGCGGCAAGGACCGCTGGTACGTCCCTGACCCGAACCGGGCCAGCGACCTGGAGAAGCTGCGCGAGCGCGGGCTGCTCAAGGAGTTCGAGGAGTACCGGCAATCCCCGCAGCGCCGGCTCAAGGTGTTCCGCATGGAGGCGGTGCGCGCCGGCTTCAAGCGCGCGTGGCAGGAGCACGCCTACGCCACCATCGTCGAGGTCGCCGCCAAGATTCCCGACGACGTGCTGCAGGAGGACCCCAAGCTCCTGATGTGGTACGACCAAGCCGTCACCCGCGCCGAAGCGGAATCATGAAGGCTGCCGCCGGGAGTCAGGTTGGTAATGGAAGCTGAAGAATACTTGGCATTTCACGACGCCCCGCCATTGAAAGCCAAATACAAACCAGCGGCAAGGACGACAGTCGAGATCAACGCGACATAGAACATGAGCAGCGTCTTCGAGAACGTCGCACCTTGCCAAGGTCGTGGACGGTCACTCATGAACGGGCGGACATCCATCGAGAAATCTATTTTGGACTCTTCCAGAGTGCGTACGTGGTCATACAGCGCCCTGAACAGCCGCTCCTGCCAGAGGAAGTAGCCATCCAGCGTCCACAGGAAGATCAAAGGGAGCAATGAGATGAAGGAGAACGCGATCCGTCCGTCGAGCGCGGCCAGGACGAACAGAGCGGAGACCAGAACTACGGCCTTCACGCGGAACGAGTTGGCGCCGAGACGGTTGACGACACCCTGAATGAACTCGAGGTGCTTGAGCTTCTTTTCCATCTCCGTCAAGGATCACCCGATATGCCGCCGTGGTCAACCGGCACTGATCTGCCGGTCACCGGCATCTAGCGGCGCTGGCGCGGGCTTCGGCGGTGGCGCGGTCGGCGTTGAGGGCGAGGACCTGGAAATGCGCCCCTCTCCGCGTACTTGACAGTGCGCGGCGGATCGGTCTAAGAACGTACCTGATGCCCGCGCGCCGAAAGGCCGACCCAGTTGGCCCACACGAAACGCCTCTGCAGACACTTGACGAGGCAGCCAGTCTGTCCGCAGGAACCCTGGCACCGGTCATCGAGTTATTCGAGAAGGCCAGTGTCGCGGAGATGTACTCGCTCGGCCAAGTAGCCCGTGAGCGCATCGATGCGGTGGAGACTCTGAGAGACTTGATTGAGTCTGCCTCGACCAGCGAGTATCAGTTACAGCGACTGATCGAGAGTGCCCCGTGGATATTGTACCCCGAATGGACTCCACTTACACGGAATCAGACGCTTGAGTCTCTCAGACATGCGTTTCAGTCTTGGTGTTTCAGGAATACCGCACAGGAGATCGTGACTACTTCCATCAACTCCGCCAAGCGACCTGACTTCGTGATGCTTAGCTACGCCGGATGTATCGAGATCTTGGAGATCAAGAGACCGGGCCATACACTTACCGACGACGAGTGTCAGCGCGCGCTCGACTATCGCTACACCGTTATGGACTTCCTGAGTGAGAGCGAGCAACTGACAATGCGATTTCCGAGAGTCAGACTTACAATAATTTGTGACAAACGAAATTTCAGCAATCGCCTGTACGGGGATACGATTGAAAGGGATGATGACATTACTCTCAAGACCTGGGCGACCATATTGCATGACACGACCCAGGCGCATCAAGACTTCTTAGATAGGGTTCGCGAACTTCATGGCGCACTACCTTTATGAGACCTGATTGGCGTTGCACTCCCTCCGTACTTTATCTTTCTCCACGGTCAGTTACCTCCCGGACCGTGGCAGGAACGCCACTTCGATTCCAAGCGCTTCGCCTACGCCGTTCGATCGCTAACGATGTGACTCCCAAGCGACAGGGGTGGAGATAGTGAGAGAATGGCGCGAGTGATCCGGGCATCATGGGATGCATTCGACAGAATCGTTGGCGCGGCGCGGAATCGGCTGCTGACCTGCAGCCCGTTCTACAGCGAGGAGGGCCTGGGCCGGTTGTTCGATGCGTTTCCCTATCCCGATGGACCACAAATGACGGTCGTCAGCAGGCTGAGCCCGTCCGATTGGCTCAGCGGTGTCGCCGATCCACGGGCGATGCTGACGCTCCTGGAGACTCTGGGAGACGAGCATCGGTTAATCGTCCACCAACGGCTGCACGCCAAGGCGTACTTGGCGGATAGCGCCAGAGGACTGGTAGGATCGGCGAATCTGTCGTCCGGCGGCTTCGACCGAAACTTCGAGATCATGCTTGATCTTGATGAAGCCGAAGCCGCTGACGCTGATAGCATGATAGAGCGCGAGGCTTCCAGCAGTGGCGTGTCGATTGCACGGGCATCGTTTCGGCAGTGGGTTGCCGCTCACGAATCGCGGATCAATGATCTCAGGAGGGAAGAGCCCGACGCGATGAGATTGGCGGACGCCCAGGATTGGATTCGCCATCTGGATGAGCACGCTACGGAGCTCGGCGACGGTTGGGATTACGCGGTCCTGCGCGGTATTCTGCCGCCCAACCTTGGCGGCACCCGCAGCGGCGGTGACGGAGGCAGCAGCACGTTGAAGCGCATGCTGCCGCTCGTCGCTCGTTTCCTTCGTCGGAGGGCTTCCGGTTAGTGCCCGGTCAGCGCGTCATGGACTTTGTCGAGGCCGGCATGGCGAAAGCCACGCGCGGCAGTCTGCGGCGCGACTGCGATCAACGCTCACTGCCGGAAGAACTTGCACGGATGGTGGACATAGATGGCATGCCGCTGTCCGCGGCCACTGATCTCCTTGATCTGTCCTTGGCTCCGTACTTTACGGCGTGTCCGAACCCGTTCGTCACCCGCGAGCTCGATTCCCAGTCGCAGGAACGTGACCGCCGCGCCGACGTTGCCAGTTTCGCCGCCGACATCGCGGCCGGCAAGAACGATCCGCTCTACTTCGCGCACTACTACAGCACCAAGGTGCCGCCTGACGCCATCGTTCCGTATATCCTGCACTACACGGAACCCGGCGAGGTGGTGTTCGACGGGTTCTGCGGCACCGGCATGACCGGCGTGGCGGCGCAACTCTGCGGCGACGCGGCCCGGGTAGACGGCCGCAACTACGGGCCGCGGCGGGCGATTCTCAGCGATCTGAGCCCGGCCGCGGCGTTCATCGCCGCCGGGACCAACGCGATCGGCCTGTTTGCCGACTATCTCGATGAGATCGAAGCAGCCGTGCGGGCGACCGCCGCCCGATTCGACGCGGCGCTGCATACCGCCCACGTCGGATGGCCGCGCGGCGCCGAGGACCCCGCAGCGCGCGTCAACGACGGGGCCGCCCGCGGCGCCGCCCGCGGCCGTATCGAGTACGTCGTCTGGTCGGACGTGTTCTTCTGTTCCGCCTGCGGCCGGAGAATCGTGTACTGGGACTTGGTATTCCGCGGCCCCAAACAGGCCGTGCCGAAACGAGCGCCGTGTCCATCCTGCGGCTCGGTCGAGTCGATCGCGACGCTGCAGCGGGCATGGCGCAGCCACTTCGACACCGAGCTCGGACTGACCATCAGGCAGGCGGAGCAGGCGCCCGTACTGATCAACTACTCGGTTGGCACGCGCCGCTTCGAGAAGACGCCCGACGACCGCGACCTGGCCATCATCGCCGAATGGGAGCAGACCGCGATCCACCCTGCCCCGCCCGCAGTGCCGATGCCGGACGGCTTCAACACCGCCCAACCGCTCCGCTCGCACGGCTACTCTCACGTTCATCACTTCTTCACCAAGCGCAACCTGGCCATCCTGTCGAGTTTTCGGCAAGCGGTCGGCCGGCTCGACGCCGCCGAGGCGCGCTTCTTCGGCCTGTACGTGCTCACCGGAGCGATCCAGCGGATCTGTCGTCTCAACCGCTACATGCCAAATCATGATCGCCACGTCGGGCCGCTGTCGGGAACTCTGTACGTCGCTCCGCTGACCGTCGAGATTCCGGCCACGAACTACCTGGCGGATCGCATCCGCGACCTGCGCCGATGCGCGCGCGGCCCGCGCGGCGCCGGCGTTCTTGTCGGCACCCAGAGCGCCACCGATCTGCGGAACATGCGCGACGCCTGCGTCGACTACATCTTTACCGACCCGCCCTTTGGCGGCAACCTCAACTACTCCGAGCTGAATACGTTGGTCGAGGCGTGGCTGGGGCCGCGCACCGACGCCGCGCTCGAAGCGGTAATCAACGACGTGCGCAAGAAGGACCTGTCCGAGTATCAGGAGACGATGCGGCGGTCGTTCGCGGAGTTTCATCGCGTGCTCAAGCCCGGCCGTTGGATCACGGTCGAGTTCCACAACTCCCGGAACGCGGTGTGGGTGGCGATCCAGGAGGCGCTGTCGGAAGCCGGATTCGTGATCGCGGATGTCCGCGTTCTGGACAAGAAGAAAGGCACCACGAAGCAACTGAGTTACGGCGCCACCGTGAAGCAGGACTTGGCCATATCGGCCTACCGGCCGGACACCGCACTGATGGAGCGCTTTGCCCTGCACGCCGGAACCGACGAGGGCGTTTGGGACTTCGTGCGCGAACATCTGAGTCAGCTTCCCGTATCGGTGTGGAAGGATGGCCGGTTGGAAGCGCTCGGCGAGCGGCATAACTTCCTCCTCTTCGATCGCATGGTCGCCTTTCACGTACTGCGGGGCGTTGCCGTGCCGATGGACGCTGTCGAGTTTTATTCCGGCTTGGCCCGGCGCTTTGAGGAGCGGGACGGGATGTACTTTCTTCCGAGCCAGGCAACGGAATACGACCGGGCGCGATTGAACGCGCCGGAGGCGCCGCAACTCGAGATCTTCATCGTCGATGAGTCGTCCGCCATCCGGTGGCTGCGCCGGGAGTTGAGCGCGGCGCCGCAGAGGTTCCAGGACCTTCAGCCGCGCTTCCTGCGCGAGATCGCAGGCTGGCAGAAACATGAGCGGAACATGGAGCTCTCGGCCATCCTGGATCAGAACTTCCTGCGCTACGACGGCGCCGGCGAAGTGCCGACTCAACTTCGGGACCGGCTTGACGGCGTTGGCGACGATCAGACCCTGCGCGCCAGGGCCAAGGACTGTTGGTACGTCCCTGACCCGAACCGGGCCAGCGACCTGGAGAAACTGCGCGAGCGCTCCCTGCTCAAGGAGTTCGAGGCGTACCGGCAGTCCCCGCAACGCAGGCTCAGGGTGTTCCGCATGGAGGCGGTCCGCGCCGGCTTCAAGCGCGCGTGGCAGAACCACCACTACGCAACCATCGTCGCCGTCGCCGACAAGATTCCCGACGCCGTGCTGCAGGAAGACCCCAAACTCCTGATGTGGTACGACCAGGCCGTGACCCGCGCCGAGGCGGAATCATGAAGGATGCCCCTCGTCCCCCGTGGCCGGCGCCGCCCCCTGACGGCGTATCCCCCACCAAGGGCGATCGGGCGTTGTCATGCCTGTGCCCACTGTACTATACTGACGGTCATGGACGAAGGTGATCTGACCCTCATCGCGCGCGCCGTCGTGTGGGATTATCGGTATGACGCGGGCGATGTGGTGGCTGTGCTGCGCGGTCGGCGGGAGCGGATCGGTCACCTCGACAAACCGGCTCTGTTCGTAAGAATGCTGCAGACCTTGCCGTGGCAGCGCATCGTCGCCGCGCTGTCGATCGAGGAAGTCAGGCGGCTGTTGACGCCGGAGACGATAGCCCGGCTCTGGCCGCCATCCACTCGGGAGCGCTATGAACGAATCCGACTCTTACTACGAGGAGACGCTGTACCCCCTGCAGAATGGAGTGCTGAACACGCTGACCGCTTGCGAAACACCGTTCTATCTGACCGGTGGTACCGCACTCCATAGACACTACTTCGGATACCGGTACTCCGATGACCTCGATCTGTTCGTAAATCAGGAGCCCGGGTTCGACCGCTTCGTCGATCGGATGATACGGGCGTTGCGCGAGGGTGGCTATGCCCTTGACCGCGATGGTTTCGTCCGCTCCGAACAGTACGTGCGGCTGCTGGTCAGCGAGCGCGAAGCGCTGCTCAAGATCGATCTGGTCAATGACGTTGCGCCGCGATTTGGTGCGCCGGTGCGAGGCGGTATCTTTCCCCGTATCGATTCCTTACGCAATATCGTTTCGAACAAGGTTACGGCTCTGTACCGATTGGAGAGCAAGGATATCGCTGATATCTGGGTGATTTGCAATCATAAGACCTTCCTGTGGTCGGAAGTCATGGAGGAGGCGGCCCAGAAGGAAACGGGGCTCGATGCCGCAACGGCGGCCGACGTGGTGCGTTCCTTCCCCAAGCCTCTGTTCGATACGATCCGCTGGCGGGAACGTCCTGACCGGCAACAGTTTTTCTCCGATCTTGCGGTGATCGCATCGGACCTGCTTGCTGTTCGAGAGAACTCATTATGCCACTACTCTGCTCAAGGACTTTGACGAGTACCGGGCGTCCCCCCGGCGCAGGCTGATGACGGTGCGGCGCGGGGACTGGGCGTGGAGCGTGGAGCACCGGCAGGTGTGCTGCGTGGTGGAGGCGCAGGAGCTGTGGGGAGCGGCGCTGTGCCGGGTCTGGCTGCCGGCTGCCGAGGAGTTCGTTCGCGTGCCGGCGGACCGGCTGCGCCCGGTGGCCGAAGCGGAGAGCGCCGGCCAGGCGTGGCTCACCTACGCGGCGGCCGCCGCCCGGGTAGCCGCCGCGCTGGCGCAGGACGATGCGCTGCTGGCGCCGATCGAGTCGCAGGTCATCCCGCTGCCGCATCAGATTCGGGCGCTGTCGCGGGCAACGGCGGGCGGGCGCGTGCGCTATCTGCTGGCGGACGAGGTGGGACTCGGCAAGACGGTCGAGGCCGGGCTCATCATGCGTGAGCTCAAGTTGCGAGGCAGCGTGCGGCGCACGCTGGTGGTGGCGCCCAAGGGGCTGGTCAACCAGTGGGTGGCGGAGATGCGCACCCACTTCGGCGAGGAGTTTCGCGCCCTGATTCCAAGCGACTTTCCGGCGTTCCGCCGCATCGCCCCGGCGGACAACGTGTGGCGCACCTGCGATCAGGTGGTCTGCCCGATGGACGCGGTCAAGCCGCTCGACGGGCGCCGCGGCTGGTCGCGGGAGCGGGTGGCGGAACACAACCGCGACCGGTTCGAGGACCTCACCGCCGCCGGCTGGGACCTGGTCATCATCGACGAGGCGCACCGCCTGGGCGGCAGCACCGATCAGGTCGCCCGCCACCTGCTCGGCCGCGGCCTGGCGGACGCCGCCCCTTCCCTGCTCCTGCTCTCCGCAACCCCGCATCAGGGCAAGACCGACGCCTTTCACCGGCTCATGTCGCTGGTCGACGAGACCGCGTTCCCGGATGCCGGCGGCCTGACCGGCGAGCGCGTGCAGCCATTCGTGATCCGCACCGAGAAGCGGCGCGCGATCGACGCCGACGGCCGGCCGTTGTTCAAGCCGCGCCACACCCGCCTGGAGCCGATCGCCTACGGCGAGGAGCGCCACGCCGGCCAGCGCGCCCTCTACGAGGCGGTCACCGAGTACGCGCGCGACGGCTACAACCGGGCGCTGCGCGAACACAAGGGCCACCTCGGCTTCCTGATGATCCTGATGCAGCGGCTGGTCACCTCCTCCACCCGCGCCATCCGCGTCACCCTGGAACGCCGCCTCGCCGCACTCGACGCGCCGGACGACCAGCTCCTGTTGTTCCCGGAGATGACCGACGAGGAGTGGGCGGACTTCGACGGCCAGGAACGGATCGATACCTTACTCTCCAGCCGCCTGAGCGCCCTCAAGAACGAACGCGCCGAGGTGGAGCTGCTGCTCGAAGCGGCGCGGCGCACCGAACGCGCCGGCGCCGACGCCAAGGCGGAGGCCCTGCTCGGCTGGATCTACCGGTTGCAGCAGGAGGAGAGCGACCCCGATCTCAAGGTGTTGATCTTCACCGAGTTCGTGGCCACCCAGGAGATGTTGCGCGCGTTTCTGGCCGACCGCGGGTTTCCGGTCGTCTGCCTCAACGGATCGATGGCGCCGGAGGAGCGCGCCGCCGCGCAACGCTCGTTTGCCGGGGCCGCCCGCTTTCTGGTGTCGACCGACGCCGGCGGCGAGGGTCTCAACCTGCAGTTCTGCCACGTGGTGGTCAACTACGACATCCCCTGGAACCCGATGAAGCTGGAGCAGCGGATCGGCCGGGTCGACCGCATCGGCCAGGACCACGCCGTGCGCGCCGTCAACTTCGTGGTGCGGGATACGGTTGAGCACCGCGTCCGCGAGGTGCTGGAGGAGAAGCTGGCGGTCATTCTGGCGGAGTTCGGCGTCGACAAGACCGAGGACATCCTCGATTCGGCGCAGGCGGGACAGATGTTCGACGATCTCTACGTCGAAGCGATCGTCAGCCCGCGCGATCTGTCCGCCCGAGTCGAGGAGATGGTGCGCCAGGTCGAACGGCAGGGACAGGCGGTCCGCGAGAGCGCCGCGGTCTTCGGCAGCGCCGGCGCGCTCGATCCGGGGCCGGCGCGGCAGCTTCGCTCCCATCCGCTGCCGCACTGGATCGAAACGATGACTGTCAACTACCTGCGGGCGCACGGCGGCCGTGCCAACCGGAGCGGCGGGGCGTGGGACCTGACGTGGCCCGGCGGGGAACGGAGCTCGGCGGCCGGCCCGATTACGCTGGAAGATCCGCGCGTGCGCGCGCTGGCCGAGCGGCTGCCCCGGTTCGCCCCCGGCCAGCCGATCCCGTGCCTGGCCTTGGAACGGCTGCCGGGCGAAGTGGAGGGGCTCTGGTCGCTGTGGCAGATCACCCTGCGTGCGACTGAACAGGACCGGGACCGGAACCGCCTGCTGCCGCTGTTCCGGCACGATGACGGGCGGGTACTGGCGCCGACCGCGCGCTTCATCTGGGAGCGGCTGCTGGCCGGCGCGCCGGCCGCCGGGCGCTGCCTGAGCGGCGACGCCGCCGCCGTAGCATTCGCCGCCGTCGAGCGGGCGGCCCGCGAGCACGGCCGGCAGGTCTACGGCGAGCTGGTCCGCGCCCACCGCGCGGAGATCGCCGCACGCCGCGAGCGGGGCGACTACTCCTTCGCCGCCCGGCGCCGCGCCATCGGTCGGCTGGGGCTGCCGGCGGTGCGCACCCACCGGCTGGAGCAACTCGCCGCCGAGGAGCGGACGTGGCGCGCCGGGCTAGACCGTGAGACCGAGGCCAGCCCCGACCTTGCGCCGGTGATCGTGGTCCGCGTAGAGGGATCGCGCGGCGCATGAAGAGTTGGCGTGACGCGATTCTGCAGGAGTTCGCGGCGCCGCCCGCCGCCCGGCTCACGGTGGCCGCCGATCCCGACGGGCTGCTGCTGGAGCCGGGAGTGCTCGAAGCGATCGAGGAGCGCGGATTCGAGCTGCTGACGGTTGAGGACCGCGTCGCGTGCCGCTTTGCCTACGAGACGCGCTATCGGTCGCGCTGGGACCGCGGCGAGCGGACGGATCGGGCCGTCGTGCTGCGCACCGCTGACGCCGATCTGCGCGCGCTGCCGTACGACCTGGTGCAGGCCGGCCGGCAGGTCTCGTTCAGCCTGGGCGATCTGTTCCCGAACCTGAGCCATGCGGTCATAGCCACGCTGGAGCGGAGTAGCTTCGACGCCCTGTATGGGGCGCAGACCCGCGAGCCGCCGGCCCGCTCCCTCGGCGACGACCGGACCGCCGGCTATGTCCTGCGCCACGTCTTCGGGATCGCGCCGGAGACCATCTGGCAGGAATCCGATCTGCTCCGCTTCCTGCTGCGCCGGCACTACCGCGGGCTTCGCATTCCGGCGCCGCTCGACGCTCACCTGCTCCGGCTGCTGGCGCGCAACTCGGCGTTCGCGGCGTGGCCGTTGCGCGCCATAATGGCGGACCGCGAGGCGTTCCTGGCGTTTCTGCAGGAGCGTTGGCCGGCCTTTCTGGACCGGCGCACGGCAAGCGGCGCCATCGGCGAGACCGCCTTGGGCTACGCCGGACCGGCCGCCATCCCGTTCGACCATGCCGACGTGCGGGTCTACGTCGATAACCTCTTCCTGGAGGGGTTTCTGCGGCCGGTGACCCATCCGCGCGCCGACCGGTTGGCCGGATCGTGGGAGGCCGCCGGCGTCAGAACCGACCCGGCAGCCGACCGGCGGCGCCGGCTGACCCGGCTGCTGCACGCGCTCGAGAACGAGAACTCAATCCCCGTCGGCACTGCCCCGCACCGGGAGTGGCTGGAGTTCGCGCGCCGCTGGGCGCAGGTAAACGCCCTCCTGTTTGGCCGGAACGGCGGCCAGGGCGGCGGCGCAAGCGGCCCCAGTGCCGGCGGCCCCGGCGCCGACGCCGGCATCCGGTCCCGCTACGACCGCATTCGCGACCGAGTCGACGCGGCGTTCGCGGCCTGGATGGCGCAGCACTACGGCGCGCTCCACAACCAGCCGCCGCTGCCGCCGGTGATGATCCACCACGTACCGCGCATGCTCGCCCGGACGCTCCGGGAAACCGCCGGCGCCAAGGCGGCGCTGGTGCTGATCGACGGCCTGTCCCTCGACCAGTGGGCTACGGTGCGCGGCGTGCTGGCCGAGCAGCGGCCCGGCTTCCGCTACCATGAGGAGAGCCTGTTCGCGTGGGCGCCCACGCTCACCACGGTGTCGCGGCAGGCGTGCTTCAGCGGCCGCCCGCCGCTCTACTTCCCGTCGAGTATCCGCACCACCGACCGCGAGCCTGCCGCTTGGCAGCGATTCTGGGCGGACGAGGGGCTGCCCCCGGCGGCGGTCGGCTACGCAAAGAATCTGCGCGCCGCCGCCGACCTCGACCGCGCCGCGCAGCTCGTGTCGGACCCGCGCATGCGCGCCGCGGGTCTGGTCGTCGACGCGGTCGACCGGATCATCCACGGCATGACGCTCGGCCAGTCCGGCATGCACAACCAGGTGCGCCAATGGGCGCGGCGCGGCATGCTGGCGGCCCTGATCGACCTGCTGCTCGACCGCGGCTTCGCGGTCTGGCTCACCTCCGATCACGGCAACGTCGCCGCCGCCGGCTGCGGCAATCCCGGCGAGGGCGCCGCCGCCGACCTGCGCGGCGAACGCGTGCGCGTCTTTTCCGATCCGGCGCTACGCGCGCGCGTCGCGGCGCGGTTCCCCGGCGCCGTCGAGTGGCCGCCGGTCGGCCTGCCGGACGACTATCTGGCGCTGATCGCGCCGGGCCGCTCGGCGTTCGTCCGCCCCCAGGAACACCCCGTATCACACGGCGGCATCACCCTGGAAGAAGTAATCGTGCCGCTGGTGCGAATCGAACGCGAATAACTGGGGCGGAGCGCAGGGCTGCGCCGGCCGCGACCGTGTGCCCGTGCACTGGGCACGTGCCTGGCAGTCTGTCCCTTCTTCCACGGCAGCGGACCGGCCTGCGGCGGCCACCCGGACGGAGGTCGCGTCGGAAACTTCGGCGCCGAAGGCGGGAGGCGGCGCGCGGCGCCTGCGGCGGGCGGCCCGGCTCCCGCCGCCTTGCCGCGCGCGCCGTTTGACACGTTGCCGCCGCTTCGGTATGGTCATTGCATACTGATGGGATAATCACCCCGGCGCGCCGCGGCGCGGTGGCCGGGAAACGAGAGGCAGGATATGGCAAATGTCGAGCTCAGGAACGTAACCAAGGTCTACGAGGGTGGCGTAAAGGCGGTCGATGCGGCCAACATCGCCGTGAGCGACAAGGAATTCGTGGTCCTGGTCGGCCCCTCCGGCTGTGGCAAGTCCACCACGCTGCGGATGATCGCCGGGCTGGAGGAGATCACCTCGGGGGAGTTGCTCATCGACGGCAAGATCATGAACGACGTCGCGCCCAAGGATCGCGACATCGCCATGGTGTTCCAGAACTACGCGCTCTACCCCCACATGTCGGTCTACGAGAACATGGCGTTCGGTCTCAAGATCCGCAAGTACGCCAAGAAGGAAATCGACACGCGGGTCAAGGAGGCCGCCGGCATCCTCGACATCGAGGAACTGCTGGACCGCAAGCCGAAGGCGCTGTCGGGCGGCCAGCGGCAGCGCGTCGCGGTGGGCCGCGCCATCGTGCGCAAGCCCAAGGTGTTCCTGTTCGACGAGCCGCTGTCCAACCTGGACGCCAAGCTGCGCGTGCAGATGCGCGCCGAGATCTCGTCGCTGCACTCGCGCCTGCAGGCCACCATGATCTACGTCACCCACGACCAGGTGGAGGCCATGACCATGGGCGACCGCATCGTGGTGATGCGTGACGGCGTGATTCAGCAGATCGGCACCCCCCTCGGTCTCTACAACCAACCGGTGAACCGCTTCGTCGCCGGCTTCATCGGTTCCCCGCCGATGAACATCATGACCGCCCGGATTACCGACTCCGACGGCCATCTGAGCATTGACGAGGGCGATTTTCAGATCCGGCTGGGTGGCGACATGTCCGAGAACCTGCGCGCGCACGTCGGCAAGGACGTGTTGTTCGGGATTCGCCCGGAGGACCTGGTGTACGACGAGACCCCCGCGGCGCAGAACAACATCAAGGCGCGGGTGGAGGTGGTCGAGCCGCTGGGCGCCGAGATTCACCTGTACGTGAGCACCTCGAAGAACCAGATCATCGCCCGGGTGCCGCCGCGGCACGACTTCCAGGTCGGCGAAGAGGTGAACCTGCACCCGGACGTCAACAAGCTGCACGTGTTCGACATGGAGAGTGAAGCCGCGGTTGCCCAACCCGCCGGCGTGCGCACCTGACGGGCGGTGCGTGGCGCCGCGAGTCGGGTTGCCGCCCTGGCGCTGTGTTCGCTCGCCCTTGTCCATTGCGCGACTACCCCTGAGCCCGCCGCCGCCGAGCTGACGCCGCCGCCCTCCTCGGAGGAGGGCGGCGAGCAGGCGGCCGCCCTGGCCGAGGCGCGGCGGCAGGCGCGGGTGGCGGTCGCGCGCGCTGTCGAGGCGGGCGCCGAGACCTACGCTCCGGTGGTGCTGCGGGAGGCGCGTGACGCGCTGCAGGAGGGGGAGCGGTTGCGCGCCGCCGACCCGGAGGGCGCCGCCGAGGCGCTGGAGCGCGCCCGGAGCAAGGCCGAGGCCGCCTACCGCAACTCATTGGGAGCGGCGCGGCAGCAGCTCCGGCTGACCATGGAGCTGCTGCAGCAGGAGCTCCGCGACCATCAGGCCGATCAATTCATGCCCGAGGAATACGCCGCCGCGGCCGCCGAGGTGGCCCGCGTCGAGGAGCTGTTCGCCGCGGGCAGCCTTGCGGCCGGCGACGCCGCGGCCAACGCCGCGATCCGGAGCATGCGGGAGCTGCGCGATTCGGTGGCGGCGCAGCTTGCCCGGGTGCTGAAGCTGAAGGGCGCCACCGAGGCGCTGCAGGACCAGCTCGCCGGCGCCGCGGATGCCGATGCCGTGCAGGCAGCAGCCATGAACGACCGCTACGCGCAGGGCCGGGAGGCTCTGGAGGAGCGGTACGCGCTCGCCGCCGCGGAGCGCCACTTCGCCGCGGCCGAGGCGGCGGGCCGGGCGGCCCTTGGGGTGCCCGCGGACACCGCGGCCGCCGCTGCCGAGACTGCCTCCGGCGACGGGACCGCCGAGCAGGCTGAAGCGCTGCTGCGCGCGGTGATGGCGGAACTGGAGAGCGCCTCGCTGCTGACCGTGATCACCGCTGCCGAAACGGTCGTCGATCCGGCGCCGTGGCAGGGCGCCCCCTTCCTGAACGGGGACGCTGCTGCCGCCACGGCCGGGCCGCCGGCGGAGGCCGCGCTCGAGTCGGTGCCGCAGCACGAACTGCTGCAGCACGCCAAGGCGGCGTGGCTGCACGGCGTGGCGCGGCGCGACGCCGGCGATTACGGCGCGGCCGCCGCCGCC
Source organism: Spirochaetia bacterium (assembly GCA_965243555.1). Lineage (GTDB taxonomy): Bacteria > Spirochaetota > Spirochaetia > SZUA-6 > Bin103 > Bin103. Next base: position 2,372,861 of record OZ251575.1, on the reverse strand, counting down.
TTCGAGCAGGCGCGGCGCGCCGGGGAGGCGTACGCGGCGCTCGCGGTCATGACCACCTATACTGTGCGGCTCATTCCCGGGCGCCGCGAGTCGCTGTGGCGCATTGCCGGGTATGACTTCGTCTACGGCGACCCCCGGCTGTGGCGCAAGATCTGGGAACGGAACCGCGATCTGATCGAGGATCCCGATCTGATCCTTCCCGGGTGGCACCTCTACATTCCGCCGGCGCAGTAGCCGCCGGCCGCCGTTCCCGCCCGTGACCGCTCCGCTTCTGTGCCTGTGCCTCACGGCGCCCACGCTGGCCGAGAATCTGGCGCAGGCGCGGCGCCTGCAGGCGCTGGTGGATCTGGTGGAGCTGCGTGTGGACCTGCTGCACCCGTCGCAGTGGCCGGGCATCGCGCGCTTCCCGGTGGAGTGCCCGCTGCCGGCGCTGTGCACCATCCGGCGGACCTGCGACGGCGGGAGCTGGCCGGGCGCCGAGCGCGCCCGCCGGCGCCTGCTGCAGGCCGCGGCCGCGGCCCGCTACCGTTACCTCGACCTGGAGGCGGACCTGCCCGCCGCGGCGGTGCGCGTGCCCGCGCGCGGGCCGCGCGTCATCCGCTCGCTGCACGATCCGCAGGGCACCCCCGCCAACCCGGAGGCGCTGCTGCGCGCCCTGCCGCGCGGCCCGCGCGAGATCCCGAAGCTGGCGGTGACCCCGCGTGGGGCCGCCGACCTGGCGCGCGTGGTGGCCGCGGCGCAGGCCGCCCGGGGGCCGCGCATCGTCCTCGGCATGGGCGCTTACGGCGTGCCGAGCCGGGTGCTGGCGGCGCGCCTGGGATCGTGGCTGACCTTTACCTCGGCTACCGCGGCGGGGTTGCGCTCGGCCGCGCCGGGCCAGCTCGACCCCGTGACCATGCAGCGGCGCTACCGCTTTCGCGCGTTGCGCGCCGACTCGCCGGTGTATGGCCTGATCGGCAACCCGGTAGCTCATTCACGCTCGCCGGAGGTGCACAACCGGGGCTTGGCCGCGGCGGGGGCGGCGGGCGTGTACGTGCCGTTCCTGGTAGACGAGGTGGCGCCGTTCCTGGAGTTGGCGCCGCGGCTGGGAGTGCGCGGGCTGTCGGTGACCATCCCACACAAGGAGGCGGTGCTGCCGCTGCTGGCGCGCCGCGACGCCTCGGTGCGCGGCTGCGGCGCCTGCAACACCCTGCTGTGGGAACGCGGCGGCTGGTCCGGTTACAACACCGACGCCGCCGGCTTTCTGGCGCCGTTGCGGCCGGCGCTGGCCGCGGGCCGCATCCGCCGCGCCGCGGTCATCGGCGCCGGGGGCGCCGCGCGGGCGATCGTGTGGGCCTTGCGCGGCGCCGGGGTGGAAGTGCTCATCGTCAACCGCAGCCTGGCGCGGGCGCAGCGCCTCGCCGCGGAGCTGGGGGCCGAAGCCGTAGCGCTGGGCGCCGCGGACCTGGCGGCGCGCGTCGCCGGCCACCGCGACCTGATCGTGCAGGCCACCAGCGTGGGGATGCAGGCGCACGCCGGCACGCCGCAGCCCGGCGGCGGCGCCGGCGTAGCCGACCCCGTCGCCGCGCTGCCGCTTGCCGGCCACGAGATCGTGTACGACGTCGTGTACACGCCCCCCGACACCCCTTTGGTACGGCGGGCGCGGGCCGCCGGGTGCCAGGTGATCACCGGCGGTGAAATGTTGCTGAGCCAGGCCTGCGAGCAGTTTCGTCTGTTTACCGGGCAGGATTTCCCCGCCGCCGAACGGACGCGCCTGAGCGCCGCGTTCGGCGCCTGACGGCGCGCCGGCCGGCGCCGGCCGTCAAGTAACCGCGCCGGTGCGTCGATATTGAAGCGTACGGATTCGCCGCGTCGCGCGCAGGGGGTGCCTTTCATGGATTCACGAAATCGGCTCTGGTGGGTAATGGGGGGAGTCGGCCTCCTGCTGGTGGTGGTGTTGACCGGCGGCCTGTTCTGGTTGAGCCCGGTTGACCCGGCGGCGCGGACCGACCCGGCGCAGCCGCTCGCCCAGCCGAGTACCGCGGCCTTCGAATACGTGGCCGGAGAACCTGCCGCGGGGGCCGCCGCCGGCGGCGGCGAGGGGCAGTCCTCGGTCACCGGCTCCGGCCTCAGCGTCGCGGTGGAGGTTGCCGGCGGCGACGCGGCGGCCGGCGCTCCTGCCGCGGCGGGCGCGGCCGGAGCGGCCGCCCCGGCCGGGCGGGCGCTGCCGCGGGTAACGCTCGCCGAGCCGGCTCCGGCCACCCCGGCGGCCGCCCCGGCGGTACGCGCCATCACCACGAGTAGCGCCCGGACGGGCGGCGCCGGGGCCGACACGGCCCCGGCCAACGCTACGCCCGCGGCCGCGGTTCGTACCCCGTCCCCCGCCCCCGCCGTCACGCCGGCTGCCGAGCCGTCGCCGGCGCGCACCACGCTGGCCAAGCTCACCCCGCCGGCGCTGCATGAGTTCTGGGTACAGGTGGGCAGCTTCGCCAGCCGCCAGCGGGCGGACGCTCTCGGCCGGCGGCTGGGCGACCAGGGCATCGTGAGCCGCGTGACCACCCGCACCTCCGGCGCCGAGGTGTTTTTTCGGGTGCGCGTCGGTCCCTATGCCAGCCGCGCGGAGGCGGAAAAGTTTCTCGCCTGGGTAAAGCAGGTCGACGGCATGGACGGGAGCTACATCTCCGCGGTGCGCAACGCGGGCGGCTAAGGGCTAGGGGCGGGCGGCGCGCTTCCCGTCGCAACGGGCCGGGCGGCCGGGCACCCAAAAAAAATCAACTCGATAGGGCGATCGAACCGCGCACCTGGGTGGAGGTGAGCACCATCCGGTCGTTCCCGGCGACGGTAATCGGCAGCGGCGGACGGTCGTACTCCAGCTCGTAGCGGAGCACCAACCTCAGGTTGCGGGGCACGGTCAGCTCCAGCGCCAGCGGATTGGGCGGCGCCGCGCCCGCCAGGATGCGGTAGCTGCCCTTGTCCAGCTTCCGGAACCGATGGCTGGCGCCGAGCAGCGTGAACTCGTCGTCCGACTCCAGGGTGAGGCGCAACGCGCGCGGCTCGCCCGCCGCGCTCAGGCCGAGCGCCAGCGTACTCCGGTCGCGGTAGCTGTTCGCCGACTCGGTGACGCTCATCAGTCCCGCCGGCACCGGCGCCGGCACGATGACCTGGCGCTCCCGGGTGGTCACCGCGCGCTGCTCGCCGCCGATGGTTACCGCCACCGTGCCAATCGGCGCCGGACTCGAGAGCTGCAGGTTGCTGCGTCCGGTATCGAGGTCGACTACCGCGCGCGCGGCGAGTGGCTGCCGGCCGTCCGCTCCGTACAGATTCATGGTGAGCGCGTACAGGGAGCCGGCGCCCAGCAGCACCGCCAGCGCCGCGGTCCGGGCGTGCAGCAGGGTCCGCCGGCGGGCGCGCACGCGCGTTCGATCCGGCCGCCGCAAGCCGGCCACCCCGGCGCGGCCGAGCAGCACGAACGGCAGCACCATCGCGGCCGCGATCAGGTCGGCCACCGGTCCCGGGAACAGCAGCAACTCCGTGAACGGTAGCGCCGGCAATGCCAGCAGGCCCCCGCCCGCGGCGAGGAGCCACAACGGCGCCGGCAGGATGCAGAGAAATCTGATGCCGGGGTTGCGGACGGTAGTCGCGACGAGGGCGCAGAGCAGCGCCCAGGCCAGCGGAGCGGCCAGCGCCAGGTTGCCGGCCGCGGCGGCGCCGGTCAGCGCCGTGAGCAGCACCACCGCGGCCGCCCAATCGAAGCGGACCACCTCCTGCCGGTGCCGCCGCGGCAGCCAGCGCGCGCCGGTCAGGTAGCGCAGCAGGGCGGCCACCAGCAGCGCCGCGGCCACCTTGAGCGCCAGGAACAGAGCCGGCGCCTCCTGCCACGCCGCCGGCGTCCCGCGCAGCCCGGACAGCAGCCGCACCGCGGCGCTGCCGGCGCCGATGGCCGCGTAGGCGGCCGCCGCCAGCAGCGGCAGGCGCCACAGGCCGCGCCCCAGCGGCGCCAGGAAGTAGCGCAGCCGCGCCGACGCGGCGAAGCAGTAGGTCACCGCCAGGGCGAGGAACGCCAGCAGCCCGATCACGTAGTGGTACTCGCTCACGATCAGCGTTCGGCCCGGCCGCTGGAACAGCAAGTAGTGGCGGTCCCAGTCAGCGGGCACGCCGCCGTCGAACGCTGCCAGCAGCAGCGCAAAGAAGCCCTGCATCCGGTTCAACCACCGCGTCTGCTGCGCGGGGTCGACGGGCCGGTACCTGCCGGCCAGATAGAGCGCCGGATGGCCGGCCCGGTGGAACGGCGCCGCCGGCGATTCCTGCGCCAAGCCCAGGCGCACCAGGTGGATGGTGTTGGCGGCGGTGAGCCGGAGCGGCGGGCCGGCGCTGCGCAGGGCGGTCACCACGCGCTCGAACAACCACGGCGGCGACTCGATCCCGGCGCCGCCGGCATAGGGCACCAAGTGGCTGGGAACGGCGCGCAGATCCAGGTAGAGCACCGCCACCGGCGCGCCGGCCTGGAACTCCTCCAAAAACAGGCGGCTGCCGGCGGCGCTGCCCGGTGCGCCGGCGCCGTGTTCCGCGCCGAGGAACAGGAAGCGCACGCTGACCGGCGGCGGCTGCGGGGAGCCGGCCAGGCTGCGGGCAAAGCCCAGCGCCAGCGCCGGCCCGACTCCGGACGCGGGCGCCTCCGCCCGGCGCCGCCAGGCGGCAATCGTGTCGCCGGGAGCGGGCGCCGGCGGCAGCAGCGGCACCGCCACCACCAACAGGTCGGGCCGGCCGCCCGTCACCGTTGCGTCGACGATGGCGGACACGGGAGCGCCGGAGCCGGCGCCGCCCAGCAGGCGCAGCTCCGGGGCGAGTCCCATCGCCGTCAGGCGGCCGTGCACGTAATCGGCAGCGTGGATCTCGGCGGCGGAACCGTGCGCCTGCGGCCGCAACAAGGACAGATACGCCGTGTCCTCGGTCACGGCGGCGCCCCAGGTGTCCGCGGGCGACGCCGTCTGCGCCGCCGCGAGCGCCGGCGCCAACGCCAACCACGCGCCCACCAGGAGCCGCGCTGCGGCGGCGGGCGCGGTTATTGGACCGCGCAAGCGTTTTTGATTATGCTGTGCCGGTCCGACTCCCGCCGCGCACACTATGGGTTTACTTCCGGCAATTACATCGCGCTGGAGCGCCAAGCGCTTCCTCCCGCACAAACCGCTCAGCAATCACCACGTCGAGCGTATTCTGCAAGCCGGGCGGCTGGCGCCGTCGGCCAAGAATCGGCAGGAGTGGCGTTTCATCGTGGTGAGCAGATCAGATCTCCGTGACAAGTTGGCCGCGGCGGCGTTCCGGGAGGAGCAGATCGTTACGGCTCCCGTCATCATAGCGCTTTGCACCACGAATATCGATTACCGGATGCCCAACGGGCAGTTTTCGCACCCGGTCGATCTGAGCATCGCCTCCGCCTTCATGATGCTGCAGGCCGCCCACGAGGGAATCGGCTCCTGCGCGGTGACCACCTTCGACGAGCGCGAGGTCCAGGACCTGCTCAGCGTGCCCCACGCCATGCGCGTGGTGATGATGTTGGCGTTCGGCTACGCCGACCAGCCGCCGCCGCCGCGTACCCGCAAGCCGCTGGCCGACATCGTCGCCTACGAGCACTGGTAGGCGGCGGCGCGACGGAACGATGGCCGCCGGCGCGCCGCGCAGCGCAAGCCTGGAACGCACCAGCAAGGAGACTCGGATCTCGGTGGCGCTGGGTCTTGACCCCGGCGACCCGGTGCGAATCGACACCCCGGTGCCGTTTTTCAACCATATGCTGGAGGCGTTGGCGTTTCACGGCCGCCTGGCGCTGCAGGTGCGCGCGCGCGGCGACGTGGAGGTGGACGCGCATCACCTGGTGGAGGACGTGGGACTGGTGCTCGGTGACTGCCTGCGGGAGGCGCGCGGCGACTCCGCGGTGACGCGCTTTGGCAGTGCCCTGGTGCCGATGGATGACGCCCTGGCCGAGGTGGTGATCGACGCCGGCGGCCGGCCGTATCTGCATTACTCGGCCAGCTACCCGCAGCCGCTGGTGGGCACCTTCGACGTGGCGCTGGTGCGTGAGTTCCTGCTGGCCGTGGCCACCCGCGCGCGCATCAACGTGCACGCCACCATCCGCCGTGGCGTCAACTCCCACCACATGGTCGAGGCGCTGTTCAAGGCGCTCGGCCGTGCCCTGGCCGCGGCCTACGCACCCTCCGCCGCCGCCATGTCAACCAAGGGCCGCGTCGACTAAAGGGTAGATCGCCTACGGGTAAATGCGGGTCATGGTGCGCGGAAACGGCGCGCTCTCGCGCACGTGGGCGCTGCCGGTGAGCCAGGCGACGGTGCGTTCCAGCCCGATGCCGAAGCCGGAGTGGGGCACGCTGCCGAAACGCCGCAAGTCCAGGTACCAGCGGTAGGCATCGAGCGGCAGCCGCGCCGCACGAATCCGTTCCTGCAGCAGGCCGTGATCGTCCTCCCGTTGCGAGCCGCCGATCACCTCGCCGTACCCCTCCGGCGCCAGCAGATCGGCGCACAGCACGGTGCGCGGGTCGTCCGGGTTGCGCTTCATGTAGAACGCCTTGACCTCGCGCGGGTAGTTGACCACGAACACCGGCCGCTCGAACCGGCGTGACAGGATGGTTTCATCCTCGGCCCCGAGATCCTGCCCCCAGGTGACGGAGCTGCCGGCGGCGCGCAGCAGCTCCACGGCCGCGCCGTAGTCGAGGCGCGGGAACGGCGCCCGCACGGCGCGCAACGGCGCCGGGTCGCGGCCCAGAGTCTCCAACTCGGCGGCGCACTCGGCCACCACCTCGGCCGTCACCGCGCTCACGAACTGTTCCTGCAGCTCCAGGTTGCCGTGGTGGTCCATGAACGCCACTTCCGCTTCCAGCATCCAGAACTCGGTGAGGTGGCGGCGGGTCTTGGACTTCTCGGCGCGGAAGGTGGGGCCGAAGTTGTACACCCGGCCCAGCGCCGCGCAGGCCGCCTCCAGATAGAGCTGGCCGGTCTGCGCCAGATAAGCCTCGCCCAGGTCGAAGTAGGGCAGGCTGAACAGCGCTCCGGCGCTTTCGCCGATCGCGCCGGTGAGAATCGGCGTATCGACGTGGACAAAGCCACGCTGCTCGAAGAAGCGGCGCATGGCCGCGACAGTGCGGCTGCGCACTCGCAGCATCGCCTCCTGGCGCGCCGACCGCAGCCACAGATGGCGGTGTTCGAGCAGGAAGTCGACGCCGTGCGCCTTCTTGGCGATCGGGTAGTCGGCGGTGGGGTTGTGGCACACCGTAGCGGAGTGCACGCCCAGCTCGACGCCCCCCGGCGCGCGCGCGTCGGCGCGCACCTCGCCGCGCACCACCAGGCTGGCTTCCAGCTTCAGGGTTCCGAGCGCGCTGAAGGATTGCGGGTCGCACTCCCCCTGCGCCGCCACGCCCTGCACCCGCCCGCTACCGTCGCGGAGCTGCAGAAAGTGGATCTTGCCCTTGGAACGGACGTTGTAGAGCCAACCGGCAACCTCCACCGGTTCACCCGGATGGCGCGGCAGGTCGGCGATCGCCACCCGCGGCGCGCCCGCGCGCTGCGCTTTCTCTTCGCTGGTCACGTGGTCGGTCGCTCCTCCGCCGCCGGCGGCGCCGGCGCGGGCAGCCGCTGCAGCAGGGCGGCGGCGCGCTCGGGGCCAAAGGCAGCGCGCGCCAGGGCGGCGCCCGCGGCAGGTCCGCCGCGGGCGTACCGTTCGCGGGTATCGGTCACGTAGCCGAACTCCTCCAGGATGCGGCGCGCCTCGCGCGGCTCGATTTCGCCGGTGGCGGCGACTTCCTGCAGGATACCGGTAACCTCGTCGGGGGTGAGGCGTGACAGGACCGGGGCCGCGGCGCCGGCGCCCAGCAGCAGCAGGAACTTGGCGGCGTGCTCGAAGCCGCAGTCGCGTTCGGTGCCGCGCACGAAGCCGCGGGTTGCGGCGTCACTCACGCGACCGCTTCCTCGCGATGCAATCGCTCCAGCAGCTCGGCCAGCGGCAGCGGTTCGGCATGCACCGGCGTGCAGGTGCGGCCGCCGCGGGTCGCCCCCAGGCTCTGATCCCCAAACGCTTCCGCCAGTTCGGCAACGAGCGCGTCCGGGCCGCGCTCGGTCACCGCTTGCTGCGCGGCGCCGCCGTCCGCCGCGTCCGCCGCGCGCAGCCCCAGCAACGCGGCCAGGCGCTGCAGCCGCGGCGCCAGTTCGCGCCGCGCCGCGGCCATCAGGTCGAGGAAGCTTGCGTCGCTACGCACCTCCGGGCAGCAGGGGTGCGGCCAGGGCCGGCGCCGCAGGTTCGCCGGGTCCAGCTCCTGACCGGCGTCCGCGAAGTGAAACACGGCGCCGCGGCGGTGGTGGTCGCCATCGCGCCGGTCGAGCTCCAGCGCGCGCCGCCGCAGCATCGGGTTGCGGTGGTCGGTGAGCGTGTAGAAGCGGATGGCGTCGCCGTAGGCGTTCTCCATGCGACGCCGGTTGCGCGACTTGTAACTGGCAGTCGGGTAGACCGCGTCCACCGCCTTGACCAGCATCTTGAGCGCCGGGTAGGGCAGGCTCTCGCCGCAGTAGACTTGCGAGAAGAAGTCGAACTGATGCAGCTCCTGCGCGCGTAGCGCGCGTAGCGCCGCCACGTCCAGCAGCCGTTCCAGGAACGCGTGGCAGCGCCGGTAGCGCTGGCTGCGGGGATCCTGGCTCCGCACCCACCCCGCGCGGCAGATGACGTAGGGGTGGGCGAAGCGGTCCAACTCGGCGTGGGTGGCGAAGCCCAGCAGATAGGCGGTCTGCTGCAGGTCCGGGGTTCCGGTCCGCCGCGCCGCGCTGAGCGTCGTGCGCGCCATGTGCGCCACCACGCTCCCGAACCCGCGGCGGTGGATCAGCGTGCCGTAGCGCAACGCCAGCGGCCGGGTGCGCTGGTTGTGATAGAACACGTCGGGGCCTTGAGCGCCGAAGCGGAACAGGTTGCCGGCGCGTTCCAACAGCCGGTCGGCGTCCGGGGTGGCGTCGCGCAGGACGTCCTCGGCAAACAACAAGTGGCTGATGTGAGCAGGCATGCGGGGCCTCTCACGCTACCAACCGCGCCCCCGCTTGGCAACCGCGGCGCCGCGCCCGTGCCGTGCCCTGCGCCGCCGTCCGTGACGTCGTCGTTCGTTGACCTTGATGTTGACCTTGGCGGCGGCGCGGCGTACTCTATGCGAACTGAACGCCGCTGTAGCTCAGTTGGTAGAGCAGAGGACTGAAAATCCTCGTGTCAGCAGTTCGATTCTGCTCGGCGGCATGGCGGAGAATCTCACGGCGCCTGCCAGGGGTAGGGGCCGCTCAGGAAGCCCTTGTCAGCCCCCTCTCCCTGACCGAAGACGTATACCCGGTAACGGTCGCCGGAGCGGAACTCCTCCTGCTGTTTCAGGTCGACCGCCTCCGGAGCGTCCAGCGTGGCGACCACTCGGTTCCGGCGCGTGACCCATAGTTCCCAACCGGTTTCGTAACCCGCCGCCGCCCCGCTCACTTCGAAGATCGAACCCTCGGCCCGCACCTCCGGCGCCGGCGTCGGGCGCCGTTGCGCCGGAATCACGAAGCGGGCGTCGTCGCGCTGGCCGCCAAGATCCAGCAGCAGCAAGCGGTACTCCCCGGCCGGAAACGGCTCCTCGCCCGGCATGCTGATCGAGGCGGAGCCGACCCAGGTGGCGCCGTCGTGCTCGCTCCGGGTCCAGGTGTCGGGCGTGAGCCGCCAGAACAGCTCGGCGCCGTCGAAGATCAGGTACAGTTCGTCGAGGTCGTCGGTGCCGTCCGGGTCGCCGGCGCGGACGAACAGGCTCAGGTTCTCGTAGCGCCGGCCCAGTTCGCGGTCGTCGAAGTCCTGCAGCAGCCAGCGAAACTCGTACAGCTCGGGCGGGCTGGTCTCGCAGGCGGCAAGCAGCGCGCAGGCTGCGGCCAGCGCGCCGCACGCCGGCGCCCGGCGCCGCGCGCGCCGCGTCCACCGCCGCATGGCGTCCTGCTACCGGCGGCGCGGTGCCGGGCCCGCGTCGCCGGGCGCGGCCGGCGCGTCTGCGGCCAGCGTCTCCTCGAGCGCCGCGATGAAGCGCCGCATTTGCGCCGCGGTGCCGGTGCTCACCCGCAGGCAACGCGCCAGGGCCGGATGCCGCGGCGTGCGCACGATTACGCCTCGCTCCAGCAGCCGTTGCGCCACGGCGCGCGCGTCGCGCCCCAGATCGATCAGCACGAAGTTGGCATGCGAGGGGACCGCGGTCAGGCCGAGCCGCGCGCAGGCCGCGTACAGCTCCCGCTTGCCGCGGCGGTTGAGCGCCAGCGTGCGCTCCAGGAATTCGTCGTCGTCGATTGCCGCCAGCGCGGCCGCCTGCGCCAGGACCGAAGTATCGAACGGCGGCCGGACGCGGTGCAGCAACGCCGCGGTGGCGGCGGCCATGAGGCCGTAACCAAACCGTACCCCGGCCAGGCCGTAGGCCTTGGCCATGCTGCGCACCAGGATCAGGTTGCCCCGGCCGGCGGCCACGCGCGGCGCGAGATTCGGAAACGCCTCCGGGTCGGCGAACTCCCGGTATACCTCGTCGTGCACCAGCACCACCCGCTCCGGCAGCGCCGTTAGCAGGCGCTCCATGGCGGATCGCGGGAACAGCGCGCCGGTCGGGTTGTTCGGATTGCAGACGAACACCATCCGCGTGCGCGGCGTGACTCGCTCCAGCACCGCGGCGGCGGTGAGGCGGAGGTCCGGCATCGGCACCTCGGTTACCGCCGCGCCCTTGGTGAGCGCCACCGTGCGGTAAACGTCGAAGGTAATCTGCGGAACCAGCACTTCATCGCCGGGGCGCAGGAACGCCAGCGCCGCGGCGTAGAGCACGGAGTCCGCCCCGTTGCCGGTGAGCACGCACTCCGGCGGCACCGCGTTGGCCCGGCCCAGGGCCTCCTGCAGCAGCGGGTTGGTAATCTCGGGATAGCGGTGCGAGCGGTGCAGCACCGCGCGCATGGCGGCGGCCGCCTTGGGGCTGACGCCGAGCGGGTTCTCGTTGGAGGCGAGCTTGATGATGCCGGTGAGCCCCAGTTCCCGCGCCACCTCGTCGATGGTGCGCCCCGGCACGTAGCTGGCGATTTGCGTGATGCCGGGCGCGGCGTTGCTGTTGGGGTCAAAACTCATGGCGCCGGGGCCAAACCCCGCAGGCGGCAAGTTACCACGCCAAACCGCGCCCGGCCAAACGCTACCGCCCCGCCCGCGCGTGACCGGTTGGGGTTGAGAAACGCGCGCTCTCTGGGTAATCATACGCCTTGATGCATCCGGAACTCGAAGGCGCCGCGTGACCGCGGTCATTCTGGGCGCCACCGGCTACGCCGGCTCATTGCTGTTGCGCCTGCTGCTCGGCCACCCGCGGGTGAGCACCGTCATTCCGGTGTCTGCCTCGCGCGCCGGGGAGCCGCTGGCGGCGGCGCTGCCGGGGTTCGCGGACGCGGCTTCGGCCAAGCTCGGCGACGCCCGCCTGCGCAGTCCGGCGGACGCCGCCGGCTGCCGCGCGGAGGTGGTGTTCTCCTGCCTGCCGCCGCTCGCCTCCGCGGCCGGCGCGGCGCCGTGGCTGGACTCCGCGGTGGTGATCGACCTGGCCGCCGACTTCCGCATCAAGGACCACGCCCTGTTCGAGGCCGCCTACGGCGCGCCGCCGCCGCGGCCCGATCTGCTGCCCGGCGCCGCGTACGGCCTCTCCGAGTGGCACCGCCGCGCCATCGGCGGCGCTCAGGTCATCGCCAACCCCGGCTGCTATCCCACCGCGGTGCTGCTGCCGGTGCTGCCCCTGGCCGCGGCCGGGCTGCTGTGCGGCAGCGTGATCGCGACCGCCATGAGCGGCGTCACCGGCGCCGGCCGCAAGGTGGCTGCGGAGTATCTGTTCACGGAGCTGAGCGAGAATCTGACGGCGTACGCTCCGGGGCGCAGCCACCGCCATCATCCGGAGATGCTGAGTGAGCTGCGCGCCGTAGCGGACGATCTCGACCTGCTGTTCACCCCCCATCTGGTGCCGATGCGGCGCGGCCTGGCGGCCACCACGGTGGCTACGCTACGTGACGCCGCATGCGCGTCCGCGGTGGCCGAGACGCTGGAGCAGGCGTACGGCGGGCGGCCGTTCGTCAAGCTCACCGGGGAGCGCATTCCCGCCACCGCCGAGGTGTGGGGCGCCAACCGTTGCGACCTCGGCTGGCGGGTCAGCGGGTGCCAAGTGATGCTGTTCTCGGTTATCGACAACCTCGTCAAGGGCGCGGCGGGTCAGGCGGTGCAGAACATGAACCTGCGCTTCGGCTGGCCGGAGACCGCCGGCCTGCCGCTGCACGCGGAGGCCTAGGTGGGCGCCGCCGTCGCCGCCGGCGAGCTGCTGGTGGTCAAGTTGGGGGGCGCCGCGGCGGAGACTGCGGGCGCGTTGCCCGCGTTCGCCGCTGAGCTGGCGCAGTTGGTCCGCGCCGGCGCGCGGGTGGTAGTCGTGCACGGCGGCGGCAACGAGGTGAGCGCGCTCACCCGCCGCCTCGGCCTGGAGCCGCGCTTCAGCGCCGGAGTACGGATTACCTCGGCGGAGGAAATGCCCTACGTGGACATGGCGCTGTGCGGGGCGGTGAACAAGCGGCTGGTACGCGCCCTGCACGCCGCCGGGTTGGCGGCGGTGGGGTTGAGCGGCTCCGACGGCCCGACCTTCACCGGCGCCCCTCTTGCCGCCCCGGGCCGCGGTCCCGCGGCGGCCGACCACCACACCGCTACCGTCGCCCGGGTGGATACGCGGCTGCTGCGGCTGCTGCTGGAGCACGGCTACCTGCCGGTGCTGGCGCCGACCAGTCTTGAGGCGGGCAGCCCGAAGCCGGGCGGCCGGGCGGTGAACGTCAACGCCGACAGCGTGGCGCTGCGCCTCGCTCCGGCGCTGGCCGCTGACCGGCTGTTGTTCCTCTCCGACGTGCCGGGGGTGCTCAAGGAGGGCGCCGTGCTGGCCGCGCTCACGCCGCCCCAGGCGGCGGCGGAGGTCGCCGCCGGAGTCATTCGCGGCGGCATGATTCCCAAGCTGGAGGCTGCGGCGCACGCCGTTGAACAGGGGGTGCGCCGCGTGGTCATCGGGCGCTTCGCCGCGGGCGGCGACCTGAGCGCACTGTTGACCGGGGCCGCCGGTACCACCATGCTCCCGTAACCCGCCCGCCAAGCTAAGACACGGTAAGCGACACAGGAGGCACACCGACAATGCAGCGCAACGGCGCACTAGTTACCGAACATCCGATGCCCGGCGTCTTTACGCCGGAGCTGCTGGTCCTGGAGCGCGGCCAGGGCTGCCGCGTGGAAGACGCCGCGGGCCGCTCCTACCTGGACTTCGGCGCCGGCATCGCCGTGAACGCGCTCGGCTACGGGCGTGGTGATCTGGCCGCGGCCGCCGCCGACCAGATGCGCAAGCTGGTGCACGTATCCAATCTGTACGCGACCGAGCCGGCCCTGGCCCTGGCCGAGAAGCTGATCGCTTCCGCCCCGCCCCGCGCCGGCATCACCAAGGTGCAGTTCACCAACAGCGGTTCCGAAGCGAACGAGACCGCGCTCAAGTACGCCCGGCTGCTGGCCAAGCGCCGCGGACGCGAGGAGCAGTATCGGATCGCCTGCTTCAGCGGCGGCTTCCACGGGCGCACCATGGGGGCGCTGAGCTGCACCCCCACCGAGAAGTACCAGCAGCCCTTCGCCCCGCTCATCGGCGGCGTGACGGCTCTGCCCTACAACGACGCCGCCGCGGCCCGCGCCGCCATTGACGACAGCTTCTGCGCGGTCATCGTCGAAGTGGTGCAGGGCGAGGGCGGCCTCGAGCTGATGAGCCGCGAATTCGCCGCCACTCTGAACGAGCTGTGCCGCCGCCACGGCATCATGCTGATCGCCGACGAGGTGCAGACCGGGTTGAGCCGCACCGGCGAACTGTACGCCGGCGCCCTGGTGGGCCTGGAGCCGGATCTGATCACCCTGGCCAAGCCGCTGGGCGGCGGCCTGCCGTTGGCGGCAACGCTGCTGCCGGCCGCGCTCGACGCCGAGTTGCACGTGGGCGATCACGGCACCACCTTCGGCGGCGGACCGGTGACCTGCGCGGTGGGCAACCTGGTGTGGGACATCGTCACGGCGCCGGAGTTCACCGCCGCGGTGAACGCGCGCGGGCGCCACCTGCGCGCCGGCCTGGAGCGCCTCGCCGCCGCGGTCCCCATGTTCGGCGCAGTCAAGGGCGCCGGCCTGCTGGCCGGCGTCACCGTGACCGGGGAGGTGGACGGCGGCCCGGCAATCGCCAAGCTGGTGCCGGCGCTGCGCGACGCCGGCCTGTTGGCGTTGCGTTCCGGCGACGACGTGCTGCGGCTGGCGCCGCCGCTGATCATCGAAACGGCCGAATTGGACGAAGGGCTGGCGATCATCGAGCGGGTGGCCGGCGCGCTGGCGGGGGGCTGAGCGGGTGGCCGCGCTGCGCAAGATCGTATTGGCCTACTCCGGCGGCCTGGATACCTCGATCATCATTCCGTGGCTCAAGCAGCGTTACCCCGGCGCCGAGGTGGTGGCCTACTGCGCCGACGTTGGGCAGGGAGAGGACCTGAGCGGCCTGGAGCAGCGCGCCCTGGCGGCCGGCGCCAGCAAGCTCCACCTGCGTGACCTGCGCCGCGAGTTCGTGACCGAGTATCTGTTCCCGCTGTTGCGCTCCGGCGCCGTGTACGAGGGCAAGTACCTGCTGGGGACCTCCATTGCCCGCCCGCTGCAGGCCAAGCACCAGGTGGCGGTGGCGCTGGCCGAGGAGGCCGACGCGGTGGCGCATGGCTGCACCGGCAAGGGCAACGATCAGGTGCGCTTCGAGATGACCTACCGCGCCCTGGCGCCCCACCTCACGGTGATTGCGCCGTGGCGGGAATGGGAGATCCGCTCCCGCGAGCAGGCGATCGACTACGCCGCCGCGCACGGCATCGATCTGGCCGGCGTGTCGCGGCGCAACATCTATTCCCGGGACGCCAACCTGTGGCACCTCAGCCACGAAGGCGGCGAGCTGGAAGACCCGGCGCAACGCCCCGGCGACGCGCTGTTCCAACGCTCGCTGGCGCCGCACGCGGCCCCGGACCGCGAGACCGAAGTCACGCTCCGCTTCGAGGCCGGGATCCCCGTCGCCGCGGACGGCGAGCGCCCGGAGCCGGTCGCCCTGCTTGCGCATCTGAACCGCCTCGGCGGCGCCAACGCCATCGGCCGCGCCGACTTGGTGGAGTCGCGCCTGGTCGGAATGAAGAGCCGCGGCGTGTACGAAACCCCCGGCGGTACCATTCTGTGGACCGCGCTGCGCGAACTGGAAGCGATGACCCTGGACGCCGACGCCCTGCACGCCAAGCAGGAGTTGGCGCTGCGCTACGCCGGGCTGGTGTACAACGGCAAGTGGTTCACCCCCCTGCGGGCGGCGCTGGAGGCGTTCATGGAGGAGCTGAGCCGCGCGGTGACCGGCAGCGTGAGTCTGGCGCTGTACAAGGGAAATCTCACGGTGACCGGGCGCGAGTCCGAGCAGGGTCTGTACCGCCGCGACCTGGCGTCGTTCGGCGCCGGCGGCTACGACCACGCCGACGCCACCGGCTTCATCAACCTGTACGGGCTGCCGGAGCAGGTGCGCGCGCTCAGCCGCCGGCGAGCCGCCGACTCTGCCTCCGACGCTGCCGCCGGGGACGTTTGACGCGCGCCGCGCCGGGTGGTACATTAGCGTTAGCAATCGGGCTGTGGCGCAGTTGGTAGCGTACACGTCTGGGGGGCGTGGGGTCGGCGGTTCAAGTCCGCCCAGCCCGAAACACGACAAGCAGGTTCTGCGGGCGGCGTTGCGCCGCCGCCTGCAAGAGATTCCGGCGCAACGGTTTGCGTGCGCCGGGCGGGTGCTGGCCGCCGCGCTTGGGGCGCGCCGCGAGTGGCGTGGGCTGCGCTGCCTGCTGGGATATGCGGCTACCCGTCGCGAGGCGGCCAGCGCGCCGCTCCTGAACGCGGCGTTGCGCGTCGGCGCGGCGGTGGGGCTGCCGCGGGTCACCGGTACCCGGCTTCGCTTTCACCGGGTAGACGACTTGGCCGGCCTGCGCCGGGGCTACCGCGGGGTCGCGGAACCGCAGGCTGCGGCGCCGCCGCTGGAGTTGGAGCGGCTGCCGCCGGAGACGATGGTGGTGGTGCCGGGGGCGGCGTTCGACCGCGCCGGCGGCCGCCTTGGCTGGGGTGGCGGCCACTACGACCGGGCGCTGGCGCAGATTCGCCGCCTCTGCCCGGCGGCGCTGCTGGTGGGCGTGTGCCTGCCGGAGCAAGTGGTGGAGCAGGTGCCGCGCGCGGCGCACGACGTAGCGGTCGATCTGGTAATCGTAACGAAGGAGTCGCCATGAGCATCAAGTCGTCGTTGGAAATCGCGCTGGAACGCACCAAGGACGTGCAGGCCGATCCCGAGCACCTGCAAGCCAGCGGCTTCATTACCGCCGGCAAGAAGCTGGTGCCGCAGTACCTGAACGATCCCGAGTTCTCGCTGGCGCGCAAGGTGCGGGAACACTCCGGCAAGGAACGCCAATGGGTGAGTCAGGGCGTGTTCGACGCCTTGAGTTCCAACCTGGCGCTGCCCAGCGACGAGTACGGGCTCAAGCGCAACCGGCGCGCGATGGAGGGCTTCGCGACGATCCTGCGCGACCAGCGCCGGCTGCGGATCATGAGCCAGCAGTTGGAGCAGTTCTTTACCGAGTACTTCCAGGAACGCCAGCAGCTCAGGCAGAACGTCGACCGCCAGTACGCCCCGCGCCTGCAGCAGAAGGAGGAGGAGCTGGCGCGCCGCACCGGCACCCGGGTGCGGCTCGATCCGGCCACCGACCCGGAGTACGTCCAGCTCCTGCGCCAGCAGATGGCGCTGCTGGAAGACCGCTACGGTAACGTGCTGCAGCAGGTCAAGCAGGACCTGAGCAGCATGTTCGCGCCCCCCGCCCGCTAAGCGTCCGGCCTACAGGCGCGCCTGCTCCCGCCGGTAGCGCGCGAATCCCTCGGCGTAGCGCTCCGCGTGCCGGGGGTTCGGCTCGATGGTATCGGCGATTCGCACCAGGCGCCGCGCCGCGGCGGCGAAACTGGGGGCCGTCCCCAGGGCGCGCGCGGCAACGCAGGCGCAGCCGGTGAGTTCCGCGTCCAGGACTGCGGGCACCAGCAGGCGGCGGCCGGTGACGTCGGCCTTGACCTGGTTGAGCCAGCGGGTGCCGCCGCGCGCCCCCGCCAGGCGAATGGCGTCCACCGCGCCGCCGTGCGCCTCGATCAGGCTCACGCTGTCGCGCAGCGCGTAGCCCACCGCTTCCAGCACCGCGCGCGCCAGTTCCACGCGGCCATGCTCCAGGCCGAGGCCGCTGAACACGCCGCGCACGTCGTCGCGCCACAGCGGGGTGCGCTCGCCGGCAAGGTAGGGCAGAAACAGCACGCCGCCGGCGCCCTCCGGCGCGCGCGCCGCGCGCCGGAACAGGTCGCCGCCGTCGTTCACCAGCCGCGCAAACCACTCCAGCGCCGTGCCGGTGGTGGAAATCACCCCGGAGAGGGTGAACAGGCCGGCCACCACGTGCGGCAGGCATAGCAGCCGCGCATCGTCCACCGGCCGTACGGTGCAGTGATTGACGCCGTCCGAGCTGCCGGAACGGTTGCAGGTATCACCTTCGCTTACCGCCGCGCTGCCGAGCAGCGCCATCACGTAGTCGGGCGCCCCGGCGAAAACCGGCACCGCCGCGGGAATGCCCAACTCGCCGGCGGCGCGCCGCGAGGTGGCGCCGACCGCGGCGCCGGTGGCGGTGAACGGCGGCAGCTTGGCGGGCTCCATGCCCAGTTCCTCCACCAGGTCGGAATGCCAGTAGAAGCGCTGAAAGCCGGGCGCCGGCAGGTTGGTGTGCCAGTGACCGGTGAGGCGCAGTTCCACGTACTCGGGGCCGGAGACGAAGCCGTGCGTCCGGCGGTACAGTTGCGGCGCGTGGCGCTGCACCCAATAAATCTTGGACAGGAAGAAGCCGGCCTCGCGCGGGCGCCCGGTGCGCTCGCCGATGAGCCGCGCTTCGGCACCGCTGCGCCGGTCCAGCCAGGTGATGGCCGGGTGCAGCGGGCGCGCGTCGGCGCCGGCCGGCACGATGGTGGGACCGTTGCCGGTCACCACGACCGCGGCCAGCGCGCGCGGCGCCCCCAGCGCCGCCACGTTGCGCGCAATGGCGCGCAGCCAGCCTTCGGCATCCACCTCGTGGACGCCGCCGCCGGCTGCCGCCGGGGCAATCGGCTGCGCCGCCTGCGTGGTGGCGCCGTCCGGCCGCACCAGCGCGCACTTGACTACCGAGGTACCGACGTCGATAGCCAGCACCGGCGCCTCCCAGGTTGCCATGCCGGCGTAACCCTACCGGATCGCCGGCCGCGATGAAACCGGAAGCTGCCGCCCTGCCGCCGCCGTTGCGGACCGGCGCCCCCGGTTCCTTTGCGCGGCGCACCATCGTGCAGCGCAAGCACTCCATCATCGCCGACCTGATCGCCGGCGGCGGGCTGGCGCCCGGCTGCGCGCCGGAGCTGCGCCGCCTCGGCGACGAGATTCGCCGCGGCCGGCTCACCGATCCGTGGGCCGGTGGCCGCGGCCCGCGCCTGGTCCCCGCCGAGCGCCGCGGCTGGGAGCAGGCGCTGCAGCCGCTGCTGGGGGCGGAGTGGCTGGACCTGCCCTGGTACGAGGCCGAGGCCTGCTTCTACCTGCGCGTGCTCAGCGCCGCCGGCTACTACGACGCGGCCGCCCCCGGCTACGGCCGCGACCCGTTCGCCGCCTTCAAGGCCGCCGAGCTGGCGCGCAGCGGCCCGCCGTTGGCGGCGGCGCTGGCGGGCGCGGCGCTGCCGCTACTGCTGCGCGCCGCGCTGTGGGGCAACCGGGTTGACCTCTCCAACTACGAAATCGACCGCGGCGGCGCCGCCGCGGTGGTGGCGGCCGCGGCCGGCGGGGAGCTGGTAATTGACCACGCCGCGGCCGCCGCGCGGCGCCTGGCCGCGGCGCGGCGGACGGACGTGGTCACCGACAACGCCGGCGCGGAACTGGTATGCGACCTGGCCCTGGCGGACGGCCTGCTCGCCGGCCGCGCGCGGCAGGTGCGGCTGCACGTCAAGGACGCGCCGTTCTTCGTGTCGGACGCCACCGCCGCCGACCTGCATGCCACGCTCAGCCTGCTGCGGGCGCTGCCGGAGCCGGCCGCGGCGCTGGGCCGGCGCCTCGACCGGGCGCTGGCCGACGGGCGGCTGCGCGTGCAGCCGCACTGGTTCTGGAACGGCCCGCACCACTACCCCGAGCTGCCGGCGGACCTCACTGGGACGCTGGCGCAGGCCGACCTGATCCTGTTCAAGGGCGACGTCAACTACCGCCGCGTGCTCTCGGACCGCTGCTGGCCGCACCACGCCGATACCGCCGCCATCGCTTCCTACCTGCCGGCGCCGGCGCTGCTCCTGCGCACCCTCAAGAGTGAGATCGTGACCGGTCTGGCCCCCAGCCAGGCCGCGGCGCTGGCGCAGCACGATCCGCAGTGGCTGATCAACGGCCGCCGCGGACTGATCCAACTCACCGCTCCCACCGCCCCCTGAGAGTCAGTGCCACCAGCGCTGCCGGCGCCCCTACGGGGCGTCCTCCATCAGGCCGAGAAACTCCTCCTCCGAGACCACCTTGACGCCGAGGCGTTGCGCCTTGGCCAGCTTGCTGCCGGCGCCGCGTCCGGCCAGCAGATGGGTGGTGCGCGAGGTCACCGCGGCGATCACGCGGCCGCCTCCCTCCTTGACCGCCTGCTCGGCGCGCGCGCGCGGCCGCAGGTGGGTAAGGGTGCCGGTAACGCACCAGGTCTGGCCGGCAAACGGCCCGCTCTCCGTGCCGGCCTCGCGCGGCTTCGGCGGGGCGGCCGCGAAACACAGCCCGGCGGCGCGCAGGGCGCTTATGCGGCGCAGATTGGCGGGATCGGTAAGCTGCTCGATGATTGCCGCGGCGGTCTTCTCGCCAATGCCTTCGATGGCGGTGAGCGGTTCGGGGTCGCCCGCGGCGGCGACTGCCAGGAGGCGGTCGACGTCGTAGTAGCCGGCGTCGATCAGCAGCTCGGTGGCCTTGGGGCCGATTTCCGGCATGCCCAGCGCCGGCAGCACGGTGCGGAACGGGCGCCCGCGGCTGCGCTCGATCCCCTCCTTGAGCAACGCCACCTTGCGTTCTCCGAAGCCCTCCCACTCCAGCACCTCGTCCACGTTGAACTGGTAGATATCCTGCACGTCGGTCACCAGCCCGCCGTCGATCAGCCGGTCGAGGGTTTCGCTGCCCAGATGGTCGACGTCCATCTGCCCGCGCGCCGTGAAGAAGCGGAGGCGCCCGCGCACCTGCGCCGGGCAGCGCTCGTTGCGGCAGAAGTGATGGGCGCCGCTCAACTGCAGCGCTCTGCCGCAGGCGGGACAGTGCTCCGGCAGGCGCCAAGTGGTGTTGCCCTGCTCGTTCTTGTCCAGCACCCGCTCCACCGCCGGGATCACGTCGCCCCGCCGCGACACCGCCACCCGGTCGCCGACGGCCAGCTCCAGCGCCGCCACGTAGTCCTGGTTGTGCAGGGTGACGTTGGCCACCGTGGTGCCGCCAATCGCCACCGGCGCCACGCGCGCGACCGGCGTGACGCGGCCGGTGCGCCCCACCTGGACGCTGATCTCCCGCACCTCGGTCTCCCCCTGGGGCGCGTCGAACTTGAACGCCAGCGCCCAGCGCGGATGATGGCCGGTCGCCCCCAGGCCGGCGCGCGCGGCCAGCTCGTTCACCTTGATCACCACCCCGTCGATCTCGTAGCCAAGCTCCGCGCGCGCCGCGGCCGCGGCCTGCAGCACCTCCGCCAGCGCCTCCGGCGGCGCCGCGTTCCACGCCGGATGGCGCGCGCGCGCCGCCGCCAGCCGCTCTTCCGGGACCAGCAGCCGGTTGCCGGGGTTCACCGGAAACCCCAGGGCGCGCAGCCGGTCCATCGCCGTTGCATGGTCGGCGGGCGGCGCGCCGCCGACCACGCCCTCGTAGGCGAGCAGCCGCAATGGAATGGCGGCCACGTCACGGCTCTTAACGCGCCGCACCGCGCCGGCGGCGAAGTTTCGCGGGTTGGCGTAGGTCGCCTCCGCGGCGGCGTTGAGGCGGTCGAACTCGGCATGCGGCAAAAAAATCTCGCCGCGCACGGCGACGTCGAGCGGCTCCGGCAGGCGCAGCGGTACGCTGCGGATGGTGCGCACGTTGGCGGTCACGTCGTTGCCCACGATTCCGTTGCCGCGCGTTACCGCGCGCGCCAACCGGCCCTGCTCGTAGTAGAGGACGATGGCGGCGCCGTCGATCTTCTCCTCCACGGTAAAGCTCAGCGGTTCCCCGGCCGCGGCGTTGGTCTTCGCCATCCACCCTTCCACCTCGACCGCGGTGTATGCCTTTTCCAGGCTCAGCACCGGCACCGTATGGGCGACCTCAGGCAGCTCGCCGCTGAGGTCGGAGCCGACCCGGGCGCTCGGCGAGTCGGATTGCCGCAACTCCGGGTGGTCGCGTTCCAGCCGCAGCAGCTCGTCGAACAGGCGGTCATACTCCCGGTCGCTCAGCGCCGGCTGCGCCAGCACGTAGTACGCGTGATCGTAGCGGTGCAGCAGGGTGGTCAGCTCGTCGTAGCGGGCCTGCCGGGCGGTGCTCATGGTGCGCCGTTCAGTGTACCGCCAACCGGGATCAGTTGCCCGCGGCCGGGCATCGGTGGTAGCGTCCGCCATCCCCTTATGCCTTCCGCGCCGCTTATGCCCGTGCCGGACCAGCCGCCGCCCGCGGAACCCGAAGACTCCCTCTCGCTGCTCGATCTGCTCGGCGTGATGGTCAAGCGCCGGCGGCTGATCGCCGGCGTAACGCTCGCCGGCGCGGTGTTGATCTTCGGTTACGTGCTGCTGACCCGGTATCTGCCGCCGGCCGCGCCCTGGAATCTGTTCCCCAACGTCTACCGCGCGCAGGCGAAGGTCCTGCTGCAGGAACGGGAGTCGTCGGGGCTGCCGGCGGCGCTCAACCCCGCCGCCGGCGACAGCACGGCGCTGGGGGCGCTGCTGCGCGGCGTGGGCGGCGTCCCGAGCAGCGCGGCGCTGGCCGAGCAGTTGCTGGCCGGCCGCACCATCCACGACCGCGTCATCGACCGGTTCGACTTCGTGAACCGCTACGGCTTCACCGACAACCCGCGCACCAACGCCCGCGCGCTGGCCGAACAGTCGCTCAAGTACGAGTTTGACGCCGCCTCCGGCGTGATGACGATTTCCTACGAGGAACTCGACGCCGAGTTCGCGGCCGCGGTCCTGGCGCAGGTGCTGCAGCTCCTGGAGCAGCGCTTCCGGGCGCTGACCATGGAAACCGTGGAGCTGCGCAAGCAGCACCTGGAGGAGCGGCTGGCGGTAGTCGACGCCGGGCGCCGGGCGGCCCAGGAGCGGCTGGTGGAGTTCCACCGCACCTACGGCATCCTCGATATCCAGAACCAGTCGCTGGAGCTGGCCCAGCTTCTCGCCCAGTACCGGCGCGAGCTGCTGTCCAAGGAAGTGGAGATGCAATCCCTGCGCGAGCTGCTGCCGGCCGCCGACCCGGCAGTGGTGCAACTCCGCAACGAGATCGACGTGGTGCGCCAAGTGCTCGACGAGCTGCAAACCGGGTTCCGCTCCTTTACCGCCCAGACCATTCCGCAGGACGATCTGCCGGGGGTCTCCGCCGACTACCTCAACCTGCGCGGCGACCTGGACTTGCACGAGCAAATCTACGCGCTGCTGCGCCAGCAGTACGAACTGACCCGGATTGACGAGACCGACCCCGCGCGCACCTTCCAGGTGCTGGAACCGGTGGAGGTGCCGGAGATCCGGCACTGGCCGAGCCGCGCGCGCACCTGCGTCGTCGCAACCCTGATCCTGTTCCTGCTCACGGTGCTGCTGGCGTTCCTGCTGGAGCACCTGGCGCGGGTGCGCGCCGACCCGGTGGAGGCCGCCAAGTTGAACGCCATTCGCGCGCACCTCGGCCGCCCGCCGCGCCCCGGCTCCGCCGCCGGCCCGGCGGCCGCCGGTCACTGGACGCCGGCGAAACCCGCGGACTAAGGTTGCGGCAGCGCATGTCCGGCTTCATCCACCTGCACGTCCACTCCGACTACTCGCTGCTCGACGGCGCCGCCTCCATCTCCTCCCTGGTGGACAAGGCGGCGGCGTGCGGCATGAGCCACTTGGCGCTGACCGACCACGGCTCCATGTTCGGGGCCGTCACCTTCTACGAGGCCTGCCGGGCGCGCGGCGTGACCCCGCTGATCGGCTCGGAGTGCTACGTGAGCCATGGCTCGCGCCACGAGCGCGGCTCCGGCAACGGCGTGCGCGGCGGCGGCGGCCAGCGCAGCTACCACATGGGGCTGCTGGCGCGCAACGAGACCGGCTACCGCAACCTGATGCAGCTCTCCACCATCGGCTACACCGAGGGGTTCTACTACCGCCCGCGCATTGACGACGAAGTGCTGGCCCGCCACGCCGACGGGCTGATCGGGTTCTCCGGCTGCCTGGCGGCCAAGATCCCGGCGCTGATCAAGGAGCAGCGCATTGCCGAGGCCACCGACCTCGCCGTGCAGTACCGCGATCTGTTCGGCGCCGGCCACTTCTACCTGGAGCTGCAGGATCACGGGCTGCAGGAGCAGCAGACCCTCAACCGCGCCCTGATCGAGATGGCGCGGCGCACCGGCATCCCGCTGGTGGCCACCAACGACGTTCACTACGCGGAGCGCGGCGACGCCCACGCCCAGGACGTGCTGATTTGCGTGGGCACCGGCAAGCGCTTGAGCGACGCCGACCGGCTGCGCTTCGACGGCCAGGAGTTCTACTTCAAGAGCGAGGCCGAGATGCGGCGCCTGTTCGACGGCGTGCCGGAGGCGCTGCGCAACACCCGCGAGGTGGCCGAGCGCTGCCAACTCGAGATTCCGCAGCCCGGCCCGCTGCTGCCCGATTACGAGGTGCCCGCCGGGCATACTCAAGAGAGTTATCTGCGCCGGGTCGCGGCCGCCGGGCTGGAGCAGCGCTACCCCAGCGTGACCCCGGAGCTGCGCGCCCGCCTCGACTACGAGTTGGGCGTGATCGAAGGGATGGGCTTCGCCGGCTACTTCCTGATCGTGTGGGACTTCATCTCGTTTGCCCGCAAGCGCAATCTGCCGGTGGGGCCGGGCCGCGGTTCGGGCGCCGGGTCGCTGGTGGCCTATGCGCTGCGCATCACCGACATCGAGCCGTTCGCCTACGGGCTGGTGTTCGAGCGGTTCCTCAACCCGGAGCGGGTTTCGATGCCGGACTTCGACATCGACTTCTGCTACGAACGCCGCGGCGAGGTAATCGACTACGTGGCCCGCAAGTACGGCGCCGACCGGGTGGCGCAAATCATTACCTTCGGCACCCTCAAGGCGCGCGCCGTGATCCGCGACGTGGCGCGGGTACTGGAAATTCCCTACGCGGAGGCGGACGCCATCGCCAAGCTGGTGCCGGCCGGCCCCAAGAGCAGCCTGCAGCTCGCCCTCAAGCAGGAGGGCGGGTTGCGCGAGGTGCGCGACCGCGGCGGCGCCTTTGCCGACCTGATCGATACCAGCCTCAAGCTGGAGGGCCTGTCGCGCCATGCCTCCACCCACGCCGCCGGCATCGTGATCGGGCGCGAGGCGCTCACCAACTACGTGCCCCTCTACCGCGATACCCGCACCGGGGCGATTTCGACCCAATACACCGGCGAGGACGTGCTGCAGGGCTGCGGCCTGGTGAAGATGGACTTCCTGGGCCTCAAGACCCTTACCGTGATCGAGAACACGGTGCGCCTGATCCGCGCCCGGCAGGCGGCCGCGGGGGAGGGCGAGCGCTTCGACCTGGCCGCCGCGGCGGAGGACGACGCCGACACCTACGCGATGCTGGGCGCCGGCAAGGCAACCTGCGTGTTCCAGTTCGAGAGTCCCGGCATGCGCGGCCTGCTGACCCGCGCGCAGCCCAAGCGGATCCAGGATCTGATGGCGCTCACCTCGCTGTACCGGCCGGGGCCGATGCAGTACATGGACCAGTTCATCGACTCCAAGGCGAATCCGGCGCGGGTGCGCTACTCGCCGCCGGAGCTGCGCCCGATCCTGGAGGAGACCTACGGCGTCATCATCTACCAGGAGCAGGTGATGAAGATTGCCCAGGTGGTGGCCGGCTACTCCCTGGGTCAGGCCGACATTCTGCGCCGCGCCATGGGCAAGAAGAAGCCCAAGGAGATGGCGGAGCAGCGCGAGCGCTTTATCAGCGGCGCGCGCGCCAAGGGCCACGCCCGGGACGTGGCGGTGGAACTGTTCGACAAGAGACTGGCGCCGTTCGCCGAGTATGGGTTTCCCAAGGCGCACGCCGCGGCCTACTCGGTGCTGTCGTTCCGCACTGCCTACCTCAAGGCGCACTTTCCGGCCGAGTTCATGGCCGCCAACCTGACCAACGAGATGGCCGACAGCGACAAGCTCGCCGAATATATCTCCGAGGCGCGCGACCTGGGGTTGGAGGTGCTGCCGCCCGCGGTCAACCTGTCGGTGGGCGACTTCTCGGTGGTGGAGGGCAGGATCGTCTACGGCCTGCAGGGCATCAAGAACGTGGGCGCCGGCGCGGTCGCCGAAATCGTCGCCCGGCGCGACGAGGAGGGCGGCTACCGCGACCTGGTCGACTTTCTGGAGCGGGTGGACCTGGGGCAGGTCAACCGCAAGGTGGTGGAGACCATGATTCAGGTGGGCGCCTTCGACGGCCTGCGCGAGGAGCACAACCGCGCCACGCTGCTGGCCAACGTGGAGCGGCTGCTGGAGGAGGCGGCGGCCGAGAAGGAGAGCCGCCGCTACGGCCAGCAGTCGCTGTTCGACGAGGCCGCGGAGTTGCCGCAGCGGCGCTCCCTGGAGCAGCGTGAGGAGCTGCCGCCGCAGGAAAAGCTGCAGTTGGAGAAAGAGGCGCTCGGCATGTTCTTTTCCGGCCATCCGCTGGACCAGTACCGCCAGCTCATGCAGCGCAAGGCCGCGGTGCGGCTGGCCGACCTGGCCGCCTACGCCCGCGACGGCGGCAAGGGCGAGGCCAAGGTGTACGCGATCGGCGTGGTCGGGGAGATCCGCGAGATCCAGACCCGCAACGGCCGCCAGATGGCGTTCGCCAGCCTGGAGGATACCTCCGGTTCCGCCGAGATGGTGATTTTCTCCGACCCGTTCAGCGCCAGCCGCCAGTTGCTGGAGAGCGGCGCGGTGGTGGCGGCGACCGCTACCGTGGACCGCAGCCGGGGCGCGCCCAAGCTGCTGGTGGAAGCGCTCAGCGACCCGCAGCAGCTTCCGGACCGGGTGGCGCGCGCGCTGCACCTGCGCGTGAACGCCGCCGCCACCGAGGAGCAGCTCCTGGATCTGCGCGAACGCTGCATCGCGGCGCGTGGCGACCTGGAGTTGTTCATCCACGCCAACGGCGGCGGCGGCCGCGAGGTGGTGATCAAGGCCTCCCACTACCTGCGGGTAGACGGTGGCAGCGCGGCGCTGGAGGACTGGCGCCGCGTGCCGCAGGTGAGCGCGGCGTGGACGGAATGAGCCGCGGCGGCCGCATCGGCATCGGCTTGGTGGGACTGGGCACCGCGGGCAGCGCGTTCGTGCGCCTGCTGACTGCCAACGGCGCCGCCCTGACGCGGCGCTTCGGCGTCGAGGTGGACCTGGTGCGGGTGGGGGTGGCCGACCCCGGCAAGCCGCGCGCGGTGGCCGCGCCGCTGCTGGTGCGGGGCTACCGCGAGGTGTTGACCGACCCGGCGGTGGACGTGGTGGTGGAGCTGATGGGCGGCGTGGAGCAGCCGCACGAGCTGATCACCGCCGCCATCCGCGCCGGCAAACACGTGATTACCGCCAACAAGGCGCTGATTGCCGAGCACGGCGACCACCTGCTGGCGCTGGCCCACCGGCATGGCGTGCAGCTTCGCTTCGAGGCTTCGGTGTGCGGCGGCATCCCGGTGATCAAGGTGATTCGCGAGAGTTTGAGCGCCAATCGCATCCGCAGCCTCACCGGAATCGTAAACGGCACCACCAACTACGTGCTGACCCGCATGACGCGGGCGGGGGCGTCGTTCGCCGAGGCGCTGGCCGAGGCCCAGGCAAAGGGGTTTGCGGAAGCCGACCCGACCCTGGACGTGGACGGCACCGACGCGGTGCAGAAGATGGCGATTCTGAGCAGTCTCGCGTTTGGCGGCTGGTGCCGCTACCGGGACGCGCTGTGGGAGGGAATCGAGAGCGTCACCGCCAAGGACGTGGCGTTCGCGCGTATGTCCGGGTTCGTGTTCAAACTGGTGGCGCGCGGCCGCATCATCGACGGGTTGACCTCGGTGGCGGTGTTCCCGGCGCTGGTGGCCGCGGCCCATCCGCTGGCGGGGGTGTCCGACGAGTTCAACGCCGTGCTGATCGACTCCGACTTCCAGGGCCCGTCGGTGTTGATTGGCCGCGGCGCGGGCGGCGCGCCGACCGCGTCGTCGGTCGCCGCCGACCTGAGCGACCTGCTCGCCGGCGCCGCGGCCGCGGCGCCGGCGGCGGCGCCGTGCGAGCTGTTTCCGCCGGAGCGGCTCACCTTCCGCTACTATTTTCACTTCGTCACTGAAAACCGGCCCGGCATCTGGGCGCAGGTCACCGGGCTGTTGGCCGAGCACGGGATCAACATCGAGTCCGTGCACCAGAAGTGGGAGGATCCCGAGCAGCCGTCCGATCTCTACGTGCTGGTGGATCCGGTGGCCGAGCAGCGCGCGCGGGCGGCGCTGAGCGCCATCCGGGCGGCGCCCGGCATCTTTCCCGAATCGCGTTTCTATCGCATACTGCCCGATGAGCCGGAGTAACGGGTAAAGCGCCGCCATGCAGGAGTTCTTTCGCGTCATCAACGCCGCCCTGATCGTCTATCTGCTGTTGATCGTGCTGCGCATCATGAGCACCTGGCTGGGCGGCATGGCGCCGGGCGGCGCGGCGCGCACCGTTACCCACTACCTGCGCCAGGCCACCGACCCCTACCTGCAACTCTTCTACCGCTTCTCGTTCCTGCGCGCCGGGGGGCTGGACTTTACGCCGATGGCCGGCGTCTTCGTGCTGGTGGTGGCCTCCGAGATGACGCGCCAGTTGGCCAACGCGGAGCAGGTCACCGCCGGCGACTTCCTCGGCGTGGCGGTGTTCGCGGCGTGGCGCATGGCGTCGGTCGTGCTGCTGATGTTCCTGGTGGCCTGCGTCGCGCGCTTCGCCATCCTGCGCTTTCTGGGCCGCACCGACACGCCGCTGGCGCGGATGGTGCAGGCGCTGTCGCAGGCCCCGGTGCGCGCGGTGGCGCGCTACGTGCCGCTGGGCGAGCATGGCAGCGAGGTCAACTACCTGCTGGTCACCAGCGTCCTGCTGTTCGGGATCTGGGTCGTGGGGCGGGTGGTGACCGACCTGCTGGTGAGGTACCTGTTCACGTTCGGCCAGACCGTCGGCATGGGCTAGCGTTCCGCGGTCTCCGGTAGCAAGGCGCCGTGCTGTTGGCGGAGCTGACCGAGCCGCTGCTTGGGCTGCGCGGCGTGGGGCCGGCCGCGGTGCGCGCGCTGGCGCGCCTGGGGCTGACTACCGTGGGCGAGCTGCTGGCGCACTTTCCGCGCGCCTACGAAGACCGCAGCCGGATTACCCCGCTGGCCGAGGCCGCGCCGGGCCGCCCGGTAGTGGTGCAGGCCACGGTAGCGGCGCACCGCTGGTTCGGCCCGCGCGGGCGCCACCTGCGCGTGGAATTGGCCGCCGAACAACCGCGTGACCCGCCCGCGGCCGCGCTGCTCTGCTTCGGGCGCCGGTTCCTGGCCCGCTCCCTCCCGGTCGGCGCCCGCGTCACGGTGGCGGCGGTGTTCGAGCGCCGCGGCGCGCGCCTGGAGGCGGCGGCGTTCGAGATCCAAGGCGGCGCCGACGCAACGAGCTTCGGGCGCATCATTCCGATCTACCCGCTTACCGAGGGCGTGCGCCCGGCGATGCTGCGGCGCATCATGGCTACCGCGTGCGCGCGCCTGCCCGGGCTGGACACCCCCTGGGACGCCTGCTGCCGGCGCCGCGGGCTGCTGCCGGTGCCCGCCGCGGTGAGCGCGCTGCACTTCCCGGCCGACGCCGCGGCGCAGCGGCTGGCGCGCGACTCGCTGGCCTACGCCGAGCTGCTGCGGCTGCAGGCGGCGCTGTACCGGCGGCAGCCGCCCCGCCGCGCGCCACGGCAGTTGCGCGGGGCGCTGCCGCGGCAGGTCGCGGCCGGGCTGCCGTTTGCGCTCACCGCCGGCCAGCAGGCGGCGCTGGGGGAGATCGTCGCCGGCCTGCGCGGCGCGCGGCCCAGCGCCCGCCTGCTGCAGGGGGAGGTGGGCTGCGGCAAGACCCTGGTGGCGCTGCTGGCCGCGGCCTGGGTAATCGAGGCGCGGGAGCAGGTGGCGCTGGTGGTGCCCACCGAGCTGCTGGCCCGCCAGCACGCGGCGACCGCGGCCGCCGTGCTCGCCCCCTGCGGCGTCAACGTGGCGCTGCTCACCGGCAGCGCGTTTGCCGGCAGCGGCCGGCGCCGCGGGGACGCGCGGCAAAACCTGTTGGCGGCGCTGCGGGAGCGCCGCGTCGACCTGCTGGTGGGTACCCAGGCGCTGCTGCAGGAGGACGTGGCGTTTGCCGCCCTGGGGCTGGTGATCGTGGACGAGCAGCACCGCTTCGGGGTGGCGCAGCGGCGCCACCTGCGGGAGCGCAACCCCGCCGCCGACCTGCTGCTGATGACCGCCACGCCGATTCCGCGCTCGCTGGCGCTGACCGCGTACGGCGACCTGGAGTTGTCGGCGATTCGCGAGCTGCCGCCAGGGCGCTGCCCGGTACGCACCGCCGTGGTGCGCGGCGACCGGCTGGAGGAGGTGTGCGCGCGCGTGCGCGGCGAGTTGGTGGCCGGCGGCCAAGCCTACTTCGTGGCCCCGCAGATCGGTGCCGCCGCCGAGGCCGGCCCTGGCACCGGCACTGAGGCGGCGCCCGCCGCCGCGCCCGCCCCGGTTCTCGACGCGCAGTCGCTGTACGCCGCCTTGCGCGCGAAAATCTTCCCGGAGTTCGGGGTGGGGTTGATCCACGGCGCCCTGCCGGAGGCGCGGAAACAGGCCGCCATGGATGCGTTCCGCAACGGCGAACTGGCGGTGCTGGTGGCCACCACCGTGGTCGAGGTGGGCGTGGACGTGGCCGCGGCCACCGGGATGGTGGTGCTGGGCGCCGAGCGGTTCGGACTGGCCACCCTGCACCAACTGCGCGGCCGCGTCGGGCGCGGGTCGCGGCCCGGCTACGCGATTCTGGTGTACGCGCCGCCGCTCACCGCCGCGGGCGCGGAGCGGCTGCGGGCGCTGAAGGAAAGCGGTGACGGCTTCGAGTTGGCCGAGCGCGACCTGGCGCAGCGCGGCCCGGGCGAGCTTCTGGGGCTCCGGCAGGCGGGGCTGCCGGAGCTGCAGGTAGCGGAGTTGGGACGCGACCTGGAGCTGGCGCGGCAGGCGCGCAGCGATGCCCGCGCCGCGGCGCCCGCCGCGTCAATCGCGGGCGCCGCAGGGGACTGAGGGTGCGGGTTACCGGGGGCCAATACCGGGGGCGCCGCCTGCAGGTCCCGCCGCCCCCGGTGCGCCCCACCACCGACCGCATGCGCGAGGCGCTGTTCAACGTGCTGGCGGCGCGCGGGGTGCGGCTGGCGGGCGCCGCCGTTCTCGACCTGTTTGCCGGCTCCGGGAGCATGGCGGTGGAGGCCGCGTCGCGCGGCGCCGCGGCGGTCACGCTGGTGGAGCGCGACCCGCGCAAGCGCGCCTGCCTGCAGCGCAACACCAGCTTCGTGGGCGCCGCGGTGCGCATCCGCGTTACCCCCTGCGAGCGCTTCCTGGCGCGCGCGCGGCCACCGGCCGGCGGCGGCTGGGACGTGGCGTTCGTCGATCCTCCCTTTGCCTACCGCCACAAGCCGGAGCTGCTGGCGGCGCTGGGCCGCGGCCGGCTGCTGCGCGCCGGCGCCGTGGTGCTGCTCCACCTGCCGGCGCAGGAGGCGCTGCCGGAGGTGCCCGGCCTCACCTGTAGCGAGCGCCGCCGCTACGGCGGCGCCGCGGTGTGCATCTTCGACCATTTGACAGCGGGGCGGTTGCCGGGGTAGGTTGCGCGGGAGACTGTTGCCCGGCCTCTGTAGCTCAGTTGGTAGAGCACCACCATGGTAAGGTGGGGGTCACCGGTTCAAGTCCGGTCGGGGGCTTGCCTTTTCCGCGGCGGGGCGCTATATTCTCGCTTCCGAACATGGCCAAGGCGAAAACTGTCGAGTTGGTGGCGTTGGAGTGCGTGCCCTGCTCCGAGGGGAGCGCGGGGATCCGCGCCCGCAACTACACGACCCCGAAGAACCGGCGCAACGTGCAGGGGAAGCTGGAATTGAAGAAGTACTGTCCGCGTTGCCGCGCCCATACGCGGCACCGGGAGGGCCGGGTCAAGTAGCCGGGCGGTGTGGGTCCGGGCCGTGTTGCTCCGGGGCGGTGTGGGTCCCGGGCGGGTTGGTCTGGCGGCCGGAGGCCGGGCCGGGCGGCGTGAACCAAAGGCCAGTAGCTCCAACGGCAGAGCGCCGGTCTCCAAAACCGGATGTTGCAGGTTCGAATCCTGCCTGGCCTGAAGGGCGGTTGGCGGCAGCGCGCGGGACAGGCTGCCGCCGGCGTCATGCGAACGGGTGAGGGGCTGTGAAGCGTATCGTTCAGTTTTTTCGGGAGAGCTACGCCGAGCTGCGCAAGGTGTCGTGGCCGAGCCGTGAGGAGGTTGGCAACTCAACCAGGATAGTACTGATTTCGGTCGCGTTGATCGCGCTGGCGTTGGGAATCGTGGACTTTGTCTTCTTCCAGGCCATCGACTTCATCTTTTAGGCGCGCGCGGCAGGGGTTCCGGGGGTCCAACGAGCACACACATGGCGAAAGGCTGGTACGTAGTTCACACTTACTCGGGTTACGAGAACAAGGTGCAGAAGCACCTGACCCGCATCATGGAGAGTCAGGAGTTCAAGGAGCAGCTCTTCGACGTCAAGGTGCCGCAGGAGGAAGTGGTCGAGGTCCGCGACGGCAAGAAGCGGATCACCTCCAAGAAGTTCCTGCCAGGTTACATCCTCCTGGAGATGGATCTCGGCGACGCGCGCTGGAAGGAGCTGACCTCGTCGATCCGCCGCATCCAGGGCGTGACCGCGTTCGTCGGCGCGCAGACCGGGCGCAAGCCGCAGCCGATCTCCGGCGACGAGGTGCGTTCGATCCTGCAGAAGTCGGGAGCCATCAAGAATCAAAACGTGCGCCCGCGTCAGACCTTCTCGCTCGGTGAGCCGGTGCGGATTGTCGACGGGCCGTTCGATTCCTTCACCGGCACGGTGGAGGAGGTCAACCCGGAGAAGGGCAAGCTGCGCGTCTCGGTCGGAATCTTCGGCCGCTCGACGCCGGTGGAGCTGGACTTTCTCCAGGTGGAGAAGGTTTAGAGCAGGAGCAGGCATGGCCAAGAAGCGAGTCAACGCGGTTATCAAGCTGCAGGTGCCGGCGGGGCAGGCAACCCCGGCGCCGCCGGTGGGGCCGGCGCTGGGGCCGCACGGGGTGAGCGCGCCGCTATTCGTGCAGCAGTTCAACGACCGTACCAGGAATGAAGAGGCGGGCCTCACCATCCCGGTGGTGATCACGGTGTTCGCCGACCGCACCTTCAGCTTCGAGACCCGGACCCCGCCCGCGGCGGTGCTCATCAAGAAGGCGATGGGCCTGGAGAGCGGGTCGGCGGAACCGAACCGCACCAAGGTGGGGGCCATCAGCCGCGCCACGCTCGAAGAGATCGCGGCGCGCAAGATGCAGGACCTGAACGCCAACGACCTGCAGGCCGCGGCCAAGGTGATTGCCGGCACCGCCCGTAGCATGGGCGTTACGGTGGAGGGCTAAGCGCATGGCACGCAGCAAACGTTATCGGACCGCCGCGGAGCGGCTGGACGGCGCCCGCAGCTACCCGCTCGCGGAGGCGCTCGCCCTGGTCAAGAGCAATGCCTCGGCCAGCTTCGACGAGACCGTGGAGTGTCACGTCAAGCTCAACCTCAAGGGCAACCAGACGGTGCGCGACACCACCGTGCTGCCGCACGGCTTTCGCGCCGAGCAGCGGATTCTGGTGTTCGCCCGCGGCGAGAAGGCTGACGAAGCGCGCGCCGCCGGGGCCGTCCACGTCGGCGCCGAGGAGCTGGTCGAAAAGATCCGCGGCGGCTGGCTGGACTTCGACGTGGCGGTGGCTACCCCCGACATGATGCGCCACGTGGGCCGGCTGGGACCGGTGCTCGGGCGCCGGGGGCTGATGCCCAATCCCAAGACCCGCACCGTCACCAACGACCTGAGCGCCGCCATCGCCGAGCTCCGGCGCGGGCGGGTGGAGTTCCGCGCCGACCGCACCGGCGTGGTGCACATGGCGGTCGGCAAGGTGTCGATGGAACCGCAGCCGGTCGGGGAGAACGTGTCCGCGCTGGTCGACGAGATCGGCAAGCGGCGGCCGCCCGACCTCAAGGGCGAGTTCATCGCCTCGGTGGCGTTGAGCTCGACCATGGGCCCCGGGGTCAGGGTCACGCCGGAGTCGGTGGCCGGCGCGGCGGGACGGTAGGCGCCAATGGCTGAACGGGTGCAACAGCACAAGATCGATCAGGTCGCGGCGTTGCGGGCAGCGCTGGAGGAGTACCCGAACGTTTACTTCTCCGACTTTCGCGGGCTGTCGGTCAGTCAGATCACCGAGCTGCGCGGGCAACTGCGCGGGCTGGGGGCGCGCTATACCGTAGTCAAGAACCGGTATACCAGGATCGCCTTGCGCGAGCTGGGGCGCGAGGGGGTCGACGACTACCTGACCGGCCCCACCGCCCTGGCGCTGGTGAACGGCGAGGCGCCGGCGGTCTCCAAGGCGCTGCTCGACTTTGGCCGCAACGCGCCGGTCAAGTTGAAGGGCGGCTACGTCGACGGCAAGGCGATCGGCCCGCAGGAGGCGGCGGAGCTGTCGCGGCTGCCGGGCCGGGAGCAGCTTCTGGCGATGCTGCTGGCGGCGATTCAGGGGCCGGTGCGCAGCGTGGCCTACCTGCTGCGCGGGTCGGTGGAACAGGTGGCGCGGGTACTGCAGGCGGTGGCCGACCGGAAGGCCGAGCAGGCGGCGCCGGACGCGCATGCCGAGCCGGCAACCGCCGATCAAGACGCAACCGAATAGACAATCAAGTCAGAGGAGAGAACACAGAATGGCTGCAACTTCTTCCATTGAGCAGATTATCGACACGATTTCGGGCATGACGGTGCTCGAGGTCTCGGAGCTGGTAAAGGCGTTCGAAGACAAGTTCGGCGTGAGCGCCGCGGCGCCCGTGGCGGTGGCGGCGGCCCCGGCCGGAGGAGCGGAGGCGGCTGAGGAAGTCGAGGAGCAGACCGAGTTCACGGTGCTGCTGAAGGGCTTCGACGCCGGCAAGAAGATCCCGATCATCAAAGAGGTGCGGGCAATCACCGGCCTTGGCCTCAAGGAGGCCAAGCAGCTCGTGGAGACCCAGGATCGGCCGATCAAGGAAGCTGTTTCCAAGGAGGAAGCGCAAAAGCTCAAGGAGCAGTTGGAGACCGCCGGCGGTACCGTCGAGGTCCGGTAATCGGCCGCCAACCGCTTCCACTCGCGCCGGCGGCAGGTCACCGCCGGCTCCGTACTTCTCAGTGCCGCGCAGCGGGCGTTCCCGCGGCCGCGGCAGTGGGTTCCTGTCTCCGGGAGTGACACAAGCACGATGAACGCAGCGAGCACGACGGATTCGGCGCGCATTGCGCGCACCTTTCTCGGCCGCGGGCGGGACGACGTCATCGCCATGCCCAACCTGGTCGATATCCAGCTCTCCTCCTACGAGCGCTTCCTGCAGCGCCAGGTGCTGGCCTCCGGCCAGCCGCCCGCCCGCCAGGGGTTGGAGGAGGTGTTCCAGGAGATCTTCCCGGTCGAGAGTCCGAACGGCGACATGGTGCTGGAATACGTCGGCTATACCCTCGACGAGAGTGGCATCAAGCTCACCGAGCAGGAGTGCCGGAACAAGCGGCTCTCGCACGTAATTCCGCTCAAGGCCCGGATCAACCTGATATTCTGGGGTACCGGGGAGATCCGCCAGAAAGAGATATACATGGGCGACCTGCCGCTCATGACCGGACGCGGCACCTTTATCATCAACGGCGCAGAGCGGGTCGTGGTGAGCCAGATTCATCGCTCCCCCGGGGTGATCTTTTCGCATGAAAAGGGCTCCTACACGTCGCGCATCATTCCCTACCGCGGTTCCTGGCTGGAGTTCGAGATCGATCAGAAGAACGAGCTGCTCTACGCCAAGATCGACCGCAAGAAGCGGCTCCTGGCGACGATGTTCCTGCGCGCCCTCGGCTACGACGGCCGCGAGAGTATCATCGAGCTCTTCTACCGGACCACCTCGGTGACGGTGGATGACTCGGCCGAGACCAAGAAGGCGCTGATCGGCAGCGCGTTCTCGAAGGCGGTGTACCGCAGCGACGGCGACGCGCAAAAGAAGCTGTACCGCGCCGGCGAGAAGATCCATCCGCACGACGTGGAAGAGCTGCTCCACTCCGGGATCGAGACGGTGGAGATCATCGACCTGAATCACCCGGAGTCGCTGCACAGCGAAATCATTCTCAACTGCTTCGAGCGCGAGGAGAGCCGGCAGGACGGCGACCGCGACGAGCCGACCCGGGAAGACGCCATCGCCGCGGTCTACCAGGTGATCAAGCCGGGCGAGCCGATCACCATCGAGAGCGCGGAAAAGGACCTGGAAAACATGTTCTTCTCGGCGCGGCGCTATGATCTGGGCCGGGTGGGGCGCTACAAGTTGAACAAGAAGTTCGACTACGAGGTGCCCAAGGAGAGCCATACCCTGGACCGCGACGACATCGTCGCCACCATGAAGTTTCTGGTGCGGGTGTACATCGGCGAGGGCAACATTGACGACATCGACCACCTCGGCAACCGCCGCGTGCGCTCGGTAGGGGAGCTGCTGACCAACCACCTCAAGGTGGCGTTCACGCGCATGGAGCGGATCGCCAAGGAACGCATGTCGTTGAAGGAGGCGGACACGATTCGCCCGCAGGACCTGGTGTCCATCAAGCCGATCGTCGCCACCATCAAGGAGTTCTTCGGCTCCAGCCAACTCTCGCAGTTCATGGATCAGGTGAACCCGCTGGCCGAGCTCACCCACAAGCGGCGGCTCAACGCGCTGGGCCCCGGCGGCCTGTCGCGCGACCGCGCCGGCTTCGAGGTGCGCGACGTGCACTACACCCATTACGGCCGCATGTGTCCCATCGAGACCCCGGAAGGCCCCAACATCGGGCTCATCGTCTCGCTGGCCAACTACACCACCGTCAACGAGTACGGGTTTCTGGAGACGCCCTACCGCAAGGTGGAGGATGGCGCCGTGACCGGCAAGATCGAGTATCTCTCCGCCATCGAGGAAGAGAAGTTCTACATCGCGCAGGCGGGGGCGGCGATCGATGCCAGCGGCAAGCTGCCGGAACACCTGATGGCGGTGCGCAAGGGCGGGGATTACATCTCGGAGGGACCGGAACAGATCCAGTACATGGACGTGTCCCCCAAGCAGATCATCTCGGTGTCGGCGTCGCTGATTCCGTTTCTGGAGCACGACGACGCCAACCGTGCGCTGATGGGGTCGAACATGCAGCGCCAGGCAGTGCCCCTCGTCCGGCCGGAACCGCCGCGCGTGGGCACCGGCATGGAGGGCAAGACCGCCTACGACTCCGGCGTGCTGGTGCTGGCCGACCGCGCCGGCACGGTGGTGCACGTGACCAGTCGCCAGGTTCACGTCCGGCCCGACCAGGGCAACGGCGACGGCAGCGCCGGGAGCGGCGCCCAGGCGCGGTTCGAGGACGGCGTGGATATCTACGACTTGGTGAAGTACCAGCGCACCAATCAGGACACCTGTTTCTCGCACAAGCCGATCGTGGCGGTGGGGCAGCGCGTCGCCGCGGGCGCGGTGCTCGCCGACGGCCCGGCCACCCATCTCGGCGAGCTGGCGCTCGGCCGCAACGTGGTGGTCGCCTTCATGCCGTGGAACGGATACAACTACGAGGACGCCATCCTGATTTCGTCCAAGGTGATTAAGGAGGACGTGTTTACCTCGATCCACATCAAGGAGTTTTCGGTAGACGTACGGGAGACCAAGTTGGGCCCGGAGAAGATTACCCGCGACATTCCCAACACCGGCGAGCAGGCGTTCGATCAGCTCGACGAGGAGGGGGTGGTCCGCATCGGGGCGCACGTGCCCGACTCCGCGATTCTGGTGGGCAAGGTGACCCCCAAGAGCGAGACCGACTCCACGCCGGAGTTCAAGCTGCTCAACTCCATCTTCGGCGAGAAGGCCAAGGAGGTGCGCGACACTTCGTTGCGTATTCCGCACGGCGCGGAGGGCACCGTGATCGACGTCCAGCGGCTGCGGCGGAGCGACGGCGACGAGCTCAACCCCGGCGTGGAAGAGGTGGTCAAGGTGCTGGTCGCCACCAAGCGCAAGCTGCAGGAAGGCGACAAGATGGCCGGGCGCCACGGCAACAAGGGGGTGGTGGCGCGCATCCTCCCGGAGGAGGACATGCCCTACATGGCCGACGGTACGCCGGTCGACATCGTGCTCAATCCGCTCGGCGTGCCGTCGCGCATGAATCTGGGACAGATCATGGAGACCGAGTTGGGCTGGGCCGCGGAGCAGCTCCACGAGTGGTACGCCACGCCGGTGTTTCAGTCGGCGAGCAACGAGATGATCGCCAACAAGCTGCGCGAGGCGGGGCTGCCCGAGACTTCCAAGATCCGGCTGTTCGACGGCCTGACCGGTGAGCCGTTCGAGAATCCGGTGACGGTGGGCGTCATCTACATGATGAAGCTGCTGCACCTGGTGGACGACAAGATGCACTCCCGCTCCACCGGCCCTTACTCGCTGGTCACGCAGCAGCCGTTGGGCGGCAAGGCGCAGTTGGGCGGCCAGCGCCTCGGCGAGATGGAGGTGTGGGCGCTGGAGGCGTACGGCGCCGCCAACACCTTACAGGAGCTGCTCACCGTCAAGTCGGACGACATGTCGGGCCGCGCCAAGATCTACGAAGGCATCGTCAAGGGCGAGGTGTTCCAGGCCTCCGGCGTACCGGAGTCGTTCAACGTGCTGGTGCAGGAGTTGCGCGGCCTCACGCTGGACATCTCGATCTACGATTCGCATGGCAAGCTGATTCCGCTCACCGAGCGTGACGAGGAATTGATCGGCCGTCAGGGAGCGCGCTTCTAAGGAGGTGACATGAGAGATTTTCACGACTTCGAGAAGATAACCATCAAGCTGGCGTCGCCGGACGAGATCAAGGCGTGGTCCTACGGCGAGGTCAAGAAACCGGAGACGATCAACTACCGCTCCCTGCGCCCGGAGAAGGATGGGCTGTTCTGCGAGCGCATCTTCGGCACCACCAAGGAATGGGAGTGCTACTGCGGCAAGTTCAAGTCGATCCGTTACCGCGGCGTAATTTGCGACCGCTGCGGCGTGGAGGTGACCCACTTCCGGGTGCGGCGTGAACGCATGGGCCACGTCGAGTTGGCGGCGCCGGTGTCTCACATCTGGTTCTACCGCTCGGTGCCGTCGCGCATGGGCCTGCTGCTTGATCTGTCGATCTCGCAACTGCGCTCGATTCTGTACTACGAGAAGTACATCGTGATAGATCCCGGCGACACCGACCTCAAGCGCATGGACCTGCTCAGCGAGGAGGAGTACTTCGAGGCGCGCGACCGGTTCCAGACCAACTTTACCGCCGGTATCGGCGCGGAAGCGGTGCGCACCCTGCTGGAGAATCTGGACCTGGACGAGCTGAGCGTCGAGCTGCGCGCCCGCATGGTCGAGAAGGGGCCCAGGAGCGACAAGCGCCTGCTCAAGCGGATCGAGATCGTGGAGAACTTCCGCGACTCACGCAACCAGCCCGACTGGATGATCCTGGACGTGATCCCGGTCATTCCGCCGGAGCTGCGGCCCATGGTGCAGCTCGACGGCGGGCGCTTCGCCACCTCCGACCTGAACGATCTGTACCGGCGGGTGATCAACCGCAACAACCGCCTCAAGCGGCTGCTGGCTCTCAACGCCCCGGACATCATCATCCGCAACGAGAAGCGGATGTTGCAGGAGGCGGTGGACGCCCTGTTCGACAACTCCAAGAAGAAGCGCGTGGTGAAGGGCGCCGCCAACCGCCCGCTCAAGTCTCTTTCCGACATGCTCAAGGGCAAGCAGGGCCGCTTTCGGCAGAACCTGTTGGGCAAGCGGGTCGACTACTCCGGGCGTTCGGTGATCGTGGTGGGCCCCGATCTCAAGCTGCACCAGTGCGGGCTGCCCACCAAGATGGCCCTGGAGCTGTTCAAGCCCTTCATCATGAAGAAGCTGGTAGAGAAGGACGTGGTGTTCAACATCAAGAAGGCCAAGTCCCTGGTGGAAGAGGAGACCAACGAGGTGTGGGCGGTGCTGGAAGAGGTGATCGCCGAGCACCCGGTGCTGCTCAACCGCGCCCCCACGCTGCACCGCCTCGGCATTCAGGCGTTCGAGCCGGTGCTGGTGGAAGGCAAGGCGATCAAGCTGCATCCGCTGGTCTGCCACGCGTTCAACGCCGACTTCGACGGCGACCAGATGGCCGTGCACGTGCCGCTGAGCCCGGAGGCGCAGATCGAGTCCTGGACCCTGATGCTCTCGTCGCAGAACCTGCTCAACCCGGCCAATGGTAAGCCCATCGTGGTGCCGACGCAGGACATGGTGCTGGGCATCAACTACCTGACGCTGGTCAAGCCGGGCGCCAAGGGCGAAGGCCGTTACTTTTCCAGCCCCTACGAAGTGCTGATGGCGGTCGACGCCCACAGCGTGGACTACAACGCCCGCATCCACGTGCGCCTGAACGGCGCCGGCGGCAAGGAGCGCGGCGCCAACGGCGCCTCGGGCGGCTCCGGCGGCTACCTGGAGACCACGCCCGGGCGGGTGATTCTCAACGAGGAACTGCCCGACGTGGTGGAGTTCATCAACGAGCCGCTCAACGAGAAGGGCCTGCGCGACCTGATCGCCGGCTGCTACCAGAACTACGGCCCCGAAGTGACGGTGCGGATGCTGGATTCGGTCAAGGAGCTGGGCTTTCGCTACGCTACCAGGTTCGGCGCCACCATCGGCATGGACGACGTCATCACGCCCGCCGCCAAGGAGGGCATGATCAAGACCGCCACCGAGCAGGTGGAGCAGATCCACAACCAGTACCTGCAGGGCCACATCACCCAGGAGGAACGTTACAACCGCGTCATCGAGGTGTGGAGCAGCACCAACGACGAGCTGACCAACGAGCTGATGAAGGAGCTGGAGGCGGACAAGCAGGGCTTCAACCCCGTGCACATGATGGCCAACTCCGGCGCCCGCGGCAGCCGCAGCCAGATTCGCCAGCTCGCCGGCATGCGCGGGCTGATGGCCAAACCGTCGGGCGACATCATCGAGTTGCCGATTCGCTCCAGCTTCAAGGACGGCCTCGACGTAACCGAGTTCTTCATCTCCACGAACGGCGCCCGCAAGGGGCTGGCGGACACCGCGTTGAAGACCGCGGACGCCGGTTATCTCACCCGGCGCCTGGTCGACATCGCCCAGGACGTGGTGGTGAACGAGGTGGACTGCGGCACCATCAACGGCATCGATCAGAGCGCCATCAAGGATGGCGAGGAGATCGTGGAGGCGCTACGGGACCGCATTGCCGGGAACTTTACTCTGGAGCGGGTGCGCCATCCGATTACCGGCGAGATCCTGATCGACGTGAACGAGGAGATTACCGACGCCGTCGCGGAGCAGATTGACAAAATCGGCCTGGAAACCGTTCGCATCCGCACCGTGTTGACTTGCGAGTCGAAGCGGGGGGTGTGCCAGAAGTGCTACGGGCGCAATCTGGCGACCAACCGCACCGTCGAAATCGGCGAGGCGGTGGGCATCATCGCCGCGCAATCGATCGGCCAGCCGGGCACCCAGCTCACCATGCGCACCTTCCACATCGGCGGCGCTGCCCAGGTGAGTGAGGAGAACCGCATTTACCTGCGCTATCCGGTGTACGTGAGCGAGATGCACGGCAACCGGGTGGAGCGCGAGAACGGCAACCTGCTGTTCACACGCAAGGGCTATCTGGTGGTGAACAAGGTGATCCAGCAGTTGGCCGTGCAGCCGGGCGACGAGGTGCTGGTGGAGAATGGGCAGCAGGTGCTCGGCGAGGCCGAGCTGCTGCGTCGCGGCGGCGTTGCCGTGCGCGCCGACGACGTGGGGTTCATCTTCTTCCACGAACCGCAGGAGGGTGAGCAGCAGATCCTGGTCATCGCGCAGCCCAAACGGGTGGATGTGCGCAACGGTTCCGAGCTGCTGGTGGCGGCGGGCCAGGTGGTGCCGGCGGATGAAACCATTGCCTACTTCGACCCGTTCGCCGAGCCGATCATCGCCGAGGTGTCGGGGTGGGTGCGGTTCAAGGACATCGTGCCGGGCGAGAACCTCAAGGAAGAGGTCAACGCCGACACCGGCAGGGTCGAGAAGAAGATCACCGAGGTGGCGTTAGAGTCGCTACAGCCGCGCATCATCGTTGTCGGTGTGCCGCCGACGCCGAAGGATGCGGAGGGAAATCCGAATCCGGCCTTTCTTGACGAGGGCAATGAGGTTGCGAGCTACAACCTGCCGGGCCAAGCCTATCTCAACGTGGAAGAAGAGGACGAGGTGGCCGCCGGGCGGGTGGTGGCCAAGCTGCTGAAGGAAAGCGTCAAGACGCGCGACATCACCGGCGGTCTGCCGCGCGTCGGCGAGCTGTTCGAAGCGCGCCGCTCCAAGTCGCCGGCAGTGCTGGCCAAGATCGGGGGCTTGGTAAAGTTCAAGGGAATCACCAAGGGCAAGCGTTCAATCAGCGTGATTGATCCCTGGGACAAGGAGTACAAGCACGCGGTGCCGATGGCCAAGCACCTGCTGGTGCGCGACGGCGACACCGTGGAGGCCGGCGACCCGCTGTGCGACGGCGGCAAAGATCCCCACGACGTCCTGCAGATACGCGGCGAGAACGAGCTGCAGAGTTACCTGGTGAACGAGGTCCAGGAGGTGTACCGGCTGCAGGGGGTCGAGATCAACGACAAGCACATCGGCGTGATCATCCGCCAGATGATGAGGAAGATCGAGATCGTGCAGGTGGGCGATACCACCTTCATCTACGGCCAGCAGGTGGACCGGCACACCTTCAACGAGGAAAACCACAAGGTGATGCGCGAGGGCGGGCAGCCGGCGGTGGCGCAGCCGCTGCTGCTGGGCATTACCCGCGCTTCGCTGAACATCGACTCCTTCATCTCGGCGGCGTCGTTCCAGGAGACCACGCGGGTACTGACCAACTCCTCCATTGCGGGCTCGTCCGACCGCCTGAGCGGCCTCAAGGAGAACGTGATCATCGGCCACCTGATCCCGGCGGGCACCGGCATGCGGCAGTACCGGGACGTGAAGCTGTTCGACGAGAACATGGAGAACCTGGACGACAAGATCCAGAGCATCCTGGAGCAGCGGCGGCAGGAGGAGCTGGAACGCGAGGCGGCCGAGCAGGAGATGGACGAAGCCTACGAAGAGGTCGAGGCCGGTGGGGCGCCGGTGGGCGTGCCGCGCGCCGGCGGCGAACCGCTGGCCGCGGCCGAGGCCGGCCCGGAACCGGTAGCGGGCCCGCCCCTGTAGCCGCGGGCGCGCGCCGGCGGCGGGGCGCGCCCGCGAACGGGTCCCGCCGCCGCTGGCGCTTACGCCGGGCGCAGGGTGGCGCCGAACAAGGTTACGCCGTCCTCGGTG
Source organism: Spirochaetia bacterium (assembly GCA_965243555.1). GTDB lineage: Bacteria > Spirochaetota > Spirochaetia > SZUA-6 > Bin103 > Bin103. The sequence continues at coordinate 2,330,014 of OZ251575.1, read as the reverse complement.
CCGGGAATGACCCGGGTCGCGCGCAAGGTGAAGGTGTGGACGCCCGCCTCGGCGACGTCGATGCGGCCGATTGGCGTGCCGAACTCCGGGAAGTACTGCGCGCGCGGGCTGGCGAGGCGCCGGCTGGCGCCGAGGACGCCGGCGGCGGCGGAGCCGGCCCTGCCGCCGGACACTTCGACGGTGTGTGGGGTGACCTGCTCGGTGCCGTGCACGGGCGCCGCAATGACCGTGACCGCGAACGAACCGGGCCGGCTTACCCGTACCCGCCACGCCAGGGCGCTGGCGGTGTCCATCCAGCCGGCGGTCATGCCGTTGGAGAGGAGCTCGAGCGTGTCCCCCGGCGCGCGGTCGATCTCGGCCAAGTGGGCGTGCAGGTGGATGGCGCCGTCCGGCTGCTGCACGGTGAGCTCGTCGGCGGCCGCGGCGCCGTCGATGCTGAGCGCCACCACCGGCACCTCAGCGACCGCGCTCAGGTCGGGGAGCGTCAGCGTCAGCCGATCGATCCCGCCGGCCTCGGTGCGGTCCTGCACCGCCGCCACCGGCGCGTCCAGGCCCAGCACCTCGGCGCCGGTCACGCGCGAGCGCAGCCCGTGCACCATCAGGGGCCCGGCCGGGGGCTGCAGCAGATGGATGAAGAGCCGGCCCGGCTTGCAGGTCATGCGCAGGGAGTCGTGCTCGTACGGGAACGGGCTGCCGCCGGTGCCGTAGATCGCTTCGCCGTTGACCGCCATCCAGGCGCCAAGCGCGCGCAGCCGCGCGGCGCTGGGCTCCGGGATCACCCCCGCCGCGTCGGGGCCGACGTTGAGCAGGTAGTTTACCCCCTTGCTGGCCAGGTCGATCAGCAGCAGGAGCAGCGTGGGCACCGGCTTCCAGTTGTGATCGGTGCTCTTGTAACCCCAGGTGTCGTTGAGGGTGGCCGGCGTCTCGTAGTCGGCCCGCACCCGCCCGGCGGGGATCTGGTTGTCGCCCAGACTGCCGTAGTCGCCCACGTCGTTGCCGATGCGGCCGCTCACCAGGCACTCCGGCTGCAGGCGGTGCACGAAGTCGCGCAACGCGATGCTGTGTTCGCGGCTGATGGTGTAGGGGGTGTCGAACCAGATCAGGCCGATTGGCCCATATTGCGTCAGCAGCTCGCGGAGTTGCGGCTTGACCTTGCGCTCCAGGTAGGCGGCGAAGTCCTTGCTGCCTTCGTCGAAGTCCCAGTCGTTGCGCGAGCCGTCCGGGTCATGCCAGTCCTGGTCCTGTGAGTAGTAGAGGCCGAGCTTGATGCCGGCGGCGGCGCACTCCCGCGCCAGCTCCGCCAGCGGGTCGCGGCCAAAGGGGGTGGCGTCCACGACGTTGTAGGGACAGCACGGCGACCGGAACAGCGCGAACCCGTCGTGGTGCTTGGAGGTGATCACCAGGTAGCGCATGCCCGCCTGCACCGCCAGCTCCACCCAGGCGCGGGCGTCGAAGCGCACCGGGTTGAAGCTGCGCGCCAGCTCCGCGTAGCGCTGCCGGGGAATGCGCTTGCGCAGCATGATCCACTCGCCGATTCCCGGCACCTCCTCGCCTTCCCACACCCCGGCGGGAATGGCGTACAGGCCCCAGTGGATGAACATGCCGAAGCGCGCCTCGCGCCACCACGCCAACCCGGGATGATCCACCTGCGCCGCCGCGTTGCGGCCGCGCATCCGCTCGCGCCAACTCATCAGCTCCGCCATACCGCTACCTCATACCCCTCCTGCCCCGTCCTCTGCAAGCGCTTATTCCTCCCTACCCTTCCTGCAGCCGCGCGGTCAGCTCGTTCGCGGCGTGATTGATGGCGTCGATCGTCGCGTCGAACACCGGCACGTCGATGCCGAACCGATCGACCGCGCACTTGGTGAGGCTGTTGTTCTCGGCCACGTACGCGCGGATCAATTCCCGAGCCAGGAAATCCTGGCGCTTGTACCCGAGTCGCTTCACGAGGTCCGCTTTGCCTGCGAATTGCCGGCTCAGCATGACGAGGTTGTTGAACTCCTTGACGAGATAGTCGCTGTGGGTGGTAATCAGCACCCTCACGCCGGCATTCACGATCTGCGCCAGCAGCCGCGCCAATCGGATCTGATTGGCAGTGTCGAGCTGGCTCTCCGGGTGGTCGATCATGATCAGCTGCCCCTTCCGGGCAACGTTTCGGAGGAAGAAGTGGAGATCCGACAGTCCGCGCACCGAAGATGACGCGGCGGGCAGCGCTATGTTGAAGGGGCGGTCTTGCCCGCGCGACCTGGATCTGAAGCGTATCCCGTCGTAATTGACGCTGTAGTTTCCGTCGATCATCTCCCGTAGGTATTCGAAGATCCTGCTCCCGTGGAGATCGCTCTTGTCGAGTTTGTGGTCCCGGATGCCGGCGGTGTGGGCGAGGTTGTCGTTAACCGGCAGCGTATAGGGCAGGGGCCGATCGATCAGGAACGGCGAGACCGGTCCGGCGTCCTCGCCGCCGAATTCGCCGGCTATCACCTGCAGCGCTTTGGCGAGGCTCCGGTCCGCGCCGAGTTGCCGGTAGAACAGCGAGATTCCGAAGCGTTCAGCCGAAAGGATGAAGGGATCGGAGAGCACGCCGGGAAGCAGGAGATCTACGTAATCGTGGGCCAGGTGATCCTCAGGTCGACCGCTCGGCTCCCATCGCCCCAGGTAGTGCCGGGCCGTGATGACGACGCGGCGGCCGTCGTACTCCAGCGCGAGGCCGGATGCCGCGCTGCCGGACTGCGCGGCGGTGGATCGGGCTCGGGGGTCATGCTCCAAGCTGCCGGTGAGTTCGATAGAGGCGCCATCGACCGGGTGGGAGATGCCCGAGGCGCCGGTCTTCGCCTGGCGCGAGAAGAAGGTGTTCAGACGTTGGATGACGATGGCTCGGTGCTGTCCGAATTCCTCCCGGCTCAACGGGAAGCTGGCGTGCGATCCCTTGAAAATCCGTTTAGCGAGCGCACCGAGATCGGGGAAGGCCGCCGGCGGACCCTCACCGTCGTTCGCCAGCAGACGCGCAGCCCCCGTCCGTTGCTGCCACCACTTCAGGAAGCCGTACAGCGAGTGGGTGAGGTAGGTCTTGCCGGTGTTGTTGCGCCCCGCAATGATGGTAAAGGCGCCGAGCTCCAGCTCCGCTGACTTGATGGGTCCAAGATTCCTGATGCGAAACGCAAGCGGCATCGTGGCCTCGACCATAACTCAAAAATGCTCAAAAATATACTTCGGCGAAGAGGTCGGTGCCGGGGATGCCGGCACTTTTGAGGATGTCGAATGCCTCGAAGATCATTTCGCTGTTGCCGCACAGGTAGCATAGCGTGCCCGCGGCCACCGGGTGTTGGCGCAGGTAGGCGGTGACGCGGCCCGCGAATCCGCCGGCCGGCGCCGGCTCGCGGCTGAGGCAGGGCAGGTAGCGGGCGGCGGGATAGGCGCCGCGGTCGTAGGTCTCGGCCGCGCCGCGCACGCCGTGCAGGAGGCGGTAGTCCAGGTCAGGGTAGCTGCGGGCGAAGCAGTGGAACGGGGCGATGCCGGTGCCGGAGGCAACCATCAGGAGCGGCCGCGCACGCGCCGCCGGGGCCACCAGGAAGTAGCCGAACGGACCGTCGATCTCCACCGCGGCGCCGGAGGCCAGGCGCGCGAGCTGGTGGGAAACCGAACCGCCCTCCACCTGCTTGACCAGCACCTCCAGGTACGGGTCGCCGCTGCCGGAGTAGATGGAGTACTCGCGGCGCGCGGTGCTGCCGGGGAGCCCCAGGGTCACGTATTGACCCGGCTCGAATGCCAGTGCGCCGCGCTCCAGGCGCAGCACGTAGGCGGACGCACTAAGCCGGCGCAGCGTGAGGACGCGGTGTTCGGTCACGCGCTGCGGAGGCGGCCGCCGGCGCGCAACGCCACCAGCAGGATGCTGACGTCGGCGGGGCTCACGCCGCTGATTCGACTCGCCTGGCCGAGCGTGCGCGGCCGGACCAGTTGCAGCTTTTCACGGCTCTCGTGGGACAGGGCGCCGAGCGCGGCGTAGTCGAGGGAGCGGGGGATGCGCAGCGCCTCGAACCGCTGCAGGCGCTCGATGTTGTGGCGTTCGCGGGCGACGTAGCCTTCGTACTTCAACTCTACTTCGGCCGCGGCCAGCAACTCGGGATCGGCAAGCAGCGCGGCGAGCGGGGCGTCGGCGGCCGCAACGGAGGAGGGCGGGGCCGCGGGCAGCGTTGCGTTCAGCAGGGCGGCCAACCGCACTTCCGGCCGGCGGCACAGGTCGGCGGCGCTTGCGGGGCGCTGCAGTTCGCCGGCGCCGCGCGCCCGCAGCCAGCCGTTGATCCGGGCCGGCGCCAAGGTCGTGCGGCGCAGCTCGGCCAGCGCGCGCTCCAGCAGCTCCGCGCGCTGGCGCAGGCGCGCCATTGCGGCGTCGCCGATCAGGCCGAGCTCGTGGCCGTAGCCGGTCAGGCGGCGGTCGGCGTTGTCCTGGCGCAGCACCAGGCGGTGCTCGGCGCGGGACGTGAACATCCGGTACGGCTCGCGCGACGGCTTGGTCACCAAGTCGTCGATCAGCACCCCGACGTAGGCTTCGTCGCGGCGCAGAACCAGCTCGTCACGGCTGCCTGCGGCGCCGCCGGCGCCGCGCCGCAGCGCCAGCGCCGCGTTGATACCCGCCATCAAGCCCTGCGCCGCGGCTTCCTCGTAGCCGGAGGTGCCGTTGACCTGGCCGGCGAAGTAGAGCCCGCGCAGATGCTTACTCTGCAGCGTGGAGTCCACCTGGTGGGCCGGGAAAAAGTCGTACTCCACGGCGTAGCCGTAGCGCGCCACCTCCGCCTGCTCCAGGCCGCGCACGGTGCGCAACGCCGCCTCCTGCACCTCCGCGGGCAGCGAACTGGAGAAGCCGTTGAGATAGATCAGGTCGCTGTCCAGTCCCTCCGGTTCCAGGAACAGTTGATGGCGCTCACGGTCGGCGAAGCGTACCACCTTGTCCTCGATGGAGGGGCAGTAGCGCGGCCCGGCGCCGCGGATGCGGCCGGTGAACATCGGCGAGCGGTCGAAGCCGGCGGCCAGCAGCTCATGGGTGGCGCGATTGGTATAGGTGACGTGACAGCTCACCTGCGGCAGGCGCGGGAAGCCGACCGGGTCGGTGCGCCGCGAGAACGGCGCCGGGCAGGCGTCGCCGGGCTGTTCGTCGAGCGCGTCGAAGTCGATGCCGGCGCGCCGCAGCCGCGGCGGGGTGCCGGTCTTGAGGCGGCCGGTCTCCAGGCCCAGGCGCCGGAACGCTTCCGACAGGCCGGTGGCCGGCTGCTCCCCGAAGCGCCCGCCGGCGCGGCCGTCCAGGCCGGTAAACAGCACGCCGTTGAGAAAGGTGCCGGAGGCCACCACCAGCGCCCGGCAGCCGATTTCCTCGCCGCCGCCGGTCACGACCGCGGCTACCCGCCCGCCGCGTGCCACCACGTCCACCACCGTCTCCTCAACGATAGTGATGGCCTGCTCCGCGGCCACCAGCGCCTGCGCCGCGGCGGCGTAGGCATCGCGGTCCGACTGGCAGCGGGATGACCAAATTGCCGGCCCCTTGGAGCGGTTCAGCAGCCGGAACTGGATGCCGGTGGCATCGGCCAACTCGCCCATCACGCCGCCGAGGGCGTCGATCTCGTGCACCAGGTGGCCCTTGGCGGTGCCGCCGATGGCCGGGTTGCACGACAGCCGGCCGATGGCCGCCGCGCTGCTGGTCACCAGGCCCGTGCTGCAGCCCATGCGCGCCGCGGCCACCGCGGCCTCGATGCCGGCATGCCCGCCGCCGATCACGATCAGATCAAACATCGCTCTCGCTACCTGCCTCGAAAGGTATCACCCAAACCCGCCTGCGGGCGACCCGCCCCCGCCGCCGCGCCGTGACCGTCGACAACGATAGGTATACCTGCTACTACATGAGCACATGCAATATGCTGAAGTCATGATGTCGCCCGACCAATTGACCACGATCCGGAGGCTCACGTGTCAGCAGAATGGATTGCCGTCGTAGTCGCGATCATCGCGGTTGGCGTGGCAGCTACGGTCGCGGTAGTGTCCGGGTTCCGCCGGCTCGACGATCGGATCCGCGGCGTGGAGAACGAGCTTGCGTATCTGCGCGGGCTGCTCACCGGCAGCCACGTGCTACCGGCGCCGCAGCCGGAACCGCCGGCTACCACCACTGACCGCGGCGCGGCATAAATTCCGCACCCCGAGCTACTTGCCGATGCAGAAGCGGGCGAAGATGCGGTTGAGGACGTCGTCGCTGGCCACGATGCCGACGATTTCCTCCAGGCGGGTGATGGCGGCGCGCAGATCGGCGGCCACCAGTTCGCCGCCGGCGCCGGCCGCGGCCGCTTCCTCGGCGCGCAGTAGCGTCTCGCCGGCGCGCTGCAGGCTGTCGCGCTGGCGGGCGCTGGCCACCAGGGCACTGCGCTCGGTGTAGCCGGAGCCGGCCTCGCCCACGGTTCGCGCCACCAGCAGGCGGCTGAGTGCCTCCATTCCGGCCCCGGTCCGCGCCGACACTACCAGCGCCGGCCGTTGCTCCATAGTTCCGCTGCTATCCGCGTCGCTCGCGGCCGCCGCCAGATCACACTTGTTGGTGATCAGCACCACTTCCGGGGAGCCGCGCGGCGAATCCGTAGCGGCGCCAGCGGCAAGCGCGGCGCGCACCTGCTCCAGCGCGGCGTGCGGAAACGGCTCGTCCGCGGCGGCTACGAACAGCACCAGATCGGCGGCGGTGACGGCGGCAATGCTGCGCTCCACGCCCAGCCGCTCAACGGTCTCGTCGGTAGCGCGCAGCCCGGCGGTGTCGTGCAAGCGCACCGGCACCCCGTGGAGGTCGAGGTCTTCCCGAATCACGTCGCGGGTGGTGCCGGGAACGTCGGTGACCAACGCCCGCGACTCCTGCGCCAGCCGGTTCAGCAGCGACGACTTGCCCACGTTGGGCGGCCCGGCCAGCACCACGTGCACGCCGTCGCGGAGCATGCGTCCGGTGCGGAACGTCGCCAGCATGGCGGCCACCGCGGCGCGCACCGCGGCGATGCGCGCGGCGATCTCCGCGCCCGGCGCCAACTCCACGTCCTCCTCCGCGAAGTCCAGCGCCAGCTCCACCTGCGCCGCGCACTCCAGCAACTGGTCGCGCAACGCCGCCACCTGCGCGCCGAGCGCGCCGTTGAGCCGGTTGCGGGCGCCGCGCAGGGAGGCCGCAGTGGCGGACTGGATCACCTCGGCCACCGCCTCGGCCTGGGTCAGGTCCAGTTTGCCGTTCAGGAACGCGCGGCGCGTGAATTCGCCCGCCTCGGCGGCCCGTGCTCCGCGGCGCAGCAGCGCGGCCACCACGGTGGCGGCCACCAGGTTGGAGCCGTGGCAGGTGATCTCGACGGTGTCCTCGCCGGTGTAGCTGGCCGGTGCCCGGAACACCGTGGCGACCACGTCGTCCACCACTTCGCCGGTTGGCGCCGCCGGTTCGGCGTCAGGCTGCGCGGGCCGCAGGATGCGGCCGTAGTGCGCGGTGTGGGTCTTCGCTTCGCGCAACGGGCGGCGCCCGCGGAAGACCCGGTCGGCCACGGTGAGCGCGCCGCGCCCGCTGAGGCGCACGATCGCCAGCGCTCCGCTGCCGGGCGGCGTGGCGATGGCGGCGATGGTGTCGCCGCCGGGATCGCCCCCCGGTTCGGCCGCCGCGGTCACGGCTGCGGCGCGGCGCCGATCCGCGCCACCGCCCAGCGTGCGTGCTCGGCCACGCCGCGGTCCCGGTCGTTTGTAAGCCGGCGGAGCTGCGGCAACAGCTCACGCGCGCCGCGGTTGCCGGCAACGGTGCAGGCGTTGCGAACCAGCCGGTCGCGGCCGGCGCGCATCAATGGCGAGCCGGCGAAGCGGGCGGTCAGGTCGGCGTGGGTGCGCAGCTCCAGCAGCGGCGCCAGCGCCTGGGAGTCGCCCGCCCGCCACGTGACCAGGTCCGGTTCGGAAGTGGCCTGGGCGCGCACCGTCCAGGGGCACACTTCCTGGCACAGGTCGCAGCCGAACAGCCAGTCGCCGATTGCCGGCCGCAGTTCCGCGGGTACCGGACCGCGGTGCTCAATGGTGAGGTAGGAGATGCAGCGCCGCGCGTCGAGCTGGTAGGGGGCGACGATCGCCCGCGTGGGGCACACGTCGATGCAGTAGGTGCAGCCCGCGCCGCAACGTTTGGGCGCCGGCTGGGGCGGCTGCTCGATCACCAGGGTGGTCAGGAGCTCGCCGATGAAGAACCAGCTCCCGTGGGCGGCGTTGATCGCCAGCGTGTGCTTGCCGCGAAAGCCTACCCCGGCCGCCGCCGCGAAGTGGGTTTCCAGCAGCGGGGTGGCATCCACGCCGGCGCGGAAGTGGTGCTGCGGAAACCGCTCCGCCAAGCTGCGCGCCACGGCGCGCAACCGCGCGCGCAGCAACTTGTGGTAATCGCGCCCCCACGCGTACTGCGCGATGCGCCCCGCCGCCGGTGCCGCGCCCACCCTTGGCGCCGCGCCGACGCCCGCCCCCGCCGCTCCCGAAGCCGGCACTGCCGGAGCCGTGCCGTCCCAGCGGCGGCCCGGCGTCTGGTAGTAGCCGAGCGCCGCCACCAGCACCGTCCGGCACCCCGGCAGCAGGGCCTGCGGGTCGGCCTTGAACGGCGCGTGGCGCTTCAGGTAGGCCATCCCGCCGTGCCGGCCCGCGGCCAGCCACGCGCGGTAGGCGCGTTCCACCGCCGGGTTATGCTGTGCCGCCACCACCCCGCACGGGGTCAGTCCATGCCGCTCGCACAACCGCTCGACGGCCGCGAACGGCAACTCCGCGGGCGCCGCCACCGCTTTACGAGGGGGCGTACTCCGGCCGCATTGGGGAGAACACCTCCACGAACTCGCTGTCTTCGAGCATCTCCGCGGCGTGATACTCGTTGGGGCCGAAGAAGTAGCTGGTGCCGGCCTCGGCGGTAAACCGCTCGTCGCCCTGGCCGCGCTGAAAGCGCACCTTGCCGGCGATGCAGAAGCCGCTCTGCACCGCAGGATGATTGTGCACCGGAATCCGGGCGCCCTTCTTGGCCTTGAAGTGGCACAGCATCGCCTCGGCGCCGTAGCTCAGCGTGGTGCGGAACACGCCGTCCGGCCCCTCCTCGGTCTTGGCACTCTTCAAGTCGGTAAGATTGATCATGTTTTTCGAAGCCCTCCGCGGGCGATAGTACCAGAGCCGCGCCCACCGCGGCGACCGGGGTGGCGGGATGCGACATTCGTGCGATATTTGAGCGCGAACCTTCCTCTCGAAATCTTCGGGAGCAACCCGACAAGGAGACGAAGGACATGACAAGCAGGTCATCCATCAGGAACATGCGGCTGGGGGCGGTGCTGATCGCCTTCATGGCCGCGGCGGCGATCGGCGCCTGCGCCGGCATCGGCGAGTCGGGCGCAGGAGAGGAGTCGGGCGCCATGCTGGCACTCGATAAGACCTACGACGCGGTCCGCGCCGGTACCCGGCTCATCATGCGTTACGACGCGGCGGAGAACGCCTTTACCGGTACCGTACGGAACATAACCGAGCGTGTCCTGCGGCAGGTGCGGGTCGAAGTGCACCTGTCGAACGGCGTCGAACTCGGTCCCACCGAACGGGTCGACCTTGCGCCCGGCGCCGAGGTAGCGGTCAGGCTGGCGGCGGGGGAGCGGACCTTTAGCGGCTGGACCCCGCATGCGGAAGTGGGCGCGGGCGGCGCCGAGGGCGGCGAGCACGGCCCCGCCGGTGAGGCCGGCGGCGAACACCGCGGCCGCGAAGGCGGCGACCGCTGAGGCGGCTCGCAAGTACGCCGTCCTGACGAAGTGGGGGAGGCGCGATGGAGCGGAGTACGATCCTGATCGTCGAGGACGAGCTACGGATCGCCCATTGGCTCAAGGTGCGTTTCGAGCGGGCCGGATTCCGGACCGAAGTCGCCCGCAACGGGCGCGCCGGATTGGCGCTGGCGCGCTCGCGCCGCCCCCACCTGATCGTGCTCGATCTGATGCTGCCCGGTCTCGACGGGCTGCAGGTATGCCGCATCCTGCGCCGTGAGTCGGCGGTGCCGATCATCATGCTCACGGCGCGCGAAACCCACGCCGAGCGGATCGCCGGCCTGAACAGCGGGGCCGACGACTACGTGGTCAAACCGTTCGATCCCGCTGAGGTGGTGGCCCGCGCCCGCGCGGTACTGCGGCGCGCCACCGCAGCGGACCGCGGCGCGGAGGAGCGGCGCCTCTTGAAGTGCGGCGCGATCACGCTGGACGAGACCGCCCGCCGGGTAACGGCCGGTGGGCGCACGCTCGATCTGAGCCGCGCGCAATTCGCGCTGCTCGCCGTGTTCATGCGCCACCCGCAGCAGGTGCTCACCCGCGAGCAACTCATCACCTTGGCGTTTGACGACGACTTCGACGCCTGCGACCGGGCCATCGACAATCACGTGTTGCGGCTCCGCAGGCAGCTCGGCGCAGGCGGCAGCCAGCCGATCCGAACCGTCTACGGGGTTGGCTACCGCTTCGTGCCGGAGCCATCGTGAGCGGGCGCGCGGTCTCCTTGCGCGGGCGCATCATGCTTGCCTTCACCGTAATCGTGGTGCTGGCGATGGTGCTCAGCGTGGCGGCGGCGTACTACGTCATCCGGGGGCAGATGAGCGCGTTCGTTGCCCAACTCGGCGCCGCGGAAGCGGCCGCGGTGGGGCGCGCGCTGAGCCGCGAATACGCCGCGGCCGGCGGCTGGACAACGATCGACCGTGCTTTGGCGGAAGGCGGCTATCTCTACGCCGAGGCGGACGGCGAGGAACACGAGGGCCGCGGGGAGCGGCCGGAGCACGGCGCCGAGACCCTCTTTCACGTCGACCGCGTGCGCATCGTCGTGGTCGACGCTGCGGGCCTGGTGGTGCGCGACAACCTGGCGCGACTGCGCCCCGGAGTGCCGGCGCCGGAGTTGGGGGGAGAGCTGGCCGTGGTGACCGATCCGGCGACCGGGCGCACTGTCGGTTCCGCGCAGGTGGACGTCGAGCGCGCGTTTCTGGCTGCCGAGACGCATGGCTTTCTGCGCGCCACGCTGGCGGCTACCGTGCTCGGCGCGGTGCTGATCGCGGCCGCGGCGCTGGCGCTGGCGGCTTGGTTGGCGCACCGCATCACGGCACCGGTGACCCGCCTGACCCGCGCCGCGGCCATCGCCGGGCGCGGCGACAGCGCCTTGCTGCCGGTCACCTCGGCCGACGAACTGGGCCGCATGAGCGCGGCGTTCAACCGCATGACCAACGCGCTGCAAACCCAGCGCGGCCTGCGGCGGCGGCTGATCGACGACCTGGCGCACGAACTGAACACCCCGCTGTGCGTCATTCGCCTGGAAGCGCAGGGGCTGCGCGACGGGCTGCAGTCGCCGACGGCCACCGCGGACCGGATCATCCGCGAAGTAGCGCTGCTGCACAACCTGGTGACCGACCTGAACTGGCTGGCGGAGACCGACTCCGGCGAATTGCGGCTTATCCGCGAGTCGTGTTCGGTTGCTCAACTCGTCAGCGATGAGCTGCGGCGCTGGCAGCCGCAGGTGCAGATGCGCGAGATTGACTTGTCGTTCCAACCGCGGACGGCTTTGCCGGCGCTCGACCTGGACCGGACGCGCCTGAGCCAGGCGCTCGGCAACGTGATGCGCAACGCGCTGCAGCATACGGCGGCCGGGGGACGGATCGCCGTCGCGGCAGGCGTGGAAGGGGACGAGGCGGTGGCGATTACCGTCACCGACGACGGGGCCGGGATTGACGCGGCCGATCTGCCGCACCTGTTCGATCGCCTCTACCGCACCGATCAATCGCGGACCCGCGGCACCGGCGGCTCAGGGCTGGGGCTGGCCATTGCGCATGCCATCGTCACCGCGCACGCGGGTACGATTGCCGTCACTAGCCCCGGACCGGGGCGGGGCACTACCGTCCGTATTGTGTTCCCCCAGGTCGTATGATACTTTTGGTATGATACTATTCGTATGATACCGAGTCGCCGACCCGCTGCTCGCCGCCTACCTGCGCCGGTTCCGGTAGCCCTTTGACAGACGGCGCGCGCGGTAGTAGCTTGAAGGGAGGAAATTCGCCGTGCAGCAAACGATCACATCCCCTACGCCGCTGATCAACGTCAGCAAGCGCGCCAGCGCCGAGATCGCCCGGCTCACCGGCGACCGCGGCCAGTTCCTCCGCATCTGGGTCACCGAGGGCGGTTGCGCCGGAATGACCTACGAGGCCTCGGTCGACGCCACCGAAACCCCGTTCGACCGCCGGCTGTTCAGCGACGGCCCGGTGCGCATCGTGGCCGACCGCAACAGCGCCCAACATGTCGACGGGCTGGAGATCGACTACTCGGACGACCTGATCAACCTCGGCTTCCGGTTCCGCAACCCCAACGCCAGCAAGGCGTGCGGCTGCGGCTCCAGCTTCGCGGTCTGACGCGGTGGCGGTCCAGGCAGTCGACATCACCGGCGGCGAGTCGGTGTACTGCATCAACCAGGCGCAGCTCGCGGCTGCCTTCCGGCTGGCCGAGCAGGACCCCGCCGCCGGCCCCCGCATTGACGCGGCGCTCACCGCCATCCGGCGCGACCTGACGCGCAACGAGCAGGCCGCCCTGGCCTTCGTGCTGATCGACAAGCTGCTCAAGAGTTCCCCGTAGCCGCGGCCCCGACGTCCCCTGATTCCGTGACTTCGACGCGGCGGCCGATCCTGCTGTTCGATCTTGGAAATACGCTCGTCGAGTACTTTCGGCCCCGCGGGTTTGCGCCGGTGCTGTGGGAATCGCTCCGCTTGGCCGGCGAGGCGCTCCGCGCCGCCGGCCACCCCGTTCCCTCCGCCATGGAAGTCAAGCGCCGGGTCGCCGCCGAGCGTCATGACCCGCGCAACCACCGGGTGCGCCCCCTGGAGCAGCGGCTGGCGCGTGTCTTTGCGTTGCGCGGCGACTCGGACGGGCAGGTGATGGAAGCGATGCGCCGCGCCTTCATGGGCCCGGTGTTCGCCGCCGGGCGGCGCTACGACGACACGCTGGACGCGCTGTCCTCCTGGCGCGGACGCGGCTACCGGATCGGCATTCTCTCCAACTCGCCGTGGGGAACGCCGGCGGCGGCGTGGCATCAGGAGCTGGAGCGGCAGGGCTTGGCCGAGCGTTGCGATCGGGCGCTGTTCTGCGGCGAAGTGGGGTGGCGCAAGCCGGCCCTGCCGATGTTCCGCGCGGCGCTGAACCACTTCGCCTGCCGCCCCGAGGAGTGCCTGTTCATTGGCGACGATCCGCGTTGGGACGAGTACGGCGCGCGCCGCGCCGGCATGACGCCGGTGTTGATCGACCGCCTCGGCGTACTCAAGGGCGGCGCCGGCCGGGCGGTGATCCACTCGCTGGCGGAGCTGGAACCGATCCTGCAGCGCTGGGACGGTTCAGGCTCGCGCGGTGTCCCGGAGGCGGCGCTCCAGATCGGAAACGGGGCTGAAGTGCCAGCGGTTGCTGATCTTGCGGGCCTCCAGCAGCCCGGCCGCAGTGAGATCGAGTAGATCGGTGCGCGCCGTCTGGTAGACGACGCCATGGCTGGTGCGGTGTCCGGCGATGGTGTAGCGGTAGTGCGGATGGCGCAGGGCATGGCCGAGGAGCGCGCGTTGGCGGTGGTTGAGGTCGCCGAGTCCGCGCACCGCCGCCTCCAGATGCTGCTGTTGCGCGCTCTTGCGCGCGACGTACTCATGCAGCGCCTGCAGCGCGCGGTCGAGCACCTGCAGGTGATAGCGGATGAAGTAGGTCAGGTCGTTGTCGTCGGTTTCGGTGTGGAGGAAGGCGCGCACGTAGCGGGCGGGGGCGCGGCGGATCACGTGGGAGATCGTGAGGAACTCGACCAACCAGTATCCGTGGCGCAGCATCGACCAGTAGAACAGCGCCCGCGCGGTGCGTCCGTTGCCGTCGACGAAGGGATGCTCGTAGGCCAGCCAGAAGTGGAGGATTATGGAGCGCAGCACGGGATGCAGAAATCGTTGCCGGCCGCGGCCGGCGCCGTCACCGCCGCCGGCGTTGGCGAAGGCGCACATCGCGTCCACGCGCGCGTCAAGCTCGGCGGCCGGCGGCGGGGTGTGCAGCACGGTGCCGTCACTCCGGTCGACCACCTGAATCGCCTCGTGCGCGCCGCGCAGCCGCCCGACCGCGGAGTCGTCGTCGAGCGTGCCGCGGGTCACCTCGTGGTGGATCTCGAAGAGGAGCCGGGGGGAGAGCGGTTCGTCCTGGCGGCGGTGGAGCGCCTGCATGGTCACGTAGTTGTTGTAGATCATCCGCTCGCTGCGGTCGGTTGGCGCACGCCCGGAGCGGATCATCTCCTTGGCTACCCGGCGGGTGATGGATGCGCCCTCCAACTGACTGGAGGTAATCGCTTCTTCGACCAGCGACGCGACGTAGTATTGATCGCGGGTTTCCGGGCTAGTGATCTGCTGCGGCATGCCGACGCGCCCGCCGGCGTGCAGGTCGATCCGGTGCAGCAGCTCCTGAATCGAGGCCGGAAAGCTGTAGCGAAACGCTACGCCGGCTTCGTCCCGCAACGGTATCTCCCGGGCGGACGCGTGCCGTTGGAGCTTCTCGGCGGCCCACCACTCCTCATGAGTCAGACCCTGCGGCGCCGGGCGCCACCGTAACTCGTCCCAGTGCAGGTAGCGGTCGCCGGTACTGCCCGCGGCGTGCGCCAGGATCTGATTCAGCCGAGCCGGGTCCGCGGCGATCCCTTGCATCAGGGCCGCCGAGTCAGGTGGCGTGCGGGGAATCCTCATGGCAATTCCTTACTAATAGTTACTAAATTAGTAAAGTGTTAGTAAAGCCGGGCCGGCGCGCAGCCAGCCGCTCATCGCTCGCCGTAGCGCTACGCCAAGCCGGTGAGCGACGCGCACCGGTTTACCGGAATCGTCTTCACGCGCGCCAGTATGCCATGCCGCGCCCGATCAGGTGCGGAATCCGCCCCGCGCCGGCGGCGTGCGGGAGGCGGCTTGCCTTGCAGGGGCGGATACTCAACAATGGCCCCGGCGGCCGGCTGCGGTTCGCGCAAAAAAGGGGAACATGGATCAATGCCCAGGATGACCGGCGGCCAGGCGCTTGCCCGGCAGTTGTATCGGGAAGGCGTGCGGGTGATCTTCGGCCTGCCCGGCGTACAGCTCTACCACCTGCTCGACGCGCTCCACGAGCAGTCGGAGATTCGCTTTATCACTACCCGCCACGAGCAGGCCACCACCTACATGGCGGACGGCTATTCGCGCGCCGGCGGCGGCATCGGGACCGCCCTCGTGGTGCCGGGGCCGGGCCTGCAGAACGCCTCCGCCGGCATCGGCACCGCCTACTCCGCGTCGTCGCCGATCCTGGTGATCGCCGGGCAGGTGGAGCGGGCCCATATCGGCAGCGACCGCGGCGCGCTGCACGAGATCAACGATCAACTCGACACCATCCGGCCCGTGATCAAGTGGGGCCGCCGCATCCTCACCCCGCAGGAGGTGCCGGGCTGCGTCCATGAGGCGTTCCGGCAGTTGCGGACCGGGCGCCCGCGGCCGGTTGAGATCGAGATTCCGCCCGACACCCTCGCCGAGGAGGCGGACGTCGAGCTCGTTGAGCCGGCGAACTACCGGCGCCCGGCGGCGCCCGCGGCGGAGATCGGCCGCGGCGCGGAGTTGCTCGCCAACGCCTCCAATCCGGCAATCTGGGCCGGCGGCGGCGTGCATCTGGCGGACGCGCACGCCGAGTTGTTGCGCGTGGCCGAGCATTTGCAGGCACCGGTGTTCGCCACCGCCGAGGGCCGCGGCGCGGTGTCCGACCGCCATTACCTGTCGCTGGGCCCGATCGGCTTCGGGCGCGACCCCTACCGCGAACGGCACGCCGAGCATGACCTGATCTTCGCCGTCGGTACCCGGCTGGCGGCCCCGCCCGGGCCGCGGGACGGCCAGCAGGTGCTGCAGCTCGACGTCGACCCGCAGGAGATCGGGCGCAATCATCAGCCGACCACCGGCATGTTGGGCGACGCCCGCGCCACCCTGGCCGCGCTGCACGAACGGCTGGCGGACACCATACCGCCGCGTCCGAGCCGCCGGCAGGAACTGGAGGCGCTGTACGCCCAGCGCTTCGACGGCGCCGCGGAGCCGGAGCCGTTGCGGTCGTTCATGCGCGCCATCCGGGCCGCCACGCCGGACGACGGCATCATCGTGCAGGACTTTACCCAGCTCGGGTACTACAGCCGCGCCCACTGCCCGATATACGAGCCGCGCTCGTTCATCACCCCCTCCTACTTCGGCACGCTCGGCTACGGCTACCCCACCGGGCTCGGCGCCAAGGTGGCCCGCCCCGAGCGGGCGGTGGTGGTGATTTCCGGCGACGGCGGATTTTTGTACAACTCGCAGGAGCTGGCGACCGCGGTCAAGTACGGCATCGCCGCGGTGGTGATCGTGTTCAACGACAACGCCTTCGGCAACGTGCTGCGCGACCAGCGCAACCGCTTCGGCGGGCGGGTATACGGCTCCGAACTGTACAACCCCGACTTCCTGAAGCTGGCCGGCGCCTACGGCGTGCACGGCGAACGGGTGGCCGACGCCGCGGCCCTGCGGGCGGCGCTGGCGCGCGCCGTGGAGAGCGCCGCCCCCGCGCTCATCGAAGTGCAGGTCGGAGAGTTGCCGCCGCCCTACTGACGCCCGCGGCCGCGGCGTTGCGGCGCGCGAGTCCCGGCGGACGTGGTAGGCTGTTGCGCATGGAACGGGTAGCTGCTTCTCCCGACGAGTACCTCGCGTCGCTGCCGGCGGAGATTCGCGGCGCCATGACGGCGTTGGACGAGCGCATCGGCGCGGCGCTGCCCGGTCACCGCCGCAGCCTGTGGCAAGGGGTGTTCTGGGGTGGCAGCGCGCAGTCGATCATCGGCTACGGCGACTACTCCTACGTGCGCTCCGACAAGAAGCCGGTGGAGTGGTTCATCGTCGGGCTGGCACGGCAGAAGAGCTACTACAGCGTCTACGTCAACGCCGCCGCCGGCCGCCGCTACCTCACGGAGGCGTACGCCGGCCGGCTCGGCAAGGTCAAGGCCGGCAAGAGCAGCATCAGCTTTCGCCGGCTCGCCGACGTCGAGTTGGAGGTGCTGTCGGAGCTGGTGCGGCGCGCCGGCGTACTGATGAGCGCCGCCGGGTCCGGCAGCGCTGCGGCCGGCGGTGACGGGAACGGCGGGGCCGGGGGCTAGCGGCGGTAGGGGTCGGCGGCGTCGCGCAGGCCGTCGCCCACGAAGTTGAAGCATAGCACCACCGCCACCACGAACAGCCCCGGAATCAGCAGCCAGGGGTGCAGCGAGATGGTGCGCACGTTTTGCGCCTGCTGCAGCATCACCCCCCAGCTCACCACCGGCGAACGCAGGCCGATGCCGATAAAGCTGAGCGCGGTTTCGCCCAGGATCATGTACGGCACCGCCAGCGTCAGGTGCACGATCAGGTAGCTCATGAAGCCGGGCAGCAGGTGGCGGGTGATGATCGCCATCGACTTCGCGCCGCCGACCGCCGCCGCCATCACGTAATCCTCGGTGCGCAGTTGCAGCAGCTTGCCGCGCACCACCCGCGCCAGCCCGGTCCAGCCAATCACGCTCAGGATAATGGTGATCATGAAGTAGACGCGCAGCGCCGGCCACTGAGTAGGCACCGCGGCGGCCAGCGCCATCCACAGCGGGATGTGGGGCAGCGCCTGCAGGAACTCGATCACGCGCTGCACCAACGTGTCCACCGGCCCGCCGAAGAAGCCGGAGACGCCGCCGAGCAGGCAGCCGAGCACGAAGCTGATCGCCACCCCGACCAGGCCGATCGAGAGCGACACCCGCGCCCCGCGCAGCACCCGCGCCAGCATGTCGCGGCCCAGACTGTCGGTGCCGAACGGGAACAACACTCCCGGCTCGTCCACGCCCAGGAAGTGGGTGCGCAGCGGAATCAGCCCGAACAGGCGGTACTCGTACCCGGGCACGAAAAACCGCACCGGGAAGGTCTGTTGCGGGTCGATGGTGAACACCTTGGCGCGGGTCACCGGGTGGCGGGTCACCTGCAGCCCGTACACGAACGGCGCCCGCAGACGCCCCTCGTGCACCAGCCGCACGCGGGTCGGCGGTGCGTACAAGTGTTCCGGGTAGCGCCGGTCGCGGTCCGACACCGAGAAAAAATCCGCGAAAATGGCCAGCAGGTAGATCACGGCCAGCGCCACGCCGCCGATCAGCGCCAGCCGGTGGCGCACGAAGCTGCGCCGCATGAGCGTCCAACTCGAAGCGACGAAGTAGCTCTCGTCGCGTTGCGGGTTGCTCATCAGGCGCGGGCGTCGGCCCCGAAGCGGATGCGCGGATCGACGGCCGCCAGCAGCAGGTCGGAGAGCAGCGTGCCGATCAGCGCCAGCGCGCTGAGCAGCAGGACGATGCCGCCGGCCAGGTACATGTCCTGCGCCCTGAGACCTTGCAGCAGCAGCGGGCCGATCGTGGGCAGGCTCAATACGATGGAGACCAGGGTCTCGCCGGAAATGATCGCCGGCAGCAGCCACCCGACCGTGCTGATGATCGGGTTGAGCGCCATCCGCACCGGATACTTGAACAGGATGACCCGTTCCTGCATACCCTTGGAGCGGGCGGTGATCACGTACTGTTTGCCCAGCTCATCGAGCAGCGAGCCGCGCAGCACGCGAATCACCTCCGCGGTGCCGGCGGTGCCGATCACGATCAGCGGCACCGGCAGATGCTTCAGCAGGTCGATCACCTTGCCGTAACTCCACGGCTCGGCCAGGTACTCGCGCGAAAACAGCCCGCCGGGGCTCCATCCGAAGTAGCTGTGCGCCAGGTACATCAGGATCAGCGCGAGCAGGAAGTTGGGGGTGGCCAGTCCCAGGAAGCCGAACACGGTGGCCGCGTAGTCGCCGACCGAGTGCTGGTGGGTAGCGGAATAGATGCCGATCGGAACCGCGATCACGTACACCAGGATCAGCGACGTCAGCGACAGGGTGACCGACAGGGCGAGCCGCTCCCCGATCACCTGGGCCACCTCCCGATTCTGGGAGAACGACTGCCCCATGTCGCCGCGCAGCAGGTTGCCCATCCACCGGAGGTACTGCCGGGGCAGCGGCAGATCCAGCCCGTAGCGCTCGCGCAGGTTCTCGACGATCAGCTCGGTGACCGGTATCTGGCGCGCTTCCAGCGACGCGATGTAGGTGGTCAGGTAGTCGCCCGGCGGGAGCTGGATGATGAAGAACACGGCGAACGAGAGCAGGAACAGCAGCGCGATCAGGTAGACCATGCGACGTAGCAGGTAGCGTGCCATGAGCCGTTAGTGCCGCGCACGGGCGACGAACCGGCTCAGATCCGGCCGCCGCCCGCGCGCGGGCGATGTTTCCTTACCTTGCAGCGCCTTACTTGAAGTAGAGCTGCTCCGCCTCAATGTTCAGGTCGCCCCACCAGGCGGCGCTGCCGTGAAAGCCGGTGGGCAGGTTGCCCAGGTTGGCCTTGGCGATCACCAGGTGCGGCTGCCCGCCGACCACGCCCTGCATCAGCAGGTTGTCGAAGTGGTAGCCGAAAATCTTGCGCGAAACCTCCAGGTACTCCGGTGAGCCGAGCACGGTCCGGGCCCGATCTTCGCCCCACTGGAACAGTTGCTTGAATTCCTCCGGCGGCTCCACGCCCGGCAGCACCCCGCCTTCGAAGGAGCTGAGTTCGCGGGTGCCTTCCTCGACTTCGATCCAGGCCTTCAGCCACGCGCCCCATACCGGCGCCCAGCGCAGGTCGTGATCGCCGTGCACCCAGGCTTCGCGGTCGACCATGTACTGGCGCGCCTCGGAGGGATAGCCCCAGGTGCCGACGTTGATCTCGATCTGGTTGCCGACGGCGCGCTGGCGGTGCAGGGCGTTGTCGGACAGCTTGATCTCGGTCTTCAGCCCCACCGCGCGCCAGTACTCGCGCATCAGTTCGATCGCCTTGGTGGTGGCGCTGTGCTCGCCCTGGACGCGACCCTCAATGGTGATGGTGAAGACGTTGCCGTCGGCGCCGAGGCGCCAGCCGTCGCCGTCCCGCCGGTCCAGGCCCACGGCGTCCAGGAGGCGGTTCGCCGCGTCCGTATCGTAGGCGTCGTAGGGGTGGTTGCTCCACTCCGGCGGCGCGAAGCTGGCGTTGGCCACCGGAAACACCATCGGCTCGCCGAGCCCGAAGTACACGCTGTCGTTCACTTCGTCGGCGTTGATTGCCAGCGACAGCGCCTGGCGGAAGCGCACGTCGCGGAACACTTCGCCCTTGGTCTCGTGGGTCTGGTTGATCGCGAACGCGATCGGGATCTGGTTGACCGGAATCTCGTGCAGCACGTAGCCGCCGGCCGCCTCGTTCTCCTTGTAGAGCGCGTAGTTGTCGCTGGTTGCGTTGACGTAGTCCAGGTCCACCTCGCCGGCGATGATCTTGAGCTGAATGGTCTCGATGTCGGCGATGCCGGCGACCACGCGATCGATGTAGGGAAGCTGCTGGCCAATCGGGTCCACCTTGTAGAAGTAGGGATTGCGCTCGTGCACCTTGGAGGTGTCGGATATTTCGATCAACGACCACGGCTGCATGGTGGGCCGCGGTTCGCCGTCTTCGATCAGGTGCCGGAAGCCGTTCTGGTACTCCCAGTCGTGGGCCTCGAAGGCCAGGTTCCAGGTATCGTAGCCCAGTTCCTTGGCCAGCGCGTCGGCGTCCGGGTTGTACCTGATATGGAACCGCTCCAGGTAGTGCTTGGGCAGGTAGGCGTGCCAGTCGCCGCCCGCCGGTTCTCCCATCTTGGCCAACATCACCGGGTAGGGATCGTCGGTTTCGAGGCGCACCGTGTAGTCGTCGATCTTGATGGCGCGCCGCACCTTGTTCATCCAGAACGGTTGCGTGCGGTTGCCGACCCGGGGATCAAAGTGCCAATCCTCGAACGCGAACACGACGTCGTCGGCCGTGAACGGCTGGCCGTCCGACCACTGCGCGCCTTCGCGCAGGGTGATGGTGAGGCTCAGGAAGTCGGGCGCCAGCTCGACGGCCTTGGCCAAGTTGGGCACCACCGAGGTGTCCTGGCGGATGTAGGCGAGGTAGCTGCCGCGCTCGGTCTCCTCCTGCAGCGTGTTCCACGGCTCGTTGCTGTTCACGAACACGTAGATGGTGTCGCCGTAGGTGCCGACCGATTCGATCGGCTCCATCACCGCCGGTTCCACCGGCAAGCGGTCCGCCACCGGCGGCAGCTCGCCCGCCGCCACCAGCGCGGCCAGCATCGGCGCTTCCGAATACTCCCCGCTGCCCGCCACCGCGGCGGCGGCAGGGGCGGAAGTGCTGCCCTCCTCGGCGCCGCCCGCGAACAAGCTCACGCTCGCCGTGAGCAACGCGATTCCCAGGACCGTGACTCTGTACACTCGGTTCCTCTCCTTAGTAACGCGGAGCCGGGCGCGCGAAGGCCCGGCCCTTCATGATGGCGCCAGTGTAACCCGCCCCCGCGGGCGAAGTCCATACGCCGCGCGGGGCGCCGGCGCCGCGCGTCAGACGAATCGGGTGCGCTGTTCGCTCCGCTCCCAGGCGGCCTGCACCTGCGGCCAGGTGGCCGCGGCGGCGGGGTCGCGCCGGCTGCGCGCCAGAAAGGCCATGCCGGCGTGCCACAGATGCGCCATCGAGGTGCCGGCAGGGCTGTAGCGGAAGTCCACCGACCAGCGCACCGTGTCAGCGTGGTTGAGGGTGGAGCGGTGAAACACCAGGTTGTGGAAGACCACGAAGTCGCCCGGCTGCATGGCGAGGGTCTCGACCTCGGCTCCGGCGGCGGGGTCGAACGCGGTGGTGCGGAACTGCCCCTCCTGGGTGCCGTGGTCCCGAATCCCCTGCGCGTGGCTGCCGGGGATGAACTGCAAGGTCCCGTTGCGGGAATCCACCTCGACCAGCGGCAGCCACACGGTGAGCAGCTGGTGCTGCGCGGTGTCGGGCATGTAGCCGCTGTCCTGATGCCACGGCAGGGTGGTTTCCTGCTCGGCGGGCAGCTTGGGCCGTACCCAGAAGTCGCCGTTGAACTGAATCTCGGGGCCGATCAGCTCTTCCACCACGTCCAGAATCCCCGGCTCGATCCACAGCTCGTACAGCGCCCGGCTGAACACGCGCCCGTGCCAGCCGACCCGAAATTCCTGCTGACCGCCGTGCTGGCGCCACACCTTGTACCAGCGGCGCGCGAACGGTTCGTCCGCGCACGCGTCCTCGATCAGACCGCGCTGCAGCAGGCGGCGGGCGTCCCGGTCGACCAGCTCCGCCGCCACCCTGATCACGGCGGCGAGGGGGTCCGGCGGGATCCCGCGGCGCACCACCAAGTAACCCTGCCTGGCGAAAGTCTCTGCGTCTGACACGCCTCAACCACTACCAGCCGCCCGTCTGCCTGTCAACCACCGGGGCGCGCGGGGCGCGGCGCGAGGGCGCGAGTAGGCAGGCGCGGCGCCCGGTCAGCGGGCGTAGACTTCCATCTGCGAGAGGTCGGTGGGGGCGCCGAGCAGCAGGGTGACGAAGCCGCCGGCGGGCACCGGCTCGCCGTGCGCGTCCAGGCCGCCGTCTTCAAGCACCAGCAGCAGCGGATTGTCGGCCGGCTGGTCGGTGCGGTATTCCATTGCCAGGGCGGGCATCTTGCGCCGGGTGCGTTCGTCTTCGTACTCGCCGTACAGGGGGCCGCTGCCAACGGCGCGG
This sequence comes from Spirochaetia bacterium, assembly GCA_965243555.1. Classification (GTDB taxonomy): domain Bacteria; phylum Spirochaetota; class Spirochaetia; order SZUA-6; family Bin103; genus Bin103. The sequence continues at coordinate 2,307,364 of OZ251575.1, read as the reverse complement.
AACTGCAGCAGCTTCTCCTCGCCCCCGTCTTGGACCGGCGGCACGTCGGGGTAGGTGGCGAATTCCAGCTCGCGCGGCACGAAGGAGTCGGGGTTGGGCGGCTCCGTGAACAGCCAGGCGAAGCCCTGGTCGAGCAGGTCCGCCCGGGTGCCGGCCTGGAAGCCGTCGGGCTGAAAGTACACCCGCAGCTCCAGGTGCGGGCCGGTGAGCACGGCCGCCACCACGTACGCCGTGTCGGCGGCGGCGGCGTCGAACAGCAGGTACTCCGTTACCACCCCACCGCCGGCGTCGTGAAAGGTGTAGTGGCGGCGGCCGGTCACCTCGTAGTTCAAGCCGCCCGCGCCGGCGCCGCCGGCCGCGTCGGCCTCGGCAAGCGCCTGGAAGTCGCGCAACGCCACCGAGCTGCCGACCGGCAGCCGGCGCCAGAACTCCGGCTCCTCAGGCAGGAGCTGCGGCGCGGGCTCCTGCTTGCGGCGGCGCTTCCAGAACATGACGCTCCCTTCCCCGGCGGCGTACTGATGCCTAGTGCTGGCGCGACCCGGCGCGCATCACCAGGAACACGGCCACGATGATCGCGATCACCGCCAGGCCGGTCCAGAAACCGGAGGGGCGGCCGCCGTAATAGGCGCCGGGCGCCGGCCCGTAGTAGTAGCCGCGGTTGGACATGAGCACCCCCAGCATGGCGGCGTCGGCCATCGCGCTGTAGAGCACCCAGGTGCCGAGCGTGGGGTGCAGGTAGCCGTAACCGCCGAGCCCGCTGTTGTAGGTCACGTTGACGTTGCGGCCGTCCACGCGCGTGGTCTGCGGGATGTGCGCGGGCCGGCTGCTCGGTTGCGAGGAGTAGCGCGAGGGATACTGACTGGAGTTGCGGCTCACGAATGCCTGCTCGGCCTGCTGCCGGGTCTGATAGGTGGTGCCGTTGGCGCGCGCGCGCTGATACTGGGCGTTGCTGACGCCGCGGGTGTTGGTGCGCGCCGTGGCGCCGCGGGTGCCGGACAACGATTGGCGCGTGGCGGTGCCGGTGCGGGCGCGGCTGCTCCCCCACACCGAGCCGCGGGACACGCTGCGCGACGCCGAGAAGCCGCGGCTGCTGAAGGAACGCCCCATGCTGAAGCCGCCGCGGCGGGCGAAGAGGTCGTCGGCCACCAGCAGCAGGGTCAGGGTCACGGCCACGAGGAGCAGGACGCGGCGCCGCAGCCGCAGGCCGCGCGGCGGCTGCGGGCGGCGGCGGGCGGCCTGCGGCCCGCCGGGGTGGCGCGGGCCGGCCTGGCGCGGCCCGGTCACGGCGTCGCTCCGGCGGTCACCGCGCCCGCGGTGGCGGCGGCTCCCGGATTGGCGGCGGCGTTGAACAGAATGGCGATCACCAGGAACGCGCCGGCGGCCACCGCCGCGGCCGCGGTGTTCTTGTGCTCCGCCACCTCCTGCGACAGCTCGCCGTGGGGCAGGAACACCTTGTCGGCGATCACCCGGCCGAGCAGCAGCAGGATCAGGCCGCTGCCGGCGATGATGGCGGTGATGATCAGCTCGCGCCCCAGGTCGCTGCCGGCGCCGGTGAGGGCGGTGCGGGTAATCAGCCCCTGGGCGGCCAGGAAGGCGCCGAAGCTGATGCCGACCGCGGGGTTGGCGTCGTCCTCGATGGCGCGGTGCACGTCGTAGCGGGTGATGGCCTGGAACACCAGCCCGTCGATGATCAGGATCACCTGCCCGGCGGCCCAGTAGATCACCACGTCGCGCAGCAGCAACCACAGGCCGCTGCTGGTGCCGTCCATGACGCCCGACAGCATCAACCCGGTGGCGATGCTCATGCCGCCGACCACGTAGCCGGTGCCGACGTTCTTCTCGCCGGCGATCTCCGTTCCGACCTTGAAGGTGAACAGCACGAAGTGGTCGTTGATGATCATGCTGAGGCGCAGCAGGACGATCGACAGCACCCCGGTGATCACGATGCCGGCCAGCTCGCCGAGCAGGTCGCCGGTGGTGCCCCGCAGGGTACTCGACACCGCGAACGCGAGCCCCACCAGGTAGCCGGTGAAGCTCACCCCGACGGCGTTGTTGCGCTCGGCGGTGAGATGGTGGTCGATGTTGTAGGCGGTCGTGAGGTTGTAGAACAGCTTGCCGAGGAACACCAGTACGATGCCGGCGGCGAAGTAGGGCAGCTTCTCGATGACGAAGTCGAGGGTGGAGGTCAGGGCTTCCAATGGGTGCTCCTTCCACTCCAATATATGGCAGGGGCCCGGCCAATGCCAACCGGGGGCGGCGCGCCGTATGTACGGCGGGCCGGGCGGCGGTACAGAATGCGCCCATGTCCGGTTACCGCGCCCTGCGCCGGCGCACCTACGAAGTGCTGGAGAAGGCCGCCACCGACGATCGCCTGTCGGGCGCGGTCGACAGCGTGCTGATCGCGTTGATCCTGGCCAACATGGCCGCCGTGGTGCTGGAGTCGTTCGACGGCCTCTACGACCGCTTCAGCGTCTGGTTCAACCTTCTCGAGGTGGTGTCGGTGGCGCTGTTCACCATCGAGTTCGCGTTGCGCCTGTGGACCTGCGACTTCCAGCGCCCGCAGAGCTCGCGGCTCGGCGCCGTCGCCAGGTTCCTGGTGTCGCCCATCGGCCTCATCGACTTGCTGGCGATTCTCCCGTTCTACCTGCCGCTGCTGCTCCCGGTGGACCTGCGGGCGCTGCGCATCCTGCGCCTGGTGCGCTTTCTGCGGCTGCTCAAGCTGACCCGCTACACCCGTTCGGTCATGACGATGGGCGCGGTGGTGCGCGAGCGCCGCCACGAGCTGCTGGTGGCGGTGTTCCTGACCGCGCTGCTGCTGGTGCTGGCGTCGACGCTGATGTACTACCTGGAGTCGCAGGTGCAGCCGGAGGCGTTCCCCAACATCGTCGCCTCGCTGTGGTGGGCGGTGGCGACGCTCACCACCATCGGCTACGGCGACGTGTTCCCGATAACCGGCCTCGGGCGCCTGCTCAGCGGCATCATCGCGGTGCTGGGCATCGGCTTGGTAGCCCTGCCCACGGCGATCATCAGTTCCGGCTTCGCCGAAGCCGTGGCCCGCACCAAGGCGCAGGCGGCCCCGAAGCCGGAGCAGGCGCCGGCGCCGCAGCCGGCGCCCCCGCCCGCGGCGCCGGCCGAAGTGTGCCCCCACTGCGGCCAACCGCTCGCCGCCCCTCCCGAGCAAAGCTGAGTCCGCAGGAGCTGCTCCACGGTCGCGTCCGGGCCGGTGCGTGGGTGTGCTGCTGCTGCGATCTGATCCGTGGTCACTGCCGGCAGCCCGCGGCTACCCTGCAAAGCGCTTGGCGCGCCGCCAGCGGAGGTGGCAAACACCCTTGGATACGGTAGAATCACGTGAGCTATGACGACGTACCACCGATTTCTAACTGCGCTGCGTACGCGATCGGCATTTGATCGCCTTGCAAAATACGTGCGCTCGAAGGGACTTCGGTGAGTTCATGGTGGGGCGGAAGTGAATAGCGGCTGGTTCGCGGCTTTTCGCGACAAACCTCACCAAGCAATAGCCGACCTCATCAGCGGCCGTGCCGGCGTCGGTTCCAACCCCCATCTCGATTTGCCGGAATTGCTCTATCAAGCGTTCCCACATAAACTCACCGAGGAGCGCGCCCAACTTGACGACGCGCTGTGGTATTGGCTGATCGAGATGCGCGAGTCCTATGCGAAGCAAGTTAAGCGGCTCGGTTTTCCGGTATATGGTAAGCGAATCGGCGATGTCCTGATTGCAGTACAGCTTCTTGACCTGGCGTCCACCCGTAGTCGGATCCGAGCAGACCTTGACGCTTGGCTACGATGGTTGGCGCCGTTGCGCATCGCCCAGGAGCGCGATCCGGCGCTCGAATGTTTGTGGCTGCTGACCCGCGAGCAACCGGATCGTCGCCACATCGCTCTGTGGCTGCGCTGCGCTGAGGACCAGAGGCCCGAATATCTGAGGGTGGCAATAGCCGGGCTGCAACGACTGCCGAGCCGTAATAACGAGCAGACGAACCAGATGTTGGTGTTGCAGGCGCTATTGCGCCATGCGGTCAGAATTTCGCGCGAAGCCGACGCCGCCTGCGTCTTCTTCGATCAGCGGTTTGCAGCCGTGCGCGGCCTCTTCCCACATAGCGCCCAACATTGGAGGAACGTTCTGGAGAATGCTCTGGACAGTTTCCTGGAGCACTCACAGGATAGAATCGCGAAGGACCTAGCCAGTTCACTGCGCGGAAGGATGCCGGTTGAAGTGCATCATTCATCGCCCGTTGGTACACCTGTTCCCCAGTATCAATGGACCGGTCTAAAGGCCGATATCCTCAGCCCGGCTCATCAGGCGGACACTCTAGTACCGCGTCTGTTCGAGATGTTGGAACAAAATCACCACTACGCCGAGGCCACGGGTGTGAGCCACTTCTTCGTCCGTACGTTACACAACCTCGGCTTGCCCCTACTGAAACGGCATCAGCTCCGTGCGACAGACATGAACCGATTCGGCCTGATGATTGAACGCGCAATGGTCTGGGAGCCGGCGAACCGCCATTGCTGGATGCTCTGGGCGGACTGGTTCGGCGCTCAGGATCACCTGGACGGGCGCGAATCGACGTTGCGCGAGATGCTGCGTTTGTTTCCGGAAGACGCACATGCTCGGGTCGATTTGGGACGCCTTCTGATCGATCGAGGAGAGGGCCACTGGGACGAGGCCGAGCACTGGCTGCACCAAGCAATGACGCGATCTGATAGCGGGCACGCGCAGGTAGTCATGGCCCGCTTGCTGGTCATGAGCGACCGCCACGCCGACGCGGAGGACACACTTGCCAGATTCCTGGTACGGCATCCGAATAACGACACTGCGCAGCTTGCACTCAAGCGGTTGCGGACAGGCGCGCACGCTGCCGCCGCGATATTCGACCAGAGTGAAAAATATCGTACTTGGGACCCGGTGGATGATGGCCCCCCGTCGGAACCACTTCTACCCGGCGTCTTGAGCGAACTCATCCGTCGCGGCCGTCTCGCCGGCGAGTTCTGGCGGGCCCAAATCGCGGGAGCTAACGGGTCGTTCACAGCAACCGATCTCATCCGCCAGGAAACAACGAAAGGCGACCCCCTTGCCGGCTTTTATTCGCAATGGCTGACGCCGGACGAGACACCGGAGTGTCCCCCGCATGCCTGGGCATGGAATGCCTGCCGGCACTGGCAACGGTCCGCGCAGCCGAACGGATGGCAAGACCTTGCGGTGCGATTTCCCGAGGCTGCCCCGGAGACCGAGTTCCTACACGTACTCGCCATACCTGAAGACCGGTCCGGCGGGGCGGCGAAGTGGCGCGAACGCCATATGACCAGTGCCAATCCCGCACCCCGGGCCGTGGATATTTTCATGCGCGAGGCGCAGGACCGACTCGTGCCCGCTGGTAGCGACGAACGTGCCCGCCTTGCCGTGGCCGTGATGGCATGCGCGGCGACGCCGGGCAGCGGTGAGGGCTGGCGGTAGCGGCTTGACGGCGTAACCACCGTCGCCGATCGCGGACGGCGAGGTAGAGTACCATGACCGCCGATGGAGAGCAGGACGCGGCGGCTGATCGCGGCCGCGGAGGAGTACTTCACGGGCCTGCGGAGGGTTCGCGCCTCCGGCGGCGCTACCGGCGAGCGGTCGAGCTACGCGCCGCTGGCGGCGTTGCTCGACGCGGCCGGCGCCACCCTCAAGCCGCGCGTGTTCTGCGTCGGCGAGCTGGCCGATCAGGGCGCCGGCCACCCCGACTTCGGCCTGTACACCGCGCGGCAGGTGCAGCGCGGCCGCCCGCGTCCGGGGCAGGCGCCCGAACGCGGCGTGGTGGAGGTGAAGCCGGCGGACGATGACCCGCAGGCGCCGGCGGTGCGCGAGCAGGCCGCCCGCTACTGGGCGCGCTACCGTCTGGTGCTGGTCACCAACCTGCGCGAGTTCACCCTCATCGGCCCCGGCGCCGACGGCGCCGAGACCACCCTCGAAGCGTTTCGCCTGGCCGCCTCCGGCGCCGACTTCGACCGCCGCCTGCAGCGGCCGCGCGCCTTCGCCCGCGACGCCGGCGCCGCCCTGGGCGAGTTCCTGTGCCGGGCGCTGGCCCACGGCGCGGCGCTCGCCGAGCCCAAGGACCTGGCGTGGCTGCTCGCCTCCTACGCCCGCGACGGCCTGGCGCGGGTCACCGCGGCCGGTGACTCGCCGGCGCTCGGAGCGTTGCGCGCGGCGCTGGAGGATGCGCTCGGCGTGCGCTTCGAGGGCGAGCGCGGGGCGCGCTTCTTCCGCTCCACCCTGGTGCAGACCCTGTTCTACGGCGTCTTCTCCGCCTGGGTCTTGTGGTCGCGCGGCGACGCGGGCGCAACCGCGGCGCGCCCGTTCCACTGGCACGACGCGGTCTGGCACCTGCGCGCGCCGGTGCTGCGGGCGCTGTTTCAGCAGTTGTCCGACCCCGGCCGCCTGCGCCCGCTCGATCTGGTCGAGGTGCTCGACTGGACCGCCGCCGCCCTCGACCGCGTCGACCGCGCCGCGTTCTTCGCCCGCTTCGACGAAGGCGACGCCGTCCCCTACTTCTACGAGCCGTTCCTGGAAGCCTTCGACCCCGCGCTGCGCAAGCAACTGGGCGTCTGGTACACCCCCGCCGAGGTGGTCCGCTACATGGTGGCGCGCGTGGACCGCGCGTTGCGCGATGACCTGGGCATCGCCGGCGGGCTGGCCGCCGATCACGTCTACGTGCTCGACCCGTGCTGCGGCACCGGCGCCTACTTGGTCGAGGTGCTGCGCCGCATCGCCGCCGACTGCCGCCGCCGCGGGCTCGGCGCGCTGGCCGGCGCGCGCGTCCGGCAGGCCGCCGCGCACCGGGTGTTCGGCTTCGAGATCATGCCGGCGCCGTTCGTGATCGCCCATCTGCAGGTGGGGCTGGTGATGCGGGAACTGGACGCCGCGCTGGCCGACGACGGCGGTGAGCGCGCCGGCGTGTTCCTGACCAACGCGCTGACCGGTTGGCAGCCGGAGATGGAGATGCAGCCGCCGCTCCCCTTCCCGGAGTTGGAGGAGGAGCGCGACCGCGCCGGGCGGGTCAAGCGGGAGACGCCGGTGCTAGTGGTGCTCGGCAACCCGCCCTACAACGGCTTCGCCGGCGTGGCGGTCGACGAGGAGCGGGCGCTGTCGGAGGCGTACCGCAGCACGCGGCGGGTGCGGGCGCCCGAAGGCCAGGGGTTGAACGATCCGTACGTGCGCTTCTTCCGCATGGCGGAACGGCGCATCGCCGAGCGCACCGGGCAGGGGGTGGTCTGCTTTATCAGCAACTATTCGTGGCTGGACGGGCTGTCGTTCACGGGGATGCGGGAGCGCTATCTGGAGGCGTTCGACGCCATCCGCATCGACTGTCTCAACGGCGACAAGTACCGGACCGGCAAGGTGGCGCCGGACGGCTCGCCCGATCCGAGCATCTTTTCGACCGCCGGCGATCCGGTGGGGATTCAGGTGGGGACGGCGATCGCCACGCTGGTGCGCACGGCCGGCCACGCGCCGGCGCGGTGCGTCGAGTTGCGCCAGCTTTGGGGGCCGGCCAAGCGCGAGGAGCTGGCGGCGACCGCGGACGCGGAGCCGGCCGCGCTGTACGAGCGCGTCGAACCGAGTCTGCCGCTCGGCCTGCCGTTCGTGCGCACCGCGGTGAGCGCCGGCTGGTTCGACTGGCCGGCGCTGCCGGACCTGTTTCCCGTGTCATTCCCCGGCGTAAAGACCAGCCGCGACGCCTTTCTGGTCGATACCGATCTCGACCGGCTGCGGGCGCGGATCGCCGACTATTTTGACCCCGGTTTGCGCCACGAGGAGATCGCCCGGCGCTATCCGGCGGCGATGCTGGCGACGGCGCGCTTCGAAGCGCGCGCGGTGCGCGAGGCGCTGCTCGCCCGCGGCGGGCCAAACGAGGATGGCTTCGTCCGCTTCGTCTACCGGCCGTTCGACTCCCGCTGGCTGTATTGGGAGGCGGACACGAAGTTGCTCGACGAGAAGCGCGCCGACTATATGCCGCACGTATTCCCTGGAAACGTGTGGATCGTGACGCAGCAGAAGCCGCGCCGCGCCTGGTCTCCGCCCCAAATGCTGTCGCAGCTCGGCTGCCTCGACCTGATCGACCGCGGCGCTTCCTGCATCCCCGCAACGCTCCGGGACGAGCGCGGCGCTACCACCCCCAACCTGTCGGACGCGGCGGCGCGCTATCTGGCCCGCATCGGCGGCACCGTCGAAGACCTGTTCCACCACCTGTTGACCGTGCTCCACGACCCCGCCTACCGCGCCGCCAACGCCGGCGCGCTCCGCATGGGCTGGCCGCGCATCCCCCTCCCCGGCTGGCCCGACGCCGGCGACCCGGCCGCCACGGCCGCCTTCGCCCGCTCCGCCGAGCGCGGCAGGAAACTGGCAACCCTCCTCGATCCCGACATCCCGGCCCCCGGCGTCACCACCGGCCCGCTGCGCCCCGAACTCGCCGCCATCGCCGTGCCCGCCACCGCCGACGGCCGCAACATGACCGGCGCCGACTTCGCCCTCACCGCCGGCTGGGGCCACTACGGAACCGTCGGCGCCGTCATGCCCGGCCAGGGCCGCGTCACCCAACGCCCCGCCACCTCCGCCCAACCCGCCGCCCTCGGCGCCGCCGCCTGCGACGTGCACCTCAACGACCGCGCCCGCTGGTCCAACGTCCCCGCCGCCGTCTGGGACTACCGCCTCGGCGGCTACCAGGTCCTCAAGAAATGGCTCTCCTACCGCGAGCGCGCCATCCTCGGCCGCCCCCTCCTGCCCGACGAAGTCCAACACTTCACCGACACCGCCCGCCGCATCGCCGCCCTGCTCCTCCTCACCTCCTGACCCTCGCCACCGGCGAGGACGCAGAGCAGACCGTCGGTGAACGCGGCGCGCTGGCGGGCGTGCAGAACCGCCTCCTGAACTACGCGAACGGCGGGTCAGCCTGCGAGTTCGACCACCTCAAGTCCGGTTTGGCGCGCCGCGTCGCTCAAATCTTCACCGACGTAGAGCTTTACGATCACGCCGGAGTCGTAGTAGAGGCTCACCGTTCTCCGCGGGAGTCCGCAATGATTTGCGATGCGGGCGCCCCGCCGATGAGAGTCGGATACACCGACTGCAGACGTCTCGCTGCGTCACTCCAATCACACGCCTCGGATGGGGGCGGGAGCGGCACGATGCGGGCGACGGCGCGGCCATGTCGAACCACTTCGATTTCCTCCCCTCCTTCGACGTCCGAGAGCACGGCGGCGAGGTGATGCTGCACGTGGCGTACGCTGAGCGACTTGACGTTAGACGACATGCCTGACCCAAAGGTAAAGGCTGGTATCCGCTTGTGTCAATGGCGACAGGAGAGAGGAGGCCCCGCGCCGGTAAGGCACGGTGCGATAACCGAACAGCAGGAGTCGAGACTTGACACGTACTGTTCGATGGGCTTACTGTTGGCTTCGAGGAGCGAACGAAATGGAGGCACGGGAACTTGGGCGGCGGCTGCGGTCGGCGCGAGAGGCCAGGGGGCTGAGTCAGCAGACGGCCGCCGACGCGCTGGGCGTGCCGCGCACGGCGGTCACCGGCATGGAGGCGGGCAGCCGCGCGGTGTCGTCGCTGGAACTGACCGGCCTTTCGGAACTCTACCTCCGCCCGGTAGCCGATTTCCTGCAAGCGGCGGCGGTCGCCGAGGATGACGACGTGCTGGTGGCGCTGTATCGGGTGGCTCCCGGGCTGGAGCGGAATCCTGCTACCCACCATCAGGTGGCCCGTTGCGTCAACCTGTGCCGCGCGGGCGTACGGCTCAAGCATCTGCTTGGCGTCGAACCCCGCTCGGGTCCACCGAGCTACGAACCGCGGCTGGCGGCCAGCTCGGGAGAAGCGGCGGTCCAAGGCGAACGGACCGCCGAACAGGAACGGCTCCGCCTTGGCGCCGGCAATGCTCCGATCGCCGACCTTCCCGATACGATTGCGTCGCAGGGCATCTGGGCATCGGCGATCGAGCTCCCCGACGAGATGTCAGGTCTGTTTCTGCGGCACCCGAGCGTCGGCACGGCGATCCTGGTGAATTCGTCTCATCCGCGGGGCCGCAAACGCTTTTCCTACGCCCATGAGTACGCCCACGCCCTGCTCGACCGCGACCGGACCATCGTCGTTTCCAGCGCCGACACCTCGTCCGACATGGTCGAGCGGCGCGCAAACGCGTTCGCCGCGGCCTTCCTCATGCCTCGGCATGGCGTCTCCGATGCGTTGCGGGGCCTCGACAAAGGGCTTCCGAGCCGCCGCGAGCAGACGATCTTCGACGCCGCCAGCGGCGGCCGCATCCGGGCGACCATGCGCTCCCCGGCCCGGTCGCAAAGCATCACCTACAAGGACATCGCCATGCTCGCCCACCATTTCGGCGTGAGCTATCAGGCGGCGCTCTATCGGCTCAAGAGCCTTCGCCACGTCTCCCCCGCTGAAACCGGGGAGCTCCTTGAACGGGAACGCTTCGGGCGCGAGTATCTCAAAGCCTTGAGCATGTTCAGCGACGTCGGCGAACCCGAGCAGCGCCGGCATTGGGATCGTGAACTCCGCAGCGAAATCGCTCATCTTGCGATCGAGGCGTATCGCCGCGAAGAGATCTCCCGCGGCCGCGTGCTGGAACTCGGCAAGATGCTCGACGTCGAGGGGGACACGCTGCTTCGCTTGGCCCAGGCGGCGCGCGAGGCGTGACCCGGGGCGCCATCGTCGTAATCGATGCGTCGGTTCTGCTCAACTTCCTCAGCATCGACCGGATGGACCTCCTTGCACGCCACTCCGGCACGTTCATCGTTACCGATCACGTCGCTGCCGAAGTCGGGGATCGATATCCCGGCCAGCGGCAACGGTTCGCATCGGCCGTGGCCGCCGGAGCCGTCCTGCAGGAGACCGTCACCAGCCCCGAAGAGTTGTCGCTGTTTGGATCGCTGGCGGCGTCGGGCCGTCTCGGCGCCGGTGAGTGCTCGGCAATCGCCGTCGCCGTGCATCGTCGGCTCGTCCTGGCGATTGATGATCGACAGGCCTCAAAGCAGGCCCGCCGAACCGATCGGATTCTTCGCATCCTGACCACACAGGACCTGATGGTCTCCATGATCAGCGAGCGGTTACTCGGTATTGAGGAGGCGGACTACATCAAGGAGGAGTGGGCCGCCCGACATCGATTCCGCCTGAAGCTCCGTAGCTTCCGTGACTTGTAAGGAGCCAGGGATTGGATGATCTGACGGTCCACAACGTGAAATTCTTTGCTGTCCGCGCACTTGCCATTCGCGCATGAGGTGACGTAGACTAGTTCTGAGGAGGATTCGATGGGAGTTGACCTCAAGAGGAACCACGTCGGATTTGATCCGAAGGAAGCGATGGAGAAGATTGGACTAGGCAAGTCGAGATTAGAGAGCTTCTTGTCCGGCTACTTGACAGTAGTCTCATTTGGCGAGTCTGTAGTATATAAGCGCACGGAACCCGATGTAGGGGTTCAGAAAGTTTGGGAAACAGTTGGCGGGTTCCTGTACGATGCTCTGCGTAGCGGTGTGGAAAAAGAAACGCAGAAAAAGGTCGCCGATGGGGCCGCCGATACGCCGGAGTAGGCGGCTTGCCGGCGGCCTGAACGTCGTTAGCGGATTTTGATGAGGGCGACCATAAATACCATGGTGATGGTTACCTGCAGCAGGATGAAGCGCACCAGCACCTGAGTGTTGGACCAGCCGGCGCGGTGGCGCAGGTGGTCGTGCAGCGGAAAGCGGACGTTGTGCAGGATGGTGACGTTGACGAAGCGCAGCAGGGCGACTTTCAGCAGTCCGGTGCCGCCGTTCACCAGCAGCACGCCGGAGACGATGAACAGCATGAACGGATTGCCGCTCTTGATCACCAGGATGCCGAGCAGCAGCCCCACGGCGCGCGACCCGGCATCCCCCATCAGCAACTCGCTGGGGTGGGCGTTGTACCACAGGTAGCCGGCCAGGCAGCCGATCATGGCGAAGGCGCTGATGGCCCAGGTGGCGCCGTCGGGGTAGTGTGGCAGCAGCAGGTAGGCGGAGATTTCGTCGTGCCCCAACACGAAGTAGAGCATCCCGCCGAGGGTGGTGAGGGCCACCACCGCCAGGCTGCCGGACAGCCCATCCACGCCGTCGGTGCAGTTGGTGGCGTTGACCGCTACCCACAGCAGCAGCGTCGCCCCCGCCACGCACACCCAACGCGGCAGCAGCAACGGTTCGGTGACGAACGGCAGCCAGATCTCGCTGCCGGCGCCGCACAGGGCCAGCGCCGCCAGCAGCGCCAGGCCGAAGTCGATGGCCGCCAGCCAGTACTCGGAGAGCCCGGCGCGGTCGTCAAGAAAGCCGCCGGCCATGGCCAGGAGCACCACGCCCAAGGCGGCAAGGTGGCCCAGGTCCCACGGCACCACGACGAGCGCCACGCCAACGTATACCAGCACGAACACGAGGCCGGCGCTGGTCGGCTTTCCCACCGCGGCCGCGGTGTCCACGGCGTGGGCGCGCCCCTGGTCGCGCGGCAGGCGCGGCGCCAGCGGAGGGAGCAGCACCCAGGTCAACAGCCCGGACAGCACGATGGCGGCGCCGGCCAGGAAGATGTGGGAGGTAAGCAGGCGGAACGGGCCGAAGACGGGTTGCAGAACCTCGCCGAGGAGGAAGAACACGTGCCGCGAGCGTAGCCCGGCGCTCGCCGGCGGTCAAGGGACGCGCGCGCCGCCCCCGCCCGCCGGAGCCGGCCCCCGCGCCGCCCACCCCGCCCGACCTGCGCAGGGCGGCGGCGGGGGCGGAACTGCGGGGGCGGCGTGAGGCCGGAGCTGCCGCCCGGCGGCGAGCAGATTGCCGCGGGCGGCCGCCGGCGCTCCGGCGGCCGGGTTAGCGCCAGCCTACCCGGTCGAAGATCCTTACCGCGGCGGAGTTGTACTCGCCGAGCAGGTGCAGGCCGAGGGAGTCGGCCCGGAGCTCGCCCCAGGACTGCAGCAGCGGCGCGGGCGCCACGTTGCGGTTCACCGGGTACTCGTAGTTGGCGTGCGCCCATACCCGCTGCGCCGTCTCGCCGGCGAGGAACTCCAGCAGACTCAGGGCGCCGGCCGGATTCTTGGAGCTGGCGGTGATGCCGGCGCCGCTCACGTTGACGTGGGCGCCGCGGCCCGCTTGGTTGGGAAAGAACACGCGCATCTGCTCCCCAACCGCCCGCTCCTCCGGGTCCGACGAGTTCAACATGCGCCCGACGTAGTAGGTATTGACGATGGCGAGGTCGCCTTCGCGGGCCGCCACCGCCGTCATCTGGCCGCGGTCGTTGCCTTTCGGGGTGCGCGCCATGTTGCGCACGATCCCCGCTGCCCACTCCTGCGCCCCGGCCTCGCCGTGATGGGCGACCATGGAGGCCAGCAGCGACTGGTTGTAGATGTTGGAGGAGGAGCGAATCAGGATGCGGCCGCGCCACTTGGGATCGGTCAGCGCCTCGTAGGTGCTCAGCTCACCGGGGTCGACGCGGTCCGGGTGATAGACGATCACCCGCGCCCGGCGGGTCAGAGCGAACCAGTGGCCCTCGGGATCGCGCAAGTGCTCCGGCACCAGATCGTGCAGGACCGGTGAGGCCGCCGGCTGCAGCAGGCCGGCCTGCTTGGCGCGGTCCAGCCGCCCGGCGTCCACGGTCATGAGAACGTCGGCGGGAGACTCCGCCCCCTCGCGCAGCAGCCGCTCGATCAGCTCGTCGGAGCCGCCTTCGACCAGGTTCACCTTGATCCCGGTCTGCTCCTCGAAGCTCCTGTAGAGCTCCAGATCGACATCGTAGTGGCGATGCGAGTATACGTTGACCTCGCCCTCGCTGGCGGCGGCGGCGAACACGGCGCCGGCCGGCGCCAGCAACAGCGCCGCAATAAGCAGCGCCCGCAGCAGGAAACGTTCCATAGAGGAACCTCCATTAAGAAGATTAAGTTACATTAATATGGCGGGGAGAGGCAGGTCAAGCGCCGATCGTCGAAATTGTGGCGGCGAAAAATGCCTTGACTTTCTAACGCGTGCCGTTAGAACTTGCCTTGACTTTCTAACGCCGGAGCCAAAAACATGCATCGGATCGCGTACGCACAGCTCGTCAGGTGGAAGTCCGCGCCGCGGCGCAAGCCGCTCATCGTCAAGGGCGCGCGGCAGGTGGGCAAGACCTGGCTGATCGAGCGCTTCGCCGAGGCGGAGTTCGACCGCGTGGTCAAGGTCGATCTGGAGCAGCGCCGCGACCTGCACGGCTGCTTCGGCGACGACCTCGACGCCGGGACCGTGATCCGGCACCTCGAACTGGGCAGCGGTACCCGCATCGTTCCCGGAAGCACGCTGCTGTTCCTTGACGAAGTACAGGCGTGCCCGCGCGCCATCATGGCGCTGCGCTATCTCTACGAGCAGGTGCCGGCGTTGCACGTGATCGCGGCCGGGTCGCTGCTGGAGTTTGCGCTGGGCGAAATCCCGATACCGGTCGGACGCGTGCAGCAACTGCACCTCCACCCCATGACCTTTCGCGAGTACCTGGCGGGGACCGGCAACCAGCCCGCCGCCGATTGCGCGGCGCAGCATCCTTCGACCGTAGACGAAAGCCTGCAGCGCCGGCTGCTGCATGAGTTGAAGACCTACTTCTTTGTCGGCGGCATGCCCGAGAGCGTGCGGGCGTACCGCGATACCGGCTCGCTCGTGGCCGCCTCCCAGGTCCAGCACGAGATCATCGGCACCTGGCGCGACGACTTTGCGAAGTACGCGCCGCGGGCGGACCCCACTTGCCTGGACGCGGTGCTCCTGAGCGTGGCGCGCTCCATCGGCGATCAGATCAGGTACGCGCGCCTCGACCGCGGCCACTCCGGGCCGACCAACCGCCGGGCGTTCGACGTGCTGCGCAAGGCTCGGGTGATCCACAAGATCGTCTCGTGCGATCCGTCCGGGCTGCCGCTTGGCGCGAGCGCCGACGACCGGCGCTTCAAGGCCGCGCTGCTCGACATAGGTCTGCTCCAATCGCTGTGCCGGGTGCCCGTCGAGATGGAGCTGCGCGAGCGTGATCTGCTGGCGATCTACCGCGGCGCGCTGGCGGCGCAGTTCGCCGCGCAGGAACTGGCCGCCTGCTGCGGCGGGGACCTCTTCTACTGGGCTCGAGACGCGCGCGGTTCGAGCGCGGAAGTCGACCATCTGGCGGTCCGGGACGGCCGGATCGTGCCGGTCGAGGTAAAGTCCGGCGCCTCCGGCAGCCTGCGCAGCCTGCACCTGATGCTGAATGCCTACCCCCGTTGCGCCGATGGCGTGGTGCTGTACTCCGGCCCCTTCTCCCGCCTGCCCGAGCAGCGACTCACCTTCATGCCGCTCTACTACGCCGGCTCCGTCGGCGACCCCGCCCCCGACGTCGTGTGAAGCGCGCCTGCGGCGCCACGCCCGCCCGCCCGCCGCGCCGAAGCGGTTGACAGGGGAGCGCAGGACCGCCACGCTTTTGGCCGTAAACGGGGGCCACGCGCTGCCCGTGAAGGAGTCGTTTGTTGAGCGCCCGATCCGCGACCGTCTCGTTAGCCGATCTTGAGTTGCAGGCGGCGGACCTGGACGCGACCCGGGCCGCGTCCATCTATGCCGAGCATGGCTGCCTGGTGGTGCGCGGTCTGATGCGCGCTTACGCCGAGACGATCGGCGGCGACGTCGTGCGCACCATGGAGCAGGCGATCCGGCTCTACAAGGCGGGCCGCTACACCGAGTCCGCGGTCGGCTTGAGCACCCCGGACGGTACCCTGCTGATTCCCGCGCCGGAGGGGTTTACGCGCGCTTGGCAGGTGATGGTGACGAGCTGCAAGTACACCACCAGCAGCACCTTCCTGCGCTCGGCGTTCGATCCCAAGCTGCTGGCCGTGGTGCAGGCCATTCTGGGCGGCGAGGTGGAGATTTTCGGCGAGGGCCAGACGCTGTGCAAGGAACCGGCCGGCGGTCACCCCAAGCTGTTGCACCAGGACGCCTCCTACTTCGAGCACAAGTACGAGGGGCCGGTGGGGGTGCTCTGCTACACCATACCCACCACCGTGGAGCGCGGCGCGCTGCACGTCGTTCCCGGCTCCCACCGCCTGGAGCTGCTGGAGCACGTGGACACCGAGAGTCACCTGGGGCTGGACCCCGCGCAGTGGACGTTCGACCGCGCGTTGCCCATCGAAGGCGAGGCCGGCGACGCGATCTTCTTTCACGTCAAGATGATTCACGGTTCGCCGCCGAACCACTCCGCGGTGCCGCGCCCGGTGTTCATCCACCGCTACCGCCGGGCGGACGACTACGTGGTAATCGGCGCCTCCACCGTGGCCGACCGCACGGCGCGCGCCGCCGAGGTGGCCGCGGCGCGCAAGGACAACCAGCTCGGCCTGATGGTGGCCGGATTCCGCAGCTACGCCGCCGACCGCGACGCGCACGGCTAAGTCCCGCGCGGCCGGATGCGCCGATATGGCGCGCGGGCAGGGCGCCGCGGCCCTTAGAACCGCTCGCCGGTAGCCCAGGCCTTGATCAGATGGTGGGCGATGGCGATCGGGCCGGGCACCGAGATCTCGTTACTCTTGCCGGCGAGGGCCAGCAGCACCTCGCGGCGGTCGAACCAGTGCACGGCGGCCATCTCTTCATGGTCGATGCGGATGGTGGTGGTGGCGGCATCCGCCAGACAGCCGATCATCAGGGAACAGGGAAACGGCCACGGCTGCGACGAGTGGTAGCGGACGTTGGTCACGCGAATGCCTGCCTCCTCCATTACCTCCCGTGCCACCGCCTCCTCAATCGTCTCCCCCTGGTCCACGAACCCGGCGAGGGCGGAGTAGATCCGCATGCGCGACAGGCGCCCGCGCGACTGGCCCAGCAGGCAGCGGTCGGTGGCCGGGTCGCTCACCACGGTGATCACTACCGGGTCGGTGCGCGGGAAGTGCTGGGCGCCGCAGGCGGGGCACTCGCGTACCTGGCCGCCGCGTTTGGCCGCGGTGGGCCGTCCGCACGCCGAGCAGTAGCCGTGGCGGCGGTGCCAGTCCAGGTGCGACCGGGCCTGCGCGAGGATGCCGGTTTCGGGACCGGCCAGCACGCCGCCGGCGGTCCGGCAGTCCGCGAAGTGGCCGCCGCGCTCCGCCGCGGCCCGGGCGGCGGCCTCCGGCCAGCGCGACAGGTCCGCGGCAAAGTGCGCCGCGCCCTCCAGGATGCCCAGGAACATCGGTTCGGCTTCCGGCGCCGCGGCGCGGAGCCGTTCCCCGTCCACCCAGGCGAGGCGCGGTTGCGGGTGCTCGTCGATCAGTACCTCCAGCTCGCGGAAGGGCAGGAACCGGCTGCCGGCGGCGCGTTCGGCGCCGGCGATCCAGGCCTCGTCGCGGCGCTCCCGCTCACCGCGGTCGAGGGGGTTGCCGGCGAACGGATGGATGGCGCTCATCGGCTGCGGTCGCGGCGCCGTTGGAGCGCTACCCAGGCGCCGAGCGCAATGGGAAAGGCGATGATCACGGCGCCCAGGATCAGCACGATCGGCGCCGGCCCCAGGCCAAACAGGGCATCAATGCGCTCGCGAATCCACTGCAGCAGCGTCGGGTCCGCCGGCTCCGCGTGGTGCAACAGGATCGGCAGCAGCCGCACGTCAAAAGGCCGAAGGCGCGCCGCGCCGGCTCAGGCCGGTTGCGGCGCAACCACGTAGCGGCTGGAGTAGCGCCGCTCGCGGATGCTCAGGCTCACGATGCCGGCTCCCGCCAGCGTCGCCGCCCCGGCGAGGAAGGCCCAGTCGTAGCTGCCGCGGAGGTCGAATACCAACCCGAACAGGTACACCGCCAGCGCGCCGCCGATCTGGTGGGCGAAGTTGATGAGGCCCGCCAGCGTGCCGAGGTGGCGGACGCCGTAGACGTCGGCCGCCAGCGAAGTGGTCAGCGGCACCGTTGCCAGCCATGAGGCGCCGCCGACGATGGCGAACCCCCACAGTGCGGCGGGGCCGGGCAGGACGACCAGCAACAGGAACGCCACGCCGCGGATCAGGTACACCGCGCCCAGCAGGGTCTTGCGCGGCACGCGGTCGGAGAGCGGCCCCACCAGCAGCACGCCCACCGCGTTGATGCCGCTGAGCAGGCCGAAGGCGAGCGCCGCGGTGGCCGGGGTAATCCCCTCGGCAACCGCCCAGCGCACGTAGTGCACGGCAATGGAGGCGGTCGTGACGCCGCACACCCAGTAGGCCGCGGAGAGCTGCCACATCGGCGCCGAGCGGAAGGCATCCGGCCAGCGCCGCGCCAGCAGCGGCCCGGCACCCGCCGCGGCGGCGCCCGCGGCCGCGGCATCGGCGGCGTCGCCGTCCGGGCGCAGCCCCAGATCGGCCGGGTCGTCGCGCAGCACCAGGTAGAGCAGCGGCACCCCGAGCAACAGCACCATGGCGCCGGCCACCAGCCACGCGCTGCGCCAATCGGTCCACAGGAACAGGTAGGTCAGGAACGGCACCAGCAGCAGTCCGCCCACCGAGCCGCCGGAGGTGAGCAGGCTCATCGCGGCGCCGCGCTTGCGGCGGAACCAGCGCACCACCACCGCGCCCGGCGGCCCGCCGGCCAGCCCCGCCGAGGCCAGCGACATCAGCACGCCGTACACCACGATCAGTACGAATACGCTGTTGACCGTGGCCATCAGCGCCACCGCGACGCCAAGCAGCAGGGCCGCGCCGGTCACCACCAGCCGCCCGCCCACGCGGTCGATCAGCCAGCCCATCACCACCTGGGCGGCGCCGTTGACGAACCAGCCGATGGAGGCGGCCACCGAGATGGTGGCGACCCCGACGCCGAACTCGCGTTGCCACGGCTCGACGAAGATGCCGAATCCCTGGCGCAGGCCGATACTCAGGAACATCGCGAAGAACAGCGCGCCGGCCACGTACCAGCCGTAGAACGGCCCCGAAGCGGGCGCGGCGCCGCGCCCGCGGCCACCCGGCCGCCCCCCGCGCAGTCCCCCGCGCAACAGCCCGCGGCGCGGCGCCCCGCGCGTAGCGGTCTCCTGCGCGGCAGTCTCCCGCGCGGCAGCCTTCCCGTGCGACGCCTCCCCGCGCGGCGGAGTGGTCATGCCCGGCGCGGCCACAGCAGGGGGTTCTGCGCTTCGTCGTTGAGCGGGTCGCCGACCTTGAGGGCCGCCACCTGATCGTCCGAAAGCACGTTCTGCTTGCCGTTGAAAGTCGAGCCGTCCGGCATGTAACCGGCAGTCATCGCGCGCCGCCAGTGGGGCGTCATGTTGGGGCCGGCGCCGTGCGCCAGCAGGCCGTTGTGAAACCCGGCGTCGCCGACCGCCATCTCCCCGGCCACCGGCATCACCTCGCGGAACTGCGGGAACTGCTCGAAGTAGAGCCCCATCTCCTGCGAGATGGCTACGTCGTCGTAATTCTCGGGCCGGTGACTGCCGGGCAGGTAGTACATGCAGCCGTTCTGCAACGTCGCCGCGTCGAGGGCGATCCAGATGGAGATGGCGTGGCGCGAGGAGTATGACCACTTCGTGTTGTCCGCGTGCCACGCCGTCGGGTTGGCCCAGGGCTGCTTCTGCAGGGTCTGATCATGCCAGATGCGGATGCCGTCGATCCCCTCCAGCCGGCACAGCATCCGCCCCAGCTCCGGGGCCAGCATGAAGCGCTTGACCGTGGCGTTGATCTTCCACAGGTTGATGCGCTGCAGAAACACCCGGTCGTAGAAGGTATTGCCCGCCAACCACTTCTCCTGCACGTCGCCGCCCAGCTTGTAGCGGCCCAACTGCCGCACCGCCTGCTCCACGCCGGCCAGCAGCTCGTTGCGCTCCGCCGGGCTCAGAAACTGGCGCACCACCAGGAACCCGTCCCGCCGGTAGTCGGCAATCTGCTCCTCGCTCAGCTCGGTATTCATCCTCATCCCTCCTGGGGCCGATCAGGCCGCCCGCACCGCCGGGCGTCGTCTGCGGACCGCACCGGCGCGCCGCCGGCACTCCGCCGCCCGAAGCCGCCGCCGCACTGTACCCGATTCCCCGCCCCCGCGTCCCTCGTCGACTCGTTCGTTCGATGCCGAGTTGACAAGCTGGCGCTGATCCGGCTACCTGCTGGCTACTGACGAGTGATGGAGCGGCCGAACGTTCTTTTGATTCTGGCAGATGATCTGGGGTACGGCGACGTCGCCTGCTACAACCCGGAGTCGCGCGTGCCCACCCCGAACATTGATCGGCTGGCGGCGGAGGGCATGAGCTTTACCGATGCCCACAGTCCGGCCACCGTGTGCACGCCCAGCCGCTACAGCATCCTTACCGGCAGAATGGAGTTCCGCACCGGCGTCCCCGGCGTGTTCACGGGCGCCGGCGGCCCCTGTCTGATCGAAGAATCGCGCCTTACGCTGCCCGGCATGCTGCGCGGGCTGGGCTATCGCACCGCGCTCTACGGCAAGTGGCACGTCGGCTTGAGCTTCCCGGATCGGGCGGGGCAGCCGATCAACGAAAACGGCTTCGAGCCGGTCGCGCGCATCGACTATACCCGCGCGATTCCGGACGCGCCCATTCACCGCGGGTTCGATCACTTCTACGGCACCGCGTGTTGCCCGACCACCGACTTCCTCTATGCGTTCATCGACGGCGACCGCATCCCGGTGCCGCCGACCAGGCTGCATGATCGCGCCGGGCTTCCCGATCACCCGTACGCCAGGGACAACCGCGTCGGCTGGCTCGCCCCCGGCTTCGACTTCGAGGAGATCGACCTGGTGTTTCTGGAGCGCAGCATCGAGTTCCTGGAACGGCACGCGGCGGCATCATCGGCGTCACCGGCATCACGCAAAGAGCCGTTCTTTCTGATGCACTCCACGCAGGGCGTCCACCTGCCGTCGTTCCCCGGCAAGGCGTTCCGGGGCAAGACCGGCGCCGGCCCGCACGGCGACTTTATCTTCGAGTTCGACTACGTCGTCGGCGAGCTGCTCGCTGCGTTGGAGCGGCTGGGATTGGCCGACGACACGCTGGTGATGGTGACCAGCGACAACGGACCGGAGGTCACCAGCGTGGTGAACATGCGCCGCGACTACGCGCACGACGGCGCGCGCCCGTGGCGCGGAATGAAGCGCGATCAGTGGGAGGGCGGACACCGCGTGCCATTCGTGGCGCGCTGGCCGGGGCGCATCCCCGCCGGCGGCACCAGCGACCAGACCGTCTGCCTGTGCGACCTGATGGCGACCTGCGCGGCAATAACGGGCGTCGACTTGCCCGCCGGCGCGGCCGAGGACAGCTACGACATCCTGCCGGCGATGCTCGGCGCGGCCCCGGCAGGCGAAGCCGTGCGCGCGCACACCCTGCATCAGAGTTTCCTGGGCAGTGCCGGCGCCGCCGGCGAGCCGGTCCTGAACCTGTCGATTCGGCGCGGCAGGTGGAAGTACCTGGATCACCGCGGCTCCGGCGGCAACGACTACGCGCGGGCGGAGCTGAAGCCGTATGCGCTACCGGAGAAGGCGCCCGCCGCTCCCGGCCAGCTCTACGATCTGGAGGCCGATCCGGGCGAGACGACGAATCTCTACTTCAAGCAACCGCTGGTGGTCGCGGAGCTGAAGAGCGTGCTGGACCGGTACGTCGATTCGGGGCGGAGCGCCCCGCTACGGCGCCCCGGCGGGCAGCGCTGACGGGCGCCCGGCCTCAGTCAGGCGGAGCCGGTCTCAGTCCGGGAACGGGCGCTCGGCGAGGGTGAAGTTGACGTAGCGGTCTTCGCCGGCCACCAGGATCGGCCGCCAGTTGCTGCCGAGCGAGTTGGCAGTGGCCTGGCGCACGTTGGGCCGGACGAAGCGCACCGTCATGCCGCACCGGCGCCGGTGCGAGCGGTTGGGCTGGCTGGCATGGAACAAGTGCCCGTCGTGGACGGACATCTGGCCGGCGCGGAGCACCACGTCGACGGCCGCCGAGCTGTCCACCAGCTCGTCGGGGATCTCCTGGTTGATGCTGAGCTGGTTGCCGGCGCGTTGCGCGGTGCCGTGGGTAACGATGCCGCGGCGGTGCGAACCGGGAATGACGCGCATGCAGCCGTTCTCGACGTCGCTGTCGTCCAGGGCAATCCAGGCGGTGTGCGCCTCGGGCGGTTCGAGTCCCCAGTAGGTGACGTCCTGGTGCCAGGCGACGAACGCCGCCGCGTCCGGGCTGCCGTACTTGACGAAGAAGTCGGTGGCGAGCAACAGCAGGTCCGGCCCCATCAATTCCCGCATCACGGCGATCAGCGGCGGATGCGACGCCAGCCGCCACACGAACTCCAGATCGAAGTGGCGCTGGCGGTTGCTGGTCTGCGGGCGGTCGACGCCCTCGGTCGCGTCCAGCCGGTCGAACTCGCGCCGGTAGCCCGCGATCTCCCCTTCGTCGAACAGATCGACCGGAAACAACACGCCGTCCTGCTGATACCGCTGAACGCGCTCAGTAACTACTGCCATGACTCCCCCTCCGGAACGCTACTCATCAAACAGACTCCTGCCATCGTCAAAGGCCGCTTTCGCCAAGTGCTTGCGAACCAGCTCTACCGACCATGGCTCCCTCAGCCGCTTGGCCCGGACGTCGTCAGCCAGTTTGTCCACGCTGGCAAACTGTCCGCTCAGCGACGTTCCCCTTCTTTCAAAAAACTCCGAGCGGCTGAGAACGATTGACACGTCGTTCGTCGCAGCGCGCCACTCATACGCAATCGCCACGTGCTTCGAGGTGCTCCCACCGCTGTCAAAGTACAGCGCGCCGATCGGAACCAGATCGGATGTCCCGATCTGCAGCCGTAGTTCTTCCTCCAGTTCGCGGACCGCGCAACGAACCAGCGGATCGCCATTGAGATCGTCCTCACGTCGAACGTGACCGCCGGCCCAAAGTACGATCTTGTCGTGAAGCGGATTGTCGCTCGTCTTTTCTCGCCGCCGGAGCCGAAGCACGTCCCCGTCGGCGTTTCGCACGACTATGATGGGGAGCGCCTGGACTCTGGATAGGTCGTTCTCTACTTCATCTCGTACCCGAAAATCCGAGGTCTCAAACCGATGAACAAACTGCTCCGCACACTCGCGCGAGACAAAGTAGCTGTCAGTAAATGCTCTCGTCACCAGCTCCTTGGGATATGACAAGATTTCTTCTATCAGCTCCGACTCCGGCATGGGGTGGCCCGACTACTTGCGGCGGTTGCGCATGCGGGCGTGGGTGCGGGCGCGCATCCGGGTGTGGGCTTCCTCGGTGCCGTCGTGGAAGCTGCCGAACATGCGGTCGAAGACCATCCCGTTGTCGCCGGCGTAGTTGCACTCGAAGTAGCGGTGATGGAGGTAGTGGAAGTAGCTGCCGTGCTTGAGCGCCAGCGATTCGTTGGCCAGCTCGGCCTTCTCGTAGCCGGTGTGGCCGGGCGCGGGGGAGAGAGCGGCGTGCTGCAGATGGAAGATGGCGTGCAGCGGGTGGGAGAGCACGATCCAGTGCAGCAACACCCCGCTGAAGTAGAGCAGGTGCTCGATCGGATGCATCGACAGCCCCGACCACGGCCCGACGTTGACGTTGCGGTGATGGAGGTAGTGGGCGGCCTTGTACAGCGGCTTCCAGTGCAGCAGGCGGTGGACCCAGTAGAAGTGGACGTCGCGGATCAGCGGTATCAGCAGCGCCAGCGCGACGAAGTACACGGGGTTGCTGCGCAGCTCCATGAACGGCAGGTAGCCGTTGGCGTAGGCCCACAGCGTCACGATCTCGTAGACCGACCAGATGCCGCCGCCCGACACCACGCTCCAGAACACGTTGTCGCGGGTCTGGTGGTTGAAGGTGAAGGCGCGGCTCGCGGTGCTCAGCCAGCGGTTGCTGTACTTGTAGCGCGTCCCCTGTGCGCGTTGGACGTACAGCCGCGTGTGCCACAGGCCGAACCACACGAACAGCAGCGCCGCGTTGCGAACCAAGATCCACGCCATCCAGCCGGGCCGGAACGTCGCCATCGACTCCAGCGGCGGGGTGAGCAGGAACCAGGTGAGCGCCGCGGTCCCGAACCAGAGCGCGTTCATCGGCCACAGGTAGCCGGGGAAGGCGAAGACCCACTTGAGAATCTCCAGCGGCTTGAGCGGCCACTGGAACGGCGCCGGCAGCTCAATCCGTTCGGTGGGCTTCCATTCGCCGCGCGCGGTGCGAACCCCAAGGTCTGCAGATGCCATAGTGCCGGCAACCATAGCCGATGCCGCCCGCCGCCGCAAGGCAGCGTTCGCCGCGCCGCCCGCCGGCCGCCGCGCTGCCTCTATCCGAGTGGACGGACGAGGGGCGCCGACCGCCGCGCCGGGCTGGCCGTTGCGGTGCGTAGCGCACCGGGCGGGCCGCGGGCGTCCTCATACGGGAGCAGCGCCACCACCACCGCGGCGCCGGCTGCCGGGCGTCCTCATAAGGCGGCAGCGCGGGTATGGCGCCGGCCGATGCGGGTGGATAGCGGGCGGAGGCGGCGGTCAGCCTTTGATGCCGGTGGTGACGATGCCCTGGATGAACCGCTTCTGGGCGATGAAGAAGATGATGAACCCCGGCAGGGTCACCATCACGTTGCCGGCCATCACGGTGTGCAGCTCCTCGCGCATGTAGCCCTCGGCGTCGGACCAGATGCGGAACAGGCGCAGCACGATGGTGTCCTTTTCGACGTTGTTGAGGTAGATGAACGGCGCGAAGAAGTCGTTCCAGTAGTCCATGAACCCCAGCACCGCCACCGTGGCCACCGCCGGCATCATCAGCGGCACGATGATCTGGCCGAAGATGCGCAACGTGGAGCAGCCGTCAATTTCCGCGGCCTGATCCAGCTCCTCGGGAATCGACTTGATGAACTGCCGGAACAGGAAGATGCGGAACGCCCCGCCGCCGAAGAACCAGGGGATGATCAGCGGCTTGTAGGAGTCGATCCAGCGCAGCCAACTGAACAGCAGGTACTGCGGGATGATCATGATAGCCGGCGGGATCAGCATCGTCAGGATCAGAATCGCGAACCACACGTTGCGCCCGGGGAAGCGCAGCCGCGCGAACGCGAACCCGGTGATGGAGGCGGACAGCAGCGACCCGAACAGCGCCAGCGCGGTAATGAAGATGGTGTTGGCCATCGGCCCCGGAAAGGGCACGCGGTTCCAGGTGTCGGGATAGTTGGACCAGGTCACCCGGGAGGGCAGCAGCGACAGGCTGTAGGCTTCGATGAAGCCCGGCTTGAGCGAGGTCGAAACCATCCACAGCAACGGCAGCAGGGCCACCGCCACCAGGATCAGCAGCAGCAGGTAGACGATCACGCGCCACCCGGTGCGCCGTACCCGCAGCCCGAGCGGCTTGCCGCGCACCGCCGCCGCCAGCACGCCGGAACTCATCCGCCTGACCTCATCCGCCGCCACCCATCAGCCGCAACGCCATCAGCCGGAGCCCGCGTAGTACACCCAGCGCCGCGACCAGCGAAACAGAAAGATCGTCAGGCCCAGGGTGAGCAGAAACATGATCAGCGCGATCGCCGCGGCGTAGCCCATCTTGAGATAGAGGAACGCGTTGCGGTACAGGTAGAGGAGCAGGGTAAGGGTGGCGTTGTTGGGACCGCCCCCGGTCATCACCAGCGGCTCCACGAACAGTTGGGTGGCGCTGATGCAACCGATCACCAAGTTGAACAGCAGCACCGGCGAGAGCATCGGTATGGTGACCGCGACCAGCCGGTGGCGCATCTTGGCGCCGTCGATCTCCGCCTGCTCGTAGAGCTCCTGCGGGATGCCCTGCAGGCCGGCCAGGAAGATCACCACCAGCGGACCCACCGACCACACCGACATCACGGTTATGGTGGTGAACGCCAGCGTTTCCGAGCCGAACCAGTTGGGAGTGGGGCCGCCGAAGAAGCGCAGCACCACGTTCACCAACCCGTACTGCGGGTCCATCATCCGGTTCCACAGCAGCGCCAACGCGTAACCGGCAACGATCGACGGCGTGTAGAACAGGGTGCGCCACAGCCCCAGCCCCTTGACCTTCTGATTCAGGAGCAACGCCAGGAAGAACGCCGCCCCGACCCGCAGCGCCACCGAAAACACGATGTAGCGCAGCGTCACCGACAGCGAGGTCATGAAGTTGGGGTCCTCGGTGAACAGCTCCCGGAAGTGGCGCAGGCCGACCCACTGCGGCGGGTTGAAGATGTCGAACTTGAAGAAGCCCAGGACCAGCCCGTACCCCGCCGGGTAGAGCACGAACGTGGTCAACCCGATGATCCACGGGAAGATGAAGAGGTAGCCTTCGATCTTCTTCCTGGTCGATCCTTTCATGGGGAACAGGACGGTGCCCGGAGGGTTCCGGGCACCGTTTGCTGCCTGCTTGCCTGGGCTATTCCCAACCCTTGGCGATGAGGCGCGTCACCTCGCGGTCGACGTTGGCCGCCGTCTCCTCGGGCGTCTGCGTGTTGATGAGCAGTTTCTCCATCTCGGTCTGGAACGCCTGGGTCACCTCGCCGACGTTCGGGATCTGGCGGTTCCAGTAGCGCGGGTGATCGATCATGTCGACGATGTCCACCCGCAGCCGGTAGTTGTCGGGCGCGCCGGGGATCTTCAGGTAGGCGTCCGAGAACGCCACCGGCTTGGACAGCGGGGTGTCGCGGCGCATCGTTTCCATCACGAAGTTGTCGCAGCACATGAAGGCCGCGAACTCGCTTGCCTCCTCCGGGTACTCGGTGCGCGCGTTGACCACCCACGGCGACACCGTCATGTGGGTAACGTGCGCGTCGCCCTTGCCCACGCGCGGAATCGGCGCGATGTCCCAGTCGAAGTCCTCCACCAGGATGGTGGTCTCCAGGTACCAAGTGCCGATGATGTCCATCGCCGTGAGACCCTGCTGGAACGCCTCGCCGCCCACCGTGGCGCCGACGCGCGGACGGATGAACTCGTCCTTGTAGATGCCGTTCTGCAGCCAGCGCAACGCCGCGGCGGCGCCGGAGTCGACCATCTGGCCCTCGCGCCAGTCCTTGCCTTCGAGCCAGGGCAGGGTGTTGGCCTCGTGCTCGTCGATCGCCCACTCGGCGCCCCACGACCACAGGAACACCTGATACCACATCGACCAGGCGTGCCAGACGTTGAAGCCCCACAGCTCGTTCACGCCGTCGCCGTTCTCGTCGATGGTCAGCTTGATGGCCGCTTCCTTCAGGTCGTCCCAGGTCCAGTCCGCGGTCGGATGGGCCACGCCGTGCTTGTCGAACTCCGACTTGTTGTAGATCAGCAGGAACACGTTCATGGCGTCCGGCAGCCCGAAGAAGGTGTCGCCGTCGCGCGACGAGGAGAACAGCGACGAATACCACTTGCTGTCGTCGAGCAGCCCGTGGGTGTGCACGGTGTCGGTGAGCTCCAGCAGCAGGCCCTTGCGCCACCACAGCGGGGCGTCGGTGGAGCCGAGCAGGAACACGTCGGGGGCGTCGCCGGCGGCGATCATCGCCTGCACCTTCTGGCCGTAGTCGGCGGTGATGTGGCGGAAGCTGGCGTCCACGCGGCCCTGGCTGCGCCGGGAGAACTCGGCGGCGTTGGCGGCGTAGAAGTCGGCGACCTCCTGGCCGCCCCAGGCCGAGAGAATGAGCGGCGCGGGGCCTGCGGCGGCTTCTCCGCCGGCGTCGGCCTCGCCGGACGCGAACGCGCCGGCGCCCGCCAGCAGCAGCGCGCCCAGCAGCGGGAACGTGCGGGACATGCGAGATTTCATCTTGATTGATCCTCCTCCCTTGTGGGGTAGCCGGCAGGATATGCGGTCGCCACCGCCTTGGCAACCGCGCGCGGGCGGCGGCGGGCGGCGGGGCGGAGCAGTGGCGCCCGCCGCCGCCGGGCCGCCCTGCCGTCCGCCCGGCGCGCGCGTTTTGACAGGGCGGGGCGCGGCTTCTACACTCCCGGCCGGGCTTCCGGGTATGCCATGCAGCAGTTTCTGATTCGGCGCGGCCTCTACGTAATCCTGATGCTGGTGATGGTCTCCATCGTCGGGTTCGTGGTGATCAACCTGCCGCCGGGCGACTTCATGGACGCCTACCTGGCGCGCATGCAGTCGTCGGGCACCGAGGTGGACCGGGAGATTGCCGACAACCTGCGCCGCAACTACGGCCTCGACAAGCCGCTCTACGTGCAGTACCTGATCTGGTTCTCCGGCGTGCTGCGCGGCGACTTCGGCTGGTCGTTCGATCATCAGATCCCGGTCAGCGCGCTGGTGAGCGAGCGCATCGCGCTCACCCTGGCGATTTCCCTGTGCACGCTGCTCTTCGTCTACGCCGCCGCCATCCCGATCGGCATCGTCAGCGCCGTCCGGCAATACTCGCTGACCGACTACACCGTGACCCTGTTCGGCTTCATCGGCCTGGCCACCCCCAACTTCCTGCTCGCCCTGCTGCTCATGTACTTCGGGTTCCAGCTCTTCGGCGCCGACGTGGGCGGCCTGTTCTCCAACGAGTACGTCAACGCCCCCTGGTCGCTGGCCCGGGTGCTGGACCTGCTGCAGCACCTGTGGGTGCCGGTAGTGGTGCTCGGCACCGCCGGCACCGCCGGCATCATCCGCGTGATGCGCGCCACCCTGCTCGACGAGCTGCGCAAGCAATACGTGATCACCGCCCGCGCCAAGGGCGCCCGCGAGATCGACCTGATCCTCAAGTATCCGGCGCGGGTGGCGCTCAACCCGATCGTCAGCACCGTCGGCTGGCTGCTGCCGGAGATCATCTCCGGCGCCGCCATCGTGTCGGTGGTGCTGTCGCTGCCCACCACCGGCCAGCTCCTGCTGCGCGCGCTGCGCACCCAGGACATGTACCTGGCCGGCAGCCTGATTCTGCTGCTCAGCTTCCTCACCGTTATCGGCACCCTGATCTCCGACCTGCTGCTGGCGGTCATCGACCCGCGCATCAGGATGGAGTCGTGACCGGCGGCCGCCCGCGCGTCCGCGCCGTGGCCCAGGTGGCCGACCCCGCGGCGCCTGCCGCCCCGGCCGCCCCCGCGCCGCCGCCGCCCGACGCCAACGAGCGCTACTTCATCGCCACCCAGCGGCAACTGATCTGGCGCGCCTTTCGCCGCCACCGCCTGGCCCTGATCAGCTCGCTGGCGCTGCTCGCCCTCTATCTCTCGATGGCGTTCGCCGAGTTCCTCGGCCCCTACGAGCCGTTCGAGCGCTACCGCGACGCCATCCATCACCCGCCCACCCGCATCCGGCTGTTCCACGAGGGGCGCTTCGCGGGGCCGTTCGTCTACCGCTACGAGCAGACCCTGGACATGCAGACGTTGCGCCGCCACTACGCCGAGGACCGCAGCCGGCCCTACCCGATACGGCTGCTGCAGCGCGGCTCGCCCTACCGGATGTGGGGGCTGTTCGAGAGCGACCTGCACCTGTTTGGCGCCGAGCCGCCGGGCAAGGTGTTTCTGCTCGGCACTGACGACCTGGGCCGCGACATGTTCTCGCGCATCACCCGCGCCAGCCGCATCTCCCTCTCCATCGGCCTGGTGGGGGTGGCGCTGAGCTTCCTGCTGGGCGCCTCGCTGGGCGCCATCTCCGGCTACTTCGGCGGCGCCGTCGACACCGCCATCCAGCGCGTCATCGAGTTGCTGCGCTCGGTGCCCACCATCCCGCTGTGGATGGGGCTGGCGGCGGCAATCCCGCCGGCGTGGTCAATGCAGAGGCGCTACTTCGGCATAACCGTGATCATCTCGCTGGTGGCGTGGACCAGCCTGGCGCGGGTAGTGCGCGGCAAGTTTCTGGAGCTGCGCGAGGCCGACTTCGTGGCCGCCGGGCGGCTGGCCGGCGCCACCGACGCCAAGATCATCCTGACCCACATGCTGCCGGGGTTCATGAGCTACCTGATCGTCAACGCTACCCTGGCGATTCCCAACATGATTCTGGGCGAGACCAGCCTCAGCTTCCTGGGGCTTGGCCTGCAGCGCCCGGTGCTGAGCTGGGGCGTGCTGCTGCAGAACGCCCAGAACGTGCGTACCATGGCGGTGCACCCGTGGCTCATGACGCCGGTGCTGTTCGTGATTGCCGCGGTATTGTTGTTCAACTTCGTGGGCGACGGCCTCCGTGACGCCGCCGACCCCTACAAGAGGTGACAAGAGAGAGAGGTAAGAAGAGGTAACGAGTCGGCAGCTACCGCCGCCCGCGGCGGCAGGCGGGCCTCGTAGGAGGCGCGTGAGCCGACGCCTCGAAAGGAGAAGATTCTCATGCTGAAGAAGCTGATGACCGGAATCGCGCTCGGCGCCCTGGCGCTGGGCACCGCCTGGGCGGCGGGCACCGAGGAGCCCTCCTCCGCCGGCGGCGAGGCGATGAGCGGCGCCGCCATGAGCGGGGCCTACCGGGAGGCGCCGATGCTGGCGGCCCTGGTCGCCGCCGGGGAGCTGCCCCCGGTGGAAGAACGGCTGCCGGCCGAGCCGGTGGTGATCGAACCCCTCAATGAGGAGGGCCGGTACGGCGGCAACCTGAGCGTCGGCATCCCGAGCGCGTGGTCGTGGTTCGGCGACCCGCAGTCGGCGGTTGGCCCGGAGACGCTGATGCGCATCAAGACCGACTACTCCGGCGTCGTGCCCAACATCGTGCGCTCGTGGGAGTGGGAGCCGGACGGCAAGACGGTGGTGATGCGCTTCGTGGAAGACGCCAAGTGGTCGGACGGCGCGCCGTTCAGCGCCGACTCGGTGATGTTCTGGTACGACCACGTGGTCGGCAACGAGACGCTGACGCCGCAGCCGCACTCGCGCTGGACGCCGGGCGGCGAGCTGATGCGGCTCACGCAGGTGGACGACTACACCATCCGCTACGAGTTCGCGGCGCCCTATCCGCTGATCGAGATGCAGTACGCCCACTACGCCGGCGGCCCCAACTCCTATTCGCCCGGCCACTACCTGATGCAGTTCCACGAGGAGTTTCAGGACGCCGACGAGCTGGCGGCCATGACCAAGGAGGCGGGCTTCGACGAGTGGCACCAGTTGTTCAACAACAAGAACCGCGTGTGCAGCGTCATCGCCTGCGGCGAGCAGCCCACCATGCAGCCCTACCGGCGCGTGGCCTCCAACCCGCAGAGCCACACCCTGGAGCGCAACCCCTACTACTGGAAGGTGGACCCCGCCGGCAACCAGCTCCCCTACGTGGACGGCGTGACCATCCACGTGGTGCAGGACCGGGAGGTGCTGGTGCTCAAGGCGATTCAGGGCGAGTTCGACCTGTTCGGGCAGAACAGCGCGCTGGCCGACTTTCCGGTGTACCAGGAGAACAAGGAGAAGGGCGGCTACGAGGTGTACAACTGGCTGGTAACCGACGCCAACCAGATGGGCATCCAGTTCAACCTGACGATTGAGGATCCGGTGAAGCGCGAGATCTTCCGCGACAAGCGGTTCCGCATCGCCTTTTCGCACGCCATTGACCGCGAGGAGATCAACGAGACCACGCAGTTCGGGCTGGCGACGCCGATGCAGGCCACGGTCCACCGCATGACGCCGTGGTTCAAGGAGGAGTACGCCAACGCCCACCTGGAGTACGACCCCGAGATGGCGAATCGGATGCTCGACGAGATGGGCCTGAACCGGCGCGACGCGCAGGGCTTTCGCGTGATGCCGGATGGCCGGCGGCTGTCGGTCACCTGGGAGTATCCGCCCGACACCCATACCTGGGCGCCGCCGGTGGTGGAGCTGGTGGTGGACTACGCCAAGGACGTTGGTCTGGAGGTGCTGGTCAAGGCCGACGACCGTTCGCTGTACGCCGAGCGCGTGCGCCAGAACCTGGTGGAGATGAACGAGTGGAACGTGGTGGGCTTTACCACCACCATGCTGATCGACCCGCGCGTGTGGGTGCCGTGGCGCGACATGGACGAGGCGGTGTGGTACACGCAGTGGCTGTACTGGTACCTGTCCGGCGGCGAGCGCGGTGAGGAGCCGATCGCCGAGGTCAAGCAGATTCGGGAGTGGTGGGAGCAGTACACCACCACCGTGGACCTTGCCGAGCGCGACCGGCTGATCGACAACGTGCTGCGCACGCATGCCGAGAACGCCTTCGTGATCGGCATTATCGGCGACGTGATGAAGCCGGTGCTGGTGAACGCCAACTTGGTGAACGTGCCCACCGAGGGCGCGCACGGCTACGACGCCATCCGCTTCCAGCCCAACCACCCGGAGCAGTTTTTCTTTCGCAGTTAGGCACAGTTAGGGTTTGGCGGCCGCGGCGCGGCGCTCCCGTTGCGGGGGGCGCCGCGCCGGCCGCCGGCTGGCGCCGCCGCACGCGGCCGCGGGCGGACCGCTTGCGCCGCGCGGGCGCCGAGGCTCCTGCTCCCGCCCCGGCGGCGCCGCGCCGCCGTGTTCCGGCGGCCTGAGCGCGCCCGCCCCCCGGCCGGCCCCCGCGCGCCGCGCTCCGGGGCACTCAAAAAAATCTGAGATTGGCTTGGGGCGTGCCAGGATCTGACGCACCGGGGCTCTATCTTGTGCGTCATGGATTCCACCATCAACGCCTACGAACGGCGTCGCACCATCGAGTACCTCTGGGAGATGGTTACCTCCGGCGAGCGCAACGGCCTGCGTCACGCCGTCTACGAGGACGTCTTTCCGGAGTGGATTGCCGAGAACGCCGACCTGCTGGGATGCGGGCAGGTCCCGGAAGGGGTCGACTGGACGCGCTCCCGGCTCAAGCAGTTCCTGCGGCCGCTGCGCGAGAAAGCGAAGAAGGCGCGCAAGGACGCCCTGGCCCGCCACCTGCACCGGTTTGCCAGGATGGCCGGCCTCTCGAACCGCGACCGCGACATCGCGGAAGCGCTGATTCGCTACAAGACCCAGCCCCTGATCGAATCGCTGTTCGACCAGGTGGACAAGTACCCCAGCTACATCTTCAGCCCGCGGAACCCGGTGCTCGGCGCCGCGCTGGGCGTTTCCCGGAAGGCGATTCAGGAGCGCGTCGGCAGCAACATGCCGCTGACGCGGTCGGGTCTGGTCGGGCTGGACAGCGACGGCGACCTCGCGGTGGCGAAGCGCTGGAAGCTGCTGGCCAACGCCCCGGAGGACGCCGACCTTACCCGCCTGCTGCTCGGCGAACCCGCCGCCAGCGAGCTGGAGTGGAGCGACTTCGACCATCTCGGCACCGACCGCCGGCTCGCGCTGGAGCTGCTGCAGGGCGCCCTGAGCAAGGGCGACGCCGGGGTCAACCTGCTGCTGGAAGGGCCACCCGGCAGCGGCAAGACCGAGTTCGCCAAGGTGGTCGGCGCCAAGCTCGGCGCCAAGGTGTTCAGCATCGGCGAAGCGGACGACGACGGCGACGAACCGAGCCGCCTCGAGCGGCTGCAGGAACTGCGCAGCGCGCAGCTTCTGGCCCGCGACGGCAAGTCCGTTCTGCTGTTCGACGAGATGGACGACGTGCTCACCTCCGACGCCGACTGGCTGTGGAGGATGCCGCTGTTCTCGTCGCCGGCGCGCGGCAGCGACGGCTCCAAGGTATATCTGAATCGCGCCCTCGAGCAGGCGCCGGTGCCCACCATCTGGACCGTCAATGACGCCCGCTCGGTGAGCCCGGTCATCCTGCGCCGCATGATGTTCGTGCTGCGGATGCGCCTGCCGCCGGCGCGCGTGCGGGCCGGCATCTGGCGGCGCCAGTTCGAGCGCCACGGGGTGACGGTGCCGGCGGCCACCGCCGCGGAGATGGCCCGGGAGTTCGCGGTAACGCCGGGCGTGGCGGAAGGCGCGATTCGGGCCGTGGGGCTGACCGGCAGCGGCGTCGACGAGATGCGCCGCATGGTGTCCAATCTGGTGAGCGTGCTGCCCGGCGCCTCCGGCAGCGGCGAGGCGGAGCTGCCGGAGCGCTATGACCCGGCGCTGATCAACGCCGACGCCGACCTCACGGAGCTCGCGGAGCGGCTGGTGGCGAGCGACTCCCGCCGCTTCTCGCTGCTGGTGAGTGGGGCCGCGGGCACCGGCAAGAGCGCCTACGTGCGCTACCTGGCCGGCTGCCTCGGCATGCCGGTGCTGCAAAAGCGCGTCTCGGACCTGGCATCTCCCTACGTGGGAGAGACCGAGCAGCAGATTGCCGCGGCCTTCAACGAAGCGATCGCCGAGGGGGCCTTCCTGGTGCTCGACGAAGCCGATTCGGTCCTGGCCGACCGCCGCCGCGCGCACCGGCAGTGGGAGATTACCGAGGTGAACGAGATGCTTACCTGGATGGAACGCCACCCGCTGCCGTTCGCCTGCACCACGAACATGGCGGCGCTGCTGGATCCCGCTACGCTACGGCGCTTCCTGTTCAAGGTAAAGCTCGACTACCTCACCTCCGCCCAGGCCGAGGCCGCGTTCCAGCTCTACTTCGACCGGCCGGCGCCGGCGGAAGTGGCGGAGCTGGCCAACCTGACGCCGGCGGACTTCGACGTGGTGCGCAAGCAGGCGGAGTTCCGCGGCTGCCTGCAGGAGCCGGCCCGCCTGGCCGAGCTGCTGCGCGCCGAGTGCCAGGCCAAGCCGGGCCGGAACGCCCCGCTGGGGTTTTCGACGGCCCAGTCCGCCTGCCGGCAGAAGCGCGAGCCGTGACCGGCGCCGCCACTCGCGCCGCCCGCGCCCCCCGCGGTGTATTATCGGCCAACCGATCGCGGGGAGGCAGCGGGTGGCATATTGGCGGGCCGTGGACATCGTGGAGCTGGCGCTGGAGCTGCAGGGCACGTGGCGCGGGCTCACGCTGGTGGACATTGAGCGCCGGTTCGAGGTCTCGCGGCGCACCGCGCAACGGCTGCTGGAGGCCGTCGAAAACGCCTTTGGCGAGCCGTACGGCGAACTCGAGGTGGTGGCGAATACCGGCGAGCGCGTGCGCCGCTGGCGGCTGCGGTCGCGCCGGCTGCGCAGTCTGATTACGGTTTCCGCCGCGGAGCTGGCGGAACTGACCGCGGCCGCGGCGGCGCTGGAACGCGACGGCCTGGAGGAACGCGCCGCGATGTTGCGGCAGCTCGACGACAAGCTGCGCGCGCTGCTGGAGACCGAGGCGCTGCCGGACATCGAACCCGACCTGCAGGCGCTGATGGTGGCGGAAGGGGTGGCGATGCGGCCCGGCCCGCGGCCACGCCTGGACGAGGGGCTGCTGGCCCTGCTGCGCGACGCCATCAAGAGCCGCCGGGTGGTGGCGTTCGACTACCTGGCGCAGGCCACCGGCAAGCGCAGCCGCCGCGAGGTGCGGCCCTACGGCGTCATCTATGGCAACCGCGCCTTCCTGGTGGGCCACACCGAGCGCGGCCGCGGCATGCGCCTGTGGCGGCTGGCCAACGTCAGCGGCGCCGCCGTTACCGGCGAACGGTTCGAGCGCGACCCGGCGTTCGACCTGCAGCGGTTCGCCAAGCGGTCGTTCGGAACCTATCAGGAGGACGCCGTCCCCGAAGTGGCGCTACGCTTCGCGGCGCGGGTGGCGCAGGACGTCAACCACTTCGTGTTCCACCCCGACCAGACCGTGACCGAAAACGAAGACGGCTCGCTCACCGTGCGCTTCGCCGCCTGCGGCCTCGACGAGATCTGCTGGCACCTGTTCACCTGGGGCACGCACGTCACCATTGAGCAGCCCGCCCACCTCCGGCAACGGATGCAGGCCGCCTGCCGCACCCTCGCCGCCCACCACGGGGGTGGGGCCGGCGCATGAGCGGTAGCGGCGTGCTGCGGCGCATCTACGCGAACAGGACGGTGTACCTGTTTCTCGCGCCCTCGTTTCTGTTGATGCTGCTGTTTTCCTACTACCCGTTTCTGTCGGCCATTCAGCACTCGTTTACGCGCTGGACGGTGGGCGGGGTGTCACGCTTCGTGGGGCTGAACAACTTTATCGAGCTGGCCGGCGACGACATCTTCCGTACCGCGCTGGTCAATCTGCTGCTGCTGTCCGCCTTCGCCATCGTCGTGAACGTCACCGCGCCGCTGTTCGCCGCGGAGCTGGTGTTCAACATGAAGTCGGCGCGGCTGCAATACGCGTCGCGCGCCATGCTGGTGTTTCCGATGGTGGTGCCGTTCATCGTCATGGTGCTGGTGTGGGGCTTTATCTACGACGCGGAAGTGGGCATCATCAACCAGTTTCTGAGTCTGGTGGGGCTGGAGGAGCTGCGCCGCGCGTGGTTGGGCGATCAGCGCTTCGCGCTGCCGGCGATGATGTTCATCGGCTTCCCGTGGGTGGGCGGGTTTTCGCTGCTGATCTACCTGTCCGGCTTGCAGGCGATCTCCTCGGAAATCCTCGACTCCGCGCTGATCGACGGGGTGAACGTGGTCAAGCGGTTCTGGTTCATCGACCTGCCGATGGTGCTGGGGCAGGTCAAGCTGATTCTGATTCTGAGCGTGATCAACTCGCTGCAGAGTTTCGGAGTGCAGCTCATTCTGACCGAGGGCGGCCCCGGATTCGCTACCCTGGTGCCGGGATTGTACATGTACAACATGGCCTTCTGGTACGCCAGAATGGGGTACGCCACCACCATCGGGTTCGTGCTGTTCATCCTGATATTCGGGCTCACCTATCTGAACTTCAAGGGCATCAGAGTGGAGACCGAGTACGTGGCGCGGCGCTGAGCCGGGGGCTGCGGATGTCGCCGTCACGGATCGCCGCGCTTGCCGTTCTCGCCCTGATCGCGCTGCTCACCTTCTTCCCGTTCGTGTTCATGTTCATCACCTCGTTCAAGAACCTCAACCAGTTCTATCACGAGTTCTGGCTGCCGATGTTACCGCTCACCTGGAGCAACTATGCGATTGCCTGGGAGGTGGTGTCGGTGTACTTGGTCAACAGCACCTACTACAGCTCGGTGAGCATCGCCGGCATCGCGCTGTTCGCGTCGATGGCCGCCTTCGCCTTTGCCCGCTACCGCTTTCCCGGCGACCAGTTCCTGTTCCTGGCCACCATTTCGCTGCTGATGATCCCGTCGGTGCTGCAGCTCGTACCGCTGTTCATGGAGGTGCGGCAGTTTGGCCTGATCAACACGCCGTGGGCGCTGATTCTGCCCTGGATCGCGGTGAGCCAGCCGTTCTCGATACTGGTGTTCCGCACCTTCTTCGCCAACCTGCCGGA
This sequence comes from Spirochaetia bacterium, assembly GCA_965243555.1. Classification (GTDB taxonomy): domain Bacteria; phylum Spirochaetota; class Spirochaetia; order SZUA-6; family Bin103; genus Bin103. The sequence goes on along the minus strand of OZ251575.1, from coordinate 2,270,458 downwards.
GGAGATCTTCGAGTCCGCCTACCTGGACGGCGCCAACAAGCTGCACTGCTACTGGCTGATCGGGCTGCCGCTGTCGGTGCCGGTGGTGATCACCATCCTGATCGTGCACCTGCTCGCCACCTGGAACGACTTCATTTGGCCGCTGGTGGCGATCTCCAGCGACTCGCTGCGTCCGGTGGCGGTGGGGCTGCGCTTCTTCCAGGGCACCTACCTCACCCAGTACGGGCCGATGATGGCCGGCTTCGTGATCGCCACCCTGCCGCTGGTGGTGGTGTTCGGCATCGCCCTGCGCCAGTTCGTGAGCGGCCTCACCGCCGGCGCCCTCAAGGGGTAGCGCCGGGCCGGCAGTCCAGCCGGTCAAGCCAGCCGCCGCCGGCCGCCAGCCGGCCGCCGCCGGGCAGCCGCCAGCCAAAAACCGGCACTTGCCACGTTGCGGCGGGGCGTGGTAGGTTAGGGGCGGACTTCGGAAAGGACATGCGCCAGCTCCCGACACAACTACCGTTGCTGCTCGCCCTATTGGGCCTAACGGCCTGGGTTGCCGCGTGCTCCGCCGGAGACCGCACGTAGCGAACGGCGCAGCAGGCAGCAGCCCAGGCTCACAGCCGACCACGCGGTCGGCTGCGGACCTGGGCTTTTTTTATGCCGCGGCGGCGCCGCCGCCAAGGAGGAACCAGCGTGCAGCGAGGCACCATCACCAAGTACCGCCCCTTCCCGACCATCGATCTGCCGGACCGGCAGTGGCCGAACCGCACCCTGCAGCAAGCGCCGCAGTGGTGCAGCGTCGACCTGCGCGACGGCAACCAGGCGCTGATCAACCCCATGAACCTGGATCAGAAGCTGCGCATGTTCGCCCTGCTGGCGGACGTCGGCTTCAAGGAGATCGAGGTCGGCTTCCCCTCCGCCTCGGCGGTGGAGTTCGACTTTACGCGCACCCTGATCGAGCGCGGCCTGATTCCCGCCGGCGTCTATCCGCAGGTGCTCACGCAAGCCCGCGAGCATCTGATCCGGCGCACCTTCGAGGCGATTGAGGGCACCCCGCGCGCCATCGTCCACCTCTACAACTCCACCTCCGAGCTGCAGCGCCGCGTGGTGTTCCGCATGGACCGCGCGGCCATCCGCGGAATCGCCGTGGAGGGCACCCGCCTGGTGCGCGAGTTGGCCGAGCGCACCGACACCGAGATCCTCTACGAGTACTCGCCGGAGAGCTTTACCGGGACCGAGCCGGACTTCGCGGTGGAGGTGTGCGACGCCGTGATCGAGGCCTGGGACCCCAGCCCGGAGCGGCGCATGATCATCAACCTGCCGGCCACGGTGGAGCTGGCCACCCCCAACGTGTACGCCGACCAGATCGAGTGGTTCCTGCGCCACGTGCGGCGCCGCGACAGCATCATCCTGAGCCTGCACACCCACAACGACCGCGGCACCGGCGTGGCGGCCACCGAGCTGGGCCTGCTGGCCGGCGGCGAGCGGGTGGAAGGCACCCTGTTCGGCAACGGCGAGCGCACCGGCAACGTGGACGTCGTGACCGTGGCGCTCAACCTGTACACCCAGGGCGTGGATCCCGGCCTCGACCTGCACGACCTGAGCCGCCTGATCGAGGTCTCCGACTACTGCACCGAGCTGCCGGTGGGCGCGCGCCATCCCTACGCCGGGGAGCTGGTGTTCACCGCCTTTTCCGGCTCCCATCAGGACGCCATCAACAAGGGCATGGCGGCGCAGAACGGCGCGGGCGAGCGCTGGGAGGTGCCCTACCTGCCGATTGACCCCACCGACGTCGGGCGTTCCTATCAGGCGATCATCCGCATCAACTCGCAGTCCGGCAAGGGCGGCGTCGCCTACGTGATGGAGAGCGAATTCGGCTGCCAGCTACCCAAGACCATGCAGCCGGAGTTTGGCCAGGTGGTGCAGGCGCTGAGCGACCGCAGCGGCCGCGAGGTGGAGGCGCATGAGATCTGGGGAGCGTTCCAGCGCGAATACCTGGAGGTTGACGCGCCGTTGCGCTTCGTCGACTACGCCATCGCCAGCGATCCCGAGAACAGTTCCCGCATGTACGGGACCCTGACCGTGGTGGTGGAAGGCGAGGAGATGGAGCTGAAGGGAGTGGGCAACGGGCCGATCGACGCGCTCAAGGACGCGCTGGGCGGGGCGGGGTTGGCCGACTTCCGGCTGACCCATTACTCCGAGCACGCCTTGGGGCAGGGTACTGATTCCACCGCCATCGCCTACATCCGGATTGTCCGCGACGACGGCACGCAACGGTTCGGGGCCGGCACCAACCCCAACATCGCCAAGGCCTCGGCGCTGGCGCTGATCTCGGCTCTGAACCGCAGCCTGGCCGCCTCCCCCCGCCCGCTGCGCAACGAGGCTCCGGCAGCCGCGGTCGCGGCCGGGGGCTAACGGCGGCCGTAGCAGGCTGACCGAGGCCGCCGCGCCGCTTGGCCGACTCCTGCTGCCGCGCCCGCGCCTCAGCCGGCTCACCGGGGCCGCCGCGGCGGGCGCGGGAGTTCAGTTCACGGGCGGCGCGGGGTCACGGGGGCGGCGCCGGGTGAACAGCTCCCGCACCGGGCAACGGAATCCGGGCAGCGCCTCGCCGCCGGTCAGCTCGTCCTGCTCGCCCAGGGCCTGCACGTCGCGGCGGGCGCGGTACACGTATACCGTGCGCGTAGCCGGCTCAATGACCCACACGAGACGAGTGCCCGCGCGGAAGTACTCCACGACCTTGGTCTGCAGGTCCGCGAAGCGGTCGCCCGGTGAGATGACTTCCGCGGCGAGGTCGGGAGCGAACGGCCAGTAGGACTTGGGGACGCCGCTTGCCGGAATGCGCGCCCAGGCGACGAAGGCGGCGTCGGGCGCGCGCACCACGTCGGGGTCGCGCTGCAGAATGAATCCGGTCTCCGCGCCGCAGCAGACGCCGGCCTGCGTTCGGTTGACGTATTCTTGGAGGGCGTGGCCAAGCGCCGCGGTCACCAGCCCATGCTCGGCGCCGGACGGACTCATGCGGATCAGCTCGCCCGACACCAGTTCATACTGATAGTCGTCATCCGGTAGCTCGTACAACTCCTCGGCGGTGAGCGTCGACCGTTGCGGCGCCGCCGCCGGGCGCTCCGTCTCGAGGTACTCAGTCGCCAAAGATGCGCCCCGCCAGGTCCATGGTCGCCACCGCCTCGGCTAGGTCGCAGGCGGGCGCCGCGATGGGGCGGCCCCGGCGCACGCAGTCCACGAAGAACCGATCCTGCTCCGGGGTACTGCGGTCCCCCTCGCAGGTGAGCGGGGTTACCTCGCCGTCTTGTACCACGTGCCCCTGGCTCACTCCTTCAAGGTAGGCGGAGATACCGGCGCCGTGCAACTCGTAGCGCTCCAACCGGGCGCCGCTGGTGACGTTGGCGATCAGATGGGCCACGCAGCCGTTCTCGAACTCGATGATCGCGCCGAATGCGTCGCGGCGGCGCGACACGGCGCTGCGGGACACGGCGTGCACGTTGCGCACCGGCGCCCCGGCCAGCGCGCGCAGGCAGTCGAGCGCGTGAATCGGCGTCTCGTAGAGGAACCGATCCAGCACCACGTCCGCGAACTTGCCTTGCGCCTCGATCTGCTCCAGGTTCTTGTGGAACTCGCCCACCAGGGTAACCAGCGGCCCGCGCGCGGCGACGCGGCGGCGCGCCTCGACGATGAGCGGGTTGAAGCGGCGGTTGAACGCCACCATGCAGCGAGCCCCGTTGCGTTCGGCGGCGGCCTGCAGGCGCCGGGTCTCCGCTACGCGCAGCCCCGGCGGCTTCTCCACCAGGGTATCGACCCCCGCCTCCAGGCACTCCAGAGCCACCGGAAAGTTGAGCTCCGGCGGCACGCTCACCACCACCGCGTCGAGCCGCCCGGCGGCCAGCATCTCGGTGGGGCCGTCGTACTGGTGAGCGATCCCGAACTGCGCCGCCGCGGCGCCGCGCAACGCCGCCGCCGGGTCGCAGACCGCGTGCAGCCGCACCCCTTCCAATCCGGCGAGGTGCCGCACGTGGTGGCGGCCCCGCCCCCCGCAGCCCACGATCCCGATCCTCAACTCCGCCATCACCCCGCCAGCATACGCCAACCAACCTGCCCGTCAACGGCGCGACTACGAGAGAGGTCCGGCTCAACTCGGCAGGCGGCCACGCTCATCGCGCCGCCGCCGCGGCCGCCGTGGGTTCGATTGACAGACCGGCCGCCGCGGCGTACGCTTCTGCCGGAGAGGGATATGTCGTACTACCGCAGGCGTCCGCTGATGATTGATGCGGTCCGACTGACGGAAACCGCAGTAATCAAGACGCTGGAGGGAGAGATGACCGGTAACCCCGGCGACTGGTTGATCACCGGCGTGCACGGTGAGCAGTACCCTTGTGGTGCTGACACGTTCCGCAAGAGCTACGAACACGTCGCCGGGAACCGCTATCGAAGGCTCCCGGCAATAGTCGATGCGATTCCACTCAACCATCGCATCACGATCGAGACCGGTTCCGGCACTCTGGTAGGACAGCCCGGCGACTGGCTCATCCACGGAATCAATGGGAGCCAATACCCCTGCGCTTCCGATATCTTCCGAAAGATCTACGAGCCCGTCGAAGCGCCCCGTGACTTGGTCTCATCCGGTAGTGGTCCCTGACGACTTCACTGAAGAAGATCCCGAAGTCACCGAGATGTCCGACCCGTCGGAGAATCCCTGTAGACAACTCTACCGTTTTCACGCGCCCAGCGCTCCGAGAATCCGACATGGGAGATCACGTTGCGGCTTCGGTCCAACTGCCGCTCTGCCTCCTGCGCCGCCCGTTGCGGCTCCAATTCATAGATGACCTTGCACCGCGTCTGGTCGTCGCCATAGAATATGGCGAGATATATCATTCTGTTTCGCGTGATGCGGTCAAGCGATTGAGCACGCGTCTCGTCCGGCTCCGCGAACATCCGATCTATCTGACCGGTTCCTCCTTCCTTACATGAGAGGTATTCGTACGTAATGGCGGGATTATCCGGATCGCAGGTATCCTCGCGGCGTTTTGAGTGAATCAGCTCGTGGCCCAGAATATCGGCGATTATCATCTCCTTCACTAACCCGGGTTGCAACAGATTGGTTATGCCCACCAGTTTAGCCAAGTCCGCAGCTTGCAATACTTGATCGATGATTCTGCGGTATATGTCCCAAGCCATCAGAAGAGCCGAGCGGCCAAGTCTGCTTCGACGTGCTGAAGTCGGTTACGTGCTGCCCGGACAAACTGTTCGTCGCGTTCGATGGCAATGAAGTGCCGGCCCAGGCGCTTGCACACTGCGGGGCAGGTGCCGACGCCGGCGAACGGATCAAGTACCAGATCGCCTTCGCAGGAGCTGGCGTTTACCAAGCGTTCGATGAGCTGCTCCGGCTTCTGAATCGTATTGAGCGCGTCACGGCTGACCAGCTCCTTCGACTTGTAGGTGAGCTGCTTGACGTCTCCCCATACGTCGCCCGGATTCTTCCCGTCGTCGTTGAACCTGGTCCGGCCGTACTTCCCGTTGCGCACCGAAGGAACGCGCTCACACCGTAGGCGGTGGTTCAGTTCCACGAGTTGCGGCACTCGAATCGCATCGAGATTGAAGGTGGCCGGCCGGTCGCCTTTGATGAAGTAGCAGATGACGTCGTAGTTGTTGGTGTAGCTGATCCGTCCCTGCGCGAGTCGGCTCGGCTGATACCAGACGATCCGGGATCGGAGGTGGAGGTACGGACGATAATCGATGAAGTCGATGCAGTCCGGCTTCCCGAACAGATACAGCGCTCCTCCGTGCTTCAGTTTGCCGGATAGAGTGCGAATCAGATTCAGGTTGTATTCCTGTATGTTGCCGATCCGGTCCCATTTGTTGGTGGTCACGCCGTACGGCCCGTCACACACAATCAGGTCGATGCTCTCGTCGTCGATCAGGGAAAACAGATCGAACGCGTCCGCGTGATGGATGCGGTCAACTTCGATCATCCGCGTTGCTCCGCCATCGCTCAGCCCACCATGGCGACGCCCAGGTCCGCACTGTCCCGCCGGTACGCCAGACGAGGATGTTCGCCCCCACCGACTATGTCCGTCGCGCCCGTGTCGTCGGCGCCGAAGGAGAGCACCCGTTCCGCATCGGCAAGGTTGAGGAACGCATGAGAATGAGTCGCCGCGAGTACCTGCGAGGCGTATACCGAAACAAGTGACTGGTAGACGGCATCGAGCGCCAGCGGATGGATCCCTTGTTCCGGTCCTTCCACCAGATACACCGCCTCTTCATTGGGCAGATACGCCAGGATGGTCAGAGCCAGAAACCGCAACGTGCCGTCGGCGGTCATCCACGACGGGACCGATACGCCGGTGCCGTACGACAGCGTGAGGTACGCGTGCCGGTCGTCCGGGCGTACAACGACGCGGATGCCTTCCAGCTCGGTCAAAGTCGTCCGCACGTGATCGAGCCATCCTTCGTACTCGGCGCGGTGATCGGCCTGCAGACGATCGATTACCCAGGGGAGATTGGAGCCGTCAGGCGCGAGGCCCGCGGCGCGCCGGAGCGGAGGACTTGCTTGACGCATCTTCGCGCTGTCGAGAACCAGCGTCTTGACGCCGGTTTCCAACGTCCGCTTTACGTGCGTAGCTGCGGGGAACTGCTCGACCGACTCCGGCAGATTACGGAGCGTGGAACGGCGGTCTCCGAACGACATGGTGGCGGCCCGGCCCCGCACGGATCGCTCGGCAACTTCGACGTTGAACGTATCTTCGCGATCGTACTTACGTAGTATCGTCCTACTGTCGCGCCGTGTCGCCATCAGGATCGTATCGGCGTCCGCCAGCGGTTCAGGGAACCAGGAACGGCGGCGTACGCGGGGCTGCCGTTCCGGCATCAGCAGGCCGCGTTCGGCTTCGATGACCACGCCGCGGTCCCCTTCTTCGATTGCGACCTCGTAACGGAAACGGTCGAAGCCTTTGGATGGCGGAAGGCGCTCCTTCACGTTCTGAGGCAAGTCGAACTCCGCGGCCAGCTCGAACCGAAGACCTTGCTGGGGCCGGCCCCACACCAGGTCCTGAAAGTTGCTCGTGCGCTTCGCCACCGCGGCCTCGAGGCCGGTCGATACCAGATCGCCGAGAAACGCGATGACGTCGAACAGGGTGCTCTTACCGCTGGCGTTGGGGCCGACCAGGACGTGGAAGCGGTCGAGGGTTACGTCGACGTGGCGCAGGCAGCGGTAGTTGAGCGCCTGGATACGGCGAATCACGGCACCATCCTACAACAGCAGTAATAGCAGGGACGCATGAGGCGTCCCTGGGGTGGTATGAATCAGGTTGCCTGATTCCCCTGAATGTGCGGGGGGCGACCTGATGGGTGATAATGGTGAAAGGTACGCGGCTTGGCGCGGTTCGTCAAGCTCACGCGGCACCATTCTACAGCAGGAGGCCCTGTTGCGGGATAGGCTGGCCGCTGCGGGCGCGGATGTGGTTCTGGATCGACTCCAGGAGGGAGCGTTCGTCGGAGCCGGCTTCGGCGAGCTCGATCAGGGCCTGTACGACGCGGGCGAACAGCTCGTGGCGCCACAGGCCGCGGGCCTCCAGGTAGTCGTCGACGCGGCGCTGCTCGCCCGTCTTCCAGAGATGCATCAGCCGGTGGAGGCGATCGATCAGCGGCGGCGGGGTGCCGTCGGAGGACGGCTCGCCCAGGCCGCGGGAGCGGCGGCGGTGCCACGGCTTGAGCCGCGCTTCGCCGCCGGAGGCGGCGCGACCGGCATCGTCTTCGCCGGCGTCGTCGGGCGTTGCGCGGGAGCCGCGGGCCAGCAGGTCGAGGCGGCCGGCCAGGTCGGCGTCCGCCACGTTGCACGACAACGCGTACAGGATGCAGCCGCCGGCGGGCGCGGCGCCGAGTCCGAAGTCGTTGCGGTGCAGCAGGTAGTAGGTGGTTGGATCGTCCAGATCGCCGGCCGCGTCGCCGGCGCGCCGCAGCAGGCGGTTCACGACGAAGCCGACCACCATGCGGCGCACGTGGAGCAGGAACTCGGCGACCGACAGCAGCCGGCCCGGCCGGTCGGCCAGCTTGACCACCGGATGGCGGCTGAACGCTTCCAGCGCCGGCCCGGTGGCGGCCCACACGAAGTCCGGCCCGCGGATGCCGGCGTCCCAGAAGTCGCGCAGCCGCTCGGTGATCTTATCTTCCATCTCGTCAAGTACCGGCTTGTCCCAGCCCGGCCGCGCCGGCGCCGGCCGCTTGCGGCACACCAGCCAGATCGACGACGAGAGCCGGGCGCCCCCGGCGACCTTGCTTTCCCGCTCGGTCCGGATCGGCCATGAGCCGACCACCACGAAGCCGGCGCGGATCAATGCCTTCACCAGCGTCTCCCAGGCGGACGGCTGCTTGTTGGCGAACACCACGACCAAGCGCCCATCCTCGCGTAGCGCGTCGTGGCAATGCCGCAAGCTGCGCAACATGCCGTCCTCGTAAGCCTCCCTGGACTGGGCGGCGTCGCCGTCGAATCGGCCCGGTTGATCGACCAGCTCGCCGTCGTTGGCGCCGGGGTCCCACTTCGGACCGAGCGGCGGGGCGAAGACTGCGTCGGTTTCTGCTGAGATTCCGTGCACGGTGCGCCGCAGCCAGACGTGAAAGAAGTCCATCAGGTCCGAGTAGGGAATCGCGTCGTAGTAGGGCGGGTCGGTGCAAACCACATCGAAGCCTTCGCCGGGCGGCGCGGCGGCGGTCCGGTGCGCGACCAGGGGAGCCGGGGCGCCGGCCGCGGCCGCGCTGGTGTGCTCGAAGACGCGGGCGATCCACTCGACCGCCTGGATGAAGCCGCCGGTGGTGTCCACCAGCGGGCAGGACTCGGCGAAGTCCCACACCATCGGCAGTGCATAGCGCGCGAAGGCGTGGCCCACCTGCTCCGCGCCGCTCGTCCAGGTCGCCAAGGCGCAGCACCGGTCGGCCAGGCGGCTGATCGTCGGCGCCAGATTGGCGACCAGCGCTTCACGCCACTCGCCGGGATAGTCGCCGCCCATCTCCCCGAAACAGCGGCGAATCTCGCGCACGAACACGCCGAGCGCGAGCAGTTGCCGGTCGGTGAAGACCGCGCGCCAAGCGTAGAAGCCGTAGCGCGGCAGCCCGGACGCCCCGCGCGAGTTGGGCGACGGCCGTTCCGCGACGATCGCCTCGTCCGGGACGCCGAAGGGGATGCCGGCGTAGAGCGCCGCAAGCGCTTCGCCGTCCACGCGCGCCGCCTCGACTTCGGCCTCGGTCGGCAGGCGGTACTCCTTGCCTTGCTGGCCGTCCGTGACCACCGTCGTCATGCGCTCGCCAAGCCGGCCCGCCCGCCCTTCGACCTGGATGTCCACCATCGTGGTGATCCCGCCGCAGCAGGGACACGCCGCGCCGCTGCGGTTCATGGTGCCGGCGCCGTCGTCGCCGGCAACGTCCCGCGCAACGCCAAACGTGACGCCCGCGCCGTCGGCGCGCGGCTCCATCGTCAGCAATACGCGCTTGGTCCCCTTCCGGCACAACCAGCGCGTCTTGAGCATCGGAATCTCCGCCCGGCAGCCGCGGCAACGCACCGTGCGCGCCCACAGATACGCCACCGCCGGCTTCGCCACCCAGCGCGGATTCGCTTCCTCCTCCAGATAGAGCGAATCGAACTCCGCGTTGAGCGCCGCCGCCGATACCCGTCCGTTCGCATCCGGTTCCAGCAGCCGCGGCGCCCGCGGCCGGTAGCGCGCCGTGCGAAGCGGCGCGTTCCTGCGGCCGCCCTTGGGCCGTACCGGCTCAAACTCCGCGTAGGTCGGATAGCGCGCCGCCAGTTCCCGCCGCGCTCCGTGCAGCACCCGCTGCCCCCACGCGCGCAGATGCCACGCCGCATCGGCGTCCGTCACCGGCGGCGGGGAATCCATCGACGCGAAGTGCTGCTCCTCGTCGCCGGCGCCGGCCGGGTCGCCGTGACCGTAGCGGGCCAACTCCTCCTCGACCCGGCGCCGGTTCGTGACGCCGCGGCCCCGGGTGACGAACGCCTCCGTGAACGACCGGTCCCGCAACGCGAACGCCGGCAGCGGCCGCACCTGGGCGGCGAGCAGCCGCGGGTAGTGGAGGGTGCAGCGCAGGACGAACCACGCCACCGGGTTGATGTCCGCCGCCACCGCCTCGCAGCCGAGCCGCATCGCCTCCAGCGGAATCGCCCCGCCGCCGGCAAACGGATCGAGCACGCGCGGCGCCCGCCCCCCGAACGCCGCCCTGATCTCCCGCCGAAACGCCGCGAGCTCGCCTTCGAGCTCGTCCTCCTGCTCGCGCCCCCAGTGCAAGATGCCGCCGGCGGTCTCCTCCCTGCCGTCGGACCGCTTGACCACCGCTCCCGCCATCCGCTCCCGCAGCTCCCGCCGCCCCTCGTCGCTCCCCGGATCGGGCAGCAGCGCCGCCAGCAGCGCCGCCCGGCTCGCCGCCAGCGGCCGCCGCGCCGGCCAGATGTGCAGCGTCGAAATGTGCCCGTGCCGCACGTTCTTCTCGTGCACGGAATCAAGCGACACCTGCCGCAACGGAAACCCCGCCTCAATCAACCGCGTATCACCCATCCTGCTTCGCTAGTGCGGAACGGTCGATGTCGGTAGGTGCTTTCCGATATACCCGATCTCCAGCACTCTGTTCCGCTCATCGACGACAAAATGAATCCGATAGGAGGACCCGACCATCGCGTGCGGTCCGTACTCCCTGGGAACGCCGTGCCGGTCTCGGAAAACACGCCGACTCCCATACTTCTCCATTGTTGATTCGCTCTCGGAACGTACCTTGGGAAGCACCGGCGACTCGGATGCATTCCGACGCCAGTCTCGTACGGCACCGTCCAACACGATCAATTTACCGATCACCTGCTCAATAACGTCCCCGGACAGGTCCGAGAGCTGATCGTCCACGTCCACGCCGAACGCCAGATGCGGGAAGCACTCCTGCTTCCGGCCAGCCAATCCGGTCGGATTCCCGGTAAGCCCGTCCCGCGCAAACTTCAGCAGCTCATTGTTGACCTGTTCCGCCTGGCTGCGGTCCGCGATATTGAGCGCCACAACTTCCTGACTGTGAACGCGTTCATCGACCTCGATCCACGTATGCCGCAAGCGAAGATGTACGCTCGCCCACGATTCCCCGGAGCGAAGACTGACCGCCGCGGTCCCCAGGAGATACGCAAGCCCAAGCCCCGCTGCATCCTGATCGTCATGGAGAAACTCCGACAGAAAGAATCGATCCTTGATCGCACCGGGAACGTCCTGACCAAACGAGACCTTGGTTGAAACCGCCCACAGTAACGCTTGCAGATCGCGATCTCCGGACGGATCGGTCAGCCATTGATGGAGCGTGTAGCCATCTGCCAGCCGCACACCGTACAAGTCGAACGAATCTATTGCCACAAGATTTACCGCCCGCGCCCCGGCAAGCTCGGCGATCGCTTGTACCATGTCCGCCGCCCGCTCCCTCGCATCGTATTTGTTCGGAGCGGGATCACCTGCGGAAAGCTCGTTGAACACCAGCGTCATTTTGGTGCCACCAAGGCCGCCAAGTTCCGCTCATGCTGGTCAAAGAAACCGTCGGGCCAGAAATCGAGGCGCCCATCTTGACGGATGGCAGGTGTCCGTACGTCGACGGTCAGGCCGGTACGCCGGAAGTAGTGAAACACGGTCTGGTCAGGTGCGAGGATGCCATTGCGAACCGCCAAGCGGATGCCGTCGAGGATGTGGTCACTGTGAGTTTCCAGAACGACCTGGGCGCCGGCGGCGGCCGCGCGCGCCGCAAGCTCGGCCAGCTTGGTCTGTCCCGCCGGATGCAGATGCGCCTCCGGATTCTCGATCATCACCAGATCGTCATTCTGAGCAGACAGGAAGGCGACGATCACCGGCAACGCGTAGCTCAATCCGAATCCTACGTTGGTGGCGCGGAAACGCCTGGAAAATACATCCTTGTTCTGAGAGAATGAAAAACTGGCAACGGCCAGATCGGCTTTTGGCAGAGATTCGATTCGGAGCGCAACGCCCGGACTGATCACGCCAAGCCACGCTGTCACCTGCTCTAGCAAGGTGTCCTTTGGCGCCCCGACATAGCGCAGGGGCTCGGGGACCACGCGGTTGTAATGGTTTTCGAGATACCAGAGCACGAACTCTCCACTCTTTCCTAGTGGCGTTTGCGATTCGTATTCCTGGTCGAGGAATGGCAGGGTCTTCTGCGGCCCCAGTCTGTCGGCGCCGAGATAGAACATGGAATCCCGATATAACGAACTGTCGCGCGCATTCGGAAAGCCATCACCCCGGATCAGCGTCGCGTCTCCGCTGTCGGTTGCGCAGATCACAATACTGACACATTCGGAAGAGGTGAATTCCGCTTCCAACGCAATCACATCGTTATCGGAACGCTCATGGAGCGCGTCTCTGAACGAACCGATATCTATGAGACTCCCATGCCACCGCAACGACTCCGGCTTGCCGGCGGCGCTCAACCTCGCCTGCCGCAACAGCAGTAACGACTGAATTACGGAGCTCTTACCAACCCCGTTCAAGCCTGCCAGAACGCTGATCCCGGAAAGCATAATCGTCTGCGCCTTGAAACACTTGAAGTTTATCATTGTGATATTATCGATCATGTTGCTATCTCCTGGAGTAAATCTCTGATGCGTCCGAAACGAGTGCGTACACGCTTTGCGACCTGCGTAGCTATGCCGATGCTCTGTTCGAATTCCTCATCCGCCATCAATTCCGCAAAGTCCGACCGGACCTGCTCCCGCCTTTCGATCAGACGTTGCCGCAGCACCGGCTCTCTGAAGTTCGCCAGGTTGACTGACCAACTCTCGAATAGTGGCTTGTTGATCAGCTTACGGCGCGTATCTCGCGGCGTGGATGGTCTCCGAAATGCGTCCTTGCCGAATAGCTCGACCGCCAATCTCATGGCGTTGCGAAAATCTTTCAAGAGTTTCATGAGGTCGTCATTCGACGTGCCGTTCAACGTTTTCATCGCGGTGACAAGAAACTCATCTAGATTGCCACTGTAGTCTTTCAGATGTCGGTAGAACGCTACGAAGCGCAGGACGCATTCCCGGTCCGCCATGCGTTTTGGTTTGATACTGTGATCGGTTGCCTCCAGGAAGGTATCGTCCTTCGCCAGTGCGTTGATGAACTCGCGGGCGGTGCCCGGATTGAGGGCATGTCTGATCTCCTGCGGTAACAACGGCTTTCCCCCGGTATTGATTCGTTTGAACACGTTGAACATAACCTTGGGCGGAGTGCCGGGTTGAATAACGTGACAGGAAAGCTGAGTCTCATCAATGCGGCGCTGCATGGGGCGCGGCAACCGATCATAGGTGCAGCCCCGAAAGTCCTTCAGATACTCCATACCGTGCAGAATCAAGCTCTTGGTAAGGATAAAGCTCTTCAAGGTGTCCAGCCGTTGCAGGCCGTCTACCACCTGCCACCGGTCTTCTTTGTCCGCCGCCATATAGAACACAGGAATGGGGATACGCAGGAGCAGCGACTCGATAAGCTGGCTCTGCCTGGTTCGGTCCCAGATGCCCGAATATCGTTGAAAATCCGGGTTCAGATCGAGTTCCCCTCGATCTATTCTTTTCATGATGAGGTCGATCGTGGGATTCTTGGTGTCGATCGTGATCGCAGTAGGGTCGAACGGTTCTTTGATTTCCGTAGCGTCCTGAGAGGCTCCTTCGATGTCCTCTCGCTCGATACCTGAATCTTCTTGACTTGCAGCCTCGTCGACGAACCCGTGACTTACCTTTGACGCATCCCTCATGGTATCCTCTGCGCGGCGAATTTATATGACTTGAGCCGTACCGAGGGGAGTTTCTTCAAGCGCTGGTTCTGCGGGTCCACTTCCAGGCCGGCGGACTCCAGGGCGGTGACGCCAAGCAGCGGTTCGGCGCCGACGTCGCCGAAGATGACCACGCCCGCCGTGATCTGCCCCATGACGTCAAGCCGTGCAACGGCGATGTCCAGCGTGACTTCGCGGCCGTCGGCGGTCTCGTAGACGCGCTGGCCGTCGGGCTTCAGACCGATCGCCTCAAGGTACGGCCGCGGCGCCAGCGAGTCGATCGCGCCGGTATCGACCAGAAATGATCCGGCCCAGCTTCGTTGCGGGTCGGCCGGATTGCGAACGGTTACGTTAACGTGTGTGACTCCCATATCCTCGATAAACTACGCGCATTGCTGGCAGAACCGGCAACCGCGCCCCTTCCTGTGGTGTTCTTGGGCTTGGTTGCGGACGCCGGGATACGCCCCCGCTATGACGCCCTCGACCCGCGGCACGCGGTCGGTGAGGTTCAGGACCCCAGCCGTCATCATGTCAGCCCTGAGCCCGCAGATTGCGCCATCGAGGCGGTCTTCGGTCGCCTTGATGGCGTTCCGCAGGCGGCCTTCGACGTCCTTCATCTCCGCCCTGAGCATACCGGCGGCACCGTTAATGCGGCCATCCGTGTTGTCCAGCCTCTTCTCGACGCTCTCCACCACGCTTCCGCAGGCCCATCTCATAGACGCGAACATGGTGACGCCGAGGGCGATTACGGTCCCGACGATTGCTATCAACTCCGGACTCATCCATGCCTCCTGGGCGCCATACGGTGCCCCGCGCCGATCCTAACGATCGTTGCCAGCGCCGCGGCGATGGAAGGCGTGCGCTCCGGGTCCAGCCACTCGCGCAGGAGGAAGAATCCGGGTACGGCATGGGACTCGATCTTGGCCGCTCCCACGGCGTACTCGCCCAGCTCGTCTCCGGTGCGGCGGTAGAAGCGATGGGCGAGCGTCTGCGGGTCGAGTACCCAGTACTCAATCACACCGTGCCGCTCGTACTCCGCGAACTTCGGGCCGGTGTCACGGGATGCGGTAGCGGGACTCAGCGCCTCGACCACCAAGTCCGGCGCGCCCTCGATATGGTTGTGGCGGAAATCGCTCCGGCGGTCGGCCGGGTAGAAGGCCAAGTCGGGCTGAAAGACGTTGCGGCGATCAAATCGCACCGCAACCACTTCCCGGTACAGGAATCCGAGCCGGCGGCGATCGACGTACGAGCGGAGGAGGAAGTCGAGGAAGTTGAGCAATCGGGCGTGGCGGATAGAAACCGGTGAGTGCATGAAGACCTCTCCGTCAATCAGGTCGGCAAACGTTCCCGGCTCCAACCACTCTATGAACTCCTCGGCGGTGAGCAGGTCGCGCTTCCGGTGGACGGCAGGATGCAGCTTCGTCGCCATCAGGTTACTCCCGGGCGCCTTCGATCGTTGCCAGCGATTCGGTGAGCGGCGGGAGGCGCTCCGGGTCGAGCCACTCGCGCATGACGAAGAATCCCGTCACGACCTGCGATTCGACCTTAGCCGATCCTTCGGCGCACTCGACCAGCTCGTCTCCGACGCGGCGGTAGAAGCGGTGGACAAGTGTCTGCGGGTTGAGCATCCAGTACTCGATCACGCCGTGCCGCTCGTACGCCGTGAACTTGGGGCCGGAGTCGCGGGAGGCGGTACCGGGGCTCAGCACCTCGACGACCAGATCCGGCGCGCCCTCGATATGGTTGGGGTGGAAGGCACTCCGGCGCTCCGCCCGATAGAACGCCAAGTCGGGCTGAAAGACACTTCCGGAGCCGAGCCGCACGGCGACGACCTCTCGGAACAACTCGCCGAGCCGGTCCCGGTCTATGTACGTGCCGAGGAGACGATCGAGGAAGTTGACCAGATTGGCATGGCGGATCGACACGGGAGCGCGCACGAAAATCTGCCCGTCGATCAGGTCGGCGCTACGCCCCGGCTCGAGCCACTCCATGAAATCCTTGGCGGAGACCCGGGTCGGCATGCCGGCAAGTATACCACGGCGCGCCGTTGCGTGCGGTGGCCGGGCCGGTGACGCAGGCGGCGGGGGCGTGCAATGATGGAGGCGATGAGCAGGCAGCTTGGGATTGGGGTGATCGGCATGGGCTGGATGGGCGCCGCCCACAGCCGCGCCTACCTGCAGGTGCGCCATCGCTTTGCCGACCGCGAGCTGGAGCCGCGGCTGGTGGCGTGCGCGGACGACGTGGCCGCGCGGCGCGCCGCGGCGCAGCGCGACTACGGCTTTGCCCGCGCCGCCGCCGACTGGCGCGAGGTGGTGGCGGCGGCGGACGTGGACGTAGTGGACGTCACCGCCCCCAACTTCCTGCACCGGAGCATGGTGGAAGCCGCCATCGCCGCCGGCAAGCACGTGTTCTGCGAAAAGCCGGTAGGGCGCAGCCCTGAAGAAACCCTGGCGCTGGCCGCGGCCGCGGAGCGGGCGGGGGTGGTGAGCGGGGTGGGCTACAACTACGCCTGGGCGCCGATGGTCCAGCACGCGCGGCGGCTGATCGAGGCCGGGCGCCTCGGCGAGCTGACCCACTACCGCGGGCGCTTCTTCAGCGGCTACGGGCGCGACCCCGGCGGCGTGCTCTCCTGGCGCTTCCGGCGCGAGCTGGCCGGCAGCGGCACCCTGGCCGACCTGATCTCCCACGTACTGGACACCGCCCACTTCATCGCCGGCCCGATTCGCCGCGTGGTGAGCCAGCAGCACACCTTTATCACCGAGCGCCCGTTGGCGACGCCCGGCGAGGGCACCCACTTCAGCGCCAGGAGCGGCGGCCCCACCGGGCCGGTGAGCAACGAAGACTATGTCGGCATCCTGGCCGAGTTCGCGTGCGGGGCGCGCGGCACCCTGGAGGCGTGCCGGGTGATCTTCGGGCCGGAGTGTCAAATGGCGTTCGAGGTGAACGGGCGCCGCGGCGCGCTGGCCTGGGACTTCGAGCGCCTCAACGAGCTGCAGGTGCGCCTCGCCGACGAGCACGGCGCCGCCGGCGACGGCCCTACCCGCGCCATCGGCGGGCCGCAGCACCCCTACCACGGCCGCTTCAATCCCGGCGCCGGCATCTCCATCGGCTACGAGGACACCCTCACCATCGAGCTGGCCGAGTTCCTGACCGCCGCGGCGCAGGGCACGCCGGGCCGCGCCAGCCTGGCCGCGGCCGCGGCGGTGGCGCGCGTGCAGCAGGCCGTGGCGCGCTCCTGGGGCAGCGGCGCCTGGGAGTCGGTCGCGGCCTGAAGCCGCCGGTGAACGCCCCCGGGCAACGCGACGACGCCTATCGGGCGGCCATCCGCCGCAACGCGGGCTGGAACTTCTGGGTCAACGTCGGCGACATCGCCTTCGTCAACCTGGCGGGCAGCTTCGTGTTCATCTCCACCATCCTGCCGCTCTACGTCAGCTATCTCACCGAGTCGCGGGTGCTGATCGGCCTCATCCCCGCCATCTATCTCGCGGCCTCCCACGTGCCGCAACTGCTGCTGGCGGCGCGCGCCGAGTCGCTGGCGCGCAAGAAGCCCTGGGTAGTGCGGGTCAGCGTGTTCGAACGCGTGCCGTGGCTGATCCTGGGGCTGGGCATCCTGCTGTGGCCGGCGGCGCCGGGGTGGTTCTCCTACCTCTTTCTGGCGTTCACGCTGCTGTGTTCGCAGGTGGCAGTCGGCGTTGCCAGCCCGGCGTGGCGCGCGATGCTGGCCAACATCATCCACCCGGACCGCAAGGGGTTGATGTTCGGGCTCGGCAGCGCCTTCGGCGGGTTGATGGGAACCGCCGGCGCGCTGCTGGCGCGCCACCTGCTGGACCACGTGGCGTTCCCGCGGTCGTTCGGGTTGTGTTTCGTGCTGGCCTTCGCCGGCCAGGCGATCTCCTGGACCTTTCTGACCCTGAACCGCGAGCCGCCGCGCCCGGCGGACCGCCCGCGGATACGGCTCGGCGCCTATCTGCGCGAGTTGCCCGCGGTGCTGCGCCGCGACCCCGGCTTCGCGCGCTTCCTGCTCAGCCAGGTGCTGGTGATCTTCGGCTCGCTGGGGGTCACCTTCTACATCGTGTACGGGCGCGAGGCGTTCGCCATCAGCGACGCGTTCGCCGGCTCGCTCACCATGGCGGCGCTGATCAGCCAGGCGCTCGGCACGCCGCTGCTAGGCTGGTGGGGCGACCGCTTTGGCCACCGCTCCGCCACCGCGGTGGGCGCGCTGCTGTGCGCCGCCGCCGGCGTGGTGATGGTGGCCGCGCCCGGCGCCGGCTGGATGTACGCCGCGTTCGCCCTGCTCACGGTAGCGGACTCCGGCATGAAGGTGGCGCGCCCCAGCCTGGCCATGGACCTGGGCGCCGGCGGGCGCGTGCCCACCTACGTGGCGCTAACCACTACCCTGCTCGCCGCCCCCGCCCTGGCCGCGCCCATCGTCGGCGGCTGGCTCATCGAGCTGGTGGACTTCCGCCCGGTGTTCGTGGCCGGCGTGGTGCTGGCGCTGCTCGGCTGGCTGCTGCTGCGCACCGGCGTGGCCGACCCGCGCATGACCGCCCGGCGCTGAGCGCCGCGGCCGGCGCGGCCGCGACCGCCGGAGCTGGCCGCCGCCGCAGCCCGGGCCGCTTCGTTACATCCCCTGCTCCTTGGCGGCCTTGAACATCTTCTTGCTCAAGCGCTTCACTTCGCGTTCGCGCCCGATCATCTCCCAGATGTCCATCGCCTCGTCGAAGCGCCCCTGGCGTTCGTAAATGCGCGCCGTTCCCGCCTCGTCGCCAAGAGTTTCGTAGCAGCGCAAGGCGGCGTGGTACAGCTCACCGTCGCGGTAGGTCCGGGCCGCTTTCCGCAGGTCTCCGGCCTCGGCGTGAATCCGCCCGGCGCGCTCGTAGTTGCCGTGCTGGCGGCAGATCTGCGTAGCCCGATCGACGTCGCCCTGCGCCAGCACAATCTCCACTGCCTCGAGATAACGCTGCTCGCTCTCCTCAAACAGGGCTACGTTGTCCGGGGTGGCCTCGATCGCCGCCAATCGCTGCTCAAACGCAGGCTTGTCCGGCAGCAACACGCACAACGCCAGTTCCGGGTCGCGTTCCTCCGTTGCCGTCCGAATCAACCGATCGCGGAAGTAATCCCCTAACGCGGCGTCCTGCCGGTATAACATCTTGACGTACCCAACGATCATGTCGACGCGGCGCAAGTCGATGATCAGATCGCTCATCTCGGGCGACAACGGGAAAAGAAAGGGGTAGTACGCGGCCAGCCCGTCGAACAGTGCGGCCAGCCGCTCCCGGCGTTCCGGCTCCGTGCCGCGATTCAAGCAGGAATGCATGAGACGGAACAGCACCCCGCGGGTGATCTCGTCGCAATCGGAGTCGTCGAGCCGCGTCCTCTTGCCGGTGCCGCGCACCAGCGCCTCCACTTCGGACAGCGTAAGCACCAGCTCGGGCCGCGTGTCCAGATAGGCGGCCGCGGCTTCGCCGCGGTCGTTACCCAGGCAATAATCGAGGGCGACGGCGTGGCGCTCCAGCATGGCGAATGACGCGGTGACTCCCTCCACGTAGGCGCCGCGCAACGAACCGAGCGCCAGATAATGGGCCAGCGCCAGCTCGGGTTGGCCCCGGCGCAGCAGGCGGCCGGCGGTGCGCGTGGTCTCGCTGAGCCGGCCAAGCCCCGGGGTGCCGCCTTCCACCAAGTAGCGGAGGAGATATCCGGCGGCCTTGTGGTAGGTCTGGTCGAATCCGGCTTGGAGCACCTCACGCGCCGCGTCCTGGTAGCGCCCGCACTGCACCAGGCACTCCGCCGCGGACTCGTGCTCGCCGGCGGCGTGGAACAGCTCGGCGGCGCGCTCGCGATGGCCGTTGCGAAGGTAGATCGGCGCCGCCCGCCCCGCCTGCCCCAACGCCGCCATGCGAATCGCGGCGCGCATGCCGGGGCGCTTGGGGCTGATCTTGGTCAACCGCTGCTCCAGATCGCGGCGCGCCTGCGGCGAGCTTTCCACGTAGCGCCGGAAGCAGTCCGCGGCCTGCTCCAGGTCGCCGCGCTTCTCGTAAATCAACGCGGCGTCGTGATACGCGCCGCCGGCGAGCAGGCAGCGCAGCAACCCGGCGTTGTCGCCGGTGCGGCGGTAGAGCGTCGCCGCCCGGGCGTGGTCGCCGGCGCGCTCGAACTCCTCGGCGGCGAACGACAGCAGCCCGGCGCGGCGGAACTGCGCCGCCGCCGCGGCGTGGTCGCCGGCCAGCTTCAGGTAGCGCGCCGCTTCGCCGACTGCGTTCCGTTCCAGGTGGAACTGCGCCAGCTTGCGGTACTCGCCGCCCCGTTCCCAGTTGCTCAATACCGCCTCCTCCGCCCCCAGTTGCTGCCAGCGTTGCGCTGCCGCGGCGTAGTTGCCGCTCGCTTCGTAGTGCCGGGCTTCGCAGGCCAGCGCCCGCATCTCGCTGTTGGCGCGCCGCCAAGTGCGCGCCGCCTCGCGGAACGCCCCGGCCCGCTCCAGATTGTCGGCGGCTTGCGGGGCGCAGCCGTGGCGGGCGAACAGCCCGGCGGCGCGGCGGTGCTCCCCCTGCCCCTGCAGGCGGTGGGCGCGCGCCAACTCCTCCTTGACCAGCGCCTGGGCGTGGCGATAGCACTCCTCGGCCGCCGCGTAGTGTTCCCGGTCGGCGAAGTAGTCGCCCTGCGCCTCCCACTCCGCCGGGGTGGAGACCCGCTGCCAGAGCGTATCGAAGGCCGCGGCGTCGGTGGAGCGGTATACCTGATCGGCCAGCGCGTCGATGGCCCAGATCGGGCTCACCCGCTCCCCGTCCCAGATCACCAGCGTGTTGCGCGCCCGGGTCACCGCCACGTACAGCAGGTTCAGCTCATGGCGGACGTGCGGCCGGTCGGCGTCGCCCTGCGTCCGCTCCTCGGCGATGCGCCGCCAAACGGCCGGCGAGCCATCGGCTTCCGAGAAGCGCCACAGCAGCACGGCGTCAAACTCCAGCCCCTTGGCCTCGTTGATGGTGAACACCAGCTCGGTGCGCAGCGCCTTGCGCACCCGGTCGCGCTCCCGCTCGGTGCGCACCAGCACCACCTGCCCGGCTCCGCCGCCCGCGATGGTGCCCAACAGGTCGCTTTCCGCCAGCCCGTCCAGCAGCAGCGGCGGGCGCCCGCGGAAGGTCCAGCGTTCGGTGATCTCGCCGCCGGCCAGCCCCACCAGCTTCCGCTTGAGCAGCAACAGGCTGTTGGCCAGGCTGACGATGTTGCCCACGCTGCGAAAGTTGATGCTGAGGTTGATCACCTCCGGCACCGGCAGGCCGCGCTCGTAGTAGCGCGCGCGCACCTCCTCCCAGCGGAAGCCGCTGGGGTTGATGATCTGCTTGGGATCGCCGGTGAGCACGGTGCGGCGCGGGTCCGCGGCGAGGCGGAACAGCAACGCGAGTTGCACGTCGGTAAAGTCCTGCACCTCGTCGCACACCACCAGGTCGTAGCGGAACTGGTCGCCATGCTGTTCCAGGTAGTCCAGGGCGGCGCGCGTCAGGTCGATCTCGTCGTAGCCCGCGGCCGCGCTGAGACGGTCCTGGTAATACTCGGCGATGCGGTAGATTTCACGCCGGTCGAACGGGAAGTTGGGCGCCCGCTTGCGCCCCAGCCCTTCATACTCGCGCAGCGTGAGCAGCGGCTGGTCGAGGCGCCCGGCCTGTTTTTCCAACAGGCGCAGCGCGGCCTGCAGCAGGACCTCGTGCTCGCCGGAACGGCGTGGCGCGGCGCCGTCGCGCAGACTGGCGGCGAATTCTTTCAGTGACGGGAAGGACGTGCGGCGTTCGCGCGCCGCGTCGAGCTTGGCGCCCAGCTCCAGGTTGCCGAGCCGCACCACGTATTCGGCCAGCTCAGCGCGCTCGCGTAGCGCCGCCTGCGCGGAGTTGACGCGCGCCGCCAGCTCCGCGAAGCGGCGCCGGCTCACCGGCGGCTTGGCGCCCTTGATGATGGAGCGGATTTCTTCCCACACCAGCTCGGCGTCGTAGCGGGCGGCGGCAGGGTGATTCCGGAAGATGGCGGTGAACTCGGCCAGGCCGGCGGGCGGCGCCTGCCACCGCCGGCTGCCGGCGCGGGTCATCACCTCCGCCAGCAGCTCGCCCAGGGTCGCAAAGCGCACCGCCTGCGGCGCGGCTTCCAGCTCGGTGGCCTTTATCAGCCCCCGGTAGATGCGTTCCGAAAAGCGCTTCAGGTGCGGGCTGCAGGTGAGAAACAGCGCCTGCTCAGCGGCGGCGTCCTCGGCGGGCGCGGGAACGGGAGCGGCGGAGGCGGGGTCGGCGCCGCCGGGAGCGGGGGCGGCCGGCGCGCCTTCCGGCGCCGCGGCGAGCTGGCGTACCCGCTGGCGCAGCAGAAAGTAGACGGCGATGGTGGTCTTGCCGCTGCCCGCAGTGCCGGAGAGCAGCAGCGGCGGCTCGCTGTGCAGCAACCGCGCCTGCTCGCGGGTCAGGAACAGGTACAACTCCAGGTGGTCGCCCTGGTCGGCCGCCTGCAGGCGGCGCCACTCGGCGTCGTCCACCACCAGCCAGCGTTGCGGGCCGGCGTCGCGGGGGGCGTCACTCCCGGCGCCGTTCGCGCCGTCGTCAGCGGCGGGCGCGCTCAGGGGCTGGTCCAGCGCCGGCGACAGGTAGCCGTCGTTCAGATCGTCGAGGTACAGCTCCTCCTTCAACTCCGTCACGTCGTCCGGCTCGAACATCAGGAACGGGGCGTTGCGGGGCGGCGCGATGCGCTGCGCGGCGGCGGTCACCGCGTCGTGCTTGACTACCCGCCACACGTAGATGCGGGTGCCGCCGGCGCCGTCCGCGCCTTGCGGGCGCCCCAGCGTGAACAGGATGCGGTCGCCTCGGCTGAGCCGCGCCTCGAACACCGCGGGCGCCACGCCCTTGAGCTTCTTGACCCGCACGCCGCCGTCCCACATGCCGAGCTGCAGGTACTCCAGCTTTTCGCGCAGGCGCTGCTTGGCCTGCCGGTCCTGCGCCAGGAGGTGCGCCCGCACCGTGTCGTGGAGCAGAAGGGTATAGCTACGTTGCTGCATTCCGAGTAAGGGCCGTGCTGTCGAGGCGCGGTCGGTGCCCCGCCGGCCGGCGCCAGTTTACCGACGACGCCTCACCCCTACAACCCACCCGGCCGGCCGGCCGGCGGGCGGAGCAGAACAGCCAAGCGTACGGCGGTCAGACCGGTGCGCGGCAGCGCCGCGGTCCGGTGGCCGGGCGCCACCATCGGCGCCGTGCGGCGGCGCAGCGGTCAAAGTGGCCGCGCGTTGCGCCGGCGCCGTCAGGTCAGTATCTGAGCGAGAAACTTCTGCGTGCGCTCCTGCCGCGGGCGTTCGAGCACCTCCTCGGGAGTACCGATCTCTACCACCCTGCCCTCGTCGAACATCACCATCCGATCGGCCACCTGGCGCGCAAACCCCATCTCGTGGGTCACCACGATCATCGTCATCCCCGATTCGGCCAGCTCCACCATCACGTCCAGCACCTCCTTGATCATCTCGGGATCGAGCGCCGAGGTGGGCTCATCGAACATCATGATCTTCGGTTGCATCGCCAGTGCCCGGGCGATGGCGACGCGCTGCTGCTGGCCGCCCGAGAGCTGCCCCGGGTACTTGTCCGCCTGCTCCGGTATACCGACCCGCTCCAGGTAGCGCATCGCCACCCGGCGCGCCTCCTCGTGCGACAGGCGGCGCACCAGAATCGGCGCCAGCGTGACGTTGTCCAACACCTTGAGATGAGGGAACAGGTTGAACGACTGGAACACCATTCCGATCTCGCTACGGATGGCGTCGATGTTGCGGATGTCAGCGGAGAGCTCGATGCCGTCGACGATGATGTCGCCGCGCTGGTGCTCCTCCAGCCGGTTGAGGGTACGGATGAAGGTCGACTTGCCCGATCCGGAGGGACCGAAGATCACCATCTTCTCGCCTTCGTAAATCTCCAGCGAGATGCCGCGCAGCACGTGGAAGTCGCCGAACCACTTGTGCAGTCCACGCACCACGATGATACTGTTGCGCGTCTGCCATTGCGCCGGCGCCATCAGCTTTCCCCCCTGCTCATCGACCGTTCAATTGCACGGCTCACGCTGCTCATCGCATAGGTGAATACCCAATAGACCGCAGCCACGAACAGAAACATCTCGATTTCGGAGTTGAACCACATGCGTCTGCCGGAGAGAACGGCGTTCGCGGTTCCGAGGAAGTCGAGCAATCCGAGCAGCGATATCACCGCCGTATCCTTGAACAGGATGATGAACTGTCCGACGATCGCCGGCAACACGTTGCGTAGCGCTTGCGGCAACACAATCCGCAGCGTGACGTGGTGGACCCGCATGCCAAGCGCGCGCGCCGCCTCCAACTGGCCCGACGGTACCGACTGCAGGCCGCCGCGAATGTTCTCCGCCATGTAGGCGGAGTTGTTCAGGATCAGCGCCACCAGGCCGCGCGTCAGCCGATCCATCGCCATCCAATCCGGCAGCAGCAGCGGTAGCAGCACCTGGGTGACGAACAGCAGCGCCAGAATTGGGGTGCCGCGCAGCACTTCGATGTAAACGACGCAGAATATCCGCACGAACGTCATAGAACTTCGCCGGCCAAGCGCTAACAGAGTGCCGAGCGGGAAGGAGACCACGATTCCCGCTTGGGACAGCAGCAGGGTGACCATCAGGCCGCCCCACTGTTTGGTGCCCACGAACGGCAGTGCCGTGCCGGCCTCGAAGCCGCGCAGCACCACCAGGCCTCCCAGAAACAGGACCAGCCAAGTAGCCAGAACCCCGCGCGCGCGGCCGAGCACCGTATAGCGGCCCAACATCCAACCGGCCGCCACCAGCACCGAATTCAGCACTAGGTAGATGCGAAATCCGGCGCCGAGGCTGGCGAACTCGACCGGCAACGCCGCCAGCAGCGGCGCCGCGACCGCCAGGCTGACGGCAAGCCGCCGGCAGAAGCCGGGCCACGTCGACCACCCCAGGCCCAATACCAGCGGGAGCGCGAGCATCACCGCCCCCGGCCGCCACACCTCCTCGTCGGGATACTGGCCCACCAGCAGGATCTGCAGGTTCTGCGTCACCACTGCCCATTGCGCGGTCTGCAGCGCCCAGCCTCCGAAGCCGCGCAGCAGGTACCAGCCGCCGGCCAGCAGCGCCAGGCTGAGCAGTGCGCCGTACCAGTTGTTCAGCAGGTTGGCGCGCACCCAGCCCAGCGGACCGGTGCTCACTGCCGGCGCGCGTACTTCGCCTTCCACGGGCTAACGCTCCACGATCTGCACCGAGCGGTTGTAAAGATTTCCGATCAGCGAATACACCGCGGCGATGATCAGATAGGTTACGATGATCAACAGGAACATCGGCGCCGAGCTTCCCGACTGCTCAATGATGTTGCGGGTGATGACGTACACGTCGGCGTACCCCACGACGATCGCCAGCGAGGAGCCTTTGGTCAGGTTGATGTACTGGCCGATGGTAGGCGGCACGATGACGCGCAACGCCTGCGGAATCACGACGTAGCGCAGCACGTGGACCTCACGCAAACCCACGGCGCGCGCCGCTTCCAGCTGGCCGCGCGGAATCGACTGGACCGCCCCGCGCACGATCTCGCCGATGTAAGTGGCGATGTACACCGTGAGACACGCCACGAGGGCAAAGTACTCGGGGGTGATGCGGAGGCCGCCGCGGAAGTTGGTGCCCTTGAGCACCGGCACCGCGGGCAGCAGCGGCGTTGCTCCCGCTTGCGCCGCCGCCAGCCAACCGAGCGCTGCGACCAGCGCGGCAAGCGCGCCGGCCAGCAGGTTCGGATACGAGCGGGCGCCGGTGCGGGTCTCGCGGCGCCGCAGATAGCGCCGCAGCAGGTAGCCGGCAATCAATCCGCCCGCCACGACCGCCAGCCAGGGGCCGAACCCGGCGGTGGGCTCTCCCCAGATGGCGTAGACGCCGCGGTTGCTCACGAAGATCGGCCCCGGCAGGCGAATCGCCTCACGGGTCACCGGCAGCCGCAGCACCAGCCCGAAGTAGAAGAAGAAGCAGGTAACGATCAGCGGAACGTTGCGGATGGCGCCGACGTACGCCGCGGCAACCCGGTTGATCAGCCAGTTGCGCGACAGGCGGGCGATTCCCACCAGCACGCCCAGAATGGTTGCGAGCACGATCCCCAGCAGGGTAGCCCGCAGGGTGTGGACCACGCCTACCAGGAAGGCGTAGAAGTAGGAGTTGTCGGCGCTGTAGGGGATGGCCGCGTTGGAGATCTTGATCGACGCGCGCAACGCCAGAAAGCCGAATCCCAGGTCGACGCCGCGCTTCTCGGCGTTGGCGAACAGGTTGTTCAGCAGGAACGCGATCAGGCCGACGATCAGCAGCGCCGCTACGACCTGAGTCATGGCCTGCAGTATGTGGACGTTGCGCCACGGCGGCACGGTAGAGTGGGACCGGACGCGGCTGCGCAAGTCGTCCCGCGCGGAACCGGGCATGGCGTTTACGAAACGGGCCCGGAGCCGGGCGGCGGCGGGAGACCCGGCTCCGGTGCCTGAGCGATTGCGGCGATCAGGTATTCTCCGGCACGTACATCAGGCCGCCGCGCAGGTACAGGTTGTCCGGCCCGCGCTCGCGGTAGAATCCCCAGCCGCGTTCTTCCGCCTCGAGGCTGTAGTAGCGGTGGATGATCTCGCCGAAGTTGCCCACTTCCTTGAGGATGTTCACGGCCACGTCGTGATCGATTTGCAGCCGCTCCTGGCCCCAGGTACCCTCGGCGCCGAGCAGGCGCTGCACCTTGGCGCTGTCCGAGTTCCGGTACATCCGCTCGACGTTGTCCTGCGTTACCCCGAGCTCTTCGGCGTTCACCAGGATCCAGCCGACCATGCGGATCAGGTCGAACCACTGGTCGTCGCCGTGCGGCACCAGCATTGCCCACGGGTCCTTGCCGAAGACGCTCGTCCACACGTTGTGGTCGGCGGGCGTGGACCGATTCAGTTGCCGCACGAAGGAGCCGGTGGCGTCGCTGCCGGTGAGCACGAAGTCGCAACGGCCGGCGTCGTAGGCGTCGCGCACCCCGCCGATCTCGTACAACGCCAGCTCGAAGGTAACGCCATACTCCGCTTCGATGTCGGCGGCCATCTGTACGTAGTTGGTGCCCGCCGCCGTGCAGCCGGTCGTCCCATCCAGACTGGTCCAGTCGTTGGCCACGATGCCGCTGTCCTTGGTGCTCACGATGCCGAGACCGGCGTAGTGGACGATGTCGACGAAGTTTCCCCAGTGCACCTCGCGGTGCGCGGTCCACGTATTGGCGATGGTCATGACGTCGATCTCGCCCGACTGCATCACGGTGGGCCGCTCGGCGAAGGTGATGTTCACGATCTCCCAGTTGTCGTCCGTGGCGTCGCCGAACACGGCCGCGGCGTAGGCGCGGCAGTAGTCGGGGCCGAAGCCGCGGTTCTTGCCGTCTTCGTCGATCCAGCTCCAGGCGGCCAGTTCGGTGTTGTCGGCGCACAGCAGCTTGCCGCGGTCGCGGACGAGCTCCAGCCGGTGGCCGTAGCCGGCCGGCCGGGTGGCATCCTCCTGCGCGCTCACCTGCAACGCGCCGAGCAGCGCCGCGGCCAATACCGCGGTTACCAACTTCGCTTTCATACAACTCCCTCCGATTCAGTGATTCCGTGGTTCGGTGCAGGTGCACTCTACCACGCCCGGCGGGCGGGCACAAATGCGGTCAGCGCTCGCGTTCGGAGAGGAACAGGCCGTAGGAGTTGCCCTGCCAGGGGTTGTCGGCGGCCAGGCTGTCGGCGGTGGCGCGCATGCGGGCTACCAGGCGCTCCTGCATGCGGCGCACAACGTGCTCGAAGGCGACCATGCCGGCGAGATTGCGCAGCTCGCCGGGGTCCGACCGCAGATCGTACAGCTCGTCGCGGCTCGGCGGGTTGTAGACGTACTTCCAGTCCGCGGTGCGGATCATCCGCGAGCTGTACAGCGTGGTCTCGTAGCCGTGGAACTCCGCGAACACGTCGTCGGGCCAGTCCGCGGGCGCCGCCCCGGCCAGCAGCGGCGTCAGGGAACGCCCGTCCGCGGCAGCCGGCGGCGCCGCCCCGGCCAGCTCGGCCAGCGTCGGGGCCAGGTCGACCAAGTTGGCGAACGCCGCCGCGGTTGCGCCCCGGCGGATGCCCGGTCCGGAGATCAGCAGGGGTACGTGATGCGTTTCCTCGTACATGTGAAATCCCTTGTTGAACAGCCGGTGGTTGCCGAGCATGTCGCCGTGGTCGGAGGTGGCCACCACCACGGTATCGCGAGCGCGCCCGTTGCGGTGCAGCGCCGCGAGCACGCGGCCCATCTGATGATCGACGAAGCTGCAGTATCCCCAGTAGGTGGCGATCACCCGCTGCCAGTCCGGCCAGGTGAGATGGGCGGCGTTCCAACGCCGCAGCTCCTTCTGCTGGATGAGCGGCTTGGCGGTGAAAGCTTCGGCGTAGTTGGCGGGACAGGGCACCTGACCGGGGCCGTACATCGTGTCGTACGGCGGCGGCACGGCGTAGGGAAAGTGCGGTCCGAAGAACGACGCGACCACCAGGAAGGGGGAGTCTCCGCCGCTGAAGGAGTCGATCATTTCGATTGCGCGGTCCGCCGTCCAGGTCTCCTGCATGCGGTCGGCAGGCAGCGCGGCGCGCCCGGCAAACGGCGCCGACGGCCCCCACTCGAGGCGCTGCACCTCGTTGCGCGCGAAGTCGTAGCCGGCCGGCAGCGAGCGTTGCCACTCGGAGGGCTGGAGCCAGCGATCAATGCCCCAGAGGGCGGTGTCACCCTCCCGCGGCAGGTGCCACTTGCCGGTGTAGCCGATCCGGTAGCCGGCCGCGGCGAGCTGGGAAAAGAGCGTCGGCTGCCCGATCAGTTGGCGGTCGAACACGCCGTTGAAGTTCCCCATGTTGGAGAGCTGCAGGTGATTGTGGGGATAGCGGCCAGTGAACAGGGAGGCGCGCGCGGGAGTGCAGAGCGCAATCGGCGTGTAGGCGTTGGTGAAGCGCACCCCCGCGGCGCCGATTGCGTCCAGGGCCGGGGTGCGGCAGCACGGCGCCCCGTTGCAGCCGAGCGCGTCATAGCGGAGCTGGTCGGCTATCAAAAACAGGATGTTCGGCCGTTGCGCCATTTTCGCAGTTACCGGAGCGCCGGCGGGAGCGGACGCGGGCGCGGCGGCAGCCGCAACCGCCGCCCCCGCCGGCGTGCGTTACGCAGGGCTACTTGAGTCCCCAATCGGGGTTGGCGGCGACCATGCGGTCGACGCCGGCCTCCAGGATCTTCTGCAGTTCCGCGGCGCCATCCTCCAAAGAAATACCGCCGCCGAGGATCTCTGCCACCATACTGCGCCCGATGTCCCCGGCCTGCACGTCGTAGAAGCCAAAGAACACGAGTTGCTCGCCCGGCCCCGCCTCGGTGGTGATCGACGAGATCATGCCGTCGAGCAGGTCGGTGCTGCGCTCGCCCTTGATGTTGGGAATCAGCACGTTGGCTTCCTCTATCATCGGAATGGCCCGCTCCGGCACCGTGAGGAAGCGCAGGAAGTCGACCGCCAAGTCAGTCTTGCCGCCCTCGATCGCCGTGGCGGTAATGGCGAGCTGGGTGGCGTGGGCGCCGCCGAGACCGCGCACGAACTTGCCCGTGCCGTGCGGCGAGCTGTCGGTGGTGACCGGCGGAAACCAGAAGGTTCCGAAGTCGAAGTCGCGCAGCGGATCGTTGACCAGCGCCAGCAGGTTCCAGGTGCCGGCCCAGGCGATTGCGGCGCGCCCGGTGATCCAGGGGCGAAAGTCGCCGCCGTCGGTCTTGGTGGCCCAGTCCCCCTGCCAGTACGGCGCCCAATCCTTGAGCAGGCGCAGCCACTCCTGTTGCCGCGGATCGTTCAGGTTCAGAGTCCCATTGCGGACCGCGCGCGCCACCTCCTCGTGGTTGCTGAACCCGCTCTCGTCGGCGTCGATCTGCTCGACCAGATCCAGCGCCGTGGCCTCGAACAGCAGCACGAAGGTCCAATCCAGATGATTGTTGACGTGCGCCGTCTGGAACGGGATATAGCCGGCTTCCTTGATGGTTCCCTGGAGCTCCATGAACTCCTTCCAGTTGGCCGGCACTTGCAGGCCGAGCTCATTGAAGATCGCCTTGTTGTACACCCATCCGGTGGCCACCAGGTCGATGGAGAGTCCGTACAGCGCGCCGTTCGACTGAATCTTCGGCCGCAGCGTGGAGTCGAAGAACAGGTCCCACCACCTGGCGCTGCCCGGCGCGTAGGGGTTGGGCTCCTGCAGGTAGGGCATCAGGTCGACGAACCAGTTGTTGTCCTTGTACTGATACGCCCATTCGTTCTTGACGCTCAGGATGTCGGGCGCGGTGCCGCCGCTGAGTTGGGTCACAACCCACTCCAGACCGGACACCGGATCGGTAAGAATCTCGATGCTGACGCCGGGGTGGAGCCGCTGATACTCGTCGACGATCTCGGACGCCACGACCAGTTTTTCCAGTCCTTCGCCGCGTACCACGCCGGGCGTGTAGCTGCCGAGGTGGATGCTCATCTTGCCGCTGAGCCCGTCACCGGCGGCGGCTTCTTCGGCTCCCGCGGCGAACGCGGTCGCGCCCGCCAGGAGCAGTAGACCGGCCACTGCGAGGGCCGGCGCGAGTTTCTTGGAGTGCACCATATCAGTTCCTCCTCATATGGTTCTCGGATCGGTCGATATACCGGTCATAAGGCGCCGCGGGGACCGCCGCCAACGAGATTCCGTTTAGTATGGCAATCCGTCTCCGCCCCGTCAAGCAAGCGCTTTGCAGCCGTCCGCAGTGGGCGCCGGTGCGGCTCGGCACCTGCTGAGATAGGTCGCGTGGTGCCGTATGCGCTCGGCGGCAGCGCCGAGCCCGACAATCTCCGGCTGCTGTGCGCCGCCCATCACCGCTACCGCCACCGCCATGCGCGGCTTGTAGCCGCCCGCCGGTAACTTCGGTACTGCCGCACCTTGCTGCGCCAGGCACAGCACCTGCTGGACGGCGTGGTGGTGCACGGTAGGTTCGCACCCCCGCACGCGCGGCGATTCGGCGGGATTGCCGCCGACGCGGGGGGCGGCGCCATCGGCAGGTTCGCACCCGCACGGCGATGCCTTGACCCTCGCGGGGGTAAGACGTAGTTTTACGGCATGACCAGAACGGTGCGGAGAATCGGCAACTCGCAGGGCATTCTATTCGACGTTGCCCTGATGGACTTGGCCCGTCTCAAGGTGGTAGTCACGGCCACGAGGGCGGTTCGATCGTGCTCACGCCGGTGCGCCCCATCATCGACGCCAAGCAGGCGGGCAGCGTTGCCAAGCGCTTGATACGGAAGAACCAGGATTTGTTCCAGCGGCTGTCGTGACTGCGCCGCTGGCCCATCCAACCGTCTCCGCGTGCCAGAACCACCCGTCGTGGATGGAAACACGCGAAATCCTGCCCCTGGCCGACTGAAGTTCACGGTGGCGGAGCGCAGGATCATTGGCTTTGACCGTAAGATCAGATTGAGTTGGCTTGACGCGACCGCCGACTGGGCGGCGCAGGGGCTCGCCCCCGCCGCGATTCGGCAGCGGCTCGGCCGCCTGCTGGAGGGGCAGGTCGCCGGCGCCGGGTGGAATAGCGCGCGCGGCAAGACCATGACGGTGCTGCTGCACGTCTGGGTGCTGGCGCCCCCCGCGCTCGCCTCGTTGCGCGACGACGGGCTCGCCCTGCTGCAGGGCCGCGCCGGCCGCGACCGCCTGCCCGTACACTGGGGCATGTGCTTGGCGGCCTATCCCTTCTTCCACGACGTGGCCGCCACCACCGGACGCCTCCTGGCGCTGCAGGGCCGCGCGGCGCTCTCGCAGATCGTCCGGCGCGTGACCGAGGTCTGGGGAACCCGCAGCACGGTCACCCGCGCCGCCCAACGCGTCGTCCGCTCCTTCATCGACTGGGGCGCACTCACCGAAACCGGCGCGCGCGGCATCTACGGCCCCGCGCCCAAGATCGCCGTGCACGGCGGCGGCCTCGGCGCCTGGCTCTCGGAAGCCGGAGTCGCCGCCGCCGCCCGCGCCGGCCACCCGCTCCACAGCCTGGCCGGCCAAGCCGCGTTCTATCCGTTCGCCGGGCCGCTCGTCATCCGGGCTCCGACCGCGTAAGATCAATCCACCGTGGAAGCACTGCGCGGCGTCGTTGCGTTTGTTCCGATCAGGCTGAATTCGCAGCGCGTGCCGAACAAGAGCGTCGTCGAGCTGGGCGGGCGGCCGCTGTTCTGTTGGTGCCTTGCGCAACTGGACACGCTCGGCGTACCGGTGTACGTGTACTCGTCAACGTGTTCCCACCTGGAGCGGCTCATGGACTTCACTGCCTCCAACGTCCGGTTTCTTGACCGGGACCGCCGGTTCGACGACGACCTGACCACCGGTATTGAAATCTATCGCGCGTTTCGCGAGGACGTTCCCGCGGACGTCTATCTGCTGGCGCACGCAACGTCCCCGTTCGTCACGGCCGCCACCTATGCCAAGTGCATCGCGGCGGTCACTTCGGGAGCGGATTCGTCGGCAACGGTGCGGGAAATCAAGAGTTTCGCGTGGTACGAGGACCGGCCGCTCAACTTTACGCTGCCGCGGCCGCGAACCCAGGACCTGCGCCCGGTGCAAGTCGAGACCTCGGCGGCGTTCTGCTATCGGTCGCAGGTGCTCGCCGGCGGCGCAAGAAGCGGCAGGA
The DNA here is from genome assembly GCA_965243555.1 of Spirochaetia bacterium. Classification (GTDB taxonomy): domain Bacteria; phylum Spirochaetota; class Spirochaetia; order SZUA-6; family Bin103; genus Bin103. The sequence continues at coordinate 2,238,007 of OZ251575.1, read as the reverse complement.
AGCACGAGATGATCGCGTGCAGCCCCATCGAGTCGCTCGACCTGGATACCTATGACGATCTGGAATGCGCGCGCGCCATTGCGGCGTGGATGAAGCGCGGCGCGGCGCCCGGCAATGAAGCCTAGCACCGCGAACGGCGGCGGCGAACTTCCGGTTACGACTTTCAGCAGATTCGAGTACGACAATGGGCTGTTCACGCGCACGATTCGCGGCGTCGATTGGTGGTCGTTCGTGCGCGATCTTGCGTACAAGCGGATCTTTCGAGCGCTGCAGGGAGGATCGCGGGAGCGTCTCATGGGGGTGGTTCAGCCGCCGACGTTCGGCTCGCTGGTTTCGAGCAGCTTCGGCCGCCACTCGATCCGGCGCCTCGGCAGAGCGGACCTGCTGTTCATCAATGGCCGCAGGTTCCGGGCGGGCGCGGCCTTCAAGTGCGTCTACGGCCACGACTTTCTGCAGCCGCTCACCGTCAGCCACGTGACGCTTGAACATCCGCGGCCGGCGCACTCGAAGCCGCCGTTGCCCGGCAGCCCATTGTGCTACACCGACTACCTCTACGTGGCGGCGCTGCTGCGCGCGGGATTGGGAGCCGCGCGGCGGCCGCGGGTGCGCCCCGCGGAGCTCGATGAAGTCCGCGACGTTGAACGCGCGCTGACGGACCTCTTCGGCATCGAACCCGGCCTGGACCTGACGCCGGTGGTGCGCGACACGGTCGCCTGGTACGGCGAGATCGAGCGCGCCTGGCACTGGGTACTGCGCCGCGTGCAGCCGCGTGCAGCCGCGGGCCGTGGTCCTGCTGGCGCATCTGTATCGGCCGCATCAGATTCTGATCCGCATCTGCCGCGAGCTGGGCATCCCGGCGGCGGAGCTGCAACACGGCGTGATGGACGACGCCTGCTACAACTACCCGTCCGGGGTGAGCGTGCCGAGCTTTCCCGACCGCATGTTCGTGTTCGGCGACTTCTGGAAGGAGGTCACCTCACTCCCGGTCGGCCCCGAACGGGTTACGGCGGTGGGCTTCCCGTTCTTCGAGAACCGCATTCGGGCGTTGCGCGGCGCCAAAGCGCCCGTCGGCAGGCGTCGGATCGTCGTCGTCGGGAACGCGTCAATGGACCGCCAACTGCTCGAAGTCGCCCAGGCCGCCCGCGCCGCGGCGCCGGACCTGACCCTGGTCTATCGCCCCCATCCCACTTTCCCCATTCCGCCTGACGTATCGGAGTCACTGATCAAAGACGCGGTGCATGCCGTCGAGGACCGCCGGTCGGACCCGTACGAGTCGTTGCTCGCCGCGGACGGCGTGCTCACCGGCCCCACTTCGCTGATATTCGAAGCGCTTCGGCTGAACGTCAGGGTGTTCCTGTTCGCGCCCGCGATGACCCGGCCCATTCAGCGGTTGATTGCGCTCGGAGCGGTTACGGTAGTGGCTGACGCGCCGGCGCTGATTCAGGGATTGGAACGGACCGTCCAAATACCGGATCAGCGTTATTTCTGGGAAGACCCCACGCCCGAGCGCATTCGATCCGCGGTGGAAGAGTTGATGGCGGCGCGCTCCGCGGCGGCGTGATGGCACGGTCGCTCCGCAGCCGGCTTCGTTCGATGCGTGGGCTGGCCGCGGCCACGGTGGCGCTGGCCGGGCCGGCGCTGGCCGGGCGGTCGGCGCAGATCATCGGCGGGATCGTCGATACGGCGATGGTGGCCCGCATCGGCACCGATCAGTTCGCCGGCGTCGCCAGCGCCTCGGTCCTGCTGCGGCTGCTGCTCTACCCCGGCGACGCGCTGGCGGTGGCCGCGGTGGCGATCGTGGCGCGCCACCTGGGCGCGGCGCAGCGGGGCGCGGCGTTCTCGGCCATGCTGCGAATCCTCGCGCTGGCGCTGGCCGCCGCGGCGGCGCTGCTGCTGGCGACGTTCGGTTCGGCGGGGTTGCTGCTGCGCATTTCCGGCCTGCAGCCGGCGCTCATGGAGCCGGCCCGCGACTACCTGCTCACCACCGCGGTGTTCCTGCCCGCCTACTACGTGCTGTACTCCCTCAGCGCCGGATTCCGGGCCGCCAAGCGCGCCCGCACCGCGATGACCGCCACGCTCGTGGTCGTGGTCACCAACGTGGTGTTCGACTGGCTGCTGATCTTCGGCAACCTGGGACTGCCCCGCCTGGAAGTGACCGGCGCCGGGTTGGCCACCGGGCTCAGCTACGCCGCCGGCATGGTCTACCTGGGCGCCCGCAGCCTGCCCGCGCTCAAGGACCTGCGGCGCTACCGCCGCGACCGGGGCGACCGGCGCGGCCAGCGCCACCTGCGCCGGATCATCGCCGTGGCGGTGCCGGCGCTGTTCGAGGGCCTGTCGCGGCCGCTCGGCCAATTGGCGGTGGTGGTGTTCATCGTGGTGCCGCTGGGGGCGCCGGCAATCGCGCTGTTTCACATCGTCAATCGGATCGCCGGGGTGGTGGTGGCGCCGATCCACGCGCTGGCCGGCGCCGCCGCGGTGCTGGTCGGGCGCGCGCTCGGCGCCGCGCGCCGGCGGCGCGCCGCGCGCACCGTGGGCGCGGGCCTGCTCCTGGGCGGGCTGAGCGGCAGCGTCCTGGGCGCGCTGCTGCTGCTGTTCCCCCTCCTCGCAATTCAGGTATTCACCGCCGATCCGGCCATCGCTACCGAGGCCCTGCGGGTCCTCCCCATCTTCGTGCTCGCCTACTGCTTGTCGATCCCGGCGATCGTGATCTCCGGCGCCCTGCGCGGCGCGGGCATGACGCGCGACACGATGTTGGTCAACGGGCTGGGCAAGTTCATCGTCCGCTTCGGCCTCGGCTGGCTGCTGGCCATCGCCCTGCAAATGGGCATCGACGGCGTCTACTGGGGCACCGTCGGCGAAAACCTGTTCGCCGCGCTGGCGGTCGCGGCGGTGGGCCGGAGCAAATTGCGCTATCGGTAAGTATAGTGCAGACAATTGTCGCCCCGCCTGCTTGACCTATTGCATCACGTAAAGATCTAACCGTAGGCAGGGCATGCCTCATGTACGAATCTAACCGAAGGGAGGCGAAGAATACAGGGGGCGGTGGGCGGCGGAGACATGCGGCATCCAGTCCCGCGTTGCGGCCCCTGTGGCGGGTGGCGTCGCATGTCCGGCTGCGTTGGTGCCATAAGAGCCAGGTCGCAGATCGGCTTGTTGGCCACTGTGCACCGTTACGTAACGGAGGGCCGAGAGCCTCAGCCGCCGCGCCGCGCGAGTGCGGCTCACCGCAGTGCCAGTCGCTGGCCCCCGGTCGGGTACAGGAGGGCATCGCGGGCGGGCGCCGCCCGTTTTTCAACAGTGCACCGTTACGTAACGGGCCTCGCGGCCGCGCCAAGTGGCCCAAACTGCCCGCAGGCCGCCGGGGGTGGGTCAATTTCCGAGCGGCGCACGCGCACTGCCTGGCGGGCCGACAGCGTCAATCCTTATTGAGCACCGTTACGTAACGCTGGCAGCCACAGCAGGCAACAAGCCGTAGCGCGCCCTCGCGGCCGCATGCCGCCCCCGGTCGTGCGGACTGGCCAACCACCGGCAGCCCCACTCAGCGCTTACGACTGGCCAGGTGCGGCGGTTTGCTGCCATTCAGACGATCCAGCTTCTCGGACCAGCTCGTCAGCTCCTGCTTCAACTCCACCGGATGCAACGCCGCGTACTGCTCCCGCAGACGGGTCTTCACCGCCTCGCTCACCCCCTCGGACCGCAACATGCGCTGATACGGTGTCTGCGGGTCATCGTAGATGCGCCGCACCTTGCTGCCCGTGCGCGTCTTCCGCACCAGCTTCATCGACGGGTAGAAGTAGTTCTCCAGCAGGCACAGCGTCCGGTACAGCGCGTTGAGCGCGGCCAGTTCGGGCGCCGTGTCATAGCGCCAGTAGCCGACCGCGCGGCGCACCACGTGGCCATTCTTCTGCTCCACGTAGCAGGTGTCGTTCTTGCGATAGGGCCGACTCCGCGTGAAGGTGATGCCGTGCGCGGCGCAGTAGCGCACCAGATGGTGATTGATGAACTCGCTGCCGTTGTCGGTGTCGATGCCCTGCAGCGGGATCGGCAGACTGCGGCGGGCCGCGTCGATGGCGGCATGGGTCCAGCGTTGCGCCTTGTTCTGCAGCCCGTACAGGTCGATCCAGCCGGTGGCGACATCGGTCATCGTGAGGGTCTGGCAGTAGTCGCCGGCGGCGTCGCCTCCGTCGTGCGCCACCAGGTCGATCTCGAAGAAGCCGGGCGCCTGCTCGTTCCAGTCAGCAAAGGTACGTACCGGGACCTGGTGCTTGAGCAGACTGCCCGCCTGGGTGCGGGCACGCCCCTTCAGACGCAGGCCGGCGCGCTCGTCTTGCAACAGCCGGTCGATGGTGGCCGGGCTGATGGTCAGCAGCTTGCTGCGAACCTCGGCGCTGAGCTCGAACCCGCGGCACGAATTGAGCTGCGGCAGCATGGTGCGCAGCACCACCACCAAGCGCCGACCGCACATGCAGTCGAACAGGTACCAGATCGCCTTCAGGACCGCCAGCACGGCTTGGTCGTAGCGCCTTGGCCGCTGCCGCCGCTGCCGCCGCTGCGGCGTCCGGGGGCGGCCCACGACCAGCCTGACCCACTCGCCTTCGAGGCGCACCCAGCGGACACGGCCCCATGAGTTGAGCAGATGGATGGCGTACTTGCGCTGGTAGCCGGTGTTCGCTACGAACTCGTCGAGTATGCGCCCCTTCTCCCGCTTGCCGGCAGCGCGGTACCGCCGCGCCACCTCATCAGTCAGTGATCTCCGTCCGTCCATCGTCAGCCCCATCTCCGTCGCGGCCTCCTCTGCTCTCAGAGGGAGCCCCCGGCCGGCCCCCGGAGGCCAGCCGCTACGGTTAGATTTTTAGATGATGCACGCTGTCGCTACGGTTAGATTTCTGATGATGCAATGCGCTTGATTGACCCGCGGCGGGGGCACTGGTACTCTGGTGCGAGGGCCGGCGGGTAAGCCTGAGTTGGCAGCGCGCCGCCACGGAGGTGGAAGATAATGACACCGAAATGCTTGTGGACGCGGTTGGCGGCGTTTCTCGCGCTGACCGCAATCCTGGCCGCCTGCGGGCCGGCGGTAACCCCGGCGCCGACGACTTCGGCGCCGGCCCCTGCTCCCACACCAACCGAGCGGCAGGCGACGTGCGACGACTCGGCGATCCGGCTGCTCGACCACGACGACGCGGGAGTCCACGGTGCGATCTTTGCCGACACCCTGCACATGGGCGGAGCCACCGCGCCGGCCACCTGCCTGGAACCGGCGAATCAGTCGCTGCTGGCCGGCTTGTCGCTGCCGGACGGCCGAACGAAGCAGGCGCAGCAGTCGCGGTACTACCTGATTGTGATCCGCTACCCCGGCGGCAATCGGCTGTACGTCCTCAGCCGCCGCGGCGACGGCACGAGCTGCGTGGTCGACACCAACGACCAGTGCATAGCCCGAGTGACCGACCTGCCGGACGACTTCGACCTGGAAACCCTGCCGGACGACGTGGCGCCGACCATCCCCGCGGGCCGCCCCGCGCCGCCGACGGTGGGTACGCCGGGCGATGACGCGCCGCCGGCCCCGAGCGAAACGCCGCCTGGGACGGCGCCGCCCACGGGCGGCGGTTACACGCCGCCGGTCGTGGGGCCGCCGCCGGGCGACGGTGCGCCGCCGGCCGCAGCTGGCACGCCTCCCGGAGCCGCCGGCACACCGCAGCCGAGCGACGGGGCGAACGGCGTGAAGGTTGGCGGGCCGCTGTTGAGTTGGGCCGCCGCGCCGCGCGCTCTCAGCTACGACGTGTACTGGGGCGCCACGAAGGACGCGCTGGGTACGCCGATCAACACCTCGTTCACGGCATTGAGGATCGCCGCCTCGTCGGATCTGGATGCCGACACGCGCTACTACTGGCGGGTGGACGCAAAGAACGAAGCCGGCACCACCCGCGGCACGGTATGGTCGTTCACCACCGCGCCTGCCCCGGAGCCGCCACCGGCCGCAGCTGGCAGCCTCCCCGGAGCCGCCACGCAACCGCAGCCGAGCGACGGGGCGACCGGCGTGATGATTGACAGGCCGCTGGTTTTGGTTTGGGCCGCCGCGCCGCGCGCTTCCAGCCACATCGTATACTGGGGGCGCCGAGAAAACGACCTGGGTATGCCGCAAGAGGGAAACGCCGCAGCAAGGTGGATCAGTCCGGATTGGGATGCCGACACGCGCTACTACTGGCGGGTGGACGCAAAGAACGAAGCCGGCACCACCCGCGGCACGGTATGGTCGTTCACCACCGCGCCTGCCGCGGCGCCACCGCCCGCCCCATCCCCGCCACCGGCCGAGGCGACGCTATCGATCTCTGCCGATCAGAGCGTTCACGAAGGCGACGACGGGCGTACTGATGTTGGCTTTACGGTGACCTTGAGTTCGCCCGTCGTGGACACCACGGAAGCCCACCTCCACGTCTACTGGAGGACGGTCGACGGCACGGCGACGAGCGGATGGATAGATAGTCAATTGAGGACGGAGGAAGGAGCCGACTACGGCGGGCATGAACGGTACAGTGGGATAGCGAAGTGTTACAATGCTCCTGAAGGTTCGACACCACGAATCTGCGGGCCGGGCCTTGTTGGTCTAACAATATACGGAGATCAAGAAAAGGAAGAAGATGAGACGGTATTCGTGGAAATCGCCCCTGCTAAAGGTTTCCAGGCGACGTGCGGCCGGTGCCGGGCGAAACTCACGATCATAGACGACGACTAGTTTAGCGAAGATGCGGATTTTCGCAGGGAACGATCTACTACTGGCGGGTGGACGCAAAGAGCGAAGCCGGCGATGAACACCGACGAGTCAAGGTACGGGTAGCGGTATTGCTCAGCGGTCACGGATGTTCCTGATAAAGTCATTCGTGGTGAGATCGCCGGTAAGGTCAGGGTACTTCCCGCTTAGCGAGGCGATGCTCGGAAGCTCATGGCTCTCCCTCAAGATGCGCAGAGTTTCGGCGGCAATTCGTGTCGGTTCCCCGGTTGCATTCGTATGCAGCATTCCTGCGATCAGCACTCTACTTCCAAGCGCTTCCTTGGCATGGTCCAAGAGCTCCGAGCCTTGTGGAATATCGCAGCGAATGGCCTTCTTCGTCCGACTGTGATAGATCGTGAACCGGTCACCGCGGTGAATGGATACCGTCTCCAGCGTCCCTTCGACGGAGCCCGGCGATCTGTCCGTCTCCGATACCAACCGGTCCATGTTATCGAAGGCTCGCTCAGTAAGAGTGATACGGCGATGGGACGACACGGTGTGATCAAAGGGATAGTCGGATGTCGTAGCGGCGGCTGTCAAGCCGTCCGCGGCGGCGCCAGGACCGACAGCTTCGATGTGGGATAGTCGAGATCAGATCAACCGGCCGCGGCCGAGCAGCGGCCAGACCGCCTCTACCACGCCGTTGGTCGGCGCCGCCCCCGGCGCTGACCAACCGCGTAGCGCAAGCAAGGTCAGGGCGGAACGGTTATAATGGCGCCGGCATGAGACCCGTTGAGATCAAGTACCAGCCGGAACGTAGCGTCACCTTCCTCGGCAGCCCCAGCATCGTGCGCCTGCCGGACGGCGCGCTGCTCGTGACGCACGACTACTTCGGCCCCGGCTGCCCGCGCAACCACGAGGCCGAGGAGAGCCTGACCGGCGTCTACCGCTCGGAGGACGACGGCGCCACCTGGAGCAACGTCACCCACCTGATGAACGCCTACTGGAGCAGCCTGTTCGTGCACCGCGGCGCGGTCTACCTGCTCGGCGCGTCGCAGCAGTACGGTTCCATCGTCATCCGCCGCAGCGACGACGGCGGCTACCGCTGGACCCACCCCAAGGACGCTGCCGGCGGGCTGCTGTTTCCCGGCGGCCCGTTCTACGAGGCCCCCAACTACCACTGCGCGCCGGTGGCGGTGCTGGAGCACGAGGGCCGCATCTACAAGGCGTTCGAGGACTGCGACCCCTGCGTGTGGGGTACCGGCTTCCGCTCCTGCGTCATCTCGGCGCCGGTCGACGCCGACCTGCTGCAGGCCGCCAATTGGCGCATGAGCAACAAGCTGCCGTTCACGCCGGCGTGGACGCCGGAGGCCTGGGGGGAGGTGTCGATGCCGGGCTGGCGCGAAGGCAACGTGGTGGCCGCTCCCGACGGCCAGTTGTGGAACGTGCTGACCTTCGAGGCGCGCCCGCTGCCGCAGGACACCGCGGCGATGGTGCGGATCGACGGCGCCGGCGCCCGGGTGAGCTTTGCCCCCGGCGCCAACCCCGACCCCGCGGCCCCGGTACGCGCCGGCGGCTTTATCCCCTTTCCCGGCGGCAAGGCCAAGTTCACCCTGCGCCGCGACCCGGTGACCGGCGTCTACCTGACCATCGCCAACGCGGTGACCGACCCGGAGTGGCTCACCGCCCGCTGGCAGGCGACCAAGCCGCCGACCGAGGGCCTGCACAAGCACCCGCGGCAGCGCAACGAGGCCTGGCTGTGCGCCTCCGACGACCTGGTGCGGTGGCGGACGGTCAAGCTGCTGCGCTCCGACGACAGCGGCCTGCTGCCGGAAGACTCGGTGCGCCTCACCGGCTTCCAGTACGTGGACTGGCAGATCGACGGCGACGACCTGATCTACGTGGTGCGCACCGCGCTGCGCGGCGCCCGCAACTTCCACGACTCCAACCGCATTCTGTTTTGCCGGGAACCGGCGTTCCGCTCCCTGCTCGCCGGCGCCGCCGGCCTCACCGGCGCAACCGGCGCCCCGGACGCCCCCGGCGCCGCCGGCTGACGGCGGACGTTGACCTCCCGCGCCGGGCGCATATGATGCAGCCTCCCGTGAAACCCGCCCCCGCCTCCGCCCCTGCCCCGGCCCCGCCCTCGGCCCTCCCCGTCACCGCGCGCCGCGCCGCGCCCGGCGCCCGCTTGGCGCGCTCGTGGCAGCTCTATCTGCTGCTGCTCCCGACCCTGCTGCTGGTGCTCCTGTTCCAGTACGTGCCGATGTACGGGGTCACCATCGCCTTCAAGAACTTCAAGCCCTACCTCGGCGTGCTGGGCAGCGAATGGGTAGGCCTGCGCCACTTTATCCGCTTCGTCGAGTCGCCGAGCTTCTGGCGGCTGATCCAGAACACCGTCCTGCTCTCCGGCTACGAGCTGCTGCTCGGCTTCCCGATCCCGATCATCCTGGCGCTGATGATGAACGTGGTCACCGGGCGCCGCTTCAAGCGCACGGTGCAGATGGTCACCTACGCCCCCCACTTCATCTCGACGGTGGTGATCGTCGGCATGCTGGGCGTGTTCCTGTCCAAGAACTTCGGGCTGGCCAACCACCTGCTGGCCGCGCTCGGCGGGGAGCGGATATTCTTTCTGGGGCGGGCGGCGTGGTTCCGCTCGCTCTACGTCTTCTCCGAGGTGTGGCAGAACGCCGGCTGGGGCACCATCATCTACCTGGCGGCGCTCAGCGTGATCGACCCGGAGCAGCACGAGGCCGCGGTGGTGGACGGCGCCACCCTCTGGCAACGGGTGTGGCACATCGACATACCCGGCATCATGCCCACCATCGTCATCCTGCTGATCCTCAACGTGGGGCGGATCATGAACCTCGGCTTCGAGAAGGCGTTCCTGATGCAGAACGCGCTCAACCTGCAGGTGTCCGAGATCATCCCCACCTACGTCTACAAGGTGGGATTGATCGACGCGCGCTACAGCTTTTCCGCGGCGGTGGACCTGTTCCGCACCGTGATCAACTTCACGCTGCTGGTTTCGGTCAACCGCATCGCCAAGTTGATGGGGCAATCGGGGCTGTGGTAGCCCGCGGGCGGCGCGGATGATCGCGCTCGGACGCCAGGACCGCATCCTCAACGGCGTCGTCTACGCCCTGCTCACGCTGGTGCTGCTGGCGGTCGCCTACCCGCTCTACTTCGTGGTGATCGCCTCCATCAGCGACCCGTTCCTGGTCAACCGCGGGCTGGTATGGCTGGTCCCGCGCGGGATCACCCTGGAAGGCTACGCCCGCATCGTGCAGCACGACGACCTGCTGCGCGGCTACCGCAACAGTCTGGTCTACGCCGCGCTCGGCACCACCCTCAACCTGAGCCTGACCCTGACCTCCGCCTACGCCCTGTCGCGCCGCGACCTGCGCGGGCGCAGCGCCTTCATGCTCTACCTCACCTTCACGATGTTCTTTACCGGCGGCCTGATTCCGACCTTCCTGCTGATCCGCTCGCTCGGCCTCTACAACTCGTTCTGGATCATGATCCTGCCGGCGGGCGGCAGCGCCCTGCACCTCACCGTGTCGGTGTTCAACATCATCATCGCTCGCACCTTCTTCATGAACACCATCCCGCAGGAGCTGTTGGACGCGGCGGTGATCGACGGCTGCAGCGACCTGCGTTTTTTCCGCTCGGTGGTGTTGCCGCTGTCGGGCGCGATCGTCGCGGTGCTGATGGTGTTCTACGCGGTCGGCCACTGGAACGGCTTCTTTCACGGCCTGGTGTACCTGCGCGACCGCGAGCGCTTTCCGCTGCAACTGATCCTGCGCGACATTCTGATTCAGAATACGTTTACCGACGAGATGGAGATTGACGACGAGAACGCGATGGCGGCGATGATGCTGGCCGAGTCGATCAAGTACGGGATGATCATCGCGGCCAGCGTGCCGATGCTGGTGCTCTACCCGTTCGTGCAGAAACACTACGTGCGCGGCGTCATGATCGGCGCCATCAAGGGATGATTTTTGAGAATTTGAGGGATGATTGATCCGGGCCGTAACCGGCCCACACACACACGACACAATTTTGAGGAGGTGTTCGCAAGTGAGGAACATCAGCACGGCTGCCGCGGTGGCGGCGGCCATCATGCTCGCAGCCGGGGCCGCGTGGGCCGCCGGCACCGAGGAGGCCATGGCGTCCGGCGAGGGGCGGCTGGCGGAGGTCGGCTTCAACGCCGCCGGCTACCCGATCGTCGACCAGCAGGTAACCGTGAACGCGCTGGTGCAGCGGCCCGGCCACATACCGACGCCGTTCGACGAACAGACCCTGCTCGTCGAGATGCAGGAGCGCACCAACGTCGACATCGTATTCGAGGAAGTGCCGCAAGCGCAGGTGCAGGAAAAGACCAACCTGCTGTTCGCCAGCCGCGAGTACCCGGACGTGATCTTCGTGGCGCGGGTGCAGGACCGGTTGCTGTGGGACGCCGCCCAGGCCGGCGACGTGTGGCCGCTCAACGACCTGATCGCCGAGCACGCCCCCAACTGGCAGCGCGCCTTCGAGGAGCGCCCGGTCATTCGCAACGCGATCACGATGCCGGACGGCAACTTCTACAGCCTGCCCTACTACCGCGAGATCCTGAACGACTTCGGCATCCGCGACATCCAGGCGATCAACGTCGACTGGCTGAACACGCTGGGGCTGGAGATGCCGCAGACCACCGAGGAGCTGTACCAAACGCTCAAGGCGTTCCGCACCGGCATCGACGACGGCACCCTGCCGCAGGACGGCATTCCCTGGTACTTCCGCTTTCACTCCTGGGTGGGCGGCGAGTTCGAGATCTACAACGCCTTCGGCCTGTGGATGAAGGGGCAGGGCTCCGGCGCGCAGCGCTACCTGTCGGTAAACAACGGGGTGGTGGAGTTCGGCGCCGCCGATCCCAAGCTCAAGGACGTGGTCAACTACATGCACCGCCTGTTTGAGGAGGACCTGATCCCGGAGGAGGTGTTTACCGACGCCTGGGACGACTACCTGGCGAAGTCGCGCTCGGTGCCGCCGATTACCGGCATGTGGGGTTCCTACTTCATCGTGTCGCCGGTGGAGGAGTGGTACGATCCGCTGCCACCGGTGGCCGGGCCGGACGGGACGCGGCGCTTTCGCTCGCAGCCGGTGCGCCTGCAGAAGAACGCGTTTACGATCTTCAGCAACTTCGAGCTGCCGGAGGTGATGGTGCGCTTCATCGACGCCTGGGCGGACGACGACTTCAGCGTGCAGGCGTCCTACGGCGGGCCGATGATTCAGCAGAACGCGGACGGCTCGCGCACCGTGATGGGGCGCGGCACCGAGTGGTACAACCACGGGCCGCACAACCACTTTCCCTCCTACATCTCGAAGCGGGCGTCGGACGACGTGCGCTGGACGGGTGAGCAGGGGGCGCGCGATCAGTACGTGAACGAGGTGTTCGCCCCCTACCTGTGGCCGCAGGACCGGCACTACGCCTACATCACCTTTACCGACCCGGAGCAGGAGGAGCTGTCGATCCTGGAGACCGAAATCGGCGATTACGTGAAGACGACGATTGCCGGCTGGATCGTGGAAGGCACCGCCGACGCGGATTGGGACGGCTACCTGCAGGACCTCGACCGCCTCGGCCTGCCGCAGGCGATGGAGATCTACCAGGCCGCGTACGACCGCTTCGCGGGCAACTGACCCGTAGCGGCGCGCGGGGACGGCTGCCGGGCGCGGCCGCCTCCCGCGCCGTTTCTTTGATACCCGGCGAGCGCCGCCGGCGACCGGGTCCGAGAGTGCCGGCGCCGGCGGGGCGACTGGCGGGGCCCGCCGAAACTTCGGTGCCGAAGCCCGCCGGGCGGTGCGGGGGCCCGCCGCGGTTTGGCTGATTGCAAGTCCCACTTTCAATTAGCCAAACCGCCGCTGAGTCGAGTACCCTGGGGTGCATGTATCAGCGCATCCTGGAGCCGCGGCTGCGGCGGCTGGCCGGCCAGTTCCCGGCGGTGTTCCTTACCGGGCCGCGGCAGTCGGGCAAGACGACGCTCGCCCGCTCGGTGTTCGCCGGCCACGCTTACCTGAACCTGGAGGCGCCGGACACGCGGGGGCACGCGCTGGACGACCCGCGCGGGTTGCTGGCCGCGTACCGTACCGGCGTGATTCTGGACGAGGTGCAGCGGGCGCCGGAGCTCCTCTCCTACGTCCAGGTGGCAATTGATGAGGACCCGACGCCCGGGCGCTATATTCTCACCGGTTCGCAACAGCTCCCGCTCACCCGCTCGGTAAGCCAGACGCTGGCCGGACGGGCCGCGACGTGCGTACTGCTGCCGCTCGGCCTGTCCGAACTGACGGGGGCTGCGGGCGGCGATCCGTGGCGGCCGGACGAACCGCTTGACGGCGACCCGCCGCCGCCGCCCGGACTCGAGCTGAACGCCCTGCTCTACCAGGGGCTGTTCCCGCGCATCCACGACCGCGGACTCGACGCCGCGGACTGGCTCGGCTCCTACTACACCACCTACGTGGAGCGGGACGTGCGCGACCTGGGCGGCGTCGGCGACCTGGACACCTTTCACCGCTTCGTGCAGCTCTGCGCCGGCCGTAGCGGGCAGCTTCTGAACCTGACGGCGCTTGGCTCCGACTGCGGCGTGTCGCACACCACGGCCCGCTCCTGGATCTCTTTGCTGAAGGCTCTGTTCGTCGTGCACCTGCTGCCTCCGCATCACCACAGTTTTTCCAAGCGGGTCGTCAAGAGTCCCAAGCTCTACTTCCTGGACCCCGGCCTGCTGTGCCACCTGCTGCTCGTCCGCGCCCCCGAACAGCTCACCATGCACGCCAGCCGCGGCGCCATATTCGAGAGCTTCGTGGTGAGTGAGTATCTCAAGGCGTTCACCCACCGCGGCGTCCGCTCGCCGTTGTACTTCTGGCGCGACCGCAGCGGTCACGAAGTGGATCTGGTGATCGACGACGGCGCGCGCCTGCTGCCGGTGGAGATGAAGGCGGGTATGACGCTGCGCGGCGGGTTGTACGACGGACTGGACTGGTTCTGCTCCCTCGGCGGCAAGGCGGCCCCGCACGGCGTGCTGGTGTACGGCGGCGACCGCTGGCTCCGCCGCCGCGGCCACGTCACCCGCCCCTGGCACGCCTGCGTCTGAACGCTTGCCCTGCCGGCGGGGCGACCGACCCAGGGCGGGCGCGCGTCCGCGCTTGGCGGAGCCGGCGGTGAGTGGGGTAAGCTGTCAGGCAACCTACGTTTCCGTATAGGAGGCTTGCATCATGCGTAAACCGCATTGGGCAGCCCTTGCTGCCATCGTCCTGAGCGCCGGCCTGGCGTTCGCTTCGGGCGAAACCGAGGGCGGCGGCAGCGACGCCGCCGCCGGCGCCGCCATGGGCGCCAAGATGGTGGACTTCGAGCCCACCCGCCAGGTGGTGCAGTACAACACCATCGCCGACTACGAACGCGCCACCGGCAACAGCATCAGCTCCTTCCGGCAATCGCCGGTGCTCGATCCGCTGGTTGCCAACGGCTCCCTGCCCCCGGTGGAGGACCGCCTGCCCGACGAACCGCTGGTCATGCAGCCCGCCGACCGCATCGCAGAGTACGGCGGCACCATGATCAACGGCCACGAGGGCAACGTCGACTTCCTCGAAGACCTGTTGCGCGAGTTCCCGCACGTCTACGGCTCCAACATGCAGGGCGTGCTGCCCAACGTGTTCATGGCCGCTGACACCAGCGCCGACGGCAGGACCACCACCTTCACCATCCGCCCCGGCATCAAGTGGTCGGACGGCGAGCCGTTCGGGGCCGACGACTTCATGTTCTGGTACGAGGCGATCGCGCTCAACCAGGAGCTGCGCCCCAACGGCGTGAACAACATGAAGGCGGGCGGGGAGATGGGAACCGTCACCAAGGTGGACGACAACACCATCGTGATGACGTTCCGGGCGCCGTACGGGGTGCTGCACGAGCGCCTCAACCGCTGGCGGCCGATGCCGTACCGCCCGGCGCACTACCTGGCGCAGTTTCATCCCGGCTATACGGACGCCGACGAGGTGGCCGCCACCGTCAAGGAGAAGGGGTTCAACACCTGGGTGGAGCTGTTCTGGGACGAGGCGTATTGGTACAACAATCCCAACACGCCGACGATCTTCGCCTGGCGCACGCTCAACCGCGGCAACAGCGCGCCGGTGCAGGACCTGGAGCGCAATCCCTACTACTGGAAGATCGACGTAGCCGGCAACCAGCTTCCCTACATTGACCGGGTGAGCCGCCCCAACATGGGCGACCGCGAAGCGATTCTGCTCAAGGTGTTGGCCGGTGAGAACGACTACATGAACCCCTACACCCTTGGCTTCAGCACCAACTACCCGGTGCTCAAGCAGAACGAGGAGCGCGGCGGCTACCAGCTCTATCCGCAGTACGGCTGGTCGAACGTGGTGGGAGTCGTCACCTTCAACATGTCGATTGACGATCCGGTGCTGCGCGAGCTGTTCCGCGACAAGGAGTTCCGCGTCGCGTTGTCGATCGGCTACGACCGCGACGAGATCAACGAGGTGGTGTTCAGCGGACAGTACAAGCCCTCGCAGGTCGCGCCGCCTGACGCGTCGGTGTACGACGGCGCCAGCGCCGCCTTCAAGCAGCACACTGAGCATGACCCGGACCGGGCCAATCAGATCCTGGATGGTCTGGGCCTGACCTGGAACAGCGACCGCAGCCAGCGCGTGCTGCCGGACGGGCGCCCGTTCGAGCTGGTGGTGCAGGTGCATACCGGCTGGATCCAGCAGGTGCCGATCGCCGAGCTGATCGCGCAAGG
The DNA here is from genome assembly GCA_965243555.1 of Spirochaetia bacterium. Classification (GTDB taxonomy): domain Bacteria; phylum Spirochaetota; class Spirochaetia; order SZUA-6; family Bin103; genus Bin103. Next base: position 2,222,515 of record OZ251575.1, on the reverse strand, counting down.
TTGGGAAGACCTCGGCCTCAAGACGGTCATCAGGCCGCTGCAGGGCAGCGACCACTCGGCGCGCCGGTCGGCGGGCGACTACGAGCTGCAGATTCGTCCGGTCAACTGGGCCGGCGTCGCGCCGATCATCGGCGCGTTGCGTTGCGAGCCGGTGCCGATCTGCCCCAACTGGCTGGTCAATCCGCCGTGGGCGCGCTGGGTCCTGACCGGCGGCACGGACGGCGAGGAACCGCCGGACGGCGTTAAGCGCCTGTACCAGATATTTGAAGAATTCCTGGCCGAGCCCGACGCGCAAAAGCGGTTTGAGCTGGAAGCCGAGATGTACCGTATCCACCAGGACAACCTGTGGCTGATCGGGTCCATCAAGCAGCCGGCGGACCTGATCCAGATCCGCTACGCGCCGTTCTCCAACCGCATGTACAACATTCCCAACCCGGTAGCGCCCGAGTGGTATTACTCCGCTCCCGAAACCTGGGCCTACCGCGCCGACGGCTGACCGCCGGCAACTACCCCGTAGCGGCGTGAGGAGGCGGCTGCCCGCTTAGCCGCCTCCCACGCCGGCGGGGGCCGCCGCCGCAACTTCGGCGCCGAAGCCCGGCGCCGTATCGGCGGATTGCAAGTCGCACTTTCAATCCGCCGATTGCAGGCAGGGCGGCCGGGGGTGCGGCGGGCGCGAGCGCGTGGTAGGATGCGGGGATGCGTTTGGCCGCTCTTTCGTACAGTCATCACGGGCGCGGCATTGCCGCGACCGTGCGCGAGATGGGACATGAAGTCGTCGCCGTGATGGACCCGGAGCCGGAGCCGCGGCAGCAGTTGGAGCAGCAGTTCGGCTGCCCCGGTTACGCGGAGGCGGGCGCCTGCCTGGACGCGGCGCAACCCGACGCCGCCATCGTGTGCGGCAAGCACGTGGCGATTCCCGGCTACGTGCAGGCGTGCGTGGACCGCCGGATTCCCTACCTGCTGGACAAGCCGTTCGCGGACTGCGCGGCGCGCCTGCAGCCTGCCGCCGAAGCCACCATCGAGCACGGCGTCCCTCACGCCCTGACCTTGCCCAACCGCGGCAGCCTGCTGGTCGAGAAGGTGGCGCAGATGACCGCCGACGGCAGCCTCGGCGAGCTGACCCTGTACAGCAGCCGCCTCAACAACGGGCCGCCGACCCGCTACGACCCCACCCCCTCCTACTGGCTCAACCAGCCGGCGCAGTCGGGCGGCGGCTCCTGGATCGTGGAGGCGTCGCACGGCATCGATACCTTTCTGCAGTTCGCCGGCAGCGGGCCGGTCACGGTGGTGGGCGGCGTGCTCTCCAACCTGCTGCACCGCCGCGAGGTGGAGGACACCGCGGTGGGCATCGTCCGCACCGCCTCCGGCGTCACCGGCATCATCGAGTCGGGCTTCAACTACCCCTCGGGCACGCGCGCCGGCGATCACTTCTTTCGCTTCGTGGGCAGCAAGGCGTCGGTATTCGAGCGCTACGGCGACCGCGGCGAGCCGCTGATCGAGGTGCACACCAGCGCCGGGGTGGCGATTACCCCCGACCTCGGCCACGGCGAGCGCATGCGGCGCGTGGTGCAGTGGGGCCTGGAGGCGATTGCCGCCGGGCGCGCCGGCGACCCCGACGTGATGCAGGCGGTGCGCGTGCTGGAGGTGCAGGACGCGGTGTACCAACACGCCCGCGCCAACGCCGCCGCGGCCGGCCCCTTTCCCCTTGACGCCCCTTCGGGGTAAGCTGGACCACACAACCTACGTTTTCCGTAAGAGGAGGCTTCCTATCATGCAGAAATCGCACTGGGCTGCCCTTGCTGCCATCGCCCTTGTCCTGAGCGCCGGCCTGGCGTTCGCTTCGGGCGAAACCGAGGGCGGCGACAGCGACGCCGCCGCCGGCGCCGACATGGGCGCCAAGATGGTGGACTTCGAGCCCACCCGCCAGGTGGTGCAGTACAACACCATCGCCGACTACGAACGCGCCACCGGCAACAGCATCAGCTCCTTCCAGCAATCGCCGGTGCTCGATCCGCTGGTGGCCAACGGCTCCCTGCCCCCGGTGGAGGACCGCCTGCCCGACGAACCGCTGGTCATGCAGCCCGCCGACCGCATCGCCGAATACGGCGGCACCATGATCAACGGCCACGAGGGCAACGTCGACTTCCTCGAAGACCTGCTGCGCGAGTTCCCGCACGTCTACGGCTCCAACATGCAAGGCGTCCTGCCCAACGTGTTCATGGCCGCTGACACCAGCGCCGACGGCAGGACCACCACCTTCACCATCCGCCCAGGCATCAAGTGGTCGGACGGCGAGCCGTTCGGGGCCGACGACTTCATGTTCTGGTACGAGGCGATCGCGCTCAACCAGGAGCTGCGGCCCAACGGCGTGAACAACATGAAGGCGGGCGGGGAGATGGGAACCGTCACCAAGGTGGACGACAACACCATCGTGATGACCTTCCGGGCGCCGTACGGGGTGCTGCACGAGCGCCTCAACCGCTGGCGGCCGATGCCGTACCGCCCGGCGCACTACCTGGCGCAGTTTCATCCCGGCTATACGGACGCCGACGAGGTGGCCGCCACCGTCAAGGAGAAGGGGTTCAACACCTGGGTGGAGCTGTTCTGGGACGAGGCGTACTGGTACAACAACCCCAACACGCCGACGATCTTCGCTTGGCGCACGCTCAACCGGGGCAACAGCGCGCCGGTGCAGGACCTGGAGCGCAACCCGTACTACTGGAAGATCGACGTAGCCGGCAACCAGCTTCCCTATATCGACCGGGTGAGCCGCCCCAACATGGGCGACCGCGAGGCGATCCTGCTCAAGGTGATGGCCGGCGAGAACGACTACATGAACCCCTACACCCTCGGCTACGCCACCAACTACCCGGTGCTCAAGCAGAACGAGGAGCGCGGCGGCTACCAGCTCTATCCGCAGTTTGGCTGGTCGGACGTGCTGGGGGTCATCACCTTCAACATGTCGATTGACGATCCGGTGCTGCGCGAGCTGTTCCGCGACAAGGAGTTCCGCGTCGCGTTGTCGATCGGCTACGACCGCGACGAGATCAACGAGGTGGTGTTCAAGGGGCAGTACAAGCCGTCCCAGGTGGCGCCCCCCGACTCGTCGGTGTACGACGGCGGCAGCGCCGCCTTCAAGCAGCACATGGAGCACGACCCGGACCGGGCCAACCAGATCCTGGATGGTCTGGGCCTGACCTGGAACAGCGACCGCAGCCAGCGCGTGCTGCCGGACGGGCGTCCGTTCGAGTTGGTGGCGCAGGTGCATACCGGCTGGATTCAGCAGGTGCCGATTGCCGAGCTGATCGCGCAGGGCTGGGAAGACCTGGGCCTGAAGACCGTCATTCGCCCGATGGCGGGCAGCGACCACTCGGCGCGCCGGTCGTCCGGCGACTACGAACTGCAGATTCGCCCGGTCAACTGGGCCGGCGCGGCGCCGATCATCGGCGCGCTGCGTTGCGAGCCGGTGCCGGTGTGTCCCAACTGGTTGGTCAATCCGCCGTGGGCGCGCTGGGTCCTGACCGACGGCGCCGACGGCGAGGAGCCGCCGGAGGGCGTGAAGCGTCTGTACCAGATCTTCGAGGAATTCCTGGCCGAGACCGACGCCCAAAAGCGGTTTGAGTTGGAAGCGGAGATGTACCGCATCCACCAGGACAACCTGTGGATCATCGGCTCCATCAAGCAGCCGGCGGACCTGGTGCAGGTGTACTACGCGCCGTTCTCGGACCGCATGTACAACATCCCCAACCCGGTGGCGCCCGAGTGGTATTACGCCGCTCCCGAGACCTGGGCGTACCGCGCCGACGGCTGACCGGCGGCTGCCGGTAGCAGCCGGCTACCGGTAGCGGCCTCCCGCGGGACCCTGCGCCGCCCACCGGCGCGGGGCCGCGGGTAGGGCGCGCGGCGCCCGGCGCGGCAACCAATTCAGCCGCGCTACGGCGCCGGCGGCGCCCGCGGCCGCCGCCGGCCCGGACCAGCCCTCAAAAAAAATGGCGCGCTTCATCGGCTGGCGGCTGCTGGTCATGATTCCCACGCTGATCATCATCAGCGTGGTCGGCTTTATCATCATTCAGGCGCCGCCCGGCGACTACGTGACCTCCTACATCGCGGTGCGCGAGTCGCGCGGCGAAATGGTCGAACCGGAACTGGTCGACGCGTTGCGCGCCAGCTTCGGCCTCGACAAGCCGATTCACGTGCAGTACTGGCGCTGGGTCACCAACTTGGTGCAGGGGCGGCTGGGGTACGCGATGCAGCTCAAGGAGCCGGTCACCAAGGTGATAGCGGCCCGGCTGCCGGCGAGCATTTCCATCTCGCTGTTCTCGCTGATCATCGTCTACGTGATCGGCGTGCCGATCGGCATCCTGTCCGCCACCCGGCAGTACTCGGCGGCGGACTACGTGTTCACGGTGATCGGGTTTCTGGGCGTCGCCACGCCCAACTTCCTGTTCGCGCTGGTAATGCTCTGGCTGCTGTTCCTGTGGACCGGCAACGTGGCCGTGGGGCTCTACTCGCCGGAGTTTCAGAACGCCCCGTTCAGCATCGCCAAGGTGCTGGATCTGTTGGGGCACATCTGGATCCCGGCGCTGGTGGTGGCCACCGCCGGCACCGCGGAGCTGATTCGCACCATGCGCGCCAACCTGCTCGACGAGCTGCACCGGCCCTACGTGATCGTGGCGCGGGCGCGCGGCGTGGGGCCCACCAAGCTGCTCTACAAGTACCCGTTGCGCATCGCCTTCAACCCGGTAATCAGCACCGTGGGCTGGACCCTGCCGGCGCTGGTGGAAGGCGAGGTGCTGGTCTCCCTGGTGCTGGGGCTGCCGACCCTGGCGCCGGTCCTGCTGCGCTCGCTGCAGCAACAGGACATGTTCCTGGCGGCCAGCATCGTGATGATCCTGGCGCTGCTGACGCTGGTGGGCACTCTGCTCAGCGACATCCTGCTGGCGGTGGTGGACCCGCGCATCCGGGAGGCGGTGTGAGCCGCCGCGGCGGCCGCACCGCCGGGCGCCGCGCGCGGCGCCGGGAGCGGGAGGCGGTGCCGGAGCTGCCTGCCGATACCCTGCTGTCAGTGCGCAACCTGCAAACCTGGTTCTTTTCCCGCGAAGGGGTGGTGCGGGCGGTGGACGGGGTGAGCTTCGACGTGACGCAGGGGGAGGTCCTCGGCATCGCCGGGGAGAGCGGCTGCGGCAAGAGCGTCACCAGCCAGTCGATCCTGCGCATTGTGCCCGACAACGGGCGCATCGTCGGCGGCCGCATCCTGTTTCGCGGCGGCGGCAACGGTAGCAACGGCGGCGGCGCCACCCTCGACCTGGCCGCCGAAGAAGCGGACGGCACGCTGATTCGCAGCATCCGCGGCAAGGAAATCGCCATGGTGTTCCAGGAGCCGATGACCTCGTTCAGCCCCGTGCACACCATTGGCAATCAGATCATCGAAACGGTGCGCATCCACCAGCAGGTTACCGAGCAGCAGGCGCGCGCGCAGGCGCTGGAGATGCTGCGCCGCGTCGGCCTGCCCAACCCGGCGCAGAACATCGACCAGTACACCTTCAACCTGTCCGGCGGCATGCGGCAGCGCGCGATGGTGGCGATGGCGCTGGCGTGCCAGCCCAAGCTGCTCATTGCCGACGAGCCCACCACCGCCGTGGACGTGACCATCCAGGCGCAGATGCTGGAGCTGATGCGCGAGATTCAGGCCGAGTTGGGGATGGCGATCATCATGATCACCCATGACCTGGGCGTGATCGCCGAGACCTGCGACCGGGTGATGATCATGTACCTGGGCAAGGAGGTGGAGTACGGCGCCGTGGAGGACATATTCCACCGCCCGCAGCACCCCTACACGCGCGGGCTGCTGGCCTCGATTCCGAAGATGGAGCCGGGGCGGGTGGAGATTGACCCGATTGAGGGGGTGGTGCCGAGCCCCTACGCGATGCCGGCCGGCTGCAAGTTCCATCCCCGCTGCCGCGACGTCATCGGCGGGGTATGCGAGCGGAGCGACCCGCCGCTCACCGACGTCGCGCCGGGACACGTGGTGAGCTGCTTTCTGTACGGCGGGCGCGAGGGGGCGGCGTGAGCGCGCCGCCGCCGATCGTGGCCGTGCGCAATCTGGTCAAGCACTTTCCGGTGGAGCGCGGCTTTCTGCGCCGCCGCGTGGGGTTGGTCAAGGCGGTGGACGACGTGAGCTTCGAGCTGAACTCGGGCGAAACGCTGGCCCTGGTGGGCGAGAGCGGCTGCGGCAAGACCACCACCGGGCGTTGCGTCATCCAGGCGCTCAAGCCCACCGGCGGCGCGGTGTGGTTCGCGCTCGACGGGGACGCGCCGGTCGATCTGACGCGCCTGGAGCTGCGCGAGTTGAAGATTGCGCGGCGCAACATCCGCATGATCTATCAGGACCCCTACTCCTCCCTGAACGCGCGCATGACCCTGCTGCAGATCATCGGCGAGCCGCTGGTGATCAACCGCTATACCGCCGGCCGCGCCGAGCTGCACGACCGGGTGGCGGAGCTGCTGCGCATGGTGCGCCTGGACCCGGCGCTGATGAACCGCTATCCGCACGCCTTCAGCGGCGGCCAACGGCAGCGCATCGCCATTGCGCGCGCCCTGGCGCTGGATCCCAAGGTGGTGATCGCCGACGAGCCGGTGTCCGCCCTGGACGTCTCGGTGCAGGCGCAGATTCTCAACCTGCTCAAGGAGTTGCAGACCCGGCTCGGGCTCACCTACCTGTTCGTGGCGCACAACCTGGCGGTGGTGAAGTACGAGGCGGAGCGGGTGGCGGTGATGTACGCCGGCAAGATCGTGGAGAGCGCGGAGACCGAGGAGCTGTACCTGCGCCCGCGCCACCCCTACACCGAGGCGTTGATGTCGGCGGCGCCCAACCCCGATCCCGCTACCCGCGACCGGCCGCGCATCGTGCTGCGCGGGGAGGTGGCGGACCCGAGCAACCTGCCGGCGGGCTGCGCGTTTCACCCGCGCTGCCACTACGCGCAGGAGCGGTGCCGCGCCGAGGCGCCGGCGTTGCGCACGGTGGCGGCGCCGGGAGGGCAGGAGGCGCCGCATCAGGCGGCCTGCCACTTTGCCGAAGAGCTGGCCCTGGCCGGCATCAAGCCGCCGGAGGCGGCGGCGTGAGCGCGGACCGGGTGAGCGCGGGCGCCACCGGAGCGGCGCCCGCAGCCCCGGCTCCCGCGGCCGCGCCCGCCGCGGCTCCCGCCGCAGAGTCCGGCCAGCGGCTGCTGGTCGCGTCGCAGTGGCAGCTCATCCGCTGGCGCTTCGTCAAGCACCGCCTGGCGGTGGCGGCGCTCATCGTGCTGGCGCTGTTCTACCTGGCCGGCATCTTCGCCGAGTTCGTGGCGCCCTACGACCCTTACAAGTTCGTCGACGAGCTGACGCTGGCGCCGCCGCAGCGCATCCACTTCCGCGACGCCGAGGGGCGCTTCTACCTGCGCCCGTTCGTGCATCCTCAGCTCAAGTCGCTGGACGAAGTGACCTGGGCGACGATCTACACCGAGAACACCGCGGTGCGCCATCCGCTGCACCTGTTCGTGCGCGGCGACCCCTACCGGCTGTGGGGGCTGTTCGAGAGCGACCTGCATCTGTTCGGCGTCCGCGACACCGAAGCGCGCTTCTCGCTGCTCGGCCATGACACGGTGGGCCGCGACCTGTTCACGCGCATCGTCTACGGCGCGCGCATCTCGCTCACCATCGGCCTGCTGGGCATTGCGATGAGCTTCTTTTTGGGCACCCTGATCGGCGGGTTGTCGGGCTATCTGGGCGGGCGCGTGGACATGGCGATCCAGCGCGTCATCGAGTCGTTGCGCGCCATCCCGACGCTGCCGTTGTGGATGAGCCTGAGCGTGGCGCTGCCGCCCAACTGGCCGGTGACCAGGACCTACTTCGCAATCGTGATCATCCTCTCCATCGTCGGCTGGACCAGCATCGCGCGGGTGGTGCGCGGGCGCTTCCTGGCGGTGCGTGAGGAGGACTTCGTCGGGGCCGCGGTGCTGGACGGCGCCGGCAACGTGCGCATCATCTTTCGCTATCTGCTGCCGTCGTTCATGAGCTACATCATTGCGCGGCTCACCCTGGCGATACCGCAGATGATCCTGGGCGAGACCGCGCTGAGCTTTATCGGCCTGGGGATGCAGGCGCCGGCGATCAGTTGGGGGGTGCTGCTCAAGGACGCGCAGGCGATTCGCGTGCTCGCCGAGTCGCCCTGGATCCTGCTGCCGGCGGCGTTCGTGGTGGTGAGCATCCTGGCCTTCAACTTCGTCGGCGACGGCGTGCGCGACGCCGCCGACCCCTATACCCGCGTCTGACCCCCGCCGCGCCGCGAAGCCGGCGCGCCTCTTAGAAACCGGCGCGTTTGTCGGTGACGTTGCGCAACGGCTGGCCGGCGAGGTAGCGCTCGAGCTGCTCCAGCGCGAAGGTAAAGGTCTCCGCCAGGCGCCGTTGCGAGAAGCCGGCGCGGTGCGGCGTTATCACCAGGTTGGGCGTGGTCCACAACGGGCTGTCGTCCGGCACCGGCTCCACCTCGCACACGTCCAGGCCCGCCCCGGCGATGGCGCCGGCGCGCAACGCGTGCATCAGCGCCGGCTCGTCGATAATGCCGCCGCGGCTGACGTTTACCAGGAAGGCACCGGGCTTCATCCGCGCCAGTTCGTCCGCCCCGATCAGGTGGTAGGTTTCCGGGACCAGCGGACAGGTCACCGCCACCGCGTCGGCGCGCGCCAGAAACGCGTGCAGGTTGGCGCGCGTCGGCGGCAGCAGCTCCGCCACCCCCTCCGGCGCCGCGCCGGCGCTGCGCACCGGGTCCAGTGCCAGCACCGTCATCTCGTAGCCGGCGGCGCGCTGCAGGGTCTGCATGCCGAATCCGCCCAGCCCGATGATCAGCAGCGTGCCGCCGGTGAGCGACGTTACAGCGTAGCGCTCCCAGCGCCGGTTGGCCGCTCCCCGCGCCACCCCGCGGCTCAGCGCCAACAGCAGCGCCCAGGCGTGCTCGCCGCCCTGCACCGCGTACTTGCCGGCCATGTTGGTGAGGGTGAACGGCAGCTCCGCCAGCGCCGGGGTGAGCAGTGCGTCCAGGCCGGCGCTGAAGGAGTGCGCCCACTTGAGGTTGGGCGCCGCCAGCAGCAGCTCCGCGGTGAGCGCGCCCATCACCACTTCCGCCTGCGGCGCCAGCGCCAGCGCCGCCGCGGCGTCGTCCGCGAATAGCACCTCGTGGCCGCCGCCGCGGCGCGCCGCGGCCTCCAGCTCGGCGCGCTGCTCCGGCGTAAACGAAAAGCTGACCAGAATCTTCATGCCGTCCTCCTCGCCGCGGCGGCCGGCTGCGGTTGCGGCAGCTCGGCGGGGTCCGGAAAGCCGTGCTGGTTGCGGTGCGGCGCGGCATCGAAGAGCTGGGTGGACTTGTACCACTCCAGGCGCCCGTCCGCGGCCACCGGGCGCACGCGGCGCAGCAACTCCTCCTGCTCGCCGGCGCTCATGGGTACGAAGTCGCGCGCCACCGCGCTGTTCTGATCCACCAGATCTACCGAGGTCATGCCGGACACCAGCGTGGCGACCGGCTGCGACAGGGCGAACCGCAGGCATTCGGCCACGGTCAGCCCGGCGGCGCCGAGGAACTGGGCGCGGCCGCCGAGCGCCTTCATGCCGATGACGCCGATGCCGCGGCGTTGCGCCTCCGGCAGCACGGCGCGGATGAAGCTCTTGTAGTGCGGGTCCATCACCGTGACCGGCATCTGCACCGTGGACCAGGGGAACTCGTGGCCGAGCATGGCCAGCAGATAGGCCGGATCCTTGTGGCCGGTGCAGCCGGCGTAGCGCACCTTGCCGTCGGCCAACGCTTGGCGGGCGGCTTCGGCGGCGCCGTCGGCGGCGAACACCAGCTCGTCGTCGGTGGCGTAGTTGATCTCGTGGAACTGCCACAGGTCGATCACGTCGGTACGCAGCCGGCGCAGGCTGTCCTCCAGGTTGGAGAGGGCGTCGGCGCGGTCGCGCCCGCACACCTTGGTCATCAGGAACACCTCGGAACGCCGGCCTTCGAGCGCGGCGCCCATCAACTCCTCGGAGCGCCCGTCGTTGTATTCCCAGGCGTTGTCCATGAAGGTGACGCCGCGGTCGATGGCGTGGCGGATGACGCGCACCACCTCGCTATCGGAGTTGCCGGCGGCGGCGGTGGCCACGTGGGCGCCGCCCATGCCCAAGATCGAGACCTGTTCCCCGGTAGCGCCCAGGGGCCGCGTCGGAAGCACGTCGCTCATACGCGGCACCCTACACCACCGGCGCCCCCGGCGCCAGTGAGCCAAGTACGCGCGGCGCGCGGGCGGCACTCGGCGCGGGCAGGCGCTCGCCGCGGAGTCGCCCGCTTGCCCCCCGGTGCGGCCCAGGGAGGCCACACCGCAGGAGGACCGCGGGCCGCGCCCCTGTTTACTCCTCGCCGGCGCCGGCGGCGCGCGCCTTCATGGCGCGCATTTCCGGGGTCAGCGGCACGGGGCGGCCGGGATGGCGGCGCGCCGGGTCGGGCAGCCAGCGCCCCTGGTTGTCGCGCAGCACCGGCAGGCGGGCGGCCACCGGCGGCGGCGTGGCCGCGGCCGCGGGCTCGGCGGCGTACCAGTAGGCCGTGGAGGCCATCTCGTTGGCCAGGTGGTTGCCGTGGCCGTGCTCGATGGTCACCTTGATCTCCTGCCGAAAGCGCACCGGGTTCTCCAGGTGCAGCACGTAGCTGGTCTGGTAGCCGCCGGTGTTGCGCTCGTAGATCGAGGAGCCGTTGCGCAGAAAGGCGTTGTCCTGCATCCGCCAAGCCTGGTTCAGGTAGTCCTCGCTGCCGGTGCCGTGCAGGTCGGGCGGCCAGCGGTAGCCGTCCACCCAGATCATGTCGTCGCCCTCGCCCCACCAGGTGCCCTGAAAGTTGGTCACCGACAGGTTGCAGCCCAGGTAGTGGCCGCGCCCGCGCGTTTCCAGGATCAGGTAGTTGTTCTCCCACGCCGCGCGCTCCCGGTTGACGACGTCCGCCTCCGGGGCATTGACGCGGATTTCGTGCCCCCATCCGCCGAACGGGTTGGCGCGCCGGAACTCGGCGTGCAGGTAGCCGGACTCCGCGCGCGCCGCCGGCAGCCGCTCGTAGTCGACGTAGAAGTACTGCAGATGCTCCTCGTCGCTCTCGTTGACCAGCTCCACCAGCGCCCGCCGCCGGTAGGGCATCGGCAGGTAGCTGTTGAGCGCGCAACCGGCGTTGAAGCGGTTGTTGGAGTTGGTGGAGGCGCTGAACAACGCCGACTGGTAACTGTTGACGATGCCGTGGCCGAGGCCGAAGAAGTCGCCGAGCGGGACCACCACGCTGGGCGCCGGAGCGTCGTCCCAGGTGACGCGCAGCAGGCACTCGCGGTAGTGGTCGCGCTGCGTGAGCCAGAGATGGGTGATGACGCCGGGGCCTTCCAGGTCGGCGAGCACCCGCGTTTCGCCGGGCGCCAGCAGCCAGCGGTCCCGGTTGCGGCCGCTGGTGTCCCAGGAGGAGACCCGCCCGCTGCGGCCGTTGCTGAGCGTGGCAAGCTGATCGTACATGCCGCGGTCCGCCGGTCAGCCCAGGAAGGTGCCGCCGGCCACGGTCAGCGCGTGGCCGGTCACGTAGGCGGCCTCGCCGGAGGCCAGGAACGCCGCCGAGTTGGCAATGTCGAGCGGCAAGGCCAGCCGCCCGAGCGGCGCGCCCGCGGCGTAGTCGGCGGTGAATTGGCGCTCCGCCGCCGCCGGTTCCAGGTCCGGGAACGCCGCGCGGGCGAGCGGCGGCACCCGTTCGGTGGCCACCAGACCGGGGCAGATCGCGTTCACGGTGACCCCCGCCGGGCCGAGCTCCGCCGCCAGCGCCTGGGTAAAGCCGATTACCGCGAACTTGGAGGCGTTGTAGGCCGAGTAGCGGGCGCTGCCGCGTTTGCCCGCCACCGAGGAGACGTTGATGATGCGCCCGCCGCCGCCGCGCTCCAGCATGTGCCGCGCCGCGGCGCGGGAGCACAGAAAGGTGCCGCGGATGTTGACCCGCTGCACCGCGTCCCACAACGCCACGTCCAGATCCACCACCGGTACGCGGTCCTCGCCCACCAGCGTGCCGGCGTTGTTGACCAGCACGTCGATGCGGCCCATGGCGGCCAGCGCTTCGGCCACCATCCGCTCCGCCTGCTGCTCGTCGCCCACGTCCGCCACCACCGCGGCGGCGCGCCGCCCCAGCGCCTCAACCTCGGCCACCACGCCGGGCAGGCCTGGCCAGTCGGCGTCCGGGTAGGGCCGGGCGGTGAAGTCATTGACCACCACGTCCGCCCCCTCCTGCGCCAGGCGCCGCGCAATGGCATGCCCAATGCCGTGCTCCCCACCGGCGCCGGTCACCAGCGCCACCTTCCCGCTCAAGTCATACATAACGCCTAGCCACGCTACCGCCGCCGCCAACCGGGGTCAACCATCGAGCCGCCGCCGGACGCGCGGATTGGCGATTCGCTGCAGCTCGCGGAGGACCTTTTGCACATCGGTGGGCACGGCGGCCATGGCGTCGATGACTTCGGACTCGACGATCCGCAAGGGAATGCCCTGTTCCTGCAGCCAGGTGCGCAGCTTCCTGAGCACTTCCTTCGCGTCGCACCAGCGCATCGGCTCCTCCCACGGGTTGCCGAGGAACGCGTCCGCCCGGTCGAGTACCGTGCTCAGCGCCAGACGGCGGTCCTCATTCAGAATGCGGCTGGCGACCGCCTGACGGACCCGTTCCCGCTGCCCGTCCACCAACGAACGCAACTCATCCAGGAACGCCTCCCGGCGCCCGCGCCATTCCCGCTCCCTGCCCTTCAGGGCGGCCTGCCGGTCCAGCGCGGCGGCGAGCGCCTCGCCGTCGAGCAGGTAGTTTTCGATCTCGTTGGCCCCCCACAACCGCACGGAGATGTCGAGCCGATACGCTTCGGATTGCGCCCGTAGGGCGAGCGAGCGCAACTCCCGGCGCCGCGCCGCGTCGGTGCGGTAGTCGCAGTCGCCGATGGCCACCATGCGGACCGGCTGGCCGGCGATACCGCTACCGGCCAGCAACTCGTTCACCTGCCGCGCCAAGTCGAGCACGCGCGCCTCCGCCGGCCCCTGGTACGTGTACAGGAACGTCAGAGCGCGCCACACGTCGCGCTGCTTTCGCTCCCCCCAGTGTCGGCGCGCAAACGCTTCGAGCAACGCGCGGTCGCTCCGGTTCTCGACAAAGACGAGCGCGCGATTGGTGAGCAGCGGGACGATCTCCATGCGATCCATGGCGCTCAGGTCCTCGAGCAGCCGCAACTGCCCGCTTCCCAGATCGAGCGGGACGACCCTCCCGTCCTTGCAGACCCTGATCGATCCGTCGGGCGCCGCGCTCAGAAGCTGCGGCGAGTGCGTGGCCAGGATGAACTGGCACCGCTCGTCACGCGCCAGCCGCACCATGATGGCCATGAACTGCTCCTGCAGCCGCGCGTGGAGATGGGTATCCGGTTCGTCCAGCAGCAGCACCCGCGCCCCTGGAGTCAGCACCGACACCAGGAGCTGCAGCGCCTGGTGGAACCCCGACCCGGAGACCACCACGTCGAGCTCACGGGTGAGCGCCCGGTCGGTATAGGCGGCGGTGATGAAGCGATCGATGCCGGCGTCGAAGGCGACGCGGAGCGCGCTCTCCGGGAACAGGTCGCGGAGTAGCCCGACCAGCGTGTTCCAGCGCGGCTCGTCGCGCTCCCGCAAGTCCCAAAGCAGATTGCGCACGATCTCGCCGTGGCGCTGCATCCGCATCCGTTCCCGGCGCGCCGGGAACGTCAGGTGCTCCTCGCGCGGCAGGAACGCGGAAAATATCGGTATCAGGCGGATGTCCCGGTCGCGGACGGCGCCCGTGACGTCGCCGCCGGAAGTCGGGGTGATGCTGAAGCTGTTGAAGTAGAGCTTGAGCGCGAACGCGATCTCGGCGCCGTTGTCGTACTCCGCGCGCAGCTCGATGGTCTGTTGCATCTTGCCGATGGCGGTGCGTCCGCCGGGCCACAAGTCGGTCGGTTTGGCAACCGGGAGTACGCCGAACTCGTCGGCGCCTACCATCCGCTGCGCCAGGTCGATCCGGGCGCCGTTGCCGTTGCCTGGGCCGTTCCCCCGGCCGTTGCCGCTTTCCGGGCCGTTGCCGTTGGCGGCGCGGCGGGTCGTCTCCACGCAGTACTGGAACAGCGTCAGCGCGTCCAGGATCGTGGACTTGCCGCTGTTGTTGACGCCGACGAGCACGGTCACCGGATCGAGCTCGATCACCGTCTCCCGCTCGAAGCGCTTGAACCCTTTGATCGTGAAGCGGCGGATCACTGCCGGCGCCCCAGGCCGATGGCAGCGGGGGCAGCGGGGTGCTCGGCGTTCGTCATCGGCCCCATCATACCCAATTTTGCCTCCTCCTCGCGCGTCCTGGACAGGTTGGTTCAGGCATGCCACATTGAGCGTTCAGCTTTGCCGTAGGGCAAGCAACGAGCACGATCTCAGGAGGGAGCGATGCAAGCATTGAGGTTATTGGGGCTGGCGCTGTTGGCGTCCGCATTCGGATCGGGTCTTGCGTTCGCCGCCGGCCAGGACGCGACCACCGAGGAAGCCGCGGCCGCTGCCACCGGCATGGGCGGCGCGGACGGCGCGGAGATCGTCAAGATTGGCGGGGTCTATACTTGGCCCAAGAGTTGGCTTGAGGCGCCCACGGCCGCCGCGTTGAACATCACCAGCTTCAGCGAGGCCCCGGCACTCGCGCAACTGGTCCGGGCCGGGGAGCTGCCGCCGGTGGCCGAGCGCTTGCCGGACGACCCGCTGGTGCTGGAGCCCTACGAGGAGGTCGGACGCTACGGCGGCACGTTGCGCGTCGCCCGGCTCAGTCCCGGCGACTGGGGCGACATGCATCGCGGCCACAAGGTATTTCCGTACCGCGCCGATCCTTCCACCAGCGAGGCGATCCCGATGCTGTTTTCGCGATTCGATGCTTCGCCCGACGGCACCGCGTGGACCTTTCACCTGCGTCCGGGAGTGAAGTGGTCGGACGGCATGCCGTTCACCACCGCCGACATCATGTACGCGTACGAGTACATCTTCAAGGATCAGGACATTCCCCACGGCACGCGCAACCGCTTCACGATCAACGGCCAGCTCGCCGACTTCCAACCGCTGGACGACTATACGCTGCAGGTCACCTTCGCCGCACCGGTTTCCAAGCTGATCACCATGCAGATGCTCAACTGGACCCGGATCAAGCAAGGGGACTTTTTCGTGCCCGCCCACTACATGCGGGAATTCCACGCCCGCACCAACGAGAACGCCGAGGCTTTGGCCAAGGAGCACGGCTACGAGGGCTGGATTGCCCACTTCATGGCGCGGCGTGACATGTCGCCCAAGCAGCCGTTTACGATGCCGGAGCTTTCCGCGTGGACGATGGATAACCGGGACGCGACCGGCATCTACATGGTGCGCAACCCCTACTTCTGGGCGGTCGACACGGCTGGAAATCAGCTTCCCTACATCGACCGGATCGAGGCGCGCTACTTCTCCGACAAGCAGGTCGCGATCCTGTCCATGATGCAGGGCAAGATCGACATCGGCGGCCGGATGATGAACCCGGACGAGTTCCCGCTGTACATGCAGAATCAGGACGAGGGGGACTACCGGATCCTGCAGTGGCAGGACACCAAGATGACGCGGGTCGGATATCAGTTCAATCTGATGCACCCTGATCCGGTGAAACGGCAGGTATTCTCCGATATTCGGTTCCGCCGCGCCATGTCGGTGGCGATCGACCGTAACGCGGTCAACGAGTTCGCCTTCCAGGGACTGGCGACGCCGTCGCAGATGACCATTGACCCGGGCGCCTCGTTCGCCGATCCCTCGTGGGTGCACAAGTACGCCGAGTACGATCCCGATCATGCCAAGTCTTGGCTGGCGGAAGTCGGCCTCGATGACACCAACGGCGACGGCGTGCTGGAAGGTCCGGATGGCCAGCCGTTCGTGATCGACCTGCTCGTTTCGTCCGAATCGGTGCTGGGGACCATGGGCTTCACCGTCAGCGAGATTGTGGCCGAGAACTGGCGAGACGTCGGCTTGCAGGTCAACCTGCGCCAGATTTCTCAGGAGCTGTTCGAGGCGCGGAGCCTGGCGGGCGAGTTGGACGTGGCGGTGTTTCCTTCGGACAGCGACCTGGAAACCAGGGTGACGTTCCGGGTGATGTTCGACAACGAGCGCTACCACGGCTACGCCATTCCGTGGGATCAGTGGATTCGCCATCGCGAGTGGGAGCGTAGCGGGCGCCAGGGACCGGAGCCGCCGGAAGGCGAGCGGCCGCCCGACGACGTGGTCGAGCTGGTCGAGAACTGGTGGGAGTGGGTCGGCTCTACCGACGAGGCGACCTACCAGCGCCTCGGCCGCGAGGTATGGGGCTTCCTGTCCGAGTATCTGGGGATGATTGGCACGGTCGGCAAGGCGGTGCGGCCCATCCTGATCAACAACCGCGTGCGCAACGTGCCCGAGGTGCTGCCGTTCTCGTTCGAGACCTATCTCTGGGTACAGACGACGCCGGCGCAGTGGTTCATTAAGGAGTAGCGTTCCGGCGATGAGCACTGACCTGCGCAGCACCACGCTGTTCAAGAAGACGTTGGGATGCCTGCTCGCCGGCTTGATCGGCGACGCGATGGGCACCGACACCGAGGGAATGGAATACATGAGGATCGAGCAGCGATTCGGCTGGATCGACGACTTTGCCGGCGACGGAACGGACGACACGATCATGAAGGACCTGCTGGCCGAAGCGCTGATCAGGACCGACGGATTCGCGACGCTCGACGATTGGGGCCGGGTGTGGGTCGAGAATCGGGAGGTGTTCGTGGGCGAAAAGCGGGGCACCTTCTTCGTCGGGGTGCCGCACGTCATGACCAAGATGGCGGACCTGGGAGTGACCCCGCGCATGGCCTCACTCGGTACCCCGCGCAGCACCAGTTCCGGCATGTGCATCTCGCCGGTAGGCATCGTCAACGCCGGCAACCCGGAGCAGGCCGCGCGCCAAGCCTACAACTTGGCGAGCCTCATCCACATGCACGAAGCCGGTGTAGTGCACGACGGCGCCGCCTCCATGGCGGCCGCCGTCGCCGAGGCGATGAAGCCGGACGCGACGGTCGACTCGGTGGTCGCCGCGTCGCTCGACGCGATCCTGCCGGACAGCGGCCGCGAGACGCTGCAGCGGATGCGGGGGGTGCTGGAGGTCGCCCGCGCGACCGGCGATTTCCGCCGCTTCCGCGACGAGATGTACCGCCAGCGCGCGGCCTTCTTTCACCCCACTACCGACGGTCACTCCACCGAGATCATTCCCATCTGCATCGGCCTGTTCCAGGTCGCCGGCGGCGACGCCGCGAAGACCCTGATCTACGGGGCGAACTTCGGCCGCAACACCGACACCATTGCATCGGTCGCCGGCGCGGTTGCCGGAGCGCTGCAAGGGGTGGACGGCCTTCGCCCGGACTGGGTGGCGAAGGTGCGCCGGGTCGCGGCGGTGGATCAGGAGGCTTTGGCGGAGCGGCTGGCCGCGTGCGCGTTGCGCCGGCTCGACCATGAGGAACGGGCAGCGCGCGAGTTGGACGAGGTGTTGTCGTGAACGTACTGATTGACAAGGCCGCCGGCTGTCTGGCCGGCGCGGCGCTGGGAGACGCTGCCGGGCAAGGCGGCGGCGCAGCCGGGTTCGACTCCTGCAGCGACGAGACCGCCATGGTGGAGATCGTGGCGCGGATGCTGGTGGAGACCCGCGGGCGCGCAACGCTGGACGACTGGGCGCGGGCCATACGCAACCACTCGCCGCAGTTCCGCCGCGACGGCGACTTCTTCATCTCGGTGCAGCAGATCTACAGCGCGGTCGGCCGCAGTTCCTATCCGCCGCGTTACGCCGGCCTGGGGGCAATGCCGCATTCCACCGGCGCCGTGGCGATGGGGCCGGTCGGCATCGTCAACGCCTGCAACCCGCGCCAGGCGGCGCTGCAGGCTTACGAGCTGGCGACCCTGCTACACCTTTACGACGTGGGGTTCTGCCAGGATGCGGCTGCCGCGGTGGCGGCGGCGGTGGCGGCGGCGTGCCGCACGGACGCGACCGTCGACAGCGTGCTCGACGCCGCGGTCGACGTGATTCTGCCGGTGAGCGGCGCCGAGATGGCGGACCTCATCCGGCGGGCGCGCGAACTCGCCACCGCGGCCGGCAGTTACGATTCCTTCCGCGACGAGATTTGCCGGCGCCGCGGCGACGAGTGGCTGCGGCCGCTGCCGATGGACCCGCGCGAGACCGTTCCGGTGGCGCTGGCCATCTTCGAGTTGACGGGCGGTGACGTGGAGCAGGCGGTCACCTGCGGCGCCGGTTTCGGCCGCGCCGCCGACACCATCGGCGCTCTGGCCGGTACGGTGAGCGGCGCGTTCTCCGGCGCCGGCAGCATTGACCCGGGCCGGCTGACCGAGCTGCAGGCCGCCCGGAGCAGGCAGCCGGACCTGGCCGCCGGCTTGGTCGCGGCTGCCCGCAGCAAGCTGCAGGCGCTGCGGTCCGCGGCCGCCGCCCTGCGCGCAATCGCCGCCTGACGCGTGACGCGGCCGGCCCCGAGGTCTATCCGTAGGGGTCGGCGGCGTCACGGAGACCGTCGCCGAGGAAGTTGAAGGCCAGCACGGTCACGATCACGTACAGCGCCGGAATCATCAACCACGGCGCCAACTCCAGAGTCTGCACTTCTGCGCGTTCTGGAGCAGCACGCCCCAACTGATGGCCGGCGCCTGCATGCCGAGACCCAGGAATGAGAGCGACGTTTCGCCGATAATCATCAGCGGGATGCTGAGCGTCAGCGACGCGACGATGTGGCTGAGGAAGGAGGGCACCATGTGGCCGAAGATGATCGGCAAGTCGCGGCGCCCGGCAATCTGCGCCGCCACCACGAAATCCTCCCGGCGCAACGACAGGAACTTGCCGCGTACCTCGCGCGCCAGCCGCGTCCAGCCGACCAACGACAGGATGATGGTGATGGCGAAGTACATCCTGACTACCGGCCATGACGTCGGCAACGCCGCCGACAGCCCCATCCACAGCGGCAATTGCGGAATCGACAACAGCACCTCCACCAGGCGCTGCACGGCCTCGTCGATCAGACCGCCGAAGTAGCCGGCGATGCCGCCGATCAAAATGCCCAGGAGAAAGCTGATCGCGACGCCGACCAAGCCAACCGACAAGGAGATCTGAGCGCCGTACATCACCCGCGCCAGCATGTCCCGGCCGAGATGGTCGGTGCCAAGCAGGTGGACCGGCACATCCTCCGTGCCGGTACCGAACAGGTGAAGGTCCGACTCGAACAACCACAGGAGCCGGTAGCGGTAACCGCGCACGAAGAAGCGCAGCGGGTAGCGCTCGGAGCGGTCCTCGAGATAGTCGCGTTGGAACGTCTCCCGGTTGGTGACCGCGGTGAACGGATAGACGAAGGGGCGCAGGTGCAGGCCCTGATCGCTGAAGAAGTGGAGGCGCTGGGGCGGTGCTTCGCGGTAGGCGAGGCTCTTCTCGGTGGGGTGATGCGGGCTCAGGAACGGAGCGAACGCCGCCATGAGGTACATCGCCGCCAGTACGATGCCGGACGCGATGGCCAGCCGATGACGCCGCAGGCGGATGAACACCAGCCGCCACTGCGAGGCATAGGCCAGGTCGCGAGCCTCCTCGCTTCGGTTACTCATTGGTCATGCCTATGCGGATACGCGGGTCGACCAGAACCAGCATCACGTCCGAGATCAGCATGCCGAGCACGGTAAGCGTCGACAGCAGCATGATGAAGCTGCCGGCCAGGAACATGTCCTGTTGCAGCAGCGCATCGACGAGCATCGGACCCGTCGTCGGCAGGTTGAGTACTATTGCGGTGATCGTGGCGCCGGAAATCAGGGTCGGCAGGATCCAGCCGATTGAAGAGATGAAGGGGTTGAGGGCAATGCGCACCGGATACTTGATGATGACGCGCGCCTCGGCGACGCCCTTGGCGCGGGCGGTAATTACGTACAGTTTGCGCAGCTCATCCAGCAAGTTGGCGCGCATGATGCGCACCAGCGCGGCGGTGCCGGCGGTGCCGAGCACGATGGTCGGTACCCACAGATGCTCCAGCAGGTCCACGAACTTCGCCAGCGACCAGGGAGCGGTCTCGTACTCCACCGAGAACAGTCCGCCGACGTCCAGCCCCAGCCACTTGAAGCCGGCGAACATCAGCGCCAGGGCGAGCATGAAGTTGGGGATTGCCAAGCCGATGAAGCTCAGAAAGGTGAAGATGTAGTCGCCGATCGAATACTGCCGTACCGCGGAGTAGATGCCGATCGGCAGCGCCAGCAGCCACGTGAACACGAGCGACGCGGACGCGATCACGAAGGTCAGGCCCAGCCGCTCCCAGATCAGGTCGTTCACCGGCCGGTCGTAGATGAAGGACTGGCCCATGTTGCCCTGCACAAAGTTCCAGACCCACTTGAAATACTGTTGGACCGGCGTCTTGCCGAGCCCGTACTGCAGGCGCAGGCTGGCGATCAGTTCCTCGTTGACCTCTTCGCCGGCGGCGCGTAGCTGGGCAATGTAGCTGGTCAGGTAGTCGCCGGGCGGCAACTGGATGATGGCGAAGGAGATGACCGAGATGAGCAGGAGCGTGACCACCATGTTGAGCAGCCGGCGGGTCAGGTACTGCGCCATCTCACCCCACCCGCGGCGCGCACCGCGCCGGCGACACCCGGCGCACGGCCAGCGCAGCCGTGCTGCGCCTGCGGCAACTACCCCACCGGCGGATCATCTGCAGCGTCGCTCCCAGTTGTTCGTCCTCCTCCAGCTTGGATGGTGCCACGGCCTGCCGGAATGCGCAAGATCGGCCGCAGATGGTTATACTGGGGCGCGGGGGATGCGAGACGTGAGAATCGGTTCGGCGGACACGGTAGCCGTTCTGCGGGGACGTGAGGCGACCCGGCAGCACGAAATGGACGCGCCGGACGCGCGCTTCGAGCTTCACGAGCGCCTCGTGGCGCTGGCGCCGTTCCCGGCCCACGTCGCGGCGCTGGCGGCCGAGCTCGACGCCGCGCTGCCGGTGCTCGAACGCATCGACCGGTTTTACGATCGGTTCCATGGGCAGCCGCAGGCCGCCGTGCAGTCGGTGGAGAACGCGATCATCGTCAGCGACGTGATGGTGTCGTTCTACACCTGCCTGGAGAGCGCGTTTCTGCGCATCAGCCAGTTCTTCGAGAACGCGCTTGACGACTCCCGCTGGCACGAGCACCTGCTGCGCGCCATGACCTGGACCGTGCCCGGAGTCCGGGAGCGGGTCATTTCGGACGCCACCTGGCGGGCGCTCTCGGAGCTGCGCCGGTTCCGTCACTTCAAGCGCAACTACTTCTCGTTCGACTACGACTGGGAGCGGCTGGAGCTGGTTCGTTCCAAGTACCTGGCGTGCCGCGGCCCGGTGCGCGGCGAGTTGGCGGCGTATTCCGCCTATCTGCAGCGCTTGGCGCGGGAGGCGCGATGAAGATTGCCCGCGTGCGCCCCTACGTCCTCAGCGTGGAGTTGCCGGACGGGGAGGTGTTCGCCTACTCGCAGGCGTGGTATCGCGCGCGGCGCTCGCTGGTGGTGGAGGTGGAAACGGCGGACGGCACCGTCGGCTACGGCGAGGCGTTCGGGCCGCCGGCGACCAATGCGGCGCTGATCGAGGAGGTGTACGCCCCACTGCTGCGGGGGCGCGACGCCCGCGACCGCGAGACCCTTTGGCTGGAGCTGTACAACGCGATGCGCGACCACGGCCGCAAGGGGACGGCGCCGGAGGCCCTCAGCGCGGTGGACATTGCCCTGTGGGACCTGTTGGGAAAGCACTTCGGGGTGCCGTGCCACCGCCTGGCGGGACGCAGGTTCCGCAGCCAAGTCGCCGCCTACGCGACCGGCTTCTACCGCAAGCGCGCGGCCGGCGGCCTGACCGGCCAAGCGCCGCTATTGGTAAAGGAGGCGCTGCGCTACGTGGCCGCCGGCTTCACGGCGCTCAAGGTCAAGATCGGGTTCGGCATTGAAGATGACGTGACCGTGGTGCGGGCCGTGCGCGAGGCGGTGGGGCCGGAGGTGCGGCTGATGGTGGACGCCAACCACGCCTACGACCGCGCCGCGGCGCGGGAGGTGGCGCGGCGCCTGGCGCCGCTGGAGATTGACTGGTTCGAGGAGCCACTGGTGCCGGAGGATCAGCGCGGCCTGGGCCGCTTCCGGCGCGAGTCGCCGATTCCGGTCGCCGCCGGCGAGGCGGAGTTCGGGCGCTGGGGGTTCGCCGAGCTGCTGCGCCACGAGGCCGTGGACGTCGTCCAGCCCGACTGCTGCGCCGCCGGCGGGCTCACCGAGGCGCTCAAGATCGCCGACCTGGCCGACGCCGCGCACGTGCGCTGCATCCCGCACGTGTGGGGCACCGGCGTCGCGGTCGCCGCGGCGCTGCAGATGCTCGCCATGATCGCGCCCTGCCCACCGGGGTTGGCGCCGCGCGAGCCGCTGCTGGAACTGGACCGCACCTACAACCCGCTACGCGAGGAGCTCAACCTGACGCCGCCGGAGGTCGGCGCGGGCATGGTATTCACCATCCCCACCGCCTCCGGCCTCGGCTTCGAGCCCGACCGCCGCGTGCTCGACCGCTACCGCGCGCCCGCCTAGGCGCCGTCGCGCCCGATTGTCCGGCGGCGTCCGGTCTGCTACTATGGCCGTTGCCCGCAAGGGCCGCCGCCCCGCAGGCGGCGATTCCGGCTGAGCACCATGCGACGACCGAGCACCGAGACCAGCAGCGCCCTTCCACGGGCCACCCGCACGCAGCCGCGCCTGCAGTGGAGCAAGGTAACCGTCAACTGGGAGCTTTACCTGTTCGCCGCGCTGCCGGTGATCTGGCTGCTGCTGTTCATGTACGTGCCGATGGTCGGCAACGTGATCGCGTTCAAGAAGTTCGTGCCGATCAAGGGCATGCTGGGCAGCGACTGGGTCGGCTTCGATCACTTCGTGCGCTTCATGCGCTCGTTCAACTTTCGGAACGTGATGTGGAACACGTTCTACATCAACGCCTACCAGTTGGTGGCCGGGTTTCCGGTCCCGATCATCCTCGCCCTCGCCCTCCATTACTGCCCCGCGCTCGGCTACAAGAAGACCGTGCAGATGGTGACCTACGCGCCGCACTTCATCTCCACGGTCGTAATGGTGGGCATCATCAACAAGGTATTCCAGGACCGCATCGGTCTGGTCAGCGTAGCGCTCGCCAAACTCGGCCTGCCGGAGCCCTCCTTTCTCGGCAGCCCCGACTGGTTCGCGCACCTCTACGTATGGACCGGAATCTGGCAGAACATGGGGTGGGGTACGATCATCTTTCTGGCTGCGCTGGCCGGGGTCGACCTGGAGCTGCACGAGGCGGCGCGGGTGGACGGCGCCACCATCTGGCGGCGCGTCTGGCACATCGACCTGCCGGGCATCATGCCGACGGTGATCATTCTGCTGATTCTGCAATCGGGGCAGATGCTCAGCGTCGGCTTCGAGAAGATCTTCCTGATGCAGCTTCCCTTGAACATCCGCGGCTCGGAAGTGGTAGAGACCTACGTCTACCGGATCGGGCTCGCCGCGTCCACTCCCAACTTCTCCTACGCCGCGGCGATCAATCTGTTTCGCAACGTAATCGCCTTCTTCCTGCTGGTGGCCGTGAACCGCATCTCCCGCCGGGTGACGGAGACCAGCTTGTGGTAGCGCGCTCCGGCGCAGAGCTCGCCGCTCCGGCCGCTCCCGCCGCGCCCGACAGGAAAGAGCCAACCCGGCGCCGCAGCGGAATCAGAAACGCCCGCGAAGATCGGGTCTTTTATGCTCTCGACTACGTGCTGCTTACGTTTTCGTTTCTCATCGTTATCTATCCGCTCATCTACATCATCAGCTCCTCGTTCAGCGA
Source organism: Spirochaetia bacterium (assembly GCA_965243555.1). Lineage (GTDB taxonomy): Bacteria > Spirochaetota > Spirochaetia > SZUA-6 > Bin103 > Bin103. The sequence continues at coordinate 2,198,579 of OZ251575.1, read as the reverse complement.
CGCCCACGAGGTGCTGACGGGGCGGGTTTGGCTGCTTCCGATAAACCCCAACCTGGAGGGTTACAAGGCGGTATTCGAATACCGGGACGTATGGATCGGCTACGGCAACTCGATCTTCTACACTGTGTTCGGCACCATCTACAACGTGGCAATGACCATGATCGTGGCCTACCCGCTGTCACGCAAGGACTTCGTCGGGCGCAGCCCAATCATGTTTCTGTTCACGTTCACGATGTTCTTTCACGGCGGTCTGATTCCCACCTATCTGCTGATCAGGAGCCTCGGCATGATCGATACGCGCGCCGTGCTGATCATCCCGTGGGCAATCGCGGTATGGAACGTGATCATCACCCGCACCTACCTGCAGAGCACCATTCCGGGCGAGCTGTATGAGGCGGCGCGGGTGGACGGCGCCTCCAACACGCGCATGTTCTGGCACATCGTGCTGCCGCTTTCGGGGCCGATCATCGCCGTGATTACGCTGTTCTACGCGGTCAACCACTGGAACACCTACTTCAACGCGCTGATCTACATTCGCAACGACAACCTGCGCCCGCTGCAGCTCATCCTGCGCGAAATACTAATCCAGAACTCGATGAACATCCTGGACGACATGATGGCCGACATGACCGCGGAACAGCTCGAGCAGATGACCCGGCGCGAGTTTCTGGTGGCGCTGCTGCAATACTCGCTGATCGTGGTGGCCACCGTGCCGGTGCTGGTGATGTATCCCTTCGTGCAGAAACACTTCATCAAGGGAGTGATGATCGGATCGCTCAAAGGATAACCCGGGCGTTGCCCGGCGCGACTACTTTACAAGGAGTATTGCAGATGCGAAGTCTAGCAATCGTCATGCTGCTCACGGCAGCCGCTGCCATGAGCTTTGCCGCCGGCGAGGGGGAAGGCACCTCCTCCGGCGACTACACCCTCAACCCACCGGGAACCTATCCGGTGGTCGAACCCGCTTACGAGTTCGACGTGGTCACCATCTACCTGAGCCACGAGTCGTCCGGGCGGCCCGGGGACTCCAAGTTTTCGGCCTTCCTGGAGGACCTCACCAACGTGCGGGTCAACTTCGTGGACGTGATCGAGAGCGGCGCCGCAGGTGAAAAACTCAACCTGATGCTGGCCAGCGGCGACGTGCCCGACGTGATCATGACGCCGTTCCACGTCAACGCCCAAACCACCTTTCAGCACGGCGTGAACGGCACCTTCCAGCGCCTGAACGAGCTGATCGACAGCCACATGCCGGCGCTCAAGCGGGAGTTGGAAAAGTGGCCGCAATACCGGTCGCAGCTCACCATGCCGGACGGCGGCATCTACAACCTGCCGGAGTTGGAGGCAGGCTGCTTCCACTGCCGGTTCCAGATCAAGTTCTGGATGTACCAGCCGTGGTTCGACAAGCTGGGGCTGGAGTTTCCGCCCACCACCACCGACGAGCTGTACGAGGTGCTGAAGGCGTTCAAGGAGGGCGACCCCAACGGCAACGGCGTTGCCGACGAGATTCCGATGCTCGGCGCCACCACCGGCTGGAACGCGCTGCCGCTGAACTTCCTGATGAACGCGTTTACCTACACCCGGCGCGGCACCTACGGCGGCTACCTGGAGCGGACGCCGAACTCGATGCGGTTCGTGGCCAGCACGCCGGAGTGGCGCGAGGGATTGCGCTACATCAACCGCCTGTACGAGGAGGGGCTGATCGGACGCGAGACCTTTACGCAGAAGAACGACCAGGCCAAGGCCACGATCGAGAACCCGGACATTGAATTGGTGGGCAGCTTTCCCGCCGGCTGGTTCGGGGTGATGACGGTCAACGGCGGCGGCACCGGGCGCTTCGCCGACTTCAAGCCGATCGCGCCGCTCAAGGGTCCGGCCGGGGGGCAGTACACCACCTACTTCCCGCCGCAGATCCGCTATCACACCTTTATCACCGCGCGCGAGGAGCACCCGGAGATCGTCGCGCAGTGGGCCAACTGGTTCTACGAGGACCCGCTGGTGAACTCCTCGCTCGCCATGGACTTCCTGGAGGAGGGCGTGCACTGGCGCTACCTCACGGCGGAGGAGAAGACCAAGGGATACGTGGCGCGCGACGGCTCGCCGGCGGTGACCTGGCCGCTGCAAACCAAGACCTACGGCGAAGTGAAACGGGACGACGGCTGGAGCCGCACCGCCCTGCGTTGGGGTCCGGTCGGCACCAGCGCGCTGAACCCGGAGTGGGCCAACGATCCTTCCAAGCAGGAGTGGATCCTGATGGTGGCGACCCGGGACATGTACCAGCCGCTGCTGCGGGAAAACTACGTTCCCGCCAACCTGGTGTTCGACGAGGGCGTGCAGGACGAACTGGCAGACCTGACCAACGACATCGCCGGCGGCACCGGCCTGGTGGAGCAGTGGAGCGCGGACTTCATCGTCGGCAATCGCGACATTGACGACCAGGGCCAGTGGGACACCTACGTGAAGGAGTTGGAGCGCGCCGGCGTGGACCGCTACGTGCAGATCTGGGAGGACACGCTCAGGAACGCCGGCTACCTCAACTAAGCCGGCTGCGGCCCGCGCACCGGGAGCTCCGCCGCCGCGGTGTTGCGGCGGGCGGTGCTCCCGGCGCGGCGGGCGCCGCTTGGGGGCCGGGCGCGGGCAGTCGTATTGGCTGTCGGCGCCCGGCCTGTGGCGCGCCGCGCTTGGCCCGGCAACCGCCGCCGCGGCACGCGGCGGCCCTTCCGTTCAGGACTCGGTGAGCACTTCCGCAAACAACTCGCGGTCGACGTTGCCGCCGGAGAGGATGAGGGCCACCCGCCGGCCCTGCATGCGCGCGCGCTCCTGCAGCAACGCCGCCAGCGGGGCCGCGGCGGCGCCCTCGGCCACGTTGTGGGTGTCGGTGTAGAAGGCGCGCATGGCGGCCCGCAACTCGGCTTCCGAGACCGCGACCACGCGCTCCGCGCCGGCCAGCACCAGCTTCAGGGCGGCGGGGTCCGGCCGGCGGACCGCCATGCCGTCGGCAATCGTGTCGGCGGCCGCGGTTTCGCGCGGCGAGCCGGCGGCGAACGAGAGCCGGTAACTGGGCAGCGCCGCGGTCACCACGCCGATTACCGCGGTCGCGGGTGACAACGCGGCGCGCGCCGCCATCACCCCACAGATACCCGAACCCAGGCCGATGGATACGTATACCGCATCCAGGTCGGGCACGGCGCGGAACAGTTCGGCGCCGTAGCTGGCCGTGCCCGGCACCAGGTCCGGGCTGAACGACGGCATCAGGTGCAGCCCCTCGCCGGCGGCCAGCCGCTTGGCGTGCGCCAGCGCCTCGTCGAAGTCCTGCCCGTGCTCCACCAGCCGGGCGCCGAAGGCGCGCATCGCGGCGTTCTTCTCCCTGGCGTTGCCGTGCGGCACCACCACCGTGGCGGAGAGGCCCGCGGCGCGCGCCGCGTAGGCGATACTCTGCCCGTAGTTGCCGCGGGTGGCGGCGATGACCCCGGTTACCGCCGGGTGCTTGCGGCGCAGGCGGTCGACGGCCACCAGCGCCCCGCGCAACTTGAACGAGCCGATTGGCGTGTGGTTCTCGTGCTTCACCCACACCGTGCAGCCGGCGCGCGCTTCCAGCAGCGGCCAGCGGTACTGCGGCGTGGGCGCCATCGCGCGGTACACGAGCGGGGCCGCCGCGTCGATCTCATCGATGGTGGGGAGCCGCAGTTCAGACATGCCCATACCCTAAGCTGCCGCCACGCCACGGGGGAAGTGCCGGGGAAGCGCCGCGCCTCCGGCTACCGGCAGCAATGCCCGGAGGGACAGTACCGCCCGATGCACTTGGCCGGCTATCCGTGCCCGCCGGATACGTGGTACACGTTTCCCGCCATGGGGGCATTCAAGGTCGATTGCGAGCTTCAGGAACTGAGCGGGAACCGTCCGGCGGTGAGCATCGCCGACGTCATGGTGGACACCGGCGCCGAGTACACTTGGCTGCCGGAGCCGGTGCTTACCGCCGCCGGAATCCGGGTCACCAAGAAGGACGTAGCGTTCGTGATGGCCAACGGCACCACCATTACCCGCGACATCGGCTACGCATTCCTGCGCAGCAGCGGATTCGAGACCGTAGACGAGGTGGTGTTCGCGCGCCCCGGCGACCTGCGCCTGCTCGGCGCCCGCACGCTCGAGGGCTTTGCTGCGATGGTCGACAGCCGCCGGAAGCGCTTGGTGGCCTCGGGACCGGTGCCGGTGGCTCCGGGATCGGCGGGCGGGCCGCCTCGACCTTAGTCGGGCACGATCCGGCGCACGACTCCACGACTTCATCAGGACGGCCGACGGCGGGCTCGGGGGCTGGGCGCTCAGCCGTGGGCCACCCCGCGGGCGGGACGAACGCCTACCGCTGGCCGCCACCCCGGCCGTTGGACTGTTCCCGCAGGAACTGCGCTACGTCGCCCTTGCCGGACTTCTCCAAGAGCTGGATGGTCTCCCGAATACCTTCCTGACGCCCTTTCCGGACGCCCTTCCGGATACCCTCCCGACGGCCTTTCCGGCGCCCTTCCCGGATGCCTTCCTGGCGCCCTTCCTGAACACCCTTCTGGTGCCCTTCTTGGATACCCTCCTGGCGCCCTGCCTTGATGCCCTCCTTGCGTCCTTCCTCCACTGCCTTCTCGCGATTGAGTTTCAGCAGCAACGCTGTGCCTCCCATGATTCCTCCCTCCACGGCGATCAGTAGCGTAACGACCGCCGGCATGAACGTGTTCAACAAATAGGGGTAGTCCAGGACTATCTCCCCCATGCTATCCCAGGACCTGACGATGGCAACCACCAGCAGGGCGATTACCGCTACCGTGAATACGGCCAAGTGTATCGGGAGCCGGTGCTTAGCCACCCCAAGGATGGATACCCGTTCGTCGTCCCCTGCCTGCCGGGCCTGATCTTCCTGCCCGTCGGCGCTCTCCATAGTGTACTCCCGAGCGCCATCCTGCTACCCTGCCCTTATACTACCCCAATCGGGGGGCCGGGTGTTGCCTCGCGTCAGACCGGCTGCCGCCGCCATTCGCCGGCTATGCCCGCAAAGTGGCTGCCGGTGCGGCTTGGCTTCGGATGCGCCCTTTGACACCTTTCAACGCCCGCCCATCACCGGCGCTTCAATCCGGCGCACGAGAAAGTCGGAGCCTGCCTCGGCGGGGCCGGCGTCCACGCCCAACTGACGCGGGACCGGTGCCGGTGGCTCCTGGGGTGGCGGGCGGGCCGCCTCGGCGACCTTAGTCGGGCACGATCCGGCGCAACGACTCCACGACTTCATCGGGACGGCCAACGTCGACGGCCGCCACGTCGAGCGGGCGGCCGGCGGTGCCGCGCAGGGTCCAGTTACGGACGATGCCGGCTTGGCGGCCCGCGCCTTCGTGCCACGGATAGATCAGTACGACGCGCCGGGCGCGATAGGCGTTACCGTAGACCGCCATCTGGTAGATGTCGGAGGGTGCGATGTCCAACCTGCTGTCCTCGAAATTGAGCCGTTTCCACTTTGTATCGAGGATCACCGCGCCGTCCGGCGTATCGATCACGACGTCGGGCCGCAACGAGAACAGCGGTCCCGTGTCGCTTTCGATCGCGTGATGCTTAGGGTGTTGAAGATGGACGCGCCGGGCCGACGCGGCGCGAACCACGCAACGGCCAATGAACTCCTCAAACAACTCGTTCATCGGGAACAGCAGCGCGAAGCCGGAGTCGGCGCCGGAGGCCGTGTCCTGCCACTTCCGGGCCAGGAACCGGCGGGCCAGATGGTAGACGTCGTGAAAGGCCGTGTTGGTGCGGTCCAGACGGACCGGCTCGCGCAACGGGTCCGCAGTGTCGCCCGCGAACTCCAAGCGGGCGGCAAGCTCGGCGAGCCGCCGCGCGGTGTCGGCTGAGCGCGTCAGGTCCGCCAGCCGCGCCACCGTCGCCTTGAGCACGCGGTTGAGCGGCGTATCCTCCGACCACTCCTCGAAGCGGCAGGCAAACAGATCGGGACGGGCGGAGAACCACGTTACCTGCCGGGTGACGTTGAGCCGCCCGCGCAGCAGGTTCAAGTCCTCCTGACGCTCGCGATAGCGGCGCGGCAACCCGCGCCGGACGACCGTAAGCAGGCGCCGGGCGAACAGCCGGATGAGGATTTCGAGAAGATCGAGCCGTTGCGTGCGCATCGCCGTGAGCTCGCCGGCGGCTACGCGCAGGCGCCACGCGACCGCGAGCATGCGCACCAGCGCCGCCCGCACGGCGCCGTCGTCCTGATCGATCTTGGGCAGGATCTCGAGCGTCGGCCCGCCGGGCACGGACAGGACGCCGACGACTTGGCCCGCTTGCAGGCCGGATGCGGTGCGGGTCAGTACGTCGGCCCGCGGCCTGAACCGCCGCCCGGCGCGCTCGGCAAGCACGTGCAGCCGGGCGGCATCGCGTTCGGCAAGGCCGCCACCGCCAATCCGCAAATGCTGCCACTCCCGGCACGTAAGGAGCTTGCCGGCCGCGTTACCCGGCATCGGCCGCCGCTTGTCCGCCGACCAACCGCTCATAGGCATCGGCGGCAAACGCCTTGCGCACGGTCCATCGGCGCCGGTCCTCCTCCTCGTAGCCGCCATCGTCCAGGCCCGGCGGCCGCTTGAGCGGCTTTCCCCGCACGAAGTCATCGCCGCCGCCGAGCACGGCGCGGACCTTCGCCCAATCCTCGTAGAAATACTCGGCCAGGAGCGGGATGATCTTATGGCGCATCACCTCGTCCACGTCCTCCCTGGTGCGGGCGGTCATAAACCAGGCGTGGCCGATCAGATGGTCGCGGTCGAGCAGCCACTCCAGCCGTTCGTTCATGGTAGCGAGCACGGCCGGAAGGTCGATGCCGGTAGCTTCGGCGGCGTTCTGCAGCAACGTCGGTTTGGGCTCCAACTCCTCGAAGTGGAACCGCCGGCGCAGGGCCGTGTCGAGCAGCGCGATCGAACGGTCGGCAGTGTTCATGGTGCCGAGCAGGTGCAGGTTTGGCGGCAGCGTGAAGCGCTCCCCGGAGTGCGGCAGCGTCACGGCAACCTCGTTGTCGGCGCCCTGCCGCTTGTCTTCTTCCAGCAGCGTGATCAGCTCGCCCAACACCTTGGAGACGTTAGCACGGTTGATCTCGTCGATCACCAGCACGTACGGCTCGCCCTCGCTGGCCTCCCGGGCGCGCCGCGCAATGCGCTTGAGCACCCCGTCGGTTGCCATAAGGCCAATACCGCCATCGCTGCCGGTCTCCGGCCGCAGCCCTTCGACAAACTCCTCGTAGCCATATGACTGGTGAAACGTGACAAACTCGATCCTGTCCTCCGCTACCAGTTCCCGGTAGCGTTTCCGAATCTGCCCGGCGTCGGTCGGTGCGGCGCCGTCACAAATGCCGACACACCTGCGCCCAGTGGCATACGTCTTACCGGTTCCCGGCGGCCCGTACAGGATGACGTTCAGACTCGATGGTCGCGGCGGCGGCGGCAACCCTTCGGAGAGCGGTGGTTGGTAGAAGTCCAGTTTCTTGGGCCCGTATTTTTGCTCAAGACGCGTACGTATATCATAAACCACCTTATCTTCGGTCAAGGCATCGGTACTGGTTGCCTTCTGACTCAAGTTCCCAAATGTGTCGATGATACTCCTCTTTTTGTTGGAAGAATCCACGCGCTCAACGTAATCTGGAAACAGCAAGTAGAGAATGGCATTACGCATCGGCATCGTCTTCTCGTTCCGATTGCCTACGTCCTTGACTAGCCAGGGGATAAACTTCCAAGGGAGATCGTTTTGCAAGTCAACCTGCGGTGGCGGATCCGTGTTCCACAAGCGCGCCATCCGTAGGAGGTAGGATAGTGGGAACCATATCCACCAGTGGCGTTGGTGAACCCAGATGACACCGTGCAACACCTGATCATTGATCAAGTGGCCCCGCGGATCGTCACTCGGAATCGGCGGAGCCGCCAGCTCCCACAGCTCGTTGAAACGCTGACGCTTCCAGGTCGGGGGCCTATCTTTCGAGTATGGATACAACGAAATGAACCAGAACGCCTCCGCTGCCAAGAGGACCACCTCCGGGCGGGTATCCTTAATTTTCTTCGTTTTCTGCCTGAGCAGTGCCCATCCATTACGCTCCGTCTCCTTGTCCGAATTCTCCCACGCCGGCACCGGTATGAGTTGCTCGAGAGCTTGGATGTTCTCCGACGTCCATAGAGACTGCTCGGTAAACACCGATCCGTTGCCCAGCAAGCAGCGCTGCTTCCATTCGTCCGCTGCGGCAAGAATGTCGTCTATGTAGTCGTATTCCGGTCCATCACCGATAAAGCGTGCCACTTATCCTCCTTCAGTGTTGCCGGTGTATCTGGATCAACCTGCCGTTCCACTCATCCGTCGTCGCGTACCATCGTGACGAGCGCGTTCACCGCACCCCAGCGGGTCGGGTACACGGTGCTGCTCGCTACCCGCCAGCCGTCGTTGATCGCCTCGGATACGTTCCGTTCCAAGTCGCGTACAGTCCGATTGTGGCCACGGGTGAACTTGTACAGCCGTGCATGGATGATCTTGCACTTGCTTTCAGCCTCAATCTGGTTCCTGTCCTTACTTCGCTTCTCTGACACTCGATTCCTCCACATCAACGGGTCGCGACGACTGCCTCGTCGACACAGCAGCTTGAACACGCCGCGGGCGAACTCGCCGCGGATTGACTAACGGTAGTAACGTAATCGTTGTGTCAAGGCAAGTCAAGGGCAAGCAGGAGCAGGTTGGGCAGTCCCAGCTGAAGCTGGCCCGACCAGCGGCGCGCCAGGGACTGGCCGAGCCATTGGCCGCGTTACTCGGCATCGTTCGCCGGGCGTCCCCGGATCAGGCGATCATAGGCGTCGGCCGCAAAATCATCGCCCACGGTCCAGCGGCGCCGGTCCTCCTCGTAGCCGCCGTCGTCAAGGCCCGGCGGACGCTTGAGCGCTTGTCCGCACACGAAGCCATCGGCCCCTCCCAGCACGGCGCGTATCTTCTCCCAATCCTCGTAGAAGTACTCGGCCAGGAGAGGGATGATCTTGCGCCTCATCACTTCGTCTACGTCCGCCCTGGTGCGGGCGGCCATGAACCAGGCGTGGCCGATCAGATGATCGCGGTCGAGCAGCCACTCCAGCCGTCCATTCATGGTTGCGAGCACGGCCGGAAGGTTCACGCCGGTGGCTTCGGCCGCCTCCTCCAGGAGCTCGGGATCGGGCGCAAATTCCTTGAATCGGAACCGCCGGCGTAGCGCCGTGTCGAGCAGCGCGATCGAACGGTCCGCCGTGTTCATGGTGCCGAGCAGGTGTAGGTTCGCCGGCAGCGTGAAGCGCTCCCCGGAGTGCGGCAGCGTCACGGCGACCTCGTTGTCGGCACCCTGCCGCTTGTCCTCTTCAAGCAACGTGATCAGCTCGCCGAGCACCTTGGAGACGTTAGCACGGTTGATCTCGTCGATCACCAGCACGTGCGGCTCGCCTTCGCTCGACTCCCGGGCGCGCCGCGCAATGCGCTTGAGCACCCCGTCGGTCGCCTTCAGATGAATCCCGGCGTCACTTCCGGTCTCCGGCCGCAGCCCTTCGACAAACTCCTCGTAGCCGTAGGACTGATGAAAGGTGACGAACTCGATCCTCCTCGACTCCGCCAGCTCACGGTAGCGTTTCCGAATCTGCCCGGCGTCGGTCGGTGCGGTGCCGTCACAAATGACGACACACCTGCGCGCGGTTGCATAGGTCTTTCCAGTTCCCGGCGGCCCGTATAGGATCACGTTCAAGCCCCCGGAACGCCGCGTTACCGGCGGAGGAGGCAGCGACCACTTTCCCTTGAGCGGTGGTTGAAAGAAATCCAGTTCCTTAGTCCTTCCTTCTTCCTCAAGACGCCTGCGTATCTTATAAACCACCTCGTCTTCGGTCATGTCATCGGTACTGGTGGACGTCTGACTCGGACTCCCAAATACAGCGATGATTCGTCTCTTTTCTTCTGGGGACTGTATCCGCTCAACGTAATCCGGAAACAGCAAGTAGAGAATGGCAAGACGCATCGGCCGCTTCTCCTTAGCGCGGTATGCGCTCCTCGCTTCCGCATTGGCGTCGACAATGCGAGGGCAGCCGTCTATGGCGGCTCCAAAGCGCTCCAGTAGCGCAACATCGGCGCTCCAGCGCTTCTGGCCGTGCCCGCAGTGCCAAACGCCAATCGGCTCGCCGTCAAGGCGAGCGATGACGCTCCAGCCGGCGTCGTCTTCGACCATACGATCGAAAGACAGCTTGGCCTTGCGCGGCGCCGGCGACCAGTCCACCTTCTCTCCCAGCCAGCGAATGAACGATTGTCGGGCCGGTGGGCTGGGCGATGGCTCCCAGGGGGGCAGTTGCAGGTCAACCGGAGGACGTTCCTCCTTCCACACGCGATTCATCTTCAGCAGATAGGACAATGGACGCCGGATTATCCAGTGTTGCCAGTAAACGTCGGCTACGCCGTGCAACGCCTTGTCATTAAGCAGATGCTGCCGGCTGCGGTCAATCGGGATGCGCGGAGCTGTGCTTTCCCACAGATGGTTGAAACGGTCGCGCTTCCAACTCGACGCCTTACCCCTGTTGTCTGGATATAGCGCAATGAACCAGAATGCCTCCGCCGCCAAACGGACCAACTCCGGGCGCACTTCTTTCAGCTTCTCGTTGAGATGTGTCCAGCCTTGGAGACGCCACTCGTCCGCGGTCCGTGGCTCGATATTCCCAACCAGTTGCTCGAGCTCGCCGACGTTCGCCGGGGTCCATAGAGACTCGTCGGTAAACACCGAGCCGTCGGCCAGCAAGCAGCGCTGCTTCCATTCGTCTGCTGCGGCAAGAATGTTATCGATGTAGTTGTATTCCGGTCGGGGACCGATCCAACGGGACATCTATTCCTCCTTGAGCCTGTCCCAGAGCGCGTACACCATTGACTGCGCCTCGAGGCGGTTGCGCGGCCAGCCAAGCCCCCACTTGGGTGCCTCTTTGATTGCGCGGTCGAGAAACGTCAATACGTATTCGTACAGCGCTCCCTCGCCCAAGTCTTCCGGAGGATCGGTATACCCGGTGAGGTCGAAGGCATGGTCGAATACCGTCGTCATGAACGGCGGGTAGTTGTCGGCGTCCATTGCGAGATGCAGTGCGGCGATGACCCGAAGCCGCGTCCCGACGCCGCGGATTACGTCTTTCGGCAACTGGCTTGAGAAGTCACGGATCCTCGCAATCACCTGCTCCCTCGTAGGCCTTCGACCGGACGACGGATCGTCCACGCGCCAGAGACTTCGCAGTGCCTCCGACGCCGCGTCGGGTTTTTTGTCGAACCATCCGATCAACTTGATGTACGACATAGGACTACAGAGATTTGCAAGACAGCCGATGAGGGCTGCAAGAGGGTTGCTGTGGTTCTTGGGCCAGTCAACGCGATACGTCTTGATGTCGTTGGGCCAATCATCGCGGCCCGCAAGGACGCTGCCGCGAACCTTCCTCAAGAGGCGTTCGGTATCCTTCTTGTAGTCGATCTCATCCTTCTCGAGCGTGTCCCAGTCGAGGTGCTGCCGCACTCGCGCGTAGTACCCTTCCCATCCGTGCCCAATCCATCCACCGCGGTCGCTGGCCATTTGCGTTATACTCCTCCTTGGTTGGTAGGGGCGTTCATTGACTAGCGGAAGTAGCGTACGCGATATTGTCAAGGGTGTCAAGGGGCACGAAGTGGTGGTGGCGACGGCGGCAAGCAAGCAGGAGGCCGGGCGGCGGCTGAGGCTGGCGCGGACCGCGGCGGGGCTGTCGCTCAGGGGGCTGGCCGAGGCGATCGGCGGCCTGGTCACGGCGCAGGCGCTGAACAACTACGAGCATGGGGAGTCACTGCCCCGCGCGGACGTGGTGCAGGCGGTCTCCGCCGCCCTTCGGGTGCCGGAGAGTTACCTGGTCGGCGCGCCGGAGCAGACGCTTACGCTGACCGCCGTGGCCTTCCGCCGCAAGGTGAGCGCCGGGCGGCGCGAGGAGCGGCGGGTGGAAGCGCAGGTGCTCCGCCTGCTGGAAGGGTACGCCGCGGTGGAGGAGCTGCTGCGCCTGCCGGCGGCGGCGTGGCAGGAGTGGGACAAGCCCGACGGCGCGCCCTACCCCGTCACCACTCTCGACGAAGCGGAGCGGGGCGCCAGGGAGGTGCGCCGCCACTGGGGGCTCGGCAGCGAGCCGATTCCCGACCTGGGCGAGCTTCTCGAAGGGCACGGGGTGAAGGTGGTGGCGACCGCCCTGGGCGACGGCGTGGACGGCCTGTTGGCCTCCGTCGAGCGCGCGGACGGGCAGAAGACGCCGGCGGTCGTGGTGCACGACGCGGTGTGGGGTGAGCGGCAGCGCTTCACGATGGCGCACGAGCTTGGCCACCTGGCCCTGGCGCCCGACGGCATGGACGCCGAGACCGCCGCGTTCGGCTTCGCCGGCGAGTTCCTGATGCCGGCGGAGGTGCTGCGCGCCGAGGTCGGCACGCGCCGCACGGCGATCGGCATGCACGAGCTGTTCCATCTCAAGCGGCTGTTCGGGGTGAGCGTGCAGGCCATCACCTACCGCTGCCGGGTCCTGGGCATCTTCGGTCAACCACTGTATCGCCGGCAGTATGACGAGTACCGCAGGCGCGGCTGGCTCGACCCTCCCTACCAGGAACCCTACGCCTTGCCGAAAGGCGCCAAGCCGCGGCGTTTCGAGCGCCTGTGCCTGCGCGCCCTCGCCGAAGGCGCCATCTCCGACACCAAGGCCGCCGAGCTCCTAAGCGTCGCGCCCCACGACCTGCGCCGCCTCATGGAGGAACCGCCGGATATGGGGAGTCCCGCGCCAAGCGCCGGCACCGGGCAACCGACTGACCTGTCTGACTGACTGCGGCGACACCGACACCAACGGAGCGGTGGCGGGCGCGGTGCTCGGCGCCCGCTTCGGCGGCGGCGCCATCCCGGCGCGCTGGCGCGACGCGGTCGTCAGCCTCCGCCCCGGGCGCCCGTCAATGGAGTCGTGGGCCGACCGCCTGCTGCAGCTCCGGCGCGGCGGGTAACCGTTAGCGCCGTGTAATCGTGAGCACCGCGCTTCCCGCGGTATACTGCCGGCATCCCCCGATGCAGCGGTCGAGCGGCAGCCATTGGATTGAGATCACGCCGTCGGAGTACGCCTGGGAACGTGAGGCGCTCCGCTACTTGAGGACCCGGCTGCCGGACGGCGATCCGTTCCGCGCCTGGTCCAACTTCGAGTTCATCGCCGGGGACGGCAGCATCAACGAGGTCGACCTGCTGCTGGTGTCGCTCCACTACGTCTACCTGGTGGAGATCAAGAGTTGGCGCGGCGCGGTGTCCGGCGATCAGAGCACCTGGCGCCGGACGTTGGAAGGCAGGACGTTTCTGACCGACAGCCCGCTGCTGCTGGCCAACCGCAAGGCGCGCAAGCTCGCCTCGCTGCTCAAGGCGCAGCCCGCGCTCGCCAAGCTGCACGCGCCGTTCGTGGAGCCGCTCGTCTTTCTGTCACAGGCGCAGTGCCGGCTGCAAGGGCTGGCGCGCACCGGGGTGTACCTGTCCGAGAATCACACCCGCGCCGGCGAGCCCTCCATCGTAGACGTGCTGAGCGGCGCCGCCGGCTTCGACCCCCGGCGCCCGCCCCCGCGCGTCGACCGCCCGCTGGCGCGGGCCTTTGCGCGAGCCATGGAGCAGGCCGGCATCCACCCCTCCCAACGCCGGCAGCGGGTGTCCGACTACGCGCTACGCCGGCTGCTGCTGGAGACCGACGCCTGGCAGGAGTGGGAGGCGGAGCACGTCGCGTTGCCGGCGTCCAAGCGCCGCGTCCGAATCTATCCGCCGGCGCGGGCGGCGTCCGAGGCCGGCCGCCGGGAGCAGCGCGCCGCCGCCGAACGGGAGTATCGCCTGCTCGACGGCATCAACCACGACGGCATCCTGCGCGCGGAACTGTTCACCAACACCGAGTACGGGCCGGCCATCGTCTTCGAGCACGACCCGGCGGCGGAGCGGCTGGATCACTTCCTGGACCGCCGCGGCGCCGACCTGGCGCTCGAAACCCGGCTCGACCTGGTGCGCCAGTTGGCGGAGACCGTGCAGTACGCCCACGACCGCCGCCTCTACCACCGCGCGCTGAGTCCGCGGCGCATCCTGGTGATGGACCCGGACGCGGCGCGTCCGCGCTTGAAGCTGTTCGACTGGCAGACCGCAACCCACGCAGCGAGCGGCACGCTCACGGCGCTCGGCCCGGTGAGCGACGACGCCGACGGCGTCTATCTGGCCCCGGAAACCAACCTGGGCGACTACGATCCGCGCAAGCTCGACCTGTTCTCGCTGGGAGCGGTCGCGTACCGGCTGTTCGCCGGCGCGCCGCCGGCCGCCACCGTGGCCGACCTGCACGCCCGGCTGCGCGGCAGCCGCGGCCTCAAGCTCTCCGACCAGCTCAACGGAGCGCCGGAGTCGCTGCAACTGGTGGTAGAGTGCGCCACCGATCCCGACGCCTCGGCGCGGCCCGATTCCGCGGCCGAGTTCCGCAGCCATCTGGATGACGCGGAACGGGAGCTTGCCGCCGCTCAGGAGCCGCGCGACGAGTTCGTCCATCCGCTCGACGCCGGCCGAGAGGACCTGTTGGAAGGCGGCTTTATGGTGGTGCGGCGGCTCGGAAGGGGCGCGACCGCGCTGGCGCTGCAGGTTGAACATGAAGATGACGGCGGCGGCGTGCTCAAGGTGGCGCTCGACCCGGAGCGCAACGACCACGTGCGGCGCGAGGGCCGGCTGCTGCGCTCGTTGCGCCATCCCAACGTCGTCCAGGCGTACCGCGAGGTCGATTTGTCGGGCCACGCCGCGGTCTTCATGGCGTTGGCCGGCACGCGCACCGGCGCGGGCGACAAAGGCGGGTCCTACACCCTCGCCGACCGTATCCGCGAGGAGGGCCGGTTGTCGCTCGACCTGCTGCAGCGTTTCGGCGACCAACTGTTGGGCGTGGTGCAGTGGTTGGAGGAGCAGGGCGTATCGCACCGCGACCTCAAGCCCGACAACATCGGCGTTTCCGGCTCGCCGTTGAGCCTGGTGGTGTTCGACTTCTCGCTGGCGGATACCCCCGTCGAGAACATCCGCGCCGGCACGCCGCAGTACCGCGACCCGTTCCTGGCGTCGCGCATCCCGCGGCAATGGGACGCCTACGCCGAACGCTTCAGCGCGGCCATGACGCTGCACGAGATGGCGACCGGGCAGCTCCCCGGTTGGGGTGACGGACAGAGCGATCCCGCGCTGCTCGACGAGGAAGTTTCCCTGGACGCCGAGTTGTTCGATCCGTCGGTGCGGGAGGCGCTGGGCGAGTTTTTCAGGACGGGGCTGGCGCGCGATTACCACGCCCGCTTCGACAACGCGGAGGAGATGCGCCGCGCCTGGTTCCGCTGCTTTGAGGCGATTGACGTGACCGCGGCGGGTGATGAGGACGGCGAGCTGCCGGAGACGTTCGACGGCGTGACCGAGGCGACCCCGCTGGCGGAGCTGGGCCTCAGCGCGCGCCTGCTGAACGCCCTGGAGCGAATCGGCGCGCACGTGGTCGCCGAGCTGATCGCGCTGCCGCGCATCCGCCTGTACCGCAACAAAGGCATCGGCCAGCGCACCGTCAAACGCATTCGCGCGCTGTCGGAGGGGCTGGCCGAGCACCTCGCCGGCAACGGACGGCCGCCTTCCACCACCGCGGGCGGCGACGAGCACCTGGCCGATTCCGCGGCCGACCCCGCGGTATGGAGCATCGACCTGCTGGCGGCGCGGCTGGCGCGCGGAACCGCCGCGGACGGCAAGTGGATGACGGCGCTGCGGGACTCGGTGGCCGCGCTGGTGGAGAAGCACGGCGGGATGATGACCGAGGAGGAGCTGCTGGCGGCGTTGGCCGCGGCGCGCGGCTCCGCGGCGTCGGGCGACGAGCGCTTGCAGCGGGCGCGCGCGGTGGCCGCGGCGGCTCTGGAAGCGGAACGGAAGCGGCGGGGCTGCCGCTTCCGCGCGCATCCCGGTACCGAGTCCTCCCTGGTCCTGGCGACCGAGGCGTTGGACCCGGCGCTCACCGCGGAGCCGGAAGCGCAGGCGGACTACGTGCGGCAGCTTGGCGAGAAGGCGCAGCGGATCGCCGGCGCCGACCCGCTCGCCTCGCCGGCGCGGGTGCGGGAGGAGATCACCGGAATCGAGCCGCCCGCCGGCGTGACGCCGCTCGCCCCCGACCGTTGCGTGCGGCTGGCGGTGCAGGCGGCGCCGGGGGCGGCGCTTTCCGCGCGCGGCGAGCTGTACCCGCGCGGGATGAAGGCGGAGCGCGCGCTCAAGCTCGGGGCCAGTTCGCTGCTCGGCCCCAAGGAGCTCGGCGCGCGGCAACTGCGCGAGCGGTTGGCGAGCCGCTACCCGGAGGCCGAACCGCTGCCGGATCGCCCCCGGCTGGACGCTCTGCTGGAGGCCGCCGGGCTGGGGCTGCTCTGGGACCGGGAGCGGGGAACGTACCGCGCGCGGACGCCGCATCCCGGCCGCTCGAGCGGCAGCACGTCGTCGTCCCCGGCCGGGGACGGGGCGGAGGAGGAGGCGTACGCCGCGGACGCGCTGGACGACCGGCTGCGGCGCACGATCGGCACCCAGGGATTCCTGGCGCTGTCGGTCCCGCCACGCTACTTCGCGCACGCCGAGCGCTACCTGGCCGCCCGCTTCGCGCTGGCTTCGTTCAGCGTGGAGGCCGAGCTGATCGGCCACATGCGGGCGCTGGCCGCCGAGCTCGGCGCCGACTGGAAGGTGGTGCTCGCCGCCGACGCGGCGCCGCCGGGAAGCGTCGACCACCGCCGCCTTGACCAGCTCGTGCAGCGGGCGGCGGCCCGTATGCAGGCGGCGATCGCCGGCGCCGGCACCCCGCTGCTGCTGACCCGCTCCGGCCTGCTGGCGCGCTACCGCCGGCTCGACTTGCTGGCCGCGCTGCAGGACCAGTGCCAGCGCGGCGCCGCCGCGGCCGCGCGCATACTGTGCATCGCGGGCGGCGCGGCCGACGGCCTGCCGGTGATCGACGGCCAGGCCCTGCCGGTGGTAGTCGCGTCCGCCTGGGCGCGCCCCGGCGCCGCCTGGCTCACCCGCGCCGCCCGCACCGCGTCCGCCGGAGCAACCGGATGACCCATCTCAGCAGCTTCAATTCAATGCGGTTCGAGGCGAGGCCGATCAGTTTACTTCCAGGACTTCTGCGGGCAGCTCGAACCAAGCGACCGCCCCCGACTTCACCGCCTCGAGAATCCGGTTGTCGAACCGCAGCCCGGCCACCACGGCGTAGGCGCGGAGCCCGGTGAAGCGGGTCAGGAACTGCGCGTTGCGGATGGCGCGGCGGGTATCGCGGCCGTTGGCGGTGTAGGAAACCTCCACTGCCACGTAGCACTCGGACCCGTCCGAGTCGGTGGCGCGCAGCACCATGTCGGCAATGCGGAAACTCTCCAGATCGCCATCGGAGATCCCGTGAGTGTCGGAGGACTGCACCATGGCTCCAAGGTCCTTCCATTCAAGGAAGTCGACCAACTCCAGTCCCTGCTTCTCGGCCATCCGATATGCCAAGCGGCGGGCGGCGTTGCTGACGTGAGCGGCCTTGATCGGACCGATGTCGTCACGGAGCTGCTTGAGCTGGCCCTCCACGCTTCCGAGTCGGCACTCCACCTTGCCGAGTCGGCACTCCACCTTGTCGAGTCGGTCGGTCAGCTCCCCGATCTGGTGCCCATGCGCTTCGACTTGGCCCTCCAGCCCTCCGATCCGGTGCCCTTGCGCTTCGAGCTGGCGGCCCTGCGCTTCGAGCTGGCGCCCCTGCACCTCGAATCGGCGCTCAGTGGCGGCGGCGAAATCAGCGAGCTGCTGCGGCAAGTCGAGCACCTCGCGGGTCAGCAGCCGCTGACGGAGCGCTTCCAGCCACTGCGGGTGGTCATCAAGGACCCGGACCAAGTCGTCTACCGTTGCTATCTCCAGCGCCTGCACCTGCTCACCTCCCAATCACTATAACCGCCGCCATCCCGACCTGTCAACCCGTCGCGAGACGACGAATGACGCGAGCGCATTCCCGGAGAGGTGGGAACCAGCCGACTTCGCGGAAGTCGACGACCATGTCGACCGGACCACGACAACCGATAGGTGATGGGCCTGATAGCGCCGCGGTAACGCAAGGTCAGCGTACTTCCAGGAGTTGGTGATGCAGCTTGAACCAAGCGACCGCCCCCGACTCCACCGCCTCGAGAATCCGATTGTCGAACCGCACACCGGCCACTACGGCGTCGGCGCGGCGCCCGGTGAAGCGGGTAAGGAGCTGCGCGTTGCGGATGGCGCGGCGGGCATCGCGGCCGTTGGCGGTGTAGCAAAGCTCCACTGCCACGTAGCACTCGGACCCGTCCGGGTCGGTGGCGCGCAGCACCATGTCGGCAACGCGGAAACTTTCCATATCGCCCTCGGAGATCCCGTGAGTGTCGGAGGACCGCACCATGGCTCCAAGGTCCTTCGGTTCGAGGATGTCCACGAACTCCAGTCCCTGCTTCTCGACCATCCAATATGCCACGCGGCGGGCGGCGTTACTGACGTGGGCGGCCCAGACAAAGTCTTCTAACGTTGCTATCTCCAGCACCAAATCACCATACCGCCGCCGGGCCGACCTGTCAACCCGCCGGCCCGGGCGGGCGCATTCCAGGAAACAACATCTTAGCAGCCCTCGCAAGCCCTCTCCTCACTGACATCGTCTTGGCGCCGACAATGCTTGTGTGCGCCTGATTGTGCGCGTTGGGAGAGTACTTGATGGACTGATCATAGTCCCAATAGGTCCCCGCGGTAACGGACGCCACGCACTTTTCGGTTGGCCAGTTGGGAAACCGGCCCACGGTCTGTGCAGGTGTTGACCGATCCGCCCAATCAACCGACATCTCGTTTGTGTTGGAAGAATTAAAGAATGCCGCAGAGGAAAGTGTTCCGTCCGGTTTCAGATGCGCCTCGGGGTTGATCGCTCGGTAGAACTCGTCGCCATCGTGTAGATCCCGCGGAAAGTACAAGCCTGCCCTAGCTTTAGACAAAGGAGTCGACTCTTATGCCAGAACCGAGGAGAGCAAGTCTATGATTTCAGCTTCCTCTGAGAGGATTCCCTCGCGCGCTCCTGTTTCACCATTGCGGTCCGATGATGTCAACAGGTACTGAACGACTTTCGCGTCAGGAGGGATCAGCAACGCAAGTTCCTTGCTGAAGACGAGCTTCCATTCCAGTTCTAGCCCTCCATCGGCCATCGGCGCGACGAATAGATCGCCCGCTTGGGAGTACAGACTTCGATCTATAGTGTTGAGCAGGCGAACACACTTGTCTATTGCAGTCGGCGAAATGACCCGAGCGCCGTAGCCATCCCAGTCGTGGCCAAGGGCGGCAATATAATCAATCCGTTCTGCAATTTGGGGGCACGATTCCCTCAACCTATCTAGCGCGACCCTGTAGCTTGAGCGCTCCGTGGCGTTGGCCGTCAGCACGTCATGTGTTTTCGTAGACATGGGTTCCTCTTCGTTAAAGGTACCTGACCGTAGCAGACTGCGGCATGACCGTCAAGCCTGAAGCGCGTCGCTCGCAGGACGGATGAACGGCGAGCGACGCGCGCCCAGCGGTGAGTCGTCGCAGTCGCCCGCCGGGACGACCGCCGGCAGCCAACGGTGCGCCGGCAACCCTTCGTTGCGCGCCGGTCGCCCGTACGGCATGGCCCGCGATTATAGGGCATACTGCCCGGCATCTCCGACGTGGCACTCCAACAGCAGCCATTGGCCGGCGACCTGCCGGTGACCGACGGCCCATTCCCTGCCGGCAGCGGCTGGTCCGCCTTGGTGCGCCCCGGCGCCGGCCGGCTCACGCCGGCCGCGCAGACGGTCCGCCGCGGGGACGGAAGTGATCGATCGGCAAGCGCTGGCTGCTGGAGGGCGACTTGGCCCAACGCGCCGATACGGTGCCGGAGATGGCCGCGGCGCTCGACGGCGCGCGCGGCGGAGCGCACCGCGGCCACCTTCAGCGTCTCAGGGCGGCTCCGCCGACGGCCTGCCGGTGGTGGTCGCGTCCGCCTGGGCGCCACGGCGCCGCCTGGGCTCACCGCGCCGCCCGGACCGCGCCCGCCGGAAGGCTGAACCAACGCCGTTGCCACAAGCCGGCGGGGGAGCGGCAGCCAACGCCACGGCCTGGACCGCTGCTCCTTGATTCAATCAGCGTCCTATGCGTACAATCACGTTTGAGGAGAGTGATGGTCCCAAACCCGCCGACTGCCCATACGCCGTCCTGGGAGGAACCCTACTTCACGCTTCACGTGGTGTGGCACCCTCAATGCTCGGATTCGGAAGTTGCCGCGCGCCATCTCGTTGAGCACTTCACCACAGAGCGCTATTCCATCGAAGATCCGGGCGTAAGTGTATTCGAGTGGTCGCTCCCGCCTGCGGGGTCGTCCGTTCCCGCCCCGATCTCCTCGGGCGCCGATGAGTCAGCCGTGATCGTCGTGCTCATCGGCGCTGAGATTCAGCGTGACTCTGCGTGGTCAACCTATGTTCGGGAGCTTGCCGTGCGCTTTCGCTCTGGCGGTGGCACAGAAGTCCGTGGACTCCTAGTTCCCGTCGCAATGACGCATCGCACGATCGCAACCGAGCTCGGCGTTCAGGCGTTGCTGTGGTACGATTGGCGCGGAGATAGAAACGACCGAGCACGGCGCTTGGTCCGTCAAGTTATTTACGATACCAGCCGTATGTTGCGAACGGCTCTGACAGCAGAATCCGAGTTGTCCGGCCAGATGGAGAAGGTCCGCGTGTTTCTGAGTCACTCCAAGCACGATGATATTGGTGAACGAGTAGCGCTACGTATACGAGATTGGCTCCACAATGACGTTCAGCTATCCGTTTTCATCGACATCGCAGACATACCGGCAGGGCTTCCCCCTGACAAGGTTCTGGAAACGGAAGTCCGGCGAAGTGCTATCCTAGTCATTTATAGTGACTCCTTTTCTTCACGCGAGTGGTGCGGACGTGAAGTATTGGTTGCGAAGGAGAGTGGCTGTCCGATAGTAGTTGCCGATTGCATCGAAGGCGTCGACGAGAGATCGTTTCCGTATCTCGGCAACGTACCATTGGTTCGTTTCTGCTCTCAACATCCCCACAGCGTCGAGCGGCTCGTTGGCCGCCTTCTTGACGAGATTTTCAAAGACTTCCTCTGGAGGTGTCGCATCGCGGCATTGAGCCGCGCCAACCCGGACGTGAGGTTCGTGGCGCGAGCACCGGAACTGTTGACTGCTGTCAACACCATGAGGAAATTTCCTGACACGTCTACGGTGGTGTACCCCGATCCACCACTCAAATTACGTGAGCGCAATCTGTTGAACGGCCTAGATGCCGATTTTCTGAGCTTGAGCCAGTGGATGTAGGAGGTAGCATGATGAAGACCCGAGAGAGACGGTGGTTAGCCACCATAGCGATTTCCATTTCTGAAAGCGCCGATCTGACCCGCCTGGGAATGACCGATCGCCACCTGACCCGCGCGATGGAGACGACGGCGACGTATCTCTTGGCGTTCGGATACCGGCTTGCGTACGGGGGTGATCTCCGTGCAGGTGGATTCACCGACCAGCTCTTTGAACTGGTAAGCCGGTACGATCGCGCACCGTGGTCTCAAGGACGCCCAGGGGTCATCGACTACATTTCCTGGCCGGCCTGCGCGGCGCTCTCACTTGACGAGTATCGCGATCTCTCGGTTCGCTTGGGTAACTCGGCTGAGGTGAGGTGTCTGGCACACGATGGCACGGTGCTGGAGAACTTCGGGTTTCCGCAGACACCTGTACAAGACCAGCACGAAATTGCGGCGTCGCTAACCGCCATGCGCAGGACGATGCTCAAAGACACTTCTGCCAGGGTCGTGCTTGGAGGACGCGTAGAAGGATACATGGGGACCATGCCCGGGATAGCCGAAGAAGCTCTTTTCACTCTTCAGGCCGGCAAGCCGCTCTACGTTGTTGGCGGCTTCGGCGGATGCGCTCGGGACATCGCGGAAATCTTGGAGATGGTCCCGCCTAGTCCCGACATGCCGCGTGGCGCATGGAACGGACACGAGGAGTTTTTCACCTATCACGCTGACAGCCTGAACAATGGTCTCACCGATGAAGAAAACTGCAAACTTGCAAAGACGCCCCACATTCGCCAAGCCGTTGGCCTGATACTGCGGGGACTTGATCGCCTCTCGCTTGTCTCCGACAGCGTTCACTGATACTGATACTATGGCCAATAGCATCAAGAACGTTTTCATCAGTCACGTTCACGAAGACGACGCACGTCTCCAAGATCTCAAAGACCTACTCAAAAGCAAGGGAATGACCACGCGGGACTTTTCGATTACCGCAGACAACCCGAATAACGCCCACAACGAAGACTATATCAAGAGCGAGATTCTGGCACCTCGCATTCGTCAGTCGAGCACACTAATTGTATTCCTGTCATCGGCCACCAAGGAAAGCCCCTGGGTTGAATGGGAAATTGAGTACGCCGTTAAGCACGACAAGGAGATCATCGGCGTGTGGGCACAAGGGGAAAACGGATGTGGAGTGCCTGATTCACTGGAGAAGTACGCAGATGCTGTCGTCGGATGGCGAGCAGACCGGATCATCGATGCCATAGAAGGTCGAATCAGGGACTGGGAGAACCCCGAGGGAACAAAGCGTCCGCTACAGCCCGTTCCCCGATATACCTGCCGTTAGGAGACAGGTATGCAATTGTATTCCTACGTAGTGGCGCGCGACTTCGGATTCGCTCCGAATCCTTTCTTTGGAACATGCACGTTGGCGACTTGTAAGCCGGACATC
The DNA here is from genome assembly GCA_965243555.1 of Spirochaetia bacterium. Lineage (GTDB taxonomy): Bacteria > Spirochaetota > Spirochaetia > SZUA-6 > Bin103 > Bin103. Next base: position 2,175,774 of record OZ251575.1, on the reverse strand, counting down.
CGCAGATCAGCCATAGTAGGTGACTGGATTGTCGGTACTGGTAGCAAGACCAGGAAAAGACACGGGAATCTTGTCTATGTCATGAAAGTTGCTGAGAAGATGACGTTCAACCAATACTGGGAAGACCGTCGGTTCCAACTAAAGAAGCCTAACCTTAGTGGCAGCCCTGGTCCCGACTTACAGAGGTCCACTCCGTACCCAATCTGGAAATGCGAGGGGATCTCCGGACCGGATCCGCCCCAATATGCGAAGATAGATCCGACGAGCACGCTGTCAGCCTTTGTGTCACGTCGTATGTTCTTTGGGTTGGGCGAACCGTCTTTCAGACTGTGGTGAGAGTCGCTCTGGAGCCACTGACCATCCGAGTAGAGCTGATAGATGTTGTCTCCGAAATCGATGGTAGACGCATTCGTCGCGTGGTTCATGGATCTCGACGACCGCGGCTTTCTTGGCGATCCGTTGGATTGGAAACGACTAAGATAATGATTGAGCCACGTATTCAGTCACCGACCGCCTCCGACGAGATTCATTCAGACCGGTCGTTGACAGTCTTCTCGGACTACACTCGCAAGATCGGGGCGACCGACCGGCTGCCGGACGACGACCTGACTCCTGTTCTCATGGGATTGTTTGGTGAGGTAGGCGGTATCCTTGCCGCCATCAAGAAGCACGTTCGTGACAAGGCTTCGTACCCGGAGTACAAGGAAGCCGTCGAGGAGGAATTCGGCGATGCCCTTTGGTACTTCGCTGCCTTGTGCCGACGTCTGGGGGTCCGTATGGAGTCCATCGTTGACCAGGCGTCCGATCAGGAGATACGTAGCGTTGAACGTGGTGGTCGCGGATCCGTGCTTGAAGACACGCTTCTTGACCTGGGAACGAGTACCGGCGCATTGCTTCGAATCAACGCTCATGACTCGCAGGCCCGTGACGAGCTACGTAAGTTCTGGTTTCGTTACACAGCCGCCCTCGCGGCTGCCGACATGGACCTTCGAGCCGTAGCCACTCGGAACCTTTGCAAGGCCTCCGGTCGATTCCTTGAACCCGAAGCGTCATGTCTGCCGAAATTCGACGACCGCTTCCCCGCCGACGAGCGTCTCCCAGACAGTTTCGAGATCACGATCCGCGAGCGCCCCAGCGGGCAGACCTACCTGCAGTGGAATGGAGTATTCATAGGAGACGCGCTAACCGACAGCATAGTGGCGGAGGACGGGTATCGCTACCATGACGTGTTTCATCTGGCGCACGCCGCTGTTCTACACTGGTCGCCCACATTTCGATCTTTGATCAAGCGAAAGCGCAAGACCGACCCCGAAGCCGACGAGACTCAGGACGGTGGAAGGGCCATCGTCGTGGAGGAAGGTCTCACGGCGTGGGTATTCTCGCGCGCCAAGCGGTTAGGCTATTTTGAGTCCCAGAACACAGTATCCTACGACCTTCTCAAGACCGTGCAGCAGTTTGTGACAGGATACGAAGTTGCCGCCTGCCCCCTTTACTTGTGGGAGGTAGCTATCCTGCAAGGCTATGACGTATTCAGGAAGGTTCGAGCCAACAACGGGGGTGTCATTGTTGGTAGCCGTAGTGCGAGGACGATAGAGTACCGGCCATTGACGGATGAACGAGTATGACCCCTGCTCAATTTGTCGAAGAACTGAGCAGGATGCATTTTGCGAATACGTTCAATCCATACTCCAACCGGTGTATAGTCCACGATCGGGATCGCGCCCCCTTGATTCGTTCCGAAACACTACGTTCGATCCTTGAGATTGCGACGGCGAGGAGAGTCGATTCCATATGGTTGGGGCGCGATCTGGGCTATCGTGGCGGCCGGCGTACAGGGCTTGCCCTCACGGACGACCTCCATGTCGATGACCATGCGGACCGATGGGGGGTGTCCGCTGAGCGACCTACCATCGGGGATTTGTACAGGGAGCGGACTGCTACGGTCGTTTGGCGCGTCCTTTCTCGAATCAAACTTCCCGTATTCTTGTGGAACGTGTTTCCACTGCATCCATTCAACCCGGGCAATCCTTTCAGCAATCGACTGCACAACAACCGCGAGCGAACGGCCGGGATACAGATTCTCGAACGACTATTTGTATTGCTGGATCCGCGCCGGTTGGTCGCAATCGGCAGCGACGCGGCGCGCGTGGTCCATAGCTTGTCCACGGGCTGCGAATTTGAGTGTGTTCGGCACCCGAGCTACGGCGGACAAGCGGTTTTTTTGTCCAGAATGTCTGAGCTATATGACCTCGATACGTATCGTTCTGAGCCATTAGTACAGGAGCGATTCATTGATGAAGAGGCGGATATCGATGTTCAGTCAGAATGAAGTTGGGAAGCTGCTCGTTTTCGAGGGTGTTGACCGCGCAGGCAAGTCGACGCTTGCGCAGGGTCTTGTGGATCGGCTCAATGGTCTCGGCATCTTGTCTGAGTACGTTGCATTTCCTGGTACACGCCCGGGCACGATAGGTCGGGTAGTATATGATATTCATCATGATCCGGCAAGCGTAGGTATAGAACAGCCCACTTCGACAGCCCTCCAGGCTTTACACATTGCTGCACACTTGGACGCCATAGAGCGGTTCATCCTGCCGTCGCTAGATCAGGGGCGATGGGTGCTTCTTGATCGCTTCTGGTGGTCTACACGTGCCTACGGACGTGCGTCCGGAGCGGATCCAAGCATCCTGGACGCGATGATTCACGTCGAGAGACTTCAGTGGAGGGGAGCGGAACCCGATATGTTGTTCCTGATTGAGCGTAAGGAATCGACGGACGATTCGATGCTTCACCGGGAATACAGAGCACTGTATGAAGCGGAGCGCGGCAAATATCCGGTTTGTATCCTGTGGAACGACTCCTCGGTAGATGACTCCATCAGCAATGCACTTACGGTGCTTGATGAACGATTCGATACTTCGAAGGTCGTAGCGGGTACCCCATGATTGATCGGCAGTCTCTGCTGAGCGACCTGCGCGCGCAGCTCCGGTTGCTGGAGCGGGACTTGGCCCAACGCGCCGATACGGTGCCGGAGATGGGCGCCGCGCTCGACGCCGAGTACCAAGCCGCGCGGGAGGCCGAGCGCACCGCGGCGACCTTCGGCGTCTGGCGCGCCGGCGAGCTGACCCAGGCCGCGGTTGCGTGGCTGCTCGGCTGCGTGTTCGTGCGGTTCATTGAGGACAACCGGCTGATCGACGAACCCCTGATCAGCGGCCCCCACCCCCGCGACCGGGACGCCGCCGACAGCCAGACGTTCTACTTCCGCGACCATCCCACCGCCACCTACCGCGACTACCTGCTCCACTGCTTCTCCTCGGTCGCCCGTCTGCCGGCGCTGGCCAAGCTCTACGACCGGAGCCACAACCCGGTGTGGCGCCTCGGCATCTCCGGCGACGCCGCGCGCGACTTGCTGTGGTTCTGGCGCCTGGTGAACCCCGACACCAACCTGCTGCATCACGACTTTACCGATCCCACCTGGGACACCCGCTTCCTCGGCGACCTGTACCAGGACCTCTCCGAGGACGCCAAGAAGCGCTACGCCCTGCTGCAGACGCCGGTGTTCGTGGAGGAGTTCATCCTGGAGCGCACCCTCACCCCGGCCCTAGAGGAGTTCGGGCTGGCGGACACCCGGCTCATCGACCCGGCCTGCGGTTCCGGCCACTTCCTGCTTGGGGCGTTCCACCGGCTGCTTGAGCGGTGGCGCGAAGCCGGCGCGCCGGTGTGCGAACGGGTGCAGCGCGCGCTGAGCGCCGTCTACGGCGTGGACGTCAACCCGTTCGCGGCGGAGATCGCCCGTTTCCGCCTGGCGCTGGCGGCGCTGCGGGCGAGCGGCATCGAGCGGCTGGATGGCGCGCCCCGGTTCGAGATCAACGTAGCCGTTGGCGACAGTCTGCTCCACGGCCGCCGCTTCGGCGAGCTGGACCTGGGCAGCGGCGCGGAGCAGCAGCTTGCCGGCCGCTCCCAATTTTCCCATGCCTTTCGGTCCGAGGACCTTGACGCGCTGAACCGCATTCTCGGCCAGCAGTACCACGTCGTGGTAGGGAACCCGCCCTACATTACCGTGAAGGACAAGGCGCTCAATCAACTGTACCGGGCACGCTACTCGACGTGCTATCGCCTCTACTCACTTGCGGTACCGTTCATTGAGCGGTTCTTCGATCTGGTGCTACAGGGCGAGAGCTCAACTAACGTCGCTGGTTACGTAGGCGTAATCACGGCTAACTCGTTCATGAGGAGGGAATTCGGTAAGAAGTTGATCGAATCATTCCTTCCTGCCATCGACCTGACCCACGTGCTTGATACGTCCGGGGCGTACATTCCTGGCCACAGGACTCCTACGGCAATACTCTTCGGACGTTATCGCGATCCTGCATGCACCTTAGTTCGGACGGTCATGGGAATACGCGGCGATCCCGAGACGCACGGAGATCCATCTAAAGGCCCTGTTTGGTCGGCGATAATTGATCAGATAGATAAAATAGGAGAAAGTCAATGGATCAATGTTGATGACCTTAGCCGCGAGACGTTTTCCACACATCCCTGGGTTATCGGAGGAGGCGGAGCTAGTCAACTCATGGACCACATAGGCAAGTCAAGTGTCGACGTACTCCAGGATCGAATAGATGATGCGGGATTCCATGCGATTACCAGAGAAGACAACGTATATCTGCTGTCGACTAGAGTCGTGAAGAGGATCGGAATAGAATCACGCTTCATTATGCCGACGGTAGCGGGAGACATGATTAGAGACTGGTCTCTGAGTAACACGATCGGAGCACTCTGGCCCTATGATGAAGATTCTTTTCGACCTATCGGTTCAGATTCAGCATTGAAGTTCCTATGGAATTATCGACTTCAACTAAGTCAGCGCATAGCATATGATCAATCTCAGATCGATCGAGGACTTGAGTGGTACGAGTATTCGATGTTCTTTAAGCGTCGTTATATCAATCCACTGTCCATAGCTTTCGCATTCGTAGCTACTCACAATCACTTCATCCTCGATCGGGGAAGCAAATTATTTAACCGTTCCGCTCCAGTTATCAAGCTCCATGACCATGCCACTGAAGCAGATCACTTGGCGCTTGTTAGCGTGCTCAACAGTTCGATCGCGTGTTTCTGGATGAAGCAGGTGCTACATGACAAGGGTGGTTCCGGGTCATGGGAACGACGCTACGAACACTCGTGCACGGCAATCCAGCGCTTTCCGCTTCCGCCGAGCGGGCCGGTGGATATTGCACATCAGATAGATCGGCTTGCCGCGGAACGGCAGGTCCATATGCCGGCGCAACTGGCAGACCGGTTTCCCATGACGAGGGAAGAGCTTGACGAGCATCGAGACGCTGCCGCCGGACTCCTGGCGCGAATGATCGCCCTGCAGGAGGAACTGGACTGGGAGTGCTACCGGCTCTACGGCATTATCGACGAAGATTGCCGCTACGGCGATGGCGCCGGCAACGGCCCCGCCGAACCGCCGCCGCTGGCGCTGGGCGAGCGGGCGTTCGAGATCGTCATGGCGCGGCGCATGGCAGCCGGCGAACTGGAAACCAGGTGGTTCGAGCGCCACGGCTCAACGCCGGTCACCGACCTGCCCGGCCACTGGCCGGACGCTTACCGCGCCCTCGTCGCGCGGCGCATCGAGCTGATCGAGTCCCACCGCTTCATCGGCCTGCTCGAACGGCCGGAGTACAAGCGCCGCTGGAACGTCGAATCATGGCGGGACCAGGAGCAGCGCGCCCTGCGCGGCTGGCTGCTCGACCGCCTGGAGTCCCCGGAGTACTGGCCGGAACCACGCCTCGCCTCCGTCCGCGACCTCGCCCACCGGACTTCCACCGATACCGACTTCCACGAGGTCGCGGCCCGCTTGATGGAAGGCTCCTTCCCCGAACCGGACCGGCTGATCGCCCACCTGGTAGCCGGCGAACACGTGCCGGCGCTGCCCGTCTGGCGCTACAAGCCCTCCGGCCTCGCCAAGCGCGCCGATTGGGAGGCAGTCTGGGCCACGCAACGCCGCGAAGACGAAATCGACGCCGAGACCGCCGCCGCCACCCCCCGCCTGCCCGACGAGACTGCGGCGGACCACGCCGCCCGCCTGCAGGCCGAGCAGCGCCGCCGCAAACGGAACGCGCTCGGCAACTTGGTGCCGCCGCCCAAGTACCGCTCCGCCGACTTCCTGAAGCCGAGCTACTGGCGCCTGCGCGGCGCCCTCGACGTACCCAAGGAGCGCTTCGTCAGCTTCCCGGCCATGAGCCCCGACGACGATCCCACGCTCCTGCTCGGCTGGGCCGGCTGGGACGCCCCGACCCTCTGCCAAGCCGTCGCCACGTACTATATCCAGGTCCTCGAGCGCGGCGGCTGGGACGACACCCGGCTCACGCCGCTGCTCGCGGTCATCTACGAGAATCTCCCCTGGCTCAAGCAGTGGCACAACGCCCTCCATCCACTGTATGATGAGCGCCTTGGCGACTACTATGAATCATACGTCCGTTCCCAGCTCCTACCTCTCGGCATCGCGGAGGATCACCTCCGCACCTGGACGCCCGGCCCTTCATCAGCGCAACGACCGACGGGGCGCAACACGCCTATGACCAAATGATGAAGCGTATATTCATTTCCCACGCGAGCCAAGACGCCACCGTTGCATCGCGCCTCCACCGCGACGTCAGGAACGTCGGTAACGACGTGCAAATTGACCTCGAAGAATTGAATCTGGGCGACGATATCATCGGCTTCATCAATAACGCGATCCAGGACTCTGATACGGTGATCATCATCTACTCCGAGAGCACCGCGACTGCGATATGGCAGAAACAGGAAATCAACGCCGCGCTATGGAGGGCCATTAGCCAAGACGAAGGACAAATCATCGTACTGACGCTCGGCGCCGTCACTCCAACTCCCTTGTTGGGCCCAAAGCGGTATGGGTCGCTGGACGACGATGATTATCAAAAGACGCTGCAAATGCTGTGCTCCGCGATCAATGAGCAACACTCCGTAGCCGCTCCGACACCCGAAGGTCCCAATGAGGACTCGCCTAATCCTTTCCGACGTGTACGAGCGGAGTACTTTGACGACAAAGATCCTCGTCTGCTGGCAGATTCGTTTTCTCCGCCGGAAGCAGCCAAAATTCAAGCCATCGAAGAAATGAAGCCCTGTTTCCTGGAAGGCTCACGCGGTACCGGAAAAACCATGCTGTTGCTCTCACTGCGAGCACGAGTTCTTTCGGCGCGAGCCAACTCGAAGAAACTCGGCGAACTGTTCGGGTGCTACGTTCGTCTTGATCGCGGAGCATTCTGCAATGCACCTATTGAGGACCAGGGTACACTCCTGCAGCTCACAGACGTGTTCGCCCCGGAGTTTTACCTTGGTGTCATAGAAAGCCTGATCTCGGAAATCGAGCATTGCTCAACAAACGACGTGCTTGCCGTTAATACCATCTCCGAGACCGCACTAGTGAGTTCGGTAGCGAACGCGTTATCGCAGCCGCACGCGACTTCGATTGCACGCTTCGGTGATCTATTGCGGCACTTCTCCGAACTCCGTCGTCAACTCTCCGACTTTGTCAAGAGGAAGTTCATATACCGCGAAAAGCGTGACGTTCCGTTTGCATGTTTTGACCTAGGTATGTTCAAGCAGATCGTCGGCTTAATCAGAACGCACATTCCGCGATTGATGCCTAGTATTATAACGATTCTCTTGGACGAGTATGAGAACCTATTGCCCTATCAGAAGACGGTAGTCAATACTCTTGTCAAGTTCGGACCTCCTGATGTATCTGTCAAAGTGGCTCAAAAAGTGGGTACCGACGTGATCTCTAACACGATGGTCCAACAGGAGCTTCAGGAAACGCACGACTACAATCGCGTCAAACTCATCTACCCTGTGGAGCCTGGTCCGGACTTCTTGCGGTACATACGCCTGTTGGAGAATATAGTAGAAAATCTGTTTGTCAGTCAGCACCTGCCGGCGGTCGGTCTTGCGAGTCTCCTTCCAAAGGACTGCACTGACGAGATCACTCAAGCGGAATGCGAGGAGGAAGTTGCCGCGCTTGTCACTCGGGACCGGTTCGATGGCTGGGACAAGGAGAAGCAGGCGAAAAAGCTGTTGTACTACCGTGAAGCGGCAATATATCGTCGGCTGTACGGTATGCCGGGACGAAGAACGAAGAAACGGTTCTCGGGTCATGAGGAACTCGCATTCGTTAGTTCGGGCGTGATCAGGTATTTCCAGGAGATACTGGCTACCGCATACGATCTACAGAGAGCTGATGCCAATACCAATTCGCGGGCCATTGATCCTCGCCACCAGACCGCGGCCGTCCACAGAGTGTCAAGCGACAACCTGGCCACTCTCAGTCGCAACATAGAGACCTACGGGGAGAAACTCAAGTACTTTCTGCTTGACCTCGGTGATTTCCTTCGCCAAAAGCTGCTCCACCATTCAAGCGAGCCGGAGGCGGCTCGCCTTGCACTCAAAGATCCCGGATCGCTGCTTGATCCCCGGTATGAGCTGCTGATGCACATTATCAACATAGGCGTGAAAGAGGGCGTGTTTCAGGCTGTCGACGGTCGTCCGGGCCTGCGTCCGCGGCACACGGAGGATCCACAGCCGGCGGAGATCAATATAGCACGGATCTACGCGCCGACACTTGGCATCAGTCCTCGATTACGGTGGCGCACCGAGATTAGTTGTTCCGAGCTATCGGGACTATTGGACGACGAGCTGCGGACGCGCGTAAGGAGGGCTCTTATAGGCCGTGTGGCTTCGCGGGGGCGTAGGGGGCCCGTGTCGTCGAAGCAGCTTCCGCTCGACGCGACCAAGGAGGGAGCACGATGAAGCAGGCGTTTCACGAGTCGCTGCTGCCGGCAGACGCTACACTGATTTCCTGTTCGAGCCACGAGGAGCGCTGTCTTGGTATTATTGGAGCCTGTCGTGATTGGGCGCCTCGGAAGTCCGTGGTACTTGGTTATGAGGACCATGATCGGCGTGGCGAGAAGCATCACGCGGTCATGCTCTCGGCATTTCGCCGCAACTGCTCTGCTGAAGAACTGCCAGTGACGTGCATTGAGGGTCGTGTGGGTCCGACCGATCGATTCTTTGAGATACTGAGTGAGCGTAGAGACCGTCCATTGGTCGTCGACATGTCGGTGTTATCGAAGGGTCATCTTCTGCGCCTTTTGCGTTGTATCGACGACTGGGGGATGTGGGGTCAACTCTGGGCGGTCTATAGCGAGCCGGAGGATTACGAGATCGCGGGACGGCTCCCGCTTTCGTTCGGCCTGTCAGCGGTAACTTTACTGCCTGGATTCAATCCTTCAACGAACCCGAGCAGGCCTCTTCACGCCGCAATCTTCTTGGGATACGAAGGCGACCGGGCGTTCTCGACCTATGACATTCTTCAACCTCAGAAGACGACGTTGGTGGTGCCGCATCCGCCGTTCCAAGAGTCGTGGGTTGGGAGGACCGAGGAGCTGAATCGTAAGCTGCTTGCTGCGCTCGATCAACGTAGCGTGAAGCAGGCAGACGCGCTTGACCCAAGCTCTTCTGAGACGCTGCTGAAGCAGATATTTGGTGAGACCCAGTCATACTCCGAGTTTGTGCGCACGGTGTGTCCTTTGGGCACGACGCCGCAGGCTCTCGGCGCCTACATGTATGTTCGGGAGTGCATCGACCCGCCTTCCGTAATCTACTCCAAGGTACTGCGGCACAACCACGACTTCTATTCCCGTGGGATCGGCCAGCGGTGGTTGGTTAAGCGACCCGAATGAGATCCGTTCCTACGCGGCTAGATAGGTACCCCGGAAAGATGGTTGGTCATCTCGCGGAAACGCTCGTAGATCGGTACGCCCGCGACGCCGAACATCTGGTCGATCCTTTTTGCGGCTCGGGGGCGATACTCAGCGCAGGCCGGGCACGGGGTATCAGGGTGACAGGCGCTGACATCAATCCATTCGGTGTATTGTTGTCAAGAGTAAAGACCGAAGGATTTGAAGTAGATCAGGCGTTCGCACTTTGCCGGGAGTTGATACATCGTGCTCATTGCGGTCGGGAGCTACCAATGAAATGGAATAACAAATCGTATTGGTTTGGGAGTCGGACGCTTCGACAGTATCAACAACTGAGATTCGCAGCGAGGAGTCAGCGGCTGAATCACAGCAGGTCGGGACGTGCGGTGCTCTTGGCGCTCGGTCTATCGGCAAGGCCGTGCTCTTGGGCGGATCAGCGAAGTCCAAAGCCGTTTATTTCACGCATGGCGCGCGACCAACGGAGCGGGAAGTATTTTGACCCCACTATCACGATGACGGAAGTTCTTCGAGAGCTTGGTGAACTATATGGAGCGCGACGGACTGCCAAGTCCAGGGTGCTGCATCTCAACATCGTTGACGGACCACATCGATCGTCGAGAGGCAAACTTGCATGCTCTCACGTAATCACTTCACCGCCATACATAAATGCTCAGGACTACTTTCGCAATTCAAAGCTGGAGCTATACGTACTGGAGAGTTTGCTACCCTTCAGGGTCAGTGATATCGTACATCGATTTGTAGGGACGGAGCGGCGAGTTTGCTGTTCCTTGCTTAGCGGGACTGCGTCTGAAAGGAGAAGAGAAATAATGCCGGAGCTTCGAGTGTTGGAGAAGCATAACACTCAGAAGGCGGCCGTCGTCCATAGATATCTGCAGGACATGGGCGCTGCCTTTCTGACAATAAGAGACCTCTTACAGCCGCTTGGTACGCTCGTCGTGGTGTGTGGCGACAATCTTGTTGGTGGTATTCGTATCGTTACGTGGAAGTCTCTTAATCTGATGCTGGAAGGTCTTGGGTTTGAGGTATTCGACAGGTTCGACGATCGTATTCGAAACAGAGCGTTGGCGCCGCAGCGGAAGGGACACAAGGGGCTGATCAAGCAGGAGGTAATTTCGGCGTTCCGTTTGTCGGGGGCGCACGCTTGATCGGAAGACGTTGGACCAGTGAGCATAAGAGTGGCATGTAGGCCAACGGGACTCTCGGGCCGACGGAGGTAACGCGGCATGGCTGATGATCGGTATCAAATGGACTTTGAGCAGCTTGGGATCGGACAGGTGCTGGGACGGTCGCGGCTGTTTGTGCCGCCCAACCAGCGGGAGTATTCGTGGACCGATCTCGAAGCGTTGACTCTCTACCGGGACTTCGAGCGGGCAGTGGCCAGCGGAGCGTCATACTTTCTCGGCACCATCGTTACCATACCGAGAGATGACGGGATGCTCGAAGTCGTAGACGGACAGCAGCGGCTTGCCACCACGGCGATCCTTCTCGCCGCCATCAGGGATCATCTGAAGGGCGGCGACAACGACATGGTCGTGGAGTCGATCAATAGCGACTTTCTTACCGGCATAGATCGCAGGAAGCGAGAACGAGTCCCCAAGTTGCGGCTCAATTTCGACGACAACGAGCTATTCAGGTGCATCGTCACCGGCGCCCCCGAAGGCGCCTATCCGGCGGCTGCCAAGGAGTCACAGAAGCGCCTGCGGCGCGCATACGACCTTGCTTGTAAGCACGTCGACAGGATTGCGGACCCGGGCGATCCCTGGGATCCCGGCGACAGCTTGACGGAGTTGGTGTCGTTCATCGAGCAGCGCGCGTTCGTCGTGCTCCTGCGCATGTCCAGTGACGCGGACGCGTACCGGATGTTCGAGACGCTCAACGACCGCGGCTTGCGTACTTCGCAATCCGACCTGATCAAGAACTACCTGTTCAGTCGCTCGGTCGACCGGGCGCAGGAAATTCGGACCCGATGGAGCCGCATGCAGGGCTCGCTCGAGACTCTGGGGGACGACGACGTAACGGTTGACTTCCTGCGCGACGTAATCACCGTAGTATACGGCCACACGCGCGAGTCGAGGGTCTACGAGGCAGTGCTGACTATCGCCAATCGGGAAAGTGCGGCGCTGGCATTCGCAGCCAGGATCGACGGGCTTGCCAGCGGGTACGTGGCGACCTTCAACAGCGCGCATGAGCGGTGGAACCGCTGCCCGCATGACGTGCGGCGGGCGATAGACGCGCTCAACCTGCTCGCCGTGCGCCCGCTGCGGCCTTTGCTGCTGGCCGTGGAGAGGAAGTTCTCTGACCCGGAGGTGGCGGCGTCCTTTCGCTTTGCCGTCGCTCTTGGGGTGCGGCTGCTCGTTACCATTCCTACGCGCGGCGGGTCGGTCGAGGCGCCGCTGGCGGAGGCCGCGAAGGGCGTGTACAAGGGCGAGGTCAAGACCACCGATCACCTGAAGAAAAAGCTGAACGAGGTCACGCCGTCGGACGAGGAATTTCGGGCCGCGTTCGAGATCGGCAGGGTCTCCAAGGCGGAGCTGGCCCGGTACTATCTTCGGTCGCTGGAGAGGGCGGCGAACGAGGAGCCGGAACCGTGGTTCATGCCGGTGGAGGACCGGTCGGTCATCAACCTGGAGCACGTTCTGCCCAGGAGTCCGGAGGACCGCTGGCCGCAGTTCAGCGACGACGAAGCCGCCGCCTACGTCAACCGCCTCGGCAATCAGGCGCTGCTGCGGGCGAGCGACAACTCGCGCGCCGGCAACGCCGGGTTTGCCGAAAAGCGGCCCCTCTTTCGGGAGTCGCCGTACCGGTTGACGAGGCTGGTGGCGGACGCGGAGGAGTGGACGCCGGCGGAGGTGGTCGCGCGCCAGAAGCGGCTCGCCGGGCTGGCGCTCGCCGCCTGGCCGATATAGTCTCGGCGCGATGCCGAGCATAGCGGACATTTTCGACCTGCCGGAGCAGGTCCACCAGGGGGACTTCGTGCTGCGGCTGGCCGAGGGGGTGGAGCGGGCCGAGCAGACGCTGAACGACTACGTGGTTACGCCGCAGCTCGCGCAGTGCTTCGACGCCGCGCTTACGCTGATCGGCAGCGCGGTGACGGAGCGCACCAGCAAGGGCGCCTACCTGCACGGCAGCTTCGGCAGCGGCAAGAGCCACTTCATGGCGGTGCTCACGCTGCTGCTGCAGGGCGACGCGCGGGCGCGCTCCATACCGGAGCTGGCCGGCGCCGTGACCAACGCCAACGCGTGGACGGCGGGGCGCCGCTTCCTGGTGGTGCCGTACCACCTGATCGGCGCCGCCAGCATGGAGTCGGCGCTGCTCGGCCGCTACGCCGAGCACGTCCGCAAGCTGCACCCGGAAGCACCGACGCCCGGCTTCTACCAGGCCGAAAGCGTGTTTGAGGACGCCGGGCGCCTGCGCGCTACGATGGGCGACGACGCCTTCTTCAGCGCGCTGAACCGCGCGGTGCGCGGCGCTGCGGAGGACGGCGCCGGCGGCGGCGGTTGGGGCGAGCTGGGCAGCGGCTGGGACGCCGCCGGCTTCGACACCGCGCTGGCGGCGGCGCCCGGCGACGCGGAGCGCGTGCGCCTGACCGGCGACCTGATCGACGCTTTTTTCGGGGCGTTGCGGACCTCGGGCGGCAGCGGCGAGCGCTTCGTCGACCTGGACGCGGGGCTGGCGGTGATGGCCCAACACGCCGCGGAGCTCGGTTACGACGCCCTGGTTCTGTTCCTGGACGAGCTGATCCTGTGGCTGGCCAGCCACGCCGCCGACGCCGCCTTCGTGAGCCGCGAGGGCCAGAAGGTCGCCAAGCTGGTGGAGTCGGCGCGCGCCGACCGCCCGCTCCCGATCATCAGCTTCATCGCCCGCCAGCGCGACCTGCGCGAGTTGGTGGGGGAGCATCTGCCGGGCGCCGAGCAACTCGGCTTCGCCGACGTGCTCAACTGGTGGGAGGCGCGCTTCGACCGCATCACCCTGGAAGACCGCAACCTGCCGGCAATCGCGGAGCGCCGCGTGCTGCGCCCCAGGAGCGCCGCGGCGCGCCAGCAGATCGACGACGCGTTCGAGCGCACCGCCGACGTGCGCCGGGAAGTGATGGCCGTGCTGCTGACGCGCGACGCCGACCGCGAGGTGTTCCGCCAGCTCTACCCCTTTACCCCCGCCCTGGTGCAGGCGCTGATCGCCGTCTCCTCGCTGCTGCAGCGCGAGCGCACCGCGCTCAAGATCATGCTGCAGCTCCTGGTGGAGCAGGGCCGCCGGCTGCAACTCGGCGACGTGATCCCGGTGGGCGACCTGTTCGACGTGATCGCGCGCGGCGACGAGCCGTTCACGCAGGCGATGCGGATGCGCTTCGACGAGGCCCGCAAGCTGTACCGCACCAAGCTGCGGCCGATGCTGGAGTCCGAGCACCGCGTCACCACCGATGAAATGGAGGCGGGCACCGCGGACGCCAACCGCGCGGCGCACTTCCGCTCCGACGACCGGCTGCTCAAGACGCTGCTTCTGGCAACCCTCGCCGAAGGGGTGGAAGCGTTGCGCCTTCTCACCCCGGCGCGGCTGGCGGCGCTCAACCACGGCACGGTGCGCACCCCGATCCCGGGGCAGGAGCAGCAGATGGTGCTGACCAAGTGCCAGCGGTGGGCGGGCCAGATCGGCGAACTCAAGATCTCCGGCGAAGGCGTCAGCCCCCTGATCTCCCTGCAGATCGTCGGCGTGGACACCGAGAGCATCCTGCAGAACGCGGTTGGCCACGACAACGCCGGCAACCGCCTCCGCAAGGTGCGCGAGATCATCTACGACGACTTGGGGATCGATGGCGCCGACTCACATCTGCATACCGACCGCTTTGAGATGTGGTGGCGCGGCACGCGGCGCCGGTGCGAGGTGCTGTTCGGCAACCTCCGCGCCATGCAGCTCGAGGATCTGCGCGGCGAGCCGGGTACGTGGCACGTCGTGATCGGCAGGCCGTTCGACAAGCCGCAGCACACGCCGCTCGACCACCGCGCCAAGGTGCAGAGCTTCATCGACGCCGAAGTGCCGGCGGATACCCTGGTGTGGCAGCCGCTGTTCCTCTCGGCGGCGGCGCAGGACGAACTGGGCCGGCTGGTGATGATCGACGAAGTGCTCATCGGCAACCGCCTCGACCAAGCCGGCACGCATCTGTCACCGATCGACCGCGAGCAAGCCCGTGCTCTGCTCGCCAATCAGCGCGATCAAATACAGGCGCGCATCCGCAGCTACCTGCACGCCGCCTACGGCATCGCCACGCCCGATGCCGGCGTCGTTGACGACAGCCTGGAACGCAACGAGCAATTCGTTTCCCTCAACCCGCGCTGCCGGCTGCGCCCGCCGGCCGCGGGGGCGTTCCGGAGCGCGCTGGAGCAGCTCATGGACCAGGCGCTGGAGGCGCAGTATCCCGACCATCCCAAGTTCGGCGCCGAGGTCAAGCGGCCGGTGCTGCGGGGCATTCTGGAAGTGGTGGAGGAGGCGGCGGCCGATCCCGAGGAGCGGGTGGAAGTACCGCGCAACCTGCGCGAGGAGATGACCGCAATCGCGGTACCGTTGCGACTCGGCCGGACGGGCGAGACCCACTACAAGCTCGATCGGAACTGGCCCGCCGAATTCGAAAACAAGGGCGCCAAGCGCGACAGTCCCGTGAGCGTGGGCACGGTGCGCGGCTGGATCGAGGCGCCCGAGCGGCGCGGGCTGCCGCGCGACGTTCAGAATCTGGTGATCGCGGCGTACGCGGCGATGGCCGACTTGTACTTCAGCCACCGCGGGCGGCCGGTCCGCGCGACCATCGAGCGCATCGACGACGCCTGGGAGCTGCGGGCGCAGGATCTGCCGCCCGCCGAGGAGTACCAGCAGGCGGCGCAGCGCGCGCAGGAGCTGTTTGGCTACGCCGCGTCGCCGCGGCTCAGCGCGCGCGGCGTGAGCGACTTGGTGCAGGCGGCGCGGGCCGCGGCCGGCCGCTGCCGGGAGCCGGTGGACGAGTTGGCGGCGGAGCTCCGGGAGCGGCTCAAGGAGCGGTCGCTGGCGGCGGAGGCCAGCGACCGCCTGCGCACGGTGGACGGCGCGCTTGCCGTGCTGTCGGCTGTGGCGGAGGCCGGCGGGGAGGACGACCGGGAGGTGGTGACGGTGCTGGCGGCGGCGGAGATAACCACCAGCGCCGTCGCGATGGCGGCGGTGATGGAGAGCGCAGGCCGGCTCGCGCCCGTGCTGGCGCCGCACGGCTGGCAGGTGTTTGCAAAGCTGGCGGTCCTGGGCGAGTCGTACCGCGCGCGGGTGGCGGAGATGGACGCCGAATTGAACGACGCCCTGCGCCGCGACGAGCACGTCACGCCGCTGGCGGCCACCGTCCGGCACTGCCAGAACCTGGCGCTGGAGTTCCTCACCGAAGCTGCCGGCACCGCGCCTGCCCCGCCCACCCCGCCCAAGCCGCCTGTGCCGCCGGCGGTGAAGCCCGCTCCCGGTGGCGGTAGTGGCGCTGGCGGCGGCGGCGGCAGTGGCGGTGGCGGAGGTGGCGGCGGCCCGAAGCCGGAGCCGGGCGCGCGCAGCGGACGCCGCGACGTGGCGGCCGGCGACGTTGCCGGGGTGTTCGGCAACATCGAGGCCGCGATACGGGAGACCGGCGCGACGCGGGTTACCGTGGACTGGAAAGTCTATTCCGGCTCGAACGCGGAGGGCGCCGGCGGGTGAGCGTCACGCCCGAGCAACTGACGCTGCAGATCAAGCAACTTTGCGAACGACAGCCCGAAACCCGCGTGGTCGGCGTGCACGCGTCGCACTGGAACGGCGGCGACTCGATTGCCGCGGGCGCGGCCATCTTCCGCGTAGCCTGGTGCGAGTCGGCGCTGGCGGTGAGCGAGCGGCTCGCCGAGTTGAGCGACGGTGAGCGGCTGGTCGTGCTCACGCCGCTCAGTGGGACCGCCCTGGGCGCCGACGTGCTGGCGCGCCTGGCGCGGCGGCGGCTGATCCACCCCGACCGCTGGCAGATGGTGCGCGACGCCTACCGGGTGGCCGCGGTGGACCCGCGGCTGCCCGCGGAGCCGTGGATGGCCGAGGCGTTGCTCGCCGCGCCTCCGCCGCCGCGCACCCTGCCGGCGAACGTGCTGGAGGCCGGCGCGGCGTGGCGACAGGTGCTGGCCCACTACCTGGGGCTGGCGAACGGCAGCCCCGACGCCGACGCCATCGTGCGCTGGAGCACGCAGCCGGACGCCGCGCAGCGCTTTGCCGCGCTGCCGGCGCCACTGGCGGAAGCGGTGCCGCAACGGCTGGAGCAGAGCGCCGGCCGCCTCGGCGCGTTGCTTGCCGGCGGAGCCGCCGCCGGGAACTCGCGCGAGCTGCTGCCGGTCGGCCTGGCCTGCGATCTGCTGTTCCGGGGGCCGCCGGAGGCGGAGCTCGCGCGCGCCGCGGTGCGCCTGGAGCCGTTGCTCGGCGGCGCCGAGGTGGAACCGGCGCGCGGGCGGGAGTGGGCCGCGTGCGCGCGGCGGGTGCTGCAGGCGCTGCCGGCTGAGCGGCGCGGCGAATGGCTGGAACGCAGTGAGCGGCTGCTGGCCGCGCTCAAGGTGGAGCGCTGGGCCGAACGCAGCGCGGTGCTGCCGGCCGGATTCGCCGCCCGCCTCGACCGCTTCGCGGAAGCGGCCGGCGCGGCGCTGGCGGACGCGGCCAAGCTCGCCGCGGCGGAGCATGCCTACGCCCGCCTGCGCGAGCACGACGCCGGCGGCGCGCAGCCGGAGCGCGCCGAGCGGCTGGCGATGGCCATGCGCCTGCTGCGCAGCCTGCACCATGACCGCGCGGCGGCGGGCCCGGCCTCGCTTGCCGCCCTGATGGAGGAGCACGCCGCCTGCGGGGCGTTCACGGACTGGGCGAGAAGCCGGCTGCGGGGCGGCGACGAGCACGCCGGCATTGCCGCGCTGTACCGCGCGCTCTTCCTCGCGGCGCGCGCCCGGCGCGAGCCGCGCAATCAGGCGTTCGCGGCCCTGGTACGCGCCTGGACGGCAGCGCCGGCGGGCGCGGCCGCGGGCGCCGGCCTCCTCCCCATCGAGCAGTGCCTGGCCCGCGCCGCCGCGCCGCTGGCGCGCTCGCGCCCCGTGCTGGTGCTGATCGTGGACGCGATGGACGCCGGCATCTTCGAGGAACTGGCCGCCAGCCTGCAGGCGCTGGGCTGGCAGCGGCAACGGCAGCGCGGGGTGCCGCGCACGGCGCTGGCGGTGCTGCCGGCGGTCACGCAGGCGTCGCGCATGACGCTGTGCGCGGGCACCGTGCGGCAGGGCGGCGGCGCGCAGGAAAAGGCCGCGTTCGCCGGCCACCCGGAGCTGCTGGCCGCGTCGCAGCGGGGCCGGCCGCCGCTGCTGTTCCACAAGGCGGACCTGAGCGACGGCTCCGTGATGGGGCTGGCGGCGGCGGTGCGGAAGGCGCTCGGCGACGAACGCCGACGGGTGGTGGGCGTGGTCCTGAACGCCGTGGACGACCACCTCGCCAAGTCGGAACAGCTCCATCTCGTGTGGCGCGTCGATCAGGTACGGCTCCTGCCCGCGCTGCTGCAGGAGGCGCACGCCGCGGGCCGCGTGGTGGTGCTCACCTCCGACCACGGCCACGTGCTGGAGACCGAGGGGGTCAAGCTGCCCGGTGACGTGGATGGCCGCTGGCGCGACGCCGGCCATCCGCCAACCGAGCTCGAAGTGGAACTCGCCGGCGACCGCGTGCGCGCCGCCACCCGGCGCGAGCGGATCATCCTCCCCTGGAGCGAGACGGTGCGCTACGGCCAGCGCAAGAACGGCTACCACGGCGGCCTGACCCTGCAGGAAGCGGTCGTCCCAATCGGCGTGTTCACCCCGCCGGGCGACACGGTCAAGGGCCTGCAGCCGGCACCCGACCCCTACCCTCCCTGGTGGCGCGCCGCGGCCGCGGCGGCGCCGCCGCCCGCCGGCCCGGCGCCCGGCAACGCGCCGCAACTGGATCTGTTCAACGCCGCAAGCCGCCCGCGCTGAGCCGCGGTCAGGCGCGGTAGACCACCGGGAGGTGCCGGTCGTCTTCGAGCGGGTCGCCCGTACGCAGCCGCGCAGTCACCGCCGGCGGGAGCACGTGCGCAGTCCCATTGTAGGTAGCGCCGCGCGGGATATACACCAGCGCCACGGCCCGCCGCGGGTGGATGGTCATGTTCGGCCCCGCGGCATGAGCCACCATTGCGCTGAAGAACACGCCGTCGCCGGCCTTCGCTTCCGCGGCCTCCGGTTCGATGCCGCGCCATTCGGGATACGCCTCCAGAATCCCACCGATGCTCGCCTTGTCGAGCGCGGCGTCCACCTCGAAGCGGCTCGTCCGGTGGGTTCCCGGCAGGAAGTAGAGGCAGCCGTTCCGCACCGTCGCGTCATCCAGCGGCAGCCACAGCACGTTCGCGTTGCGCGCGAAGAACGGGCAGCCGGAACCGTCCACGTGCCAGTTGGTCGGATTGGCCCACGGCTGCTTGATCATGGCGTGGTCGTGGTACAGGCGCAGCTCCGTGACGCCGGCAAGCTCCGCCGCCAACCTGCCCAGGCGCGGATCCAGCACCAGGCGCCGCATCGCCGCGTTCGTGGTCCACAGATTGACGAGCTGCAGAAACACGTTGCGGTAGTAGCCGCCGCCGTCCTGATTGTGGTAGCCGGCCTTCGCCGCGTGCTCCGCGGCCGCCGCCGCCAGCGCGCCGCGCCACTCCGCGAGCTCCGCGCCGTCGATCAGCCCCGGCACGATCACGTAGCCGTTTTCGCGGTAGGACTTGCGCTGCGCCGCGGAAAGCTCCGTTACCAATCCGCGTTATCCCTTGACCGCGCCGAGCGTGATCCCGGTCGCCAATCTTCGCTGAAACACGAAGTAGACCGTGAACGGGATCAGCAGCGACAACACGATGCCGGCGTAGATCAGCGTCCAGTCGGTCAACCGGCCGCTGTCGCGGGCCGAGGTTTGCAGCATGGCGATGCCGGGGGTAATCAATCTCGACTCCGGCGAATGATTGAAGATGAACGACACGAACAGCTCGTTCCAGAATCCAAAGAAGTTCAGGACCGCCAGCGTGATGATGGCGGGCTTGCCCAACGGAACCATCAGGCTCAGGTAGACGCGCAGCGATCCGGCGCCGTCGATCATCGCCGAGTCGATGATCTCGTTGGGGATGCCGAGGTAGAAGCCGCGCATCAGAAACGTGCCGAACGAAAAGCTGAAGGTCGCGTAGATCACGGCGAGGGTCAGCAGGTTGTTTTCCAGGTACAGCCGCGAAAACATCACGTACAGCGGCACGATCAGCAACTGCGTCGGCATTGCCAGCAACCCGATGATCGACCAGAAGATGAAGGAGCGGCCGGGAAACTGCAGCTTGCTGAACGCGTATCCGGCCATGCTGGTGAACAGGAACGACAAGGTGATGCCAAGCGACGAAACCACGACCGAGTTGCGGAGCTGGCGCATGGTGCCGATCTCGATCAGCTTGGTGACCTTCGCGCCGAAGTTGCGCACGTCGGCCGGGAGCGTGAACTTCGACTCCCAGTACTCTTCGGAAGTCTTGGCCGAATTGACCACCACGAACAACACCGGCGCGGTGCAGACCACGATCAGGAAGAGGCACAGTGCCGTTACCAGAGCGCGGGAAAGCACTTTGAACTAGACGTTGCGGGACATGACCCGGATCTGAAAATAGGAGAACCCGAAGATGATGACGAACATCACTACGCCCAGCGACGACGCGAAGCCGAAGCGAAAGAAGTTGAAGGCTTCCCGATAGAGCAGGAACTCGACCGTGTGGGTGGCGTAGCCGGGGCCGCCGCGGGTCAGGTTGAACACGTAGTCGAACATCGCCCGGAAGTCGGCGATCAGCACCAGGGTGGTGACCAGCACGATGATTGCGTTGAGGCCGGGAACGATGACGTGGATGAACTGCTGCACGGCGTTGGCGCCGTCCACCTTCGCGCTGTCGAACAGGTCGCGGCTGATGGTGCTCAGCCCGGCGATGTACACCATCACGTACCAGCCGAAGTCCTTCCACAACGCGACGCCGATGATCACGACGAGCCCCAGCCCCGGCTCCCCCAACCAGTCGAGCGCGAAGCGGCCGAGGCCGATGCGGGTCAGCAACTCGTTGACCGGCCCCTTGGTCCACAGGAACGAGCGGAACATCACGCCGACCACGGTCATCGAGAGCGCGTAGGGAAGCAGAATCGTCATTCGGGCGGTGGTGGTCCAGCCGTCGCGGTAGCGGAACAGGGTCGCGGCCAGCACCAGCGGCAGAAATACGAACACCGGCGAGGCCGCGGCGATCAGCGCGTTGTTCTTGATCGAGCTGAGAAACAGCGGGGTCTGCAGCAGCTTGGAGTAGTTGCGCAGCCCCACCCACTCCGGCGGCGACATCGCCGAGAACCGGGTAAAGCTGTAGTAGATCGCCTGCCCGAACGGGACGATGATGATGGCGACCACCAGCACCATCGGCACCGCAATGTACAGGTAACCTTGATACCTCGAACCCAGCCTCGCGGCGCTCCCCCTCATCGCCGCCCGCCCCGCATCTCCCCCGCGGCGCGCGCCGCTACTTGCCGGTCAACCAGTCGTAGTCGAGCTCGTCCACGCGCGCCTGCATGGCGTCCCCGACTTCCTGCGGCGTCATGTTGCCGTTGAACATCTCGATGGAGAGCGCGGACTGGTCAAAGAACAGCTCCGACAGCAACACCACCACGTCGACCGGCGGCCCGTGTTCCAGCGTCGAAATCCAATGCCACGCCAGCCGCTCCCACTTGTCACGCAGGAGCGCCGGGTCAAAGTCCTTGATGATCGGAATCGCGCCGGTCACTTCGTGATACCGCACCATGCTCTCGTTGGTGTACAGCGACAGCAGCAGGTCGACGCTCTCCTGTGGGTGCTTGGACCAGCTCGGAATTACGTAGTTGTTGGGGTAGACGACGAACAGGGCATCCGCGTAGGGATTGTCGGGGTAGAACACCGGCGCCAGCATCATGCCGAAGTCATCGCCCATCTCGTCGTACACGGACTTGAGGTCGATGCCCCAGAACATTACCTGCATGGCGACGTCGCCGTTCTTGACGAGTTGCAGACCCTCGCCGCCGCCCAGCGTGAGGCCGCCCTCGTTGAAGTAGCCGCGCCGGTAGAGATCGTTGACCCGCGCCATCGGCTCCACGCTCTCCGGGTCGCTCCACTTTATCTCGTTCTTGTAGTGGCGGATCCAGTCGTCCCGCTCGCGGTACATCTGCATGCTGAGCGGCGAGATCATCCAGGTGGAATACCAGCCGCCTTCATTGCCCCAGCCGAGCGGCGTGTGGCCGGCGGCCTTGAGCCGTTCGCAGGCATCTATGAACTCGTCCCAGGTCATGTGGTAGCCGTTTTCCTCGGTCGGCTCCCAGTCGATACCCACTTCCCTGAACATCGCCCGGTTGTAGATGAAGTGATAGAAGCCGTACCGCATGTGCGGAATTCCGAGCAGCTTGTCGTTCGGATCGTAGTTGTAGTAGGAGGGGTAGATCATCCGAAAGCGGTCGAGCTGATCGACGCTCACGTAGTCCTTGATGTCGATCAGGAGGTCTTTCAGCGGGAACGTGTATACCGCGGTCCAGTAGTTCATGATGTCGGGGCCGCGCCCGGACGCCGCCGATACCTGAAACAGGGTCTGAATTTCAATCGACGCCTGCTGCTCGAGCTTCACCACCACGTCGGGATGCTCGTTCTGATACGCCTCCACGCGCTCGGTGAGCCACTGGTGGTCCGGGCTGCCGGGGGTCGAGGTGTCCCAGAACAGAATCTCCTTTTGGCCGGCGGCGCCGGCTTCCTGGTCGGCTTCGCCGGTGGCGACGGCGCTCACCGCGCCGATCAGAAGCATTCCGATGGTCAGCGCGGTCAGCTTGGTAAGCCTGGTCAGCCCTGCGAAATAGGTGGTTCGTCTCATGCCTGCACTCCTCGTCAGGTATTCGCGGCGGCTGCCGCGTATTCGGACGATGCTATCCGCTGTCTCGCAGGCGGTCAAGGACGCGCGGCGGCGGCGGCCGGGGGGCGGTCGGCCAGTGGGGCGGCCCGGCGGGGGCGCGGACGGTCAGTCGTAGTTGCTCTGGCGGTGTTCGCCGAGCAGGCGGCGCTGGCGCGGCGTGGCGCGGGCCACGATCTCGGGATCGAAGCGGAACTTCAGGTAGGGCGGAAACTTCTGGGTAATCATGCGGTGCGCGTAGTGGATCATGAAGGTGCGGCGCACCCGATCGCTGCGGTTGGCGGCGCCGCGGTGCCACAGCTCGCAACGGAAGAACAGGCAGTCGCCGGCCTTGCACAGCGGGCTGCGCTCGCCGATGCCGTTCCACTCCACCGCCGGTTGGGCCGGTTGCGCCGGCGCGGCCGGGGCCTCGGCGCTGCCGTTGGCGCGGGGGCGCTCCCCGCGGCGGTTGGCATCCTGCGCCGGGTCAGGGGCGCGCCCGGAGCGGTGGCTGCCGGGCACGATCACGGTCGGCCCCAGCTCCTCGGTAACGTCGTCCAGGTAGACGTGGGCGGTGGTGATGAAGATCGGGAGGCGCACCCGGGGGTCGGCCGCCACGTCCTCCGGCAGCGAGATCGGCAGCCAGTCGGTGTGCAGGGTTTGATCGGGGCGCCCCGGACCCACCATCCAGGTGTGCATGGCGATGATATGGCAGTCGGGACCGTGAATCGCCTCCGCCAGGTCGATCAGGCCCGGCTTGTCGAGGTACTTGAGAAACAGCGGGTCGCGGTTGAACGCGTTGTTGATGCACTTGTTCAGGTAGCCGCCGCGCTGCGGCGTCATGTCGGTGTCCAGGTTCTCTGCCCGCGGCTCGATGCGCTCCGCGGCGGCGCGCAACTCGGCCACCTCGGCGGCGTTCAGGAACCCCGGCAAATAGACGTACCCATCCCGTTTCAGCGCCTCAATCTGCTCTTCCAGCGTGGAACAGGCAACCAGCGGCAGCGCGTCAGGCATGGCCCCCACTAAGCGCCGGCCGCGCCCCCTTGTCAAGCGCCCGCGCCGGCCGGCCGACGTGCGTTACCCGGTGTCTACCGGCTTATCAGCTCGCCGATCCGTTCCCAGGGCACTACCGCGTCCGGGTCGCGGCTGGCCAGCGCGATTGGGCGCATGCGGTAGTGATCGTAGAGGGTGGCGTAGCCCTGCCGCTCCGGGGCGCTGCGCGTGGCCGCGGCTTCCGGCGCCACGTAGCGCAGGTCGACGCTCCAGCGCATCCGGTCGCTGGTGTTGAGGAGGCTCGCGTGGCAGGTGAGGTTGCTGAACGCCAGCACGTCGCCGCGCCGCATCGGCAGCACCACCGGCACGCCGCGCTGCTCCACGTCCTCAGACATCTGCACGATCCGATTGGCGTCGCGGGCGCCGCCGAGCAGCCCCCAGCGGTGGCTGCCGGGAATGAGGTGCAGGCAGCCGTTGCGCTCATCCACGTCCACCAGCGGAATCCACACCGAAACCACGTGCAGGTGCCGGGTGGGGTTGCCGTAGTATTGGGTATCCTGGTGCCAGGGCGCCGAGGTGACGTCCCGCTCCGGCAGCTTGGCGCGCACCGCGAAGCTGCCGGTCCAGGCGACTTCCGGCCCCAGCAGCGCGGTCATCAGCTCCAGCAGGCGCGGGTGGCGGACGAACCGGAACAGTTCGGGCGCCGCCGCGGCGCGGCTTCTGAGTTCCCAGATGCGCACCGCCGCGCCGGCGCTCTCGCAGAGCCGCACCAGACGCCGGTCGAACGGTTCACCGGCGAAGGACGAGCTGACCTTGCCCTCCCGGACCAGCCGTTCGGCGAACTGATCTACCTCCTCCTCGATGGCCGCGCGCACCGGCGCCAAGTCGGTTTCGGTGAACACTCCGGGCACCGGCAGGTAGCCGTCGTTGCGATAGGCGTCAACGCGCGCCCGCTCAATCTCCGCCGCAACCATCGCCCGAATCTGACACAAGGCCATTGCCGTGTCAAATCATGGCGGCCGCAAGGTGCGAACGCCGAAGGTGGTCTCCGAGTCCAGAAAAGCAGCCGTAAGACTTGACTCAAGTCTTGTCTATGATTATACTTGATCTGCGAATAAGACCTTTCGCGACGCGCCGATCACGACCACCGTTGCCGCCCTCTCCGACGCGGGGCGTGGGAGATCAAGGCGGTGATCAATGACGATCGCCAACTCGGGCGACGCTTGACACTTGCCCGTTGGCGCCGGCATCCTAACGAGAGGGAGAGCTGACGTTGCAGGGTAGCGGCAGAGAGTCGCTATGGAGCGTATCCGCCAAGCGGCTACCGTACTATCTTCTGGGCTTTGCCCTGGTGATGACAGTAGCCGCGGTTGGGTCCATTGCTACGGCGACCGAGAAGTTCTGGGATGCCGTCATGACGACGGCGTCCCAGATAGCAGCGGTCGGAGCAGCCACGGGCGGAGTGTTGATTGCGATAGAGGGTACGATTATGGGACTCACTCAGTTGATCTTCGAAAAAGCAAGGGAACAGGCTCGCCGGGAGGGGCGCCGGGAGGGGCGCCGGGAGGGGCGCCAGGAGGGTATCGAACAGGGTATCCAACGGGGTATCCGGCAGGGTATCCGGCAGGGTATCCGGCAGGAGCGAAGTCGGCTGCGCCAAGCTGGAATCTCTATCCCTCCGGACGATCCTCCCAAAGAGAATCGGTAAGAGGTCAGTTCAATACTGGGAGGACGATGCCGAGAGCGTTTGCGGTTGCAGCGATCATTGCCAAGCCGCCGCACGTGGTGTGGCGGGCGCTTACCGATTGGAGCGAGGCCCATCGCTGGATGGCGGGGGTGGACTCGCTGCAGGCTGACGGCGACACCGCCGAGGGGACGCGGATTACGTTTCGCGCCCGCGGGCAGGACCGTACCGCCACGGTTACCGCGTACCGGCCCGGGCGGTCGCTGGTGCTGCGGTCCGAACACGGCGGCGTGACCGCCGACTATGAGTACGCGCTGTCCGAGGGAGACGACGCCGGCACTACTCGCGCCACGCTGACCGCGGATTGCAGCGTGCACGGTCCGTGGCGGGCGCTGGCGCCGTTGCTGCGGATGGCGATGAAGAAGAGCGACGGCGGGCAGCTCGAGGCGCTGAAGCGGCTCCTTGAAGACAGGGGCTCAGGCTGAGGCGGTGGCGGCGCGGCGCGCCGACCAGCCGCGCGGCAGCGTCCAGCCGGGGCCAACGGCGATGAACGGCGGGTTGCGCAGGTCGCGTTTGTTGTAGCGCAGCGGGCGGCCGGTGCGGGCCTGCAGGATGCGGCCGCCGACCGCGCGCAGCAGCGCGTCGCCGGCTGCCGTGTCCCACTCCATGGTGGTGCCGAAGCGCGGGTAGTAGTCGGCTTCGCCGGCGGCGATGAGACCCAGTTTGACGGCGCTGCTCATGCGCCGCAGTTGGACCCCGCCGTGCGCCGCCTCAAGCAGCGAGACCACCCGCTCCGAAGAGGCGGACAGCCGGCTGCGGCTCGCCACAACCACCGGCACCGAGCGCGCCGGCGCCGCCGCGACCGCCAACCGCTCGCCGGCCCCCGGCTCCAGCTCCGGCGCCGCGGCGGCCGCGCGCCGCAGGCGGCAGGCGCCCCAGCCGACGGCGCCGTAGTACAACTCGTCCGGCACCGGCGCGTAGATCACCCCGAGGCGCGGCTCACCCCCCACGCACAGCGCGACGTTGACCGTAAACTCGGCGCCGCCGCGGATGTAGTCGTTGGTGCCGTCGATCGGATCCACCAGCCAGACGCGCTCCCAGCGTTGCCGGCGCGCGCCGGCAGCGGCCGCGCCCTCCTCGCCGACCATCGGAATGGCGGCGGCGCGCGCCGCCAGCACCCGTTCGATGGTGGCCTGCGCCTGCCGGTCGGCCTCGGTTACCGGCGTGGCGTCGGCCTTGCGCTGCACCGTCAACGCGCCGCGCTGCAACCGCCGCGCCACCGCGCCGCCGGCAACTGCCGCCTGCATGGCCGCCGCCAGCAGCGCTCCGAGCTGCTCGCTCATCCTCACGCGATGATAGGCGTGCCGGGCGCGCTGTCAACAAGGTGCCTTCCACCAGCCCGCGCGCCGCGCCCGCCCCGGCGAACGCGGCGCGCGGCGCGTCAGCTCTGGAAACTCCACGGTCGGGACCGTCAAGTAGCCGCTCCCCGAGTTCGTGATGACCAGGGAGTCGGGCCCACGTCCCGCTTCCATATTCGAACGCGCCCCGGCAGCGTGAGCCGGCGGACGGGCGCAGCCTGGATTGCGCGTCGGAGGACCGGACGGGTACACTGGGAACATGAGCTACGCAAGCTCGGACACGTGGCAGGCTGAGCAGGCCCAACTCAGAGCTGCCGAGGCCAGGGCGGCGGCGTTCAGCGCCGCGGAGCAGGACGCGGAGCGGATCTCCAGGGAGTTCGTGGCGAGCCGGCCGCCGGACTCGCCGGCGTACGACGCCGAATGGACCACCCGGACCGGCAGCAGCGGCAGCCTGATCTTCGTGTTCGCGGTGGTGCTTGATCTCGACGCGGACTTCGACATAGAGGACTACCCCTCGGACGAGGCTCTGAGCGCCACCGAGGATTTGCGGCGACGGCTCGTAGGGAGCAAGGTCGACGACTGGAACGTCTACGTTGTGACCGTGACAGAGCGCCGTAAACCGTCCGCCGGTGATTAGCCCCGACGGTCTTCTCCGGCATGCGAAGCGGCTTGCGCATGCGGGGCCGGGTCGCCCATTGGACGCGAATCTCCGCCGTGGGATCAGCGCATCGTACTATGCGGTGTTTCATGATCTGACCGAGCGCGTTACACGGCATCTGATCGGCTCCTGTGATCAGGAGATTCAGAGCGCGGTCCGGCGGTCGTGGTCGCATGGGGAGATCTCGCAGCTTGCGAGGCAGGTGCTGGATCGGGCCAAGATGCTGGAGAGATGCCCGACTGCATCTGTCACGGGTGATCCGCGGAAACTGGGCCCGCTGTTGGATGTAGTTGCACGGGACCCCTTGTTGGTCGAGAGCCTTCGGTTGTTCAACGACATGCAGGAACAGCGGCACTCGGCTGACTACGAGCACCGCGTCAGCTTCGTGAAGAGCGAGCTCATTCAAGCGCACGATAAAGCGCAATTGGCGCGGAAGCGGCTTCGGGAGGCATCTCCTGCGGCACGCGGAGCGTTCTTCACGCTGCTCACGGTGCGACGCGCGGACTTTCGGCCCCGGTAGGTCTGCCGGTGGGCAGCCTGCGCCGGACCATCGACTGCATCGTACCGTTGCCCCGGAGCGCTCGCAACGGCCGCCTGCCGAGACCGCCAGGCGGTGCCGGTGCACCGCGTCGCCTCGCCGGCGGGCGCGTACGGCCGCACCACGGCCCCGGCCGCCGCGCGCGTTCGAGCCGGCGGGGGCGCGGCGCGCGGCGCTCACCCGGCCGGCGGCGCGTGGCGGGTCAGCTCCCGGTTTCCTCCTCCGCGATCTCGATCACCAGTTCCTTGCCGTAGAGGGTCTGGCGCGCCCAGTACAGGTTGTCGAACTCGGTGTAGCCGGACACCGCCAGCTTGGCCACGGCGGTCGCGTCGTCGTTGCCGCCGCCGCCCGTGATCGATACGGTCGGGGCCGTCCGATAGCCGCTGCCGCCGTCCGTGAGCGTGATCGACGTCACCTTGTCGGTCAGCACCGCCGTCCCCTGCGCGCGGATGCCGTTGGCGTCTTGCGGCTCCGGAAACTCCACGGTCGGGACCGTCAGGTAGTCGCCCCCCGGGTTCGTGATGACCACGGAGTCGGGCCACATCCCGGTTCCATAGTCGGACGTGCAGGTCGCCGTTCCGGTGATCGTGCAGGTGGGAGGCGAGCTGTAGCCGACCCCCGGGTGCGTAATCGTCACGCTGGTTACGCTGTCTTCCACGACCGTACCGGTTTGGGAGCCGGTCGCCTGGGCCGTGCAGCTGCCGCTGGGGCAATCAAAGGTACAGATCTGAGCCGTCGTGTAGCCAAGCCCCGGGTCGGTGACCGTTACTGACGTAACACTACTACCGGTCAGGACCCCGGTTCCGGTTGCCGCACGGCCGCCGGTCGGCGTCGGGCAGGTAACGCCTGGGGCCGCCGAGTAGGTTCCCCCAGTGCCGAACCCGATCGACCTGAGTCCGGTCGGCCCCACCGCGACCGCGGTGGCGCCCGTGCCCGGGTTGCCCGCGCCGGTGGAAAAGGTGATGGTAGGGACGGAGGTATAGCCGCTGTTGGTGCCTCCGAGGGTCACGCCGCCGACGGTGGTGGCGAGCGCGCGCACCGTGGCGGCCGCGTGGAAGCTGGGGTTGCCGCCGGAAAAGGTGATGTCGTATAGCGGGCTGATCGGGGACAGGCGGGTGTCGGTTTCGACGTAGCCGTTGCCGCCGTTCGTGATGGTGACGGAGACGACCTGATCGGCGGCGGTCGCCGTGGCCTGCGCCGGGTTGGCGTGGACTCCGGTGAACGAGACGGTGGGGGCGGAGGTGTAGCCGGTCCCGCCGCTCGTCAGCGTGATGGAGCGCACCCGGTCCGAGACGCGCCGCTGATTCTCGGCGGTGAGCACCAGCACCACCGCTCCCTCGGTCACCTCGGCGGCGAGCCGCCACTCCGCGCCGCTCACGTCGGAAGCGAAGGCCGGTTCATACGAGAGGTTGTCGATCGGCAGCGGCTGCCCGCCGACCGAGACCTTCACGGCGTCGCGGTTGGCGGCGGTGATCCGGTCCCACGCGAACGGCGCCGACCGGTTGGAGGTCTGCGTCCAGATGGTCGCGTCGTCGTCCCCGAAGTGGTCCGCGTCGAGGTCCCAGCGCTTGTCGGGCTCCGCGGGGGCCGGCGGCGGGTCCGGGTCGGGTGTTGGCGTCGGCGCGGCCGGCGGCTCGCCGCTGCCGCCACCGGCTCCTGCGCCCGCGCCGGTCCCGGCGGTCGTGGTGGGCGTGGCCGGGCCGCACGCGGTCATGGCCAGTGCGATACCGGCGAGTGCCGCCAGTAACAAAAACCGGTTCATCCGGGAACTCCGGGGGGGGGGTACGGGGGGCAAGATGCACGGTGATACTCCTCTTGTTTGCCGGCCGCGGGCGGCGCGTACCGCGTTGGCCGGCCGATCTGCGGGCAAGTATAGCATGCCCGGTCAAACGCCGCGGCGGGGGGCGGTAGTAGACAGGCGCGACGCGTTGGGCGTAGGTTTGCGGCGGGATGGGGAACGAATAATCAATGTGCGGAATTGTAGGGTACGTGGGACCGCGTCCCGCCGCCGGCATCCTGCTGACGGGGCTGCGGCGGCTGGAATACCGCGGCTACGACTCGGCGGGCATCGCCACGTTGAGCGGCGGCGTGCTGCACCGGCGCCGCGCGGTCGGCGAGGTGGAGGCGCTGGTGCGCACCGTGGGCGGCGACCCGCTCACCAACGGCAGCACCTGCCCCGGCACCACCGGCATCGCCCACACCCGGTGGGCCACCCACGGCGCGCCCACCGAGGGTAACGCGCACCCGCACCTGGACGCCGGCGGCCACCTGGCGCTGGTGCACAACGGCATCATCGAGAACCACCGTTCGATCCGCGCCTTCCTGGCCGAACACGGCATCGAACCGGCCAGCCAGACCGACACCGAGTCGCTGGCGCAGCTCATCGGCTTTCTCTACGACGGCGGCGGCAACGGCGAGTCGGGCGACCTGTTCGCCGCGGTGCGGCGCGCCCTGCGCGACGTGCACGGCACCTTCGGCATCGTGGTGGTGAGCCGCGACTGTCCCGACCAGCTCATCGCCGCCCGCCGCGGCAGCCCGGTGCTGGTGGGAGTGGGCGACGGCGAGCACCTGGTGGCCTCCGACGGCGCCGCGGTGGTGGAGCACACGCGCCGCGTCGTCTACCTGGAAGACAACGAGATCGCGCTGCTCACGCGCGACCGGCTGCGCGCCTTCACCATCGACGGCATGCCGCTCACCAAGAGCGTGAGCACCCTCGAGGCGCGCCTGGAGGAAATCGAGCTCGGCGGCCACCCCCATCACATGATCAAGGAGATCTACGAGCAGCCGGACGCGCTGCGCAACACCCTGCGCGGGCGCATCAACACCGAAGAGGGGTCGGTGCTGCTCGGCGGCCTGGCCGACCGCGAACGCCAACTGGCGCGCTACCACCGCGTCATCCTGGCCGGCTGCGGCACCGCCTGGCACGCCGGGTTGGTGGGCGAGTATCTGTTCGAGGAGCTGGTGCGCATCCCCACCGAGGTGGAGTACGCCAGCGAACTGCGCTATCGCAACCCCATCGTGCCGCACAACACCCTGGCCATCATCCTCAGTCAGTCGGGCGAGACCGCGGACACCCTGGCCGCCCTGCGCGAGCTGCAGCTCAAGGGCGCCACCACCCTCGGCATCGTCAACGTGGTCGGCTCCACCATCGCCCGCACCACCGACGCCGGCGTGTACCTCCACGTCGGCCCCGAAATCGGGGTGGCCAGCACCAAGGCGTTTACCGGCCAGGTGGCGGTGCTGGCGCTGCTCGCCATCAGCATGGGCCGCCGCCGCCATCTGTCGGGCGAGCGCACTACCGAGTTGCTGCGCCAGCTCAAGGAGATCCCCGCCAAGGTGGAACGCGTCTTCGCCATGGCGGACGCCATCCGCGGCCTCACTGAGCGCTACGTGGAGCGCGAGAACTGGCTCTACCTGGGGCGCGGCGTCAACTATCCGGTGGCCCTGGAGGGCGCC
The DNA here is from genome assembly GCA_965243555.1 of Spirochaetia bacterium. Taxonomy (GTDB): domain Bacteria; phylum Spirochaetota; class Spirochaetia; order SZUA-6; family Bin103; genus Bin103. Next base: position 2,144,350 of record OZ251575.1, on the reverse strand, counting down.
CTCAAGCTCAAGGAGATCAGCTACATCCACGCCGAGGGGCTGCCGGCCGCGGAGATGAAGCACGGCCCGATCGCGCTCATCGACGCCGGCATGCCGGTGGTGGTGGTGGCGCCGCACGACCACACCTACGACAAGGTGATCGCCAACATCGAAGAGGTCAAAGGCCGCGGCGGCAGCATCATCGCCATCGCCACCGAAGGCGACGAGTACCTGGCGCAGCTCGCCGACGCCGTGATTTACGTGCCGCGGACCAACCCGCTGCTGTCGCCGCTGCTGACCACCGTGCCGCTGCAGCTCATGGCCTACTACGCGGCGGTGGCGCGCGGCCACAACGTCGACCGCCCGCGCAACCTGGCGAAGAGCGTTACCGTAGAATAAGTTACGCTCTCTCGAATAAATTATGGCCGGATGAGCCGGATCGGCTCCCCCGGCGCCGGCCCCTGGCGCGCCGCGCGGTGCGCCCGGGCCAGGCCCACGTTGCACAAAAGGCCGATGCCGATCAGCGCCGTCCACAGCGACGAACCGCCGTAGGAGACCAGCATCAGGGGAATGCCGGTAATCGGCAGCACCCCCATCGCCATGCCAACGTTGACCACGGCGTGGAACAGCAGCATGGCCACCACTCCCGCCGCCGCCAGGGTGGCGAAGCGGTCGCCGGCCGCGTACATGATCACGATGCCGCGCCCGATCAGCACCCCGAACAGCGCCAGCACCGCGATGCCGCCCAGAAAGCCGGTCTCCTCGGCCAGGATGGAAAAAATGAAGTCGGTGCTCTGCTGCGGCAGGTAGCGCAGGTGGCTCTGCGTGCCCTGCAGAAAGCCGGTGCCGGAGAGGCCGCCGGCGCCGACCGCGGTAACCGATTGAATGATGTTCCAGCCGGCGCCGCGCGGATCCACCCAGGGATTGACGAAGATCACCAAGCGCATGATCTGGTACTCCTTGAGCACCATCGAGGTGAGCAGCCCGCCGGCGACCGCCAGCCCCAGCAGCGCCGCGGCGTAGCGCAGCCACTTGTAGTAGTCGCGGTTGAACACCAGCTTGCCCACCGTCGCCAGCGCCGCCACCAGGCCCAGCGCCAGCGCCGTGTAGGGCGCCACGCCGGCATCGGTGATCAGGCGCAGCGCCGCCGGCTCGGCCGTCCCCCGCAGCCGCTGCACCGCGGGCAGCGCCGCGAATACCAGCGCCAGCAGCGCCACCAGCGCCACGAACAACAGATGGCGCAGCTTCGCCCCGGCGATCAGCGCCATGATCAGAAAGATCGGGAAGTAGACCAGGGCGGTGCCCATGTCGGGCTGCAGCAGGATCAGCCCCATCGGCGCGGCCAGGACCAGCAGGGCGAGCAGAAAGCGCGGCAGCTCGGCGATGCCGTTGCCGATGGCCGACAGGTAGGCCGCGAGGAACAGGATGGTCGCCAGCTTGGCGAACTCCGAGGGCTGGATGCCCAGGTCGCCGGCGCCCAGCCAGGAGCGCGCCCCGTTTACCTCGCGGCCCAGCATTAGCGTGAGCACCAGCAGCGCCATCGCCGCCAGGAAGATATAGGGCGTGGCCGGCTGGTAACTCTGGTGATTGGTAAGCGCGAAGATCACCAGCAGCACGCAGCCGGTGGCGGCCCAGATGATCTGCTTGACCCACTCGTTGGACACCGACTCGCCCGCCGAGTTGACGCCGCTGGAGTACACGAACAGCACGCCGATGGCCACCAGCGCCAGCGCCGGCAGCACCAGCACCGGGTCCAGCGCGCGCAGGTTCCAGCCCTTTTTCACGGCGCGCCCTCCTCCGCCGCCGGGTCCGCCGCGTCCGCCGCCTCCTCTTCTTCCGGCTCCGGCTGCAGCGGATTGAACACCGCGTCGCCGTACCAGGGCCGGAGGTCGGCCACCGCTTCGGCCACGGTCTGCCCGGTAAAGGCGGCGTGGAAGATCAGATTGGCCGCCTTGGGCGCCCACCACTCCCACACGTTGACCGCCTCCACCATCACCACCACCACGATCCGCTCCAGCGGGTCGTCCGTCTCGTACGGTCCGTAGGCGGCGAACCAGGAGTGGTAGTGGTCCTCGATGCCGACTTCACCGGTGCCGGTCTTGCCGGCCACCGCCACCGCGCCGGTGGTCAGCACCGGCCCCGCGGTGCCCTCCGTTACCACCAGGCGCATCGCCTCACGCACGAAGGCGTAGGTCTCGCCGCTGATCTCGTCGGTAACGTGCTGCGGCTCGCGCTCGGTGCGCGCCACGATCTCGCCGCCGGCGCCGTCGCGAATCTCCCGCACCACGTGCGGCCGGTAGATTACGCCGTCGTTGATCACCATCGCCACCATGTTGGCCATCTGCAACGGCGTAACGGTGATGTACCCCTGGCCGATGGAGAGGTTTACGGTGTCGCCGCCGACCCACGGCTGGCCGAGCTCCCTCCGCTTCCAGGCCGGCGTCGGCACGTTGCCGGCCGCCTCCCCCGGCAGATCGATGCCGGCGGTCCGGCCCAGCGCGAAGCGCTCCCCGTAACGCGCGATGTTGCCGATGCCCAGGGCGGTGCCGGCGAGGTAGTAGTAGACGTCGCACGATTGCGCGAGCGCGTCATCCATGTCGATCAGGCCGTGGCCCTCCTTGATCCAGTCGTTGAAGATGCGGTCGCCGTACACCAGGAAGCCGCCGCAGCGGATTTCGTAGTCGCGGCTGAAGGTCCCCTCCTCGGCCAGCGCCGTGGTCATGAGGATCTTGAACACGCTCGCGGGCGCGTACACGGAGTGGATGGCGCGGTTGATGAAGGGAAACGAGGGATCCACCGCCAGCGCCCGGAACGCGGCCGCGCCGCCGTCGCCGATGAAGGTTTGCGGGTCGAACCACGGGTAGGAGACCATCGCCAGAATCGCGCCGGTCGCCGGCTGCAGCACGATTGCCGAACCGACGCGCGGGCCGAGCGCCTGCTGCGCGGCGAGCTGCAGGTCCCAGTCGATGGTCAGCACCACGTCGTTGCCGGGCTGCGGCGCCACCGCGGTTTGCCAGATCTCGGACACCGCCCGCTCGCGCACGTCCACGGTGCGGTGGCTGATGCCGTCCACGCCGCGCAGCTCGCCCTCGTACTGCTTCTCCACTCCGCTCTTGCCCAGCGTGCTGTCCGCGGTGTAGCCCTGATTGAACAGCACCTGCAGTTCCTGGCGCGTGATGTCGCCCACGTAGCCGGTGACGTGCGCCAGGGAACCGAGCGTCCCGTAGTCGCGCGCCGGGCCGCTGTGCCAGGTGACGCCGGGAAACGAGTCGATCTGTTCCGCCAGGGTGGCGATGGTGGCAAAGTCCACGTGGCGCTTGAGCTCGATGGGCCGGAACATGTGGCGCTGGCGCCGCGGCACGCGCGCCGCCAACTGCTCCGCGGTGAGCTCCAGGTGCGCGGCGAGGCGCTCCAGCAGCCCCGGCAACTCCTCCGCCGGCACCTCGCCGGGAATCAGGTCCACCGAGAACGCCAGGCGGTTGGTCACCAGCGGCCGGGTGTAGCTGCGGTCGAAGATCTTGCCGCGGCGGGCGGGAATCGCCGCCTCGCGGCGCGCCACGTTGATGGCCAGGGTGCGAAACTCGCCGCCGCGCACCACCTGCAGCAGGTACAGGTAGCCGGCGATGAGCGCGAACACCACCCCGGTAGCGACCGCCAGCCCCAGGGCGCGCCGCTTGAGCATGAGGCTCGGTACCGGATCGCTCAGGACTTTCCCTCCCGGCCGGAGGCGCGCAGCAGGCGCACCCGGCCCAGCAGCGCGAACAGGAACGGCGCCAGTAGCGCGCCGTAGGCGGCCTCGATCCAGAACCGCCCCTCCAGCAGGTGCAGGTCGGGCCGCACGTCGAAGATCAGCCCCAGCAGGGCGCTCGCCAGCCCCTTGACCAGCGTCGCGCCCACCACCGTCAGCACCGCGACCGCCACCTCGTCGGTGCGCAGCGTCTCGTGCAGCAGCCCGGCGCTATAGCCCACCAGCGTCCGCACCAGGGCATGGAACCCGAGCGGCGCGAGGCTCACCAGATCCTCCAGCAGGCCGCCGGCGAAGCCGGCGGCCTGGCCGCTCATGGAACCGCGCCGCAGCGCCAGAAACACCAGCAGGATCAACTGCAGGTCGGGCGTGACGCCGCCCACCGCCACCACCCCGAGCACCGTGGTCTGCAGCAGGATCACCGCCCCCATCAGCAGGATGGTCAGGATGACCGGGCGATAATCACTCACCGGGGATGATCACGAACACGTATTCCAGCCGCGACACGTCGATTACCGGCTCCACCACCAGATCCAGCGAGTTGCGGTAGGTCTCGGCGCGCACCTCTTGCACGCGGCCGAGCTGCAGGCCGCGCGGGAACACGCCGCCCAGGCCGGAGGTGATCACCGGCGCGCCCGGCTCGATGGCGTCGCGCGCCGCGCTGTTGACGTGGCGCATCAGCAGCCCGGAAGTGGCGGAGCCGAGGCCCTGCACCAGCCCGTCGTAGCGCGACTCCTGCAGGCGGGAGGCCACGAACGAGGCGCGGCCGCTGAGCGGCTGCACCAGCGCGCTGCCGCCGTCGGCCTCGGCGACGCGCCCCACCAGGCCCTCCAGGCCGTTCTGCAGCGCCACCACCGCCATGCCCGCGCGCACGCCGTGGCGGGTGCCGCGGTTGATGGCGACGGTGGTGAACAGACTGCCCGGATCGCGCGCCGTCACCTCCGCGGCGACGGTGCGGTAGGAGCCGCGGGCGGTGAACGCGAGTTGCTGCCGCAGCTCGGCGTTCTGCCGCTCCAGCTCCGCCAGGTCGCCGGCGAGCTGCTCCAGCTCCACCAGCCGCTGCCGCGCCACGGTCAACTCCAGGCGCATGCGGCGCAGCTCGGCGAGCACGTTCCACGAATCCCCGAAGAACTTGCCCACCTCGTGCAGCCCCGATTGCAGCGCGCCGAACGCCCGCCGCCCCATCTGCTCCGGCCTTACCGCGGCGGGTCCGTGGCTGAGGAGCAGCATCACGCTGCCGAGCGCCAGCAGCGCCGTCAGCACCACGCCGTTGCGGTGGCGCGACACGAAGGTGCTGAGCGGCGGCGAACTCCTCGGCGGGGCTACCACGGCGGCGAGACCTTGAAAGAGCGGCTCAGGCGCGGTAGTTGAAGTACTTGCGGTCGCGGTCGCGCATCGCTTCCAGAAAGCGCCCGGCGCCCAGCGCCACGCACAGCAGCGGGTTTTCGGCTACCCGCACCGGCACGCCGCCGGTTTGCTCCCGGATCAGGCTCGGCAGCCCCTTGAGCAGCGATCCGCCGCCGGTCATCACGATGCCGCGCTCGAAGATGTCGGACGCCAGCTCGGGCGGCGTCTTGCCCAGAATCGCCTTGATCTCGGTGACCACCGCGTTGGTGATCTCGGTGAGCGACTCGCGGATCTCCACCGAATCCACCTCCAGGCGCCGCGGCAGCCCGGTAATGGCGTCGCGCCCCATGATCTCCTTGCGCTCGATTTTCTTTTCCGGGGCGGCGCTGCCAATTTCAATCTTGACCGCCTCGGCGGTCTCGTTGCCGATGATCAGGTTGTGCACGCTGCGCACGTGCTTGATGATCGCCTCGTCGAACTCGTCGCCGCCGATGCGGATCGCGCTCGACACCACCATGCCGCCGAGCGAGATCACCGAGACCTCGGTGGTGCCGCCGCCGATGTCGCACACCATGTGCCCCGCCGGCTCCTCAAACGGGATGTCGGCGCCGATCGCCGCGGCCATCGACTCCTCGATCAGGTACACGTCGCGCGCGCCGGCCTGCTGGGCGCTCTCCTGCACCGCGCGCTGCTCCACTTCGGTGATGCTGGTGGGAATGCCGATGACCATGCGCGGCTTCATCAACCAGCGGCGGCGCTGGGTGACCTTGTTGATGAAGTAGCGGATCATTTTTTCGGTGTGCTCCAGGTCGGCGATCACGCCGTCGCGCAGCGGTCGAATGGCCGCTATGTCTTCCGGCGTCCGCGACAGCATCCGCCGCGCTTCCTTGCCCACCGCCATCACCTTCTTGGTACTGCGCTGCACCGCCACCACCGACGGCTCGGAGAGGACGATGCCCTTGCCCTTGATGTGCACCAGGGTGTTGCAGGTACCCAGGTCGATGCCGATGTCCATGGCGAAGTTGCCGAAAATGCTCACTCTGGTCTCCTAACCGCGTAACCGTAAGTTGGCGCCGTGATGCTGCTGATCGATGCTCCGCGCCCGGCGCCACTCGGCGCGCGCCCCGGCGCCGTCGCCCTGCCCCGCGTACGCGTCACCGAGGAACAGGTGCGCGTCGGCGGAGTCGGGAACCAGGTCCAGGAGCCGCCGGTACTGCTCCCCGGCGTCCGCGTAGCTCCCCCATTGTAACAGTAATGCTCCGAGCATGAATCGGGCGCGGATTTCCAGCGCCTGGTCGCCGGCCTCGGCGGCTACGGCGGCTGCCTCCCGGAACTGGCGCTGCGCCTCTTCGCGCTGCCCCAGGCGCTCCTGCAACTGCCCCAGCGACAGGTACAGCAGGGCGCCCGGACGCTGCTGCAGCGCGCTACGCAGGTGCTCGATGCCGCGCTCCGGGGCGCCGGCGCGCACCAGCGCCATGCCCAGGTACTCGTGCACGTCGGCCGCGGCGTAACCCTGCTCCAGCGCTTCGGTGAGATAGCGGACCGTGAGGTCGTAGTAGTGGCGGCCGCGGTGGTAGTAGGCCTTGCCCAGCACGTAGGCCGCCTCGCGGCGGTAGCGCAGGTCGCCGCTGAGGCGCGCGCGCCGCAACGCGATGACCGCCTGCTCCAGCCGCGCGGCCGGGTCGGTGCGGCCCGCCTCGGCCAGCGCCAAGTAGAAGTGGGCGATGCCGCGGAACAGCAGCGCCTCCGCGTCCAGCGGCCGTTGCGCCAGAAGGTCGGCGCTGCGGCTGAGCACTTCGGAGTAACGGCCGGCGTTGGACAGCTCCGGCAGCGCGGGCCGGGCGGCCGCCGGCAGGAACCGGGCCAGGCTGCGCGGCGCACCGAACACGGCGCCGGCCAGCACCGCCAGCGCGGCGCAGCCCGCCGCCAGCAGCAACAGGGGACGTGCCCGGGAGGGACGCCGCCGCCGGAACTGATACGTCCGCGGCAGAAATCCGTTTCGTCCGGTTGACCCGCGCGCCACGCCGGCACTGTACCCGATGAGCGGCGAAAAAACAAGAGGCGGGCCTGTAAGCCGGGTTCTGTTGCCGCCGCGCCGCAAGGGCGCCGCGGCCGCGCACCATCTATCTGGACCGGGCAGTTACCGGCCCGGTTCAAGTGCAGCCTACCCGCAGGCCGGAGGGTCACTCCCGGACGGGCCGTCCACCTGCTGCTCGGCTTTGCTCCTGGCGAGGTTTACCGTGCCGCCGCCGTCGCCGGCGGCGCGGTGGGCTCTTACCCCACCTTTTCACCCTCACCGGCGGCGAACGGCAGCGCCGCGCGCCGCCGGCAGTATGTTTTCTGTGGCACTGTCTGTCCGCGGCGCGGCGCCGCCCGTGAGCGGCGCTCCTGCCGCGGCCCGGGAGTTACCCGGCGCCATGCCCTTGCGGAGCCCGGACTTTCCTCCGTCGCGCGCGCCCACACAGGGGGGCGCCGCGGCGGCGGTGCGCCGGCCCGCCTCCGTTACTCTTGCTATCGGTCAGGCGTCGGCGGACGCCTCGGCTTGCGCCTCCGGCAGCGCGCCCGCCTCGTTCTCCTCCGCCTCCTCGGCCTCCTCCGCGTCGTCGTCGAACATCAGGTCCTCGTCGTCGAACTCGGCGCTGGCGGCATCGAAGGCATCGCCCTCGAACTCTTCGTCGCCGCCGTAGAACACGATGCGGCTGCAGTTGGGGCAGAACATGATCTCCTCGCCGCCCCGCACCCGATTGGCGAAGAACGGCGGCAGAATCATCTGACAGCCGGTGCACACGCCGGCGCGCAACGCGACGATGCCCAGCCCCTCCTTGGTGCGGATGATGCGCTCGAACTTGAACAGCATCTCGGTGTCGAGGCCGGGGGTGATCTTGGACTCCTCGGCGATCAGCTCCTGCAGCTCCCTCTCGCGGTCGGCGACCTCCGATTCGATGCGCTGCTGTTCGTCGGCGACCTCCTGGTCCTCCTGCTTGATGAGCTCCTCCTCCTGTTCCAGGGCCGCGGCCACGTCGTCAAGGTGCTCCTCCTCGCGCTGCAGCTCGCGCCGCAACTCCCCCTCGCGGTCGCCGGCGTCGCGTATTTCCTTGTCCAGCGCCTCATATTCGCGCTGGGTGCGGATCGCGTCCATCTGCCCCTCGTAGTGCTCGCGCTCGCGCTCCGCCTCGATGGCGCTTTCGCGCAGCTCGTTGATGCGCTCGCGGAGCTGGTCGTACTGCTCGCTCTTCTCCACGTAGGAGCGCTTGAGGCGGGTGAGCTTCTCGGTCTTGGCGGACAGCGCGCGCGGAATTTCGCTGATCTCATGCTCGGTGCGAAAGCGCTGAAACAGCACCTCCTGCAGGGCGCGCAGCTTGCGCAGCACCTCCTCCAGGTTGGCGCCCGCGGCCGGCGCCCCGAGGCGCGCGGTGGGATGTTGCACGTTGCTACTCATCGTCCTGGTAATCCTTCAGTTTGCGGCTGTGCCGCGGATGGCGCAGGCGGCGCAGCGCCTTGGCTTCGATCTGGCGGATCCGCTCCCGGGTGACGCCAAATATCAGCCCCACCTCCTCCAGCGTAAGCGAGTAGCCGTCCTCCAGCCCGAACCGCAGCGTGAGCACCTCCTGCTCCCGCTTCGGCAGCTTGCGGAGCACGCCGGAGAGCTGTTCCTGCAGCAGGGTGAACGCGGTCTGGTCGGCGGGGTTCTCAATGTCCTTGTCCTCGATGAAGTCGCCGAGAATCGAGTCTTCCTCCTCGCCGATCGGGGTTTCCAGGGAAATCGGTTCCCGGGCCACCCCCTTGACCGACTTGATGCGCGCCTCCGACCAGCCGAGGCGGCCGGCAACCTCCTCGTCGGTCGGCTCGCGGCCGAGCACCTGCATGAGCTGCCGCGACTCGCGCACCACCTTGTTGATCTGCTCGATCATGTGCACGGGAACGCGGATGGTGCGCGCCTGATCGGAGATGGAGCGGGTAATCGCCTGCCGGATCCACCAGGTGGCGTAGGTGGAGAACTTGTAGCCCTTGCGGTACTCGAACTTCTCCACCGCCTTGATCAGGCCGATGTTGCCCTCCTGCACCAGATCGAAGAAGTGCAGCCCGCGGTTGGTGTACTTCTTGGCGATGCTCACCACCAGCCGCAGGTTGGCCTGGATCAGCCGGTCCTTGGCCCCCTTCATCATGACCCGGCCATGCTCGATCTTGCCGGTCATGGTGATGATCTCGTCGCAGGTCTGCTCGAAGTCGCTCTCGAGACCGGCCAGCTTGCGCTCGTTGACCTGGAAGACGCGGATCAGCTCCTTGATCTCCCCCGCCGACAGCCCCAGCTCATCCTCGATGCGCGCCTGCCTGGTCTTCTGGGCGAGGCCGCGGCCGAGGTTGCGCAGTTCCCTGGCGTTCGCCACCCGCAGCTTCTGCTCGATGTGATGCTGTTCGTCGGTAATCTGGTGGATCTTGCGCGTGGCGCGGGCGAACAGCTCGGAGAGGTCGTTGATCTCGTCCTGGTGGAACGCGACGTTCTTGAGGGCGCGCAGAATGGGCGCCCTCAAGTCGGCCAGGCGCCGGTTGCCGAGCACCGCGCCGCCCTCCGCCGCAATCTCCCGCTTGGCGTCCACGTAGCCCTTCAGGTCGGCGTACAGCTCGCGGATCGTCTCCTTGTACCAGGCGTTGAGGCGCCGGCGGTCGGCGAGGAACTCCGAGGCCTCCTTCTTGGTGAGTTTGTACTCGCGCGGTTCGCGGGCGGAACGGGCGCGCTCGGCAAGGCCGAAGAACGGCGGAATCAGGGCGCCGCTGGAGGTCAGCACCTCCTTGATGATGTTCTCGCCGGTCTCCATCTCCTTCGACAGGCGCACCTCGTCCTCGGCGGTCAGCAGCGTCTCGCGGCCGATCTCGCGCAGGTAGAGGCGGATCGGATCGTCGACCGCGGTGTCCTTGTCGCTGTAGACCAGACGGCGGTTGGAAACCGGCGCCGGCTTGTCGGCGGCGTCGGACTCGTCGGCAACGTCCTCGTCTTCCAGCTTGATGCCGTTCTTCTCCAGAATCGCCCCCACCTCGTCGATGCGGTCGGAGTTGACGATCCAGTCCGGCAGATGGTCGCTCACCTCGTCGTAGGTAACCGTCTTCTTGTGGCGAGCGAAGTCCAGCAGACGTTCCACGACCGGTTCCTGCTCCAGGTCGCTGACCAGTTGTGCATTCATCGAGACACGGCCTCCCCGCGCAGCTTGTTCAGCTCGCTGTCCAAGTACATTTTGTCGGCCAGCAGTTCCGTCACCTGCCGCGCCTCGCCGGCATGCTCGGCGCGGCGCACCTGCTCCTCCACCCGCTCGCGCTTGCGTTTGAGCGCCTGCGACTTCACGTGGCGGATACCCTCGTTGACGTAAGCCTCGGCGTTGACGGTAAACTCGTCACTGGCAAGCTTTTCGGCAACCAGCGCGCGCACCCTGGGCGAGTCCAGGCGCAACAGCAGATTTTCAGTGTCGTCCTGAGCGTTCCGATAGCAGTCCTCCAATGCAATGTACAGCCCCCGCGCGCGCGCGTCTGCAAAATCTTCGACCTCCAGCCGCCCGCGCATCACGGCGAACAGCTCCCGGTTCACGGCTACCGCCAGCAGCAGCCGCAGTTCCGCCCCCGCCGGCTCCGGGGCGGCGGCCTGGCCGGGCGCGGCCGCCGGCGCCGCGGCGGGCGTACGGCGCGGGGCGGACCCGCGCCCCGCGGCTAGGCGCCGGTACTCCGCGCGCAGGGTATCGTAGTCCAACCGCAGGTGGGGCGCCGCCTCCTGCAGCACCGCCTCGCGGGTAATCTCCGAATCGACGTCGCTCAGATAGGGATACAGGTCGCGAAACGCCTGCTCCTTACCCTCGGCGGTGCTCAGATCCTTGCCGGCGCACGCCGCGTCGATCAGGTACCGGGACGCCGTTATAGGCGATTGCAGCATCCGCTGCAACTCCCTGCCCGCGCCGGCCGCCGCCAGGTCCGCTGGGTCCTGGTCGGCCGGTAGCGGCGCCACCGCGGCCGGCACCTCCTGCTTGGCCAACTCGCGCAGGGCGCGCAGCACGGCGCGGTGGCCGGCGTCGTCGGCGTCGAACATCACCACCGCGGCCAGCCGGTAGCGCTTGAGCAGGCGCGCGTGCGCGGCGCCGAACGCGGTGCCGAGCGTGGCCACCGCCGGCACGCCCAGGCCGGCGAGGGCAATCACGTCGGTGTAGCCCTCCACCACCACCACGCGCGGCTCGCCGTCTGCGCCGGCGCCCCCGCCCGTTGCGGCGGGCGCTTCCTGCGCGGCCGTTGCGGCCGGCGCCGCCGCCCGTTGCGCCGGCCGCGCGGCGGAGCGCAGCCGGGGCAGCGCGTGGTTGAGCCCGAACATCTGCTCGTGCTTGCGAAAGAAGGGCGTCTCGGCGGAGTTGACGTACTTCGGGCCCCCCTCCGCGGCGAGCGTCCGCCCGCCGAACGCGAGCACCTCGCCGCGCGCATTGATGATCGGAAACATCAGCCGGCCCCAAAACAGGGCGCTCGGTTCCGTCCCGCCGCGGCTCCCGAACAGACCGGTCTGCGCCAGAAACCGATCTGAAAATTGCTTGCCGCGCAGGAAGCGCAGCAGCCAGCCGCGCGCCGCCGGCGCCCAGCCCAGCTTGAAGGCGGCCACCGCCTGCCCGCCGATGGCGCGCCGCTCCAGGTAGGCGCGGGCGGCGGCGGCCTCGGCCGAGGTGCGCAGCACGTGATGGAAGCTGTCCGCGATGCGGCTGTTCAGCTCCACGTACTCGCGCCGGGTCACCGCGCCCGCGGGCCGCTGCTCGGCCTGCAGCTCCACGCCGGCGCGCTCGGCCAGCAGGCGCACCGCCTCCGGGAACGAGAGTTGCTCCGCGTCCATGACGAACTGGATCAACCCGCCGCCCTTGCCGCAGCCGAAGCAGTAGAACGCCGACTTGTCGGGCGACACGGTAAACGACGGAGTTTTTTCGGTGTGGAACGGGCACAGGCCCCAGTAGCGCCCGCCGCGCGGCCGCAGCGCGGTGTACTCCGCTACCACCTCGACGATCTCGAGGCGGTCGACGATCTGGGCGATCTGGGCCTCAGGAATGCGCACGGCCGGGGGAGCGGGCGACCTGCTTCAGGTAGACGAACCGAGCCTCGGAGTGCTCGCTCAGGAAGCGCGAGAAGTGATGCGCGCCGGTGGCCGGATCCTTGACCACGAAGTATCGGAAGTCGGTATCCGCCGGCTGCAGCGCCGCCTGCAGCGCCACCAGCCCGGGGTTGGCGATGGGGCCGGGCGGCAGCCCGCGGTTGCGGTAGGTGTTGAACGGCGACTCGAGTTCCAGGTCGGCTTCCCAGATGCGCTCGGGATGCTCGCCGCCCCGGAGCTCGGTGATCACGTACACCACCGTGGCGCACGACTCCAGGCGCACGTTATTGCGCAGGCGGTTGACGAACACCGAAGCAATGATCGGCGCCTCGCTCGCCACCCGATACTCGCGCTCGATGATCGAGGCCAGGACTACGGTGTCGTGCAGCGCGCCCGGCCCGGCCGCGCCCGGTGCGGCCGCGGGATCGATCTCCGCCAAGCGCTCGAAGAAGGTATCGATCATGCTGCGCGCCGCCGCTTCCGCCGGGTAGGGGCGCGGGAAGTGGTAGGTGTCCGGGAACAGGTAGCCTTCGGCGGTGGCGGCCTCGATGCCGTAGCTGCGCATCAGCTCCGGATCGTTGACCGCGGCCCGGAACTCGGCGGCGCCGGTAATGCCGTGCTCCTCCAGATGGGCGGCGATCCGGCTGCTGGTCCAGCCCTCGGGAATCGTGATCTTGTGCGTCTCGTGGACGCCGGCCACCAGCAGATCGAGAATCGCGGCGGTGGTGGCGCCCTCCGGCAGCCGGAAGGAACCCGCCTTGACCGCGGTTTCAGCGCCGCGCGCCTTGGCCAACGCGCGCAGCAGCAACGGCGAGCGAATGAACCCCGCGCGGTGCAGGCGGTGGGCGATGCCGGTCAGCGACTCGCCGGGCCGCACCGCGAAGGAGTGCGGCCCCGGCGCCGCGGCCGGCGCCTGATTCAGGCGCCAGGCGCCCGCCGCCGCGGCCCCCGCGGCGGCCAGCGCCAGCAGCGCCGCGGCGGCTAGGAGCCAAGGCCGGTAAGAATGAATTCGACGCGTCGGTTCTTCCATCGGTTCTGTTGATCCGAAAACGGGACCACCGGGTCCGCCCCGCCCACTCCAACGGTGGTGATGCGCTCCGCGGCCACCCCCAGGGCCACCAGCTCCCGCTTTACCGCCTCGGCGCGGGCCGCGGACAGCGGCAGCAGCACCTCCTGCTGTTCCCGCTCCCCGGCCGCCGCGTCCCCGTAGATCACGCTGTTGGCGTGCCCCTCGATCAGGATCGCGTAGCCCACCCGCTCGTTGAAGATCTCGCCCAGGCGCAGAATGGTGCGCGCGTTGCGGTTCGCCGCCTCGCCGGTCACCAGCGCGAGGTCCGCGGAGTCGGGAGGAAACGTAATCGCGGTAACGCGAATCTTCAACTTGCCGCCGTCGCGGATAATCAGCACGTCCACCGGAATCATGCCGTTCACGATCACGGCGTTGCCGACCGCGTCGCTCACCGCCAGGGCTACCGGGTACTCCATGGCCGACTGCACCAGTTCGCCGCGGTCCGACGTCCCGTCCCAGATGATGCGCTCGGCGGGCGCGCCGTGGCCCGAGAAGGTGCGGAACGGCGCCCCCAGCGGGTCGGCGATGGTCATGCTCCAGCCGGACACGGGGCTCAGGTCGTCGATCTCGATCTCCACGGCGAGCGCGTCGTCCACGCCGTCCGCGTCCGGCGAGAACGGCTGCGGCGCCAGCCCCAGCCGCACGCGCGGCGCGGTGCGGTCCAACAGGAAGGTGTCGGAGCGCACGCGCGGCTGGTTGCCCTTTACGTAGTCGACCGCCACCTCCGCGGCGTAGGCTCCCTCCGGCGCCGGTTCGCCGCGGTTGTTCAACCCGTCCCACACGACTCGCTCCGGCACCGCGCCGATGCCGCCCATGGCGCGCTGCAGCCCCTGCTCGGCGTGGATGAGCTGCAGGTTCCAGGTGCGGATGCCCTCGTTCAGTTCCACGGTGATGCCGATGGCCTGGGTGTCGCGCACCGCGTCGCCGTTGGGGGAGAATCCCTCCGCGGCCAGGGTCGTGAACACCGGCGTGGGCCGGCCATCCACTTCAATGCCCTCCAGCACCGCGGTGGCGGTGTTGCCGGCCTGGTCGCGCCCGGTCACCCGGTAGGTGTAGGTGCCGTCGGCCACCGGGTTGCCGTTCTCGTCGTGGCCGTCCCAGGCGAAGTCGGCCAGTTGCCCGCGCCAGAAGAAGCTGCGCACCACGGCGCCGGCGCCGTCGATCATCTCCCCCTCCCAGCGCTCCTCGCTGGTGGAGGATTGCCTCACCTGCACCAGGTCGCGGCGCCCGTCGCCGTCCGGCGACAGCAGTAGCGAGTCCGCGGTCAGCTCGGCCTGCGGGTACCTGGTATCGACCAGGAACGGCGGGCTGCTGGCGCTGGGGTTGTTGCCCTTGCGGTAGGACACCTCCAGCGAGCCGAAGTAGGCGCCGTCCGCTACCCGGTTGCCGGCGTCGTCAATGCCGTCCCAGATGATCTGCTCCGGCACCCGGTCGCGGCCGGACAGGGTGCGCACGACCGCGGCGGCGGCCGGGTCGCGGCGCCCGGCGTGGATGCGCAGGGTATAGCGTTCGATCCCCTCGCCGTCGGCCAGCCGCGGCAGCAGCACCACGTGGTCGGCCACGCCGTCGGAGTTGGGCGAGAAGTGGGTGGCGCTGGTGGTCATGAACACGGGGGTGTCGCCGGTGTCGATGCGCAGCTCGATGGTGTTGGACTGGCCCCGGTTGCCGGCGGCGTCGCGCGCGGCCAGGGTATAGCGGTAGGTACCGTCGGCGGCGGGGCGGCCGTCGGCGCGGCGCCCGTCCCAGGTAAAGCTGTCGTCGGGGACGATGCGCCAGGTGCGGGTGCGGACCACGGCGCCGGCGGCGTCGCGCACGGTGGCGGTCCAGGTCGCCCGGTCGTAGCTCTCGTGGAACACCGTCACCTCGTCCTTGTTGCCGTCGCCGTTCGGCGAGAACACCGTGAGCCCCGCCTTGACGATGGCGGAGGGCGCCGTGCGGTCGATGGTCACCTCCGGCGCCTCGGCATGCGGGCGGTTGCCGTGCGCGTACTCCACGCTTAGCCGCGCCCGGTAGCGGCCCTCCGGCAGGCTGCGGCCGGCGCCGTCGCGGCCGTCGAAGGTGAGCTCCTGCGGAATACGCGCGCCGCCGGTAAAGCGGCGCACCACCTGGCGGGCGGCGTTGCTGACCACCAGCTCCCAACGCTCCACGCCGTCCCGCACCGGCACCTCCAGCCGGTAGCGGGCGCTGTCATCCTCGCCGTCGCCATTGGGAGAAATCTCGGCGTCGGTGATGCGCACCGCCACCGGCGTGGCCCGGGTGTTGATGACGATTCCCTCCACCAGCGCCGCCGCGGCGTTGCCGGCGCGGTCGGAGCTGAACAGGCGGTAGCGATAGGCGCCGTCGGCGGCCAGGGTACCGTCGGCGCGGCGGCCGTCCCACACCACCGCGGCCGGCGGCTCGCCCTCCCACGCGTACTCCATAACCGGCGCGCCGGCGGCGTTGAGCAGTTGCGCCTGCCAGCGCTCTTCGGCGGAGACCCGCTGCTCGATGGTCAGGGTATCGCGGTTGCCGTCGCCGTTGGGCGAGAAGGTCAGGGCGGGGGCGCGCGCCGCGGCCTGCGGCGGCGTGCTGTCCACGATCACGGTGCGGCGCGCGCTGCGGCCCCGGTTGCCGCGGTCGTCCCACGCCTCCAGGTAGTAGTGGTAGCTGCCGTCGGGAACCACGGCGCCGCCGGCGGAGCGGCCATCCCAGCGCAGCGTGTCAGGCACCTCGATGCCGGTGCGGACCGAGAACAGGCGGGCCGCGGCGTCCGCCACGTCGGGCGCGTCCGGCTGCCAGTCGCGGTTGCGGATGGTGCGCACCACGGCGCCGGACTCGTCCTCGATCACCAGCGCGAAGCCGTCCACCAAGCCGCCGTCGGTGATGCTGATCGGCAGGATCAGTTCATCCTGCACGCCGTCCTCGTTGGGGGAGCGGTAGGTCACCTCGGCGCTGTCGACGACGATCACCGGCGGCTCCGGATCGACCGCGCCCAGCGCCAGCCCGGCGCCCAACCCGACGCCCCACAGCTCCTCGCGCAACTGCGCCGCGGCCACGTGGATGCGCACCTCGCCGGAGGCCGCGGCGGGTTCGGCGGCCGCGGATTCGGCCGCGGGCGCCGGCGCGGCGGGCGGCCCGCCGAAACCGATGCGGACGTCGATGCCGACGCCCGGCCCGCGGCCGCCGGCCCCTTCCGCGCCCCCGGCCACGGTCACCGGATAGTGCGCCGCCAACCGCAGAAAGTCGCGGATCGTCAGTTCGGCGCCCAGCTCCATCTTGAAGGCCTGGAAGGTGGGCGCCCAGAAGTCGAAGCGCGCCCCCAGCGCCAAGTCGTCGCTCGCCACCGGAAAGATCGCCACCCCCGCGGCCGGCGTGAACGGCGGCGGGTAGACCTCGGGCGCGTCCGCCTCCGGGCCGAACCCGACGCCAATGCCGCGCAGGGCCGCCCCCCAACTCAGCTCCTGCAGCGGCCCGAGGGCGCCCACCCGGTGCAACAGCCCGAGGTCGAGCCCGGCGCCGAAGGAGAACTCGTCGCTGCGGTAGTCGGCGCCCATCTGCATCCCGGCGCCGGCGCCCACGTAGAAGCCGCGGTACAGCTCGCGGGCGAACGAAAAGTGCAGCGCGCCCATTGGCCCGAACTCCATTTGCGTCAGCGGCGAGCCGAAGTAGTGGCCGCTTACGCCAAAGCTCCCGATCGGGGTAGGGATGCTGGCGCCGGCGTTGACCGCGTGGCCCAGGCCCTCGCTGCGCGCAACCGAGAACAGCGCGGCGTAGCCCAGTTCCAGACGCAGGCGTTCGTCGGCGGCGGTGGCCGCCGGATTGAGGACGTGAGCGGCGGGCGCGCGCGCCGCGGTGACGGAGGGGCCGCCGGCCAGCAGCGCGGGCGCGTACAGGGAGAGCAGGTCGCCGCTGTTGGGCACGCCGCCGGCCAGCGCCGCGGCCAGCAGCAGCGGCGCGGCGAGCAGCGGGCGCAGGCGTCTGGCGGCGGACACTCCCGGCCTCCTACGCCGCACGGGGTTGGCGGCGCGGCTGCGGCCGCCGGCCGCGCCGCGGCTGCCGGCGCCTCACCGGCCCGCCCCGCCGCGGCGCCCGGCGGCGGGCGCCGGCGCGCGGTCAGCGGCGAGCAGCGGCTCCTCCTCGCGGCGCGCCAGCCAGTAGTCGATCTCGAGCGCGCTGTGGCGCGGCCCCAGGCCGATGCCGGGGCAATCCCGCGCCGCCGCCTCCCAACTCTCCCGGTCGGCCAGTTGCGCGGGCCAGAACGGGAAGCTGCGGCACTGCAGCGGCCGCGACGGATACACCGAACACCCGCCCTCGCCCCAGAACACGCAATCGTAGTTGGCGCGTTCCCGCAGGCTGAGCCGCGCGCCGCCGCCCCACTCCACCTCGCGGCAGTAGCGCGCGCGCACCTCCTCCGCGGTCAAGTTCAGGAAGGCGGCGAGTTGATCGAGGTCGTTCTGCGAAAGAAACACGTAGCCGGGCTGGTGCCGGCAGCAGCGCTGGCAGCGCGTGCAGTCGAAGCGCAAGCCGTCGGCGTGGAACGGGCGTTCATCCATGGCGGGCGAACTCAATTTGGGGAGAGCAGGATTCGAACCTGCGAAGGCTCAGCCAACAGATTTACAGTCTGCCCCCTTTGGCCACTCGGGAATCTCCCCCTGCGCACGGGGTGCCGCATCGCCCGTTTGGTATAATAGCAAACACCCCCCGGAGTCAACCGGCGCCGGCCGGCGGGACGCGATAGCCACCTGTCGGATTCGAACCGACGACCTCGAGATTACAAGTCACGCGCTCTGCCAACTGAGCCAAGGTGGCGCGGTCAGGCACTTAACCTACCATCATTCCGCGCGCGCTTCCAGGTCGGGGCGCAGGCGCTGCGCGCCATCCAGGTAGACCGGCTGCGGGCGCCCGCGGCGCGGCGCGTCGTAGGTCACCAGCAAGCGCACGACGCGGCCCATCTGGCCTTCGACCGCGGCCTCCTGCACGCAGAACAGCGGAATCTCCCCGAATTGGTCCAGGCGCAGGCCGGTCGCCGGATTGGCCGCGCTGAGATCGGGGGTCAGCGAGCAGATGACGGAGATGATCCGCTCGATCGCGATCTGATTGCGGGCCACGATCTCCCGCGCCAGCTTGACCGCCGCGGCGTGGATCGCCTGCTTGTCGTTGGCGCGCACCCGGATGGCGCCGCGCACCGCCACTACCACCTCACACTCTCCAACTCCACTCGCTCCGTTTCCCGCGGGGGCCGCGCCGCCCGCCTGGCCGTCCGCCTTGCCTGCGGCGCGCCGATTGTAGCGCTTTCGGGCTCAGAGTTGGAACCAGATCAGCAGGTACATGGAGGCCAGCGCCATCGCCGCGGCAAACAGGGTGGCGAGCAGCGTGGCGAGCAGCCGCAACGGCGCCAGGGAACCGGTCGCCGCGGCGCGGACGATGCCGTAGCCGAGCCGATAGGTGCCGGCGCCGGCGGCGGCGATGGCCGTCAACTGCATGAGGCGCAGCAGCAGGAGCTGCGTCCGGTCGAGGAACTCCTGCGCGTTGCCGAGCAGGTACAGGAGGATGACGATCAGCAGGTGGATGAACGAGTACCACAGGATGCGGCCACTGAGTTCGCCCAGGGCGGTGACCATGCCGCGGAGGTCCAGCCGCCACGGTTGCACTGCGCTCAATGATTCCCCGATACTCGCGCCATGCGAGCCGTGCTCGGCATCCTGCTGCTGTTGGGCGCAGCCGGCGCCATTTTCGTGGCCGGGTGGATCCAGATCCTGTTGCCGCCCGCCACGTACGCGGTTCTGTTTTCGAAGACCGGGGGCCTGGACCCGCGGGTGATACCGGCCGGCACCTTCGCGTGGCGCTGGGAGCGTGTCATTCCCACCAATGTTACGTTGTTCCGCTTCGAAGTGCAGCCCGCCACGGTCGAGACGAGCGTGCGCGCTGACTTGCCGTCGGCGGATGCCGTCGCCGGCATGCTGCCGGACGCCGCGAACCTGGGCTACGCGGCGACCGTGAGCGTGACCTTCGCGGTGCGCCCCGGCGCGCTGCCGCAGTTGGTGGCCGATACCGGGCTGACGCCGGAGCGGCTGCCGGAATGGACCGCGGCGGCGGGCGCGGAGGTGGCCGCGGCGGCCCTGGAACTGCTGCAGCGCCGCGGCGCGGCGGTGGTGACGCAGGGGCTGGCCGCGGCCGAGGCGGAGCTGCTCGACCGGCTGGCGGCCAGATTCCCGAGTCTTGAGCTCCTGGGGATCCGCGTGACCGACCTGCGGCTGCCCGACCTCGAAATCTACGAACGCGGCCGCCAAGCCTACCTGGCGCTGCTGGACGTGCAATATGAAGCGCGCCGCGCCGCGGTGGTCGATCTTGCCCACGAGCGCGAACGGGAGCGCGCGGTGCTGGAGGCGCGGCTCGGCGCGTTGGAGGTGCTGCGCGAGTATGGCGCGCTGCTGCAGGAGTATCCGGGGCTGATTCAGTTCCTGGAGCTGCAGAGCGACGCCGGACGCGACGCCCTGCTGCAGCTTGCGGAACCGGTTGCGGAGCCGGCTGCGGAGCCGGCTGCGGAGCCGGTTGCGGCTGCCGAACCGGCGGGAGCCGCGGAGCCGGCAGCGCCCGCCGGCGGCCCCTGAGAAGACGCCGGCGGCGGAATCGGCAGCGGCGCCAGGTTGCGGACCAGCAGCAGGCGGCCGCGGCGCACCGTTACCTGCCACTCGTCGGCCACCACCACGTTGCTCACGCTGGCCCAGCCGCGGCGGAAGGCCAGCCCGTCCAGCGGCCAGCGCAGGCCGCGCGAGGCCAGGCCGCTCACCGCCGCGGTCAGCGGGAACAGCGACACGGTGCTGTGGCGCTGGCCGCGGAAGCGCGCGGTACCCGCGATTACCTCCACGTGCTCGGCGGCGGTGAGCCACACCTGCAGCCGCGGGTCGCGCTCGAACAGCCCCAGTACGGCAAGCTGGTGATCGAAGCGCCCGCCTCCGCCGCCGGCAACGATCACGCGGCGGCAGCCGAGCTCCGCCAGCGCCTGCAGGCCGAGCTCGGCGTCAGTCAGTGCCTTGTCCGCGGCGGCGCGGCGGCGGCGCGCCGCCGGCAGCGCTGCCAACTCCCGCCGGTGGGTCACCGAATCGAAGTCGCCGACCACCAAGTCGGGCTGCAGGTTGAGCGCCAGCGCCAGGTCGAAGCCGCTGTCGGCCGCCACCACCGCGCCGACTTCGGGCAGGTAGGGCGCCAGCAGCGCGCGGCGCGGCCCTTCCCCGCCAAGGAGCAGCAGTCCGGCCCCGGCCGCCGCGGGCGCACCCATCGGCGGCATCGTAGCGCGCCGTTTCGAGGCGCCGCAACTGCGGTACACTGGGCCGGTGGCGCCCTCCGTTCCGCGAGTCGTACAGCGCTTTGCGCGCCCGTTTGCCGCCGCCGGATTCCAGTGCTGGCTGGTGGGCGGCGCGGTGCGCGACCTGTTCATGCGCCGCCGCGGCGGCGACTACGACGTGGCTACCGACGCCCATCCCGAGCAGGTTCGCGCCCTGTACCGCAACGCCATTCCCACCGGTTTGCAGCACGGCACGGTAACGGTGCCGTTTGCCGGCCACCACGTCGAGGTGACCACCTTCCGCAGCGAGTCCGACTACCGCGACGGGCGGCGCCCGGAGCGGGTCCGCTTTGCCGGCGCCATCGAGGAGGATCTGAGCCGGCGCGACTTTACCATCAACGGCATCGCCCTGGAGGTGCCGGGCGGGCGCGTGGTCGATCCGTTCGACGGCCGCGGCGACCTGGCGCGCAAGCTGATCCGCGCCATCGGCGACGCCGGCGAGCGCTTCGCCGAGGATGGGCTGCGCCCGCTGCGCGCCTGCCGCTTCGCGGCGCAACTGGAGTTTCAAGTGGACGCGCCGACGCGGGACGCCATCCGCCCCAGTCTGGGCACCGTGCGGCGCGTGGCCGCCGAGCGCGTGCGCGCCGAGATCGAGGCGATCCTGCTGTCGCCGCGCCCCTCGGTGGGCCTGCAGCTCATGCACGACACCGGCCTGCTGGAGCTGCTGCTGCCGGAGCTGCAGCGCTGCGTGGGGGTGGAGCAGCGCCAACCGCCGGGGCGCCCCGCAACGGCGCCGGAGTTCGACGTGTTCATCCACTCGCTGGCTACCTGCGACGCCAGTGACCGGGAGCTGGAGCTGCGCTGGGCGGGGCTGCTGCACGACGTGGGCAAGGCCGCCACCCTGGTGCGCGGCGCCGGCGGCGAACTGAGCTTTCATCATCACGACCGGGAATCGGCGCGGATGGCGCGCGAGATCCTGGAGCGGCTGCGCTCGCCCAACGCGCTGCGGGACGGCGTGGCGCACCTGGTGGCGCATCACATGTTCAACTACGACGACCAGTGGTCGGACGCCGCGGTGCGCCGCTTCGTGGCGCGCGTGGGCCGCGACCGCATCGACAAGCTGCTGGCGCTGCGCCGGGCTGACCAACTGGGGCGCTACGGCGAGCAGCACCGCGCGCGGCCCTCCGCGCGGCTGACCGCCCTCGCGCGCCGCGTCAGCGCCGTAACGGAGCGCCGGGAGGCGCTCACGGTGCGCGACCTGGCGGTCAACGGCAACGACCTGCTGGCCCACCTGGAGCTGGCTCCGGGGCCGGTGGTCGGCATCCTGCTGCGGCAGCTTCTGGAGGCGGTGCTGGAGGATCCGGCGCTCAACCGGCGCGAGCCCCTGCTGACCATCGCCGGCAACTTCTACCGCTCGCGGTTGGCGCCCCCCGCTCCGCCCGCCGGCTGACCCGGGACCCCGCCTCCTCCGCCGCGCAAGGCGGCGTAGGCGCAGGCCGCGGCCCCCTGCTCCGCCTCCTTCTTGTTCTTGCCGGTGCCGGGACCGTAGACGTGGCCGTCGAGCTTCACGTCAATCCAGAAGGTGCGGTCGTGGTCCGGCCCCTCCTGGCGCACCACGCGGTAGCGGGGGCTGGCGTGGTAACGCTTCTGCGCGAACACCTGCAGCAGGGTCTTGTAGTCCTGCCGGTGGGTGTTGCTCAGCACGCGGTGAATCTCCGGCCGCAGGTGGCGCAGCACGAACTCCTGCGCCGCGGCGCCCCCCGAATCGAGGTAGTAGGCGCCGATGATCGCCTCCATGGCGTCGGCTACGATCGCCTTCTTGCCGCGCCCGCCGGAACGCTCCTCGCCGTGCCCGATCAGGAGGTAGTCCGGCAGGCCGAGCTGCAGCGCCCAGTGGTACAGGGCGTCCTCGCTGATCACGAACGACTTGATGCGCGCCAGCTCGCCCTCGGTGCGCCGCCCGCTGGTGGCGTAGAGCTCGTCGCTGATCGCCAGGCTCAGCACCGCGTCGCCGAGGAACTCCAGCTTTTCATTGTTGGCGGTGCCGCCGGGGCCCGCCTCGTGGGCATAGGAGCGGTGGCACAGCGCCTGGTTGAGCAGGCTCAGGTCGCGGAACCGGGTCGCCGCGCGCCGCTCCAGGCGCCGCAACGCGGCCGCGCGGGCGCGGTCCACCGGCGGGCCGCGTTCAGGCGCGGCGCGGTGCTTGCGGCGGCGGATGAAGGACATGGCTGCCGCGCGGGCGGCGGCGCCGAGGCGTTGGTCCGCGCCCGGCGGGCGGCGGGCTACTTGCTGCTGACCTGAGACTCGATGAAGGCGAGCGCGTCCTTGACGGTCTCGAACTCGTTGGCTTTCTCGTCGGGTATGGTGATGCCCAACTCTTCCTCGATGGCATACACGAGCTCGTAGGTATCCAGGCTGTCGGCACCGAGGTCCTGGCGAAACGACGAATCAAGGGTAATCTTGCCCTCGTCGATCTCCAAACGCTCGGCAATGAGCTTCTTCATCTTGTCGAATAGCTGGTCGTCCATCGAAATGACCTCCAATAATCTAGGGGACGGCTACGCCAGATCGTCCTCGTCCAGCACCTGACGTCCGCGGTAGTGGCCGCACGCGTTGCACACGCGGTGCATTACCATCCGACTGCCGCATTGCGGGCACTCGATGATGTTCGGAAGTGAAACCCGCATGTTTACTGCACGCCTGCGACGGCTCCGTGCCTTGGAGTGTTTCCGTCTCGGCCCTATAGACGCCATTCTCTGTTCCCGATTCGGCGCGCCGGCGAGCGACGCTCACGTAGTGTTTTGGACGCTGGGCCGTAGCCAAGCGTGCGCAAGCTACTGTACCACGCGCACCGGTGTCAAGTGCCGCGCCGCGGACTGCCGGCGGGCAGCCCGGAGCCGCGCATGGCGGCGGCGGCAGGTGATGGGCGGCGCCCGGCAGCCGCAGATTGTCGCGCTCGGCGCTGCCGCCGATCACGTAGGGAACAGACCAGGGGCGCTGAGGTGCGCGCGGCGCCGACTTGTCGTATGCTGAGCGGGCCATGAGTACTCATCTGCTGTCGGACGCCGCCATCCGCCAATTCATCGTCGACGGCTATGTGCAGGTGCGGACCGATCTGCCCGACTCCGTGCACCGCGCCATCTTCGAAAAGACCGACGCCATCTTCTCCAAGATCAGAAGCCCGGAGGTGGAGTGGGCGTACAATCCGTTGAACAACGTGCTGCCGGTGGTGCCGGAGCTGCAGCGGATCATGGACGCGCCGCAGGTGCGCGGGGCGCTGACCAGCCTGCTGGGCCGCGGCTACGTGATGCTGCCGCACCGCCACTGCCATCCCAACTTCGCCAGGCCGGCCGCCTCCGGCGCGGACGGGCGGCGGCTGATCATGGGCATCCACAAGGATGGGCACGCCGGCGGGCAGAAGCCGCGCCACCGGGTGCCGCGCTGGGCGATCCTGTTCTACTACCCGCAGGAGTGCCCGGACGAGCAGGGGCCGACGGTGATCGTGCCGCGCTCCCACTACCAGCACAATCTCGCCCGCCGCGGCGACCCCGACCCGCTGCTGACGCTGGCCCCGCACGGCGACGGCGCCTACGGCCTTCCCGATCACTACATCCACCGAACGATGCTGCCGCTGACCGGCGGCCTCGGCGCGGTGTCGATCATGCACTTCGACGTCGGCCACTCGGTGATCGAGAACCTCACCGAGCGGCACCGCTACGGGCAGAAGTTCGTGTTCATGCGCACCGAGGAACCGGCTGCGCCGACCTGGGACAATCGGGCGCCGGACTGGGAGCAGCCCGACGTGGCGGCGATTCCCGACCACGAGATTCTCTGGACCTACGTCTGGAACTGGATGCGCGGCGCCGGTGACCGCTTTCAGCGCGGCCCCGGCGAATCGTTGCGGCGCCGCTCCGCGGGAGAGCTGATCGCCGGGCTGCAGGCAGCGGACGCCGCGCAGCGGCTGCAGGCGGCCAACGAGCTGGGCTTCCGGCGCGGCGCCGGCGACGCCGAAGCCGCGGCCGCGGCGCTGGTGGACGCGTTGCGCGACGACTACGAACCGATGCGGCTCAACGCCGCCTACGCGCTCGGCGCCATCGGGGAGCCGGCGCAGGCGCCGCTGCTGGAGCTGCTGGCCGCGGACAAGGCGTTCTACGACTTCGATCCGGTGACCCACGTCTCCATCGCCGCGCACGCCCTCGGCGCCATGGGGGCGGCCGCCGTCGCGCCGCTGACGGAGCGCCTCACCGACGCCGGCGAGCACACCCGCGCCTGGGCCGCCTACGCCCTCGGCGAGATTGGCCGGCCCGCGGTTGGCGCGTTGCCGCGTCTGCTCGCCGCGGCCGGCGACGCCGCGCCCAACGTGCGCCGGCATGCGCTGTCCGCGGCCGGCATTATCGCCACGCCCGCGGACGGGGTGGAGGCGGCGCTGATCGAGCGCTTGCGGAAGGAGCCGGAGAGCGAGTTGCGCCAGTACGTGCTGCAGGCGCTGTTTCGGGTCGGTCCCACCGGAAGTGCCGGTATCTCGGCGCTGGCCGCGGCCCTGAACGACGCCGACGGCTACGTGAGCGCCTACGCCGCCGAACAGCTTTACCGCACCGGCACCCCGGAGGCGTACGCGGCGCTCGTTCCGTATCTGCGCGGCCAGCGTTGGTTTCCGCATGAGCCGATCAGCGAACAGCAGCTCAAGGAGCGCTACGAACGGCGCCGCGCGCAGCGCTTGGCCAAGCGCCGGCAGGCGCCGGAGCTGCAGGTGACGGTCGGCGCCGGCTGAGCGGGGGCGGCGTTCGGCGGCAGCGTCGGGGCGGCGATGCGCGGCGCAATGAGCGGCGAACGAAGCGGGCAGCGGGTCTCCAACCTGTTTGGAACCACGTTGCGCCACGCCCCCGCCGAGGCGGAGGCGCAGTCGCATGCCCTGCTGCTGCGCGCGGGTTACGTGCGCCCGGTAGCGGCCGGCATCTTCTCGCTGCTGCCGCTCGGCTGGCGGGCGATGGGCAAGCTGCAGCGGATCGTGCGCGAGGAGTTGGACCGTATCGGCGGCCAGGAGCTGTCCCTGCCGGTAGTCCAGCCCGCGGAGCTGCAGCAGGCCGGCCCCGCCCGCTTTCGCGATCGCCGCGGGCGCGACCTGGCGCTGGCCGCGGACCACGCGGCGGCGGCCGCGTTCCACGCCGCAGCGGAAATCTCCTCCTACCGGCAGCTCCCGGCGCTGCCGTACCAAGTTCAGACCAGATTCCGGGACGAGCGGCGCCCGCGCGGCGGGCTGTTGCGGCTGCGCGAGTTCCGGGTGGCCGACTCCTTTTCGCTGGATCGTGACCAAGCCGGGCTGGAGCGCCAGTACGCCGCCCACCATGAAGCGTACCGGCGTATCGGCCGCCGCGCCGGGGTAGCGCTGACCGCAGTACGCAGCCGCGGCGGCCACGAGTTTATCTACCTGACGCCCGGAGGCGATGACCAAGTGGCGCTGTGCGCGCAGTGCGGCTATGCCGCCAACCGCGAGGCCGCCGACTTCGCCCCGGAACCGGCGGTCGAGACGCCGGCCCCGCTGGAGGAAGTGGCCACGCCGGGCGCGTCCACCATCGACGAGCTGGCTGCCTATCTGGAGATCGCCCCGCAACGGACCGCGAAGATGGTGTTCTACGCCGCGGCGGACGGCGCCGTGGTGGCCGCGGTGGTGCGCGGCGACCTGGAGGTGAATCCGGCGCAGGTACGGGACCTGGCGGGAGTGGGGGAACTGCGGCCGGCGCACGAGGATGAAATCGCCGCCGCCGGCATGGTGCCCGGCTTTGCCTCGCCGGTGGGCGTGGCCCCGGCGGCGGCGCTCTTCGTGGTCGATCGCTGGGTGGCGGCGAGCGCCAACCTGGTGATGGGCGCCAACCGGACCGGCTACCACCTGCGCAACGTGTGCTGCGGGCGCGATTACCAACCAACGGTAGTCGGCCGGGTAGCCGCCGCCTTCGACGGCGCGCCGTGCGCCGCCTGCGGCAGCCCGCTACGCCTCGAGCGCGGCGTTGAGGTGGGTTCCCTGGTCCAACTCGGCGCCCGCTACTCCGCTGCCCCGGAGGTGCGCTACACCGACTCCGCCGGCGCCGCGCACCCCATCATGATGGGGGCGTACGGCATCGGCTTGGAGCGGCTGCTGGCCTGCGTGGCCGAGGCGCACCACGACGCCCAAGGCTTGGCGCTGCCGGTATCGGTGGCGCCGTATCAGGTCGCCCTGGTCGCGTTGGCGCGCAAGCCGGAGACTTGGCAGGCTGCCGAGCGCGTGTTCGCGGAGCTCACCGCAGCCGGCATCGAGGTGCTCTACGACGACCGCCGCGAGTTGAGCGCCGGGGTCAAGCTGACCGACGCCGACCTGCGCGGCCTGCCGTTGCGGGTAGTGGTGGGCGAACGCTCGCTGGCGCAAGGCGGCGTGGAACTGTCACGGCGCGGGGACACGGGCCGCCGAATCGTCGCGCCGGCTCAACTCACCGCCGCCCTGCAGGAAGAAGTCGCCGCCCTGCACGCCCGCCTCGCGTAACTTCGGCGCCGAAGCCGCCCGCGGCGTGCTACCATAGGCGGCTATGGCAGACGAGTTGGGGAACCGCGGCCCGTTGCAATTCGAGGCCGGCGGCAGGCTGCGGGAGCAGATCACCGAGGCGTACTGGCGCACCGGGTTTTACATCTTCGAGGACGTGCTCGGCGATGACGAGGTAGCCGCGCTGGTCGCGGACTTCGAACGCTTCCTGGAGCGCGCGCCGAAGTCCGGCGCGGCAGCCGGCGGCGCGGCGGGGCGGTTCACGTTCGGCCGCCCGCTGAGCGATCCGTTCGGCGGCACCGGCGCGGCGCGCGGCCGCTACCAGGCGCGCATGACCGAGTACGCCGCTCCCTCCGGCGCGCCGGAGGAAGTGCTGGTCAACGTCGTCGGCGTGCTGCAGTACATGGACAGCTTCCTGTGCCTGTACGGCCACCCGCGGCTGCTGGCCGCCGCCGCGCAGATCAACGGCCCCGACTTCGTTCCCTTTCGCGAAGGGCTGTGGATCAAGGAGGCGGGGCTGGGGCCGTCCACGGCTTGGCATCAGGACGGCACCACCCACTGGGACAGCCCGGAGCTGGACGCCGGCACGCACGGCTTCAACTTCATGGCCCAGATCTACCCCACCACGCCGGAGAACGGGCTGTGGCTGATTCCCGGCTCGCACCGGGAAGGCAAGATCGACATTCCGGCGCGGATCGCCGCCAACGGCGGCTCCGACCGGCTCCCCGGCGCCGTGCCGATGGTGTGCGCCCCCAGGGACGTCGCCATCGTCAACCGCCAGATCCTGCATGGCGCCTTCGCCAACCGCTCCGACCGCCGCCGCGTCACGCTTACGTTCGGCTTTCACCGCCGCGCCAGTGTCGCCGGCGTGCTCGGCGAGGCGCCGGAGCCGTACGACGACGCCCGCATCCGCCGCCGCGCCCGGGTCATCGCGCTCGCCATCGACGCCCGCCGGCAGCGCTATCCCGCCGAACCGCGCTTCGTCTACCAGCCGCTCGCCGGCGAGGCCGAAGCCGACCTCCGGAGCCCCGCCGCCCGCGCCGAAGTGCTGCGCGGCTACGAGCGCTACGATCTCGCCATCTGACCGCGGCGGCGGGCCGGCGACCGCCGGGCAGCGCGCGGCGCCGCTGCTCACCGGGCTGCCGCCGATTCTGCCCACCGGCGCCATTCGCGCGCTGGTGCTCGGTTCATTTCCGAGCGTCGCGTCCCTCGAGACGCGCCAGTATTACGGCAATCCGCACAACTGGTTCTGGCGCGTGCTGGCTCACTGCGGGGTAATCGCCGGCCACGCCGCGCCCTACGCGGAACGGATCGCCGCGCTACGCCGGCACGGGCTGGCGGTGTGGGACCTCTATGCACGCGTCCGCCGGCCCGGCTCCGGCGACGACCGGATCACTCACGCCGAGCCCAACGCGGTGGGGGAGCTGGTGGCGGAGCGCGGGCCGTTCCCGATCCTGCTCAACGGGCGCCGCGCCCGCGAGTGGCGCCGGCACTTTGCAGAGCTTGGCGCCGCGGCGGCGGCGCTACCGTCGACCAGCCCGCGCCCGCGGCACTGGAACACCGCCGCCGCGCGCGCGGAGGCGTTCTCCGAGTGGTGCGCCGCCCTGCGCGCCGCCGGCATCCCGCGCCGCTGACCGAGAGACCCGTTTACGCTTCCGCGGCGGGGGGGCGCCTCCCGCGGCAGCCGGGCGGCCACTTCCGGCAACGCGGGCACTGCGCCCGGCCCTTTCCGGTACCAGTACGCGGTCGACGAGTAATCGTCGGCACGGTGGTTGTTGTGGCCGTGTTCCGCCGGCCCCCAGCGGGGTTGCCGTGCAGGGCATCTCGCAACGCCAGCTTGCGTGGAAGTGATAGCTGTCCGCGGGCAGGCTCTCCCATCGCTGGTAGTCGATATGCCAGAAGGCACGCACCATCCGGTCGCTGTCGTTGCGCAGCACCAGGCGGGCGCCCTCGAAGAACGGCATCCGAATCCAGGAGGTGAGCGAGCCGCGGCCCGCCCCGGGGTTGACGCTGGTCTCGATCAGCGCGCTGCTGAAACTGCGCACTTCGCCGCTGCCCATCCCGAAGAAGTCCCCTACCGGAACGTCCACGCTCGGGTGGCGGGCGTCGTCCCAGAAGATCTGCAGCACCGTCTTGCGGAGGAACAGCGGGTCGGCCACGCCCAGGCGCGTTTCGCGCGAAACGGCGCGACCGTTGTCGAGAGCGAACCACAGCCGGGTGATGCAGCCGCAGCCGCGGATGCGCGCCAGCGTGAGCTCCTCGTGCGGGGCCAGTTCTCGCCAGTCGTGGTTGTACCCGTCGCGCGACCAACTCGCCTCGCGGTGCGCGGTAAACGGCAGCCGGCGCCAGGGGGCCGCGGCCGGGAGCAGGGAAGAAGGGGCGTGCATGGGGCTAACTTAGCCCGTTGCCGCGGCCGCAACAACGGGACGGTCGGCGGGAGCGGGCCGTGGCGCCGCGCGGGCGCGGAACTGCTCCACCACCGCCTGCGCCGCGGCCAGATCGTGGGTCTCCATCAGCGCCACGCGCAGCCCCTTGGTGCCGGGAAACCCGCTCAGGTAAGCCTTGAAGTGGCGCCGCATCTCCACGAACGGGCGTACCTTGCCCAGCAGCCGGTCGAACAACGCGGCATGCTCCAGCATCACGTCCAACACCGCGTCCAGGCCGAGCTGCTGCTTGGTTACGGTGGGGTGGAACAGCCACGGATTGCCGAAGATGGCGCGCCCCAACATCACGCCGTCGGCGCCGGTGTCCGCGGCCAGGGCGCGGGCGTGGGCGGGGTCTCGCGCGTCGCCGTTGCCGATGATCGGGACGCCGCTGCCGCGGGCCTGGCGAACGGCGCGCGCTACCGCGTCCCAGTGGGCGGCGGTGTTGGACAGCTCGCGCACGGTGCGCGCGTGCAGGGTGATGGCGGCGGGGCGCAGCTCCAACAGGACGCCGAGCCATTCTTCGAGGATGTCGTGCTTGATGCCGAGCCGGGTCTTGATCGACACCGGCAGGCCGCCGGCGCCGTCGCGGGCAGCGGCGTATATCTCGCGCATGCGGCCGGGGTCGCCGATCAGCGCGGCGCCGGCGCCCTGCTTCAGCACGCGGCGGTCCGGGCAGCCGGTGTTGATGTCGATGCCGTCGAAGCCGAGGCGGCGTGCAAGCTGGGCGCACTGGTAGAAGGGCTCGGGGCGCGGGCCGAAGAACTGCACCACCAGCGGGCGCTCGCTGGGATGGAAGGCGAGCTCCGCCAGCAGCCGCTCGCGCCCGCGCGAGCACAGCCCTTCGCAGGAGGTGAACTCGGTCATCATCAGGTCGGGCCGCCCGCAACGCGCGATAATCTGCCGGAACGCCGTGTCGGTGACGTTGGCCATCGGCGCCAGCAGCAGCATCGGGCGCGGCAGCGTGTCCCAGAAACTGGGCCGGGGGGGCGGCTCGGAGTTGACTTGCACGGCCCCGTAATCTATGCTTGTTGCTGCCCTCCGGTCCAGACTGGATTATAGTAGTAGTCGCGCCGTGGCCGCGGCGGTGTTGAGTATACTGGTCAACCGCGGTTTTGCCTGTGTTCCCAAGAGGTGGTGTACTGGCCAATATGGCGAGTCAAGGAGGACTGTCAATTGTTTTGGAGAAAGAAAGTTAGGATGTATCATTGCCGGATGTTGGGAGCCCTGGGATGATGCGTTTCAGAAAGGGACGCAATCGGTCGCGCCCCGCGCCTGGATCGCAGAACGGCAAGGACTCCCGGCGGGCTCCCGGCCAGGACTCCTGCCAAAGGAGCGCCCCCGACAGACAGACGGTGGGCTTGACAACGACCCGGCGGCCGGGGGAATCTGTGACTGTGACATCGGCTAGGCCGTCGCGGCTATCGCTGTAACCGATTGACTTGGCACGTAGCGGCCCGCAGCCGCTTGACGGATAGCAGTAGTATAGTTTAGTACTTGCTCGAGGCAGACTCTAAAGGAATCAGTACGAGCACCTACATGGGGCACAACGACAATATACATCGGATAGGTAACCTCCCCGGGGACGACAACGACCTCAATAAATGGACCCGGTTGTGTGAGTCGCTGAAGTCCCTAGCCATAGGTGCAATAGGTCCCCCACCCGCAGTCGATAAACTGAGCGAGATACAAGGTGTCGTCAACGACTTGTCAAATATTGCCCCTTCAGTTAAGGAGCAGTCCACCTCCGCTCTTTTCGAAAAACTGCTTGCCTACGTAAACGGCATCCTAAACTCGGATCAATCCTGGGTCGGAGAAGACGAGCGTGCGAAATTGATCGCCGCATGGAAAAGGGAGAGACCATTACTATCTGCAGATAAGATTGAACGAGAGTTCAATCGATTGGAGAACCGCGTTCCTGTCGCGGTCAAGAGCGTTGGCGCGATTACGGAAAGCCTATCGAGATTAAAGTCGCCTACTTCCTCTCTCGCATTTCACAGGACTGTTTATGAGTTACAAGGAAAACTCTATCACGCGCTACGCAACCTGTTTACTCAGCTTTCACCGTTTGGTAGGTCATTCAGAATAGACACCGAGCCCGAAGCCGCGACCGAGCCCGAAGCCGCGACCGAGCCCGAAGCCGCGACCGAGCCCGAAGCCGTGACCGAGCCCGAAGCCGCGACCGAGCCCGAAGCCGTGACCGAGCCCGAAGCCGTGACCGAGCCCGAAGCCGCGACCGAGCCCGAAGCCGCGACCGAGCCCGAAGCCGCGACCGAGCCCGAAGCCGCGACCGAGCCCGAAGCCGCGACCGAGCCCGAAGCCGTGACCGAGCCCGAAGCCGTGACCGAGCCCGAAGCCGTGACCGAGCCCGAAGCCGTGACCGAGCCCGAAGCCGTGACCGAGCCCGAAGCCGTGACCGAGCCCGAAGCCGTGACCGAGCCCGAAGCCGTGACCGAGCCCGAAGCCGTGACCGAGCCCGAAGCCGTGACCGAGCGATCGTCACCGTCTTTCGATTCTTCTGCCACAGCACGCGCCGTGACGCGAATCGCCGACGCGTTGAGCGATACGCCCCCTAGACTTGCTTACGCTTTTCAAGTCGGGCGCCTGCTCACCCAACTCCCCTCGGATACAGACCGCCTGCTGGTTTCCCTAATAGAGGCGGCCATGCTCGCCGACTATTTGACACGGCCGGACGGCCGCATCGCGAACGAGCTCAAGAGTGTCCTTGCGCAAATGACCGACGAGCTCAAGGAAGTCCTCACGCGACCTCCCGATGACGCGCGTGATGTTTACTCAGCGCTGCTGCTTGCAGCTACGCTTCGCCCTGCCTTGCTGTCGCCATACACTGGTGCCTACTCGGTGCTTTCCACCGTAAGGCCGAGCGACCGACTGTCAAATGTCTACCAGCTTACCCAGGCAATTGTTGGCGGATGTAGTAGCCTTCAGAATGTGCGGGTCGACGCAACCGTACTTGAGACCAATAATTCGCCCGCGGCGTGGCCCGAGCATCGTGACCGATTGGTGACGGAGGCTGAAGGGTGGCGCCGTAGAGCGAAGCATATTACGATAAAGTTCGCCCCCGCGACCGACGTTTGGCTGCGATGGATAGAGGGTGGGTGCGTTGGGGAAATGCTAAGTCTCATTATAACTGGCAGGGATGACCAAGTTGATCTCATTACTAGAACGCGCGATCAACTAAAGGACAAGAAGGCGTTTCGTGGGTTGGTTAGGGCCACCAATCACACGAAGAAAGACATCGTTGGTGGCGCACTAAAGCAGCTATTCAATAACGCCCAGAGCGCCGTCTATTTTGCCGATCGTCACCTAAGTTTGCTCCGGTCGCGGCCGGAGCGGTCCAACTTCGTCACGGAGACACTTACCCACCTGCGTCGTGACATTAAGGATTTACGAAAGCCTGCTTGCGACCAACTCCGAAAGCTTGTCGTGGATGGATCGCCAATTCGTTCGGGCGGCCCAGATTGGCTGTCGGCCGCGGCAATGACCGCCATCTACGCTATCGACCGATTTCTCCAACTTTTTGAAGTCTTCGACGATAGCGAACCACATCCTACAGCACTGGTTAGCTCGCCGTTACTGTATTTCTCGTCAATCTCTGTCGGACGCGACGGGTTCCCACGGGGTGAGGCTCGGGAGTCGCTGGAAACACTAGTTTTCGCTAGTCAGGCAACACTGCGGGAATCGTTCGCGCACCGTCTCAGCGTGGGAGACTTCCACACCTGTCACCAGATCATTGACTGGATCGAGACTAATGAAGACGATGATGTACGAGACCTTAGGGATAGTTGGGATCGAGCTTTGGCGTTGGAGACTAGAAGGCTGCTCAGCGAGATAGACGATACGAGGACCATGGTCTCGAGTTCACTGGCACGAGGGCATATTTCCGATCGAGATCGAGATAGGCATGATGCCGTTCTCGTTGAGATGGACGGACTGTTGACGGATTCTGAGAGCATCGTGTTTGAGGACCAGCGATCGACACTGCGTAACATTGTTGAAAGTCTAGGGATGGCGTTAGAGGCACGTCGACAGGATGCGCGACAGGATCTGTCCGACCTTAATCATCCTGAAGAGAGTGACGCGCATACTCGCATATCAGCGCTAATCGACGCCGGCTACATTGCTGAGGCGAACGAGCTTATTGCTCAGATTCGTACTGGCTCTGTCGCGAGCCACATTTTGCGGGGTGAACAGCGAGACGCATTTCTTGAGTTCTACCCGGAGAGGTGTGACGCGTTGAATACTGCTATCGAGGCGAGCCCGCGTTTTCCACGCGTTCTCGGAGCCATTAGCAAAGCGATGGAATTTAGTCGGCTACCGGGTGCGCGACGGGATTCGGCACAGCGGATGCTGAAAGCGTGGTTTGAACTAAAGCGCGCGGCCCGGCTAGACGACGGCGGGATGCCCAAGGTTACAGAGTTGTTTAGTGAGATGGGCTTCGATGTTCAGAGAATTGACGCTGTAAGAAGCGGGAGGCACGTGGCTAAGGTGACCATGGAGACCGTCCCGTCACGTACGCGTGAGCGGTGTCCTATTCCGGTATTCGGGTCCGCTACCGCGGGTCAATATCGGGTCACGTTTCTGTGGGGTAGGCCAACTGCCGAGGACATGTTGCAACATGCTGCCGATAGCCCAAGGCATGCGGCGACGATTCTGCTCTATTTCGGGCGTCTTACCAAGACCCAGCGCGAGCGAACTGCGGTTCTTGCTCGCACACAGCTGCGGACCCTTATGGTCATCGACGAGTTGCTGCTGGTCTTTCTCTGTGGTGAGCGTGATTCGCGCCTTCCCGTTTTGTTTGCTTGCGCGATTCCATTTACCTATACGCAACCCTACGTCACGACGGCGGGCTTGGTCCCGCCTGAAATGTTCTATGGACGGCGAGATGAGATGCGGCAGATCGCTGATCCTAGCGGCTCGTGCTTCGTCTATGGCGGCCGCCAATTGGGCAAGACCGCGCTGCTCAGAGCAGTCGAAAGGCAAGAGCATCGTCCGACCGATGAGCGGTATGCCATCTGGATTGACCTCAAGGGCCAGGGTATCGGACTTGATCGTGATGTCGCCGACATCTGGCCGTCAATTTGGCGCGCGCTTCGGAACGTACAATATGGCCCGATTCCCGATAGTGTGCAAGAACCAACTAATCGATCCCGAGCGGATAAATTCGTGGATTTTCTTGTAAGCCATTTTCGCAAAGCGTCAGGCAGGACACTTCTCCTGCTACTGGATGAGGCAGACAGGTTTCTAGAGGTGGATGCGCGAGAGGTCGATGGTAAACTTGGCACTGGCTATCTTGTGTTGTCACGACTTAAGGCATTGATGGACGAAACTGATCGCTCCATCAAGGTCGTATTTGCCGGGCTCCACAACGTGCTGCGTACCGTTGAGTACTCAAACCACCCCTTTGGTCATCTCGGTCAGCCCATTCAAGTAGGCCCCCTGTGGAATGACGCCGAGGCACTGATTCGGGAGCCTCTTCTCGCGTCCGGATATCGATTCGCAAACGATAATCTCGTTACCCGAATCCTTGCACAGACGAACTACTATCCAAACCTGATACAGATCTATTGCTCGGAACTTATCAGATCTATGTGTGCTAGGACGAGGCACGGGGCGCCTCTTTACGAGATCGGTGAAGCTGTTATCAATGACGCGTTTCAAAGCGCCAATCTTCGTGAGATGATTCGTGAGAGGTTTCTTATGACCCTACAGCTTGATCCACGCTACCAAGTGATCGCCTATGCGATAGCCCACGAATGTCACCTTCGCAGGACCGTTCTGAGCGTGGGTATGACCTATCGCGAGATCGACGACACGACCAGGTTTTGGTGGCGAGACGGTTTTGAAGACGTAGAGCCGTACACGGATCTGTTTAGGTCGCTTCTGGATGAGATGGTCGGCCTAGGCGTGCTTCGTAAGGCTGACGACGATCGATATACGCTGCGCAACCCGAACGTGCTACCACTCATAGGGACAGCTAGGGAGATTGAAGACAACCTTATTCGTGACCGAGAGCCATCGCAGCAGTTTCAGCCGGCGTGGTTCAGAGCGCATGACCCGGAGAATGCAGACGGCCCATCTCGCAGTCCGTTGACTTACGAGCAGGAGGGGCGCCTGCGTGCAAGGAAAAACGGCGTTTCCGTGTTGTGCGGCCTGCAGGCTGCTGGGTATGATGACGCGTTACGGTTCTTGAAACTGCGGGAACCTCAGTCATACGTGGAGCTTACGGCATCTCACGATCACCTTTCGTTTGGCAAAGAGCTTGAGGGGCGGCTCCATCGACGTACTGATGGCACGACGATCTACGTTGTCCCAGATACAGTATCATGGAATGAACAGTGGATCCAGATTGCGTTTGAGAGGGTCCGTCGACTCCGCACGGTTGGCAAGTTTGCAAGGGTTCTATTCATGGCCTCGCCGTCTCGCCTCTTTCAGCTATTTACGCACTTGTATGAGCTTACATCCGGCGGTCTTGAGTGGGTTTCACTGCGGCCTTGGAGAGAGGAATTCTTACGCCACTGGATGGAGGACATGGCCTTCGAAAACACGCCCGACACACGTGGAGAGGTCATAGGGCTAACAGGGGGGTGGCCGAGCTTGATCAAGCGGCTCTATGAGCTTCGAAATGGTGGCGGACTGACGAGCGGACTCAGTAGCCTATCCGAGCAAATGGATAGTCACGCGCAACGAGCGAGCTTTCTGCAAGAATTTGGACTAGACGATCCGGTGCGAAGGAGAGTGATACAATGTCTTGCTCAGCTCCACCACGCCGACTTTGATGGCCTCAAGACGATTGTTGCGGACGACGAAGTTGACGGCGAGTCCTTGTCGAGGGTAATGAGGTGGGCAGAGCTGCTTCATATTGTACGCCAAGTGGGCGAAGATTTTCAGGTGGAACGGGGCGTGTCACGCCTGTTTACCGTTGACGAATGATTTCTGGAGCCTTCGCGGCCCGTCGTCATACGTCGAACGCATCGAGCAGTCGGTTCGCGAGGGAGTGAGTGTGATTGCGCGGTTTCCCGCCAAGGTACCGGGCGGTCTGCAGCGTGAGCTACGGGATCGTTTGCACTCTGAGTTTGAATGGACGTACATAGACTCGGCGTCCTATAGTGGATCCAACCCTTTAGATGTTCTACGTTGTCAGATCTGCCCGGAAGTCAGCGCGGCTAGCATTAGGAGTATTACTGAACTCACCGAGATCGAGGACTTTCACGGAAGGTTGATTTGGATCGATAGTATCGCGCGTGGTGACTGGTCAAGATGGTCAGAAGCACTACTCGTCTATGCAGATGCGTGCCGTAATGTGGACGTACTGAGGCGCAGTGTTTTTATCGTTGTACTTGTCGGGGACACGATCACTGAGGAGTTGCCAGCGGAGGTGGCGCTCGTGTGTCGAGACTATCGCGGCGTCGTCGATGTATTTGATTTATTTGTGTATGCTCATTGGAACGCGCCCTCAAGTATTCGAGATGGAATTCGTCGAGCGCTGCTAGCCCACACCGTTGCTTACGTGTCGCAATGGGATTTCTTTTTGGCAGATCAGCTTCTGTCGGAGTCGATCGAGGAGTCGCTGTATCCCATGAGTACGCTGTGCAAATATGCTCGGATCAGGGGATGGACGGCAGAGACCCCAAGGCGTTGGGGTCTGGGAACGGTTGATGGGCAGGACGGGAGTCAGGTAGTTCACTCGGCGTTGCTTGCGGTATCCGGGGAGCTACGACAGGTGCAGCAGCGAATCTGGGCGGCTCAGGCCGGTGTTCTCCTGCCGTTTATTGAGGAACGGCGCGTTGCACTCCTACCAAGCTATCGCCGATTCCTGAAGTTGCCCGTGGAGATCGACGGATGTTCGGTGAGTAACCCGCTCGATATTGAGGTTGGCCAATTGGCACGTCTTCTCGGACAGAGCTGCGCGCCGCCGATCATTAGGAAGCAAATGCGACTGCTTCGAGATGCTCGCAACAAGCTTGCGCATATGGAGCCACTTGCTTCTGAGCGGGCGCTGCACTTAGTCAATTCCGTAAGATCAATGAATAGAGCCGAGGGGCATTATAGTGCATCACGACGCGGGAGGAACGATTGATTTCTGGATTGCGCTTACAAGTCTGGATGACGAGGAATGGCAGCTAATAGAGAATTTCGGACGGACACCGGAGATTGGCGGGCGGTTCGATACAGAGGAGAAGAGCAGGTTTTCGGGGGCCGTTCGGCGCTTGCACTCACAGAGAGCTACAGAGCGCCCGGCTCGGTCGCCAGGGCTGCCAAGAGCTGCGCCACGGCTACGCCGACTCAGGGGCTTCAGGGGGTACATTCGTCCTTTGTTAGGCAGAGAGCTTGCCTGGAGAGTGTGTTTCCCGCGCTCCCTGGGGCAGGTTGCATCGACTTCGAAAATGCATCTAGGGGAGATTGCAGGCGTTGGTGAGCGTGCCGGAAACGACAACCTCGACAGCAGTGGCGGCCCCCGCGCCTGCCGCGCCGTCCACGCCCTCCGGTCCGGCGGGCGCGGCGTACCGGCGCAAGCCGGCTTGGCTACGCACGCGGCGGCTGGCCAGCGCGGCGTTTGGGGAGGTGCGCCGCTTGATGCGCGCCAACCGGCTCACCACCGTGTGCGAGGAAGCGCGCTGCCCGAACATCCACGAATGCTGGGGCACCCACCGCACCGCCACCTTCATGATCCTGGGTAGCGTGTGTACCCGGCGCTGCCGCTTCTGCTCGGTGGCGACCGGCCTGCCGAGTGAGCTGGATCGGGCCGAACCGGAGCGGGTGGCCGCGGCGGTGGCCGCAATGGAGCTGCGTCACGTGGTGGTCACCATGGTTGCCCGCGACGACCTGCGTGACGGCGGCGCCGAGGTGTGCGCCGCCACGGTAGCGGCGATCCGGGCGGTCTCACGCTGCAGCGTGGAGTTACTCACCTCCGACCTGGGCGGCGACCGCGAGGCCATCGCCGCGGTGGCCTCGGCGGCGCCGGAAGTGCTGTCGCACAACGTCGAAACCGTGCCGCGGCTGACCCGGCTGGTGCGCTCCCACTCCACCTACGAGCGCTCGCTGGGTTTCCTGCAGACGGCGCGGAGCCTGGCCCCCGATCTGCTCCTCAAGTCCAGCCTCATGGTGGGCCTTGGCGAGACCGGCGACGAGGTGCTCGCCACGCTACGCGACCTGCGCGCCGCCGGCGTGCAGATCGTCAACGTCGGCCAGTACTTGCAGCCGACGGCGCAGCAGCAGACCGTGGTCCGCTACTGGCACCCCGGCGAGTTCGCCGCGCTGCGGACCGCGGCGCGAGACATGGGCTTCATGCACTGCGAGGCCGGCCCCTTCGTGCGCTCCTCCTACCACGCCGGCGCCCAGTTCTCGGAGCTGGCGGCAGGGTAGCGGCATGGACGCCGACACCATCGTCGCCGCCGCGATTGCAGCGCGCGCCGCGGCCTACGCCCCCTATTCCGGCTTCCACGTCGGCGCCGCGGTACGCGGGGAGAGCGGGGCCGTCTACCGCGGCTGCAACGTCGAAAACGCCGCCTACCCGGAGGGGACTTGCGCCGAGGCCGCGGCAATCGCCGCGCTGGTCATGGCCGGCGAGCGCCGCATCACCGAAGTCGCGGTGGCAGGGGGCGGAGACGAACTGTGCACCCCGTGTGGCGGCTGCCGCCAGAAGATCCGCGAATTCGCCGCCGGCTCGGTTCCCATCCTGGTATGCGGTCCCGACGGTCTGCGCCGCCGCTTCACCCTGGCCGACCTGCTGCCCGCCTCGTTCGGCCCGCGCAACCTGGGCTGACGATCGCCATGGATATGGTAGTGGCCTTCTTGCCGGCGGTATTCGGCGGGCTGTTCTGGACGGTGTTGCACTTCTTGTTGTTTCCGCGCGGACCAAGCCCCTGGAGCATCACCAATGACATCGTCCGCTCCAAGGAACTATCCGACGAAGACGCCGTGCGCTGGCTGTTGCGTTACTACCGGACGCTGGACTACCCGAACCGCGGCTCAATGCTCGGCTCGATCGAGCCCGACGCGGTGGAGTACCTGACCAATCACCGGCCGCGGACCATCCCCGGCGTGCCGCAATGGGATCACGACCGCGAAGCCGCGGTGATGCGGCGGCGCATCCGCCGCGCCCGTCAGATCGACCTGCTGCGCACGGTACTCACCCTGGGCGCCGATACCCGCGCCGCGCGGCGCCGCTGGCTGCGCTCGCCCGACCAAGCCGCCGCGTGGCACGAGGTCGAAACCTGTCTCGACGCCCGTGAGCCGCCGCCGAACCCCGCCTGGCTTACCGACGTCTTCAAGGCCGCGGTGGCTGCCCGGCGGGAGCGCGAGCGCCGCTGAACGAGGCGCTTTCGCACCGCCGCCGGCTACTTTTCCAGCGCCGCGATGCCGGCTATCGCCACCGGCGGGCGGTCCGGAAACTCCGCCATCAAGCTCAACTTCCCGCCCATCGCTTCCACGTAGCCCGGTTTACTATATTGCTATCACTGCTGCTATTTATCATTTTCATCCTCCGCTTCTTCGGTAGACGCTTCACTTTCTGAGTGGGGGTAGTTAGAGACTGTTCTGAATTCCCCGTCACTGTTCATAACAGTTTCAAGAGAACACCGTGCTATCTCTCTATTCCATTCACTAAAAGCCCGCCAACGATTGCTGTAATTCATCAGTATCAAATCTCCGCTAATAAGACATATAGAATCCGTTACATACTCTGATAGAGAGTATCGGAAGTCAATAACTGTACCTGTTTCGGTTACCCGCTTCGCGGATTCAAGTACAAGTACATCATAGACTATTCTGTCTCTATTATCTGGGCTACATTGTCTGGGTATATTCGCCACTCTTTCATACTGGAAGATATGAATAGTTTTCGCCGCGGCTTCTTCTTCTGGTGGGCCGCTCGTAATTCCGACACTCGTGTATAGTGTCCTATCATATGAAGTTACTGTACCCTCAGCATTACATATTCTCGTATACGGTTCTCGCTCAACTATATCAAGATTATAGAAGCAATCGAAGGTATCATATAGTTGTCCTAAAGTTTTACTGCTCGTATAGAACCAGGCAGTAGAGGAGTTTACCATACGATGTTCAAGTTGGTCGTTCCCGGTCGAACCGGCTTCGCGGGCGATACGCGAACAGGAAGTAGGTATTATAGGTACCTGTTGTTCGTTATCCCTATCGGATTCGCTACGCGAAGATTGGAAACAGCGTTGAGAATCACTTATCCTTGGGTCTTCGCAACCTATAGGATCACAAGCAACAAATAAAATAATAACCAATAAGGCTAATGCCGCGAAGCCGAACGCGAAGCGGGGCCGGAAGCGTTGCGGGCGAATTTCCCTATCACTCAGATACCGCAACGCCCGCTTCACGGCTTCGCCCACCTCGCGGCTTCGCAACTTGAGATAATACGATCTGCTGTAGCTATTATGTTATCGACCTTTACGCTACATACTCTAAGTATAGAGATTGCTTCATATGCGAGCCGTCGAAACTCCCAGAGAGAGAACTCTTCTCTATCTTTGTTATTACTCATCCGGAGCGTCGACAGCAGCAAGTCGCTGCGCTGTTCGAGCCGCGACACGTTCTCCTGATTGATCCCCAAGCTCCTTGGCGACCCGCGCCTGGGTCTGATTCCGCGCCTTCCGCAAGTCACGAAGCGTCATCTCCTCCGCAATCAAGATCCTGGCCCGTTCCTTGATTCTGTTTCGCCGGTTCTCGGGAAGAGATGCCATCTTGTCTTCTACTGTAACTGTAATCATGCTCAGCCCGCCCACATTGCGGCGGGAGGCATATGTTGTCAAGGGCATTCGTTGTTGATGCTGAGGCGGGGTTCGGGGCATAATGGGGGCCGTGACGTATCAGGGGGACACGCGGCGCGCCGGCGGGCGGCCGATCCTTGGGGTCGAGCCGTTCGACGCCGGGTACGGGGGCGGCTTTCAGGCGCAGCCCGAATCCGCCGAAGCGCTGGCCTGCGAGTTGGTGGAGGATGGCGGGGAGTTTCGCCGCCACGCGCCGCCGCCGGCGGAGCGGCCGCGGCGGCTGGCGTTCGTGGATGGCACGATGCGGGTCGAAGCGCGCCTGACTCGAACCGACGCGCGCGGGACGGTAACCGGCTTGGCCGGAAGCTGGGGCGCGGGAGCGGTGCTGGCCGACGGCGCGGAACCGTTGCGCTTCGATCACGTCGCCATTGGCCGGGCCGCGATCTTCACCGCCGGGGAGCGGGTGGAGCTGCCGCCGCAGTCGGGCGGCTGGGAGTGGGAGGCGGATTCGATCACCGGCACCGAGTTGGAGGCC
This sequence comes from Spirochaetia bacterium, assembly GCA_965243555.1. Classification (GTDB taxonomy): domain Bacteria; phylum Spirochaetota; class Spirochaetia; order SZUA-6; family Bin103; genus Bin103. The sequence continues at coordinate 2,102,619 of OZ251575.1, read as the reverse complement.
GCCCGCGACCGCCTGCGCCGGCGCATGCGCGACGTCGAGGCCGAAATCGCCGAGGCCCTCGCGACCCGGGAGTGGCTGACGGTGATCGACGGGCCGCTACACAACATCCGCCGCACGCGGGCGCTGCCGGTGATCGGCTACGTCAAGACCCATCACCGCCCGATGCTGGCCGCGGCGGCGTGGCGGCAGGTGCCGGAGCTGCAGCTTGGGGAGCGTTCGGGCCTGTTCGCCATGCGCGACGACCTTTACGGCTGCTACCTGCGGGTTGGCAGCCCCGGTCCGTGGGCCGGGCCCTGGGCCGGCGTGGTGCGCCTCGAGGTGCCGGCCGGCGTCGGCCTTACGATTGCCCGGGCGAGCGCGGACGCCGCCGCGGGCTGGCTGCCGGCGTACGCCTCCGCCCACCACCGCGACCCGCGCGCGCCGGTCAACATGGCGCCGGTCGCCGGGTTGGAGCGCCACCTGCACCGCCGGCAGGGCGATTCGCGGCTGGCGTTGCGCGCCGTCCGCGCCGCGGTCCTGGAGCTCAACGCCGCCCCTCCGGACGCACTCCCCGCGGAACGGCGCGCGGGATGAGTAACGGCCTGCCGCGCATTGGGCTGGTGGACGGCTCGGTGGACAGCAACTCCCGCACCTTCTACGTGGTGCTGGAGGCCGAGACGGTCATCCAACTCGACGAGCTGGTCACCGTGACCACCGAGCTGCCGGACGGGCGCGAGGTGACCCACTACGGGATCGTGACCGAGCTGCTGTCCCGCTTCGAGGGTGCCGACCTGCCATCCGACACCGGCCGCGTCATCGACCTGACCCTGCCGGCGGAGTTGGTGCGGCGCGCCGAAGTGCGCGTGCTGCGGGTAGTGCCGGAGCTGTTCCTGGCGCCCCACGCCGGCGCGGTGGTAACCCGCGCCGCCGGCCACCACCGCGCCGTGGCCCTGTTCGAGGATGAAATGACGCGCGGCAAGCTGCCGCTCGGCCTCGACCTGGGCGGCGCGCCGGTGTACGCGGACATGCGCTTCGTGGACGGCCGCTCCGGCGGCCACGTCTCGATCTCCGGCATCTCCGGCGTCGCCACCAAGACCTCCTACGCCCTGTTCCTGCTCTATCAACTGCTGGAAACCGACGGCGGCATGGACTTGCTCGGCGGCCGCGCCCACCGCGAGAACGTGCGCGCGCTGGTGTTCAATACCAAGGGCGAGGATCTGCTGCACCTGGACCGCGCCAACCGTGAGTTCGCCGACAAGCCGGAGCAACGCGAACATTGGCAGGCGCTGGGCGTACCCCAGCCCGGTCCGTTTCGTTCGGTGCGCCTGTACGCTCCGCGAACCTCCTCCGGCCCGGACAATCTGACCGCTCAGGTGCAATCGCGCGCCACCGCGGACGTGCACGCCTACGGCTGGACCCCGGAGCAGTTCATCCGCGATCAGTTGCTGCAGTTCTGCTTTACCTCCGAGGACGAACGCGGGACCCAGGTGGGCTTTGTCGAACAGCAGGTGCGCATCCAGCTCCTGCGCCGGCTGCGGCGGTTGGAAGGAGACGAGACCGGCGCGGTGGTGATTGCCGAGCAGGTTCCGCTCAACACCAGCTACAACCCCGACCGCCTGGCGGAACGGGAACCGCCCGCGGCGCCCGCCGGCATCGGCCACTTGGTCCGCGAGTTCGGCGATCTGATCGACCTGCTGGAGGAGATCGCGGCGGAGGATAACGAACCGCGCCTCAACGAGTGGTTCGGGCGCACCCAGAGCGGTACCCGGCAGGCGTTCCTGCGCCGCCTGCTGCGCCTGCGCCGCCACCTCGGACCGCTGGTCGGCTGCGGCCTGGCGCCGCTGTCGCTGGAAAACGCGCGCCTGCACGTGGTCGACATCTCGCGCCTGCACGACGACGCGCAGCGCTTCGTGGTGGGCGCGCTGCTGGACCGCATCTGGCGCGAGAAGCAGGGCACCGGGCGCGTGCCGTTGCGCTTCGTGGTGCTGGACGAGCTCAACAAGTACGCCCCGGCGCAGGGGTTCTCGCCGCTGAAGGAGCTGTTGATAGACATCGCCGAGCGCGGCCGGTCGCTCGGCGTGCTGCTGATCGGGGCGCAGCAGGCCGCCTCCGCGGTGGCGCAGGCGCTGCCACGCAACGCTTCGTTGAAGGTGGCGGGGCGGCTGGACGCGAGCGAGTCGGAGGCGTACCGCTTCCTCACCCCGGCGCTGCGCGAACGCGCCACCCGCTTCATGCCGGGCACTATGGTAGCTTCGCAACCGATCGTGCCGGAGCCGGTCCCGATTCGCTTCCCGTTCCCGCCGTTCGCCACCAACCCGGACGAAGCGGCGCCCGACCACGTCGCGCAGCAGCAACAGGTGAGCGAAGTCGAGCGCAATCTTGCCGCCCTCGCCGGGCCGCGCTTCGATCTATGAAGCTGCTCCACGTCGCCGACTGGCACCTCGGCGCCCGCCTCGGGCGCCACGACCGGCTACCCGATCAGCATGCGGCCATTCGCGCCGTCCTGGAGATAGCGCACGCGGAGAAGCCTGATCTGATCCTTCACGCCGGGGACCTGTTCGACGCCACCCGCCCTGCCTACGAGGCGCTGGAGCTCGGCGTCCGCGCGCTGGGGCGCCTCGCGGAGGCCGCCCCGACCGTCGTGCTGAGCGGCAATCACGACTCGCCGGCCCTGTTCCGGGTGATCGACCGTTTGGCCGCAGCAGCCAGCCCGCGCCGCCTGTGGCTGGTGAGCGCGCCGGACGTGCTCACTTTCAAGGAGCTGGCGCCGGAGCCGGTCGCGGTGGCGTGCGTCCCGTTCATCTCCGCGGGGGCGGGTGCCGGCATGGCCGCCGGCGACGCCGAAAGGCCGGCGGGCGCCTATGCCGATGCCGTGCGCGCGGTGAACGACCGCCTCCTGGAGCAGGCGCACCGCGCCGCCGGCGCGCGCGGCGTGGTGCTCTACGCCGCCCACCTGCACCTCCACGGCGCCCGCCCCGGCCGCTCCGAGCGGCGCCTCACCGTGGGCGAAGACTACGCCACGCACGCGGCGGGTTTGGAGCGGGCTCTGTACTGCGCGTTCGGGCACATCCACGATCCGCAGTTGCTGCCGGGCGGCGTAGCGCGCGGCCGCTACGCCGGCTCCCTGGTGCCGCTCGACTACGGCGAACGGGTGCAGCGCAAGCAGGTGGTGTTGGTCACCATTGACGACGAGGTGCGCGTCGAAACACGTGAGATCGCCAGCGGCCGGCCACTGACCGAGTTCGAGGGCACGCTGGAGGAGTTTGAGCGGCGCGCGGCCGATGGCGGCCTCGACGACCACATCCTCAAGGCGCGGGTGCGGTCGCCGGATCCGATTCCCGACCTGGCCGACCGCTTGTTTGCGCGTTCGCCGCATTGCGTGGTGTTCGACCTGCACAACGCGCCGGCGAACCAAGCCGCGCAGGCGATCTCGGCCGCCGACCCGGGGGAGGAACCGTCGCTGGTGGAGCAGTTCCTGGAGTGGCGCGAAAGCGCGGCGCGCGGCGTGAGTGCGCCGCACGAGCAGGTAGCGGAATTGTTCAGCGCGGCCCTGGCCGGCGCCGGCGCGGAGACCGCCCCCGATCTGGGGGTGACGGAATTGGATGCGCGCGCCCGGCAGGTGCTGGCGATGCTCGACGGCGCGGCGCCGGGAGGTTGAGAGGATGCGCCCGTTGGAGTTGACCGTCGAGGGGCTGCGCTCGTTCCGCAGCGCGGCGACCCTGGATCTGCGCGGCCGCGACCAGATTGCGGTGGTGGGCGACACCGGGGCGGGGAAGTCGTCGATCATCGAGGCGATTACCTACGCGCTGTACGGCCAGCCGACCTTTTCCGGGCTGAACCGCGAACTGATGAACGACACCGCGACCACCCTGCGCGTGGCGCTGCGGTTTCGGGTGGCCGGGACGGAGTGGGAGGTGGTGCGCGCGCTACGCCGCGGCAGCAGCGGCGCGGTCGGTGCCGCGCGCGCCCAGTTGCGGCGCTTCGACGCCGAAGGCGAACTGATGGAGATGGTGGAGCAGGCGCGCCCGGTCAACGAGCGTATCGAGGCGTTGATCGGCCTCAACCGCGACGCCTTCCTGCGCACCACGGTGCTGCCGCAGGGCCGCTTCGCGCAGCTCCTGGTGGCCGACGATCCTCGGCTGCGCGCCGCCATTCTGCGGCAGGTGTGGCGTACCGACGAGCTGGAGGCCGCCGGGCAGGCGGCGGCGGAGGCGCACCGCGAAGGCGCGGAGTTGCGGGTGCGGTTGGAGCAAGCGGCCGCCGGTTACCCGGACGACCCGGCAGCGCATCTGACACAGCTTCGGGAGCAGGCGCAGCAGGCCGACCGCGCCGCGGAGGCTGCGGCCGCAACCGAGCGGCAGGCGGCCGAAGCCCATGAGGCGCTGCAGGCGGCCGCGGCGGAGCGCGCGCGAGTGCGCACCGCCGCGCGGCGTATTGACGCTTTCGACGCGCCCGCGCTGGCGGCGCAGTTGGCGCCGCTTGCGGCTGCCGGCAAGGAGCTCGACGGCCTGGAGGATGCGGTACGGCAGCGCCAGAACGAAGTCACGCGCCGGCTCGCGGAGATCCCGGCTGACGACGACGGCCCGGCGGTGGCGCAGGTCGCCGCGGCGTTGACCACGCTACCGGACCTGCCGCGGCGTGCGGGTGAGGTGACCGAAGCCGCCGCGGAGCTGGGCGTAAGGAGCGCGGGCGTCACGGAGAGCCGCGCGGCGGCGCAGCGGAGCACCGCGGAAGCAGGGAGCGCGCGCGGGGCGGCGCAGGCCCATGACGCCTTGCGGCCGCCGCTGGAGCAGGCGCTGCAGGCCGCCCGGCGGCGCCGCGACCGGCTGGCCAAGCTGCATGACGCCGCCGCGGCGACGGTGCGGGCCGCGGTGGCTGCCGGTAACGAGTTGGCGCAGCGCGAGCAGGCGCGGCAGGAGGTCGCGGCGAAACTGCAGGCGGCCGGCGCCGAGGCGGAGCGGCAGGCGCAGGAGGCGGCCCACGCGCAGGAGCATCTGGCGGCTACGCAGCGTTCGGAATCGGCGGCCCTGATCGCTAGCGCGCTCCATCCGGGTGACGAATGCCCGATCTGCCGCGCCGCGTTGGCGACCGATTGGCAGGCGCCGGCAGCCGGTGACCTGCGCGCGGCCGAACAGGCGGCCGACGCGGCCGGCGCCGCCGCGGCCAAAGCGCGCGACGAGCAGGTAACGCTCGCCGCCCGGGACGACGCCGCCGGCAAAGCGCTCCGGCAGGCCGCGGAGCAGGCCAGCGGTGCGCGCGAAGACGCGGCCGCGGCCCGCAGCACGCTGGCGGAGGCAGCCGCCGCGCTCGACCCCGATGCGGTACCCCCAATCGCCGTTGACGAGGCGGTTGCCCTGCCCGCCGCCGAGTTCCTGCTGGCGCCGCTGGACGCCGCGGTAACCGCCGCGGAGTGGTCGTTGGAGCAGCACGCTGAACGCCGCGAAGCCCTGGTGGATGAGGCTGCGTCCGCGGAAAAGACGGCGGCGGTCGCTGAGCAAGCCGCGGCCGCTGCCGAACGGCGCCGCGGCGACGCCGAGCAGGCCGCGGCGGCGGCTCTGACGCGGTTGCGGCGCTCGCTGGAAGCGATCCCGGACCCCTACCGCCCGGCGCTGCAGCTCCCGGACGCCGCAAGTGAGCTGCGCGCGCCGTCCGCGGAAGTCATCGAAGAGCGGGTCGCCGCCGCTCGGCAGCGTGAAGCGGTACTCGCCGAGCGAGCGCAGAGCCGCGAGCGGCTGACCGCCAAGGTCCGCGAGCTGACCGCCGAGCAGAAGACCTTGGCCGAGCGGCGCGCGGCGGAGGTCGACGCGCCGCTCGCCGCGATCGTCCGTGATCTCCGCGCGCAACGCGACCGGTTGGTGAGCAGCGCCGTCGAGCTTGGCCGGGAGCCCAACCTTCCCGACCTGCATGCCGCCGCAGACCCGAAGGAGCTGGCGGCGTGGATCGACCAACTTGCGGCCGGCGCCCGCCGGCTGGCGGAGCACGCCGCGGACGTGGCCGCCCGCATCGGCGCCGACGAAGACCGCGCCAAGGCCGCCCTCACGCAGATCGCCGAGCGCCTCGCCACCGGCGCGGAGGACCTTCCCGCGGTCGTCCGGCAGGCGCGGAAGGCGGCCGAGGGCGCCCGCTACGCCGCGCACGCGGCGCAGGATCAGGCCGCCGACTTCGCCGCCAAGGCCGACCACGTGGCTGCACTGCGCGCGCTGCTCGGCGAGGTCGAGGAGCGGGAACGCGCGCTCTCCGACCTGGTGGCCGCGCTCAAGGACGGGGCGTTCCCGAAGTGGCTGACGCTACGCCGCTCGCGCAGTCTGCTGGTGCACGCCTCGCGCACCTTGGAGCAGATCAGCAACGGGCGCTTCGCGTTCGTGGAGCCGGCCGGCGAGCTGGACCGCTGGCAGGTTCTGGACCGTGATTCCGGCCAGCCGCGCTCGCCGGCCAGCCTCTCCGGCGGCGAGCAGTTCATCGCCTCGTTGGCGCTGGCCCTGGGAATGGTGGAGATGATGGCGCGTAGCGGCGGGCGGCTGGAGTCGCTGTTCCTGGACGAAGGGTTCGGCTCCCTCGACCGCAGCAACCTGGACGCCGCCATTGAGGCGCTGGGGATGGTGGCCGCCGGCGGCCGCATGGTGGTGCTGATTTCCCACGTGCAGGCGGTGGCCGAGCAGGTGCCCCACGTGGCCGCGGTCACCCGCACCGCCGCCGGCAGCCGCGTTGAGTGGCTGTCCGCCGCCCAACGCGATCGCCTGGGCGAAGCCGACGCCGGCTCATCCGCCCTGAGCGGCCTCCTCGATTGATGCCCGGCTCCGCCGGTTCCCCGCGTCCCAACGTGGTCATCATCGTGGCGGATGATCTTGGGTACGGGGACCTGAGTTGCTACGGAAACACCATCCTGGCGACTCCCAACTGCGACCGCTTGGCCGCCGCGGGAGTGCGCTGCTCGCAGCATTACAGCGGAGCCCCGATCTGCGCTCCGGCGCGCGCCGCCCTGCTCACCGGCCGCTACAACCACCGCGTGGGCGCACTGAGCGTGGAGTCCAACCGCGGCCTGGACCGCGTCGCCCTGCGCGAGCAGACGCTCGGCGACCTGTTCACCGCCGCCGGCTACCGCACCGGCTACGTGGGCAAGTGGCACAGCGGCCTGTACGACCGCCGCTACCATCCCAACCGCCGCGGCTTCGCCGAGTTCGCGGGGTTCCTCAACGGAATCATGGACTACTATGACTGGTACCTGGACTACAACGGCGCGCCCCGCCGCTCCGACGGCCGCTACCAGACCGACGTCTTTACCGACGAGGCGGTGCAGTTCATCCGCCGCCACGCCCGTCGCGAGGCCCGCCGCCCGGAGCCGTTCTTCCTGGTCGTCGCCTACCACGCCCCGCACTCGCCACTGCAGGCGCCCGCCGAGTGCAGCGAGCCGTTTCTGCGGCGCGGCGACCTGAACGACGCCGTCGCTACCCTCTACGGCATGGTGGCGCGCATGGATTGGGGAGTGGGCCGGATTCTCGACGCGCTCGACGAACACGGCTGCGCCGACGACAGCATCGTCCTGCTCACCAGCGACAACGGGCCCTACCTGGGCCGGCAGCAGTTCGCCGGCGGTCACTTCAGCCTGCGCCGCTACAACGGTCCGTTCCGCGGCCAGAAGTCCGACGTGCTGGAAGGAGGCATCCGCGTGCCCGGCATCGTGCGCTGGCCGGCCGGCCTTCCCGGCGGCGCCGAGTGCCACGCCATGATTCACTTCTGCGACTGGCTGCCGACCGTGGCCGCGGCCGCCGGCGCGACTCCCGGCGGGCGCCCGCTCGATGGCGGAAACCGGTTGTCGGCGCTGCGCGGCGAATCCGAAGCCCGCGCCGCGCCGCGGTTCTGGCAGTTCAACCGCTACGATCCGGTCCCGCACTGTAACCTGGCGATGCGCGACGGCCCCTATAAGCTTTACTGGCCGCGGATCCCGGAGGCGATGGTCAAGCTGCCTTCCGACAACGCCGCGGTCCGCCAATTGATGACCACGCACCATTTCGAGATGGCGGTGGCCAACCCGCCGGTCGAGCGCCGCCTTTCATCGCCCGGCGAACCGCAACTCTTCCACCTCCCCGGCGACCCCACCGAGGCCAACGACCTGGCGGCGTCCCGTCCCGACGTAGTTGCCCGCATGCGGCGCGCCGCCGAGAATTGGTTCGCCCAGGTAGAAGCGGAGCGCCGCCAGGTGGCCGCCCAATACGGAGCCGCACGCGCATGACGCAGGCAAGTGAGGCCGGATAGTTGAAATGAAACAACAGTCACTGTTCCATGCGCCGAACAACCAAGTCCCACCCTCGGAGCCCCCGACTCTGAAAGTCGTACAGGGGGACAACCTCGGCGTTCTGAAGCAACTCCCTGCCGGCCAAGTCGATCTGATCTACGTCGACCCCCCGTTCAATACCGGCAAGACGCAGCGGCGGCAACAGATCAAAGCCGTCCACTCGCCCACCGCCAGCCGGGTGGGATTCCAGGGGCGAACGTACCGGACGTCGGTCGTGGGCACCCGGGAATATCCCGACTACTTCACCGACTACGTCGCCTTTCTCGAACCGAGGTTGGTGGAGGCGTATCGTGTCCTGGCGCCGCACGGTTCGCTCTACTTGCACGTCGATTACCGCGAGGCGCACCGCTGCCGGTTCCTGCTCGACGAAATCTTTGGCGCCGACAATTTTCTCAACGAAATCATCTGGGCCTACGATTTTGGGGGCCGTCCGAAGGACCGGTGGCCGGCCAAGCACGACAACATACTCTTCTACGTAAAGGACCGCGCCCGGTACACGTTCAATCGGGACGCCATCGAGCGCATCCCGTACATGGCGCCCGGTCTTGCAGGCAACGAAAAAGCCGCGCGCGGCAAGCTGCCCACCGATACGTGGTGGCACACCATCGTGCCAACGAACAGCCGTGAGAAGACCGGCTACCCGACCCAGAAACCCGCCGGCATCCTCCGCCGCATCGTCGCCGCTTCGTCGAACCGCGACGATCTGGTGTTGGACTTCTTTGCCGGCAGCGGCACTACGGGTGCCGTCGCTCACGAACTGGGCCGCCGGGCGATCCTGGTCGACTCGAACCCGGAAGCGATAGAGGTCATGCGGCGCCGATTCACGCACGTCAAAAGCGTCGAATGGACCACGAACACGTTATGAACCGCATCCAGGATCCGGAGGTGCGCTGGCTTGCCAGCAGCGGCCAAATGCTGCAGGGTGACTACATCAACCCCGAGCAGGATCGTCTTTGGAAAGACAGCCCTTTTGATTGGATTCGGAGACTGCCATCGCGGCGCAAAGGCAAGGTCGGCGAGCAGCTCGTCGCGGGATGGTGCGCAGCCAAGGGACTCGACGTTACGGCGAGCGGCGACAGTGACGCGGATCGCATAGTCGCTGGTAAAAGGGTCGAGATCAAAATGTCGACCCTTTGGGAAAACGGAATCTACAAGTTCCAGCAATTGCGTGACCAGGATTACGCATACGTCATCTGTCTCGGTATCTCGCCGTTCGACGCCCACTGCTGGGTCATTCCCAAGGCCGTCGTGTGGGCGAGGGCTCCTTCGCAGCATGGCGGCTCCCGGGGCAGCGACACGCGCTGGTTATCGTTTGAGGCAGCTAGTCCCGCCGCATGGCTCGCGGATTATGGCGGCCGGCTCGCACAGGTCTGGCAAATTATGAAGCAATGGTGAGTAGCGTACGTGAGCTTTAGGCGTGTCGGACCGCGGACTCATGACGCAGCCGGGTAAGGGCTCGCCCGCGGCGGCGGTGTCGGAGCAGGCGCTGGCGGCGCTGCAGGAGCAGCTCCTCGACATAGGAAACCGGAACCGGCTGATCAACAGTCCGGTGGGCAAGCCGCGCGCCAAGCAGATCGAAATCGTGGACCGCGATGCCGACGACCTGTTCGAGATGCTGTATCGCAACGGCCGCAAGATGACGTTCGAGCCGGCAGCCGAAGCGGACCCGGCGGAGCACTCGGAAGAGCCCGCGGGCGAGTCCGGCGCGGCCGCAGCGCGGCAGGGTGATTCCAGGCTGCCCACCGCCCTTGGCCGGGAGCAACTGCACCAACGGCTGCTGAGTCTGTACCGCGATGCCCGCCTGCTGGAGGAGGAGCAGGGCGTGAGCGTGTTGTTCCTGAGCCTCGGCTTTCTGCGTTGGGGCGAGCACGGCGGCGCCGCGGCCGAGCGCTACGCGCCGCTCATCCTGCTGCCGGTCGACCTGTCCCGCAGCAGCGCCACCGCGCGCTTTACGCTGGAGCTGCGGGAGCAGGACCTGGAGCCGAATCTGTCGCTGCGCGGGCGCCTCGAGAACGACTTTCAGGTGACGCTGCCCGAGCTGCCGCCGGGCGAGGATTGGCGGCCCTCCGACTACTTCCGGCAGGTGGAAGCCGCGGTCACCGCGCAACCCGCGTGGGCCGTGCATCCCGAAGTCGTGATCCTGGGGTTCTACTCGTTCGCCAAGTTCGTGATGTGGCGCGACGTGAGCGACGTGTCGAACGGCGAGCTGGGCGCCGCCAATCCGGCCGGCCAGGAACTGATCGGTAAGTTGCTGGGGGACGGCTTCGAGCCCGCCGCCTCCGGCAGCCTGCGCGGCGAGGACCCGGAAGAGAACCTCGATCGCCGCTTCCCCGACCCGCGCGGCCTCGGGCACGTGTTGGACGCGGACGCCAGCCAGACCGAGGTGATCGCCGCCGCCCGCGCCGGGGGCAACCTGGTGGTGCAGGGACCGCCGGGAACCGGCAAGTCGCAGACCATCGCCAACGTCATCGCCGTCGCCGCGCGCGACGAAAAGACGGTGTTGTTCGTGGCCGAGAAGCGGGCGGCGTTGGACGTGGTGCACGACCGGTTGCAGGCGTGCGGCCTCGGCTCGCTATGCCTGGAGTTGCACTCCCACAAGGCGAATCGCAAGGCGGTGCTGGCCGAGCTCAAGCGCACGCTGGACGAAGGCCAGCCCCACGCCGTGAGCGACGCCGAATACGACCTGGTGCGGCAACGCCGCGACGAGCTCAACGCCTGCTCGGAGCGGCTGCACCGGATTGATCCGACCACCGGCGACACCGCCTTCGGCATCATCGGGGAGATCGCCAAACTGCGCGGCGCCGGCTGCCCGCTGCCCGACGAACACCTGTTGCCGGACGCCGCCTCCTGGAGCGGCGCGCAGTTCGACGAGCGTTGCGAGCGGGTGCGCGGCCTGGCGGAGACCAGCGCCCGGTTCGGCCCCGAGCAGCAGCACCCGTGGCGCGGCGTCGGCCGCCTACTCACGCCGATGGACCGCGACCGACTCGGCCCGCGCCTGGAGCGCGCCGCCGCCGCGCTGCAGGAGCTTGGCGCCACCGTGGAGGAGGCCGCGGCGGCGACCGGCCAGCAACCCGCCGACCTGCCCGCGACCACGGCCGCCGCCGAAGTGGAAGGCCAACTTGCCGCCCTTGCAGAGATGCCGCAGGCGGTTCCCGAGCTGCTAAAGTCCGCCGCCCTCCGGGAGCACCTTCCCCAGGCTGCCGGCCTCGCCGCGCAGGCCGCCGAGCTGGGCAGCGCCCGCGAAGAACTGCTGCAGCAGGTCACCGCCGAGGCGTTGGACGACGACTGGTTAGCGGTGCGCCGTGCCCTGGCCGCCGGCGGGCGCTCCCCCCTGCGCTGGTTCAACGCCGGCTACCGCGGTGCAGTGGCCGCGCTACGCGCCGCGCACCGCACCGCGCCGCCGCGCGCCCCCGGCGACCGCTTGGCCCGGGTCGATAGCCTGCTGGAGTACCAGCGCCGGCGGCGCGAGTTGCTGCAGCACGACGAGTTGGCGCGCGCCGCGTTCGGCCGCCATTGGCGCGGCGAGCGGAGCGACGGCCCGCTCCTGCTGGAGGCGACCCGCTGGATCGAACGGCAGGCGGTCGCGTCCGGGGGCGCCGGCGCGCTGCAACGGCGCGTGGAACAGTGCCCGCCGCCGCCGGAGCTGAGCGGCCTGCGGCAGCGGGTAAAGCGCCGGCGCGAGGAGTGGGCGGCTGCCTGGCAGGAGGTGGCCGGAGCCCTTGAGTTGTCGGTGAGCGCCGCGTTCGGCCACGAGGCAGTCGATAAGGTCCCGGCTACGGCGTTGCGCGAGCGGCTTGCCGCGTGGCTGCAGGGGCGGGAGACGCTGGCCGACTGGAGCCTGCTGGCCGCGGCCGCGGAGGCGTGTTCCGAACTCGGGCTCGACGAACTGCGCGCGCGGGTGGGCGACGGGCGCCTGGCCGCGGCGGACGCGGTCAACGTGTTCCGCTACGCGCGCGCCGAGGCGGTATGGCGCCGGCTGTGCGCCGAGGATCCGGTGCTGGCGGCGCTTGACGGCGCCGAGCGCACGGCGAAGGTGGCGGCGTTTCGCCGCGCGGACGACCAACTCCGCCACTTGGCGGCGCAGGAGGCGGCGCTGCTGCACCATCGCGCGCTGCCGGCCGGGTCGGCGGGCCAGATCGGCATGGTCCGGGGCGAGATCAGCAAGCAGCGCCGCCACTGGGCGTTGCGCACGCTGCTCGACCGGGCCGGCGAGGCGGTGATCAGGATCAAGCCGATCCTGCTGATGAGTCCGCTCTCGGTGGCGCAGTTTCTCCGCCCCGGCGGCCTGACCTTCGACATCCTGGTGATCGACGAGGCAAGTCAGGTGCGCCCGGCCGACGCGCTGGGGGCGATTGCGCGGGCGCGGCAGATCATCGTGGTCGGCGACGCCAAGCAGCTTCCGCCCACCTCCTTCTTCGACCGCCAGATGGAGGGCGTGGACGACGATACGCAGGATGCCGACGACGACGCGGCCATCCGGGCGGCGCAGGCGGCGGACATGGAGAGCATCCTCACGTTGTGCGAGGCGCGCTCGGTGCCGGCCGCCGGCCTGCGCTGGCACTACCGCTCGCACCATCCCTCACTGATCGCGGTCTCCAACGACACCTTCTACGACAACCGGCTGATCTATCCGCCGAGCCCCGACGCCGCGGGGCAGGAACGCGGCCTCACTTTCACCAAGGTGGACGGCGTGTACGACCGCGGCCGCAAACGGAGCAATCCGCGCGAGGCGCAGGAGGTGGCGCGCGCCGTGCTCCGCCACGCGCAATCCCATCCCGACGCTACCCTGGGCGTGGCCACCTTCTCGGTGACGCAGCGCGACGCGATCCTCAACGAGTTGGAGCTGATGCGCGCCGAGTATCCCGAACTGGAGGCGTTCTGCCGCGAGGAGGGCACCGGCGATGGGCGCGAGCCGTTCTTCGTCAAGAACCTGGAGAACGTCCAGGGCGACGAGCGCGACGTGATCTTCATCTCGGTCGGTTACGGCCGCGACGCGCAGGGCTATCTGGCGCAAGGCTTCGGGCCGGTCTCCAGCGACGGCGGCGAGCGGCGGCTCAACGTGCTGTTCACGCGCGCCAAGCGGCAGTGCCGGGTGTTTGCGTCGATCACTCACCATGACATCCGCCTGGATGCGGCCCGACACGCGGGGCCGCGCGTGCTCAAGCGGTTTCTCAAGTACGCCGAGACCGGCGAGATGGACCTGCCGTCCCCTACCGGCCGTGAGCCGGACAGCCCGTTCGAGGAGGCGGTGGCCGCGGCCATGCGGCAGGCCGGCCACGTGGTCGACGCGCAGGTTGGCATGGCCGGCTTCCGCATCGACCTGGCGGTGCGCGACCCGGCCGCGCCGGGGCGCTACCTGCTCGGCATCGAGTGCGACGGAGCGCGCTACCACTCGTCGCGCTGGGCGCGCGAGCGCGACCGCCTGCGGCAGAGCGTGCTGGAGCAGAAGGGGTGGACCATGCACCGCATCTGGAGCACCGACTGGTTCCAGCGCCCGGACGCTGAGGTGCAGCGGCTCCTGCAGGCCGTGGCCGCGGCGCAGGCCAGGGCGCACCCCGCGGCCGGCCAGCCCACCGCCGGGCGCGCACCGGCGCCCGCGGCGGCCCCGGCGCCCGCCGCCTCCACGGCATCCGCGGCTTCCAAGCCGCCTTCCAAGATCGTGGTGGCGCGCGCCGCGCCGGCGCCGGCGGCGGAATCTCCGCGCCCCGCCGTTCCCTACCGGGAGGCACACTTCCGAATCCGCGAGCGGGGGGAGATGCACCTGCACGAAGCGCCGCTGGAACGGCTTGCCGACTACGTGGTGCAAGTGGTGCGATGCGAGCAGCCGGTGCACGTGTCGGAGGTGGCGCGCCGGCTCACCGGGCTGTGGGGCTACGAACGCACCGGCAAACGGATTCAAGAGTGCGTGGGCCGCGCGGCGCGCCATGCCGTGCAATGCGGCCTGCTCACGCAACGCGACGGCTTCCTGCGCGCGGCCGGCGCGGCGCCGGTGCCGGTGGTCCGCGACCGCAACGCGGTCAAGTCGCGGACGCTGCGCAAGGTGGCGCTGCTGCCGCCGGAGGAGGTGGAACGCGCCATCCTGCAGGCGGTGGAGCAGAACGTGTCGCTGGCGGACGCCGAATGCGCGGTGCAGGTGGCGCGCCAATTCGGCTTCCGCTCAACCAGCGCCGACCTGCGCGGCGTGGTGGCCGCTACCGCCGACCGCCTCACCGCCGCCGGCCGCCTGCAGCGCGACGGCGCGGAGTTGCGCCTCGCTACCCCTTGACCGCGCCCGCGGTGAGGCCGCGGATGATGCGCTCGTGGAGCAGGACGTAGACCAGGATTGAGGGGATGATCGCCAGGGTGATGGCCGCGAACATCGAGGTGTAGTCGGTAAAGAACTGGCTCACGAAGAAGCGGATGCCGAGCTGCAGCGTCCGCGCCGCCACCGAGCTGGTGAGCAGCAGCGCGTAGATGAACTCGTTCCAGGAAAACAGGAACACGAAGGTGCCGGCGGTCACCAGGCCAACCTGCGACAGCGGCACCATGATGCGGGCGTAGCGTCCGGCGAAGCCGCAGCCGTCGATCACCGCCGCCTCCTCCAGCTCGCGCGGCACTCCGCGCATGAAGCCGTGCAGCAGGAACACCGACACCGGCACGTTGATTGCGGCGTAGGTCAGTGCCAGCCCGAACAGCGAATCGTACAAGCCGGTGACCGTGATCAGGCGAAAGTAGGGGACCATCAGCGCGATTACCGGCACCAGCACCCCGGCCACGATCAGGTTGAGCACCAGCTCCCGGCCGCGAAACCACTCCCGCGCCAGCACGAACCCGGCCATCGAGCAGAACGCCAGGTTGAGCGCCATCGACAGCGACGAGACGATGAGCGAATTCACGAACAGGCGCGGCAGCCCCGCCACGCGGATGGCGTTGGCGTAGTTGCCGAGCTGCCACGCCGCCGGCAGCGAAAAGGCGTTGGTGAGCAACTCCAGGTTGGTCTTGAAGGAGGAGATCACCAGCCACAGCAGCGGCAGGAAGGTGACCGCCAGAAACAGCGCCAGCACCACCCACTTGGCGCCGCGCGCCAGCCATTGCCGCAGCGTAACCGGACCGCCGCCCACCACCGCCGGCCCCGCGCTCCGCCCTGCGCTACGTCCCGCGCCGCCCGCCGCGTCCTCCGGACCGCGCATCTACTGGCGCTCCTCGGCGGCGCCGTCCTCGCGCCCCAGCCGCCGCACCGCCACGATCAGCAGCGTGCCGATCACGATCAGGGTCACCGCCACCGCGTTGGCGCGGCCGTAGTTGAGCGCCGAAACGGTCTTGTACAGCATGATGCCCAGCACCGAAGTGGAGTTGGCCGGGCCGCCGTTGGTCATCAGAAAGGTGGCTTCGAAGTGGCGCAGGCCGAACGCCATCGCCAGCGTTGCCGCGGTAATCACGATCGGGCGGATGATCGGAAAAGTTATGTGGCGTTCCTGTTGCCACACGTTGGCGCCGTCGATCTGCGCCGCCTCGTAAAAAGTCTCGGAGATCGAGAGCGTGGCGGCCAGGATGATGATCATGAAGTAGCCGATATAGAGGAGCTGCTGCAGGATGATGGCCGGCAGCGCGGAGTCGATTTCCCCCAGCCAGTTGCGCGCGTAGGCGCCCCAGCCCATCAGCTCCAGCGCGGCGTTGAGGATGCCGTACTCGGCGTTGTAAATCGCCAGCCACATCATCGCCAACGCCACCTGGGAGATGACGTTGGGCAGGAAGTAGATGGTGCGCAGCAGCCGCCAGCCGGCGGGCCGCCGCGCCAGGATCAGCGCCACCAGCACCGCCAACCCGACCTGCCCGGCGCCCAGCGAGAGCGCCCAGATCAGGTTGTTGCGTACCGACAGCCGAAACACCGACCGCTGCAGCAGCTCCAGGTAGTTTTTCAGGCCGACGAACTGCATCGCCGTCACGCCGTTCCAATCCACCAGGCTCACCGTGAACACGTAGCCCAGCGGGTAGAGAAAGAACAGCGCGTAAAGTACGGCCACCGGGGTCAGGAACAGGATGATCCCGCCCCGGTGGCTGCGGTTGCCCATGAATCAGCGGGTGATCAACGGAACCCGCCGCAGGTCAGGTAGGCATTGGCGCGGGCTACTCGCTGGCCTCGATCAGCATCTGAACGAAGTCCGCGGGCGAGGCGCCGCCCACTACCATCGCGCCGATCGCTTGGCCGATCTCCAGGATTACCTCGGAAGGATAGTGGACGAAGATCGGCGTTCCCACGAAGGATGCGTTGCCGACGATGCGCACGAACTCTTGCAGCATCGGATCGAGATCGTCGCCCAACTCGTACTTGAGGGCGAACATCGAGCCGGCCTGCTCGGTGATCATCTGCACGTTGGCCGGCGCGGTGAGCCACTGCATGAACTTGACCACCGCGGCGCGCCGGGCCGGGTTGTCGGTGTTGGCGGCCGCCAGGTTGGAGAGCGGGAAGCCGAGCGTAAAGCCGTGGTGGTCGCCGACCTGGGGCGCGTAGGCGAGCTTGGTGGCGGCGTGGGTCTCCGGCGCGTCGCGGCGGATGCGCCCGATGTACCAGGGGCCGTTGATGAACACCGCGGTGTCCTGCGCCATGTAGTGGCCGCCCGAAACGCCGGCGTCGCCGCCCACCGCGTCGGCGGTGGTGTTGCCGTCCTGGTAGAGACGCAGCAGGACTTCGGCGGCTTCGGTGAACAGCGGGTCGGTCAACGGGCGCTCCCACACCTCCGGCCCGCCGAGGCTGGTGGCAATGTGTGAGTACCACAACATCGAGGTCCAGGCGTTGGTGCCCCCGGTCATCTGCGAGGTGGGGGTGACGCCGGCCGCCTTGAGCTGCTCGGCGGCGTCCCAGAATGCCTCCATGGTCTGCGGGAACTCGGCGACGCCGGCGCGCTCCAACAGCTCGGTGTTGTACCAGATCGGCACCACGCCGATCTCGAACGGCACGCTCTTGGTGCGCCCGTCGCGGGTCGCGCCGGCCACCGCGCCGGCAACGTAGGTATCGCCCCAGGGGCCGGCCAGATCCTCGGTGAAGTCCAGCAGCAGGTCGCTGGCGTAGTACTGGAACTGCGTCGGGCCGGGGGCGAACACGAAGACGTCGGGCACCTGCCCCACCGCCATGCCGGTCTGAATCTTGGTGCGGTAGCCGTCGGTGTCGGGGTTAGGTTCGAGGACGACGTTGATGCTGCCCTCATTGTCGGCGTTGAACTGGTCGATCAGCGCCGCGATCGGCGCCGCCTTGGAGTCCTGCCCCACCCAGAAGGTGGGGAACTGCAGCTCGGTCACGATGCCGGCGCCCTCGCCGTCCCCGCCGGCAACGGCCAAGGCCGCCGCGCACGGCAGCAGGAGCGCCGCCAGCAGCACACGAAAACGATTGTAACAGGTCATACCCCAACGATAGCCCCTCCGCCGCCCCTCCGTCAACGCCCCCGCGCCCCGCCACCGGCGACGGCCACAGCGAAAACGATGCTTAGAACCACCATCCAACTCATGGATCACCTCTCAACACTCGAAACCCGGGGTTTCTGTCTGCCCACCCCCGGAGATCTCGACCAAGGCGCGATCTGACTAAATCATGTCGCTCGTATGCCAACCGCAGAGATCGCCTGAGCACGTCTGGCACTACTTCATTCGCGTTCTTCGTCCCCAACACTTTCCGTAACCCGATGCTCAGTATTGCGACCATATCAGTACCGCAGCAGACCAACCAAGGATCGTTCATCGTGGCTTGGATGTCGCGAATAGCCCGACCGGCGTCCTCGGAGGCCAAGTCGGGTCGCTGTGATCGGTTCCTCACCTCCCGAATCATCTTTCTCACATCTGTCTGCAGGGAATCACGGTCAACAAACCTCGCATACTGCATGCCAACGAACGTCAGGTTCAATCCGGATCGTCGCGAGTGGAGACGCAGGCACCCAATAGGCAGCGCGGCGCTGATCAGTGCTTCCCGCGGATGAGTGGGGCGATCGGCCATCTTCTCTGAGCTCCCGAATTCCACCAACAAACGGTCAAGAGCTGGGGATTTGATCAGCAGCGCCTCCAGATCCCATGTCTCAAGCGTGATTAGGTTCCGGCTTCGCAGAGTGTGTCCCTCGACGTGGTCCAAGTCACCATCTACTACTCCTACAACGCCAGGAAATCTGCCCTCGTCGAGGATGGCAATGACCTCGACGACATGAGATTTCCCGTTAGCCACTTGGACTGAGCAGTCATGGAGATCGACGAACTGCTCGAAGAACATGCGGTCGTCGCGGCCCTCTACGATTAGGAAGCATCCTCTATGGTGTGACCGCTTCAGACGTACCGCATTTGCCGTGGCAACCGAGCTACGCCTCACTCGCCGCCCGGCCCGTTCAGTTCGACGGCGAGATCCCACCGATCCGCGATTATCTCCGGAGAGTGTGTAGCCAAAATCGCCCGAAAGTGCGATATTTCCGCCATCTCTTCAAGATCATTCACGAACTTTTCTTGCCATGCGACATGCTGGGATAGCTCAGGCTCATCGATGAGGATCAGAGAGTTTTCAGACGTACGAAAGAGCAGCTCGTAGAGGATGACGAGTTCGTGCTGTTCGCCGGAAGACAGCATGTCCAGATCGAGGTCTGCACCGTTCCATGAGACTGCGCTCAGTCCGTCTCTGCTCGCGATCACGTGTTTATAGCGCAGGCGTGAGTTGGCGATCTTCAAGAGGGCCTCGATTTTCGGATACAGATCGTCAAATACGTTGAGTTTAATTTTCGTGTCGTGGGCATACATAGCAAGCACGTCGCGTCGTGGCGAGTCCACGTTATCTATGTCCGGAAGATCGATGCTACCGTGATCTTTCGACAACAACCCCGCTTTCGCAAGCAGTGATTGTTTTCGCTTTATTTCGTCCAAATCTGCGCTAAGCTTAGCTGGTTGCTCCGACATGCCTATGCTGGATACCAACCGGACTGGGAACGTTCTATCCAGCGACTGAGATAGTGTTGCGTATTCGGCATTGGTCTTGCTGACGAGATCGGCAAGCTCCTCGGAACAGATACGGATAGTGCGCTCGGGAGCCGGAGTATGATCAGGTATAGTAGTGAGTCGCTCGGTGTCAATTAGCCGGACGCTGACGGTGTTTCGTACATTCTGCCACCACCGCGGCACATCGTCCTGGAGCTTCGTGAACAAGTCGAGGCTCATCTGCCGTTGGGAGGGCGGACGAAACGATCGCGGACTTTCGCGGCCCTCCTGAAAGATCAACGTTAGAGGGAGACGACCATTGGGTTGTGCGGTTTGGGTGTCCTTCTCAACGACCAAACTCTTATCTCGATCAAATGAGATTTCGATTTGCCGGAAGGGCATTTCTGCAAGACGGGCTATCGGCTGGTTGAACAATGTATTGATGAGCCTCAGCGTGGTTGTCTTTCCGAAGCCGTTCGGGCCGATCATGATCATGACACGTTCGTCGGTGCGAAACTCCAGGTCGTGATCGAAGTAGTCGAACAGACCTCTGACTCGTACGCTGTCGATATTCATCGTGGCGCTCCCTGCCACATAGAACATAACATACCATATCCGCGCCGGCCTTGGAAGGGGTGATTGGGGGGGCGATGGGCGGTTGACACGGTGGCCGCCGGTGTAGACCCTGCGGGCGGGAGACTGGGGCCGCCAAACTAGTGAACGTTACCTTTCTGGAGTGCTCGCAGTGCGGCCGGCGGCATGAGCGGGGCGTGCTGCACAACCTGTGCCGCGCCTGCGGCAAGCCGCTGTTGGTGCGCTACGACTTGGACCGCGCCGCGCGCGCCCTGGACCGCGCCGCGCTGGCGGGCCGGGAGGCCAACTTGTGGCGCTACCGTGAGTTGCTGCCGGTGGTTGGCGACTCCAACGTGACCACCCTGGGCGAAGGCTGGACGCCGCTGCTGCCGGCCGCCAACCTGGGCGCCCGGCTGGGGCTGGAGCGCCTCTACCTCAAGGACGAGTCGGCCAACCCCACCGGCTCCTTCAAGGCGCGGGGGATGGCGGTGGCCGTGGCGATGGCTCGGGAGCTGGGGGCGCGGCGGCTGGCGGTGCCCTCCGCCGGCAACGCGGCCGGGGCGCTGGCCGCCTACGCCGCGCGCGCCGGTCTGCCGGCCACCATATTCCTGCCGCGCGATGCCCCGGAGGCGAACCGCGTGGAGTGCCGGCTGAGCGGCGCCGAGGTGGTGCTGGTGGACGGGATCGTCGACGACTGCGCCCGTATGCTGGCCGCCGGAGCGGAGCGAAACGGCTGGTTCGACGTGTCCACGCTCAAGGAGCCGTACCGCATCGAAGGCAAGAAGACGATGGGGTACGAGCTGGCCGAGCAGTTGGATTGGGAGTTGCCGGAGGTGATCGTCTACCCCACCGGCGGCGGCACCGGGCTGATCGGCATGTGGAAGGCGTTCGACGAGATGCAGCAGATGGGATGGATCGACGCCCGCCGCCCGCGCATGATCGTCGTGCAGCCGAGCGGCTGCGCCCCGATTGCCGCCGCGTTCGAGGCCGGCGCGGACACCGCCGCCGCCGTTCCCGACCCGCACACCCTGGCCGCCGGGCTGCGCATTCCAAAGCCGCTCGGCGACTTCCTGATCCTCGACGTCGTGCGCCGTAGCGGCGGCCGGGCGCTGGCCGTGGACGACGCGGAGATCCTCGCCGCGGTGAAGGAGCTCGCCTCCGCGGAAGGCGTCTTCGCCGCCCCGGAGGGGGCCGCCTGCGTGCCCGCGCTCCGCCGCCTGCAGCAACTCGGCGAGGTTCAGCCCGAAGACCGCGTGGTGCTGTTCAACACCGGCTCCGGCGTCAAGTATCTGGACCTGTGGCGTGAGCCCGCAACGGCGACGCCGCCGGCAGCGTCCTGACCCGGTATCACGTCACTGCTCGGCGGACATCAACCGAAGGTTCTCCCGGGCCGGCTCGTGACCCTGGTTGGCTGAGCGCCGGAACCACTTGACGGCTTGCGCGTCATCCTGCCGAACGCCGCGACCTTCCTGGTACATCAGTCCCAGGTTGTTCTGCGCCGGCGCGTACCCTTGGTCGGCGGCGCGCCGAAACCACTCGACCGCTACCGAGTCGTCCTGCCGCACGCCGAGACCCCGCGCGTACATCAGCCCGAGGCTGGTCTGCGCCGTGTCGTAACCCTGGTCGGCCGAGCGCCGGAACCACTTGACCGCCTGCGCGTCATCGCGCGGAACGGCGCGACCGGCCGCGTACATCGACCCAAGGGCTTCCTGAGCCGTCGAATCCCCCAGATCGGCGGCGCACCGGAACCACTTGACCGCCTGCTCGTCGTCCTGGTGAACGCCGCGGCCCTCCCGGTACATCAGCCCCAGGATACTCGCGGCCGTGGCATGACCCTGCTCGGCTGCGGCTCGAAACCATCTGACCGCCTGATCGTCATCCTGTTGGACGCCGCGGCCGTTCGCGTACATCAGCGCAAGGTTGTTCTGCGCCGCCGCATGACCTTTTTCGGCAGCGCGCCGGAACCACTTGACCGCTTGTTCGTCATCCTGCTGAATGTCCTGACCGGTCGCGTATCGCAATCCGAGATTGTATTGAGCGGCCGCATCATCCGGCTCTTTGCTGAGCGTCAAGTTGGCGTTGGTCTGCAGATCATTGAGCTTTATGTGGTGATCTTGAGGTAGCCTTGAAATACGCAGCTCAGGCTTGCGCGCTCCTTGTACTGCGTACGTGTCGCGGTCTCCCGAATCCGGCTGCGGCTCGTCGTATTCAACGGACGCGCCATACGCATCGTAAATGATCCGGTCTTCGAGGACCCGGAGCGTAACGCCTCTGTTGTCCGTCCACGTTCCCATCAGCCAGGCGGGCGGCGGGACCCAGTAGCCAACAGCCGGCTCCTGCCGGCGCCGTTTGGACTTCGATACCCCAACGATTACGACTACCGCGACTATGACTAAGCCAACCCAAATCATGCAAGCAGCACTCTGTCACGCATCGGACCGCGGCGCAAGGGCTCACCGCCGGCCCGAGCCGGCGCAACTACCGCGCCGCGCGATGGCGCGGTGGGGAGGGGGCGGCGGCACGACGGCTGGGCAGCGCTTGGCGGGCTGATCGGCTGAATAGGCACTTGACACTACACTAGTAGTGTGCCGTGCTATGAGGTGCGCGGGCTCAGCCGCTGAGCCCACCGAAGCGACGGACGCGGTTGATCTCTAATTCAATAGCTTGGCGTATGGCCCGGAAATATGTCTGGTGGCAGCCGCCGGAGGAGACGCTCGCCAACCGAAAGCTGTTTCTGGCGCAGCTCATGACGTTAGGCACGGTGGAGGACGTGCGCTGGATGCTGGCCGCGGCGTCGGGCGACGAGCTGCGCGCCGTGCTGCGCGGTCCGCCGGTCGGCGTTTTCAACCCTCGGTCGTGGTCGTTCTGGCATCTGCGACTGGGATTGAACCCAGTGCCCGCTTTACCGGTCCGGCGCCTGGCGAAATAGATGATGCTCAGACCGAAACTGACCGTGCTTCCGGAGCAGCAGCGCAGACTGTGGCCGGCGCTGGCGGACGTACCCGATTCCTTCGTGCTCTACGGCGGGACGGCGCTCGCGCTGCGGTTGGGGCGCCGATCATCGGTGGACTTCGACTCCCGTGACTCCCGTGGTATACTGAGCTTGTCATGCGTTCGTTCAGTACCGCCGGCCCGGTCAAGCCGGCCAAGCACTATTGCATTCCGCCGCTGTCACGGATCGACCTGGACGCCGTGCTCGGCCTGGTACGGGACGAGAAGTACTTCGTGCTGCACGCGCCGCGGCAGACCGGCAAGACCTCGGCGTTGCGTGCGCTGGCCGACTTGCTGAACGAGCGCGGCTACCACTGCCTCTACGTCACCCTGGAGACCGCCCGCACCGCCCGCGACGACGTGGCGCGGGCGATGCACTCGGTGCTATTCACGCTGGCGTCCGCGGCGCGCGCCAAGCTGGGCGACGGCTTCCTGGACGACGCTTGGCCCGACCTGCTGGCGCGGGCGGGCGCGGACCAAGCGCTACGCGAGGCGCTCTCACGGTGGGCTGAGACGGCGCCACGGCCGCTGGTGCTGTTGATCGACGAGATCGACACCCTGACCGGCGACTCGTTGCTGTCGGTGCTGCAGCAACTTCGCGCCGGCTACCCCGACCGCCCCGAGTCCTTCCCGCAGAGCGTCGTGCTGTGTGGCATGCGCGACATACGTGACTACCGCATGGACGCCTCCGGCAGCCCCTTCAACATCGCCGCCAAGTCTTTGCGGTTGAGAGACTTCTCACGCGACCAGACGCACGCCCTGCTGGGCCAGCACACCGCCGAGACCGGCCAGCCGTTCACTCCGGAGGCGCTGGAGGCGGTGTGGACCCACACCCGCGGCCAGCCGTGGCTGGTCAACGCACTCGCCTACGATGCCTGCTTCGAAAACGAGGCGTTGCGCGACGACCGCGCCCGCCAGGTGACGGCTGCCGCCATCGTCGCGGCGCGCGAGAACCTGATAATCGAGCGGGTGACTCACCTCGATAATCTGGCCGACAAGCTGCGGGAGCCACGGGTGCGGCGCGTGATTGAGCCGCTGCTCACCGGCGCTGACCGCTACGACTTCAGCGATCTTGACGTCGAGTACACGCGCGACCTGGGGCTGATCGCCGGTGATGCCCCGGTGCGCGTCGCCAATCCGATCTACGCGGAAGTGTTGCCGCGGCAGTTGACGCGGGTGGCGCAGGAGGCGTTTGACGTGTCGCCGCCGCGCTACGTGCAGGCGGACGGCAGCCTGAACGTGGCGCTGCTGCTGGAGGAGTTTCAGAGCTTCTTCCGGCGCCACTCCGAGCACTGGCGGAACCGGTTTGCGTATGAGGAAGCGTGGCCGCAGTTGCTGCTGCAGGCGTTTCTGCAGCGGGTAGTGAACGGCGGCGGGCGCATTGAGCGGGAGTACGCGTTGGGCAGCGGGCGGGTCGACCTGCTGATCGTGTGGCCGTTGGCGGACCGCGGGCCGGCGGAGCGGGTGCAGGAGGTGGCGGTGGAGTGCAAGGTGGTGCGGGAGCGGGACGGGCTGGAGCAGACGATAACCGAAGGAGTGGAGCAGACCGCGCGCTACGTGGAGCGGTGCGGGGCGGAGGCCGGGCACCTGGTGGTGATCGATT
This sequence comes from Spirochaetia bacterium, assembly GCA_965243555.1. GTDB lineage: Bacteria > Spirochaetota > Spirochaetia > SZUA-6 > Bin103 > Bin103. The sequence goes on along the minus strand of OZ251575.1, from coordinate 2,078,260 downwards.
GCCGCGAGATGCGGACCTGGGAGCAGAAGGTATTCTACGAACGACGCGGCGAGCGTCCGGCGCCGGTAGAGGTGTGGGGCATGTAGGGGCTGATGCGCCAGCCGCGCGCCCATGCCGCTGCTTCGGTGGCCCGCGCGGCAACCAGGCTTACCCCCTTCGGTCGCAACGACCCTCCGGTGGGGGTGAGAGTCTCCCGTGGTACACTGAGCTTGTCATGCGTTGGTTCAGTACCGCCGGCCCGGTCAAGCCGGCCAAGCACTATTGCATCCCGCCGCTGTCACGGATCGACCTGGACGCCGTGCTCGGCCTGGTACGGGACGAGAAGTACTTCGTGCTGCACGCGCCGCGGCAGACCGGCAAGACCTCTGCGCTACGTGCGCTGGCCGACTTGCTGAACGAGCGCGGTTACCACTGCCTCTACGTCACCCTGGAGACCGCCCGCACCACCCGCGACGACGTGGCGCAGGCAGTGCGCGTGGTGCTTGCCGCGCTGGCGCGAGCGGCGAGATCTACCTTGGGCGACCGGTTCCTGCAGGGCGTCCGGGCTGAAATCCTGGCCGACGTCGGGCCGGAACTGGCACTGAGCGAAGCGCTGGCACAGTGGGCGCAGGCGGTGCCGCGGCCGCTGGTGCTGTTGATCGACGAGATCGACACGCTGACCGGCGACTCGTTGCTGTCGGTGCTGCAGCAACTTCGCGCCGGCTACCCCGACCGCCCCGAGTCCTTCCCACAGAGCGTCGTGCTGTGTGGCATGCGCGACGTACGTGACTACCGCATGGACGCCTCCGGCAGCCCCTTCAACATCGCCGCCAAGTCTTTGCGGTTGAGAGACTTCTCGCGCGACCAGACGCACGCCCTGCTGGGCCAGCACACCGCCGAGACCGGCCAGCCGTTCACTCCGGAGGCGCTGGAGGCGGTGTGGACCCACACCCGCGGCCAGCCGTGGCTGGTCAACGCACTTGCCTACGATGCCTGCTTCGAAAACGAGGCGTTGCGCGACGACCGCGCCCGCCAGGTTACGGCCGCTGCCATCGTGGCGGCGCGCGAGAACCTGATAATCGAGCGGGTGACTCACCTCGATAATCTGGCCGACAAGCTGCGGGAGCCACGGGTGCGGCGCGTGATCGAGCCGCTGCTGACCGGCGCCGACCGCTACAACTTCAGCGATCTTGACGTCGAGTACACGCGCGACCTGGGGCTGATCGCCGGTGATGCCCCGGTGCGCGTCGCCAATCCGATCTACGCGGAAGTGTTGCCGCGGCAGTTGACGCGGGTGGCGCAGGAGGCGTTTGACGTGTCGCCGCCGCGCTACGTGCAGGCGGACGGCAGCCTGAACGTGGCGCTGCTGCTGGAGGAGTTTCAGAGCTTCTTCCGGCGCCACTCCGAGCACTGGCGGAACCGGTTTGCGTATGAGGAAGCGTGGCCGCAGTTGCTGCTGCAGGCGTTTCTGCAGCGGGTAGTGAACGGCGGCGGGCGCATTGAGCGGGAGTACGCGTTGGGCAGCGGGCGGGTCGACCTGCTGATCGTGCGGCCGTTGGCGGACCGCGGGCCGGCGGAGCGGGTGCAGGAGGTGGCGGTGGAGTGCAAGGTGGTGCGGGAGCGGGACGGGCTGGAGCAGACGATAACCGACGGAGTGGAGCAGACCGCGCGCTACGTGGAGCGGTGCGCCGCCGAGGCCGGGCACTTGGTGGTGATCGATTGCCGCGAGATGCGGACCCGGGAGCAGAAGGTATTCTACGAACGGCGCGGCAAGCGTCCGGCGCCGGTAGAGGTGTGGGGCATGTAGGGGCTGACGTGCCAGCGACAGGACTCGCCACGTTCGACTCCGAGTACCTGCGTATCGTGGGCAGCGCTACGCCGCGCTCGACGACAGACGCGCTGCCGGCGTAACCTGGCGGCAGCCGTCGTTAGACGCCACCCTGGCTGCGTGAGTGTTTTGGGGTTGACCGGAAAACTCTCATGAGTATATTCGGGTACACCAGAAAACGCTCATGCCCATCACGACCAAGCCCTCAGCGCCTCGCTACCTCGCCCCGGCTGTCACCGCCGATCTCGCCGAGCGGATGGTGTTCGTGGGCGGCCCGCGCCAAGTCGGCAAGACCACGTTCGCGCTGTCGCTGCTCGGCGCCGGGAGCGACGAGTCATCGCCGGCCTACCTCAACTGGGACCACCTTCCCGACCGCCAGGCGATCCTGGTTGGGCGGCTGCCGCCGGGTCAGCCGCGTGTCATCTTCGACGAGTTGCACAAGTACGCGGAGTGGCGGCGGCTGATCAAGGGGCTCTACGACACCCACAAGTCGTCGATCTCCTTCCTGGTGACCGGATCGGCGCGGCTCGACTACTACCGCAAGGGTGGCGACTCCCTGCAGGGCCGGTACCATTACTACCGCCTGCACCCGTTCACTCTGCCGGAGTGCGGCCGGCCCGCCGACGCCGAGTCGACCGCCGATCTGCTCCGGTTCGGCGGGTTCCCTGAGCCGTTCCTGCGCGGCGAGGAGCGCTTTCACCGCCGCTGGCTGCGCGAGCACTCCGCCCGCGTCGTGCATGAGGACCTGCGCGATCTGGAACAGGTCCGCGCGGTGTCGCGGCTCGACCTGCTGCTGGCCCACCTGCCCTCCTGCGTCGGTTCGCCGCTGTCGATCAACCGCTTGCGCATACTGCTGCAGGCGTCTCACGACAGCGTCGAACGCTGGATCGCAGCGTTCGAGCGGCTCTATCTCTGCTACCGAGTGGCGCCGTTCGGGTCAGCCGCCATCCGAGCGGTCCGCAAGGAACGGAAGCTCTACTTCTGGGACTGGTCGCGGGTGGACGATCCCGGCGCCCGCTTCGAGAACTTGGTGGCCGGCCACCTGCTCAAGTACTGCCACTTCATCGAAGACACCGAGGGGTACGCGATGGAGCTGCGCTTCCTCCGCGACACCGACGGGCGCGAGATCGACTTCGTGGTGCTCCGCGACGGACGGCCCGAGTTCGCGGTCGAGTGCAAGAGCGGCGAGCGCGGCGCCTCGCCCGCCTGCCGCTACGTGCGCGAGCGCACGGCCATTCCCCGCTTCTACCAGGTCCACCTGGGCAATGCGGACTTCGGCGATGCCACTGCCGCCACCCGCGTGCTGCCGTTCTGGACCTTCTGCGGCGAGCTGGCCCTGCGGTAGCGCGCGCCGCTCCGCCGCGTCCGCCAGCTTGACGAATCCGGCTTGGCCGCCCGCACGCCGATCCGCGCATGGCGCTACCGGTCGACCTCGGCCGGCGGCTCGCCTGATTGGGCAGCTTCCGTCGATGGTCTTGAGCTCGGCGGCGTGCTCCGCTCGGAGCCGCGCCAGTTCCGCCTGCACGTCGTTGTTGTCGGCCATTTCTACTCCTCCTCTCCGGGCTGTCGTTATTCCGGCGGTCGAACGGGACCACCACCAGCGCCAGGTGCTGCGGCGGTCGCATCCCGTGGTATACTGAGTTTGTCATGCGTTCGTTCAGTACCGCCGGCCCGGTCAAGCCGGCCAAGCACTATTGCATCCCGTCGCTGTCACGGATCGACCTGGATGCCGTGCTCGGCTTGGTACGGGACGAGAAGTACTTCGTGCTGCACGCGCCGCGGCAGACCGGCAAGACCTCGGCGTTGCGTGCGCTGGCCGACTTGCTGAACGAGCGCGGCTACCACTGCCTCTACGTCACCCTGGAGACCGCCCGCACCGCCCGCGACGACGTGGCGCAGGCGATGCACTCGGTGCTATTCAGACTGGCGTCCGGGGCGCGCGTCAAGCTGGGAGACAGCTTCCTGGACGGCGTCTGGCCCGACCTGCTGGCGCGGGCGGGCGCCAACGAGGCGCTATGCGAGGCGCTGTCACGCTGGGCCGAGGCGGCGCCGCGGCCGCTGGTGCTATTGATCGACGAGATCGACACCCTGACCGGCGATTCTCTGCTGTCGGTGCTGCAGCAGCTTCGCGCCGGCTACCCCGACCGCCCCGAGTCCTTCCCGCAAAGCGTCGTCCTGTGCGGCCTGCGCGACGTGGCCGACTATCGCATGGGCGCCGCCGGCAGCCCCTTCAACATCGCCGCCGAGTCGCTCCGGCTGGGCGACTTCTCGCGCGACCAGACGCACGCCCTGCTGGGCCAGCACACCGCCGAGACCGGCCAGCCGTTCACCCCGGAGGCGCTGGAGGCGGTGTGGACGCAGACCCGCGGCCAGCCGTGGCTGGTCAACGCGCTCGCCTACGGCGCCTGCTTCAAGAACCAGGAGTTGCACGCCGACCGCTCGCGCCCGGTCACCGCCGCCGCCATCGCCGCGGTGCGCGAGGACCTGATCGTCAGGCGGAAGACGCATCTCGAATATCTTGGCGGCAAGCTGCGCGAAAGGCGCGTGCGGCGCGTGATCGAGCCGCTGCTGACCGGCGCCGACCGCTACGACTTCAGCGATCGCGACGTCGAGTACACGCGCGACCTGGGTCTGATCGCCGGTGATGCCCCGGTGCGCGTCGCCAATCCGATCTACGCCGAAGTGTTGCCGCGGCAGTTGACGCGGGTGGCGCAGGAGGCGCTTGACCTGGCACCGCCGCGCTACGTTCTGGCGGACGGCAAACTGAACGTGGCGTTGCTGCTGGAGGAGTTTCAGAGCTTCTTCCGGCGCCACTCCGAGCACTGGCGGAACCGGTTTGCGTATGAGGAAGCGTGGCCGCAGTTGCTGCTGCAGGCGTTTCTGCAGGGGGTAGTGAACGGCGGCGGGCGCATTGAGCGGGAGTACGCGCTGGGCAGCGGGAGGGTCGACCTGCTGATCGTGTGGCCGTTGGCGGACCGCGGGCCGGCGGAGCGGGTGCAGGAGGTGGCGGTGGAGTGCAAGGTGGTGCGGGAGCGGGACGGGCTGGAGCAGACGATAACCGAAGGAGTGGAGCAGACCGCGCGCTACGTGGAGCGGTGCGCCGCCGAGGCCGGGCACCTGGTGGTGATTGATTGCCGGGAGAACCGGACCTGGGAGCAGAAGGTGTTCCACGAACGGCGCGGCGAGCGTCCGGCGCCGGTAGAGGTGTGGGGCCAGTAGTGTCCGGTTATAAGTCAAGTAATAGCAACTGTTTAGCGGGCGGCTCCGGTTCCAGACGGTAATCCGTCGCCGTAAGTGCTTCCTGTAACGGCACTTGCTCAAACGCCATCACCGACAGAATCTGTAGCATTGTGTAGAGTGGCGTGTCGATCTCCAGACGTACCACTTCACGGCATTCTTCTCCGACACTCCCAGAAACCGCTTCACCCGTAGATGCTGGTTGACCCACTTGAAGAACAGTCCACCTTCCAGCGAATTTTGCAAGTGAGAAGACCGGGCCCGATTCAAGTCGCCACCACCCAATTATTCCCGTATCTATCAGCTATGTAATCAGTTGCAATCGCACAGTGTCCGCTAAACCGGACAGTAGTGGTGTGGGGCATGTAGGGGCTGATGCGCCCAGCCGCGAGCCCATGCCGCTGCTCCGTGGCCTGCGCGGCAACCAAGCTTACCCCCTGCGGTCGCAACGACCCTCCGGTGAGGGGCTCCCGTGGTATACTGAGTTTGTCATGCGTTCGTTCAGTACCGCCGGCCCGGTCAGGGCGGCTGATCACTATCTGATACCGCCGCTGTCGCGGATCGACCTGGACGACGTGCTCGGCATGGTGCGCGACAAGAAGTACTTCGTGCTGCACGCGCCGCGGCAGACCGGCAAGACCTCGGCGTTGCGTGCGCTGGCCGACTTGCTGAACGAGCGCGGCTACCACTGCCTCTACGTCACCCTGGAGACCGCCCGCACCGCCCGCGACGACGTGGCGCGGGCGATGCACTCGGTGCTATTCAGACTGGCGTCCGGGGCGCGCGCCAAGCTGGGAGACAGCTTCCTGGACGACGTCTGGCCCGACCTGCTGGCTCGAGCGGGCGCCAACGAGGCGCTGTACGACGCGCTCTCACGCTGGGCCGAGGCGGCGCCGCGGCCGCTGGTGCTATTGATCGACGAGATCGACACGCTGACCGGCGATTCTCTGCTGTCGGTGCTGCAGCAGCTTCGCGCCGGCTACCCCGACCGCCCCGAGTCCTTCCCGCAGAGCGTCGTGCTGTGCGGCATGCGCGACATACGTGACTACCGCATGGACGCCTCCGGCAGCCCCTTCAACATCGCCGCCAAATCTTTGCGGTTGGGAGACTTCTCACGCGACCAGACGATCTCCTTGCTGAGCCAGCACACCGCCGAGACCGGCCAGCCGTTCACTCCGGAGGCGCTGGAGGCGGTGTGGACCCACACCCGCGGCCAGCCGTGGCTGGTCAACGCACTCGCCTACGATGCCTGCTTCGAAAACGAGGCGTTGCGCGCCGACCGCGCCCGCCAGGTGACGGCCGGCGCCATCGTGGCGGCGCGCGAGAACCTGATAATCGAGCGGGTGACTCACCTCGATAATCTGGCCGACAAGCTGCGGGAGCCACGGGTGCGGCGCGTGATCGAGCCGCTGCTGACCGGCGCCGACCGCTACAACTTCAGCGATCTCGACGTCGAGTACACGCGCGACCTGGGGCTGATCGCCGGTGATGCCCCGGTGCGCGTCGCCAATCCGATCTACGCGGAAGTGTTGCCGCGGCAGTTGACGCGGGTGGCGCAGGAGGCGTTTGACGTGTCGCCGCCGCGCTACGTGCAGGCGGACGGCAGCCTGAACGTGGCGCTGCTGCTGGAGGAGTTTCAGAGCTTCTTCCGGCGCCACTCCGAGCACTGGCGGAACCGGTTTGCGTATGAGGAAGCGTGGCCGCAGTTGCTGCTGCAGGCGTTTCTGCAGCGGGTAGTGAACGGCGGCGGGCGCATTGAGCGGGAGTACGCGTTGGGCAGCGGGCGGGTCGACCTGCTGATCGTGTGGCCGTTGGCGGACCGCGGGCCGGCGGAGCGGGTGCAGGAGGTGGCGGTGGAGTGCAAGGTGGTGCGGGAGCGGGACGGGCTGGAGCAGACGATAACCGAAGGAGTGGAGCAGACCGCGCGCTACGTGGAGCGGTGCGGGGCGGAGGCCGGGCACCTGGTGGTGATCGATTGCCGCGAGATGCGGACCTGGGAGCAGAAGGTATTCTACGAACGGCGCGGCAAGCGTCCGGCGCCGGTAGAGGTGTGGGGCATGTAGGGGCTGATGCGCAGCGACAGGACTCGCCACCGTTCGACTCCGAGTACCTGCGTATCGTGGGCAGGCGCTACGCCGCGCTCGACGACAGGGGCTATGCCGGTGTAATTCCAACCATGTTGATTGATGTCTTGACGAGTAGGCGTCGTTGTGGACGTTGAAGATCATGACGTACCCGATGACGATCTCGGGAGAGAGGAGCTGCGCGTTTGCAACCTCGCCGATCAGATCGTCGATGCGGTTGGGAACCGTTCCGCCGAGATTCTTCAATATGGACTTGAGCGATAGTCCCAGCCGATACTTGCCGTCGTACTGCCAAGCCACGTCCCACCGCTTTCGCCGGCCCGCTCCCGGAATGGACGCCTCCTTCGCAGCGCCGTGCAAGCCGCGCCGGGTCAGCTCCTGCACGCAGAGCTCGGCCAAGGTGTCGAGCCGTGCGGTTGACGTTGCTTTGTTTTCGGTGACGGCGACTCGGAACAGTTGGTCGACGGCGTCCTGGGCGGTGATCATGTTCGATTCATGCGGTGGCCGGCAGAGCGTCCGCCGCGATAAGGTCTCCCGCGGACACTTCGGCCGTGCTGAGCAGGCCGCCGGTCTCGCCGTGCAGGCGGTCGCGGGCAGCGGCGAAGTACGTGGGATCGACCTCGATGCCGATGCTGTTTCTACCGCAGGCGGCGGCCGCGATCTGAGTGGATGCGGTTCCCGTGAACGGGTCGAGCACCGTATCACCGACGAAGCTGAACATGCGGATCAGCCGCTCCGCCAGCGCGACCGGAAAGGGGGCCGGGTGGCCGCGCGTTGACTCTCCGGGAATGTCGGTCCAGATCTGTCGAAAGAACTGCTTGAACGATGCTTCCGGCAGCAGGCTGAGCACGCGCGCGGCCAGATCCGGTTTCCGGTAACCGCCGCCCTTGCGCTGCATCAGGATGAACTCCAGGTCGTTCTTGATCACGGCGTTCGGCTCATACGGCTTGCCCAGGAACCCGCCGCCGCGCTCTACCTCGTACGCCGCGTTGGCGATCTTGCTCCAGATGATCGGCGCCAGGTTGTCGAATCCCAGCCCCGGCAATGTTCCTGTATCGAAGCGTGCAACGGGACCACGGTGTGGCGGCCCTGGTTCTTGCGCCGCGCCAGGCAGACGTCACCCACGATGCAGACGAGCCGCCCGCCGGGCACCAGCGCTGTGCGGCACCTGCGCCACACTCGGTCGAGCTGGGCCAGGAACTCCTCGTAGTCGTCGATCCACCCCAACTGCCCGCCGGAGCGGCGGTACTCCTTGAGAGTCCAATAGGGCGGCGAGGTGACCACGAGATGGATCGACTCGGGGCCCAGTGGCGCCTCACGGGCGTCGCCGAGCAACAAGCGGTGCCGCGTCGGAACCTCGGCTACCACGGCTTGAAGCTCCGCCATCGCCGTCCGGTCCTTGGCCAGCCGCGGCAGGTCGCGCGCCGGGTCGGCGAGAAATCGGAACGAGTCGGGAACGAACGTGTCGAGTGGCGCTGCCGGACCCACGGCGTGAGTATAGCGCGAACGCGGTGAGCGGGCAGGCGGGCCGACCACCCGGCGGTCTGACGGCGGCGGCCACGCGCGCGCCATCGCCGTCGACTATCCGGCCACCGACATGCGGGGCAGCAGCAGCAAACGCGTGGTTGCTCGGGGCGGCAGCATAGGGTACGCTGGCGGCCACACTTGGATCCCGCGCTTCCCGCGGACCGCGAACACGAAAGGAGTTTGACTGCCATGACTACGAGATTGCAGCGCGCCTTGAGCCTGGCGCTGCCGTTGTCGATGCTCGCTACGGCCCTGCTCTGGGGGCAGACCTACCGGGAGGCGCCGATGCTGGCGGCGATGGTCCGGGCCGGCGACCTGCCGCCGGTGGCCGAGCGGCTGCCCTCCAACCCGCTGGTGGTGACGCCGTTCGACTCGATCGGCACCTACGGCGGCACGGTGCGGATGATGGACGTGTCGGACCGCATGTCGATCGGCCTGCGGGTGCGCCACACCGGCCTGTTCCGCTATAACCAGACCGCCAGCCGCTTTGAGGCCGACCTGGCCGCCGGCCACGCCTGGTCCAACAACAACCGCACCCTCACCCTCACGCTGCGCGACGGCCTGCGCTGGTCGGACGGCGAGCCGTTCACCACCGCCGACCTGATGTTCAAGTGGGAGCACGAGATCACCAACGAGGATCTGCACCCGCGCGGCATCGACCCCTTCTGGACGCTCGGCGGGGAGCGCGCCACCTGGGAGCCGCTCAACGACACCACCATCCGCATCACCTGGGCCGCCCCCAACCCGGTGGCCATGGACCGGTTCGGGCGCACCCACTTCTCCGGCGACAACTCCCTGTTCCTGCCGGCGCACTACCTCAAGCAGTTCCACGCCGACTTCAACGACGACGCCGCGGCGCTGGCCGCGGAGCTCGGCTTCGAGGACTGGATGAAGATGTTCAACGACCGCCGGGCGCAGGGCTACAACCAGTCGGCGGTCACCATCGGCCGCCCCTACCTGGACATGCACGTGCCGGAGGTGGTGGAGAGCAACCGCGTGCTGCTGGTGCGCAACCCCTACTACCACCACGTCGACACCGCCGGCAATCAGCTCCCCTACGTGGACCGGCTGGAGATCAGCCACGTCGGCGACAAGCAGCTCTACGATCTCAAGGCGTCCGCGGGCGAGGCCGACTTCGTGGCCTACTACACCGGCGCCCCCAGCCTGCCCACCTACAAGGCGGGCGAGGCGCAGGGCGACTACAGCACGGTGATCGCCCAGTCGCTGCGCACCGCCGAGCTGGTGCTGTTCATCAATCACAACGTCGAAGACCCGGTGCTGACCCAACTGTTCAACGACCGCGGCTTCCGCACCGCCCTGTCGGTGGCGTTGAACCGCGAGCAGATGAACGAGATCGTGTTCTTCGGCCTCGGCGACCCGCATCCGGCGACGCCGCTCAACACCATGGAGTTCTTCGATCAGTCCTGGTACAACGACAATCTGGCGCACGACCCGGAGCGCGCCAACCGGTTGCTCGACGCCGCCGGTCTGACCCGGCGCGACGGCGACGGCTTCCGCGTGCGCCCCGACGACGGCCGCCGCCTGAGCCTGGTGATCGAGATCGGGGTACTGGAAGGTCCGAAGGAAGCGATCTGCGAGCTGATCGCCAACGACTGGCGGCAGGTGGGCATCGAGGGCGCCTGCAAGGTGATCGACGGCGCGCTGCTCAACGAGCGCCTGGACGCCAACGAGACCGCCATCTCGGCGTGGCACCTGGGCCGCACCACGCTGCTCGGGCGCGGCACGCCGGATCAGTTCGCGTTCGAGCGCTGCAGCGCCAACAACTGGGGCCGGCAGTGGTGCTTCTGGTTCGTCTCCGGCGGCGCGAGCGGCGAGGAGCCTCCCGCCGAGATCAAGGCGCTCAACGAGCGCTGGCAGGCGTTCAAGCAGGCCGCCACCGGCACGCCGGACGCCGCCACCCTGGGCAAGGCGTACTTCGCCTTCTTCGCCGACGAGCTGCCGATGATTCCCACCATCGGGCTGGCGCCGCATCCGGTGATCATCCACAACCGCTTGAAGAACGTCCCCGCGGACAACATTTTCTGGGGCTCCGACACCAACTTCTACGCCCCCTACAAGCCGGAGCAGTGGTACATCGCCGAGTAGCGCGCTAGCCGCGCGAGTGACGCGCGGCGGGAGTGGGCGGCGCTTGGCGCCGTCCACTCCCGCTTGCGGGCAGACAGGCGCTTGGCTCGTCACCCCGAATGTGGTACGCTAAGGCTCTGACTGGACACCTATGCCAATCGTCGACCAGATTCCTCCAATCCCGGCAGTACCCGAGAGGCTCCGTACTGCCGCCCAAATCGGGACGCTAATCCCCTTCATCGGCGCCGGCGTCTCACGACTTGCAGGATGTCCCGGCTGGGACCAGTTCGCAGACTCCACCCTCGACATCCTCGTTGATCGAGGGCACTTCAGTCACGCACAACTCGACCAAATAAAGCATCTCGACGCTCGTATAAAGTTATCGATTGCCCTGTCGCTCCAGAAAGATGCCGATATAGCCATAGATTTTCGTACTCTACTTCATCCGGAGCCGCCAGACAAAAGTGAGGTAGGTCGCCGAATCTATTCATACCTGACCAAGCTTGGCAAGACGTTTGTTACTACCAATTACGATGAATGGCTTGATCAGGAGATTCTATATCCTTCTACGGCTCTGACTACGAAAGTGTCGGGATCATCGCCCGCTGCTTCCCAACCCAAGCGCCGATTGATATGCCATCGACCTGAAGATTTGACAGTCGCCAATCTAGACCGAGAAGACGTCGTCATCCATCTACACGGATCTGTCACTTACCCCGACGGAATGATTATGACAAAGCCCGACTACATCAGACACTACGCAAATGATCGACGAGTCAACGACCGCGATCCTGAAAACTACGTTCTGACGTTCCTCGATTATCTCTTTAGAGAGAAGACGGTATTATTCATCGGCTATGGACTAGACGAGCTGGAGATTCTTGAATACGTGATCGGCAAGGCACAAACAACTATCAACGAACAAAAGCACTTTCTACTGCACGGATTCTTTTCCCATGAGAAGGAGCTAATGAACTCTATGCGTACTTACTATGCTCAGTGTGGAATCGAGTTGCTGCCGTTCCTAAAAGATGAGCGCGGGTGGAAACAACTGATATACGTACTCGAATCGTTCGGAAGCCAAGTGCCGGCCTCTGGCTTGATGACGCTGCAAGCATATAAAGATATGGAGAGACTATTGGATGCATAAGCTTACCGCTAACGAAAGCTCTTTCGTAGACATGATGGGTCGCAGTGACGAGCATACCGATAAGGGGTTTGAGCTGCTTGCCAGGCGCCGTAATTCCCATAGATTCTTCGATACCATAGCCAGCAAGGGCTTTTTCGATCCTCAGAAAAATCCTGAACCAAGACCAGCGGATCCAGGCTATATTCAAATTCCGATTTGGTCGGCGCCGAACTATCTGCTTGCTTGTGCACGACACGCAGGAGAAGTCGGTCATGCCAATCTTGCCAATAAGATAATACAAGTTATTAGGAACGTAACCGATCGAGGGACAAAATACAATCGTTATACCTTCTACCGATTTGCAGAGATTCTTGGTCTGCTTCCTACAGAGTCGGTTAGTCCAAATGACTTGGAGCGGGTAGAGGTATGGCTTGGCGATGGATTCGATAATGGCCTGGTGGTGAAGGCCCTTGACGAGGGCGCTCTACATCGGTTCCTGGACAGCGACAGTCCGCGTGATTGGAATAAGGCGTTACAGCTAGTGGACTATTGTACTGAGATTCGATGGACAAAAAAGGGCTCACAGCCGGAGACGCTCGAGCCGGTGACTATCGTAGATCCATTTTGGCTCAAGAGATTGATTGATCGGCACGCTGTCGCGCTTGGGAGCAGGCTGCGCGGTAAGGCGGCGAAGCTATTCGAGCGGCGCGTTGCGCAAGTGTTTGGGCGTGGCCTCCGTGTAACCCACAGTCACACGTTTCGTCCGGCGGTCGAGGCAGATGGTCAGAACGACAGGGGGAATGATGTCGATAATCGTTTTGTCGACGGTCTTCGAGACATTCTGCTATCTTGGTGCGAACACGATGTCGAGACCGCCAGGTCGTTCGTTGCCTCGCTACTAGGTCACGAGAACCAGATGCTTCGCCGTGTCGGCATCTTTGTACTCGGTCAGAAGTGGGAGTCTTTGAGCGAGTTGTACCTTCCTGTTGTTACTTCCGAGCTTTTCGAGGCCGGGCATTTGCACGAGCTCTACGGATTGCTCCGTGAGCACTTCTCACATTTCGGAGAGCAGAAGAGGTACGCTACGATCAAGGCCATTAAGGAGATCCGTCTGAAGCCAACAGGGTACCGAGAGTACACTCAGCTTCGGTGGCTCAGTGCGTTTGCCGATAGAGCAGGCGACCAGGTCGAGAGGTGGTTCGATGAGCTGAATGAGAAGTGCGGTCCACTACATACTAATCCCGACTACCAAGCGTATGTTGAGACCCGGTGGGGACATGGGCGGTCAGAGTACGGATCCAATGAGCTAATTGATTTCGCTATTGCCGGAACCATTGTTGAGAAGCTGGCGGGCACCAAGAGAGATGCATCGGTTAACACATGGGACAAGCCAACTGTGGAGGCGCTGATCGATGAACTTGAGAAGGCGGTCATCGCGGCACCTCGGCACTTCATCATGGCATTGCCGGATTTCCTATCGGCCCGACGGGAGTTCCAGTACGGCTTGATCATGGGCTTTCTGAAGCCTTGGCGTGGACCCACGCGCGACACGGATATGAGTGAGCATAAGAAGCTATGGGAGCCGCTGTTGCGCTTCCTTGAGATGCTTCTGAAGGACCCGGGATTTTGGGATATCGAAGATGATACATGGCAGGATGTTAGGCCATCCTGGATGATCAGACCGTCGTCAGTTGCTGGGGCGGTGGCCGATTTGCTTTACTACGGGACGCACGACGATCGGGATGCCTACCCTGCGTCACTTCTCCCACTAGGATGGTCTCTAATTCAGATGTTGATAGGGCATGGAGATCGCGTATCTGAGCCAAGCCATGACCCAATGACGCAGGCAATCAACTCGCCAAACGGACGCGCGGTCGAGGCCGCGTTCAGCCATGTTCTACGAAGGTGTCGGATTGCAGACCGCGAGGCCGAGTCGCATACGGCCGTCGCAATGGAGGTTCGTACGTTCTTGGATCAGGGACTTAAGGATAGGAGTTTTGAGTTCTCTACTTTGTGCGGTGCTCGTATCCTTAATTTGGAGTACATCGATATGCAGTGGCTGGAGGCGAATATCGGTCGTATCTTTCCTGTAGATTATCCTAGGAGTATGATCTGTGCACTCGGAGGTCTTGCTTACGCATCAATTACGCCGGCTATCTATCGCATGTTGCGCGACACCTGCACAATGTCGAACGTTCTGAATTACGCATTACACCACAATATCGACATCAGAGATGGTCGGAGAGCGCTGATGGCGACTCTCGCGCGCGGATACCTATGGGGCGAGGAGTGCCTTGATTCTCCACTATTTGAGTCTCTATTTCAGTCGGCGCACGTGGAGTACCTCGAGATGTTCAATGACTTTCTCCGACAGATTCATAGAGAATCTCTGGAGCCAGGGCAAGATATTCGGATAATTGACTATTGGCGACACTGCACTAAGTGGGCGTCGGAACAAGAGAGGCAGCCCATCAAGCTGCTCACCAGTCTAGCGGAGCTGACTTACTTCTTGGATACTGCTGCGGGCGAGAATACCGATCCCTTGATAGCCGTACTACCATTTGTACACACGTATAGTTTCATTGACGAGTTGAATCGGTGGGTTAAGGGCAGCCCAAAGGAGGTGATTACGGTATTGGGCAGGCTTATCGATACGCGCGTTACGCACTTTAGCAACGTGGACGGGATACTGACTCTTGTTAGGAATATAGCCGACCTTGGCTATCGTGAGATAGCGATCTCTTATTGTAACAGGTTGCGTGCTATCCCTGGTATTGAGTCCTTGTTCGACGAACTGACAAAGTGGCACCAAGGAGTAGCGGTGTAGTGATGTCGTTGGTCATGGTTGCCTTCGGCGGTTGAGGTCCGTCGGGCTGGCTGTAGTCCGGTAGTGAAGTCCGGTACGTGAACTACACCTCTTACCTGGTCCGCCGGTTGCTGTACATGGCGGTGACGCTGGCGGCCATCAGCGCGGCGGTCTTTCTGGTGATCCAACTGCCGCCCGGCGACGCCGTGGACGCGATCGTGGCCGAACGCGAGGCGCAGGGCGACGTGATTACCGACGAGGATGAGCGCGAGTTGCGCAGCCTGTACGGCCTGGACCGCCCGCTGGTGGTGCAGTACGCCGCCTGGGTCATCCGCTTCGTGACCGGCGACATGGGCCGCTCGATCCGCGGGCTGCCGGTGAGCGGTCTGATCACCGAACGCCTGGGCGCCACCGTGATGCTGTCGCTGATCAGCATCCTGTTCACCTACCTGGTGGCGATTCCGATTGGCATCTACAGCGCCACCCACCAGTACAGCGTGGGCGATTACGCCCTCACCACCGTCGGATTCATGGGCTTGGCCACGCCCAACTTTCTGTTGGCGCTGATCCTGCTGTTCCTGTTCTACCGCTTCTTCGGGCTCAGCATCGGCGGCTTCTTCTCGCCCGGCATGGAGGAGCAGCCGTGGAGCGCGGCCAAGCTGTTCGACCTGCTCAGCCACTTGTGGATTCCGGTGATCGTGATCGGCACCGCGGCCACCGCCGGCACCATCCGGGTGATGCGCGCCACGGTGCTGGACGAGCTGGGCAAGCAGTACGTGATCACGGCGCAGGCCAAGGGGCTGGCGCGGCGCCGCCTGCTGATGAAGTATCCGGTACGGCTGGCGCTCAACCCGATCGTGAGCACGGTGGGCGGGGTGCTGCCGGGGCTGATCGCCGGCCAGACCATCGTCGCCATCGTGCTGAACCTGCCGACGCTGGGGCCGCTGCTGTTTACCGGCCTGCGCGCGCAGGACATCAATCTGGCGGCGAGCGTGTTGATGATGCAGAGCGTGCTGGCGGTGCTCGGCGTGTTGATCTCGGACCTCCTGCTGGTGGTGGTGGACCCCCGCATCCGCTTCGAGCGCGGCGGCTGACGTGGCGCGCAACCGCCCGGCCCCGCGCGCGGCTGCCGGCCACCCCGGCGCTCCCGGTACCCCCGGCCCCGGCGAGCCCGCAACTGCCGCCGTAACCCCAACTGCCACGACCACCACCACGGCCACGGCCACGACCACCACCACGGCCACCGCGACCGCCCCGGCAACTCCAACCGCCGCCAGCGCCGAGGAACGCTACTTCATCGCCTCGCAACGGCAGTTGATGTGGCGCAAGTTCCGCCGCCACCGGCTGGCCGTGGTATCGGGATTGGTGCTGCTGCTCGCCTACCTGGCGGCCTTCAGCTACGAGTTCTGCGCCCCCTACGGCTCGCTGACCCAGCACGAGGGGTTCGTCAACGCGCCCCCGACCCGCATCCGGCTGATTGACCCCGGCGGGCGCCTGCGCCGCCCCTTCGTCTACGGACTCACCGGCAAGGTGAACCTCGAGACCTTCCAACGCGAGTTTGTGGAGGATCGGTCGGTCATCCATCCGCTGCGCTTCCTGGCGCGCGGCGAAGGCTACCGCTTCTGGGGCCGCATCAACGCCAGCCGCCACCTGTTCGACGCCGGCGCCGGGCGCATCTTCCTGCTCGGCACCGATGCCCTGGGCCGCGACGTGTTCTCGCGCGTGCTCGCCGGCAGCCGCATCAGCCTGACCATCGGGTTGGCGGGGGTGCTGATCAGCTTCGTGCTCGGCTGCATCCTGGGCGGCGTCTCCGGCTACTTCGGCGGCGTGCCCGATCTGATCATCCAGCGCGTCATCGAGTTCCTGGGCGCGATTCCCAACATCCCGCTGTGGATGGCGCTGAGCGCGGTGATTCCGGTCAACTGGCCGGTGATTCGCGTCTACTTCGCCATCACCATCATCCTGTCGGTGCTCAACTGGACCGAGCTGTCGCGGGTGGTGCGCGGCAAGCTGCTGGAGCTGCGCGAGTACGACTACGTGACCGCCGCCAAGCTGGCCGGGGCGCGCAACGGCGCCATCATCGTGACCCACCTGCTGCCCGGTTTTCTGAGTTACCTGATCGTGCGCCTGACGCTGGCGATTCCCGGCATGATCCTGGGGGAGACCGCGCTGAGCTTCCTGGGCCTGGGCATCCAGCCGCCGGCGGTGAGTTGGGGCACGCTGCTGCAGGGGGCGCAGAACGTCACCAACATCGCCATCTACCCGTGGCTGCTGACGCCGGCGCTGTTCGTCGTCGTAACCGTGCTGCTCTACAACTTCGTCGGCGACGGGCTGCGCGACGCCGCCGACCCCTACGCCATGAGCGGCCGCGGATAGGAGACCGGGCCGTTGTTGATCAATCGGCTTCGTGGGATAATCGGACGCGCCGGATGCTGACCACCCAACAACTGCTCGCGCTGATGGCGGATCACGAGTCCGACCGCGTCGAAATGACCGTCTCCGTGAATAACACGGACAAGTTCGGTGAGGCGATCTGCGCCTTTGCCAACGACTTCCCCAATCACCGGCAACCCGGCTATCTGCTGGTAGGAGTGGATGACGCCGGCAAGGCAAGCGGCATGACTGTCAACGACGCGCTGTTGCGGAATCTCGCCAACCTGCATGCGAACGTCAACCTGGAGCCACACCCGGCATTGACGGTGCGGAAACATGCCCTGCCGGACGGCGACGTGGCCGTGGTGGAGGTAACGCCGTCCGACCTTCCTCCGGTCCGCTACAGGGGCCGGGTCTGGATCCGCGTCGGTCCATCCCGGCGCGCCGCCAACCAGCAAGAAGAGCGTCTGCTCGTCGAGAAGCGGACGGCGTTCCAGAAGACGTTTGATGCCCGGCCCTGCCCCGGCTGCACGCTGGACGACTTGGTCCCGGACCTGTTCCTGGTGAGCTATCTTCCCGCCGCGGTGTCCCGTGACGTGATTGAGGAGAACGAGCGCGATCTTCGGGAGCAGATGGCGTCACTTCGCTGCTACGACCTGACGGCGGACCGCCCCACGCACGCCGGCGCGTTGCTTTTCGCGCGACAACCTCTGCATTGGATTCCGGGAGCGTGGGTCCAGTTCGTGCGTTGGCCGGGAACGACGATGGCCGGTGAGGTGCTCGGCGACACGCGGTTCTACGGCGATCTGCTGTCGGTGCTACGCGAGCTCCAGGCGTTCATTCCGCTGCAGACCCGATCTCATCCGGTCTCCGAATCAATTCTGCGGGAGCGCACGGAGGTCGACTACCCGGCGGTGGCGATCCGCGAGTTGTTGCTCAACGCGATAATGCATCGTTCGTACGAGTCTAACGCTCCCGTGCGGTTCAACTGGTACCGTGATCGTATCGAAATTCAGAGCCCGGGCGGGCTGTACGGAATGGCGTCGCCGGAGAACTTTCCGGCGCAGACCGATTACCGTAACCCCGTGATCGCGGAGGCGATGGCGACGTTGGGGTACGTCAACATGTTCGGGCGCGGCGTGATCCGCGCTCAGGAGGCCCTGCGGCGCAACGGCAACCCGGAGGCGGAGTTCCGGTTCGAGCCGTCGCACGTGCTGGTCACTATTCGGAGCAAGCCATGACGACGATCGCGTTCTTCAACAATAAGGGGGGCGTCGGCAAGACGTCGCTGGTCTACCATCTTGCCGTTATGTACGCCGAACTTGGCGTTTCGGTGGTCGCGGCGGACCTGGACCCGCAAGCGAACTTGAGCGCGATGTTCCTGGATGAGGAACGGCTCGAAGAACTGTGGCCCGACGGCGGCCACCCGCAGACGATTCTGGGGGCGATTGCTCCGATGCTGAGCGGGACAGGTGACGTCGATGAACCGCACGTCGAGGAAATGAACTTGAACTGCGGCCTGGTCGTGGGCGATCTGGGCCTGTCGCGGTTCGAGGCAAAGCTCTCGGTAGCGTGGCCCGCCTGCGTGGACGGTGACGAAGCCGCCTTTCGTACCCAGTCGGCGTTTCACCGCACGATTCTCAAGGCTGCCGAGCGGCAGGGCGCGAACGCGGTACTGATAGACGTCGGTCCGAACCTCGGCGCGATCAACCGGGCTGCGATCATTGCCGCCGACTTCGTCGTCTTTCCGCTCGCTCCGGATCTGTTCTCGTTGCAGGGCCTCCGCAACGTCGGTCCGACGCTGAATGATTGGCGGAAGGGATGGAGGGATCGCATCGATCGCCGGCCTGCGGACTTGGACCTGCCACTGCCGTCGGCCGAGATCACGGCGGCGGGATATATCGTAATGCAGCACGGCGTCTTGGGCGGCCGGCCCGTGTACGCGTATGAGAAGTGGATCCGGCGTATTCCCGGCGTGTATCGCACGGAAGCGCTTGACGGGACCGGGCCGGCCGCGTCATCCACCGAAGACGACCCGCACTGCCTGGCCACGTTGAAACACTATCGCAGCCTGATGCCGATGGCCCAGGAGGCGCGCAAGCCGATGTTCCATCTCCGGGCGGCCGACGGCGCCTTGGGCGGCCACATCTACGCCGTCCAGGACTGCTACGAAGACTTCAAGAAGCTCGCGAAATCGATCGCCGCCAAGTGCGGCTTGAGCACACCCCCAGCGCCATGAGTAGTATGGAGACCGGAGGAGCGATGCGGCGACCGGTGCGATTGGGTTTAATTGGGTGCGGGGGGATCGTGCGGCTCAGCCATGCGCCGGGGTACAAGGCGATTCCGGAGTTGGTGCGGGTGACGGCGCTGGCCGATCCGGTGGCTGGCAACCTGGAGCGGCAGGGGGAGATGCTGGCGGTGCCGCCGCAACGGCGTTACTCCGATTACCGGGAGATGCTGGAGCGGGCGGAGCTGGATGCCGTCACCATCGCCACGCCGCACAATATGCATGCCGAGCAGGCGATTGCCGCGGCGGCCGCGGGCGTCGCAGTGGTTTCGGAGAAGCCGATGGCGACCTCGGTCGAGCAGGCCGAGGAGGTGCTGGCCGCGGTGCGGCGCCACGGCGTGCCCTACGCGGTGGTGCACAACTTTCTGTTTACGCCGGGCATGGAGCGGGCGCGGGCGCTGCTGGCCGGCGGCGCGGTTGGCGAGCCATTCTTCGGGCGCGCCAAGTCGCTGTTCAACAAGACCGACGAGCAGGCCGACCCGGCTACGGTGTGGCGGGCGTCGCAGGCCGCGGGCGGCGGCGCCATCAACGACACCGCCTACCACGAAATCTATCTGCTGGAAACACTGGTGGGTTCGCCGGTGCGTTACGTGGAAGCGCGGGTGGCGACGCAGCACTTCGCCTTTGACGTGGACGACTTGGCGCTGCTGCTGTTGGAGCACGCCAACGGCGCGCTGTCCACGGTGGCCACCTCCTGGTGCGTACCCGGCGGCGACGCCGGCGAGAGCGCCAACCTGGCCGAAGCGCACGGCCCGGCCGGCGGGGTGCGCGTGATGCGCCGCGGGCGCGGGTTGTGGCACTATGCGCGCAGCACGCGCCAGTGGCAGGAGGCGGCGCTGCCGGCGCAGCCGGCCTGGGCCGAGAGTGGCCACGGGCGCTACTTCGCCGCCACCTTCGAGGCGCTGGCGAACGGCGCGCCGCCGCCGGTCGGCGGTGAGCTGGCCCTGCACAACCTGCGCATCATCGCCGCGGCCCGCGTCGCCACCGCCGCACGCCGCGCCGTCGAGTTGCCGGCGCCGCCCGTCGCCCCGCCGGCGAGCAACCGCACCAAGGAGGAACGACCGTGAGACCGTACATCGATTGTCACAACCACATCGGGCGCACCCTGAACCGGCTGCCGCCCACCGGCCAGAGCACCGCGATGTGCCTGGCGCGCTTCGCCGAGACCAACGTCTACGCCAGCCTGTCGATGCCGACCGCCACCGGCGGCCTGATCCTGCGCGGACTGGAGGACATCCGCGACCAGAACCGGGTCATCGCCCGCGCCCGCCGCGACTTTCCCCAACACGTGCCGTTGGGTCTGGCGCTGGTGGAGCCGTGCCTGGGACCGGTGGCGGTGGACGAGGCGGAGTGGGCGCTGAGCGAGCTGGGCTTGCACGGCATCGTCTCCCATCCGCCGGTGCGCGAGGCGTGTATCCCGTTCGTGGAAATGGCCGCGGCGCGCGGCGGCCTGTGCAACGTGCACCTGCACAACGCGCTGTTCGGCGAGATCGCGCGGATGTTCCCCGGCGCCACTTTCATCACCCATGCCAGCAGCTACGCCGCCGAGCACTTCGCCGGCCTGGACAACGTCCGGTTCGAGGTGGTGCAGTATCCCGACGAGCGCGGCAGCCGCTGGGACTTCGCCAAGCTCGCCAATCAGGTGGGCCGCGAGCGCATCCTGTTCGGCGCCGACCTGCCCTACTACGACTACCGCCTGCTGCAGCAGATCATCGAGCAGGCCCCCGTGGACGACGACCTCAAGGACCGCATCGCCTACCGCAACATGCAGGAGCTGATCCGCCGGTACAACCCGGACTGGCAGCTTCCCGAAGCACCGCCGCAGGCCCCGCGCGTCTACCAGGCCGACGAGCTGTGGGCCGTAGACCCAAAGCAACCCGACCGCCTGACCGTATACGGCTGAGCCGTCTGAGCCGTGATTGCGAGGGAGGCGAGTTGGATCGGGCCGGCAGTTTCGCCTGGCGAGATGTTGCTGGAGGAGTTCATCAAGCCGCTCGGTCTGAGTCAGACGGAAGTGGCGCACCGACTGGGGATTTCGTTGAGTCGGTTGAATGACGTGGCGCGCGTGCTGGACACGTCGCCACAGTTCTGGATGCGGCTGCAGGCCGACTGGGACTTGCACCAGGCCGTCGGGCAGGCCGCGTCGTAGGCCGGAGTGGCGCTGGGCTTCATGCTGCGCTTGCTCACCAACGTCGTGCTGTTCAGCGTCTTCGTGAACGAACTGATCGGGCCGCTCATCTCACGCTACGGGATTGTACGCGGCGCCGGGTACAAGATGCAGCCGGCACGACGGCAACGGAGGTGAAGCCCGAATGGCATTGGGCGAGATACTGGATCAACGGCGCTGCACGGTGGCGCTGCAAGCGAAGACCAAGCCGGAGTGTCTAAAAGAGCTGGCTGAGCTGATGGCGGCCACCGGTCTCGGGGTGCCGCGCGACGCGCTGTTGGCGGCGTTGCGCGAGCGTGAGGCGCTCGGCTCCACCGGGTTCGAGAACGGCGTCGCCATTCCCCACGCGCGGCTGCCCGGTGACGTGCCGTTTGCCCTGGGGGTGGCGGTGTCGCCCGGCGGCGTGGATTACGCCAGCGCGGACGGTTCGCCGAGCACGCTGTTCTTCGTGCTGGTGGGCCCGGAGGAATCATCCACCGAGTACCTGCGCTACCTGGCGCATATCTCGCGCCTGGGGCTGAACCGCACTGCGCGGGAGGATCTGCACGCCGCGCCGACCCGGGCCGCGCTGTACGCCGCGGTGGGCGCCTATCTGACGCCGGTCACTCCTGCGGCGGCGGCCCCCGGCGGTGGCCGCAAGCTGCTGATCATCACGCTGCACGAGTTGCGGCTGCTGGACGACGTGGTGGCCCTGTTACTGGGGCACGGCATCCACGGCGCCACGATCACCGAGTCGACGGGGGTAAGGAACGTCCGTTCCCACGTGCCGCTGTTCGGCCACTTCCTCAACTTCCTCGGCGACCGCCACGAGGCCAGCCGCACCATCATGGCGGTGGTGGAGGCGCGTGAGGTGAAGCCGCTGGTGGCTGAGCTGGAACAGATCACCGGCGACCTGGACACCCACCGCGGCGCCGCGGTGCTGGCCGTCGACCTGTGGTACGGCAAGGGCTCCCTGGAAGCCGGCTGAGCGCCGTCACTCACTCCGGCAGACCGCGGTCGTCATAGCCGATTATTTCGTCGGCACTCCGGTGGTCACGCCGCGGCAGGCTGGCGCACCGCACCGCGATGCGGTCCAGTTCATCAACGAGCCCGGTTCTCTCGTGAGCAGCTTCCACCTGCGCCGGTCGCTCCCGGGCGGCTCGCGTGAGCCGTCCTGCTTCAATGTTCGCGGTCGGCGGGCCGCTCAATGTTCAGCTCCTTATCGATGTCCACCGGCTGGTCCCAATCCGGCCGGCCATCATCGCCGATGACGAAATACTCACCACCGGTTAGGCCGCTGCCACGGCCCAAGACGACCTGTCGACCATCGGGCAGCACCGTCCTGATGCAATACAGTTCCCCCATCTCGCGGCTGGGGCGCCTCGATTGGTCGGGGGCCATGCGGTCTTCGTTCTCGCCTGCCATCCTGAACTCTCTCGAACAGAGTATCGAAGCGCTCGACGAACCGGCAAGCACTCGCGTGCATATGTCGCGAGCGGTCGGGTGGACCACTGCCTGAGGTGGTAGCATGGACCGCCGTGGGCACGCGCGCGGAGTGGGTCGATTTTGTTTGCGCGGCCGACTAAGATGGGGATCACCATGGCGACGGAAATCGTGATGCCGCGGCAGGGGCAGTCGGTAGAGGCGTGCACCATCGTGCGCTGGGTCAAGCAGCCCGGCGAGAACGTGGGCGCCGGCGACGTGCTGTGCGAGATCGAGACCGACAAGGCGGCCTTCGAGGTGGAGTCCACCGCCGCCGGTACCCTGCTGGCTCAGTTCTTCCCGGAGGGTGACGAAGTACCGGTGCTCACCCCCATTGCTTCAGTGGGCGACCCCGGTGAAGCAGTACCGGCGCTCAGCGCGACTTCGGCGCCGACGGACCGGGCCAACGCGGCCCCCGCCTACGCTTCGGCCGCGCCGGGCGCAGCCCCATCACCTGCCGGCGCTGTCCCGCCGTCGGCGCCTCCCGTTTCGGCGCCGGAGCCCGCGCCCGCGACACCACCCGCTTACGGGGCCGAAGTTTCGGCGCCGGACGCCTCCGCCGCGGCTACAGTTCCGGCACCCGGTCGCCGCGGCGGCCCGGCCAGCTCGCCGCGCGCGCGCCGCCGCGCCGGAGAACTGGGAGTTGACTACACGGTGTTGAGCGGCAGCGGGCCGGGCGGGCGCATCATTGAACGCGACGTGGTTGCCGCCGCCGCGGCGCAGCCGCCACTTACGGCTGCCGCGCGCGCCGCGGCGGCCGCCGGCAGCCCGGTTCCGGCAACGGGCAGCGGCATCGGCGGGCGGGTCACCCTGGCCGACTTGGCAGCTCCGGCCGCTTCACCGGTGACGGCGCCAACGGACGGTGCGCCGCAGCCCGCCGCCGCGGCGGAGGTGACCACCGTTCCGGTCACCGGCGTGCGCAAGCTGATCAGCGAACGGATGCGGCAGTCGCTTCTCGAAAGCGCCCAACTCACCATGCATGCCAGCGCGGACGCGGAAGCGCTGGTGGCGTACCGCGCCCGCCTCAAGAGCAGTGCGGAGCACCTCAATCTCCGCCACGTGACGATCAATGACCTCATCCTCTACGCCGTCGCGCGCACGCTACCGCAATTCCCGGAGCTCAACGCCGTGGTGCGCGGCGCCGGGGACGGGGCCGGCGACCATATCGAACAGCACCGCGACGTGCACTTGGCGTTCGCGGTGGATACCGAGCGCGGCTTGATGGTGCCGGTCATCACCCCGGCCGAGCGCCTCTCCATTGGCGCGCTCGCCGACCGCGCCCACGAGTTGGCGGCGGCAGTGCAGGCCGGCTCCATCAATCCCGACCTGCTGCAAGGCGGCACCTTCACGGTAACCAACCTCGGCGCCCTCGGAGTGGAGAGCTTTACGCCAATCCTCAACCTGCCGCAGGTTGCGATCCTGGGGGTGGGAGCGCTGGTGCTCAAGCCGGTAGCGGCCGACCTGACGCAGCCCGGCGCGCCGCAGCAGGTCAGCTATCGCCGGCACATCGGCCTGTCGCTGACCATCGACCACCGGATGGTGGACGGCGCCCCCGCCGCCCGCTTCCTGCAGGCGCTGGCCGCCGCCATCGCCGACCTCGACCTGCTCGCGGCGCGCTAAAGGAGTCGGGCTGATTGCGGAGCGGCTGCGATGAGTGACTTCGACTTGGCCGTGGTGGGCGGCGGCCCCGGCGGCTACGTGGCCGCGGAACGCGCCGCGGCGCGCGGGCTGCGTACCGTTCTGGTGGAACGCGAGCACCTGGGCGGGGTGTGTCTCAACACCGGCTGCATCCCCACCAAGACCCTGATCCACTCGGCCAAGCTGCTGCAGCAGGCGCGCCACGGCGCCGCCTACGGCGTCACGGTGGAGGGCGTCCGCTACGATCTGAGCGCCGCCATGGCGTGGAAGGAGGCGGTCACCGGGCGCCTGCGCTCCGGGGTGGCGGCGCAGATGGAGCGCCACGGCGTCACCGTGGAAGCCGGCACGGCGCGCCTGACCGGCCGCGGCCGATTGGCGGTGGACGGCCGCGAGCTCGGCGCCCGCCAAGTCATCGTCGCCACCGGCTCGCGCAGCGCCCGTCCGCCGCTCCCCGGCGCCGACCTTCCCCACGTCGTGGACAGCACCGGCGCGCTACGCCTCCCGCACCTTCCGGCCCGCGTGGTGATAGTCGGCGGCGGCTACATCGGAATGGAGTTCGCCAGCTACTTCCACGCGGTCGGCGTCCGGGTGGTGGTGGTGGAGATGCTGGAGGAGATTCTGGCCGGCGTGGATGCCGACGTAGTGCGCCAACTCAAGAGCGCCCTGCCGGAGGTCACTTGGCATCTGAAGTCGCGGGTCACCGCCATCAGCGCCTCCGAGGTAACCGTCGAAACGCCGGCGGGGGAGCGGACGGAGGCCGCCGACCTGGTGTTGCTGGCAACCGGCCGCGTTCCCAACACCGGCGACCTGGGACTGGAGACGGTCGGCGCGCTGTTCAACCGCCGCGGTATCACGGTCG
Source organism: Spirochaetia bacterium (assembly GCA_965243555.1). Taxonomy (GTDB): domain Bacteria; phylum Spirochaetota; class Spirochaetia; order SZUA-6; family Bin103; genus Bin103. The sequence continues at coordinate 2,052,800 of OZ251575.1, read as the reverse complement.
ACGAGTTCATGCGCACCAACGTAGCCGGACTCTACGCAGTGGGGGACGTGACCGGACGCTCGCTGCTCGCGCACGCCGCCTCCCGCATGGGCGAGGTGGCCGCCGCCGCCATCGCCGCGGAGCACCCCGGCAGCAACCGCATGCGCTACCACGCCGTGCCGTGGGTGGTCTACACCCTGCCTGAAATCGCCGGAGTGGGCCTGTCCGAGCAGGCCGCGCGCAGCTCCGGCCGCCCCGTACACGTAGCCCGGCTGCCGCTGGCCGCCAACGGCCGCTTTCTGGCCGAACACATGGCGCCGGCCTCCGGGCCACCCGCGCCGCCGACTCCGCGGGGCTTGGTCAAGGTGATCGTGGACGCCGCCAACCACGTGTTGCTCGGCGTTCACATGATCGGCACCCCGGCCTCCGAGATCATCTTCGGCGCCGCCACCATGATTGAGGCCGAGCTGCGGGTAGAGGACCTGCGCGAAATCGTATTCCCTCACCCCACCGTCTCCGAGTCCCTCCGCGACGTACTCTGGGAGGTTAAGTTGTAGCTATGCCGAAGTCGATGGTGGTGACGCCGGAGCAGGTGCGGCGGGCGGGGTGGCTGGAAACGGCGCCGATTCCGCTGAATCAGTACCGGCCGGACGCAGCCGCGGAGCGGGAACGCTGGGGGGCCGACGCGTTGCGCGCGGTCTACACCGACATGGTGACGATCCGCGCCTTCGAGAGCATGCTCGGCGACATCAAGACGCAGGGCTCGTTCCGGGGTATCGAGTATGAGCATCCGGGCGCCGCGCACCTGTCGATCGGGCAGGAAGCCGCGGTCGTGGGCCTGTGCCTGCCGCTGGCGCCGGACGATCTGATCTTCGGGTCGCACCGCAGCCACGGCGAGATTCTGGCCAAGTGCGCGCGCGCGATCCGGTGGCTGCCGGAGGCCGAGGTGCAGCGCGTCATGGAAGCCTATCTCGGCGGCGACGTGCTGCGCGTCATCGAGCCCGCGGCGCAGTGGGATTCGGTGCGGGAGCTGGCGCGCCACTTCATCCTCTACGGCGTGTTGGCGGAGATTTTCGCCCGCACTACCGGCCTGAACCGCGGCCTCGGCGGCTCCATGCACGCCTTCTTCGCGCCGTTCGGGAGCATGCCCAACAACGCCATCGTCGGCGGCTCGGCGCCCATCGCCGCCGGCGCCGCGCTGTTCAAGCGCTGCAACCGCCGGCCCGGCATCGTGGTCGCCAACGTCGGCGACGCCGCGGCCGGCTGCGGGCCGACCTGGGAGGCGATCACCTTCGCCGCCATGGAGCAGTACCGCACCTTGTGGGACGCGGAGTTGGGGGGCGCGCCGCCGCTGCTGTTCAACTTCTTCAACAACTTCTACGGCATGGGCGGCCAGACCGCCGGCGAGACCATGGGCTTCGAGGTGTTGGCCCGGGTCGGCGCCGGCGTCAACGCCGCCGGCCTGCACGCCGAACGGGTAGACGGCTACAACCCGCTGGCGGTCGCCGCCGCGGTGGCCGCCAAGCGCGAGCTTCTGGAGGCGGGGCGCGGCCCCGCGCTGCTCGACACGGTCACCTACCGCCTCTCCGGCCACTCCCCCTCCGACGCCGCCTCCTACCGTACCCGCGAGGAGCTGGCGCAGTGGCAGGAGGCGGACTGCGTAGCCGACTACGGCCGCTATCTGGAGCGGCACGGCCTGGCCGCCGCCGCCGACTTGGAGCAGGAGCGGGAGCGCGCCGCCGCCAGCATGGAACTGGTGTGCCGGCTGGCGGTGTCGCCGGAGCACTCGCCGCGGCCCGACCGCGAGGCGCGGCTGATCGCCGGGGTGATGTTTTCCAACCGGTCGCGCACCGCCCTCGCCGCCGGCGAACCGGAGCTGGCCGGCTCCCTGGCCGACAACCCGCGCACCGCGGCGATTGCCCGGCGCGCGCGCGCCGCTACGGGGCCAGACGGCAAGCCGCTGCCCCGCTCGCGGGTAGTGTCGTTGCGCGACGCCCTGTTCGAAGCGCTGGCCTACCGCTTTACCGTCGACCCCACGCTGGTCGCCTACGGCGAGGAGAACCGCGACTGGGGCGGGGCGTTCGCGGTGTACCGCGGCCTCACCGAGTTGCTGCCCTATCACCGCCTGTTCAACGCCCCCATCTCGGAGGCGGCGATCGTCGGCAGCGCAGTCGGCTACGCAATGAGCGGCGGTCGGGTGGTGGCGGAGCTGATGTACTGCGACTTCATCGGCCGCGCCGGAGACGAAATCTTCAATCAGATGGCCAAGTGGCAGGCGATGTCCGCCGGCGTGCTGCAACTGCCGCTGGTGCTGCGGGTGTCGGTCGGCAACCGCTACGGCGCCCAGCACTCCCAGGACTGGTCGTCGCTGCTGAGCCACCTCCCCGGCCTCAAGGTGTACTTCCCGGCCACGCCCTACGACGCCAAGGGCATGCTCAACCGCGCCTTGCAGGGCACCGATCCGGTGATCTTCTTTGAGAGTCAGCGGTTGTACGACTACGGCGAGGAGTTCGTGGCCGGCGGCGTGCCGGTGGAGTACTACGAGGTGGAGGAGGGCCAACCGGCGTTGCGGCGGGCGGGCGACGACCTGACCATCGTGACCCTTGGCGCGACGCTGTACCGGGCGCTGGAGGCGGCCGCCGAGCTGCAGGCCGAACACGGGATTGGCGCCGAGGTGTTCGACGCGCGCTTTCTCAACCCGCTGGACCTGCAGCCGATCGCCGACTCGGTGCGCAAGACCGGGCGCGTGGTGCTGGCCTCCGACGCCTGCGACCGCGGCAGCTTTCTGCACACCGTCGCCTCCCACCTGACGCGGCTCTGCTTCGAGCATCTGGACGCGCCGCCGGTGGTGGTGGGGGCGCGCAACTGGATCACCCCCGGCGCCGAGATGGAGCAGGCGTTCTTTCCGCAGAAGGAGTGGATCCTGGACGCCATCCACGCGGAGCTGCTGCCGCTCGCCGGCCACGCCAGCTCCACCGACCCGACGCGCGGCGAACTTACCGCCCGCGCCCGCGCGGGGGTCTGAACGTGATGCGCACCCCGGCGTTCGAGCGCGTCGCCCGCCTGGTGGGAGACACCCCGCTGGTAGAAATTTCCCAATCGGTGGCCGCGGCGCGCGTCCTGGCGAAGCTGGAGTACTACAACCCCAGCGGCTCGGTGAAGGATCGCGCCGCCAAGGGGATGCTGGAGGCGGCGCTGGCGGACGGCGCGCTGGTGGCCGGGCGCACCATCATCGAAGCCACCAGCGGCAACACCGGCATCGCGCTGGCCATGTTCGGCAGCGCCCTGGGGCTGCCGGTGGAGTTGGTGATGCCCTCCAACGTCTCCGCCGAGCGCAAGCGCATCATCGCCAACTACGGCGCGCGCGCCATCTTTACCTCGAAATTGGAGGGGACTGACGGCGCCCAGCACCACGCGGCCGCGTTGGCGGCCGCCGCTCCCGAGCGCTACTTCTATCCCGATCAATACAACAACCCGCACAACTGGCGCGCCCACTACGGCGCCACCGGCCCGGAGATCTGGCGCCAGACGGACGGCGCCGTGACCCACTTCGTGGCCGGCCTGGGCACCGGCGGCAGCTTCGTCGGCACCGCCCGCTACCTGCGCGAACGCGGCGTGCGCTGCGTTGCCGTGCAACCGGACAACCCGCTCCACGGTCTGGAAGGTTGGAAGCACATGGAGACCGCGCTGGTGCCGGGAATCTACGACCCGGCAGTGGCGGACGAGGAAATCGAAGTGGACACCGAGATGGCGTACCGCTATGCCATTGCCGCGGGCCGCTACCTGGGCTACGCGCTGAGTCCCAGCGCGGCCGCCAACCTGTGGGGGGCGCTGGAGGTGGCGCGCGGCGCGCCCGGCGCGGTGGTGGTCACCCTGTTTCCCGACAACTGGCTGAAATACCTCGACGACCCATACTGGGAGAATGATGACTACCATATCGCAGACCCTTTTCACCGCGATTGAACGGCACGGCCGCAAGACCTACCCCGAGGAGTGCGTGGGCGCCCTGATCGGCACCATCGACGGAGACGGAGCGCGCACCGTGGAGCGGTTGTTCCCGATCGAAAATCGCTCGGTCGCCCGCGCGCGCCGCTATCTGGTGTCGCCGCAAGACTATCTGGCCGCCGAGCGCACCGCCGACGCCACCGGCAAGACGCTGCTGGGGTTCTATCACTCCCACCCGGAGCACCCGGCGCGCCCCAGCGCCACCGACCTGGAGCTGGCGCTGCCCAACTTCGTCTACCTCATCGTATCGATCTGCCGCGACGGCGCCGAGCAGCCGCGCGCGGTCGCCAGCGGCGCCTTCGTGCTCGAACCGGACCGCTCCGGCTTTGCCGACGACCAGATCGTGGTCCCCGACTCCCCGTGAAGGCTCGCAGTTATCAGTTTTTCTGATTTTGATGATAACTGATAGGATAGTGGCAGTGTTTATCAATATCTGAGATCACTACTGTCCGGTTTAGCGGACACTGTGCGATTGCAACTGATTACATAGCTGATAGATACGGGAATAATTGGGTGGTGGCGACTTGAATCGGGCCCGGTCTTCTCACTTGCAAAATTCGCTGGAAGGTGGACTGTTCTTCAAGTGGGTCAACCAGCATCTACGGGTGAAGCGGTTTCTGGGAGTGTCGGAGAAGAATGCCGTGAAGTGGTACGTCTGGAGATCGACACGCCACTCTACACAATGCTACAGATTCTGTCGGTGATGGCGTTTGAGCAAGTGCCGTTACAGGAAGCACTTACGGCGACGGATTACCGTCTGGAACCGGAGCCGCCCGCTAAACAGTTGCTATTACTTGACTTATAACCGGACACTACTGATCTGAGATATTGATAGTTTATGAAGTTACCCTACGTCCCGAAATCGCTGCCCGAACTGATTGCCGAGCATCAAGATCGGCTCAATGCAGTACATGGCCGTGGGTTCGGTCCCACGGCGGACGGCCGCTACCTGCACTGGGACAAGCTGCGCCACCTTGCCCGGCTGGCAGACCTCGGCTTGCTCGAACGCCGGCGCGTCGGGCACCGGCGGTATCTGTTCTGGGCTCCCACCGACTTGGCTGAGCGCGTCGATTCGGCGCGCCAACGGTAGGTAGGTAGCGCGCCCGGCGAGGAGCGGTCAGGTCAGGCCTTCGCGGGTCTCGGCTATGATCAGGTCGACGACCGCGCGCAGCGCCTGGGGGATGGTGTCGCCCTCCAACCGGCGCAGGCGGAACAGGTCGAGCTGCCGGTCCGCGCCGGCGCCGCCGCGGATGATCTCCGAGACCCGCCGCAACTCGCGCTCGCAGTCCAGGGCCGCGGCGTCCTCGGCAAGGTCGGCGACCAGTTGCTCGACGTATTCGTCGATGTCGACGCGCTTGCCGGCGTCGATGTCGCCAAGGAAGGCGACCACCCCGTAGCGCGACGCGTGCCAGCGGTTCTCGGCGATCAACTCGGTGGGCGGTTCCGGCGGCAGCCCCCGGTCCGCGTCCCGGCGCAGCAGCCGGCGCACCAGGCAGGCGTACAGGGCGGCGATGCTCAACGTGTCTTCCAGCCGCGGGCAGATGTCGCAGATGCGCATCTCCACGGTGGGAAAGCGCACCGCCGGGCGCAGGTCCCACCACAACTCGCTGCCGTCGCCGATGAACTCCATCGCCTGGTAGTCGGACACCAGGCGGTCGAACTCCGCGCGTGACCCGAAGGCGGGCGGCAGACTGGTGCGCGGCAGGGCGCCGATCAGGGTCAGCCGGTAGGACTTCAAGCCGGTCTCGCGGCCCTCGTTGAACGGCGAGGAGGTGGACAGGGCGTGCAGCGCCGGCAGGTAGCGGCGCAACGCGGTCATTACCCGGATACGCGAATCCGCGTCGCCGAACCCGGCGTGGATGTGCATGCCGCCGACCAGGAAGCGCCGCACCACCTCCTGAAAGGTCATGGTCAGGCGGTCGTAGCGCTCCTTGCGGGTAATCGCCTGGGCGCTCCAATGGGCGAAGGGATGGGTCGACGCGGCCATTACGGCGGCGCCGAATTGGGATGCCGTCTCCACCACCAGGGAGCGGGTCTCGACCAGGGCGGCGCGCAGATCGGTCAGGGAATGACATACCCGGGTGTTGGTCTCGATCTGGGACCGCAACAGCTCGTGCACTACCTTGTGCGGGCCGCTGTCCCGCTCGCAGGCGGCGAACAGGCCGGGATCCGGGTCGGTGATCAAGTCCCGCGTCTCGGGATTGACCAGGAAGAACTCCTCCTCCAGCCCCAGGGTGATGGTCGGTTGGTCAGCCTTCACGGCAACGGATTATAACCCCACCGCCGCCGGTTGCTCAAAGTGCCCCGCGCCGCCCGCATCCGGCCCGGCCGGCGTCCTTCGGCGCCGAAGTTTCGCGCGCCGCCCCGCGGGCCTCGCGGGCCTCGTGTGCCCCGCGCGCCTCGCGCGCCTCCTGTGCCCCGCGTGCCCCCCGCGCGTCCCCGCCGCCGCGGCCCGCGCGGCGATTTTGCCCCGCTTCGGTTCGGCGTTATATTGGAGCGACCATGGCCATTATCATCAAGATTCCGACGCCGTTTCGGCCCTTCCTGGATGGTCGGGACGCTGTTACGGTCGACACCGAAGGCCCGGTCGGCAAGCTGCTGCGGCAACTGGCGCCCGCCAACAGCGAGCTGGCCAAGCACCTGTTCAATGATTTCGACGGCGCGGTGCGCAACTACATCATTGTTCTCGTGAACGAAAAAAACATCCGCGACGACGACCAGCAGCGCGAGAACACCCCGGTCAAGAGCGGCGATACCGTCGAGATCGTGCCTTCCCAGGCCGGCGGCGCGGGCGCCTCGCTCAGCGCCGCCGAGCTGGCGCGCTACAGCCGGCACATTCTGATGCCGGAAGTGGGACGCGAGGGACAGGAGAAGCTCAAGGCCAGCTCGGCGCTGTTGATCGGCGCCGGCGGCCTCGGCTCGCCGCTGACGCTGTATCTGGCCGCGGCCGGGGTGGGGCGCATCGGCGTCGTCGAGTTCGACACGATCGACGAGACCAACCTGCAGCGCCAGATTCTGTACGGCACCTCGCAGGTGGGGCAGTCCAAGCTGCAGTGCGCGCAGGAGCGGCTGGCCGACCTCAACCCCGCCATCACCATCGAGCCGATCGAGGAGCCGCTCACCTCGGCCAACGCGCTGGAGCTGTTCGCGCGCTATGACGTGGTGGCGGACGGCACCGACAACTTTCCGACCCGCTACCTGGTGAACGACGCCTGCGTGCTCGCCGGCAAGCCCAACGTGTTCGGCTCCATCTTCCGCTTCGACGGGCAGGTGTCGGTGTTCAACTATCAGGGCGGCCCCTGCTACCGCTGCCTCTACAGCGAGCCGCCGCCGCCGGGACTGGTGCCGAGCTGCGCCGAGGGCGGCGTGTTCGGAGTGCTGCCCGGCGTGGTCGGCGCGCTGCAGGCCACCGAGGTGATCAAGGTGCTGCTCGGCCTCGGCGAGGTAACCGCCGGACGGTTGCTGATGTACGACGCCCTCAAGCTCACCTTCCGTCAGCTCAAGCTGCGCCGCGATGCGCAGTGCGTGGTGTGCGGCGAGAATCCCACGGTCACCGAACTGATTGACTACGAGCAATTCTGCGGGGTTCCCGCGCTGAGCGGCACCAGCGGCGGGGAGGCCGCGGCCGTAGCCGACGGCGGTATCCGCGAAATCGACGTGCACGAGCTGCAGCAGCGGCTGGAACGTGACGGCGACGGCGTCCGGCTGATCGACGTGCGCGAGCCGTGGGAAGCGGAGATCAACCACATCGACGGCGCCGAACTGATCCCCCTCGGCGAACTGTCCGACCGCTTCGCCGCGCTTGACCGCGATGCCAGCTACGTCGTGCACTGCAAGATGGGCGGGCGCAGCGCCACCGCGGTCGCCCAGATGCAGGAGGCGGGATTCCGCGACGTGGTAAACCTGGAAGGCGGCATCAGCGCCTGGGTCGAAGAAATAGACCCCGACCAGCAGTCCTACTAAAGCCAGCCGCTCCCCGGGTAACGTCAGACGAGGAACTTAAAGACCTTCATAGCGGCGCTAGAAGAAGCCAGGAAGGGGTTATAATAGGAGAATCGACTGCGCGACGCCGCTACGAGAAACAACCGCTCGCGGTCCTGCGGCAGGCACGTATGTTCCATCACGTTAACGGTCCGGCATGACTCCGGTCTGAACCAATAACCGACCTTTCGCAGTTCACGGCGTGTCGAGCCGAGGGTATGCCCAACGTGCCGCCCACTTGCTGGGCCCGGTGTGCCCCGGTAGGAGCCCCATCGGAATCACGGCCATAGTGGCTCAAGCTCCGGCCAGCGCGGGACGGGGAGGGATGATCCGGCTTACTTGCAGCTCGAGATCAGGAAGGGCCGCAGGTGCCAGCGACTCACCCGGCTGGAAGCGGTGCATCGTGCGGTAGCCGTTGGAGGTGGGGCCTTGGTGCGACTCGATGACGTCGTGCTGCAGGTCGACGATCCACACCTCGCGGATGCCGGAGGCGGCGTACAGCGGGAGCTTGGTGTTGCGGTCGTACCGCAACGAGGAATCGGAGACTTCGACCAGGAGCAATACGTTCTCCGCATGCGGGCGGCGGGAAGCGTAGCGGTCCTCCCGGTATTCGAGAAGCATAAGGTCCGGTTCCGGCTCCGAAAAATTGGAGGCGGCCATTGAGTTCTGCACGTGCGCCATGGCGCGCCCTGCGAGGCGCTCGGTATTGAACGCCTCGTTCAGCCGCAGTACGCAGGAACCGTGACGAATACCGGCCGGCGACATGACGATGATCTCCCCCTCGATCAGCTCCAGGCGCTCGTCCGGGCGCAACACTCCCGTCCTGGCCATGGCGTGGTAATCCGCGCGGGTGAAGCGCCGCGGCCACCTGCCGGTAGTGGTTCCATCCTCGGTGCGCGTCGCGATCATGGCCGGCATGGTAGCACAGGACTCACCGAGCGGCTACGCGCCGCTGCCGGCTGCCGCCAATCGCCGGCGTTCAGGCGGGGAGCAGGAAGGCGCGCCCGAAGCCGCGTACCAGGTGGCTGGCCAGCCAGCGGCCGGTGCCGTCGCGGGGGGCGCCGCGCTGGCGCAGGGGCGCGTTGGGCGGGACCGCGTCCGGGTGGAGCAGGTTCATCTGCTCGATCACCACGCCGCGGCGGACGTGGGTGTGGACGTAGCTGATGGTGCCGTCGCCGCTCGCCGAGGTCACCATCGCCACGTGGGTCAGCTCGTCGTTCCAGCGCCCGTCGCCGTTGCTGTCAAAGGTGTTGTCGAAGAACACCAGGTCGCCGGGGGCGGGGAGCAGGCGCGGGTCGGCAGGGTAAAACAGCCCGTGCGCAACCACCATCTGGTAGACGCGCGCCACCCCGTTGCCGGTGTAGTCGGCGAAGCGGCCGCCCAGGTTGACGCCCGCCGCGGCGTAAATCGCCAGGACCGCGCCGGTGCAGTCGAAGTTGTATTGCGTCCCGCCTACGAACAGTTGGTCCGCCCCGATGAAGTCGTACGCCGCGGCCACCAGTTGCCATTGGCGGTCACCGACTATCGCGACCTGCGGGGGCCCCGCGGCGGGCGGCGGCAGCGCCGGTTGCGCGGGCGCGGGGGGCAGCAGGGCCAGTTGCACGGGCGCGGGCGTAGAGCCGCAGGCGCCCAGCGCCGCAGCGGCCGCCGCCGAGGCCAGGATCAGCTTCCAGCAGTGCTTCGCATCCATGCAAGCCACGGGCCCTCGCTAGTTACATCGGCAGATTCGCCGTAGCGTTGAGTCCCCTGGTCATTCCGTTCGGAGACTGAGAGCCGGCGCGGGAGCGGCCTCGTTAGAGGTGACGCACGTAACGCAGTAGCTCGCTGCCCGGACGGCCCTCAGCAGTGGCCGCCCAGCCGTTCAAATCCGGCCGCGGCCCGTAGAGGACGATTACCTTGCCATCCCGCGCCGGACCACGACGAAGGCCCCCGTCCACGCACCAGCCTCCGGCGGCTCCCGGCAACAACGCTGCGGAAGGAGCGGTAATCGAAGTGGCTCCCTGCGTACGCAGACGCCGCGCCTCGGCTTGGCAGAGCACATACGTGTCAGGACCGCCCATCAAGACCGAAGACGGCAACGCCGGGTGCGCCGTGGGCTCGTCCCCCAGGTCAATCGCCCACATTGCGCGGCGTATGCCGGCCAAGTCCTGAGGATCGGTTATCTCTTCATGGCGCAGGAACTCCGCCCACGCTCCATCGGGCGTGTCGCTGAAGTAGTGGGCCGGGCCCTCCCCAGCGCCGTGCCAGCGCCCGGCTGGTTGTGAGCGGCTCTCCCATAGGAACGGATACCGCGGGTCGGAGTGCCGAAACCCGATCACGTCGCCGGGGAAGAAAGCAGGGCAGCGGCAAGCCGGCGTACCCGTTGCGGACCGGGCGCCTCAGGTAGCCATGCCCCACCCAGAAGCTGGGCCGGTGAACAGTTGTCGAGCAGCTTTCGCGGGCGCTCGAACCATCGCCGGATGCCAAACTCATTGTAGGCCCCCGCGAGGTCGCCGACGACCAACGCCACAAAGTGCAGCCGAGCGGCGACGTCATCCGGCGTTGCCCGGTTCCCGGACAGATAACGGCGCGCGCTGGAAGCTGAAATCCCGAGGAGCCGGGCAAGTGCGTCGCTACCCAGGACTCGCCCTACCCCCTGCCATTCGCAGGCCGGAGTCGGCGACTCCTCAAGCGCCTCGTTGAGCCTCTCGAGGGTGGTCAAGAGCTGGTGCGGTACAGGACTGGAGGAGGCCGCGAGCTCGGCCAGTAATCCATTCCCTATTCCCGCTTGAGCGATACCCGTCGCCAAGCGTCGAAACCGCGGCATGTCGAGCAGGTCGATCGTTTCGGTTGCAGGAAGCAGCCCCATCGCTTCCGCCCGCAGCAACACTGCGACCGCTGAGTGCGCCACAGTCCCGCTGTCGAACGGACTACGAACCGCCCGGATTTGGATAACTGCCATGAGCCGATTTATATCCGATCCTGTGCCGGGTCGTCAAGCCGCGCCTCGGCGTCTGCGTGACACGTACAGGGCGGGGTGCTGGACGTTGGCTGCCGTGAGGCATACCCTGGTCGTGGAGGTAGCCACTGTCTGCTATGTCAGATCCCCTTGGCGCGCGCGCGCGGTTGCGCGTTGACCGCACCGACTACGATTATTTCCGTTTGGCCGCGCTGGAGGCGCACGGCGCGCCCGATCTCGGCGCCCTGCCCTACTCGCTACGCATCCTGCTGGAGTCGCTGCTGCGCGGCTGTGGCGGCGGATCGGTCAGCGCGGAGCAGGTGCTGGAACTGGCGCGCTGGCAGCCGCAGGCCGAGGCGCGACCGAGCCTGCCGTTCCGCCCCGCGCGGGTGGTGATGCAGGACTTTACCGGCGTGCCGGCAATTGTCGATCTGGGCGCGATGCGTTCCGCGATGGCGCGCCTCGGCGGCGACCCGGCCAAGGTCAATCCGCAGGTGGCGGTGGACCTGGTGATCGACCACTCGGTGCAGGTGGACCACTTCGGCAGCGGCGACGCCCTCGCCCGCAACGCCGCCATCGAGTTCCGCCGCAATCGCGAGCGCTACGAGTTCCTGCACTGGGGCCAGGCGGCGTTCGCCAACTTCCGGGTGGTGCCGCCGGCCACCGGCATCGTGCATCAGGTGAACCTGGAGTACCTCGCCCAGGTGGTGATGACCGCCTCCGGCCCCGGCGGCGCGCCGCTGGCCTACCCCGACACGCTGGTGGGCACCGACTCCCACACCACCATGATCAACGGCCTCGGCGTGCTGGGCTGGGGAGTAGGGGGCATCGAGGCGGAGGCGGCGCTGCTGGGGCAGCCCTACGACATGCTGACCCCGGAGGTGGTGGGCGTGCGTCTCACCGGCGCCCGCCAGCCGGGCGTAACCGCGACCGACCTCACGCTGGCGGTGGTGGAACTGCTGCGCCGCCACGGCGTGGTGGGCAAGTTCGTGGAGTTCACCGGCCCCGGCCTTGACGCCATGAGCCTGCCGGACCGCGCGACCATCGCCAACATGGCGCCCGAGTACGGCGCCACCATCGGTTTCTTTCCGGTGGACGACGAAACGTTGCGCTACCTGCGGCTGTCGGGCCGTCCCGCGGCCACCGCCGCGCTGGTGGAGGCGTACTGCAAGGAACAGGGGTTGTTCCGCAGCGCGCAGGCGCCGGAGCCGCGCTTCAGCGAGCTGCTGGAGCTGGACATGGGCACGGTGATGCCGGCCCTGGCGGGGCCCAAGCGCCCGCAGGACCGGGTGCTGCTGCCGCGCGTCCGGCAGTCGTTCCGCGCCAGTCTGGAAGCGCCGAAGGCGGAGCGCGGCTTCGAGCTGCCCGCGGAGCAGCGGCGGAGCAACGCCGTGGTGAAGTCCAACGGCAGCAGCGCCGTCATCGGCCACGGCGCGGTGGTAATCGCCGCGATCACCTCGTGCACCAATACCTCCAATCCGTCGGTGATGCTGGGGGCGGGCATCCTGGCCCGCAAGGCCCTGCAGCGCGGGCTCAAGGTGGCGCCGTTCGTCAAGACCAGCCTCGCTCCCGGGTCCACGGTGGTCACCGACTACCTGCGCCGGGCCGAGGTACTGGAACCGCTGGCGGAGCTGGGGTTTGCCCTGGTCGGGTACGGCTGCACCACCTGCATCGGCAACTCCGGTCCGCTGCCCGACTCGGTGGCGCGCGCCGTCAGCGACGGCGACCTGGTGGTGGCCTCGGTGCTGTCCGGCAACCGCAACTTCGAAGGCCGCGTCCATGCCCAGGTCAAGGCCAACTTCCTGGCGTCGCCGCCCCTGGTGGTGGCCTACGCCCTGGCCGGCACCGTGGACCGCGACCTTACCACCGAGCCCCTCGGCACCGGGTCTGACGGCATGCCGGTTTATCTGCGCGACGTCTGGCCCAGCGACGCCGAGGTCGAGGCCGCGGTCGCCGCCTCGGTGCGGCCGGAGATGTTCCGCCGCCGCTATGCCAACGTCCTGCAGGGCAACCGCAACTGGAACGCGATCGGCGCCGGCGAGGCGGCCGGCAAGGCGCTGTTCACCTGGGAGGAGGAATCCACCTACGTGCGCGAGCCGCCCTTCTTCGCGTCCCTGACCCGCGCGCTGCCGTCGATCGAGCCGCTTGCCGGCGCCCGCGCGCTGGCCGTGCTCGGCGACTCCATTACCACCGACCACATCTCGCCCGCGGGCGCGATTCCCCCAGGCGGCCCGGCCGGCCGCTACCTGCAGGAACACGGCACGGAGCCGGCCGACTTCAACTCCTTCGGCGCCCGCCGCGGCAACCACGAGGTGATGATGCGCGGCACGTTCGCCAACATCCGCCTCAAGAACGCCCTGGCCGGCGGCCGCGAAGGGGGCTACACCGAGCATCTGCCCACCGGCGAGGCGATGTCGATTTACGACGCGGCCATGCGCTACCGCGCCGAGGGCGTGCCGCTGGTGGTGTTCGGCGGGCGCGAGTACGGCTCCGGCTCCAGCCGCGACTGGGCCGCCAAGGGACCGCGGCTGCTGGGCGTGCGCGCGGTCATCGTCGAGTCGTTCGAGCGCATCCACCGCTCCAACCTGGTGGGGATGGGGGTGCTGCCGCTGCAATTCCTCGACGGCGCCTCGGCGCGCAGCCTGGGGCTGTCCGGCCGCGAACGGTTTTCCCTTGAAGGGCTGGACGACGACTTGCAGCCGGGCGCCCGCCTGACGATGCGCGCGGTCGACGAGCGCGGAGCGGAGGCCGCCAGCTTCCCGGTGCTGGTGCGCATTGACACTGCCACCGAAGTCGATTACTACCGCCACGGCGGCATCCTGCACATGGTGCTGCGCCACATGCTGGAACATTAGGAGAAAACACCCGATGACCTTTGTTCGTTTTGCTCGCGAGGATGAGAGCGTTGCCTACGGCCTGCTCGCCGGGGAGGAAATTCAACCGCTGGTCGGCTCACCGTTCGGTGGCTGGTCGGAGCAGGGGGCGCCGCTGGCGGCCGGCGCCGTGCGGTTGCTGGCGCCGGTGGAGCCGAGCAAGGGCTTGGCGCTGGCCGGCAACTTCCGCGACCACCTGCACGGCACGCCGGAGCCGACTCAGCCGGAGCCGTTCTGGAAGGCGCCCAACGCCTTTATCGGCCCCGGCGACGCCATCCTGCTGCCGTCGGACCTGGCCCGGGTCGACGCCGAAGGCGAGGCCGTGGCGGTGATCGGGAGCTGGTGCAGCCGGGTATCGGAGCGGGAAGCGCTGAGCCACGTGCTGGGCTACACCTGCGGAAACGATGTGAGCGGCCGCCCCTGGCAGAGCGGCGACAACCAATGGTGGCGCGCCAAGTCCGCCGACACCTTCGGCCCCATCGGCCCCGCCATCGTGACCGGCCTCGACCCCGCCGAGCTGGCGGTGATCACCCGCATCAACGGCGCCGAGGTGCAGCGTTGCGGCCTCGCCGACATGATCTACGACTTCGCCCGGACCATCTCCTTCATCAGCCACGCGGTCACTCTGCAGCCCGGCGACGTGATTTTTTCGGGGACTTCCGGCTCGCCGGCGCAGCTCAACGACGGCGATACCTGCGAGGTGGAGATCCCCGGGGTGGGCGTGCTCAGCAACCCGGTCACGCTGCGGACCTGAGGGGAGGAGGGGCGGCGCGCCGGCTGCGCCGGGAGGATTGCGCCGCGCGCGCCGCCGGCGCCGCCGGAAGCGTCAGTCGGTGAGGACGCCCGCGTACAACGAGCTGGACAGGTAGCGCTCGCCGGAATCGGGCAACACCACCACGATGGTGCGGCCCGCGAATTCCGGTTCGTGGCCCAGGCGTACCGCCGCCGCGGTAGCGGCGCCGCAGGAGATGCCGGCCAGGATGCCCTCCTCCAGCGCCAGCCGGCGCGCGAACTCCAGCGCCTCGTCGTCGCTCACCGTCTCCACCCGGTCCACCACCGTGAGGTCGAGGATGTCCGGCACGAACCCGGCGCCGATGCCCTGGATGCGGTGCACGCGCGGTTCCGGGGGGCAGTTGGCGAGGGTCTGGCTGATCACCTGGCTGTCGTCCGGCTCCACCGCCACCGAGACCACCGGCTTGCCGCGGGTGTGCTTGAGATAGCGCGAGACGCCGGTGATGGTGCCGCCGGTTCCCACGCCGGCAACCAGGCAGTCGATTTCACCGTCGGTGTCGTTCCAGATCTCCGGCCCGGTGGTGCGTTCGTGAATCGCCGGGTTGGCGGGATTCTTGAACTGCTGCAGCAGCAGGTAGCGCGCCGGGTCCTGCGCTACCAGGCGTTCGGCGGCGCGCACCGCTCCCTCCATGCCCTCGTAGGCGTCGGTCAGGATCAGCCGCGCTCCGAACGCGCGCAGGATCTTGCGCCGCTCCTCGCTCATGTTGTCCGGCATGGTGAGGGTCAGGGGGTAGCCGCGCGCCGCGGCCACGAACGCCAGCGCGATGCCGGTGTTGCCGCTGGTGGGTTCCACCAACTCCACCCCAGGGCCTAGCACGCCCCGTTCCTCGGCGTCCCACACCATCGCCGCGCCGATGCGGCACTTCACCGAGTAGGCGGGATTGCGCCCCTCGATCTTCGCCAGCACGCGCGCCCGCGCGCCGTCGGTAACGCGCCCCAACCGCACCAGCGGCGTACCGCCGATCGCCTGGCTGTTGTCGCGGAAGATTCTTGCCATTGCCTTACCCCGTACCACCGCTGCCCGTCCGGGCGCTGCACGCCCGCCGGGCCCGTAACCAGTTGGTAACCGAGTTACCGAGCTCTTGCAAGCGCCCCCGCCCTACGCATCGAAGTGCCGGTCAAGGTGGATGATTTGGGCGCGATGGAACAGTGCCGTCGCGATTATCAGCAGGTCGGTCGCAGGAATCGTCAAACCCTTCGCCCGGCACGATGCCGGGAGCCGCACCGGCGCCCACTGCCCCGGTCCACGTAGCTGCAGCACCCCCGGTCGCGCTCCCACACCTGCCGCCTCACCGTCGCCGGAATAGCGCGGCTGCGGACGCGCGGCTGCGGCGGCGCAGTCGCCAGCGTGACCAGCCTGCCACTCCGACGCGCCGCGGGCCGGCGCCGCCTCCTGCCTTCGGTGCCGAAGTGGCGACTCCGGCGGCTGCCGCGGTCCGGCCCGCTGCTTGAACCCTCGCCGGCGAAGTCGCGGAGCCTGCCGGCAGTTTGGTCTGCTGCGCCGACGCAGCCTCTTTCGGCGCCGAAGTCTCCATCGTGACGGCTGCGGGCCGGGTGGCTACCGCAGGCCGCGTCGCAACCGATCACGAGGAATCCCGGGGACTTCGCCACTGACCTGCTGTCGGAGGTTCACCCCGATGAATATCTGGCTATCTCCCGGTAGCGAAGCGGCTGGTGGCGGCCGCTCGAACCTCGACTTCGGCACCGGAGTCGGGATGCTCGCTCGATTGCCTCACATGCTAGAGAAGCACGCCGGCGCGGGCTTCGGCGGCGCGCGATCGGCTACGGCCATGCCGGCGGCAAGTACGGCCCCAGGGCCTGCCCCACGACAGCCAGCCGAGGCGTTTCAGGGGCACCACGGCGGCCAACACGAATGTCATCGCCGCGCTCGCGCATGGTGCGGTCCTGGTACAGCAGCCGGGCCACGTCCGGCAGCAGTGCGCCGAAGTCTGTATCGCCGTCCTTCATCGGTTACTGGCAGCTCCCGAACGGCCACCATGTTCGCCACCTCGATAGCATCCTCTATTAGCGCGAAGGAGACATGGATACCCGCGCGTCTCCGCAGCGTCCGTCTACGCAGGTCCAATCTATCGTATAGGTGCGTCCTGTCCAGAAACTTGACCAGGCGCTTGCCATCCGCATGGAGCTTCCAGACTCAACAGCCGACGGTGACAGGGTATCTATGCAGTCTCCGCTCAGGGTCGCCGAGCGTACAGCCGGGCGGATGGTATGAGTTACGCAATATGGAAACTTGCTGCGTAGCGATACTCCCGGCAGACGCGATTGAAGCGCCGGCGCATCATCCGGGCGGTTCGAGTACCAAGCTACAGTGAACCTCCAGCTCGATACTCCGGTACGCAGGTTGTAGTGACGAGTGTTCAGACTCGCCTTCGTCGCCTTTACCACGGCGCGATACGTGAGTATTCCTTCGGTAGGCTTAGGCGGCGGCGCAGGTGCGCGATTGACGCGAAGCCGTATGCTTACCTGCGCCGGAAGAACCAACTTGCGCCCATCGTCTGCGGTATAAGACGCAGAGAACAGCCCAGGGTTATCCGGCGTACCGCTCAGCGTCCTTGTAGCAGGATCGAAAGAAAGGGTTCTTCCGGTATTTCCGGGATGGAGGGGTTGAACAGGCAACGGTAACCCCGTCAATCTGAAAGCTGAAACCCAACCAGAAGACGGAGGCTACCGTTGCCAGGGACTGATATTAGCGAAGCGCTCGGAGAGTGGGAAGGCTACGAAGTGACCGGCGCCACCCGCCGCCAGGATAAGGCGGTGGAGATCGAGTTGACCCCCATCGACGGACGCCCGGGGGTCTGCAGCGGCTGTCAGCAGGAGGTCGCGGCGGTGCATGACTACGAACCGCGGAGGGTGCGCGATCTGCCGATCCTGGGCGCGTTCACCACCCTGCGGCTGGCACGCCGCCGGCTGGCCTGCCCGCAGTGCGGACCGAAACTCGAACACCTGAGCTGGCTGGCCCCCTATGCACGGGTCACTCAGCGGCTGGCCGAGAGCGTGGCGCAGCTGTGCGCGGTGATGCCAATCAAGCACGTCGCGCGGCACTTCCGGTTGGGCTGGGATGCGGTGAAGGAGATGGACAAGGCGTACTTGCAGCGCACCCTGGGACCGGTGCGGTTGCACGGGGTCACGCTCCTGGTGATGGATGAGTTCGCGCTCCGGCGCGGACATCGCTACGCCACGGTCATCGCCGATGCGGTCACCAAGCGCGTGCTGTGGGTAGGCAAAGGTCGGCGGCGTGAAGACATACGGCCATTCTTCCAACTCTTGGGCGAGGCCGGCTGCGCGGCCATCAAGGCGGTGGCGATGGATATGAACGGAGCTTACGAGCCGGAAGTGAAGCAGCACTGTCCCCAGGCGCAGATCGTGTACGACCTGTTCCACGTAGTGGCCAAGTATGGGCGCGAGGTGGTCGACCGGGTGCGGGTGGACGAAGCCAACCGGCTGCGCGGTGACCCGCAAGCGCGGGCGGTGGTCAAAGGGTCACGCTGGCTGCTGCTGCGGAATCGTCGGAACATCCGCAAGCGGGCTGACCGGATCAGGCTGCGGGAACTGCTGGAAGCCAACGCGCAGATCGCTGCGGTCTACATCCTGCGGGACGATCTGAAGCACCTGTGGGACTATCGCCGTGAGGGGATGGCGCGGCGGTTCTGGGAGCAGTGGTACGGGCGGGCGCTGGACAGCGGGATCGCGCCACTGATCAGGTTTGCGAAGGCCATGAAGAAGCGGCTGCACGGGATACTGGCGCACTGTCACTGGCCGCTGCACACCAGTGTAATCGAAGGCATCAACAACAAGATCAAGGTGATCAAGCGAATGGCCTACGGGCTCCGCGACAACGACTACTTCTTCCTCAAGATCCGGGCCGCCTTCCCCGGAGATACCGGATGAACCAAAGAAAGACCAGGCTCGCCGAAATCCCAACAGCACAGAGCATATGTCAGATCGCCATTGCCTCCGCTCGCCGCAGGTAGCTTGTAGCTGTACGCAACTCCTACCGTAGCATCGGGGATCGAGATGGTAATGCGACTACCGAAGGTAGGCGGATTGCTGGTGTCTGGGAATGGGGCCGCAGCGACATATAGAGCTACAGTCATGCTGGCGCTACTTCCTCTGGCGTCGGTTGCGGTATACGTCGCCGTATAAGCGTACTGTTCGACAGGGGTTCCACTCAGTAGCCTTGACGATTCGTTGAAACTTGCCCACGACGGGTAATGTTCTCCTCGGTCACGCCATTGAAGCGAATGGCGCAACGTTCCTTCGCCTCCGGTAGCCGCGGGAAGGATGCGCGAAAGCGGCTCGCCAGCCTTGCCATCAATCGAAAGCAGTCGATCAGAGAACGAAGGACGGATGTAGTTGTCTGGGGGTGTAGGCGTAGGTTCGGAAGGCGGATTCGGCTCGGTTGGCGTAGGCGTCTCGTCCTGTCCACCGGCACCACCACCACCACCGGCGGCGGCGGCGGGGTCAGCTTTCGACGGCGTAGCTTGCTCGCAACCGAGCATCAACGCGCCGGCCACCAGGGCCAGCGCGATGATTGCGAGCTTCCTCACCGGTCGGTTCCGAACGGATCGAAAGTCTGCGAGGGCGGGTCCGCGGTCACTTGGCCACGCGAGTCTATCGCGCACGCCATCAATGCCATGCTGGCGGCCAGCGCCGCGTAATGATCTTGAGCTTCATAGCTCCTCCTAAAATCCGTTGCGTCCTTCCAGGACTGCGTGCCGCACCCGGCCGAGCAGCTCGTCCTCCGTATCGCACTCTATGATCCATTCGCCAACCTGCGCCATGAGCTCGGGATTGGTCAGGCGCTCGAGCAGGACAGACAACCGGGGCGCCGTCTCCGCCCGAAACTTCCGCGCCGCCAAGCGGCACAGGAGCCGCCGTTCCTCCTCGATACCCCGCTCAAGGCCCTGCTCGATACCCTGCTCGATACCCTGCTCGATACCCTGCTCGATACCTTCCTTCAGGCCCTGCTCGCGGCCTTCCGCGACCCAATCGGCGGTCCACTCCCGCACGCTCTCCGCCAACATACTCCGCACCTCCTCCAGTATTGCCATCGACTCCACCTCGGCGCCCCACTTCCGGCGCGGCGCCAGCACCTGCGTCAGCCATGCCTGGAACACCTGCGTCAACGCCGGGTCCCCCAACTCCCGCAGCCGCTCGATCAGCGCACCCACCAGCTCCGGCGTCCGCTCCCGATCCCGGTTGCTCTCCAACGCGATCAGCGCCGACATCAAGTTGTGGCCCGGTAGATCGTGCGCTCCCATCCTCCGCTCGTCAAGCAGGTAGTACCGCTGCGACGGCTGATACGGCGCCAGCGTCTCCCCGCCGCCGGCGATCATCTCGGCTACCTCCTCGGCCGCCGTCCAGCGGTGGCGCCCGTTGTAGATCACGATCGGCAGCACCGGCGGCAGCTTGCCGTGCCGGCGCAGGACTCCGTCCTCGATCAGCTTCTGGTACAACAGCCCGGTGTAGGTCATTATCCGCACCGCCATCCCGTAGTCGACCGTTGACTGAAACTCCAGCAGCAGCATCAGGTACAGCCGTTCCTTGCGGAACTGAATCTGCCACACGACGTCGCCGTGGCGCTCGCGCATGCGGTCGCTGGAGAAGCTGGCGGGAATGGGCGTGAGGGTGGAGAAGTCGAGACCGTCGCCCCAACCGCGGGCCACGAACCCGCGCAGCAGGTCCTGAATCAGGTGCGGCCGCGAGAACAGCCGCTTGTAAGCCGGGTCTTGCATGGCGAGACGGAGCGTACCCGCAGGCGCGCCGGACTACCAGTGGCGGCCGGCGCGGGCTTCGGCGGCGGCGCGGTCGGCGTTGAGGGCGAGGAGGCGGGCGAGCACTTCGTCGCGGACGGAGTCGGGCCAGCGGTAGCGGTAGGGTTTGCGCTTGCGGCCCCAGGTTGCTTCGTCGATGGGGTGGTCGAGGAGGAGCTCGCAGTCGGTGGGGACGTCGGTCCAGCCGTAGGCGTCGAGGACGGCACGGTCCATGGCGGCGTGCAGGTCGCGCAGTTTGGTGATGCGCGGGTCGGTTTCGTAGTAGTCGTGGAAGCGGTTGTAGGTCTTGGTCAGCCCCTCCTTGTTTTCGACCATGAGCGCGGCACGGTAGGTGTAGTACGCCTTGCCGGCGGCTTCAAGGGCGGGATGGGTGTCCCAGCGGTCGGGGAACGGAAAGGTCTCGAAGCAGTCGGTGGGGGTGTATGTGAGTCTGTCTTCGAGTGACGATCCGAAGAATCGGGACCATATCTCGTGGACTCTCGATTGGATCACGCAGAACAGTTCATAAGCATCGTAGGGAAAGACGATGAGGCGATCACTGTATACCGTCCTGGACGGCAGGAACGCGAAGCCAGGATGCTCGCTGACTCGGGAGACGGCCAGCACTCGTTCCAGGCCGGCGATGGCGGCCTCAAGGCCAGGTCTGGGGGTCCAGTACTTCCACCACTCATTGACCATTCTTGGATACTTTCTGCCGTCTTTGGTGGCTCGTTCCGGCCTTACACGCTCCTCAACTATCGTCATTATTTCAGGCCATCTGCGGCGGCATTCCTCCTCGTTTCGCTCACCGAAGTTGATGACGTAGCGATGATGGGCGTGGGTTGGACTGGTATTCACCTCCTCACCGCCGATGTAGGGAAAGATCACTTCGCGATTGCGTGGGTCGGTCTCGATCAGCCGCCGCATATCCGCAAGCGGCGACGCGACACCTTTTCGGTCGGTGTCGTCGAAAGTAAATCCCATGCCAAGCACGATGCTTCCCTGAAAGCTCTTGCCGGTGTTCGCTACCAGCCGTACGGGATCGGCGTGGCCGCCCTGGTGGAACAGGAACGCGGTGATCCGGGCCGCGCGGGCGTCGTCGAGCGTCCTTCCACCGATGTACTCACCCTTGGTGACGTGCACCACGCTGACGACGACGGCGGCTTCGCCCGGCCACTTGACGCGCTTGGTGGCTCGGTAGATGTCGCCCCCGTGTTCGCAGATCCAGCGCAGGCCGCTAGCGCGGGTGTCGCCTTGGGAGATGGTGTTGGTGGCGATCAGGCCGAACGCGCCGCCGTTGCGGAGCAGCGCGAACGCACGTCGGTAGAAGTGCGCAACAAGATCAGCGCCGCCACTGGTGCGCTCGTGAAGCATCTGCAGCCACTTCGAGTAGATACCCCCGGTGGCCGCACTGAGGTTCCGGCCACCCGCGAACGGCGGGTTGCCGACGAAGGCGTCGAAGCCGGGATTCTCGCGCTCGAACACTTCCGGGAACTCGATCTCCCAGTGGAACGGGGCGAACGGCTGCTCGGCATGACGGCGCGCCTCCATCTCCCCGGCGTGCCGCTGCCGCGCCTCCCGCGTCAGGATCGCCTCCTGGTAGGCCGCCAGGCGCGCCGCGCGCTCCTTCGGCTTGGCGCCCTCAAAGAACGCGGCCAGCGTCAGGTCACCGAACAACCGCACCTCGGCGACCGCGTCCCGCGCGTCGGCCCAGAGCTTCTGCAACTGCTCGTCGGTCACGGTGTCGTCCGCCTCGCGTATCCGGCGGCGCAACGCCGACGCCTTTTCCAGTGCCTCGCGCACGCCGAAGCCGGCCAGGATCGGCTGTCCGCCCTGCCAGTGCAGCGCTTCGACCTGGCGGCGGGTCAACCCGAGCAGCGAGTCGCCGTGGTGAACCGGGGTGAAATAAAAACGGGCGTCGTGCGTAATAACTCGGGCCTGGATGAAGCGGGATGAGGTGGGATCGGACGGGATGAAACGGGACGAGTCGGGCCGACCGGGCGGGTCCGGGACCCGTCGCGGAGGGCCAGACTGCCCGTCCGCCACCGCCCGCCGCCGGCTGCCGGAACCGTCGCCGGCTGCCGGACCGCCACCCCGCCGGCTGCCGGAACCACCTGCCCCGCTGGCTGCCGGGACCGCCGCCGCCGGCTGCCGGACCGAGCCGCCCTCCGGACGCAAGAAGGGCCGCGCGGCCCGGTTGGTGACCGGGGCGGCGGCCCTCTGAACGAGACGAACCTGATCCGTTAGCCGCCGGGGGCGCGGGTGCCGTTGGCGCGCTGGTCGGTGGCGCCGGTGGCGGCATGCGCCTCGGCGGCCGGGCGCGCGATCGCGGCGAGCGCCTCGACGACGGGAAGAACGGTGGATTCCGGCACCGTCTTCTCGGGCGGCGCGCTGGGCGCCACCAGTTCCTTCATCACCGAGACGAAGCCCGCGACCAAGCCGCCGGCGGCGACCAGGACGGCCTCCTGGGCTAGCGGGAACGCGAACGCCATGGCCGTGACCAGAACCACGCCGACGGCGGACAGGATCAGGATGTTGGGTTTGAGCTTGTCAGTCACCTACCCCTCCTGAGAAAAGATGGGTTCATCCGGTATCTCCGGGGAAGGCGGCCCGGATCTTGAGGAAGAAGTAGTCGTTGTCGCGGAGCCCGTAGGCCATTCGCTTGATCACCTTGATCTTGTTGTTGATGCCTTCGATTACACTGGTGTGCAGCGGCCAGTGACAGTGCGCCAGTATCCCGTGCAGCCGCTTCTTCATGGCCTTCGCAAACCTGATCAGTGGCGCGATCCCGCTGTCCAGCGCCCGCCCGTACCACTGCTCCCAGAACCGCCGCGCCATCCCCTCACGGCGATAGTCCCACAGGTGCTTCAGATCGTCCCGCAGGATGTAGACCGCAGCGATCTGCGCGTTGGCTTCCAGCAGTTCCCGCAGCCTGATCCGGTCAGCCCGCTTGCGGATGTTCCGACGATTCCGCAGCAGCAGCCAGCGTGACCCTTTGACCACCGCCCGCGCTTGCGGGTCACCGCGCAGCCGGTTGGCTTCGTCCACCCGCACCCGGTCGACCACCTCGCGCCCATACTTGGCCACTACGTGGAACAGGTCGTACACGATCTGCGCCTGGGGACAGTGCTGCTTCACTTCCGGCTCGTAAGCTCCGTTCATATCCATCGCCACCGCCTTGATGGCCGCGCAGCCGGCCTCGCCCAAGAGTTGGAAGAATGGCCGTATGTCTTCACGCCGCCGACCTTTGCCTACCCACAGCACGCGCTTGGTGACCGCATCGGCGATGACCGTGGCGTAGCGATGTCCGCGCCGGAGCGCGAACTCATCCATCACCAGGAGCGTGACCCCGTGCAACCGCACCGGTCCCAGGGTGCGCTGCAAGTACGCCTTGTCCATCTCCTTCACCGCATCCCAGCCCAACCGGAAGTGCCGCGCGACGTGCTTGATTGGCATCACCGCGCACAGCTGCGCCACGCTCTCGGCCAGCCGCTGAGTGACCCGTGCATAGGGGGCCAGCCAGCTCAGGTGTTCGAGTTTCGGTCCGCACTGCGGGCAGGCCAGCCGGCGGCGTGCCAGCCGCAGGGTGGTGAACGCGCCCAGGATCGGCAGATCGCGCACCCTCCGCGGTTCGTAGTCATGCACCGCCGCGACCTCCTGCTGACAGCCGCTGCAGACCCCCGGGCGTCCGTCGATGGGGGTCAACTCGATCTCCACCGCCTTATCCTGGCGGCGGGTGGCGCCGGTCACTTCGTAGCCTTCCCACTCTCCGAGCGCTTCGCTAATATCAGTCCCTGGCAACGGTAGCCTCCGTCTTCTGGTTGGGTTTCAGCTTTCAGATTGACGGGGTTACCGTTGCCTGTTCAACCCCTCCATCCCGGAAATACCGGAAGAACCAAAAGATGCGCCTACCATCACCCCCGGCAGCGGGCGGTGAATAATAACAAATGTCATTTACTGCCGGCGGTCCGCGGCGGCTACCGTGGCGGGCATGGAGTGGCACATCATGGCCTCGGCGGCGGCGGCGGTCATCACCTTCCTGGCGCTCATCTTCGAGTTGCGCCGCGAGCGCCGCAAGCAGACCCTCGAGCTCAAGGCCGACTTCCGCGCCGCGATCGACCAGGTCTCCAAGCGCATCGACAAAATCGAGCAGGAAGACATCACCCTGCTGCACCGGCGGGTCAGCGAGACGCGGAATTACGAACGCGAGATCATCGCCACGGTGTCGGAGGTCCAAGGGCAACTCAAGGCGCTGAACAACATCACCCAGGTGGTCTACGCCGAGCTTCTGAAGCGAGCGCAGCTGCCGGTGGCCCCGGCTCCGGCGCAGCAATGACCGACGTGTTCGCCGCCAACCGGCGCATCGCCATCCTGCAGGGGCTGCACGCGGACACCGACTACACGCTGTCGTGCGAGATGCTGCAGCGGCTGCTGGAGGGCTACGGGCACCGCATCCCGGTGGCGGCGGTACGCGAGGACATCATCTGGCTGGCCGGCCAGCGCCTGGTGACGATGGGAGACGGCGCCGCCGGCATGACCCTGGCCAAGCTGACCCGGCGCGGCGCGGACGTAGCCACCGGCCACCTGCGGGTCCCCGGCGTAGACCGCCCCCTCCCGACCTGACGCCGGGCCTCCCTCACTGAAAGAAATGCCGAGGGCAAGCACCATCGACCTGCTGACCCCGGAGTTGCGCGCGCGGCTGCAGGCCCTGCTGGCCACGCCGGGGGTGACCCAGCAGCAGATCGCAGACACCATCAACCAGGAAGCGGGCGGCGTGGTGGTGTCGAAGAGCGCGGTGAACCGCTACCACGTGGCGATGCGCAAGTTCGCCACCAAGAACCGGCAGGCGCGGGAGGTGGTGGAGGCGTACCTGGCGCACGCCGGCGCCGAGGGCCAGCAGCAGCTCAGCGAGGTGCTGGTGCATCAGCTCCGCACCATCACCTTCGACCTGATGATCGAGATTCAGGAGGTGCAGGAATCAGAGCCGGACGATCCGGAGCGCATCCACCGCATCGCGGAGTTGTTGGGGCGGGTGGCGCGCAGCGTGCGGGAGACCGAGCAGGCGGCGGACCGGTCGGCGGAGCGGCGGCGGCGGCTGCGGCAGGAGGTGGCGGAAGCGGCGGCCGCGGAGGCGAGCGCGGCGGCGCAGGAAGCGGGGCTGAGCGCGGGCACGGTGGCGGCGATCAGGGAGCGCATCCTCGGCGTCGCGGCATGACCGGCGGCGGCGTGACGAACGGCGGCGTGACCACGGACGCGGTGCTGCTGCCGTACCAGCAGCGCTGGGTGCGGGACGCGGCGCAGGTCAAGCTGTACGAGAAGTCGCGGCGGATCGGCGCGACCTGGGCGGAGGCGGCGGACGCGGTGCTGGCGGCGGCGCGGAGCGGCGGCATCGACGTGTACTACATCAGCTACAACCTGGACATCGCGCGGGAGTTCGTCCTGACGTGCGCGGAGTGGGCGCGCATCTTCCAGCAGGCGGCGAGCGCGGTGGAGGAAGAGGTGATCCGGGACGAGGAGGAAGACATCCGCACCTACCGGATCACGTTCCCGTCGGGCAAGCGGATCATCGGGCTGCCGTCGCGGGCGACGACGCTGCGCGGCAAGCAGGGGCGGGTGGTGATCGACGAGGCGGCGTTCGTGGACGACATCGGGGAGATACTGAAGGCGGCGCTGGCGTTGCTGATGTGGGGCGGGGACGTGCGCATCCTGAGCACGCACAACGGGGAGGAGTCGGACTTCAACGAGTTGATCAAGGAGTGCCGGCAGGGCAAGCGGCCCTACAGCGTGCACAAGACCACTATCGAGGACGCCCTCGACGAGGGGCTGTACCGGCGCATCCTGGAGCGCCGGGGCAAGGGCGGCGAGTGGAGCGCGGCGGGCCAGCGCGCCTGGCTGGACGAGTTGGTGGCGACCTACGGGGAGGCGGCGCAGGAGGAGTTGTACTGCGTGCCGGCCCGCGGCGGCAGCAAGTACTTCCCGCGGGCGATGGTGGAGCGGGCGATGGACGCGGCGATTCCGGTGCTGAGCTACGAGCAGCCGGCGGCGTTCACCTATCTCCCGGAGGAGGAACGGCGCGCGGCGACCGAGCGGTGGATCGCCGAGCACCTGGAGCCGGTGCTGGCGGCGCACCGGGCGGAGCACCGGGAGGCGGGGCGGCTGCCGCTGTGCTACGTGGGGCAGGACGTGGCGCGCAGCGGCGACCTGTCGCTGATCTCGGCGGCGGCGGAGACGGAGCGGCTGGCGTTGCGGGCGATCGTGTACGTGGAGATGCGCGGCATCCCGTTTCAACAGCAGAAGCAGGTGCTGGACGCGGTGATCGAGGGGTTGGTGCGGTTCGCCGGGGCGGCGATCGACGCGCGCGGCAACGGGCAGATGCTGGCGGAGTTGGTGGCGCAGGAGCGGGGGCCGGCCTACGTGCACGAGGTGATGCTGTCGCGGGCGACCTACGCCGAGTACCTGCCGCGCTACCGGGCGCTGCTGGAGGATGAGGGGTTCCGGCTGCCGCAGCACGCGGGGATTCTGGACGATCACCGGGTGGTGGTGCTGGATCGGGGGGTGCCGGTGATCGCGGAGCGGACCGGAGCGCCGGGGCAGCAGCGGCACGGGGATTCGGTGGTGTCGGGGATGCTGGTGGTGTACGCGCGCCACAACGACGACGACACCTACCAGCCGTATCAATACGAGTCGGTGGCGGACCCGACCGGCGGCGACTACTGGAGAGGCATCACGCATGGCGAAGAAGAAGACTGGGAAGAGGCAGCGGCCGGCTAGTACGCCTGAGCCGCCGCTCCCGGCGCCGGCGGAGCTGGCTGCCGAGGCTGCGGCGGCGGACGCCTACGGCGGCCTGCGCTCGCCGTATGAGAGTCAGGAGATCGCGGCGGCGCTGGACCCGGTGCGGCTGGCGGGGCTGGTGCGGGAGGCGAAGCAGGGCAACGCGCGCGAGTTGATGATCCTGGCGGAGGAGATGGAGGAGCGCGATCCGCACTACCGCTCGGTGCTGAGCACGCGCAAGCTCTCCATCGTGGGGCTGGACCCGGTGGTGGAGCCGGCCAGCGACGCGGCCCGCGACCAGGAGTTGGCTGCGGCGGTGCGGCGCGACGTGGTGCAGCGGCCGCAGTTCGCGCAGTTGATCGGGGACGCGCTGGACGCGTTGGGCAAGGGCTACAGCGCGGTGGAGATCGTGTGGGACACGGCGCGCGTGCCGTGGCGCCCGGCCGCCTACCACTACCGGCATCCGAGCTGGTTTCAGTATGACCGGCGCACGGGGGCGGAGTTGCGGTTGTTCGACGGCGGCGAGGGCACCGCGCTGCCGCCCTACAAGTTCATCGTGCATCAGCCGCAACTGAAGTCGGGGCTGGCGGTGCGCGGGGGGCTGGCGCTGGCGGCGGCCTACGTGGCGCTGATCAAGTCGGTGGACGTGGCGGCCTGGGCGGCGTTCATGCAGGTGTTCGGCCACCCGCTGCGGGTGGGCAAGTTCCCGAAGAACGCCACCGAGCAGGACTTCGCGGTGTTGAAGCGGGCGGTGCGCAACATGGGCCGCGATCTGGGGGTGGTGATCCCGGACACGATGGTGATCGACGTGGTGGACGCGGTGAAGCCGGGTTCGTCGACCGAGCACTTTCGGGCGCTGGCGGAGTGGTGCGACGGGCAGTTGAGCAAGCTGGTGTTGGGGCAGACGGCGACCACGGAGGGGACGCCGGGGCGGCTGGGGGCGGACACGGCGCAGGAAGACGTGCGGCTGGACATCAAGGAGGCGGACGCGGATCAGCTCGAGACGACGCTGAACCGGGACCTGGTGGTGCCCTACGTGACGCTGAACTGGGGGGCGCAGGAAGCGTACCCGGTGGTGCGGCTGCCGGTGCCGCGGGCGGAGGACGTGAACTCGCTGATCGAGAACGCGGCGAAGATGATCGACCGGGGGCTGCCGGTGAAGCGGTCGGAGATCTACGCCAAGCTGGGCCTGACCGAGCCGGAGGAAGGCGACGCGGTGATCGAACCGCCGGCGCCGCCGCCGGGGCCGGCGGGGCCGGCGCACGCGCTGCAGCGCTACGTCACGGCCGCCATGAACGCGGCGGGCAGCGTGCCGCCGCCCCGCCGCAACGACGTGGAGGCCGACCTCGCCGAGCTGATCGAGGAGCGGGACTGGGAGCCGATCATGGGTCCGCTGCATGACGCGGTGCGGGAGTGGGCTGATCGGATGGAATCGCCGGAGGAGGCGCAGCGGCGGCTGCCGGAGCTGCTGGCGATGCTGAACGGGGAGCGCTTCGTCGAGGAGCTGGCCGCCGACCTGCTGCGCGCCCGCGGCCTCGGCGACCTGCACTTCAGCGACCGCACCGGCTGATGGCCGGCGGCAACTATCCTGCGGGGCCGCCGCCCAAGGAGGCGGTGGACTACCTGCGCCGCAAGCGCGTGCGCATGGGCTACGACTACCGCGAGGTGTGGCGCGAGGAGCATGCCATCGCCTTCACCGTGGCCAACATGATGAAGCTGGACATGCTCAAGGACGTCCAGGCGTCGATCACCAAGGCGCTGGAGGAGGGAACGCCGGCCGACACGTGGAAGAAGGGGATGGCGGAGGAGATGGCCAAGCGCGGCTGGTGGGGCCGCTACCAGCCGCCCGATCCGAACGACCCGAAGGACGTAGCGGACGCGAAGCGCTACATGTCATGGCGGCTCGACACGATCTGGCGGGTGAACACGCGGCAGGCCGCCCAGGCCGGCGTGTGGGAGCGCGGCCAACGCTCCAAGAGTCACCCCTACATCCTCTACCGAGTCGGCCCGTCAAAGAAGCACCGCGAGCAGCATCTGGAGTGGAACGGCGTGCTGCTGTCAAAGGACGATCCGTTCTGGGCGGTCGCCAACCCTATGAACGGTTGGGGCTGCAAGTGCTACACGGTCTTCGTGAGCCGCGCGCGGTACGAGCGATATAAGAACTTAGGCGCGCCCGGCGTGAAGGATATCAAGACCGAGCCGCCGAAGTTGCGGGTCAAGCGCTACAAGAACGATCATACGAACACGGCCCACGCTGGCTACGAAGGCATCGATGAAGGCTTTGAGCGCAACCCTGGCGTTGGGCGCATGGAGCAGCTCGGCGAGCAGTTCCGCCAGCGCGACGGGCAATTCGCCGCCGCGGGGCTTGGCGTGTCACCGGTGCCGCCCCGTGCTGCCGCGCCAGGACAGCCGGCTGTCAAGCGGGTCGAAGACACGCTCTCCACCGACACGTACTCGGACGAGGCGGCGCTTGGCCGTCTACAACACACCATCAAGGCGATAGACGGGGTGCATAGCTGGGACCTGCCACAGTTGATGCTGAGCTCATGGGCGGTGCCGGACGGCGACGGATTCTCGATTCCAGGCGTGCTGATCGCTGTGGATCCCAATAGCGCGATTCTCGAGCTGACACTGGCGCACGAGATCGGGCATCAGCTGAAGTGGCAGTTGCGCAAGCGCGGAGCAGACACGGCAGACCTGTTCGCGGTGATATCCGACACCAAGGTGTACCGCGAATTTCAGGATAGATACCGGGGTGCGAAAGAACACTACAAACAAGACCCGCACGAAGACACTAAGGAGATGCTCGACGCGCTCCGCTACCTGATGCACCCCGACGAGATATTCGCCCGCGCCTACGCGCAGTACGTCGCGTGGCGCTCCGGGGATGCGGCGCTGGTCTCCCAGATCGACGCGCTGGCGAACGAGACATCGGTCGCGGGGCTCAGTCAGTGGCGGTATGCCGACTTCTTGCCGATCGCGCTGCAGTTCGATATGTTGTTGGAGCGATTTGGATGGCTGACGAGAACCTAGACTGCGACTACCACGGCCGCCCCTGCCGCATCCCCCGCCTCACCCTTGATCAGATCATGGCCGAATTGCCGTTGCGGCGGCGGGGCTCTGTGTTGATGGATCTCCCGGA
This sequence comes from Spirochaetia bacterium, assembly GCA_965243555.1. GTDB lineage: Bacteria > Spirochaetota > Spirochaetia > SZUA-6 > Bin103 > Bin103. The sequence continues at coordinate 2,022,545 of OZ251575.1, read as the reverse complement.
CGGCGGCTGGGCCATACAGGCCCGCGACGGTTGGTATCGCCTTAATGAGGACGGATCAATAAACTTCGACGAGCCGGTAGAGGTGGGCGACCCGATGGACCCGGCTCGGTTGAATAGGAAACTGCCGCCCTTCCCGGATAGTTGGAAGCGTGGATAAGCACACCCGGCGGCGCGCGCTATGAATCGCGCGGCGGACCGGACCAAGCGACGCGGCCGATGATGCGATCCGCAGCGTGCACTGCACGCGGCGGGTAGCGCGGATTGTCGCTCGTCAGGCGCCAAGCGCCGGTTCGGCCGCGCAGACGCTTGATCACCAACCCGTCCTCGGTACGAATCACAAAGACTCCGCCGTCCAGCGGTTCGTTCTTGGAGTGATCCAGAGCTGCGAGGTCGCCGTCTCGCAGGGCGGGCTCCATGGAGTCGCCGGCGACGCTGATGCAGACCATGTGATCGTGGCGGGCCCAGTCGGGCAGCACCGTCCGATGGAACGCGACACCGAACTCCGTCGATTCGTCGAACACCGGCATGGCGGCGCCCGCGGCCCCGCGGACGTCGCGCACCCAGGGCACCACGACATAGCTCAGATCGGAGGCTGTGCCTCGCTGGTCGGCTGGCGCCGGGTCGTCGGTGAGGCCGACCAAGTAGTCGAGAGAGGTGTTCAGGGCTCGCGCCGCATCGGTGGCGCGAGCAAGCGACATGTCCCGTCTCCCTCCCTCCACTAGAGCAATCGTCGACTGGCTGTAGCTTTCTTCCATTGCCGCAGCAAGGTCCACCTGGTTGAGACCGAGAGCCTTTCTGCGGGCAGCAAGCCGCGTGCCGATCACAGCGCGAAAGATAGCAGCAACTACCGCTTGACATATTGCTGTGTGCAATACAATGCTATGGCCATGAGCGTTCCAGACATCAGAGCGCGCGTTGCGCGCATGGGTGTGACGCAGGGCGAGGTGGCGGTGTTGTGCGAAATCGACCCCACGGCGTTCAGCCACATCCTTGCGGGCCGCCGGCGCCCCCCGAAGGACTTCGAGCTCCGTGTGGAGGGCGCGCTGTCCGCCATTGAGGCAGCCCGCGCCGCCTACGACCAAGTGCTGGCCGACCGCGGCTTCCCGGAGGCGGCGTCGTCGATCGTGCAGCACGCCGTCCACCGCCGCCCGCACCGCCACGAGCGGCGCAAGGGAACGGGGGAATCCCCCATGCGCATTCGCGCGCTGGTCTCGTGATGGTGGCGGTAGGCGACTACGTGGTGATCAACTCGCCGACCCTCGGCGGCGCCGACCTGGCGCGGGTCACCGCGATCAAGTGCGCGGACGTGATCCTCGCCCGCCGGGTGCTGCGCCAGCAGCGCACGGTGCTGGTGGCGCCCGACTCGGCGGTTCCGGGCCGGCGGCTGGCGGCGCCGATCGAGTGCGTCTACGTGGTGCCGCGGGCGCGGCTGCGGCGGGCGTCCTGATGGGGGACTTCTACACCGTCCGCCCAAGCCGCGGCTGCTTCGAGGTGTTCTTCTGGCAGCCGGTGAAGGGCGTGCTGGTCTCCTCCCGGTGCGCCATCGCGCGCACCCGCGTCGAGGCGCTGCGGCTCATCCTCACGCATCCGGGAGAGCTGCCGTGATGGGGCAGCCTGAACATCGCAATGGGAACAGGGAGCGTCAGAGCGGGCCGGGGGCACCTCCCGGTCTCCGGGCTCGTTTCTGGCGCTCCCTTTTGATCTACGTGTGCTGCGCGGCGTTGGGGGTGGGCGTGCTGCTGGCGACGCCGGAGGGCAGCAGCCCGGCGCACCTGCTGCTGCGGTTCCTGACGGCCGCCGCGGTGGTGGCGATAGCGCAGGCGCTGGTGCTGGTCGCGTGTCCGCCCCCGGTGAGTTGCGTGACCTGCGGGCGGGAGCGGCAGCCGGAGGAGATGGTGACACCGCACCTGTGCCTGGTGTGCGTGGAAGCGAGCCGGCAGGAACAACCGCCGCCGCCGCCGGAGCGGGCCGCGTGAGCGGGCCGGGGACCGACGCCCAGGCGGCGGCCGAGGTGCATCGGATCGAGCGGGCGTTCGAGCGGTGCGCGCGCAAGGGCGGGGCGCCGTCGGCGGTGGCGCTGCGGATGCGCGCCTGGCTGCGGACCCAGGGGCGGCGCCGGCAAGCGCTGGCTTGGGAGATGCTGCTGCTGGACGCGGCGGCCTACCGGCTGATGAACATCGAGGTGGAGCGGCAACACGCCGCCGAGGTCCGCAAGGCCGCGGCGCTGGCTCCGGAGGCTGGTGCGTGACGTCATGCAAGGTGGGGATTTGGCTGCAGCGGCAGTCGGACGGCAACTGGCAGGCGCGTGCGAAGGCGGCGGCGGAAGGCGAGCTGGTGGAGGCGGAGCGCCGCAGCCGGGGCTACGAGTTCGGCCTGGGCGCGACCTGCGCGGCGGTAGCGCGGGCGGCGGTGGAGGAGCTGGAGCGGCTGCTGGTCAGGAAGGCGGCGGCGCGGGACGCGGCGGCGAGCCGGCAGCCATCGCCGTCGGCCCGCCCGGCGCCGCGCTCCGCCTCGGTCCGCCGCCACGCGGCGCCGGGGGTGCGGCGGCTGAGCGAGGGGTTCCGGCGGTGACGGAGGCGGCGGAGGCGGTCAGGGCCGGCGCCAAGGCCACGATCGAGCGGATCGAGCGGTATCTCGGGCGGCTGATGCAAGGCGTGAAGACGGAGGAGCAGTACACGGCGGCCTGCCGGCGGGCGTGGCGCTACTACCACCGTCTCAAGAGAGAGGACCGCGATCTGATGCTGGCGCTGATGGTGCAGATGACGCTGAGCCACTACTGCTCGTTCAGGCCGTGGCGGAGGCGGACCCCATGACGAACACGCCCATGAACGCCCTGGAGATCTTTGGCCGCGACACCTTTCCCGTCCATCGGGACGAGCTCGATGACGCGCTCAAGATGCCCGTGGACGAGCGGCTGCGGTGGTACCTCGGCTCGTCGATCGAGTGCCTGGTGAAGCCGGACGAGGCGGACGAGATGCTGATCGATGAGCGCTGGTGGCCGTGGCTGGCGGAGGTGCCGGAGGTGGTGCACGGCGCCATCCACGAGGCGGCGCGCACCCGCTCGGCGGTGTTTTTCACCGTCACGGTGGCGCCGCCCGACGTGGACGGGAAGCAGCCGTGAAGTACTACCTGGCGGCGCCGTATGACTGCCGCGGGCGTGCCGCCGACGCGGCGCGGCTGGTGAGCGAGATCAGCGGCTGGAGGTGCACGTCGAGTTGGATCGACGGGAACCACCTCGGTTCGACGCGGCGGGAGCAGGCGGAGGATGACCTGCGGGACGTGCGGGAGGCGGCGGCGGTGGTGGTGTGGCTGCCGGAGGCGTCGACGAGCGGCGGGCTGTGGTTCGAGATGGGGTACGCGGTAGCGATGGGCAAGCCGGTGATCGTGGTGCCGTGCGCGGGGGTGCCGCTGCCGGTGTTCAGCGCGGTGCGCACGGTGAAGGTGGCGCTCACGCTGGAGTCTGCGGCGCGGTGTCTGGCGCACGTGTACGGGGAGCCGCTGTGAGGGCGCTCACCATCTACGAACCGTACGCCACGATGATAGTCGGCGGCGTCAAGACGATTGAGGTGCGCCCGCGGCCGCTCAAGTACCGGGGGGCGCTGCTGATTCACGCGACGAGGCATGGGGACCGCCCCTCGGCGGTGATCGGCCTCGCGGAGCTGGTGGATTGCCGCCCGCTGACCGAGGACGACCTGCCGGCGGCGGTGCTGAACGAGTTGCCGGCGCACCAAGTGTACGGGTTGGTGCTGGAGGACGCGCGGCCGCTGCCGGGCCGGGTGGAGTGGCGCGGTCGGCAAGGGCTGTGGATCCCGGAGTCGGAGTTGCAGGGGCACGTGGCCGACGTGCTCAGCCCCTGGGGCCGCGAGGTAGCGGATGCGGCGCACCGGGCGGGGCTGCGGCTGAGCTGGCGCAACCCTTCGTGGCGGGTGCATCCGCCGGACCGATCGGACGCGAACCCACGCTACGTCACGAGCGTACCGGACGCGGAGTTGCGCTACCTCGGCGGCTGCCGCCCCATCCAGGTATGCGGCAGCCCGGAAGACGGCCGGCGGATGCGCCGCGAGTTGAAGGCTGATCGGGTGCGGGCGGAGGCTGCCGCCGCCGGCCTGAAGCTGAAGCGGACGGCCCCGAACGGCTGGGAGCTGTGGGATGAGAAGGGCAACCACGTAGCGACGGAGGCGAATCTGGGCGACGTGGCTGCGCGCATCCAAGAAATCAAGAAGCGGAGGAAGACCCGAATGGGAAGGGTGACCAAGAAGGAAGTGACGGAGGCGGCGCAGGCCGCCGGGCTCCGTCTACTGTCGATGCGAGCGCCGTACAACGGGAGCGGCAGGACGAGGCGGAACGAGTGGGCGCTGATGGACGAGCGGGGCAATACGATCTCCGAGGACAGCTCGCTGGCGTCGCTGTTGCAGCGGTGCCGCGACCACCAGGCGGCGCAGGCCGCGCCGGAGAGCATGCCGGCAGCGCCGGCGGTGGTGGACGCGCCGCCAAATCGGTCACCAGTGACCGATTTGAGTGCTGCCGAGGCGGCGCCGGCCGTGGTGGACGCACCGTCAAAAGGGCAACTGGTTCCCCATTTGACGGAGGCCGAGGCGGCTGCGGGCGCGGCGGAGGCGGACCGGCTGTACGGCGGGGAGTTGCCGTATGACCGGGAGCGGGTGACGGCGGAGCTCGCCCACTACCTGGGGCAAGGGGCGCTGTCGATCCTGGCAGCCGGACAGCGGCTGATCCAGTTGAAGGAGCACGAGCCGCACGGCGAATGCGCGCGATCAGTACGACCAGTTGACGGAGGCCACCAAGGCGACCGGGGCGCTGGGGGCGAAGCCGCGGCAGGTGACGCTGACCTACGGCAACGACCTGCAGGAGCCGACGGTCGACGAGCTGGAGGTGAAGATCACCAAGTCGGGCTTCTCGTCGCAGGAAGGGGAGCGGGTGATGGTGAAGCTGGAAGGCAAGCAGACGCGGATACCGCGCAGCGCGGGGGCTGAGCTGTACGTCCCCGGGGGGAGTGACGAATGAACGAGGAACTGAGCGGGATCGGCGTCAGCGCGGATAAGCTGGAGCAACTGAAGGAGCGGCACGGGCGGGTGTATCTGGGGCGCATCAGCTACCCGGCGCGCGGCGGCGGGCAGGCCCGCGAGGTGTTCCTGTACCGGGAGCCGCATGCCGGCGAGGCGGACCTGTTTTCGGGGGCGGCGCGCAAGCCGAACACCGCCAACCGCAACCTGCTGGCGGCGGTGATCCTGGCGCCGGACCGAGGCGAGGTGATGGGGCGGCTGCGCGACTACCCGCTGGCGGTGCAGCGCTTCGTGGACGACGAGTTGCTGCCTTTTTTCGGCCTGGGCGCGGAGATCGAAACGCAGCAACTGTAACGGCGGCGACGCGCCGGCGCCTGTACGTGCGGCGCTGGCTGGGCGTCGACATCCGCGAGTTGCCGGCGAGCGAGGCTGCTGAGCTGATGACGGAGGCGCACGCGGCGCGCCAACTGGAGGTGGAGGCGATGGCGGACGCCTGGCGTCTGGCGTTCGGAGGCAGGCGTGGCTAACTTGGTCGCTGCGGCGACGCTGCTGTTCCGCGACCGCTTCAGTGCCGGGATGTCGGCTGCGGCGCGCCAGGCCGACCGCGCCACCGACCGCATGGCGTCCGGCGCCGAGCGCATGGCGCGCACCACCAGCCGCGCCGCCGACCGCGCGGAACGTGCGACCGACGGCTTGGCACGCGGCACCCGCGACGCCGGGCGCGAGACCGGCCGCGCCACCCGGCTCATGGATAGCGCGTGGCGCGGGCTCGACATACTGGACGACATCTCCGGCGTTGCCGGCATGGTATGGGACCTCACCGCCGGCTTCCGCGAGGCCGCAGCCGAGGTAATCACCTTGAGCCGCGAGGTCGAATCGGCGCTGGCCAAGATCGACTCGATCGAGGCCGCCGCCAAGCCCGGTGCGGGCGGCGTAGCGGCTACTTTCGACGCGGGCTATCGGGCCTCGCCGAGGGTGCTCGCGGCCGCGCAGCAGTTCGCGCTCGGCCGTGCTGGCGTGGTTTCGGAAATGGCGCCGCTGTATGAGGCCGACTTCATCAGAATCGCCAAAGAGGGGCTTAGCGCGGGTTTCGAAGAGTCGGCCGCGATTGCGTTGGCCGGCTACTCAGCCGGCCTCGGCTACGCGGCCGAGGGCACCACGAGCGATGCCGCCGAGTTGCTTCGTCCCGCGTACGCGCTGATGGCTGATCCCGCCGCGGACGCGAAGATGGAGGTAGCACGCTTGGCCGACCAAGCAGCGCGGACCCAGGCATTCTTCGACACGCCGACCCTGCCGCTGCTGACCGAGGCGGTCACTACGGCCGCGCCGCTGGCAAGCCAGCACGGCATACCGAGTGAAGTGGTGTTCGCGACCGTGGGCGCGTTTCATGACGCCAAGATAACAGGCAGCGAAGCTGGTGAGGCGCTCAAGTCAATACTCGAAGAGTTCTCCGAAGGCATGGAGAAACTGGGCTTGGCAAAGGTCACGACCGCCGCCGGCGCCATGGACTTTCCGGCGACCATCGCACGGCTGCGAGAGTATCGAGCGCAGAGCGGCTTGAGTGACACCGACTGGGCGGACCACATGAAGGTGTTCGGGGAGGAGGGGGCAAGCGCGATAGCCACCCTGACCGGCTCGAAGGTGTACCCGAAGTTTGCCGGCGCGGTGTCGGAGATCGCAGAGTCCGAGGGGGTAGTGCTGCGGCGGCTTGGCGAAGTCGCAGACACCAGAGAGATGCAACGCACCCGTATCGCCGTCAAGAGAGCGAGCAGTCAGAGGCGCCGGGGGGACAGGTGGGAGCCTATGGACCGCGCCCAACTCGATGTCCGAAACTGGTGGCAAGATAGGCGCGCGGAAGCCCTCGACACGGACGAGTGGCTGCGAAATCCTGACCTTCGGCCGGGGGTCCCGACATATTTTGACGTAGATGACTCGACGGCAGCGGGCCGCGCCATCCCGGTGACGCTCGCAGAGGGGGTCGGGCAGGGCGGCAGCAAATTCACTGCAGAGATGGAAAACATGCTGCAGCGTGGGGCCGACGAACAACTGCCGCACTCCGACGCCCGCCGCGGGCCGCTGGCGCAGCTCACTGCTTCCGGCCGCGCCATCCCGGAAACCCTTGCCACCGGCGTGGAGCAAGGTGCCGGTGTGCTGACGGCCGCCATGACGGCAGCGCTCCCCCTGCCTGGTATCTTCGCCGCTACGCTCGAATCACCGGCGCTGCCGACCCTGCCGCCGCTGGTCGCAGACTCCTATGCCGCCGAGCTCGATCCTCCGGCCGCGCCGGTCCTGCCACCGCTGATCGCCGCTTCGGCAGCCGCCGACCTGGAACCGCCGGCGCTGCCGGCCCTGCCGCCGTTGGTCGCAGACTCCTATGCCGCCGAGCTCGATCCTCCGGCCGCGCCGGTCCCGCCACCGCTGATCGCCGCTTCGGCAGCCGCCGACCTGGAACCGCCGGCGCTGCCGACTTTGCCCCCGCTGGTCGCAGACACCTTCACCGCCGAGCTCGATCCGCCGGCCGCGCCGGTCCCGCCGCCGCTGATCGCTGATTCGGCAGCCGCCGACCTGGAACCGCCGGCGCTGCCGACTTTGCCCCCGCTGGTCGCAGACACCTTCACCGCCGAGCTCGATCCGCCGGCCGCGCCGGTCCCGCCGCCGCTGATCGCTGATTCGGCAGCCGCCGACCTGGAACCGCCGGCGCTGCCGACTTTGCCGCCGCTCGTCGCAGACACCTTCACCGCCGACCTTGATCCCCCGGCCGCGCCCGCCTCGATGCCGCTGGTCGCCGCTTCGCTGGCCACCGAACTCGAACCGCCGGCGCTGCCAACTCTGCCGCCGCTGGTGGCGGACTCCTATGCCGCCGAGCTCGATCCGCCGGCGACGCCGGTCCTGCCGCCGTTGATCGCCGCGTCGGCAGCCGCCGATCTGGAACCGCCGGCGTTGCCGACCTTGCCGGCGCTCGTGGCCGACGCTGACCTTGATCCCTCAGCCGCGCCCGATCCGGCGCCGCCGAGCACTGCGCCTGCGAGCGCGCCGCCGCTCCTTCGGCAATCCCCGGCTCCCTCGGGGTTGGCCGCCGCAGTGCGCGATCTGACCCGCGAAATACGCCGGCTGCGCACCGAGAACGGCGCCGGGGTGACCATCGAGCACGTCGAGCTGCACGCCGAAGACGCCGACCTGATGCGCGCTGCGGAAGGACTGGCGGCGCTGCGAGGCGGGCCGTGAGCACGCTCACCATCCGCGACGACGGCCTTCTCGACGTGGGCGGCGCGCTGTTGCCCGCACTGGTGCGGGCCAGCAGCGTCACCGGCGGCGGCGCCAGCCTCGACGCCCAGAAACGGCAGGGCGCGACCGGCGCCTCGTTGGTCTTCGACGGTTGGGAAGACCGCCAGATACGACTGGAGCTGCAGATCCAGGAGACCGATCCGGCGGCGACGCAGCGCTACCGCCACCTGGAGACTCTGCAGGCGGCGGCCCTCGCCAGACGCGCGGACGGCGCCTTACAGGTCTGGGCCTTCGGCGGCCAGCTCGCCAGAGCGCTCAAGCTCTCCAACGTAATCTTCTTGCGCCAGCCGGAGGTCGATGACGACGCCGGCGGCGACGATCTGATCGTGACGCTGGCGCTGCGTGAGTTCGATCCCGAAGCCGACAAGATCTCGCTACCGGCGGCTGTTGCGCCTTTATCGGTAGGCGCCACTACACCCGCGGCGCCGCCAAGCGGCTCCGCGCCGGGCGCTGCCACCGTGCCCCCGGCACCGTCGGGCGACTCCGCTGCAGGCGCTGCTACGGCGCCCACGCGCCCACCGGGGGACTCCGCGGCGGGCGCTTCCGTCGCCGGCCTGGATCTCGATGGGTGGCTAAACGAGGCTGAGCACCGGCTCCGTGGCGTCGATACGCCGCTATCTGGGGCAAGCGAGGACTAAATGGCCGAACTGCAGATCCAGGACTGCCGCGTGACGGTGGCCGGCGAATCCGTGCCGTTCCTGCGGTTGCAGGTCACGTCGCGCACCGAAGGGACGTGGGCGCTCCTCACGTCACCCGCAACGGCGCCGGCGCCGGCGATTGGCGCGCCGGTAGAGGTCGAGCTCGGCGCCGGCGGGGGCCGGACGGTCGTGGTCTCCGGTGAGGTGACCGACGTGCGCCGTAGCGACCGGGTCCTGCGCTGGCGCGCCGAGCCGCGCGCTTCCCGCAGCCTGCGCGGCGCGCTGGCCGACGACGAGGTGGGGCCGTTCGGCTGGCGCGCCGCCAACGCCGCCGAACTGGCCGCGGCGGTGCTCGCCGGCCTGCCGCACGACCTCCGGACGCTGCCGCCGGCGCGGCTGCGCTGGTCGGCGCCGCGGGCGCCGCGGCGGTGGGCGCTGGCGGCGCTGCGTACCTCGTTGACCGCCGCGACCGGCGCGCCGCTGGCCTCCCTGGTGCGTCCGGACGGCGTCCTGGCGTTCGGCGCCGCCGGCGACGTGCGCCGCCGCACCGGCTACCGCATCGAGCGCCCGTTGCGCGGGCCGCAGCCGACCGCGGCCGACGGCGGCGTGCTGCTCAGCCTCCCGGCGCTGCCGGTTGCCTGCGGTGATCTCCTCCACGTGGACGAGCGCCCGGTGGTGTGCCGGCACTCCCGCCTCGAGGTCGCGGCCGGGCGCTATCGGTCGCGCCTGGTGGTGGAGGCAGCATGAAATCCACCGCCGAGGCGGTGCGCGCCGCGGCCTGGGAGGGCATGTCGCTACCGGTGCGGGCGCTGGTGCGCGCCGCCTACTGCCGCCCCGAGGCCGGCGGCTACGCGGTCGACCTCGAGGTCGTGCACCGCGTCACCCTGCAGCCCACCGGCGAGCTGGTGCCCGCAGTACCGCTCTCCCCGCTGTGGCTGGGCGCCGACGGGCGCGGCCTCTACGCGCCGCCGCAGGTCGGCCAGCTCGTCATCCTCGACTGGATCGAGGGCGACCGCGGCCACCCGTTCATCGCCGGCTACCACGGCGACGCCCACGCCCCGGCCCAGGCCGCCGGCGCCGGTGAACTCGTGCTCACCGACGGGCGCGGCGCCGAGTTGCGCGTCCGTGACTCGCTGTGGCGCATCGTCAACACGAAGGAGAGCCTGCGCACCTTGCTGGAGGAGTTGATCGACGAGGTGAAGGCGCTGGTCACTACTCCCGGACCGGCCGCGCCGCACGACCACGGCGTGTCGCCGGGCACCAAGGCCAAGCTGCAGGCGCTCCGCGCCCGGCTGCCGAAGCTGCTGGATAGCTGACCATGGATTACGGCAGCGACCTCCGCCTCGACGCCGACCGCGACGCCGTCCCGGACCCTGCCGGCGACCTGGCGGAGCTCTCCGGCCCGGAGCTGGTGGCCCAGGACTTGGCCGAGGAACTGTCCATTCCACGCGGCAGCCTGCCCTGGGACCGCGAGGCCGGCAGCGACCTGCTGTTCTGGCTCAACGACCGCTCCCCGCGCGACTACGAGGTCGAGGGCGAGCTGCGCCGGGTGGCGCTGCGCGACCCGCGCGTCGATGCCGCCACCGTGACCGCCGCCCGCGACGGCGCCGGCTACGCCCTGCGCTTCCGCGCCGTCGGCTCGCTGGCCGAGCAGGCGCTGCGCTTCGATCTGCCCGGCCTGGAGCGCGGCCATGTCTGAACAGGACCGCTCCTTCCTGGGCGCCAGCGACGCGCAGATACGGGAGACGGCGATCGCCTTGGCCGAACGGCAGACCGGCGTCTCCAACCGCCGCACCGCCGGCGTCTGGCGCGGCCTGGTGGAGACCATGGTGCTGCTGCTCGGGCGCACCTACCGCGCGGTGCTCAATCCCATGCTCGAGCAACTCGACCGCCGCAGCGCGGCCGGCGGCTGGCTGCAGGTGCACGCCGCCACCGTCGGGCTGCGTCAGCTCGCCGCGCTGCCGGCGCAGGGCAGCTTCACCGCCACCGCTACCGCCGACGGCACCCTGCCCGCCGGCACCGAGGTGCGCGCCGAGGCCGGGCCGGGGTTCCGCGTCACCGCCGACGTGGACCTGCAGCCCGGCAGCGTGCCGGTGCCGGTCGAGGCACTGCAGCCGGGGGCCGCCGGCAACCTGCTGCCCGGCACCGCGCTCATTGTGTCCGAACTGCCCGCCGTGTCCGCCTTGACCGCCGCCGACGGCTGGCTCACCCGCCCCGGCCGCGACGCCGAGACCGACCCCCAACTCCGCGCCCGCGTCGCCGCCGCCTGGGATTCCCTCATCGAGGGCAACACCCTCGGCCGCTACGTCCGCGCCGCACTGCAGGTGCCCGGCATCACCCGCGCCGCCGCCGTGCGCACCCCGCGCGGCTACGGCTCGGCCGACGTCGTGGCCGCCACCGCCGCCGGCCCGCCCACCGCCGATCAGCTCGCCGCGGTGCGCAGCGCCCTCGACGGCCACGCCCTGCTGTGCCGCGACCTGATCGTGCGCGCCCCCGACCAGGTCGCCGTCGAAGTGACCATCTCCTACGCCGGCGGCCCGCCGGACGCCGCCGCCATCCTGCGCCGCTGGCTGCGCGGCCTCGATCTCGGCGCCACCCTGCGGCCCGGCGATCTCTACTCGGCGCCCTGGGTCGGTTACGCCGAGCCCTTCGCGCGCCTCGAAATACTTGCCCCCACCCGCGAGATCGACCTCGGCGAGACCGAGATCTTCGCTCCCCGCGTCACCGTGGTCGGCGCCCAGGGCGCGCGCGTCAACACCGCCGACGCGCTCCTCTACGGGCGCGTCTCCGCCGACCGCCAGACCCCGGTCGGCGAGTCGTTCACCGCCGGCCCGGTGCAGGGCCGCTGGTATCTGGAGTGGCCCGCCGGCGCCGCCGGCGCCGCCCACCTCTACGTGCGCATGCCGCCCAGCCTGCCGCGTCTGCTCAGCGTCACCCGCCTGCGCCGGGACGTCACCGCCGACTGGGAACGCCACGGCGACTTCTACGTCTACCGCCCGCCGCGCGCCCCGGCCAGCGTCGACGGCTTCATCTTCACTCCGGGAGCCTCCTGAAAGATGTGGCGCTGGTTACTCGCCTTCGACCTGCCCGGCACGCGCATCCCGCTACGCCGCCGCCTGATGGCCGCCCTCGCCGCCATCGCGCAGGTCGCCCATGACGACACCGTGCGCGCCCTGCGCAACTGGTTCCCGGCCACCGCCGACGCCCAGGCCTTGCGCCGCCACGCCGGAGACCTCGGCATCGAGCGGCTGCCGGGCGAGGGTGAGCAGCCGTGGCGCCGCCGCCTCGCCACCGCCGCCGATTGGCTGTCGCGGGCCAGCCGCAGGGCCTCCGTGCTCGCCTATCTCGATTCGGCAGCGCGCGGCCAATATGAGCTGTGGGAGTTCCCCCGCGACGGCATGCGCCTCGGCAGCGGCCGCGTCGGCGCCGGCCGCCTGGCCACCCCCGGCCCCCGCGTCTACGTCTGGGAAGCGGCCGACGGCGCGCTCACCGTGCCGCAGGCCGCGCTGCTCCGCGCCTACCTGCACCGCGTCCTCGGCGCCGACGTCGGCGTCCACGTGCACGCCGGCCTCGCATGGGGCCAGAGCGGCCCGGTCCGCGTCCAGGCCTACGTCAGCTACCGCGACGGCGCCGCCACCGCCACCGACCTCCGCGTCGTCTCCGCCGTTGCCGGCGGCTGGCGCTATAGCTCCCCGTGGCGCCCCCGCGCGGCCGCCGCACTGCACCATCTGGTGATCCCGGACGGCCTGCGCCCGGCCGCCGTGGCAGTCAACGGTCTGCCGATCACTTCCCGCTGGACCTACGCCGGCGACCGCGTCTGGCGCTTGCCGCAGCCCGACCAGACCCTCGACGCCTCCTTCACGGACGCCGCCGCCCCCGACCTCACCTTCGACCTGTACCTGGAGTCAGATCATGGATAGAACCAACTTCGTCGACGGCCCGATCCTCCCCGCCTCCTGGCTGAACCGCCTCCAGGACAAGGCCGAAGGCGCCCTCGAAGACCAATCCAAGGCGCTGCTTGCCGGCGAGATCGTCGCCGGCCTCGACCTCACCATCGCCGGTACGACCGGTACCATCTCCGCCGGCCTGGCCTACGACGATCAGGGCCGTCCCATTCCCGCCGCCCAGGCGCTCACCGTCGCCCTCGATGACGTCGACCGTCCCGCCGGCGCCGAGTGGCTCTGGGCCGCGGTCTGGGTGCGCGCCGCCGTGCACCGCTCCGGCTCGGTCCATGACCTCGACAACGTGGCGCACGACCTCTACCTGGACGACGGCGCCGAGGCCGGCATCGACGTGGGCGCCGCCACCACCACCAAGCAGACCGCCGTGCGCCCGGTTCTGGCAGCCGGCAAGGTCCTGGTCGCCGACGTGGCCGTCGACGCCGCCAGCGCCTGGGCCGACCTCGCCATCGACACCTCCCGGCGTACCGCGCTGAGCCGCGACGCCGGCGCCATCGACCGCGCCGTCGCTGCCTTGGAAACCGCCCTTGCCGCCCTGCAGGCCAGCGTCGAGCGGATCAAGGCCTCCATCCCCGGCCGGCCCGACCTCAGCGGCCTGGCCACCACCGCGCAACTGAACGCCCTCACCGTCATCGTCAACGCCGCCAAGGCCACCGCCGAGGCCGCCGTCACCCAGGCTCAGTTGGCCGCCGCCACCCCCGACGCGACCGCCGCCGCGCGTGGCCTCGTCGAACTGGCCACCGACGCCGAGGTGCTCACCGGCACCGACCCCGAACGCGCCGTCACCCCGCGCGGCCTGGCCGGCCGCACCGCCACCGAAACCCGCGCCGGCATCGTCCGCCTCGCCTCCAAGTCAGAGGTCCAGGAAACCGCCGCACCCGCCGGCACCGACTTCAGCCGCGCCGTCTCCGTCGGCCGCCTCCGCAAGGACCTCACCGCCACCGCCGCACGCCGCGGCCTGGTCGAACTCGCCACCAACGCCGAGGCCGAGACCGGCACCGACACCCAGCGCGCCGTTACCGCGGCGGGGGTACGCGCCCACGGCGACAAGCGGTACCGGGACGTAGTGCTCTCCTCGGCGCCCCTGCTCGGCGTCGTCAACCTGTCGGAGCCGGTGGCGGGCTTCCGCTGGATCAGGGCGCTCACCGCAGACGGCGCCGCGAAGGACTTCCCGGTCCCGCTAGGCAACGCCTGGAAGCCAGAGAGCGTGTTTTTCGTAGCTTCGCGCAAACTCAACGCAGTCAATCTGACGACCCACGCCAGGTCAGATGTGCTCGTGGGCAGCCCTCTGGTGCAGACTGGCGGGAGCCCCGGCCTGGCGCGGATCGGACCCATGCTCTATTCGCTTTACCAAAAACTATTGGTGGTCAACCTGAACGACTCAGCGCTTGCCGTAACGGAACTGATGACAGGGATAGTGATCGGCTCAGATGTCGGCATGACCTCGGTCAACGGCTTGTTGTACGCGGTAGCAGTACTGAATGGGAAATATAGGCTCTGGTCGATCAATCCCGCCACGCGCACGATGACCGAGATCGGTGCGATCAACCCGGGGCTCTCTCGACGAGGTTTCGACCTCGGCTTGGCTGCCATTGGCAACACCGTCTACTTGTCGAATCCCTATACGGATAGATTACTGACCATCGATGTCACCAACGCCAGGACCACCCCCATGCCAAACCCCCTCGGCGCACCTGTCGGCCGCTCTGAGCACCACGCCCACGGCCTGTTCGCGGTCGGTGCCACCTTGTACCTCTCAGCCGCCAACACCACATACACCGTCGACACCACTACCGGCCGCGCCACCCGCGTCGCCGGCGCGCTGCACGGTCTTGGAACGTCGGTCGCCACAGGCCATCTCCCGGAGCCCGGGTTCAAGCTATTCGCTGACGGCCCGCGAAGTATCGTCTGCCGCGTGCCGGGTGCAGCTCATATCATTGGGATTCGGTGAGCGTGCGTGCCGCACGGCGGGAGCGGCGTCGCCCGCCAGTCTGTCCCGCCACGCCGCGCGGATGCTCTCCGTTCCATCGGGCCGCCGACGACCCGAGTTATTACGCACGGCGCCCGTTGTTATTTCGCGCGGCTACACCGTGGCGGAAGGCATGGTCCACGAAGGTGAACGGATGATCCCGCGCCAGCGTACTGAGCCACAGCGACACCTTGGCCAGGTCCACCGCCATCGGGTTGCGGTCGATCCCGTACAGACAGCGTTGCGCCACCAGCCGGCGCGCGTAGATCACCTCGTCCTCATCCGGCGGCACCTCCGGCGTCACGCCGTGCGCGCGCCACGCCTCGATCAGCGCGTCGGCGAGCTGGCGGCAGGTCTCCACCAGAAACGCGCCCGATCCCATCGCCGGATCACACACTTTCAGGTCCAGAATCTGCTCCGGCGCCGGCGCTCCGCCATCCTCCCCGCGCAGCCGGGCCAACAGCGGCGCCAGGGTGTGGCGCACGATCGGCTCGGTCAGCTCGCGCGGCGTGTAGTGCGAGCCCGACCGGCGCCGCTCCGCGTTCGGCTGCAGCACCATCACTCCCCGCGGCGCCACGTCCGGCGTGGCCGCGTGATCCAGCACCCGGTCCAGCGCCCCGTGCAGATCGTTGATTTCCGCGGCGGCGCGCAGCCCCTTCGCCACCGACTCGCTCACGGTGCGGTCCACGCGCTCCTGCAGCCAGCGCGCCCGGTGCCCCGCCGGCTGCGCCAGCAACGCCTCCAGGTCGATCGTGTTGGGCGCGCCCATCTTCTTCGCCGGCTTCACCGCCAGCGAGTCGCCGGCCGCGATCTCCAGCCGGAACCCCATGATCGTCTCGTACACCGAGCCGATCTGCTCAACGTCCAGCGTGCGGTACGACAGCCGCTCCCCGTCCAGCACCAGCAGCTTGTCCAACACCCGGAAGATCGTGCCGTCCGGCACCCGCGGCGGCTTGATCCGCCCGTTCCTCTGCCGCGCCGAGCCCGCGCTACGCCCCTCCAGGAACGGGTAACGGTCGGGATCGAACAGCGCGCCGCGGCGTTCCGGCAAGCTCACCGCGCCGCCGGTGCGGTGGCCGGGCGCGCCGTCGTGCAGCAGCCGGAACAGCACCACGAGTTGCGCCCAGGCGCCGTAGCGCTCGTCCATCGTGTCGGGGTAGTCGGCGGAATCCTTGAGCAGCCGTCGGTACAGGCCGGCCAGCCCGTAGTAGCGGACGAAGGTCTGGTCCGCCGGCAGCATGCCGCGCTCCTCGGCGTACAGCAGGAACACCAACCGCAGGATCACGGTCAGCAGCCCGCGGTACACCTCGTTGCGGTCGCCGCTCTCGGCCAGCCACTCGCGCAGCAGGACGCCCTCGGAGACGACGTGGGCGATCTGGAAGCCGCGCAGCATCTCGTACAGGGCGTGCAGGACCTGCTCGGCCAGGCGCTCGGAGACGTCGTTCTGGTACAGGCGGCTGTCGGCCAGCAG
The DNA here is from genome assembly GCA_965243555.1 of Spirochaetia bacterium. Classification (GTDB taxonomy): domain Bacteria; phylum Spirochaetota; class Spirochaetia; order SZUA-6; family Bin103; genus Bin103. Next base: position 2,006,202 of record OZ251575.1, on the reverse strand, counting down.
GGCGGCCAGGCGTTTCTCGCGCGGCAGGGCAAGCAGGCGCTGCTCGGAGAGGAGCAGGTGCAGGGCGGAGCAGAGCGGGCGCCCGGCGGTGGTGACCAGGTCGGCGAAGCGGAAGTCCACGTGGCCGGAGGTCTCGCCGCGCGGGGCGGAGATCAGGCGCAGGGCGGCGCCGTTGCACAGCACGCCGGCGGGGACGCCGGTGGCGCGCAGCAGGCGCTCGGCGCGCCCCGTGGGGGAGGCGTCGAGGCCGCGGCCGCCGGTGGCGACGCGGTCAAAGTCGTGGTCGTTGTCCAGGACCTGGACCAGCAGTTGCCACGGCGGGGCGCCGTCGGCGGGATCGCGCTCGCGCACCGCGTAGTCGGGCTGAAGAATCTCGCCGTAGTCGGGGAGCGGGAGGGTGAGTTCTTCAGGGATGGGCGTTTCTTCAGTACCCGCGAAGCCCCGGGGTCCGAAGCGCCATCCCAGGACGGTGCGGGCGAACGAGCAGAAGTCGCGGATGCGCGTCGGCGGGCTGGGAGCGGCGCCGTCCGCGTTGGCAACGTCGGCCAGTTCGGGCTCCTCCGGTTCCTCCATGCAGCCGGCCAGCAGGGCCTGCCGTTCCCGGTCGTTCCGGTTGAGGAACGCGCCGGCCTTGACCAGCGCCGGCGGGGTCACCACCAAGCCGTACGGCTGGATGAAGCCCAACCATTCCAGGTGGGCGCGCGTGTTCGGATCGGAAGCCGGCATCGATCGGCTTCAGTCTACATGCCCCAGACTTCGATCGGCGCGGCGTCGGGCCGCCGGTGGAATACTTTCTCCTCCCAGGTCCGGTTCTCGCGGCAGTCGATGACCACCAGGTGCCCGGCCTCCGCCCCGCACCGCTCCACGTACCGCGCGGTCTGCTTTACTCCGTCGGTTATCGTCTGCTCCAGCCCGTCGCGCTCCCGCACCACCTTGCACTCCACCGCCACCTCCTGCACCCGCTCCGCCGGCCCGCGGTCCGCCAACGGCCACACGATCAGCAGGTCGACCCGCCCGCTGCCCAGCGCGTACTCCCGCTCGATGCGCCCGCCGCCGTTCACTACCCGCTGCAGAAACGCCTGCAACAGCAACTGCGGCCACGCTTCCTCATACGCGAACCGGTGTCGCCAGTGCTCGGAGTGGCGGCGGAAGAAGCCCTGAAACTCCTGCAGCAGCAGCGCCACGTTCAGGCTGCCGTCGGCCTGCACGTACCGCGGCGGCGACACGGCGAGCGTCTCCTGGGCCGCCCACGCCAACTGCCGCGGCAACACTTCGGCGTAGATCGGATTGGCGACGCGGACCGGGGCATCGCGGGCGATCAGGCCCAGGTCGCGCGTATACTCGACGTCACGGTCGGTCAAGTCGTAGCGCTCGGCGCCGGTCAGCAGCGGCTCAATCACGCGCCGCACGCGCTTTTCGCGCAGCTTGTCGGCCAGATTGTCGAGGTGAGTCACCCGCTCCAGGATCAGGTTCTCGCGCGCCGCGGCGATGGCGGCGGCCGTCACCGGGCGGGAGCGATCGTCGCGTAGCGCCTCGTTCTCGAAGCAGGATTCGTTGGCGAGCGAGTTGACCAGCCACGGCTGGCCGCGGGTCTGCGTCCACACCGCCTCCTGCGCCTCCGGGGTGAACGGCTGGCCGGTCTCTGCGGTGTGCTGGCCCAGGAGGGCGAGCGTCTCGTCGCGCGAGAAGTCGCCCAGCCGGAGCGACTTGGCGGCGATGTTGAAGGGGCTGCCGGAGGCGTCCATGCGGTAGTCGCGCACGTCGCGCAGGCCGCACAGCAGGACGCTCTGGGGGAAACGTTCGGGGCGGTCGGGGTAGCCGGCGCGAAGCTGCTGCAGCACCGACAGCAGCGAGTCGCCGGTCAGCGTGTCGATCTCGTCGATCAGCAGTACCAGTGGCCGCGGCGCCGCCTCGGCCCACAGCGACAGCGCTTCGCTCAGGGCCAGTTCCGGCTCCACGTCGGCCAGGATTTCAGCCCGGACGCCCTGCAGGAACCGGTCGCCCAAGGTAGATTTCGCCGCTCGCGCCAGCGCGGCAAGCACCACGCGCACTGCCTGCGCCACGTCGTCGCGGGTGGTGCGGGCGGTCTCCAGGGTGACGTAGAGGCAGTGGTAGCCGCGCTCGTTCAGCAAGTCGGCCAGCGCCCGCAACGCCGAGGTCTTGCCGGTCTGCCGCGGCGCGTGCAGCACGAAGTACTTCTTGTCCCGCACCATGCCGAGCACATCGTCCAGGTCGATCCGCGACAGCGGCGGTATCAGATAGTGATCAGCCGCCCTGACCGGCCCGGCGGTACTGAACGAACGCATGACCAACTCAGTATACCACGGGGAAACCCTCACCGGAGGGTCGTTGCGACCGCAGCAGCGGGTCGTGGTGCCGGCCGGGCCTGCCGCGCGGGCCGATGCGCCGCTTGATAGTTTCGTGCACAATCGGCGCATGGCGCGCTTGATTCGTCCGCTCGCAGTCGTGCTGGGCGTGTGCCTGCTGCTGCCGGTCGCGGCCAGCGCGGCCGCCGATTCGTCCGCTGCCAACGAGGCCGCGGCCGCGGCGGCCGCCGCTGACCGATTCCTCGGCACGCTGGACCAGGAGCAGGCGAGCACGGCCGTGCTGCCGGCGGCCAGCCCGCTAATCAGCAACTGGTCCAACCTGCCGGCGCGGATGGTGCGCTTCGAGCGCAACGGCGTGCGCGCCGGCGACCTGAGCCCCGCCCAGCGCGCGGCTCTGTTCGACTTTCTGGCCGCCGCGCTGAGCCCCGCAGGAGCGGAGCTGGTGCAAGGCGTGATCGCCGCCGAGAGCGTGCTGGCCGGCAGCGCGCGGGCGGCGCGCCTCGGCTGGAGCCCGGACAACTACTGGCTCGCCTTCTTCGGCGCGCCCGCGGCCGGCGGCGACTGGAGCTGGCAGTTCGGCGGCCACCACCTCGCCCTCAACGTCGCGTTGCGCGGCGGCGTCATGAGCACGTCGCCCTCGTTCATCGGCATCGAACCGGCCACGTTCACGCTGGACGGAGTCGAGATGGCGCCGATGAGCGACCACGCCGCCGCCGGCGCCGCCCTGCTGGCCGCCCTCCCCGCCCGCCACCGGAACGCCGCGCTGCTGAACAGCCGCCCGCGGGAACTGTACGCCGGCGCCGGCCGCGACGGCGTTATCCCACCGCCGGCGGGCAGCCGCGCCGGCGACTGGCCCGCCTCCCTCCGGCGGCAACTCGCCGACCTGATCGGCCTGTGGGTGGGAATCATGCCGCCCGCTTCCGCGCAACGCCGGCTGGCCGAGATCGAAGCCGAACTGCCCCAGGTGCGCTTCGCCTGGAACGGCCCGGCCGACGGATCGGGCGCCGTCTACTACCGCATCCACGGCCCCACCCTGCTGATCGAGTTCTCCGCCCAGGGCGCCCTCGGCGCCGCCGGCGGTCACTACCACTCCATCTACCGCAACCCCACCAACGAATACGCCCGCCCCGCCCGCTGAGCCGGTAGCCTGCCGGGCAGGGTAGATCGCGCTGGTGGGGCATCGTCCAGCCGCAGCAGTAGTAGCGGCGCATGGCCGCCGAATGAGGCCGGGACCGAAGTCCCGGAGAAATGAGTCCCGCGGCTAGGCCTATGGCCTGACTCCGCTTCAAAGAGGGCCAACCGAATCGACGGCATCCCGGTTGACAGTGCCGTTTCTTCGCTGATATACTATGTTATGAGTTAGGCCTTTGGCAAACTCTTGACAAAGCGTAGCTTCGTGGATATATTGTGAGATGATGAGGGTGCATGACCTTTTCTGACATATTCTCTCGGGCATTCGTGGGCAAGGCAACGCCGTTCGCGTACCAGGTTGCCCTTGCGGAACACGACTGGCCGGACGCCCTGATTGCCCCCACGGGGCTCGGCAAGACTGCGGCAGTGGTCTTGGCGTGGCTGTGGAAGCGGGCTACCGCGCCTGATACCGCCGCGCGCCGGCTGGTGTACTGCCTTCCCATGCGTACGCTCGTCGATCAGACTGGCCGCAACGTGAAGGACTGGCTGAGTCGGCTCAGTTCCCTCTCCGGCGGTCGGCTTGCTCGTCTGCCGGACGCAGGTTGCGACGTTCACGTCCTCATGGGCGGAGAAGACGAGACCCGGTGGTACGAGAATCCTGAACGGCCGGCAATCCTGATCGGCACTCAGGACATGCTGATCAGCCGCGCGCTGATGCGAGGGTACGCCATGAGCCGTTTTCGTTGGCCGGTCGACTTCGCCCTCCTGCACAACGATGCCCAGTGGGTGTTCGACGAAGTCCAGCTCATGAGCTCGGGCCTTGCGACCTCCACGCAGCTCGAGGGATTCCGGCGCCGTCTCGGGACAGAGCTCGCCACCCGCAGCCTGTGGGTTTCGGCAACGCTGCACCCGGACTGGCTGTGCACGTCGGATGCCCCCGGTACCCCGACGGTCTGGCGCGTCCCCGGCGACTTCGCAGAAGACGAACGGTCCCCGGTCGTTCGCCGACTGATCGACGCTCCCAAACGGATCGGACGGGCGCGGGCTCGACCGAAGGGCGCCACAAAGGCAGATATCAGCTCCTACATCGCCGAACTTGCCGGAGAAATCCGCGCTCATCATCGACCGGGACACCTGACGCTGGTAATCCTCAATACCGTTGCCCGTGCTCAGCAGACGCACGCAGCCCTCATCAAGCAGGGCCTTCCAGCCGACCGGTTGGTCCTGATCCACTCCCGGTTCCGGCGGCCCGACCGCATGGCGCACTTGGCAAGGCTTCCGCAACCGCGGGTGGCGCAAGATCTCATCGTCGTCACCACGCAAGCGATAGAGGCGGGCATCGACCTGTCGGCGGCGACTCTTATCACTGAGTTGGCGCCGGTCGCGGCGCTGGTGCAGCGGTTCGGGCGGGTGAATCGGTACGGAGAGCTGAACCACCGCGGCGGGGCGGTCATCCGCTGGATCGATCTTACTGGCGAGGTTGATTCGCTGGCGGCGCCATACGAGCCGCACGACATGGCTGCTGGCCGCACGCGCGTTGCCCAACTCCATGACGCGCGACCGGCGCATCTACCCCTTCCCGCCCCTGACGACTTTGCCCATCGCTCGGTGATCCGCTGTAAGGACCTGCTCGACTTATATGACACGGATCCGGATCTCACCGGCTTCGACGTGGACGTGTCGACGTTCGTGCGCGACGCCGAGGATACCGACATACAGGTCTTCTGGCGCGACTATGATCGTGACGAGGGGCCGCTTGCCCAGCCTCCCCCGCGGCGCGAGGAACTGTGCTCGGTGCCGATCGGGCAGGCACGCGCTTGGCTGAACAAAGTGCGCGACAAGCAGCACTTGCGACCCTTTCGGGACGATCCGCAAGCGCAACGGCGAGGCGCAACGCGTCACCCGGCATGGGTGCCTTTCAATGCCGCTCCGTGGCCGGGGCTGACGTTGATGCTGCACGTGGCGGCCGGGGGCTATTCGCCGGCAACGGGATTCGACCCTGCCGTTACCCAACCGGTTGAGGCAGTCGACGGTGCCAAGAATGACCGACTGGCGGAGTCCCTTAACGCGGACCCTGACAGCGAACAACCGGAAGTGCACTTGACCGCGCACCTGCGCCACGTCGTAGGGGAGACGGAGCGCTTGTGTCGCAAACTTGACGTAACCGCCGACACCGTTGATGAGATTGTCCGCGCAGCCCGCTGGCATGACGTCGGCAAGGTTCATGCGGCGTTCCAGGAGCGCCTCGGCGTCAGCGCGTCGGAACCGCCGCTTGCCAAGGCTCCATTCTACGACTCGCGCAAGGGACGCCCATACTTCCGCCATGAACTGGCCTCCGCGCTCGCCTACCTCGCGCATGCCAACTGGTCGCGAGACGCTGACCTCGCCGCGTTTCTTATTGCCGCGCATCATGGTAAGGTGCGCATGAACCTGCGTGCGCTCCCGGTCGAACAGCCGGCGACCACCCAGGACATCTCTGATGGCCGCCGGTTTGCCCGCGGCGTACGGGACGGCGATGAACTACCGGCTGTTGATCTGGGCGCGGGCGCCGCGTGGCCGGGCGGTACGTTGAGCCTGTCGATCATGGAGTTGGGCGAGGACGCTCAGTCCGGGGCCAGTTGGACGGAGCGCACCCGCGGCTTGCTTAAGTCGTGGGGGCCGTTCCGGCTGGCGATGCTTGAAGCGCTACTGCGCATTGCCGATTGGCGGGCATCAGCAATCGAAAGGCAGAATGGTTATGGCGACTGAAGTAATCCGGCTGGACGGTTGCAGTTCGAAGCCGCTGGCGAACTATCTGAAGGCGCTCGGCATCCTGCGTCTGGTTTCGAGCCCGTCAAACAACACCAGCGGCCGCGCGGCTGACGCCCACGTACGCGGCTGGTGGGAGCACGGACGCCTTCACTTGGCTACCCATCTCCGGATAGATGCGCTAATCAGGTTCTTGCTGAACGACTACGCGCCAAGCGCCATCATTGCGCCGTGGAATGGAGGCAGTGGGTTCTATCCGGCGGATAACAAGGAAGGCATTGGGCCGTTCTCCAACCAACAGGTGGTGCCCAGGTTCGAATCCATCGCTACAGGGATTGCCGTTGCTGCCGGCGAGATTCAGCGCCGTGGTTGGACGGTACGCCCCAAGGACGCGGAGAAGGCGTCTTTGATTATGGCGCTGCGCGGCCGACTTCCTGATTCCGCCCTGCCCTGGCTGGACGCCGCGGTGGCGCTTTCGGGTGCGCGGCTCAGTTTTCCCCAACTGCTCGGAAGCGGTGGCAACGATGGCCGTCTCGACTTCACCAACACGTTCATGCGGCGGTTGGTGGCCGCGCGCGGCGGCCTGTTCGACGCTGTTACCGGAGCGCCGGCGCCAGACGCTGAGCGCCTTTTGCGAGCGGCGCTCGTCGACGAACCGGTTCAGGGGCTAAGCTCGTACCCGACAGGTCAGTTCGCGCCGGGTGCGGCCGGAGGAGCAAATGCCACGTCCGGAGGATACGAGGGCGACCCTCACACCAACCCTTGGGACTTCGTACTGGCGATGGAAGGAGCGGTCATGTTTGCCGGTGGGGCTACTCGCCGTCATCAGAGCGCCACGGAGAGTGGCGCCAGCTTTCCGTTCACGGTGCGGACTACCCCGGCCGGTTGGGGCGGCCTCGTGGACGCTGACAGGGACAACGTACGCGCCGAGTTCTGGGCGCCGCTCTGGAGCCGTCCGACCGGCTGCGACGAGCTCGGAGGCCTCCTCAAGGAGGGCCGCGCTACATTGGGCGGCAAGATGGCCCGCGATGGTCTTGACTTCGCACGGGCGGCCGTTACCTTGGGCACGAGCCGCGGCGTTACTGCATTTCAGCGCTACGGATTCGCAAAGCGTCAGGGAAACATGTACCTTGCGGCGCCCCTCGGCATACGCAGAACGGCTTCGCAGGCACCCGAGACGGCGGAGTTGATCAACGACCTCGACGCGGGAGGCTGGCTGTCGACCGTTCGCCGGCTCGCCCAGGATAAGAAGGCGCCGGCCCGAGCGCGGCAAATCATGAAGCGGTTCCAGGACGGGTTGTTCGCGTTGGCCGACCTACACACCACCCCCGTCACTGTCCAGAATGCGTTGGAGACTCTTGGAGAGGTCGTCGACTGGCTTTCCACAAGTGCGGATGTGATGGCTTCCAGCAGGCCGCCGCCGCTGTTGCGTCCGGCGTGGCTACGCCACGGCGACGACCGCTCAGCCGAGTTTCGGGTCGCGGCGGCGCTCGCCAGCTTGGGGATGCCGCCGGCGTTACGTCCGAGCGCCGCCGCCGAGGCGGCGAAGTCAGATGTACCGTCGAACGTACCGGTGCCAATGGCAGCCTATCGCGCGCCGGTGGACCCGGCGACGGTCGGCAAAAGGTTCCGCGAGTGGGACGTTGGCGGCGAACACGCAGGTGCTTTCTGGGGAGTCCGCAGTTTGGTGACGAATCTCGTTGCAATGCTGGAACGATCGTCTGAGACTTCGAACGTCGACCGGCTGCTGGTGGCGGCAGCCCCCGCAGGGCAAGACGTGATTACCCGATTTCTGGCGCCGGATTTCAACGACCGCCGTTGCGCACGCCTTCTTGGAGGGCTTGTCTGGGCACGGCCAACACCGCTCCCGCGACCCGAAGGCGTTGAAATCGAGACGCCGCCGTTCGCTTACACGGCTCTGAAGCTGCTGTTCGCGCCAAGCCCGGTTGTCTGCGCAATCGCTCACTCTATGGACGACGACCACGTGCGGCGCATACCGGTGCCACCCGGCCTCGTGGCCGGATTGCGGCGCGGAGACGTGGACAGTGCCGTTCGGTCGGCGCTCGGCCGCGCCCTTGCGTCGGGCATTGCTTCGCCGTTCGCGCGCCGCGGCAGAGCGACTACTACCGCGTTTGGCGCCGGGGTGGACGGGCCCCGGCTTGCCGCTACGTTGTTGATACCGATTCGCGACAACCAACTACGCACGCTCTTGGACAGAGCGTATCCAACAAGGGAGGACGAAGATGTCGCTTGATTTTTCTCATCTCGCCACTGAGTCGAGGCTGTTGCTGGAGGCTGAGCTGCGCCCGGTTCAAGGGCTTCGATTCCAACCGACCGGGTTCCCCAATCTAGGTCCTGCGGTCTATGCGACACCCGACGGCAGCGAGTGCGTGCTGGTGGAGAGCGCCCAGAGTATGGCCAATCGCCTTGAGACCGTATGCTGGGACGATGCCGCCGACGACTGGATTCCGGCGCTCCGCGGCCTGCCCGTAGTCAAGGTGGTCGACAAGCAGAACCGGCCTATGACCAATTCGGTCCTGGAAGCGCATCGCGTAAACTCGCCGTACATTCTCGAAGGGAAGGACAAGTCGGTGTTCGACCTGCTCAAATCCCGCCTCGCGAGGATGGAGACCGGCAGGGTCAACCTGGGGGAGTTGGCGCGGGTGCTACTTCAACTCGACCCTAATTCTTTACTGCATGGTGTCTTCCTTGCGAAGAAGGAACTCGCCGGCGGCAGGCTTCGCCTGCCCCGGTCGTTGTCCGCGTTCATCGAAGCAACGGGAGTGCGCGTGGTGACCAGCGGCGGCGTGAAGAACGACACCGTCAACCCGAGCGGGGACAGGGCCCGGGGATTCGGCAACGTACCGTTCTCGCGCGACGAGTACGCTGCCGAGCGCATGGTGGCGTACTTCAATCTCGATCTGCGGCAGGTCCGGTCGTTTGCCCTGGGAGGAGAAGTGAAGCGCCTGTTGATCGCCTTGGCGTTGTTCAAGGTGCAATCGTTCCTCGACAGCGGGTTGCGCTTGCGCACCGCATGCGATCTCGACGTGACTACCGTTCGTGTCACGCGGCCGGCAACGTTCGAGCTTCCGACGTTGGACACTCTCAGCATGGCGCTACCCGAGCTGGTCGAGGCGGTCGCTGACCGCGGGATGTTCAACGAACCTCGCGTCGTCACCGTAGTCTACTCGTAGCCTCACCCTGCGATGCTTGCGCTCTCGTTCAGATTTCCGGCGCACCGCTATCACGCGACGCCCTGGGGTGGCCACGTCAACGAGGCGGAGGTCGCGTGGCCGCCGGAGCCGTGGCGGATTCTCCGTGCCTTGATCGCGACCTACTGGCGCAAGGGAGCGCACTTGCGCTGGCCAAAGGAGGCAGTGGCGAGCTTGATCGACGCGCTAGCGGCCGCACCACCGATCTATCGCTTGCCGGAAGGCGCCGTTCATGCCCACACCCGGCACTACATGCCGGCGCGAAGCAAAACGACACTGGTGTTCGACGCCTTCGCTCATCTACCGGACGGAGAACCTATCGCGGTAGCGTGGCCGAACCTCGTACCGGACTCGGAGCAGTTCGAGCTCGTCGTAGACCTCGCGGCCGGTATCGGGTACCTTGGCCGTGCTGAGAGTTGGGTGGAGTGCACCGCAATGGATCGGTGGGATCCTGCGCAGGCGAACTGTGTTCCGATGAAGGACGCCGAGGGCGCAGCCGGCGAGGTGGTTGCGGCACTGGCGCCTCTTACCGCCACCGACTACGCTACGCGACGCGAACGCCTCTTGGCACAGGTCGACGCGGACGGACGGGCGGCCGCGGACGCTGCCGGGAAGCGACCGCCTACCGAACGGACACTGACCCGGAGACGTGATAAGTTGATGGGCGGGACACTGCCGGAACGCCTCCTGGATGCCTTGACTGTGGAAACCGCTGACTATCGGAAACACGGCTGGAACCGGCCGCCCGCAGCGCGCGAGGTGCGCTACCTGCGACCGTCGCTCGCGCCTCAACCACGACGCGCCGCGCGAAGCCACAGCGGGCGGCCGGACCAATCGCGCCATACGATAGCTCGCTATCTACTCGCGGGACGCCCACAGCCACGCATTGAGGATGCCGTCAGGGTCGGGGAGCTGATGCGCCTCGCCGCATTGTCACAGTTCGACTGGGGCACTGATCCGCGCACGGGGCGCCGCCGACCACTCGCGCCGCCGGAGGTATCGGGCCGCGGCGCGGACAATGCGCCACTGCGGGATGCCCATCACTCGCATGCCTTCTGGCTCCCCGAAGACGCGGATGGCGACGGCCTGATCGACCATGTGTGCGTGTACCTCGCTACCGGGTTCGACACCCGCGTGCGCGCGGCTCTGGATCGGTTGACGCGCCTGTGGGTACGTAGCGGGAGCGAAGAAGGCGGCCCTCGCGAATGGCGGTTGGCGCTGGAAGGGTTCGGCAGTTGCGACGATTTCGAGACGGCATCTGCTCTGTTGTGCCGTGCGCGGGTGTGGCGTAGCGTGACCCCATTTTTGGCGACCGCTCATCTGAAGCGGACGCGGGACGCAAGCCGCGCACGCCGTTTGCTGAACGACGGTCAGATTGTTGCCGGTCCGGCGGCTGAGGCTACCGGCTACCCACGCGAAGTACGCCGCCTTGCGCAGCGTCGGGGTGTGGTGGCTTCGTCCCAGGTTGACTGCATCCAGGTCGATCTGCTACCCTGGATCGAGGTCCACGACACGCCCCGGCGCCCGCTCCAGTTCCACCGCTTCCGCTCTCGCGGGCGAGAAGCGATGACGGACTCCCACGGCGCCTTCTTTCGGATTGGTTTCCCCGAGCCAGTCTCCGGCCCGGTAGCGCTCGGCTACGGATGTCACTTCGGATTAGGGATGTTTGCAGCCGCGGATACCGAGGAACGCGCCTCGTGAGCGCACGTTTTCTCGCGGGCGACCTGTCCGGCATCCAGCGCTTTGTCCTGCAGGTGAAGACCGCCGGCAAGGCTCAAGCAAAGCGGCTGCGAGCACGGTCGTTTCTCCTCGAAATGGTGGAGCGTGCCGCTCTGTGGCACGTTGAACAACGGTTCAGCGCGTCCGACGACGACATTCTGATTCGTGGCGGCGGCGGTTTTCTGGTGCGAGTTGCGGAGGACGCCGCCCCCGAGCGCGAGTTGGAGCGTCTCAACGTCGATGTCCAGCACATGCTATGGGATGAGTTCGGCGGCGAAATCCAATTTGCGTTGGGCTGGGGCCCGACACCGGACCGCGCTCGCGCCGACCTCGAACGCCGCAAGCGTCAACCGGGCCGAGCGGTACTTCAGTCTAATCGGACTTGGGAGGCGCGCCATTTGAGCCGTCCCCCGCTCGGCGAGCCGTGCGAGGTGTGCGGACGCTTCCCGGGACTCGAAGCCGTTCAAGAGGATGACGAAGACCGCATCGTTCGTCACTGCCGAAGCTGCCTCCGCGCACGGCGCATTGGCGCAGACCTGACCCGCCGGACGTGGTTGCGCATGGGCCGCGGTCCATTACGAGTGCTAGATGCGCGATCTGAGTTGCTGGAGGATCAGGAGGAAGGAGCGTCGCGGGTTGGTCGATGGATACCACGGTCCGGACCACGTCCCCTCACGTTCGAGGAGCTGGCACGTCAGTCTCGTGGCGACCGACGCCTGGCAGTCCTGAAAGCCGACGTAGATGACATGGGCACGCGTGTAGGGAAAATCGCCGCCAACGATCCGTCCTGCCGCCGGCTGCGTTCCTTCAGCCGCGCCTTGCAGCGGTTCTTCGCCGAGCAGATGCAAGACGCCGCCGCGCAGTCGTGGCCGCTGATTTACACGCTGTACGCGGGCGGTGACGACCTGTTGCTCGTCGCTCCTTGGCAGGTAATGCTTGATTTCGCTGGTTTCCTCGCGCATGAGTTCCAGCAAGGCCCGGCCCGCGAGTACGGCCCGCTCACGCTGAGCGCGGGGATTGCTTTGACTCCCTACCGCGTGCCTATCCGTCACGCCGTGGAGCGCGCCGAGTTGCTGCTCGAACGGGCCAAACGTCAGACGGGCAAGAATCGGTGCGCCGCGATGGGAGCTCAATGGACCTGGGATCGCCACGACACGGTCCTCGACAACGGCAAGTGCATCGTCAGTGCGGTGGAATCCGGAGGGATACCCCGATCGCTGCTGCACCGCCTATTGCATCTTGTCGAGGTCGGCACCGCACAGGATGGGCAACCGCGGGCCGCTCGGTGGGCATATCAGATTAGCCGCAACGTACCTCGGCATCGGCGTGGTGAATTGCCCGCTACGGGCGCTTTCCGGCGCTGGTCCGATGACACCATGAGACATATCGGCGACAACGCACAACGCGTTGATGAAGCCGCGGCCAGTCTGCGCTACGCGCTGTTGGCCACACGAACTAACAGGAGGACGTGATAAGCATGCGGCACGCATTGAAGAAGGCTGGATACGGTCCCGAGCGGGGACGAAGGGGCCCGCCTGCGAACCAATCCAAGCAGGAGGTACCGAAGTTGCCAGACCACTATCTTGCTATCGACCAAGACAATCGTCGGTACCTGCAGCTACCGTTTGTGGCGAAGAATACTATCGACCCACTCGCGCGGCAGCTGGGCCGAGCTCGGCTAACGACAGGCCAGTTACGACGGTTCTTCAACCATTGTCGCCAGATCGAACGGGGCCTGCGAACGGGGGACGATAGCTGGGTACATGTATCTGCCAAGTTCCAGGCGCTGAGCTTCCATGCTCAGTACGCCCTTTCCGCGGGCAAGATTCCACGGGAGTTCATGGAATTCATCGATGCCAACGTTCGGCGAGTAGAAGCTGACAGCAACCCTTGCGAGGCGTTCCTGCGCGGCTTCATGCCACACTTCGAGGCGCTCGTAGGATTTGCATCCCGCCACTTGAGAGAGGTATAGTGAAGTGCGGAGAGTAGCGATTCACACCATTTCCTTCGTCGCCCGCTGCGAGAGCGGGCTCCACATCGGCGGATCTCAGGACGAGTTGGTGATCGGGGGCAGCGACAACCCGGTTATCAAGAATCCCGTCAACGGCAGGCCTTACATACCGGGGTCGTCACTCAAGGGAAAGATGCGCGCCGAGATGGAGAAGCAGTTGGGGAAGTCCGGCGGACGCGACCGCGATAGGCCCTGCGGCTGCGCTAACCAGTCGTGCGCGGTATGCAGGTTGTTCGGAGCGCACATGAATACGAGCAGCACGCTTGGGCCATCACGGATCATCGTTCGCGACGGACGGCTGCGGCCGCAGAGCGGATGGCAGATCGAGAACAAGACGGAAAACGTGATCAACCGTAGGACCGGAGCGGCACAGCACCCCCGCACCAATGAGCGCGTAGCGGAGGGTACTGAGTTCGACCTGCGGATCGTGCTGCAGGTATTCGATATCGACGCAGAGTTCTCCTACGACGATCTGCGCGAAAAACGGCACCAGGGTGACGCGGCCCTGCAGGCTGTCCTCGCGGACGGTCTGAAGCTGGTCCAACTCACGGGAGTGGGTGGCGGCACCAGTCGCGGTTCGGGGGCCGTTTCCTTCCGCGACTTTCAGATGGACGACGCGATATGGGACCACTGGTCCGCTTGACGCTACGGCCGGCCGGCGTCTGGACTACCCCGTGGCAGGCGGACTCACTGCTCGGCGCCATGGCATGCGAATGGGCGCGATCTCGGGGTCAGGATGCCATGAGGCGCGACTTCCTGGATCCCTGGCTTGCCGGTGAGCCGACGTTCGTGGTCTCGGACGCCTTTCCTGGCGGCTCCCTACCGGCCCCGGCGGTGGTCCCGCTGTGGTGGGACTGGCCGCCGGAGCAGCGTAAGACCGTGAAACAGACGCGGTGGTTGACCACGGACGACTTCGCTCGCGTACAGCGTGGCACGGAGCCGCGCCTTGAGGAGACTAGTATCACCACCCGAGATCACGTGCGTCTCCGTAATGCGGTTTCACGCGCGACGAACAGTGCCGGCGATCACGGCGAGTTGTTCGAAGTCCCGTTTTCCACTTTGAGTCGATCAGACGACGGGGAGGCGCATCTGACCATTTTCGCTCGCACCGCAGGCGACCGCGGAGCAACGGTGCTCGTAGAAGCTCTGACCATGCTCGGCCAGACGGGGTACGGGGCCGACGCTTCCGTCGGTCATGGTGGGTTCGATATCGACCGTGACCTGACGCCGTGCCCCGAACTCGACGATGTTCCGAGCGCCGCCGGATTTGTCGCGTTGTCTACGTACCAGCCGACCGCCCGTGACCCCGGCAACGGTTTCTGGCGAGCGTTCGTCAAGTACGGAAAACTGGCCCCCGAACTGCACGAAACTGCGGTCCACAAGCGGCCGCAGGTGATGCTGGAACCCGGCGCCTGCTTCCGGACGGATGGTACGCCGAAGCCATTCTACGGCGGACCGATTGGACCTGACCGCCTTCTAAGCACACCTGCACGCGAATCCCTTGCGGCTGTCGACGTACATCCCGTACAAGCCGCCTTTGCACTGGCCCTACCAATCATCTGGTGTGAGGATTATTGATGGCAACTACCCTGTTTTCGTTCCTTGGTCGTGTTCCCAAGAATCAAAATGGCTACCGAACCACCAGGTATGACTTTGGTGACGGTGACCTAACGGATCCGGTGGCGTTTTTTGGATGGCCGTTGACCGAAAGGATCAGTCCGACTCGCTTGGTCATTATGGGGACGAGCGGAAGCATGTGGGATCATCTGTTCGAAGTAGATTACGACTTCGGCGAACAATACGAGGACCAACGACTGGAGCTTACTGAAGCAACCGAGAACAAGGCTGTAGAGGAGAGACACCTTACACCATTGGAACGGCTACTTACGGACTCTCTAGGATGCGAGGTCAAGTTGTGCTTGATTCCGTACTGTCGCGACGAATCCGAGCAGGTCGAGATCCTAAGGTTGCTTTCCTGTCACGTTGCGAGTCACGACTACGTGCACATCGACATTACGCACGGGTTTCGCACTCTTCCTATGCTCAGTGTATTGGCCGCGCTCTACTTGCGAAGAGTACGACGTGCCAAAGTCGCGGGTATCTGGTATGGCTTCTACGATCCGGACACCGAGACTGCGCCGGTACACGACTTGAATGGGCTACTGCATATTGCCGACTGGTTGGAGGCACTTACGATCTACGACCGTACCGGAGACTACGGAGGCGCAGCGCGGATGATTGGTCCCGCAGGGGACTTGCTAGGGCGCGCGGCGTTCTTCGAGCGTACCAGCAACCCGGTCAGGGCACGGGAGGCGTTGACCGGATGGTACCGGCAGACCAATCACACTCGTCAGCGAGATCCGGCCGCAGAGCTGTTCATCGAAGACCTTGATCAGCGTGTTAATTGGCGGCTCGGCGCCGATCGTAGCGAATGGGAGCAGCGGCTTGCTCACACCTACCTGGACAAATGTGATTATGTTCGTGCTGCCATCTACGGCATGGAAGCGATTATCACAGCAGAAGCATTGATCCACCTGAAAGACCCTCAGAACCTCAGCGTCCGCAAGAGGATACGTGAGGATTTGCGAAGCACCAACAGCGCATTTGTGGATCTCAGCCATCTTCGTAATGCCCTCGCACATGGCCAGCGCTCACCGGAAGTTACTATCCGGCGTGCGATGGACGACGAGAGGCAGCTACAGGGTTTCGTCCGTGAGCGCTTTAGGAGGTTGTTCTAACTGGATGGCGACGTATTTTGTTTCCCGACATAGCGGCGCACGAGAGTGGGCACGGGCGCGTGACTTGGGCGTCGATCACTGGGTAGAGCACGTGGACATCGCCAAGGTAAAGTCCGGCGACGTTGTGATCGGCACACTACCCGTTCAGTTGGCCGCCGGGGTGCAGGAACATGGTGGCCGCTATCTGCATCTTTCCATCGACCTGCCAGCGGAGCTTCGTGGTCGGGAACTCTCCGCAGATCAGATGGATAGCGCGGGAGCACGACTTGAAGAGTACCGAGTTCAGCGCATCGGACCGGTTGAAACTTGAGGTAATCTATGCACGCCGTTATCGTCCAACACCGAGCGGAGATTCTTGCTATCGCTCAGCGCTACGGCATCCGTGACGTGCGAGTGTTCGGGTCTATGGCGAGGGGCGATGCGGGCGACGACAGCGACGTTGACCTGCTCGTATCGCTTCCGCCGGAGAAAACGGGCCTCGCACTGGGCGGTCTGCTCATGGACGTGCAAAACCTGGTGCACCGTCGAGTTGACGTCGTAACCGAGAAGGGCCTGCATCCGCTTATGCGAGATCGCGTGCTTCAGGAGGCGCAGCCACTATGAACTCCGGCCCGCACTCCGATCGAGCGTTGATACATCACATACGTTCGTGCATCAGGCGCATTCGGGAGTACACCGAGAACAACCACTTTGTCTTTTTCGGATCTCAAATGGTGCAGGATGCCGTGGTGAGAAACCTGCAGACCATGGCGGAGTCCACGCAGCGTCTGAGCGACTCGCTAAAGGAATCAGAGAAGGGCGTTCCTTGGGGCGAAGTGGCAGGATTCCGAAACATACTCGTGCACGGCTATCTTTGGGGTTGATCTCGATTTGGTTTGGACCGTGGTCGAGCGTGACCTGCCCACCTTGGCCGAGGCAGTCGACCGCATGGCTCATGCTGTTGGTCTGTCGGAGTAGATTTGGGGCCACGTTGGCAAGGCAGTGACCGGCGCCGTAACCCATTGGGCGTCGGAATCTCATTAATCTCTAAAGGGAGCGCTCCCGCACATCCGATATTGAATAATTGGAGGGCGTGCCACCGTGAAAGCAGGAACGAATGGTAGCAGGCAGGCCGCCACGGCTCAGTATCCCTACCCGGCGTTGGTTCGTGGAAGCGACGAGCGGCCGTCCCCACAAGGCGAGTTTGCGTTCCCATCATGCACTGAGCCGGCGGACACCCCACTCGTGCCGGTCCGCATGGTCAACGAATATCAGTACTGCCCCCGACTGGCCTACCTGGAATGGGTCCAAGGTGAATGGGCTGACTCGGCCGACACCGTAGAGGGCCGTCACGCGCATCGGAGGGTGAATCGGGATGGCGGAACACTGCCCGCGCCCGGCGACCTGACTGAGAAACTGCATGCGCGGTCAATCATGCTGTCATCCGAGCGCCTGAATCTGATTGCGCAGATGGACCTCATCGAGTCGCAACGGGGACAGGTGGTGCCCGTCGACTACAAGCGTGGCAAGCGGCCCCACGTCAAAGGCGGCGCCTATGATCCCGAACGCGTGCAACTCTGCGCGCAGGGCCTGATACTGCGCGAGCACGGCTACCAATGCGACGAGGGAGCGCTGTACTTCGTCGGCAGCCGCGAACGGGTGCGGGTCATGTTCGACGACGAGTTGATCGCCACCACGATGCGGGCCGTCGAGGGCCTGCGGGACTTGGTCCACCGCGGCAGGATCCCGCCGCCGCTTGAAGACAGCCCCAAGTGCCCGCGCTGTTCCCTGGTGAGCATCTGTTTGCCGGACGAGATCAATCATCTCGCTCTGCTCGCGCACTCCGGCGCCGTGCTCCGGCCAATCGCCGTGCCCGGCACCGACGCACTGCCGCTCTACGTTCAGGCTCACGGCGCCAAGCTCGCCAAGTCGGGTGAGACGCTCGTGGTCAGCGTCGACGACGAGAAGGTAGCCACGGCTCGGCTCGTGGAGACCTCGCAGGTCGTGCTCATGGGAAGCGTCTACGTCACGGCGCGTTGTCTGCAGGAACTGATGTGGCGCGGGATTCCGGTCACCTGGCACAGCTACGGCGGCTGGTTCTACGGCCATACCATCGGGAACGGACACAAGAACGTCGAGCTCAGGACGGCTCAATACCGTGCCAGCTTCGACAGCGCCGCCTGCCTGATCTTCGCCAAGGGCTTAGTGCGGGCCAAAATAGCGAACTGCCGCACGCTGTTGAGGCGGAACTGGAAAGGGTCAGGCGACAACCGTGACGTGCTGATCGAACTCAAGGAGGACAGCCACCGGGTGCGGCGCGTCCGGTCGCTGGCCGTGCTGCTCGGCGTCGAGGGAAGCGCAGCCGCGCGCTACTTCCGCGCCTTCCCGGCGATGATCAGTGAAAGCGGCCCGGCGCGGGCGTTAGCGTTCGACTTCGAGAAGCGTAACCGCCGGCCGCCGACGGATCCCATCAACGCGTTGCTGTCGTTCGCCTACTCGCTCCTGACGCGCGCCTGGACGGTGGCGTTGACGGCCGTGGGGTTCGACGCGTTCCGCGGTTTGTACCACCAGCCCCGCTACGGCCGCCCCGCCCTGGCGCTCGACCTGATGGAGCCGTTCCGGCCCCTGATCGCGGACTCCGTGGTCCTGCAGACCGTCAACAACGGCGAGGTCCGCCCGGCCGACTTCAGAGCAGCCGCCGGTAGCGTCGCCATCTCCCCGGCCGGCCGGCGCAGGTTCATCGCCGCGTTCGAACGCCGCCTGAGTCAGGAGGTCCGCCACCCGCTATTCGGCTACCGGGTCAGCTACCGTCGGCTCATGGAGATGCAGGCACGGCTCCTGGGCCGTTTTCTGCTGGGCGAGATACCCGCCTACCCGAACTTCACCACCCGCTGATCATGGACGAGCACCTGTACATCGTGGCGTACGACGTAGCCGACCCCAAGCGCTGGCGCAAGGTCTTCAAGCTGATGAACGGGTACGGCGCCTGGGTACAGCTATCGGTGTTCCAGGCGCGGATGAGCAGGCGCCGCCAAGCCGAGCTGGTTGCACACATCGACAAAGTGATAGATCATCAGGCAGATCACGTGGTGCTGCTCGACCTGGGCGTCGCCGACAACGTCGAACCGCGCGTCGTCAGCCTGGGAAAGCCGTTCCACCCGATGCAGCGCGAGCCGGTAATCGTATGAGTCACCCTCGCCGCTGCCGACCGAGCGCTCCGGTGCCGCGCGCACCACGGGGAGGGCTCGCAAGTCGCAAGGTCTTTGACATTACTATGATTATGGTGTATACTCGGTTCCGGATGACGCCCTTGCTTCCACATCTACGGGCTTTCCTCCCAAGCGCTCGCAACACAGCAGCTAACCTGCTGAGTGATCAAGAGTTGGGGGTGCCCTGTTTCCGCCGGTGAATTCCGGCGGCCTCATTGAAGCGTGGGCGATTTGCGTAGCTGGATCGCGCGGAACCTTCTGGTTTCCGCCGGTGAATTCCGGCGGCCTCATTGAAGCCTGTTGGGGTGGTTCGTGCATGCGGAGTTCGTGGCGCGGGTTTCCGCCGGTGAATTCCGGCGGCCTCATTGAAGCCCTGTTCGGCCCCGATCACCGGCGCCGCCGCCGCGCAAGTTTCCGCCGGTGAATTCCGGCGGCCTCATTGAAGCAAGGTGTCGGCGCGCGAGGTTGCGGCGGTGGAAGATGAGTTTCCGCCGGTGAATTCCGGCGGCCTCATTGAAGCCAACTATGGCCCCGCCACGCCGGGCGCTTGTCCCCGCGCGTTTCCGCCGGTGAATTCCGGCGGCCTCATTGAAGCACCTGGCGGGTCATGGAGCGGGCCGGCGTCCGGCTCTGTTTCCGCCGGTGAATTCCGGCGGCCTCATTGAAGCCAGCGTGTAGCGCGCGCTCTCGTCCGGGCGCGTGACCTGTTTCCGCCGGTGAATTCCGGCGGCCTCATTGAAGCAAAGAATACGGCGGCGGGGTGGCGGCGTGACGCTGACGTTTCCGCCGGTGAATTCCGGCGGCCTCATTGAAGCGGGCGCTGGCGTTCGACTTCATGATGGAGCTGCGCGCGTGTTTCCGCCGGTGAATTCCGGCGGCCTCATTGAAGCCCGGATTCTGGCGCCCGCGGCCCAACCCGCCGCCGCCGGTTTCCGCCGGTGAATTCCGGCGGCCTCATTGAAGCGAGCGCCCCGCGCGGGGCCGCAAAGTCGCGCGGGGGGCGTTTCCGCCGGTGAATTCCGGCGGCCTCATTGAAGCCCACGTCGATCATATCGACGTCGTAGTAGTCGGCGATCTGGTTTCCGCCGGTGAATTCCGGCGGCCTCATTGAAGCATGATCGACATGGTCCGCTGCCCCCACACCGGCATCCGCCGCGTTTCCGCCGGTGAATTCCGGCGGCCTCATTGAAGCTCACCCCGCCGGAGAAGTCGTCGCGATAGATCGTAGTTTCCGCCGGTGAATTCCGGCGGCCTCATTGAAGCACGAACGCATTTGGGCGCGGGGTGCGTGCCGAGGTGGTTTCCGCCGGTGAATTCCGGCGGCCTCATTGAAGCTACTGGCGTGCCAGCCGTTCGCCTTGCCGGATGCGGGCGTTTCCGCCGGTGAATTCCGGCGGCCTCATTGAAGCACCGAGCTGTACGCCGCCGACGTGCAGGGGCGGGCGCGTTTCCGCCGGTGAATTCCGGCGGCCTCATTGAAGCATCGTCCCGCTTGAACTGCAAGTAGCTTCCCCACTCGCGTTTCCGCCGGTGAATTCCGGCGGCCTCATTGAAGCTCGGTCGATACCCTGATGTATCCGATTGCCCGCGGGCGGGTTTCCGCCGGTGAATTCCGGCGGCCTCATTGAAGCGAGCACGTCGGCCGCGGCGGCTGCGATCATGCACCCGAGGTTTCCGCCGGTGAATTCCGGCGGCCTCATTGAAGCAAGCGGCTCAAGGTGCAACTCGAGGCATGATCGAACTGTTTCCGCCGGTGAATTCCGGCGGCCTCATTGAAGCCAATGACGCGATGCTCGCGATGTCGGCGACCTTGGAGGGTTTCCGCCGGTGAATTCCGGCGGCCTCATTGAAGCGACCGTCCCCCTTGACCGGTCACTGCTTTCGCCAGCTCGTTTCCGCCGGTGAATTCCGGCGGCCTCATTGAAGCCCTTCTCGCGGGGGTAACCGCCGTCGTACTCACGGATGTTTCCGCCGGTGAATTCCGGCGGCCTCATTGAAGCCCGCGCGCGGTTAGAGCGCATGGCGGAGATCGGATTCGGTTTCCGCCGGTGAATTCCGGCGGCCTCATTGAAGCATGAACAGCATCGAGCGCTGGAGCGCTGGCAGCCGCCGTTTCCGCCGGTGAATTCCGGCGGCCTCATTGAAGCGGCGAGATACTCGCCCGCGGCGCCGGGCCGTGGTGCGCGTTTCCGCCGGTGAATTCCGGCGGCCTCATTGAAGCGCGGGAGCGTTCTGTTACGTCGTTGCGAATGTTTGGCATGTTTCCGCCGGTGAATTCCGGCGGCCTCATTGAAGCGCCAGCAACGGCGGCGGTAGCCTCGCGGGCCTGCGGGAGTTTCCGCCGGTGAATTCCGGCGGCCTCGAAGCGATGCTTGCATTACCGTCTTACGCAGGAAGTTACGGCGTTTCCGCCGGTGAATTCCGGCGGCCTCATTGAAGCGCACCTACCCGGCCCGGTTGCGGTGGGGCGGTAGGTGTTTCCGCCGGTGAATTCCGGCGGCCTCATTGAAGCATCGACGGGGAGCCGCGGGGCAGCCGCCGCCGGCGCGTTTCCGCCGGTGAATTCCGGCGGCCTCATTGAAGCCGCTGCTGATTCCCTTGCCCTTGCAAGCGACTTCGAGGGTTTCCGCCGGTGAATTCCGGCGGCCTCATTGAAGCGATCTGCGACACCTTGCCGAGCGGCACGATCCTGATGCGTTTCCGCCGGTGAATTCCGGCGGCCTCATTGAAGCTCTTTCGGCGCGAGCCGCTCCACGCCGTCGTCGCCGAGGTTTCCGCCGGTGAATTCCGGCGGCCTCATTGAAGCTCATCATGCAGACCGCCCTCCGTTACAAGGCCAAATCACTGTTTCCGCCGGTGAATTCCGGCGGCCTCATTGAAGCTCACGGAATATCCCCCTCTTCCATTTTGTTTTCCTTTGTTTCCGCCGGTGAATTCCGGCGGCCTCATTGAAGCGTAGGAATAGACGACCAACTTGATGCAGTGTGCTACATGTTTCCGCCGGTGAATTCCGGCGGCCTCATTGAAGCACCGAGCAGATCAACGCTGCCGCCTGGGTTCGGCGTTGTGTTTCCGCCGGTGAATTCCGGCGGCCTCATTGAAGCGCATCGTAGTACTCCGGGTCGTCTGCTATGCGGTGCGCGTTTCCGCCGGTGAATTCCGGCGGCCTCATTGAAGCGCGTAGACGATCTACTTCGGCACCGGCGGGCAGCGTAGGTTTCCGCCGGTGAATTCCGGCGGCCTCATTGAAGCAGTTCTTCTACATCCCAGGACGGTACGAGGAGCGTAGTAGGTTTCCGCCGGTGAATTCCGGCGGCCTCATTGAAGCCACGAACTTCGACCGACGAGAGTAGCTGCCTATCCTGTATGTTTCCGCCGGTGAATTCCGGCGGCCTCATTGAAGCGCCGTCGCCGCTGCGTCGGCAGTCTTGCCATTCTTCCGGGTTTCCGCCGGTGAATTCCGGCGGCCTCATTGAAGCATAGAGCCTCCTTTGCGGATAGGAGTAATATAGCCATGGGTTTCCGCCGGTGAATTCCGGCGGCCTCATTGAAGCACGAGCATCTGGTAGCCGTAGCTAACGGAAACTCCTTGTTTCCGCCGGTGAATTCCGGCGGCCTCATTGAAGCCATGTAGAGCTCTTGGCCTTTCGCGCTCCGGTCGCGTTTCCGCCGGTGAATTCCGGCGGCCTCATTGAAGCTGAAATTGTCAATATGATAAAAAGGAGAGCAACTTTAGTTTCCGCCGGTGAATTCCGGCGGCCTCATTGAAGCGAAGGACCCGAAGACGCTCTGGCGGTGGCCCGCCTGGTTTCCGCCGGTGAATTCCGGCGGCCTCATTGAAGCAGAACGTCAATCGCGTCTCGGCAGCAGAACTGCACGGGTTTCCGCCGGTGAATTCCGGCGGCCTCATTGAAGCGTTTGCGCGCCGGAATATGTTGTCGCCTTCCGGCACGTGTTTCCGCCGGTGAATTCCGGCGGCCTCATTGAAGCAACGGCTTGACGCGGCTTATCGTTGGCCCCCGGCTGCTGTTTCCGCCGGTGAATTCCGGCGGCCTCATTGAAGCGCAATCGTACTGGGCGGCGCATTGGTGTTCGCCGCGCTGGGTTTCCGCCGGTGAATTCCGGCGGCCTCATTGAAGCAACGGCTTGACGCGGCTTATCGTTGGCCCCCGGCTGCTGTTTCCGCCGGTGAATTCCGGCGGCCTCATTGAAGCGCAATCGTACTGGGCGGCGCATTGGTGTTCGCCGCGCTGGGTTTCCGCCGGTGAATTCCGGCGGCCTCATTGAAGCACTTCGATGTTGGGACGGCTGCTCGGTCCTTCGGAAAGGTTTCCGCCGGTGAATTCCGGCGGCCTCATTGAAGCGCGTAGACCATAGGGCTGGCGCCGGCGGCGCGCGCGCGGTTTCCGCCGGTGAATTCCGGCGGCCTCATTGAAGCGATATGGCGTGCCACCGTGCCACCGTGGCCGCCGGTATGTTTCCGCCGGTGAATTCCGGCGGCCTCATTGAAGCGACGTTACCCAGGAAGTGGGGAAGCGCGGCGCGCCTGGGTTTCCGCCGGTGAATTCCGGCGGCCTCATTGAAGCCGGTCTCACTTCGCCACCTGCGTCGACGCCGCCGTGGTTTCCGCCGGTGAATTCCGGCGGCCTCATTGAAGCACGATTCGGGCGGTGTCGCCGGTGCGGGCGCGGGTATCGGTTTCCGCCGGTGAATTCCGGCGGCCTCATTGAAAGCGATGGCGGTACGATATTCGGTGACTCCTTGCTTCCAATCGTTTCCGCCGGTGAATTCCGGCGGCCTCATTGAAGCGCATCGGCTGGTCTATCCGATGCTTGATGATGCTCTAAAGGTTTCCGCCGGTGAATTCCGGCGGCCTCATTGAAGCCGGTAGCAGACTACCGGTTGCCTTGCGCGAACGCCGTGGGTTTCCGCCGGTGAATTCCGGCGGCCTCATTGAAGCTACCTAACGTCCGGTCATGCTTTCTACGTACAAACAGTTTCCGCCGGTGAATTCCGGCGGCCTCATTGAAGCGTATTCTGTTCCTTCCGTTCAAGCTGCGCGCTTACGATGTTTCCGCCGGTGAATTCCGGCGGCCTCATTGAAGCGTAGCGTCCAGATAGATAGAAGGACCTATCCCATTTGTGTTTCCGCCGGTGAATTCCGGCGGCCTCATTGAAGCGATTACATCGTAGCAAACGAGCCGATCCCCGAAGGTACCGTTTCCGCCGGTGAATTCCGGCGGCCTCATTGAAGCGCGCTGCTCGAAAGCGCTTTCGAGCACGGTGACCCCTGTGTTTCCGCCGGTGAATTCCGGCGGCCTCATTGAAGCCCTCAAGGATGCGGGAGATGTTGATCTCGTCTACCATATGTTTCCGCCGGTGAATTCCGGCGGCCTCATTGAAGCATCAACAAATCCAGATACTGGCCTGTTCAACATTCGTTTCCGCCGGTGAATTCCGGCGGCCTCATTGAAGCGCCAAGAATACGACCGTCCCGAACTTCGTAGAGCCAGCGTTTCCGCCGGTGAATTCCGGCGGCCTCATTGAAGCGATGAAGCGGAGCATCCTGTTTGCGGCTGGTGGTGCTGGTTTCCGCCGGTGAATTCCGGCGGCCTCATTGAAGCGGCAGCACCGGGCGCACAGTCGCCACCCCCCAAGGAGTTTCCGCCGGTGAATTCCGGCGGCCTCATTGAAGCGGACCAAGCTGGAAGACGGGACGCCTGCCGATGGCAGTTTCCGCCGGTGAATTCCGGCGGCCTCATTGAAGCGAGGTCCTTGGAGTACATAATCGTAAGCTCCGCACCCTCGTTTCCGCCGGTGAATTCCGGCGGCCTCATTGAAGCCGCCGACGCCGCCGCCGGCCCGCTCGTGCTCACCGACGGGTTTCCGCCGGTGAATTCCGGCGGCCTCATTGAAGCATGCTTCCCAGTGACGGGTTCGCCTTCTTCCAGCACGAGTTTCCGCCGGTGAATTCCGGCGGCCTCATTGAAGCAGCTTACAGTACATCGACTCGTTCACTTCATACCGCGAGTTTCCGCCGGTGAATTCCGGCGGCCTCATTGAAGCACTACAAGACGGCACAGCCGTATCGTTACCGCAGCGCGGGTTTCCGCCGGTGAATTCCGGCGGCCTCATTGAAGCACCGAGCCGGGCGCCTCTACCTGCGCCACGAACTCCCGTTTCCGCCGGTGAATTCCGGCGGCCTCATTGAAGCTCGAAGGTCCAGAATCCGATGCTCTCGCCATCGACGAGTTTCCGCCGGTGAATTCCGGCGGCCTCATTGAAGCGAACGGGGTACGCGCATCGTACCTATGAGGCATCTTGTACGTTTCCGCCGGTGAATTCCGGCGGCCTCATTGAAGCGATTCCCGCCCATCGGCGAACTCCCTACTGGGAGGCAAGTTTCCGCCGGTGAATTCCGGCGGCCTCATTGAAGCGTAATGCGGGAGAGCGACAAGCGGCGGTACTGGTAGGTTTCCGCCGGTGAATTCCGGCGGCCTCATTGAAGCGCATCCGGGTGTCGTTGGGTGGAGACAGGTACTATGACGGTTTCCGCCGGTGAATTCCGGCGGCCTCATTGAAGCAAGCGCACTCAGGCGGCATCGTGGATAGTTGAAGAAGGTTTCCGCCGGTGAATTCCGGCGGCCTCATTGAAGCGTGAAGCTGCGAAGATGGCGAATGTGGGTCGCATGACCGTTTCCGCCGGTGAATTCCGGCGGCCTCATTGAAGCACAGCCGCCGTGCCTGCTGCAACAAGCGGAAGCGTGAGTTTCCGCCGGTGAATTCCGGCGGCCTCATTGAAGCCCTTTGGGGCGGTTGCCCAGGCGTCCCGCCAGTTGCTTGGTTTCCGCCGGTGAATTCCGGCGGCCTCATTGAAGCGGCACGGCGCCCGCGCAATCATCGCCAAGGCGAAGTTTCCGCCGGTGAATTCCGGCGGCCTCATTGAAGCACTGAGACGGGAAGCTCCGACATTCCACGGCTGTTCAAGTTTCCGCCGGTGAATTCCGGCGGCCTCATTGAAGCTGCAGTAGCTTGCATGTAGGTAATATACCCATGTCGTATGTTTCCGCCGGTGAATTCCGGCGGCCTCATTGAAGCGCGTGATTCTGGCGTGCTTCAATGACAAGCTGTTCTATGTTTCCGCCGGTGAATTCCGGCGGCCTCATTGAAGCGTGTGCGTAGGAGGCAGTATCGGATATGCCAGACACCCCGTTTCCGCCGGTGAATTCCGGCGGCCTCATTGAAGCTATCGACGTGACCGCGCCGGATTCTGCACGTGCAGAAGTGTTTCCGCCGGTGAATTCCGGCGGCCTCATTGAAGCTCAGGGTCATCGGTCCCGCCGTCCCGCACGTGCTTACGGGTTTCCGCCGGTGAATTCCGGCGGCCTCATTGAAGCCCGAAGGGATGTTGGATGCGGGCTTGACCGGTGGGTGATGTTTCCGCCGGTGAATTCCGGCGGCCTCATTGAAGCCTGGCAGGGGGCTCTCCTATCCTGGGATGCTGCGGGGCGTTTCCGCCGGTGAATTCCGGCGGCCTCATTGAAGCCTGGCGGCCAAACAGGGTATGCTTATGGGTGCGATACGAGGTTTCCGCCGGTGAATTCCGGCGGCCTCATTGAAGCCGCCGCAGTGATCGCAGCAAGCGTAGCAAGCGTGGGTTTCCGCCGGTGAATTCCGGCGGCCTCATTGAAGCGTGTCCTGCAAGTTGGCCAGTTCTTTGGTCACTTCATCGTTTCCGCCGGTGAATTCCGGCGGCCTCATTGAAGCCGCCGCAGTGATCGCAGCAAGCGTAGCAAGCGTGGGTTTCCGCCGGTGAATTCCGGCGGCCTCATTGAAGCTCCTTGAAGTAGGGGGAGGATGAGCCTCCCCCGTGGTCGTTTCCGCCGGTGAATTCCGGCGGCCTCATTGAAGCCTGGTGGTAGACGGGTCACGGTTCATGCAAAATCCGGTAGTTTCCGCCGGTGAATTCCGGCGGCCTCATTGAAGCGTAAACATTTCTGTAGCGCTTTGTGTGACAAAGGTTTAGTTTCCGCCGGTGAATTCCGGCGGCCTCATTGAAGCATGAGCCCGGTATGCGTGGTAACCGCAACACCGTCTACGTTTCCGCCGGTGAATTCCGGCGGCCTCATTGAAGCCTGCAAGGCTTGCGCCAAGGAGTACAAGGCTCGGTAGTTTCCGCCGGTGAATTCCGGCGGCCTCATTGAAGCCCCTTGACCTTCACGGCGTACATCGGCAAGCCGTGAGCGTTTCCGCCGGTGAATTCCGGCGGCCTCATTGAAGCGATCGAACGGCCGTTGGTACGCCAACGCTGGATCCGAAGTTTCCGCCGGTGAATTCCGGCGGCCTCATTGAAGCAAAACGTCCGCCGCAGTCTTGGGGCCGTCCTTGTAGGCAGTTTCCGCCGGTGAATTCCGGCGGCCTCATTGAAGCGCGCACCTACCGCCCCAGACACTGGCAGACTTGCTTGAGTTTCCGCCGGTGAATTCCGGCGGCCTCATTGAAGCCTGTCGCTCACGCTCGCGTCGTCTTTCGTCATCGCCGGGTTTCCGCCGGTGAATTCCGGCGGCCTCATTGAAGCGGGCAGTCCCTGCCGCCGCCGGGGTTGGACCCGTCCTTGTTTCCGCCGGTGAATTCCGGCGGCCTCATTGAAGCCGGCGACAGGGTTGCCCCTGCCACGAATCCGTCCTGCAGGTTTCCGCCGGTGAATTCCGGCGGCCTCATTGAAGCGATACTGTTCTACGCCATGAGTAAGCACTCGAAATTCGGTTTCCGCCGGTGAATTCCGGCGGCCTCATTGAAGCTAATCGGGGCTCTCCTCCTGCGGGTCCATCGGCATGAGTTTCCGCCGGTGAATTCCGGCGGCCTCATTGAAGCGGGTTGACGGGGGTCTGTCGCTGGTGCCGGTGTCGGGGTTTCCGCCGGTGAATTCCGGCGGCCTCATTGAAGCTCATAATCCGGATCCTTAATCTCCGGATCCGCCGGGGAGGTTTCCGCCGGTGAATTCCGGCGGCCTCATTGAAGCGCGCAAGCGGCTATCCATGTCTGATGGACATACTCGATGAGTTTCCGCCGGTGAATTCCGGCGGCCTCATTGAAGCGAGTCGTGTTTCGATGGCGGAGGTGACTCAGCTTGTCTCGTTTCCGCCGGTGAATTCCGGCGGCCTCATTGAAGCCAGAAAGTACGTATCGACAGTATGCTACATTGAACCTAAGTTTCCGCCGGTGAATTCCGGCGGCCTCATTGAAGCTTTAAATTTCTTACCTCTGGTTGTATTCCTTTCTTCTTTTGTTTCCGCCGGTGAATTCCGGCGGCCTCATTGAAGCCTCCGCTTCTTGATTTCTTCTTGGATGCGCTCAGCCGCGTTTCCGCCGGTGAATTCCGGCGGCCTCATTGAAGCGCGTGGTGGTATAGCCGTGCCAGCACACCCCGCGTGTTTCCGCCGGTGAATTCCGGCGGCCTCATTGAAGCCGCGGGATCATTTTTCGCGGGTGCACTTCATCACGCATCTGGCCAGTGTGTTTCCGCCGGTGAATTCCGGCGGCCTCATTGAAGCTCGTTCTTGATCTCCCTCTTGATGTCTACCGTGCCGTCTTGTTTCCGCCGGTGAATTCCGGCGGCCTCATTGAAGCAGTGAAACAATCGGGAGTCGATTGTTTAGGTGGCCGGGCGTTTCCGCCGGTGAATTCCGGCGGCCTCATTGAAGCGATGATCTATGTGCGATATTGTCGCCGCGGCCGGCGCCAGTTTCCGCCGGTGAATTCCGGCGGCCTCATTGAAGCGGTTTCAATTCAATTTAGAACAAAGCCAAGTTCCGGAAGTTTCCGCCGGTGAATTCCGGCGGCCTCATTGAAGCTAATAAAACTCTTTCTCCAATAAGAAAATCTTCTATTTTGTTTCCGCCGGTGAATTCCGGCGGCCTCATTGAAGCGGGGGATCCGAATGCGCCCACGCGCGCGCCCCGGCCGTTTCCGCCGGTGAATTCCGGCGGCCTCATTGAAGCGTGAACGACAACGCCAGCGGCCCGCGCAACGCCGCGCCGGGTTTCCGCCGGTGAATTCCGGCGGCCTCATTGAAGCTGCGCGCGCATAGTCTGGCCGATTCGGCAGAAAGGAGTTTCCGCCGGTGAATTCCGGCGGCCTCATTGAAGCAGCGAGCATCGGTATCGCAGTAGGTACGGGGTCGGTTTCGTTTCCGCCGGTGAATTCCGGCGGCCTCATTGAAGCGGCCGGGAAACAACAACCAAGGCCCTGCCGCGGCAGGGTGAGTTTCCGCCGGTGAATTCCGGCGGCCTCATTGAAGCTAGCGCGCTTGGGACGTGGAGAAGTACCATGCTACACGTTTCCGCCGGTGAATTCCGGCGGCCTCATTGAAGCGCAACCAGAAGGTGATGGAACGGCAGTCGAGTTTCCGCCGGTGAATTCCGGCGGCCTCATTGAAGCACAGCGGCGGCCGGGGGGTGTATATTGTGGGTATGAATCCGTTTCCGCCGGTGAATTCCGGCGGCCTCATTGAAGCACGTAAAAAAGCGCGACGGCTGCGCGCCAGCGCTCCAGGTTTCCGCCGGTGAATTCCGGCGGCCTCATTGAAGCTCCATAATCCGGCGCGCCCGTTCCCTATCCGGCGCCAAGTTTCCGCCGGCGAATTCCGGCGGCCTCATTGAAGCACAGCGGCGGCCGGGGGGTGTATATTGTGGGTATGAATCCGTTTCCGCCGGTGAATTCCGGCGGCCTCATTGAAGCACGTAAAAAGCGCGACGGCTGCGCGCCAGCGCTCCAGGTTTCCGCCGGTGAATTCCGGCGGCCTCATTGAAGCTCCATAATCCGGCGCGCCCGTTCCCTATCCGGCGCCAAGTTTCCGCCGGCGAATTCCGGCGGCCTCATTTGAAGCGAATCGGGCACGACGATGGTAAGACCGCGATCCACCTCGTTTCCGCCGGTGAATTCCGGCGGCCTCATTGAAGCCAGGAATGGCGGTTGAGGTGGAAAGGCGGCGCGGCCGTGTTTCCGCCGGTGAATTCCGGCGGCCTCATTGAAGCCGATCCGGTAGACCGATAGATGAATGGGGGCATCCGCGTTTCCGCCGGTGAATTCCGGCGGCCTCATTGAAGCCCCACGTAGGGACGCTCCCATCCCTGACGGAGCAAGCGTTTCCGCCGGTGAATTCCGGCGGCCTCATTGAAGCGCCGTCGAGTTCACGTCCCTCTTGTCCCCGGCCGAGAAGTTTCCGCCGGTGAATTCCGGCGGCCTCATTGAAGCCACCCCGCGGCGCGCGCCGCAATGGCCGGTATGGATGGGTTTCCGCCGGTGAATTCCGGCGGCCTCATTGAAGCGGCCAGCTCGGGATACAGGTACGAAAGCGCCGCCTTCAGTTTCCGCCGGTGAATTCCGGCGGCCTCATTGAAGCGAGATTGCCAACGTCGTGGTTGGCGGGAGCGTAGAGTTTCCGCCGGTGAATTCCGGCGGCCTCATTGAAGCGAGATTGCCAACGTCGTGGTTGGCGGGAGCGTAGAGTTTCCGCCGGTGAATTCCGGCGGCCTCATTGAAGCGGGCCGTGGACGCCCTGGGAGCGACGTACCGTCCCCGGTTTCCGCCGGTGAATTCCGGCGGCCTCATTGAAGCAACGGCCCAACAGCGTGGCAGCCTGTGTGTTGGCGGGGGTTTCCGCCGGTGAATTCCGGCGGCCTCATTGAAGCCCTCCTGTGCCCCGGGCTTGGGACCGGGGCTGCGGTTTAGTTTCCGCCGGTCACTACTGTCCGGTTATAAGTCAAGTAATAGCAACTGTTTAGCGGACCGGTCCGGTTTCAGACGGTAATCCGTCGCCGTAAGTGCTTCCTGTAACGGCACTTGCTCAAACGCCATCACCGACAGAATCTGTAGCATTGTGTAGAGCGGCGTGTCGATCCCCAGACGCTTGCGGATGATCGCCACAACTGCGACTTCACCGCATTCTCCGACACTCCCAGAAACCGCTTCACCCGTAGGTGCTGCTTGACCCACTTGAAGAACAACTCCACCTTCCAGCGACTCTTGTACAGCCCACAGACCGTCAGCGCATCAAGTCCCGTCCGGTTGGTCAGAAACACCAGCGTGCGCCCAGTTTGCGGCTCCCGATAGCGGATGCGCCGCAACCGGTCGGGGTACCGCAGCTTGGTTTGCACCCCCTCCAACGTGACCATCTGATCGGCGATGACCCCAAGCGTGCGCTCCGTTGGCGCCGAGTAGACCCGCCGGTAACGGAAGTTCTTCTTGGCGCGCGTCACGAAGAAGGCGTCGGCTTGGTGCAAGGCATACAGACGCCGGAAGTCGACGTAGCCGCGATCCATGACGTAGGTGGCCCCTGCTTCCGGCACTACCCTGTCCAGCACGTTGACATCGTGGAGCGCGCCGTCGGAGATGTGAATGAAGCTCGGAATAGAACCACGTAAGTCCAACAGGGTGTGCATCTTAACCGCCGCCTTGGTGGCCCGGAAGGTGGCCCAGGGGAAGATCGACAGACACAGATCCACGGTCGTCGAGTCCAGCGCGTAGGCGGTATCTTCCAACTCCGACGCCAACGCTTCGTCGGCGTACAGCGCCCGCGCCTGGACGATCAACCGCTGGCAGAAGTCAGCGTAGATGCGCCAGTCGCGCCGCTCGTTGGCGTCGGCCAGGGTGGAGCGGCGTACCGGGGCACGGAATCCACTGTGATAACGCTTGGCGGCGCTGGCCGCGAGACAAGCCTCGATGTCGCGCAGGCTCTCGCGGGCGGTGAGTTGGGCGAAGGCCAGCGCCCGGTAATGCTCGGAGCAGCGTAAGGTACGGACGTTGCGGTCGCCGGCGTAACGGTCGACGATGCGAGCGAAGGTGGTCCAGGGCAAGAGGTTCATGACCTGGGCGAACAGGGTCTTGCCGGAATACATGGCAAGCAGGTTAGGCGGAGGCCGCCCGGAGCTGCTGCCGGTCGTCCGCCTGCGGAGACGCCGCCGGCGCAACGGTGGAGGGTCATGCGCTGGGGATTCGCAAGTGAGAAGACCGCGGCCGATTCAAGTCGCCACCACCCAATTATTCCCGTATCTATCAGCTATGTAACCAGTTGCAATCGCACAGTGCCCGCTCAACCGGACAGTAGTGTCCGCCGGTGAATTCCGGCGGCCTCATTGAAGCCGGAGTTCTTGCGCCAGGCGGTTGCGCGCGTTGACGGTTTCCGCCGGTGAATTCCGGCGGCCTCATTGAAGCAAGATGCCCCCGCCCGGATGGGTCAAAGGACCCACTGGGTTTCCGCCGGTGAATTCCGGCGGCCTCATTGAAGCGCCATACCCCCGGAGGATTCAGTAACATATGCCTGGGTTTCCGCCGGTGAATTCCGGCGGCCTCATTGAAGCGTGGAGCTCCAGCAGGCAGGCGGATGGCGTTCGCCGACGTTTCCGCCGGTGAATTCCGGCGGCCTCATTGAAGCGCCCGGCTGGATGACCGAGCGCTCGCTCAGTACGTCGAGTTTCCGCCGGTGAATTCCGGCGGCCTCATTGAAGCGTGGCCGCCTACGGCCTGATGCGTGCTACTGCGCAGGGGAGTTTCCGCCGGTGAATTCCGGCGGCCTCATTGAAGCGTGGCCGCCTACGGCCTGATGCGTGCTACTGCGCAGGGGAGTTTCCGCCGGTGAATTCCGGCGGCCTCATTGAAGCCCTGGCGCCTTGGTCCGCGTGGTGGAGTGGACCGGTCAGTTTCCGCCGGTGAATTCCGGCGGCCTCATTGAAGCATGGGGCCGGATGTATTAGACAGGCGGATCGCTCCGCCGTTTCCGCCGGTGAATTCCGGCGGCCTCATTGAAGCATGGGGCCGGATGTATTAGACAGGCGGATCGCTCCGCCGTTTCCGCCGGTGAATTCCGGCGGCCTCATTGAAGCGACATAGTCGCGGTGTGGACCTCCTGCGCCAGAGAGTTTCCGCCGGTGAATTCCGGCGGCCTCATTGAAGCATCCCGCCGGCGGCTGCCAGCACGGGCCACGTAGGCAGTTTCCGCCGGTGAATTCCGGCGGCCTCATTGAAGCTCCCCAAGGTCAGCGACACGTGCAGCTCGCCCCGTGAGTTTCCGCCGGTGAATTCCGGCGGCCTCATTGAAGCTGGGCCGTGCTGGGCGTCGAACGGCAGGGACTCCGGGCCGCGTTTCCGCCGGTGAATTCCGGCGGCCTCATTGAAGCACGTCGCAATGGCTTTTGACGAGCCGTTTGACGTCATGAGTTTCCGCCGGTGAATTCCGGCGGCCTCATTGAAGCACTGGTAGGCCAACCGGCGGGAGCGGCGCGGGGAGCGGGTTTCCGCCGGTGAATTCCGGCGGCCTCATTGAAGCGATCTTTACGCCGCGCGCCCGGAGCGCCCGCACCCGCGGTTTCCGCCGGTGAATTCCGGCGGCCTCATTGAAGCCAGTACTCACCATCCGGGCCGTGGCCACGGGGGCTCCTGCGTTTCCGCCGGTGAATTCCGGCGGCCTCATTGAAGCCGAAGTCGATGAGGCTGGAGTGCGGGCAGCTTTGGAGGTTTCCGCCGGTGAATTCCGGCGGCCTCATTGAAGCATCGCGGCCGCCGCCCCGACCAGCCACGCGGGCCGGCAGGTTTCCGCCGGTGAATTCCGGCGGCCTCATTGAAGCGATCCCCGCGAGCTTTAGTTTCTCCTCGTTGGTATCCCGCCCAGGATACCCGCCGCAAGCACTGGCGTCTCCACTGGTCCGCTACGCGACGCTGCCCCTGCCTCCCGGCCGGTGTAGCTCGGCCCGCACTCGCTCCCCATCCCAGAGGATCCGTCACCGTGGTTTCGTGTCGCGTACTGAAAGAGGCCCAGCCAATTCTACCGTAGCACTGACTCGGCCCTCGTGAAGTTCATATACTTGCCCGACGATATGCGCCGCGCGCGACGAAGATCGAAGATACCAAGCCGATCTAAGTGGTCCTCAAGCCTGCGATAGCTGAGCAGTGAGCGGATCGTTGCGAGGCTGACCGGCTCCCGCCAGATTGGCCAAGTAAAGATGAAACTCCCGCTCTCGTCGCGGCTGCCTCCTATGACTTCCAATCTGGCCTCTCCCGAACGACGTCGTGGCGCAACTGTCAGGACCGATAAGCCGACCGCAGCAAGGCGATTCGCACCATGCTGAGTGGTTTCTTTTGCCTTGGAGTCAGTAGGATCGGTAGCGCGAAGCGCGTGACGCACGTCTTCGTGGGGGTCCCATCTAAACGAATTCGTTGGATCGGGGCGAGTCCACGATGCGAACAAGGCTTCAGTCAGACACTCCGTCTCTGATACGGAGGCCCTTTTCCGAATCAGCTTGGTTTGCTGAGGAACAGCATGCAGACGCTCAAGAAAATGCTGGTGGCCCTGGCCAAACAAGAGACAGAGAGGCGTCGGCTCTACCTCCGCTTTCTTGTTTCGATCACGGACCGCCGCGTCACTGATAAGGGCGGCCCACAGGTCTGCCGTATAGCGGTCCGCGCGGGCCGCATTGTGAAGCCTTTCTGCCGCATCTGCGGGACTCATCTTCAAGTCTCTCATTGACTCGAATTCGTGTCGAAGTGCCAGCTTCCCAAGGCCCTTGGCGGAGACGGCAACGACTTCTCCTTGGGTAGCCGGTTCTGACAGGTTCATCACCGGGCGTACCGGAGGAGTGTCAACGGTCCATGCAACCCGCGGCAACCACGACGGGCGTTCCGTCTCAAGGGTGCGGAGCAATCCCAACAACGCCAGAAAGGCAAGAAGATTGTCCGGCTCCAGACCGAGCAATACGTGCTGCCTCGTCGCTTTCAAGGCATCGTCTCCTTCTCTGACGCCCGATGGTCGGCAAGGCGAAGGATCGCTTCCAGCCGTGCCAAGCCCCATATTCCATAGCGTCTCTTGAGACCGCCTGACATGGCGGCCCAGTCCAGACCGCTGAAGTCGTATGCCAACGATTGCGGTCCCTTCCCCGGTTCGAGGTGCCAAGAGTCGACGCCGAGGCAGCCCAACACTTCAGTCCTGGCGGAGCAGTCGGCCGGATCGGAAAAGGCGAAGAACGGCCTCCCCAGTCCGTGATGTGTTCCGATCAGCCAGAGCACCAGCTCCGGATCGTGCGCCTGCGCAAATTTCGGGTGCGCTGGCGCCATCCGCACCGATAACGCTTCATGGCGCCACCCGCTCGGAAGTCCGGCTCTCTCCCATGCCGACCTCGAATACCTGCCACTCTTGGCCAGGGGAGGACCGTCGTGCCGGTTCCACCAGTCGCCGCCCGCCAGGAATGTCTGAAACCGAGAGTCGGCCTTACCAATATCGTGGAGGAATGCAGCGAGATTCAGGTCGAATGCTATCTCTTCCGGCAGCCGAAGCGCACGCGCAAAATAATTCACTTGCGCTACGACATGGTCGGTGTGGCTCTGCAGTGCGACCGGCCGCAGTGACGTGCAGGAGAGCCGGTCGTCCTCGGTAGCAGGCGATTGCCCAGTATCAGTATCGGCCGCCTCGCGGAGTCCGTGCGCCGCAACCAGTATGACGCCGGCGGCGTGATTGGCGTAGGGGAAGTGACTTTCGACTCGACCCTTGACCGTCTTGCTGGTCCCGGCGTCCCGCAGGAGTCTCAGCGCCTCAAGTATGTCTCGCGCCGCTACGTTGTCTGCGGCCAAGTCATTTGACTCCGCTCCCTGATCG
Organism: Spirochaetia bacterium; assembly: GCA_965243555.1. Classification (GTDB taxonomy): domain Bacteria; phylum Spirochaetota; class Spirochaetia; order SZUA-6; family Bin103; genus Bin103. The sequence goes on along the minus strand of OZ251575.1, from coordinate 1,970,483 downwards.
CGCAGAAGCACTTCGAGAAGCTCATCAAGCGGCACCGCTCCATCGCTTTCCTCGATTATCTCAGAGAGACGCGTCCGGCGCGAATCGGACCGGACGACGTCCCGCGCAATCCGCAAGGCAAATCGGCGTCCGTAGAAGGGACGCGCCGCGGCATCGCCCACGTCGGTGACCGGATCACTGCTTTCCGGTGCCCAGCCGAACTCGTCGCAACCACCGTAGTCAGACGGGACGACCAGCACGTCGCCCGGTCTCAGATCAGCGGGGCCGGCTAAGCCGGTCCGAGGATCGTCGGAGCCGGCCCACCGGAACGCCCTCCTCCCCGCCGGAGAACTCTCCGGTGCGGCCGGCTCCTCTTGCCCGGTCACGTCGGCGACGTCAGCCATGTACGGAGCGGAGCTCTTGTGCAACCACGCAGTCGCCGCCCAGATTGGCACGTCGATCATCTCCGCAGTACGTGGCGGGACCAGCTCCAGGATGGCCTTGAGGTCGGCGCCGGCGCCGTCCACCATGTCAGACTCAGTGATGTCGCTACGCCATGCAAGCGACACGTCCGGCAGCGCACGCTCCGCGCCATGCAGGAACAGACCGACGTCAGGATCGGTGGCCGGCGGCGGGGACGTCTGTGCCCAAAGGTCAAAGTACGCCGGCATGATTGTCGGGGCGCCGGCTCGATGGGCGGCGAGATCAGCGACGGCAAGGTTGGCATCCTGCAGGCGCCGGTCGAGTGCCGCTACACCGAAGTCTACGTAGCCGCCATCGGCAATCTGGTTGAGCGCGTCCCAGGTCTTGCGAATCCGGTCACCGTACACGGGATCCTCGGCCCTCTTGGCCAGAGCGTCGGAAGTGACCAGGATCGCTCCTTCTGTCGCAATGGGCCGACCGGCGCGATTCAAACGTCCGAACCGCTGGCGAAGCGCATCGAAGGACGCGGCCTGCGTCACCAAGCCGTCGAGATCGAGATCGACCCCTACCTCCAGACACTGCGTAGCGACGAGGACGAGAGGAGCTGCCTCGTTGCGGGCAGTTGCGTCGGTACGGAACGGATCGAGTTCTTCGACTAGCCGGTCGCGAGTAACGTCTCGGGAGCGACCAATCATCAGGAGCACGCTAAACGCGCGATCTTCGCTCTTACGCAGATTTTCAAATATGTCCCGGGCCAATTTGACCCGGTTTACGACCACGCCGACGGCGGGAGACGACATACCGTCACGTCGCAAGCGAGCTGCCATCTCACGCGCTTCGCGTGCAAACGCCCCAACAGGATCGTTCCGAACAGGCTTCAGGAGTTTAGCGCGCTTGGAGGCTTCGAGCCGCCCTTTCAGTATCGGATCAGCCCGGTCGAGAGGCCCCAGTACAAAGGGGCGCTTACCGGACGCGCCAGGTGTGGCAGTGAGAAGGACCGTCTTCACGCCGGCGTTGCCGATGTCGCGCACCTCGTCCAGGGTCTGCCGAAAGGGCTCGGATAGATGCGCCTCGTCGAGCAGGACAAGGCTGTCCTCACCGAGGAGGCCGGCGTGCACCGGCTTCATGCGATCCGACACGCCATACCCTCGGAACAGAAGGCGCGAGCCAACTTGATCAACGGTGGAACAGAGGATGGTCGGCTGGATCGGCGTGCGCGCCCACTCATGCTCCAGAGGGGCACCGCCCCGCAGCCGAGCCGCTACGAGCGGAGGCCAATCTTCGCCGGCAAGCGATTGCAGCCTCCCGGCGACTGCTTCGACCACCGCCCGACCGGGTGCCGGAGTCTGATCGGGGTCGGCAAGGGCACGTACTATCCGGCAGGCGCGTGCGTAGGCGTCGTCCACGACCAGACGGCGGTCCACGACCAGCACGATCCTGAGCGCTGCAGCTCCCGGCGCGTCCGCGCGCAAAGCCAAGTGAAACACGGCTGTATCCAACGCCGCAGTCTTGCCCGCGCCCGTCGGAAGATCGAGAACGTCGGGCCAACAATCGTCGCGACCCAGCCGATCAACGAGGGCTTGCTGCCAAGGGAACGGCCGATAGCCGTGGATTGCCTGGAAGAAGTGCCCGAACTCACCTGCCGTCAGAGTCATCGTTGGGCACCGAGGCTCCGACAAAGACCAAGACCGGCAAACCGCCCGGCGCCTAGCATTACCGGGCCGCCAACCTCGCGTCCAAAATCGATGATGGCATGGGTCAGTGACCGGCTGGCAAGCGGTTCGGGTACTTGCCATCGCGTCCACGGCGGAGCACCGGACACCGGTCTGGCGGGCGGCGTCCCTTCGATAGCGGAATGCTTGCCGACCTGGATGCTTTCCGGATCTGGTCGAGGCAGACCAAGGTTCTCGCACGACCTTGCAATCAAATCGCGGACTTCCGCGTCGTCGTGACGCTTGAGATGCCGGTCGAGGATGATAGGGGTCACACTTGCCCACACCTGTGAGCTCATCAGGTACGGCGAGGGATCAAGCGATCTCTTGATCGCGGCCCCTGTCGGCGCGAGCCGTAGCGGACCGCGTAACGGTGCCCCCACCAGTTCCAGAATACGACGCTCATTACCCGGATCGTACGGCGCAACGGTCTCCCACGCGGAGCGAAAACCGGGGATGTCAAGAAGGGTCGCGCCTGACGGCGGTACCAACGCAAACCCGAACAACCGCCCATCCGCATGCGCAAAACCGGCGAACGCCATTGGAATAATCGCGAGGTGCGCCGACCGGGTTGGATTCCCGTCGGGCGTGTGTCCTGACACTACTTCCGGGATTGCGTCCGCCAGTTTGGCAGCCCGATAGCCGCTCATCAACGCTCGACGTAGCACTCGGCTGACCAGCCCTGCAGCACGGATGTCGGGCACGACACCGTCTACGACCTCCAGGACCAGCCAGCCATCAGCACGCGGCACCGCCGGTGCACTCATGGCGACTGGGACGGAAGCGCCCGGCAGAATCATTGGTCGTACCGGATTTGCGCGGTGCGCTTGCTCCAGTTCATCGAGACGGCCAGGATAGACTCGCCTCTGGGCTTCGGATGCTGTGTGTTTCATAGTTGCGGCATCGCCGGAAAAAAAGTGACAGCGAACCAAGCTTGTTGAATGTCCGACATAGCTGACGTCGCGCGCTATCGCGTCCAACGTCTCCACCAACTCACGCTCAGGATCGAGTCCCCAAACCAACGCCATCGTCGAGTCATCCGGCACGGCTACGGGAAAGCGGCGTTCCTTTCGTTGTCGATTTCCCGGAACCGTCGCCAGGGCCTGCTGCCACTGATGCCGGTGACGACCTTTCTCCGGCGGCCGCCGTCCTCGGCTCAGATAGTCTCGATACCACTTTGACCGGTTCAAGTCGGTGCTTGGGGTCTGAAAGTCGTTCGGTGGCACGAACACTTCGGGCGTCGTTCTTGGCGTGCTTTTGCTTGCATGAACAGCAGGTACTACCTGGGCCTCGAGCCACTCGAGCGCCGCCCGTTCTTTCGGTTGCTGACCGCGTGCGGCCCAGGCAGAGACCAACGCTGAATACACCCGATCGGGCTGCGGCGGCCACTCCGGTGTTTCGCTTGCCGGACCGTCAGTGGCCCGGCATACACCAGCAAGGAACTCGATCTCGAGGATGAGACTCACTCTTCGTCGTCGTCTCCGCCGGCGCCTTCCAACGCCAGCTCGCGACTCCGCCGTACGATTTCGATCAACTTGGGCTGCGGCTGAAGCCGGAGTGTCCTGAATGCGAACCCGGCTTCTTCAGCACGCACGTACGACTCCCGGTACAGAGTCCGCGCGCCCTCGCGATCCAGATCGACCAACTCGATAGAGCCGTCTGCATGAACGATCTCCAGAGGAGCGTCACCGTCGCACACCAAGTCACAGCGTGATCGTAGCGCATAGCCGGTTACGTCCTGCTCCGAAAGCGACAGCAGGCCGAGCGCGGCAAGTAGCGCACGTCCCGCGAGGTCGCGGTCCCCTCCCCCGAAACGCAACCGCCTGAGCCCGGCCAGGGTAATCACCGCGCGATGCTCGGCATAGGAGCAAGTGACCCCCAAGGGCTGGACGGATGGTGCGATGTTCCCGTGGTTGACCTCGGAGGGCCGGACCTTCTTGCTGCCCTTTCCGGCTTCGCTCTGTTCGGGACTCCAACCGGCGGGACCCTTGAACACTTCTACCTTCCTGAGAACTCCCAGAGGATCAATCCGACTACCGGTGCGGCGTCCTGCCGTCCGAGCCTCCGTCCTGCCGGTCCGCTGATCGGCCCGCAACTCCTCCACCGGAGCGTCCACTCCCATGATCTCAGAGACTATTGCCCTCGGAAACTTGGCGCCCAAGCCTCCACCTTCGCCTTGGCTATGCCAGGAACCGAAAAGCAGGGACGTCGGCGACATCTCCAGTAAAGCGGTCGCATCTGCCGGTGTCGCAGCAGCGAGGCTCCCGCCCTCGTCGCTCTGCATAAACGGCACGTCGTCCAGCAGGCTGTCGCGGAATATAGCGTCATACACCCTGTGGGGAGCATCCAGAGAGGTGATTCGGCCTAGCGGGGGAAGTTCGGCATCACTAAAGTCCACTACCAAGTAGGGCAAAGGGACCCCGCCGTCGGCTGTGGCGGCACCCAGCAGCGCCTCCTCAAGGCGATTCGCCTGGCTCTGGACGCTGTCGATGAGCACACACCAGGTTTCCTCGCCCTTGATCCGCCGACGCTCGAACACGTGGCGAGGCGGGTCCTGACGCCGCTCCCCCGGATAGGTAGGCGGGAAGATCTTGTCGCCCTCCCCGCCTACCGGCTGAAGGCGGCGAAGGCGCCGGATAGCCGCATGGTCCGAAACCGCACCCCTGAGTGTTGATAGTGGAATCATTCTGTCCTCCGATGTAAGGATATGTCGGGTAACAAGCCTCCGGACAGGTACCCTCCTTCCTGCGGGCCGGTCGAGTTCCCGAGGTCGCCGGAGTAGGATTGGCTCTCTATCGTCACGACCTTTACACCGACTGACAGAGATGCTTGTATTTCCTTCCTGATTATACGATTACGATGTGCTTTACGCTCGCGCACTGCGTTTCCCTCCTATCCGCCATACGTCTCTACGCCTTCGACGTTGCTCTAATAAAATACTAGCTTCCCAGGCTCCGGTCAAGTCCAATGCCCGCCCCGGCCAAGCCAATGGTCCCTGGGGGGACGGCACACGCAACGAATGAGGCCGAGGCCGAAGCCTCGGAGAAGGCGTCACGCCGGACCATGATCGCCTGCGACGCTGCTCTCTTCAATGAAGCCGTTATCCCAGAGCGCCTTAAAAATACAGGATACCACCAGGACAGCATAGCCTACTATTGTGTGTGTGTCGGTCGGCCGGCTGAATGGGGAGACGCCGCCGGTTCTCCCGGCGGCGTCATTGGTGCTATGCGAGGATGACGGACCGTCCGCCGGTCTCCGGCCGGCGGCCTGAACGGCAACGGGCACCGTGGCTTGATGGGTGCGACGGGGCTGGCGCGCGCGGACGGGCGGTTGAAGGGGGACGGGGGATGGGGTAAGGTGGGGCGTCCGGCGGCCCGCCGGGCACATCCACGATGCAGCGTACTTTTGATCTCAACGTTCAGGCGGTGGAGGCGCTTACCTCGCCGCGGGCGCTCAAGCGGGAGCTGCCGATGCCGCCCGCGGCCAACCGCACGGTGGTGCGGGCACGGGCCGCGGTGGCCGACATCCTCGCGCGGCGCGACCCGCGGTTGCTGGTGATTGTCGGCCCCTGCTCCATCCACGACGAGCGCGCGGCGCTGGAGTACGCCGCCCGGCTGGCCGAGCTGGCCGCCCGCGTGCAGGAGGAGATCTTCGTGATCATGCGGGTCTACTTCGAGAAGCCGCGCACCACGGTGGGCTGGCGCGGCATGATCATCGATCCGCATCTCGACTCCTCGTCCGACATCCCGGAGGGGCTGCGCATCGCCCGCCGCATCCTGCTGGCGATCAACGAACTGGGGCTCCCCACCGCCACCGAGGTGCTCGACCCGATCGTCCCCCAGTACACCGCCGATCTGGTGTCGTGGGCCGCAGTGGGCGCGCGCACCACCGAGTCGCAGACCCACCGCGAGATGGCCAGCGGGCTGTCGATGCCGGTGGGTTTCAAGAACTCCACCGACGGCAACCTGCAAGTGGCCATTGACGCCATCGTCTCGGCGCGCGACCCGCATCGCTTCCTGGGCATCGACCAGGACGGGCGCATCGGGGTGGTGAGCACGCGCGGCAACGGCCACGGCCACGTGATCCTGCGCGGCGGCCGCGCCGGCGCCAACTACGACCGGGCCAGCGTGCGCGCCGCGGTCGCCATGCTGGAACGCGCCGGCCTGGCGCCGGTGCTGATGGTAGATTGCAGCCACGACAACTCCGGCAAGAAGCACCGCAATCAGGAGACCGCCTGGAACAGCGTGCTGGAGCAGCGGGCCAACTCCGCCCCCGCCGCCGGCCCGAGCCCGGCCGGACCAAGCCCGAGCAGCCCGATCATCGGCGCCATGCTAGAGAGCAATCTGTTCGAGGGCCGCCAGAGCATCCCCGGCGATCCCCGCCAGCTTCGCTACGGCGTCTCGATTACCGACGAATGCATAAGCTGGGACACCACCGAGCGCATGCTCACCGGCGCGTTGCGGGCGCGCCGGGGCCGAGTCGCCGCCGGCGCCGGCTGAGGAGATCACGAAATGGCCATCGTAGTACCGGGAATCTCGCGCACCTTCAGCGAGTATCTGCTGCTCCCCAACCTGACGCGGCGCGAGTGCGTGCCCGCCAACGTCAGCCTGCGCGCGCCGCTCACGCGCCATCGCCCTCCCGCCCCCGCCCGCCTGAACCTGAACGTGCCGCTGGTGTCGGCCATGATGCAGTCGGTGTCGGACGACACCATGGCGGTGGCCCTGGCCCGCTGCGGCGGCCTGGCGTTCATCTTTACCTCGCAGCCAATCGCCGAGCAGGCCGAGATGGTGCGCCGGGTCAAGAAGTTCAAGGCCGGCTTCGTGGTCAGCGACACCAACGTCCCCCCGCACGCCACGCTGCGCGACGTGCTGGAGCGCAGCCGCGCCACCGGCCACACCACCATGGCGGTGACCGACGACGGCGCCGCCGACGGCCGCCTGCTGGGCATCCTCACCGGGCGCGACTACCGCCTCGGCCACGTCGCCTTGGAGCAGCCGGTGGCGCAGTTGATGACCCCGTTCAAGGACCTGGTGTACGGCACCGACGGCATCTCCCTGACCGAGGCCAACAACCTGATTTGGGAGCACCGCCTCAACTGCCTGCCGATCATCGACGACGACCACCGCCTGCGCTACCTGGTGTTCCGCAAGGACTACGACGAGCACAAGGAGAACCCGGACGAGCTGATCGATCACGAAAAGCGGTTGCTGGTGGGCGCCGGCATCAACACCCACGACTACGCCGAGCGCGTGCCCGCGCTGCTGGACGCCGGGGTGGACGTGCTGTGCATCGATTCCTCCGACGGCTTCTCGGAGTTTCAGCATGACTGCCTGGCGTGGGTGCGGGAGCGCTACGGCGACGCGGTGAGCATCGGCGCCGGCAACGTGGTGGACGGCGAAGGGTTCCGCTACCTCGCCGCCGCCGGCGCCGACTTCGTCAAGGTGGGCGTGGGCCCCGGTTCCATCTGCATCACCCGCGAGCAGAAGGGGTTGGGCCGCGGCCAGGCGAGCGCGGTGCTGGACGTGGCCGCGGCCCGCGACCGGCTGCTAAAGGAGAGCGGCCAGTACGTTCCCATCTGCGCCGACGGCGGCATCTTCCACGACTATCACGTCACCCTGGCGCTGGCGATGGGGGCGGACTGCGTGATGATGGGCCGCTACTTCGCGCGCTTCGACGAAAGCCCGGCGCCGCGCCTGCGCATGGGCACCAACTTCGTCAAGGAATATTGGGGCGAAGGCACCAACCGGGCGCGCAACTGGCAGCGTTACAACGGCCACCCGCCCGCCGGCGGACTGGCCTTCGAGGAGGGGGTGGACGGCTACGTGCCCTACGCCGGCGAGCTGCGCGACAACCTCAACCAAACCCTGAGCAAGATCAAGAGTACGATGTGCAACTGCGGGGTGACCGACATCGCGGCGCTGCACCGGGAGGCGCGCTTGACCGCGGTCTCCGCCACCAGCCTGCGCGAGGCGGGCGCCCACGACGTGGTGCTCAAGGAATCGGAAATCGCCCCCAGCCGCGCCGGTTGGTGAGAGGGGCCGCGCGGGCGGCTGGTCTCTGCTACGCCGCCGGGGCGGCCCAGTTCGCGGACAACGCCTCGGCCTGGTCCAGGACGGTGCGGGTCGCCTTCTCCTGCTTGTCGGGCGGATAGTCGTACTTGCGCAGCACGCGGCGCACCAGCCGCCGCAGGTGGGCGCGCACGTTCTCACGCAAGGTCCAGTCGATGGTGACGTTGCCGCGCACGGTTTCGACCAGTTCGCGGGCGATGTCGCGTAGCGTTTCGTCGCCCAGGACTTGGACCGCGCTGTCGTTGGTGCCCAGCGCGTCGTAGAAGGCGAGCTCGTCGTCTGAAAGCCCGAGCCGTTCGCCGCGAGTGTCGGCAGCGCGCAGGTCGCGGGCCAGCCCGAGCAGCTCCTCGATCACCTGCGCGGCTTCGACGGCGCGGTTGCGGTAGCGGCGCAGGGTCTGCTCCAACAGCTCCGCGAACGAGCGCGCCTGCACCACGTTCTTGCGCCGGCGGGCGGCGATCTCGCCGCGCAGCAGCTTCTGCAGCAGGTCGACCGCCAGGTTGCGGCGCGGCATGCCGCGCACCTCGGCCAGGAACTCCTCCGACAGGATCGAGATGTCCGGCTTCTCCAGGCCGGCGGCGCGGAACACGTCGAGCACCCCTTCCGGCGCCACCGCGCGGGAGATGAGTTGGCGCACCGCGTGATCCAGCTCCGCGTCCGGCCGCGCCGCCGCGCCGTTCCCACCGGCCGCGCCGGCCGCGCCGTTCGTGCCGTTCGCGCCCTTGGCCAGCACCGACTGAATCGCCTGGAAAAACGCCAGGTCGTCGCGGATGCGGAGCGCCTGTTCGTGCGGCACGGCCAGCGCGAACGCCCGCGAAAGGTCGCGCACCGCACCGATGCAGCGCTCCTTGCCGCGCTCCTGCGCCAGGACGTGTTCCTGCGCCGCAGGCAGCAGCGCGATCCGTTGCCGGGCCGGGCCGGCGGTCCAACGGGAGCGGTCGAAGCCGTGGAACAGGCCGCAGCACACCTCGTACTTCTCCCGCATCACCGCCACCGCTTCGCGCTGGTCGAGCGCGGTCCGGCCGGTGCCGCCGCTGGCGGTATAGGTCGCCAGAGCGCGTTTCAGCTCGTGCGCGAGGCCGAGATAGTCGACCACCAGGCCGCCCGGCTTGTCCCGGAACACGCGGTTGACGCGCGCGATCGCCTGCATCAATCCGTGGCCGCGCATCGGCTTGTCCAGGTACATGGTGTGCAGGCTCGGCGCGTCGAAGCCGGTCAACCACATGTCGCGCACCAGCACCACCTGCAGCGGGTCGGCGGGGTCGCGGAAGCGGGCGGCCAGCGCCTCGCGCCGCGGCTTGGTGCGGATGTGCGGCTGCCAGTCCGCCGGGTCGTCGGCGGCGCCGGTCATCACCACCTTGATGCGTCCCTGCGCGTCGTCCCGGTGATGCCACTCCGGGCGCAGGCGCGTGAGTTCGCGGTACAGGTCGATGCAGATGCGGCGGCTCATGCACACCACCATCGCCTTGCCCTCCATCGCCTCCAGACGCCGGTCGAAATGGGCTATGACGTCGGCGGCGATAAGACTGAGGCGGCGGCCGGTGCCGACGATCGCTTCGAGTTGTGCCCAGCGGGTCTTGAGCCGTTCCTTGCGCTCGATTTCCTCGCCCTCGGTCGCTTCCTCGAAACCGGCGTCGAGCGCCGGCCGTTCGCGCTCGTCAAGCGCCAGCCGGGCGAGGCGGCTCTCGTAGTAGATCGGCACCGTCGCGTGATCCTCGACCGCGCGTTGGATGTCGTAGACGCTGACGTAGTCGCCGAACACGGCGCGGGTATTGGCGTCCTGCAACTCGATCGGCGTGCCGGTAAAGCCGATGAACGAGGCATTGGGCAGCGCGTCGCGCAGGTGGCGGGCGAAGCCGTCGATAAAGTCGTACTGGCTGCGGTGCGCTTCGTCGGCGATGACCACCACGTTGCGCCGCTCCGACAGCAGCGGGTAGCGGTCGCCTGATTCTTCGGGAAAGAACTTCTGGATGGTGGTGAAGATCACGCCGCCGGAGGCGACCGCGAGTTTGGCGCGCAGGTCGGCGCGATTGGCGGCCTGCACCGGCGGTTGGCGCAACAGATCGCGGCAGCGGGAGAAGGTGCCGAAGAGCTGATCGTCCAAGTCGTTGCGGTCGGTCAGCACCACGACGGTAGGGTTGGCGAGGGCCGGCTCGCGGATGACGCGCCCGGCGTAGAACGCCATGGTGAGGCTCTTGCCCGATCCCTGAGTGTGCCACACCACGCCGATGCGCCGGTCGCCGGGGTCGCCGCCCGGCTGGCGGCCGGCCTCGTAGCGGCCGCGGGGTTCGGCTATCTGCCGCGCGTCCGCTTGCAGCGCCGCGGCGCGCAACGTCTCGGCCACCGCCACCCGCACCGCGTGAAACTGGTGGTAGCCGGCCATCTTCTTGACCGGCGCGCCGCCGTCGTCCTCGAACACGATGAAGTCGCGCACCAAGTCGAGGAAGCGGCGCTTCTCGAAGGCGCCCTCGATCGCCACCTGCAACTCGGTGTAGAACACCGGCGCCAGTTGCTGGCCGTCGATGGTGCGCCACGGCTTGAACCACTCGCGGCCGGCGGAGATGGTGCCGAGGCGCGCCTGCATCCCGTCCGACGCGGCCAGCACGGCGTTGCAGGCAAACAGGGACGGCAACTCCGCCTGGTAGGTCTGCAACTGCCGGAACGCCGACCACACGGTGGCGGCGGGGTCGGCGGGGTTCTTGAGCTCGATCACCGCCAGCGGCAGGCCGTTGACGAACACCACCAGGTCGGGCCGGCGGGTGTTGCCGTTCTCGATTACCGTGAACTGGTTGATCGCCCACCAGCTATTGGCGCCGGAATCGTCGAAGTCGATGACGCGCGCCTGCGCGCCGCGAATGGCGCCGTGGATTGCGCCGCCGCCGCTACGGTACTCGACCGTTACGCCGTTCACCAGCATGCGGTGAAAGGAGCGGTTGCGCGCCGCCAGGGTGCTCCCCGCCGGCTGCGTCAGCTTGCGAAAGGCGGCGTCGAGCGCTTCCTCCGGCAGGTCCGGGTTGAGATTGCGCAAGGCACCGCGCACGGCGTCTTCGAGCACCACCTCCGCATGGCTGGCGCGCATCCCGTGCGGTCCCGGTGCCGCGTCCGCCGGCCCCCCGGCCACGTGGTAACCGAGCGCCCGAAACCAATCGAGCGCCGCATCCTCCACCACCGATTCCGTCAACACCGGCACCGTTACGGCTTACCTCGGCGGTTCAACGATCACTATCCGCACGCTACGCCCGGCGGCGACGGAACGAAGCCGCGGCGCGATGGAATGCCCGGCCACCACGGGAACAGCGGGAACGCCGGTCAGTCTGCCCAGTATCGGCGCGAGCTCCGCAGCCCGAGAAATGTCTCCCTCGCGTACGCCGTCGGAAACCTCCACGGCCAGATACCGCGGTTCCCGCGTCGCGCGATCCAGGCCCCGGGCCACCACGTCGAGCAGCAGTAGCGGCTTACGGTCAGCCGCCGCGAACGTTCCGGCATCGATGGCGTCATCGATCAGATCGGCCAGCGTGAAGTCGTCGACCACACGCAGTCGGCGCAACAGATGCCCGAAGAAGGAGGCGGCACGTTCGCGGAACCTTCGCTCCGCCAACGCGTCGAAAAGCCATTCCGTGCGCCTTTCAGAAGATAACATGCTCTCGGTAGCCACTTCCTGACCTGCCGTCAAGGTAACCGTACCACACATCCCGCCGCTGGTACAGCCGCCGGTGCCCGGTCCCGTTACGCCGCGGGCACATCGCTACTCCACCACCGCCAGGGCTTCGATGCGCGCCAGCCAAGCCCCGAAGTGCCGGCATTCCGCCCGAATGCGGTCCAAGCCGATAAGGGCGGCCACGGCCAAGCCGTGCTGCACCTTGCGGTAACCGGGTAGTTGCTGCTGCAGGCGCGCAGATGGGTGGGTGCTCGGGCCATCGTTGAGGTGCTCCGGGCTCAATGCGCCGCGCCGGGCCGCTTCGAGCCTGCCGCTCGCTTGCTCCCATGTCGGCCGAAAGTGTCCGAACTGGGCAGGGTCGGCAAACAGCAGCGCCTCGAACTCGTACGGTTGGACGTGCGGCAGAAACCGGTCGGGACGGCACCGTGCCACGCGCACCACTTCCGCATGGAAGGACTCTTCGATGGCGGACGCGCGGGCCAACGGATCGTCGGGCGTCCTCACGAGCCCGGGAAAGTCACCTGGCAGCCCATACAGGTCGAAGAACGTCGTAACGTAGGTATCCCTCCGCTGCCGCAGAATATCACGAAGGGACCGCAACACCCGCTGGCCGCTCAGTGCGCCGCCTCTAGCACCCGGTGAGGTCGGGATTAGCCGTGGCTCGACAAACAGATTACGATCCAGAAGCGTGACACTCAGAATGTCCGTTACGAATTCCTGCTCGGTGCGGCCCTCGCAAACAACAATGACGAACCTCACCGAGCGGGACCACCGCCAGTCACGTTCGCCCGCCACAGATCGCCCAGCGAGTACTCCTCCAGCCAGTCTTGCAGCTCTTCCGAATCCAGCCTTTCGAAGTGCGACTCGCCACACCTGCGATTGACCACCACGATATCCTCCGGCCGGAACTCGCTGATCAAGTCGGCGGACTGCGTGGAGACGATCACCTGCCGTGTTTCACTCGCAGACTGAAGCATCTCCGCCAACAGCGTCAGCGCCACCGGATGCAACCCCAGTTCCGGCTCATCGATCATGATCAGTCGCGGCTGCAGCGCAGTGGGCTGCAGCAGCAGGGTGGCCAGACACATGAACCGAAGCGTGCCGTCCGAGAGCTGCATCGGCCTCAGCGGCGTATCGGCATCGTCAACGTGACACCACTCGAGCTCCATGAACTCATCGACATCCTTGCGATAGACGAAGCCGCCGAAGAACGGCGCGGTCAGCCTCACGACGTTAACGATCTCGCGATACTCATACGGGTACCGTTCATGCAAGAATCGCAGGAACGGCCCCAGGTTGGCTCCGTCCGGCTTCAACCGCAGGTTGTCGCGCACGGCCTGCGACGCACGCATTCCAGCCACCTCGCTCGTATCGTGGAAGTGATACACCCGCCAGTCCCGCATCTCCGGAAACACGTAGGCGGCAAACTCTCCGTCATCGATAGACGCGGCATGCGCTTCCGGATGGCCGCCGTAAGGGACCGCTGCCGCTTCTGCGATCGAGGAACCGGCGCCAGAAGCCGCCGCACCGGCATAAGCCGGCGGCACGCCGGACGAAATCAGGTCACGCGCCGGCGCCAGCCCATCCGCCACCGGTTCGAGCGCAAGCGCGTACCGATGATCGTTCCCGTTGAAGGACAATTCCACCTCAATGCGTGATGTCCTCCTGCGCCCGCCGAACAGCAACGCGTCCGCGTTACCCTCCCGCCTGACGAAAAGCTGCAGCCGCTCCCGCGCGAACTCGGACAGCATCCGAAACACCCCGATCAAGTTGCTCTTGCCCGCCCCATTCGCGCCAAGGAGCACGTTCAGCCCCCGCAGCTCAAAGTCCTCCAGCGCCCGAATCGACCTGAATCCCCGCACGGTCACACGATCAATCACCGCCACGTCATGGCTCCCAGATGGTCGATTCTCCGGTCACGGCTGATCAACCTCATCGCTCGAATTGATCGATACGACGTGCGCGTTCCGCAACGAGAGACGCTCACCGTACTGCTCGATATCCCCTTTCATAACGACCATCGACTTGTGCTTGTGGGCCTCAGTCAAGCGCTCGTAATCCGCCCGCTTGGCGTATACCTTGACCGACTTCCACTGCCCTTCAACGACCGCCCGCATCGTAACGACCCCGTCCGTCTCCCACTCCTCGCGACGCAGGCGGTGTATTGGCCCGACCAACGACTGATCGGGTTGCGGTTCACGGTCGCGAAACGAGCGCGCCGCCTCCCGTAGAATCAAGGCATCTGCTTTGGTGAATCCGACGCTCTTGCCCGGCACTTTCATCGGCCGCGTCCGAGCCCACGTGACGCTGACCTCAACCGTCGGAAAGGGGTTGATAACCCTGTCAAGGGCCTCACAAAGGTTGGCGCTGACCCCATTGTCGACCGCTTTCGCAAACGCTTCTCCTTCACCTGCCACCGTGCTCTCCGTCGCGCTACGCGCGGCGCTGAGAGCTTCGATCAAGCGCTTTGTCATCCGCCGCTCGATAGGGGCGCCGTAGTCATCGACATCGTCGACCAAGGTCGGAATCGGCGGCGGGATTGCAATCACCAACGCAACAACGAAGCTCCCCTGCTCCGTCTGTCCCAGACGAACTCGGCTCAGAAGGTCGGTCGCCTCCCTGTTGGCGCCCGCGCGGTACAGAGCCTGCGGCTCACGCAGCGAGCATGCAGCAGCCAAGAGCATGTCGCGCGAGCCGCCTACCAACTCGACTCCATCATTCACCGTCAGGCTGCCCTCATCGCCGCCACTGGCCCGCACCCGAACGACGTCGCGGTTGGCGTTCATCAGATCGCGGTAGAGAGCAAGCTCGTCACGGCCAGCCACTTCCGCAAAGATCGCTATGAGCCTGGCCACTACGCTTGCGTAGTCCGCGAGCTGTTGGGTCCGAGGAAGGACTATCTCCGGCAAGTGTTCGGCGTCATATATGTCAGAATACTCACGGTAGCTTCCGATCTTCGACCAGCCGGCGGACTTCGCATAGGCCGATAGCGCATCCGGTGAGATCGCTTGCAAGGCGTCACGATCTCGAATGTCCACTCTCATCAGATAACTCCCCTCCTCGACTGCTCCATCAGGGACCGCAAACTATCCACGTCGAACACGTTATCCTCCGGAATCAGGACCGTGACCGAAGCCTGATTGCCAGTCTCCTCGCGACCATTCACGTTCATCCAATACGCACCACCGCATAATCAGATTGTCTCGCGTTATGGTAATCCACTGTTCCTCTTGCTTGGGCAAGTCGAACACCACTAGCAGCCGAGGAGTTTGCGCCCGTATACGAAGCAAATTGTAGTTGTGGACCTTCAATTCGAATCTACGATAACCATCCGCCGAAAAACGGAGGTTTATGGTCGCCTTCAACTGAAGATCGATCGATGGATGCATCTCTCCACCAGCACAAATTCGCAGATCAACGCCATCCCTGTCATAGTTGCACTCCGAGGTCGTATACCCTGCGGCCGCCGCCACAGCTTGCACGTAGGCACGGGACAACGCCTCCTTTTGATCTTCCGTCGTAAGCAAAGCGTCGGTCATACGGTTACTCCCGACGACCCGTTACGGCGCCCGCAACGAACCGCTGGCCGAAGCTGGAGCGCGCCTCTTGCCTTGCCGTCACGTGTCTGCGTGGCAGCCAACCGCTTAGCGACGCACCGTGCCCAACACGCATCGCGATCCACTCTCCGCGATCCGCCGCATGTCCATCGTCCCCTACTCATCGGATACCCTCATCTCGCCAGACACCATCCTACGGATGAGTGTATCCCGGATACGCATCAACAGGGCACACTCCTTCGCATTCGCTACCATAGCATTGTAGAGTGGTCGTGCCGCTGCCTCGTAGGCCGCAGTCACTGACGGCGGCGGTACGACGATGCGAATCGCCCGGAATGTGCGCTTACTAATCTCCGCAAACGTCGAGCCACCCGCGATGCTCTTGATGTATCCGAGACTATTGTAGCACCACAAAAGAACGTAAAGAGCAGGAAGGCGCCTCTTGCAGATCAGGGCAATAATGCCCTGGTTGACGGCCGTCGGCACTTCGGCGACTGCAAGATATCCAATTGGCGCGCGGGACGATAGGAGTACCGTGCCAACAGGAAGGATGCCGGAGCTTATCGCTCTCGCTCCGGCGTCAGTAATCTTCCTATTTGTCTTCAGCAACGCTGGGGTGTGGAGCGCAGAAAGATCCTTAGGCGTAGCCCAGTGGTGCTCTCCGCCGTCCCAGTATTTCGGCTCTTTTGTATGAGGAGTGCCACCGCCTACGGCAATCACTTCTTCACCGATTGGCGAGACCTCCCAACCTGCAGGGGTGTCAGAGTCGCGGAGTCGGGCCGGAAACAGGTCGGCCAGATGCTTGGGCAGGCCGGTGTCGCGGCCTTCTTGCTTGGCGCGCACCGGATCGAAGTCGATGAACCATGACTTGAACAGCGCCCGTACCATCGCCTCCAACGTATCGTTCATGCGGCGGTTCAACGCGATCTTGTCGTCGAGCGTATCAAGAACGTGGACGATAGCTCGTTGTTCGTCGAGCGGTGGAACGGGGATGGATATCGATCGAAGATATGAGACTGGCTGCGCGATAGACGGTACGCCGACCTGAGACGTGTTCGCCAGTAGCTTGTGCTGGCCTTCGTGAGTCTTGAGGTAGTACGCTACGAACTGGGGAATCACCTGCCGTCGATCACAGCGCAGATAGAACTGGCTTTGAGATGCGACGTATCGGTCGTAGACTGAGTTGCGCGGAACGTAGGAGACCTGCCCAATGGTTCCGCGATGAGTGAGTATTATGTCTCCTCGTTGGACGTTCGCGCTCTTCAGGCGGTCGGCATGTTCCTCCGTGATGAAATTGAATCCGGGGCGATCGTCGACTCGCACGCCATGGAGATGCTGGCCGCTGATTATCGGTATACCTTCCGGTACGAAGGTATTCACGCGAATGGAGGACCCGAACGGACCCATCGCTACCTTCTCAGCGATCTCCTCGATCCGTTTCTCCGGCCAAGCAACCGGTAGGGATCGGTCCTGTTCCACGAGAACCACGTAGTCCCGGCCGATCCCACGGTGAAAAGCCTCCGGGAGTCGGGCCCAGTCGTGGGCTTCCACCAGGAAGGGGATGGTCGATTCCCCTACTGCCTCCAAGAAGTCGGCGTACCGCATGGCGTCGATCTTGGCGAGACCGGGGCCGCGCAGCACGAGATCGAGGTCGCTGCCGTCGTGGCTCTCGCCGTTCACGCGGCTGCCGTAGGCCCAGACCTCCGCGTCGGGCAGGTGCTCCTGCAGCAACGCTTCGAGGGTAGCGCGATGGCGGGCCGACAGGTGCAGGGTCCCGGCCGCCTGCACCTTGGACGGTGGCGCGTCAGGCGTAACCCGCCCCCTCGATGACACGACACCGACCAGCGCCGTGGCGTCCTCGACGAAGCCCGGCAGCAGCTTCAAGGTCGCCGTGGCGAATCCGTCGCCCTCGTCATGGGCGGTGTCGTTGCGGTTGTCGCGGTACTGCAGCCAGCGCTCGCAGGCGTCCGCCGGCAGCAGGCCGTGCTTGGCGGCGTGCCGGAACAGATCCTTGAAGGTGAGCCGGTCGGCCTGCCGGTTGCTGGCAAACCACCGGCGCAGGCGCTTCCGCAGCAGCTTGCCGCTCTGTTCCAGCACCAGCTCGAACTGCTTTACGCACACGGTACGATAGAGGTCGTAGACCACCTCGTCACCGTCGCGGCTGCCGAGATTGTCGAGGGCCCGCTCCAGGGTCCCGATGCAGCGCTTCAGATAAGTGGTGTCTATCGCCCTCTGTTCCATCGCTCCGATAAGCAGGGACTACGTCAGGATACGGGAACGCTCAGGCCCCCATCGGTCCGAGCCTGGTGAATCGCCTCAAGCGCCTCGTCGTTGGACATCTTCGACTCGAATGGTAGCCCGTGGTGCAGTGCCGTCTGCTTGTAGAACAACGCGATCGCATCGGAGGGTGAAAGGCCCAGCGTGTCAAAGACCTTCTCGGCCTCTTGCTTCAACTCCAGCTCGACTCGAGCGTCGATCATCGCTGTCTTCGGCGCATACATCTCCGGGGGCACCGTACGCGGGCCGGTAGGCTTACCGTTCTTGCGTTGCTCATCCTCCCATTGTAGCGCGGCCTCGGGTGTCGTGCGATATCCAACCTGAAAAATATGTCCCCGTTCCCACCCCTTCGTAAGTTGATGCTCGTATTCGCGAATGTAAATGTCGTTGGTGATGCCGGTGTGGACAATCTTGTTGCCCAGCTTGAAGTGATACCTGTAATAGGTTCTGCGGGTTGCCATGGTCGCGCTCCTTACTCAACCTCTTTGCTCAAGCGTCATGCGTTATTCTCCGAAGCCGAGACGGCGCAGGTTCTCGTCGATGGCGGCGTCGAGTTTACGCCCCTCCGCCTGCTGCGCGCGCCACCTGGCGGCGAGACGCGGCATCTTCAGTGCGAACGGCTCGCCGTCGTCCGGCGGCGCTTCGGCGCCGACGTAGCGGCCCGGCGTGAGCACGTGGCCGTTGCGGCGTACCTCCTCCGGCGCGGTGCTCTTGCAGAAGCCGGGAACGTCGGCATACTCGCCCGCGCCATCCTCGCCGCGCCACGCGTGATAGGCGCCGGCAATGCGGGCGATGTCCTCGGGCGTGAGCTCGCGGTGGGTGCGGTCGACCATGCGGCCGAGCTTGCGCGCGTCGATGAACAGCAGCTCCCCGCGCCGGTCGCGCAGCGCGCCGTTGCCGCGGTCGCGGGCCAGGAACCACAGGCACGCCGGAATCTGCGTGGAGTAGAACAGTTGCCCCGGCAGCGCCACCATGCAGTCGACCAGATCGGCGTCGATCAGGCTCCTGCGGATGGCGCCCTCCCCCGCCTGGTTGGTTGACATGGAGCCGTTGGCCAGCACGAATCCGGCCACGCCGGCAGGCGCCAGATGGTGCACGATGTGCTGCACCCAGGCGTAGTTGGCGTTGCCCTTGGGCGGCGCGCCGAAGCGCCAGCGCCGGTCACTGACCAGCCGCTCGCCGCCCCAGTCGGAGACGTTGAACGGCGGATTGGCCAGGATGAAGTCCGCCTTCAGGTCGGGGTGGCGGTCGTCGTGGAAGCTGTCGCCGTGTTCGATGCGCCCATCGATGCCGCGGATCGCCAGGTTCATCTTGGCCAGCCGCCAGGTCGTGTAGTTCGACTCCTGCCCGTAGATCGAGATGGCGGTCGCCGCGCCGCGCGGGGCCGCGCTGCCGTTGCCGTTGCCGGTGGCGTGCGCGTCGATGAACTCCACCGACTGCACGAACATGCCCGACGAGCCGCAGCAGGGATCGTACACCCGCCCCCGGTACGGTTCGATCATCTCCACCAGCAGCTTGACGATACAGCGCGGCGTGTAGAACTCGCCCCCCTTCTTGCCCTCGGCGCTGGCGAACTGAGACAGGAAATACTCGTAGACCCGGCCCAGCACGTCCTTGGAGCGGGCGTCGCGGTCGCCCACCGTGACGTTGCTGATCAGGTCGATGAGCTGGCCGAGCCGCTGCTGGTCGAGGCCGGGGCGGGCGTAATCCTTGGGCAGCACCTCCTTGAGCGCCGCGTTGTCGCGCTCGATGCCGGCCATGGCGTCGTCGACCAGGCGGCCGACGTCGGCTTGCCGCGCCCGCGCCTGCAGGCGGCCCCAGCGCGACTCCGCCGGCACCCAGAAGATGTTCTCGGCCCGGTACTCGTCCGGGTCTTCGGGGTCGGCCCCGTCGGCCCGTTCCGTTTCGAGCCGCGCGTGCTGCTCCTCAAAGGCGTCGGAGATGTACTTGAGGAAGATCAGCCCCAGGACGACGTGCTTGTACTCGGCGGCGTCCATCGAGCCGCGCAGGGTGTCGGCCATGCGCCACAGCTCGGCCTCGTGCCCGGTGGTGGCGCCGTTCGAGCCGCCGGCTTCCGCGGGGCGCGCCCGCCCCCTCGGCCGATCATCCCGTTCCTTTATACTGAACCGCGGCACCGTCGCCCCATCGCCGCTCAATCATCCCCGCCCTACGGCGATTGTTCAAGGCAGGGCAGGCGGCGGCGGTAGCGGCAGGGCGAGAGCACGAAACGGAGGAGGATACTGGCATGAACACGAGACTCACCCTGAACCTTGACCCGACGATCGCCAGACGGGCGAAGCTGTTGGCGAGGCGGCGGGGACAGAGCCTCTCGGGACTGGTCGAGGAGTATCTTCGGTTCGCCAGCCCCGGGCTCGAGGTGACATCCTCCCTCAGCAGCCGAGTTCAGGCGATCGCCGAGTCCCTGCCACTGCCGCCCGGCGCCGCGTACGACGACGTGCGGGAGCAGTATCTACGGGAGAAGCTGCTCGGTGCGGATACGACGGCAACGCCGGCTAAACGCTAACCGTCAGAAGTCGATGCCGCGTTGGGCCTTGATGCCGGCCTGGAACGGGTGCTTGATCTCCGCTATCTCGCTCACCAGGTCGGCGTACTCAATCAGGTCGGGCGGAGCGCCGCGGCCGGTCAGGATCACGTGGGTACGGGCCGCGCGCGCCTCCAGGCACTCCACCACCGCGGCGGCCGGCAGGTAGCCGTAGCTCATCACCACGTTGACTTCGTCGAGCACCACGAGGTCGAAGCCGCCGCCGGCGATCAGAGGGCGGGCCACTTCGAGCCCCGCCCGCGCGGTAGCCGTGTCCGCCTCCCGGTCCTGCGTGTCCCAGGTAAACCCCTGCCCGGTGGTGTGCCATTCGACCTGCTCCGGGAAGCGGCTGAAGAACTGGCGCTCGCCGGTCTTCCAGACACCCTTGATGAACTGCACGATAGCGACGCGCTGTCCCCAACCCAGGGCACGCGCGGCGACCCCGAAGGCGGCGCTCGACTTGCCCTTGCCGTTGCCGGTGTGGACCAGCACCAACCCGCGCTGCGGATTCACCGCCCGCGCCGCCTTGGCCCGCTGCTCCGCCTGCAGCCCGCGCATCCGCTCCGCATGCGCCCGGTTCGCGGCGGCAGCCTCCCGCTCGGACAGCCTCACGCCGCCGTCCGGAATACCCGAGCGAGCAGGGTCACGACGCATGATCCACTTTAGTGAACACGCCGCTACTCTACCGCGGCGGCGGCGCACAGGGCAATACACCCTAAGGGCAGGGCTGGACCGGCAGGGGGGCAGGCAGGCAGGGCAGGCCGCTTGACAGCCAGGAGCCGGTAGTTTAAGTTGCATCAAGGAGACCTGCATGCCCGACGTTGCGATGCATTCGCTGACCGAGAAGATCGTAGAGAAGCAGCTTGACTGCCGAGTAGAAGCCATCGAGAAGGTCATGAGTGGCGATGTCATTACATTCATGGGTAGTCTATTGGATGGATCAGATGTGGTGTTTCGTGACCAAGTTGAGGATATTGCTACCAATGGCAGAAGGAAAAAGCTTATCGTCATCCTTGAGACTACTGGCGGACACATCGAAGTCGTGCAGCGTATTGCCGAGACACTTCGGTACCACTACAAGAGGGTCGAATTCATCGTACCCAACTTCGCGATGTCAGCAGGGACGGTATTGGTGATGTCAGGTGACGCCATTCACATGGACTACTTCTCAATCTTGGGACCGATTGATCCTCAGGTCGAGACCGTGAACGGTCAGCAGGTGCCTGCACTTGGCTATCTAGTCCAGTATGAACGGCTGCTCAAGAAAGCTGAAGCAGGGACTCTCAACACGGCCGAGCTGACATTTCTGGTCGAGAAGTTCGATGCTGCCGAGTTGTATCTATATGAACAGGCGCGTGAGCTTTCTATTAGGCTATTGAAGGAGTGGTTGGTCAATTTCGAATTCAAGGAATGGACAAAAACTGAGACACGAGGTATCCGGGTTACTCCGCGGCTACGCCGACAGCGTGCAGCCTCGATTGCCAGAACGCTCAACAAGTCCGATCATTGGCACTCTCATGGGAGGGGATCTCCATGGAAGTTCTCAGACGAGACCTTAAATTGCGTATTGATGATTTCGGAAAGGACCATACACTACGAGAAAATATCCGACTCTACGATAATCTCTTGCGAGATTACATGAGACGCTTGGGACACTCAGCGGCACTTCACAGGAGGGGAACGTATGTCCGACTCGGTGAGCGATAATGGGAACGTGGACCCGCAGAAGGTTGCACGAACCAATCCTAATGTAGAGATCGAAAAGGTGCGAGAGGCGCGAGATTTGGTTCGCATACTGAGAAGCTATGGCATTTCTAGTAGAAAGTATTCGTTGGCTCCTCCTTTTCAGCGTCAGATGTACGGCGATATCCAACAGTGGAAGGAAGACACAGAGACCTGACCTGAGAGTAGGATACAGCGGGGCTTGGTGCTCGACGGGCGGTCCGGTTACACTGCCGGGGTCATGGCTAGCCTCTTTACCCGGATCATCGCCGGCGAGTTGCCGGCGCACTTTGTATGGCAGGACGAGCGTTGCGTTGCCTTCCTGTCGATCAACCCGTTGCGCCCCGGCCACACGCTGGTGGTGCCGCGCGCGGAGGTGGATCACTGGATCGACCTGGACGACGATACCGCGGCGGCGCTGATGCGCGTGGCGCGCGCCGTCGCCCGCGCTCAGCAGGCGGTGTACCGCCCCACCAAGGTGGGGTTGCTGATCGCCGGGCTGGAGGTGCCGCACGTCCATCTGCACGTGAGCCCGATCGACGGGATGGGGGACCTGGACTTCGCCAACGCCGCCCCCAACCCCGGGGACGCGGCGCTGGCCGCCGAGGCCGAGCGCATCCGCGCCGCGCTCGCACGGTAGCCGCCCCATGATCCTCACCACCGCCGCTTCCGTCGCCGGCCAGCGCGTCGTCAAGACCATCGGCCTGGTACGCGGCAACACGGTTCGCTCGCGCCACGTGGGCCGCGACCTCATGGCCGGCCTCAAGACGATCGTGGGCGGCGAGATCGAATCCTACACCACGATGATGGAGGACGCCCGCGCGGAAGCGGTGGCCCGCCTCACCGCCGACGCCGAGCAGCGCGGCGCCAACGCGGTCACCGACGTCCGCTTTACCACCTCCGCGATCATGAGCGGCGCGTCCGAGATCCTGGCGTACGGCACCGCCGTGGTGGTGGAACCGGAGTAGCCCTCCCCCGGCCCGCGGCCCCGGCACTCGCTCGGCCCGGCGCGCTTTGACCGCGCGCGGCGCAGCCCCTACAGTCTGCCGCATGGCATCATCCCCCGCACCCCGACCGCCGAACGTCCTGTGGATCTGTACCGACCAGCAGCGCTGGGACACCATCGCCGCGCTCGGCAACCGCCATATCAACACCCCCAACCTCGACCGCTTGGCCGCGCAGGGCACCGCCTGCCACAACGCGTTCTGCCAAGCGCCGATCTGCACCCCCAGCCGCGCCAGCTTCCTCACCGGCTGCTACGCCAGCACGGTGCGCGCCTGCAGCAACGGCAACCGCCACTGGGCCGAGGCCGCGCCGCTGGTCACCAAGCTGCTCGCCGATGCCGGCTACTGCTGCGGCCTGGCCGGCAAGCTACATCTGGCCGGCGCCCACGGCCGCATCGAGCCGCGCCCCCGCGACGACGGCTATACCGTGTTCCATTGGAGCCACGACCCGCGCGACGGTTGGCCCGCCGGCCACGCCTACCGCGACTGGGTAGCGCAGCGCGGCGCGCACCTGGGCCGCACCTACGCCGAGCTGGGCCATATGCCGGCCGAGCTGCATCAGACCACCTTCTGTGCCGAGCAGGCGATTTCCTTCATGGAGACTTCCTGGAGCCAGCCGTGGCTGATGAGCGTCAACGTCTTCGATCCCCACTCCCCGTTCGACCCGCCCGCCGACTATCTGGCGCGCTACGACCCCGCCGACCTGCCCGGCCCCGCCTTCCGGCCGAGCGATCTGGCCGCCCAGCAACTCCTGGAGGGAGTGGATTTTCAGAATCCGGCGCGCAATCCCGACGAGTTCGACGCGCGCGGCAAGATCGCCGCCTACTACGCCATGATCGAGCTGATCGACCACAACGTGGGGCGGATGCTCGACGCGCTGGACCGCACCGGGCAGGCGGACGACACCCTGGTAATCTTCACCAGCGACCACGGCGAGATGCTCGGCGACCACGGCCTGCTGCTCAAGGGCTGCCGCTTCTACGAGGGGCTGGTCCGCGTACCGCTCATCCTGCGCTGGCCGGGACGGATTGCCGCCGGCGTCACCACCGACGCGCTGGTGGAGCTGACCGACCTGGCGCCTACCCTGCTCGACGCCGCGGGCCTGGCGGCGCCGCAGCACCTGGCGGGCCGCTCGTTGCTGCCGCTGCTGCGCGGGGCCGCCGCCGAACACCGCGCCGAGGTGCGTTGCGAGTACTACGCCGCGCTACGCGATCTGCGCGGCACCCGCGCCGGCTGGAACGATACCCGCGCCACCATGATCCGCGACCGCCGCTACAAGCTGGCGGTCTACCACGGCCACCCGGTGGGCGAGCTGTTCGACTTGCAGGAGGACCCGCACGAGCACCGCAATCTGTGGGACGAACCGGGCCACGCCGCCCTCCGCTTCGACCTGCTGCGCCGCTGCTTCGACGCCACCGCCGCCGCCATCGACACCGGCCCGGAGGTCACGCAGAACTTTTGAGGCGTAGCGCGCGGCGCGCGCCGGCCACCACGTCGGCGACGGCGCAGCCGTGGCGGTCGAGCAGGTCGAAGTAGGGGCCGGACTCGGTAAAGCGGTCGGCAATCCCCACCCGCACCACCGGCACCGGGCAGCGCTCAGCCAGCGCCTCGGCCACGGCGCCGCCCAGGCCGCCGAGCACGGTGTGCTCCTCCGCGGTGACCACGGCGCCGGTCTCACGCGCCGCCGCGGCCAGGGCGCCGGCGTCCAGCGGCTTGACGGTGTGCAGGTCGAGCACCCGGCACTGCACGCCCTCCCCCGCCAACTGCTCGGCGGCGGCCACGCTGCGCGCCACCATCACGCCGGCGGCGGCGATGGTCAGGTCGTTGCCCGGGCGCACCGCCTGCGCGCGCCCCAGTTGCAGGGCGGCCGCGGGCCCGGCGTCGCCGCTGCCGTACACCGCGGGCACCGGGTTACGGTTCATGCGGAAGTAGATCGGCCCGTCGCTGGCCGCGGCCTGCGGCAGCAGCGCGGTGAGCGCGTAGGGATCGGCCGGCGCCACTACCCGCATGCCGGGGAAGGTGCGCAGAATCGCCAGGTCCTCGGTGGCGTGGTGCGTCGGTCCCTCGAAGCTGGGCGACAGCCCGCCGTAGGCGGCCATCAGCTTGACGTTGGCGCGCCCGTAGCACACGTGGGTGCGGATCATCTCCACGGCGCGGGTAGCCAGGAACACGCCGAAGGTGTTGACGAGTGGAATCTTGCCGGCCAGCGCCAGCCCCACCGCGCAATCCACCAGTGACTGCTCGGCGATGCCGGTGTTGATGAAGCGGTCGGGGAAGACGTCGGCGAACATGAAGCTGTGATCGGAGTTGGAGACGTCGGCGGAAAGCACCACCACGTCGGGATTGCTGCGCCCCAGCTCCACCAGCGCCTTGCCGTAGGCAACGCGGGTGTCGATCAGTTCAGCCATTGCCGCATCCCCGCGGTCAGTTCGGCCTTGGCCGCGGCGTACTGCTCGGCGCTCGGCGGGGTGCCGTGCCAGTTGTGATCGTACTCCATGAACGACACCCCGCGGCCCTTGGTAGTGCGGGCGATGATCACCGCGGGCCGCGCGTGTACCTGATCGGCGCGGTCGAGCGCGCTCAGCACCTCGCGCACGTCGTGGCCGCCCACTTCCTGCACGTGCCAGCCGAACGCCGTCCACTTGGCGGCGATCGGCTCGCTCGGCATCACGTCGGCGGTGGCGCCGGTCTGCTGGGTTCCGTTGTAGTCCAGGATCGCCACCAGGTTGCCGAGGCGGTACTTGGCCGCCAGCATCGCCCCCTCCCAGATCACCCCGGCATCGATCTCACCGTCGCCGAGCACCACGTAGACGCTGGCCGGCGAGGCCGCGCCCGACGGGGCCGAGCGCGCCGCCGGCTTGGCGCCGCGTTCGCGCAGGGCCAGCGCCATGCCGCAGCCGACCGCCACGCCGTGTCCGAGCGGCCCGGCGGGAATCTCGATGCCGGGCGTCTTGCGGTCCGGGTGTCCCTGCAGCCGGCTGTCCACCTTGCGGAAGCTCAGCAGCTCGGCGGCGGGAAAGAAACCGCGGTGCGCCAGCGCCGAGTAGAGGGCGGCGCAGGCGTGCCCCTTGGAGAACAGCAGCCGGTCGCGGTCAGGCCAAGCGGGGCGCTCGGGATCGACGCGCAAGTGGTGGAAGTAGAGCGCGGCCAGGATTTCGGCGCAGGAGAATGCCCCGCCGAGGTGGCCGCTGTTGCTGTCGCGGACCATCTCCAGCACGTCCAGCCGGATTTGCTGGGCGCGGCGGTGCAGTTCCCGCACGAGCCGGTCGGGATGATCATGGATCTGCCGCATGCTCCCCGAACCTAAGCCGCCCCCCTGCTCCGGTCAAGACCGCGCGCAGGCAGGCGGGCGGGCAGCGGGCGAAACTTCGGCGCCGAAGGACGCGGCCACCCCAGCCACCCGGCGACCTGCGGACTCAGAGCTTGAAGCCGTCGTCATTCACCGGGCGGACCGGCCGGCGGGGGTGCCCCGCCATCTTGGCGAACGCGGTCACGAAGGCGACGTAATCTTCGAAGCTGACGTGCCCGCGGGCGGCAATCGCCCGCAGATCCGTCCGCAGATCCGGCGATCCGGCCAGCGCCAGCAGCTCCTCCTTCTCAGCCGCGCTCAGCGGGGCCGTGGGCGTCTCGGATTTCTTCATACAGCTTCAACCTCCCAAACAGCGCGAAGTACTCGCGCATCCTCTCCCAATCCATTTCGCTGGAAAAACGTTCGGCCAATAGCTCGATGTCCGCCGCGTCGCGGCGTTCCCGGAGCGGATCGTTCGCCAGCGCCTGCACCTTCAAGCCGACGATGTCGTCCGGACGCAACGTGGGCACGCGAAAGCTGCCCCCAAAAACCGGCACTTCCAAAGCCCGATTCAGCATTCCGGTCGATATCGTCCGAAACGCGTGCAGAAAGTCGACCTGCCCGAGGCTGGCCGAGTCGGCGCGAAACTGCGACACGTTCTCGCTCCGATACCGCAGCCGATAGCCCCGGCGCCGCATCACGTCGTCCACCTGCGGCAGCGCCTCCCGGCTCACCAGGAAGTCGAGGTCCATAGTAGCGCGTCCTATCCCCAGTGTGCCCATAGCGAACCCGCCGATCAAGGCGTAGGGGACCTTGCGCGCAGCGAAGTCGCCCGCCAGGTCACGAAGAACGCGCTCAAAGTCCATCAGCCGCGCACTCCGTCAAGCCTTGATACCGGTGAGGGTGATGCCCTCGATAAAGTAGCGCTGGGCGAACAGAAACAGCACCAGCACCGGCGCGATCACCACCGTGGCGGCGGCCATCAGCAGGTGCCACTGCGAAGTGTACAGCCCGGTGAACTCCGCCAGCCCCAGGGCCAGGGTGAACTGCCGCGAGTCGTTGAGATAGATCAGCGGCCCCAGGAAGTCGTTCCATTCGAACAAGGCGGAAAAGATGCCGACCGTGATCAGCGCGGGCCGGCTCAGCGGCACCACCACGTGGCGCAGCACCTGCAGCGGATTGGCTCCGTCGATGATCGCCGCCTCGTCGAGCTCGCGCGGCAGCGTCAGGAAGAACTGCCGCAGCAGGAACACGTAGAAGATGGTGCCGCCGAACCAGTCGGGCAGCACCAGCGGCCAGTAGGTGTTGACCAGACCGATCCGCGCCCACAGCAGGAAGGTCGGGATCAGGGTCACCGCGTAGGGCAGCATCAGGGAGCTCAGCAGGACCCCGAACACCCAATCCCGGCCCGGCCATTGCAACCGCGAAAAGCCGAAGGCGGCCAGGGAGGCGGTGAGCAGCGTGCCGGCCACGGTCGGCACCAGGATGAGCAGCGTGTTGGCGAAGTAGCGCGCGAACGGGATCGTCGTCAGCGCCTTGGGGTAGTTGTCCCAGCGCCACGGATCGGGCAGCCACTCCGGGGGAAAGATGAAGATCTGGCTCAGCCCCATGAACGAGCTGCGCACCAGCCACACCAGCGGAATGAGCATCACCACGCTGCCGCCTAGCAGCAGCAGGTAGACGCCCAGCGCGCTGAGCCGGACGCGGGCGGTGCGTCCGAGGGGCGAGGCGGCGCGCGCGCTCATGAATCAGCGGCCCGCGTAGTAGACCCAGCGCGACGAGGTGCGAAACAGCAGCACGCTCAGCCCCGCTATGATCAGGAACAGAATCCAGGCCAGCGCCGAGGCGTAGCCCATCTGACTCTGCTCGAACGCCTTGTTGTACAGGTAGAGTACGTAGAGCAGACTCGCGTTGTCGGGGCCGCCCTCGGTCATGACGTAGGCCTGCACGAAGGTTTGCATGGTCCCGATGACGCTCAGAATCAGGTTGAACAGGATGGTGGGCGTGACCATCGGGATGGTGACGTGGCGCATCTTGTGCCAGGGATTGCCGCCGTCTATCTCCACCGCCTCGTAGAATTGGCGGGGAACGCCCTGCAGCCCGGCGAGGAAAATAATCATCATCGGGCCCACGTCCCACAGGCTCATCAGGATCAGCGCGGGGATGACGCTGGAGCTGCCGTAGATCCACTGCGAACGGGGGAAGCCGAGCGGCACCAGGATGGAGTTGAGCAGGCCGAAGTCGGGGTTGAACAGCCAGATCCACAGCACGCTGCTGGCGATGAGCGGTACGATTGAGGGCAGATAGAAGATGGTGCGAAAGATCGGAAGGCCGCGGATCTTCTGGTTCAGCAACACCGCCAGAGCGAACGCGGCCAGCAGGCGCAACGGAACGCTGCCGAGCGCGTAGTAGGCGGTTACCGCGAGCGACTTTCTGAACAGCCGGTCGCCGGTCAGGATCTGTTGAAAATTGTCGAGGCCGATCCAGTTGGGACGGGCCGCGATGCGCCAGTCGGTCAGCGCGACGTAGAGGCTGCCGATGATCGGCCCCACCTGCCACAACAGGAAGCCGAGCACCGCCGGGGCCGCGCAGGCCATGCCCCAGAACACCTCGCGGCGGCGGTGATGGCTGAGCCGCGCGGTCCGGCCGCCCGTTCTCGTCATGGCCGTGCAGTCCCGTTACGTAGCGCGCCGCCCGCGGAGGCGCGGGCGGAGGCGGTGCGGCGGCACGGGGCGGCAGCCGGTGTCAGCCGCCGCCCCGTTGCATGCCTACCAGCGTCCCTGCATCAGCGGGCCGGCGTCGCGCACCGCCTGCTGCGCCGCTTCCTGCGCGGTGGCCTCGCCCGCCCACAACCTGGTCATGGCCGGGTCGACCGCCTCCGAGAAAATCTGGCTGAGGTTCTTGAGCCAATACGCCGGCGGCTGGCGCGGAGTGTTCTCCAGCGTGTAGTCGATCAACACCCCGCGCGACTCGGGCGGATAGACTCCGGGGATGGCATCGAGCCACTCCGCGGTCTTGGACGGCTTGGTGTAGTACTCGAGCTGCAGCGGCATCCACAGCCCCTTGGCGTAAAGATCGACCTGCGCGGGGTCGTTGTGGAACTTGTAGAACTCGAAAGCCTCCTCCGGGTGCTCGGTGGCGGCGAAGATGACCGAGGGTGAGCCGAGCAGGATGGTGACCGGCTCCCGGTGGTAGGGCAGCACCCCGAGGCTCCAGTCGAACTCGAGCTGGCTGTAGTCGAGAATCGCCCAGTGACCGTTGATCGCCATCGCCACCTTGCCGGACTGCATCATGACCGACGCCGAGGGCAGCGCTTCGGTCTGGGCCGGCGTCGGCGCCACGTGATGGACGTATACCAGGTCCTGCAGCGCCTGCAGCGCCTCGACCGCGGCCGGTTCGTCCAGCATCAGCTTGGTGCCGTCGTCGCTGGCGAACTGGCCCCCGTTGCTGTAGATCAACGGCAGGTAGCCGCCCCACCAGGTCGGGAACGAGACGCCGAACACGTCGACGTTGTCGGGGTCGAACGCGTCGCTGTTGGCGTTGTTGCCGCTGCGGTCGACCGTGAGCTGCCTGGCGACGGCCACGAACTCCTCCCAGGTCCACGCATCCGCGGCCTGCGACGGCGGGTAGTCCAACCCGGCCTCGTCGAACAGGCTCTTGTTGTAGTAGAGGATCATGGTCTCGGCGGCGGCATTGGTGCCGATCGTCTTGGTGCCGCCGTCGTAGTTGTAATAGGTCGCCTCCAGGCGGTTGCTGGCCTCCGGATCGGCCTTGAAGTGCGGCGTCAGATTGGCGATGACGCCCTCCTGCGCCCACAGAAACGCCATCTGCTCGTTCAGGTATCCGACGTCCGGCGGCGTGCCGCCCGCCACCATGGTGGCGATCTTCTCGGGGTAACCGTCGGGGATGTGCTGGCCGCGCACCTGAATGTTGGCGTGGCTCTCGTTGAACGCCTCGATCATCTGCGCGACGGCCTCGCGCTCGAACGGCGACCCCCAGAACGTAAAGGTGAGTCTGCGGTCTGCATCGCCTCGCTGCCCGCGCCCTCCTCGGCACCGGCCGCCCACAGTAGCGGGCTCGCGCACAGCAGGGCCACGGCGGCCAGAGCTGCTCCCCGTGCCGGCGGATGCGTGCTTCGTATTTGATTACGTGCCAATATCGGCCTCCTTGTCGGCGTGCCGCAACGTGCGTGCACGCAGTTTGCAGGCGCCGGGCGCGCAGCCGGCGTCGGCCTGCCGCTCCGCCCCGCGCCACAGCAAGAATAATCCGCCGCCGCCCCCCGGCGCAACCGCCGTCCGGGCGGGCCTCCCGCTGGACCGGCAGCCACCGTGCGCGCGCCGCGGCGCCGCTCACCGGGCCGGCCGCGCGTGGCCGATCAATACCCGACGCCCGGGGGAGGGGCGGCGGCCTTGCGCGCCGAACCAGCCGGCAAGTACGCTGAGCGCGTGACGGAAGGCGTGTTTTCAACGAGATACCTGTGTTCGCCGATGAGGTTCGGCGACTGGGTGTTGCGGAGGCGGATCGACGTCTTTCAGGATCGTCGCAACGGTGAATTCTTTGCTACCGGCGAAAAGCAGGACACCTACCTGCTCGCTCCCGTCGGTGGTGAACCGATTCCGGTCACCGCGTTCGTTGACGACGGTTTTCTGATTGACAATCTGCGAGGGCGAACCGCGGAAGACCTAGCAGGCAAATTTATGACCGCTACCGGAATCCACTTCGGGATGGACGAGACGGAGAGGGCCGGTGTCCTGCAAGCTGAATTGGTGCGGCAATATCGGCTGCGCGGCGCAGACGGTAGTACCGGCGACGAGTTCGACTTTGAGATTGACATTTTCCGCGACCGATCGAGTTCCGCGCGGTTCGCCGCGGTGGCACGGCGAGTATTTTGCGAGCTGGTTCCGCTCGGAGAATCAACACCGGTCCGGCGCCGGATCTGGACGTGCGACGACGCGTTGAGGAATATCGAATTGGAGTCCGCGGCCGCGACGTCGAATCCGCTGCGCCACGTAATCGACAGGATCGTGGAACACTATGCACTGCCCGCGGAAAACGGGACGATCCTCGCGCGCGAGTACCAGTGTCTGATCGCGGAGACACGCGCGGAGGCCACGAAGATAAGCATCGACCGCCGTTGCGCGGATGGCGGTCTCGTGGCGTCGGCGGAGGCGATGGACTACTTTGACGTCCGGCCAATCGACTTTGACTCGTTTGGCTGGGCTACTATCAACACGTGGGTCGAAGCGGATCTTTCCGAAACCGGTATTTCCGAAGCGGTCAGCAGGACAAGGGACCGCTTCGCGGCGCAGGCGAATCCGGGGCCCTGACCGCCGCCGCTGGCGAGCGGCGGCGGTCAGGGCGAAAAGCAGGCCGGGAAGGAGCGGGCTAGTAGCCCATCTCCTTCTTCATGCTCTGATCGATCCACACCCAGGCGGACGGCTCCAGCCAGGTGTTGGTGCTGGCGATGTAGGTTTCGCCGTAGTAGTTGTTGATCCACGGCCACCAGAACCGGCCCTGCACCTTGACCGCCTGCGGAACGGCGACTGCCTCGTTCAGCAGGTAGATCGACGCCTCGCGGATCAGGTCGTTACGCTTGTCCGGGTCCAGCTCCCGCGTCAGCTGCTCCACCAGCTCGTCGTAGTGGGGGTCGGACCAGTCGGCGAAGTTGCGGGTGTGCCCGGTGGTGAAGCGCGGCAGCACGGTCAGCGGGCAGCCGCCGCAGTGGCCCTGCCGGATCGAACCGGTGTAGGTGCGTTCCCGCGCGTGGGCGCTCCACACCGCGGCCTCGAAGCCCTGCAGATCGACCGTCACGCCGATCTTCTCCCACTGATCCTTGAGCAGCGCGCCGTCGGTCATGAACTCCGGCCAGCCCAGCGTGGTGTAGTCGATGGTAAAGCCGTTGGGGTAGCCGGCGTCGGCGAGCATCTGCTTCGCCTTCTCCGGGTCGTAGTCGTACAGCATGCGGGTCTCTTCCGGCAGCTCGTCCATCGGAGTGTATGAGGGCATGATCGGGTCGACCGGGAACCAGTGGGTCGGCAACTCCAGGTCGCCCGCCTGGCGCAGCTTCTGGAAGCCGGTCAGGTCGGTGCCCACTACCATGGCGCGGCGCACGTCGCGGTTGTCGAACGGCGGCTCGGTGGTCTTCAGGTAGGCCGTCGAACCGAACGAAATCGGAAACCGGTGCGAGCGCAGGTCGGGCGCCGTCTCGTCCAACGTCTTCCAGTGCACGGCGAACACCGAGCTGGCCATGTCGGCGCGGCCGGTGCGCAGTGCGGCGACCATTGACGCCTCGTCGGCGATGACCGGTACGATCACCCGGTCCACGAACGGAAGCTGATACTTCTGGCCGTCGATGGTGGTCTGATCCCAGTAGTTGGGGTTGCGCTCGTAGGTCATGTGGGAGTTGATCTCGTAGTCACCGTACATGAACGGCCCGGTGCCGACCTGATTCTCCCACTTGTCCATGCCCGCGGCCTCCATTTCGGGGGGCGAGATGGCGGTCGTCGAGCCGAGCGTCAGCACGTCGAGCATACTCACGTCGAGATCGGTGAACTCGATCTCCACGGTGTAGCGGTCGGTGGCGGTGATGGCGCCCGACACGCCCTTGAAGCGCGCTCCGGCGGGCGCCTCGCGGTAGTACTTCAGGTCGGCGACCACGTCCTCGGCGACCAGCTCGCGGTTCTCCATGTAGTCGACGTTGTCCGCCGCCCAGGTGACGCCCTGGCGCA
Source organism: Spirochaetia bacterium (assembly GCA_965243555.1). Taxonomy (GTDB): domain Bacteria; phylum Spirochaetota; class Spirochaetia; order SZUA-6; family Bin103; genus Bin103. Next base: position 1,937,524 of record OZ251575.1, on the reverse strand, counting down.
GGTGCCAGACCATTTTCTCGGGCGTAACGTCCCAACTCTCCAGCAGCAGCCCGCGCACGTACTTGTCCGGCATCGGGCCGACCAGGGTGTAGGGATACTCGCCGGTGCCCTTGGGGCCGAAGCGCTCGTGGTCGCCGATGCGCGGCCGCTCCTGAATCAGGGACAGGAACAGGGTGGAGTGACCCTGCCCGTCAGCCGGGTCGGGGCTCTCCGGGCCAATCACGAAGGCGGCGCTGACCGCGGTCAGCGTACCACCGTACTGCGGGCCGCCGTCGCCCTCCGCCGCCATCTCCATGTCCTGCTCTCCGGCTGCGGAGAGTACCATCGCCGCGCCGGCGACGAGCACCGCGGCAATTCCATAAATCTTGTTCACACGAACCTCCTTGAGGAATTCGGCCGCACCGCGGCCGCACCGGCACCCTACCCGGCGCCGCGCGCCCTGTCAACGCGCCCGGCGGCGTGCGGCGGCGGCGCGTCGGCGCGGCGGGGGGAGGGGCGCCGGTCCTGCGCCAGCGTTCCGCCCCTCCGCGTTCCGCCCGTCAGCGCTTGGCCGCGGCGCGGCGGGCGGCCTTGACCGCCTTTACCACCTTGACGCCGAACCGCCCCACCCCGCCGCGCAGCTTGGGGTCCAGAATGTCGCGCGCCGCGTCGCCGAACATGTTGGTGCCGTACACCACGGTGGCGAGCGCCAAGCCCGGCCACAGCACCGTCCACGGCGCCACGAACATGAACTCGCGGCTGCGCCCGCTCAGCATCGCCCCCCAACTGGGAAACGGCGGCTGAATCCCGAAGCCGAGGAAGCTCAGGCTCGCCTCGGCCAGAATGATCGCCGGAATGCGCAGCGTGAGCAGAATCACCGCCGGCGCCAGCACGTTGGGCAGCACGTGGCGCAGCAGCACCCGGCTGGTGCGCCCGCCGATCGCCGACGCCGCGGTGACGTAGGCATCCTCCTTGGTGCTGATCACCGCGCCGCGGATGATGCGCGAGCCGGTGATGCCCCCCTCCACGCCGAGCACCACGATGATCGCCAGCATCCCGCCGCCAATGAACGAGATGATCACCATCAGGACGATCAGGCCGGGCAGCGACATCCAGGCATCGACCAGCCGCTGCACCAGCAGATCGAAGGTGCCGCCCAGATACCCGGAGATCAGGCCGATCAGCAGTGAGATCAGCGTGGCCAGCGTGGCCCCGGTCAAGCCCACCACCACCGACACCCGGGCGCCGTAGATCACCCGCGTCAGCACGTCCCGGCCCAGGTCGTCGGTGCCCAGCCAGTGGCGGTCGGAGGGGGCCGCCAGCGCCTGCTCCATGTTGGTCTGATTCATCCCGTAGGGCGCGAGCAGGTCGGCGAAGATCCCCACCAGCAGCAGCAGCGCGGTAATCACCGCCCCCACCGTGCCGAGCGGCTTCTCCTTGACGATGCGCCGGAAGAAGGTGACCATCGGCGAGCGGCGCCCGCCCGCCGGCAGCCCGTTGCCGCGGTTACTGCCGTTACTGCCGTTGCCGCTCATGACGACCGAATCCTCGGGTCCAGAAATCCGTAGGTCAGATCGACCAGCAGGTTGATCAGCATCAGGCCGAAGCTGAAGAACAGCATGATGCCGCTCACCACCGGGTAGTCGCGCACCAGCAGCGACTCTACGATCAGGCGCCCCATGCCGGGCAGCATGAAGATCTGTTCGATGATCACGGTGCCGCCGATCAGGATCGGAATCTGCAGCCCGATGATCGTGATCACCGGGATAAAGGCGTTCTTGAGGGCGTGCCGGCTCACCACCAGCGCCTCGGCCAGACCCTTGGCCCACGCGGTTCTGATGTAGTCGTTGCGGATCACCTCCAGGGTCATGGTGCGGGTCATGCGCATGGTGCCGCCGGCCATCGCCAGCGCCAGCACGATGGCGGGCACGATGAACATCTTGAGGTTGCCAAGCGGGTCGTCGGCGAACTTGATGAGCCAGATGGAGGGCATGTAGCCCCACCAGATCGAGGGATAGACGATCACCAGCGTCGCCAGCCAGAAGCCGGGCACCGAGATCGACAGGATGGCGAAGCTGCGCCCCACGTAGTCGCCCCAGGTATCCTGCCGCAGCGCCGAGTAGACGCCGATGGGAATGGCGATGAGCTGCGCGATCAGCAGGCCCATCAGGCCCAGCTCCAGGGTCACCGGCATCTTCTTGAACAGCAGCTCGGTCACCGCCAGCCGCTGCCGCCAGGAGGTGCCGAGGTCGCCCTGCAGCACGCCGCTCACGCGCCCGTCCACCTGCGGCGCGATGCCGAGAAAGCGCGCGTACTGAACGATCAGCGGCGCGTCGAGGCCGAACTTGCGCTCCAGCTCGGCGCGGTCGATCTCGACTTCGTTGGCCGACTCGGACAACTGCGCCACCATCACGTCGATGGTGTCGCCGGGGACGAGGTGCATGAGCAGAAACACGATCACGCTGATCAGGAACGCCGTGGGGAGCATCAGGAGCAGACGGCGGATTACGTAGGCGCGCATGACGATCTGTCGCTTAGCCTACCGGTGAGCAGTGCGCCTTACAACCGCGCGCCGCGCCCGCCGCCTCGCCCGCCCGCCGCGCGGCTGCCCGGCCCGGTGGCGGTCAGGGTGAGTCGGCGAAGCTGAACGAGTAGAGGCGGGCGCCGTCCAGGGTGAGGCGCAGGCGCACGGCGCGGTTACCGATTGCCTCCGGCGGGCGCTCGCGCCAGCGCACCGGGCCGTCGGTCACGGTGCCGTCCACCTGCCCGCGGGCGAGGACGCGGTCGCCCTCGGCCGCGAGCACGGCGACCTCGAGCGCGCCGAGCGGGGACAGGTCGGCGCTGACGCGCAACGCGGCGCCGCTCCAGGTGAGCGGGGCGGTGAGCACGCTGGCGGGGCGGTCGCCGGCCTCCTGCTCGTAGCCGGCGAAGCCGTCGGGCCGCAGGGTGGCGAGGCACAGGAACCCGTCACGCCAGCCGGTGTGCAGGTAGTTGCTCGCGCCGTAGTAGAGGCGGATCTCGTGCGGCAGCACGACGGGGCTCAGCGCGGCGTAGGCGCAGCCCCAATCGTAGCTGCCCACCAGGTCGGCGTTGGCCAGCACCGGCGACCCGGGGCACACCCGCTGCCAGCGGACGGTGTCGGCGCTCCAGGCCAGCTCCGTCCACACCCGGTCGCTGCGCTGGTCGTGCACCGCGGGCAGGCCGAGGTAGACGCCGCCGTGCCGGAACACCGGCATCGAGTAGATCTGCAGGTGCTCGTCGATTCCCTCCAGCACCGCGCTGGCCGGCGTCCAGTGCACGAAGTCGCGGCTCGCGGCGCGCCCCACCTGCCGCGGCGGCCACGCGCCCCGCGGCCGCGGCTGCGCCGGCGCGCCGGCGGGGCGCGGGTCGCGCAGCCGCGTGAACCCCGCGTACTCCCCCCGCTCCTCTACCCACAGGGCATGGTAGTGGGTGCCGTCCACCGGATAGGGGTTGACCTGCGGGCAGTCGATGAGCGGCCCCCAGTGCACGCCGTCGCCCGAGAACGCCACCGCCACCTCCTGTTCCTCCCGGGAGGCGATCATCTTGTAGCGCCGGGCGGGATCGGTCTCCCGCGGATCCTTGAAAATCCCGGCGCCGTGGGGGCCGCGCAGCAGCAGGTTGTTGGCCGTGCTGCCCCGGAAGTCGACCAGGCCAAGCTCCGGCTTGCGCCACTCCAGGCCGTCGGCCGAGGTCGCGTAGCAGATGCCCATCTCGCGGCCGGGGGGCGAGTCGTAGAGCCGCCGCCGCTCTTCGAGGCTCATGCCAAGCGCCGGATAGTCGACGCAGAAGGGACTGTACCAGCACCGGTAGACGCCCTCCTCCTCATCCGGGAATACGTTGGGATAGAGGTTGTCGAAGCGCGCCTCCCAGGGCCGGTCCTCGCCAAACAGCGGATTGGCGGCGCTCCGCTCCGCGGCGAAAACCCGCAGCCGCGCGTTTTCGGCGCGCTTAATGACGCGCGAGTCAAGAACCAGATACCGCTCTCCCATGGCCCTACTCTACCCTGCTCCGGCTGCTCGCGGCAGGGCGCGGCCGGGCACGGCAGGGCGCCCGCCCGCCGTTCCGTCGTTGCGCGGGAACGGCGGCACTCCTTATGCTCCCGGCGATGACCGAGCTCACTCCGACCGCCGCGGAACGCGCCGCCGAGCGCTTTGGCGGCGCCGCGCTGCAGCAGGCGGTCGCGGCGCTGCAAGCGGACGGCTTCGTGGTGATCAACGACGTGGTCGCCCACGCCCACCTCGACCGGTTGCGGAAACGGATGACCTGCGACCTGGAGAAAATCCGCGCGCTGCCGGTGGTGCCGCACAACTTCGTGTGGGGCAACGTTCAGCAGGGCCCGCCGCCGGACGCCGGCCTGGTATTTCGCGACGTGGTGGCCAACCCGTTCGTGTGCCAGGTGACGCGCGCCCTGCTTGGGGCCGGCGCCTTCAACGATTGCCTGACCGGCAACAGCAACCTGCCCGGCAGCGAGTTGCAGCCGGTGCACGTCGACGAGGGGCAACTTTGGCCGCACCTGGCCGCGGCGCATCCGCCGGCGCGGCTGGTGGTGAACGTGCCGTTGAGCACGGCCACGGTGGAAAACGGCGCCATCGAACTGTGGCCGGGCACGCACCGCGACACGCGGGTGGCGATCGGCGGCAGCATCCGGGTGCCGGAGGAGTGCCTCTCCGCGCGGCGGGCGGTGCGCGCGCCGCTCCTGGGGGCCACGCGCAAGGGAGCGGTGCTGATTCGGGACATGCGGCTCTGGCATCGCGGCACTCCCAACCGCAGCGCCGAAACGCGCTTCATGATCGCCATGATCCACACCGTGGCGTGGTACCGGCGGAACGCCCGCGTCGAACTGGAACAGGCCTGCGCACCGGTATTCGCCGGCTGCGCCGTCGAAAACGCGATCCCGCTGGTAGCCAACCCGAGGGATCACCTGACCGGCAATGCTCCGTACGAGTACGCCGGGCCCAACTGACCGCGCCAAACGCTACGCGGCGGGGCGCTCCGGCGCGCGCGCCTGCAACTGGCCCCGGTAGCGCTCCAGCGTGCCTTGGAACGCCGGGTCGTCGCGCAGCCACTGAAAGTCGAACTCCCGGCACTGGCCGTTGTGGCTCAGACTCTCCAGGTAGGCGCTCCCCAACTCGCCGCGGGTCTCGCCTTCGGGCAGCCGCGCCGCCGGGTCGGCGGCCAGAAAGGTGAACAGGTCCTCCAGGCAGCGCAGCGCCTCGTCCCGGACCTGCAGCCGGGAGAACGCCAGCACCAGGTACTGCAGGAGCAGGTGCCTGGTGGGGTCTTCGGCCTGCGGCAAAGCATTGATCATCTCGGGCATCCCTCACCGTAAGTATCGGCACGCCCTCACCACCTGCTCACGTGCGGCGGCGGCCTGGGTGCGAACGCCGAGAGCGCGGTATTGATTCGGGCTTCCGGCGTTTGGCGGGCCCGCTCCGCCTTGCCCCAACCTGCTACCCGGGTTACTCCGGGTCCACAGCCGGAACGGTTGACTCACATCGCCGCGTCCCCGTCGTCGGGCGGCGCCGTGGCAATCTCCAGTTCGCGCAGCCGGTCCAGCTTCAACCGCACGTCGTAGTAGCGGTTGAGATTGTCGAGGCCGACCACCTCGTGCCCCTGGTCCACCAAGCGCCGGGTCACGTGGTGCCCGATAAAGCCGGCCGCGCCCGTAACGAGGACCTTCATGCCGGCAACTCCGCGGTCAGGCCCCGTTCTCCGCCACGCGCCGGAATGCCTCCGGATCGGGCGCCTGCACCGCCAACCGATGCAACCATTCGAGACGCGGCGCGGCGCCGCCGGCGGCCTCCAGATACGCCGCCAGTGAGGCCGCTGCGGCGGCGCCGAAGCGCATCTCCAGCACGTTCCGGATGTCCTCCAGGCGCGCCTGCTCGATGCCCTGCTCAATGCCCTGTTCAAGGGCTTGCTCACGGATATCCGCTTCCCAGTGATCAATCTTCTCCAACAACACTACCGATGCCTCCTCGTACTTGCGTATCGATGGTAACTCCACGCCCCACCTCTTTTCCAGCACCGCCAGCCACAGGTCGATGCTCGACTGATGCTCGATCACCAAGTTCACGGTCTGCGGCGCGCCTTTGCCGGTGCGCCGGTCGAGCTGCCACACCACGTCGCTGAGGCGGCGGCGCAGTTGGTCGCTGATGTTCTCGGTGGGGAATGGGCGCAGGCTGGCGAGGTCAAGAGTGTCGGCCCAGCCGGGCGGGCGTAGCGGGGCGATGCAGCCGGTGACCAGGTCCTTGACGATGCGCGCGTGCGCGAGCACGCGCTTGTAGGCGGGGTCGTTCATTTGATTTCTCCGTCCGGGGGAGAACACTCTACCGCACGGGCGCGGCTTGGCGCCGGCTCAAGGCGATGCGGCTGCGCGAGTGGCACTGGCTGAACGTGGCCGGCGCGGCCGTCTCCGCACCGTACCCGGCGGCCTTGTCCGGGGGCGGGGGCGGCCATTACACTTGTGGGCGGAGGTATCCCATGCAACCAAGGAAAGCACTTTCGCTGGCGCTTGCGGCCATGCTGGCCGGCGCCGCAGCCGCATTTGCGGCCCCCGCCGGAGAAGCGATGGAAGCCGCGCCGGAAATGGCCGAACCGGCCACCATCGAATACTGGACGACCCAGGATCAATCGGACCGGCAGGCGACGATCCGCCTGATCGCCGACACCTTCATGGCGCTCAACCCGCACGTCACGGTCAACGTCGTGCCGGTGGCCGAGCCGGAGGTACCCGCCCAGCTCTCCGCCGCGGCCGCCGCCGGCAGCCTGCCCGACGTCATCGAGTTCGGGTCGGAAAACGCCATCGCCTTCGGCGCCCAGGGTCTGCTTGACGCCGACGCGCACCGCGCGCTCATCGACAGCATCGGTCGCGACCGCTTCTACGCCGGCGCGCTCCACCTGCTGCGCGCGCCCACCGGCATGGACGACTACTACGCGCTGCCGTTCCACGGCTGGATCCAGGGCATCTGGTACCGCACCGACTGGTTCGAGGAAGCCGGTCTGGCGCCGCCCGACTCCTGGGACAACATCCGCGCCGCCGCCGAGCACTTCTACGATCCGGGCGCCAACCAGTACGGCATCCTGGTCGGCACCAAGTCGGAGCCGTACGCCGAGCAGGTGTTCACCCAGTTCGCCATCTCCAACGGCGCGCGCCTGTTCGACGCCGGCGGCAACCTGGTGTTCAACTCGCCGGAGATGAAGGAAGCGCTCGAATACTACCTGGAGGTAGCGCAATACAACCCGCCCGGTCCGCAGACGTGGCGCGCCCGCGACTACTACCTGCAGGGCAAGATGGCGATGTTCTTCTACTCGACCTACATCATGGACGACCTGGCGCTGCAGGAGGTAGCCGCCGGATCGCTCACCGGCGACAACTTCGCCGACCTGGCCGGCGGCGACTTCGACCCGGAACTGGCCAACAAGACCGGGTTCGTACCGATCATCACCGGTACCGAGCCGGCCTCCTACGGCGTGGTGGTGGCGCTCGGCGTGTTCAAGAATGACGACGCCGCCCAGCTCGCCGCGGCGCAGGACTGGGTGGAGTACCTCTATACCGAGGACGCCTACGTCACCTATCTGCACATGGCGCCCGGCGGCATGAATCCCGTGCTCAAGGGGGTCGCCAGCAGCGCCGCGTTCGTCGACGATCCGAAGGGCGTGCACGCCCGCTACGGCGCCGAAAAGATGGGCGAGATCGTCGAGGGGTTGGAGAACATCCAGCGCTTCGGCATCGTGGAGGGCAACCTGATCGAGGACTACGGCGCGATCTTCGCCCAGCAGATCATCCCGCAGATGATCTTCCGCATCACCCAGGAGGGTGAGGATATCGATACCGCCATGGCCTGGGCCGAGGCGGAAATGCAGAAGGTGATCGACGGGTAACCCCGCCCCTTGACCGATCACGCTCGGAGCATCCGGGCTCAGGAAGCGCGCTTTGGCTGGCGGCTGATCGCCCCATCGGCCGCCGTCATCGCGCTTCTCATCCTCTACCCCATCGGCTACAACGTCTTTCTGAGCTTCTTCGACGTGCGGCTGCAGGGGGCCAACGTCTACGTCGGCGTTCGCAACTACACCGGGGTGCTCGCCGACCCCGCCTTCTGGCGCTCGGTGGTCACCACCGTCGTCTACGTGGCCGGCACCACCGCCGGCACCACGCTCGTGGGCCTCGGCGTGGCGCTGGTCATGAACAAGCGCTTCCCGCTGCGCGGGCTGGTACGCTCCCTGATCCTGCTGCCCTATATCGCCCCGGTCATCGCCGTCGTCTACGGCTGGCAGTTCATCTTCGACCCGGTCAACGGCGTGTTCATGCACGTTACCGTCGAGCTGCTCGGCCTGTTCGAGGAGCGCTTCAACCTGATCGGCGCGCCGCGCAACGCCATCGTGGTGGCGATCCTGTTCAACGTCTGGAAGAACTTTCCGTTCAGTTACCTGATGCTGTTGTCGTCGCTGCAGGCGATTGACGGCAGCCTGTACGAAGCGGCGCAGATCGACGGCGCGTCCGGCTGGCAGCGGTTCCGCTTCATCACCCTGCCGGAAATATTCTTCGTGTTGGGCGCGCTGGTGGTGCTGCGGGTGATCTGGAACTTCAACAAGTTCGAGGAGGTGTTCCTGCTCACCGACAACGTGCGCGTGCTGTCGGTGTTCACCTACTTCAAGGCGTTCACCGGCGCCCTGGACCAGGGACAGGGCGCGGCGCTGGCGCTGATCCAGTTCCTGCTGCTGGTGGGCTTCATCCTGTTCTACGTCAAGCGGGTGCTCAAGTGGTGAGCGGCGGCGCGCGCCTGGCGCGGCGCGTTGGCCTGGCGGCGGCGGTGGCGGCAATCCTCATCTTCTCTCTGTTCCCGTTCGTGCAGATGCTGTCGCTGTCGCTCAAGTATCAGCCCGATTGGGGCAACCCGTCGCTGCTGCCGACGAGGGTCAACTGGGATGCGTACAAGGAGCTGCTGGCGATCGGCCAGGACCTGCGCGACGTGCCGGAGTCGGCGCGGCGGCTGCTCGCCAACCCGGACCTCACCGCCGCGCAGCGGCAGGCGATCATCGACCGCTTCCGCGACTCCGGCGACGTGTTTCCGTTCCTGCGTTACTTTCGCAACTCGCTGGTGCTGTCCGGGGTGGCCGCGCTCGCCTCGCTGGCGCTGGCCACGCTCGGCGCCTATTCGTTCAGCCGCGTCCGCTACCGGGGGCGGACGGTGATGCAGCGCGGCGTGCTGTTCGTGTACATGTTCGGCGGCATCCTGCTGGTGATCCCGCTGTTTCAGCTCACCGTGCGGTCGGGGTTGGCCGCCACCGCCACCGGCACCTTCGCCGCGGTGCTGGTGATCTATCTGGTGCAGACCCTGCCGGTGTCGCTGTACATGCTCGGCAACTACTTCCGCACCATTTCGTTCTCGCTCGAGGAGGCGGCCATGATCGACGGCTGCAGCCGCGCGGCGACGATCGTGCGCATCATCATTCCGCTGGCGCTGCCGGCGCTGGCCGCGGTCTTCATCTACTCCTTCATGATCGCCTGGAACGAATATCTGTTCGCGTCGGTGTTCCTCAAGTCGTACAACGATCTGTATACCCTGCCGCTCGGTCTGCGCGCGCTGTTCACCTCCAAGAACGCGATATGGGACCGGATCATGGCCGGATCGATGCTCACCGCGGCGCCGGTGGTGGCGCTGTTCATGGTGGTGCAAAAGTACATGACGCAGGGCCTGTCCGCCGGCGGCGTAAAGGGCTAGGACCGTACCGGCCGGATCTCCGTTGACAGCCCGGCGCGGCAGCGGATAGGCTGCGAAGAGTGAAGCTCAACTCCACCACGCACGCGGGAGCTGGCAGATGACTTCAGATCAGAAAACGGCATCCTACCCCCCCCCCCCCCCCCGGCGGATTGGCGCGTTCCGTGAACGGAGCGGGCGGTGGCGCAGGAGCCGGGCGCCGCTGTTGGCGCTGGCGCTGGCCGCCGGCGTAATCGTTACCGCCTGCGCGCCGGCGGCAACGCCGCGCGCGACGGCCGGCGGCGGCGCAGGGAACGGTGACGGGCCGGCGGCGCCCGCCGCGCCCGCTCCGCCGGCACCTCCCGAACCGACTCCGCCGGCGCCGCCGCAGGACGCCGAGCAACGCTGGACGCTGAGCGGCGACGCCTTCGGCGATGACCGCGTGGGCCCGACCGGCGAAACCTCCAGCCGCTCGGCGCCGTTCGCCTGGGACCTGCTGGCCGCCGACTCCGCCGCCGCGGTGCGCGTCACGCTCGGCGGGCACGAGTTGCCCTTCACCAACCTGCCGCATGAGCCGCGCTTCGCTGACGACTTCAGCGGCGCCGAGTGGACGGCCGCGGCCGAAGTCGCCGCCGGAACGTTGACGCTGATGCTCACCGCCCCGGACCGGAGCGCCGAAGGTACCGACCGGGTGGCGCGGGTCACGGTTACCGAACCGGGCAGCGGATACACCTCCGCCCCGGACGTCACGTTCTCGGCGCCGCCGGCCGGCGGGAACGCCGCGCCCGCCACCGGGACAGCGGTGCTGGCGGGCGAGGTCGACGCGGTCACGGTCACCGAACCCGGCAGCGGCTACGCGGCGGCGGCGCCTCCGGCCGTGCGGTTTACCGGCGCTGGCGGCAGCGGCGCCGCCGCCAGCGTGTCGCTGGACGGCAGCGTCGCGTCAGTCAGGGTCACCGACCCGGGGAGCGGCTACAGCTTTGCCCCCACCGTCTCGTTTACCGGCGGCCGCAGCGGCGGCCGTAGCGCCGCCGCCCATGCGGTGCTGGGAAGCGGATTCGTACAGCGCGTGGACCTCACGCAGGCGGGGTACGGCTATACGACTGCCCCCGCCATCACGTTTACCGGCGGCGGCGGCAGCGGCGCCCGCGCCACCGCGGCGCTGAAAACGGTCGGCCGCGTCGGCATCATCACGATCACGAACGGGGGGAGCGGTTACACCTCCTCGACCACGGTTGCGTTTGCCGGCGGCGGCGGCGCCCATGCGGCCGGCACGGTAACCGTGAGCGGCGGCGAGGTAACCGCGGTGACGATGAACAACGGGGGAGACAACTACACCTCCGCGCCGACCGTTTCGTTTTCGGGCGCCGGCAGCGGCGCCACCGCCACCGCGGCGTTGGTCTACGACGTAGCCTCGGTGACGATGGCCGACGGGGGCAGCGGCTACACCTCCGTCCCGACCGTGACGTTTGCCAGTCCCCCGTCCCCGTTCGGCATGGGGAGGGCCCGTGGCACGGCCTTCGTGACCAAAGGCGTCGGGTCGGTGATGGTGACCGACGGGGGCAGCGGCTACACCTCGCCGCCGGCCGTAGCCTTCGCCGCGGGATTTACCGGCGGCACCGGCGCCACGGCCACGGCGGCATTGGAATACGGCGTCGACTCGGTCACGATCACGGAAGGGGGCAGCGGCTACACCTCGCCGCCCGCAGTCTCGTTTGCCGCCGCGCCGGCCGGCGGCACCAGGGCCGCCGGCGACGCCAGTCTGGTCTACGACCAGGTAACGGCGGTGCGGCTCACGTTCCGAGGGCGCGGCTACGACACCGCCCCGGACGTCACCATTACCGGCGTCGGCTCCGGCGCCATGGCCGAGGCGCGCCTGCGGCCGCCCGGCTACTCCGGGTCCGAAAACCTGTTCTGGGCACGCCAAACCCTGCAGGGCGCGGAGCTTCTGGTGCAGCTCACCGATGAGTGACGCCGGCGCTGGCGGCCGGCGGGCGCCGTGCGGCAGGTCAGACGCCGCGCAGGCCGGCCACGGCGTCGATCGGTTCCTGGTAGCGGCGCACCGCCCCGCTCATCACGTCCGCCACGGTGACCGGCTGCCCGCAGGCCGCGGATTCCAGCATCGCGTAGCACAGGGCGACCGCGCGCGTGCCCTGCTCCACGTCCACCTCCGGGGCGGCGCCGTGCAGCACCGCCCGCCCCAGCTCCGCGTACTCGACGGCGATCAGCTTGCGGTCGATGGCCGGGAACTCCAGCTCGTAGCTGCCCAGCCGCTCGCCGCCGAACAGGCGCGCGGTCACCGCCTCCAGCCGAAACTCCGGCACCAATTCCAGTAACTCGGCGCCGCGGCGGAGCTCGCCGCCGCAGTCCAGCTCGAAGCAGCGGCCGCGGCGGTCGTGGGGCAGCTCCAGCGCCCCCTTCGCGCCGTACAGGGCGCGCCGCCACCCGCCCAGGCCGTGCGCGGCGTGATCGGCCACGTACTGGCCCGCGGCGCCGTTGGCGAAACGCAGAGTGGCGTACACCGCGTCCTCGGCGTCGACCGCAAAGCGCTCCGGCATCTGCCGCTGCCAGCGGCCATACACGCCGGCCGGGTCCGTGCTGCCGCCGGCGGCCGGGTTGGCGCGCTCCGGCTCGTGCAGCCGCGCCTGCGCGTACACCTCCGTCACCGGCCCGCACAGGTACTCCATCATATCGGCGTCGTGCACGCCGGCGTCCACCAGCAGCCCGCCCTCCTGCTTGCGGTGGCGCCACGTCGTAATGAACATGGCGCCGGCGCCGCCAAAGCCGTGCTGCAGGTAGACCCGCGGCGCGCCGATGGCGCCGGCGTCCAGCAGCGCCCGCGCCAGCCGGTTCAGCGGGTCGCGGCGAAAGTTCTCCGCCACGCTCACCACCGGCGCCGCGCCGCGCGCCCGCTCCCGGACGTAGCGGCAGGCGGCGACCGATACCCCAAGCGGTTTCTCCACCATCACGTGCCAGCCCCGCTCCAGCGCCGCCGCTACGACGTGATGGTGGTGGCGGGTGGCGGTGGTCACGTCCACCGCCTGCACGCCGAGGCGCGCCAACTCGTCGAGGTTCGCCGCCGTGGCCGGGCGCCTGCCGAAGTGCCGCTCCGCGGCGGCCGCCAGCGAGGCGGCGTTGTCCGCCACCGGGTCGCACGCCCCCACCAGCCGGTACCGGCTCAGGCCGGCGCGGCGCAGCTCCGCCAAGCCCTCCAGGTGGCGGTGGCCCATGCCGCCGCAGCCCACGATCGCCAACGCGATACTCTCCATCCGCACCTCCGCGTCCATGCTACACCGGTTGGCGCCGCCGGCGTCACTGCGCTAACGTTCACCGCATGGACCAGATTCCGATTGTCGACACCCACCAGCACCTGTGGGACCTCGACTTGCTGTCGTTGCCGTGGCTGCAGGAAGCGCCGCAACTCGCCAAACACCACCGCATCGACGACTACCTGCGCGCCGCCGAGGGGCACGGCGTGGCCCGGGCGGTCTACATGGAGGTGGACGTGGCCCCCGCCGACCGGGCGCGCGAACGCGACCTGATCAGCGAGCTGTGCCGCCGCCCGGACGTGCCCACCGCGGCCGCGGTGTTCGGCGCCACCCCCGGCGGCGACGATTTTGCGGCAACCGCCCGGGCGCTGGCCGAGAACCCCTACGCCCGCGGCGCGCGCGTGGTGCTGCAGGCGGCGGACCGCCCGCGCGGCTTCTGCCTGCAGGAGCAATTCGTGGCCGACGTGCGCGCGCTCGGGGCCAACGGGCTGCTGTTCGACGTCTGCATCCGCCCCGCCGAATTGAGCGACGCCGCCGAACTGGCGCGGCGCTGCGCGGAGATGACGCTGATCCTCGACCACTGCGGCAACGCCGACCCCGGCATCGTGGCCGGCACCGGCGGCAATCCGGACGATCCCACCTACGGCCACGGCCGCGAGCAGTGGCTGGACGACGTGCAGGCGCTCGGCGCGCTGCCCAACGTGGTTTGCAAGATCTCCGGCGTGGTGGCGCGCGCCGCGCCCGGCTGGAGCGCCGCCGACCTGGCGCCCGCGGTCAACCACTGCATCGACTGCTTCGGCGAGGAGCGCATCGTGTTCGGCAGCGACTGGCCGGTGTGCACCTTCGCCGCCAGCCTGGGCGAGTGGATCACCGCGCTACGGGAAATCATCAAGGACCGCTCCCCGCGCCTGCAGCGCAAGCTGCTGCACGAAAACGCCGAACGCATCTACCGCCTCACCTGAGTATTGGGCCGCGCGGAGGAACAGGAAATGGGAACCATTGGAATCATACTGCTGAATCTCGTGTACGCGGCGGTCGGCGGCGGCGCCGCGATCGCCTTCATGTTCTTCGGCTACCGGATCATCGATCGCGTCACGCCGTTCGACACCGCGCAGCAACTCCAAGAAGGCAACGTGGCGGTGGGCATCATGGTGGGCGGGATGTTCGTCGGCATCGGCGTGGCGGTGGGCCTGGTGGTCGGCATGGGACTCAATTGAGCGTGGGCGCCGCGGCGCGTTGCCGGCGGTGCACCGCGCTGCCGGCGGCGGCGGTCGCGGTCCTGGCCGCCCTGGGCTGCGCGCCGGCGGCCACCGCCCCGGAGCCGGCGCCGGCAGCGGACCCCGCGCCGCCCGCCGCGGAGCCGCTGCCGGGCAGATTGCCGGTGGAGGACCGCCAGTGGACGACGCAGTACGATCACCACTTCCGCAAGTACTCCAAGCGCTACTTCGGCCCCGGCTTCGACTGGCGCTGGTTCAAGGCGCAGGGCATCGCCGAGTCGGGGCTGCGGAAGGACGCGACGAGCTGGGTGGGCGCCAAGGGCATCATGCAGATCATGCCGGCCACCCTCAAGGAAATCGCCGAGAAGTCCTCGCTCGCGCTCCTGGACGATACCGACCCGGGCCAGAACATCGCCGCCGGGGTATTCTACGACCGCTACCTGTACGATCTGTGGGACGACGTACCGCAGCACGGGGAGCGGCTGGCGTTCACCTTCGCCAGCTACAATGGGGGCCGCAGCCGGATGCTGCGCGCGCAGGAGCGCTGCACGGCGGATTGCGGCACGTGGGCGCAGGTAAACCCGTACGCGCCGGAGGAGACCCAGGGCTACGTGGCGCGGATCATGCGCCTGATGGGCAACGCGCAGCCGTAGCGGGCCGCGTGCACTGCAATGCGGCGCGGTGCGGGCGGGGCGGACGCACTCACTTGCCCGAGCGCGCGTTTTCGGGTTGGATGAACGGGAGGATCTGAAAAATGGCTGATACGGTGGTGCTGGCCGGAGCGCTGGACACCAAGGGGGCGGACTTCGCCTTCGTCAAGGAACTGATCGAGTCCGCGGGGCTGGCGACGCTGGTGGTGGACTTCGGGGTGATGGGAGAACCTGCCTTCGCGCCCGACGTTACCCGCGCGGAGGTGTGCGCGGCCGGCGGCGGCGACCTGGCGCGGCTCGCCGGGGGCGGCCATAAGGACGCGGCGATGGCCACCATGGCGCGCGGGCTGGCCGCGGTGGTGAGTCGGCTGCACGGCGAGGGGCGCCTGAGCGGGATTATCGGCATGGGCGGCAGCGGCGGCACCTCGCTGGCGACCACTGCCATGCGCGAGTTGCCGGTGGGCGTGCCCAAGCTGATGGTGTCCACGGTTGGCGGCGGCGACGTGAGCGCCTTCGCCGGCACCAAGGACATCACCTTCATGCCGTCGGTGGTGGACGTGGCCGGCATCAACCGCATCAGCCGCGCCATCTACGCCAACGCCGCCGGCGCCATCGCCGGCATGGTGCGCACGCGCGCGGCCGCGGCGCCCGCGGCCGCGGAGCGCCCGCTGCTCACGGCGTCAATGTTCGGCAACACCACCACCGCGGTGGAGCACGCCCGCGGCATCCTCGAGGCGGCCGGCTACGAGGTGCTGGTGTTCCACGCCACCGGCAGCGGCGGGCGCACCATGGAGGGGCTGATCGCCGACGGCTACGCCAGCGGCAGTCTGGACCTTACCACCACCGAGCTGGCGGACACGGTGTGCGGCGGCGTGTTCGACGCCGGACCCGAACGCTGCCTGGCCGCCTCCCGCGCCGGCGTGCCGGCGGTGGTGGTGCCGGGCTGCGTGGACATGGCCAACTTCGGCGGCCCGGAGACGGTGCCGGCGCGCTACCGCGGCCGGCTGACGTACGAGTGGAACCCGGACGTGACCCTGCTGCGCACCAACGTCGAGGAGAATCGCCGCATCGGCGAAATGATCGCCGCGGCGGTGAACACGGCCACCGCCGCGGTGGCCGTGGTGGTGCCCCTCGGCGGCGTGTCGATGCTGGACAGCGAGGGCGAGCGGTTCTGGGACCCGGCCGCCGACCGCGCCTGCTTCGAGGCGATTCGCGGCAACCTGCGCGCCGGCATCCCCTTCCTGGAGGATGAGCACAACGTCAACGACCCGGAGTTCTCGGGCCGGGTCGCCCGGCTGCTGCTGGAGATGCTGGCGTGACCGGGATTCCGCGGCAGGAGATCGTGCGCCGCCTGCGCGGCCAGGCGGCGGCCGGCAGGCCGGTGGTGGGGTGCGGCGCCGGGACCGGCATCTCCGCGAAGCTCGCCGAGGCGGGCGGCGCGGACCTGATCATCATCTACAACTCGGGCCGCTACCGCATGGCCGGGCGCGGCTCGCTGGCCGGAATGATGCCCTACGGCGACGCCAACGGCATCGTGGTGGAGATGGCCTCAGAGGTGCTGCCGGTGGTCAAAGATACGCCGGTGCTGGCCGGGGTGTGCGGCACCGACCCGTTCCGCCTGCTGCCGGTGTTCCTGCGCCGCCTCAAGGAGATCGGCTTCTCCGGCATCCAGAACTTCCCCACCGTGGGCCTGATCGACGGCGAATTCCGGGTCAACCTGGAAGCGACCGGGATGGGCTACGACAAGGAAATCGAGGCGATCCGGCTGGCAAACGAGCTCGACCTGTTCACCTCCCCCTACGTGTTCGACGCCGAGCAGGCCGCGGCGATGGCGCGCGCGGGGGCCGACCAGCTCGTCGCCCACGTCGGGTTGACCACTTCCGGCAGCATCGGCGCGGGCGTGGCCCTGACCCTCGACCAGGCGATCGAGCGGGTGCTGGCCATCGCCGAAGCCGGGCGCCGGGTACGCGGCGATCTGCTGGTGATTTGCCACGGCGGGCCGTTCGACGAGCCGGAAACCGTTACCGAGGCGCTGGCCCGCATGCCCGGCATCGACGGTTTTTTTGGGGCATCTTCCATTGAGCGGCTGCCCACCGAGCGCGCGATTACCGGCCAGGTGCGCGCGTTCAAGTCCGCGCCGTTGCCTGCCCGGTAATCACCCGGGGGCCGGCGCGAAACCGGCCGCGCCGGCTATTCCAGCACGAAGTCGCGCTCGGCGGTGGAGTAGGCGATGATCATCTCGGCATCCTCGGCGCCGCGGTTGACGCCGTTGTGGAACACCCCGGCGGGGATGGAGATGGTATCGCCCGGCTGCATGGTGAACGACTCGTCGCCGAGGGTGTGGGTGATGGTGCCGCGCAGCAGGTAGAGCACCTCTTCGCAGGTACGGTGGCAATGGCGCGGATTGCCCGTGCCGGCCTTGATCACGACGTGGCCGAGGGTCAGCCCCTCCGCGTTGCCGATGGCCGCGTTCGCAAGCCAGCGCAACGCGCCCCAGCTTTCCTCCTGGCGGGCGGCAAGACTCTCGCCGCCCGGATAGATCGTTCGCTCCATTATGCTTAGCTCCTTCGCTTACGCCGGGATTTCCAGATACTCCACCCCGCCGTCCGCGGCGCGCCGGCGGTCGACCGGATCAATCAGGCGGCCGACGACGGCCGCGATCACCGCTTGCCCGAACACCGTCGCCAACGTCTCCGCGGCCACACGGGCGCGATCGATGTCGTGCGCGTGCACCCGGTACGAGACCTCGACCGCCACCCAGACCGGCGTGCGCTCGCGCCGCCGTTGCGCCTGTAGGATAACGTCGGTCGCGAGGATCCGGTTTTCCTGACGCTCGCCGATCCGGCCATCGTCGGCGGCGCGCGCAACTGCGTCGTCAAAGTCGTCCGCGGCCGGCTGCAGCGTACTCTGCAGTACCTTCGGGCGGCGCAGCCCCAACTTCTGGCACACCAGCGATCTGACCTTGAAAAGCGTGTACAGCTCCAGGGTGTGACGCTTGATTTCGCCCATGTCGTCGACGAGCTGGTCGGCAATAGCCGCAAAGCCGGCCATGTCGCCCTTGAATTCCGCCACGTCTGTCTCGATTCAACATACCACCGGATGCGCGCCACGTGCAACGCCCCGCGTGAGAGAGTGAGTGAGCCCGCGGGGGCGCGGGCCGGCCGGCCGGCGCCCCCGCCTTGCCAGTGCTTGCGGGTCACGGTATACTTTCGGTATGGGCAGGGTTGGACACCGTGCACTGCTGGTGGCGCTGGCGTTGGCTACCGTTGCGCCGGGAGCGTTGAGCGCCGCAACGCCGGCGCTTGGTAGCGCCGCCCCCGAATTCGAGCTGCCCGGCGCCGCGGGCGGGGAGCACTCCCTGGCCGCAACCCTGGAACAGGGCCCGGTGGTGCTGGTCTTCTACCGGGCGTTCTGGTGAACCCACTGCCGCCGTCAGCTCGTCGAGCTGACCAATCAGTACGAAGAGATTCGCGCCCTGGACGCCGAGGTGCTGGCGATCAGCACCGACGATCTTTCGGGCGCGCAGGCGATCGCCCGCCGCATCGGCATCCCCTTCCCCATTCTCTACAACGCGGCCACTGACGTGGTGCGCGCCTACGGCGTGTACAACCTGCTCGGCGACGGCCTCGCGGCCCCTGCCACCTTCGTCATCGACCGCGGCGGGGTGGTGCGCTGGTCCCACGTCGGGCGCCGCACCAGCGACCGAGCCTCAGCGCAGGAGATTCTCCGCCAGCTCAGCCAACTCGGCCAACCCGACGCGCCGCCAGCCGGGTAACCCGGCGCCGCCAGCGTCAATCGAGACCGAAGTCGTGCGCTACTTCAACACCGCCGGTCCGATGCAGCCCGACGAAAATTACTGCATCCCGCCGCTGAGCCGGATCAATCAGCGCGAGCTGCTCACCCTCATTCGGCAGAGGCGCTACTTCGTGCTGCACGCGCCGCGCCAGACCGGCAAGACCTCGGCCCTGCTGGCGCTCCGCGACTTGCTGAACGGCGGCACCGAAGGCGCCTACCGTTGCGTCTACGTGAACGTGGAAGGCGGCCAGGCGGCCGGGAGCGACGTAGGCGCCGGCGTGCACGCGATCCTCAGCGCAATCGCGCGCCGGGCGCGCCGGACGCTGAACGATCACTACCCCAAAACCGTCTTTCGGGAGGTGCTGGAGACTGCCGGCCCGCATGACGCCCTGCAGGAGCTGCTGGGCCGCTGGGCGGAGGCGGACCCCACGCCGATAGTGCTGCTGATCGACGAGATCGACGCGCTGGTTGGCGACACGCTCCTGTCGGTGCTGCGCCAGCTTCGCGCCGGCTACGACGACCGCCCCGACGGGTTCCCGCAGAGCGTGATCCTGTGCGGAGTGCGCGACGTGCGCGATTACCGCATCCGCTCGACCAGGGAGGACGCGATCGTCACCGGCGGCAGCGCCTTCAACGTCAAGGCCGAGTCGTTGCGCATAGGCGACTTTACCGCGGACGAAGTGAGCGCGCTGCTTGCCCAGCACACCGCGGACACCGGCCAGCCGTGGACTGACGAGGCGCAGCAGGCGGTGTGGGAGCTGACCGCCGGTCAACCCTGGCTGGTAAACGCTCTGGCCCGCCAGGCCTGCGACCGCGAACCGGCCGGCCTTGACCGCAGCCGCCCGCTCACCGCGGACGTCGTCCAGCGAGCGCGCGAACGGCTCATCCGGCGCCGCGACACCCACCTGGACCAACTCACCGACAAGCTGCAGGAGGAGCGCGTGCACCGCGTGATCGCCCCGCTGCTGAGCGGGAGCGCCGACGCCGACGTACGCCCCGACGACGTGCAGTACGTGCGCGACCTGGGCCTGCTCGCGCGCAACGCGCCGGTTCGCATCGCCAACCCGATCTACCGCGAGGTGATCCCGCGCGACCTCACCTGGGACCGGCAGCAGACGCTGACGCACGACCCTGCCTGGTACGTGGACGCGGCCGGCAACCTGCTCCTGGCCGACCTGCTGGCCGCGTTCCGGGAGTTCTTTCGCGAACACTCCGAGCACTGGATCGAGCGCTTCCAGTACCGGGAGGCCGGCCCCCAGCTACTCTTGCAGGCGTTCCTGCAACGCATCGTCAACAGCGGCGGGCGGATCGAACGGGAGTACGGCCTGGGCCGAATGCGCACCGACCTGCTGATCGTCTGGCCCGCCTCCGCGCCGCCGGACCGCACCCGCAAGATGGTGATCGAGTGCAAGCTCCTGCACGGCAGCCTGGAGCGGACCATCGACAAAGGGCTCACCCAGACCCGCGCCTACCTGGACCGCTGCGGCGCCGCCGAGGGGCACCTGGTGATCTTCGACCGCACCCCCGGCCGCACCTGGGAACAAAAATTCTTCCGCCGCGCCCCTGCCGCCGGCGGCGCGCCGATCACGGTGTGGGGCACGTAGCTGCCCGCGGACGTGCTATGGTGGGCGGCATGGCCGCCACCGAATCCACCGAGTCTCCGATTGCCGGGCGTGACTGGAGCGCTCCCGGTCCCTATCCCGACCCGGCAATCGAGGTGCATGACCCGCGCTTCGCCGCCTTCAAGCTGAACAACGCCGCCGTCGAGCGCCTCTACACCGGCGCCCGCTGGGCCGAGGGGCCGGTGTGGTTCGGCGACCACGACTGCCTGCTGTTCAGCGACATTCCCAACAACCGCATCCTGCGCTTCGCCGCCGCCTCCGGCGCGGTAACCGAGTTTCGCCGTCCCTCCAACAACAGCAACGGCCACTACCGCGACGCGCAGGGCCGGCTGCTCTCCTGCGAACACGATTCGCGCCGCGTCACGCGCACCGAACACGACGGCAGCATCAGCGTGCTGCTCGAACGCTTCGACGGCAAGCCGCTCAACGGCCCCAACGACCTGTGCACCCATCCCGACGGCTCGATCTGGTTCACCGACCCCGGCTACGGCACGCTGGTTCAGTACGAGGGGCACTGGGCCGACCACGAGCTGCCCGCCCGCGTGTACCGCCTCGACCCGGCCACCGGCCGCGCCGCGGTGGCGGTGGCCGACGTGGTGATGCCCAACGGCATCTGCTTCTCGCCCGACTACCGGCGTCTCTACGTGGTGGAGACCGGGGCCTCGCATCACGCCGATTGCCCGCGCGTCATCTACGTCTACGACGTGGCCGGCGAGCGGGCGGAACGGCAGCGGATATTCGCCGACGTGCGGCCGGGCGGCTCCGACGGGGTACGCTGCGATATCCATGGCAACCTGTGGGCGGCCGCGGGCTGGGCCGGCGCCGGTTACGACGGCGTGCACTGCTACTCCCCGGAGGGCGAGCTGCTCGGCCAGATCCACCTGCCGGAACCGTGCGCCAACCTGTGCTTCGGCGGGCGCAGGAAGAACCGCCTGTTCATGACTGCCAGCCAGTCGCTGTACGCCGTCTACCTGGAGACGGTCGGCGCCCGGACGCCCTGACGCGGCGCCCCTCCTGCGGCGCCGGCCCGGCGCCCCGCGGCGGTAGCTTGCCGGTTGCCCGCCAAGCTCCTATAGTGCAGGCGCAGTCTAACGCCACGATGGTGGCACCCCCGGCCCCGCGCCGGGGAGCTGCCGCAACAACCCATGTCCAGGAGTAACCCAGCCATGCCAGGATCGAACGGAACCTTGACGGTCGGAATCCGCGCCCGGGAGGCACCCCATACCCCGGCCGTACGCGAGGTGCCGATCCCCGCCTACGACGCCGAGCGCTTCGAGCAGGTCGGCTTCATGACCGCCATGACGCTCACCCTGCTGGGTAACTATGCCCAGACCGGCCACTTCGGGGGGCCGCTCGCCTACACCCCCTACAGCGTCGCCCTGCACCTGGCGGGGCCGGACGCCGGCGGCCTGCGCTACGACTACCGGCGCCCCAAGCATCCCTACGCCGACCGCTTCCTGCTGGCCGGCGGCCACAACATCCCCACCGCCTACGCGCTGTGGATGATCATGGGCGAGGCGCTGGCCCGGCGCCACGCCGCCACCGGCGACGAGCGCTACTACGCCGACCCCAAGGTAGCGCTGCTGCCGATCGACTGCCTCGGCTTCCGCCGCGGCGCGGGCGCGCTGCGTACCCTTCTCGCCGACCACGGGCTGACCGATGATCCGCGCTTCGCCCAGGCCCGGCTGCGCGGCATCCGCTCCCTCGCCGGCCACTCCGAGACCACCGACCTGACCAACGACGTCAACGGCGGCCCCTCCGGCATCGGCATCGGCACCTCCGCCGGCAAGGCCGCGTTCTGGGACTTCGCCGGCGCGCCGCCGGCTCTCAAGGTGATGGCCCTGGAAGGCGAGTTCGCCATGACCGCCGGCCACGCCCAGGAGCTCAAGACCCAGGCCGCCGCGCAGCAGGTGGGCAAGCGCCTGCGCATCCTGCTCTCCTACAACAACGCCGGCATCGATGACCGGCTGCAAGGCGGGGTAATTCCCGCCGGGCTGGACGCCTACGCCATCGACGAGCAGTGGGCGGCCTACGGCTGGAACGTGTTTTCGCTGGCGGACGGCAACGACTACGCCGAGATCCTCGCCGTGCTCAGCGCCATGGAGCACTGGGACCCCGCCGACCGGCGGCCGATGATCGTGGTCGGGCGCACCACCAAGGGCTGGTGGCCGGCGGCGGTCAACGGCGCCATTCCGGGGTTCGGCGATCAGCTCGTGAGCTATCACAGTCACCCCTACGAAATGAAAATGAACGTCCCCTACTTCGTGGCGCTGGCGCAAACCTTCGAGCAGCGCTTCGGGGTGACCTTCGCCGGCATCCGCGACGGCGCGGTGGACGATCCGCGCGAGCGCCTGATCCAGTTCAAGAGCAACGTCGACGTGGTGATGTCGGTGCTGGAGCAGGACGGCCTCGGCGCCTGGCTCGCCGACCGGCTGCTGGCCATCGCCGGCACCGTTCCCGACTCGCTGCCGCTTCGCATCGGCACCGGCGGCGATCCGTTCCAAGACCCGCGGCTGCGCGTGGCCGAGCTGCCAGCCGAGCCGCGTACCGTGGAGGTGACGCACCCCACCGGCGGCGCCCGCTCGCAGGCGCAGGTCACCCTGTTCAAGCAGCCGGGCGAAGTGGCCGGCACCCGGCGCGCCATCTCCGAAGTGGTCAAGTGGATCAACTACGTCACCGGCAACCGCTTCGTCACCGTGGCGGCGGACCTCTCCGGTTCGATCAACGTGGAGAGCGGCTCGCTCACCGGTCACTACGATCCGGTGGCCAACCCCGCCGGCACCCGCTTCAAGGCCGCGATTCAGGAGGCCGGCAACACCCTTACCGCCATCGGCCTGGTGAGCCAGAGCGCCTCCCCGGACCCCGCCGTTCACAACGGCGTGTGGGCGCTGAGCGGCAGCTACGGCGCCTTTACCCCGCTGATGTACCTGCCGGCGCGGGTGTGGAGCCAGCAGAACCAGGACAGCCCCTTCCGCCTCGGCGTGCTGAACATCCTGGCCGGCCACTCCGGCCCCGAGACCGCCGCCGACGCCCGCACCCACTTCGGCATTTTCGCCCCGCAGGTGTGGCGCCTGTTCCCGCGCGGCCAGGTGATCGCGCTCAGCTTCTGGGACTACAACGACGTGGCGCCGGGTTACTTTGCCGCCGCCGAGATCGCCGCCCGCGAGGCGGAGGTGGGGGTGATCGTGATCGAGGTGGCGCGGCCCGACTTCCCGGTGGCGGACCGCAGCACGTTCGCCGACTCCGACCTGACCGCCGCCGCCAAGGGGTTTTACGTGATTCGCGACTACGCCGCCGGGCGCCCGCGCCACGGCTACGTGGTGGCGCAAGGCTCCAGCTCCACCTTCAACCTGGTGCAGGCGCTGCCGCGCCTGGAGCGGATGGGGATCAACGTCAAGGTGGTCGCCGCGGTGAGCGAGGAGCTGTTCGACCGCCAGCCGGCCGCCTACCGCGCCGCGGTGCTGCCGCCGGAAGCGGCCGCGGATCTGATGGTGGTGAGCACCGGCACCCGGCGGGCGTGGCCGGTGCGCGACCTCGGGCCGCTCACGAGCGAGTATTCGCTCACCTCGGACTGGCATCAGCGCTGGCTCACCGGAGGCACCGAGGCCGACGTGATCGCCGAGGCGCATCTGGACACCGAATCGATCGTGGCCGGCGTCGAACGCTTCGCCGCCGAACGCGCGCAGCGCCTGCAGCGGCAACGCCAACTCGTGGCCGCCCTGGAAGCCGACGGCGCGCCGGCCTAGCACGCATGGCGACCCGGTTCCGCACCCGTCCCCGCATCGCGCGCCGCATTGCCCGCCTCGGCACCGAAACCGCCTTCGCGGTGTCCGGCGACGCCGCCAGTTGGGCGGCGCAGGGGCACCGCGTCTACCCGTTCCACCTGGGGGACATGAACATTCGCACGCCGCTCAACATCATCCGCGCGGCATACACGGCGATGGTCGAAGGGCGCACCATCTACTCGCCGGCCGCCGGCATCCCGCAGCTCCGCGAGGCGCTGGCGGCCAGCCTCAGCGAGCAGCGCGGCGTGGAGTACGACGCCGCCAACGTATCGGTGCAGCCCGGCGGCAAGCCGTGCATCGGCAAGTTCCTGATGGCGGTGATGGAGTTGGGCGACGGCGTGCTCTACCCCAATCCCGGCTACCCGATCTACGAGTCGCAGGTCGACTTCCTCGGCGGCCGCGGCCAGCCCTACACCTATCACGTCGAAGGCGGGCGCTTTCGCATTGACCGCGAGTCGGTGCAGCGCGCCGTGGACGACACTACCCGCGTGCTGATCGTCAACGCGCAACACAACCCCACCGGCGCCGACGCCAGCGAGACCGAGTTGAAGTGGCTCGCCGACCTGGCGCGGGAGCGCGACCTGTGGGTCCTGGCCGACGATCCCTACGTAGACATCCGCTACGCCGGCAGCAGTCCCTCCATCGTGGCGTTCGAGGGCCTGCGCGAGCGCACCGTGATCGGCTACACCTTCTCCAAGAAGTACGCCATGACCGGTTGGCGGCTGGGCGCCGCGGTCGGCCCCACCGAGGTGACCGACATCATCACCCGGATCAACACCAACGACGAGTCGTGCACCAACCACTTCGTGCAGATGGCGGGGGTGGAGGCGTTGCGCGGCGACCAGAGCGGGGCGGCGAACATCCTGGCGACGCTGCAGGCGCGGCGCGACCTGCTGGTTGAGCGCCTGAACGCGATTGACGGGGTGACGGCGCCCGGCTCGGACGCCACCTTCTACCTGTTTGCCGACGTGACCGAAGTGTACCGGCGCCTGGGCTACTCGCGCACCAGTGCCCAGGACGTGCGCGCGTTTCGGGTCACCACCATGCAGGAGACCGGCGTTTCGTTCTGCACGCGCACCCACTTCGGACGCGCGCTGCCCGGTGAGGAACGGGTCTACGTCCGCTTCGCCTACTCCGGCATCGACGAAACCGACGCCGAGGAGGGTTTGGAGGCGCTCAAGAAATACTGGGAGCGCTAGGAGCGCCGCGGAGCGCTGACCGGCGGTGACCGATGCCGGCGGGGCGCGGGTCGCCGGGATCGTTTGCCCGGAGCGGCGCCGCGGCTATATCTTGCCGCGTGCAGCACGCGACGAGAACCGAGCTACTGGAGCGCGACCGGCGCCATTTGATTCACCCGCTTCACGCCCTTGGCGCGCCCGGCGCCGGCCACGTGTGGGTGGAGGGCCGCGGCGCGGTGCTGGTGGATGCCGACGGCAAGGAGTACCTGGACGGCCTGGCCGGCCTGTGGAACGTGGTCGCCGGCCACGGCCGCCGCGAGCTGGCGGAGGCTGCGGCGCAGCAGATGAGCACCCTGGCCTACTGCTCCGCCTACGCCGGCAGCTCCAGCCCCAGCGCCATCGGCTTGGCCGAACGGCTGGCCGGGCTGACCTACCCCTCCGTCAACCGCTTCTTCTTTACCTCCGGCGGCGGCGAGTCGAGCGAAACCGCCTTCAAGCTGGCGCGCTCCTATTGGAAGCTGCGCGGCAAGCCGGGCAAGACCAAGGTGATTTCGCGCCAGTGGGGCTACCACGGGGTGACCCTGGCGGCGATGAGCGCGACCGGCATCACCGCCTACTGGCCCGCCTTCGAGCCGCGCGTGCCCGGGTTTCTGCATATCCCGTCGCCCTACCCTTACCGGTACGAGGCACCGGCGGGGGTGAGCCAGGGGGTGGCCGCGGCCGACGAGCTGGAGCGCGCCATCGAGCGGGAGGGGGCCGACAGCGTGGCCATGTTCCTGGCGGAGCCGGTGCAGGGCGCCGGCGGAGTGATCCCGCCGCAGGACGACTACTTTCCGCGCATCCGCGAAATCTGCGACCGCCACGACGTGCTGCTGGTGGCCGACGAAGTGATTACCGGATTCGGCCGCACCGGCAAGCTGTTCGCGCTCGACCACTGGGGCGTGCAGCCGGACCTGATGCTGTTCGCCAAGGCGGTGACCTCCGGCTACTTCCCGCTCGGCGGGGTCGGCGTGAACGACCGCGTCGCCGAGGCGCTCGACTCTGCCCCGTCGCCGTGGATGCACGCCTACACCTACAGCGCCCACCCGGTGGGCTGCGCGGTGGCGTTGCGCACCATCGACATCATCCTGAGTGAGGATTTTCCGGCGCAGGCGGCGGCCAAGGGCGCGCATCTGCTGAGCGGCCTGGAGGCGGCGCTGGCCGGGCATCCCCACGTCGGCGACGTGCGCGGCAAGGGGCTGATGTGCGCGGTCGAGATGGTGAAGGACAAGGCGACCAAGGAAGAGTTCCCCGCCGCGGACGGCGTCGGCGCCCAGGTGCACGCCGCCGCCCAGCGGGGCGGCCTGTTCAGCCGCGTGCGCGGCGACGTGTTCTGCCTCGCCCCGCCGGTGGTCACCACCACGGCGCAGCTCGACCGCATGGTCGAGATCCTGACCGCGGCGGTCCGCGAAGTGCTGCCCGCTTAGCCGGCGCAACCGGCCGGCCGCTGCCGGCCCACCGTCTGCTGCCGGCCGGCCCACCGGTCGGCGCAACCCGCCCGCCGGCGCAATCCACCCGCCGGCACAACCCTCCCGCTGGCGCAACCCTCCGGCCCACCGGTCGGCGCGCAACCCGCCCGTCGGCGCGACCCGCCCGCCGGCTTGGCAGCGACGCCGTCAAAAGTACTTGACGTTTTCGATGTAGGCGTAGGCGGTGAGCGGGGCCGCGGCCAGCAGGCCGCCGTCCACCGGCAGCACCACGCCGGAGATCCAGCGCGACTCGTCGCTGGCCAGAAATACCGCGGCCCAGGCGATGTCCCACGCCGTTCCCTCGGTGCCGAGCGGCGCGGCGCGGCGCCGCAGGTCGCGGGTGCGCTCCGGGAAGCTGCCGGTAAAGGCCGCGTGCAGGTGTCCCGGCGCGATGCAGTTGGCGCGGATGCCCTCGCGGCCGTGGTAGGCGGCGGTGGTCTTGGTGAGCATGTGCAGGGCGCCCTTGGCGACGCCGTAGGGGACGTTGATCGCCATGCCGGCGGTGATGCCGTCGATTGAGGACACGTTGATGATCGAGCCGCCGCCCTGCGCCCGCATGTGGGGGATGGCGTGCTTGCTGGCGAAGATGGCGCTCTTGAGGTTCACGTTCAGGCCGCGCTCCAGCACCGCCTCGTCCAGCTCCGCCACGGTGCCGCTGGCGCCGATGCCGCAGTTGTTCACCAGCACGTGCAGGGCGCCGTAGCGCTCCACCGCGGCCGCCGCCATCGCCGCGCACTGCTCGCTGCGCGCCACGTCGGCGGTAAAGGTGGAGCCTTCGCCGCCCGCGGCCTGCACCGCGGCCAGCGTGCGGGCGGCGTTCTCCGCCTCCCGGTCGACGATCAGCACGCGCGCCCCCTCGCGCGCCAACGCCACCGAGATCGCTTGTCCGGTACCGAGCTCCGTTCCCGCGCGCGCCCCGCCGCCGCTCACGATCGCCACCTTGCCGGCCAAGCGGCCGTCACTCATTGAGTCCACTCCATGCCCCGCAGCATGCCGCAAAAGCGCCCGCTTGCGGTAGCCGGCAGACGCTTGACGGCGGGCGGCGGGGCTCCATACTGGCAGGCAGCATATGTGGCGTACCCTGCGCTCGGTGCTGCGCTGGCGGCGCCGGGCGCGTACCCGTGAGGAACGGCTGCGGGCGCAGGCGGTCAACGTCGCGGACCTGCGCCGCCTGGCGCAACGGCGGCTGCCGCGCGGCGTGTTCAACTACATCGACGGCGGCGCCGAGGACGAAGTGACCCTGCGCGCCAACGGCGACGCCTTCCGGCGCTGGAACTTCGCGCCGCGGGTGCTGGTCGACGTGGCGCAGGTGGACACCTCGACGACGCTGCTCGGCGAGCGGCTGCCGTTTCCGCTGGTGCTCGCCCCGGTCGGCTTTTCGCGCATGGCCGACCCGGACGGCGAGCTGGCGGTGGCGCGCGCCGCGGCCCGGGCGCGGCTCCCTTACAGCCTCTCCACGGTGGCCACCCGTTCCATCGAGGAGGTGGCGCAGACCGGCCCCGGCACGCGCTGGTTTCAACTCTACGTGCTGCGCGACCGCGGCCTGGTGCGCGAACTGGTGCAGCGCGCCGCGGCCGCCGGCTACCAGGCGCTGATGCCCACGGTGGACATTCCGGTGTCGGGGCGCCGCGAGCGTGACGTGCGCCACGGCTTTACCCTGCCGCCGCAGCTCGGCCTCGGCACCATCGTGGACGGCCTCCGCCACCCCGGCTGGACCTGGCGCTTCGTCCGCTCCGACCCGATCGTGTTCTCCAACGTGCGCGGCCGCTCCCCCAGCGACGGCACCACGCCGGTGGCGCTCGCCGACTACATCAGCTCGCAGTTCGACCCCGGCGTTACGTGGCGCGACCTGGAATGGCTGCGCGGCCTCTGGCCGGGAAAACTGGTGCTCAAGGGAATCCAGACCGTGGCCGACGCCCGCCTCGCCGCCGACCACGGCTGCGATGCCATCGTGCTGTCCAACCACGGCGGGCGCCAGCTCGACGGCGCGCCGCCGATTCTCGACCTGGTGGCGCCGGCGGCGGACGCGGTCGGGGAGCGGACCGCGGTGATCTGCGACGGCGGCGTGCGGCGCGGCGGCGACATCGTCAAGGCGCTGGCGCTCGGCGCCCGCGCCTGCATGGCCGGCCGCGCCTACCTGTACGGCCTGGGGGCGGGCGGCGAAGCCGGCGTGGACTACGCCCTCAGCCTGCTGGCCGAGGAGATGGCCCGCACCATGGCGCTGCTCGGCTGCAGCGGCGTGGCGCAACTGGGCCGCGAGCACCTGACCCGCGCCTGAGCGGGCGGGCAGCGGCCCGGCCGGCACGGGGCCGGCAACGGCCGCCAACGACGCCGGTCAGCCGCGGTCACTCCGCCTGCAGGCGCAAGTCCCGCGCGAACACCCTCCCCGGCCCGCCGCCCACGAACACCCGCGCCTCCACCGCGCGCGCCGCCGCCGGGGCGCGCGCGGACACGGCGGCCTCCTGCCACGGCGCGGTGCCGCGCAGCCGGGCGCTGCGCGGCGCCGCGGGGGCGCTGCTCAGCGCGCCGCCCACGCCGTCCAGAAAGTAGAGTTGCAGGTGAGCGGCGGCGGCGGGCGCCAGCCGCTCGGTGCGTAGCGCCCCGGTCAGCGTATAGCCGCGGCCCGGCTCCACCGCCACCCGCTGCGCCAGGAACAGCGCGCCGCTGCCGCCGTTGGCCAGGCCCGGCGCGCCGTCGGCGCCGCGCGCGAACTCCCCCGCCCCCTCGGCGAAGCGGCGGTAGAGATACCAGCCCGCGGGCACGCCGCCGGCGGCGGGGTCGGGGTCTGCCAGCGCGCCGTTGCGCAACCGCGCCACCGTGGGCACGCGCGGCCGGTGGTTGCCGAACGACCACACGATGGTCCCGGCGCGGTCCACCTCCAGCACCTGATGATGATGCTGGTCGGAAATCAGCACGTTGCCGTTGGGCAGTTGGTCGGCCTCGTAGAAGCTGGCGTAGTAGTCCACGCCGAACTGCCACTCCACCTCGCCCAGGGGATTCACCTCCAGCACCCGGTGGTGCCGCGAGTCGGTTATCAGCACCCGCTGCTCCGCCACCCGGTCGGCGTCGCGCGGGAATTGGAGCAGGCGGCCGGCCTCGTCGCCGTAGCTCCACGTCACCGTGCCCGCGGGATCGATTTCCAGTACCCGGTTGCAGCCGGAGGCGGCCAGCAGCAGGTTGCCGTTCGCCTGCCGGTCGGCGTTGTGCGGATGGTGAATCAGCGGGCTGCGGAAGTCCCACCGCACCTGCCCCGCGGCGTCCACGATCACCACCCGGTCGCGATTGCGGTCGGTCACCAGGAAGGTTCCGTCGTCGAGTTGATGGGCGTCGTTGGGATAGGAGAGCCGGGAGCCGTCGGAGAGGGTCCCCCACTGCGCCGAGTCGAGGCGCACGCGGCCATCGCGGGTCACGATCAGCAGGCGCCGGTTACTGGTGTCGGTAATCAGCGTGGCGCCGTCCGCCAGCCGCTCGGCGCTGTGTGCAAAGGCGAGCCCCTCGGCGTAGCGCCACACCACCTCGCCGGCGGGGTTCACCTCCAGTACTTCGCTGCCCTCCCCCAGCTCGTCGCCGGCGTCCGCAATCAGGGTGTTGCCACCGGGCAGGCGCTGCACGCTGCACGGGAAGTCGAGCACTCCCTCCCGCGCCGCGTGCGGCTCGCGCTGCCCGAGCGGTTCCGGCGGGCGGTTCAGATCGGCTCTACCGTTACGTCGTGCACCTCGACGCGGCCCTCCTGGCTCACCAGCGCCACCCCGCCGCCGCGCAACGCGGAGTCCGTGCCAATCAGCGTGGGGCCGCCCTCCACGGCGCCGCGGATGGTGGTGCCGTTGACCTCCAGGGTCAGACGATGGCACGCGTTGGGGTCGCCGTCGAGCTGCGCGTACGCCATCACGATGGACCCGTTGACCTGGCGCACCAGGCGCACCGCGCCGTCGTGGCTGATCAGCAGCGCGTAGTAGCGCTGCATGCCGCCGGCGCGGGCGGCGATGCCCCCGGCGTGCGCCATGTGCACGCGCACGCTGGCGGTCACGCGGTAATCGGTCCACTCCTCGGTGCCCTGCATGGCCAGCCCCACGCCCTCGTTGTGGATCAGCCGGAACGCCTCTTCGTCGGGGCGGAACCAGATGGTGTCGCAAGCGTCCACCCAGGCGCGCGCCCACCAGGGCCGGTAGCCGAAGCGCTTCTCCCGCGGCACCGGCGCGGCGCCGGCGGGCCGCCCCAGGTTGGCGCGCGGGGCGCCGCTCCAGGTGAGCCAGTCCAGATACAGGGGGCCGGCCGCCGCGGCGCCGTTGGCGGCGGCGGCTTCCACTCCCACGCGGCCGATGGGGTAGCCGTCGGTGTCGGGCATCTCCCAGGTCAGCTCCGCGCCCGCTCCCGGCGCCACCGGGACCGGCTCGCTGCTCCGGTAAGCGAGGTCGCCCTCGCTGCCGTACACCGCGGCGCACAGCCGGCAGGCCACGCTGCCGGTGGCGGCGGCATCCAGATCCACCCGCGCGCGGATGATCTGGCCCGAATGCAGGGTCGGGGAGGCCAACAGCTTGTAGCCGACGATCTCGTCGGCGTCGGGCGGGATGAAGGTGGCGGTAGTGGCGCGCGCCGGCTCGCTGCCGGTCAACGCGTCGAAGCGCAGCGCCAGGCGCCCGCCCGCGTGCTCCACCGCGGCGCCCGCGCCGTCGGCCTCGAACCCCTGTACCGAACCGGGCAGCGAAAAGTGGAACCGCGCGCCGCCCTTCGGCTGCAACGGCTCGATCTTCCGCAACCGGCGCCCGAGGTTGACCAGGCGGTAGGCCTGCTGCAGCGCGTCGGTAATGCAGCGCCCGCCCTCCGCGGTAGGCAGGTAGAGCCGGTCGGCCACCGGCCCGCGCCACTTGCCCGCGGTCTCGGCGGCGCCGTCGATGCCGGCGAGCCCGTTGCGGATCCCCAGCAGGCAGCCGACGTTGCCGGAGTTGCAGTCGGTATCCCAGCCGCAGGTGTTGGCGATCATCAGCGAGTGAGCGAAGTCGCCGCCGCCGTAGAGCAGCGCCAGGATGATGATGGCGTGGTTCGGCACCATGTGGCAGTTGCCGCCGTAGCGGTCGTAGCCGTAGTGCTCTTGGATCCGCGCGAAGCTGCGCCGCCAGTCGCCGTCCGCGGCGTGCCACTCACGCAGGTCGCCGATCAGGCGGGCAATCACCGAATCCGCCGGGATGAAGCGCAACCCGGTGTCGAGCAGCTTGTTCATGTCGGACTCGGTGAACGCCGCCGCCTCCATGGCCGCCACCACCTGGGCGCCGTAGATCGCCTCGCCGTCGTGGCTCACGCTGCCGGCCTTGTCCGCCAGCGCCGCGGCCAGCTCGGGATCGCCGGGCGCGACCATCGCCCAGCCGTCGATGAAGATCTGGGCGCCGATCTGCTCCGCCACCACCTGGCCGTTGGTGTAACGGGAGCCGCTGCGCGGCGCCTCCTGCCCGTGCTTGAGCCGCAGGTAGGCGGTGTGCTCGGTGGAGTTGCCCATGCCGCCCCACCACAGCACCGTACGCTCCTCGATCAGGTAGTTGAGCCAGGTGCGGCCGATGTCGGCGGGGCGGAGGTCGGCGCCGGCCGTGAAGTCCTCCAGCGCGCGGATAAAGGTAAAGGTGCCGGAGATGTCGTCGTCGGTGACGATCAGCCGCCGCCCCAGGCGCTCGTGCACGTAGCCGGTGATCTCGCCCAGTTCGCGCTCGATCCACTCGTTCAGCGCGCCCTCGAACGGGCGCCCCAGGTATACGCCGATGATCTTGCCCAACACGCCCGCATAGACGCGTTCCGGATAGTCCTGTGGTAGTTGCATCGCCACATCCTACGCCGCCCCGCCCCCCGCTGCAACACCCGCCACGCTCGCTCGGTTGGCGCGCACCGACCGACCGGCCCAGGTGGTTGACAGTGCACCGCGAAAGAGTTATCATTACCTATCAGGTAACGGCTCTAGGGACTTGAAAATATCCTTCGGAACCAGGAAGCTCGGCAAGGAACTGTCTACGGCACGTAGACT
The DNA here is from genome assembly GCA_965243555.1 of Spirochaetia bacterium. Lineage (GTDB taxonomy): Bacteria > Spirochaetota > Spirochaetia > SZUA-6 > Bin103 > Bin103. The sequence goes on along the minus strand of OZ251575.1, from coordinate 1,904,792 downwards.
TGTGAAAGCGTACGGCCCTCGTACCGCGCAGGCGATCATGCTTCGTCTCGCGGTGTTGAATAGCGCCCCGACGCTTTCCCACGTGCCGACGAGCAAGCCGGACCGGAGGCATCAGTTGACTGGAGATCGGTCAGGTCAGTACGCGGTCGATCTGATTCATCCCCGTCGGTTGATCTTCGAACCGGACCACACGCCGGTGCCGCTCCGGGCGGACGGTGGTGTCGACACGGATAAGGTAACGGCGATCACAATCATCGAAGTGATCGACTATCATTGAGGTTCAGGAGGGAGGACATGGCGGCAGAAGCTACCAGTGAATACCAACCCGACTATGCGGTTCCGCCCGGGCTGGTATTGGGGGAACGACTGGAGGCGCACGGCGTCTCTCAAGCCGAGTTCGCACGGCGTTGCGGCCGGTCGCCGAAGCTCATCAGCGAGATCATCGCCGGGAAGGCGCCGATTGAGCCGAGGACTGCTATCCAGTTCGAAAAGGTGCTAGGCGTTCATGCCAGTATTTGGCTCGGCATTGAGAACGAGTATCGGCTGCATCTGACTCGCGCCGCCGAGGCTGCCGAAGCCAAGGCGGCGTCAAAGTGGGCCGCGTCGTTCCCGATTACCGAGTTGGTGAGCCGAGGCATTATAGGGGACCCACGTCCGGCATGGAAAGCGGTGTCGGATCTGTTGTCCTTCTTTGGGGTGGCATCCGTCGAGGCTTGGCAGACCAAGTACCAGGCGGCAACCGTCGCCTATCGCCACTCGCCGAGTTTCGAGAGTGACCGATTCGCTCTTGCAGCTTGGCTGCGAACCGCGGAGCTCGCCGCCGAGAAACAGACGTGCGCCGAGTATCGCAAGCCCGAGTTCATCACGGCATTGTCGCAGATCCGCCAAATGACTCGCCGTCCGATCCGAGACGCGATCGAAGATTCACGACGACTCTGCAATGACGTTGGCGTGGCTCTCGTGCTTGTCAAGCCGTTTTCCAAGACACGTTTGAGTGGCGCCGCTTGGTGGCCTTCACCGCGGCGGCCGGTCATTGCGCTCAGCCTGCGCCACATGACGGACGATCACCTCTGGTTCAGCCTGTTCCATGAGGCCGCGCACATTCTCCTTCACGACAAGAAGAACGTGTTCCTCGAAGGACCGAGGAGCGACGAAAGTAATCTAGAAAACGAAGCAAACGAATGGACGGCCGACTTCCTTATACCTGGCGATGACTGGCAACGATTCACGGCTACCGGGGCACTCGACCGGGAGAGTATCCGGAACTTCGCCGATGAGCAGGGGATAGCTGCTAGTATAGTGGTCGGGAGGCTGCAGCACACGAAGCTCCTGCCCTGGAACAATCTGAACGACCAGAAAGTGCGGTTGGAATGGACGGGCAAGTGAGTGCCATCACGCGGCGCCGGTACCGGCCAACCCGTTGCCGGAGCCGGAGTTTACAGTTACGGACGTGTTCGTCGCGCGGGTATTGCAGAGGGGATGGCCGGGGGCGGCGGAACCAAGTCGGACGGGGATCCGAAACGCCGTCACCCCCGAAGTCACCCCCGAAGTCATGCGGCTGTTGTCGGTGAGCGGCCTGCGCGCGCCGAACGCGGTCTTGTCGGGCGGGCGATGCGAGTGCTATAGTGCGGTGCAGTGAGACCGCGGGCATGGCTCGAGGCGTGGCCGCGCTGTCAGGAGGTATCTGATGCCATCATGTGCGTTGTTCCGTGCCGCGGCCGCGTCCGGCGCATCCTCGTCCACGCCCGCGGCCAGCGCCAGGGAGTTGCAGCCGCGCGCCGCGGCGCCGGCGGCCGCCGGCCACAGCGTCGGCGCCATCGTGAACGTGGGCGGTACGTTGTACGTGCTCGCCACCCACGCCGGCAACAATGAGTTGCACGGCACCGCGGCCAGGAGCGGCAACTACTACGGAACCAACGTCGTGGACGGCGATAGCAGCCTTGGCAGTTGGTCCGATCCCGCCCTGCGCGGCGAATTCACCTGGGCCGGTACCAGGACCCGCGATGACGGCCGCTTGCTGGCCGAGGGTATCGCCGGGGCACGGCTGCGGCTGCCGCGCAGCACCTTTACCGGCTTCCCGCCGGCGACGCTGTACGCGCGGCTTACCTTGGGCGACGGCGGTGTCACCTACTTCGCGTTGGCGCGGAACTCGGACCGCGATACCGGCAGCGGCCGGGGTGGGATGGCGACCGGGGTATACGCCTGGGCGGCCGCCACTACTGGCGAGATCAGCAGCGGCCAGCCGGGCGACCGCTTCCAGGTGGACCTGTTCACCAACGCCGCGTTCTCGGTCGCGCTGCCCTTGCATACCGTGAACGTCTGGCAGCCGCTCCGGAGCGATGCCGCGCAGCAGCGCACCGATGCCCGGATCGAGGAACTCGCCCGCGACGCCGCCGGAGCGGCGCTGGTGGCCGGCGGGGCCGATCCGGCGTCGGACCTCACCTTCACGCCGAACGACGCCGCCGACAAGATCGCCGGCGCGCTCCGGCCGGGCACGGTGGACGCCGCCAAGCTCGACGTGAGCACCCCGGCCAAGCAGCGCTCGCTACGCGACGCGATCAACGCCGAAGCGAAGCTGCAGGCCGGCACCGGCATCAGCATCGGCGCGCCCGACGCGGGCGGCGTGCGCACCATCGGGGCGGCGCACCCCAGGCCCCCCGCCGGCGGCGCGTTGGGCGCCGAGGACGCCTACGGGCAGCAGCCGCTCGACCGCACCCACGCCTGGAAGATGGAGGCGATTCAGTACCGGGAGCCGCACGTGGTCCGGCTCACCTGGTTTCCCAATCCGCCGAACACCCCGGCCACCTACCGGGGCAGTGCCGACATCGTGCCCGGCGTGAGCGCGGTGTTTGGATACGTTCCGTTGTCGCAGACCACCGCCGCGAATCGCGGCAAGTTCACCGTGAGCACCGAACCGGCGAGCACCACGCGCACCATGAGCAACCTGTTTCCCGGCAAGACGGTACAGAGGCTGCGGCTGCAGCTCGGCGCCGACTTGGCGGCCGCGCAGGCGGCGCAGCCGCTGACGGCGCCGGTGACCAAGGACGCCGGCATCACCGACACGCTGGCGATGATCACCAGCGAGCGCCTCGAGGCCGATCCAACCGCGCTGACCGGGGGCGCAACGGCGGTCGCCATCATCAACTTCCTGTTCGCGGACACGGTACCGGGCACCGGCACGGTGACGGGTTGGACCCGCGACTCCGCGCACGACGTCGCGACTACCACGCTGCCGACGAACGCCCAGGTCAGCGGGGTGACCTGGGACGGCGCCTCGCTGTGGTTACTGTTGGGGTACGGGAGCGGCGCCACCCGGCGGGCGGTGGCCCTTACCCGCGGCGCAGTCGATACGACGAAGGGCATCTCCCACGCCGCGCTCGCCGCGGCGTTTCCCGGCACGGCGACGCTGCCCGGAATCGCCTGGAACGGGCGGTCACTCGTCATCCGCGGCGGCGACGGCGGCGCCAAGGCGTTCACGGTTACCGGCAGCCGCTATTCGGCCGACGACGTTCCGGCGGGCACGATAACCGGCACCGACGTCGAAGGCTTCGCGTGGGACGGCCAGAGCTACCTTTACCTGGACAAACACTACGGATCCGGCGGCGCCCGCGGGAGGCCGGGTCCCGACCGGCAGTACTTCATCCGCTACGTTACCGACGGCGTGCGGGACGCAACCCGAGACGTGGAGTACTCCGCAAAGTCCGGCGCTTCCTCCTTGAACCCTGTTGCAATGAGCCAGCCGATCGACGTCGCAACGGATAGGCGCGGGAACATCTACCTGCTGCGCGGCCGCGGCGGAACCGTGGTGGTCAGCGGAGGTACGATCGCTATTAGCATCGGCAGGGGGCTGTTTCCGTCGACACCTGACGCGGAAAGGTATCAGGGCATCGTGGTGGTCGGCGATACCCTCTACGTGGGGGCCCGAAACCCGAACAACGTCGTGGTCTTCACTGCAACGGTAACGGGGGCCGACCACGAAGCTGCCTATCCTCCCGCCGAGTACGACTTCCGCACCGTCGATCAGGCCGAGTTCCGGCGGTTGGCGCGCGAGCAGCACGTCAAGAGCGTCGCCCCCAGCAGCGACGGCGGCGCGCTCACCGTCGAGCAGGTGGCCGCAGATGGCACGCCGGCCACGAGCACCATCGAACTTCCGGTGCGCACGCTTGCGGTCGACCGCCTGCCGGCCGCGGGCACCGCCGGCCGCCAAGTGTGGGTCAAGGCCGACTACGAAGTCGGCGGCGTGAGCGTGCAGCCGGCGGCGTTCGCCAACACCGGCATCGAAGGGCAGGGCTACGGCGGGCGCGGCTGGTGGCGCCCATCGGATGATGGCTGGTACGTCGGCCAGCTTCTCGGCGACTTTGACGATCTGATCCTGCTGTCGGACACCACGGTGATCATTCGCACCGGCAGCATTCCGGGCATCTCCAAGCTGCACGTCGGCGACCACGAGTACGTACTGACCGCAGTGTCGGGCAAGCAGAACGTCAAGCTGCTTGGCAACCCCGACGAGCCGCCGGTGGACGTCTACTCCATCACCGGCGCGTTGCCGGACGGCGCCTGGAACGAGGTTTGGATCGAGGGGTCCACGCAGGACGATCAGTATCCCTCCACGGTCACGATCAAGCAGGGTGAGTACCTCGACACCGGTACGGCCTGGGCGCCGGCCGGATTCGACGCGCCGCGCGGCGACGTCGAGCATGACTTCGAGGTGCTGATCCGCGAGAAGGTGCCCGGCGCCGCGCAGACCGAGGCGGTGGTGTTCACCGAGGACGGCTCGCACGCGAGCCTGTACCGGGCGTTGGCGCCGTTTGACGCGATCACCTCGATCACCTTCGACGGCCGCGCCGGGCAGAGCAATCGGAACCGCTACGCGGTGCGGCTGGCGTCCCACCTGGCGGTCGGCGGCGGCATCCCGGCCAAGCTCAAGGTCGGCGCCTACACCTACGGGTTGACCGCAGGGACCAGCGAGGCCGGGACGGCGGTATTCGCGACGCCGGTGGTGGATGCGTCGGAGCGGGTGGACGACTCCAACCTGACGCGCTCCCTGGACCTGCAATACGCGGACGGAAGCTGGGCGCACGGGAGCGGCACCAAGCAGATCATTCGCACCCTGAACCGGGACAGCTTGCAGCACGCCGCCAACGGCGCTCCCGCAGTGACCCACCTGCCGCGGTGGCCGGCGCGCGATCAGCGGGTGCGGCTGCTGACTGCGTACACCGGCCGCGGCTCCGGCCTGCTGGCGGCCCGGCTCACCGCGGCCGGCGACTTTGCCGGCTGGAAGTCCGGCTCGCCCGACGTCGGCTCGCTGAGCGGCGCGCCCGCCAACGGCATCGCCTTCTTCGGCAGCTACCTGCAGAGTTCCACTGCGGACCTCCGCAACAAGACGATCTGGGCGCGCACCGCGACCGCCGGCAAGACTCCGCAGTACGCGTGGATCAACGGGCGCCGCTACGGCGTTACGGCGCTGGGCGCCGGCCACTCGGACTACTGGTCCGTGAACGGCGCGGACGGATCGACGATCATGGCGGGGCGCACCTACGCGGTGCAGTTTCAGTGGACGGGCGACGATTCCAAGCTCTACCCCGAGGTAACGTTCGATCCCGGCGATTACACCTGGAACGGCCAGCGCTGGGGCCGCACGCTCCGTGGCCTGACGAGCCTGCACGACGGCGCGGGGACCAGCGTCAGCGTTACCTCCACGCGGACGGCGCAACGCGGCGACCTCACCCTGCTGGCGCCGGCGTTCGACCTGGACACGGCGCCGGCCGGCGTCGTGTGGGCCGAGTGGGAAGCCACCGCCGGCACCCGCTCCAGCACGGCGATGGGGTTTGGCGCGGAGGCGGCGCAGACCTACCGCGAAGCCGGCATGGTTACCATCAGCGCGCTACGGCGTTTAGGCACCTACGCCGCCACCGGCGCCGTGCAAGGCGCCGCCGTGGCCGGCACGCCGATCTACAACTTCGCGCTGCTTGGCACCCTGCGGCTCTACCTGGCCAAGAACGCAAGCGGCGAGCTTGGGTACTTCTTCGACTACGCTCCGGCCACCCCCGGCGGCGCCACCCAGAACCTGACCGTGACCAGCAACCTCGCCCTGATCTACCAGCCGTTCACGTAAGCGCCGGGGGTGTTGCGGGAAGCTCCGACAACCTGGTTTCTTCCGGCACGCCGGTGGGGCTCTCGAACAGCACCTGATACCCGTCCGGATCCCTCATCTCGGTTACCCACATCCCGTTGCCCACCTGCGGCTCCGAGGCGGCGATGCCGCGCTGCCGCACGGTGCGGTAGAAGGCCACGGCGTCGGCGCAGAAGAAGCACAACATCACCCCCTCTCCCTTGTTGGCGCCGAAGCGGCGGGCGTCGTGCCCCCGGGTGCGAAACTGCTGCAACATCACGGCCGCGGAGCCGAGCCGCAGTTGACACCAGCGCAGCACGCCGTCGTCGATCCACCGGTTCTCCACGGCGAAACCCAGGCCGTCCACGTAGAACGCGAGCGAAGCGCGCATATCGGCGACGGCCAGAAACGGCACCACCTCCGTGACCCCGGTCACGCTACCATCGGTTCGAGCGCTACCCTTCATGGCGTGGCGAGCATACCACGCGCGCGCACTATCCGGCGCCGAACTTGCCGCGGAAGCCGGCCGCCCCGCGTTACGGTTGCGAAGCGGCCTGCAGTGCCACGCGGCGTTCGGCGGCCGCAGGGCGGAACAGGACAGGCCGGGGCCCGCCTACCCGTTGCATCATCGGAACTATCCGGTATGCTCCATACTCACCATGCACAGCCTGGGCGGCGCGCCGCGTTCCTTCAACACCGCCGGTCCGATGGACCCGGATGACCACTACTGCATCCCGCCCCTGAGCCGGATGAAGCAGCGGGAACTGCTCGCCCTCATTCGGGACAAGCGCTACTTCGTGCTGCACGCGCCGCGCCAGACCGGCAAGACCTCGGCCCTGCTGGCGCTCCGCGACCTGCTCAACGGCGGCGCCGAGGGCGCCTACCGGTGCGTCTACGCGAACGTGGAGGCGGGCCAAGCGTCGCGCGAGAACACGGAACGGGCGATGCGCTCCATTCTCGGCGAGCTGGCGTACCGGGCGCGCACCGCGCTTGGCGACGAATCGCTGGCCGGCCTCTGGCCGGGGATGCTGGATACCTTCGGCCCCGACGGTGCGCTGCAGGAGGTGCTCGCGCGCTGGGCGGAGGCAAGCCCCACGCCGCTGGTGCTGCTGATCGACGAGATCGACGCGTTGATCGGCGATACGTTGCTGTCGATGCTGCGCCAACTCCGCGCCCGCTACGACCAACGGCCGGCCGGGTTCCCGCAAAGCGTGATTCTGTGCGGGGTGCGCGACGTGCGCGACTACCGCATCCGCTCGACCAGGGAGAATGCCATCGTCACCGGTGGCAGCGCCTTCAACATCAAGGCTGAGTCGTTGCGCCTGGGCGATTTTTCGGCGGCCGAAGTGCGCGCGCTGCTGAGCCAGCACACTGCGGAGACCGGCCAGCCGTGGACGGAGGAAGCTCAGCGGGCAGTGTGGGATCTCACCGCCGGGCAACCCTGGCTGGTGAACGCCCTGGCCCGCCAGGCATGCCACCGTGATCCGTTGGGCCTGGACCGCAGCCGGACGCTCACCGCGGAAGCGATCCAACGGGCGCGCGAGCAACTGATCCTGCGCCGCGACACCCACCTGGATCAGCTCACCGACAAGCTGCAGGAGGAGCGCGTGCACCGGGTGATCGCCCCGCTGCTGAGCGGCGACGCCGACCCCGACGTACGCCCCGACGACATACAGTACGTGCGCGACCTGGGCCTGGTGGCGCGCAACGCGCCGTTGCGCATCGCCAACCCGATCTACCGCGAGGTAATCCCGCGCGACCTGACCCTGGACCGGCAGGAAACGCTGTTGCACGACCCCGCCTGGTACGTGGACGACGCCGGCAACCTGCAGTTGGCCGACCTGCTGGCCGCGTTCCAGGAGTTCTTTCGCGGACACTCCGAGCACTGGATCGAACGTTTTCAGTACCGGGAAGCGGGTCCGCAGTTGCTCTTGCAGGCGTTCCTGCAGCGCATCGTCAACAGCGGCGGCAGGATCGAACGGGAGTACGGCCTGGGCCGCATGCGCACCGATCTGCTGATCGTGTGGCCGGCAACCACTCCGCCGGGCGGGCGGCAGCGCAAGATGGTGATCGAGTGCAAGGTGCTGCACGGCAGCCTGGACCGAACCATCGAAGAAGGGCTCACCCAAACCCGCGCCTACCTGGACCGTTGCGGCGCGTCCGAGGGGCACCTGGTGATCTTCGACCGCACCCCGGGCCGCCCGTGGGAACAGAAGCTGTTCCGCCGTGAACCTGCGGCCGGCGGCCCGCCGATCACGACGTGGGGCATGTAGCAGGCGGCGACGTGAGATACTGACGCCGGTGCGTTCCTTGTGAAGGCTATCATCATCACCACCACCGCCCCCACTTGACACTTTTGCGGCCGTATGCCAAGTTGGACTGGGCGTAGGTTGCGGGTGTTGCATGAACGAGGTGTTGTCCTGGATAGTGCCCGCTGGCGCATCACTTATCGCCATCGTGTTGAGCGTGATAGCCATGAGGCGGACGAGCAAGCGGGATCGGAGGGCGGAAGCATTGGATGCGCAAACAAACGAGCGTGAGGATACGCGGGATCAGAAAGCTGACGAATCGAACCTGATGCAGGCCATCAATCGCGTGGAGTCCAACCTGCGGGAGGACGTAGCCGGTGTTGAGACCCGCCTGCGGGCGGACGTGGCCGGCGTTGAGACCCGCCTGCGGGCGGACGTGGCCGGCGTTGAGAACCGCTTGACCGGCGTCGAGACCCGCTTGACCGGCGTTGAGAACCGCCTGCGCGATGACGTGGCCGATGCCCGCAAAGAGGCCAGCGCTAACGCTACGCGCATCGAGAACCGCCTGGATCACATCGAGAACCTGCGCCGGTGGACTCCGCCGCCCCATCGTTCCGAAGGCGACCCGGCCGATGCCGCTGACGAACCCCTGAGCGGTACCGGCTGAACGTAAGCGCTGCCCGCCCGAGCTTTCCGTCTATCGGCGCCACCCCTCCCTCCCGGTACCGGTAGCATCGCCGCCGGGCGCACCACGGGCGATTGCGGGCCGATAGCTACGGGTGGCCTACCGGTGCTACACTTGGGTAGAGCGTTGGATGGCGAAGCGGAAGGTGAAACCGGCCAAGGCGGTCGAGACGATTACCCATGATGAGGCGTCGCGCAGGAACATCCCCACCGCCGAGTACCGGTCGGTGATGGAGAAGGCGGACCAAGCGCCGGTCCGCGTGGCCTACGAGCGGCGCAACCGGGACCTTGATCCGCAACTCGTGTGGCGCGGCAAGGATGAGCAGGATTCGTCCGATCTGGTGGTCCAGGCGCCGCCGCTGTTCATCCAGGAGAAGGTCCACCCCAAGGCGCTGATCGACGACCTGCTGCGCCGCAGCAAGGCCGCGGAGCGGGAGGCGGACCAGCAGCCCGACCTGTTCGCCGACTTCAACGGCCTGCCGGACGGCGACGCGCGCACCGAGTTCTACCGCCACGACGCCAACTGGTCGAACCGCATGATCCTGGGCGACAGCCTGCAGGTGATGGCGTCGCTGGCCGAGCGCGAGGGGCTGCGCGGCAAGGTGCAGTGCATCTATCTCGACCCGCCGTACGGCATCAAGTTCAACTCCAACTTCCAGTGGTCCACGACCAGCCGCGACGTGCGCGACGGCAAGGCCGAGCACGTCACCCGCGAGCCGGAGCAGGTCAAGGCGTTCCGCGACACGTGGCGCGACGGCATTCACTCGTACCTGACGTATCTGCGCGACCGGCTGCTGGTGGCGCGCGACCTGCTCACCGAGAGTGGCAGCATCTTCGTCCAGATCGGCGACGAGAACGTGCACCGCGTCCGCGACTTGATGGACGAGGTATTCGGCCAATATAATGTCATTTCACAGATCTCGTTTCGTACAACGACTGGTTTGGGAGATCAATACCTTGATTCATCCTGCAATTATCTTGTTTGGTATGCCAAGAGCCGAAAGGACTTGAAGTACCGAGGATTGTTCAAAGAAAAGGGGCTATTGGATGATGTAGGTGCTCGATATCGTAGAGTGGAAGTTGGTCCAATCGAAAGACGGCCGATGACGGCGGCCGAACGCGCTCTATCCGAACCTTTGCCTGCCGGGGCGAGGATTTACCGCCATGACAATCTCACGTCGCAGAGTGGAAGTGATAAAACCGCGTTCTCTGTAGAATTCGAGGATGGTCAATTCAAGCCTGGGAGGGGTTACTGGAAAACCAATCAGGACGGAATGCAACGGTTGAAGCGCTCCGCGCGTTTGGCAACCCCAACTCCTCGTTCCATTCAATACGTGCGTTTTCTTGATGATTTTCCGGTCTCAAAGTTCAGTAACGTATGGACTGACACTCAAACCGGAGCATTTACGGACGACAAGATTTATGTTGTGCAGACCAACACCAAGGTCATAGAGCGCTGCATCCTCATGGCTACCGATCCCGGCGATCTGGTCCTCGACCCTACCTGCGGGTCCGGCACCGCCGCTTACGTCGCCGAGCAATGGGGACGGCGCTGGATCACCATCGACACTTCGCGCGTTGCGCTCGCCTTGGCCCGCTCCCGCGTGATGGGGGCGCGCTATCCCTACTATCTGCTCGCCGACAGCGTGGAAGGGCGGCGCAAGGAAGCCGAACTCTCCCAGACCGTTCCCTCCGACAGCCCGGTGCGCGGCGACGTCCGGCAGGGGTTCGTCTACCAGCGCGTGCCTCACGTCACCCTCAAGTCGATCGCCAACAACGCCGAGATCGACGTGATCCATGCCCGCTGGCAACAGAAGCTGGAGCCGTTGCGCGCGCAACTGAACGCCGCCCTGGGCCGCGCCTGGGAAGAGTGGGAAGTACCCCGCGAAGCGGGCGACGAGTGGGCCGCCGGCGCCGCCGATCTGCACCGCCGCTGGTGGGAGGCGCGCATCGCCCGGCAGCGGGAGATCGACGCCGCCATCGCCGCCAAGGCCGACTACGAGTACCTCTACGACAAACCGTACGAGGATCGCGGCATCGTGCGCGTCGCCGGCCCGTTCACGGTCGACAGCCTGGCCCCGCACCGCACCCTCGGCGTCGACGAGAACGACGAGCCGATCGACCACCTCGCCGAGCGCCGCACCGGCTACGGCGAGCCGCAACAGGACTTCGCCGCCACGATCCTGGAGCACCTCACGACCGCCGGCGTGCAGCAAGCGCACAAGGAAGACCGCATCGAATTCACCGCGCTCACCCCCTGGCCCGGCGAACTGATCTGCGCCGAAGGGCGCTACGTCGAGGGCGGCCCCGACTCCGGCGCCGAGCGCCGCGCCGCCATCTTCATCGGCCCCGAGTTCGGCACCGTCACCCGCCCCGAGCTGGCCGCCGCCGCCCTGGAAGCCGGCGCGGCCGAGTACGACGTGCTGATCGCCTGCGCGTTCAGCTACGAGGCGCAGGCATCGGAGTTCCGCCGGCTTGGCCGCGTCCCGGTGCTCAAGGCGCGCATGAACGCCGACCTGCACATGGCCGGCGCCCTGAAGAACACCGGCGCCGGCAACCTGTTCGTGATCTTCGGCGAGCCCGACGTCGACATCCTGCCGGACGGCACGGACCGCTTCCGGGTCAAGGTGAACGGGGTGGACGTGTTCCATCCCGGCACCGGCGAAATCCGCAGCGACGGCCCGGAAGGGATCGCCTGCTGGTTCATCGACACCGACTACAACGAGGAAAGCTTCTTCGTCCGCCACGCCTACTTCCTGGGCGCCAACGACCCCTACAAGGCGCTCAAGACCACCCTCAAGGCCGAGATCGACCGCGACGCCTGGGAGACGCTACGCAGCGACGTCTCCCGCCCCTTCGACCGCCCCGCCTCCGGCCGCATCGCCGTCAAGGTGATCAACCACCTCGGCGACGAAGTGATGAAGGTGTTCCGCCTATGAAGGACGGCTACGGACTATCTCGTTAGTCGAGTGCGGCGGCGATGGTTCGCAGTTCGGTAGTGAACCGGTCGTGGGCCGCGCGGAACGCGGCTACCGTAGCGGGTACGCGCGACTGCACCGTACGCACGCGGTCGGGATTGAGCGAGGCGCCGTACATGTTGCGGAACACGTGGCGAAACGCGCGCAGCTCGTGGAAGTCGCGGGCCAGTGGGCGATCCAGAAGCCGGGGGCGCACGCCGGCTATCTCCAACGTCATGCGGTCGATCAGCTCGCGGTGCCACGCCGCCGGCGGCAATTCGTTCTCGAAGTACTTGGAAACCCGGAGGAAGTAGGACTCCATCACGTTGTAGACGTTGTGGATGGTGTAGCCCAGCGCAGCCCAGTCCAGTTCGTCGTCGGCTCCGTGGCGGATGCGGGCGTCGGCCTTGCGGTTGGCTGCCACCGGCGCGCCGAGATCGTCGACGTCAGCGCTCAGCTCGGCCAGCAACGTCTCAAGGCGCGTTCGGTCGCGCATATATCACCTTGCCATGACGGGCGACCGCCTGCCGGATCGCCGGCCGGGCGGTTGCAAGATCGACGACGTCAACCTTGAACCGGCTGTCCAGTGCAATGGCCACCAGCCGCAGGTAGCGGGAGGACTCCACCGCCAGATCGACGTCGGGCTGCCGGTTGCCCCCCTCGCCGGTGGCCAGTGAGCCGAACAGGACCACCTCGCGCAGCTCGGGGTCAACTTCGGCAAAGCGCAACGCCAGCCGGCGAGCCTCGGCGAGTCCTGCCGCGCGCCGCTCCCGCCGCAACCGCTCCGCCCGGTCCGCTTCGCGCCCGGCCCGCGCACTTGTCCGCCGCGCTATGTCGCGGAGGAACCGCAGCCGTTGCTCAGTCACCTCGCCGTAAGCATAGCATGCTTCCGCGGCGAGCGGCAGCAGGTACGGGTCATTGCCGCGCGCCGGGGCTGCTGGTAGTATGCGGCGGCGTGGGAACTGTCGCCCCGATTACCGAGCCGGCTGCCGGACCGGCCGCCGAACCGGACTTTGCCTATACCGACCTGCGCGGCATCGGCAAGGTCGACGTCGACGACCTGCTCGACTACGTGCACGACGGCGCGCGCGAGTTTCCGAGCTATCTGCGCCTGTACGAGAAGTACCTTAAGCAGCGCTGGGACGTGACCGAGCTCGACTTCACCACCGACCGCAGCGACTGGAACGAGCGCATGACGGAGGCGGAGCGGCACACGTTCCTGCAAGTCGCGTCCGGGTTCCACCACGGCGAGCGCCAGGTCACGGTGTGCCTGGGGCCGCTGTTCATGGGCATCCCCGAGGACTACCGCATCTTCCTGGCCAGCCACCTCGAGGACGAGGCGCGGCACACCCTGTTCTTCGACCGCTTCTACCGCGAGGTGGTGGGGATGCCGGGCACTACCATCATGGATCTGCTGGATCAGTCCTACGCCTACGTCGGCGAGACCCTGGCGGGGCCGTTCGGCCTGCTGGCCGCCCTGACCGACGAGCTGCGCCGCAACCCCCATGACAACCGCGTGCTGATGCGCTACGCGGTGACCTACATGTTGTGGATCGAGGGCGTGCTGGCGCTGTCGTCCATGAAGATCACGCTGGGGTACGCGCGCGACCGCAAGGTGCTGCCCGCCTACTACGCCGGGTTCACCGCCACCTGCCGCGACGAGGCGCGCCACGTGCAGGCCGGGCTGCGCTTTATCCGCGAGTTGCTGCGCGAGGACGCCGGGCTGGTGCGCGACCTGCACGAGACCATGCGCACCCTGCTCGCCTTTTCCAACACCGGCAGCATGGCGGTCGCTTTCGAGACGCTCGGCTGGTCGGCGCAACGCGAGACGGCGTTGCGCGGGCGCCAACTCCGCAAGAAGCTGAACCTGCTCGGCGTCACGCTACCCGCCGACGTCGAGGCGATGATCGACGAAATGGACCCGCTGATGGCCGGCGGCTGACGGCGGGCAGAGGCGGCGGTCGATTGGAGACGATCCGGTTCTTCTCGGCGCGCTGGGCGGAGGCGGCGCGCCGCGTGATCAACGAGGGGCCGGCGCCGGCGACCGTCGAGCGCAAGCTGGCGGGATTCTGGCAGTGGATCGAGCGTGCCAAGGCGGAGGTCGACTGCACGCTCGGCTTGGCGGTGCGCGATCTGGCGCCCGGCGCTCCCGACGCGGTGGTGCTGCGGTTGGAGCGCGGCGCGTGCACGGCCGTCACCCTGACCACGCGGGCGGCGGCGGAGCCGCGCTGCTGCTACCTGCTGGCCGGGGACTACGCCGCCTGGCGCACGCTGCTAACCGGCTACGACGTGGGCCGCGCGCTCACGTACCGCCGCCTGCTCCTTGAACAGGGCGACCTGCTGGCCTTCTTTCGCAGCATCTACTACTGGACCGAGACCCTGGCCTGCCTGCAGCGCATCCCAACCGAGTTCCCGCCGCCACGGCAAGTCGGCTGAACTGCCGCCGGGCGGCGGCGCGTGTAGCGCGCGCTCTGGTCGGGCCGGCGCACGGTGATGGCCGCGGCAAGCCGGCTGAACCGCCGCCGGGCCGGCGGCGGCCGCTATGCACGGCGCCTGCGCGGCAGTACGCTGCACGGCATGGTGCGCTACCCCGACCACACCCGGCCGCCGGCGCCGATGAGCGACGAACAGAAGTTCTTCTTCGACCTGCGTGGCTGGCTGGTCCTGCCGGCGGTGCTCGCGGACGCCGAGCTGGAGGCGATGCGCGCGGAGTGCTACGCCGGCGTCGACCCGCTCAAGGAGCGCGCCGGCGGCGTCAAGGATGGCCATAGCGGCGTACTGCAAACCCTGCTCGATCATCCCGCGGTGACCGGCGTGCTCTCCGCCATCCTGTCGGAGGAGCCGTTCGACCTGCCGGAGTGCTACGGGTTTCGCTGCGAGGACTCCCACGTCATCATGCGGCCTCCCGGCTGGCGCAAGACCAACCGCGGCGACAACGGCATCCCGCACGTGGTGCGCCCGCCGCAGCTCGCCAACGCCATGCGCTACCAGGTCGCCGGCAACCGCATTTTCTCGGGGCTCACCCGCGTGGTGTGGGAGCTGGAGGAGGTGAAGGAGGGCCGGGGCGGCACCTCGTTTCTGAGCGGTTCCCACAAGGCGCACTTCGGCTACGGCGGCCCCGACCGGTTCGCCTCCAACGCCGCCGGCTCGCCGTGGCTGGAGCGCATCCGCGCGGCGATGGACACCTACGCCTGCCCCGCCGGGTCGGTGGTGATCTTTACCGAGAGCGTGCTGCACGCCGCCAACGACTGGACCAATCCCGACAACGGGCGCTGCGCGGTGTTCCAGTGCTACAACTCGGTGACGGCGCAGTGGCACCGCCCCAACGTCACCGCCGAGGAGATCGCGGCGATGCCGCCGAAGCGGCGTTCGCTGTTCCGCGGGGTGTGGCAGCTCGGCGGCAACACCGCCCACTCCCCCGCCAATCAGACCCTCCTGCGCCCCTCCCCCCACCGCCGCGCCGCTTCCTGACCCTCGGTTGACCGAGCGCCGCCGGCAGCCTAGGATGCGCGCACTGATGGCGGACCTGCCCGCGGCGCCCGCGGCCCAACACCTGGCCTCCTCCTCCCGACACTCCGCGTGGCAGCGCGCCGCGCGGGTGCTGCGCAAGGACCGCTACCTCTACCTGATCTTCCTGCTGCCGTTCCTGTACTTCCTGGTCTTCCACTACCTGCCGATCTACGGCGTCATCATCGCCTTCAAGGACTACAAGGTGGCGCTCGGCATCTGGGGCTCAAAGTGGGTCGGCCTGCGCTACTTCACCGAATTCCTCGCCGATCCCTACGCCTGGAAGCTGATTCGCAACACCATGCTGCTGTCGCTGTACAGCATCATCTTCGGCTTTCCGGTGCCGATCATCCTGGCGCTGCTGCTCAACGAGCTGCGCCACGCCTGGTTCAAGCGCGTGGTGCAGACCGTCAGCTACCTGCCGCACTTCATCTCGGTGGTGGTCGTGGCCGGCATGATCGTCAACTTCCTCCAGAGCGAAGGCCTGGTGAACCGCGTCATCATCGCCCTGGGCGGCGAGTCGTTCCCGTGGCTCATGCAGCCGCGCTGGTTTCCGTCGATATACGTCATCTCCAACATCTGGCAGCACGCCGGCTGGAGCTCGATCATCTACCTGGCCGCCCTGTCGGCAGTCGACCCGGAACTGTACGAGGCCGCTACCATCGACGGCGCCGGGCGCTTTCAGCAGATGCGCCATATCACCCTGCCCGGCATCGCCCCCACCATCACCATCCTGCTGATCCTCGACCTCGGGCGCATCATGGTGGTGGGATGGGAGAAGATCCTGCTGCTCTACACCGGCGCCACCTACGAGACCGCGGACGTGCTGCAGACCTACGTCTACCGCCGCGGCCTGGAGGGCGCCGACTTCAGCTACGCCACCGCGGTGGGCGTGTTCCAGGGAGTGGTGGGACTGGCGTTCGTGATCGGCGCCAACTACCTGGCGCGGCGCCTGGGGGGCACCAGCCTGTGGTAAAGTCGCTGCCGGCGTCGCGCCAACACGCCCTCCTGGGCGACCGCCCGCTCAGTTCGCACCTGTTCGACGTGATCAACATTGCGCTGCTGGTCGGCGTGATCTTCGTCACCCTCTACCCGATGTACTACATCGCTATCGTATCGATCTCGGACGGCAAGGAAGTGCTGCTCCAGCGGGTGCGCTTCTATCCGCGCGGCCTCACCCTGCAATCGTATCAGATCGTGCTGCGCGACCCGACCATCATCCGCTCGCTGTTCAACTCCATCCTCTACACCTCCACCGGCACGCTGATCAATCTGGTGCTGTCCACGCTGTGCGCCTATCCGCTGTCGCGGCCCGACTTTTCGGGACGCAAGCTGCTCACCCTGTACGTGGCGTTCACGATGCTCTTCTCGGGCGGGCTGATCCCGCTCTACCTGGTGGTGCTGCAGCTCGGACTGCTCGACACGATGTGGGCGATCGTGTTGGTGCCGGCGATCAACGCCTTCTACATGTTCATCATGCGCACCTACTTTCAGGGCCAGCCGGCGGCGCTGCACGAGGCGGCGATCATCGACGGCGCCAACGACGTGCAGATTCTGGCGCGCATCGTGGTGCCGCTGGCCAAGCCGATCATGGCCACCATGCTGCTGTTCTACGCCGTCCAGCACTGGAACAGCTTCTTCCACGCGCTGATCTTCCTCACCGAGAAGCACCGCTACCCGTTGCAACTGATTCTGCGCAGCGTCGTGGTGGAGAGCACGTTCGAGCAGATGAACGAAATCGGCCCCGCCACCGACTTCATGGTGGTGGAAAAGACGATCCGCTTCGCGGTAATCATGGTTTCGACGTTACCCATTCTGCTGGTGTACCCCTTCCTGCAGAAGTACTTTGTAAAGGGCGTCATGATTGGCGCCCTCAAGGGGTAAAATCACAATACCGATGCGCGCCGCAGGCGCGCGAAAGGAGTTTTTCAATGATGAGGCTGAGGCTTTCATTCTTGGCGGCAGGGCTGGCCCTGCTGCTCGTGGCCGGCACGGCGTGGGGCGCCGGCGAGGGCGAAGGCGCCGCCGGGGCCGACGAGCGGGTGACCATCACCTACATGCGCCCCGAGCACCCGTCGTCGCCGATCAATCCCGAGGCGCCGGTGTATGAGGCGATCCGCGAGGCGCTCAACATCGACCTGCGGATCGAGGCGATTCCGAGCGGCGACTTCGACGCCAAGGTGCAACTGCTTCTCGGCACCGCGCAGCTTCCTGACATCGCGCGGCTGCGGCAGCGCAGCGTGAACGACTTTGCCGACTCCGGCGTGTTCCTGGCACTCAACGAGCCGGTGCAAAACCAGGCGCCGGCGCTGTGGGCCAAGATCGAGGCCATTCCCGACGCCCGGAAGACGTTCATCGACGGCACCATGTACTACGTGCCGCAGATGGATTCCTTCCAGAAGATCCTGGCCCCGATTCCGATGATCCGGCGCGACCTGCTGAACGACCTGGGGCTGGAAATGCCGGACAGCTTCGACGAGCTGTACGACACGCTGGCCACGTTCAAGCGGGAGTTTCCCGACAGCCAGCCGTGGACGGTGCGCGGCGGCACGCGCAACCTGCTCAACCGGGCCGCGTTTCCGATGGGCATGGGCTGGAGTATCCACTGGGTGCCCGCCGAGCAGCGCTGGGTGTATGGCACGGTTAAGCCGGAATTTCGCACCATCCTGGAGTACTTTCGCCGCGCCTACGTGGAAGGCGTGCTCGATCCCGACTTCGCCATCAACTCTTCGAGCCAGTGGCACGAGAAGTTGGGCTCCGGCAAGTCGCTGTTCTACTACGACAACATGACCTTCGGGCTGAACTATACGCTCAGCCTGCGGCAGGTGAAGCCGGAGGCGCTGTTCTGGCCGGTCCCGGTGATGGAAAACGAGTTCGGTACGCGGCGCAACTTCTCCTATCCCCGCCACTGGCTCTCCTCCGGATTTACGGTGGCGGCCGACAGCGATCACCACGGCCGCATCATGGAGCTGTTCAACTGGATGGCCGACGGCGAAGGCGAGCTGATCACCAACTGGGGTCTGGAGGGCGAACACTGGCACCGCGTCAACGGCGAGATCGAGGCGCTGCCGGAGGTGCTCGACACCTACCGCGGCGCGTCCGACCCGCAGCGCGCGATGCGCGCCGGCATCGGCACCGGGCTGCTGCAGTTCGCGCTGATCGTGGATCAGAAGCCGATCTACTACTTCGATCCGCCGGAGGTGTCGGACTGGTACGCGCAGGTAAACTCCGATGCCAACATGCACCTGCCGGTGCTGCCGCCCGCTTTCAACGAGGAGGAGCGCGAGCGCCTGAAGCGCCTGATCACCGACGTCGACAACATCCTCAATCCGGCGCTCGACCGGTTCATCGTCGGCACCCTGCCGATGGACGAGTTCGACAGCGTGATGGAGCAGGCAATCGCCGCCGGCGCCGAGGAGATCGAAGAGATCTACAACAACGCCGAAGCGCGCCTGCGCTAACCGCCGCGCTTCGCCAAAAAAGCCCGGTGGTGCGTGCGGCCGGCGGCAAGTGCCGGCCCACGCGCCCCCGGGGCCCGCCAGGCACGTCCTACTTGTAGGGGTCGGCGGCATCGCGCAGACCGTCCCCTACGGCGTTGAAGCAGAGTACTGTCATTACCACGAACAACGCCGGGATCAGCAGCCACCAGTACAGCGCGATCACGTTGACGTTGGAGGCCTGCTGCAGGGCGACCCCCCAGCTCACGACCGGTGAGGTAAGGCCGATGCCCAGGAAGCTGAGGGCGGTCTCGCCGAGGATCATCCCCGGTATCGCCAACGTGACGTGTACGATCAGGTAGCCGGCGAAGTTGGGCAGCATGTGGCGGGTGATGACCCGGTAGTTGGCGGTGCCGCTTACCTTCGCCGCGGTGACGAAGTCCTCTTCCCGGAGCTGCAGGATCTTGCCGCGCACCGTCCGCGCCAGCCCGGTCCATCCGAGGATGGAGAGAATCACCGACATCAGGAAGTACTTGGTCACCGTGGGCCACTGCAGCGGTATCGCCGCCCCCAACGCCATCCAGAGCGGCAGCCCCGGCAGCGACTCGATGAACTCCACGACGCGCTGGATGATCAGGTCCGCCGCCCCGCCGAGCAGGCCGGAGGCGCCGCCCAGCAGGGCGCCGACCACGAAGCTGATCGCCACGCCCACCAGGCCGATGGAGAGCGAGATCCGCGCGCCGTGGATGACGCGCGAGAACACGTCGCGGCCGAGGTCGTCGGCGCCGAAGAAGTAGACCACCCCCGGCGCGTCGACGCCAAACAGGCGGCGGCTGGCGTCGACCAGCCCCCACAGCTTGTACGGCTCCCCCTTGACGAACAGGCGTAGCGGATAGCGCGTCTCGCGGTCTTCGGAGAACACCATCAGGAAGGTCTCCATGTCCCGCTCCCGAGCAACGCCGTACACGAACGGCCGTTGCAGTTTACCGTCGTGGAAGAGGTGGAGCCGCGCCGGCGGCAGGAACGCCAGTTCCGTCCGGCTTTGGATCTCGTCGTAAGGGGCAACGAATCCGGCAAATGCTGCCATGAAGTACAACAGCGCCAGAATCACCGCCGCGGCCACGGCCAACTTGTGGCGGCCGAACTTGCGCCGCATCAGCGCCCAGTGGGACGCGACGTAGTACTGTTCCCGCTCCGCCTCGGTGCGCCCGGCCCTCATCACGTCTTCCGCTCGAAGCGGATGCGCGGATCCACCACCACCAGCAGGAGGTCGGACAACAGCGTACCGAACAGCCCCAGCGACCCCATGAACAGGATCAGGCTTGCCGCAATCTGCAGGTCCTGGTCCAGGAGCGCGGTCAACAGCAGCGGCCCGACCGTTGGCAGACCGAGCACGATCGACACGATCGCCTCGCCGGAGACGATTCCCACCAGCAGGCCGGCCGTGCCGGACACGATCGGATTGATCGCCAGCCGGATCGGGTACTTGAACAGCAGGCGGCCCTCGGCAATCCCCTTCGCGCGCGCCGTGACCACGTACTGCCGCGCGAGTTCGTCCATGAGAGAGGCCCGCAACACCCGAATCGTGCCCGCCGTGCCCGCGGTGCCGATCACGATCAGCGGCACCGGCAGATGCTTCAGCAGATCGACCACCTTGCCGAGACTCCACGGCGCAATCAGGTACTCCGGCGAGAACAGGCCCCCCGGGCTCCAGCCGAAGTAGCGCTGGAACACGAACATCAGGATGAGGGCCAGCAGGAAATTGGGCGTGGCCAGGCCCATGAACCCGAACACGGTGCCGGCGTAGTCACCGGCCGAGTAGGGATGAGTCGCCGAGTAAATCCCGATCGGCACGGCGATGAGCCAGGTGACGACCAGGGTAGACAGCGACAGGACGATCGACAGGAAGATGCGCTCCCCGATCAGGTCGGCGACCGGTCTGTTGTACGCGGCCGACTCGCCGAAGTCGCCGCGCAGGATGATGTTGGTGATCCACTTGTAGTACTGGACGTAGAAGGGATCCTTGAAACCCCAACGCCGGTTGAGCGCTTCGATGGCCGACTCGTCCAGAGTCACGCCGAACCGCTCCATGTAGTAGACGAAGTTGTCGATCCAGTCTCCCGGCGGCAGTTGAATGACGGCAAAGGCAACGAAGGAGAGCATCGTGAGCAGCAGGACCATGTAGAACAGGCGCCGCACGATGTAGCTGGCCATCCGGGGATCGTAGGGGCGGCCATTGACCGCTGTCAAGCAAGGCGGCCGCCCCGCGGGGACGGCCGCCGTTGAAATGCCGGCTAACGCGCGCTCAGTTCTTGAAGAAGAACTGATCCACGTAGTAGTTGAAGCCGATGTCCCCTTCGAAGAAGGGCGGCACCCTGTCGGGCACGTTCACCAGATTGGAGCGGTACACCATCACCATCGGGGCAGCCTGGGTGACGCCGATGTTCCACAGATTCTCGGCCTGCAGCTCCCACGCCTTGGCGCTGAGCCGCTTCTGTTCGGGACTGCCGAAGGGGTGCTTCTTGCTCTGCACGATCTGCGTCTCGAAGTACTCCATCAGCTCCGGGGGCGGCTCTTCGCCCGGCAGTGCGCCGGTCTCGTTGGAGCGGCCGGTCCTGCGCTTGTGCATTTCGTCCCACCAGATCCAGTACTGGTGCGCCATGTGTGACAGCGACTGGTTGATGCCACCAGTGGTGCTCAGGTAGTCTTGCATCTCGCCGATGGTTTCGTTCCAGCGGACCAAGTCGATCGTGCCCCCCGACATGCCCTGGTCGATAACCGATCCGTCCGCCGACCGCAGTTCCAGGCCGACGCCGACCGCCTCGAAGTCTTCCTTGACCAGTTCGTAGGCGCGTAGCGGCGTCTTGCCCCAGAACGCGTTGATCACGATGAACGGCTCGCCGTTGGGCAGCAGCCTGATGCCATCCGCGTTGCGCCGGTCCAGCCCGAGCGCATCGAGCATCCGGTTGGCCCGGTCCGGATCATGGCGGGCGTAGGGATGGTCCTCGCCCCACTCAGGCCGGTAGATGCTGGCCAGTTTGGTGATCGTCATCTGCGACGGCGTGCCCTGGCCGAGCCACTGCGCCTCGTTGATCCGCTCGCGGTCGATCGCCAGCGAAATCGCGCGCCGGAACTCCACGTTCTCGAAAAACTCCCGCTTGGCGGCGTCCTTGACGTTGAGGTTGAACGCGTAAGCCAGGCCGACGCCCTCGAACCAGGATTCGATCAGATGGAGCCGGTAGTTGCCGGACTGCTGCCCCTGTCTCAGCAGCGGATAGGAATCCAGAGTCATCATCGCGTAGTCGGCCTCACCGCCGATCACCTTGAGGTTGGTGGCCTCGCGGTCCTCCACGATCTGGATCAGCCCCGAATCGACGTACGGAAGCTGCTGCCCCGCGCTGTCGACCGCGAAGTAGTAGGGGTTGCGTTCCTTGAGGCGGAAGGTGGGCTGCACGTCGACGAGCATGAAAGGCGCCAGGGTGGGCCGGTTGATATCGCGTTGCGGGCAACAGAACGTCGAGTGATCGGCGAACGCCTCCTGCCAGTTGTCGAACCCCTCCTCCTTCGCCTTCGCGTCGGCATCTTCGTTGTACTCAATATGCCACTGCTTCAACCACGTACTCGGCTGATAGAACGTCCAGTCGGTGCCCTTGTAGGTCACCAGGTCGTTCATCACCTTGGGGTACGGCTCGCTGTACTCGATCACCACCGTGTAATCGTCCGTCGCGGTGACGGTCCGCACTTGCGACGGCATGCCCCACACGTAGCCCAACTCCTTCTGCTGCATCTCGTTGAAGTGGAACGACACGTCGTGGGCCGTGAATGGATCGCCGTTGGACCACTTCGTTCCTTCCCGCAACGTCAGGGTGAACGTGCGGTAGTCGTCGGAAAGATCGAAATCCAATGCCAGATCCGGCTCCAGCGATCCGTCGAAGTCCATGCGGATCGGAGTCGGAGTGCCCTCGGGATTCTCCCCCACCAGCGGCGCCCACGGATTCGGGCCATTGCCGAACACCAGCAGCCGTCCTCCGTAGGTACCCACTTCGTGGAAGACCTCGCGCACCTTCGGTTCCCGCGGCAGCCGTTCCTCCACGGGTGGAAGCTCGCCGGCGGCGACCCGCGCCGCAAGCATGGGAGCTTCCCGGTAATCGCCCGGAGCGGCCCAGGCGAAGGCGACCGTCAGCGGCAGCGCCGCTGCCATCAAGAGGACTCGTTTCATGTTGTCCTTCCTCCTGTAAACGACCACGCTACGGGATGCCGCGGCAGTTGTCAAATCGCTCGGGCCGGCCCCCGGTGCCGCTAGCCGCGCACGGCGCCGCCGGTGAGGCCGCCGACCACGTAGCGCTGCAGCACCATGTAGAGGACGATCACCGGGATGGTGGCCACGACCGCGGCGGCCATGATGTTTTCCCAGCGCATCGACATGATGCCGAAGTAGTAGACGTGAATGCCCGGCCCCAGCGGCCGCGCGCGCGGCGTGGTGGTGAGCGCCAGGGCAAAGAGGAACTCGCGCCACGACATCAGGAACGAGACCACCCCCGCGGTCACCAGCCCCGGCGCGATCATCGGGCTCACGACGCGCACCAGAATCCCCAGCCGGCTGCTCCCGTCGATGGCCGCGGCCTCCTCTATTTCGCGCGGCACGGTGTCGACGTAGCCCTTGAGCAGCCACGCGCTGAACGGCAGGGCGATGGCGGAGTGCGCCAGAATCACCGCGGCGTGGGTGTCGAGCAGGCGCGCGCGCACGAAGTAGACGTAGATCGGAATCAGCAGCAGCGCCATCGGGAACATCTGGCTCATCAGGATGAACACCATCACCGAACGCCGCGCCGGCACCGGAAAGCGCGCCAGCGAGTAGCCGGCCAGCGCGCCGGCCGCGATGCACAGGGTAACCGTGCCCACGCCCACGATCATGCTGTTCAGAAAGAAGCGCAGCACCGCGCTGTCCTCGTTCAGGAGGCGCCCGTAGTTGATCAGCACCGGGCGTTCCGGCACGAACTGCGGCGGCGTGCGGTAGGCGTCCTGCTTGGACTTGAAGGAGGTGTTGAGCATCCAGTAGAAGGGAAACAGGGTGAACGACAGGTAGACCAGCAGGAACAGGGCCACCACCGCCAGCACCGCGGGTTTGGGCCGCCGCACCAGGCTCATACGCGCCGCTCCCCGCGGTCGACCAGCTTCAGGTAGATCACCACGAACACCAGAACGTAACAGAACCAGGTCACCCCGATCGCCGACGCCTTGCCCAGCCGTGCGGCGTTGAACGCGGTCTCGTAGACGTAGAGGGCCAACGTTTCGGTGGCGTAGCCGGGGCCGCCCTGGGTGAGCATATAGACGATCACGAAGTTCTGAATCGTGTAGATGACCCGCAGGATGGTGGCGATGGTGATGATCGGCAGCAGCAGCGGCAGCACCACCAGCCGGAACCGCTGCCCGAAGGTGGCGCCGTCCACCACCGCCGCCTCCACCAGCTCCGCCGGAATCGCCTGCAGGCCGGCGAGCAGGGTCACCATGATGAACGGCACCGACGACCACACGAACACCCCGTTCACCGCCACCATCGAGAGCGTGCCGTCCGCCAGCCACGGCAGGTTCGCGGCGGCGAGCCCGGTGCTGCGGAGCAGGTAGTTCACGATGCCGGTCTCGGTGCTCAACATCCAGTTCCAGGTCACGCCGATCACCACCCCCGGCACCAGCCAGGGCACGATGAACAGCGCCCGCAGCAATCCGCGGCCGGCGCGCAGGCCGTTCAACGCGAGCGCGAGCGCCATGCCGATCACCACGCTGGCGGCCACCGACGCGCCGGTAATGAAAAAGGTGTTGCCCACCACCTGCCAGTAGGTGGGATCGGTAAAGAGCTGCTGATAGTTGCGCAGCCCCACCGGCGGCTGCTTGCGGATGTTGATCAGGTTGGTGGAGGTCACGCTGAGGCGCATCGCGTCCAGCAGCGGAAACAGAATGATGCCGACGATGATGGCGAACGCCGGGAGCAACAGCACGATCCCGAACGCGCGATCGCCCAGAAGCTGGCGGCCGCCTGCGACCATAAACGTACCGGCGGTTTTGGCGCCCGGCGGGTCCGCCGTCCACTGGCCGACGTGGCCGCGGAGCGCGGATCCGCCGGGCGCGAACGATTACTCGGCGAGCAGCTGCGCGAACTCGCGCTGCGCCTGCGCCGACACGGCGGCGAAGTCCTCGCTCTCGATCGCCTCGGTGATCGCCTTGGCCAGGATGTCCTGCAGCCCCGGCCAGCGCGAGTCCTTCCACGGCGCGCCGCGGCTCATCGGCATCTGCTCCGCGAAGGTGCGGGCAAAGTCGTCCTGCAGCAACGGATCATTCTCCAGCATGTCGTTGACCGTGGGCAGCAGGCCCATGTTGCTGTAGAGGCCGCTCAGGACGTTGGTGTTGGCCGACGCGAACTTGGCGAACTCGAACGCCCATTCCTTGTTCCCGGAGCTCTCGAACACCACCAGCACGGTGGGGTTGGCGATGGTCCAGTTCTCGCCGGTAACGCCCTTCGGCATCGGGATCACCTCGTAGGCGTCGTCGATGGTGGGGTCCTCGGTGAGCGTGCGCAGCATGCCGCGCAGCCACGGGCCGTCGAACACGAACCCGGCGCGCCGCTCGCCGAACACGATGCGCGTGTTGTAGGGGTCCATGCCCTTGGCGCTGTAGCCGCTGTTGGTCATCCAGGCGTAGAACTCCAGGGCCTGCCGGAACTCGGGGGTGTCCAGGGTGGGATTGTTGGCGGCGTCCACCAGCTCGCCGCCCCACGCCCACAGCCACGGCGTAAACCAGAACGCGGCGTTGGCGCTCTTCACGTTGCGCAACGAGAAGCCGATTATGTTGCGGCCCTCGGCGTCGGTGCCGAGCGAGCCGATCTTGGCGATCTGGTCGCGGTAGGCGTGGATGTCCTCCACCGCGCCGGGCGGCAGCCCGGCCATCTCCTGCAGGGTGGTGTTGGCGTAGGGCAGAATCGGCCCGTGCCAGAAGGGCACCCCGTAGGCCACGCCTTCGTAGGAGGCATCCGCCACCGGCGAGGAGACGTAGCTGGCGATCTCCGCTTCGCTGAGGTAGTTGCTCACCGGCTCCAGAATCCCCGCCCCGGCAAGCTGCGGCACCCACGACACCACCGGCTCGGTAATGTCGGGCGCGGTGCCGGCCTGCGCCATGATCAGCGCCTGTTCGCGCATCCGCTGGTAGGTGATGTCCACGAACTCGATGGTGACGTTGGGGTTGTTCGCCATGAACGTGGCCGCCAGATCGTTGAACGACTCGCGCCCGAACTCCTCGGCGCGCATCCGCGTCATGTAGGTCAGCGTCACCGGCCCGTCGGCAGCCGCCGCCTCCTGCTCCCCGGCGCCAAACGCGGCCCCGGCCCCCGCCAGCAGCAACGCCGCCGGCACCAAGCTACCTCTCATCAACATAACACCCCCCATCATTCACACTCCTCCGCCGCCGTCAAGGCAGCGCCCGCGCCTGCCGCGCCGGCAACACCGCTCAAGCGGACTCCGCCAGCTCTTCCGGCGCCTTGCTGACCCACTCCGGTGCGTAGAGCAACACGGGCGCGACCTTGTCGTCGTTCCACAGTGCCGAATTCTGCCCCCAGTAGAAGAAGTGCGCCGTACGATTGTCCCGTATAGCCTTATGTCTATATGCACCAGGCTGTTTACCAGGTTTGCTGTAGACCACGACGATGTCGCCGCGGTTCACGCGCATGTACGGGAACCAGAACGTGTTTACTACGTCAATCGTTACTTGAGTGCCCTCGTAACCGGTCCGAATGAGAATGAAGTAACCGATGTCGGTGTCGCGCCGGACTTCAAGCACGAGTCTCTCATGTTCCGGAACTCCTCGATCAGCAACGAACTTAATCTGAACATTCATCTCCGTATCTTCCTCCACACCGCGCCGGCAAGCATACTTACGGCACCGACGATTATCGGAACCAATACGAGCGGCGGCAATGACGTAAGGGTTGGGACGAGACCGAGGAACAAAGACCCTGCCGCCAACAAAATATCTCCTGCAGGAGATTCCTTGAGCCGTTCATTCAGTACCGCCGCCTCCGTACGGCAATCATGGAAGTCCTGACTGACTTCCCGCAGCGCTCTACTCTCATCTTTCAACCTGTCACGCAGATCATAGTTCTCATCATGCAAGTCGTCAATCTTGTCGAGGAGCATTATCTGGACGCCTGAAGTCGAAAGCTCATCCGGAGACAGCCTCCTCCGCAGGTCATGTAAGGCATCTTGCCGCCGAGCCTTCTCGCGGGGCGCCGCTTCCTCATCGCGCCGTGGCTCGATGTGCTCCGCCGGCTGAGTGCTCAGTGCTTCGCCGTCCGTGTCGCTCATCGGTATCCCATCAGTTCCAACGGGTCGTGGTAGTAGTGATTGGGCAACACCTACCGTAACCTACTACGTTGTCAGTGCTCAGATAGTACCGGAGGGGTGGGATGTGTCAAGGGGTCGGGGGCGGGCGGTTAGTCGGGCCAGGTGAAGGAGACTTTGCCGAGGGTGGTTGGGGCGGCCGCGGCGGCGAACGCGGGGGCGGCTTCGGTGATGGGGAAGGAAGCGGCGCTCAGCGGCGCGAAGCTGGTGCCGGTGGCGACCATCAGCTCCACCAGGTCGTGGTAGTAGTGGATGGGCAGCACCCAGGAACCCATTACCTGCGCCTGCTTGCGAATCAGGTCGGCGACGTTGATCGACGGAGCGAAGCGCAACGGCCACATGCCGCGGCCCACGGTGACCACCCGCCCGCCGCGCGCCACCAGCGCCAGCGCCGCGGCCAGCCCCGCCTCGCTGCCGGAGGCGTCGAACACGCGGCCGGGAACGCGGCCGCCGGCAGCGGCGCGCACGCGCTCGTTGAGACGCCCCGCCGCCTCCCGCTCCACCCCGGCGCCGGGAGCCCGGCCTGCTACTTCCGGGGCCAGGTCATCATCGGCCACGGCGACCGCCGCCACGCCGAGGCGCTCCGCGTAGCCGCGCCGCGCCGCAACCCGGTCCAGGCCGACCACCTGCCAGCCCAGGGCGCGCGCCAGCAGCGCCGCGGTCAGCCCCACCGGACCCAGGCCCACCACCGCGCAGGCCGGCGCTCCCGGCACCGCTTCCAGCTTGCGTAGCGCGGCGTAGGCGGTGCCGGCGGCGCAGGCCAGGAACGACCCATCCAGGTGGCTCAGGGCGTCCGGCAGCGGACAGCAGTTGCGGGCGTCGGTGAGCAGGTAGTCGGCGTCGGCGCCGTGCAGGTGCCAGCCGTAGCCGCGCTTGGCGGCGCAATAGACGATCTCACCGGCCAAGCAGTGGCGGCACAGCCCGCAGCCGCGGTAGTGGTAGACCGACACCCGCCGCCCCACCAGCGCGCGGTCCACCCCGCTGCCCACCTCCGCCACTACCCCGCTGGCCTCGTGGCCGATCACCAGATTCTGGCGCTCGCCGATCTCCTCCCAACTCTTGTGAACGGTGTGCAGGTCGCTGCCGCAGATGCCGGCGTTGCGCAACGCCACCACCGCCTCCCCCGGACCGGGGCGCGGGTCGGGAACGTCGCGCACCTCCACCCGGCCCGAACCGAGCGGCACCACCCCCCGCATCAGAGCAGACTGCGGCTACCGCCGGCCGCCGGCGCCCGCGGCGGCGCGGATCAGTTGGCGGCGCCGCTGACTGGCGCGCACCTCGAGATAGGGGCGGGTGTCCGGTGGCGCTACGCGCCCTCCGCCGCCGCCGTCGCTTCGCTTGCATAATGCTGTCATTGACAGCATTATGATGGCATGGGTCGGTCGATTACCATCCGCGATGTTCCGGACCGGACGTGTGAGGAGCTCAGCGCCCGGGCCGCAGCGAAGGGGCGATCCTTGCAGGCGTATCTGCGGCGGCACCTGATTGAGCTCGTTGCCCGCCCGGACGCCGAGTCACTGCTGCAAAGGATCGTCGAGCGAAAGGCGCTGGCCGGCAGCCGGTTGTCGGCCGCCGACATCGTGCGCCATCGCGATGCCGACCGTCGCTGATGCTGGTGGCGGTGGACGCGAGCGCTGTGGTGGCTGCGCTCGTTGATGATGGGGACGACGGCCGTTGGGCCGTACGCCAGCTCGCGTCCGGCCGAGCTGTCGCGGCGCCCTCACTGCTGCGGCACCACGCCTTGCAGCAGGCCGGCCTCCCGCATCTGCTCCCATTCCCCGGCGAAGGTCTCATTCCAAGTTGCGGTGAGGGGATGCTCCAGCATGGCGCGAAAGATCGGCCAGAACACGATGATGCCGTCGGCCCCGCCGCGTAGCGCTGCCTGCGCCGACTCCACCGAGCGCACCAGCGCCGCGGTGACGTAGGGCCGCCGCTCCCAGCCCGCGAACATCGCCGCGCACTCCCGTACCAGGCGGCCGGGGTCGCCGCCCAGCTCCTTGATCGGCTCGCAGAACGGCAGCACGTGGCCGGCCCCGGCCTGCGCCACCGCGGCGGCCTGGGCCACCGAGAACACCGTGGTGCAGAACGTGGTCACACCCTCCTTCTCCAGCGCGCCGAAGGCGCCGAGGCCGGCCGCGGTGCAGGGAATCTTGATCACGATCTGCGGCGACATGGCCGTGAACACGTGGCTCACGTCGATCAGCTCCTGCGTGGTGTGGCCTTCCACCTCCACCACCACCGGCTTGTCGGTCACGTCCAGGTAGCGGCGCACCACCTCCGTAAGCTGGCCGTACTTCCGCACCATCTCGTTCAGCACCACCGTGTTGGTGACGATTCCGGCGCCGCCGCGCTGCAGCCACAAGCCCAGATCGGCCGGGTCGCCGGCCAGCCAGATCGCGGGGCCGCGGCCAAGCCGCTGCGCCTCGGTAGCAGATACGCTCATTATCCTTCGTTCCTCCCCCTAATAGTGGAAGCGCTGCAACGCGGCGCGGTCGCGCTCATACTCGGAGCGCAGGGTCTGGGTCACTTCGCTACGGCTCACCTCCGCCGGCGCCACGTCCCACCAAGTTTCGGAGCCGGGCACGTAGCGGTGCTTCTCCACCTCGCACACGATCACGCAGGAGCGCGTTTCGGCGCGCGCCTCGCGCAGTGCGGCGCGCACCTCGTCGGGGCTAAAGGCGTGCCAGGTGCGCGCCCCCATGCCGGCGGCGATCTTGCAAATGTCGAGCGGCAGGTACTCGCCATCCAGGCGCGGCCCGCCGCCGGTGCCGCCACTCCCGCCGCCGACGCCGCCGCTCCCGTTACTGCCGCTGCCCGCGCTACCGCCGCTACCGCCGCCCTCGCCGCTGCCGGCGCCACTGCGGGCGCGCAACTCGTTTCCAAAAGAATGCCCGGCGCGCCCCATCTGCAGGCGGCGGATCACCTGGAAGCCGTGGTTGTCGATCACCACCACCGTCACCTTGAGCCGCTCCTGCAGCGCGGTGACCAGCTCCATCGGGTTGAGCAGGAAGGTGCCGTCGCCCACGTACACGAACACTTCGCCCTCGCTGCCGGCGGCCATGCGCACGCCGAGGCCCGCCGGCAGCTCGTAGCCCATGCAGGAAAAGCCGAACTCGATGTGGCAACGGCTCCCGTTGGTCCCGTCCCACAGCTTGAGGATGTTGCCGGGCGGACCACCGGCCGCGGCGACCACGGTGTCGGCGCCGGTAGACTCCCGGTTCAGCACCTGAATCACCTGCCCCTCGCTCATCGCCTCGCCGGGGTGCGCGGCGTAGGCCTCGGTGCGCACCACCTTTTCCCAGTGCGCCTGCGCCTCGGCCACCTCCTGCCGGTAGCCCGGGAACGCCGCCCCGGCCGCCCCCGCACCACCGGTAACCCCCGCGGCGCGGCCCGCCTCCAGCAACGCCTCCAGGGCCAGCCGCGCGTCCGCCAGCACCGGCACGGCGCCCTGCTTGAAGGCGTCCATGGCGCAGACGTTGATGCTGATAAAGCGCACCTCCGGGTTATGGAACAGGCTTTGCGACGCGGTCACGAAGTCGGTCAAGCGCGTGCCGACGGCGATGATCAGGTCGGCCTCCTCGGCAATCCGCGCGGAGGCGGTGGTCCCCTCCACGCCATGCCCGCCCAGCGACCACTCCGCGGCGCCGCGCAACACCCCCTTGCCGGCGTGGGTCTCGCTCACCGGGATGCCGAACGTGGTGGCCACCGCGTGCAGCGCGTCCCACGCCGCCGAGTAGTGCACCCCGCCGCCGGCAATGATCAGCGGCCGGCGCGCGCCCGCCAGCAGCGCCGCGGCCTCCGCGATACGCTCGGCGGCGGGCGGGCGCCGCTCGATCCGCCAAGTGCGCTCGGCGAAGAAGCGGCTGGGGTAGTCCCAGGCGTGCGCCTGCACGTCCTGCGGCAGCGAGAGCGTCACGGCCCCGGTGTCGGCGGGATCGGTGAGCACCTGCATCGCCCGCGGCAGCGCGGTGAGGAGCTGCTCCGGGCGGGTGATGCGGTCAAAGAAGCGGCTCACCGGCCGAAAGCAGTCGTTGACGCTTACGTCCGCCGCGGCGGGGTGCTCCAACTGCTGCAGCACCGGCCCCTGATGGCGGGTGGCGTAGTAGTCGGAGGGCAGCAACAGCACCGGCATGCGGTTGATGGTGGCAGTGGCGGCACCGGTCACCATGTTGGTGGCGCCGGGGCCGATGGAGCTGGTGCAGGCCAGGGTCTGGGTACGGCGCGCCGCGCGCGCGAACCCGGCCGCGGTGTGCACCATCGATTGCTCGTTGCGGGTCTGGTAGTAGGGCAGCTCGCCCCCGCTCTGCTCCAGCGCCTGCCCCAGGCCGCTCACGTTGCCGTGACCGAAAATCCCGAAGATCGCCGGTATCAGCCGCCGCCGGGCGCCGTCCAACTCGCTGTACTGAACGGCCAAGTACTTCACCACTGCCTGCGCCATCGTCAGGCGTTCGGTCTGCGCCATGCTCCTCCTCTCCTACTCTCTGCGGTCGCCTGGGCGGTGACGGACTCGAACCGCCGACCACCTGGGTGTAAACCAGGTGCTCTACCAACTGAGCTAACCGCCCGCGCTGCCCCTGCCGCGGCAAGCTATCCGTTGCCGCCGCCCGCTGTCAAACCGCGCGCCGCCGCCGCGCCGCAAGCCGCCGCGTTCGCAGGGCCCCCCGCCGGGGCGTTTGTCCGGGGACGCCTCCGATACGTAGTATTAGGGACGATGGATAAGCTGAGAGCGGGCCGCAGGGCTCGGGTTGCGGGCCTTGCGGGTCTGTTCGGGATGCTGGCCGCAGGGCCGGCGTTCGCCCAGGATGCGTCGCTGGCGAACCA
This sequence comes from Spirochaetia bacterium, assembly GCA_965243555.1. Lineage (GTDB taxonomy): Bacteria > Spirochaetota > Spirochaetia > SZUA-6 > Bin103 > Bin103. Next base: position 1,872,638 of record OZ251575.1, on the reverse strand, counting down.
GATCGCCACGATCATCACCGGCGTCGACACGCTGTGGGTGCTGATGGCGGCGTTTCTGGTGTTTCTGATGCAGGCCGGGTTCGGCATGCTGGAGGCGGGCCTGATCCGCGCCAAGAACACGGCCAACATCCTGATGAAGAACCTGATGGACTTCTGCATGGCGTCAATCGGTTTCTTCATCTTCGGCTACGCCATCATGTTCGGCTCCGGCAACCCGCTGTTCGGGACCTCGGGCTGGCTGCTGATCGGCGCCGAGTCCGGCGCGGACGTGCCGCTGTTCGCGTTCTGGTTGTTCCAGGCGGTGTTCGTGGGGGCCGCGGCCACCATCGTCGCCGGCGGCATGGCGGAGCGGATGAAGTTCCCGGCCTACATCATCTACTCGTTTCTGATCTCGGCGTTCGTCTATCCGGTGGTCGGCCACTGGGTGTGGGGCGGCGGCTGGCTGGCCGGGCTCGGCTTTACCGACTTCGCCGGCTCCACCGTCGTGCACGCGGTCGGCGGCTGGGCGGCCTTTATCGGCACCCGCACCCTGGGGCCGCGCATCGGCAAGTTCAGCCCCGACGGCAAGCCCAACGTGCTGGAGGGCCACTCCCTGCCACTCGCCTCGCTGGGCATGTTCCTGCTGTGGTTCGGCTGGTTCGGCTTCAACCCCGGCTCCACCCTGGGGGTGGGCGACGGCTCCCTGATCGCCCGCGTCGCCATCAACACCAACCTCGCCGCGGCCGCCGGCGCCATCGCCGCCACCGCCACCATCTGGCTCACCGCCGGCAAGCCCGACCTCACGATGGGCATGAACGGCGCCCTGGCCGGACTGGTGGCGATAACCGCGCCGTGCGCGTTCGTGGAACCGGGGCACGCGATTCTGATCGGCCTCGTCGGCGGCGTGATCGTGGTGCTCGGCGTCTTCTTCCTCGACCGGCGGCGCGTGGACGATCCGGTAGGGGCAATCGCCGTGCACGGCATGAACGGAATCTGGGGCACCCTGGCGGTGGGCATCTGGGGGCAGGCCGCGCTGGGCGTGCCCAACGACGGGCTGTGGTTCGGCGGCGGCTTTGGTCAGCTCGGCATCCAGTTGCTCGGCACCGTCTCGGTGAGCGTGTTCATCGTGGTGGTGATGGGGCTGATCTTCAAGCTGATCGACGCGGTGGTGGGACTGCGCGTGCCGCGCGACGAAGAGTTAAAGGGCCTGGACGTAGCCGAACACGGCGCCGACGCCTACGGCGGCTTCCAGGTGTTCTCCACCGAGTAGCGCCCGCCCGCCGCGCGCGCCACTCCCCGGCGCGGGGCCGCGAGGGGGGCGCATCCGGGGGATGCGCGCCGCACGCTGCCGCCGGCGGGGGCGGCGGTCAGCGGTTCAGGTCGACGTGTTTGCCGGTGGTCACGAAGATCACCGCTTCGCAGATGTTGGTGGTGTGGTCGCCGGCGCGCTCAAGCTGCTTGGCTACGAACAGCAGCGACGACGCCTGGGTGATGTTGCGCGGCGTTTCCATCATGTAGGTGAGCAGCTCGCGGAACAACTGCGAGTAGATCTCGTCCACCTTGTTGTCGCGCGCGCTCACCTGCTCCGCCAGCGCGCTGTCCTGGGTCACGAAGCTGCGCACCGAGTCGCGCAGCATGGCGCAGGTCTCGTCGGCCATCAGCGGAATCGCGATCAGCTCCTTGATCAGCGTCTCGGAGGCCAGCCGTTGCGCTACCCGCGCCACGTGCACCGCCAAGTCGCCGATGCGCTCCAGTTGCGAGATCACGTTCAGGGCGCTCACGATCTGCCGCAGGTCGGTGGCGACCGGTTGTTCGGTGGCGAGCAGCCGCAGGCAGAAGTCGTCGATGTCGTGGTGCATGCGGTTGACGATCTCCTCGTCGCCGAGCACCTGCTCCGCGCCGCGCACGTCGTGCTCCGCCAGCGCCCGCACCGAACCGCGTATCGCGCGCTCCACCTGCTCCCCCATGGCGGTGAGCGCGTCCCGCAGCTCGTCAAAGGCGTGATCGTACTGGGCGCGCAACGGCGGCGTCATCCGCTTCCTCCTAGCTATCCAAAGCGCCCCGAGATGTAGTCTTCGGTGCGCTGCTCGTCCGGGTTGGTAAAGATGCGCCCGGTCGGTCCGTACTCCACCAGATAACCGGCCCGCTCCTCGCCCATCATGAAAAACGCCGTGTAGTCGGACACGCGGGCCGCCTGCTGCATGTTGTGAGTCACGATAATGATGGTAAAGCGCTCGGCCAGCCCCTTCATCAGATCCTCGATCCGCAGCGTGGCGATCGGATCCAGCGCCGAGCAGGGCTCGTCCATCAAAATAATCTCCGGTTCCACGGCGATGGCGCGGGCAATGCACAACCGCTGCTGCTGGCCGCCGGACAGACTCAGCCCGCTCTCCTGCAGCTTGTCCTTTACGTCGTCCCACAACGCCGCCTGGGTGAGCGAGCGCTCCACCAGCTCGTCCATGTTGCCGGAGTAGCCATTGATGCGCGCGCCCCAGGCGATGTTCTCGTAAATCGACTTCGGGAACGGGTTGGGTTTCTGGAACACCATGCCGATGCGGCGCCGCACCTCTACCGGGTCCACGTCGGCGGCGTAGATGTTGCGTCCGTGAAACAGCACCTCGCCCTCGGTGCGCGCCGTGGGCACCAGCTCGTTCATCCGGTTCAACGACCGCAGCACCGTGGTCTTGCCGCAGCCGGAGGGGCCGATCAGCGCGGTGATGCGCCGCGTGCCAAAGCTCATGTCAATGCCGCGCACCGCCTCGAAGGCGCCGTAGTAGACGTGCAGCCCCGACACCGACAGGGCGCTCGATTCGGCGGACGGAACCGGCAGGTCCGCCGCGTGCGCGGTTACCTGAGTAGACACCGGCATCGGCCCCCCGCCGTCAGGCGCCCCGCCGCTGCCGGGCGTAGTGGTTGCGCAGCAGGATCGCGCTGGCGTTCAGGGTCAGCAACAACACCAGCAGCACCAGAATGGCCGCGGCCGCGGCGTTGCGGAACTCCGCTTGCGGGCGCGCCGTCCACTGATAGATCTGAATCGGCAGCGTGGTGAACTTCGAGAACGGGCCGCTGGGGTCGAGCGTCACCAGCGTGGAGGCTCCCACCACCACCATCGGGGCGGTCTCGCCGATGGCGCGCGAGGTGGCCAGGATGGTGCCGGTCAAAATGCGGTCCAGCGACCCCGGCAGGACGTGGTCGCGGATGGTCTGCCACTTGCTGGCGCCGAGCCCGTAGCTGGACTGCCGCAGGCTGTCGGGCACCGCCTTGATCGCCTCCTGCGCGTTGATGATGATCACCGGCAGAATCAGCAGGCCGAGCGTGAGCCCCGCCGACAGGATGGTGCGCCCGTTGGCGCCGGCGTCGCCGGCCAGCCCGAACAGGGCGCCGCTGGTAAACGGTTCCAGGGCGCGCACGAACACCGTGAGCCCCAGCATCCCGTAGATGATCGACGGCACCCCCGCCAGGTTGTTGATGTTGGTCTGGATGGCGCGGTTGAGGCGCGTATCCTGCGCGTATTCCTCCAGGTAGATGGCGGCGCCTACCCCCACCGGAAAGGCGAACAGCACGGTGATGAGGATGGTCCACAGCGACCCCTTGATCGCCGCCCGCACCCCGGCGTCCTCGGGCGTGCTGGACTGCGCGCGGCTGATGAACGCGCCGCTCAACCAGGAACGCAGCACCACCTGCGCCTCGGGATGCCTGGCCGCCGCTTCCTGCAGCACCGCCCGGCGCCGGAACAGCGAATCCCACAGCGGCCACGCCTGCACCACCGACGGATCCACTACCCGCTCGATCACCAGCGCGTAGATCTCGTCGCGGCTGCGCTCGGCCAGCGGCTGTTCGCGGTCGTAGCGCCGCAGCAGGCCGCGCGACAGGTGTTCACTCAGCAACTCCAGCAGCGCCGCCTGGTCCAGGCGTTCCAGCGGCACCCCGTCCCGCGCCAGTTCGCGCGGCGGGATGGCGTTCTGAATTGCCACCAGGCCGAAGGCGCGGTTGGCGATGGTCAGCAGCAGCGCCGTGAGCATCACGATGGCCACCGCGGTGGCGGCGTGGAACACCAGCCGCCACGCCAGGCCGGAGCGGTGGCGCGCCGCGAGATTGGCGGTCATGGCGCTCATTCGTATACCTCGCGGAAGCGGCGCACGATGCGGCGGCTCAGCATGTTCAATCCCAGGGTGATGAAGAACAACACCAAGCCGATCGAGTAGATGCTGCTGTAATCAATCGATTGATAGCTCAGGTCGCCGCCGCTGATGCGCACGATGTGGCCGGTCATGGTCTCGGCGGCGTGGAACGGGTTGAAGGTAAAGGCCGATCCGGCGCCCGCCGCCAGCGCCACCACCATCGTCTCGCCGACCGCGCGCGACAGCCCGATGATCACCGCCGCGGCGATGCCGGAAAAGGCCGCCGGCACCACGATCTTGACCGCGGTCTCCAGGCGCGTGGCGCCCAGCCCCAGGGCGGCCTCGCGCAGCGCCACCGGTACCGCCGACAGCGCGTCCTCGGCCATCGACGAGATCAGCGGCAGGATCAGGATGCCGATCACGATGCCGGCGGAGGCGGTGTTGTAGATCTGCACCACCTCCTGGCCGAACACGCCGCGCAACAGCGGAGTCATGAAGGTGAGCGCGAAGTAGCCGTAGACCACGGTGGGAATGCCGGCCAGCACCTCCAGAATCGGCTTGAGGATGGCGCGCATCCGGGGGGCGGCGTACTCGCTCAGGTAAATCGCCACGCTCATGCCGATCGGCACCGCCACCAGCATCGCCGTGAGGCTGGTCATCAGGGTGGCGTTGACCAGCGGCAGAATCCCGAACTTGCCGATTGCCGGCTGCCACACGGTGGTGGTGAAGAAGGTCCACAGGTTCACCGCGTCGTTGCGGAAGAACAGCACCGACTCGCGGCCCAGCACGATCACGATGCCGACCGTCACGAAGATCGACAGCGCGCCGCAGAAGAACAGCAATGCCTGGATGACGGCCTCGCCGGGCCGGGGTCTGGGCGAAAGCGCGTGGGCGCGCCTGCCGGACGCCGCCCGGCTTACGCGCACGGCGCCGGTCGCGCCAACCCGTTGCGTGGTGGACACTGACAGCCTCGCGGCGCAAGGTCGGCACCGATTGTTAGGACTTTGTGAGCGGCGCGCCAGTTTTCCATGAAATCGTGAGCTACCGCGCGGGGGGCGGGCCGGCAACGGGCGGATCGGCGCCGCGCGGGCCGGCGGCGGGCGGGAAGGCGCCGCGCAGCGCCTGGCGGTAGAGCGCCTCGCGGCGCTTGAGAAAGTCGAAGGGCACGTCGTAGGCGCGTTCCAGCAGGTCGCGGGTGTGCACCTCGGCGGTGGGTCCGATCAGCGGCGGCGCGTCCGGCCGGAACAGCGCCACGTAGTCCGAGAACTCCGCCGACAGCTCCAGCTCGTGCACGGAGTAGAACCAGGTGAGCCCTTCGCGGTGAGCGTACTCGTACAGGTAGCCCATCACGCTGCGCTTCTGCCGTTCCTCCAGCGCGAACACCGGTTCGTCCATCATCAGCGCGCGCGAGCCGTAGAGCAGGCAGAACGCCAGCAGAGTACGCTGCAGTTCGCCCTTGCTCACCTCCTGGGTGCGCTTGTGGAGCACCGCCCGCAGCTCGAACGCGTCCACCAGCTCGCGCACGAACTCCTCGCTGCGCTGCTCGTGATAGCCGTTGCGGTACACGTAGGCGATCAGGTCGCCGATCGGCTCCTCGGTTTCGAACTCCATGTTCTGGTGGATCAACGACACCTGGCGCTGGCGCACGTACGGCTCGCGCAGCCGCTGGGTGTCGATGCCGTGCAGCAGCACCGTGCCGTCGCTCGGCACGGCGATGCCGCTGGCCAGCAGCATGAAGGTCGACTTGCCGGTGCCGTTCTGGCCCACCAACGCCACCACCCCCGCCGGCACCTGCAGCGACAGCTCGTGAAATACCAGCTCGGTGCCTTCCGGGTAGGCGTAGCTTACGCCGCGCAGCTCCACCGCATGCATCGCTGCGCCATTCTTGCGCGCGGAGGGAGGGTTTGACCAGTGCCGGGCGGCGCCGCTACGGTGGCGCGGTGGCCGCCCGCAACGTTGCCCTCAATCCGCAGCAGGAACGGGCGGCCGCCACCCTCCGCGGGCCGCTGATGGTGCTGGCCGGGGCCGGCTCCGGCAAGACCCGCGTCATCACGGCGCGCCTCGCGCGCCTGCTGGCCAGCGGCGTCGACCCGCGCGCCGTGGTCGCCCTGACCTTTACCAACAAGGCCGCCGCCGAGATGCGCGAGCGCGCCGGCGCCGCGGCGGCGCCGGGCCGGGCGCGCGGGAGCGGCGGCGGGCGGCGCGGGCGCGCGGCGCCGGCGGTCTGCACCTTCCACGCCTTCGGCCTGCAGCTCGTGCGCCGCCATCAGGCGGAGCTGGGGTTCCGCGCCCGCGGTTCCGCGGCCGGCGCGGTGACCGTGTACGACCAGCACGACAGCGCCCAACTGCTGCGCGAGGTGGCGCGCGACCTGCGCCTGAGCGCCGACCTGGCGGAGGCGGATCCGGCGCTGCTGCAGCGGCTGGTGTCGGCGCTGCGCATGGGCGGCGGGACCGGCGTCCCCGACCTCGAAGCGGCAAGCGAGCAACTGCGCGGGCTGGTGGCCGCCTACCGCCGCCGCCTGCGCCTCTACCAGGCGGTGGACTTCGACGACCTGATCCTGCTGCCCCTGGAGCTGCTGCGCGGCGCCGCCGGCGAGGCGATCCGCGCGCGCTACAGCCACGTGATGGTGGACGAGTTCCAGGACACCTCGCAGCGCCAGTACCAGCTCCTGCACGCGCTTACCGCGGCCTCCCGCAACGTGTGCGTGGTGGGCGACGACGATCAGTCGATCTACTCCTGGCGCGGCGCCGAGGCCGCCAACTTCGACCACTTCAGCCGCGACTTCGCGGAACGGGTGGAGATCAAGCTGGAGCAGAACTACCGCTCCACCGGATCGATCCTGGCGTTCGCCAACGCCGTGATCAGCCACAACCGCGGGCGCCGCCCCAAGCGGCTGTGGAGCCGCGCCGGCGCGGGCGCGCGGGTGGCGGTGACCTACCCGGAGAGCGACGCCGACGAGGCGGAGTGGATCGTGCGCCAGATCCGCAGCCTGGCGCTTGGCAGCGGGCTGCGCTACGCCGACTGCGCGGTGCTGGTGCGCACCAACGGCCTCACGCGCGCCCTGGAGGAGGTGCTGCTGCGGGAGGCAATCGCCTACCAGGTGTCGGGCGGCATGAGCTTTTTCAGCCGCCGCGAGGTGCGCGACCTGATCGCCTACCTGCGGGTGCTGGCCAACCCGGATGACGACGTGAGCCTGCGCCGCATCGTCAACACCCCGCGCCGCGGCCTGGGCGCCGCCGCCCTGGAGCGCGTGGCCGGCGTGGCCGCGGCGCACGACTGCTCGCTCTACTCCGCCCTGGTGCTGCTGGCCACCGGCCAGGCCGGCGCGGCAGCCGGCGGCGGCGCGGGCGGCGGCGGCGGCGGCCGGGAGCAGGGGCGGCTGCGCGCCCTCAGCGGCGAGCTGGTGGAGTTGCTGGAGCGCTACGCGGCGCGCATCCGCGGTGCCGAGCGCAGCCGCGCCATGGCCCCGGTGCTGGCGGAGCTGGTCGACGAGTTGAACTACCGCGACCACCTGCTGGAGGGCGTGCGCCCCGACGTGGCGCATTACAAGGTGGCCAACGTCGACTCGGTAATCGGCTCGCTGGCCGACTTCGAGCAGCACCCGGACCGCATCGACCCCACCCTGGCCGACTACCTCACGCGCACCGCGCTGGTGAGCCGCGACGACGACTCGCCCGACCGCGGCGGCGACCCGCGCGGGCGGGTACAGCTCATGACCATCCACGCCGCCAAGGGGCTGGAGTTCGACACCGTGTTCATTGCCGGCGCCGACGACGGCTCCATTCCCCACGCCCGCGCGCTGGCCGACGGCGAGGCCAACCTGGAGGAGGAGCGGCGCCTGTTCTACGTGGCCGCCACCCGCGCCCGGCGGCGCCTGTTCATCACCTGCCCCGGCAAGCGGCGGCGGCGGGTGGGCGGCGGGCGGCCGGAGGAGCGCGAAACCGCGCCGTCGCGCTTCCTGGGGGAGGTGCCCCCCGACCTGGTGGACGGCGCCGCCGAGGAGGAGGAGTTGGCCCCGGAGCAGGCCCGCGCCCTGTTCGCCGACCTGAAGCGCCGCCTCGGCGGCGGCTGACGGGCCGCTGGACAGAGGCGCCGCCCGCGGGATAGGGTGGGCGGGCACCGCGCCCGAACCGGGCTAAACGAACGAACTCATCAAGCGCGGTAAAGCGCGGTGACAAAAAGAGATAAGGAGAGATACAACGACATGCACCAACATCTTCGTTGGCTGGCAGCGGCAACGCTGCTGGTGATCGGCACCGCTGCCTGGGGGCAGTGGGCCATGGACCCGACGGGGCGCCAGAAGTACGCCGCCCCCCCCCAATTCAAGGAATCGCCGATGCTGGCCGAGCGGGTAGCCGCCGGCACGCTGCCGCCGATTGAGGACCGCGTGCCCGCGGAGCCGTTCGTGGTCGGCCCCGGCGTGCTCAACTCCGAGCAGTGGCTGGACTGGGAGCCGGGCAACCACGGCGGCACCATCCGGGTACCCAACCTGAACAACAGCGGCGTCCACGAAATCTACCTGGCGCTGGGTATGTCGATCCTGCGCGCTCCCGATCAGAGCACCAAGGATCCGCTGCCGGCGGTCGTGAGCGAGTACGACATCAGCGACGACTTCCGCGAGTTCTGCTTTACCATCCGCGAGGGGCTGCGCTGGTCGGACGGCGAGCTGGTCACCACCGAGGACGTGCGCATGACCTTCGAGCTGTACGGCGACGAGCGCATCTACCCCACCTTCTACTTCCGCGCCGCGGACCCGGACGGCAACGCGCCGAACGTCACCATCATCGACGACCTGTCGTTCTGCGTGGAGTTCGCCAAGCCCTACGGCTTCTTCCTGGCCAACCTGGCCTCCTGGATCCCGGACTACACGCTGCTGTTCCGGCCGGCGCACTTCATCAAGCAGTTCCACGCCGACTACACCTCGATGGACAAGATCCAGCCGATTCTGGATGAGCTGGAGCTGGACACCTGGGAGCAGCTCGTGCAGCAGAAGGACATGCAGCACTGGGAGTTGCACCGCGCGCACGGGCTGGACGTGCCCTCGCTGGCGCCGTGGGTCGGCGTCGAGGCCACCAGCACCGGCTACCGGCTGGAGCGCAACCCCTACTACTGGAAGGTGGACGTGGAGGGCAACCAGCTTCCCTACGCCGACTACATCGTGGCCGAAAACTCCACCGACCTGGAGGCGATCAAGCTCAACACCGCCGCCGGCGAGTACGACGTGGTGACCAGCTACGCGCAGCTCAAGGAGCTGCCGATCTACCTGCAGAACGCGGACAAGGGGATCCGCACGGTGCTGCACGGTTCCATCAACAACCCGCCGGTCCTGTTCATGAACCAGGACTTCGAGCACGACAAGCCCGACAGCACCTGGCAGATGCTGATGAACGACAAGCGCTTCGGCAAGGCGCTGTCGCTGGCCATCGACAAGGACGACGTCAACGAAAACGTCTACTTTGGCCAGTATCAGCTCGACACCATTACCGACCGCGCCTACGATCCGGCGCAATCCAACCGGCTGCTCGACGCGGTGGGGATGAACCGGCGCGACAGCGAGGGCTTCCGCCTGGGCCCGGACGGCACGCCGTTCACTCTCGACGTCATCACCGCCAACGTGTCGCCGGACTTCCTGACGGTGGGCGAGCTGATGAAGCAGTACTTTGAGGAGATAGGCGTCCGCACCGCGTTCACGGTGCTGGGCAATCAAATCTGGGGCCAGCGCATGGCCAACAACGAGCACATGGCCACCGTGCACTGGTCCGACCGCCCGATCTGGGCGCCGGGTATCTCCGAGGACTTCGGCCCCTACGCCAAGGGCGACTGGGCGAACCAGTCCTGGCTCTACTACCGCTCGGGCGGCGAAACCGGCCGCAAGCCGCCGGCCTACATGGAGGAGTACTTCGATCTGTGGGAGGCGTGGAAGGTGTATCCGCCGCAGTCTCCGCAGGGCGAGGCGGCGTTCGCCAACCTGATGGATTGGTTCAGCCGCAACTACGTGTCGATCTGGCCCACCGGCAGCATGACGGTGCCGACGGTGTACAACGCCGATCTGGGCAACGTGATCAAGGAGGGCTACCCCTTCGACCGGGCGCTGGATTACGGAATGGAGCAACTCTTCTTCCGCACCATGAACTAGCGGGCCGTTTCGCCTGAGAACGGTATCGACCGGCCGGGCGGAGTTCACGCTCCACCCGGCCACTTCTTTCAAGTAAACGGCGCGTGCTAGCCTACATCCGGCAACGTTTCTTCATCGCCATTCCGCTGCTGGCGGCGATCTCGATAGTTTCCTTCGGCATCATCCTGCTGCCGCCGGGGAGCTACGTCGAGACCTACATCCAACGCCTGGAGCAACAGGGCTTTCTGGCCAACGAGAGCGTGGTGGAGCAGCTCTACCGGCAGTACGGCCTGGACCGCGGGCCGGTCGAACAATACTTCCTGTGGATGACCAACTTTCTGCTGCGTGGTGAGATGGGCCGCTCCTTCATCTACGAGATGCCGGTGACGGAGATCATCATGGAGCGGCTGCCGCTTTCGGTCGCCTTTACCCTGGTGGCGTTCGCGTTTACCTGGATCATCGCCATTCCCATCGGCATCTACTCGGCGGTGCGGCAATACTCCATTACCGACTACCTGGCGACCACCGTGAGCTTCATCGGTCTGGCAATCCCCAGCTTCCTGTTGGCGCTGGCCGGGGCTTACGTGGTGTTCGTGTACACCGGCCACGCGATCACCAGCCTCTATTCGCTGGAGTTCCGCAACGCGCCGTGGTCGTGGGCAAAGCTGGTGGACATGGCCAAGAACGCTTGGCTGGGCGTGTTGGTAATTGCCGTGGCCGGGACCGGCCAGATGGTGCGAATCCTGCGCAGTACCTTGCTCGACGAGTTGAAGAAGCTGTACGTGATCACGGCGCGCGCCAAGGGGCTGCGCGAGTCGCGCGTCATCTTCAAGTACCCGGTGCGCATTGCCTTCAACCCGCTGATCAGCACCATCGGCTGGATGCTGCCCACCCTGGTGAGCGGCGAGGTGATCGTGGCGCGGGTGCTGGGGCTGGAGACGCTGGGCCCGGTGCTGCTGGAGGCGGCGCTGTCCGAGGACATGTACCTGGTGGGGAGCATCGTGATGATCCTGAGCGCCTTGGTCATCATCGGCACCCTGATTTCCGATATTCTGCTGGCCGTGATTGATCCCCGCATCCGGCTGGGCCGGAGCGCCGGCTAGTGGCCTGGGAAGAGGCCGTCGCCGACGCGGCCCCGCTTGCCGAGACAGCCGCCGACGTAACGTCCGAAACTCGCGGCGCCGAGCGCGCCTTCGTCGCCTCCCAGTGGCAACTGGTGTGGCGCAGGTTCCGGCGCCACAAGCTGGCGCTGGCGGCAGTGTTGGTTCTGGGCGCGCTCTACTTCGTGTCGACCTTCGCCGAGTTCTTCGCTCCCTATCCGGCGCTGCACCGCTTCAAGGAGTTCGGCGAAGCGCCGCCGGTCCGCGTCCGCTTCATGAGCCCCACGCGTGGCCTGAGCCGGCCGTTCGTGTTCGCCGCGGCGCGCGAGCTGGACAAGGCTACCTTCAAGTACCGGTATATTGAGCAGCGCGACCGGGAGCTGGTGATCCGTTTTCTGGTGCGTAGCGAGGAACCGTTCACCCTGCTCGGTTTCATCCCCTGGAACACTCGCTTGTTCGGACTCGATGATCCGTCGGTACCGCTGTTTCTGTTCGGTTCCGACAAGCTGGGGCGCGACGTGTTCTCCCGCACCCTCTTCGCCGGCCGCATCTCACTGTTCATCGGCTTCGGCGGGGTGTTCGTGGCGTTCATCCTCGGGATCATCTTCGGCGGCATTTCCGGCTACTACGGCGGCGTCGCCGACAACGTGATCCAGCGCGTCATCGAGATGCTGCTGAGCATCCCCAACATCCCCCTGTGGATCGCGCTCTCGGCCGCCCTGCCCCACGATTGGGGCATCATCAGGATCTACTTCGCGATCACGTTGATTCTGGCGCTCCAAGGTTGGACCGGCCTGGCGCGGGTGGTGCGCGGTAAGCTGATCAGCCTGCGCGAGGAGGACTTCGTGATGGCCGCCCAGGTCGCGGCCGCCAAGAATGGCTCGATCATCAGGCGCCATCTGATTCCCGGCTTCACCAGTTACTTGATCACTCACCTCACCCTGGCGGTCCCGGCTATGATCATCGGCGAGACCGCGCTCAGCTTCCTGGGGCTGGGCATCCGCCCGCCGGCGGTGAGTTGGGGCACGCTGCTGCAGGACGCGCAGTCGATCTCGGTGCTCGCCTTGCAGCCGTGGCTGCTGATTCCCGCTGCGTTCGTGGTGCTGGCGGTGATGACGTTCAACTACGTTGGCGAAGGCCTGCGCGATGCCGCCGACCCCTACGCCAACTGACCTGGGACCTGAAAGCTGTAGTTCCGCTGCTCGCTCACTCCGCTACTCTCCGACCGCCTGAACAGGTCCGGTGCTTGTGGTGCAAGTTAGCGCAAAGCCGGCCGTCCATCAATCCTCTGTCTCCCTCCCTCCCCCTTCCTACCTTCGGCGCCGAAGTGGCGATCCCGGCTGCCGCGGGCCGGTCCGCGGCCTGGACCTCGCCGGCGAAGTCGCCGAAAGGGCGTCGTCGTCAAGCGCCCTGCTTCATGTCCGCGGGCACTGGACCCTGAGCAGCGACAAACACGGCATGGAAGGCCAGAACTTGGCCTCCCGCCGACGGCCGAGGTCATCGGCGAAGTCCGCTGGATGGCCCAAGCGTTCTGAGAAGGTAGCCGGCTTATCGCTCTGGCGGTCTAAGCGTGAGGCTGCCTGCCTTGTTCAGTTCTGCTTTGATGTCTATCGGTTGATCAAAGTCAGGCTCGCCGTCTTCGCCACGGAGGAACCACTTGGCTGTCGAGTAGCTGCCGGGGCCCATGATGACAAATCGGCCGTCGGGCAACGTCATTCCAATGCAGTCCTCCTGCCGTGCCGCTGTTTGCGGATTGGTGGAGGCGTACTCCAGGCACTCCTCGACCGAGGGCATGCGGTAGGGGTGCCCCGAGTAGTCGGCGTCTATGTGTTCCTCGGTCTCGTCAGCCATCCCAAGCTCTCAAACAGAGTATCGAAGCGCTCGACGGCCTGCGTCCGCCGGGACGTTCGGCGCCGAAGTCGCGAGCCTGCCGGAATGCCGCTCTGCTGCGCCGCCGCGGCGTCCGGCCCGGCCGCTGTTTCGGCGCCGAAGTTTGGCCGGCAACCTCGGGAGTCCGGCGGCTGCAGGACACACAGTCGGCGTCAGTGCTCGCCTTGCAGCCGTGGCTCGACGGCCTCCCGCCGTTCGGCGGCCCCAACCGGCTCGGTAGCGTCGGTGCGCGGCATGGAGGTCTCGCCGCCGGGGATCCACATTAGCGGGCGGCGCAGCTCGGCAATCTGCCTTTCAAGCCTGTCGTCACCTCGGTCGATCCTTGCGCCCAAGCGGATCTCGACAGCACCGACCTCCGCTTTGAGATCGTCAATGCGGCCCCCCAGCTCTTTTGAGAGAGCCTCGAAGCGCCCGTCCCGCCGGGCTGAGACCATCGCTATTACGCTCACGACAACGCTGGCCACGGCGGCCAGGGCCGCGATCCCGGCCGTGATTGCGGTGGCGACGGCCATCACGCGCTCCCCCGGCCGCCGGTGCGCTCAAAGGCGGTGAGGGCGCCAATCCCGTCACGCCGGCGGCGGGCGGCCTTGCTCGGAATCTGCCGATCCATTCTGCTCGCTCACTCCTCGATTCTCTCCGACCGCCTGAACAGGTCCGGTGCTGCGGTGCAACGTAGCGCAAGCCGGCCGTCCGTCAAGTTACCGTCGGGCAGCTACGAGCCGCGCATGGCGGTAGCGGTGATGGCCGGCGCACAGCAGCCGGAGATTGTCGGGCTCGGCGCTGCCTCCGAGCGCGTACGGCACCACGTGATCTATCTCCAGCAGATGCCGGGAGCCGCACCGGCGCCCACTGCCCCGGTCCACGTAGCTGCAGCAGCCCCGGTCGCGCCCCCACACTTGCCGCCTGACCGCCGCCGGAATAGCGCGGCTGCAGACGCGAGGCTGCGACGGTGCAGACGCCGGCGTGGCGGGCCTGGCAATCCGATACGCCGCGGGCTGCGCGCCGCCTCCTGCCTTCGGCGCCGAGTGGCGATCCCGGCGGCTGCCGCGGGCCGCTCCGCCGCCTGAACTCTCGCTGGCGAAGTCGCCGCTCCTGCCGGCAGCTCGGACCGCGGCGCCGCCGCATCCTCCTTCGGCGCCGAGTCTCCGCCGTGACGGCCGCGGTCCGGGCCGCCACCGCGGGCCGCTTCGCAACCGTAACGCGGCGGTGGCCGGCGTCCGCCGGCAGGTTCGGCGCCGAAGTTTGTCGGCAACGTCGGAAGTCCGGCGGCTGCGGCCCCGCCCGCTTCGGGTCGGCGCCGGACGTAGTGGCGCGCGAGGCCGGGCCGCAGGGGTCGGCGGGTGCGCCCAGCGGCTCGGCCTCCAACAGCCGCCTGCGCGCCCCTTTCACTTACTCGCATAGCCGCATCACCTTGAGCCGCCGCCAAGCCGCGCCAGTGCTGTAGCCGAGTTTCCGCACGGCGTGGCCGCCGGCTAACCCGGCGTTGTCGGCGGGTGACTGTACCTTGACCGAGGACCTGGGGTATGATGCCGCAAGCGGCCGCGGCGGGCGCCGTGCGAACACGGCGCGGATCGCTGACCGGCCGTCCAACCGTACGAGGAGGTACGTATGCCCAGTTTGCCCAGGTTGAAGGCCCTCGCTGGTCCGATGGCGTCGATCGTGGTGCTCGTTACCATGACCGCGTGCCAGGCAACCGTGGCTCCGGCTCCCAAGCCGGAGCTCAAAGTGATGACCTACAACGTCTACGTCGGAGCGGCACCGGATGATCTCTTGAAAGTCGAGAGTGCTCTCGAAGTTCCGCCAAAGGTAGCCAAGTTCTACCGGGATTACCAAGCCTCGGACTTTCCCGCACGCGCGGCGGCGATTGCGAAGATCATCAAGGAATCCAAGCCCCACGTCATCGGGCTGCAGGAGATCTCACTGGTTCACACCCAAGATCCCGCTGATTCGGTGGGGAATCCAGAGCACGAACCCAATGCCACAGACGTTGAGCAGGACTTTCTCAAGATTGTCCTGGCTGCGCTCAAGGATGAGGGGTTGGACTACAAGCCAGCCGGCCAAGTCGAGACCTTCGACCTCGAGATGCCGAGGCCAACTGACACCGGCGGTTTCATAGACATTCGTCTGACGGACCGTGACGTGATTCTCGTGCGCGACGATGTCCTCTACTCGACTACAGCGGTATCGGCAAAGTACCAGGCCGCGCTGCCAGTCCCGATCCTCGATATTAGTGTGCCTCGCGGATACGTTATCGTAAACGTCAAAGTCGCCGGCAAGACGTACCAGGTCGTGAATACCCACCTCGAGCACTTCGAGGAGCAGGTGCGCGTTGGGCAAACTAAAGAGCTGCTTGCCCGCCTGAGCAACGAGGAGTTGCCGGTGATCCTGATGGGGGACTTCAATACGAAGGCTACCGAAGGCACCGCGTATCAAGCCATCATCGCGGCCGGGTTTGAAGACGTGTGGCAGGGCGAGCCCGGGTACACCTGCTGCCAGGCCGACGACCTGAAGAACGAGACTAGCCAACTGAGCGCGTCGGACGGGCGGATTGACCTGATCTTCACCAAGGGCGTGGAGACGCGGGAATCCGCGTCCATCAAGACCTATACGGTGGGCGACAAGCCGGAGGACCGCACGCCCGGAGGCTTGTGGCCGTCCGACCACGCGGGCGTGGTCGCGGAACTGCCGCTACCCGAAACCAAGTAGCGCCGCGCGGTTCCCAAACACCGCACCGTGCTTTCCGTCTGCGGCGCGAGCAGTAGCCCTTTGCCGCAGATGGGGGCGCGGCGCCGCGCACGCCCCCGCCCGGCTCCCACGCCGCCCGCCCGGGCTGCCGGGCGGGCGAGCTTGACATGAGCCGCGCCGCATTCTAGGCTGCCGTAGCGTCAACCGACGTAACGGAGGAACTAGATGCAACGAACAACCGCGCTGGCCGCGGCCCTGCTGTGCGCCGCGCCGCTGCTGCTCGCGGCCGGCGGCACCGAGGAGGCGTCCGCCGCCGGCGACGGCGCCGCCACCACCGAGACGGCTATGGAGCGGACCGAGCGCCTGCCGCTCGGCCAGTACAACATGGACGAGTACCTACGCCTCACCGGCGCCGAGATCGTCTTTTCGGAATCTCCCTACCTGGCCGGCATGGGGCTGCCTCCCATTGAGGATCGGCTGCCCGAGAACCCGGTGGTCATGGAGACCTGGATGGAAGATGGCAAGTACGGCGGCACCCTCACCTGGACCGAGTACACCATCGATCACGGCCACTATCTGCGCCACCTGAACGCGGTCAAGCTGATGGAGATCGCGCCGTCGGCGAGCAACCATCGCTACAACTTCGTCGGCGCCGAGATTCAGCCTTCCATCCTCGAAAGCTGGGAGCAGAACGACGCCGCCACCGAGTTCACCTTCCGCATCCGCGAGGGTCTCAAGTGGTCGGACGGGGCGCCGGTCACCACCGAGGACGTGCGCTACACCTTTGAGGACAACTACTTCAACGAGGAAATCACGCCCAACCTGCCGAGTTGGGCGCGTTGGGGCGGCGAGCCGGTCAAGCTGTCGATCATCGACGACTACAGCTTTTCGGTCTCCTTCGCCAAGCCCTACGGTCTGTTTCTGAGCGAGCTCACCGGGCAGCCCGCGGGGCGGTTCATACGGCCCAGCCACTACATGAAGCAGTTCCACAAGGACTACACCGACCTGGCGGACATCGTGCCGATCATGCAGGAGCAGGGCTACTCCGCCGAGGAATGGGGCAAGTTCTACAACTCCTACGACGTAGCCGGCACCGACGCCGCCAATCACATCCCGACGCGCTTTCCCAACGCCATCGAGGCGCCGTCGCTGCATCCGTGGCACGTCACCGAGGAACCCAACCCCGGCGAGTTCATCCTGGAGCGCAACCCCTACTTCTTCAAGATCGACCCCACCGGCAAGCAGCTCCCCTACATCGACCGCGGCCATCGCATCTTCGTCACCGACCTGGAGGTGATGACCGCCAAGATCGTGGCCGGCGAGACCGACCTGCAGTTCCAGTTCATCCGCCTCGGCGACTTTCCGTTGTTCAAGTCCAACGAGGAGCGCGGCGGCTACCGCACCATGGCGCTGCCGGCGTGGCAGGACCAGCTCCTGATCTACTTCGCCTCGCTCACCCCGGAGGATCAGGTGTACGCCGAGGTGGTGCAGGACAAGCGCTTCCGCCAAGCGGTGTCGATGGCGATTGACCGTTCCGAGGTCAAGAAGTCGGTGTTCCTGGACTTTGGCCGCGAGGCGCAGTACGCGCCGCCCAAGGGCTCGGACGTGTGGGAGCAGTACATGGACGATGCCTACGTGCAGTACGACGTGGACGCCGCCAACGCGCTGCTGGACGAGATGGGCCTGGCCTGGGACGACAAGAACGAGTACCGGCTGCTGCCGGACGGCCGCCGGCTGGCCATTCCCTTTACCTACTACGAGGTCACCCCCACGGCCACCCCCGGCGCCGAGCTGTTTCCTGAGTTCGTGAAGCCGCTCGGCATCGACACCCAGATCAAGCAGGTGGACGGGCGCCTCTACTGGAGCCAGAACCGCGCCGCCGAAATCCACTTCGCCGACTGGTGGCTGCCGGTGCAGTACATGCACATCTACGGCCCGGCGTTCTTCAGCGTCACCGCGTTCGGCTGGCACAACTGGATTGCCACCAACGGCGAGGCCGGCAACGAGCCGCCCGCCGAGGTCAAGCGGCTGTACGAGCTCAAGGAGATCATGCAGTCCACCGGCGACCCCGCCGAGCGCTTGGCCGCCCACAAGGAGATCTGGGAGAGCCAGGCGGAGAACGTATGGGTAATCGGCACGGTCGCCGCGGCGCCGGTGCCGTTCGTGTACAACGTCAACCTGGGCAACGTCGGCATCGCCGAGGAGCAGGGCTACTACTCGGTCGTCGTCGGCGACGCCGCCGAGCAGTGGTACTGGAAGAACTAAGCCTGCTCTGAACCCCGGCGGGGGTTCAACCGCCGCGCGCCGGCCTCATGCCGGCGGCGGCGCGGCCCCCGCCGCGGCGCGCCGACGCCGATGGACGTTCGCCGCGCGGTGTAGGTATAGTCCCACGAGACGGGGGCCTTGGCTCGCTCTCTTTCCGAGGCCCGCGCTCCGGCGCAGGCTTTCGTGTGGCCGGGGGCCGTGTCTCCGGCGGCGTCATGCCCTGGAGGCGCGGCCCCTGCCGCGGCGAAAGTTGCGCTTACGTCCACGGAGAAGCCGGGCAGGCTCCACGAGCCGGCCCGCTCGCCCGGTGGTGGATGGACGAGCGCGCTTGACGTCGCCGCGAGGTGTAGGTATATTCCACGCTGAGACGCGGGCCTCCTCGGCTTGCTCTCTTTCCGAGGCCCGCGCTCCGGCGCGGGCTTTCGTGTGTCTGGAGGGCCGAGCTGACGTACATTGCATATCTCGACGAATTTGGACATGTCGGTCCCTACGTGAATCGCACGGACGCAAGGTACCGGGAGAACCCAGTGTTCGGTCTCGCGGGTTTCGTGCTCCCTGCGGAAGAAGTGCGCGGGTTCGGGACATGGTTCTTCCAGCGCAAGTGCCAGCTTCTTCGGTTTGAACTCGAACGCTCCGGGAAACACCCGGCCTTGTGGGAGAAGAAGGGGGCGAGCCTGTACACGGTGATTAACGTGACCAAGTACCCCGAACTCAGAAAATTCACGAATCGGTTGTTCAACAAGATCAGGACGCTCGGCGGTTTCGTGTTTTACGTTGGAGTCAGAAAGACACTGGCGCCCGACGAGCACAGCCCGAACGGCCTCTACGCGGGAGTATTCCTGGAAGCCATCAAGCGCATTAACGAATTCTGCGAAGAGGACTGCCGCCCGCCAGGTAGTTTCGTCCTCATACTCGACGAACATAATCAGCGGTCGGCGCTGATCACCAAAGCGGCACAGAGCATGTACGCGAAGGAGAATCGGCGCCGGCGACTCATTGAGCCGCCTTTCCACCTGGAAAGTCATCGTTATCAGACCCTTCAGGCAGCCGACTGGATCGCCGGGCTAATCGGGCGTATCGGGGCTATATGGGCGGTTCCGGAGGCTTATCCCGATAACGGAGTATTCCGCCACTACTTTGAGCATCGCGTCAATAGCATCAGCCATCGAAGCGGAATCCGCGTTTAGTCTCCGGTGGAGTCAGCCGCGGTGAAGGTTGCGCGTACGTCCACGGAGAAGCCGGGCAGGCTCCATGAGCCGGCCCGCTCTCCCGGACGGAACACGCCGTGTTCCCGGTAGCGTCCCGCGGCCAGCGCCAGCACCGTAACCGTTTCGTCGATGGGATTCACGATCCAGTATTCGGGGACGCCGGCCTCCGCGTAGTCGGCGCGCTTGTCGACCAGGTCGCGGTCCGGGGCTGCCGGACTGACCACCTCGACCACCAGGTCGGCGCCGCGCCAGTAATCGTCCCGGCAGCGCGGGTCACCGGCGTCGCGCATCAGCAGCAGGTCCGGCTCGCGGAACTTGCCGTCGCGGATGCGCAGGCGTAGCGGCGCGTAGAACACGCTGCCACCGAGGTCGTGGACGAACCCGACCAATGCCAGGAACAGAAACCGCGAAATAGCTTGATGTCGTTGCGTGGGCATCGGCAGCACCTCGAGCCGGCCGTCGGTAAACTCGATCAGACGGTTGCCGTGGCCGGTCAGCTTGAGGTACTGCTCCTCGGTCCAATACCCCTGCAGCGCGGCAAGGTCGGCCACCGTGCGGTCGTCGGGCGTGACGACCCGCAACCGTTCGGGATGGTAGGCGGTAACCACCACGCCGCTTGCCGCTCGCTACCGGCCGGCGGCTCAGTGGCCGCGGTAGAGGCCGGCGCCGAGGATATAGTCGTGACCGTCGACGGTCACCCGCCGGACGAACGACGACTTGGGCTCGATGGCGCCGGTGGCCGGGTTGCGGCGGCTGTAGTAGACGTACCCCTCGCCGTAGTCGCGCAGGATGCGCTGCATCTCCCGCACGTGCACGGTGTCGCCGCGAAACTTGCCGCGCACTGCCGGGTCCCCGGCGTTGGAAATCGTCATCAGGGTCTCCAGGTCAAGCAGGAACAGGTAGGTGGCGCCGGAGACCCAGCGCGCGTCGGTCTCGAACTCGGCCAGGCTGACCAGCCCCTCCCGCCGCAGGCGCTCGGCGGCGCAGTGCACGAACTGCTCCACGTCCCGCTCGGTGAAGACCAACTCCGCGCGCACGCGGTCCGCCGGGCAGGCGCCGGGCGCATCCAGCGGATAGGTGCCGGCGCCAAGGTAGAGTTGCTGCCCGTCCACTTCCAGCGCCATCACGTAGGATACCTTCGGTTCCTCCTCCCCGGAGTTGCGGTTGAGGAAGCGGTAGTACACGTAGCCCTCGCCGTAGTCGCCCGCCACCCGCATGATGTCGCGCACCAGGTAATGACCGCTCGAGTCCTGCAGATCGGACAGGTCGGTTCCCGGCGCAGTGTCCGATCCGGCAACGAATTGAACGGTGCCGTCGAGGTCCCCCGCGAACAGGTACATGGAGCCGTCCAGCCAATCGCGGCTGGTCTGAAAGTCCTGCGCCGCCCGGCTCCAGCCGACCGCCGCAACGTGGTCGAGCGCGCATTGCACGAAGCGCTTGACCTGGTGGCGGGTCCGGATTGCGTCCAGCGGCTCCCCGGAGGCATCACACGGCGTCTGCGCAAACACCGGCGCAGCCAGCGAAACGAACAGCAGCACGAAAACGCCCGACAGGGCACGACGTAGGTTCATGCCCCTATCTTACGTCTCAGACCGGCGTAGCGGCAAGGTCGAGAGACCGCCGCGGCACGGCGCGGGTGGCGGCGGGGCGGGGGGGTGGCGGCGGGGCGGGGGGGGGTGGCGGCGGGGCGGGGGGTGGCGGCGGGGCGGGGGGTGGCGGCGGGGCGGGGGGTGGCGGCGGGGCCGCGGAGTGCTGCCGGCCACCGCCCGCGGCGTTGGGGGGAAGGCATGGTGCCGACTCGACCTTGAGCCGGCGATTGGCTAAGCTACGGTAGCGGGATAGTCGCGATGAGAGAGAGTCAGCTCGTCGAGCGGAAGGAATCATGGTGGGACGAGTACCCGAAGCGGATCTGCGTCCGCACCTGGGACGACCTGCCGTGCCCCGGCGTCAGCATCAAGGACCCGGATGGTCGCACGTTACCGCGCGTAGCGATGCGCGAGGCGGTGATCAACGCCGTGATCCATCGCGACTATGCCGATCCCGTACCGATTCGGATTAGCGTGTACGACGACCGCATCCAGCTATGGAATCCAGGGCACCTGCCGCCCGAGTGGACGGTGGAGAGCCTCGCCGGGGAGCATTCGTCGAGACCCCACAACCCGGGAGTCGCCTATGCGTTCTTTCGGGCCGGGATGATCGAGACGTCGGGCCGAGGCATCGGTCGCATCAAGAGTGCATGCGCGGCGGCCGGCAACCCGCAGCCAGAGTGGAAAACTGAGCCCGGCGGCGGCCTGCGGTTGGAGTTTCAATACTCCGCCGCCTACCAGGAAGCGGATCGGCTAATCAGGGATCCTCTATACCGGACACAGCCAGAGTCAAGACGGCCAGAGTCACAGCCAGAGTGGGCGCGGCCAGAGTCAACAACACCGCCGAGTCTCTATCAGCGAGATCGCCCGGCACCCGCCCCGGCGGCCGCTTCCCGCCCCACGAAAACCGGGACTACGTATGACACCGACCGCTTCGCCACTACCTGATTGGACCCCATACGGTGTCCTGCCACCGGTCGGTCCATCGCCAACAGCGACTTCTAACCGGTCGCCGTACCCAGTCTCGTTGATAGACTTTGTAACGCGCTTCGGCACTACCGGTGCTCGCCGATCCATTATCTCGGGATTCTTCCGATTCCGCGCCGAGTTGACGAAAGCCGGGGTGGTCAGCGGCTTCCAGTGGATCAACGGCAGCTTCCTGGAGCATATTGAGCAGGTTGAGGGGCGTGATCCGCGCGACCTCGACGTCGTCACATTCTTCCATCTACCCAAAGATGATACGCAGACTTCTTTACAGCAGCGGGCGCCTTGGCTCACCGATCATCGAGACACAGCGAAACGCCATAGTGTCGATGCGTACTATGTTCAATTGAACCACAATAGTCCCGAATCATTGGTCAGGAATGCTACGTATTGGTACAGTCTCTTGTCTCATCGCCGGAATCACCGATGGAAGGGCTACGTGCAAGTTGACCTATCTCCCACCGACGACTCATTGGCGACGGCACACCTCGCTACACTCGATACGGAAGTAAATAGCATATGAACCCACCAGCACAGCAGCTACTACGCGCTGAACTAAGCACGCTCCAAAATATGATCGATGGACTACCGGAACAGAGTATCCTCGAACGTAGTAGTCTCGAGTTTCGTAAGAGCCAAGTGGAAGAAGAGCTTGCTTCACTGCCCGATTACCCTGACGACTCTCCACCGATTCGCTTGACGTTCCGCGGACGACCGATTGTAGGTAGTCA
The DNA here is from genome assembly GCA_965243555.1 of Spirochaetia bacterium. GTDB lineage: Bacteria > Spirochaetota > Spirochaetia > SZUA-6 > Bin103 > Bin103. The sequence goes on along the minus strand of OZ251575.1, from coordinate 1,849,973 downwards.
AGGGGTTCGGGTAGGCTTCGGATCGACGGCGGTCAAGGACTTTGCGAACGCTGTCGCCATCATTGGTGCCAGTCAAAGCGCCTCACTGCAGATGCACGGAGCTTTGCCCAACCGCGATGACTACGATCTCTTGATCACCGACGTCGCTACGGGCTCGTTCGGTTTCGAACTGCAACCGGCGCCGCCGAGTAAGCAATCTGACAGTCCTTCTCCGATAGCGTCAGCAATTGCGCAAACAAGGTCAATACTCGAGGCCACGACCGGTACGGATGAGGAACTGACCGACGTTATTTCGGGAACCCATCCAAGGGCACTGCGGGCGCTGCACGTGTTTCTCAAGACGATCTCTGACAAGGAGGCTGTCTGTTCAATCGAGTTTCAAGATACGGTGTTCCGGTTCTTGGACGTCGGACAAGTAAGGAAAAGCGAGCGTCGGCTCCGGCAGGAGAACATTCATGAGGAAGTGCGGACCATAGATGGTTGCTTTCTCGGGGTGCTTCCTACACAACGACTCTTCGAGTTCCGGGAAGATGGTACCGATGATGTTGTCTCCGGCAGGATCGATTGCTCCTTGGAAGACGTCTCCAAAATAAACGACGTACTCGGCATCCCATCAACAATCCGTGTTCTCGCCAGGAGCGTAGGCACCGCCTCGCCGCGTTTCTTTCTACTGAGCTACCGCACGTGAGGGGACGTGTTCGCCGGGCGGGCGGGGGTTGTGCACCCAGTGGCCGGACGGGTCGCGGCCGCGGCAGATCACGCTGCGCCGCGCCCAATCGGGGTTCAAGGCGCGCACGTCCGCCGAGGTGAAGCGCAGGGTCAATCCGCAACGGCGGCGCGCCGACCGATTCGGCTCGGAGCCGTGCACCAGCCAGTCGGTATGCAGCGACACCTGGCCCGCGCGCAGGGCCAGTACGACCGGGGGATCGCCCTGCGCCTCCGCCGCCAGCGTGGTCTGCGAGAGCACGTTGTTCTCCTCCTCGGTGCTGCGCCGGTAGGCGAGTTGGGCGTTGACGTGGGAGCGCGGAATGACGCGCATGGCGCCGTTGCCGGCGTCGGAATCGTCAATCGCCAGCCACACGGTCACGGTCTTGCTCGGCGACAGCGGCCAGTAGGACGCATCCTGGTGCCAACTCACCTGCTTGTCGTCGCCGGGCTGCTTGAGAAAGAAGTGGGTGCCCCACAGGATCAGGTCCTCGCCGAGCAGGTCCTGCACCAGGTCCAGAATGCGCGGTTCGGTGCACAGGTCGTAGAGGCCGGCGCAGTGGCAATGCCAGCCGTTGACGTCGTAGCTGCCGAACCCGGCCGCCACCGCCTTGGCGAACAGATCGTCGCAGTAAGCGCGGAGCGCGGTGATCTCCTGCGCGTCGAACACCGGCATCGGAAACAGGTAGCCGCGCTCGTTGAACTGTCTGACTTGCGCGCCGCTCAGCACCCGTGGCTGCGGTACGCCAAGCGGAAAGAAGCGCCGTACCATGGTGGGACAAGCAAACCCTACCCGCCCGGCGCCGTCAAGCTCGCCGGGCTGCCGCCGCGCGCAGCCGCGTGGTACAATAGCGCATGGCGCAGTACAACGTCTACGCGCTGCCGCGGCCGAATCCCGATGATGAGCCGGACTCCTTGGAGTTCCCGGGCTGCCGGCCGGTGCGTATCTCGCGGGAAGCTATCACCGACTACGAAGGCCGCTTCGAGTATTGGAGCGCCGATACCGAAGTCGCCATGGTGTGCGAGCCGGTCAGCACCTACCATGAGCATCCGCGCCAGCGCCTGACCGGGCTGCTCACGACGATTGCCCACGTGCGCGGCTCACCGATCGAGACCTTCGGCGCGTCCGATCTCCTGGTGCGCGACGACCAAGGCGCCCACCTGCGCGTCATGCAGGCCGACCAGACGGTGTACCTGCACCCGCGCGCAACGCGGCCTTGGGGGCCGGCCATCGAAGTGGGCGTCGACACCCTCCCGGACGTCGTGCTGGAGGTAGACAACACCACCGACGTGCGCCGCGGCAAGCTCGCCCTCTACGAGTGGTGGAGCTTTCCCGAAGTATGGGTCGAGGTGCCCGACGCGGAGTCGCCGAGCCGCCAACCGGGACTGCGGCCGGGCCTGACGATTTACCTGCTGGGGGATGATGGCTATGAATCCGTACCGGTCAGCCGCGCCTTCCCCGGCTGGACCGCGGCGGAGATTCACCAAGCGCTGAACGAGACGGAGTTGTCCGCCGCGACCACGGCGGCGCTGCGCCGCGTCGGCAGGACGTTGGGTGATGCGGAAGGCACGGGGCCGGATGACGATCTGTTCCTGCGCGCCGAGCTCCGGGAGGGCCATGCCAAGGGCCGCGCCGAAGGCTTGGTGGAAGCGCAGGGCGCCGCCGTGCTGCAGGTGTTCAGCTCCCGCGGCCTGCCGGCGTCGGCGGCGCTGCCGCGGCGCCTGGCGGAGATGGAAGGCATCTCCACCGCGGCGCTGGTGCAGGCCGCGCTGGAGTGCCGCGGCGAAGCGGACTTCCTGCGCCGGGTAGCCGCTCGCGCTTAGGCCGCCGTACCCGGCGAGGCGCGCACGGGAGTGAGTCGCGTTGCATATAGCCGTGGCAGCGAACGGCTGGGCGGCGCTCAGGAGACGATGCCGGCGACGTCGAGCAGGTAGATCTGGCGGTCGCCGGCGGGAACGGCGTCGACGCTGAGCAGGGCGCCGTCCGGGTGCCAGCGCGGATGCAGGTCGCAACGCACGTCGCCGGTAAGGATCGCCTCTGAGTGGAAGCCGGCTACGTCCACGCGCCGCCCGGTGGCCATCTCGTACAGCATCAGTTGGGAGATGCGCCCGGCGCCCTGGGGATAGGTGTCGCACGCCATCCAGCGCCCGTCGGGGGAGAAGCAGGCGTGGCCGTCGGGCGGCAGCACGCCGGCGCCGATGGGCGCGAAGTCGTTGCGGCCTACGGTGAAGGTCAGGAACTGCATGCTGCCGAGCAGGTCGGTGGAGATCAGGATGCGGTCGGGGTCGAGCCAGGCGAAGTGGGAGATGCGTTGGGCAAAGCCGATCTGCTGCGACAACTCGCTGCCGTCCGGGCGGACGGTCCATAGCGACGTGCCAAGCCCCTGCCCGGCGGCGCGCTTCATGCGGCACAGGAACAACACCCGCGACCCGTCTGTGTTGAACATCACGTGATTGAACCACACCAGGCCGCTCGGCGGGTCCGGCAGCGCCGCGGCGCGGATGACCTGCGCATGAGAGAGCAGCAGGTCGGCGCGCCCGGTGGGCAGGTCGATGCGGTACAGCCCGTCGTCTTCGGGCGCCACTGCCAGGGCGGCGGGGTCCTGGTCGTGGGCGTAGCCGACCACTGACCGGCAGTGGTACATGCGCGCGTAGTTGAGGCCCAGCGCCTGCCGTCCGTCGGGGGATACCGCGGCCACCGCCGCCTGCAGGACGCGGCCGGCGCCGCCGGCGCGCTGCAGCGCGTGGGCCACCACCCGCTCGCCCTGCCACGCGTTATAGGTCAGCTCCTCACCGCGCCCGGCGTCGATCCAATGCAACATGCTGCCCTGCTGCGGGTTGAACGCCGCCGTCTCAGCCAGCGCCTCGAACGCCCCGCTCGCGGCGTCCACCAGCCCCACCCGCGCCCGGTCCGCCGGCGCCGGCGGGCGGCGGTGAAAGTCCGTCTCCAAAGCAAGATGGTACCGCCCGGACCGGTCCCACGGGTTGATGCCGTAGTACCCGAAAAAGTGATGCGCCGGCCCCTCCGTAAGCCGCCGCGCCTCAACACTCATACCAGGAGTCTACCCCACCCCCAGCCCGCCACCAAGTGAGCGACCGCAAGGCGCGCGGTGAATTGCGGCACGGCTCAATCCGGGCTACGGTGCAGGGCATGAAGATTGAGCGGTTCGAGGGCTACCTGGTGCCGGTGCCGCCGCCCGGCAAGGGCGGACGGAACTGGGTATTCGTCAAGCTGATCACCGATACCGGGATCGAGGGCGTGGGCGAGTGCACTTGGCACGGCACCCACCGGCACTCCGCGCTGCAGGTGGCGCAGGAGATATTCGAGCAGATGCTCAAGGGCGCCGATCCGTTTCGCCGCGAGCGCATCTGGTGGGAGGTGTTTCGGCGCCACGCCGTGCTCCACCCCGGCCCCATCGTCACCCCCGTGCTCAGCGCCATCGAGATGGCGTGCTGGGACATCGTCGGCAAGGCCCTCGGCCAGCCGGTGTACAACCTGCTCGGCGGCGTGTTCCACGACAAGCTGCGCGCCTACACCTATCTCTACGGGTGGAAGGTGGGCGATCCCCCCGAGCAGGCGGCGGAGGACACCCTGCGCTACCTCGACCTGGGTTTCAGCGCCGTGAAGCTCGATCCGGTGGGCGCCCTGGAGCCGCACCGCCTGGAGACCCTCACCTACGTCGAGCAGGTGATCCGCGCGATGCGCAAGGCCGCCGGCGACCGTTGCGACATCCTCATCGGCACCCACGGTCAGTTGACCACCCACGCGGCGATTCGGCTCGCCCGGCGGCTGGAACCCTACGAACCGCTCTGGTTCGAGGAGCCGGTGGCCCCCGGCAACGTGGATGAAATGGCCCGCGTCGCCGGCGCCACCTCGATCCCGGTCGCCACCGGCGAGCGCCTCATGACGCGCTACGAGTTCCTGCCGCTGCTGCAGAAGCAGGCCGCGTCAATCGTGCAGATGGACTTGTCGATCACCGGCGGCATCGGCGAGGGCCGGAAGATCGCCGCCATAGCCGAGACCCACTACGCGCATATCGCGCCGCACGTGTGGGGCGGCCCCTTCGCCGCGGCCGCGGCGATTCAGGTGGACGTGTGCTCCCCCAACTTCCTGATCCAGGAGGGCATCGAGACCTTCTCCGAGTTCCACCGCGACGTACTCAAGGCGCCAATCGAGTGGCGGGACGGCTTCATCATCCCGCCCACCGCCCCCGGCCTCGGCTACGAACTCAACGACGACCTGATCGCGCCCCACCGCGTCGCCCAAGCCTAGGCGGCGCCCATCGTGGCACGCGTGTGCGTGGTCGGAAGCGGACCGTAACCCATCCGCCGGCTTCCTCGACCTCCGGCGCGGGCAGTCCGGCGCCGGTAGTCAGGTCCCGCATCTTGATCGTACCGCGCCTCCACTGCTCTATGGCGCCACGGAGATAGAAGGCTCGCGCGATCAGCGGGTTCCAGGGCATCGATTCGTGCTGTTGGAGAGAGCCATAGTAGGACACTTCAAGGCGGTCGTCGTAGATTGCCGCCGCCACCGATCCCCCGCCGATCGAGTAGTCCCGGTGACAGATCGCGTTCGCAAGCGCCTCACGCAGAGCGGGCGGCGGATAGAGCGGCTCGTCCACCCGTTCGAAACGGTCTGGCTCAATGCGGCCGGCGATCGGCAGGTTCTCACGAAAGAAGCGTCCCGCACTACCCAGAAGATAAAACGCGTTGCCATGAAACTGCCGATTGTCAAGAAACTCGTCGGTGCGCGAGGTACCGTTGAACCTTGCGGCTCGTAGCAAGCACTGCGTGTACTCGGCGCCCACGCGCTCGGACCGGCCGAACAGCACGACGGCGGCGCGCAGCAGCCGGTCGTCACGGAGCAAACCGAATCCACGCAGGACTTCCGCCGGATCGCGCGTCCCAGGATCCTCCGCCCGCCCATTGTGAATCGCGTTATCGAGGGTACGAACGATCTCGGTCCGATCGAGATCGGCGACCGTCCAGTCCGAAACCGGTTCGTTTTCCCATCGGAAGTGCCCATACAGGGGTTCCACCTCGAGATCGGCAGGCGTCACGTCCGCGGTCACCCCAACAGCGTCCATGAAGGCATCATCGCCAAGAGCGAGCACGTGGTCAAGGTTGGTCGGGCGCGCGCGTGGCCGGGACGGCGGCGGGCGGCGGGTGCCTGGACAGTAAGCGGGCGGGTGGGCCACCATGCGGGCCATGGATAGCATTGCTCTTGGCGCTACCGGGCTGCCGGCCACCCCGGTCGGGTTCGGCGGCGCGCCGTTTGGGCTGCTGGGAGTGCCGGAATCGGCCAGCGATCCGCTGCTCGGCGCGTTGCTCGACCTGGGCGTCGGGCTGGTGGACACCGCGGCCAGCTACAAAGACTCCGAAGAGGCGATTGGCCGGGCCATCGGCGCGCGCCGCGACGAATACACGCTGGTGTCGAAGTGCGGCCAGCAGATTGGCGGGGAGACCGCGGAGCCGTGGTCCGCCGAGCTGATCGCCAACAGCGTCGACCGCTCTCTGCGGCGCCTGCGCACCGACCGCATCGACGTGATGCTGCTGCACTCCTGCGCGCTGGAAATCCTGCAGCGCGGCGAGGCGTTGGAGGCCCTGCGGCAGGCGCGCGCTGCCGGCAAGATTCGCTTCCTCGGCTACTCCGGCGACAACGAGGCCGCAGTATGGGCCGCCGAGCAACCCGACGTGGCGGTGATCGAGACCTCCGTCAGCATCGCCGATCAGCGCAACATTGACGGGGTGCTGGCGGTGGCGCAACGGCGCAACCTCGGCGTGCTGGCCAAGCGCCCCATCGCCAACGCCGCCTGGAAGCAGCCGGAGCAGCAGCCCGGCTTCTATAGCAACTACGCCTCCATCTACCACGAGCGGCTCGCCAAGATGGGGCTTTCGCCGGAGAAACTGGGCTACGCCGGCGGCGGCGCGCCGGACCAACTCTGGCCGGAGCTGGCGTTGCGCTTCACCCTGTCGCAACCGGGCGTGCACACCGCGATCGTCGGCACCACGAATCCCCGCCACGTGGCGGCCAACATCGCCGCTGCCGACAAGGGTGCGCTGGCCGCCGATCAGGTCGCCGCCATCCGCGCCGCGTTCGCCGCCGCCGAGCAGGCCGACTCCGAGGAGTGGCGCGCCCAGAGCTGATGCGCCTGCACCTGCGGCGGCCGCCGGCGGCCGCGTTGCGGCCGCACGCGCCGCGCCCCGGTACGCGCCGCGGCGGGCTCCCGGCCGCGGCTTGGCGGTTCGCCCTGTGCGCCATGGCCGCCCTGTGCGCGGCGCCGGCGGCGCTCCGTGCCGAGGCCGCCGCCGCGGTTACCAGCACGCCGCTGACCGCCGACCCGCGCGCCTGCACGGGGCGGTTCGAGGTGCAGCCGCTCCCCCACTACACGCGCGGGCCGGATGAGTTCGTCGGCTTCTTCGAGAGCAACGGCGCCGGCGTCGCGCTGGCCGACCTGGACCGGGACGGGCGCATCGACGTCGTGCTCGCCGGCCTGCACGGGGCAACCTCACTGCTGTGGAACGAGGGCGGCCTCTTTTTTCGCCGCGGCGACCTGGCGGCGGAGTTGACCCGCGCCGTCAACGCCGTGGACGTGGACGGCGACGGCGCCATCGACTTGGTGTTCACCCACTCCGGCGGCCTGCCCTCCTGGTGGCGCTCGACCGCCGGTGAGCCGGGCGACGCCGGTGAGGCCGGCGCCCGCCCCACCTTCGTGCGGATGGAGGACGACCGCTTCCGCGCCTGGTTCCCGGCCTACTCCATCGCCTGGGCCGATCTCGACGCGGACGGCGACCTGGACCTGGTGGGCGCTTCCTACGACGCCGAGCTGGGCGCACTGGGGGATGGCATGGTGGTCGGCGGCGGCGTGTTCTTTTACCGCAACGACGGCACCGGCCTGCTGACCTTCGAACGCCTGGGGCGGCGCGCCCACGCCCTGGCGCTGCTGCTCAGCGACCTGGACGGCGACGGGCGCCGCGACGTGCTGGTCGGCAACGACTTCTCGCCGCCCGACCTGGTTTACCTCAACACGCCGGGCGGCTGGAGCGAGGCGGCGCCCTTCTCCCGCACCCCGGTCAACACCATGAGCTTCGCCGAGGGCGACCTCGACAATGACGGCCGCACCGAGCTGCTGGCCACCGACATGAAGCCGTATCACCGCGACGCCGACACCGACGCGGAGTGGGGGCCGCTGTGGGCCGAGAGCGCCCACCTGCAGCCCAACGACGGCGTGCAGGTCACCGCCAACGTGCTGCACGCGCGGCCCGCGGGCGGCCCCGCCACACCCGCCACCGCCGGCACACCCGCCACCCCCGCCACCCCCGGCACACCCGCCACCCCCGGCACACCGGGCACACCCGGCGCATCCGCCACCCCCGCCACCCCCGGCACACCCGCCACCCCCGGCACACCGGGCACACCCGGCGCATCCGGCACACTCGACGCACCCGGCGCACCCGGCGGCGCCTTCGTGGACGCGGCCGAGGCCGCCGGGGTGGACGCTACCGGCTGGAGTTGGTCGGCCCAGTTCGGCGACCTGGACAACGACGGCTACCTGGACCTGTACGTGGTGAACGGCATGATCGCCGCCGAGGTCTTCTCCCACCTGCCGGGCGACGAGCTGGTGGAGGAGAACCAGGCGCTGCGCAACGCCGGCGACGGCAGCTTTCAGCCGGCGCCGGAGTGGGGGCTGAACGCCACCCAGAGTGGGCGCGGCATGAGCCTCGGCGACCTGGACAACGACGGCGACCTGGACGTGGTTATCAACAACCTGGCGGCGCCGGCGCTGCTGTTCGAGAACCGCCTGTGCGGCGGCGCCGCCCTGGAGGTGGAGCTGTGGCACGAGGGCACGGCCAACGGCCGCGCCGTAGGCGCGGTGCTGCGCCTGCCCACCCCCGCCGGCCCCCTGCTGCGTGAGATGCGCGCCAGCAGCGGCTATCTTTCCAGCGACCCGGCGCGCGTCCACTTCGGCCTCGGCGCGGCCGGCGCCGCGGACCTGGGGCCGCTCGAAGTGACCTGGCCGGACGGCGCGGTGTCCCGCGTCACGGTGCCGGAGGTGAACGTCCTGTTGCGGGTCACCCGCCCCGCCGCCGGCGCCGGCTGACCGACCGCCGCCGCGGCGCCCGCTCAGCGCCAGTGGTAGTCGGCGGCCTCCGCGGCACGCGTCTGGCGCCAGAACTCCAGCACGCTGAACGGCCAGTTCTGGGTCACGCGGCCGCGCTCGTTCCGATACCAACTGCGCGCCTGCGACGAGCCCCAGGCGGTGCGCGCGTTGCCGGCGTCGACCCACCGGTTGTAGGCGTCGTACACCTCCTGCCGGCACTCCATGCTGCGCCGCCCCGATTCCAGCAGCAGCTTGAGGCAACTCATCACGTAGTGAATCTCGCACTCCGAGAACACGATGATGCTGGCGTTCACCACGACGTTGGTATTCGGCCCGTACATGCAGAACAGGTTGGGAAAGCGCGGCACGGTGATGCCGCGGTAGGCGCGCGGGTCGCCCCACCAGGTGTCCTGCAGGCGCGCCCCGCCGCGCCCGGTAACGCTCATCGGCCACAGCATGTCGGTGGTGCGAAAGCCGGTGGCGTAGATCACCACGTCCACGTCGTAGCGCTGCCCCGCGGCGGTGACCACGCCGCTCTCGGTGAGGCGGGCGATCGGCTCGGTGATCAGGTGGACGTTGGAGCGCTTGAGGGTGCGGAACCAGGTGCCGTCGTCGTACAGCATCCGCTTCCCCGCCGGGGGATAGGCCGGGATGCACTTGCGCAGCAGTTCGGGATCATCTCCCAACAGCTCCCTGGCATGCCGCTCCAGCAGCCGGCGCAGCTTGTGGTTGGCGGCGCCGACGCTGCCCGCCTCGCCCCACTGCTCGTCCCGGTACACGTACGCCAGCGCGCCCTCGGCGGTAAGCCAGAACTGCAGCAGCCGAAACCACTGCGCGTAGTGGGGGACGCAACGCAACAGCCAGCGCTTGCCGGCGGGAACGCTTCGGTGATATTCGGGGCGCGGATTGACCCACGGCGGCGTGCGTTGAAACAGATACAGTTGCGCCACCGAGGGGGCAATCGCCGGCACCGCCTGAAAGGCCGACGCGCCGGTGCCGATCACCGCGACGCGCTTGCCGGCGAGGTCCACCGCCTGATTCCAGCGCGCGGTATGAAACGCGGGCCCGCGAAAGGTATCCCGCCCGGCGATCTCCGGCAGCCGCGGGCGATTGAGCTGGCCCACGGCGCTGATCACGGCGTTGGCGCGGAGCGGCCGGCGCGGCGAACCGTCCGCGCCCCGGAGGTGCAGCGTCCAGGTCTGACTTGGTTCGTCGAAGGTGAGGCGCTCCACTTCGGTGGCGAAGCGGATCCGGTCGCGGATGCCGAACCGCTCCGCGCACTCCTGAAAGTACTCCAGCAGCACCGGTTGCGAGGAGAAGAACTGCGGCCAATTCCGCGGGGCGAACGAGTAGGAGTAGGTGTGATTGGGGGTGTCGACGCGGCAGCCGGGATAGACGTTCTCCAGCCAGGTGCCGCCGGCGGCGGCGTTCTTTTCGATTACCGTGTAGGGGATGCCGGCCTGCTGCAGGCGGTGCGCGGCCAGAATCCCCGACATGCCGGCGCCAATCACCGCCACCCGGAAGCCGGCGCGCCGTTCCGCCGACAGCTCGCGCAGGCTGCCCGCGTTGCCGGGGTCGTCGCCGGCCAGCCCCAGCTCGCTCACCAGGAACTCCACGTAGTCGGCGCCCAGCGAGCCTCCGACCAGGAAGTTTGCCATCTCGTGCACCTCGCCGCGGGCCGGCGGCGGCGCCGGGCGTAGCGTGCCGTCGCGGTAGGCGGCGATTACTTCAAGCGCCCGGCGCCGCACCTGCTCCTGCTGCGCGCCGTCGAATCCCATCTGCGCGTCGCCCCAGACCACGCGCGGCCGCAACTCGCCCCGGAGCAGCCCCAGGTCGCCGGTAAGGTGCGCCAGCGCCACCAGCAGCGCCGGCGCGTTGGCATGCCGCAACGCCTCCCGGATGGCCGCGTCGTCCGCCGTAATTGCCTCCCCGGAGTCGAACGCCGCGCCGGGCTCCGGGCGGGGCGCCGGGCCGGGCGCCGAGCCGCCGCTCATGGAGAGTCTCGGCGAGCGTCCTTCCCCGCTATCCGGCCCACGAGCTCGGCCCCCGTCTCGCACTCGATGAGGCCGGCGCCGGCCTGCGCCAGCCGCTCCGGGGTGGCAGCGTGCTCCAGGAGTACGGCGAGCTGCTGCGCCGTTTCGGCGTCGAACTTACGCCCCGCCAGGCGGCACAGTTCCTCCGCCCGCCCGCGCACGATGCCGCGCTCGAACTCCTGGCGCCGCTGTAACCTCAGCAGCGGATCGTGGTCAGGTCCGGTGCCCTCCCGCTCGCCAAGCGCGGCGCCAACCCGCTCCAGCACCGCAATGGTCCGGGCCGAAAGCTCCGGTTCGTTGAACGCGGCGTGGATCTCCTCCGCGGTCCAGCCCGGGAACGCCCGGCTCTCCGGCGCCGTCCGGTACGCGCCATCCTCCAACAGGTGGATCGTCAGCCCCGGCCGCCGCCCGCGCGGGCGGCTTGGCGAGGGCTCGTCCGGCACCTCTACCCACACCTCCGGGAACCCCCACGATTCGTACAGCCCCAGCTTGCCGCGGCGCACGTCGGTGGTGTGGTCCACCTCCAGCACCACGTCCGGGAAGTCGTCCACGCCGACCACCATCGCCGACGGTCCCGGTAGCCGGGCGCTTCCCGGATGCAGGTACAGCGATTCGTCGGCCTGCATGATGCTCTGCGGCCATTCATGCTGGCGCAGGTCCATGGAGAGATAGCTTTCGATTGGCGCGCCGCGCACCTGGGAGATGCGTTCGGTCAGCCTGATGAGGCGGCCCGCAGGCCGCTCGTGATAGGGAGTGGTCGGCTCGCAGATCATGGCGGTCTCGGTGCGGCCGTTCCAATACTCCAGGCGCAGGTCGCTGCCCGGGAGCTCCTCCCGCGGCAGGTGGACCGGCTTGCAGCCGGGGAACTCCGGCTCCGGCGCGGACTTTGGCGGAACGGAATAGGTTTCGCGGCGGCGGGGCCTGCGGGCAGTCTTGGTCGTGGCCTTGGCCTTGGACATGCCGGCCAGAGTACGCGAGCCGCGCCGGTCCCGCAACCGGACCGCGCCGCCCGTCCGGCCCGCCACGTGCGCACAACCACGCGCACGTCCGCGAAACCGAACCCGCGCCGCCACGACCGCGCCGCGGGCAACTCGGCGGGCGCCGCGGAACCGCGCCCACGCGGCGCGCCCCAAGGGGCTCGCATTCGTGTTATGATCGGTTCTCGGAAGCAGCGGACATGAGCAAAGAAACACGATTTACCTACGACGCCCTGCACGAGTTTGCGCGCGCGATCCTGGCCTCGGCCGGCGCGCCGCCGAACCACGGCAGCGCGGTAGCCGACCACCTGATCGGCTCCAACCTGGTTGGCCACGACTCCCACGGCGCGCATCGCCTGCTGCAGTACGTGGGCGCCGTCGAACAGGGGGGCATCGACCCCAAGGCAACGCCGCGCACGGTTCGCGACGGCGCCACCACCGCGGTACTGGACGCCCCGGGGGTGTTCGGTCAGGTGGCCGGACTGGCTGCCACCGAGCTGGCAATCGCCAAGGCGCGCGCGCACGGCACCGCGGTGGTCGGCGTGCGCCGCGCCAACCACGTCGGGCGCGCCGGCGTCTACGCCCTCAAGATGGCGGAAGCGGGGCTGGTGGGGCAGGTGTTCTGCAGCGGCCGGGGAGCCGGCATCGTGGCCCCCTGGGGCGGCACCACGCCGTTGCTGTCCACCAATCCCATCGCCGTCGCCGTGCCCACCGCGGGCGACCCGATCGTGCTCGACTGCACCACCAGCGTCACCGCCGAAGGCAAGGTGCGGGTGGCGCGCTTCGCCGGCAAGGAACTGCCCCCCGGCCAGATCCTGGACCGCGCGGGAAACCCCTCCACCCATCCCGCCGACCTGTACGACGGCGGCTCCATGCTGCCGTTGGGCGGCCACATGGGCCACAAGGGATACGGCATGTCGGTGATCGTTGATCTGGTGGGCGCCCTGCTTGCCGGCGGCAACGCCGGCGGGACGCGCGGCGGCACCGCGTTCTCCAACAACTTTACCCTGTGGGCGGCCGATCCCGAGGCGCTGGGCGGCCGCGCCGCGATGGAGGAGCTGCAGCAGGAGTACTTCGCGCTGCTCAAGGCGTCGGCCCGCAAGCCGGGCGTCGAGGAGATTCTGCTGCCCGGCGAACCGGAGCTGCGCACCGCCGCGGCCCGGCGCCGCGACGGGCTGCCGCTCGACCAGGGCACGGTGTCCCAGCTCGATGAGCTCGCCGCCCGCCTCGGCGTGCCGCCCCTCAGCCCCCGCGCCCTGGCGCCGTAGGATGCGCGGCGCACGGCAAGTTGCCCCGCGCGCGGCGTTGGGGCATAACTTACCTTGCGCCGCGCTATCGGCGGGGGCGCAAATCTCAACCCCAGGGGAGTATCCCATGTACCGTAAGTTTCTCGTTCTCGCCGGCTTGGCCGCCCTCGTCGTTGGCCAACCCGTGCTGGCCGACACCTACCAGGTCGACCACGCCCACACCAACGTCGGCTTCCGCGTCGCCCACATGGTGGTCGCCAAGACCACCGGATCGTTCAACGAGTTCGACGCCTCGTTCGACTTCGACCCGAACGACGCGTCGATGTTCTCGCTCACCGCCACCATCCAGGCGGACAGCATCGACACCAACAATGGGCAGCGGGACAATCACCTGCGTAGCCCCGACTTCCTCGACGTCGCCAGCCATCCCACCATCACCTTCCAAAGCACCGGTCTGTCGATGATGGGCGATGACTACGTGGTGACTGGCGACCTCACGATCCGCGGCGTGACCCGGGAGATCGAGTTGCCGGTGACCATTACCGGTCCGGTCGAGATCCGGGGCAACAACGTAATCGGCGTGTCGGGCCGGGCGACGATCGACCGCCTCGACTTTGGCGTGTCGTGGAGCCGGTCGCTGGACAACGGCGGTCTCGTGGTTGCCAACGAAGTGGAAATCGAGATCGACGCCGAGTTCATGTCCCGCGGGTAGCCCTTGCGGCGGCGGCGCGCGCACCGGTTGACCAGGAGGCGCCGCCGCCGCATCGTAAGGGCGAAGGGGGCCACCATGTCCGACCGACACTCTTCCCGGTTCGCAGCCGACGGCTACCTGCTGGTGCGCGGCCTGCTCGACCCGCAACGCGACGTCCAACGTCTGAAGGAGTCGTACACCAGGCTGATCGACGCCCTGGCGTACGTCTACCTGACCGAGACCTGCCCCGCGGCGCTCGACGGCTACGCCGCCATGCCCTTCCCGCGCCGCTTCGCCACTCTGCTCGGCGCCAGCGGCGGCGCGGCGATGCATCACCTCGATCCGGTGCTCAACATCTATCTCGAACACTTCCGGCTGCGCCGCGACCTGCCGTCCGCGCAGACCCCGGAGCTGTTCGCCGGCATCCGCCATCCGCGGCTGCTCGACGTACTGGAAGAGCTGATCGGCCCGGAAATCCTCGCCTCGCCCATCTACCACGTCAACGTGAAGCTGGCGCAGCGCCACCTGCGCGAGGTGGAGGAGGTCGCCAATGCCGCGGGCCAGGACAACCCCGCGCTGGAGGGGTTCTACAACTTCCAGGTGGGCAAGACCGACTGGCACATGGACGCCATCTCCGGGCTGAGCGACTCGCACGCCAGCGCCATCGTCAACGCCTGGATACCGCTCACCGAGGCCAACGCCGAAAACGGCTGCCTGATGGTGATACCCGGCAGCCATACCGGCGGCGTGCGCGGGGAGTTCCCCGAAGGCTTTGCGGATGCCGCCGTAACCATCCCCATGAGCCCCGGCGACGTGCTGTTCCTGGACAACAAGCTGCTGCACGGCTCCACGCAGAACACCAGCGCCGGCGACTTTAGGTGGGCGTTCAACTTCCGCTACCTGCCGGTCGGCCAAACCAGCGGGCGCCCGTTTCTGCCCGGCTTCGTGGCGCGCAGCCGCAGCGCGCCGGAGAGTGAGCTGCGCAACCCCTACCTGTGGAGCACGATGTGGGATCGGGCGTTGACCTACCGGGTCGAGCACGGCGCGCCCTACTCCTACCAGGCGCTACGGGAAGGAAAAATCAGCGGCGACGAGGCGCGCCGCATCACCGAACACTGGCGGCGGTTGGCGCCGGATCCCCAAGGCTGGCTGCAACTCGGCGCCGCGGACGCCGCCGCGGCGCAACCTGCCGCGAGCGCGTAACGGCAGCCGGGCAGCGGGGCGGGGAGCACGGGGTGTTCAGTCCGGTTCTGAGGGAAGTGTCGGAGCAGCGCATGGTGTACTCCACCTCGGTGGGGTTTCGCGTGGTGTTCGCCGTCATCGCCGTGTTCCTGATCGTCAGCGTGCGGCAACTCAACGTGGTGGTGGGCATCTTCCTTGCGCTCAGCGTGTTCGGGGCGCTCTATCTGGAGCGCTGGATCTTCGACAAGGACGCCAACCTGTTCGAGAAGAACGTCGGCATCCTGTTCCTGCACACCCGCAAGCGGCTGCCCCTGGACCGGCTGCAGCGGGTGGTGCTGCGCGAGGTCGGCCCGGCCCACCACGAGCGCCCGCGCATGGTGCGCGCCATCAGCCGCGCCGCGGCGATATTTTCGGTGGTGGACTGCGACGGCAAGTCCTACGGCCTGGACATGGTAAAGGGGACTTCGCTGCAGGAGATCAGAAAATCCGCCGCCAAGCTGGCCGGTTTCTGCGGCATCCCGTTCGAGGACCAGGGGCCGCTGCCCGAAGGCGAGGAGCCCCTGTCCCCCGATCAGGATCAGGAGGAATCGATTCCGCCGACCGACCCGCCCGCGGCCCCGGATGCCCGCGCCACGCCGGATACGGCCGCAGGGCCGGATGGGTCCGCAACGCCGGATGCGTCCGCGCCGGACACGCCCGCGCCCGCGGCTCCGGACGCGCCCGCAACGCCGGATAAGCCCGCGGCGCCGGACGCGCCGCGCTCCCCGGCTCCCAGGGACGATCCGCGCTAGAGCGACGAGCGACCGCTTCCCGCCCCGCCGCCGGCGCGCTACTCCGTACTCCGCGTTACTCCGGGGTCCAGGCGCGCGGCGCGATTCCTTCGAGGTGAGTCTTTACGTCCACCACCGCCGGGCGCCCGGCGGCGAACGCCCGGTCCAGCGCCGGGGCCAACTCCTCCACCCGGTTGACGGTTACGCCGAGGCAGCCCATCGACTCGGCGATGGCGGCGAAGTCGGGGTCCGGGAAGATCCACAGCTCGTCGGAACCGGGAGTCTGGCCGCCGTAGACCTGTTCGTTGCCGCCCTTCTCCTGGTTCAGCGAGTGGTTGTTGTTGACCAGGGTCACCGTGTTGATGCCGCACCGGGCCGCGGTTTCCAACTCCGCCAGGTGGTACCAGATGCCGCCGTCGCCGGTGAAGCAGAGTACCGGCCGCTCCGGCGCCGCGCACTTGGCGCCCATCGCCGCGGGCAGCCCCCAACCGAGCGAGCCGGCGCAACGGATAAACCCCTGTCCGGGATGGCTCAGGTCGAGCATGGTGCCGGTCCACACCCCCGAGTGGCCGGTGTCGGAGACCAGCAGCGCGTCCTCCGGCAGGTAGCGCGCCAGCTCCGCGCAGAGCCGCTCCGGGCGCATCGGGGCGACGTCCGACTCCACCAGGCCGCGCACGCTCTCCTTCCAGACCGCGACCAATTCCTGCACCCGCGCCACCCAGGCAGCGCGCTCGGGGACCAGCTCGGGGCGCTCCTCCGCGTGCGCCAGCAGGCGCCGCAGGGTGTTCCGGGCGTCGCCCTGCAGCCCCACCTCCAGCGGATAGTTGCGGCCCAGCTCGGCGGCGTTGATATCGAGTTGCATGACGCGCGTGCCCTGCGGCGGGATGGTGTAGCCGTTGGTTACCTGACCGCCGGTGTGGCTGCCGATGAAGAACACCAGGTCGGCCTCGCACACGATCCGGTTGGAGCACTCGCGCGAGTAGGACCCCGGCACCCCCACCGCCAGCGGATGGCCGGGCGGAAACATCGCCTTGGCGTTGAGCGCGGTGGCCACCGGAATGGAGAGCCGTTCCGCGAACGCGATCAGTTCCGCGCGCGCCCCGGACGCGGTTACGCCGCCGCCGGCCACGATGACCGGCCGCTCCGCCGCGGCGAGACGCGTGACCGCCGCCGCCACCTGGTCGGCGTCCGCCTCGGGACGGAACGCCGGCACCCCGGTAAAGGGCTGCTCGACGATCACCTCCAGGTCAGCCTCGCCGTCGAATACCACCTGCCCGGCCAGCCCTTCCAGGTCGAGATGCGCCGGTCCCGGGGTGCCGGTGGTCGCGGCGCGGAACGCCTGCCGCAGGTACACCGGCAGGTCCTCGGTGACTCCGACGTAGTTGCTGTACTTGGCCACGGTAGTGAACGGCTTGACGTGATCCACTTCCTGGTAGGCGTGGCGCTGCTGGCTGTCCAGCCGCTCGCGCCCGGTCAGGGCAACCACCGGCGAGCACGCCAAATAGGCATCCTGCAGCCCGGCGGCCAGATTTACCGCCCCCACCGACTGCGCCATGCACAGGCCGGGGCCGCGGCGGACCCGCGCGTAGGCGTCGGCCATGTAGGCGGCCGCCTTCTCGCCGTGGGTCTGGATGCGCCGGATCCCCAGCTTCTCCATCTCCATGAGCGTCCGCGGCCCAAAGAAGGGCATGAAGAACACGTGGGTAATGCCGTACCCGTGAGCCATTTCGGCGGCGAAGCGCGCGCCAGTCATAGTTGCCATAGTCGGGGATGACGATAGCCGGTTACGGGATTCGTTGCAAACCGGCGCAGTGGCGTGGCGGCGGCGGCCGGCGGCGCGCGGACCGCCGGCCGCCGGCTTGGTTCCTTGGCGGCGGCTCACCTGGCAGGGCGTGGCCGGCGCCGGTGTGATATGATGCTTGCGTGCCCGACACCGCGACCGCCACGCCGCCGCGCGACCCTGCGCCGTTCCCGATCATCCCCTACGGCCTTGCCCACTTCAAGGGCATCCGCCAGGCCGGCTGGCTGTACGTAGACAAGACCCGCTTCCTGCACGAGTTGGAACAGGTGCGATTCGTGTTCCTCATCCGCCCGCGGCGCTTCGGCAAGAGCTGCTGGCTGTCACTGCTGGAGAGCTACTACGACCGCGCCGAGGCCGCCGACTTCGAGGCCGTATTCGCCGGCACCGCCATCGGTGCCAACCCGACGCCCAACCGCAGCCGCTACGTACTTCGACTTCTCCGGCTTTGGCGATTCCCTCGACTTCCTGGAGCGCGAGTTCGAGCAGTACTGCACCAGCCACCTCAAGCACACGCTGCGCCGCCACCGCTACCTGTTTGACGCGGAGACCCAACGCGACATCCTCGCCCGCGATTCGATCCGCGGCCAGTTTGGACGAGTTGTTCCGGTACCTGGTCCGAAATCGGTAACCGCATCACCGAAGCATCGGCGAGTCGATGATTGATCTGGCTTGTACGGTGCAGAAGAGGCGTTGGGGGGTGACGCTGAATGCCGGGGGCGGCTGGCGGTTGGCGCGCAGCTCGCGGCGCGCGATCGGCAAGCCCGAACCCCAGCGCTGCACCAGTTCCAGGACCCGCATCGCCTCGGCCAGCAGCGGGTTGCGGTAGGCCACGAAGCCGGGCTGCCCGAAGTTCTCGGCGGTGACCTCACCGTAGGCGCCGCCGGGATTGCTGATCTCGATGCGGTCGTCGTACCAGTAGACGTGAATCGGGCTGTTCGTGCCTTCGTAACTGCGGTGCATCACCGCGTTGCGGACAAGCTGATGCAGCGCCGCCGCGGCGTGGGTGGAGGCGCGGGTCTCCCGGCGGCCGGTAGCGGCGTCCACCGCGGTCCGGTTGTGGGAGTCGAGCTTGTCCTCCAGCCGGCCGATCAGCGGGCCGAGCGGTCCGTCGAACAAGCGTTCATCCGCCACCGGGCTGTCCAGCCCGGTACCGGCGATGCGCAGGAACTGCACGTAGGCGCCCGGCAGGAAGTCGCGCGGATGCTTGCCCAGGATCAGGATCCCGCAGATGGTGGGCCGCGGGTCGTCGGCGGACGCGACCATCTTCAGGGACGCGAGCCGCTCGACCGTGCTGCGGTCGTTGCGCTCCAGCGCCGCCGCGTCGACCGCGCGCGGCAGGTACTCCTCGTCGAAGTAGCGCAGGTCCAGGTCGGCGAGCCGCGCGCCCGGCGCCGGCCGCGCGTCGAACGAGCTCTCCCGAAAGCGCCGCTTCTCGTTGAGGATCCGTTCGTCCTGCGCGCTCGCCACGGCGCGCCGCGGCCCCACGCGGATCCAGGTGCGCCCCCGGTACCGTACCGGCGGCGCGTCCGCCGGCTGGACGGTGACGACGGCGACCTCGTGGCCTGCCGCGGCGTGCTTGCCGACGGTCAAGGTAGGCGGCGGCACGATGTTGCCGTCGGTCTTGAGATCGGCGAGCTGGCGTAGCAGCGCGTCGGTAATCGGCAGCCCGGTGGGCCGGCCGGCGTCATCCGCTCCCACGAACACCACGCCGGGGCGGCGGTGGTCGGGGAGGTCGTTCGCAAACGCGCAGACCGCCTCCCGAATGCTCGTGGGGGCGTCTCCGCGCAACGACTCCTTGCGCTCCACCAAGTCAGACTCGACGTCCTGCATCATGGCCCGGAGCTCGGAGTCGGTGTAGCGGTGCGCGCTGCTCATGGGTAGCTGCGGCGATGCTACCGCATTCCGCCGCGCCGATAAAGCCCAATCGCGCAATCGCCGTCGAGTCGCGCAACACGTGGCCGACCGTTTTTGGCATTGCCACCCCTGCGACTCACAACCAAGAAACGATCCTTCCTCAATCTCCCCCATTGAGAAACGTTCGTTTCTTATCAAAAGGCGCTCGGCGTTTGGCAGGCCCGCTCCGCCTTAGCCCCAACCTGCTGGCCGGCCGCGCGGGCTACTCGGGGTCCAAAAAAGGGCAGCCGGAACAGTTGACTCAAATCTTGTTTATGCTTATACTTGATCCGTGAATAAGACCTCTCTCGACGCGCCGATCACTACCACCGTTGCCGCCCTTTCCGACCAACATCTGCTGCAGCGGCTCAAGGAACTTTCCGCCATCGAACACTACGTCCAAGGCGTGGTAATCGATCACCTGCGCGAAGTTGAGCGGCGCGGTCTGTATCTCACCCTGGGATTCTCCGGCATGTTCGATTACGTGCGCGAACTGGGCTACAGCACCGGCGCGGCTTGGCGCCGGCTCAAGGCGATGCGGCTGTGCGAGGAAGTGAAAGGGGCGCGGGGACGGCTGTTGGAGGGCGCGCTGACGCTGGACGCGGCGGCGCAGTTGCAGCACGCCTTTGAGCAGCAGGAGCGTAAGGCGCGCCGCGCCGCAACCCCCGAAACCGAGAAGCCGGACGGTGGCGGGCGCGGGGCGCAGGCCGATGCCGGGTCGGCGACGTCGGTCATGGAGGCCGGCGCTCGGGCGGCCGCCGCGCCTGGCGGGTCGGCGCCGGACGGAGCGGCGCCGGACGGAGCGGCGCGCGCGGCCGGGCCGGAGGGGTCGGCGGGTGGGCACGGCAGCTTCGTACCGGATGCGCCGGTACGCGCGCCGGAGCGGCCGGTAGCGCCGGTGCTGGACGCGGCGGCGCGGGAGTCGCTGGTGGCGCAGGCCGCCGGCAAGAGCACGCGGCAGGTAAAGGAGATGCTGGCCAAAGTCGATCCCGATCTGGCGCGGCTGGCGGACCGGATGCGGCCGCTGGGCGCCGGGCGGTGGGAGCTCAAGGCGGTGATCGATGACGACTGCCAGGTCGGATTGGAGCAACTCAAGGGGCTGCTGTCCCACGTCGACCCGCAGATGACGTTGGGGCAACTCCTGGGGCGGGTGGTACGGGAAGCGCTGGACCGCCACGACCCGTCGCGGCCGCCGCGCCGGCGGCGCCGCAGCCGCCGGACTCCCGAGGTTGCCGACCAAACTTCGGCGCCGAAAACAGCGGCCGGGCCGGGCGCCGCGGCGGCGCAGCAGACCGGCCGGCCGGCAGGCGCCGCGACTTCGGCGCCGAACGCGTCGGCGGACGCCAGCCACCGCCCCGTTACGGTTGCGAAGCGGCCTGCAGTGGCCACCCGGACCGCGGCCGTCACGGCGGAGACTTCGGCGCCGAAAGAGGCTGCGGCGGCGCCGCGGACCGAGTTGCCGGGAGGCGCCGCGACTTCGTCGGCGAAGGATCAGGCAGCGGACCGGCCCGCGGCAGCCGCCGGAACCGCCACTTCGGCGCCGAAAGGAGGCGGCGGCTCGCAGCCTGCGGCGCTTCGGACCGGCGGGCTCGCCACGCCGGCGACTGCGCCGCCGTCGCCGCCGCGCGTCCGCAGCCGCGCTATTCCGGCGGCGGTGAGGCGGCAGGTGTGGGAGCGCGACCGGGGCTGCTGCAGCTACGCGGACCGGGGCAGTGGGCGCCGGTGCGGCTCCCGGCATCTGCTGGAGATCGATCACGTGGTGCCGTATGCGCTCGGCGGCAGCGCCGAGCCTGACAATCTCCGGCTGCTGTGCGCCGCCCATCACCGCTACCGCCATGCGCATCGAAACCGTATACCGACGACGTTCGCACCCGGCTGACTGACTGGCCAGCCAGCCAGCCAGCGGGTGGCAATGCAAAAAACGGCAAGTATGGGTTGACAAAAAATCAACATTCATGCCGCCTTGATCTCGCAATCCGCAGGCGGGCTGAAGTAGCGCTTGAGGTCCCCGTTGAGCAGCGCCAGACGCGTGCGTAGCACGCACCGGTTGTCGTGCCCGCGCCACCGACTCCCATTGCGCTTGAAGCGCCGCCCCACCACGTACTTGCACTGCCCTTCAACCAACCCACTGCCGATCGGCCAACCGGCCGCGCGGTAGCGGCCATAGTCCATCCGCTCCCGATTGTTCTTGAAGTAGTTGATCTGCCGCCACCCGGCGTCGGTGTCGGTGACCTTGGCCAACGCACGCTTCATCTCGACGATCATCTGCAACACCTCTCCCTGCTTCAGCAGCTTCATCCAAGCCCGCCGTTGCTCAACGCGCCGCGCCGCAGGCAGCAGCTCGCAGTAGGCGGCGACGTGCTCCGCCGCGTGGTAGAAGTCCAGAATCGGTACCGATCCAGGGAAGTGGGTCTGCTGCAGTTCCCAGTTGTGGCGCGCGCCATCGCCCAGGAACACGGTCTCGGACGCTTCCAGAAATCCCATCCGCAGCCCCGCCTGCTCGGCGTACTCGGCAAACTCCTGACGCGGTCCGTAGCGCGCCCCGGTCCACCGGTCGACCACCTGACCGCCCTTGCGCTTCTCGATGACCACCAGGTTGCACTCCTTGTGGCAGGTCGGAGCCCGCAGGCTGGCGTGTCCCGTAATCCCTTCCTGTTCCGTGATCTGCGGACTCGTCGTCCCATCCACCTCCACCACCATCAGCGAGCACCCTTGCTCCCGCCGCCGCGCGTCGACCACCGCGTCCGGCGTGTCCGGTATCCGCTCCCCCGTCTTCTCCGTGGTCCGCTGCACCGCCGTCGAACTCACCTTGAAGCCGAGCGCTGCCTCCAGCTTCTCGGCCGCCCCTGCATACGACTCCTCAGCCCCCAGCATGCAGATCAGGAACGTCATCAGTGACGAGAAGCCGAAGCACCGGTCCATCCCGATCTTCACGTCCAGCGGCGCTACGCCGCCCGCCCGGTCCCGGTACCGGTAGCAGCGCCGCGGCCGCACCACGGTCTCGCCGAAGCGGTTGATGAAACGGAGATTGCGGACCCGGTCGAACAGTGCCACCTCACCGCCGACGGTGATCTGGTTGGCGGTGGTCGGCTCGTCCAAGCCGGCTACCAGTTCTTGCATCATGGCGTCGCCGATCCAGTTCACCATCTCCAAAACCTTGGATTCGGCCTGATGGATTCCCATCCCGTCGTTGTTGATGGCGCCCTGCAGCTCCTTGACGAGGCCCTGGGCTGCGGCTATAAATTGTTCCTTGTTCATGGTCTACCTCCCCATGAGTGGTGTCTTGGGGTAGGTAGACCTTTTTCATGCCCAAAATCAATACCGCTTTCGGCGTTCGCACCCCAGCCAGCCAAGGCGCTGGCGGCGAACCCGGCGAACGGTGTAAAGTAGATGGAGGTGGACACATGGAGGCGCCGTTGTCGCCGGCCGATCAAGCGGCCCTTGAGGGTCGGCGCACCGACGCGCTTGGAATCACCAGGCAATAGAGATCGTCTGCTGCTCGACAGTCAAGGATCGCGCCAACGGACAGGCCTGCGGCAGCCGCTTACGCCACTTCGGCGCCGAAGGTCGGATGTGGCCGGCAGCGGCAAGCCGCACCCGCGGCGGCGGCGCCGTAGCCCGCGGCCGCAGCCGCGCCATTCCGGCGGCGGTCAGGCGGCAGGCGTGGGAGCGCGGCGGTCGCGGCGTGTTTGACAACGCGGGGAAGGCATGGTAGAGTACGGTAGGGCCCCGCCGAGACGGCTACGGTAGGGCCCCGCCGAGACGGCTACGGTAGGGCCCCGCCGAGACGGCTACGGTAGGGCCCCGCCGAGACGGCTACGGTAGGGCCCCGCCGAGACGGCTTACGGTAGGGCCCCGCCGAGACGGCTTTGTGGGGGAGGCGACCATTTGCTGACGATAAAGGAACTACGTACAAGGATCATCGGCCGGGCGATCACGGACCGGGAGTTCCGTGCCTGCCTGGTGAACGATCCGAGGCGAGCTATTGAACGGGAGTTGGACATCCCCATTCCGGCGTCCTATTCCATTGAGGTTCACGAAGACGACCACGCGACCGCGCATCTGGTTCTCCCCCCGGATAGTCGTCTGGGCAACGACGAACTGCAGGGAATCATCATCGGCGGCTTCGGCGGCCACGAAAGCGGATTTGAGTTGGGGAGGGCAAAGGGGTTCCTTGAAGCGTTGGAAGAATGGGTACGCTCCTGGTAACGGGGACCGCTACGCGGGCGGGCGGCGCAACTCGTTGATCCACTGCACGGTGGCGCGGCCGCCGTCGGCAATCAGGGCGTAGTCGCCCATCGCGAGCACGAACAGATAACCCTCCTTGAGATACTGCTCGGCGCCGCGGCCGCCGGTGGCGATGCCGGGCAGCTTGCCGGCGCGGAGGCAGGCGTCGCGGATCTCGCGAATGGTCTGCGCGTGGCGCGCCCGGTCGGGGGCGCGGCTCAGGTCCAGGCCCATGCTGCGGCTCAGGTCGCCCGGCCCGATCATGCAGCCGTCCACGCCGGCGACGCTCAGAATCTCCCCCGCCGCCTGGGCCGCGCGCTCGGTCTCGATCTGGACCATCAGCAGCACCTCGTCGTTGGCGCCGGCGGCGTAGTCGGCGCCGTAGGTCAGGTAGCCGGCGGGGCCGCCGCCGGAGCGCGCCCCGTGCGGCGGGTAGCGCACCGCCCGGGCCGCGCGCTGCGCCTCCTCCGGGCTGTTGACCATCGGCACGATGATGCTCAGGGCGCCGCGGTCCAGCAGCCGGCCGATGCCGGCGTAGTCGTTGTCCGGCACCCGCACCGACGGCGTGGCCGGCCCCAGGCAGATACGGTGGAACGCCTCGCAGGCGCCGGCCTCGTCCCACATCCCGTGCTGGCAGTCCACCTGCACGAAGTCGAATCCTGCCAGCGAGAACATCTCGCCGATCACGGGGCTACCGAGCGCCAGCTCGGCGCCGACCACCGGCTCCCCCGCCAGCATCTTGTGTTTCATGGTGTTGCGCTTCACGGCTGCCACCTTGCCCCCGAATCGAATTCTGGTAAACCCCTTGCGCGCCGCCCCGCGCGGCGGGCCGCGGGCGAGGCGCGGCCTGAGCGGGTGCGGCGACCGGGCGCGCGGGGCGACCGGGCAGGCGCGTGGCCGGCGCCGCCGCCGGCACGGTTGGCGCAGGGGGCGGCGAACTACTAATATACGGGCCGATGTCGACGAGGGATCAAGACGCGGCCTCCGGCGGTGCACCCGGCGGCGGCGGCGTGGTGTTGCGCCCGAGCGCCGGCCAACGCGCCCGCGAGATCACCCGCTACCTGCTGCGCTCGTGGGAGCTGTACCTGTTCATCCTGCCGGCGGTGATCCACGTGCTGCTGTTCCGCTACCTGCCGATCTACGGCCTGCGCATCGCCTTTACCGACGGCTTTTCCCTGCGCACCGGGCGCTCGGCGCCGGAGTGGAACGAGTTCGCTCACTTCATCCGCTTCTTCAACTCCGCCTACTTCCTGCCGGTGCTGCGCAACACCATCGTCATCGCCCTCTACAGCCTCGCCACCTGGCCCATCCCGCTCGCCCTGGCGCTGATGATCAACGAGGCGCGCAGCCGCTTCTTCAAGAAGAGCGTGCAGATGGTGACCTACGCCCCCCACTTCATCTCCACCGTGGTGGTGGTCAGCATCCTCTACTTCTTTCTGAGCCCGCGCATCGGCATGGTCAACTCGCTGATCGAGCTGCTCGGCGGCGAACCGATCTTCTTCATGGCCAACCCCAACTGGGGGCCGACCCTGTACGTGCTCTCCGAGGTGTGGCAGAACGCCGGCTTCCAGGCGATCATCTTTCTGGCCGCGCTCAGCGCCGTGGACACCTCCCTGCGCGAGGCCGCGTTCTGCGACGGCGCCAACAAGCTGCAGATCATCCGGCACGTCGATCTGCCCTGGATCATGCCCACCGTCGCCATCCTGTTCATCATGCGCCTCGGCGACCTGCTCACCATCGGCTTCGAGAAGGTGCTGCTGATGCAGAACGACCTGAACATCTCGACCATGGAGGTGGTGTCCACCTACGTGTTCCGCGCCGGCATCCGCCAGACTCAGTACGACTACGCCACCGCGGTGGGGCTGCTGGAAACCGTCGTCAACTTCGGCATCCTGGTGCTGGCCAACCGCCTCGCCCGCCGCTTCGGCCAGGCCTCGCTGTGGTAACCCGCCGCCGGTGGTAGACTTCCGCAGCCGCGCCGACCGCGTGTTCGACGGCGTGAACGTGACCCTGCTGGCGCTGGTGCTGGCGCTCACCCTGTACCCGGTCTACTTCGTGGTGATCGCCTCGGTGAGTTCGCCCACCATGGTGTCCGCCGGCCACGTCTACCTGTGGCCGCGCGGCCTCAACGTGGAGGGCTATACCTACATCCTGCGCGACAACCGCATCCTGGTCGGATACCGCAACTCGCTCATCTACGCCGTCGGCCAAACCGTGGTGTCGCTGGTGCTGACCATCCCCGCCGCCTACGCCCTGTCGCGGCGCGACCTGCGGTGGCGCGGGCTGATCATGTTCTACTTCGTGTTCACCCTCTACTTTACCGGCGGCATCATTCCCTTCTACGTGGTGGTGCGGCGGCTGGGCCTCAACAACTCGGTGTGGGCGCTGATGCTGCCCAACGCCGTCAACGTGTTCAACCTGATCGTGGCGCGCACCTTCTTCCAATCCAACGTCCCCGACGAGCTGCTGGAGTCGGCGCAGCTCGACGGCTGCACCAACACCCGCTTCTTCGTGAGCATCGTGCTGCCGGTGGGGCAGGCGATCATCGCCATCGTGGTGCTGTTCAACGTGGTGCAGAACTGGAACGCCTTTTTCCACGCCCTGCTGTTCATCAACGAGCAGTCCAAGTACCCGCTGCAACTGGTGCTGCGCCGGCTGCTGATTCTGAATCAGCTCCTCACCGGCGGCGGCGAGGGCCTGGAGACGATGTCGCCGGAGGAGATTCAGCGCCGCCAGTTCATCGCCGACCTGCTGCGATACGGTATAATCGTAGTGGCCATCGCTCCGTTGATGATCCTCTACCCCTTTATTCAACGCCACTTCGTCAAGGGCATCATGGTCGGCTCGATCAAGGGGTAGCGGGCTGACCTTACGACCCGAGAACCGCAAGAAGCCGTTATGGCACCGGTCCCGCCTACCGGGACCCATCACACAAAGGGAGGGTGCAATGCAAACTGCACTCCGATTGTTGCTGGCGGGGGCGCTGTTGGCGTCGCCGTCGCTCATGTTCGCCGCCGGCGCCGAGGAAGGCGCCGTCATGACCGAGTTGACCGCGCCGGGCATGTTCCCGGTGGAGCCGGGCATTACCCTGGTGGCCGGCTGGCACGCCGGGCGCTGGCCGCACGACCCCAACGACAACCCGTGGGTCCAAAGCTGGGTGGAGCCGACCGGCGTGACGCTCGACTTCGTGCCGATCGACAACATCGAGAAGATGTCGATCGTGTTCGCCTCCGACGACTACCCGCACATGATGCTCGGCGTCGGCGGTCTGGAAAAGAACCTGATCGCCAAGCTGCTGCAGGAAGGCGTGGTGGCCGACCTGCGCCCGCACCTCGGCAAAGGCTACACGCCCAACCTGGACCGCATCTTCGCGGAGAAGCCGGAGGCGCTGGCCTACATGCTCAACCCGCAGGGGCAGATGCAGTCGCTGGCCCGGTTCCTGTTCCTGGAGTCCAACTACCTGGAGCAGAACTACATGATCAACCAGCGCTGGCTGGACGCGCTGGGACTGGATATGCCCACCACCACCGGGGAGCTGCGCGACGTGCTGATCGCCTTCCGCGACGGCGATCCCAACGGCAACGGCCGCGCCGACGAAGTTCCGTTCGCCTTCGTGGCCAACGACGGATTCGCCCAGCACCTGCGCTCGCTGTACGGCATCTGGGGCATGCCCACCAAGAACGGCATCGCCATCCGCGACGGGCAGGCGTACTTCGCGCCGATTACCCCGGCCTACCGGGAGATGATCGAATATCTCGCCGGCCTCTATGAGGAAGGATTGATCGACCCGGAGAGCTTTACCCAGACCGCCAGCGACTTCAACGCCAAGGTGGACAACCCCGCCGGCAACAGCTACGGCTTTATCATCGCGCGGCGCGGCTATACGGCGACCAACGAGGTCACCGCCAACCGCGACGAGTTCGTGTCGATTCCGCCGTTCCGCGCCCCCGGTTACGAGCCGGAGGTGTGGGTGCATCCGGGGCGCTTGGCCATCAAGAACGTGTGGTTCATGACCGACACCAACCCCTACCCCGAGCACACCATGGCGTGGGTGGATCGCTTCTACACCCTGGAAAACAGCGTGCAGGCGCAGTACGGCGCCATCCCCGAGGGGGTGATGCAGGTGGACGGCGTGTGGACGCCGCAGCCGATCGACGCCGAGCGCCGCATCCAGATCTCCACCGGCGGTACCTTTCCGAGCATCTTCCGCGAGGACGACTTCGGGCCGCGGCTGGCGATGGATCAGTCCACCCAGTTCCTGTATGACCAGTACTACGAGCACTACGTGCGCTTCAAGGCCAAGGAACAGTGGGTGCGCGCCGAGTTCGCCTCCGACGAACAGACCGAGGTGAACAACCTGCGCACCGACATCGACAAGCTGTGGAAGAGCAACGAGGCGCGCTGGATTACCGGCGTCGGCGACATTGCCAGGGAGTGGGACGGCTACCTGCAACAGATGCGGAACATGCAGATCGACCGCTACGTCGAACTGCACCACGCGGCCCACAGCCGCTTCCTGCAGGAAATCGGCGACTACCGCTGATCCCGCCCCGCTGATCCTCTGACGCGCGCGCCGGCCCCGCGGCTCCACCCCGGGGCCGGCGCTTCATTGCGGGCGGGCGCTTCACCTGCCCGGTGGCCGGCGGCAGGGTTGCCGGCGCAGCCTCTCTGCGCCCGTGCAGCCCTCCCGCCGGCAACAAATCAGCCTTCCAAAAAATCAGCCGTACTGGCGGTCGTACACCTTCTGCGCGATCTCCAGGAGGCGGCCCAGGCCCATCCGCTCCAGGGTGGCAACGTAGCCGTCCCAGTCGGCGTCCACGTCCAGATCGCCGGTGATGAACTTGACCCAACTCTCGTTGTGGTAGGCGAGGATTTCCGAGCGCAGCGCCTGGTACTCGTCGTTTTCGTCCTCGGTCATGTTGAGCACCGGCAGCACCAACTTCTCGTCCGGCACGTACTCCCAGTACTTCAGGGACTGGCGGTACAGGCGGCCCGCCTCGTTGTAGGGGTCGCCGTCGTCGACGGTGCGGAACTCGTAGCCCTGGCGCGGGTAGAGCCACAGCCAGGCGCGGTTCTGCTCCTGCTCCGCCCACATGAACACCTTCTCGATCAGGTTGGCCGGCGTCCCGTAGAAGCTGTTCTCGCCCTCCGCGGGATACTCCCAGTCGCTCCCCTGCTCGCCCTGATAGATGCGCCACTGCGCCTCCTGGGTGGCCAGGAAGTCGAACCAGCGCCAGGCGATCAGCGGCTCGTCCGCGGCGCTGGTGATGGCGCCCCAACCGGGAACCGTCGAGAACGGGTTGAAGGCCGCGGTGCGGTGCCCGTCCGGCCCCTGCAGCGGCGGATAGTTGTTGAACCAGTTGCGGTAGGTGGCGTGGCCGGCGTCGATAAAGCGGTTCTTGATGTGCTGCGAAATGATCACCGGCCGCGCCGCGTCGCCGCCCATCACCAGTTGCTTCATCTGCTGCTGGTCCTGCACGAACTGCTCCCGGTCCCACAGCCCCTCGGCGTAGAGTTGGTGCTGGTAGCGCAGGCCGTCGCGGAACTGATCGCTCACGATCGGGCTCCACAACGTGCCGTCCGCGTCCACGTTGACGCGCTTCCCGTCAATGTACACGAACGCGTTCATGGTGAAGATCTGCGGAATCTCGCCCTTCTCGCCGGTGAACGGAATCTCGTCGTTGGGGTCGCCGTTGCCGTTCACGTCGGTCACCTTGGCCTTGCGCAGCAGCTCCAGAAAGCCGTCGGTGGTGTCGGGAATGCCCAGGCCCAGGGTCTCCATGAACTGATCGTTGTACCACGCCTTGGCGTAGGGCCGGTTCTGGCGGATCAGCGACATCGAGCCGATCGAGTAGATGTTGCCGTCCGGCATCGTCATCTGGCTGGCGGTGAGCGGGATCTGCTCGTACAGCTTCTTGATATGCACCGACTCGTTCTCGATGTAGTCGTTCAGGGGCACCAGCAGCCCCTGCGACCCGTAGGCAAAGTCGACGCCGCGCACGATCTGGTTGCCCAGAAACACGTCGGGCAGGTCGGCGCCACTGGCCAGCATCAGGTTGGCCTTGTTGCGCCCCTCGCCGCCCCACTGCAGGGTCTGCCACTCGACGTTGACGTTGGTCTGCTCCTCCGCCCATTGCGTGGCCGTGTTGGTGCTGATGTCGACGATGTTGGGCGGGATGATCGCCGCCACGGTCAAAGTGTAGGGTTGCTCGACGATCGGAAGCTGGCCCGCCCCGTTGATCATCACCCCGGGCGCCGCGGCGCCCTCCTCCTCGCCGCCGGCAAAGGCGAACTGCGCTCCCGCCAGGAGCACGATGAGCAGCGCCGGGCCGCTCCCCCGAAGCACGCGTTTCGCTCGCATGTTCTTCTCCTTCGGGCTGCCCGGTTTGCCGGGTCAACCCTTCAGGGAGCCTATCATGACACCCTTGATGAAATGTTTCTGTACGAACGGATAGATGCACAGCACCGGCAGGCTGGCCACGATGATGATGGAGAACTTGATCAGCTCCATCAGCCCCAGGCGGCCCTCGTCGATCAGCGCGACGTCGAGGTTCTGCATCATGTCGGTGTCTATGTCGTTGATGATCAGGATCTGGCGCAGGAAGAGCTGCAGCGGGAACAGGTTCCGGTCGTGCAGGTAGAGCAGCGCCGGAAAGTAGGAGTTCCAGTGGCCGACCGCGTAGAACAGCACGTTTACCGCGGTGATGGCGCCGGACAGCGGAATCACCACCCGCCACACGAACGAGAAGTCGCTGGCGCCGTCGATCTTGGCGGCCTCCAGCAGCTCGTTGGGGACGTAGGATTGGTAGTAGGTGCGGGTGATGATCACGTTCCACACCCCCAGCGCGCTCGGCAGCAGCATCGCCCAGCGGGTGTTCATGATGCCCAGTTTCTGGATCAGCACATACGTGGGAATCAGCCCGCCGTGGAACAGCAGCGTGAAGGTCATGAGGAACATGATGCAGCCGCGCCCGGTCATGTCGCGCCGCGACAGCGGATAGGCGGCCAGGATCGTGAGCACCACGTTGATGGCGGTGCCCACACCGGTGTAGATCAGGGTGTTGGCGTAACCGATCCAGGTCTTGGAGTAGTTGACCACCGCGCGGTAGCCGTCCAGCGAGAAGTCGACCGGCCACAGCCACACCCGGCCGCTCAGCACCGCCTGCACCGAGCTCAACGAGGAGCTGACGATGTAGGTCAGCGGGTAGAGCACGATCAGCAGCGCCCCGCCCAGGAACAGGTGGTTGGCCAGCAGGTAGACGCGGTCGCCGCGGTCGCCGCGCGCGCCGCGTGCTCCGCGGGCGCCCGCTACCACAGACTGGTACCGCTGACGCGCCGCGCGAGCGCGTTTACGGCCGCCAGCAGGATCAGGTTGACCACCGAGTTGAACAGGCCCACCGCCGCGGCGTAGGAGAAGTTGGGGGGCTGCCAGGCAACGCCGCGCTTGTAGACGAAGGTCTGGATTACCTCGCTGGTCTCCAGGTTCATGGTGTTCTGCAGCAGAAACACCTTCTCGAAGCCGACGCTCATCAGATTGCCGACGTTGAGGATCAGCAGGATGATGGCGGTGGGCATGATCGCCGGCAGGTCGATGTGGCGGTTGCGCTGCAGCAGGCCGGCGCCGTCGACGATCGCCGCCTCGTGCAGCTCCGGCGAGACCGAGGCCAGCGCCGCCAGGAAGATGATCGACGCATAGCCCGCCTGCTGCCAGATGCCGGAGAACACGTAGATGGTCTGAAACCACTCCGGGCGCCCCATGAAGCCCACCGGCTGCAGCCCGAACGCGGCGATGAACTTGTTGACGATGCCGACGCTCGGCGACAGGAACTGGATGATCATCCCGCACATCACCACGGTGGAGATGAAGTGGGGCGCGTAGGTGACCAGTTGCACGGTTTTCTTGAAGCGCCTCGCGGCGCTGTTGTTGAGCGCGAGCGCCAGGATGATCGGCACCGGGAAGCCGGCCACCAGCGAGTAGGCGCTGATGGAGATGGTGTTGCGCACAATGCGCTGAAACTGATACGACCGGAAGAAGGCGATGAAGTGGTCCAGCCCGACCCACTCGCTGCCCCAGATGCCGAGCGCCGCGCGGTACTTCTTGAACGCCAGTTGCGCGCCGTACATCGGCACGTACTGGAAGATGATCAGGTAGACGAGCGGCAGCGCCACCAGCAAGTAGAGCTGATAGTTGTGCGCCAGCACCTTGCGCAGCCGTGCCATCCTCATGCCGCCTCCCGCCGAGCGTGCCACAGAGTCCGCCGCAAGGTATCGGAGTCCGCACCCGGGGCGGCTGGCGCAAGGATACCCGCCCGCCCCGTGATTGACAAGAGCGGCGCGCCCGGCGAACCTGGAAGGCATGCCGTGGCGTGCCTCACCGTGAACGACGCCGAACTGTGCCTGCGGCCGGCTACCGAGCTGGCCGCACTGGTGCGCTCGCGCGCGGTCAGCGCCGCCGAGCTGCTGGCCGCCCACCTGCGCCGGATCGAGCGGGGGACGCGCCCGGCCCGCTTGCCGGGCTGCCGGTCGCGGTCAAGGACCTGGTGGACGTGGCGGGGCTGCCGACCACCCGCGGCTCGCCGCTGTACCGCGAGGCGGTGGCCGAGCACGATGCCCTGATGGTGCGGCGCCTGCGGGCGGCCGGCGCGGTGGTGGTGGGCAAGAGCAACGTGCCGGAGTTCGGCGCCGGCTCGCACACCTTCAACACCGTGTTCGGGGTGACCCGCAACCCCTACGACCTGGGGCGCTCCGCCGGCGGCAGCAGCGGCGGCGGAGCCGCGGCCCTGAGCAGCGGCATGATCGCCCTCGCCGACGGCAGCGACTACGGCGGCTCGATCCGCAATCCTCCCAACTTCAACAGCGTGGTGGGCCTGCGGCCCACGCCGGGGCGCGTGCCCAAGGTCCCGGCCGGCGACCCGTGGGAGACGTTGAGCGTGCTCGGCCCGATGGGGCGCACCGTGGCCGACACGGCGCTCCTCCTGAGCGTAATCGCCGGCCCGGACCGGCGCGACCCCACCGCGCTCACCGAACCGCCGCCCCCGGCCGCGGTGGCGCCGGCCGACCTCAAGGGCTGCCTGGTGGCCTACAGCCGCGACCTCGGCCTGCTGCCGGTGGAGCCCGCGGTAACGCAGGTAATCGAACGCGCCCTGCCGCGGCTCGCCGACCTGGGCTGCGTCATCGAAGAGGCGCATCCCGACCTCTCCGGCGGCGCCGAGGCGTTCGACGTGCTCCGCGCCCTGCGCTTCGCCGGAGACCACGCCGCCCACCTGCGCGACCACCGCGCGCAGCTCAAGGACACCGTGATCTGGAACGTCGAGCGCGGCCTGGCGCTGACCGCGCCGCAGGTAATTCGCGCCCACGAGCTGCGCGCGGCGCAGTTCCTGCGCATGAGCGCGTTCCTGGAACGCTTCGACGTGCTGATTCTGCCCGTGTCCCAGGTGGTGCCGTTTCCGGTGGAGGTGGACTGGGTGCGCTCCGTCAACGGCGTGCCGATGGAGACCTACATCGACTGGATGCAGAGCTGCTCGCTCATCACCATGACCTCGCACCCGGCGCTGTCGCTGCCCTGCGGCTTTACCCCCGGCGGGCTGCCGGTGGGCGCCCAGATCGTCGGCCGCTACCGCGGCGAGGCCGACCTGCTAGCCTTCGCCGCGGCGTGGGAAGCCGCCCTCGGCGTCGCCTCCCGCCGCCCCAGCGGCAAGAGCAACTTCCCGGACGCGTTACGCTTCGTGGCCGAGGCGTAGCGGGCGTGTCAACCGCTCGGGAGGGCGCCGGCGCGGCGCAGCACTTCCCTGGTGCTTGCGTACACGACCTGCAGCGCCTGCGGCAGCGGCAGCGCCCGCAGCCGGGTCGCGGCCGGCTCGAACGGTTCCACCCATACCGGGCCGGCGTAGCCCAGCTCGTGCAGGGCGCGGACCGCGGCTACGCTGTCGATGACGCCGGTGGCCAGCGGCAGCTCCCGCTCCAGGTCCTGCTGCCGGTCGCGGGCGCGCCCCTTCCAGCCGTCGTTGAGGTGGACGCCCACCACGCGGTCGCCGCTGCCGAGCAGCTTGATCTCGTCGCGGGTGCCGCCGGAGGTGTACCAGTGGTAGGTATCGAACTGCACGCCGACCTGCGGGCTGATGGCGTCGGCCAGCTTCAGGATCTCCGGCAACGTCCAAATGAACGGGTAGCGGAACGAGTCGCGCAACGGCTTCGGCCCCAGAAACTCCAGCCCCGCCTGCAAGCCGTGGGCGCGGGCCGCCTCGAACACTTGGCCGAAGCGCTCCACGCACCAGGCGAAGTTGTCCTCCCGGTTGCGTTCGTTGCTGCCGGGCCAGACGTGGTTGTAGTAGCGCGGCACCCCCGCCGCCTGCGCCAACTCCATCTGCCGCCGCAGCCGCCCCAGGTCGGCGGCGAAGTCCGCGGCCGAGCACTCGCGCATCACGTCGAGGTCCATCGGCATGAGCGACCATTCCAGGCCGTGGTCCCGGAGCTGAGCGGTTGCCGCCCGCGCCTGCCGCTCGCTGCTCACTTCCCACAGCGGAAACGTCACCGTGTCGAACCCGCACTGCCGCGCCGGCGCCAGCAACTCCGCTAACGGCACCCGCCCCAGGCCCGACTGATTGGCGTCGAGGTTGATCTGCATACGCGTTCTCCTTGCGTCATCCGCCGCCGAGGTGGCCCTTGAGGAAGCGGATGCTTGCCGCCACCTGACTCTCGGCGAGGCCGTGCAGCAGAATCGGGCCGCGGTACCCGGATCGCTTCAGTTCCGCCAGGTAATGCCCAAAGTCAAGCTGGCCGGTGCCCGCCGCGGCGTGGCCGGCGTCGCCGTCCTGCTCGATGTCCTTGGCGTGGGCCAGGGCAACGTCGCCGCCGAGCAGGTCAATGGCCTCGGTAAGCAGCTCCCGCTGCCTGACCAGCTCGCCCCGGTGATAGATGTTGGCGCCGTCGAACGCCACCTTGAGACGCGGTGACCGCAGCTCGTCCAGGAGCCGGCGCGCCTTGCGGGCGGTGTGGATCACGTTGTTGACTTCCGGCTCGAAAACCAGGGTCACGCCGCTCGCCTCGGCAACCTCGAGGCACCCGGCCAGCGACCTGACCAGGTCGGCCCAGGCGCCGGCCGCGTCGTTGGCGTCGTGCCAGCGCCACATGCTGCGCGGGTCGCGGCTCCCGGTACACAGCGCCACCTTGCCGGCGCCATGCGCCCGCGTGGCGCGAATCAACCCGTGCAGCCGCCGCAAGCCCGCGGCGCGCCGCTCCGGGTCGGGATCGACCAGGTTGGTGTAGCCGGCCACCGAATCCACCGTAATCCCCCGCTGCGCGGCGCTCGCGCGGACCTGTTCGGCCAACCCCTCGTCAATCGCGTCCGGGACTTCCTGCCGGCCGATGGCGGTGTAGTTCCATTCCGTGTGCCGCAGACCGCGCGCCTTGATCGCGTCGAATACCTCCGCAACGGTGGGGCGCACGAACGTGTACGCGAAGATTCCGATCCGCATCACGGCAGCGCAGGGTCGATCGGCAGCCAGCGCCGTTCCGCCGCCGCCTGCGAGATCACCTCCATCACGTAGCTGGCGTAGGCGGCCTCGCGGACACTCACCAGGTGGCGCCGCTCACCGCGGACCACGGCGTCCAGGAACTGCTCCAGCGGCGCCGGCAGCTTTGCCGGCAGGTCCGTCCACGGCTCCTTGCCGGTGGCCCCGTCGATGCCGTCGGCGAGCAGAAACAGCTCGTTGTCCCAATCGTGGTGCGGCATACCGGGAGCGTTGCGCATCACGGCGTGCCCCCGCGAGCCGCTGATCAGCAGCGAGGCGGGTTCCGCCAGATCGATCCAGCTCGCCGCCAGGGTGGCGATGGTGCCGTTGGCAAAACGCAGGATCGCCTCGCCGCACTCCTCACCTTGCGGGTAGCGCCCGACGGGGCGCGAGAAGGCGGCGGTCACCGCCTCCAACTGCGTAGTGGCGCCCATCAGGAACAGCAGCAGGTCCAGCTTGTGCGTGCCCAGATCGCCAAACGCGCCGACGCCGGCCTGCCGCGGGTCGGCCATCCACTCCCAGTCCGAGTGGAAGATACCGTTGATCGCCGCGGCGGTGCCGAACACCAGCCGGATGCGGCTGATCGCGCCGAACGCCGCCTCGGAGATCAGGCGCCGCAGCAGCCGGTGCGCGGGGATGGTGCGGTTGAAGTAGCCGGTATGAAAGATCACCCCCGCCGCTTCCAGGTCCTGCAGCATCTGCCGGGCGTCGGCCAGGCCGATACCGAGCGGTTTCTCGACGAAACAATGCTTCTTCGCGCGGGCGATCCGGCGCACCAACGCCGCGTGGCGATTGGTCTGCGACAACACCACGACGGCGTCCAGATCCGGCATACCGAGAACGCTCGCAACGTCGGCGGCCGCGCGGCACTGCAGCTTGGCGGCGTACTTCCTGGCGATGGCCGGATCGGGGTCCCACACCGCCGCCACCGTGACGTCGGCGCGGGCGGCCAGCACCTCGACGAACCCCGGCGTATGGATATGGCTTGCCCCGAGCAACGCCAACTTCTTCTTTGTCATGCGGTTGGTCCCACTGTTCAGATCGCGGGAGCGATGTCAAGCCGGCCTGGCAGAGCGCGCGTCCGAGGCGCTCGCGGAACCGGCGGTGAGCGGGTCGCCGGCGGCGTCGAGCGCGGAGTCGCGGGTCCGCGCCGCGGCGGAGCGTTGCGGCAGGTCGGCGGGTGACGCCACCGGCGGGTGCGCGGTGGGCGGAAGCGGGGTGGCGTACTGGTAATCCGGTTCCTCCTGCTGCCGCTTCCAGATGGCCAGGATCTCGCGCCAGGCGCCCAACAGCGAGCGCGGGACGGGCACGTCGTCCTTGATCACTCGATGCAGCCGGGCGAGGTTGTAGCACGGTACGCCGGCGTACATGTGATGCTCGGTGTGCCAGTTCATGTGCCAGTAGAGGAACTCCGAGATCGGATCGAGGGTGTTGCTGCGCACGCACAGGCGGAAGTCGGGCACGTTGTCGCGCAGGCCGGCGTGCATCGGCCCGCCCACCAGCCAGCGCAGCCAATGGCCAACGGCCAGATGCGCGGTCAGCAGCAGCGTCAGCAGCGGAACGCCCAGCGCGAACGGGAGCGCCACCGCGCCGGCCAGGTAGAGCAGGATGCCGCGCGCCGCCCACACCGCCCGGCGCCGCCTCGCCGGCGCGCCGCGGTAGACCGCCCGCAGCCACTCGCCGTCGTAGTCGCCGCCCTCGCCGGTGGCGGGCGGATAGCGGCCGGCGGCGGTCAGCAGGTGCTGGCGCAGCACCGGCCACAGCCCGGCCGACTGGTAACCGCCGGTAACGTTGACGGTGAACAACTGCAGCAGGTAGAGGAAGCGGCAGGCGGGATTCTGCGGCAGCACCACCTCGCGGTCGCCCTCGGGATGGAGCGTGTAGCGGTGGTGGTAGCCGTGGCTTATCTTGAAGTCGTGGACGTTGACGCAGCCGAGCAGGCAGAACAGATGCGTGAACAGCCCGTTCAGCCACTTGCTGCGGAACACCGTGCCGTGGCCCAGTTCGTGGATCGCCGCGCCCTTGAAGAAGGAGCCCACCACCCCGTGCGCCATCAGCGCCAGCGCAAACAGCGTCCACCACTCCGCCGCGAACAGCAGCCATACCAGCGTTCCGGTCGCGGCCCACGCCAGCAGGTGACCGCCGGCTTGCGCGCCGCCGCGCCAGTCGCTACGCCGCATCAACTCGCGCAGCAGCGCCGGCTCGACCGGTGACCGGTACCAGCGCACGCGAAACTCGCGCCGCACCTCCGCCAGCGGCCGGAAGCCGGCCGCTGGCGGCGCCGTCCCGCTACCCGTGTCCGCCGTGTCCGCCGTGTCAGCCACGTCAGTCGCCACTCCGTATCGCTCCCGCCCGGTCACCGCTTGGCGCGCGCGGCGGCCGCGCGCCCGCCGCCGGCGTCGAAGCGCCCGGCGCCGCCGCGCAGCCGCGGGTCCAGCAGATCGCGCAGGGCATCTCCGAAGATATTGATCGCGAACACCACAAGCGCCAGGCACAACCCCGGCCACAGCGCCAGCGCCGGCGCCACTTCCATGTACTTGCGGCCCTCCGCGCTGAGCATGCCGCCCCAGGTCGGCTGCGGCGGCGGAATCCCGAAGCCGAGGAAGCTCACCGTCGCCTCGCCGATGATCGCCGAGCCGAGCGTGGTGGTGAACAGGATTACGTTGGGGGCGATGGTCTGCGGCAGCACGTGCTGCGCCAGGATGCGCCGCGGCCGGGCGCCGGTGGCGCGCGCCGCCTCCACGTAGACGTGTTCCCGCACGCTCAGCACCACGCTGCGGATGGTGCGCACGTTGGCGATGCCCCACGGCACGCCGATCACGATGGCGATCGACAGGATGCTCGGACCGAGCAGCAGCATCGCCGTGAGTACCAGAAACAGCCACGGGAAGCTCATCACCGCGTCCACCAGGCGCTGCAGCGCGAGATCGAAGCTGCCGCCCCAGTAACCGGAAACCACCCCCAGCACGGTGGCGGTGATCACGGTGAAGGCGCTCGCCAGCAGGCCCACGACCATCGAAATGCGGGCGCCGTGGATGATGCGGCTCAACGAGTCGCGGCCGAACTGATCGGTGCCCAGCAGGAACTCGGCGGACGGCCCCTCGAGGCGCCGGGGCACGTCCTGATCGGCGTAGTCGTGCGGCGCCAGCCGGTTGGCGAACACGCCGGTCAGAAAGAACAGCAGCACCACCGCCAGGCCCGCCGCCCCCACCGGTTTTTCCTTGAAGAGACGCCGGAAGAAGGTGACCAGCTTCCGCCCCGCGGGGTCCGCCGCCACCTCCGCCACGACGTCCGCCGCGGCGACCGCCGGCTCAGGTTGGTGGGTTGCCGCCATGAACTACCGGTAGCGAATGCGCGGATCGAGCCACGCGTAGCTGAGGTCGATGATCAGGTTCACGAACAGGATGAAGGTGGCAGCCACCAGGTTGAGGCCGGAGACAATTGCATAATCGCGCTTCTCCATCGCCTGCACCATGATGCCGCCAATCCCCGGAAGGTTGAAGATCGACTCCACCACCACCGCGCCGCCCACCAGCACCGGTAGCTGCAGCCCGATCATCGTCAGCACCGGTATCAGCGCGTTCTTCAGTGCGTGGCGGGCAATCACCAGCCGCTCCCTGAGCCCCTTCGCCCAGGCGGTCCTTACGTAGTCCTGCCGCAGCACCTCCAGCATCATGTTGCGCGTGAGCCGCATGGTGATGCCCGACAGCCACATGCCCAGGATGAAGGCCGGGATTACCACCATCACGACGTGCGCCAGCGGGTTGGCGGCGAACGGAATCCACGACAGGCGCGGCGCCCAGCCCCACCAGATCGGCGGATAGATCAGCACCATGGTACCGATCCAGAAGCTCGGAATACAGATGAAGGTGATGGCGACGGCGCGCAGCAGGTGGTCGGTCACGCTGTCCGGGCGGATGCCGGAGTAGATCGCCACCGGCAGCGCCAGCAGCAGCGAGAACAGCAGCGCCAGCGCCCCCACTTCCAGCGACACCGGCAGCCCGATCACGATCTGCTGCGTCACCGGCAGCTTGGACCAGAACGAGGTTCCCAGGTCGCCGCGCAACACCCCGGCCATCCAGCGCCCGTACTGCACGTGAATCGGCAGATCCAGCCCCAGCTCGCGCCGCAGCACCGTGCGCGGGTCCTCGTCGCCGGTCTTGTAGGCGGTGAGCGTCACCATGATGTCGACCGCGTCGCCGGGCACGAAGCGCAGCCCGGCGAACACGATCACGGTGATGAGCAACAGGGTCGGGACGATCAGCAGCAGCCGGCGGAGGACGTAGGCGTGCATGAACCGGGCAGGCGCGGGAGGCGCGCCCCGCGGCGGCCGGCTGCGCTGCCGCCGGCCGCGGGGCCGCCAACCGGCGCGGCCGCCTCACCAAACTGGCGCGGGGCGGCCGGCGCTTCGCCGTTAGTCCGCGCAGGTGCGGCCGCTGCTCGCGCGCTTGGCCTCGCAGTCTACCCACCACCACTTGCTGATGTTGGCCTGCGAGCTCAGGTCGCCCACGGCGCCGCCGAAGCCCTTTACCCACGGCTGCCAGTAGACGTGGTTCTCCACCGTCACTCCCGCAACGTGCCACGCCTCCTCCAGCGTGTGCAGGTACAGCTCCGTCCACAGCTCGCGGTAGGTGGCGGGGTCCGCCGCGGTCTTGGTGGCGTCGATCAGCTCCATCTGCCGCTCCGCCGCCGCCCGGTTCTCGGGGGTGACCTGGTCGCCCAGCGGATTGCCGTACCACACCAGCGAGGCGCGCGGGTCGTGGTGAAAGTTCATCGTGCCCATCAGGCCAATCTGCGGCGCGCCGGCGTCGATGAAGGTCAGGCCGGTAAAGCGCGGGTCGGGGTCGGGGCCCAGCGAGGCGGAGTAGTAGGCCGCCGACTCCATCAGGTCCAGCTCGGCGTTGATCCCCACCTCGCGCAGGTACCCGGCGAACAGCTCGACGTCCTCGGCCACCGAGTGCATCGCCAGGATGGTGGTGTCAAAGCCGTCCGGGTAGCCGGCCTCGGCCAGCAGCGCCCGCGCCTTGTCGGGATGGTACTCGTACAGCTCCGCCAGGTCGCCGCGCCCCATCGCCTTCAAGTCTTCGTAGCCGATGAAGTTGTCGCCGTGCAGCGACTGCGCCGGGTAGCCGCCGGGGTAGGCCAGTCCGTAGTAGAACGAGTCGACCATCTCCTGCTGGTTGACCGCCAGCATCGCCGCGTAGCGCACCCGCTTGTCCGCCCACGGGCTGCCCGCCACGTTGAGGTTTACGTTGTAGCCGCGCAGCAACGACCCCTGCGGGACGTGCCCGAGCTCCGGGTTGGTGCGCTCCAGCGCGGCCACGTCCTCCGGCTGCAGGCCGTGGAACCCGAACGCGTCGAGCTGGCCGCTGCGCAGCGCCGCGATGGTAATCGCCGGGTCGTCGGCGGTCGGGGTCATGGTCTTGGTATCCAGATAGGGCACCTTGTTTTCCGGGATGAACGGATCGACGTCCCAATAGTTGGGGTTCTTCTTGAGCTTGGTGGTCACGCCGGGCACGTGGTCGGTCGGGATCCAGGGGCCGGTGCCGAGCGCGTCGCGCCAGTCGTTGGGATTGACGCCCTCGGTGGTGTGCATGGCGGGGTGTGACCAGGAGATGCGGGTGACGGTGATGATGAACCAGTTGGTGGCGTCCGGCGCCGGGAACTTGACGTCGATGACCCAGGGATCATCGGCGCGCACGCTCCACTGCCAGTCCCGGTCCGCGGCCGCGGCGCCGGCGATCGAGGCATCCACGTTCCAGCGGTCCACCATGGTCTGCGCGGTCAGCTCGGTGCCGTAGTAATCGGCCAGCGCCGGGTTGGGGCGCGCCACGTCCTCGGCCTGCCAGAAACGGACGCCCTTGCGCACGCGGAACACCGCGCTCTCGATGTTCGGAAACTCCCACGACTCGAAGAGCTGGCTGGTCTGCTTCCTGATGTCAATGAACCAGTGGTTGGGATACGACTCCTCGCCGCTGCCGCGCGGCCCTTTGAGGTAGTCGACTACCCAGGCGTGGTCGTAGAACGCGCCGAAGGCGACCACGTCGCGGTTGATGTCGACCGGGTCCAGCGGCGACGCCCCTTGTCGTTGCGCCATGTTCAAGTTGCCGCCGTATACCGGCACCGTGTCGACGTTCGCGGCGGAACCGCTCTCCATTTCCGCTTCGCCTGTTGCCCACGCGGTAACCGCGGCCAACGGAATGACGAGCAGCGCCACGAACGCCGCTCTTGCCGGGCAGTGATTCAGCATCTCACTTCCTCCTGATTTCGTTACCGTAGCACTACGGCGCCGCCTGTCAAGGACGCGAGGACGCCCGGCGGCGCGCCCCGCCGGGCCGCCGCCGGGCCGGCCGGGCGGGTTGCGCGCCGGCGTGCTACTCTTGGCAGCGCCATGCCGACTCCCACCTCCGCCGCCGCCGGGGCGGAGAGCGCGCCTCACCTGGAGATCGTGTTTCCGCGCCCGCAGCGGGTGGAACTGCGCGGCTACCGCGACCCGCCGCTCGGCCCAGGCGAAGTGCGCGGCCGCACCGTGGCGTCGATCGACAGCCCGGGCTCGGCGCTGGCGGCGTTGACCGGCGTCGGAGCCGGGACCTTCCCGGTGCGGCCGGGGCATGGCGCGGTGTTTCAGGTGGAGGAGACCGGCGCCGGCGTGGAGGGCATCGCGCCGGGTGACACGCTGTTCTGCCAGGGCAGCAACCGCAGCACGCAGCAGTTCGCCCCCCGCCTGACCCTGCCGGTGCCGTGCGGGCTGGACCCCGCGACCGCGGTGGTGGCGCGGCTCATGGGCGTGTCGATGACCACCTTGATGACCACCGCGGCGCGGCCCGGCGATGCGGTGCTGGTTACCGGGCTGGGGCCGGTCGGGTACCTGGCCGCGCACCTGTTCCGCATCTCCAACTACGAGGTGGCGGCGGTCGATCCGGCGCCGCGGCGCCGGCGGCAGGCCGCGGCCTCCGGCATTGCCCGGGTCTACCCGGAGGTGCCGGTTGATGACCCGGCGGTGGCCGGGCGGGTGGCGCTGGTGGTCGAGTGTTCCGGCCACGACGCCGCGGTCGCCGCGGCCTGCGAGGTGGTGCGCATGGGCGCCGAGCTGGTGCTGGTGGGAACGCCGTGGGTGCGCCGTAGCGACGTTGCGGCGCACCGGTTGCTCAAGGCGGTGTTCTACAAGATGATGACGCTGCGCGGCGGCTGGGAATATGAGCTCCCGTTGCGGCGGCGCGAGTTCGCGCATGGCGGGCACAACCGGGACTACAACCTCGCCGCGCAGACGGTTTTTTCAGGGTATGAAAAGGCGCTCGCCTGGCTGGCCGCCGGCAAGATACCGCTGGAGGGCCTGCTGCGGAAGGTGGCACCGCAGGACGCCGCGGCGGAATACGCTGCCCTCCGCCGCCGGGAACAGGACGAGCTGTTCCCGGTGTGGGACTGGGCGCAACGCTGAATTCCGTGTTGGAGGCGATTCACCTGCTGGCCCACCAGAACGACGAGACGGCCGACGATGATCTGAGGAGAATGGGAAAGGATGCCAATTCGGCTCTATACGGATGATGAGCTCATAGCGCTTCGGGTGATGCCGAAGCGCGTCACCAACTCGAGGGCGCGTTGGTCGGAGAAGCCCAAGGCAAGGCCCATGCACCGCCAGCGCGTCTTTCAAGTGTCGGGCTTGGAACGCGAAGACGCTCGGTTCTTGATCTATCAGCGGCAGAGCATCGACGACGAGAACGACTTCTCCTGCGGCATCTCCTATCTTCCATCCGCCACCCCGCCTCTGACGCTCGCGCGCTACAACGGCCCCAGTCACGAGCATGGGGACATCGTCTTTCGCCCGCACATCCACCGCGCGTCGGAAACGGCCATAGCGGCGGGCGTGAAGCCCGACTCGGAAGCGGAAGCGACGGATCGGTTCAAGACGCTCGAAGGCGCTCTGGCCTGCCTGATCGACGACTTCAAGGTGAGTCACCCGAATGCCCGGCGCGATCAGCCGGAGCTGTTCTCATGACGCTCGACGTAGACGCGCTGGCGAAGCTCCTGTGCGAGCGTCTATGTGAGGACGTAAAGCTGCAGCGACGGCCGGACGGAGCGTTGATGCTGCGGACCCACTTCCGGTTCCCCGACGGGGACGGCTATCCAATCCACGTTTTGGAGGCGCCGGCAGGCGGGCTGCGTCTGTCGGACCGCGGCCACACACTCATGCACGTCAGCTACGAGCACGACGTCGATTCGTTCTTGGACGGTACTCGAGGGATGCTGCTCGAACGCATCATGAGCGAGAGCGGACTGCAGTGGGACGGTGGCGCCTTCTGCCTCGACACCGCCCCCGAGCAGCTTCCGGATGCCGTCTTTCGATTCGGGCAGGCGCTGACCCGGATCTACGACCTGACCTTCCTGTCCC
Organism: Spirochaetia bacterium; assembly: GCA_965243555.1. Lineage (GTDB taxonomy): Bacteria > Spirochaetota > Spirochaetia > SZUA-6 > Bin103 > Bin103. Next base: position 1,806,446 of record OZ251575.1, on the reverse strand, counting down.
GCTCGAACGTTGGCTCGACGTTCTACGACGACCTCGCCGATCTCCTCTCTCGCCTGGTAGACGAGTCCAAGCTACAGCGCGACTACCTGCCGCAGGTGCCCAACGCCCAGGCGTATCCGGTGGACTACCGGATCGAGGGCAGCGGCGACGTGCCGCTGTTCCTGTACGGGGTTCCGAACCGTGACAAGGCGCGGCTGACGACGATCATGCTCTCCTATTTCCACCGCCGGGAGATGGAGTTCGAGTCGATTCTGGTGTTCGAGAATCAGGCGGAGATTCCGCGGCTCGACTTGGCCCGGCTTTCGGACGTCGGTGGTGATATGATCTCGTCGCTGGAGTCGCACGAGGACTTCAACCGAAAGCTCTTGCGGCGGGTTGCAGCCTAGTAGGCAGGAAGGAGGGGCTGGGGGATGAGGTCTGAGATTGGAAGCGGGGACACGATGAACAGAGACCAGGTACTGGACCTGCTGCGCGCGCAAAAGGCGTTGCTGGAGCAGCGCTTTGGCATTGCCGAGATAACGCTATTCGGCTCGTTTGCGCGAGATCAGGCCAACGACGGGAGCGACGTGGACGTTTTGGTTACGTTCGCTCCGCCGCCCGACTGGAAGCGCTACTTCGGCGCGCAGGCGTATCTGGAAGACTTGCTCGGCCGGCCGGTCGACCTGGCAATGAATACTACCGTTCGCGCCGAAATACGCCCCTATGTCGAGAGAGAGGCGGTCGATGTGTGACGCCGGTCGTCCAGCGCGCGAACGGCGCTTCTACATCAGCGACATGATCGAGTTCTGCAGAATACTGACGGAAGCAGAGGAGGAGCGCCGATAGATGGCGAAGACAAGGCGAAAGCAGCCCAAGGCGGTGGAGACGATTACCCACGATGAGGCGTCGCGGAGGAACATCCCCACCGCCGAGTATCGGTCGATGATGGAGGAGGCGGACCAGGCACCGGTCCGGGTCGCCTATGAGCGGCGCAACCGCGACCTCGATCCGCAACTCGTGTGGCGCGGCAAGGATGAGCAGGATTCGGCCGATCTGGTGGTCCAGGCGCCGCCGCTGTTCATCCAGGAAAAGGTGCACCCCAAGGCGCTGATCGACGACCTGCTGCGCCGCAGCAAGGCGGCGGAGCGGGAGGCGGACGAGCAACCCGACCTGTTCGCCGACTTCAACGGCCTGCCGGACGGCGACGCGCGCACCGAGTTTTACCGCCACGACGCCAACTGGTCGAACCGCATGATCCTGGGCGACAGCCTGCAGGTGATGGCGTCGCTGGCCGAGCGTGAGGGGCTGCGCGGCAAGGTGCAGTGCATCTATCTCGACCCGCCGTACGGCATCAAGTTCAACTCCAACTTCCAGTGGTCGACGACCAGCCGCGACGTGCGCGACGGCAAGGCCGAGCACGTCACCCGCGAGCCGGAGCAGGTCAAGGCGTTCCGCGACACGTGGCGCGACGGCATTCACTCGTATCTGACCTATTTGAGGGACCGGCTGCTGGTAGCGCGCGACCTGCTCACCGAAAGCGGCAGCATCTTCGTGCAGATCGGCGATGAGAACGTCCACCGCGTGCGGGCAGTAATGGACGAGGTGTTCGGGGACCAAAACTTTGTTTCGCTGATTCCGTTCCGTACCAAAACAAGGCCATTGGGCGGGCAACTTATCGAGGGTATGTTAGATTATGTTTGCTGCTATGCACGTAATAAGGAGCGGCTCAAATTCAGATCGTTATTCGAGATGAAAGATGTTGAGGGCGACTCCAACTGGAAATGGTTCCAAGATTCGTCGTGGCGAAGAAACGTATTGAGTAAGGCTGAGCGGGAAAACCACTCACTCATACCATCGGGAAGTTCTGTCTTCCGTACTGTGGACTTACGACCGGCAGGGAAAAACGAGTCTGCAACATTCGATTTTGTCTTCGAAGGCAAGAAGTTCCGCCCGCCGGGTGGCAATAGTTGGCTGACAAATGAAGAGGGTATGAACGCACTTGCTAAGTCAGGTCGTCTTTTGCAGGTGGGTTCTAATTTGGAGAGGATATACTTTCTTTCTGATTACCCAGTATCTCCTCAAACGAATCTTTGGAAGGAAACACGCGGTGCCACTGACAAGATTTACGTTGTTCAGACGAACCGTGAAATAGTTCAGCGCTGTGTACTTATGACCACCGACCCGGGCGACCTCGTCCTCGACCCCACCTGCGGGTCAGGCACCGCCGCTTACGTCGCCGAGCAGTGGGGGCGACGCTGGATCACCATCGACACCTCGCGCGTCGCGCTCGCCTTGGCGCGCTCCCGCGTGATGGGTGCGCGCTATCCTTACTACCTACTGGCCGACAGCGTGGAGGGACGGCGCAAGGAAGCGGAACTCTTGCAGACGGTACCGTCCGACCATCCGACGCGTGGCGACATCCGGCAGGGCTTCATCTACGAGCGCGTGCCGCACATCACCCTCAAGTCGATCGCCAACAACGCCGAGATCGACGTGATCTACGAGCGCTGGCAAGAGAAGCTGGAGCCGTTGCGCGCCGAACTGAACGCCACCCTGGGCGGCGCGTGGGAAGAATGGGAAATCCCGCGCGAAGCGGACGACGAGTGGGCCGCCGGCCCGACCGGCCTGCACCGCCGCTGGTGGGAGGCGCGCATCGCGCGGCAGCGGGAGATCGACGCCGCCATCGCCGCCAAGGCCGACTACGAGTACCTCTACGACAAGCCCTACGAGGACCGCGGCGTCGTCCGCGTCGCCGGCCCGTTCACGGTGGACAGCCTGGCCCCTCATCGCACCCTCGGCGTCGACGAGAACGACGAGCCGATCGACCACCTGGCCGAGAGCCGCACCGGCTACGACGCGCCGCAGGACTTCGCCGCCACGATCCTGGAGCACCTCCAGACCGCCGGCGTGCAACAGGCGCACAAGGAAGACCGCATCGACTTCACCGCGCTCACCCCGTGGCCCGGCGAACTGATCTGCGCCGAGGGCCGCTACGTCGAGGGCGACTCCGACTCCGGCGCCGAACGCCGCGCCGGCATCTTCATCGGCCCCGAGTTCGGCACCGTCACCCGCGCCGAGCTGGTCGTTGCCGCCCGCGAAGCCGCCGACTCCGAATTCGACGTACTGATCGCCTGCGCGTTCAGCTACGAGGCGCACGCCTCGGAATTCCGCCGCCTCGCCCGCGTCCCCGTGCTCAAGGCGCGCATGAACGCCGACCTGCACATGGCCGGCGCCCTGAAGAACACCGGCGCCGGCAACCTGTTCGTGATCTTCGGCGAGCCCGACGTCGACATCCTGCCGGACGGCGACGGCCGCTTCCGGGTCAAGGTGAACGGCGTGGACGTATTCCATCCCGGCACCGGCGAAATCCGCAGCGACGGCCCGGAAGGGATCGCCTGCTGGTTCATCGACACCGACTACAACGAGGAGAGCTTCTTCGTCCGCCACGCCTACTTCCTGGGCGCCAACGATCCCTACAAGGCGCTCAAGACCACCCTCAAGGCCGAGATCGACCGCGACGCCTGGGAGACGCTGCGCAGTGACACGTCCCGCCCCTTCGACCGCCCCGCCTCCGGCCGCATCGCCGTCAAGGTGATCAACCATCTCGGCGACGAAGTGATGAAGGTCTTCCGCGTATGAACGTCAGCGAACTCCGTCTCCGCAACTTCAAGCGGTTCACCGACCTCAAGATCGATCTGTCGGCGGCTCCGGCAAAGCTGGTGCTGCTGATCGGAGCGAACGGAAGCGGAAAATCATCCATATTCGACGCCTTGGAGTATCTCTCCGGCCCGTCAAAAGGCACGGCGGATCCGTACATGAGCTTCATCAAGAAGGACCGGGACCAAGACGTTACAGTAACCTGTTTCCTCGGCGGCGGATACACCCTTCGGCGGTCAAACCGGCGGAAGACGGCGTGCTGCCGGGAGCTGAACCTGCGGGATGCGTTTTACGGCAGAAGTTCGCTCCGCACCGTCCCTGAGCTCCGGCGCCGTAGCGGCCTTGCCGCCGACCTGCCGGCCGACGCCGACCGCCCGCAGCGATCGTTAGAGTGGGATACTCGCTTCGAGGCCGACGTCTCCCACGTCACCACGCAGATCCTGCGCGTGGTGTGGGGCGAGCGCTTCGACTCCGAACAGATGAAGGCTCGTTTCCTGGAGCCGATCAACAACGCGATGGTCAGAATCTTCGGCAACGGCGGAGCGACCGCCCTGCGCCTGACCGGCATGATTCCGGCGCTGGAAGGAACGCCGCCGGACATTCAGTTCAGAAAAGGGCGGTCGAACATCCACTACGACCTGCTCAGCAACGGCGAAAAAGAGATATTCAACATCCTGCTCAACCTGTTTGTTCGGCGCGAGCACTTTACCAACGCCATCTACTTCATCGACGAGCTGGACGCGCACCTGCATACCCGGCTTCAGTACGCTTTGCTGCAGGAGATCGTGGAGCGCTGGATTCCGGAGCACTCGCAGCTGTGGACGGCCAGCCACTCCCTCGGCTTCATCGACTACGCAAGCTCCAGTGACGATACGGCGATCGTGGACTTCAACGATCTGGACTTCGATCGCCCGCAGGTACTGCGGCCCGTCCCGAAGACCGAGCGTATATTCGACATTGCCGTGCCGCGCAGCTCGGCGCTCAAGGTGTTTCCCAACAAGCGTCTGATCCTGTGTGAGAACAAGGACGCGCCGCTCTACAACTCGATCGGCCTTCAGGACGCGCTATTCGTCTCCGCACGCGACAAGAACTCGATCTCTATCCGGATGGAAGAATCAAACGAGTTCCTTGGCTTGATCGACCGCGACTATCTGGGCACGGCGGAGATCGCCGAAGTACGCCGTATCCGTCCGAATCTGCTGGTGCTGCGCTACTACTGTTTCGAGAACTATCTTTACCATCCCGACAACGTCGCGGAGTTGGCGCCGGCAGGTTTCGACCGCGCCGACTATCTGAGCTCGCTCGCCAGTACCATGCGCACGGTGTCGAGCCGCCTGCTCGTGAATCTGCGAAGCAACCGCAACAGTTATGAAATCATCAAGACGTTTTCCAAAGACGTGAAGGAGCAAGCCATCGAGGAGATTTCGATGGCGGCGGCGTCCGAGGAGTTCGAGGCGTTCTATCCGTTTCTGAACATGAAGTCCCATCGGCCCAGCTACCTGGCTGGTTTCAACCTGCGGCCGGTCGATCTCGCCGCTACTCGCTGGGTGCGCGGCGCGATCACGCGGATCGTCAGCCCGCACCGGATGACCATCGGGCCGACCTCGACTATGGACGAGTAGTTCCGGTCGTTACCGAGCATTGGGGGTGTTGCGCGGTGGCGCCTGCCTGGCGCTGGTCCCGGTGCGCGTCGGGGAACGCGGTGTTCGCGGCCCGGTGATAGCACGCGGCCGGCAGTCCGTGCTATACTTCTGCCCATGGACTCGCCAACGTCCCCGGCCGGTTATGCCGGGCATGACCCGCACGCCGGCGAGCCGGCTACGTGGACGGAGCTCGGCGTCGATATCGAATCCCTGATCACCGAGGATGATGAGCCGGTGGACATGCTCTCCCAGAAGCAGCAACGCCTCCTCACCGAGCCGTTGTACAGCTCCTGGGCCGGTCCGGGCGGCGGACGTCCGTTTCTGGCCTCCGCCAATGTCGGAGTGTTCCCGGAGCCGCGCAATCCGGCGATTGTGCCGGACATGTTCCTGAGCCTGGACGTGCGGAGCCGCGCGCACCTGTGGGAAACGAGGCACCGCTCCTACTTCGTATGGGAGTTCGGCAAGCCGCCGGACTTGGTGGTGGAGATCGTGTCGAACCCGATAGGCGGCGAAGTGGAGGAAAAGCGGCAGCGCTACGCCGGGATGGGCGTCCGCTACTACGTGATCTACGATCCGTGGCACGTGGTGATGCGCGATGACGTGCGCGCGTACTGCTTGACCGGAGGGCGTTACGAGCGGCAGGCGGCGCTGCGGTTCCCGGAGTTGGGATTGGGGCTGGTGCAGTGGGAGGGGGAGTTCGAGGACGGGCGGGGCCCCTGGCTGCGCTGGACGGACGAGCACGGCGCGTTGATTCCCACCGGCAAGGAAAAGGCAGCGCAGGCGGAGCAAGAGCGCGTTCGGGCGGAGCAGGCGCGCCAGCAGGCGGAGCAGGAGCTTGTCCGGGCGGAACAGGAGCGCCGGCAGGCGGAGCAGCATCGCGCCCGGGCAGAACAGGAGCTTGTCCGCGCCCAGCAGGAGCGCGCCCAGGCAGAACAGGAGCACCGGCAGGCGGAGCAGCATCGCGCCCGGGCGGAGCAGGAGCGGCGCCGCGCCGACCGGCTGGAGGCGTTGCTGCGCCGAACGGGCTTCGACCCGAAGCAGGGATGAGCGCGCGGTTCCAGTTCCTGCGGAGCCGGCGACGCCCGCTCTTGACGTGCTGATCGCCTCCGGCGCCGACAACCTGTTCGTGATCTTCGGCGACGCATCGCGGTCAAGGTCATCAACCACCTCGGCGACAAAGTGATGAAAGTCTTCTGCGTATGACTACCTATGGCCACCGGTGACCAGATCAAGGCGTTGCTCACGTCGCACCTGGAAGGCGATGAGGAGCGCTTTTTCTCCGCAGCCTTGCAGGTTGCCGCGCATGAAGCGCGCGCCGGCCACGGCAAGCTGGCGGTGGAACTGCGGGCGCTGGTCGACAAGGCCAAGAACGGGCGCGACGCGCGATCTCTCTCCGCCCGGCCGGGAGCGCCGAGCGGCGGCGGAATACCGGCAGGCTTGCTGGAGGCGTCCTACCCGAAGTGCCGCCTGGGAGATATGGTCCTGGGCGACGGCGTGGGCCGACAACTCGCGCGCGCGGTCCGCGAACAGCGTCACGCCGCCCGCATCGTCGAACAGGGGCTTTCTCCCCCGTAGCAAGCTGCTGTTGGTGGGACCGCCCGGCACCGGCAAGACCATGACCGCCTCGGTGCTGGCCGGCGAGCTCGGAATCGCTCTCCTGCAGGTCCGGCTCGACGCGCTCATCACCAAGTACATGGGCGAGACCGCCGCCCGGCTGCGGCAGGTCTTCGACTCCACCAGCCGGACGCGGGGCGTCTACTTTTTCGACGAGTTCGACGCCATCGGGTCACAACGCGGCGCCACCAACGACGTCGGGGAGATTCGCCGCGTGCTGAACAGCTTTCTGCAGATGATCGAGCAGGAGCGCTCGCACAGCATGGTCGTGGCCGCGACCAATCACTCCGCGATTCTCGATCCTGCCCTTTTCCGGCGTTTCGACGACGTGCTGTACTACGACCTCCCCGACGAGGCGCAGATCACCAAGCTGCTGCAGGCGCGGTTGGCTCGAACCACCGCCAAGCCGGTAGCATGGGCGCGTCTCGCGTCGTCGGCAGCCGGCCTGAGCCACGCCGATGTAACCCGCGCCGCGAACGAGGCATTGAAGGACGCGCTCATCAGCTCGCAATCGGGCCGCGTTGGCCAAGCGTCGGTCATCTCAATGCTCGACGAGCGCCGCAACATCTCCGCCAAGCTGAGCACCAAGGCAAACGGCATGGCGAACGGAACCCAACCTTGACATGCCGTCAGCGATAGAGTGGACGGACGAGACGTGGAATCCCGTGACCGGGTGCACCAAGGTCTCGCCCGGCTGCGAACACTGCTACATGTTCGCCCTGTACCCGCGGTTGCGAGCCATGGGCGTCGCCGGCTACGAGGCGACGCCCGATACGGTCCACACTTTCCCGGAGCGTCTCAAGGCGCCGCTCAAGTGGCGGAAGCGGCGCTTCGTATTCGTCAACAGCATGTCCGACGTGTTCCATCCCCAGGTGCCGTTCGACTTCATCACCAAGATGTTCTCCGTGATGGTCGAAGCCGTAGCGCAGCGCGGCCACGTATTCCAGGTTCTCACCAAGCGGCCCGGCCGCGCCGTGGAGTGGTGGTCCCGGTACCAGGACCGCTTCCCCGGTGGATGGCCCGCCAACATCTGGATCGGGACCTCGGTAGAGAGCCAGAAGTACGCCCCTCGGCTGACCGTCCTGGGTCGCTTGCCGGCTCCCGTGCGGTTCGTTTCAGCCGAACCCCTGCTCGCGCCGCTCGACCTCACCCAGTGGCTGTCGGACGGAACGCTCCACTGGGTGATCGCCGGCGGCGAGAGCGGCCCCGGCGCCAGGCCGATGCAGGTCGCTTGGGTCCGCGCCCTACGCGATCAGTCCGTACAGACCAATACGCCGTTCTTTCTCAAGCAGCTCGGCGGTGTTCACAACAAGCGCGGCGGCGACAACGCGACGGTCGACGGCCACCTGTGGCGGCAATTGCCAAATCCCGAAAGGTTGAAGTGACCATGCCTGATCGCGCCTACGCTTGGCGCACCGTAGCGCGCCTCGCTTGCGCCTTGGCCGAGCCGCCCCCGCTGCCTGCCGGCGGAGGCGATGACCAAGCCGGCGCCCGTGCTTGCCAGCGATCCGCCAACGCCGCTGTCGGTGCCGCTGGTAGCGCCCGTGCCCGCCTTGCCAGCGTGGCACCTGTGCAGGTACTGTCCGTGCTAATGGATGAGGCCAACGATACCCCGCCGCCGAAGGCGCAGCCGCCTGACCGCGCTATCATCGTGACCATCGTGACCGCCATCGGTGGACTGGTGGTAGGTCTCGTAGCGATAGCCTTTGCCATCGCGGCGCCGCTACACGGTTCCTTGGACAATCTACGAAGCGATATGCGTGAGGCCCGCGCCGAGGACCGCGCCGATGCCATCCGCATAGAGGAACGCTTGAAGGCCATTGAGAACCGCCTGACCGCCATTGAGACCAGCCCCCATCCGCCAACGCTTCCTTTGACGCCCGCTGATCCCCGGTACTACGGCTGGCTGTAGAATGGCCGATGACGTTCAAGTCAGCGTTCGGAATCTGGGGCCAATTGCCACCGGAACAGTGGACCTGCGACCGCTTACGGTGTTCGTCGGTCCAAGCAACACCGGTAAGACATACCTGTCGATCTTGATATACGCTTTGGACAAAGCGCTTGGCGGGTTTTCAACCCTCCCCATTGTCGGACGCAGCTTTCCGTATCCTATGGGGTCTCGATTTAGTCGCTTCGAAGAGGAGCCTGTGTCGGGCGACGAATACCTTCAACTTCGCCGGACGCTGGATAATAGCAAGAGGCCATTCATGTACTCCGACTTGCCGATCAGAGTACGCAGTACTCTTTCAAGCTACCTGAAGGAGTCCGGAGCGGACGCTAGGACTGAGCTCAAGCGCTGCTTCGACTCTACCAGCCTGTCCGAGTTATTCGCGCATCATCACCAGATGGTATTATGGAGGTCGACATACGGATCAAGACTAGCGGCAACGTTCGTGTGCGTGTCAATATGAAACTATCGGACCAAATCAGTACCTCATCCGGCGAAACCGCGGACTTTGTGTTGCTACAAGGAGATCAGCCTCCAAGGTCAGAAATGGAGAGGAGGAGGAGGAAGATCGGACTCAGCCTCAAACAGGGACAGAGTTATCCAGTTTTTTTGGACGAGATAATCGGACATTTTTTTTACGCAGACGCACGGCGCGATCCCGCTATTCGTTACTTACCTGCGGCCCGAAGCGGCATCATGCAGACCTATCGCGTGACCACCAGTTCACTGGTAAAGCGAGCGACACGCGTGGGTTTGGATCGGTTCCCGGAGATTCCGGCACTGTCCGGAGTGATAGTCGACTTCATGGAGCAACTCATTCTGTACCGGAGCGAAAGGCAAGCTGATAGACTCGATCAGATCGCTACGGATCTGGAAGCCAATACCCTGGGCGGTGTGGTTCGGCTTGCGCCGTCACCATCGGGTTTCACGGAGTTCGTGTACCGCCCGCATGGTACCAAGGGTCACGTTCGTATGACACGCGCATCGTCCATGGTGTCCGAGCTTGCTCCCGTGGTGCTGTTTCTTCGTGGCGTTCTTGCCATCGGCGACACGTTGATTATCGAGGAGCCGGAGGCTCACCTTCACCCGGCGGCGCAAACCCACGTCGCCGTGGCACTGGCCCGTCTTGTCCGTGCCGGGGTCCGCGTGATCATTACGACTCATAGCGATTGGCTGCTGAAGGAGATCGGCAATCTCATGCGGGAAGGCGTGCTTGCGGAGGAGAGCGGAGAGACGGCGCTATCGGCGGCGCTTCATCCGCGCGAAGTGGGAGTATGGCAGTTTCGTCACGGCCCCGAGGAGCGGGGCTCAACCATTCAGGAGATACCGTTCGACCGCAGCGAGGGGGTGGAGCCTCCGGAATACGACGACGTTGCCGAGGCACTCTACAATCGTTCGGCCAACCTTCAGAACAAGCTGGAGGAGTCGCGCCGCGGCGCATGACTGACCCTTTCGGCGACTCACGGCCATCCGCTCTCCGGTCCGCGTCGCCGGCGGCGGACCGGCTGAGGGTGCGGTAATTACAATACGAGTAATGATCTATGTAGCAGGCCGTGGCGCGGTTGAAGGGATGCGCGGGGGCGGGTAGACTGGCACGCGCATTTTGGACTTTGGACTGCAGGCACGCTGCAAAGGAGCACTTTATCCGTAATGGGACTAATGGGACGTTTTCGTAAGGCCGCCGGGCTGGCGGCGGCTCTGGGCTGCGCCGCCGCGGCGGCGGCATTCGCGGGCGGGGACCAGGAGGGCGCGGAGCCGGCGGCTGCGGCCGAGCCGGCGATGGAGCGCAGTGGCGGCGACGCAATTGTCGGCTTCGACAGCTACAACCTGGACAGCGGCAAGATCACCATCACCTCGTTCGGTGAAGCGCCGATGCTGGCCGCGCGGGTGGCCGACGGCAGCCTGCCGCCGGTCGCGGAGCGGTTGCCCGACAACCCGCTGGTGATGGAGCCGTGGGAGGAGGTCGGAACCTACGGCGGCACGCTCAGGACCACCAGTCTTGATCCCACGTGGGACCCGATCATCCGCCACGCCGCCAACGCCGACCTGGTGGAGATGCTGGCCAGTCCCACCGCTCACCACGCCAATCTGGTGGGCGTGGAGGTGCGCCCCGGCGTGTACGAGGATTGGTCGATCAGCGACGACGGCACCACCTGGACGTTCACGCTGCGCCGCGGCATGATGTGGTCGGACGGCGAACGGGTGACCACCGAGGACGTGAGGTTCTTCTTCGAGGACATCATGGAGAATGAGGAGCTCTACCCCAACTACCCGGTGTGGCTGGTGCGCGGCGGTGAGCCCCCCGAGTTCGAGGCCGTGGACGAGCATACGTTCCGCCTCAACTTCGCGGAACCCTACGGGTTGCTGGAGGTGATTCTCCATACCCACGGCAGCGGCGGCGTGCCGCGCACCATGAAGCCGGCCCACTACCTCAAGCAGTTTCATACCGACTACAACGACCTCGACGCCATCATCCCCATCATGAAGGAAAAGGGCTTCGGCGACGACGAGTGGCCGCGCTTCATGCTGGATACCGGAGCCGCCGCGATGGGCTGGGACGGCACCTACATGATGAGCGTGATGGAGCCCCTGGAGTTCCCGGTAGTGAACCCGTGGCAGGTGAGCGAGGTCGTCGGCCCCGGCGAGTTCCTGTTCGTGCGCAACCCCTACTACTTCAAGATCGACACCGCCGGCAATCAGCTCCCCTACATCGACTACATCCGCAAGTCCACCGCCGAGGATCCGGAGGTGCTGTCGCTCAAGATTCTGACCGGTGAACTGGACGTCGAGGGCGGTTACTTCGTCAAGCTGAGCGACTATCCGCTGTACGTCGAAAACCAGGACCAGGGCAACTTCGACATCCTGCTCACCAAGGACTGGCTCGACCACCCGCTGATCTTCTTCTTCAACAACGCGCCGTCCGACCCGGTACTGAGCGACCTGGTCCAGGACCCGCGCTTCGGCCAGGCGATGTCGCTGGCGCTCGACCGGCAGGACTTTATCGAGTCGCTGTTCCTGGGCTTCGGCCGCCCCGCGCAGGTGGCCCCGGTGCGCGGCAACCCGATGTTCAGCCAGGAGCTGGAAGATTCCTACGCCGCCTACGATCCCGACCAGGCCAACGCCCTGCTGGACGCGATGGGCCTGGAGTGGGACGCCAACAACGAATTCCGCCTGCGCCCCGACGGCAAGCGGTTGACCGTTCCGCTGACCTACTACGAGGTGTTTCCCTCGGTCACGCCGGGGTCCGAGTTGGCTTCGCAGTACTGGAAGGCAGTCGGCATCGACGTGCCGACCAAGGTGATGGACGGCGGCGCCTGGTGGACGGCGTTCCAGGCCAACGAGCACGTGCTCACCGCCTGGGGCCTGGGCAGCGCTAGCGTGGTGCCGTCGTGGTTCTTCCAGGGATTCAGCACCACGACGCCCACCTGGTGGCGCTGGTACCAAACCGGCGGCGAGGAGGGCGTCGAGCCGACCGAAGCGGGCAAGCGGGTGTACGAGCTGCGCGACATAATTCAGTCGACCCCGGACGCAGATGAGCGCCTGGCCGCGAGCCGCGAGGTATTCGAGATTCAGGCCGAGCATCTGTGGGTGATCGGAATCGCGGTGGACGTGCCTTCGCCGCTGGTGTACTCCCGGAACCTCGGCAACATCGGCGTCGCCAAGGACTTCTACAACATCACCGTGCTCGACGGCGGCGAACAGTGGTTTTTCAAGAACTAGGCCGCCGGCGCGGCTGAGTCCGCGCCCGCCAAAAAACGTGATGCGGGCGGCTGCCGTGCCCGTGGCGGCGGCCGCCCGGTAACGCCGTGCCGTACTACCTCCTGCGCCGCGCGCTCTACATGGTGCTCCTGCTAGTGCTGCTGTCGATCGCGGCCTTCGCCATCATCCAGCTCCCGCCCGGCGACTACCTGAACAGCTACGTCCAGTCGCTGGCGATGCGCGGCGCCGCCCCGGACGAGGCGGAGTTGGCCGCGCTCAAGCGCCGCTACGGCCTTGATCTGCCGATGTACCGGCAGTACCTGAAGTGGGCCGGGCGGGCGCTGACCGGCGACTTCGGGCGCTCCATGGACTGGGTCAAGCCGGTCTCGGAGCTGATCGCCGACCGCATGCTGCTGACGGTGATCATGAACGCCGCGGCGCTGATCTTCATCTACGCGGCGGCGATTCCCATCGGCATCTACTCCGCCACCCACCAGTACTCGGTTGGCGACCACGCGCTGACCGTGATGAGCCTGATCGGGCTGGCGGTGCCGCAATTCCTGCTGGCGCTGGTGCTGATGGTGTTCATGGTGCGCAACTTCGGCGCCAGCGTCGGCGGTCTGTTCTCGCCCGAGTACGTCGACGCCGCCTGGAGCGTGGGCCGGGTAATCGACCTGCTCAAGCACCTGCCGGTGCCGGTGATCATCATCGGCGTGTCCGGCACTGCGGCCCTGGTCCGCGTCATGCGTAGCTGCGCCCTCGACGAGCTCAAGAAGCAGTACGTGGTGACCGCCCGCGCCAAGGGCGCCGCCGAACGCGCTCTGCTGTTCAAGTACCCGGTGCGGGTGGCGATCAACCCGATCATCAGCGCCGTCGGTTGGGTGCTGCCGGCCACGATTTCGAGCGGCACGATTACCGCGATAGTGCTCAGCCTTCCCACGATCGGGCCGATGCTGATTCGCGCCCTGCGCAATCAGGACATGTTCCTGGCCGGCACCATCGTGATGTTGCTCGGCTTCCTCACCGTAATCGGGACCTTTCTCTCCGACCTGCTGCTGATGTGGGCCGACCCCCGAATCCGCTACGAGCGGAGCACCTGACCGGTGGCGCAGCCGGTGGCGGGGCCTGCCGCCGTGCCCGCCGAGCGCGCGGACGCGGACGAGCGTTACTATCTGGCGTCGCAGTGGCGCCTCACGTGGCGCCGCCTGGGCCGGCACCGGGTAGCGCAGGCCGGCGGCGTGCTGCTGCTGCTGTTCTACCTCACCATGTGCCTGGGGGCGGAGTTCTTCGCCACTTATGGGGAGCAGACCCGCTTCAAGCAATTCTCGTTCGCGCCGCCGTCCCGGATCCGCGTGGTGGACGCCGACGGGCGCCTGCGGCTGCCGTTCGTCTACGGCCTGGAGCCGGGGCGCGACCCGGTCTCGTTCCGCAAGGTGTATGCCGAAGACGTGACCGTGCGCTACCCGTTGCGCCTGTTCGCGCGCGGCGAGCCGTACCGGCTGTGGGGGCTGATCCCCTGCGACCGCCACCTGCTCAGCGTCGCCCAACCGGGCCTCCTGCTGCTGTTCGGCAGCGACGAGCTGGGGCGTGACCTCTACTCACGCACCTTGTACGGCGGGCGCATCTCGCTGTCGATCGGCCTGGTCGGGGTGGCGCTCAGCTTTCTGCTCGGCTGCATCCTGGGAGGGCTGTCCGGCTTCTACGGCGGCGCGATTGACACTGCCATTCAGCGCCTCATCGAGTTCCTGCTGTCGATACCCACCATTCCGCTGTGGATGGCGCTGGCCGCGGCCGTGCCGATCGACTGGCCGCCGTTGCGGGTGTACTTCGGCATCACCATCATCCTGTCGATCATCGGCTGGACGGCGCTGGCGCGGGTGGTGCGCGGCAAGCTGATCAGCGTCCGGGAGGAGGACTTCGTCACGGCGGCGCAGATCGCCGGGTCCACGGAACGCAAGATCATCGTGCGCCACCTGCTACCCTCGTTCCTGAGCTACCTGATCGTCGATCTGACCCTGTCGATCCCGCGCATGATCCTCGGCGAGACCGCACTGAGCTTCCTGGGCCTGGGGCTGCAGCCGCCGGTGGTGAGTTGGGGAGTGCTCCTGAACCAGGCCCAGAACGTCAAGGCGGTGGCCCTGCACCCGTGGATGCTGATCCCGGCGGCCTTCGTGGTCGCGTCGGTGCTGGCCTTCAACCTGCTCGGCGACGGCCTCCGCGACGCCGCCGACCCTTATGCTTCTCCCTGACTGGCCGGCCGTTCGCTGAGGTCGGTTGGCATTGGCATACTGCCAAGGAAGCCGCCGACGATTGCGAGGATCGGTTTCAACCGCTTCGCGGCGGGGTCGACGCCTACGCCGAACGCCTCCAGCGCGGTTGCGCCCAGCAGGTACCGTGACCCGGCTGGCGCGAAGATCACCGGACAGGTCAACGATCCCTCAAGTCCGTCAATGGTCAGCCGTGCTTCGCCCATCAGGCGGCGCTCCCGGCGGCCATCAGCCAGGATCAGGTCGCGGCCGAGCAACGGCTGCACGCCGATGGCGTGAAGGCGATCCTCGGGGATGAAGGTATAGAGCGCCCCGGTATCAACCCGGAATCGCTCGCCGAAGCTCCGCGATCCGTCGTCGCCGTTGGCCACGCTCACGTCCACCTGAAACATACCCACGCCCGCACCGTAGTCAGCTCCGCCCGGCATTGTCAAACAACGGGCGCGGCCCTGCGGCTGGCGGCACGGCCGCGCCCGCCGCCTTGACGGTTGGCGGTGCGGGCGTTAGCCTGCGTCCGTGGCAGTGGTAGCGGTAGCGGGGCGGCAGCCTGACGTTCTGTCGGCGGCGGCCGGAGAGGCGTTGGTCCTGCGCCTGCGGCCGGCGCTCGATCTGACGCGCGAGCAGTTCTTCCAATTCTGCCAACTGAACCCGGAGGTGCGCATTGAACGCTTGGCTGAAGGCGACGTCGCAATAATGCCGCCGGCGGGCGGGGAGACCAGCGCGCGCAACCTGCGGTTGGGCGCCCAAATGGCGGAGTGGGCGGACGCCGACGGCTCCGGCGTCGCGTTCGACTCGTCGGCGGGCTTCGAGCTGCCCGACGGTTCGGTGCGGTCGCCGGACGCCGCCTGGGTGCGGCGCGACCGCCTGGCCCGGCTCACCGCCGGCCAGAAGCGCAGGTTTCTGCCGCTGTGCCCGGACTTCGTCATCGAGTTGTGCTCGCCTTCCGATCCGGTGGCCGCGGTGCAGCGTAAGATGGAGGCATACCGGGCCAACGGCGTCCGCCTCGGCTGGCTGATTGATCCCGACCGCCGCCGAGTCGCGGTCTATCACTCTGACGGCGGCGTGGAGTGGCACGACCGCCCCGCCACGATCTCCGGCGACCCGGTGCTGCCGGGATTCGTGCTGCGCCTCACCGCAATCTGGGAGCCGCCGCTGTAACGGCCCGCGCGCGCGGCAAGCCGCGGAGGCAGGGCTCGCCGCCGGCAAAGCCATCGGTAACGGCCCCGCGCGGCACCACCACCACCTACCCTGGTTGCATTCGGCGGCACGGGCAGCGCATGGTAGCCTCCGGTATGGCGTCCAAGATCAGACCTCGTCCGTCGTGGGCTGCGATGGCCGGCAACTGGTCGTTTCGCGGCAGTTCCGCGGAGTACCGCAGCCCCCGCGATGCAAGCTCGCCCGTGGGCGTGGCGCTGTCTTCGGCGGCGGCGCTACGCAACGGACACGTCGCGGCCAGGATTCGACTCAACCACGCGAGTAACGCCGGGCGCGTCCTGCTCGGCTTCCATGCGGCTACCGGAGGCTATTTCGCGGCCGGCATTGGCGGCGACGGATACGCCTATACCTTGGAGGAGTTCGTACCCGGACAAGGGGTGCGCGCCCTCAAGCGCGCAGGCGACGGCACGCAACTCGATCCTGCGGTCAGCTACGAAGTCGAGGTCGAGCTGCGCGGCCAGAGCGTGACGCTGGCCGTGGACGGAATCCGCGTCATCGACCAGACGCTGCCCTATCCTCCCGGCGGCTATCAGGCTGGGCTGGCCGCGCGCGGCCCCGGCCCGGTGCAGTTCGACGAGGTTCGCGCCGCCGGCACCCCGCCGCGGGCATTCGTGGTGATGCAATTCACCGAGCCTTACGACAGCCTGTACCAGGAGGTGATCCGGCCGGTCTGCGAGCGCGGCGGATTCGAGGTGCAACGCGCCGACGACGTGTTCCGTCCCGGCATCATCCTCCGGGACATACTCAGCGGCCTGCTGGAATCCGACGTGGTGATCGCCGAGATTTCGCCGGTAAACGCCAACGTCTTCTACGAGCTCGGCTACGCTCACGCGCTCGAAAAGCCGACGGTGCTGCTGGCGCGGCGCAACGGTGACCTGCCCTTCGACCTCAGCGGCTACCGGGTGATCTTCTACGACGACACCATTCGCGGCAAGCCGGAGGTGGAAGCGACCTTGGAGAAGCACCTGGCGAACATCTCACGTGGCCGCGGCGCGTAGGCCGGTGCCGCCGCACCTGTCGGCGCCGCACGTGTCGCGGGTGCCGCCGGTGCCGCCGCAGCCGCCGGCGTCGCCCTTGCCGCACGTGCCGCACGTGCCGCCGCCCGAACCCGCCGGCGCGCGCCGGCGCTCCGCACTGCCGGGGGCACGGCCGCGGCAAGCCGGCGGCGGCGCGCAGCACCGTCCCGCCGCACCGGCGCGGGGGGCCGAACACCGGTGAAGCTGCGGCTGATTCTGATCCTGGCCGGCGCCGCCGCGGCGCTGGCGGTGGTCTACTACTTCTCCAGCCGGCCGCAGCCGCAGCCGCGCCCGGAGCCGCGGCCCTTCGTCTGGTACGTGGAGATGACCGACCTGGCGCGGATGAGCATCGCGCTGCCGCGGCGCGGCCTGCAGCAGGCATGGGAGAAACACGCGGACCGCCAATGGTACTTCTCCGGCCCGCAGGGGCAGCCGGTGGACCCGAAGCGCTGGGGCGGCGGCATACCGCTGCTGCTCAGCGGCCCCGGCGCCAACCGCCGCGTCGCCGAGGACGCCGCCGCCGATCAGATCGAGCGCTTCGGCCTGAGCGACCCGCAGATGGCAATCGATCTCACCCTGGACAACGGCGACACGGTGTCCATCGCCGTCGGCGACGCGACCCCCGACCGGCGCTCCTACTACATCCAACGCGCCGGAGCCAGCGACGTCTACACCGTCGATTACACCTGGTACGACGTCCTGGAGCGCCTGGTGACCGACCCGCCCTACGCGCCCGCCGCCGGCGCCGAGCCGGAGTAACGCAATGCCACGCCGCGCCCGGCAGCCACAAAACGCACCGCCTCCCGGTCGGCGCGCGCGGTGGCCGGCGGCGTGCGCGGCAGGGTTGACCAAGCGCCCAATATTCTGATGTAATTGACGAAAGAGGGGTAACCTTGGGCGAAGCCGACACCACCACAGTCACCACAGCCACCGCCACCACCGAGAGCCGGGACGACCGCGAGACGGTCCTTGACGTCAAGGAGCTGCAGACCTACTTCTACACCGACGAGGGGGTAGTCAAGGCCGTGGACGGCCTCTCCTACCGCGTGCGCAAGGGGGAGTTCGTCGGCTTGGTCGGCGAGAGCGGCTGCGGCAAGAGCGTGAGCGCCATGTCGGTGCTGCGCCTGATCCCCCATCCGCCCGGCCTGATCGTCGGCGGCGAAATTCTGTTCAAGGGCGAGGACCTGATGCAGGCCACCGAGGAGCGGATGCGCGACCTGCGCGGCAACCGCATCGCCATGGTCTTTCAGGAACCCACCACCTCCCTCAACCCGGTGCTCACCGTCGGGCGCCAGATTTCCGAGTCTATCGAGCTGCATCGCGGCATGGACAAGGCGGGGGCGCGGCAGGAGAGCGTCAAGCTGCTGGGGATGGTGGGCATCCCGGACCCGGAGCGCCGCATCAAGGACTACCCGTTTCAGTTCAGCGGCGGGATGCAGCAGCGCGTCATGATCGCCATGGCCCTGAGCTGCACCCCGGAGCTGCTGATCGCCGACGAGCCCACCACCTCGCTGGACGTCACCGTGCAGGCGCAGCTCCTGGAGATCATCGCCGGCCTGCGCGAGCAACTCGACATGGCCGGCATCATCATCACCCACAACCTGGGGCTGGTGGCGCGCTACGTGGATCGGGTCAACGTGATGTACGCCGGCAAGCTGGTGGAGTCGGGACCGACCGAAACCATCTTTGCCGAGCCCAAGCATCCCTATACCATCGGCCTCATGGCCTCGGTGCCGCGGCTGGACAGCCCGCGCCGGGTGGCGCCGCGGGTCATTGAGGGCCTGCCGCCCAACCTGGCGCATCTCCCGGACGGCTGCTCCTTCTCGCCACGCTGCGCCTACGCCATGGACCAGTGTCACCGGGAGGAGCCGGCGTTGGAACAGGTCGGCGTCGACCACCACCGCAGTTGTTTCTATGAGGCCGCCAAGCTGGAGAAAGTGCAGATCTGATGAGTAAGAATAAGAATAAGAACAACGGCAACTCCGCCGCCGCCACCAAACGCGAGCACCTCGTCGAGGTGCGTAATCTGGTCAAGTACTACCCGGTGACCGCCGGCGTGTTGCGCCGCAAGGTGGGCGACGTCAAGGCGGTGGACGACATCAGCTTCGACATCGAGACCGGCGAGACGCTCGGCCTGGTGGGCGAGAGCGGCTGCGGCAAGACCACCACCGGACGCTGCATCCTGCAACTGCACGACATCACCTCCGGCCAGGTGTTTTTCCAGAAGCAGGACCTGGTCAAGACCAAGGGCGAAGCGTTGCGCCGCATGCGGCGCCACATGCAGCTCATCTTCCAGGACCCCTTTGCGTCGCTGGACCCGCGCATGACCGCCGGCGACATCATCGGCGAGCCGTTGCGCGTGCACGACATCGCGCGCGGCAAGGAATACCGGCGCCAGGTGGTGGAGCTGCTGAGCATGGTGGAGCTGGCCCCGTCGGTGGCCAACCGCTATCCGCACGAGTTCAGCGGCGGCCAGCGGCAGCGCCTGGGCATCGCGCGCGCGCTGGCAGTGCGGCCGGCGTTCGTGGTGTGCGACGAACCGGTGTCGGCGCTGGACGTGTCGATTCAGGCGCAGATCATCACCCTGTTGATGCGGCTGCGCGAGGAGTTCAACCTCACCTATCTGTTCATTGCCCACGATCTGGCGGTGGTGCGCAACATCAGCGACCGGGTGGCGGTGATGTATCTGGGCAAGATCATGGAGATCACCACCAGTGATCGGCTGTACGACAACCCGCTGCATCCCTACACCATTTCGCTGCTGTCGGCGGTGCCGATTCCCGATCCGGTGGTGGACCGGACGCGCGAGCGCATCATCCTGAAGGGCGACGTACCGAGCCCGATGAATCCGCCGAGCGGCTGCCCGTTCCACACCCGTTGCCCGCAGGCCACCGACGTCTGCAAGGCGGAAGTGCCGGAGCTCAAGCCCACCGGCCCCAACCACTGGACCGCCTGTCACCTGGTCGAAGCCGAACCCGCCTCGGCGTGATTGAAGCTGCGTAACTCATCCGACAGCAAGGCGCCGGGAACGGCGCGGTTCGTGCTGATCATCGCCGTGGTGGTGGTCGTGGTGGGCGGTATCGCCGGGTTCGCCATCTACCGGGAGCGGGCGGCGCCGTTCGAGACGACGGTGCTGGTGGTGGACGACGCCGAGATCACGATGCGCTACTTTCTGAAGCGGGTGCGGATGGCGCGCCGCGAGCCGCTCGACATGCTGCAGGCGCTTACCCGCGAGCTGGTAATCGCGCAGGTGGCGCCGCAGCCGCCCTACTCCATTGAGGTGTCGGAGCAGGACGTCGACCGGTTCGTTGAGGAGCTCGCGCGCGGCGGCGGCGACTCGATTACCGATGCGGAGGCGCGCGAGTGGTACCGCCAACAGCTCAACGAGAACCAGCTCTCGGACGCCGAGTTTCGCGAACTGCTGCGCCGCGACGTGCTGGCGGCGCGCCTGACCGAGTATCTGGGCGAACGGGCGCCGACGGTGGCGGAGCAGGTGCATCTCTACCTGATTGCGCAGAACTCCTACGAGGAGGCGATGGCGGTGGCGGCGCAGTTGGCGGAGGGGGCGGACTTCTACGCGCTGGCGCGGGAGGTCAACGCTGACCCGCGCCTCCGGGAGCGCGGCGGCGACCTGGGCTGGACGCCGCGCGAGGCGCTGAGCCCGGTCCTCGCCACCGTGTTCGACCTGCCCCCCGGCGAGCCGAGCCGCGCGCTCCCGCTCGGCGCAGGCGAGCGCTTCGGCATCGCCATGGTGCGCGAGCGCGCCGCGGCCCGCGAAATCTCCCCGGAGACGATGCAGGCAGTCAGGGCAACCGCGCTGCAGCGCTGGTTCAACACCGAACACCAGTACCATCACGTGGAGTTCCACGGCTTCAACAACGGTTACGACACCGAGACCGACCTGTGGGTCAAGTGGCAACTCCAACGTATGTCCCGCAACGACGACGCCGACGAGTAGAGGTGTAGACCCGCTACCGCCGGCCACAGGGGCGGTCGGTTTCCGGCAGTGGCGGCGCGCCTAGTCAGCGGGCGGCGTCAAGCACACGTTATCAAACACAAGCGACAGCACGAAGGGCTGTCGATCCGACAGATTGCCCGTGATCTGAAGCTGAGCCGGAACACGGTACGCAAGTACCTCGAGGCCCAGGGCGAGCCGCAAACGGCAGGAAGCCGGCAAGCGCCCGCAGCCGGTGTTGGACGCGGTCCGGGAGCGGATCGACGAGCTGCTGCAGGAATGGGGGCAGCGGACGACGCCGAAGCAGCGGGTAACCGGGACGCTGGTCCACGAGCGGTTGCTGGCGGAGGGCTACCGGGTGGGCAGCACCACGGTGCGCGCCTATCTGGCTGAGCAGCGGCGGATGCGGCAGGAGGTGTACGTGCCGAAGAAGCCGCAGGCGGTGCGGCAGGTGGCGCCGGAGCTGATGGCGGAACTGGGAGCGCCCTACGAGCAGTTGTGGCGGCTGCTGAGCACCCGGCACGGGGAGCTGGAGGCGGCGCGGGTGGTGGCCAAGCTGGCGGGGGCCATCTGCGAGCATGGCGAGCAACTGATGGCGAAGGCGCTCAGCGCCGTGCTGGCCACGCCGCCGCCGGCGCCGCAGGCGGCGCGCCCAGCGCCGGCGACGGTGCCGGTACCGGCCGCGTTGCAGCGCTACGAGGTGGAGGCGACGCCGGCCGCAGCCTACGACGAGCTGCTGGTGGGAGGCGCCTGATGAGCGAACCGACCGACGCGCTGATCGAGCAGCACCTGAAGACGCTCAAGCTGCCGGCGATGCGGCGCGACTACCGCCAACTCGCGCGCCAGGCCGCGGCCGACTCCTGGACCTTTGAGGACTACCTGCGGGAACTGCTCGCCCACGAGGTGCGCGCCCGCGACGCGAGCGCCAGCGCGCGGCGGCTGCGCGAGGCGCGCTTCCCAGACCTGAAGACCCTGGGGCAGATCGATTGGAAGGCGCTGCCGGGGGTCAGCAAACAGCAGATCATCGAACTGGCTTCCTGCCGGTTCATCGAGCGCCCCGAAGACGTGATGATCGCGGGTCCCATCGGCACCGGCAAGTCGCATCTCGCCATCGCGCTCGGAGTGGAAGCTGCCAAGCGGCGGTTCCGGGTGCGGTTCGTCAAAGCGGCCGACTTGGTGCGGCAACTGCTGGAGGCGCGCGACGACCGCGAACTGGGGCGGCTGCAACTGCGGTTGCGCCGGGTCGATCTGTTGATCATCGACGAGCTCGGCTTTGTCCCGTTCGAGCGCGCTGGCGGCGAGTTGCTGTTCAACCTGATCGCTGACCGCTACGAACACCGGGCCACGGTGGTGACCACGAATCTGGCGTTCGGGGAATGGGTGAGCGTGTTCGCGGACGAGAAGCTGACCACGGCGTTGCTGGACCGCCTCGGCCACCACGCGCACATCATCACCACCAAGGGGCCGTCGTTCCGCACCTCGGCCCGCCGCCGCAACACTGGCGGCGCCGCCGCGGGGGGCACGCGGTGACCCTGCTCACGCACCCGACCGGCGCCGGCGGCTGGCGCTGCGGTGAACCGCGCCGCGCGCTGCGGCGGATGGGGAGTCCGTTACGTAACGGTGGGAGGTTGACATGGCGCTGACCAACGCCGAGCGTCAACGGCGCTATCGCGAGCGGCGCAAGGCGCAGCAGCCGCTGACGAAGTTCCGCCGGCCGGTCGACCGGCGCTCCCGCCGGCAGCGGTGTCTGGATGCGGCGCGCACCCTGCTCGAGCTCCGGGAGGAGTACCAGGAGTGGTTCGACAACCTGCCCGACTCCCTGCGGGAGTCCGCGCAGGCCGACAAGCTGGCGGCGATCTGCGAGGCGGACATTGAATACTTGGAGCCCCTCCACCCGCCGCGGGGATACGGGCGCGACTGACACACTCGCTCGGCCGCGATGAGCGCTGGCCCGCTGGTTGGGTCAATTCCAAGCGGCGCCATCGCAGCGCTGACAGCGACTCGCTGCCGGGCACGCGATGCCCTGCTCCGGCTCCCGACCGGAGCCAGCGGCCGGCGCTACGGTGAGCCGGCCGTTGCGCCGCCTTGGAACCGTTACGTAACGATGGCCAGGCTGGCGGCGGGCTGTGGGCTGGACCTCACGAATTGGAGAGCGTCGGCCAGCCGCAAGAACAGCCGCGAAGACGCACCAGCCGCCGCGCCGCCAGCGGCCACTCACCGGGTGGGTCAATTTCCAAGCGGCGCCCGCCGCCGGGTGGCGCTATGGCGAGCCGGCCGTGCGGCCGCTCCGGATGCCTTGGAACCGTTACGTAACGGTGGTCAGTCTCACGCCGGCTGTGGGCTGGGACCTCGACCGAATTGGAGAGCGCGGCCCGCCGAAGGAACAGGCCGCGACTGACGCACCAGCCGCCACGCCGCCAGCGGCTACTCACCGGGTGGGTCAATTTTGGTTCATCCGGTATCTCCGGGGAAGGCGGCCCGGATCTTGAGGAAGAAGTAGTCGGTGTCGCGGAGCCCGTAGGCCATTCGCTTGATCACCTTGATCTTGTTGTTGATGCCTTCGATTACACTGGTGTGCAGCGGCCAGTGACAGTGCGCCAGTATCCCGTGCAGCCGCTTCTCCATCGCCTTCGCAAACCTGATCAGTGGCGCGATCCCGCTGTCCAGCGCCCGCCCGTACCACTGCTCCCAGAACCGCCGCGCCATCCCCTCACGGCGATAGTCCCACAGGTGCTTCAGATCGTCCCGCAGGATGTAGACCGCAGCGATCTGCGCGTTGGCTTCCAGCAGTTCCCGCAGCCTGATCCGGTCAGCCCGCTTGCGGATGTTCCGACGATTCCGCAGCAGCAGCCAGCGTGACCCTTTGACCACCGCCCGCGCTTGCGGGTCACCGCGCAGCCGGTTGGCTTCGTCCACCCGCACCCGGTCGACCACCTCGCGCCCATACTTGGCCACTACGTGGAACAGGTCGTACACGATCTGCGCCTGGGGACAGTGCTGCTTCACTTCCGGCTCGTAAGCTCCGTTCATATCCATCGCCACCGCCTTGATGGCCGCGCAGCCGGCCTCGCCCAAGAGTTGGAAGAATGGCCGTATGTCTTCACGCCGCCGACCTTTGCCTACCCACAGCACGCGCTTGGTGACCGCATCGGCGATGACCGTGGCGTAGCGATGTCCGCGCCGGAGCGCGAACTCATCCATCACCAGGAGCGTGACCCCGTGCAACCGCACCGGTCCCAGGGTGCGCTGCAAGTACGCCTTGTCCATCTCCTTCACCGCATCCCAGCCCAACCGGTAGTGCCGCGCGACGTGCTTGATCGGCATCACCGCGCACAGCTGCGCCACGCTCTCGGCCAGCCGCTGAGTGACCCGTGCATAGGGGGCCAGCCAGCTCAGGTGTTCGAGTTTCGGTCCGCACTGCGGGCAGGCCAGCCGGCGGCGTGCCAGCCGCAGGGTGGTGAACGCGCCCAGGATCGGCAGATCGCGCACCCTCCGCGGCTCGTAGTCATGCACCGCCGCGACCTCCTGCTGACAGCCGCTGCAGACCCCGGGCGTCCGTCGATGGGGGTCAACTCGATCTCCACCGCCTTATCCTGGCGGCGCGTGGCGCCGGTCACTTCGTAGCCTTCCCATTCTCCGAGCGCTTCGCTAATATCAGTCCCTGGCAACGGTAGCCTCCGTCTTCTGGTTGGGTTTCAGCTTTCAGATTGACGGGGTTACCGTTGCCTGTTCAACCCCTCCATCCCGGAAATACCGGAAGAACCTCAATTTTTCAAGCGGCGCCCGCCGGGTGGCGCTATGGCGAGCCGGCCACGCGCCGTTTCCGGGTGCCTCGGACCCCGTTACGTAACGGTGCACAGACCGGCGCCGACTGCCAGCGGCGCTATTCTTACGGCCCTGGTCGCTACCGCCGCGCGTCACGCACACGCCTTGATGCCGACCGTCCACATATCCACAGGCGGGGCTGACCCCCTTCCCCAGACCCCTTCCCCAGACCCCTTCCCCCACGACCGCCACCCCTGCTATATTCCTTCCGCACTGCCTGGGGTGGGTCAATTTCCAACGGCAAATGGCTCAGTTTCCGAGCGGCGCGTGCACGGCCGGGTACGGATCATCCCCTCACCTCACCGAAAGGGCGGGTTGAACCAAGGCTTGCACACAAGGACCTACTTTACTTACTTGAGCGCGGCTCTCAGGTCTTCGAGCGCGACAACCTCGGCTTGCCGGAGTGTCTCCACCCTTGGCGGAATGTTCCTGAGCCTCCTAGGGTCTTGACTGACTCCACAGTAAAGGAACAGGTTTCGGATGATAAGTGCTTCGCGAGCGATGTGTCTAAATCGGTCACAGAGAGCGGGATCAAGCGAATACGTATCACACAAAAAACGAACTCGATCACACATAGCCTTCTTATGCTCAGACACCGTATGGAATACTCGAATGTCACCCGGTTCTCCATCAATGAGCCGTGTCATGTACTCTAGTAGAAAATCGTATACGGCTATGCCATACCTCACGCTTCTCTGCTGCAGGTATAGTCTCTTCTCGTATCCGTCAACGCTATTGGCCGATCGCAGGTAGTCATCAATGAGCACGAGCAGAAAGTCAAGATCAAATCGATACTCGATGGATCGAAACTGTAGCAGCACGACAAGGAGGATGTTCCATGGATCATCCTCTCTGTCGGTATTGATTCCGCCAGACGGGAAGGAGCGATCAACATCTACGGACTCCGTCCAATGACGAGTATATCCAGGGTTTCCATAGAAATCTGAAAGAAGCGCGGCGCCCGATTGCGGCTCTACAGCAGAAATGAGCGTTTGGTGCGCCTTGTGTTGCCAACCAAACTCCTCGGCATGTGGAAGAAAAAACTTGTCAAGACACGCAAACACGTAATCGCCCGTGCCAATCGAGTCTCGAACGAAATCCGATAGGCTATTCCAAGATTTAGTTACATAATCGCGGAGAACGCTTTGGATCCGCACAAACGGACACTCCGACCCATCGTGAGGAAAGTGATTGAAGAGTCGAAACTTTACTTCTTGAGTGCCGTGTTGATCCAATACGCAGAGCTGTACAAAGTTGTTGTAGTACCACTCCCATGCTCTCTTGTCTTGAAGAGCTATCGAGAGTACCGTCGCTTCGGGCTGATAGGCCGCGACTGGCGGATCAACAAGCGGCAGTTCCACTTTTCATAGCATATCGTGGTTAGATGTGGTGTGTCAAGGGCACTTAGGAGGACGGAGGGAGGAGCCGGCCTGGGTGGCAGGACCGATGGGAGACGGATCGGGCGCCCCGTAGGAGCAATATTTGATTCCGTGCCCTTCCCCCCGTCGGAGACTGATGGTATACTAACGACACGCCCAACCAGTCCGTCCCTTATGGCGGGAAGGAGATCATCTTGAGTACTGAGTCTCGACCGGACACCAGCGAGATGGTGATGCGCAATCCCAGCGCCGTGTGCGTAACGACTGGAGATGTAGCTGCGTTTCTGACCGACGCCAAGGTAGCTACGTTTCTTGATCGCAAAGAGTCACACGTTGCACGAGCCGTGTGGCAGGTGGCGGGGGGCCCTGTTCCCCGCCCAGATCTACTGTCGCGAATTGCAACGACCGACTTCGCCGTGGCTAACTCAGTGATCAATAGGCTGATTGAAGATCGTCTATTGTTGGTACACTCTGAACGAGTGTTATCACGGATACTGACTCCGTCGACGAGGAGGAATCGGAAGTGCGAACGTCTGCTGGTGTGCATGTCCGGATCTATCCAGTCGGCGGACTTCATACACTATCTCCGAGCGCTACACCAACGACTTGCTCAGTCGATGCGCTTGGTTCTAACACAAGCTGCGTGTAAGTTTGCTAGGCCGTCTTCCCTTGCGTACTTGTTGGATTGTGACGTGTTCGTCGATTCCCTCGAGGTTGATCCATCATCGCGCCGCGTGTTGCATATAGAACTAGCTCAATGGGCAACCATGGTACTGGTTGCTCCAGCGACTGCAGCGACAGTTTCCCGAATCGCCCACACTGCATCGTCTGATTTGCTGTCTCAGATTATCGCGGCTTTACCGGCACCGACGCCACTGATTATTGCGCCGAGTATGAACCATCAGATGTGGACAAATGACGGTGTTCAACAAAATATCGGGATCTGTAGAAGGCGAGGTTGTTGGATTATTGAACCTGGTTTCGGTAGCGCGGTGAGCGATCCTGGAGCAAAACGCCTCACGATAGGTAGTTTGGGATGTGATCCGACGCAGCTCGTCGAGCTTCTAGAACGTGTCTTAGGAGGCGAGTTCGTAGTACGCGATTAGCGGGCGCTTTAGGTTAGAAAGTTGCTCAACTGCGTTCGTACCAGGCAGCCTGGGCCGTGAACATCCGGTGGTAGAGGCCGCCGGCGGCGATCAGCTCGTCGTGGGTTCCCGTTTCCACGATGCGCCCATTCTCCATCACCAGGACCCGGTCGGCGAAGCGCGCTGAGCCGAGACGGTGAGTAACGATGATCGCCGTGCGACTCGCGCACACGTCGATGAACCGCTGATATAGCGCCGACTCCTCAAGCGGATCGATTGACGCCGTTGGCTCGTCCAGCACTACCGTGTCGTGGCTGCGGAACAGCCCCCGCGCAATGGCCAGCCGCTGCCACTCTCCGAGCGACAGGTCGCGCTCCCCGAACTCACGCGACAGCATCAGGTCAAGCCCGCCTCGCGTGTGCCACAGCTCTCGGGGCACGCCGCCCTCGGTGAGCGCCTGTCGTAGCGCCGTCTCATTCGCTTCGGTAGCAATGTCAGCTAGCGTTACGTTCTCGCGTAGCGTCATCTGGTAGCGCTGGAAGTTCTGGAACACCGCCGAAGTCCGCTCACCTACCTGGTCTCGTCCCGCCGCCCGGGTGTCGACGGTGCCTCTGTGCACCTCGCCGCCGGTCGGAACGTACAGTCCCAGCAACAGCTTGGCGAGAGTGGTCTTGCCGGCGCCGTTAGCGCCCACGAGCGCCACGGTCGAGCCACGCGGGATCGACAGGTCAACGTCCGCTACGCTGGCCACGGCGGCACCCGGGTAGGTAAACGTCACGCCGCGCGCGGTGATGGTCCCCGAGATGCCGGCCGTCGTCGCCCGGTCCGCCGGCCGCCCCTCGCCGCGCAGCAGAAACTCGATGAGATGCGCCGCCCGCGCACTGTCGCGGAACGATCTTCCGATCAGATCCATCACTGTTTGGGAGAGCAACGTGAGTCTGGTCAGCGCGTAGACAACCGCGGCGAACGCGCCGACACCAATGCTTCCGCCGACCAACAACACCGCCGCCAACACAAAGGAGCCGCCGTAACCTATCAGCACGAGCAAGTTGAGTCCGAGATCGACCCCGCCCAGTTGGAGAGCCTCACGCCAGTGCTTGGCGTTGAACAGGCGAATGGCGCTGCCATACCGATGCAGCAGGTGCGACGCAATCCCCAAGGTACGAGTCTCCTTGAAGTACTCGCGGTCCACCAAGCAGCGCTCCAGATAACGAAACTCACGGAGCGTGGGGACCGTCTTGCGGTCCAGCCGGTAGTAGCGGCTACCCTGGATCAGGTAGCTTGCGACGCGGGGCATAAAAATCAGTGGGACCACCACCGCCAGGAGCGGGGAGAGCGAATAGACGTACCCGGCTACCATTGCAAACCAGATGAAACTCATAATCGGGTACAGCGAGTAGAGCAGTGTAGAGAGTGCGCCATGGATTCCTGCCTTCGCCAGATCCAGACGTTCGTTGGCATCAAGCGTCTCGAAATCAATGAGCTCCAGACGCGCCGCCTTTTCGTTCATGAGTTCGGTTGCCGAACCCCGCAGCCGTCCTTGGAAATAGATACCGACAAGGTCCGCGACACAACGGAGGAGATCGCGGACCAGTATGACAGCCCCTAGGATCAGAACAGCGTGCAATACGTCGTCCTCGATATCGAGACTGGAGAACGTAGACAAGGCAATTTGCAAGCGCTGAAACACCAGCAATTCGGACACGGACACAAACATGCAGATCACAACGAAGGCGACCAAGGCTAAAGGCGTCCGTCGCGCTGCCATACCCATCACCTTGGCAAGCGTCCGGGGAAATGACCCTTTGTTATAGTCCATACCAGTGCATCTGGGTCTCGAACATCTGCGCGTACAAGCCACCTTGCTCCATTAGCACGCTGTGCGGTCCGCTTTCGGCGATCACTCCGTCATTGAGCAGCAGTATCTCGTCCGCGATCTTCGTCGACCCCAGCCGGTGACTAATGAACAGCGTGGTAACGTCGGTGGAGGCCTGAGCGTAGCGTTGATAGAGATCGCTCTCGGCCAGCGGGTCCAGCGCTGCCGTGGGTTCGTCCAGAATCCGTACCGGCGCCGAGCTGGCCAGAGATCGGGCGATGGCCAGCCGCTGCCACTCTCCGCCCGACACGTCCACGCCGTCTGCCAACACCTTGCCGAGCGGCGAGTCGACGCCCCGCGGCAGCTTGCGGAGCAGGTCCTCCAGCCCGGCGCGCTGCAGGATCTCCTCTACCGGCGGGCCGTCGGTGCGGGCGAGGTTTCCGAACGCAACGTTGTCGCGCACGGTAAGTGCGTAGCGGGCGAAGTCCTGGTACACGATGCCGTAGAGCCCGTTCAAGGCATCCTGTGGCCAATCGTCGATTGCCGTGCCATTGATTCGGATCGCGCCCGCGGTCGGCCGGTACAGTCCCGCCATCAACTTGATGATGGTCGACTTGCCCGACCCGTTCGCCCCGACCAGGGCGTAGTGGCGGCCGGCCTGCAGCGAGAAGCTGACGGCAGCGAGTACCGGCTCGCCGGCGCCGGGATAAGCAAAGCCGACGCGGTCGAACTCGATACACTCGACGGCATCCTGCGGCGGGCGCCGCGTAAATGAAGCGGCTCTCTCTTCGAGATGGGAAAATGACGTCAGATCGACCAGAAACTCGCGAAACTGGGCAATACGCGAGGTAATCTCGACGAGCTGCACGGCAATCAGGCTCTCCGCCTGCAGCAGTGTCACCACGGCCGCGGTATAGAACGCGAGGTCGATGACCCCGGCGCGCAACGGCTGCAGCAGCGCCAGCATCGCGGCGATGATCGCTCCGACCACGAACGCGCTCGACGCTCGATAGTGGAACCATACGCGCGCGCTTATTCTCAGGCTCAGCAAACGCTCTTTGTCGAACGCGCTACGCCACAGATTGTTGACGTACTTCGAGTAGCCGAACAGGGTCCGCTCGGCAGCGGAGTCGCGTCCCTGCAGCACGCCGCCGGACAGGTATTCGGCGCGCCGCTCAAGTACTGCCAGCCGCCGCTCCATCCGGTACACGCGCCGCCCTCCTCCCGCTCCCATGAGGACGGTGGGTACGATGATGGCGATAACGACGGGGATGATCCACCACCCGATGCGGGCCAGTACTGCGGCAATTCCGATGATGCGTACGGTGAGGCCGGCTACCTCAATCAGGTCATCGAACGCCTGCTTGACCGGGCCCCGTTCGGGCGTCGGGTCAGGGTCCCTAGGCGGCCCCGTCTGGACTCGGCGGATCAAGTCCATGGTCTCCGGATGCTCGACGTAGCGATACGCCAAGCGCACCCGCTTCTCTGTCAAGTCGACTCGAAGACCACGCCGCAGCCCGGCTTCGATCCGCGCGTCGGTAACGGTCCGCACGCCGTTCTCAAGAAGTTCTACGGCGAACAGCGCCAGCAGCACTGCAATCGGCATCGCAACCGCCGCCGCCGGAAGCTGTCCTCGCGCCGCCTCCAAGGCCGTGGTAATGAATCTCTCGATTGCCAGCACCATGAAGGGACCACCCGCAACTCCGACCGCCAGCGCGACCGCGGCGCGGATCGACGCGGCAAGCGGCGCGTCCTCGAACACGATTCCGATGCCGCGCAGCAGCGTATAACGACGACCGGAAAAGCGTCGCCGTCGATTACCGGCGCTCAAGCGTCCTAGTTTAACCATTTGCGACAAGAAAGTCGCAGGTATATTGAGCGATCCGTTCATAATCAGATTGCTCATCTAGGGGGACACACGGCTTCCCAGTGAGGTCGGACACCCGTTTACACTCTTCTTCCAGTTCAGTTGAATCAAGGCGCCGTCGAGCCCCTAGCGAGATTGCCCACTCACTCCTGAACCCCATCGGAAACATCGCAACAGAAACGACAGTCGTGTCTACCAGCCCTTCAACTACTGAGACCGTGCGCGTCAGGTAGTCATCATCATCGTAGGGGTTGACACACAACACTACACAATCTGGATTAGTTCCCATGAGAAAGCACAACTGAGAAATCGTATACAAGGACAGGTTGCCAAAATCATATGGGACTGTCCCTGATTGACCACCGACGATGATCAAATCTCTACCATCACTATCCAACTTGTGAAGCATCTCGTTCAACGAAACGACCATCTCAGCACCTGTAAGCGCTACCGGTGAGTTGAATCCAATGGGAAAGCAACGTTCCATCCCAAACAGTAACGCCGAGGGCTCCGTGCCAATCTGGCCTACCTTGTAGCCACGCGATTGATAATACTCCCGAAGAAAAACCTGCAGCGTAAATTTTCCTTGTTGCGAGCTGGTACCGAACACTCCGATGATAGGCGTGCCAATATAGTGCATCTTACCAAACCGACCCTTGGGTATGGCTACGTCGTCGAAATGTGGCCAGCGCCAATCCAGGCCCGATGCTTTCTTGTAGTCAGAACTGATTGGATCAAAGGAGAACACGTTCTTACGATAGGTTGCGCACTTGGTCAGAAGTTCATGAACTAAGTCTCTACCGGCTACTGCCACAAGTGGCTGAAGGTGGCCCATAACAAGAGTATCCCAGCGTCCATCCCAGTCGATGCTGTCAATACCCGCTATTGTCCACGGGCCCGCGTCACCGGACGAACTAACCACGCGGCCTACATTGCCGGATATGTTGACGTCGAAAATTGAATCGATCGAGAATCGAAGCAAATCCGCGGAGCGCACAATAGATTGAATTTCCTTATTATAGGGAACCAAAGCGGCCTGAGCAACCGTAAGGGGCTCGTCCAGACCTACGCTCGGTTCCGCACCTTGGTGCACGCGAGTGGCAAGGCTCCTAAGGCGACGCATTACCTCACCACGACCGGAAACGCCTTCCGACACGATTCTACTAATCAGCCGGGTTACTTCGGCAGCAGCCATACTGGTTCCTCCGGCAAAATTGTACCCGGAACGGAGCCATGCGACACGGCGGATTCCACCGCGTCCGAGAATGTTGATAGTTGGACCTTCCACGAATTCAATTTCCCCGGGCCGAACGCACGCCGCAGATGCGTCGACACCTATCACGCATGGAAATCCGGCGGGATACGAAATGGCACCTCCGTTGTCGAAGGCAGATACTACGCAGCATCCCTTGTCCGTGATCCTCTGGCAGATAGATTCCAACTCTATCCTTCTCTCCAACCCGGTAAGTCCTGCACTAATATTCAAAACATCGCAAGGAACGCAATTATCGACGTAAGACAGGGCTGCAATCAGAGTTTCCTCAGAACACTCTAGCTTGTCATCAAAGACCTTCACACTGAATACCCGAACGTCGTTTCCCGCTGTCACAATCGCGGCAACCGCTGTCCCGTGTCCAAGTTTGTCGTAGTCCCTCCCCGGTCGTACTTGCCCCCGATTGTCCTGAGAAAAGGATGCCGCGCCCACCAAAGCAGATCCTTCGAGAGCAGGGTGTGAAGTATTGATTCCACTGTCTACAATTACTACCGTTGGCTTCACAACTATAATCACCTGCTAGTTAAGTGGGAGGGCCCGGCCGACTGCCGGACCCTCCCGACGTCTACGAAAACTCCCACGTCCTCAGCAGAAGTTGTTGGTGGTCCCCTCTCCGCCATAGGCGCGAACCTTCGTAGCGGAAACGCGCCTCGAGCGCGGCTTTCGGAGTGTCCGCATTACGTATCACCTCCTTCAACAACCATGATTTGCCTCTGGCCACCGAAAATCCCGATGGAAGGCAGGTTGTTCCTAAATAGAAGTCGCATACTACGCACCCTCTTTCACAACCTCAGCAATCGCGCTAGTCAGCCCTGATAATGACTCCAGCACCGTACCCAACAAGAAATCGTCGGGCAGAGAGATATTGAACTCGTCTTCAATCTCTACGAGAGCGGCAATAGTAGCAACAGAATCTGGGATGTAATCTCTGAGATCGACATCCTCGGTATCGTGATCAATCGCGACACCAGCTCTCTCCACTGCGGAGATGATTCGCGTACGTATTTCCTGATAATCGTCCATAACCATCACGAAAGCCGCGGCATGTCGGGGAAACCCTTCGCTGCCAGCCGAAGTGTCTCGTTCATATACAATTTCGCTCCCGGACATGGGTTAATGGCCCCCTCCAGCACGGCCGGGGCAGGACAGGAGCTCCCATGACATGCGGCGGCGAATGTACACCGGCTACACTTGGACTGTTCCGCCGCGAAACTCGAAATCCAACGGGAGTGCTTCGAATCGTCTATTTCAAATGCTCCGTCCTCTGTGACTTGACCAATCAAGTTACTTGAATGGTCCAAGTACACGGTACACTTGTAGATGCATCCATCTCCGCCGATAACGTACGAATTACGTTGCCCTGCGTAGCAGATCGAGGGGTGAGTTAGATCGTCAATATACATCTGGTAGTCAAGCGGAGCGTCAGAGTTGATCAGCAAATCATAGACCCTGCGATAATCCTTGGGACGTAACAGCTTTTCGGTGATCGACTTTACTGCGGCACCTCCCCAATCTTCGGTCGCACGGAAGAAGAAGCTAAACCTCCTGTCGTGTCCAAACTCCGCCGCCAACAAACTCAGGTGGCGGTCTAGGTTTTCATAGACTTCACGACTCACGTTTGTCCGGACGAGGATCTGCACGCGGCGCCGCGGGGTCGCATCGCGGATGTCTTTGAGATTCTTGATGATAGTGTCAAACGTCGGATGTCCATCGGACCGTACTCGAAGCTTATCGTGGCTCTCCCTGGGACCGTCCAGGGTAATCGTGAACTGCCGGACCTTGTTCGGGTACATTCGCTCAACCATGACCGGTGTGAGATAGTATCCGTTTGTCGTCATACTTGCGGCGTAGGGCTTGTGGCTGCGCGTGCAAATCTCAATGAACTTCTGAGAGAGACGATCAATGACGTCAGGGGCCTCCAAAGGCTCCCCTCCGAACCAGCCAACACGGAGAGCAGTGTGGCGCGATATGTTCTTCTGAACGTAACGAATCAAGCCGTCCTGGATATTCAGCGGCATTTCATCGACGGCAAAGGTCTCGTAGCAATAACGGCACCTGAAGTTGCATTGCTCAGTGGGAAGGATGATGAGCTCCAGAGCTCCGTCCATCGCCTGCTCAAGGTAGCGCAGACGGGCGAGGCTTTGTTCATCGGTGTCCGGTTCTACCAGAAAGCCGTGACGCAACAGGAATCGATGGGCGTCTTCGGCGCCATTTGCCGCACCAGCGCCACCGAGTAAACCAACGACCTCTGATGCGCGATTACTGGAGACAGTAGCCATGGTGCGGGATAGGCTGTTGTAGAGGAGGACGTGCCCGGCAGGGTCAGTGCTCACGTAGTTGAAAATCGACGGTCGGTGGTCGTGGTCTCTCAACGTCTCCATCACTGTCCCTCCCATTCTTAGGGTCGCGCTGGATCGTGGGTCCGGCGCCGGGTCAACAAGCCATACAAAGGAGATCGTACCGGGTGATGCGAGGCCCGTCAACACCATTTCCGAATTTTTCTATTGTTTGTCATGTAAGGTGTTACGAGATTACCTTGGCTGCATCCCGGGTCGGTCTGATACAGTCTTGCGGCCGGCGGCGTGCCGCTGGCGCGCTCAGCGCCTCCGCGCAGGCTCGGGGCGAGTGCGGACGGCCTCCGAGTACAGCCGCGCTACGGCGGCAGCCCCGCCCCCACCCAGGCGGCATTTGGCGGGTTCGATCAGTTGGACTAAGGTTGGTCCATGGAGACCCACAATATCCGCGAGGCGAAGGCCAACTTCTCCCGGCTGGTGGAGGGCGTTCGGCACGGGGAGGCAATCGTCATCGGCAAGGCGGGAGACCCGGCAACCAAGCTGGCACCCTTCGAGAGCGGTAGCGCGCCCCGGCGCGGCGGCCAGTGGCGCGGGCGGGTCAGGGTCGCCGACGACTTCGATCACCTGCCCGCCGATCTCTCGGCTGCATTCGGCGTCACCGACGACTGACGCGCGTTCTCAAGTGGACTCCGCAGTACCACCTGAGAGGTGTCGGCGGGGGTAAGCGGGGCGGCGGTGGGCGGGGCGGTTTGCACGTAGTCGAGGCTCTGGTGGCGGAAGTAGGCGTCGTACAGCTCGGCGTAGTGGCCGCCGTCCCGGAGCAGGTCGTCGTGGGTGCCCTGCTCGATGATCCGGCCGGCGCGCAACACCACGATGCGGTCGGCGCGCTTGATGGTGGAGAGCCGGTGGGCGATGACGATGGCGGTGCGCTCGCGTAGCAACTCCTCCATGCCCTCCTGCACCAGCGCCTCGGTGAGCGGATCGATGCTGGCGGTCGCCTCGTCGAGCATCAGGATGGCGGGGTCCTGCAGCAATACGCGGGTAAGGGCGATGAGTTGGCGCTGCCCCAGCGACAGGTTGCGGCCGCGTTCGGCAACCTCGGTGGCGAGGCCGTGCGGCAGGGTATCGATCCAGTCGCCGCCGC
Source organism: Spirochaetia bacterium (assembly GCA_965243555.1). GTDB lineage: Bacteria > Spirochaetota > Spirochaetia > SZUA-6 > Bin103 > Bin103. The sequence continues at coordinate 1,770,770 of OZ251575.1, read as the reverse complement.
CCACCCGCCGCGCCGCCACGGCCACCGCCGCGTCGTCCGCGCCACTGCGCCCGTAGCGGATGTTGTCGCGCACCGTGCCGTCGAACAGGAACGGCACCTGGGTCACGAAGCCGAGGTGAGAACGATAGCTCGCCAGGTCCAGGCTGCGGACGTCGCGCCCGTCGACCAGAATCTCGCCGCCCTGAAACTCGTAGAAGCGCGCCACCAGCTTGGTGATGCTGGACTTGCCGGAGCCGGTGTGGCCCACCAGCGCCAGGGTCTCGCGCGGGTGCACGGTGAGCGAGAAGCCGTCGAACACGCCCTCGCCCTCCTGGTAGTGAAAGCGCACGCCGCGCAGCTCGATGCGCCCGCTCACCTCCTTCACCGGGGCGGCGCCGGTCTGCACCACCTGCGGGTCGGCGTCGAGCAGCGCGAACACCCGCTCCCCGGCGGCCATGCCGAGTTGGAACTGGCTCCAGAACGAGGCGATCATGGCGAGCCGGAACCACAGCAGGCGTACCGTGAGCAGGTACAGGTACCACTCGCCGATGCTCACGCCGCCGAGGGTGGCGCGCAGGCCGCCGCCGTACACCAGCGCCGCCGAGCCCAGCCCGGCCACGGTGATCAGCACCGGGGTGAAGCTGGTGAACAACACGCCGTGGCGCCAGCTCAGGCGATAGGAGCGCTCGTTGGCGGGCGCGAAGTGGTCGTACAGGAGCTGCTCCTTGCGGAACGACTTGGCTACGCCGATGCCGCTCATGGTCTCGTGCACGTGGCCGGTCACGTCCGCCGCCGAGCGGCGTGATTGGGTTACCACGCGCCGGGAGAGGCGGCGAAAGCTCATCGCCACCGCGGAGGTCGCCGGCACCATCAGCAGGGCGATCAACGTCAGCGGCACGTCGATGGTGAACAGGTAGGCGAAGATGAGCACGGTGAGGACCAGCTCGGAGGCGACGTTGATGGTGAGCATCACCACGCCGGAGAAGGTCTCGGTGTCGGACAGCACGCGGCTCACGATGCCGCCGGTCGGGTAGCGGTCGAAGAAGGAGAGGTCGTGGCCGAGCAGCCGGTCGAAGGCGGCGCGGCGCAGGCGCAGCACCACGTTGGCCACGGCGCGGGCGCCCAGTATCCGGTCCACGACGCTGAGCGCCCAGTCCGCCACGCTCAGCAGCAGGATAGCCCCTACCGCCAGCGCCACGGAGGCGGCCGTGAACCCGGCGGTCGCCACTCCGTCGATGGTGCGCGACAGCACTACCGGCAGCGCCACGCTGATGAGCGCGCCGAGCACGAACGAGGCCGCCACCATCAGCATGGCGCGGCGGTCGTCGCGGAAGTAGGAGAGGATGCGGCCCACCAACTCCCGGTCGCGGTAGTTGCGGTCGTATCCTTCGGCGGCGATGCGGCTGCCGGCGGAACCCATTTACCGCGCCCCCTTGGCAGCCGCGGCGGCGCTCCCGGCGGCGGAGTGGTCGGCGGCGCTACCGGGCGCGGCGGAGTTGCCGGGGGCAGTGGGGCTCGCGATTGCGGCGCCGGGGAGGGCGTTCCCGGTTGCGGCGCCCGGCCCGGCGCCGGGGCCGCCGCCCTGCAGCGGCGGCAGGTCGATGTCGTAGCGGCTGAAGATGCGGCGGTAGACCGGCGAGCCGGCGAGCAACTCGTCGTGGGAGCCGTTGGCCGCCACGCGGCCGCGGTCCAGCACCAGCACGCGGTCCGCCCAGCGGATCTGCGACAGCCGGTGGGTGATGATCAGCGTGGTACGGCCCTGCTGCACGTTGTAGAGCGCGCGCTGAATCTCATCCTCGGTGGCGCTGTCGATGGCGCTGGTGGAATCGTCCAGGATCAGGATGCGCGGGTCCTTCAGGAACGCCCGCGCCAGAGCGATGCGCTGCCGCTGGCCGCCGGACAACGTGACCCCGCGCTCGCCGATGATCGTGTCGTAGCCGTCACGGAACGACTCGATAAAGTCGTGCGCCGCGGCCGCGCGCGCCGCGGCTTGCAGGTCGCTGCGGCTGGCGCCGGGACGGGCAAAGGCGATGTTGTCGGCCACCGACAGCGAGAACAGGAATACGTCTTGTTCGATGGTGGCGATCTGCGAGCGCAGGCTGGTGAGGTTCCACTCCCGCAGGTCGATGCCGTCGATGGCGATGCGCCCGGCGCCGGGGTCGTAGGTGCGGTTCACCAGCTCGGTGAGGGTGGTCTTGGCGGCCCCGGTCTGGCCCACCAGCGCCACCGTCTCCCCGGCCGCCACCTGCAGGTCGACGCCGCTCAGCACCGGCTGCTCCGGCTGGTACGCGAAGGAGACGCCCTTGAAGGAGATGGCGCCGCGCATGGCGGCCTGGCGCCCGCAGGTGTTCTGGTCGAGCTCGGTGGAAGCGGTGAGCACGTCGAGAATGCGGCGCGCCCCGGCGATGCCGTTGCGCACCTGCGAGAAGCACGTGGTCGCCTTGTGGCTGGGGTTGCTGAACAGCGCCACCAGCCCGACGAAGGCGATCAACTCGCTCAGCTCGATGCGGCCCGCGCGCAGCAGCAGGATGCCGTGCAGCAGCGCCAGCGCGGTGGTTACCCCGTAGGCCAGCAGCGCCAGGTTCAGCGCCTCGATGCGGCCCTGGCGCAGCAGCAGGTCGCGGTAGACGCCGGCGGCGCGGTGGAACCGGCTCCGTTCCCACGCCTCGCGAACGGTGGCCTTGACCACCTCGATGCCGGTGATCACCTCCTCGGCCACGGTGGCCAGGCGGCCGTACTGCAGCCGCTGCTCGGCCAGGGCGGGGCCGACGCGGCGCACGTGGTCGCGCACCGCGGCGCTGAAGACCAGGCCGTACAGCGCCGGCACCAGCGCCAGCCAGGGGTCGATCAGCACCACGTAGGCCAGCGTGACCACGAACCCGATCGGCAGGTCGGTGAGGTACATGATGCCGGGGTTGATCATCTCGTTGACCGCCCGGGTGTCGTCGGTGGCGCGCGCCACCAGATCGCCAATCCGCTGCCGGTTGTGAAAGGTCTGACTCTTGCCGAGCAGCCCGCGGTACAGCTCGTCGCGCGCGTCGCGCTCCAGGCGCTGCCCCAGCGTTACCGCGCAGGTGCTGACGGTGAGCAGCGCCGCGGCGTTGCCGGCCATCACGCCCAACACCGCGAGCGCCGCCAGTAGCAGCTCGCGGCTGCCGTGGCCGTCGATCACCACCTGCGCCGCGCGCCCGATCATCACCGGCGTCAGCGCGAACATCGCCCAGGAGGCGAGCTGACACGCCACCGCGAGCACCAGCACCGCCGGGTAGCAGCGCAGGTGCGAGGCGATCCAGCGCCCCGGCGCGCGGTTGTCGAAGGAGCGCGCGCTCCGCACTGACTTGACGGCCGCGGTGAACTCGGAGAGCACGGCGCCAGTATTGCACATCCCGCGCAGGGAGGGAACCGGCGCCGCGCGCCGCCGCCCTCGCGCGCCGCCCGCCCTCACGCGCCGCCCGCCGCCGCGGCGCCTTGACAGGGTGGTTGCCGGTGCGGTAGACAATCCGCGCACCGAATCGACATGCGAACGTATCTGGTCCGCCGGCTGCTGCTGGTCATCCCCACCGTCTTCATCATCACCCTCATCATCTTCTTCCTGATGCGGCTGGTGCCGGGCGACATCGTGGACGATCTGATCTGGCAGATGGAGGAGGCGGGGGTAATCGCCGAGGTGGACGAGGACAAGCTGCGCGCCCACTACGGCCTGGGCGAATCGGCGGTGCTGCAGTACGGGCGGTTTCTGGGGGTGACGCCGCAGAGCGACGGCACCTTCGCCGGGCTGCTGCAGGGCGACCTGGGCATCTCGTGGAAGCAGCGGCGCCCGGTGACGGAGATGATCGGCGAGAAGCTGCCGGTGACCTTCGAGCTGGGGCTGATCAGCTTCATCCTGGCGCAGCTCATCTCCCTGCCAATCGGCATCATCTCGGCGCTGCGCCAGAACACCCTGGCCGACTACGCGGGGCGCAGCTTCGCCATCGTCTTCATCTCCGCCCCCAGCTTCTGGGTGGCCACCGTGGTCATCGTCTTCCCCGGCCTGTGGTGGGGCTACCTGCCGCCGGTGCTGTGGACGCCGTTCCTGGACAACCCGATGAAGAACCTGCGCGGCATCTGGGTTCCGGCGCTGGTCACGGCGCTGCTGATGGGGGGGGGGATGATGCGCTGGGTGCGGACGATGATGCTTGAGGTCCTGCGCCAGGATTACATCCGCACAGCGTGGTCAAAGGGCCTCCGCGAGGTGCTGGTGGTGGGCCGCCACGCGCTGAAGAACACCATGATCCCGGTGGTGACGGTGATGGGCCTGCAGATCCCGATTCTGATCGGCGGCTCGGTGATCATCGAACAGATCTTCAACCTGCCGGGCATGGGATTCATGTCGATCACGGCGCTCACCACGCGCGACTATCCGCTGATCAGCGGCATCATGATCGTCATCTCGTTCGGCATCGTGGTGATCAACGTGATTACCGACATCCTGTACGGGTTCCTGGATCCCAAGGTGCAGTACAAGTAGCGATGGCGGACGCCAACGTAACCCGCACCCTCGCCACCGAGACCAGGGAGCCGAACAAGATCGGCAGCTTCTTCAAGAAGCTGTTTCGCCACCATCCGCTGGGCGCGTTCGGGCTGTTGATCACCGTGGCCTCGCTGCTCACCGCGGTGTTCGCCGAGTCGATTGCGCCCTACGACATGAACGCCTCGGACATCAACAAGCGGCTGCAACCGCCGAGCCGGGAGTTCCTGCTGGGCTCGGACCTGCTGGGGCGCGACCTGTTCAGCCGCATCATCATCGGCACGCGCACCTCGCTCACGATCGGCCTGGCGGCGTCGGCCATGTCGGTTGCGATCTCGCTGCTCCTGGGGATTCTCTCCGGCTACCTGGGGGGCATCGTGGACATGGTCATTCAACGCATCGTGGACGCCTGGATGGCGATACCCGGCCTGATCATCCTGATGGTGATCGTGTCGATCATCGGCACCTCGGTGTGGGCGATGATCTTCATCCTGTCGCTGGGGGGAATCGTGGGCTCGCGGCTGATTCGCAGTACCGTGATCCGCATCAAGGAAGACATGTACCTGGCGGCGGCGAACGCCATCGGCAGCCGCACCGGGCGCACCCTGCTGCGCCACGTGCTGCCCAACATCCTGGCGCCCACCATCGTGCTGTTTTCGGGCAACGTGCCGGGCTACATCCTGGCCGAGGCGGGGCTGAGCTTTCTGGGCTTCGGCATTGGGCCGCCGACGCCGAGCTGGGGGGCGATGCTCACCGGGCAGGTGCGCTTCCACATGTTCCAGGCGCCGCACCTGGTGATCTGGCCCGGCGTGGCGCTGGCACTGGTGGTGTACGGCACCAACATGTTCGGCGACGCCCTGCGCGACATCCTGGACCCGAGGCTGCGCGGCGGCGCCGGGCGCTTCAGCGGCAACGCCGCCCGCCGCAAGGCGCGGCAGCCGGCCCGGGACCAAACCTCGTAGCCCAAGGCCGCAGGGGCTTACGTGTCAGCCGGAACGGAACCTCCCGCCTCCTCGTTCATCCTACGGTATACTTCCGATACGACGTCGTCGATGGATGCCGGCGTCGTTTTTATGTCGCTGATTCGACACCTCTCCGACAGCTCTTTCAGGAGATCGACCACCGACACTCTGTTCGCGTCAAAGAGGTATACGTGGCGGCCATTGACGCTACTCGAAACTTCCGCACCGCGGAGTGCGGGGGCAGACGTGATATTGGTCTCGACCGTCAGAACACGGCGATCGGCAACCGTAGCCCGCAGCTCCGTAAACTGGCCATCAAACCTGATCAGCCCATCGTGGATCAGGACTACGCGCACCCCGAGCTTCTCAAGGTCGGCCATACTATGGCTTGTGATCACGACAGTCTTACCGTCGGAGGTGTTGAGGTGTCTGATCCAACTCAGCATCCTGTCACGTGCGATCACGTCGAGACCAAGCGCGGGCTCATCAAGCAGGATCAATTCCGGATCGTGCAACAGGGCAAGTGCAAAATCAGCACGCATCCGCTGGCCCAAACTCAATTCGCGGGCCAGCGACTTCCAAATTGGGACCAAGTCGAACTGCTCGCGCAGTTTGCCGCACATGGTCCGATAGCGGTCGTCATCGATACCCCAGGTGGCCTTCTTCCAGCGAAAACTTGCGCCGATGGAGTGATCCCACCACAACTCCGTACGCTGACCGAACACCACGGCGATTCGCCGGACGTACTCTACCCTATTCTTTGCGGGGTCCATACCTAGCGCCCGAACCGAGCCGCGGTCCGGTATCATGAGCCCCGACAACAGCTTGATGGTGGTGCTCTTGCCTGAGCCGTTCGGGCCTGCGTAAGCCACGATCTCACCACGTCGAATCTGAAGGTTGACGCCCCGTAACGCCCGTACGGCCTTCACGGTAGGGTGGAAGAATCTCCGCAACGTCTCACCGAACGACTCGGGACGCTGGTGCTGATAGTAGGTCTTTGATGCGTCCTTCAATTCAACGACGATGTCCGAATTCGGAGTACCTGCCACTCCCGTACCTCGCATAACGCTTTAAGCCGGTCCGAAAAACCAATACCGCAATTGTAGCGAGTACCACAGCTGCGAACGGCGCAGCCAGAACGCCGAATCCGGAGCCAATACCGAGTAGGCTTCCGGCCGGCACCCATCCGATAAACCCTACCGGCGCGATGGTAACCAGTACGCCAATCACCACGCGAGGCGCCATGTCCAACGGGTAGGCGGCCATATTCCTGGATATGGAAGCGGTTGCCGTGTTTACCTCCTCGGCGCCGCGCGGAGACCAGAAGCCCAGGGCGCCCCAGACGTATTGGTAAAATACAATCACGCCGGACGCGCTGGCCAGGTTCAGTAGCAAGGCCCCGATCCACAAGATGTTGTGAGATTGCGGAAGTTCGGTAATGGTCCAGGTCAATGCCGATACCCCGATGATCAGGGTCACCAGCAGATCGAACGGACTGAACCCCTCAGCGGCCAACGCCTTCCACAAGGGAAGCGGTTGCAAATTGCCATCGTGGCGGTAAACCCGCTCCACGCATGACCGATCCGCCGGAGGACGGCTTTACGACCGATAGCTCTCTCCTGACACGTATCTTCATCCCACATTGTTTAGCTCTGCGATCTGGCGAAGCCAGTCGGGGACTTATATCCAAAGAACGTGGGTAGCGTCAAGCGCCATCAGCTGGTCCGCCTGTGGCGTGGAGGCTGAGAGCAGACGGCCTGGCGGCGTCGGCCACGTCGGTAGCCTGAGCGGCTACCGCGGGCCTGGCGATGGAGAACGGGCGGATCGTGTGTGGCTGCCTTGGAGCCGCCGCTACGGGCTTGCACCTGCCGGCGGGGGAGTACTACGTGCCGCCGGCGCCCCGGCGGGTGTCCCCGCTGGTGACGTTGCGGCGCGGTCCTGCATGAGCGTGATGCGCCCCCCTTGTCATTTTCTGCAATCTGTGAATCCTAGGGACTATGAAACGGACTCGCCGCCCGGTGCCAAGCCTGGGGAGGCAGCAATGGAAGTATTGACGACTATCAAGGACTTGGCAGTGATCGCCGGCGTGGTGGTTGCGGGGGCAGTGCTCTTGTTCAATCGCAAGCGCGCGGCCGGTGCCGACTTGCAGGTCCTGCGAAACGAACTGCGGGCCGACTTGAAGGCGTTGCAGGAGGTCATCGCCGCCAACGCAAGGGAACTGCGCGCCGACATGAAGGCGCTGCAGGAGGCCACCGCCGCCGACATGAAGGCTCTGCAGGAGGTCATCGCCGCCAACGCAAAGGAACTGCGCGCCGAGATGAAGGCCATGCAGGAGGTCATCGCCGCCAACGTAAAGGACAACGCCAGGGAACTGCGCGCCGAGATGAAGGCCATGCAGGAGTATATTGATACCAGGGTGAACGATTTACGCCGCGACATTCACGCTCTGAGCGATCGTCTGACGGCCGTGGAGGTTCGCCTTGACGAGCGAACGCCGCCCCCGTCGTGGCTCTATGCCGGCATTCCCTCCGTACGCGGCGGGGCCGCTAGCGAGGTGAAACCCGCGGACGCACCGGGCGGCGGCCTCGACCCCGGCGCCAGTCCCGCCGTAGCGCCTCCGACTGCGGCGGCATCGTAGCGGCCCATTCCCGGCGCCGGGGACGTGCCGCGGCGGGGTCGGCGGGCGCGCCGGTCCAGCGCGGCGCACGGAGGGTAGACAGGCGCCGGGTATACGGTCTACATTGTTCGGCGGGTCTCCCCTGGGACATCCTCGCGGAGAGGCAGCCTGAGCCACCGGGGGCAAGGCGAGGCCCCATATCTATCTCTTGACTATTCCTTAAGGAGGAATGCGTATGACGAAAAAGTTGATGTTGGCAGCGCTGGTCCTGGCGCTGGCCGCGGCGGCGGGGTTCGCCAGCGGCGAGGAGGAGACCAGCGCCGCCACGATGGCGGCTGACGGCGAGCCGGTATACGGCGGCACCTTCACCATCGCGCCGCGCGCCGGCAACAAGCCGGGCAGCCCCGACCCGGCGGACCAGAACGGCGGCCGCACGTGGTACACCTCGCTGATCCAGGAGACGCCGATGATCGGCGACTTCGAGACCTACGGCCCGCGCGGCAGCAACGAATGGGACTTCAAGCTGATCGGCGCGATTCCCGAGAAGTACTGGAAGGGCCTGCTGATCACCGATTGGCAAGTTACCCCGACGGAGATCACCTGGACGGTGCGCGAGGGAATCAACTGGGCGCCCAACGAGGAGCAGAAGTCGTGGATGCCGGTGCGGGCGCTCACCGCCGCGGACATCGTGTCCGACCTGCTGCACTGGAAAAACGGCCCGGAAGGCGCGAGCTGGACCAACAAGGTCAAGGACATCCGCGCCGTGGGCAATCAGGTGATCATCGAGTTCGCCACCTTCGACACCTCGCTCAACCTGGAGCTGGCGGGGCGGCGGCGCTCGCACGTCAGCCCGCCGGAGCTGCTGGAGAAGGGCATCGGCAAGTGGGAGAACCAGGTCGGCACCGGTCCGTTCCAGTTCAAGCAGTACGTGCCCGACCAGTACTTCACGATGGTCAAGAACGAGAACTACTGGAATACGACGGTCATCGACGGCAAGGAGTACGCGTTCCCGTTCCTGGATGAATTCGTGGTGCCGATCGCGGCTGACTTCTCGTTCGAGGTTGCGGCGTTGCGCACCGGCACTGCCGACGGCGGACCGTCGGTCTACGGGCCCTCCTGGGCCGAGCTGGACCAGCACGCGCCGGAGCTGATTCAGGACCGCCTGGCGATCTCCTTTGGGGCCGCCTTCGGTCTGAACGTCAAGCGCCCGCCGCTGGACAATCTGAACGTCCGCCGCGCGCTGTTCATCTGCACCGACGTCGAGGCGTTCAACGGCATTACCGACCCGCACGGGTTGATGGAGCCGGGCGCGCTGCCGGTGCACTGGTGGCCGATCTATCCGTCGCTGAGGAGCATGTACACGCCGATTTCGGAGATGCCGGAAGACATTGCGGTGCTGTATTCCAACGATCCCGAGTTGGCCAAGCAGATGCTTGCCGACGAAGGCTACCCCAACGGGTTCGAGTTGGATACCACGAACGTCGGCGGCGGTCGCAGCGAGCTGTGGAAGGCGCAACTTGAGCGTTGCGGCGTTACCGCCCACATCTCCGGTCTGACCGGCGCGGCAATGCGGGAGAAGATCCGCAACCACGACTACCACGTGACGCGGCACGCCTACGGCGCCGGCAACCCGGTGCTGGACATGCCCAACAACTGGTCGTCGTGGCGCACGCGCAACCTCAACCAGTGGGAGGACGACACCTTTGACGACATGATGCGGCGCATGGCTGCCGAGACCAACCCGGACGCGCAGGCCGCGATCATCAAGGAGGCGGCGCTCTACCTGGTAAGCCAGGCGCTCGACATTCCGCACGGCGTCAAGTCGATCTCGCAGGCCTGGTGGCCGTGGGTCAACAACTACTACGGAGAGTTCCGCTGGATCCACGACGACACCTACCTGCAGCCGTTCGGCTGGACCTGGATCGACCAGGACCTGAAGCGGTCAATGGGCTACTAGCCCATCCGCTCTTTTCAGAACGAGCAGCAACGGGAGGGCTTGGCTCCGGCCAAGCCCTCCTTTTTTTGGAAATCGCAGGGGTGCCGCCGACGATGCTCTGAACTGTCCCCTTATGCCGGTCCGCCGGCGGAGTCCCGGAGGCGCCGCTCCAGATCGGGAACGGGGCTGAAGTGCCAGCGGTTGCTGACCTTGCGGGCCTCCGGCAGCCCGGCCGCAGCCATTTCGAGTAGATCGGTGCGCGCCGTCTGGTAGACGACGCCATGCCCGGAGCGGATCATCTCCTTGGCTACCCGGCGGGTGGTGGATGCGCCCTCCAACTGGCTGGAGGTAATCGCTTCTTCGACCAGCGACGCGACGTAGTATTGATCAGTAAAGTGTTAGTAAAGCGGGCCGGCGCGCAGCCGGTCGCTCATCGCTCGCCGCAGCGCTACGCCAAGCCGGTGAGTTACCGGAATCGTCTTCACGCGCGCCAGTATGCCACGCCGCGCCCGGTCAACTGCGGAATCGCCCCGCGCCGGCGGCGGGCGGGGGGCGGCTTGCCTTGCAGGGGCGGATACTCAACAATGGCCCCGGCGGCCGGTTGCAGTTCGCGTAAAAGGGGAACATGAAGTAGACGCGCAGCGCCGGCCTATGGCGAGGCGGGGGCGGGGAGGTCGGGGGCGGGGTGGGCGAGATGCGGTTCCGCGAGCAGGTGGCGGTAGACGTCGGTGCAGGAGGCGACGGGGAGGCCGGCGCGGCGGGCGTGCTGCAGCAGCAGGTCGATCTGCGCGGCGCCGCGGTCGACGCGGTAGATCGACCAGGGGTGGAAGCAGGGGGCGTAGGTCAGCAGGCCCTCGTCGCGGGCGTGTTCGATGCCGGGGGCGTAGGCTTCGTACACCTCGCGGCCGGTGGTGGGGAGGCGGGACGGGTAGCCCCAGGGCAGTGCCGGAGGCCAGACCGCCGCCGCCGGCTGGCCGGTGAGGATGTTGTCGTGCCAGGCGTGGGCGGAGATCTCCAGCAGGTCCGGGTAGCCGTCGCCCGCGAACCGGAACGGCTGCGTGAGCGGCGCCGGCCCGACGTGGTTCGCGTGCCAACTCAGCGTGCGCACGTAACGGTAGCCGGCTTCCCATAGCGCCTCCAGCAGCCGCGTCTCGCCCAGGAAGCCGTGCGCGAAGCCGCCCGGCGCGGTAAAGCCGATCACCTCGCGCCCGAACAGGTCCTCGATGACGCGCTTGGAGTCGACCAGTTCCCGGCGCACCGCGGCCGCGTCGTTGCGGATTGCCACCATGTTCGCGTGGGTATAGCTGTGCGACTGCAGGTCGAACAGGTCATGATCGAGAATCTCCCGCAGGCGCGCGCCCGCGGCCTCGGCGAGTTGGGCGACGATGAAGAAGGTGGCCGGCACCTGCTTCCGCAGGTGCACCTCGGCCACGGCGCGCACGCCGTCCAGGCACTCGTCGAGGCGCGCGCCGGCGTAGCTCACCGCCTGTTGATAGGTGGCCGCGTAGGGCTTGTCGCCCAACTCCCACCAGGGATAAACCGCCTCGGTGTCGTACGCCGCAACGTAGTAGGTCATGCCGTTACCGACCCTACGCCGCGGTACGTTCCGGCGCAAGCCGGCGCCGGAGGAAGCCGCCGGCCCAGGCCCGCCGGCCCACTATCAGGCGTGTTCCGCGAGGAAGCGTTCGGCCTCCATGGCGGCCATGCAGCCGCTGCCGGCGGCGGTCACCGCCTGCCGGTACACCTTGTCCTGCACGTCGCCGCAGGCGAAAACCCCCGGTTTGCTGGTGACCGTCGAGGCGCCCGGCGTGACCAGGTAGCCGGTGGCGTCGGATTCCAGTTGGCCCGCCAGGAACGCGGTGTTGGGCTCGTGGCCGATGGCGAAGAACAATCCCCCGGCCTCCAGCTCGCCGGCCGCGCCGCTCTTGACGTTGCGCACGCGCACGCCGGCGACCAGTTCGTCACCGAGCACCTCGGTCAGCACCGTGTCCCACGCCACTTCGATCTTGTCGTTGGCGAACACCCGTTGCTGCATCGCCTTGGAGGCGCGCATTTGATCGCGGCGTACCAGCATGGTCACGCTGCTGGCGTACTTGGTGAGAAAAGTTGCTTCCTCGGCCGCGGTGTCGCCGCCGCCCACCACCACCAGCCGCTTGCCGCGGAACACCGGCAAGGCGCCGTCGCACACCGCGCAGGCGGAGATCCCGCGCTGCCACAGACGCTCGGCGCCCGGCACGTCGAGGCGCTTGGCGGTGGCCCCGGTGGCGATGATCAGCGTGCGCGCGCGCACCGCGGCGCCGCCCTCGGTGGTCACCGCGTAGGGCGCCACCCCGAGGTCCACCTCACTGACGGTCTCAGTGACGATGCGCGCGCCGTTGCGTTCCGACTGGCGGCGCATCAGATACATCAGCTCGGGGCCGCCGATGCCGTCCGGGAAACCGGGGTAGTTCTCGACGTCGGTGGTGGTGGTGAGTTGGCCGCCGGCGGCCACCCCGCCGGCCATGAACCCTTCGTACAGCAGCGGCTCCAGCATGGCGCGGCCGGCGTACACCGCGGCGGTGTGTCCCGCCGGGCCGGAGCCGATAATGACGCAGTTCTCGATTTTTTCAGGCCCACCACCAACGCCGCCGCCATTGCCGTCCGCCGGGGTGGCGTAGCGCCGCGCCCCGCGCGGCGGCAGCGCGCCGCCGCCGTTCACCGGGCCGCGCCGCGCGCGCCGGCTCCGGCCATCGGCCACGCGCCGCAGGCAGAACAGGTGGTGGGCCATCGACTCCCCGCCCGCTCAGGCGGCGAAGCGCGCGGCTACGGCGTCCCAGTTGATGACGTTGAAGAAGGCGGCGATGTATTCGGGGCGCCGATTCTGGTACTTCAGGTAGTAGGCGTGCTCCCACACGTCCATGCCCAGCAACGGGGTGTCGCCCTGCATCAGCGGGCTGTCCTGGTTGGCGGTGCTGTACACGGCCACGCCGCCGTCGCTGTTCTTGACCAGCCACGCCCAGCCGCTGCCGAAGCGCTTGGTGCCGGCGTCGGCGAACGCTTCCTTGAAGCCCGCGAAGCTGCCGCAGGCGGCGTTGATCGCGTCGGCCAGGGCGCCGCTCGGCTCACCGCCGCCGCCCGGTCCCATCACCGACCAGAACAGGGTGTGGTTGGCGTGGCCGCCGCCGTTGTTCTGCACCGCGGTGCGGATGTCGGCCGGCAGCTGCGAGATGTCGCGCAACAGCTTCTCGAGGTCCCAACTCTCGAACTCGGTTCCGCCCACCGCGGCATTGAGGTTGGTCACGTAGGTGGCGTGATGCTTGTCGTGGTGGATGGTCATGGTCTTCGCATCAATGTGCGGCTCCAGGGCGTCGTAGGCGTAGGGCAGGGGAGGCGTCTCAAAGGCCATCTGCAGCTCCTTGTAAAAGCGGATATTGGAGGCGGCGGATTCCCGGCGGTCAGTGCCGGCACCGTCTCACCGGCAAGGTAGCACAGCCCACCCGTGCCCGGTCAAGGTTGCCGCGCCGCCGCGGCCGCGGACCCTGCGGCCCGCGCCAGCTCCTCGTCAATTACCGCGGCCAGGCGCTCGAACGGCACCGCGCCGCCGCCCAGCGAGCGCCCGTTTACGAACAGCGCGGGCGTGCCCGTGACCCCCGCCGCGGTGCCGGCGCGCAGGTCGGCGCGCACGGCCGCGTAGTGACGGCCCGAATCGAGGCAGCGGTCGAACGCCGCGCCGTCCAGCTCCAGCCGCCGCGCCTTCGCCTTGAGGTCGGCAACTTGGAGGGTGTCCTGCTCGGCGAACATCAGGTCGTGCAGCTCCCAGAACCGGCCCTGCTCCCGGGCGCATAACGCGGCCTCCGCCGCCTTCTGCGCGTCGGGATGGATCTCGTCCAGCGGAAAGTGACGGTAGACGACGCGCAGCTTGCCGGCGTATTCCTGCTTGGCCTGCTCCAGGGTGGGCAGCACGCGGGCGCAGAACGGACACTGAAAGTCGGAAAACTCGACGATGGTCACCGGCGCCTCCTCCGGCCCGGTGGCGGCGAAGTCGCCGTCGGCCACCGCGAAGCGCAACGGCCCAAGCCGGTACTGCGCGTCGAACCGCTGCTCCAGGCCGGCGTAGAACTGATCCTCGGCCTGCTGCAGCTCTTCTTCCTCCAGATAGGCGCGGATCTGCCCGGCGACCTGCGCCAGCGGGTAGGGGATGCGCGCCTGATTCTGCAGGTAGAAGGCTTCGATCTGCTCCTGCTCCACCGGCTGCGCCGCCTGCCGGATGCCGGCTTCAAGCGCCGCGCGGGTCTCCCCGGTACGGGCACTTTCGAGATCCAGCAGGCGGTCGCGCACGACGTCGCGCAACACCGCTTGCAGCGCCTCGTGGCGCCCGTTCCGCGCGGCGCTCTCGCAACGCAACCGTTCCAGATCGTTCTGTTCCAGCGCCGCCGCCGCCGCGCTCAACAGCTCGGCGCGCTCAATGCTCTCGCCGCCGATGCTCGCCACGGTCTCCGCGGCCTCATCCTCCGCCGCCAGTGGGCACGCCGCGGCAAGCAGCAGCACCGCGCCAAGCCGCAGCCCGCCTGCGAATCCCCGCCGCGCTCCGGCGCGGGCCGTCCATGCTCCGCCCACGTCAGCGAGTCTCCTCCGGGGACGCGTCCGCGTCCAGGTCGATGTCGAAAACGGCGCTGATCTGGTCCTCGGCCAGGGTGTCGGCGGCGTCCGCGTCCGCGCCGGCGGGCAGCGCCAACTCCGCGGCGATCAACTCGGCGGGATCGACTTTGCGCAGGCGGAACAGCAGTTCCGGGCTGGTGTCAAAACGATGGCCGATGCCGTAGAGCACCGCGGCCACGTGTTTGCACATGTTCGCCCAGTCGGGGCAACTGCACTCCAGCGTAATCTCGCGCGGCTTGGGGAACAAGCCGGTGTCGGGATCGGTCACGATTGCCATCACCTCGTCGGAGAGCGAACCGCGCAGCAGCTCCAGTACCGAGCCGATGCGGCCGGAGCAGCGGGTCTTGATCGCCTCCCAGACGGCAGCCGGCAACCGCTTGATCCGCACCGTGACGACGTATGGGCGCGCCCGCCGGCCGCTCACCCTGGCCACCACCGCGCCCGAGAGCACGTCGAGCTTGAGAATCGAACCGTTGCGGGCGTAGCTGCGGCCGCGCGGCAGCCGGTTGGCGTAGTCGGAAAACGACTCCAGGTGCGCGCACCAGCGCCGCCCCCAGAAGCTGCGCGCGATGAGATTGCCTTTGATCCTGATCGGCTCCATGGTCGTTGCACTCATTCCTACTCCGCGGCGCGCGTTACGTCCAGCCGCACCAGATCGAGCAGCTCCTCGTCCGGCAGTTCGGTGAGGTTGATCTCCCCGCCGCCCGCCCCCGCGCCCGGCAGCAGGTCGGCGGCAAGCTGCCGCTTGTCACGAATCAGGCTATCAATCCGCTCCTCCACGGTGCCGCGGGTAATGAACTTGTGCACCAGGACGTTGCGCCGCTGGCCGATGCGGAAGGCGCGGTCGGTGGCCTGGTCTTCCACCGCCGGGTTCCACCAGCGGTCGAAGTGGATGACGTGCGAGGCCGCGGTCAGGTTCAAGCCGGTGCCGCCCGCCTTCAGCGACAGCACCAGGAACGGCGCGCCCCCGTCACGCTGGAACCGCTCAACCACGCCGCGGCGCTGCTTGATGCCGGTACCGCCGTGCAGCATCAGCCCGGCGCGGCCGAACAGCGTGGCCAGGTATTCGGCGAGCGGATCGATGATCTCGCGGTATTGGGTGAAGATCAGCACCTTTTCCTGCCGGGCCGCGAGCTCCTCGCAGATCTCCGCCAGGCACCGGAACTTGCCGCTTGCCGCCGGGGCGTAGTCGCCGTCGCCGGAGAGTTGGCTGGGGTGATTGCAGGCCTGCTTGAGGCGCAGCAGCGACGCCAGCACCAGGCCGCGCCGCGCCATGCCGCCGTCAGTGGCGGCGTCCTCCAGTGCCCGTTGCAGAGCCTGCACCACCTGTTGGTAGAGGCGGACCTGCGCCGGCGAGAGCTGGCAGTAGCGGGCGGTTTCGATCTTCTCCGGGAGGTCGGCGATGATGCTGCGGTCGGTCTTGAGGCGGCGCAGGAGGTAGGGACTCACCAGCCGCCGCAACGGCGCGTAGGGTTGCTGCGGCCGCGCCTGCAGTTTCTTGACGAAGCCACGGAAGACGGTCTGCGAGCCGAGCAGTCCAGGATTGAGAAAGTCGAACAGCGCCCACAGGTCGCCGAGGCGGTTCTCCACCGGCGTGCCGGTCAGCGCGATCCGGGCGTCTGCGCGTAGCGCTCGGGCAGCGCGGCTCTGCCGGGTGGCCGGGTTTCTGATCGCCTGCGCCTCGTCCAGAATCACCAGGCGCCAGTGGACCTGCGCCAGCCAGCTTTGGCGCACCAGCATGGCGTAGGTGGTGATGACCAGATCGGCGGCCGCCAAACGTTCGGCGGGCGCCGCGGCGATCTCCTCCAGGGTCTGGCGCTCGGTCTCCGCCGGATGCAGGAAGCAGAGCCGCAGGGAAGGCGCGAAGCGCTCCGCCTCGGCGCGCCAGTTGCCCAGTAGCGACGCCGGCACCACCAGCAGGGCGGGGGCGCGCGGGCGGGCCGCGCGCTGGCCGGTGGCCCGCTGCCGGGTGGCGCGCGCGGGGCGGTCGCTCAGCAGCAAGGCCAGCACCTGGATGGTCTTGCCGAGCCCCATGTCGTCGGCCAGGCAGGCGCCGAGGCCAAGTTGCGTCAGGAAGTGCAACCAAGCCAGACCAGCGCGTTGATAGGGCCGTAGCGTCCCGCGCAGGGCGGCGCCCGGCTCCGGCTGCGGGCCGCCCGGCTGGCGCAGCCCGGCCAGCAGCTCGCGCAGCGCAGCGCCGGCTTCGACCTGCACCCAGGGCCGCTCGGCCTCGGTCTGATCTTCCTGCTGCAGGTCGGCGGAGGCGCCGGCCAGCAGGCGCATCCCCTCGATAAAGGAGACTTCCTCGCCGCCCGCCTGCTGCAGCGCCTGCCAGTGGGAGATCGCCTCCTGCAGCCGGTCGCGGTCCACCTCCACCCACTGGCCGCGCAGCAGCACCAGGTTGCCGCCGCCCTCCTGCAGCTCCTGCAGTTCCTCCGCCGTCAGCGTGCGCCCCTCCAAGGCCACCTCCACCTTGAAGTCCAGCATCGCGTCGACGCCCACCCGCGCCGGGGTCTGCGTGCCGATGGTGACCGCCACCCGCGGCCGGGGCCGCTTGCGCCACCAGTTCGGCACCCGCACCGTCAAACCGCTCCGCTCCAGCTCGGGCACGCTCTGCAGGAAGCGGTAGGCGTGCTCCGCCGGCCACGCCAGCGCACGGTAGAGGTTGCCGGAGTCGGTCAGTTCCTTAACCCACGGGCACGCTTTGCCGGCTTCCTCCACCGGCGACAGCAGCTTGATCAGAGCTGGGCGGTTGTTGGCGCCGGCGTACTGTTGCAGGGCGTTGCGCAACGGCACGTGCTTCAAGCGGCCGCCGGCGCCGAAGCCGGAGGAGTAGGTGGCCAGAAACGCGAACGGGCGCTCCGAGTCGTTGCGGTTCTCGGCGAGGTGAAAGCAGACGCGGCCCACCTGATGCCAGTGCGGCGCGCGCCGCTCCAGCAGCGCCGGCAGGCCGCCGGCCTCCGCCGCGGCGGCCTCCACCCACTGGCCGAGGCGCGTCCACAGCCGCTGCAGCAGCTCCGGCGACAGGTACTCGCCCCCCTCCATCGGCGGGGCGGTGAGCATCCAGGCGGCGCACTGGGCGTCCGTCGGCGGCGCCACCTGTGGGCGTTCGGACTCCGGTGCGTCGGCGGCCGCGGGCAGGTGGCACAGGGCGGTGAGATACTGCTCGGCGAATTGCTGCCAGTAGCGCAGGGCCGGGAACTCCGGCACCGGCAGCCGTTCCGCCGCCAGCGTGAACAGAGCGCCGCGCCAGTCGGTGCGAAAGGCATCCGGGACGCCGGCGAGGTGGTCCGGCGGCGCGGCATCTTCCGGCGCCGGCTCCCATTGCAGGTTGCCGGCCGGGGTCAGCCGCACGTTCACGGCGTGCGCGGCGGCAGGGTGCGGCGGGTCACCGGAGCGGCGGCCGCCGGCGATCGTTCCGGTGCGGCAGGCAGCCGGACTTCACCGGCTGGCGACCAGGGTTCCGTCGCGCCCGACCGCGAGGAGGCGGGAACCGTCGGAGGCGATGCTCAGGAGCGGAGTGCGGACGACCGGACCGTCCGCCCGCGCCCAGGAGATTCCGTCGCGGCTGTGCAGCACCACCGCGCCGGTGAAGGTTCCCTCGGCGTCTTCGGTCTCCCCTGCGGCGACGAAGCGCGCGCCGTCCCAGATCACGTCGTACAGAAAGTGCGTCACCGGGCTGGCGGCGGCGGTCCAGTCGATGCCGTCGCGGCTGCGCAGGATGGTGCCGTTCGCCCCGACCGCCACGAACTGCGTGCCGCTCCGGGCGAGGCCGTCGAGGATGCGCTCGGTGGGACTGGCCGCCGCGGCCCAGTCGATGCCGTCCGCGCTGTGGATGATCGCGCCGTCGAACCCCACCGCCACGAAGCGGGAACCGTTCCACGCCACGTCCGCAAGGTGGCTCGCTACCGGACTGGCGGTTTCGGTCCAGGCCGCGCCGTCGTCGCTGTACAGAATCATGCCGTCGCCGTCGCCCCAGTTTCCGCCCACGGCGACGAAGCGCTCCCCGTTCGCGGCCACGGCCTGCAGCGGTACCGGCTGGTCCGGCGTCGCCGCTTCCGTCCAGGCGATCCCGTCGCTGCCGTACAGGATGGTGCTGCCGCGCCGCCAATAGCCGCCGACTGCGACCAGCCGCGAGCCGTCGCCGGCCACGTCGAACAGCCGGTCGGCGGTGGGGCTGACCGCCGCGGTCCAGACGTCCCCGTTACTGCTGTAGGCGATGGTGCCGTCGAAGCCCACGGCCACGAACCGGGAGCCGGTCCAGACCACGGCTTCGGGCAGGTTCAGCACCGGCTTGGCGGCCGCGGTCCAGGCGACCCCGTCGCTGCTGTGCAGGATGGTGCTGCCCATGCCTACCGCCGCGAAGCGGACGCCGTCATAGGCCACGCCCCACAGCGGGTTGGTGGTGGGAACGGTAGTGGCGGTCCAGGCGGCGCCGTCGCCGCTGTGCAGCGCGGCGCCGTCGAACCCGACCGCGACGCGGCGCCCGCCGCCGCCGGCGGCTCCGTAGAGCCAGGCCGACACCGGCGTCGCCGCTTGCGTCCAGTCGATCCCGTCTTCGCTGCGCAGAATCACGCCTTCCGTGCCGGTGGCGAGGAAGTGGGAGCCGGCCCAGGCCACGCTGTTGAGCCGCACCGACGTGGGGCTAGGCGCCGGGCGCCAGACGACGGCGTCGCCGCTGACCAACACGGTACCCTCCGGGCCGACCGCCACGAAGCGCCCGCCGCCGTAGGCCACGCCGCGCAGGTCGTGGTTGGTCACACTGACCGCCGCGGTCCACGTCAGGCCGTCGCCGTGCAGGATCACGCCGTCCGACCCGACGGCGGCGAAGCGCCCGCGCCCGTAGGCGACCGCGCGCAGGTTGTTCGTGGTCGGGCTCGGCGCCGCGGCCCACTCCATCCCGTCGCTGCTGCGCAACGTCACGCCACGGTTACCGACCGCGGCAAGGCGCCCGCCGCCCGCGGCCACTCCGCTCAGCGTGTCGTGCGTGGCGGCCGCCGCCTTCGCCCAAGCGATCCCGTCGCTGCTGTACGCGATGCCGCCGAAGGACCCCACCGCGACAAAGCGCTCGCCGTCCCAGGCCACCTCCCGGAAGTGCGACGACGCGCCTTCCCGCACGATCCTCCAGTCCCCTTCAGCGCGCTGCGCGCCGGTCTCGGCATAGCCCGCCGCCGCCACCGCCAGCGCCGCGGCCAGAGCAACAATGAATCGCAGGCTCAGCGGGACCACGGCGCCGGCATCAGCTTGCTTTGCGGTCGTCATGGGCACCGGCGCGCAAGTGCGTCTCGATGCCGTTCAGGCGGTCATTGATACTGCGCCGATCAGCGCGGGCCTCCGCGCGGTCATCGCGCAGGTCCGTCCTTACGCCATCAATCGCCTTCGTCAGGTCCGCCCTTACGCCGTCAACCTTGGCGTCCACGCGATCAATCGCCTTCGTCAGGTCCGCCCTGGTGTCAGCCTGCGTCGCCGTCAGGTTGGTCTCCACCCGATCAATCGCCTTCGTCAGGTCTGTCTTCAGGTTCGATTCATCCGCTTTCTGATCCCGCCTGTCAGCTTTCTGATCTCGCTTGCGCGTCCACCTCATCGCTATCGCGGTCAATACGATGACGACGGAGGTGGTGCCGGCGGGAACGAACCAGGACAGCACCTCATTCATGCCAACCACCCCGGCCGGCCCTCCGGCTGTCGAAACTCTTGTCGAGCCAACGCGGCGAGCCGTACATGGCCGTGCCGAGAGTGATCGCGGCCGCGCTGATCGCCATCAACTGCAGATCCATCCTTACCTCCGGGACGCCATCCGTTGTCTGGACTCTGATATTACCGCCTGGTGCGCCCGGTGTCACTGTGCGCGCCGCCGCGGCAGCCGCCTGCCGTGCGCCCATCTGGCGCCGGCGCCGGCATTGTCCCCGGATGAACGTCTACCGACCATTAACGCCCGCGTAGCGCTGCCGCTTTTTGTCGGCGCGCAAGGCTCCGGCGCTGACGGGCAGATGCCGGTGGGCGGCGTCCCCCGCCGACACCTGACGAGGACATTCACTGAGGATGACGTGTAAATTGACCGCATGATGCGCAAACAACGCGTTGTTTGCTATGCTGGTGCTCGTGGAACGGGTGTTCTCGACCTTTCTGAGCGACTGGCTCCGTACCGAACCGCGGCGGCCGCTGGTGATCCGCGGTGCCCGGCAGGTGGGCAAGACCTGGCTGGTGCGGGACTGGGCGGCACGCGAGCGGCGCGCCCTGGTGGAGGTGAACTTCGAGCGCGACCCGCGGCTGCGGCGCTACTTCGACCAGCCTGACCCGCGCCGCATCTTCGACGATCTCACGCTGGCGCTGGGGGTAGGTCAAGAGCGGCGCCGCCGGCGCGATGAAGAGCCTGCACCAGTTCATGTACGAGAAGCGGCTCCCGCTGGCCGTGCGGCTGGACCGGAACCCTCCGTCACTGCAGCAGGTCGACGTCCGCACCACGCGCGGGAATCCGGTTCGCTACCGGCTCCTGAACCTCCCGCACTACCTGGCGTGGCGCGCGGCGCGGCTGGTCGAAGCGCTCGACTACGGCGAACCGCGCTGACCTGCCGTTACGTTTACTCCCGTGCCGGCTCGGGGCCGCCGGGGCAGTGCTCGATCAGGTAGTCCCGCATGGCGGCGTTGCCGGCGTGGCCGGCCCACTCGGCGGGCGTGCCCTGATGATTGGCGTCGCGCAACGCGCGCGCGCCGTGCGCGATCAGCAGTTCGGCCGCGGCCCGCCGGTCGTGCCAAGCCGCCTGGTGCAGCGCGGTCGTACCATCGTCCGCGGTGGTGTTCGGGTCGGCGCCGAGCTGCAACAGGCAGCGCAATGCGGCGACGTTGCCCATGGCCGCGGCGGCCTGCAGCGTGTCGGGGTCGTTGAGGCTGCCGGGGGCCTGCGCCAACGCGGCGCGGGCGGCGGCCTCATCGCCGCTCATGCAGGCGGCGCGAAACCGATCCTCGGGGCCCAGCTCGACCGGCTCCGCGCCGGCGCGCCGCAGCAGCGCGGCGACCTCTCCGAAGCCGTTCAGCAGCGCGGTTTCATAGTGCGTGCGGCCGTTGTAGTAGCCGGTGCCACCCGGGTCGGCGCCGTGCCGGAGCAGCAGCGCCACCCGGTCGCCGAATCCCTTGCTCACCGCGTGACCGAGCACGAAGTCGAGCGTCCCCATTTGGTTGTCGGTCTGCCAGTTGATCTTGGCCGCCGCGGTCAGCCCGCGGTCGAGTAGCAGTTGCAGCCACCGGTCATCGGGCCGGAACATCGTGTTGTACAGCCCCTGGGCCTCGTTGGGGTCGGTCCCGGCGTCAAGCAGCAGCGCGGCCAGCGCGCCGGCGTGGGCATGCGGCGGCTGGCTGACGATGCCCCCCTCGCCCTCGCCCATCGCGCCGGTAAGGGCGGTGAACCGGTAGGTATCGCCCCACATGAAGTGCGCGTCGGGGTCGGCCCCGCGGTCGAGCAGCAGCCGGGCGGCGCCCACGGCGTCGGCGCCGGGAAGCTGCTCGGTCACCCGCGAATAGCAGAGGTAGAGCAGCGGCGGCCAGTTGCGCGGCCCGCCCGCGGCCGACGCTCGGCCCGGGTCCTCGCTCAGGAGCTCGGCCAGCCGCCCCAGGTTGCCCGTGGCGGCGGCGGCATGCACGTTGGCCCGCGCCAAGCCGGGCTGCGCGGACAACATTCCCTTGGCCTTATCAATCCGCTCCGTCGAGTCGTCGCCGTAGGTGAGGCAAGCCAGATCGAGAAACTGCTCCACCTCAGCCTGCCGCGGCTCCGCTTCCAACCCACTCGTGTGTTCTGACAACCCTGCGCCCCCTCGCCGTTACGCTCGCTCTCAGCAAAGCACCGCAACCGGGATCGGGTCAACCGCCCGCGGCGGACGGACGCCGGGACGGAACGAGACTGCCCTGGCGCCACATGGCATTCCCCGGCGCCGCACGGCCGGCGTCGTCCGCGCGCCTTTGACAGGAGCGGGCGCGCCGTCGTAGCGTCCCCCCAACACACAGGAGGCCCAATGGCTACGACTTCCAGCTACCCGGTTCAGTTCCGCGTCGACTATCCCGAGGGACCGAGGAATCGGCTCACCGTGCTGGTGCGCGTGATACTGGCGCTGCCGATTCTGATCATCGCCCACCTGCTCACCGGAGGAGCCAGCGACCCCAACCAGTATTCCTCGTTTGGGACCATGGACTTCGCCCATCCGGGGTGGGGTATGGAGGACATGGGCACGGGAGCGGCCGGAGTCGGCGCGGGTCTGTTCCTGGCCACCGCCCTCATGATTCTGTTCCGGCAGAAGTACCCGCGCTGGTGGTTCGACTGGAACCTGCAGTTGATCCGCTTTTCCTCGCGCGTCAGCGCCTACCTGTTCCTGCTGCGCGACGAGTACCCCTCCACCGACGAAGAACAGGCGGTGACCCTGGAGATCGCCTATCCCGACGTGCCGAACGAGCTCAACCGGGTCCTGCCGATCTTCAAGTGGCTGCTGGCGATTCCGCACTACGTCGTGCTGGGCGTGCTGACCACCGTGGGCGTGCCGGTGAACATCATCGGCTGGATCGCGATTCTGATCACGGGCGCGCAACCGCAGTGGGTATTTCGCTACGTGGAGGGCGTCATGCGCTGGGCGGTGCGGGTCGTCGCCTACTCGTTCCTGCTCACCACCGACCAATACCCGCCGTTCCAGTTCCGGGCCTGAGAGCAGCGGTCGCCGGGACGGCCTGACCGGCCCGGCCGGCGGCCCCGCCCGCTGCCGGCGCGCGTAGCAGCAGGCGCCGCACCGGCGGGCGGGCCGGTCACTCCGCGCCGCGGGCGCCGGCGAAGATGGCGACCAGCTCCGGGCGCAGGGGAAAGCGCAACGGTTCGCCCGCGAAGTGGCGGCGCGCATCCTGGCACTGGCCGAGAATCACGCCCCGGTGCGCGCCGTAGGTGGTGCCGGCGCGGTGCGGCGTGTGGATTACGTTGGGCAGGGTGCGCAACGGGCTGTCCGCCGGGGGCGGCTCCGGGCTGTACACGTCGAGCGCGGCGCGCAGTTCGCCGGCCGTGAGCCGTTCGAGCAGCGGCGCCTGCTCCACCACCGCCATGCGCGACACCAGCACGAACACCGCCTCCGGCGGCAGCGCGAAGATCACTTCGCGGTTGATGATCCCCAGCGTCTCCGGGGTTGGCGGTATGGCGATGAAGAAGACCTCGCTACGCGCCGCGAGGGCTGCGAGATCTTCGGCCTTGCGCCCGCCCGCCGCTTCCATCCGCTCCGCCGGCACGTAGGGATCGAACGCCTCCCAGTCGGTGTCGAACGGCGCCAGCATGCGCGCCAGGTGGCGGTGGATCTCGCCGAAGCCGGCCAGCCCCACGCGCCGGCCCTGCAACCGGTCCGGCGTTTCGGGCCGCTCGGGAAAGTCCTTCCAGCGCGACCAGCCGTTGGCGCCGACGATCTGATGCTCCTGCGGGATGTTGCGCAACGCGGCCAGCCCCAGCGCCAGCTCATATTCCGCCACCCACGGCGACATGGCCGGCGCGGTCTCGGTCATGGCGATGCCCCGCTCCAGCGCCGCGTTCACGTCGCAGAACGCCGCCTGGTGGTAGTGACAGGTGGACCCGATGTAGCGCAGCCGCGGCGCCTGCGCCAGCCGTTCGGCGGACAGGTAGCCGATGCCCTGGCCGCCCCAGCCGCACAGCACTAGGCCGTCGGCATCCGCCAGCGCGCCATCCACCCGCGCGGCGCGCTCCTCCGCGCTCTGTTCGGCCGTCAGCTGCACCTCGACGCGCTCGGCGAACGAGTCGAGCTCCGCCGCCGCCTCACTGCTCCAGTGCGGGTGCCGGTCCAGCGGCCGCCCCGATGATCCCGGCCCAAACACCACCACTATCCTCGGACGAGCCATCTCCACCTCCTCATGCAGCACGACAAGCTGCAGTGTAACGTCTCTCCGGCGCCTGCCAAGCCCCGCGCGTTGATGGCTGATTCAACGGTACACGGCCTTGCGATGACCGACCTTGACCACGGTTACCAAAACGTGAAGATCCTGGATCTGATATACGATTCGGTATGATCCGGACCGGATACGGTATAGGCCCTGGCCGATCAATTTCCTGCTGTCTCGTGGCCGGGGTTCCTCAGCCAAGTGCCCTATCCGCCGTAGAATCCGACGCACGTAATGCTTGGGAATGCCGCGTAGGTCTTGGCGTACGGAAGGTAAAACGCGTACTTCATATCGTCCCATCTGCGCGCAACAGTTCCAGGAACTCGCCATATCCGACCGACTTCTCGTGTCGCCGCTGGCGCCATTCCCCAATATCCTCCAGATCCTCGGTGAGCATCACTCGGAGTGCGTCATTGACAAGCTGTGACATCGATTCTTGCGTCTCGGCGGCCTTGAGGCGAAGCGCCCGATGGACGTCGTCCTGCAGGTACATGGTAGCCTTACCCATACCAACAACGATAGCGGCATGACGGTTTGATGTCAAGCCGCCACGCCCTGCCGGCCCGCGGCACCGGCGACACCTGCTGCCGCCCCCATACCGTTGATACAAGCCGGTTCTATTTGGTTACCATGATGCTGCCATGGTCGCTTTCGTAGATCGCGCCGGGGGCGCCGAGCCGGCGGCGCCGGACTGATGCGCGCGCTGTCTGACGCGGGGCAGGTCGAGTGCGAGCGGGTCGTGTTGTTTGCGTTCGACGATCACGCGCTGCCGTTTCGCCACGGGGTACGGCTCCATCTTGAGAGCCATCGGACGCCGGTGGACCGCACCCGCATCGTGGTCGCGCCGGGGCCGCCGGGCGCGCCCGACTCGAAGCGCGTCATCTACTACGGCACCGTGCTCCGGGTGGGCGGCGAGCTTTGGATGTGGTACCTGGGGCAGGGCGACGACGACCGCTGGCACCAGCGCGTGTGCCTGGCCACGAGCCGCGACGGGTATCACTGGGACAAACCGCATCTGGGGCTGGTGGAGTACCGCGGCTCCACGCGCAACAACCTGGTGGATCTGCTCGGCGGCGAGGAAAGCATCGTGGCCTGCGTGGTGTACCACGACCCCGACGATCCCAACCCGGCGCGGCGCTTCAAGGCGGTGGTCGAGATCAAGGAGCGCCGCACCACGTTCGCGGCGCTGTTCTCGCCCGACGGCCTGCGCTGGCGCGAGTTCGACCTCGGCGCCGGCGCGCCGAGCTGCGAACCGGCGGGGGGCACCAGGTTCAACGGCTGCTACCTGCTGAGCGGCCACGGCGGCAGCCACTTCGGCGCGCCGCGCCAGTTGGTGACCTACCTCTCCTACGACTTCGAGCACTGGATCGAGGCCTCGTGTCTGGGGCTGCGGCGCGACCCCGTTCCCCCGCGGCCCTACCGGGAGACCTTCACCGGCGGCGAGCAGGTCCACCTCGGCGCGGCGCTGTGGAACCGCGGCAACGTGATCGTGGGGCTGTATGGGCAGTGGCACGGCCCGGCCAACAACGACCGCCGCCACGTGGCGATGGACCTGGGGCTGGTGGTGAGCAGCGACGGGCTGCACTACGCCGAGCCGGTGCCGGACTTCCCGCTGGTGGCCGCGGCCGAAGACGGCATGAACCACCTGCCGCAGCCGTGGAACTTCAAGCATCCGGCGCTGGTGCAGGGGCAGGGCTTCGAGAACGTCGGCGGCGAAACCCTGTTCTGGTACGCGCCGTGGCCGGAGCAGTTGAGCGACGGCGTGCGCGCCGCGGCTTGGCCGCGCGACCGGCTGGGCTACCTGCAGCCGTTCGACCGGCGGCAGTTGCAGCGCCCAAACGGCTGCCACGTGATTTCCGCGCCCATCGACCTGGGCGGCCGCCCGGCGCAGGTGGCCGTGAACGTCGCCGGCCTCTCGCAGTACGCGCAGATAACGGTGGAGGTGCTGGACGAGCGCTTCCGGCCGCTCGCCGGCTATTCGCACCGCGACTGTCTGCCGTTGCATGCGGGGCACCGGCAACCGGTAAGGTGGCGCGGGCGCGCCGCAGTGGACGGGGACGGCGGCCCGATTCGGCTGCGCGTGAACTACGCCGGCGTCCGCCCCGAGGACCCGCAACTGTACGCCATCTACCTCGACCCTGCCGGGCATTCGTGAAGCAGCAGCGGGCGGTAAACCGTGTCGGCCGCATACTCGGCTAAAACGTCGCGGCGTAGTCGTCTTCGAGTGCGGACACGGTGTTCGGCCCGGCGGCGTTACGCCCGGCGGGTGGTGCGCTTGGGCTTGGCCTTGGCGGACAGCACGGGGGCGAACACGCGGTAGGCGAGCAGCAGGCCGCCGGCGATGATGTAGAACCAGAGCTGAAAGCCGATCTCCTTGACCTGCAGCAGGTAGTGCACGATGCCCAGGATCACCGCCGCGTAGACCAGCCGGTGCAGCCACCGCCAGCGCTTGCCCAGCGCCCGAATCCAGCCGTTGGTGGAGGTGATGGCCAGCGGCACCAGCAGCAGAAACCCCACGAACCCCACCACCACGTAGAGCGAAGTGGACAGGTCGCTGACGATGAACGGCAGGTCGAAGGCGAAGTCCAGGTACAGGTACACCAGGAAGTGCACGCACAGGTAGTAGAACGCCGCCAGGCCCATGGGCCGGCGATAGGTGATGAGCCAGTTCCAGCCGGTGAGCTCCCGCACCGGGGTGATGGCGAGGGTAATCAGGAGCATGCGGATGCCCCAGTTGCCGGTGTCCAGGGTGAACGCCTCAATGGCGTTGCCGCCCCACTGATCGCCCAGGTAGCGCAGCAGGGCGATCAGCAGCGGCACCATCGACAGCGGCAGCACGATCAGCTTGGCCCGCTTGGCCACCTGGATGGGAGTGCGGCGCTTGGCGGACTTGGCGCTCTTGGCGTCGGACATGATGCCCCCAGTCCCTCTAGTAGTGGGTGTTGATCAGGTCCATGCCCTCGTACATTGACGCCACCCACTCTCCGTAGCCGTTGAACGTCAGGGTCTCGCGGCGCCCGCGCTCGCCAATGCGGCGCTCGGTGCGCTGGCTCCAGCGCGGATGGGCGCGCTGCGGATTCACGTTGGAATAGAACCCGTACTCGTGCGGCTGCGCCTTGTTCCAGGTGTTGAGCGGCTCGTCGGCGACGAACTCGATCTTGTTCACCGACTTGATGCTCTTGAAGCCGTACTTCCACGGGATGATGACGCGAATCGGCGGGCCGTTGGGGTTCTGCAGCACGTCGCCGTACATCCCCACCGTGACCAGGGTCAGGTCGTTCATCGCCTCGTCCATGCGCAGCCCCTCGACGTAGGGGTAGTCGATGGAGCGCGCCGCGCGCCGCATCTGCTTGGGATCCCACAAGGTCTCGAAGCGCACGTACCTGGCCGCCGAGTTGGGCTGGTAGTCCTTGATCAACTCGTGCAGCGGGAATCCCACCCAGGGGATCACCATCGACCACGCCTCCACGCAGCGCAGGCGGTAGATGCGCTGCTCCAACTTGTCGCGGTAGCGGCTGAGCACGTCGCTCACGTCGATGACCGCGGGATTGGAAATCAGGCCGCCGATGGAGATCTGCCAGGGACTGGTCACGAAGTTCCGGGCGTGGCGGGCCGGGTCGCCCTTGCCGGCGCCGAACTCCCAGAAGTTGTTGTAGGTGGTGGCCTGCTTGAGCGTGTTCTGCTGCTCGTCGGTGTCGTAGCGGCTGCCGGGAACCCCGGCGAAGGCGCCGTCCTGGGCAAAGGCGCGCTGCACGAAGCCCGGCGCCGCGGTCGCCAGCCCCACGCCCGCGGCCACCGTACCCGCGCGCCGCATGAACTCGCGGCGGTTGATGAAGTGGTCGCGGTCGGTGATCTCCCACCACTTGATGCCCGCTTCGTAATCCCTGCGCTTACTCGCTGCCATGTGTCACCTCACTCGCTGCTGACTCCGGCGCGGCCACTTGGCAGTTGACCCAGCCGGAGTCACCCTCGGCGTAGGTCTCGCGCTTCCAGATCGGCAGCCGTTGCTTGATTTCGTCGATGATATAGCGGCAGGCGTCGAAGGCCGCGGCGCGATGCGCCGCGGCGGCGCCGACCCAGACCGCCAAGTCCCCGATCCCAAGTATACCGGATCGGTGCGTGCAGTGCACGGCCAGCACGTCGAACCTGCGTAGCGCCTCCGCCAGCACCCGCTCACCCTCGGCCTGCGCCAGTTCGGCGTAGACCTGATACTCCAGACGGCGCACGTTACGGCCGTCCGCGTGGTTGCGCACCCACCCCTCGAAGGTGGCCAGCGCGCCGGCCGCCGGGTGCCGCAAGCCGGCGCGCAACGCCTCGGGATCAATCGCGGTCTCGGCCAGCGCGAATCGGGCCGCGCGCGCCGGGTCGTGCATACGGCTGCCTCCTTGTGCGGCCGGCCTCAGCCGCCGGCCACGGGGGGGACGAACACCACCAGGTCGCCGGCGGCGAGGGGCGCGTCCCAGTCGGCGAAGGCGGCGTTGACCGCCACCCGCAGCCGCGTCTGCGGCAACGAGAAGCGGTGCCGCTGCCGCAGCTCCGCATACAGTTCACGCGCCGTGGCGGCGGCGGTGACCACCTGCTCCCCGGCGCGGCCGGCCTGCTCGCCCAGCAGCGCGTAGTACCGCACCCGCAACGCGCGCCGGGCCGCCGCCGCCTCAGCCATTGGCGCCCGCCGCCCGGTAATCACTCTTGCCGCCGCTCTTTTTCAGCAGGCGCACCTCGCGGATGACGATGTCGTGCGACAGCGCCTTGCACATGTCGTAGATGGTGAGCGCGGCCACCGCGGCGCCGGTGAGCGCCTCCATCTCGACGCCGGTCTTGTGCTCCACGGCGGCCGCGCAGGTGACCTCGGCGTTGCCGGCGGCGTTGAGGCGTACCGTCACGTCGCACCTATCGAGGCCGATGGGGTGGCACAGCGGAATCAGCTCCGCGGTGCGCTTGGCCGCCATGATGCCGGCGGTCACCGCGGTTTGGAACACCGGCCCCTTGGCGCCGTGCAACTCGCCGTCGCGCAGCAGCGCGCGCACCGCGGGCGGCAGCACCACCTCGGCGCGGGCAAGGGCGCGGCGCGCGGTGCGCGGCTTGGCCCCCACGTCCACCATCACCGGCTGCCCGGCGGCCGAAACGTGCGACAGGGCCGGGCTAGCCACCGATCTGGTACATCTCGATCTTGCGCGCGCGGCTCCGCTCAAAGCGGGTGACCTGCGCGCGCTCCTCCGAGTAGCGGTCGGTGCGGCGGCGCCATACCCCGCCAACCAGCTCGGCCAACTCGGCGTCGCCCGCGCCGCTGCGTAGCGGGGTGCGCAGATCGGTGCCCTGCCAAGCGAACAGGCAGGTATAGAGCTTGCCGTCGGTCGACAGGCGGGCGCGGCTGCAGTCGCTGCAGAACGGCGCGGAGATGGACGAGACGAAGCCGATCTCGGTGCCGGTGCCCGCGACCCGGTAGCGTTGCGCCACCTCGCCGCGGTAGGCGGGCGCCACCGCCTGCAGAGAAAAATCCTCCTCGATGAGCGCCTTGATCCGGGCGCTGGTGACCACCGCGCCGGCGTCCCAGCCGTTGCGGTTGCCCACGTCCATGTACTCGATGAAGCGAATCGCCACCTCCTGGCCGGCGAAGGCGCGCACCAAGTCGAGCACGGTGCGGTCGTTGACGCCGCGCTGCACCACCGCGTTGAGCTTGATCGGCGCCAAACCCACTTCGCGCGCGCGCGCGATGCCGGCCAGCACGCGGTCGATCGGGATGCCGAGCCCGTTCATGCGCGCGAACACCTCCGGGTCGACGGAGTCCAGGCTCACGGTGACGCGCCGCAGCCCCGCGGCGCGCAACGCCGCGGCCTGCTCCGCCAGCAGGTAGCCGTTGGTGGTCAGGGCCAGATCGTCGATCTGCGGAATCTCGGCGAGGGCGGCGATCAGCTCCGGCAGGCCGGGCCGCAGCAACGGCTCGCCGCCGGTGAGGCGCACCTTGGTCACTCCGAGGCCAACCAGCACGCGCACCAGCCGCGCCACTTCGGCGAAGCTCAGATAGTCCGCCGGCGGCAGGAATTGATAGTCGTCGCCGTAGGTGTCCTTGGGCATGCAATAGGGACAGCGGAAGTTGCAACGGTCGATCACGGAGACGCGCAGGTCGCGCAACGGGCGCTCGAACACGTCCCGCACCGCGGCGGGTGGCAGCTCCGGGCGGGGCTCCGCCGGCGGCTCCGGCGGGCGGAGGGGGGTGCGGGCGGCGCCGGCAACCGCGCTCACGGCGCGCCTCCGGCGGTTCGGAGGGCGCGTGCGGCTTCGGCGGCGCCAGCCCCCCAGGCAAGCGGCTGCCACGGGTGCACCGGCACTACGCTGCCGGCCGGGAACTCCGTCTCGGCGGCGGCCAGTTCCACGAACCCGTCGCTGCCCACCAGGGCCAGGAAGTCGCCGGAGTTCTGCGCCGGCGCCGGGCGCGCCCGCAAGGCGCCGCCGGCCGCCTCCAGCAGCACCGGCAGAAAGAACGTGAGCGGCGGCGGGAAGCGCACCGCCTCGGCCAGCGCCGCGTGCTGCGCGGGCAGCGCTGCGGCGCCTTCGGCGGCGGCGAGGAACGGCACCACGTAGCGGCGCAGGCAGGCCATCACCGAGACCGGGTTGCCGGGCAGCGCGAATACCCGCTTGCCGGCCGCGGTGCCGCCGGCCCACAGCGGCTTGCCGGGCCGCTGGGCCACGCCGTGCAGGTAGCACTCCACGCCGAGGCGCGCGAACACCCCCGGCAGGAAGTCGGCGCTGCCCTGCGACACCGCGCCGGTGGTGATCAGCACGTCGTGGCCGCGCAGGGCGGCCTCCACGCCGGCGCCGAGGCGGTCCGGGTCATCCGGCAGGTGGCGCGGCGCCGCGTCGTAGCCGAGCGCGGCCAGCGCCGCGGCCACGGTGTAGCCGTTGGAACGGCGCACTTGGTGGGGGGCGATCGGCTCGCCCACGTCGACCAGTTCGTCGCCGGTGGAGATCACGGCCACGCGCGGGCGCCGGCCCACCGCCACGCGGGCGCGGCCCACCGAGGCCAGCACCGCGACCTCGGCGGCGCCGATACGGCGCCCGGGAGTCAACACGGTGGCCCCGGCGCGGGTGTCGGAGCCTTGCCGGTGCACGTTCTGGCCGGCGCTGACCGGCGCCTGCGGCTCAATCCACGCCCGGTCGCCCTCCAGCCGCAGGTCCTCGCTCCGGATTACCGTGTCGCAGCCGGCGGGCAGCACGGCGCCGGTCATGGCCCGCACCGCGCCACGGGCGGGGTCGCGCAACGCCGTGCGCGGTGCGCCGGCGCGCGCTTCGGCCTCCACCTGCAGCGCCTCCCCGCCCCGCTCCAGCGCGGCCGCGGCGACGGCGATGCCGTCCATGGTCACGCGGTCGTGCGGCGGCAGATCGCGGTCGGCCACCACCGGCTCGCGTAGCACGCGCCCGACCGCGGCCGGCAGCGGGCACGGCTCCGCCGGCAGCGTCACGGCGCGGGCGGACAGGATGCGGTCGACGTCGGCAACGGAATTCATGGGCGGCGCAGCCGGCAACAGCCTACTGCCGGCGGCGGCACGGGTCAAACGAACCGCAGCGCGCCGGGCTGCCGGCACGGTCGGGCGTTGCCGGTTGGCGGCGGCGCGGACTACGGTACCTCCAATGACGGCGATGATGGCATTTCTCCGACCACGGCAGCGGATCGTCCGCGGCGCCGCGGCGGCGCTGCTGGCGGCCGCGGCGGCCGTTCCGGGGGCGGCGCACGAGCAGCACGACCAAGTACCGCGCACTGCCGTGGTCTCGGCCTTCGCGCCGGAGCTGGCATTGCTGCGGGGCGAGCTCCGCGGCGCGGAGACCTACACCGTGAACGGCATCGAGTTCGCCGCCGGGACCCTGCACGGGCGCAAGGTGGTGCTGTTCCTGAGCGGGATCAGCGTGGTCAACGCGGCGATGACGGCGCAACTGGCGCTGAGCCACTTCAACGTCGAGCGGATCGTGTTCAGCGGCATAGCCGGCGGCGTGGACCCGGCGCTGCATGTCGGCGACGTGGTAGTGGCCGACCGCTGGGGCCAATACCTGGAGCTGGTGCTCGCCCGGGAGGCGGCGGACGGAGGCTGGCAGACGCCGCCGTTCTTCGACTACCCCTACGCCAACTACGGCATGCTGTTTCCGCGCTCGGTCAGCGTGCAGCGGGCAGGCGCGGCCGCGCCGGAGACGCGGTTCTGGTTTCCGGTGGACGGCGCGCTGCTGGCCGCGGCGCGGCAGGCGGCCGCGCAGACCGCGTTCGACCGCTGCACCGCGGCCGCTGCCTGCCTGGAGCACGTCCCCAAGGCGGTGGTGGGCGGCGCCGGGGTGTCGGGGAGCGCCTTTATCGACAACGCGGCGTTCCGGAAATATGTCTTTGCCACCTTCGGCGCGCGAGTGTTGGACATGGAGAGCGCCGCGGTGGCGCACGTGGCCTACGCCAACGGCGTGCCGTTCATCGCCGTCCGCAGCCTGTCCGATCTGGCCGGCGGCGGCGCGAGCGAGAACCGGATGGAGGCGTTTCTCGGTCTTGCCGCGGGCAACGCGGCCGCGTTCGTCACCGAGCTGCTGCGGGCGCTCCCCGAGTAGCGGGCCACCGCGGACCGGCGCGCGCCGCGGCGGCGCCTTGTCGCAAGGGCGGTTATACGCCATGTTAGAGAGACGCATGGCACAACGGGACATCGCGCCGTATTGCGAGCAGGTCCGCACCATCGAACGCAACGTGTGCGAGGTGTTCGTGGGCAAGCAACGTCAGGTAAGGCACATGCTGATCGGCTTCATCGCCGGGCTGCACGTGTTGATCGAGGACGTGCCGGGGGTGGGCAAGACCACCCTGGCGCGGTGTCTGGCCGCCAGCACCGGCATCGACTACGGGCGCATCCAGTTCACCCCCGATCTGCTGCCCGGCGACATCGTCGGCATGACGGTGTGGAACAACGAGACGCGCGGCTTCGAGTTCAAGCAGGGCGCCATCATGCACCAGTTCATCCTGGCGGACGAGATCAACCGCGCCTCGCCGCGCACCCAGTCCAGCCTGCTGGAGGCGATGCAGGAGGGCTCGGTGACCGTCGACGGCACCACCTACCGGCTGCCGGAGCCGTTCTTCGTCATCGCCACGCAGAACCCGGTCACCTTCATCGGCGTGTTCCACCTGCCGGAGGGGGAGCTCGACCGCTTCGGCATTTCGCTCTCCATCGGCTATCCCCACAGCGACGACGAGGTGCGCATCCTCGATCACTACGCCTGGGATCCGCTGCACGAGCTGCAGCCGGTGGTGCAGCCCGCGGACGTGACCGAGCTGCGCAACGTGGTGCGCGGCATTACGGTGGCGCGCGAGGTGCGCCGCTTCATCATCGGGCTGGCCAATCAGACGCGCACCAGCCCGCTGCTGCGGCTGGGCATCAGCCCGCGCGCGTCGCAGCACATCATGTTGGCGGCGCAAGCCGAGGCGCTGATAACCGGCCGCGACTACGTGATGCCGGAAGACGTGATGGCGGTGGCCGGCATCGTGCTGACGCACCGGGTGGTGCTGTCCGCCGAGGCGCGGATGGAGAACCTGTCGCCGGCGCAGGTGGTGGAGCGGATCCTGCAGCAGGTGCCGATACCTACCGGCCTGTCGTGAGCAACCGCCTGGCCGCGGCGCCGGTCGCGTGGGGGATGCGCCTGGCGGCGCAGTTTCCCTTCACGCTACGGTTGCGCGCCTGCGGGGTGTACCTGTTCGCAATGGTCATCAGCTACCTGGCGGCGGCCTATCTGGGGACCTTCTTCGCGGTGTTCGCCACGCTCTTCATCCTGCTGCCGCTGGTCTCCCTGGTGCTGCTGCTGATCGCCGCCGCCGGACTGCGCTACAGCCAGCACTTCAGCAACGAACAGCCGGTCAAGGGGCAGGAGCTGCAGTACCGCTGCATCATCGAAAACGGCTCCGCGCTGCCGCTGCCCCGGGTGCGGGCGCTGTTTCGCGCCATTCGTCCGACCTTGGACGAGGAGCGCGGCAGCCGGACCGGCGCCGGCGGCGCGCAGGGTCTGCTCACCTACCTGCCCGGCCATCAGTTCGTGGAACGGGAACAGACCGTGCAACTCCCCTACCGCGGCATCTATACCGTGGGCCTGGATCGCATCGAGCTGCGCGACACCCTGC
Source organism: Spirochaetia bacterium (assembly GCA_965243555.1). Taxonomy (GTDB): domain Bacteria; phylum Spirochaetota; class Spirochaetia; order SZUA-6; family Bin103; genus Bin103. The sequence goes on along the minus strand of OZ251575.1, from coordinate 1,736,093 downwards.
AGCTCTTCACGGTGCGCCCGCGCGTCAAGGTGCGGGAGTTCCGGGTCTATCCGCGCATCCTCCCGATCGGCAGCTTCCAACCCGGCTCCGAACGCCGCCTCGGTACCTCCGAGGTGGGCGCGCTCGGCACCCTCCCCGACTACTCGCTGTTCAATCAACTGCGCGAATACCGCCCCGGCGAGTCGGTGCGCCACCTGGCCTGGAAAAAATTCGCCAGCACCGGGGTTCCGGTGGTCAAGGACTACGACTCCACCAGCGAGCCGGCGGTGAGCATCTACGTCGATCTGCGCCCGGTGCCGCCCGCGGCCCCCGACGCGCTGCTGACCGAAGACGTGACCGTGGAGGCGCTGGTGGCGCTGGTCAACCACTTCCTGCAGCGCAACCTGCCGGTCACCGTGCGCGCCGCCAGCCGCGGGTTGTACGAATTCATCGGCGATCACAGCACCGACTTCGCCCGCTTCTACGAGTCCACCTTCGAGCTGCTGTTCGTGAGCGACATCTCCGCGGCGCGCCTGTACGAGACCCATCTGGAGACCGGCATGAACACCGAGGTGAACTCGATGTTCTTCATCACTCACCTGCTCGACCCGGAGATCCTGCTGCTGCTCGAAGAGCAGCGCTCCGGCAACTTTCAGGTGACGCTGATCTACAACCAGACCGCCGGCGGCGACACGCACGGAGCCTACTTCAGCCGCCTGCGGGAGCAGGGCACGCGGGTGGTCACGCTGCGCAGCGCGAGCTCGATTACCGCCGACCTGGAGGCGCACCATGACGAAGGTTGAGTGGAAGAAGCTGACTTGGCTGCCGCCCGCGGTGCGGATCAAGACGCTGCTGGCGCTGCTCTACGGGGTAGGGATCCCGCTGCTGTTCTGGGCCAACACGCGGTCGTCACTGGCGCTCTACCTGCTGCTTGCGGTGGTGGCGCCGATGACGCTCCTGCACGCCGGGCGAGCCTTGGCGAAGGGGCCGGTGCGGGTGGCGCTGAGCACCATCTCCCTGCTGGCGACCGCGGCATTCGGGGCGTCGGTGCTGATCGGCATCATCATCACCCCGTTCTCGGCCTACAAGCTGTGGTTCGAGGCGATGGCGGAGGGCACCGGCACCGGCACGGTATCCAATCTGTTCACGCTGCTGGCGGCGTTCTTCTCCACCTCCCTGGGGGCCACCTTCATCAGCATGGGCTACGCGTGGCCGCTGCTGCTGTCGGCCGCGTTCGTGTCCGCACTGGTGGCGGTGATCCTGCAGACCGCGCCGTTCTACCTGCTCACGCTGGCGACCGCCTTCGCCTGCCTCTGCTACCTGCTGTTCCGCGGGCGCGAGGGCACCTACCGGCTGCGGCGCGCGCTGTACGCCGGCGGGCTGTTCGCCGCGGTGCTGCTGACCGCGGTGGTGCTGTCCGGCAGCCGCGCCGCCACCGGCAGCCAGTTCATCGACGTTACCCTGCACCCGCAACTGCGCCAGTACGTGTCCAACACGCTGCCGCAGTTCCCGCTGCTGTACGGCATTCCCGGCTACGGCTACTCGTTTCAGGAACGCTCCCTCGGCGGCTCCCCGGTGCTGTCGCCGATACCGCTGTTCCGCGTTACCGCGGAGGTCGAAGGCCCCCTCTACCTGAAGACCGAGGTGTTCGACCACTTCGACGGCCGGGGTTGGAAGACCACCTTCAAGCCGGAGCACAGCATTGCCGAACCGGAGTCGATCCTGCTGCGCGGGCGCCCGCGGCGGCGCACCGAGGCGATTCGCGTGGAGCTGCTCGCCGAGTACTACAACATGCTGCCTTACACCCTGGACGCCAGCGTGTTCCGCTTCGGGCGCAACGTGCCGGTACTGGAAAGCGGCCACTTTCACCGCGGCTTTCAGCTCGTGGCGCCGCTGGTGGCCGGGGACGTGTTGTTTATCGAGCGCGGCGGCGCGAGCGCGGCCGCGCTGACCGAAGATGAGCGGCGGCGCTACCTGCAGTTGCCGCGCGGCGTGAGCCGGGAGGTGCGGGAAATCGCCGCCGGCTTCCAGGGCCCGGCGCTGGCGCCGCGCGAGCACCTGCACGGCATCGCCGATCTGCTCTCCGAGACCTGCACCTACTCCCTGAACGTGGACAACCTGCGCCGCTCGGAGAACTTTCTGGACAAGTTTCTGTTTGAGGAGAAGAAGGGCTACTGCGTGCACTTCGCCACCGCGTTCACCACCATGGCGCGCCTGAACGGTTACCCGGCGCGCTATAACGAGGGTTTCTTGATCAACTTTCCGGCGGGCAAGAACGAGACCGAGGTGACCGGACTCGCCGCCCACGCCTGGCCGGAGGTGTGGCTGGAGGACGCCGGCTGGACGCGCTGGGAGGCAACCCCGGCGGTGAACCCCAGTGCCTACAGCAACTTCTTCGACGAGGAGGAGCTGCTGGCGATGTACGGGTTCGACATGGAGATGGACTCCCTGACCCTGCGCCAGGTGCAGTCGATCCTGGGTGACCGCGAGCTGGACCTGCCGCTGGCGGAGGGCGCGGGAGCGCTGGCCGAGGCGCAGGGACCGCCACCGTGGCAGATCGGCGGCGCGGTGGCCGGCGCGCTGCTGCTGGCGCTGATAGGGTGGCGTGTGGTGCGCCGCCTGCGGGCGCCGGCCGTGGCGCGTGAACTGCGGCCGCTGCTGCGCCTGTCGCAACGCTACGTGCTGCTGGGGCGCACGCTGGGGGTGCCCGACCCGCGCCGCACCGGCTGGGTGGCGTGGCGGGAGGCGTACCGCGCGCGCAGCGCGCGGCGGGCGCCGGCCGCGCGCCGCCTGCTGGAACGCTTCACCACGCTGGTGGCGCAGGCCGTGTACGGCGGGCGCTACGCCAGCGCGCGCGACCTGCGCTTTATCCGCGCCGCCTACTGGCGGTTGTTGCGCTACCGCCTGTTCGGCGCCCGGCGGGCGCAACCGGCGCCGGGCGCGCCGCCGGCCGGCGAGGGCGGCGCGGGGTAGCGGGACGAAGCATGGCAGCGAAACGCGATACGGAGGGCACCGGCGGCGGGGCCGGGAGCTTGGCGGCGGCGCCGCCGCCGGAGGCGGGCGCCGGAGCGCCGCGCGCGGAGCAGGACGGCGTGCGGGACGAGGGCAGGGCAGCGGGCGGCGTGGTGCGGGTGGCGCAGGCGGCATTTCCGACCCTGTTCGGGGACTTTACCTTGATCGGCTTCGAAGACCGGGAGGCCGGCAGCGAGCTCACCGCGGTGGTGCGCGGCGAGGTGCGCGGGGCCGTCGATTGTCCGTTGCGCGTCCACTCCGAGTGCCACACCGGCGACATCTTCGGCTCGTTGCGCTGCGACTGCCGCGAGCAACTGGAGGAGTCGCTACGCTACATCGCGGCCCGCGACTGCGGCGCGGTGGTCTACCTGCGCCAGGAGGGACGCGGCATCGGCCTCCTGAACAAGATCCGCGCCTACCACCTGCAGGATCAGGGGCTGGACACCGTGGCCGCCAACGAGCGGCTCGGCTTCCCGGCGGACGCCCGCGACTACCGGGTGGCGGCGCGCATCATCGAGTTGCTCGGCATTGTCTCGGTGCGCCTGCTCACCAACAACCCCGCCAAGATCGCCGGCCTGCAGCGGGAGGGTATTTCAGTTACCGGCCGCATCCCGGTCGTGGTTCCCGCCAACCGCGTCAATAGCCGCTATCTGGCCACCAAGCGCGCCCGGATGGGCCATCTGCCGTAAAGCGCGCACGGGGCAGGCCGGCACGCGCCGCCGGCGGGGGCCGGGCGCCTATTGCGCCGCGGGGCCGGCTGCCGGCGGAAGCTGGCGGGCGAGCGCCTCCGGGGTGCGCACCGGCAGGTCGCAGGTAAAGTTGCGGCATACGTAGGCGCGTGCGCCGGGAGCGTCGCGCAGCATGGCCGCCACCGCCGGGTGGCGCTGCCGCCACCAGCCGGCGGTGGCGGCGTTCAGGTGGACGACCGCCGCCTCCGGCAGGTAGTGGCGCGCCAGTTCGCGGCGCAACGGCGCGGTCTGCTCCCACTCGCCGGCCAGCACTACCTCCAGCGGCGCGCGCGCCGCCAGGTCCGCGGCCACCGCCAGCAACGGCATTGCCGTGGGCTGCGCCGCGGCCGCTCCGGCGACTGCGGCCAGGGCGCGGCGGGCGGCCTCCTCCCACTCGCCGCGGCCGGTCAGGCGGCCGAGACGCAACAGGCCGAGCACCGCGGCCGCGGTGCCCGACGGTTCCGCGGAGTCGTACAACTCGCGGGTGCGGACGATCAGGTCGGCTTGCCCGCCGGGGGTATCGTAGAGCGCCCCGTTGGGGGCGGCGAACAGCTCCGAAATCGCGTCGGCGAGCTGGCCGGCCAGATCCAAGACCCACACCTGGCCGTTGCTCCGGTACAGCTCCAGCAGCCCGTCCAGCAGGAAGGCGTAGTCGGCCAGCCCGGCGGCGTGGCGCGCCGCGCCGCCGCGCCAGCAGCGCAGCAGCCGCCCCTCCCGCAGCAGCTCGCGGCGCACGAACGCCGCGGCGCGCGCCGCGGCGGCGACGAAGTCATCGCGTTGCAGGGCCGTGCCGGCCGCAGCCAGCGCGGCAATCGCCAACCCGTTCCAGGCAGTGATGATCTTGTCGTCGAGCAGCGGCCGCGCGCGCCGGTCACGCGCCGCCGCCAGCGCCGCCCGCCAGGCCGGCGGCAGCGGTTCGCCGCCGCGCGCCTGGTACAACACGTTGCCGCGGCCAAACTCACCGTGCGGGTCGGCGATGGTGTTGCCGGCGGGAGTCAGCCCGTAGGCATCGATGAACTCCTCCCCGCCGGCGGCGCCGGCCTCCCGGAACGCGGCGCGCGCCTGCTCGACCGTCCACAGGTAGAACGCCCCCTCCACCTTTTCTTCAGGACGCTGCGGGTCGCGGGCGGAGTCGGCGTCCTCGGCGGAATAGAAGCCGCCCTCCGGCGCCTGCAGATCGCGCAGCAGATAGTCGAGGGTGGCCGCGGCGACCGTGGCGTAGCCGCGTTCGCCGGTGAGCTGATGAGCGGCGGCGTAGGCGGCGGCGAGCTGCGCCTGGTCGTAGAGCATCTTCTCGAAGTGGGGCACGCGCCAGTAGCGGTCCACGCTGTAGCGATGGAATCCCCCGCCCAGGTGATCGTAGATACCCCCGCGCGCCATCTGCCGGAGGGTGGTGAGCGCCATCCGCAGCGCCTGCTCGCTGCCGGCGCTCCGGTAGTGCCAAAAAAGCGCGCCAAAGGCCGCCGGGCGCGGGAACTTCGGCGCGCTGCCGAAGCCGCCGTGCTCGGCGTCGAAGGAGTCTGCCAGGCCGGCGGTCACCGCGGCCAGAAGCGCCGCGCCGGCGGGTTCCGCCGGGGAACCGGACGGAGGGGCGGCCGGTGGGCCGGCGCCCGCGCCCGCGTGCTCGCGGACCGCGCCGGTGACGCGGGCGGCGGTCGCTTCCACCTCGGCGCGCCGCTCGCGCCAGTGGCGGGCCAGGAACAGCAGCACCTCCCGGAACCCGGGCCGGCCGTAGGCCGAGCGCGGCGGAAAGTAGGTGCCGGCGTAGAACGGCTGCCGCTGCGGCGTGAGGAACACCGACATCGGCCAGCCGCCGGAACCGGTCATCGCCTGCACCACGGTCATGTAGATGCGGTCCACGTCGGGCCGCTCCTCGCGGTCGATTTTGACGTTGACGAAGTGCTCGTTCATGACCGCGGCAATCTCCGCGTCCTCGAACGACTGGTGCTCCATCACGTGGCACCAGTGGCAGGTGGAGTAGCCGACGGAGACGAACAACGGCTTGTCGGCCGCGGCCGCGGCGGCGAACGCCTCCTCGCCCCAGGGATACCAGTCGACGGGGTTGAAGGCGTGCTGCAGCAGGTAGGGGCTGCCTTCGCGGATCAGGCGGTTCGGGCGCTGCCCGGCCGCGCGCCGGCGGGCGATGAACGCCTCGGCCCGGTTGGCAGCGGGAGCAGCGGGAACAGCGGGAGCAGCGGCGGGATCGGCCATTGACCAACCATACCAGGATGCGCGCCCCGGCGCCCAACCCGGCGCCGGCCGGCGGCCCCGCCTGACAGCCCCGGCAGGGGCGGGGTAGATTTGCGCCATGCACGAGATGAAGCGCACGGCGACCTGTGGCCAACTCACCGCCGCCGCGGCGGGCGAGCAGGTGACCCTGAACGGTTGGGTGGCGCGGCTGCGCGACCACGGCGGCATCACCTTCGTCGACCTGCGCGACCGCTACGGCGTGACCCAGGTGGTGTTCGACGTGAGCGCGCCGGAGGCCGCGGCGCTCGCCGAGGCGGTGCGCGGCCTCAAGCTGGAATACTGCGTGGCGGTGCGCGGCCCCGTGCGCCGCCGCCCGCCCGCGATGGTCAACCGCGACCTGGCCACCGGCGAAGTCGAGGTCAGCGGCGAGCACCTGCAGGTGCTGAGCACGTGCGCCACCCTGCCGTTCATGATCAGCGACCAGGCCGGGGCGCACTGCGACGCGCGCGAGGAGCTGCGCCTCAAGCACCGCTACCTCGACCTGCGCTCCGCGGCCATGCAGCGCAACTTGGCGTTGCGCCACCGCGCCGCCCAGGCGCTGCGCGCCGCCCTCAACGAGCGCGACTTCCTGGAAATCGAGACCCCCACCCTGATGCGCTCCACCCCCGAAGGGGCGCGCGACTTCGTGGTGCCGTCGCGCCTCAAGCCGGGCAGCTTCTACGCCCTGCCGCAGTCGCCGCAGATCCTCAAGCAGCTTCTGATGCTGTCGGGGTACGACCGCTACTACCAGTTGGCGCGCTGCTACCGCGACGAGGACGCGCGCGGCGACCGCCAGCCGGAGTTTACCCAGCTCGACTTCGAGATGAGCTTCACGGACCAGGAGGAGGTGCTGGCGGTACTGGAAGCGGCGTTCGCCGCGGCCTTCCGCGACGGCATCGGTTACGAGCTGCCGCGGCCCTTCCCGCGCGTCCCCTTCCGTGAAGCGATGGACCGCTACGGTTCGGACAAGCCCGACCTGCGCTACGCGATGGAGCTGCAGGACTTTACCGAGCTCGCGCGTGGCGGGCAGTTCGGGGTGTTCCGGCAGGCGGCCGCGCGCGGCGAAACCGTCAAGGCGTTGCGGGCGCCGGGGCTGGCCGGCGGCTACTCGCGGCGCAAGATCGAGGAGCTGGAGAGCCACGCCAAGACCTACGGCGCCGCCGGGCTGGCGTGGATGAAGTGCGGCGCCGGCGGCCTGGAGGGCGGCGTGGCGCGCTTCTACGAGGCGCAGCAGGGGCAGATCCGCAACGGCCTGGGAGTGGTGGCGGGCGACCTGCTGCTGCTGGTGGCGGCGCCGTGGCGCACCGCCTGCACGGCGCTGGGCGCGGTGCGCGCGGAGTTGGCGCGGCGCGAGGGGCTGGCCGCGGCGGGAGACTTTCGCCCCTGTTTCGTGACCGACTTTCCGCTGTTCGCCTGGAACGAGGAGGAGCAGCGCTGGGACGCCGAGCACCACATGTTCTCGATGCCGCAAGCGCGGTTCCTGGAGCGCCTGGAACAGGACCCCGCGGCGGTGCGCGGTGAGTTGTACGACGCGGTGATCAACGGCGTGGAGCTGGCCAGCGGCTCGATCAGGATCCACGACCCGGCGCTGCAGCGGCGGGTGTTCGCGATCCTGGGCGTTACCGAGGCGGAGGCCGAGCAGCGCTTCGGCTTCATGTTGGACGCGTTCCGGTACGGCGCGCCGCCCCACGGCGGCGCCGCCATCGGCTTTGACCGCACGGTGATGCTGATGGCCGGCGAGTCCACCATCCGCGACGTGCTGGCCTTTCCCAAGAACACCTGGGCCGCGTCGCCGATGGACGACTCCCCCGCTCCCCTCGACCCCGGCCAGCTCCGCGAGCTGCGCCTGCAGGTAAACGCCCCCGGCCCCAGGTGAACGGCGCCGCCGCCCGCGACCGGTTCTGGTTCACCGTGATCGGGATCTTCAGCGCCGCGGCGGTGGCCGCGATAGCATTCGTGTTGCTCGGCCCACGGCGGCAGTCGGACCTTGACGTGACGGCGCTGCCGGCGGTGAACACGGCCTGGAACGGCGCCGCGGCGGTGCTGCTGCTGGGTGCCTACGCCGCCATCCGCCGCCGCGCGGTGAACCTCCACCGCGCCCTGGTGCTGTGCGCGTTCGCGGCCTCCGTGCTGTTCCTTGCCGGCTATCTGATCTATCACGCCTTCGGCGCCGGGCCGCAGACCTACGCCGGCCCGGCGGCGCCGCTCTACTACTCCATTCTGATCAGCCATATCGTCCTGGCGGTGCCGGTGGTGCCGCTGGCGCTGGTCACGCTACGCCGCGGCTGGACGCGCCATCCCGGCCACCGCCGCATCGCCCGCGTCACGCTCCCGATCTGGCTCTACGTTTCCGTTACCGGGGTCGTCGTCTTCGCCTTCCTGCACTGGCTCGCGTAAACGCACGCCCCGTGGACGCCCTCCGCCGCCTACGCGCCCCGCACGCGCGCGGGGTCAGCGGACGTTGCGGCGGCGGTTCCTGGCGTAGTCGGCAAAGATGTAGTTGCCGAGGTTGTCGAGCGACGAGTAGTAGGCGCGGCCGCTGTTGATGCGCGACAGCTCCTCCACGAACCGCACCAGGTAGGGGTCTTCGGTGACCATGAAGGTGGTGATCACGATGCCCTGGCGCTTGCAGGCGGCGGCCTCCTCCAGGGTCTGATTGACGATTTTGGGATCCAGCCCGAACGAGTTCTTGTAGAGGCGGCCGTTCTCGAAGATGGCCGACGGCTTGCCGTCGGTGATCATGAACACCTGCTTGTTGGGGTGCTTCTGGTTGCGCAGCACGTTCTGGGCGAGCTGCAGCCCCGCTTTGGTGTTGGTATGGAACGGCCCCACCTTGAGGTAGGGGATGTCGCGCACCTCGATCATGCGCGCGTCGTCGCCAAAGTAGGCGACGTGCAGGCTGTCCTTCGGAAACTGGGTGGTGATCAGCTCATAGAGTGCCAGCGCCACCTGCTTGGCCGGGGTAATGCGGTCCTCGCCGTACAGAATCATGCTGTGGCTCAGGTCGATCAGCAGCACCGTGGCGCAGGAGGAGGTGTGCTCGGTTTCGAACACCTCGAAGTCCTGCTCGCCGAGCCGGATGTCGTCCACCCCGCTCCGCTTCACCGCGTTGTTGATGGTCGCAAAGGCGTCGATCTGGGTGATCGGGTCGCCGAAGCGGTAGGGGCGGGTCTCCGGCAGGCGCTCGCCGCCGTCGCCGGTCTGCGGAGTACGGTGCTGGCCAAAGCCGCCGCGCTTGAGATTGTTGAAAATCAGCTTGAGCGATTCCTTGCGGATTTGCTGCTCGCCGCGCGCGGTGAGCGAGTGGCTCTCGCCCTCCCGTTGAATGATCTGCTGGCGCTCGAGCTGCTCGCGGAACTCCTCCAGGTCGTACTGCTCGTCGATAAAGCCGCGCCGCTGCAGGTACTTCATCCACTCCAGTACCCGGTCCACGTCGCCGCTGGCCTGCAGCAGCAGGAAGTTGAACAGGTTCATCAGGTTGCTGAAGTTCTGCAGGGCCGCGGCCAGCGACTCGTCCCACTTCAGATACTGGAAATTCACGCCCTTCTCCTCCTGCCGCGCAGCGCGGTCAATCGCGATCGTCGTCGCTCATCTGATCGAACATCGCCTTGAGCATGTCGCGGTAGGAGGTGGCGCTGTCGAGGTCGCGCTTGGAGAGCATGGAGTGCTGATGCAGCCCTTCGAGCACCAGCTCCATCCCCAGGCCAAACTCCTCCGCCGCGGTAATCTCCAGGCCGGCGGCGGCCAGCTCGCGCAGCCCGGTCACCTTCGCCAGCCGCCCGGCATATTCCGCGTAAGTCAGATCGTCCGCGGTCTCCACCGTGTTGCCGTCCGAAAACCAGGCGACGATCGGCTGGTAGGGCGAGGAGCCGTCGGCCTCCTCCTTGCCCTCCGCGCCGCCCGGCTTGCCTTCCTTGCCGTCCCGCACCTTGACGTCCGGCTTCGGGAAGTAGCGGCGGAAGGTGCGCCGCACCGCCTGCCCGATGATCTTGCGCGCCACCAGCGCCGGCCCCTCCTGCTCGCCCTCGTACACCAACTCCAGCTTGCCGGTGATGGCCGGCAGCGCCTGGTGCAGGTCCGACAGCCGCGGGTAGGCGAGCTCGTCGCCGTGGCGAAAGCAGCGCCGCTCCACGTTGGAAATGACGTTTTCCAGCAGGGCGATGGTCATGCGCGCCGAGACCCCCGACTTCTGGTCCACGAACTCGCTGTCGCGCGCCTCGAACGCCACGTCCTCGATCAGCTCGCGGTAGTAGTCCGGCACCTCCACGCGGGCGGCGCCGTCGCGGGCGGCCCACGCCTCCTGGCTGGTGATTGCCAGCGCGTGCTCCATGTCCTGCGGGTAGTGGGTGATGATCTGCGAGTCGATGCGGTCCTTGAGCGGCGAGATGATGTTGCCGCGGTTGGTGTAGTCCTCGGGGTTGGCCGAGAACACCATGCAGAGGTCCAGCGGGATGCGCAGGGGGAAGCCGCGGATCTGGAAGTCGTTCTCCTCCAGGATGTTGAGCAGGCCCACCTGGATGCGGGGCGGCAGGTCGGGGACCTCGTTGATGGCGAAGATGCCGCGGTTGGTGCGCGGCACGATGCCGTAGTGGATCACCCCCTGGTCGGCGTAGGAGAGGCGCTGGGTGGCGGCCTTGATCGGATCGACGTCGCCGATCAGGTCGGCGATGGTCACGTCCGGGGTGGCGAGCTTTTCCTGGTAGCGCTCGGCGCGGCCGAGCCAGCGGAGCGGCGTGGCGTCGCCGTGCTCGGCCAGCAGGCGGCGGCCCTGCGCGGTGATCGGCGCGAACGGGTTCTCGTTGAGGTCGGTGCCGTCAATGGCCGGGACGCGCTCGTCCAGGAACCGCACCAGACTGCGCAGGATGCGCGTCTTGGCCTGGCCGCGCAGGCCGAGCAGGATAAAGTCGTGGCGCGACAGGATCGCGTTCACGAGGCCGGGCAGGACGGTGGTCTCGTAACCGAGGATGCCGGGAAACAGGTCCGCGACGCCGGCGCCGGCGCGCAGCATGCGCGCCAAGTTGTCGCGCATCTCGTCCTTGACCGAGCGCGCCTCCGGGTAACCGGCGGCCCGCAGCTCGGCGAGCGTGGCCGGCGGGGCGGCGGCCGCGGCGGCCCGGGTGCGGCGCGTGGTCCGGCTGCGGGACGCCGCAGCCCTCTTCTTGGTAGTAGTAGCAGAGTCGGCAGGCATAGATGAGAGTGACGCCAGCCTACCCTACTCCCGCCCGGCCCCGCAACCGCCTATCCGTCCGTCGCCTCGCCCCACCGGGGCGCCGCCGGCCTAGGGGGCGAGGAACTCCTCGACCGGTACCCCAGCCTGCCTCAGTATCGCTCGGAGCGTACCTTCCGGCAGGTCGCCCGGATGATTGGGAATCGTCGTAAAGCGTCCGTCGGAGCTTGCCCATATCTCGTGGGAGCCGGTGGCATGCCGATTCAACGCGAAGCCGAGGCGCGTGAGTTTGCGAGTGACCTGCCGGTAACGAAACCCCGCAAGCCTTCCCACTCAGGTGCCAACGATCAACGGAAGGTCGAACCGGTCCCCCACCGGCGGCAACCGCGTAACCCCCCTGTCTTCATGTAGTTCTGCACGTGCCTCGAGCAACTTGCGGGCGACGTCCATAGCAATCTCCAAGGTCTCCGTCACGGTGCGCCCCTGCGCCACTAACCCGGGAATCTCCTCCGTGGTGGCCAGATAGACGCCCTCAGGCAGCTTCTCAATATGCAGGTTGACAATCCGTTCCATACCGCAAGTAAACCGAGTCCCTGGCGTTTGTTCAAATTGCGCAGGAAGGCATCCGGGACGGACGCCAGGAGGGTATCCAGCCCTGACAACGCGGCGTGCGCGTGGTATGGTGAACGCATGAAGCATCCGGTGGTTCACTTCGAGTTCCAATCGCAGGACCCTGCGGCGCTCTACGAGTACGTCGGCTTGGCGTCCGGCAAGACGCCCGACTGACCGTAGCGCGCGCCTGACGCTGTTTGGCGCCGCCACAGGGTTACCGGATGCCGGCTTCCGATCCGAACACACGCGCCCACCTGGAGTGGTTGGGCTTCATCCAGCCGTACGGGCTGGTGGTCACCCCGCCGGCGCTGGTCAAGGCCGGCGCGTTCCTCAACCGGAACGACCCGGAACGCCAGGCACTGCTGGCCGGCTGCATGGAGGAACCCGAACCGGCGGACCCGGCGGAGGGCGCGCCGGACGTGGACGGCGCCGCTCCCAGCCCGCCGACGCGCATCCGCGACTTCTGTTCGTTCGCCCGCACCGTCCTGGGCTGGCGCTTCGGACCCCGGGGCTTCGCCGGCACCGACCAGGCGCCGATCCCCGAAGAACTCACGCTCCCGCTCCCCGACTACGGCGAGATTCTGCGCCCCGACTACGCGGTGCGCGAGCGCGACCCCGCCGACGGCGCCCCGCCGTGGCAACTGCTGGTGCAGGTCCTGGACGACGACCACGACTTCGACCGCCAGCCCACCGGCGGCCGCGGCCTCGACGCCTCCCCCACGGGGCGCGCCGAGCGCCTGCTGCGCGCCACCGGCGTCCCCGCCGGCGTGCTGTGCAACGGCGCCGCCCTGCGCCTGATCTCCGCCCCGCGCGGCGAAACCTCCGGCCATATGGACTTCCGCTTCGCCGACCTGGTCACCACCGCCGGGCGCCCGCTCTGCTCCGCCCTGCACCTGCTGCTCTCCGAGCAGCGCCTGCTTGCCCTGCCCCGCGAGAAACGCCTCGCCGCCCTGCTGGCCGACAGCCGGCTGTACCAGAACGACGTCTCCGAGCGCCTGGCCGAGCAGGTGCTGCATGCCCTGTACGAGATGCTGCGCGGCTTCCAGATCGCCCACGTCGTCTCCGAGGGCGCCCTGCTGCGCGAGTGGCTGGCCGAAAGCGGCGACCGCAACGACGTGTACCGGGGTCTGCTGACCGTGATCCTGCGCTTGGTGTTCCTGCTGTACGCCGAGGAGCGCGGCATGCTGCCGGCGGACCAGACCTTCGTCCGCTACTACGGGCTGGCCGGCCTGTACCGGCGGCTGCTCAAGGATTCCGCCGACTACCCCGACACGATGGACGAGCGCTACGGCGCCTGGGCGCAACTCGTGGTGCTGTTCCGGCTGCTGCACGACGGCGCGCCCGGCCACCGCACCGGCGGGGCGGTGAGCTTGCCGGAACGCCGGGGCGCGCTGTTCGATCCCGACCGCTACCCGTTCCTGGAGGGGCGTAGCGCGGGCTCAACGCGGCAGAGGAACGGGCGGATCAAGCCGCCGCGGGTGCCGGACGGCACGATCTTCCGGGTGTTGGACAAGCTGCTGGTGCTGGACGGGGAGCGGCTGTCGTACCGCACGCTGGACGTGGAGCAGATCGGTTCGGTATACGAGACGATCATGGGCTTCCGCCTGGAGATCGCTGCCGGCGACTCGCTGGCGGTGAAGCCGGCGAAGAAGATGGGCGCGCCCAACACGATCGACCTGGAGGCGCTGCTGGCGCAGCCGGCGGCGCGCCGGGCGCGCTGGCTGCAGGAGCGCGTTGACCGCACGGTGAGCGAGTCGGTGGCCAAGGGGCTGCGCGCGGCCACCGAGATCAACGACCTGCACGGGGCGCTGGACCGGGTGCTGGATCACGCGGCCACGCCGGACGTAGCGCCGCGGGGAGTGATGGTGCTGCAGCCGAACGCGGAGCGGCGCCGGTCTGGTTCGCACTACACGCCGCGGGAGCTGACCGAGCCGATCGTGCGCCACACGCTGGCGCCGCTGCTGGCGCGGCTGCGCGGGGAGGACGGCGGCGCCCCGGCGCCGGAGCAGATTCTGGACTTGAAGGTGTGCGATCCGGCGATGGGATCGGGCGCGTTTCTGGTGGAGACCTGCCGCCAACTCGCCGACGCGCTGATCGAGGCGTGGCGCGCGCAAGGCGTGACGCCGGAGGTGCCGCCGGATGAGGATGAGGTGATCTACGCGCGCCGGCTGGTGGCGCAACGCTGCCTGTACGGAATCGACCGCAACCCGATGGCGGTGGACCTGGCCAAGGTGTCGCTGTGGCTCAGCACGTTGGCGCGCGATCATCCGTTCACCTTCGTGGACCATGCGTTCCGTCACGGCGACTCGCTGCTGGGTCTGACGCGCCGCCAGATCGAGGCGCTGCACTGGCAGGGCGGGCAGCCGATCCTGGCCGGCTTCGGCGTGCGCGAGGCACTGGAAAAGGCGTCGGCGTTGCGCCGCCGGATACGGGAGGCGGACGACACCGTGACCGACGAGCAGTTGCAGAAGCTCTGGGCCGACGCGCGGGACGCGGTGGCCGAGGTGCGGCTGTTCGGTGACCTGACGCTGGCCGCCTTCTTCGAGGGCGCCAAGCCGAAGGAGCGCGCGGCGCGCTTGGCGGCCTACCAGGAAGCGATCCTGACGCGGGAGGCGCGGCAGCGGCACGCCGGGGAGATGGAGGCGCGCCGCCATGCGGAGCAGCCGTTCGCCCCGTTCCACTGGGAGATCGAGTTCCCGGAAGTGTTCGAGCGCGAGAGTCCCGGCTTCGACGCCTTCGTCGGCAACCCGCCGTTCGCGGGTGGCCGGAACCTCAGTGCGGCCACCGGGGGTATCTACTCGAAGTGGCTGCAGATGCTTCACGAGCGCACCAGTGGCGGCGCTGATCTTGTTGCGCACTTCTACCGACGTGCGTTCGCGCTGCTCCGCAACGGCGGCGCGTTCGGCCTGATCGCCACCAACACCATCTCCCAAGGCGACACCCGCGCTAGCGGCCTGCGCTGGATCTGCGAACACGGGGGCGACATCTACCGAGCCACCAAGCGCGTCAAGTGGCCGGGCGAAGCCGCCGTCGTCGTCAGCGTGGTGCACGTCACCAAGGGTGAGTACATCGGTGGAAGGACGCTCGACGACGCCCGCGCGGCCCGGATCACCGCGTTCCTGTTCCACCAGGGCGGCCACGCCGATCCCGTACGGCTGGTAGCGAACACCGGCAAGAGCTTTCAGGGAAGCATCGTGCTTGGCATGGGATTTACTTTCGACGACACCGACCGAAAAGGTGTCGCGTCGCCGCTTGCGGATATGCGGCGGCTGATCGAGACCGACCCACGCAATCGCGAAGTGATCTTTCCCTACATCGGCGGTGAGGAGGTGAATACCAGTCCAACCCACGCCCATCATCGCTACGTCATCAACTTCGGTGAGCGAAACGAGGAGGAATGCCGCCGCAGATGGCCTGAAATAATGACGATAGTTGAGGAGCGTGTAAGGCCGGAACGAGCCACCAAAGACGGCAGAAAGTATCCAAGAATGGTCAATGAGTGGTGGAAGTACTGGACCCCCAGACCTGGCCTTGAGGCCGCCATCGCCGGCCTGGAACGAGTGCTGGCCGTCTCCCGAGTCAGCGAGCATCCTGGCTTCGCGTTCCTGCCGTCCAGGACGGTATACAGTGATCGCCTCATCGTCTTTCCCTACGATGCTTATGAACTGTTCTGCGTGATCCAATCGAGAGTCCACGAGATATGGTCCCGATTCTTCGGATCGTCACTCGAAGACAGACTCACATACACCCCCACCGACTGCTTCGAGACCTTTCCGTTCCCCGACCGCTGGGACACCCATCCCGCCCTTGAAGCCGCCGGCAAGGCGTACTACACCTACCGTGCCGCGCTCATGGTCGAAAACAAGGAGGGGCTGACCAAGACCTACAACCGCTTCCACGACTACTACGAAACCGACCCGCGCATCACCAAACTGCGCGACCTGCACGCCGCCATGGACCGTGCCGTCCTCGACGCCTACGGCTGGACCGACGTCCCCACCGACTGCGAGCTCCTCCTCGACCACCCCATCGACGAAGCAACCTGGGGCCGCAAGCGCAAACCCTACCGCTACCGCTGGCCCGACTCGTCCGCGACGAAGTGCTCGCCCGCCTCCTCGCCCTCAACGCCGACCGCGCCGCCGCCGAAGCCCGCGCCGGCCGCCACTGGTAGTCCGGCGCGCCTGCGGGTACGCTCCGTCTCGCCATGCAAGACCCGGCTTACAAGCGGCTGTTCTCGCGGCCGCACCTGATTCAGGACCTGCTGCGCGGGTTCGTGGCCCGCGGTTGGGGCGACGGTCTCGACTTCTCCACCCTCACGCCCATTCCCGCCAGCTTCTCCAGCGACCGCATGCGCGAGCGCCACGGCGACGTCGTGTGGCAGATTCAGTTCCGCAAGGAACGGCTGTACCTGATGCTGCTGCTGGAGTTTCAGTCAACGGTCGACTACGGGATGGCGGTGCGGATAATGACCTACACCGGGCTGTTGTACCAGAAGCTGATCGAGGACGGAGTCCTGCGCCGGCACGGCAAGCTGCCGCCGGTGCTGCCGATCGTGATCTACAACGGGCGCCACCGCTGGACGGCGGCCGAGGAGGTAGCCGAGATGATCGCCGGCGGCGGGGAGACGCTGGCGCCGTATCAGCCGTCGCAGCGGTACTACCTGCTTGACGAGCGGAGGATGGGAGCGCACGATCTACCGGGCCACAACTTGATGTCGGCGCTGATCGCGTTGGAGAGCAACCGGGATCGGGAGCGGACGCCGGAGCTGGTGGGTGCGCTGATCGAGCGGCTGCGGGAGTTGGGGGACCCGGCGTTGACGCAGGTGTTCCAGGCATGGCTGACGCAGGTGCTGGCGCCGCGCCGGAAGTGGGGCGCCGAGGTGGAGTCGATGGCAGTACTGGAGGAGGTGCGGAGTATGTTGGCGGAGAGCGTGCGGGAGTGGACCGCCGATTGGGTCGCGGAAGGCCGCGAGCAGGGCCTGAAGGAAGGTATCGAGCAAGAACGCCGGCAGGGTGTCGAGCAAGAACGGCGGCTCCTGTGCCGCTTGGCAGCGCGGAAGTTTCGGGCGGAGACGGCGCCCCGGTTGTCCGCCCTGCTGCAACGCCTGACCGATCAGGAGCGTTTGGCGCAGGTGGGCGAATGGATCATAGAGTGCGCGACGGAGGGCGAGCTGCTCGACCGGGTGCGGAACGTAGTCCCCTGAAACGCCTCGGCCGGCGGCCGTAGGGCTGAGGCCGCTGGCGGGCGCTTGCCGGAAGTGGCGCGGCGTTCTAACCTTGGGGCCATGCCTACGTCGAAGACCGCGGTCGAGCCGGGCCGCCCCGGCGCGGCCACCGAGGCTGCCACGCCGCCGCAAACCGAGCCGCCGCGAGCCGAGCCGGAGTTTCCCGGCTGCCGGCCCGTCCATCTGCCGCGCGAGGAGCTCCCCTCCGGCGACCAGCGCTTGGAGTACTGGAGCGGCGTTACCGAGACCGCCTGGATCTGCGAACCTACCACCCCCTATCACGAGCGGCCGGGCCGCCGCCTCAGCAGGCTGACGGAGCGGGTCGCCCAGGTGCGCGGCGCGCCGATCGAGAGCTACGGATCCATGGACCTGCGCGAGCGCGACTGGCCGCAAAGCATCATGCAGGCCGACGAGTCGGTGTACCTGCATCCGGGAAGCGCCCGGCTGCCGGGACCGTCGGCGATGGTGGTCGGCGTGGACGACTTCCCGGACGTGGTGCTGGAGGTGGACCACACAGGGGTCGTCGCCCCCGACCGCTTGGCGCAGGCCGGCGTCTCGATCATCGAGTGCGCCACCGGCGCCGAGCTGCTCGCTCGCCTCACGCCCGCTCCCGTACGCTATGGACGTAGCTGAACCGGACGCCGCGGCGCTCGACCTGGCCGACCTGAAAGGATTGGTGGAACGCACCGACACGGTGTACCGGCTGATCGGCGGCTTCATGGGGGATCTGTTGGAGTGGAGCCGGCGCCGCCACAAGCCGGCCGCGTTCCGCCGCGACCTGCGGCGCCTGGGTATCACGGGCGAGGCGTATCCCGAGCAGTGGCTCAGCGCGGTCGAGGAGCAGGTGCAGGCCGCGGCGGTGATGCGCCGCCCGGACCAGGTCCGCAAGTTCCGCTCCCGTATGGACGACTTGCTGGACGACGACGAACGCCGGCTGCTGCGCGACTTTGGCCGGCAGCGTTGGTTCTGGTCCGCTTTTTCGGTGCTGGAGCAGCGCGGCGACGTCCATCGGGTGATGGACCATCTGTCCGGCCGCGAGTTGCTGCTGTGTTCCGATTGGGTCACTTCGGCCTACCGGGAAGGCTTCCGCCTGTTCTTTACCCTGCTGCTGTTCAACGGCTCCTGTCATCAAACCTTCGGCCCGCTGCATCATTACCGCGGCTTCGAGCCGTTCGACTTCAACTATCTCGCCAAGGCGTTGCTGCCCGCAGTCCTCAAGACGCGGGGAGCGGAGGCGGTCGTTGCGGCGAAGCCGGCCCCCTTTATCGCGCTCACCCGCTATACGCTGAATCGGGCCGTGGTGCACGAAGGAATCCGGCTCCTGACCTGCGCCCACGACGCCAAGGTGGAGTCGTTCTCCGTCGACGATTATCCCGGCGACTTCGATACCCCGGAGGTGTGCGCGCCGGAGGGTATCCTCAAAGCGCGCCTCAAGCACGGCGCCGAGCCGGAGTGCGCCGACCTCTATTACGATCGCCGCGCCGGACGGCTGACGGTGGTTGCCACCACGCTGCACGATTACCAGGAGATCGCGCAGCTCCTGCGCGGCCGCGTCCCCCTGCCGGACCAGCCGGACTGGTACGCCAGCGTGAACATGGCGGCAGCCGCCAGCGGTCTCGGCGTCAAGGAGCATCCCGCGATGCCGTATGAACGGCGGCTCGACGCCTGCCGCGGCAGGAGCCGGGAAGCTGACGCGGAGCAGCTCATCAAACTGAAGGAGGAGATGCTCCGCCTCCACGAGGCGGATGAACCCTATTCGCTGGAGGGGCTGGCGGCCCGCTTCGAGGTGCCGGAGGACATGGTGCAGATGGTGGAGGATTCCGTCCTGGCCGACGACGAGACCCTGCCCGGTCTCCCCGGCGGCATCCCCGGCTGCGAACCGCTGCCTGCCGATCTGGAGCCGGGCATGGACATGCTGCCTTCGAACAGCGCCGTGCTGCTGCTGAACCACGGACCGGAGGCGCAACGCGCGTACGCCGAGCGCCGCGACCGGGTGCTCTCCCTGATTGCGCAGCAGCGCGCGGCCGGAGCCGACGTATCCGCCCACCCCGATGATGACGGCGAGCTGCCGCTGAAAGGCCTGCCGAGGCTGCTGGAGGACCTGTTCTACGCAAACTGGAACGCGCCCAGCCCGGTGGTGCTGACCTACACGCTCTATCTGCTGTGCCGCGAGGGGCACACGCCGCATGACGCGCGCTCCTACGGGGTCGAGGTGCTGCGGGTATTCTGGAAGGAGGTCCTGCCGCGCGGGGCGCGCGCCTACGTGGACGTGTTCCTCAACCAGTACCGGGAGTTCTGCCGCACCGTCCTTGAACCGCTCGGACTGATCGAGATCGAGGTCGATGCGGAGGCCGGGCTGGGGCTCGCGCGGGCGGCCGGCTTCCGGCTGCGGGGCGGCCCGGTGCTCAACGCCTTCATCAGACTGAACCCGGAATTCTCGCCAAGTTGACGTTGAAGTACGACCTCGACACCCTGCGCGGCGACCTGTTCGGGGGCATCACCTCGGCGGTGGTGGCGCTGCCGGTGGCGCTGGCCTTTGGCGTCGCCTCCGGGTTGGGGGCGGCCGCCGGGCTGTACGGCGCCATCGCGGTCGGCTTCTTCGCTTCGGTGTTCGGCGGCACGCGGTCGCAGATCTCCGGCCCCACGGCGCCGATGGCGGTGGCGATGGCGGTGATCATCACCACCCACTCATCCACCCTCACCGAGGCCCTCACCGTGGTGATGCTGGGCGGCCTGCTGCAGGTGCTGCTCGGCGTGCTCGGCTTCGGCCGCTTCGTGGCCTATACCCCGCACGTGGTGGTCTCCGGCTTCATGTCCGGCATCGGCGTCATCGTGATGCTGATTCAGACCCTGCCGTTCCTCGGCGCGCCTACCGCGACCGGTGGCGCCCTGAGCGCGCTCCGCGCCCTGCCGGAGGCGCTCGCCAACGTCAACTTGAGCGCCCTGGCCGTCGCCGCGGTCACGCTCGCGGTCGGCGTGGCGTGGCCGCGCCGGCTGCGGCGCTTCATGCCGGGGGCGCTGGCGGCGCTGATCGCCGGCACGCTGCTGGGCGTGCTCTGGCTGCGCGGCGCGCCGGTAATCGGGCCGGTGCCCACCGGCCTGCCGCAGTTGCACCTGCCGCTGCCGTCCGCCGCCTTTCTGCTGAGCGCCGCCCAGCCGGCGCTCATTCTGGCCCTGCTCGGTTCCGTGGACAGCCTGCTCACCTCGCTGGTGGCCGACTCGCTCACCGGTACCCGCCACGACCCGGACCGCGAGCTGGTGGGGCAGGGCATCGGCAACCTGGCGGCGGGGCTGATCGGCGGCGTGCCCGGCGCCGGCGCCACCATGGGCACGGTTACCAACATCCGCGCCGGCGGCACCACGCAGGTGTCCGGCGCGCTGCGCGCGGTGGTCGTGCTGGCGATTCTGCTGGGCCTGGGCCGCTTCGTCGAGCCGATTCCGCATGCGGTGCTGGCCGGAATCCTGATCAAGGTGGGCTGGGACATCATCGACTGGCGGATGCTCACCCGCGTCCACCGGATGCGCCGCGAGCACCTGGTGGTGATGCTGCTCACCCTCGGCCTGACCGTGTTCGTGGACCTGGTGACCGCGGTGGCGATCGGGCTGATCGCCGCGGGGGTGGCGCACGCGCGCCAGTTGGAGCGGCTGGAGCTGGACAGCGTGGTCTCGGTGCCGCTCCTGGACCTCAAGTTCCTCGCGGCGGGAGAGGAGGCCGGGAACGCCGGGGAGATCGATCCCTACGCGGCGCGGGTCGGCATGGTGGCGCTGCGGGGAAGCTTTACCGTGGCCTCGTCGCACAAGCTGGTGGGGGTGATCAGCGCCGACGTGAAGGATCACGAGGTGGTGATCTTCGACTTCTCCGGCGCCACCTACCTGGACGACAGCGCCGCGATGCTGATCGATCAGCTCCTGGAGGGCGCCGCGCAGGAACACACTGAGTGCATCGTCATGGGCTTGTCCGGTTCCGCCGAGGACACCCTGCGCACCCTCGGCGTGCTGCGCCGGCTGCCCGCCGGGCGCGTGGTCGAAACGCAGGAGCAGGCGCGGCAGGTGGCGCGGGGTCTGCTCGCGGCCGCGGCTTGACGCGGTCCGCCGGCGGCGCGCCGCCGGGGGGAGCCGGTGCGGGGGAGGGGCTGCCGGCGCGCGCGGGGGCCGGACGTCGGCGCGCAACCGGTTGACCGGCTCCTGCGCCGGGCTGCCGGCGCGCGGGGCCGGAGCGGCATCGCGCGCTATCCGGTGGCGCCGCCCTCCTGCTCCAGCCGGGCCTCTTCCTCTTCCTTGATCTCCCGGGCCAGCAGCACCAGGTCCAGCACGTCGTGGCTCGCCAGCGAGCCGGCGAACGCGCCCGACTCCCGGTCACGCACCGGAATCACGCGAACCGAGTGGTTGGCCATCCGCTCCAGCACGTCGGCGATCAGCTCGTCGGGGAAGGCGTGCGGCAGGTTGCGCCGCAGCACGCGGCTCAGCGGCGTGTCGGCCCAGGCGCCGCGGTGCAGCGAGCGCAGCCGGGCCAGTGACGCCATGCCCGTCACCAAGCCGGCGTCCACCACCAGGTAGTCGCGCTGCTCGGGCACCAGCCAGCGCTCCATGAACTCCCGCACCGAGGTCTGCGGGCCGGGATACTCGCGCGTGCGGTCCAGCAGGCTGCTCACCTTGACCCCGGCAAGCGCGTAGCGGGCGTAGGCCGGCGACACCTCCGGCTGCGGCGCGGCGCCCGCCGGCGTCTTGGCCCGCCGCACCGCGAAGTCGATCACCGGCGGCATCAGCAGGATGTAGCCGAACATGATCAGCACGAACAGCGAGAAGACGTTGCGCTCAATGGCCCCGTTCTGCAGCAGCACCAGCAGCAGCGCGATCTCCGCCACGCCCTTCGACATCAATCCGGTGGCCAGCGTCAGCGGCGTGTCCAGGCGTGTCACGTAGGTGCTCAGCAGCGATCCGGCGAACTTGCCCACCAGCGGAATCAGCACCAGCGCGGCGATGGTCGCGCCCGGCAGGGCGGTAAAGGAGAGGTCGAAGTGCAGGCCGGCGGAGGCAAAGAACAGCGGCACGAACAGCCCCTCCGAGGCGCTGCGCATCCCCGGCAGGATCTCCTGCCGCACCCGCAACGGCATGCCCGACAGGGAGATGCCGAACACCAGCGCGCCGATGGTGCCGTGCAGGCCGATCATCTCGGCGCCCACCACCATCAGAAACAGCCCCCCGATCATCAGCCCGAACGACAGCTCCGGCACGTTGAGCAGCCGCTGCATGAACAGTATGGCCGGCGGCAGCACGCGGGTGGACAGCAGCCAGGTCACGATCACGAACCCCGCAATCTGCCCCAGCAGGATCGGGATGCGGATCAGGCTGAATTCGTAGTGCTCGCCGATGGTGAAGCCCACCACCAGCAGCGCGGCCACTTCGGCGATGATCACCACGGTGAACACCTTGAGGCCGATCGGTTCCTTGAGATGCCCACCGTCGGCCAGCACCTTGGCCGCCAGGCCGAGGCTGGACAGCGACAGGATGCCGGCCAGCGCCAGTGCCTCGGTAAACTCCAGCCCGAGCGCGAAGTCGACGCCGAGCAGGTCGGAGGTCACCGTCAAGGCGGCTACCAGCGAGATCGCCACCGACAGCACCGCAGCCACGAAGTAGCGCCCGCGGATGGTGGCGATAAAGCCGGGCAGATCGATCTCGTCCAGCCCGATCAGAAAGAACAGCACGAAGATGCCGATGCTCAGGAACAGCTCGATTTCGCCGGTGGGATGGACCACGCCGAGGACCGGGCCGAGCAGCAGACCGGTCACGGTGTAGGCCAGGATCGAGCTCAGGCCGAAGCGGGCCAGAACTCCCTCGAGCAGCTTGCCCACCACGATGAGCAACCCAAGCGGGAGCAGGACCTCCAACAACATCAGGCCGGCGCCGGTTCAGGGAGTGGCGTGTGCGGTAGCGTCCGGGTTACTGGATCGACAGCATGGCGTAGGCCAGCGACGACTCGATTTCCCGCACCGCGGCGGTCACCTCGCGCGCGATCAGGTCCAGCTTGCCGATCTGGCGGATGCGCGGCATGAGTGTTTTCAACTCAGCCGCCGACAGCAGCGTACCAAAGATCCCGCACACGTCCGCCAGTGCCACGATCAGCGCGTCGCGGGCGTCCGGAATCTCGTCGTTGCGCAGCAGCGCCATGATCCGCAGCCGCACTTCCTGCAGTTGCCGGTCGTCGATCACCGGATAGCGCCGGGTGCGGAACACCCACAGAAAGCGGCCCTGCTCGCGGCGCAGGATGCCGCGCTCGATGAGCCGCGCCAGCGCGCGCTCGCGGATCTCGCCGGCGTGGGAAGCGGTCTCGCGGAGCCAGTGGCGGGCGTCGTAGGTGACCATCGAGCGCGCGATGCGCTGCAAGGTGGGCGCCAGCAGGTCGTCCGCAATCGGCGCCGTGTCGACCACGAACAGGCGCTCCGGATCGGTATCGATGCGGCCTTCCAAGGCCAGGTCCATCAGCACCGCGCCGGCCAGGGCCAACTCCAGCGAATGACTGGGCAGCTCGACGAACGTGCCGTCGCCGTCGTCAAGCAGCAGTAGCATGATCTCTTCAGCGAATCTGAGCATGTGCCTCACCACCGAGGACTGATTTGGCGGAGTAGAGCGGCGCCTCGGTGCCGCGTCCGGGAGTCACCCGGACACCCGCTTGCGCATGACGAGCCGGTTGTGGCCCCCGAAGGTGGTGCGCTCCGCCGCGTCCATCGGCGCCGGGCGCGCCAGCTCGCCGCGCTCGCGGCTCAGGTAACGCTCCTCGGAGCCGAGGCCGGGGGGCGGGTCGACCACTTCGTACGGCGGCCCCTCGTCATCCATCGTCACCTCCGCCACGTTGTCCTCGAACGACGCGCGCAGGTAGATCTCATAGGTGCTGCCCGCCGGCAGCCGGTAGTCGATGGTCGTGGTGAGCACGTCCGCCAGCGCGTCTTGCAGATCTTTCGCCGCCGCCGCGGCGATGCCGGCGCGGGCGGCGAAGGTGCCGAGCTCCTTGACCGCGCGCGGAATCTCGGACAGTTCGTTGTGCACCGAGAAGCGGTGGACGACGATCGTATCCTCCACCTTGGCGCGGCCGAGCACCAGCATGGTGATGTCGTCGAACTGCGGCGCGGCGCCGGCGAACGCCTCCACCGTGCGCAGCATGCTCTCGATCGTGTCGCGGGGGCTGCGCGCGACGGTGGCCAGCAGGTTTTCTTCCATCCGCTCGTAGCCGAATTCCTCTTCCGCCTCGTCGGCCGCCTCCGGCACCCCGTCGGTGTAGACGAACAGCTTGCCGTCCGGCGGGATCTCCACCTGCCCGACGTCGTAGGGGAGTCCGTCGAACATCGCCAGCGCCACGCCGCCGGTCAGCGGCAGCCGCTCCACCCGCCCCGGAGCCACCACCACCGGCGGATTGTGGCCGCCGTTGGCGTACAGCAGGGTACCGTCGCGCTGATCGTAGATGCCGTAGAACACGGTGACGAACAGGTCCGACCGCGACGCCTCGACGAGGGTTTCGTTGACCATTTCCAGGCACTTGCCGGGGCCGTCTTCGACGTAACGCGCGGTGGCGCGGATCACGGTGCGGGTCACCGCCATGAACAGCGACGCGGGGACGCCCTTGCCCGCCACGTCGCCGATCACGATGCCGGTGCGGTGCTCGTCCAGCGGGAAGAAGTCGTAGAAGTCGCCGCCCACCTCCTTGGCCGCGTGCATGGCGGCGTGGATGTAGGAGTTGGCGGTGTTCAGGGTCTCGCCGGGGAGGAACGAGCGCTGCACCCGGGTGGCGACCTGCAGATCGTGCTGCAGCGCCATGTAGGCGGTCTGCGTGCGCAACGCCTCCTGCAGCTCCGCTACCAGCGTGCGCAGGCGTTCCTGCTGCCGGCCCACGCGGTCGGCCATCTTCTGGAACGCGAAGCCCATCACCTGCAGGTCGCCGCGCGTCTCCTCCTCGGCGGACGCTTCGGCCGCCGCCGCCTTGGCCGCCGCCGCCCTGGCCGAGTTCACCTTGGCCGGCGCCACCTTTGCCGGCGGCGCTGCCGCGGCGGCCAACGCCGGCGCGGGGGCTTCGATCTCGGCCAGGTCGGCCAGGATGTCCTTACGCTCCTCCTCGTTCAGGGTGGCGGAGAGGCGCGTCATCTCGCTGCGGATGAACCGCTCCTGCTGGCGCTGGCGGCGCTCCGCCCGGCGGCGGTGCCGCCGCAACGCGATCGTCTGCGTGCGAAAGGTGTTGACCGCGTCGGCGATGCGCCCCAGCTCGTCGTGGGCGTGGCCGTAGCCCACTTCCACGGTGGCCTGGGTATCGCCCCGCGACAGGGCGTCCAGCACGCGCACCCCGGCGGTGAGCGGAGCGAGTGAGCGCCGCAGGTAGTAGAACAGGGCGAGCAGCGACAGCAGCACGAATCCGCCGATTGCCACGAAGGTAATCAGGCTCACCCGGCGCTGCTCGGCGTCGGCGGCGCTCACGTCGCGCACCGTGACCACCTGCGCCACCAGATGGCCCAGCTCCGCTTCCAGCGGGAAGGCCGCGAGCGACCACACGCGGTCGCCGCTGGGCAGCCGTTGCGAGGCGCCCTCGCGGAGTTGCGCCAAGCTGCCGACCGCCTCCCACACCGCCGGGTCGGTGCCCACCAGCAGGCGCCCGCGCCGGTTCACGATCAACGCCTCGGCGCCGTCGGTGTCCTCCTTCAACTCGGAGAGCGCCTGCAGGATGTCGACGGCGTAGATGGCTACCGCCAGCAGTTCCCCGGCGGGGTTGGTCAGCGGCACGCCCAGTGACAAGGTAACGTTGCGCTCCGCGTCCATCGCCACCCCGCTGCCGCCGCGGCGCCCGGCGATCATTGCCGCCAGGGAGTCTTCGCTGGCCGCGGCGCTCGGTTCGAACGCCGGTTCCGACGAGAACAGCACCTCCCGGGACAGGGACACCAGGTCGAGCCGGGTCACGTCGCCCGAGCGCTGCAACTCGGCGAGCAGGTCGCGCGCCGCGTTGGCGATCAGCCCGCGGTCGTCCCGTACCAGCGCGACGCGTAGCGCGCTGCTCTCTTCAACGACCGGGGTGAGCTCGCGCATGCGCCGGATGCCGGTTTCCACGATCTTGCTCCACAGCGCGCTGCTGCCGCTGATGGCGGTCTGGTCGAGCTGCTGGCGCAACAGAGCCTCACGCCGAACCCCGGCGAATACCAACCCGGCGACCATCACCGCCATGAAGCAGACGACGATGATGCCTATGCGCGCCTTGAGTCCCATGTCAGGATTGCACCACTTGCGCCACGCGCAGCAGGTCGAGCGGAGGGTAGACGCCGAGCTGCAAGGCTACCGGCATGCGGATGAGGAGCGCGAACTGCGCCAGCGACGCCACCGGCAGATCCTCCGGCCGCTCGCCGTCCACCAGGATGCGTTCCGCCTGGGCCCCCGCCAGTTTGCCGATCAGGTAGTACTTGCTGACCAATCCCACCATTGCCTGCGAGTCCCGGAACAGCGCGTCGGTGCCGGCAAAAACCGGCAGGCCGTGCTTCACCGCCAGGCTGCTGATTGCGGCTTTGTTGACGGTCAGGAACGAGTCGGGGCCCATGTAGAGGAATTGCGCGCCACGCGCGGCCAAGTTGGCTACCAGCTCGTCCAGGCGCCCGGCGTCGGGCGCGCCGGCGGCGTCAAGGGGCACCGGCGCTTCCAGGAACTCAATGCCGCGCGCGCCGGTAGCGGTGCGCATTGCTTCCGCGTTGAGCACCGAATTGCGCTCCAGGGAGTTGTAGATCATGCCCAGCGTCTCGATCGGGCGATAGGCGAGCAGGGCCTCGAGCTGGGATTCCACCGGCGCCAGAAAGGCGGTGCCGGTTACCGGACGCCCGGTGGACTCGAAACTCTCCACGATGTTGGCTCCCAGCGGATCAGCGACGATCGAGAACACGCCCGGGATCCCTTCCACGTGCGCGCCCGGCTCACCCCCGCCGAGAGGTCCGAGGATGCCGAGCGTGCCCGAGGTGCCGAAGGTATGCACCAAGTCGGGCTGCGCGGCGCGTATTTCGGCGACGATCCCCGGAATCTTGCTGCGGTCCCGGTCGATGTTGCGAATGGTGTAACGCGCGCGGATGCCGCGTTCGCGCATGTGCGCCCGAAATCCATGCTCGACGTCGGTGATGCCGCGCCACACGACCAGGTACACGTGAAACGGCTCCGCTTCGGCGCTCGTCTGCGCCGCGCCGTTTCCGCCCAGGGCGGCCAGCAGCGCCGCCGCCAGGAAAAGTGTCCGCCTCACGCCGCGGCCTCCTGTTCGCTGCCGCGCATTCCCCCCAACAGGGAGTACGCGATCGTGCAGACGACCACCAGCGCCGCCACCGCCAGCATCGCTTCGCTGTAGCCGACGAAGGTGACCACCGCGCCCACTACCACGGCGCCCGCCGCGGTGCCTATCCGTTCCAGGGTGCGAAACGAACCCACGATCACCCCGGGGCCGACGCCGAATTCGCGGCCGCGCTCGGCGATCTTCTGAATCAACGCGAGCTGCGGCGTGTTGAGTATGGCGTAGCCGGAGCCGATTATGGCGACCGCGCCCAGCACTCCGGCGGTGGAGTAGGACAGCGTGGGCAGCAGGCAGCCGAGGCCGACGATCAGGCCGCCGATGATGATGAACACGTGCGGCCGTTCCAGGCGGTCGGAACGGCGCGCGGCAAGCGGCGTGATGACGACGCAGGCGATGCCGAACACCATCATGATGCGCCCCACGTTCGACTGCGTGTTGCCGAGGTCCCACAGGAACAGCGGAATGAGATAGAAAAAGAGTCCGCCGAGCACCAGCTTGGAGGGCAGCGCGGAGAAGATGGTCAGGGTCAGAAAGTCGCGTTGCACCAGGATGCGGCGCCAACTGCGGTTGGAACGGGTGCCGCGCAGGTCCACGGGGCGGCCGTTGCGGCTCTCCCGGTCCACGGTGACCAGCGCCGCGGCGGCGGCGAACGCGGCGATCGCGGCGGCCACCAGCAACGTCTGCTCGTAGCCCAGACGATCGGCCAGGATGCCGCCGATCGCGGGACCGCACACGAAGGCGGCGAACACCGCGCCCAGGAATCCGGACATGCCCACCGCCCGGCTGGTGGGCGCGGTATGCTGGGCCACGTAGGCCTGCGCCGAGATGAAGATGATGCCGTAGCCGAGGCCGGCCACCGTCCACCACACCAGTACCTGGATAATGCTGCTCGACAGCGCGGCGCCGACGTGGCCGATCACCGAGGGCAGGATGCCGACCACGAACATGGCGCGCGGCGGGATGCGGTCGGTGAGCGCGCCGGCGATCGGGATCGAGATCAGTACCATCACCATGAAGGTGGTGATCGGCAGGCCGATGGTCAATTCCTTGCTCAGGAAGCCGATCGGGGTGTAGACCTGATCGAAGAACAGCGGCAGGAACGGGCGCGACAGCTCCTGCGCCAGCATGAACAGAAACAGCGGCACGCGCACGTCCATCGGCGAGCGCGGCACCACGGTCTCCTCGGAGCCGGGCGTGGTAAAGCGGAAGCGCTGGCCGAGGGTCGTGACCACGTCGCGGATGCGCTGCTGCACGCTGCGGTCGAGCTGCACCGCGCGGGCGTCTTCGGCTTCCTCCGTCAACATGGAGAACTCGGTGTTCACGCGGTGCACGGCGTCGTTGTAGGCGCCGGCAAAGGCGCCGATCTCATCCTTGTTGCGCAGCCCGATGCGGCGCAGGAAGTCGCCCTTGGCGCTGAGGATGATGAGCCGGTCGGCGAGCTGAATCGGACCGGAAACGCGCACCACCACGAACGCCACCAGCAGTTCGATGCCGACCAGCAGCGTGGCCAGAAACACCGTGCCCATGTCCAGCCGCAGTTCCGCCAGCTCGGAGCGCAGGGCGCCTTCGTGCACGCCCAGGTGCAGGTAGGCGCGCACCTCGTCCTGCACGTTGATCGGCAGCAGCAGCGAGTTGGCGCCGCCGATTTCCGGCGCCGCGGTGCCGGCGGTGGCGTACAGCACCTCCCGGTCGGGGCGCAGCACGCCCAGATAGGTAAAGTCGGGGTTGCGTTCCAGCACCCCCTCCAGAAACGTGTCCATGTCGACCAGGGAGTCCAGCGGGATTCCCAACGACAGGCCGTAGCCGATCTGGCCGGCGGCGAGATCGCCGGCCACCTCCGCCTTGCGGCGGATGTCGGGCAGCAGCGAGGTCTCGAACGTGGCCGCCAGCAGGAAGGAGACCACGCCCTGCGACAGCAGCAGTAGCACCGCGGTCAGCGCCGCGAGGCGCAGCACCACGCCGCGGAACACGTTGCGTTCCGACTGCTCGCGCGGCAGGGTGGAACTCACTGTCCGCCTCCGGTGCGCGCCTGCGCCGCGGGCTCGGTTTCGATGCGCCGGATCTCGTCCGCCGCCTCCGCTACCGCGCGCCGCGCCGAGGCCGCGGCCTCGGCAAAGTCGGAGGAGGTGGGGTCCGGTTCGACGCCGGCGGCGTCCGCGGTCTCCTCGATGGCGGCCCGCATACTCTGCAGGCGCTGGCGTAGCGTACGGGTGAACACCACCGCGAGTATGGTACCCACCACGGCGAATCCCAACAGTACCGCCGCGCACAGGCCCGCCACCCGCAACGACATGGCGCGCACGTCGTTGTCGAACCCGGCGCGCGAGTAGCGCAGCGCCAGCGAGCCCACCGCCCGGCCGAGGTTGTTGTCGCGCACGCGCACCCCCACCACGTGAGCGTCGCGTTCCACCCGGTCCCACACCGCCTCGTCGGAGACGTTCCAGGCGCCGGCCCACTCCATCGACACCAAGTCGCCGCGCAGACTCTCGTCGGAGCTGTAGAGCACGGTGCCCTCCTCGTCGAACATCTCGATCGACAGGATACCGGGGTGGCGCGCGACCGTGTTCTGCAGGGTCGCGGTCACGCCGGGCAGGGCGGCGACCGCCAGGCCCAGCGACAGCGACGACTCGATGGTGTGGGCCAAGTCCTGCAGCACCAGGGCATGGCGGTCACGCAGCAGGTCGGACAGAAACTTGCGGTACTTGTAGTGGTTCATCAGGCCGGTGAGGGACACCGCCAGCGCCAGGATCAGAAAGATGTTGACCGCAACCCGAGTCGGCAGATTGAGACGCACGTGTTCAGTTACCTCCCTCCCGGCAGCCGGTTGCCCCGGCTGCATCAAGCCGCAACGCCGGCGCCATCGTCAATGGCTCCCTCAGCTCCGCGCCCCGGCGTCAGTCTTCATCATCATCGTCATCTTCTTCCGGCATCAGCACGAACTCGGGGTAGGCCTCGATCTTCAACTCGCTGGCGTCCTGCCCCAGGCGCTCGTGACTCTTCGACACCCGTACCGTCAGCAGCACGTCCAGCAGCCGCCACGCGAGCCAGGAGACGACGAACACGAACGCGCCGACCGCCAGGATGCCCACGAGCTGGACGCCGAGATTGGCGCCGGCCGCGATTGCCGCCGCCAGCGTGCCCCAGGCGCCCGAGATCAGGTGCGCCGGCACCGCGCCCACCACGTCGTCCAGCTTGAGCTTCTCCAGCAGCTTGATCCCCAAGGTACACAGTACGCCGCCGACCGCGCCAATGATCACCGCCCACAGATGTTGGGTGATGTCGGGGCCGGCGGTAATCGACACCAGGCCGGCGATGGCGCCGTTGAGCGCCGCGAATATGTCGGTGCGGCCCAGGATGAAGCGGGAGCAGGCGAGCGCGGTGATCACGCCGGCCGCGGCGCCCAGGTTGGTGTTGACCAGCACGTTGCTCATCGCCACCACGTCCGACGCGGAGCCGAGCGCCAACTGCGAGCCGCCGTTGAAGCCGAACCAGCCGAACCACAGGATGAACACGCCGAGCGTCACCAGCACCACGTTGGAGGGGGGCGTGGCCCGCACCGTGCCGTCGCGCTTGAACTTGCCCAGGCGCGGTCCGACCACCAGCACGCCGGCCAGCGCGGCCCAGCCGCCGGTGCCGTGGACGATGGTGGAGCCGGCGAAGTCCTGAAAGCCCATGTTGGCCAGCCAGCCCCCGCCCCAGGTCCAGGCGCCGACGATGGGGTAGATGATGGCGGTCAGGATCAACGTAAAGAGGAAGAACGGCCACATCTTGACCCGCTCGGCCAGCGCCCCCGACACGATGGAGGCCGCGGTCGCCACGAACACCATCTGGAAGAACCAGTCCGACATGACCGAGTAGCCGGAGTCTACGACCGCGGCCAGCGTCTCGGTCTGGCCGCCGAGCAGGGCGAGCTCGTCGGCGGAGGGCCCGTAGAGCAGCTTGATCGAGCCGATGACGCCGCCCACGTCCACGTACATGAGGTTGTAGCCGATCAGGTAGAAGGCGAGCCCGGCGATGGAGTAGAGGCCGAGGTTCTTGAGACAGATGACGGAGGCGTTCTTGGTGCGCACCGAGCCGGCCTCCAGCATGGTGAAGCCGGCGGCCATCCACATGACCAGGGCGCCCCAGACCAGAAACGAGAAGGTGTTGAAGACGAACAGCGTCTCCGCGTCCACCGCCGCGTACGCCATGCTGGCGCCGCCGAGCAGCAATCCCAGGATCAGCAGCGGGGTGCGCGCCGATACCGCTTGCAGACCCGCCGCCCGCCGGCGGATCAGACGATTCAGTTTATTCATAGGTTCCCCCCTACCATACGACAAGACGGGCGGTTGCAACTACCCCTTGCCGGCGCGGCTACGCCGCCGGCCCGGGGGTGATCTCGGTCATCCCGGCGAAGGGCTGCAGCGCCTCCGGGACCGCGACCGAGCCGTCCGCCCGCTGGTGCGTTTCCAGCAGCGCGGGCAGCAGCCGGCTGGTGGCCAAGCCGGACGCGTTGAGGGTGTGGACCAGGGTGGTGCCGGAGACGCCGCGCAGGCGGGTGCGGGCGCGGCGCGCCTGGTAGTCGCGGGTGTTGGAGGCCGAGCTGACCTCCTCGTAGCTGCCCATGCTCGGAATCCAAACCTCCACGTCGTAAGTCTTGGCGGCGGCAGCGCTGCAGTCGCCGGCGGCGAGCTGCGACACCCGGTAGTGCAGCCCCAGACCGCGCACCAGTGACTCGGCGTGCCGCAGCATGCTCTCCAGGGCGGCGTCCGACTGCTCCGGGGCCGTGAACTGGAACAACTCCACCTTGTGGAACTGGTGGCCGCGAATGGTGCCGCGGTCGTGGCTGCGGTAGCTGCCCGCCTCGCGGCGGTAGCAGGGGGAAAAGGCGCAGTAGCGGCGCGGCAGGGTGGCGGCGTCCAGAATTTCGTCCCGGTGGAGGGCGGCGAGGGCGGTTTCCGCGGTGGGGATCAGCACCTGGCCGCCGCGGCCGTCCGCGGCGGGCTCGGCGGCGCGGTCGCCGGCGCTGCCGTCGGCTCCGGGGCCGGCTCCGGCGGCGGTGTCGGCACCGGTGCCGGAGCCGGTGGCGGCCAGCCGGTACACGTCGTGGCCGAACTTCGGGAACTGCCCGGTAACGTAGCCGCACTCCCAGTTTACGATATGCGGCACCAGCATCGGCTCGTAGCCCGCCGCCGCGTTGCGAGCAATGCAGTAGTTGATCAGCGCCAACTCCAGCAGCGCGCCGGCGCCGCGGTAGATCCAGAAGCCGGTGCCGGCCACCTTGACGCCGCGCGCGAAGTCGATCAGCCCCAGGTTGCCGGCAAGGGTCAGGTGGTCGAGCGGCGTGAACGGGTGCTGCGGCGGCTCGCCCCAGCGGCGCAGCACGGCGTTGTTCTCCTTGCCGCCGGCGGCGACGTCGGCGTCCGGCAGGTTGGGGAGCTGCTCCAGGAGCTCCCGGATGCGCCGCTCCAGCGCGGCGCGCTCGCCATCCAACTGCTTGACGCGCGCGCCGACGCCGCGCATCTCCTCGATCAGTTCCCGCACTGGCTCGCCGCGACGCTTGAACTGCGGGATTTGGGCGGACACCTCGTTGCGCCGCGCGCGCAACGCGTCGCCCTCTCCGACGAGGCCGCGGCGGCGCTCGTCCCACTCCAGCAGCGGCGCAAAGTCCACCTCCGCGCCGCGCTTGGCCAGCGCCGCGGCCGCGGCCGCGGGGTCCGCGCGGACCCGGTTCAGATCAATCATCGGCGCGGCCAGCATAGCACGGCGGACGGCCGCGCGTCGCCCGCCCGCGGCGGCGCGGCTACGGTTGCGGGGGGCGGCGTTCCAGTTCGCGGCGCGCGGCGGCAAGGCGCCGGCGCCACTCCGGCGGCAGGTGCACCGTGCCGGCCAGCCGGAACCCCTCCACCTGCGCGCGCAGCAGGGCGCGGCGCTCGGCGGCGGAGGCCGCGCGCTCCTTGGCAAGTGCCCGCAGCCGGCCCAGGCCGTCGAGGAACTGCTCCATCTCACCCCCGGCTGGCTCACTCCCTACCGCGCCGCCTTGGAAAATCGCTTGCAGGTCGCGGCGCAGGCGGCCGGCCAGGGCCGGCGCGGCGTTGCTGGTGCTGATGCTCACGCGCAGGTGGCCGCACGCCGCCAGCGCGGCCATCGCCACGGTCGAATACTGCGGCAGGTCGAAAGTGTTGATCGGGATCCGCCGCCGCCGCGCCTGCGCGAACACGCGCCGGCACAGGGCGGCGTCGGAGCGCACCGTGTTCAACACCAGCACGGCGCCGCGCATATCCCCGCGCCGGTAGCGGCGCGGGCAATGCCGGATGCGCCCGGCGGCGGCCCAGGCGCGCAGCTCGGCGCTCAGCTCCGGCGCCACCACGACGACCGCGGCTCCCGCCTGCAGCAGCCGCCCGGTCTTGTCGCCCGCCTCGGCGCCGCCGCCAATCACCAGACAGCGGCGCCCGGCCACGTCCAGGCCGACCTGAAAGTGGGGGTTGAACTCGGCGTGGTCGCGGGTCCTGACGGCAGCCAACCCCGCCATGATAGTATGATAGCGACGATGCCGGACACCGTTTCATACCAGTCGATCAAGCCCGCCGCGGCCTGCCGCTACGATCTGCTCGCGCTCGGCGAAGTGATGCTGCGCATTGACCCCCGCGACGTGCCCACCGCGCGCATGCGCGACAACATCCGGGTGTCGCAGGGCGGCGGCGAAACCAACGTTGCCTGCGGCGCCGCCTACACCTTTGGCCTCCGCGCCGGCGTGCTCACCGCGCTGGTGGACGATGCCATCGGCGAGAACATCCGCAACCAGTTGCGCGAGGCGGGGGTGGACGTCAGCAACATCCGCTGGTGGAACACCGCGGACGACGGCGGCGCCTACTCAACCGATCAGAAGGGCACCCTGCACAACGGGATCAGCGTGACTACGGCCGGGCGCGGCGTGCTGCCGTCGGAGACCCTCTACTACCGCGCCAACACCCCGGCCGCGCGCCTGCGGCCCGGCGACTTTGACCTGCAGCGCCTGTTCGAGGAGCAGGGAACCCGCGTCTTCAGCACCGGCGGCATCCTCACGCTGATCGGCAAGGAGACCGCCGAACTGGCAATCGCCGCGGCGCAGGCCGCCCAGGCCGCCGGCAGCTTCGTGGCCGCGGACCTCAACTACCGCTCCAAGGTGGAGCCGAACAAGGAGCGCGCGCGCGCCATCAACCGCCGCCTCGCGCCCTACCTGAGCATGCTGGTGGGCAACGACTCCGACCTCTATGACGCCTTTGGCTACGAGACCGCGGCGCCGGTCTCCGACTCGTTCGAGGATTGGCTGCGGGCGTACCGCGAAACCATCGTGCAGGTGGCGCGCGACTTCCCCAACCTGAGCCTGATCGGTACGCAATGGCGCGGCGCCCACGACGCCGACGAGATCAGTTGGGGGGCGGTGCTGTACGACTGCGCCGCCGATGCCTGGTACCGGGCGCCGTTGCGCGAGTACGTGCACATTACCGACCGCACCGGCGGCGGCGACTCGTTCGCCTGCGGCGTGCTGGCGGCGCTGCTGCAGGGCGAGTCGCTGCAGACCGCGGTGGAGTGGGGGGCCGCCCACGGCATCCTGGTGCAGGAGACGCCGGGCGACATCACGATGGTCAACCAGCGCGCGGTGGAGGCGGAGGTGAAGCGGGCGGCCGCGGGCGGCGGCGTCAAGGCCGCGCGCTGAGGCCGCGCTCCGTGACCAAGTGAGATACCGCCGGCTGGGCCGCACGGGCCTGCAGGTGAGCGAGCTCGGCATGGGCGGCGCCTGGATTACGGCGCGGGCCGCGGAGCGCTCCGCCGGCATCGCCGCGGTGCGCCGCGCGCTGGAGCTCGGCGTCAACTACGTCGATACCGCGCCTTCCTACGCCGACAGCGAGGAGGTGCTGGGGCTGGCGCTGGAGGGAGCGGCGCAGCCGTACCTGCTGTCCACCAAGCTGGGCGGGCGGCCGCAGCCGTTCGACGCGCGCGACAAGGACGCGTTGCGGCGCTCGGTGGATACCAGCCTGCGACTGCTGCGGCGGGAGCGCGTCGACGTTCTGATGATCCACGAGCCGGACCGCCCCGGCCAGTACGACTGGTTCAGCGACTGGGAGCGGTTTCACGGCCCCGTCATCGAGCTGCTGGACGAACTGAAGCAGGAAGGGGTAATCCGCTTTACCGGCATCGGCGGCACCACCGCCTACACCCTGGCGCACCTGATCGCCACCGGCAGCTTCGACGTGGTGCTGACCGCCTTCAACTACAGCCTGCTGTGGCAGGAAGCGCTGATCGCGGTGCTGCCGGAGGCGCGCCGGCAGGGCATCGGCGTCGTGGCGGGGTCGCCGCTGCAGCAAGGGGCGCTGGCGCGGGTGTACCGGGAGGAGGTGGAGCGCGGCGCGCGTTGGTTGTCGGCGCCGCGGCGGGAGCAGTACCGCGCGCTCTACGCGCTGGTCGACGAGTTGGGGATCAGCCTCCCGGAGCTGGCGCTGCGGTTCGTGCTCTCCAACCAGGCTATCTCCTGCACCTTGACCGGCGCCCGCTCCGTTGCCGAGGTGGAGGCGAACGTAGCCGCCGCCGAGCGCGGGCCGTTGGCGGGCGAGATTCTCGATCGGATCGCCGAGATCGCGGCCCTGGTGCCGTTCCGGCCCTTCGAGGAGCCGTTCGTGATGCCGTTCGGGCGGCCCTACCGGGGGCCGGGCCACGCCAACCGGACGCGCGCCCCGGCGCGGTGACGCGAGGATGCAAGCCGGGCTGGCGGAGCGCGGTTGTCCGGGCGCGCGCGTGGGGCGGGCGGGCGCCCGGCGCGGCGGCGATTCAAGGGACGCGCAAGGGCCGCCGGAGCGCCGTTGCGGGCGCGCGCGGGGCGGGCCGCGGGACCACGTAGCAGAACCGGCGAAATGGTGCTATCTTATCGGCGCGTACCACCATTCTCACGGCGGACGCCGGGCGGAACCCTGGTTCCGGGAACCGGCGCCCGCGATATTCGGCAGGTGGACAGGAGACAATTGGAGTGGAAATAAGTAACCAACGCGACGGCGGCGCCTTGATCGTGCAGGCCGCCGGGAGGGTAGACGGCAGCAACTCTCAGGAGTTCCAGGACGGCCTCGAGGCGATCATCAACGACGACGAGCGCGCGGTGGTCCTGGATCTGCAGGACCTGTCCTACATCAGTAGCTCGGGGCTGCGGGTGATGCTCCTGATCGCGCGCAAGCTGCAGCGGCAGCAGGCCAAGTTCGCGCTGTGCTCGCTCACGGACTCGATCCGCGAGGTATTCGAGATCAGCGGCTTCGACCGGATCATCCCGGTACACGCCTCGCGGGACGAGGCGGTCGCCGCGGTCGCGGGCTGACCGCGCGGGCTGCTCGCGCCGAGTTGGGGCCGTGAGCGCGAAGCTGCATCTGAAGCTCGAGGCCCGGCCCGAGGAGCTGCCGCGCATCAACGCCGCACTGGAGGAGCTGGGCGACCAGGAGGAGTGGCCTCCCAAACTGATGTTCCGCGTGAACTTGGCGCTGGAGGAGTTCGGCCTCAACGTCATGACCCACGGCCGGAAGGCCGGGGCGCGCCACCTGGAGGTGCTGGTGACCGCGGACCCGGACACCGTGACCATCGAGCTGGTGGATGACGGCCCGCCCTTCGACCCGCTCGAGGACGCGCCGGTCCCGGACACCGACGCGCCGGTGGAGAAGCGCCCGATAGGCGGGCTCGGCATCCACCTGGTGCGCGAGATGATGGACGAGGTGCGCTACCGCTACGAGGACGGCAAGAACCGCCTGACCCTGGTCACCGCCACCTCCGCCTGAGCCGTGCGGCCACACCGCATGCTGCTGGGCGCCGTTACATGCGGAGGCGGAGCATTTGGTGGCCGCCGCGCATGAACTCGTAGGGGACGGAGGCGACGGTCGCGTCGATGCCCTCCGAACGTAGCGTGGTGAGCGCGGCGGGCAGGTGGGGGGAGGGCGCGCCGCCGATTTGCAGCAGGGGGAAGACGCGGACTTCGGCGGCGGCGCGCAGCATCTCTCGCAGGGCGGCGAGATGAAACGGCAGGTCCAGCCGGTCGCCGTACAGGAACAGGAAGTGGGAGCAGAGCGCAAGGTCGAAGGAGCGGCCGGCGAACGGCAGCGCGGGCAGCGCCGCCGCAACGTAGCGCCGTTCCGCCAACCCGGCCGGGTAGTCGCGCAGAAACCGGCGCATCGCCGCCATGCGCCGCCGGCCCAACTCCTCGAGCGACGGCACGTGTTCCCAGACGAAGTCGCGCCGATTGCGGCGCGTCTCGGCCATCACCACTTCGAACGTGGCGCTCACCCGGCGCTCAATTGCCGCTCCGGTAACGGCGTAGAGCGGATCGACCGAGACTACCTCCCCGCCTTGCGCCGTCAGTTCCGCGTTGAAGCTGGCCGGTCCGTCGGCGCATCCCAGGATGCGGCGGCGCAGGTCGGCCGCCGACAGGTCGAACATCGCCCGGTACTCGGCGAAGGTCCGGCCCCACGGCACTACGCGATCAATTGCGAACGGCACCGGGGGTTACGGGGTGGCAGTGGCTTCGCCGGGCTCGCCGGCACCGGCGGAGTTGAGGGCCCGCAGCTGGACCCGGTACTCGGCGCCGGCGGTCAGGCCGGTCAGCGCGTGGGCGGTGGTCAGGTGGGTGCTGCCGTCAATGGGCTGCCACTCCCGCCAGCGGCGGTCCGCGGGGTGGCGCAGGCGGAACTCGTAGGCGGTGATGGTGGCGTCACGGGGATCGTCCCAGCGCAGGATGATGCTCCCCGCTTCTCCCGTAGCGGCAAGTCGGGCCGGCGCCGCGGGGCCAGCGCCGGCCGGCGGCGGGCAACTCGCGGCCGCCACCACGATCTCCCTGGCGAACGGCTCGTTCAGGAGCAGCAGGTCGAGTAGCGGGACCTCGAATACCACCGCGCCGCCCTCCGCGCGGCCGCCGCGTTGCGCCACCACTTCGCGGTCCACGGTGACGCGGGTGGTGACCAGCGAATCGGAAATCGCCTGCGGACCGTCCGGCCCCAGGATAAAGGCCATCAGCGACAGGTAGTCCTCCGCCGTGAGGCCGGCGTTCTCCTCCGGCCCCATGGAGCGGATCACCGGATCGTCGAGCAACGGAAACACCGCCGCGAGCTGCGGGTAGTTGTCGACGTCGAAGTGCAGGTGCACGCGGGTGCCCTCGGCGACCTCCTCCACGGTGACGACGGCGACGTCGGCGGCTCCGTCGGCGTTCGGCAGGACCGCGCGCACGTCGACAAAGGCCAGCTCCAGCTCCACGCGGTCCTCGGCGGGCGCCTCGACCCGGCGGACCGTCACGCCGGGCCGCTCGCCCAGGCGGTTGCGGATCGGCCGCAGGTTGATGACGCCGCTCTCCGGCCTCGCGACGCCGGGGAGATCGGCCAGATCCTGCACCAGGGCCACCAGATCGGCGGAGAAGTCGATCGCGATCGTGG
Organism: Spirochaetia bacterium; assembly: GCA_965243555.1. GTDB lineage: Bacteria > Spirochaetota > Spirochaetia > SZUA-6 > Bin103 > Bin103. The sequence goes on along the minus strand of OZ251575.1, from coordinate 1,697,434 downwards.
TCTCGCCGGAGCAGTCGCCGCGCAGGACGAGGTGCTGCGATACCGTGCACGCGCCGAGCGCCCAGATCGCGCTCAGCACCAGCGCGCTCCGCCCCGCGCGGGCGGCGGCAGCCGCAGCCACCGCGCCAAGGCGCGTTCTCCGCGTCAATCCGGTTGCCGGCGCGCCCGGGTCCGGGGCGGCGGGGCGGCCGCTTTACTCCGCGGCGCGGTTTCAGTAGGTTGTCGGCATACCAAGCAATAGCCCGGTTTCTCTGCCGCGGTCACGGATCGGCACCGCGTATTGATGTGGCTGCGTGCCGTTGAGCACTCCGGCGGCGGCGTACCCGGCACGCGCGGAGGTTTACAAGCGTGATCACGGTGGAGGGTGTCTCCAAGCGCTACGGCCAGCATCTCGCCGTCGACGACATCAGTTTTCAGGTGGACGACGGCGAGATCGTCGGCTTCCTCGGCCCCAACGGCGCCGGCAAGTCGACTACCATGAACATCATTACCGGCTACCTGTCCGCCACCGCGGGCAAGGTGGCGGTGGACGGGTACGACGTGCTGGAGGAGCCGAACGAAGTGAAGCGGCGCGTCGGCTACCTGCCGGAGCTGCCGCCGCTGTACGCGGACATGACGGTGCGCGAGTACCTGCGCTTCGTGGCGCGGCTCAAAAAGGCGGACCGGAGCACGACGCCGGCCGCCCGCCAGGAACGCATCATGGAGCTGGCCGGCATCGCCCACGTGCGCGACCGGCTGATCAAGAACCTGTCCAAGGGCTACCGGCAACGGGTGGGACTGGCGCAGGCGCTGGTGGGCAACCCCAGGGTGTTGATCCTGGACGAGCCCACCATCGGCCTGGACCCGCACCAGATCATCGAGATCCGCAGTCTGATTCGCGAGCTGGGTCATGAACACACCATCATTCTGAGCTCCCACATCCTGCCGGAGGTAAGCGCGGTGTGCAACCGGGTGATCATCATCAACCGCGGCAAGCTGGTGGCCTCCGACACCACCGCCAACCTCGGCCGGCGCCTGCACGACAGCAGCCAGTTCCGCCTGCGCGTGGCCGGCGGCGAAGCGGCCGCGCTGGCCGCGCTACGCGGCGTGCCCGGCGTGCAGGAGGTGAGCGCCCAGGGCAGCGTGGAGCAGGGCACCGTCGACCTGCGCGTGGCAACCGCCGCCAGCGCCGACCCGCGGCGCGCCATCTTCGGGGCGCTGAGCAAGGCCGATCTGCCGATCTACCTGATGACCGCCATGGACTACACGCTGGAGGAGATTTTTCTGCAACTCACCACCACCGACGCCGCCGCCGGCGTCGCCGAGTCGGCCGCGGCCGAACCGCCGCCCGCCGGCTCCGCACCGCCGCCGCCGCCCGCCGGCGCGGCGGCCGGGGAGGCCGGCTGATGCTCGCCGTGCTGCTGCGCGAGCTGCGCGCCTACTACCTGTCGCCGATCGGCTATATTTTCATGGGCTTCTTCCTGCTGCTGGCGGGGTTCTTCTTCGCCACCGACAACGTGCTGCGCTCCAACCCGCAGTTCCAGGGCGTGCTCAGCTCCATCGTCTTCGTGTTCCTGGTCATCGTGCCGATTCTCACCATGCGTCTGTTCGCCGACGAGAAGCGCCAGCGCACCGACCAGCTCCTGATGACGGTACCGGTGAGCGTGGCCGGCATCGTGCTGGGCAAGTACTTCGCCGCGGTCGGGGTATTCCTGTTCACGCTGCTGATCACCATCCTCTACCCGGTGACCATGAGTTTCTTCGGGCGCCTGCCGGGATGGGAGATTCTGGGCGGCTACGTTGGCTTCTTCCTGCTCGGCTGTACCTTTATCGCGGTGGGGATGCTGATGTCCTCGCTCACCGACAACCAGGTAATCGCCGCGGTCTCCACCTTTGCCGCGCTGCTGCTGATGTGGATCATCGACTTCGTGCAGAACGGGGTCCCCGCCGGCACCGTGCCCGGCGTCGTGTTCGCCTCCGCGCTGGGGGTGCTGCTGGCGCTGTGGGTCTATCTGGCTACCCGCAACCTGGTGATCACCGGCGCGACGGTGGTGATCGTGGCCGCCGTCATCGTGGCGGTCGCCTTGACCGTGGCCGGCTTCTTCGAGACCTTCATCATCGACTTTCTGGCGTGGTTCTCCCTCACCAGCCGGTTCCAGCGCTTCATGGGCGGTGTCCTGGCGCTGAGCCCGATCGTCTATTACCTTTCCTTCTCGACCGTGCTGGTGTTTCTGACCGTGCGCGTGCTCGAGCGCACCCGGTGGAGCTGACATGAGCGACGGTTTCCTGAGCGCACAGATGCGCCGCCTGCGCGAAAGCAAGCAGGTTCGCTACGGCGGCTACTCGCTGCTGACTTCCCTCGGCGTGGTGGCCGCCCTGGTGCTGGTCAATCTGCTGGTCGATCAGTTCGCGGTGGAGGCCGACCTCACCGAGAATCGGCTGTTCACCCTGTCGGAACAGACCGTGCAGGTGCTGGACGACCTCGCCAGCGACGTCACGGTGTACCAGATCGCCACCACCGGCCGCGAGAATCAGTTGATCGACTCGGTGCTGGAGCGTTACGCGCGCCGCAGCCAGCATCTCAAGCTGGCCACCCTCGACCCGGAGCGCAACCCCGGTCTGGCGGGCAAGTATGAGGAGGAGGGGCAGGTGCGGCCCGGCGGGTTGATCGTGGACGGCGGCGACCGCTTTCGCCTGATCAGCCAGTTCGACATCTTCAACGTCAACATGCAGACCCGGCAGGCCAACTCCCTGTCCCTGGAGCAGGAGCTGACCGCGGCGCTGCTGTACGTGACCACCGGTGATCTGCCCACCGCCTACGTGCTCGAAGGGCACGGTGAGCGGTCGCTGTTCCAGCTTGGCATGCCGGGGCTCAGCATCCGCGACCTGCTGGAAAACGAAAACTACGAGGTGGAGGGGCTGGACCTGATCTCGCGCGACGAAGTCCCGGCGGAGGTCGACGTCCTGTTGATTATCGAACCGGAGCAGGACCTGACCGCCGACGAGCTGCAGCGGCTGGATAGCTGGCTGCGCGCCGGCGGGCGCGCCGTGTTCGTGCTGCAGGGAGCGCGCCGCGAGCCGCTGCCCAACCTGGCGAATCTGCTCGCCGGATTCGGGGTCGCGCTGATCAACGGCGTGATCGTGGAGGAGTCGGGCCGCCACACGCCCGACAGCCCGGTGGCGCTGGTGCCGGAAATGGGCGCCCACGAAATCGTGTCGCCGATGCGTTCCGCGCGCCTGTTCACGGTGCTGCCGGCGGCCAGCCCCATCGGCGAGCTGGAGACCAAGCGGCGCACGCTCACGGTGGAGTCGTTTCTGGATACCTCGGAGGGTTCCTTTCTGCGCACCGACTATACCATCAACTCGCCGGAGCAGCAGTTAGGGGAGCCCAACGGACCCTTTTCGGTGGGGGTGGCGATTACCGACAACGACCTGGACGGCTACGTGAAGTCGCGGCTGGTGGTGTTCTCGTCGGTGCTGTTTCTGACCCAGCCCTACCAAGCCAACTACGACATGCTGCTCAACAGCCTGAGTTGGGCGCGCAGCCGCGAGGAGTCGATCTCGATCCGCGCCAAGTCGCTACGCACCTTCCCGTTGCGCGTCACCCGGCTGGCGGCGCTCATCATTTCCGGCGTGGCGGTGCTGGTCATCCCGCTGGCGGTGTTCGGCGGCGGCCTGGCGGTGTGGCTGCGGCGGCGCCACCTGTAGCGGAGGCGGAGCCGATGGGCGGAGGCGGAGCGGACCTGATGGCAGGCGATTCGGCGGGGCGGGAGCCGCGGGCACGGGGCGGCGGCGGCCGGCGGCGGCTGGTGATGCTGGCGGCGATCGTGCTCGGCGTGGCCGCCCTGGTGGCGCTGCTGATCGTGGTGCAGCGGCGCCCGCCGGCGGTCGTCGAGGCGGAGCCGCCGCCGCCCAAGCCGGAGATCTCGCGCGTGGACATTGACCGCATCGCGGTGGTGTCGTTGAACGGGCCGGGGCGGGAGGAACCGTTCGCCATGCGCCGCACCGATTCCGGCTGGGAGGTCCTCGGCGCCCGTCCGGAGATTCCGATCAAGGAGTCGCGGGTCGACGACCTGCTGTACAGCTTCGGCAGTCTGTACGCGGAGCGGGTGATCGAGGAGGAGGCGGCCGACCTGGCTCTGTACGGGCTGGAGCCGCCGGCGGTGGTGGCGCTGGCCACGCTGGACGACCAGTCCACGATTGCCGTGCACCTGGGCGACCGCACGCCCGCCGGCAACACCTGGTACCTGGGCCTGCCGGGCAAGCGCATCGTCTATTCGGTGTGGGTCAACCACGGCAACCACTACTACTACACGTTGGATGATCTGCGCGGCGACGAGCTGCCGGCGATCAACTCCGAGGCGCTCAGCTACCTGCGGCTGCGCCGGGCGGGCGCGCCCACCATCGAGGTGGTGGAGACCAACCCGGTGGACGTGCGCTTCGCCAACCTGCTCACCCGCCTGGCGGTGGTGCAGCCCTACGCCAGCCCGCGCGCCATCGACAGCGAGAAGTTCACCGAAGTGCAGTCGCTGCTGGCGCAGCCGCGCATTGACCGCGTGGTGAGCGACGAGCCGGCGGACGTCGTGAGGTACGGGCTGGCGCCGCCGGCCCGGGAACTGCTGGCGCGCGACTCCGAGGGCGCGGTGTTCGAGTTGCTGATTGGCGGCGAGACCGAGGACGAGGTGTTCTTTCAGGTGCCGGGGCGCAACACGATATACGCCATGAAGCGGTCGCGCGCCGGCATCCTCAACCTGCAACCCTTCGAGCTGGTGGACAAGTTCGTGCTGATCCTCAACATCGAGTCGGTGGACGCGATTGAGGTCGAGCATCCGGGGGGCAGCAACCGCCTCACCATCGAACGCACCGGTTCCGGCGACGAGCTGGTGGAGAGCTTCGCCATCGACGGCGCCGCCATGGAGGACAAGCCGTTCCGCGAGCTGTATCAACTCCTGATCGGCCTGCTGGCGGACGCCGAGTTGCCCGCCGCCGCGCAAGCCGCGGTGCTCAGCGCCGAGCCGGAGGTGCGCATTACCTACCTGATGAACGCCCCGCCCGACTCCCGGATGTCCGCGGCGCTGGTGCCCTTCGACCGCCAGTTCTACGCCGCGGTGCGCGACGGCGCCGCCGAATTCATGGTGTCGCGCGCCCAGGTAGCCCGCCTCCTCGACGGCCTCGCCGCCCACGCCGCCGGCAGCGATTGACCGGGCATGATTGACCTGATCCGAGGCACAACCCGTAAGGAGGCCGCCAGCGCGGCGCTGGTCGCGTGTCTTGAGCAAAGGTCCGACCTCTCCGGCAACCTGTTCATCGGCTATCCGATCATCGCTACTGCCAGCGGCCCATTTCCGGTCGACGCCTTGCTGGTGTCCAGGGAAATGGGAATCGTGGTCTTCGATCTGGTCGAAGGGGGGGACCCGGGTGACCATGACGAACGGCAGGACGACGCTGCCAACAAGCTGGAAGCAAAGCTCAAGCTCTATCCTGATCTGGTGCGGCGCCGGAGCCTGTCTATCCCAATTCAGCCGCTGTCGTTTGCGCCCGCACTTGGTACGCGCGTTCTCTCGAACGGGACGGACGATTACCCACTGACAAACGGCGAGACGCTCGTTCCGTACCTGCGTGGCCTGCACTGGAGTGACAGCAGCGAAATGGTGTTTCTGTCGGCGCTTTCTGCCATCCAGAGTACTTCGACGATTCGCCATGGCATAGCCAAGCGCACCGTGGACGACGAACAATCCAGGGGAGCCAAGCTGAAGCGGCTGGAAGCGGCCATCGCCACGCTCGACCCCGAGCAGGGGAAGGCGGTAATTGAGACCGCCGATGGCGTGCAGCGGATCAGAGGGCTCGCCGGCTCCGGAAAGACCATTGTGCTGGCCTTGAAGGCGGCCTATCTGCATGCTCAGCATCCCGACTGGAGAATCGCCGTAACGTTCAATACCCGATCGCTTAAGGGACAGTTTCGGCGCTTCATAAACACTTTCTGTTTAGCGCAGATCGGTGAGGAGCCGGACTGGGAGCATCTTCGCGTCGTTAATGCTTGGGGCGCCCCCGGGGGGGCGGAGCGGGACGGTATATACTACGAGTTCTGCCGAGTTCACGATGTTCCTTATCTCGACTTCGGTTCCGCGAGAGCACAGCACGGAACGGATTCGGCGTTTGAGCAAGCTTGTCGACTGGCGCTCCAACAAGCGGCCGGTGCCAATCCAGTCTATGACGCGATGCTGGTGGACGAGGCGCAGGACTTCTCTCCCGACTTCCTGCAGCTTTGCCACCGGTTGCTTGGTCCTCAGAAACGACTAGTCTATGCTTACGACGAGCTGCAGAGCCTTACCGGCCTCTCACTCCCGGCGCCCGAACAGATTTTCGGAGTCGACCAGCACGACCTGGATGACATCGTTCTGCCGCGATGTTACCGCAACTCGCGTCCGGTCCTCGCGACCGCTCACGCCCTCGGATTCGGGATCTATCGACAGCCGAAGAAGCGGGATGAAATCGGGCTCGTGCAGATGTTCGACCACCCGCAGTTGTGGGAAGATATCGGATATCGGTGCAGGGAAGGTCAACTGCAGCCGGGACGGAGCGTTAATCTCGCAAGAACCCGCAAAACGAGCCCGCTATTTCTCGAGAATCACTCGGATATAGACGATCTGGTTCGGTTCGTCCGGTTTGCCAGCGCCGCCGAACAGACCAAGTGGTTGGTGGAGGAGATAGCCCGGAATCTCTCTGTCGACAACCTCCGACCTGATGACATCATGGTGATCAATCCTGATCCGGCATCGACTCGCAAGCAGGTGGGGCCGATTCGCCGCCGGCTGCTGGAGGCCGGTATCCAGTGTCACCTTGCAGGGGTGGACACGGACAAGGATACGTTCGGCGGCGACATGGGGTCGGTAACGTTCACCGGCATCCACCGCGCCAAGGGCAACGAGGCCGCGATGGTGTATATCATCAATGCCCAGGATTGCTACGAGTCGCGGTTCAATCTTGCACAGCTCAGAAACCGGCTGTTTACCGCGATAACGAGAAGTGAGGCTTGGATTCGCATACTCGGCGTCGGCAAAGCGATGGACGGACTGTGCCGGGAGTATCGTGAATTGAAGTCGCGTAACTTTGAATTGCAGTTCACTTATCCTACCGAGGAGCAGCGAGAGTATCTGAGGATTGTGCATCGTGACATGTCGTCACGGGAACGTACCCGAATTCGCATCAGCGAACATGAGTTGTCCAAGCTGATTACTCATCTTGATACCGGTGTTCTTCATATTGAAGATCTTGATCCGGGAGTGATCGAGAAGCTGAAACAGTATCTGCTCCAAAGCAGTTGAATGCCGACGCCAAACGGTACCAGGATCATTATCAACGAGCTGATTGGTTACCTGGTGGAGAAGGGGTTGGCGGATGCGCAGCACTACGCCTACCTGGAGGATATTGGAGACGGTGTTCAGCAAGTGACGTTCCACGGCGCGAAGCAGGTGAGCGTGGCCCTGCGGGACCGCCGCTACCGTGATGTCTACGAGCGCTTGGTAGAGGCCCGCGCATACAACGTCAAGATGCTCGATGGCGCACTGATTCAGATGACCTACCGGTTCGGCGCCGGGGAGCTGACTCAGCATCGACTCGCGTTTTTCTCAGCTCCGCACCTCGAGGAGTTTCAGAACAACCCCGAAATCTATCTGACTGACGAGATGTACGCCGACGTGGTCGCCCGCAACGTCGTTCCGGTTCCGTTGCGCTTCGACTATGACGCGGCCGCCGGCGCCGAGCGCGCCGCTACCCATCCACTGTCACACCTGACGCTTGGCCAGTACCGAAACTGCCGCATACCGGTGTCGGCGCCGGTGACGCCGTTTCGATTCATCGAGTTCATCCTGCGCAACTTCTATCACCGGGCCTTTGCAATTCACGCGCCGGCAATGCCGGCCGCGAGCGAAACTTTCGAGGCGACGATCAGACCGCGGGAGCGCCGCCTTCTTCACCTCGTCGTCCCGGGGTGATGCCGATTTCGGCTTCGGTTTGGCGGAGGTAGAGGGGGGTGAGGTCGGCGGCGGCGGTGGGGGTGCCGCGGATGGTCAGCGCCAACAGGCTGCGGGCCGCCGGGGCGGGGAGGTCGGCTTCGGCCTGCCAGCGGGGCGGTAGCGCGGCGCCGAGTTGGGCGGCCAACAGGGGGGCGCCGGGGCCGGTGAGCAACACCGCCTCGTCCGGCGCCACGGCGGCCTGCACCGTTGCTGCAAGGTCGGCGGGGGGCTGGTCCAGGTAGGGGCCGAGGCGGCGGCCGGCACGGTAGCAGGCGGCGTAGAAGCGGCGCTTGCGGGCGTCGATCAGGGGCACCACCAGCCCCGGCGCGTGGCGCCGGCTGTGGGCCAGGGCATCCAGGCCGCAGATTCCCACCAGCCGCGCGCCGCCCCCGGCGGCCAGGCCCTTGGCGGTGGCGATGCCGATGCGCACGCCGGTGAAGGAGCCGGGGCCGATGCCGACGCCGATCAACGCCAGGTCCGCGGCCTTGAGGCCGAGTTGCGCGGTGAGATCGGCGATGCGCGGCGCGAGCTGCGCCGCGTGCTGCAATCCGCCACACGCGTGGTAGGAAGCCCAGGAGCCGCCGCGGTCGGCGGCGACCACGAGGGCCTCGGTGGCGGTGTCGAATACCAGAACGTTCACGGCTGCTCCCCGTCCGGCTCGGTAATCTCCACCTGCCGGCTCAAGTCGTCGGCGATTTCAATGCGCACCCGGATAGTTTCGTGCGGCAGCGCGTCGCCGGCGCGCTCCGCCCACTCCACCAGCGCCACCCCGGAACCGTGGATAAAGTCATCCAGCGCCAGCGACGTCAACGCGGCGGCGGAATCCACCCGGTACAGGTCGACGTGGTAAAAGGTGACCGGCCTGCCCGCGGCCTCCCCTTCGTATTCCAGCACCAACTGATAGGTGGGGCTGGTGACCGCCTCGGTAATCCCCAGTCCCTTCGCCACTCCCTTGGCGAACGTGGTCTTGCCGGCGCCGAGCGCGCCCTGCAGCGCGATTACCGCGCCGCGCCCGCCGGCCAGCCGCGGCTGCAGGCGGCCGGCAAGCCGGGCCCCCGCCGCCGCGGTGTCGGCGTCGGTGCGGCAGGTCAGCCGCGTTACCCGTGCCATTGGCCCTAGTTACCAGCCCGCGGCCGGCCCGCGCGTTGCCGGCAGGGCGGCGCGAAACTCGTCCACGAAACCGTACACCCCGCCCAGCCGGCGGTGGGTGAGGCGGGTGAGCTGCACCTGCATCGGGCCGCCGCCGGGCGCCCGCGGGCTGCGCACCACCTTGCCGTACAGGGGGATGCGCGCACCGCGCCCGGCCTCGACCTCCACCTTGACCAGACAGCCGGCGCGCAACGGCGCGGCGCTGCGGATGGTTGCCCGCCCCGCCACCAGCGCCGCCAGGGTACCGCGGCTTGCTTGCTCGTCGAGCAGCACCGGATGCGCCCGCGGCTCGGCGCCGCCGTCAACGCCGGCGCTGAGCCGCGCCAGCACCCGCGTCACCACGCAGCGCCGCGGCGGCCGCCGGCGCCACGCCGCCGGCGGCGCGGTGCGGCCGAGCAGCAGCGCCTCGCGGCCGGCGACCCAGCCGTAGCCCAGCACGGTGGTAAACACGGGCGCGCTGCCCGGCGCGGAGGCCTGCAGCGTCACCAGCGCACCGCGGCGCCAGCGCACCTCCTCGCCGGCGGCGCCGCCGGGAACCCGGCAAGCGATCTCGTCGCGCAGGCAGGCCACCACTTCCGAATCGGCGCTGCGGGCCAGCGCCGGCGTCAGCACCACCCTGGTTCCCGCGCTGAGCGACGAGGAAGATTCGATCGTCGCGGCGCTACGCGCTTCGATGCGTGCTTTGATCGATAGCAGCAGCGCCAGCCGGCTGCCGTGGCGCGCGCGCGGCACGGCGGGCAGCGCCGCGCGGCCGCGCAGCAGCACGCCGTCCAGCAAGGCGCGGTCGCGGAACAGGGCGGCGTCCCGCCGGTGGTGAGCGGCGGCGGCCAAGCGCAGCAGCAGCCTGAGCTCGCCCGCGCTCAGCCGGCAACTGCGGCCCGCGCGCCGCAGCAGGCGGGCGGTGCCGGCGCCGAGTTGAATGCCGGAGCGCCGGTCGCGGGTGGCGAGCGTAACCAGCACGGCGACCAGAGTGGCGAACCCCGCTACGGCCACCCAGACGGCGGCGGGATCGTCCACCGTCAGGGCCGCGTTCAGCACCTCCCGCGCGCGCAGCAGCATCAGCTTCCCCGCGCGCCCAGCCGGCGCAGGTACTTGCGCGCCAGCGGATCTTTCGGGTCCAGCTCGCGGATGGTCTCGAAGTAGCGCCGCGCCTCCTCCGGCAGGCCGCGCTTCATCGCCAGGATACCCATGTTGGAGATGATCTTGGTGTTCTCGGGATCGAGTTGCAGCGCCGCCTTGAGGTTGCGCTCGGCGGCGGCGTAGGAGCGCAACTCCAGGTGGCAGATGGCCAACTCGTTGTGGGTGTCGGCCAAGCCGGCCTGGTCCGCGGCGGCCGCGGCCAGCACCTTCTCGAAGGCGTGCTTGGCCTCGGCGTAGGCGCCGCTCCGGCGCAGCGCCCAGCCGCGCAGGAAGTGCGCCTGCCACACCTCCGGGTGCGCCGCCAGGAAGTCGTCGATGCGGCGCAGCCCTTCGCGCTCCTTGCCGTCGCGCACCAGTTCGTAGGCTCGGCGAAAGTCATCCTCGTCCAGCCCGTCCGCCGCCATCTGCCGCAGCAGGCGCGCGGCCTCGGCGCGGCGCTCGGGGTCGGAGCCATGCTTGCCGTACACCTGCAGATGCGGCCGTGCGTCGCCGAAGCGCCGCTGCGACAGGTAGTAGTGGGCCAGGCTGAGATGGGCGTCCGCGCGCAACGGCTCCAGCTCCAGGACCCGCCGGTAGGCGCGCTCGGCGCTCTGCCGCAGCCGCGCCGCGGCCTCCTCCTCGTCGCCGCGCTCGGCGGCGGCGGCATGCTCCTCGTAGGCGTAGGCGAGGTTGAGGGCGGTGTCCGGGTCGTCCGGGTTCAGTCCGGTGAGGCACAGGAACAACTCTTCGGCGACGGCGAAGTCGCCGTTGTGGGCCTTGATGATCCCGGCTTCGGTGAGTTCCTCCTTGACGGTGGGCTTGGCGGCGCGGATGAAGCTGCGGTAGTAGGCGGCGTCGCGGTGCTGCGGCTGGTAGGCGAGGATTTTCAGCATGGCGGCGACGGTGGCGTCCCAGGTCAGGTCGTCCGGACTCACCGCCGCGGCCTCCGGCTCCAGCTCGATGGGCAGCGCCACCGCGGGGTCTACCTTGAACTCCGCGATGCGGTAGTCGAAGTCGCCCGGCAGGGAGATGTAGGCCATGCGCGCCAGCGGATCGTGCGCGCCGTCGTGCGCCATCGCGCAAGGATACTACCGCCGGCGCCGGAAACGCCACCAGCCGCGCCGGACGGACGGACGGACCCCGGCGCTTGCCGCGCGGCCGGTGCCTCCCGTAGGATGCGGGCGGCGGCGGGGCGCGGAAAGAGGTGGGGTGCATTCGGTTGTCGGACTAGGCTATGCGATCGTGGATTACGTGGCCCACGTGCCGGCCGCGCACGTGCGGCGGCTGGCGGTGCCGCCGGGCACCATGCAGCTCGTCGATCAGCGGCGCAGCCGCGCGTTGCGCCAACCGCTGACCGCGGCGCGCGTCCTGCCGGGCGGGAGCTGTGCCAACACGATGCGCGGGCTGGGCTGGCTGCGCGCGGCTCTGGGCGGCGGCCCGGAGGCCCCGCTGTTTGCCGGCGTGGTGGGCCGCGACGAGGAGGGCCGCGGCTATGCCCGCGACTTGCAGTGCGCGGGGGTGACCCCCCTGCTGCAGCGCCGCGCGGGCGCGACTGCCACCTCCACCGTGCTGGTCACGCCGGACGGCGAGCGCACCATGTTCACCTGCCTTGCCGTCTCCCCGCAGTTTGAACCGCCGGCGGTGCCGGCGCAGGCGTGGAGCGCGGCCCGCGCCTGCTACGCCACCGCCTTTCTGTACGACGCCGCGCCCAGCCTGGAGGCGTTGCGCGGCTGCGCGGCCGAGGCGGTGCGCCGCGGGGTGCCGGTGGTGTTCGACCTGGCGGATCCGCTGCTGGTGGAGCGCCATCACGCCCTTCTGCGCGGCTGGCTGCCGGGCACGGTCACGGTGCTCCTCGGCAACCGGGACGAGCTGTACGTGCTGACTGGCTGCCGCGACGCCGGCGGCGCCCTGGCCGCCGCCGGCAAGCTGGCTCCCATCGTGGTGATGAAGACCGGCCCCCACGGCGCGCTGGTAGGGGAGGGCCGTTGCGTGCGGGAGGCGCCGACCGTAGCGCGGGAGGCGGTCGACACCACCGGCGCCGGCGACGCGTTCGCGGCCGGCTTCCTGTTCCGCTGGCTGGCCGGCTGCGCGCCGGGCGCGGCCGCGGCGATGGGCAACCTGCTGGCCGGGGCGATCGTGGGGGTGGAGGGCTGCGACTACGCGCGCCTGGACGCCGCGCAGGTGCGCGCCTGAACGATCAACCGGACGGGGAAGGGGGCACCGCCGGCGGGGAGGGGATAGCCGCCGGCGGGGCAGCGGGCGCCTGCGGCGGGGCAGAGGGCGCCGCCGCCCGCGAAGCCGGCATCGCCGCCGGGGAAGCGGGCGTCGGCGACAGGGAAGGATGCGCCGGCGAACGGGGTGCTGCCGCCGGGGACGGGGGCGCCGCCGCAGGCGAAGGACCGCGCGCCGCCTGGTGGAGCGCGCGGTCGATCCGGGAGATCATGCGGGTGGTGACTTCGCCCGCCTGCCGGGCATCCTCGGCGGCCGCGCCGCTGGCGATCCGCTCCTTGAACAACTCGTCGACCACGTTGAGCGCGACCAGGATCGAGACCTTCAGCGGGTCGACAATGGCGTTCTTGCCGGCCGCCTCCTCAACGCGCTTGCGGAAGTAGGCAACCACGTCCTTGAAGTACGCCTCGTCCTCCTGGCTGCGAATGGTGAACGAGGTGCCTAGCAGTTCGATCCTGGTCAGAGCCATTTACGGTGCCGTTGCGATGTCAGGCGGGCGCCCGCGTCAGAATATGTCGAGCGACTGATTTCCCTCGGTCTGCTCTTCGCCCGCGCCGGACGCCGGCGGCTCCGCGGCCGCGGCTGCTTCGCCCCCCAGGTCGGTTGCGGCGGGCTCCGCCGGTTCCTCGAGCGCGTCCGGTTCGCCAAGCGTGGCGGCCGCTTCCGGTTCAGCGTAGGCAACCGGTTCGGCAGGCGCGCCGGGTGCTTCCGGCTCGGTTGCCGCCGGCGGCCCCGCAGGCGCGGCGTGCTCGGTCCCGTCGGCCGCGTAGGTCGCGGCCGGCTCCGCCGCCGGCTCGGGCTCAGCCTCCGCCGCCGGTTCCGCCGCCGCCTGCTCCTCCTGCTCCGCCTGCGGCGGCGCCTCGGCGAACTCGTCCAACTGCTGCAGGACGCGACTGAGCGGCTCCGCCATCTCGGCCTGATCGGTTTGCAGGCGGCTCAACTGCTCATCCAGCTCCGCGGCCCGCTGCTCGGCGGCGGTGCGGGCCTCCTCCGACGCCTCCAGCTTGCGCGCCGACTCCGCGGCCCCGGCGTTGGCGGCCTCCAGCTTGCCGGTCAGCGACGCGTTCTCGGCCCGCAGCTCGGCGAGCATCTGCAGCACGCGCTCAATCCTGCTCTCCAGTTGGTGGACCTGGTCGACGCGAATCATGAGGCGGCCGCCTGGTCAGGCTGCGCGCGCAACGCGCTACGGGCGGTCTCCACCAGTTGCGCGAACGCTTCCGGATCCTGAATCGCCAGGTTGGACAGCGCCTTCCGGTTCAGGCTGACCTGCGCCAGCGACAGGCCGTGCATGAATTCCGAATAGCGCGTGCCCTGCGCCCGGCAGGCCGCCGAGATGCGCGCAATCCACAGCGAGCGGAAGTCGCGCTTGCGCCGCCGGCGGTCGCGGTAGGAGTAGGCCAGGGCCTTCGCCACCGCGTCCTTGGCCGGACGGAACAGCTTGCTGCGCCTCCCCCAGTAACCCTTGGCCAACTTGAGAATCTTGCGCCGGCGGGCATGGCGCCGCCCGCTCCCGGCTCTCGGCATGATTCGAACCTCCCCTTATCCGTATGGGATGAGCTGCCGGGCGCGCTTTACCTCGGCCGCACTCAGCGTCGCCGCCTGCCGCAGCTTCCGTTTGCGTTTGCGGCTTTTCTTGGTCAGGATATGCCGCAGTCCCTGCCTCTTGTACTTCACCTTGCCGCCGGCGGTCAAGGAATACCGCTTCGCGGCGCTCTTACGCGTCTTGATTTTTGGCACCGGTTGTCTCTCGTGTTGGCTGACTCGCAGGTTGCGCCGCGGCCTGCTGCGCGGCGGCTGCCTTGGCCGCGGCCTTGGCGGCCGCGCCGGGGCTCAGAAACATCGACATGAAGCGGCCCTCCATCTGCGGGCGGCGTTCCAGTACCGCGGAGTCGGCCAGGAGCTCCAGGATGCGGTGCAGCACGTCGCGCCCGATCTCGGTGTGGGCCAGCTCCCGCCCGCGGAACCGGATGGTAACCTTGACCTTGTTGCCCTCCTCCAGAAACTGGCGCACCTGCCGCGCCTTGAACTGCATGTCGTGGGCCTCGATCTTGGGTTGCATGCGAATCTCCTTGAGCTTGCCCAACTTCTGCTTGCGCTTCGACTCCTTGATTCGCTTTTCCTGCTCGAACTTGTACTTGCCGTAGTCGAGGATCTTGCACACCGGCGGCCGCGCCATCGGTGAAACCTCGACCAGATCCAAGCCGGTGTCGCGCGCCAACTCCATCGCCTGCTCGGTGCTGACCACCCCCGCCTGCCTGCCGTCGGCACTGATGAGCCGCACTTCGTGCACGCGGATCATGTCGTTTATTCTGAGTCTGCGTTCGGCCAATCGACCTCCTCAAAAGATCGCCGGTGCGGCTGCCACGAGGCGCGCCGGCGTCAGAATATCATCCTATACGCACTGGACCGGGGGGCGCCGCAACCGCTGCCGGCATGCCCGCCGTTCCACCTGTCGGCGACGAGTATAGCAAGCCGCCCGCAAACGGGTCAAAGCGCCGCGCGCCCAACGGAAGCGCGCCCCGCGCCGCCGCCGCTCCCGGCCGCCGCCGCTCCGGGTTGCCTCGGCCGCCCCGGTGGCCTCCGCCGCCCCGCCGCCGCCCGGCCGCCGCAGCGCGCCTACCCCTCCGCCGCGGCGCTGGACAGCACGAACAGTACTTCGGCGGCCAGCCAGTTGGCGAGCCGGCGGCTGATGGTGCGCCGCCGCCCGATGTCGATCTCCCGCAGAATGGTCACCCCCCCGGCGGCGCAGTAGTCGATAAAGTCGTTGCGCGTGCACAGGTGAATGTTGGGCGTGTCGTACCAGGAGTAGGGCAGGTCGCTGGTCACCGGCATCCGCCCGCTCACCAGCAACTGCAAGCGTACCCGGTAGTAGCCGAAGTTGGGGAAGGACACGATCACCCGCTTGCCGACGCGCAGCATCTCGGCCAGCAGCAGCATTGGCCGGTGCACCACCTGCAGGGTCTGGTTCAGGATCACGTAGTCGTAGCTGCCGGAGGCGTAGTCACGCAGCCCCTCGTCCAAGTCCCCCTGGAACACCGAGATGCCCTTGGAAATGCTCTCGATGATCATCGACTCGCGCAGCTCCACGCCGCGCCCGCGCACCTGCTTGGCCGCGATCAGGCGCGCCAGCAGGGCGCCGTCGCCGCAGCCGAGGTCGAGCACGCTGCTGCCCGGCTCCACCAGCTTGACGATTTCGTCGTAGTCGACGTGCTGCCGGTCGGCGGCAACCGCGGGCATGGGCCGCTACGATCCGACGCTCGCCAGGAAGGAACGGATGATGCGCGTCTGCCGCTCGGTCTCGATGAGGAACGAGTCGTGGCCGTGGGGGCTGTCGATCTCCACGTAGGAGACGTCGTTGCCGGCCTGCATCAGGGCGCTGACGATGTTCTTGGACTGCGCGGACGGATACAGCCAGTCGGAGGTGAAGGAGACCAGCAGGAACTTGGCGCGGCTCGGCGCGAAGGCCGCGGCCAGGCCGCCGGCGCGGCCGTTCAGGTCGTAGTAGTCCATCGCCTTGGTGATGTACAGGTAGGCGTTGGCGTCAAACTCCTCCGCGAAGCGGGTGCCCTTGTAGTCCAGGTAGCTCTCCACCTCGAACTCGTGCGAAAAATCGTACTCGAAGCAGTCGCGCTCCTGCAGCTTGCGGCCGAAGCGGCGGCCCAGCGACTCGTCGGACAGGTAGGTCAGATGGCCCACCATGCGCGCGGTGGCCAGGCCGCGGCGCGGCTGATCGCGCCCGTAGTAGGCGCCGTCGTGCCAGGCAGGATCGGTGGTGATGGCGTTGCGGCCGATGGCGTGAAAGGCGATGCCCTGGGCGGAGATGGTGGCGGTGGAGGCGAGCACGATCGCCGACCGCACCAGATCCGGGAAGCGCACCGCCCACTCCAGGGCCTGCATGCCGCCCATCGAGCCGCCGGCCACGCAGTAGAGTTGCGGCAGCTCCAGGTGGCGCACCAGCTCGCGTTGCGCCTGCACCATGTCGCCGATGGTGATCACCGGAAAGTCGAGCCCGTAGGGCCGGCCGGTGGCGGGGTCGGCGGAGGCCGGGCCGGTGCTGCCGTGGCAGCCGCCGATGAAGTTGCTGCACACCACGAAGTAGCGCTCGGTGTCGAACGCCTTGCCGGGGCCGATCATCGCGTCCCACCAGCCGGGGCGGCGGTCGGCGGGGGTGTGGTAGCCGGCGGCGTGGTGGCTGCCGGAGGTGGCGTGAAACACCAGCACCGCGTTGCTGCGCGCGGCGTTCAACTCACCGTAGGTTTCGTAGCGGATGGTAATGGGGCCGAGGCGGCGCCCGCTCTCCAGCACCAGTTCGTCGGGCGGCGCGGCGAAGGTGCAGTCGTGCGGCCGCACCAGGCCCACCGACCCCGGCGCTTTCCAGGGCGGCGAGTTGGGCGCGGGCGTTGCGGCTGGCGCGGCCGGCGGGATTGGCGCGGACGCGCGCGTTGCGGTTAGCGCGGGTGCCGGGGTTGGCGCGGGCGCTACGGCTGGCGTTGGCGCATCGGTTGGCGCGGGTGCCGGGGTTGCCGCCGACCCCAGGCGTGGCGCGGGCGGCGCCGCGGGCGGGGGCGCTGCTACGCGGGGCGCTGTTACGGTACCGGGTCTCGAAGTGCTGCTCATGCTGAGGGGCGCCGGCACTGCCACCGGCGGAAAGTTTGGGAAGGAAGCTTCCAAAAGACCAAGGAGTAACGGTATTGTACGGCCAGCGTTCCGCGCCTGTCAAACCGGACGGGGCGGAAGCCAACGCCACCTGGTGGGAGAACTTGAGAGCCGAACAAGCGAAGAAACGGAGCGCCGGGCGTGGCCGGCGCGGGCGCTGGCTGGGCGCGGCCGCAGCGCTGGCGCTGGTGACCGCCTGCGCCTCGGGGGGCGCGGTGCGGCCCTCGCCGACCGCGGTGGGGCCGGCGCCGGCCGACGCCCAACTGGTGGTCACCCTGCGCCAGCCGCTGGCCGGCGACCTGATGACCCGCCTGGACGACGCCGGCGGGCTGCCGCCGCAGCTCACCGGGCGCGCCGCGGAGCTGAGCGACCTTACCGCGCGGATGGTGCTGAGCCTGCTGCCGGAGGGGCGCGGCGTGGTGCTGGCGCTGGTGCCGCGCGAGACCTATCCCTCCGAGCTGATCGGCTGGCAGTTGAACGTGAGCAACCTGCACTTCGCCGGCGGCGGTGACAGCGGCGTGCGCCGCTACTGGAGCAATCCGCGCACCGGCTTCGGCGTCATGGTGTTTCCCAACCTGATCTACAGCTTCTGGCTGGCGCCCGAGGAGTTCGCCGCCGGCGCAACGGAGGGCGAGCCGGGGCCGGCGGTGCGGGAGATGCTCCACGTCGCGTGGCGCGGCACCGGCGTGACCCTGCACCACGCCGCGGCGCCGCTCAGCGAGGCGCACGTGTTCGCCTACCTGCAGGACGTCGCCGGCTTCGCGGCGCGGCTGGCGCCCTCCACCCCCGGCACGGCGCGGGCCATGACCCAACTGCCGGCCGAGGCGGCGTGGGCGGCCGGCGACCTGGCGGGCCCGGAACCGGACGCCGGGTTGACCCTGCAGGCGGGGCTGGCGGTGCAAACCGACGATCCGGCGCCCTATCTGGCGCTCACCCGGCTGCTGGTGGTGACGCTGCTGTCGCATCTCGACCTGCTCGGCGCCGACGCGTTGCGCGGGGTGCGGGTGGGCGAGGATGCGCCGGGCACCATTGCGGTGCGCGGCCTGCGCCTGCCGCGCGACCGCCTGGCGCGCCTGCTGGGCGCGGCGTTGGAGGGCGAAGATGGCGTCCCGTGACGAGGTGGTGATCGTCGACTACGAGGCCGGCAACCTGCGTAGCGTGGAGCTGGCGGTGGCCCACGCCGGCGGCGCGGCGGTCACCAGCTCCGATCCGGAGCGAGTGCGGCGCGCGCCGCGGGTGATCTTTCCCGGGGTGGGCGGCGCCGACGCGGCAATGGCGGCGTTGCGCCGCCGCGGGCTCGACGCCGCGCTGCGCGAGGTGCACGCCGCGGGCCGCCCGATGCTGGGCATCTGCGTGGGCTGCCAGGTGATCTTCGACTCCTCCGAGGAGGGGCCGACCGACTGCCTCGGCCTGGTGCCGGGGCGGGTCACCCGCATAAGGCCGGCGGCGGGGCGCAAGGTGCCGCACATGGGTTGGAACGTGGTGCGGCAGCGGCGCGCGCATCCGCTGACCGCCGGCATCGCCGACGGCGCCCGGTTCTACTTCGTGCACTCCTACTGCGCGCACCCGCGGCAGCCGCAGGTCACGGTGGGCAGCACCGGCTACGGCGGCGAGTTCGCCGCTATCGTCGCCGCCGGCAACCTGGTGGCCACCCAGTTTCACGCCGAGAAGTCGGGCCGCCGGGGGCTGCGGCTGCTGGCCAACTTTTTGTCGTGGAGCCCGTGATGAACGAGGAGTTGGCCAAGCGGGTGATCGTGTGCCTGGACGTGCGCGACGGCCAGACCACCAAGGGAGTGCGGTTCCTGGACAACCGCGTGGTGGGCGACCCGGTGGCGATGGCGCGGCAGTATTACGAAGACGGCGTGGACGAACTGGTGTTCTACGACATCACCGCCTCCGCCGAGCGGCGCGGCATCATGCTAAGCGTGGTGCGCCGGGTAGCGGAGCAGATCTTCATTCCGTTCGCGGTGGGCGGCGGCATCGGGACGGTGGCCGACATGCGCGCCGTGTTGCTGGCCGGCGCCGAGAAGGTGTCGGTCAACTCGCAGGCGGTGCGCAATCCGGCCATCATCAGCGAGGGCGCGGCCGCGTTCGGCACCCAATGCATCGTGCTGGGGCTGGACGCCAAGCGCGACCCGGCGATGCCCAGCGGCTACCGGGTGATGATCGACGGCATGCGCCGCTCCACCGAGTTGGACGCGCTGGAATGGGCGTTGCGCGCCCAGGGGTTGGGGGCCGGGGAGGTGGTGCTCAACGCCATCGACACCGACGGCGTGCAGGACGGCTACGAGCTGACCGTGACCCGCCTGCTCGCCGACGCTCTGACCATTCCGGTGGTGGCGTCCGGCGGCGCCGGCACCCCCGATCACCTGTACGAGGTGCTGACGCAGGGCCGCGCCCACGCCGCGCTGGTCGCCTCCATGGTGCACTTCGGCGCCTATACGGTGAGCGACATCAAGCTCAGCCTGGCGCGGCGCGGCGTCTGCGTGCGCGAGGACTGAACGGGGGCCGCCGCGCCGCTACGTGTTGTTGCGGACCCGGCGCGGGGGTGCTATAGTGGCACCAGTCGAACCACCTAGGGGGGGAATCTGCGATGCGTAGTTGTAGTGCGATCATGGTTGCCGGGGCGCTGTGGCTGCTGCCGGCGTTGGCGGCGTCAGCGGCCGGCGGGGCCGGCGAGGAGGGCGCGGCGGAAGCGGAGGCGGCGGCCGCGGGCGCGGCGATGGGGTCGCAGTATCAGGAGGCGCCGATGCTGGCCGCGCTGGTGGCCGCCGGCAAGCTGCCGCCGGTCGACGAGCGGTTGCCGCTGGAGCCGCCGGTGGCGTACTTTGCCGCGGACGACGAGATCGGCTCGTACGGCGGCACCCTCACGGTCTTTCACACCGGCATCAACCCGTGGGCCGACCTCGGCTACGAGACCGAAATCGGCGGCTACGTGATGCGCGCCAACCCCGACATCGGCGCGGTGGAGCCGCTGCTGGTGCGCCGCGCCGAGCTGGCCGGCGACGCGAAGAGCGTGACCTTCTACCTGCGCGAGGGCCTCAAGTGGTCGGACGGCCACCCGCTCACCGCCGACGACTTCGTGTTCATGTACGAAGACGCGCACTGGAACGACAAGGTCACCACCTGGAACTGGATCCCGCAGATCACGCGTGCGATCAAGATCGACGACCTCACCGTGCGCTTCGAGACCGACGAGCCGTACCCGGCGCTGCTCGCCAAGCACGCCAGCCCGCCGGGGGGGGGTGGCAGGCGTTCCATCCCTTCCACTACCTCAAGAAGTGGCACATCGAACACAACCCGGAAGCGGACGCGCTGGCCAAGGAGGAGGGCTTCGAGAGCTGGGACAAAGCCTTCAATCACCACTTCTTCTGGGCTCCGCAGCAGGACCTGGAGCAGCCGACCCACCATCCCTGGATCCTGGTCGAGCGCACCCAAACCGGGAAGCGCTACCAACGCAATCCTTACTACTGGAAGGTCGATCCGGCGGGCAACCAACTGCCCTACGTGGACGCCATCCGGGCGCAGATCGTGGATCAGGAGACCTACCACCTCAAGATCATCTCCGGCGAATCGGACTTCGCGGTGCTCGGCACCCGCTTTGACAACTTTACGCTGTACAAGGAAAACGAGGCATCGGGCGAGTATCGGGTGGTGCAGATTCCGGCGCCGGTGGTGGGCGCGAGCGTGCTGATTCCCAATCAGGGCCACGAGGATCCGTTCACCCGCGGCATCTACCGCGACGTGCGCTTCCGCCGGGCGTTGTCGCTGGCGCTCAACCGCGACGAGATCAACGAGCTGGTGTTCTTTGGCGTCGGCACCCCGCGTTCGGCCACCATCGTCTCCACCAACCCCTACTTCAAGGCGGAGTGGGAGCAGGCCTACGCGCAGCACGACCCCGGCCGGGCCAACGAGTTGCTGGACGAAGTGGGTTTGACCGAGCGCAATCAGGACGGCTTCCGCGTGCGCCCCGACGGCGCGCCGTTCCTGCAGCTCCTGGAGCACGCCAACGAGGGCGACGTGGCGGTGCTGGAGCTGTACAAGGCGCACTTCGAGGCGGTGGGCCTGAAGACCGAGATCAGGCACCGCGGCGACCTGGGGCAGCGTCATGCCGCCGGCACCGACAACATCTACACCGGCACCATCAGCTCGGCCGAGTTCCGGGAGTACACTGACGCCGCCAAGGCGACCGAGTACGACTCCGGCTTCTACGCCCCGCAGTGGGGCAGGTGGATACGGGCCGCGCGCGACCTGGAGAGCGGCGCCAAGACGCTGGACGACTTCGCCGACGGCAAGATTCCGGGAGAGGAACCGCCCGACGTGGTGAAGGAGATGGATGACGCGGTCCTGGCCTGGGGCAGCGCCGCCTACGGCTCTGCGGAGTACGTGGAGGCATTTCAGAAGGTGTTCGACATGCACGCCGAGCAACTGTTCCTGATCGGTTCGGTGGGGATTCTTCCTACCCTCGGCGTCTACAAGAACCGCGTCGCCAACTACCCGACGTTCTACAAACCGGAGGCAACCTGGCCGGGTGACCTGCTCACCTCGGCCGACAAGCTGTTCATCAAAGAGTAAGGCCCCCGGCCTCGCCGGCGGCGGCGCGCGGCTTTAGGAGATGCTGACTTATATCGCCCGGCGGCTGCTGTACATGGCCGTCCTGCTGCTGGCGCTTTCCTTCTTCAGCTTTGTGCTGATCGAGCTGCCGCCGGGCGACTACCTGGACCACATGATTCAGCGACTGCGCAACCTCGGCGTGCAGGTGGGCCTGGAGGAAATCCGCACGCTGGAGGAGCGCTACGGCCTGAACCTCCCGTTTCTGAGCCGCTACGGCCTGTGGATGCGCAACCTGGCGCGCGGCGACCTGGGGGATTCGCTGGCCTACAACCAACCGGTGACGCAGCTTGTCGGCCAGCGCCTGGCGCTCACGGTCACCCTCACGCTGCTGGGGCTGCTGCTCACCTACGCGATCGCGATACCGGTCGGAATCTACTCGGCAACGCGGCAGTACTCGTTTACCGACTACACCTTTACGGTGCTTGGATTCTTCGGCCTGGCGATGCCCAACTTTTTGCTCGCGCTGGTGCTGATGTTCGTGTTCTACCGGTACTTCGGGTGGAGCGTGGGCGGCCTGTTCTCGCCCGAGTTCGAGTTCTCGCGCTGGACCGCGGCCAAGCTGCTGGACTTCCTCAAGCACCTGCCGATTCCGCTGTTCGTGATCGCCACCGCCGGCACCGCGGGGACGATTCGGGTGATGCGGGCGACGCTGCTCGACGAGCTGCGCAAGCAGTACGTGCTGACCGGGCGCGCCAAGGGCCTGGAGGAGCGCCGGCTGCTGTTCAGGTATCCGGTGCGCGTCGCGATCAACCCGATCGTGACCGGCAGCGGCGGGCTGCTGCGCGACCTGCTGTCGGGTGAGACGCTCACCGCCATCGTGGTCGGGCTGCCCACCGTCGGGCCGCTGCTGCTGGAGGCGCTGCTGGCGCAGGACATGTATCTGGCCGGCAGCCTGGTGCTGGTGCTGGGCGCCCTCGCGGTGGTCGGCTTCCTGATTTCCGACCTGCTGCTGGTGGTGGTCGATCCGCGCATCCGCTTCGGCCGCGAGGCGGTGGGGTGACGCGCCGGAGCCGCGCCCGCGACGCCGAGCGCTATTACGTAGCGTCGACCGGGACGCTGCTATGGCGCCGATTTTTCAAGCACAAGCTGGCGCTCGCCGGCGGCGGAGTGCTGGCGCTGCTCTACCTGGTCGGAGCGCTGTTCGCCGGCTTCTTCGCCACGTACGACACGTTGACCCGGTTCCCGGAGTTCGCGCTGGCCGCGCCGCAACGCGTCCGGCTGCTCCACGACGGCCGGCTGCGGCGGCCCTTCGTCTATGGGCTGGAGGCGGCGCGCGATCCGGAAACGTACCGCAAGACGTACGTTGAGGATGGCGTGACCATCTATCCGCTCCGCATCCTGGTGCGCGGCGATCCCTACCGGCTCTTGGGGACGTTTCGCTCCACGCTACGCTTCGTGGGGGTGGAGGCGCCCGGCACCCTGTTCCTGTTCGGCACCGACCGGCTGGGGCGCGACCTGTTCTCGCGCACCCTGGCCGGCGCCCGCGTCTCCCTGACCATCGGCCTGCTGGGGGTGGCGATCAGCTTCGTGATCGGCTGCCTGCTTGGCGGCGCGTCGGGCTACCTGGGCGGGGCGCCGGACACCCTGATCCAGCGCGTGATCGAGTTTTTCAGCGTGCTGCCCACGCTGCCGGTGTGGATGGCGCTGGCCGCGGCGGTGCCCGCCGAGTGGGATCCGCTCGCCACCTACTTCATGATCACCATCATCCTGTCGGTGGTGGCGGCGGCGGGGCTGGCGCGGGTGGTACGCGGCAAGCTGCTGCAGCTCCGCGTGGAAGATTACGTGTTGGCGGCGAGGATCGCCGGCGCCACCGAGCTGCGCACCATCGTCCGCCACCTGCTGCCGGGGTTCATGAGCTTCCTGATCGTCCACCTGACCCTGGCGGTGCCGGGGATGATTCTGGGCGAGACCGCGCTCAGCTTCATCGGCGTCGGGCTGCGCCCGCCGGTGGTCAGTTGGGGCGTGCTGCTGCAGCAGGCGCAGAACGTCCGCAGCGTGGCGCTCACTCCCTGGCTGCTGATCCCGGCCCTGTTCGTGTTCGTGACCGTCCTCTGCTTCAACTTCGTGGGCGACGGCCTGCGCGACGCGGCCGATCCTTCCCAGGACCGCTAAGCGCGGGTAGGATTCGCGGCACCGATGTCCGCGGCACTGACGTCTCCGGTTCCAGCTCCGATTCGCCGCCCGCTCACCGCCCGGCTGCGGCCGGCCCGCGCCGGGCGGGCGCTGCCGGCGCTGCTGGCCGCGTTGGCGCTGCTGGCGGCCGCGGGCGCGCTCTCCGCCCAGGCCGCGGAGGGCGCTGCCGGCACTGCCGGGGCTGCCGGGGCCGGCGGCAACGGGCAGTTCCGGCAGCAGGTTCCGCTCGGCGCCATCAGCGGGGACGCGCAGGCGCTGCGCCGGCGCATCCTGAGCGACACCAGCTACCGCATGACCGCCGGCGACATCTACGAGCTGCAGATTCAGGTCGGCTCGCAACGGGTCGAGACCTTCCCGTTGGTGCTGCAGGACGACTACGAGCTGGATATCCCCTACACCGGGCCGATCGCGGTCGAGGGGCGGCTGTTCAGCGACGTGCGGCGGGAAATCCTGCGCCGCCTCAAGGAGCTGGGAACGGTGCGCTTCGCCAGCTTCGCGCTGCGCGAGCCGGCGCTGTTCGACGTGGTGGTGTTCGGCGGGGTCGCCAACCCCGGCATCTACACCATGACCGCGCTGTCGCTGGTCTCGGACCTGATAACCGCGGCCGGCGGGCCGCAGGACGGCGGCAGTCTGCGGCGCGTGGAACTGACCCGCGGCGGCGCGGTGACGGCGCTCGACCTGACCCGCTTTTCCACCCACGGCGAGTTGGCCGCCAACCCACCGCTGGAGCCGGGCGACCGGGTGTGGATTCCGCGCGCCGACCGGCTGGTGACCATCGACGGCCTGGTCGCCTTTCCCGGCGCCTTCGAGCTGCTGGCCGGCGAGGGGATCGACGATCTGATCCGCTTTGCCGGCGGCGTGGTGGGCGGCGCCGGCGCCGTTACCGTGGCGGTGGTGCGGACGCTCGACGGCGTTCCCGAAGCGCTGCACCTCAGCGCGGCCGAGCGCGGCGGCTTCCGGCTGGCCGCCGGCGACCGGGTAACGGTGGCGGCCGCGGCGCGCCCGCGGCGCAGCATCCTGGTGCAGGGGGCGCTGTTCGGCCAGCCGCCGGCGGGCGCGGCGCCGGTGCAGCTCCCGGACCGGGAGTTGGTGCTGCTGATCCCGTTCCGCAACGGGCTGACGGTCCTGGAGGTGCTGGATCAGGTGGGCGGGCCGACGCCGCTGGCGCGCCCGGAGCGCAGTACCGTGCTGCGCGCCGGCAGCGGGGCGCGGCTGACGGTGGACGCCGGCCGGCTGTGGGAGACGCGCGACCCGGATCTGGACCTGCCGCTGGAGCCGGGCGACCAGCTCCACGTGCCGATGCGCGACCGCAACGTCTACCTGGGCGGCGAGGTGGTCACCCCGCGCGCGGTGCCGCACGTGCCCGGCCACACCATCGGCGACTACCTGCGCAGCGCCGGCGGGCTGACCCCCGACGGCGCGGAGCGCTTTACCGTGATCGACGTCGACCACCGGCGCAGCCAGGGCGACCTGTACACGCAACCGGAGGCGGGCTCCACCATCCTCGCCGAGCGCAGCGCCTGGAGCACCACCAAGCAGGTTTTTTTGGAGGTGGGCGTGGTCGCAGGTTTCTTCACCACGTTGCTGGACCTGGTCATCAAGGTCATCGATAACCAGCAGAAGATTTTCGGGTGATGATGGCGGCAGCAGCGGCAGGGGCGAGTTACCTTGACTGGGCGGCCACGGCGCCGCCGCAGTTTCCGGCTGCCGTGGCGGCGGGGAGCGGGGCGGCGGATGACCTGTTCGGCAACCCCTCGTCAGCGCACGCCTGCGGGCGCCGGCAGCGGCAGGCCCTGGCCGCGGCGCGGGCGCGGCTCGGCGCGGCGTTCGGCTGCCCGTCGGCGGAGCTGGTGGCCACCGCTGGCGCCACCGAGGCCAATCACCTGGTGCTGTACGCGCCGCTGGCGCAGGTGCGGCGCGGCGCCCCGGCCTCGTTCCGCCGCGGCATCGTGCACTCCGCGGTGGAGCACGCCGCGGTGGCGGAGCCGGCGCGGCTGCTGGCGCGCGTCGGCTTGCCGGTGAGCGCCGCGCGAGTCGGCGGCGACGGCCTGCTCGACCTGGACCATCTCGCGGCCTGCCTGGACGACGCTACCCGGCTGGTGGCGGTGATCGCCGTGAACAACGAGACCGGCGCCATCCAGCCGCTGGCGCAGGCGCTGGAGGTGGTGCGCGACCACGCCCGCCGTAGCGGCCGCCGCGTCCACTTCCACACTGACGCGGTGCAGGCGCTGTGCCGCGG
Organism: Spirochaetia bacterium; assembly: GCA_965243555.1. Classification (GTDB taxonomy): domain Bacteria; phylum Spirochaetota; class Spirochaetia; order SZUA-6; family Bin103; genus Bin103. Next base: position 1,671,301 of record OZ251575.1, on the reverse strand, counting down.
CCTGGGGCTCCCGCTCACCGCCGCGGACAGCGCCGCGGTGAGCGCGCACAAGCTGGGCGGGCCGGTCGGGGTGGGCGCCCTGTGGCTGCGCGGCGGCCTGCCGTTCGAGCCGCTGGCGCGCGGCGGCGGGCAGGAGGAGGGGAGGCGCCCCGGTACCGAGAACGTCGCCGGCCTCACCGCGTTCGCCTCCGCCGCGGCGGCCGCCGCGGAAGCGGCGGAGCGCAACCTGCGCCACGCGCGCGCCCTGCACGCGCAACTGCTTGCCGGCGCCGAGCGTCTGGGACTGCGCCTGGTGCCGGCGCAGCGCCGCGAGCAGCCGCAGCGTTACTCGCCTTACATCACCTGTCTGGCCGCGCCCGGAGTGCCCGCGGAAGTGCTGGTGCGGGTGCTGAGCGACCGTGGCGTCTACGTGTCGCGCGGTTCGGCCTGCGCCTCCGGCGGTAGCAAGGCGTCGCCGGTGTTGCGCGCCATGGGCGTAGCACCGGAAGTGGCGGCCGGCGCGTTTCGGGTGTCGGTGGGGTGGACTACCACCGAGGCCGACGTCGCGCGCCTGCTAACGGTCCTGGAGCGCGAGCTGCCGCCGCTGCGCGCCGTGGCCGCGTAATGGAGTTCCTGGTCAAGTACGGGGAGATTTCCCTCAAGGGCGCCAACCGGACGGCGTTCGAGCAGCGCCTGCTGCGCAACGTCGTCGCGCGCCTGCCGCGCGGGGCCGCGCGCGCCCGCCGCACCTCGGGGCGGATGTTCGTGACCGTGGAGGAGCCGCTGGCGGAGGCGGCGGAGCAGGTGCTGGAGACCACCTTCGGCGTGGTCTCCTTTGCGCGCGTGATGCGCTTTCCCAAGCGCGAGAGCGTGTTCCCGCAGGCCGCGGACGCAATCGCCGCGGCCCTGGCCGGCGCGCCGCCGCCGCGCAGCTTCAAGGTGGAGGCGCGCCGCGAAGACAAGCGCTTTCCGCTTACCTCCTACGACATAGCCTGCCTGCTCGGCGACCTGCTACGGGAGCGGCTGCCGCAGAGCAAGGTGGACGTGCGCCGGCCCGAGGTTACCGTAAACGTGGAGGTGCGCGACCGGATCTACGCCTACGCCGCGCAGCGGCGCGGTCCCGGCGGGCTGCCGGTGGGGGCTTCCGGACGCGGCCTGCTGCTGCTGTCGGGCGGCATCGACTCGCCGGTGGCGGGCTATCTGATGGGCGGGCGCGGGCTGGCGCTGGACGCGGTGTACTTCCACTCCTACCCGTTTACCTCGGCCGAGGCGGAGGAGAAGGTGCACGCCCTCGCCGGCGCCCTGAGCCGCTTCCTGCCGCGGCTGACCCTGCACGTGGTGGGCTTCACCCCGCTGCAGGTACGGATCAAGGAAGCCGCGCCGGCGGCGGAGGTCACGTTGCTGATGCGCTGCGCGATGATGCGGATTGCCGCGGCCATGGCCGGCGAGCGCGGCCACGGCTGCCTGATCACCGGCGAAAGCCTCGGCCAGGTGGCGAGTCAGACGTTGCCGAGCCTGCACCTCACCGGCAGTTATTCCTCGCTGCCGGTGCTGCGGCCCCTGGTCGGCCAGTCCAAGGAAGCGATCATCGCCGAGGCGCGGCGGATCGGCACCTTCGCCATCTCAATCCTGCCGTACCCGGATTGCTGCACGCTGTTCGCCCCGAAGCACCCGGTGATCAACCCCAGGGTGGAGCAGCTCCGGGCCTCGTACGCCGCCCTGGCGATGGACTCCCTGGAGGCGGAGGCCGCCGCCGGGGCGCAGGCCACCCGCTTCGACGGCGCCCCCCGCCCCGGCGGGAGCTGAGATCAGGTGGCCGCGGAAGACTTGGCCGCGGCGGCCTTGTCGGACGTGCCGGCCTTGCCGCCGCCGGACTTCGAGGACTCGGCGCCCTGCTTGGCGCTGCCGTTGGCGGCGTCCTTGGCGGCGCCATCCTTGGCGGCCGCGGCGTCGCCGCGGCCCTCGTCCTTCTTGGCGGCCTTGTTGGCGTGCTTGCCGTTCTTGGAATCGGTTACGTAAAACCCCGATCCCTTGAAGATGATTCCGGTGCCGCCGCCGATGAGCCGGCGCACCGGCCTCCCGCAGGTGATGCACTCGGAGAGTGGTTCCGCGGTGATCGACTGCAGGTATTCGAACTGATGTCCGTTCGAGCACTCATAGTCGTAGGTGGGCATCCATACCTCGCTCTGAGAATTGGCCCCTACTATAGTAATCCCGGCCGCGAAAGGCAACGCGCCGCCCCGCCGCCGCCCGCCCGCCCCGCCCGCCGCGCGGTCACCGCTGGCCGGCGCTCCGTGGTATGGTGGGGTGGATGGCCAAGCGCCGGTTGCCCATTGGTATACAAACCTTCCGCACGCTCCGGAAGGAGAACTGCTACTACGTCGACAAGACGACCTTCATCAAGCGGCTGATCGACGAAGGGACGCACTACTTCCTGTCACGGCCGCGGCGGTTCGGCAAGAGCCTGTTCCTGGACACGCTGAAGGAGCTGTTCGAGGGCAGCGAGGCGCTGTTCGCGGGCCTCCACGTCCACGACCGCTGGGACTGGTCGGTGCGCCGCCCGGTGGTGCGGTTGAGCTTTGCGGGCGGCAGCTTCAATCAGCCGGACCTGGTGGCGGAAAACGTCCTGGAACAGATCGAGTCTGCGGCCCGGCGCCACGGGGTGGCGCCGCACTCCCGCACGGTGCCGGGCCGCTTCGCGCACCTGCTGGAAGCCCTGCACGAACGTACCGGGCGGCGGGTCGTGGTGCTGGTGGACGAATACGACAAGCCGATCCTGGACGCGCTGGAGACGCCTCCGGTGGCCCGCGCCAACCGCGCCTTCCTGCGCGGCGTGTACGGCGTGATCAAGGACTGCGACGCGCACGTACGGTTCACGTTCCTGACCGGAGTGAGCAAGTTCTCCAAGGTGAACCTGTTCTCGCAGCTCAATAACCTTACCGACATCACCCTGGACCCGGCCTACTCGTCGATTTGCGGCTACACGGAACGCGACCTGGACACCGTATTCGCGCCGGAGCTCGAAGGCATCGACCGCGATCGGATGCGCGACTGGTACAACGGCTATAGCTGGCTGGGCAAGGAGAAGGTCTACAACCCCTTCGACGTGCTGCTGCTGTTGCGCCGTGGCGAGTTCGCCGCCCACTGGTTCGAGACCGGCTCGCCGGCGTTCCTGGTGGAGACGCTGTTCAAGCGGCAGGTCTCCACCGTGTCGTTGGAGGAGATGGTGGGAACGGAAGACCTGCTGTCGGCGTTCGACGTGGAGCACATAAGCACCGAAGCGCTGCTGTTCCAGACCGGCTACCTGACGATTACGGGGAAAGAGAAGCTGCCGGGGAGGGCGGTGTACCGGCTGGGCTATCCGAATTGGGAAGTGCGGCAGAGCCTGAACGACGTGCTGCTGCGCCATCTGGTGCAGGACGCGCAGCGGCAGACGGCGAACAGCATCCGCCTGGCGCGCCTGCTGGAGACGGCCGACTGCGCGGGCCTGCAGGAGATGTTCCAAGCATTCTTTGCGAGCATCCCGTATGAGTGGCACGTCAACAACGACATCGCGCGCTACGAGGGGTACTATGCCAGCGTGTTCTACTCCTACTTCGCGGCGCTGGGGTACGACGTGGTGGTGGAGGAGTCGAGCGCGCGCGGGCGGCTGGACATGGCGGTGCGGGCCGGCGGCCAAGTGTACCTGTTCGAGTTCAAGGTAGTGGAGCAGGCGGGGGAGGGGGCCGCGCTGGCGCAGTTGCGGGAGCGCGACTACGCGGCCAAGTACCGGGGCGGGTGCGAGCCCATTCACTTGATCGGCGTGGAGTTCAGCCGCAAGACGCGCATCCTGACCGCCTTCGAGACCGCCGACGCCTGACCGGCGGGCGTCCCCGCGGCAACGCAGGCAAGGCACAGGCACGGCGGGCGGCGGTGGTGATTGCCGCGGCGGGCGCGGTCCGCTACACTGTGGGGCATGTGGCCGGCCTTCGGTTTCTTTTCCCTGTTGCCCATTCTGTTCATCTTCCTGGTGATGCACCTGATTCGGCTGGGGTTGCGCGAACCGCGCCGTGAGCGCGAGGAGCGTGACGAGGCGGAGTGGGGCGGCTTCCGGGAGCGGCCGCCGGCGCGCGAGTATCCGCGCCGCGGGCGCCTGCAGAATCGGGTGTTCCGCCTCGCCCACCAGCTCGGCGGGCGCCTCACGGTATCCGACTTGGTGGTCGATCTGGACTTCAGCATCGAGGAGGCGGAGAGCTATCTCGGACGGCTGGTGGACAGCACGCGGGTGACCATGGAGGTGCGCGACGACGGCCTGGTCTACTACGAGTTCCCCGAGATCATCGCGCGCCGGCGCGGCGGCGGCGACGATCTGCCCGCGCGCCGCTAGCTTCCGGCGGCGCCGTGACAGCCACCTCGCACCCGGACGCGGCCCGGCAGATGGCCGCGGCCTGCTCCGATCTGCTGGAAAGCCTGGACGCCGCGCAACGGGCGCGCGCCTGCTATCCCTACCTGGACGGCGAGCGCCTGTTCTGGTACTACCCGCCGCTGAACCGTCACGGCCTGCCGTTGCTCGCCATGAGCGGCGAACAGCAGGGGCTGGCGAAGCGCGTGATGGAGGTGTCGCTGTCGGAGAAGGGATACGAACAGGCGTGCGCGATCATCGATCACGAAACGATCCTCGGCGCGCAGGAGCGGGCGGAGGGAACCCTGCATTGGGCGCGCGACCCGGGCCGCTACTACTTTACGATCTTCGGCGACCCCCGGGCCGCCGAGCCGTGGGGCTGGCGCGCGGAGGGCCACCATCTGTCGCTCCACTTCAGCGCGTGGGGGCGGCGGGTGATCTCCGTCACGCCGTTCTTCTTCGGCGCGAATCCGGCTGAGGTGCGGCACGGGCCGCGCCGCGGGCTGCGCATTCTGGCGCGGCGCGAAGACCTGGCCTTCGAGCTGATGGAGAGCCTCGACCGCGGCCAGCAGGCGCGGGCGGTGATCTACGACAAGGCGCCGTACGACATTCTGACCTACAACAGCTCGCGGGCGGTGCTGCCGCGCGAGGAGGGGTTGCCGGCGCAACGCCTCGACGCGGCGCAGCGGACGCTGCTCACCGCGCTGGTGGAGACCTACGTCACTCAGGTGCGCAGCGATCTCGCCCGCCACAAGCTGGAGCATCTGCGCCAGGCCGGGATCGAGCATCTGCACCTGGCGTGGGCCGGTCCGGTGGCGCGCGACGCCGGTCACTACTACCGCATTCACGGCGGCGACTTCCTGGTGGAGTTCGACAACTGCCAGAACCAGGCCAACCACGTGCACTCGGTGTGGCGCGACCTGGAAAACGACTTCGCGCAGGACGTACTGCGCGACCACCTGCTGCTGTACCACACCCACTGACCGCGCCGCGCGGTGGGCGCGGCGCCGGGGGAATCGGCATTTGGCCGGGGGCCGCCGGCGCCGGTGGCGTGGCGAGTGCGTGTTCGTGGTGGCGCGCGGGGTTCAGCGCTGGCCGGCCTGCTGCCGGCGGCGGCGGGGGTCCTGGCGGTAGAACGCGCGGAGTTGTTCGTAGACGCCGGGGAATTGGCCGTGCAGCGCCGCGGGCCGCTCAAAAAACAGCTCGCTGGTAACGGCGAAGAACTCGGCGGGGCTTTCGGCGCCGTAGAAGTCGACCGCGCCGGCGCGGCCGCGGCGTTCGTCGGCGCAGAGGCGCTCGTAGGCGGCGCCCAGTTCGCGCTGCCAGGCCGCCGGATCCATCTCGCGGTGCAGGGCGGGCCGGCCGTTCATGTCGCCGTCGAGCAGATCGAGCTTGTGCGCGACCTCGTGAATCACCACGTTGCCGCCGTCGCCCCAGCCCGATTCCTCCACGTCGCTCCAGGAGAGGACGATCGGCCCCTCGTCCCAGGCCTCGCCGGCCAGCTCCTCCTCCCACTCGCGGACCACGCCGCCGGCCTCGGTTTCTTCAAGGTGGGCGGTGAACTCGCGCGGCACCAGCACCACCGTCTGGAAGCCGCGGTACCACTCGAAGCCCAGACCCAGAATCGGCACGCAGGCCTGGGTCGCGACCACCAGCCGGCAGGTCGCCGGGTCCGCCCGCACCGCTTCCAGGCCGCGCAGCTCGAACCGCTTGCGGCGCAGGAAGCGGGCCACCAGCACCTGCAGGCGCGCGTCCTCGGCGGCGCTGAGGCCGGCCAGAATCGGATGCTGCTCGCGCACCCAGCGCCACTGTTCGGCCCCCAGCGGCGGCTCGCGGCGGCGGCGCCAGGGCCAGTGCCGGCCCGGCATGCGCGCGATCACCGGACGCCGGGGAGCGCCGCCGGCTCCATGTCACGCATGCGCATCCCCGGCGCGTACGGAGCGGCCCAGCTTGGCCAGCGGCCACCGGTCCGCGTTGCCGCGCACCCCCGACTGGCCCGGAGCGACCGGCGCCGGCCGTGCGGCGTGGCTCACGGAGACCCGCGGCGCAGGGCGTAGCGGCGTTCGGCGTAGGCGGCGTCTTCTACCCACAGCCGCCGCGCCGCGGCCTGCATGCGGCGCCGCATCAGGCCCGCGGCGCGGCGCGCCAAGCGAAACCCGAGCCGTCCGGAGGTGGCCAGCGTGGCTTCGGTGATGGCGCAGAGTCCGGGCCGCAACGCGGTGGCGTGGGTTTCCACCACCGAGCCGGCGCCCTCGCCGTCGACGATGGTCATCACGATGGTGCGCGGGTCGGGGCAGTGGAAGCGGGCGTCCACCTCCACCCCCATCCGGCGGGTGGCGCGGAACAGCACCCGCACCGTGATGCTGTCCGGCTGCTGCTCCATGACCTGCAGGCTGCCGAAGGAGTGCGCGTGGTAGTGGGTACCGTGCCACGGGTCGAGGCGGTTGGCGATCACGTCCTGCGGTTCGCAGCGCGCCTCCATGCGAATCACCGCGTCCACGTAGCCGGCGGGCCGGGCGCACAGGTAGGGACGAGCGGTCGCCGGCTCGGCGCCGTCGAGGCGCACCCACAGCAGCACGCCGTCGTCGTAGCTCGGCAGCGGGCGCCAGCCGCGGTGGCCCTCCGGCCCCAGCGCCAGCCCGTGCCACGGGCACACCACGCAGCCGTCGCGTACCACGCCGTCGGCCAGCGAGGCGCCCAGGTGGGGGCAGGCGTTGGGGGCTACCAGCAGCCCGTCAGTGCCGCGCCACGCCACCAGCTCGCGGCGCTCGACCCAATAACGGCGCGGGCGGTCGCCGATGGCGCGCCCCGCGTCAAGCACGTGCCAGCCGCCGGAGGGAAGCTGCCGCGCGCGGCGCAATGCCTGTCCGATCCAGCGCGGATCGGATTGCTGCCAGTCCGGCGGCTGCGGCTGCGCGGCGGCGGGCGCGGGGCGGGACGGGGGGCGCCCGAAGCGGAATGCCCTCACGCGGCGAAGGCCGGCAGCAGGCCGCGGCGGGGCACCGAGGCCACCGGTTCCGGCGGCAGACCCCAGCGCTGCAGGATGGCGTTGGCGGCGGTGACCCCGGCGGTCGCGGCGCGCTCCATCAGCGCCGCGGGCTGGCTTAGCCGCACGAAGTCGCCGGCCAGGTACACGCCGGGGTGGGGGGTGGCGACCCCCGGCCGGCCGGCGTAGGAGCCGGGCGCGAAGGCGGGGCAGTCGCGGCGCAGCAGGAACACCTCGTCGAGCACCTGCGCGGCGCGCGTCTCCGGGTAGAGTTGGTGCAGACCGCGCAGCATTGCCGCCTTGAGCTCCTCCTCGGAGGCGGCCTCCGGCACCGCGTAGGCGTGCAGTTCCACCACCGCGCCGCGGTGAGCCTCGGCCCAGGCGCGGCTCTCATCCTCGAACAGGTGGAACAGGGAGATGTTGTCGAGCAGCGGAAACCCGGCGGTGCCGGCGAACGGCGCGCGGCCGGGGCGGGTAGGGGAATCCAGCCACAGGCGCCACACCGCAAACGGCAGCGTCACTTCGAGGCGCCGCACCTCTGCGGCCCACGGCCCGGCGCCGAACGGCGTCTCCGGCAGCAGCCGGCGCAGCCCGGGCACGTCCAAGGCCAGCACCAGGGCGTCCGCCGCCGCCGGCCCGGTGCGCCCGGCGGTGGTTACCTCCCAGCGCCCATGCGCGCGCCGGACCCCGCTTGCTTCGGCGGCGGTCCGCACCCGCGCCCCGCGCGCCGCCAGGTAGCGCTCCAGCGGCTGCCAGATGGCGGTCGAGAAGGGCGCGGCGGCGACGTCGAAAATCAATCCCTCGCTGTTACCCAGGAAGTAGAAGTGGAACATCATGAGCAGCTCGGCGGCGGACATCCCCTGCTCCGGGTTGAAGAAGGAGTGCGCGAACACGTCGAACAGCATACGCCGCGCGGGCGGCGGAAAGCGTAGCGAGTCGAGATAGGCGGCCGCGGAATGGGCGTCGCGGCGGCGGTAGGTGTGGAACTGGTCGAAGGCCGGCATCGCCAGCGCCTGCCGCAGGTCAACCCGGCGTAGCGCGGACAGGGTCAACTCGGGGGAGCGCCGGGTGAGGGCGATCAGGTTCCACGGCGCCCGCCGCGGCAGCCCGGCGAAGGATTGGCGGGCGCCGTTCGGGGCCAGGATCGGGTAGTCCTGCAGTGGCGCCAGGATGCTGAGGTCGGGCGAGACGCGCCGCAGCAGGCGGCGCAGGTTGTGGTACTGGCGGAAGAAGGCGTGAAAGCCGCGCTCCATCTGCACGGTTTCGCCGGTGGCCAGCGTCACCGGGAAGGCGCCGGCGCGGCCGCCGAGGAACGGCTCGCGCTCCAGCAGCGTGGTGGCGACGCCGCGCTCCGCCAGCACCGCGGCGGCCGCCACGCCGGCGATGCCGCCGCCGACCACTACCGCAGTGCGGGCCGGGGGCCGTGCGGCGCCGGCGTGGGTGGCCCCGCCGGAGTAGTGAGCGGCGCCCGCGCGCGACGCGCGGGGCGGGCGTTGCGCCAGAAACGAGTGCACGATGCCGCGCTGCCAGCCGCCCATTGGCAGGGTACGCACTTCGCTGAAGCCGGCTGCGGTCAGGCGCCGCTCGAAGCCAACCACGCTGTCGAACTCCAGCACGCTGCGGCGCAGGTAGGTGAACAGACTCGCGTCGCCGGCGACGACGCGCGCCAGCGGGGTGACGACCAGCGTGGTCACCGCTCGCCACACGACCCGGCTCCAACGCGAGCCGGCCACCGAATACTCGTGGAAGCAGACCGGCGCGCCGGGCGCCAGCAGCTCGCGCAGCGCGGCCAGGCAGGCGTCGCGGGCCGCCACGTTGCGGATGCCGTAGGCCATCAGGATGGCGTCGAACTCACCCTCCACCCCCGCGCCGCGCGGGTCGGTGGCGTCGCCGTGCAGGAAGGTGACGCCGGCCAGCTCGGGCCGGACGCGCGCGACCTGCAGCATGTCGGCGGCGGCGTCCAGACCCACCAGGGTGGCGTGCGGGTAGACCGCGCGCAGCGCCAGCGTCGATTGGCCGGTACCGCAGCACAGATCGAGGATGCGCGCGTTCGGCGCCAGGCCCAGGCCCAGGCGCCGGGCGCTGAGCATCAGGTGGCGCCGGTAGCCGGGGTTGAGGGTGACCAGCAGGTCGTAGGTGCCGGCGACGCGGTTGAAGCGGTCGGTCAACGCCGCCGCGCGGTCGCCGCTCACGGCAGCTCCAACTCGGCGAAGCGCAACACCCGCTGAGGCGGCGGGAAGCGAGCGCGGCCGGCGCGCAGCCGGGCCGGCGCCTCCGCGGCGGCAGCCCCGGCGGCCGCGGCCGCGGCGCGCAGCTTGGCGGCGAGCGGCACCACGGCGCGGCCGGCGGTGACGTCGCAGCCGGCCGCCCGAATGCGGCCGCCGATGGCGGCGTAGATGCCGCGCGCGGCGCGGATCGACAGCGCCGCCCGCCACGGAAGCGCCGGGAATCCTTCCTCAGCGGAGGCGTAGAAGCGCGCCGCCAGATCCAAGAGCCGCGCCACCACCCGGCGCAGGGGGTCACGCGCCGCTTGCGGAAACGGGCCGCCCAGCAGCGCCGGCAGGTGGTCGAGCCGCGCCGGCGCCAGCAGCTCCTGCGGCAGATAGAGCCGTCCCAGCTCCCAATCCTCCACCACGTCGCGGCAGATGTTGGTGAGTTGCATCGCCATGCCGAGCCGCGCCGCGGCGTGCAGCGCGGCGTCATCGCGCAGCCCCATCACGTGCGCCATCATCAGGCCGACGGTACCGGCCACCCGGTAGCAATAGTGCAGCAGCGACCGCACTTCGGCGTAGGTGGCGCGCTCGGAGTCCATGCGCATCCCCGCCAACAGCTCGCGCGGGTAGTGAAACGGCATGCCGGCGGCGCGCGCCACCGCCCCGAAGGCGTCCAACGCGCCGTCGCCGGTGGCGCCGCCCGCGGCCAGCAGATCCAACTCCTCATGCAGCGCCGCCAGGGCGGCCGGGCGCGCGGCCGGCGTGCTGCGGTCGATCGCGTCGTCCGCGCGCCGGCACCACGCGTACACCACCAGGGCGCCGCTCCGGCAGCGCCGCGGCAGGAGGCGGGCGGCCAGCGCAAAGCTCTTCGAGCCGGCGGCAATCCGGCGCCGGCACTCCGCCGCCACCGCGGGCGGCACCGGCAGCGCGGCGGTCCCGCTCATGGGGCCAGGTCCGCGAGCACCAGCTCGGTGGTAGCCTTGGCCGAGTTGAGCACTCCCGGAATGCCGGCGCCGGGATGGGTGCCCGCCCCCACCAGGTAGAGATTGGGAATCCGGGGGTCGCGGTTGCGCATCCGAAACCACGCGCTCTGGGTCAGCGTGGGCGCCAGCGAGAACGCGCTGCCGTGGTAGGCGCGCAGGTCGCGGCGGAAGTCGAGCGGCGTCATCCAACGGCGCACCACGACGTGGCGGCGCAGCTCCGGCAGCACCTGCTCCAGCGCGGTGAGGATGCGCTCGGCGTAGGCGCCGGCCAGCTCCTCCCACGGCAGCTTGGCGTTGCCCAGATGCGGAACCGGCGCCAGCGCGTAGAAGGCGCCGCCGCCGGGGGGCGCCAGGGAGGGGTCGGTGAGGTGCGGGGCATGCAGGTAGAGGGAGAAGTCGGGCGGCAGCCGGGCGCCGTGAAAGACCTCCGCCAGCAGCTCGCGGTAGCGCGGGCCGAACAGCACCGAGTGATGCACCACTTGGCCGCGGTAGGCGCGGTCGGTGCCGAAGTAGAGCACGAACAGCGACATCGACCAGGCGGCCCGCTCCAGCTTCCGGCGTTGGCGGCCGGCGCCGGCCGCGCCACGGTAGAGCGTGGCGTAGGTGTGATGCACGTCGGCGTTGGAGACCACCGCGTCGAAGCGCTCGCGGCGGGGGTGGGCGGCGCTCCCGAAGGTCACCAGGTGCGTTGCCGCGGCGCCCTGCCGCTCCGGCGCGGCGCGCTGCACCGGCGTGCCCAGCAGCAGGCGGCCGCCGAGGGCGGTGAACAGATCGGCGAGGGCGGCGACCAGCGCGCCCATGCCGCCGCGCGGATAGAACACTCCCCAGCGCCGCTCCAGGCAGTGGATGAGGGTGTAGATGGCGCTGGTCTCGAACGGGTTGCCGCCCACCAGCAGCGAGTGGAAGCTGAGCGCCTGGCGCACCCGTTCGTCGCGGATAAAGCGCGCCACGGCGCGGTACACCGAGCGGTCGGCGCGCAGGGCGGCGAGGCGCGGCGTGACCCGCAGCATGTCGCGGAAGCGCAGGAACGGGGTCGCCGCCATTTCTTCGTAGCCGGCCCGGAACACGGCTTGGGTATAGGCGTGGAAGCGGCGGTAACCGGCGCCGTCGGCGGGGTTGCGGCGCGCGATTTCGGCGGTGAGCGCGGCGCCGCCGGCGCGGTAGTCGAAGCGGTCGCCATCCGGCCACAGCAGCCGGTAGAGCGGATCGATGGCGATCAGCTCCACGTGCTCGGCGACGTTGCGGCCGGCCAGGCCAAACAGTTCCTCCAGCAGGGTGGGGTCGGTGATCACGGTAGGGCCGAGGTCGAAGGTAAAGCCGTCGCGCCGCCACACGTAGGCGCGTCCGCCGGGCCGTTCGCGGGCCTCGAACAGGGTAGTTTCGATGCCGGCCGCCTGCAGGCGGATCGCCGCGGCCAGGCCGCCGAAGCCGCTGCCCACCACCGCAACGCGCCGCCGGGCGCGCGCCGGCACCGGCGTGGCGGCTGGGCGGGCCGCGGCTGACGTCACCCGCCGCTCCTCGCCGCCATATCCGAGGCCGGGTCGGCGGCGGGAGCGGCCGGCGTGTTCGGCGCCGAAGCGGCCGCGGTGGGCGGCTGGTAGCGTGCGGCCGTCGGCGGCGCGCCGGTAGCGGGGCCGGGCGGCCCCTCCGCCGCCGGCCCGGCGGCGGCGCGCGCGGCTGCAGGCGGCAGGAGGCGGCGGTTCCGGGAGCGCCAGGCGCTTAGCGAAAGCCCGCGCGGGGGGCGCCCGCCGAGGATGCGGACTTGGTCGTACCAGTGCAGGCGCATGCGGTAGAAGCGGTGGATGGTAGAAGCGGGCAGGCGGTAGAAGCGAGCGAAGACGGCGCGCCGCGCGGCGTCCGGGTAGCCTTGAAACAGCAGCCGGTTGAGCAGGCAGCAGAAGCGCTGTCGCCGTTGCAGCCGGCGCCGGGCCGCGCCCGCGGCGGCGGGGAGGGCCGGCGCCGGGGTTGCCGCTACCAGCTCCGCAAACTCCGCGGCCAGCGGCAGGGAATAGCCGGTGCCGGGGTGGAACCAGCCGCCGCCGTAGCCGCCGCGCAGCACGCCGGCCTCGGCCTCGTCCGGCGCCAGGGGCGGCGGGCGCAACGGCATCGGCAGCACGCCGCGTTCGGTGCGGTCCACCCGCGCCACGCGCCAGCCGTGGCCTTTCAGCCAGGCGCCGATGCCGCGGGCGCGCTGCTCCTCGTCCAACTCCGGCCCGTCGGAGAAGGTGGTGTCCTCCAGCAGCGCGCGCCGCGCCCCGAGCGGGAGCACGTACATGAAGCGGAAGCCGTCGTGCTGCGCCACGGTGGCGTCCATCACGATGGGCCGGGTCAGCCCGTGCGGCTCGCGCAAGGTCACCTCCTGACCGTAGAACTTCTGGTACCCGCAGGCGGCGCCGGCGGCGTGGCCGCCGCGGGCGTCGATCACCAGGCCGGCGCGCACCCGGCGGCCGTCACGCAAGTACAGGGTGGCCGCGCCCAGGCGCTCGACCGCGGCGTTCTCCCACAGCACCCCCGAGCCGCGCGCCGCCAGCAGTTCGCGCACCGCGCGGCGCAGGCGGGTACTGGAAATCATGAAGTAGGGCGTGCTCAGTTGCCGGCGGTAGCCGGGAAAGCGCACCTCGTAGCCGGCCCAGCTCCGGGTCACGAACGGGGCTACCCGCCGCTGCATGGCCGGCGACAGATCGCCGCCGAAGAAGCACCAGGTGTGGTTGCCGCCGACCGCGCCGCGCTCCACCATCGCCACGCGCCCCCACGCCGGCCCCTCGGCCGCCGCGCCGTTCTCCTCCTGCCGCAGCGCGGCCACGATGAGGGCGTTCTGCAGCCCGCCGCCGCACAGGGCCAGGTCAACGGTGGTTGGCAAAACCGCGTGACCCTGCCTGCGCCGCGCTCAGCGCTGCAGGGCGTACACGCGGTAGCCGTCTTCGCGGATCCGTTTCAGGTAAAAGGAGTCGGGCGGAATCCCCCCCTCGGTGGCGCGGCTCAACCCCGGGTACTCCGCGCCGCCGCGGTCGCCCGCCACCCAGCGGTCGTAGTCGTCGGGGCGCGCGTCCTGGGCGTGGTTGAGGGTGGAGTCCATGTCCCAGCGGCGAATGATCTCCGGCGCGCGGTCCGCCACCCGCCCCCCCAGCGCCACCGCGGTGTTGCCGGAGCCGTACGACAGCAACAGCAGGCGCTCGCCCACCATCCCCTCGCCGCGCCGCTGGCAGCGCCGGTTCAGCAGCGACGCGAGCCCCAGGAACATCGAACCGGAGTAGAGGTTGCCGACGATCGCCGCCGGGGCGATCGAGGCCTCGAAGTCCCGCTGCGCCAGGTAGCGCTGCAGCGCGCCGCCGGTCAGTCCCAGGTACTTGGTGACCAGCGTGCTCATCATCTCCAACGGGAGGTCGTGGTAGGGGGCGTGGAAGGCGAACAGGTCGGTCTCCTGCAGCGCCGCCGCCGGGGTCTGGTCGGTGCGCCGGCAGTGATCGAGAAACGCGTCCTCGATCGTCTCCTTGTAGCAGTGCACGGAAAAGGCGCCGCGCACGCGCGGAGTGGCGGCCCCCACCGGGCGGAAGAAGTCGTCGACGTCACGCGAGGCGTAGCCGGCCCCCGCCAGCTCCAACTCCACCAAGCCGCAGCCGCGTTCGGCGATCATCGCCACCGCCCCGGCGCCCTGCGTGATCTCGGCGCTGGTGCCGGCGTCATAGCGCGCCACGTCGGTGCAGATCACCAGCCCGCGGTCGTCGCGGCCGTTGCTCAGCGACAGCAGCGCGTTGACCCCCATCAGCGAGTAGGTGCCGCCGGCGCAGGCGTGCTGGGTCTGGAAGGTGGCGATGGCGTCCGGGATCGGAAACCCCGCGGCGCGCAGCATGCCGCCCACGTGCGCGGCAATCGGCTTGGCCATGTCGGTGGCGGACTCGGTGCCCACCGCGATGTAGCGCAGGCTGGCGATCGCGCTGTGGTTCATGCGCGACAGCAGTTGCATTGCGGCCTGCGCGGCCATGGTGACCGCATCCTCCCAGAAGTTGGGAAAGCGCACCGAGATTTGCCCGGTCTTGTGGATGGCGCGGTCCAGGATCCGCCTGATGGTGGGGTTGGAGAGGGAGTAACGCTCCAGTAGCCGGCTCAACCGCATCAGCAGCTTGGGGATGTAGACGGCCATGTCGCCGATTCCAGTATTCATGTTCGCGTCCTCCGATGCGCCGCCGCCGCGCTCCCTGCCGGCGCGGCCGATGGTTGCATCTTACCCAAAAGCTCGCGCCCTGTGGAGTGGGCGTCAAGTATTTACGGGATATCCGGGGATACCGGGGAATGTCGGGGGATATTGCGGTACATTGATTCTCGGTCGCGGCGCGGCCGGGCGTGCCGCGCGGGGGGTGGCGGAGTTGAAAATCGTGCTGACCGGGGGCACCGGGCTGATCGGTACCCATCTTGCGCGCAGCCTCGGCGCGGCTGGCGCCGGGCATGAACTGGCGTTGCTGACGCGCGACCCGGGGCGGGCGCCGGCCGGCGCGCAGGCGGTGGCCTGGCAGCCGTTGCAGGGGCCGGCGCCGGCGGAGGCGCTGAGCGGCGCGGACGCCGTGATCCACCTGGCGGGGGAGCCGATCGCCGCCGGCCGCTGGACCGCGGAGCGGCGCGAACGGATCGAGGCCAGCCGCTGGACCGGCACCGCCAACCTGGTGCGCGGGCTGCAGGCCGCGGCGCCGCGCCCGCGCGTGCTGCTGGCCGGTTCGGCGGTGGGCTACTACGGCGACCGCGGCGACGAGCCGCTGGCCGAGGACGCCGCGCCCGGCGCCGGCTACCTGGCGGCGGTGGTGCGGCGCTGGGAGCGGGAGGCCGCGGCGGCGGAGAAGCTGGGGATGCGCGTCGTCTACCTGCGCACCGGGGTGGTGCTGGCGCGCGAGGGTGGCGCGCTGCCGCGTATGGCGGCGCCGTTCCGGATTGGCGCCGGCGGCCGGCTGGGCAACGGCCGGCAGTGGATGCCGTGGGTGCACGTGGCCGACGTCGCCGGCCTGATCGGGCAGGCGCTGGAGGATGAGCGGCTGCGCGGTCCGCTCAACCTGGCGGCGCCCGGCGCGGCCACCAACGCCGCGCTCACCCGCGCCCTGGGGCGGGCGTTGCGGCGGCCGGCGTTCATGGTGGTGCCGCGGTTGGCCCTGCGGATGCTGTTCGGCGGCATGAGCGATACCCTGCTGGCGTCGCAGCGGGTAGTGCCGGCGGCCGCCGAGCAGGCGGGGTACCAGTTCCGCTTCCCGCGGCTGGAGGAAGCGCTGGCCGACCTGCTGGGCTGACCGCAGCGGCAGAAGCCGCTCAGAACGAGCTCAGCCAGCCGCCGTCCACGTACAGCACCTGGCCGGTGACGAAGTCGGCGGCGGGGGAGGCGAGGAACACCGCCGCGGCGCCGATGTCCGCGGGCGCGCCCCAGGCGCCGAGCGGCGTGCGCCCGCGCACCCAGGCGTCGAACTCGGCGTCCTCCCAGAGCGGGCGGGTCAGGTCGGTCTTGATGTAGCCGGGGCCGATGGCGTTGACGTTGACGCGGTGGCGGGCCCAGTCCACCGCAAGCGACTTGGTGAGTTGCCGGATCGCGCCCTTGGTGGCGGCGTAGGGGGCGTTGTCGGCGCGCACCTGCTCGCTCATCAGCGACGCGACGTTGATGATCTTGGCGCGCGGGGGCGGCGCGTCGGCGTCCGCGTCCGGCGCGGCGGCCTCCGCGGCGTGCTGCGCCCCGGCGATGCGGTCGCGCCCGAACGCCTGGCACAGCCGGAACACCGCGGTGAGGTTGAGGCCCACCACGAAGTCCCAATCGGCGTGGGAGATGCGTTCGGCGGAGGCGCGCCGGGTGCTGCCGGCGTTGTTCACCAGAATGTCCACCGGCCCGTCGCCGCGCACCCGCCGGTAGAGGGCGTCGATGCCGTCCAGGTCGGTCAGGTCGCCGGGGTAGGCGTCGGCGCGGGCGCCGCGGGAGGCAATCTGCGCGCACGCCGCCTCCAGTGAGTCGCGGTCGCGGCTGACCAGGGCCACCGCGGCGCCGGCGGCGGCCAGCGCCTGCGCTATCCCCAACCCGATGCCGCGGCTGGCGCCGGTCACCAGCGCCCGCCGCCCGGCGAGCGAGAACGGATTCGCTTCGGTCATGCCGGCAATCCAACCAACCAACCCCGCCTCCGTCAAACCCCGCGCCGCCTCGCGCGCGGCTGTCTGAAACGGTATTTAGACAAGACTCACGGGGGAGGTTGACGCCAGCGCGGCCAGGATCAGCGGGTGGGCAGCGCTTGACGTTCAGCCGGTGCCGCTCCGGGTTCGTCAGCGGTAGCGGCCGGGTCGCCTTCGGGGCGATGGCGCGGCGGCGTCCACCGGGCGCAGGTTCTCGAGGCGATCCGGACGGTGGTCCAGGCGGTTCCGATGCGCGCCGCGTTGGCGTTGGCGTCTTCCCAGGCGCGCATCATCCAAGTCAGAGCGCCGAGCCGGATCAAGTCACGGGCGGGCGGCCGCGCGGCGCGCACGGCGGTGGCGGTAGCGGTGATGGGCGGCGCACAGCAGCCGCAGATTGTCGGGCTCGGCGCTGCCTCCGAGCGCATACGGTACGACGTGATCGATCTCCAGCAGATGCCGGGAGCCGCACCGGCGCCCACTGCCCCGGTCCACGTAGCTGCAGCAGCCCCGGTCGCGCTCCCACACCTGCCGCCTGACCGCCACGGGAATAGCGCGGCTGCGGACACGTGGCTGCGGCGGCGCAGTGGCCGGCGTGACGAGCCGGCCGCTCCGTTGCGCCGCGGGCTGCGCGCCGCCTCCTGCCTTCGGCGCCGAAGTGGCGATTCCGGCGGCTGCCGCAGGCCGGTCCGCGGCCTGAATTTTGGCTGGCGAAGTCGCCGAGCCTGCCGGCAGCTCGGTCCGCGGCGCCGCCGCAGCCTCTTTCGGCGCCGAAGTCTCCGCCGTGACGCCCGCGGTCCGGGTGGCCACTGCCGGCCGCTTCGCAACCGTAACGCGGCGCTGGCCGGCGTCCGCCGGCACCTTCGGCGCCGAAGTCGCGGAGCCTGCCGGCAGGCCGCTCTGCTGCGCCGTAGCGGCGCCCGGACCGGCCGCTGTTTTCGGCGCCGAAGTTTGGTCGGCAACTTCGGGAGTCCGGCGGCTGCGGCCCCGACCGCGCGGCGGCCGCGACGGGTCGTGGCGGTCCAGCGCTTCCCGTACCACCCGCCCCAGGAGTTGCCCCAACGTCATCTGCGGATCGACGTGCGACAGCAGCCCCTTGAGTTGCTCCAATCCGACCTGGCAGTCGTCATCGATCACCGCCTTGAGCTCCCACCGTCCGGCTCCCAGCGGCCGCATCCGGTCCGCCGGCCGCGCCAGCTCGGGATCGACTTTGGCGAGCATCTCCTTTACCTGCCGCGTGCTCTTGCCGGTCGCCTCCGCCACCAGCGACTCCCGCGCCGCCGCGTCCAACACCGGCGCTACCGGCCGCTCCGGCGCATCCGGTACCAAGCCGGAGGGCGCACCCTCCGACCCCTCCGGCCCGGCCTCGCGCGCCGCTACGTCCGGCTCCGACCCGCCAGGCGCGTCGGCCGTCCGCGCGCCGAGCTCCATGACCGACGTGGCCGACCCGGCATCGGCCTGCGTCCCGCTACCGGCATGCTGGTCGGTGTCGGGGGTAGTCGAGCGGCGCGCCTTGCGCTCCTGCCGCTCAAAGGCGTGCTGCAACTGCGCCGCCGCGTCCAGCGTCAGCGTGCCCTCCAACAGCCGCCCCCGCGCCCCTTTCACTTCCTCGCACAGCCGCATCGCCTTGAGCCGCCGCCAAGCAGCGCCAGTGCTGTAGCCCAGTTCGCGCACGTAATCGAACATGCCGGAGAAACCCAGCGCGAGATACAGACCGCGCCGCTCAACTTCGCGCAGGTGATCGATACCACGCCTTGGACGTAGTGTTCGATAGCGGAAAGTTCCTTGACCTGCTGCAGCAGATGTTGGTCGGAAAGGGCGGCAACGGTGGTGGTGATCGGCGTGTTGCGAGAGGTCTTATTCACGTATCAAGTATAATCATAGACAAGACTTGAGTCAACTGTTCCGGCTGCTTTTTTGGACCCGGAGCAGCCCGCGCGGGGGCTTGGCAGCCCACCAAACGCCGAACGCCGTTGATAAGGAAACGAACGTTTCTCAATGGGGGGGGGCTTGAGGAAGGATCGTTTCTTGATCGTGAGTCGTAGGGGTGGAAGCCCGAATCAATACCGCTTTCGGCGTTCGCGCCCCCGCCCGCGTGGCGCCGGCTCGCCGCCACCCGCCGGCCGCCGCGTACCCGCTCCGCCCGCCCTGCCCGCGCCGCCGCTCCAGCCCGCTCCATCCGCCCGCCCGGCGCCGTCCCGCCCGCGTTGCCAGCGCACCCGCCCGCCGCGCCCGCCGCCATCCCGCCCCGCGCCGCCGCGCCCACCGCCCGCGCGCGGCTTGGGCGGGCGTGCTATGCTGCGGGCGTGAACGAATACAAGGGGTCACCGATCGCGCTGTGGGTGTTCGCGGCGATGACGCTGGTGACGGTGGGTCGCAGCCTGGCCCACGTCCTGCTGCCGGACGGCGGAGCGCAGTCGATCGCCACCATCCCGCTAAGTGACTTCACGCCCAACGGGGCGGCGGCGCTGATCCATATCTTCGCCGAGTGGGGCTGGTCGCAGCTCATGTTCGGGCTGTTCTACGTGATCGTCCTGGTGCGCTATCGCTCCCTCATCCCGCTCATGTGGACGTTCATCCTGCTGGAGTACGCGGGGCGGCTGGCGCTCGGCTTCGCCAAGCCGTTCGAGGTGGCCGGTACCGCTCCCGGCGCGGTCGGCAACTACGTGTTCGTCCCGCTGGCGCTGGTCATGCTGGTGCTTTCGCTCCGCAAGCGGGAGGCGTAATCGTGGCCGCCCCGACGATCTTCCAGGCCTGCCTGCCTCGCCCGGACGTGCTTACCGGCAGCGTGGCCGAGGCCGACTTCGCCGCCGACCTGGCCGCGGTGATCAGCGGCCGGGGCAGCCCCGAGTACTGCGATCCGGCGCGCTTCTTCGCCAACACCTACCCGACGCGCGGGCTGCGCAACCTGCTGGCCAACGTCAGCCGGCGGCTGAGCGGGGCCGGCGGCGAGGCGGCGGCGATCTTCCGCCTCGACACCTCCTACGGCGGCGGCAAGACGCACGCGCTGATCGCCCTGGTGCACGCGGTGCGGGCGCGGGAGCACGCCGGGGCCGCAGCACGCATCGGCGAGTTCACGGACCCCGCGTTGCTGCCCGCGGAAGCGGTGCGCGTGGCCGCGTTCGACGGCGAGAACGCCGACCCCGCCAACGGCCGCGCGATGGGCGACGGGGTATTGGCGCACACGCCGTGGGGCGAGATCGCCTACGCGCTGGCCGGCGCGGAGGGCTACGCGCGGGTGAGCCGCAGCGACCGCGAGGGGGCCGCGCCCGGCGCCGAGACCCTGCGCGAGCTGTTCGGCGGCGCGCCGACCCTGATCCTGCTCGACGAGCTGTCGGTCTACCTGCGCAAGGTGCGGCGCCAGGGCGGCGCCGGCGATCAGTTGACCGCCTTCCTCACCTCGCTGTTCAAGGCGGTGGAGGGAGCGCCGCGCGCGGCCCTGGTCTATACCCTGGCGATCGGCAAGAACGGGCGCGCGGCCGACGCCTACGGTGAGGAGAACCAGTTTATCGGCGACCGCATGGCGGAGGCGGAGAGCGTCTCCGCGCGCAAGGCCACCCTGCTCGACCCCACCGCCGAGGACGAGACCGTGCAGGTGCTCCGGCGGCGCCTGTTCGAGCAGGTCGACGCCGCGCAGGCGGCAGCCGCGGTCGACGCCTACCGCGACAAGTGGGCGCACTACGGCAGCGTACTGCCCGCCGACGCCGCCCGCCCGGAAACCGCGCAGGAGTTCCGCGTCAGCTATCCGCTGCATCCCGAGGTGCTGGCCACGCTCACCGGCAAGACCGCCACGCTCGGCAACTTCCAGCGCGTGCGCGGCATGCTGCGGCTGCTGGCGCGCACCATCGCGCAGCTTTGGCGGGAGCGGCCCGAGGACGCCACCGCCGTGCACCTGCATCACGTCGACCTCGGTCACGAGCCGATCCGGCAGGAAATCGTTACCCGTCTGGGACAGGGCGCCTACCTGCCGGCGATCTCCAACGACATAGCCGCCCCCGGCGACGGAGCGCCGGCGCTGGCGCAGCAGATTGACGCCGCCAATCACGGCGGACTGCCGCCCTACGGCGCCTACGTGGCGCGCACTATCTTCATGCACACGCTGGCGTTCAACGAACCGCTCAAGGGCCTGCCGGCGGAACGGCTGCGCTACTCCCTGCTCGGGCCGGCCACCGAAGTGACCTTTATCGACGACGCGCGCAACAAGTTCACCACCGAGTCGGCCTACCTCGACGACCGTCCGGGGGCGCCGCTGCGGTTCCTGGCGGAGGCCAACCTGAGCCTGATCATCCGCCGGCAGGAGCAGAACGTGGACTCCGGCGACGCCCGCGCCGAGCTGAACGACCGCATCAAGCGGGTGTTCGAGGGGCGCACCTTCGAGATGATCCCCTTTCCCGGCGGCCCGTTCGACGTTCCCGACGAGGTGGGCGACGGCCGCCCGCGGCTGGTCGTGCTGCACTTTGACGCGGCGCAGATCGGCGCCACCGTGGAAGCGCCGCCGGAGCTGGCCGTGCGCGTCTACGCGCGCACGGGGGCGGAGGGGTCGGCGTTGCGCATGCTGCGCAACAGCCTGGCGTTCGTGGTGGCGGACGAGGAGCGGCTGAAGGAGATGCAGCAGGCCTCGGTGCGCCGGCTGGCGCTGCAGGCATTGTTGCGCCCCGAGCGGCTGGCGGAGCTGGCCGAGCATCAGCAAGCGACGGTGCGCGAGCAGGCGGCGCGCTCGGAGCAGGCGTTGGCGGTCGCCATCCAGCAGTGCTACCGCCACCTGTTCTATCCGTCACGCCACCGCTTGGGCGGCGCCGCCGGCGTCGATCTGGGGCACACCGCGGTCGACCTGCCGGCGGCGTCCGATCAGCCCGGCGCCGGCCAGCAGCAGGTGGTGCGCGCGCTACGCGACCTGGGGAAGCTGCGCCTGCCCGAGGACGAGCCCGACTCGCCCGCCTTCGTGCGCGACCACACGCCGCTCAAGCGCGGCCAGATCACGACCCTGGCGTTGCGCCACGAGTTTCGTAGCGCCCCGGCGTTGCCGATGCTGAGCGGTGACGACATCTTTCTGCGCGGCATCCGGCGCGGCGTCGAGCAGGGCGATTACGTCTACCGGCGCGGCGATCTGCTCTACGGCGCCGGCGATCCGCCCGCCGACCTGCTGATCGACGAGCGGGCGCTGGTGCTGACCATGATCTACGCCCGCAACGTGGGCATCTGGCCCCGCCCGAAGTCGCCCGCGCCGGCGCCGCCCCCGCCCAGGCCGATCGGGTTGGAGGGAGAGGTTCGCGGCGGCGACGACGGTTCTGTGACGCCGTCACCACCACCGCCGCCACCGCCTCCCGGCGCGTTCACGGCCGAGGGGGTGCTGCGGGAAGCGCTGGTGCAGCTCTGGGATCAGGCGCGGGCCGCCGGAGCTGACCGGATCGGGGAGCTGACGATACGGATGTTCGAGGCCGGTGACGGCTTCGGGCTGCTGGGCGCGGTCGGCGCGGTGGGCGAAGCGGAGAAGGTGGTGACCATCAGCGGCGGCTACGGAACCCGCGCGGGCGGCTCCTTGCAGTTGGAGTTCAGCGGTCCGGTGGCGGACGCCTACCCGGTGCGGGAGTTCCTCCTGTCGCAGTTGTCCGCCGCCGCAGAGCGCAGCCTGGAGGTCTCCTTCGAGTTCACCTTCACCGGCGGGTTGCCGCTGGCGGGCGATGCCGCCGAGCAGTTCACCCGGCGGCTGGCCCGGTTGGCCGCCGGGGCGGCCTACGTGGCGGCGACCGCCGCTGCGCAGCAAGGCTGATGGCGCGCGCGGAGCCGGCGTTCCGCTTGGAGCCGGCCGCGGCGGCGCCGCGCTACGAGCTGCGCGTGCTCCGCCACGCGCCGGGCGACGCCGAATACGCGGTGTGGCAGCTCCCGGCGCCGGCCACCCCGCAGGTCAAGACGGCGCAACGCATCGCCCGGCTGCGCGGCGCCAACCTCGACCTGATCGAGCACCGCGTGCTGCGCCGGCTGGCGCGCGCCGGTGTGCGGCTCGGCCCGCGCGCCGGCGGCCCGGACCGCGGCTATGCGCTGGCCGAAGACGCGGCGCTGCTGCTGGGCCTGCTGTTCCGCGCGCTGGCGCCGATGCGTAACCGCGCCCACATGCGCGCGGTGGCCGCCGGCATCGAGGAAATGGAGCCCGAGGAAGCCGCCTACTGGGCGGGCATGGCGATCCACCGCCCGCATCCCCGCCGCGTGCTGATGGCGCTCCGCATCCTGCTCACCGACGCCGATCCCGCCTCCGCCTGAACGGCCGGGACTGAACCGGCGCCACGAGCGTCTGCCCGTACCGTTCGGCGCCGAAGTTCGTAAAAGCGCCACTGACGCCGCGCCGTTACAGGTCAGTGATGGCACGCCGCACGCGACAGCGAAAGAAACAGCGACAGCGACACGATGAACTGTTTCGCCTGGTCTTCTCCAACACCAAGGAGGCAGCCGCCCTCCTCCGCGCCCGTCTGCCGGCCGCCCTCAGCCGGCGCTTCCGGTGGTCCACCCTGCGCCAGCTCCCGGGCGCGTTCGTCAACCAGGGGTTACGCGGCCTGGTCACCGACCTGCTGTTCGAGGTGCGCACCGCGGCCGCCGGCGGCAAGGCGGCGCGGCAGCGCCTGTGTCTGCTGTTCGAACATCAATCCCGCCCCGACCGGTGGATGGCGCTGCGCGTGATACGCTACTGTTGCGCCATCTGGGAGGCTGGGCTCACGAGTCGCCCCAAGGAGCGGTTCCTGCGCCCGGTGCTGCCGGTGGTGTTCTACCAGGGAAAGCACCGCTGGCGGTACGCGCAGGAGCTGGCGGAGTCGTTCCCGCCGGAGTTTCGCGGCGAGTCGTGGGTGCCGCGCCAGCGGTACTTGGTGCTCGACCAGACCGTGGTGGCCCCGGAGCAGGTGGTGGGGGAGCTGCGGGGACGGGTGTTGCAACTGGCGATGATGCACGCCTTTGAGCAGGCGCCGGAGGAGGCTCGGGAGCGTTGCGTGGATCTGATACGGGAGTTGTATTGGATGCCGGTGCGCGGCGGGGTGGATTACACCGGCGCGTTTATGGATTATATTCTAAATTCCGGCCCGCGGGGTGCGAACCGAGCGGTGGGTGAGGTGGTGGACCGGCGGGCCCCGGAACTGCGAGGTATCTTTATGACAAGTGGTGACGAGCTGCGCCGCGAGGGCCGGCGGCAGGGACGCCGGCAAGGCCGCCGCGAGGGGCGCCAGGAAGGCCGGCTGGAAGGCCGGTTGGAAGGCCGGTTGGAGACGATCGAAGGGTTGCTGCGGGCAGGGGTCGATTGGCCGGTGATCGAATCCGCCACCGGAATCGACGAACAGACCTACCGCGGCCACAAGGCAGTGCTCATCAACGGCCGGAACGGAGCGGCGCGCTAGGGCGTCATGGCGGCTCCCATCGGTATTGACGCCGCGCTGGATTCAGTGCCGGCTGATGAAGTCGGTGATGAGCAAGGTAATGGGGATTAGGACATGTCAAGAAATTCGACAATACCGACACGCCTTGCGGCTGCGTTGCTGCTTCACAAGGGCGAAATATCGTTTGCTGAAATCAGAGCGCTTCCCTTCGTCGAAGACCAGAGCTACGCACTTGCCATTGCCGACATACTGGCGCAGAGGTTCAGGGTAGAGCGCGCCGAGCGGCGGGTGGCTCAATCAGACTCGCAATACGAAGACGTGATAAGACTCTTGCCCCCTGTCTCCGGCTCAAAGATAGCGGTGAAATAGTCCAGACCCGGGTCCCGGCAGCGGGCGCCCGCGCGCGGCCTCGACGCGGCGCACGATCTCGTTCGCGAGCGCCTCGAAGTCTCCGAACGCGTCGCGGGCG
Organism: Spirochaetia bacterium; assembly: GCA_965243555.1. Lineage (GTDB taxonomy): Bacteria > Spirochaetota > Spirochaetia > SZUA-6 > Bin103 > Bin103. The sequence goes on along the minus strand of OZ251575.1, from coordinate 1,646,806 downwards.
GCGGTCGCGTGGCTGCCGATGGCGCCGTCCGCCGGGGCGAGGGCGAAGATCGGTTTGCGCGCCTCCTGCGCCAGGGGAACCAGGCTCCGGTAGTGTCTGACCGTCGCTATCGCATGGTCCTCTGCGTCCGGATCGCTCGCGTTTGCGCCTGGCTCCTCCCCCAAGACGCAGGCCGAGTACTCCGCCGGCATCTGCTTGGCATAGCGGTCATACGCCTGCACCGGCCGGCTGAGGCGGATCCCATGCTGCTGCATGATGTAGCCGATGGGGCGCATGTCCCCCTGCGGCAGCGGGACTGCGGGGGCTTGCCAGTTTCCGCTCCGCGCTTGCCAATCCGTTCGCCACCGCCGCAGGGTCGGGCCGAGGTTGCGCAGCCCCTGCCGCGAAAACAGATCGGGCGCGAGCGGTATGACCACGAAGTCGCTGGCGATGAGCGCGGAGCGACTCACCGCTCCCAGACTGGGGCCTACGTCGACCAGTACGGCCTGCGCCTGACACGCTCGCGCGCCGGCCTGAATGACCCGCCAGAAGGAGGTGACTACCCGGAACGGCCGGTACAGGTTCGCGCTGCCCAGGCAATTGGGCCATTCCGTGGAGAGGGTCTCTTCGAATCCCGAAAGCGCAAGATCACCGGGAAGGACGTGCAGGGAAGGCGCGGCCCGGCGCAACTCCGGTTCGCGTACGTCACCTACCTGGGTGAGCGGCTCGACACACCGATAGATCGTCTTCCCGCGGCCATGACCGCCGGGCTCCCACAACTCCTCGAGCAAACTCTCATCGAAGAACGCCGCGGTCAGATTAGCCTGGGGATCGAGATCGGCGGCCAATACGTTGAATCCCAGCTCGGACAGCATCCAGGAGAGGTGGTAGACCAGTGACGTCTTCCCCACGCCTGCCTTGTTGTTGAAGAAGGTGACCACCGGCGGGCTCATGGGCGGGCTCAGACCGTACAGTGAATCCATTTCTCCTCTACGCGAGACTCCGGCTCAGGTTGATCGTTGTCACGGAGGAGCCGCCTTGCATTCGGTATTCCGGCGCCGTAGCTCGGACAGCATCGCTTCGAGTTCGCGGTCGCCGTATCGTGCCGTCACTCTGGCCTCCCAAGCCCGCATACTCACGGATTCGACGCGCGGCATTGCCGGCGGCGCCGGCAATGTGCCCCAAAACCCGCCACCGCGTCCAGACGGGCACCGGCGCAGGTTCTCGATACGGTCCGGGCGGTGGTCCAGGCGGTTTTCGGTGCGCGTCGCGTTGGCGTTGGACAGCGCGCCGCGCCGGATCAAGTCACCGGCGGGCGGCTGCGAGCCGCGCATGGCGGTGGCGGTAGCGGTGATGGGCGGCGCACAGCAGCCGGAGATTGTCAGGCTCGGCGCTGCCGCCGAGCGCATACGGTACGACGTGATCGATTTCAGCAGATGCCGGGAGCCGCACCGGCGCCCACTGCCGCGGTCCACATAGCTGCAGCAGACGTTGGTCGGAAAGGGCGGCGACGGTGATCGTGATCGGCGTGTCGAGAGAGGTCTTATTCACGGATCAAGTATAATCATAGACAAGACTTGAGTCAATTACTACGGCTGCTTTTTTGGACCCCGGAGTAGCCCGCGCGGGGGCTTGGCAGTCCACCAAACGCCGAACGCCGTTGATAAAGGACCAACGTTCTCAATGAGGGGCCTTGGGGAAGGATCGTTTCTTAATCGTGAGTCGTAGGGTGGAAGCCCGAATCAATACCGCTTTCGGCGTTCGCACCCGCCGTCGCACCTCCGTGGACGGACGGCAGGTCGCCCGCCCGCGCGTCGTGCCGAGCGCCTGGTTGGCGGAGGCCTTGACCGGGGCGGCGCACGGTATTAAGGTTTGAGCATGGGAATGGGCAGCGTGACGACTGAACAACTGAATCCGGAATCGCTGGTAGCGCGCATCATCGTCGAGCTGCAGACCAACCCCGAGGCGCAGCGCATGCTGCTGCGCGCCATGCTCACCAACGAGTTCCTCGGCATGCCCGCGCGCCTCGACCGCATCGAACGGGACGTCGCAGAAATCAACGGCGACGTGGCCGTGCTCAAGACCGACGTGGCGACGCTCAAGACCGACGTGGCGACGCTCAAGACCGACGTGGCGACGCTCAAGGGCGACGTGGCGGCGCTCAAGATCGACGTCGGCTATCTGAAGGGCTCGGACCTGGAGATGAAAATACATCGCAATATCAAGCCGCTGCTGAGTCAGCACCTGGGGTTGCGGCGCGCCCACATCATCCAGAGCGCGGTGCTCCAGACGCCCGAGGATTTCACTGAAGCGGTTGCCCTGGCCGCCGACGAGGGTCGCATCAGCTTGGCGCAGGAGCAACGGATCACGGCCACCGACGTCATCCTGCGGGCGCAGCGCCAACGCGACCGCAAGCTGGTCTGGGTCGCCGTCGAGGTGGCCAACCGGCTCGATGCCGAGGACATCGCCCGCAGCCGCAGCAGCGCGGATACGCTCGCCACGGTGTTCAGCGACGAGGCGATCCCGCTGATTGCCGGCTATCGGATCGATGCCGCCGACCTGGAGCGCGCCGCGGCCGCCGGCGTGCGTTGTCTGGAAGTCCCCGAACGGTTCTGACCCCGCCCCCGCGACGACTCGTGCCCCCTGCCTCCGGCGCCCTGCCGGCAAGTAGCCAGTAGCGCCGCCCCGGGCGCTCGGTCCAGCGTGTACTTCGGCGCCGAAGTTCGCAAAAGCGCGGCTGACGCCGTGTCGTTACAGGTCAGTGATGGCACCCCGAACCCGTCAGCGTCGCCAGCGTCAGCGGCGTCCGCGTCACGACAGGCTGTTCCGTCTGATATTCTCCAACACGAAAGAGGCCGCCGCGTTCCTGCGCGCCCGCCTGCCGGCGGCCCTGGCCGGGCGCTTCCGCTGGTCCACCCTGCGCCAAATTCCTGGCTCGTTCTTCAATCAGGAGTTGCGCGGCACTTCCGGTATCTGGTGTTCGATCAGACTCGGTGGCGCCGGAGGAGGTGGTGGGGGCGTTACGGGGGCGGTTGCTGCAACTGGCGATGATGCACGCCTTCAAGCAGGCGCCGGCGGAGGTGCGGGAGCGTTGCGTGGACCTGATGAAGGAGTTGTACCGGGCGCCGGTGCGCGGCGCGGTGGATTACGTGCAGGTGTTTATGTCGTATATTCTGGGGACCGGGCCGGACGATGTCTCGCCATCGCTGGATGAGGTGGTATACCGCCGTGCCCCGGAATTGGGAGAATACTTGATGACCAGTGGTGAGGTGTTGCGCCGCGAGGGCCGGCGCCAAGGACGGCGGCAGGGGCGTCAGCAAGGCCGCCAGGAGGGGCGCCGGCAGGGCCTGCTGGAGGGGCGTCGGCAAGGCCGGCAGGAAGGTCATCGGCAAGGGCGGCTGGAAACGATCGAGGGGTTGCTGCGGGCTGGGGTCGATTGGCGGGTGATTGAATCCGCCACCGGAATCGACGAACAGACCTACCGCGGCCACCAAGCCACCCTGGCCAACGGCAAGAACGGATCGGCAAGCTAGGCGCTGCCGGGTACATGCTCCCATAAATAACTTGTCAATAATAGTTTATGGGACGGTTTGACACACCTTGACAGTGCGGTAGCATGGGCGGGCGAGAGGTAAGGGACATGGTTTCTACGACAACCAGGAACCAAGTATGGAGCCTGCTGCTGGACTGCGCTCGTCTGGCGCGGTACTACCGCAAGCTCTCCTCCAGGATGACGGTGCGGAACAACTGGCGATTGGGGGCCACGGCGTTCTTTGCGACGAGCGCGGCGGTGTCTCTGCTGAACGTCCTGCCGAGCGTGTTGGAGATCGTCGCCAACGTGGGGATTGCCGGCCTGGCGTTGTGGATGATGGTGGACCACCACGCCCACAAGCTGGCGGTGGTAACCGGGGTCAGCGAGAGGTGCATGGAGCTCCAAACCCAAGCGCGGTCGCTGTGGCTCAGCCTGGGTCAACTGACCGATATTCAGGCAAGGGAGAGGCTGGATCACCTGGATTCGGAGCTCGACCGGGTTAAGTCCAAGCCTGCCGCTTCCGGCGTACCCGATGACGATGCTCTGAATCAGAGCTGCACTGAGGAGACATACGAGGTAGTCAGGCATCAGTATGCAGCCTGACGACATCCGTAACGGCGGGGCGCCCTCCGCGTCCGCCTACGCCCGCGGGGGCCTGAACGGCCGACCTACGCCGCCAGCGCCACAGCTCCTAGAGCAGATATTGTTGACGCTCTGTGCGATCGAATCCTCCGCCGGAACTGACGAGCAGACATATCGTAGTCGTGTCGTAGACGTGATAGGGATGAGTTAGGTGCGCCGAGCCACCAGCGGTAAACGACGGGCTCCGAAAATATCAACAATAAAAAAGCTATTCGGACTTAGTGGAAACCAGTGCGCGCATCCGGACTGTACGAATCCGCTGATTGTATCGGCAACGGAGGAATCCGACGCCGCCGTCGTCAACCATGTCTGTCACATTTACGCCACAAGTGATCGAGGGCCCCGAGGGAAGCCGAATCTTACTGACGAAGAGCGCGAGTCCGAACGTAACCTTATACTACTCTGTGGCCACCATCACTCCATCGTAGATAATCAGCCTGATACCTACTCTGCGAAAACACTCCAGCGCTGGAAACGGGACCACGAAGCGAAGGTAGCCGAGAGGATGCGCCGCAATCCCAACTCCCTACCAGGAACCTATACGAAGCTTATCGAAGGCCAGATCGAGGAGACGGTCAATAGGTTCAAGAAGAGGCTTGCTTTTTTTCGCGATACGGAAGGAGTCGATGCCGCGCTGTCACTTGCCCGTCGCCTGACCGAGGAAGGCTACCCATCCGCTTCGGCAAGAGTCAGGATGAGCGGACTTGCGTGGTGCGCTAGGGTTCTGTCGGCCAGAGGGCGATTAGACGACGCAGAGAAGATCATCAGGGCCGCTGAGGGCATTGGTTCCTCGCCAGATATAGAGATAGTTCGTGCCATTATGCGGGCGCGCGACGGTGACAAGAGCAGTGCGCTTAGTAGGTTGGCCGACATCGATACACCCGCGTCTCGCTCGGCGTCGTTTATGGTGGTTGAACTTCATGACGGAGTGCAGAGTGCCCTAGACTGGCTCGGGACTGCGAATGTATCGCTGGCAGAGATGGACCAGAGCGGTAAGTTATTGCTTCTTGGTCGTCAACTGGAGCAGGATCGTTGGGGCGACGCGTTTGCTTGCCTGGAAGCAATAACCGACGATGACTTGCGTGAGGCTCCAGCGCTGCACTATTTCGTAGGAATGACCAATCTGTTGAAGGCAGTTCCGGAGAATCTCCGCAGAACGGTCTTTCGACACGCGCCCATAGGCGGAAAGCGAGTTCCTCTCGCTTCGACGAGAGATGCGGTTGAGAGTTTGCGCACCGCTCATCAGCACTTTATGCGAGCGGCGGATGCCGCGCGGCAATTGGATTGCCTCGATGCCGCGGCTGACGCGGACGAATACTCTCTATGGCTAGGTCTCAGGTACCCTGACTTGGAAACCCACGCACAGAGTCGGCTCAAAGAGTCGCTAAACGGCCCGCCCGCTCGTCTACGGTTTGTCGCTCCTGCGGTGGATTTCGGAATCGAGTTGGACTTTTCCGCCGTCGAGCGTGAGATCGCACAGACAGTTGCCCGTTATGGTCGAGCGACATGCGACACCGCGCGGGCAAGATTCGCGATCATGTTCGCCCAAGGTACGCCGGCGCGGATTCTCGATTATCTGGTCAAGTATCGGGAGGAGATGGCTGATATAATCGAGGTGAGCCTATTACAGTCCATTCAGATCGAGATGCTTTCTAAGGTCGGCCGGACGAGCGAGGCTAGGGAGCTTCTGGGCAAGCTATCGAGCAACGATAGCTTGCCTTCTGATCTCGATCGACTCCGATCATGTATTGAGGAGTCGGAGGGTGCTGATCCAGTCGACATACGAAGACAGAGGTTCGAGCAGACGAAGGAGCTGGGAGATCTATCGCTGCTTGTAGAGAGTCTTGTGGAAGCAAAGCGATGGGATGATGTATGCCGCTATGGAAAGACCCTATTCGAGAAGACCAAATCCATAGAGGATGCGGAGCGTTTGGCGTTTGCCCTTCACGCAGCGACTGCAGACGAGCGGCTGTCTGGTTTTCTGAGCAGCAATGCGGACCTGGTTGGGATGTCGGAGCGTCTGAGGCTGCTTCGGTGTGCAGCACTGTACAGTGACGGGGAGTTTGTAAAGGCGCACGGAGAGCTATCGGCGTTGCAGGATGGGCCGCCCGGCGATTTGATGTATGGTGCGATTTATCGAGGGCTTCGGATCAACCTGATGATTGCCATGGGTGACTGGAACGAAGTGTCGGCGATTGTGGCGGCCGAGTATCACAAGCGCGCTGATCGGGGGGGCGATGAACTGATGGTGCTTGCAGAGATAGCATGCTGTTTGTCGGCTCCGAACGCCAGGGAGCTTGTTTTTGCTGCCGCAGAGCGGGGCAGTCGGGATCCCTCGATCCTTATGCGGGCATACAGATTAGCGGCGACACATGGGTGGGAGAATTGCGAGGATGTCGGCAGGTGGTTGAAGAGCGCCGTGTCGCTGTCAGGTGATGAGGGCTACGTCAGAAAGATCTCCTTGAAGGAGATCATGAGTCTGAGGGAGTCATGGGGCCGTCACGCCGTTGAGACGTCGCGTCTACTGTCGGCGGGGGATATTCCCATGTTTTTCGCGGCGCAGATGATGAATAGTTCGCTCGGTAGCTTGGTGCTTGGCGAGTCCTATCGTAATTCTGACGAGCGTGACCCTCGGCGCAGATCGGTAATTCCCGCTTATAGCGAAAATCGGCGGCCGATGGCTGCCGCCGTCAACAAAGCCAAGGCAGTTGCGGTAGATGGAGCAGCCCTATTGACGTTGAGTCGGCTGGATCTTCTTGACAAGTTTCTGGACTCATGGTCGGTCGTTGTTATTCCTCATGGTACGCTATCGTGGCTTCTGCGGGAGAAACAGTTGGCCGTATTTCATCAGCGGAAAATCGTAGAGGAGGCGCAAATGCTGCAGCATCTAATGGCTTCCGGAGCACTGGAGATATTGTCGCCAAGGGCTGTTCCCCGGAGCGATCTGCGCGATCAGGTCGGTGACGATCTTGCACAGATGCTTGCGGAGGCAGAGGATTCAAGGCGGGGCGACGGGCCGCCGTCGTTCGTCGTGCGGCCGGCGCCAGTCTACAATTTTTCGTCTCTGATGAAGGAGGAAGCCGACCTTTCCGACTACTCGGACGTGTTAGTGTCTTGCCAATCGATCGTGGCAATGCTGAAAGCAGCTGGAGCGATCACGGTAAAGAAGCAGAATAGTGCTACCGACTATCTGCGGCTACATGAGAGGCCTTGGACAAGTGAACCAAATCTGATCCCTGGTGCGGTGTTGTATTTGGATGACTTGTCCATCACCTACTTCATGCACATCGGGCTCCTGGACAAGCTGGTAGCATCAGGCCACAGACTGATCGTAGCTCGGCGGAGCATATTGGAGGCCAATAATCTGGTTTCTCATCAGAGCGTGTTGTCGAAGATGAGTAGCGCGATTGAACGAATCAGGGCTGCTCTGTGCGACGGGATAGCTGCAGGGAAAGTCACGGCCGGAAAGAGGATCGAAAATCATGTTTCGGCCAAGGAGGCGGCCATGAGTCACCCCACTATCGAGGCCGTTGGCCTTGCCGGGGATTGTGACGCGATCGTGGTTGATGATAGGTCCGTGAACCGGCTTCGGTATATAGCGAGCGGCTCCGTACCGCCAGGGCGTAATACGCCCATCCTCTCGACCCTTGATATTATCGACCTCCTATCACGTCAAGGTGTCGTCTCAACCGAAGATCGTCTATACCACAGAGATAGTCTTCGTAGGTCGGGATATGTCTTCGTCCCGGTGGAGATTGACGAGTTGATTGCACATCTTGGCGCGTCCGCGGTGCAAGAAGGCAAGGTTACGGAATCGGCCGAACTGAGGATCATTCGGGAGAGTGTTTTGTCTGCCAGAATGGGAAACTGGCTTAGGAGTGGCGACGCAATTCAGTGGTTGCGCTCATTCCATGACATGCTCCAAGGCACCCTGCGGAAACTTTGGGACAGCGACGATAAGTTGTGCAAGGTTCGGGCGCGGTCGGACTGGCTCTGGGCGCTGATGGATGTACGCGGATGGGCACACGCATTTGACCGCGAGAGATCTGACGCCGCTGTCGACGGCTTGTATTTGATAGGGGTCGCTGGCTTGACGACGTTGTCGATAACGGATCGTAAGAAAAGGCGTCATGAGTATCATCAATGGTTGGAGGACAGGGTGTTGGCATCTATCAGAGAGCAGGACGGTAAGTTATTCTCGCGCATAGTTGGTTGGAATCGACAATTGATTGCATCGGTCGCGAGTGCTTCGGAGGAGGCGCGCCGTGGCGGACAGTAGCTACTGGAGGAGTTCGGTTGCGCATTGTATGCTGGACGCGGCGCCCCCGATTGTGCGGGAAGCGCTATTAGATGATTCTAGCTTCCTTCGCGAATACGGAGTAAGAACTGATTCGACTCTAAGCATTGGCGGTGATTTGGTCGTTCAGAGATCGGTTTTGTACGGCGCCATCCGTAGTGCACTTTCGAGCTATAAGGTAGCGTACTTTTTGGATAGTGTGGGCAGAGAGTGCAGAGTCGAGCCGATCGAGGGCCACCGTGACGTTGGCGGGATTGTACTGTATTTTGGTAGCAGTCGGGCCGAGTGGTTGGATCACGGAATACTTTCTGACAGTAGTGAAATTCGTTTAGGTTGTTTTGCCGCGCTATGCAGAGTGGCACCGATTGATACGGCGGCGACGTGGCGAGCGGTATTGGCGCAGCGATCGCTCAGCGACGACGAGGTGTATGAGCTCAGACTCGACCTTGCCGACACTTCGGCCCGGCGAGCCGAGGAAATACGGGATACGGCGTCTGGTCCAAAGTTAGAGGTAGCCGCGTTGGTACCACGGTCACGGCGGTACTTTGAGAGGTTGGTCGGGAAGTATGACGGGAGCGCTAGCGTTCGTGATTACGCTAGTGGCGGTGGCCGACGCCATATCTGCGCATTGATGGAGCATGATCGGTGTCTGGGACTACTGAGTAGTTTGTTGCTGTCGTCGCATTCATCTTTGGTCAAGGAGATCGACGTTGAGCGAGTAGGTGCGGACGACCTTATGCGGTTGTTTGTGCAAGTGGAGAAGAACGGCGACCTTCTTTCGCAGGTCGGGATCATCGAGGTAGGGTTTCGGCTTCTTGAAACGATGCCGGACGTGGAGCCGATTCTTATACGGCTTATAGAGCGTATGCGAGATGACGACGTATGCGGGCCGATGAGTCGCGTGCGGCTCATGGCGGCGCTATTTGTACTGGTAGATGCGGAGCTGTCAAGGATACGGCTATTTTCGGAGCGGCCTGCGTTCTATCGTAGGTTGGCGGCTATGGCACATGCGGGGCTGCTGCATCGCATATTTGGAAACTCGTCGGCGGAGACTGGGGAATTTGCGGATTGGATGGTGACGAGGAGCTGGCGCCGGTTTGTTCCGCAGGCGTTGATCGATCTACGGACGGAGCCAAGGTGGAGCTTTGACCTTGCGGAGCCGTCGGCTCTCCACGCGGAGTTTCTGGGGCGTATCGTAGGGGGAGCGGTCGCCGTAACTGATAGTATCAAGAGCGAGTGTTTACGTCAACTGGTGGACGTGAGTCATCCCAATAGTGTTTGTCGCGGGTTGAGCGTCAGGAGCCTTTGGGCGCCGGGGCCGCTTGAAGGGGTGGGGGACCCTGCCGGTGCGGTATCGGTTGGGATGAGCAAGGAGCTTGATGAAGGTCTTGCTGCGAGATCTATTGAACCGGCGGTGTGTGCGGTCTTAGGAAGCCTTGCGCGGGTTGCGGACGTGAAGGATCACGCGAGATTGCTCGAGAAGCGTTTGGAGGACTTAGCCTTTCGATTTTACGACTCGGAGGAAAGGGGACCGGTGTCGATGGGTATGGTTGGCTTGGCGACGGTATCGGCGATTACGAGGAGTGGGGTGATCGCAGACCGGCTCAGGCTATTTGTCCGCCAGTATCGACGCGATGGCCGGAATCTATTGTCGGCCGAGGATGCGGTCGTGGTCGTTCTTACGGCTGCGGCGAGTCGTAGTGACAAGGAGGAGTGGATGGAATTTGTTGGAGGGGCATTGACCGAGCTGGCGTTTGGGGAGGTAAGTGGCAACGAGGGGGGAGTTCTACAAGGTTGGTTGCGGTCGATATGCGATATCGTCCCGGAGCTCTGGCGATTCTGCGGGCGAGCGGACGCAGCATTGGCGGCATACAACGGAAGGCTCACGTAGCGCTGGGAATCGATGGGAGCGGGGCTTCATGCAGCAAGTGGTCGATGAGTGATACGCGGCTGATTGAGCGGTGGCTGCCGATCGGGGCGCTTGGCGAGGAGAGCACTCGAGAGCGCCGGTCGATGACGGCGCTGCCGCCCACCTATTACCTGCACGTGTGGTGGGCGCGGCGGCCGTTGGTGGCGTCACGGGCGGCGGTGCTGGCGTCGCTATTGCCGGCGGAGGCGGACCGGGAGCGGTTTCTGCGCGTGTGCGGCATCCACGGCGATCCGGTGGCCACGCGGCGCAGGATCGACGCGGCCAAGCGGTCGGGGAAGCATCTCGGAGCGAATCCTTACGGCTACAAGCGGGCGTTCTCGTATCTTCCCGACGAGGCGGACGTGAAGTGGGTCGAGACGTATCTGGGGAAGTCGCCGGCGGCGTACTCGATACTGGACCCGACGGCCGGCGGCGGCAGTATCCCGTTCGAGATCGAGCGGCTCGGCGCCGCCACGCTCGCCAATGACTTGAACCCGGTGGCGGCGCTGGTACTGGAGGCGACGGTGGATTGGCCGCGGCGCCACGGGGCGGCCGTGTTGCAGGAATTCGAGAAGCTGGCGTCCGACTTCATCCGGCGGGCGGAGCCGAAGTACGCGGGGGTGTTTCCGGCGGAAGCGGAGGGCGTGCGGGTCGAAGGGTATCTGTGGGCGCGGACGATCACCTGTCCGTATTGCGAGGGGCGGGTGCCGCTGGCGCCGAATTGGCGGCTGGCGCCGGACGGGACGGGGGTGCGGCTGGAGCCTGATCTCGGCGGCGGGCCGGGAGAGGCGGGCAGGGTGTGCCGGTTCCGCATCGTGCGGGAGGCGCGGGAGCAGTCGGAGGGGACGGTGGCGCGCGGGCGGGCGGCCTGTCCGTGGCCGGATTGCCGGCGGGTGATCGGCGGGGATGAGATCAAGGCGCAGGCGCAAGCCGGGCGGATGGGCGAGCAACTGTTCGCCGTGGTCTACAAGGAGCAGGTGATCACCGAGACGAAGACCGGGCGCCGGCGCGAGAAGTGGGTGCGCCGCTACCGCGCGCCGCGCCCGGAGGATGATAACTCGGCGGCGATAGCGGAGCGGCTGGCGGAAAAGCTGCCGGAGTGGGAGGCGTACAACCTGATCCCCACCGAGCAGATACCCGACGGCACCAAGACAAGCGAGCCGCTCCGCTACGGGATGCGGCGTTGGCGGGACCTGTTCTCGCCCCGGCAGCTCCTGTGCCACTGCACGGGCGTGGAGGTCTTTCGCGAGCTGCTTGAAGCCGACCGCGCGGCCGGCGCGCTGTCTCCGCTACGGCAGGCGGCCTACGGCTACTTGGCGATCGCGCTGGATACCCTGTTGAACTACGACAATCGCGCTGGCCGCTGGGACTCTACGACGGGCCGGGTGCGCTCCATCTTCGACCGGCACGACTTTGCCTTTGTCTGGTCCTACGCCGAGATGGCGCCTTTGGTCACCGGTGTCGGTTACGACTGGGCCATTGACAAGACCACCAAGTGCGTCCGTGAACTGGTGGCGCTGGTCCGCCCCGGCGCGGACGCCGGCGCCCTGTTCCCTGACGCCGAGACGCCCCGCCCGCCGGTCACCGTCACCTGCAAGTCCGGGGACGCCCTCGACCACGTCGCCGCCGGCAGCATCGACGCGGTGGTGATGGACCCTCCCTACTACGACAACGTGATGTACGCCGAGTTGTCCGACTTCTTCTACGTGTGGCTCAAGCGCACCGCCGGCCAGGTCTTTCCCGAGCTGTTCCGCCTTCGCCTCACCGACAAGGAGAGCGAAGCGGTCGCCAACCCGGCGCGGTTCCGCGGCGAAGCGGGGGCCGGTGGCGCCGGCGCGCGGGCGCTCGCCGGGCGCGACTACCAGGAGCGGATGCAGTGGATCTTCGAGGAGATGCGGCGGGTGCTGAAGCCGAACGGGGTGATGACCTTGATGTTCACGCATAAGGCGACCGGCGCCTGGGACGCGCTCACCGGCGGGCTGATGGAAGCCGGCTTTGCGATCACCGCGTCCTGGCCGATCAACACGGAGGCGGAGGGGAGCCTGCACGTGCGCAACAAGGCGGCGGCCAACAGCACCATCTTCCTCGCCTGCCGTCCGCGCACCGCCGAGCGCCAACCGGACGCAGAAAACGTCTACTGGGAGGACATCGAACCGCGCGTGGCGGACGCGGTGCGGGAGCGGGTCGCCGAGTACCAGGCCGCCGGCATCCGCGGCGTCGATCTGTACCTGGCGTGCTTCGGTCCGGCCCTGGAAGAATTCTCCCGGCACTGGCCGTTGACGCGCGGCCGGCCGCGCCCGAAGCCTCAGGAGGAAAGCCGGCGGCGGGGCCGGCAGCCCGAGCTCCTCGATGCCGAGCCCGGCCTCTACGAGGTCACCCCGGAGGACGTGCTGGACACCGCGCGGCGGGAGGTAAAGCGCTGGCGGTTGGAGCAACTGACTCACCGCCGGGCGAACGCCGATCTCGATCCGCCCACCGCGTTCTTCGTGCTGGCGTGGGACGCCTTCGACGCGCCCGCGTTCGCCTACGACGAGGCGCTACGGCTGGCGCGCGCGGTGGGAGTGGACCTGGACCGCGAGATAGTGGGCCGGCTGGCGGAGAAGAAGGGCAGCGAGCTGCGGCTGTGGGACTCGGCGCGGCGCGCGGCTGCCGGGACGCTGGGGCCGAAGGACGGCTCGCGCGGGATGATCGACGTTCTGCACCGCGCCGCCGACCTGGGGCGCACCGGCACGCTGGGGGACGCGCGGGACATGCTGAACGACCATCTCGGAGCGCGGGAGCGGTCATTTCTGGCGGCGCTGGAAGCGGTGCTGGAGGTGCTGCCGGTGACCAGCCACTGGACCAAGGTCGAGCTGCCGAGCGAGGCGGCGCCCGCCGGAGACGACTTCGATGCGCTGTACCATCTGATGCGGCTGGAATACAGCGACCGGATCGACGAACCGGAGCAACTCAAGCTGTGGCAGGATGACGCGGCGGACGCCGAGAACTGACCGTGCTCCCCGATCATCCCTGGCAACTCAAGTACACCCCCGACGACGGCGACCTGATCGGCATGTTCTACGTGCCGGCGCTGGCGGAAGCGGAACGCTATGACCGGCTGACCGGCTACTTCGACGCCGGCGCGTTGGCGCTGGCCGCGCGCGGGGTGGAGGGACTGGTGCGCAACCGGGGGCGCATGCGGCTGATCGTCGGCTGCACCCTCGGCGCGGACGAGATCGAGGCGATCGCGCGCGGCGAGACGCTGCGCGAGCAGGTGGAGCGGCGCTTGGCGCGGCTGCCGCTGGCGCCGCCGGACGCGGAGGCGGAAGGAGCGTTGGCGCTGCTCGCATGGATGGTGGCGGGCGGCCATCTGGAGGTAAAGGCGGCGGTGCCGTGCGACGCCGCGCGGCGGCCGGTTGCCGACGGCGCCATCTTCCACGAGAAGTCAGGGGTGATCGAGGACCGCGGCGGCGACCGCATCGCCTGGACCGGCAGTCTCAACGAGACCGCGGCCGGCTGGCAGCGCAACTGGGAGACGATCAACGTTGCCACGAGCTGGGGGCCGGAACCGGACCGGGTAGCCGAGGAGGAACGCAACTTCGCGCGCCTGTGGGCGGACCGCGCGCTCCGCGCCGTGGTGCTCGACGTGCCGGAGGCGGCTCGCCGCGATCTGCTGCGCTTCCTGCCCGCGGACGGCGGCCTGCCGGCGCGGCTCGAAGCGGCGGACGGCGATGGCACTGAGGCAGGCGCGGCGGATGGGAGGCCGGCTTCGCCGCCGGAACCGCCACCGCCTGCGCCGCCGCCGGAGCACGACCGGCGCGCGCTGGTGTGGACCTTCATCCGGGAAGCGCCGCGGCGGGCCGCCGGCGGCGAACGGGTGGGCGAGGCGACCGCCGCGGTGACGCCGTGGCCGCATCAGGTGCGCGCCTTCGAGCGCCTCTACCGGCAGTGGCCGCCCAAGCTGCTGATCGCCGACGAGGTGGGTCTCGGCAAGACGATCCAGGCCGGCTTGCTGCTGCGGCAGGCGTGGCTGGCCGGGCGCGCGCGGCGCATCCTGATCCTGGCGCCGCGCGCGGTGCTGCCGCAGTGGCAGTTGGAGCTGCGCGAGAAGTTCAACCTCAACTGGCCGATCTACGACGGGCGCCGGCTGCTGCGCTATCCCTCCCCGGCGCTGCGCGGCAGTGCGGAGCGCGCGGTCGACGCCGACCGCTGGCACGCCGAGCCGGCGGTGATCGCCTCCAGCCAGCTCCTGCGGCGGCGCGACCGGGCGCCGGCGTTGCTGGAGGCCGAGCCGTGGGACCTGGTGGTGGTCGATGAGGCCCACCACGCGCGGCGGCGGGCGGCGGGGTCGGCGCGCGACCGCGGCCCCAACGAGCTGCTGCGGCTGCTGCGCGCGCTCCGCGAGCGGACCGGCGGACTGGTGCTGCTCACGGCGACGCCGATGCAGGTGGATCCGGTCGAGGTGTGGGACCTGCTGAGCCTGCTGGGGCTGCCGCCGGAGTGGACGGAGGAGGCGTTTCTGCAGTTCTTCGACGACTTGGCAGAACCGAGCCCGTCAGCCGCGGCGCTGGAGCGCATGGCGCAGTTGTTCCAGGCGGCCGAACGCGCCTGGGGCCGCGCCGCCAGCGCCGCCGAGGTGCGGCGGCTCACCGGGCTGACGCCGCTCAAGGCCAACCAGGTGCTGCGCGCGCTACGCGACTCGGCGACCATTCCGCGCCGCCAACTGGATGCCCCGGAGCGGCGCGCGGCGCTGGCCGTACTGCGGGCGCACACGCCGTTGCGGCACTTGGTGTCGCGCCACACGCGGGCGCTGCTGCGCCGCTACTTCCGGGCCGGCCTGCTGGCCACCCCGATCGCCGAACGGCGGGTGGAGGACCGCTTCATCGACCTGAGCGCCGCCGAACGGGAGGTGTACGAGGCGGTGGAGAGCTACATCGCCACCGCCTACGCGCGGGCCGGCGCCGCCGAACGGTCCGCGGTCGGGTTCGTGATGACCATCTACCGCCGCCGGCTAGCCAGCAGCTTCCGGGCGTTGCGCGCCACCCTGGAGCGTCACCGCGCCGAGCTGAACGACGGCGGTGCCGGTGGGCCGCGTGCGGGCGGCGAACCGCGTCCGCGCGGCGGGCCGCAGTTGGCCGGCCCGGAGGCGCTGGAGGAGGACCTGCCCGACGACGACGCCGGCGACGAGCTGCTCGACGCCGACGAGGCTGGCGACCGCGAACGGCGCGCGCTGGCCGCCGCGCAGCGCGCCGAGATCGACCTGCTGCTGGCCGCCATTGCGCGGCTGCCGCCGGACGGCAAGCTGGCGCACCTGCGCCGGGTCTGCGCCGATCTGCGCGCCGCGGGCTACCGGCAGGCGATGGTCTTCACCCAGTACACGGCGACCATGGACTTCCTGCGCGAGGCGCTGAGCGGGGACGCCGGCCTGCGCCTGCTCTGCTTCTCCGGGCGTGGCGGCGAGGCGCCGGCCGCCGACGGGAGCTGGCGCGCCATCGGCCGCGACGAGGCGCGGCGCCGCTTCCGCGACGGCGAGGCCGACCTGCTGCTGTGCACGGACGCCGCCGCCGAGGGCCTCAACTTCCAGTTCTGCGGCGCGCTGATCAACTACGACATGCCGTGGAACCCGATGCGGGTGGAGCAGCGCATCGGCCGCATCGACCGCCTGGGGCAGGCGCACCCGCTCATCCGCATCGTCAACCTGCACTACGAGGACACGGTGGAGACCGACGTCTACCGCGCGCTGCGCGACCGTATCGGCCTGTTCGAGAACGTGGTGGGCCGCCTGCAGCCGATCCTGGCGCAGATGCCGCAGGCAATCTCCACCGCCGTGCTCGGAGCGGGAGCGGGCGGCGCGGGAGCGGGCAACGGCGCAGCCGGCAGCGGAGCGCGTGAGGCGCGGCGCGCGGCCGCGGTGGCGGCGCTGGAACGGGAGGCCGCGGCCGCGGAGGCCGGCGGCTTCGACCTGGACGCCGCGCTCGACCTGGACGCCGCGCCCGGCGCAGCGCCGGACACCCCGCTCACCCTGCCGCCGCGCGAAGCGCCGGCCCTCACCCTGGACGACCTGGAGCGGGTGATCGCCGACCCCGCCCTGCTGCCGCCCGGCAGCGAGGCGCAACCGCTCGCCCCGCGCGAGTACGGCCTGCTGGCCCCCGGCATGGCCGGGCGGCTCCGCGTCACCACCGACCCCGCCTACTACGCCGAGCACTCCGAAAGCGTCGAGCTCTGGTCGCCCGGCAACCCGCTGTTCCGTTCCCCCGACCACCTGCCGCCCGCCGCCGCCCTGCCATCCGCCGCCGCCACCCTCTCCGACCTGCTGCAACGCCCCGGCCCGTAGTAGAGTAGAATACGACCGGACGGAGAGGTGAGCGCACGATGAGCCTTCGGGAACGGATGCTGGGCGCCTCCTGGAACGCGCGGCAATTGAGGATGTATCGGCGGTATGGCGTGCTCGACAATCCCTTTCCATTCGCCGGGCAGCCGACGAGGGCAGCGCGTCTGGAAGATGCCGTTGACGATGCGGTCGTGGATCGCTTCCGGCGCTTCGAGGAAGGCGGCCATGCTTCTCAAGTGGTCACGATCACGGGAACGCAGGGCGCCGGGAAGGCGAGCCTTCTCGACTACTATGAAGGGCAATTCCGCGATTACTTTCGAGGAAGAAGCGCGTACTACGTCATCAGGCACCAACCAGATTCGGTCGACTCGGCGTTGACAACGATCCTCCGAACCTTGGGTCAGCGCCACTTGGAGAGCATCGGACGGAACCTCGCACGCAGCAGCGACGCGGAGAGCACGGCAGCAAAGGAACCTGCTCGGTACCATGACATCGGGATCGTACTTGACCGCCTGGAACGGGCCGGCGCAAGCGAGGATCGGCTTGCGGAGTGCGCGCGGTTGGCATGGGAGTGGTCGCAGGGGGCTCCGGCATCGAAGCGTTACCGTGAGGCGCTCGGCGTGGGCTTCCCGCTCGATACGGTAGAGTCGCGTACTCAGGCGTTGCGCGACGTTATCTCCGTAAGCGTGCGGTTGCGGCTTCTGAAAGGCATCGTTCTGCTCATCGACGAGTTGGAAAAACAGGACTATTCGCTGAGCAAGACCCCGGTCCTGCGCTTCCTCCTCTCGATAGGGGAGTTGATCGATGCCCTACCGAAGCGGCTGTTTCTGATGCTGGCGATGACGACCACCGCTCGCAGGCGTTATCTCGCGATGATCCCGGCAATGGCGGGCCGTCTGCAGGACATAATCACGTTGCCACCGCTTACCGAACCGGCGGAGGCGGAGCGGTTGTTCGAGTTCTACTTGCAACGAGGACGTGAGACGGCAGGATCGAATCCGCGGGTACAAGGCGAGACGCAGGGGACGTCCATGCCATTTGGCGCCGGCGAGCTGACGGACGTGTTTCACAAACTGCTGGAACGATCCGAGCAACGCGGGACCGAAGGCGTCACGCCGCGTGATTACTTGCACCGTCTCCACGAAGAGTGGGAGCAGCGGGCGCAGGCCGGATAGCGCGTCCGCGGTGACCGAGGTGTTATACTGGCGTGGTGGGCGCTGTCCTCGTCAGTTGGATCGGTAACGCGGACCTGCGGGCGTCGCGCGAGGGCGCCGGCGGGGAGGGCGGCTCCGGGCCGGTGGCGCAGGCGCTCGCTACCGGCTCCTACGAGGCAGCCTACCTGCTCACCAACTACGACTCCGGCGACTCCGGCGGCTACTACCGGTGGGTTGCGGCGCGCGCCAACGGGACCGCAGTCCACTGCGTGACCGAGCCGCTCACGGGTCCCACCGAGTTTGGGGAGATCTACACCGCCGCGGTCCGTACCTGTGAGCAGGTGCTCGCAGCCGAGGGCCGCGGCGCGGCGCTCACCTTCCATCTGAGCCCCGGTACTCCGGCCATGGCCGCAGTCTGGATCATCCTGGCGAAGACGCGCTTCCCGGCGGCCCTAATCGAGTCCTCCCGCCAGCACGGCGTACGCACCGCCTCGGTGCCCTTCGACATCTCGGCGGACTTCCTCCCCGATCTGCTCCGGCGGCCCGACCGCGAGTTGGAGCGGCTGAGCGTCGGACTCCCACCGGCGGCAGCCGAGTTCGACGCGATCGTGCATCGCGGTCCGGTGATGCGGCGGGTCATACTGCGCGCCCGCCGCGTGGCGCCGCGCTCGGTCCCGGTCCTGCTCGAAGGAGAAACGGGAACCGGCAAGGAACTGGTAGCGCGCGCCATCCACCGGGCGAGTCCGCGCCGCGCGCGGCCCTTCGTCGCGGTCAACTGCGGCGCGCTGCCGCCCGACCTGGTCGAGGCGGAGCTGTTCGGCCATGAGCGGGGCGCGTTCACCGGCGCCCACCGAGCGCGTCCGGGCTACTTCGCAACGGCGGACGGCGGCACGCTGTTCCTGGACGAGATCGGGGAGCTTCCCGCTGCCGCGCAGGTAAAGCTGCTGCGAACGCTCCAGGAGGGAACGGTGGTCCGCGTCGGCGCCGACCAACCGAGCAACGTGGACGTGCGCGTTATCGCCGCGACCAACCGTACCCTGACCGACGAGGTAACCGCGGGCCGGTTCCGGGAAGACCTGTTCTATCGCCTGGCGGTCGCCGTCCTCAAGCTCCCGCCGCTACGCGAGCGCGCCGGCGACGTCGGGCTGCTGGCCGACCGACTCCTGGCGCAGGTCAACACTGAGAGCGCCGGCGAGCCGGGCTACTGCAACAAAGAACTTTCTGCCGCCGCAAGGAACGTTCTGTTGCGCCACTCTTGGCCCGGCAACGTGCGCGAGTTGTTGAACACCCTGCGGCGGGCCGCGATCTGGTCAAGCGGCCCGGTCATCACCGAGGACGATTTGCGCGACGCCTTGCTCCCGGCCGCCCGCGATGATGGCCGGGCGACCCTCGGTCGAGCGCTGGGAAACGGCTTCAGCCTGCCTCATCTCCTTGCGGACGTGGCGCGCCACTACCTCGCGCGCGCCATGGAGGAGGCCGCCAACAACAAGACCCGAGCCGCCGAGCTCGTCGGCCTGCCGAGCTACCAGACCCTCTCCAACTGGCTGTCGAAATACCGGATCACCCAATGATGGCACGAAACTTGCTTTGCTACGTGCGAGGCAACCACCGATGAACCAAGCGCACACTGAAGCAGCCCTGACCCAGGTACGATCAGACATCCGGCAGCTCATCAAGGGAGCGGACGCCGAGGCCGCATGGAATCGACTTGGCATGCTGGCGATTCTCTTCATCGTAGCATGCGAGCAAGCCAACGGGGTGGGATACGATCGGCCTCCGCTCGATGATCCGATAGACTGGTGGCTCGTGTATCTCTTGGAACGTGAACTAACCGCAATCCGACGGGCGAAGCGGAAGTCACAGGAGACGATTCGGGAACATATTGGTCACTCCTCCAGGTCGCTAGCCAGGTGGAAAGAACTCGATGCCGTGATCGAGGAGGAATATGAGAGTCTTATCGCACAAGCGATCTCACAGTATCGTAAAGACGGCGCGGCTAGCCTTCTGTCACTAACGTTGCAAGGGTCCGAGGAGAGTCTGGCTTCCGGTCGTCGAATACTTGATTGGTTGGAACACCTGGACATGAAAACGTCCGATGGCCGGCGGTGCGGCGCCGATCTGTTTGAGCACGCTGTTCATATAGCCCTATCTCGACACGGGGCGCACTTGGGGGAATATGTAACGCCGGAGCCCGTTGCCAAGCTAATGTTGGAGCTGGCGGATATTGCTCCCGGCCAGAGCGTCTACGACCCATGCGCTGGCCTAGGGGAAATCCTTATCGGTGCGGGGCGCCGGCTGGGCAACATCGACACCGTCGCGTCGCTCCCGAGCGCTCCGCGGATGAACATCTATGGTGCCGAGATTAGTCTAATGGCATGTTGCGTGACGCGATGCCGTCTACTCTTGAACGGATTCGATGGCATCAGCCTCAAAAATGATGACACACTCGAGAGACCGCTGCCGGGTGACCGCGCCGAAACCGGCTTTGACCGCATCGTGGCGGCTCCGCCGTGGGGATCGGATGAGCAACACGAGCAATTCCCGTTTCCCACCGCGCGCGCGGAGGAGCTCTTTTTGCAACACGTGATGGCGTACCTACGTCCTGGCGGACGAGCCGTCGTCGCGCTACCGGAGCGCACATTGGTCCATGCCGAGGCATCTGCTCTGAGGAAGGAGCTACTGTCGCGGTACCGCGTAGACGGCGTGATTGCATTGCCGCCCGGGGCGTTGGAGCCGTGCACAAGCAGATCGACGAGCCTGATCGTCTTTTCCCGTGCCCGGCCGCGTAAGAGGGTCCGTTTCGTGACCGTATCGCCCACAGCCTGGCAGGAGCTGTCGTCGTCCGGCGGTAGGAGTACAAGCGGTTGGGTGCTGGAAATATCGAGAATACTGGCGGATGACCGTGACTTGCAAGGAGAACTGGTAGCGCTAGGCGTGCAGTCGTGGGCCGCTCCGGTTGATGACATTCTGCTTCACGGAAGTGAGCTGATTGCCAAGAAGTCAGGCAACGAAGTGCTTGACGCCGAGCTTAGCCGCCTCGTCGATGCGGATCGTTCGCTCCAGGTAAGGAGTCTCGACGAGATCGCGGACATAGGTCGGGGATTCCACCGCTCTGAGGACGGCAATACCTTGCGGGATACGGTGCTAGTTCCAACTGACGTGACGCATTCTGGATTGGGTCCGCCGTCGGGCGGCATCGAAGTGGACGACTTGTTGACCGTGCACCCAAGTAAGTTCCTTCGTGACGGTGATCTGATTGTGCCGATGAGCGAGACAATCGGCAATGTTGGAGTCGTCGAGGACATCAAGCAGACTAGCGGTTGGTTTGGCGGCGGTGTGCTAGCTGACGAGAGGATCGCGGTGGTTCGTCCGCACGATGGGATCAGGCCGGAGTTTCTGATTGCATTGCTGCGCTCGCCCGGATATTGGTTTTGGCTGACTGGGTATGCAAAGGGGACGCCGCTCCCGGCGCTGTCGACAGAGGTCCTCAGTACGCTTAAGGTGCCGGTCCCGTCTCTTTCGGTGCAGGCCGCGGTGCTCGAAGAACTGACCGAGCCGCATGGTGACGCGTTGGCCGTGCTCCACCGGCTGCTTTCGGGGGCGGCTCGGCATCCGGTCACGCTGTGGCTGGAAGGACCGTTCGCGGCCAATCTTGCAGCGGGGGGACCAACCACGGGTGCGGGCGGCCTAGATACGCTTGCCAAGTTCGCGGCAGAGATAGGCTCTATTGCTTTGTTGTCGGCAGCCCCGATGGCAGTCGATCGCTCGATCGGCAGGTGGCTGGAGGCGGCGCGCCGGGCGGGAGCCGCCTTGGAAGACGTCGGTTCGGTTCCAGCGGGATCGGGCCGCTTGGTCATTCTTGAATTCGCGGCGGTGAAGTTGCGCGAGGCTGTTGCCGCGATCGAGCGGACCGATCAGACGATCGGCGAACGCCTGCGTTCGGTTACGTGGGCGCTGGTCGGCCTCATTGAGGACGAGGTCCACGAGCTGCAACGCCGAAGCAGCCTCGAAGTCGTGGCGGAAGCCGCGGAAGTGCAAGCCGGCGTCGCCGATGAGCTGCGGCTGCAAGTTATCAATTCGTCGCCGGTTCCGCTACGCAAGGTGCGGGTGAGTGCACGGCAGGCAGATCAAACGGTCGCGCATGAAGGTGAAGTGAGCTACTTGGCGGAAGGTCAGCGGCATGAGATTCCGGTCGTCGTGCGCGCGCGGGACGATACGAAGCCATTGCAGATCGACGTAGCGTGGCAGGCGCGCCGCCTAGACGCGACGCAGGTCCGGGGCGAGACGCAGGTCTCCGTACTGGTGCGCTCCGCCGGGGAGGCCGTCGCCGGCGATCTCGGCGTCAGTCCCTACATCGTCGGAAATCCGGTGGACAGGGACGAGATGTTCTTCGGCCGTGATGGCATCATGGACCAGATCAGGCGCCATATTGGCGGTGACCGGGCCAACGTTATCCTGCTCGAAGGGAACCGCCGCACCGGCAAGACTTCGATCCTGAAGCAGTTGGAGAGGGAGGATGCGCTACCCGGCTGGGTTCCCGTCTACTGTTCGTTCCAGGACCTGGACAGCATGGCCACGCCGGACGTGTTCCGGCTGCTGGCGAAGCAAACCGGCTGGGCCCTGGCCGACGCCGGCATCGAAACCTGGATTCCCGATCAGCCGGCGCCGGTAGCGGGAAAGCCGCTCAGGTTGGCTTTCCTCGTCGCCGTGCGGGCCGCGTTCTCCAACCACCACCCCTACGAGACGTTGGCGCTCTATCTTTCGGGGGCAGTCGAGGCGGTCAAACCGCGGCGAATCCTGTTCATGCTGGACGAGTTCGACAAGCTTCAGGAGGGCATCGACCGCGGCGAAACCAGTTCTCAGGTCCCGGAGAACATCCGTCACCTGTTGCAGCATCAACCTGGTCTGGGCGCGATCATCACCGGTTCCCGCCGGCTGAAGCGGCTGCGTGAAGAGTACTGGTCGGCGCTGTTCGGGTTTGGCCATCGCATCGGGGTCAGCGCGCTGCCGGAGGAGGACGCCCGGCGGCTGGTCACCGAACCGGTAGCGCCGCGAATTCGCTACCTGCCGCAGGCGCGCGACCGGCTGGTTGCACTGTGCGCCCGCCATCCGTTTCTTATCCAGTCGCTGTGCAGCCGGGTGTTCGACTTGGCGGCCGCGGGGGGCGAACGTACCATTACGGGCGACGTGGTGGAACGGGCAGCAACCGAGATGGTGCGGGACAACGAGCACTTTCAGACCCTCTGGGGCTATGCGGGAAGTGAGCGGCGCAGACTCATACTGGAGCTCAGCCATCGTCTGGAGGACTCGGCGGACGCGGTAAACCTCGATCTCATCGCCATGAAGATCGCAGAACATGGTGTACCGGTGCGGGATGACAAAACGCTCGCTGACGACGTTACCGAGCTTCGGGAACTGGAGCTCCTTGAGATCGACGAATCCTACCGCGGCGGCACGTATCGATTGTCCATACCTCTGATGGCCAAGTGGATGCGGCTGAACGTGGACTTCAAGGACCTCGTGAAGCGCGCCCGCCGGGAAGCCAGGCGCGATGGCTGATCCGAATCCGTATCAGGTCCTAGGCCCCTCGGTTCCCGATGTGCTGGGCCGGGCAGCGCTTCTGGGCCGGATCGACAACCATCTACGGAAGCCGTCGCCCGATCACGTTTCGGTCGTGGGGCCGGCGCACTACGGAAAGTCCGTCCTGCTGCGGCACGTCGCTTCCTCCTATGGGACGGGGGCGGGCGGGTTCGTGGCGGCATCGTACGTCGATCTGCGTCACCCCGTGCCGACTTCGGACCGCGAATTCATGCGACGACTCGCGACGGAGATCAAGACCGTTTTGCAGGCGGCACGTTCGCCACTTGCGGAGTGGATCGAGGAGGACGCGGGTCATGAGGAGCTCGGCGCTGTCCTCGACGAGCTCCACGAAGGCGAGCGCCTGCTTGCTGTGCTCGACGGCTTCGATTACGCGCTGGCCGGTACCGGGTTGACGCGGAATCTGTGGGACCAACTGCGCACATTGGCGCAAAGGAGCAGTCTGCGGTTGGTGACCGGCAGCCGCAAGCCGTTGCGCGAGACGTGCCGGACCGAGGAGTCGCGGACTTCGGACTTCTGGGAGATTTTCTACGACACGCCCGTGCGCGTGGGCGCGCTCGACGATGGCGATCTGAACGCATTCCTGCAGCCGCTCCGTGACGCCGGCTGCGAGTTCGACGAGCCGGCGCGAAAGGAGGTCGCCAACTGGACCGGCGGGGTGCCGCTACTCGTTGTCGCCCTCCTGCAGAAACTGTGGGAGGATCGCCGCGGGAAGCGTTGTTCCAAGCCGGAGATCGACCAGGCGGCGGCCGCGGTATTGGGCGGACGGCGCCAGCTTCTCGACGCGCTGTGGGAAAACTGCGACGATGATTTACGCGCCGACCTCGACGCGTTGAGCCGCGGCGACGTTCCGCTGGCCGAGCTCGCCGACCGGCGCCGGCGAACGCTGGTGGAGCGAGGCTTCGGCCGGGAGTCAAGGAACCGGATGCGCGGTTTTTGCCGTCTGATGCAACGCCATGCTCAGGATCAGGCTCCCGCCGTTGCCAACCTGAAACGTCTCCTGGGCACGGCTGCCGGATTCGGCGCCAACGTTCAATCACTGCTGAAGCTGCGCCTCGATCAAGTGTCGGAGGGAGCCGCCGACGAGGAGCTCCGCGAACTTATCGACTTGGCGATTCGCGACCTCGCACCGGTTCCGGAACGCGCTCTGATTTGGGCCAGGAGCATCGCCGAGCGGGCACTGCTGTTAGTCTGGGATGCGGAGCAGCTTCCGCGCGACCGGACGTTGCCCGCAGAGTGGACGGCGGGGTGGGACAACGACGACGTGCACTATCCGCGCGATCAGGGCAGTCGGCCCCTCGCTTCCGGCCAGCAATGCAACGTCCTGAGATTGGCGACCGGAACGGACCGGACAGCCCGCTGTACCCGTTTCCTCACCAAGCCGACGTTCCTGCTGCTCGACCACCTGCAGTCGGTTGGCAACTTCGGCCAACACCGAGGTGACGCCCCCGAGGTCACGGTCGGTTTCGCGGCCGCGGTCCTCTCCTCCGCCATCTCCCTGGTGGAGTGCCTGGCGCGCGACCTGGCCGACGCCACCGGGCCTGACCAGTAGCTCTTCCGCTATCCGTGCTGCAGGATTTCTTCGATGGTTAGTTGGCCGGCGGCGCCCAGTTCCTGGTTGGCCTGCTCCAGTTTTTCGCGGCTGGAGACGACGCACACGGCACTGCGCGGGAGGCCGGCTTCGAGGGCCTGCTCGACGGCGCGCTTGACCTCGGCGGCGGTGGTGGCCTTGAGGCGTTCGTGGCGCGCTTCGCGCATTTCCGGGGTGATGCCGGCCAAGTGACGCTGCAGGGCGAGGCCGGTGGCCGGGCGTGGGCGCAACGGCGTGAAGCCGCGCTTGGCGACGGCGATCACGGCGCGCCCCACGTCGGTCTCGCTCCAGGCGGCGCCGGCCACGTAGTCCCGGGTGCGGGCAAACACGTCCAGCGTGCGGGTAACGTGGGGGTCGCGGTAGGAACCCAGGCCGAGCGTGCCGTTCAGGGAGTCGTAGCGGAACCAGGCGCCGTAGGCGTTGCCCTTGAAGCGGATCTCCGGGAGGATCCAATCCAGGTTCACGACGTGGGCGGCGACCTCCAGCGGCACCGCCTCCGGCTGCGAGAAGTGCGGCGCCGGCATCGCCTGGGCGCAATACGCCACGTGCATCTGCGCGGCCAGCCCCTCACGCGGCGGCGTCGCGTAGGGCGTGAAGCCCAGGCCGCCGTCGCCGTCCCCGTCGCTGATCGGCTCGTCGCGCAACCGTCCGCCCCAATCGGCCAGCGCCGCGTCGATGCAGCGGGCGCCGCGTTCGGTGCCGGTATGGCTCACCGTCAACCGCCCGCGCGCCAGCAGAAAGTCGCGGATTTGCTCAATGCGTTCGGTCAGCGGCGCGTATTCCTGCTCGAACGAGCCGGCCAGCCGTTCGCACAACGCCAACTGCGGCAGCCCGTTGACGATTTCCGCCAAGTGCCCGTGCAGGTCCAGGCCGCGGCCGGCGTGCAGGCCGGCGGTAGCGGCGCCGTTGCGCACCAACCCGGTGCGATACCGCATGCGCGCCTGCAGCAACACTTCCTGCAACCGCGCGCGGTCGCGCGGGTCGACGGCGAACACCACGCGGTCGAGAATCGCCAGCGCCTCCTCCATCTGATCGTCCAGCGCCTTGAGGCTGAAGCGCACGCCGCGTAGCACGCGGCCGGGGGCCACGCTGTGGGCGCCCAGGGCCACCGCCGCGCCGATGCCGCCGGTGGCCGCGGCCTTGCGCCGCGCGACCTCCTCGTAGCCGGCGCCGGCCACGCCCAGCTTGGCGGTGGCTCCCAGGTAGCGCGGCAGGAAGGGCCACAACTCCGCCGGCAGGCCGGTCAGGTCGAAGTCCAGCACCAAGTAGTTGACGCCGTTGGAGAACACGTCGTTGCGCAGCAGGGTAATCCCCGCCACTTCGCTCTGCTCGGTGGGGACGTGCTGCAGCGCGGCGGGCAGGTCGTCCACCCGGAGCTGCGGCAGGCTGGCGAGCTGCTCCGGCGTGTTGGGCGTGCTGTTGAGCTGCTCCAGCTCGGCGGCGTTGGCCGCGGTCTCGGCGATCTGTTCTTCGGTCATCGCCGCTTCGGTCCGCTGCACGCGCGCCGCCAGCCGCTGGTCCAGGCGCTCCTGCATGGTGCGGTCGGGCCGCATCACTACGTTCAGCCGGTGCGGGTTGCGCAGCAGCCGCTCGCGCAGCAGGCGCGCGAACAGGTCCGGCTCCTGCTCCCAACGCGCGCGGCAGGTCTGCAGATGGGTGCCGAGGCGCAGGAAGTTCAGCGGGTCGGCGCCGTAAATCCAGCTTCCCACCACCCGGAACAGGGTGTGCAGCGGGAACATCGGTTGCACTTCGAGATACTCGAAGGCGGCTTGGCGAAAGGCGGTCTCCACCATCTCACTGCTGATGCCGCCGTCGGCGATGCTCCGCAGGGTGTCGTCCACCAACTCGCGGAACTGGCCGGCGCGGTCGCTCTCGCTGCCGCGCAGGCCGATCAGGAAGGTGGCCTCGCGGCCCACCGAGGAGCTGCCGGAGTAGGTGAGGTCGGCGCCCAGCTTGGATTGCATGATCGCCTTGCGGAGCGGCGCGGCCTCGTTGCCGGCCAGAATCAGCGACAGGATACGCATCAGCGCGGCGTCCACGGGATCGAGGGCGTCGCCCGTGAGCCAGGCGTTGACCAGAAAGGTGCGTTCCGCGTCCGGCTCCGCGGCGCCGATCGGATAGCTCTCGTTGAGTACCCGCGCCTCGCGCCAGCGCTGCTGGCGGGCGGGGGCGAACGCGGAGTCGCCTGAGCCGTCGCCGTCGTCTGAGCCGGTGCCGGGGCCGGCGCCGGGGGGCCAGCTCACCGGGCGGCGCTCGAAGCCGCGCAGCCGCGCGCCGAGGAAGCGGCAGTAGTCGGCGGTGGGGACGTCGCCGTAGGCAAAGAAGTAGGCGTTGCTCGGATGGTAGTAGGTGGCGTGGTAGCGGCGAAAGAAGTCGTAGGTCAGGTCCGGGATCGCCTCCGGCGTGCCGCCGCTCTCGTGGGAGTAGATGGTGTCGGGCAGCAGGCTGTGGTTGAGCAGCCGTCCGAGGCGCGCGTCGGGGTCGGAAAAGGCGCCCTTCATCTCGTTGTACACGATGCCGCTGATCGCCAGCCGGGCGTCGCCGCCGCCGTTCGCCCCCTGGCGCGGCGCCAGATGGTGGCCCTCGCGGCGGAAGGTCTGTTCGGTGAGCAGCGGATGGAAGGTGGCGTCGAAGTACACCTCGGCCAGGTTGAACAGGTCCTTGGGGACGTTGCTGGCCACCGGGTAGAAGGTGCTGTCCTCGCCGGTCATGGCGTTGATGAAGGTCGCCATGCTCATCTTGATCATCTCGAAGAACGGCTCGCGCACCGGAAACCGCCGCGATCCCGCCAACACGCAGTGCTCCAGGATGTGCGCCACCCCGGTGTCGTCGGGGGCCGGGGTCGGGAAACTCACTGAAAACAGGTTTTCGGGGTCGGCGGCGTGCAGGTGCAGCAGCCGCGCGCCGCTGGTGGGGTGCTCCAGCAGATAGGCGACCGCGCGCACCTCCGGCACGGCGGTGGCGCTGCGCAGCCGAAATCCGTGAAGGTCGGCGCCGGGCTGATGAGTGATAGCAGGTGTCTGCGACATGAGATTGTCAGCTACCGTAGCCCATTACCTGCGCGAGTGCAACCGGCCCGACCGGACACTAGGCATCATCCATATCCTGAGCAGCGGGAAGCCATGGCAGTTTGTCCTTACTCCGAACGAGACGCTCTGTTTGGAGCCGCCGGCCGGACGCGACATACTCATGGAAGAGTTTGTCTACGAAAATGCGCGTGTCCGGTAGTTCTTTTTCGAGAGATATACGTGGTGGGGGTGAACCGACGACCGCATTTCCAAGAACATGTGATCCCCAGTGCTGTGTTTCGTCGTTCATGATGCTGCCTCCGTATTGTTGGCGTCCTGTTCCTGTGACTCCGTCGCAGGTTGAATCAATTCGATGACCGTATCTCCCGTTGATATAATGCCAAACAGACTTCGTACCGAGTCGCGCTCCGAATCGGAGAACAGACTCACGTTGAATCCCAGTTCCTTGAGCTCATGATAGTCGATGATGTATTCGTGCGAGGGATAACCATGCACGAGTTTTTCCAGAATATCCGTGTGCTGATTGTCGTCCCACGTGCTACTGTACCGACGGAGCAGCCGACTGCCGTACTCGGTCCCCACGGCCAGCGCTCGGCTGTACTCACCCAGTTTTTCAGGATTGAGCTGTGTAAATAAAGGTCCTGTCGTGCTGCGAACAAACTCTATGGCATGCTTCAGGCATTCATCCAGATTCATACCGGACCTCCTGGCGATCACTTTGACCGCAATGTCAAGAGTCTCAAGAGAGAACCTTTGTAGCTGTTCCAGAGTCTTGAACGGGTTCAACGCTGAGGTGAATTCGCTTTTGCCCCCGCTCCGTTCTTCATATATCTGGGTGTCCAGAGGACCGAGTTGAGCGAGATCGTCCACAAGTATCTGCTCCACCCCAAGGCACAATAGTGTAGCGGCACTCTTGGCATAGATGGGAACGCACGCGTGGACCCGTTTTGCATGTAGCCGCAACAGCTCGGCTATCTGATACGCTGCGTGAATACTGCCACCGCCCGAATGGATTACGAGATCCAGTTCCTCGAATTTGTGGCTTCCAAGCGCTTCCCTCATTTGAAACACATGCGCGAGGTTCATCGACTCCGTCAGAAACAGAAACACTGCAGGTCGGCCACGAACGTTCACGAAGTCGTTGAGTTCCGGAGGGGGGGGGCTGCTTAGTGCTCATGGGTGGTCCACATGTTGACGGTCTCATCGTAGTGGCGTCGAGCGTCCATGTCAAGGTGCAGCTCGGTGGTGCGCGCAGCAATGGATCGAGCGTGTCCGCTGGGCCGCCGGCGCGCGGTCACGGTGACTCCTCCTCCTTCTCGCGCGCTGCTGCTCATGGTGGCGCTCGCGGCTCAGTCCGAGTCGTCGACGGCGACGATGCAGGGGAGATGGCGGAGGGCGCCGGCGGCGTCGAGGCCGTAGCCCGCTACCCACACGTCGGGAATCTGAAAGCCCACCAGGTCGGGGGCCGCCTTGGCGCGCTGCGCCAGGGTGTGGGGCGGGGGATCGGTGAGCTGCTTGTCCAGCAGCACGCACACTTGCACGCTGCGCACGCCCCAGCGCGCCAGGCGGTCGCGCAACGCCGAGAGCGTAAAGCCGTGGTCGAGGATGTCGTCCACCAGCAGCATGGCGCGCCCGACCACGTCCGCCGGCTGCAGGTCGACGTGCACCCGCCGCCGCGCGCCGGCGGCGTCCATCGCGGCGCCGTAGGTGCTGGTCTTGGCGAACTCGTAGCGCACGTCGATGGTGCTGGCCGCGGCCAGCGCGCGGCCCAGGTCGGCCGCGAACATGAACGCGCCGGTGAGCACCGGGGTGATGACCAGCTCGCTGCCGCGGGGGTGATGCTCGGCCAGCTCGGCGGCCAGCGCGGTGACCCGGCGCTGCAGCACTTCCTCGGGGATCAACACGCGCGGCGGGCGCGCCTGCAGCGCCCGCGGCACGGCGATGCCATGTTGCTGCAGGGCGGAGGCATCGGGATCGACTCCCGCCGCCGGGACGGCGATCGGCCCGGCCGCGGCGGTGGTGGCAGTGGCGGTGGCGGTGACGGCGGCGTTGGTAGCCGGGGTAGCGGGGGTGGCGAGGTGAACGGGATGGCTCAACTCATGCCTCCTGCCGCACGCGGCGCGCTACTTCGTCGCCGAAGGCCGCGGTCGACAGCGCCGCGCCGCCGTTCTGCGCGGCCAGGTCGGCGGTCCTGCGGCCGGCCGCCAGCGCTCCCCACAGCGCTTCCCACACCGCCGCGGCCTCAGCGCGCAGGCCCAGGCTCTTCTCCAGCAGCAGCGCGGCGCTGCCGATCAGGGAAAACGGATTCGCCACGCCGCGCCCGGCGATGTCCGGCGCCGAACCGTGCACCGCCTCGTAGTAGCTCTGCTCCGGCCCCACGCTGGCGCTGCACATAAGGCCCAGGGAACCGACGATGCCGCCCGCCTGGTCGCTCAGGATGTCACCCTGCATGTTGTCCAGCAGCATCACCCCGTTGAACTGCGCCGGGTCCGCCGCCAACTGAAAGGCGGCGTTGTCCACCAGGATGAACGACTGCTCCACGTCCGGGTAGCGCGCCGCGACCTGCTCCACCACCTGCTCCCACAACCGCGAGGTGGCCAGGATGTTGGCCTTGTGGACCACGGTGAGGCGGCAGGAGCGCGCGCGCGCCTCGTCGAACGCCACCGCCGCGACCTGTTCGATCTGCTCCCGCGAGTAGCGGCAGTCGTCGCTGGCGTAGCGCCCGCCGGTGTGCTCGCCCTCCACCTTCTCGCCAAAGTAGATGCCGCCCACCAACTCCCGGATCATCAGGATGTCGATGCCGTCGCCGATCACCTCCGGGCGTAGGGGTGACAGCCGGGCCAAGCGCCCCGGCAGCGTGACCGGGCGGTAGTTGGCGAAGGTATTGTAGCGCTGCCGCAGCTCCAGCACCGCCAGCTCCGGGCGCTGGTCCACCGGGATCGACCGCATCCGGTCCAGCGCCACGCCGGCCGGGCCTTTCAGGATCGCGTCGGCGGCATCGCACACCGCCTTGGACTCCGGGGGAAACGCGGCGCCGCAGGCGAACCAGGCGCCGGCGCCGAACGGGGTGCGCTGATAGGAAAACTGATGGCCGTAGCGCGCGGCCACCGCGTCCAGCACCTTCACCGCTTCGGTGACGATCTCCGGCCCGATGCCGTCGCCTTCGAGGACGGCGATTGAAGCGTTCATGTGCCCCGCACCCTACCATCTACGCCCGCGGTCGTGTACCGTCCCCGCCGATGACCGCAGGGGAGAGGCCCGAGCGCGCGGCCGCCGCCGGCGGCCAGCAGTGGAACCCCGACGCCTACCGCCGTTGGGCGTCGTACGTGCCGGAGCTGGGCCGCGGGGTGATGGAGCTGCTCGATCCGCGCCCGCAGGAGCGGGTGCTCGACCTGGGCTGCGGCGACGGCGCCTTGACGGTGCGCCTCGCCGAGCGCGGCTGCCGCGTGGTCGGGGTGGAGCGCAGCGCGGCGATGGTGGCCGCGGCGCGGGGCCGCGGGCTGGAGGTGATAGAGGGCGACGCGCGCCGGCTCCGGGAGACCGGGCTGCCGGCCGGCGGGTTCGACGCCGTGTTCTCCAACGCGGTGCTGCACTGGGTTCGGCCGCCGGCGGCGGTGGTGGCGGGAGTCCATCGCCTGCTGCGGCGCGGCGGCCGCTTCGTGGCCGAGTTCGGGGGCGCCGGCAACGTGGCCGCGGTGCGCGAAGCGGTATACGGCGCCCTGCGCCGGCGCGGGATCGATCCGGCGGCGCGCGACCCCTGGTACTTCCCCACCGCCGCGGCGTACCGCGCGCTGCTCGAAGCGCACGGCTTCGCGGTGCCGGAGATCAGGTTGTTCCGGCGCCCGACCGCGGTGCCGGGCAGCATCACCGAGTGGCTGCGCGTCTTCGCCACCGCGTTCCTGGAAGACCTTGACCCTGGTGTTCGGCGGCAGGTGGAGGCGGAGGTGAAAGAGGCCACGGCGCCGCGCCTGCGGGCCGCCGACGGCTCCTGGAGCGTGGACTACGTGCGCCTGCGCCTGCGCGCCGTCAAGCAGTAGCGCCGCGCGTTACGGCGGGGTGGTGCGGGGGCGGCTCAGCGTGGTCCAGTCCGTGGTGCGCATGCGGGCCAACTCCACGATCTGGCCGCTGTGGTAGGAGGAGTGGTTGACCGCCCGCAGCAGCGCCTGCAGGACGGTGTGCGGCTCGCCGCGGATGGTGACCTCGCGGCCCAGGTCGGCGGGGGTGAGGCTGGCGAGGCTCGCCTCCAGACACTCCCATCCGGCCCGCCACGCGGCGAGCACCGCCTCCTTGTCCACCACGTCGTTGCGAAACTCGGCGTCGCGGTCGCGGTCCGGCTTCTCGCCGTCCGTGGTCAGGAAGTCGGTGAACCGGGAGCGCAGGTTGCCGCCAACGTGCTTCATCAGCATGGCGACGCTGTTGGAGCGTTCGTCCGGCAGCCAGCCCAGGTCGGCCGCGGGCATCTGCTCGACCGCGCGTTCGGCGAGCTGGCGCGCCTGCGCGAATTCGCTGGCGAGGCAACGCAACGCATCGGCGCCGGTGCGCGCGTCGGCATCATTCGGTTCGCGTGACATGGCGCCCATGCTAACCCGCGGGCCGGCGCCCGCCAACCGCCGCCGCTCATCACCGCCACCGCCATGTGCGGCTCGGGGCCGCCCGCCGGTAGTCCGGCCGTCCACCGCCGCTCGCAGCCGGTCCCGGCTATGGTCTGGGCGCAGGACGCAACACAGGGTGACGAACGGCGCGGGCGGCGGTAGCATTGGAGAACATGCATCCCGAACCAAGGCAGTTACTTGGCCGGCGCGTGGCGCACGGCGCCGGGTGTGGTTGGAAGTGGCGCCGTTCAGTGCGTGGCGTGGTTGACGCACCGCGCGGGGCGCTCGTAGCGCCGGCTGCGGCAACGGCGGGTGGGCCGGGCTGCGCGAGTTTGCGCATGCGCGCCGCGCGGCTGTTCAGCTTCGCGCTGCTGTTGCTGCTGGCTGGCGTGGGCTCGGCGGCGCAGACGCAGAGCCATGACTCGAAGGTACATCGGTTTCAGTTAGTCGAGGTGGCTACCGGGCTGCGGCATCCTTGGGCGATGGCGTTTCTGCCCGGCGGCGACGTGCTGGTTACCGAGCGCCGCGGCCGGCTGTTGCGCGTGGCGGCGGCGGACGGCAGCACCCGCGAAGTCGAGGGGGTGCCGCGGGTGGCCGCGGCGGGGCAGGGCGGCCTGCTGGACTTGGTGCTTGATCCCGGCTTTGCCGACAACCGGCTGCTCTACTTCGCCTACTCGGAGCCGGTCGGGGGCGGCGCCCGCACCGCGGTGGCGCGCGCCGAGCTGGCCGGCGACCGCCTGCTCGGGCTGCGCCGCATCTTCGCCATGAACCGCGCTTCCAGCGGCTCCGGCCACTTCGGGGCGCGCCTGGCGTTCCTGCCCGACGGCGACCTGTTGGTGACCATCGGTGACCGCCGGCAGCGCGACCGCGCCCAGGACCCCTCCGATCACGCCGGCTCGGTGTTGCGCATCCGCCCGGACGGCACGCCGTCGCCGCGTACCACCGCGCTCGCCATCCCCGGCGCAGCGCCGGAGGTGTATTCCTTCGGGCATCGCAACGCCCAGGGCTTGGCCATCCATCCCGACACCGGCGCGATCTGGATTCACGAGCATGGCCCGCGCGGCGGCGACGAGATCAACGTGGTGCGCGGCGGCGCCAACTACGGGTGGCCGGTGGTGACCTTCGGCCGCGAGTACTCCGGGGGGAGCATCGGAGTCGGCAGTGAGGCGCCGGGGATGGAACCGCCGCTGCTGCACTGGACGCCCTCCATCGCGCCGTCCGGGATGGCGTTCTACACCGGTACCGAGTTTCCGCGATGGCAGGGTGACCTGTTCGTGGGGGCGCTCGCCGGCCGTCACCTGCGCCGCGTGGTGCTGCGCGACGGGGAGGTGGTGGAGCAGGAGGTGTTGCTGGAGCGCCGCCCCGGGCGCATCCGGGACGTGCGGCAGGGGCCGGACGGGCGCTTGTGGTTGCTCACCGACGAGCGGCGTGGCGGGCTGTATCGCATTGATCCGGCGGCGCCGTAGGGGCGCGCGCGGTCAGAGCTGCGAGACGACCACCACCAGCCACACCACGACCGCAAACTCGGCCAGCAGGAGGACGCCGAGCAGCAGGCCCTGGCTGACGCGCACGCCCTGACCGGAGCGCACCATCTTGAGCACCGGCTGCGTCATGGCGCCGGTCATCACGGCGAGCAGCGCGCCGGTGGCTACGACAATGGCAATAACGAACAGATTAACGGCCATCTTTGTGATCGCTATACGTCTGATTTGGAATCATGTTCCGGGTAGTATCTCGATCCATCTTTCCACCACTCCTTGGTGCCATCAGCACGGACGATGGCAGGTTCGTTTCCTTCTCTATGTCGTTTCCCATCTACCCACCACTCTCTCGTTCCATCCGAACAGATTACGGCAGGTTTGTTCCCAGCCCGATGTCGTTTTCCATGTACCCACCACTCTCTTCGCCGAGGTAATTGCTGTTTGGCGCGCTCCACCAATTCGTGAATTTCTGGCACCTCGCTGTCTCCGAACCGTTCGATCAAGTGGTCGTATGTCTCAATCGCGTCCTCAGAGTTCTCCTGTCGTTCTATCGTAAGTCCCTTGTTGAACATCGCTCCCGCGACCTGTTCTTGAATCGCTGGCACCTCACTGTCTCCGAACCGACCAATCAAGTCGTCGTAGACTTGAATTTGGTGAGCAGACTTGTCCTGCTGGCCGAGCGCTATTCCCTTGTTGTTCAGAGACATCGCGACCAGTTCCTGAACCTCAGGCACTTCGCTGTCTCCGAACCCTTCGATCAAGTGGTCGTATATCTCAATCGCGTGCTCAGAGC
The DNA here is from genome assembly GCA_965243555.1 of Spirochaetia bacterium. Taxonomy (GTDB): domain Bacteria; phylum Spirochaetota; class Spirochaetia; order SZUA-6; family Bin103; genus Bin103. Next base: position 1,611,899 of record OZ251575.1, on the reverse strand, counting down.
TTTCCTGTCGTTCTATCGTAAGTCCCTTGTTGTACATCCCTCCCGCGACCAGTTCCTGAACCGCTGGTACGTCGCTATGTTCGAACCGCGCGATCAGGTCGTCGTAGGCTTGAATCTCGTCTGCAGCCCTGTCCTGCTGGCCGAGCGTTACTCCTTTGGCGACCAGAGCCTTCGCAACCTGCTCTTGAATGCCGGGTACGTTGCTGTCTCCGAACCGTTCGATCAAGTGGTCGTATATCTCAATCGCGTGCTCAGAGCTCTCCTGTCGTTCTATCGTAAGTCCCTTGTTGTACATCCCTCCCGCGACCAGCTCCTGAACCGCTGGTACGTCGCTGTTTCCGAACCGCGCGATCAGGTGGTCGTAGGCTTGAATCTCGTCCGCAGCCCTGCCCTGCTGGCCGAGCGTTACTCCTCTGTTGAGCAGGCCCTCCGCGACCTGCTCCTGAACGCCGGGTACGTCGCTGTCTCCGAACCGCTGAATCAGGTGGTCGTAGGCTTGAATCTCGTCTGTAGCCCTGTCCTGCTGGCCGAGCGTCACTCCTTTGTTGACCAGAGCCTTCGCGACCTGCTCCTGAACCTCAGGCACCTCGCTGTCTCCGAACCGTTCGATCAGGTGGTCGTAGGCTTGAATCTCGTCTGCAGCCCTGTCCTGCCAGCCGAGCGTCACTCCTTTGTTGAACAGGGCCTCCGCGACCAGCTCCTGAACCGCTGGTACGTCGCTATCCCCGAACCGCGCGATCAGGTCGTCGTAGGTTTGAGTCCCGTCTGCAGCCCTGTCCTGCTGGCCGAGTGTTACTCCTTTGTTGAACAGGGCCTTCGCGACCTGCTCCTGAACGCCGGGTACGTCGCTGTCTCCAAATCGCTTAACCAGATCGTCGTATACCTTGATCGTTTCGGCACGCTGGTCCGGTCGGTATCGGAATAGTGTCGTTCCCTTCCTCAACAGAGATTTCGCGACTATCTCCTGAACCGCAGGTGCGCCGCTGTCGCCAAACCGCTCGGCCACTTCGTTGAACGCGGTGATCCCGTCCATAGGGTTGCCCTGCTCACGTAGTGTCATTCCTTTTTGCAACAGCGCTGCCGCGGCTTTCACATGATCTGCTGACATACTGCGCTCCTTATGAATTCTCCTACCACCCGAGTGGCCCGTTGCCTGAGCAACCGTGGCACAAGGTACCACAAGGCACATCGAGTAAAACGCGAGCCCATCATCGCCTGTTCCGCTCCTAATCTCAATAGGCGCGGGCGAATACCACCTGCGCGGCGTCCGGGGCGCCGGTGAAGGCGCAGGTATGGCCGCCGTCGGCGGCCGGCGCCGCGCCGGCGGCCGGCCCGGCGCCGTTGCCCACCGTCCCCAGGATGCAGCGGGCGCTCACCTTGAGGCGCTTCAGCAGCGTCAGAAACTCCTCGTTCCGCTCGGCGCCGCCGGCGAGGGGGGCGATGGCGAAGCCGGCCTCCGGGTCATCGCGAAAATACTCCTCGAACTCGGCGGCGCCGGCGACGGTCACGGTGTGGTCGTCGCGGAACTTGCGCGCGCCTTGCAACAGGCCGTCCTGGATCTCTGCAAGCACCCCCGGGGCTTCGGCGGCGAAGCGGTCCAGGGGGACGGCGCGGCGGTCGCGGGGCGCCTGGTCGCGGCGCGCCACCGACACGGTGCCGGCCTCCAGGTCGCGCGGCCCCAGCTCCAGGCGCAACGGCACGCCGCGCTTCACGTGATGCCAGTTCTTCTCGCCGCCGCGCAGGTCGCGGTCGTCAATGGTGACCCGCACCGGCTCACCGGCGTATTGCTGCTCGCTCATCCGCTGCTGCAGCGCGCGGCAGCCGGCGAGCACCGCGTCGCGCTGCGCGGCCTCCTTGTAGATCGGCAGAATCACCGCCTGCTGCGGCGCCAGGCGCGGCGGCAGCACCACGCCGTCGTCGTCGCCGTGGGTCATGATCAGACCGCCCACCAAGCGCGTGGACACGCCCCAGGATGTGGTCCAGGCGTGCACCAGCGAGCCGTTGCGGTCGGCGAAGTTGATGGAGCACGCCTTGGCGAAGTTCTGGCCCAGGAAGTGGGAGGTGCCGGCCTGCAGCGCCTTGCGATCCTGCATCATCGCCTCGATGGTGTAGGTGTTGACGGCGCCGGGAAACCGTTCGAGGGCGCTCTTTTCGCCGCGCAGTACCGGCATCGCCATGTAGTTCTCGGCGAAGTCGGCGTATACGTCGAGCATGCGCAGGGTCTCCTCCTGCGCCTCGGCGGCGGTGGCGTGGACGGTATGTCCCTCCTGCCACAGGAACTCGGCAGTGCGCAGGAACAGCCGCGGGCGCATCTCCCAGCGCACCACGTTGGCCCACTGATTGATCAGGATCGGCAGGTCGCGGTAGCTCTGCACCCACTTGGCGTACATTTCGCCGATGATCGTCTCGCTGGTCGGGCGCACCACGTAGGGCTCGTCCAGCTCCCCCGCCGGCACCAGGCCGCCGTCCGGCCCCGGCTCCAGGCGATGGTGGGTGACCACCGCGCACTCCTTGGCGAAGCCTTCGACGTGCTTGGCTTCCCGTTCCAGGTAGCGCAGCGGGATGAACAGCGGGAAGTAGGCGTTGGTGTGCCCCGTCGCCTTGAACATGCCGTCGAGCACGCGCTGCATGTTTTCCCACACCGCGTATCCCCACGGCTTGATCACCATGCAGCCGCGCACCGGCGACAGCTCGGCCAGGTCGGCGGCGCGCACCACCTGCTGGTACCATTCGGGATAGTTCTCGGCGCGGGTCGGGGAGATGGCGGTCCGCGGTCGTTTTGCCATGACTGGCGCTAACGTAGCCCCTTGGCGCCCAAAGAATCAAGGCGCGCGAGCGCGGCGCGGTGACCGGGGGAGGCGGCCCGGCTCGCGCGCGCCCTGGGTCAGGCGGCGGGGGTTACTCCAGCCAGAGTTGGATGGTGTGGTCGCCAGTCAGGGCGACGCCCGGCGCCGGCTCCTGGCGGGTTACGTAGCCGGAGCCGTGCAGCGTCACCTGCAGGCCGCCCTCCTCAAGGAGGGGCAGCAGCGGCAGCAGGCGCCGCTTCGGCAGGCCCACCAGATTCGGCAACTCGCCGCCGAGCGTCAGTTGCGGCAGATGCGGCGTCGCCGAGACCACTATGTGGGCCGGGTGGCGGACGCTCTCCTCGCCGTTGCGCGGCAGCCGGTAGTAGGTGGTGAGGAAGCGGACCACCTCGCGCAGCACCGGCGCGGCGATCAACCCGCCGTAGCGCCGCGCTCCCTTGGGGTGCTGAATCACCACGTAGGCGATGAAGCGCGGGGCATCGACCGGCAACACCCCGATGATCGAGGCGATCAGGTGTTCGTCCGAGTAACGCCCCTCCGCCGGATCGAACACCTGCGCGGTGCCGGTCTTGGCGCCGAGCCGGTAGCCCTTGACGCGCGCCAGGCGGGCGGTTCCCTTTTCGGTCACCGTCTCCATCATCCCCAGAACTGCCGCGGCCACTTCCGGCGACAGCACCGGGCGCAACGGCTCGCGCGCAAACGGCCGGACCACGGTACCGTCCGCGGCGACGATCCGATGGACCAACTGCGGGCGCAGCAGCACGCCGCCGCTGGTGAGCGCCGTTGCCGCCTGCACGATCTGCAGCGGCGTCACCGAAATCTCCTGGCCAATGGCGACCGTGGGCTTGGTGCGGGCCGACCACTCCTCCACCGGGCGCAGCAGGCCGGAGCTTTCGCCGCGCAACGGGGCGCCGGTGGGCTCGCCAAAGCCGAAGGCGCGCAGCATGCGGTAGAAGTTGTCGGCGTCGATCCGGTCCGAGGCGTGGGCGGTGCCGGCGTTGCTGGAGTAGCGCAGGACGTTCTCGGCGGTGATGTTGCCGTACACGCCGAGGTCGCCGATGCGGATGACGCGGCCATTGGGGAGGGTGCGGCGGTAGTAGCCGGGGCTGGGGAAGGTCATGGTTGTGCTGATCGCCCCGGTTTGCAGCAGCGAGGCGACGGTGAAGACCTTGAACACCGACCCCGGCTCGTAGACGTCGGTGGCGATGGCGTTGCGCCAGCGCTCGCTCGGAAAGGCGGTGTAGTCGTTGGGATCGAACCCCGGTTGCGACGCGTAGCCGAGGATTTCGCCGCTGTCGGCGGCGGCCACGATGATGAAGACGGCGTCCGCGTCATGCTCCCGGTAGGCGGCGCCGGCGATCTCCTCCATCGCGTGCTGGACGTTGACGTCGATGGTCAGGAACAGGCGGTTGCCGAACACGCCGGTGCCGTCGGTGGTGATGGTGTCGGGCGCGAGCACGTAGTTGAAGGTGTTTTCGAGGCCCTCCAGGCCGATGTTGTCCACCCCCACGAATCCGAGCAGCGGGGCGGCCAGCGTGCCTTCCGGGTAGGAGCGGGTCTGTTCCGGCTTGAGGTGGATGCCCTGCAGCTCGCCGCGCTCGTGGGCGGCGCGAATCTCGGCGGACTGCTCGGCGCTCACGTGGCGGCGGATAAAGGTGAAGCGGCCGGCCTGCAGGCGCTCCCGGATCTCGCCGGCGCCGGTGCCCAGGATCGCCGCGAGCTGTTGCGCCGACTTCTCGGGGGCGGAGACGGACGGGTTCCAGGCGGTCACCGAGTCGCGCTCCAGGGTAACGGCCAGCACGCGCCCGTTGCGGTCCAGGATCGGGCCGCGCTCCACCTCCGGCAGGCGCACCGCGGTCTCCTCGGGCGGGAACTCGCCCCCGGTCATAAAGGTGCCGTAGCGCCACAGGAGCGCCAGCACGCAGAGGCCGAGGAACGAGATGAACAGATAAAGCCGCCGCATGACCGGATCACGCCCCGGCCGCGGCGGCGCGGAATCTACGGCGGCGCCGTCACCCGGATGGTCGCCGCGATGGGCACGCACATTGCTAAGTATCGGCCGCAATGCCCCCGCTGCCGCGGAAACGCGCTTGCGCCCGGGTTGGCGGCCGCCCCGGGCTGTCCGCATCCGCAACGAGGAGTAAGATAAGATGCAGCCGATGATCGACCGGATTGAGGTCTACGTGGCGAAGGCGCTGTTCAACAAGGGGGTAGCGCTGTCGCGGCAGGGCAACTACGAGGGCGCGGTCGCCGTCTATGACGAGCTGTTCGAGAGGTATGGCGCCAGCGACGTGCCGGAGGTTCGGGCGCAGGCGCCATGGGCGCTGTTCAACAAGGCGGTGGCACTGTCGCGGCAGGGCGACGAGGAGGGCGAGATCGCGTGCTACGACGAGGTGGTCGACAGGTATGGCGCCGACGGCGTATTCGGGTTTGACGAACTGGTGGCGAACGCGCTGTTCAACAAGGCGGTGACCCTGGCGCAGCGGGGCGACGACTGGACCGCGATCGCGGTCTACGACGATCTGCTCGAACGGTACGGCGCCAGCGACGATCCGTGGGTTCAGGCGCGCGTGGCGGGGTCGATGGTCAATAAGGCGCAGGTTCTTGCGGAGCAGCAGGGCAACGACGAAGCCGCGATCGCGCTCTACGACGACTTGGCCGAGAAGTATGGCGCCAGCGAGGTGCCCGGGGTTCAGGCGCGGGCTGCGGGAGGGCTGTTCAACAAGGGAATGGCGCTGTCGCGGCAGGGCAACGAAGCGGGCGCGGTGGCGGTCTACGAGGAGTTGATCGGGAGGTGCGGCGCGCGCGACGTGCCCGGCGTTCAGGAGCACGTGGCGTCGGCGCTGATCAACAAGGCAGTGTTTCTCTCGCAGCAGGGCGACGACGCGGGCGAGATCGCGATCTACGACGAGGTGATCCGCCGGTATCGCCGCAGCGAAGATCCCGAGGTCCGGGAGCGCGTGGCAATGGCGCTGACCAACAAGGCACAAACGCTTTCGCAGCAAGGCAACGAGACGGGCGCCATCGCGGTCTACGACGAGCTGGTCAAGCGGTACGGCGCCGGCGGCGGCCCGGCTAAGGAGTAGCGGGCGTGTACACCGCGGCTCCCTCGACCGGCATCCCGCCTCCCGTCCGTCGTGCGGCCAACCGAGGCCCCGCCCTGAGCGTCCAATGGCGGCGGTCCCTGCTCGTCGCGCGCAGGCCGGCGCCGGCTACGGCGCGTCGAAGCGGACCGGCCCCTGGAAGCGCGCCGGGGGGATGGGTCCGCCATGGACGGTACCGGCCGCACCGGCGCGGAGCGGCCAGCCTTGCCAGCGAAGGACCGCCCTGGTGGCAGGCCCAGGCCAAGCGCGGCCCGGCACTTCCCATTGACGCCAAACGCGGCTACTCTAACGGCGTGCTGAGAAGGAGTCGGCAGCGTTGCGCTGCCCTGGTCATCGGCGTAGCGTTGGCCCTGGCCGCCGGCGTGGCACCCGCGCAGTCCGCGGAGGGCGATGGGCCCGGTCTCGAACAACTGGTGCGCGCCGCCATGGCCCGCGACGACGCCCTGGCCCAACAGCAACTGGAGGTGCGCAACCGCCAGCTCGACGTGGCCGCGCGCGCGGCCGGCAACAGCTTCGGCCTGGATCTGAGTATCTCGCCAAGTGCAGGCACCTCGTGGGATTTCAGTGAGGATGGCGAATTCGGCCTAAACTACAACATAGGTGCTACCATCAAGGCCGATCTCCCCCATCCGTTCGGCAGCATCTCGACGACCGCTTCTTTGGACTGCAACAGGGTCGGCGACGACCTCTCAACGTGCAAAGCGGACGAACGAAACGCCGTCGAGGATTGGGACAATGAAGACATAGGGTCGATTGATCTCGATTCGGAGGTGAAGCAGCCGCTCAAACCGCTATTGGGGCTTGACACCCAACTTGGCGACAACCTGGAGGCCGCCCACGGCGTGGTGCAGGCTGAACGCAACGCGCGCGCACGGGTACGTGGCATCACGCGCGAGATACTGCAGAGCATGAAGCAGATACTGAAGCATCGCAAAGCCGCGCGGAGCAGCGGGCACGAGATAGCGGAACTGGAGGATGACGTGGACCGCCGGCGCGACCTGTTCCAGGACAATCAGCAGAGCCACAGTTTCCAGACGCTGCTGTTCGACCTGGAAAAGAAACGCCGCGCCCTGGACACCACGCAGCGTCTGTTGGACCAGGACCTCGACGCCTTCGAGCAACGCACCGGCGCGCGCCGCTTCGGACTGCTCGCCGAGGCGTTGCTGGCGCTCCCCGGCGCGGACACCGTGGAGCGTGCCCCCGCAGTGGTGGACGCAGTGGTGGACCTGCGCGTCGGCGAGCACCGCATCCGTGAGGATGGCAACAGCCGGTGGCCGGAGGTGAACGTCAATGCCTCCTACGATTGGCGGGAGAACAAGCTCGCGGCCGGGCTTGGCTTCGAGCTAACGCTCCAGATCCTCGACGGCGGTCAGCAGCGGATCAAGACCGAGCGGTTGGACAACGCCGTCGAGGATGCGAAGCTGGAAGGTACCAGCGCGCGGCGGGAGTTCGCTGAGGAGCTAGTCACCCTCGAACGCCGCGTCCGTGACCTGGACCAGCGCACCTGGGAGCACCGTGAGGAAACGCGCCTTGCGGCGCTCATGGTAGTGGAAACGCAGGCGGCACTGGACGCCGGGATCGTGGTCCCGTCGGTCTTGGCGCAGGCGGAGCTGGCCCGCGAGCTGCTTGCGATGGACGGCGAAATCCTGCGCGTTGACCGCTGGCTGCTGAAGCTCGACATCGATGCCCTCACCGACGCCGACCCCCTCGACTTCAGTGCTACTCGATAGGAGTCGGGGATCGTGCGAGTCGTCGGGCCGTTGGCACCTGCCACGTCTTGGCGGTATAGTTGGTTGGGAGGGGTCTTCGCGGAAACTCCTCCATATTATTTCAAGGGGAGGAATGAGCGCATGGGAATTCTTGGCCGAGGACGTCCAAGTCGCCAGGATCCACCTCCTGGCCCGGGTCTCTATAGGTTCATCGAGAAAGACACAGGGAGAGTTACCTATGTAGGTGAAGCGGTTGATCTCCAGCGGCGTAAGGCCGAGCATACGAGAACGGGAGATTTCGATCCTGACGTTGAGTACTTCGTTTGGCAGGAAGCTGATCGCCGAAGCACTTCACGTACTCGTAGGGCAATAGAGGCGGACAAGATCGACCAACATAATCCAGAGAAGAACCAGAGGAGAGGTGGAGGCGGCCGACCAGCTCAAGACTGGAGAAAGCGATCCTGAGATGACTACTGTTGTTGGCAGGAGACCTCGACTTCAGTGCCCGTCAGGTAGCCGCCCGCGCGGTGACGCGGCGTTCGCCGCCGGCATGGCCAGTCGCGCGAGTGGGGCGGTTGGCGGCGCGGCTCGGTATGCGGTACTCTGGTTGATACGATGACGGTGATCTTGGCAGTTGGAGTGATGGTGCTGGCGGCGGCGTTCCTCGGCCTGCGCGTGCTATTCGGCAAGGACGAAGAGGTGCGCAAGCCGGGATGCTCCAACGCCAACGCCTTCATGGACCAGCAGGAGGCCTGCCCCGTGTGCGGCGTTGCCCCCGGCCAGAGCTGCCCGACCGAGCCTTCCACGGCCACCCCCGCCAGCACGAAGTAGCCCTTCCGGCTGCCGGCGCTTAGCCGCAACCAAGGGGCCGCAGCAGCCGATCGCCGATACCCTGCCGCGGCGGGAGCAGTCCGCGTGCGGGGTGGCTCAGGCGCTGCCGACGGCGGCTTCCAATTGCTGCTTGAGCCGCGCGAACTCGTCCTCGTCGACTCCGGTGGCCGCCTCTATCATGGACCACGACGCACCTTGGCCCCGGAATCCCTCAATGGTTCGCACGCGACTTATCAGTGCACCTTCTTGGCGGCCCTCCTGCCGGCCTTCTTGGCGGCCCTCCTGCCGGCCTTCCTGCCGGCCCTCCTGCCGGCCTTCCTGCCGGCCTTCCTGCCGGCCCTCCTGCCGCATCTTGTTCCCAACCAACTCTAGCATCGTCTGAGTCTTGGTCATCAGTTCCCCACCTCCCGGTACCTTTCGCCGTACCTCGTCGGAAAATCGGTTCCAGAGCTCATCGTCCGGCGTCGTGGCCCCCACGTACACAATGAGCTGCTCCACTTCATCGAGTCCCCAGACTTGCACCAGTTCCGCCAGCAGCGGCACCAGCCGCTCCATCACCGGCCAACCCTCCCGGTGCGGCACCATCAGCGCCAGTTGCGCGGCGCGGCCCCGCAACCCACCGCGCAACTCATCCGGCCCTACCTGCGTCTGGTCGATCAGCAGATGCGCGTAGCGCGGTACGCCGGGCCAATCCCGTACCTCGGGGGCAAACAGCTCCGAGAACTCACACCTCGGAGTCCACCCGTCCCTGCCCTGGTACAGCACCAGAGGGACAATCGGGCGCAGGTACTCCTCGTTGGGGCGCACCCGCCGGTCCTGTTCCCAGATTCTGATACAGTACCTCAGCATTCGCAGCAGCAACTCGGGGTCGGGCGTCGATTGGTGCTCGAGCAGCACGTATAGCCATGCCAGCGCGTCGTCATCTTCATCTACATCATCTACTACATCTACTTCGCGCTGCACTTCGAACAGCAGGTCCGCCTCGCTCGCGCGCAAGCGGTTGCTGATGAAGCTGGTGTCCTGCCGCGCGAGGGTCGACCACCGCAGCTTGTTGGCGATCGCCGCCGGCACGTGGGCGCGCAACAGGTCGGCCGCCTCGGCCACTTCTCCGAACACGGCCCGAAACAGACCATCGTGGGGCTGGGAGACCTCACCGGCCATGATTGCGGCCACCGTATTGGATTGCGCGGGCCGATGTCAACGCTGACGGCCCGCCCGCCGCGCTGACGGCCATACCGCCGGCGCTCCCCGCCGCCGCCCGGGCCCAACCGGTGCCGGGACCCGCCGGCGCGGTAGCCCCTGCAGCGCTACGCCGCCCTCGGGACGCGGCGCGGGAGCGGTCCGGGCGTCCGCGCCAAACTTTATTTGAGACACTTGTTTTTTACAGTATAGCTGTCGTATACTTGGTGGGCGATGATGTCGAACGACGGCGACCGGCTCGCGATAGACGAGTTGTGCGCGCTGGTCGATCTGTCCAGGCGCACGGTTCGGTACTACGTCCAGGAGGGACTCGTCGACCGGCCCGCCGGGGCCAAGCGCGGCGCCTACTACACCAAGCGCCACGTGGAGCAGTTGATGGCGATCCGCACCTGGCAGCGGGCGGGCTTGAGCCTGGAGCGTATCCGCGAGCTGGTGACCGGCGGTGGTGAGAGCTCCGCTCCGCTGCCGCCGCCGCGCCGCCCGCGCCCCGGAGAGGTGACGTTGCGGACCTACGTCACCATCGCTCCGGGGGTCGAACTGGTGATCGATCCGCGCGAGTCGGGGCTTGGCCCCGAGGCGGTGCGGGCGGTCGTCCGTCGAACGGCAGAGATCATCGACCAAACACGCAACGAGGAGGATGCAGAGTGATGAGAAGGACAACGGCGTTCACCGCAACGGCCGCAACGATGGAGACCGCGCAGGGCGAGGTGGTGTTGGAGGAGGTCGGCGCCGACGCCGAGATCGACGACCTGATGGCGGTGGTGAGCGTGAGTCAGCGCTACCGCAACCCCGGCGTCAACCACGTAGAGGCGGTCTACACCTTCCCGCTGCCCCTGGGGGCGGTGCTGCTGCAATTCGAGGTGCAGCTCGGCGACCGGCGGCTGGCCGGGACGGTAATCGCCAAGTCCGCGGCCGAGGAGCGGTACGAGGACGCCATCGCCGAGGGCGACGCGGCGGTGCGCCTGGAGCAATCGCAGCCGGGGCTCTACACCGCCAACGTCGGCAACCTGGGGCCGGGTGAGACCGCGACGGTCCGCTTCCGGTTCGGGCTTCTGCTGCGCTGGAATGGCGAAACCGTCCGCCTCATGATGCCGACCACCATCGCCCCGCGCTACGGCAGCCCCACCGGCGCCGGCGGCCTGGCCCCGCATCATGCGCCGGAGTTCACGTTCGACGCCGAACGCTCGTTTCGGCTGCAGGTGGCGGTGCGCGGCGTGCTGCAGGGAGCGCGCTGGTCATCGCCGTCGCACGACCTAGCCGTAACGCCACAGCCGGACCGGACGGTGGTCGAGATTGCCCGGCCCGCGGCGATGGACCGCGACGTGGTGTTGGAGGCGGTCGCCGTGCCGGCAGGCAACGCGCGGGCGGCGGCCGGCGGTAAGGCGCTGCTGGCCCGCGACGGCGGCGATTGGGTGGTGCTGGCGAGCTTCCGCCCGGAGTTGGCGGGACTGAGCGAAGCCCCGCGCCGCAACCTCAAGCTCGTGGTCGATTGCTCCGGCTCGATGAGCGGCGACTCGATCGCGCAGGTGCGGATTGCCGGGGAGCGGATACTCGACAGCCTGCGGCCCGGTGATCTGTTCGACATCATCGCGTTCGGCAACACCCAGTTCGCGCTGTTCGCCCGCGAAACCGTCGCGACCCCGGAAAACATCGCCGACGCGCGCCGCTTCGTGCGCCGCCTGGACGCCAACATGGGCGGCACCGAGATCGGGGCCGCGCTGCGCGTCGCCTACGAACTCGTCGGCGAGCGCGGTACCACCGGCGAACCCGGCATGGACCGGGACCTGTTGCTGATAACGGACGGCGAGGTGTGGGACACCAAACGGCCCGTCGCCGAGGCGCGCCGGTCCGGCCACCGTATCTTTACCGTCGGCGTCGGCAGTGCGGTCGCCGAGGCGTTCGTGCGCGAGCTCGCCGCGGCCACCGGCGGGGCGTGCGAGTTGGTGGCGCCGCGCGAGGACATGGCCGAACGCATCCACCGCCACTTTCAGCGCATCCTCGCGCCGCCCGCGCGCGCCGCTCGCGTGGTCTGGCCTGCGGCCGCGCAGTGGACGCTCCCCAACCCGCTGCCGCCCCCGTACCCCGGTGACACCATGCACCTGTTCGGATCGTTCGCCGAGCGGCCCTGCGGACCGGTCGCCCTGGAGTTGGAGCTGGCCGACGGGCGCACCATCACCCAACGGATGGAGGTGAGCCCGGAGCCGGCCGCTGCCGGCGCGGTCGCCGAGGAGAGGCCGGGCGCCGCGCGTTCCGATCTGGCGCGCTTGGCCGCCGCGCAACGCTTGCCGTCGATCAAGGCCAAGGGCGCGGCGACCGATCTGGCCGTCCGCTATCAGCTTCTCTCGAAGTGGACGGACTACCTGGTGGTCCACGTGCGGGCGGAGGGCGACAAGGCCGACGACCTGCCGGCCCTGGTCAAGGTCCCGCAAGTGCAGGCCGCCGGCTGGCACGGCACCGGCACCGTACACTTTTCGCTAAGTTGGAGTAAAATTCGGAGGCTGGAGCGGGCCGCCGCCTTTCGGAGGCTGGAGCGCCCCGCCGCCTTCGCTGCAGAGGACGGCGCTGCCGCCATGCCCCCGGCGGTCCCCGCAACCGATCCCGCAGCTTCCGAGGAAGGCATCACGTACCATAATTGGGTGAAGTTGGGGTCATCATTGGGTTCACCGCTACCGACGGCTTCCGCACCACCCGCCGCTACCACCCCGGATGAATTCGTCGACGCACTGGAAGAGCGTCCGCTGCCGGCTGCTCCGGCGCTCGATGATCTGCTGGCGCGCGGACTGCCCGACGAGATTGCCCGCAGTCTCCGGGACTTGGTGGATGACGGTGAGGACGACGGCGCGGTCACGGTCATCTTTCTCTACCTGGTGTGCCGGTCGCTGGCCGGCACGGACCTGGACCCGCAGCAGCGCCGGTCGATCCTGGCCGCCTACCGGAAGCTGGCGCCCGAAGCAGCAACGGTCCGCGCGGTACGGCGTGTCTGGAAGAAGTGGGACACCGTCGGCGATGCGGTGAGTTACCGCGCGTCCGGTGGGAGTGGGAGTCAATCCGCGACGCGGTAAGCTGCTGGTACGCGTGTGGTATAGTGGCGCAGTCATGGGGGCTTTGGATCGTTGCCGCGCTCTGGCGTTCGACTTGTTCGGGACCGTCCTGGATCTGGGCGGCAGCCTGACGCCGGCGTTGGACGCGTTCCTGCGCGGGCGGGGCGGGGTGGACGCGGTGGGGTTCTGGCAACAGCTCCGTTACCGGCAGCGGATCGAGCAGTATCAGGACAGCTTGATGATGCTGGGGCACGGCGGCTACCTGGAGACGGTCCGCCGTGCCTTCATCTACGTGGCGCGCGCCAACGGGTTGCCGCCGACCGCCGCCGAAACCGCCGCCTACCTTGCCGCCTGGCAGGAGCTCAGCCCCTTTCCCGAGTGCCACGCCAGCCTGGAGCGGCTGCGCGGGCGCTTCGAGTTGGCGGCGCTCTCCAACGGGGACGCGACGTTCCTGCAGCATCTGGCCGCCAACCGCATCCGCTTCGACTTCTATCACGTGATCTCCGTCGACACGGTGTCCGCCTTCAAGCCGCATCCCGCGGTGTACCGCGCCGCGGCCCGCCTGATGCGGCGCGAAGTAGGGGAGTTGATCATGGTCTCGGCCAACAGCTTCGACGTGCTCGGCGCCCGCACCTGCGGCCTGCGCGGCATCTACGTCAACCGCTACCGGCTGCCCTACGAGGAGACCGAACCGCAGTTCCTCCCCGACGCCGAGGTGGCGGACTTCGACGAGCTGGCCGACCTGCTGCTGGCGTAACCCGGCGCCACCGGGCGCCGCCGCCGAGCGCGGGCCGGCACGCCGGGCGGGCGCGTGGTATGATGCGCGCATGACCGAAGCGCGCGTTGGCGAAAGCGTGGTGATCCACCGCGATCCGTGGGCCTATATCTCGCATCCGTCGCTGGTGCTGTTACGGCCCGGCGCGGCCGACCCGGACGGCGCCTGGCTGGCGGCGTTCAATCACTCACGGCGGCGCGAACCGCGCATGCATCCGCCTTCCGATCCCCTGTTCCGCACCCTCACCACGCGCAGCGTTGATCAGGGGCGGACCTGGGAGCCGCCCACGTTCGCCCCCGGCTTCGACTGGTCGGGTACCGAGTGCCCGGGGGTGACGCAGACCGCCGAGGGGACGCTGCTGCTGGCGCAGTTCCGCTTCGGCTGGTACCCGCTGGGCGAAGCGCGGCAGCGCTGGCAGGCGGGCGAGGCGATCTCCCTGGCGCTGCCGCAGCGCGGCTGGACCGAGGATTTCGACGAAGGCGACTGGCGGCACTCGCAGCATACCTGGGCGCGCGGCTACCACGGCCTCTACGTCCATCGCAGCGCCGACGGCGGGCGCACCTACGAGCAGACCGTCCGCATCGCCGCCGACCCCTACCGCGACGGCTACACCCGCGTGGGGCCGCGCCCGCTGGCCGACGGCCGCTTGGCCTACGTGGTCACCGAACACCATCCTCCCCACAACCGCTTCACCTTTCTGCTGCTGTCCGCGGACGACGGCATCACCTGGGGCACGCCGCAACTGGTCGTGGACGACGCGGACCAGCGCTTCGGCGAACCCGACGTGCTGGAGGTAGCCCCCGGCGAGCTGCTGTGCGTATTGCGCGCGCGGCCGTTCCTGCACGTCTGCCGCTCCGGCGACGGCGGCGCCAGTTGGAGCACGCCGCAGGCCACCCCCATGGACGGCCACCCCGGCCAACTCGTGCTGCTGGCCGACGGCCGCGTGCTGTGCACCTACGGCCGCCGCGAGGCGCCCTTCGGGATCCGCGCCTGCCTCTCCGCCGACGGCGGCCGCACCTGGCAGATGGACCGCGAAATCGTCCTGCGTGCCGACCTGCCCAACGGCGACCTCGGCTACCCCACCACCATCGAATACGCCCCCGGCCGCCTGTTCACGATCTACTACGGCCAGGACGCCGCCGGCGTGACCTGCGTCATGGGCACTTGGTGGGATCTGTAACGGGCCGATGAGTTGAGCCTATTTCGGCGAGTCGCCGTTCTCTTAAGTTCAGGTCCTTCTTGAGGTAATTTGCGTAGTTGCTCCTCTGACTTGGGGCATATAACGTCGCGTCTTTTGCCCACGACATCCACGCAGACATCACGCACTCAATAACCTTCGGATCCTTACTCTCGCCATACAATTCGAGCAGTTTATCATAGACTTCCGTCGCGGCCATCTTGCGATGTATGGCACTGCCATTCCACAACCGCCACAAGCAACCTCCCTTGTTGGATAGCGCTTTTGCCACCCGTTCTTGAACCGCAGAATCAGCGCTGTGCGCTTCGAGTAGATCCTTGTTGAACAGCGCCTCTGCCACCTCAATAGGAGGCACCGGCAACACCGCTTCAACCTCTGGCACGGTGCTTTCTCCAAACCGTTCGATCAGCCCGTTAAAGGTCGCAACAGCGTCCGCATCGTTGCCAAGGAGCGACAGTGAGACTCCCTTTCTGAACAGCGCCTCCACCACCAGCTTCTGAACAGATGGCTCGCCGCTGTCGTTAGTTCGTTCAAGCAGCATATTGTAGGCGGCAATCGCGTCCGTGTCGTTTCCGAGTCGTGATAGTGACACTCCACTGCTGAACAGCTTCTCGATCACCAGTTTCCGAACGGATGGATCTTTACTGTGGCTATACTGTTCGATCAGCCTGTTGTAGGTCGCAATCGCGTCCGCGTGGTTGCCGAGCCGGGAAAGTGAAACTCCCTTGCTGAACAGCGCCCGAACAGATGGTTCTGTGTCGTTGCCGAGTCGTGATAGTGACACTCCACTGCTGAACAGGGCCTCAATCACCAGTTTCTGAACGGATGGATCTTTACTGTGGCTATACTGTTCGATCAGCCTGTTGTAGGTCGCAATCGCGTCCGCGTGGTTGCCGAGCCGGGAAAGTGAAACTCCCTTGCTGAACAGCACCCCCAGAACCGGCTTCTGAACAGATGGCTCGTCGCCTTCGTAAGACCCTTCGAGCAGCTTATTGTAGGCGGCAATCGCGCCTTCGTCACCACAAGCTCGTGACAGTGAGGATAGCTTATCCACGATCCATGTATCACCATACCGACGGTGCAGATTGTCGTAAATCGCAGTCGCGTCCGCGGTCTCTTCACGCCGCGATAGTATTAGTACCTTGTGCAGTGTACCCTTCGCTACCAGTTCTTGAACCGCCGGTTCGGTGCTGTCGCCATAACGGTCGCGCAGCTTGTCGTAAATCGCAATCGCGGATTGCTCGTAAGATTGTGATACTCCCTTGCTGATCAGATCCTCTGCCACGGCCTTCTGAACCTTGGGGGCAACGCGGCCGCCATACGAATCGAGCATCTGCATTGCCCCCCCGCGTTCCAGGACCTCTTGTACCAGCTTCCGAACGCCGCGGACGTCACTGTCGGCAAACCAGAGCATCTTGTAGAACGCAAATCGAGGAGGCTCGTCGCCCGTATTCGGATGGGCTATTGTCGCTGCGGGTTCCCGCACCACGCGGATCCAGGGTGAGAGGTCGCCATGCTCAATCGCAAGGATTCCGAATACCATCGCTAGCATGGTTTGTCCCCGTCCAGGCAGCATGGTTTGTCCCCGTCCAGGCGCGCGTCGGCGTTGTCGCCATGGCTGGGAACATGCCTCGCGCTGCCCCTTGCGCGCTAGCGCTATCGCCTCATTTACTAGCGCACTCGCCACCAGCGTCTGCACCGCTGGCACATCGCCATACCGCCTGGCCAGATCGTCATAGACCTCCACCGCGGCCTGTTTGTTGCCCTGCCTCAAGAGTTTTCGTGCTTTGTTCATCAGCTCTCTTGCCACCATCTTCTGAACCCAAAGCTCCTCCGGTGCCCGATGGCCCCCTCTGTTACGCCCCCTCCTCTGATCGTCGACCCCGTAGCCATACCGATCGGCCATGCTGTCGTAAATCATCACCGCGGCCTGGCTGGCTGCCGGGGCACTTGGTATACACTCCTTGTCTAATAGCCCCCTCGCCACCAGCCTCTGAACGTCGTGTACGTCGCTGTTGCCATACCGCCTGACCAGATCGTCGTAGACCTCCACCGCGGCTTGGCTATTGCCCAGCTGCAGTAGCACACGTCCTTTAACCAAGAGCGCTTTTGCCACCACCGCCTGAACTTCGGAAATGGCGGTGTCTCCATACCGCCTGACCAGATCGTCGTAGACTTCCACCGCGGCCCGGCTATTGCCCAGCTGCAGTAGCACACGTCCTTTAACCAAGAGCGCTTTCGCCACCACCGCGTGAACTTCGGAAATGGTGGTGTTGCCATACCGCTTGACCAGATCGTCGTAGACTTCGACCGAAGCCTGGCTATTGCCCAGCTGCAATAGCATACGTCCTTTAGCCAACAGCATTTTCGCCACCAATCTCTGAACTTCGTGTACGTCGCTGTTACAATACCGCCTGACTAGCTCGTCGTAGATGTCCGCCGCGTCGTGGCTATTGACCTGCTGCAATAGCGCTAGCAGCGCTTTCTCTACCACCTCCTTAACTTCGGGAATGGCGCTGTCTCCATATCGCCCTAGCAGCTCGTCGTAGACCCCAAGCGCGGCCGCATTGTCACCATTCCGAAGAAAGGATAGCCCCTGGTTTATCAGTGTCTTCGCCACCCATCCCTTTCCGCCGTTTTTCGACGCGCGGCGGATCCACCTACGCACCCACCTCTCGACTCCGGCCACGTCGCCATACCGTGCCTTCAGGTCAGTGTACACTTCAATCGCGGCCCTGTCGTTTCCCTGCCACAATAGTATGTTGCCCTTATTCAACAGCCCGTTCGCCACGAGCTTGCGGATCTCGGGATCTTTGCGGTCCCCATACTGTTCGGCGAACGTATCCCAGAAAGTGGGAGCATCGTCACCGGGGCGGACCGGTCCCCTATTGAAAATCTCCTTTGCTTGCTGGAGGTCACTACTGAGTCCATTCATAGTACCTGCTCCTCCTTACGTTGAGCCCCGTTCGATTGTTGAGGTGGTCCCGGGTGGTTGGACAGCTCAAGGGTAGGTTACGGTGTATCCGTTCGGATGTCAACCCACCCCTCCCTGCGCAAATCCGGTGGTAGCCGGGCGGGATGCCCGTCCCAGAGGATATGTGGACAACCCCAGCTCCCGTCGCGGCACTCCTGCGCAGACGTCCGCCCATCGAACGCCGTGGGGCGTACCTCGTTGTAGTGCTTCATCCACTCGGCGATCTCCGGTGCTGTCCAGTTTACCGTGGATCATCTCAAATCAGGTGATCACGAACTAAACCTGCGAGCGTCGTTGAAGGCGGCGTTGATTCCTGATCGCGTCGAAGATGTCGTCGGCGACTTTCTGTACTTCCTCGGGAACTCGTACCTGCAGGTCCATGTCCTTACGCAGCGCGGCGACCATCGGTTCCAGGGCAGCGGCCCTCTCTTTGTCCATCAGCAGAATCTCGAGTAGCCGGCGCTGCTGTACGCCGGCGGAAATCAGCTCGATCAACCACATCTGCATCTTGCGCATCGTTGTTTCATCGTCTGCGCCGAGTCTGAAATCCGTATACACGGAACGGAACGCATCCATTGCGGCTCCGTGGTTTCCCTGCTTGAACAGTGCCCGCGTCCGGATAAACGCCGCCCGCCAGCGGAATCCTTTGTCGGCGTCAAGCGCTTCGCAGATTCGCAACGCTTCTTCAGGACGGTCAACGCGCAACTGTGCCTCCGCTACCCACTCTTGAATCGCCAAAGCGGGACTGTGAGCAAGCCGCGTGATAAGTTCCTCGTAGGCAGCGACCTCAGCGGCCTCGTCCTGGCGCCGTAGCGTGATACCCTTGTTGTCAAGAGCCTTTGCCACCTGCTCCTGAACCGCGGGGTCGTCACTTTTTCCATAGCGCTCGACCAACTCGTCGCAGACGTCGATTTCCCGCTCAAACTCTCTCCGCTGCCACAGCGTAACTCCCTTGAAGACCATTGCCTTCGCCACCTGCTCCTGGTCGCTTGGCGCATTGCTGTGTCCAAGCCGCTCAATCAGTTGGTCGCAGCGCTCAATGTCGTCACCGGCTGTCTCCGGTTCGCTTGGTGCGACTCCCTTGTTCAGCCACTTCGCCACTTCCCGCTCTTTCAGTTCGTAGTCGCGGCCAGGATCGGCGACGTAAGTCTCCTCGGATGTTAGGTCGGACCGTAGGCGATACATCCGATCTGGCTCGTCGCCGGACTCGTTGATTGGGTCGGCAAGCTCGGAATCGGTGTAGAAGACCGCCATGAAGCGTAGCAGGTACCGCACCCTCGCTGCCTCACTGCGCCCGGACCGGCGCAGCTTGTAATAGAGGCTGTACAGTCCCTCCGTGGCGGCATAGAGCTGCTTCTTCCGCCGTGTCTCGTCACCCCCTTCGACGGGCCTCACCATGTTGCGTTGGTGGACGAGCCTTCCAAGCATGGCCGACACGACTCGGACGTCCATGCGGGCTCGCGCCGCGACTTCACCGGTAGTTGACGGGCGCCACAGGTCTATCAACGCGAGATAGACACGGCGCTCGGTCTTCGCAAGCCCTTGCAGGTGACTGCGGAAGTATTCGGTGTGATCGTCGATCAGTCCAACCAGTTCCTCCATCAGGTCGCGCTCGGAAAGGTAGTCGCGCAGGGAACGGCGGCGTACGAGCTGGGCCACGATGACGAGAAGACGGGGATTACCGCCCGTGAGTATCTCCAGTGGCTTGATCTCACGCTCTTTCACGGCCTCACCGCTTACTTGCCTCCACAGACGCCCGCAATCACCAGTATCCAACGGATCAAGGGAGACGGATACTTGGAAGAGGTCCGACCCTTCGAACGACTCGGTGGCAGTACCGAGCAGCAGGATCCGGCGCTCATTCTGCAGTGCTTCGCGAAGTTCCCGTTCGAAATCATCGTCGACGTCGCGCCATAGATCGTGCAGATTCTCGACCATCAGGACGAGCGTGCGTCCCAGCCGGTCCGCCGCGTCAAGCACCGTCTCTCTTGCCTCTCGGTAAAGCTCATCGCGCTTGTCGTCGCGCCACTCGGAGGCCAGGCGCTCGTGAGCGCCGGCCAGATCGTGCGACAAGTCAGGAGTCCGCTCGGCGGTTTCGTGGACAAGATGAAACAGGGCGTCGAGCCAGAAATCTCCCGAATCCATGATCTCATGGCTCTCTTCCGTGAACCGAACCGGATAGAGCGAAAACTCATCAGCGGCGCGCAGCTCCGCGGCGACCCGCGCCAGCAGCATCGTCTTCCCGGCTCCGCGACGCCCAGTGACGAGCACGTGCCGCAAGAAATAGCTCCGGCGTAGAGCGCTGAGTACGGTATCCAGTTCCCCGGTCCGAACCACGAACTGTTTTTTCAGGTCGTCGTCGCTCTGGAAGATGCCGGGATTGAACTTGCGAATCTCTGATGGCTTGGAAGCCTCGGTCATCGTGCGCTTGCTCCTATGGTGCTACAGGTCGGGTGCTTGCGGTCACCGGGCGAGGCTTGGTGTTTCGTCGTCACGGCGGCGAGTCTAACATCACGGCAGCCTCCTAGTCTCGCAGGGCGGCAGCGGCGGGCGATGGCGGCGGACGTGAGCACGTTCACGTTGCGGTCGGCGCCACCGCCGAAGTGCACTGAAATCCCATGTGGGCGGTCGGGCCGTGCTTGGCTTGGCACTCGGCCCGGAGCAGCTCGGCGAGGCGGGCGGGGGCCTGCAGGCAGCCGCGGACTGCGGCCTGCTTGCGGACTACGTCGAAGTCGGCCGGCGTCAGGTTGGCCAGAGTCGCTACCTCCGGCGGCGCCGGGCGGTCAAAGTAGAGCCGGAACGCGGCCTCGGCCTTGGCGGCGGTGAGGTAGCGGAGGGTGACCTTGAACAGGAACCGGCGTTGCGTCGCCGGATCGAGGATCGCGTCCAGATTTGTGGTGAAGGCGAACGGCAGCGGATGGCGCTCCATCCAGGTGAGCATCTCGTTCACGTGGCTCACCTCCCAGTTGTGCTGCGCGCGCCGGCGGTCGGCCAGCAGCGAATCGGCCTCGTCGATCACCAGGAACTTGCGCTCGTCGTTCGCCTCCCTGAACGCGGCGGCGATCTGCTGTTCGGTGCCGCCCACCCAATGGGATAGCAGGTCGGAGGCGCGCTTATGCAGCACGGGCATGCCCAGGCGGTCGGCCAGATAGCGGGCGTAGGCGCTCTTGCCGGTGCCGGGCGGCCCCATCAGCAGCATCGAGAACTGAGGCGAATCGCCCCCCACGATCTGCTCGGTGAGCGCGTCAAGGTCGGTGTCCGCGGCGATCAGAGAAAGGTCGTAGCGCTCGGGCGGCTGCGCGTCCTCGGACGCGGGGGAAACGGGCAACACGCGCACCAGGCTGGTGACGCCGCGCCGGACCGCCGGAATGCCGCCCTCGGTAAGGGCCGCGGCGCGAATCGCCGCTTCCGCCACGCCGGGTGTCACGGGAAACTCCCGCGCCAGCGCCGCGGCGTCGGCGGGAGTCACCGGTACGCCGTGCCGGTCGAGCTGCCGCTGCCAGATCGAAGCCCTCACCTTTGGGGGCGGCAGGCGCATCGCCAATGCGAACATCATGCGGCGGAGGATAACCGGCGACACCGAGCAGGCGTTGCTGCTGATGGTCCAGATCGTCGGAACCCGACACTGCTCCAGCATCCGGTTCAGGAATACGGTCGAGCCCTCACTGCCGCGCGCCGACGAGGAGCCAATCATGTGCGCCATCCAGTCGGACTCGGGGCCAAGGATGTCCTCCATCTCGTCAAACAGCAGGATGGAGTTGCGGTCACCAGCCAGCAGCACCTGCGCAGTCTTTAGTTCCTGGAGGCGCTCCAGGCGCGTCGGTTCGTTGCCGCGGTCGTCCTCCTCGCC
Organism: Spirochaetia bacterium; assembly: GCA_965243555.1. GTDB lineage: Bacteria > Spirochaetota > Spirochaetia > SZUA-6 > Bin103 > Bin103. Next base: position 1,590,413 of record OZ251575.1, on the reverse strand, counting down.
GACGCTGAATACCTTGACGCCCAGGTTGGCGGCGAGTACCTTGGCCAACTCCGTCTTGCCGCTGCCGGGAGGACCGTGCAAGAGCACGTTCACGCCGGCGGCGTCGCTGCTCAAGGCGCCGTGCAGAATGTCCCGGACCTGGCGGCGGTCGGCGCCAAGATGCTTGAAGTCACGCCACTCCAGCTCGCTGCATACGGGTTCACCCAGCAGCAGGCTGGTTACGTCCTGGTCGGCGCCGTCCGGCACGTTCGCCAGCCGCCGCACGCGCCGCGATACCATGATGTCGTTGTCGCCGTCGACCGCGACCAACCCCGACCGCACCAGCGGAGCGCCGTTCGTGACGCGCTGTTGAATGGCATTCACCGAGACGCCGAGCAGCCCGGCCAGCGTCGGATTGCGCAGGTTGAACACGTAGTAGCGTACCCGCCGATCGACCTGATCGATCATCGACTCGATAACCGGCTGCGTCTTGTAGCGGATCAGGACTTCGAGGATGTGAACGTCGAGGCGCGACAGCCCTGCGATCTTGGCAAGCTGCCGCACCCCGCGGGCCGTGCTATCCTTGCGGGCGCCTCTGTACTGCTCCCGCATACGCGCGAGCATCTTCCTCAGCCGCGGCGGCGACATCCTTGCCGAGAGGCGCGGGCAGCGCAGCAAGTCGACGTGTTCGTCGATCCAATCGGGAAGGTGTTCTTCTTCCGCGGCGTGACGGATGCCCCGCTCGCGAGACCTCATGAGATTCCGCATGTACGTAGCCAGCCGGAAAAGCTCGTAGTCGCAAATCATTCCGTGTTCCTCCATATATTGGTGTGCAGCCGATACGTTGAGCCGACTATACGATACCGCTTCCATATCCGAAGGTCAAGCGGCCACCTCGGCCGGCTCGGCGGCGCGTCACGGCCTGACTCCGGCCAGCGCCCGCGCCACGCGGAGCGTGGTTGTCGCGTCGCCAAGCGCGGTATGGCCGTTGCGTGCCGGTATGCGGAGGTCGGCGGCGGCCGCGGCCAGCCCGCGCGGCCGCCCCGGGCGCGCGTTGGCGTAGCTCCTCATGACGCACCCCCAGGGCCGCTCCGGAAGCTCGAGTCCGTGCCTGCGAGCCGTCTGATTCAACATGCGAAGGTCAAAGGGGGCGTTCCACGCCAACACCAGCGATGCGTCGTCGAGCAGATCGGAGAGCCTTCTGTGGAGATCCGGCCAAGAGACGGCGCCCATCTGTTGTAGCCGCCAATGGGTCAGGCCATGTACCTTAGTAGCCCACCGGGAGATTGGGCCTTGCGGCAGGCTCGCACGATTAAGGAGCACTTTGCCGCGGGTGTTGAGTACTGTCACGGCCAGCACCTCGGCGTTCTTGCCGAATCCCGAGGTCTCCGTATCCGTAACATAGACGTCTTCACGCCCGATCAAATCCTCCAAGTAACACTTCAAGTAACATTCGTGGTCGTAGATCATTAGGTATCCTCCAACGAATCCGATGATGATGTTCAGCCATAGCGTTGAACACCGAATATACCGATCCATGGAAGGAGAGGCAAGGGCGCGCGGGGCGAAGAATGTTGAGAAGGTCTACCGGCTGGCTGGCTGCTACGCGGCGCTGGCGCGTGTGGCTCAGGCCGATAGCAGAGCGGGCCGGCCGGTGTGCGCGCCGGCGTGGTATAGTGCGGCATGACTGACGGAGTGGAGCTGCCGCCGCTGGAGGCGGGGTATCCGGTTGGGGACGAGCAGGTGGATCAGTTCTGGCGCGACGGCTTTGTCGTGCTGCGCGGGGTGCTGAGCGCGGAGGAGGTCCGGGCCTACGGCGCCGTGATCCGCGAGACGGCGCTGCGCCGCTTCGCCGCGCGGGGGATGGAGACGGCGGCGCACGGCGCGTTTCTGCAGACCCTGGGCCTGCGCTTCGACTCGGAGGGGGTGCGCCGCTTCTGCTTGGCGCCGCGCTTCGGTGCGATTGCGGCGCGGCTGCTGCGGGTGCCGGCGGTGCGCATCTTCCATGAGCAGGCGCTGTTCAAGCAGCCCGGCGGCAGCGACTCCCACTGGCACCAGGATCAGTACTACTGGCCGCTCGCCACCGACCGCTCGCTGGGGCTGTGGATGCCGCTGGTCGATTGCAGCGAACGGATGGGGGCCATTCGCTTCGTGCGCGGCTCGCACCGCTACGGCGACCTGGGCGGACAGCACATCAGCGACGAGTCAGCGCGCCATTTCGACGACTTCATCGCCCGCGAGGGCCTTGAGATCTACCAGACCGGGGAGCTGGCCGCCGGCGACTGCACCTTTCATCTGGGGTGGACGGTGCATGGCGCACCGGCCAATCACTCCGCGGTCATGCGCGAGGCGATGATCGTGACCTTCTACCCGGACGGCACGCGCGTGGATACCCTGAGCAACCCGTCGCGGGTCAACGACGCGCGGGTGTTTCTGGGCGGGCGCAAGCCTGGGGAGTTGGCCGACAGCGAGTTGAACACCGTGGTCTACCGGGAGCCCGCGTGAGCGAGCGTTTTTCCAAAGAGTGGGTGGCCAGCCTGCTGGATGGCGCGGCGCGCTTCGGGCAGCCAGACCCGGGGGAGATGCTGCGCGACCTGGGCGTGACGGCCGGCGCCGCGGTGGTGGACTACGGCTGCGGTCCGGGGCTGTTCACCCTGGCCGCGGCGCGGCTGGTGGGGGCCGGCGGCACGGTGTACGCGGTGGACCAGGAGCCGCGCATGGTCGAGTTGGTGGCGCGGCGCGCGCGGCAGGCGGGGCTGGCCAACGTTACCGCGGTGGCCGGCGACGGGCGGCGCGCGGCGCTGCCGGACGCGGTTGCCGACTTCATCATCTGCGTGCAGATTCTGCACTACCAGAAGACGCGGGAGGATCGGGTGGCGGTGGCTCGCGACCTCAGCCGGCTGCTGAAGCCGGGCGGGCGCGTAATGATCATGCAGTGGAACCCGCGGCACGGGGCCACCGGCGTACCCTACGAGGCGCTGGCCGCGATCCTGCGGGACGCCGGTTTGGTTGCCGCCGGCGAGCACCGGGTGACCGATGAGCTGTACCGGACGCTGGCCAGCAGTGCGCCGGCGCCGGAAGCGGCGGGTTCCCGGTGAGCGGCGCCGGCGCGACCGTGGTGCCGGCCATCAGGCGCACCGCCCTCGCAAGCGCGGGGACGCCAAGTGATCCGGAACATCCGCGCGCTCCCACGGACGGCCGGGCGGGTGCACGCGCCACCGGCGGCGCGGCGGGCGCGGAGTGACGCGCCGGAGTGGATGCGGCACGCTCCACCACGCCCCGGCAGCGCGGCCCGTTGCGCCCGCCGGCCGCAGCTTTAGTGGCGCGGGTGAACGGCTACCGAATCGGTCACGTCGTAGTTGTCGCCGGCGTGGCGCCGCACTACCCGCAACACCGACTGATGATCCGGTTCGGAATGCACCGCGCCGAACACGTTGAGTACCTTGCGGCGGTTGAACAGCCCCTTGCCGCGGCGAATCTCCACCCCCAGGTCAGAGGCGTCAATGCCGCTGCCTTCGATCTCACTGAGGATATTTTCCGAGATGTCGGCCATGAATGCGCCCTCCCCTTGGTAACTGTGCCAACAGACGTTATGCCATTTTCGGCATCCGTGCAATCACCGCTCCGCCCCGGCGCGTTCGCCCGGTAACGCGAGGCCGCCGCCGCGCCGTGCCGCAACCCCGCCCACCGGTCGCCACCATCGAATCGGCCCACGGGAACCCGACCTTGCGGTTGCAGGACCCGGCGCCGGCGGGCCAGGTGGTGACCGTTGCCGACCAAGCCGGCCGCGCCCTCTGGCGCAGCCATCCGCTCGCAGGCGGCTGCGACGCGGTGCGCGTCGACGTCCGCGAGGGGCGCTTCGTGGGCGCCGGCCGCGGCTGGAGCGTGCTCCCCCCCGGCAGCTACTCCGTTGCCGCTGGTACGCCAGCGGGGCAGGGGGGCGGTGGCGCGGGGGCGGCTACGCCCGGCGGCTACACCGACTGCGCGCCGACGGGGCGAGACGGCCTGAACGCCGGGCCGGCTACCGCGGGCCGCCTGCAGGTCACGGCGCAACTGCGCCTGGAAGCCGACTTCGCGGCGCCGCGGCGCGCTTGGCTGCCGCCCGCGGCGGCGTGGCACTGCGACGGAAGCTGGCGCCCGCAGCCCGGCCCCACGCCCGGTATCGTCCCGGCCGCCGCGCTCTCCGTCTCACCCTCCACCGGTACGCCGCCCAGCGAATGCGCGTACCTGTTCGTGGATGCCGCCATGCACGCCGCCATCAGCGCCCGCTTCACCGCCCCCGGCGCCGGCTTGGCCGCGGCCTGGGGTCTGATCGCCCGCCACTACGACGACGGCAACCACATCCGGCTCACGCTACGGCGGGCCGGCGCCGGATTGACGCTACGGCTGGAGCGGCGCGCCGCGGCCGCCGATCCCGGCTCCCGCCCGCGCGTCCTGGCGACCGCTCGGGTGCCCGCCGCCGCGCTGGGTGGCGAACTGCGCTGGCACTTCAACGGTACCCGCCACGAGGTGGCGCTGGACGGCGCCGTGCTGCTCAGCGCCGACGACGGCTTCATGGGGGGCGTGGAAATCGTCGGTCTGTTTGCGGAGGCCGACGCCGCGGCGCCGCCGGCGTGGCACTCCTTCGCGGTGGTTTCCAGTCAGTGGGTGGCGAAGCACGTGGTACGGCGCGGTGCCTACGCCGCGGTGGTACGCGCTGGCAACATCCACCGCCTGCACTTGGCGACCGCACCCAAGCCACAGTTCGCGGCGTCACCGCCCGCCCACCTACTGCCCGCGGCGCTCGATCCGCGCACCAACCTTTTCTGGGAGAGCGGGTTGCAGGTCGGGCATATCGGCGGCTCCGAGATCAAGTTCACGCAGGGCGCGGCGCTGGATCTGCTGGCCCAAGGCGCGGTCGTCGACTTGGTGCGCTGGCGCGGACCGATGCCGCGCTTCGTGGAGCAGGACGCCGACCTGCGCGGCTACGCGCGTGGCAGCGCAGCGTTCTACGACGATCGGATCGTGGTGGCGGACTGGGTGGCGGTGCGGGTGCGCCGTAGCGTCGGCCCCGACTTCGACCTGCTGGCGCGCGCCCTCACCGGACCGGCGCGCTTCGCGGCCGCCGCCGAGCGCCGGTTCCGGGACTGGGAATTGCCCGCTGGCAGCGCGATGGCCACCGTGGCCGCCGCGCCGTGCCGCGACCTGTTTCCGGCGGCGCTTGCGTTCCCGCTACGCCTCGGCGGCGCGGCGTGGCACCTGATCGCGGCGGTGGGCGGCCTGAACAACGTGGGCGGGTCCGCCCCGGCGCGCGCCTTCGGTTGGCAGTGCCCGCGCCGCCTCACCGCCAGCCACGACCTGCGCGTGGCCCCCACCACTCCCGGCACCGAGTATGGCTTCTGGATCGCCTGCACTTGGCTGCCCACCGCCGACACCGGCGCCGCCGAGGCGGCTGCCCTCCATCTGCGCGACGAGTTTCAACACCCGGCGCGCCTCACCCCGCACCGCGGCGCCCTGGTGCAACGCGCCCCGGACCGGGAACAACCGGCGGCGCTCCTGGCACTGGCCGGCTGCTTCGACCGCGGCCTGGGCGCCTACCGGCTGCAGGCCGAGGAGGGGAGCGTGCGCTTCACCTTCGACCCCGGCCCGCATCCCCGCCATCAGCCGGCGTTCCTGGTGGAAGGGCTGGCCCCCGCCGCGGCGCCGCCGGCGGGCGTTGCCGCCAGTGCGGACGGCAAGCCGCTGGCCCCCGGCGCCGGCTACCGCTGGCAGCCCTGGCCAAGCGCTGCCAACGCCGCCGTGCTGGTTCAACTTCGCCGCAACGTGACCGCGCCGGTAACCCTGGAACTGCGCCAATCCGGCCGCCGGAACACCGCCGAGCACGCGACGTAGCACACCACGCATGCAGCAAGGCAAGAGCTCACTTATCGTCAGGGTGTCGGGGCTGAGGATCTGCAGTACTCGTGCTGTGCGTAGGCTCCCCGGCGCCTGCGCCGAAATACTCGTCGGTCGCTGAGCTTAGAGGCGGTACGTGTACCAAGCGTTCGCGCCACCACCCGATGGGGGAGTGTCTTCGCGAATCAGAATGACGCTCGCTACCATTGCGAAGATTCTCCCTCTCAGCGCTTGGCAGACTTCCGTCAGGGATACCCTCATCTCGTTACTCACCGTGCCGGCGTGAATCGTCAATTCCGTCTTGCCACGGTTACGGGCGGGATTGACGTACCGGTCGATTACGAACTTACGGATGTCATCGGCTCGCGTAGTGCGCGCCCTGTTGATCGATACCATAGTCGATTTTATAATAAGAAAGAACGGGATGGCCTGTCAAGACGAGGAAATTGCTGCTGCTGCTGCTGCGCTGTTGCGGTTGGGGACGGCTGAGCGAGCCGGAGGGCTGGTGGCAAGCGGTCATCGTGCGAGGTTCGCGGTGAGGGATGCCTGAACCCGTCGCAAGGCCATCGCCAGCATGATCGTAAGCGCCATACTGATGCGTTGCGCATCTTGCCCAGCCCGCGAATGAGCGAATGCTCAAACCCGTAGTGTCCAGCGACAATCAAGATGGGAATGCGCGAGTAGGGCGGCTGCCCCAAGCGAGGAGGAGCCGCCGCTGCGGCGGTAGGCGCAGCCCTTCCGCTACGGCGGCGGACCGTCCTGCGGCAGCCGCCCGAACCGCGACCTCGGCGCCGAAGTGGGAGGCGGTTCGCAGCCCTCGGCGCATCGCACTGGCCGGCTTGCCACTGCCGTGGTTGCGCCGCCGTAGCCCGCGGCCGCAGCTGCGCCCCATCACCGCCACTGCCGTGCGAGGGCTCGGGGCCGCCCGCCGGTAGGTAGGTGGTAGTTCGTTCATTGTGCATCTTCGGGCGTTGCGGTATCGTTCACGGCATGACCACGGTTCAGATTGGTGATGAGCGGCGCCCCTGCACGCCGTTTACGGAAAGTGGCGAGCTCGTTGCGCAGCCGACCGCCCTGCGGGCACGGGCGCAGGAGGATGGCTACGTATTCTTTCGCGGGCTGCTGCCGGAGGCGGCGGTCCGGCAGTTGCGCGGCGACGTTACGGCGATTCTCGACTCGGTCGGCTGGCTCGACGCGGGCACCGATCCGCTGGCCGCGATCTCCACGCAGGAGGCCAAGTTGAATGGGACGCCGGTGTTCACCCCCATCTACGACACCATCCAGAAGCTGGAGTCGTTCCACACCCTGGCCCATCACCCGGCGCTGCTACAGGTGGCCGAGGCACTGCTCGGCGACCGCGCCATGCCGCAGCCGAGCACGATCGCGCGGGTGATATTTCCCGACACGCTGGAATACACCACGCCGCCGCACCAGGACTTCATTCTGGTGCAAGGCACGCCGGAGGTGTGGACCGCCTGGCTCCCGCTCGGTCCGTGTCCGGTGGAGTTGGGCGGCTTGGCGGTGCTGCGCGGTTCGCACGAACGCGGGATCCTGCCGGTCCATGAATCCAAGGGAGCGGGCGGTTTGCGGATCGAGGCGGCGGCGCTTGAGGGTGATTGGCGCTCCAGTCCGTTCGGCGGCGGGGACGTCCTGTTCTTCCACAGCAAGACCGTGCACCAGGGCATGCCGAACACGTCCGGCAACCGCATTCGCCTGTCGGTCGATTACCGCTATCAGAAGCTGAGCGACAAGATCATGTACAAGAACCTGGGCGTCCACCAGGGCCGGGTCACCTGGGAGGAGGTCTACGCGGGCTGGAAGTCGGATCGGTACCAGTACTACTGGCAGGGACACCGGCGCGAAGTGGTGGTGCGGGAGGACTCCAAGGCGTTTCGCGGCTGAGCGTTCGGGCTGAGGGTTTGGGCGGCGGCGTTTAGCCGGCGCCGGCCAGGACCGGGCGCGCGAGCTTGCTCTGCACCTCGTAGATCGAACCGCGGCGCTCGTGGGCGGGCAGCGGGATGCGCACCGGCACCGGCTCCAGGCGCGGCGTCACCGTTGCCGAGCCGCGCAGGATGCGGGCATCGAACTCTTCCAGCCCCGGCATGTTGACCAACGGCCAAGCATCGACCGCGCACAGCTCCAACAGCAGCAGGCGGCGCGGCCGTGGCGACCGGTTGGGCACCGAGCCGTGCACGGTCCGCACGTGATGCAGGCTGATGCCGCCCGCCGGCACCTCCAACTGCACCACTTGGCCGGCGTCCGCCGGGCTGCCGGTGATGGCGCCCACGAAGTAGCCGTCCTGGTGATGATCGTACACCGGGCCGCGGTGGCTGCCCGGCACCACCAGCATGCCGCCGTTGGCCTCGGTCATGGCGTCGATGCACACCCCCACCGCCAGGATGTCGTCGTTGGTGTGCGGATAGAACGCCCAGTCCTGATGCCACTCCACCGGACTGCCGTAGCCCGCCGCCTTCACGTTGAGCTTGGTGCTCTGGCCGCGCACGCCGGGGCCGATGAGCTGCTCCACCACGTCGAGGATGGCCGGGTGGCGCATGGTGCGGGCGTAGACCTCGTGCTGCCGGTCGGGAGACTTGATCCGCCGCACCCGCGGCTGCGCCGCCGAGTGCCCCGGTTCCAGGTCGTAGACCTCGGTGTGCGCCGTCACGCTACGGCTGGCCTCCACCATCTCGTCGGTGACGCGCTGCAGCTCGGCAACCTCCGCCGCGCTGAGCACGTCCGGCACCGCCAGGTACCCGTCGTCGCGGTACGACTGCACCTGCTGCTCGCTCAGCATAGCGCTCCTCCTCTCCGGCCCATACTCCGCCTGAGCATCGCAAAGCCGCCGCCCCGCGTCAATGTACCTGCGGCGGGTGGGCGGTTGGGCGATCACCTCTCCAGTTCGTTTACCGTGATACCCGTTCGAGGAACTCGGCTGCGGTTTCGCATTCGATGATCCGGATGCCGGCCAGCGCCAACAGGTCCGGGTCGGCGGCTTGATCCAGTAGCCGAGCAAGCTGCTGCGCCGTATCGGTGCCGAACTTCCGCGCCGCCAGCCGGAGCAGCAGCGCGCGTTCCCCCTCCGCGTGACCTTCCGCCCGGCCTGCCGCGCGCCCGCGGTCGAATCCCCGGCGCCGTTGCGAGCGTAGCAGGGGATCGTGGTCCGGTCCCGTGCCCTCCCGCTCGCCGAGCACGGTTCCAACCCGCTCCAGCACCGCGCTGGTCCGCGCCGACAGCGCCGGTTCGTTGAACGCCGCGTGGATCTCCTCCGCCGTCCAGCCTGGGAACGCCCGACTCACCGGCGCCGTCCGGTAGAAGCCATCCTCTAACAGGAAAATGGTCAGGCCCGGCTTCCGCCCGTGCGGGCGGCTCGGCGCGGGCTCGTCCGGCACCTCCACCCACACCTCCGGGAAGCCCCAGGACTCGTACAGCCCCAGCTTGCCGCGGCGCACGTCGGTGGTGTGATCCACCTCCAGCACAACGTCGGGGTAGTCGTCCACCCCGATCACCATCGCCGAGGGTCCCGGCAGCCGGGCGGTACCGGGATGCAGGTATACCGATTCGTCGGCCTGCATGATGCTCTGCGGGCCGTTCTGCCGGCGCAGGTCCATGGACCCGTAGCTCTCAATGGGCGCGCCGCGCATCTGGGCGATGCGTTCGGTGAGCCGGGAGAGGCGGCCGCCCGGCCGCTCGTGATAGGGAGTGGTCGGCTCGCAGATATAGGCGGTCTCGGTGCGGCCGTTCCAGTACTCCAAGCGCAGGTCGCTGCCGGGGAGCTCCTCGCGCGGCAGGTGAACGGGCTTACAGCCGGGGAACTCCGGCTCCGGCGCGGACTTTGGCGGAACGGAATAGGTTTCGCTACGGCGCGGCCGGCTCGCGGTCTTGGCCTTGGTCTTGGACATACCGATCAGGGTACCCAAGCGACGCCGGTCCGGCAACTGCGAGTCGGCGGCGGCGGGCGGTATGTCGGCGGCCAGTGGTGTTCCGGCCAGTCAGGTCCGGCGTATGTTCTACCGTGAAATCCGGTCGAGGAGTTCGGCGGCAGTCTTGCATTCGATGATGCCGATGCCGGCCTGGGTCAGGCTCTCCGGGTCGGCTGCCTGCTCCAGGAATACGGCGAGTTGGCGCGCCGTGTCGTCGCCGAACTTGTGCGCGGCCAGCCGGCACAGTTCCTCCGTCCGACCGCGGCGCCGTTGCGAGCGTAGCAGCAGGTCGTGGTCCGGCCCGGTGCCCTCCCGCTCGCCGAGCACCTTCCCAACCCGCTCCAGCACGGCACTGGTCCGTGCCGAAAGCTCCGGTTCGTTCAGCGCAACGTGGATTTCCTCCGCCGTCCAGCCCGGGAACGCGCGGCTCTCCGGCGCCGTCCGGTAGGCGCCATCCTCCAACAGGTAGATCGTAAGCCCCGGCCGCCGGCCCCGCGGGCGGCTCGGCGAGGTCTCGTCCGGCACCTCCACCCATACCTCCGGGAATCCCCACGACTCGTACAGCGCCAGCTTGCCGCGGCGCACGTCGGTGGTGTAGTCCACCTCCAGCACCACGTCGGGGAAGTCGTCCACGCCGACCACCATCGCCGACGGTCCCGGCAGCCGCGCGCTCCCCGGATACAGGTACAGCGACTCGTCGGCCTGCATGATGCTCTGCGGCCAGTCGTGCTGGCGCAGGTCCATGGAGAGATAGCTTTCGATCGGCGCGCCGCGCACCTGGGCGATGCGTTCGGTCAACCTGATGAGGCGGCCGGCTGGCCGCTCGTGATAGGGAGTGGTCGGTTCGCAGATCATGGCGGTCTCGGTGCGGCCGTCCCAGTACTCCAAGCGCAGGTCGCTGCCGGGGAGTTCCTCGCGCGGCAGGTGGACGGCCTTACAGCCGGGGAACGTCTTCATCCACCACGTCGTCTGAAGTGGCACGAAATTATCCTGGCATCGCCGACAACGCGCGTACGGCGGCACACCTCCGCGTCACCGAGCACCTTAGCTTTGTCGAGCACCTTAGCCTTGTCGAATACTGTCGCTTTGCCGGCTACGATCGCGTTTCCCGCAACCTCCGCGGCACCGAACACCCGCGCGCTGTCTGCCACCATCGCCTTATCGAATACCCTCGCCTTGCCGGAAACCTCTGCGTGGCCACACACTATCGCTGCACCCGAAACCCTGCCTGACACCCTCGCGTGGCCGACTACGAGCGCACGGTCGCACACAACCCCGTTACCGAGAATTCGTGCGTCACCGTAAACTTGTGCGTCGCCGTGCAGTTCCGCAAAGTCATATAGCTGTGCGTCGCCGTACACCCGTGCGTCATCGCCCACATCCCCGCCGTATACTTTCGCGCGTTCATGAACCGGTCCGCCAAACACCACTGCATCGTTCACCTTGCGCTTTGCCGAACACCAGCGCGTTGTCGTACACCCGCGCGTTGCCGTACAAACTCGTCGCGTCGCCGTAAACCTGGGCGCTTCCGGTCACTCTTGCGTCGTCGTGCACCTCGGCATTATCAAATACCTGCGCGTCCGGGCCCACGTACGCGCTTTCCGCGACCGTGGCGGTGGCCGCTACCCACCCGCCGCCGTTGGGGTGCCGGCGCGCCGCGACGGCGCCATCGCCGAAGTCATGCCGCGATTCCTGATCCTCACCCATATCCTGATCTAATTCCTCCTACACTAACCGGAGCGCGGCCGGGCGCCCGATTGGTCCTCGACATCTTCTCTGCCACAGACTCCGCTGAGCATCGGAAGACCACCGGCCCCAGTCAACCGAAAGTGGCCGTCGTCCACCATGTGCTGCATGTCGTAGTCGCTGCCGGTAAGCCGGTTACCAGTTCAGGTCCTGGTGGTCGGTAAGCCGGTCGCCGCCGTCAACCCGATCGCCACCGGATACCTCCTGGTCGCCGAACACCCTCGCCCGTTCGTGCACCTTCGCGCTATCGAACACCGTCGCATGGCCGACGACTACCGCGTTTCCCGCAACCTCCGCGCGGCCGAACACCCGAGCGTGGTCCGAAACAAACGCTTCATCGAACACCTTCGCCACTTCGGAAACCTCCGCGTGGCCACACACCGTCGCGTCTCCAAACACCTCGCCGGACACTTTGGCGTGGTCGAGTACTAGCGCATTGTCGGACACGAACGCGTTACCGTATATTCGTGCGTCGCCGAACACTCGTGCATCGCCGTCTACCTTCGCGTTACCGTATACTCGTGCAGCGTCGAACACTCGTGCAGTGCCGTCTACTTCCGCGTGGCCGTGCACCTGCGCGTGGCCGAAGATTCGTGTGTCGTGGTACACTCTCGCGTGCCCATACACGTGCGCGTTGTCGTATAAGTCCGGGTAGGCATCGACGTCTCCTTGCACCAACGCGTTGCCGAACACCTGCGCTGAACCGTATAATCGTGCGCAGTGGTACACCCGCGCGTTTCCGTACACCTGGGCGTAATCCCACAGCTCGCAATTGCTGACCTTCGCAAAGCCGTACACCTTCGCGTGGCCGTCCACGTACGCATCGTCTACCTTCGCAAAGCCGTACACCTTCGCGTGGCCGTGCACCTCCCCACCGTCTACGTTCGCGTCGCCGTACACCTGCGCGTCGCCGTGCACCTCTGCGGAGACTCGTGCATCGTCGTACACTTGTGCGTTTTCGTACACCTGCGCGTCGTGCACTTCCGCGTTGCCGAAGACTCGCGCTCTACCGTACACTCGCGCCTCGCCCGATACCTTCGCACGGTCGTAAACGCGTGCGCTGTCGTGCACCTCCGCGTCGCCGCAAACTTCTGCGGTGCCGAGCACCTTCGCGTTGTCGAGCACCTCGGCGTTATCGAATACCTGCGCGTGCGGGCCCACGTACGCGCTTACCGCCACCGTGGCGGTGGCCGCTACCCACCCACCGCCGTTGGGATGCCGGCGCGCTGCGACGGCGTCTTCGCCGAAGTAATGCCACGATGCCTGACCTTCACCCATGTCCTGATCTGATCTCCTCCTGCGCTTACCGGATGCCGTTGGGGGGCCGCTACGCGGTGATGGCCTGATCAGGTGTTCCTGATCGCCCGTCCTGGCGCCTGCTCGTTTGTCGTGAAGCGCAATCAAGCATAGCATACTCCTCCTAACGGCGTTCTGGTAGTCGGCAGCGGGTAGCGGCGGCGGGTAGTGTGGGGCCGCGGCTGAATCCCGGACTCGTGGCTTGGCGGCGCCGGGCCCGCGCGGGGCATGGTCGTGGTAGGGTAACGGAGTGACTACCACGACTGCCATGACCGGGGATCAGTTGCGGGCGCGCGCGGCGGGCTTGCCGCGGGTTCCGCTGGCGCATCTGCCGACGCCGTTGGAGGAGATGCCGCGGCTGGCGGAGCGGCTCGGCGGGCCGCGTATCTTCATCAAGCGGGACGACTGCACCGGCCTCGCCTTCGGCGGCAACAAGACCCGTCACAACGAGTTTCTGCTCGGTCAGGCGCTGGCCGAGGGGGCCGACCTGGTGGTGTGGGGCGCCGGCGTGCAGTCCAACAACTGCCGCCAGACCGCGGCCGCCTGCGCCCGGCTGGGCCTGGACGTTCACCTCGTGTTGGGGCGCGGCGGCAGCGGCACCGAGTTGCAAGGCAACCTGCTGCTCGACCATATCGCCGGCGCCAGTTACGAGTTCGTCGACGCCGGCGTCGGCCCCGAGCTGGACGCGGTGATTGCGGAGCGGGCGCAGCAGTTCCGCGCCGCCGGGCGCGTGGTGTATCACCAGGCGCGCTCCCTGTGGCCGCGGGCGGCGGTGAGCTACGCCCTGGCGATGGCCGAGCTCGCCGACCAACTGCGCGAACGCGAGGTGACCCCGGCGGCCATTTACGTCAGCGCCGGCGGCGCCACCGGGGCCGGGCTGGCCCTGGGAGCGGCCCGGCTCGCCGTGCCCGGCGCGCTACGCATCGTGCTTCCCATCCGCTGGCCGTGGGAGGAAGCCGAGGACTTGGCCGCCCTGGCCAACGATGCGGCGCAGCTCCTGGACCTGCCCGCCGACCTCACCGCGCAGCAGATAACGGTGGAGGCCGGCTACGTCGGCGCCGGCTACGGCCGCGCTACCCCGGACGGCATGGAGGCGCTGGCGCTGGCCGCGCGCCTGGAAGGGGTGTTGCTCGATCCCGTCTACACCGCCAAGGCGCTGGCCGCGCTTATCGCCGACGTGCGCGCCGGCCGCTACCGCTCCGATGAGTCCGTCGTGTTCATCCACACTGGCGGCACCCCGGCCCTGTTCGCCTACGCCGGCGACCTGGAGCGCATGCTCCCGCGGGTGGTTCACGCGCCGCCGGCCACGCCCCGGGCCACGCCCCCGCCCGCCGCTCCGGGAGCCGACGAGCCGGGCCGCGTTTGACTTCGCGGCTACCGGGCGGTACGTTGCCACGTATCTGCCGCGGACCACGGGCGACTGTGCAACCACCACGGCACCCAGGCCAAGAACGACCGTGCAAACCTTGTTTCACTCCCTTGTCCCCGTGGTGGTTCTCGGCTTCGCCGTCCTGCCCGCTTACGGCCAGAGCCTGCCCGGCTCCGGCGCCCTGCCGTTGCGCTCCGCGGTGTCGATTGCCCTGGCGAACAGTCTCCAACTGCAGGCCGCGCGGTCGGCGGTGAACGTCGCCGAGCATCAGATCAGCGAAGCCTACAGCGGCGTGTTTCCGCAGTTGTCCCTGGAAGCCTCCTACCGGCGGTTCGCGGACGGCGTCGAGCAGCTCCTGGAATGCGGCGACCAGGCCCCGCAAGACGAGGATCAAAGACGGGGATGGACCTGCCCCGACTACAACAAGACCGTGGTGCGGGAATCACAGGGGAGCATCGACAATCTCTGGTCCGCGGGGCTGCGGCTGAACCAGGCGGTGCTCGACATGCGCGTGTTCAGCGGCCTGGAGGCCGCCCAGGAGTTGCGCGCGTTGCGCGGCGAGGAGTTGCGCGGCGCCGCGCAGCAGCTCGTGGACTTGGTGCGGCGGCGCTACTTCGCCGCCCTGCTGGCGCAGGAACGCGAGCGCCTCACTGAACAAAGCATCGCGCGGCTGCAGCAGACCCTGCGCGAGACCCGGGCGCGCTACCGGGAAGGATTCGCCAGCGAAGACGAAGTGCTTCGCCTCGACGTGCAGATCGCCAACCTGGAGGCCAACTTGCTGCGAGCGCGGAATCAGATCACCGCGGCGCACGGGGCGCTGCTGGTGGCGCTCGGCGAAGACCCGCTGCAGGCGGTAACGCTGCAGGGGACGCTGAGCGAGCTGCGGCTCAACGGGGGGCCGGCCAACTCCGCCGCCAACGCGGACCTGCTGGCGGTCGCCGGCGCCGAGCGGCTGACCGCGGCCGACACCGAGGAGCTCCGGCGCAGCGCCATGACCGACCGCTCCGACCTGCGCCAGCGCCGCTCCACGGAGAACCTCAGCGCGCTGCAGTTGAGCGTCCAGGAGGCGGCGTACCTGCCCACCATCCGCGCCTCCGCCAACGCCGACTTCACCTCGTCCGACGAAGACTACGACGCCGAGTACGGCATCCCTCCCCGAGGGGCAGGCGATCCGTTCACCCAGTGGCAGCTTTCCGCGTCCATCGGCTTGTCCGTGCAGTGGCAGCTTTTCGGCGGCTTCGGGCATGACGCGCGGGTCGCGCAGCGGCGCGAGGAGGTGCGGCAAGCCGGCGCCCTCCTACGCCAGTCGGAACTGGAGACGCGCTACCAGGTGAGCACGATGATCGGTTCGCTGCACGAGGCGCGGGCGCGCGCGGCCAGCCAGGTACGGTCGATTGAGCAGGCCGAACGCAGCTACGCCATCGCCGCGGCCCGCTACGGCGAGGGCGTGGGCAGCCAGCTCGACGTCACCGCGGCCGAGTCAACTCTGTTGGAGTCGCAGTTCAACTACGCGCAGGCCGTGCACGACTACTTGGCCGCGGCTTCGCAACTGGAAGTGGCGGTGGGCCAGGTACCGCTCGCGGCCCTCGCGCCCGCGCCCGCGGGCGCGGCGCGGTAGGCGAGGAGAGGCGATGCGCGCGCTACCCCGGAGCCGCCTCGCGCTTGGCGCGGCGCTGCTGCTCGCCCTGACCGCGGCGCAGTGCCGCCCCCCGGCCGGACTGACCGAAGGCGAGCCGGCGGCCGCGCCCGCCGCCGCCGAGGAAGGCGCCCCGCCGGCGGCCGCCGCGGCCCCGGAGCGCCCCGCCTTCTCCCTCGGCGCGCGGGTGGTGAACGCCGAGGTCACGCCGCTGGCGCCTTCCACCTTCGTGCAGTACATCCGCGTGGTGGGCGAGGTGGAGGCGCTGCGCGACGTCACCGTGTCGGCGCAGGAGTCCGGCATCGTGGCCGCGTTCCTGGCCGGCAAGGGCGAGCGGGTAGTGCGCGGCCAGCCGCTCACCCGCATCAGCGCCGAGTTGTTGCAGGCGCAGGTGGAGGAGGCGCAGGCGCTGGCCGCGGTGGCGAGCGAGCGCTACGAACGCCAGAGCCGCCTGTGGCAGCAGCAGGTCGGCACTGAGATTGCCCTGCTGGAGACCAAGGCGCAGGCCACCTCCGGCGCCGCCCGCCTCAAGGTGCTGCAGACCCGGCTGGCGCGCACCGTGGTCGCGGCGCCGATTACCGGCATCTTCGACGAGCAGTACGCCGAGGTGGGCGAACTGGTGGCGCCGGGCACCCGTCTGCTGCGGGTGTTGGCTACCGATCAGGTCAAGGTGGTGGCGGGCATTCCCGAACGCTACGCCCTGGCGGTGACGCCCGGGGCCTCCGCCGTCATCACCTTCGACGTGCTGGAGGGGCGCGAGTTCAGCGGCATCATCGAGTTCGTCGGCACCAGCGTCGACCCGCGCAGCCGCACCATCCCGATCGAGGTGGTCCTGGACAACGCCGAGTATCTGATTCGCCCGCGCATGGTGGCCAACGTGCAGGTGGAGCGCATGCGCCGGGAGCAGGTGATCGTGGTGCCGCAGGACCTGGTGCAACGCACCGAGGATGGCTTTCAGGTGTTCATTGCCGAGCAGACCGGCGACACCCTGACGGCGCGCGCCCGCTCCGTGGAGCTGGGAGAATCCTACGCCAACCAGGTGGTCGTGACCGCCGGGCTCGCCGCCGGCGAGCGGTTGATTACCGCCGGCGACCGCCAGGTGGACGACGGCAGCGTGATCCGGCTGGTGGGGGGCTGAGTCAGATGGAGCGACCGGAGCGAATGAATCGCGTGGAGCGAGTCGCCGCGCCGCAGGCGCAGGAGGGCAACGGCGTGCAGCCGCAGGCGCGCGGTGAGGCCGCCTCGGGCGCCGGCCGCCGGCTCAAGGAGTTCGCGGTTACCTCGCTCGCCATCCGCCATCCTACCAGCGTGGTGGTGCTCACGCTGATCCTGATCGCCGCCGGCGTCATCTCCTACCTGCAGGTTCCGCGCGAGTCGATGCCGGAGATCGTGATCCCCAACATCATCGTCAATACCGTCTACGCCGGCGTGGCGCCCGGCGACGTCGAGACGCTGGTGACGCGGCCACTCGAAGATGAGTTGAACACCATCGGCGACGTGAAGACCATCTCCTCGACCTCGCGCGAAGGCGTCTCGAGCATCAACGTCGAGTTCGAAGCCGGCATGGACATGACCGAGGCGCTGCAGCGGGTACGGGAGAAGGTGGATCTGGCCAAGGGGGAGCTGCCCGCCGCCGCCAACGAGCCGCAGATCATCGAGATCAACACCTCGCAGTTTCCGATCATGCAGGTGAACGTCGCCGGACCCTACAACCTGGTGAGGCTGCGCGAAGTGGCCGAAGGGCTGCAGGACCGCATCGAGCAGATTCCGAGCGTGCTGGAGGTGCCGCTTTCCGGCGGGCTGGAGCGCGAGGTGTACGTCGACGTCGACCTGGCCAAGCTCAAGTTCTACGGCCTCGCCTTCGAGGACGTGGGCGACGCGGTGCGCTTCGAGAACGTCACCGTGCCCGGCGGTTCCATTGACGTGGGCGATCTCAAGTACCTGGTGCGGGTGCCGGGCGAGTTCGCGGCCACCGCGGCCATCGCCGACATCGTGATCGAGACCCGCGAGGGGCGCCCGGTCTACGTGCGCGACGTGGCGGAGGTGGACTTCGGCTTCAAGGAGCGTGACAGCTTCGCGCGTCTGGACGGCATCCCGGTCATCTCCCTGGAGGTGGTCAAGCGCAGCGGCGAAAACATCGTCGCCGCGTCCGCCGCGGTGCGGGAGGCAATCGACGCGGCGCAACCGTCGTTCCCGCCGGGAACGGTAATCAAGATCACCTCCGATCAGTCAGAGGACATTCGCGGCATGGTGAGCAGCCTGGAGAACAACATCATCTCCGGCCTGCTGCTGGTGGTGGCGGTGCTGCTGTTCTTCCTGGGGGTGCGCACGGCGCCGTTCGTGGGGCTGGCGATTCCGCTGTCGATGCTGATTTCCTTCGTGGTGATGCAACTGGTGGGGTTCACCCTGAACATGGTGGTGCTGTTCAGCCTGATCCTCGCCCTCGGCATGCTGGTGGACAACGCCATCGTGGTGGTGGAAAACATCTACCGCTACCGCGAGCGCGGCTACGACGGCGTGGCCGCGGCGCGCTTCGCCACCGGCGAGGTCTCCACGCCGATCATCGCTTCCACCGCCACGACCCTGGCGGCGTTCGTGCCGCTGGCGTTCTGGCCGGGGCTGGTCGGCGAGTTCATGAAGTACCTGCCGCTGACTCTGATCATCACCCTCAGCTCGTCGCTGTTCGTGGCGCTGATCATTTTGCCAACGCTGGCGTCGCGGCTGCTGGAAACCGACGACGCGGCGCCGCGCACGCCGCTGGCGGTGCGCGTGCTGTTTCTATTGGCCGCGGCCGGGGCGCTCGCCGCCGCCATGCTGGTGAGCTGGCGCAGCGCGGCCCTGCTGGGGGCTACGGCGCTGCTGGTGATCGGGTTCTACCATCTGGTGGGCAAGCCGGGCGGCCACTGGCTGATGCACCACGGGCTGACCTGGATCGTGCACCGCTACGAGAGCGTGCTGCGCTGGGCGTTGCGGCGGCGGGCGGTGATGGTGGCGCTGGCGCTGCTGACCCTGGCCGGCGCGGT
This sequence comes from Spirochaetia bacterium, assembly GCA_965243555.1. Lineage (GTDB taxonomy): Bacteria > Spirochaetota > Spirochaetia > SZUA-6 > Bin103 > Bin103. Next base: position 1,571,570 of record OZ251575.1, on the reverse strand, counting down.
GGCGCTGTTCGGCGCCGCCGGCACCGGCAGCGAGTTCTTCCCCGAAGACATCCCGCCGAGTCAGGTGCGGATCAACGTCGAGGCGCCGCTTGGCACCAGGGTGGAGCAGACCGACCAACTGGTGCGCGGCGTGGAGGCGCAGCTCGAGACGCTCGTCGGGCGCGAGGACGTGGAGTCGGTGGTGACCACCGTGGGCGGCGGCGGGGGGCATCTGGCCACCGTGACCGTGCAGTTCGTCGACTACCAGGATCGCGCCGGCGACGTGTTCGATACCATTCAGGCGATCCGCGCCACGGCCGGCAGCGGTATCGCCGGCGCGGAAGTGGCGGTGGAGGAGGCGGATACGGGGCCGCCGACCGGGCTGCCGGTGAACATCGAGATCGCCGGCGCCGACCCCGCGGAGTTGAAGCGGTTGGGCGACCGCGTGGTGCGCCTGCTGGAAGAATCGCCGCTGTTCGCCAAGCTGGACCGCCTGCAGAGCGACATGGCGGCGGGGCGCCCGGAACTGGTGGTGGACGTGGACCGGGAACGCGCGGCGCTGCACGAACTGAGCACCACCGACGTGGGCGACACCATCCGCAGCGCCATCAACGGGCGCGTGGCCTCCACCTTCCGCGACGGCCAGGAGGAGTATGACATCCGGGTACGGCTGGCGGCGGCCTACCGGGAGGATCTGGACGCGCTCGGCGACCTGGTGGTGGTGGCCAACAGCGGCGCTCAGATTCCGCTTTCCTCGGTGGCGAGTTGGCGCATCAGCCGCAGCCTGGGCGACGTGACCCGCAAGGACCTGGACCGCGTGGTGACCATCTCGTCGGGCGTGCGCCCGGAGTACAACGCCAACGCGGTGGTGGGCGAAGTGAGGGCGGCGCTGGCGTCGTTCACCGCCGACCTGCCGGCCGGCTATACGCTGCGCTTTACCGGCCAGCAGCAGGAGCAACAGGAGTCGCAGCAGTTCCTGATCGTGGCGTTCCTGCTCGCCGCCTTCCTGATCGCGTTCATCCTGATCTCGCAGTTCGACTCGGTGACCAAGCCGATCATCATCATCAGTTCGGTGTTGCTTTCGACCGTGGGCGTGCTGCTGGGGCTCACCCTGTTCCGCATGCCGTTCGTGGTGGTGATGACCGGGGTAGGGGTGATCAGTCTGGCCGGCGTGGTGGTGAACAACGCCATCGTGCTGATCGACTACATCGACCTGCTGCGGCGGCGCGATGGGCAGGCGCGCGACGAGGCAATCGTGCACGGCGGCATGACCCGCTTCCGGCCCGTAATCCTGACCGCCATCACGACTATTCTTGGGCTGGTTCCGCTCGCCATCGGCCTCAACTTCGACTTCCTGGGCCTCTACACCGTGTTCGACCCCGAGTTCTACTGGGGCGGGGAGCAGGCGGCGTGGTGGAGCCCGATGGCAATCGCGGTGATCTGCGGGCTGACCTTCGCCACCCTGCTAACCCTGCTGGTGGTGCCGGTCCTCTACTCCCTGTTCGACGACCTCGACTCCTGGGTGCGCCGCATCTTCCGCCCCGCCCCGGCTCCGGCTGACGCCGGCGGCGCGCTTGCCGCCGGCGGGGCCCGTGCTACCCCTGCTGCCGGTGGCGCCGACGGCGCCGCGCGCGAACCCCGGCCTCCCGTTGCTCCGCGCCCGGCTCCCGCCCCGGCAGCCCTCCGGGCCACCGCCCCCGCCCAAGCCCAACCCCCCGCCTGAGCGTGTATCTGGGCAGGGGTGGACACCCAGCGCAGGCCAAGCCTGCTGTTGACCCCCTCGCATGTTTGTGGCACAAGTCCGGTATCGTGCAAGTGGCGGCAATTGTATCGTTTCGCGCTCAGTACGCTCCTCCTCGAGAGCCGGCGTTGCCGGTTGAGCTTGGTCAGGACACTTCTTTGGTCGATGCCGGGCTCCGTATCCTGGGTATCGCACCGGTGGACGGTTTCCGCCCAGGATTTCCTCCCCGCCAAAGGGGTGGTGAGTCCGCGAATCGGTATCTGTGGGTGATCGACGACCGCGGCATTCCATACATTCTGGAGGCCCCGCTTCCAATCTTGCAGCACAAATTTACCGAAGCATACGAACCTGACGGCGGGCGGCCGCGCATATCTGGGAGGCGAGCTATGGTTCAGTGACCATGAATCAATGTACGTGTCCGGGGGCTCCGGCAGATACCCTCCGGCGGACGCACGGCAACTTGCCGACGCGGTCGACGTTTTCAGGTCCTACGGCTACAAGGTAACGAGCTTGGGATGGGACATCGAGAGTGGCTACGCGAATCGGTTCATCAAACCATGAGTGGTATTAGTCTCGAGCAATCACGGAAGGTTTTCGGCACTGCCGGTGCTACGCCCGATGCTGCTGCCCGCCGCTCCACCCGGCAGTTCGTTCGCGGGCGTACTCAGCTCAGTCCGTTTGACAGGTCTCGAAATCCGCAAGGCCGCGTAATCAGTGCCTTCGAGGCATTGAAGGCATATGGTCTGGACGTGCTGGACGAAGCCGTTGAATATGGATCAGCTCTGTTGCTGCATCATCCCAACGCAGTGGGTGATGCCCTGCGCCGCCAACGGGAAGCCCTAGGATTGGATTACGGCGCCGTTTCGCGTCGCACCAAGGTGCGGGTCGAAGATCTTAAACGCATTGAGGAAGGAACTGCTGATGACGTATCGATAGCGGCCATTGAGCGAATCGCCTTCATCATCGGGTTAGATGAGTCTCAGCTATCTTTTCGGTCCGACGTGGCCGGTGGCGCAATCGCAGGAAAGCTGAAGACGATGCAGATCAGCAGTCCTGGGACGGGTCTTTCGACCCTGACCGCAAAGTCGGTGGCGACTTTGGCCGAAGCAGCTTCCGTTATTCGTACGCAAAGCCAACTTCAAGAGTCACTTGGTCTGTTAGGGGATGCGGGCGCGTTCAGTCCGGAAGACAACTACGGGACCCCTGCCACCCCGGCTTGGAAGATCGGGTACCAGCTTGCACGTAAGACTAGAGAGAAGTTGGGGATGGGCGTTGATCCGGTTCCTTCCATGCGTGACTTTGTCGAGTACCGGATGGGAATTCCGGTGGTGCAAGCCGAGCTACCCCAGAGAGTCGCGGGTGCCATAATCGCAGTTCCCGACAGTGACGCGGAATCACGCCGGGGAATCGTGCTGAACACTACCGGCAATAACCGAAATCCGCTGGTGCGCCGAGCGACGCTGGCGCATGAAGTGGGCCATCTCTTGTTCGATTCGGATCGGAGACTCGAAACGGTACGGGTGGATGCCTACGCCGGATTGGAAGGTAATCCCGAGCAGACTGGATCGGTTGATTACGTGGAGCAACGGGCGAACGCATTTGCGATCAGTTTTCTCGCTCCGGCGGAAGCCGTTCGGGCGCTGGTTCAGGTGCCGCTTTCGGAGCACGCCGTTGCAGTCACAGCAATGAGATTCGGAATCAGCGTGACTGCAGCTCAGTTCCACATCAAGAACGCGTACTCCATGGAGTACCCGGTATCGGTGCATAGTACCCTACCAGTCGACGAGAACGAATGGCGCGCAGTTGAGGACTACAGTCTCGACTACTTTCCGATAAACGACACGCCGAGCGTCCGGCGCGGCAGATTCTCCGGCCTTGTGGCGGCAACCTGGAAGCAACAGCTTCTTTCGACCGACACGGCGGCCAGCTATCTGAACTGCAGCCCCGAGTTGCTCGAAGCCAACGCGGATACCATTCAAGGCATCTATCCGGTCCAGTTCCCCTGATCACGTCTGAGCGCGCCTCAAAGCTCGGCTTCTCGACTATGCTGAGGCGGCGAGGAGCGGCGTGTGTCCAGCGACAATCAAAGATGAGAACTCAGCGACAATCAAGATGAGAATGCGCGAGTAGGCGGCTGCCCCCAGCGCCGTGCCGGAGCTCTCCAAGGAGCACGTGATTGCGCTCAGCGCCGGTGACCCCGGCTTGACGACGGCGTCAACGTGATCGTCGTCGGCATGCCCGGCGTCGGCAAGAGCCATCTCGCGGCCGCGCTTGGCTTGGCGCTAATCGAGCACGGCTACCGGGTGTTGTTCATTCGAGTTGATTACCGCCCGCTACGAGCAGCACTCGCTGCTGGTGACTGCCAATCAGCCGTTCGGACAGTGGGAGACCATCTTCCCCGATCCGGCCATGACGGTGGCGCGGTGGATCGGCTGGTGCACCGCGCCACGATCTTCGATATCAACGGGGAGTGGCGGACCCGTTACGTAACGGAGGTGAATAGCGATGGCGCTGAGCAACGCGGAACGACATCGGCGCTATCGGGCGCGCCCGCGACGCCGGCCATCCGGTGCAATACCACCGGCCGCACGACCGCCGGTCGTGGCTGCAACGCTGGCAGGATGCGGTGCGCACCCTGGGACGAGTACCAGGACTGGCTCGACAACCTGCGCGAGTCGCTTCAAGACTCGGCGGTCGCCGCCAAGCTGGAAGCGGGCGATCTGGACCTCACCGAGCTGGAGAGCGTCGAGCTGCCGCTCGGTTACGGGCGCGACTGACGAAGCCACCGCTTTCGCAGCTTCGCTACCGCCTATCGACCACCCGCCGCCCGCGGCTCGCAGCCCGGCGGCGGGAACTCCACCGGCACGGTGCACGCTGGTGGTTGCCCGGCGCTGCTACCGGTGCGCCGCCGCGTGCTCCGTCGGCGGCGGGACCACCGGCAACGCGCGACTGATGGCTCCGCGGACTAACCTTCGCAACCGCCCTGACGTTGCTGGTGGTGCCGACCCTGTAACTCCCAATTCGACGACCCGGCTCCTGGGCTCCCACTTCGTCGGCGATGCTCTCGCTGCCGACGGTGCCCTTGGCTGTCGACAGGGCGACTGCCGCCCCGTCGCTGACGGTGCACCGTCCGAACTGCTGCCCACTCCGCGTCCGGCTCCCGCAGGCTGCCAGGCCGCAGGCCCCGCCCTCTCGCGAATCGACCATAAGTGTTTGTTGGTGATGTGTTTAAGATGAATCGGCGATTCGCTTGGCCCGGCGACTGCCTAGACCAGACTACCCGCTTTACTTTACTTGTGTGAGCGATGTATAATGGTGTTGATTCCCCTCCAATCGGTCATTTCGTGCGGGGGAATCTTGGGCTGTCCGGACGGCCCCTCATTTAGGCATCCTTGCCGTGCCTAAGCATGAGTGGCCTATTGAAGTCCCAGCAGTCTGCAGGCAAGCGATAGTGTTTTGATTAAATCGACAATGTGGGTTGATGCTAAGGCATCGCCCACATTGGCCTTTTGCCCTCGTGGTTCTCTGATGATGGATTGGGACACGCTCACCAAAGAAGCGCTACAAGAGCTTGGTGCTGACCAAGTGATGGTTCCCGGTGCCAAATTGCGGGAGCACATGGTACGAGCGGGTTATGCCGCCGGTTTTGATGTAGTGGGGCATGTTGCGAAATCCGGTACCTCCTTCTCACGGCTCGTAGACGGTGTTCCCGGCATAACTGTGAGAGTCCGGCCAGGAAGCGACGTTGCCATAGGTCTTGAGGGCGCTCGTATTCCGGACTACTCGTCAGGTCAACGGGAAGCCTCGCAGTCACGACACGAAGGTCTACGTAGCGATGTATATCAAGCGTTTACGCGCGTCTCCAAGATTCCATTCGTATATCTTCCGGGAGCTGATCGATTTGTCCCCGAAGATCGTGCGGAAGGTCCGTCAATTGCCGTGAATAGCCAGACGTTGGAGCGTCTGATTTCCTTTCGACAGGAGTTTATTGATACTTTGCCTCTGGAGGATCGGCAACCGTTACGCGATTCCTTGGTTTCGACAAATCCATTGTCTGACTTTCGACGTGAAGTTTCGGCTCGCGGGATTCTGGTTGAGTGGGTCTTAGCCCAAGAAAAAAAAATCAAGGAGCAAGTCCTTCAATGGGCCTCCGAACATGGAGTGACTCCTCGTGACTCCTGGTTTAGACGATCGCATCTCTCAATGACGAATGCACATCGTACCTTGGCAAGATTGACTCCCTACTTTACTCCTGACGAAATCCGTGACCTCCGTATACCGTTTCGGGCCGTTGAGGCATTACTGACCGAGCTACAGGAATAGTGAGCATACCAATTGCCGTCATCGCGGGGATACCTCGTGGCGCACACCAGCGTGCACGAGCAAAGCCCGTACGGCCGCGATGGAATATCCGAGTAATCCCAAGCAACCAGGACAGGCGCGCCGATCTACGAGGCGTGTGGACGAACGTTATGAACGTTGTGGACCAAGCTGGTTCCGACGGTGTTCACCTCATTTTGTCCCATTACCTTGACGACGAACGTCCGAAGTTCTACGAGTTGAAGTCCAGGTCTTACCGCGCGGTATGGCTTTCTCGTAGACTATCTTCAAAGTATGGTCACCCGGATTTCAACACAGCCATTAATGAGATCTTGGCTTTCGAGGAGTGTTGGCGGGATAGAATACGACCAAGCATAAATTCGCCTCTATTACTCCCCAATAATGTCTTCTCTGCTAGCGAATCCGTGAGTAATGTGTGGGATCGTGCCCGTAGGGTTCATCGTGGCCGAGACGGTCTACAGGCGGTTGAGAACGCTATCGATAGGTTTCGGGCTATACATTGGAAGGACAGAGGATGGCGCGACACAAAAGCATTAGTGTTTGCGCGGAGCCCTATACCGCATGGTAGTCATGGGATAGATCTGTGGCAGAGTAAGAAGCTCACGTTCCAACTACCTACCGGAACTCATTTTGACGTTAAACATCTTAGAGGCGGTTCCTTTAGAGTTGTCGATCAGCATGGGAATCTGCATACGTTCAATCAGTATACGAATATTGATCCGCATGGATTTGTTCGTGGTGGCCGGTAGCAGCTGAAGTGAACTGGAGGGCGACATTACGGGGTTAGAAGTAGCAGCGACGGAAGTTGTGTTGGCTATTGGGACTCGATGATTAGACTGCTCCGATGAGGTGGTCCGTTTAGTTGAGTCGATCTGTCGGAGAGGCAGTTCGTATGGCTGGGTAGGCGATGACAAGGTTTTTCGAGGATGAGCGGGAGGTGCTGAGGGCGACGCAGGAGTTGCGGAGGCAGCTTCTGGGGGTGCTGACGGATGCGGACCTTGGGTTTCGGCCGGCGGAGGCATGCCTGACGTTGGGGGAGCTGTGCCGGGAGATCGGGGAGGTCGAGCACGCCTACATCGAGTCGTTTCGCACCTTTCGGTACGAGCTTGGCTGTCGCCATGACGAAGCTGTAAGCGGCAGCGTGGAGCGATTGGCCGCCTGGTACGAGGAGTTGGACCGCGAGCTGTGGAAGTGCTGGAAGGGTTGGAGGAAGCCGACTTGGCCCGCAGCGTTGACCGAGGCGGTGGGTTCACGCCCCCGGTCACGGTGCAGTTCCACATCTACCGCGAGGCGCTGCTGATCTTCTACGCCAAGGCGGACGTGTACCTGAAGGCGCTCGGCAGGCGGGTGGCCGGCGCTTGGCAATCGTGGGTCGGCGACCGTGCCGATTACGAGACTGCCGCCGAGTAACGCAATGGAGAGCTGGACTGCGTTCATCACGCCGGCGGTTGTGATTGCCGGGGTCGCATTTCTGTGGCGGGTGTTCAAGGCACAGACCGACAGTCTGCGCTTGGAGTTCAAGGCGCAGGGCGAGGCGATTCGCACCGAGGTGCATTCCCTGGCCGATCGGGTGAACACCCTGGCCGATCGGATGTCCACTCTGGAAGGTCGCATGAGAACCGTGGCAGCTCGCGTAGCCTCTCTGGCTGAGCGGGTGGCCCGCATTGAGGAAGTGCTGGTCGGGGCGTTCGGAAGGGGCCGATAGCCGCACTCACGGTGCGGAGGAAGCAACCGCGCCCGGGCGGGCGCGGCTGATTACTCGGTCGGATGGTTGCGGGCGTGGCGCTACTCGGGACGGTGCCAGGGGAAGGTGAAGGTGGGGCGCTCGGTGTAGCGGTGCTGTTCGCATACCAAGCGCGCGCCGCAGCCCGGCTCCAGGTGGACGGTCAGCCAGGGGCGGTCTACGGTCACCCCGCGGCGGTCTACGGCGGTGGCGCGCACCGCGCCGAAGCGGTGTTCGCCGTAGGCGCCGGCCTGCATCACCACGGAGCGCCCGGCCACTTGGTCCAGGTTGACCAGGGTCACCGTCACCTCCGACTCCGACATGCCGTCCACCAGCGCCGCCACCCCCGGCGGCAGGCCGGGGCGCCGCCGGTCGGGATCGAAGTAGCGCAGCCGGCAGTGCAGCGGAAAGCCGTAGTGGCGCGGCTCGAAGCCGCCCAGCATCAGGCGGGTGAGGGCGGTGGTCAGCGCCGGGTTGGCGTCCATCGAGTCGTCCGACATGCGGGTGTCGGGACTGGCGGTATCCTCCCGCAACCGCTCCCCGCGGCGGCGCAGCTCGGCGAACTCCTGTTGCAGCGCGGTCACCGGGTAGTCGGGGTTGGCGCCGTCCAGGTAGCGAATCCACTCGTGGCCGGCGATCAGCTTCTTGTCGGCCTCCCGCATCGACCAGAACCACACCGGCAGGGCGCCGTTGTCATACGGCTCCGGCGTGTAGTGGTACCAGCCGGGGCTGCCCTCCTCCTCGCCGTAGCAATGCGGGTAGAGGGTCTGCCCGCCCGCCACCACCTTGGCGTTGGCGTTCACCCCCTCGATCACCCCGCGCCAGGTATCCACGTAGGCTTGGTCGCCGGTGGCCAGCAGGGCGTTGCCGAACGCCAGCGGCGCCCGCTCGATGAACGAGTGGCGGTGGATGCGCCCGCCGCTGCCGGGGTTCAGGTAGTCGTCGATGGTAAAGCCCCAGCCGTAGGTGCCGCCCCACCAGCGCCCGCCGCAGGCGCCGCCCAGGGAGCCGTCCAGGCCCACGTTGGTGGGGATGATGCCGCCGTTGGCCGCGGTCCGCTCGCGCCAAGCGTCCACGTATTCCACGATCCAGTCGCGGTACTTCGCCTCGCCGGCGAGCAGGTAGGCGTTGAGCGCCAGCGTGGTGGTCTGCAGGTTGAGCGGATGATCGCCCTCCACGTCGGTGTACTCGGCGAAGTGGGCCAGCATCTGCTCGTAACTATGCTCCCGGTGCCCGGGCTTGAAGCGGCCCGCGATCTCGATCGGATCACCGGCCCAATCCAGCGCCGTGGCCTTGCGCAGCAGCGGCCCGCGGCTGCCGTTGAACATGCTGCGGATTACCCGGTGGCGCGGGTCGTAGTTGCGGGCGATCGGATCTTCGTTCAGGTAGAAGCCGGCGTAGCGCCGCGTGCGCGCCTGAAAGACGGCGTCGTACGGCGTGCACAGGCCCTGCAGAAAGAAGGCGTTGAACCCCTCGCCGTTGTGCCCCCAGTCGAACTTTACCGGGAACTCCTTGAAGTACATGCCGTCGCGGGCGAACTCCACCTCCGTGGTGCGCGCTTCGGTGTACTGCCGCAGGTGCCCCTCCCACGCGCTCAGGTAGCGCTGCAGCACCTCCTCGCCGGCGCCGAGCGCGTACAGCAGGGTCCAGCCGGTGAAGTTCTCGGCGGCATCGTCGGCACCGTCGTCGCCGCCCCAGCGCGGTACGCAGCGGAGGTAGCCGCGTTCGTCGAAGTACTTGGCGTAGAACGCCTTTAGCGCCGGCACCTGGGCCCGCAGCAAGGCGCGCTGCAGCACCGCCCAAGGCGGCGGCGCCAGCGGCGTGTCAATCCTGATCATGGCGGAATCATAGCGCGGGCGCCGCGCCGCGGCCACGGCGCGCGGGGGCCGGCCCGCGGCGTTTGGGGCGGGTAGGCGGGCGGCGCCGGCCGGCCGGTCAAGGGCGGTGCGCCGGCCCGCAGGGGTGCGCGCAGGTTGGGTAGCCCGGCAGGGGCGGAATCGGGTATCCTGCGCGTCGCCCGCCGCGCGCGGCAACCATCATGGAGCAGACCTTCTACGTCACCACCCCGATCTACTACGTCAACGCCGAACCGCACCTCGGCCACGCCTACACCACCATCGTCGCCGACTTCCTGGCGCGCTGGCACCGCCTCGACGGCCACCGCACCTACTTTCTGACCGGCACCGACGAGCACGGCGAGAAGGTGTATCAGGCCGCGGCCGCGGCCGGCACCGACGCGCAGTCGTTCACCGACCGCATCAGCGAGCGCTTTCGCGGCGCCTGGCGGCGGCTCGACGTTTCCCACGACGACTTTATCCGCACCACCGAACCGCGCCATACGAAGGTGGTGCGGCAGGTGCTGCAGCGTCTCTACGACGCCGGCGACATCTACTCCGCCGAGTACGAAGGTCTCTACTCGGTGGGCCAGGAGCGGTTCGTCACCGACAAGGAACTGGTGGACGGCAAGTTGCCGGAAGACGCCGCCCCGCCGGAGCGGCGCCGCGAGACCAACTACTTCTTCCGCATGGAGAAGTATCAGCCGTGGCTGATCGAGCACCTGGAAAGCAACCCCGGCTTTGTCCGGCCCGAGGCCTCCCGCCGCGAGGTGCTCGCCATGCTGCGCGAACCGCTCGGCGACCTGTCGATCTCGCGTCCGCGCGGGCGCGTGCCGTGGGGCATCCCGCTGCCGTGGGACCCGGAGCACGTGACCTACGTGTGGTTCGACGCGCTCATCAACTACGCCTCCGCCCTGGGCTACCCGGACGGCGACCTGTACCGCCGCTTCTGGACCAGCGCCCGCCACCTGATCGGCAAGGACATTCTCAAGGCGCACGCGGTGTTCTGGCCCACCATGCTCAAGGCCGCCGGCAGTCCCCTCTACCACAGCCTGATCGTGGGCGGCTATCTGATCGGGCCGGACGGGCGCAAGATGAGCAAGTCACTGGGCAACGTGATGGACCCGTTCGAGATGGCGCAGCGGTTCGGCCCCGACGCGCTGCGCTACTACCTGCTGCGCGCCGTCCCCTACGGCCACGACGGCCGGGTCGGGGCGGAGGCGCTGGCCGAGCGCTACAACGCCGACTTGGCCAACGACCTGGGCAATCTGGTGTCGCGCAGCCGCACGCTGATCGTCAAGCATCTGGGGGCGCGCCTGGAGGCGCCGCACCAGACCGCCGCCGATCAGCCGGTGATTGCGGCCGGCACCGGATTGCTGGCGGCGGCGCGCGGGCTGGTGCATGATCTCAAGTTCAACGCCGCGCTGGAGGAGGTGCTGCAGTACGTGCGCAGCCTCAACCGCTACTTCAACGACGAAGAGCCGTGGCGCCTGGCGCGGGAGCCGGCGGCGCGGGCGCGGCTGGCGACGGTGCTTTACAACGTGGTGGAAGGGGTGCGCATTGCCTCGGCGCTGCTGGCGCCGGCCATGCCGGTCAAGACGCAGGAGATCCGCGCCGCGCTGGGACTCGGCCCGGTCACCTTCGCGGACCTGGAGCAGTGGGGGCGCACCGCGGCGGGAACCGCGCTGCCGGAAACCGCCCCGGTGCTGTTCCCGCGGGTTGACCTTCGCGCCGGGGCGGCGCCGGGCGCCAAGCCGAAGGCGAAGGTGAAGTCCAAGGGGACGCCGAAGACCGATCCCCAACCCAAGACCAAGCCCAAAACCAAGACCGAGCAGGGAGGAGCAGTGGCAAACGAAAAGACGGTCAGCACGGCTGGCGAGGATACGATCGGCATCGACCAGTTCGCGCGCGTCAAGCTGCGGGTGGCGGAGGTAGTCGGCGCCGAACGGGTGCCCAAGACCGACAAGCTGCTGGCGTTGCGGCTGCGCCTCGGCGACGATGAACGCACCGTGGTGTCGGGGATTGCCGAACACTACGCCCCCGAGGACTTGGTGGGCCGCAAGCTGGTGGTGGTGGCCAACCTGAAGCCGGCCAAGCTGCGCGGCATCGTGTCGCAGGGAATGATCCTGGCGGCTGAGGATGACGTCGGGCGGCTGGCGCTCGCCGAGTTGCCGCGCGAGTTCCCCTCCGGGGCCGTGGTCCGGTAATGGCGGAAGGGGCGCAAGTGGCGGACCCGATTCGCACTCTCATCGTGGGGGCGGGGCGCGGACGTTCCCACCTGCGCGCCATGCGCGGGCTGCCGGGGCGGTATGCGGTGGCCGGCGTGGTCGACCTCGACGCGGAACGGCTGCGCGCGCTCTGCGCGGAGGAGAAGCTGGCGCCGGAGCTGGGCTTTGCCTCGCTGGACGCGGCGCTGGCCGCGGGTGGCGGTTGCGACGCGGTGGTGGTGGCCACCTGGGCGCGCACCCACGAGGAGCTGGTGGAGCAGGCGCTACGGGCCGGCGCGCACGTGCTGGTGGAGAAGCCGTTTACCCTCACCCTGGCGAGCGCGCGCCGGCTGCTGGCCCTGGCCGAGGAGCGTGGTCGCAAGATCGTCGTGGTGCAGCAGTGGCGCTACCTGCCCGGCCAGCGCACCGTGCGCCGCCTGCTGCGGGAACGGCGCTGGGGTCAGCCGCAGGTGGCGCATCTGCTCTCCTACAAGGCGCGTGGCGGCGAGTACCCCGACTCCCCGCACTCCCAACTCTGGCAAATGACCGTGCACGAAGTGGACTCGCTGCTGGCGATGATGGGGGAGCCGGTCGCCGCGGTGAGCGGTCATTCCTACCGCCCGCCGGCTACCACCTGGCGCCGGGAGTCCACCGCCACCGCCGAGTTGACGCTGCGCAGCGGCTGCCGGGTGGCGTTGGTGTCCACTTCCGACGCCCGGATCAACACGCTGGAACTGCGCGTGGAGTGCGAGCGCGGCGCCCTGCTCTACCGCAACTCCCGCAGCTTCGGCGGCGCCGAGGTGATCGACGCAGCCACCCCGGAGAGCGCGGGGTGGGAGCGGCAGGCGATCGATCCCGCGCCCGCGCTGACGTTGGACCAACAGGTGGCGGCCGGTTTCGCCGACTGGATAGCGGGCGGCGCGGAGCCGGAGACCAGCGGCCGGCGCAACCTGCAGGTGCTGGGCGTGCTCGACGCGCTGCTGGAGTCGGGCCAAACCGGACGCCAAGTGGCCGTCGGATAGCCGGCGGCACGGGGCAGGGGCACGGGGAGTTGGCGGTCGGGGCTAACGGGTCGGGCGCCACTCGTCGCTTTGGATTACGCGCCCGCCGCCGATGCTGCCGCCGTACTCTCCCACTTGCGGCGTTTCCACCACCAGCGGCTCGTCGGGCAGGCGCTCCTCCACCGGCGGCAATTCACCGGCTTCCACGCGCTCGCGCAGCATCGGTGACTCCCGGTAGCGGCCCGATTCGGAAGCGGCTCGATCGCTGCCCCCGCTACAGGCGCCGGCCGCCAGCAGCGCCGCGGCCACCGCGATGCCGCGGCAGGTACGGGTACGGCGGGCAGGGCGGGCGCCGCGGGTACGGGGCGGCCCGGGGGAGGTGCGAGTGTCCATGCTAGCGGTCACAGTGTACCGCGTTGCGGCGCCCGGCGCGCGCGCCGCCGTGACGCGCGGCATGTTCGCCGCCGCGCTGCTGGTGGGCGCTGGCTGCGCCTCCGACGTCAATCGCGAGCAGCTCGCCGTGGAGTACTTCAACCTGGGTACCGGCTACCTGGAGCTGGGCGAGGCGCAGCAGGCCGCGGACTACTTCCGGCGCGGCCTGGACCTGAACCCGGACGCCCGCGACGCACGCTACAACTTGGCGTTGGCCTTGCTGGAGTTGGACGACGCGGCCGCCGCCGGCGGGCATCTGGACCTGCTGCTGGCGGACGACCCCGGCAACATGCGGGTGCTGGAGCTGCAGGCAATCAGCTATCAACGCCGCGGCCGCCTGGGGGACGCCGTGGAAGCCTACCGCGCCCTGCTGCAGGCGCAGCCGGACCACGCCGCGGCGCGCTACAACGCCGCCATCCTGTTGTGGTCGCTGGCCGAGTTTACGGCGGCCGCGGCCGAGTTGCGGACGCTGCTGGAGCACGCTCCCGATGACCGGGAGGCGCGCTTGCGGCTGGGGCTGCTGCTGGCCCAGACCGGGCCGCCGGAGGATGCCGCCGCGGTGCTGGGCGAGTACCTGGAGGCGATGCCGGAGGATGGCGAGGCGATGCTGGCGCTGGCGCAGGTGGAGCAGGAGCGCGGGCGGTTGGAGGCGGCGCTGGATGGCTTCACGGCCGCGGCCACGCTGCTGCCGCCGGACGACGACCGCCAGCCGGAGCTGGCCTTCGAGCGCGCCGTGATCCTGCTCACCGAGCTGGAGGACCCGAACGCCGGCCTGGCCGCTCTCGAAACGGCCCTGGAGGGCGGCTTCGACGACCGCGAGCGGCTGGCCGACCTGCTCGCCGCGGAGCAGCTGGTGCGCCGCGAGGAGGCCGTGGAACTGGCCGCCGCGCACTTCCCCGACCTCGCCTCCGAGACCGCTGACACCGCCGAGTCTGTCGAACCCGACGAACCCGCCGGGCCGGGGCAAAGCGCTGATGGCTGATCTGCGGGAGGCGTTGCGCGGCGCGCTGGCCGGTTTGGCCGGCGCGGCGCCGCTGCACGAATCAGCCGCCAAGCTGTTCGGCGTGCTCGGCTATGCAAGCGAGCGCACGGCGCCGGTTACTACGCTCGCCGAGTTCACGGCCCTGTTGCAGCAGGCACGGAGGCTGTCGACGCGGGAGCGCGGCCTGCTGGCCGATTGGCGGGCCGCGCAGATCGTGTTCCAGCTCACCGAGGAGGAGATCGCCGGCCAGCCAGGCATCAAAGGCGGCTTCGACCGGGGCCGCGCCGAGTCGTTTCTGTTCATCGCGGTCGACCTCGAGGCGGAGGAGGCGGGACGGCGCTACCCCCGCTCGCGGCTCGCCGACGTGACGCGCGCGGTCAATCGGCGCTTTCGGATGCCGGCCATCCTCCTGTTCCGGCACGGGGCGACCGCGACGCTGGCGACCGCCGGGCGCCGCGCCCGCCGGCGCAAAGCCGGCCGCGACGTGCTGCCACCGGTGAAGCTGATCAAGGACATCCGCGTCACCGATCCGCACTGCGCGCACCTCGACCTCCTTGCCGAACTTGCCCTGCCGCGGATGCGCGAGCGCGGCGGCGGGGTAGGGAGCCTCGAGCAACTGCATCGCGCATGGGAGCGTGCGCTCAACGCCGAGGCGCTCAACCGGCGCTTCTACCGCGAGTTGTTCGCCTGGTTCGAGCGCGCGGTGGCGGCGTGCCGCTTCCCGGACGACGGCGCCGGGCCGGGCAACGCCGAACGTCACGTGATCCGGCTCATCACGCGGCTGTTGTTCATCTGGTTTCTCAGAGAAAAGGGCCTTGTGCCGGACGACCTGTTCACCGAGGAATACGCCCGTGCCGCGCTCCGGAACCATGTGCCCGAGCGCACCGACTACTACCGCGCCGTGCTGCAAAACCTGTTCTTCGCCACCCTCAATACCGAGATCGGCAAGCGCGCGTTCAGCGCCCGGTACCGCGACAGCCACCGCGACTTCAGCAAGTACCGCTACCGCGCTCTGCTCACGGAGCCCGACGCCTTCCTGCGCAAACTCAAGCGCGTTCCGTTCGTCAACGGCGGCTTGTTCGACTGCCTGGACGACTACCAGGCGCGCGGCGCAGGCGGCCGCCGCATCGACGCCTTCACCGATAACGTCGATACGCAGGGCCGCGATCTGCAAGTGCCGGCGGCGATCTTCTTCGACTCGGACAAGGGCCTGTTCCCGCTGTTCCGCCGCTACCAGTTCACGGTGGAGGAGAACACGCCACTCGACCAGGACGTGGCGCTCGACCCGGAGCTGTTGGGGCTCGTGTTCGAGAACCTGCTGGCCGCCTACAACCCGGAGACGCGCGACACCGCGCGCAAGCAGACCGGCTCCTACTACACGCAGCGCCGCGTGGTGGACTACATGGTCGACGAGTCGCTGGCGGCCGCGCTGGCCAGGTGGGCGGCGCCGGCGGACGGAGACGCGGTGTTCTGGCGCGAGCGGCTCGGCTATTTGCTCGACTACGCGGACTCCGCCGCCGATGCCGGCAGGTTGTTCAAGCCGCAGGAGAAGGGCGCAATCGTGCGGGCGATCGCGGAGTTACGGATTCTCGATCCGGCGGTCGGTTCCGGCGCCTTTCCGATGGGCGTGCTGCGCAAGTTGACGTTGGCGCTGCGCCGGCTCGATCCCGACAATCGCCACTGGGAGGAGTACCAGAAGGAACGCGCGCGGGGCAGGGCGGGAGCGGCGTTCGACGCGGACGACGAGGCCGCCCGCAGCAGCGAGCTGCAGGAAATCAGCCGTACCTTCCAGACCTACCGGGACTCCGATTTCGGACGCAAGCTCTATCTCGTCCAGAACGGTATCTTCGGCGTGGACGTGCAGCCGGTCGCCTGCCAGATCGCCCAGCTGCGTTTTTTCATATCCCTGGTCGTCGAGCAGCGCACCAATAACAACCCCGCGGACAACTACGGCATCCGCCCGCTGCCCAACCTGGAAACCCGCTTCGTCGCCGCCGACACCCTGCTCGGGCTGCATGCCGATGGCAACGCGAGCCTCGCTCTGGGAAAGGACCTGATTGAGCCGCTCGAGGCCCATCTGCGCCACGTCCGCGAAGCGTACTTCAACGCGCGTACGCGGCACGACAAACTCCGGTTGCGCGAGCAGGACGGCGCGCTGCGCGGGGCGCTGGCGCGAAAGCTCGAGGAGCTCGGCTTTCCGCACGACGCGGCGGCGGCGGTGGCTCACTGGGACCCGTACCACCGGAACGCGAGCGCCGCGTGGTTCGACGCGGAGTGGATGTTCGGCATCGCCGACGGCTTCGACGTGGTGATCGGCAATCCGCCCTACGTGCGCGGCGAGAAGATTCCCGGCAAGGCCCGCCTGCGCGCCGCCTACGGCGACTTCTTTCGCGGCACGGCCGACCTGTATACCTACTTCTTTCGCCGCGCCGTCGACCTCTTGCGGCCCGGCGGCCTGCTCTGTTTCATCACTTCCAACAAGTTCATGCGCGCCGCCTACGGCCAGCCGCTGCGGGCGTTCCTGAAGCGGCACGCCGCCCCGCGTCTGCTCCTCGACCTGGGCCGCTCCGGCACCTTCGACGCCACCGTGCGCCCGTGCATCGTGCTGGCCGACCGGGAGAAGCGGGACCTGTTCCGGGCCGCAACCGTGCGCGGCGCGGGCAGTGCGGGAGGCGCGGCGACCGCTGACCCCGCCGGCTACCTGGACCGCCACGGCTTCGCCATGGCGGTGACCGACCTGGCCGACGGCGGCTGGTCCCTCGCGCCGCCGGAGTGGCAGCGAATCCGCGCCAAGATCGAAGCAACGACTATCGGTTCCCAGCCGCTCGGCGAATACGTATTGGGCGGCATCAAGTACGGTATCAAGACCGGCCTGAACGACGCCTTCGTGGTCGACGCCGCCACCCGCGAACGCTTGATCGCCGCCGATCCCAAGAGCGCCGAACTGATTCGTCCGTGGCTGCGCGGCAAGGACCTTCGCCGTTGGCGGATCAATTGGGCCGGCCAGTACGTAATCGCCATTCCGAGCAGCGCGGACGTCACGTGGCCGTGGTCTTCCGCCCCAAGTGACGCCGCCGCCCGCGCTATCTTCAAGACGACGTACCCGGCCATCCACGACCATCTGGCTCCCTTCGCGCCCTCACTCCGAAGCCGGCAGGACCGGGGGAAATTCTTCTGGGAACTGCGTTCCTGCGGCTACTACGGAGCCTTCAATCAGCCCAAGCTGATCTACCCGATTATCGGACGGGAAATGCGGGCGCTGGCTGACCGGCAAGGTCATCTGACCAACGACAAGTGCTTCCTGATTCCCGGCGGCGACGGCTACCTGCTGGCGTTGCTGAACTCGAGAGTGCTCGACTTCTACTTCCGTATCACCCTGCCGTGCCTGGACGACCCATTTGACGGCGGCGACCTGGAATTCCGCGCCGTCATCATGGAACAGGTCCCCGTTCCCATCGCCGCCGAGACGACCAAAGAGGCGCTCGCCGCCCTCGCCGAACGAATCCAAACCGCCAAGCAAGCCGACCCCGCCGCCGACACTTCCGCCCTCCAACTCCGCATCGACCAGGCCGTCTACTCCCTCTACCGCCTCACCCCCGGAGAATTCGCCACTATCGAAGGCGCTCTGCCCTGACTAAACCCCGCCATCGTCGCTTCCTGCATGGAAGGTATCGACCGCGGCGAGGACTGCTGAGCGGGAGAGGGCGGGGTACCTGGCATAGGCCGATTCCGGAATCGCTGCGATGAGGGCACGGAAGCGGGCAGCGTCGACCAGCCCGCTGCGGATGAAGCGGCGGGCGTCTTCCAGGTCGAGACGGAAGCCGCGCACGACTTTCGACAACGTCTGCGAGTAGGGATCGTAGTGGAAGAAACTGACGCCGCCGAACGTTGCGATGAACAGATGGCGGCCGGCGGCGCCGGCCAGCGGCGGGACGAAGTGCTCGGGCCGCGCGAACTCCACGTTTACTCGTTGCGTTTCCTTGAGGCGCTGGACGTCGCGGAACACCGCTTCGTCGTCGGCGCACAGGTCAACGTCGATCGTTGACTCGCGCCAGCCGTGCGCCACGGCCGTCCCCCCGCCTACCACGTACACCCGAAAGCGCCTGCCGCGAGGCGCCGCCGCGGCGAGACGCCGCATGAACTCGAGCAGGCGTTCGCGCGTCAAGCGGTCCCGCATCGTCCTACCGAGCACGAGTCCGCAAACGACGTGATCAGGCGGAGGTACGCGCTGTAACGGGCATGGGCCAGGTCGCCTTCGGTCGATTCGAGCAGGCGATAGAGCCGCTGTTCGGGGTCGGGTTGCGGGTTGGTAACCGGCACCCCCTCGCGCAGCAGCCGCGGGGCGGCCAACGATACCAGGAGGCTCGCAACGCTCGTACGGCCGGAGGCCAAGTCGCTCAGCCCGGCATCGACCAGTTCCCCGCCCGGCAGCCCAAGATCGGCAAATCGGTTCTCCCCGAAGCGTCCGTGCATAATGGAACGATATTCCCGGCCGGGCACGCCGTTACCCGATCGCCGCGGCTTCCTGGTTGAGGCGCAGGTGGGCGAGGATCTGTTCGCGCACCCGCTCCGGGGCCATGCTGCCGTCCACCCGCAGCAGCAGGCCGCGGGCGCGGTAAAACGCCACCAGCGGCGCGGTCTGATCCACGTATACCTGCAGCCGGTGGCGCACCGCCGCGGGCCGGTCGTCGGGGCGCTGAATCAAGCCGCGGCCGCAACGGTCGCAGCGCCCGGCGAGCCGCGGGGGGTGATTCTCCAGGTGAAAGATCTCGCCGTCGCCCAGGCAGACCCGGCGGCCCGAGATGCGCCGCACCGCCAGCTCCGCGCCCACCTCCAGGTTGATGGCGGCGTGCACGCTGCTGATCTGCTCCAGGGCGACGGCCTGGGCGACGGTGCGCGGGAACCCGTCCAGCAGATAGCCGGCGCGCACGTCGTCCGCCGCTAACCGCTCGCGGATCAGGCCCACGGTCAGGTCGTCCGCCACCAGGGAGCCGCGGTTGATGGTGGCGGCTACCTTTCGGCCCAGGTTGGTGCCGGCGCTGATGGCGGCGCGGAACATGTCGCCGGTGGACACGTGCGGGATTTCCAGCCGCGCGCACAGCAGCTCGGCCAGGGTTCCCTTGCCGGCGCCGGGGGGGCCCAGCACCAGCAGGTTGCAGGCGGTCGCGGCGGCGGCCGCGGCCGGCCGCGCCTCGAAGCGCAGGCTTGGTGGGGCGGCCAATCAGGTACCCTGCGAGTAGTCGTCCCGGTACGCCTGCTGCTCCGGCGTCAGACGGTCGACGGCGATGCCCATGGTGGCCAGCTTGATCTCCGCGATGCGGCGGTCCTGCTCCTCGGCCACCGGATGCACCCGGTTGGCGCGCGCGCCGCGGTCCTGCGCCAGGGCCACGAGGCTCAGGAACTGGTTGGCGAACGACATGTCCATCACCTCGGAGGGATGCCCCTCGGCCGCCGCCAGGTTAACCAGCCGCCCCTGCGCCAGCAGAAAGACGCGGCGCCCGTCGGCGAGCACGTACTCCTGGTTGTGGGCGCGAATCTGCGTGGGCGCCGCGCTCAGCGCCTGCAGGTCCGCAATGTTCACCTCGCAGTCGTAGTGGCCGGCGTTGCACACCACGGCCCCGTCCTTCATCGCCTCGAAGTGGCGCCCGGTGATCACGTCCTTCATCCCGGTGGTGGTGATGAAGACGTCGCCCACTTTGGCGGCCTGCTCCATCGTCATGACCGGGAACCCCTCCAGGGTCGCCTTGAGCGCCGCGATCGGGTCCACCTCGGTCACGACCACGTGCGCGCCCATGCCCCGCGCGCGCAACGCCGTGCCGCGCCCGCAGTGGCCGAAGCCCGCCACCACCGCGGTTTTGCCGGCAAGCAGGATCGACGTCGCGCGCAGCACCCCGTCCAGGGCCGACTGACCGGTGCCGTACACGTTGTCGAAGTCCCACTTGGTCTGGGCGTTGTTGACCGCCATCACCGGATAACGCAGCTTGCCGTCCGCGGCCATCGCCTGCAGCCGGTGCACGCCGGTGGTGGTTTCTTCGGTGCCGCCCAGGATCGCGTCCGCCAACTGCGGGTGGCGCGCGTGGACGCGGAAGATCAGGTCGGCGCCGTCGTCGAGCGTCAGCGTCGGCTCAATCTCCAGGGTCGCGTCGATACACCGGTAGAACTCCTCCACCGAAAGGCCCTGCCAAGCGAAGATGCTGGTGTCCTCGGCGGCTAGCGCCGCGGCAACGTCGTCCTGGGTGGAGAGCGGATTGCAGCCGCTCCACGCCACTTCCGCGCCCGCGGCGCGCAAGGCCCGGATCAGCACCCCGGTCTCCTTGGTTACGTGCAGGCAGCCGGCGATGCGCTGTCCGGCGAGCGGTTTACTGTCTTCGTACTGGCGCTTCAGATAGGCCAGCACCGGCATGCGGGACTGCGCCCAACGCATCTTGAGGGCGCCCTCCGCCGCCAGGGAGAGATCTCGAACTCGATGTGCAGCCACGTGGAATTGCGCTCACTATACGCACCGCGCCGCGGGTTTGCAAAGGGGCTCGGCAGGCGCTACATTAGTGCCATGACGCTCTGGAATCGAATCGAACGGGCGGTGGAGCATGGCCTCGACGCCTCGCGCGGGGCGCTGGACAAGGCGCGTATCGGCGTCAAGGACCTCAGCGAGCTGGGGGTGCTCAAGTTCGACGTGATGCAGTTGGAGCGCCAGTCGATGAAGGTGCTGTCGCAGCTCGGCCACGAGGTGTACGACGCGTTCAACGCCCGCGGCCAGCACACGGTTTCCAAGAACACCGTGGGGGTGAAGGAACTGGTGGCGGAGTTGGCCGACATCGAGCGGCGCATCGCCGAGAAGGAGCAGACGATGGCGCGGTTGCGCAGCAAGGAGGCGGCCGCGTCCGACGATTCCGGCGCGCCGTGACGACGGACGCACCATGACCGTCGCGGCGCTCGCCGAGACCGCCGCCGCAACGTGCCGCTCGCCGCCGGCCGGGCGGGTGAGTGACCGCGTTGACAGGGGTGGTCGTGGGGTGTCATTATGTGACCGGTCGGGAGGCCGGCCGCGCCGCGCGGAGTTCGCGGGCCTGTAGCTCAGTTGGTCAGAGCGCACGCCTGATAAGCGTGAGGTCGCTAGTTCAATTCTAGCCAGGCCCATACCGGCAAGGAGGAGGGCAAGTGTCGAAAGCATACGTAGAAACGTCGGAATACCTGCTGGAGGGTCTTGACGACATGATCCGGCAGGGCTTCTACCACGACCGCGCGGAGGCCGTGAACGACGCCATACGGATGCTGCTCAAAAACTACAAGCTGTCGAAGCTCCACGCCAAGGACGCGCGGCAGCGCAACGGAACCCCCCAGGCAGCCGCCGACGGGCAGTAGGGCGGCTGCTTCGGCGGTGGCCGGCCGCCCGCCGCGCCCGGCCGTCGCGTCCGGCGCAACCATGGAGTCCGCCGACGAAACCTGCCGGCGCCTCGCCGACCGGATGGTCCGGGAGCAGCTCGTCGCGCGCGGCATCCGTGACCGGCGCGTGCTGCACGCCATGCGCACGGTGCCGCGCCATTGCTTTTCCCCCGGTTCCGACCCCGCTTCCTGCTACTTCGATTCACCGGTCGGCATCGGTCACGGCCAGACCATGTCGCAGCCTTACATGGTCGCGCTGATGAGCGAGCTGCTGCAGTTGCGCGGCTGCGAGCGCGTGCTGGAGGTGGGCAGCGGCAGCGGCTACCAGAGCGCGGTGCTGGCGCAGTTGGCCGGCGAGATCTACGCCATCGAGCGGGTCGGCGCCCTGCTAGAGCGGGCGCAGGGAGTGTTGCGGCGCCTCGGTTACGGCGCGGTGCGCGCCCGCGTCGGCGACGGGGTAGTGGGCTGGCGCGACGCCGCGCCGTTCCAGCGCATCCTGGTCGCGGCTGCGGCGCCCGCGGTGCCTCCGGCGTTGCGCGCGCAGTTGGCGGACGGCGGCATCCTGGTGATGCCGGTGGGGGGCGAGGATGAGGTGCAGCGCCTGATGGTGCTGCAGCGCCGCGGCGGGGATTTTGCCGCGACTACCGGGGTAGCGTGCCGGTTCGTGCCGCTGGTGCGGGACGCGGCCTGAGGATGGCGCGCGGGGTGGCCGCCAAGGCGGCGGCGAACGAGGCACGGGCGAACACGGCAGGGGTAAGCAGGGCAGCGGCGAGCAAACCGGGGGCAGGCAAGCCGGCGGTGAAGATCCCCCTGTTCCGCCCCACCATCCGGCGGCGGCAGATGCACGCCGTGTTGGAGTGTCTGGTGTCCGAGGAGATCGGTCCCGGCGCGCTGGCGCGGCGGCTGGCGCGGGAGGTGGCGTCGGCCCTGCGCCTCGCCGGCGGCGTAGCGCTGGCCGACTACGGCGCCGCGCTCAGGGCGGGGTTGCGGGCGGTAACGAGCGCCGGCGGCGGCTCAGGCCGCGTGCTGCTGCCGGCGCTGGCGCCGCTGGCCTACGTGCAGGCCGCGGAGCGGTTGGGGCTGGTGCCGCTGCTGATTGATGTCGATCCCGAGTCGGGCGCCCCGTCGCGGGCCGCGCTGCAGCGGCTGATGGCCCACCGGCCGGAGGCCGCGGTGGCCTACCACGGCGTCGGCCAGCCCGACTGCGCGGGCGCGCTGCAAGAGTTGGGGCTGCCACTGATAGAGGACGTCACCGAGCTGGTGCTCGGCCTCGGCGCGGGCGGGGAGGGCGCGTCGGCGCCGGCGCCCGGAGGGGGGGCGGCGCCGAATGGGCGCCGGCGCCCGGAGCCGCTCCGCGAGGGGCCTGCGCCGGCGCCCGAAGCGGAGCCCGCCGGTAGCGCGCTGCCGCCGGCGCCGGGCGCGGGCCGAGCCGGCCGCGTGGTGGTGATTGGCCTCGGTGCGGGCGGCGCACTGGCCGCGGGCGGCGGCGGTCTCGTGTTGGCGCGCGCGCGCAACGACCGGCGCCTGCTGGCGGCCTTTCCGCGCGCCCACGGCGCCGACGAGCTGCCTGACGTGAACGCCGCGCTGGCGCTGGCGCAATGGCAGGAGCGCGCCGGCAGCAGCGCGCGTTGCGCCGCGCTGGCGGCCCGGTTCCGCGACGCCGTGGCCCGCTGCCGGCACCGGACGCTGCCCGGCGCGGCCGCCGCCGGCCACCTGTTCCCGGTGCTCGTGGCCGACGGCATGCGCGAGGTGCGGCGCTACGCCGCCCGCCACCAGGTAGACACCCGCCTCGCCTACGACGGCTGCGCCCTGACCCGGGTGGTAGCCGGCGACTCCGGTGCCGCGGCTGCCGCATCCGCTGGCGATGCCGTCGGCGCTCCCGCGCCCGCAGCCACAGCCGCGCCCGCCGCCGACGCCCCCGTAGCGGGCGCCAACGGCGCGCAGCCGGACAACCTGCAGGGGGCCCAGGAGCTGGCCAGGCGCTGTCTGCTGTTTCCGCTCTACCCGGCGCTCACCGACGCCGCGGCCAACCAGGTCGCCAAGGTGCTCGCCACCCTGCCCTAACCGGCCGCCGGCGGGGCGGGGCCGCCGGTTGCGGCTTCGGCGGCGTGCAGCAGTTCCCAGCCGCAGAACACCAGCGCCAGCCCCTTGAACTCCGCCCGCGGATGCCGTTGCGCCAGCCGCCGGTCCCCCAGATAGCGGCGCACCTGCGCTTCCGCCGCGGCGCCGGCCGCGGCTACCTGCGCCGCCGAGGCTCCCCGGCGCAGGTACTTCAATTCGATTACGTAGCCGTAGCGCTTGCCCGGCGCCTGCGCCGGCCCCGGCTCCAGCACCAGGTCCGCGTAGCCCTTGGCCAACTCCATCTCGGTGTGGAACACGAAGTAGCGGGAGGGGCTCAGGTAGGCGGCCACGAAGCCCTGCACCATCTTCTCGCCCTGCAGGTAATCGCGCACGCCGGTCTGCTCCGCCACCGCGGCGCTCAGCCGCTCGATCACCGGGCGCCAGTCGCCCTCCAGCGCCATGCGTTGCGTCAGGCCGGCGAACTCCACGCGGTCGACCGAGAACACGTGCACGTCCTTATAGGCGTCGCGCAGAAAGCCGTACAACAGCCGCCGCACCGTCTGATTCGGTATGACCAGCCGCGGCGTCTCCGCGGTCACGCCGCGGATGCTCAGCAGGCCGAAGTAGTGCAGCAGCGACAGGAAGTTCTGCCGTTCCGGGAGCCGCGCCAGCGGAAAGCTGCTCACGATTTCGCTGTCGGCCTGCCCTTCGGCGATCACCTGGCGCAGCAGGTCAAAGTTGCCGTTCAACCCCGGCGCGTCGATCTGGCGCCCGACGATGAGCAGGTGGCGCAGCTTGTCGTAGTCGGTGGTCACGTTATCGTCGATCAGGTCGCGGGGCGCCGGCTTGTTAGGCAGCGAGTGCTGCAGGTAGTAGAGCACCATGTCGGTGTTGTAGACGACGCCGGCGGCGTCCTCGGCGAAGCGGTAGCCGTCGTACCACTCGCGCATGGTGGCGAGGGCGGCATCGGGGTCCTGGTTGAAGACGCCCAGGTCGCGGTAGGTCTCCACCATGCCGTGCACTTCGTCCTCGGTGAAGCCGAGCAGCTCGTTGAATTGGGGGCTCAGGCTGAGGTTGGAGCCGATGTTGAAGCCGCTGGTGACGTCGTCCATGGCGATTGGCGAGACGCCGGTGATGAACATCCGCTCGATGCTGCCGTTCTCGGTGCCCGTCTTGAGGGTGGCGAAGAAGTTGCGGTAGAAGCCGCCGCCGTGGGTGAACGAGTGATACGCCTCGGCGCCCCCGCGCGCCAGGATGGTATTGGCGAAGTTGTCGTACTCGTCGATCAGGACGTAGAGCGGGATGCCGTAGGCGCGCGCATACTGGAACAACTCGTCCAACTGGCCGCGGATCGAATCCCGGGCGAGAATGTCGCGTTGGGTCTCCGCGTCGAACAGATCGCGATTGCGGCGCAACGCGTGCTTGAGACGGCTGGTGCCGCGCTCCTCGAACTCGCGCTCCAGGGCATCGGGGGAGTCACTCAAGCCGGAAAAGTTGAAGTGCAGCATGACGTATCGGTTGCGGTTGGGGGTCGGGCTGGCGCCGGCGTGGGTGCCGGTGAATACCGCCTCGAAGTCAGCGGCCTGGGTGCGGTCATAGTAACTCTCCAGCAGCCACAGCCAGCAGGTCTTGCCGAAGCGCCGCGGGCGGATGAAGAGCACGAACAGCTCCTGCTCCAGGGCGTGCAGGAAGCGAGTCTTGTCTACGTACAGGTAGCCCCTCTGGCGGAGGCCCTTGAAGTAGGCAAGGCCGTACGGGACCGCCGGGAACGATGCCGGAGCCGATGCGGTGGGAGCGGACACGTGCGCATCCTACCACGTTCTCGCTCGCGGCGCCCACGGGCGCCCGCTCGTTCTCGACGCGACGTACGGCGCTGCGCCACCCGCCACCAGGTGGAAACCCCGCTCGCCTACGACGGCTGCGCCCTGTCCCGGTTCGTGACCGGCAGCGACTCCGGCTCACCCGGCGTGCCCGCAGCCACTGCCGCGTCCGCTGCCGCGCGCCCGCATTTGCTGCGGCTGCCGCGCCGCGGTCGGCGCGCAGCCGGACACGCTGCAGGGCGCCAGCTGCTGGCCAGGATTGAAGCGGCGGTGACGCGCGCGCGTTGGTAGGTGTCATAGGACGCTTCATCCGAGGCCAGTCCCGCCGGCGCCACTTACGTGCATAGCCGCTGGATGGCGGCGGCAGGCAGCCGGCCTGCCGCGAGGCGACACCCGGTCCGCCGATTCGGTAATATCGGTCAGGGCCGGGATACCGGGATGGCGTTCGGGACGTACGAATGTCGGACGCCGACGGGCACGAAGATCAGGCATGGCAGGCAGGGGACGACGAAACGGCATGCGCCATCGGCCCGGCCGGGCTCACCGCGTCCGCGGCCTCGCCGTTACGGCTGCCGTCAGGCGATGGGTCTTGGGAGAACCAGTGAACAAGCAGGGGAGTGGCAATACCGCCAACATCGGAAGCATCAACAGGATTGAAGACATCATTGCGGGCAACGGAATGTTTGCAAACCTGGGGGAGGACTGGTTTGACGACTATTGGATGAACTACGGAAAGATCATCGTCGTCGATGACGCGGGTCGCACGCATGCGATCAAAGATCTGGCTGAGTACGTGAGTTACCGTAGCGGAGATCCTGCGAAAGTGGTTCCCAGGGCACGCCGGGGTCGACGGAGCGTCTGAGTGCGGGTTCACGTTCCACCGATCAAGTGTCAGGGTATCAAGACGAAGTTGGTGCCTTCGATTCTGCACGCCGTCGATCGTGATCAGGATGGACTCTGGATCGAGCCGTTTCTCGGTTCCGCCGTGGTGGCGCTGAACGTCATGCCCAAACGGGCGCTGCTGGCTGATAGCAATCCTCACCTGATTCGGTTCTATCGGGCGATTCAGGACGGCGATATCGATGGTCCAAAGACCAGGGGATTCCTTGAGCGGGAGGGGAGCCGCCTGGCAAGCGAGGGAAAGGATTACTACAACCTCGTGCGCGCTCGCTTCAACTCGACCGGCGATCCCCTGGACTTCCTGTTTCTGAATCGATCGTGCTTCAACGGACTGATCAGGTTCAACCGATACGGCAGGTTCAACGTGCCATTCGGGCACAAGAAGCAGCGTTTCGCTCCGGCATACGTCACCAAGATCGTGAACCAGGTGGAGCGCTTTCGGGAGGCTCTCGAACTGTTTGACTGGCGGTTTGCATGTCAGGACTTTCGCGTAACGCTTGCCAGAGCTTCGCCGGGAGATTTCGTATACTGCGATCCGCCGTACGTCGGCCGCCACGTAGACTACTACGATAGTTGGGACGTGCAATCGGAGCGCTCATTGCATGACGCCTTGAGCGGTACGGCGGCCCGCTTCATGCTCTCCACCTGGCACAGCAACGAGTATCGGGAGAATCACTACCTGCAGACGCTGTGGAGCAAGTTTACGATCCACACCCGGCAGCACTTTATCACGTCGGCGCACGTGAGGCGAACCGAAAGCCGATGCTGGAGGCGCTGGTGACGAATTACGTTCCGCCGGCTCCGCTCGCCAGGTCGCGGAAGCTGCAGGAGCAGTTGCTGCTGTTCGAGAGAGGCGCAGGGTATGGCGAGACGGTTTGACGTGACCTCCGCGGCCGCGGAGGGGCCCGCCGTGGCTCGCCATCCGCTCCACCGGCAGCGGCGGCGGGTGCGGGGGATGGGCCTGACGGTTATACTTAGCGCCTCTTGATGCGAGTGGGAGCGCGCATACCGGCGGGCGCCGGCCCGGCAGGGGAGCCGCCGCGGACCATCCGCCGTGTCTTCGTGCTGTTGAACCGCGCGCGCGCCGGCGCCGCGGTCATCGCCGAGGTGCGCGATTTTTTCAGGGAGCAGGGCGTGGCGGTGGTGCAGGCCGAGGTCGGGGCCGCCCCCGACTCCCCGGCGGCCGCCCTCGGTCCGATCGATCTGGCGGTCTCGCTGGGCGGCGACGGCACGTTGCTGCAGTGCGCGCGCCTGCTGGCCGGCAGCGACGTCCCCATCCTGCCGGTCAATCTCGGTACCGTGGGCTTCATCACCGAGGTCTCCGCCGCGGAGTGGCGCCAAACCTATCTCGCCTACGCCGCCGGCGAGCGCCGGTTGAGCACGCGCCTCATGGTCAACGCCCGCGTGGCGCGCGGCGGCGCCGAAGTGGCCAACCTCGACGGCTTGAACGACGCCGTGATCGCCGCCTCCGGGCGCTCCCGGATCGCCCGCCTGCGGGTGCGCCTGGCCGACACCTGGGTCGCCAACTACCGCGCGGACGGCATGATCTTCGCTACCCCGACCGGCTCCACCGCCTATTCCATGGCCGCCGGCGGGCCGATTCTGCACCCGGAGATGACGGCGTTCGTGATCACTCCCATCTGCCCCTTCACGTTGGCCAATCGGCCGTTGCTGGTGCCCGCCGACGAGCCGGTGCTGGTGGAGGTGGAGTCGGCGCAGCGCACCGAGATCAGCCTCACGGTGGACGGCGTGGAGGCGGTGCCGCTGCAGCCGGGCGACCGCGTCGCGCTGGCGCGGTCGGTGCACCGCACCCACATCATCCGCTCGGCGGAGCGCAACTTCTATCAGGTGCTGCGCTCCAAGCTGGACTGGGCGGGAGAGCCGCGTGCCTGAGTGGCTGGCGGAGCGCACCCCTTACCAAGTGCTACGCTCCAAGCCGGATTGGGCGGGAGAGCCGCGTGCTTGAGTCGCTGGCGGTGCGCGACTACGCGCTGATCGATCAACTGGAGGTCAGCTTCGGGGAGCGGCTCAACGTTCTGAGCGGCGAAACCGGGGCCGGCAAGTCGATCATCATCGGCGCGCTGGGCCTGCTGCTCGGCAGCCGCGCCCCGGCTACCGCCATCCGCACCGGCGCGGCCAGCGCCGAGGTGAGCGCCGTGGTGAGCCTGCCGGGGGACGCGGCCGAGGTTCGCGCCTGGCTGCAGGAGCGCGAGCTGCCGGTGGAGGAGGACCGCGTCATCCTGCGCCGCGTGGTCCGCCGCCGCGGCCGCTCCCCCTGCTTTATCGGCGGCGTGCCGGTGCAAACCACGCAGCTCGCCGCCCTGGGGCAGTGGCTGTTCGATTTGCATGGGCAGCACGAGCACCAGTCGCTGCTGCGCGAAGAGCAGCAGCGCCGGTTGCTGGACCACTTCGCCGGCCAGGAGGCGCTGGCCCGCCGCGTGGCCGCGGCGCACGCCGCCCTGGCCGCGGCCCGCGCCCGGGTGCGCGAGCTGGAGCAGGGCGCCGGCGAACGCAGCCGCCAGTTGGAGTTGCTGCGCCACGCCGCGGACGAAATTGACGCCGCCCGCCTACAGCCGGACGAGGAGGATGAGCTGGAACAGGAGCAGCTCCGCCTGGCGGCGTTCGAGCGCATCTCGGCCACCGCGCGCCGCGTCTACGAGCGCACCGCGGAGGCGCGCGGCGGGGTGGTGACCACCTTGCGCGGCGTGGTGGACGACCTGCAGGAGCTGGCCGCCCTGGACCCCGCCCTCGACGGTTGCCGGCAACAGGTGGAGAGCGCGTTCTACGAGCTGGAGGATGCCGCCGAGAGCGTGCGCCGCTACCGGAGTACGCTGCACTACGACTCGCAGCGCTTGGCCGCGGTCGGCGAACGGCTGGAGCAGATCCGCGCGCTGCAGCGCAAGTATGGCGCCACGACGGTGGCCGACGTGCTGGCCTACGGCGAACGCGCGCGCAACGAGCTCGCGCAACTGGAGAACACCAGCGAAGCGGGCGCGGCCGCGGCGCGCGAGGTAGAGCAGCGCAGCGCCGAGCTGGCCGGCGGCGCCGCCGAGCTGAGCGCGCACCGCCGCCGCGCCGCGGAGCGCCTGGGCGCGCTGGTGCGGAACGGACTCGCCGAACTGGGTATGCCCAAGGCGCGCTTCGCCGCGGAGCTGAACCCGCGCACCGAGCAGGGCCGGCCCGCCATTGGCGCCGGCGGCGCGGAGAGCGTCGCCTTCCTGATCTCCGCCAACGCCGGCGAGCCGCTCAAGCCGTTGCGCGCCATCGCCTCGGGCGGCGAGCTGTCACGCGTCATGCTGGCGCTCAAGTCGGTATTCGCCGGCGGCGACCCCGCCGGCACCCTGGTGTTCGACGAGGTGGACGCCGGCATCGGCGGCGCGGTTGCCGCGGCGGTGGGCGACAAACTGGCGCGGCTGGCGCAACGGCGGCAGATCCTGTGCATCACCCACCTTGCCACCGTGGCGGCGCGGGCGGACACTCACCTGCGGGTCTTCAAGCAGGAACGGGAGGCGCGCACCGTGACCGCGGTAGCCGAGGTGAGCGGCCGCGACCGGGTGGCGGAGGTGGCGCGCATGCTGTCCGGCGACGACTCGGTGGCGGCGTCCATGCACCACGCCGCCGACCTGCTCGCCCGCCGCGAGTAGGGCCGCGCGCCGCGCCGGCGGGGAGCAAGCCGCGGGCCGCGGCCGCGTGAGGGTAGGCCGGTGGCGCGCTGCCGCCCGGGACCGCGCCCGCCACCGGCCGCGGCCGGGTGGCGGCTTGGCGGCGGCGCCGCGGCTTAGCGCGGGAAGTCGCCGCCGTTGCCGTCGTCGTCGAGGTCGGCCTCGGCGTCCTCGGAGTCTTCGTCATCGTCGTCGCCGTCCACCAGGGTGAAGGGCCGGATCCGATTGGCCTCCGATTCCGGGAACTCCTCAATCAGCGCCACGGTCTGAAACGGAATCATCAGATGCTGGGCCCGGCCGAAGGTGCGGCGCACGTCCTCCGCCGTGGGGTTGATGATGATCTGCTGGTCCCGCTCAAAGACTATGTCTTTGATCGACACGAAATAAGGGTGGGTCAGGTCCAGACTCTTGGCAGAGAGCTGCACTTCCTTGCCCTTCCATTTGAAATGTACCCGGTACAACGCAGTCCAATCTCGAAAGTAGTGCGCTCACCATAGCCGCCCGGTGGCCGCCGTGCAACTACTACACAAACGTTGAGTAGTCCGCGCCCGCGGCGCAAAAAATCCTGACAATCGAAGGCGGCGGGGTGGTTGACGGTATGCGCGGGGCCGGTGCTATGGTTGCGCACGCGCGGTGGTAAATTCTGCAGGAGCGTGGGTGCTGGTGCACCGGATGCAAGCGGTAGCTGCCGCCAACGGTCACCGTTCCCACCCGCCGCGTGACGAGAACTGAGGATGTTGTTCGGTGAGTACCACCCAAACCTCGATGATAAGGGACGCCTGATGGTGCCGGTCAAGGTACGTTCGGCGATCGCCGGCAACGCCACCTTCCTGACGCGCGGGGCGGACCGCTGTCTGTGGCTGTTTCCCCCTGAGGTGTGGCTTCCGCTCAGGGAGCGGCTGATCGCCACCTTGTCTACGTTCAAAAAACCGGACCGGTCCATCCTGCAGCGCTTCGTGGGGCCGGCGCATGAGGCGGAGATCGACCGCACCGGGCGCATCGCGGTGCCGCAGGCGCTACGCGATGTCGCGGGCCTGCGTAAGGAGTGCATCATGTTGGGCGTCGGCAAACACATGGAAATCTGGGCGAGGGATGCCTACGAGAGCTATCTGGAGGAGACCGACGAGTCCTACTCCGAAGCGATGGCGGCGACCTTGGGCGAGATCATTCTCTAAGGCGGCGTGAGGTTTTGACGACGGATGCGGCGCGCCATGAACCGGTCCTGGCCCGGGAGTGCCTGCAGTGGCTGGCGGCCCCGGAGGCGGGCGGCCTGATGATCGACGGCACGGTCGGCGACGGCGGCCACGCGGAGCGGTTTCTGGACCGCTATCCCTCGCTGGCCCTGCTGGCGGTGGACGCGGACGAGCGCATGCTGGCGCGCGCGCGCCGCAACCTCGGCCGCTTCGGCGCCCGCGTGCAATACGAGCATGGCTGGTTCAGCGACGTGCTGGCGCGGCGCCGCGGTCCGGCCCACCTGGTGCTGCTCGACCTGGGGTTGGCCAGCTACCACTTCGATGCCAGCGGGCGCGGTTTTTCGTTCCGCGGCGCCGAGCCGCTGGACATGCGCCTGAGCGAACAGTTACCGCGCACGGCCGCCGATATTCTGAATAAGGAGCCCGAGTCGGTGTTGGCGGATCTGTTCCATCGGTATGGCGAGGAGCGTCACGCCCGCCGGCTGGCGCGCGCCGTCGTGCGCCGCCGCGGCGAGCGCCCGTTGCGCACCAGCGACGAGCTGGAGCAGGTGGCGTGGCGCGTCTATCCGCCCGCCCAGCGCCACGCCCGCCGGCATCCGGCCACGCGTGCCTTTCAGGCTCTGCGCATCGCCGTGAACGACGAGTTACGGCGGCTGGAACAGGGCCTGCACCTCGCCATCCGCCGGTTGGCGGACGGTGGGCGTCTCGGCGTCATCGCCTTCCACTCGCTGGAGGACCGCATCGTCAAGCACGGCCTGCGCGGCGCCGCCGCGGTCGAGGTGCTCACGCGGCGCCCGTTACGCCCGGCGCCGCCGGAAGTGGCGCGCAACCCGCGCGCGCGCAGCGCCCGGCTGCGGGTAGCCCACAAGGTGGGCGCCGATGGCTAGCGCCGTGGCACGCACCGACACCCGCGCCGGCCGCCTGCTGCTGTACCTGACCGCGGCGCTGCTGGGCGCGGCGCTGATCCTCGGCGCCTGGCAGGGCTACCGCTACGAACGCCTGCTGCATTCGGTGGACACCCTGGAGCGGGAGCAGCGCCACTGGCACGAGCGCAACAAGCAGGCGATGGCCGGCATCACCGCCTTGCGTTCGCCGCGCCGCCTCGACGCCGCGGCCGCCGACCTCGGCCTGCAGCGCATCGACTCCGGCGACCGGTTGCTGGTCGAGTTCGCGGCGCCGCCCACCGGGAACGGCCAATGACCTATACCTTGGCCGAGCTGATCCGCCTCTCCGGCGCCCGCCTGGTGCATCCGGGCGCGCCCAGTGCGCGTTCCGAGTCCGCCGCGCCCCCTGAGCCCGCCGGGCACTGCATCCGGCAGGTGGCAGTGGACTCCCGTTGCGTGTGCCCGCAGGCCCTGTTCGTGGCGCTGCCCGGCGCCCGCGCCGACGGCCACGACTTCGTGGCCGCCGCCTTCGCCGCCGGCGCGGCCGCGGCCCTGATTTCCGCCGCCGCGTGGCGCCGCCGCGCGCGCGAGCTGCGGGCCGCGGCGCAGCGCCGCGGGGCGGCGCTGCTCGTGGCCGCCGACCCGCTGCAGGCCCTGCACCGCCTGGCCGCGGCGCACCGCGACAGCCGCTCCGCGCTACGCGTTGCGGTGACCGGCTCCAACGGCAAGACCACCACCCGCCACCTGCTCGGTTCGATTCTGGCGCAGCACGCCGCCACCTACGAGGCGGAGCGCAACTACAACTCCGACGTCGGCTTGCCGCTGGCGATCATGGGCATCGAGCCGCACCACCGCCTGGCGGTGCTGGAGGCGGGCATCGACCGGTGCGGGGAGATGGACCTGCTGGGCAAGCTGGCGCTTCCCCACCACGCCCTGATCACCGGCATCGGCAGCGCCCATCTGGAGGCGCTCCGTTCGCGCCGCGGCATCGCCGCGGAGAAGAGCCGGTTGTTCGCCTATCTGCAGCCGGGCGGCTGCGCCTTCGTGCCCGAAGGAGAGCCGCTCCTGGCCGCGGAACGGCTGCCGCTACCGGACGGCGTCACCCTGGTGCCGTTCGGACCTGATACGACGCACGGTTATGAGGGAAGTGAATCTCTGGGGCTGGATGGCTCAACCATCAACTGGGAGGGGCTCCAGATTCACTTCCCTCTGTGCGGTAATCACAACGTCGCCAACGTGCTGGCCGCCATAACGGTGGCGACGACGCTGGGGGTGGACGAGGCGGCGATACGGCGCGGACTGGAGGCGGTGCGCCCGGTGCCGGGGCGGTCGCAGGTAATTCGCGGCCGCTGCACCATCGTCAACGACGCCTACAACGCCAACCCGGAGTCGATGGCGGCCGCCATGCGCTTCGTCGCCGGGCTGCGCGCGCGCGGGCGGACGGTCCTGGTGCTCGGCAGCATGCTGGAGCTGGGCGCCGCCGCGGGGCGCGCGCACGCCGAGTTGGGGGCGCGGGTCAGCGCCGCGGCGCCGGACGCGGTTTTTCTGTTCGGCGCCGAGACTGAGCGCACCGCGGAGGTGATGACCGCGGCCGGCGCCGCGCCGGCGCTGTGGACCACGCGCTACGAGGAGTTGGAGGCCGCGGTCCGCGACGCGGTGCGGCAGGGCGACGTGGTGTTGCTCAAGGGCTCGCGCGGGGTGGCGCTGGACCGCCTGGTGGCGCCGCTGCAGGCGGCATGAAGCGGGTGGAGGGGAAGCGCTGATGGCC
This sequence comes from Spirochaetia bacterium, assembly GCA_965243555.1. Taxonomy (GTDB): domain Bacteria; phylum Spirochaetota; class Spirochaetia; order SZUA-6; family Bin103; genus Bin103. Next base: position 1,537,658 of record OZ251575.1, on the reverse strand, counting down.
GAGCAGTGGCAGGCGCAGGTGCGGCGCGGCGGGGCGCGGCCGATGCTGCGTTTGAGTTCGGCGCCGCAACCGGGGCCGGCGGCCAACCTCGGCGCCGCGCCGCGCCCGCCGCGGCGCCTGCTGAGCAGCGTCGCGGCGCGCCTCGGCATGGACCGCACCGACACCGTGCTGATCGCCACCCTGATTATCCTCACCGGCGGCGGCTTGGCGGTGTTGCTGTCGGCGTCCTACTTCTACGGCGACCGCGTGTTCGACGATCCGCTGCGCTTCTTCCGGCGCCAGGTGCTGTGGGTGATCCTGGGACTGGGCGCCGCCGCGTTCGCGGCCTTCATCAGGCTGCAGCGCGTGCGGCAGGCGATTCCGCTGCTGCTGGCGGTGAGCCTGCCACTGGTCATCCTCACCTTCGTGCCCGGCGTGGGCCTGCGCGCGCTGGGCGCGCAGCGCTGGATCGTGGTGGCCGGCATGTCGTTCGAGCCGTCGGAGCTGGTCAAGCTGGCGCTGGTGCTGTACCTGGCCCACATTCTGGATCGCAAGGGCGACCAGGCGCCCGGCAGCTCCCCGTTGCACGGCCCCTACGGCCAGACCCTGCGCATCATCCTGCCGCCGATGCTGATCGTAGGGCTGTTCGCCTCGCTGGTGTACCTGCAGAACGACTTTTCGACGCCGATCTACCTGGTATTCCTGGCGATGGCGATGCTGTGGATTGCCGGCGTGCGGCTGGGGCTGTTCGCGGCGCTCACCGTGGTCGGCACCCCGCTCGCGGTGATGGCGGTGCTCTCCAAGGAACACCGCGTACTGCGCCTCATCGCGTTCCTGGAGCCTACCTCCGACCCCGCCGGCAGCGGCTACCAAGTGCTGGCGGCGCGCGACGCGCTGGCGCGCGGCGGCATCTGGGGCACCGGCATCGGGCGCGGCAGCATGAAGCTGGGGCCGCTGCCGGAGGCGCACTCCGACTTTATCTTCGCCGTGGCCGGCGAGGAACTGGGGTTGGTGGGCGTGGTGCTGATCCTGGGGCTGTTCGCGATCCTGGCCTGGCGCGGCTACCTGATCGTGCGCCATCACCCGGACCGCTTCGCCCGCTTCCTGGCCTTCGGGCTCACCACCAGCATCGTGGGGCAGGCGTTCCTCAACCTGGCGGTGGTCTCCAGCCTGGTGCCGGCCACCGGGCTGCCGCTGCCGTTCTTTTCCTCCGGCGGCTCGGCGTTGCTCACCACGTTTACCATGTGCGGGCTGCTGATCGGGTTGTCACGGCAACGGGCGCCCGCGGCGGCGCCGGCGGGCGCGGGGGAGCGGCGCCTGTGAGCAGCCTGGCAGGTCAAGCGGTTCTGCCCGGGCGCGCACGGGACGCCGCGCCGCGCGCCGAGCGCGCGCCGGGCGCGCGGCGGCGGCCGCGCCGGCTGCTGCGGCTGGTGCTTGCCACGGTAGCGGTGATGGTGGTGCTGGAGCTGGTGTTCCTGCTGCTGCTGGCGCCGCGCATGCGCCTGGCTACGGTCACCGTTACCACCGACCTGGCGCTCAGCGACGCCGGGGTGCTGGCGCTCGCCGGCCTGGCCGGCGACGAACCGTTTTTCTCGCTCGACGCCGCGGCCATTGAAGCGCGGCTGGAGCAGCACCCGCTGGTGAGCGCGGCCACGGTGGCGCTGCGCTTTCCCGATACCCTGCAGCTCACGCTGACCGCCCGCGCGCCGGCGGCGGTGGTGCTGACCGCGGCGGCGGCCGGCGGCGTGCAGGCCGCCCTGGTGGACGCCGGCGGGCTGGTGTTTCTGGAGGGCGCCGCGCCGTGGGGCAGCGAGCGGGCCGCGGACGCGCCGGTGCTCACCGGGCTGGCGCCGGAGGTGGTGCAGGCGGGACGGCTGCTGCCGGCGGCGGTGCGCGGCGTGCTGGCCGATCTGCAGGCCCTGCGGAGCGCCGACCCGGTGCTCGCCGGCCTGGTCTCCGAGGTGCGGCTGGTGCCGATCGGCGGCGCCGCCGCGGCCGCGCCGCTCAGCCGGGAGGCGCTGCAGGCCGGCTTCGAGACGCTGCTCTACCCGATCGGGTTCGACACCGTGCTGCGCTTCGGGAGCCGCCTCACCGCCGAGCGGCTGGCGGAGGCGTTCGTACTGCTCGACCTGATGCGGGCGCGCGCCGCGCCGCGGCCCGCCGCCGGCGAGCTGGATCTGCGCAGCGGCGCGCCGGTCGCGACAACCTTACGACGGAGAACCGCCCATGGCGAATGAAGACATGATCGTCGGGCTCGATATCGGCACCACCAAGGTGTGCGTGATCATCGGCCAGATCGGCGAGCAGGGCTCGGTGGTGATCACCGGCGTCGGCCTCACGCCGTCGCGCGGCTTGCGCCGCGGCGTGGTGATCAACATCGACGCCACGGTCAAGGCGATCGCCTCGGCGATGGAAGAGGCCGAGATGATGTCGGGGCGTGAGGTGCAGAACGTCTACGCCGGCATCGCCGGCGGCCACATCGAGGGCGTCAACTCGCGCGGCGTGGTGGCCGTGACCGGTAAGCAGCGCGAGATCGACAAGGACGACATCGATCGCGTGATCGACGCCGCCCGCGCCATCGTCATTCCCATGGATCGCGAGGTGCTGCACGTCATTCCGCAGGAGTACGTCGTCGACGGCCAGGGCGGCATCCGCAGCCCCCAGGGGATGATCGGCGTGCGGCTGGAGGCCGAGGTGCACATCGTGACCGGCGCCGTGTCATCCGCCCAGAACATCATCCGTTGCGTGAACCGGGCCGGCTTCAAGGTCAACGACATCGTCCTGGAGCCGCTCGCCGCGGCGCGCTCGGTGCTGACCGCGGACGAGAAGGAGTTGGGCGTGCTGCTGGTGGACATCGGCGGCGGCACCACCGACGTCCTGGTGTACCACGAGGGCGTGCCGCGTCACACCAAGGTGCTGGCTCTGGGCGGCGACCACGTGACCAGCGACCTGTCGATCATGCTGCGCACGCCGACCGAGGCCGCGGAGCAGATCAAGCGCGACACCGCCTGCTGCTACCTGCCGGCGCTGCAGGACCCGGACTCCGAAACCATCATCGCCGGGGTGGGCGGGCGCCCGCCGCTGGTGGTGACCCGCCGCGACCTGGCCGAGATCATCCAGCCGCGCATGTCGGAGATGCTCAGCAGCGTAAAGGCGCAGATCGATGCCACCGACCTGGCGCGCCTGAACGGAGTGGTGCTGACCGGCGGCGGGGCGCTGATGCCGGGCACCGCGGAGCTGGCCACCGAGGTGTTCGAGATGCCGGCGCGGATCGGCTACCCGGCGCGGCTCGGCGGCCTGGAGCCGGAGTACCAGAGCCCGATCTTCGCAACCGGCGTGGGGCTGGTGCAGTACGGCGCGTCGCGGCAGGGCGTGGAGCAACTCAACATGAACGCCAGTGAGGCGGGCTTTACCAGCGTGTGGGCCCGGATGCGCAAGTGGTTCGGGGAGTTTTTCTGATTTTGACTCGCGTACCACGCTACAGGACCGCCGCGGCCCTGCCGGCCGCAGGATCGAGGCGGAATCGACCGATGAATAAAACATACATGAGGGGCGAACCATGACCTTCGAATTACACGACGAGCGGCCTACCGGGCTAACCGACATCAAGGTGATCGGGGTAGGCGGCGGCGGCAACAACGCCACCAACCGAATGATCGCGGCGGACCTGGCCAACGTGCACTTCATCGCGGTGAACACCGACCTGCAGGCGCTGGAGCTGTGCCAGGCCGAGACCAAGATACCGATCGGCAGCAAGCTCACCGCCGGGCTCGGCGCCGGCGGCATTCCCGACGTCGGCGAGAAGGCGGCGCTGGAGGATCAGGGCTCCCTGGAGACGGTGCTGCAGGGCGCCGACATGGTGTTCATCACCGCCGGCATGGGCGGCGGCACCGGCACCGGCGCGGCCCCGGTGATTGCCCGCACCGCGCGCGAGCTGGACATCCTGACGGTGGGGGTGGTCACCAAGCCGTTCCGTTTCGAGGGCAGCAAGAAGATGAGCCTGGCGGACGACGGCATCGACAACCTGCGCAAGGAGGTCGATACCCTGATCGTGATTCCCAATCAACATCTGCTCAAGATCGTGGAGCGGCGCACGCCGATGAAGGCCGCGTTCAAGCTGGCCGACGACGTGCTGCGGCAGGGGGTGCAGGGCATTTCCGACCTGATCACGGTGCCCGGCGACATCAACATCGACTTTGCCGACGTGCGCACCATCATGCAGGGCAAGGGCGACGCGCTGATGGGAATCGGCATCGGCTCCGGCGACAACCGCGCGGTCGACGCCGCCACCAACGCGATCAACAATCCGCTGCTGGAGGAGGCGAGCATCGAGGGGGCGCAGGGCATCCTGGTGAACGTGACCGGCGACGACGAGTTGTGCCTCACCGAGTATGAGGAGGTGCTCAACATCATCACCGCCAGCGCCGCCCCCGACGCCCTGGTGATTGCCGGCACCGCCAGCAGCGGCTCGCCCAGCGACGAGATCCGGGTCACCGTGATCGCCACCGGGTTCAACCGGGAACCGGCCGCCGCGGCGGCATCGCCGCGGACGCAATCCAACGGCGAACAGATCATCTCCTACGAGGAGTGGGTCAAGATGAACCAGGGAGAGGGAGTCGGCAATAGTCCCGGCCTGCTCAAGAGCATCGAGAAGACCGCGGCCGGCGGCGGCGACCTGAGCGTGCCCACCGTGCTGCGCCGGCCGCTGCAGGCCGACGCCAGCGGGCGCCGCGCCTCGGCCGCCAGCTCCTGAAGGCCGCTTGCACGCTGAGCAGGCAACGCTCCAGTTCGCCGACTTTTTGCGTTCGGTGGAGGGGCTGTCGGAGCTGACGGTCGACACCTACGCCGCCGAAGCGCAACGTTTTCTGCGCTTCCTGGCGCATGACCGCTCCTCCGGGCGCGAGCGGCGGGGGGCCTCCGGCGCGCTGGTCGGCTACTTGGTGGAGCGGCAGGCCGAGGGGGCGGGCAGCCTCACTCTGGCGAAGGCGATCAGCGCGTTGCGCGCGTGGTTCCGGTTTCTGGAGGCGGAGGCACCGGCGCCGGCGGGCGGCGCTACCCCGAGCGCGGGCGCGGAGCCGCCCAACCCCGCCGCGGAGGTGGCCCCGCCGCGCGCGCCGCGGCGCATCCCGCGCGTGCTCTCGGTGGAGGAGGTGGAGCGGTTTCTGGCCGCTATCGACTGCGAGACCCCCACCGGCGTCCGCGACCGGGCGTTGTTCGAGCTGGTCTACTCCAGCGGTCTGCGGGTCAGCGAGGCGGTGGCGTTGGACCGCTCCCGGCTCTACCCGGAGGAGGCCAGCGTGCGCGTGCTGGGCAAGGGTTCGCGGGAACGCATCGTGCCGCTCGGCGAGCCGGCGGTGGCTTGGCTGCGCCGCTACCTGCAGGAGGGGCGCCCGCGGCTGGTTCGCCGCACCCCCGCCGGGCGCGCCGCCGGTGACGCGGTATTTCTCAATCACCGCGGCGGGCGCCTGTCGCGCAAGGGCATCTGGAAGCGGTTCCACGAAGTGAGCGTGGCCGCCGGGCTGGAGGCCAAGGTGCACACGTTGCGCCACTCCTTTGCCACCCATCTGCTCGCCGGCGGCGCCGACCTGCGCTCGGTGCAGGAACTCCTCGGCCACTCCGACATCACCACTACCCAGATCTACACCCACGTGGAGCGGGAGGATCTGCGGCAGCAGCATCGCCGCTACCATCCGCGTGGTTGAAGAAAAGCGCGCCGGACGCGGCGCCGTTGATAGAGGACGTGACGTGGGCGGAACCGAACCTCGACGCGCGCCGGATGCTCGCCCTGGCGCTGGCGCGCATGTCGTTTCTGAAGCCGAAGGAACGCTGCCAGATTTTACAGCGTTGCCGGCTGGCGGAATTCGCAGGTTTGTCCTGCGAGCGGCTGGCGGCGCTGCTGGGGCGCCGGCTGGGGGTGCGCCGGCGCTGGCCGCCGCCCGCGGTCTGGCTGCAGCGGGCGCGCGTTGACCACGCTCACTTGACCGGCGGCCGGCTGGGATGCACTTTTCTGTGGCAGGCGGAGTATCCGCGCACGTTGGCGGAGATCCACGATCCGCCGGTGGTGCTGTTCTGGCGCGGCGCGCGGCCGCTGCCGGCCGCGGCCACGCCGGTGGCGGTGGTGGGCACGCGCCAGCCGACGGGGGAGGGGCGGCTCGCCGCCTTCAGCGCCGGCCTCGAACTGGCGCAACGGGGCGTGCCGACGGTTTCCGGGCTCGCGCGCGGGGTTGACCTGGAGGCGCACCGCGGCAGCCTGGCCGGTTGGCGCGGCGCCGGCTGCGCCACCGTGGCGGTGTTGGGGTGCGGCGTGGACCGCATCTATCCCGGCAGCAGCCGCGCGGCCGCCCGGGAGGTGTTGCGCCGGGGGTGGATCGTGAGCGAGTTTCCGCCCGGCGCGGAGCCGTTTGCGCATCACTTCCCGCAGCGCAACCGCGTTATCGCCGGGCTCAGCCGCGGCGTGCTGGTGGTGGAGGCGCCGGCCCGTTCCGGCGCGTTGATCACCGCGCGTTGCGCGGCCGACGAGGGGCGGGAGGTGGCGGTGGCGACCGCCGGCTGCCGCGGCCCGCGCAGCGCCGGTTGCGTACGGCTGGCGGAGAGTGGCGCGCCGGTGGTCGCCGGCAGCGCGGAGCTGCTGCAGGAAATCGGCCTGCCGGACGCGGCAGCCGGGCACCTGCCGGCGGCGCCCGTCGAGTCCGCGCCGCCGCCGCGCCAGCGCGCCACGGGCGCCTGGCTGGCGCGGACGTTCGCCCTGGAGCAGGCGCGGCAAGTGGCGCCGGGGCCCGGCGCCACGATCGCCGCGGCGCGCATTGAAACGGAGGAAGAGCTTACCGATGCCACAGCCGGCGCAACGGCCTGACCCCCCGGACGCCGATGCCGAAGCCTACCTGCGCTACCTGCAGGCGGTGCGCGGCTACTCACCGCAGACGGTGCGCGCCTATCGCGGCGACGTCTACTGCTACCTGGCGTACCTGAAGCGGGCCGGCGTTGCGCCGGAGCGCGCCGCGGCGCGGCAGGTGCGCGCCTTCGTGGGCGAGCTGACCCGCTCGGGCCGCAGCGCCGCCAGCGTCAACCGCACGGTGTCGGCGGTGCGCGGCTACTACCGCTACCTGGCTACCCTCGCGCCGTTGCCGGGCGGCAACCCGGCGCAGGCGCAACGCGGGCTCAAGACCGGCAAGCGGCTGCCCGGCTTCCTGTTCGCCGCGGAGGCGGAGCATCTCCTGACCGAACCGGGCGGGCCGCCGGGAGCGGCCGAGGCCGGCGGCCCGCCCGCTCCCGGCGCCGACTTCTGGGCGTTGCGCGACCGGTTGCTGCCGGAGTTCCTGTACGGCACCGGCTGCCGCATTTCCGAGGCGGTGGGCCTCGACGTCGGCGACGTGGAACCGGCGCGCGGCCGGGCGCGGGTGCTGGGCAAGGGCAGCAAGGAGCGGGTGGTGTTCTTCGGCAGCGCCTGCCGCGCGCTGCTGCAGGAGTTTTTGCCGCGACGCGCGGAGCAGCTCCGGGAGTGGGGCGCAACGCTTGCCGACAGCAGCCGGGTGGCAGTCTACGCGCTGTTTCACAACCGCCGCGGCGGGCGCCTCGGCGACCGTAGCGCGCGCAGCATCGTGACTGCCGCGGCCGCCGCGGCGGGAATCGACAAGCACGTGACCCCGCACAGCCTGCGCCACTCGTTTGCCACCCACCTGTTGGACGGCGGCGCCAACGTAAGGGTAGTGCAGGAGTTGCTTGGCCACTCGAGTATTTCCACTACCCAGGTGTACACCCATACCAGTCTGGCGCGCCTGCAGCAGGTGCACCGCGCGGCCCATCCGCGCTCCGGCGCCGCCGGGCCCGCGCGCCAAGCGCCGCCGCCGGATGGGAGCCAGCCATGAGGAGCAGCATCATGCATGCAACCACGATCATAGCCGTGCGCCGCGGCGCCGCGGTGGCCATGGCCGGCGACGGCCAGGTGACCCTGGACGCGACCATCGTAAAGGGCAGCGCGCGCAAGGTGCGCACCGTTGCCGACGGCTCCATCCTGGTGGGCTTCGCCGGCGGCACCGCCGACGCCTTTACCCTGTTCGACCGCTTTGAGGGCAAGGTCAAGGAGTTCGGCGGCGACCTGACCCGCGCCTGCGTGGAGCTGGCCCGCGACTGGCGCGCGGACCGCATTTTGCGCCGGCTGGAAGCGATGCTGCTGGCCGCGGACCGGCGTCAGACCCTGCTCATCTCCGGCACCGGCGACGTGCTGGAGCCCGATCACGGGGTGATCGCCATCGGCTCCGGCGGCAACTACGCGCTGGCCGCGGCGCGCGCCTTTCTGGAGGGCTCACGGTTGGGCGCGCGCGCCATCGCCGAGCGTTCGTTGCGGATTGCGGCCGACATCTGCGTCTACACCAATACCGAAATCGTCGTCGAGGAGCTGTCATGAACGTCGACCTGGATCAGCTCAGCCCCCGCGAGATCGTGCAGGAGCTGGACCGCTACATCGTCGGCCAGGAGCCGGCCAAGAAGGCGGTGGCCATTGCCCTGCGCAATCGCCTGCGGCGCCGCAAGCTGCCGCCCGACCTGCGCGACGAGGTGGCGCCCAAGAACATCATCCTGATCGGGCCGACCGGGGTGGGCAAGACCGAGATCGCGCGCCGCCTGGCCAAGCTGTGCCGGGCGCCGTTCGTCAAGGTGGAGGCTACCAAGTACACCGAGGTGGGGTACGTGGGCCGCGACGTGGAATCGATGGTGCGCGACCTGACCTCGGTCGCCATTTCGATGGTCAAGACCGAGCTGCAGGCCGGCGTGCAGGAGGAGGCCGAGAGCCGCGTCGAGGATCAGCTCCTGGAGCTGCTGCTGCCGGGCCTGGGGCAGCCCAAGGCAAAGCCGCCGGCGGCGGCGCCGCCGGGGCCGGGGTTTGCGCCCTTGCCGGCGCCGCGTCCCGCTGCCCCTGCGGACCGCGCCGCTACGGGGGAGCGCGCCGCCGCGGCGGCGCCGGCGAGCGGCACCGTGGCCAAGTTCCGCGAACGGCTGCGCGCCGGGAAGTTGGAGGACAAGCTGGTTGAGGTCAACGTCTCCGACAGCGGCGGCCTCCCCATCGAGATCTTCTCCGGCCAGAGCTTCGAGGAGATGGACATCAACCTCGGCAGCCTGGGCAATCTGTTCGGCGGCCGCCGCAAAAGGAAAAAGGTGCCGGTGCGCCGCGCCCGCGAGGTGCTGATGGCCGAAGAGATCGATCGCCTGGTGGACCGCGACCGGGTGTCGGAACTGGCCATTGAGCGGGTCCAGCAGATGGGCATCATCTTCCTCGACGAGATCGACAAGGTGGCGTCCAAGGACACCCGCGGCGGCGCCGACGTGTCGCGCGAGGGCGTGCAGCGCGACATTCTGCCGATCGTGGAGGGGAGCACGGTCAACACCAAGTGGGGGACCGTGGATACCGCCCACATCCTGTTCATTGCCGCGGGTGCGTTCCACATGAGCAAGCCGGCGGACCTGATTCCCGAGCTGCAGGGGCGCTTCCCGATCCGGGTGGAGCTGTCGGCCCTGGGGAGCGACGACTTCAGGCGTATCCTGACGCAGCCGCGCAACGCGCTGATTACCCAGTATACGGCGCTGCTGGCCACCGAGGAGGTGACGCTGGAGTTCACCGACGACGCCGTCGACCGGCTGTCGGAGCTGGCCACCGAGGTCAACCGCAGCACCGAGAACATCGGCGCGCGGCGCCTGCACACGATCATGGAGCTGCTGCTCGAGGAGCTTTCCTTCAACGCCCCCGACCTGAAGGGGCAGACCGTCACCATCACGCCCAGCTACGTAAACGAGCGCCTCGGCAAGATCATCGAAGACCGCGACCTGGCCCGCTACATCCTGTAAATGGCCGGATGCCGGCGTCCGATCCGAACACGCGCGCTCACCTGGAGTGGTTGGGCTTCATCCAGCCGTACGGCTTGGTGGTCACCCCGCCGGCGCTGGTCAAGGCCGGCGCGTTCCTCAACCGGAACGACCGGGAACGCCAGGCGCTGCTGGCCGGCTGCATGGAGGAACCGGAACCGGTTGACCCTGCGGAAGTAGCGGACGCGGACGGCGCCGCCCCCAGCCCGCCAACGCGCATCCGCGACTTCTGTTCGTTCGCCCGCACCGTCCTGGGCTGGCGCTTCGGCCCCAAGGGCTTCGCGGGTACTGAAGAAACGCCCATCCCTGAAGAACTCACCCTCCCGCTCCCCGACTACGGCGAGATTCTTCAGCCCGACTTCGCCGTGCGCGAGCGCGACCCCGCCGACGGCGCCCCGCCGTGGCAACTGCTGGTCCAGGTCCTGGACGACGACCACGACTTCGACCGCCAGCCCACCGGCGGACGCGGCCTCGACGCCTCCCCCACGGGGCGCGCCGAGCGCCTGCTGCGCGCCACCGGCGTCCCCGCCGGTGTGCTGTGCAACGGCGCCGCCCTGCGCCTGATCTCCGCCCCGCGCGGCGAGACCTCCGGCCATATGGACTTCCGCTTCGCCGACCTGGTCACCACCGCCGGGCGCCCGCTCTGCGCCGCCCTGCACCTGCTCCTCTCCGAGCAGCGCCTGCTTGCCCTGCCGCGCGAGAAACGCCTGGCCGCCCTGCTGGCCGACAGCCGGCTGTACCAGAACGACGTCTCCGAGCGCCTGGCCGAGCAGGTACTGCATGCCCTGTACGAGCTGTTGCGCGGCTTCCAGATCGCCCACGTCGTCTCCGAGGGCGCCCTGCTGCGCGAGTGGCTGGCCGAGAGCGGCGACCGCAACGAGGTGTACCGCGGCTTGCTGACCGTGATCCTGCGCTTGGTGTTCCTGCTCTACGCGGAGGAGCGCGGCATGCTGCCGGAGGATCAGACCTTCGTCCGCTACTACGGGCTGGCCGGCCTGTACCGGCGGCTGCTCAAGGATTCCGCCGACTACCCCGACACGATGGACGAGCGCTACGGCGCCTGGGCGCAACTCGTGGTGCTGTTCCGGCTGCTGCACGACGGCGCGCCCGGCCACCGCACCGGCGGGGCGGTGAGCTTGCCGGAACGCCGGGGCGCGCTGTTCGATCCCGACCGCTACCCGTTCCTGGAGGGGCGCGGCGCGGGCTCGGCGCGGCAGAGGAACGGGCGGATCAAGCCGCCGCGGGTGCCGGACGGCACGATCTACCGGGTGTTGGACAAGCTGCTGGTGCTGGACGGGGAGCGGCTGTCGTACCGCACGCTGGACGTGGAGCAGATCGGCTCGGTGTACGAGACGATCATGGGGTTCCGGCTGGAGATCGCTGCCGGCGACTCGCTGGCGGTGAAGCCGGCGAAGAAGATGGGGGCGCCCACCACCATCGACCTGGAGGCGCTGCTGGCGCAGCCGGCGGCGCGCCGGGCGCGCTGGCTGCAGGAGCGCGTGGACCGCACCGTGAGCGATTCGGTGGCGAAGGGGCTGCGCGCCGCCGCGGAGATCAACGACCTGCACGGGGCGCTGGACCGGGTGCTGGATCACGCGGCCACGCCGGACGTGGCGCCGCGGGGCGCGATGGTGCTGCAGCCCAACGCGGAGCGGCGCCGGTCGGGCTCGCACTACACGCCGCGCGAGCTGACCGAGCCGATCGTGCGCCACACCCTGGCGCCGCTGTTGGAGCGGCTGCGCGGGGAGGATGGCGGCGCGCCGGCCCCGGAGCAGATTCTGGACCTGAAGGTGTGCGATCCGGCGATGGGATCGGGCGCGTTCCTGGTGGAGACCTGCCGGCAGCTTGCCGACGCGTTGATCGAGGCGTGGCGCGCGCACGGCGTGACGCCGGAGGTGCCGCCGGATGAGGACGAGGTGATCTACGCGCGGCGCTTGGTGGCGCAACGGTGTCTGTACGGGATCGACCGCAACCCGATGGCGGTCGACCTGGCCAAGGTGTCGCTGTGGCTCAGCACCTTGGCGCGCGACCATCCGTTCACGTTCGTGGACCATGCGTTTCGCCACGGCGACTCGCTGCTGGGGCTGACCCGCCGCCAGATCGAAGCGCTGCACTGGCAGGGCGGGCAGCCGATCCTGGCCGGCTTCGGCGTGCGCGAGGCACTGGAAAAGGCGTCGGCGTTGCGGCGGCGGATACGGCAGGCGGACGACACCGTGACCGACGAGCAGTTGCAGAAGCTCTGGTCCGACGCGCGGGACGCGGTCGCCGAGGTGCGGCTGTTCGGGGACCTGACGCTGGCCGGCTTCTTTGAGGGCGCCAAGCCGAAGGAGCGGGCGGCGCGTCTTGCGGCCTACCAGGAAACGATCCTGACGCGGGAGGCGCGGCAGCGGCATGCCGGGGAGATGGAGGCGCGCCGCCACCGGGAGCAGCCGTTCGCCCCGTTCCACTGGGAGCTCGAGTTCCCGGAAGTGTTCGAGCGGGACAACCCCGGCTTCGACGCCTTCGTCGGCAACCCGCCGTTCGCAGGCAAGAACAACGTCGCGGCCGGCAACGCCGCCGGCTATCCCGGCTGGCTCAAGGAGTTGCACGACGAGAGTCATGGCAACGCCGACTTGGTGGCGCACTTCTACCGGCGCGCGTTCTACCTGCTGCGTAGCGGCGGCGCGTTCGGGTTGATCGCCACCAACACCATCGCCCAGGGCGACACCCGCTCCAGCGGCCTGCGCTGGATTTGCGAACACGGCGGCGACATCTACCGCGCCACCAAGCGCGTCAAGTGGCCCGGCGAAGCGGCGGTAGTCGTCAGCGTAGTACACGTCACCAAGGGCGAGTTCGCCAGCGAGAGGTTGCTCGACGACACTCCGGTGGAGCAGGTCACGGCATTCCTCTTCCACCAAGGCGGCCACGCCGACCCAGTGAGGCTTGCCGCCAACGCCGGCAAGAGCTTCCAGGGCAGCATCGTACTCGGCATGGGTTTCACCTTCGACGACACCGACCGAAAGGGCGTCGCATCGCCAGTTGCGGAGATGCACCGCTTGGCCGAGACCGATCCGGGCAACCGCGAAGTCATCTTCCCGTACATCGGCGGCGAGGAGGTAAACACCAATCCGACCCACGCGCATCACCGCTACGTCATCAACTTCGGCGAGCGGAGCGAGGCCGAGTGCCGCCAGCGTTGGCCCGACCTGATGGCGATTGTCGAGGAACGGGTCAGACCGGACCGCGCTAAGCTCACGAGGAATCCAATTGGTCGCAAGCGTGCGAGGTTCTGGTGGCACTATGGATCGACCGCCAAGGAACTCTACGCCGCCATCGCGGGCATGGAGCGGGTGCTGGCGGTCAATTGCGGGGCAACACCACATGCCGCATTCACAGTCCTCCCATCGAACATGGTGTTTGCCAACAGTCTTGCAGTCCTGACGCTCAATACCTACGCCGCACTCTGCGTACTCCAGTCCCGTCCCCACGAAATCTGGGCGCGTTTCTTCGGTTCGTCCCTGGAAGACCGGCTTCGTTACACTCCCTCCGATTGCTTCGAGACCTTCCCGTTCCCCGACGGCTGGGACACCCATCCCGCCCTTGAAGCCGCCGGCAAGGAATACTACCACTACCGGGCCGCGCTCATGGTCGAAAACAAGGAGGGGCTGACCAAGACCTACAACCGCTTCCACGACTACTACGAGACCGACCCGCGCATCGCCAAGCTGCGCGACCTGCACGCCGCCATGGACCGCGGCGTCCTCGACGCCTACGGCTGGACCGACGTCCCCACCGACTGCGAGCTCCTCCTCGACCACGCCATCGACGAAGCAACCTGGGGCCGCAAGCGCAAACCCTACCGCTACCGCTGGCCCGACCCCGTCCGCGACGAAGTGCTCGCCCGCCTCCTCGCCCTCAACGCCGACCGCGCCGCCGCCGAAGCCCGCGCCGGTCGCCGATGATACGATGGGCGGCACGTTAGCGCAGGTGCTGGCGCCGCGCCGGAAGTGGGGCGCGGAGGTGGAATCGATGGCAGTACTGGAGGAGGTGCGGAGTATGTTGGCGGAGAGCGTGCGGGAGTGGACCGCCGATTGGGTCGCGGAGGGCCGCGAGCAGGGCCTGAAGGAAGGTGTCGAGCAGGGTATCGAGCAAGAGCGGCGCCTCCTGTGCCGCCAGGCGGCGCGGAAGTTTCGGGCGGAGACGGCGCCTCGGTTGTCCGCCCTGCTGCAACGCCTGACCGATCAGGAGCGTTTGGCGCAGGTTGGCGAATGGATCATCGAGTGCGAGACCGAGGACGAGCTGCTCGAGCGGGTACGGAACGTAGTCCCCTGAAGCGCCTCGGCCGGCATGTCCAAGACCGCCCGCCGGCTGCGGCAGCGCGAAGCCGTGCCGGACCGGGTGGGGCCGTAGCTCGGCGAGGGGAGGGCGCGGGACCCGACCACGCCCCCCTGCTACACTCGCACCGCAGACGAACTGCTCGACCGGGTATCGCGGTAGTACGCCGCGGCGCCGCCCGCCCGCGGCCACGATCGGCAACATCCGCCGTGAGCGGCGGTCCCAAACCGGCGGCGCGGTAGTGGTTGACAAGGCCGGCCCGGCCGGTGCATAACGGGTTGCGCGTGAACCAGGCGTAACTCGAGCCGGCCACCCTCCGGAGCGTGGTACGCCCTTGCGCACCGTTTTGGGAGGGGAACATGAACGAGCTCTTGGCGCGCCTGCGGGGGCAGGCGTCTGCCCGGTGGGGTCGTTGGAGCCAGCTTCAGCGCTGGTCGCTGGTGGCGGTCGTTGGCGTCGGAATCGCCGCGGTGACGCTGTCGGGGGCCGCCCGTAGCGCGGGGCCGGCGGCCGCGGACCGCGGACTGGTCGCCCTGTTCGGGGCGCCGATCACCGATCAACAGGATCTTCTGCGCATCGCCGCCCGCCTTGATCAGGAGGGCGCGGCGTACCAACTGGGCTCCGACAACCGCATCCTGGTTTCTGATCAGGACAGTGCGCGGCGGTTGCGCGCCATCCTCATACGCGAGAACCTGATCCCACCGCAGACCGATCCGTTTGCGGTGTTTGACGTGGACCGCTTCTCGGTTACCGACTTTGAGCGCAACGTCAACCTGCAGCGCGCCCTGACGCGCGACCTGGAGCAGCACATCGCCGCGCTGGACGACGTCGTGGCCGCCCGCGTCACCCTGGTCGTCCCCGAAACCGAGCTGTTCGCCGAGGATCAGAACCCAACCACGGCCTCGATCATCCTCACGCCGCGGCTCGGCTCCGACATCCTGGAGAATCGCAAGAAGGTGGCCGGCATTCAGCGGCTGGTGCAGTTCGCCGTCGCCGGCCTGCGCGCGGAGAACATCGTGATTCTCGATCCCGGAGGCGTGCAGGTGAATGACTCTGCCGACCTTTCCGGGCATGGCCGCGTGACCCTGGTGGAGCGCCAGCTCGACACCAAGTTCCATCTGGAGCAGCGGTACAAGCGCGAGATCCTGGCCGCGCTCGGCAACATCTTTACCCGCGACCGCGTACAGATCGTCCGCCTCGACATCGACCTCGACCTGTCCGCCGAGACTACCGCCACCGAGGAACAGGAGCGCAGCTCCGCGCCCAGTAGCGAGATAATCAACCGTCGCAGCACCCTCACCGAAAAAAGTCCGTGGGCGATCAACCGGATCACCGTGAGCGTGGCGCTCGACGGCGTGTGGCGCCCGGTCTTTCAGCCGGACGGCCAAGTGGTGCTGAACGCGGACCGTAGCGTGCAGCGCGAGTACACGCCGGTATCCGCCGCGGATCTGGGCAAGGCCACCCAGCTCATCAAGGACGCAATCGGCTGGGACCAGGGGCGCGGCGACTCGGTTACCGTCGAACACCTGCAGTTCGATCGCACGCAGCAGTTTCAACAGGAAGACGCGCTCCTGCGGCGGGAAGCCGAATTGTTGCGCGCGCTGCCGCTGGCCGCGGCCGCGGTGGCGGCGCTGCTGTGCGCCGCGGTCTTTTCCCTGGTGCGCGGGCGGCGCCGGCGCGCGCGCGGGGGGCGCGGCCGCCTGGCGGGCGCCGGGGCGGCCGCAGGGACCAGGGAGATGCGGCGGAACGCCGCCCGCCTCGCGCGCGAGCGCCCTGCGGACACCGCCCGGGCGTTGCGCACGTGGCTGGCCGAGAAGTAACCGCCCGCCGCAGGCGGCACGGCGCCCGGGCGTCGGCGGCCGCTGCCGCGGCGGCGCGCACGGGGCGCCTTCAGCGCCGCCGCGCCGAAGGCTTGCATCTTTCTCCGCAGTGCCATATGGTGGGCGTTTCCCGGTATGCCCTGCCCCACGCGGCGGGCGCCGGGGGCGGCCCGGCGGCGCAGGTTCCCCACCCTTGGAACCGTGCCGCTTCCGGTCCGCCGCATGGGAGGGAGCGCGTGGGTGATACGCCGAGCAGGGCCGCGGCAGGCTCTGTCGACCAGTGTGACGCCGGTGACGTGCGGTCACCGGATCGGTTCGGGGGCCATGACTTGGGGCTCGGCGGCCGCTTGGCGGCCGGACAGGTCGCAAGCGTGGCCGCAGTACATCAGACCTTCGCCCGTCTGGCCGCGGAATCGCTTGCCGGCCAGACCCGCGCCGCGGTCGAGATTCGCACCGATTCCGTAGTTCAGATCACCGGCGACGAGTTCTACAGGTGGCAGCCGCGCGCCGCGCTGCTGGCCGGCGTGGCGCTGGATCCGCTGCCGGGCGTGGCGCTGCTGGCGCTCGACCGGCGGGCGGCCTTCGCGCTGCTCGATCTGCTGCTCGGCGGCCGCGGCGCGCCGAGCGTGCCGGCGCGCGCCCCCAGTGAGCTCGAGCACTCCCTGTTGCGGAACCGGATTGCCGGCCTGCTGCCGCAGCTCCGCTCGGCTTGGCAGCCGCTGGCGCGGATCCGGCCGCGGTTGACGTTTTGCGCCTCCGGGGAGCAGGCGGCCGCAACGCCGGCGCCGGCGGGCATGGTGGTGCGGGCCGCGTTCCGCGCCATCGTCGGCGGCACGGTAGGCGAGCTGCAGTTGGCGATTCCCTGCCGCGCCTTGAAGTCGATTCACGCCCGCGTTCCGGCTGCGGATCCGCGGCGGCCGCGCGAAGTGGCGGCGGAGACCGGCTGCCGGGCAGCGTTGCGCGCCGCGCTGCAGGGGGTGCGCGTTCCCGTCAGCGCCGAGGTCGGCAGCGCTCTGCTGCCGGTGCCGCGCGTGCTGGCTCTGCGGAAAGGTGATCTGATCCGGCTCGACGACCGCGCGCCGGGCGCCGAGTTATTTTTGAAGATAGGCGGCAAGCGGTTGTTTCGCTGCCGGCCGGGGGTGGTCGGCAAGCGGCTGGCGGTACAGGTGGTACGGCCGCTCGCCGGCGCGGCGGAGGCGGCGCGATGACCGCCGGCGCAACCGCAACCGTAGCCGCGGCGGAGGCCGCGGTCGGGCCGGTGCCGCTCCCCGCACTGGAGCCGGCGCCGGAGGGCGCCGCGCCGCAGGCCGACATCGGCCCGCTGCTGGACGTGGACCTGCGCATGACGGTGGAGCTGGGCAGTACCACGCGCACGATTGGCGAGGTGCTCGCCATGCAGGAGGGGTCGGTCGTCGAACTGGACCAGCTCGCCGGCGAGCCGGTCGCCATCCTGGTGAACCATCAGCCGATCGCGCGCGGCGAGGTGGTGGTGATCGACGACAACTTCGGCGTGCGCGTGACCGAGATCGTGGGCCGCGCCGAGCCGGCGCCGGCAGCGGAGAGCTGACTTCCGGGAACGGGTGTGAGCGTGGTTCGGCCGTACACTCCAATACCGCGCGGGGCGCCGCGCCGCGCGCCGTGCGCCCACTTACCGGGCGCGCCGGCGTTGCTGCTGGCCGCGCTGCTGCTGGCCGGCGCGTTGCCGGGAGGGGCGCCGGAGGCGGCGGCGCAGGAGGCGGCCGCCGCGGGCAACGCAGCGTCGGGCAGCGCCGCACCGCCGGCGCCGGACCTGACCCCGCTGCCTGGCGGAGCGGAACCCGGCGCCGCGGCGCGGCCGCTGGCGGCGGCCGCCACCGGCGACTTCGTGCGCATGGTAGTGGTGCTTGGGGCGGTGCTCGGCGCGATCTACCTGCTATTCCTGCTGCTCAAGCGCGGCGCGCGGGTGCGCGGCCGCGGCGGCAACGGCGGCGGCATTGCGTTGCTCGGTTCCCGTTCCCTCGGCGGCAGCCGCAGCCTGCACCTGGTGCAGGTGGGGCGTGGCGTATACTTGGTAGGAGCCACCGATCAGGCCCTCAACCTGATCGCCGAGGTCACCGACCGGGACGCCATCGACGCGTTGCCGGCGGCCTCGGCTGCCGGCAACGGCGCGGGGCGCAGCTTCTCCGACCTGGTCGCTGAGCTGGGCGCCGCCGTGGGCGGCGGCTCGCCGGCGCCCGCCGCGGCCGCGCAGCCCGCCGCCGGCGGGGGCGCTGGCCCGGCGCCGGGCGCCTTCCTGCGCCGCCAGCAGGAGCGCCTGCAGCGGATGGGCCGCCCCCCGCAAGCGGAGGAAAACGGTGCCGCCGGCTGACCGCGCCCCGGTTGCGCGCCGCCGCGCGGCGTGGCCGGCCCGCGCCCGCCGGCTGTTCGGCGGCGCGCTGGCGGCCGCGGCGCTGCTCGGCCCGCTGCCGGCCGCCGCCCAATCGAGCCCGGCAACCCCGCTGCCCGCGCCGGGCCCCGCCGCCCCGGCCATTCCGTTCCTGGACCTGAGCCTGCGCGAGGCGCAGTCCAATCAGGAGCTGGCGCTGTCGCTGCAGATCCTGTTGCTGCTGGGAGTGCTGTCGCTGGCGCCGGCGATCATGATTCTGACCACCTCGTTCCTGCGCTTGGCGATCGTGTTTCACTTCGTCAAGCGGGCGCTGTCGCTGCAGGAGATGCCGCCCAATCAGGTGCTGGCCGGGGTGGCCCTGTTTCTGACCGCCTTCATCATGTGGCCCACCCTGGAGGCGATCAACCGCGACGCGCTGCAGCCCTACGCCAACGGCGAGCTGGACAACGCGCAACTGCTGCAGCGCGCCGAGCGGCCGGTGCGCGACTTCATGTTCCGCCAGCTCGGCGACGACGCCGACAACATCCGCCTGTTCATGCGCCTGCGCGAGTTGCCCAAGCCCGCCACCCGCGCCGACGTGCCGACCTACGTTCTGATTCCGGCGTTTATCCTCCACGAGCTCACGGTGGCGTTCAAGATCGGGGTGCTCATCTTCATCCCGTTCGTGATCATCGACCTGGTGGTGGCCACCACGCTGATCTCGATGGGCATCATCGTATTGCCGCCGGTGCTGATCTCGCTGCCGTTCAAGCTGCTCCTGTTCGTCCTGGTGGACGGCTGGGACCTGCTCACCATGCAGGTGATCGGGGGTTTTCGGTGAGAGGCGGTTCGGTGAGAGACACCGCGCCGGCGCGGCGGGCGGCGCCGGGAGGCCGGGCGTGACCCTGGGCGCGGCTGCCGCGCTGGCGCAGGACGGCGTGCTGCAACTGGTGACGATGGCCGGGCCGCTGCTGCTTGTCAGCGTGGTTGTGGGGCTGGTGATCTCGGTGCTGCAGGCCGCCACCTCGATCCAGGAACAGACCCTCACCTTCGTGCCCAAGATTTTCGCCATCCTCGGCGCGGTGCTGCTGCTGGGGCCGTGGCTGGGCGGCTCGATGGTGGACTTTACGCGCCGCCTGTTCGAGAGCATTCCGGGGATGGCGCGATGAGCGGCATGCTCCGCAGCCTGCTCGACGACCTGGGAGTGGGGCTCCTGGTGCTCGCGCGCGTGCTGGCCATGATCCAGGTCGCGCCGCTGTTGTCGTCGCGGGCGGTGCCGCAGGTGGGCAAGATCGGCCTGGCCCTGTTCGTCGCCATGATCGCGCTGCCGGGGGTATCCGCGGCCGGGTATCCGCTGCCGGCCTCCGGCGTGCAGTACGGGTTGCTCCTGCTCGGCGAGGCGCTGCTCGGCGCGCTGCTGGGCCTTCTGGTGTACCTGGCGTTCGTTGCGTTGCGCGTGGCCGGGCAGTTCATCGCGTTGCCGATCGGCTTCGGCGTGGCGGAGTCGTTCGACGCGGTGGCCGGGCGCCAGTCGCCGATGCTGGGGCAGTTGTTCTCCCTGCTGGCGATACTGGTGTTCCTGGCCGCGGACGGGCTGCACCAGTTGTTGCTGGTGGGCGTTGCGGGCTCGTTCCGGGCGTTGCGGGCGGCCGATCTGGTGATCGGCCTGGAAACCGGCGCGGTGCGCGGGACCGGCGCGCTGCTGCAGCGCGCCGCCGGCAGCCTGGGACGGCTGTTCGGCGCCGCGCTGACCATCGCCCTGCCGATCTTCGGCGCGCTGCTGCTGGTGTCGGCGGCGCTGGCGCTACTGGCCCGGGCGGCGCCGCATATGAACCTGCTGCTTCTGGGGCTGCCGCTCTCGCTCGGCGCCGGACTGGTGATCCTGCTGCTCGCCCTGCCGCTGCTGCTTGACGCCGCCGCGGCCGTCGTGGACGCCGGCTTCGCCGGGCTGCGGCGCCTGCTGGCGGAACTGCCGCGGGCCGCGGGCGCGCCCGGGGCCGTACCATGAGTGACCGCACCGCGCCCCCCGGAGCGCTGCGCCTGCACGCCGCCCGCGAGGCGGGGCTGGCGGCGCGCTCCCCGGAGCTCACGGCGGCGCTGGTGCTGCTCGCCGGCGTGGCCGCCCTGGCGCTGCTCGGCGGGTCATTGGTAGCCGCGACCGGCGCCCTGCTGCGCCAATTTCTCAGTGGGGCGGGCTCGCGGGAGGTTGCCGCCGCGGCGGCGGCCGCCCCCGCCCTGGTGGTGCGGCTGGCGTGGCCGGTAGCGGCGCTTGGGGTGGCCGCGGCCATAGGCGGGAACCTGCTGCAGGGGGGCTTGCGGGTCACGACGCGCCAATTGCGGCCTGACGCCGGGCGCGTGGTACCGCGCTGGGGGCGCCTCGTGCGGCGCGCCTGCTCGCCGGAAGCGGCCTTCAATCTGGTCAAGGAACTGCTCAAGGTGGCGGTGGTCGGCGCCTTCGCCGCGGCCATCGTGGCCGCCGCGCCGGAGTGGCTGGCGGGCGTGTCGCCGGCCGCGGGCGGAGTGCTGCTGGCGCGCGCGGCGCTGCGCGGCGCCGGCCTGACTGCGGCGGCGCTGCTGGCGGTGGCGTTGCTCGACTACGCGTTTCGGCGTTACCGGCTCCACCTCCGGCTGCGCGAGACGCCGCGCGAGCAGCGGGAGGAACGGCGCCGGCAGGAGGGCGACCCGGCGGTGCGCGCGCGCTTGCGGGCGCGCATGCGTGAGCTGTTGGCCCGCACCGATGGCGCGCAGGTGGCGGCGGCCGACGTGGTGATTGCCCACGGCGAGCGCCGCGCGGTGGCGCTGCGCTGGGACGCCGCGGCAATGGCGGCGCCCCTGGTGGTGGCCAAGGGGGCGGCGGAGACGGCGCGCCGCATCGGCGCGCTGGCTGCGGCCAACGGCGTTGCGGTGGTGGAGAATCCGCCGCTGGCCGCGGCGCTGTGGGAGGCGGCTGCGCTTGGCGAGCCGATTCCGGCGGCGTGCTACCGGCCGGCCGCCGCCATCCTGGCGGGCCTGCGCCGCTCCGGTGCGGGGGGAAGCGCATGGTCGACGTGAAGCGGGCGGCCGCGGAGCGCCCGCCCGCGGCGCCCTGGCAGCAGCGCGGCGAGGTGCTGGTGGCGGTGTTCGTGTGCGCGGCGATCCTGATGCTGCTGGTCCCGCTGCCGGCGGTGCTGCTGGATCTGGGCCTGCTGCTGAACCTCGGCTTCAGCCTGCTGGTGATTCTGCTGGTGCTCCAGTCCCGCGACACGGTGGAGTTCACGGTGTTTCCCACCATGCTGCTGCTGATCACGGTGTTCGGTCTTGCCCTCAACGTCTCTTCCACGCGCCTCATTCTCTCGCAGGGGGCGGCGTTCGATGGCCGCGTGGTGCGCGCCTTCGGCAGCTTCGTGGTGGGGGCGCCGGGCGTCGCCGGCCACCTGATCGGTCTGATCATCTTCACCATCATCATCGCGGTACAGGTGGTCGTGATTACCAAGGGCTCCACGCGCGTGGCGGAGGTGGCCGCGCGCTTCGCGCTGGACGCCTTGCCGGCGCGGCAGATGGCGATTGACGCCGAGTATCACGCCGGCCTCCTGACCGAGGCCGAGGCGCGGCGGAACAAGCAGGAGCTGCAGCGCCGCAGCGACTTCTACGGCGCCATGGACGGCGCCTCCAAGTTCGTGTCGGGCAGCGTGCGGGTGGCGATCCTCATCACCCTGATCAACCTGGCCGGCGGGCTGATCATGGGCGTGAGCGTGCACGGCGAACCGCTGGCCGCGGCGGCGCAAACCTACGTTGCGCTCACCATCGGCGACGGCCTGGTGACGCAGCTACCCGCGTTGCTGATCTCCACCGCCACCGGCATCGTGGTCACCCGGGCGGTGTCCGGCGCCTCGTTCGGCGGCGACGCCGTGCGCCAGCTCGCCGCCGGCGAGCGCCCGTTCTACCTCACCGGCGGCTTCCTGGCCGTGCTGGCCTTGCTGCCGGGATTCCCGCCGCACCTGCTGCTGCCGCTGGCGGCCGCGGTCGCCGGAATCGGCTACGCCGTGAGCCGCGCCCGCAACCCGGCGCCCGCGCCCCGGGAGCCCGCGGGGGCCGCCGGCACCGCCGGCCCGGCCGAGGCGCCCGCGGCGGAGACCGCCGGCACCGCCGGCGCGCCCGCTCCGCCCGCGGCGGAGGCCGCCGGCACCGCCGGCGCGCCCACTCCGCCCGCGGCGGGAGCGGCGCCGGAACCGCCGCCGCTGGCCCTGGAGCTGGGCTACGCGCTGGTGGCGCTGACCGAGGGCGAGCCGGGGCAGGAGCTGCTGGATCGCATCGCCCGGCTGCGCGCGCAGCTCGCCCGCGAGGACGCGCTGGCGGTGCCGCAGATTCTCGTTGCCGACAACCTGCAGTTGGGGCCGGCGGAGTACGCGCTCAAGCTGCGCGGAACGGAGCTGAGCCGCGGCCGCTGCCGCGCCGGGGACGCCGCCGGGCTGGTGGCGCGCTTGGCCGGGGCGCTGCGCGCGCACGCCGCGGAGCTGGCGGGGAGCTAGGCCGGCGATGGAATACTTCACCATCCAGGGTTCGACCCCGCGCGAAGCGCTGGCCACGATGAAGCAGTTGTATGGACCGGAGGCGCGCATTCACTCCCACCGCCGGGTACGGATGGGCGGGGTGCTGGGGCTGTTCGCCCGCCAGGGCGTGGAAATCACCGGCTTCCTGGAGCCCGCGGCGCCGCAACTCGCCGCTCCCGAGGCGGCCAGCCTGGCCGCCGAGAAGCGCAAGATCCTGCATCAGGCCCCCTCCGGCGCCAACCTGCAGCGCCTGGCGGACGAGGTGGCGGCGATGCGCTCGCGGTTGGACGCGTCGCTGCCGGAGCGCGCCGAGGTCGCCGTTACCCACGCCGAACATCCGCAGTTGGCGGCCCTCGACACGCTGCTGCTGCGCAACGACTTCGCCGCGGCGGCGCGGTTGCGCCTGCTCGGCCAGGTACGGTCCGCGTTTCCGCTGGCGCGGTTGGACGATCAGGCTGCGCTGCATCAGTTCGTGGCGCGCCGGATTGGCCGCGAGCTGCGGCTGGCGGCGCCGCTGGCGGAGGCCGACGACGCCGCGGACGGGCCGCGCATCTGCACCCTGATCGGCCCCACCGGAGTGGGCAAGACCACCACCGTCGCCAAACTGGCGGCGCTGCACGCCATCGGCGGCCCTTCCAGCGCGCCCGACGCCCGGGTGCGCATCGTGACCATCGACAACTACCGCATCGGCGCGCGGCAGCAAATCGAGACCTACGGCGAGATCATGCGCATCCCGGTCACCGCTGCGGAGAGCGCCGACGACCTGAAGAAGAGCGTCGCGTTGGGGCAGGAAGCGGACCTGATCCTGATCGATACCGTGGGCCGGAGCCCGGCCGATTACTCGCACCTGGCCGAGGTACGCGCGGTGCTTGACGCGGTGGGCCGCCGCGGCACCACGCAGCTCGTCGTGAGCGCGACCACGAAGTACGCCGACCTGGAGGAGATCATGCGCCAATTCGAGCCGTTTGCCTACGACGGCGTGATCGTGACCAAGCTGGACGAGACCACTACCGTCGGCAACGTATTGTCCGCCGCAGCGGGGGCGCGCAAGCCGCTCTCCTACTGCTGCGACGGGCAGGTAGTACCGCAGGACATCGCGCCGGCGTCCATCGTCCGACTGCTGCTGAGTCTGGATGGATTTCGGCTTGACCGCACGCTGCTGGAGCAGGAATTCGGCGCCGCTGCCGCAGAGCCTGCCGCGGCGGCTTCATAACGCAAAATGGAACGCTGTTTCGCTCGGAAAAGGGGGGACGAAGATGTTGACGCCAGGGCGGAAATCGCCTACGGTGTTCACGGTTGGGTTGGACAGGTGTTGCAATACCTTGGCAGTCACGGATTACGGTTTCAACGGGTAGCGGCGCGCTATGGCAACTGAGACCCGGGAGCGGGGTTCGGCCCTGGCGCTGGCTCCGGACAAGGAACGGGAACTGTGGAATAACTACCGTGCTCACAAAGACATGGAGATACGCGACTACTTCGTGCGGCAGTACGCTCCGCTGGTCAAGTACGTGGCCGGCAAGGTGGCGGTGGGGATGCCGGGGAGCGTCGAGTTCGATGATCTGGTCGGCTACGGCGTGTTCGGCCTGTTCGACGCCATCGAGAAGTTCGATCCCAGCAAGCACGTCAAGTTCAAGACCTACGCGGTAACCCGCATCCGCGGCGCGATTTTCGACGAGCTGCGCAGCAACGATTGGGTGCCGCGCTCGATTCGCCAGAAGGCGCGCGAAGTGGAGGACACCGTGCGCCAGCTCGAGGCGACCCTCGGGCGCGCCGCCACCGACGCCGAGCTGGCCCACGAGATGAATCTGCCGCTCAAGGACTTCCAGCAACTGCTGCTCAAGATCAGCAGCACCACGGTGATGTCGTTGCACGACCTCGGGCACGGCGGCGACGACGGCGACCGCATCTCGATCGAGGAGAGCGTGGAGTCGCCGGCCAGCATGAATCCCGACGTCCTGGTCGAGAAGGACGAGATCAAGCGGGTGATGTTGGAGGCGATCCGGGAGCTGCCGGAAAAGGAGCAGCGCGTCCTGGTGCTGTACTATTACGAAGAGCTGACGCTGCGCGAAATCGGCGAGGTTCTGGAAGTCACCGAGTCGCGCGTGTCGCAGCTCCACACCAAGGCGATCATTCGCCTGCGCGCCAAGTTGACCAATCTCAAACGCGGCATCGCCTAGAGGCGGCGCCGCGTGATCGTTGCCCTCATCGCGTTGCAGCTTGCCGGACTCGCGGGCCTCTACCTGGTGCTGCGCCGGCGGATCGAGCGCAGCGCCCGCGGCGCCGACGGCGCGGCGCAGCTTCGCGCCGCGGCCGCGGCGCTGATCGTGGAGCTGAACGGCGCCGCGGAGCGCAACGTCTCCCTGCTGGAGGATCGCATCGGGCGCCTGCAGGAACTGCTGCAGCAGGCCGACCGGCGCCTGCCGCCGCGCCCGCCGGAACGCGGGCCGCGCGGCGCGCCGCAGCCCGCGGCGGAGCAAGGGGCCGCGCCGGAGCGGGTGGCGCAGGTGACGCGCCTGCGCCGGCTCGGGTTTTCCAGCGAGGTAATCGCCGACCGCGTGGCCGCCAGCGCGGGCGAGGTGGAGCTGATCGTCAGCCTCGCGGCCGACCGCGGCGCGCCGCGGCCGCCACAGGCCGCCGCGAAACCGCCGCCGCGCGCCACCTGAAGGCGTAATGCCGGGCCCGCGATCTGTCGATATGCAAAATGAATGCAAGACGCCGCCTACGCCGGACTGCGGGGCCAGCGCGTCGGGCGGCGCAGCATGGGGCCGCGCCACCGGCGCAGCGGCAATTCCGCGCTGCTCAACCAGCGTCCCTACCGTCCCCAGCAGCGCGCCGCGGTCCGGGTGACGCGACTAAGCACCGCGTCCACTCTGCCGCTGCCGCCGTTGCGCGGCGGGCTCACGGCCGTCTCCGGTTGGGTTTCCGGCGCGGCCGCGGCGCTCGGCGGCGCCGCGCTGAGCGGCGCCGCGCTCGCCGGCCGCCTGTTCCGGCGCGTGCCGCGCGCGCTGCTCGCGCTGCCGGTCGCGGCGGCGATCGCCGTTGCCGTGGTGGTGAAGTTCGTGGTTCCGGCGGTGGCCGAGGTGGGCAGCACCGCCGAGGGGGCGGCGTTGCGGCAGACGCTGGCCGCCAACCTGGCGACCCTCAGCAGCGTGGCGAGCGCCGCCGCCGCGCAGCCGGCCGCTACCGGGCAGCCGGGGGCCACTGCGCAGCCGGCCTCTACCGCGCCGGCGGCGGCCGCGCAACCGGTGCCGGGCACGCCGGCCGCCCCGGCCGGCGCCGAGCTCCCCTCCGCCACCGGGCTCAGCGGCAGTGCGCCGGGGCAGCTCTTCGTCCAGCCCGCGAGCGGGCGCGTCACCTCCGGCTACGGCTACCGCAGCGACCCCTTTACCGGCCTGCGCAAGTTTCACAACGGCATCGACATTGCCAACCAGACCGGCACCCCCATCGTCGCCGCCATGAGCGGCACCGTGGATACCGCGGGCTACAACGGCAACTACGGTCGCTACCTGATCCTGCGCCACGCGGATGGCTTTCAGACGCTCTACGCGCATCTGAACAAGGTGCTGGTGGCGGCCGGCGACCGCGTGCTTCGGGGGCAGCGGGTAGGCGAGATGGGCAACACCGGGTACAGTAGTGCGGTCAATCTGCACTTCTCGATCTTCCACAACGGTGCGCACGTTGACCCGTCGGAACACCTGGAGTAGCCCGCCGCCCCGGCTGCCCGTTCTGGTTGGTGAGCCCTACCAGGTCAGCGGCGGCAGCCGCCGCCGAACCGGGCCGCGCCTGCGGCGCTGGCTGGCGGCCGCGGCGGCCTGCGGCGTGACCGTGGCCGCGGTGCAGGCCACCGTCATCGGCTCCACGCGCGCGGCGCTGTACGAAGAACAGGAGTATCTGTACTACCCCGGCGACTGGTTGGAGACGATCCGCATCGACGCCTCGCGCCGCGCCGCGGACTCGTCAGTAGCGCCGCCGGAGGCGGACGCCGGCGACTTGCGCGGGGGGATGGAGCTGGAGCCGTTGCCGCTCGACGTCAAGCAGTACCGGGTGCGGCGCGGCGACAACCTGAGCGTCATAGCGCAGCGCTTCGGGCTCACCCTCGACACCGTGGCGTCGCTGAATCGCACCGCCGGCATCGGCGTGCACCTGCTGTCGGTCGGCGAGTTGATCCAGATTCCCAATCAGGACGGTATTTACCTGCCGGTCGGGAACGACCTCGACGAGGTCAGCCTGCGCCACGGCGTGCTCCCGGAAACCGTGCTGCGTACCAACGGCGTGACCCGCGACCTGCTGAAGCCGGCCACCGAGCTGTTTTTCCCCGGCGTGCAGCACTCGGGTCAGGAGTTGACGCTGGCGATCGGCGCCGCCTTCGAGCGGCCCGCCAACGGCTGGGTCAGCTCCGGCTTCGGCCTGCGCGCCGACCCCTTTACCGGGCGCCGCAGCTTTCACCGCGGGGTGGACATCGCCGCGCCGCGCGGCACCCCGGTGCGCGCCACCCAGGGCGGCCGGGTTGCCGCCGTGGGGCGCGGCCCGGTGCTCGGCAACTACGTCATCGTGTCCCACTACATGGCCGGCTACTCCTCGCTGTACGGGCACCTGGACCGCATTCACGTGAGCCGCGGCCAAGCCGTGCGCCGCGGCCAGACGCTCGGCCGCATCGGCTCGACCGGCCGCTCCACCGGCCCGCATCTCCACTTCGAGATTCGCCGCGGCAGCATCCAGCTCAACCCGGCGCAACTGATCCCCAGCCTGCGCTAGTTTTTTTTCCAGGGCTCGAAGCCGGGTCAGCTCCCGTGGCAGTGCTTGTACTTTTTGCCGCTGCCGCAGGGGCACAGTTCGTTGCGCCCGACCTTGGGCAGCGCCCGTTGCGCCTGCACCGTGCCGGTGACGTTTTGCACCGCGGCCGCGCGCCGCCCGAGCGCCGCCCGCGCGGCGGCCGGGCGCGCCGCCGCGGCGCCGGCGGCGGCAGGCGCGGCGCCGTTGCCGCCGGGCAACGCGGCCGCGGGAACCGCCGCGCCCGCGGCGCCAAACTGCCCCATTGAATCGTGGCGGGCCAGGTGGCCGGCGGCGCGCGCCGCCGCGGCGCGCTGCTGATTGTCGTGGCGAATGGTGACCTTGAATACTTTCTCGGCAATCGCCCGCCGGATCTCCTCCAACATCCGATCGAAGATCTGAAACCCCTCCAGCTTGTACTCCAGCAGTGGGTTCTTCTGGCTGTAGGCGCGCAGCCGCACCGCCTCCTGCAGCGCGCCCAGGTTCTCCAGATGATCCTGCCAGCGCGCGTCGACCGCCCGCAGGTACTCGAAGCGAATGAACAGGTTGAAGGAATCGCCGCCGATCTCGGCCGCCTTCCGTTCCAGCGTGCGGCGCAGCTCGCCGCTCAGAGCCTGCTCCAGCTCGCTGCGCGGCAGCGCGGCGTAGCGCTCGGCGGGGTGTTCGGGCTCGAAGAAGTAGCGCGTCTTGAGGGCGCCGAGCACGCCGTTCCAGTCGCCGCCGGAGCCGCGCTCGTCGGCGGCCTCCTCGGCCAAAGCGGTAACCTCGTCGGCGGCGGTGCCGGCCACCCGCTCCACCAGGTTGCCGGCGGCCATGATCTCGTCGCGCTTGGCGTAGATGAACTTGCGCTGCTCGTTCAGGACGTCGTCGAACTCCAGCAGGTGCTTGCGCGTCTCGAAGTTGCGCTCCTCCACGCGGCGCTGGGCGCGCTCCAGCGACTTGTTGATCCAGGGGTGGGCGAGCGGCTCGCCGTCGGTAAATCCCACCTTGGCGATCACGTTGCGCATGTTCTCGCCGAACAGCCGCATCAGGTCGTCGTCCAGGGAGATGTAGAAGCGGGAGTGGCCGGGGTCGCCCTGGCGCCCGGAGCGCCCCCGCAACTGGTTGTCGATGCGGCGCGACTCGTGGCGCTCGGTGCCGATTACGTTGAGCCCGCCGGAGCCGCGGACGGTGTCGTAATTCTCCTGCCACTTGGGCAGCTCCGCGGCCAGCGCCCGCTCCGCCGCGGCGGCCGATCCCGCGCCCTTGCGGCGCGCCGCGAACTCCACGTTGCCGCCCAGCTTGATGTCGGTGCCGCGGCCCGCCATGTTGGTGGCGATGGTCACCGCGCCGGCGGCGCCGGCCTGCGCGATGATGGTGGCCTCGCGCGCGTGATTCTTGGCGTTCAGCACTTCGTGGCGAATGCCGCGGCGGATCAGCATGCCCGCCAGCTTCTCCGACTTCTCAATGGAAACGGTGCCCACCAGGACCGGTTGGCCGCGCTGGTGGCACTCCGCAATCTCATCGCACACCGCGTCCAGCTTGTCCTGCTCGGTGAGAAATATCACGTCGTCGTCGTCGCTCCGCACGACCGGCCGATTGGTGGGAATCACGACCACGTCGAGTCCGTAGATGCGGCTGAATTCGGTGGCTTCGGTGTCCGCGGTGCCGGTCATTCCGGCCAGCTTGGCGTAGAGCTTGAAGTAGTTCTGGAAGGTGATCGACGCCAGCGTGCGGTTGCGCTGCATGATCCGGATCCGTTCCTTGGCCTCAATCGCCTGATGCAGCCCGTCCGCGTAGCGGCGCCCGTGCAGGATGCGCCCGGTAAACTCGTCGACAATCTCGACGCGGCCATCCTGTACCACGTAGTCGACGTCGCGCTGGTACAGGCGATGGGCGCGGAGCGCCTGCGTAAAGTAGTGGATGAACTCGAAGTTGTCGTCGGTAAACAGCGAGTCGCTGATGATCCGGCGCCGCTTGAGGATTTCCTCAATGGCGGTCATGCCTTGACCGGTAAAGGAAATGCGCTTTCCCTTCTCGTCCACCTTGTAGTCCCCGTCCGGGACGTAGCCCTCCGCTTCGTCCGGGTATTCGCCGGTGTCCGGGTCCTTGGTCACCTCGGTGAGCTGATCCACCAGCGTGTTGATCTGCGCGAAGCGGGCGGTGTCGTCGTCCGCCATGCCCGAGATGATCAGCGGAGTACGCGACTCGTCGATCAGGATGGAGTCGATCTCGTCCACGATGCAGAAGTTGTGGCCGCGCTGCACCTTTTCCTGCGGTTCCCACTGCATGTTGTCGCGCAGATAGTCGAAGCCGAACTCGTTGTTGGTGCCGTAGGTAACGTCGCAACGGTACGCCTCGCGGCGCCGGGGGCCTTCCATGTTGGCGACGATCACGCCCACCGAAATGTCAAGCAGGCCGAACACGCGGCCCATCCACTCGGCGTCGCGTTCCGCCAGGTAATCGTTGACGGTAACGACGTGCACGCCGGCGCCGCCCAAGGCGTTGAGGTAGGCCGCGGTGACGCTGGACAGGGTCTTGCCCTCGCCGGTCTTCATCTCCACTATGGAGCCGCGGTGCAGCACCGCGCCGCCCATCAGTTGGCAGTCGTAAATGCGCTCGCCGAGGCGCCGGCGGGCGGCTTCGCGGACCAGGGCGAACGCCTCCGGCAGCAACGCTTCCAGGGTCTCACCGGCGTCGAGCCGGGCGCGCAACCCGGCGGTGGCGGCCGGGAACGCGGCGTCGTCGAGGGCGATCATCTTGCCCTCCAGCTCGTTGATCTTGCCCACCAGCGGCGTGAGCGCCTTCAGGTCACGCTGATTCTTCGATCCGAGGACTCTCTCGAGAACCTTGCCCATGCCCCCAATGTAGCCCCTGCCCGGCGCGCGGTCTACGTGGTGGGCCCGCCGCCGGGCGCGCCCAACCCGCCTTGTGCGGGGCGTTGCCCGGCGGCTAGGATGCCGTACGTGAGCTGCCGTCACGTGGTCAGGGGCGCGCGCGTCGGTCTGGCGCTGGCCGGCTGCCTGCTGGCCGCGGCCTGCGCCCGCCAGCCGGCGCCGGAGTTGGCCGGCGACGAGCTGTTCAGTCTGAGCCTCGGGCCGCTCGACGAGCAGCTCGACCTGTTCCGCGTCGGCGGCGCGCCGCAGCGGGGGGCGACCCGGATCAGCATGCGCGACGGGTTGTTCTACGTGGCCAACGGCGGCGCGCGGAAGGTGATGCAGCTCTCCTCCTACGGCGACCTGCTGCTGCTGATCTACGACCCTGCCGGCAACCCCGCGCCGCTGGGCATGACCGCGGCCGCCGGCACGCGGCTGGCGGTGCCGCACGCGTTGCGCGATCCCGGGCACGTGGCGGTGGACAGCCAGCAGCGCATCTACGTGGCGGACGCGGCGGCGGGGGAGGGCGGGGCGGCCGGGGAGACCGGCGCCGGGTACGGCCAGGTCGTGCAGCGCTTCGGAGCGCGCGGCCGGCACCAGGGAACCATCGGGCGCGAGGGCGCAGGCGGGACCCCCTTTGCGCGGATCCGGCGGTTGACGGTGACCGCGGACGACCTGCTGGTGGTGACCGTGCGCACGCCGCGGCAGTGGCTGTGCTACTGGTACGACGCCGCCGGCGAGCTCAGGGAGCAGGTGGAGTTGCCCTACGGCGGGCCGTTCGGCGGCGAGGAGCGGCTGCTGGTGTGGGAAGTCCTGCCGCAGGTGGCGGCGCGGCGGCTGCTCCTGTTCGTCGACGCTTGGCCGGCGGAGCCGGGGGCCGGCGCCGCGGCCGTGGTCCGCGACGCGCCGGGGGTGCGGGTCTACGACTTGGCCTCGCACGGCGTGGTCGGCTCCTACGCGCTGCCGGCGAGCGGCTCGCGGCGCAGCGCGGTGGCCGGCGCCGCGGAGCAGCCGGCGCCGGCCTACTACCCGCTGGGGGTGACGGCCGGCGGGCGCCTGTTTCTGACCCGCCGGGAGGATGAGCGCACCCATTCGTTGGTGGTGCTGGGGCGCGGCGGCCGGGAAGTGACCCGGCGCCGGTTCGCCCTGGACGAGGCCGGCCTGGGGTTCGTTACGCTGGGAATGAACGCCAGCGGCGTGCTCTACGGGCTGCTCGCCGGGGAGGCGCGGGCGCGGGTGGTGTGGTGGCGCAGTGACCTGCTGCTGGAGCAGGCGGCGCAAGGAGGGGGCGGATGAGGACCCGGGAGGCCGGCTCGGCGGCGTGGCGTAACCTGCGCCCGCTGCGCGTGGTCACCGGCGCCCGGATGGCCGCCATTGACCGGCTGGCGCAGAGCGAGTGGGCAGTGCCCGGCAGCGTGCTGATGGAGAACGCGGGCGCCAACGCCTACGCCGCGGTGCGGGCGCACCTGTGGGAGGGGCGCGGCGAGCCGGGAGCGCTGCTGTTCGTGGCCGGGCGCGGCAACAACGGCGGCGACGCCCTGGTGATGGCCCGCCACGCCCGCAACGGCGGGGCGCGCGAGGTGGCGGTGGCGCTGGCGGCGGGCGAGCCGGCTCCCGGCGCGGCTCCGGCCGCCAACCTGGCTGCCTGCCGGGCGCTGGGCATCCCGGTGCTGACCGGGCAGCAGGCGGAGGCCGCCGCCGCTACGGCGGAGTGGGTCTTCGACGGCATTACCGGCACCGGGCTGCGCGCCGAGTTGGGTGCGGCGGCGGCCCGGCTGGCGGAACGGATCAACGCGGCGAGCGCGCAGGTGGTCGCCATCGACGTGCCGAGCGGGCTGCGCGACGGCTACCGCGGCGGACCGCTGGTGCGCGCCGCGGCCACGGTGACGATTGGACTTCCCAAGCGCTGCCTCTACCTGCCCGCGGTGCGTGCCGCGGTGGGGAAGGTGCTGGTGGCGGCGGCCGGCTTCCCGCACGCCTTGCTCGCCGACCCCGCCAACGGCTGCGACCTGCTCACGGAGGAGTTGCTGCCCGACCTGCTGCCGCCCGCGGCGCCGGACGCCCACAAGGGCAGCCGCGGCCATCTCGGGGTGTTCGCGGCCGCGCCGGGCACCACCGGCGCCGGCCACCTGGCGTGCGCCGCCGCGGCCCGGTCCGGCGCCGGGCTGGTCACCCTGCACCTGGACGCCGAAACTTACCCGCTGGCGGCGCCGGCGGCGCGCTCCACCATGTGCCGGCGGCTGGAGGTGACCGGCGGCGCCGGTCTGCAGCGCTTGGCGGCGCGCCACCGGGCGCTGCTGGTGGGGCCGGGTTGGGGCGTCAGTGCGGCCCGCCGCGCCCTGCTCGGCGAGTTGCTGGCCGCGCCGCGCGGCGGGGTGCTGGACGCCGACGGCCTCACCCTGTTGGCCCAACTGGCGGCCGCGGAGGGAGGTCCGCGGCGCCTGCAGGGGCGCTGGGTGCTGACCCCGCATCCCGGCGAGATGGGGCGCCTGCTGGGCATCCCTACCGCGCAGGTGCTGGCCGACCCAATCGCCGCGGCGAGCGCCGCGGCCGAGCGCTGGCAGGCAACGGTTATCCTCAAGGGCCACGTGAGCTGCGTGGCGGACGCGCCGCCCGCGGCGGACGCTACGCCCGCGCCGGCTGGCGGCGGCGCCCTCCGGCTGGCGCCGCTGGCGCTGCTCGACGCCGCCAACCCCGCCCTGGGCACCGGCGGCGCCGGCGACGTGTTGGCGGGAGTGGTGGCCGGCCTGCTGTGCCGCGGCGCGCCGCCCGCGGCCGCGGCGCGCGCCGGGGTACTGGTGCACGCGCGCGCCGGGCGGCAGGCGCTGGCCGCCGGCCGCTGGTTTCTGGCCGAGGACCTGCTGCCTCACCTGGGGCGCGCCGCCTGGCCCGGCGCGTGACCCACTCCCCGGCATCCGGGCCGGCGGGCGGCGGGGGATTGACCGGCGGCGTAGCGGCGTGGTAGGTTCGCGCCGTTTGAGAGGAGCCTGAATGCAGTTCTATTTTCTTTCCGTCGCAACCAACCTGCTGGCCGGAATGGCACTGGCCGGCGACTATCTGGCGCCGCGATTCCCCGGCCTGCAGCCGCTGCTGCAGGGACTCGCGGGCCGTACCGGACGGCTGACCCTCGGCAGCATCACCGCGGCCGTCGGCGTGCTCAAGCTGCTGGTCCTGGCCCCCGGCGCTCCCATCCAGCCCGCAGTGGCCGGCGATCTGATACCCGCGCTCGCGGGCCTGGTCTCGGGCGGCGCCCTGGTGGCTACCGCGTTGCGCCCCGCGCAAACGGAGGAAAGCGCCCCCGAGGAAGAGGAAGGGGTGCCCCAGGTCGCGGCGGCCGATGGGCCGGTGGAGAAGACCGCGCAGTTCGCGCTCGCCTACCGCATGCCGCTGGGGCTGGTGGGAGTTGCCGCCGCGGTGCTGCACTTCCTGTTTCCCGGTTCGGTGTTGTTGTAGCGGGCCGAGAGATCGCGAGCATGGCACTGCACGTCCCGTCGATCACGCCGGCGAGCGTTCCGGCTGCGTCGCCGGTAAGCCGGGCATTGGTGGAGATCGCCGCGGTGGCCGGCGGCTCGCTGCTCATCGCCCTCTGCGCTCAGATTCGCATCCCGTTGCCGTTCACGCCGGTGCCGATTACCGGGCAGACCTTTGCGGTGCTGCTGCTGCCGGTCATGCTCGGCGGCTGGCGCGGCCCCGCCGCGGTCGCGCTCTACCTCGTGCAGGGCCTGCTCGGCCTGCCGTTCTTCGCCGGCGCCACCGCCGGGGCGGCAGTGCTGGCCGGACCATCGGGCGGCTACCTGGTGGGATTCCTGCTGGCCGCGGTGGTGATTGCGCTGCTGGCCGGGCGCGGCGGCGGCAGTCTCGCGCGCACCGCGCCGGCGCTGGTGGCCGGCAACCTGGTCATCTACCTGTGCGGCGTGCCGTGGCTGGCGCGTTTCGTCGACGGCGGGTTGGGTGCCGCGCTCACCCTGGGCATGACTCCGTTCCTGGTCGGCGACGCCATCAAGTTGCTCGCGGCGCTGATGCTGGCGCAGGGTATCGCCGCCGCGGGCCGCGCCGCCGAGCGCTGACGCGGCACGGCCCCGGCACCACTGCCCATCGCTGCCATGCCGCAGGGGGTACGCAACGTCGGCATCGTCGCGCACATCGACGCCGGCAAGACCACCACCACCGAACGCATCCTGTTCTACACCGGGTTGAACCACCGCATGGGCGAGGTGGACGACGGGGAGGCGACCATGGATTGGATGCGCCAGGAGCAGGAGCGCGGTATCACCATCACCGCGGCCGCCATCACCTGCTACTGGCGCGGCCATCAGATCAACCTGATCGATACCCCCGGCCACGTTGACTTTACCGCCGAGGTGGAGCGCGCGCTGCGGGTACTGGACGGCGCCGTGGGCATCTTCTCGGCGGTGGAGGGGGTGGAACCGCAGTCGGAGACGGTGTGGCGGCAGAGCGACCGCTACCGCGTGCCGCGCGTGGCATTCATCAACAAGTTGGATCGCGTCGGCGCCCGCTTCGACGCGGTGCTCGCCGAGATGGAGCAGCGCCTGGGCGGCACTCCGCTGCCGCTGCAGCTTCCGTTCGGCACCGAGGGCGGCTTTACCGGCGTCGCCGACCTGGTCGAGCAGGTCGGCTTGCGGTTCGGCGGCGCCCGCGGCGAGTCGGTCGAGCGGGTGCCGATTCCGGCGGCGCTGCAACCCGCGGCCGCGGCCGCCCGGGAACGGCTGCTCGACGAGTTGGCCAACGAGTCGGATGAGATTACCGCCCGCTACCTGGAGGGGGAGCCGCTCCCGCCGCGGCTGTTGCGCGCGGAGATTCGGCGCCGCACCATCGCCGGGACGCTGGTGCCGGTGCTGTGCGGCGCCGCGCTGCGCAACGCCGGCGTGCAGCCGCTTCTGGACGCGGTGGTCGACTATCTGCCGGCGCCCGGCGACGTGCCGCCGCCGCCCGCGCTGAGCCGCTCCGGCGCCGCCGCGGAGCTGCCGGACGCCGCCGCCGGCTCGCCCCTGGGGCTGGTGTTCAAGCTGCGCAGCGACCGCGAGGCCGGCCTGCTCAGCTACGTGCGCGCCTACGCCGGAAAGTTCCGCAGCGGCGCCACGGTGCGCAACGTCGGGCGCGGCGGGCGCGAGCGCATCGGGCGCCTGCTGCGCATGCGCGCCAACCGCTCCGAGCCGCTGGCCGAGCTGGCCGCCGGCGACATCGCGGTGGTGGTGGGATTCAAGCAGGTACGCACCGGCGACACGCTCGGCGGCGACGGCGTGGACGTGCTGCTGGAGCGCATGGCGTTCCCGGAGCCGGTGATCTCCGCCGCGGTGGAGCCGCTCACCGCCTCCGACAGCGCCCGGCTGCGCGCCGCCCTGGAGGTGGTGGCGCGCGAGGACCCCACCTTCTTCGCGCAGGAGAGTGAGGAAACCGGGCAGATCGTGATCTCCGGGATGGGCGAGCTGCATCTCGACGTGGTGACGCGGCGCCTGGCCGAGGAGTTCCGGGTGCCGGCGCGGGTAGGGCAGCCGCAGGTGGCGTTCCGGGAGTCGATTTCCGGCAGCGCCCGCTTTCACCAGCGCTACCGGCGCACCATTGCCGGCGCCGAACAGGCCGCCGAGCTCACCCTGCGGGTGCAGCCGCAGCCGCGCGGCGCCGGCAACGTGGTGCGCAGCAAACTGGCGCCCGAGGCGCTGCCGCCGGAGGCGGCGCAGGCACTGCAGGCGGGCATCCGCAACGCCATGAACTCCGGCGTCCTGTACGGCTACCCGACGATCGACGTTGCGGCCACCGTCGAGGCCGCGGTCTACGACGCCGCGGCCTCGTCGGCGCCGGCTTTCGAGGCCGCCGGGGCGCTCGCCTTCCACGACGCCTGCCGCGCCGCCGGGCCGGCCCTGCTGGAACCGATCATGGAGCTGGAGGTCGCCGTACCGCGCGAGTTCGTGGGCGAAGTGATCGGCAACCTGGGCACGCGCGGCGCCGCGGTGCTGGCGGTGGACTCCCGCGCCTCCGGCGAGCAGGTGCGGGCGCACGCCGCACTGGCGCGGTTGTTCGGCTACTCCACCACGCTGCGCAGCCTCACCCAGGGCCGCGCCTCCTTTGCCATGACCTTCACCCACTTCGCGCCGTGCGCCGCCGCCACTTGAACGCCCGCCGGCGCCGCCCGGCTCGCCGCCGCCCGCCCGCCGCCAAACTCACGTTGACAAGCGCACCCGGCGCACCTACCATGCCGCACGGCACGGCGCGGTCTCCCGCAAGCGTCCCACCCGAGCGGCTCCCGGAGGCGCCGGCCACTTCCCACACACAAGGAGACTCACAGCCATGAGCACGGCAGCTTCCGACATCCGCAACGTAGCGATTATCGGTCACGGCGGAACCGGGAAGACCTCACTCTTGGAGCAGGCCCTGGTGCAGGGCGGCGAGGTTGCCAAGTTCGCACCGGTCGACGGCGGCAAGTCGGTCGGCGATCACTCCCCGGAGGAAGTCGCGCGCGGCATTTCCGTGCACGCGGCGATGGGCCATCTGCAGTGGAAGGGCGCCAAGATCAACCTGCTCGATACCCCCGGCTCCGCGGACTTCGTGGGCGAGGTGGTGGCCGCGCTGCACGTCGCCGAGTTGGCCGTGCTCACGGTGGGCGCCGACGTGGGGGTGCAGATCGAGACCGCCAAGTTGTGGCGGCGCCTGCAGGCCGCGGGCACGCCGTGCGTTGTGTTCGTCAACCAGATGGACAAGGAGCACGCCGACTTCGCCGCCGCGCTGACCGACCTGCGGGAGAAGCTGGCCGCCAACTTCGTCCCGGTGGTGGTGCCACTCGGCGCCGGGGCGCAGTTTTCCGGGGTGATGGACCTGCTCAGCGGCAAGGCGCTGACCCACACCGGGGGCAAGGAGACTGCCGGGGCGGCGCCGGCGGAGGCCGCGGACGGCATCGAGGAGTACCGGCAGGGGGTGATTGAAGGCGCGGCCGAGGGCGACGACGCGCTCATGGAGAAGTACCTGGAAGAGGAGACGTTGAGCGAGGAGGAGGTGCGCGCCGGGCTTGCGGCGTCGCTGCAGGCCAACCAGGTGGTGCCGGTGGTGGCCGGTTGCGCCACCCTGAACGCCGGCGTCGCCAGCCTGCTGGACCTGATCCGGCTGGCCGCGCCGTCGCCGCTGGCGGGCGCCGGGGAACCGCGCGTGAACCCCGCCGGCGTCCCCGCGGCGTTCGTGTTCAAGACCAGTCTGGACCAGTACTCCGGCAAGCTCTCCTGGATCAAGATGATGAGCGGCGAGTTGACCCCGGACACCGAGCTGGTCACCACCCGCGACGGCAAGAAGGAGCGCGTCACCAAGCTGTACCTGCTGCAGGGCTCCCACCTGAAGGACGTTCCGAAGCTGGCCGCCGGCGACCTGGGAGTGCTTGCCAAGCTCGCCAGCGCCGCCACCGGCGACACCCTGGCGCAGGACTCCGAGCTGCGCTACCCGCCGCTCGACCTGCCGCAGCCCGTGCACGCCGTGACCGTGGCCGCGGCGTCCAAGAAGGACGAGGACAAGCTGGGCCAGTTTCTGAGCCGCGCCGCCGCCGAGGACCCCACCTTCCAGGCGCGCTACAACGGCGAGACGCGCGAGACGGTGGTGTCGACCATGGGCGAGCTGCAGCTCTCGGTCGCGCTCGAGCGCCTCAAGAACAGCGCCAAGGTGGAGGTGCAAACCAACGTGCCGCGCATCGCCTACCGCGAGACCATCACCGGCTCCGCCGGCGCCGAGTACCAGCACAAGAAGCAGACCGGCGGTCACGGCCAGTACGCCAAGGTGGAGATCAGGATCAAGCCGCTGCCGAACGGCGAGGAGTTCGCGTTCGTGAACCGGATCGTCGGCGGCGCCATCTCCAAGGGATACATCCCGGGCGTCGAAAAGGGGTTGCGCGAAGGTATGGCCGAAGGGGTAGTGGCCGGCTTTCCGGTGATGGGCATCGAGGCTACGCTGGTGGATGGCAAGGAGCACTCGGTCGACTCCTCGGAGCTGGCATTCTCCCTGGCCGCGCGCGGCGCGTTGCGCAACGCGGTGGAGCACGCCAGGCCGGTGCTGCTGGAGCCGGTCGCCGACCTTACGGTGTTCGTGGAGGAGCAGTACCTGGGCGACGTGCTGTCGGACCTGAGTGGCCGCCGCGGGCGCATCCAGGGCCAGGAGCCGGCCGGCGCCGGCATCCTGGAGGTCAAGGCGCAGGTGCCGCAGGCGGAGCTGCTGCGCTACGCCATCGACCTGAAGTCGATGACTTCGGGCACCGCGTCGTTCGAGGTGGCGTTCGCCCACTACGCGCCGCTGACCGGCCGCCTGGCCGACGACGTGATCAAGCGCTCCCAGGCCGCGGAGGCCGGCGCCGGGCGCTGACGGCGCGGCCTTGCCGGCCCGGGCGCGGGGCTTGGCCTTAGCGGCCGCTCTGCTCGCCGGCGCCGCGCGCCGGGACGCGCACCGGCGGCCATGCCGACCAGCGGCCGCAGACTCCCGGGCTGCCGCAGGCCCGCACCCGGTAGCGGTAGGTTCCCGGCGCCAGCGCGGTCAGCGGGAGCGACGTGCCATCGACCACGGCGGTGCGCTGCCCGCCGTCATTCCGCTCCTGCACCTCATAGGTTCCCCGGTAGCCGGGAGGATCGCGCCACGTCAGGGTAAAGCTGCCGGGTCCGTGCCGGCGCACCCGCAACTGGCGCGGCGCGCCGTAGGGATCGACCGCCGGGCTCACGAAGCGGTCGCGGTGGGGGGCCAACTCCAGCGACCGGCTCAGGAAGCGGGCCGCCTTGGGGCCGTACTCCGGCTCGGTGGCCGCCGCGGCGCGGTACATCAAGGCCGCGCTATAAAGGATGATCCAGTTGTCGGGCTCGGCCGCTACCGCGGCGTCCGCGGCGGCGTCCGCCCGCGCCAGGATCTCCCTGGCCGCCGCCGGGTCACGGACATGCAGCTCCTGATAATGGTTGGACATGCTCAGGAACCAGAGCTGCCGCGGCAGGTTGGCGAGCGGCGGAAAGCCGGCGATGGCGCGCTCAACGGCGGCGGGGTAGTGCTCGGCGGCATAACTGCGCTTCAGGTCGACGGCGGCGGAGTAGATCGCCCGATTGGAGGCCAGGCCGGCCGCGGCAAGCGTCACCGCGCCCAACGCCAGCGCGGCGCGCGCTTCCCGGCGCCGGAGCAGCGCCCTCAGTGCTCTTAGCGCCGCCGGCGCCCGCACGCTCACCGCGCCGCCAACACGCCGGCGTGCTGCGGCCGGCCCCCGGACCTCCAGGTGAATGACGAAGCCGAACAGCAGGGCGTGATGCAGGGATGACGAGGCGTGGCCGAACAGCGTCTGGATCTGCACGAAGGCGCCCACCAGCGCCGCTCCCGCGCACAGGACCAGCGCCTGATCCCCGCCTTGCAGGCGCCGGCCGGCGCGCACGATGACCGCGATCGCCGCCGCCCACGCCGCCAGATAGGTCACCACGCCGGCCAGCCCCTTGGTCGCCGCCTCCTCCACGATCGCGCTGTGCGCGTAGGACACGTACTCCATGGTGGCATCGCCCAATCCGGCGGCGTGCCGGCCCAGCACCACCAGAAAGTTCTCCGGCCCCCAGCCGAGCAGCGGCCGCGCGGCGAAGCCGGCCAACCCCGCCTGCCAGGCGGTCAGCCGCGATTGCAGCGTCTCCGTCGAGAAGCTGAGACGGGCGATCCGCCGCAGCAGCGGGTTGTAGGAGGACTCGATGATCCGGGCCGCAGGCAGGTCTCCGGCGGCCACCACCAGCAGCGCGGAGCCTGCCGCGGCACCGCCGATCAACACGGCCGCAACTGCGGCGACGCGCCGCGCCGTACGGACCGGCGCCAGGAACAGGTACGCCCCGCCCACGAAGCCGAGCGCCGCGACCAGTCCCGCGAACGCGCCGAGCGAGCCGGCCAGGGTGAGCGCCCACAGGTGCAGCGCGGCCGCCGCGCCCCAGCCGAGCCGGCGGGCGATCAGCGCCGCTCCGCCGCCGGACTGCAGCAGCGAGCGCGCCAGCAGACCGAGCGCCAGCACCGAATTCACCAGCATGTAGGCGCCGTGATAGAGCGGGTTGCCGAATACCGTGGCCACCGCCGGATAGCGGTACTCCGGCAGCCCGCCGAAGTACGGCACGGGCACCGCGTAAGAGCTGGCAACCGCCAGCAGGGCGATCACGCAGCCGGCGCCGAGGTTGACGTTGAGCATGGCGCGCCAGTCCCGCGCCGTGCGCAGCATGGCGGCCGCAACCACCGTGAGCGCGAACCAGTGCGCGGCGTCGACCACGCCCTGCATCCACTCGTAATCCGACCACAGGCTGCGCTGCGGGCTCACCCCCAAAGCTGCAGCAGCCGCCGCCGCGGCCAGGGACGCCGCCAGCAGGAGCAGCAGCCGCGACCGCACCGGCGGCGCGTAGCCGGGCCGCAGGGCGGCGAGCACCGCGTACAGCCCGCAGACGACCTCGATGAGCGCCCGCGAGTAGAGCGCCTTGCCGACGATGAACGGATAGACCGTCGCCTGGGTGACGATCAGCGGCGTCAGCAGCACCAGCGCGACGCCGGCGCGGACGCCGCCGGCCAGGACTCGTTCCGGCGCTCCTCCTGACCTAATCGTCGTCGACGATCGTGATGGTCGCCCCGCACCGCCCGCAGGTCATGCCGAGCGGGTTGAGATGCACATGGAACGTCTCATCTCCTTCCTTGTCGAGGTCTCCCACCAAGTACACGGAGAGAGAATGTGAGGTGGTCCCGGGGCGGAACGCGAAGCGGCGGTTCGTTCCGCCAAGACCCAGGTAGTCGGAGGACTTCCTCGCCGTGCCCTTTATCAGCCGATACGAAACCCAATTGTTCAACTCTTGGCGCGCGGGCGCGCTCAGCGTCACTTCGACCGAATACCGGGTCGTCGTCGGCTCCCAGATCGGCGTCGTATACCCCTGTTGCGTGACCAGCCGGCCGTTGCCTTCGGGAAAGCTGGCATCCGCGATCGACACGCTCGGCGCCGGTGGTGGCTCTGCGGGTGGTGATGGCGGCTCTGCGGGCGGCGGCGGCGGCGTCTCTGCCGGTGGTGGTGGCGTTGCGCCCGGCGGCGCCGGCGGTGGCTCTGCGGGTGGCGGCTCTGCGCCCGGCGGCGGGGCCGCACCGGTGGTGAACGACCACACGACGCCCGGCGTTGCGCCTGCGTCGTTCCTGGGGTCCACCCGCCAGTAGTAGGTCGTTTCGCCCGCCAGCCTCCGCTCCGCCGCAGTCGCGCCCGGCCGCTGGATCGTCACGGCGGTGGCGGCAGTGTTGTGCGGGGTGCCCAGGGCAGCGTCCGCGTCAAGGGCTCTCGTGGTACCCCAGTACACGTCATAGCTGGCCGCCAAGGGGGAGGCGGACCAACTCAAACGCGGCGCATCGACCGTCACGCCGGTCGCCCCGTCGCGCGGCTGCGGATTTTCCACGACGTAGGGCGGTTCGATGGTGGTGAATGACCAGACGTCGCCCTTCGTGGTGCCCCGGTCGTTCTTCGCGTCGACGCGCCAGTAGTAGGTCGTCTTGACCGCCAGCTTCTGCTCCGCCGCGGTCGCGCCCGGCCGTTGGATCGACACGGCGGTGGCGGCGGTGTTGTGCGGGGTACCCAGGGCAGCGTCCGGGTCAAGGGCTCTCTTGGTACCCCAGTACACGTCGTAGCTGACGGCCCGCGGGTCGTTGGACCAGCTCAGCAACGGCGCGTCGACCGTCACGCCGGTCGCGCCGTCGCGCGGCTGCGGATTGGCCGCGGCGCCGGGCGCGGTGTCGGTGGCGACCGGCGTCCCCGACGCGTCCCGGCCGGCGGGGATGACCGGCTCTACGTCGCCGGGCAGGTCCTTCTTGACGTCGAAGTCATCCGGCAGGTCGGACACTTCCGCCACGCACTCGGCGCTGGTATCGACGATGCAGGTGTCGCCGTCGGCGCGGCGGCTCAGGATGTACAGCCACGTGAAGAGGGGATAGCGAATCACCATCAGGGAGTAGAGCGACTGCGGCGTCTGCTGCTCCGCCCGTCCGCCCGGCAATCCAGCCAACGATTGAGTGGCCGGTTCCGTGCAGGTTACGGACGCCGTGGCGCCACCCATGTGCAGCGTGTCGGTAACGATCGCGCCGTGAATGCCCGCGCCGCGGTCGACCAGCCTGATCGCCGAGTCATCGCACGAGGCCCGTGCCTCGGTCGGCGCCGGCTCCAGGCCGGGGGGGGGGGGGGGGGGGGGGTAGGGTCGCCGGTGACCGCTTGGCAGGCGGCGACCATTCCGGCAAGCATCAACAACGGCGCCCACCGTCCCCATCTGAGTCTTGTCACGTCCTTGGTTCCTCCTTGGATTGGAACACGTGTAGAAGGTTGCCGGCTCCCGAGGTTTGGCCATGCCAATAAGCGTCGCCGGCCCGTTACCCGCCAAGCCTGCCACAGCGGCAGTATCCGCGCAACCCCGTCTTCCGCCCGGGCGGCGTCGCCGACCAACCAGTCAGCAGCACCGCCGCGGATACCGCCGGCCAGGACTCGTTCCGGCGTCGCTCCTGACCTAATCGTCGTCCGTGATCGTCATGGTCGCCTGGCAGCGCCCGCAGGTCACGCCGTCGAGCGGCTGGAGATTCACGTTGAAGGTCTCGTCCCCTTCCTCCTCGAGGTCACCCACGATGTACATGTAGAGCGTCTCGGAGGTGTCCCCGTCGCGGAACCAGAGGTAATGCGTCACTGCCTCGTAGCCCAGGTAGTCGACGGACTTGGTCGCCGTGCCGTCCGTCACCCAATACTGAACCCGGACGGTCTCCGCGGCGGGCCCGCTCAGTTCCACGGCGACCGGGTACCGGTTGGTCGTGGACTCCCAAATCGGCGTGGTGTACCCCTGCTGGGTGACCAGCCGGCCGCTGCCTTCCGGAAACTTGGCGTCGGCGATCGACACGCTCGGACTCACGGGCGGCGGCCCCACGACCGGCGGCGTATAGCCGCCCCCCGGCGGCGGCGCGGCCCCGGTGGTGAACGACCACACGTTGCCGCGGGTG
This sequence comes from Spirochaetia bacterium, assembly GCA_965243555.1. Lineage (GTDB taxonomy): Bacteria > Spirochaetota > Spirochaetia > SZUA-6 > Bin103 > Bin103. The sequence goes on along the minus strand of OZ251575.1, from coordinate 1,494,211 downwards.
GCGCCCGCGTCGTTCTTGGCGTCGACCCGCCAGTAGTAGGTCGTTTCGGCCGTCAGCCGCTGCTCCGCCGCGGTCTCGCCCCGCGCCCGGATGGTCACGGCGGTGTTGGAAGTGTCGATCGGCGTATTCAGGTCAGGATCCGCGGCAAGGTCCTGCGTGGTCCCCCAGTACAGGTCGTAGCTGGCGGCCCGGGGGCTGGCGGACCAGCTCAGCAACGGCGCGTCGACCGTCACGCCGGTCGCCCCGTCGCTCGGATGCGGATTCTCCACGGCGTCGGGTTCGGTTTCGACGCTCACCGGCGGCGCCGGCGCGTCGCGGCCGGCGGGGATGACCGGCTCCACGTCGTCGGGCAGGTCGCCGATTTCGAAGTCATCCGGCAGGTCGGAGACTTCCGCCACGCATTCGTTGTTGGTGTCGACCACGCAGGTCTTGCCGCCGCCGCGGCGCAGGATGTACAGCCGCGTACTTTCGGGATAGCGAATCACGATCAGGAAGTACTGCGGCTGCTGCACCTGCTGCGCCGCCGGACCGCCCGGTACGGCGGCCAGCGATTCATTGACCGGGTCCGCGCAGGTGACCGGCGCCTTGGCGCCGCCCATGTGCAGCACGTCGGCAACGATCGCGCCGTGGATGCCCTGGCCGCGGTCGAGCAGCCGGATCGCCGAGTTGTCGCATGAGGCTTGCGGCCTGGTCGTTGGTGAGGTCGGCGTCGGGGCAGGGGTGTCCGGCGTCGGCTTAACCGCGGTCGGGGTGACCGACGGCGGCTGGCAGGCGGCCACTACTGCGGCCAGGATCAGCAATGGCGCCCACCATGCCCAGGTGCGTTTCGTCTTCACGGCTCTGCTCCTTGCCGGCGGCGACGCCGGCCTGCTACCGCAAAGCTACCACCCAGGCGCATCTCGCGCAACCCGCGTCCGGCGGCGGCGGCGCACGGGCCGCGGGCGGGCGCGCGCGCCCTTGACGTATCGTTGGCCGGGGGAGTCTAGTCAGACAGCATGTCAGTTCGCGTGCGCTACGCGCCTTCTCCTACCGGCCGCCAGCACGTCGGCAACGTCCGCACCGCGCTGTTCGACTACCTGCTGGCCCGTTCCTTCGGCGGCGCCTTCGTGCTGCGCATCGAGGACACCGACCGCCGGCGGCTGGACCCGGGGGCGCTGCAGGACATCTACGACACGCTTTCCTGGCTCGGCCTGCGCTGGGACGAGGGCCCGGACGTGGGCGGACCGTACGCGCCTTACGTGCAGTCGGAGCGGCTGGACCGCTACCGCGCCGTCGCCGACCGGCTGCTGCAAAACGGCCGCGCCTACCGCTGCTACTGCAGCGCCGAGCGCCTGGAACGGGTGCGCGCCGTCCACAACGGCTACGACCGCCGCTGCCGCAACCTGACCGCGGCCGACCACGCCGCGCCGGAACGCCGCGCGGCGCGCTCGGTGGTCCGCTTCAAGGTGCCGCTTGAAGGCGCCACCCGCTACGAGGATCTGCTGCTGGGCCCGGTCGAGCGCGCCCACGCGGACCTCAATCCCGATCCGGTGCTGCTGAAGACCGACGGCTTTCCCACCTATCATCTGGCGGCGATCGCCGACGACCACGCGATGCGCATCAGCCACGTGCTGCGCGCGCAGGAGTGGCTCTCGTCGGCGCCGCTGCACCTGCTGATCTTCGCCGCCTGCGGCTGGCAGCCGCCGCGCTACGCCCACCTGCCGCCGGTCAACGGCCCCGACGGCAAGAAGCTGAGCAAGCGCCACGGCGCCACCGCCATCGGCGAGTTCCGCCGCCGCGGCATCCTGCCGGCGGCGCTGGTCAACTACCTGGCGCTGCTCGGCTGGTCGCCCGGCGACGACCGCCGCGAGCTGTTTCGCCTCGACGAATTGGAACGCGCCTTCAGCCTGCAGCGGCGCGGCGGTTCTGGGAGCAGTGGTACGGGCGGGCGCTGGACAGCGCTCGCCCGTTCCGGCGCGGTGTTCGATCATCGCAAGCTGGAGTGGTTCAACGGGCAGTACATTCGTATGTTGTCCCCGCCGCGCTTGGCCGCGGCCATCGCGCCCTACTTGCAGGCGGCGGGCATCGAGCTGCGGGACCGGGAGCAGGCGCAGGCGCTCGCGACGCTGTTGCGCGAACGCCTCACGGTACTCGACGAGGCGCCGCAGCGGGCGGCGTTCCTGGCGGCCGGCGCACACTTGCCGGCGGCGCAACTGGTGCCCAAGCGGCTCACCGCGGCGCGCGCCGCGGCGCTGTTGCGCGCAGCCGCGCCGCTGCTGCAGGAGCCGCCGCGGGAAGCCGACGAGGAACCGCTGGAAGCGCGGCTGCGCGAGCTGGCCGCGGCGCACGGCGTGAAGTTTGGAGACTTGATGATGACGATTCGACTGGCGGCAACCGGAAGCCGGGTGTCGCCGCCGCTGTTCGGTTCCCTGCGCCTGCTTGGCGGGGCCAGGGTGCGGCGCCGCCTGGCGCGGGCGCTTTCCACCCTGGAGCAGGACGCGCCGGCGCCGCCGGCCACCGCGGAGGGCTAGCGCGGTGGCGGTATCCATGGACACCCTGGTCGCGCTGTGCAAGCGGCGCGGCTTCATCTTCCCTTCCAGCGACGTCTACGGCGGCTTGGCCTCGGCGTGGGACTACGGCCCCCTCGGCGCAGCCCTCAAGAACCGGCTGCGCGACGTCTGGTGGCGCGAGATGACCCAGCTCCACGACAACATCGTGGGAATCGACGCCGCCATCCTGATGCACCCGCGGGTGTGGGAGGCATCCGGCCACGTCGCCAACTTTACCGACCCGCTGGTGGACTGCCGCAACTGCAAGGCGCGCTTTCGGGCGGATCAGATCGACGGCGACGCCGAGCGCTGCCCGCAGTGCGGCCAGCCGGCGCTGACCCCCGCGCGCCAGTTCAACCTGATGTTCCGGACCCACCTGGGGCCGGTGCAGGATGCCGGCAGCGTGGTGTACCTGCGCCCCGAGACTGCCCAGGGCAGCTACGTCAACTTCAAGAACGTGCTGCAGTCGAGCCGCCTCAAGGTCCCCTTCGGCATCGCCCAGGTCGGCAAGGCGTTCCGCAACGAGATCACCACCAAGAGCTTCATCTTCCGCACCTGCGAGTTCGAGCAGATGGAGATGCAGTACTTCGTGCATCCCAGCGAGGACGAGCGCTGGTTCGAGCACTGGAAGCAGCGCCGCTTTCAGTACTACCTCGACCTCGGCATCGACCCCGGCAACCTGCGCTTCCACCGGCACGGCCCTGGCGAGCTGGCCCATTACGCGCGCGACGCCTACGACGTTCAGTACCGCTTCCCGTTTGGCTGGCAGGAGCTGGAGGGAATCCACAACCGCACCGACTACGACCTGAAGCGGCACGCGGAGTTCGCCGGCAAGGATCTGAGCTATCTGGACGAAGCCAGCCGCGAACGCTACGTGCCGTTTATCATCGAGACCGCGGTGGGGCTCACTCGCTCGGTGCTGATGGCGCTGGCGGACGCCTACGCCGAGGACGAGGTGGGCGGTGAGCGGCGCACGGTGCTGCGCTTCCATCCGCGCGTGGCGCCGGTGACCGTGGGCGTGTTTCCGCTGGTCAAGAAGGACGGGCTGGCGGAGCGGGCGCGGGAGATCGAGACCGAGCTGCGCGAGTCGTTCGCCACCTTCTACGATCAGGGCGGCGCCATTGGCCGCCGCTACCGCCGCCAGGACGAGATCGGCACCCCGTACTGCGTAACCGTGGACTACCAAACCATGGACGACGACACGGTCACGCTGCGGTTCCGCGACTCCACCGAGCAGGAGCGGGTAGGGCGCCGCGAACTGACCTCGCGGCTGCATGAGGCCACGCGTAGCTACGTGCGCGCGCCGGCGGGTTGATGAGCAACGTGAACGGCGCCGGCGCGTTTGCGACCCTGGCGCAGCGCGGGTTCGTGAGCCAGACCACCGGCGCGGAGGCGCTGACCCGGCTGCTCGACGGGGGTCCGGTTACCTTCTACCTGGGTATCGATCCGACCGGGCCGAGCTTGCACGCCGGCCATCTGGTGGGCCTGCTGGCGATGGCGCACCTGCAGCGCGCCGGCCACCAGCCGGTGCTGCTGATCGGCGGCGGCACCGCGCGCGTGGGCGACCCTTCCGACAAGGACGAGATGCGCCCCCTGCTGCCGGTGGCGGCGGTGACGCGCAACGCGGAGCTGATGCGGGGCCAGGTGGGCCGCTTCATTGACCTGCAGCGCACCATCGTCGTGAACAACGCCGATTGGCTCCCCGAGCTCCGTTACGTCGACTTTCTGCGCGACATCGGGCGTCACTTTTCGGTGAACCGCATGCTCGGCTTCGAGACCTACCGCCGGCGCCTCGCCACCGGACTGAGTTTTCTGGAGTTCAACTACCTGCTGCTGCAGGCCTATGACTATCTGGAGCTGCAGCGCCGCCACGGCTGCCTGCTGCAGCTCGGCGGCGACGATCAGTGGGCCAACATTCTGGCCGGCGTGGACCTGATCCGGCGCGTGGAGCGGGTGGAGGCGCACGCGCTCACCTGGCCGCTGGTGACCACCGCGGACGGCAAGAAGATGGGCAAGACCGCGGCCGGCGCGCTGTTCCTTGATCCCGAGCGGGTCAGCCCCTACCAGTTCTACCAGTACTGGATCAACGTGCCGGACGCCGACGTGCCCCGGCTGCTGGCGCTGCTCACCCTGCTGCCGGATGGCGAGGTGGCGGAGTTGAGCCGGCTGCGCGACCGCGAAGTCGGCGCCGCCAAGGAGCGGCTGGCGATGGAGCTTACCGGCCTCGCGCACGGCGCGGAGCAGGCGCGGCGGGCGCGCGAGACCAGCCGCGCGCTGTTCGCCGCCGGCGGCGGCGACACCGCCGCCATGCCGAGCGCCGAGCTGCCGGCGGAGTGGGGGGCGGCCGCCTCCCTGGTCGACCTGTTCGCCGACAGCGCACTGTGCTCCACCCGTAGCGAGGCGCAACGCCTCATCCGGCAGGGCGGGGCCTCGCTCAATGGCACGGTGCGCACCGACGCCTACGAGGAGATCGACCTGACCGGCGCCGATGCCTTGCTGCTGCGCGCCGGCAAGAAGCGCTTCTTCCGCTTCCTGCCGCGGCGTCCGGCCGCGCCGGCCGGTTGACGCCGGTACCGCTAGTTGCGTAACGTAGGTAGCCGGGCCGGCACCGCACCGCGGCCCACCATGAGGAGGTAGCTTTTGCCGAGCAAGCGTTCGGCTGCCAAGCGGCAGCGGCAGAACGAGAAGCGGCGCCTGCGCAACCGCGCGGTGCTGAGTCGCGTGCGAACCACCATGCGCAAGTTGCGCGAGGCGATGGCGGCCGGCAGCGCCACGGACGAGCAGTTCGCGGCGGCCACCAGCCAGTTGGACCGCGCCGTGACCAAGGGCGTCCTGACGCGCAACACCGCGGCGCGCCGCAAGCGCCGGCTCGCCGCCGGCCGGTCAAGCGCGTAACCGGTCTTGGAGAGCGAAGGTGGCTGACGAGCGCAAGCTCACCAAGGCCCGGATCATCGAAATGATCCATCCCAAAGCCGACGTCAGCAAGAAGAGCATTCACCAGGTCCTCGGTCTGTTCTTCGACGCGATCAAGGAGGGCCTGCTCGACGAGCGCACCATCGAGTTGCGCGGCTTCGGGACCTTCGAGATCCGCAGCCGCAGAGGGCGCAAGGCGCGCAACCCCAAGACCGGAGAGTCGGTGCGGGTTGAAGATCACGGCGTGGTCACCTTCCGTCCGGGGAGGGAGTTGAAACGGCGCGCGTGGGACTTGCGCCGTTGAGCGCCCGCCGCTGACCTGACCTCCGCGCACCAGCCCGCGGCCGCCTCGCAGCCGGCCGTTACCGGTACGGCCGCCCCCGGCCCGGACGTTGCCCGTCCGGCCGCCGCGGTGGCCGCTTTCTTCCGCACCACCGCCGGGGAAGTCGGTCTGCTGCTCGCGTCGGCGCTGCTGTTCGCGCTGGCGCACCCCAATCCGCTCACCCGCTGGGGCCTGGGCCCGGTGGCGTTCGTGGCGCTGGCGCCGGTGTTCCTGGTGCTGCGCCGCGCGGGCTGGCTGCGGGTAGTGCTCTACGGCGTGCTGTACGGGTACGTCAGCTACGCGCTCTACAACTACTGGCTGGCTACCTTTCACCCGCTGGCCATCATCATCGTGCCGGTAGTCTACATGGGCTACCTGCTGCTCCTGTTCCTGGTGCTGAAGCTGGCCGACCGCGCCTTTCCCCGCTACGGCTACCTGGTGCAGGTGCTGATCTGGGTCGGCTACGAGTACCTCAAGAGCGTCGGCTTTCTCGGCTACAGCTACGGCATCATCGGCTATACCCAGTACCTGTGGACCGACTTCATCCAGCTTGCCGGGGTCACGGGAGTGTGGGGGGTGTCGCTGCTGGTGGTGGCCGGGTCGGCCCTGCTGGCCAGGCTGGGGCTGGAGTCGATGGACGCGCGGCTGGCGCCCTGGCGGCGGCCGCTACCGGCGCTGTTCTGGGGCCGCCATCGGCTCCCGCTGCTGATTTGGGCCGCGCTGCTGGTTGCCAACGTCGGCTACGGGGCCGCGGCGCGCGGCGACTACCGGAGCGCGGGGGAGTGGCGCGTCGCCCTGGTGCAGCAGAACATCGATCCCTGGCGCGGCGGCTTCTACGCCTACGAGCGGTCGCTGGACGTTCTGCTGCGGCTCAGCGACGCGGCCCTGCGCGAGGACCCCGACGTGGTGATCTGGTCGGAGACCTCGTTCGTGCCCGGCATCGACTGGCATACCCGGCACCGCACCGACTCGCGCCGCTTTGCCCTGGTGCGGCGGCTGCGCGCCTATCTGGACCGGCAGCGCGTGCCGTTCGTGGTGGGCAACGACGACGGGCAACTGGAACGTACCGCCGACGGTGAGATGCGCGTGGACTATAACGCGGCGCTGCTGTTCCGCGACGGCGAGATCGTGGATACCTACCGCAAGATCCACTTGGTGCCCTTTACCGAGAGCTTTCCCTTCAAGCGCCAGCTCCCCGGCATCTACCAGTGGTTGAAGGAGGCCGACACCCACTTCTGGAAGCAGGGCACCGAGTTCGTGGTGTTCGATTCCGGCCCCGGCGGCGCCGGCGGCTCCGGCTTACCGGGGGTGCGGTTCTCCACCCCGATCTGCTTCGAGGACACCTTTGGCTACCTGGGGCGGGAGTTCGTGCGCCGCGGCGCGCAGGTGCTGGTGAACATGAGCAACGACTCCTGGTCGGCGTCGGTGCCGGCGGAGATGCAGCACCTGATGATGGGCCTGTTCCGGGCGGTGGAGAACCGGCGTTCGGTGGTGCGCTCCACCAACGGCGGAATGACGGTGACCATCGATCCCGACGGCCGCCTGCTGCAGGTGCTGGAGCCGTTCACCGCCGACTACCTGATCGGCTCGGTGCCGGTGGTGGATGGCCCGCATACCTTGTACACGCGCTGGGGAGACTGGTTCGGCATCGCCGCCCTGGCCGCGGGGCTGGCGCTGGTCGCCGCCGGAAGCGTACGGCGCGCCGCCCGCCGCCGGGGCGTTGACACGGGCGTGAGCCCGTAGCAAGATCAAGGCGCGTCCCGTTCCCCGCACCATGTCAGAGCGCTCCACACACGCCAAAATCCTTCTCGTCGACGACGAACCGATCAACCTCGAGCTGTTCGAGGTGATGCTGTCGCGGCTCGACTTCGAGGTCGCGATGGCCGCCGACGGCGAGCAGGCGCTGGAGCGGCTGGCGGAGGTGAAGCCGGACCTGATCGTGCTCGACAACGTGATGCCGGGCCTGTCCGGCTGGGAGGTAACCCGGCTGATCAAGTCCGCGCCGGAGTACGCGGCGCACCGCCACGTGCCGATCATCATGTTCTCGGCGATGAACGAACCGGCCGACCGCGTCCGCGGCCTGGAACTGGGGGTGGACGATTACATCACCAAGCCGTTCAACTTCTCCGAGGTGCTGGCCCGCATCCGCGCGGTGCTGCATCGCCACGAGCTGGCGCGGCAGCTTGCCCGCCGCGAGCACCGGCTGGGGATCATCGAGGCGCTCAACGAGTCGCTGATCTTCTTTTCGCAGCACGTCCGGGAGCCGTTGGAGGAGCAGGCGCGGCGCGGCGCGCGGCTGCAGCAGGAGGGGGACGACGCCGCGTTGCGGGCGTTCGCCGCCGGCGTGGCGGAGCAGTCGCAGGCGGTGTTGACCACGCTGAGCGAACTGGAGGAACAGATCACCGAGGTGCGCGGGCAGGGCGACCGGCTCAAGGAGGGCGACCTGAGCCTGGAGGAGCTGCAGACGCTGATTCACGACCGGCTGAGCGGCCGCGAAACCGACCCCGGCGGCGGCCGCTGAGCGCGCCCTATTGGCTGCCTGCCTGTCTGCGGCAATCACCCGTTGACGCCGGTGCATCAAAGGGCGTATTGTTAACTCGTCAGCGGGCGCGCGCGCCCGGATCACGCTTACCGGACCAGCGAAACGACGCACCCGTCACGCAACAAATCTTTCGTTAGAACAATGACGTATCGGCGGCCCAAGTTCGGCCCCGAGGAGTCCTCGCCATGGCAGAAGACCAAGATTCCCATTCCAACGTAGCGGAGTCCCCGCAGCCCACCGCCCCGGCCAATGCGCCCGCGCCCGTCGACGCCGCCCGCGTGGCGGCAACGTTCGAGCACGACGCGCCGCCGCCGCGGCGCAGCGAAGTCAACAACAACGGCGAACGGCCGCCGCGGCGCGGCCGCAAGCGGCGCGTGCGCATCGAGCTGGTCAAGGAGGGCGACGGCCTGCCGCCGGGCGCCGGCGAATATGACCGCGAGCGGCCGGAGCGCGGCCGCGGCCGGCGCGACGGCGACTACTCCGACGGGCCGGGACGGCGGCGCGGCCGTTCGCGCGGGCGCCACCTGCCCGCAAGTAACGCGCAGGTGCGCGATCCCATTCCCACCGGCAACGAGGAGAAGCTGCACATCAACGAGCTGTCGGTGAAGACCATCACCGAATTGCGCGAGATGGCGGTCTCCCTGGGCGGCAATCAGGAGTCGCTGGTGCAGATGAAGAAGCAGGAGATCATCTTCACCATCCTCAAGCAGCATACCGAGCGCAACGGAGTGATCTACGCCCACGGCGCCCTGGAAATCCTGCCCGACGGCTACGGCTTCCTGCGTTCCCCCAACTACAGCTACCTGCCCGGCCCCGACGACATCTACATCTCGCCGTCGCAGATTCGCCTGTTCAATCTCAAGACCGGCGATACGGTGTCGGGGCAGATCCGCTCGCCCAAGGAGCAGGAGCGGTTTTTCGCCATGCTGCGGGTGGAGACCGTGAACTTCGAGGCCACGGCGGTGGCGCAGGCGCGGATCCCGTTCGAGAGTCTGACGCCGCTCTACCCGCACGAGCGGATCAACATGGAGACCCGGAACGGGGAGCCGGCCACGCGCATGATCAACCTGTTCTGCCCCATCGGCAAGGGCCAGCGCGGCCTGATCGTGTCGCCGCCGCGCGCCGGCAAGACCGTGATCATGCAGCGCATCGCCAACGCCATCACCGAAAACGACCCGCAGATTTTCCTCATCGTGTTGCTGATTGACGAGCGCCCCGAAGAGGTGACCGACATGCAGCGCAACGTGCAGGGCGAGGTGGTTTCGTCGACCTTCGACGAGCAGGCCACGCGCCACGTGCAGGTGGCGGAGATGGTCATCGAAAAGGCCAAGCGGCTGGTGGAGCATGGCCGCGACGTGGTGATCCTGCTCGACTCGATTACCCGCCTGGCGCGGGCCTACAATCAGACCGTGCCGACCTCCGGCAAGATTCTCTCCGGCGGGGTGGATTCCAACGCCCTGCACAAACCCAAGCGCTTCTTCGGCGCGGCGCGCAACGTCGAGAACGGCGGCAGCCTGACCATCGTGGCCACCGCTCTGATCGAGACCGGCAGCCGCATGGACGAGGTGATCTTCGAGGAGTTCAAGGGCACCGGCAACATGGAGATCAAGCTCGACCGGCGGCTGGCCGACCGGCGCCTGTATCCGGCAATCAACATCAACGCCTCCGCCACCCGCAAGGAGGAGCTGCTGCTCTCCGAGGAGGAGCTCGCCAAGATGTGGGTGCTGCGCAAAGTGATCGGGCCGATGGACGAGGTCAGCGTGGTCGAGTTGCTGCTGGAGCGCATGCGCCTGAGCAAGAACAACGAGGCATTTCTCCGGTCAATGAACACTACCGCCGTTGCCGACTAGCGCCGCGCGGCCGCCGGCGCCGCGGGCGGTGGCGGCCCGCGGCGTGGGCTTGGTGGCCGCCGGCGCGCGCATCCTGCGCGAGGTGAGCATCGTGCTCGGCGGCGGCGAGCGCTGGGCGGTGCTGGGGCCCAACGGCAGCGGCAAGACCTCGCTGGTACGGCTGTTCGCCGGCTACTCCTATCCCTCGGAAGGCACTTTGGAGGTGCTGGGCGAGCGCTTCGGGCGCACCGACCTGCGCCTGCTGCGGGCGCGCATCGGCTGGGTGCACAGCGACCTGCGTTATCAGATCCCGCCCTTCATGAGCGCCGCCGAGGTGGTGATGGCGCGCGCCCGCGGCGGCCTGGTGCTCTACGGCGAGGTGCCCGCGGCGGCAGTGGCGCAGGCGCGGCGGCAACTGGCGCTGCTGGACGCGGAGCATCTGGACCGGCGCCGCTTCGCCACTCTCTCCACCGGCGAACGCCAGCGCGTGCTGATCGCGCGGGCGCTGGCGCCGGACGTGGAGCTGCTGCTGCTCGACGAGCCGGCCATCGGCCTGGACCCCGCGGCGCGGGAGCGGTTCCTGGAGGATCTGGCGGCGCTGTTCCGGCGGCGCCCGGAGCTCACGGTGGTGTACGTGACCCACGACATAGCGGAGATCACGGCGGGTTACGACGGCGTGCTGGTGCTGGACCGCGGGCGTAGCGTGGCCTGCGGACCGCCGGCGGCGGCGCTGACCGAGGCTACCCTGCAGGCGGTGTTCGGCGCCCGCTGCCGCCTGGAGCGCCGCGGCGACCGCTACGCCATCCGCTTCGCGCCGCGCCGGTGAGGCGGGTGACGGCGAGCTGCAGGCCCAGGAGCAGGCCCAGGAGCGGCGGCAGGTAGTCGCCGAAGCGGGTGTAGGCGGTGGCGGCGGGCGGCCGGTAGACCGGCACCTGCAGGCGCACCGCGGTGGCCGTGAACAGCGGCGCCGGGTCGCCGATGGCGCGGCCCCAGGGGTCGACCGCCGCGGTCACGCCGCCGTTGGTGGCGCGGACCAGCACGCGCCGGTTCTCGACCGCGCGCAGCTTGGCGGCGACGAAGTGTTGGGTCTCGGCGGAGACGGTGCGCGACCAGGCGTCGTTGGTGAGGTTGATGAGCAGGTCGGCGCCGGCAAGGATGAAGCGCCGGTTCAGGTCCGGGAACGCGTCTTCAAAGCAGATTGGGGTTGCGAAGCGCACGCTGCCGCCGGCGCGCAGGGGCAGCGAGAAGATGGTGGCGTTCGCGCCCGGCACCCACACCGCCTGCAGGCCGATTACCTGGCGGAAGAAGCGCCGCACCGGCGGCAAGTCCCAGAACGGAACGCTCTCCGCGAACGGTACCAGGTGCTGCTTGCCGTAGTGGGCGAGCACCTCGCCCCCCGGCGCCACCAGCATCGCGGCGTTCATGGCCGCCAGCGGGTCTTCGCGGACGATCCACGGCACCCCGGTCAGCAGCGGCACCGGGAAGCCGCTTACGGCGGCCGGCGCAGTCGGGGGCGCGGCGCGGTCCGGGGACGCCGCCACCGCGGCGCGCAACGCGGTCTCGCTCCACACCACCAGGTCGGGCGCGGCGGGGGCCGCGGCGATGCCTTCGGCGGTGAGGGTCTCGAGGATGCGCAGCGCGCCGGCGTCGTCGCCGCTCTGCCACGGGTTGGCGTTGTGCTGCACCAGCACCAGGTCGGCGCTGCCGGCGGTGGGAATCTCCCGCCGCAGGGCCGCAACGCCGTAGCTGAGGGCGGCAATCACCAGCAGCGCCGCGGCGGCGCTGCTGCGCCACAGCGTTGCCGGTACCCCCCGGCGCGGCTGCCATAGCAGGTGCAGCCACTCCGCGGCCACCGCGTTCACGGCCGCCATCAGCAGCGACAGCCCCCAGACGCCGGTGATTTCCACGAACTGAATCAGCGGGGTAACGGCGTGCACGGGATACGCGATCAGCCCCCACGGATAGCCGAGGTAGCCGGACGACTTGAGGTACTCGTACAGCGCCCACGCCGCGGCCACGGTGAAGGGGCGGTAGGCGGGCGGCGCGCCGGCGGCGAAGCGCAGCACCGCGGCCAGCAGCGCGTGGTATCCGAGGTAGGCGAGGGTGACCCCGCCCAACGTCCATACTGAGAAACTCTGGAAGAACAGCAGCCAGAAGTTGCTCAGGACGCTGATGCAGATCCCGAAGACCGCCCCCAACCAAGCGGCGTGGCCATAACTGCGGCTACGGTAGATCGCCGTGAGCAACGGCGCCAGACACGCCATGCCGAACAGCGGGCTGCCCAGCGGAAACAGGTCGTTCGGCAGCGCCAGCGCAAAGAGCAGTGCCGAGCAGACCGCCAGCGGCATCCGGCACCCTGTGTAGCCTGGATAATCGGCCGCCGTCAACCAGGCGTGGCCTGCAGGACGGCGGGCGTGATCGCTACGGCGGAACCGTCACTTCGGCGCCGCAGTCGCCGGCGGTCCGGCGCGGGCGCCGCGGCGGCGTTCTAGTCTCATCATCTCACCTAAAATCGTTCGGGAACGTCCAGGCACAGCACGCCGGCGGCCTCGGCCCGTTCCCGGTCGGCGGAATCAATCCGATGCCCGGCCACGACCGGCATGGCCTCCTCGCCGAATACGGCGGCCAGCGCGTCGGCGCCGTTGCGGCTGCGCGAGATGTCCTCGCGGTCGAGCCGATTGGCTACCTCGATGGCTACCCAGACCGTCGCGCGGTCACGCCGGCGTTGCGCCCGCACGATGACGTCGGTGGCGATGATCCGCTGCTCCTGCGCCGGGCTGATGCGGCCTTCGTCGGCGGCATCCGTTATCGCGTCGCGGAATTCGCCGGAAGCCTGATGTACGGCGCTCTGGATGACTTCAGGGCTGCGCAACTCCAGGTGCTGACTCAACAGCGGCTGAATCCTGCGATGTATCTTCATTTCCAGGTCGGAGCCAATCAGGTAGCCAACCCGGTTGTTGAGCGTCGCCACGTTTTCCTTGAGCCCGGCCACGTCGGTCTTGAGCACGGCCACGTCGGCCTTGAGCTCGGCGACGTCCTTTTCGATGCGGTCGAGGCGTGCGGGCATGCCAAGGAACTCGTTGGTGAGCATGGCGCGCATCAGCAGGCGCTGAGCCTCGGGGTTGGCCTGCAGCTCGGCGATGATACGCGCTACCAGCGACTCGGGATTCAGGGGTTGAGCAATCATGGGAGCCACGGATGAGATTCAACGTATCGCTACCCTGCGGTCAGGTCAAGACCTCCGCCGCCGACCCGGCGCCGGGCGGGCGCGCGCGGGCCGCCCGGCGGGCGTGCGTGTTGCCGCGGGTGAGGCGCGACGCTATCATGGGCGCCATGAGAACGCAGCAACGGGTGTTGGTGACCGGCGGCGCCGGCTTTCTGGGCTCGCATCTGTGCGAGCGGCTGCTGCGCGACCCGGACAAGGAAGTGCTGTGCGTGGACAACTACTTCACCGGCGCGCGCGGCAATCTCGCAGGGGTGCTGGCCAACCCCCGGTTCGAGGCGCTACGCCACGACGTCACCTTTCCCCTCTACGTGGAGGTGGATCGGATCTACAACCTGGCCTGCCCGGCCTCCCCGCTGCACTATCAGCATGACCCGGTGCAGACCGTGAAGACCTGCGTGCATGGCGCCATCAACGTGCTCGGCCTCGCCAAGCGGCTGCAGGCGCCGGTGCTGCAGGCCTCCACCAGCGAGGTATACGGCGAGCCGGCGACCCACCCCCAGACTGAGGACTATTGGGGAAGCGTGAACCCGATCGGGCGCCGCGCCTGCTACGACGAGGGCAAGCGCTGCGCGGAGACGCTGTTCTTTGACTATCACCGCCAGCATCACCTGCGCGTGAAGGTGGCGCGCATCTTCAACACCTACGGCCCGCGCATGGCGGTGAACGACGGGCGGGTGGTTTCCACCTTCATCGTGCAGGCGTTGCGCAACGAGCCAATCACCGTGCACGGCGACGGCGGCCAGACGCGCTCGTTCTGCTACGTGGACGACTTGGTGGAGGGGCTGATGCGGCTGATGGACAGCGCGGACGAGGTCACCGGTCCGATCAACCTGGGCAACCCCGGGGAGTTCTCCGTGCGCGAACTGGCGGAGACGGTGGTGCGCCTGAGCGGATCGAATTCGCCGATCGTGCGCGGCGAACGGCCGAGCGACGACCCGAGCCGGCGCCAGCCGGACGTTACCCGCGCCCGCGAGACGCTGGGCTGGAGTGCAAGCACGCCGCTGGAAGAGGGCCTGCAGCGTACGATCGAGTACTTCGACGGCGTGCTGCGCCGGGATGCAGGGTCCGCGGCGCCTGCGCTATGATTGCGGCCATGGCGGATACCATGACGCAACCTGCCGTCGGCGCCCCCGAGCAGAGCGTACGCAATGGCGCGGGGCGGCCGCGCACCACCGGCTACATCGATTGCGATGCCCACAACTACCCGGAGTCGATCAACGTACTGCTGCCCTTCATGGCGCAGCGCTGGCGCTCGTTCGTGGAGCACGTTGAGTACCCCGGTCCGCTGACCAACCTCTATCCCAAGGTGTATGCCGACGCCGCCCGGCGCGACGCCTACCCTCCGGGCGGCGGCAAGCCGGGCAGCGATCCGCAATTCGCCGCGCACCAGCTCCTCGACAGGTGGGGCTTTACCTATGCCGTGCTCAACCCGCTCTACGCGCACTCGCAGGTGCGCAACCTGCACCTGGGCAGCGAACTGGCGCGGGCGGTGAACCGCTGGACCGCCGCTCACTGGCTGGACGCCGACGCCCGCTGGCGCGGCTCCATCGTCGTCAACATCGAAGACCCCGAAGCCGCGGCGCAGGAGATTCGCAGCGTGGCGCGGGACGGGCGCTTCGTGCAGGTGCTGCTGCTGGTGCGTTCGCCGGAACCGTACGGCCGGCAGCGCTTTCGGCCGATTTTTCGCGCCGCGGTGGAGGCGGGGTTGCCGGTGGGGATTCACTTCGGCGGCGGGGGCACGCCGATCACCGGCGTCGGCTGGCCCTCCTACTACATCGAGGACCACACCGGCATGGCGCAGGCGTTTCAGTCGCAGGTGATCAGCTTGGTGTGCGAGGGCGTGCTGGAAGAGTTGCCGGAGTGCCGCATCGCCCTGGTGGAGGGCGGGTTCGCCTGGTTGCCGCCGCTGATGTGGCGGCTGGACAAGAACTACAAGGGACTTCGCGAGGAGGTGCCGTGGCTCACCAGGCTGCCGAGCGAATATATCCGCGAGCAGTTCCGCGCCACCACGCAGCCGATGGAGGAACCGGACGATCCCGAGCATCTGCGGCAGGTAATCGCCATGCTCGGACGGGACGACTTTCTGATGTTCGCCACCGACTACCCGCACTGGGACTTCGACTCCCCCGACCGCGCCCTGCAGGGGCTCGGCGATACGCCGTTGCGGCGCGCCGTCACCGCCGCCAACGCGCGCGCCTTCTACGACTTCGAGCGGTAGCGGGGACGCCCGCCGCGTGGACCGGTCATGGCCGCCAGCGTAGACGCCGGGCCGGCGGCCGATTTCCCGGAGGGAAGCGTGCGCCGCGTTCAAGCGGGCAACCGGGCGCTGGTGGTGGTGCGCCGCGGCGGCCGGGTGCATGCCCTGCGCGACCGGTGCCCGCATCAGGGGGCGGCCCTGTCGTGCGGGCGGGTAACGGAGCAAGCGAGCGCTCGCCTCGAGGCGGGCCGGCCGGTGTTTACCGGCCAGGAAACGGTGCTGCAGTGCCCGTGGCACGGCTGGGCGTTCCGCCTCACCGACGGGCATGCGCCGGCCATCCCCAACGTGCGCGTGCGGCGCTATCCCGCGCGCATCGCCGGCGGGCGCCTCCTGATCGACCTGTAACCGTAGCGGCGGGCAAGCGTTACCAGATTACCAGAGGTGGAGGTCGCCGGTGGCGGCGAGCCACAGGCCGCAGGCGGTCACCGGCAGGCCGGCGGCGGCGGCGGCGCGGCGGTATTCGTCCACCTGGGGCCGGTAGCGTTTGATCAGCAGTTGGGCGCCCTGGGAGCCGCCGGGCGCGGGCAACGCATCGGTCTTGTAGTCGGCTATCACCCAACCATCCGCCTCCTCGAAGGCCAGATCGACGAAGCCCTCCACGTAGCGGTCGGCGCCGGCGTCGTACCAGGCTACCGGCAACTCGCGCAGCACGCGCCGCGCCGCGCGCACCCGCCGCATGGCGGGGCTGGCGATGATCGCTTCCGCCTGGCGGGTCACCTCGGCGGCGAGCTCGGGGGCCCCCTGCTGGGCGGCCAGCCGTTGCGCCCAGGCGTCAGCACCGGCGGGGTCGCCGAGGTCGCAACGGCACAGGACCTCGTGCACCAGTGAGCCGCGGCGCAGGCCGGTTGCCGCGCCGGCGAACGTCACGCCCGCGGCGCCGTCGGCCGTAGTGAGCGCTCGGTCGGCGTCGCCGAAGCGGCCTGCGTCGTGCTCCGGCGCGCTACGGTCGCGCGGCTCGGTCTCGCGCGGTTCCTTGCGCGCCTCCGCGGCCAGCAGGGACGGCGAGGTGTACACCGGTCCTTGTTGCAGGCGGGCGGCGCGGCGCACCCGCCGCTCGCTCCAACGTTGGGCGAGGTCGGCGGGGAAGTCGGTCGCGGCCGCCGGGGCCGGCGGTCCCGGTTCCGGCAACTCGTCGTCGAGGATCACCTGCGCGCCGCCCGCCGCCTGCCGCAGGCCGCGGTCGAACACCGCCACCCAGGAGGGCAGGTCGGGCAGATGAACGAACATGCCGGGGCGTTCTTCGGAGCGGAACGCCGACACCACCAGCAGATCGCGTGCACGGGTGGCGGCGACGTACAGCAGCCGCGCCTGCTCGGCGTGGCCGTAGGCCTGCTCCCGAGCCGCGGCGGGTGCGAAGCCGGGCGTGCCGAAGCGGTTTTCGCGGCGCCCGACGGCGAACTCGATCACCCCGCGCTCGCGGTCCACGACCGAGCGGGCGGCATTCCAGTTGGTGCCGGAGCTGAGCTTGGCGAGGATGACCACCGGAAACTCCAGCCCCTTGGCGCCGTGCACGGTCATGACCCGCACCACGTCGTCGTCGGTCTCCGCCAGATGCAAGTCGCGCTCGCCGCCACTCTCGCCTTGCCGGGAGGAGAGCCAGCGCACGAACGGGCGTAGCGCGTCCGCCTCGTTGACCGCGAACTCGGCGGCGCGGTCCACGATCGCCCGCAGGTTGGCGACGCGCTGGCGGTCGCGGCTGGTGATCAGCAGCGGTTCGGCCAGGAAGTTGCCGCGGATGGCGCGGTCGACCAGAAACGGCAACGTCAGGCCGCTCTTGGCGCGGTACAGCTCCGCCAGGCGGCCCAGACCCTCGCCAACCCGCGTGGGCGGGAAGCTTCCGCGCAGCAGACTGAAGCTGCCGTGGTCGAGGCGGTGGCGCAGCAGGTCGGCGTCGGAGCAGCAGAAGGCCGCGGACTTGAGCGCCGCCACCAGCGACACCTGATCGCTCGGGTCGTCCACCGCGCGCAGGACCGCGGCCAGATCGTTGATTTCCTGGTGCTGAAAGAAGTCGCGGCCGCCGTCCACGATATAGGGAATGCCGCGGCGCGCCAGCGCGGTGGTATACCCGTCCAGCGCGGTGCGGGTCTCCACCAGGATGCAGACGTCGCGCCAGATGACGGGGCGGCCATCGATCTGCCAGCGGGGATTGGCGGTCAGATCGGCGATCAGGCGCGCTACCGCGCTCGCTTCGTCCTGCCGTACGCTGCTGAGGTTGGCATCGTGCAGGTCGGCCGCCGGGTACAGCAGCGCCACCCGCGGCCCGGCGGCGGCGGCGCGGAAGGCGTGAATCGGCTGGTATTCCGGCTGCGCGCCGGGAAATTCCGGGTGCGGCCGGATGACCGCCGCGAAGGTGGCGTTCACCCAGTCGACGATTTGCGGCAGGGAGCGGAAGTTCTGCGAGATCGTTTCGATGCGGGCGCGGCCCTCCGGCTGGCGCCGGAACACCTCCTTGGCGCGCAGGTAGGTGTCGATGTCGGCCCGCCGGAAGCGGTAGATCGACTGCTTCGGGTCGCCGACAATGAACAGCTTGCCCGGCTGCAGCGTTACCTCGCGCCACGAACCCGGCGCGGCGCCGGGCGTAGGGCGGCGCGGTCCCGGCGGCTCCTCGGCGGCGAGCAAGAAGACCATCTCCGCCTGCAGCGGGTCGGTGTCCTGGAACTCGTCCACCAGCAGGAAGCGGAACCGCTCGCGCAGCGCGGCGCGCACCTCCGCGTTGCCGGCGACCAGCGCCCGCGCCTCGATCAGCAGGTCGTCGAAGTTGAGCTTGCCGGCGCGCCGCCGCGCCGCCGCGGCCGCGCTCGTTACGAAGCGGCTGAGCACCGCGTTGAGCCCCTGCAGGGCGGCGTCGTTGAGCCCGGAGCGCAGCCCGTCGAGTTGCTTGCTGGCCGCGGCCTGCAGCTCCCGCATCGCCGCCAGCGCCTCGTCCGAGCGCCAGTTGCGGCGGTTGCCGTGCTGCGGGCGAAAGGAGACACCATGCAGTGCCGCCTCTACCAGCGCCGTCCGCCGGGCGCCGGGCGCGGAACGGGCGATCTGTTCCACCGCCGCCAACTGGTTCCGGAGCGCGAGGAAGCTGCGCAGGCAGCGGTCGGCGGCGCCGGTGCACTCGGCGGCGAGTTGCTCGCCGCGCGCGCATGCCGCCTGCAGCTCGCGCGCCACCCGAGCCGCGGCGGGCTGTTCCGGCGCGCCGCCGGAGAGCCGCAGTTCGCGGTGGTGGTCCAGGATCTCGGCCACCTCGTGCACGGTGCCCAGCTCCATGCCAAGCCGCACGCAACGCTCCACGGCGGCGAGGTGCGGCCCCTTCAGGCTCCAGATCCAGTCGTCCCACTGTTCCTGAAAGTCGACTCGGCTGGTGACCGCGTCGAGCTGTTGAAAGCCGGGATTGACGCCGGCTTCAAGCGGGAACTCCCGCAGCAAACTGGAGGCAAAGGCGTGGATGGTCTCAATGTGAGCGCTCACCAGGTCGCGCAGCGCCGCTCGATAACGGGAGCGTTCCGGTTCGGCCGCGGCCTCCAGCCGTTCGTGCACGCGGTCCCGGACCCGGGCGCGCAGCTCGCCGGCCGCCTTCTCGGTGAAGGTGATCACCACCACCTGCTCGATCTCGGCGCGGCCGCGGCGGATGATCTCGACCACCCGGTCCACCAGAATCCGCGTCTTGCCGGTGCCGGCGCCGGCTTCCAGGAAGAAGCAGGTGTCCAGGGCGGTGGTGGCGGCGCGGCGGATTTCCTGATCGACCGGTTCCCGTTCCGGCGTCACTGGCGGCTTCATGGTTTGCCCGCCTCCTTGGGCGCTATGCGGCGAAACGGCTCCATGAGCGGCTGGCTGCCGTGCGCCTTGCGCCGTGCGTGGTCGGCGACGCGGGTGTGGCATACGTCGCGGTAGTCGCACCAGCGGCAGTGGCTGCGGCCCTCACCCGGCTGGTAGAAGAAGGCGCCGGAGGCGATCGCGTCCGCCATGGCGGCCAACACCTCGGCGAAGCGGGGGTCGGCGGCGAGTTCCGCGCCGGTGAGGGTGAAACGGCGGTAGGCGGCGCGTTCGCTGACGTAGTGCAGTTCCGCGCGGCACGCGGTCAGGTCGGCCTGCTGCAGGTGGGCGGCGGCGTGCAGGTATACCGGCAACTGCAGGGAACGGCCCGTGCGGTAGCCGGTGGCGGGATCGCGCGCGCCGGCGCCGGTCTTGTAATCGACGATGCGCGGCCCGTGCGCGCCGCGGTCGAGGCGGTCGATGCGCCCGGCGAAGCGCAGCCGGCGGGCGCCGGCCACAATCGGAACCCCGCTGAACTCGTGTTCGGCGGCGACCGGCTTCCCGGCCGCGGCGTCCGGGGCGGCTCCCGGGGCGCCCGCCTGGCTCCGCTCCTGATCCAGGTAGGCGGCCAACTCCTGCGCCACCTGGCGGCGGATCAGGTCCCAGGAGAGCGGCAGCCCGGTGACGCCGGCCGGCAGCTCGGCAAAGTGGCGCTCCATGATCCGTTGCAGTGCCGCGTCCGCGTCCGCCAGAAACGCCGCCCACGGTTCGCCGCCGGCAAGGAACTGCTCCACCAGCTCGTCGAGGATGGCGTGGACCAGATTGCCGCGCTGCAGCGGCGCGATCTGCAGGGTTTGCTCAGGCTCGCCGCGGGCGCGGACGCGCAGTACCCGGGCGAGGAAGAAGCGATAGGGACACACCGCGAGGTGCTCCAACGCGGTGGCGGTGAGATCGCGCTCCAGGATGCCGGCGTCGGCTACCAACTCGGCGGGAACGATGCCGTCGAACGGGCCGAAGCTGAGCTTGCGCCGCTCGGCGTGATGCTCGCGCACCGCGTCGACGTTGGGCCAGAGCGGCGTGACGGCGTCCACCGCCGGCTTCGCCCCTGCGCCTTGCTCCAGGAGGTGCCAGCGCAGGTCGGAGGCATCGAGCGCGCGTAGCGCCGCGGCGCTGTCGGCGCCGTCGAAGCCGATGCGCGCGGGCAGGCGCCGGTACCAGTCGCCGGCGTTGCGGTCCAGCGCCGCGGCGGAAAGAAACCCGCCGGCAAGATCGCCTACCTCCTCGAGCAGAAAGCTCGACGGGAGCCGGACGTTGGTCGAGCTGGTGCCGCGCCGCGGGTAGGAAAGGGTGAGGCGTTCGCCGGCGGCCTGGCAGGCCAGCTCGAACAGCAGCCGCTCCTCTTCGAGGCGCCGGCCCTTGAGCGGCAGGTAGCTGCGGCTGCCGGCGCCGCGGTTGATCCGCTCCCGCTCGGCGTCGAGCAGCAGCGGGTCCTGGCGGATGACCGGCGGGAAGGAGCGTTCGGCGCAGCCGGTGAGGTAGACGCGCCGGAAGCGTACCATCCGGGCGCTCATGACGTTGCCGACGAACACCCCGCTGCGCTGAAAGTAGCCGCCGCGCACGCTGGCTTGGCGAATGGCGGTCTCCGCGGCCTGGCGGAACCGCTCCGGGGTAGCGGTTACGGCGCCGCGGCGGGTGGCGGCACGGTCGAGTACCGCCAGCGCGCGGATGCGGTCGTTGATAGCCGCCGCGGCGTCGCTTCCGGCCGCCGCCGGCATGAACCGCGCCAGCAGCTCCAGAAAGTGGTCGGCATGCTCCTGCCACGCCGCCGCGGCCAGGGCCCGTTGCGCGGCGGCCGCCAGCGCGCGCACTACCGCGTGCAGCTCGCCGGCCGCGGCCAGCGCTTCCGCGGCGCGCTCATCGCGCTCGTCCGCGCCGCTCGCCGCGTGGCGGCGGTGAAAGGTGAGCACCGAGTCGAACTCCTCCCAGCCCTTGACCAGCCCCAGCTCCTTGCTCAGCGCTTCCCAGCGCGCCGGCCGCGCGGTCAGCCGGGCTGCCTCGGCGGGTGCCCGGGCGCCAGCCTCGGCGGCTGCAGCGGTCTCGGAGGTCTCGGAGGTCTCGGAGGTCTCGGAGGTCTCGGAGGTCTCGATCCAGGCGAGGTCGATTCCGGGCAGTGAGAGCAGCTCCAGCAGGGGGCCGCGGCGCGGTTCGGAGTAGAGCAACTGCAGCAGGTTGAGGGCGGCACGGCCGAGGGCGGAGCGGCGCACCGGCTGCCCGGTGGAGCGGTAATGGGGCACCTCGGCGCGGTCCAGCACGCCGCAGATCATCTCGTCGTATACCGGGTCCATGCGGTGCAGGATGGCGATTTCGCCTGCCGGCACGCCGGCGTCCAGATCCTCCAGCACGCGGCGCACCGTCTCCTCGGTCTCGGCCTGCCGGTCGGCGCAGGAAAACACGGCGCGGGCGGCGCGCGGGACGCGGGCTCCGGCGCCGGGGTCGAGACGCGCCAACCGCAGCCCGCACTGCTGCAGTCGCTCGACCGTTTGTTGCGCGAACGCGAACTGCTCCGCGGCGGCGCTCCAGGGCAGGAACACGCGCGCCGGCAACACCCGTACCAGCAGGTCGAGCAGCCGGAGCTGCAGCGCGTTGAGGTCGTAGATGCCGTAGACCAGTACCTGGCCGGCGCCGGGGGCAAAGCGCTGCAGGGTAGCGGCCGCCTGCTCCGGCGCGGCGGCCGCGGCCTGCTCCACGCAGGCGGTGGCGTCGGCGAACGGTGCGAGCGCGTTACGGTAGGCGTCGGCCATGGCCGCCAGCGTGCGCAGCCAGGGCCGCGGCGAGGCGCTGCCCACTAGCGGCGCGTCG
The DNA here is from genome assembly GCA_965243555.1 of Spirochaetia bacterium. Taxonomy (GTDB): domain Bacteria; phylum Spirochaetota; class Spirochaetia; order SZUA-6; family Bin103; genus Bin103. The sequence goes on along the minus strand of OZ251575.1, from coordinate 1,471,994 downwards.
ATGCCGCCTTCGCGCAGGTCGCGCACGGTGGCGGCCACGGCGTGCACCATGCTCGCCTCGGCGAGGCCGGCGGCCGAGGCGCCGTGGCCGGCGGCGTGCTGCTCGGCGATTACCTGTTCCAGCAGGGGGACCTGCGCGCCGTCGGGCAGCGGCGTGGAGCGGTCGCCGGCGGGCTCCGCCGGGCCCGGCAGCGCGAGTTCGGCGGCCAGGTCCATCAGCGTCGCGAAGCGCACGTTGGCCACCGCGGTGAGCGAGCGCGCCAGCAGGCGGCGCAGGTAGACGTGCTGCAGATGCGAGCCCACCACCACCAGCACCGGCGCCACCGGATCGTCCGCCTTGGCGGCGCGCACCGCGGCCAGGAATGCCCGCTCCAGGGCGGCGAGGTCGGGGCTGACGGTGATGGTGCCTGCGCTCACGACAACTCGACGACGGCGTGGACGTCGACGCGCGGCACCGTGAAGCGCGCGCCGTCCTCCGCCGCGGTCACTGCCAACTCCTCGCCCGCCGGCTGCAGCACCGCCCGCCGCACTGGGAAGCTCGTGCGCACTTCCAGGCCGTGAACCGGAATTTCCTCGGTGATCACGCTCGCCTTGGTGCGCACCGGGCCGCCCGGCGTGCGGTTGATCAGGTGCAGGCGGCGCACCCGGCCCGGCGCCGCGGCGCCCACGGTGCCCGCGTCCGCCGCGTCTGCACCTGCCGTGCCTGGCGTTACCGGGGCGGCGCCTGCGTCTGCCGTGCGTGCACCTGCCGCTGCCGCGCGCGCGTCCGCCGCTACGGCCGGCGGGTGTTCCCACAGCACCACCTCCACAGTGGCGGGAGCGCGCACCTCGATCGGCGGTCCCTCCCCGGCGGCCCAGCGCACCGCGTTCTCGAGCAGCGCGCGGAAGTCGGGGTGGCCGTAGTCGTGGTAGGCCTGCCCCAGCGGCTGCGGGAAGTACACCACCCGCCCGGCGCCGAACCGGTGGCTCACCGCCGCCGGATAGGGGGTGTCCTCCTGCGGCGGGTGGCCCATCATCATCCCCCGCATCGGGTTGACGATCACCCCGTGGCCCTCCGCGCCGGGACGCGCCCGCACCTTGAGCTGCAGCTTGTGATACAGCGTCATCGGCCAGCCAAGGTTCAGGCCGGCGGTCAATGGGCCGGCGCGGTCGTAGCGCACGTAGCCGTAGGTGAACGCCAGCGGCTCCAGGTAGTCGCAGCCGAACAAGTCGGCCAGCAGAAAGTTGTCGCGCGGACGCCCGAACTCGTCGGCCAGCGAGGTGCGGTAGGTGGCTACCAGGCCGCCGCCGGCCTGCACGAAGCGGCGCAACCCGGCCGCCACCGCGTCGCTCATGCAAACCACGTTGGGCAGCACCAGCACGCGCGGGCTGCCGGCCCGGCCCTCGGCCACCCGGCGCTCGGTTACCACCCCGTGCAGCAGGTGGCGCTCCAGCAGCGCCTCGTGCACGCCCTCCAACCCCGCCAGGTGCGCCTGCGCGTGCCGCTCCTGAGCGAAGTCCTGGCTGCGCTTGGACCATACCAGGTCGGCGAAGTGCACGCGCCGCGCTCCGGCGGCGGCATCCGGCAGCCACGGCTCGCGCGCCCGCACCTGCGCGAACGCCGCCTGCATCCGATCCAGCGAGAGCTGGTCAAGGCTGCCGCCGGGGCGGATCTGATCGTAGTACTGCACGAAGCCGCCGTTGGCGGTGATGGTGGCCATCTCCGTGAACAGCATCGGCACCGGCTTTACCTGGTAGGCGCGCACCATGTGATGCGCCGCGCGGCCACCGCCGCCGGTGAGCACGCCGCCCGCGGCTACGCCGGCACCCGTGCCGCGGGTCGCGCCCCCGCTGCCCCCTGCGCCGCCCGCGCCCGCGTCGCCGGTCGCCGCGCCCCCCTGGCCGCCGGTATTGAAAAAGCGCCAGGTCTCCAGCTCGTAGGGGCGGTCGGGGGTAAAGGCGTCCTGCATGCGGCACCACAGCGCCAGCCCGCCGTAGCCGTCGCGGTAGTGGAACTCGCGGCTCACGTAGTCGTCGCAGTCGTTGAACCAGGCGTCGGCGGCGTCCTGAAAGCCGCTGCCGTTGTGGGTCACCGTCAGCTCGGGGTTGACGGCGCGGATGGAGCCGATCACCTCGTGCAGCGCCCGCCGATTCATGGTCTGGCGCCAATGGAAGTAGCGGCGAAAGCCCTCGTCGCGCCGGTCCGCCGCGGCCGGCAGCTCGGCGCCGCGGTCCTCGCGGTAGAGCTCGCGGCAGGTGTCGCAGTAGCAGATCATGGTGCGCCCGAACCAGCCGAATCCATCCAGCCAGTAACCGTCGAAGTCATAGTGCTGCGCCAGCTCGCGGACGATGTTCTTGAGGTACTCCCGCGCCGGCCCGATCAGACAGATCACCGGCGCCTCCTCCCGCGCCGGCGTGAGCGGGGCGGCGTTGGTGCGTACCACCGGGCTGCCGTCGGCGTGGCGCGCGGCGTAGGAGGCAACCAGGCCGCCGCGCCGCTCGCGCGCGGTCTGCACGTAGTACAACAGCGTCATATCCACCTGCCGGCAGGCCGCGGAAAACTCGCGCATCAGGTCGCGGCCGCCGATGCCGCGGTGCTTGTGGCCGTACTGCGTGTCGTAGTAGCAGTTGCCCTGGTTGTCCTTGGCGTGCACGTAGATCGCCTGCGCGCCGGCCCGGTGCAGCCGCCGCACGATGTCCGCCGGGTCGACCGCGCTCAGGTTGGCCGCCTGGCCAATCGGCATCTGGTCGCTCGAATCGGGCATCTGGAAGTCCAGCAGGTAGACCCGCTTGCGCTCCTCAAACCACTTACGCCGGCTCACGTTTCTCTCTCACTCCTTTGCCAGCCGATCATACAATGGTCGCAATCAGCGCGGGATGAGCCCGCTGACCGGGCGCGGCGAGGAGTGGGGCGGCTGCAGCCGGCCGGGCGTTGACCGGGCGGCGCGGCCGGGGCGGCGCGGCCGGAGGTGGCGGTGCCGCGCGCCGGCTCCCGGTGCCGTAGCCCCCGGCCGCAACCGCGGTCCGCAACCCGGCCGGCCCGCTGCCCCGGCCTTCCGGCCCCGGGTGCGTGATCCGGCCGCTGCCCCGGCCTGCCGGCTCCGGGTGCCGTAATCCGGCCCGCTACCCCGGCCCGCCGCCCCTTGGAAGCGGCCCCTTAGAAGAAGGGCGCGCGGTTCCAGGCGGCCTGGTAGACCCGTTCGTACTCGGCCAGGCCCGCCTTCCGCAGCGCGTCGAGGTACGCCTCCCACTCCGCGTCCGAGTCGACGTCCTTCTGGCCCATCACGAACCGCAGGGTGTGCTCCTTGAAGGTATCCTGCATGATGGTCTCCAGGTCGACCTTGTCCTCAATCTCCTGTGGGGTGAAGCCGCCGTACACGAATCCGACCGCCGGCAGGTGGTCGAAGTCCCCCTTGGCGGTGAGCATCGGCCGGTGGCGGACGTTCATCGCCAGGAACTCCGGGAACTCGCCGGCGTAGCCGCCTAGTCCGTAGTCGTTCAACGTCAGCTCCGCCTCCGGGTGCCCGGACGCCTTGATGGCGTCGACGTAGGTCGGCACTCCGTCCACCCAGGTGAAGGTCTCGCCTTCGATCCCGGCAGTAATCGCCTGCGTGCCCTCGTAGGTGAGGAGCCACTCCGAGAACTCGATCCAGCGCGCGAACTTGTCACTGGAAATGTCCATCTTGGCGGTAAAGGTGGCGCCGAACGGTTGGCCCGCCGGATTCTTGTAGGCCAGCATCGGCTTGTCGGGATAGGCGCGCACCTCGGTCGTGGGAACCACCCACTTGGCGTCTGGATACTGCGACTTCTGGAGCTGATCGAAGAACCCGGCCCAGCTCAACCAGCCGCCGGCGATGAAGGATTGATTGTTGGCCACGCGCGCTTCCCACTGCTCCAGGGTGATGGTGCCGGCTTCCTTCTCCATCAACTCCTCCCGGTAGAGGGTGCTCAGAAACCTGAGCAGATCGCGGTACTTGTCGGTGGCAGGGCCGTACACGACCGCGCCCGCGTCCTGATCGTAGATCGGACCGCCCCAATCGTAGGTGCGAAACGACTCGCGCAAGCCCATCGTGGCCGACCCCGGCCAACCCCACTTGTGGGTCCAGGGCACCGACTCCGGATACTCCACCTTGAACGCCCGCAATACCTGCAACAACTCGTCGGTGGTGCTCGGAAACTGCAATCCGAGCTTGTTGAACTCGGTCTCGTTGTACATGTAGCCGCGGTCCAGCGGCCAGGGATACTTGGTCGGCAACACGTACATCTTGCCGTCGCCGGCCGACATCAACGAGCGCATGAACTCCCACTCCTCGTCCGTCCACTGCGCCCGGTAGTTGGGCATCCGGTCGAGGTAGTCGTCCACGGCGACGAAGAAGCCGCCCGGTATGTGGCTCAACATCATTACCCGCTGCGGCGACACGTTCCAGTTCCAGTTCATGTGAAGCTGCTCCGGAAAGTCGCCGCTGGCGAACATCACCGGCAGTTTGGTGTCCACCTCGTTCCTGGGTACGTAGACCCACTCGTATTCGAGCCCGAACTGCTCGCGCAGGATGTCCTTGCGAACGTCCATGACCGCGCGCGGTTCGTTGGCGTTCAGGTCGTAGGTGAGCGCGGTGATGGTGGCGACCTCCATTGCCGCGGGCGCTACGGCCTCATCGGTTCCCGCCGCAAACACGCCGCCCGCGATCAATGCCAGCGCCGCCGACAATGCCAATACGCTGCTGTTCTTCACGTCTGTTCCTCCTGTCGTATCATCGGTCAGACCGTGCGCCCCCGGCGCACTCCCTCGCGCATGTTTCCGCGTCTTCCCGTCAGGTACCTCCTTCGCGCGTCAATCCTTGAGCGATCCGATCATCACGCCCGACACGAAGAAGCGCTGGATGAACGGATACAGCACCAGCATCGGCAGCATGGTAATCGCGATCAGGCCGTACTTGATGCCCTGAATCGCGATCGCCTCCTGCTCCAGCAGGTCGTTGCGGCCATATTGGTCCTGCATGAACGAAAGGCGCGCCATCTCGGTGCGCATGACAATGTCGCGCAGTACCAACTGCACCGGATACTTTCTGGTATCGTAAAGGTATATCAGAGCGTCGAAAAAGGCGTTCCAGTGGCCGACCGCGTAGAACAGCGCGATGGTGGCCACGCCCGCCTTGGCCAGCGGCAGGACGATGCGCGCCAGCACCGTGAGCTCCTTCGCGCCCTCCAGGAACGCCGACTCCTCAAGCTCTTCCGGCACCTGCTTGAAGAAGGTGCGCATTACCAGCAGGTTGAAGGCGCTGATGGCAATCGGCACGGTGAGCGCCAGGTAGGTGTCGTACATGCCAAGCGCGCGCACCACCATGAAGCGGGGAATCAGACCGCCGCTGAAGAACATGGTCACCACGATCAGCACCGTGAAGGAGCGGCGAAACGGCAGCCGCCGCTTGGCCAGCGGATAGGCCATGGTCACGGTAAAAGCGAGGTTGATCGCCGTTCCCAACAGCGTGATTGCGAGCGAGTTCAGGAACGAGCGCGGGATCATCGGGTCACTGAACAGAATCGAGTAGTGCTTGAGTGAGAATCCCACCGGAAAGAACGACACGTTGCCGGCGATGATGTGGTAGGTTTCGCTGACCGAGTTGGAGAGAATGTTGAGTACCGGAAAGATGGTCGTGACGAGCACCACCGCGATCACGGCGTGCACGCCGAACCCCACGACCCGCGACGACAGCGAGCGGTCTACTACCACAGGCTTTCGTCCGCGACCTTGCGCGCGGTATAGTTGGCGATCACGAGCAGCAGCAGATTGACCACCGAATTGAACATGCCGACCGCGGTGGCGAACGAGTAATCGAACTTGACGATGCCGCGGCGGTACACGTAGGTGCCGATCACGTCGGCCACGTCATAGGTGAGCGGGCTGTACATCAGCAGAATCTTCTCCACGCCCACGTTGATGAAGCTGCCGACCCGCAGAATCAGCAGGATCATGATGGTGGGGAGGATCGAGGGCAGGGTGATGCGCCAGATCTTCTGCCAGCGGGTGGCGCCGTCGATTGCCGCCGATTCGTACAGCGACGCCGGGATGCCGAACATGGCGGCGAGATAGACGATGGCCCCCCAACCAATGCCGGCCCAGATGCCGGAACCGACGTAGAGCGGGCGAAACCAGGCTGGTTCGGCCAGAAAGTAGATCGGTTCGATGCCGATGCGGGTGAGCAGCCAGTTGACGTAACCGGAGCTCGGCGAGAACAGCATCACCATCATGGCGACTACCGAAACCGTGGAGATGAAGTGGGGCAGGAAGCTGATGGTCTGCGCGAACTTGCGGTAGAAGGTGTTGCGGACCTCGTACAGACAGACTGCGAACAGAATCGCGGCCGGGAACTCGAACAGCACCGAATAGAAGCCGAGCAGCGCGGTGTTGCGCAGCAACGGAAAGAACTTGGGGCCGGTAAAGAAGGCGGTGAAGTGCTCGAAGCCGATCCAGGGGCTGGTGAGGTAGTTGGCCACGACGCCCTGGCCGTACTTGGGAGCGTAGTCGACGAACGCAAACGAAATACCGTAGATCGGCAGGTAGTGAAAGACGAGGAAGTACAGGACGCCGGGGGCGATAAGGTAGAGCAGGGCGCGGTTCTTCCTGACGTCGCGCCACAGATCTTGGCGCTGGCGACGCCGGGCCGCGGTCGCCGGTGGCGCTCGCGCGATGGTTTCTACGGCGGCAGGCGTGCCGCCGGTTCGATGCTCCACAATGTTCTACCGGTAGCAGCCCCCCAACCACCTGTCAAGCTCGCCGCTGCCGTGCCGTTGCGCCGCGGTGTTGCCGGCCGGCCGGCGTGGACTTGCGGCGGCTGCGGCTGCTACACCATCGGGTATGGCTGACCGCGCGCATCAGTCGCCACCGCGGGAGGCGCCCGCGGCGGGTTGCGACGTTGCTCGGGTCGTAGCGTACCGCTACGCGCGGCTGCAGCGGCAGCTTGCGGGCGCCGACTGCGCGGGTGCGCTGCTGTGCAGTCCGCTGAACGTGCGCTACGCGACCGAGACCCGTTACGCCTCGCTCACCAACATGCACTCGCCGACGCGGTCGGTGTTCGTGCCGGCGGAGGGTAGGGCGGTGTTGTTCGAGTCCGCGGCGCCGCCGGTCGACTGGCTGCCCGCCTGCGTCGGCGAAGTCCGCCGCGCCCCGATTGCCGCCTACTTCGTGGCCGGCGCCGCCTACGCTTCCCGCGGCCGGCGCTGGGCCGCCGAGGTCGCCGGCCTGGTGCGCGGCCGCGGCGGCGGCTCCCGGCGGTTGGCGGTTGACCTGGCGGAGCCGGAGTTCTGCGCGGCGCTTGCCGGCGCCGGCCTGGAGCTGATCAACGCCGAGCCGCTGGTGGAGCGGGCGGGCGCGGTCAAGTCGGCGGAGGAGTTGGCCTGCATCGCCGCCTCCGTGGCGGTGGCCGAGCGCGGCCTCGGCAGGGTGCGGGAGCGGCTTGCCGCCGGCGTCACCGAGCGCGCGCTGTGGGCTCAGCTCCCCTACGAAAACGCCGTCCACGGCGGTGAGTGGTTCGAGTACGCGCTGCTCGCCTCGGGCTCGCGTACCAACCCGTGGGGCCGCGAGTGCAGCGCCAAGCCGATCGCCGCCGGGGAGCTGGTGGGCGTGGACACCGGCATGATCGGCCCGTTCGGTTACGCGGCCGACGTGTCGCGCACCTTTCATTGCAAGCCGGGAACGCCGACTGCCGAGCAGCGCCGGCGCTATCGGACCGCGGTCGAACAGATCGCGTTCAACGTCGCCCTGCTGCGCGCCGGGATGGGGTTCCGCGAGTTCGCCGAGCGGTCGTGGCCGGTGCCGGAGGAGTTCCGCGCGCGGCGCTACAACTCGGTGGCGCACGGCGTCGGCATGGGCAACGAGTGGCCGCACGTGCCGTTCGCCGACGAGTGGCAGGAGCGCGACGAGCGTGACGGCGTTTTCGAGGAGAACATGGTGTTGGCCGTCGAATCGTGCGTCGGCCGCGCGGACGGCGGCGAGTGCGTCAAGCTGGAGGACATGGTCGTGATCAAGGCCGGCGGCTGCGAGCTCCTGTCCACCTTCCCCTACGACCCCGACCTGCTCGCCGAGCCGTAGTCACTGCCCCCGCGCCGGTCAGGCGTCGTCCGCTGGTTGCAGCACCAGGGCCAGGACGTGCTCGACCACCTGCGCGCGTTCGTCCTTGTGCAGGCTTAGCAGCGGCTTGTAGAGCGCGGCGCGCAGCCGCCGCCTTTCCTCCGGGCTTACGGCGGCGTTGGGAAACCGGGCCGTGAGCGCCTCCGCCTCCCGCGCCACCGCCAGGGCGGCGTCCTCTCCCATGCTGAAGCTGTCCTTGAGCCGCCAGTAGACGGCGAACGCGCGCGGCGGCAGGCCGCTCCGTTGTGCCGCCCGGCTGATTTCTTCGCGCTCCGCGACCAGCTTCTCGACGTAGTCGAGCGCGGCGCCGCCGGTGGTCTGCCGGGTTTCCAGGTCGTGCAGCACGCGCTCGGCGCGCTCCCGGAGCGGGAACAGCAGCGGCGCGTCCTCCGGCGTTGCGCCGATCTCCTGCCGCAGCCCGCGCACCAGGTTGAAGACCTTGGCCGCGGAGGGGCCCGGCGTCTCGCGCAGCCGCCGCACCGTGGGAGCGTCGAAGGTGACCGCGGCGGTCAACCGTCCCGGACCGTCCTGCCGGGCGCCCTCCTGCACCAGCCGGCGCGTCTTGTGAGCCAGATCGGCCACGAATCCGCCCCGCTCCGCGTAGGCGGCGCGCACCGCGGCGTAGACTTGCGCCAGCCGGCGATAGGCCGCCACGTGGTCGCGTAGCGCCGCCGCCGGTGAGAGAATCTCCCACAGCGCCTCGATCTCCTTGAACGATTCCAGGAATCGGGCGCGCGCGTCCGGGTCCAGCAAGCGCCGGTAGACCAGCTCTTCAAGCGCCGCGTCGTCCATGCCGGCCCCCGAATCGCCGCGGCCCGCAGCCCCGTCGCCGGCAAGCTCTCGCTCGCACCGCGCCAGCCGGGCGATCAAGTCGGCCTGCAGCAGGTCGAGGTCGGCGATCGCGCCGCTCACGTCGGCGGTGTCGAACTGCAGCGCGGTGCGCAGCTCGCGCAGCACGCCGATGAAGTCGACGATCAGGCCGGCGCGCTTGCGGATGCCTTCGGCGTCGACGTAGGGGCGGTTGACGCGCGCGATCGCCTGCAGCAGCACGTGGTCGCGCATCGGTTTGTCCAGGTACAGGCAGGAGAGCAGCGGCGCGTCGAAGCCGGTCAGCAGCTTGTCGGTGACGATCAGGATGCGCGGCTCGCGGCCCGGGCGCTTGAAGTCAAGCAGGACCTCCGGCTCGCGCGCCGGCGCGATCTGATACCGCGCCACAAGCGGGCGTTCCGTGGCGTCATCGTCCTGCCCGGTATAGACCGCCGCGCTCCACGCCGGCGGCAACAGCGCGTCGAGCGCCTGCTTGTAGCGGGCGCATGCCTCACGGTTCACGGCTACCAGGAGTACCTTGTAACCGAGCGGCGCGACCTGCTCCCGGTAGTGCCGGGCGACGAATGCGGCCACCTTGCGAATGCGGTCGCCGGCGGTCAGGAAGGTGCGCAGGTGCACGGCGCGGTCGAGCACTCGGTTGAGTTCCTCGACGTCGGTCACGCCATCGGCGCCGGCGGCGCTGAGGAACTCGCGGTCGAGCTGCTCGGCGGGCACGGTCAGTTCGCTCGGCGCCATCGCGTACCGGATCGGCAGGGTGGTCTCGTCGTCGATCGAATCGGCGATCGCGTACTTGTGCAGGTAGCCCTGCGCGTCGTCGGCGCCGAAGATCTTGAAGGTGCCCTGGCCGTGGGCGGTGCGGGCGACTGGCGTGCCGGTGAAGCCGATGATGGTGGCGGCGGGGAGGGCGGCCATCAGGTAGGTGCCCAGTTCGCGGGCGACCGAGCGGTGCGCCTCGTCGATGAACACGTAGACGCCGCTCCGCGTGTTGGCGTCCCGTTCGAGGTCTCCGAACTTGTGGATCAGCGACAGGATCAGGCCGCGCTTGTCGGTGGCGAGCAGCTCGCGCAACGCCTCCTTGGAGTGGGTGCGCCACACCGGGATATCCTGCTGCCGCATCTCGCCGAGCAGCCGCTCCACCCACCGCTTGAGTTGGCCTTCGAGCTCGGTGCGGTCTACCACCACGACCACGGTGGGATTGCCGAACCGCTCGGTGCGCTCCAGGATCAACCGCGCGGCGGTGAGCAGGGTGAAGGTCTTGCCCGATCCCTGCGTGTGCCAGATCAGGCCGCGCCGCTTCGCCGGCTCGGCGCAGCGCTCGACGATGCGCTCCACGGCGCGGCGCTGGTGCTGGCGCAGCACCGTTTTGCGCGTTTCGCCGTCCTCGACGTAGAACAGTATCCAGTCGCGCAGGGTGCGCAGGAAGTCGGTCGGTTCGAAGAACGACTGCGCGGCGAAGCGGTAGCCTTCGCCTGGCCGCTCCTTCCAGCGCGCCAGGTAGCGGCGCGAAGCGTTCCAGGTCACCCCGTACCAGTAGTCGAGGACGTGGGTCACGTTGAAGAGCTGCGGCGCGGCCAGCAGCTCCGGCGTCTGCGCCTCGTAGCGCCGCAACTGCGCCACCCCGCGCTCGATGGCGCCGGCCGCGGTCGGGTTCTTGTGCTCGACGATCGCCGCCGGCACGCCGTTCACCACGAACATCACGTCGGCGCGGTTGCCCTTGCGCGCCGGCGGCTTGAGCCGCCACTCCCAGGTCACGTGCAGGGCGTTCTCGCCCGGCCTCTCGAAGTCGATCAGCCGCACCGGGCGGTGGCGCCGCTCCGCGTCGTCATACGCCTGCCGCTCCCCGCGCAGCCAGGCCAGCACTTCGCGGTTCCCGTCGATGGTCGCCGGCAGCGCTTCGATCCGCTCCACCACCGCGCGAGCCGCGTCCCCGTCCATCCAGGTATTGAACCGCCGCAGCGTCTCTTCCAGCACGCGGCGAAACAGCATGTTTTCCTGCCCGCCCCGCAGCTCCAGCGCCGCCCTCGGAGTCAGCGGAGTCCACCCAACCTCCTCCGCATGCCGCACCATCGGAAACTGCGCCGCCCCTGCCTCCGTGATCCTTCCCTCAGTCATCCATCTGTTCGATTCTGGCAATCAGCGGCGGCAAGTCCTTCCGAACCGTCTGCCAGACGATATCGAGGTTGATGTCGAAGTACGCATGGACGAGTCGGTTCCGCATCGCAATGATCCTGGACCAGGGGATGTCGTCCAATTGCTGGCGAGTCGCCTCGCTCACCTGGGCCGCCGCTTCGCCGATGATCTCCAGATCCTTGACTAACGCCAAGGTCAACTGACGATCTTCGTTCAAGTCCTCCCGGACGCGACCGTCCGCAAAAGATACTGCCTCACGCATCGCATCGACCATGTGCCGCAGGCGGATACGATCATTCTTGAACATACTGATCTTCCGCGACGGCAAGCACGTCCTGGCGAAAGTACGGACTCAGATCTTCCGGCGTCCGCAGGTCGACCTTGCGGCCGTCGAACAGCTCCGACAGTTCCATCTCCATGCCGGCGATACCGAGCAGCCCGGGAATGCGATCCGGCTGGAACTCCACCAGCAGATCGACATCGCTATCCGGCCCGAAGTCATCCCGCAACGCCGAACCGAAAATCGCCAGCCGCTTGATGCCGCGTTCTCTACAGAATGCGGCAAGCGCGGCCTTTGATACGGAGGGCTGCCGGATCATCGCTTCTCCTTCGCATCCGTCAGAAGCTGGTCGACGAGGTCGGCCCGGCGGAAGGTTGCCGACAGCCGCTGCAGGGTTCGCGGCCGGCTGCCGAGCAGCAGCCCAAGCGCCTCGTCGATCAGATGCTCGGCACGGGAAAGGTAGCGGTCGCCGCGCTGGTCGATCAGTAGCCGCGCCTGCTCGAAGTTGCGGTGATCGAGGCGATCGAGCGCGATGCTCATCTCCTCCAGGAGGAAACGGCCCATGAGCATGGCGCTGAACCGGGAGCCGTAGGCCAGGAAGTCCGGCGCGTCGTCCGGCGCGTTCCTGCGGCGGGATTCCGCCGTCCTGAGCAACAGGGTGGCGGCGACCGCCTGCGCGCCGTTCAGGTCCCGCGTGAATATCGTGTCGTACAACGCGCCGAAGTGCTGTCGGCCGCTGAATCTGGCTTGGTGAGGTCGGTGGCGCCACACCGCGAGCACCGCGTCCGCGACCACGGCGCTGGTGATCTCGTCGGCCGCTACCGCCCGATCTTCCCGTTTGATCCGGTATTGGTAGCCCAGCCCGGCAATCGACGTCGCAAGGTCCTGCTGGCGCCGGTCGTTGGCCCGCAAGTCGCGCAGCATGACCGGGTTCTGGCTGTTGGTGGCGAACGTGATCGCTTCGACCAGCGCGTCGTCGCCGTTTTCCAGTTCGTAGATGCGGACCAGCACCTCCGCCGCTTCGATGTCCGGGCCGACCTCGCTGGCGATCCGCTGCACGGTGCGGGCCGTCTGCCCTCCGTTGACGATCTGCAGTCCCTCTACCTGCACGCTCCAATTCTCGCGCCGGAGCGCGTTGTGGCGAAATTTGGAACAGACGATGGTCACGCCGTTGTTGTAGAAGTAGAAGTTGGGCCGCTGGTCCTCACGTCGCAGGGTAGCGGCGATCGCTTCGTTCACCCGGTTGCCGGTGAGTCCTAGATAGCGGCGGACGTTGCGCTCGAACAGGTAGTTGTCGTACCGGTCGGTCAGGCGGGCCAGCTCGGAGACCGGCATGCGCCCCGTCAACACGCGCCGGAAGGCGAACGTCTCGACCGTGGCCTGCCCGGCAAACCGCAGCTCCGCGTCGATCGGCTTCCGCGCCTGCAACAGAGCGAGCAATTCTTTCGCGCCGACGTAGCGCCACGCGACCTGCTCGCGAAAGTCCTCCGGGGCGTTGTCGATACGCTGCTGCGCCTGCGCGGTCCAGCGGGCACCGTTGTTGGCCGCCACCGCGGTAACCCGCGGAATCGCGCCCTCCTTGACCAACGAGCGGATTTCCTCGCCTCGCTCGGTCAACCGCCGGTTCAACGTAACCGGCCGCTCCGGATCGAAGAGCACGTCTATGGCGTCGATCATCTGCGCGATCCCGTTCTCGGGAAACGCCGCGTCGCCGCTGAGGCTGGTCCGGTACTTCCCCTGTATCAGGATAACCGGCAGCTCGCCGCCGTCCGGAGGATCGAAGTATAGAGCGTCAACCCCGAAGTCGTTGGCCCCATCGACAATCCCGTCGAGCGCCTCCTGATCGGCGAGATCGAACGCCGTCCTGGCGACCAGAAACACGAACGCTGCCGAGCGCAGCTTCTGCCGGTCGCTCCCCAGCCGGAACTCGCCGGACAACAGGTCCGTGTGTTTCTCCACGATGCCGGACACCTGCTGATCGATGATCTGCGCAGCCAAGGAATTCATCATTCATCCGGCGGGCGGCAGCGCCCCGCGCGTGCCGTGGCGGTGGTACGCCGCGCACGGCAGCGAAGATCGCCTGGTTCCGCCTGCCGCCGAGAGCATACGGGAAAACGTGATCAAGGTGCACCAGGTGCCAGGAGGGGCGACCCGCAACGCCGCCCGTTGCCCGGTCCACGTAACTGCGCGACGCTGTGGCCCGGCTGCCGGTGCGGCGTCCGCGCTGCCGCGCCGAGTCGCCGGCACTGTCGCTGCCGGCCGCTCCGCCAAGCGTGAGACCGCGCCGCGAAGCGCAGCGCCGCTGCCGTTTGACACAAGGCGCGCTGTACGGCACCTTCTTTCCGTGGAGGGAGGCGCCCATGAAGACCGACGACCGCATCCGGCAGCGAGCATGGCTCGGTCTCCTGGATACTGACCGGGAGACACTGTACCTGTCGCTTCTCGCAAACAGGATGCGGCGGACTCACCTCGTCACTTCTACGATCGTCGCGGTAGGCTCGACGGCTGCGCTTGCATCGTTCGTTGTCGGCGTCTCGGGAGTGGGCGGCGGGCCGCAAGCGGGGGGCGGGTTGCCGTCCGGAGTCCAACACGAATACCCCGCGGCTGCGTGATGCCAGGTAAATCTATCGACAAGTACCGGAGCGGTCCCAAGGTGATACCGAGACCGCCCGAACCGCCGCCACCGCCGCCGCCGCCCGAACCGCCACCAAAGCCGCCGCCGCCAAAGAAGGATTGAGTGATGGAGCAGGCGGCGCCGTGCACTATGGTGATCTTTGGGGCCTCGGGGGACCTGACGTCGCGCAAACTGATTCCGGGGCTGTATGAGCTGCACGGGCGCGGCTTGCTGCCGGAGCGGTTCGCGGTGCTCGGCGCCGGCCGTACCGCGATGAGCGACGATCAGTTTCGCCGCAACATGGCCTCCGCGCTGGGCGACAGCGCCGGCCAGCGGCCGCGCGCGCAAACCGACCGTTTCCTCGGCGCGCTGCACTATCAGCAGCTCGATACCTCCGCCGCGGCCGAGTACGGCAAGCTGAAGGAGCGGCTGTACGCGATCACCGCCTCGGCAAACACCGGCGGCAACGTCCTCTACTACTTGGCGACGCCGCCGAGCCTGTTCGAGCCGATTGCCGACGGCCTCGCCGGCGCCGGGATGGCGGCCGAACAGGAGGGCGCCTGGCGCCGTCTGATCGTGGAGAAGCCGTTCGGCTACGACCTGGAGTCGGCGCGCGCGCTCAACGAACGGCTGCACGCCTGGTTCGCGGAGCGGCAGATTTACCGCATCGACCATTACCTGGGCAAGGAGACGGTGCAGAACGTCCTGGTGCTGCGCTTCGCCAACGAGGTGTGGGAACCGCTCTGGACCCGCGCCACGATCGACCGGGTGGAGATTACCGCCGCCGAGCAGGTGGGCGTGGAGCAGCGCGGCGGCTACTACGACGAGTCGGGCGCGTTGCGCGACATGGTGCAGAATCACCTGCTGCAGGTGGTGGGCATGATCGCCATGGAACCGCCCGCCCACTTCCTGCCGAGCGCGGTGCGCAACGAGACGGTAAAGGTGTTCGACTCGCTACGTCCGATCGCCCCGGCGCAGGTGGCCGAGCAGGTGGTGCGCGGCCAGTACACCGGCTCGGTCACCACGCAGGGCGCGATGGCCGGCTACCGTGAGGAGCAGGGCGTACCGCCCGAGTCGCGCACCGAGACCTACGTGGCGTTGCGCTTCTACATCGACAACCGGCGCTGGGCGGGAGTGCCGTTTTTGGTGCGCACCGGCAAGCGCCTGCCGGCGCGGGTAACCGAGGTGGTGATCCACTTCAAGCAGGTGCCGCATCACCTGTTCGGTACGCCGCCGGAGGCGGCGGCCTCCGATCCGTCCGGCGCGCCGCCGCCCCAGGACCCGGGCCGGCACGCGGTCTCCGCGGCCGCGGCCGAGGCCAGCAAGCTGATCATTCGCATCCAGCCCGACGAGGCGATCCAGCTCCGCTGCAACGTCAAGCTGCCGGGTGCCGGATTCGACGTGCGGCAGGTGGCGATGGACTTCCGCTACGCCGAGTTGGCGGATACCTACCTGCCGGACGCCTACGAACGGCTGCTCCTGGACGGCATCACCGGCGACGCCACGTTGTACGCGCGCGCCGACGCGATCGAGTCGTGCTGGGAGTTCGTGCAACCGATTTTGACGGCGTGGCGGGAGCATCCGGGGTTCCCGCTGCACGGCTATCCGGCGGGGAGCTGGGGACCGGCCGCCGCCTCCAGTCTGTTCCGGCGGCCCGGTTACGGCTGGCGCACGCCGCTGCCGTCGCTCTGCGACTCCGGCGGCACGGTGCGGCTCTGAGCGCGGCGGCACGCGAGGCAACTGCGAGGCGAGGCGGCAGAGGAAGCGAGGCAAGACAGCATGGCAGACAACAACAGGGGTCAGCGCCCCAACGTGCTCCTTATCACCACCGACCACTGGCCGGCGGCGCTGCTCGGCTGCGCCGGCCATCCGGTGATTCAGACTCCTACCCTCGACGCGCTGGCCGCCAGCGGCGTCCGCTTCACCAACGCCTACTCGGAGTGCCCGGTGTGCATCCCGGCGCGCCGTACGCTGATGACCGGGGTCAGCCCCCGCACCCACGGCGACCGCAACTTCGCCGAAACGATGCCGATGCCGGCGCTGCCGACGCTGGCCGGGACCTTCGCCGGCGCGGGCTACCAAACGTACGCGGTGGGCAAGCTGCACGTGTACCCGCAACGCAACCGCATCGGCTTCCACGACGTGATCCTGGACGAGGAGGGGCGCACTCAATACGGCGTGACCGACGATTACGAGCTGTTCCTCGGCGACGCCGGGTACGCCGGGCAGCAGTTCCTGCACGGCATGAGCAACAACCGCTACGTGAGCCGGCCGTGGCACCTGCCGGAGCATACCCACGCCACCAACTGGGCCACCGCCGCCATGGTGCGCACCATCAAGCGCCGCGACCCGACGCGCCCGGCGTTCTGGTATCTCTCCTACCGGCACCCGCATCCGCCGCTGGTGCCGTCGGCGGCCTACCTCGACCTGTACCGCGGCCAGCCGGTAGACGAACCCTACTGCGGTTCCTGGGCCGCGGCGCCGGAGCGGCTGCCGTTGCCGTTGCGCGCGGCGCGCCTGCGCGAGGAGTACGTGGCGGCGCCGGAGCGGACCGCGGCCGCCCGCCGCGCCTTCTACGCGCTCTGCACCCATATTGACCATCAGATCAGCGTGCTCCTGGGCACGTTGCGGGAGGAGGGGCTGCTCGACCACACGGTGATCTGCTTTACCGCCGACCACGGCGACATGCTCGGCAACCACGGCGTGTGGGCCAAGCGGTTGTTCTACGAGTCGTCGGCCAACGTCCCGCTGCTGCTGGTGGGGGCCGACACCGGCGGCGCGCGCCTGGAGCACGGGGTCAGTCGGCGTTTGACGGGGCTGGCGGACGTGATGCCGACGCTGCTGGGAATGGCCGGGATTGCCGTGCCGCGTAGCGTGGAAGGAACCTCGGCGGTGACCGCGGTGGCGCGCCCGTGGCTCTACGGAGAGATCGGCGACGACCAGTTCGCCGGCCGCATGCTGCACGACGGGCGTTACAAGCTGATCTACTACCCGGCCGGCAACCGTCTCCAGATCTTTGACCTGCAGGCCGATCCCCATGAGCTGAACGACTTGGCCGCGGCGCCGGCTGACACGCGCGCCGGCGCCGAGGCGGCCGCGGTGCTCGAGCGCCTGCACGGGGTGCTGGTCGGGGAACTACTGGAGAGCGGCGACCGCGCCTGGGTGCGGGACCGCGAGCTGGCGGGGATGCCCGACCCGGTCTACCGCGCCGGCCCCAACAAGGGGCTGTCCGGCCAGCGCGGCGGCCACTGGCCGCCGCCGCCGCGCACCGACCAGCCGCAGATCCAGTGGTTCACCGGCACGACCGGCACTACCTGACCGGGCCGGCGCCCGGCCACGGCTCGCCGGCGGTCTGCACCTCCTCGTACTCCTGCGCCTCGCGGACCGGGCGGAAGCCGCGCGCCTTATAGTTGGGCAGCGCGTGCGGGTGATCGGCGGTGCAGGTGTGCAGCCACACCCTCCCGCCGCCGCCCAGTTCGCGCGCGCGGCGCGCCGCGTCGCACAGCAGGTGGCCGCCGAGGCCGCGCCCGAAGCAGCGCGGCACCACCCCGAACTGCGTAATCTCCACGCCTTCCGCGCCGCCCGCGCTGCCCACGCCGCCGGTTTCGGCAGGCGGGGCGGTGGCGCCGCCGGCTTGGTCCGGCCCGCCGTCCGGCCCGCCGGTTTCGGCAGGCCCGCCGGCGGCTTGGTCCGCCGCGGCGTCCGGGGTCAACTCGAAGTAGCCGCCGGGCGCGCCCTCCATCCAGGCGACCCAGGTCTCCCGGCCGGCGCGCCGCAGGTGGGCTTCCCAGTCGGCGTAGCTCCAGGGCAGGCGCCGCGTCCAGTTCCAGCGGTAGCCAACCGCGGTGTACAGGAAACGGCAGAACTCGGGGCTGACCGCCCCCACCTGCCGCAGCTCGTAGGCGGGCCGCGGCCGCACCGGCGCGCGCAGCGGCGCCTCCGGCGGCAGCTCCAGCCAGGTAGTACGCACCGGTTCGCGCTTCACTTCCATCAGGTCACCTCCACTCATCGCCGGTTCATTCCGGTCACTCGCCGGTCACTTCCAGTCGGTCCAGGAGTAGCGCGCCTCGTAACCCACCGCGGCGCGCGCCTTGGCGCTGCTCACGAACGACTGGCGGGCACTCAGGTCGACCGGAATCGCCTCCAGCAGCTCCGGGCGCAGCCGCGCCACCAGCTCGCGCGACTCCTCCGGCGCGCGGTGGTCGGCCGCGGTCACCAGGTAGCAGGAGGCGGGCGGCAGGCGCGGCGCGGCGTCAAACAGCAGCCGGTGGGCGCGCGCCACGTCGCGGACGTCGACGTAGTGCCACAGCGCCGAATCCCACTGCGTGGTGGGGCCGACCGTGCGGGCGTGCTCCCGCAGCTCCTGTGGCGTCCAGATCCAGGCCGAGCGGCAGCCGATGGTGCGGATGCCGTGCGCGCGCCAGAACCACTCCAGCATCAACTCGCCGGCGCGTTTCGAGAACACGTAGGAGTCGGTGGTCCACCCCGGGTGTGCGTCGTCCAGTGGCAGGTAGCGGTAGGTGGTGGCGCCGCCCTTGACGGTGACGATCGAGCTGGTCTGCACCACCAGCTTGACGCCGGCCTCGGCGGCGGCGGTGAGCAGGTAATAGAGGCCGAGCACGTTTACCCGGATGGTGGTGTCGAAGGGCGGTGCGGCGGCCGCGGCGCGGTCCGCGCGGTCGGTGGCGTAGGGAATCGCCCCCAGCGCGACGATCGCTTCGGCGCCGCTCTCGGCTACCACCCGCCGGCAGTCGGCGCCGGCGGTCAGGTCGGCGGCGAGAAAGGGCAGGTGCGCGCGGTCCTCCGGCGGCGGCCGCAGGTCGGTCAGAACCACGTCCCGGTCGGCGAACTCCTGCGCCACGTAGCCGGCCAGGCGGCCGCTGCCTCCGGTTATCAGAACTCTCATCCGCACTCGACTCCTTTGGGCGGCCGCGTTGCGCCCGGCGCCGGCTGCGCCCCGCGCCGGACCGGCGGCAAGCGCAGCGGCAGCGCGCTTGCTTGACGCATGTTGTAACCTGCCCGTAGGATTCGCGCCATATGGCCGACCGGATCGAAGCCGCCGCGGTCGCGGTTGACGCGGTGCCGGCGCCCCGCCGCCGGCGCTTCATCAAGGTGCTGGTAAAGAAGCGCTACCTGTACCTGATGATGGTGCCGGTGCTGGCCTGGTACCTCATCTTCCAGTACCTGCCGATGTACGGCATCGTGCTGGCGTTTCAGGACTTCCGCTTCTCGCGCGGCTTCGCCAGTCCGTTCGTCGGCTTCGACAACTTCAGCCGGCTCCTTACCGACAAGAACTTCCAGCTCGCGTTCCGCAATACCGTGGTCATCAACGTGCTGCGCTTCATCTTCGGCGTGCCGGCGCCGGTGCTGTTCGCGCTGCTGCTCAACGAGGTGTTCCATCCCGGCTACAAGCGGGTAGTGCAGACGGTGACCTATCTGCCGCACTTCGTCTCCTGGGTCGCCCTGGCCGGCATCATCAACACGCTGCTCACCCGCGACACCGGCGCCGTGAACGTGCTGCTGGCCGCGCTCGGCTTCGAGCAGGTCGGCTTCCTGATCGACAACCGCTACTTCCGCTGGGTGCTGATCGCCACCGAGCTGTGGAAGGAGGTGGGCTGGACCTCGATCATCTACCTGGCCGCCATCGCCGGCATCGACCCGACGCTCTACGAGTGCGCGCAGGTCGAAGGCGCGAAGCGGCGCCAGATGGCATGGCACATCACCCTGCCGAGCATTTCCAATACCGTTGCCATCATGGCGATCATCTTTCTGGGGCACATTCTGGCGATCGGCTTCGATCAGATCTTCAATCTGTACAACCCGGTGGTCTACGAAACCGCCGACATTCTCGATACCTACATCGTCCGCAACCTGCAGCAGAACCCGAAGTTCGGGCTGCTGTCCGCGGCCAGCATGATCAAGTCGGTGGTCGGCCTGGCGCTGTTGATCGCCGCCAACAACGCGGTCAAGCTGTTCGGCCTGGAGGGCATCTACGCGTCGCGCGGCGTGGGGGCGGTGCGCTGACCGTGGCCCGCCGCCGGATGGAACCGTTCGACGTATTCAACTATCTGTTGCTGCTGCTGGCGACGCTGATCACGCTCTATCCGTTCTGGTACATCCTGGTGATTGCGACCGCCACCGAGCGCGGTTTCTTTGCCGACCACTACCACATCATCCCCAAGAGCTTTACCCTGGCGAGTTTCCAAACCGCGCTGTCGCGGCCGCTGGTGTACGTCGCCTTCTTCATCAGCGTGGTGGTGACCACGGCGGGCACGGCGCTGAGCCTGCTGCTCACCTCGATGGGCGCCTACGTCCTGTCCAAGAACGACCTTCCCGGCAGAAACTTCTTCTTCCGGTTGATCATCTTCACCATGTTCTTCAGCGGCGGGCTGGTGCCATTGTACATCCTGCTCACCTCGATGGGCATGCGTAACTCGCTGCTGGTGCTGTTCGTGCCCAACGCCATCAACACCTTCAACCTGATCCTGATGAAGAACTACTTCGCCACCTCGGTGCCGCAGAGCCTCGAAGACTCCGCCAAGATCGACGGCTACAACGAGATCCAGATCTTGTTCCTGATCGTGCTGCCCACCTCGATGCCGATCGTGGCCACGATGGGATTGTTCTACGCCGTGTTCTTCTGGAACGACTGGTTCTTCCCGATGTTGTTCATCTCCGACGCCAAGCTGTATCCGCTGTCGATGGTGATGCGGAACCTGGTGGTGAACGCGTCGTCGATCTTCGTGCCCAGCGACGTGGTTCCGCAGATGCTCAAGGCCGCGGTGATCGTGATCAGCATCGTGCCGATCATGCTGGTCTATCCGTTCATTCAGAAGCACTTCGTAAAGGGCATCATGCTCGGCGCGGTCAAGGAATAGGCGTGCAAGCAAGCGCAGCGTTGGCTGCAGATTTCCAAGTTTTCGGAAGGAGGTGTCGAATGACATCGAGGACCCTATTCAGGTTCAGGGCAGGCCGGCCCGCGCGCGGCAGCGTCGCGGCCACCGCCTGCATCGCTATGCTGGTGACCGCGAGCGCCGCGCTCTGGGCCGCTCCGGAGGGCGAGACCGGCGCCGCCGAGATCGTCCCGATCAAGGTATTCGTGCCCGGGCCGTTGCGTATGGACCCGGAGGCCGACCCGAGCATCCTGGAGATGGAGCGGCGCCTCGGCATCGACCTGCAGATTGAGGGCGGCCCCTGGGATCAGGTGTGGTCGAAGCTCAATCTGATGGTCGCGTCGGGCGATCCGCTGGACATCATGCACGTGTCCAATCAGGGGCAGAACGCGTGGCAGCAGTGGGCGCAGGAGGGGCTGATCGTCAACCTCGACGAGCACGTCACCGCGGAGGAACACCCCTACAGCTACAAGGTGATGAACGCCGACACCTTCAAGCCGCTGGCAATTGACGGCGCGCATTATTACGTGCCCGGCACTCATCACGGCGGCGACTGGCAGTTCCGCATCCGCCGGGATTGGCTGGATAACCTGGGCCTGGCGATGCCCTCCACGCCGGATCAGTTGTACGCGGTGCTCAAGGCGTTCAGCGAGGGTGATCCGGACGGCAACGGCAAGGACGACACCACCGGCTTCGTCGCCAACGGCGACAGCAACGGCTGGGGCCTGGGGCCGATCTTCATGGCTTACAACGCCAGTGGCGGCATCAAGGATCTGGAGCTGCAGGATGACGGCACGGTGATTTCGCTGGCCACCCACGACGGCGCCTTGGAGGCGATCAAGTTCGCCAACCGGCTGTACCGCGAGGGCGCCATGAACACCGACTTCATCAACCACGCCACCAACGAGGAGGCATCCAACCAGTGGATCTACTCCAACCGCGCGGGGGCGTTCTGGGCGCCGGGCGCGTACGTGTTCCCGGACCGGGTGGCGCGCATCGGAGTGGACGAGGCGCAGTTCGGGTCGCCCAATCCGCCGGTCGTCGCCCCCGGCTACAAGCTCAACGGCGGCGGCGTGGCGTGGTGGCTGCTGCTCGGCATTTCCGCCGACTCCGAGTACGTCGACAAGTCGCTGGAAACCATCGAGTTCGCCAACAGCCGCGCGGGCCGCGAGTTGTTCGTGGCCGGCGTGGAAGGGCGGCACTGGAGCAACATGGTCGACGGCCTGTACGACCTCGACTTCGAGGCCTGGAAGCAGGACTACGACGTTGACTTGGTGAACAAGTCGTGGCCGCGCTGGTGGGGATTTTTCACCACCACGCACGGTTACATTCCGGTGGCGGAGCATCCCACCTTCGAGGAGGCGATGGCCAACGTCGAGATCTGGGCCAACCGCGCCGACTACGAGCTGGGCGGCACCTTCCGCCACGCGGTCTCGGAGTCGAAGACGCTGTTCCGGCCCAACCCGATGGATCAGGTCACCCTGGGCGAGGTGGAAGACATCCGCGTGAACCTGGATGAGAACGTGCGCGCCCCGCTGTTCGCGAAGATGTTGATCGCCGACTCCGAGGCGGAGATCGACGCGCTGTGGGCGGAGTACTTGCAGGGGTTGGAGGACAACCGCTTCGACGAGTTTCTGCAGGCGTATCAGGACTACGCCGACGCCAACCTGTAGCCGGCGGCCGGCAACGGCGCGGCGGTAAGCGAATCGAGAGGGCCCGCGGCAGCGCGGGCTCTCTCGCGGCCCGGGCGGCCGCGGGTCAGCTCACGGGTTGGGGGCGCTGGTCGTAGGGGGTCCAGCCGCGCCGCGGGCCGGGGGGCCGGCGGTGTTCGTAGCTCTGGCGGAGGCGGTTGAACTCGGCGGCCGAGCGCACCGCGGCGTCCGGGTTGCGGGCGCTTTGGACGACGAAGTCGGCCTCCGGCGGGTAGCAGGCGATGGCGGAGTCGGGGCGGTCCCAGGTGAAGTCCTGCGGCGCTTCGCCGACGTTGTTGGGCACCGCGGCGTCCTGGTAGCGCAAGTCCAGGCTCCAGCGCACCACGCCGGAGCGGTTGGGCGTCGAGCAGTGCGGCGTGAGGTTGGTGAGCAGCAGCACGCCGCCCAGGGGTACGGGTACCGCGCGCGGCGCGGCGACTGGCGGCAGGTCGGGATCGTCGATGGCCAGATAGCCGCTGGGGCCGTTCGCGTAGTGGCGCACCACGCCGCGGCGATGGGCGCGGGGCAGGACCTCCAGGCAGCCGTTTTCAACGGTCGCGTCCACCAGCGGTATCCAGCAGGTCACGATCAGGTCGCGGTCGCAATGCGGGCTGAAGTAGCCGGAGTCCTGGTGCCAGGGAACCACGCCGCGCGCCATGCCCGGTATCTTGGGGCGCACGCGGTAGACCGACGATGCCACGATCTCGGGGCCGATGAGGGACTCCACCACCGCCAGCAACCGGGGATGGGTGATCACGGCGAACAGCGCCGGCCCGCTGTGACCGCCGCCGCCCTGGCCGACGATCGGCCCCAGAATCTCCTCGGTTTCCCGGAAGATGCAGGTGAGACGGCGCTCGAACGGCTCCTCCTCGTACAGCCGCGACAGCTTGCCGGCGGCCTGCAGCTCAAGGGCGGTGCGGTGAATCACCTCGGTGAACTCCTCCCGTAGCGGCTCCAGGTCGGCGGCGGCGAAGACCTCCGGCACCAACAGGTACCCCTCGCGCTTGAAGAACTCGATCTGCTGCTCGCTGAGTGCGCCCATGCCGCCAGTATGAAACGCCCTTCCGCCGTTGTCCACCACCGGCGCAAAAGCGGCAGCGACGGTAGGCGGTTGTAGTATCATAGGTGCTGCCATCCGGCGGCGCCTCGGCGGCGGCGTGCCGGGTGGTGACACTTGGCGCACCGCCCGGTATGATTCGGGAGGTACTGATGGATCAGCAATTGATAGCGATCATCGGGGCTGCGATTACCCTCGGCGCCGCCATATTCGGTTCGACGCGGTGGCTGAACCGGGGCGTGGAGAAGAGCGAAGGGCGGCTGGAAGGCTCGATCGCCGCGCTGAGGGCCGACATGACGGCAGGTGATGAGCGGCTGCGCGAGGAAATAAAGGCGAGCGAAGGCCGTCTTGAAGGCTCGATCGCCGCGCTCAGGGAAGACATGACGGCAGGCGATGAGCGGCTGCGGACTGAAGTGAAGGAGATTGAAGGGCGGCTGGAAGGCTCGATCGCCGCGGTCAGGGCAGACGTGAAGGATCTCAGGGGGGAAATGAATGCCGGCTTTCGGAACCTTGGCGAGCGGGTGTCCAAGCTCGAGGGCGTGATCGAGGGAAGGTTCCCGGGCACCCACGACCAGCCGCGGGAGGGAGTCGCGTAGCCGCCGGCCGGCGGCGGCACGGACGCACGCGCACGCACACACACAAGAGGGCGCTTGACAAACCGGGCGGAGGGATTGACGCTGGTGCGTCATGGGCATCAGGCGTCCTCCGCTGGCCGACGTGCGGCGTACGTTGCGCGTCAAGTGGTATCGGAGCCCCATTGATCCGGGGCTGTTGCGGGAGCTCATGCGGCGTAGCGACTTGCAGGGCTGGTGGCAGGCGCTGGGGGTGATCGGCTACATGACCGGGACCGCCGTGCTGAGTTACCATTTCTTTGCGCAACGGAACTGGGCGGCGTTCGCGGCCGCGCTGTTCGCGTACGGAACCTTTGCCTGCTTTCTGGGCGCCGCGTCGCACGAGCTGGACCACGGCACGGTGTTCCGCACCAAGGCGCTCAACCGGTTCTTTCTGCGCCTGTTTTCGCTGGTTACCTGGTTCAACCCCTACGACTACGCGCTGAGCCACACCTACCATCACCGCTACACGCTGCATCCGGACGGCGACCGCGAGGTGCTGCTGCCGCAGTCGGCGGCGGTACGCGTCCTGGTGGTGCTGCAGTTGTTCTGCGTCAACCTGACCGGCGGTCTGGGCAGCGACGGATTGATTTTTCGCGTCCGGGACACGGTGAACACGGCGCTGGGCCGGCCGCCCGGCGGGACCGCATCCGACGACGAACCGCTGGCGCCGGGCGCCCGCGAGTGGATGACGGCGCTCTACGCCGCGCACCCCGAGGAACGGATCAAGTCGGTGCGCTGGGCGCGCAAGATTCTGCTGTTCCACGCTGCGGTCATCGCGGCCGCGGTGGTGTTTCAGCTCTGGCTGCTGCCGGTGTTCATTACGCTGTCCCGGTTCCTCATGAACTGGTGGCGCTGTCTCGTGTACCTGCCGATGCACTGCGGCTTGCGCGACAACGTGGCGGACTTCCGCAAGTGCACGCGCAGCATCCGCTGCGACCCGCTGACGTCGTTCATGTACTGGCGCATGAACTGGCACCTGGAGCACCACATGTACGCCGGCGTGCCGTGCTACAACCTGCGTAAATTGCGCCGCGCTATCGCGTTCGACCTGCCGGCGGCGAAGGGCGTGCTGGGCGCGTTCCGGGAGATGCGCGCCACCTGGAAGCGCCAGCAGGTCGAACCCGGCTACCAGTACGACACGCCGCTGCCGCCGACCGCGAACCCGGGCCATCCCGCCGCCCGCGGCGCGCAACCGGACGACGGCCTCGGCGACTCGATCGGCGACTTGGCCCCTCCCGTGCTGGCTCGCGCTTAGGCGCGCCCGGAGGCTGGGCAGCTCGACGCGCCCGGCCCACCCGGCAGGCAGGCGCCGCCTTCAGCGGGCCTGCATCAGCTCGATGCTCACGTTGTCGGGGGCGTTCAGGAAGCAGATCACGTTGCCGGGGCTGAACTCCCACGGTTCGGCGGCGAAGGTCGCCCCCTTGGCGCGGATCTCCTCGCAGAAGGCGCGCAGGTCGCCGTGGTAGTCGTACCCGAAGTGGTCGGTACCCCACCCGTCGTGGCTGACGTAGCCGGAGTACTGCCGCATCGGGCGGTTCGCCGCGGGCTCCTCGCCGGGGCGGCGGCCGCGGATCAGCAGCCGCATGCCGCCGAGCGCGACGGCGAACTGCGGCGCCCCCAGCACTTCCGACTGGTCGGTGATGCTGCCGCCGAGGATCTCCTCGTACCAGCGCGCCGCCGCCTGCGGGTCCTCACTGAGCAGATGAATGTGGTCGAAGCGGACTCCGACGCCAGTGCCTGACGTTCCCATTCCGGTTACCTCTCCTTTTTTGGATTGCCGCGCCCCTTAGACCGGCATGGCGCGCCCGGAGTGGGCGCGCCCGATGCGGGCCAGTTCCTCGCTGGGGGCGGTAAAGATCATGGTGCCGCGGTCGATCCACGCCGGCGCGTCGGCGGGCGCGGAGAACCCGGTAAAGGGGTGGAAGTAGACGCCCGCGGCCGCGCACGCCTCCTTGACGCGCTGTTCGATTTCCACCATCTCCTGCGGCCACGGATCGGACAGTGAGCGGTAGCCGAGCGTCAGCGCCATGTCGGTCGGCCCCACTTCCGCGAACCCCACGCCCGGCACCTGCATGATCTCCTCGACGCGGGGCAGCGCCGCCTTGGTCTCGATCTTGATGCCCAGGAACAGCTCGCCGTCCGGGTTCATCGGCCACGGGTCGGCCCGTGCGACGTAGGCGTCGGTGTCCACCCCCCACACGTGGCCGGCGCTGTCTTCCGAGGCGAAGCCGCGCACGCCGGCGCCGAGGCCCGCTCCCACGCCGATGTCGTTGATCGGATAGCGGCACGCCTCCACGAACGCCGCCACCGCCTCCGGGGTGTTGGCCTTGCACAGGATCACGCCGTGCACGCCGCGCGCCAGAATCTGCTGGAACTGCCAGGCGTTGGCCTCCACCACCGCGCGCGAGGTGCCGTTGACCGGCGCCTCGACGATGATGGTGGGGGTGCGGTGGCCGCTACGCGCCGGCCCGGCGTCCACCATGCCGTGCAGGTAGTCGTCGAGGCCGGCAAGATTGAACGCCCCGTGCTCAAAGCCGACGTTGATATAGTCGGCCCAGTGGCCGGCGTCGGTGCCGCCCTGCTCGTAGGTCAGGACCGGCGTGTGCATCCCGGTGAGCGCGTCCTTGGGCCGCCGGTGAAAGGTGCCGGCGAGCCCGGTGTGGCCGCCCACGTAGTAGATCGGCTGCCCGTCCGCCAACAGCTCGATGCTGCGATTGATCCGCATGCTCCGACTATAGCCTGACCGGCGCGCCGGCTGCCACCGGGCCGGGTCAGGAAGAATCCGCCGGCGGCGCCGGCTTCGACGTCCGGCCGGCGGCCTTCCGAACCTTCGCCGCGCCCAGGCGGCCGGCGCCGCCGGTCAGCCGGGGGTCGAGCAGGTCGCGCAGGGCATCGCCGAACATGTTGATGCCGTACACCACGATCGCCAGCGACAGGCCGGGCCAGATCGCCAGCAACGGCGCCCGCTCCATGAAGCGGCGGCCTTCCAGACTCAGCATGCCGCCCCAGCTCGGCTGCGGCGGCGGAATGCCGAAGCCGAGGAAGCTGATCGTCGACTCGCTCAGGATCACCGCGCCGAGAGAGATGGTGAACACCACGATCACCGGCGGCCACACCTGTGGCAGGACGTGGCGGAGCAGGATGCGCCAGGTCCCCGCGCCGACCGCCCGCGCCGCCTCCACGTACGGGTTCTGCTTGGTGCTCAGCACCACGCCGCGCACGGTACGGATGTTGCCGATGCCGGTAAACGCGCCCAGGACGATCACCATCGGCACCAGTCCCTGACCGATGAGCGACATCACGGTCAGCACGATGAACAGCCACGGAAAGGTAAGCCAGGCATCGACGAATCGCTGCACGATCAGGTCGAACGTGCCGCCCCAGTAACCGGACAGCAGCCCGAAGAAGAGGGCGATGACCAGGCCGATGGCGACGGCTCCCACTCCCACGATCATGGAGACGCGCGCCCCGTGAACGACGCGGGTCAGCAGGTCGCGGCCAAATTGGTCGGTGCCCAGCGGAAACTCGGCCGATGGTCCTTCGAGCGCGCGCCTGAGATTCTGGTCTCTGAGGTCGTGGGTGGCGAGCACGTCGGCAAACACGCCCACCAGGAAGAACACCAGTACGATGATCAAACCGGCGGCGCCCAGCTTCTTTTCCCGGAACAGCCGCGGCAGCAGGTCGCGGAACGACCCCTTTCTCGGAGCCCCTTTTGTCGGAGCAGCCTCCGGTGCGGCCGAACCGCTCACTTGTACTGAATCCGCGGGTCGAGCCAGGCGTAGCTGACGTCGACGGCGACGTTCACGAGCAACACGAATCCCGCCATCATCAGATTCAGCCCCGCCAGCAAGGGGTAGTCGCGCTGCTCCAATGTTCTTACCACCAGCGAGCCGATACCGGGTATGTTGAATATGTGCTCCACCACGACCGCGCCGCCGATCAGGACCGGTAGCTGCAGTCCGATCGTGGTAAGCACCGGGTTCAGCGCATTCTTCAGCGCGTGCCGTACCACGACCGCCCGCTCCCGGAGCCCCTTCGCCCACGCGGTGCGGATATAGTCCTGCCGCAGCACCTCCAGCATCATCGTGCGCGTCAGGCGCATGGTGACGCCGGACAGCCACATTCCCAGAACGATGGCGGGGATGATGAACATCGCCAGGTTGCCGAGCGGATCCTCCCACAAGGAGACCCAGTACATGGGCGGCGACCACCGCCACCAGACCGCCGGCAGGACCAGGATCATCGTCCCCAGCCAGAAGCTGGGGATGCAGATGAAGGCAATGGCGACGCTGCGCAGTATCCGGTCACCGGCAGACTCCGGCTTCAGACCGGAGTAGATACCCACCGGCAGCGCTATCACCAGCGCGAGCACCAGGGACAGGGCGCCCAGCTCCAGCGACCTCGGCAGGCGCTCGAGGATGACCTCTTCGACCGCGAGCCGGGTGATCAGCGTGTCACCGAAGTCGCCCTGAAAGACGCCGGAGATCCAGCGTCCGTATTGGACGTGAGCGGGCAGATTCAGGCCAAGCTGCTCCCGCAGAGCCTCCATCGCTCCCGCGGACATGTATCTGAGGGAAACCATGTAATCGAGCACGTCCCCGGGGATGAGGCGCATCGAGAGGAACACGATAAGGCTGACGATCAGCATCGTCGGCACGATCAGCAGCAGTCTTCTGATGAGATAGGCTTGCATACGTGAAGCGGGGGCCGGCCCGGCCGGCCCAGCCCCCGCGAACGGTCAGGAGCAGATCGGAGGGCCGCTATTCGTCCGCGTCGCGCCCGCTGATCTCCTTCTTCAGGGCGGCGTCAATCCAGAAATACTTGGTGAAGTGGTACTGGTAGGTCTGCAACCCGCTCATGCCCTCTTTGCCCTTCACCCACGGCTGCCATGCCATGTACTCGTGGACGGCGCCGAAGTCCAGGAACCACAGCTGCTCCTGCCAGAAGAAGACCAGCTCCAGAAGCGCCTCGGTCCACTCGGGAGTATTGGCCTCGAGCAAGTTGACCGCTTCAAACAAGCGCTCCACCTCGAGGGCCTCGGGAGAACCCTGGATCCGGCCCATGCTGTAGAACGGCCGATACGGTGCGTTCCAGAAGTGCGTGGCCAGGACTGAGAAGCTCGTGCCGCCGGCATTATGAAACGCCAAGCCGGTAAAGTGCTCGTCGTTCGGCCCGTCCGCACCGCCGATCATGCCCCAGTGGCCGCCATTCGGGATCGGGTCCATGTTGACCCGGATGCCGACGTCCTCAAAGTAGGCAAAATACGCGGGGTAGTTCTCGTCGAGCGTGGAGTCCGTAATGAAGGTCGTCTCGAAACGGATGCCGTCGTCGCCGCGCGGGTAGCCGGCCTCGTCGAGAAGCCGCTCGGCCTCGTCGGGATGATATTCGTACAACCGGGCGAGGGCAGGACGCACCGCGTCCAGCTCCGCCTTGGTATGGTACTGGGGCTTCCCGGCTGACCGCTTAACGGGGAAGCCGGGGTAGTGGTAGTGCTCCGGCGTGAAGAACTCCCGGAGCGCCTCATGGTCGACCGCCAGCATCGCCGCCTGCCGCACGCGGAGGTCGTTCCACGGCGCCAGGTCGGCGCGCAGCGCGGCATACTGCCCGTGGGCCCACGTCTCGTTGGTTCGTATCTCCGGGTTGCTCCGCCTCAGATCGTCTATCTGCGTGGGCGTGAGGCCGTTTTGCACCATGCGGTCGAGCTTGCCGCTGCGCAGCGCCGCGATTCGCGCGGCGCCGTCGGCGAAGGAGATGATCTGCATGGTGTCCAGATAGGGCAGTTGGTTACCCGGATTCAGCGGATCCTCCATCCAGTAGTTGGGGTTCCTGGTGTAGGTGATGTGGCTGCCCTCAACCACTTCGATGGGCCAGAACGGCCCCGATCCCATGTGGTTGCGCCAGTCTTCCCGGTTGATGGAGTCATCCCGCCACCACTCGGCCGGCAGAACGCCGTTCAGGGCACTGGTGAGATAGACCCACAGACCCAGGCTGTCGGGCGCCGCCAGCTCGACGTTGATCGCCCAGGGGTCGCTCGGGTCCGCCGTCATCTTGAGGAGCTCGTCGCCCTTGTACATCAGGCCGGATCGTGGCTCCGCGGTGACGTGCTCCCACGTGACGAGAACGTCTTCCACGGTCATCTCCCTGCCGTTGGCCGGCGGCCGATCGTGGTAGTGGATGCCGCGGCGAATCTTCCACCGCAACCGGGTCGGGCTCAGTACCGTGTTGGACTCGATGACCTGGAAGCTGATCACGTTTGGATTCTGCCAGTTGAAGTCGTTCAAGCCCCACTCGCCGGTGCCCCGAGGCCCCTGGGTGATGTCGTACTCGAACAACTGATCGTAGATCGCCGGCACCACCTGGATGCCGTGTTGCAGCACCGTCGGGTCCCAGACGCTCGACCAGGTGTTGTCGGCGGTGGTGAGGTTGCCGCCGTAGACGGGAACGGTGTCGATGTCCGCGGGCGACGTGGCCGCCCCGGAGGCCGCTTCCTCTTCTCCGGTGGCCCAGGCGCCGGTTGCTGCCAACAACGCGGCCGCCGCCGCGGCGAATACTGTCTTCTTCCATTTGCAGATAGTCACGCTACCTACCTCCTTGGGGCAGTTCATTTCTAGACTGCCGGCGGGGACGGCCTGAAAGCCTGCGCCGTCCAATAAGCTGATGGCTATGGGATAGCACGGGCGCGCCGGAGGTGTCAACCGCGCGTTTGGCTTGGCTGGCCGGCACCGCGCGGAGCCGGGCGTCAGGTCCGGTTGGCGCGCGGGGCTTTCGCGCCGAAGCGGCCGATGCCGCCGCGCAGGCGGGGGTCCAGCAGGTCGCGTAGCGCGTCGCCGAACATGTTGATGCCGAACACGACTATCGCCAGGCACAGGCCGGGCCAGAACGCCAGTAACGGCGCCTCCAGCATGTAGGAGCGGCCTTCAATGCTCAGCATGCTGCCCCAACTCGGCTGCGGCGGCGGTA
The DNA here is from genome assembly GCA_965243555.1 of Spirochaetia bacterium. Lineage (GTDB taxonomy): Bacteria > Spirochaetota > Spirochaetia > SZUA-6 > Bin103 > Bin103. The sequence goes on along the minus strand of OZ251575.1, from coordinate 1,440,821 downwards.
TGCCGAAGCCGAGGAAGCTCACCGACGCCTCGGCGAGGATGTTGCCGCCCACCGACACGGTGAACAGCACGATCATCGGCGCCACGATCTGCGGCGCGACGTGGCGGGCGAGGATGCGCAGGGTGCTCGCGCCGGTCGCGCGCGCCGCCTCCACGTAGGGGCTCTCCTTGACGCTCAGCACCACGCTACGCACGGTCCTGATGTTGACGATGCCCCACGGTACGCCGAGGACGATGATGACCTGCGGGATGCCGGGTCCCAGCAGCGACATGACCGTGATGATCAGGAACAGCCACGGGAACGCCTGCACGGCGTCCACTATCCGTTGCGCAATCAGGTCGGCGGTACCGCCGAAGTAGCCAAGCAGCAGGCCGCACACCGAGGCGACCGCCACCGCAACGAGGCTGGCGGCGATGCCGACCAGCATCGAGATGCGGGCGCCCTGCACCACCCGGCTGTACACGTCGCGCCCAAACTGATCGGTGCCCAGAGGATAGTCGGCCGACGGCCCCTCCAAGCGCCGCGGGACGTTCTGCTCAAACATGTCGTGAGTAGCCAGCACGTCGGCGAAGACGCCGACCAGCAGAAACAGCACCACGATGATCAGCCCGACGGCGCCCAGCTTCTTCTCCCGGAACAGCCGCGAGAGGGTCTCGCGCAGGAGTGACTTACGCGCGGGCTGCGCCGCGGCAGGCGCCTTCCCGGTGGCCGCGGGGTCAGCCATCAGTCGTAGCGGATGCGCGGGTCGAGCCAAGCGTAACTGATGTCGATCACGACGTTGACGACGAGCACGAACCCGGCCATAAGCAGATTTACGGCGGTGACGACGGGGTAGTCACGTTTCTCGAGCGCCTCGATTATGAGCGATCCGAGGCCCGGTATGTTGAAGATCTTCTCCACGATCACGGCCCCGCCAATCAGAACCGGCAACTGCAGTCCGATCATCGTAATCACCGGAATCGTGGCGTTCTTGAGGACGTGGCGTACCACCAGCACCCGCTCCCGCAGCCCCTTCGCCCACGCGGTGCGGACGTAGTCCTGGCGCAGCACCTCCAGCATCATGGTACGCGTGAAGCGCATCACTATGCCCGATAGCAGCATCCCCTGGATGAGTGACGGAACGAGCATCTGGGTCAGGTTGCCGAGCGGATCGTCACCGAATCGCACGAAGAACAACGGCGGCGCCCATCCCCACCACAGCGCCGGGTAGACCACGACCATGGTGCCCAGCCAGAAAGCGGGAACGGTGACCAGTAGGATGGCAAAGCTACGGAGAATCTGGTCGACGCCCGAGTCAGGCCGGATCCCTGAAACAATGCCCACCGGCAGCGCAATCATTAGCGAGAAGATGATCGCCATCAGGCCGAGCTGGAGAGATACCGGCAGGCGGAACAGGAGGTCCGTTCCGACCGGCTGCCGGGTCCACAGCGACTGTCCGAACTTGCCCTGGAACAACTCCCCGAGCCAGCGCACGTACTGCACGTGCGCCGGGACATCCAGTCCCAGCTGCTCGCGCAGGGTCTGCGCCAGTTCCGACACGACCTCGTCGCCGGTGGCGAGCACTGAGCTGCTGCCGGTGTACACGTACTGCTGCATGATAGCGACCATCAGGTCGATGACGTCGCCGGGAATCCAGCGAATCAGGAAGAACGCCAGCAGCGAGACGATGAACAGCGTGGGGATGATCAGCGTGAGCCGTCTGATGATGTAGGCAGTCATCGATCTATGGTTTGCTACTTCAAGAAAAGGGGCCGGCGGCGCTCCCCAAAGGAAACTCCGCCAACCCCTGCCAAGCTCATCGCGGTGCCAGGAGGCCCGCTACGGCTGCATGTTCTGGTCGATCCAGATGATCTTGGCCAGCGAGTGCCAGCCCTGGATGCCGACGTTGCTGATCTCTCCGCTGTACCCCTTCACCCAGGGGTTCCAGAACGTCAGCTTGTCGAACGCGACGCCGCCCGGGTAAATGGCCTCCTCCAGCGCCCTGGGAAAGAACTCCAGCCACGCCGCTTGCCTCTTCTCTTCGTCGAGCTCGGTCTCAACGACCTTGAGAATGTCGTCGTACATCGGGTTGTTCACGCGCGCGCTGTTGACCGTGCCATTGCTGGACAGCTGATAGATGACGACGTTGAACGGGTCCTGCCAATTGCCGGGGGTCCAGCTCGTCAGTCCGAGGTGCGGCTCCCGGTCCTTGACCGACTGCCACACCGCGAGCTCGACCACCTTGAGGTTGGCGCGGAGGCCCACCTCGTTCCAGTAGCCCTGGTACAGCTCGTTGAACTCGGCCTCACCCGGCGGACTCCAGAGATCGAACTCGAAGCCTTCGGGGTACCCGGCCGCGGCGAGACACTCGCGCGCCTTGTCGGGATTGTAGGTGACCACGTCGCGCGCACTGGCGCACGAACCGGGCAGCGTCGGCTCGGTCGGCAGATCCTCGTAATCGACAAACCAATCCGCGAAGTTCGGGAACGTCGGATAGGCATACTGACTGGCGAAGCCGCCGTAGAAGTCCTCGACGATCTCGTCGCGCGGAATGGCCATCATGAGCGCCTGCCGCACCTTGATGTCACTGAACGGGCTGTCCGGCAGATCCACGCGCGGCACCCAGACCGAAGGGGTCGCGGCGGCGGGGAACTGGCCAATCTCGGGGTTCGTCTCCTTGAGCTGCAGCCCCCACTTGCCCGATGAGCCGAGGCCGTTGGTCAGGTCGATCTGGCCGGCCCGCAACGCTGCGATGATCGCCGCCTCGTCGTCGAAGTCGACGATGCGAAAGGTGTCGGCGTAGGGCAGCCGCATGTCGGTGTGGATCGGGTCGTTCTCCCAGTAGTTGGGATTGCGCTTGTAGGTGACGGTACTGCCGGGCACGAAGTCAGTCGGGATGTACGCGCCGGTACCGAGTGCGTTGCGCCAGTCCCCCCAATCGTCCTGGGGGATGTTCTGCATCCCCGAGTTGAAGATAAAGGCGTACTGCGACATGTTGAAGCCCGCCTGGGTCGCGTCCGGCTCGGGCCACGACAACTCCAGCGTGTGGTCGTCGAGGGCGGTCCAGGTGATAGTCCCGGCTTGGCCCGACTGGAAGAAGTTCATCGTTTGGTACGACCAGGCCGCGTCGTGCGCGGTCAACTCGCGCCCGTAGTCAGCCTCGAGGCCGGGGTTCGGTTGCGCCACGTCCTCCTTGTCCCAGAAGCGGACGCCTTCGCGCATCTTGAACACCATCGAGGTGCTGTTGGGCATCGACCAGCTCTCCGCCAGCAGGGGCGCCACGTACAAGGGCGGTGTCGCCGCCACGAAGTTCGGGTAGTCATTCGTGCCCGAGGCGCCGCGCGCCCAGTCCAACTGCGAGAGGCGCTGGTTGGTGATCTGGACGTTGGCCAGCTCGTGCGGTCCGCCGCCGCCCCGCGGATCCCAGTTCGTGAACGAAACCAGCAGGATCTCCCGGTTCATGGTGATCGTGCCGCCGTAGCGCGGTTTCTCGTACCGCCGCGTCATGGTGGTGCCGTCGAGCTTGGTGAGCTCTACGTCGACGAACTCTGCCTCGGCGGCGGCGGCTTCTTCTTCGCCCGAGGCCCACAGGGCGGTCGCTGCCAGCGCGAGCCCGAGCCCGACGGCCGCCACCCTCCTGATTGAAAGAAACATCAAGTGGTTCCCCCCTTATCTGTTCTGTTCCGTACCAATGCGTGTTCCGGCAGATCCCGTCCCACGCCCTTCCGGCGCACCATACCCGACGCGGGCCAGTCGGTCAACCGGTGTTACCGCGCTCCGATCAGGCCTCCCTGCCTGCGCTCGTAACTGATTACCCGGACGTTAGATAGCGATTACCACATCACGTAGCCGCCGGGGGTGTTGACGTCCTGGCCGGTAAAGGAGCCGGCCTCGTCGGAGGCGATGAACACCGCCACCGCGGCGGCGTCGTCCGAGGTGCCGTGGTCCTGCACGTACCCCTCGGCCTGCAGCCAGTGGCCGCACAGCACCTTGTTGGCCGGCTTGGGGCCGGGCGCGTAGTTGGTGTAGACGTCGCCCTCGACCGGCTTGCCGACGTACTCCGCGAACGCCTTGGCGAGCTCGCGGTCGCGCGCGGCGTGGCCGCCGGGGCAGATGGCGTTGACGGTGATGTTGTAGGGGCCCACCTCGGCCGCCAGCGTGCGGGTGAGGCCGATGACCGCCATCTTGCTGGTGGCGTAGGAGGAGCGGTGCGCCAGCGGCTGCTTGCCGGTGGGCGAGCTGAACATGATGACGCGCCCGCGCCGCCGCTCGATCATCGACGGCAGCGCCGCCTTGCAGCACAAAAAGATCGAGTCGAGATTGACCGCCAGCACCTGCTTCCACTCGGCCAGCGAGAGGTCCCACAGGTCCTTGGTGGGGCCGGCGATGCCGACCACCGGCGCCAGGATGTCGACCTGGCCGTACTCGGCGAGCGTGCGCTCCACCATCTCGTTCACCTGCCGCTCGTCCGACACGTCGGTTTGAAAACAGAGCGCGCGGCTGCCCGCCGCGCGGACCTGCGCGCCGGTGGTCGCGTCCAGCTCCTCGGGCGGAAGCAGATCGCAGATCGCCAGCAGCGCCCCCTCGGCGGCGAAGCGCCGCGCCATTGCCTGCGCGTGGCCGCGCGCCGCGCCGGTGATCAGCGCCACCTTGTTCTCCAAGCGTCCCATACGGGTTCGGTCTCCTTTCGGTTGGCCGCGCGGGCGTACCCGCGCGGGGCTGTGGTCGTGCGGGCGCGTCAGGCGCCGCGTTTGAGGTAGCCGCTCAGTTCGTAGCTGCGGTGCGCCGGCTCGGCGTTGCCGCGGTAGTCGGTGAAGTGCGGCCGCAGCAGCGCCAACTCATCCGCGGGCAGCGACTCCGGCGGCGGCGCGATCTGCTGCTGGTAGGAGGCGCGCAGCCGCTCGCTCAGCTCGGCGTAGCGCGGCAGATACCAGGTGGTGAGCACGGTGCGCCGCTCGCCGGTGGTGTTGGCGTGCGCGGCGTGCAGCACGCGCGAGTCGCCCACCACCAGGTCGCCCGCGGTCACCGGCACGTCCACTTCGCCGGGCAGGGTGCCGTAGCCGGGCGCGGTGGCGGGGTCCAGGTGGCGGATGCCGTCGTCGTGGGAGCCGATCAGGTCGTGGGCGTCCAGGCGCCGGCGGTGCGACTGCGGCAGCACGCGCAGGCAGCCGTTCTCGGGCCGCGTGTCGGTGAGGTACCACATCAGAAACAATTGATGCGGCACCGGGTCGGCGCTCTCCGGCTCCGCCCACCATACCCAGTCCTGGTGCCAGTAGAGGCGCACCGAATGCGGCTCCTTGGAGATGACCGAGCCGGTCCAGTAGCGCGCGCCGGGGAAGCCCAGTTCGCGCAGCGCCGCCCAGGTAGGCGGCCAGGCGACCAGCTCGCAAAACGCGCGGTCCTGGAAGCGGATCGTCACCACGCTGCCCTGGTTGCCGCGGCGCTGCTTCTCCTCTTCCGGGTACTCGTCGAGCAGCCGGTCGCTGGCCTTGCGCAGGCGCGCGACCAGGCCGCCGTCAAGCAGCGCCGGGAACACGCAGAATCCCTGGTCCAGCAGTTGCCGGCGCTTGTTCGATTCGCTCATCTCCCGCTCCTCGGTCAATCTGTCGAAAATTCCAGGATGGCGCGGCCCATGATCTCGCCCGCGGCGAGCGCCGCGCACGCCTCGTTGATCTGCTCCAACCGGTAGCGGTCGGTCACCAGCCTGTCCAGCGGGAGCAGGCCCTCCCGGTGCCAGCGCAGGAAGATCGGAAAGTCGCGGTCGGGATCGGAGGCGCCCAAGCTGGTGACGTAACGGCGGTGACCCGACAGCATGGCGCGCGGATTGAGCGTCATCTCATTGCCGGGGACGCCGATCAGGACCGCGGTGCCGCCGGTGTTGGCGCTGCCGGGGCCGCCGGGGCGGGTGACCTCGTTGATCGTCTCGGTGGTCTGGCGCACGCCGATCGCGTCGAACGCGTAGTCCACGCCGCCGCCGCTCAGCTCCCGTACCGCCGCGACCGGGTCGGCGTCGCCGGCGTTCACCAGGTGGGTGGCGCCGAAGTCGCGGGCCAGCGCCAGCTTGTCCGCGCGCAGGTCCACGGCGATGATCGGGTTGGCGCCGCGGACGGCGGCCGCGCGCAGCGCCGACAGGCCGACGCCGCCGGCGCCGAACACCGCCACCGAGTCGCCGGGCTGCACGCCGGTGGTGTGGATTACCGCGCCGGCGCCGGTGAGCACCGCGCAGCCGACGATCGAGCACAGGTCGGCAGGCTCGCCGGCGGCAATCGGCACCAGGTATTCCTCCGACACCAGCGTGTGCTCGGCCCAGGTAAACACCGGCCACGGGATGGCGCTGCCCCGGTAGAGGGCGCCGCACGCGCGGTCGTCCTGTCCCAGTGCCAGCGGATGGCGCCGCACCCAGGTCACGATCACGCGGTCGCCCTCCCGCACCCGCGTTACTTCGCTGCCGGTGCTCAGCACCACGCCGGTGGCTTCGTGGCCAAACGCCATGGGCCGCGGGCGGGCGTCGTGCAGCTCGTGCACCTGCGAATGGCAAATGCCGCTGGCGAGCAGCTTGACCAGCGCCTGGTCGGGGCGGGGGCCGGGGAGCTGCAGATCATCGATGAGGAGCGGCTCGCCGCGGCCGGTCTGAATGGCGGCGCGGGTGGTCATTCCGGTCATTCGCGGGAGCCGACCTGGGTCTTGAGCCAGGCCGCGAGCTGCTGCTGGTTGCGCGTCTGCACCATGACGTCGCCGGGGCCGGTGAAGTCGAACACGAAGCCCTCGCCCGACTTGAGCGACTGGATGCTGCGGCCCTGCACCGCGCGCCGCAGGTCGAAGGTCACGGTGTCGACGAAGGCCAGGATGTGGTTGGTGTCAACCACGACCGTCTCGCCGGCGGCCAGCGAAATCACCTCGACCGCCCCGTAGGAGGCCACCAGCGCCCGGCCGGTGCCGGCGGCGTGGATCATGAACCCGCCCTCGCCGCCGAACAGCATCTTCGAGCCGCCCCACTTGGTTTCGATCTCCACGGAGGCGTCGGAGGCGAGCCAGTTGCCGCGCTCGATGAGCCAGGAGTGGGAGCCGTCGAGGTCGAGCGTCTTGATATCGCCGGGCAGCTTGGCGGCCACGTCCACCCAGCCGCCGCCGGCGGGGGCGGTGTAGGTGGACACGAACAACGACTCGCCGCCGAGGACACTGCGCTTGAGGCCCTTGAGCAGGCCGCCCTCCATGCGGGCTTCCAGCTCCATCCCCGACGAGTGGGCCATCATCGCGCCCGCTTCCACCTTGAGCCGCTCGCCGCCGCTCATCCGGCAGCGCGCCACCGCAAAGCTCGGCGCATGCCGAATTTCCGGTTCCATGTCCGCCATCGAATCAGACCCCGCCCCCGGCGTCAATCGCCCCCTGCCGCGCCGCCGGCGCCGCGCCTCGTCGCGGACCCCCGCTACGCTACCATAGAAGCTTCATCCACCTCCCGGCACCGGGTGAGGGTCGACTCTTTCGCGGCCGACCACGCGACCGGCGTAGACCAAGCAGGCGATGATGTCCTCGCGCTCCAGCCACGGGTAGCCCTGCAGGATGGTCTCATGATCATCACCTGCCGCAAGCATCAAGACGTGTTCGACGGCCAAGCGACGGCCGCGAATGATCGGCTTGCCACATGGGGCATGTAAGGTGGTCCGTCAGCGTCGCGCCCCGGCTGGTCGGAGCGGGCGGGTTGACATGAGTAGTCAGACCAGTCACCTTCATGGCGTGAACATCACCTTTTCCACCTATCAAGCCAAGGCGCGCTTCTCTGAGGTCATGCGAATGGTGCGAGCGGGCAAGACGGTCGCCATTTCGTACCGTGGCGACCCGGTCGCGGAGATCCGTCCCCTTGAACAGAAGCAGCAGACCATTGAGGACCGTCTCGAAGAGCTGGAACGGCGTGGCATCCTGGTGCGATCGGGCGGCGTGCGGAAGCCGCTCGTCGCGGTGGCGCACGTACCGGGCGCTTTGGACCGATTTCTATCCGAACGCGGCGAATGATACCGGCATACGTGGACACCTCCGCACTGGTGGCAGTCGCCTTCGACGACCCGACCGCCGCCGACACCGGTAAGAGACTCGCGCAATACTCGCCCCTCGTGTCTTCGAACCTGCTCGAGGCGGAAATGCGGGCGGCGTTCGCTCGGGAGCATCGGGAATTCGACGCCGATCTGTCTACGATCGAATGGATCGCCCCCGACCGGCCCTTGAGCGCGGAGTTGGCCAGAGGGCTGGCGGCCGGATACTTGCGAGGAGCCGATCTCTGGCACATCGCCGTGGCGCTGTACGTCGCGCCGATGCCGGCCGAGATCGCGTTCGTGACGTGTGACAAGAGGCAGCGGACGGTGGCGTCATCCCTTGGCTTTCAAGTCGGGACCGAATAGCAGCAGCGCCATACAGCAAGCGCCATTCGACCACGCAGTGGGCGGTGGGAATCGGCTTCGTGGTGCTGACGACGGTGGTCACGCTGTATCAATTCCTGGGGTAACGCGCCGTAGCGCTGCCGGCATCCGGGCGAGGAGACCCCCCGCCGCGCCGGTCTCGGAGCCGAACTACTTCTTCGGGGTGGTTCGCAGGGCGGCGGAGACTTCGCCGAGGAGGCGGTCCAGGGCGGCGCGCACTTCGCGGGGCGCGTCGGCGGCGACCTGGGGGCTGACCCGGAAGCGCAGCTCGTAGCCGGCGCTCTGATCCAGCAGCCGGTCCATCAGCGCGGCGAGGTCTTGCATCTCGTGGCCTTCCAGCGTGGCGGCGGCTGCCGGCGCCGGGGCGGCCGTCGTCTTGGGATCGTAGCGCTCCGGGCGCTCCAGCAGGACGCTGCCGGCCTGGTCGTAGCCGCAGTTGAGCGCGCCGCTGCCGGAGCCCAACTGCAGCCAGCGGCTGTCCACGGCGGCCTTGATGCTGTCGCGCACCAGCCCCCAGGGCAGGGCGGCGCCCCGCTCCTGTGACAGCGCGCGGGTCAGGGCAGCGGCGTTCGGCGCGCCGCCGCCGCGCCGCTCATCGGGGAGCACCTGCCCGGCCAGCTCCTGCGGGGGGATAAGCGACGGCGGCGGGCGCAGCACCGCGTCCTCGCCGAGCGCGCCGTAGGGAACCGGCTCGTTCCATACCGAAGTGGGGCCGTTGGTCAGCCATACGCGCCCCCGCTCCACCGCCCGCGCGACCGCGCTCCGCACGGCGTGACCGGAACAGCGCGGGATGGTGAGCACGTCGTCGTAGGCGTAGCTCCGGTGGTGGGCGGTCACGGTGCGGCCGCCGGCGAAGTACTCGGTTAGCGCGCGCATCGTGAGGTGCGCTTCGGCGCCGTCGCCGCCGCCCGCCGGCCACAGCTCCGGCAACTCGCCGGGCGCCAGCAGCGCCTCGGGCAGTTCACTTAGCTCGCCGCGTTCCGGCAGCACCACTTCCAGCCCCGGGTCGGCGTGCGCGTCCGCGGCCACCGCGCCGCGCCACCAGGTGCGAATGCTGCCGTCCGGGCGCGCGAGCCGGGCCAGAAACAATCCGCGCTCCACGCCCTGCAGCACGGTGTCGAACAGCAGCCGCGGGTCGAGCACCTTGGGCAGGCGCGGCTGGCGCGAGAACGCGCCGGCCAGGTCCTTCACCAAGCGCGCGTCCTCGTCCTGCCGCCACAGGTCGTAGGGGCCGTCCGGCAGCAGCGCCTCCGCGTCCAGGGCGGTCTCGGTGATGCGCGCGCGCGCCTCGTTCTTGATGGCCGCGAACAACGGCCCGGCGCTGCCGGCAAGTCGAAAGGCGTGCACCTCGTTGTCCTTGCCCACCGTCACCACCACTTGGTACGCCTGCCGCACCGTGTCGGGGACCAGGCTGCGGGCCTCCTGCAGCCGCCGGCGCAGGCGTTCCCGCGGCACCGGATCGACCCGATGGCCGGCAAGCTGACTCTCTACCTCTTCCCAACCGAGCAGCGCGCGCACGCTGCTGCGCGCCGCCTCCAGGCCGTTGCGCGACGGCACCGCCAGCACCACCGCGTTGCGATGCACGCGCGGCTGATGCGGCCCGGCCACCTCGGTCAAAAAGCGGCGCGCGGCGGCGCTCGGCTTGCCCGAATCGGAGGCGGCGTCCGCGCCCAGCAACACGTAGCGGAACGCGCCGTCGTCGCCCACCTCGCGCGGCGCCGCCGGCAGCCGATGCACGCTGGCGCCGGCGGCCTTGGCGCCCTCCACCAGCGCCCGCGTCTCACGCACCGCCTGCTCCAGGCGCGCCGCCTCCGCCTCCGGGGTGACGCGCAGGCGGCAGGCTTCATCGTGCATCTGGCGCAGATTGGGGCGATTGCCGAGGCGCCACGACTTGGGCAGCGCCGCCGCGGCGCCCGGCTCCTCCGGCCCCAGGTCCTCGTCGTCCAGGAACCAGGAGAGTTCGCGCCAGCGGTGCATTCCCTTCGCAATCTCGATCGAGTCCGGCGCCGCGCTCCCGATCATCCGCAGCAGGTCGGGCGTGGACGCCTTGCGCCCCGGCGGTTGCGAGTGCAGGAACACCGCCAGCACCGCCTGTTCCGCCTCGCGCCCGTCAGCCAGCGCCGGCACCTCATCCTGAATCTGACGCGCCTTGGCCAACTCCGCCTCCAGCAGCGGCCCCCAGTCGGTCGTGTTGCCCTCCATCGGTTCCGAAGTGGCCACGCTCGCCAGCTCGCGCACCGCCTCCGACACGCTCTGCGCGCCCGGCTCCGCCAGCAGCGACGACACGCCGATCAACGGGCTGCGGTCGCACCGCTCGGCCACGCGCAACGCGGTCGCCAGGATGCGCAGGATGCCGCGCGTGCGCTGGAACCCGTCGAGCTGCGTCCAGCGGCTGTAGAACACGTCGGTCAGGTCGGGATGGAAGGGAAAGGAGTCGATGAAGCGTTCCTCGGCGGCGGAGCGGGCGCGGGCGGTGGTGGCGTCCAGCTTGGCGAGGCCGCGCACCACGCCGATGACGTGGGAGCGATACGCGCCGCGGTCACTCACGTTGCCGGGGGCGAAGAAGCGGCGGCGCAGCACCTCGGCCACGTCGCCCCGCTGCACCGGCTGGACGCCCTCCTCGCGCTGGCGCCGGAACACGTCGAACAGCTCGGAAATCAACTGCTGCGCCAGTTCGCCGCGCTGCCGGCTGGGGTCGGTGGCCAGCAATGACGCCACCAGCGCGGCCCGATCCACCTTGGCGACGGCCTGGGTCAGGTACTGAAAAAAGTCGACGACGCGCTCGCGCCACACGGGATCGATCCCGGCCTTCTCGCGCGCGTACATCAGCACTTCGTCGATCAGAATCAGGGTCGATTGACCATGCTGCTGCGGCCGTTCGAGCAGCTTGACCAGGAGCGGCTCGGCGGGCGGCGTCTCGCGTTCGGCGTCGTGGCCCTCGCCGTGAATGGCGCGCAGTCCCTCCGCGCCGGCAAGCTGGAACGCCAGCACGCTCCACGGATGGCGCAACGCGCGCGCTTCACCGTTTGGCCCGCGCACGCCGTCGATGCCGCGCTCGGCGTCGATCTTGTCGAAGCACAGGGTGGCCGGGAACGCCGCCGGCAACTCGGCCCCGACGTGCTCGCGGAACTCCCGCACCGCCGCCACGTCCGGCAGCGCCGCCGGCTCCCGGAACAGGTGATAGAGGGTGATCAGCGTGTGGGTCTTGCCGCCGCCGTAGGTCAACTCCAACTGCCGCACCGCCTTGTCACTGCGCCCGGCAAGCCGTCCGGCAACGTCCTTCACCAGCTCCCGCAACGCATGGGTAGGGTAGGTCAGCGCGAAGAATTTCTCGGGGTCTTCGTAGACCGGGCGGCGGCCCTGCGCCAACGTCACCTCATGCAAGTCGGCGGCAAACTCCGCCAGCGCCAGCTCGCCGCTGCGCAGCTCATCCTTGAGCCGCACCACCTCATGCCACGGCCGCAACCGGTTATCCTTCCCCATCATTCACCTCCATGAGACTCGCTCCGTCCGTCATCCTATAACGCCGGTAGAAAACAGAAAGTTTATGTCAGCCTCTCCGTGAGAATGCCGCATGTGCGGATGATTGTCGCCTCGAACGACGTCGGTCGCGCCGGCTTCATCCTTGGCAAAACAGAGAACCTCCTTGGGATCGGCGCGCCGCAGAAAGGTCGGGGAATGAGTCGCTACCAGCGTCTGCGAACGGTACACGGAGGCGAGCGAGTCGTATACCGGATCCATCGCCATCGGGTGCACGCCGTTCTCCGGCTCTTCCAGTAGATACAACCGGTCGGAAATGGGGAGATAGGCGAGGAGGGTAAGCGCCAGAAATCGAAGCGTTCCATCGGAAGCAGTCCACGACGGTACCGGCACGCCGGTGTCGTATTCGAGCATAAGGTACGCGTGGCGATCATCAGCGCGGCTAACCACTCGGATGTCGCTCAAGTCGGAAAGTACCGTCTGCACGTGCCGCAGCCACTCATCATAGTCCGATCGGTGGTGATTCCTCAGATGATTGACGGCCCACGGTAGATTGGCGCCGTTCGAAGTCAACTCAACCTGTCCAAAGTTCGGGGGGCTCGCCTGCCTCATCTTCTCGCAATCGAGAAACAGGGTCCTGATCTGGCTCGTCAGGAATTGCTTCACGTAGATGGAGGCCGGAAACAGCTTCGCAATTTCGGAAGCTGCCCCAGGGTTGAACGGAGCGGATCAAACGAAATTTCTCTTAGAGCTGATCGCCGCGAATCAGACAATTCCGATATGAAGTTGCTCAGTCCCTCCTGAGATCTGCTCAGTACGGTCCGAGTGCCGCGGCGGCCTCCACCGGCTAGAATGGTATCCGGAGCGGCGACGGTCATCGGAAACGGACCACCCCGATGCCCATTGACTTCGGTAACCGGCATAAGGATTCCTCGTTCGGAGTCAATGAGCAACGACCTGTATTCTCGCTCCTTGATGCGCACTTCATAACGAAATACCTGAAACTTCCTGGCCGCGGGGAGACGCTCCCGGATCGTCTCGGGAAGCCCGAATTCCACGGCTAACTCGAATTGGGAATCACGATCCGGGCGCCCCCATACCAAGTCCTGGAAGTTGCGCGTGCGCCGCTCCATCGCCGCATCGAGACCATCCGCTACCAAGTCGTGGAGGAAGGCCAGGACGTCCAGCAGCGTACTCTTGCCGCTGGCGTTGGGTCCTACCAGTACGTGGAAGTAGTCCAGCGACACGTCCACGTAGCGCAAACAACGGTAATTGAGGGCTTGAATACGGCGAATCATCGGGGAAATAGACCGTAGCCACGCACGGCGGGTGCGGCTCAGGGCCGCTCTACGCGGATGCGAAGTCCGGGCGCCCGGAGCAGATGGCGGTCCGCGGTCTGACGAGACAACTCTGAGGCCTACTATCCGACCAGACGCACCAAGGGGGCCGGAAGGACCCCGGACGTAGGTATGCGGAGTTGCGCAAGTGAGAGCACTAGTAGTGAGAGTCGCCGTGGCCGTCGCGTGCCGCGCGGAGTACCTCGGCTGGTGACCGGTCGAGGGTCACGGGCGGCTGCCGGCGTATGGCGGCCAGCACTTCCTGGCGGCTCGGACGCTCCAGCGCCCGCTCAATCACCGACATCACGTACCGCGACATGGAGACGCCCTCCATCGCGGCACGTGCCTTCAGACGGCGATGCATGGCTTCCGGCACGTTGCGAATCTGTATCATCGTCGACATGCAATAAGTGTGATTGCATCAATCTCTCATGTCAACGTCAGCGAATCGGGCTGGACCCGTCCCGTGCCCGGCTGTTCGTCCGGGACCGTGGCTCAGTTGGTGCTGCCGACAGCGGCTTGCAACTGCTGCTTGAGCCGCCCGAATGCGTCCTCGTCGACTCCGGTGGCCGCCGCTATTGTAGACCACGAGACACCTTGGCCCCGCAGACCCTCAATGTTCCGCACCTTGGTGATCATCTCACCTTCTTGGCGGCCTTCCTGCCGCATCTTGTTCCCTACCAACTCTAGCATCGTCTGAGTCTTGGTCATCAGTTCTCCACCTCCCGGTACCTTTCGCCGTACCTCGTCGGAAAATCGGTTCCAGAGCTCATCGTCCGGCGTCGTGGCCCCCACGTACACAATGAGCTGCTCCACTTCGTCGAGTCCCCAGACCTGCACCAGTTCCGCCAGCAGCGGCACCAGCCGCTCCATTACCGGCCAACCCTCCCGGTGCGGCACCATCAGCGCCAGTTGCGCGGCGCGGCCCCGCAACCCACCGCGCAACTCGTCCGGCCCCACCTGCGTCTGGTCGATCAGCAGGTGCGCCTCGCTCGCGCGCAAGCGGTTGCTGATGAAGCTGGTGTCCTGCCGCGCGAGGGTCGACCACCGCAGCTTGTTGGCGATCGCCGCCGGCACGTGGGCGCGCAACAGGTCGGCCGCCTCGGCCGCTTCTCCGAACACGGCCCGAAACAGACCATCGTGGGGCTGGAAGACCTCGCCGGCCATGATTGCGGCTACCATATTGGCTGACGGAGCCTATGTCAACGCCAGCGGACCGACCGATCGACCAGCTCACCGACAAGCTGCGGGAAAGAGCGCGTGCGGCGGGTGCGTGATCAGGGCGCACCGCACCTACTGGCTGCTCCGCCACAGCATACCCTGGCGGGGGCCGGGCGTGCCGGTGTGGGACTGGAGGTGGTTCTGGAGGGATTCGAGGGTGGCGCGCTCGTCGGTGCCGCGCTCGGCCAGTTCGATGACGGCCTGGACGACGCGGGCGAACAGTTCGTGGCGCCACAGGCCGCGGGTCTCCAGGTAGCCGTCCACGCGGCTCTGCTCGCCGGTCTTCCAGAGTTGCATCACCTTGTGGATGCAGTCGATCAGGGGCGGCGGGATGCCGTCGTCGGCCGGCTCGCCCAGACCGCGGCCTTTGCGGCGGTGCCACGGCTTGAGCCGCGCCTCGCTCCCCGACACCTCTTCGGCGGAGTCGGTTTCGTCGGCGGTTGGCGCCGAGCGGCCGCCGCGGAGCAGCAGGTCGAGGCGGCCGGCGAGGTCGGCGTCGGACAGGTTGCAGGAGAGGGCGTAGAGGATGCACGCGCCGGCCGGGGCGGCGGCGAGGCCGAAGTCGTTGCGGTGCAGCAGGTAGTAGGTGCTCAGGTCGTCCAGGTCGCCGGCGGCGGCGCCGTCGCGGTTGAGCAGCCGGCTCACCACGAAGCCGACGACCATGCGCCGCACGCGGCGGAGGAACGCGGCCACGGTCAGCACCTGGCCGGGCGAGTCCGCGCACTTCACCACCGGGTGCCGGCTGAACGCCTCCAGCGCCGGCCCGGTGGCGGCCCACACGAAGTCCGGCCCGCGGATGCCGGCGTCCCAGAAGCCGCGCAGCCGCTCGGTGATGTTGTCCTGCATCTCGGTGAGCACGTTGCCGTCCCAGCCGGGGCGGGCGGCGGCGGGGCGCTTTCTGCAGACCAGCCAGATCGAAGCGGAGAGGCGCGCGCCGCCGGCGACCTTGTTCTGCATTTCGGTCTGGATAGGCCAGGATGCATCGACCACGAAGCCGGCGCGGATCAGCGCCGAGACCAGCGTCTCCCAGGCCTCCGGTTGCTTGTTGGCGAACACCAGCACCAGCCGTCCGTCGTCGCGAAGCACGCTCTGGCATTTTCCAAAGACACGGAACATGCCATCTTCGTACGCCGACCGGGACGCGGAGCCATCCAGATCGAAGCGGCCCGGCTGATCGACCAACTCGCCGTCGTTTCGCTCATGGTCCCACTTGGGACCGAGCGGATCAGCAAACGAGGCGTCGATCTCAGAGGACATTCCGTGCAACGCTCGGCGAAGCCACACATGGAAAAAATCGATCAGGTCGGAGTAGGGGATTGCGTCGTAGTACGGCGGATCGGTGCAGACTAGGTCGACGGCGTCCGCGCGCAGGTCGATAGCACTTCGGAGGTGAATGGTGGGAGGCGGCGCGTCAACCATTGCCGATGTTGCGTGATCTACGCAGCGCACGACCCATTCCAACATTGCGGCGAATCCCCCCGAGGTCTCGGACAGAGGGTTGACTTCGCAGTAGTCCCACACCATCGGCAGAGCGAAACGTGCGAACGTATGTGTTATCAGCTCTCTGCCGACGTGCCACGAACAGATTGAGCTGCTGTAGTCCGTGAGCTTGCTGATGACGCACGACAGGTAGATGATGGCCGCTTCTTGCCACGTTTCGGAGTAGCCTTCCATGTCGTCGCGGCAGCGGCGAATCTCGCGGATGAAGGTCGCCAGCGTCATGAGTTGCCGATTCGTGAACAGTTGCCGCCACGTATCGAAGCCGTAGCGCGGGAGACCTGAAGCCCCGCGCGAATTGGGAGAAGGCCGCTGGGGACTGATCGGCTCGTCGGGCAGTCCGAACGGTATTTCCGAATACAGGTCGCCGAGTTCTTCCTCGGTTACCGTGGTGGATTGAAGCTCGACTTCGGTCGGAAGGCGGTATTCCTTGCCGCGCTGTCCCTCGACGATGACCGCGGTCATGCGCTCGCCGAGGCGGCCGGCGCGGCCTTCGGTGCGAATGTCCCTGGTCGTCGCGATTACGCCGCAACTGGGACAGGTCACGCCGCTGGCGCTCATCGTGCCGGCGCCGAGATTGCGGTCGTGCTCGCGCTTCTGCGCCGCGCCTCCGCCGGCTTCGGGTACGTCCGGCTCGACGCCGAACGTTACGCCGGTCTCGGCAGTGCCCGTGTGCAGCGTAAGGAGGACCCGCTTCGTGGGCTTCTTGCACAGCCATCGCGTCTTGAGCAGCGGAATCTCCGCCCGGCAGCCGCTGCAGCGCACGGTGCGCGCCCACAAGTACGCCACCGGCGGCTTCGCAATCCAGCGCGGGTTGGTCTCCTCTTCGAGATAGAGTGAGTCGAACTCGGCGTTGAGCGCGGCGGTCGATACGGCGCCCTGGCTGTCCGGCGGCAGCAAATGCACCGGGCGCGGCTGATAGGGTGGCTCCGGGCGTAGGTTGCGCCGGCGTCCCTTGCGCCGCACCGGCTCGAACTCCGCGTAGACCGGATAGCGGGCTGCCAGGTCGCGCCGCGCGCGCGCCAGAACCCGCCGCCCCCAGGCGCGCAGGTGCCACGCGAAGTCCGCGTCGCAGGGCGGCGCGTCCGTCTCGAAGTCAAGCCCCGGCTCCGCGGCGGTGGAGTCGCCGTGACCGTGCCCCAGCCGCGCGAGTCCGTCGCGCAGGGCGGTCTTGGTGGTGACGCCGCGCGACTTCAGGAACGCCTCGGCGAAGTCTCGCTCGCGTAGCGCGAACGGCGGAAGCGGGCGGGACTGTCCTGCCAGTTGCTGCGGGTAGTGCAGGGTGCAGCGGAGGAGGAACCACGCCACCGGGTTGAGGTCGGCGGCCACCGCCTCGCAGCCGAGCCGCATCGCCTCCAGCGGAATCGCCCCGCCGCCCGCGAAGGGATCGAGCACGCGCGGCGCTCGGCCACCGTAGGCCGCCCGAATCTCCTCCCGGAAACGGCCAAGCTCCGCCCGCCCGTCGTAAGTGCTCTCGCGCCCCCAGTGCAGAATCCCGCCGCGCGTGGCCTCCTGCATCCCGTCGCCGGCGCTATTGGGAACCTTCTCGATCCGCCCCGCCATGCGGTCCAGCAGCTCCCGCCGCTCCTCGGTATCTCCCGGGTCGGGCAGCAGCGTCGCCAGCAGCGCCGCGCGGCTCGCCGCCAACGGACGCCGCGCCGGCCATACGTGCAGCGTCGAAATATGCCCGTGCCGCACGTTCTTCTCGTGCACCGAATCCAGCGAAACCTGATTCAGCGGAAACGCCCGCTCAATGAGCCTATCCATCCCTACTGTCCCGCGAGCGAGCTTTCCTCCGCTGCGTCCAGGAGGGAGCGGGCGGGGATGGTGTAGCTCTCCGAGCTGCGGCTGCGGGCCAGCAGTTTAGCAAAAGGGTTGCGCACGCGCACGAGCTGGGGGGCGGGGGTGGCGCAGTCGAACACGACGTAGAGCCAGTAGCGGTCCTCCAGGTGGGCGGCCTGCTTCCACTCGTTGGGCTCCACTTCGATGGCGCCGCGGCCGGAACGGCCCTTGACCTCGATGCTGCGCGTCTCGCCGTCGCGGCCGGTGGCCAGCAGGTCGAAGCCGGGCCAGTCGGGGAGGCCGGCTTGGCGCGCCAGCGCAGGCTTGGAGACGTCCTGTACCGCGGCGCCGCGCTCGCGCTCCCACGAGACGGCGATGCGGACCGCGATTTCTTCAATGGCGGCGTCGTAGCGGTCGCCGTCGCCGGTGTCGGCGGCGGGCACCACCAGGGCATGCGCGAGGAAGCGGACCGCGCCGGGGACGACCTGCTCGGGGCCGGCGTCGAGGAGGGCAAGGGCACGTTTGCGGTCCGCGCTCAGCTCGCGCTGCTCCTGTCTGATCTCGTCCATCTCGGTCGCGGCCGCAGGTTCGCTATCGCCGTCAGCGGCGAGCCGTGCGCGGCGGGCGGCCAGCGCCGCGGCGCGCAGGTCGAAGCCAGCGCCGGCGCGGCGCCGCCGGTCCGGCAGTGCGGCGCGCAACGCGGCGCGGCGTTCCTCGGTGAGGCGCGCCAGAACCTGTTGCTCGGCGTGACGCGCGGCGGCGGCGCGCAGGTGGAGCCCGCGGCCGGCCAGCGGCACGGCCCCGGGGGCGACCGCGGGAGCGCCGCGCAGCAGCAGAATCTGCTCGCCGTCGCACTCGACCGGCGCTCCATCCTCGCCCTGGCGTAGCGCCACCAGGCGCCGTTCCAGCGTACGGCGCCCGTCGGCTGCGCCGCCCGCCGCGTCGCCCGCCGCGTCGCCCGTAGCGCCGGCGTCGAGGAGGCTGGCCGGCTCATCGGGTTCGCGCTCGACCGGGAGCAGCGCCAGGTGGAGCAGGTAGGGGGCGTCCGTGCGCGGGTCGCTGAAGATCGCGCCGCGCAACGCGTCGCCGGCGAAGGCGGCGGTGACCTGCGCCGCAAGGGCGTCGAATACCGGTTCGCCGGGGTGCAGCCAGATGCAGGGCGTTTCGTCATCCGGCCGGCGGCAGCGCAGGCGCGCGCGGGCCGCGTCCGGGTAGCCTTCGAGCGCGCGCAGCAGGCCGTCCAACGCGCCGGAACGCCGCGGCGCCAGTGAGAAGAATCCGTCCAAGTCGCCGCGAATCTCCAGGTGGAGCAGCGGCGCGCTCTTTTCGATGAAGCGGCGGACGTAGCCGGGGAGAAGCTGCAGGTAATCCTCGCGCGCGAGGTCGCCGCGCAGCGCGTCAAGGTGCTTGGCAACGTCGCCGGGGGCGCCGTAGATTGCCCGCTCACGCGCGTCGATCCCGCGTACCCGCGCTCCGGTCGCCAGGGTCTCCACCCGCTCCGCTACGTGCCGCGCCCCGGCGTCGGTCAACGCCGCGCCCAGGTACTCGCGCAGCGAGGCGTTCTCGAACAGCCGCCCGATCACGTCGAACACCTTGTCGGACTGCAACTCGGTGCGAATCGCCTCCAGTTTTTCCAGCAGCACCTGCAGGACGCGGCCCTCCCGCGTGGCGCCGGCCACGAGGTTGACCACGCGCACGTCATGCCGCTGCCCGTAGCGGTGGATGCGTCCCATGCGCTGCTCCAGGCGCGCCGGGTTCCAGGGGATGTCGTAGTTCGCCATGAGCCGGCAAAACTGCAGGTTGATGCCCTCGCCGGCGGCGTCGGTGGCGACCAGGTAGCGGGCGCCGTCCGCGCGCCGAAAGTACTCCACCTGCTGCTCGCGTTCCTGCCACGCCAGGCCGCCGTGAATCCGCGCCACCTGATCGGAATAGCCCAGACCCTCCAGGCGGCGCACCAGATACTCCAACGTGTCGCGGTGCTCGGTAAAGATCAGCCACTTCTCCCCGGCGTGGCGCGCGTCTTCGAGCACCTCGCGCAGCTTCTCGAACTTCGATTCCTCGCCCGCCGCGCACAACGCGCCGGCCCGGTCGCGCAGGCCGCGCAGGGTCTCGATTTCCTGCTGCAACTCCTCGGCGGAAACCGCCGCCATTGCGCCGAGCACCGCGTCCTCGTAATCCTCGTTGCGCTCGCCCGTTGCGTCGTCGCGCGCGTCCTCGTCCGCGCCGTGGGTGTCGTAGTAGTCGTCCCGATAGCGCCGCTCCAACTCGCTCTGGCGGCGGCGCAGGTCGCCGGCGCTCAGGCGGCCGGAGCGCAGGTCGTCCGCGGTTTGTTGCAGCTTCTCGATGCGCCGTTCGAACGAGCGCAGCAGCGCCCAGGTGGAGCTGGCAAGCCGCCGCTGAAACACGCTCATGGCGAGTTGCACCGCCGGGCGGTTGGTCAGGCTGCGGCCGTATACGCGGCGCAGGTAATCGGTGGTCGCGTCGTACAGCGCCTGCTCGCCGGTGGGTCCGGGAGTCAGGTCGTAACTGAAGGTGTCGCAGGTGCGGGTTCGATAGAGCGGGCGGCCGTCCAGGCTGACCATTTCCTCCTTGGTGCGGCGGATGAAGTGGCGGGCGCGCGTCTCCGGCGGGCAGCGGCCGAGGGCGGCGCCGGTGGCGAAGGCCTGGGGATCGAGCAGCCGCCACAGGTGATGGTAGGGTTCGTCCCGGCCCATGTGCGGCGTGGCGGTGAGCAGCAGGAGATGGTGCGCCGCCCACGGCAGGCCGGCGAAGCGGCCGCCGGCGGGGGCGCAGCCGGCCAGCGCTTCCGCGAGCGCGTAGCGCCGGGTGCGGCGGATGCGGCCGCGGTCGCGGCTCACGCTGAGCTTGTGGGCTTCGTCGAACACCACGAGGTCATAGGCCGCGGCGCACTGCCGCAGGGCGGCGAACCCGGCGTCGCCGCGCAGGGTGTCCACCGAGACGATGGCGAGGTCGCCGGCGGGCGCGGCGAACGGGTTGCCGGCGCGCAGCTCCTGGCCGGTGACGATGCGGAAGCGCAGGCGGAACAGGGTACGCAACTCGCGCTCCCAGTTGCCCACGAGGCCGGCGGGCGGCACGATCAATATCCGCCGGACGCGGGCGCGGGAGAGCATTTCGCGCACGTACAGGCCGGTCATGATGGTCTTGCCGGCGCCGGCGTCGTCGGCAAGCAGGAAGCGGAGCGGCTCCTGCGGCAGCATCCGGTCGTAGACGGCGATGCGCTGGTGCGGCAGCGGGTCGATGCGCGCGGTCTCGGCGGCGAAGGCGGGATTGAACTGATGGCCGTGGGCCAGGCGCAACGCCTCGGCGACCGCGGACACGGCGGCGGGGTTGCCGGCGAAGTCCAGGGCCGGCGCTGATGCCGCCGGAGCGGCGGCAGTCGGAGCGCTGGCCGCGGGCGTGCGGTGCGCGTCCTGCTCGGCCAGCGCCTCCTCCAGCTCGCGCAGCCGCTGCAGCGCCAGCCGCCGCGGCTGCGATTGCCCGGTTTCCCAGCGGTGCACCGTGAGCAGCGAAACGCCGACCTGCTCGGCGAAGCCGGCCTGAGTCAGTTCCATGCGCTCGCGGGCGCGCCGCACGCGTTGGGCATCCGTCATCATTCCCAGTATAGCCGCTATTGCGGATTGTGTTCAACCACTATCAATTGATAATCTGGTTGCGCACTGTGATCAGGACCGGATCGCGCAGCCGGCGGGTGGCCCTGCAGAGCGAAGGCGCGCCGGACGCGGGTCGCGGGGCAGCACGCCGGCTCGCCGGGACCGTGGGCGAGCATAGTCACCAGGACCTGCCCGCCGCGGATGGCGAGGTGTTCCACGCGTACGCGGTCCCCCAGGAAGGCGCGTCCCGCCGGCACCGGCGCGCCGGCGCGGTCGAGCAGCGCGAGCAGGTGGATGAAGGTGCCGCTGCCGCCGGGGTCGATGGCGACGGCCACCGCCGCGTCGGCCACCTGGTCGCCGTCGAGGTCGCCGAACGCGGCCGGGCCGCCGGTTAGCCGGGCGTGCACCCGTTCGGTCGCGCCGGGGCCGAAGGTGATCAATCCCCGCCCGCCGAGGAACCGAATGCGGGTCTCCTCATCGTCGAGCAGCGGCAGGTGGTAATCGGCATTGCGAAGCTGTGCGAGCGTCAGGCGGCGCAGCTCGCCGGCGGCGGGCGCCTCGGCTCCATCCTGGGCGCGGACTGGGGCCGCCGCCGCGGCCAGCAGCACCACCGCGCACATGAGTGGCGCGCAGAGGCGCCGGTGCCGCGCGGGCTGTTTCATCGTTCGAGAATAGGGTAGATTGCTACCGGGTTGCACTCGCCGGGCGCCATGCCGTGCTTCCTTTGGCGCCGGCGGAGTCTGGGAGAAGGAATTGTTGCGTAGCGTACCGATTGTGTTGCCGGCGGCGGGCGCCGGCGTGACCATGATGGCTTGCCCGGCCGGCGCGACGGCCAGCAACGGCCAGCGGGGCGGGGCGGGCGCCGGCGGTGGTACGTCAGGATGAAGTCGGAAGTGCGGCTGCGCCACCCGACGACCGGCGAGGTAAAGGTGGCCCCCACCGGATTCTCCTGGACCACCCTTTTGTTCGGGGGGATTCCGGCGTTCTTCTTCCGCGGCGATCGCGGCACGCGCGGGTCCGTCATGTTGGCGGCTACGATCGCGGGGTATATCTTCGGGGTGGCTTCGGAAGGTACGCTGCAGATTCTGATCCTGGCCGGCTGGGTGATAGTCGCGCTACGGTACAACGAGTGGTATATCCGCGACCTCCTCGCGCAGGGCTACGTCCCGCACGACAAGTCTTCGAGGAAGACGCTGGTGCGCGCCGGTATGTTAGCTCAAGCAACTGCCGAGCAGGTGGACAAGCCGCGTGAACCGGCAAAGAAAGATGCGGCGGAGACGCACGTCCTGCAGCAGGCCGCAAAGCGCGACGGGATCGTTTCTCCGGTCCTCGTCGCTACGCAGGGAGAATACGGCCTCGACGAAGCAAAGCGCGTCCTGGATCACCTGGTAAACGCCGGCCACGCCGAGCTACGCGTGTTCAAGAAGACCGGCGAAATGGTCTACGTGATCCCCGGCCTGCTCACCGACCAAACCCGCGACGACCTGGAACCACTGACTTAGGAAGTAGCCGCCGGCGCGGCTGCCCGCATAAGCAGGCGTGGTCGATCGGCGGGCTGGTTGTCCGTGTCAACGACCGGCAGGCGTACCAACAATCAATATCGTCTTCACAGGAATGACGTAGTCGGTTTCTCCTTGCTTTTTCCACAGATCGTCGAGTACGTGCTGGGGCGTATCGCGTAACTTCGCGCGGATAGCGGCAGCGGCGGTGGGCGGCGAACTGGCAATCTGGCGCTCTCCCTGTGGACCTCGCTTGTAGCGAAGTTGCGGGCGATTCGATCGAATCGCTGAGCGGCACTGTCCACCATCACCTGCCGTCCGGATGGTGCGTGGGTAGCCATCTGGTACTATAGTATCACATGAGCTTGGCCTTGTCCAGGCAGTAGCGACGAACGACGCGACGACGTGGTTGACAGATCGGGGCGGGGCGCCCATGCTCCTTACCGCTGATGGGTGAGCCGGGCTTCGATACGATCATCGTTGGCGCCGGGGCCGCGGGGGCGGTGCTGGCGGCGCGGCTGACCGAGGATCCGACGCGCCGCGTGCTGCTGATCGAGGCCGGCCCGGACTTCCCGGACGGGGACCTTCCTGAAGAGATCCGCTACGGCTATGGCGGCCGTGATCTGTGGGCGCGCGCGTTCGGCTACGACACGGCGTTCGGTTGGGGTTACCGCGCCCGCGCCACGCGCCACCAGCCGCGCATGTTCGTACCGCGCGGCAAGGTGGTGGGCGGCTCCAGTGCCATCAACGCGCAGATCTTCCTGCGCGGGGTGCCGGAGGACTACGACGCCTGGGCCGCGGACGGCTGTCCGGGGTGGAGCTTCGCGGAGTTGCTGCCGAGCCTGCGGCGCGTTGAGGCCGATCCCGACTTTTCCGATCCCTTTCACGGCAGCGAGGGGCCGATCCCCGTGCACCGCTTCCGCGGCGATGAGTTGCAGCCGGAGCAGCGGGCGTTCCGGGATGCTTGCCTGGCGGCCGGTTACGCCGAGTGCAGCGACCACAACGCGCCCGATTCCGCGGGCGTCGGCCCGCTGCCGTTCAATAACCCCGGCGGCATCCGCTGGAGCGCGGCAATGGGTTACCTGGACCGCGCCCGCGGGCGCCCCAACCTGACGATCCTGGCTGACAGCGAGGTGCGGTGCCTGGTGCCGGAGGGGCGGCGCGCCGCCGGCGTCACGTTGCGTGGCCCGGAGGGCGAGACGGTGTACGGAACGGAGGTGGTGCTATGCGCCGGGGCGATCGGCACGCCCCACCTGCTGCTTCGCTCCGGGGTGGGGCCGGCAGACCATCTGCGGGAAGTGGGCGTCCCGGTGGTGCATGACCTGCCCGGCGTGGGCGCCAACTTGCGTGACCATCCGCAGGCCGCGGTGGTGCTGCGCGCGGCGCCCGGCTTCCGGCAATCGGGAACCGAGCCGCCCTTGCAGATCGGGCTGCGCTACACCGCCGCCGGCTCCGACCTGCGCAACGACATGATCATGGCGCCCACCGGGTTCGCCACCGCCGAAGGCCACTACCGGCGCACGATGGCCGAGCCGGTCGGCTTTACCGTGGTGCCGGCGCTCTATCTGGCGGCGGGCGCGGGCAGCATCCGGCTGCGCTCCGCCAGCCCGGAGGAGCCGCCGGTGCTCGACTACAACTACCTCGCCGAGGCGAGCGACCGCGAGCGGATGCGGGAAGGGATCAGGATCGCCGTCGACCTGATCGAACACCGCAGTTTCCAGCCGTTGGTGGCGCAGCGCGTGAGCCCCGGCGACGCCGACCTGCGCACCGACGCCGCCCTGGACGAGTGGCTCCTGCGCGTGGCCGCCACCAGCCACCACGTGTCGTCTACCTGCCGTATGGGCCGCGCCGGCGATCCCGCAAGCGTCGTGGATCCGGAGGGGCGCGTGTACGGCCTCGACGGCCTGCGGATCGCGGATGCCTCGATCATGCCCGACTGCGTGCGCGCCAACACCAACTACACCTGCATGGCCATCGCGGAGCGAATCGCCGAGTTCATGCGCCGCTGAGGGCGGCGGAGGACGCGGGATGATCGACCTGCTGGCCGAACTCCGGCGGATTGTCCGGGCGCTGGATGACGACGGCATCGACTATGCGCTGTGCGGCGGAGTCGCGCTGGCGATCTACGGGATTCCGCGCGCCACCATCGACATCGACTTGATGATACTGCCGCCGGAGGTGGAGCGTGCCGCAGCCGTTCTGGACGGCTTGGGCTACCACCTGCGCGCCGCTGACATGACCCTCGCCGTCGGTTCGGTAACCATCTCGCGGGTGGTCAAACGGGACCCGGACTCGGAGGACGTCCTCATGGTCGACCTGCTGCACGTAACGAAGAACCTGCAACCGGTGTGGCAGGGCAGGCGGCGCGTCGCGTGGGATCAGGGCGCCATCGTCACCGTGTCGCGCGACGGCTTGGTGAACCTCAAGCAGATGCGCGGCAGCGGCCAGGACCTGGACGACATCGGCAAGCTGACGGGGGACCGGGCGTGACCGTGGACATGTCGCCCAAGGCGGTAACCGTGCGGCTGCAGCGCCTGAGCCAGCTCCGCGCCCTGTGCCTGTCGCTGGGCGCGGCCGGCCGGCGCGCGGGACTGGGACTGGGAGTGGCTGCGGCGGCGGGTGATTCGCCCGCCGTGCCGGACCGCGACGACCGCGCTACGGCGGCGCCGCCGGCCGGCGCCGGTTGCTGACGCGCCGGTGCGCGGGTAGGGCAACGGGCGCCGGCGTCAGCGGTTCACGACGAAGAAGAGGTCGTGTACCTGCTGCAGCCGTTCCTGCTCGGCTTCCCCGACGCGGCGCCGCACGCGGTGCGAGTTGTCGGCGAACGTGCTGATGCAGGCGGCCAAGTGCTGCGGGGTCATCCGGGTGCTGCGGTCGGGGCTGTCGTAGCCGAAGAACACGAACACCCGGATGGATAGCTCGGAGCCGCTCGTACCGGTGATGCGCGGATGCCAGGGGTGGCGCCGGCCGGTGGCGATCACCTCGCGGTCCTCCAGCAGGCACCGGAACAGGAGATTCCGCTCCTCCGCCTTGTCGATCAGCAGAAAGGTCTCGTCGTTGAAGTAGAGCACCTGGACCGGGAACGGTTCGCCGCGCACCGGCGTAAGGGCCAGCTCGCTCCCCACCTCTTCGGCGCGCTGCAGCGCCAACCGGAACTCCCGGTCGGTCGTCTGCTCGTTCGGTGCTCGCCAGGAGTTCAGCAACCTGCGCAATCCGCGCCAGGTCATGGGGGTATCGGGATCGGGCGGCGGCTGCGGATCGCGCAGGAACACCTCGAAGCGCTTCACCATGGCGTCGCCCTCATCGACGTGGACGACCCAGTCCAGGCGCCGCTCGGCGCGTTGCGCGCGCGTAAGGGGCCGCCAACTGTCGGAGTCGCACCCGACCAGCGCCGCCAGCCCCATCCCCACCAGCAGCAGCGCTCCGGCGGCCCGCGCCGCCAACTTGGCACTACGCATCCCGACCACGCCTATAGGGTGCCGCTTGTCCCCCGGTATGGCAACCCGCCTCGCGGTGGCTGTCCTCCACGCGATAGCGAGTAGGAGTGGGCAGCCCGGTTGATCGGAGCGCGGGATCTGATCGTCGGGTGGGCAGTGACGGCTCAAGCACTACCTTTCGGCGTGGTGTTTCGCAGTCGAACAACGGCCCGTTGCGGTCGATAGACGCGGATCAGGCGATTATTCCACATCGTAACCGATTCTATCGCTGAGTGGATTAGCCTTGCATGGGAGATGGGATCACGGTTCTCCGTACACACGATGATGCCCGTATGGCCGGGCGTATGGTAATGTAATCGAATGAAGTGTCTGCGATTCAACGTCACTACGGCTCGCTCTCTCTTTATAGCAAATTCCAACACTTCTTCATCTGGTATACCTTGTCCCGCCCTGCCGGCATCTTGAGTAGTCAGTACATCATGCCCCAAACCACGAAGGGCTTCCACCACCCGTAGTGGAAACTGCTCGTTGGCATAGAGCCGTGCCACTCACGCGTCCTTGTTTTCTCGGATCTGATTGTCGATGACCTGCCAGTACGAGCGGACGTAGACCCACGCGTTGGTCAGGTCATCGAGTTGAAGTGTAGGGTAATCACTCAGGAGTTCGGCATCGCTGACGCCGGCGCGCCGCGCCTGCTCCAGAACCCAGACGGGAATTCTCGTTCGGACGATGCAGGGCTCTCCTCCACAGACTCCCGGAGTGCTCTCGATCCCCGGAATGTCCCGCCGCACCGATGGTCGCGACCTCGCCTTTTCTCGAGTCCGCGATGTCCGGGTGGGTCGACGGAAGGCCCCGAGTGGGATACTCACCTTCCGTCTCCGCTGCTTTTCGGCCGGCGAGACATAGAATAAAGATGCTCGTTCCAAGCTGTCTCTCATCTTGGCAACGCACTGCCGACGCTCCGCCGTGAAATCCTTCGTCAGCTCCGCGAAGGGATGATGTCCGCTCATGCGATCAATACTCCGTCGTCAACCCTGAATCGGCGGGTCATTACTTTACCAGGTCGTCGTCATCACAGTCACGGATGGCACTCGGCACGATCTGTGTGAAAAGACGAAAGGCCGATACAATCTGAAAGGAGGTGATTTGCTCTTCAAACGGGAGGTAGTAGTCTGCCACCAACGTATCCTCGTAAACGTCAGGAATTGAGAACCGGCAGAGTACTACGCTGTCGTTCAACTTGTTCACGAACGCGTGCTTCGACTCCAATGACGCGTTCTCATCAATCCTGTAATGGGCCGCGTACCTGAGCAGCCTATTGTCTCGATTGACTGATACGTAGACGGAAGTCGGCTCGGCTCGTACGAAGATGTCACCGTCGTCGTCCAATCGCGTGCTATAGAAGGCCCTGGCAAACAGTTCACGGACGTTCTTTGGAGTAACCTCGCTCTCTACAATGTATTCGGCGGCCTCCGATGCCACTTGGTACCTCCTGTCTGAGCGCTTCCGAGTCGGTTGAGTGCCGGCCGGCGCATCTGCGCCGCGTATGCTGGCCCGATGGAAGGCATTGTGGTATAGTGCGCACTGTTATGGTTGGTTGTCAAATGGTAGGGGTTTGCGGGGCGCATGCTGAGTTGCGCGCGGTGGCGGGGGCGATGGACTTCGCCGAGGAGGGGGTGCAGCGGCTGTTGGTGCCGGAGCAGCCGGACGCGGCGTTCCAGCCGCCGCCGGCGGCGGCGCTTGCCGCGCTGCCGGTCATTGCCGCCAACGGGTTTCTGCCGGGCGACCTGCGCTCCACCGGCCCGGCGGTCGATCTCGAGCGGCTGCGGCGCTATGCGGAGACGGCGTTCCGGCGCGCCCGGCAGGTGGGAATCGGCATCGTCGTGTATGGCAGTGGCGCTTCTCGGCAGGTTGACGAGGGCTTCGACCGGGCGCGCGCGGAGCAGCAGTTCGTGGAGGCGTTGCGCACGGTCGGGCCGCCAGCGGCCGCGGCGGGCGTCACGGTGGTGGTGGAGCCGCTCAATACGGCGGAGTGCAACATCATCAACAGCGTGACCGAGGGCGCCGAAGCGGTGCGCGCCGCCGGCCATCCGCACGTCATGTTGCTGGCCGACCTGTACCACATGCTGCGCGAGGATGAGAGCCCCGAGGCGATCGAACGCGCCGGCGCGTTGATCCGCCACGTGCACGTGGCGGAGGTGGCGGAGCGCACGCCGCCGGGCGTGGCCGGCGACGACTTCCGCCCCTTCCTGCGCGCCCTGGCCCGCGTCGGCTATGCCGGCGCCTACTCCCTGGAGTGCCGCTGGCAGGACCAGCTCGCCGAAGCCCCGCCCGGCGTGGCCGAGCTGCGCCGCCAGTTGGCAGTGGCCGAGTAGGAATCTCGGTCTCAGGGGCAGGCAGGGCGGGTGACGGCGTGAGACTGGAGGGCAAGCGGATCATTGTCACGGGGGCGGCGACCGGCATCGGGGCGGCGGCCGCGCAGCGGGTAGCGGCGGAGGGAGCCGCGGTGGCGGCGTTCGACGTCAACGACGCGGCCGGCGCCGCAGTGGTGGCCGCCATCACCGCCGCCGGCGGGCGTGCGCGCTACTGGCGCGTGGACGTGCGCCGCGCCGGGCAGGTGGCGGCCGGGGTTGCCGGGGCGGTGGAGTGGTTGGGCGGCGGCGTCGACGTACTGCTGCACTTGGCGGGGGTGCTGCAGGGGGCGGCGGTGGACCTGACCGAGTTCCGGGACGCGGTGTGGGACGAGGTGATCGACGTGAATCTCAAGGGCTCCTACCTGATGAGCAAGCAGGTGGCGGGGTCGATGATCGCCGCCGGCGCGGGAGTGATCGTACTGTGCAGCTCCGGCGCCGGGGTCACCGGCGGCAGCTCGTCGTTCGCCTACGGCTCCAGCAAGGGCGCTACCCACGGTCTGGGCCTGGTGCTGGCCCAGCGGCTGGCGCCGCACGGCATCCGCGTGCACGACGTCTGCCCCGGCTGCGTGGACACCCCGCTCAAGCGGGCCCAGCTACGGGAAGTGTACCGCCGCGGCGGCGACCGCGCGGAGTACGAGCGGTCGCTACGCCAGCTTGTCCCGCCGGAGGGAATTGCCCCGGTGTTCGCTTTCCTGGCCTCCGGCGAGGCGCGCTACGTGCGCGGCTCCATCTTCACGCACTGAGGAGCCGCCGCCGGCGCCGCCGCCGGGCGCGTCAGCGGTTGGCCCAGGCGGCGCCGCCGGGGTACTCGTAGCGGTCCAGCGAGGCGGGGCGCATGGTGATGCTGTAGCCCGGCGCCTCCGGCAGCACGTAGCGGGCGTTGCGAATCACTACCGGGTCGAGGAAGTGCTCATGCAGGTGATCGGAGTACTCAATCAGCACCCCCTCCAGGCTCGGCGCCACCGCCACGTAGTTGAACGCCGACAGGTGTTGGACGTACTCGCACAGGCCCACGCCGCCGGCGTGCGGGCACACCGGGATGCCGAACTTCGCCGCCAGCAGCAGCACCGCCAGCACCTCGTTCACGCCGCCCAGGCGGCAGGCGTCCACCTGACAGAACGCCAGGCCACCGGCCTGCATGAGCTGCTTGAACAGCACCCGGTTGGCGCAGTGCTCGCCGGTGGCCACGCCGACCGGGGCGATCGCCTTGGCGATGGACCCGTGGCCCAGCGCGTCGTCGGGCGAGGTCGGCTCCTCAATCCACAGCGGATCGAACCGCGCCAGCGGCGCCATGCGCGCGATCGCCTCCGGCACGTCCCATACCTGGTTGGCGTCGAACATGAGTTGGCACTCCGGCCCCAGCGCCTCGCGCATCACCGCGGCGCGGCGCACGTTCTGCGCGTCGTCCGATCCCACCTTCATCTTGAACGCCCGCCAGCCGGCGGCGCGGTACTCGGCGCACAGCCGCCGCACCTTGCTTTCGTCGTACCCCAGCCAGCCCGCGGACGAGGTGTAGGTGGGCAGCCCGATCTCCCGCAACTCGGCGGCGCGCTGCTCCTTGCCGGGGGCGTGCTCGCGCAGCAGCGCCAGCGCTTCGTTCTCAGTAAAGGCGTCGCTGAGGTAGCGGAAGTCGACCGCGGCGACAATCTGTTCCGGGGTCATCTCCGCAAGCAGCCGCCACAGCGGCTTGCCCGCGTGCTTGGCGTACAGGTCCCACACGGCGTTGACCAGCGCCGCGGTGGCCAGGTGGATCGCCCCCTTCTCCGGTCCGATCCAGCGGAGCTGGCCGTCGTTGGTCAGACTGCGCCAGAAGCCGCGCAGGTCCGCGGTGATTTCTTCCAGCGTGCGCCCGAGCAGGAGGTGCTGCAGGGAGCGCACCGCGGTGAGGCAGATCTCGGTGCCGCGGCCCAGGGTAAAGGTGATGCCGTGGCCCTCCAGGCCGGGTTGGTCCGTGTACAGCACCACGTAGGCCGCGGAGTAGTCGGGGGCGGTGTGCACGGCGTCCGAACCGTCCAGGTTGGCGGAGGTGGGGAAGCGGACGTCGCGCACCGTGAGGCGGGTGATGGTTGCCATCTTATTGCTGCTCCTTGGGGGCGGAATCCGGGTCGGAATCGGGGGCGGTGAGCCAGCGCCGCACCCGGGGATGGTCCAGCGCCTCCGGGTTGAGCACGTGCGCCGGCTGCCGCCCGGCCACCGCGGCGGCCACCTGGTCGAAGCAGGCCGCGTCGAGCCGCGCCGAGGACTCGACGGTGATGCCGGCGCTGTGGTTGGTGGCGATGACGCGCGGATGATCGCGATGGATCGCGCGCGGCCCGGTGATCGGATCGTCCACCACGTAATAGTACAGTTGCCGCCGCTCGATCGCCTCACGCATCGCGGCGTCGTCCACCAGGTTGCCGCGCGAGGGGTTGATCAGCGATGCGTGCGGCTGCATCAGCGCCAGCAGCTCGCGGCCCACCACGGTCGCGTCGCCCGAGACGTGCAGCGAGACCGTGTCGCACTCGCGGAACAACGTCTCCGGCTGCGCCACCGCCTCCGCGCCGAAGCGCGCGGCGAGCTCGCCGGCGTCGGGGCGGACGTCGTATACCAGCAGCCGGCCCGCCGATCCCAGCAGTGGCAGCGCCCGCCGCGCCACCTCCTGGCCGATGCGGCCGAAGCCGAACAGGCCCAGGGTCGAGCCCTGCGCGTCGAAGCAGCGCAGCACCTGCGATTCGCCGCGGTGGGCGTTGCGGTTCAGGGTGTAGGTGCGCTTCATGGTGGCCAGCCACTGCGCAATGGTGTACTCGGCCACGGTATCCATGTGCACCGGAGTGACGGTGATCAGCACCCCGTGCCGGGTGGCGGCGGCGACGTTGACCTGATCGAAGCCGACGCCCCAGCGCGCCACCAGGCGCAGCTCCCCGGCGGCGGCGTAAAAGTCGTCCCGAAACGGCGCCGAGTCGGCGATTACGGCGATCACCCCGGCGGCGTGGGCCGCGGTCAGCTCCGGCGGCTGCTCCTCCACCGCGGCCAGCGCGGCCATTCGTTCCAGCCCGGCGCTGCGCGCCGGCGACGCGAACTCGGGGTTGTGCAGTTGGCGGGTCACGTAGATGCGGGGTCCCATCGCGGCCCCATCATGCCCCGGATCGCCCGCCGGCGGCGACCACCGGCGCGGGTCCTGCGTTGCGTGGGGAATGGGCCGGCCCGCGGCGCTGCCGTTCTGCTATAGTGGGGCCGCTATGAGTACGCCCGACCGATCCCACTTGTTGACCGACGAGCAGATGCGCTGCTTCATCGTCAACGGCTACGTGCAGGTGCAAACCGACCTGCCCGCGGCCGTCCACGAGACGATCTTCGACCGCTCCGAGGGGCTGTTCCGGGATGCCCGCGACCGCAAGTCGGAGTTTGGCCGCAATCCGCAGAACAACATCGTGCCGATGATTCCCGAGCTGCGCCAGGTGCTGGAGGCGCCGCAGGTGGTCGGCGCCCTGACCGGCATCCTCGGCCCCGGCTACCTGCTGCACCCGCACCGCCACTGCCACCCCAACTACCCGGCCGTAGCGGAGCAGGGCAACGGCCAACCGGCGGAGCAGGGCAACGGCCACGCGCCCGCCGCCGGACCGCGCCTGACCATGGTGCCGCACAAGGACGGCCACGCCAACGGCGCCAAGCCGCGCCACCGGGTACCGCGCTGGGCAATCCTGTTTTACTACCCGCAGGACTGCCCGCAGGAACAGGGCCCCACCGCGGTAATTCCGCGCTCGCAGTATCACAACCTGCTGTCGCACGACCCCGACCTGCAGCATCCCTCCTTCGACACCCGGATCCCGCACCCGCAGCCCGCCGCGGACGGCCGGCTGTTGCTGCCGGAGAGTTACGTCCACCGTACCCTGCTGCCGCTGGCCTGCCCGCGCGGCGCCGTCTCCATCATGCACTTCGACGTGGGCCACTCGGTGCTCGCCAACCTGCTGCAGCGCATGCGCTACGGCCACAAGTTCGTGTTCATGCGCACGGGCGAACCCACCGCGCCGAGCTGGAACTGCGGCGCCGAGCACTGGCAGACGCCGGAGCTGCCGCCGGAGGCGCCGGACAACGAGATCGTGTGGACGGCGATCTGGAACTGGCTGCGCGGCAACCGTAACCGCTTCGCGCGCGCCGCGGCCGGCGCGCCCGCCGCCGGCGAGCTGCTCGAGCAACTGCGCTCCGGCAGCGACCGGGAGCGCGCCCGCGCCGCGAGCGCACTCGGCTTCGCGGCCGCGGAGCAGCGCGCGCCGGCCGCCGCGGTAGCCGCCCTGGGCGCGGCGCTACGCGACCGCTACGAGCCGGTGCGGCTGAATGCGCTGTACGCCCTCGGCGCCGCGGGCGCCGCGGCGGTGCCGGAGCTGCTGCCGCTGCTGGCGGAGGGCGGCGATTACTTCGCGCATGACCCGGTGCTCAACGTCAATCACGTGGCCGAGGCGCTGACCCTGGCCGGGGAGCCGGCCATACCTTCGTTGATCGAAGCCTTGCGCGCGCCGCAGGAGCACGTCCGCGCCAGCGCCGCCTACGGCCTCGGCGAAATGGGGGCGCGCGCCGCGGGCGCGGTAGAGGCGCTGGTGGCGGCGCTCGGCGACGCGGCGCCGGCGGTGCGGTTCCACGCCATCTCGGCGCTGGGAATCATCGGCGAGCCGCGGCAGCCGATCATCGATGCCCTGCTGCCGGTGCTGGCCGCCGCCCCCGGCGAGCAGGGTCTTTTTGAAGCCGGCGTCAGCGGCGCGCAGTTGCAGAACGTGGCGGTGCAGGCGCTGATTCGTCTCGACGCCCGCAGCGACGCGGCGACCGCGGCCCTGGGGCAGGCGGTCACCTCCGCCGAGCCCTACGTGGCAGCGTTCGCCGGCGAGCAGCTCCGCCGCATCGGTACGGCGCAGTCGCTGGCCCACCTGGCCGACGCCCTGCGCTGGGCGCGCTGGTTCCCCACCAAGCTGGTGAAGCCCGCGGAGCAGAAGAAGTTCTGGGAGAAGTTCGCCAAGCTCCGCAAGCTGCAGCGCGCCGAAGCGCCGGTTACCTCAGTGTAGCTACGCGGCGCTACAACCCCACCACCTGCACCGCGCGGCCTTCGGTAAGGCTGCGGTGCACGGCGGCGGTAAACTCCATGTACTGCACGCCGTCCTCAAAGCGGGTGTGGCTCACCTTCTCCTCGCCGTGAATGGCGTTGACGAACTCTTCCTCCACCCGCCAGGCGCCGGCGTCGCCCGGCTCGATGGTGACCGGGGCGAGGGCGCCCGCGCCGCGCGCGCCGAAGTGCAGCCCGCCCGCCGCGTCGCGGTGCAGGGTGCCCTCGGTTCCGAACAGCCAGACGCCGCTCGGCCGCAGGCCGGTGACCTGCGACACCTGCATGCGGAGCTGCGCGCCGCACGCCAAGTCGCCGATTACGTCGACGTGGTCCGGGACCGTCACCGCGCGCCGCACTCCGCCGGCGTCGGTGCGCATTGGCACGAAGGTGCGGGCGAACGCCGATACCCGGGTGGCCGGGCCGACCCAGCGCATCATCGCCTCGTACCAGATGCCGAGGGTCATCACGTTCATGCCGCTCAGCTCGCGGTCGTGGCGCCAGTGCAGCGGCCCCTCGGTGCGAAACGAGCCGCAATCAATCACCTCCACGGCAAGCAGGTCGCCGAGGCGTCCCTCGGCGAGGTAGCGGCGGATGGTGCCGTCCTCCCCCAGGGTGTGCGGGGCGGGCACGATCTGGGCGACCTGTTCCGGGCGCATCCTGCTCGCTTCCAGCATGGCGCGCGCCTCCTCCGGGTTCATCGCCATGCGCGCCTCGCACAGCACGTCCTTGCCGCACCTGAGCGCCCCCACCGTGACCGGGCAGTGCATGTAGGGCCAGGTGCCGACGACGATGGCGGTGGATTCCTCCGATTGGACCAGATCGACCCAATCCTCCCACACGTTCTTGAGGTTGAACTGCCGGGCGACGCGGTTGCCCGACTCAAGGGTGCGATTGCAGACGCTGACGAGCTCGACGCCGCGCTGCTGCAGCAGTCCCGGCAGGTGCCGGCTCACGGTGTTGGCGCCGGCGCCGACCACGCCGACCTTTATGGTATCGCGATGCCTACGCATGCCGGCAGCATACGCCGCCGCGCCCGCCTGCGCCAACCGCGGCCCGGTCGGTCGCCGCCCGGTCGGTCACTCCGCCGCCTGCCGCTTACGGCGAACGCAGGTAGTGGACGAGGAACAGCCCCTGCACCGCGGCGGGAATCAGCGGCATGAACCAGTTCAGCTCGGGGTTGCCCTGCTCCACGGAACCGGTCGCGAATCCAATCAGCAGGATCAGGTTGGCCAGGAAGCTGAACGCGACGACCGCCCCGGTCAGC
Source organism: Spirochaetia bacterium (assembly GCA_965243555.1). GTDB lineage: Bacteria > Spirochaetota > Spirochaetia > SZUA-6 > Bin103 > Bin103. The sequence goes on along the minus strand of OZ251575.1, from coordinate 1,405,818 downwards.
GTGCCGAACCTCGAGTCCTGGCACTTGCCGAGCACCACGGTGACCATCAGCGCCGCGGTGGCCACGCTCAGGATGCTCTCGATGGCGATGCTGTAGAAGGTGAGGGTGCGGTTCGCGATGTCGGTGATCGACCCGAACACCCCCAGCACTCCCAGCACGCAGGAGAGGACCACGATCACGATGCCGAACGCCTTCATTTGGTTGAACCTCCCGCCCGCAATCCGCGTGCCGGCGCACGCCCCGCGAGCCGCACCGATCATGCTACCGTTCAGGTGCGGCGCGGGCAATACGTTGGTTGGCGGCTGCGCCGCCCGTCGGGCGCCCGCCGCCGGCGCCGGTTACTTTGCAGCCGGCGGCGTGAACCAGAGGCGGGTGACCGCGCCGAAGCCGCGCCGCCCGGCGCGGCGCGCCAGCAGCGCGAAGCCGGCCGCCACCAGTGCGAGATAGGCCAGCAGCACGGCCAGGGTGATCAGGTACAGGCGCGGATTGCCGGCGGCGTAACCCAGCGCCGGGAAGCCCATCACCAGCACCAGCGGCAGCACCAGGAAGAAGGTGACCGCGGAGGCGTACAGATAGTCGGCGGCCGCCGGCGTCTTGAACTCCGGGTCCAGGGCGCGCAGCAGCGCCAGCCCGGTGCTCAGGGTGCCGGTGAGGGTGCCCCAGAACAACACCACGCGCTCAAACGCGTGGTCGTACGCGAACAGGCGCGAGCCGAGCCACAGGATCGACGCCGCGGCGGCGCCCGCCAGCAGCGCGGCGAACACCAGGATGGGCAGCCAGTTGGCGCGCACCAGGGTCACCGAAATCGCCCCCAGGGCCGCGGCCACCATGAAGTCCACGGCGCTGCCGCTGATGCGGGTCAGGCCGCGTTCCTCCAGCAGATAGCCGCGCCCCACCGCGCCCAGCAGCGCCTTGAGTAGCAGCGCGACCAGCAGGCCGAACACGAAGGTGATGCCCCACAGGCTCTCTCCCACCTGCGCCACCGCGCCGCCCGCCGGCAGCATCAACCCGGTGACGGCGCGCAGCAGCAGATGGGTAGCCAGGTACACCCCGAACACCGCGGCGAGCATCAGCGACAGGGTATCGATCGCCTCACTACGGGTGGTCTGCCGCAGCCCCACCGGCGCCTCCTCGTGCGCCTGCAGCAGCCCGCTATGGGAACGGCGCGCGCGCACCTCGGCGGGGCTCAGCGCGGCGTACCCGCGCCGCAGGCCGAGATTGATCAGCCACACGCCGCCGCCGCAGGCCACCAGAAAGCCGATTGCCCCGAAGATCAGACCCAGCCCGCCGGCGCCGGCAAAGCCCTGGCCTTCCCAGCTCAGGCCGATGGAGAACGCCTGCCCCGGCCCCAGCGTGTAGCCCAGCGCGGCCAGAAAGCCGTAGCTCGGAAACAGGGCCGGCAGCAGCGGCAGCCCGATGAACAGGAAGGTCACCGCGTAACCGAGCAGCCCCTGGATGGTGAACTGCGAAATGATGACGGTGGCGGTGGCGAGCACCGCCAGCGACCGCCGGCGCCGCGGCGGGGCAGGGCGCAAGGCGATGGCGATGAAGGTCAGGTTGAGCAAGTGGAACACCAGGTTTTCCAGACCCTGTTGGCCGAGGCCGAGGCGCGGCGCGACCCAGTTGTAGAACGGCAGCAGCAGCAGCCCGGCGATGATGGCGTTCGGGATCAGGTAGGCCTGGAACAGGCGTACCCGCGCGCGGATGACCGTCGCCGCGCACAGCGCCGCGGCGATGATCCCCAGGTCGATCAGCAGCGACCACTCGAAACTCACACGGCTCAGCTCGCGTCGCGTTTGGGACGCCGCCGCGTCCTCGCCGAGCGCGCCTGCCGCAGCCGTTGCGGCCCCTGCCGGCGCAGCTTGGCGAACGCCTGGAACAGCGCTTCGAGCCGGTCCAGCAGGTGTTGATCGACGATCAGCTCGGCGTCCTCCGCGGCCTGCTCCAGGCGGGCGACGCAGTCGCGGACTCTGGTGTTGACGTTTTCCTGCATCCGGTCAGCGCCACTCATCAATCGACACCGTCTTCTGATAACTGTTGCCCAGGATGCGCCAGTAGCCGTTGGTCTCGCCGCCCACCACCAGCACGTGGATGTGGTCGCGCGGAAAGATCGGAATCAGTTCGCCCGGCGCCGCCGCCAACCAGGTTGCGTACGGCTCCTCGCCCTGCAGCGCCAGCGGATACACGTAGTTCTGCACGAGCTGATAATCCCAGTACACCTGCGCTTCCATGCGCGCGTTCTCGTAAATCCAATCGATCAGTTTCTCCTTGGTATCGAAGCCGCCGCGGTCGACGAACAGCCGCGCCGCGATCGGGTCCAGCACGAAGGTGGGCGGGCTGTGCGGATTCATTCCGCGCAGCAGATTGCGCACGTGCTCGCGCCAATGGCGCTGCCGCAGCCCCAGGTGGAACGAGGTGGAGCGGTTGCCGGCAAACAGGCTCACCGCGCTGGCCTCCGGCGCGAAGCCGTGCTGCACGTGGAACGGCTCCCACGGGCTGGCCGCCTCGTTCTCGGCGAAGGTCAGGCTGCCGTAGGCGTAGCCGTTGCCCTGCGAACCGAGATAGGTCACCTGCGGCTCCGAGCCGCCCTGCAGGTTCTGCGACAGCAGGCCGTAGGCGCGTCCGATGGTGGCGTTGGCGTGGTTGTAGGGGCCGAGCGCGCCGATGCCGCAGTTCATGCCGATCTCCTCGCGGATCGGGCCGTTGACCACCGCCATCCCGGCGGCCGAGCTGGTGGTGCTGTGGCGCGCCGATACCTCGCTCGCCGCCAGCGCCAGGATCACCGGAAAGTAGGCCGGCTCCGCCCCGGCCATTACCGCGTTCACCGCCACCTTTTCCACCGTGTATTCCCACGCTTCGCGGGTAGCGGTGGGGCGCATGTGGCCCACCACCCGGTCCGCCGGCTGGCTGGTGGCGGCCAGCATCTCCGCCACGCGCTCTTCGGTGGGGAGCACGATCGGGAGCTGGTCGGTCCAGCCCAGGGTGCGAAACGTCCGCTGCAGGTTGGCTTCGCCGTCCGGCTCAACGAAGCGCGGGGTGCTGCGGTCAAAGCTGACCCGGGCGGCGTCGTCATCGGCGACCGGCTTGGTGATCGCCTCGATCACCTCGGTCATCAGCGGGCGCCCGGTGACCAGGTCGGGGCCGTCCACGTAGGCGCGCAGCTCGGCCGGCGACTTACCCATCACCGGTTGCCGCACGAAGGCGAAGCGCTGCCGCGGCATGCCCTGCTGCCGGCAGGAGGCGCGCACCAGGTGTTCGAACACGTGGGTTTGCAGGGAGGCGGTGGGGACGCCGTATTCGGTTTCGAGGATGAAGCATTGGCCGGCGACCGCCGGCGCGCAGGTACTTCAGTGCCCCACGCCGACGATGGCGGCGTCCCCCTGCGCGCGGATTTCTTCGTACAGCTCCGGGTCGCGCTGCGTGTATACCCCCGCCTTGCTGCGCAGCACGGTGCGCACCGCCGGCAGGTGCTCGGCGAACCAGTCGCGCATCTGCTGCAGCAGGAGATCGGAGTCGTCGAAGCGGCAGTCCACCAGGTAGACCGTTTTCCCGCTCAACGTGGCCGGCCGCGGGGCCATGCCGACGGCCTCGATCTTGGGAGGATAACCCTTTGGATGATAAACCTTTAGCTGTGGTGCCATGAGTCTCCCCGGAGATTGGATGTGGGGGCGCCGCCGGGAGGCGCGCGCCGGGGCCCTATGGTAGCGTTGTTTGAGCGCCCGTCAAGCGGCCGCGGGGGCGGGCCCCGTGGCCCGCCCATGTCAGCGAAACGCCGTCTGGGCCGCGCTGCTGCGCCCGCGTACCGCCGGCGCGCGGCGGCTCGGGCCGCGGCGCCGGTCCGCAGACACGCCGCCCGCGCGGCGCCGCGGCGACCCGCGTACCGCCGGAAGGAGTGTTTCCCGCGCCGCGCCCTTGACCCCGGTTCGTCAGGCTGCGAATTTGTGTGCGTAGAATGGCGCAACGCACCGGTCGCAAAGTCGCTTCTCCCTCCGCCTCTCCGCCCGCGCCCACCGCCGGGGGCGCCCGCTCGCCGGCGCTCTGGCTGGCGCTGGCGCTCATCGCCGCCGGCTTGACGCTGGCGGTGGTGTTGACGGACAACTACTACCGGCACGTGCTGGCGGGGCAGGCCAGCGGGTGTTCGATCTCCTCCTACGTGGATTGCGACCGGGTAAGCGCGTCGCCGTTCGCGGCGGTGGCCGGAGTGCCGATTTCGGCGCTGGCGATTGCGGTGTACGGCGCCCAGGCGCTGCTGCTGGCGCTGCCGCTGGCGCGGTCAATGCGCCGCCTGGCCGCCGTCAACCTGGAGGTGGCCGTCACGCTGGCGGCGCTCACCAGCGCGGTCGCGCTGGCCCTGGCGGCGGTGGCGGCGCTGGTAATCCGCGCGCTGTGCCTCTACTGCGCCCTGCTGCAGGTGGTTTCGATCGCGCTGTTCGTGGTGCTGGTGTGGCGCCGGCGGCAGACGCAGGCCGGGCGCGGCGCCGGGCGCCGGGCGCGCCGCCTCGGACCGGCGCTCGGCTCCGCCGCGCTGGCGTTGGCGGTGGGGGCGGTGGCGGCCGCCGGCGCGGTGTTGGGCTTCGAGGCGAACGCGCTGGCGGTCGCCGGCCGCGAAGCCGGCCTCGCCGCCGCGGCGCAGACTTCCCCCTACCTGAGCCGCAACGCCTTCAGCTTTGCCACCGCCGACGCACCGGGGGTGGGTCCCGCGGACGCCCCCGTGCAGGTGGTGGTGTTCGGCGACTACAACTGCTCCCACTGCCGTGACTTCGATCCCGAGGCGCTGCAGTTGGCGCAGGACTTCCCCGGCGAGGTGCGCGTCGTGTTCAAGTTCTTTCCCCTGGACGCCACCTGCAACGGCTACGTGCAGCGGCAGAGCTCCTCCTGCCTGGCCGCGGCCGCGGCCTACGCCGCCCACCAGCAGGATCAGTTTCTGAGCTACCACCTGTTGCTGTTCGAGCACTTTCAGAACCACGCGCCGCAGCGCCTCATCGCCAACGCCGAGGACGCCGCCATCCCCGATGCGGCGGCGTTCACCGCCGCCATCAGCAGCGACGCCGCGCTGCGCCACATAACCCGCGACGTCGACGAGGGCGTGCGCGCCGGCGTGCAGGCCACGCCCACGGTGTTCCTCAACGGGCGGCGGCTGGAGACCGGCCGGCTGCCGGCGGGCGCCACCCGCTACGACGTGCTGGTGCACGAGATCCGAGCGCTGCTGCGCGCCGCCCTGTAGCGCCCGGGGTTCACGGCCCGGATGCCCGCTCCCGCTGCCGCCGTCGCCGTGCGCGGCCTCTCCAAGACCTACGTGGTGCCGGAGCGGGAAGCGGGGTTGCTGGCCGCGCTGGGCAGCGTGGTGCGGCGCCGGACGCGCGCCGTGGCAGCGGTGGCGGAGGTCTCCTTCAGCCTGCAGCCGGGCGAGTTCGTCGGGTTCGTCGGCGCCAACGGCGCCGGCAAGACCACCACGCTCAAGATGCTCTCCGGCCTGCTGTTCCCCAGCGCCGGCGAAGCGCAGGTGCTCGGCCACGTGCCGCAGCGCCGCGAGCGCGCCTTCCTGAGCCGCATCACCCTGGTGATGGGCCAGCGCAACCAGCTCATCTGGGACATTCCGGTGATCGACTCCTTTGAGCGCAACCGGGTGGTGTACCGGGTCGCCGCCGCCGACTACCGGCGCACGCTCGACGAGTTGACCGGGCTGCTGGACCTGGCCGAGCTGCTGCCGCGCCCGGCGCGCAACCTGTCGCTGGGCGAGCGCATGAAGTGCGAAATCGCGGTGGCCCTGCTGCACCGCCCGCAGGTGCTGTTCCTGGACGAACCCACCATCGGCCTCGACGTGACCATGCAGCGGCGCATCCGCAGCTTCCTGGCCGAGTACAACCGCCTGCACCGCACCACCGTGCTGCTCACAAGCCACTACATGGCCGACGTGGAGGCGCTGTGCAGCCGCATCATCGTGATCGACAAGGGCCGCCTGCTGTTCGACGGCGCGCTGGCCGAGCTGGTGACCCGCTTCTCGCCGCACAAGACCATCGTGGTGGAGCTGGCGCGCGGCGCCGCCGACCTGTCCCGCTACGGCGAGGTGGTGGCCGCCGAGGGCAGCCGCCACACCCTGCGCGTGCCCAAGGCCGACACGCCGCAGGTGACCGCCCGGCTGCTGGCCGACCTGCCGCTCGCCGACCTCACGGTGGAGGATCCTCCGATCGAGGACGTGATCGCGCAAGTGTTCGCCGGCGCCCTGAGCCGCGGCGCCGGGCCGCCCGCCGGACAACCCGCCGGGCGGTAGCGCCGTGCTGCGCATCTACTGGGTGTACCTGAAGACCGCGCTGGCGATGCAGTTCCAGTACCGCGCGGCGATGGCGATCTGGATGATCAACCGGATCGTGGAGCCGACCGTGTTTCTGGTGGTGTGGCTCACGATCGCCGCGGCGCGCGGCAGCGTGGGGGGCTATGAGGCGGCCGACTTCGCCGCCTACTTCATCACCCTGATGGTGGTCAACCAGCTCACCTTCACCTGGATCATCTTCGAGTTCGAGTGGCGCATCCGTAGCGGCGAGTTCTCGTCGTTGCTGCTCAAGCCGATTCATCCCATCCACTCCGACATCGCCGACAACCTGGGCTACAAGGTGCTGACGCTGGTGATCATCGTGCCGGCGGCGCTGCTGCTGGCGCTGCTGTTCCGGCCGGCGTTCGAGCCGCGCGCCGCGGCGTTGGGCTTGGCCGCGCTGTCGCTGGTCATCGCCTACTTCCTGCGCATGTTCATCGACTGGGGATTCGCGCTGAGCGGCTTCTGGACCACGCGCACCGCGGCGTTGAACCAGATCTACTTCCTGGTGATGTTGTTCTGCTCCGGGCGGCTGGCGCCGCTGGATCTGCTGCCGCCGTGGCTGGAGCGGGTGGCCTGGTACCTGCCGTTTCGCTGGACTGCCTGGTTCACCGTGGAGCTGGCGCTGGACCGCCTGCCGCCGGCCACGATTGCCGCCGGCTTCCGCATGCAGATGCTGTGGCTGGCGCTGGCCCTGGTGCTGATGCAGGCCGCGTGGCGGCTGGGGCTGCGCAAGTACACCGCGGTGGGTTCGTAAGCGATGCAGCCGCTGCGGGTGGCCTGGACCTTCTTCAAGATCGGGCTGCTCAACGAATTCGCCTACCGCGCCAACTTCTACCTGCAGCTCGTGCAGTCGGGGGCGGCGGTGGCGGGGGCGGTCGGCGGGCTGCTGGTGGTGTTCGGCCACACCGACACCCTGGGCGGGTGGGGGCCGAACGAGGTGCTGGCGGTGCTCGGCGTCTATCTGCTGATGGCCGCGGCGATGGGCGGTGTGATCGAGCCGAGCATGGAGAAGCTGATGCAGGACGTGCGCCAGGGCACGCTGGACTACACCCTCACCAAGCCGGGCGAAGCGCAGTTTCTGGTCAGCGTGGCGGAGATTCGGGTGTGGCGGCTGGTGGACGTGGCGTTGGGCCTGGTCGTGCTCGGAGTGGCAGTGGCTCGGCGCGGCGCCGCGGTCGGGCTGGTCGACGGCGTCCTGTTCCTGCTGATGCTGCTGGCCGGCGGGGCGATCGTCTACGGCTTCCTGCTGACCCTGGCCGCGGTCTCGTTCTGGTTCATCCGCGTCGAGAACATCCTGGCGATCTTCAGCGACGTATACCAGACGGCGCGCTGGCCGATCGGGATCTATCCGCAGTGGCTGCGCTTCATCCTGACCTTCGTGGTGCCGGTGGCGATTGCCGTCACGGTGCCGGCCGAGGCGGTGGTGGGGCGCCTCACCGGCGGGCGCGCGGCGCTGGCGCTGGGCGTGGCCGCGGCGGCGCTAGCGGTATCGCGCCTGGTGTGGCGCCGCGGCCTGAAGCGCTACTCCGGCGCCTCAGCGTGAACGCGGGAGCGCCGCCTCTGTTGCCCGTGCCACCCGTCCGCATGCTCACGCGACCGCCGCTCGCCGCCGCCCCGGCGGCCTTGTCGAGCGCCGTTCCGGCCGCCACAATGCGCGCCCGATGATTGATCTGCGTAGCGATACGGTGACCCTCCCCAGCGAGCGGATGCGCCGTGCCATGTACGACGCCGAGCTCGGCGACGACGTCTACGGCGACGATCCCACCGTCAACCGGCTGCAGGAGCGGGCTGCGGCGCTGCTGGGCAAGGAGGCGGCCTTGTTCGTTGCCTCCGGCACCCAGGGCAACCTGGTGTCGGTGCTGTCCCACACCCGGCGCGGGGACGAGGTGCTGGTGGGCGATCAATGCCACGTGTTCCACAACGAGGCTGGCGGGGCCTCGGTGCTGGGCGGCGTGGTGCTGTTCCCCGTCGCCACCAACCGCTACGGCGAACTGGAGCCGGAGTTGATCACCGCGGCGGTGAAGCCGGACGACCAGCACTGTCCGCGTACCCGCCTGCTGTGCATCGAAAACACCCACAACGCCAGCTCCGGGCGCGCGCTGAGCGCGGCTCGGACCGCGGCGATGGCCGCGGCCGCGCGCGCCGCCGGGCTGGCCGTGCACCTGGATGGCGCGCGCCTGTTCAACGCCGCGGTGGCGCTACGGACGCCGGCCGCGGAGCTGGCGGCGGCGGCCGACTCCGTTACCTTCTGTCTCTCCAAGGGGCTGGCCTGCCCGGTCGGCAGCGTGGTGTGCGGCAGCCGCGAGTTCATCGCCGCCGCCGCCCGCTGGCGCAAGTTGCTGGGCGCCGGCATGCGGCAGGTGGGGGTGCTGGCCGCGGCCGGCCTCGTGGCCCTCGACACCATGATCGAGCGCCTCGCCGAGGATCACGCCAACGCCCGCGCCCTCGCCGAGGGCTTGGCCGGGTTCGGCGGCATCGAGCTGGAGCCGGACCTGATTCAGACCAACATCGTGCGCTTCGGCGTGCCGACGGGGCGGGGCGGCGAAATCGCGGAGGAGCTGCGCCGCGCCGGCGTCCTGATCAACCCCGGCCACTCCGACCTGCGCATGGTGACCCACTACGGAATAACCGCCGCCGAAATCAGCGCCGTGCTGGAGGCGATGCGCGGCGCCCTGGCGACCGTCGGGGCCGAACCGGTCGCCGTGCCGGCAGCCGGCTGATGCCGATGGAACCACTCCGTAGCGCGCTGTTCCTGGACTTCGACAACTTCTTCAGCGGTCTGCTGCAACTGGACCGGGAGGCGGCCTACGTGTTGGCCGACGAACCGAAGCGGTGGCTGGACGCGCTGGCCGCGTGGAAGCTGCCGGCCGGCGGTGAGCGGCGCCGCCTGCTGGTGCGGCGCGCCTACCTGAACCCCGCCGGCTGGGTCACCGACCACGAGTTCGGCAACGAGCGCGGGCGCCTCTACTTTTCGATTTTTCGGCCCAGTCTGATCCGCGCCGGCTTCGAGGTGGTGGACTGTCCGGTGTTGGCCGCCCGCCAGAAGAACGCCGCGGACATCAGAATCGTGATCGACACCCTGCAGGCGCTGGACGCGAACACCCGCTACGACGAGTTCATCCTGGCGTCGAGCGATGCCGACTACGCGCCGTTGCTGCGCCTGCTGCGCGCCAACGACCGCCGCACCGTGATCATTGCCACCAGCCAGACCTCACCGGCGTATCACAACATCGCCGACCTGCTCATCTACGCCGAAGATCTGGTGGGTCTGCTCACACCGGAGCGGGGGGCCGCGGTTGACCCGGACGGCGGAACCGACGACGCCGACGCCCTGACCGCCGCGCCCGCCGCCGGGCCGGGCGCCGAGGCGGAACCGGGGTACCGCGAGCAGGTGGAGCGCCTGATCTACGATTACGTTGACCGGCAGCAGGGACCTTCGCTGCTGTCGTCGCTCGGCATCATGCTGCGCTCGACCAGCCTGGGCGAGGCGATAGACCGCAGCGGCTGGTTTGGGGCGGGCACCCTCGGGGCGCTGATTCGCTCGCTGGAGGGCGAGTCCGAGCTGCGCATCAAGGGACATCACGTGTGGAACGCCGCCCGCCACGCCGAGCCCGAGGAGGACGAGGACGATACCCTGGCCGGTATGCCGGCGTTCATTGCGCACTGCTGCCGCATTACCGATCTGCCCAGGCTGAACCGGCAGAGCTGGAAGGCGACCTTCGCCGCGCTCGCCCGTTATGCCGCCGCCTTCGACTTCAACCTGACGCACTGCACGGCCTGGACCAGGGACCAGCTCAAGGGCGAGGGAGTTCACGTCGGCCGGCAGGCGATCGGGTTCGTGGTGCGCGGCGTGCTGTTCGGCGGCGTGCGGCTAGCCGCGAAGCCGCCGCCGGACGCCGATCAGATTCGCGAAGCGCTGCTCAGCAACACCCTGGATCGCGCGCAGGCGCAGGGCGCCGAGGTCACCGAGCGCGACCGCTCCGAGCTGCGGGACTGGCTCGGCGCCAATGGCAGTGACGCGGCGCCCGTGGCGCACCCCGGCGGCCTGCCGGACGACGAAGCCGGCGTGCCGGAGTAATGTCCGCCGCCGCGTCGCCGCTGGCAGACGTTGACACCGGCGGTGTATTGCTGGCAGCTTGGGGGTGATTCACCAAGCACGTTACCGGGCCCGGGCATGGCGTCGTTGACGGTCACCCCGGGTCGGGCATCGCCCGATGCCCATGCCGACGAGACTTTAACGTTGAGGAGGTAGTTGTCAGTTGAGTGAAATACGCGCCCGTGCGAGGTATCGCACGGGCTGACCCACCAGGGCCGCCCCTCCCGGGCGGCCCTCTCCAATATCGGGGCTAACTGACGCCGAGGCTGGCCCAGCGGTCGGGGCTGGCGAAACTCTGGCCCACTTCGAGGAAGCCGCGCGGCCCGCGGCGGCCGTAGGAAAAGGGGTCGCGGGTGGCGCTCATCCAGCGCTGCAGGCGCTCCTCCATCTCCTCCACCACCGGGCGCGCCTCCGTTGCGTCGGCAAGATTGGTCATTTCCCACGGGTCTTCGGCGCGGTCGAACAGCCACGGGCCGCGCTCGTTGGCGAACCAGCGCGCGTAGCTGTAGCGGGTGGTGCGCACCCCGCGCCAACGGCCTACCCAGCCGTCGCGGTTGGGCCAGCCGTGCGCCATGTTCTGCAGATAGACCGATTCCGCGGCGCCGGGCGTGTCGAGCCGGTCGGCCGGGACCGCGCTGCCGCGCCATACCGGCGACAGGTCGCGGCCCTGCATTCCCTCCGGCAGCGGCACTCCGCAGGCCCCGAGCAGGCTCGGCGCCAAGTCGATGGCGCCGATAAAGGCGTCGTTGCGGCTGCCGGGCGCGACCACGCCGGGCCAGCGAATCACGAACGGCACGTGAATCGACTCCTCGTACGGGGTCGCCTTGGAAGCGCGCAGGGAGTGGTGCATCCAGTTGTCGAACGGCTTCGTGTAGCCGTGCGAGGAGAGGTGGTCGCCGTGGTCGGAGGTGTAGCAGACGATGGTGTCGCCGGCGGCGCCGAGCCGCTCCAGCGCGGCGAGCAGGCGCCCCATCTCGGCATCGAGGCCGCTGCAGCAGCCGTAGTAGTCGGCGATTTCGCGGCGCGCGAAGTCGGCCATCTGCGGCGGCACGTTGGCGGGGAGATCGACCGCGGCGGGGTCGTAGACGGCGTGCTCGCGCGGATATTGATCGTAGGGCCAATGCGGCGGACACCACGATACGAACAGCGCGAACGGATCGCCGGGGCGCGCCTCCACGTGGCGTTCCAGGAAGCGGATCGCCAGGTCGGTCTCGCCGCTCGGCGCCCACCCGGGGTGCGTGTGCGGGCCGCTCTCGTTCTCGTAGTAGGTGGAACCGTAGTAGTTGCCGGGAATGTTGTTGGCCGCCAGGTAGTCGAGCCCGTAGCGGCGTGACTCCGGGAACGGGCCGTGCCCCAGGTGCCACTTGCCGACGTGGGCGGTGGCGTAGCCGTGCTCGCGCAGGGCACCCGGCAGGGTCGGGAGGTGGGTGTGCAGCCGGTACTCGTTGTCGATTACCCCGTTCTGCCACGCGTAGCGCCCGGACAGCAGGATCGCCCGGTAGGGGGAGCAGAGCGGATGATTGGAGAACACGCCGTCGCACGCCATGCCGCTGCCGGCCATGGCGTCCAGATGGGGCGTGCGGACGACGTCGTTGCCGTTGGCGCCGAGCGCGCCGTAGCGCTGCTGGTCGCTGAAGACGAACAGGAGATTGGGAGAACGTGCCATGTGCGTAGGCGCAGCTTACCGCTTGCGGCGGGCGCGCGCCAGCGGGCCGGCGGGGCGGGCGGGCGGGCGGCGGAAAGCGCGCCGCCCCGGCTGCCGCCGGCGCTTTGGTTGACCGCGGGTCCGGTCCTTCAGTCCGCCGCCGGCGGCGCGGCGAGGCGGCGTTCGTTGCCGGCGCGCAGGGTCACGCCGCTCCGGTCAAGGTGTTCCAATAGCGGCACGATGACGCGCCGGTTGGTGCCGACCGCGTTGCGCAGGGCGCTGGTGGTGCCGCTGCCGTTGCGGCGCAGGAACTCGACCACCGCGGCGCGCGCCCGGCGGTAGACCGCGGCGGTGAGTACCACCTCGCTGCTCAGCGCCACCACTTCGCCGCTCCCGATCAGGTACTCCAGCACCGCGCGGCCGTCGCGGCCGGCGGCAAGCTGGCCGCGGCCGGGCGGCGCCAGCGGGTTGGCGGCGAGCGCCCTGCGGACCTCCGCGGCCGCGCGCTCCATGGCGGCGGGCAGGGCCGCGGCGTGCCCGGGCGGGCGGATGACGGAGCCGCTCTGCCGGTAGCCGCGGCGCTGCAGCTCGGCAAGCAGCGCGCCCCGTACCGCGGCCGCGGTGCCGGGGCCGCCGCCGGCCAGCACCGCGCGCAGGCTCGCCACGGGCACCCCGGCGCGCTCGGGATGGCGCTGCAGCTCGGCGGCGATTGCCTGCGCCGCGGCGTCCGCCTGGCGGGCGAACCAAGCCGCGTCCGCCGCGACGGCGCCGAACACCCGTAGCGCGCCCTCTCCGGCGAGCGCCGTGGCGGCGCGCTTTACCCCCTGCGAGCCGGCCGCGTGCAGGCGCCCGGCCACGTTCAGGTCGACGGCGCCGGCGGCCGCGGCCTGCGCCCGCAGTACGTCGTCGATACGGTCGGGGGCGCGCGCCACGGCCTGCAGGAGGGCGCGCTGGCCGGCGTCACGCAGGGGGCGGCGCGGCGCCGGATCGAGAATCACGCCGCCGGCGAGGGTGAACCGTTGCGACCAGTCGCGCAGCACCAAGCGGTCGCCGATCAGAAACGGGCGCGGGGCTTCCACTTGGATGCGCGCCAGGGCGTCGGCGCCCGGCTCCAAGCCGGCCTTCGCATGCGCGGGCTCCAGGCGTAGCGCGGCCGGCAGATTGGCGGTGCCGTGGTGCAGGCGCACGCGCGCGCCGTCGCGCAGCAGGGGAGCGGGGCGGTCGCCGGCGTTGCGGGCGCTGCGGGTGAGCCGCACGTCGATGCGGGTGCCGGCGGCGGCCGCCGCCGGCACGGTCACCACTCCGCCGCGGCGCGGCGCCGGCGCGCCGCGCGCCGGCGCCAGGTTCACGGCCACCCGCGTGGCCGGACCCGCGCGCTCGGCGGAGTGATTGAAGCTCTGCAGGCCGCGGACGCGGGCGCGCCGGCCGCCGGGCCACACCTCCACCTCCTGCCCGCGCCGCAACGCGCCGCCGGCGAGGGTGCCGGTGACCACGCTGCCGGCGCCGGCCACGGTAAAGGTGCGGTCGATTGCCAGCCGCGGCGTGCCGGCCGCCGCGGGCGGCAGCGCCGCCAACTGCGCCGCCATCGCCCGGCGCAGCTCCTCCAGCCCGCTGCCGGTTAGCGTTGACACCGGCACGATCGGGCAGCCGGCGAACCTGCTACCGGCCGTCATGCGCCGGATCTCATCGCGGCGCGCGGTTAAATCGCGCAGCAGGTCCGACTTGGTGAGCGCGACGAGGCGGGCGCGGGCGGCCAGATACTCCACGATCTGCAGGTGCTCCTCGGTTTGCGGCTTCCAGCCCTCGTTGGCCGCCACCACCAGGATGGCCAGGTCCACCGCGCCGACGCCGGCCACCATGTTCTTGACGAAGTCCTCGTGGCCGGGCACGTCGACGATGCCCACCCGCAGGTTCAGGTCGTGCTCCGGCAGCGGCAGGTCCACCTGCGCGAAGCCGAGCTCGATGGTGATGCCGCGGCGTTTTTCTTCCGCCAGCCGGTCCGGGTCGACGCCGGTCAGCGCCTGTACCAGCGCGCTCTTGCCGTGATCGACGTGGCCGGCCGTGGCGGCGACGTAGTGGCGCTGCTTCATGCCGGTGCGGAGGGCAGCGCCGCCGCGGCCTGCTCCAGGGCGCGGGCGAGTGCCGCGTCCTGGGAGGGCAGCACCGTGCGCAGGTCGAGCAGCACCTGGTCGCGGTGCAGGTAGCCGACTACCGGCGGGTCGGCGCCGCGCAGCGCCGCGGCCAGCGCCGCGGGGCCCCGCGGCCCCGCCCCGGGACGCAGGGCGATGCCGGCGGAGGGCAGCTCCCCGGTGGGCATGGTGCCGCCGCCGAGACGGCTGGCGCAGGCGCTCGGGGCCGCCCGCAACGCCGCCGGCAGCCGCGGTACCAGGGCCGCGGCGCGGCGCTGCAGGTCGGCCACCGGGGTATGCATCAGCTCCTGCAGCGGCACCGCCGGGCCGTGACCGAGGTGGGCGTCCAGCGTCTGCTGCAGCAGGGCCAGCGCTATCTTGTCGAGGCGTAGCGCCCGGAACAGCGGCTGGCGCTTCAGCCGCGCGATCCACCCCGTAGCGCCGGCTACCACGCCGGCCTGCGGGCCGCCGAACAGCTTGTCGCCGCTGAAGCAAACCAGGGTCGCGCCGCCGGCGAGCGCCTCCTGTGGCCGCGGCTCGCGCGGCAACCCGGTGCCGGCGTCGGTGGGCGTAACCGCGCCGCTGCCGAGGTCGACGATCAGCGGGACGCCGGCCGCAGCCGCGGCGTCCCGCAGTTCGGCCAGGCGCGGCGTGGCCACGAACCCCTGCATCACGAAGTTGCTGCGATGGACCGACAGCAGCGCCGCGGTGCGCTCGCCGCAGGCGGCGGCGTAATCGGCCGCGGTGGTGTGGTTGGTGGTGCCCACTTCGCGCAGCCGGGCGCCGGCCGCGGTGAGGATGTCTGGGATACGGAAGCCGCCGCCGATCCGGATCAACTCGCCCCGCGACACCACCACCTCGGCGCGCTCCGGCGCGCCCCCGGCGCCGCGCGCGGCCGCCACGGCCAGCAGCAGCGCCGCGGCGCAATTGTTCACCGCGGTGGCGGCCGGCGCCCGGCACAGCGCCGCCAGGGCCTGCTCCGCGTAGTGGCCGCGGCTACCGCGCTCGCCGGTGGTGAGGTCCAGCTCCAGGTTGGTGTAAGCGCCGGCCACCTGCGGCAGCGTCGCCAGGGCCGCGCCCAGCGGCGCCCGCCCCAGGTTGGTGTGCAGCAGTACCCCGGTCGCGTTGATCACCGGCCGCAGCCGCGCCGCTGCCAGCCGCTCGGCGGCGGCGCGCACGCGGGCGGCAATCGCCGCCCGCGCCGGCACCGGCGCGGCGGCGCGCACCGCTTCCAACTCGCGGCGCACGAGGTCGGCGCACAGCCGGTGCGGCAGCCCCAGGTCGGCCAGCCCGGCGACCACTTGGTGTACCGGCGGAATGGCCGCCTGCGGGCTGCGCGCCGCCGGCTGCGCGCTGCTGCCGGTCGGCCCGCCTCGGCCGCCCGGTCCGCTGCCGACACCCGGGCTACCGCTGCTGCAGGCGCGGTCGCGCGCTACCGGCGGTCGGCCCGCCGCGCCCTCAGCGCCGCCGGCAGCCGGCTGCCCGCTCACGGGGCGGCCCGCACTACGATCGGCGCGGCGCCGGCGCGGGTCATCCGGCCCACCACCGCGGCCAGCGCGCCGTGCTCGGCCAGCACGCGGCGCACCGCGTCCAGCAGCGTCTCGCGGACGCAGAGCAGCAATCCGCCGCTCGTCTGGGCATCGGCGAACAGCACGCGGCTGGCCTCGGGGCAGGCGCCCCAGTCCACCACCGCCGCCGCGGCCGCCAAGTTGTCGGCGCTGCCCCCGGGCACGCAGCCGGCCGCGATCAGGCCGGTCAGCGTGGGATCGATCAGCGGCACGCGGTCGTACCACAGCTCGGCGCCGCAGCCGCTGGCCGCGCACAGCTCGGCGAGATGGCCGGTCAGGCCGAAGCCGGTGACGTCGGTGCCCGCGGTCACCCCCAAGGCTGCCGCCTTGGGGCCGGCGCTGTTGAGACGCTCCATGCCGCGCACCGTCCGCTCCACCAAGTCAGCGGGGGCCTGGCCGCGCTTCAGGGCGGTGGTGACGATCCCGGTGCCCAGCGGCTTGGTGAGCACCAGGTAATCGCCCGGCCGCGCTGCGGCCTTGGTCAGCAGTTGCTGCGGCCGCACCAACCCGGTGACGGCCAGCCCGTACACCGGTTCCGGGTTGCGCACGGTGTGCCCGCCGAGGGTCACGGCGCCCGCCTCGCGCACCGTCTCGGCGCCGCCGCGCAGGACTTCGCCCACCACCTCCGCCGGTACCTTGGCCGGCGGGTAGCCCAGGACGTTGAGGGCGGTCAGCGGGCGGCCGCCCATGGCGTACACGTCGGAGAGGGCGTTGGCGGCGGCGATGCGGCCGTAACGGTAGCCGTCGTCGACCACCGGGGTGAAGAAGTCCACGGTCTGCACCAGGGCGCGCTCGGCGTCGAGCCGGTAGACGCCGGCGTCGTCGCCGGTTGCCGAACCCGCCAGGACGTTGGGATGATCGAACGCCGGAAGCCGGCCCAGGACCTGGGCCAGTGCCTGCTGGCTGAGCTTGGAAGCTCACCCGGCGCAGGAGGACAACGCCGTGAGTTGGAAAATCTCCTCGCGCGTCAGTTTGCTCACCTCCGGGCCGTCGGATTTGCGGAGAGGGTAGGAATCGAACCCACCTCGCCCTGCACCGGCAGGGTCGACAACGGTTTTGAAGACCGCGGGGACCACCAGGCACCCATCACTCTCCGACCTCAGAGTAGCCGAATCAGCCGCCGCCCGCATACCGGGTTGCCCGGGCGGCCACCGCCCGCGGGCGCCGCGGGGCAGCCGCCGCATACCCGGTTGGCCGGACGGCCACCGGCCCCCGGAGCCGCGGGCTGCCGCCGCATACCGGGTTGGCCGGCCACCGGCGGCGCGGGAGCCGCCGCCCGCACGCCCGGGCCGGCCGGCGGTTCACTCAGAGGCAGCGGTGCGCGCCGCCGGCGGCGCCAGCCGGCGGTCGGAGGCGGGCGCCACGATCTGCCGCCGCAACGGCGTGAGCCGGGCGAGCAACTCCGGCGACGGTTGGTAGGCGTGGCGCAGGCGCGCCCACGACGGGCCGTAGCGGTACACCACTACCCGCCGCTCGCCGGCGTTGCTGCGCCGCGCGGAGCCGTGGGTGCAGCAATCCACGAACAACAGGGCGTCGCCGGCGCGCATGTGAACCTCCACCGCGCCCTCGATCCGCGCCGGGTCGGGGCGGTCCGCGCCCATGCGGAAGCGCTCGAAGGAGGGGTGTTCGAAGTTGGACTTGTGGGAGCCGGGAATCAGCACGGTGCCGCCGTCCCCCGGCCCAATGTCGGTTAGCGCGACCAGCACGTTGACCTGATTGCAGTGGAAGCGGCCCGCGTGGTAGCGGAACTGGCAGCGGCTCAGCCCCAGGTGGCCGCCGTTGTGCAGGCCGATGCTCTCACCGGCGGCGCGGACGTTGGCGAACGCTTCGTCAATGAGCAGCGGTCCGTGCTGCTCGTCGAAGGATCCCTCCGCACCGACGAAGTGGCGCGCCTTGGCGAACCACGCGGGGTGGTCGATCAGCTCCTCGAACGGCCTCCCGGCCTCGTAGATCTGCTGATAGTTGCGGCCGTCGTGATCGTCGAACGAATGGCAGTGCACGTAGCCGTGCCAGTCGCCCACCGCCAGCTCCGCGCAGGCGTCCAGGCAGTCGTTGCAGGCCCGCACCTCGGCTGCGCTGAGCGCGCC
This sequence comes from Spirochaetia bacterium, assembly GCA_965243555.1. Classification (GTDB taxonomy): domain Bacteria; phylum Spirochaetota; class Spirochaetia; order SZUA-6; family Bin103; genus Bin103. Next base: position 1,387,980 of record OZ251575.1, on the reverse strand, counting down.
AGGCAGGTGCAGGAAGCCGCGCAGGTCGAAGAAGTAGGTGTCGTGCGCCGTAACCACGGCCCGATGGTGGCGCCGCCGCCCGCGCGTGTCAATCAGCCGCTGCGTGCGCGGACCCTGACGGCGGAAGCGGGTGAGCGGGGTGGGGGTGGCGTGCTGCTTGCGGGCGGGTTGCGCCGGGGCGGACGCGGGGCTATAGTGGCGGTGATGGCGGACGGCAAGCTACGCGGTTGGTGGGACGATATCTGTACCCAGTGCGGCGCCTGCTGCTACCGGCGCGACCGGGAGGCGGGGGAGTTGGTGATTCACAAGGATCAGCCGTGCCGGTTTCTGGACACCGAGAGCAACCTCTGCACCGTGTACGCGTCGCGGTTCAAGGCGTGCTCCGAGTGCCGCCAGGTAACCCTGCTGCACGCCCTGTTCTCGCGCTACCTGCCGGACGACTGCGGTTACGTGGAAAAGTTCCGCTTTTGGCGGCGCTAGTCGTCTACGTGCGCAAGACGCTGGTGAACGGCAGCACCGTGCTGTTGGAGTTCCGCGCCCGCGAGCTGTCCGCGCGCGGCGCGTTCGTCGCCAGCGACGACCTGGGCCTGCTCGACCCCGGCGAGGAAGTGGAAGTGCTGGTAGGTACGGCCGCCGGCCCCTTTGTGGCGGCGCCGGCGCGCGTGGCGTGGTCGCAACGCTCGTTTGCCGGAGGGTTGACGGCGAGCGGCTACGGCCTGGAGTTTCTCGCCGCCGACGTTGCGTTTGGCGCCGCGGTCGACGCCCGCCTGCGGGAGGGCAGCGTTGCCGGAGACCGGACTCGAACCGGTACGGTCGGTCAGGACCAGGGGATTTTAAGTCCCCAGTGTCTACCAAATTCCACCACTCCGGCAGGTACGGCGCAGCCGGGCTGATTTTATACCGCTACGGCCTGCCCGCCGGCAGGTAGCGCGGGTCAGGCGTCGGCCACTACCTCGAACGTGGCAATCGCAACGGACGTCGCGGTCGGGTTCGTGCACTCCAGGGTGTACGCGGCAGATTGCGACGGGCGCCGATACGTGACGCGGGTATTTCCGCTCACGAACGGAATCGAGCTGCGCGTGCCGTCCGCCAGCGTCTCGTACAACCGGATGCTGCTCGCGCCGGTCACCGACCACGCCAACGTGAGGTTCGCGTACTCACCGAACTGACTGCGGCTCAGCGTGGCCGGACTAACTGAAAAACTCGTGATCGCCGGCCCGCCGCCGCGCTCCCAGGCCAGTTCAGTGTCGACGTAGAGCCGCTCCACCGTCGCGCGGTCGGCGTAGACTCGGACGGGGGTCTGTTGATCAAAGCGCAACGCCATCGCTGCTCAGCCCACGATCAGGTAAACGCGGTTGTTGCCGTTGGCGATGGTGCCGGCCGCAACGCCGGCGTCGTATTGGGCCTGGGTCAGCTTGCTGATCGGCAGCTTGGCCAGCGGCCACGCCTCGGCATTCGCCGCCTGCGCCTGCGGCGCGAACCACGCCGCTATCTCCGCCTGCGTCCAAAGCCCCGGCGTCGGAGCCCAGAACAACCCGTTGAAGGTGTAGTCCGCCGGCGCGTAGGTGCGCTCCGGATACGCCTTCGTACCGTCCGCCGCCCACTCCACTTGTACCCGGTACCGGCGCCCGGCCCGGAGCAGCGCGCCGTCCGCGCCGCTCAGGTTATAGACGCCGGAAGACTGGCCGACGGCCGCTACGCCGTACCGCCGGCCGTCAATCCGGACGTAGCGCGGCGCGGCGGTCGCCCGGACTTGGGTCTTGTTCCGGCTGGCCCCGTTGGCGGCCACGTCGAAGTAGCTCAGCAGCGCGGTGACGCCGTTGTCCGGCGCGCCCTCCAGCGAGCCGAGCGCCGGCCCCGCCTGCGCGTAGCCGGCGAACCGGCTGCCGCTGCCTGCGGCCGCCGCCAGGACGCCGAACCCGTCCAGCGTGTCGGAAGCGAGCAGTTGCACCCGCCGGCCAACGCCCGGCGCCCGCGGCAGGTGGGTCACCGCCGGGGCGTGCGCGGCGGCCGCCTGCAACGCTTCCCGATTCAGCGTCCGCCGCAGCGTCTGCTGCCCGCTGCCGTTGGCCCACGCGCCGCTCGCGTACTGCAGGTCGAAGCGTTTGCTCAAAGAACCGGCCGCCACCCGGTCGCTCGCCTCGATCGGCGAGGTCACGAATACCGCCTCGCCGTCCGCCGGCGTACCGGCTGCCAGCACGTAGCGGCTGGCGCCAACCCGGAGCACGGCCGGAATACCGCCGCCGACCGCCAGATCGGAATGCAGCCGCACGACGTAGCGATTCAGCGTTGCGCTCGCCGCCCTGGCGTCGAACTCGATGGAGTCAATCGCCCCGAACGGCGCCGCCGCCCGGTATAGCCCCGGCGTCCCGGCGACCGCCGCAAACACGACCGCCTGGGTTTGCGAATCTCCGGGAATGGTCTCCTCGATGAGCAGTTGAAAGTCGTGTTGCGGATCGCCCGGCGGGGCGTTGAAGCCCGCCGGCACCCAGGCCGCGCCGGTGTCCAGATACTCGCCCTGCCGCACGGTGACCGAAGCCGGGAACAGGTCCTGGTCAGTGGCGCCCTCGGCGTAGACGTCCGACCAAACGCCGTCCGGCAGCGTGCCGGTGATGTCGTAGGCGTCCGCGGCAACCTCGTCGCTGGCATGGGCGAGGGCCCCGTCGGTCATGGCCGCCGACAACAGGTACGCGACGCCGCTTACGTGCAGCTTGTTCAACCTGGTCGCCGCGCCGCCGTGCCTGACCGCGAGGGTGTTTTCGGAGAGCAGAATCAGGTCGGTCCAGGCGCCGACGAGCTGGCCAACGGCGCGGCCGCCGCGGTCGTGGAGCCAGACGCCCCGGGAACCCCACCCCTGGCCGGCGATCTCGGTGCCGGCGAAGGGCGCCGGCACGACGTTGACGCCGGCGCCCTTGTCGTAGTCGGCCTCCACCCACACTTGGCGCCCGGCCGTCCCCGGCGCGGGCAGCCGGGCCACGGCCTTGGTGCGCACCGGCGGGGTCCACGTCCCCGTGGCCTCGCTGCCGTCCTCGCGGACTTCGGTCCAGGACAAGGTGCCGCCGGCCTTGGTCAGTGCCCGGACGTGCTGCTCGCGGACCAGCCGGCGCAGCTCCGGCTGATCGACGGTGCGGAAGTCGTACGCCTGCTGGTACGCCGCCCGGCCGCTGGTCACCCGGAACGGCACCACCGGTGCGTTAACGCTGCCGGCCGCCCACAACACGCCGTCCCGGTACGCCAGCCCGCCAACCCTGGTTCCTCCGGTGACGTTACTCGGCGGAGTACTGTCGGCGTCGTAGGCGCTTCCCCGGATCGCCACGATCCGGCCCCCGCGGTCCGTCACGTACAGCAGGTTCTCGTCGGGATTCCAGGCCAAGCCGGCGATATTACGAATTGGCGGATTGATCCCCGAGAACACCGACGCGGGTACGTCCTTCGCGGTGATGCGGCGGCCGGTGGTCGAATACCCTTTGACACTAGCTTGTTTCTGAGGACCTACGTGCATAAAGGTATCGACGCCCACCAGCAGGTCAGTGCCGTCGAAGGTGATGCCCGTCGCGTGGTCTTCAATCGTGAGCTGGTCCAGGTAGGCGCCGGCCTGATACACCAGCACCCTATTGCCGCGGCCGGTGATATACAGGTTGGTGCCGTCCGTGGTTATGCCCCCGGCCCATCCCATGCGGGGGTAGACGAGCGACGCGGCGATCTCCTTGGTGTTATCGACGATCAAGGTCGACAGCGTGATGGCCCCGACTTTCTTGGTCTGCCGGTCGAGCAGATACAGCGTCGTGCCGTCAGTAGTAATGCCGGCAATGGTGGTGGTGGCCTGTAGTGCCTGGGTAACCAGCGCGGCCGAAACCGTTCTATCGTCCGGCAGGCCGGAGTAGATCGGCGCCAACCCGAAGTCGATGATGGCGACCGCGTTGGCGGCGGCGAGCCCCGCCGGGTCCGCCTTCAGCCGCTCCTTCGCCACCATCGCAAAGCCGTTGGTGATGCCGGTGTCCCGCTCCACCGGGATGGTGATCGGGGCGGCCGCCTTCGCCGCGGCCAAGTCGGCGCCGATCTTCAGGATCAGGCTGATCACCGTCCCGGCGCTGAAGAGATTGGCCAAAGTGTCCCCGGCGTTCGGTTCGGTGGTGAGCGTAAACTTCCCGCGGTACGCCGACTGTGACTGCGCGAGCGGCACGTAGCCCAACAGCCCGGTCGTGGGCCGCGCGCCGGCCACGCCCGGCTTGATCTCCGTGCTCCCCTCGTAGATCTGCGGCGTCTCGCCCGGCGCCCAGGTGAGATTGATGACGTGCGGCTCCGTGTACTGGATCGCCTCGATCTTCCAGTCGTGCAGCCGGTCGAGCCGGGTCTGCTTGTACGCGTCCTCCGCCCCCAGCGCGCCGCCGGCGACGGCCGTGGGGTTTTGCACCCCGACCTGGCGCACGCCGTTTCGGTCCGGCGCGCCGATGACGACGCCGACTCCCGCCTGCAGCTCGCCCTCGGCGCCGATTGCCCGCCGCAGGGCGATCTTCTGCGCCACCGTCCCGGCCTCCAACTTCGCGGGATCGACTGCGCCGTCCTTGAGCGTGCCCCTGATCTTGTTGCCGGCCTCGTCCACCGCGAAGGCGACGTCGGCATCGGCCTCCCCGCCACCGCCGGCCAACGCCTTCCCCGCCGCGTCCCGCGCCAGCTCCGCTACCTGGTCGGCGCTGCGCTGCGGCACCGCCGGATTCAGGTACTTCCAGACATCGGTCTCGCTCAGCGGGAACGGCACTGCGAACGCCGCGTCGGTATACACCCCCAACACGAACTGGTCGCCCGGCTGGGTCGTGCACGCGTTCCCGGTCGCCTCCGCCTCCCACCCGTAAGCCGTAGTCGTATCGTGAGCGGGAGCCCGGTTCAGACCGAAGTCCGCCCACCCGTCGCCCCGCACCTGCGCCTGCAGGACCGCCGGCGGGTTGGCGCTCGGCCACAGCGTCTTCGGCAGCCGCATCTTGGCCAGCGGAATGCCTTCCTGCAGCGCGTTATCGTCCGCGTCGCGGCCTGCCCACACGAACTCGGCCCGTAGCGCCGGATCGCTCCACTTGCCCAGGTCCGTGGTGTGCTCGATCTTGCGCACGCCGTAGTAGTCGCCGTCCCGCGCCGCAGTGCCGTGGATCTCGTTGGTGCCGGCCTGCTCGGCCAACACGTGGAGCACGCCGCCGACGTTGACGACGTCGCCGGCGGTGTAGTTCGTGACGGGCGGCGCCTCGGTCAACCGGTCGAGCTGCGTCAGCGCCTCCGGCGGCAGCTTCGCCGCCGGTATCTGCTGCGTTGCGTTCGAGCGGCGCGCCCACGGTTCAAGGTCGATCGAGGATATCGCAATCGCCACCGAGTAGGTGCCCGCCCGACCCGCCGAGAACAGGAACTGCGAAGGCGAATCGGTCGACCGCGCCAGCATGCAGAGCGTGCTGCCCATCGAATGGACGACGGCGTTCGTTGCATTCAGAGGGGTGGTGGCCGTAACCGCCGGCTTCGTCAACAACGCCGCCAGGTCGAACCGCACGGCGCTGCCGTCCACCTTCCAGGTCACGGTACGACCCGGGTCGAAAGCCGGTACCTCGGGCGTGCCCGTGATCGCTGCCGCATGCCTCTCCGCGCCGCTCGGAACGGTGACGGTCGCCGCCCGAAGCAACGGCTCGTTGTGGCGTAGCGCCGCCTCGAACGCGGAGGGTTGGGGGTTCGATTGCCGTCTCGCCCCCGCAGGTCGCAGCATCAGGTCGGTACCTTACGCGACGGCCATGGCCGGGTCAAGCAAGCGAGCCCGGCAGTCCGGCTTGGCGTGGCGTCGGTGTCGGGTCAAACACCACGATCAGGTGTCTCCTCCTCCTCTGCCATCCGTTGCTAATCCCGGTGGGAGCGGGCCATTATCGGGGGAGGGATGATTCGACCATGTACCATCGCGGCGGCGGCATCGGCTTCGTGCTGCGCCACGGCGACGAAAGCGCGCGCCCCAAGATAAGCCGGGAACTGCTGCGGCGGGTGCTGGGCTATGCCCGGCCCTACCGGGCGCGGATCGCGCTGCTGCTGCTGAGCATCCTGGCGACGATCGGCCTGGGGCTGCTCACGCCGCTCATCTTTCGCGATCTGATCGATCGCACCCTGCCGGCGGGGGACGCGGCGCGGCTCAACCTGCTGGCCGGGGCGCTGGTCGCCATTCCGGTGGCCGGCGCGGGGCTGCGGATCTGGCAGCGCATGTTGGACGCCGCCATCGGCTCCGGCATCATCTTCGACCTCCGTTGCGCCCTGTACGCGCACCTGCAGCGCATGTCGCTGCGCTTCTTTACCGCCAACAAGAGCGGCGAACTGGTGAGCCGGCTCAACAACGACGTGATCGGCGCCCAGAACGCGGTGACCAACACCATGGTCGACGTCACCACCAACGTGATCTCGGTGTCGGCGACGGTAGCGGTGATGCTGGCGTTGGAGTGGCGGCTCACCGTGCTCGGCCTGCTGGTGCTGCCCGCCTTCGCCCTGTTGGGGCGCCGCTTCGGAGCAGTCCTGCGCCGCGTGTCACGCGACCTGATGGAGCGCAACGCGCGCCTGGGCGCGATCATGAACGAGACCCTCAACGTCAGCGGCATGCTGCTGGTCAAGCTGTTCGGGCGGCGGCAGGAGGAGCAGCGCCGCTTCCGCGACCAGGCGCAGGCGGTGCGGGAGGGGAGCGTGCGGCAGGCGGTGGTGGGCAGCCGCTTCTTCATCTTCATGGGCATCGCCACCGCGGTCGGCACCGCGGCGATCTATCTGGTGGGCGGCCACCTGGTGATCCGCGGCGCGCTGACCGTGGGCACGGTGGTGGCGTTCAGCAGCTATCTGACGCAGTTGTACGGACCGCTCCGCTCCCTCAGCAACGTACCGGTGGTGGTGGCGCAGTCACTGGTGAGCTTCGAGCGGGTGTTCGAGGTGCTCGACCTGCCCTTGGACATTGAGGAAGCGGCGGACGCGCGGCCGCTGGCGGTTGCCGCCGGGCGCCTGGAGTTCCGGGGCGTGAGCTTTCGCTACGCGCAGGAGCGGCGCCTGCTGCTCAGCGAGGCGCGGCGTGCGGCGCGTGCCGAGGACGTGGCCTTTACCGCGGCCCGCCCCGAGCGCGCCGGCGGGGTAGCGGGCGAAGCGCGCGGTCCGGCAGGTGTCGCCGCCCGCCCGGAGCGCGCCGGGGTGGCGGCCGCGGCGGGCCGGTTGCCTGCCAACCGGCGGGAGGCGCCCGGCAACCGGCAGGCAGGCAACCGCCGCGCGGAGACTGGAAACGCGCGCCTGCCAAGCGGCCACCAGGCGCGCGAGTGGGCGTTGCGGGAGGTGAGCTTCGCGGTGGAGCCGGGCCAGACCGCGGCCCTGGTGGGGCCGAGCGGCTCCGGCAAGACCACGCTCACCTATCTGCTGCCGCGTCTCTACGACCCCGCCCGCGGGCAGATTCTGGTGGACGGTCAAGACCTCCGCGGAGTGACCCTGGAGTCCCTCGCGGCGCAGGTGGGAATGGTCACCCAGGAGCCCTACCTGTTTCACGACTCGGTGCGCGCCAACCTGCTGTACGCCGACCCGGCGGCGGACGACGCCCGCATTCACGCCGCCTGCCGCGCGGCCAACATTCACGACTTTATCAGCGCGCTGCCGGCCGGCTACGAGACCGTGGTGGGGGAGCGCGGCTACCGCCTGAGCGGCGGCGAGAAGCAGCGGCTGGCGATCGCCCGGGTGGTGCTCAAGGACCCGCGCATCCTGGTGCTGGACGAGGCCACCAGCCACCTGGATACCCACACCGAGGCGCTGGTCCGGGAGGCGCTGCGGCGCGTGATCGCCGGCCGCACCGCGCTGATCATTGCCCACCGCCTGAGCACCATCCTGGCGGCCGACGTCATCCTGGTGCTGGACCGCGGGCGGGTGGTGGAGCGGGGCACCCACGCGGAGTTGTTGGCCGCCGGCGGCCTGTACCACCGGCTGTACGAGCTGCTCGGCAGGGGCAGCAGGGAGCGTGAAGCTGGTCAGCGCGCCGCTCTCGGCGCCGGGGGCGTGGCCGGCGCTCAGGTGGCTCCCGGCGGCTGACCGTGCAGGCCGGCGAGGATGCCGGCGCAGATCGCGTAGGAGTTGGCCGCGGCGCGGCGCAGGGAGGCGCTGAAGTCGGCGGCGGCGCCGCCGTCGGCGCGGTCGGACACCGAGCGGATGATCACGAACGGAACCCGGTTGACCGCCGCCACCAGCGCGATGGCGGCGCCCTCCATCTCCACCACGTCGCCCTGCAGGGAGCGCAGCCGGCGTTGCGCGGCGGCGTCGGCCGCGGCGATGAACTGGTCGCCGGTGAGGACGCGGCCCGCCACCACCCGCTGGCCGGCGAGGGGGGTGGCCAGCGCCAGCGCCACCAGCTTGGGGTCGGCGGCCAGGAAGCGGTAGTCGGTAAAGGGGACCTGGCCGAGCGGAATCCCCAGCGCGGTGACGTCCAGGTCGTGCTGCACGCAGTCGCGGCTCACCACCACGTCGCCGAGCGCCAGCCCCGGCCGGATGCTGCCGGCGATGCCGGTGACGATGAGACAGTCGGGGCGCTCGCGGTCGACGGCGTACTGGGCCGCCATTGCGGCGCTCGCTTTGCCGACGCCGGCGCGCAGCAGCGTGACGGCACTGTCTCGGAAGCGAAACCGGTAGCCGGCGACCGGCGCCGGGCCGGCGAGCGGCACCAACTCGTGGGCGCCACGGAAGGCGTCCACCTCCTCCCGGAGAGCGGCCAGAATGGTGACCCGCATGGCAACCGTGGCGACAACTAGGCGCGCTCCGCCGCCGCCCGTCAAGCGCCCCGCCAGCCGGCCGGCGCCGGTTTGCGGCGCGCGGCGCGGGCGGGCGCGCGCCGCGCGTCAGGTGTCCGCCGCGTGCGCCTCACCGGCCAATGCCGTGACGCGATCGGCGAGGGCGGTGATCACCGCGCCGTGCGGGTCGAGGATGCGCGCCACCGCGAGGTCGTTGTCCAGCGCGCCGTAGCTTACCGCGGCGCCGCTGCCGGCGAGCCAGCCGCGCAGCCGCTCCAGGTCCGCCAGCGCCCGGGCTCCGTACGCCAGGCAGGTGGCCCAGCCGCGGTTGCCGCCGAAGCCGCTGGCCGCGTGCGGTACGGCTGGGGGCCGGAGTTGCCAGCGCTCGCGGTAGACCACCGTACTCCCGCGCAGCACCGTCAGGTGGTAGCCGAGGTGCGCGAAGGCCCAGCTCTCGCCCATTCCGGTGCGTCCCGGGCAGCCGCTCTCGACAAGCAGGCACTCGCCGCCGGCCGCCAGCCGCAGCACGGTGGTTTGCTCCACCGCGGCGCCGGCATAGGGAATCAGCGGGCGCCCGGCGAGGCGCAGGTAGCCGCCGCCGCGCACCTCCGCCGCAAGCTGCTGGTGGGCGCGCGCGGCGCCCGCGGCGCCGGTCCCCGGCAGGCACAGGGTGCTGGCCGGCGGCGCCCACGTCAGCTCGGCGCCGCGGTCCAGCAGCACGCGCTGCAGGTGGCGGTCGCCGTTGCGCAGGCCGCCGCCCTGATCCACCGGCATCGCCAGCAGCGCCCCCCCGGCAACCGGCAGCACGTTGACGAACAACGGCGCGCGGTAGCGGCTGCGCCAGCGGCGGCCGTGCGCGGCCACCCGCGCCTGCCCGCTTGAAGCACCGCGAACAAGCGCCCGTTGTACAGTACGAGGAGGTAGTATATGAGTAGTCCGATCATGGCCCTGAGCGAAACGGATCTGCATCACATTGGGCAGTACGTACGCGCCGAACTGCCCCGCTGGCTGAAGGAGATGGGACCCTGGGCCGTACTGGGCGGCGAGCTCCTGGAGCGTATCGTTCGCGTTGAGGAGGAGTTGAAGTCGCAACGTGAGATCCTGCTGAACCACGTGCAGTCCAGCAACGAGCGGTTCGCCCACGTGAACCGGCGCTTTGAGGACGTCCACCGCCGGTTAGAGGACATGGCTAAGCGTTTCGCCGACATGAACAAGCGCGGGTAACGCGGCGTAGCGTTGCCGCCGCCGCCGGGTGAGTGGCCGCTTGGCAAGGTGAGCGCTCGCTCGGCGGGCGCGCCGGGTGAGTGCCCGCCCGGCGCGCCCGCCGCGGCGATTCGGCTACCGGACCGCCGCATAGTCCACGCTCCGCTTGTCGCGCGCCACCGCCGACCGTAACCAGATGAACAGCAGGCGCAGGCTGCCCCAACGCCGCAGGCGGCGGGTGTCGGAAACCGCGGGCGGACTGCCGAGGAACCGATAGCAGGTGCCCGGCCGGCGGCGCGCGCGGCGCATGAACAAGTTGTCTTCGCCCACCTGCACGCCCTCGGGGAAACCACCCACTCGCTCGAACAACGCCGCCGAGCAGAAGATCAGCCCGTTGGAGGAAAGCCGCAGCGCGCGGATCAGCACTGCCGCGGCGGCGTAATGCAGCCGGTAGCGGCGGCTGTCGGGCACCACCCGCACGGTGCCTACCACCGGCCGCCGGCAGCGCGCCGCGCCGCCCACCGCCGCCGCCAGCCCCGGCGCCAGGCGCACGTCGGCGTCCACGAACAGCAGCAGGTCGCCGGAGGCGCCGCGCGCGCCCAGATTGCGCGCCAGGCTGACCCCGCGCCGCTCGGTGACCAGCACCCGCGCGCCGGCGCGGCGCGCCAGCGCCGCGGTGCGGTCGCGGCAGCCGTTGCACACCACGATCACCTCGTGCACCGCCGCGCCTTGCCGCCGGATGGCTCCCAGGGCGCGTCCGATGACCCGCTCCTCGTCGTGGGCGGGCACCACCACGCTGAGTTTCACGCCGGCTCCTCGTCCGGCGGGCGCCGCGGCAGCGCCCGCTCGCGGCCCGCCGCGGCCGCGGCCCGTCCGGCCGCGGGCGCCGCCGCCTTGCGGGGGTGGTCTCCCAGCAGCAGCGCGGGCAGCAGGACCAGGGTCCCGAAGGTCGCTCCGATCAGCGTGATGCAGATCAGCGCGCCGAGATACACCACCGGCAGGAAGCGGGAGACGCCCAGTGCCAGCAGCCCCGCGACGATTGCCGCGGTGGTGATCAGAATCGCGCGCCCGGTGTGCTGCATGGTGGCCGCAACCGCGGCCTCCGGCGCCGCGCTACGCCCGCCGTGCCCGCCGTGCCTGCCGCCGCCGCGCGCGCCGCGGGCAGCGCGGGCGCGGCGGTAGTGCAGCAGGAAGTGGATCGAGTCATCGACTCCCACCCCGATCGCGACCCCGGCGAAGCTCACCGTGAGCACGTCCAGCGGGATGCCGAACAGCGCCATCAGGATGAACGTGAGCATGACGGAGGTGCCCAGCGGCAGCAGGGTGAGCAGTCCGTAGCGCAGCGAGCGGAAGGCCAGGCTGGTGATCAGCAGCACCAGCAGGGCGGCGGCGGCGGTGGACACGAGCTGCTCGCGGGTGAGGATCTCGGCCACCCGCAGGGTGACCAGGCTCCAGCCCCACAACTCCGGCTCCAGCCGGGCCGGGAACAGCGCCGCGGCCTGGCCGCGCAGGAACTGCACCAACTCGCGCATCTCGCGCTCCGAGAGCAGCCAGCGGGTGTCGCCGTTGCGGATCCAGATGCGGGTGGTGACGCGGCCGCGGGCGGCGTCGACCAATCCTCCCAGGTCGTTGCCGCCGGCGGCGGCGAGCCGCAGCAGGCGTTGAAACAGGTGCACCACCACCGGGTTGCGCGGATAGTCGAGGTTGCCGGTGAGGGCGTGATTGAGCGATCTGAGATAGGCCACCGGCGTGGTGACGTGGCTCACGTTGGGATGCCCCCGCGCCGCCGCCTCGAAGCGCGCGAGCTGCTCCAGCAGCTCGGCGTCCGGCACCCCCGCCGGCGCGGTGACCGTCAGATTCAGGTCCACGTAGCTGCCGAAGCGGCGCATCAGCAGCCGGTTGTCCTCCACTGCGGCCACGCTGCCGCGGAAGAACGCCGCGACGTCGGTCTGGTAGCGCAGCCCGGTGGCGGTGGCCGCCAGCGCCGCGGCCAGCAGCGCCAGGAAGCCGTAGACCCACCAGCGGCGGCGCGGCACCAGCGCGGTTACCCGGTCCACGAACCGCGCCAACGCGCCGCGCGTCAGCCGCTCGCGCCGGCGCCGGTCCGGCAGCGGCAGCCGCGCCAGCACCGCCGGGTACAGCAGCAGGGTCACCACGGCGCAGTTGATGATGCCGGCGCCCGCGAACAGCCCGAACTCGCGCAGCCGCGGCATGCCGCTGAACAGCAGGCTGGCAAAGCCCGCGGCGGTGGTGAGCGAGGCCAGCACGATGGTTTGCGCCGCGGCGCCGCTCACCTGCGCCACCGCCGCCACCCGCGCCGGCGGCGCGCGCCCGATCCGCCCGCCGCCGTCCGCCGCCGCCTGCGCCGGCGCGGCGCTGAAGTAGCGGTGCAGGAAGTGGATGCCGTAGGAGCTGCCGAGCGCGAAGATCAGCGGCGGCAGCATCAGGCTGGCCATGCTCACCGGCACCCCGGTGAGCGCCATCAGGCCGAAGGTCCAGAGCAGCCCCGCGGCGATGGCCAGCAGCGGCAGCACTACCGCGCGCAGGGTGGCGAAGCTCAGCAGGTACACCAACAGGGTGATCGCCGCGGCCGCGCCGGCCAGCAGCGGCAGTTCGCCGGAAATCGCGTCGCGGCTGGCCTCGTACAGCGGCAACCAGCCGCCCAGCACCGCGGAAAGCTCCCCGCCGTGCGCGGCAAGCACCGCGCGCACCCGCTGCAGGAACGGGCCGTAGTCCTCCTGCGTCGCCACCGAGTAGATCAGGTTCAGGGCCGGCACCTCCGGGTTGAACAGCGCCGCCGCCTCCGGCGGCGCCGCGGCCAGCCGGCTTTGCCAGCGCGCCGCCTCCGCGGCGCCGGCCGGCGCCGCGCCGCCCGCGGCCAGCGGCGCCAACAGCAGCCGCCCCTGTTGCTTGCGGAAGGCGCGCAGGTTGAACGGCGTCAGACTGTCCAGCACCTCCGGCTGGGCGCGTACCCGGCGGTCGATCTCCGCCACCTGCGCCAGCCGCGCCGGCGCCAGCAGCTCGGGATGGCTCACGCCGATCAGCAGCAGCTCGCTGGCCGCGCCGGGAATGGCGTACTTGTCGATCAGCCGCCGCGTCTGCGAGTCGCGCGGCAGCAGCTCCGCAATGTCGGCGTCCACCTGCAGGCGCGGCAGCAACCAGACGCCGGCGCCGGTGAGCAACGCCAGCAGCGCCGCCACCGCCGGCCCGCGGCGCGCCACGAAGCGGGCGTAGCGCTCGAACGGCGGCGCGGCGGTCACCGGCGCGGCAAGCGGGCCGGCGCCGCGCCGGCGCGTGCAAGGGCAGGGCGGGCGGCGGTATGGTGGCGGCAGCCATGAGCCGACGTTCCCCCGGCCGCGTCTGGCGGCAGGACCGGCGCGCCGCGGCCGCTCCGGGCGGCCGGCGCCTGCAGATCCGCCGCTACCGGCCCCGCGACCGCGCCGGCATCCGCCGCATCATCTGCGCCACCGCCTTGCGTGGGCAGCCGCTCGCCGCCTTCTTCGAGGACGAACAGGTCGTGGTGACGTTGTTCATGAACTACTACCTGAGCTACGAACCGGAGTCCTGCTTCGTGGCCGAGAGCGAGGGCCGGGTAGTGGGCTACATCGTGGGCTGCACGGACTCGCGCCGCTACCTGCGCGTGGTGTCGTTGCGCTACGGACCGCAACTGCTCGCGCGCGTGCTGCTGCGGCTGGTCACCGCCCGCTACCGCCGGCGGAACACCTACCGCACCATGTGGTGGGCGCTGACGCGCGCCTGGCGCGAGCTCCCGAGCGCGGATCTGCGGCAGTTCCCGGCGCACGTCCATCTTGGCGTGGACCCGGCGTTGCGCAACCGCGGCCTGGCCTTCTACGGCTGCATGACGCGCCTCGGAGACGCGTTGATCCGCGACCTGCGCGCGCGCGGCGTGCGCGGGCTGCACGGTCAAATCGCCGAGCCGGGGACGCAAGATTTTCTGTCCGGGCGGATCCAAACCCTGTACGGGTGCCGGGTGGCGGCCAAGCGCCGGTTTTCGCTGTGGACGCGGATTACCGGCGAACCCTGGTACCTCAAGCTGGTAACCCTGGACTTGACCGGAGACCGTAGCGCCCGGCGCGCCTGAGACCTCGGGGAGTGCCGCACTGCGGTCAGGCCGCGGCCAGGTAGCGCTCGATGGTGGTGACGGCGCGGTCCACCCCATCCTCGGCGCGAATCCGCTCCCGGGCGGCCTTCGCCGCCTGCCGCAACCCGGTGCCGGAGGCGGCCGCCGAAATCGCCGAGCCCAGCCGCTCCGAGCTCAGCGCCCGCCACCGGAGCGGCGGCGGCGCCACCCCCAACTCGGTGAGGCGCCGCGCCCAGAAGAACTGGTCCGCGAAGCCCGGCACCACCACCGACGGCACCCCGGCCCGCAACGAGGCGGCGCTGGTGCCGGCGCCGCCGGGGTGCACCACCGCGGCCACCCGTTCGAACAGGTACTCGTGGGGCGCCGAGGCGAGCACCAGCATGTCCTTGCCGAGGCGGCCCGGCTGCAGTGCGCCCCAGCCCTGCAGCAGCACCCCGCGGCGGCCGGCGCGGCGCAACGCGGCCACCACGGTGGCCGTGAGCGCGTGCGGGTCCGCCACCTTGAGGCTGCTGAACCCGACGCACACCGGCGCCGGCCCGGCTCCCAAAAACTCCTCCAGCTCCGGCGGCACCGGCCACAGGCTGCGCGCCGCCGGGAACCAGTACCCGGTCACGTGCGCCCAATCCGGCCAGTCCGCCGGTGGCGGCACCACCGCGGCGCTGAACCCGTACAGGTGCGGCGTGCGCCGGCGCCGCAGTTCCGGTCCGATGCCGCTCCACGGCAGCGGCGGCAGGTCGAACACCTCGCGCCGCGTGCGGTTGACGGGGCGTCGCCACGGCTGCCAGAACGCCTGCTCGGTCGCCAGGTGGCTGAACCGGTTGTAGCCGCCGCCCAGGCGCACCTGCGCCGGCGCCAGCACGCTGGGGAAGCGGCTGGTGGGCATGATCGGCTGCAGCGAGGCGAGGAAGGAGGGAATGCCCAGCTTTTCGGCGACCTGGTGGGCCATCATTCCCAGCGGGGTGAACAACACCGCGTCGGCATCCCGGCAGGCGGCGCGCGCGGCGTCTACCAGGCGCGGGATGGCGGGCCGCGCCACCCGCGCCAGGCCGGCCATGAAGCGCACCGGGTTGTTGCGCGACGCCAGCCAGGAATTGCCGCGCGCGCCGCTGAACAGGGCCACCGGATCGAGCGGCATCGCCGAGTATTGCAGCCCGTGCCGCACCACGTAGGCGCGGTATTGGTCGTGGGTAGCGACGCGCACGCGGTGGCCGGCGCGCGTCAACCCGGCGCCCAACGCGCACAGCGGCAGCACGTCGCCCAACGTGCCCAGGGTCACGATGCAGACCGTCACGCCGCAGCCCCCGCGCCGCCCGGCGCCGGCCGTCCTCGCGGCGACCCCGGCCGCGCCCTCGGTTGCCGCGGCCCCGCTTGCCGGGGCGAACCTGCGCCGCTCACACTGGCCGGGTGGCACCGACCGGCAACGCCGCGTACCAACACGTCTACTTCTCGCCGCATCTCGATGACGCGGTACTGTCCTGTGGCGGGCGCATCGCCCGCCAGACCGGCGCCGGCGACCGCGTCCTCGTGGTCACCATCTTCGCCGGCACCGTCGGACGCGCCACAGCGCCGCCGCCCACCCGCTCCGGGGTGTGGGCCGCGTTCGGCGACGTCGCCGCGCGCCGGCGCGAAGATCGGCGCGCGCTCGAAACCCTCGGCGCCAAGCATCGTTGGTTCGACTTTGCGGATGCGATCCAACGGCATCGCAGGTATGCATCGATAATCGGAATCACCGCCCTGCCGCCGCGGCGCGAAGCCGCGTTGCAGGCGCGGGTGGCGGCCTTCATAGAGGAAGTGAGCCTCCGACACCCGGCGGCAACGCTCTACTTTCCCCTGGGTGTCGGTAACCACGTGGACCATCAATTGGTATCCGCAGTCGGCCTCGAGCGGCAGCGTATCGAGTCCCGTCAGCCGTGCGGCCTCCTATTCTACGAGGATACGCCCTATGTGTGCATCCCCCACCTGCTGGGGCAGCGGTTCGACCAGGCCGGGATTCGTCCCGCCGCGGCGATGCCGGCACGCTCAGCGTTGACCCGCGCGCGCGAGGCGCGGGCGGCGCTGCTGGCGGCCCCCGGGCTGGGCCGTTACCTGCGCCGGGCCGGCGCCGCCGCCCGCCTCCTGCTGCTGGCCTGGTTGGCGGCCCGCTTCGCCCGCTCCCGCGCCGGCGCGCGCCGCCGCGCCTGGCTCACCATGACCCCGGAGCTGATCGACGTCGGAGCGGTATTCGACGCCAAGGTAAGCGCCATCGGCTGCTACGAGTCGCAGGTGGACGCGCTGTTCGGCGACCCGGATGGCCTGCGGCGCCTGCTCCGCGCCTGCTCGCCCGGCGCCGGCCAAGGGGCGTTGCAGGAGCGCTACTGGCGACCGTTCAGTATCGACGCCGGTTGATTCCGACATTGACGTACCAAGCGAAGCCATAGTCATACGATAACGTAGCCTGATTCGGCGCCCGCGCGCCGGTCCCCGCCCCACGGTGAACACCTGCGAGGTTGGCACGGAGGTTGCTAAAGGGCAGGTGAGGAATCTCACTCAAACCACCTTACCACACTGTGGAGGAATCAATGCGTAACCTGCGAGCTCTGCTCCTGGTCAGTGTCATTCTGCTCCTGCCCCTCACCGCGTTCGCCGGCGGTGGGGAGGAAGCGGATGACGTCATCAAAGTCGGCGTCCTGCACTCGCTGAGCGGCACCATGTCGATCAGCGAGGTAGCGGTAAAGGACGCCACCATTCTGGCGATCAACGAGATCAACGCCGCCGGCGGCGTGCTCGGCAAGCAGATCGTACCGGTCATCGAAGACGGCGCCTCGGACTGGCCCACCTTTGCCGAGAAGGCGCGCAAGCTGATCGAGCGCGATCAGGTCAAGGTGGTCTTCGGCTGCTGGACCTCGGCCAGCCGCAAGGCGGTGCTGCCGGTGTTCGAGGGCCTCGACCATCTGCTGTTCTATCCGGTGCAGTACGAGGGGCTGGAAGCCTCCAAGAACATCATCTACACCGGCGCGGCGCCCAATCAGCAGATCATGCCCGCGGTGTCGTGGCTGCTGCAGGAAAAGGGCACCCGCTTCTTCCTGCTCGGCTCCGACTACGTGTTTCCGCGCACCGCCAACAAGATCATCAAGATCCAGCTCGACGCGGAGGGCGGCACCACGGTCGCGGAGGAATACACGCCGCTCGGCCACACCGAGTACGCCACGGTCATCAACAAGATTCAGGCCGCGGCCCCGGACGTGATCTTCAACACCCTGAACGGCGACAGCAACGTGGCCTTCTTCAAGCAGCTCAAGGCCGCGGGCATCGGCCCGGACGACATTCCGGTGATGTCGGTGAGCGTTGCCGAGGAGGAGATCAAGGGCATCGGCGCGCAGTTCATCGAGGGCCACCTGGCGGCCTGGAACTACTTTCAGAGCATGGACAGCCCGATGAACGCCGGATTCGTGGAGCGCTACAAGGCGGCCTACGGCGCCGACCGCGTGACCGACGATCCGATCGAGGCCGGCTACTTCGGCGTCTACCTGTGGGCGGAAGCGGTCAAGAAGGCCGGCACCGCCGACACCGGCGAAGTGCGCATGGCGCTGCGCGGAGTCGAGTACGAGGCCCCGGAGGGGATTGTCAAGATCGACCCGGTCAACAACCATACCTGGAAGATCGTGCAGATCGGAGAGGTCAACGCGGAGGGTCAGTTCGACATTCTGTGGTCAACCGGCGAGCCGGTGCGGCCCGACCCCTATCCGGCGCTGATTTCGCCCGATCAGGACGTAGTCGAGCCCGGCGTGATGGGGCCGCGCGGCTGATCGACTGCGGAGCGTGTCCGCCGGGAGCACCCATTCCCGGCGGCCATGCCCCGCCCGTGCCGCCCGCGGCGCAAGAGATAAGGAAGGCAACAAAAACTTGACCCTTACCACTACCGGGATGCAGCTCTTCAACAGCCTGAGCATCAGCAGCGTGTTGCTGATGGTGGCGCTGGGGCTCAGCATCACCTTCGGGATCATGGGCGTGATCAACTTCGCCCACGGCGAATTCGTGATGGCCGGCGCCTATACCGCCTACGTGGCGGACCGGCTGCTGCACGACCCGCTGGGCGGCGCCTGGTACCCGGTGGCGCTGGTGCTGGCGTTCGTGGTCACCGCGGGGCTCGGCTTCCTCACCGAACGGTCGCTGATCCGCTTTCTCTACGGGCGCCCGTTCGAGAGTATCCTGGCCACCTGGGGCCTGAGCCTCATCCTGCAGCAGCTCGCCCGCAACGTGTTCGGCGCCTCCAACGTCGAGGTGCGCACCCCCGACTGGCTGCAGGGCGGGCTGGCGCTGGCCGGCGGCGCGCAGCTTCCCGCCAACCGGCTGTTCATCATCGGCGTGGCGCTGGCGTGCGTGGTGGGCACCTACCTGTTCCTGAACCGGACCCGCACCGGCTGCAGCATGCGCGCGGTAATGCAGAACCGGCCCATGGCCGCGGCAATGGGCATCAACACCGCGGCGGTGGACGCGCGCACCTTCGCGCTGGGCAGCGGCCTGGCGGGAGTCGCCGGCTGCGTGGTGAGTCTGCTCGGCTCGGTGGGCCCGGCGACCGGCCAGAACTGGATCATCGACTCCTTCATGGTCGTGGTGCTCGGCGGGGTCGGCTCCATTGCCGGCTCGGTTGCCGGCGCGGTGCTGATCGGCGCCGCCAGCCCGCTGTTCGAGTTCATCACCACCTCGTCGATGGGCAAGGTGATCATCTTCGCCCTGATCGTGGTGTTTCTGCAGTACCGGCCGGCGGGATTCCTGGCGCTGCGCACGCGCGCCCTGGAGGGGCAGCGATGACGTTGCGGCCGCCGGCCCTGCCGTTGACCAAGCTGCCGTTGGCGCTGCTGCGGCGGGCCGGCGCCGGCTACCTGCTGGTGGCGGCGGTGCTGCTGGCGCTGCCGCTGCTGGTGTCCGACTTCCGCCTGGCGCTGGTGGGCAAGTACCTGGCGTTCGCCGTCGCCGCGGTGGGTCTCGACCTGCTGTGGGGCTACGCCGGGGTGCTGAGCCTCGGCCACGGCGTGTTCTTCAGCCTCGGCGCCTACAGCATGGCGATGCACATGAAGTTGCAGTCGGAGGCGCTGCCCGACTTCATGGTGTGGAGCGGCCTGGAGCAGCTTCCCTGGTTCTGGGAGCCGTTTCGCCACTTTGCGGTGGCGTTGCCGATGGCGGTGATCATCCCGGCGCTGTTTGCGGTAATCGTCGGCTATCCCACCTTCCGCTCCGGGATTCGCGGCGTCTACTTTTCGATTCTGACCCAGGCGCTGGCGCTGGCGATGATGATTCTGTTCATCGGCCAGCAGCCGTTCACCGGCGGCACCAACGGCATGACCAACTTTCAGTCGGTGGCCGGCCTGTCGCTGTACCGCTCCGGGGTGCGGCTGGGTCTCTACTTCATTACCGCCGCCACGCTGCTCGGAGTGATCGTGCTGGCGCGCTGGCTGGTGCGCACCAGGACCGGCACCGTGCTGCTGGCGATCCGCGACGGGGAAAACCGGCTGCGCTTTCTCGGTTACGACCCGGTGCGCTACAAACTGGTGATCTTTGCCCTGTCGGCCGCCATCGCCGGCTTCGCCGGCGCCCTGTTCGTGCCGCAGGTGGGGATTATCAGCCCCTCCTCGATGGGCATCCTGCCATCGGTGGAGATGGCGGTGTGGGTGGCGGTGGGGGGCCGCGGCACGATTGCCGGGGCCGCGGCCGGCGCGGTGGCGGTGAACTGGGCCAAGACCGTGTTCAGCGAGACGCTGCCGGAAGCGTGGCTCTACGTGTTCGGCGCGCTGTTCATCGGGGTGGTGCTGCTGTTCCCGCGCGGGCTGGCCGGCATTGCCGGTCAGCTCCGAGAGGTGCTGCGGGGGCTTCGCGGCGGGCGCGAATGCTGAACGACATTCTGTACCTGGAGTCGGTGACCGTGGACTTCGACGGCTTCAAGGCCCTGAATCACGTCAACCTGATCGTGCGCACCGGGGAGCTGCGCTTCCTGATCGGCCCCAACGGCGCCGGCAAGACCACCCTGCTGGACGTGATCTGCGGCAAGGTCAAGCCGGCGGCGGGGCGGGTGCAGTTCGCCAACCGGATCGACCTGCTGAGCCACGACCAGCACGCCATCGCCCGGCTCGGCATCAGCCGCAAGTTTCAGGCGCCGTCGGTGTTCGACAGCCTCAGCGTGGAGCAGAACATGGAGCTGGCCGCCGACGTGCCGCGCGGGTTCGTCGCCGCCACCTTCCGGGAGGCGGGCCGCGCCGCGCGCCGCCGGGTCGCCGAGGTGCTGGAGATGGTGGGGCTGAGCGAGCGGCGCCGCGCAGTGGCGGGGGCGCTGGCGCACGGCGAAAAGCAGTGGCTGGAGCTCGGCATGGCGATCGTCCAGGACCCGCAACTGCTACTGGTGGACGAGCCGGTGGCCGGCATGACCGCCGGCGAGCGCGAGCGCACCGGCTCGATACTGGAGGCTATCGCCGCGCAGCGTTCGGTGGTGGTGGTGGAGCACGACATGCAATTCGTGAGCCGGTTCTCCAGCCTGGTGACGGTGCTGCACGCCGGCCGGGTAATCTGCGAGGGCGACTTCGACACCGTGCGCAAGGACCCGACGGTGATCGACGTCTACCTGGGGCGCGGCGCGGGCGGCGGCGATGCTGCTTGAGACGCGCGGCCTGCAGGCGGGCTACGGCAGCTCCGCGGTGGTGCACGACCTGGACCTGGCCGTGGCCGCCGGCGAGGTGGTGGCGCTTATGGGGCGCAACGGCGTCGGCAAGTCCACCCTCATGAAGACCCTGGTGGGCATCCTGGCCGCGCGCCGCGGCGCCATCAGCTTCAACGGCGCCACGGTGACCGGCTGGAGCGCCGACCGCCGCTCCCGCGCCGGGATCGGCTACGTGCCGCAGGGCCGCGAGATTTTTCCGTTTCTGACCGTGGCCGAAAACCTGTTTCTGGGCCTGGAGGCGCGCGGCGGCGCGCGCTCGCAGGCGCCGGCCTGGGTGTTGGAGTTGTTTCCGGAGTTGCAGCAGATCCTGGGGCGCCGCGGCGGCGACCTGAGCGGCGGGCAGCAGCAGCAGTTGGCCATCGCCAGGGTCCTGATTACCCATCCGCGCCTGTTGCTGCTCGATGAACCCACCGAGGGGATCCAGCCGTCGATCGTCCACGAGGTGGAGCAGGCGGTACGCCAGATCCGCGCGCAGGGCGATCTGTCGATCCTGCTGGTGGAGCAGTCGCTCGACTTCGCGCTGCGCCTCGCCGACCGGGTGTACATAATGGATCAGGGCACCATCGTGCACGAGGGCAGCGCCGGGCCGGCGAATCGCGAGGTGGTGGAGCGCCACCTGATGCTGTGACGGCCCAAGTCGTGACGGCCCAAGTCGTGATCGACCGCGCTCCGGGAGGCTGAAAAGAATGTTTACCCCCCACGAACGGGAGAAGCTGCTGCTAACGGTGGCCGGAATGGTGGCGCGCGACCGCCTGGCGCGCGGCGTCAAGCTCAACTACCCGGAGGCGACCGCGCTCATCGCCACCCAGATCATGGAATGGGCGCGTGAGGGCCGGTCGCTGGCGGACATCGTCGAGATGGGGCCCGACATTCTCGCCGCCGACCAGGTGATGAGCGGAGTTCCGGCCATGCTTCCGAGCGTGCAGGTGGAGGCGACCTTCCCGGACGGCACCAAGCTGGTGACCCTGCATCACCCGATCCAATGAGATATTTTTGAGGGAACCTGAGCAACGATGAAACAAGACCACGACGACGACCACGGTAACGGCTGGGCGCCCGGCCAGATCTGGACGGCGCGCGTTTCCTGGCGCAGCCTGCCGCAGCGGCCGGCGGCGAAGCTGCAGGTGGCCAACACCGGCGACCGCCCGATTCAGGTGGGCAGCCACTTCCACTTTTTTGAAGTGAACCGTGCGCTGGCGTTTGACCGCGCGCGCGCTTACGGCATGAAGCTCGCCATTCCCGCCGGCACCGCGGTGCGCTTCGAACCGGGGCAGCGCCACGTGGTGACGCTGGTGGCGTTGGGCGGCGAACGGGTGTGCCACGGCCTCAACGGGCTGGTGGAGGGCGCGTTGGATGACGAGTCGGTGCGCACCGCGGCCATGACCGCGCTACGCGAGCGGGGTTTCGCCAATGGGTAACGGCGGGCGCAACGGTCCGCGCGGGGGATTCTCCACCAGCGGCCCCGGCCACGCCGGCATGTTCGGCCCCACCACCGGCGACCGGGTGCGGCTGGGCGACACCGAGCTGGTGCTGGAGGTGGAGCGCGACTTGACCATCTCCGGCGACGAGGTGAAGTTCGGCGGCGGCAAGGTAATCCGCGACGGGATGGGCCAGGACCCGCGCGCCACGCGCGCCGGCGGCGCCCCCGACCTGGTGATCACCAACGCCCTGATCGTCGATCACACCGGCATCTTCAAGGCCGACCTCGGGGTGCGCGACGGCTCGATCTGCGCCATCGGCAAGGCCGGCAACCCGGGGCTGCAGGACGGCGTGGATCCGGCGCTGGTCATCGGGCCGGGCACCGAGGTGATTGCCGGTGAGGGGATGATCTGCACCGCGGGCGCCATCGACAGCCACGTCCACTTTATTTGCCCGCAGTTGGTGACCACCGCCATCACCAGCGGCGTGACCACCCTGCTCGGCGGCGGCACCGGGCCGGCCACCGGCACTCTGGCCACCACCTGCACGCCGGGCGCCTGGAACCTGGCGCGCATGCTGGAGGCGGCGGAGGCGTACCCGGTGAACCTGGGATTTTTTGGCAAGGGCAACAGCGCGCTGCCGGAACCGTTGCGCGAGCAGGTGGCGGCGGGCGCCTGCGGACTCAAGCTGCACGAGGATTGGGGCACCACGCCGGCGGCGATCGACTGCTGCCTGGGGGTGGCCGACGAGAGCGACGTGCAGGTGGCGATTCACACCGACACCCTCAACGAGGCCGGCTTCGTGGAGGACACCATCCGCGCCTTCCGCGGCCGCACCATCCACACCTTTCACTCCGAGGGCGCCGGCGGCGGCCATGCGCCCGACATCCTGCGGGTGTGCGGCGAGGCCAACGTGCTGCCGAGCTCCACCAACCCGACGCGCCCGTTTACCGTCAACACGGTGGCCGAGCACCGCGACATGTTGATGGTGTGCCACCACCTGGACCCGGCGATCCGCGAGGACGTGGCGTTCGCGGACAGCCGCATCCGGCCGCAGACCATCGCCGCCGAGGATATTCTCCACGACCTGGGCGCGATCAGCATCATGGCCAGCGACAGCCAGGCGATGGGGCGGGTCGGGGAGGTGATCACCCGCACCTGGCAGACCGCGCACAAGATGAAGGTGCAGCGCGGCGCGCTGCCCGGCGATCCGGCCGGCCATGACAACGAACGCATCAAGCGCTACGTCGCCAAGTACACCATCTGCCCGGCGGTGGCGCACGGGGTAGGCCGCCTGATCGGCTCGGTGGAGGTGGGCAAGCTGGCGGACCTGACGCTGTGGCAGCCGGCGTTCTTCGGCGTGCATCCGCAGGTGGTGCTCAAGGGCGGGTTCATCGCCTTCGCCGCGATGGGCGACGCCAACGCCTCCATTCCCACGCCGCAGCCGGTGTGGGGGCGGCCGATGTTCGGCGCCCACGGCGCGGCGCGCGCCGCCACCTGCGTCACCTTTCTGAGCGGCGCCGCGCTGGAGGCTGCGGCCGGCGGCGGGGCCGGCCTGCGCCGCCGCCTGGAGGCGGTGCGGGATACGCGCGGCTTGAGCAAGCGCGACCTGCCGCGCAACGCCGCGCTGCCGGTGATGGAGGTGGACCCCGACTCCTACGCCGTGCGCGCGGACGGGGAGTTGCTGGCGTGCGAACCGCTCGCCGAGGTGCCGCTGGCGCAGCGCTACTTCATGTTCTGAGCATGGCGGTGACCGACGACCGCGAGCTGAGCCGCCTGCTGCTGCTCGCCGACAGCGCGCTTCCAACGGGTGCGTTTGCCCACTCCTGGGGATTGGAGTGGGCGATACG
The DNA here is from genome assembly GCA_965243555.1 of Spirochaetia bacterium. Lineage (GTDB taxonomy): Bacteria > Spirochaetota > Spirochaetia > SZUA-6 > Bin103 > Bin103. Next base: position 1,363,969 of record OZ251575.1, on the reverse strand, counting down.
GCGCGGCTGGGTGACCGGCGCCGCCAGTCTGAGCGCCTGGATCCGCGACGCCCTGCGCTACGGCGTGGCGCCGCTGGAGGGCCGCGCCGCGGTGCGCGCCGTGCAGGCGGCGGAGCGGGCGCCGGAGCACGGCTTGGCGCGCCGGCTGGCCCGGCTCAGCGACGAGGCGGCCAGCTTCCTGCCGTCGCGCGAGGCGCGCGCCGCCGGCGCCCAACTGGGGCGCTCGCTGATGGCCGCGGCGGGGGCGGCATTCGCCGGCCTGCGCGGGAGCCGGCGCTACGCCGCGGCGCAGCAGGCCGCGCGCGGCTGCGAGCAGCGCCTGCAGCAGCCGGTGGCGTGGGGGGTGTTGGGCGCGGCCCTGGGCATCGACGCCGCGGCGCTGGTGCAGGCCTACCTGCTGGCCACCGTGCGCCAGTGGACGCAGGTAGCCCTGCGCACCATTCCCGTGGGCCAGACCGAGGCGCTGGCGGTGGCCGGCGGCCTGCTAGGCGAGATCACCGAGCTGGCGCGCGAAGTCGCCCGCACGCGCCGCCCGCTAACCGCCGCCGCGCCCGGCTGGGACCTGGCCGTTCTTGGCCACGGCGAACTGGCGGCGCGCTACTTTCGCAGTTGAGCAGTTGAGGAGCTACGAGTGGCAATGAATCACGACCACCACCATGCCGGCGGCCATCATCATGCCAACGGCGATCATCATTCCCGCGGCGGCGTCGCCGGCGGCCAGCGCAACGGCGGTGCCGGCGGGGCGGTGCGCTTCGGCATCGGCGGCCCGGTGGGCGCCGGCAAGAGCCACCTGCTGCTGCGCCTGTGCCAGGAGCTGGAGGGCGCGCACTCCATCGTCGCCATTACCAACGACATCTACTCGCGCGAGGACGCCGAGTTCCTGATTCGCGCCGGCGCCCTGGCCGAGGGCCGCATCGCGGGGGTGGAGACCGGCGGCTGCCCGCACGCCGCGGTGCGCGACGACATCTCGCTGAACGCCGACGCGTTGGGGCTGCTCCTGGAGCGCTTCGACGACGCCCGCATGGCGTTCATCGAGAGTGGCGGCGACAATCTGGCCGCCACCTTCAGCCCCGACCTGGTGGACTACCAGATCTACGTCATCGACGTGGCGCAGGGCGGCGACATACCGCGCAAGGGCGGCCTGGGGATAACCCGCAGCGACCTGCTGGTGGTCAACAAGGTGGACTTGGCCCCCTACGTGGAGGTGGACCTGCAGCGCATGGCCGCCGACGTGCGCGCCGCGCGCGGCGACCGGCCGTTCGTCATGACCAACCTGAAGGCCGGCGCCGGCGTCGCCGAGGTCGTGGCCTGGGTCAACGCCGCCTGCGCCGGAATCGGCCAGCGCGCCGGCCCGCCGCCGTGGGGCGGGTCCGGCCACCACCATCATCACGCCCACGCCCACACCTGACGTCCGGGCGCCGCTCAACTCGCCCCCGGCCCGCCCCGGTAGCGGCTTGACGATCCTCTGCTACGCTCGTAGCCTGTCACCCGCAACCTGGAACGCCGTCCGCACCTGGGAGGAGTAATCAACGTGAATCGACTCGCACTGCTGTTTCTGGCAATCGGCGCCAGTATCGCAATCGTGGCATGCCCGGACGCTGCCAACGTTGATGACGAAGGCGGCGGCACCCCAACGCCGGCGCCACAACCGACGCCGCCGTCTACTACTCCAACACCGGAGCCGCCACCGGCAAGCATGGGGGTAGTACGCCAGTACCTGCCGAGGCTGTCCGGCGCTGAGATTGGCGACGACTGGAGCAAAGGTGAGGAAACTTACACGCTGCAAGTTGGCCGCCTTGACGAAGCTGCCCGTACGCTGCAGGTGCACGACCTGGGCCATCGCGACGGGCAGTGGAAGGACTTCGATCCATATGTCTTTGAAGTCTCCGCCGGAAGGTGCTATCACACGCAGAAACCACTAGAAGAGATTGCAACGGACAGGTTTACGCTGACGGCGAAATTTACTGACGACAATCGCCGGTCCGTACGCCATGCGGAGTTTACGCTGACCTATAGCGGAAAGGATTCGCGCTGCCCGGAGGGCTATGTGATGGGATCATCGACAGAAGCAAGGGATGCTCCCTGGTTGAACGTGACTAATCAGGTAAAGGAGTGGCACTGGCGCGCCGAGGCGGCAAACCCAACGCCGGCACCGGCGCCGAGGCCGTATCTACCGCGCCAGTCCGGTGCCGCAGTTGGCAATGATTGGGAACAAGCAGGGGAGAACACTCGTAGCCTGAAGTTGTACGGTAACCTCGACGACGCCGACCGGACGTTGCAACTGTACGACAACGGTTACCGCAACGGTGTGTGGAGTGACTTCGACCAATCTGCCTTGATAGTCACCACGGATGCACGCATCACCGGGGCGTGCGATGACATGTTCAGCGCAAAGTCCGAGGCTGCCGCCGGACCCGCCACGTACACGTTTACGCTGAGCGGTGAAATTACCAACCGCAACGAGCCCGAGCACTACGTCGAGTTAACGCTGACGTACGGCGGGTTTACTCGGCGTTGCCCCGACGGCTATAGGGATCAATACGCGAAAGACGTGGCCCCCTGGTCTGACCTAACGGACGAGATGAAGAAATGGTACTGGCGCACCAAGGCGGTCGACCGCTAACGTAAAGGATTATCCCTTCCTCCAATCAACGAGCAGCGCATGAAGCTGCGATTCTTTCTTCGGCGAACAACGCCATTGAGAAGACCCAGGAGGTCGTCGACCAGGTGCGGACCGTCAAGCGTCGCGTAGTGATTGACCGGTTCACCAGTGGCCTCCCTGGCGGCGCGGCGCCTGACGGGTGGGTCTTCTCAGAACTCGGTAGCCTCGCACGGGTGAACCCGGAGCAGCTTGGAAGTAAGACCGATCCCGACTACTTGATGGAGTACCTTGACATCGCGGCCATAGAGCAGCCGGGGTTCATCGGCGGCGGCCGGACACTTCGCTTCGCAGAGGCGTCGAGCCGGGCCAGGAGGGTAGTCCGCAACGGCGACATCCTCGTGTCGACCGTCAGACCGTATCTCCGCAACTTCGCCCACGTCCGAGAGGCGAAAGGAAACCTCATCGCATCAACGGGCTATGCGGTCGTGCGGCCCGGCGAGGGGGTGGACGGCGGCTATCTGTACCAGAAGATCATGTCACCCGAATTCGTCGAGTATCTGAAGACGCGTATGGCCGGCAGCAACTATCCCGCCGTCACTGCCCATGACGTAGGATCGTATCGGCTGTCGTTGCCGCCTCGTTCCGAACAACGCAAAATCGCCGCCATCCTTTCTTCCGTGGACAATACGATCGAGAAGACCAAGGCGATTGTCGACCAGGTTCAGGTCGCCAAGCGCGGCGTAATGAATAACCTGTTCACCCGCGGCCTGCCCGGGTGGCACATACGGTTCAAGAATACGGAAATCGGCGAGATTCCCGCAGATTGGATGGCCATGAATCTATCGGATATTGCCACTGTTGTTGGCGGCGGCACACCGAGACGAAGCCAGCAAGCCTTCTGGAACGGAGACGTCCCTTGGGCGACACCGACTGACGTAACCGGACTCCACGGAAGGACCATCGGGGAAACTGCCGCGTCAATCACGGGCGCCGGATTGACAAGCTCCTCGGCGACCCTCCTTCCGCCCAATTCGTTGTTGATGACGACACGTGCAACTATTGGTGCGTGCGCAATCAATCGAGTCCCGATGGCAACGAACCAAGGTTTCCAGAACTTGATTCCATGCGGCAAACTAACCTGTGTTGACTTTCTCTACTACCTGATTCAATATCACGCACGGCGACTGAAGCAGTTGGCGGCCGGCAGTACGTTCCTGGAAATATCGAGACGAATAGTTCGTGGCTTTCGAGTATATCTGCCGCCGCTTTCCGAGCAACGCAAGATTGCCGGAATCCTCTCTTCGATGGACGACGAAATTGAAACCTCCCTGCGATCACTGCACACCTTGCAGATCGTCAAGACTGGCTTGACATCGGTTCTCCTAACCGGAGAACTCCGCGTGACACCGGACACCGCTTTCACCGACGCTATGGATATTGTCAACCTGGAAGCTCCGGGCCGGGATCGGGTGAGCCACCGGGCGTCCGGCTAGAGTGTGCCTCGCCGTGACCAAGCCAAGCAGCCACGGTCGACAGAGAAGCTGATTCTTCTCGCAGTGACTTGCGATCGAGCTTGAGCGCTCCGGCCCAAACACCTCGCCAATGTCCTTCATGGCGCGGATACAGCGCCGCCAGCGCGCCGGCGTGGCGGCGAACCGCCCTCTCGACCTGAACCTGGTGCATTTTGCGGGAGAGTGCGAGTACGCCAAATCTTACAAGGGCGGCCGCCACGGCCATTTCTGGTCGGGCTTCCGTCGTAACGGGGATTTTGCGGAGCCCCAGGAGACCGGTACGCAACCTGGCTTGCCAGTAGGGGCCGCCCCAAGCGGCCTCCTCGCACGCCGCGAACCAGCGATGCGTAAGGCAGCCATCGGTCTGATGCTGAATCAACACCATGTCGAATTCTGGAAGCAGGTCAATGTCTCCGAGAAGCCGCATCCTGCGGACCCAGTCATCCCAAGTATAGAGTGTGCGGATCATGGATTTGGCGGTGATCTTTAGCGGCAAGAGCGCCGCAATGGCAAGCGCGTCCGAGACGTGGGCGAGGTATGCGCGGGTGCGATACTCGACGATCTGATTCGGCGACCATTCACGCCTGCCAACGAGCCACTTCAGCACGGCTGTATCCAATCGGTCTATCAACCTCGGTCTTATACCTTCGTTAGCCGGGTATGCTAGAAGATCCGCCAAGAAATCAGAGAGCTCGGCACGCTGCTGAGCGCCGCGTGTTCCGGCGCCGGAGAGAAGGTCGTCCAATGCGGTGTGCGGGTCATCCAACAGCCTTACCCCACGTTACGAAGGGACTATCGTCGCGCGCTACGGTGTCACCCCAAACCTCATCGATCATCCGCAGGCGCACGGTTCAACCGGGCGGCCAGGGGCGGTAGCGGACGGCGAGGCGGTCAAGCAGGTGGCGGTGGGCGTGCAGGCGGTGGAGGAAGTGGGAGGCGGAGCGGCGGGGGGCCGGGGTCCAGCCTACTTCCGCGAGCGCGAGGGCGCGGGGGAAGGTCATGTATTCCGCTTGCTCGGGGGTCGGGATGTACTCGGTCCAGACGTTGCCCTGGACGCCCAGCACGTGGTGGGCGTGCGCGCGGTCAATGGCGGCGGGAACCGGGTCAAAGGCGTAGACCTGCTCCAGCGGCAGGCAGCCGCCGATGGCGGGCGGTTCGGCGGCGGTGTCGGGTGACTGGTAGTAGTCGAAGTAGCAGTGGGTGTTGGGAGACATCACCACGTCATGGCCGGCGGCGGCAGCGGCCACTCCGCCGTCGATTCCGCGCCAGCTCATGACCGCCGCCCCCGGCGCCAAGCCGCCTTCCAGGATTTCATCCCAGCCGACCAGGCGCCGCCCCTGCGCCGCGAGCCACGCGCCGACGCGGCGGATGAACCAGCTTTGCAGCTCGTCTTCGTCGCGCAGCCCCTCGGCGGCGCGGCGCGCCTGGCAGTGCGGACACTCCCTCCAGCGCTGCTTGGGGCATTCGTCGCCGCCGACGTGGACAAAGCGGCCGGGGAACAGCTCCAGCACCTCACCCAGCACCTCCTCCAGGAAGGTGAAGGTGGACTCGCGCCCGGCGCACAGCACCTCGTTCTTGATGCCCCAGCTCGCGGCCACCTCGTAGCCGGCGCCGCGGCAGCCGAGCTCGGGATAGCTGGCCAGGGCGGCCAGCGCGTGGCCGGGCAGCTCGATCTCCGGCACCACGGTGATGCCGCGCGCGGCGGCGTAGGCCACCACCCGCCGCACCTCGTCCTGCGTGTAGTGGCCGCGGTACGGCACGCCGTCCGAGCGGTTGCGGTCGTGGGGCAGGGGAGTGGCGGCGCGGCGGGCGCCCACCTCCGTGAGCCGCGGCCGGGAGCGTATTTGCAGGCGCCAACCCTGATCGTCGGTCATGTGCCAGTGAAAGGTGTTGAGCTTGTAGAGCGCCATTAGATCGAGGAGCCGCTCGACGAACGCGACGGGAAAGAAGTGGCGCGCCACGTCGAGATGCAGGCCGCGCCACGCGAAGCGCGGGTGGTCGCGGATGGTCACCGCCGGCAGCGCCGCGCCCGCCGGCCCCGGCGCCTGGGACGAGGGCGGGGTGAGGAGTAGCAACTGCCGCAGTGTCTGCACCGCCCACAGCACTCCGCGCGAGTCGCTGCCGGTCACGGCGGCGTAGTTGGGAGTGATGATCAGCTCGTAGCCTTCGCTGCCCAGGCCGGCGCGGGCGCCATCCACGGCTAGCGTGATGGTGTTGGCCGCGTGGGCGCCCGCGGCCGCGGGAAGGGCCGCGCTTTGGTTCACCGGCCGCGGCGCGCCGCCCACCGGCGGCAGCAGCGCGGCAAGCAACGCCGCCGCGGGGCCGCTCGCGGAATCCGCGGCGATGGCGGTGGTGTCGCGCACCGGCAGGGAGCCGGCGCCAAGGGTCACCGTCGCCGGGCGCGGGATGAGGGCCGGCTCGCTCACGGTCGCGGTCCGCGGCACGCCGCTCAGAAGCGGTAGGGGCCGGTGAGGGAGGGGTCCCAGCGCTGCGCGCTCAGCATGGCGAGGGCGGCCTCCGTCGCCGCCGCTGAGCCGATGCGGCGCAACGCGGTAAGCACGAAGGTCGCTACCTGCCCGCAGGGATCGTCCAGCGCGGCGATCAGGTCGGCCTCGGCGGCTGCGGCGCCCGTGTCAAGGCGGGCGAGCGCGGTGGCGGCGTTGACCCGTACTTGGTCGCGGATGCACCAGCCGCGGATCAGGACCTCGTCCCAGCCGGGGCGTTCGGCGTGCAGCAGCGCGCCGAGTGGCCCGGCGGCCTCCGCGGCCCCCACGGCGCCCAGCGCGTCCGCGGCGGCGCGCACCACGAAGTGCGACGGATCGGCCAGCGCCGCCACCAGCGCGGGCACTGCGTCCCGCGCGGCCGCGTCCATCTCCCCCATGGCGAAGGCGGCGTTGAAGCGCGCCCACTCGCTTTCGTCGCGCAGCAACTCGACCAGGGCGGGCAGCGCCGGCGTGCCGATCGCCCCCAGCGCGTGGCCGGCGTCATCCATCACCATCGCCCCCTCGTGGCTTTGCGCCTTCCGGTTGGTGCGGCGGACGTTGCGGAGCAGGCGGGGCAGGGCAGCGCCGGAGCCGCGCAGCAGGGCGGCCAGCGGCTCCACCGCCGGTGCGCCGATGGCCCCGAGGGCGTAGGTGGCAGCGACGCGCACCGGGTCGGGAGCCTGGTTGAGGGCCGCCGTCAGGGCCGGCGCCGCCGCCGCTGCCGCGGGGCCGCGGGCGGCCAGGGCATGCGCGGCCGCTACCCGCTCGGCGTCGTCCGCGCCACCGGCCAGCCGCGCGCCCAGCTCGTCCACGCTCGCGGTGGCGTTGGCCGGCGGCGCCGCGCCGGCCAACGCCCCGGCGCTCAGGCTGGCGTAGCGATCGGCGCCGCGCAGCCAGTCCCAAAGGTGCGCCCAAGCCAGATCCAGCCGCTCCGGCGCGGTGATCTGATCGGGGTTGCTCCAGGCCCACTCCGGCCCCGCCCAGCCGTTGGCCTGCGGCGCCGCGGCGCGCATGAAGATGAACTTGACCATGAAGCGCCGCTGCGCGCTGAAGTTGACCCCCGCGGCGTGCCCGAGGTCGAAGTGGGTCAGACTCACCGTGCCGGCCCCGCCGCGCACCGGCAGCGGCCGCGCGCGCTCGGCGTCGTTCAGCCCGGCGTTGAGGTGGGTACCGGGAATGACGTGCGTCGGCCCCATCTCCTGCGGCGTGTCCTGCGGGTAGTACATGAGGCGCAGGTAGCGCAGGTGGTGGTGGCGGGGGCGGCCGAGCGGCGTGTAGGAGTCCTGGTGGCAGTTGGCGGCCAGCTTGGCGGGATAGTCGAGCCCGTCGCGGGGCTGCTGATCTTCGATGTGGCAGAAACGATGCGGGTGCTCGAAGTAGCCGGGGCCGAGCAGGGTGAGCAGGGCGCCGCGCACCTCCGGCGCCTCCAGCACGTGGCGCATCTCCGGCACCAGCGGCAGCACGTTGTTGCCGGGGTTGTCGGCGGCCGGAATCGCCTCATCAAGGCGGCGGCAGATGGCGCTATGCAGGTTGGCCGGCAGCGACGGCTGCAGCACCAGATAGCCGTCGGCGATGAACTGGCGGACCTGCCCGGCGCTCAGCAGGACGGGCGATTGCGATGCGACGCGTTCCATGCCCCCAACCGTTGCCCAGCGCGCGCCCCTCGTCAACACCCCGCGCGCCCGGCCGGTCCGGCTTGGCGGAGGATGGCGCGGAGGAGGCGGGCCATCTGGCGTTCGTGACAGGGGGCGAAGGCGGCGAACTCGCGCAGGTTGCGGGCGGCCTCCTCGCGGGGGTCGAAGCGGTCACCCATGAGCGCGTAGTCGCCGGCCAGCTCGCGGTTCCAGACGCGCAACTCGGCGAAGGTCAGTTGCGGCTCGAACTGGAAGCCGTAGCTGAGGCCGTAGCGGAACGCCATCGGGATGCGGAGGTAGGCGCCGTCGCGCCGCAGCATGGTGCCGGTCGCCAGCAGCGTGGCCCCCGGCGGTACCGAGAACTGTTCGCCGTGCAGCGTTGGCACCAGCGGCACGGCGAGTTCCCGGAACGCCGGGTCGGCGGCGCCCGCGGCGGTTACGTCGATCTTGCGCAATCCGAACTGATAGCCACCGGTAGGGGAGACCTCGCCGCCGAGTGCCCGCGCCAGCAGTTGCGCGCCGAGGCACACGCCCACCACCGGGACCGGCGGCTGCCCGGCGGCGGCGGCGCGCAGGTAGTCGATCTCCTGTTGCAGGGCTGGGTTCGGATCGTTGGCCGACTGCGGGCCGCCCAGGGAGACGATCAGATCCGGCTCCGGCAGCTCCGGCGGCGCGAACCCGCCCGCGGCCCCGCCTGTTAGCGCGACCATCTCAAAGCCGGCGTCGGCCAGCACTGCGCTGAAGTTGGCGCCCAAGGTTTCCACTGCGATGTGTTGGATGATCAGCGCGCGGCGGCTCACGGGCGCGCGCCCGGGGGGAAGGGATCGCGCATTGGTGGCGGCATCGTACGGCGGCGATGCCACGGCTGCAAACCCCCGGGCTGCTGCAACGCCGGGGCGGGGCTGCTATGCTGCGCGGCCGATGGCAGGGACGATTGGCGTGGTGCAGTTTGGCTGCGGCCCTATCGGGTGCAGCATCGCGCGGCTGGCGGCGCAACGGCCGCAGCTCGCGCTACTCGGAGGGATCGACGTCGCCCCGGCGCTGGCGGGCCGCGACCTGGGCGAGGTGGCGGGGATGGGCCGCCGGCTCGGCGCCGCGGTGTACGGCGACGCCGCGGCGGCGTTGCGCGACCTGCGGCCGGCGGTGGTGTTCCACGCCACCGGGTCGCGGGTGGCGGAGGTGTTCGACCAACTCGCCATGATTGCCGCCGCCGGCGCCAACGTGGTGTCCACCTGCGAGGAGCTGGCGTTTCCCGCTCGCCGCGACCCGGAGTTGGCGGCGCGGCTGGAGGAGCTGGCGCGCCGCCACGGGGTGTCGATTCTCGGCACCGGGGTCAATCCCGGTTTTCTGATGGACACCTGGCCGCTGTTCATGTCCGGCCTGTGCGCCGAAGTACGCGCGGTGAGGGTGACGCGGATCCAGGACGCGGCCGCCCGCCGAGAGCCGTTTCAGCGCAAGATCGGGGTAGGGATATCGCCGCAGGAGTTCGCCGCGGCGGTGGCGGGCGGCGGCTTCGGTCACGTCGGCCTGGAGCAGTCGGCGGCGCTGCTGGCGGCCGGATTCGGCTGGGAGCTGGACGACTTCAGCGAGAAGATCGAGCCGGTGCTGGCGGAGCGGGAGGTGGCCGGCGGTTACGCCAAGGTGCCGCCCGGCGGCGTGGTCGGCTTGCGGCAGACCGCGGTCGGATCGTGCGCCGGCCGCGCGGTCGTGGAGTTTGAGTTCCGGGCCTACGTCGGCGCCCCGCGCGCCCGCGACACGGTAGCGCTCACCGGTACCCCCGACCTGGAGGTGACCATCCCCGGGGGCGCGCCCGGCGACACCGCGACCGCGGCCATCGTGGTCAACAGCGCGCCCGCGCTGGCCGCGGCGGCGCCCGGCCTCTACGCGATGAAGGACCTGCCGGTAGTGGCCTGCGGGCCGCGCTAAAACAGGAACCGCATGCCGACCTGGACGCCGTGCGCCATGAGCGTCGGACTCACGGTGTGGTCATCCAGGGTGGTGGTTTGGTCTTTCCCGTCCGTGACCGTCGTCTCCAACGTGCCGAAGAACTGGTAGCCGGCCACCACCGAGAATCCGGAGAGCACCTCCACGGCGACGCCGACCCCGGCCTTGTAGACGAATCCCCACCCGTTGCCTTCGAAGTACTGGTCGCCCTGGTTCTCGCCGGTAGCCAGTTTCACCTGCAGGTGGGCGGCGCCGACGCCAACCCCGATGTAGGGCGACCAGACGGTGCCGGTGTCCAGGTCGTACCAAGCGTTGGCGGTTCCCGCCATGACGGTGAGCGTGTCGTCGGCCTTGTCGTCATTGTCGCGCCGCTTGGTCTTGTCTACGCCGAACACGAACTTCGAGCTCAGGTAGGTAAACTCCGCGTCGGCGCGGAAGCTGCCGAAGTCATAACCCAGGGCGCCGTTGGCGCCGAGCCCAAGGTCGAAGTCCCAGCTTGTCTTGTTGTTGGCCGCATGTGGGGCGGGATCAACTTTGCTGAACGGCGTATCGGTCGTGCCGGGGAGCAGGGTGAGCGCGCCGCCGACGTTCACGTAGACACCGGAGCTTTCGGTCATCATCGGAGTCTGGGCCAAAGTGGCTACCGCGGAAACGGACAGCAACGCGATAGTAAGGAGAACGGCGCTCAAACGCATAGGTAAATGCCTCGCTGAGGGTAGGATCGACCATAGTGTACTGCGATAGGCCAGCCCGCAACAACCCGCTCAGGACGGAAAGCGGACGCCGAGCTGGATGCGGTGGGCCAGGGGGGCGGGACTCAGGCTGCTCAGGTCGGGATTGGCCTTGTCGAACAGCTCGGTTTGCAGGGAGCCGGAGAATCGGTACCCGAGGTCGATGGAGAATCCGGCCACCAGGGTGACGACGACGCCGGCGCCGGCCTGGAAGCCGAACCCCCAGCCGGAGCCGTCGAACCAAGTGTCCTTGTCGGTGATCAGCTTGGCGGACAGATTGGCGCCGCCGACCCCGAGGCCGGCGTAGGGTGCCACCACGCCGCCCAGGTCAACGTCGTACCAGAAGTTGCCCAGCAGCAGCAGGGCCGTGAGGTTGTCGTCCTTCTCCGTACCGGCGGCCTGGTCAGCGGTAAAGGCAAAGTTGGCCGTGAGGTAGGAGAACTCCGCGTCCACCCGTACCGCGCCGAACTTGTAGCCGAGCGCGCCGCTGGCAACAAAGCCGGCGTCGAATTCCCAGTCGTCGATTCCCTTGGTGCGGTCGACTTGGGTCACGTTCTCCAGGAACTCGAATGGCGTGTCATTGAGGCCCGGCACCAGCGCCACGCCGCCGGTGGCGTTCACGTAGGGGCCGTCGGCAACCGCGGCGCCGGCGGCAGCCAGCAGCAGCGCGAGGGAGAGGGCGGCACGGATTCGCATTCTTCAAGGCACCTTACCGCCGGGCAGCCGCCCTTGCAACGCGCGGGCGGGCAGGGGGGCCGGCGGAAGGTCCGCACCGTAGCCAGGGCGCCGAGTGCGCGGCGGGTCGGCGGATCCCGGTCGCCCTGGAAGACGCCGCCGGCGGCGTTGGTTTACTGGCGGGTGACCTGGAGCTTGAGCGCGGCCGGGTCGCCGGCGGCCTGCTCCAGGGCGGCCGGCGCCTGCGCCAGCGGCAGCACCGCGCTGATCAGCGACTCCACCTCGATGCGCCCGGCGGCGAGCAGCGCCGCGCCTACCTCGAAGCCGCCGGCGAATCGGAAGCTGCCGACCACCTGCAGCTCGTTGGCCATGACGAGATTGAGGGGCGCGGCCACCTCCTGCTGCAGGGTGCCGATCTGCACGATGGTGCCGCCGCGCGCGGTATTTCTTAGTGCCCAGCGCAGCGAATCGGCGGCCCCCGCCGCTTCGAAGGTCACTTGCGGCGCGCCGCCCGCCGGGGCCGCGCCGGCCGCGGGATCGAGCACCTCGTCGGCCCGCGCCTCCGCCGCGGCCCGCGCCGCCGGGCGCGGGTCGGCCACCGCCACGTGGCCGGCGCCGAGGGCGCGCGCCACGGTGGCCACGAGCTGGCCGATGGTGCCGCCGCCGCTCACCGCCACCCGGCGCCCGGCCAGGTTGCCCGCGCGCAGCACGGCGTGGCACGCCACCGCCAACGGTTCCAGCAGCGCCCCCGAGGCATAGCTCAAGGCGTCACCGAGGCGGTGGCAGTTGGCCGCCGGCACCGCCTTCAGCTCGCACAGCGCGCCGTCGGTAGGCGGATCGCTGGCCGCGCTGCCGAAGTAGCGCATCTCCGGGCACAGGTTACTGCGCCCGCTCCGGCACCAAGCGCAACGCAGGCACGCCTGCGACGGATCGACCGCTACCCGGTCGCCGGTTTGCAGGTGCGTCACTGCGGCGCCGACCGCCGCCACCTCGCCGGCCACCTCGTGGCCGATCACGAACGGGCGCGAGGGCACGAACGCTCCCACCCGGCCGTGGCGGTAGTAGTGAACGTCGCTGCCGCAGATGCCGACCCGCTCCACCTGCAGCAGCACCTCGTGGGCGGCGGGCGCCGGATCGGGGCGCCGCTCGCGGCGCAGGTCGCGCTTGCCGTGCAGGACCCAGGCAATCATCGCCATGCTACTATAGCACCTGATGCCCGCTAAGCAGCGCTCCCCGGCCGCGGTCAGCCCCCCGCGCGCGCGGTTGGTGGACGTGATCCTGATCTCCCTGGTGGTGTTCGACCTGCTGGTGGCGGTGGGGGCGTTGCTGCTGCCGCACCTCTGGTACCGCATCCTGCACGGCGCCGACTACGTCGATCCGCAGGGGCTGCTGCGCCGTAGCGGCGCCATCTGGGTGGCGTTCTCGGTGGTGCAGATCGCGGCGCTGCCGCGCTGGCGCCGCGCCGCCCATTGGCTGCTGCTGGTCACCGGCATCCGCCTCAGCGAGATGTTCGCCGACTGGACCTACCTGCTCTTCGCGCAGAGCATGACGCCGTTCGGCACCGCCGCCCTGCTCGTTACCCTGCCGGCCAACCTCGTTATCTGTTGGTTCCTGTTCGCCACCTGGGGCAAGCTGGCCGGCAACGCGGCCGCCCCGGCCACTCCGGCCGCTCCCGCCGCGCCGGCGCCGCCGGACCGCGCCTGAGAAGCCGGGCACCGTGAAGGTCCTGGTGACCGGCGGCGGCGGCTTCCTGGGGCGCGCCATCACCGAGCAACTACTGCGCCGTGGCCATCAGGTGCGCAGCTACGCGCGCGGCAGCTACCCGGCGCTGGCGGCGCGCGGCATGGAGCAGGTGCGCGGCGACCTGGCGGACGCGGGCGCCACCGCCGCGGCCTGCGCCGGCTGCCGGGCGGTGGTGCACGCCGCGGCGCTGGTCCCCGGCATGCCGGGCAGCGCGCGCCGCTTCCACGCGGTCAACGTCGCCGGCACCGAGGCGGTGATCGCCGGCTGCCGCGCCCACGGCGTCGAGCGGCTGGTGTTCGCCAGCTCGCCGAGCGTGGTGTTCGCCGGCCGCGACCTGCGCGGCGTCGACGAGTCGGTGCCCTATCCCGGCCACTACGACTCGCCCTACGCGCGCACCAAGGCGCAAGCGGAGCAGGCGGTGCTGGCCGCCAACCGCGGCGCGCTGGCCACCGTAGCGTTGCGCCCGCACCTGATCTGGGGCCCCGGCGACCGTCACCTGGTGCCGGCGCTGATCGACCGCGCCCGCCGCGGACGCCTGGTGCAAATCGGGCGCGGCCCGTTCCGCATCGACGTGACCTACGTAGACAGCGCCGCCGCGGCGCACGTGCTGGCGGTGGAGCGCCTCGCCCCCGGCGCTCGCGCCGCGGGCCGCGCCTACTTCATATCCCAGGGCGAGCCGGTCGATCTGTGGGGCTTCGTGGGCCGCCTGCTGAAGCTGGCCGGCGCGCCGCCGGTGCGGCGCCGCGTACCGCGCTGGCTGGCGCTGGCCGCCGCCGGGCTGGTGGAAGGAGCCTGCCGCGTGCTGCGGCCCGCCGCGGCGCCGCCGCTCACCCGCTTCCTGGTACGGGAAATCTCCTCGTCGCACTGGTTCGACATCGGCGCCGCGCGCCGCGACCTCGGCTACGCGCCGCCGGTGTCTATCGCCGAGGGTCTGGACCGCCTGGCGCGCGCCTGGGCGGCGGCCCCGCCGGGCGCCTCACCAGCCCCGGACGCCTGACCAGCCGGCCCGACCTGACCTGACCTCACCTCACTGAACTATCCGGTTTTCCAGTCCACCAGTTCGCTGAGCACCAGCATGCCGTCGTGCGGCATCCCCGGGTAGGTGTAGCCGGCCTGTCCCAGCGGCGGCACGTTGCTCACCCCGCGCGCCCCGATGCGCACGCGCAGCGCCCGGCGCCGCGCTTCGGGAAACACGCCGGCGGTGGCCACCCCCGGATGCAGGTACTGCAGCGCCCGCTCCAGGTCCGGCACCGGCCGCACCACGATCAGCCGGCACAGCGGATGCTCCATGATGTTGAACTCGCTCGGCATCACCGCCACCGCCGACCGAAACTCCCCGCCGGCCTGATTCTCGAACCAGGTGGCGCCCAGAAAGCTGCCGCGCTTCATGCGCCGGAGCTGGCCCTGCTGCGGCCGGCTCAGCGCGGCCGGCGCGAACCGGTCCCAGCGCGCCAGCTCGTCGCGCAGCGCCGCGGCGTAGCGTTCCGCCTCCGCCTGGTCCGCCTCCAGGTAGTGGATCTGCGAGGCGATGCACGCCTTCTGACTCTGGATCAGGGTGTCGCAGGCGGCGCGGCCCACCACCTGCTCCAGGTGGTCGAACGCCTCGCGGCCGATCAGGCTCACCCCGTAGCGCGGGTTGAAGGTCACGGTTTTGGTAAAGGCGGCGCGCTCGGTAACCGACTGCACCGTGTTGGGAGCGCCCCACACCACGATGCGGTCGTAGCGCCCCGGCGCAAACAGCGGCGCCTCGAACTGCCGGTCGCCGCCCGGCCAGTAGAGCACCGACAGGTGGCGGGTGAGTGGATGATCGGGGAAGGTGCGCGCCGCCAACTGCGCCAGGTAGGCGCCGGCCAGGGTCGCCCCGTAGGGCAGCTTGACGGTGGCCGCCGACTTGGTCCAGATCGCCCGCAGCAGCGACGCGAGCGGCACCAGCGGCGAGTTGCCGGCGGTAACGTGAAGCTGGCGGGTGGGGAGCGCGCGGATGCGGGTAGTCGCCTGCGCCGGGTCGTAGCCGGCAATCGGCGGCAGGTTTTGGGCATGGATCAGGTGCACCGGCGCCGGGTATTGGATGCCCGGTACCTCCACCCAGCCATCCAGGAAGCGGCGCCCCGGCATCTGCCAGGCGGCCAGCTCGGTGTCCACCATCGACTCGGCCACCTCGCGCCCCAGCATGATCGGGAACACCGCGAAGCCGGCGTCGACGTAGGGGTCGGGCGCCTCCGAAGTCTGCTTTGCCAGCGTCTTGACCTGCTGCTGCAACGCACTCTCTTCGGCGTAGGCCTGCTGCAGGCCGGCGACGTAGTCCAGCACCTCGGCGAACGGGAGCTCGTACAGCTCGTTCGCCAGCGCGTCGAGATCATCCTCGATCAACTGCTGCGGGCTCACCGCGGGCAGCACCTGATACTGGTAGCCGCCGGCGGCGCGCATCGAACCGCGCTCCAGCAGCGGTTCGCGCAGCACCCACGCCTGCGGCAGCTTGACCAGCGTCGGCGGGTCGGCGCCGGGCGGCCCGTCCCCGGCGGCGGCGAAGGCAGCCTCGATCTCCCCGCGGGGGAGCGCCGGCGGCATGATCAGCCTGCCGCGCACCAGCGCGGGCAGCCGGATTACCCCCTCGGCGTCGACGGCAATTCCCGGCGGCGCCGGCGCGCGGTTCACGCCGGCCACGCCGGCCAACTCCCGGCTCCCGGCGTCGGCAGCGCGGGCGCATGGCCGGCGCGCCGGCGGGGGAGGGCGGCGCTCAACTCAGCCCTGCATCGCGGCCATGATGCCGCCGCAGCCCTTTACCTCGCGCCCCGCGGCGCGCCCGATATCGGTGATGGTGATTCCGCTCACCCCGCAGGGGCACGCCCCGGTTCGCCGCCGCACGTTGTCGCCGGTGATGATGAAGCCGGGATAGCAGGCGGCGAAGGGATCGAGGAACCCGAGCGCGCCGTACACGTCGTCGCCCTCCAACGGCTCCAGGGCGTCGTCGAACACCACCGTCTCGGTGATCGGGGGTACGTGGAAGCGGCCCTCCCGGCAGCGCGGAAACACCACCTGCGCCTCGGTCATGGAGTAGCCCTCGCTCACGTTGCCGGGCGTGATGCCGGTGGCCTGCTCCACCAGCGCCAGCAGCGCCGCCTCGTCGATGCGGTCGCCCTCGAAGCTCTTCCAGCCGCCGCCGTGGAACAGCATGCTGCCGGGGCGCAGGACCAGCTCCTCGCCGGCGGCCACCAGCCAGTCGCAGAACTCCTTGATCATGAACGGCGCACCGAACACCAGCGCGCGCCGCCGCGCGGTCACCGAGTCGCGCAGCGCGGCCAGCACCCGGCGGTAGTTCTCCTCGCGGCGCTGCACGGTCGCCTCCAGGAATTCATCTGCCAGGCGCTGCTCGCGTTCGTCCGCCGGGCCGCGCACCAGCGCCCGCACCGCGGTGGCCGAGAGCTTCAGGTCGAACAGGAAGGTGGCGCGGGACACCATTCCGGCCAGCACCTGCCCCACCACCTGCGTGCCCTGGGTGCCGCCGGCAAAGGAGAGAAAGAACCCGTGGAAGCCGCGCAGCCCGTGGCGCTGAAAGAACTGCGTAAAGCGCTGCGGCGCCAGCGCGCGCGCCGCGGTGCGCGCCGCCAGCCGCTCCCAGCCGCGCGCAATGCCCTGCCGCATCTGGAACAGCGGAACGTAGGAGGTGGCCAGCCCGGTGAGCAGCGACCAAGTGTAGGCGTCGCGCGGCACGAAGGAGATCTGCCCGCTGGTGCCGGAGCTGAACACGGTGTGAATCCCGCCGTCGCGCAGCCGTTCCAGCCACCCGTCCACCGAGTCGAGGCCGGCGACCGGCACCTCCACCGGCCGGTCGAACACCTGCCGCAGCCACTCGTTCATGGCGCCGTAGTCGTGGTGGTCCAGGTACGCCTGCGGATAGGACTTGAAGACGTGATCGGTGGACATCAGCTCGCGGCTGATCTGTTCGATGGTCGCCTCGGCGGGGATGCCGGCCTGGTCGGCGAGGCGGCGGTAGATCGGGACGTGCTCGAAGTAGTGGCGGTGATTGAGGCGGATGGCGTCCTGGCGCGCCCCCCGGGCGGCCGCGGGGTCGACCGGCCGGCCCATCGCCCAGTTGAGCGCGATGCCTCGGAGTTGGTCGTGGAGAGCGCGAATGCGGGCTTGATAGTCAGACATCGGGCCGCGGCTACCGGGCGGGCGTCAGGCTATATCCGTTGCCGCTCCCGGTCAACGGGCGCCGCGCGCGCACCGGCGCCGTACACGGCGATCTTTCCGCCGCGCAACTTCGATGGCGGAGGCCCCGCCGCGCGCGCCCCGCGCCGCCGGACGACGATGGACGCTCACTCACACGGAACAAGTTGACCGATTGTGGTATGCTCATCGTGGCGGACGGTAGATTTGGTGAAACAAGGGAACCCACAGGTGAGCGCAGAGCCGGCGGCCCGGGGCGTTGCGGCCAACACCAGCATTGAGAGCCTCGGCGTGTATCTCCCGGAGCGGGAAGTAACTACCCGCTCGGTGATCAAGGGCTGCCGGCGCCGGGTGCCGGTGCCGCTGGAGCGCGTAACCGGCATCGCCAGCCGGCGCATGGCCGGCGACGGCGAGTACTCGGTCGACTTGGCCAAGGCGGCGGTGGCCCGCTGTCTGGCGCAGTCGCGCCATGACAAGTCGGCCATCGATCTCATCATCGCCGCCAACATCTCCAAGCAGGACGCGCAGATCGAGTACAGCATCGAGCCCACCACCGCCACCGTGCTGCGCCGCCACTTCGGGCTGCACGGCGCCGCGGCGTTCGACCTCGGCAACGCCTGCGCCGGGGTGTTCACCGCGGTCCTGGTCGTGGATGAGCTGATTCGCCGCGGCGACATCCGCCGCGCCCTGGTGGTGAGCGGCGAGTACATCACCCATCTCACCGCTACCGCGCAACGCGAACTGGAGGGTATCCACGACCATCGCCTGGCGTGTCTGACGCTCGGCGACGCCGGCATCTGCCTGCTCCTGGAGCAGGGGCCGGGGTTCGAGTTCATGGACCTGTATACCGTGCCCGAGCACGCCGAACTGTGCGTCGCGCACGCCGCGGAGAGCTACGGCGCGATCATGTTCACCGATTCGGTGGCGCTGGCGAAGGCCGCGCTGATCGACGTCGTCGCCCACTATCACCAACTGGTAACGGGCGGCCGGGTGGTGGACGATCCGCTCTACTTCATTCCGCATCAGACTTCGTCCAACTCGATCAAGCAAGCGAAGCGCCTGATGAACCGGCGCTTCGGCCGCCCCGTGTGCACCCCCGACAACATGGTGGACAACCTCAAGCGCCGCGGTAACACCGCCACCACCTCGCACTGGGTGGCGCTCAAGGACCTGATCGACGGCGCCGCGGTGCGGCCCGGGCAGCGCGTGATGTTCAGCATCCAGGCGTCCGGCATCACCATCGGCATGGCGCAGTATCGGATTGGGGAGTTCGCCGCCGGCGGCGCCAACGGCCGCGCCCCGGCGGCGCCGCCGGAGCCGGCGCCGCACGCGACCAACGGCGCCGCGGGCGCCGCGGCGCGCGGCTACTACCGGGCCATTGCGGCCGGCGAGCGCGTGCGCGTGGCCGCGGCCGCCGTCCACCATGCCGCCGCCGGCCCCGCGGGCGGCAGCGCCGGGAGCGGCAGCGCCGGGAGCGGCGGCGCCGGGGGCGGCGGCGCCGGGGGCGGTAACGTCGCGCTGGCGGCGCGCGCGGTGGAGCGCGCACTGGGCGCCGCCGCGGGCGCCTCCTCTGACCTTGCCGTGCTGACGTACTCCGGCGTGTACCGCGAGGCGTTCGTCTCCGAGCCGGCGCTGGCCACGCTGGTGGCCCACCGGCTGGGTCTCAAGGGCTCCTGCACCGCAGAAGGCGCCCGCCCGCTGCTGGCGTTCGACCTGATGAACGGGCCGCCGGGGGTGTTGATGGCGTGTCAGGTGGCGGGCCGGCTGCTGCTGTCGCGCGGCGGGGTAGGGGTGGTGGCCACCTCCGAGGTCGGCGAGACGCCGGTGCAGGGGCAGCCGCCGCTAACGGTGGCCAGCACCGGTTCGGCGTTGCTGCTGGAGCGCAGCCCGGACGCGACCGGGTTTCGCAGCTTCTACTTTGCCAGCCGCCCGGAGTACCTGGAGCGGTACCATTCCTACGCGCAGACCGATACCCTCGGCCCGCCGCGGCTGCGGGTAATCAGCGACGCCCGCCTGCACGACTACTACCTGGAGGCGCTGGCGGCCGCCGTGCATGCCCTGCTGCAAGAGGAGCAGCGCACCGCGGACGACTTCGCGGTGATCTTTCCGCCGCAGCTTTCGCCGCGGTTCCGGGCTGACCTTGCCGCCGCCCTGAAGGTGGAGCCGGCCCGGCTGGCGGATTGCGGCCCCGAGGATCTGTTCACCTCCGCCGCGGCGGCCGGTTGGGAAACCGCGGCCGGCGCCGTGCCGCGGGGCGCACTGGGGCTGTTTCTGGCCGTCGGCCCCGGCATCGAGGTTGCCTGCGCCAGCTATCGCTTCTGACGCGCGGCGGGGGGCGCGTCCGGTCTGCGAGCATCCGGCCCGCCGGCGTCCGCCCCGCCGCCATCCGATCCGCGGGCGTCCGGTGCGTGGGCGCTCGGCAGCGAAAGGGCCAAGCCGGCGCGGAAGTCCACGCGCGGGCGAAACCCCAAGTCTTCCTGCGCCCGCGTCATGTCGAAGCTCACGTCGCGGGCCAGGTAGTCCAGCCCCTCGCGGGTGACCAGGGCGCTCATCGCCGGCGCGAACAGGCGTATCGCCGCCTGCAGCAGCGGGCCGAGGGCGCGGCAAAGCCCGGCCGGTAGCGGGATGATGGCGGGGGCCGGCTGCCCGGTGAGCGCCGCGTACTCGGAAAACAGGTCGCGCAGCGGTTGCGGCCGCCCCGAGGCGGCGTTGTAGGTCTTGCCGCGCGCCGCCGGCGACTCGCCGGCCAGCAGCATGAGCCGCGCCACGTCGCTTACGTGTCCGAAGTCCACGAGGTGGCGGCCGCCGTCCACCAGCGGGACGCGGCGCAGGCGCGCCAGCGCCAGGGCGGCGGGCAGGAAGTGACGGTCGCCCGCCCCGTAGGTGGCGCTCGGGCGCACGATGGTGGCGCCGCGGCCGGCCGCGGCGTAGGCGCGCACCAGCGCTTCGGCTTCGACCTTGGAGCGGCCGTAGGCCGAGAACGGCGCGGTGGGGCTCTCTTCGGTGACCGGCAGGGCAGCCGCCGGCCCGTAGACGGCGGTGGTGCTGGCGAACAGGAACCGCTCCACGCCGGCGCGCGCGCTGGCCTCCAGCAGGCGGGCGGTGAGGTCGACGTTGGCCGCGCGGTAGGGGGCGTAGTCCTCGCCGCCGCTGAACGGCGCCCCGGCGTGCAGATAACCGGCTACGTGGTAGACGTGGGAGGCGCCGGCCACCGCCGCGGCGAGGGCCGCCGGGTCCTCGAGGTCGGCGCGCACCACCTCGACCGGCAGCGCGTCCAGCCGGCCGCCGGCGCTCGCCGGGCGCAGCAGGCAGCGCACGCGCCGCCCGCGGGCGGCGAGTTGCGCCGCCAGTTCGCCGCCGATCATGCCGGAGGCGCCGGTGACCAGCGCCAGCGGCGCCGGCGCGCCGGCGCGCGCCCCCGCGTGCGCTCCGCTCACGCCGGAACCCGTTCCCGCAACGCCTGACGCAGCACCCCGACCGCGGTCCCTACGCCGTCCTCGGCGCGGATGCGCGCCCCAACCGCGGCCGCGCGCGCCCGCACCTGCGGCGCACCGGCCGCCTCCGTGAGCGCCGCGGCAAGGCGCTCCGCGGTGAGCCGGCGCCGCGCCAGCGGGGCCGGTCCCACTCCCAGCTCCCGCACCCGCTGCCCCCAGAAGTGCTGGTCGCCAAAGAACGGCACGATGACCTGTGGCACCCCGCTGCGCAGCCCGGCGGCGGTGGTGCCGGCGCCGCCGTGATGGACGATCGCCGCGCTGCGCGGGAACAGCCAGTCGTGCGGCGCCCAGTCCAGCATCAGCACGTCGTCCGGCAGCGGGGCGGCGCCGAGCCCGCCCCAGCCGGTGGCCAGCACCCCGCGCCGCCCGCAGCGGCGCAGGGCGGCCAGCACGATGGCGGTGAGCGCCTCCTCCTCGGCGCCGCTCATGCTGCCGAAGCCGACGTAGACCGGCGGCGCGCCGCGCTGCAGAAAGGTGGTGAGCGCCGCCGGGGGCGGCTTGCCGGCGCCGGTTTCGTCGAGAAACCAGTAGCCGGTGACCCGTACCTGCGGCGGCCAATCCGCCGGCGGGGGCAGCACGGCGGGGCTGAATCCGTACAGCACCACGTTGTCGCGCAGGTTGCGGGCAAAGGTGCTGAGCCGCGGCACCTCCGGCAGCCCGAGCACGTTGGCGCGCGCGCGGTTCACCTCCCGCCGCAGCACGCTCCAGAACATCAGCTCCACCAGCAGGTGGCTGGCGAAGTTGTAGCCGCGGCGCGCCGCCGCCGGCGCGCGGATGTCGGCAAAGAAGACCGACGGCAGGTGGCGGCTGGGGGTGACCGGCTGCAGGAACGCCGCGGCCAGCGGCACCTCCAGCCGCTCGGCGACGTGGCAGGCGGCAAAGTAGCCGAGCAGCCCGGTGACCACCGCCTGCGCGCCGCGGCAGGCGCGGTAGCAGTCCTCCATCAGCTCCTGGCCCAGGGAGCCGGCCAGGGCGCGCAGGTAGTGGGTGAAGCGCAACGGATTGGTGCCAGACTGCACCCAGCCGCGGCCGAGGCGGCTGTCGATGATGGCGCGCGGATTCCCTTCAATCGGTTCGAAGCCAAGGCCGCGCTCAAGCACCATCCGCTCGAAGTAGCGGTGGGTGGCGACGGTCACCTGCTCGCCCGCGCTACGCAACCCCGCGGCCAGGGCAAGCAACGGCCGGACATCGCCTTGGGTGCCGAGGGCGACCATGCAGATGCGCATGCGAGCTACCCGCAAGTATAGGTCACGCCCCCGGCGCTGTACAGTACCCCGAACGCCGCGCCCGCGCCGGCTCCGCGCCTGCCCTGCGCCGGCCTCCACCCTCGCCGCCGCCGCGCCGGAAGTACCGCCACCGGGACCGGACCGCGCGCCGCCGCCCGACCACGATCCGGACCCGCTCCCCGTCCTGCCAGCAGTACGCGGTACGGCCCCAGCAGCGCAGCATCCAACTGGTATAGTGGCGTGTCCAGCCGTTCCTGCCCAATCTTGGGGCAAGGTCGTTCGTGTGGATTCTTGATGAGGCACCACCTTCCCGTTCGTGTGGATTTTAATGAGTCAACAATGCGGGCGCTTGACGCGGGACCGGAGCGCGGCTACGGTCGCCGGCGAGTCTCATGGCCGACGAACAGGTACCGAACGAACCGCCTTCCGCTCAGCCGCCAAGCGAAGCTGCGCCGCCCGAAGAAGAGGATGAGATCACCCGGATCCACGACAAGTACTTCTACCGGGTGTTTTCCGATACCAGCAACGCCGCCGGCCTGTTGCGCCCCTACCTGCCGCCTGCGGTAGCCGGCTCCCTGCGGTGGGCGACGCTCACCCACTGGCCGGGGCGCTTCGTGAGCGACGACTGGCGCGGTCGGGAGGCCGACTTGGTGTTCTCGGCGGAGCGGGAGGGGACGGAGGAGCCGGTGCTGGTGTACGTACTGCTGGAGCATCAGTCGACGCCGCGTTACTGGATGGCGTTGCGGGTGCTGAACTACTGCCTGCAGATCTGGGTGGCGTGGCAGGGGGCGAGCAGGAATAAGAAGAAGACGAAGTTGCCGCTGATCGTGCCGCTGGTATTCTATCAGGGAGGGAGGCGGTGGACGCCGGAGCGGGAGTTTCGGGAGTTGGTGGAGGGAGCGGCGGCGGAGTGGCGGTGGGTGCCGCGGTTCGAGTACCTGCTGATCGACCAGACGAAGGGAGGGCCGGAAGCGGTGTTGGGGTCGGCGGTGGCGCGGCTGACGCAGATGGCGATGCTGGCGCGGGTGCGAGGTGGGGATGAGTTGGTGGAGAGGACGGCAGTGCTGATGGCGGAGGTGTCGCCGGAGGGAGAGGTGGAGGTGCTGGCGCGGCACGTGGAGTACGTGTTGGCGACGCAGTCTGAGGAAGGGCTGCGAGCGTTCAGGGCAGCGCTACGGCGTAACGTGCCCGGTCGTGGAGGAGAGCTAATGACTTACGTGGAACAGATAGAGGAGCGAGGCCGCCGGGAAGGCCGCCAGGAGGGCCGTCAGGAGGGCCGCCGGGAAGGCCGCCAGGAGGGCCGTCAGGAAGGCCGTCAGGAAGGCCGCCAGGAGGGCCGTCAGGAAGGCCGCCGGGAAGGCCGCCGGGAAGGCGTCTTGCTTACCATTGAAGGATTTCTGCAGCGCGATGTCCCGTGGTCGACCATCGAGGAGGCGACCAGCATCGGCAAGTCCGAATTCGAGCGCCTCAGGCAGCAACTGGACGCCGCCGCCCCCGGCGCCGACCAACCCAACTGAGGCCTACGCCGCGCGTGGTCGGTCGGTCGGTAGCGTAGCTGCGGGCCGGGCGTGGTTGTGACGGCACCACCCACGGCGGGTTGCCCGCCAGGCGGGCAGCAGCGCCGGCATCCCGCTGGGCGGTTGCCGATCGAGAGGTGACCCGGGCGGAATACGACGCCAAGGTCGCGGCCAACACGGTAGACGCCAACACCGTCTACGTGGTCGTGAGGTAGCGACCCCGTGGCGGTTCGGTGGGGTAGCGACCCCGGCCAAGGTGTACTTCGGGCGTACCGAGATAGACCGTCTCTAGCCGCCCGCCGCGCCGGGGATTGACGCACGGCGGCGCCGCGGGCGATACTTGGAGCCGACTCTGCCGCGAGCGGCCCCGGACCGCTCCGTCATCATGCTCACTTCGTGACTCAGGAATCTCGCATCCCGCTTGACAAACTCGCGTTCGGAATCGTCGGGTTCGCGCAGCGCCGCGCCCCGGCGGTGATCGCAACGGTGCTCGGCCTGACCGTGATCTTCGCGGTGTTGGCGGCGGGCGTCGAGGTGCGCTCCACCCTGGACGAGCTGTTTCCCGCTGAGGTTGAACGCCTGCTCCGGGAACGCGGTCAATCCCGCGCCGACCGCGACTTTCTGATCATGGCCGCGGCGAGCAGCAACCCGTTTGCGGTTGACGCGCTCGCGGCGTTGGACGGCGCCTTTCGGCAGATCGAAGCGCTGGAGGAAGTTACCGGCAGCATCACTCCCTTCAACCTGTTGACGTTCGGCGCCGGCCCGCGCGGCGGCCTGGCAGTCGCGCCGATCGCGGCCGGCGGCCGGGCGCCGGACTCCGCGCAAGACGCCGAGCTGCTCAAGCGCAGACTGCTTGACGATCCGACCAGCCGCAAGCTGCTCGCGGCGCCGGACGGCACCACGATCGGGGCGGTATTCAACGTGCCGCGGCGCGCCGATTACGACCGCCTGTTCGCGGCGCTGGAGCGCATTACGGCGCCCCTCGCCGACTACTACGAGATTCACTGGGGCGGCAATCCCACCTTCGACCACCGCATGAAGCGGCGCCTGACGACCGATCTTCCGCGCCTGCTGATCGCCGCTCTGGTGGTGATCATGATCTCCTATTACGCCACCTTTCGCGGCGCGCTGACGGTGGTGTTGCCGCTGCTCGTGGTGGTGGCGGGGACGATCTGGACGGTGGGTACGATGCGTCTGCTGGGGTTCTCCTTCACGATCACCAGCATCATGACCCCACCGCTCGTGCTCAGCCTCGGCAGCGCCTACAGCGTGCACGTGCTGAGCGACTACTACACCAGTGCGAGCCGCGGCGGGCTGCTACGGGACAGCGTGAAGTGGGCGATGGCCCGGGTCACGGCCACCATCGTGCTGGCCGCCCTCACCACCATCATCGGGTTCAGCAGCTTGCTCACCGGATCGCTGGTCCAGGTGCGCGAATTCGGCCTCATAACCGCGGTCGGAATTGCCTACTGCGCCGTGCTGGCGCTGGTTTTTCTGCCGGCGTGTCTGACGCTGCTGCCGCCGCCGAGCCGGGCCCGCAAGTGGCCGCAGTCCCCGGCGATCCTGAGCGCGCTGGCGCGGTTGGGCGGGACGCGCTGGAAGTATCTGGTGCTCGTGGCCGCCGCGGCGTTGGTGGTAGTCTGCCTGGGGTCGCTGGGCCGCCTCCGCTACGATACCGACCTCGCGCGGATGTTTGGCCGCGATTCGCAGCTCATTCGGGGCAACCTGTTCGTGAGCCGTACGCTGGTCGGCGCGCTGGACGTCAACGTCACGTTGACCGCGCCGGAAGCGACTCGCAACTTCTTTCTGGATCCCGAACAACTGCAGCGCGTCGCCGACCTGGAACACGCGTTGCGAAGCGACCCGGACGTCGCCTACGTGGCCTCGTTCGTGACCCAGATCAGCCGCATGAACCTGGCCGCGCGCGGTACCTACGAAGTGCCGCGCAACAGGGCACTCATCGGCGCGTTCGCCCGGCTGCTGCAGGGACTCCCCGACGACAGCTTCTCCAACGCCATGCTGCAATCCACCATCGGCGAGAACGCGTCCAGCCTCACCGTAAACGTGCGGGTTACGGAAGCGGCGGAGGGCGGACGCCTGGTGAACGAGCAGGAGTTTCGGGAGACGGCCGACCGCATCGAGGAGCTGGTGACTGCCCACGTGCCGGCGGAGGTGGGGGTGGAGATCTGGAGCAACGGCATGGCGATCCTGTCGGTGGCGGACGATCTGCTGCTCGACCACGTGCGCTCGGCCATTGTTTCGGTGGTGCTGGTGTTCCTGGTGACCGCGGTCGGCTTCCGGTCGGCGCTGTTCGGCGCTTACGCCCTGGTTCCGGTGGCCGCCGGCCTCATGACCAACTTTACGCTCATGGCGCTGGCCGACATACCGCTGGACGGGGTGACGATGACCCTGTCGGCGCTGTCGATCGGGGTCGGCGTGGACCATGCCATTCACCTGCTGCTGGCGTACCGGCGGGAGGCCGGCGCCGCGGCCACTCCCGCGGCGGCGATTGCCCTGGCGCTGGAAAGGTCGGGCCGCTCGATTCTGATCAGCGCGCTCTCTCTGGCCGCCGGCCTGCTGGTGCTGGTTGCCTCCACGTTTCCGCCGATTGCCGTGTCCGGGCTGCTGCTGGCGGTGCTGGTGCTGTCCACCCTGGTCGGCTCGCTGGTCATCCTGCCGGTGATCATGGGGCTGCGCCGCGCGGCGCCCCGCGGGCGAACGAATCAAACGGATCAGACGAATCAAACGAGTCGAGCGAATCGGACGAGTCGAACGAGCCCGCGCGCACGCCGCCGCCGCCGACGCCGCCGCCCACGACGACGAGCGAGCCCGGTTCCTTGACCGGGGCGCGGCGGGCGGTTATGATGGGCGCGGCTGACTGAAGTGACTGCGACGCGCTCCTCCGCTACCGAAAACGAATACCTGATCCAACTCTACCTGCTGCTGCGCGAGGGCCGCCCGGTCATCGGCGCCCGCATCGCCGAGCGCATGGGGGTGTCGCCGCCGGCGGTCACGCAGGCGATGAAGCGGCTGGCGCAGCACGGCTTGGCGGTGCTCGACCCCGACGACGGCCTGCGGTTGACGCCGCGCGGCCGCAGTCAGGCGGAACGCACCATTCGCCGCCACTACCTGCTGGAGCGGTTGCTGGTCGACGAACTGGGGTTCGACTGGGTAGACGTGGACGAGGAGGCCGACCGGCTGGAACACTCGTTGTCGCCGCGCCTGGAGGAACACCTGTTCGAGCGGCTGGGGCGCCCCACCACCTGCCCGCACGGCAACCCGTTCCCCGGCTCGCGCGACGAACGGCGGCTGTTGGACGCGCGGCGGTTGACCGACGTGGCGGAGGGTGAGGCCACCCGGATTCTGCGGATTACCGAGGAGGCGGAGGAAAACTCCGACCTGATGCACCTGCTGCACGACAATCGGCTGCTGCCCGGCGTGGCGATCAAGTTGACCAGCGTGACCGACGACGAGGTGATCGTGGAGCGCGAGGACGCGCCGGACGGAGTGGCCATCTCGCAGGAACTGGCGCGCTACGTCCGCGTCGACGAGCCGTCGTAGAGGCAGCGGGAGGCCGGCAGAAAGACCCGGCAGGAGGAACGGCAACATGGCGGAACCGATGAAAGTGGCAGTAGTGACCGGCGCCGGCAGCGGCGTGGGGCGGGCAACGGCGGTGACCCTGGGCGCCCGCGGGTACGCCGTGGCGCTGGCCGGACGGCGCCGGGCGGCGCTGGAAGAGACCGCGGCGCTGATGGACGCGGCCCGGACCCTGGTGGTGTCGGCGGACGTCGCCGACCAAGCGGCGGTGCGGGCGCTGTTCGCCGCCGCGCGCGATGCGTTCGGGCGCGTGGACCTGCTGTTCAACAACGCCGGAATGGGCGCGCCCAAGGTGCCGTTGGAGGAGCTCAGTCTGCAGGACTGGCAGCGGGTGGTGGACACCAACCTCACCGGCTCCTTTCTCTGCACCCGGGAGGCGTTCCGTATCATGAAGGCGCAGCGGCCCGCGGGCGGGCGTATCATCAACAACGGTTCCATTTCCGCCCACGTGCCGAGGCCCGATTCGGCGCCCTACACCGCCACCAAGCACGCCATCACCGGACTCACCAAGGCGACGGCCCTGGATGGCCGCGCCTTCGACATAACCTGCGGCCAGATCGACATCGGCAACGCCGCCACGCCGATGACCGAGCGGATGGCCGAGGGCGTGGCGCAGGCCAACGGCGCCACCATGGCGGAGCCGACCATGGACGTGCAGCACGTTGCCGACGCGGTGCTCTACATGGCCGGCCTGCCGCTCACCGCCAACGTTCCCTTCCTCACGGTCATGGCCACCCGGATGCCCTACATAGGCCGCGGCTAGCGCGGCAGCGGCTGTGATCGTCAAAGCTTCAGAGGTCGGTGCGGTGGGTGGCGGCCAGGCGGCGGGCGGTGGCGTCAGGCACGCCGGCCTGGGCGGCGAACTCCGGCCAGCGGAGCACGGCGTCCCGAACCTGACCGAGAATGTCGGCGGCGCGGCCGCGGCGCATGGCGGCGTTTTCGGCGCAGGCTGCGAAGTCGCCGGCCAGGAAGCCGTCGCGCTTGCCGTTCAGTGACATCTGGTGGGCGCCGGTCCAGCGCCCGGTAGGGTTGTAGCTGTAGGTAAGGTCGAACGCCGGGGCCAGCGACCAGCGCCCCGACCGATCCATCAGAAAGGCGATGTTCTTGACGTGGTCATCCTGATTGCGCGCCATGACGTTGAACGCCATGCGCCGAAACTGTTCCTCCACCGCCTGCTTGCCGAGCCCCAGTCGTTGGATTACGTGGAGCGCCTGCTCGTAGGAGTGCGCGCCGGGCTGATTGAAGTCGTAGTGCATCATCGCGCCCAGTGACTGCAGGTGCAGCTTGTCGCCCGCGGGAGTGCGGTCGAAGCGGCGCGTCATGAAGTGATTGCGCCCGCCTTCGCGCAGGATTCGGCACTCGGCCATGGTGATGCCGGCCGCCCGCGCCATGAGGTGGTAGCCGTATTCGATCAGCCCGTAGCCCTGCGGGTCTTCAAGCTCGCGGTCGCGGTTGCCCGTTACGCCGTCGAACTTGAGCAGCCAGTAGGAAAACCCGTCGCCGGCGGAGATCTGGCCGGAGCGAACCTCGTCGGTCTTGGGGTTCCAGGCGATGATCGCCTTGGCGCGGGCGCCGCCGGCTGACGTGCCGACGCGCAGGATGCTCTGCAGCGCCTGCTGCCGTTGCGGCGCCTGGAAGGAGCCGGTGAGCGCGCTGCGGCTGGCAAGCACTTCGCTGGCCAGCTCGACCAGTGCTGCCACCTCCACCGCCGACTGGCGATAGTCGGGTCCGGTGGCGGGGACGAACTCCAGTGCCCCCATGCCGCGCTCGCCGACGTAGCAGAGCCGCTCCACCGAGTTGAAGTCGCCGGCGTTGCGGCCCTGGCGGGCCAGCCAGGCATCGATCACGGCATTGCCGAAGCGGTCCGGGAGCGAATCCGCCAGCAGCCCCGGCAGCCCGTGGAACGTCTCGCGCGCCAGCGCCGGAAAGGAGTAGATGCCGGGAGCCAGCGGCATGGTGAGCGGGGCAACCTCCCGGCCGCTGCCCAGGAACGCCGCGTCGTACTCGAAGTCGGCGTCGGCGCGGCCGTCATTCCAGCGCACCGCGCCGATCGTGGTGCCCCACAGCTTTGCTTCGGCCACCGTCATCGTTCGTCGCCCCAGAGCCACGGGACCGGCGGCTGGCGGACTTCGCCGCCGGTAGCCGGCAAAGCCGGTGTTGCCGGCGAGGATGCGCGCTGCCGCACCTTGCCGCCCATCCTGAGCTGTTGAATCGGGCTGGGGGCCGGCTCCGGCACGAGCAGGTCGAAATTGTCGAGCAGCCTGAGGGTGCGCAGGACCCGGATCAAGCTGGAGGCTTGGCACGACTTGCCCTGTTCCAGGCGGCGCACGGTCGGCAGCGAGACGCCTGCCTCGGCGGCGAGCGCCGCTTGGGTGAGATTCCGGTTCAAGCGCTGGCGGGCAAGGCGGCTGCCGAGCTCCTGCATGACGGCGCCATCGGACGTATGGGTAGTGATTCTCATAAGCACTCTATTATGATTGCTTATAGGCGATTATGGCCAGTTAGCAATCATGTTTGATCGCTTATATTATAAGCAGGTCAAGCCCCCGGGGTCAACACCCATTTCAGGTACACAATGCTTCTATTTTGCTAGCTAATGGCGCAAAACCGGCTATAATGTGTCAGTTTTGACGTTTACGAGGTTCCGACTCGAAGACCTTCATCACTTCGTCGCCGAGGTGGTTGATCACCTTGACGGCGATGCGGCCGGAGGCGGGGCGGTCGAAGGGGCGGGAGACGTCGCTGCGCAGCGTCTCCCAGGCGTCGCGGTCGATCTCGGCCTTGAGGGTGGTCTTGAGCGCCTTGTAGGGATCGTTGGCGCCCAGAAAGTAGGCGTGGCGGACGAAGAAGCTCTCCTCGTTGTAGTCGGTGTCGATGAACCAGCAGGCGATTCCCTCCGGGCCGTCGCTGCGGATTTCGCCGGTGCCGGGATGGAATACGTCCACGCCGTTCACCTTGACCCGGAAGCGGTCCGCGCCGTCCGGCAGGATGTCGACGTCGGGCTCGCCGAAGATCACGAACAGGTTGCCGGCGCCGGTGTTCTTCAGGGCGCCGGCCATGTGCAGGTCGGCGTTCATGCGCGCCTTGAGCACCGGGACGCGGCCAAGCCGCCGGAACTCCGATGCCTGCGCCTCGTAGCTGAACGCGCAGGCGATCAGCACGTCGTACTCGGCCGCGCCGGCTTCCAGGGCGGCGGCGGCCAGCTCGGGGCGGGTGACGGTGCCGAACTCGGGGCCGATGAAGATGGCGGCGCGCCGTTCGGCGCCGGAGTCGATGTCGGGGCCGCCCTCGACGTAGCGGCCCTCGGCGCAGATCAGTTCGCCGGGCCAGGGAGTGAGCGCGGTGAAGTCGATGCGATCTTCCTTGTGCGCCTGTTGCACGCCGGTGGTCTTGAGGTGCTCCAGGATCGTGGCGGCGAAGTCCTGCTGCGGTTCGCCGTAGCCGGTGCGGCGCTCGGCGAGGTGGTCGATCGGCTCGTCGTTCTCGTCGACGCCGAGGGTGCGGTGCGGGGCCAGGCTGTCGACCGTGAACGGGCCGGCGACGCGGACGACGCCG
This sequence comes from Spirochaetia bacterium, assembly GCA_965243555.1. Lineage (GTDB taxonomy): Bacteria > Spirochaetota > Spirochaetia > SZUA-6 > Bin103 > Bin103. Next base: position 1,333,087 of record OZ251575.1, on the reverse strand, counting down.
CGGTCCTCGTAGGGCTTGTCGTAGAGGTACTCGTAGTCGGCGCGGGCGGCGATGGCGGCGTCGATCTCCCGCTGCTGGGCGATGCGCGCCTCCCGCCAGCGGCGGTGCAGATCGGACGCGCCGGCGTCCCAGCGGTCGTCGGCTTCGCGCGGAACTTCCCATTCTTCATAGGTGCGGCCGAGAGCGGCGTTCAGTTGCGCGCGTAGCGGCTCCAGCTTCTCCTGCCAGCGCGTATGGATCACGTCGATCTCGGCGTTGTTGGCGATCGACTTGAGGGTGATATGCGGCACGCGCTGGTAGACGAAGCCCTGCCGGACGTCGCCGCGCACCGGGCTATCGGAGGGAACGGTCTGGGAGAGTTCGGCTTCCTTGCGCTGCCCTTCCACGCTGTCGGCAAGCAGGTAGTAGGGGTAGCGCGCCCCCATCACGCGGGAGCGCGCCAATGCGAGCGCGACGCGCGAAGTGTCGATGGTGATCCAGCGCCGCCCCCACTGTTCGGCGACGAAGGCGGTGGTGCCGGACCCGCAGGTTGGGTCGAGCACGAGATCGCCGGGGTCAGTGGTCATGAGGATACAGCGCTGGACAACCTTCGTTGTCGTTTGAACGACATAGAGATGGTCACCAACGAAGCCCCTGACTGAGTATCATTCCAGATGTTCGCCAGCCTCCCGGGAATCTCGTCCCAAAACAGAAGATAAGACAGGTATTTCCCTGTACTTCCAACCCGTCCTGACCTTATGGCTCGCTCTATGCCATCGTTCGTCGTCGACCAATGCCGGCCCCTCTCCGGACTATATTCGTTTCCGCGGAAGAACTTGGTAGTATCTTTTTCGGATGGACCTTGACCTGACAGGGGGCCATGCCGGAATACACGCGCATTATCAGGTAACGCGGTCTCACGCCGGCGTTCCGCAGGGGTCATTCGCCTTACTTCCCCATCGGGCAAAAGGAGATGTACGTAGTTGGGCTCCTCCGGCGGCGGCAATCTCTCCTTTGCGGTGAGTCGTCGACGTTTGACGAAGTCTTTGTTTCTTGCGTACCACAATATCGAGTCATGGGATGCACCGAGAAAGTCGTCACTATGTGATCCCGTCTTCTTGAATAAGATCACAGAAACCATATTGGCATAGCCAAATATCTCATCCATCACGGACCGCACGCGGTGGACATTCTCGTCGCCGATCTGCACGAAGATACTGCCGCTCTCGGCCAGCAGGTCGCGCGCCACCAGCAGCCGGTCCCTCAAATACGTCAGGTACGAGTGAATGCCGTCGCGCCACGTGTCGCGGAACGCCTTGACCTGCTCCGGCTCGCGGGTGACGTGCTCGGCCTTGCCGTCCCGCACGTCGCGGCTGGTCGTCGACCACTGGAAGTTGGAGTTGAACTTGATGCCGTAGGGCGGATCGAGATAGATGCACTGCACCTTGCCGCGCAGCCCCTCGCGCTCGGCCAGCGAGGCCATCACCTGCAGGCTGTCGCCCAGGATCATGCGGTTCGACCAGTTGGCGTCGTGGCGGTAGAACTCGGTGCGGGCGTCGCCGTCCGGCAGGCCGTTGAAGTCGGCGAACAGATCGGGCTGCTCGTCCGCCTCCCGCTCCGCCGCCTTGCTGCGGCGCAGCAGGTCGTCGATCAGCGCCTTGGGGTGAACCTTCTCCTGGATGAACAGCGGCGGCGCCTGGACCACCAGATCGGACGAGTCCTGCTCATCCTTGCCGCGCCACACGAGTTGCGGATCAAGGTCTCGGTTGCGCCGCTCATAGGCGACCCGGACCGGGGCCTGGTCCGCCTTCTCCATCACCGACCGGTACTCGGCGGTGGGGATGTTCCGGCGCGACGCCTCATCGTGGGTAATCGTCTCGACCGCCTTGGGCGGTCTCACCTTCCGCTTCGCCATCCAACGCTCTACGCAAGTATAGCACCGGTCGGCCACCCGTAGCTATCGCGGTCCGGCCCGGCGCGCGCACCGGCGAAAGCGCCGCAGACAGGGCGCCGTCGTAAGCGCGCCCGCTTGCCGCTCGTGCGCCCGGCTGTGCGTGCGCGGGGGCTCGCGAGCCGGCCCCCGGCCCCGCGCTTCCTGTTCGGTCCCGGCGCCGGCTGTGCGTGCGCGGGGTCGAGTGCTATGGTGGGCGGCGTCTGGAGGAGCGGTCGATGGCAAGTTCAACCAGCGCGCCGGAGCTGGCGCCGGCAACAGCAGCGATAGAGTACCCCAGTTCCGACGGCAAGCCGATGGCGGACGGCGACGCCCAACTGATTCCCCTGATTTATGCCGTGGACCGGCTGCGGCACTACTTCCGCAGGGACCCCGACGTGTACGTGTCCGGCAATCTGCTGATCTACTACGAGGAAGGCAATCCGAAGCGGCGCGTGGCGCCGGACGTGTTCGTGGTATTCGGGGCGCCCGACCGGATGCGTCCGAACTACCTTCTGTGGGAGGAGCCGAAGGCGCCGGACTTCGTGCTGGAGATCACGTCGCCAAAGAAGTGGCGGCTGGATCAGGGTCCCAAGCGCACCTTGTATCAGCGGCTGGGGGTGCGGGAGTACTGGCAGTACGATCCGACGGGGGACTACTTGGCGCCGTCGTTGCAGGGGCGGGAACTGGTGGCAGGCCGGTACGAGGCGTTGCCGGCGCGCAAGTTCGAGCACGGGACGCTGGCGGCGTGGAGCGCGGTGCTGGGACTGGAGTTGCGGCTGGTTGAACGGGGGCTGCGGTTCTACGATCCGCGCACCTGCGAGGAGCTGCCGGACCTGGCGGAAGCCGATGACAAGCGCAAGGCGGCGGAGGCCCGCGCCGAGCAGGAAGCCGAACGCCGCCGCCGGGCATCGGCCACCTGGCGGGAAGAGGAGGGCCGGCACCGGGAAGGGGCAGCCCGCCAAGCGGCCGAAACCCGCCTCCAAGAGGAAGTGGCTGCCCGCCAAGCGGTGGAAGCGCGTGTGGCTGAACTCGAGGCGTTGCTACGCCGCGGGCCGGACCGCAATTCCAAAAAACAGCAGCATTAAGACTTGACTCAAGTCTTGTCTATGATTACATTTGATATGTGAATAAGACCTCTCTCGGCGCGCCGATTACGACCACCGTTGCCGCGCTTTCCGACCAAGGTCTGCTGCAGCGGGTCAAGGAGCTTACCGCCATCGAACAGTACGTCGAAGGCGTGGTAATCGATCACCTGCGGGAACTTGAGCGGCGCCAGCTCTATCTCACTCTGGGATTCTCCAGCATGTACGATTACGCCGTGCGGGAACTGGGCTACAGCACTGGTGCGGCCTGGCGCCGGCTCAAGGCGATGCGGCTGTGCGAGGAAGTGCCAGGGGCGCGCGGGCGGCTATTGGAGGGCACGCTGACGCTGGACGCGGCGGCGCAGTTGCAGCACGCCTTTGAGCAGCAGGAGCGCAAGGCGAACCGCTCGACCACCCCCGACACCGACACGCAAGCCGATGCCGGGTCGGCCACGTCGGTCATGGCGCCCGGCGCTCCGACGGCCGTAGCGCCTGGCGGGTCGGCGCCGGACGTGGTGGCGCGCGATGCCGGGCCGGCGGGGTCGGAGGGTGCGTTCAGCGGCTTGGTGCCGGATGCGCCGGTGCGCGCGCCGGAGCGGCCGGCGGCAGCGCCGGTGCTGGACGCGGCGGAGCGGGAGTCGCTGGTGGCGCAGGCGGCCGGCAAGAGCACGCGGCAGGTAAAGGAGATGTTGGCCAAAGTCCATCCCGATCTGGCGCGGACGGCGGATCGGATGCGGCCGCTGGGAGCCGGGCGGTGGGAGCTCAAGGCGGTGATTGATGACGACTGCCAGGTCGGATTGGAGCAACTCAAGGGGCTGCTGTCGCACGTCGATCCGCAGATGACGTTGGGGCAACTCCTGGGGCGGGTGGTACGGGAAGCGCTGGACCGCCGCGACCCGTCGCGGCCGCCGCGCGGGCGGGGCCGTCGCCGCCGGACTCCCGACGTAACCGGCCAAACTTCGGCGCCGAAAAACAGCGGCCGGGCCGGGCGCCGCTACGGCGCCGCAGACCGGCCTGCCGGCAGTTTCCGAGACTTCGGCGCCGAACGTACCGGCGGACGCCGGCCAGCGCCGCGTTACGGTTGCAAAGCGGCCGGCAGTGGCCACCCGGACCGCAGAAGTCACGGCGGAGACTTCGGCGCCGAAGGAGGTTGCGGCGGCGCCGCGGACCGAGCTGCCGGCGGGCGCGGCGGCTTCGCCGGCGAGGGTTCAGGCCGCGGACCGGCCCGCGGCGGCCGGCGGAATCGCCACTTCGGCGCCGAAGGAGGTTGCGGCGGCGCTACGGCCCGCGCCACCGGCGCACCCCAACTACCGCGACGCCGGCGCAGGATGGAACAACATAGTTTGGGAAAATGCGCCCGACTGCGATCTGCCGCTTGAGCAGGGCGCGCAAGGTGTGGTATATTGGGCGCCGTAGCCGGAACCGCACGAGGGCAATTAGCTCAGCTGGATAGAGCGCTGGCCTCCGGAGCCAGAGGTCGTGGGTTCGAATCCCGCATTGCCCGTCATCGCCGCCTCACTCGTGCAGGCGGCCCCGCTGGTTGCGTAGCGCCTGCTCGCTGACCTGCTCCGGGTCAACGACGTTCAGCAGCTCGCGGTGCAGGGCGTCCCGCACCGGGCGCCGGCGCGCCGCCGCGGCCAGATCGTCAAACTCCCCGGGGTCCTCCCGCACGTTGAAGAGCTGCGGTTCGTGGCCCACGTAGTAGTTGTACTTGTAGTCGCCGCGCCGGATCATGAACCCGCCGGTGAGCATGCCCTGGGAGTGGTACTCGCTGAACACCACCCGCCCGGCGTCTTCCCCTCCCGGCTGCAGATCGGTGAGACTCGCGCCCGGCAGACCGTCCGGCCGCTCAATGCCGGTCAGGTCGAGGAGGGTCGGCAGCAGGTCGACCAGCGACACGTTGGCGCCGATCCGCTGGCCGCCGGCCCACCCGCCGGCCCACCCGCCGGCCCGGTGCGGCGTTCTGATTATCAGCGGTACCCGTACCGCCGGCTCGTAGAAGCACTGCTTCTGCCAGATGCCGTGTTGGCCCGCCATCTCGCCATGATCGCTCACGTAGATCACCACCGTGTCGTCGCGTAGCGCGCTGCCGTCGATCACCCGCAGCATCCTCCCCACCAAGTCGTCGGTCAGGGTTACCAGCCCGTAGTAGCTGGCCAGCGCCCGCCGCTGCAGCTCCTCCGGCAGCGGCTCGTCGTTGCGAAAGAAGTAGCGCAGGTGGCGGATCACCGGGTGCTGGCCGGCCAGGGTCTCACCGCGCAGGTCCGCCGGAGTCACCGTCGCGGGGTCATACTGCCGGTAGTAGTGCGGGGGGCAGGTGAGCGGAAAGTGCGGATACATAAGTCCGCTCACCAGCAGCCACGGGCGCCCGGTGGGGTAGGCCGCCCTGGCCTGCAGGAAACGCACGCTCAGGTCGGTCACCGTAGTGTCGTAGTCATACCAGGCGCCGCGCCCGGGGCCGCACTCGGTAACGTGGGAGTTGCTCGCGCGCCGCGCCTCCGGCGTGCGCCGCGGCGCGCCGCGGCCGATCCACTTGGCCAGATCATCGAGCAGCCGGGTCGTAAAGCCGCGCAGCCGGTCGGGGCCGACTAGGTGCGAGCGCCCGCACAGCACGGTCTCGTATCCCGCGGCGGTGAAGTAGTGGCCGAACGTCGGCGCCTCGGCCGGCAACGGCGCGCCGTTGTCCCACACCCCGAGCTGGTGGCTGTACTTGCCGGTGAGAAAGGACATGCGCGACGGGCCGCAGATCGGGCTGTTGCAATAGGCGCTGTCGAAGCGCGTCCCCGCCGCGGCCAAGCGGTCGAGGTTGGGAGTGCGCGCGAGCGGATGGCCGGCGCATCCCATCACCGCCGGATCGTGCTCATCCGACATGATCACCAAAATGTTGGGCCGGCGGTCGCCGCTACTCATCGCACCGGCCGGAGGTCTGCGGGCGCGGCGCCGCGGGGGCCGGGTCGCGCGGCGGGGGATCGTCCGGCTCAACCAGATCGGCGCTGCCCCGGCGGAGCAGATCCTTGAGGTCGTCGGGCCACTCGGTAACGCGCTCCCGGCGGTGCTGTTCCCGGGCTCGCTTTCGGGCCGCTTCCAGAACGGCCCCCGGAAGGTGTACGGTTACTTGCGACATGGATACCAAACTACGCGTCCGAGTATACGGCACCGGCGCCTGCCGGTCAGTCGCATTACGCGACACGAGCGGCGGCGGAACGTGAGCGATACGCGATGGCGGCCTCTGGCGGAGGTGCGCAAGGACCTGCGGGTGCGGTGGTACCGCTGCCCGATCGAACCGGCGAAGCTGCGCGAGTTGATGCGGCGTAGCGACCGGCAGGGATGGTTTCAGGCCGCCGGGCATCTGGCGCTGTTCGCGGTCACCGGGACGCTGGTGTTCCTCTGCTGGGAGCGGGAGCTGTGGGCGGCGTTTGCCGCGGCGTTGTTCGCGCACGGCACGGTCGGCACCTTCTTCCGCGGGCTGGCGACGCACGAGCTCAACCACGGCACGGTGTTTCGCACCAAGTGGCTCAACAAGCTGTTCCTGTACGTGTACGCGCTGCCGAGTTGGGACAACCCGTTTCACTACGCCGTGAGCCATACCTACCATCACCGCTACACGCTGCATCCCGAGGGTGACCGCGAGGCGGTGCTGCCGGCGAACCTGTCCTTGCGCTTCCTCTTCATGGCGCAGCTCTTTACCTTCAACTTCTGGCGCGCGCGCCGCTCGCTGGGAGCGGGTGGGCTGCTGCCGGTGGTCATCGACACGGTGCTGGCCGCGGGTGGCGTCGTTACCGGCGAGTGGTGGAGCGCGATGTACGCCGACCAGCCGCAGGAGCTGCGCAAGGCGGCGTGGTGGGCGCGCGCCGTCCTGCTGTTCCACGCCGCGGTGGCCGGCGTCGCGATCGTGACCGGGCTATGGGTATTGCCGATAATCCTGTCCCTGTTTCCCTTCATCGGCAACTGGTGGGCGCACTTCGTTGGGCAGCCGATGCACGCCGGACTGCGCGACAACGTGCCCGACTTTCGCAAGTGCGTGCGTTCCATCACCCTGGACCCGCTCTCCGAGTTCCTCTACTGGCACATGAACTGGCATACCGAGCATCACATGTACGCCGGCGTGCCCTGCTACAACCTGTCCAAGCTGTACCGGGAGATTGCCGCCGACATGCCCCGGCCGCGCACCCTGGCCGCGGCCTGGCGCGAGATGCGGCAGACCTGGAAGCGGCAGCAGACCGATCCCGGCTACCAGTTCGACACCCCGCTGCCGGCCACCGCCGGGCGGCTGCCGCGCGAGTACGACCCCGCCGCCCGCTCGATCGGCGAGCTCGCTCCCGCCGGCCTGACGAGCTGAGGAAGATTGCCGTCGTGCCCACCACCAAGAACAGCACTGCCAACACCAACGGCTACGCGCCGCTCAACGAGATTCGCCGCACGTTGCGCGTAAAGTGGTACCGCAGCCCGATCGATCCGGCTGCGTTGCGGCGGCTGATGCGGCGCAGCGACCTGCGCGGCGCGTTCCAGGCGGTGGGGCACTTGGCGCTCGCCGCGGCGACCGGCGCGCTGACCTACTACTTGTTTGCGCAGCAGCTTTGGGCGGCGTTCGCGCTGGCGTTGTTGTTCCACGGCGGCGTGACCAGCTATTTCAGTTTTGCCTGCCATGAGCTGGTTCACGGCACCGTGTTCAGGACCAAGCCGCTCAATCGGCTGTTCCTGCGCGTCTACGCTTTTCTGGCGTGGTTCAACTACCACGACTACGCGCTCAGCCACACCTACCATCACCGCTACACGCTGCATCCGGAGGGCGACCGCGAGGTGGTGCTGCCCAAGACGCCGTCGTTGCGCGTGCTCTACCTGCTGCAATTGTGCACGTTCAGCGTCACCGGCGGCTTCGAGTCCAACGGCTTGATCCCGCTGGTGCGCGGCGTGGGCGGCACCGCGTTCGGGTTCTTCCCGCGCCGCGCGGCGCAGGGCGACCCGGGGGCCGGCGGTCGGGTCGGCGAGGCGTGGGTGCGGGCGCTGTACGAAGCGCACCCCGAGGAGCGCGCCGAGTCGGTGCGCTGGTCGCGGTTGACGCTGCTGGGCCACGGCCTGGTGATCGTTGCCGGGGTAGCGTCCGGACTCTGGCTGCTGCCGCTGCTGGTGAGCTTCCCCCTCCTGTTCGGCAACGTGTGGCGCTACTTCGTGGGCGTGCCGATGCACTGCGGGCTGCGCGACAACGTTCCCGACTTCCGCAAGTGCGTGCGCTCGGTCAAGTTGGATCCGCTGTCCACGTTCGTGTACTGGCGCATGAACTGGCACCTGGAGCATCACATGTACGCCGGCGTGCCGTGCTACAACCTGCGCCGCCTGCGCCGGGCGATCGCCGCCGACCTGCCGCCGGCGCGCACGCTGTTCGGCGCCTGGCGGGAGATGCGCGCCATTTGGAAGCGCCAGCAGACCGAGCCCGGCTACCAGTACGACACCCCGGTGCCGGCGCCGGCGAATGCCGCGGCGCCCGGCATTCGCAACGACGACGATGATCTTGGCGCCTCAATCGGCGACTTGGCGCCGGGAATCCTGGCGCGCGCCGGCGCCTGAGCGGAGTTTGCCGGCAGCCCGGAGTTAGCGGTCGCCGGCGCCGATGGAGGCCAGCCCCCGGCGGAAGTAGGCGCCGACCGTGAAGTAGAGGATGATCACCGGCAGCATGTAGACCAGGCACATGGTCGCGAGCTTGGGAAAGTCCACGTCCTCATCCAGTCCGAAGGCGGTGAACAGACCCACCGAGACCGGGTAGCGGTCGGTACTGCTCAGCAGCACCAGGGGCATGATGAAGCCGCCCCAGGCGGCGTCGAACGACAACACGCCCACCGCGCCGATTCCCGGCACGATCAGCGGCAGGACGACCGTGCGGAGGATCTTCAGCCGCGAGGCGCCGTCAAGCTGCGCCGCCTCCTCCAGTTCGACCGGCACCGCGTCTATCGAGCCCTTCATGACCCACAGGTTGAACGGCGTGGTGATGCCGACGTACACCAGGATCAGGCCGAGGTGGGTGTCGAGCAGCCCCAGCGCCAGCATCATCCCGAACACCGGCACGATGATCAGCGTCGACGGAATGACGCGGGTCAGGATGATCCCGTACATCAGCGTCGCCTTGCCGCGGAAGGTGCCGCGCGACAGGGCGTAGCCGCCGGTTACGCTGGCGGCCAGCGCCAGCACGGTAGTGGAGCCGGCGATGACCAAGCTGTTGCGCGTCCAGCGCAGGGTCTGGCCGGTGAACGCCGCGCGCAGGTTGTCGAGGGTGGGCTGGGCGGGCAGCCGCAGCCGCAGATTGGCCTGCGTGGAGAGTGACGCGAGGATCAGCCACAGGTAGGGCGCGAACACGTAGATCAGCAGGGCCGCGAACGCCAGATATACGGCGCCGCGCAGCAGCTTAGTCCGCAACACGGTTCAGCCTGATGTAGAGCAGCCCCAGCCCCAGCGTCAGCACCAGAATTACGGTGCTCGCCGCGCCGGCGTAACCGAGCGCCATCTGCTGGAACGCCTCGTTGTAGAGGTAGATGGCGAACACCTCGGTGCGCCCGAGCGGACCGCCGCCGGTCAGTCCGTACACCATGTCGAACGCCAGCAGGGTGCCGAAGGTGCTCATCAGCACGGTCAGCAGGATGCTGTAGCGGATCATCGGGAGCTTGATATGCAGAAAGGTTTGCCAGGCGGAGGCGCCGTCGATCTTGGAGGCGTCGTAGACGGTGGAGGGAATGCTTTCCAGGCCCGCCGACAGCAGGATGAACGCCACCGCCATGCCGCGCGACCAATTGGCCATGAGAATTGAGATCAGCGGGTAGTTGCGCAGCCAGTCGACGCGCGCCAGGCCGATGAGCTGCAGCAGATCGTTGAGCGAGCCGTAGTCGACGTTGAGAACGCTGCGCCACATGTAGCCGACCACCAAGCCGGGGGTGAGCCACGGAATGAGCATGCTCACCGAGATGACCTTGGTAAAGCGGACGCGCGGGACGCGGATCAGGTTGGCGTACAGCAGGCCGAGCGCGACGTGTCCGATCACGGCCAGCAGCACGAAGGAAAAGGTGACCGCGGCGCTGTTGTAGAAGTCGCGGTCCTGCAGCAGGCGCGCGAAGTTGCGCAGGCCGACGAAGCGGACCCCGCGCGTCGGGTCCGCCCACAGGTTGAAGTCGGTGAACCCGAGCGCGAAGGTCCAGAAGAACGGCGCCACGAACACGGCCACGATCATGGCCAGGCCCGGCACCAGAAACAGATAGGGTTGTCGCCGCAGTTGTTGCGCCACCGGTTTTTCAGGGTTTTCTGGGATTGGATCGCGGAGCGGTGGGAGTGCGCCGCGCCGCGGCCGTTCGGGCCGCGGCGCGGGCGGCGACTCCCGGCCGCGGTGCGCCTTCCGTTCCCGCTCCCGCGCTAGAACTCGTATTCGTACTTGACCTTGTCCGGCCCCATGAGCTGCTCCATTTCGCGGGCGAAGTTGCGCATCGCCTCCAGGCCGGTCCACTCGCCGATGATGATGCGGCCCACCGCTTCCCGGATGGCGTTGTCGGGGCCGCCGGCGAAGCCGGCCACGAAGTGCGGCTTCATGTAGGTGTATTGCAGCCAGGTGCTGGTTTCGGCAAGGAACTCGTTGGCCTGGAAGGTGGGGTGTTGCATCACGTCCCGGCGCGTCGCCGCCTGCCCCTTGGTGGCGTTGTACTTGGCTTGGCGCTCGGTGGCGGAGAGGAACTCGATGAGCTGCCACGCGAGGTCGGCGCGCTCGGTGCTGCTGGCGGGGATCATGTAGTTCCAGCCGCCCGACTGCGAGACCCAGTCCTGCCCGCGATAGCTGGCACCGGGTTCCTTGGCCGGCATCCGGGCGTAGCCCACGGTGTCCTGCAGGTTCGGGATCGGGTGCGAGCGGCCTTCGTTCCAGTGGAACATGTAGGCCCACGAGCCGTACAGGTTGATCGCGCCGGCGCCGGTCTGGAAGGCCTCGATCGACCAGTCGTTGGCCTGCCCGCCCACGGCGCGTTCGGGATTGAGCAAACCGCGCTCGGTCATGGTCTGGTAGAACTCGAACACGTCCAGGAGCGGCTGGCTGGCGACGATCCACTTTTCGTCGTCGTAGTCGTAGAGCAGGCCGCCGGCGCCGTTGAACAGCAGATTGAAGCGGCTGAAGGTGACCTGCCCGCCGGCTTCCTTGCCGCCGATGAACAGCAGCGGCGTGACCTCGGGGAGGGCGGCCTTGATCTGCTCCGCGGCGGCGAGGATTTCGTCCCAACTGGTCGGTTGCCAGTCGGTGTCGAGGCCGGCCTCGGCGAACAGGTCCTTGCGGTAGTAGAGGGGAATGGCGCTGGACTGAATCGGGATCATGTAGACGTGGCCGTCGTGGCCCATCCAGCGGACGAACGGATCGATCACCTCGTCCCACAGCTCCCAATCCGCCACGTAGTCGTCAAGCGGCATCAGAAACCCGGCGCGCATGTAGTTCTGCGAGCGGCCCGTTTCCTCGAACAACAGATCGGGACCCTGGCCCGACCGCAGCTCGAGGGTGTTCTTGGTGGCGTACTCCGAGTTCGGACCGGCGAACCGCTGCAGCTCGACTGTTACCGGGGTACCCGCGTCGGCCATCATCCGCTCGAATTCCGCCACGTCGGCGTCGGTGTCGGCGTCGAAGCCGGGTGAGTTGGGCCGCAGCTTGAAGGTGAGCACCACCGGCTCACCAGGCTCGCCCGCCGCGGCCGCGGTCTCCTCCTGGCCCGCGGCGCCGAGCGGGATGACGGCCACCCCGGCCAGCAACAACGCGGTCACCACGTACTTCGTGAGCTTCGCAATCATCATTGCCTCCTGTTTCACTTGCGCCGCCCGGCGGATTCACACCTTGCGGCGGCTCCGCCTATTGTGCGCCGGGAACCGCGGCCTTGCAACCTCGCAGTGCGGGGCGGGGCAGTCCGGCTACCAGGTGGTGTGCGGGTCGGTGTAGGGAGAGCGCTCGAAGCGGCAGTCCGGCTCCGCGACGCGAGGATCCTGCTGCTCCCGCAGCGTTGCCAGCAGGCGGGAGGAGATCTGCTCCCGGGTGGCGGAGTAGGCCGGGTCGCCGGCGACGTTGCGCAGGTAGTGGGGGTCGCGCTCCAGGTCGTACAGCTCCTCGGCGGGGTACTTGCCGAATCCCATCTCGAACAACGCGCGCACCTCCGGTTCGGCGCGGTGGTGCACCAGCCACGCCTTGGACGGTGAGCCGTCCATGTCGGCGTAGGCGATCGTGGTGTCCTCGCAGAGCTGCTCGAACGGCGGCGGCGCGGCGGCGGGGTCGTCGAGGCCGCGCGGGTCGCCCATCGGCCAGCGCTCCGGCGCAAAGTTGCGGACGTACAGATAGCGCCCGGTGCGGATGGCGCGTTGCGGGTAGGGCAGGTTGCCGGCGCGCGCCTGCGCGACGTGGCGTTCGCGGCCCAGCACCACGTGGTCACGGTCCGGGTCCACCAGCCCGCCGGCGGGCGACTTTAGTACCGGCAGCAGGCTGCGCGCCGCCATGCCCGGCAGGGGCTCCACCCCCGCGGCCTCCAGAAAGGTCGGGGCCAGGTCCATCAGGTTGACGAAGTCGTGCACGGTGCGCCCCGCCGGCACGCGCCCCGGCCAGCGCGCCGCCAGCGCCACCTCGCAGCCCAGGTTGTACAGGTTGCACTTGCCGCGCGGAAAGCCGGGGATGCCGTGGTCGCCGCTCACCACCAGCAGGGTGTCGTCCAATTCGCCGATCTCCTCCAGCTTGGCGAGCAGGACGCCCAGGCCGGCGTCGACGGCCTGGCACTCGCCGAGGTAGTCGCACACGTCCTCGCGCACCGCGTGCACGTCGGGCAGGAAAGCGGGCAGCCGGCCCTTGAGAGCGTCCGGCTCCAGGCCCCAGAGTTGCTTGCCGGAGCCGCGCTGCCACTTGCGGTGGGTGTTGGTCGGCCCCCACCAGTAGCAGAACGGGCGCCCCGGTTCGCGCGCGTCCAGGAACGCCTGGAAGTTGTCGCGGGTCTCGTCGTACAGGACCTGCTTGGCGCCCTCCACGCCGTGCCGCGGCGCGAGCTCGGTGGCGACGAACGAAAACTGGCCGTATCGGGCGCCGGCGGGGGCGTAGCGGGTGCGGTCGCCGCCGTAGGGGGCGTCGCGCGGCGTGCCCGGCGACCACACCTTGTAGGTGTAGCCGATATGGTAGCCGGCCGCCTCCAGCGCCAGCGGGTAGGAGGGGATGGCGGGGTCCCACTCGGCGCCCTGCAGGATCGCGCCGCGCCCGGTCTGCCAGAAGTAGCGCCCGGTGAGGATGGAGCTGCGGCACGGGGTGCAGGAGGGCGCCGGTACGAACGCGTTGCTGAACAGCGCCCCCTCGCGCGCCACGCGGTCGAAGTTGGGGGTGTCGATCACGGCGTTGGGCGTGCGGTCGCCCTGCAGCCGGCGGTAGGCGCCGGCGTAGCGCCCCCAGTCGTCGGCAAACGCGAACACGACGTTGGGCCGGCGCCGCGCCACGCGCTCAGCTTCCCTTGACGCGGTGCATCTCCGCGATCAGCTCCGCCGTCGGCGGATAGTACTTGCCGGGGATGACCCCTTCGGCGCGCACCTTCTCCTTGACGTAGTTCTCGGCGGCCTCGTGCTCCAGCGCCCACTCCAGCACCGCCGCGGCCATCCACGACGGCACCACCAGGACGCCGTCGTTGTCGCCAACCATCACGTCGCCGGGCCGCACCAGCGCGCCGCCGCACTGAATCTGGCCGTTCTCCTCGGCGGGGGTGGCCGCCACGCCGCCGTGGAAGCTGCGCTGCTTGGCGTACACGGTAAGCCCGTAGTCCTCGTCGACGAGCACGTCGAGGTCGCGAATGGCGCCGTCGACCACCACCCCGTCCGCGTGGTTCATCGCGAGCTGCAGCAGCTTCACGTCGCCGGCCACCACGTCCTTGCGTGAGCCCATGATGTCCGCCACCAGCACGTCGCCCGGCCCGCAACGCGCCATCGCCGCAAACTCCAGGTCGGCTTCGCCGCCCGGCTTCTCGCTCACCAGGTCGGGCCGCACCGGCAGGAACCGGAGCGTCCGCGCCCGCGCCGCGAACCGCTCCCGGCCCGGCGTGAGCTTGACCAGCCCCTCGCAGACGTTGAACGGCGAGCCGAAGTGGCAGACCGCGCCGTACACCGTCGCCGTCGGGATCGACTTCAGCCCCTCCAGAACCTCCTGCGGCACTTCCGCCGCGCGCATGTCAAATACCGCCATCAACGCATGATAGGCCGGCCCCTGATCCCCGGTCAATCGCCCCGCCGCCAGCGCGCGCCGGCGGCCCAGCCCACCGCCGCCGGCCGGCCGGCGTTGCTTGACGGCTGCCGGTAACCGTTATAGGATGGCCGCCACCGTGAGGTAGCGTAATGATGACGCGCGCGCAAACAGCGACGCAAGTTCTCCCACAGCCGCGGCGGTCCGCCCTGGCCGCTCATTTCATCAAGCACCGCTACCTCTATCTGCTGCTGTTGCCCGGCCTGGTCTTCTACGTTCTGTTCAAGTACCTGCCGATGTACGGCATCATCATCGCCTTCAAGCAGTTCACGCCGGTTAAGGGAATCCTGGGCAGCCCCTGGATCGGGCTGGAAAACTTCCAGCGGCTGCTTGCGGCGCGTGACTTTCCGCTGATCTTCCGCAACACGATGCTGATCGGATTCTATCAGCTCGCGTTCGGGTTTCCGGTGCCGATCATTCTGGCGTTGCTGCTCAACGAAGTAGGCAGCTCGCCCTTCAAGCGCAGCGTGCAGACTATCATTTACCTGCCGCACTTCATTTCCTGGATTGTGGTGGCCGGTTTGGTGTTCCGGCTCACCACGGTTGACGGCGGTCTGATCAACGAGGTGATCAAGGCGTTTGGCGGGGAGCCGGTGATCTTCCTGGCCAGCAAACCTCACTTTCGCGGGCTGCTGGTGATCTCCGACATCTGGAAGAGCTCCGGGTGGCGAACCATCATTTTTCTGGCGGCGCTCAGCACCGTCGATCCGACGCTCTACGAGTCGGCGGTGATCGACGGAGCCAACCGCTGGCAACAGACGTGGCGCATCACGCTGCCGAGCATCGCCGAGGTAATCGCCATCGTGTTGATCCTGCAGGTCGGGGACATACTTCGGGTCGGCTTTCAGCAGGTCATCGCGATGTACAACCCCGCGGTCTACGAGGTGGCCGACATCTTTCAGACCTACGTTTATCGGACCGGCTTACTGCAGGGACAGTTCGGCTACGCCACCGCGGTCGGGTTGTTCAACTCGGTCATTGCTCTGGCCCTGGTGCTGGTGGCCAACTGGGGTGCCAAGCGGATTGGCACCGACGGCCTGTTCTAGGCGGCGCTCAGGCTGCGGAGGCATTGCATGGCCCTGAAGAAAAGCCCGTCACGCATCGTCTTCGAGGTATTTCTCTACGGGTTCTTCGTGGTGGTCGCGCTGGGCTGCCTGTACCCATTCTGGACCGTGGTGGTGACCTCCATTCTACCGTATGAGGAGTACATCAAGAGTCCGCTGTCGCCGATTCCCCGCGCCTTCAGCATCAACGCCTACAAGCTGGTGTTCCTGCAGGAAGACATCTTGCGGGCCGTGGGCGTGTCGGTCTACATTACCGTGTTTGGCACGCTGCTGAGCCTGCTGGTAACCACCGCCACCGCCTACGTGCTCTCCAAGCGCTACCTGAAGGGGCAGCGCCTGTTCCTGTTTCTGTTCTTCTTTACGATGCTGTTCGAGGGTGGTATCATCCCCCTCTACTTCGTGGCGCGCTCCTTGGGCATCGTCAATACCCTGTGGGCGCTGATGCTGCCGCTGCTGATCAACACCTTCTTTCTGCTGATCATGCGCTCCTTCTTCCTTGCCTTTCCCGACAGCCTGGAGGAATCGGCCAAGATCGAGGGCGCCAACGACATTGTCATTCTCGTGCGCATCGTCATGCCGCTGTCAAAGGCGGTGATCGCGGTGATCGGTCTGTTCTACGCGGTCGAGCGCTGGAACGACTTCTTCTACGCTCTGATGTTTATCAACCGCGAGAAATTGCAGCCGCTGCAGCTACTCGTGTACAGCCTGATCTCGCCCGGCAGCGGCGCCTCGTTTGCGCAGATTACCGAAACCTACCTGCAGTCACTCGGGGTCGTATTGGAGACCATCAAGATGGCGGCGGTGGTAATTGCCGTGGTCCCGATCCTGATCGTCTATCCGTTCATTCAACGCCACTTCACCAAAGGGATTCTGATCGGCTCGATCAAGGGCTGATGAATCGGTAAGGAGGAACAGGCATGTAGACGAACCAACGGATCGACGCGGCTGTGTTGCAGCCCGCCGAGAGAGCATGAGCGAGGGTGAACGTGAAAGGAGCCTATCGTGAAGAAAGTACTGGTCATGGCCGCAGCGGCCATGTTGGTAATTGGGGCCGGCGCATGGGCGGCCGGCGAAGATGAGGCCGCGGCCGGCGAGCGCGTCCACGTGACCGGGTTCTGGTCGGACGGCGTACCGCCTCCCAAGGGCCGTATGCTGGACTACGTAAACGACCGGTTCAACATGGACTTCGAGATCGTGGTGATTCCGATTGCCGAATACACCGAGAAGCTGACGCTGGCGATGACTGCCGGCGAGCTGGCCGACCTGATCCAGGTGCGCGCCCCGACGGGACCGGGCGCCCGGCTGGTACGGCAAATGATCGACGGTGAGATGGTGATTCCGCTGGATCCGTTCCTGGGAGACTATCCCAATCTCAAGGCGTATCTCGAAATACCGGAGGCGAGCCGGTTCTCGAAGTGGGACGGACAGCACTACGTGGTGCCGAAGCGTTACTTCTACCACACCACCGGGTTCTACTACCGCAAGGATCTGCTGGACAAGTATGACCAGCCGATCCCGGAGACGATCGACCAATTCGGCGAGGTGCTGAAGGCCGTGGCGCAGGGCGAAGGGATACCGGGATACGTGTCGCTCGGCCTCTACTTTGGCAACCACTACTTCTACGGAGCGTACACCGACGTCGGCTGGGGACTGCCCGCCTGGCGCTGGGACGGTAGCAAGTACGTGGACATGTCGATCTCCGAGGAGTGGCGCAAGGGCGTTGAGCTGCTGCGCCGGTTCTACGCCGACGGGGTCCTGGATCCCGAGTTCGTGGTGTTGAGCGACTTTGCCAAGTTTCGGGAGAAGTTTACGACCGGCAAGGTGGCGGCAATACCCGTGCACGTGGAGGCAAACTACTTC
The DNA here is from genome assembly GCA_965243555.1 of Spirochaetia bacterium. Taxonomy (GTDB): domain Bacteria; phylum Spirochaetota; class Spirochaetia; order SZUA-6; family Bin103; genus Bin103. Next base: position 1,315,909 of record OZ251575.1, on the reverse strand, counting down.
TACGATGAGATGGTGGGGCTGACCGAGGAGACGATCCCCGGCGCCGACGTGTTCGTGACGCCGCCGCCGCTGGCTCCGGGAGGAGCGCACAACGCGCTGACCGGATCACCGTACGGGACCGTCGACATGCTGGTGTCCTCGCAGGCGCAGCATCCGGATCGTATTCTGGCGCTGTGGGACTTCCTGTTCTCCGACGAGGGCGACCTGTTCAACTTCTACGGCATCGAGGGCGTGCACTGGACCCGGGACGCGAACGGCAACGTGGTGCCCAATGAGGAGGAGCTGGCCGCTGACACCGGCAGTCCCTCCGATCCGATCTCCAAGTGGCGCTGGTTCTCGAACATCATGCCCGACTGGGTGCCCTCATACTCGATCGAGATCGAGCGCCAGGAGGAGTTGATCGCCTGGGGTCAGGAGCATGGCGTTTCGCCGTACGTGATCGGCTTCGTGTCACCCACGCTGCAGCGCGTGCAGGCAGATCTGCAGAAGATACGGGACGAGTTCTACACCGGTTTCATTACCGGCGAGCGCGCCATGTCGGACTGGGACGAGTTCGTCCGCGAGTACCGGCGCGCCGGCTACGACGACCTGGAAGTTGAGGTGCAGGAATACTGCGCCGACGACGTGTCCGGCAAGTGCCGGCGCTAGCGCCGGCGCCTGCGGAGGCGTCTACCTGAGTCAGGCGCAACCGGCAGGGCGGGGCAGGGCGGGGCAGGGTAAGACTCGTGCCGCCCGCCGCCCTGCCGGCGGCGCCGTGAAGGAGCCATTATCGATGCAAGGGGAATGCGATCCGCGGCGCCGGGAACTGGCCGCCGACCCCCACCGGCCGGCGTATCATTATCTGGCGCCGGCGAACTGGATGAACGACCCGAACGGCACGCTGTTCTGGCGCGGCCGTTACCACCTGTTCTATCAGTACAACCCGTACGGCGCGTACCACGGCGGCGACAGCGGCACCATGCACTGGGGCCACGCGGTGAGCGACGACTTGGTGCACTGGCGCGACCTGCCAATCGCGCTGGCGCCGGAGCCCGGGTCGCCCGACCGCGACGGTTGCTACAGCGGCGCCGCGTTCATTGACCGCGCCGGCGTACCCACGGCCATCTACCACGGGGTAGCGCCGGGGCGGGAGGGCGGGATCTGCCTCGCCAGCAGCAGCGACGAGCTGCTGGAACGCTGGACCAAGCACCCCGCCAACCCGGTGATCCCCAACCCGGCGGCCACCGACGAGTATCAGGTGGCCGGCGCTCCCTGCGCGTGGGTTGAGGGCGACGCCTACTACGCGATCACCGGCGGCACCACGCCGCCGCGAGTGCGCCCGCCGATCACGCCGGGCGACTACCTGGGACGGGCCGACAGCCGCGACGTGGCGTACCTGTTTCGCTCCCGCGACCTGGAACACTGGGAGTATCTGCACCCGTTCTACGAAGGCGGGCGCTTCACGGAGGGAGGCGAGGATATTGGCTGCCCCGACTTCTTTCCGCTTGGCGACCGCCACGTGCTGCTGTTTACCAGCCATCTGCGGGGCGCCCAATACTACGTGGGCCGATATGCCGGCCACCGCTTCGTAGCGCAGCGGCACAAGCGCTTCGCCTTGGCCGAGACCGAACGACTTGGGGTGTTTGCGGAGGGGCTGACCCTGCGTGACGGAGGGGGCCGGCGGATCCTGTTTGGGCGCGTTCATGAAGGCGTGTACGGTCACGTGCAGCGCGCCTGGGGCTGGGCCGGCGTCGTCACGCTGCCGATGGTGCTGACCTTGTCGGAGCGCGGCCGCATGCTGGTGGCGCCGGTGCCCGAACTGGAGACCCTGCGCCGCGAGCACCGTGCGGTGGCCGGCATTGAGGTCGCGGCAGGGGCCGACATAGCGCTGGACGCCATCGCCGGCGACCGGCTGGAGCTGGCGCTCAGCTTTCAGTGGCAGGATGCTGAGGAATTCGGGCTCAAGGTACGGTGCTCCCCGGATGGGAACGAGCAGACCCTGATCCGGGTACGGGCTACCGACTGGGCGGCGTTGCGCGACCCGCGGCAGCCGCGCCGGCGCGGGGCGGAGCTGATTCTCGACGCCAGCCGCTCCAGCGTCAGCGCGGAGGTGGCCGACCGCGGGGCGCAACGCTGTCCTCTGGGGGTGGGCGACGACGGGTTGGTGGAACTGCGGGTATTCGTGGACCGCAGTATGGTCGAGGTGTTCGCCGGCGGCGAGCACTACCTGGTAAAGCGGGTTTATCCCGCCAGCCGCGAGGCGACGGGGGTGCAGCTCTTTGCGCGCGGCGGCAGCGCGCGGCTGCGCCGGTTGGACGCCTGGCAGATGGATGCGATTTGGCCGCTGGAGACCTGAAGTGAGGGTTGCTCAGCGCGGGCGGGCACTTGCGAGGTTGGTTGGCGCGTGTCGGTGAAGGCGCTCGGTTTCGGGGCCATCGTGTGGGATGACATCGTCGATCCCGCGGCGCCCCCGAGCGACTCGGTCGCCGGCGAGGCCAACATTGGCGGCGCGGTACTCAACGTGGTCGTGCACCTGCAGCGCCTCGGCTACGCCGCCTACATGTTGAGCGCCATTGGCAATGATCCGCTGGGGCAGCGCACCTGGCGCGAGCTCGACCGACTCGGCATCCGGCGTGACTTCATCGGCGGGGTTGCCGCGCCTACTTGCCTCATCAAGGTTACCTTCGACGGCGCCGGCCAGCCGAGTTACCGCATTCCCGGCGTGGTGTCGTGGGATCGGATCGAAGCATCAGCCAACCTGGTTGCCGAGATCGACGCCGCAGCCTTCGACCTCCTGATCTTCGGCACCCTGGAGCAGCGCAGCAGTACCTCCCGGGCGACCCTCCGCCGCGTGCTGAAGGGAGCCCGCTTCGGCCAGGTGTTCCTGGACCTGACGCTGCGCGGCGATTTCTACGACCGCGACCTGCTGGACTACTCGATGCGCCGGGCCGACGTCATCAAGATGAACGACGAGGAGGCGCGGGTGGTGAGTGAGACGTTCGGCTTCGGGCGGCAGGACCTGCGGAAACTGGTCTCCGTCATCGCCCGCGAGTTCGACAGCGGGCTGGTGTGCATCACCCTGGGCGCGGCCGGAGCGTTCGCGGGCGACCGTTCGCACGTGCTCCACGCCCCCGGCTACCGCGTCGCGGTGGTGGACACCGTAGGCTGCGGCGATGCCTTCAGCGCCGGCCTGCTGTACCGCCTTGGGGCCGGCGCCACGCTGGCCGAGGCCTGCGACTTCGGCAACCGAATGGGAGCGCTGATCTCGGCGCAACGCAGCTCCATCCCGGGCTACGACCTCTCCGCCCTCGACCGCCTCCGCCATTGAAGGAAAGGAACGCTGCCGACGCGGCCCCTTGCTTAGCGGAGTCCGGGGGCCCAGTTGGCTTCTATGGGGGCGGCGTCTCCGTCGTAGAGAATCTCGAGAGGGCGCAGCAGGGCGGCGAGCTCCGGCGCGGCCGCGGGGCTGAGCTGCAGGCCATGCTCCACGGCCGCCACCGATGCCTGGGTCCGTTCCGGGAGATCCGGGAACGCCGGGTAGTACCACATGGTGAGGCAGGTGCGGCGGGCGTCGCTGGCGTTGGCGTGGGAGGCGTGAAACAGCGTCCCGTACCCGGCCACGAAGTCGCCGGCGCGTAGCGGCACGTCGATTTCGTCGTCGTAGTGCGCGAACGCCGGGTTGGCAGCGGCGTCCCGGTACTGCCGGTTCTGCTCCGTGTGCCGCTCCGGCACCAGGTCATGCAGCGCGTGGCGCTTCCGGTGGGAGCCGGGAATCACCCGCAGGCAGCCGTTCTCGGGCGTGGTGTCGGTCAGGTAGAACATCAGGAACGCCTGGATCGGTACCGGCGTGTAGCTCACCGGGTCGTTCCAGAAGCGGCCATCCTCGTGCCAGAACAGCGGCGGGCTGTGCGGCGGCTTGCTGATCACCCGCCCGTGTCCGAACTTGGGATCGGAGAAGCCGAGGCGCGCCAGCGCCCGCAGAATCGGCGGATAGGCCACGAACTCGGCGAACACCGGGTAGCGCTCGATGAACGGGCCGTTCACCAGGATCATGCTGCCGGTGGTCACCTGCTCGGCAAAGTGCCGCTCATCCTGTTCGGCCAGGCTGGCGTGGCTACCCGAAGGCGCTCCAGGAGACCCGCGTCCAGCACGTTGCGAAAGACGTAGAACCCATCGCGGTCGAACTGAGCCCGCTCCGTGCTCACGGTCGCCGTAGACATGGCAACACCATACCGCCCCTCGCTCGAGTGTCAACCGGCTGCGCCGCCGCCGCGCACTCGCCGCCGCCTGGCAACCACCCGCCGCGAGCGTCGTCCCCAGCTTGGCCGCCTGCCGCGGCGATCAGGGTTTACAAGGGGCCGGCCCTGCACTACGTTACGGGTGGGAGCTGGATTGATGAGTAGTGATAGTGAGTATCCGCAGATACCCGGCGCCGGGGTGGACTTCGAGGCGATGCGGCGGGAGGGCATGCTGTACGTCGACAAGACGCGGTTCGTGCGCCACCTGGAGCACGAGCGGTATACCTTTCTGAACCGCCCGCGCGGCTTCGGCAAGTCGTGTTGGTTGTCGATGCTGGAGTACTACTACGACCGCGCCTACGCCGACCGCTTCGAGACCCTGTTTGCCGGCACCGACATAGGGCGCGAGCCGACGCCGGAGCGCAACCGTTACGTCGTGCTGCGTTTTGACTTCGCCCGGTTCGCCGGCGACCGGGAATGGCAGGACGACCGCTTCGACGCCTACTGCCGTCTCCGTATCCTTACTGCGATGGAACGGAATCGCGATCTATTTTCGCAGGAAGTGATCGACGACGTCAAGGATGCCGGATTCCTGCTCGGCGTATTCACCGAGCTGTTCCTCTATGCGCGCCGCCGGGACATCGCGTTGTACGTGCTGGTCGATGAGTACGACAACTTCGCCGACCCCTTCATCGCCGCCCCCAGGGAGAGGCGACGTCGTTCCATTACCCCCGCCTCCAGCCGCTACCAGCAATTCTTTACGATCTTGAAAGTGGGTACCGGCGAGGGCGCCGTCGAGCGCATACTGGCCACCGGCGTCCTGCCGATACTGATGCCCGACGGCGGCTACAACATCGCCACCAACATCAGCCTGCAACCGGCCTACAACGAGGTGGCCGGCTTCACCGAAGCCGAGGTGCGCGGCATCCTGGAACTCTACCGGGACCGGGGCGCGCTTGCTCAGGACGTGGACGAGGCGCTGTGGGTAATGGGCGAGTGGTACCGCGGCTACGGTTTCGCCCGCGAGGCGCCGAACGATCTGTTCCACGCCGGCATGGTGCTTCACTATCTCAGGGCGTCGATTCCGAACCGGCCACCCCCCGCTGACCTGATCGATCCCAACGTGCGCGCTGAGCACGGAAAGGTGCGGAACCTGCTCGGCGCCGGCGGGCCGTCGAACGACGACTTCGATGTGCTGCGCGAGATTGTCGAAGAAGGGTGGGATACCAGTATCGATCGGGGCTTTTTCCCCGATGAGGTTCACAGTCGGGACCACTACCTGTCGTTGTTGCATTACCTCGGGGTGCTCAGTATCCGCGGCGGGCGCCGCCGGGATCACCATCTCGCGATTCCCAACGCGACGGTGCGCCGGATGATCGACGACTACCTGGGCGCCGCCCCCCGCGACGGTAACAGCAACAGCAACAGCGACAGCAACGTTGAAGGGTAGCCCGATGGCGGCGGCGCGCACGTTCAATACCGCAGGCCCGGTAGTGGCCGCCGATCACTACTGCATACCGCCGTTGGAGCGGATCGATCTTGCCGCGGTGCTGGGCTTGATCCGCGCCAAGAAGTACTTCGTGCTGCACGCGCCGCGGCAGACCGGTAAGACCTCGGCGCTGCTGGCGTTGCGCGATCTGCTGAACGGCGCCGAGCACGGCGACTTTCGCTGTGTATACGCCAACGTCGAACCGGGCCAGGCAATGCGGGAAAACGTGGCGGAAGGCATGCGCACCGTGCTTGCCGAGGTGGCGCTCCAGGCCAGCGTGACGCTGGGCGACGAGACGCTGGAAGACCTCTGGCCCAGGCTCCTGGAGCGCGTGGGGCCGGGCGCGGCATTGCGGCAGGCGCTGCTGCGCTGGAGTATGGCCGACCGGCGCGCGCTGGTGCTGCTGATCGACGAGATCGACGCGCTGGTGGGAGACACGCTGCTGTCGGTGTTGCGGCAGTTGCGCGCCGGCTACGCCGACCGCCCGGCGCGCTTCCCGCACAGCATCGTCCTGTGCGGCGTGCGCGACGTGCGCGACTACCGCATCCACTCCAGTGCCGAGGATCGATTGGTGCTCGGCGGCAGCGCCTTCAACATCAAGTCCGAGTCGTTGCGCCTGGGCGATTTCTCAGAGCACGAGATTCGGGCGCTCCTGTCGCAGCACACTGCCGCGACCGGGCAGGCGTTCACGGAGCAGGCGCAGGCGCTGATCCATACCCGCACCGCCGGCCAGCCGTGGCTGGTCAACGCGCTGTGCTACGACGCCTGCTTCCGCCATGAGCCGGGCCACGACCGCTCGCGCGCGATCACGGCGGACGCAATTCTGGAAGCGCAGGAGCGCCTGATCCTGCGCCGCGACACCCACATCGACGATCTGGCGCACAAGCTGCGCGAGGAGCGCGTGCGGCGCGTGGTGGAGCCGATTCTGACCGGCGCCGAGACGCAGGAGTGGTCAACCGAGGACGTCGCCTACGCGTGCGATCTGGGGCTGGTGGCGCAGGATACCGCGGGCACGCCGCGTATAGCCAACCCGATCTACACCGAGGTGGTGCCGCGCCATCTCAACTACGCAGTGCAGACCGGGCTGCCGCAACAGATGGCGTGGTACGTGGATGCGGACGGCGGGCTGGACGTGCCGGGGCTGATGGCGGCGTTTCAGGAATTCTTCCGCGAGAACTCCGAGCACTGGATCCAGCGCTTCAAGCAGTACCACGAAGCCGGCCCGCAGTTGCTGCTGCAGGCGTTTCTGCAGCGCGTCGTCAACGGCGGCGGTCGGATTGAGCGGGAGTACGCGCTGGGGCGCGGGCGCACCGACCTGCTGATCGTGTGGCCGCAGGGCGGTCGCGAACGCCGCTTCGTGGTGGAGTGCAAGGTGCTGAGCAAGGGGCTGGAACGGACCATTACCGAGGGAGTAGAGCAGACCCGCGGCTACGTGGACCGTTGCGCCGCGGAGGCCGGCCATCTGATCGTGTTCGATCGCGCGCCGGATCGAACTTGGGCGGAAAAGACCTTCCGCCGCGCGCCGGCGGGCGAGGGTGCGCCGGTTACGGTTTGGGGGATGTAACGCCCGTGCGCACGTTCAATACCGCAGGCCCGGTAGTGGCCGCCGATCACTACTGCATACCGCCGTTGGAGCGGATCTATCTTGCCGCGGTGCTGGGCCTGATCCGCGCCAAGAAGTACTTCGTGCTGCACGCGCCGCGGCAGACCGGTAAGACCTCGGCGCTGTTGGCGCTGCGGGATCTGCTGAACAGTGGCGCGCAGGGCAACTTCCGCTGCGTGTACGCCAACGTGGAAGCGGGCCAGGCGATGCGCGAGAACGTGGCGGAGGGCATGCGCACCGTGCTGTCCCAGTTTGCGCTGAGGGCGAGACTCACCCTGGGCGATGACACGCTGAGTCGGGTTTGCCGCGACGCCCTGGACAGCGCCGGACCGGGCGGCGCGCTGAGCTTGACGCTCAGCCTCTGGGCGGCGGCCGACCCCAGGCCACTGGTGCTGTTGATCGACGAGATCGACTCGCTGGTGGGGGACACCCTGCTGTCGGTGCTGCGGCAATTGCGTAGCGGCTACGACCAGCGCCCGGAGGCCTTCCCGCACAGCATCATCCTGTGCGGGGTGCGCGACGTGCGCGACTACCGCATTCACTCCGGCAGCGAGGACCGGTTGGTGCTCGGCGGCAGCGCCTTCAACATCAAGTCCGAGTCGTTGCGTCTGGGCGACTTTTCGGAGCAGGAGATACGGGCACTGCTGGCGCAGCACACGGCGGCAACCGGGCAGGTGTTCACGGAGCCGGCGCAGGCGCTGATCCATACCCGCACCGCCGGCCAGCCGTGGCTGGTCAACGCGCTGTGCTACGACGCCTGCTTCCGCCACGAGCCGGGCCACGACCGCTCACGCGCGATCACGGCGGACGCAATTCTGGAGGCGCAAGAGCGGCTGATCGTGCGTCGCGACACGCATATCGACGATCTGGCGCACAAGCTGCGCGAGGAGCGCGTGCGGCGCGTGGTGGAGCCGATTATCGCCGGAGCGGCCGAAACCGCGTGCTCGGACGAGGACTTGGCCTACGTGCGCGATCTCGGACTGGTCGCGCCGTCCGACGGCGGCCCGCTGCGCATCGCCAACCCGATCTACGCCGAGGTGGTGCCCCGGCATCTGAACCACGCGGTGCAGGAGACGCTGCCGCAACAGATGGCGTGGTACGTGGACGCGGACGGCGGGCTGGACGTGCCGGGGCTGATAGCGGCGTTTCAGGAGTTCTTCCGCGAGAACTCCGAGCACTGGATACAGCGCTTCAAGCAGTACCACGAGGCCGGCCCGCAGTTGCTGTTGCAGGCGTTTCTGCAGCGCGTCGTCAACGGCGGCGGGCGGATTGAGCGGGAGTACGCGCTGGGGCGCGGGCGCACCGACCTGCTGATCGTGTGGCCGCAGGGCGGGCGTGAACGCCGCTTCGTGGTGGAGTGCAAGGTGCTGCGCAAGGGGCTCGAACGGACCATTACCGAGGGAGTAGAGCAGACCCGCGGCTACCTGGACCGCTGCGGAGCGGAGGCCGGCCATCTGATCGTGTTCGACCGCGCGCCGGACCGAACCTGGGCGGAAAAGACCTTCCGCCGCGCGCCGGCGGGCGAGGGTGCGCCGGTTACGGTTTGGGGGATGTAGCGAGTGGCCCTGTCGGCAGCGGAGGCGCTTGGCAAGGGGGATTGCCGATGCCCGCCTGCTGCACGCCGCCTGGCCCAATCGCAGCAACCGCCGCCGCACGCTGCTTCTGGCTTGGCACGACGTTTTCTCGTTCCCGCGGCCGCCGAGCTGGTGGAGCGGCCACGTCCCGGCCGCCGTCCGGAGCGCCGACCCCAACGCCCACTACGAAAACAGCGTCCGCACCCCCAGCCACTACCTCGCCTGAACCCGTAGTACCGTGGTACGATGGCCGCACCGTGAGTACGCAGGCTGACATAGCGACCGACGATCGGGCCGCCGGCGCCGGGACGCCTCCATTGCGGGCCGGCGCCCGGTTGACGCGCGCGGAATTCGAACGCCGGTACGCCGCCCGCCCGGACCTCAAGAAGGCGGAACTGATCGAGGGGATTGTTTACATGCCGTCACCGGTACGCTTCGCCAGCCATTCGCACCCGCATGCAACGATCATGGGATGGTTGGTCACCTTTAGCGCCGCGACTCCCGGGGTAAAGGCGGCGGACAACACCACCGTCCGGCTGGATCTCGATAATGAGCCGCAGCCCGACGCAATCCTGCTCGTCGTGCCCGAGGCCGGTGGCAGCGTTGACCTGAGTGCCGACGATTACGTTGTGGGTGCCCCGGAGCTGATCGTCGAGGTCGCGGCCAGCAGCGCCGCGATCGACCTGCACGCCAAGCTGTGCGCCTACCGGCGCAATGGCGTGCGGGAGTACGTGGTATGGCGGGTACCGGACCGGCAGATCGACTGGTTCGTGCTGCAGGACGGCGAGTACCGGCCGCTCGTCGCGGACCGGGACGGGATGCTCGAGAGCCGGGTATTTCCCGGATTGCGCTTGGCCGTCGACGCGCTGCTGCGCGGAGACGTCGCCAGGGTGCTGGCCGAGCTGCAGAGCGGCATACGGACGCCACGGCATGCCGAATTCGTCGCACGCCTGCGCGCCAGCGGCACGGGAGGGTAGGCCTACAGGTCTGCGGCGAGCTGCTTGCGGAGCGGATCGATCCGGTTCAGGATCTGCTCGGCGCGCTGCACGGAGTCATCGGCTTCCTCCGGCGAGATGACCTCAAAGTCACCGTAATCGACGTCGCTTCTTCGTGCCATCAGCAGCTTGAAGTCTTTGGTCACGGAGACCGGCAGCAACTTGGTTCGGATGAAGCGGAGCCCGAGCGTGGTCACCGCACCGGCGTGGGACTGCGGGTTTACCCCTTCCAGGATCAGCAGGGCGCGAACCGCGTTCAGCGCGGCGTAGTAACTGCGATTCACCGCGGTATTCAGCCGTTCCCCGGCCAGGTTGGCGCGTGCATCGGCAAGTGTGGCTCGCGCCTTGGCGAACCGAACCTCGCTCAGCGTTTTTTTGTCATAGCCGCTCAGGGTCATACTGCTACGCCGTCCCGCACCACGTTCTGATAGAACGGAGATCGGTAGCGGTGCTCGCGCGCGAAACTGGCAGCGCCCTTGATTACCGGATCGAACGCAACGCCGCTGCGCAATTCCTCCTCCACGCAACTATCGACCACGGCGCTTTCCGCGTCCGGAGTCCGCCTGCCTACGACGACGAGCAGGTCGAGGTCGGAGTCCGGTCCGTGGTCGCCCCGGACGCGGGAGCCGAACACGTAGATTCTCTGAACGTCACCGTTCAGGCGCGCTCTGATTGCAGCGCTGACTCTCGCTGCCGCCTCACGCGTGTGCGCGTACACCGTCCCGCTCCGCAACGATCATTCGCTGAGTGTATACCACGTGGGCGGCTTACGGGGACGGGCGTTGGATGGTGAGGAGGGTGTTGGGGGCGGGGGCGGGCAGGGTGGAGCGGGCGCCGTCGGGCCAGGTGACTTCCAGGCGCTGCAGGTCGGCGTTGGCGGGGAAGCCGAAGTGGACGCGGTTGGGGTCGCCGGAGAGGAAGCCGCTGGAGCTGCGCGTCTCGCGCAGGTAGCTGCCGGTCGAGGCGTGCAGCGTGAGGCGGGAGCCGAGGGCGAAGGTGTTGCCGCTCGCCGGCCAGCGCAGGTCCACCTGCAGGCTGGCGCCGCCGCACAGCCGGTTCTCCAGCAGCTCCGCCGGGGCGAGCAGGTTGTTCACCACGACGTCGAGGTCGCCGTCGCCGTCCAGGTCGGCGGTGCTCATGCCGCGCCCGCCGGCGGTGCTGCCCAGGCCCCACTCCGGGGCGCGGCGGAAGCGGCCGCCGCCCTCGTTGCGGAACGCCTGGTTGCGTTCGACCAACTCGGCGCCGGGGAGGTGGCCGAAGGAGCGCTCGCTGTACATGCCGTTGACCACGTACAGATCCTGCAGCCCGTCGTTGTCCAGGTCGGCGAACTTGGCCGACCAGCTCCAGCCGCTGGCGTCCACCCCGCGCTCAGCGGCGCGGTTTTCAAAGCCATCGGCGACCCCGCCCACCAGCAGCACGTTCTCCTCAATCTGCGGATCGTCCGCCGGCAACGCGTCGTAGTTGCCGCTCAGCGCCTGCCACGCCGCGCGCGTGGCGGCGTCGTCGGCGTAGGGCTTCATGTCGGCGCTGAACAGCTCGAAGTGGCCGTCGTTGTCGACGTCGGCGGCGTCGAGGCTCATGGTGTTGCGCGGCATGCGCGGTAGCAAGTCACCGAGCCGGAACCCGGCGGGGGTCCACCGAAACAGGTAATCGGGCAGCTCGAAGTCGTTGCCGACCAGCACGTCGAGGCGTCCGTCCCCATCCACGTCGGTCAGCAGCAGCGCCAGCGCCTGCGCGTGGCGCACCAGCTCCCGCGCGCGCAGTTTGCCGCCGTCGTTCTCGTAGTAAACCACGCCGCCGCCGATCACGAAGCCGTCGTAGAGCTCGGCGATCTCGGCGTCGTAGCTCGCGCCCACCAGGTCCAGGTCGCCGTCGCGGTCCGGGTCCGCCAGGGCAATCGCGTTCAACACGTGCCAAGCCCCCAGGCCCTCCGCCCGCGCGTAGCTTCGCGTAGCTACTTCGCCCGCGCCGTCCGCCCCGCCGGAGCCACCCGCCTCAACGCTGAGCCACAGACTCGGCGGACTGCCGGGGTGGGAGAGGATCAGGTCGAGCCAGCCGTCGCCGTCGAAGTCCACGACGTTGACCCCGCGCGCGCTGCCGGCGGCCAGCTCGCGGCGCGCGAAGGTGAGCCCGCCGCGGTTCCACAGGATGCTGCTCGGTCCGTCCAGGTTGGCCAGCACGAGGTCCAGGTCGCCGTCGCCGTCGAGGTCGTTGACGCCGAGCGCCGCGCCCACGCCGGCAAAGATCGGCTTGCGCTGCGGCGAGATCACCGTGGTATGGGGCAGGGGATGGGTCACGAACGCCCCCGTGCACGCCGCCCCCGCCGCCACCGGCCGCTCCTGCCGGCTGACGCCGACCACCGGCGCCGGAGTCTCCGCCAACGCCGGCGCCGCCCCCGCCGCGCCCATCGCGCCGGCCACCAACGCCGCCCCCAGCACGCGCGGCCAAGTCACGGGCGGCGCGCTCAGCCCTTGTAGGGATCGGCGGCGTCGCGCAGCCCGTCGCCCACGAAGTTGTAGCACAGCACGGTCACGATCACCAGCAGGCCGGGGATCATCAGCCAGGGATGGAGCGCAATGGTGCGCACGTTCTGCGCCTCAATGAGCAGCACGCCCCAGCTTACCGTAGGCGGGCGCAAGCCCAGGCCGAGAAAGCTCAGCGCGGTCTCGCCCAGGATCATGCCCGGAATCGACAGCGTCAGACTGACGATCAGGTAGCTCATGAAGGAGGGCAGCAGGTGGCGCACGATGATGCTGGCCGAGGTCGAACCGGCGATCGTCGCCGCCTTCACGAAGTCCTCCTCGCGCAGTTGCAGCAGCTTGCCGCGCACCACCCGCGCCAGCCCGGTCCATCCCACGAGCGACAGGATGATGGTGATCGCGAGGTACACCTCGAGCGCACCCCACTGGCGCGGCACCGCGGCCGACAGCGCCATCCACAGCGGGATCTGCGGGATCGACTGCATGAACTCGATCAGCCGCTGAATCGCCATGTCGGCGCTCGCGCCGAAGAAGCCGGAGATGCCGCCGAGCGTGCAGCCGAGCAGGAAGGTCACGGCGACCCCGACCAGGCCGATCGACAGCGAGGTGCGGGCGGCGTACAGCATGCGGGAATAGTTGTCGCGGCCGAACTTGTCGGCGCCCATCAGAAACAGGGTGCCCTCATCCACGCCGAACAGGTGAACGCGGCTGGGAAACAGGCCCCACAGGTCGTACTCGTCACCGCGGGCGAAGAAGCGCAGGTAGGTCTTGCGCGAAGTGTCCGGCGCGTAGCGGTTGCGAAACGTCTCCAGGTCGAGCTCGACCTGCCACGGATACACGAACGGACGCAGTGAAAGACCATCCTCGCCGACAAAGCGGACGCGCTGCGGCGGCGCGTACAGGTGGTCGGAGTCGCGCCGGAAGATGTCCTGGGTGGCGAAGAACTCGGCGAACAGCGCCACGAAGTAGAGCGCGCCCAGCACCGCCAGCCCGATGACTGCGAGCCGATGGCGCTTGAAGCGGCGCCGCATCAGCGTCCACTGCGAGGCGATGAAGTAGCTTTCGTCGGTTGCGTCGGCGGTGGCCGCGGCGAGTGCCGTCCCGCGGTCACTCATGCGCTGCTCTTTTCCCGTTCGTAGCGGATCCGGGGGTCAATCCACAACAGCATCAGGTCGGACACGAACACGCCGATAATGGTGAGCACCGACAGCACCATCACGATGCTCGCCGCAAGTTGCATGTCTTGCATGGTGAGCGCCCGGAACAGCAGCGGACCGACGGTCGGCAGGTTGAGTACGATCGCGGTGATGATGGTGCCGGAGACGATCTCCGGGAACAGGCGGCCGATGTCGCTGACGATGGGGTTGAGGGCGATGCGCACCGGGTACTTGAAGCGCAGCGTTCGCTCCGTAAGCCCCTTCGAACGCGCCGTAATCACGTACTGCTTTTGCAGCTCGTCCAGCATCGCGCCGCGCATCACCCGGATCAGGCCCGCGGTCCCGGCGGTGGCCACCACCACGATGGCGACCGGCAGGTGCAGCATCATGTCCAGAAACTTGGCCACGCTCCACGGCTGATCCAGGTATTCGGACGAGAACAGGCCGGTGATGGGAAAGTCGAACCAGGCGAGCGAAATCCACATCAGCAGCAGGGCGAGCATGAAGTTGGGCGTGGCCAGGCCGACGAAGCCGAACACGGTGGCGGTGTAGTCCCCGAACGAGTACTGATGAGTCGCCGAGTAGATGCCGATCGGGATCGCCAGCAGGAAGGTGAGCCCGATGGTCAGCACCGACACCAGCACCGTGAGGGGCAGCCGCGCTCCCACCAGCTCCGCGACCGGGATCCGGAACGCGTACGACTCGCCGAGATCGCCGCGCAGGAGGTTGCCGGCCCACACGAAGTACTGCATGTAGTCGGGTTTATCCAGCCCGAAGCGTTCGCGTATGTCTTGCAACTCCTCCTCGGTGAGCTGGTTGCGATCGGTTATCCCCAGCTGCCGCAGGTAGGTCGACAAAAAATCGCCCGGCGGCAGAGCGATGATGGCGAACCCCACCACCGACACCAGCGCCAGGGTAATCACCATGTAGAACAATCTGCGCACGACGTACGCGGTCATGCCGGTCTTTGTTTGTCCTAAATCAATTAGACGCAAGAGGCCCGCGTGAGCGGGCCCCTTGCAGCGATCAGCGCCTGATTCCGGCTACTGCCTGAGGAACCACTGATCGGGCTTGACGTCGCGGAAGAACTGCACGTCGTCGCCCGCGAAGCGGGTGTCGCGCGGGAAGTTGCCCACCTCGTGGCTCACGACCACCGGCACCGGCGCGTAGCCGACCGTCCCGATCAACAGCACCTGCTCGGAGGCGAAGTCGAACAACTGTGTGGCGATGCGGTCGCGCTCGGCAAGGTCGGCGGTGATGTACCACCGGTCGGCCAAGCTGAAGAACTCCTTGAACTCATCGGGCGGCTCCTCGCCCTGCTCGCCGCCGGACTGGTGCCAGTTCCACCAGAGGAACGCGTAGTTGCCGTCGGAGGAGGTGAACTTGTTGGACGGCAAGTAGCCCTTGCTCTGGTTGGTGCGGCGCAGGAACCACACCGCTACGTCATAGTCGTTGGCGCCCACCCGCTCAAACACCAGGTCGATGTTGTTCGAGCGCGGGTCGGTCTTGATGCCGACGTCCTGCCAGTACTCGGCCACCAGTTCGCTGATCGCCACGTGGCTCGGCCATTCCAGCGGGCTCGGTATCTGAATGTCCAGCACCTTGCCGTCGGGCCGCAGGCGGAAGCCATCGGGGCCGCGCTGCAGTCCCAGTTCGTCGAGTAGCCGGTTGGCGGTGTCGGGGTCGTACTCCGCGTAGCGGGTCGCCCACTCCTCCTTGTAGAAGGAGTTTTCCGGGTCCATCGCCGCTTGGCGCGGCACCGCCAGCCCGAAGAACAGCACCTTGTTGATCTCCTCGCGGTTGATGGCCAGCGACATCGCCTGCCGGAAACGCACGTCCTGGAAGATCTCGCGCACCACCGGGTCGGCGTGGTTGAGGTTGAAGGCGTAGAAGCTCTCCGCGCCGGCGGCGCGCGGCCACATCAGCGTCTCGTAGTTGCCGGCTTCCTCGTTCTCCTTGAACAGCGGGAAGTCGGGCGTCGACAGCCCGATGGCGGCCACCGACAGCTCGCCGGAGATCACCTTCAGGTTGAGCGTCTGCTTGTCGGCCACCGTCTCCACCCGCAGGCGGTCGAGGTAGGGGAGCTGGTTTCCCGCCGGGTCAATGGCAAAGTGGTAGGGATTGCGCACGTGGAGCACGTAGGTAGTGGTGATTTCCTCATGGTTCCACGGCTTGAGGCTCGGCGTATTCACGTCTTCGACCCGGAAGTCTCCGCCTCCTCCGCGCTTCTGCCACACCGCCTGCACCCAGTTGTCGTAGCCCTCTTCCTTGGCCAGGGCGTCGGCGTTCTCGTTGTACTTGGCGTGGTACTTGGAAAGGTAGTGCTTGGGGTAGGCGTGGGGATGCCAGCCGCCCCAGAACTCGTACCAGCCGGGCAGAGTCGGGAACGGATCGGAGTAGTGCAGCCGCACCGTGTAGTCGTCCACCCGCTCCGCGCTCGACATCGGCCCCCAGCCGTTGCGCCGCCAGCCGGAGGGGAACTCCTCGATGAGCAGCCAGTCCTCGAACGAGAACATCACGTCGTCGGCGGTGTAGGGGTGGCCGTCGGACCACTTCAGGCCGCGCCGCAGGTACATGGTCACGGTCTTCTGATCGTCCGACATTTCCCATCCCTTGTGGATGTAGGGAACGATGTCGATCGGCTTGCCCGGCCCCCGGTTGGCGGTCTGGATGGTGCCCACCAGCCCCCGGATCGGGGTGAGCTCGGTGTACTCGGTGCCGATCGACGCCGCCTTGAGGGTTCCGCCGTAGGTGCCGATGCCCTCGAACACGTTGAGCACCAGCGGCTCCTCGGGCAGCCGTTCGGCTACCGGCGGCAGCTCGCCCGCCTGCACCATCGCCGCCAGCATCGGCGCCTCGCTGAACGAGGTGATCGTGTTGCCGGTGTCGCGCTCGTAGTCGGCCAGCGTGTCCCACTGCCAAACGTCGCCGTGCTCGGCCATCATCATCTCGGCGGCCGCGCCCGCGGTCTGCGCTCCTTCCTCGCCCTCACCGGCCGCGAACGCCGCCGCCGCGGCCACTCCGGCCGCCAGCGCGACGCAGGCCAGTCGTCTCAATCCTGTCATGGCGTCTCTTGCTCCTCCTTGTCCTCTTGGTTTGGTAACAGAGATTCGCCTTGGTCTACCCCGGCCGCGCCGCGCTGTCAACCGGCGCCGCCGACGACGACCGCGCGGCGCCTCCGAACGGCGCCGCGCGCGCTACTCCTTGACGCCGCCGAAGGTGAGGCCGGCGACGAACTGGCGCTGCATGAGGAAAAACACCAGCACCGAGGGCAGCGCCGCCACCACCGAGCCGGCGGCGATCAGGTTCCAGGAGATCGACCACTGGCCGCGCAGCGCCTGCAGGCCGAACGTGATCGGGCGCGCCCGGTCGCTCTGCACCAGCGTGAGCGCCCAGAAGAAGTCGTTCCAGATGAAGGTGAACAGCAGCACCGACAGCGACGCCAGCGCCGGCCGGATCAGCGGCATGATGATGCGCAGGAAGATGCCGATTTCGGTGGCGCCCTCGATGCGGGCCGACTCCACCAGCGAAAAGGGCAGCTCGGCAATGAAGTTGCGCAGGAAGAAGGTGGCGAAGCCGGTCTGGAACGCGGTGTGGAAGATGATCAGTGCCCACACCGTGTCGAGCAGGTCCAGGCTCGCGAACAGGCTGCGCACCGGAACCATCAGAATCTGGAACGGTACGAAGTTGCCGGCGATGAACATGGCGAACAGCGCGATGCGGCCACGAAACCGGTGGATCGCCAGTGAGTAGCCGGCCATCGCGCTGATGAAGATCGCCATGGCGATGGAGGGCAGGGTAATCACGACGCTGTTCAGGAAGTAGCGCAGCATCGGGCTGCGCTCCGGATTGAACACCTCGCCGTAGTTTTGCAGCAGGCGCAGTTCGCTCGGCCAGCCCCAGTAGTTGCCGGAGGTGATGTCGGCGGGCGAGCGAATCGAGGTGAGCAGCACCGCCAGCATCGGCAGCAGCCACAGCAGCAGGGCTACCGGCAACGCTACCCGGTAGATGAAGCGGGTGGCGGTGGAAGTCTCGGCGATGGGAGTGGGGAACAGCGCTGCGCTCCGGTACCGTCCGCTACCGCTCGGCCTTGACGACGCGGTACAGAAACCAGGCGATGAATCCCACCATCACCAGGAACAGAATCACGGCGATGGAGGCGCCGTAACCCACCTTGAAGTTGAACAGCGCCTCCTTGTACATCTGGAAGGCGAGCACGTAGGAGCTGCCCCACGGTCCGCCGTCGGTCATGATCGCGATCAGGTCGAAGCTGCGTAGCGCGCCGACGATGGTGACCACGACGGCAATGAAGGTCGCCGGGCGCAACTGCGGCAGGATGACGCGGCGCAGCATGAAGAACCCCTTGGCGCCGTCGATGCGCGCCGCCTCCACGATGCTCGGACCCATGCTGGTGAGGCCGGTAAGGTAGAGGATCATGCAGTAGGAGGTCTGCGGCCACAACGCGGCGAAGATAATGCCGAAGGTGGCCAGCCGTTCGTGCGCCAGAATCGGAATCGGGGTCAATCCCAGCGCCTTGAACAGCTCGGCCAGGAGCCCCAGGTCGGGATTGTAGAACCAGGAGAACACCAGGCCCACCACCACCAGGTTGACGACGAAGGGAAAGAAGAACAGCGACTTGTAGATGCGGATGCCGGCGATTTCCTGGTTGAGAAGCAGCGCCACCGCCAGGCCGCCGGCGGGGGCTAGCAGCATCAGCACCAGCCAGGTGACGTTGTTGCGCAACGAAACCGCGAAGCGCTGGTCCGCGAACAGATTGCGGTAGTTGTCGAGCCCTACCCACTGCTTGGGGCCAAAGCCGCCCCACTCGAACAGGCTCAGCCACAGGCTCTGGGCAATCGGCCACAGTACGAACAGGGCGAACAGGGTCACCGCCGGGGCGAGGAAGTAGACCGGAGCGTACCGGTATTGCCACTTGAGCCAGCGGTACGCTCCGGTGCTGTCAGTCGTCCGCGCCACGGCGGTCCCTGCGGCGGTGCCGGGCGGCCGTTTAGCCGCCGAACACCTGCTTGCGCTTCTCGTCGAGGCGGGCGCGGATCTCCGGCAGCCGGTCGGGGTTCACCATGAACTCCTGGAAGCCCTCCATGCCGGTGCTCGCCATCTCGGGATGGGTGTCGCGGTCGTAGAACTGGGCCAGCCCGTCGGCCGCGCTCAGCACCTCGAAGCCGGTGCGCTTGAAGCGGTCGGTGGGCGCCGGCGCCTGGTTGTTGGGCGGCAGCGACCCCGAGGTGAGGATCACTTGGACGTTGGGCCGGGCGATGAACGCCAGGAACAGCCGCGCCGTGTCCTTGTTTTCGGCGCCCGACGGCATGTGAAAGGTGTCGGTCGGCGCGTCTTCGTACACGCCCGCGGCGGGGTTGATGGCCGGGAACTGGAAGTAGCCGACGTTGTCCACCACCCCGGCGTTCTCCAGGTCGGGCACGATGAAGTTGCCGATCAGGTACATTGCCGCGTTGCCGTTGATCAACGGCGCCTGCGCCTCCTGCCAGGAGTAGGTGGCGTGGTTCTCCAGGAAGTAGCCCCGGTCGATCAGCTCGCGCCAGGCGGCGAACACCGCGTCCAGCTCCGGATCGAGGTAGGAAGCCTCGCCGTCGGTGAGCGAGATGTGGTAGTCGAGGCCGTTGATGCGCAGGTTGAGGTAGTCGAACCAGCCCGCGGCCGTCCACAGGAACTTGGTGCCGATGGTGATCGGGGTGATGCCCGCAGCCTTCAGCTTGGCCGACACGTCGAGGAATTCCTCCCAGGTTTCCGGCACCTCGGCGCCCACCTGCTCGAACAGGTCGGTGCGGTAATAGACGCCCCACTGGTAGTAGGAGTAGGGCACGCCGTACTGCTTGCCGTCCACGGTCATCGAGGCCACCGACGAGGCCATCGTGTCGTACAGGCCGTTGGCGCTCCAGACGTCGCTCACGTCCTCGAACAGGCCCTGATCGACGAAGAACTTCATCCGGTTGCCGGCAAACCAGAGCGCCACGTCGGGCGGCTCGGTCGCCAGGAAGTTGCGGATGGCGGTCTTGTACGCCTCGTGATCGAAGGTGTTCAACTCCACCTCAATGTCCGGGTATTCGGCCTTGAACAGCTCCACCGCCTCCGCCAGGTCGGCCTTGGGAGCGGGATCGGAAAGGTTGGAATTGATGACCAACCGGCGCGCGTCCTCGACGTCGCCGTTGGCGTACAACGACACTCCGGCGCCGAGAAGTACCAGGGACAGCACCAGCGCCTGCAGAACGAATCGCAGTGGTTTCCTGCGATAATCAGATGACTTCATCATAGCGTCCGCCATTATACCGCCGGCGCCGGCCCGCGGTCAAACCCGGTACGGTTCCAGCGCTTCCCAGTCCAGTTCCACGCCGTGGCCGGGGCGCGCCGGCGGTATCATCGCGCCGTCATCGAAGCTTGGCGGTTCGCGCACGAAGCGCTCGGTGGCGAAGCCGTGCACCTCCAGGTAGGAGGGGTTGCGCACCGCCGCCAGCAGGTGCACGTGCAGCTCGTGGACGCCGTGCGAGGACACCGGCACGCCGCGCCGGCTGGCGACGGCCGCCACTTCCAGCCACGGGGTCACGCCGCCGACGTTGGACACGTCCGGCTGCGCGTACGCCACGCCGCCGAGGTCAATCAGGTGCATGAACTCGCGCACCGTGCGCAGGTTCTCGCCGGCGGCCAGCGGCACCCGCACGAGCTGCGCCACCTCGCGGTGGCCGGCGTAGTCGTCCGGCTCGATCGGCTCCTCCAGCCAGTACAGCCCGAACGGCGCCAGCTCACGCGCCGCGGCGATTGCCTCCCCCACGTTCCAGCGCATGTTGGCGTCCGCCATCAGCGCCACGTCGGGGCCAACCAGCTCGCGCATCGCCGCTACCCGCTCGACGTCCTCGCTCAGCGCGTCGCGCCCCACCTTCATCTTGACGGCGCGGTAGCCGCGGTCGAGCGCCGCGCGGGTCTGCCGCAGCAGCTCGTCCAGCGGCAGCAGCAGGTCGATCCCGCCGCGGTAGGCTGGCACCCGCGCGTCCGCGTAGCCGCCGAGCAGGAGCCACAGCGGCTCCCGCCGCACCTGCCCGCGCAGGTCCCACAATGCAATGTCGACCGCGGCCATGGCGAACGCGGCGATCCCGCCGCGCCCCACGTAGTGGGTGCGGTACCACATGCTGCGCCACAACCCGGCAACGTCGGAGCCGTCGGCGCCCAGCAGCAGCGGCGCCAGGTCGTGCTCGATCAGCGCCCGAATCGCCGTCCCGCCGGCATGCACGGTGTAGGTGTAGCCGAGCCCGGTATGGCCTTCCTCGGTACCCAGCCGCACCGTCGCCAGGTCGTAGTGATCGTGCCGGCCGTGAGTGGCGTCGGTGAGCGGTTCGGCCAGCGGAATACGGTAGCAGGCGGCCTCGAGGTCGGTTATTTTCACGGGTGCTCCTTGGTGCTCCTCTAAGATCTGGATCTAGACGATGTTGGCGTGCAGCGCCCGCAGCGCCGCGTCGCGGTCGCGCGCGGCCAGCGCCGCGTAGATGCGGCGGTGCTCGGCGAAGCTGTCCATCAGGTCGGTAAAGCGGTCGTAGCGCATCAACATGCGCATGATCACGCGCCGCCACAGCGCCAGCAGATCGGGGTCGCCGTAGCTGGTCATGATCGCCTCGTGAAAGCGCACGTCGCCGGCCACCAGGGCGCGCACGTCGCCGCTCTCGCAGGCGCCGCGGATCTGCGCCAGAATCTGCTCCAGCCGCGCCAGCAGCCGGCTGAACCGCTCGCAGTCGGCGGCGGCGAAGACGCTCTCCAGCGAAAAACCCTCGATGCGGCGCCGGATGTCGGTGATCAGCGGGCGAATCGACTCGTTGGGGCGCGCCGCCACCGCGGCGCCGGCGTTGGGCCGGGCGGTGACCAGGCCGTCCTGGCCCAGCTTGAGTAGCGCGTCGCGCACCGGGCCGCGGCTCACCCGGAAGCGGGCGGAGAGTTCCTGCTCGCGCAACGGGGTGCCGGCGTCGAGCTGCCCGGTCATGATCTCCAGGCGGAGCTGCTCCACGATCTGTTCCGGGAGGGAGCGGTACACCGGCGCCGCGGGCTCGATCATTGTGCGCGGTTGATGGTTTCCGGCGCCGCCTCGGCCAGGGCGGCGGCTTCGGCGCGCCGCTCGGGGCCCAGGGCGAACACGCCCTGCATGAAGGTGTGCTCGTCGCAGCGCACGTTGTTGGCCTGGAAGCCGCGCCGCCGCAGGTTGCGGTGCAGGTTGCAGTCGAAGCGCACCAGGAACGAGCGCCGGTTGGGGTAGAGCTGGTCGGGGTCGGGTATGTCGGTGACGTGCGCCAGCCCCCAACTGATGCCGCGCCCGTCGCCGTCGTCGGCGAACGCGTCGGGGCAGAACGGGCCGCCGGCGATCGGCGGCATCTGCACGTGCGACTTCACCTCGAAGTTGAGGCCGTCGGGCGCGTACTGCACGGTGTCTTTTTCCGGGCCGTCCATCGCCACCAGGCCGGCCACCCCCTCGCGGTAGGGCCAGTACATGGTCTCGTGGCCGGAGTTGACCACCGGGTTCAGCTCCGACTTGACGAACGGCCCCTCCGGGCGCTCGGCGATCGCCACCCCGCCGGCGCGGATGATGGTCTTGCCCTCCTCGCGGTAGAGCGGCGACCCCTTGTAGTAGAGCCAATACCCGCCCCGGTAGCGGATTACGAACGGATCGTGGATGCAACGGCTGTCCCACTCGCCGGCGGCGCCCAGCTCCACCACCGGGCGGTCCAGCCGCTGCCAGGGGCCCTCCGGGGAGTCGGCCCAGGCCATGCTCACGTCGCAGTAGTCGCCGCGCTCGCGCCGGAACGGGCCGGTGAAGGTCTGGAAGTAGAGGTAGTAGCGGCCGTTGGCGGCCAGCACGTCGCAGGTGGTGGCGGAGCGGTCGCCGTACTCGCCCGGTGCGGCTCGCGCCACCGCCACGCCGCGTTCCTGCCAGTTGAACCCGTCGTGGCTGGTGGCGTACCAGAGATCGGCCAGGTCCCAGTCGACCGCCGGCAGGTGGTCGGGTCCGTTGCCGATGCCGACCGGCTCCGACTCGGTCTCGCGCCGGGTGTACCAGACGTAGAACCGGCCGCCCACCTTGATCACCGACGACGGGTCGCGGCGCGACACCCTGGCGTCGCGGCCGATTCCGGTGACGCGAGAGTAGCGAAAGCTGGTGAAGAACTCGTTGCCGGGATCCTGGAACGGGCTCCACTGGTCGTACAGCCGGTGCATCGCCGCGGACAGCGGCCGGTCGGTCGGTTTGTAGCGCGGGGGAACCCCGGGGAACGCAGCCACCACACCCTCCTCGAGTTGTTGCGCCATAGTGTACGGACTGCGGTGCGCCCGTCAAGGGTTGTCGACTGTTGACAATAAACCGCCGATGCTGTTTCATGGGTGGCGATGCGCCTCGTCGATGATCGGCCGCCGCTGCCCGGTGAACCCTGCGGCCCGCCGCGCAGGCGGCCGCTGAGCGCCGCCGGGCGCCGGCTCTACGAGCGCTGGGGCCGCTACGGCGACTCAATCAACGAGTTCTACACCACTTTCTCCTATACGTTGCTGCCGGGGCTGGGGCCGGAACCGGGCGTGACGCGGCGCGACCCCAGCGCCGTGGTGCGGGCCGGCGGCAGCTACCACGTGTGGTACACGCGCCGCGCCGGCGGCGAACCGGACCCCGGCAACCGCCCCCGCCCCGGCCGTGATCAGAGTTGGAGCGCCGCTACCTTCGACTGGGACCTGGCGGAGATCTGGCATGCCACTTCGCCCGACGGCGTGACTTGGCGGGAGCAGGGCCGCGCGGTGGCGCCGGGGCCGCGCGGCGCCTTCGACGGGCGCAGCGTGTTCACCCCCGGCATCCTGGCGTGGCGCGGCCGCTTCTACCTCTACTACCAGGCGGTGGGGCATCCCTACGTGTTGCGCACCCGCAACGTGATCGGCATGGCCTGGGCCGAGTCTCCGGCCGGGCCGTGGCGGCGCCACGACCGCCCGGTGCTCACCCCCGGCGCGGCCGGCGAGTGGGCGGGCCGCGGCGACGACAACGCGGTGCGCCGCTACGGCGCCTGGGACAGCCACAAGGTGCACGACCCGCAGCCGCTAATGCGCGGCGGGCAGGTGTGGCTCTACTACAAGGGCCAGCCGATGGGCTGGGGCACCGGCGGGGACGGCGGCATCGGCTGGGGCGTGGCTACCGCCGCGCGCCCGGAAGGCCCGTTCCGCAAGTCGCCGCTCAACCCGGTGACCAACAGCGGCCACGAGACGCTGCTGTTCCCCTACCGGGAAGGGGTGGCCGCGGTGTGCAACCACGACGGCCCGGAGAAGGACACGGTGCAGTACGCGCCCGACGGCCTCAACTTCGAGGTGGCCGCGCACGTGGTGCTGCCGCCGCCCGCCGGCGGGCCGTTCGCCGCGGACATGTTCGCCGATAGCGGGGACGGGCGCGGCGTCACCTGGGGGCTGGCGCACGTGGCGCGCGAAGAGTTGAAGCGCGGCAACTCCTACCTGATCCGCTTCGACTGCAACCTGGCGCGCGACTGCGAGCGGCCCGGCTTTCGCCGCTCCAACCACCGCTTCCCCGAAGCGGTCTACTTCTCGCCCGACTTGGTGTTCCACGGCCCCGGCGCCGGGGAGGCGCAACCCGCCGGCCCGCAGCCGGAGGCCATCGCTACGCAGCCGGAACCCGCCGCCGCCGAGGCGCCGCCCGGCGGTGCTCCCGCGCAGGCCCCGCCCGCGCCCCCACCGCTCCCTCCCGCGCCGGCACCCCCTCCCGCGCCGGCGGCGGCTTGCGGCCCGCTGAGCGCCGCCAGCCGCCGCGTGCGGGCGGTCTACGGCGCCTCCAAGGACCAGGGCAGCGAGTTCTTCTCGGCGTTCAAGTACGTGCCCGTCACCGGCGTCGGCAAGCAGCCGGGGGTGAGCCGGCGCGACCCGAGCAAGGTGATCCGAATCGGGGACCACTACTACGTGTGGTACACGCGGCGCCAATCGGCGCCTCCCGCGGGCTTCGCCGGTGCCGGCGAAACGGTTCCGGTGTGGGACTGGGACCTGGGCGAGGTGTGGTACGCCACCAGCCGGGACGGGTTCCACTGGCAGGAGCGGGGCCGGGCGGTGGCGCGCGGCCCGCGCGGCGCCTTCGACGACCGCTCGGTGCTCACGCCCGACGTGCTGGCGTTCGGCGGCCGCTACTACCTTTACTACCAGGTGCTGCAGGCCCCCTACCGGCAGCGTTCGGTTTATCAGATCGGGATGGCCTGGGCCGCCTCGCCGGAGGGACCGTGGCAGCGCTGGCCGCAGCCGGTGCTGCGCCCCGGCGAGCCCGCCGCCGAGTTGAAGCCGGGCAGCGACGATCCCGACGCGGTGACCCGGTTTGGCGCCTGGGACAGTCACAAGCTGCACGACCCCTACGTGCTGGTGCGCGGCGGCAAGATCTGGCTCTACTACAAGGGCGTTCCGTTCGGCCGCCACTACCGGCACGACCTGGGCTGCCAGTGGGGCGTGGCGGTGGCCGAGCGGCCCGAAGGTCCGTTCGTCCGCAGCCCGCTCAACCCGGTGACCAACTCCGGCCACGAGACCTTTCTCTACCCCTACCGTGAGGGGGTGGCGGCGGTCACCAGCCTGGAGGGGCCGGAGAAGAACACCGTGCAGTACGCCCGCGACGGCCTCAACTTCGAGGTGGTGGGCAAGGTGTCGGCGCCGCCGGTGGCCGCCGGCCCCTACGTGCCGGACGCCTTTTCCGACACCGGCGACGGCGAGGGCGTCATCTGGGGGCTGGCCCACCTCCACCACGGGCCGCGCGGTACGCTGCCCAACAGCTACCTGGTGCGCTTCGAGTGCAACCTCAGCCGGCGCCGCCGGCGGCCCGGATTCTTCCGGCCCTGGAACTTCCGCTTTCCGGCGGCGGCGTACCTCCCGGACGCGGGCGCGTTGCCGGCGCCCGGCGGCGGCGGTAGAGTGCGCGGCGGGCGGGAGGCGGGCTAGCGGTGGGCGCGTACATCATCCGGCGGTTCTTCTCGATGATTCCGACGTTGTTCATTGCGACCATCGTCGTGTTCCTGTTGATCCGGCTGATGCCCGGCGACGTGATCGACACCATCATCGAGGACCTGCAGAACCGCGGCACCAACGAAGCGGCCATCGCCGCCACGCGGGCGTTCATCGAGGAGGAGCTGGGACTCGACGTGCCGGCTCCGATTCAGTACGGGCGCTGGCTGGGCGTGCTGCCGCAACCCGGCGGCCGGGTGAGCGGCATCCTGCAAGGCGACTTCGGGCGCTCGCTGTGGTCCAAGAAGCCGGTGCTGCAGCGCATCGGGCCGCGCTGGCCGATCACCCTGGAACTGGGGCTGATGGCGCTGGCGGTGAGTCAACTCATCTCGCTGCCGATCGGCGTCTACTCGGCGCTGCGCCAGGACACCCTGGGCGATTACGTGGCGCGCAGCGTGGCCTTCGCGCTGATCGCGGTACCCAACTTCTGGATCGCCACTCTGGTCATCGTGCTGCCGTCGATCTGGTGGGGCTACACCCCGCCGATCATGCTGATCCGCTTTGGCGACGATCCGCTCGGCAACCTGCAAATGTTCATCCTGCCGGCCATCGTCCTGGGCATGGGCATGTCGGGCATGACGATGCGCATGACGCGCACGATGATGCTGGAGGTGCTGCGCCAGGACTACATCCGCACCGCCTGGTCCAAGGGCCTGCGCGAGCGCCTGATCGTGGTGCGCCACGGCCTCAAGAACGCCTTCATTCCGGTGGTCACCCAGATCGGCTTGTTGCTGCCGCTGCTGATCGGGGGAACGGTAATCATTGAAAACATCTTCGGCCTTCCCGGCATGGGGCAGCTCACTCTGGACGCCATCAGCAAGCGCGACTACGCCACGGTGAGCGGGCTGATGCTGCTGGTGGCGGCGGCGATCATGCTGATCAATCTCGGCGTGGACTTGCTGTACGCGTGGCTGGATCCGAGGATTCATTACCGGTGAAAGCGGTGGGATCGATCAGCGCGGCGAGCGAGCGGACGCCGTTCCGGCGGCGGTCGCTGTGGCTGGAAGCCGGCCGCCGGCTGCTCACTGAAAAACCGCTGGGCACGGTGGGCGCGGTGGTGACCCTGGGGCTGCTGTTCACCGGCTTGTTCGCCGAGCTGCTCGCCCCCTACGGCTTCAACGAAGTGTTTCCCAAGCAGGCGCTGTCGCCGCCCTCCGCGCAGTTCTGGCTCGGCACCGACCACATCGGCAGAGACATGCTCAGCCGGGTGATCTACGGCGCCCGCATCTCCATGATCGTCGGGCTGGCGGCCTCGGTCGTCTCCTCGCTGGTGGAGCTGGTATTGGGCATGTCGAGCGGCTATCTCGGCGGCAAGTTCGACCTGATATTGCAGCGGGTAGTGGACGCGGTAATGGGATTTCCCGGCATCGTGCTGCTGGTGGTGGTAATGTCGCTGGTGGGTCCGGGAATGCTCACGATCATCCTGGTGCTGGGCATCCGCTGGGGCATCAACGGCTCGCGCATCATCCGCGGCGCGGTGATCTCGATCAAGAGCAACGCCTACGTGGACGCGGCGGTCGCCACCGGCTGCCGCACCACGCAGGTATTGCTGCGCCATATTTTGCCGCACGTGGTGGCGCCGCTGATCATCAACTTCAGCACGCGGGTGCCGGGCATCATCCTCACCGAGGCGAGCCTGAGCTTTCTCGGTTACGGGGTGCCGCCGCCGGCGCCGAGCTGGGGCGGCATGCTGAGCGGGCCGGGCCGCGAGCACATGCTCACGGCGCCGTGGATTGCCATCTGGCCCGGCGTGGCGCTGAGCATCGTGGTATACGGCATCAACATGTTCGGCGACGCCGTGCGCGACGTGCTGGACCCGCGGCTGCGCGGCGGCACGGGCCGTTTCGGGGTGCGCGCCCGCGTTCGCCGGCGCCCCGCGGCGGCGCGCGCTTCCGGGCATCCCGAGGAGGCCGCCGCGGTGCCCGCCGCGGCGCCGCGCGCGGGAGATTGATTACTGAAATGCTTGACCAAAGTCACTTTACTTTACGCATCAAAATCGCAAGCGGGAGGCTTGCGAAGGAGGACACAATGCGGAGTTTGACCCGTACGGGAATCGCCAGGTGGGCGCCGTACGTAATCGTCGCGCTGCTGAGCGTTCCGGCGTTCGCCACCGGCGAGGAGGAAGCCGCGGCCGCGGCCGGCGACGGCCCCCAATACGGCGGCACGCTCACCGCGTACCGCACCGACCTGGAGCCGGTGCAGGCCGACCAGACCTCGACCGTCGGGCGCGCGCCCGCGCTCGTCTTCAGCGGTCCGATCATGGACTACCTGATGATGACCGACTACGAGAAGTGCGGCCCGCGCGGCACCGGGGAGTTCCCCAGTACCTATCCCGGCATCTACCTGACGCCGGAGCAGTGCTGGACCGGGGCCCTGGCCGAAAGCTGGGAGGCGCACGAGGACAAGATCGTGTTCCACCTGCGGCAGGGAGTCACGTGGCAGGGCAATGCCAACATCGGCTTCGAGGCGCGCGAGCTGGTGGCCGACGACGTCGTGTTCGCGTTGACGCGGGCGTGGAACTCGCGGCCCACCGCGTGGACCTGGGACGGCGGCGCCATCGACAACATCTACGCCGAAGACCAATACACCGTGGTCGTCGAACTGAGCCGCTTCGACCTGGAGTGGATCGTGTGGACCGCGGCCAACCCCAACGCCATCTACGCGCCGGAGGTGGTCGAGGCGGGCGCCGGCGAGTGGGAGAATCAGGCCGGCACCGGCCCGTTCCGCTTCGCCGAGTACGTCGAAGGCTCCTTCATGCGCTACGAACCGCACGACGATTACTGGGCGAGCCCCACCGTCATAGACGGGGTGGAGTACCAAACGCCGTTCGTGGATGAGATGATCTACGTGATCATCAAGGATATTTCCACGCGCCTGGCGGCGCTGCGCACCGGCAGCCTGGACCTCTACTACTGGATGCCGGTAAAGCACGAACGGAGCCTCGCGGAAACCGCGCCGGACTTGGAAAAATTCCGCTACCTGAGCTCCGGCACGCACGCGCTGGGCCTGCGCAGCGACATCGAGCCACTCAGCAACAAGCGCGTGCGCCACGCCATGTCGATGGCGCTGGACACGGCGCAGATCGCCGAGACGGTGCTGCTCGAGGCCCGCACCGAGGGAATCTTTCCGATGATCGAGGGGTACCCCGGGCACATCCCGCCGGCGGACCTGAGCCCGGAAATCCGCGCCGTGTACGAGTATCACCCCGAGCGCGCCAAGGAGATTCTGGCCGAGGAGGGCTATCCCAACGGCTTCGAGGTGAACACCATCGTGCGCGCCGCGGACACCGACAGCGTCGCGCTCCTGGAGCTCGCCAAGAGCTACTGGGAGGAGATCGGCGTGGAGCTCAACATCAACGCACTGGAGCAGTTGGCGTATCAGACCGAGCGCCGCGCGCGGAACTATCACGTGATCCGCTCCACGCTGCAGAATCAACGCGAAGTGGGCGCCTTCAACAAGCACTCGATCAACTTCGCGGGCGGCTGGAACGACGCGATCTGGACCGATCCGGCGTACTATGATCCGCTGTTCGTGGAGACCAGCGCCACGCTCGACCTTGCGGAACGCAACAAAAAGTGGGCGCAGCTCGCCCAGATCGTGGTCGAGGAAACCGCGTACTTGCCGATCGGCATTCAATACGAGCTCACCTACTGGTGGCCGTGGGTCAGGAACTACTACGGCGAGTCGTCGATTACCTTCCGGTCGAGCAGCATGGTGGAGGCCGGTATCTGGATCGATCAGGCGCTGAAGCAGGAGATGGGCTACTGAGCGCAGCCGTAGCCGCGCGCCGCCGCCCCGGTGGGGCGGCGCGTTTTCTTTTGTCACCGCCGCCGGCGCGCGCGGTCCGCGAGGCCGCGCGCGGGAGCGGGCGGCGGTGGTGGCGGGCGTGCGCCGCGGCGGCCGCGGTCTGCCTGGCGGCGTGCGGGGAGCGCGAGGAAGCGGCGGCCGAGGCTGCCGAACCGGCGCCGGCGCCGGCTGCCGAGCAGGCGGCTGACGCCGCGCCGCAGGCGGGCGCCGGGGTGGCCGCGGAGGCGCCGGAACACCCGCGGCTGGAGGTGGGCGGCGCGTATTCGACCGACGCGTTCATGGTTACCGTGCTCGGCTCCCGGAAGATCACCGGCTACGACTACTTCGACAAGGCCGCGGACGCCACCGCGACCAAAGAGGCCGACGCGGGCGAGCTCTTTCTGATCGTGGACATCGAGTTCGAGTCGCTCGGCGGATGGTCCTTGGGTACCAACGGAAACCAGCTCGCGCTGCGCGGTCAGTTCACGGTTTCCGACGCCGCCGGCGAGGATTATTCCTATGCTCCCTACTTTGGCGAGAACGCGTTGGTGCTGGCGCCGCATCTGGACAAGGGGGAGAAGGTACGCGGCGAGATTCTGTACGTGGTCCCCGCGCAGGCGGAGGGCTTTATCATTCAGTACAAGGGCCGCAAGTTTCCGCGGCCGACCTTGGCGGAATGGACGCTGGAGTGAATACGATGGAAACAACGGAAACAATGGGCACTTTTCCGGCGCGCTTGCCGGCCAGGAAGCCGGCCGGAGTCACGCTCAGTGCGGCGATGCACCGGCTCTACGACTTCTGGGACAGCATCGCCGAATACGACAACGAGTTCTATTCCCGGTTCAAGTACGGCGAAGCAGCGGGATTTGCCGACGACGGGTTCATCTCGCGGCGCGACCCCTCCAAGGTGATCAAGGTGGAAGACCGCTACTACGTGTACTACACCTGCCGCGACACCGGCAACGCCATCGTGCCCGCGGGCGAGGACGACGTTACCCATGCGTCCACCGACTGGGACCTTGCGGACATCCGGGTGGCGGTTTCGAGCGACGGGTTCGTATGGGAGGAGCTGGGGCCGGCGTTGCGGCGTGGGGCGCCGGGCCGCTTTGGCAACCGCTCGCTGTCGACGCCGGACGTGCTGCCGTGGAAGGGCCGCTACTACCTGTTCGTGCAGGTGTACAGCGACCTGATCCGCAACGACTCGTGCCCGGTGGGCGTGGCCGTGGCCGAGCGCCCTGAGGGTCCGTTCGAGCTGCTGGAGCGGGAGGTGATTCCGCTTGGGGAGGCGGGAAGCTGGGACGGCAACTCGATTCACGATCCCTATCCGCTGCTCTACCGCGACCGCATCCACCTCTACTACAAGGGGCATCCGCTCCGGTTCAAGTCGCCGGAAACGATGTACCTGGCGCAGGGGCTGGCGATTGCCGACACCCCCGAAGGCCCGTTCACCAAGCACCCCGCCAATCCGGTGCTCAACTCCGGCCACGAGACGATGCTGTGGCCCTACCGCGAGGGAATCGCCTCGCTGCAGATCCGCAACGGCAACGAGGGCAATACCGTGCAGTGGGCGCCGGACGGCGTGAACTTCCAGCTCAAGGCAATCGTCGACGTGCCGCCCCACGCCGGCGGCCCCTACATCCCCGACCTGCTGGCCGACGACCGCGACGGGCGCGGCATCCTGTGGGGCCTGTGCTTCGTGCGCTCGTCCTACCGGGGCGCCTACCGCTCGCGGCTGGTGCGCTTCGACTGCAGCCTGAGCCGCGACCTGGAACGCCCCGGCTTCAAGGGCCCCCGCCAGTACACCGAGGAGCAGTACCTGGCATTCCCCCTCACCGCCGCCGAACGCACCTACCTGGCCGCTCACGGCGGGTAGGGCGCGGGGGCGCGCCGCTCACTCGCGGTAGGCATTCCAGCGGGCGCGCAGGCGGGCGCCCCACTGGTCTACGACCGCGCGCGGCCCGCGGGTACTGAGCGGTCTCCGTTCCAGGCGGCGTTCGGCGGCGCCCAGGGCGGCGCGCAAGGCGGCGAGGGTTTGCGCGTGCGCGGGTCGGAGGCGAGGTTGCGGGTTTCGCCGGGGTCGGCCTGCAGGTCGAAGAGTTGCTCCAGACCGCGCACGGCGCTGTCCGCCCGCGGCGGCACGTAGTCCTCGACCGGCTTGGGCCGGTATTCGGTGACGTACTTGTGGGTAGCCGTGACCAGTGCGCGGCCCCAGTAGTTCGATTCCAGGTAGACGGCGCCGCGCCAGGCGGGGTCGCGGCCCTCCACCAGGGGCCGCAGGCTGCGCCCCGGGCAGCGCGGCGGCGCGGGGATGCCGGCGTAGTCGCAGATGGTTGCCGGCAGGTCCACGCCGGACACCAAGTGATCGCGGCGCACGCCCTTTGCTACCGGCAGCCGGTCGCCGAGGCTGGCGACGATCACCGGCGTGCGCACGCTCTCCTCGTACAGGGTGAACTTCTGAAACATCCGGTGTTGGCCGGCGGCTTCGCCGTGGTCGCTGCTGAAGATCACGATGGTGTCGTTGCGGAACCGGCTGGCGGCCAGGGCGTCGAGCACCAGGCCGATCTCGGCGTCCACCTTCTCCGTGAACCGGTACAGGCTCCACGCCAGGTAGCGCCACTGCTGGGCGGAGAACTTGCGCACGTGGCGCAGAATGTTCCCGTGGATAAAGCAGTCGGCGTCGCGCCGCGCCACCAGGTGCAGCAGCGGCTCGTGCGGGTCGTAACGGAAGTTGTCCGGCAGCGGCGGCAGCTCCTCCTCGCGCAGGATGCCCTGGGTCACCGGGTCCGGCTTTTCCTGCTCCGCGTGGTAGCGCCAGTGCTCGCACACGTCGTGCGGATTGACGAAGCCGAGTTGCAGGTAGAAGGGCTGCGCGCCGTCGTAGCGGGTGAGGAACTGCAGGGCAGCGTGGGTGGTGGCGGGGTCGTAGTACTCGCCGGTGCCGGCGAGGATGCGGCGCGCCCCGAAGTAGAGGGTGTCGAAGCTGCGGGTGACGTCGCGCCCCTCGACGTGCCACTTGCCGGCGTGGCAGGCGGCGTAGCCGCCGGCGCGCAGGAGCTGTCCCAGGTCGGGGAGGTCGGCGTGCAGCCGGCCGCCGTTGAACGGCACGCCGGTCTCCGAGGAATAGCGCCCGGTGGCCCAGCTCGCGCGCGCCGGCGCGCACACCGGGTCGGTGCAATAGGCGCGCATGAACGAGGTGCCGGCCGCCGCCAGCCGGTCGAGGTGCGGGGTGCTCAGCCAGCGGTTGCCGTAGGCGGACACCGCGTCCCAGGTCTGCTGGTCGGTGCTGATGAACACGATATTGGGACGTCCGCTCATGCCTGCGCCGCCTGTTGATCGTGCGCCGCGCTCGGCTCCGGCGTGCGGGTGGGGGCTTTCCCGCCGCCGGCGCCCTCGCCGCCGGCGCGCAGGACCAGGGTGTGGTACACGCTCGACACGATCGCCACCGTGCCGGCGGCGTCCAGCCACCAGTAGCTCGGCAGCATGCCGGCGCCGTACTGACAGTAGCCCCGCAGCCGATGCCCGGCCACCTCCAGCGCGCCCCCGGCGCCGGCAAGCGGGCGCACCGTGCAGGGCGCGCGCAGTTTCTCCAGGTCTTCCAGCAGCGCGAAGGGGGCGCCGGCCGCGGCGCCGCGCGCGATTGCCGGCAGCCCGTCAAACAGCGCCCACCAGCAGGTCAGCGGCAGCGCCGCGTCGAGGCCGGCGGTGCGCATCGAGACGCCGTTGACGGTAAGGGTAATCACCCGGCGCCCACCGTCGTTCACGCTCTCGGCGCCCGCGAGGCGCACCCCGCGGTAGCGGTCGGCTGCCTCGTTGGCAGCGGTTACCGTCCACGCCCCGGTCAGCCGCGGCAGCGGGTCAGCAGTGGTGTGAAACTGCAGCGTTACCTGCTCGCCGCTGGTGGCGTTGCCGTGAGTCACCCGGTAGCGCACGCCGCCGTCCGCCGCCTCGGCACGGCTGATTTCGGCCGCCCCGATCCGCAGTGCGCTACCCGGTTGCGGTGGAGCGGCGACGGTGCCCGGTGCGCCAACGGCGGACACGGCGACGCCGGGTTGCGGGGCGGCGCCCGGTTGCGAGGGGGCGGGGGGCTGCGGTGCGGACGGCCGCCGGCCGGCCGGGTAGTTGGGCAGCACGTCGTAGCGGCGTAGCGCGCGGTCCACGCGCTCTCCCGCCGGCCAGCTTGCCAGCGCCTCCGCGATCGCGGCCCGCACCTGCGGCGGCTCGCCGGGGAGGTCATGTGCCAGCGACCAGTGCAGCGGTGCGGCGGCGGCGTCCACTGGTGGGGCGTTCACGCGTAGGGGTCGGCGGCGTCGCGCAGGCCGTCGCCAAGCAGGTTGAACGCCAGCACGGTGATGATGATGAACACCCCCGGCAGCATCAGCCACGGCGCCAGCGCCACCGTGTGGATGTTCTGCGCTTCGCCGAGCAACACGCCCCAGCTCACCACCGGCGGGCGCAGGCCCAGTCCCAGAAAGCTCAACGCGGTCTCGGCCAGGATCATCTCCGGGACCGCCAGCGTCAGCGCCACGATCACGTAACTCAGGAACGAGGGGAGCAGGTGCCCGGCGATGATCCGCGGCGCGCTGCTGCCGGCCACGCGCGCGGCGGTCACGAAGTCCTCCTCGCGCAGGCTCAGCAGCTTGCTGCGCACCACCCGCGCCAGACCCGTCCACCCGATCAGCGAGAGGATGATGGTGATGCCGAAGTAGACGCGCAACGCCGGCCATTGCGGCGGCAGCGCGGCCGCCAGCGCCATCCACAGCGGCAGCACCGGAATGGAGCGCAGAAACTCGATGCCGCGCTGGATCAGGTTGTCCACCGCGCCGCCGAAGTAACCCGACACGCCGCCGATGCCGAGGCCCAGAATGAAACTCACCAACACCCCGAGCAGGCCGATCGACAGCGACACCCGCGCCCCGCACACCAGCCGGCTGAACACGTCGCGCCCGATCTCGTCGGTGCCCAGCAGTAGCAAGGTCCCTTCCCGCACCGAGAACAGGTGGAGGCGGGCGGGAAACAATCCCCAGAAGCGGTACTCGTCGCCCCGCTCGAACAGGTAGATCGGGCGCGGCGCGCTGCGGTCCTCGCCGTACGATTTGCGCCAGGTAACCGGATCCTCCACCAGCGTGAAGTCGTACACGAACGGGCGCAGGCGCAGGCGGCCGTCATGGACGAAGTGGACGCGCTGCGGCGGCGCCAGCGGCAGCTCGGAAAAGCGGGTGCGGACGTCGTAGGGCGCCACCACCTCGCAGAACGCGCCGGTCAGGTACATCAGGGCGAGCACCACGCCGCCGGCGATCGCCAGCCGGTGGCGGCGGAACCGCTGCCACATGAGCTGGTACTGGGAGGCGAGGAATACCCGCTCCGGATCGTAGCGGCGGCGCGCGCGGCTCATCGCTCCAGGCGGATGCGCGGGTCGAGCGCCGCCAGCAGCAGGTCGGAAATGAAGGTGCCGACCACGGTCAGCACGCTCAGCAGCAGGATAAAGGCGCCGGCGAGCAGCATGTCCTGGCTCAGCAGCGCGCGCAGCATCAGCGCGCCGGTGGTGGGCAGGCTCAGTACCACGCCGACGATCGGCGCCCCGGAGATGATGGCGGCGAGCTGCCAGCCGATGGTGGCCACGATCGGGTTGAGCGCCACGCGCACCGGGTAGCGGAACACCAGCCGCCGCTCCGCCATCCCCTTGGCGCGGGCGGTCACCACGTACTGCTTGCGCAGCTCGTCGAGCAGCATGCCGCGCATCACGCGGATGATCGACGCCGTGCCCGCGGTGCCGAGCACCACCACCGGCACCCACAGGTGGGACAACATGTCCAGCAGCTTGCGCAGGCTCCACGGCGCGTCGGCGTACTCCGGCGAGAACAATCCGCCCACGCTCTGCCCGAACACCTTGAAGCCCAGGTACATCAGCAGCAGGGCCAGAAAGAAGTTGGGCGTGGCCAGGCCGACGTAACCGATCACGGTAAAGGAAAAGTCGAACGCCGAATACTTGTGCAGCGCTGAGTAGATGCCGATCGGAATCGCCACCGCGTAGGTGAACAGCAGTGAGCCGAGGGCGACCACCAGCGTCCACCCCATGCGGTCCCAAATCAGCTCGCTTACCGCCACGTTCCACAGCAGCGAGCGCCCGAAGTTGCCGCGGCTCACGATGTTCCAGATCCACCGCAGGTACTGCACCAGAATCGGCCGGTCGAGCCCGAATTGGCGCCGCAGCGCGGCCAACTCCGCCTCCGATACCGTCGAGCCCTGGTTCTCGAGTTGGATGACGTAGGTAGTCAGGTAGTCGCCGGGGGGAAGCTGAATCAGCACGAACGCCACCACCGAAACCACCGCCACGGTGATCAGCAGATAGAACGAACGCCGGAGAAAGTAGGTGACCATTTACGGCATGGGCCGCCCGCCGCGCGGCGAACGGCCCATGAACCTTTATTGGCGAGCTACTGGCGGATGAACCATTGCTCGGGGATGGTGTTGTTGAACCAGCGGCCCTCCGGCCACCACCAGTCCACGTCCGGCACGTTGATCAGGTCGTTGCGCACGATCACCGGAACCGGCGCCTGCGACACGGTGCCGATGCCGTAGAGCTGGCGCACCATGCGGGTGGAGTATTCCTTGCCGATGGCGGTCGACTCCGGGGTGAACAACGGGGTCTGCAGATAGCGGTCGAGCAGCGCGTAGATTTCCTGCACCTCCTGCGGCGGCGTGACGCCGTCCGTGCCGCCCGAGGTCCACCAGTCGTCCCAGCCGTGGTTGGTGACGTCGCCGGGGCGGAACTGGCCGGCCTCGCGCAGCGCGAAGCCCACGTCGGTGGTCAGGTGCGCCGGGTGATGGGACACCTGCACCTGGCCCGCGGCGTTGCGCGTGGACCACAGCCGATCCTCCTCCAGCTTGAGGGTGATCTCGACGCCGACCGCTTCCCAGTATTCCTCGATCAGCTCGAAGATCGGCTTGCGGTCGCCGCGGTCGTAGTACTCGAACAGCAGGCTAAGCGGGGCGCCGTCCGGGCGGAGGCGCCACTGCCGATTCTCGTCCCAGGCCAATCCGACTTCGTCGAGCAGGGCGTTCGCCCGGTCGACGTCGTATTCGGCGAAGTGGGAAGTCATCCACGGCTCGTGGTAGGTGGCCAGCGGCGGCGGCGCGATCTGGCTCGGCACCGCGCGCCCGAAGAATACCAGGTCGTTGATCTCGTCGCGGTTGATGGCCAGCGACATCGCCTGCCGGAAGCGCAGATCCTGAAACAGGTCGCGTAGCACCGGGTCGTCCTCGTAGAGTTGGTTAAAGGCGACGCGCATTTCGTTGCCTACCGGGGAATTCCATAGCAGCGCCCGGTACCCGCCCTGGGCCTCGTTTTCCTTGTACAAGGTCCAGTTCTTGAGCTGCAGGTGGGAGCGCCCGGTGTGGAACTCGCCGGCGATCGTCTTTAGCTCCGCCACCTCGCGGCTCTCCACCAGAACGCGCGCCATGCTGTCCACGTAGGGGAGCTGGCGGCCGGCGGTGTCCACCTTATAGTAGTAGGGGTTGCGGTGGAAGAAGCGGCTGCCGAACTCATCCTCGCGCGCCAGGTCCCAGCCCTCGATGGTGGGGAAGTCGACGTCGTTGCGGTTGTCCGACTCGCCGGCGAGAATCGACAGGAAGTGCTGGGTCCAATCCTCGAAGCCCGCCGCCTTGGCGTTGGCGTCGGCCTGGTCGTTGTAGTCGGCGTGGAACTGACTCAGGTAGTGCTTGGGAGTGACCGGAAAGGTGGCGCGGTTGCGCGCGTAGGGGGAGAAGGCGATCTTGTCCACCACGATGGGGTAGGGCGCCGCGAACTGCATCCGCACCGTGGTGTCGTTCACTTTGGTGACGGTCATCGGCGTGCCGCCCGGCTTCCAGGCCACGTTGATTGCCTGACTGAGCTGGTCGTTGGTGGTGAAGTCGTCCCACCAGAACAGGAAGTCGTCGGCGGTAAAGGGCGCGCCGTCGCTCCACTTCATGTTGTCGCGCAGCGTCAGGGTGAGGCTCTGGTAATCCTCGGTCAGGTCCCAGTCGAGCGCCACGTTGGGCAGCGTGGCGTCGATCTCCGGGTTCACCGTGAGCAGGTTCTGAAAGCGGGTGAACATCACCTCGAAGTCGCCGCAGCAACCCGGCGTGGTGGACGCGGCGCGGTACTCGCCGCCGTACACGCCCATCTCGTCGAGCGGATCGACCACCACCACCTGGTCGGGCAGCCGCTCCTCCACCGGCGGCAGGTCGCCGGCCGCCACCATCGCGGCCAGCACCGGCGCTTCGCTGAAGGCCGGCAGAGTAGCGCCGGTGTCGGCCTCGAACGCCGCCTGCGAGCCCCATACCACGGTGCGCCCGGGGATCAGCACCTCCAGGCCGGACGCGGCCATCGCCTCCCCTGCAGCCCCGGCAGACGCGCCGGGCTGCTCCTCGGCGCCGCCGGCGAGTGCGGTGCCCGCGGTTAGCAGCGCCAGCCCCGTGACCAGCGCCGCGCGAACGGAAGAATAGATCATTTCCCGTACCTCCTGCCGCGGATGGTAGATGGCCCCCGCACCCCGGTCAAGTTGGCGCGGCGGCGGTGGGGAAGGCGGCGCGGTAGCGGTCCCAGACGGCTTCGCTGAGCGGGGTGGCGGCGGCGTGGACGTTGCGCTCCAACTGCGCGGCGTTGAGGCTGCCGATCGGGTTGCCGTGGATGCGGGGCTCCCGCAGGCAGAACTGCAGGGCGAGCTGCAGCAGGTCGATTCCTTCGTTGCGGCACCACTGCCAGCGCTCGCGCGCGGCGGCGACGTCGTCGGCATGCTTGTAGTTGCCGTGCTTGGCGGCTTCGTCGACGTCCACGCCGGTCAGCAGGCCGCGCAGGATCGCCCAGCCGTTCATTATGCCGACCCCGGCTGCCGCGGCGGCCTCCAGCACCCCCGCGGCGGCGCCCTGGCGGAGCAGGTGGTAGTCGTTGAAGCACAGCAGGAAGTCGACGTCGCCGGTGGCGATGGCTTGGCGGTGGAACCCGTGCGGGCGCATCCCGTAGCCGATGTTGCGCACCAAGCCGCGCGCCTTGAGCTGCAGCAGACCGGCCAGCGTGCCATCCTTGGCCAGCGTGGGCTCCATCGCCGGCGGGTCGTGGATCAGCATGCCGTCGAAGTAGTCGATGCCGAGCAGGGCGAGCTGATCCTCCACGTCACGCAGCACGCGTTGCGCGGAGTAGTCGGGCGCGCCGTCGCCGTAGCGGCCCCAGGGGGCCGCGGAGTGGCAGCACAGCCGCCCGGTGATGATCACGTCGCCGCGCGGAATCTCGCGCAAGGCCAGCCCCAGCTTGTGCAACGAGTCGCCGTAGCAGCGGGCGCAGTCGAAGTGGTTGACGCCCAGCGCAACCGCGTGTTTGACCAGAGCCACGGCGTCCGCGTCGGCCACGAAGCCGAAGTGGTTGCCGAAGCCCTGGGTCCCGAACGGAATGACCGGGATCGAAAGCCCGGTCTTGCCGAGCACGCGGCGCGGCAGCGGAGGGGAGGGCGGAGAAGACGGGGAAGGCGCGGCCTGGGTCACGGGGAAGCTCCTTATGCTTGCTTGACGTCCTCTTTACACCACGCCAGGCAGTTGCGCAACACGCACTGGTATGACGGGTGTTGCCACACCGGCGGGTTGTGGCCGGGGGTGAGGACGCAGACGCGGCCCGCGCCGTGGCGGCGGGTCCAGCCGGCGGGTTGCGTGCCGTGCTCGGATGCGGTGCGCAGAAACAGATCGACGTCGGGATCGTTCATCGTCATGTGATAATGTTCGTCTTGCAGGGTAAAGGCGACGCTGCCGCGGGTCAGGGGATGCCCCGGCTGCGGTTCGACGGTAACCGGACATTGCGCCGGGTGGCCGGCGAAGATGCCGCCCATGAGGCGGCACAACGACGGCGACTCGTCGTACAGCGCAGAGCCCGAGTGCAGCACCAGCAGGCAGTTGCCGCGCGCCACGTAGTCGGCAAAGGCGCGCCCCTCCGCCTCGCCGGCCCACGGCGCCCGATCCTCCCGCGACCGGCTGTTCGCCTTGGAGAGGACCACCAGCCGGTACTCGGCCATCCGTTCAGCCGACCACGGCTCCGGGGCCTCAATCCAGTCGAACTGCAGGCCGCAGTCACCCAGTCCGAGCAATCCATCCCGCGTCAACGCCGCCGGATGGGCCGGATCATCGCACAACACCAACGCCCGCTCCGACTGAATCATTTCACGCTCATCTATCATGGATACCGTCCCTCCGAGAGTCTCTACTCTACAACTACTACGCCGATTCCAGAGTCTCACAGAGAGACCGTCCGAATGAGCGAAAAACGTCTATGTCGTAACCTATCTGATCAGCGCTACTGGACCGGCCTGAACTGAGAGAATGAGCTATTGCATTGCGCCGATTGAAGAATCCTTCAAGAACACCAAGTAGACTGCTATGTGATCTGCCCGGGTCTTCCTCCCCAAACTCCTTGGAGATCGGATCCTTATCAGACGCCTTGCGGCACACGTCGCTCAGTCCACTAACGTTGAATAGTGCGTTGATCTCACGAGGTCTCATGTTGTTCTCATTGAAAATGAGGTCATCATAGATGTCTTCGGACAAGTCCCCTTCGCAAAACCGATAGATACTATCGAACTGAGACCGGGGGTCTGACGAACTCCCGTCAGACGAAGAAAACCGGCCACTACTGTCAATCCGTAGGTGGGCAAGCGATCTCATGGCCCTGCGCCAGGCCGTCGTCGCCAGTCTCGGTGGGAGGCGGGCAAATGAACCGCGCGCGCTGACGACCTGCTTCGCATAGGATCGTGCCATGGATCTCACGAATTCTTCGAACGTAGCGGCCAGTAGAAGAGTTGCGGCGTTCGCCGCCGATACCCGTACCTTCGCCGTGCCGGCCGACGCGGCGCGAAAGGC
This sequence comes from Spirochaetia bacterium, assembly GCA_965243555.1. Classification (GTDB taxonomy): domain Bacteria; phylum Spirochaetota; class Spirochaetia; order SZUA-6; family Bin103; genus Bin103. The sequence goes on along the minus strand of OZ251575.1, from coordinate 1,275,700 downwards.
TTCAACCAACGAACGAATGGCATCCAGATCATGCTCGAACTCATCAGTAATGGCAGCGAATTCCGTGTCCACGAGGAGTTACCGAGACATCAGTATCCGCCGCATGAGCTCGATCCGTTCACGTATGCCGTTAGCAGTGTTCTGCCGTCCGGTCAGTATCGGCAGAACACCAGGATCGCCGGTTAACTCCTTCATCCGTGCCTGGATCCTTTCCTTGTCCGCCAGGATCCTGGATCGTTGCTTCCAGCAACGATCCATGGCGACCATCGACGCGTCGTATATTGCCGCTGATATGCGGTCTCGTCCCTTTTCTTCAGAATGGAGCCTGAATGGGCGATGGTCGAACAGCTCGTAGAGGAAAGTGAGCCTCTCCTCGTAGTTCTGCTTCCATTTCTTTCCGACCTCTTCCGTGATCTTGATCTCCATGGTACGGTCGAGCATCGACTTCATCGAACCGCGAATGTTATTTTCGTCGCGCAGAGCAAAATACCGCAATACGAGCTGACAGTCACCCATCGACCCATAGAGCTTGTTCTTCCGGCGGTCGGGGTGCTCGTAGAATTCGCTAGGACCTGCTTCGACATACGGCGGAATTCCGAATACGGTCGTGAAGACATCAAGCCGCGTTATCTCAATCATGACCTTATTGAATACTCCCGGATTCAGAGCATTCCTGATTTCTTGTGGATTCAATTTCATGCCGCCGGTGTTCAAGCGGTCGAATATGAACCTCCTGATGTCGGTCAGAGATACGTGTTCCGCGGCCTCGCTATCCAGAAGAAGGATGATTGCGGCTATACTGGCGCGCTCCAGGGTTCTTTTGATCCGCGGAGGACACGAGGAGTAGCGTAGTCCGTTCAAGGGAGTGAGAATTGGAAGGCCGGAAAGCGCGAATTCTCCATTGATAAATTCGCGCACGGCATTGAGCCGCTGTTGGCCATCCATGACTTCATATCGTGCGGCGTCGCTCTCGTAGAAAAAGACCGGTGGGACGGGAACATTAAGCAGTAGTGACTCGATGAACTGAGATTTTCTTGACGTGTTCCAGCGAAGGCGTCTCTGATACTCCGGGCGGAGGTTAATCACCTCGTCGCGGTCGATCAGGTCTCGCAGTTGAGGAAGAAAAAAGTTGTTCGTCTGGTATACCATCCGATACGTGCTCTTGGCAAAGAACTCGTCGGCGTTCGACGGCGTGGACGCCGTTGCTGCCGCAACGCTATCCTCCGGCCCTCCCATATCTACTTCAATAGCCATGTTCCGTTGAGTATGGCGTCCCGCGCGCCTTTTGTCAACACGGGATTGATGGGATTGACAGGGATCCGCCGCGGGCCGACAATTGGCCGCATGCAAGAAGATGAGGGGCTGAGATACCCGATTGGGCGCTTTCGTGAGGACCCGCGGCCGACGCCGGAGAAGTACGCGCGGTGGATCGACGTCATCGCCGCGCTGCCGGGGGAGATGCGCGCAGTGGTGCAGGGGCTCTCCGACGAGCAGCTCGATACGCCGTACCGCCCCGGCGGTTGGACGGTGCGGCAGGTGGTGCACCACGTGGCGGACAGCCACCTGAACGCCTACGTCCGCACCAAGCTGGCGCTGACCGAGGACGTTCCGACCATCAAGCCATACGACCAGGAGGCGTGGGCCAAGTTGCCCGACGGCTGCGCGGCGCCGCTGCAGGTATCGCTCACCCTGCTTGAGGGACTGCATGCGCGCTGGGCGGCGGCGTTGCGCGCGCTGGACGAGGCGGGGCTGCGGCGCACCCTGGATCATCCCGAAGATGGCATGCTGACCGTAAGCCGTATCATCCAGAGCTACGCGTGGCATGGCCGGCACCACCACGCCCACGTCGCCAACCTGCGTTCCCGCAAGGGGTGGTGAATAACCGTGCGAACGCGGTGACCGCCGTGAGCGGTTATTAGCGCTGCTCCGCCGCGAACGGGAAGGTGCCGGCGTAGCCGAGCGTCTGCAGCGTGAAGTCGGGCGTGCTGACGAACTTGATGCCGGGATACATCGGGTTCTGCTGGTAGTGCAGCACCAGATTGGCGCGGACGTCATCTTCGGGATCGTCGCCGAACTTCACCCCCTGGTGCGGTACGTGGGCGAAGAACACGATCGCGTCGCCGGCGCGCGGATAGAGATGCTCCTGCGGCTGGGCGTCGCACCACGCCTGGAACGGATTGCTGCGGTCGTCGGTGTAGTGGATGTGGGGCAGCAGCTCCTCCGGCAGGAGGCGGTCCACGTAGTTGGTCAGGAAGGTCAGCCGGCCCCGCTGGGGGGTGTTGTCGGTGAGGTAGAAGGTGGTGTTCATGCACAGCGCGCGCACCGGGCGCTGCGCCTCGGCGTTGCGCTCCTGGTAGTGGTAGTCGGCGAAGTCCATGTGCCACTCCTGGCGGTAGGCGCGCGGGTTGAGATGCGCCCGCAACGACCGTATCTGGCATTGCTTTCCCAGGATCGCCTTGAGGTAGGGGGCGACGCTGGGATGGCCGACCAAGCGCCGCGCCGGCTCCGGTTCGAGCCGCAACAAACTCTCAAAGGCCACGTTGCCGACGCTGTTGTCGATCTCGTTCAGGCCGCGGCGGTGCATACCGTAGAGCGTGCTTTTCCACGCCGCTACCGTTTCCTCGTCAAGGGCGCCGGGCACCAGAAGGTACCCGTCCCGCATCAGGTCCGCCAAGCCGGCGGGGGCTGCCGTAGCGTCCATTTTCATCCTCCTGACTGCAACTCGCCGTGCGCGTACTGGCCGCGCGCGACGCGCTCGCGCCCCTCGACGTTGCCGTAGCCGGAGAAGGTCCGAAAGCCGATCAGATCGAGCAGCTCGGGCGGGGCGTCGGCCAATACTTCGGGGGCGATTCCCATTGCGAGGTTCTCCTGCTGGCGGAACTGCCAGGCGCAGAAGTTGGTGGTCAGACCGACCCGCGGGCGGTTGGTCCGGTTCTCGCCGGTGGAGTGCCACACCCGTCCGTCGAGCACGATAAAACTGCCCGCCGGCGCCGTTGCCGGCCGCCAATCGGCGTCCGCGTCCAACTCCTGGTCCGGCTCCCGCCCGCTCAGGTGGCTGCCGGGCACCACAATCGTCGCGCCGTTCTCGGCGGTGAAGCCGTCGATGGTCCACATCACGTTGCAGACGCACGCCGGCGCAATGGTGGCGGGGGCCTTGCCCTCGGCGCCGAGCCGGAAGTGGCCGCGGTGGGACTCCCGGTCGATCTCGCCGGGCCGCAGCAGGGTGCGCTTGGTCGTGGTGGTCGGCGGCGGCATCCACCACTGATCGGTATGGAATCGAGTGGTGCCGCCGGGCAGGGCGAGGTGGCCGTTGTAGGAGGACAGCAGGTAGCGCGGCCCGATGACGTGCTCCACGAGCCGGCGCATGGTGCGGTGGAACAACAGGTCGCGGAATCCCTGCCCCTTGTTCAGCAGAAAGTAGACGAGCTGCTTCTTGTCCGGGAGCACGCTGGTCTGGCCAAGCTGCTCCTCCGCGGCGGCCTGCTCGGTGAGGCGGTCGCGGAGGGCCGCCGCCGTCGCCGCGCTGATCGCTCCTTCCACCACGCAATAGCCATGTTCATCCAGGTGCGCCTGGGCCGCCTCAAGGCCGCTGGCTGCCGCCGCCGCGGCGGTGGGTGTCTGCATCGTCCCTCTTTCATGCCACGCCCCCGGCCGCTTGTCAAGCCGGTGGCGCCGCTCATGTTGCGGACGCTGCCGGACGCCTTCCACCTTCGGCGCCGAAGTGGCGGTTCCGGCGGCTGCCGCGGGCCACCACCGCCGCCGTCGCGCGGCGGTGGTGGGGTTCGTAGGCTCCTTCGTCGGCGAACCACCGGCATCTTCCGGTAGCGCGGCCCGCTGCACTGCGGCTGAGTCGGAGGACGCAGCCGGGTCGAACGTGGGGCGTAGCATCGAAGCCTTGGCAGTCGCCGGTGCTTCGGGTACGGTACAGCGATGGGCTGCGACACCGATTACTCAGGACGCCGGACTATTCGGCGCGGATTTCCCAAGAAACCGCCTCCGCGTCGGTTTCTTTGCTTGATCGGCAAGCGTACCGACGACGGCAGGGAGTTCGTGCAGATTGACGGTAACTGGTATACCTTCGATGTCGACGGCAACATCGGCATCGAACCGGTGGACCCGGATAAGGTGACGAGCGAGCGAGAGCCGCCTTACAAGGGCGGCGGGCGGTCGGCAAATAGTGCCGGCGAGGAACACCACTGAGGTTGGATGACTTGAGCTTTATCAAGGAGCGGGCAGTCAGAGCCGTCGCGGTCGATCGGGCTCCCTTGATTGCCTGCGAACTGGGATTGCGGCGCATCAGGTCGCTGACGGCTGATGAGATTTGGGACCTTACCGAGGCCGCCGACACGGCGGCCATCGCCAGCGCGGACCTCTACAGTTTCCGGCACGCGCATCTGATCATGGAGGCGGTCGATGCGGCCGGCGAAACCTGTTACGTCGCGGTGGAGATCTCTTCTACTGCCGGCCCCCGGGTCACGAAGCGGGCGCTCCGCAATGCCGATTTCCTAACCCGTTTCACGGGCCGCACCGCGTACGCCGCCGTGTCGGGGCTGGAGCGAGATGACCGGATTCGCGAAGTCATCGAATCCGGTGCCGTGTTCTGGCTCCGGATTGATCCCGATACCTTTAGGTAGCGCGCGGCCGGGCGGCGGAACTACTGAGCGTAGGGATCGGAGGCGTCGCGCAGGCCGTCGCCGACGAAGTTGAAGGAGAGCACGGCAACCACCACGAACAGGCCCGGGATCAGCAGCCAGGGCTGCAGAGCGATCGAGCGGATTGCCTGGGCGTCCTGCAGCAACACTCCCCAACTTATCGCTGGCGGCTGCAAGCCCAGGCCCAGAAAGCTCAAGGAGGTCTCGGCGAGGATCATCTGCGGCACCGCCAGCGTCAGGCTCACGATCAGGTAACTCAGGAAGCCGGGCAGCAGGTGGCGCAGCAGAATCGCGCCGGTGCGCGCGCCGCCGATGCGCGCCGCGGCCACGTAGTCCTCCTCCCGCAGGCTGATGATCTTGCCGCGCACCACCCTGGCGATCTGCGTCCAGCCGACCAGCGAGAGAATGAGCGTCATGCCGAAGTACAGCTTTACCGGGTCCCATCCCGGCGGCAGCGCCGCGGCCAGCGCCATCCACAGCGGGATCTTGGGAATCGCCAACAGGAACTCGATGACCCGTTGGATGATCACGTCGATGCGCCCGCCCAGATAGCCGGAAATGCCGCCGAACAGCGACCCCATCACGAAACTCACGGCCACCCCCAGCAGTCCGATCGACAGCGACACGCGGGTAGCGTAAATGACCCGCGACAGCAAATCGCGGCCCAGCTTGTCGCTGCCGAACAGGAACAGCCGCTCCCCGGCGCCCACCCCGAACAGATGCCGGCGCGCCGGAATCAGATTCCACAGGCGGTATTCGTCGCCCGCCGCCAACAACCGCACCGGCAGGCGGCGGCTTTCGTCGTCGGTGTAGATCCGTTCCAACGTTTCCAGGTCCACCGACTTGACCAGGGGGTAGACGAACGGACGCATCAGGCGGCCTTGATGGAACAGGCGGACCTGTTGCGGGCGCGCCTCGATATAGCCGGAGTTGCGTTGGTTGGGGTCATGCGGGGCGACGAACTCGGCGAACAGCGCCACCGCGTAGAACGCCGCCAGCACCACCATGCCGGCCAGGGCGGCGCGGTGGCGGCGAAAGCTGCGACGCATGAGCTGCCACTGCGAGGCCAGCTCGTAGCGATCGGCGTCCGGTGCGGCGGTAGGGTGGGCCATTCCGTTCTCGCGGCTGCTCCGCTTCCGCTACTCCATGCGGATGCGCGGGTCGATCACCATCAACAGCAGGTCGGAGAGAAAGAAACCGACCACCGTCATCACGCTGAGCAGGGTCATTATGGCGCCGGCCAGGAACATGTCCTGGCCGCGTAGCGACGACAGCAGCAGCGGCCCCAGGGTCGGCAGGTTGAGCACGACCGCGACGATGGCGCCGCCCGACACCAGCTCCGGGAACATCCACGCCACGGTACTGACGATCGGATTGATCGCCACGCGCACCGGGTACTTGAACAGCAGCGCGGTCTCGCGCACGCCCTTGGCCCGCGCCGTGATCACGTATTGGCGGCGCAGCTCGTCCAGCAGGGTAGCGCGCATGATGCGCTGCAGGCCGGCGATCCCGCCCAGTCCGATTACCAGCACCGGAACCGGCAGGTGCTTGAGCAGATCGATTACTCGGGCCAGCGACCAGTCGGCGTTGAGATAGTCGGGCGAAAACAGGCCCACCACGTTGACGTCGAACAGCACGAGGAAGAACCACACCAGCACGAGCGCCACCAGGAACGGCGGCGTCGACAGGCCCAGAAACCCCAGCACGGTGGCCAGGTAGTCGCCCACGCCATACTGGCGGGTCGCCGAGTACACGCCGATCGCGACCGCCATGACGTAGCTGAACACGATGGTCGAACCGCTGATCAGCAGGGTGAATCCGAGGCGCTCCGTAACCAGGTCGGCCACCGGGCGGTTCCAGAAGAAGGAGTAGCCGAAGTTGCCGCGCAACATTCCCCATACCCAGTGCAGGAACTGATCGACCAGCGAGCGGTCCAGGCCGTACATGCGCTTGAGGGTAGCGACCTGTTCCTGATCGACGCGGTCGCCGCTCATCTCCACCTGCAGGATGTAGGTGCTGAGCCAGTCGCCGGGCGGGAGCTGGATGACCACGAACCCCAGCACCGCCACCGCGGCGACCAGGATCAACATGTAGAGCAGGCGGCGAACGGCGAATCTCAACATGGTGCGCTCACCGTCGCGCGCCTACCGCCTGCCGCCGCCGCCCGGTCACCCCGGCCGCGGCGGCCGGCGCCGGAGCGCTACTCGTAGTACCACTGCTCCGGGTGATAGATCATCCAGAAGCGGTAGGAGTAGATGAACAGGCCGCCCTCGCCCTTTACGTTGCGCAGGTTGGCCTTGACCGTCATCGGCTTCGGCGTGATGCCGGCGATGCCGATGTCCCACAGGTTGTTGGCCGCCACCGTGAGCAGCTCGCGGCCGATTTCGGTGTAGCGGGCGTGGCCCATCGGGTACTGCTGAAACTCCGCGGCCAGCTCCATCCAGCGCACCACCTCGGCGGGCGGCTCCTCCCCCTGTTCGCCGCCGGAACTGAACCAGGCGTTCCAGTCCACGGCGTTCTCCAGCGGCGGCATGTGAAAGGTGGGCCGCCCGTGAAAGCCGATCTCGGTAGTCTGATCGAAGTTCCACACCCACACGTCCAGCTCCCCGGCGGCGCGGCGCTGACCTACCAGCGGGCCGTCCACGGCGCGCGTCGGAACCTTGATGCCGATTTCCTCCCAGAACTGCTTGATCAGCTCGACGCCCACTTCCATCTTCTCCTCCAACTGGAAGTAGTCGATGTTGATGGCGAGCGTCTCGCCGTCCGGCCGCAGGCGGAACTCCCTGCGGTCGTCCCAGGCCAGTCCCAACTCGTCCAGGATGGCGTTGGCGCGATCCACGTCGTAGGCGATGAACTTCTCTCCCATCCACGGTTCGTAGAAGCTCACCGTCGGGTCCACCGTGGCCGCGCGCGGCGTTGCCAGCCCGCGCCAGATCACTTCGTTGATCTCGTCGCGGTCGAGCGCCACCGACAGCGCTTCGCGGAAGCGAATGTCCCGGAACAGCTCGCGCATCACCGGATCGCGGTGGTTCAGGTTGGGGCGGATTGCCAGCATCACGTTGCCGCGCCCGTCGAACCACAGATTGGTGCGATACTCGCCGCGCTCCTCGTTCTCCTTGTAGAGGGTGAAGTTGTCCATCGTGGTGAACTGCAGGGCGTAGTCCAGCTCGCCGGCGATGATCTTGGAGGTGACCGCTTCAAGGTTTTCGTGCAGCAGGCGATCCTGGGTGTCGACGTAGGGCAGTTGGTTGCCGGCCGGGTCCACCTTCCAGTAGTAGGGGTTGCGCTCGAAGAACTTGTTGCCCAGTTCGTCCACCTCGACCATCGTCCACGGGTCGATGGTGGGGATGGCCGGATCCATGCGTTGCTGGACGTCTACCGGCCACTTGCTGAGGAAGAGTTGCGCCCAGCTCTCGTAGCCCTCGGCCTTGGCAAGCTCGGCGGCGTCCGGGTTGTGGTCGGCGTGAAACCGAGCGAGGAAGTGTGAGGGCAGGAACGGCACTTCGTGGTAGCGGCGGGCTTCGGTGCCGAGCACGTTCAGGACGCTGGGGTAGGGCTTGCTGAACACGAAGCGCACGGTGTGATCGTCGATCCGCTCCAGACGTTCCAGCGGACGCCAGGAGGAAGGCAGCGACGCCAGCAGCATCTCGTTGCCCAGAAAGTCCTCGTACCAGAAGGTGAAGTCGTCGGCCGTCAACGGGTCGCCGTCGCTCCAGCGCAGCCCCGGCCGCAGGTAGACGGTGAGCTGCGAGAACTCCTCGTTCCACTCCCAGCCGGTGGCGGCGTTCGGGGCGATTGCCTGCAGGCTGGGGTGGACCATCAACAGCGGCTGGGTGCGCGCCGTCCACGACTCGGCGCCGGCGGTGACCGGGCTCAGCGCGGCGTGGCGCAGGCTGCCGCCGTAGGAGCCGATGCTCTCCAGGGGAATGATCACCATCGGGTCCGCCGGCATGCGTTCGGCGAGCGGGGGCAGTTCGCCCGCCTCGACGCGCGCGGCCAGCATAGGCGCTTCCCGGAAGCTGGTGATGCGGTTGCCGGTGGCCTGCTCGTACTCGGTGACGGTGGCGTAGAAGTTCACCATACCCGGCACCAGTCCTTCGGCCTCCGGCATCGGCTGCGCCTCCGCCGCCGGTGCGGCCGTGTCCGCGGCGCTGGCAGCGGGAGACTCGTCACTGCCGCCGGCGAACACCGCCCACGGCGCCAGGGCCAGCACTGCGCCCGTTAGTAGTCGTCTGTCCATTACCGTAGTTGACGTTGCCGTTTCCGGGCTGTCAAGTGCGCGTGTGCGCGGCGGGCGGGGGGAGCGGGCGGGCGCGTGGCGGCGCAGTCAGGTGGAGCGGTAGGGGTCGGTGGCGTCGCGGAGGCCGTCGCCGAGGAAGTTGAAGCAGAGCACGGTGATGACCACGAACAGGGCGGGAATCAGCAGCCACGGGCTCACCGCCAGGGTGCGGACGTTCTGCGCCTGCTGCAGCAGGACCCCCCAACTGACCACCGGCGGGCGGAGGCCGAAGCCGATGAAGCTCAGCGCGGTCTCGCCCAGGATCATCGCCGGCACCGCGAGGGTCAGGTGCACCACCAGGTAGCTCATGAACCCCGGCAGCAGGTGGCGCACGATGGTGGTCATCTCGCCGGCGCCGGCGATCTTGGCCGCCAGCACGTAGTCTTCAACCCGGAGTTGCAGCAGCTTGCCGCGCACCACGCGCGCCAGCCCGGTCCATCCCACCACCGACAGGATGATGGTGATCATGAAGTAGGTGCGCACCGGGGGCCAGTCGCTCGGCACCGCGGCCGCGAGCGCCATCCACAGCGGCAGGGTCGGTATGGAGACCAGAAAGTCGATCGCCCGCTGGATCAGCATGTCCGGGGCGCCGCCGAAGTAGCCGGACAGCCCGCCGAGCAGGGAGCCGAGGGCGAAGCTCAGCGCCACGCCCACCAGGCCGATGGTCAGCGAGATGCGGGCGCCGGCCAGGGTGCGGGAGTAGATGTCGCGGCCCAGGTTGTCGGTGCCGAACAGGAACAGGGTGCCCGGCTCCGTCACCCCCATAAAGCGGATCGAGGAGTCCCACAGCCCGAAAAACCGGTACGGGTCGCCGCGGACCAAGAAGCGAAGCGGATGAATCGTACTCCGTTCCTCCACGTAGGTGCGCCGAAAGGTCTCCGGGTTGACCTCGACCGCGGTGCCGTACACGAACGGCGCGCGCAGCCTGCCCTCGTGAAAGAAGTGGATCCGCTGCGGCGGCGCGAGCGCGTGGTCGGGGTGGCGCTTGGCGATGTCAACGGTGGAGAAGAATCCCGAGAACGCCACGCCCACCGCGTAGAACGCCAGCAGCACGCAGCCGCCGGCGATTGCCATCTTGTGGCGCAGGAACTTGCGCTTCATCAGCACCCAACTGGATGCCAGGTAGTACGCTTCGGTATCCTGTTGCCGCCGCTTCTTCCGGCCGATCAGCGCGCCGCCGCTCATCCCGCCGTCCCTCCGCCGCTCATTCCGCCGCCTAACCCGTTGCCTGCCGCTCGAAGCGAATCCGGGGATCGACCACCACCAGCAGCAGATCGGAAATCAGCGTGCCCATTATGCCCAGCGCGCTCAGCAGCATCACCATGCTGCCGGCCAGGAACATGTCCTGCGCCTCCAGCGCCCGCAGCAGCAGCGGGCCGACGGTCGGCAGGCTGAGCACGATCGCCGTGAGCGTCGCCCCGGAGATCGTCTCCGGCAGCAGCCAGCCGATGGTGCTCACCACCGGGTTGATCGCAACCCGCACCGGGTAGCGGAACAGCAGCGGGCGCTCGGCCACTCCCTTGGCGCGGGCGGTGATCACGTACTGCTTGCTCAGCTCATCCAGCAGCGTGGCCCGCATGATGCGGATCAGACTGGCAGCGCCGGCGGTTCCGATCACCAGGAGCGGAATCGGAAAGTGCTTGAGCAGATCGATCACCTTGCCGAGACTCCACGGCGCCAACTGGTACTCGGGCGAGAACAGGCCCCCGACGCTCCAGTTGAAGTACTTGTAGAACAGGAACATCAGGATCAGCGCCAGCAGAAAGTTGGGCGTGGCCAAGCCGACGAAGCCGAGCGTGGTAAAGCTGTAGTCGGCAAAGGAGTACTGATGAGTGGCCGAGTAGATCCCGATGGGAATCGCGATCAGATAGGTCAGGATCAAGGTCGAGATCGAGAGCGTCACGGTGAGCGCCAGCCGCTCGCCCACGATCTCGGTGACGGGCGCCTCCCAGATAAAGGATTCACCCATGTCGCCCCGCAGCAGATTTGCGAACCAGGTCAGGTACTGAACGTGGAGCGGACGCCCCAGCCCGTACCGCTCGGAGAGGACGGCGAGCGCTTCCTCGTCCAGCACCACGCCCGCGCGGCGCATGTTGATGGTGAGGGTAGTGAGGTAGTCGCCCGGCGGGAGCTGGATGATGACGAAGGTGGCCACCGAGAGCAGCACCAGTAGAACGACCATGTACATCAGGCGCCGGACCACGTAGCTCAGCATGTGCGCCCCCCTTTATACCACGTCCGCGCTGCCCGCCCAACCGCCCCGGCCCCGCCGCGTGCGCCCGCCCGCACCTAACTTGGCATGGCGGGCCGGCGGCGCGGCGCGGGCGGCTTGACGGCCTTGGCGCCGGCCGGGTTATGATGGCGGGCCACAAGCCGCGGAGCGGTCGGCGCGCGCCGCGCCGGCCCACTTCGCCTCACAAGGAGAAGCCACGTGAAGAAGCTATGCGCGGTCGCCGTTGCGGCGGCCATGACTCTGGCGCTCGGAACCGCCGTCTGGGCGGCCGGAGCGGAGGAACCGGACCAAGGGGCGGAAGCGGTCGTTGCGACCGGCGGCGGCAAGTACCGCGAGGCGCCGATGCTGGCGGCCCGGGTCGCCGCCGGCGAGCTGCCGCCGGTCGACGAACGGCTGCCGGTCGAGCCGAAGGTGATCGTCCCGTTCGAGACGGTGGGGCGCTACGGCGGCTCCATCACCACGTTCAACCCCGACAGCAGCCCGTGGGGCGACCTGAGCGACGGACCGGAGAACGGCTCCGCGTTCCTGCTGGAGTTCTCCTACGACGGCGAGATCGTGGCCGACATAGCGACCGGCTTCGAGATGGCGCCGGACAACCGCAGCATGCTGCTCACCCTCCGCGAGGGGCTCAAGTGGTCCAACGGCGACCCCTTCACCGCGGACGACATCCTGTTCCGCTGGGAAGCGATCAACTGGATCGAGGAGGTCAGCTTCTGGGGCGGCGGCGCGCCGGCCACCATCGTCGATCGCGTCGCCAAGATCGACGACCGCACGGTGCGCTACGAGAGTGACGAGTCGCTGGCCGCGCTGCCGGTCTTCTTTACCCACTGGCCGGGAAGTCACTGGATTTCGTTCTCCCCGAGCAAGTACCTGTCGAAGTACCACATCAACTACAATGCGGATGCCGACAAGGTGGCCAAGGAGGAGGGCCACGATACCTGGGTGGACGCGTTCAACGCCCACATGCAGGTCAACCCGCTCGGCGATCTCGAAAAGCCGGTGGTGCTGCCGTGGTTCATGAAGGAGTTCACCACCACCTACCGGCTGTACGAGCGGAATCCCTACTACTACGAGGTCGACACGGCCGGCCAGCAGCTCCCCTACGTGGACACCATCGTCAACAACCTTGCCGGCAAGGAGACGATCGATCTCAAGATCGTGTCCGGGGAGGCGGACGTGCAGGCGTACAACGCGTCGTTCGCCAACTACACGCTGTTCAAGGAGAGCGAAGCCACCGCCGGCTACACCGTCCATCCCATCCCCGGCATCCTCGGCAGCCAGCTCGCGTTCGGCTTCAACCTGAACAACGAGGAGCCGGCGCTGCGGGCGCTGTTCCAGGACGTCCGCTTCCGCCGCGCGATGTCGCTGGCAATCGACCGCGAGGAGATGAACAACGCGATATACTTCGGACTGGCAACCCCGCGGCAGGCCACCGTCGACCCCAGCGCCAGTTTCTACAAGACGGAGTGGGGCGAGGCATACGCGCAGTTCGACCCCGCGGAGGCGAATCGGCTGCTCGACGAGGCCGGCATGGCCGCGCGCGACGGGGACGGTTTCCGCCTGCGCCCGGACGGCGAACGCTTCGAGTTGATCGTCGATTACTTCTTTCAGGCCGACATTCCACAGGAGATGTACGACCTGGCCGAGGAGTACTGGGAAAACGTCGGCATTCGCGTGCAACTCAGCGAAATGCAGCGCGAGTTGTACTTCGAACGCTCCGGCATGACCGATCGGATGGTGGGCGCCATGATCTACGGGAACACGCTCGAAGCCGTGCACTACCTGACCGGTAACCATTGGGCGCCGGGGGCTTCCGACTTCGGCTGGGCGCCGTTGTGGGGCACGTGGCTGGAAGCCGACCAGCGCGTGCGCACCGGACTGGCGACGATGGATGACTTTACCGACGGCGTACTGCCAGGCGAGGAGCCGCCGGACGAGTTCAAAAATCTCTTTCTGTGGCTGGAGCAGCGCCTGCTCACCGTCATGGGCTCGCCGGAGTACGTGGAGATTTCCGAGCGACTGCTGGATTGGCATGCCGATAACGTCGTGGTCGTGGGCACGGTAGGGCTGGCGCCCACGCTCTACGTCGCCAACTCGAAGCTCGGCAACATCCCGCCGATGTACAACGGGTCGGCGGAGTGGCAGGCGTGCCTGTACTACGACTCCCAGCAGCTCTTCTACAAGGAGTAGGCAGGTAGGTTGGCAGGCAATACGAAATGGCCCACGCAGGACTGAGCCCGGAACAGGTCAGCGCCTTTCGGCGCGACGGATTTCTCAACGCCGGCAAGCTGCTGAGCGACGCCGAGCTGGACGCGTTGGGGAGTGATCTGGACCGCATCATCGCCACCGGCCCGGACGGCTTCGCCGCCGGCGGGCCGCGGCCGGTGGCGTACCGCACCTTCGAGGAGGAACGGCCGGTGTGGCAGATCCTCAACGTCTGGGAGGCGTCGCCGCTCTTCGAGCGGCTGATTTACCATCCCGCCATCGTTGCCGGCATCAGCCAGCTCACCGGCTTCGCCGACCTGCAGGTGTGGCACGATCAGGTGCAGTACAAGCCGGCCCGGGCCGGCGGCTCCACCCGCTGGCACCAGGACGCGCCGCTGTGGCCGAGCATCGATCCGATGACGCCGGTTTCGGCGTGGCTGCCGTTCGACGACGCCGACGTGGAAAACGGCTGCATGTGGATGGTGCCGGGGTCGCACCGCTGGGGAGACCGCCAGCAGGAATACCTGCGCTCCCAGGAGCACCTGCGCACCGCGGAGGAGTTCGGCAGGATTGGCGAGGGCTTCGCCCCGCCGGCGGACGCCGAAGTCCGCGAAGTCGCCGCGGTGCCGCGGCCGGTGCGGCGCGGCGAGGTGCACTTTCACCATTCGCTAACCTGGCATGGGTCGCCGGAAAACGACTCGCCGCGGCGGCGGCGGGCGCTGGCCATTCACTACATGACCGGCGCGGCGAGGTTCACCGGCCGCGACCACGTGATGCGCCCGTTCATCGACCTGGAGGTGGGTGAGCCGATGGCCAAGGCCGGCCCGCACTTCCCGGTGGTGTGCCGCGGCGGCGTCCCGTTGCCGCCGCCGGAGCGGCCGGCAGCCGCCCCGTAACCGCCGGCCGCGCCGTAACGCCGGCGGCCCCGGGGAGCGTCCCGCGCGGCCGCCGGCGTAATCCGCTCCGGTTCCTTGAACTAACCCTTGAGGGCGCCGATCATCACGCCCTTGATGAAGTAGCGCTGCAGGAAGGGGTAGACGGCGAGAATCGGCAGCGTGCCCACCATGATCACCACGAAGCGGTTGCGGGTGACGCCGGCGATCGCCTCGAACGCCATCAGCTCCTCCTCCTCCGGCGGCAGGATCAAAAACTTGCGCAGGATCATCTGCAGCGGATGCAGGTCGGGATCGGGCAGGTAGAGCAGGGCGGGAAAGTAGGCGTTCCAATGCGCCACCGCGTAGAACAGCACGTTCACGGCGATGATGGTGCTGGACACCGGAATCACGATGCGGAAGAAGATGGTCAGATCGTTGGCGCCGTCGATCTTGGCCGACTCCGGGATTGAGTCGTCGATGTTGCTCTGCAGGTAGGTGCGGGTGATGATGATGTTCCACGCCGCCGCCGCGGTGGGCAGCACCATCGCCCAGCGGGTGGCGTACAGGCCCAGGTTGCGCACGATGATGAAGGTGGGGATGATGCCGCCGCTGAACCACATGGTAAAGGCGATGTAGAACATCAGCAGGCTGCGGCCCCGGAAGGCGCGCCGCGACAGCGGATAGGCGACCGTGAGCGTAATCGAAACGTTGATCGCGGTGCCGACCCCGGTATACCACAGGGTGTTGTAGTAGGAGCGCCATACTTCGGTCGATTGCACCACGGTCTCGTAGCCGCTCCAGGTCACGTTGCGGGGCCACAGCCACACCGTGCCGCCGAGGATGTCGGCGCTGCCGCTGATCGAGTTGTTGAACACGTAGATCAGCGGGAAGATGGTGACCATCGCGGCCACCGCCAGCACCGCGATGATGGAGTACTCGGCGGCGCGCTCGACCACGCTGCGGCGATAACGGACGGCGGCGCCGCCTACCACAGACTGGTCCCCGTGAGCTGCTTGCTCAGCCGGTTGACGAACAGAATCAGCGTCAGGTTGATCACCGAGTTGAACAGCCCGGCGGCGGCGGCAAAGCTGTAGTCGCCGCCGGTGATGCCGCGGCGGTACACGAAGGTGGAAATCACGTCCGCGGTCTCGTAGGTTCCGGGGCCGTACATCAACAGGATTTTCTCGAATCCCACCGACATCATCTGGCCCACGTAGAGGATCATCAGGATGATGATGGTGGGGGCGATGCCGGGCAGGGTGATGAAGCGAAGTTGCTGCCAGCGGTTGGCGCCGTCCACCCAGGCGGCGTCGTATTGCTCCTGGTCGATGGCGGTGAGCGCGGCCAGGTAGATGATGGCGCGCCAGCCGAAGTGCTGCCAGATGTCGGAGCCGATGTAGAGCGGCCGAAACCAGCCGGGCAGAATGAGAAACGGCACCGGCTCCATGCCCAGCCGGCCGAGCACGGTATTTACCAGGCCGTTTTCGGAGTTGAACATGGCGTTGATCAGGCCCACCACCACGACGATCGACACGAAGTGGGGGATGTAGCTGATGGTCTGCACCCAGCGCCGGAACAAGCTGCTGTGCACCTCGTTCAGCAGCAGCGCGAAGATGATCGGCACCGTGAAGTTGAAGAAGAAGCCGTAGAAGTTGAGCAGCAGGGTGTTGCGCACCGTGCGCACGAAGTGAATGGAAGTGAAGAACTGCTCGAACCACACCAGCCCGGCCCAGGGGCTGCCGAGGATGCCGCGAAACGGGCTGAAGTCCTTGAAGGCAATCAGCAGCCCGTACATCGGCAGGTAGTGGAACAGGAAGTAGTAGACGACCGCCGGCACCGCCAGCAGCCACAGGTAGCGATCCTGCAGGAACGCCTTGGCCACGCGATTCACGCGCAGAATCCTTGCGTGGGAAAGACCGGGCTACGGCCCCGGCCCCGGGGCGCGGGCGCCGCAGCCCGGGGCCGGGAGTGGGCCGTTGCCCGGCCGCGGCCCGTTACCGGGTGGAAGCGGTGTAGGCGTCGTGCTGTTCCTGGGTGATGGCGACCAGCTCGTCGACGCCGACGCGCTTCATGGTGGCCACGTAGTCGTCGAAGCGGTCGAGCGACTCCTGTCCCGTGATGAACTTGAAGGTCCACTCGTCCTGGGTGGGAATGACCTCCTCGCGCAGGGCGCGCAGGCGCCGCTCCTGCTCCGGCGAGGAGAGGTAGCGCGGGAACGGCGTTACCGCGATTGGCGCGGCGAGCTGGGTCAGCTCGTAGGAGAAGGGATCCTCCGAGAAGCGGGCGGCGAACGACTCGTCGTCGTCGGCGTACAGCGGATGGTTGAAGGCGCCGATGTCGGACAGCACGGTTTGCACCGACTTGCCCTCCGGATTGTTGCGGATGCTGTCGCTGTACTCGGGCCGCCCGGCGAAGTGCTTCAGCCACGGCGAGGCCGAATCCAGCTCCGGGTTGACGTTGTAGGTGTCGCCTTCAATGCCGTAGTTGGAGTACAGGTAGCCCTGCGGGCTGGCCCACACGTAGTCCAGCCACTTGATGGCGACCTCCGGGTTCTCGCTCTGGCTGGTGATTACCGAGGCGGCGATGACCAGCGGCTCGTGCACGTAGCGGGCCACCCCCTGCGCGTTCTCGGGCAGCGGCGTCCAGGTGTAGCGCCCGGGGATGCCGGCTTCGGAGAGTACGCGGTTGCCGAACAGCACGCCGCCGATGCCGGTCCAGAACGCCCCCACGCGGTCGTCCACGCGCAACGAGTTGAGCGTCTGCCCGGTCATGGTCACTTCCTGCGACAGGGCGCCCGCCTCGTACATTTCGTGCAGGAAGGCGAGATAGTCGCGGTAGCCGGCGCTGACGTAGTCGTAGGAAACGGTGCCGGCGTCGAGCGAGAAGCCGTAGCTGTAGTAGATGTCCAGGTCGAGGCCGGAGGCGCCGAACCACTCCAGTTGCCACAGCGTGCGCGGCGCCAGCGGGACTTCATCCTGCTCGCCGTTGCCGTTGGGGTCCTGGTTGCGGAATGCCTTGAGGACCGTCTTCCACTCGTCCAGGCTTGCCGGCTTGGCCAGCCCCAGTTGCTCCAGCCAGTCCTCGCGCACGTACCAGTTCTTGTAGTTGCTGATTGGCGGCACGGTGCGCGCCGCGGTGGCGTAGATTTCGCCGTCGGGCGCCACCAGGTAGGGGCGCACTGCGGTGAACTCCTCCAGGAGCCGCTTGATGTTGGGGGCGTAGCGGTTCACCAGGTCGGTCAGCTTGATGGTGGCCCCCTGCGCGTGCAGGTCGACCGGGCTGCCGACCGCGTTGTTCCAGCCGAGGCTCATCACGTCGGGCAGGTCAACGGCGGCGGCGATTCGGGTCTTGATGAAAGAGGGGTAGTCGTTGCCGGGAACGACCTGCCAATCCACGGTGACGCCGGTGTCCTCTTGAATGCGCTGCCACACGGGGCCGTCGCCGAACCCGACGGGGTGCTCCCAGCCGGCGTAGCTCAAGGTCACGCTGCCCGGCTCCACGATCGGCAGCGTGTAGCCGGACTCGGCCGCGCTGCCGGCGGCGGCCGCCTGCTCCTCGTCGCCGGCGGCCCAGGCGCCGGTCGCCGCCACCGCCAGTACCACTGCAATCCCCAGCGGCAGTAGCCCGCGGGTCCCGTTGTTCCTCAACATTTCCAGCCTCCGGGCGGCACCGTAGCCGATGGCCGGCGCCCGGTCAACTCAGTCGCCGGCGGGCGGGCGGGCCGTGCGGCGCAGCAGCGGGAACTCGGCGACGCGCAGGTTGCTGCAGCCGTAGGGGATCAGGGTCAGTTGCTCGGGCGGGCCGGCATCCTGCGGCCGCGGGGCGGGCGGCGGCGGGGCGGCGGAGCCGCTACGCGCGGTCCACGCCGACACGCGGCGGCCGCTGACCGTGGCGCTGACCGGCGGCGCGGCGGGGGCGAACACGGGGGAGCCGATCGGGTGCTCGGTAAACCGCACCGCCGCGCTCAGGTCGCCGCCGCCCAGGTCCAGCGCGTAGTTCCAGGGCGTGGTGGGGTAGAGCTCCCAGTCGGCGTGCGGCGGTTCGCGGTGCGGCTGGTCCTGGTTGACGCGCTGCCAGCGTTCGCCGACCCGCAGCGCGTAGAGCAGCGGCCCGCGCGCCAGCGACGCGGCGCCGCGCGGGCGCGGGATCAGGCGCGGTTCCATCGGCAGTGACAGCACCACCTCGTTGGCCTCATTGGCTGCATTGGCGCCGCTCCACTCCCGGTCGATCACGTGGAAGGCGCCGGGGGCGGGGGCCGGGGCAGGGCGGCCGCCGACCGTAAGCGCCGCCTGCAGCGCCCAGCCGGGAACGCGCAGCCGTAGCGGGAAGCGGACCGGGCGCGCGGCCCGCACGGTGAACCGCAGCTCCTCCCGGAAGGGGTAATCGGTTTGCAGCTCCACGCGCACCGGTACGCCGTCGACCGCGGTGTCCAGGGCCGAGGGGGCGTAGGCCGCGGCCACGATGCCGCCGTCGGGCGAGCGCAGCCACTGGTGGGTGGCAAACTTCGGCCATCCCTGGCTCAGGTTGGCGGTGCAGCAGCCGTAGTTGGGTTCCAGGCCGAAGAGGTTGGCGTCCGGTCCGTTGGTATTCCAGAGCCGATCCTCGCGCGCGCTGCACTCGATCTGATTCACCTGCTGGTCGTACTGATGCGCCCACATGTCCGGCGAGAAGGTGGCCGGCAGCGCGTTGAAGGCGATGCTCTCCAGCCGGTCCGCCGCCGCCGCGTCCCCCACCACGCCGATCAGCCACTCCAGCGAGTAGAGAAACTCGACCACGGCGCACAGCTCGGTGCCCTGGCTGGGGTTGGTTCCGGCCAGGCACTCGTCGCCGCTGAACACGCCGGTGGCCATGCCGTGGTGCCGGTCCAGCGCCTGCAGCATGCGCTGCGCCGCCCCGCGGTCGCGGTCTTCCCCGGTGAGCCGCCACCACAACGCGCCCTCCTTGAGCGCCATGGCGTTGTTCACCACGTGCGCGTCGTAGCACCAGCGGCCCTTGGCGGTGGCGCCGGTGCGCGGCCAGCGCTCGAAGTAGAGTTGCCAGTTGAAGCCCTGCGCGCGCAGGCGCTGCGCGAGGTCGAGCAACCACGCTTCGCCGCTGCGCTCGTAGAGCCACCAGATCGAGATCAGGAACTCGAACCAGCGGTACTGGCCCCAATGCGCCAGCGGATTGCCGTCCACGTGGCGGTCCAGCATCGCCAGCGCGCGCTCGATTGCGCCCGCGATGCGGTGGTCGCCGGTGGCGTCGTGGTAGCCCACCAGCGCCTTGAGGGCGAGCGCCTGCGACCACAAGTCGGCCGCCTGCGGCTGGTCGGCCACGCGCGGGCCGAGCCAGCCGTCGGCCTGCCGGTGCGCGAGGATGTAATCGAGGTAGCCGGTGACGCGCCCCTGCAACGACTCGTCGCGCAGCAGCCAGGCCAGGGGAATGACCCCGTCGAGCCAGTACGGCATTCGCTCCCATCCCTCGGCGGCGCCGCCGATCCAGGCGCTCTCCTTGACGTCGGGCCAGAACCGGTCGAGGTGGCCGCTGAGGCTGTCCGCCTGGAGGCGGAGCTGCTGCGCCAGCCAGCCTTGCGGGGTGACTTCGCCGAGGGCCGCGGGGCGGAACGCCGGCTCGTGAAGGGAAGTGCCGTGAACCATCGTGCCTCGCGTCATAGCGCGAGCCGGCGCCGGTTGGCAAGCGGCCGCGCCGCCGCGGTCAGGTCAGAGTAGGGCGGCCGGCGCGGCCGTGCCGATGACTTCGAGCAGTTCGGCGACCACGGCGACCGGGCTCTCGTCCTCGTCGTCGGCGGTGAGGGTGATCGGCGAGTAGCCGGGGTTGAGCGGTTCCAGGACGATGGCGCGGTGGCGCCAGCCGTCTTCGTTGACCGCTTTGGCGCTGCGGTAGCGCTTGACGGTGAAGCGCTGGCCGGTGTCCGGGTCGACGGCGTCGAGCAGCCGGGCCAGCACGATGCGCCCCTGGCGGCTGCCGGTCACCGGGCCGGCGAACAGACAGTAGGCGCCGTCCGGGATGCGCGGCTCCATCGACCGGCCCTCCACGCGCGCCACGAACATGCCGGGCCGCAACGCGCGGGCGGTGTCGAACTCGACCCATTGCCACTCGGGGGCGCCGTCCGGGATCGTGTCGGCGCCGCCGAACTGGCCGGCGGCGGCCTGCAGCGGCACCAGCGGCACGCAGGTCACGTAGCGGCGGCCGGGCGCTGGCTGCACCAGCCGCAACGGGCCGGGTCCCGGCGCCGGCCCCGGCTCGGGCGCCTGGCCGGATGCCGGGAACCACGATGGGTCGTCGCGCAGCCGGCCGCGCGCCTCCGGCAGGGAGAGATAGCGCGCCAGACGGCGAAAGTGGCGGGTCATCGCCTCCCGGTCGTCCAGGTCGTGGACGGCGATCTCGATCACGTCGTAGCCGCGGTTGCGCAGCCAGGCGCGGATGTCGCGGTCGCGCGCCGCGGTGTCGGGGTTGCCGTGCAGGTGCGCGCTCAGCCCGTCCAGGTAGAGGCAGACGCCCTCGTCCGGCTCGTGGTCGGCGGCGCGGTAGATCACGTCCGGCGTGGTGGCGCCCAGCGCGCGGCTCAAGCGGATCTGTTCGCCGCGCGCGCCCTCCCCGAAACCCGCGGCGCGCAGCAGGTGGCGCAGCCGGGTCTCCGCCTCGTTGGCCGGCAGCGCCTCCCCGCCCGGCGCCGCGGCCGGCTGCCGCGGCGGAATCTCGTGCTCGAACGCGACCTGCGCGCCCCACTCGTCCAGCCGCTCGCGCGCCGTAGCGCGATCCAGGTCGCGGTGGTAGTAGGCGTTACGAAAGGTCTGCAGGCAGTCGATGCACGACGATCCGCACGCCCCCGGGCAGTCGGCGACGACCGCGCGGGCGGCCTCAGCCACCTCGGCAAAGCGTTCGAGGAGCCGGTCCAACAGGCCGGAACCGCCCGGCATCGGATCCCACAGCAACCCGTCCACCGCCTCGCGGTCGACGTGGCCGATCATTAGTACCTGCAGATCCTCACCGTGCATGTCGAGCACGCCGGCGGCGCCGATCCGCAACGCCTCAAGGACGCTGTACGCGGTGCGGGCGCTATCGCAGGCGGGCAGGGAGAGCGCGTCGGCCACCACGTCGGCGTAGAAGCCGACCGGCTGCGGCGTGCGGCCGCAACGCTGCCGGTGGCCCTGGTCGAACCGTTGCCGCTGCTGATCGGAAGCGAGCGGGGAGATGCTCTGGCCGCACACCGTGCAGACCGGATAGCCGAGCTGCTCGTCGGCGATGGCGGCCGACGCGCCGACGTTGACCAGCCGCAGGCGCACTCCGCGGCGGAGCTGCAGCGGCTGCCCGCCCCAGCGGCAGGCGGCGCCGCCGTTGTGCTGGCCGGTCTCCAGGCCGTGGATGGCGACGCCCATTTGGAAGCGCAACTCCTCCTCGTCGGAGATGTGCGAGGCGTGGATCAGGTCGGCGTCGCACACCGCCATGGTCTGCAAGAGGCGCCCGCCGAGCGCGGAGCCGGCCCCCGGCGCCGCTTCCCGGACCGCCTTGCGGTCGGCCGCCACCTCGTACCACGGCATCTCGGCGCGCTGCTCGTCGACGCCGCGGTGAAAGCGCCGCGCCACGAAGCGGTGGCCGTTGGCGTAGATCAGGTTGCCGGGCACGTACTCCCGCAACGCCGCCGCCGGCGGGCGCGGCAGGGAGAAGTCCATGGCTCCCGCGCGCCAGAACGGGATCTCCGCCCAGCCGGCCACCGATCCGGTTTCCAGGCCGTACCCCGGCAGAAACCCCTCGGCGGCCAGCACGTTGAAGGTGTTGAAGTCGTCGTGGCCCTCCGCTTCGCTGCGCCGCCGGGCGGTCCCCTTGAGGCGCTTGACGAGCTGATCGCAGCGCCGGAACAGCGCCTCGTCGTCGGCGTCGAGCGTCCCCTGCTGTTCGCGGCGCAGGTCGAGGCGGCGGATCTGGTCGAGCGCCCAGCGCAGGCGGCGCCGCAGCCGCGCCACCACCTGCTCCAGGTCGTCGGCGAAGGCGTCGACCCGCGCGCGCAACGCCGGCGGGGCGGTCACCGCCGCGTCCGCTTCCGGCCACCCCTGGGCGAACACCCGCAGCACGTCGTCGGTGAGCGCCGCGGCGTGCTCGGCGATCAGCGCGCGCAGGGGGCGGAAGTCGACCGGCGCCGCGCGCACCTCGCCGCCGTCGAACAGGTAGGGCGCCACCTGCCGCGGCAGGCAGGCGTCCAGGACCTCGCGCATCGCGTCCCGCTCCGGCTGTGGCCGGGAGTCGTCGCGGCCGGCGCGGTGCAGGCCGGCGATCACGGTCGCGCGCACGTGTTTGGCGACCATCACTTCGTTGCGCAGGTTGAACGCCGGCGGATCGATCCGGCCGCCGAGCAGCTTGCGCGGGTCGCGGAAGTAGGCGCGGTCGTGCGAGGTGGGCCGGCAGTAGGTGAGGTCGACCGCCATGCGGTGGCGGCGCCCGGCGCGGCCGGCGCGCTGCCAGTAGTTGGCCGGCAGCGGCGGCACGTTGCGCATCAGCACCGAGTCGAGCTGGCCGATGTCGATCCCGAGCTCCAGGGTCGGCGTGCAGACCAGGCAGTTCACGGCGTCCGAGGCGCCCTTGAACAGGTTTTCCAGCCGTTCGCGCTCGTCGTGCGGCACCATGGCGGTGTGCTCTTCGGGGCGCAGCATCAGGTAGGCGCCGTCCAGGAGCTGCAGGTCGTAGTCGTCGTCGTCTTCCCGCACCCACTCCAGTTCGCCGCCGCAACGCCACGCCGGGCAGCGCCCGCGGGGCAGGTTGCGGGTGGTGGTGCGGCGGCAGCGGCGGCAGCGGCGCACGCCCCGGTGCGGGGACAGCAGCAACCGGTCGGCGTTGACCTGATACGCGCCGATCACGTTCGGCAACGGCCGCCCGCGCGCGCCCTTGAGGCGCACCGACGCCAGCAGCCCGCGCTCGACCAGCAGCGCGAACAGGCTTTCCAGGAGCGGTTCGACCGCCGCGGCGGCGGCGCCCCAGGTGCGCGCGATCTGCCGGATCGGGGTGTCGCCGCCGTCGCTCAGCCACTGCATGACCAGCATCCGCTTTTCCGCCGCCTCGCGGCGCAGCTTGGTGGCGGCGGGGCGCAGGAAGCCGGGCAGGTAGCCCTGCTGTATTTCCCGGTCGCCCTCCATCCAGTACTTGGTGAAGACCTCGTGCTCCGGGTCATACAGCGCGCCCCGGCGCCGCAGGTAATCGAGGATGCCGGCCGCGCCTTCGCGCAGCTCTTCGGGCGCTATCCCCAGGGAATGGGCGTGCTCCCGCATCCACGGCAGGGAGGCGTCGAGGCCTGCGTACTCCACCTTCATCCGCCCCCACGGCTCCAAGCCGAGCGCCTGCCGGGCGGACATCGTCACCTCCCGCAGCACCTGAAACCGCAGAAACTTGCGCCGTTCCTGCTGATGCCGCCCGCCGCCGCTCTCGCGGCGCGCCACCTGCCACACCTCCGGCGCCAGCGCCCGCGACAGCGTGGCGTCGGCTTCCAGCGCGTCGTCCAGGTAGCCGGTCAGGTCGCCTATTGACCGCGGGCTCGCCTTGATGCCGTCGGCCATCAGCGCCCGCAGCCGGAAGCGGCGCGCGTGATCCTTCATCCATCCCGCCTGAAACGCCGCGTCCTGGCGGTTGTCGCAGAACACCAGCAGGCGTTGGCGCTGCGCGTGGTGCACCATGTCCTGCGTCAGCACGTGCACGTCGGCCACGTTGATGGCGCGCACCGGCCGCGCCGGCTCGCGGTAATGGCCGCTCAGGCGGCGGCCGTGGGCTCCGCAGGACAGACAACTCGTCAGGCGGCCGGGGTTCTTTGGGTCCTGGCGCACGGCCAGCAGCGTCACCGGATCGCCGGCGGCGCCGCACGCCAGGCAGCGTGGGGCGGGCTCCGGGTGCGCGGCCCCGCAACGGCGGCAGAAGCGGAGCGGCGCCGTGCGGGCGTGGCGCGGCGCCTCGCCCTCCTCATCCTGCGCGCCGATCAGGGTGTCTACCAGAACGGCGCGCTTGCCGCCCTGGGCCTCCTCCAGCGGCGGCCAGTAGGAGCCGCCCGCGCCGACTCGCCCGCCGCCGGGGCGGGCGCGGGTATGGCTGAAGTCCTCCAGGAACGCGACGTAGTAGTGCTGCCCGCAGGTGGTGCAGGTGGTCACGGGAAAGTGCGCGTGGCCGTCGCCGGGCGCGCCGCCGTCCGGGTGGTCTTCGGCGGCCAGCCACAGGCGCGGCCCGGCGCGGTCCGCCGGGAAGGTCGCCACGGCGCCGCCGATGCCGCGCACGAAGCCGTGCACGACCGGGCGCAGCAGCGGCCGGTCGTGTTTGCGCGCCGCGGCGCCGAGCGTCAACCAGGCGAGGATCTCGGCCTCGGAGACGGGGCGGCCGAGGCGCCGCTCCAGGGCGGGCGGCAGCTCGTCGAGCGCGCGCGGCGCGCCCAGTTCCTCGTTCAGCAGGAACACGACTTCATTGCGGGACAGCGCGGCGTGGAGCGCGGCCGGCCACGCGCCGGGCGGCAGGTCGGCGCCGGCCAGGTCACGGTAGGCGGCGCGCACCGCGGCCGGCTGATCGTCTGCGGCGTCGACGGCCTGCACGCACCGCTCCAGGATCGCCGCGGCGTCCTGCCGCGGCGGCGGGGGGGTGCGCCGCGGCGCGGCCCACACTTCCGCCTCGTAATCTTCGCCGACGGTCTGCACCGCGGCGGCGGGAACGCCGAAGAAGCGCGCCGCGAACGCGCGCGCCGTCTCCGGCTCGCGGTCATCGACGATGGTGGCCGAGGTGGCGACGCAGGTGGTGCGGTCGGCGCCGGCGCCGCAGTAGGCGCGCAGGCGGCGGATCAGGCAGGCGGTCTCTGCGCCGAGCGCGCCGGTAAAGGTGTGCGCTTCGTCGAACACCAGGAAGTCGAGGCGCGCGCCGGCGAACAGCTCGACGTCCTGCTGGCGGGTCAGCAGCAGCTCGAGCTGCTTGACGTTGGTGAGCAGGACGCGGGGCTGCCGGCCCGGCGTGCGCATCATCTGCCGCGAGCAGACTTCCTCGGCGGGATAGACGGTCTCGCCGCGGCCTTCCCGCTGCGCCCGCCGCAGCCGCGCCTGGTAGCCGGCCTGCGAGGCGCCGGGCGGCAGCCGCACGCCGGCCACGTCGGCCTCGCCCTCCGGCGTCTTGCCGACGTAGATGCCGAACGGGATGCCGCTGCCGGCCAGCAGGCCGCGCAGACGCATGAGCTGATCCTCGGCCAGCGCGTTCATGGGATAGACGATCACGGCGCTGACGCCGGGCGCGGCCTGCTCGTCCCGGAGCTGCAGGCAGCGGCTGAGGATCGGGTAGAGAAAGCACTCGGTCTTGCCGGAGCCGGTGCCGGTGGAGATCAGCGTGGCGCGGCCGGCGGCGATGGCGCGGATCGCCTGCTCCTGATGGCTGCGGAGGTGGGTGACGTGCTGCGGAATCCGCTCGCGCAGGTGCGGGTGGAGCAGCCCTTCGGTCACCAGGGAGTCGACCGTGCCGCCCTCCCGGAACGGCCGCGACAGGCTGACGTACGGCCCCTTGAGCAGCGGCGAGCGGCGCGTGCGGTCGAGCGACAGCAGCTCCCGCATCTGCGCGTGCAGCCCCGGGTCGGCGAACGGGTACGCCGTGAGCTGATAGCGCAGAAAACTGCGGACGACGTTTTCGGTATAGGCGACCGGATTCAGCGCCAGGGCTCAGGCTCTCGCTTCGACGATCGCCACCCGCTCGCCGAGCCCGAGCATGTCCCGGTGCAGCGCGTCAATGCGCTTGGTCTGCTCCTCGATGCGGCCGGTCAAGCGCACCTCGGTCTCCCTGATGTTGCTCTCGATCCGGGCGTGCGCCTTCTCCGACCGCGCCTCCGAGTCGGCGATCCGTTGCGCCAAGTTGGCGATCTGACCGCCCAAGTCGGTCCTGACGGCGCCGATCTGACCTTCCAGATCGGTCTTGAGAGCGCCGATCTGACCTTCCAGATCGGTCTTGAGGGAGTCGATCCGCTTGCCCATGGCGCCGATCTGGCCACCCAAGTCGGTCTTGACGGCGCCGATCTGCTTCTCCACGGCGCGCCACATGAAGCCTTGAACCGCTACCATCAGCGCAATGCCCGCCCCGAACAGGGCGACGATCGCTTCCGCACTCATACCGCTGACCCCACCTCTGCCATACCGTAGCATACCTCGCCTGCCCGCGAATTGCCAGCGCGCCGCGGCGGAGGTAGTATGCGGCGATGGCAGTGGCAGTGGTCAGCCGGCAGTTGGACCAGTCGGACGTTGCGCCGCCGGCAGCGGCGCGGCTCGTGCTGCGCTTACGCCCCGCGATCGACGTCACGCGAGACCAGTTCTTTCATTTCTGTCAGTTGAACCGTGAGGTGGCGATTGAGCGCAACGACGCAGGAGACATTGAGATAATGCCGCCCGCCGGGGGCGAGACGAGCGGCCGGAACGCGCGCGTGACCGCGGAGCTGGTCCGCTGGGCGGACCGGGATGGCTCCGGCGTCGCGTTCGATTCATCCGCCGGCTTCGAGCTTCCCAACGGCGCCGTCCGGTCGCCGGACGCGGCCTGGGTAGCGCACTCCCGCCTCGCGGCGGTCACCGCGGAGCAGGGGAGGAGATTCCTGCCGTTGTGCCCGGACTTCGTGGCGGAGCTCGCCTCACCGTCCGATTCGGTGCCTGCCCTGCAACGCAAGATGGAGGAGTACCGGACCAACGGCGCGCGTCTTGGCTGGCTGCTTCTCGCTGACCGGGGGCTGCTTCTCGTCTACCACGCCGGCGGCGCGGTGGAGCGCCTCACCGAACCGGCGGCCGTCGCCGGCGACCCGGTGCTTCCCGGCTTCGTGCTGCAGCTCACGCAAATCTGGGCATCGCCTTTCGACATCTGATCCGCCGGCAGGTCCGAACCGCCGCCAGCGGCCCGCTCATGGCGCGTAGCGCCTTGTGGACGCGGTAAGACGATGCGCCAGGGTCAGGCTCTCGCTTCGACGATCGCCACCCGCTCGCCGAGCCCGAGCATGTCCCGGTGCAGCGCGTCAATGCGCTTGGTCTGCTC
This sequence comes from Spirochaetia bacterium, assembly GCA_965243555.1. GTDB lineage: Bacteria > Spirochaetota > Spirochaetia > SZUA-6 > Bin103 > Bin103. The sequence goes on along the minus strand of OZ251575.1, from coordinate 1,248,448 downwards.
CTCGATGCGGCCCGTCAAGCGCACCTCGGTCTCCCTGATGTTGCTCTCGATCCGGGCGGCACTGATCTGGCGCTCCAGGTGGGCCCTCACGGCATCGAATTGCTTGTCCATGTGGCGCCACATGAAGCCTATAACCGCAATCACCGGCGCGAAGCAGGCTCCGAACAGGGCGACGATCGCTTCCGCACTCATACCACTGACCATACCCCGCGTGCCCGCGGATTGCAAGCGCGCCGCGGCGGAGGCGGAGGTAGTAGGTCCAAGCCGCCGCCGGGCGGCCCGCTCGTGGCCGTAGCCTGCCCGGCCCGCTTATTGTCAGCGCCGCAGTTGACAACATCCGTGCTGACAGCTATATTGTTGACTATGCGAGGGGGCAGCTAGTGCGAGCATCCACCGGAAGATGGGTCAGCGGCGACGACTTCTTCAACCGTGACAAGGAGTTGCGGATACTGGAAACGCGTGTCCGCGACGGTAACCACGTGTTGCTGAGCGGCCAGCGCCGCATGGGCAAAACCAGCGTGACGCAGGAACTGGGCCGACGACTGGTGGAGCAGGGATGGGAGTTCCTCTTCGCCGACGTAGAGGGCGCCACCTGCGCCGAGGACGTGATCGCGGCCGTTGCAGAGGCGGCACATCCGGTCCACCCGATCGCCACGCGCTTGGGAGCCGCGGCGACGCGCTGGTTCGGAGAACGAGTGGAGGAGCTCGGGGCGCGCGATTTTCGTGTGAAGTTCCGCGCGGGATTGAATGGAACGTGGAAACGCCAGGGCGAACAACTGATCCGCTATTGCGCAGAACACGAAAAGAGGGTGCTCCTGGTCATCGACGAGCTGCCGATATTTCTCAAGCGGATGCTCCATGACGATGGCGGCGACAAGCGCCGAGTCGACGAATTCCTGAGCTGGCTGCGCGCCACGACTCAGGGGCTCAGGAACTCGCCGGTCCTGATTGTCTCTGGGAGCATTGGTCTCGGGCCGCTGGTGCAGCGGCTCGGCATCCCGGACCGTATCAACCATCTGTATTCGTTTCGCCTGGGGCCGTGGGACCGAGACGTCAGCATCGAGTGCTTCGAGCGCCTTGCCGCGGACTGCGGACTCCAGGTGGAGAGCGGTGTAGCGAACGCGGTTTACGAGGCGCTCAGCGTCGGTATCCCGCATCACGTCCAGTCGTTCTTCGTCCGCCTGCGGGACTTCACCATCATGCAGGGCAAGGATCGAGTGACGGTGGCAGACGTCGGAACGGTCTACCGCACCGAACTGCTCGGACCAGCGGGACATAACGACCTCCTGCATTACGAGACACGCCTCAAGGATGGGTTGGACGAAGACCGATACCGCGTCGCGATGGAGATTCTTGCCGAGGCTGCGACGCAAGACGTGTTCACACTGGCTGCGCGGCGCTGCCTTGAGCGGGTGTACGAGACGCTGGTCGACGACGTGCCGGCCTGCGTAGCGGAGACACTCGACGTGCTGGCCCACGATGGCTATCTGGAATCCACCGCCGACGGGTACCGCTTTCCGTCTCGATTGTTGAAGGACTGGTGGGCAGCCCGCTTCCGGGACCACCACGTTCCGCTGGGACGGCGCCCGTGATCACGGCGCCCGAGCCGACGATCCGCACGTACAACCCGGGGACGTTCCAGTCCGATGCGGAAGTGATCCGGAACTTCGTGGTCCGCGAGCGGGAACTCAAACTCGTGTTCGAGGTACTGCGCCGCAACGTCGGTTCGCCGTCATGCCAGCACACGCTGCTGATTGCGCCTCGCGGACGCGGTAAGACGATGCTGTTGGCCCGGGTCGCTGCCGAGTTGCGTACCGATCACGTGCTCTCCGGGCGGCTGCTGCCGGTTCGTTTCATGGAAGAGAGCCAGGAGATCATGAACTCCGGCGACTTCTGGCTTGAAGCCCTGTATTATCTCGCCGCAGAGACCGCCACGCGTGATCCGGTATCATCACGAGAATTGCGTGAGGCGCACGCCGACTTGGCAAGACGCTGGCGGGGCGACGAGCTCGATCTCCGCGCCAGAGCGAAGGTTCTGGACGCGGCGGACCGGCTGGGGCGCCAGCTCGTCCTGATGGTCGAAAACCTGCAGCATCTGTGCGACGGCCTGGACGAAGACTTCGGATGGAAGCTGCGCGCGGTGCTGCAGACGGAGCCCCAGATCATACTGCTCGCCACTGCCACCAGCCGGTTCAATGGGCTGGGTGATCCTTCGTTGCCGTTCTTCGAATTTTTCCGCACCCTTCGTCTTGAACCGCTGGAGACCGACGACTGCCGGCGCCTGTGGGAGGCGGTCAGCGGTGATGAGGTGAATCGGCGTCAGATCAGACCGCTGCAGATACTTACCGGCGGCAACCCGCGCCTTCTGGTCATTGCCGCCCGGCGCGCGCGCCACCGGTCGCTGTCCCGGTTGATGGAGGAGCTGGTGACGCTGATCGACGACCACACCGAGTACTTTCGCAGTCACCTGCTCGGTATCGCAAAGATCGAGCGCCTGATCTATCTGGCGGTGATCGATCTCTGGCGCCCGTCGAGCACTGCCGAGATCGCGGCGCGTTGCCGGCAGGACGTCAGAGTCGTGTCCGCCATGCTCGGAAGGCTCGTCAAACGCGGACTGGTCAGCATCGAAGGGAGCGGCAGGAAGCGGCGCTATGCCGCCGCGGAGCGCCTGCACGGCATCTACTACAAACTGCGCCGGCAGCGCGACGATGCCGCAGTGGTGCGGAACCTGATTCGCTTCATGGCGGCGTTCTACCGCGAACCGGAGGCGGCGCAGGGAGATCACGCCGCTGCCATGAAATCCTTTCGCTCCCTGTACGCCGAGTTCACGCCGGCGAACGAGACGACGATGCGTCAGATGCTGGCGGCATTGATCGAATTGGCGGCAGCGGGCGCGAAGCGTCGTGATCTGCTCGACGTTCTGCTGGAGGACGAGGAGAAGTCGGCGGCGTTGGCGCCCTTCGTCGCCGCCCTGCGGATGGACGTGGGCGAACCGGTTCGCGCGCCGGCGGAGGTCATCGACGTTGCCCGGGACGTCATCAAGGAAATCGAGCAGCGCACGACGGGATAGATTTTACCGCGGTGCGCGCGCCCAGAGGGTGAGGCGTAGTTCGGGGCCGAACAGGGCGTATTCGGGGCGGCGGCCGGAGTGGGCCTCGCCGGCGTCGAGGATTTTGCGGACGCCTTCGCCGCGCGACTCCAGGAACACTTGGCCGGTGCGCTTGCTGCGGATGCGCGACAGGAAGTTCACCAGGAGCTGGTTGCGGGTGAAGGTGCGGTAGGGCATTTCTTCGAGCGTGATGGTGTTGGGCAGCGCGCCCGGACTGTAGAGCTCCAGCCGGTCGGCGAACAGGAACAGGCGGATCTTCGAGCCGGAGATGGCGTAGTCTCGGTGGGCGACCGCGTTGACGATCGCCTCGTCGACGACGTCGATGTCGTACTGAGCGGCGCCGGTCTGTTCGCCCGCGCGCCGCATGAAGCGGGCGGCGAACGCGATGCCGGCGTCGATCTGGTCCGGCGCCGGCCCGGCGAGGCGCTCGGCGTGGATGAGGTCGTCGGAAGCGAGGCGCGTTCCCCCGTAGCGGGCGGCCTCGATCGAGCCGGAGGCGAGGAAGTCGGTCGGTTCGGCGCCGAACGTCAGCAGGCCGGCACGGTGGGGCGGTCGATGTCGTCCCGGTCGCGGACGGTCACCCGCGTGTTGCGCAGCAGGTCGAGCCAGGGAATGGTCGGCGAGCGTCCGAAGTACGCCTCGAGCCGGTTGCGGTTGAGGTGTTCCACGGTGGCGGCGAGCACGGGCTGCTCGTCGAAGACGTACTCGCGCCCCCGGTCTTGAAAGAGCCGGGCGAGCTCCGGGGGCTCAAGATCCCGTTTTGTGGAACCGACGCGAACGTAGTAACGCCCGCCCGAGGTGCGGTGGACGTAGAGCCCGCGCGGGACCTCCGCCAGCAGCACGCGCCGCTCGTCGCCGCCTGCCGCGGGCAGCAGCACCTTGCGGACGAGCGGCCGGATCGACGGCTTGCAGTTGTGCGTGGCGACGTTGACCAGCCATTGCTCGGCCAGGTCCAGCCGGTCCGGTGGAATGCCGGTCACCGTTCCGGCATCGTCCACCCCCAGGAAGATTGCGCCGCCGTCGGCGTTGACGAACGCCACCAACTCGGAGGCCAGGTCCTCGGTGTTGGGGGCGATCACCCGCCGGTCGCGCAGGCGCAGCTCCTTGAATTCGGCGCGCCCGTCCTCGCCGGCGCGAATCTGTTCGAGCATCTGCTCGGCGGTGTCGAACATCGACGTTACTCCTTTATCGCTTGGCAAGCGCGGCTTCGAGACGCGCCGCCAGCGCCGTATCGCCCAGTTCCCGAAGCTGGCCCGGCAGCTCCGGCCGGGACGCCGGGTGGATTCCGGCGGACGCCAACGCGGCGCGGGCGTGGTGGCTCAGATAGGAGAGGTTGAGCTCGTTGAAGGCGTCCCGGTCGCCGGCGGCGCGCATGGTTTCCACATGCCGACGAAGCGCGTTGGCGTGCTCCAAAGATACCGCCGGGTCCGGCAACGGCAAGTGGCCTTCCCAACGCCGCAAGACGGATTGCCATCCGCCGGCCTTGTCCAAGAGCGGCTTTCCGAAGCGCACGGCCCAGATCAGCAGGTCGCCGCCCCGTGCAATTTCTCGGTCCGCGTCGAGCAGGTTCCGCGATCGCAGATCGATTGCGGGCGGCGCTCGTTCATGCAGAAGACGCGCGTCATGGCAGCATACGATCAGGTCGAGATCATCGGAATCGACGCCCGGCCGGACGGCCGATCCGATGGCGACCACGGCGGCGATATTGGGGTCGCGCCGGGCCCGCTCCAGAAACGCAGTGACCCAGTTCCTGACGCCCGCCGCGGGCCACCGGCGTATGGCGTCCGGCGGCGGAGGATCGCGTCGAGCGAGCGCCGGATCGCCTGGTGCGGACGTCACGCGCCGCTCCCGGTGTCTTGCGGTGCGAACAGGTCGGGTTGGCGGTCTTGCGGGCCGGAATCGGTCGCGTAGGGTACGCGGCTTTCGGCTACGCGGCGGTGAGGTTGCTCATCGGGTACGGCGTAATGATCGCCGCGGCGCAGGGATTCGTAGCGGAAGGCGCCGAGGAGGTTGCGGGCGTGGAGCTGGGATTCGCGTTGCGCTTCTTCGGCGGGCTGGGCGAGTTGCCAGTCGTAGAAGCGGGGGCCGAGGCGGCCGGCGACCGGCTGCGGGTGGCGGGCGCGGTCGTCGTGGCCGAGGCCGTAGTCGGCGAGGCGCAGGGTCTCCGGGAGCAGCCAGCCTTCGCCGTCATTTTGCGTAAGAAATGCGCCGATGCCGCGTTCGCGGTCGCCGCCGGCGGACTCAATGCGGGCTTCGAGATCATGGAGGGCGACGAGCGTGAGCACGGTGTGGCGAAGTTCAGGGGGCGCGTCCTGATCGACGCGCCAGAAGCCTTTGGGGTCCAAGCCGGTGCCGTGGGTGCGGCGCTTGAGGTGCTCGGTGGGGAGGTCGCAGTCGGCGATGATGCGGCGCAGGTCGGCGGAGGTGATCCGGTACTGATCCGCTATCAGCGCGTTGAGGATGGCGAGATGGCGCGCCCGTTCGGCGCCGATTGACGACGCCGGCGCGGCGCCGTTCGTGAGGCACGAATACCACGGCGGGTTTGCGCTCAGGCGCGCGGAAAGGTCGGCAATGACCTGATAGAGATCGGGACGTTCGATGACCGGTAGCGGGCTCTGATCCATCACGTGATAGTCGAGATGCAGCCCGATGAGACGCGAGCGGGTGACGAAGTCGGACACCAGCGTGTTCAGAATCGCCGCGAGTACGAGCGTGTGCCGCAAGCTCCCGGTGTAGAACGCCGCTGCAGTATCGCCCGACGGCATGCCAACCGCGAACGCCGCAATGGCGGTGCGGATGTTGGTGGCGGACCCGATCCGCATGTGCAGCACCTTGGGTTGGTCCGGCATGTCGATTGCCGATCGATAGTCGTCTATCGCCATGAGAAACTGCGGTTCGATCTGTTTGCGAGACCAGGGCACGTCGCGCCAGACGGCGGCGCGGCCCTTGCCGCTGACCCACCCCTTCTGGCTGTAGTCGAACTGGCCGATCATGCGGCCTTCGTAGAGCGGCAGGGCAACGTCGCGGATGGCGTCTTCGGGGAGCCAGGCGTCGGCCTCTCTGGAAAGAATGACGCCGGGCGGGAGGGCGGCGCGGGGCACGGGGAGGCGGTCACAGGGGGGCGCGGCGCAGCGCAGGCGCCAGCCGGTGCGGGCGGCGTCGCCGGGCTTGAGCAGGTGGCCGTGGAGGAAGCGGGCTTCGGCGGCGCGGCGGGCGGGGCCGGCGGCGGCGTCGAACAGCCAGCCGGCGAGCTCCACGGCCGCCGGTTGCGGGCGGGCGGGATCGACGCCGAGCTCAGCCCACAGTTCGCCGATGGGGCGCCAGTCGCCGAGCAGCCAGCGGCTGTATTCGTCGGGGCGGTAGCCCTTGGCCTCCCACTGCGGGCGGGGCGGGAACAGGCGGGAGTCGCCGGTCATGTGAAACTCGGTGGCGTAGCGGATGCCCCAACCGCCGGGGCCGTCGTCACCGAGCAACACGGAGTTGGCGTAGATCTTTTCCAGGATGTCGAGGTCGCGCTGCGACTGGATTTCGAGGATGGCGCGGCTGCGCGGGCTGAAGCGGGCGATCTGCGCGCGCGAGTAGCGGGTGGCGAGCTCCTCGGCGCGCTCCCAATCGTCCAGGTTGCGGCGCATGAAGGCGGTGCGAATCGCCTCGGTCGCTCCTCCCTTCTCCACCACGACGGGATTGAACTTGAAGCGCCCATGTATCGGAAAGATGCGGTCGCGGTTCTCGATCCCGAACAGCCACTCCCACCTACATTTTTCAAGTAACAGGGTGCGGAGCGCGCGCGTGCCGTGATCTGAGTACAGGCCGGAGGGGACGATGAAGCCGAGCCGGCCGCCGGGCCGCAGCAAGCCGTGGGCGGCCTCCAAAAAGAGCTTGTAGAGGTTGAGGTCGGCGGCGCCCTGGTGGCGGAACGGATGCGCGGGATCGCCGTAGCCGGCGCCGCGGCGGCGCGCCTCCCGCCAGCGGTCGTGCAGGGCGCCGTTTTCGTTGCCGCGCGCGGCGGCGAAGCGGTCCTGACTCTTGGCGGTCTCCTTGGGGTCGCCGAACGGGTGGGCGGCGTGGCCGACGAAGTTGGATTGCGCGCGAAAGCGGGCGTTGTAGTCGAGCCAGCCGCGCTCCAGATCACGGTCGACGAAGTAGCCGGCCTGCCGGCGCAGCGCTTCCTGCTTGCCGTAGGAGCGGTAGAGCGGGTCGACGTTACTGAAAAACTCCTGCGACACCGGTTTGGCGATGTCCCACGGCGGGTTGCCGAGGATGGCGTCGAAGCCGTCTCCCGGGGCGCGGAACACGTCCGGGAACTCAAGCTCCCAGTGGAAGAAGCGGAGCTCGGCGGCCACGCGCGCGGCGACCGCCTGCGTCTTCGGGGGCGGGGCGGTGAAGGTGGTCGGCAGCGGGGCGCAGTCGATTTCGCCGGGCGGCCAGAACCAGCAGGCGCACCAGCGGTCGAGCGCCGCCTTGAGCGATTGCCACGCCGGCGAGCCGAGCAGGTCGTCCCGGTAGCGGCGCGCCCGCGCGGCGGCGTCCTGCACCGGCAGGGCGTGCATGGCCTCCAGCACCTCCAGCGCCTCCCCGTGCGCGGCGGCCGCATTTTTCAGTAAGTCTTCTTGCTGAAACAGATCGGGGCCGCGCAGGAACTGCCGGAGATCGGGGGTGAGCTTCTCCTTGACGAAGCCCTTGATCGCCTTGGTGCGGGCGTCCCGGGCGAAGTGGACGCCGCCCAGGTGGGTGCGGTCGCCGCCGTCGCGGTTCTTCCAGGCCATCACCGGGTAGTGGCGGAAGCGGTCGAACCAGGCGCCGAGCAGCGCGTTGCCGCACTTCACCTTGTGGTCGAGGAAGCCGAACGGGAGGGTGCGGTCCATGGTCTCGATCCACAGCGCCAGCCGGCACAGCTCCACGGCCAGCGGATCGAGATCGACGGCGTAGAGGCAGCGCTCCACCACGTGGCGGCGCAGCACCGCCTTGAGGCGGGGTTCGAACTCGGCGTCGTCGGGGCGGCACGGGATCAGCTCGTCGATCAGGCGCTCGGGGCCGCCGGTGGGCTGCGCGCCGCCGTCGATGCCGAGCAGGCGCACCAGGGAGCGCGCGCCGTCTGAGGGGTCGGGGGTGATGCGGCGATGGTGGAGCAGGGAGGCGTACAGCGCGTCGGTGAGGAAGCGGAGGGCGGCGAGCGGGAAGGTGCCGGAGCCGCAGGCGGGATCGCAGACCGTGAGCGCCAGGATGTGTTCCGGGGGCTTGGGGGTCCAGCGCGCGGGGGGCGCGTCCCGGTCCGGGGCCCCGCCTGCGGGGTTGGAGGGCGGATCGTAGGCGAGGGGGCGCAAGGCGCGCTGCACGGTGGGGACGGCCAGGCCGGGGCGGGTGTAGAAGCTGCCGGACCCTTTGCGGGTGCCGCCCCAGCGCACCAGGTACCACTCGCCGGGCAGCACCACGCGGGCGACCAGGCGGCGGGCGGTGAGCGCCAGCTCCCGTTCGTGGGCCAGCCGGCGCTCCGGCGTGCCGCGCCCGCGGCGCCGGCGCACCAAGCCGGCCACCTGCGCCGCGCGGCGCGCCCAGGTCTCCGCGCGGGTGCGGTGGCGCCGCCGGTCGTCGGAAGGGGCGGCCGCAGCTTCGGCATCGTCCGCAGCATCGCCCACCGCGTCCGCATCCGCCGCCGGGCCATCCTCTTCCCCGGCGTCCTTCTCCGCCGCGTCCGCCGGTGCGGGCGCCGCTTCCTCGGCCCCGCCTCCCGCGCTGCCCTTGAGACTCTCGAACAGCGCGCGCAGGGCGGCGTCGTCCATCGCTTCCAGCCGCGGCAGCGGCAACGCCGGCTGGTCGCCGACCGCCAGGAAGATCACCGGGTCGCCTTCCGCGGTCTTCAACTCGTAGTCGAGCAGCCCCTCGTAGAGGACGCCGAGGTACTCGGAGGAGAGGTCGGCGAAGTCGACCGGCGTGACCGTGCGCGTCCCGGCGCGGCCCTGGCGGATGCGGACGGTGGTGCGGGTGAGCAGGCGCAGCATCTCGCGGACGTCCCGGTCCGGGAGCACGTGGTCATCGAAGCAGGCGCGCTCGAACACGGCGAGCGCCCGCGCCACGCCGTCGGGTGCGTCGTGCGCCCCGGCGGCGAACAGCGCGCCGCCGTAGGCGGTGACCGGCAGGCTGGGGTGATGGGAGCCATCGCGCACCAGCCGGAACAGCGCCTGCACGCGCGGCCAGGCGGAGTAGGCGTCCGCCGGGGGGCCGCCGCCGCGTTCGAGCTGGTGCAGCAACCCTTCGAGCCCGTAGCTGTCGCGATAGACGGTGTTGCCGCGCGGCAGCAGGTCGCGCGCCTCGGCGAACAGGATCACCACCAGCCGCATCGCCACCCGGCACGCCGCGCGGTAGATTTCTTCAGGGGTTGCAGAGCGAGCGCCGGCCAGCAGTGGGCGCAACGCGTCGCCGTGGGCGTGGATCAGCAGCTCGACCGCTTCGCGGACCCGTTCGCCGAGCGCCTCGGAGAGCTCCGCCTGCCCCTTGCGCGCGTCGCGCACCGCCTGCAGCAGTGGCGGCGCCGCCCCCTCGGCCGGCGGCGTCCACGTCCGGGCACTGAACAGCGTGCGGAGGGCGGTGACCTGGGGGGACAACTCGCCCTCGTCGAACCAGAGGTCGAGGTCCCACTCGCACCAGGCGTCGTAGTCGAGGCCGGCGAACAGCAGCCGCCACTGGCGGCCGTTGGTGATGAGCGCCAGGTGCTCGCTGCCGGCGCGCAGCCAGCCGAGCGCCAGGCTGACGGAACGGCGCCCGCGGCCGACGCCGAGACGCCGCTCGCGGTCCAGGAACACCGGCAGCACGGCGCCGCGGCGCCCGCGCCAGAGGTGGTGCGGCTTGACGAGCTGGCCGGTGACGGCGCGCCGTCCCCAGGCGGGAGCGACGCGGCTGCCGCGGGTCCAGGTTCCGGTCGCCTCGTCCAGGCCGCAGACCCGCTCCAGGACGAAGGCGGCGAAGCGCGCGCGGTCGCCGCCGTCCCCGCCGCCGCCGGCGAGGAGGGCGGTCGCGCGCTGGCGGAGCTGGCCGGCGGCGTAGGGGTTGAGTGGGGGAGGGGTGAAGGCCGCCAGCTCCGCCAGACGCGGGCCGTCGAACAGCAGGCCGCCGTGGTTGAGCCGCTCCCAGCCGGGCAGGACGGCGGTCGCCGGGGCCGGGCGTTGGCTGCGCCTCACGCCGCGCGCTCCGGGCGGCCGGGAAGGCCGGCGAGGCCAGGGAGGCCAGGGAGGCCGGGGAGGCGAATCTCCACCGCGACCGGGAACACGCGCGCGGCGCCGGCCATGGCGTACCGCTTGGGCAGCACGTGGTCGAGGATGCGGCCGCGTTCGTCCTGCAGCTGGGCGCGAATCTCCCGGAAGTGGCGGTTGCGGCGGGCGATCTCCTCCTGCTTCTCGGCGATCGAGCGGCCGAGGGCGGCGCCGCGCTCCTGCGGGTCGAACAACTCGCCCTGCCGCGCCCGCTCCTGCAGCGCCTCGATCTCGCGCGTGAGGCGGGCGACGGTCGACTCGCCGATCAGCGCCGACAACTCGCCCTGGCGCTGGCGGTAGCGCGCTTCCTCCCGCCGGCGCGCGCCGGCGCCGTCCTCTTCGAGCTGCGCGCGCAACGCTTCTGTGAGGCGGTCGGCGTGGCGGCGCAGCCAGCGCCGCAGGGCGGCGTCGGCTTCCTCCAGGAGCTCGCCGGCGCGCTCCCGCTCAGGCGCGGTCACCGCCGCGGCGTCTTCGGCGGCGCGCAGCGCCTGCGGCGCCCGGTGGGTGAGCGGTTCGCTCAAGCTGCCGTCCGGCCGCACGGCAAACACCACGGTGCGGGTCCAGCGGTGGAAGGTCTCGCGCAGCTCGTTCACGGCCAGCTCCTCGATGCTGAGCAGGAGCAGGGCGGCGGCGCCCGCCGGCGCCTCGCCGCGGCGCACGGTCCAGCGCGACACCTGGTTGGCGCCGGGGTAGCGGCGCCGCGCCAGCACGGTGAGCGCGCGCTGGATCAGCGGATGGGCCAGGTGCAGGAGCACCGCGTCCCGGCGCGGCAGGAACACGCTGAGCGCGCCGAGCCGCCGGATGAACGGCTCGGTTCCGAACGCCAGCTTCGGCACCGGCCCCGGCTCGCCGGTCGGGGTGGGGCGGCGCAGGGCGGCGTCGATCACCTCCCGCCAGCCGGCCAGGCCGGGATCGGCGACCGCGTAGCAGCCCGGTTCCTCCGGCAGGGGGCGGAGTTGCCGGCGTCCGCCGGCGGTGGCCGCCAGCGCCGCGTCGAGGGTGGCGCCGAGCGCGGGCGGGTCCAGGTCGATCTCGGCGGCCAGCGCGTCGAGCAGCGCGGCCTGCACCGCCCGGTTGTCCGGCGCCGCGGCGGGGTCGCCGGGAATGGCGGCGCGCCCGCGCGCCGCGGCGAGCCCCCGGTCCAGGTCGCGCTGCACGCCGGCGGCGGCCTCGCCCAGGATCAGGCGGCGGTGCGCGGCGCGGTCGAACACCTCGTTGACCGAACCGAGGTCCTCGCGGATTTCGTCGGCCTTGCGGATCACGTGCGCCAGGAAGCGCAGGTCGTGGTCGGCGGCGCTGACGAAGTGATGGACGGTCACGTCGCGGGACTGGCCGTAGCGGTCGAGGCGGCCGGCGCGCTGCTCCAACCGGGACGGGTTCCACGGGCAGTCGTAGTGCAGCAGGTAGCGGGCGGTGCGGTGCAGGTTGAGGCCCTCGGAGGCGGCGTCGGTCGCCACCAGCACGCGCGCCGGGGCCGCCGGTGAGTTGAAGGCGGCCTTGACCTGCTCGCGGTCCAGGTCGTTCATCCCCTCCGGGCCGCCGGCGCCGAACAGGGTGAGGACGCGCTCCGCGGGGTAGCGCCGCCGCAGGCGCCGCGCCAGGTAGTCGAGCGTGGTCTTGTACTCGGTAAAGACGATCAGGCGCTCGTCGTCGCGGAAGGTGCCGCCGCGGCGCAGCAGCCGCTCGATCAGGGCGGTCAGGGTGTCGAAGCGCGCGTCCGTTGCCGGCGTCTGCTCGGTGAGCGGCGCGCCGCCGAGGTCGAAGCCGAGGGCGGCGAGGGCGCGCTCGATGGCGCCGATCTCGGCTGCCAGCGCGGCGCCGAAGTTCTTGAGCCAGGCGCCGGCGACGGTGGCCGCGGTCGCCTCGCGCTCCTGCGTCTCGCGGTCGTCGCCGGTCTCCTGGCGCAGGGCGCGCTCGGCGGCGGCCAGGTCGCGTTCGCCGGCCGCCTCCGGTTCGGCCAGCCCCTGCCGGGCGCGGCGCCACGATTCCGCGAACGCGGTGGGGCACGACAGCAGCCGTTTCCCAAGGATTTCCACCGCGAACGCGCCGGCCCGCGCGCGCCGTCCGCCAGCGCCTGGGCCGCCGGCGGCATTGCCCGCGGGGCCGGCGTCCGCCGCGGCCAGCCGGCGCACCGCGCTGCGGAAGGCGTCGAAGGCGTCGCTGAGGGCCGCCTCGCGCCGGTCGAAGTCGAGCGCCAGGGCGGCCGGCGGCAGGCGGCGGCAGAAGCGGGGCGCGCCGCCGGCGGCGTTGAGCTCGCGCTTGAGGCGGCGCACCACGACTTCCGGGACGCGCGCGCGCAACGCCGGGGTGAGCTCGGCGGTGCGGGTAAAGCGCACCGGATCGAGCATCTCCAGCAGGCCGGTGAACGACCGCGTGTGGCCGTTGTGCGGCGTGGCCGACAGGAACAGGCGGTGCTCGAAGCGCGGCGCCACCAGGCTGAGGGTGCGGCACAGCTCGCTGTCCTCGCCGAACGGGGCGGGCATCAGGTGATGGCACTCGTCGACGATCAGCAGGTCCCACGGCAGGTGCGGCGATCCCGGCGGCGTGCGGCAGGCGGCCAGAAACTGCTCGCGCACGTCGGGTTGGCGCAGGTAGTGATAGGAGGCGACGATGCGGTCGAAGGCGCCCCACGGGTTGGCGTCCATGCCGAGGCGGCGGCGGGTGAACTCGGTGAGGTGGCGGTCCACCACCTCGAAGCGGAGCGAGAATTTTTCCCACAGCTCGTCGCGCCATTGCCAGCGCAGGGCGGCCGGGGCCAGCACCAGGACGCGGCGGATGCGGCGCCGGAGCAGCAGCTCGGTGAGGATCAGGCCCGCCTCGATGGTCTTGCCGAGGCCGACGTCATCGGCGATCAGCAGGCTGACGCGCGGCGTGCGGAGCGCCTTGAGCAGCGGCACGAGCTGGTAGTCCTCCGGGCGCACCGCGCCGTGGAAGGGGCTGGCCAGCGCCTCGCGGCGGGGCGGGCCGGCGCCGCCGGGGTCGAGGTAGGGGGCCAGCGCCGTCCAGCGCGCGGCGCGCAGCAGCGCGTCGTAGTCGTCCGCCGGCATGGCCTCCGCGGCGCCGGCGTCGGGCAGGGCGGTCGGTTCCAGCAGCGTGCAGCCCGGCTCCAGCTCCCACAGCAGGCGCTCGCTGGCCGGCGCGCCGCCGTCGTTGTACTCGACGTCCACCAAGTGCAGCCGCCCGCCCGCGCCGTCGAACGGCTCCACCGCCGCCACCACTCCGCTCCGGTTGCGCACCGTAGCCAGCATCCCGGCGCGCGGCCCCGCGCCGGCGTCCGCCGCACCGGCGCCCGCCTCGCTCAAGAAGCGCCCCTTAGCAGCCTGGCGCCGGGGCGGGGGGTACGAAGAAGGTGGCCTGCGCCTCGGCGATCGTGCCGCCGGCGACAAGCCGGGCGGCCGCGGTGTCTACCCGGCACGGTTCGGAGAGGTCGCCGACGGGCGGGCCGGCGGCGGGTTGGACGGGCTCCATTGCCGCGGGCTAGGCGGCGCCCTCCCGTGACCTCTCGGGCTGCCGGTTGCGGCCGCCCCAGAACAGCCCCTCGATGATCCCCTCGACCTTCGACACCCGATCCGCAAGGTTGCTGATCCGCAGGTGGAGTTCCTTGAAGCCGGCCTGCATCTCCTCCCGCAGCATCGCAATATCGGTCTTGGTCTCCTCCCGCAGCGCGCTGATTTCCTCGCGCAACCTGGCTTCGGAGGCGCCAATCTCCGCGCGCTGTTGGTCGCTGGACGCCTTGATCTCCGCGCGCTGTTGGTCGCTGGACGCCTTGATCTCCGCGCGCAGTTGGTCGCTGGACGCTTTGATCTCCGTGTGCAGTTGGTCGCTGGACGCTTTGATCTCCGTGTGCAGTTGGTCGCTGGACGCTTTGATCTCCTTACGCAACTCGTCGTCGTTGGCCCGCAACTCGCTGAGATCGCGACGGATGCCGCGACTTGTCGCCAGCATGAGGCTGCCGAGAGAGATTGCCGCTGCGATGATTCCTATCAATTCCAGGCTCATGTACTACCTCCGGTGCGGGACCGCCCCTCCGTGGGGAGTCTACCGCTTTGCCGGCCGCGTTGTCACCAGGGTGCGCCCATCGCATCCTCAGGGTGTCCAATCTTGGCTTCGGCTACCGGTAACAACGGTCGCGTATCAGTGCTGCTTTTTGATGGCGGCTCATCGTACTGACGCGCGTGTTGCGTCCCGGCGGCGGGTTGGACCAGCTCCATTTGCCGCGGGCTAGGCGGCGCCCTCCCGCGACCTCTCGGGCCGTTGGTTGCGGCCGCCCCAGAACAGCCCCTCGATGATCCCCTCGACCTTCGACACCCGGCCCGCGAGGTTGCTGATCCGCAGGTGGAGTTCCTTGAAGCCGGCCTGCAGCTCCTCCCGCAGGTTCCCGATATCGGTCTTGGTCTCCTCCCGTAGCGCCCCGATCTCCGCGCGCAACTGGTCGCTGGAGGCCTTGATCTCCTTACGCAACCCCTCGTCGTTGGCCCGCAACTCGCTGAGCTCGCGGCGGATGCCGCGGTTTGTCGCCAGCATGAGGGCGCCGAGCGAGATTGCCGCGGCGATGATTCCTATAAATTCCAGGCTCACGTACTACCTCCCGTGCGGGACCTCCCCTCCGTGGGGAGTCTACCGCTTTGCCGGCCGCGTTGTCACCGGGTGCGCCCATCGCATCCTCAGGGTGTCCAATCCTGGCTTCGGCTACCGGTAACAACGGTCGCGTATCGGTGCTGCTTTTTGATGGCGGCCCATTCGTACGGACGCGCGCGTTGCGTCCGGCGCCGCATCGCGCACCGGGCGGCGAGCGAGCGTCAGGTGCGCGTCGCGGCGCGGTTGCGGTGGCGCTCGATGGCGAGGGTGAGGATGCGGCGTAGCAGTTCCGGGAACGGCACGCCGCTGGCCTCCCACAGCTTCCCGTACATGCTGATCTCGGTGAATCCGGGAATGGTGTTGACTTCGTTGACCAGCAGCTCGGGGCCGCGCCGGGAGGTTGCCGCGGGGCGCAGAAAGAAGTCCACCCGCGCCATCCCCTCCACTTCCAGCACCGCGCATGCCCGGCACGCAAGTTGCTGCGCGCGTTGCTGCTCGGCGGCGGTCAACTGCGCCGGGATGAGCAGGTCCGCGCCGCCGGCGTCCAGATACTTGGCGTCGTAGTCGTAGAACTCGTGCCCGCCGGTGGGGACGATTTCGCCGGCCAGGGAGGCCGCGCGCCGGTCGTTGCCAAGCACCGAGACCTCCAGCTCGCGGCCGGCGATGCCCTCCTCAATCAGGACCTTGCGGTCGTAGCGCAGCGCGCCGGCGACGGCCGCCGGCAGGTCGCGGCAGGCGGCCACCTTGGCCACCCCTACCGAGGAGCCGAGGTTGGCGGGCTTGACGAACAGCGGCAGGCCCAGGCCGGCGCAGATTCGCTCCGCGGCGGCGGGCGAAAGCGGGCCGCGCACGGCGCGGAACCGGGCGCTGGCGATGCCGGCGTCGCGCAGCAGGCGCTTGGCAACTTCCTTGTCCATCGCCACCGCGGAGCCCAACACGCCGGCGCCGACGTAGGGCACGCCGGCCATCTCCAGCAGGCCCTGCACGGTGCCGTCTTCCCCGAACGGGCCATGCAACACTGGAAAAACCACGTCCAGTGGCGGCGACTCCGTGCCGGTGGCCAGATCCACGAGGCGCGCGGCGGCGCCAGCGGGCGCGGGGGGAGGCGCGGCGGTAACGGGCACGGTGGCCGAGGGAGGGGCGGTGACGGGAGCGGTGGCGTTGCCGCCGGCGCCTCCGGTGAGTGCCAGCGCACCGCCGCTCAGGCGCGGCGGTGACGCGGCGGCCACCGCGGCAGGATCAATAAACTGGCGCGCGTCGGCCTGCCGCCACGTGCCGTCGCGCCGGATGTATATGAGCACCACCTCGTGCGCGCCGTGCAACGCCGCGGTCACCGCGCGCGCGGAACGCAGGGAAATCTCGTGTTCGGCGGACTGGCCGCCGCAGATGACGCCGACGCGAATGGTTTCCGCTCCCCGCCGCGCATTGTTCCGCGCCCGCCGGCGCGCGTCAATCAAACCCGGCGGTGGCGGCTCGGCGCCGCCCGCGGTATGGTGGGGGCGTGAGAATCAAACAGTCAGTTTGCTTTCCGATCTTTCAACGGCAGTTTTCCGACCTGACGGAGCTGTGCCGCGGGTTGGCGCGCATCGGACTGCGCGCCGTGGAAATGTGGGGCTATCGCGGCGGCCCGGTGGATGGCGAGTTCAGCGTGGAGGAGGTGGCCGCCGCGGCCGCGGAGCAGGGGCTGGCGGTGGCCAGCTTCATCGGCCATGCTTCGCTACCCGACGGCTGCAACAATCCCGCCAACCACTCCCGCATCGAGGCCGAGTTGCGCGCCTCCATCGCCCTGGCGGCGCAGCACGGCGTCCCCGGCCTGATCTGCTTTACCGGCAACCGCCTCGCCGGGCAGAAGGACCTGGAGGGGATGGTGGAGTGCGCCCGGCTGCTGCGCCGCGTCGCTCCCTACGCCGAGGAACGCGGCGTCAACCTCAACGTGGAGTTGCTCAACAGCCGGTTGAATCATCCCGGCTACCTGGCCGACCGCAGCGACTGGGGCATCGCCCTGTGCGAGATGGTGGCCAGCCCGCGCGTCAAGTTGCTGTTCGACATCTACCACATGCAGATCATGGAGGGCGACGTGATTCGCGCCATCCGCCGCGCGCTGCCGTACGTCGGCCACTTCCATACCGCCGGCAACCCGGGCCGCAACGACCTGGACGACACCCAGGAGCTCAACTACCGCGGCATCTGCCGCGCGATTGCGGAGTCCGACTACGACCTGTACGTGGGCCACGAGTTCCAGCCGAGCGGCGATCCCCTCGCCTCACTGGAGCAGGCGTACCGGGTCTGCGACGCCGGAAGTGACGCCGGATAGTAAGGGGGGATGATGACGGCCCCGCGCCGGCGGAAAGTACGGTGAGCGTGCCGCGCCTGCAGTTGCAGCTCGGCCCGTTGCGGGCGGCGGTGGAGCCGGCGTTCGCGCGGGCGGACGAGGAGGGGCTGGTGCGCCGCATTTGGGCGCGCGACCACCGCGTTTGGAAGCCGGACCCGACCGAAGTCAGCGACCGACTCGGCTGGCTCGATATCGCCGCCCGGATGGAACCGCAGACCGCGGACCCGGAGCGCTTCGCCGCCGCGGTGCGGGACGCCGGCTACACCGACGTGCTGTTGTTGGGGATGGGCGGTTCCAGCCTGGCCCCGGAGGTGCTGGCGCGCACCTTCGGCCCGCAGCCGGGGGGCTTGCGGCTGGCGGTGTTGGACAGCACCGACCCGCGCGCCGTGGCCGCCCGCGTCGCGCCGCTCGACCTGCGCGCCACGCTGTTCCTGGTCTCCACCAAGTCGGGCGGTACGGTGGAAACCATCTCGCTGTTCAAGTACTGCTACAACCTGGTGGCGGCGGAGGTGGGCCGGGAGGCTGCGGGGGAGCACTTCGCGGCCATCACCGACCCCGGCAGCGGCCTCGCGGAACTCGCCGCGCAGTACCGCTTCCGGCGCATTTTTTTGGGAGATCGGGAGATCGGCGGTCGCTACTCGGCGCTGAGCTTTTTTGGCTTGGTGCCAGCGGCGCTGCTGGGGCTGGATCTGCGCGCCTTGCTGCGGCGCGCGCGGCAGGCGGCCGCGGCCGCCGCGCCGGAGCGCAGTCTGCGCGCCGGGGGCAACCCGGCGGCGCAGTTGGGAGTGGTCCTCGGTACCGCGGCCGCGGCCGGGCGCGACAAGTTGACCCTGCTGTGCGGGGCGGAGCTGGCCAGCTTCGGCGACTGGGTGGAGCAGCTCATCGCCGAGAGCACCGGCAAGGAGGGGCGCGGCATCCTCCCGGTGGTCGGCGAACCGCCGGGGCCGGCGCGCGAGTACGGCGCCGACCGGCTGTTCGTGTTGCTGCGCCGCGGGGCGGACCGGGACCAGGCCGCGTCCGCCGCCGAGGAGCTGCGCGTCGCCGGCCATCCGCTGGTCACGCTGACCCTCAATGACCACTACGACCTGGGGGCGCAGTTCTTCCTCTGGGAGATGGCGACCGCGGTGGCCGGCGCGCTGCTGGGCGTCAACCCGTTCGATCAGCCGGACGTGGAGGCGGCCAAGGTGCGGGCGCGGGAGATGGTAGCCGCCTACCAAGCAGCCGGAAGCCTGCCGGCCGAGCAGCCGGCGCTGCGCGGCGGCGGGATGGCGCTGTACGGCGAGGTGAGCGGCAGTACCCCGGAGCAGGCGCTGGCCGCTTTCATTGACGACGCTCCGGCTGGAGGCTACCTGGCGCTACATGCCTGGGTGCCGCCGGAGGCGGCCACCGACGCCGCCCTGCAGGCACTGCGCCGGGCGGTGCGGGCGCGCACCGGTCTGGCCACCACCACCGGCTACGGGCCGCGCTTCCTGCACTCCACCGGGCAACTGCACAAGGGCGACGCCGGCCGTGGCCGCTGCCTGCAGATCGTGGCCGCCGGCGAGCCCGACCTGCCGATTCCGGAGCGGGCGGGGGAGCCGGCGGCGGCGCTCACCTTCGACGTGCTGAAGCGGGCGCAGGCGCTCGGCGACCGCCAGGCGCTGGCCGCCGCCGGCCGCGCCGTACTGACCGTCGAGGTGAGCGGCGACCCGGCTGCGGCGCTGGGCAAGCTGGCGGCGGGTCTCTGATGGCGGCGGCGCCGGGGCGCGCGCTCCTTGGGTGGGGCGTGGTGGGGTGCGGCGACGTGGTGGAACGCAAAAGCGGGCCGGCTATCACCGCCGCGCCTCGCAGCCGCTTGGCCTTGGTGATGCGCCGGGACGGCGCCGCGGCGCGTGACTTTGCGCGCCGGCACGGGGCGGACGGCTGGACCGACGACGCGCAGCAGGTGATCGGCAGCGACGCGGTGGACGTCGTCTACGTGGCGACGCCGCCAAGTTCGCACCTGCACTACGTGCGCGCCGCGGCCGCGGCCGGCAAGCACGTGCTGGTGGAAAAGCCGATGGCGCTGCACGCCGCCGAGGCGCGGGAAATGGTGGCGGCCTGCGCCGCCGCGGGCGTGGAGTTGTTCGTCGCCTACTACCGCCGCTTCCAGCCCCACGTACTGCGGATGCGCGAACTGCTGGCGGCCGGGGCGATCGGACGCCCGCTGCAGGCCGAGGCGGATCTCGCTACCGGCAGTCTGGCGCGGCGGCTGGCCGCGGGCCGGCGCGAGTGGCGCGACGACCCCGCCATCTCCGGCGGCGGCGGCTTCGTGGACATGGGCAGCCACCGCGTCGACCTGCTGGCGTGGCTGCTCGGGCCGGTGGCCGAGGCGCACGCCGTGGCGGCGCGTTATCAGCCCGGCTTGGCGGTGGAGCAGAACGCCGCGGTGGTGATGCGGATGGAGTCGGGGGTCCTGTGCAGTGTGCGCGGCGACTTCGCTTCCGGCCGCGACGCCGACCGCTTGGTGATTACCGGCGAGGGCGGCCAAATCAGCGCCGACCCGCTGGATGGGCATGCGATGACGCTGGCGGCGGCCAACGGCGTCGAGGAGCTGCGCTTTGATCCGTTTCCGGCGCCGCACCTGGGCTTGGTGCGGCACGTCGAGGCGGTGCTCCTTGATGGCGCCGAAAACCAGGTTTCCGGCCGCGACGGGGTAATGACCGAGACCGTACTCGACGCGGTGCGCGCCGCGGTCAGGCCGGCGTAACGGTGAGGTCCGCGGCCAGGAACGCCAGCACCAGCGGCAGGTAAAGCACCGACGCTTTCACGAGCAAGCGCGAGCTGTCCCGGTCGCGGCGGCGGGCGAAACGGATGCCGGCGGTCAGGTAGAGCGACCCGGCCAGGAGACACCCCGCCGCGTACCACGCGCCGGCTACGCCAACGGCGACGAGTAGCAGCGACACCGGGATCAGGGCCGCCAGGAACAGGATCACCTGCGTGGCTAGAAAATCGCCGCCGCGGCCCACCGCGCCGGCCATCCGCAGGCCGGCGCCGCGGTACTCGTCGCGGAACGCCCAGGCGATGGCGTAGAAGTGAGGGTGCTGCCACAGAAACAGCATCGCCGCGAGGATCCAGGCGCCGGCTCCCAACCCCGCGCCCGACGCAGCGGCCGCGGACCAGCCGATCAGCGGCGGCATGGCGCCGGGAATGGCGCCGAGCGGCGTGTTGAGCCATGAGCGCCGCTTCATCGGCGTGTACAGGAACAGATAGAGCGCCGCCGCCAAGAGGCTGAGCAGGGCCGGCAGCACCCCGCCGCGCCAGAGCAGCAGCGCAGCGCCGCCGCCGGTCAGCAGCGCGCCGAACCCCGCCGCGGCGCGCGGCGTGACCGCGCCCTGCGGCAGCGCGCGCCCGCGGGTGCGCGCCATGCGCGCGTCCACGTCGCGTTCCAGCACGTTGTTGAGCACGCCGGCGCCGGCGCTCGCCAGCGCGGTGCCGGCAATCGCCGCCAGCAGGGGCGCGTCAACCGCCACGCGGCCCGCCGCGGCCCAGTAGCCGAGCGCGGTGGTGGCCGCCACCAGTAGCGCGATGCGGCTCTTGATCAGCGACCCGAGGCCGCGCAGTGGCACGCGCTACGATCCGGTGCGGCCCGCGCGCGCGCCGGTGCCGGCGGTGGCGGCCGGCGCCGGCACCGCGCCCGGCGCAGCGCGGAGTTCCGCGGCCGCGCCGCCCGCTGCCGCCGGGAGCGGCAAGCAGCGCAGCAGGCACCACAGGGCGAGGCCGAGCAACGCGGCGCCCAGCAGCACGTGCAGGCTCGCCACCAGCGGCAAGCGCACGGTGAGCACGGTGAGCACGCCCAGCGTGCCCTGCGCCAATAGTAGCCAGTTGACCCACGGCAGCAGCCGCCGCACCGCGGCGTACTCCGGCCGCCGCCGCAGGTCCAGGTTGGCGGCCACCACCACCGCGGCGGTCACGGCCGCGCCGAGGCGGTGCAGGAAGTGGATCACCACCTGGTTCATCACGACCGGCTCCAGCAACAATTGGAAGCGGGTTGCGTTGATCGCGTGCAGCATCCGCTCGTCGAAGCGGGGAATCACCTGACCCCCCATCAGTGGAAAGTCGGGAATCGCCAGCCCCGACTCGGTGTGCCGCATCAGCGCGCCGAGCAGCAACTGCACGAACATGACCGCCGGCAGCAGCGCCACCGCGGCGCGTAGCGGCGGCCCCGGCGGCCCAGCGGCGCGCCGCCGCCACTCGCGCGACTGCGCGTAGGCGATGCCGAGCAGCAGCAGGAACAGACTCTGCGCCAGCACCGCGTGGGTTACCGAGATCGGCGTGGGCAGCAGGAACAGCACGGTCAGCCCGCCGAGCCCCCCTTGCACCAGGATCGCGCCCACGGCCACCCACGCCAGGAGCCGCAGCCAGCGGCGCGGCTCGCGCCAAGTGAAAACCAGCGCCTGCGCCACCACCAGCAGGCCAACCCCGGCGGCCACCATCCGGTGGGAGTGTTCGTACAGAATCCCACCCACCAGCGGCGGGAACAGGGTGCCGTAGGAGAGCGGCCAGTCGGGCACCGCCAGCCCCGACCCGGTGCTGGTGACCAGGCTGCCCACGAAGATCAGCACCAGAGTGGAGCCGGCGGTAATCCCGCTCAGCAGGCGCACGGCATCTCGAACATGCCGTGAATGTAAGCGGCTGCAACCGGATCGGCCAACCCGCGCCCTCCGCCCGCGGCGCGGGACCGGAAGCTTCGCCCAATAGCGCGGCTTTCGCAGGCGCGTGCGGCCGGCGGACGCCGCCGCGACGGGGCGTGGACTTACGCGCCGCCGCGGTAAAGGGCGGCGACGCGGGCGGCGATCGGGTCCCAGTCCAGTTCCCGGCTGCGCGCCTGGGCCGCGGAGCCGGCGGCGCGCAGGTCGAGGGCACGGGCGGCGTGCAGGGCGCGGTCCAGGCCGCCGGCGGCCTGCGGGTCGTAGAGCAGGCCGCAGCCGCCGGCGATCAGCTCGGGCAGGCAGCCGAGGCGCGGCACGATGAGCGGCTTGCCGAAGCCGAGCGCCTGGATCGCCGAACCGGAGGTGAGCACGGCGGCAAAGGGCAGCACCACCACGTCCGCCGCGTTCAGGAAGTACTGAAACTCCTCGGCGGCGAAGTAGCGCGAGGAACGGATGCGGATGCGGGCGTCGTCCGCGACCGCGGCGCGGAGCTGCGGGACCAGGTCGGGGCTGCGCGCGTGCTCCCGCAGCGCCAGCAGCAGCACGCTGTCCGCCGCCGCGGCGCGGCGGTAGGCGGTGACCAGCTCCGTGATCCCCTTATAGCCGCGCGCGTTGCCGAAAAACAGGTAGACGAAGCGGTCGCCGGCGATTGCCAGCCGGGCGCGGGCCGCGCCGGCGCTCACCCGATTGGGGAACACCGGCAGGTAGTTGCCGTGCGGAATCACCTGCACCGGGCGCGGCGGATCGTACCACTGCTCGATGCGGTCGGCGGCGTAGCGGCAATGGGCGATGACGTGGTCGGCCTCGCGTGCCATCAGGGCATTCATCAGGCGGTCCAACTGCGGATAGCGCCGCTCGTGCGGGAACAGGTTGTGCACGGTCCATACCACGCGATAGCCGAGGCGGCGGGCGTGAATCAGGTTGGTGGTAAAGTCGGCGTAGCGGGCCAGCGCCCGCTCCAGGTCGCGCGGCTCGTCGAAGCGGGCGTAGAAGCGGTCCAGCCAGTTGAAGTGCAGCGCGCCGTAGGCAGCGCGCGATTCCTCCAGCCAGGCGCGGCGGAAGTCGTAGTCGCCCTCGGCCAGCTCCACGCCGTGGCGGCGCAGGGCCGCGGCCAGCAGGGCGCCGTAGGGATTGGCGCGCCCCAATTCGAGGCCGCTGCCCTCCCAGAAGAACAGTCCCCGCGTCGTTACCTGAGGTTGCTGCATGATGAGTGCCCTCCGGTCATGGTATCGGCTGCAGCGTGGCGCCGGCGGCGCCGTCCGCGCCCGTCGCGCCCGCTCCGGGCAGCAGCCAGCGGTCAACGCGGCCGCCGGCGCACGTTACTTCCAGGCCGGGCGCGGCGGCGGACCCGAAGCGGCGCGCCGCGCGCACCCCGGCCGCTCCCGGCGCCGGACAGAGCACGGCCACGAAGCAGGTGACGCGCGCGGTGCGGGTGCGGATGAGCGCCTGCAGTCGCTCGCCGGCGGGGTTGCCAGGAGCCTCGCCCACGGTGATGGTGCTCGCCGCCTCGTCCGGGAGCAGCAGCTCCAGGCCGCCGCCGCGCAGCGCCCAGCGCGCGGTCACGACCGCTGCCGCTGCCGCTCCCGAGGCGGTAGCGGTGACGTGCTCCCAGCCGGGGGCGTCCGGCAGCGCGGCGCCGGCCGCGGCATTCGGCTGTAGGGCCGGCGCCGCCTGCAGCTCGCCCGCTACGTACAGCAGCCAGTCGAGGCGCTGCGGCGCCGGGCAGATCACGCTGAAGCAGTCGAGGAAGTAGGGCGCCCGCCACGCCACCACCCGGCGCATGCTCACGCCGTCATAGACGCCGGCCGCGCTGCCCGACCAGGAGACCGCCGTATCGGCAATGGTCACCGCCACGCTAGCATCCGTCGCCCCGGCAGGCGGGCCGAAGTGGTGCAGGCGGCCGCGCGCCGGCGGCTGCGGCTGCCCGGCCACGAGCACCGTGTTGTGGCTCACGGTCTGCCGGTACCAGCCGCGGTGCAGGTCGATGCCGTAGCCCTGCGAGCCGAGGTCGGGCGCCGCCGGCTTGCCGCGCGCGTAGAGCAGGATGGCCAGCTTGTCGGGGTGGCCGTGGGCGCCGCCGTGGGGGCCGTACTTGAGCAGCAGCAGCGATTGCTCCGCCAGCGGGCCGGGGCTGCGCAGCACCGCGTAGCCGGAGGCGGGCAGCAGGGCGGAGCGCGGCCGCGTCAGCGCGGCGCTGCCGGCCGTCACTCGCTCCGGGCCGTAGAGCAGCGCCTCGGTACTGTCACGCGGGCCGCGGCGGTAGGCCGCGGTCAGCAGCGCCGGGAACGCGGGTTCTCCCGGCCACCAGCCGGCGGCGATCTCGTACAGCGCCGCGGCCGGCGGCACGCCGTGGCACACCGCCCCGAGCAGCGACGAAGAGGCCCAACAGTCGTTGGTCGCCGGCAGCCGCCCGTCAGGCAGCACCAGCGCCAGCGGCGCGGTCAGCATGGCGCGCAGCCGCGGCGGGGCGGCCCGGCGCGGCTCCTGCGCCCGCAGGAACGCCGCGGTGGCCAGCAGCGCCGCCAGCGCGTAGTAGTGATAGCTGGAGGAGCCTTCCCACCATAGTCCGTCGCTGCGCACCCCGGCCGTGAGCTGGTGACGAAAGCCGAACTCGCCGTGCAGCGCCTCGTCCCTGGCCGCGGCGTCGCCGGTGAGGCTGGCGGCGGCCACCAGCGCCGCGACGTGCCAGCACTCGATGTTGTGCAGCCGGAAAAAGCGCTGCGCGCGCAGGTGGGCCAGCGCCGGCGCGAACAGGTCGGCTTCCACCAGCCGGCGGCAGGGTTCATCCAGCCCCTCCGCCAGCAGGTCGTAGCAGCGCGCCAGCCGCACGATGAGGTTGGCCTCGTCCAGCGACTGGTAGGTGGCCTTGCCGCGCCCGGCGCCGGATTCGGTGCGCGCCGCGCCGGGCGGGTGCTGCGGGTAACGGCGCGCGTAGCCGGCCAGAATCGCGCGCCCGCGCTGCAGGCAGCGGGGGTCGCCGTCCAAACGCCAGCGCAGCGCCAGCCGCTCCGCCATGCCGGCCAGCAGCAGGTTGGCGCCGAAGCGCCAAGCGGCGTCGTAGCGGTCGCCGCGCAGCAGGCGTCCATCCACCGGGCAGCGGTGATGCCGCGGGCGGCGCGGGTCGAACTGCAGCTCGACGGCGTGCTCGGGACAGAAGTAGTCGTGGTAGTAACCCGCCGGCGCCGCGGGCGGCTCCAGGTCCAGCGCCAAAAACTCCTCCGTGGCGGCGCGCAGCCGCTGCCCGCAGGCGGCGAATGCCGGCGCGTGAACCCGCGCCGCGGCCCGCTCCAACTGTCTCCGGCTGAACAGTTTCATCGGTACGCGCGCACCGCAGGCCTCCCGCCGCGCCCTAGCCGGCGGCGGCGAGCAGGGCGGCGATCTGGCCGCGGTCGAACTGGTAGGTGGTGTTGCAGAAGCGGCAGGTGGTCCGCAACGGCAACGGCCCGCGCGCCAGTATGTCCTGCAATTCGGCGCGCGGCAGGGCGCCGAGATGGCCGCGGAACCGCTCCGCGCTGCAGTGGCACATGAACGCCACCCGGCGGCGGGCGAGGATTACCGGCTCGTGGGCGCCGAAGGCGCGCTCCAGCAGGGCATCCGGCGCTTCGCCGGCGGCGAAGGCGGCGCCGATCGACGGCAGTTGCCGCAGCAGCCGCTCCACGTCCCGCACCTTTTCCTCGCGGGCGCCGGGCAGGGCCTGCAGAAACACGCCGCCGGCCCCGGTGAGCCCGCCCGAGGCGTCGAACGCCACGCTCAGGCTCAGAGCGCTCGGCGTCTGCTCCGAGGTGGTAAAGTAGTAGGACAGATCCCCCGCCAGGCTCCCGTAGCGCATCTCGACCATCCCGGTAAAGGGATGCCCGCCGTCGCGCAGATGCTTGGTCACCGCCAGCGTGCCGCTCCCGAACAGGTCCTGCAGCCGCGGCACGCCCCCGTCCGCGGCCACCGGGATCGGATCCTGCGCCAGGTAGCCGCGCACTTCGCCGAAGGCGTTGCCGTCTACCGTGAGGCCGGCGATCGGCCCCGAGCAATCAACCTTGATGGTCAGACTCTCGGGCGACTTGAGGTTGACGCTCATCAGGCCGGCGGCGACGTAGGCCTGTCCCAGCACCAGCGTCTCCAGCGGCCCGAGCTCGTGATTGGCGCGCATCTCGCCCACCACCCGCGTCGCGTGCAGCACCGCGCCGCGGATCCCGCCGTAGTCCAACAGGAACTGGTAGAGCTGATCGCGCCGGTGGGCGCGCAACCGCTCCTTGAGGGAGTCGCCCGGAAGGGGGCGTTTCTCCATGCCGAGCCGCAGGCCGAGGCGGTGGCCGGGCCGCTGACCGCGCCGCTCGCCGCGTCAGTCGCCGTAACGGGCGCGCAACGGCGGCGACAGGCGCAGCATCCACTGCATGCGCTCCAGGTGGTCGAGCCACTGCTCCACCTCCGCCGCCACCTCGGCGTCGGGCGGCGGCACCAGGCCCACGTCGCAGGCCGCCCCCAGCTCGCGTTGCGCCTTGCGGCGGTAGGTCACCAGCATGCGGTCGCCGGTGCGCCCCACTTCAAAGAAATCCTCCGACAGGCACACGGTCACCGGTACCCGCAACGCTCCCAGGATGCGCAGCTCGTCGGCCAGCTCGCTGTCATCCACCCGCTCGGCGAACCGCAAGTCCACCACCTGCGCGCCCGCCGCGGCGTTGGCCGCCGCCGCCAGGTGCTGCAGGATCGGCCCCTGGCGCACGCAGTCGCCGCACCAGATGCCGCTGTAGCACAACAGGTTCATGCGCCGGGTGAACTGGCCCAGGCGCTGTTGCAGCGCGGCGCCGGCCTGCACCCGCGGCGCCATGGTCTGCCAGCGCTTGCGGTGCTTGTCGGGGGCGGCGGCGAGGTACTCGGCGTAGGGCCGCGCCTGCGCGAAGACGTCGCGCCAGAAGCCCTGCCGCTTGTCGCGGTACGCGGACTCAGTGGAAGTTGCCATGCCGCCATCATAGCGCAAACCGGCGCCGCCGCGTTTCCCGCCCCGCGCCGCCCGCGTTTCCTACCCCCGCCGGCCCGCGCCCCCGCCGCCCCGCCACGGGTCGTGGCAGCCGCCTGCCCGCCGGCGCCCGATCTGCTATGGTGGGGCCAAGCATGGACGCATCGCAGCTCGCAGCACTCGACCCGACCACCATGGCCGACTGGCAGCTCAGCGCCGCCGCCGAGCCGCGCATGAAGCCGGTGCGGCAGCTTGGCGCCGAGTTGGGGTTGCGCCCCGAGGAGGTGCTGCCCTACGGCCACTACGTTGGCAAGCTGGACTACGCGCGCATCATGGAGCGCCTGGCCGCGCGCCCGCACGGCAAGTACGTCAACGTGACCGCGATCACGCCCACCCCGCTCGGCGAGGGCAAGACCACCACCACGATGGGGCTGGTGGAGGGCTTGGCGGCGATCGGCAAGCGCGTCATCGGCGCCATCCGCCAGCCCTCGGGCGGACCCACCTTCAACGTCAAGGGCTCCGCGGCCGGCGGCGGCTTGGCGCAGTGCGTCCCGCTGAGCGACCTCAGCCTGGGGCTGACCGGCGACATCGACGCCATCACCAACGCCCACAATCTGGCGATGGTGGCGCTCACCAGCCGCCTGCAGCACGAGACCAACTACGGCGACCGCACCCTGGCGCGCAAAAAGCTGCGCCGCCTCGATATCGATCCGCGCAACGTCGCGGTGGGATGGGCGATCGACTTCAGCGCCCAGGCGTTGCGTGACGTCATCATCGGCCTGGGCGGGAAGATGGACGGCGTGATGATGCGCAGCGGCTTCCAGATCTCGGTTTCCTCGGAAGTAATGGCGATTCTGGCGGTGGCCGCCGACTTGGCCGATCTGCGCGCGCGCCTGGGGCGCATGGTGCTGGCCTACGCCAAGGACGGCAGCCCGGTCACCACCGCGGACCTGGAGGTGGACGGCGCCATGACCGCGCTGCTGGTCAAGGCGATCAACCCCAACCTGATGCAGACCATCGAGGGCCAGCCGGTACTGGTGCACGCCGGGCCGTTCGCCAACATCGCCATCGGCCAGTCCTCGATCATCGCCGACCGGGTGGGGCTCAAGCTGGCCGACTACCACGTGACCGAGAGCGGCTTCGGCGCCGACGTCGGCTTCGAGAAGTTCTGGAACCTGAAGTGCCGGATGAGCGGGCTGGCGCCCGATTGCGCGGTGGTGGTGTGCACCATTCGCGCCTTGAAGATGCACGGCGGCGGGCCGCGCGTGGCGCCGGGGCGCCCGTTGGACCGCGCCTATACCGAGCCAAACACGGCGCTGGTGGAGCGCGGCGTGGCGAATCTGCTGGCGCATCTGGAGACGGTGCGGCGGAGCGGGGTGGCGCCGGTGGTGTGCGTCAATCACTTTCACACCGACAGTGACGAGGAGGCGGCGGTGATCCGCGAGGCGGTGGCCGGAACCGGCGCGCCGTGCGTGGTGAGCCGCCACTGGCGCTACGGCGGCGCCGGCGCGCGCGAGTTGGCCGAGGCGGTGGCGGAGGCCTGCGCGCAGCCGTCGCAGTTCCGCTTTCTGTACGACGACGCGACGCCGCAGCGCGAGCGGATCGAACGCATCACCCGCGAGGTGTACGGCGGCGACGGGGTGCGCTACCAGCCGCAGGCGCTGGCCAAGCTGCAGGAGGTGGAGCGCGACCCGGAGTTGGCGGCGCTCGGCACCTGCATGGTCAAGACTCAGCTCAGCCTGAGCCACGACCCGGCGCTGAAGGGCCGGCC
Organism: Spirochaetia bacterium; assembly: GCA_965243555.1. GTDB lineage: Bacteria > Spirochaetota > Spirochaetia > SZUA-6 > Bin103 > Bin103. Next base: position 1,219,790 of record OZ251575.1, on the reverse strand, counting down.
CAGCGGCTGGACGCTGCCGATTCGCGACCTGCTGCTCTACCGCGGGGCGGGGCTGGCGGTGCCGGTGGCCGGCGATATCAAGCTGCTGCCGGGCACCGCCTCGGACCCGGCGTTCCGCCGCATCGACGTGGACACCGCCAGCGGCCGCGTGCAGGGCCTGCATTAGGATTGGTGGGGTAGGGCAGAATAGGGGAGAGAGGATCGGGGAATGGACCGAAAGCTGATCAAGGAGGCCGCGGCCGCGGCGCAGGGCGGCGCGCTGGACAAGGTACGGGCCGCGGTGCGGCAGGAGGCCGCGGCCGCCGGCCACTGGTCGCTGCTGATGAACGCCTGCTTCGGCGGTCAGCCGGAGGTGGTGGCGTTTCTCATTGGCGAGGGCGCCGACGTCAACGTGCTGGCGCCCACCGCGCATCGCTACCGGCCGCTGCACCGCGCGGTGGAGCAGAAGCGGACCATGCCCAAGACGCCGGGGCACACCGCCAGCGTGCGGTTGCTGCTGGAGCACGGCGCGGACCCGCTGCTGCGCGGGAGCTGGCACCTGCACAGCGCCATTGCGGTGGCGGCGTTCGGCTGCACCGAGTTTCTGCCGCTGCTGCTGGAGCACGCGCCACCACAGCCCGACCTTTACACCGCCGCGGTGCTGGCGCGGCACGATGAGCTCGCCGCAATCCTGGCCGCCGACGCGGCGGCCGCGGCGCGCGCCGACGCCGACTCCCGCGACGGCTCCTGGCTGCCGCTGCAGTACTGCGCGCGGACGCAGGCCGGCAGCGAGCAGAAGCGGGCGGCGTGCGCGGCCCTGCTGCTAGGCCACGGCGCCGACCCGTCGTCGGCGCTGGACTACGCCTGCTGGTCGGACAACGCCGCGGTGGTGGAACTGCTGCTGGATCGCGGCGCCCGCCTCGGTGACGACGACACCGTGAACCATCTGGCCTGCGACGGCCAGGAGCGGGTTCTGGAGCTGCTGCTGCGCCACGGCGCCGTCGACATGAACGGCACGCGCGGCACCGGCCATCACGGCGGCTACAACCCGCTCGGCTGCGCCGTCAACATGCGCAGCCTCACCGGCGTCACCTGGTTCCTGGACCACGGCTGCGACCCCAACGAGGTGCGCAGCAAGCGCGGCGAGACGGCGCTCCACGTGGCGGTGAACTCCGGCGCCGGGGTGCCGCTGGTGCGCCTGCTGGTGGAACGCGGCGTCAACGCGGACCAGCGCGACGCCGCCGGCCACACCGCCCTCGACCTGGCCCGCGCCAAACGCAAGCCCAAGCTGGCCGACTTCCTTTCAGCCCCGCGGTAATCCCCTGAAACCCGCCGCGGGTCCGGCGCAGCGGTAGAGCGCTTCCTACTGCTGCTGCACGAAGCGGCGGTAGACCTCTTCTGCCGGCACGGCCCAGACGGTGTTGTTGTTCCGGTCGCACAGGTACAGGTTCGAACCGTCCCACGCCAAGCCGCGCACCCAGATGTTGCCTGCCAGTTGCTGCAGATCTTCCGGCGGGATGCCGATACTCGGGCTCGCCACGCCTTCCGTCCAGGCGCTCACGCCGCCACCTCTTTGCGCCGAAAGAAGGCTCAGTCCGTCGAACGTCAGCCCCGCCCCGCCGGCGCCGGCCACGTCGCTCGCTGCGTCTCGCACCCAGGCGGTGTTCGGCGGGTTGCGCATGAACGCCACGGCGTTGCCGCCGGAAGACAGGTACAGCCGATCGCGCACGGTGTCGTAGGTGATGCCGGCCGCCACGAACTGCCCGGTGCGAACGTCGGCGTCGATCTGCGCGCCGCTGAGGTCGTACTTCGGATCCCGGATGCGCGCGGGTTCGCCCCTGGCGATGCGGTCTTCGGACAGGTCACTGAACCCCCATACCGAGCCGTCCCGGTTGGCGAGCAGCAGCATGGCGTGGTCGTACTTGGCGGGGAGGAACGTGGCGCCTTGCCAGCGCGGTGACGCCAACCCGGTAACCGACCGGTCCGGGAACGGTACGTCGTAGTCGCTGAGGTAGATGCCGTCGCGGTAGGCGAACGCTCGGTCCGAGAACTGGTTGATGGCGTACAGCAGGTCGTTCCTGACGTCGAACGAGCAGCCTTCCAGCCGCAGCCCGAAGTGGCGGGGCAGCGGCAGCGGATTGGGGTGGCACTCCACGTTCGGGTAGGGATTCCGATACACCGGGGTCGCCGGTCCGGCGGCGCACAGGACCGCGCGGTACCGGTCGGCGATCGCCCGGTCCACCAGCGACAGGTCCAGGGCGTAGACTTTCAGCACGGTGCTGTGGTAGACGCGGAGCGTGTAGACGACCGGTCCGATCGGCGGGTCCTCCTGGCTGTTGGCGATGACGTAGAAGTTGGCCCGTTGTCCGGGAGCTTCGTCGAAGCGGTGGTAGTATGTGAAGAGTATCCTTTCCCGCGCCGCTGCCGGGAGGATCGCCCGATTACGGCGCATTTTTCGGACCTGCGAGCCATCCAGGTAGAGTGTCGAATCGGGAAAGCGCGCGAGCAGATACTCCATCGCTTGCCGGTGCTCGGTATTCAAGTACACCAAATGCCAGTGCCTGCCTACGTGCTCCGGGGTGCGGCGGTCGACCAGGAAGTTGAAGTACCCCTCCTGGTTCGGGTGCAGGCGTACTACGTCGGCTGCCGCGGTAACCAGCGCCGCCGCCGCCAGTGCGGACAGCCCGCGCCGCAGCCAGGCGGCTGCCGCCTCCGGCCGCAACCTGCGCGCGGCGGCAAGCAACGCGCGCAGGCCGCAGACCGCCAGCAGGCACAGCGGCGCGTAGAGGAAGTACATGTGCCGCCAGTCGTCGTAGATGTTGGAGTTCAGCGCAATGACGGCCACAATCGGCAGCGTCAGGCAGGCCAGCAGCAGCCACTCGAAGCGCAGCGCGGTATTGCGCACGTATGCGCTACGCAGGCGGCTGCCGGGCCGGGCGATGCCGCGCCCGACCGCGGCGCCGGCGCCGATGAGGCAGAGCAGGAGCGTGGCCGGCGGCGTGGTGATCGCCATCCAGGTGGGAAGATAGTGCGGCGGAATCGACGGCCAGCGCACCCACCGGCCCTGAAAGAACGTGAGGGCGAGGGTCGGATGCCAGGCGAGCCCGGTGAATGCGTCGGCGATCGCCAGCGGATCGCGCCACAGATAGGGCGAGAGGGCATACAGGGTCCCTGCGGCGGCCAGCACGAAGGCTGCCGTAGTGACCGGCGCGCGCCGCCGCTCCGCCCGGTTGCGCGCCAACATCAGGTCGAGCGCCCGCAGCCCGGCAACCGCCGCGAACAGCAGCACGCCCATGATGCGCAGGTTGATCAGCACGCCCACGCCCACGCCGCATGCCGCGAACGCGGCCGCCGTGTCGCGGCGGAACGCGCGCTGCACCAGATAGAGCGCAATCATGAACATCGCCAGGAAGGGGAGGTCCTTGCTGTTGAAGAAGGAATGGGCGTAGATGCGGGGATGGAGCAGGAACAGCAGCAGGGCGAACAGCGCCAGCCGGCGGTCGCCGAACAGGCGGCAGCTGAGCAGGTAGCAGAACCAGCCGCCGGCCAGGAAGAACAGATGCGTGAGCAGGTGGCGGCTCAAGTAGATGGCCCAGCTGTCGGTGAGGCCGAGCAGGCGCTCGACCAGGATCAGCGGCGCCTCGAACGCGACGCCGTAGTAGCGGTCAGAGCGGGCGGTTGGCAGGTCGCCGGCGCCCAACGCGTAGTCGATATTCATCTGCGCGATGCGACGCTGCATGCGCGTGTCGTTCGACAAGCCATAGTCGTCAACGACGGCGATGCCCGCCACCGCGAACAGCGCGACCACGAGCGCCGCCGGCGCCCACGGCAAGCCGGCCCGCAAGTTGGCGGTTCCCTGCTGCGGATTCACTGCCTCTCCCTCTGCGCCGTCACGGCCCAGACGGTGTTGTTGTGCCGGTCGCACAGGTACAGGTTCGAACCGTCCCACGCCAAGCCGCGCACCCAGATGTTGCCTGCCAGTTGCTGCAGATCTTCCGGCGGGATGCCGATACTCGGGCTCGCCACGCCTTCCGTCCAGGCGCTCACGCCGCCACCTCTTTGCGCCGAAAGAAGGCTCAGTCCGTCGAACGTCAGCCCCGCCCCGCCGGCGCCGGCCACGTCGCTCGCTACGTCTCGCACCCAGGCGGTGTTCTGCGGGTTGCGCATGAACGCCACGGCGTTGCCGTCGGAAGACAGGTACAGCCGATCGCGCACGGAGTCGTAGGTGATGCCGGCCGCCACGAACTGCCCGGTGCGAACGTCGGCGTCGATCTGCGCGCCGCTGAGGTCGTACTTCGGAGCGCGGACACGCGCGGATTCGCCTCCGGCGACGCGGTCTTCGGACAGGTCACTGAAACCCCATACCGAGCCGTCCCGGTTGGCGAGCAGCAGCATGGCGTGGTCGTACTTGGCGGGGAGGAACGTGGCGCCTTGCCAGCGCGGTGACGCCAACCCGGTAACCGACCGGTCCGGGAACGGTACGTCGTAGTCGCTGAGGTAGATGCCGTCGCGGAAGGCGAACGCTCGGTCCGAGAACTGGTGGACGACGTAAAGCAGGTTGTTCTTGGCGTCGAACGAGCAGCCTTCCAGTCGCCGCCCGAGAGGGCGGGGAAACGGAAAAAGATTCGGGTTACACTCCACTCTCCGGTCGGGATTCCGACACACCAGGGTGGCCGGTCCGGCAACGGGCACGTCGACAGCGACGCTGGGTTCATCTCCGCGGTCCCCGCGGCCGACCTTGAGCGTTCGGATCGAGTAGCCCGGCAACGGCCGCCGGATCAGGCAGCGGCCGTCGACGCGCACGCCGTAGCGGCCGAAGTGGAAGTCAAGATTGTGGCTCTTTCCCTCGACGACGGGAACGGCGCGCAACACGAACCCGGGCTTGGTATCTTCCGGTCGGCACGACTCCTTGGCATAGGTCAGCGTGCTGCCTTCGAGGTACAGGTCGAACCCGAACTCCGTCCGCGCCAGCGGCTCGCCGGCAACCGCGACGCGGTAGGCAACGCGGTACCGGTCGGCGATCGCCTGGTCCACGAGCGACAGGTCCACGGCGATGACTTCCAGTACGGTGCTGTGGTAGACGCGGAGCGCGTAGATGACCGGTCCGAACGCCGGCCTGTCCACGTACCTGACCCTGTGGACGTAGACGCTGGCCGGTTGTCCGGCAGCTTCGTCCAAACGGGAGTGGGTGAAGAGTATCCTGCGCCGCGCCGCGGCCGGGAGGATGGCCCGATTAACATAATGCCTTCGCCAGCGGTTCCCGCCATCCACGTAGAGCGTCGAATTGGGAAAGCGTGCGAGCAGATACTCCAGCGCTTGCCGGTACTCGGTGTTCGAATATAGCACATCCCAGTGCTCGCTTAGGTGCCCCGGGGTCCGCCGGTCGATCAGAAAATTGAAGTACCCGTCCTGATACGGGTGCAGGCGTACCACGTCCGCCGCCGTGGTAACCAGCGCCGCCGCCGCCAGTGCGGAGAGCCCGCGCTGCAGCCGGGCGGCTGCCGCCGGTGACCGCAGCCGGCGCGTGGCGGCAAGCAACGCGCGCAGGCCGCAGACCGCAAGCAGGCACAACGGCGCGTAGAGGAAATACATATGCCGCCAGTGGTCGTAGATGTTGGAGTTCAGCGCAATGACGGCCGCAACCGGTAGCGTCAGGCAGGCCAGCAGCAGCCACTCGAACCGCAGCCGGGTGTTGCGGAGGAGGCTACCGGGCCGGGCGATGCCGCGCCCCACCGCGGCGCCGGCGCCGATGAGGCAGAGCAGGAGCGTGGCCGGCGGCGTGGTGATCGCCATCCAGGTGGGAAGGTAGTGCGGCGGAATCGACGGCCAGCGCATCCATCGGCCCTGAAAGAGCCCGCCGGAGAGGGTCGGATGCCAAGCGAGCCCGGTGAACGCGTCGGCGACCGCCAGCGGATCGCCCCACAGATAGGGCGAAACTGCATACAGCGTCCCCGCGGCGGCCAGCACGAAGGCTGCCGTAGTGACCGTCACGCGCCGGCGCGCCGCCGGGTTGCGCGCCAGCAGCAGGTCGAGCGCCCGCAGCCCGGCAACCGCCGCGAACAGCACCGCCCCCATGATGCGCAGGTTGATCAGCACGCCCACGGCCACGCCGCACGCCGCGAACACGGCCACCGTGTCGTGGCGGAAGGCGCGGTGCACCAGATAGAGCGCAATCATGAACGACGCCAGGAAGGGGAGGTCTTTGCTGTTGACGAAGGAATGGGCGTACATCCTGGGATGGAGCAGGAACAGCAGCAGGGCGAACAGCGCCAGCCGGCGGTCGCCGAACAGGCGGCAGGTGAGCAGGTAGCAGAACCAGCCGCCGGCGAGGAAGAACAGATGGGTGAGCAGATGGCGGTTCAAGTAGGCGGCGCGGCTGTCGGTGAGGCCGAGCAGGTGCTCGACCAGGAGCAGCGCGGCCTCGAAGGTGACGCCGTAGTAGCGGTCAGAGGCGCTGGTTGGCAGGTCGCCGCCGCCGAACGCGTAGTCGATATTCATCTGCGCGATGACCCGCTGCGTGGGCTCGTCGTTCGACACGCCATAGTCGTCAACGACGGCGATGCCCACCACCGCGAACAGCGCGACCGTGATCGCCGCCGGCGCCCACGACGGCAAGTCGGCTAGCGCTCGCGCCTGACTCGGCAAGATGGACCTCCTATACACCTAGAGAGATGGTACCAAATCGGCCGCCAACTTGGTAAACGGTTCTGGCGGTGGCGACGGTGTCCGGCCCCGCCGCAGGTGGTCGTTGCAGCGTGACGACTTGATATGATATTGTCACTCCGAAAGTGACAATCTCCCGAGACCTTCTGCGTGCGAAGCTCAGCGAGTCGCTGGCGGCGCCGCTCCGTCCGCCGGCCTCCCGGCCTCTCACGCCGCGCGACGTGAGGCTGCCGGCGATTCCCGGCAAGGCGTTTGCGATCGTCGGCGTGCGCCGTAGCGGCAAGACCTCGTTCCTGGCGCAGTGCCGGGCCGCCCGCGTGCAGGCGGGCGCGCGTCCGGAGTCGCAACTGCTGCTGCTGCTCGAAGATGAGCGGCTGGCGGGAATCACCGCCGCCGACCTGGGCTGGTTGCTGGAGGAGCACGCGCGGCAGTTCCCGGAGCTGCACCGAGCGGGCGGCGTCACCCTCTACCTGGATGAGGTGCAGAACGTCCCCGACTGGGAGCGGCTGGTCCGGCGCCTGATCGACACCGCCGCGATGGAGGTGTTCGTGACCGGATCGTCGGCGCGGCTGCTGAGCCGCGAGGTGGCGACCAGCCTGCGCGGGCGGGCGATGGAGGTGCTGGTGCACCCGTTCAACCTGCGCGAGGCGTTGCGCCACACCGGCGACGACCCGCCGCCGCCGGGGACGTTGGACCTGCGCCTGCGGCGCTACCTGATGGAAGGCGGCTTTCCCGAGGCGCAGGGGGCGCCGCCGCGCGACCGCGCGGCGCTGCTGGCCGGCTACGTGGACGTGGTGGTGCTGCGCGACGTCATCGAGCGCCACGGCGTGGCCAATCCGCTGGCCCTGCGCTGGCTGCAGCGGCAGTTGCTGGCCAACCCCGGCGGCGGCTTCTCGGTAAGGAAGCACTACGACACGCTGCGCTCGCAGGGCGTGCGGGTGGGAAAGGACACGCTGCACGCCTACCTCGGCTACCTGGAGGATGCCTTCCTGGTGCGTACCGTGGCGCTCCACTCCGCCTCCGAGCGGCAGCGCATGGTACATCCCCGCAAGGCGTATCCGGTCGACCCGGGGCTGATCGCCCTGTTCGAGACCAGCGGCCGCAGCCACGCCGGGCGCGCGTTGGAAACCGCGGTGCTGCTGGAGCTGGAGCGGCGCGGCTGGGAGGCCGGCTACCTGCGCACCGCGGAAGGGTGGGAGGTCGACTTCTTCGCCCACCGCGCCGGGGAGCCGCCGCGGCTGGTGCAGGTCTGCCTGGATACGGCCGCGGACGCGACCTGGGAGCGGGAGGTGCGGGCGCTCCGCGCCGCGGGGCAGGCGTACCCGGAGGCCGCGCTGCTGCTGGTGACGCTCGACTCGTCGCCGCCGCGGCGGCCGCTGCCGGAGCGCGTCGTCTGGGCTCCGGCCGCGCGCTGGCTGACGGAGCCGGACCTGCCCGCGGCCTGACCGCGCGGCGGCGCGCCGCTACGTTTCGCGGCGGAAGGTGTAGGTGACGTTGAGGGCGCCGCGCGGATAGGTGGTGAGCACCAACGTGTCGCGCTTGGGGAACTCGTACTTGAACTGCTCGCGAGCGATCGCGGCGACCGTGGGAGTCAGCGTCAGAATAGCGGTGCGGGGTTCGTACGCGTAGGTCCCCGAGATGCTGACGCCGATTGACGTGCCGCCCGAAGCAGCCGCGCTTTCGCGTTCGAACCGGTAGTTGGCGTCGAACCGGTAGGTGACGCTCTGGCCCGGCACCTCGGCCGTCCAGGTCCCGACGAACGGATTCTTCACCGCGGTCACCGGCGCCACCAGCGTCACCCGGCAGCCGGCCAGGAGCGCGACGCCCGCGGCCACGGCCACCGCTGCCAGAACCGTGACCCCCGCCCGCCGGCCCCACCGGCGGCGCGCGCCGGACCATGCCGCCGCACTCATGCGCATGGGTAGCATGATACCGCCCCGCGGCAGCCCTGTCAGCCGCCGAACAACTCGCGGTCCCACTTCTCGATCAGCTCGGCGGTCACCGCGTCGAGCACCTCCTGCGGGGTGCCCTCGCGCGGCGTGCGCGGACCCCACTTCCACTGCTCCAGGTAGGCGTCCGAGCCGTACAGCCCTTCCTCCATGGCGACCCGGTCGATCTCCTCCTGATAGCGGGGCGGAAGCTGGCCGGAGAGGCGCCGGCCGGCGGCGGAAACGCGGACCTGGGCGGGAATGCCGCGCCAGGCCAGCACTTGGTATTCGGTCATGAGTCGTTCAACTCCCCCTTGCGGTACGCGCGGATGAACGCGGCGCAATACTCGTCGCGGCCCAACAGGAGGTCCTCGGCCAACCGGTAGGGCCGGGCCGCGCAGTCGAGCCCCAACACCCGGTCGAGGCGGCTGGTCACCGGGTCGAGGATGCCGCTGTCGGCGCCGGCGTCAATCGCCAGGCGCAGGAACACGTCGTTGATCAGGCGCCGCGCCGGCATCCCGAAGGAGACGTTGCTAAAGCCGCCGGTCAGGTGGATGGCGCTCCCGTAGCGCTCGCGCAGCGCGCGGATGGCATCCAGACAGTGGTTGCCGAAGCGTTGATCCACGGCGATCGGAAACACCAGCGGGTCCACGTAGACGTCGCCCGCCGGAATCCCCTTGGCCAGCGCCGCGTCCACCACCCGCGACGCGTTGGCGGTCCGCTCGGCGGTGTCGTTCGGCATCCCCGACTCGCCGGCGGCGGTCACGATTACCTGCACGCCGTGCTCCCGCGCCAGGTCGAGGGCCTCCAGCCGCTCCAGCGAAGCGGAGTTGAGCAGCCCCGGGCCGCGGCCGGCCCCGCTCCCGCCGTCGCCGCCGCCGTCGTTCCACGCCTCCAGCCCTGCGCGAATGATTTCCAGGTTGGACGAGTCGATCGACAGCGGCAGCCGGCTGGCGCGCTTCATGGCGGCGACCAGCCAGCGCATCGCCGCCTGCTGCCGCTCCGGCGCCAGCGAAATCTCATCCACGTTGAGGTCCAGGAAGTGGGCGCCGGCCTCCTCCTGCCGCTCCGCCAGCCGCTGCAGGTAGCGCAGCCCCTCGGCGGCCTCCGCGCCCTCACTCATGGCCGCGCGTAGCGCAATCCCCACGTGCTTGACGCGCCCCTCCTCGTAGTCCTGGGTCTTGGTGATTGCCTCGGGAATCGGCAGGCGGCGGACCTCGCCGCTCTTGAGCCGGTAGGTCACCGCCGGGGTGCCGTCCGGGAGCGCGCCGACGCGGCGGCCCTTGCGGCGCAACACGCGGGTGGCGTGGATGTTTTCGCCGATGATCGTGAATGCGTTACTCATGATGATGGAGCGTTGTCCTCGGATGATGATGGTGGCGATGATGGTGGCTGCGCGGGCCGCCGGCCCGCAAAGTGGTCGCGTTCCAAGTAGGTGTTCAGCCAGGCGCTGGTGCCCTGCAGCGCGGCGTTCTTGATGACCGCGGGGCCGGTGAGCAGCTCCTGCTCCTCGCCGTAGGCCTTGAGCCGGTCGTAGGCGCGCGCCCAGATGCACTCCTTCTCGCCCACCTCGCACTTGCCCTCGCGGGTACCGCCGCAGGGGCCGTTGCGCTGGTTCTTGACGCACTGCGACTCCGGGCACAGGTAGGCGACGTCGGGCAGCGAGCAGTCGCCGCAGTCGCGGCAGTCGAACGCCAGCGACTTGGAGGCGTGCTCCAGGGCGTGGAACAGGCGCTTGCCGCCGGCGCCGCCGCGGTCCACCGCGGCCGCCACCCGGCGCGCGGCGTCGTAGCCGGCGCCGGCGGGCGTGAAGATCGCGTCGTGCACGCGGCGGCTCAGCTTGTAGCCGAGCCCCACCCCCCGCTGCAGCGCACGCCGCGCCTCCGGCTGCCGCGACGCCAGGTAGGCGCGGTTGACCTGCTCGCTGCTCATGCCCGGCTGCTCGCCCGGCTCGAAGTAGTAGAACTCGCCGGGAAAGTGGAAGGCCACCTCGCCCGCGAACTGCCGCCAGTCATCGGCGCCGAAGCCCGCCGCCACTTGCAGCACGCGCTCCACGTCCGCGGCGCGCGTCAGGCCGCCGAGGTACACCCCGCGGTAACCGAGGCCGCGCGCCACCGCCACCTGCTTGGCGGCCAGCTCGGTAAAGAACGCCTTGCCCTTGTCGGGCGACGACGCCTGCTTCTCGGCTACTTCCAAGAGCTCCGGCACCACCACCACCCCCGGAATCTTCCCGGAGGCGAAGAAGCGCGCCGCGGCGCGGCTCAGCACGTAGGCGTTGGCAATCACCGGCGCCTGCAGCCCGTGCCGGGCCATGTAGCGCAACAGCTCGTCCTGCTTGCGCGCGTCCCACCCGATCTGGCTGATAACGAAGCGCGCGCCGTTGGCGATCTTCTTGGCCAGCTTGAAGTACTGCGGCATCACCTCGCGCTCGTGGCGCTTGTGGTTGTTCACCACCGCGCCCAGAAAGAAGCGGGTAGCGGTCAGAGTGCGCTTGCCGGCGCGGATGCCGCGGTTCATGTCGCCGAACATGCGTAGCAGGGCCACCGAGTCGAGGTCGAACACCGGGCTCGCCTGGCCCTGGTAGCCGCTCACCGGATAGTCTCCGGAGAGGGCGAGGAGGTTGTCGAAGCCGAGACTGGCGAGCTGCCAGCCGCGGCTCTCCAGCGCGTTGCGGTTCCAATCCTTGCACGACAGGTGGATTACCACCTCCTGGCCGCGCGAGATCAGGTCGGTGCCAAGGGCGTCGGCGCCGAACATGGCGTTGCCGCCGGGATTGTCGGTGATCGACAGAGCGTGGATCTGCGGGTGCCGCACCAGCTCCCGCGCCAGGCCGAGCACGCGCTTGCCGGCACGGTCGGTGAGCAGGCCGCGCGAGGTGACCAGCTCCACCAGGTGCACGAAGGTGTCGCTGCGCTGCAGCAGGTCGCGCAGGGTGCGGACGCGGGTGGACGGCGGCGCGGCGGCGCGCGCGGTGCTCATGGCGCGGCCAGCTTACCCGATTCAAGCATCCTTTACTTGCCGCCCCGCGCGGGGCATCCTGGAGCCGGACCATGAGTAGCATCGATCGCGTCGAAATCCGCGAGTTCTCGTTCGACACGCCCGACATTGGCCTGGAGCAGGCGGCCGCGGGCATCGGCAACATGGCGTTCGTCAAGGGCAGCACGTTCACGACGCGGCGCTTCGCGGTGCGCGTCAGCAGCGACGACGGCGCGCGCGGGGAGTACGTGACCCACTGGGTAGGGACGCCGGCGGCGCTGGCCCAGGCGCTGATGCTGGCGCCGCTGTTGCTGGGGCGCGATCCGGACAGCCGCGAGCTGATCTACGACGACCTGAAGCGGGAGCTGCGCGCTTACGATCACATGGGCCACGGGGTGTTGGACATCGCGCTGTGGGACTTGGCCGGCAAGCGGCTGGGGACCTCGGTGTCGCGGCTGCTGGGCGGCTTTCGCACGCGCCTGCCCACCTACGCCAGCACCTATCACGGGCAAGAGGGCGTCGGCGGCCTGGATTCGCCGCAGGCGTTCGCCGACTTTGCCGCCCAGTGCCGGGCGGCGGGCTTCGCGGGGTTCAAGATCCACGGCTGGAACGACGGCGACGCCGCGCGCGAGATCGCCAACCTGCGCGCGGTGCGGGCGCGGGTAGGGGAGGGTTGGCGCATCATGCTGGACCCGGCCTGCCAGTTGCGCACCTGGAACGACGCGCTGGCGGTGGGCCGTGCCTGCGACGAGATCGGGGCCTTCTGGTACGAGGACCCCTACCGCGACGCGGCGGTCGCGCTGGAGGGCCACCGCCGGCTGCGCGAACGGCTGCAGACCCCGCTGCTGATTACCGAGCACGTGCGCACCCTCGAGCAGAAGGCGGCGTTCCTGGTGGGCGGCGGCTGCGACATGATCCACGCCGACCCGGAATACGACCTGGGCATCACCGGGGTGATGAAGATTGCCCATCTGAGCGAGGCGTTCGGACTCGACCTGCAGGTGCATGCCTGCGGCCCGGCGCAACGGGCGGTGATCTCAGCGCTGCGCAACACCCACCTGTACGAGCTGGCGCTGATGGGGCCGGGCATGGCCAACCTGATCCCGCCGGTGTACGACGCCTACGGCGACCAGCCGGAAGCGGTCGGCGCGGACGGCTGCGTGCCGGTGCCGGCCGGCCCCGGTCTCGGCGTCACTTACGACTGGGACTTCATCACCGCAAACACCACCTCCGCCCACGACTTCCGGTAGCCCGTACGGGTCAGCCGGCGGCGGGCTTGGTGGCGCGCAGTGAAAACAGCTTGGGGATGGAGGCCGCGTGCACGGGCACGCGGTCGTTCCGGTGTCGGGCTGGCAGCCCAACCTCAACGACGTGCCTACGGGTTGTTCGACGCCGGCCCGGAACTGGCGCTGCTGGCGCTGGACCCGCCGCTGGCGGCGCGCATCGACGGCCTGTTCTGGTCCGGCGCGCAGCGCCACGCCGGGCTGGCGACCGTCATCGCGGCGCAGGCGCCGTTCCCGCAGTACCTGGCGGCCGCCGGCGAGCTGCGCAGCGCCCTGCTGCAGGCGCAGGGGGTGCTTGGCCGCGACGCCGCCCCCGCCGCGGTGGCGACCAACGCGGCGCTGATCGTGTTCCGCGAAGGGTTGGAGGCGGTGGTGATTCTGGCCGCCCTGGTCGCCAGCCTGGCGGGCACCGCGGCGGTGTACCGGCGGCCGTTGTTCCTGGGCGCGGGCGTGGCGCTGATCGCCTCGGCAGCCACCGGCGTGGCGGCGCGGCTGCTGGTGCACGCCTTCCGCATGTTGGGCGAGCGGCTGGAGGCGATCGTGTCGCTGATCGCCATTGCCGTGCTGCTGCTGATCACCAACTGGTTCTTCCACAAGGTGTACTGGAGCGGCTGGATCGCCCGCTTCCACGGCCACAAGCGGACCTTGCTGGCCGGCGCCGCGGGCCAGGCGATGGGGTTCGCGCTGCTGGGCTTCGTGAGCGTGTACCGCGAGGGGTTCGAGACCGCGCTGTTTCTGCAGGCGCTGTTCCTGCGCGCCAGCACTACGGTGGTGCTGGCCGGCGTGGCCCTGGGCTCGGTCGGGGTGGCGGCCGTGGGGCTGGTGACCCTGCATCTGCAAAAGAAGCTGCCGCACAAGAAGATGCTGGTGGTGACCGGAGTGCTGATCGGAGCCGTGCTCGTTACCCTGGTGGGGAGCACCGTGCACGTGATGCAGGCGGTCGGCTGGCTGGCGGTGACGCCGATCATCGGGCTGGCCGGTCCCTACTGGCTGGGGAGCTGGTTCGGCTTCTATCCGACTTGGCAAACCTGCATCGGCCAGCTCGCGGCGGCGTCCTTCGTGCTGCTCAGCTACTACGCCGCCCAGGCGCGCGCGCACCGCCGCCAGCCGCGCCCCGCTCCCGCGGGAGCCCTGGCGGCGCCGCCGGTCGGCCACTAGAGCAACGCCGCGCCGTGCGTGCGATGCGAGCAAGCAGGTGTACACACCCGCGGGCGCTTGCTATACTTCCGGTATCGGGCGGCAAGGAGGACGATGGAAGGAAATGGATGCGTTTGAACGTATAGTTCGGGACTGTGCCAGGAACAACAGCACCAGGGTGCTCGAGAACGCTTCGGCGGAACATGCCCTGGTCCTGATACGCACTCTGTTCGAGACTGCGGTACGGCACAAGGAAGAGGTGCGTATCGTATCCGGCCGTCTCCTGAAGTCCTTCTATGAGGAGCTCGTGGATACGGCACGGCAGGCGCTCGACTGCGGCGTTCGGTTCTCCGTTCTCGTGCTCAACGGCAAACAACTGGAGGGCAACCGGTTTGCCGAGATCATGAAGGAACACGCAAACGGTAGTCTTGCCGTGTTGGAGCATGACGAAAAGAGTCTACCTCACTTCGTTGTCGTGGGAGACCGGCGCTTTCGGGTAGAGATTGATGACGAGCGCAAGATAGCGACGGCATCGTTCAATAACGATACCATCCCACCCATGTTGATAAGGTTCCATCGTGAGTTGACAGAAACGGCGAGCGCCGTTACCTGAGTAACGAGATTTAGCCATCGACTCCGTTCCCAATCGAAACGATGAATCACCAAGGAGAAGTCGGTCAAGCGATAGCCACGGCCAAGACCGCCGTCAGTTTCGCAAGAGCGGCGGAACGAGCAATACCCTGAGTATCCTCCGCATTGGGTTCACGCCGCGATCCCAAGCGCCTGATTGAGCAACGTTGCGGTCGTGGGCGTCGGTGGCGCACCACCGGCGCTTTACCTGACGCCTGCCGCGGGGTAGGGTCGGTGGCGATGGAATTGCGCAAGAATCGCATCAAGCAACGGCTGGCGGCGGGGCAGGTGGCTACCGTGGTGTCGGGCATCACCCATCCCGACGACATCGACGCGTTCGGACCGGTCGCCGCGGCCACCGGCGTGGACGGCATCTGGTTGGAGGGGGAGCACGGGCCGGTGGACGCCGCCGAGCTGGGCAACCTCACCCGCGCCTGCGACCTGTGGGGGGTCACCTCGGTGGTGCGCGTCAACCACAACCACCAGGGGCTGATCTACCGGACGCTGGACCGCGGCGCTCAGGCGGTGGTGGTGCCGCACGTCAATACCCGCGCCGAGGCGGAGAACGTGGTTGCCGGCGGCAAGTTCGCGCCGCTCGGCCAACGCGGTTTGTACACCAGCCGGCAGTACTACGGGGTGGACGGCTACCTTCGCCAGGCCAACGACGAGACCTGCCTCATCGTGCTGATCGAGGACATCGCCGCCCACGCCAACCTGGATCAGATCCTCGAAGTGGAGCAGATCGACGTGTTCTTCGTGGCGCAGAACGACTTTGCCGCCTCCATGGGCCACATCGGCGATCTGGAGCATCCGGCGGTGCGCGCCAAGATCGAGGACTCGATCCGCCGCATCGTGGCCGCGGGCAAGGTCGCGGGCACCCTGACCTTCAACGACGACGTGGCCCGCTACGTCGACATGGGGGTGCGCCTGGTGCTCACCGCCACCAAGGGCTGGCTGCAGGCCGGCGCCGCGCAGTTCACCGCCAACGCCGGCCGCCGTTAGCGGATGGCCGCCGTCCCCCCGGGGCACCGCCGCCGCCGCCGCGCTTGCCGCGCGTCGCGTAGTTCCGTACTCTGCTTCTTGAGCAGGCGGACAGAGGTATGAGCGCGCTTCAGGAACAGACCCCGGAATTGAGGGTCCGGACCGATCGACTGGAACTGGCGCTCCAACGGTTCATCGAGCAGACCACGGCCTCCATCCGCAACATCGAGCAGGCCATCCGCGAGATGAAGGACGAAGGTGCCAGGTACCGTGAAGAAGCTGGCAGGCGCCGTGAGGAAGACCGGGCGGAAGCTGCCAAGCGGTGGGCAGAAGCTGACAAGCGGCGGGAGGAAGCTGACAGGCGCCAGGCGGAAGCTGACAGGCGCCGTGAGGAAGACCGGGCGGAAGCTGCCAAGCGGTGGGCAGAAGCTGACAAGCGGCGGGAGGAAGCTGACAGGCGCCAGGCGGAAGCTGACCGGCGTCGTGAGGAAGACCGGAAGGAAGCTGCCAAGCGGTGGGCAGAAGCTGACAAGCGGCGGGAGGAAGCTGACAGGCGCCAGGCGGAAGCTGACCGGCGTCGTGAGGAAGACCGGAAGGAAGCTGCCAAGCGATGGGCGGAAGCTGACAAGCGGCGGGAGGAAGCTGACAGGCGCCAGGCGGAAGCTGACCGGCGCCGTGAGGAAGACCGGAAGGAAGCTGCCAAGCGGTGGGCAGAAGCTGACAAGCGCCAAGCGGAAGCCCGGGCAGAAGCTGACAAGCGCCAAGCGGAAGCTGACAGGCGCCAGGCGGAAGCTGACAAGCGCCGTGAGGAAGACCGGGCGGAAGCTGCCAAGCGCCGTGAGGAAGACCGGAAGCGGGCTGCCCGAGCCCAGAAGAAGATGGACCGGCGCTGGGGGGAGCTGGCCAACAGGATGGGTACCCTCGTGCAGGACATTGTCGCTCCCAGCCTGCCGCGTATCGCGCGTGAGCAACTGGGCTGCGGCGACGAGCGCTCCTTCAGCACCGTTATGCGCCGCGTCCGCAGCGATGACACGCACTACCGCCGCGAGTTCGACGCGATCTACGTCGGGACGCAGGCGGTGCTGCTGAACGAGACCAAGTCGACGGCCCTGAGCGAGTACGCGACCGCCTTCATGCGGTTTCTCAAGAGCGGCGAGTTTGAGCTCTACTTCCCCGAGCATCGGGATCTGCCGCTGGTGCCGGTGTTCTCCTCGTTGAGCCTGCCGGACGATCTGGTGACCTATCTTACGAAGAACGGCATCTACGCGGTCGCCATGGGCAAGCACACGATGCGGCTACTCAACGGCGAAGCCGTGCGGAGCCGGAGGAAGCGTACCCCGTAGCTGGCCGCCCCCGGTAGCTGGCCGCCTCCGGTCCCCCGGTAGCCGGCTCAGTGCCAGGAGTGGGCGGGCTGCCAGTTCAGCAGGCGGGCGGCCTTGGCGATGCTGAAGACGGCGGCGTGTCCCTCCACCGGTGCGCGCAACGGCACGCCGGGGTACCACTTTGCCAGCGCCTGCGCGGTGGGTATCTCCAGGAAAGTGTCGGCGGCGTTGATCCAGAACCGCTCGTGGCCGTTCCAGTCCGCCTCCAGCGCCCGGCGGCAGGCGCCGGCTACGTCGCGCACGTCCACCCATGACCAGAAGCCCTTGGCGCTGCGCTCCTGTTGCGCCGTGGTGTCCGCGCTTTTCCGCGCCTGCGCGCGCAACGCCTCGTCCATCACCCAGGTAAAGCGCAGGCTGGCGATCTGCACCGCGCGGCGGCGTGCGCTTGCCGCGGCCAGCTCCTCGCCCAGCCACTTGGTGATTGAGTAAACCTCCTCGCAGCGGGTCTCGTGCTCCTCGTCCAGGGGGAAGTAGTGCGGCGCCACCACCTCGCGGTTGAAGCTGGCGCCCAGGGCGTTGATCGACGACGCCATCACCAGCTTCGGAATGCCGAGCAGCTCGGCCGCCTCCAGCACGTTGTGGTCGGCCACCAAGTTGGTGCGGAACAGGCGGCTCGGCACGTGCCCGGTGGGGTTGGGAATCGCCGCGAGCTGGATCAATCCGCCGGCGCCGCGCAGCACCGACACCACGTCGCCGAGGCGCAGCAGATCGGTGTCCACGTACTCTTCGGCGCCGGACTGGTCGTAGAGCCAGGTGACGTGCGGCGGCGGCTTGCGGTCCGCGTTGAGCACGGTATGGCCGTGGGCGATCAGCTCGGCGACCACGTGACGCCCGATGCGCCCGGAGCCGCCGAAGACGGTGACTTGCATGGCGCGGACTGTGCGCGCAAATCGCCGGGCCGCGCAAGCCGGCCGGCCGGCGCGGGTTCCGGTTGCGGGACCTGGGCGGCGGGGCTGGGGCGTCCCCTGATCGTCGGCCGCGTGCGGTGCGGGCGGCGCGGGTTCCGGGTTACGGGAGGGGGGCGCCGGCGCCGGGCCGGGGGCGAGGCCCGGTTGGTTGGCGGCAGGCGGTTGGCAGCGGGGCGCGGGCATGCCACGCTTCCGGGCGGGGAGGAGAGGCGATGCAGGCGCTGGTCCTGGAGTGCAAGCAGCAGCTCGCGTTGCGCGAGATTGCGGTGCCGGAGCAACTTGGCGCGCGCGACGTGCGGGTAGCGATCCACACGGTGGGCATTTGCGGCAGCGACGTTCACTACTACCGGCACGGCAACATCGGGCCGTTCGTGGTGCGGGAGCCGATGGTGCTGGGTCACGAGGCCGCCGGCACGGTGGTGGAGACCGGCAGCGAGGTTACCGATCTGCAGCCCGGCGACCGGGTGACGATGGAGCCGGGCGTTCCCGACCCGAACAGCCGCGCCGCGCGCCTCGGCCTCTACAATCTGGATCCTGCGGTGCGCTTCTGGGCCACGCCGCCGGTCCACGGCGTGCTGCGCCCCACGGTGGTGCACCCGGCGGCGTACACCTTCAAGATCCCGGAGCGGATCAGCTTTGCCGAGGCGGCGATGGTCGAGCCGCTGGCGGTCGGCCTGCACGCCGCGGCCAAGGCGCGCCTCGTGCCCGGTGACTTGGCGGTGGTGCTCGGCGCCGGCCCGATCGGCATGGTCACCGCGCTGGCTGCCCTCGCCGGCGGCTGCAGCCGCGTGATCATCGCCGACCCGGTGGCCGCCAAGCTGGAGCTGGCCGCCGCGTTCGGTCCGGTCGTACCGGTGCGGGTGGGGCGCGACTCGCTGCCGGAGGTCACCCGCTCGCTCAGCGGCGGCTGGGGCGCCGACGTGGTGTTTGAGTGCAGCGGCAGCGCCGCGGCGGCCGCCGCGGTGGTGGAGCCGTTGCGGCCCGGCGGCTGCGTGGTGCTGGTGGGGATGCCGGGCGAGCCGGTCGCCTTCGACGTGGTGGCCGCGCAGGTCAAGGAGGCGCGGGTGGAGACCGTGTTCCGCTACGCCCACGTCTATCCGCGCGCGCTGGCGCTGCTGGAGAGCGGCCGCATCGACGTCAAGCCGCTCATCACCGATACGTTTCCGTTCGCAGACGCGGTGGCCGCGTTCCGGTTCGCGGCCGCGATGCCGCCGGCCAGCGTCAAGGCGCAGATCACCCTCGGCGCATGAAGGCGCATTTGGGGGCGGCGGCACGCTCCTCGGAGCGCCTGAAGGCGCGTCGGACTCGGCGGCGGCCACCGCCGGACAGCCATCGGACCGCCGGCTTTACCGGTCCGGCCGCGCTGCCGGGCGCATGGCGGCGTTACCAAGCGCCGCCGCGCGGGCGCAACACCAGCCGCTCGAGCAGCTTGAGCCCGCTCCCAGGCAGCGCGGGATTGCCGTACAGATCGTACCAGAACCGCATCAGGCGGTCCTCGCCGCCGCCCAGCAGCGTCCCCATCTCGTCCAGGAACCGCTCCGCGCCGGTGGTGGGGATGGCCGCCAGCGCGGCGGCAACCTGGCCCGGCCGGAGGCGGTAGGCGGCGGCAAGCGAACGCAACGCCGCGCCCGGCAGGTAGAGCTGCACGTGCAGCAGGTAGTGGCGGCCATTCACCTGCGCCAGCCGCTCGCCCGCCAGGTTGTCGAGCATGTTGGTGAGGTGGATGGTGAGGATGCGGCCGCGGTAGGGCATCAGGTCGGCGTAGCGGTACTGCCGCAAGTCGAGCTGCAGGTAGCGGACCGTTGTCTGCCCGCGCCGGTCGCCGAGGCGCTGCCGCGCCCGTTTCAGCGCCGCCGGCGATACGTCGGCAAGCAGGTATTCCACCGGGCCGGCGCGCGCCGCCGCCAGGTAGCCGAGCATTGCCGCGGCGTGTTCGCAGCCGGCGGCGCCGACGTCGAGGTAGGCGAAGGGAGCGCCGTCCGCGGTGGAGGCGGTGGCGGCGGCGCGGGCGGCGCGCAGGCGGGCGATGAAGCGCCGCGCGGCGTCCTCGGTCAGCGCGTCGTTGGTGTCGGGGGAGCCGCCGATGGAGTCGCGGAAGTCGCGTCCGAGCGCCTGCATGAAGCGCGGCAGGCGGCGCCAGTAGGCGGCGTTGAACTGCCACGCCGGATTGGTGCCGGCGGTGACGAAGCCCCCAATGGCAACGCCCGGCGCGTACCAGTGGCCGCCGAGCGCGCGCTGCAGCTCGGTTTCCAGACGTTTGGGTGAGGTGACGCGGCCAAGGTCGACGGTAAGCTCGTAACGGCGCCGGCCGTTGATGCTGCGCAGCTCGCGCCGGGCGGCGGCGGGCCGGAAGTGTTGGCGATAACGGATGCGGCTCCAGCAGACGCGCGACGGCAAGGGGTGGGGTGGCGCGTCCGGGGCGGCGGCGCGCCGCAACAGGTAATCCAGACCGGCCGCCAGCAGCGGCGAGTCGGCTAGCGCCGGATGCGCGATGCTGCGCACTCCGATCTGCTCCAGCGCGGCGGTGAGTCCGGCGACGTGGTGGGCGAGGGCGCCTGGGTCGGACTCCGCCGGGGTCAACCGGCCTGCTGCCAGCGCCGGCGCAGGCGGTCGCCCCAATGCTCGACCTGGGCGCGCGGCGCGCCGGGTCGTAGCGGCCGCCGCTGCAGGGAGCGCTCGCTGTCAGCCAGCCGCCGCCGGCAGTCGGCGAGCACCCCGGCCAGGGCGCCGTCACCCGCCAGGTTGCGCGTCTCGCCCGGGTCGTCGCGCAGGTCGAAGAGCTGCTCCAGCCCCCGCTCCGCGTCGTCGGGGCCGGGCGCCACGAAGTCCTCCACCGCGCGCGGACGGTATTCGGTCACGTACTTGTAGCGGGCAGTGACTACGGCGCGCGCCCAGTAGTTGCTCTCGATCAGGCCGTGCTCGCGCCAAGCCGCGGCGCCGCCCTCCAGCAGCGGGCGGATGCTGCGCCCCGGCAGGCCCGGCGGCGGCGCCACCCCGGCGTAGTCGCACACCGTAGGGAACACGTCCACGCCGGAGATGAAGTGCTCGCGGTCGTAGCCACCCTTGGGCAGCGCCACCCCGTCGCCGAGGCAGGCGGCGATGAACGGCACCCGCGCGCTCTCCTCGTAGAGGGTGAACTTCTGGAACATCTGGTGCTGGCCCGCGGCCTCGCCGTGGTCGGCGGTGAACAGGATCAGGGTGTCGTCGGCGTGGCCGGTGGCTTCCAGGGCGGCCAGGATCAGGCCGATCTCGGCGTCCACCTTTTCTACGAAGCGGTACAGGTTCCACGCCAAGTAGCGCCACTGCAGCTCCGGCCAGCTCCGCGTGCGGCGCAGAATCTTCCAGTGCACCAGGCAGTCGTCGTCGCGGCGCACGACCCGATGGGTCATGGTCTCCGGCTCGTCGTAGTGGAAGTTGGCCGGTAGCGGCGGCAGCTCGTCCGCGCTCAGAATCCCCTGCGCCACCGGATCGGGAATCAACTTTTCCTCGAAGTTGTGCCCGTACTCGCACACGTCGTGCGGATTGACCATGCCGATCTGCAGAAAAAACGGCTCCCGGCTGCCGCCGCCGGCGCGGGCGGTGAGAAAGTCCAGCACCGAGCGGGTGATGGCGCCGTCGTAGTACTCGCCGCCGCCGGCGCCGATGCGCAGCTTGCCGAAGTACAGGGTGCGGAAACTGGCGGTGACGTCGCGCCCGGTGACGTGCCACTTGCCGCTGTGGTAGGCGGGGAAGCCGTGGGCGTTGAGATGCTGCCCCAGGTCGGGAAGGTCGTCATGCAGCACGCCGCCGTTGAACGGCACGCCGGTTTCGGAGGAGTAGCGCCCGGTCATCCAGCTCGTGCGGGCCGGCGCGCACACCGGATCGGTGCAGTAGGCGCGCATGAAGGAAAGGCCGTTGCGCTGCAGGCGGTCGATGTTGGGGGTGGCGACGTAGCGGTTGCCGTAGGCGGACACCGCGTCGTAGGTGTGCTGATCGGTATGCAGAAAGATGATATTGGGGCGGGATGGGTTCACGCTGCCTCCTCGGTTGGCGGCGCGCAGGCCACCCAGGTTTGGAACAGGCCGGAGGCCACCACCACCGCGCCGGCGCCGTCTACCCAGTAGTAGGTGGGCAGCAGGCCCGGCCCGTGCGCGCACCAGCCGGTGAGGGTTCCAAGATCGGCGTCCCGGTCCGGCCATCGCCAAGCGCCGACCGGGGCTACCCGCACCGGTTCGCGCAGCCGCTCCAGTTCTTCCAGCAGGGCCAGCTCGCAGGCGCCCTGCAGTTCGGGAATCACCTCCGGCAGCGTCCAGGGGGTGGTCAGGGGCCGGGCGCCGCTCCAGGTGCCGGCGTCCAGGGCGGCGCCGTTCACCTGCAGCCGCACGCGGCGCCCGCCGCCGGCGCCGGGACCTGGCTCCGCGAGCGCGCCAGCGGCCGCGTACCGGCCATAGGCGTCGCCGGAGTCGTTGCTTACCTCGACCTGCCAGCTCCCGGTGAGGCTGCGCCAGCGGTCCGCGGCCGTGCTGAACGCATAGCTGGCGCGCTCGCCGCTGGTGCGGTTGCAGGCGGTGACGCGGTAGGCGGCGGGCTCCCCGGCGGTCCCCGCGCTGCGGACTATTTCGAGGCTGCCGATCGCCAGCTCCGCCACCGGCGCGCGCTGGTAGCCGCTCCAGAAGTTGGGCAGCACGCGGTAGCTGCTGCGGCCCGGCGTGGTTGGGCTGCAGTAATACTCCCGCAGGGTGGCGCGCAACGCGTCCCCGAATCCGGGTTGGTCGCGCGAGTGGTCCTGGTTGAACGAATAGTGCAGCGGCGGCGCCGCGGGGGCAGATGCGGTAGAGCTCACGTGGCTTGTCTCCGCCGGCAGGGTACGCTGAAGCGCGGGCGATGCTCAATGCGGCGGCGGGCGGGCGCGGTTGGGTGGACGCAGCTCAACTGGTGCCCTAAGTTGGTGTCGGAGAGGCAACCTGGTGCTGAACGAACTGCGCGCCTTCCGGGCATCGGTGGAACAGCGCTTCGAGCGACATGAGCGAGAGATGCGGGAGTTCCGTTGCGAGGTGGCGGACGGGTTCCGGGAGGTTCAGCGGGCGATTGATCGCCTGGGGGCGCGCTGGGGCATCCGCAACGAGAGCGTGTTTCGGCCGGCCATGGCGGCGCTGTTGGAGCAGTCCTTCGGCGTCAGCATTGAGCAGCGCGACATCGCCGGTAAGCAGTTCGACGTCATGATCTATGACCACCAGCATATTCTCGTCGAGATCGCGGTCAGCGTGGGCCGCACTATCGGCGTGCGGCTGGAACGCAAGCGGCGGTTGTACGAGGAGCGCACCGGGGTGCGGCCGGCGCGGGTCATTCTCGCCACGGGGTGGATCCACAGCCGCCGGGCGCAGGAGCTGCGGGAGAACGGGATCGAGGTAATCGAGCCAGAGGAGTCCGACCAGGAGCTGACAAAGTAGCGAAGCGACCTTGCTTGCCCGGCCGGGTGCACGCACGTTTGCCGCTGCCGTGCTATGGTGCCTTATGCAATCTTCTTCGCGGCCGCCGTCCGGGGGCCGCAGCCGGTACCGCGGGTACCAGGGTCAATCTCTTTACTCCGTTGCAGTTATGCTGGCCGCGGCGGCTCTCGTATTGGGCGCGTGCTCGCAGGCGGCCGCTCCCAAGCCCACCCCCGCCCCGCCGCAGCCGCTGAGCTTCGCGGAGACCGCGACGGTGGCGGACCAGAACTATTTCCCCGACCGCGCCATCCAATCCCTCGTTCTGCCGACCGCGGCCGGAGGCAGCGGGGCGCTGACCTATTCCCTGACCCCGGAGGTGCCCGGACTGACGTTTGACACCGGCACGCGCACGTTGACCGGCACCCCGACGCAGACCGACGAGTATGCCATGACCTACGCGGCGCGGGACGAGGCCGGGGCCACCGATCGGCTCACCTTCACCATCAACGTCGATTACACCGTGCGGTATCTTGGCGGGGATCAGGTGTTCTTTATCAATCCGGCGGGGGAGGCCCTCGACCGGATGGAATACACGTTGGACTTGGGCGAAACCCCGGCGGACATATACCTGATCGCCACCAATGGCGGCGACGGGGGCGTGTCGGAGCCGCAAGCGAGCATCGTAGACCTCACTGGTCCCGCGGCCAGTCAGCCGCTAAGCTTCTCGCTTCAGGGGCAGGCCCGACCGCAGAGTGAGCCCGCGCCGGAACGGGCGTGGGTCACGGAACACAACAAGACGCTCCCTTCGTTGTTGCGGTCAGGTTCGCGATTGCAGAGCGCGCAGCCGACTGGGCCGCGACGCGCAGTCGTGAGCGGCAGTCGCGAGACGTTCAGGGAGGTATTCCGCGACGGCACGTACAGTAACATCCGGGCCACTGCCCGCGCGGTAGTCACCGACGGCTCGACCACCGCCGCCGTATGGGTGGCCGACCGGGAATGGGGGTGCGGGGCCAGGCAGTGCGTGACCCAGGCGATGGCAGACGAGTTGGCCAACCGGTTTCTCCGCCCCGGCCCTGCCAACGACATCTACGACTGGGTCACGGCCATCTACGGGGCCCCGTGGGGGCCGCATCAGGCGCAGAGTTTCATTCCTCCGTCAGCCGCCAGCGAGATTCATGTCCTGCTGTACGACATTAATGACGATGGCCTGCCGTCACCCGGTGATTCGGTTCGCGTCGTAGGCTTCTTCCACGGCTTACACAATTGCCTCCGAGCGATCCCCTTATGCCGAGGCTCGAATGAGCGGCTGATGTTCTTCGTCGATTCGCCTTACGTCAGGTGGGATATGGACGTGTCCGTCAGCGCCTTGGCACATGAGTTTCAGCACATGATCCACTTCTATCAGAAACCGATCCGGCGCGATGCTCGAAGCGATACGTGGCTCAACGAGATGGCCTCGGAAGTCGGTGAAGACCTGATCGCCGATAAGATTCGGGTGAACGGGCCGCGCGGGGTTGCCTACGACGACCCCACGGCGGGGCAACCGGAAATCCTGATCGGCCGGCTGCCGTGGTACAATCTCTACAACGACATCCAGGTAACCGCGTGGCACGGCGAAGTGAAAAACTATGCGATCAACTACGCGCTTGGCGCCTATTTGGCGCGTAACTACGGCGGCGCCGAACTGTTCAGCCGCATCGTCCGGAGCGAGCGCGCGGGCGTGGACGCGATCGAAGGCGCGCTGCGCGGGCTGGGCCATGAGATCTCGTTCCCGCAGGTTCTTGCCAACTGGGCCGCGGCCGGCCTGCTGTCGGACAACACCGAGGCCCCGGTTCCGTACCGTTACAATACCGGGACGTGGCGCAGGTCCCGCGCCGGCGGCACGGACTACCGGTTGGGATCGATCAACCTGTACCACTACCGTCGTCCCGGCGGGGCGGAAACGGGGCCGTACCTGCGCGACCTGAGCGATTTCCACGCGTACGCGCAGCCGCCGCACTCCAACAAGTACGCGGCGCTCGGGCGCCTGTCGGGCAGCCTCAAGCTGACGCTAACCGCAGACGCCGGCCTCCGCTTTACGGTAGTGTTCAAGGAATGAGAGGGATACGCGTCATTGCGGCCGGCGGCCGCCGCCGGGACTGCGGGTTGGTCGCGCTGGCCGCGGCGGTCGTGGTACTGGGCCCCTGCTCGGGGGCGGCGGGCCCCGCTCCGGTCCCGCCCGCACCCGCTCCGCCGCCGCCCCTGAGCTTCGCGGCGACCGCGGCGGTGGCGGACCGGAGCCACTTCCCGGACCGCGCCATCCAACCCCTCGTTCTGCCGGCCGCGGCCGGCGGCAGCGGCGCGCTGACCTATTCTCTGAGCCCGCGGGTGCCCGGACTGACGTTTACCGCCGGCTCGCGCACGCTGAGAGGCACCCCGACGCAGATTGGCGAGTACGCCATGACCTACGCGGTACGGGACGAGACTGGGGCCAGCGCCCGGCTCACCTTCACCATCTCCGTCGAGAAGACCGTGCGGTACTTGGGCGCCGATCAGGTGTTCCACGTCAATCCGGGCGGGGAGGCGATCAACGACGAAGAAGTCAATCTACGCCTGGAGGCCCCGGCGGACGTGTACCTGATCGCTTCCTCCGGCGTTCGGAGCGGCGGTTCGGCGCGGAAGGTTGTCGAGGTCGTCGCTGGCGACGGGCCGCTGACCTTCTCACTTCCGGCGCAACCCCGACCGCCGAGCCAGCCCGCGCCGGAGCAGACGTGGGTCACGGAGCACAACAACACCGTGCTGCCTTCGCTGCTGCGGTCAGGTTCGCGCTCGCTGAGCGTGCAGCCGGCCGGGCCGCGGCGCGCGGTGGTGAAGGGCAGTAGTGAGACGCTCAGGGTGGTACTCCGCGACGGCAGCTTCAATAACGTCCCGGCCACCGCCCGCAAGGTGGTCACCGACGGCTCGACGACCGTAGCCGTATGGGTGGCCGACCGGGAGTGGGGGTGCGCCGCCAGGCAGTGCGTGACCCAGTCGATGGCGGACACGGTGGCCAACGGGTTTTTCCGCGCCGGCCCTGCCAACGACGTCTACGATTGGGTCACGGCCATCTATGGGGTCCCGTGGGGTCCGCATGAGTCGGCGGGTTACATTCCCGCGGCAGCCGCCGGTGAGATTCATATTCTGCTGTACGACGTAGCCGGCGACGGCCTGCCGACGCCCGGCGATTCGCGCCGCGTCATAGGCCGCTTCCATTCCGTACACAATTGCCTCCGAGCGAGCGCTGTCCCCTTGTGCCAGGGCTCGAACGAACGCCTGATGCTCTTCCTCGATTCGCCTGTCCTGACGTTGGACGTGGATCGCGCCGTCAGCACGCTGGCGCATGAGTTGCAGCACATGATCCACTACTACCAGAAACCGGTGCTGCGCGGAGCGAGCAGCGAAACGTGGCTCAACGAGGTGGCCTCCCTGGTCGCGGAGGACCTGGTCGCCGACAAGATCCGGGTGGATGGGCCGCGCGGGGTGGCCTACGGCGACCCCACCGCGGGGCAGCCGGACAACCGCTCCGGCCGCCTGCCGCGGTACAACCTCTACAACGACCTCCAGGTGACCGCCTGGCAGGGCACGCTGGCCAACTACTCGATCAGCTATGCGCTGGGCGCTTACCTGGCGCGCAATTACGGCGGCGCCACGCTGTTCAGCCGCATCGTGCAGAGCGAGCGCGCGGGCGTGGACGCGGTCGAAGGCGCGCTACGCGGGCTGGGCCATGAGGTTTCGTTCCCGCAGGTTCTCGCCAACTGGGCGGTGGCCGGCCTGCTGTCGGACAACACCGCGGCCCCGGTTCCGTACCGTTACAACGCAGGGACGTGGAGCACGTCGACCGCCGGCGGCACGGAGTACCGGTTGGGATCGATCAACCTGTACCACTACCGGCGCCACGGCGGGGCGGAATCGGGGCCGTACCTGCGCGACCTGAGCGCTTTCAACGCGTACGCGCAGCCGCCGCACTCCAACAAGTACGCCCTGCTCGGACGCCTCACGGGCAGCCCCGCGCTACGGCTTACCGCACCCGCCGGCCTCCGCCTGACGATGGTGTTCAAGGGCGCCGGCTCCGCCGGCTCCGGCGCCGGCCCGCGCGCCGGGGCGCCGCCCGGCTCCGCGGACTTGATTGCGGTCACCGGGCGCGTCACGGTGACCGGATCGGAGCCCAACGTGCAACTCGTCATCGTGGCCGACGCCCTGACCTATGAGCTGGTCGGCGCTCCCGCCGCGGAGCTGTGGGGCCTGCAGCAGCGCCGGGTGACGGTGCGCGGGCGGGTGGTGCGGGAGGCATACGGCCCCGGCTTCCCCGCGCAGCTCCAAGTCGAGTCGTACGCGCTGGAGCGCGCGGCGGACGCATGACGGTGCGCGCCGTCCGGCCCCCCGCCGCCGCTTCGGGGCGCCGTGGCGCCCGCCTGCGGGCCGTAGCGTGGCGGCGGCGGGCGCTGGCGCCGGTGCTGGCCGGCGTTGCGCTGGCGTTGGCGGGGCTGCCGGCGTCCGCCGAGGAGCGCGCCACGCAACGGGCGCGGGCGGCGATGGTGGAGCGCCAACTTCGCGCGCGTGACATAGACGACCCGCGCGTGCTGGAGGTGATGGGCCGGGTGCCGCGCCATCAGTTCGTGCCCGAACGGGTCCGGGGCAGCGCCTACCGCGACTCGGCGTTGCCGATTGACGACGGTCAAACCATCTCCCAGCCCTACGTCGTGGCGCTGATGACGCAGGCGCTCGCGTTGCAGCCGGACGACCGGGTACTGGAGGTGGGCACCGGCTCCGGGTATCAGGCCGCGGTTCTGGCGGAGCTGGCGCGGGAGGTGTTCACGATCGAGATCCGCCCACTGCTGCACGCCCAGTCGCAGGAACGGCTGCGGGAGTTGGGATACGCCAACGTGCGCGCGTTCGCGGGCGACGGCTACTTCGGGCTGGAGCAGCACGCGCCGTTCGACCACGTGATGATCACCGCCGCGGTGGATCATGTTCCGGCGCCGCTGCTGGCGCAGCTCGCCCCCGGCGGCACGATGATCCTGCCGCTGGGCAACCCCTTCAGCTACCAGAACCTGGTGCTGGTCACCAAGACCGGCAGCGGGAGCAGTGGGGCCGACTATACCGTGGACTTTATCCTGGGAGTGCTGTTCGTGCCGATGACGGGTCAGGCGCTGGGCGGCTGAGGGGAGGGCGGATGGCCCTCCTGCTGGTCTTTACCGCGTCGGCGGCGGCGCTGGCGCTGGAGGCGCTGCTGGCGCGCTACTTCGCGCTGACCCAGTGGCATCATCTGTCGTTCATGGTGATCAGCGTGGCGCTGCTCGGCTTCTCGGCCAGCGGCACGTGGCTCAACCTGGCCGCCACCCGGGCGGCGCGGGGTGCGCGGGAGAGGCGGGGGTCGTGGGAGACGCGGCCGGCGCGGGCGGGCGGGGGAGGGGCGCGGGGAAAGGCGCCGCCGGAAGTGGTAGCGGCGCGGCGGCTGCGGGGCGCGGCGGGCGGCATGGCGGTGAGTTCGGTGGCGATGTTTCTGGTGCTGCGCCTGCTGCCGTTGGACTTTTTCAGGATTCCGAGCGAGCCGCTGCAACTGCTCTACCTGGCGGTGAGCTACCTGGCGTGCGCGGTGCCGTTCTTCTTCGCGGGGTTGGTGACCGCGGTCGCCTTTGCCGGCGCGGAGCGGCCGGGGGCGGTGTACGCGGCGGCGATGTCGGGGTCGGCGGCCGGGGTGCTGCTGCCGATCATCCTGCTGCCGGCGGCCGGCTTGCGCGCGGCGTTGATGGCGCCGGCCGCGCTGCTGCTGACCGCGCTGTTGATAGCGGGCGTCGGGCCGCCGGCGCGGCGCGACGGGCAGGGCGGTCACGCCGGTCGCGGCATGATCCCCCCCACCCTCACGCGCGGGCGGCCGGCGCGGCGCGACGGGCAGGGCCGGGGAGCGGTTCGGGCATGGCTGCCGCTGGCGGCCGCGGTGGCGGCGGTGGGCCTGGGCGGCGGCCTGGTGCTGGGCCTGCCGGCGCTGGAGCCACGGCCCGGCCCCTACAAGTACCTGGCCCACCTGCTGCGCTTCCCGGACACCCGGTTGGAAGCGCGCCGCGACACGGTGCGCGGGCGCATCGACGAGGTGACGGGGCCGACCATCCGGTTCGCGCCCGGCCTGAGCCTCGGCGCCGGCGCTCCGGTGCCGCCGCAACGGGCGCTGGTGCGCGACGGCGACGCGGCCCTGTTCCTGATGGAGGAGGCCGCGGGCGACGGCGCGGCCGGGGCGTGGCTGGAAGCGCTGCACCCGGCGCTCGCCCTGCACCTGGGCAGCGCGCCGCCGCGCTCGGTGCTGGTGCTGCAGGAGGGCGGGGGCGTGCTGCTGGCGGCCGCCCTGCGCGCCGCCGGCGAGGTGCGGGTGGCCGTGCCGAGCGCCGCCGTGGCCCGCCGCCTGCGGGAGCTGCCGGTCGGCGCGGGCGCCGGCCTGCAGGTGGTGGAGGATGAACCGCGCGCCCTGGCCCGGCGCCTGGTACGCGCCGGCGCGCGCTTCGACGCGGTACTGATTGAGGACTGGGGCGCCTCCCTGGCCGGCACCGAAAGCCACGCCCAGGAGCCGCTGTTGACGGTGGAGGCGTTCCGCGACTACCTGGCGCTGCTGGCGCCGGACGGCGTGCTGTCGGTAGCGCGGCGCCTGCTGCTGCCGCCGGCCAACGCCCCGCGGCTGGTTGCGGTCGCCGCGCAGGCACTGACCGCCTCCGGCAGGGAGTCGCCGGCCGAGCACGTCGCGGTGGTCCGCAACTGGGACTCTTTTACCCTGCTGGTCACCCCGCAACCGCTGGCGGTGCACCAGCTCCGGGCGGTGCGCGCGTTCGCGGAGCGCCACGGCTTCGACCTGGTCGCCCTGCCGGGCCTGCGGGCCGGCGAGACCAACCGCTTCAGCCGCCTGGCCGAGCCGTTCCACGCCCAAGCGGCGGCCGCGGTGCTGGACCCGGCGCGCGCTGCCGCTCTGGGGGGCGGGCTGGTAGACGTGCGGCCCCCCACCGACGACCGCCCCTTCTTCAATCGCTTCGTGCGCTGGGCGCAGCTCTCCGCCTACCAGCGCGCCACCGGCGGCCGCCTGTACGGCCTGCTGCTCTCCGGCGACGTGGTGGCCCTGGCGGTACTGGCCGAGGCCCTGCTGCTGGCGCTGGTGCTGCTCGCCATCCCCTGGCTGCGCGCCGCCCGGCTGCGCGGCGTGCAGCGGCGCCCGCCTCCCGACCCGAGACCGCCAACCGGCAGCCGCGCCGCCGCCGCCGGTTCCGCCGCCGGAACGCATGCAACGCCACCCGGGAGATCGCCGACGAGCAGCTCCGCGCCAACCCGCCGCCGCGCCGCCGCCGCCGGTTCCGCGGCCACCGGTTCCGCGGCCGCCACCGCCGGCTCCTCCGCCGCCGCCGCCGCCGGCAACGGTGCGGCCGGCGCGGTGGTGGCCTACAACCTGGCCGTGGGGCTGGGCTTCATCCTGCTGGAACTGATGCTGATCCAACGCCTCACCGTGGCCCTGGGCGATCCGGTGGTCAGCTTTAAGGTGGTGCTCGGCGCCCTGCTGATCTGGTCCGCGGCCGGCGGCCTGCTGTCGGAGCGGGTCGCCCCGCCGCGCACCTGGCTGGCGCTGGCCGTGGTCACCGGCACGGTGCTCGCCTACGCGGTCGCCGCCAGCCCGCTGCTGCCCTGGCTGCTCGGGCTGCCGCGCGTGCCGCGCGTGGCCGCGATCGTGGTAGCGCTGGCGCCGCTGGGAGCCGCCCTCGGAATGGCGTTCCCCCTCGGCCTGCGCCTGCTGGCCCCGGCCCCCGCCACCCGCGCCCTGGCCTGGGCCGCCAACGGCTGCGCCTCGGTAATCGGCGCCGTCGCCAGCACCCTGATCGCCGTCGCCCAAGGCATCACCGCCCTCGGCCTCATCGCCGCCGCCGGCTACGCCCTCGCCACCCTCGTCGCCGCCCAACAAGCCGCCCGCCGCGCCCCCTGATGCCCGCCCCAGCGGACCGGCGGCACCGCCGGACCGCCTGCCGCCGCCGCCCCGCCTATTTGACGCCGCGACTCAACGAGCGGTATAGTATGAATGCATCCCGTTGGGATGATTTGCGTACAGCCCCGTTGGGGCGATTTTTCGGGCCCCCCGGTGGGGGCCCGGTCTTTGAGGTTCCGTGTGCCTGAAACGTACGCAGGGTTCATAGACGCCGGATTCCTGCATGCCGAAGCATCGAAGAAGATTCGCGGGAACAGGAACGACATCAGGCTTCAGGCGAGGGAAGTTGCAGGTTGGCTTCGGGGGCTGGCTCCGAAGCCAATAGAAGACGGGTCCTTTCTGCGGGCTTATTGGTACGACGGAGCATTCAGTCCCGGTCATAGACGTTTTGACGATCAGCGTCGGTTCTTCGATGCGATCGCACACACCCCCGGCATACAGTTGAGACTCGGTCACATCGCCGAGCGTCGGTCCAGGTTGGAGGGACCGCTACGAAACGCACTCCGCTCCACGGCGGATGGCATTGGTATCTCGCCGGATCGCCTGACGACCGAGTTCGATAAACACTGGAAGTTTCGGCGCGAGAGGATACAAAAGGGAGTCGATACGCTGATTGCGCTGGACATGGTGCGCCTTGCGGGTCGCTCGGCCTTCTCAACAGCGGTGCTCATAGCCGGCGACCGAGACCTCGCCGAGGTAGTGCGTACCACTCAGGACTTCGGCGTTCGAACGATTGTCGCAACGCCCAGCCGCTCAAGCCTTTCTACGGAGCTAGCACAGTTGGCCGACGAAGTGATTACCATCGAAGACAACGATTTCAGAAGGATGTTCGAAGAACGAGGCTTGCCCTAAGCCGATACCCGGCGCCGTAGCGTCACTTGCTGCTGGTCAGGCTGATGGAGCTTGGCGGTCCGGCGGGCGCAGGAGCATCATTCCGTAGCCGTACGCCCGGTGCCGCCCAACTCCGTGCCGCAGCCTCAGCCCGAATTCCTCCGGGTCTTGGACAGTAAGGACGCCGTGCAAGGTGGCGTCAGGCCCCTCCGGCCCGCGGCCGTCGCCGCGGGCGGCGCGGCTGCGCATGAACGACGCGATCTGGCACACCTCAAGGTTCGCGGCGCCGGCCAAGCGCTCCTCCAGCCACGACCTATAGATCGACTCACGGCTCATCCCGTTCTGCCGCGCGGCACCACCGCGCTCGCGCCAGCCGTCGGGAAACCGGTGGATCGCGGCCAACCGGAAAGCATCCACCTCGTGCCCTTTTCTCATCGTAGTGCGGGCCTGGGTATCGTACAGATCACGCTGCAGCCGGCGGACTGGCCGCACGCGGAGATCGAAACCCAACCGCCGGCCCGAGGTGAAAGTGGACGGCATAGGCTTCGAACGAAGCTCGGCCGGGTTTAGCGTTGCGAGGCAGTCCGGCGGCGCCACCGCGTCCGCCATCTCCCGGAGGGCCGCGTGGCCCGTGGCCGCGTACCCGTACAGCGCCGCGGACCGGCGACGCTCGGACCAGAACAGGCGGAACGGTTGAAGTGCGCGCTTTCCGAACATTGCCGAGAGCAGAACGTGCAGCGCGTACCCGGGATCGAACGTGCCCCGTCGCAGCAGGCCGCGCTGCTGCCCGGCCCAGCGGTTGAAGGCCCTCATGTCGAGTGGCACATGGATCAGGTGCATGGCTTCACCCGCTGGCACCTTCGGCAGCGATCCGGCCTTCGCATACTCGGCGCGCACCGCCGTGCAGACCGGTTATCCAGTTCCGCTCATCGGTCAGGTAGGCAGTGCGATCCGCGTCGGCCGCTCCGTCGGACTCCGGCCAGAATGCCCGCAGCGCCCTGGCTCCTGCGGGTACGACCGCTTGCAGGGCGGCCGGCGCCGTGTCCGCTTCCACCCAGCCATGGAAGATCGGCGCCGCCGGCAGACATGACTTGCGACCGATGAAGATTGGCCGCGACGGCCGCACGAACGCGGCCTGCAATTCGTCAAGGGTCGGTTTCTCGTCCGCGG
Organism: Spirochaetia bacterium; assembly: GCA_965243555.1. GTDB lineage: Bacteria > Spirochaetota > Spirochaetia > SZUA-6 > Bin103 > Bin103. The sequence continues at coordinate 1,186,545 of OZ251575.1, read as the reverse complement.
GGTCGAGACGCAACACCACGGACATGCGCAAGTCCGCGTGGTAGTCGCGCCACCGCTGATGCGCGCCCGCATAGGTATTCGGACCGCCGTCGCGTTGCGCCGGTACCCCTCGAGTCGTCCACGCCCGATCTTCCTTTGCCAGTTGCACCGTCTGATAGTCGGTCATGCGTCCGAGAACCTGCTCCTCCTCCCGGACCGCCCCGTACACGATCCGGCTCTGCAAGCGTTGATGTTCCTCCCGCTGCCGGCGATGCCATCCGAGCGCATTCGCGATGAGCCCGGTGAGCATCGACTGGCCGGGGAAGTCCCGCGTGACGCCGCGGGCGTCGATAGCCTCACCGCCGAACGCGGCCAGCGGGGCGTGCAGCCGAAGATGCAGCCAGCGCATTACGCCGTGCCGGTGCGGATCACGCTTCCCGCCCACTGCGCGAGTTCGGGCAGGGTAAGGAGCTCGGCCCCCGGCATGGCGGCTTTGCTCAGACTGGTCACGCGCCGGGATTCGCCGGTCGCGTAGGTCTCGTCGAGCTGTGTCAAGTGATCCGCCGCCTGCCGTTCCGCTTCCCGAACCGAGGCCGCGCACGGATCGCGGAATGCCTCGGCGAGACTGCGCGGCTGACAGTCACCTGCCTCGATCAACATCCAGCTCGCGTAGCCGTACGGAGCGGTGGAGCCGAGCTTGGCGCCCGGCGAGACGGTCGCGATCAGATGCACCAGATGTTCGGCGACGGCTCCCGCCATGTCGGTACCAGTGTCGGCGCCAAGGTTCTTGAGCAGCATCTTGCGGTCGAGCACCACGTACCCGTAGAACAAGCCGGAGGTCAACTCGGTCTCGCCGATGTGGTCAGCCCCGGCGTCGTCCTCAACCCGCTGCAAGTCATCGACCACCGTAAAGTAGTCGCTCTCGCTCTCCTCCTCATGGACGGTAAACGCATGGGCTACGTGCACCGGCGCGTCGAGGTTGGCCTCGACGTCGGAGGTTACCATCCGGCCGAATAGGGCCGCCGCTATTCCACCCGGAAGCGAGCAGTTATCCCTTAGCACCTTCATGTTCGCCCTTGATTCCTTCTCCCACTTCTTAGCGGCCTTTTCGGCTGCCGCCGCATCACTGCCGTGAGCGTCAGCTATCGCCTTCGCCTGCTCGGCCAGGTAGTTGACTTCGGGATCGCCGAGCAGGAGCGGCTGCCGGCTGGTCTGCCCTTTTTGTCCATACACGGCCCTCTGAAAGGCGTCTTCGATTGCGGTGATCGCCTTGGCGTCATGACCTGCGTCACGAAGAGGATCGATTACCTTACGGGTAACGGTCTCGCGCGAGCGCACGGCTCCGGTAGCTCCCGCGATCGCCTGCAGCGAATACGGACCCTCCGCAATCCTCCAATGGCGCTTGAGGCACTGCGAGGAGATGCGCGTTCGTATCGCACCGCCGTAGGTCATGCGTTTGGCGAGCCCGGAGTCGTCGCGGTTCAACAGCGTGGCGGAGTAACCGTGCAAGCTGTGAATCTGCAGAAAGTTGGCATCTGGCATCGAATCTAATTCTCCTTTGATTGTGACTGACGCTCGGCGTTAGCCTGCGCTCGGTAGTAGTCCCTGGCGATGCGGCGGCCAGCCACGCCGCCGGATCGGATAAAGTATGCGAGGGTTTTCAAATCGAACCGGCGCAGATCCGCTGCGGCCAGCCGCCGGCAGAGCCGGACGACCAAGGCTCGCCGCATGTTCGGTCGTGCGGTCAATAGCCGCGCAAGGCGAAGCTCGGACACTCCTGCCTCATGCAACGCCGCCCCCATTGGTGTCGTGGGGTCATATACCGAGAGAGTTGGCGCTTCCTCATTGCGCTTGCCTTTCGGCGTGAGAATCGCAATCGCCTGGATCAACGCGCTCCAGCCGTCCTCTTCGGTCGGGCTCATTTCATACTTGGCAAACAGCTTCCAGAACGCCGCGGCGCCGGCGCCATGCTGCGCGCCCCGTCGTAGCGCCGCAGCCGAGCCCGGATCGAGCGTCGCAATTTCCCGCGCCAGCCGAGCGATCAGACTTGCGGTAGCAGCGGGCGTCTCACCCGGCATGGTAAACCTCCTGAGTAGAGAAGACTTCCGGCTGGTCGCTGAACACGCCCTTGCGGAGTCGCCCCCAAAATGCGGTAACGGCCCGTGCCCGTGCCCGCGGGCGCCGGATGGCCGGACAGGGTACCGTCTCGACCGCCTCGCCAAGCAGTTTGTTGGCAGCGTGGATCAGCCCGCGGCCGAATCGCGCACGGCAAACCTGCCGGGACGCCACCTCGCCGGTGCCGTCGGCGGCATAGCGATCATCCAGGGCTGCGAAGAAGCGCGCGTCCGCCGCCGCCTCGAGTCGGCGCGCGTACGGGCCGGCATGACCGCGATGCGCCTTGGTAAGCTCGTTGGCGTCCCTTCCGCCACCCGCAACGACCGCGATTCCGAACCGTAGGGCCTTCATCACGTCCTCCACTTCTGCGATCTGCTCTTGGGCGAGCACGGCGAGCCGGTCGCGTTGATCCGTCCGGCTCAGAGCGTGAACGGTGGCCGTGGACAAGGCGACGTCGCTGCGCTCGTGGTAGCCCTCAGTCTTGCCCTGGCCGGCAGCCACTCCGCGAGCAACGAGCCGCCAACGCTTGCCCCCTTCGGCCGGAACCTCCATTGCGAGTGGGCGGCGAAAGACCTTACCGAATACCATATCCGCGAGTCGATCATACCGGAAACCAGCCGACGCCAGCGACAGGGCCTTGCCGTCCTTCATCCGCACGGGTGTCCAGAAGTCGCCGACGTCACCGCCTGCCTCCTTGGCGTGGATACGGGGGGCCTTGGACGCCGCGGTCCGTGCCGCCAGGTGGCCGTTGCTCAAAGCGAGCCGAACGCGGCGGCAGATCTCGATGAAGTAGGGGTCGAGCTCGCGGAGATGGAGCGAGTCGGTCCCATCCCACGGCGCGAGCCACGTCAGCGCAATCCCGCCGCCGGGTCGGAAGTAGCGGTCGTAGCGGTCCAGCAGCGCGTCGCGTCCGGCGAGCATTCGCTCCACGTCGAAGCAGACGTGCGCGCCGAGCCCGCCGTCGGCGGGCGCCAACCCCACGCAGGGCCGCGACGAGTAGCCCCCGTTCATCCGCGCGATCTGATAGTTGCCCGCACCGAGATACCCTCCCATAGTTTGCAGATCGATCAAGGCGAACAGCCAGTCGTCGGGATCTGCGTGAACGGCTGTCGTCTGCTTGATCTCGTGATTCTTGGCGCTGACCAGGATATCGAGATCGTCGGGTGATTCCTTCGCCCCCCGATACTGAGCGAGCCCTTCAGGGGACGGCGGCTGCATGAAGGCCGGCTGGGTGGGATCGTCCACGACGAGCTGCCACGGTTGATCGTCGGCGAACCCCGGTGTCGTCGCCCGCAGCAGCGTCCGCCACTCGTCGGCGGACTCCACCGTATCCGATAGACCGGCCCGATGCAGCGCGGTCACGCCGAGCTGGCACAGGAAGGCGTGCCAAGCGTGGCGCTGATGCGGACGCAACGCCGGGAACGCTACGATCCGATCGGCGGCCAGAGCGGCATAGGCTCCCGGTAGCGACAGGCGCGCCACCCTTCCTCCCGGAAGACGTACCCGGATCAGTGGATCGACCAGCAAGTTATGCATCGGCCTCGGCTGAACTCTCCCCGCTAAGGCGGGGGATCGGTGATGATTGCGCCGCGGAGTCAGTACGCATCGGCCCTTTACCCTGGTATATCTCCGAATCCTCCGGAGTCGTCCCCGGGCCGCGTTCGGCGTAATGGGTTTCTTCTTGCCATGATTTGGATACCATCCGCATGCGCCGACTTTCGGCACCGATGACCGTCTCGGTATAAGTCTCGCGGCCACCCAAGACTTGGTCGTAAATCCTTTCTGCTGCTGCCATTCTTAATCCTCCTTCACGGGCGTAATAGTATACATCTGCCCTATACCAGTTTATAATACCGGTGTCATCAAACGAAGTCAACTCCTTTGTGTCACTCCAAGCCGATCGTATTCGAAGGCTCGCTCGCCGACGTGCAGGATCAACCCGCCGGGCGCCTCCTCGGCGTGGGCGGCGCCGACCTCCTCCTTCGACGGCAACGAGCCGCCGTCGCGGGTGAACAGGTGCGCCGGCAGGTTGAAGATGCGGACCGGCGCGCCGAACGGCCCCGGTAGCGACTCCGCGAGCTCAATGCGCGGTCCGTCGTCACCGAGCCGCGTGCGGACCTGCTCGTCGAGGTCGGGAAACGACAATCTCTCGTCGAACGCGGCGCCCCGGTCGAGGGCGTGCCCCCTCGCCAAGCCTCGCTCGGCCGCCGCGAAGCCGTAGGTCCGTTGCTCCTGTTCCCGCCATGGCCCGCCCAGATGCGCGGCGAGCGAGCCAAGCGCCCCCTCGTGAGTCGCATACTCCACCAGCATCCGATTCATCGACGGGATGCGCCACACGGGATGTTCGACAACCAGCCGGCGCGTAGCCTCCAGTCCGAGCGAATCCCGGTAGACGCCGCCTCCGCGCCTGGTAGAGCCGAGCCCATATCGCAACAGTCCCCCGTCGAGCCCAGCGGCCAAGCCCTCCTCCGGCACCAGGACGATGCAGCGGGGCTCGGCAAACGGCGCCGCGCGTTCCGATTCGCTATGGCGGTGCAGACGGCCGATTCGCTGCAGGAGCACGTCCGCCGGGCACAGATCGGAGATGAGCAGGTCGGCATCGATGTCGAGCGACTGCTCGAGCGTCTGCGTACCGACTACGACGATGCCACCCGAAGCGCGTCCCTTGCCGAGGGCGTTTTCTACCGCTTCGTCGAGCAGGGCGCGGTCCTCAGCGGCGAAGCGGCTGTGGTGCAGCGCCGGGCCGCCCGCCACCTGCAGGGTCGACGCGCTTCCGCCCTGATCCTGCAACGCGCGGAACACCGCTTGAGCTTCCGCGACGGTATTGCGGACCACCAGTACCTTCGCTCCCTGCCGGCCCGCAGTGAGAGCAAGCTCCGCGACACGCGGCGCGTCGCTGATGCTCGGCTCAGTGCTTACCGAGACCGTCTTCGACTGGCCGGTCCCCGCAAGGCAGCGAGTCTCGGTCGGACGGTGGTCGCCGGCCAGCGTCAACGCGGGGTAGGGGACCGCTTGCATCTCGTCGAGTGGTGGCGGGTCGCGCCGCGGCTGACGGTCGGTAAACGCCAGCCGGGCTGCGGATCCGAGCGTTGCGGACATCAGCAGGGCGTGACCGCCCACTGCCAGGTGATCGCGCAGCAGCGCGCGCAGCAACTCGGTCATGTACGCGTCGCTGGCATGCGCCTCGTCGACCACCAGCAGGCTGCGGGAGAGCGCGCTTCCCCGCAGGTGCGCCCACTTCACCTTGAGCGCGGCCAGCAGCGCCTGATCCACGGTTCCTACCGCCGCCGGGGCACTCAGGAAGTGGCGTGAGCTCTCAGCCGACCAGCGGGCCAGGCGGGTCTCTTCATCGCCGGGCTCATCTTCCCACTCCACCTGGAACCTGCCGGCTCGATGTCCGCGGACATCGCCAGACTGAACGTAGCCGGGAACAGCAAGTACGGTGTCGGCCCCCGAATCCGCCGGCCACGTGCGGCGCAACGCGTCACCAACGCGACGCTGCAACTGCTTTGCCGCCGCCCGCGTCGGCACGGCGAAGTAGAGCCCGTCCACCAGTCCCGCACGCCAGAGAGCGTTGAATCGCAAGATGGCGGCCTCGGTCTTGCCGGAGCCGGTCTCGCTCTCCAGGATGAGTAACGGGCAGGTAGTCGGCGTATCGGCGACCGCAGCCTGCAGCGGCCGTGGTTCCGGGTGGTCGAACAGATCGGCAAATGTGACCGCCGGCGCACGCGCGGCCCAGCCCTGCCGACGCAACAGCCGCGCCTCGACCTCGCGTGCGGCCCGTTGCCGCGCCTGCTTGATGTAGTCCGGGTCGGGTACCGGTACGAACGTGAACCGAGTCTCGTCCGAGCCGATCTGGTCCGCCAGCGCCACCGTCCCCGCAAACAGATGAGCCAATGCCGTGGAGTCCGGCAACGGCGGCCCTGCGGCGAAGGCGGCAGGGAACCAGAGACGGATTCGTTCACCGAACCGCGTCGCAGCCGCCAGCGGGTCGTATCCGGCGTACGGCTTCCAGAGCGCCGGCGGTCCGGTGCCCGACTGTTGGGGTTTGACCGCCGGGCGTCCGTGATGGGCCAGACTGGCGCGCAGCAGACGCTCGAACCCCGCGCCCCAGTTGTCATACATCTCGTAGAGGCCGATGGCCTCGCACATCTGTTTCTGCTCGAAGCAGAGGAGCGCCGGCCCAACATGGCCGGCCACCGGCGGCCGGCCCGGAGGTAGTGAATCGCGCTCGCGGACCTTGAACTGAAACCCGGCGTTGAGCTTGGCGAAGTCGTGCAGGAAGGCAAGAACCGCCAGCCGGGTCTCGGTTGCCCGATCCAGGCTCCGCCCGGCGGCTTGTTCGAACCGATTCCGCAGCACCGGGTCAGCCAGCAGCACTCGGAAGCACATGGCGACGTCCGCGCAGTGGTGCTCCAGGTGATGGAAGCGCCCCGACGACCGCTCGAACTTGCCCCAGGCTTGGCGGTGCTCTCCGTGCCCGGGCCGATTCGCCGCGCTGTCGTCAAGGACGGTTGGACCGATCGACGCCGCCATGGCCTCGGCCGAGGATAGCATGTTCAGGCGATCACTTGCTATGGCAGCAGGGCGGCGGCGGGCGGCGGGCGGCGGCGGGTAGGGCCGCAGAACGGCTCCGCTCCGCTGTGGCATAATGCCGGCGATGCTCAAGGGACGGCTGGGCCTCGAGAGCGCGCGGGTGCCGCACAGCGACCGCCACGGCATCATGTGGCTGGGACGCGGGAACCTCTACGTCGAGTCCGGGACTCTCAGATTCGTCACCGCGGGCTACGGCGACCTCGGCCCCGGCGACTACGCGATTCCGTTTCAGATGGTGTCGTGCCTGATGCTGCAGCCCGGAACCACCGTGAGCCACGACGCGCTACGGATTCTCGCGCGGCACGGCACGGCGGTGGTCTGCGTGGGGGAGGACGGCGTTCGGTTCTACGCCAGTCTGCCGGCCGGCCCGGCGGCTTCGGCGCGGGCGCGGCGCCAGGTGCTGGCGTGGTGCGACCCCGAAGCGCGCATCGCGGTCGTGCGCAAGATGTACGCGCTCCGTCTTGGGGAGTTCCTGCCGGCTACCGACATCAACGCCCTGCGCGGCATCGAAGGTTCCCGCATGAAGGTGATGTACCAGCAACTGGCCGCGCGGCACGGCATCCGATGGCGTGGCCGCCGCTACGACCGGCGCGACCCGGAGGCCGCCGACGTCCCCAATCAAGCCATCAACCACGCGGCCAGTGCCGTGGAGGGCGCGGCGCTGACCGCGGTCGCTGCTACCGGCACGATCACGGAGCTTGGTTTCATCCACGAGGACTCCAGTAACGCATTCGCCTTGGACATTTCGGACCTGTTCCGGGATTCCGTGCTGCTGCCGGTCGCCTTCCGGGCGGCGCGCGTCGTAGTGCAGGACAAGGAGGGACCGGTCGAGAGAGTGGTCAGGAGAATCGCCGGTCAGACCTTCCGGCAGGAGAAGCTGGTGCCGAAGATGATCGACCGCATCAAGTTTCTGATCGACGACGATGACAATAGTCGTAACCCGCAACTCCCCCGGTAGATTCCGCGGGTTTCTCGCATCGTGCATGTGCGAGGTCGCGCCGGGGGTCTATACCGCCCCGCGCATGACCGTCGCGGTGAGGGAGCGAGTCTGGGCCGTGCTCTCCGATTGGTACACGCCCGACCCGGAGCACTCGATCCTGATGACGTGGCCAAAGCCGTCGCTGCCCGGCGGTCAGGAGATTCGGGTCCTGGGGATTCCGCAGCAGGACATATGGCGCCACGACGGCGTGTACGTGGCGAAGAGGGGGATCGATGACAAGACGCTCGCGCAACTGCGCGATGGCCGAGGCGAAGAGCTGGGCCCGCCGCCTGGTGCGGCGTGATGACTGGTTGGTGATCGACGTCGAGACGACCGGCCTGGACCAGAACGCGGAGATCGTCGAGGCGGCAGTAGTCGGCCCCGGGGGTGACACTCTTTTCGATGCCGTCGTGCGCCCGCGCACGCCGCCCGATCCCGCAACGTCGCGCGTGCACGGTCTGACCGCCGAGACTCTTGACGGTGCGGCCCCGTATGAGCGGGTTCACGGAGTCCTGGAGACGATCATGAGCGGACGTCTCGTCATCGCGTACAACGCAGCCTTCGACAGGCAGGTTCTTGCTCACACGTGCCAGGTAGCCGGACTACCCCCGATTGGTTGCACGTGGGACTGCGCCATGCTTCGATATGAACAGTGGCGAGGGTTTCATGCCTCGCTGGCGACGGCCTGCGAAGTCGAGTCCATCAGCGTTCCGGCTCGAATACATCGAGCCTTGCCGGACGCGCGGCTCGTGTGGCATCTGATCCGCCGCATGGCCGGCGAATCGCCGTAGGCCAAGCCGTTGGTCTTTGACATTACGATTTCAGTGGGTCATTTTGACGCAGAGGTTTCCCCGTAAGCGCGGGGATAGACCGCGCCGGCGTGCCTCGTCCACCAGCTCGCGGGGGGTTTCCCCGTAAGCGCGGGGATAGACCTTCGAGTTCGGTCAAGATTGTCTCCTTCCGCCGGGTTTCCCCGTAAGCGCGGGGATAGACCGCAAGCGGCAAAGCGGTAGTTGGTGATTAGCACGGTTTCCCCGTAAGCGCGGGGATAGACCTGGCGAGATTGATTGCCTGCTCGTCGTCAAGCTGGTTTCCCCGTAAGCGCGGGGATAGACCACGATCAAGAATCTCTGGCGCGAAAGATGATGTGGTTTCCCCGTAAGCGCGGGGATAGACCGTGACCAAATTGGACCCCGTAATGGTGGCAGAGGGTTTCCCCGTAAGCGCGGGGATAGACCCGGGCGCCACGTCCGTAGTGCCACCAGCGACCGGGTTTCCCCGTAAGCGCGGGGATAGACCTGGCGAATTTCCGTTTACCAAGGGTTCCCTCGGGGTTTCCCCGTAAGCGCGGGGATAGACCCGTGTTGGGCGCGGTTGCGCAGTGGGAGAGGGAGGTTTCCCCGTAAGCGCGGGGATAGACCTGACGTTGACGGGAACATCGTCTGCTGGTGGCGGGTTTCCCCGTAAGCGCGGGGATAGACCCCTGGTCGATAGTCTGCTTCTCAGACTCGGAATGGTTTCCCCGTAAGCGCGGGGATAGACCCCGGCGGTTTGTTAGGCGCAGCAGCCGGATACCGGTTTCCCCGTAAGCGCGGGGATAGACCCAGCGGCAAGGTGCGCGGTCACTTAACGCCTTCGGTTTCCCCGTAAGCGCGGGGATAGACCTCCGGCGCGCGAACGCCGGCCACAGCCGGCTCAGGTTTCCCCGTAAGCGCGGGGATAGACCCAGCCTCTGCAGGTCTTCCGCCGCCACCAGCACGGTTTCCCCGTAAGCGCGGGGATAGACCGTAGTTGGCGGTCGCGGCCGCGTCTGCCGTCTTGGTTTCCCCGTAAGCGCGGGGATAGACCATCTAACCTCGACCGAGCTCACGCTCGCCACGGGGTTTCCCCGTAAGCGCGGGGATAGACCGCAATGCGGCGCGACCTACGTAATCGAGAATGAGGTTTCCCCGTAAGCGCGGGGATAGACCTGCCTTGCGCACCGGCGCGATGAGGTCCGGGTGGGTTTCCCCGTAAGCGCGGGGATAGACCTTCACGGGATCGCGCACGAGCGGTGGGGCGGGGGGTTTCCCCGTAAGCGCGGGGATAGACCTCGTCGACTTGAGGTCCCAGAGAGCGCCCAGGGGGTCCCCGTAAGCGCGGGGATAGACCTTCGCCCCATAGCGCCCCGTGGTGCGCCCCGCGGGTTTCCCCGTAAGCGCGGGGATAGACCCTGATGAGCGCGGCGGACACGCGCACCGCGGCGGGTTTCCCCGTAAGCGCGGGGATAGACCCCGCCGGCGGTGGTGGCGCAACGGGCGCTTGACGGTTTCCCCGTAAGCGCGGGGATAGACCCGATTTACGCGATTCCCCGCAGCACGGCGGCGCGGTTTCCCCGTAAGCGCGGGGATAGACCGAGTGGCACTATGCGCCGCGGGGCTGGACTCACGGTTTCCCCGTAAGCGCGGGGATAGACCCTACGAAGGTTCCTGTTGTTGCAGACGTGAACAGGTTTCCCCGTAAGCGCGGGGATAGACCCGACGTACCTACAAGGGAGCGCATGAAGTTCATGGTTTCCCCGTAAGCGCGGGGATAGACCCGTCCTGTGCGTCTATGGCTGCCTGGTAGTCGCGGTTTCCCCGTAAGCGCGGGGATAGACCCTGCATGTGGTGGAGCGCGCCGGCCTCGTGGGCGGTTTCCCCGTAAGCGCGGGGATAGACCCGAATACGGCGACCTCGCCAACTGGCGCTATGAGGTTTCCCCGTAAGCGCGGGGATAGACCTGCCCTTGATCTCCACGCCGCGCGCCCGGAGCGGGTTTCCCCGTAAGCGCGGGGATAGACCCTCCCTCCGGGGGGAGCGTGCACGGCAGCCGGCGGTTTCCCCGTAAGCGCGGGGATAGACCCCGCCGCGGCCGTGGTGGCGGCGGCGGTGGTGGGGTTTCCCCGTAAGCGCGGGGATAGACCCGGCAGCCAGCGTAGGTCTGGCGCGCTTTCGGCGGTTTCCCCGTAAGCGCGGGGATAGACCTATAGCGCGGCCCGTTTACCGAGGGAACCCTTGGGTTTCCCCGTAAGCGCGGGGATAGACCCCGCACACTTGTATCGACAAGCGAGCCGGATTCGGTTTCCCCGTAAGCGCGGGGATAGACCTCTCGACCGGCCCATACTGCCGCACCTTGGGCGGGTTTCCCCGTAAGCGCGGGGATAGACCTCCCCTACTGGCCTACCCCGTACCGCCGCCGTGGGTTTCCCCGTAAGCGCGGGGATAGACCGCCAGAGATCTCGTCGGCCATTCGCTCCCGCTCGGTTTCCCCGTAAGCGCGGGGATAGACCCTAACGAAGTGAGTGCCAAGGCTCTTTGTTCGAGGTTTCCCCGTAAGCGCGGGGATAGACCTGGCAGTTCGGCGCGCATCAGCACTTCGTGGGGGGTTTCCCCGTAAGCGCGGGGATAGACCTGCTGCAACATGTTTCATGGGGATCAGAGCATTGGTTTCCCCGTAAGCGCGGGGATAGACCCCTGGCGTGGCCATTCCGGGGCTACCGCCGGGCGGTTTCCCCGTAAGCGCGGGGATAGACCCGCCGACAAGGCGGACAAGGACGCTGCGCTTGCGGTTTCCCCGTAAGCGCGGGGATAGACCCTTCAACACACCCCGCATCCGACCCCTCCTACAGGTTTCCCCGTAAGCGCGGGGATAGACCCTTCCCTTCCCTTCGCACCACCGGGTCGGTTGAGGTTTCCCCGTAAGCGCGGGGATAGACCTCCGACTACCGTAGCAGTGGCAGCCGCCTTCACGGTTTCCCCGTAAGCGCGGGGATAGACCTCATAGGGAACATACGTAAGCGCCAGGCGGAAGGGTTTCCCCGTAAGCGCGGGGATAGACCTTCGGCCCATAGCGCCCCGTGGTGCGCCCCGCGGGTTTCCCCGTAAGCGCGGGGATAGACCCCTACTGCCCGCGGGCGGTTGGTGGTGGTGGTGGGTTTCCCCGTAAGCGCGGGGATAGACCCCAAAAGCTGTTGTTTTCGGGGTTTCGTAATACGGTTTCCCCGTAAGCGCGGGGATAGACCTCGGATTCTACCAAGCTCCACTCCGGTCCTTCCGGTTTCCCCGTAAGCGCGGGGATAGACCCAATCGAGATTTGCCGAGATTTACCTTGACCGCGGTTTCCCCGTAAGCGCGGGGATAGACCTCTGGCTGCCGTCTCGTGGCAACGGCCCTTTCGGGTTTCCCCGTAAGCGCGGGGATAGACCACGGAGCCATGTCTATGTGGGAAGAATCTATGCGGTTTCCCCGTAAGCGCGGGGATAGACCGCTGTAGATAGCACAGTATCCGCCGCCGGCGCCGGTTTCCCCGTAAGCGCGGGGATAGACCCAGAAGCGCGCCGACCGCCCCGCCCACGCGAAGGGTTTCCCCGTAAGCGCGGGGATAGACCTGCAGGAACAGGAAAGCCGCTATCGACTAACGTGGTTTCCCCGTAAGCGCGGGGATAGACCCGCTCCAGCAGTGGGGTGTGCAGGCGGACGAGCGGTTTCCCCGTAAGCGCGGGGATAGACCCCGGGTCGAGATGCACGATGGATCGATGCTGATGGTTTCCCCGTAAGCGCGGGGATAGACCCGCCATCAACACGCCGCCCTTGAGCCGACGGGGGGTTTCCCCGTAAGCGCGGGGATAGACCGTCGATGGAGGATGAAAGCAACCCAGAGCTCCGGGTTTCCCCGTAAGCGCGGGGATAGACCACCCCCTGACCACGGAAGGCGATCTCGCGTATCGGTTTCCCCGTAAGCGCGGGGATAGACCCTATCACAGCACGTAGGGCAGTAAGCGTAACAGGGTTTCCCCGTAAGCGCGGGGATAGACCCCTGATCATCTGCCCGCCGGAGATGACCGTGCCGGTTTCCCCGTAAGCGCGGGGATAGACCTCCCTGCGAAGTGGGGGGTGCACGCATCGCAGGGGTTTCCCCGTAAGCGCGGGGATAGACCCGGGGTGGCGGAAAGACCGAGAACCGTGGTGTCGGTTTCCCCGTAAGCGCGGGGATAGACCGTGACCAGCGAATCGGGAATCCGGCTGTGCGCTGGTTTCCCCGTAAGCGCGGGGATAGACCCATTGCCCCCATCGGAAACGATACGTATGTTGCGGTTTCCCCGTAAGCGCGGGGATAGACCCCGAGTTGACGGCTCATCATTGCGGTTGATACTGGTTTCCCCGTAAGCGCGGGGATAGACCCGAGTCTGAACGGCTGCGGAAGGAGCTGCTGCTGGTTTCCCCGTAAGCGCGGGGATAGACCTCCATGTACTTCCCGGCGCAGGAATGCAGGAACGGTTTCCCCGTAAGCGCGGGGATAGACCTGCCACTCCTCTACCGACAGCTTGCCGCTGTGCGGTTTCCCCGTAAGCGCGGGGATAGACCCGACTTCATCTGGGTGCCTACGACTGGTGTGGGGGTTTCCCCGTAAGCGCGGGGATAGACCCATTACAGCCAGTAGCGGGACACTCGTATCCCGGGTTTCCCCGTAAGCGCGGGGATAGACCCGGCGTAGACCGTGGGCAGGCTGAGAAGCTGGTGGTTTCCCCGTAAGCGCGGGGATAGACCCCCTGGGGGCGGGAAGGACTGCCCCAAGAATCTGGTTTCCCCGTAAGCGCGGGGATAGACCCGTATTGGATATGTTATCCTGGATCAGCTTCTGGGTTTCCCCGTAAGCGCGGGGATAGACCTCTGAACGCCGGGCTCCCCGGAGAGCAGGGGCCGGTTTCCCCGTAAGCGCGGGGATAGACCTCTTCCCGGACTTGCCACCCGCCGGCTTACTGTGGTTTCCCCGTAAGCGCGGGGATAGACCCTGACGCTGTACGTCCGCTTCGCGAGCCGCAGCGGTTTCCCCGTAAGCGCGGGGATAGACCCGTACCTGTACGGGCAGGCGTGGGAGGCCAGTGGGTTTCCCCGTAAGCGCGGGGATAGACCCGCGGTGTACGCGGTCCTTTAGCTGCCGCCTTCGGTTTCCCCGTAAGCGCGGGGATAGACCTGTTAGCACGTTTCGCAAACGGGCGTCAAGCCGGGTTTCCCCGTAAGCGCGGGGATAGACCTTGTCCCACCGCTCCGAAACGGCCTTGCGGGTAGGTTTCCCCGTAAGCGCGGGGATAGACCTTTGCCTACTCTGCGGGTTCCGCCGGTGCGGGTGGTTTCCCCGTAAGCGCGGGGATAGACCCCCCTAAGAATGGGCGCGCGCCCGAGGGGTTACGGTTTCCCCGTAAGCGCGGGGATAGACCTGGGCGGTACGCATGCGTCTCGTCGGTCGGCTCGGTTTCCCCGTAAGCGCGGGGATAGACCTCATCGCCGATACCTGCACGCTCCGCTTGGCGTGGTTTCCCCGTAAGCGCGGGGATAGACCCAAGGGCGGCACAGGAGCATCGACCGCAAGCGCGGTTTCCCCGTAAGCGCGGGGATAGACCTTGGCAACGGTCGCGCCCGACCATCTGGCCGACGGTTTCCCCGTAAGCGCGGGGATAGACCGCGCACCACGGCGCCGGCCACCACGGCCACCACGGTTTCCCCGTAAGCGCGGGGATAGACCCCTGGTCGGTCTCGATCTCGCGCCGTCCGAACGGGTTTCCCCGTAAGCGCGGGGATAGACCCTTCCCAGGCGCGCCGCGCTTCCCCACTTCCTGGGTTTCCCCGTAAGCGCGGGGATAGACCTCGGTAGACACTACGGCGGCGGGGGAAGCCCCTGGTTTCCCCGTAAGCGCGGGGATAGACCCATCTTGTCCGCCGCCTCGTACAAGCTCCCTGCGGTTTCCCCGTAAGCGCGGGGATAGACCGCCTGGATGTTGTTCCTGGTATTGGCGGAGGCGGGTTTCCCCGTAAGCGCGGGGATAGACCCCACTTCTCCGCAGGCCTCCATCCTCCTACTCGGGTTTCCCCGTAAGCGCGGGGATAGACCCACGGTGCTGGAGGTCTACGAGGATGAACCGGAGGTTTCCCCGTAAGCGCGGGGATAGACCGCGCCGCCGACAGGTCGGACGGCTGATCGGTTAGGTTTCCCCGTAAGCGCGGGGATAGACCCGTTGGCTACTGGGTGGACTTCGGCAAGCAGGCGGTTTCCCCGTAAGCGCGGGGATAGACCTGCGCGCCCCTCCTGCTCGGTTACGTCAATGACGGTTTCCCCGTAAGCGCGGGGATAGACCCGGTGCGAGCATTGTTGTGTGTCATTGGTGTAAGGTTTCCCCGTAAGCGCGGGGATAGACCCCTGACACCCTGGTGGCGGTGCCGGTGCCCCCGGGTTTCCCCGTAAGCGCGGGGATAGACCTGAGTGAAGTACTGGGAATGGGGCCGGATAGCAGGTTTCCCCGTAAGCGCGGGGATAGACCCCGAGACCATTAGCATTTATGGTAACGGAGACCGGTTTCCCCGTAAGCGCGGGGATAGACCCGGGCTGCTGCAGGAGAAGCTGAATCCGGGGCGGGTTTCCCCGTAAGCGCGGGGATAGACCGCGCGCCTGGTGGTGGTGGTGGTGGTGGGTTTCCCCGTAAGCGCGGGGATAGACCGCCATCGACAAGGAGAACAGAAACTGCCCAAGCGGTTTCCCCGTAAGCGCGGGGATAGACCCGAGTAAGGCGATCCAATTTGACGACCAGCAGGGGTTTCCCCGTAAGCGCGGGGATAGACCGAAGATCGTCTGCCATACTGCGCACCTCGCACAGGTTTCCCCGTAAGCGCGGGGATAGACCTAACGAGCGGTTCCCGGCGATAAGGAAGAAGGCGGTTTCCCCGTAAGCGCGGGGATAGACCGTACCTGGAGGTACTACATGGAACTGACCGAGCGGTTTCCCCGTAAGCGCGGGGATAGACCCGACTGGTGTCGTACTCGACCCGCACCATGCTGGGTTTCCCCGTAAGCGCGGGGATAGACCCGACTGGTGTCGTACTCGACCCGCACCATGCTGGGTTTCCCCGTAAGCGCGGGGATAGACCTCCCCGCGGCGTTCCGCACGCAGCCGCCGCTGGGGTTTCCCCGTAAGCGCGGGGATAGACCCGGGGCAAGGCGCGGCTGCTCGTCGATACTCTGGGTTTCCCCGTAAGCGCGGGGATAGACCCCACCCCGCAGGCATCTTCGGATTCGGACCTTCGGTTTCCCCGTAAGCGCGGGGATAGACCCGGCGTGCTCGTCACCGTCGCCACGTCGAAGACGGTTTCCCCGTAAGCGCGGGGATAGACCCTGGGCGGAGCTCTGGAGGATGGCGAGGCCACGGGTTTCCCCGTAAGCGCGGGGATAGACCGTCAACGCGGATGGGCGGCGGCGCATAGCGTGGGGTTTCCCCGTAAGCGCGGGGATAGACCCCGGGGACCGATGGCGCGTGGACTGAGACTACCGGTTTCCCCGTAAGCGCGGGGATAGACCCACTCTCGGCGTTGAGTATCAGTAGTTGGTTGCGGTTTCCCCGTAAGCGCGGGGATAGACCTCGTATCGGGAGCCACTACCAACCACCTACTGTGGTTTCCCCGTAAGCGCGGGGATAGACCCCGTTAGGGTAACCGTAACCGAAGATGGCATCAGGTTTCCCCGTAAGCGCGGGGATAGACCGCGCCGCCGACGTGGCAGAGATAGCCCGCGCCGGGTTTCCCCGTAAGCGCGGGGATAGACCGTTGAGCTTCTCGACCGTATTCACGCCGCCGAGGGTTTCCCCGTAAGCGCGGGGATAGACCCATCGCTTCCAGTAGCGGAATACGTGCATCTCGGGTTTCCCCGTAAGCGCGGGGATAGACCCCACGCCTTGCCCCCGTGCCCGACCTTGGAGCCGGTTTCCCCGTAAGCGCGGGGATAGACCCCGTTCTTGAGGTAGCGAATGTCGGCACGCGAGGGTTTCCCCGTAAGCGCGGGGATAGACCCTCTCTATCGCTTCGATACGCCTGTGGTACTCCGGTTTCCCCGTAAGCGCGGGGATAGACCGTGGCTCGCCATTACCCGCGACGAGGAGCTCGCGGTTTCCCCGTAAGCGCGGGGATAGACCTGTTGTAGTTGTTGATGCTCCCGGCCCCCCTGAGGTTTCCCCGTAAGCGCGGGGATAGACCTGCGCCGCGAGCCCGCGGTCGCGTGGCCGCGCCGGTTTCCCCGTAAGCGCGGGGATAGACCGATGCGAAGGAGACCCAAATGAAGACTTCAGTAGGTTTCCCCGTAAGCGCGGGGATAGACCTCTCAGTACCCAACCCCGCCAGCCCTGGGCGCTGGTTTCCCCGTAAGCGCGGGGATAGACCCGGCTGGGCGGGTCGAAGTGGCGGACTGTGGCGGGTTTCCCCGTAAGCGCGGGGATAGACCCCACGCCTTGCCCCCGTGCCCGACCTTGGAGCCGGTTTCCCCGTAAGCGCGGGGATAGACCGTACATGGATTGGTAAACGCCACAGGCCATCCCGGTTTCCCCGTAAGCGCGGGGATAGACCCAGGTTGGGAGTGCGCCCGAACGTCTGGCGACGGGTTTCCCCGTAAGCGCGGGGATAGACCCCCGATTACAGCAGGTCCGTGCCTTCGGACGCCGGTTTCCCCGTAAGCGCGGGGATAGACCGCTGTCACGATACCGCCGCACCCCCGTCTCAGCGGTTTCCCCGTAAGCGCGGGGATAGACCTCGGCACACTGCCGACCCCCTCACCCGCCAGCCGGTTTCCCCGTAAGCGCGGGGATAGACCGCCAGAGCCTGACGTGGGGGTAGGCAAGCGCTGGGTTTCCCCGTAAGCGCGGGGATAGACCTGACGTGGCTCAGTGGAGTTGCCGAATGGGTAGGGTTTCCCCGTAAGCGCGGGGATAGACCCAAGTACCGGGTCTTTTGGTCGGACGAGGATCAGGTTTCCCCGTAAGCGCGGGGATAGACCGCCTGTCTCTCTCGGTACCTTGACCGTCGTCTAGGTTTCCCCGTAAGCGCGGGGATAGACCGCCTATCTGTCACTATGCCAGCGTCCCGTCATGGGTTTCCCCGTAAGCGCGGGGATAGACCTCAGTACCGTAAGGAGCCTGCGAGCCAGTAGCGGGTTTCCCCGTAAGCGCGGGGATAGACCGCGCATGCGCCCGCATAAGCCTGTCTCTCTCGGGGTTTCCCCGTAAGCGCGGGGATAGACCCTGCGCGCCCTTGCCCTTGTAGGTCGTGGTCTTGGTTTCCCCGTAAGCGCGGGGATAGACCGGCGCCTGGTCTAAGAACAGCGTTTATAAGACGGGTTTCCCCGTAAGCGCGGGGATAGACCCGTCCTGGGCGCGGTTGCGCAGTGGGAAAGGGAGGTTTCCCCGTAAGCGCGGGGATAGACCGTGCTTGAGCGTGCGACGTCGATCAACGGCGCGGGTTTCCCCGTAAGCGCGGGGATAGACCCCTCAATCGGCAGGATGGTAGCGCGCCGGGCGGGGTTTCCCCGTAAGCGCGGGGATAGACCGCGGTATCCGCGTGGGAGTAGGTATCGCACTAGGGTTTCCCCGTAAGCGCGGGGATAGACCCGTGGGCGATCCCGCTGGCGGCTGCGATCCCCCGGTTTCCCCGTAAGCGCGGGGATAGACCCTCTCTCCGGGGAGCCGGGGGAGCGTGCACGGCGGTTTCCCCGTAAGCGCGGGGATAGACCCGTCATGCGAAGCTGATTTGGACCTGGCTCCTGGGTTTCCCCGTAAGCGCGGGGATAGACCGTGACAGATCGTGAGGAAGCGGAAGCGGCTGAGGGTTTCCCCGTAAGCGCGGGGATAGACCTGGTACCGAAGGCATTGACTACCCATTCGGCAAGGTTTCCCCGTAAGCGCGGGGATCGACCCGAAAGTACCAGTGTGCTGGCAGAGGCGAGTGGGGTTTCCCCGTAAGCGCGGGGATAGACCCGTCTTGGACGCCTGGTAGTAACGAGCGGCTCCGGTTTCCCCGTAAGCGCGGGGATAGACCTGAGCAGGTAGCTACGTACTCTTGATCCTCGTCGGTTTCCCCGTAAGCGCGGGGATAGACCTGCTGATTCCCATTCGGCGAAGGATGCAACCGAGGTTTCCCCGTAAGCGCGGGGATAGACCTCCAAGGACCCGACTCCCCCCAGGTGCGCCGCAGGTTTCCCCGTAAGCGCGGGGATAGACCCTCGTACTACGAGACTGCGCACCATGAGCATTAGGTTTCCCCGTAAGCGCGGGGATAGACCTCTGCTGGACCCCGGCAAGGGCGGCCTGGAGCTGGTTTCCCCGTAAGCGCGGGGATAGACCTGCGTTTGGGGTGTATGTCACGTCGCCGAGTTCGGTTTCCCCGTAAGCGCGGGGATAGACCCCTGTCGGGGCCGCCGCCCTTATCCCTATTTGTGGTTTCCCCGTAAGCGCGGGGATAGACCCCAGCCGCCCTCCGGGAAGTGACGGGCGTAGATGGTTTCCCCGTAAGCGCGGGGATAGACCAAGCGAGGCTTGAGCTTGAGCGCGAAGCACATGGGTTTCCCCGTAAGCGCGGGGATAGACCCGTACTGCGCGGAGCCGGAGGTGCGGATGCAGGGGTTTCCCCGTAAGCGCGGGGATAGACCCACGCCAGGTTTACGGACAAGCATGATCTCGGCGGTTTCCCCGTAAGCGCGGGGATAGACCTTGTCGAAGGGTATCCGCCGCCTTATGCCCCTGGGTTTCCCCGTAAGCGCGGGGATAGACCCGAGCATCCGCAGGTCGAAGGCTGGAGACAAGCGGTTTCCCCGTAAGCGCGGGGATAGACCGCCGGCATTGACTGGCAACCAACGGGTCGTAGTGGTTTCCCCGTAAGCGCGGGGATAGACCCCTGGTTCCCGCGGCGACCCTCGCCACCATCGCGGTTTCCCCGTAAGCGCGGGGATAGACCCGCCGCGGCATACTTGGTACGCTACGTACACGAGGTTTCCCCGTAAGCGCGGGGATAGACCTGGCGGCGGGGTTTCCCGTGGCCAGAGCCGCAGGGTTTCCCCGTAAGCGCGGGGATAGACCCGGTAGATCCCGGCTCCCCGGCGCCAGGCGGACGGTTTCCCCGTAAGCGCGGGGATAGACCCATGTTCGGCCCCACATGGGCGCCGCATGCCGTGGTTTCCCCGTAAGCGCGGGGATAGACCGCTGGAGGGTATTACCAGCGTGGCCGACGTCGTGGTTTCCCCGTAAGCGCGGGGATAGACCCGAGACCTCCCCGCGGTGCAGATGGCGCCCAGTGGTTTCCCCGTAAGCGCGGGGATAGACCCCCCCCCCCCCAGCGAAGACCGCACGCCAAGTATTGGTGGTTTCCCCGTAAGCGCGGGGATAGACCCTGTAACCGTCACCCACCACCAACCCCAGAGTAGGTTTCCCCGTAAGCGCGGGGATAGACCCCAGATGGTGACTGTTTATTGGGTGTGGATGCGGGTTTCCCCGTAAGCGCGGGGATAGACCCGTCAGATAATTGCCCTTATCTGATCCTATCATGGTTTCCCCGTAAGCGCGGGGATAGACCCGAGGCGGATCTTATGCGCGCGTTGATTCGGGCGGTTTCCCCGTAAGCGCGGGGATAGACCCGCAGTGGCCACCACGGTGTTGTTGTCATCCCGGGTTTCCCCGTAAGCGCGGGGATAGACCTCACTGACACCCTGCTGCCTCGCCCTCAACTCGGTTTCCCCGTAAGCGCGGGGATAGACCGTTCTCCCGATAGGTCGCCCGCGCGTGGTTATTGGTTTCCCCGTAAGCGCGGGGATAGACCTCACCACGTCCCGCAACTGCACATCCGCGGTACGGTTTCCCCGTAAGCGCGGGGATAGACCTCGCGTTCTGCTCGTTTTCTCGGTAGAGGATGAGGTTTCCCCGTAAGCGCGGGGATAGACCCGTATCGTCATAGTGCTCGGTCTCTACCGAGAAGGTTTCCCCGTAAGCGCGGGGATAGACCTCGACGTCAATCGCGTTTTGCTCGTTTTCTCGGGGTTTCCCCGTAAGCGCGGGGATAGACCCGTCAACGGCGCCGACGGGGCCGGGGATAGATCGGTTTCCCCGTAAGCGCGGGGATAGACCCTAAGAAAGGTTGCCCCCTAATATAGCGTTTTCGGTTTCCCCGTAAGCGCGGGGATAGACCCCGCGGCCGGCCGTTGCGTCCGGTTAAGACTATGGTTTCCCCGTAAGCGCGGGGATAGACCACTTCTCAAAGCTACAAGCTGAAGCTGCAGGAGGGTTTCCCCGTAAGCGCGGGGATAGACCTTCCGCGTAGACTTGCAGATCCGTTACTGTCCCGGTTTCCCCGTAAGCGCGGGGATAGACCCGTCAACGGCCGGGGATAGCTCAAGCTGGTAGTGGTTTCCCCGTAAGCGCGGGGATAGACCCGGCCGAAATCGTCAAGGAAGCAATCAGCATCGGGTTTCCCCGTAAGCGCGGGGATAGACCCGCTCGAGGCTGACGTGTGCGCGCGGGCGGACGGGTTTCCCCGTAAGCGCGGGGATAGACCTGTGCAGCCGTTGATAAGCCCTACCCATGCCCCGGTTTCCCCGTAAGCGCGGGGATAGACCTTCTACGAGATGAACGCGGAGCAGCAGGACGTAGGTTTCCCCGTAAGCGCGGGGATAGACCTTCTATACCGAGGCGTTTATTGGGGGGTATTTTGGTTTCCCCGTAAGCGCGGGGATAGACCCGCCAACCACGGTATCCGGCGCCGGATACCAGGGGTTTCCCCGTAAGCGCGGGGATAGACCCGGGCGTAGCGGGCCGCAACGGGCGCGCTCCTCGGTTTCCCCGTAAGCGCGGGGATAGACCTCGGCTACGTCAAGCGCGACAATGACTCTGGCGGGTTTCCCCGTAAGCGCGGGGATAGACCCCTGCGCTGCGCCGTTCAAGACCAACCGCTCATGGTTTCCCCGTAAGCGCGGGGATAGACCGCGTAGGCATCTACGGCGGGATCGGATAGCACGGGTTTCCCCGTAAGCGCGGGGATAGACCCCACCCATGCCCACCACAGGTCAAGGTCCACTCGGTTTCCCCGTAAGCGCGGGGATAGACCCGCATAATCGGATCGAACCGAATCGACCCCCCAGGTTTCCCCGTAAGCGCGGGGATAGACCTCATTGACCGGGGTAGGTCAAATGCTGCCCCCAGGTTTCCCCGTAAGCGCGGGGATAGACCTCTCCACGGGCGCGTACCGCGGAACAACCGGCGGGTTTCCCCGTAAGCGCGGGGATAGACCCGACCTGTTCAGTGAGGAGGCGGTCCCAGGGGTGGTTTCCCCGTAAGCGCGGGGATAGACCTTTTGGGAGCGTTGGCGGGAGGTTGATCCGGCCGGTTTCCCCGTAAGCGCGGGGATAGACCTATAGCAGCTTGCCAGAAGTGCGTCAAGAACTTGGTTTCCCCGTAAGCGCGGGGATAGACCCGGACAAGCGGGACTGGTATGCGTTCCACGTGGGGTTTCCCCGTAAGCGCGGGGATAGACCCCGCACGAACGCACGGTCCGGCTGCTGCTCCGAGGTTTCCCCGTAAGCGCGGGGATAGACCCTTTTTCTGCCCACGGGGGGGGCGGCGGCGGGTTGGTTTCCCCGTAAGCGCGGGGATAGACCCCTTCTGACCGCCGGCCTCGTCTCCGGCTTGACGGTTTCCCCGTAAGCGCGGGGATAGACCCGCCGTACGCCACGTGTTCGTGTCGCCCCGCCAGGTTTCCCCGTAAGCGCGGGGATAGACCTTGACTTCCGACGAGCGCAAAGCGGTGTTCGCCGGTTTCCCCGTAAGCGCGGGGATAGACCCCTGGTAGACGTTGACCGACTACTCCGGCAGCCGGTTTCCCCGTAAGCGCGGGGATAGACCTCCGCGACCGTCCTGGACCCGTCAACGCTAGCCGGTTTCCCCGTAAGCGCGGGGATAGACCCACATTCCCTCCGGACAATCACACGGATGCGGAGGTTTCCCCGTAAGCGCGGGGATAGACCCCCGACCGTACACCCCGACCAACCCACCCCGCAGGTTTCCCCGTAAGCGCGGGGATAGACCCGCCCAAAGCATCACCCAGCAAACCCGTGAACCGGTTTCCCCGTAAGCGCGGGGATAGACCCGTCGCATAGCCACGTAGGCCCGGCCATCAGCGGGTTTCCCCGTAAGCGCGGGGATAGACCTTCCGAACGGTCGCGTCGGTCGGGACGAAGCGGGGTTTCCCCGTAAGCGCGGGGATAGACCCATGCCCGCGCACCGCCAGGCGTGCCAGCTGGCGGTTTCCCCGTAAGCGCGGGGATAGACCCTATTAAGCGTCTTTCTCGCCTTGGCGCCGTAGGGTTTCCCCGTAAGCGCGGGGATAGACCGCTACCAGCGCGCGCTCCGGCAGATCGAGCTGGGGTTTCCCCGTAAGCGCGGGGATAGACCCGGCGTCGTCGCGCCGGTCATGGCATCCTCATCGGTTTCCCCGTAAGCGCGGGGATAGACCTCATCAGAATGCCGATAGACGCACAGGATAAGGGGTTTCCCCGTAAGCGCGGGGATAGACCCCCGGAGACCGCCGCCGGATGTATCCGCCCTCCGGTTTCCCCGTAAGCGCGGGGATAGACCTTTCTCCTGGGCAGTCAAGCGCCAAAGGTACACGGTTTCCCCGTAAGCGCGGGGATAGACCTGAGCGTAGCGAGATCGGCTACTGAGCGCGTGCGGTTTCCCCGTAAGCGCGGGGATAGACCCTGGCGCACCAAGAGCAGTATCCGACCATCGGCGGTTTCCCCGTAAGCGCGGGGATAGACCTGCATTCATCCTCGCAACGGGGATATGTGTTAGGGTTTCCCCGTAAGCGCGGGGATAGACCTCTGGCCCGTGTGATGAGGCGGGGTGTACCGGCGGTTTCCCCGTAAGCGCGGGGATAGACCCAGGACCGCGACACGTGGTTCGCTGACGACGCCGGTTTCCCCGTAAGCGCGGGGATAGACCCGAAGAAGAAGGGCAGTAAGAAGAGCTGTTAGCGGTTTCCCCGTAAGCGCGGGGATAGACCCGGCTCGGTGCCCATCAGCCTGACCGCCTTCTCGGTTTCCCCGTAAGCGCGGGGATAGACCCGTCCAGCGTCGCCCATACGGGAAGCACAACACGGTTTCCCCGTAAGCGCGGGGATAGACCCGCTCCCCGGCATCGGTACGAGCTCACCCTCGGGGTTTCCCCGTAAGCGCGGGGATAGACCAAGGAGGCGGAGTATGACTGGCGAACGGCTTACGGTTTCCCCGTAAGCGCGGGGATAGACCTGGACGTGGAGGCAACCATCAGACTATCACTCCGGTTTCCCCGTAAGCGCGGGGATAGACCTCTCCTCGTGCGACGCCCCGCTCCCGAGCCCCCGGTTTCCCCGTAAGCGCGGGGATAGACCTCTCCTCGTGCGACGCCCCGCTCCCGAGCCCCCGGTTTCCCCGTAAGCGCGGGGATAGACCCTACAGGGTTCATCGGTATTCCCCGGAGGAGGGGGTTTCCCCGTAAGCGCGGGGATAGACCCTGAAGGCTATTGCCGAACGCGAACACCACCTGGGTTTCCCCGTAAGCGCGGGGATAGACCTTTCGTGGGCACGGATCGGGCGGTGGCGGAGGGGGTTTCCCCGTAAGCGCGGGGATAGACCCGAATTCAGCGGATTCGGCCGCGTGGACTTGGTGGTTTCCCCGTAAGCGCGGGGATAGACCCGAACCGCGCGCACCCAGCGAGGCGGTGTTCCCGGTTTCCCCGTAAGCGCGGGGATAGACCGTTTCCATGTCTTCCTCCTGTTCCCCGGGCTTGGGTTCCCCGTAAGCGCGGGGATAGACCCTCTTGCCGACGTCGGCCTGCGCTGCGCCCGAGGGTTTCCCCGTAAGCGCGGGGATAGACCTCGGCCCGGAATCGCCGAAGTGATGACGCTCGTGGTTTCCCCGTAAGCGCGGGGATAGACCCGGAAGTGCTGATAACGAACTACCGCATGAGCGGGTTTCCCCGTAAGCGCGGGGATAGACCCAGACTCTCCCCGGAGCTCACCTCCACGATGGAGGTTTCCCCGTAAGCGCGGGGATAGACCCGAACGGCGCCGGGGTTGGCGTGGTCTACTTCGGGTTTCCCCGTAAGCGCGGGGATAGACCCGGCGCCGTAGAGCAGGAGCTATCCGGCGGCGTGGTTTCCCCGTAAGCGCGGGGATAGACCTCCTCCCCCGCGAGTATCCGCGCTGTCGAGCGACAATCAAGATGAGAACTCAGCGACAATCAAGATGAGAATGCGCGAGTAGGGCGGCTGCCCCCCAAGAGACGAGGAGGAGGAGGGGGAGCCGCCGCGTATCCTCTACAGTGATTCCATGGTAACGACGATCACGGAAAAATAGGTGACCGTCCCGGCCCGGATCGTCGCCCTGGCGGGGATGGAGCCGGGCACTCGGCTAGATTGGATTCCAACCGACCGCGAACACGTCATCGAGGTGCGCGTCCACCGGAACATCGCGCGCGTGGCCGGCGACCTGCGCGGCCGCGGCGCGCGCTACCGAAAACAGCAGGGCAGCGCGGTCGATCGCCTGATGCGCGACCGCCAGCGCGAGGACCGCGAACGGAGCGGCGCGTGCAGCGCCCTCCGGTTCAAGCTCCATGCGGTCAGGCGATGACGTCGCCGGCCCGGAGGGCGTGGAGGAAGCGATCCACGGCATGCCGCCGACCACCCGGTCGGCCGGCTCGGTGCTCACCACCAGCGCGACGCGCGGCCGGTGCTCTGAAGATCGCCACGGCGGGTCCTCTTCCGTTCACGTCGCCAATAGGGCGCCGCCGCCGCTGCTCGTCACCGCGGCGCCAGCCGGTCAGACCAGGAACTTGAAGACCGTCATGGCGGCGCCGAGCAGCGCGAAGCCGCCGCCGACCATCCGCTGCATCCCGGTGAAGCGCTTGTTCATGTCTCCGAAGCGCTCGTTCATGTCCTCGAAGCGCTTGTTCATGTCCTCGAACCGCTTGTCTACGGCCGCGAAGCGCGCCTCCATCAACTCCCGTTGCGCCTTGAGCTCGTGCCGCTGAACGACCAGTTCCTGCTCGATCCGCTCAAGGCGTTCGAGGATCTGCGGCACGGCAACGACGTTCGGGGCTACCTCCAGGAGCCAGCCGTACATGTTGACCTTCACGTAGTCGCCGATTCGCAGCAGATCGGTGTCGTTGAGCGCCATGCGTACCTCACTCACATCATACCGCCCGCAATAGACAATGCAACGCCGTCAGCCGCGCTTCAGTCGGCTCCACATGCGATCAGGTGATGACGTCGCCGGCCCAGAGGGCGCGCAGGAAGCGCTCCCACGGCATGATGCGGATGCCGCCGACGACGCGCTCGGCGGTCTCGGTGCTCACCACCAGGGCGGCGCGCGGGCGGTGCTCCTCCATGAAGGCGCGCAACGGGCGCAGCTCCCGGTCGTGCACGTGCGCCGAACCCTTCACCTTGACGGCGACCTCGCCGGCGCCCAGGATGAAGTCGACCTCCAGCCCGGAGCGGGTGCGCCAGTAGTGGACGTCGTAGTGCAGGTCGCGGTAGGAGGCGTGCGCGGCCAGCTCCATCAGGATGAAGTGCTCCAGGGCGTGGCCGAACTGCTCGCCGCGCGGTTCGGCGATGCGCCGCTTGGCCAGGGCGCCGGCAACGCCGACGTCGAACAGGTAGAACTTGGGGGTGCGCGACAACACGCGCCGGTCCTGCCGCCGGCGGTACGGCAGCACCATCCTCCCCAACAGCGTGTCGCACAGAATCTGGTAATACTCGCGCACCGTCTTGGCGTCCACGCCGCAGTCGCGCGCGATGTTGGCGTAGTTGGTGAGCTGGCCGTGCGAGTAGCCCACGGCGTCGAAGAAGCGCGCGAAGGCGGCCACGTTGCGCGTCAGGCCCTCGGCGAAGACCTCCTCCGACAGGTAGTCGCGCACGTACGCGGCGAGCGACTTCCGGTAGCCGGGGGACAGGTAGTGGGACGGGATCAGGCCCCGGTTCAGCGCCCGCAGCAGGTCCGCGCTCCCCAGCTCCGCGCTGACGAACGGGAACATCTCGTACCGCCACGCCCGCCCGCCGAGCAGGTTGGCCCGGCCGCGCTTGAGCTTGCGCGCGCTCGAACCGCACAGGATGAACCGCAGGCCGCGCTCCTCGATCAGCCGGTGCACCTCGTCCAGCACCTCCGGCGCCTTCTGCACCTCGTCGATGATCACCGGCTCGTCCAGCCGGCGCGCGGGCTGGCTCAGCAGCCGCTCCCGCAGCAGCGCCGGCCGGCGGAGCAGATCAAGGGTCAGATCGGAATCGAGCAGGTCGAAACGGATGCTGTCCGGGAACCGCTGCTGCAGATAGGTCGACTTGCCGGTCTTGCGCGCGCCCCACAGAAACGCGGACTGGCGCGGCGGCAGGTCGATGTCGAGTATGCGGGCGGTGGCAGGCATAACGGGAGCGGGTTCCTGTTTTGCAAGGCTAACAGGGAACCAGCTCCTGCGCTATTGCGCCGGGCGGGCGAATGGGGCACGCTTGGCCGGACATGAGTTTTTCCCTTGGCGTCGTAACTGACGAGATCGCGGACGATCCCGCTCTGGCCCTGCCCGCCGCGCGGGAGATGGGGTTTAGCCACGTCGAGCTCAACCGGGTCGGCGGGCGCGGTGTCCACGAGCTGTCGGAGGCGGACGTTGCCGAGCTCGGGCGGATGATCGCCGGCGAGGGGCTGCGGGTGGTGGCGGTCGATCCGCCCGCCTTCAAGGCGGTGGTGCTGGACGCGGTGGCGGAGGCGGAGGTGACCCGCCACCCGGCGGTGGTGGAGCACCTGGAGCAGGTGCGGCGGAGCTGCCACGTGGCCGGCGAGTTGGGAGCCGGCATCGTGCGCGTCTTCTCGTTTCGGCGCAGCTACATGACCGGCAACGGCAACCCCTCGCCGCGGGAGCCGGGCGGCGGCGCCATCCCCGACACCATGCTGCCCAAGATCGCCGCCGGGCTGCGCGCCGCGGCCGCCATCGCGGAAGAGCATCAGGTCACGCTCGGCCTGGAGAACGTGCGCTCCTGCTGGGGCAACTCCGGGCCCAACGCGGCCCGCGTCCTGGCCGCGGTCGACCATCCGCGCCTGCGCGCCATCTGGGACCCCGGCAACGACTTCGTCTCCGGCGGCCGGCCCTACCCGGACGGCTACCGCGCCGTGCTCCCGTACCTCGTCCACGTGCACGTAAAGGACGCCCAGGTGGTGGATGGCGCCACCGGCCTGACGCGCTGGACGGCGATCGGGCGCGGCGCCGTGGACTACGCCGGCCAGATGGCCGCGCTCCGCGACGACGGCTACGCCGGCGTGGTCAGCGTCGAAACCCACTGGCGCAAGCCGAACGACGCCGGCCCGGAGTCGACTCGCGAGACCCTCGCCGGCCTGCGCCGCTTCCTGTGACGTCGAAGAAGCCCACGCCGAGTCTCACCGGAGAAGACGGGCTGCTGGTGCATGAGGGCGTACCCGTCGGCGACCTTCTGCGCGCGGTCGAGGCGGCCAGAGCGCACCGCGACGAACAGGTGATTTTCTGTGGGGTAGGTCGTGGCCGGGCTGGGGCTACACGCCGAAGTCGAGGTAGGTGTTGGCGATTTTGCGCAGGGCGACCACGAAGGCGGCGGTGCGGAAGTCGTCGATGCCGTCGTTGCGGTGGAACGTCTCGCTGATCTCGTCGTACGCCTGCCGCATGGTGTCGTCCAGGCCGGAGCGCACCAGCGCCAGCTCGTCGGCGCCAGTGACCAGCTCGGCGCGTAGCGCGGCGTCGGCGGAGCGGCCCGTCATTTGCTCCAGGGCGCTCACGATGCGGGCGCCGCGGCCCTCGTCCAGGCGCCGGTCCAGCCGCCCGAAGCGGATGTGTGACAGGTTCTTGATCCACTCGAAGTAGGAGACGGTCACGCCGCCCGCGTTGACGTACAGGTCCGGCAGCACCGGGATGCCGCGCTGCCGCAGAATCTCGTCGCCCCCGAAGGTGACCGGGCCGTTGGCGGCCTCCACCACCAGTTTGGCTTGAATGGCGGCGGCGTTGCCGCGGTGAATCTGGCCCTCGATCGCGGCCGGGATCAGCAGGTCGCACGGGCTGGCCAGAAACGCATCCGCGGTAACGTCCGTCCGCGCGCCCGGGAACCCGGCAACGCCGCCGTCGCGGTCCAGATGCTCGCGCAGCTCGGCGACCGCGATGCCGCCCTCGTCCAGGACCGCCCCCTCGCGCGTCATCACGCCGATGATCAGCGCCCCGTCCTCCTCGGAAAGATACTTGGCCAGGTGGAAGCCGACGTTGCCCAACCCCTGCACCACGATCCGCTTGCCGGCCAAGCCGCCGTCCAGGCCGGCCAGCGCCAGGTCCTCGGGGCGGCGGAACAGCTCGCGCACCGCGAATTGCACGCCGCGGCCGGTCGCCTCGACGCGGCCCGGAATGCCGCCGGAGGTGACCGGCTTGCCGGTGACGCACGCCAGCGCGTTGATCTCCTCCGGGTGCAGGGTGCGGTAGACGTCGGCGATCCAGCCCATCTCGCGCGCGCCGGTGCCCATGTCGGGCGCCGGTACGTTGCCGCCGGGGCTCAGGTAGCCGCGCGCCGTCAGCTCGCGGGCGAACCTGCGCGTGATCGCCTCCAGTTCGCGTTCGGAGTGGCGGCCCGGCTCCAGCCGCACGCCGCCCTTGGAGCCGCCGAACGGCACGTCCACCAGCGCGCACTTGTAGGTCATCAGCGCCGCCAGCGCCTCCACCTCGTCCTGGTCCACGCAGGTGGCGTAGCGGATGCCGCCCTTGGCCGGCAGCAGATGCGAGCTGTGCGTGGCGCGCCAGCCGCGGAAGATGTGGTACACCCCGTCGTCCAGCCGCACCGGGAAGTGCAGTTGCAGCACCGAGTCGCATGCCTTGATCTGTTCCGCCAACCCCGGCGGCAGATCGAGATGCCGCAGCGCCCGGTCCACTGCCAGGGACAGCCCCTCGTTGAAGCCCGGCTCCGCCGCCGGCGGGGTAGGCCGGCTGCCCACGTCCCGATCGCTGTATCGCCGCCTCACCACCGATCTGCTACGATACTACCCGGAAACTGACCGCGGCCGAAGCGGAAGGCGATGATGGGGTTCGCTGGCGGCGGTCGCGGAGTTTCTTCCATCCGTCCAGCAAGTCATCTTGGCCGGAAACGGGTACGCCAATCGCGCCGAGGACGATGCGCGACTGCCGCTCCAGGACCGATTCCGCCGCTAGTGTACGCACAGCCCGATCAAGCCCCCGGACGTCGGGTTCGACGTTGTCCGGCACCGCGAGCAGCAGGTTCTCGATCTCCGAGGGAACCAGCTCCAGGACGCCGCCTCCGTAGTGGCGGCCCTCCAACTCGGCGCTCAGCGCGGTTAGCGCGTTGACAAAGTTGAAGACTAGCCGCCCGCCGGAGCCACTTCTCACGCGCACGCGATACGCGGTGTCGGTCGTGTAGGCGCGCATTTCGTTGAGTATCAGGCGGGGCGTATTGTGGGAGCGCTTGAGCAAGCCCACGTCGGTGGCGTAGACCGACGGTACGGAGTACCAGGGCTTGCGGATGCGGCACTTGTAGCGTACGTGATAGCGGCGCTGCTCCCCGCGGCGGATGTACGCCCGGCCGCCGGCGCTATTCTCGACGCTGGAGTCCCGAAACCACACGAAGTTGGTCGGGCTGCCTTGCGCCGCGTTCGTGACGTGTTGATTCTTGTCGTAGATTACCCCCGGACAATGCCCGCTGCGGCCGAACATGGGATGCGCCCACGGTTCCAGGCCGTATTCATGAACCGTCTCGTCCGAAACGAGGAAGAAGCTGTTGGCCCCGGTGACGATCCCGACGTCCACCTCCGCGACCTCCTCGAAGCGCCGCACCTGCCGATTCTCGATAATGCCGTCGAGCAGGGTCCGTAGATGGGGGGCTAACAGTGCCCGCGTCCACTTGCCATGCATGGCCGGCCCGTCGATGCAGGTAGGGGCGTCGAATACTTCCTCCGGATTGCGATCGAGGAATTCCCGTCCGCGGACGTGGTGGATGCCGATTCCTTCCGCATGATCCCACGGGCCAAGCCGCTTCTGTGCCAGAAGCAGGACCGCGCCCTGCAGGGTTTCCGGGAACCATAGTTCCTCGGGGTCGATGATGACGACGCGTTGGCAGTTGGAAGCCAGATACCGCCGTAACGATCGGGCGTGGGTCACGTGAATGATCTCGGTCGGCACCACCATCGCCAGGCGGCCGCCGGGCCGCAGCAAGCGAAACGAGCCGAGCACGAACGGTACCCAGGCGTTGATGTGCTTGGTGAACCTGCAGCCCAACTCGTTGAAAATACGCTCGGCGCGCCGCTGAAAGACCGCCGGCAGATATTGATACCTGATGAACGGCGGATTCCCCAGCACGGCGTCGAACCGAAGACCGCAGTCTCCCAGCTCGTTACCTGCCCATCCCAGGAAGTCCTCACTTCGAACGGTGGCCCGCGTCAAGGAGGACTCCGCCGCCCGCCGCGCCGACTTCGTCGCTTCATCGCGGTCGATCTCAAACGCCGTTACCGCAGGATCACCAAGCTGCGCCGCGGCCTGATCGAGAAAGACGCCGTCCCCGCAGCTCGGCTCCAGAATCGAGCCGGGATTGATTCCTCGTACCCAACGGACCATGAACGCGGCAAGGTCGTCCGGCGTGTAGTAGCCCCCGCGCAGCTTCCGGCCCGTCTGAAGTGCCTTGTCGCGCATCGATCGGTGCCTTGCATACCCGATTCTTGCCCTGGCCGTCAATGCCGCTCTGCCGGCGGTCAGCCGGCGGCCGGTCGAGGCGCAGGCAAGAAACGATCCTTCCTCAAGGCCCCCCATTGAGAAACGTTCGTTTCTTTATCAACGGCGTTCGGCGTTTGGTGAGCCCGCTCCGCCTTGCCCCAACCCGCTGCCAAGCCCCCCGCGAGGGCTACTCCGGGGTCCAAGAAAAACAGCCGGAACAGTTGACTCAAGTATTGTCTATGATTATACTTGGTATGTGAATAAGACCTCTCGCGACACGCCGATCACGACCACTGTTGCCGCCCTTTCCGACCACCATCTGCTGCAGCAGGTCAAGGAACTTTCCGCCATCGAACACTACGTCCAAGGCGTGGTAATCGATCACCTGCGCGAAGTTGAGCGGCGCGGTCTGTACCTTACCTTGGGATTCTCCGGCATGTTCGATTACGTGCGTGAACTGGGCTACAGCACCGGCGCGGCGTGGCGGCGGCTCAAGGCGATGCGGCTGTGCGAGGAAGTGAACGGGGCGCGGGGGCGGCTGTTGGAGGGCACGCTGACGCTGGACGCGGCGGCGCAGTTGCAGCACGCCTTCGAGCAGCAGGAGCGCAAGGCGCGCCGCGCCGCAGCCCCCGACACTGACAAGCATGCCGGGAGCGGGACGCCGGCCGATGCCGGGTCGGCCACGTCGGTCATGGAGCGCGGCGCACGGACGGCCGACGCGCCTGGCGGGTCGGCGCCGGACGTAGCGGCGCGCGCGGCCGTGCCGGAGGGGTCGGAGGGTGCGCGCAGCGGCTTGGTACCGGATGCGCCGGAGCGGCCGGCAGCGCCGGTGCTGGACGCGGCGGCGCGGGAGTCGCTGGTGGCGCAGGCGACCGGCAAGAGCACGCGGCAGGTAAAGGAGATGCTGGCCAAAGTCGATCCCGAGCTGGCGCGGGCGGCGGACCGGATGCGGCCGCTGGGAGCCGGGCGGTGGGAGCTCAAGGCGGTGATCGATGACGACTGCCAAGTCGGGTTGGAGCAACTCAAGGGGCTGCTGTCGCACGTCGATCCGCAGATGACGTTGGGGCAGCTCCTGGGGCGGGTGGTACGGGAAGCGCTGGACCGCCACGATCCGTCGCGGCCGCCGCGCGGGCGGGGCCGCCGCCGCCGGACTCCCGACGTTGCCGGCCAAACTTCGGCGCCGAAAACAGCGGCCGGGCCGGACGCCGCTACGGCGCAGCAGACCGGCCTGCCGACAGTTTCCGAGACTTCGGCGCCGAACGTGTCGGCGGACGCCGGCCAGCGCCGCGTTACGGTTGCGAAGCGGCCTGTGGCGGCCACCCGGACCCGGACCGCAGAAGTCACGGCGGAGACTTCGGCGCCGAAGGAGGCTTTGGCGCCGGGGACCGAGCTGCCGGCAGGCGCGGCGACTTCGCCGACGAGGGTGCAAGCCGCGGACCGGCCTGCGGCAGCCGCCGGAATCGCCACTTCGGCGCCGAAGGCAGGAGGCGGCGCGCAGCCCGCGGCGCAACGGGGCGGCCGGCTCGTCACGCCGGCCACTGCGCCGCCGCAGCCGCGCGTCCGCGGGCGCGCTATTCCGGCGGCGGTCAGGCGGCAGGTGTGGGAGCGCGACCGGGGCTGCTGCAGCTACGTGGACCGGGGTAGTGGGCGCCGGTGCGGCTCCCGGCATCTGCTGGAGATTGATCACGTCGTGCCGTATGCGCTCGGCGGCAGCTCCGAGCCCGACAATCTCCGGCTGCTGTGCGCCGCCCATCACCGCTACCGCCACCGCCATGCGCGGCTCGCAGCCGCCCGCCGGTGACTTGATCCGGCTCGGCGCTGGCCAACGCCAACGCGGCGCGCATCGAAACCGCCCGGACCACCGCCCGGACCGCCTCGAGAACCTGCGCCGGTGGACGCCGCCGCACCATCGCCCCGAAGGCGACCCGGCCGCTACCGCTGACGAACCCGGAGCGGCACCGGCTGAACGTCAAGCGCTGCCCGCCCGCTGATCCTGGCCGCGCTGGCGTCAACCTCCCCGTGAGTCTTTGTCTCAATACCGTTTCAGACGTTCGCACCCGGGCCGGTCGGTGCCTTGAACCGCAGGCGCGGGGCTGATAGGGTAGGCCGTTCCCACAACCGCCAGAGGAGGACCAAAATCGTGAACGGATCGTTTCGTCTACCACTACCACTTAGCGCGCTTGCCGTAGCGCTGGCCGCCGGCCTTGCCGCGGCGCCGCTGTTTGCCGCCGGGGAGGGGGAGGAGACCGGCAGCGGGGCCGGCGCCATGATGGCGCTGGAGGCCGCCGGCGGCACCCCCTACGTCGATTACTACTGGCCCACCGCCAGCGCCTACGCCGCGGCCACCGGCAACGCGTTCACCGCCTACGGCGAGTCGCCCGTGCTGCAGGCACTTGTCGCCGGCGGCGAGTTGCCCGCGGTCGCCGACCGCCTGCCCGCGGACCCGGCGGTAATCCGCCCGCCCCACGAGATTGGGCAGTACGGCGGGCGCTTCCGCTGGCACGGGGTCGCGGTGCAGAACGAGCCCGGCATGATGATCGAGGGCGCGGCCCAGCCGCTCGGCAAGCTGGCCCCGGACGGCGGCGCCATCTTCCCCAACGTGGTGGCCGACTGGAGCGTCTCCGCCGACAAGCACACCCTCACCATCAACCTGCGCCCCGGCCAGAAGTGGTCGGACGGGGAGGCGTTCGACGCCGACGACTTCGTGTTCTGGATGGACGCGGTGGGCACCGACGACCGGGTATTCTCCCGCGCCCGCCCGCGCGTCACCTGGCAGGGCAAGCTGCCGCAGCTTGAGGTGATCGACCAATACACCGTCGCCATGACCTGGGACGATCCGTTCCCGATCGCCCAACTGGTGCTGCTGCGCGACCGGCCCTTCTATCCCGAGCACTACCTGGCGCAGTTCCACGCCGACTACAACCCGCAGGCCGACGCGCTGGCCAGGGAGGCGGGCTTCGAGAGTTGGACGCAGGCGTTCCGCGAGCGCTCCGCGGAGCGCGACGGTCCCGGCTCCCGCCCCACGGTAATGTCCGCCAACGACATCGGCATGCCGAGTCTGGACCCCTGGATCATCGCCGAGGATGGGCTGGACTCCGAGCTGTGGGCGCGCAACCCCTACTACTGGCGCGTCGACACCGCCGGCAACCAGCTTCCCTATCTGGACGAGGTCCTGGTCACCTTCCTGTCCAACGCCGCCGAGCAGTTGCCGGTCAAGGTGATGGCCGGCGAGCTGGACCTGGCCACCGGCCTGTCGCTGGCCGACGCCCCGGTGCTGAAGCGCAACGAGGGCGACGGCGACTACGTGCTGACCCAGTACCAGAACATGACCACCGCCACCGCCGCGGGCTGGGTGTTCAACTACACCCACACCGACCCGGGGCTGAACGCCATCTTCAACGACGTGCGCTTTCGGCAGGCGTTGTCGGTGGCAATCGACCGGCAGGACATCAGCGACACCCTGTTCTTTGGGCAGGCCACGCCGGTGCTGATTCCGGCGCCGGAGGCGTGGACCGGGTTCGAGGCGTGGATGAAGGAGGATTACGCCCAGTACGATCCCGATCTGGCCAACCGGCTCCTGGATGAGGCGGGGCTGGAATGGGACAGCGAGCGGCAGTGGCGGCTGCGCCCCGACAACGGCGAGCCGGTGGCGTTCGAGGGTTCCTGGCCGGCGGAGTGGAGCGCCTACTTCGAGAATCTGATGGACCTGATCAGCGGCTATTGGGAGGCGGTGGGCATCAAGATGACGCCCAAGTTCGTCCCCGAGGAGTTGGGCTTCGAGCGCGCCATGGCGAACGACATAGACTCCTCGTTCTGGCCCGGCGGCGGTGCCAGCGAGCTGATCGCGCGCCAGCGCTACCCGATGAAGCTGCTGCCGCCGTGGCACTGGATCCACTGCTGCAGCGCGACCACCGCGCCGTGGGGCATCTGGTATCATTCCGGGGGCGCCGAGGGCGAGAAGCCGGACGACCCCGACGTGCTGCGCCTGTTCGAGCTGGCCGACGCCATGAAGCTGGCCGAGTTCGGCACGCCGGAGTACGAAGCGATTACCAACGAGTTGCTGACCCTGAACGCGCGCAACTTGTGGCACGTGGCCACGGTCACGCCGGAGCCGCTGATGCTGGCGGTGGGCAACAATCTCGGCAACTTCCTGATGGACGGCATCCTGGTCCTCGCCTGGACCTACGACAACGAGGTGTACTATCTGAAGAACCGGTAGCAGCGAGGCGGCCGGCCGCGCCGGCGCGGCGCCCCTGAGCGGCGGGGGGCGCCGGCCGCGGTGGCCGGCCGCCCCTTTCCCGCCGCCCTTTGTTCCGCCGCGTCCCGTACCCGACTCGATGGCGATCTATCTCTGCAAACGCTTCCTGTACATGATCCTGCTGCTGTGGCTGCTGACGCTGGTGTCGTTCGTCATCATCCAGTTGCCGCCGGGGGACATAGTGTCGTCGATCGCGCGCCGCATGGCCGAGACCGGGGAGGCCGCCGACCAGGCGATGATGGACGCGATGCGCGAGCAGTGGGGGTTGGACCGCCCGCTGCACGTGCAGTACTGGCGTTGGTTCCGCAACCTGCTGCGCGGCAACATGGGGTTTTCGTTCCTGCTCAACCGCGCGGTGGCGGAGGTGGTGGGCGAACGCATCGCCCTCACCGCGCTGATTTCCGGCACTACCCTGATCTTTACCTTCGTGATGGCGATTCCGATCGGCATCTACTCGGCAACCCACCAGTACCGGGCCGGCGACTACGTGTTCTCGTTCGTCGGCTTCATCGGCCTGGCCACGCCCAACTTCCTGCTGGCGCTGATTCTGATGATGGGATTGCTGGCGCTGGGGATGAGTCCCGGCGGGCTGTTCTCGCCGGAATATCTCAAGCAGCCCTGGAGCCTGGGCAAGGTGGCCGACCTGCTGGTGCACCTGCCGCTGCCGATCGTGGTGGTGGGCACCGCGGGCACCGCCGGGGTGATCCGCATCATGCGCGCCACGCTGCTGGACGAGCTGGAGAAGCAGTACGTGATCACCGCGCGCTCCAAGGGGGTGGCGGAGAACCGGCTGCTGTTCCGCTATCCGGTGCGGGTGGCGCTCAATCCGATCATCAGCACCGTGGGGTGGCTGCTGCCGGTGATCGTGTCGGGTGAGATCATTACCGCGCTGGTGATCGGCATCCCCACCGTGGGCCCGCTGCTGTTCCGCGCGCTGCAGTTCCAGGACATGTTTCTGGCGTCGTCGCTCCTGTTGCTGCTCAACGTGCTCACCGTGATCGGGACCCTGCTGTCCGACCTGCTGCTGGTGGCCAGTGACCCGCGCATCCGCTTCGAGGCGCGCGCCGCCTGATGCCCCCCGCAACGCCCGGCGCCGCCGCCCGCGAGACCGCCGCCCAGGAGGCGTACTGGATGGCGTCGCAGTGGCAGTTGATGTGGCGCAAGTTCCGCCGCCACCACCTGGCGCTGGCCGGCGGCGCCGTGCTGGTCCTGTTCTATCTGCTCGGCATTTTCTGCGACTTCTTCTCGCCCTACGGCATCCGCGAGCGGTTCCGGGGGCTGCAGCATCATCCGCCCTCGCGCATCCATTGGGTGGCCGACGGGCGGCTGGTGCGCCCCTACGTCTACCCGACCGAGCAGACCCTCAACCCGCAGACCTTCGAGGCGACTTTCACCGAGATTACCGCCGTCCGCTATCCGATTCGCTTCTTCACGCCGGGCGAGGAGTATCGGCTGCTCGGCCTGTTCCGCACCCGCGTGCGGCTGTTCGGGGTGGAGCGCCCGGCGGGAATTTTCTTGTTTGGCACTGACGCTCTGGGGCGCGACATGCTGTCGCGGACGTTGTGCGGGGCGCGGATTTCGCTCTCCATCGGCCTGGTGGGGGTGGCGATTTCGTTCGTGCTGGGCGTGATTCTGGGCGGCGTCTCCGGCTACTTCGGCGGGCGCGCCGACATGCTCATCCAGCGCCTGATCGAGTTCATCATCTCCATTCCCACCATCCCGCTGTGGATGGGGCTGGCGGCGGCGCTGCCCAAGGATTGGTCGGTGCTGCGGCTCTACTTCGGGATCGTGATCATCCTGTCGCTGGTGCGCTGGGGCAGCCTGGCGCGGGTGGTGCGCGGCAAGCTGCTGGAGCTGCGCGAACATGACTTTACGATGGCGGCGCGGCTGGCCGGGCTGCGCGAGCGGGCGGTAATCGCGCGCCACCTGCTGCCGTCGTTCGCCAGCTACCTGATCGTGCACCTGACGCTGGCGATACCGGACATCATCCTGGGCGAGACCGCGTTGAGCTTCCTGGGACTGGGGCTGCGCTCGCCGGCGGTAAGTTGGGGAGTGCTGCTCAAGGCGGCGCAGAACGTGCGCAGCGTGGCCGCCTATCCGTGGATGCTGATTCCGGCGCTGTTCGTGATCGTGACGGTGATGGCGTTCATGTTCGTGGGCGACGGCCTGCGCGACGCCGCCGACCCTTACCGCCAGCGATGATCCCGGCCGCCGCCCGCCGGGCGGCGGGGGTTGCGGCGCTGGCGCTGGTGTTGGCGACCGCGGGGGCGCTGCCGGCGGTTGGTGAGCTGCGCTTCCGGGGCGCCGGGCTGGGGGCCGGGCTGACGGTTGAGCGGCGCCCGCTCGGCTACCCGGTGGCGGACATGACCGGCGGCGCCGCGGTGGGCGACTTCAACCGCGACGGCTGGCAGGACCTGTTCGTGCTGGGCGGCGGCGGCTCCGTGGACGCGCTCTACCTGAACCGCGGCGACGGCACCTTCAGCGAGCAGGCGGCGGCCGCCGGGGTGGCGGTTTCGCATCGCGGGCTGGCGGCAGCGGTGGGCGACTTCGACGGCGACGGCTGGCAGGATCTGTTCGTCACCAGCCTGGGTGAGGCGGGCGCCCCGCGCCGGCCCGGCGCCCACCGCCTGTACCGCAACCTCGGCGTGCCCGCGCCGCCCGGAGGGGCCGCGGCGATCCCCGGCGGGGTTCCGGTCTTCGAGGAAGTGGCGGCGGCGGTTGGGGTGGCGGTGACCGCGGCGCCGCGGCCCGACGGCATGGGGGCGGCGTTCGGCGACTACGACCTGGACGGCGACCTGGACCTGTTCGTGACCGGCTACCAGTACCACGACGGCAATCGCCTGTTCCTCAACGAAGGCGGACGCTTTATCGACGTCACCGCGGCGGCGTTCGGGCCGGCGCTGGAGCAGGGCGTGCTGGAGACGTGGGGGTTCGCGCCCGCCTTCGTGGACATGGACGGCGACCGCTACCCGGAACTGCTCATCGCCGGCGACTACGGCACCTCCCGCTACTTCGCCAACGACCGCGGGCGCTTCTTCCGCGACCTGACCGCATCCTCCGGCACCGGCGCCGGGGCGATGGGCATGGGCAGCGCGTTCGGCGACTTCGACGGCGACGGGCGCTTCGACTGGTACCTCACCTCCGTGTACGCGCGCACCGGCACCGAATCGCTGCGCAACGGCAACCAGCTCTACCTTGCCGCGGGCGAGCATCGCTTCCGCGAGGCGTCGGTGGCTGCCGGCGTCAACCACGGCGGCTGGGGCTGGGGGGCGGCTGCCGCCGACCTGAACCACGACGGCGTGCTCGACCTGGTGGCCACCAACGGCTGGACCCGCGCCAACCACCAGGGCGACATGGAATGGCTAAGCGAACCGACCCGGGTCTATCTCGGGCGCGGCGTGGCGGCGGCCCCCGCAGGCGGGGACGCCGCGGACGGGGTCGCCGGGGGCGGCAGGCGTGGCCGCGGGGTGCCGGTGTTCCAGTTCGTGCAGGAACGGGTAGGACTGCGCCACCGCGACCAGGGCCGCGGCCTGATTGCCTTCGACTACGACAACGACGGCGACCGCGACCTGCTGATCGTCAACCTGCGCGGCCCGGTGAGCCTGTTCCGCAACGACCTGGACGCCGCCGGCGCCAACTACCTGCGCGTGTTCGCGGACCGGGGAACGAGCCGTAGCGTGGCACCCGACGGCATC
Source organism: Spirochaetia bacterium (assembly GCA_965243555.1). Classification (GTDB taxonomy): domain Bacteria; phylum Spirochaetota; class Spirochaetia; order SZUA-6; family Bin103; genus Bin103. The sequence continues at coordinate 1,147,363 of OZ251575.1, read as the reverse complement.
GGCGCGCGGGTCTCGCTACGGGTAGGGGAGCGGGAGCAGCGCCGCTTCATCGGCGGCGGCGGCGTCTACCTCGGCTCAGGCGAACTGTCCGCCCACTTCGGAACCGGCCCCGCCGCCGTGATCGACGAACTCACCGTAGCCTGGCCCGACGGCGCCGTGACCGCCATGCAGGACGTCCCCGCCAACCAAACCCTCACCATCCTCCACCCCGGCCCCTAGATTTCAACGTACGGCGGCTGCGCTTCCGTCACCGGATCGCCAAACAGGTCACCCACGACTTCAGAGGATGAGGAGGGGGATGCGGACTTCGGCGGGGGACATGCCGCCGTGCACGCCGACGTGGTGCAGGGCCGTGGAGTCGGCGGAGGGGTAGTAGGCGAGGGTGAACGGGGCCAGCGCGATACCGATGTAGTCGCCGAACCGTTGCCGCGCCAGCGGGCTGAGCGGGTCGGGGCCGAACAGGCGCAGCTCGTCGGCTTCGGCTTGGCTGAGCAGCGCCAGGCGGTCACCGGCGCGGTCGGCGACGCGCGCGGCCAGATCGGCGGCCTTGCCGGGGCGGACGTGAAAGTGCGGCGTGCGGCCTTCGCCGGTGGGCGCGCAACGCAGACACTCCAGCAGCGGGTCGCCGGGAAACAGCGGCGCCCGGTCGCCTTCTTCCAGGTCCATCAGGCCGTGGTCGGCGGTGGCCGCGATCACGGCGTCGTCCGGCGCCGCGGCCGCCAGCTCCAACAACAGGTCCTGAATCTGCCGCAGCGTCGCGCGCGACTGCGCGCCGGCCACCCCGTAGGTATGGCAGGCGGAATCGTAGTCGGGGATATACCAGTAGGTGATGGTGGGCGGGCCGCGCCGGGCGCTGAGCTTGCGCAGGCGGCGCAGGATTCGGCGTTGCGCGTGGCGCAGCGAGAGGTAGCCGCGGGTGCGGCAGTTGCCGCTCAGGTAGCGGCTGAAGGTGCTCAGCACGTATACCAGCGGCACCCGCATCTCCATGCTGCGGGAGGCCTCCGCGAAGCGGGAGGGAAGCGGCCAGACGTCCGCGGCCTGCACGCCGCGGCGGCGCAAGCCGCGGCCCGAGTGGCGTTCCCGGAACGGGAGCACGGTGGCCGACGTGTCGTGTTCTTCCAGGTACGCCCACCAGCCGGGAACCCCATGCTGCGCCGGCCACTTCCCGGTGGCCACGGTGGTCATGGCGCAGGCGGTGGTGGCCGGGAACACCGAGTCCAATTCCAGCCGCAGGCGGGAGCGCAGGTCGGCCGCGTCCGGGTGGGCCAGGGCGCTCATGCCCATGCCGTCGACCAGCACCAGCAACAGGTGGCGGCGCGCGAACAGGTGCTCGGCGACCGCGTCGCAATGCGCGCTCGGCGTCACTTCGGCGCCGGCGCCGCGGTGCACGGCGCAGATCAGGTCGACGAACGACGGCTGCGCTGCCCCCGGCCGCCGCAACGCGCCGCTCCGCAGTGCCGCCGCCACCGCCGCGGCCTGCCCGGTCGGCGGCGCCGGCTCCCTGCGGCGGCGACCGTGGCTATGGCTGTGGCTACGGGTGCGGGTGCGGCTCATCCTGACTTGACGTAGGGGATGCCGCTGGCCTTGGGGGCCACGGCGCGGCCGACGAAGCCGGCCAGCAGCAGCACCACCAGCGCGTAGGGGAGGGCCTCAATCAGGAACGGCGCCGCGTCCACCAGGGCGCGCACCAGCCCGGAGCTGGCGTCGAGGTCGAACGCGCCCTGCAGGCGGGCGGCGACGGCGTCCAGAAACCCGAACAGCAGGCAGGCCAGCAATGTAGGCACCGGGCGCCACTTTCCGAAAACGAGCGCCGCCAGCGCAATGAATCCTTTGCCGGCGGTCATGTCCTTGATGAACGCCGCCGATTGCGCGGTGGACAGGTACGCGCCGGCGACCCCGCACAGCGCGCCGCAGGTCAGCACCGCGCGGTAGCGCATGCCGGCCACCGAGATGCCCGCGGTGTCCACCGCCTCCGGGTTTTCGCCCACCGCGCGCAGGCGCAGCCCGAAGCGCGTGCGGTACACCACCCAGAACGCCAGCGGCACCGCGGCGAAGGCGAGGTACACCAGCACGTTGTGGCCCGACAGCAGCTCGCTGTACAGGTGCCCGAGCAGCGGCACCTCTTGCAGCGCCTCGGCGCCGGGCCACGTCAGCGGCCGGAAGCGGCCCTCCGGCGGCAGCTGCGGCGTGCGCCCGCCCTGACTGAACCAGGCGATGCCGAGCAGCACGGTAAGCCCCGACATGAGGATGTTGATCGCCACCCCGGAGACGATCTGGTTGCCGTGGTAGCGGATGCAGGCCACCCCGTGGAGCAGCGCCAGCAGCATCGACCAGCCGATTCCGGCCAGCAGCCCGATCCAGGCCGCGGCCGGCAGCAGGCCGGTCAGCCCGGCGCCCGCGAGCTGCTCGGAGGCCACGTAGGAGGCGGCCGCGGCCGCGAACGCGGCGCCCAGCATCTTGCCCTCCAGGCCGATGTCGACGATCCCGGAGCGCTCCGAGAACAGCCCCGCCAGCGCGGCCAGCACCAGCGGCACCGACACCCGCAGGGTGGCGTCCAGCAGCAGGATGAAGAAGCCGACGGCGTCCACGCTCGCCTTTACCCCTCCGCGCCTGCGCCCGAGCCTGTGCCGGCGCCGGTGCCCGTGCCCGCCGGCGCCGCGGATGCCTCCGGCCCGCCCGCGGCCCCGCCCGCCGCCCCCGCGCGCCGCCGCGCCCGGAACCAGGGCCGCAGCGCCGGCAGCAGCAGGTACTCCAGGGCGCCCACGAACAGAATCACCAGCCCCTGGATCACCACCACCAGGTCGCGCGTCACGCGCGGCATCTCGAACGCCAGCTCGGCGCCGCCCTGGTAGAGCGCCCCGAACAACAGGCTGGCCAGCACGATGCCGACCGGGTGGTTGCGCCCCATCAGCGACACTGCGATGCCGACGAAGCCGTAGCCGGCGGTGAAGTTGAGCAGCAGCCGGTGGTTCACCCCCATCACCTCGTTCAGCCCCATCATCGCCGCCAGCGCGCCGGAAATCGCCATTGCCCGGATGACGTTGCGGGCCGGCGAAATGCCGGCGTAGACCGCGGCCTCGGGGTTGGCGCCGACGGTGCGCAGTTCGTAGCCCCAGCGCGTGTGCCAGATGAAGATCCACACCAGGACGCAGCAAACCAGCGCCCACGGGAACGCCAGGTTCAGCGGCGTGCGCGGAAAGTCGATCCCAACCGCGGCGAGCAGCTCGTGCATCGCCGGCAGGGTGGCGTGATCGGCGAAGGCGCGGCTCTGCGGCGACATCTGGCCCGGCTCGATCAACACGTTGACCAGCAGGTAGACCATCAGCGTGGCGGCGATAAAGTTGAACATGATGGTGGTGATCACCACGTGCGAACCGCGCTTGGCCTGCAGGTAGCCGGGCACCCACGCCCACAGCGCACCGCAGAGCGCCCCGCCGAGCACCGCCAGCGGCGCCAGCAGCAGAAACGGCAGCCCGTCCAGGTACAGGCACACCAGGCCCACTCCCAGGCCGCCGACGTAGCCCTGCCCCTCGCCGCCGATGTTGAACAGCCCGCAGTGCAGCGCCACCGACACCGCCAGCGCGGTAAAGATGAAGTTGGTGGCGTAGTACAGGGTGTAGCCCCACGCCTCGCGAAAGCCGAAGGCGCCGCGCACCAGGCTCACCAGCGCCTGCACCGGACTCTCGCCGAGGATCAGAATCACCACCCCGGAAACCGCGAACGCGGCCAGCAGATTGACCAGCGGCAGCAGGGCGGTGTTGGCCCAGCGCGGCAGTCCGGTACCGGGGTCGGCGCCCGCCATCGTTCAGGCCGCCCCGGCCATCAGCGCGCCCAGGGTTTGTTCCGTCGCCTCGGCGCCGGCCACCTCGCCGGCAATCGCGCCGTCGAACATCACCAGGATGCGGTCGCTCAGCGACATGATCTCGTCCAGTTCCACCGACACCAGCAGGATGCCCATGCCCTGGTCACGCAGCGCGATCAGGCGGCGGTGGATGAACTCGATGGCGCCGATGTCGAGGCCGCGCGTGGGCTGGCCGATCAGCAGCACGTCGGGGTCGCGGTCCAGCTCGCGGGCGACGATGATCTTCTGCTGGTTGCCGCCGGAGAAGCCGTCGCAGCGCAGCAGCGGGTCGGGCGGGCGCACGTCGAACTCGTCCATCTGCCGTTGCGAGGAGGCGATGATGCGGCGCCGGTGCATCAGCAGCGGGCCGTTGTAGGCGCGGTCGTCGTGGTGGCCCAGGATCGACGACTCGTAGGCCGAGAAGCTGATGACCATCCCCATGCGCTGGCGGTCTTCGGGCACGTGCCCCATGCCGGCGCGGCGCATGCGGCGGGCGTCGGCGGCGGCCGGCGCGCTCCGTGCGGCGCCGGTGGGGGGGGCGGCGGCGGCGTTGGGGGTAGGGTTGGGGTTGGGGGCTGCCGCGGCGGCGCCGGCCGCGTACAGCAGCTCTCCGTTTACGGTCAGCGCGCCGGCGGCGGGTTCGGCGATGCCGGCGAGCAGGGCCAGCAACTCCGACTGGCCGTTGCCGGCCACGCCGGCGATGCCGACGATTTCGCCGCGGCGCACGGTGAGGCTCAGGTCACGCACGCGGCGCACGCCGGCGCCGTCGACGTAGTCGAGATGGTCCGCCTGCAGCAGCGCCGCGCCCGGCTGCGCCGCCTTTTTTTGCACCCGCAGCAGCACCTTGCGGCCCACCATCAGCTCCGCCAGGTGCTCGCGCGAGGTATCGGCGGTGGCGACGTTGGCCACCACCGCGCCGCGCCGCATCACCGTAACGCGGTCGGTAATCGCCATGATCTCGCGCAGCTTGTGGGTGATCAGGATCATGGTGCGGCCCTGCTCCTTGAGCGCCGCCAGGATGCGGAACAGCTCATCCGCCTCCTGCGGAGTGAGCACGCCGGTCGGCTCGTCGAGGATCAGGGTCTCGGCGCCGCGGTACAGCGCCTTGAGGATTTCTACCCGCTGCTGGATGCCGACCGGCAGCTCCTCGACGCGGGCGTCCACGTCCACCTCCAGCCCGTACTCCCGCTCCAGGCGCGTCAGTTCGGCGCGCGCCCGGCGCAGGCCGCCGCGCAGCAACGCTCCCTGCTCGGCGCCGAGCAGCACGTTCTCCAGCACGGTGAGCGGCTCCACCAGCATGAAGTGCTGGTGCACCATGCCGATGCCGGCGGCGATGGCGGCCGCCGGACTGGCAATCTCGACGGCGCGGCCGTCGACCTCGATGGTCCCTGCGTCGGCCCGGTAGAAGCCGTACAGGATGCTCATCAAGGTCGACTTGCCGGCGCCGTTCTCGCCGACGATGCCGTGGATCGACCCCTTCGCCACCTCCAGCGACACCGCCCGGTTGGCGTGGACCGCCCCGAACCGCTTGTCGATGCCGCGCAGCGCCACCGCGCAGCGCCGTTCGGCGCCGCCCGCGGGCGGCCGCGCGCCCGCGCCGCGCGAGGCCGCCGCTACGGACAGGAGTTCGTGGCCATGTAGTCGTGCACCATCAGGTCGCCGGCGACGATCGCCGCGCTCGCGGCCGCCACCTGCTCGGACATCCCCATGCTGATCAGCATCTCGTTGTTTTCGTCCAGCGCCCAGCCGACGCCGTCCTCGGCCAGCCCCAGGTTCCTGATGCCGGCGCTCCAGGTGCCGTCCATGGCGGTCTGATACACGTTGTAGGCGGCCACGTCGACGCGCTTGAGCATCGACGTCAGCACCGACCCCGGATGCAGGTAGTTTTGGTTGGAGTCCACGCCGATCGACAGCTTGCCGGCGTCCGCGGCCGCTTGCAGCACGCCCAGGCCGGTGCCGCCCGCCGCGGCGAACACCACGTCCGCGCCGCGGTCGAACTGCGACTTGGCCAGCTCCGCGCCCTTTACGGGATCGTTCCACGCCGCCGGGGTGGTGCCGGTCATGTTCTGATACACCTCGGCGTCCGGGTTGACGTGCATGACCCCCTGTTCGTAGCCGCACGCGAACTTGCGGATGAGCGGTATGTCCATGCCGCCGACGAAGCCGACGCGGCCGGTCTCCGAGGCCAGCGCCGCGATCATCCCGACCAGGAAGGAGCCTTCGTGTTCCTTGAACACGATTGACTGCACGTTGGGCAGGTCCACCACCATGTCGATGATGGAGAAGTTGGTGTCCGGGTACTCGGCGGCCACCTTTTCCAGCGCCGGCGCCTGGCCGAAGCCCACCGCGATGATCGGGTCGTAGCCGCGGCGCGCGAAGTTGCGCAGCGCCTGCTCGCGTTGCGCCTCGTTGGCCACCTCGAATTCCGCGTAGTCGATCCCGGTCTCCATGCGGAACCGCTCAATGCCGTTGTAGATGCCTTCGTTGAAGGACTTGTCGAACTTGCCCCCCATGTCGAACACCACCGCGGGCTTGATCTGGGCCGCCGCGGCGGCGGCCACCAGCAGGAGGATGCCTGCTGCTCCTAGTAAGCGCTTCATTGTTGTTGATTCGCCTCCCTGTGTTTTTGACGCGGGCGGCGCGCCGCCCGCGCCGCCTGAGCTTTGCGAAAAAGAGCGATCCCTGCAACTGCCGCGCCGCCCGGCCCGCGGGACGCGCTACCGCCCGGCTACAGGGGGAGGGTTGCGACCTCCGTCCCGGCCGGCAGCTCGGCGGCGTCCGGCGGCACCAGCAGCCAGCGGTCCGCGGCGCGTAGCGCGCCGACTTGGGATGCCCTTTGGCCGGCCGCCGGGACCACCTGCTCGGGACTGCCGCCGGGAGGGCGCGCGCCGCGCGCCAGGAGCATCCGCGTCAGGGGCGGGCGGCCCCGTACCGCGGCGCCGAGCGTGGCGGTCGCCGGCGCAGCCGGCGGCAGACCCTGCAGCGCCTGCAGGCAGGGCGCGACCAGCGCGCGGAAGGTGGCGAGTACGGCGAGCGGGTTGCCGGGCAGGCCAAACAGCAAGGTGGGCGGCTGCGGCAGGCGCGCGCATAGCACCGGCTTGCCGGGGCGCAGCGCCACGCCGCGGAACAGGTACTCGGCGCCGAGCGCCTCCAGCGCCGCGGGCACGAAGTCGGCGGCGCCGCGCGACACCCCGCCAATCGTCACGATCAGGTCGGGCGGCGGGGCGGCGGCCAGCGCCTGCCGTAGCGCGCGGCGCAGCGCTTGCGGGTGGTCGGGAACGGGCGCGGGCGCCTGCGCCTCGCAGTCCAGCGCCGCCAGCGCGGCCAGCAGGTAGCGCGCGTTGGAGTTGCGGACCTGGCCGGGGCGCAACGGCGCGGTCAGGTCGGCCACTACTTCGTTGCCGGTGGCCAGCACCGTGACCCGCGGCCGTCGCACCACCGGCAGTTCGGCGCAGCCGAGGTTGGCCAGCAGCAGCACGTGGGGCGGAGCGAGGCGCCGCCCGGCGTCCAACGCCACGTCGCCGGGGCGGTGGTCCTCGCCGGCCCGGCGCACGTTGGCGCCGGCGGCCACGGGAGCGGTGAGGGTGACCGCGGCGCCGTGCTCCGCCGCCTCCTCCGTCACGTCCTCCAGCGGCGCCACGCTGTCGTAGCCGGAGGGCAGGAGGGCGCCGGTGGCGACGCGCATTGCAGTGCCGGCGGGCGGGGGCGCCGCAGCCGGCGGCAGTATTGGTGGCTGCGCCGGGGGTAGGGATCCTGCAGCCGGCGGCTGGGCCGGGGGCAGGTCCCCCGCGCCCACGGCGCCGGCCACCGCCAGCCGGCGGGGGGCCGCGGCGGTGGCGCCGCGCAACTCCGCGGCGCGCACCGCAAACCCGTCCATTGCCGCCAGGTCGGCGTTAGGGGACCGCTCGGCGCTGAGCACCGGGCGGGCGGTGACGCGCCCCACCGCCTCCGCCAGCGGGACCGTCTCCGCATCGAGGGGAGTGGCGGCGTCGCGGGTCAGGCGCAGGGCGTCACGGTAGGGCAGGGGCACGCGCGGGCGGCCGGCGGTGGGTCAGTCGTTGCCCCACGGGCGCGGATCGATGCGGCGCGCGCGGTAGGTAACGGGCAGGGAGACGGCCGCCCCGCCGGCGGCGTGCGACTCGTGGACGGCGAAGCCGATTTCGGTGGCGCGCGCGATCTGGGGCACGTCGCAATGGGTGCGGGTGCCGGCGCGCACCGCCTGCACCAGGTCGCGCACGATCGCCTCCCCGCGCGGCCACGGGCCGGGCGCTTGCGGCAGCTCCAGGCTCACCGGCGCCGCGGCCAAGTGGTCGCCGCCGGGGCCGCCGGCGCGCGCCTCCCACAGGTACGCCTGGCGGGCATCGTTGATGATCTCCAGGCGTCCGCCGCTCCCCAGGATGGTAAATCCGCGCCCGCCGCCCTCCGGCACCAGGGTGAGCACGGCGCCGTTGTCGAGCTCCACCGCGGCGCGGCCCGGCGGGTCGAGCCGGCGCCCCGCGTCAGTTTCCTCCGCGCTCACCTCGTTGACGCGGCCTTGCACCCGGCGCGGTTCCGGGTCGCCCGCCAGCATCAGGGCAATGTCGTACCAGTGGCAGCCGTGGAAGATCAGGTTGGGCAGCCCGTAGGCGATGATCGCCTGCAGGCTGCCGACGGCGCCCTCCCGCACCTGCCGGGCCAGCCAGCGGTACTCCTCGCTCCAGCGCCACTCGGTGCCGTAGGCAATAGCCACCCCGGCGTCGCGGCACGCCGCCAGGGCGGCGTCTCCCTCCGCCAGGGTGGTCACGAACGGCTTGTCGCAGAGAATGCCGCGCACCCCTGCCGCCGCCGCCGCGACGATCTGAGCGGCGTGATGGGTCTGGCGCGTGGCGATGCACACCACGTCCGGCCGCACCTCGTCGAGCATCCGCCGGTAGTCGTCGTAGGGGGCGACGTCGCCCCAGGTGTCACGCCAGGTAGCGCGAAACTCGGCGCGGGTGCCGGCGCCGCGGTCGTATACCGCCACCACGCGCACCTCCGCCACCTGCGCCAAGCCGGCGGCCCAGTTGTGGGAGCCGGGTCGCGGCGTCACCGAGCGATGGCAGCCGGCCATCGCCACCCGCAGTGCGTCAGTCACCATGCCGCCAGCATGCGCCCGCGCCGCGGCGGCGTCAAACGCGGCCCGTGCTCGGGCGCGTCACCGTTGCGGCCGGCGGCGCCCGAACAGGAGCCGGCTGCCCCAGGTGAGCAGTACGAACAGGGCCGCCGCCAACACCAGGAACCACGCCAGCGAGGCGCTGAAGAACAACCACACCCGCAGGCTGCGCAGCACTATCGCGATGGCGAAGGTCACCGCGATCATGGTCATCAGACCGGTGAGGCGCCGAAATCCCGGCACCTCGTCAAAGCTGACGTTGCGCCGCATCAGGCCCAGGGTCAGGACCATCGCCACGATCGGCGCCACGTAGACCGCGGCGTTGAGGTCGAGCAGGTTCTCGCCGGAGAACAGCAGCGTGTAGATCACCGCCACCGCGGCGCAGATGCCGGGACCGCAGGCCGCGTACACCAGCACCGCGTACACGTAGCGCCACGGCGCCCGCCCGCCGTTGCCCTTGCCGTGCAGCAGGCCCAGCAGCCCGGACAGCGTCACCACCGCTACCATCCCGATCAGCAGCGGCACGCGCGCCGCATCCACCGCCGCAAACAACTCGCGCAGGGTCATCGCCGGCAAGGATACCCCGCCGCGCCCGCCGTGAGCAGGACCTACCGTCCCGGCGTCCGGGGCGGCGCAAGGCAACGGGCTGATCTGCCGCAGCCGGAATGCACCGGACGGACGGACGCCGGTCGCTTGACAGCTGACCTCGATTGTGGTATTCCAATGGGCGAACTAATTTTGTGCCCCGCCCGACACGCCTCTTCGAGTGGCCTTGGGCGGGGCTTCTATTTTGCGTAACTTGGTCAGACCAATCCGCAACCTGCGGGCCATCGCGTTCGTTGATGGACAGAACCTCTTCTATGCCGCGCGCGACGCGTTTGGCTACACTGTGCCGATGCCGCCTATACCAGGTCTTCGGGGCGGATGAGGGCGCCTACCAGGTGGCTCTTGCCGGCGTCGTCGCCCAGATTGGTGTAGTCCACGAACACGATGGTGCCGTCCTCCTGCTGTAGCCAGGAGGAGTAGCCGTGATCGGGGCCGGGCTGCTGGTCGGGGTGGTTGCCGTGGATCTGGGTGAGCCGGTCGCGCTGGTACTGGTCGGGCCAGCGCCCGCCGGCGGCCTCCCAACTCCAGCGCCAGTCGGTGAGCCGGGGATTGCGCGCCTCGTAGCGCACGCGGCGCCACCAACTCACGCCGGCGTCACCGAGCTGCCCGAACATGGTGCGCGCGTGCAGCGGGCCGCCGCGCATGAAGTCGCTCAACACCAGCTCTTCATGGAACACCGACGCGGAGCGCACCACCTCGCCGTCCACGCGCACCTGCAGCAGCCCGCCGCGATGGCTGACTTGCACGGTGCGGAAGCGGGAGAAGTCCACCGCCGCCGGGCGCCGGTCGGCGAGCGCCAGGTGGTCGCCGGCGAGGGAGAGCACCACCGGGCCGCGGTTGGAGCGCAGCCGCGACACTGAGAGGAACGCCGCCGGCGCGGCGCCCTCCACCTTGACCTCCGCCTCGAACAGTATCTCGCTACGGCTGCCCTCCGGCGGCAGCAGGCTGAAGCGGCACTCGTGCTCGGGGCGGTTGTCGATGCGCAGGGCATCGGCGGTCAACTCGGCGGCGAACTTGCGCCGCGGGCCGCCGACCTGGCAGGTGCCGGCTTCGGCGCGCAGGTCGCCACACCAGGCGTAGGTGCCCAGGCCGCCGTTGACGTGGCGCCCGGTCACCAGCACGCGGCCGTCGGCCAGCCGCTTGGCGTAGGGGCGGTGCAGCGCGAACGGGCACGCTTGCGGCGGCGACCAGGTTGCGCCGTGGTCGTTGGAGAAGGCGACGAAGCAGGGGATGCCGGCGGAGTGGTTCTCGCGCATCACGCAGGCCAGCGCGCCGCCGGCGCCCGGCCCGCCGTCGGGGGCGCCATCCAGGAACACCAGCGCCCCTTCGCAGAAGCGGTGGTAGCCGTCGTGCGCCACCTCCGCCGCGGTCCGCCAGGTGGCTCCGCCATCCTCCGACAGCGACAGGATCTCGGCGAACTCCTGGCTGTCGGGGCGCATCAGGTGGGTCAACACCGCCAACTGCCCGTTGCCCAGCTCCAGCATCCGGTCCGGTTCGAAGCCCATGATCCCGGTCTCCTGCGCCGGCCCCCAGGTGCGGCCCTCGTCGCTGCTCCACCACGCCAGGTTGGCGGGTGGCTGATCGGGGTGAAAGTGGCCGTCGTCGTCGCGGTCGCAGAGCACCACCAACCGCCCGTCGCGCAGCCGGCTCAGGCGCGGCGTCACCAGCCGCTCGTCGCCGCGCCGCAGGTCGGCGCGCGCCACCTCGGTCTGCTTGCGCCAGGTGCGGCCGCCGTCGTCACTGGCCAGCAGCGTGAGGATCACGTAGTCGCTGGCCCAGTGCCGGTCGGTGTCGGCGTACACCAGCAGCAGGCGGCCGGAGGGTAGGCGAATCAGGTCGGGGTTCTTGGTAAAGCGTCCGGGGCTGCGCCACGCCTCGAACGTCTGATGGTGCAGGGAGTGTTCGGCAATCCTCATCGGCGCGCACTCTACCGCACCGGCGCCGTCCTGTCACCGCGCCGTTGCGCGGGCGCCGAGGAGGAGGTACGGTAGCGAGCCATGAGTGACGCTGCCGCAACTCGCGCCGCCTACGAGCGCGACGGCTACCTGGTGGAGCGCGCGCTGCTGGCTCCCTCCGAACTCGATCCGGTGCGCGCCTTCCTCGCCGCCGAGGTGGACGCCTACGCCGCCCGCATGCACGCCGAGGGCAAGATCGCCTCGCGCTACGAGGAGCTGCCGTTCGAGCGGCGCTACGCGGCCATCTGCCGCGAGCTGGAAATCTCTCCGCGCGGCTGGACCGGGAGCACCTTCGACAAGGTGTTCTACGACCTGTTCAAGCATCCCGGCATCCTGCGCGTGCTCGGCGCGGTGCTGGGTCCGGAGGTCACCGAGCTGGGCGGCCTCAACGTCCGCACCAAGCTGCCGGAGGCGGAGATCACCGCCTTCCCGTGGCATCAGGACAGCCACTACTACAACGAGCCGCGGCGCGGCGTGAAGGTCGGCCATACCGAGGCGAGCCACATCGTTACGGTGTGGGTACCGCTGGTGGACGCCACGGTCGCCAACGGCTGCGTGTGGGTGATGCCGGGCAGCCACCGCTGGGGATTGATCGACGCGGCGCGCGGCGAGGACATGAACGTGCGCACCGGCGAGGAGATCGAGCAGCGCGGCACTCCGGCCGCCCTGGAGATGGCCGCCGGCGACGTCCTGTTCCTGACCAACCTCACCTTCCACACCAGTAAGATGAACCGCACCGACGCCTCGCGCTGGAGCGTGGACTTTCGCTATCACGCCTCGGCCCACGCCCTGAGCGGAGACCACCGCGCGGCGATCGAGGATCTGAGCCGCCGCCAGCGCGGTAACGGCCGCGTGCCGCTGCCGGTGCTCAGCGCGGCCGCCACCCCCACCTGGGAGGAGTGGCAGGCCGCCACCCAGCGCCGGCGCGAGGAAGCCGCCGCGCGCTGACCGGTAACGACAGACCACCGGACCGCCGCCTGCCGCCCGCCCGCCGCGCCCGCCGCGCGCGCGTTTGCACCGGCGGCGCGTTCGTGGTATCCAATTCGGAAACCGGCCCGCAACGACGGGCCGCAAGGAGGAACCTTAGATATGTTGTTGTTCAAGAGGTGCGGGGCCGTGGCGGCCCTGAGCATGCTCGCCGCCGTTACCGCGTTCGCCGCCGGCGAAGGCGAGGCCGCGATGGCCGATGACGACGTGATCGAGGTGCACACCTACGACACGGTGTCGCACTCCGCGGGCTCGGAAGCGGGCACCGCGCAGCAGGTGCTCGATGACGTGCAGGCGTACATCGAGGAGCACACCGGGGTACGGGTGTTCACTCACCGCCTGCCGCGCCAGACCTACCAGGAGCAGGTTACGCTGCTGCTGGCGTCGAACGACCCGATGGACGTGATCGCCGGCATCCGCGTAGCCGACTTTCAGCCGAAGGGCGCGCTCAAGGCGATCAACCAGTGGTTCGACCAGATTCCGAACACCCGCAAGGCGTGGACGGACATCGCCTGGGCCAAGGTCAGCACCACCGACGGCCAGACCTGGGCCATTCCGCGCGGCGAGGTGGTCACCTCCTGGCCGGTGTGGATCCGTGGCGAGTTCCTGCGCCAGTACGGGCTGGAGTATCCGACCACGGTCGACGAGCTGGAGCAGGTGCTGGACGTGTTCAAGCGCAACGATCCGATCGGCGGCGGCCAGACCCAGGTGATGGTGACCAGCTACGCGCCCCACCTGCGCATGGTGATGGCGGGCGGCTGGCTGCCCGACGGCTACGGCCCGTGGCTCGACTCCGCCGACGGTAAGGTCAAGCCGCCGGAGCTGCACCCCGGGTTTCAGGACTTCATCGCGCGGATGCGCGACTGGTACGCCAAGGGCTACATCTGGCCCGACAGCTTTACGATTCCCGCCTCCGAGGTGCGCCCGGTCATCTACCAGGGGCAGTTCGCGTCCACCGCCTACTGGACGTCCGCGGTCGGCATCGGCAAGTACACCATTCTCAAGAACTTCCCGGACGCGGACCCGGTCTATCAGCGGCCCATCATGGGGCCGGCCGGCATGATCGAGACCCTGAACCCCGCCGGCACCCACGGCTGGGTGTTCCCGGCGCGCTCGCCGGACGCCAACACCGAGGCGATGCTCAAGGTGTTCGAGTGGCAGTACTCCGACGTGGAGAACTACATCACCGGCCAGGACGGCATCAAGGGCCAGCATTGGCAGTGGGTCGAGGAGGGCAATACCTACGAGTACATCGGCAACCGCGCGCTCTTCGAGGACTACCGCTTCGCGGTGGGGCTGCCGGTCGAGGTGCAGGCGCGGGTGTTGAGCCCGGAAATCGAGTTCTGGAGCGAGTACCTGATCAACGGCACCGACGACCTCGACGCGATCAAGCATCCGTTCGACGTGGCGATCGTGTGGGACATGCAGACCATCAACGACGTGGTGCCGATGACCGATCTCAAGCGCCTGTGGGACTCCGAGCCGGTCAAGTTCATCACCGGCCAGCGTCCGATGTCGGAGTGGAGCGACTTTCAGCAGGAAATGCGCGACGCCGGCGTCGACAAGTGGATCGACGAGTACACCCGCCAGTACAACGCAATGAACTGACGGGCCGTAGCGCACGGCTTCGGTCCGGCCCCGAGCCCTCCGCTCGGGGCCGCGGCCGTCTTTTTGAGGAGTCAAAATCATCCGGTTATGGCGGACATTTTCAAGTGGCGGATACTGACGGCGCGTTGCTGACACCGGCCGAGGCCGGCGCTGCCGGGCGGGCGCGGGGGGCGCTGCTGCGCAGCGTCCGCAAGCATCACTTCTACTACTACCTGATGCTGCCGGGCCTGCTCTACATCCTGATCTTCAAGTACCTGCCGATGGTCGGCATCTCCATTTCGTTTCTGGAGATCAACCCCTTCATCGGCCTGCAGGGCATCATCCAGGGCAAGTGGATCGGCTTCAAGAACTTCGAGAAGTTTTTTGGAAGCTACTTCTTTGGTAACGTGATGGCCAACACGTTCGTCATCAGCGGTCTCAAGCTGCTGTTCACGTTTCCCACCACGATCGCGCTGGCACTGCTGATCAACGAATTGGTGAACGTGCTGTTCAAGCGCGTGGTGCAGACGATCTCCTACCTGCCGCACTTCATTTCGTGGGTGGTGGTGGCGGGGCTGACGTTCAAGCTGTTCGCCACTTCCGGCGGCATGGTGAACCACGTAATCGAGTGGTTCGGCGGCGAAGCGCTCGGCTTTCTGGGTGATCCGCGCTACTTCCGCAGCGTGTTGATCGCCACCCACGTCTGGAAGGAAATTGGCTGGGGCACGATCATCATCCTGGCCGCGCTCGCCGGCGTCAACCCGGAGCTGTACGAGTCCGCTATTATCGACGGCGCCAACAAGTTTCAGCAGGTCATACGCATCACGCTGCCGTCGATCGCGATGGTGATCTCGATTCTCCTGATCTTCAACGTCGGCAACCTGATCAACGCCGGTTTCGAGCAGGTGCTGCTGTTGTACAACCCGCTGGTGTACGACGTGGCGGACATCATCGACACCTACGTCTACCGCGAGGGATTACAGCAACTCAACTTTTCCTACGCCGCGGCGGTGGGGGTGTTCAAGTCCGTTGCCGCGCTGGTGATGGTGGTCCTCGCCAACTTCACGGCCAAGAAGCTGGAGCAGGAAGGGCTCTGGTAATGGCGGTCAGCATCAGCCGCGGCGAGCGCGTCTTCAACGGCATCAACGTCGGCTTCATGGTGCTCCTGTCGAGCGTGTTCGTGATCCCGTTCATCGTGGTGGCGTCGACCTCCATCGTGGGCGCGGCGGAGGCGGCGCGGCGCGGCGGGCTGGTGCTGATCCCGGAGACCGTGGACTTCGGCGCCTATCAGGCAATCTTCGCCCAGGGCAGCGCCATCATTCGCGCGTACGGAGTCACGCTGTTCCGGGTGGTGGTGGGCACCGCCATGAACCTGTTGTTCACGGCGCCGTTCGCCTATGCCCTGTCGAAGCGCAGCGTGCCGGCGCGCACGCCGATCACGATGTTCGTGTTCTTTACCATCCTGTTTCACGGCGGCCTGATTCCCACCTTTCTGGTGGTGCGCAACCTGGGTCTCTACAACACCTACTGGGCGCTGATCATCCCCGAGTTGGTGAACGCCTGGTGGATGCTGATCATGCGCAACTTCTTCTACACCATACCGGAGAGTCTGGAGGAATCGGCGCTGATCGACGGCGCCAATCCGCCCACCGTGCTGCTCAAGGTGGTGCTGCCGCTGAGCATGCCGGTGCTCACCACCATCGGCCTGTTCTACGCCGTGTGGCACTGGAACTCCTGGTTCGACGCCAACATCTACATCCCCGACATTCGCCGCATGCCGGTGCAGAACATCCTGCGCCGCATCCTGATCAACGCCACCGAGGTGATCAACGACGACCCCGAAATGCTGTATGAAATGGACGCGCCGCCGCCGCCGGACGCCATCAAGGCGGCGGTGATCATGGTGGCCACGGTGCCGATTCTGTTCGTGTATCCGTTCATCCAAAAATACTTCGTCAAGGGCGTGCTGCTCGGCAGCGTCAAGGGGTAGGGGGAGTGAGCGGAGCGATGGAGCGAGAGCAGCGGAAAGCGTTCGCCCGCGACGGCTATCTGATCGTGCCCGAGGCGCTGCCGCGCGCGGAGTTGGCGGCGCTCGACGCCGAGTTCGAGCAGCGCTACCTGGAGCGGATGGCCGATCCCGAGGTCGCCGCCGACGAGCAGCAGCGCAACCAGATCCACCGGCTGGGCACCGATTCGCCGCGCTCGCTGGAGCTGGCTTCCGATCCCCGCGTCCTTCGTCTGGTGGAAGACCTGGTGTATCCCGGCATCGCGTTGTTCTCGGCCAAGCTGATCAGCAAGGGGCCGAATGAGCCGCATAACGTCTGCCACTGGCATCAGGACGAGGCGTACTGGGGCATCTACGGCGCCTGCGAGCGGCGCCTGTCGATCTGGCTGCCGCTGCAGGACACGCACCGGGCCAACGGCTGCCTGCGGGTGGTGCCGGGCAGCCACCGGCGCCGCGTGATTCCGCACCAGCCGCGCTCGGCGCGCGATCACGGCGCCTGCC
Source organism: Spirochaetia bacterium (assembly GCA_965243555.1). Taxonomy (GTDB): domain Bacteria; phylum Spirochaetota; class Spirochaetia; order SZUA-6; family Bin103; genus Bin103. Next base: position 1,130,750 of record OZ251575.1, on the reverse strand, counting down.
GCCTGAGCTTCCTGCCGGGTGAACGCGAGCTGCGCGGCACGGTGTATTGCGAGGTGGCGGCGGGCAGCGCGGTGCTGTTTTCCAGCACGCTATTCCACTCCTCGCTCGGCAATCACACCGGCCGCCACCGGCGCGCCTTCATCCTGACCTACCAGGAGGCCGGCGCGGCCAGCGCCAAGGACAGCGACTACACGATTCTGCGTCCGGCATAGCGCGGGAGGCCGGCGGGAGGCCGGCGGGCGGGTAGGCGGGCTCCCCACCACTGGCCACCCCGGCCCGGTGAACCACCCCCGGCGCCGCGAGCTATCCGCCGGGCATGGCGCGCGAGGGCCGGCTGCGCCCCCGCCGGAGCGGACCCGTCCCGGCTATTCCCGCCCCAGCGGACCCGTCCCGGCGGCGCTTGCTATCCTGCCGGGCAGGGCAGCGGCACCACGCGCTGGCGGCCGGTGTAGTCGTGGCCGCGCAGCATCGCCACTTCGCGCGGCTCGCCGGGGGCGTGGCGGGCGCGGTCGCGGCCGGCGCCGCGCGGGTTGCCGGTGACGCGCACGAACGGCACCGAGACGCGCGGGGTAAAGCCGACGCGGGGGTGGGGCGTGCGGTTGGGGCCGGAGGCGTGCAGCGTGTTCTCGTTGAACAGCACGAACTCGCCGGGGCGCAACTCCAGGGTGCGCACGGACGCCGGATCGATCGCCTGCTCCGGCACCGAGCGGCCGAACGCCGCGCGCTCCGGGTCATGCGAGTGCGCGAAGGTGGTGGCGTGTGATCCGGGCACGACCAACAGGCAGCCGTTGTCGGCGGTGGCCTCGGTAATCGCGATCCAGGCCGACACCAGCACCAGCGGCTGCAGCCCGAAGTAGGCGCCGTCCTGGTGCCACGGCACCTTGGCGTAGCGCTGCTCGTCACCGGCGGTCTCGGCGAGCGGCTGCTTTACCTGAAAATTGCTGCGCCACACCATCAGGTCGGGGCCGAGCAGGCAGGCGACGCGCTCCACCAGCTCCGGCGCCCGGCACAGCCGGCACACTGCCGGGTGGTCGAGATGGCGGTCGTGGTAGTCCAGGCTGGGGTCGACGCGCTGCGCGGGCGCGATTACCTCCCGCATAATCCGTTCCCGAAGCGCGGCCATCTGCTCGGGGGTGGCCAACCGGTAGGGGCCGAGCACGCCGTCCCGGTGGTAGCGGTCCACCTCGGCGGTGCTCAGGGGGAAGCGCAGACTGGTGATGAAAGGAGCGCTGCTCATGGCCGAAGCGTAGCAGAGAGTTGCCGCGCACGGCGACCGGGCAGCGCTGAACAGGCTGCTGAACTGAACCGGCGGCCGGGCGCCGCGAGGCCCCGCGCCCCCCGCCCCGCGCCCCGGCCCGGCGCCCCCGGCCCCGGTCAGGTAAAGGATGCCTCGCTCGGGTCTGACTGATCGCCGGCGGCGAGGCGGAAGCTGCCGTCCGGCTGCGGCTGCCACTGCGGCACGTCCGGCTCGCCGGCGCGGTTGGCCACCGGGCCGCGCAGGATGGGGTCGGCGGTGGCGCGCAGGTGCCGGTCGAGCACCTCATCCATCTGCGCCTGAGTGGCGGCGAGGGCCGGCGTGCCGGCCAGGTTGCGCAGCTCGTAGGGGTCGGCCTGCAGGTCGAAGAGCTGGGTCTCCGGCAGCGGCGCGCCGTACCAGCGCTCCACGGTGGCCCGGTCGCTGGCGTAGCGCGCCAGCCAGCCGCTGTCGACGTAGATGGGCCAGCGCCGGTAGCTGCGCAGCAGCTTGTAGCGGGCTCCGCGCACCGCCCGGCTCGGCGTGTAGTACCACTGCCCACTGCGGCGGCCCCAGTTGAACTCGCTGAACGCCCACTGCCGGGTAGGCGCGCCGCCGGCGACGCCGGAGCCGGTGAGGTGGGGCGCCCAACTCAGGCCGTGGCCGATGCCCGGCGGCGGCAGGCCGCACAGGTCGGCGAGCGTGGGGAGCAGGTCCACGTTGCTGCTCAGGCGCTGCAGCACGGCGCCGGCGCGGATGACGCCGGGCAGGCGCAGCAGTAACGCGGTGCGCAGCCCCGACTCGTAGGTGGTGTGCTTGGCGCGCGCCAGCGCGGGGCCGTGTTCGGTGGTGAACGCCACCAGGGTGGTATCGCGCAGGCCGGCGTCGTCGATGGCGGCGAGGATCTGGCCGACGTTGCGGTCCAGTTCTTCGATCTGCCGGGCGAGGGTTGCCAGGTCGCGCCGCGTGGCGGCGGTGTCGGGCAGGTAGGGCGGTACTGCGATTTGATCCGGCAGCGCCGGGTCGTAGCGCGCGCCGAACGGGCGATGACACTGCCGGAACGACGTCGACAGCAGGAACGGGGCGCCGCCGGGGCGCTGCTCGGCGATGAAGGAGGCCGCCGCGGCGGCCTTGTCGTCGTCGGCAGCCGCGAGTTGCTCGGAAAACCCGACCCAGGGGGGATCGTTGAGGATCATCAGCTTACCGCACGACACGGTGCGATAGCCGGCGTCGCGGAACCGCGCCGCCATGCAGGTCGCCTCCGGCGCCAGCGCTTCCTGGCCGGTGACGCCGACTTCGTGCGGCATCAGCCCGGTGAAGATCGAGGAGCGGCTCGGCATGCAGATCGGCGCAGTCGCCGTGTGCTGGGTAAAGCGCGCGCCGCCGGCCGCGAGTCGGTCCAGATGCGGCGTCCGCAGCCAGGGGCGGTCGTAGCAGCCCAGCCAGTCCCCCAGATCGTGACAGTCAACGTAGACCACGTTGGGGCGGTCGGCGGCGCGGTCCGGCATGTCGCCATTTTGCCACTCCCGCCGCGCTCCGGCAAGCCCTCCCTCGCCGGCCTTTCGTCCCGGCGCTTGCCCACCCGCAGGCGACCTGCCGCCCGCCCCCCGGCGACCTGCTGCCCACCCGCCCGCCGCCACCACCACCGCGACCGGTCTGGACACGGCTCGCCTAGTCTGCTACCTTATTGGTCGGAGTTTATCGCAAGTGGCTGCTCAAGAACATCGAGACACCGCCCTGTCATCAATCCGCGATGAAGAATTGGTTGATCTACTCGGTCGCCGCCTGCCTGACCTGCTGCGCCGCCGCCCCGACCTCGAGCCCACCATCTTCCGGGCATTCCTGACGACCTTCGCCCGCCAAGAGGCGGTGGCGGTGGTAATGGCGGAATTGCGGGCCTTGCGTACTGAAATGGCGCAGCGCTTCGAGCAGGTGGACCAGCGCCTCGACCGCAATGAGCAGTCGACGCAGGAGTTCCGGTCCGAAGTAACAGACCAGTTCAAGAAGGTGGATGGGCAATTCCGGGGTGTGTCAGACCAGTTCAAGAAGGTGGGCGAGCAATTCCAGGGTGTGTCAGACCAGTTCAAGCGGGTAGACGACCGATTCGATGGGGTTCAGCGGTCGATTGATCGCCTCGGTTCGCGCTGGGGGATCCGTAACGAGAGCCTGTTTCGGCAGACTATAGCGGCGGTTTTGGAGAAGTCGTTCGGGGTCCGGGTCACCCAGCGCGTCATCAAGGGCGAACAGTTTGACGTCCTGATCTACGACCACCAACACGTTCTCGTGGAGATTGCGGCCAGCGTGGGACGCACCATTCAACAGCGGCTGGAACGCAAGCGGAACCTGTACGAGGAGGCGACCGGCGTGCGCCCGAGTCGCGTCATTCTGGCCACGACGGCGATCCACACCCAGCGGGCCAACGCACTGCGCCATGCCGGGTTTGAAGTAATCGAGCCGGAAGAGGACGACACGCCGTAACGGAGTGGCGCATGCGGTTGGGGCTCGTGTCCAACGTATGGAACGTGCAGCTTGCTGGGGGCGAGGACTTGGCCGATCTGGTGGCCGCCGCCGCGCAGCGTGGGTTCCGTGTCTTCGAGCTGCGCCAGAAGTCCCTCGGCGGCTACGAATCGGCGGCTGAGCACCTGCCCGACGTGGACGCGCTGACCGCCCTGACCCGGCGCTTTCCCGCCCTGCGCTTCATCGCCGCCTACGAAGTCCCGTTCCTGCATCCCGATACCGGGCCGGATCATGCCTGCTTCGAGGCCGCCGTCCGGTTGGCGCGCGCAATCGCTCCGGGCCGGCAGCCGCACGTCCGGCTGGTCGATCTGAGTACCACGGGCGAGGACTTGGCTGCCGCCGGCTCGGCCGCGGCCGGACAAACCATCGCCCGCCTGACCGCCGTCCTGGCGGACGACGACACCCTGCTGTCAGTGGAGAACTCGCGCCAGCCGTGGCCGTTGCTGGCTGCCTCCGTTGCCGCCGCCCGCACCGCGCTCGGCGCGGCTTCCGGCCGCCTGCGCGTCTGCTTCGACCCCTGCAACTTCGCCTTCACCGGAGAGCTTGCCGGCGCCGCCGCGGCGCTCGCTTCGTTGGTGCCCGAGGAAGTAGGCATGTTGCACTTCAAGCAGCGCTGCAACGGCCAGCTCCAGCCCGACGTAGCCGCCGGCGACGTCGACTGGCCGCGCCTGATCCCGCTGATCGTCACGCGCCGCCTGTTCCGCCAGGGCCTGTTCGAGATGGCCGGCCACCCGCGGTTGTGGGCCAAACTGGAACGCAGCAGCGCCTACCTGCAGCACCTGTGGCGGCAGACCGGCACCCGCGAACCGTGGGGGTAGGCACGCCACGGTACTCGCGCCGCGCCCGCCGTCGGCTGGCGGGACCTACCCGTAACGACGATGAGCGCAGTTGCCTGCGGGGCCGGCGACCTATAATCAGAGAAATGGCGGAAATACACCGGTTCGATAGTCTGGCAATTCGCGGGTTCCGCGGACTCGCGGATCTGGATATCAGCGGGTTGGGCGAGGTCAACTTCCTCTTGGGAGCGAACGACGTCGGTAAGACGTCCATACTCGAAGCGGTCCGCTTGATCGCTGATCCTGTCGAACCCATGCTCTCGATAAGAGTACAAAACAGCCGTGGCTATCCGGTCCGCGGAGTGGAGGACTTGGCATCGTTATTCTTTGAACTTGACTTTAGTAGAAAGGTGGTCATCGAGGCATCCATAGCGGGTTGTGGCGAACGGCGAAGATTGGTAGTATCAGCTCCCGATGTGGATTACTCGATCGAGGTTAAGGACGGACTTGAGTTTCGCGGACGACGCCTCAGATATGACTTGGAGATTCGCGGTTCGCTCCGGGCGGGACCCAGGTCGTATCATCGGGAACTGGTTTGTCGTGGCGATAGGTGGGTCATAGGTGACGAACCGCTGAATGAGGTCGCCATCGAGAGGATTAGTACGAATCCGATGGCACCGTCATCGGAGTACGACGCCGAGCGTATTGGAAAGCTGGTCATCAACAAGAAGGATCAATTGCTGATCGACTATTTGAGGCACGTCAATCCACGCGTTACGAGAGTATCGGTGATCGGTACAACGGCCTATCTGGATATTGGATTGGCGCAGATGATGCCTTTGAACATGTTCGGTAGCGGAGTCGTAAGGACGGCAATGGTAATCTCGGAATGTCTGTTGCATGACGCGAAGATGCTATTGATAGATGAGATCGGACAAGGGCTTCATCATCAGGCTACTTCATTTCTCTTGGAGGCGATACTAAGACTATCGAAGGCCCAGGGGATTCAGGTGTTCGTCACGACTCACAGTCTCGAAGTAATCGAAGGACTCCAGCGTGTTCTCAGTAAGAAAGGATTTTCTGAACATCGAGCGACTACCAAGTGTATCACGCTGCAACGAGACAAGGACGGATTGGTTCGTGCCTATCGCTATGACTATCAACAATTCGATCACTGCTTGGAACACGGGATAGAGATTCGGTAGTAGCTCAGTTTGGTAGCGGTGGGGGAGGGGAGGTTGGTTCGGGGTCGCCGGCGGCGAGCAGGGAGGCGATGGCGGTTACGAAGATGGCGGCGATGATCAGGAAGGCGGTGGTGAAGGAGCCGGTGCGGTCGTGGAGCCAGCCGGCGAGGGCGGGGGCCCCGGCCAGGGAGCCGATCATGGCCATTTGCAGGAATCCGAAGATGCTGCCGAACGCTCTCATGCCGAACGCCTCCTGCACCACCAGCACGAGCAGGGCGCCCAGGCCGCCGAAGCCCAGCCCGTATACGATGATGCCGCACCACATCGCCGGGATGGAGTTTGCCAGCGCAATGATCAGCAGCCCCACGGTCTGAAAGGCCACCGATACGACGCAGGCGCGCCGCGCCGACCAGCGCTCGCTGGCGCGGCCGAAGGCGAGTTTTGCGCCGATGCCCATGGCCGCTATCACCGCTAGGCCGGTGGTGGCCAGCACCGGGGCGAAGCCGTTTTCGGCGAAGTGCTGGCGGAGCTGCGTCAACACTCCCTGGTAGGTGAAAGTGGCGCCGAACAGCCCGAACAGCACCAGATAGAAGCGGCGGCTGCGCAGCGCCTGCTGCAGGGTCACGCCGCTACGCGCCAGGCGGCGCGCGGCCTGCACGGCTCCGGCGCGGCCGCTGGCGCGCATTTCCCGCGCCACCAGCGCTTCGTCTTCGCTGATCGTGATCAGCGCCACCAGCGCCAGCAGCAGGAGCAGGATGCCGAACGCCAGGTAGCCCCACTGCCAGCCGCCCAGCGCGATCATCGCCGCGGCCAGGGGCGGCATGGTCAGGCCGCCGACGTTGTTGCCGGCGGTAACGGCTCCCATCACCCGGCCGCGGGTGGCGGGAAACCACAGCCCCACCAGCTTGCCGGCGGGCAGGGTGGTGGCGCCGGGAAAGCCGGCGTACACCAGCGCGCTGAACAGGTACCACTGCCACAGCGAGTCGATCAGCGGGCGCAGCAGGAAGCCGGCGGCCACCAGGAGCAGCGAGATCACCGTCACCGGGCGGGCGCCCCAGCGGTCCATGGCGCGGCCCAGGAACGGCGCCAGCGCGCCCGACACCACGGCCAGCGTGAGCGACAGGTTGAGCGCGGTCTGGCTCCATCCGAAGTGCGCGCGCAACGGCGCGGAGAACTCGCCGAAGGCGTACTGCGAGGTGCCGATGGTCAGCCCGGTGGAGAGAAAGACCACCGCGGCGATGGGGTAGCCCCGGTATATCTTCACCGGTTGCCTCACCGGCGGCGCGCGTTGCCCGCCGCCCGCTCCGCCGGCCCCGGCGCGACCGCGGCGGGTTGCGCGTTGACGGCCCGGCCGGGGAGGACGTCGCCCGCCGCCGCGGCGCGGTACGCGGGGAGGCAGCCGAGGCGCCGGGCCGGCGCCGGCGCCTCAGCGCGGGCGGAAGCGGGCAATCGCGTCGTCGGCGAAGGCGTGGTTGGCGTCGCGCGTGCGCCCGGCGGCGTGCGGGGTGTGCACCACGTTGTGGCGGCCCAGAAGGGGGGAGTCGAGCGGCAGCGGCTCGGGGGCGAACACGTCGGCCGCCAGCGCCAGCTCGTCGTTCAATACGCGCCGGTACAGCGCCTCGGTGTCGCATACCCGGGCGCGGGTGACCTGCACCACCAGCCCGTGCAGCGGCAGCGCGTCGATCAACTCCGCGGTGATCAGCCCGCGCGTCGAGTCGGTGAGCGGCACCATCGGGGCGAAGATTTCGGCGTCCGCCACCAAGTCCGCAACGTGGAACCGGCGCTCGGCGCCGGCCACCGCGAACGGCGCGTCGGCCGCAAACGGATCCCAGATCGCCACGTCGGCGCCGAGCGCCGCGCACCAGGAGGCGTAGCGGGCGCCGATGTTGCCGGCGCCGACCACCCGTACCCGCTTGCCGGCCACGGTACCGTTGCAGAACCGCGAGTCGTCGCCGAACTGACCGCCGCGCACGCCGGTGGCGCTCGCCTCCGGCGAGTAGTCCCACGGCGCCAGGCTGGTGCGGATGGCGGCGTGGTTCTGCGGGATCCGGCGCAGCCCGCAGATGGTCAGCGCGAGCGCGTACTCGGCCACGGTCTGACCCCAGTAGACGTCGACGCGGTGGGGTATGAAGGTCACGCCGCGCGCTTCCGCGGCCGTCACCGCGGCCTGCGACCGGCCGCGCCAGTCGAGCAGGTAGCACTCTTCAAGGGCGGTGAACGGGTCCAGGTCGTGCTCGCCGAGCGCAACGCCGAGCAGCACCAAGCGCTGCAGCGCGCCGGGCTCCGCCACGAGCTGGGCCGGCGCGGCTTCCGCATCGGTGCGCACCAGTTCACAATCACCGCTCTGCTGCCAGCGCCGCTGCCAGTAATCGGCAGTGTAGGGCCAGCTCCGCTCGAACTGGCGGTTTACGCAGATTGCCGAGCGCGTGCCCCGGCTCGCGCGGGGGTCGGTTGCATGCATCGCGCCGGAGTGTGCCACAAGCCGCCGCGGCGCGCCATTGGCAGCGGCGCACCGCCGCCCGCGGGCTCGACACGCGACGCGGGGCGCGCTATGGTCGCGCCATGAGTCAGGGCAAGTTCTTTGCGCGCGCCGAGGTGCAGCGCGACGCGATGGAGGGGTTCGAGCTGGGTTGGCACAGCCGCCCGGAGACCACCGCCGCCGAGCAGCTCGTGGTCATCGAGGTGCGGCTCGACCCGGGCGGCGGCCATAACTTTCACCGCCACCCCAACCAGGAAGAGGTGATCTACGTGCTCGACGGCGAAGTCGAGCAGTGGGTGGACCGCGAGCGGCGCACGTTGCGGGCGGGCGACTCCGCCTTCATTCCCGCGGCCATGGTGCACGCCTCGTTCAACGTGTCCGCGCGCCCGGCCAAGGTGCTGGCGATTCTCGCCCCCTGCGTCGGCCCCGAGGGGTACGAGATGGAGGAAGTGCACGAGCAAGCCCCGTGGAGCGAGTTGCGCGCCTAGCCCCGGAGGCGGCCGGCTGACCCCCGCCAGCCGCCTTGCGCCCGATCCGCCCGCCACGGGCGGGCGGACAGCCCCTGCCGCCTGCCCGCGCCCACCGGCCGCGTGCCGCCGCCGCCCGCTACGCCCCTGACCCTCCGCGGCGCCGGCCCGCGTCCCGCCGCCCGCCCGCGCTCCGGCACCCCGCCGGCGCCCCCGCCGGGCGCCCGCTTGACGGGGCTCGACAAGCAGTGGCGGGATGGTCTATAAGGGGGCAGATGGCCAACGTCGATACCGTCGGCGCACTGCCGAGGGAGGCAGCCGGCACGCGGACCCGCGTCCGCCGGAGCTCGCCGTGGATGAAGATTCGCCGCCACTGGCAGTACTACCTGATGGCGGCGGCGCCGCTCGCCTACATCATCATCTTCAAGTACATCCCGATGGTGGGCGCCCAGATCGCGTTCCGCGACTTCTCGCCGGTCTCCGGCATCTGGGGCAGCGAGTGGGTAGGACTGGAGCACTTCCTGCTGTTCTTCCGGTCGCCGAACTTCTTCCCGCTGATCCGCAACGTCCTGTCGATCAACGTGCTGGTGATGACGCTCGGCTTCGTGGCGCCGATCATCCTGGCGCTGGCGCTGAACGAAATCCGCAACGGCGCGTTCAAGCGCTCGGTGCAGATGATCACCTACTTTCCCCACTTCATCTCCACGGTGGTGATGGCGTCGATGATCATCCTGTTCCTCAACCCGCGGGTCGGATTCGTCGGCGTGCTGGCGCGGGCGCTGGGGCAGGAACCGACCGACTTCATGGGGATCAGCACGGCGTTCCCCTGGATTTACGTGTTCTCGGAAATCTGGCAGCGCTCCGGGTTCGGCGCCATCATCTACATGGCCGCGCTGGCCGGCATCAACCCGGAGCTGTACGAAGCGGCGCGCATCGACGGCGCCTCGCGTCTGCAGAAGATCCGCCACATCGACGTCACCGGCATCCTGCCGACGATCGTCATTCTGCTGATCCTGCAATCGGCGGAGGTGATGAATCTCGGATTCGAGAAGGTATTCCTGCTGCAGAATCCGCTCAATCTGTTCAACTCCGAGGTAATCGCCACCTACGTCTACAAGATCGGTCTGCTCAACGCCAGCTTCAGCTTCGGCGCCGCGGTCGGCCTGTTCAACTCGGTGATCAACTTCGTCCTGGTCATTACCATCAACGCCTTTGCGAGGCGCGTTTCGGAGCACAGCCTGTGGTAACCAACGCCGCCGCGGCGCCGCTGCCGCGCTCCCGCATCCGCGAATCGGCCGGCGACCGCGTGTTCCTGGTCTTCGTGACCGTGTTTCTGACCTTCGTCCTGATTGCGGTGCTGTATCCGCTCATCTACGTAGTCAGCTCCTCGTTCAGTTCCGGCCGCGCGGTGACCACCGGCAAGGTGTGGCTGCTGCCGGTGGAGCCGACGCTGCACGGCTACCGGACCGCGTTCGCGTATCCGCAGATTCTGCGCGGCTTTCAGAACAGCGCCTTCTACACCGCGTTCGGAACGCTGATCAACGTGGCCATGACCATCCTGATCGCCTACCCGCTGTCGCGGCGCGACTTTTACGGCCGCAAGCTGATCATGATGGCGCTGGTGTTCACCATGATGTTCAACGGCGGGTTGATCCCGCTTTACCTGACGGTGCGCGCGGTGGGCATTCTCAATACGCGGCTGGCGATGTTGCTGCCGCAGGCGATGGCGGTGTGGCAGGTGATCATCGCCCGCACCTTCTTCCAATCCACCATCGCCGACGAGCTGGTGGAGGCGGCGGAGATCGACGGCTGCAGCGACGTCCGCTTCGTGTTGTCGGTGGTGCTGCCGCTGTCGAAGCCGATCATCGCGGTGCTGGTGCTGATGTACGCCGTGGGGCACTGGAACGCCTACTTTGACGCCCTGGTCTTCCTGCACGACCCGGACATGTTCCCGCTGCAAATCATCCTGCGCAACGTGCTGATTCTCAACGACGCCGCGCGCGCCACCATGCGCGCCAGTCAGGAGATAGCCCGCGAGGGCCTGATCGACATCCTCAAGTACGCGGTGATCGTGATCGCCAGCGTGCCGGTGATGATCCTCTATCCGTTCGTGCAGAAGCACTTCGTGAAGGGCGTCATGATCGGTTCCCTGAAGGGATAGGATGGGATAAGGATATAACGATAACGTCAGGATAAGCGAACGCAACCTGATCGAGCATTTGAAAACCCGGTGCGTTGCACCTGGAAATAGAAACTTCAAGGAGGAGGTTCTTTCCAAAGTGAGAAAGACTCTACTGACGCCGGCGGTACTGCTGCTGGCGGGCACCCTGGCTTTCGCCGCCGGCGAGGGCGAGGGCGCCATGGCCTCGGACGAGGTGGTGACGCTGACCATGTTCGGCGGACTCAACCCGCGCATCACGACCCTGGATTCGCCGGAGAACGAATACACCCTGTGGATGGAAGAGAAGTTCGGCGTGAAGATCGAATGGGTGGCGGTGCCGAACCAGGAGCGGAAGCAGAAGCAGAACCTGCTGCTGGCGTCCGGTGACTACCCGGAGATCTTCTGGGCGGGCGACTTCAACAACGCCGAGCAGATGCGCTACGGCGGCGAGGGCGTGCTGCAGCCGCTGAACGACCTGATCGCCCAGGCTCCCGACATTCTCGCGGCGTTCGAGTTCAAGCCCTACTTCCGGCCCGAGATCACCACGCCGGACGGCAACATCTACACGCTGCCCCACTTCGAGGAGTGCTACCACTGTTCGGTACGGCAAAAGCTGTGGATGAACACCACCTGGCTGGACACCTTGGGCCTGGAGATGCCGGACACCACCGAGGATCTGGAAAACGTGCTGCTGGCGTTCAAGGATCAGGACCCGAACGGCAACGGCGAGGCCGACGAGATTCCGTTGACCGGCGCCACCGGCACTTGGTCCGCGGACGTCTACGACTACCCGATGAACCCGTTCATCTACAACGACGGCTCCAGCTACCTGTACATGAACCACAACAAGGAAGTGGACTTCAACGCCAACAAGCCGGAGTGGCGCGACGGCTTGGCCTACATGCGCCGGTTGTACTCGCTGGGGCTGATCGACCCGCAGGCGTTCACGCAGAATCTGGACGCCGCGCGCGCGGTGACCAACGCCGAGCCGTACGTGGTCGGTTCCTACACCGCGGGCCACAACCGCATGTTCCCGCGTAACGACGACCTGTGGCCGCAATACCGTGCGGTGCCGCCGCTGATGGGCCCCACGGGCCTGCGGCAGACCGCCTACTGGCCCTCCGGCGTGGACCGGGGCAAGTTCGCCATCACCAACAAGGCGAGCGACGCCCAGGCGCGCAAGGCGATGGAGATGGCCAACTACGCGTACACTGAAGAGGGAACGATTCGGGAGATCTGGGGCATTCCGGTCAACTCCGAGGGCGTCGTCAACTGGCGCTACGCCAAGGAAGGCGAGCTCGGACTGAACGGCAAGCCGGGCATCGTGTGGGGCGCTCCTCACGCCTGGGGCGACACGCCGCGCAAGGACGCCTGGATGATGGAGCTGATCTTCTGGCACTTTGACCTGTTCAACGGCTGGGTGGCCGATCAGGACATCACCAAGGTCGAAGGTTACGAGCGGTTCCTGGTGCTGGAGAGTGACAAGTACATCCCGCACGTGCCGACGCCGGAAATGCGCGTGCCGATTGGCCGCGGCACTTCGGGCGGTCTCTACTTCCCCGAAGAGGTGGCGCAGCGGATCGCGCAGATTCAGGCCGAGGTGCAAACCTACGTGCGCCAGAACCAGGCTGCGTTCATCACCGGCCAGAAGAATCTGGACACCGAGTGGGACGCCTACGTTGCCGGCCTGGACGCGCTGGGCATCCAGGAATACGTGAGCACCTTCCAGGAGGCGATGGACGCCGCTGCCGCCCTGCAGTAGCTGACCGTCCGCGATCTCCGTCAACAAATAGGGCCGCCCCGCGTGGGCGGCCCTTCCTGCTTCAGGGGGCCTCTGGCTGCGTTTGCGCTTCGCGCGTGAGCTGGTCGATGGTGAAGCGGCCCGGGGCGGCGCCGGCGCGCGCCATTTCTTCGGCGCGGCGCCAAAGTACCTCGTTGCAGGGCGCGGGAATGCCGAGCCGGCGTCCGAGTTGCGCCACCTCGCCGTTGAGAAACTCGCTCTCGATACTGCCCGCGCCGCGCGTGAGGCTCTGCCACGATGAACCGCCGCGGGCCGGCGGGCCGCAGTCGCGCGGCCAGCGGTCGCTGCCGCGGTAGCGCCGCTCGCGGCGGGCGGCAAACTTGTCGGGGTCCTCGAAGTCGATGCCGGCGGCGCGCCACACGCGCCGCGCCTCGCCGCGGGCGCGCGCCATGAAGGCGGCGGCGCCGCGGTGGGTGCCGGTGACGGCGGTGACGGCGTTGGCCAGGTTGCCCAGACACTTGGCGCCCTTGGCGCGCATCACGGCGGGGTTGGGCGCGGCGGCGAAGCCGGCGGCGGCCAAGTCGGCCACCAGGGTGGCGCAAAGTTGGTCGGCGCCGGCGGGGTAGCGGCCGACCTCCAGGTAGCCGTAGTGGCCGGTGCGGGCGTTGATCACCTCGCCCGGCTGCAGGAAGACGCCCGGTACGAACACCACGGCGCCGTAGACGGCGGTGAACACGCGCTGCGCGTGGCTCTCGTTCCAGATGGCGTTCTGGCAGCAGACCACCGGCAGCTCGGGCGGCGCCCCCGCCGCGCGCAGCTCGCCGAGCGCCGCCACCGTGTCCTGCGCCTTGCAGGTGAGCAGCACCGCGTCGCCGGGGCCGAACGGCGCGGCGCCGGCAGCCGAGTCAACCGCCGTTACCGGCAGCCGCTGGTCGGAGTCGCCGGTAACCAGCCGCAGGCCGCCGGCGCGAATCGCCGCCGCGTGCGCGGGGCGCGCAATCAGCACCACCTCCCGCCCGGCGCGGAGCAAGTGCCCGCCGAGCGTCCCGCCAATCGCCCCCGCCCCAAGAATCACGTACCGCACGCCACCTCCTCGCCCGAGCGTAGCTTAGCTTGTGCCGCAGGATGAATCGAGCCCGTAGACGCGGCGGGCGGATTCGACCACGATGGCGGAACCGTGCCGCAGCTCGAGCTGTATCCGACCGCCCGGCTCTCGCGCAAGGAGGCCAGCGCCTACTATACGCCGGAGCACGTGGTGCGGAGCCTGGTGCGGTGGGCAGTGCGCGCAGATGCCGACCTGATGCTCGATCCGGCGTGCGGCGACGGCCGCTTCATTGCCGCCCATCCCCACAGCGTCGGCGTTGAACGGGATTCCGGGGCGGCGGCCCTGGCGGCGCGGCGGGCGCCGGGCGGCCGCGTCCGGGAGGGGGACTTCTTCGCCTGGGCGGCGGATACGGCGCCGCGTTTCGACTGCGCGGCGGGCAATCCCCCGTTCATTCGGTATCAAACGTTCCGCGGCGAGGAGCGCCGGCGCGCGCTCCGGCTGTGCGCCGGTCTGGGCGTGGAGTTCTCGGGGTTGACCGCCTCGTGGGCGCCGTTCCTGGTGGTTACTGCGGGTCTGTTGCGGCCCGGCGGACGGATGGCGTTCGTGGTGCCGGCGGCGATCGGCCACGCTCCCTACGCCGCGCCGCTGCTGGAGTACCTCGTTGGCGGTTTCGCTACGGTGCAGGTCATCGCTATCCGCGAGAAGCTGTTTCCCGACCTTTCGGAGGATTGCTGGTTGCTCTACGCTGCCGGCCGCGGCGGCGCCGCCGGCAGCATCCGCCTTACGGTACTTGACAGGTTTGAGGCCGCCGCGGAACCGCCGCGTGGGGGCGTATCGATTCCGGTCAGCGAATGGCGCCGCTCGTGGAATCGCCGCTTGCGGCCCTACCTGCTCAGCGAATGGGCGCGCACCCTCTACCGGACGGTAGCCACGCAAAAAGGCTCGGCGCGGTTAGGCGCTCTTGCCGCGGTCGGGATCGGCTACGTGAGCGGCGCCAACCGCTTTTTTCACCTGCGCCCGTCGGAAGCCAAGTCATGGGACATTCCACCGGCGTTCCTCCACCCGGCGGTTCGTAACGGTCGCGTGCTACCGCATCGCGAGCTGACCGCACGGACGATCGAACAGTGGCAGCGGCGGGACGATCCCATGCTGCTGCTTCGGGTTCCCGGAGATGCGGCTTTGCCGCCGGGAGTTGTACGCTACCTGGCGACCGAGCAGGGTAGGGAGGCGCGCGGCACCTACAAGTGCCGGATGCGAACTCCCTGGTACTCGGTCCCGGACGTGCGGGTTCCCGACTTCTTTCTGACCTACATGTCCGGGCGGGCGCCGAACTTGGTTCGCAACTTCGCGGCCGCAACCTGCACCAACGCCGTGCACGGCGTTCGCCTGCGCCGCAAGGAAGACGCGAGCCGCATCGGCGACTCCTGGCCCGCTCCCTTCGTGCAACTGAGCTGCGAACTGGAAGGCCATCCCCTTGGCGGCGGCCTGCTCAAACTGGAGCCGCGCGAGGCATCCCGAATCATCTTCCCTCCTCCCGCCGGAATCCCCGCCGCCTTCCGCACCGAGATTCGCGAAGCAATTGCCACCATGCACCGCTGGCGACACTACTACGACACTTGGCCGCGGGTTGCTTTCCAGGCGTCGCGCAGCTGCCGGAAGGCGTCCGAGTCCGGGATTTCGTCCCGATCTTCGGCGTAGTCCCACGGCAGGTTGCCCCGGAGGTCGGTTGCGTTGGGGTCAGCGCCGGCGTCCAGCAGCGCTTCGATAATGGCGGGGTTTTCGCTGGTCCAGGCCGCCCTATGCAGCGGAGTGGCGCCGTCGTCGGCTTGCGCAGCTACGTCCGCTCCGGCATCCAGCAAGGCTTCAATGACCGCCAGGGTATCGTTCTCTCTGGCGGCTTCGTGCAGCGGCGTGGAACCGTCGTACGCAACCGCTTCGAGCCGTGATCCGGCCTCCAGCAGTGGCGCAAGATTCGCGGTGCTGTCGTTCCAGCCCGCCCACCAGTGCAGCGGCGTCAACCCGTCGTGGTCGCGGGCATCGATAGCCAGCCCCCAGGCCACGAGTAGCTCGATGATGGCGGGATTGCCGTTGTCCCAGGCTGCCTCGTGCAGCAACGTGGAGCCGTCGTCCGCGCGTACCCTCGCGTCCGCGCCGTGGTCCCGCAACGCGGTAATGATGGCCGGGTTGTCGTTCGCCGCGGCGCGGTTCATGGGAGTGCGGCCGTAGTCGTCGAGTGACTCGAGATCAGCGCCGCTCTCCAGCAGCAAGTCGATGACGGCGCGATGGTCGTTGTAGCGCGCCGCCTGGTGCAGGGGGGTGGAGCCGTTGTCCGTGCGCGCGGCGAGATCCGCCCCGGCGGCCAACAACTGCTCGATGGTAGCCGTGCTGTCGGCGCCGGTGGCCGCGCTATGGAGGGGAGTCAGGCCGTAGTTGGTCCGCGCGTGGAGTTCAGCTCCGGCCGTCACCAGGGCCGTAACGACGGCGCTGCCGCCATACCGAGCCGCGACGTGCAGGGGAGTGGAGCCCTCGTTGGTGCGCGCGTGCAGGTCTGCGCCGGCTTCCAACAAGGGTATGACCAGTCCCGGCGTGTCATTCTCGGACGCCTGATGGAGCGGAGTCCAACCTTCGTCGTCTGCAGATTCCGGATCCGCTCCGGCTTCCAACAGGACCTTCAGGGCCGCGGGATCGGCAGCGTTGGCGGCGACCAAGTGCATGGGCGTGTCGCCATCCCGGTCGCGCACGTCAGGGTCGGCTCCGGCTGCAATCAGCGCCGCAATGACCGTGTGATTGCCGCTCCATGCGGCCCAGTGCAAAGGGGTTTGTCCATAGCGGTCGTCTCGGACGTCGATGTCGGCGCCCGCCGCCAGCAGTGTTGCAACCACTTCGGGCGACTGGCTGTCGTCGGCGGCATGATGGAGAGCGGTGGCGTTGTCGTGGTCTCGGGCGTGCACGTCAGCACCCGCGGCCAGGAGGAACGAGAGGATCGAATGATTGTCGCTCCAGGCAGCCCAGTGGAGTGCGTTCCAACCGAGATCATCCCGCTTCTTAAGGTCAGCGCCGGCGGCCAGTAGCGTCTCGGTGACGGTCGGATCGTCGTTGTCATCGGCGGCGGCTTCGTGGAGAGGAGTGTCGCCGCCGTCGTCTATCGCCTCGAGGTCGGCGCCAGCGGCAATCAACGTCCGGACGACGGCGGCGCCGGCTCCGGACCAAGCCGCAACGTGCAATGGCGTGGAGCCTTCCCCGTCTCGGGCGTGTACCTCAGCGCCAGCTGTCAGCAATGCCTGGACCGCGGCGTCGTTGGCGGACCGAACGGCAGTATGCAACGGCGTGAAGTCATCATTGTCGCGGGCCTCGATGTCAGCGCCCGCCGCCAACAGTGTGGCGATCACCTCGGGGGATTGGCTGTCGTCGGCGGCGTGATGGAGAGCGGTTTCGCCGTCGTGGTCTCGTGCGTGTACGTCTGCACCCGCGGCCAGCAGGAAGGAGAGGATCGAGTGATTGTCGCTCCAGGCCGACCAATGGAGGGCTGTCTGGCCGCGGTCTGACGGCGCCTCGATGTCAGCGCCGGCTGCCAGTAACGCCTCGGCGACGGTGGGATCGTCGTTATCATCGGCGGCGGCCTCGTGAAGAGGGGTGTCGCCGCCGTCGTCGAACACCTCGAGGTCCGCGCCAGCCGCAATCAACGCCTGAACGATTGCGGCACCCGCACCCGACCAAGCAGCAACGTGCAACGGGGTGGAGCCTCTTCCGTTTCGGGCGTGTACGTCAGCGCCGGCCGCCAGCAAAGCCTGGACGATGGCTTCGGCGGCAGACCGAACGGCAGTATGCAACGGCGTGAAGCCCTTGTGATCTTGTGCACGTATGTCAGCACCGGCGGCCAACAGGGTAGTGACGAGCGCCGGAGTATCGTGCTCGGATGCGCGATGGAGAGGAGTCCTACCTTCGTCATCCTCAGAGTTCGGATCGGCGCCGGCGTCCAACAGGACGCTGAGGGCACCCGGATCTGCGGCATTGGCGGAGTTGGCGGCGGCCAAGTGCAGGGGCGTGTCACCGCTGCCGTCGCGCACGTCAGGGGCGGCGCCGGCCGCTAACAGCGCCGCGGTGATTGTGTCCTTGCCGTTCCATGCGGCCCAGTGCAACGGCGTGTGGTCGCTGTCGTCTCGCGCGCTGAGATCGGCGCCAGCCGCCAATAGGGCCATGGCGGCGGAAGGGTCGTCGTCACCATCGGCGGCGGCCTTGTGGAGAGCAGTGGCGCCGTCGTCATCTTGTGCTTCGAGGTGAGCGCCGGCCGTTAGCAATTCCTGGATGGCAGCGGCGCCGGCACCCGACCAAGCCGCAACGTGCAGCGGGGTGGAGCCTCTTCCGTTCCGGGCGTTTACTTCAGCGCCGGCCGCCAGCAATGCCTGGGCCGCGGCGTCGTTGGTGGACCGAACGGCAGTATGCAGGGGGGTGAAGCCTTCGTGGTCTCGGGCGTCGATATCGGCGCCGGCCGCCAACAGTGCGGCGATAACCTCGGGGGATTGGCTGTCGTCGGCGGCGTGATGGAGAGCGGTGGCGCCGTCGTGGTCTCGGGCGTGTACGTCAGCGCCCCCGGCCAGGAGGAACGAGAGGATCGAATGATTGTCGCTCCAGGCAGACCAATGGAGGGCTGTTTGGCCGCGGTTTGACGGCGCTTCGATGTCAGCGCCAGCGGCCAGTAGCGCCTCAGCGACGGTGGGGTCGTCATTATCATCGGCGGCGGCCTCGTGAAGCGGGGTGTCGCCGCCGTCGTCGAACACCTCGAGGTCCGCGCCAGCTGCAATCAACGCCTGAACGATCGCGGCACCCGCACCCGACCAAGCCGCAACGTGCAGCGGGGTAGAGCCTCTTCCGTTTCGTGCATGTACGTCAGCGCCGGCCGCCAGCAATGCCTGGACCGTGGCGTCGTTGGCGGACCGCACGGCGGTATGCAACGGCGTGAACCCCTTGTGATCTTGGGCATGTATGTGAGCGCCGGCAGCCAACAGTACGGCGACCACCTCGGGGGCTTGGCTGTCAGCGGCTGCGTGGTGGAGAGCGGTGGCGCCGTCTTGGTCTCGAGCATGCACGTCAGCACCCGCGGCCAGCAGCACGGCGAGGATGGAGTGATTGTCGCTCCAGGCAGCCCAGTGGAGTGCGGACTGACCAAGATCATCCCGCGCTTCGAGGTCAGCGCCGGCTGCCAGTAGCGCCTCGGCGACGGAGGGATCGTCATTGTCATCCGCGGCGGCTTCGTGGAGAGGGGTATCGCCGCCGTCGTCCAGCACCGCGAGGTCAGCGCCAGCCGCAATCAACACCTGAACGATCGCGGCACCCGCACCCGACCAAGCCGCAACGTGCAACGGCGTGGAGCCTCTTCCATCTCGGGCGTGTACGTCAGCGCCGGCCGTCAGCAATGCCTGGACGGTGGCGTCGTTGGCGGACCGAACGGCGGTATGCAACGGCGTGAAGCCCCTTTGGTCTTGGCCATGTATATCAGCGCCGGCCGCCAGCAATCCACGGATGGTCCGGGCGGCGTCGGGTGCGCGGGACATCGCGGCTCGGTGCAGCGGAGTGAGGCCGGACTGATCTCGAGCCTGCAGGTCGGCGCCGGCTTCCACGAGAGTAGCGACGACGTCCGGACTACGGTTCATCCGCACGGCCCATTCCAGCGGCGTCGTGTCCCAGTCGTCGCGCGCCGCGAGGTCTCCGCCGGCCTTCAGGAGCGCAGTTACGACGGCGGGGTTGGGGTTCACGCCGGCGGCCCAGTGCAGCGGAGTGGACGGCAGGGCGTCCGCGGCGTTGGGCTGGCCGCCGGCAGCGAGCAGCGCGGCGATGACGGCGGCGTTTTCGTTCCAGGCTGCCCAGTGCACGGGAGTCGATCCGACTCCGGTTTCGGGGCTCAGTTCCGCCTCGTTGTCGATCAACGTAGCGAGCACGTCGGGTACCCGGTAGAGCACGGACAGGTATACGGGAGCGGCTCCGGCCTGCACCGACGCGTTCGGATCTGCGCCCGCTTCCGTTAGCAGGGCGGCAACCGCGGCGTCGGCGTTCAGGGCGGCCCAGTGCAGCGCCGTGGTTCCGTCGTCGGCCAGCGCGCGGGGGTCGGCGCCGGCCTGCAGCAGCGCGTTGATGACGGCGGCGGAGGGCGTTGCCCAGGCCGCCTCGTGCAGCGGCGGATTGGTCAGGGCGCCCTGCGCCTGCGGGTCGGCGCCTGCGGCCAGGCACTCCCGCACCTGTGCCGGAGTGGCGGTCTTGAAGTACTCCCGCGAATGCCAGTCCGCGCAATCCGCCGCGTAGGCGTGCGCCGTTATCAGCAGCAGGACCCCGCACCAGGGAATAACCCTCGTCAATCGCCGCATCATCAGGTCAACAGGATAGCGCAAGGAATGTGTATGCCTACCACGCCCCGCTCACGGCCGCCGGGCGTCGGGCGTCGAGGCGCTTCAGGGGACTACGTTCCGCACCCGGTCGAGCAAGTCCTCCTCCGTCTCACACTCTATGATCCATTCGCCCACCTGCGCCAAATGCTCCTGATCGGTCAGGCGCTCAAGCAGGGCGGACAACCGGGGCGCCGTCTCCGCCCGAAACTTCCGCGCTGCCTGGCGGCACAGGAGCCGCCGTTCTTGCTCGATCCCCTGTCCGATCCCCTGTTCGATCCCCTGCCCGATCCCCTGTTCGATCCCCTGCTCGATACCCTGCTCGATACCCCGCCCGATACCTTGCTCGATACCTTGCTCGATACCTTGCTTAAGGCCCTGCTCGATACCTTCCTTCAGGCCCTGCTCGCGGCCTTCCGCGACCCAATCGGCGGTCCATTCCCGCACGCTCTCCGCCAACATACTCCGCACCTCCTCCAGTATTGCCATCGATCCCACCTCCGCGCCCCACTTCCGGCGCGGCGCCAGCACCTGCGTCAGCCATGCCTGGAACACCTGGGTCAACGCCGGGTCCCCCAACTCCCGTAGCCGCTCGATCAGCGCACCCACCAGCTCCGGCGTCCGCTCCCGATCCCGGTTGCTCTCCAACGCGATCAGCGCCGACATCAAGTTGTGGCCCGGTAGATCGTGCGCTCCGATCCTCCGCTCGTCAAGCAGGTAGTACCGCTGCGACGGCTGATACGGCGCCAGCGCCGGCCCCCCACCGGCGATCATGTCCGCTACGTCCTCGGCCGCCGTCCAACGGCGGCGCCCGTTGTAGATCACGATCGGCAGCACCGGCGGCAGCTTGCCGTGCTGGCTCAGGACCCCGTCCTCGATCAGCTTCTGGTACAACAGCCCGGTGTAGGTCATTATCCGCACCGCCATCCCGTAGTCGACCGTTGACTGAAACTCCAGCAGCAGCATCAGGTACAGCCGTTCCTTGCGGAACTGAATCTGCCACACGACGTCGCCGTGGCGCTCGCGCATGCGGTCGCTGGAGAAGCTGGCGGGAATGGACGTGAGGGTGGAGAAGTCGAGACCATCGCTCCAGCCGCGCGCCGCGAACCCGCGCAGCAGGTCCTGAATCAGGTGCGGCCGCGAGAACAGCCGCTTGTAAGCCGGGTCTTGCATGGCGAGACGGAGCGTACTCGCAGGCGCGCCGGACTACCAGTGGCGGCCGGAGCGGGCTTCGGCGGCGGCGCGGTCGGCGTTGAGGGCGAGGAGGCGGGCGAGCACTTCGTCGCGGACGGAATCGGGCCAGCGGTAGCGGTAGGGTTTGCGCTTGCGGCCCCAGGTTGCTTCGTCGATGGGGTGGTCGAGGAGGAGCGCGCAGTCGGTGGGGATGTCGTTCCAGCCGTAGGCGTTGAGGACGGCGCGGTCCATGGCGGCGTGCAGGTCGCGGAGTATGGTGATGCGCGGGTCGGTTTCGTAGTAGTCGTGGAAGCGGTTGTAGGTCTTGGTCATGCCCTCGTGGTTCTCGATCATCAGGGCGGCGCGGTAGTGGTAGTATTCCTTGCCGGCGGCTTCAAGGGCGGGATGGGTGTCCCAGCCGTCGGGGAACGGGAAGGTCTCGAAGCAGTCGGTGGGGGTGTAGCGCAGCCGGTCTTCCAGAGAGGAGGAGAAGAAGCGCGCCCATATTTCGTGGACACGGGATTGCAGGGCGCAGAATGCAGCGTAAGTCGTGGATGGGAATACGATCGTTGATTCCGCGTACACTATGCGGCTCGGCAGGAACGTGAACGCCGTTTGCTGGCTGACCCGCGAGACCACAAGCACTCGTTCCAGGCCGGCGATAGCGGAGTAGAGTTCCTTGGCTGTCGATCCGTAGTGCCACCAGAACCGGGCGCGTTTCCGACCGATTGCGTTCGCCGCGAGTTTGGCTCGGTCCGGTCTGACCCGTTCCTCGACAATCGCCATCAGGTCGGGCCAGCGCTTGCGGCACTCGGCCTCGCTCCGCTCGCCGAAGTTGATGACGTAGCGGTGATGCGCGTGGGTCGGATTGGTGTTTACCTCCTCGCCGCCGATGTACGGGAAGATGACTTCGCGGTTGCCCGGATCGGTCTCGGCCAAGCGGTGCATCTCCGCGAGCGGCGACGCGACTCCCTTGCGGTCGGTGTCGTCGAAGGTGAAACCCATGCCGAGTACGATGCTGCCCTGGAAGCTCTTGCCGGCGTTGGCGGCAAGCCTCACTGGGTCGGCGTGGCCGCCTTGGTGGAAGAGGAATGCCGTGACCTGCTCCACCGGAGTGTCGTCGAGCAACCTCTCGCTGGCGAACTCGCCCTTGGTGACGTGTACTACGCTGACGACTACCGCCGCTTCGCCGGGCCACTTGACGCGCTTGGTGGCGCGGTAGATGTCGCCGCCGTGTTCGCAAATCCAGCGCAGGCCGCTGGAGCGGGTGTCGCCCTGGGCGATGGTGTTGGTGGCGATCAGGCCGAACGCGCCGCCGTTGCGCAGCAGGTCGAACGCGCGCCGGTAGAAGTGCGCCACCAAGTCGGCGTTGCCGTGGCTCTCGGCATGCAGCTCCTTGAGCCAGCCGGGATAACCTGCCGTGTTGCCGGCCGCGACGTTGTTCTTGCCTGCGAACGGCGGGTTGCCGACGAAGGCGTCGAAGCCGGGATTGTCCCGCTCGAACACCTCCGGGAACTCGATCTCCCAGTGGAACGGGGCGAACGGCCGCTCCGCATGACGGCGGACATCCATCTCCCCGGCGTGCCGCTGCCGCGCCTCCCGCGTCAGAATCGCTTCCTGGTAGGCCGCCAGGCGCGCCGCCCGCTCCTTCGGTTTGGCGCCCTCAAAGAAGGCGGCCAAGGTCAGGTCGCCGAACAACCGCACCTCGGCGACCGCGTCCCGCGCGTCGGACCAGAGCTTCTGCAACTGCTCGTCGGTCACGGTGTCGTCCGCCTCGCGTATCCGGCGCCGCAACGCCGACGCCTTTTCCAGTGCCTCGCGCACGCCGAAGCCGGCCAGGATCGGCTGCCCGCCCTGCCAGTGCAGCGCTTCGATCTGGCGGCGGGTCAGCCCCAGCAGCGAGTCGCCGTGGCGAAACGCATGGTCCACGAACGTGAACGGATGGTCGCGCGCCAAGGTGCTGAGCCACAGCGACACCTTGGCCAGGTCGACCGCCATCGGGTTGCGGTCGATCCCGTACAGACACCGTTGCGCCACCAAGCGCCGCGCGTAGATCACCTCGTCCTCATCCGGCGGCACCTCCGGCGTCACGCCGTGCGCGCGCCACGCCTCGATCAACGCGTCGGCAAGCTGCCGGCAGGTCTCCACCAGGAACGCGCCCGATCCCATCGCCGGATCGCACACCTTCAGGTCCAGAATCTGCTCCGGCGCCGGCGCTCCGCCATCCTCCCCGCGCAGCCGGGCCAACAGCGGCGCCAGGGTGTGGCGCACGATCGGCTCGGTCAACTCGCGCGGCGTGTAGTGCGAGCCCGACCGGCGCCGCTCCGCGTTCGGCTGCAGCACCATCACTCCCCGCGGCGCCACGTCCGGCGTGGCCGCGTGGTCCAGCACCCGGTCCAGCGCGCCGTGCAGGTCGTTGATCTCCTTGGCCGCGCGCAGCCCCTTGGCCACCGACTCGCTCACCGTGCGGTCAACGCGCTCCTGCAGCCAGCGCGCCCGGCGCGCCGCCGGCTGCGCCAGCAGCGCCTCCAGGTCGATGGTGTTGGGCGCGCCCATCTTCTTCGCCGGCTTTACTGCCAGCGAGTCGCCGGCGGCGATCTCCAGCCGGAACCCCATGATCGTCTCGTACACCGAGCCGATCTGCTCCACGTCCAGCGTGCGGTACGACAGCCGCTCCCCGTCCAGCACCAGCAGCTTGTCCAACACCCGGAAGATCGTGCCGTCCGGCACCCGCGGCGGCTTGATCCGCCCGTTCCTCTGCCGCGTTGAGCCCGCGCTACGCCCTTCCAGGAACGGGTAGCGGTCGGGATCGAACAGCGCGCCGCGGCGTTCCGGCAAGCTCACCGCGCCGCCGGTGCGGTGGCCGGGCGCGCCGTCGTGCAGCAGCCGGAACAGCACCACGAGCTGCGCCCAGGCGCCGTAGCGCTCGTCCATCGTGTCGGGGTAGTCGGCGGAATCCTTGAGCAGCCGCCGGTACAGGCCGGCCAGCCCGTAGTAGCGGACGAAGGTCTGGTCCGCCGGCAGCATGCCGCGCTCCTCGGCGTAGAGCAGGAACACCAAGCGCAGGATCACGGTCAGCAAGCCGCGGTACACCTCGTTGCGGTCGCCGCTCTCGGCCAGCCACTCGCGCAGCAGGGCGCCCTCGGAGACGACGTGGGCGATCTGGAAGCCGCGCAGCATCTCGTACAGGGCGTGCAGCACCTGCTCGGCCAGGCGCTCGGAGACGTCGTTCTGGTACAGCCGGCTGTCTGCCAGCAGGGCGGCGAGGCGTTTCTCGCGCGGCAGGGCAAGCAGGCGCTGCTCGGAGAGGAGCAGGTGCAGGGCGGCGCAGAGCGGGCGTCCGGCGGTGGTGACCAGGTCGGCGAAGCGGAAGTCCATATGGCCGGAGGTCTCGCCGCGTGGAGCGGAGATCAGGCGCAGGGCGGCGCCGTTGCACAGCACGCCGGCGGGGACGCCGGTGGCGCGCAGCAGGCGCTCGGCACGCCCGGTGGGGGAGGCGTCGAGGCCGCGGCCGCCGGTGGGCTGGCGGTCGAAGTCGTGGTCGTCGTCCAGGACCTGGACCAGCAGTTGCCACGGCAGGGCGCCGTCGGCGGGGTCGCGTTCACGCACCGCGTAGTCGGGGCGCAGAATCTCGCCGTAGTCGGGGAGCGGGAGGGTCAGTTCTTCGGGGATGGGCGCTTGGTCGGTGCCGGCGAAGCCCTTGGGTCCGAAGCGCCAGCCCAGCACGGTACGGGCGAACGTGCAGAAGTCGCGGATGCGCGTCGGCGGGCTGGGGGCGGCGCCGTCCACGTCCGCTACTTCCGCAGGGTCAACCGGTTCCGGTTCCTCCATGCAACCGGCCAGCAGGGCCTGGCGTTCCCGGTCGTTCCGGTTGAGAAACGCGCCGGCCTTGACCAGCGCCGGCGGGGTGACCACCAAGCCGTACGGCTGGATGAAGCCCAACCACTCCAGGTGAGCGCGCGTGTTCGGATCGGCAGCCGGCATCGATCGGCTTCAGTCTACATGCCCCAGACTTCGATCGGTGCGGCGTCGGGCCGCCGATGGAATACCTTTTCCTCCCAGGTCCGGTTCTCCCGGCAGTCGATGACCACCAAGTGCCCGGCCTCCGCCCCGCACCGCTCCACGTAGCGCGCGGTCTGCTCCACTCCGTCGGTTATCGTCCGCTCCAGTCCGTCGCGGTCGCGCACCACCTTGCACTCGACCGCCACCTCCTGCACTCGCTCCGCCAACGGCCACACGATCAGCAGGTCGACCCGCCCGCTGCCGAGCGCGTACTCCCGCTCAATGCGCCCGCCGCCGTTCACCACCCGCTGCAGAAACGCCTGCAGCAGCAACTGCGGCCACGCTTCCTCATAGGCGAACCGGTGCCGCCAGTGCTCGGAGTGGCGGCGGAAGAAGCTCTGAAACTCTTCCAGCAGCAGCGCTACGTTCAGGCTGCCGTCGGCCTGCACGTACCGCGGCGGCGACACGGCGAGCGTCTCCTGGGCCGCCCACGCCAACTGCCGCGGCAACACTTCGGCGTAGATCGGATTGGCGACGCGCACCGGGGCATCGCGGGCGATCAGGCCCAGGTCGCGCGCGTACTCGACGTCACGGTCGGTCAAGTCGTAGCGCTCGGCGCCCATCAGCAGCGGTTCGATCACGCGCCGCACGCGCTTTTCGCGCAGCTTGTCCGCCAGGTTATCGAGGTGCGTTACCCGCTCCAAGATCATGTTCTCGCGCGCCGAGGCGATGGCGGCGGCCGTCACCGGGCGGGCGCGATCGTCGCGCAGCGCCTCGTTTTCGAAGCAGGCTTCGTTGGCGAGCGCGTTGACCAGCCACGGCTGGCCGCGGGTCTGAGTCCACACTGCTTCCAGCGCCTCCGAGGTGAAAGGCTGGCCGGTCTCTGCGGTGTGCTGGCCCAGCAGGGCGAGCGTCTCGTCGCGCGAGAAGTCGCCCAGCCGAAGCGACTTGGCGGCGATGTTGAAGGGGCTGCCGGAGGCACCCATGCGGTAGTCGCGCACGTCGCGCAGGCCGCACAGCACGACGCTCTGGGGGAAACGTTCAGGGCGGTCGGGGTAGCCGGCGCGAAGCTGCTGCAGGACCGACAGCAGCGAGTCGCCGGTCAGCGTGTCGATCTCGTCGATCAGCAGCACCAGCGGCCGCGGCGCCGCCTGCGCCCAACGCCACAGGGCAGTGCGCAACACCATAGTAGGCCCAACTTTGGCGAGCAGGTCCGCCCAGGCACCTTGCAGGAACCGGTCGCCCAATGCGGCGTCGGCTGCCTCCGCCAGCGCGGCGAGCACGGCCTCCATCGCCTGCGCCACGTCGTCGCGGGTGGTGCGGGCGGTCTCCAGGGTGACGTAGAGGCAGTGGTAGCCGCGCCGGTTCAGCAAGTCGGCCAGTGCCAGCAGCGCCGAGGTCTTGCCGGTCTGCCGCGGCGCGTGCAGCACGAAGTACTTCTCGTCCCGCACCATGCCGAGCACGGCGTTCAGGTCGATCCGCGACAGCGGCGGAATGCAATAGTGCTTGGCCGGCTTGACCGGGCCGGCGATACTGAACGAGCGCATGGCAGGTTCAGTGTACCATGGGAGTCACGGGTCGGTAGTGCCAACTGGTCTACGACACTTGGCGGCGGGTTGCCTGCGAGGCGTTGCGGAGCCGCCGGAAGGATGGCCCCCACCGCTCGCCGCATCGTCAGATCATCAGATCATCAGATCAACAGGATAGCGTAGGGCGCGCGGGCATGATAGATTACGGCAGTGGCTAACGGAACACAGGAGCATTCGGCCGGCAGCGGGCCGCGCCGCATCGCCGCGGCCGCGCCGGAACCCGACTTGGCGCGCGCCCGGCGGCTGGTGATGGAGCTGATGGCGATTCCCGGCGAGAGCGGATCGGAAGCCGCGGTCGCCCGCTTCGTCACCGATCAGCTCCGCGCCGCGGGCGTGGCGGCGGCGCTGATTTCCACCGACAACGTGCATCGCCGCACCCGCCTGCGCGGGGACAGCGGCAACTTGGTGCTCAAGCTGCCGGGCCGCCGCCGGGCGCCGCGGCGCCTGCTGGCGGGCCACCTGGACACGGTGCCGATCTGCGTCGGCAGCAAGCCGGTGCTGCGCGGCCGCACGGTGCGCGCGGCGGGGCGCACCACCGGCCTCGGAGCCGACAACCGCGCCGCCTGCGCCGCGCTGCTGGCCGCGGCGTTGGAGATCGTCGAGCGCGACTTGCCGTGCCCGCCGGTGACCTTCTGCTGGTTCGTGCAGGAGGAGGTGGGCCTGCAGGGCTCGCAACGGGTGTCCAAGGCGTTCCTGGGCAATCCGCAGCTCGCCTTCAACTGGGACGGGGGCGGCGCCGCGAACTTGGTGGTCGGCGCTACCGGCGCTTATCGTCTGGAGATTGAGGTGCAGGGCTTGGCCAGTCACGCCGGGACCGCGCCGGAGCGCGGCGTGAGCGCCATCGCCATAGCCGCGCGCGCCATAGCCGACCTGGACCGGGGCGGCTGGCACGGCAAGATCGAAAAGGAGGGCAGCAGCGGCACCAGCAACGTGGGGGTGTTCCGCGCCGGCAACGCCACCAACGTGGTGGCCGAGCAGGCGGCGTTGCGCGTCGAGGCGCGCAGCCATGACCCGGCGTTCCGCAAGCGCATCGTGCGCGAGATCGAGCAGGCGTTCCGCCGCGCCGCGGCGAAGGTGATCAACGCCGACGGGGTTACCGGCCGGGTCAAGGTGACGGCCAGCCAGGACTACGAGTCGTTCAAACTGGCTCTGAACGAGCCGTGCGTGGTGGCCGCCGCGGCGGCCGTGGAAGCGGCCGGGGCGCGCCCGGAGTACCGTATCGCCGACGGCGGGCTGGACGCCAACTCGCTCACCGTGCGCGGGATTCCCACGGTGACGATGGGGGTGGGGCAGCGCAACGCCCACACCGTAACGGAGACCCTGGACCTGGACGACTTCGAGCTGGCCTGCCGCGTGGCGCTACGCCTCGCCACCGGCGCGGAGACCGCCGCCGCGGGCTGATCCCGTTCCGCGCGCTCCGCTGTTGCTCGCCCGCGCGGGTTGCGGCGCGCGGCGCGCCAGGGCAGCGCACGCGCGCCCGGCGGCGCCGACACGCGGGGATGGCGCGCATTTTGCCCTCCGCCGCGCGCGGGCGGTCAGGTAGCTACTTGTGGCTCCACTTTGCTCATTACTTCCACCAGAGCGGTCTTACCGTCCCGATTGGCGGCCTTGGCGCGCTCGAACGCGGGGCGCAACTCCTGCGGCGCCTCCACCCGCTCGGCGTGGGCTCCCAGGGCCGCGGCCACGGCCGCGTAGTTGCCGCCGAGGCGGTTGCTGCCGTAGCGCTCGGTGGCGGCCGGCATGTGGCTGTCATACTTGGTCATCACCCCGTTGTTGAGCACCACGGTGAGGATCGGTATCTCGGAACGCACCGCGGTTTCCACGTCCAGACCCGACATGCCGAAGGCGGCCTCGCCCATGACGTTGATCACGCTCCGCTCCGGCGCCGCCAGCTTGGCGCCGATCGCCAGACCGAGACCGTAGCCGAGCTGGGTCGACTTGCCCCAGCCCAGATAACCGCGCGGCTCCCGCGCCTTCCACGTGGGCACCATCTGATCGCGCGGGTACCCGGAGTCGTGGGTGACGATGGTGCGCTCGCCGGCGAACGCCTGCTGCAGCTCGCGGATTACGCGGTAGGGGCTGATCGGCACCTCCGCGGAGGTGAAGTGCGGCTCCCACTGCGCCGCAAACTCGGCTGCGACCGCCGCTATCCGTTGCGCGGCCGCGTTGCCGTCGCCGCGCGCCTTGGGGCCGTCCTGGCGCCGGTACTCCTCCATCATCTGGCCGAGCACCAACCGGGCGTCGCCCACCGCGCCGGCGGTGACGGGGTAATCCTTGCCGAGGTCCTCGCCGCAGTTGGTGACCTGGGCCAGCGCGGCGCTATCCGGCATCGGCGTGGTAAAGGTGTTGCGGGTAAAGCTGGTGCCGATACCGAGGATGAAGTCGGCCTCGGCGAGGAAGCGGGAGACCATCAGGGTGCGCGTGAGGCCGCCGGTGCCGAGCGCCAGCGCGTGGGTCTCCGGGAACGCGCTCTTGCCGGCCAGCGTGGTCATTACCGGGAGCTGCGCCAACTCGGCAAAGGCCACCAGCTCGGCGCTCGCTTCGCCGTACAACACGCCCTGGCCGGCGATCACTACCGGATTGCGGGCGGTCAGCAGCGCGCGGATCAGGTCGCGCACGTCTTCGCCTGCGGCCGCCGAGCGGCGCGCCGGCACCGGCGCGTAGCGGAGGTCGCCGCCGGGGTACTCGCCTTGCATGGCGTCGTGGATCATCTCCAGCAGCACCGGGCCGGGCCGGCCGTGGCGGAGCTGCCCCACGGCGCGCCGCACCATCACCGGGACGTCGGCCGCGGTCCTGATCTGCGCCGCCCACTTGGTGACGGAGCGGTAGGCGCGCACCGGCTCGAAGGTGGGGGCCACGCCCTGGCGGCTGGTGGGCGCGCCGCCGGCCAGGTGCAGCAGCGGCACCGAGTCGGCGTAGGCCTGCGCCACGCCGGCGAACGCGTTTTCGGCGCCGGGGCCATACTGCATGGTGAACACGCCGAGCCGCTTGCCGTTGGTCACCCGCGCGTAGCCGTCTGCAATGTTGACGCCGGTCCGCTCCTGGCGGCAGATGATGGGGCGAATGCCGATCCTGGCGCCCGTCTCAATCAACTCCTGCAGCGGAAAGGCTGACAGGTGGGTAACTCCCTCGGCGGCGAGTACGCGCGCCATCGCTTCGTAACCAGTCACTTGTTCATCGACTCCGCCGCCACCCTACCAGATTTCCCTCGGCCGCGGTACGCGCCCGCTCAGTCAGTCGGTAGTCGGCACGGCGCGGCGTGGCGCCGGGGTTGAGGTTTGAGGTTGGGGAACCGTACCCGTTCAGCTTTGCTCCAATCCACGTAGTCGGTCGAGTCATGAGTCTCCCAGAACTCCCGCTCCCGTGCCTCGCTACGGAATCTCGGGATGGGCCGCAGCCCGCTGTCGCCCAGATCATCCATGCCGCTGCAATGATACTGAGCCAGCCGCTTGAATGTCGAACGGGACGGGCGGGCGCGGTCCGTGCTATGCTTGCTTGCGTGTCGACACGAGTGGCTGTCGCGGCTGACCCGGAGCGCGAGACGCTCACGGCTGAGGGCTTCCTGAACTGGTTGCAACCGGGGACCTGCGCCGACCTGATCGACGGAGCGATCCGCATGCACTCGCCGGTTTCCCTGCCCCACGCCATGCTGCTCAACTTCCTCGACCGTCTCCTCGGCGCCTACGTGGACCGATACGGCCTTGGCCAGCTCTTCCGGGAAGTGGTCGCCGTACGGCTCGACGCCGGCAACGTCTTTCAACCCGACCTGGCGTTCTATCGCGCCGCGCGCCGGGGCGCCTTCCGCCACAATTACGTCGCGGGCGCGCCGGACCTGGTCGTCGAGGTGCTGTCCCAGCACGCTTCCCGCGACACCGGCCTGAAGTTCGCCGCCTACGAGCGGCACGGGGTGATCGAGTACTGGGTCCTGGACCCGCAGACGCTCGCCCATCGCTTCTACCGCCGCGCCGGAGCCGAGCTGGTCGAGTACGCCGCGGGCGCGGCGAAGATCGACTCGCTCGCGGTGCCGGGGTTCTTCGTCCTGCGTGAGTGGCTCGACCCGGAACGCACGCCGCAGATCCTGGAAGCGCTCGCCCAGGTCGAGGGCTGAAGCCCGCTCATCAGTCCCCCGGCTCCTCCTTCTTCCTCCTCCGCCACACGTTGAGCCGCGACCGGCGCCGGTGTATTGTGGTGGGCATGAGTATCGCGCAGAAGGTCTATCCGCGGTCGAAGGTGCCGTTCTATGAGTTCCCCGCCACGCTGGAGGAGCAGGAGCGGGCGCTGGCCGCCAATCCCCTGTTGCAGCGGCTGCACGCCGCCCGCGCCGGCTACGCCGGCTACGCCGACGACCCGCATCGGCCCCAGTATCACTACGTCAATCCCGAGGCCAGCCTCAACGATCCCAACGGGCTGTGTTTCTGGCAGGGCCGCTGGCATCTGTTCTATCAGGCGTATCCGCCGGAGGACACCCGCCAGCACTGGGGGCACGCGGTGAGCGACGACCTCGTCCGTTGGCGCGACCTGCCGTACTGCATCTACCCGAGCCCGGAGGACAAGTGCTTTTCCGGCGCCACGCTGGTGGAGGAGGATCGCGTCATCGCCATCTACCACGGCACCGAGGTCGGCAACATGGTCGCCACCTCAAGCGATCCGCTGCTGCTCAACTGGCACAAGGTCACCGGCGCCGCGGTCATCCCCATGCGCCAAGCCGATGGTTCGCCGCAGCCCTACCGCGTGTTCGACCCCTGCATCTGGAAACAGGGCGGGCGCTACTACTCGCTGTCC
The DNA here is from genome assembly GCA_965243555.1 of Spirochaetia bacterium. Taxonomy (GTDB): domain Bacteria; phylum Spirochaetota; class Spirochaetia; order SZUA-6; family Bin103; genus Bin103. The sequence goes on along the minus strand of OZ251575.1, from coordinate 1,099,223 downwards.
GCGGGCACCCGCCCGGCCGGACCCGGCGGCAAGCCGATCCGCGCCAACTTCCTGCTGCGCTCCGACGACCTGGCGACCTGGGAATACCTGCACCCGTTCGTGGAGGACGACGCCTACACGCTGGTGGGCGACGACGGCGCCTGCCCCTATTTCTGGCCGATCGGCAGCGGCGCCGGGCAGCGCCACGTCCTGTTGTTCTTCAGCCACATGAGCGGCGGCCAGTATCTGCTGGGGGACTACGACACCGGCCGCGACAAGTTCGTGGTGACCCACGGCGCCAAGTTCAACTTTGGTCCCTCGGTTCCCGCCGGCGTGCACGCGCCGTCGGCGACGCCGGACGGGGAGGGCGGGGTGATCGTGATCTTCAACATGAATCCCGCCAAGCCGACGCGCGGCTGGAACCAGATCATGACCCTGCCGCGGCGGCTGACGGTGGATGGCGACGCCCTCGGCCAGCAGCCGGTGGCGGCGGTCGAGTCGTTGCGCGGCGCGCATCACCGGGTTGGCCGCACGCCGCTGCCCGCCAACCGGGAAGTGGTGCTCGACGGCGTGCGCGGCAACGTCATGGAGCTGGCCGCCGAGATCGACGCCGGCGGCGCGCCGATGGTGGAGTTGAACGTGCTGCGGTCGCCGGGGCGCGAGGAGTTTACGCGCATCGGCTTCTACCCCGAACGCGGCTTCCGCGACCGCATTCACGGCAGCGCGGCGCGCGACAGCCTGATCACGTTGGACAACACCTATTCCTCGACCGCGCCCGACGTGCTGTCGCGGGCGCCGGAGACGGCGCCGGTGCGGCTGGCCGCGCGGGAGAAGCTGCGCCTGCGGGTCTTCATTGACCGCAGCGTGGTCGAGGTGTTCGTCAACGACCGCCAGTGCCTGGCGGAACGGGTCTACCCCGACCGCTCCGACAGCATCGGCGTATCGCTACGCGCCCAGGGCGCGCCGGCGGTGCTGGAATCCCTCGACGCCTGGCAGATGCACGGCATCTACTAAACGGAGATGGAATGGAGCTTCGAGACCGCGAGATACTGGAAGAGGTGATCGCTCGCGGTGCGTACCGATGGAGCCGGACGGACCGGCGGCGCTGGGGCTGAGCTACGAGGTGGTGGAGTTGGCGGCGCTGGAGACGGACGCGCTGCCGCGGGGAAACCTGCTGCGGTGGATAGCGGAGATAGAGCAGAGCGCGCGGTCGCGGGAGCTGCCGGAGCGGGTGCGGGAGTTGGGGGAGTGGCTGGCGAAGGAGAATGATGCGGAGCTGACCAAGAGCATCGACCTGTGGCTGGCGGTGCTGGAAAAGAGGTGGGGCGTGGAGTTACCATCGATACGCAAGTACGAGGAGGTACGGGTAGTGTTGTTGGAGAAGATTGATCGCTGGCAAGCGGAGATCCGCGAGCAAGCTACTGAGGCGGGCATCAAGCGGGGCATCGAGCAGGGCATCGAGCAGGGCATCGAGCAGGGCATCGAAAGCGAGCTTGTCGCGGGTATCCGGGAATTGTTGGAGTTGCGCTTCGGCGGCGCCGCGGTGGCCTCGATAGAAGCGTACTTGGAGGCGGCCGGCGGCGACGTGCCGCGTCTCCGGCGGTTGCGGCGGGCAGCGGTGCAGGCGTCCGATCCGGAGGCGTTCCGGCGCGTGGCGGAGAACGGGGCCTGAACTAAACCAACGCGGCCGGGCGCGCGGTCGCGGGCGGCCGCGGCCTGCTGCACTTGCAGGGACGATGCACGTCGGCTATATTGGTGGTGGATAAAGGAATGATCGGAGATCGCGCCAGCCGTACCGGAATGCATGGCGGATCAAGGCCGGATGCCAGTAAACTGATGGTCCAATGGAACGAGAAATATATTTCTACGCAGTTCTGCTGCTGAATCCGAACGAAGCCGTGGCCGAGAGAGTGCAAAGTGTTTATCCGGAACACTTTAAGTACAACGACACGGCCTTCTTCGTCGAGGACCCCCGCCGCATCACCGAGAATATCGCCGTCGACCTGGGGATCAAGGGCAAGAACCGCATCGACGATGCTTCCGGAGTCGTCCTCAAACTAGGCGTGTACCCATCCTACTCCGGATACACCACGAAGACTCTGTGGGATTGGCTTGGCGCGGCCGAGGCGCGCGGCTTGTGACGACGCGGCTCGGCAACCGGGAAGCACCGGATCCATCGTCCAACGGGGAAAGCATCGGAGGGTTCGAGGCTCGCTTGATACGGCTGGAAGAACGACTCGATCATCTCTCCCGGGACGTAGCACGGAAACAGGACATTGAGTCCCTCAAGACGCTGATAGCCGACAAGGACGGGGCAAGGACCAGGGACATTGAGTCACTCAAGACGCTGATAGCCGACAAGGACGGGGCGAGGGCCAGGGAGCTTGAGTCACTCAAGACGCTGATAGCCGACAAGGACGGGGCGAGGGCCAGGGAGCTTGAGTCACTCAAGACGCTGATAGCCGACAAGGACGGAGCAAGGACCCAGGAGCTTGAGTCACTCAAGACGCTGATAGCCGACAAGGACGGAGCAAGGACCCAGGAGCTTGAGTCACTCAAGACGCTGATAGCTGAAAAGCAGGTGGCGGCTCTTCGGTGGACCATAGCCACCTCGGTGGGGATTGCGGCGGTTATCGTTGCCGGCCTCAAGCTGCTGTAAGTAACGCAGACCCGCCCAAGGGGCCTGCCGGACGGCCTGCCGGCGCAGGGCTGCCCTGCTTAGGGAGGGTTGACATTGTTAACCGAGGTTCACATACATTATCCGCATTACGGTTGCGGATGAGGTGAACCCCATTCGGCGGCGGGCGGCGCAGCCCGCCGCTGCTCCCCCGGAGCCCGGCGATGACTGACTTCGCGGACAGCCTCGCGCCGCGCGCTCACGGGGTGGCCGCGCCCCGGCCGCACTGGCCGGCCCGGCTGCGGGCGGCATGGAGGCGCCTGCCGGGGTGGCGGGCCGCGCTACCCCGCGCCAACGGCACGTCGCCGGCGTGGCTGCTGGCCCTGGCGGCGCTGGCGGCGCTGGTCGGCGTTCCGCTGGTGGTGGTGGCCGCCCATGCCGGCGGCTTGGCGACGCCGGAGGTGCGGCACTTGGCGCAGACGGTCCTGCCGGGTTACGTGGCCAATACCGTCGCCCTGGTTGCCGTCGTAACCGCGCTTGCCGCCGCCGTGGGGGTGACCGCAGCCTGGCTCACCACGGCGTTCGAGTTCCCGGCGCGGCGCGCCCTGAGCTGGCTGCTGATTCTGCCGCTGGCGCTGCCCACCTATATCGCCGCGCTCACCTACGCCGGCGTGTTCGACTACACCGGCCCCGCGCAACTGCTGTTCCGCAAAGGCTTCGGGCTGCCGGCCGGGGGCTACCCCACGGTCGACGTGCAGACCTTCGCCGGCCTCTGCTTCGTGCTCACCGTAACCGTCTATCCCTACGTCTACCTGACCTCGCGTGCCGTGTTCGCGCGCCAGAGTGGCGCGGTCCTGGAGATCGCCCGCAGCCACGGCTACTCCGGCCTGCAGGCGTTCCGCCGCGCGGTGCTGCCCCTGGCCCGGCCCGGAATCGCTGCCGGGATGGTGCTGGTGGCGATGGAGACCCTGGGCGAGTACGGCGCCTCGCACTACTTCGGCGTCGATACCCTGACCATCGGCATCTTCCGCGCCTGGTTCGCCCTGGGCAGCGTGCAGGCGGCGCTGAGCCTGGCGTCGGTGCTGCTGCTGGTGGTGGCGGGGATCATGGCGCTGGAACGCTGGCAGCGGCGCCGCTCGCGCTATCACGCGCCGGGTACGCCGCGCCCGCTGCCGCGCGTCCGCCTGCGCGGGGGGCGGGCAGCCGCGGCCTGCGCGGCCTGCGCGCTGCCGGTGCTGCTGGGCTTCGCGGTGCCGGTGGCGCAACTGGCGTGGTGGGCGCTGCAAAGCTGGGAGCGGGTAGACGGTTGGCAACTCGCCGGCTATCTGGGCGTGAGCTTCGGGCTGGCCGCGACCGCCGCGTTGCTCATCCTGGTGCTGGCGGTGCTGATCGCCTACACCACCCGGCTCCGCGCCGGGCGCACGGTCGGCGCGCTGGCGCGCTGCACCACCGCCGGCTACGCCATTCCCGGCGCGGTGCTGGCGGTGGGAATCGCCACCGCCTACACCTGGCTCGATCACCGCGTCATTGGCGCCTCCCGCCTGCTGTTCGGGGTCTCACCCGGGTTGATCGTCACCGGCACCGTGCTCGCCCTGCTGGCCGGCTACGTGGTGCGCTTCTTCGCCGTCGGCTACCACAACGTCGACTCCGGTTTCTGCGGCGTCGCCGCCCGCTTCGACGAGGTGGCGCGGAGCGCCGGCCTGCGCCCGCGGCAGGCGCTGGTGCGGGTAGGGGTTCCGAGCCTGCGCCCCGCGCTGACGGTCGCCGCCGTGCTGCTGATCGTCGACGTGCTCAAGGAATTGCCGCTCACCATGATCCTGCGGCCGTTCAACCTGGAGACCCTCGCTACCCGCGTGTTCCGCTTGGCCGGCAACGAAATGATCGCCGAGGCGGCGATACCGTCGCTGCTGATCGTGGCCATCGGCGTGGCGCCGGTGATCCTCCTGCAGCGGCTCGTTACGGCGCGCCAGGACTCCGGCGCCGCGGCGCCGGCCGCCGCGAGAGATGCCGCCTGACCCATCCGGCCGCCCCCACCTGGCGCTGGCCGGCGTCACCAAGTACTACCCCGGCAACCCGCAACCGGCGGTGCGGGAGTTATCGCTTGAGCTGGGGCGCGGCGCCATCCTCGCGCTGCTCGGTGACAGCGGCAGCGGCAAGACCACCCTGCTGCGGCTGATTGCCGGCTTCGAGCAGCCCGACGCCGGCACCATTTCCCTTGCCGGGTCGGTGGTGAGCAGCGCGCGCGGCTCCACCCCGCCCGAGGAACGGGCGGTCGGCGTGGTGTTTCAGGACACGGCGCTGCTGCCGCATCTCACCATTCGCCGGAACGTCGCCTTCGGCCTGCACCGCCTGGCCGAGCGCAGGCGGCGGGAGGTGGCCGACGAGACCCTGAAGCTGGTGCACGTCGCCGACGTGGGCGACCGCTATCCGCACGAGGTCTCCGGCGGGCAGGCGCAACGCGCCGCGATCGGCCGCGCGCTGGCGCCGCGCCCGGCGTTGCTGCTGTTGGACGAGCCGTTCAACAACCTGGACCCGGTGCTGAAGTGGGAACTGGTCCGGGAGTTGCGCGAGCTGCTGCAGCAGACCGAAACCACGGCGCTGTTCGTGACCCACGACCGCGACGTGGCGTTTACCGTGGCCGATCGGCTGGCGCTCCTGCGCGACGGGCGCCTGGAGCAGGTGGCGGATGCCGAAACCCTGTACCGGGCGCCCGCCAACGCCTTCGTGGCGCGCTATCTCGGCGCCGTGAATCTGCTGCCGGTGCAACGTAGCGGCGGGCTCTGGGTCTCCGCCCTTGGCGAAGTGGCCGGCGCGGCGCCGGTGCGGGTCAACGGCATGCTGGCGGTACCGGTGCGTCCTTCGCAGTTGCGGGTGGTCCGCGGCCGCCTGCACGGCGCTGCCGGGGTGCACGGCGAAATCTGCGGCCAGCGCTTCATGGGTGAGTATCGCGCACTGCTGGTGCGCGTGGAGGGCACGCCCGGACTGGCCGAACTGACCGTGCACGTGCCGCCGGAGCGGCACTACGCGCTCGGCCAGCAGGTCGAGGTCACCTGGTTGCGGGAGGCGTTTACCGGCGAGCTCGGGTAGCACGCGCCGGCGCCGGCGGGCAGAGTGGCTATCCGGGGCGCGTAGGGCGGCATCTCCCGGCGGCGGGGCCGCGGCGCCCGGTTGCCGCCGGCCGTTGCCGTATGCCGGCGGTCATCATCAGATCAGAAATGGATGCCGATGCCGGCGGCGGCGATGATGTTCCACCCGGCGAAGTCATGCTCCTCCTCGACCAGGCTGTACTCGATTGGAACAGCCAGGTTGACCGAGACTTCGCGCATTACCCGGTAGAGGTAGACAGGAGACAATCGCAACCCCCAGTGACCTTGACCTTCTTCCTGGGAGCCACCTTTCGGAAGCACGTTCCGGTAGAACGCGCTCAGTCCGAGCAGGACGTTGCTCCTCTCGCCCGGGCCGTCCTGCAGCCACGCGCCGGGACCGAGCTCTACGTCGAAGTTGCACTTGTCCCTGGCGTGCGTGATTCCTGCCCCGCCAATCAAGCCGAAGCCAAGATGGTCCTTGCTGTCGTAAAGCGGGACGAACAGCGCCAGCCGTCCTCCGCCAACTTCGGATGATGAAACGTCGTTGAAGGAGCTCCCCAGGAACGCTTGAGTCGTAATCATGGGGCGCAGGTCCTCGCCGATGCCATGATCCGCGAATCCCACGCCGGCCGCCGCTACCGCCAACGCCAATACTGCTGCGAGTGTCTTGATCATCGCCGGCATCGCCGGCGGGAAAACGGCGCGCTCACTCGGAGGGCACGCGGGCCTTGAGGCGTTCGTCGATCATAAACTGGCCGATCTGGGAATCGCCCACCATCTGCAGTTGGTCGACGATCTCGGTGGTGATGCGTTCTTCCTCCACCTGCTCGGTGACGAACCAGTCGAGGAGGATGCGCGTGGCGTGATCCTTCTCGCCGGCGGCAAGGTCGATCAGCTCGTCAATCGACTTGGCGATCCGGCGCTCTTCCTCGCACGCCTCGGTGAAGGCGCTGAGCGGGCTGTCCCAACTGCGCGGCGGCTGGGTGACCACCGACAGCGCCACTTCGCCGCCACGCTCCAGGATGTGGTCGAAGATGCGCAGTGCGTGGCCGCGTTCCTCCTCGTACTGCACCCGGAACCAGTGCGCAAAGCCGTTCAGGTTGCGCGACGCGAAGTACGCCGACATCGCCAGGTAGCTGTAGCTGGAGTTCAGCTCGTTCGTAATCTGCTCGTTCAACGCTCGGGTGATGCTCTTGGAAATCATTGTGCGGGGCCCCCTTTGGGATACGGTGCTTGTCAATGTAGGCCCCGCCCCCCGCCGCGGTCAAGCCAAGGGCGCCGCCGCCCGCCCGGCCCGGCGGGCGGCAGGGCAGGGCCGGGCGGCCCCTGACCGCCAGCCTCTGGTACAAGGCGAGGACGTCGGGGGGCAGCCACTCAAGCGCGGGGCCGGAGCTCGCGGCTTGCCCGCTGCCGGCCTGCAGGTGCGGGAGCAGGGTGGGGTAGGCACGGATGCACGCGGATGCGCTATAATTGGGGGTAGCGATGGCGGTGCAGCGCGCGCTTTCGGAACCGGCGCCCGGGGTAGCGGTTGGCGCGGCGCGGCCGCGGCGGCGGCGGGCGTGGCTCGGCGCGGGCGCGGCGCTGCTGTTGGTAGCGCTGCTGGCGGCGTGGTTCGGCGCGACCCGGCAAACCTCGATCGAGGCGGCGTTTGCGGACCCCGTGTCCGTTGCCGACCGGCTGCAGACCTTCATCACCATCTTCCTGGGCATCTTCATCGAGGCCGCCCCGTTTCTGTTGTTGGGTGCGCTGGCGTCCGGGTTCGTGGAAGTGTTCGTGCGGCCGGACGCCCTGGCGCGGTTGATTCCCCGCCACCCGTTGCTGGCGGCGCTCACCGGGGCGGCGCTCGGCCTGGCGCTGCCGGTGTGCGAGTGCGGCATCGTGGTGGTGGTGCGCCGGCTTCTGGCCAAGGGGCTGCCGTTGCGGGTAGGCGTGGCCTTTCTGCTCGCCGCCCCGGTGGTGAACCCGATCGTGTTCGCCAGTACGCTCACGGCGTTCGGCGCCGGCCGCATGCTGCTGGCGCGCTTCGTGCTCAGCTTCGTCATCGCGGCCCTGATCGCCCTGCTGTTCGGCGCCGCCCGCCCCGCTCAGGTGTTGCGCGCCGAGCCCCCGGCGGACCAGGGTCACGATCATCATCATCACGGCCACGGTCACCATCATCACCACGCGCCGGACTCCGCCGGCGAACCCCTGGCGCTCCGCGTGCGCGCCGCGCTCAGCGCCGCGGCCGACGATCTGTTCGACGTGGGGCGCTACCTGGTCGCCGGCTCGCTGCTGGCCGCCGCACTGCAGGCGCTGGTGCCGCAGCAGGCGATTCTTGGAGTCGGCAGCGGGGCGGTGAGCTCGGTCCTGGTGCTGAGCGTACTCGCCTTCGTCATCTCGGTGTGCTCCACCGTCGACGCCTTCGTCGCGTTGTCGTTCGTGAGCACCTTTACCCCGGCCTCGATCTTGGCATTCCTGGTGTTCGGGCCTATGGTCGACGTCAAGAGTTCGCTGATGTTCTCCAGCATCTTTCGACCGCGCGTGGTGGCCTACCTGATCGCGCTGCCGTTCGCCTTTACCCTGGTGGCGAGCCTGCTGCTGGGCACGCAGGTGGGGTTCTGATGCGCCCCCTGCGCGTGGGCCGGCGCACGGCCGCGGCCATCCGCGGCGGCGTAGTGCTGGCGCTGGCCGCGGTGCTGGCGGTGCGCTATCTCGACGGTTCGCTGGGCTACTACATCAACCTGAGCTACGGCTGGCTGACCGTGGTCGCCATCGTCAGCCTTGCTCTCCTGGGCGCGGTGCTGCTGCCCGCGGCGTTGCGGCGGGGCGGCGCCGCGGGGGAGCGGGTAGCCATGCCGTGGCTGGGAGCGGGCCTGCTGGCGGTCCCGGTCGCGCTGGCGCTGATTCCGCCGCAGCCGCTCGGCACCGACGCGATGGCCACCCGCGCCCTGCAGCTCGCGACGATGCCGGCCGCCGCCGGCCGCGCCGTCACCGAAGACGCGGCGGGTACCGAGGCCGCGGAGCCGCGCACGGTGCTGGAGTGGCTGGTGTTGTTCCAGCGCGCCGAAATCAGCGGCAGCGGCCTGGGTCAGTTCGCCGGCCGCGGCGCCCGGGTGCGCGGCTTCGTGTACCGCGACGAACGCTTCCCCGCCGGCACCTTTCTGGTGAGCCGCTTCCTGCTGAGCTGTTGCGTGGCCGACGCGGCGCCGATCGGGATAACGGTGCGCTGGCCGGACGCGGACTTTCTCGACGACGACGCCTGGGTGTGGGTGAGCGGCCGGTTCGCCGTCGAGGACTTCCTGGATGAACGGGTTCCGGTGCTCGTGGCCGCGGAAGTGACCCCGGCCGAGCAGCCGGCGCAGCCCTACCTCTACTACTGAACGGGGGAGTACCACTGAGCGGGCAGCCGGGCGCGGCGACCACCTTCGACCGCCTGGTGTTGGCGGTGCTGGCGCTGTTGGCGGCGGCGGCCGTCACCCTGGTGCTGGTCGGCGACCGCGTGGGGGTGCGGATCGTCGAGGTATCGCCGCCGCCGGACGCCGCGCAGGTGTCCACGCTGGTGCGGCCGCGGGTGCTGTTCGACCAGCTGATGGCGCCCCCGGCGCGCGCCGCCGAAGCGCCGTTGCGCATCACCCCGGAGGCCGCGGCGGAGCTGATCTGGTCGGCGCGGGGGGTGACCCTGCGCCCGCGGCGCCCGTTGCAGCCCGCGGTCACCTACACGGTGCAGGTCGCCGCCGGCCTCGCCAGCAACCAGAACCGGCGCCTGCTGCGGGAGTTCAGTTGGCAGTTCACCACCGCGGCACCCGCGGTCGTCTATCTGGGACCCGACGCCGCGGGCCGCGAGCAGCTTTTCAGTGCCGGCCTGAGCGGGGACCCGCGCCAACTCACCGCGCAGCCGGAGGGGGTGTGGGATTATCACGTGGCGGGCGACGGTTCGGCCATCGTCTACTCGGCGCCGCGCGACCAACACGGCAATGACCTGTTCGCCGTGGAGCGCGACGGCGGCGGCGCCCGGCGCCTGCTGGACTGCGGCAGCGACGACTGCTTCAATCCGCGCTGGTCGCCGCGCGGCGGTGAGGTCGCCTTTGCCCGCCGCACTCTGCCGGGGCCGCCGCGGGTATTCCTGCTGGACGCGCGCGGCGGCGCGGTGCGGCCGGTGTTGGAGGACGTGAGCTTCGTCGGTTTTGACCCGCGCTGGTCGCCGGATGGGGCGTGGCTGGCCTGGGTGGCGCCGCTGGAGAACGGCGTCCGCCTGGCCCGTCTGAGCGACGGCTCCACCACCTTCGTTCCCAGCCGCACCGGCGAACCGCCGGAGTGGAACCGCGACGGCAGCAAGCTGTTCGTGACCGACGTCGACGTGAACGACGCCCACTTCCGTACCCGCCTGGTGGCGCTGAGCATTGAGTCGCTTACCCTTGACGCGCCGGAGAGTTACTACGAAGAGTGGGGGGTGCGCTGGGCCCCGGACGGCGAGCGCGCGAGCATGCTGCGGCGCGAACCGGGCGCCGGCGGCGGCGGTCAGGTGTGGACCGTGGAGTCCGGCGGCGGCCAGGAGCGGCAGCTCACCAGCGACTCCGCCTTTGACCACGGCCCCGCGCAGTGGAGCGCCGACGGCCGCTATCTCACGTTCCACCGGATCGCCCTAAGAGTCGCCGGCGCCGCGGCCGAGGTGGTGCTGTGGGATACCGCCGCCGACTCCCCGGTGGCGGCTCCCCTGACCGGCCGCTCCCCAAGCTGGCTCCCGTAGTGTCGTCCGGCGCGCCGCCCCGCCGGTGGAGCTTCGACGGCGACGGCGAGCTGTTCCGGCTGGCGTCGGAAGCGTTGCGCATCCGCCTTGCGTGGGCGGCACGCCCTGCTAGTAGCCGAGGCGGCGCAGGTAGTCGCGGGTGGCGCGGCTGCGTTGCGCCTCGGCGAACGGGGCGTCGCCGCGGCGCGGGCAGGCGGTGACCCAGCGCCGGTAGCCAAGCTCGGCCAGCGCCGCCATGACCGCCGCGAAGTCGACCGCCTCGGCGGCCCCGACGTCGCACCACACCGGTTGATAGGCGCCGTCCGGGTCGCGCGAGGTGGAGGCGTAGTCCTGCAGGTGGACGTAGTTCAGCCGCGGCGCGAACTCGCGCAGGGCGGCCACCGGATCGGCGCCCCAAAGCTGGGCATGCGACACGTCGATGCAGAGCCGCGCCCGCTCCAGCAGCCCCACGTAGGTGCGCCAGTCGGCCACCGAGTCCACCAGGGTGTTGGTGTGGATGTGATAGCTCAACTCCACGCCGCAGGCGGCGCCGTACTCGGCCCAGGCGTCCGCCGCCTCGGCCGCGGCGCGCAGGTCGGCGGCAGTCACGGGGCGGCCGCGCGGCTTGGGGCCGGTCATGAACATGAAGCAGTCTGCTTCCATCTCCGCCGCGAACTCGATCCGGCGGCGGTTGGCCTCGGTGTTGGCCCAACTGCGGTCTTCGGGATTGCCGCACGCCGTGTACACCGCCAGTGGCAGGCCGGCGTCGGCGCACACCCGCCGCACGCGTGCAGGCGAACCGAGCCAGTCGAGCGGCAGCCGGCATTCCCAGCCCTGCCAGCCGGCGCTCGCCAGCTCGGCGAGGCAACGTTCCAGGTCCGGCTCCTGCCAGAAGATGGTGCTGTAGCCGAGCTTCAGATCTCCTCCAGGTGCAGCGCGGTGGTGATGCGGATGCTGCCGCGCAGGGAAACCGCTACCGGGCAGCGGTCGGCGTGAAACCGATGGGCGCGCTCGGCCGCGGCGCGCTTGTCCGGCGCCAGCCGCAGGCGGTAGTCGACGTGCACTGCCCGGATGACCAACACCGAGCCCTCTTTGCCAATGTATCCGGTAGCTTCGCCGGTGAGGTAGCCTTCACCGGCGGGTATGTCGCGCGCTTCCAGCGCGCCTCCCAACGTACCGGTCAGTCACCCGCCGGCGGCCGCCACCACGTAGTCGAGCGTCGTGGTGTGCGGCTCGTGGACCTGCGGGTCGACGCCGTAGTGCTCGGCCACCTCCGAATGAACCCCGAACAACACCGGATCGGATTCGGCCGGCAGGTGGGCGCGGCGCAACGGCCCCTTGATCCGCTCGATGCGGACCTGCGATTGATAAACGGTGTCGGCAGGGACACCGGTCGAGTCAGCCATGCTCCTATCATAACCTGAAGCGGCGGCCGCGTCACCCCCTCGCGCAAGTAAAGCAAGTCCAGTCAAGTGGGGTAGGCGGGGCGGGGGCCGGCCGGCGGCGTTTGACGGCGGGGGCGCAACGGGCTACCAAAGGGGTATATGGCGGAAGCTCTGAGATATGGATTGATCGGGTGCGGCGGGATTGCGCGCGGCCACGTGGGCGCCTACCGCCACCTGTTCGAGATGGCGGCGTGCTGCGACGTTTACGCGCCGGCGGTGCAGGAGTTCCAACGGCTATACGGCTTCCGGCGCACCTACACCGACTTCCGCGCCATGCTGGAGTCGGAACGCCTCGACTTCGTGGCCGTGTGCACCTCCACCACCCACGACCGGCTCGACATCGTGCTCGCCTGCGCGGCCACCGGCACCCACGTGTTGGTGGAAAAGCCGATGGCGCTGACCCGCGGGCAGGCGCGGCGGATGGTCGCCGCCTGCGCCGATGCCGGCGTCAAGCTCGCCGTGTCCCAGCAATACCGCAACTTCCCGCACGTCAAGGCGGCCCGCGACCTGCTGCGTTCCGGCACCCTCGGGCAACCGTTCCTGGGCGAGTTGCGCATGGCCCACCTGGGCTGGTTCCCGCTCAAGGGCGCCAAGCGCAGCGACTACTTCGTGAAGTTCGACAAGGTGCTGCTGCTCAACGGAACCGTCCATCACTTCGACATGCTGCGCTACCTGCTCGCCGCCGAACCGCAGCGTATCTACACCCGCGCCGGGCAGGCCCCGTTCCGCACCGCCATCGGCGAGCGCGGCGACACCTGGAGCGTCTCCACGGTGGACTTTCCCGGCTGCACCTTTCAGGTGTTCAACTCCTCCGATTGTCACGGCGGCGCCGTGCAGTGGGACGGTTGGATGCACGTTGAGTGCGAGCGCGGCTCGCTGTATCTCAATCCCGACGCCGATACCCCGCTGAAGGCGTACAGCGCGGACCTGAAGTCGTGGCTGGTGCCGGAGCTGCCGGCCCGCGATCAGTTCCGCACCGCCGCCTGGCAAGCCACGGTGCGCCAGTTCACGGAGTGGATCGCCGGCGGTGCCGAACATCCGACCAGCGGGCGCGACAACCTCAAGACGCTGGCCCTGGTGTTCGCCGCCTACGACTCCGCCGCCCAGGCGGCCCCGGTGGAGGTGTCGCCAATATGAGCAGGAGCGACGTGCGCGTCCTTTCGGCGGCGCAACTGGCCGAGCTGCGGGAGCAGGGGTACTACCTGCTGCACGGGCTCATCGACGCGGCGGAGGTGGAAGAGTTGCTGGCGGAAACCCGCCGGCTGATTGGCCGGGCGCCGGCCGCGCCGGACGCCGCGCGCGACCACCGGGGCGGCCCGGTACGCCATCCCGAAGACTACGTGTTTCCGCTCGATTCCGGCGGGCGGCCGGTCCTGAACCGCATCAAGTTTCCGCTGTGGCGCTCCCGCCGGTTCCTGGAGGCGTACGGCAATCCGCGCATCCTCGCCGCCGCCCACGAGCTGTACGGTGACGCGCTGGTGCCGTTCGACGAATCGATCGTGCTCAAGCTGCCGCACCGCGGCGCCGGCTTCGCCTGGCACCAGGATGGGTCCTTCAAGACCGGGGCGGCCGCCGAGCGCGGCCACAACTTCGGCATCTACCTGACCGCCTCGACGGTCGCCAACGGCGCCCTGCACGTGCTGCCCGGCTCGCACCGGCGCGGCATCCTCGATCTCAAGGAGATGGCGGCGCAACACGGCTTCGCGCTGCCCGGTTCCGTAGCCGCGCCGGCGGGACCGGGGGACGCCAACCTCCACAGCCGCTCCATTGCCCACGGCTCACCGCCGAACGTCTCGCCCGCACTGCGCGTGACCTGGTACGTCGGCTTTCACCACCGCGCCGCGATCGCCGGCGTGTGGGACGCGGCGGCGATCGAGCAACGGCGGCTGCTGATCCCGCTCGCCGTGGAAGCGCGCCGCAGCTCCGGCCGCTATCCGCACGAGGAACCGTTCCCGTACCACCGGCTGGGGCTGGAGTTGCCGGCCCCCGCCGCCCGCGAACGCCCCCTGCGCGCCCCCGGCCTGCACGTGTAGGACCGGGGACCGCCGGCGTGCCGCGCCATCCAAATCCCGCGCCACGCACACGCACAAAAACAACTGCTTGACAGGGGCGCGCATCCGTCGTGCACTGGCCGGAAACCTTCCGGGAAGGAGGAATCTTCAATGAGGAAACTCAAGTCGAAGACGGTCATTGCGCTGGGGTGCGTTCTCGCCCTGGCAGGCACCACGCCGGCGTTCGCCGGAGGTGAGGCGGACCAGTCCGCCGCGGCGCCGGAGGAGAGCGGGCAGCCGCAGGCGCTGATCGGCGAGCTTGAAGGGGTGCGCGTGTTGCGCAACTTCGTGCCCGCCTCCTACCGGGAAGCGCCGATGTTGGCCGAGCTGGTCGCGGCCGGCGAGCTGCCGCCGGTGGAGGAGCGGGTCGGACCGGAGCCGCTGGTACTCAAGCCGGTCCACGAGATCGGCAAGTACGGCGGCACCTGGCGGCGCGGATTCATCGGCCCCAACGATAGCGCCAACGCCACCCGGGCGGTGTTCCACGATCGGCCTTTGCACTGGAACTACAACGAGACCGAAATCGTTCCCAACATCGCCCGCGACTGGGAGGTGAGCGCCGACGGCCGCACCACCACCCTGCACTTGCGCCAGGGCATGAAGTGGTCGGACGGCCACCCGTTTACTGCCGACGACTGGGCGTTCTGGTATGACTCGCTGGCTACCCACGACGAGCTGCGGCCGTCCGGCGTGCCGGAGATGATCCTCAACGGCAAACCGGTGCGGATCGTCAAGGTGAGCGACGCCGCGGTGAGCTTCGTGTCCGACGACCCCTACTACGGACTGCTCAACAAGTTGGCCAGCACCAGCACCCTGAGCGGCCACGGACGCTGGGGCGCCGCCGCCGGCGGCGGATTCGCGCCGGCCCACTACCTCAAGCAGTTCCACCCCGACTTCGCCGGTCAGGAGCAGGTGGACGCGATGGCGAAGGAAGCGGGTTTCGACAACTGGACGCTGTTCTTCAAGGACATGAACCGGGCCAACAAGAATACCGAATTGCCGATTGTCTCGGCGTGGCAGGTAACGGTGCCGATCACCGAAGAGACCTTCGAGTTCCGGCGCAACGCCTACAGCACGTGGATGGATGAGGCCGGCAACCAGTTGCCCTACATCGACTACATCGTCATGACCAAGGGCGAGGACCTGGAGGTGCTGAACCTGCGCGCAATCGCCGGCGAGTTCGACTCGATGGCGCGCCACATGGATCTGCGCAAGCTGCCGGTGTTCCTGGAGAACCAGGAGAAGGGCAACTACACGGTCCGCCTGGATACCTCGCAGCACGGCGGCGACGCCGCGATCTACGTCAACTCCACCTATGA
The DNA here is from genome assembly GCA_965243555.1 of Spirochaetia bacterium. Taxonomy (GTDB): domain Bacteria; phylum Spirochaetota; class Spirochaetia; order SZUA-6; family Bin103; genus Bin103. Next base: position 1,084,021 of record OZ251575.1, on the reverse strand, counting down.
GGCTGACCCGGAGATCGGCAAGTGGCTGGGCAACGTCGACTTTCGCCGCGCCTTGTCGCTGGGGATCGACCGCGGCGCGATCAACGAGGTGTTCTTCCTGGGCCTGGGTACGCCGGGTTCGATCGCGCCCGAGGAGACCACGATCTACAGCCCGGGACCGGACGCCGAGTGGCGCACGCTGTGGTCCGTGCACGACCCGGACGCGGCCAACCGGATGCTCGACGAACTGGGGCTGGACCGGAAGGACGCCGAGGGCTACCGGCTGCGCAGCGACGGCGAGGGCCGGCTCGTGATCGAGCTGATGACCTACCTTTCGTTCATGGACTTCACCGGCCTCGGCGAGATGGTCAAGGAGCAGTACCGGGAGATCGGCATCTTCCTGGACGTGAAGGAGTATGAGCGGTCGCTGTCGGGCAAGCGGGTGCGCGCCAACGAGCACCACCTCACCATCAACGTGCCGTGGGGCGCCGGCAACCTGTTCGGCCATCCGACGGCGCTGTGGCCCAACCGGGCCGGCGCCTACCAGGGACCGTTGTGGGGCGAGTGGATCGCGTCGAACGGCGCGAGCGGCCAGGAACCGCCTGCCGAAGTGAAGCGGGTAGAGGAGCTCTACCAGATGGCCAAGATGGCCCCGCCGGAGGAGGCGGCGGAAATGGCGCGGGAGATGTGGCGCATCATCCTCGATCAGCAGTGGATGATCGGTACCGTGGGCTTGTCGCCGACCATCCAGGGGGTGCGTATCGTGTCCAACGACCTGGGCAACGTCCCGGCCCGGCAGATGAACAACGCCAACACCTCCAACCCCAACATCTCTCGTCCGGAGCAGTGGTACTTCAAGAACCAGTAGCGGCCCGGACCGCGGCTTGGCGTTAGCGGGAGGCCGGCTCACCGCCGGCCTCCCCACCTACCTCACTTACCCCGTTTACGCCGGCCAAGTCGAGTTCGCCGGCGCGGTGACAGCTCACCTCGCGTCCGGCGGCGGCCGGCGCCAGCACCGGGTCGCGGCTGCGGCACGGGTCGTTAGCGTAGGCGCAGCGCGGGTGGAAGCTGCAGCCCGATGGCGGGTTCGCGGGGCTGGCCACCTCGCCGCGCAGCAGGACGCGCTTGCTGCGTACGCGCGGATCGGGCCGCGGCACCGCGGAGAGCAGCGCCTCGGTGTAGGGGTGCCGCGGCGCGGCGAACAGCTCCTCGGTGGGCGCCACTTCCACGATCTTGCCTACGTACATCACCGCTACCCGGTGGCAGAACTGCTTGACCACGCTCAGGTCGTGCGCCACGAACAGGTAGGCGAGCCCGATTTCCCGGCGCAGGTCGGCCAGCAGGTTGAGCACCTGGGCTTGAATCGAAACGTCGAGCGCTGACACCGGCTCATCCGCAACCAGCAGGCGCGGCTCCGGGGCGAGGGCGCGCGCGATGCCGATGCGCTGGCGCTGGCCGCCGCTGAAGGCGTGCGGGAAGCGGCGGCTGAATTCCGGCCGCAGCCCGACCAACGCGAGCAGCTCGGCTACCCGTTCCTCCCGCGCCGCGCGCGAGCGCATACCGTAGTTGAGCAGCGGGTCGCCGACGATTTCCAGCAGCGTCATGCGCGGATTGAGAGAAGAGAACGGGTCCTGGAAGATCATCTGTACCTCGCGGCGCACCGCGCGCAACGCCCGCTGGTCGAGGGCGGCCAGATCCACGCGCGCGCCGGACCGGGTGCGGAAGCGCATCTCCCCGGAAGTGGGATCGACGGCGCGCAGGATGCAACGCGAGGTGGTGGTCTTGCCGCAGCCGCTCTCGCCCACCAGACCGAGCGTCTCACCCTCGTCAATGGTAAAGCTCACGTCGTCGACGGCGCGTACCTGCCCCACCACTCGCTTGAAGATTCCCTTGCGGATTGGGAACGACTTACGCAGGTTGCGGATTTCCAGAAGCGGCCCGCCGCCAATGCCGGCGCCGCTCATGGGGCGCTCCGCGGCGTATTCTCGTGGAGAAAACAGCTCGCGCCGTGCCCGGGCGCGACCGGCGACAGTTCCGGCGCCGCCCGGTCGCAGACGTCGGGCATGAACGAGGGGCAGCGGGGGTGGAACGGGCATCCGCGCGGCCGTTCGCCGGGGTGGGGGACCGAGCCGGCTATGGAGTCGAGCGGCTGCCCGGTGGGCGCGGTGATGCTGGGAATGGAGCGGTGCAGCGCCTGGGTGTAGGGATGCTTGGGGGCGTGAAAGATGGCGTCGACCGGGGCGCTCTCGACCACCCGCCCCAGATACATGACCGCCACCTCGTCGGCCAGCTCCGCAATTACGCCCATGTCGTGGGTGATCAGCATGATCGCCATGCCGTGCTCCCGCTGCAGCTCGCGGATCAGGGCGAGGATCTGCGCCTGGGTGGTGACGTCGAGGGCGGTGGTGGGCTCGTCGGCAATCAGCAGACTCGGCCGGCAGGAAAGGGCAATGGCGATCATCGCGCGCTGGCGCAGCCCGCCGGAAAGCTCAAAGGCGTAGGAGTCGACGCGCTGTTCGGGGTTGGGAACACCGACTTGACGCAGCGCTTCAATGGCGATCGCCCGCGCTTCCGCCTTGCCGGCGCCGGGGCGGTGCAGACGGATCGCTTCGGTAAGCTGGACGCTCACCGTGTGCAACGGGCTGAACGATGCCATTGGCTCCTGAAACACCATGGCGATCTCGCCGCCGCGGATGGCGCGCATCTGCTCCCCGTCCGCATCGAGCGCCGCGAGGTCCAGCAGCTCGCCGTGACCGTTGCCGGCCCCGCGCCGAAACAGGATCTCGCCGCCGACGATTTCGCCCGGGCGGTCGAGGATGCGCAGCACCGAGCGCGCGGTAACGCTCTTGCCGCAGCCGCTTTCGCCGACGATGCCGAGGCTCTTGCCGGCCGGCACGTCGAAGCTGGCGCCGTCCACCGCCACCACGGTGCCCTCGTCGAGCGGGAAGTGAGTGTGCAGCCGGCGCACCGAGAGGAGCGGCGGCGGGCCGGCAGGCGCCGGCGCGGCTGCCGGCGGCGGCGCGGCGCTGACGCGCGGCGCGCGCCGGCGGCCGGTGTCCTTGCGCTTGCCGCGCGCCGCGGCGTGCTGGGTGTAGGGGTCGGCGGCGTCGCGCACGCCGTCACCCAGGAAGTTGAAGGCCAGCACGGCAACGGTGACGGGAATTGCGGGAATCATCAGCCAGGGCGTGAGCGCCACGGTCTGCACGTTCTGGGCCGCCTGCAGCAGGGTGCCGTAGCTGACCGCCGGCGGCCGGATGCCCAACCCGAGAAAGCTCAGCGCCGTCTCGCTGATGATCATCTGCGGAATCGAGAGGGTAATCTCGGCGATTATGTGGCTGTAGAACGAGGGCAGCATGTAGCGGAAGATGGTCTTGGTGCGGCTCGCCCCGGAGAGCTGCGCCGCGGTCACGAAGTCCTCGTCGCGCAGGGCCAGGAACCGTCCCCGCACCACGCGCGCCAACCCCGTCCAGCCAAGCACCGAGATGATGATGGTGATCGCGAAGTAGACCTGCAGCACGCTCCAGTGGCGCGGTAGAAACGCCGCCAGGCCCATCCAGAAGGGGATCGCCGGAATGGAGTAGATGATCTCGATGGCGCGCTGGATTACGCCGTCCACGGCGCCGCCGTAGAACCCGGAAATGCCGCCCAGCAGAATGCCGAGGAACAGGCTGAGCGTGACGCCCACCAAGCCGATTGACATTGAGACCCGGGTCCCGAACAGCAGCCGCGAGTAGAGATCGCGGCCCTGCAGGTCGGTGCCGAACAGGAACAGCGTGGGCGCGGCGGGCGCGGCGGTTGCGGCGACGCCGAGCAGGTGCAGGTCGGTGGGAAAGAGCCACAGCAGCTTGTAGGGAAAGCCGCGCGCGAACAGCCGCAACGGGTACTTGCGGCTGCGGTCCTCGGTATAGACCCGCTTGAAGGTGCGCGGGTCGCGGGTTCCCTCGACGGCGAACACGTGGGGGCGGAATCTGCCGCCGTCCAGCCAATGGATCTTCTGCGGCGGCATCAGCGTGCGTTCGGCCTCGGAGTCGGTGGGATGATGGGTGGCCAGAAAGGGCGCGAACAGCGTCACCAGGTAGAAACCGAACAGTACGACGGCGGAGACGAGCGCCAGCCGGTGGCGGCGAAACCGCCACCACATCAGCCGCCATTGCGAGGCGACGAATACCCGTTCCTGCGCGGCGGCGCCCGAGCTGCCCGCGGCAGCCGTCGTGGTAGCCACGCTGCTACTTTCCTTCGAAGCGGATGCGCGGATCGATCACCATCAGCAGGAGGTCCGAAATCAGCGTGCCGGCGACCGTCATGGCGCCGATCAGGAGGATGATGGTGCCGGCCAGGAACATGTCTTGCGCCAGCAGCGATCGCAGCAGCAGCGGCCCGACGGTCGGCAGGCTCAGTACCACGGAGACGATGATGCTGCCCGAAACGATGAAGGGCAGGGTGTAGCCGATGGTGCTGGCGAACGGGTTGAGCGCGACCCGGACCGGGTACTTCACCACCAGGCGCGATTCCCGCATGCCGCGGGCGCGGGCGGCGACGACGTAGGGCTTGCGCAGCTCGTCCAGCAGGTTGGCGCGCATGATCCGAATCAGGGTGGCGGTGCCGCTCAGGCCGAGCACCGCGGCCGGTACCCAGAGGTGTTTCAAGAGGTCGATCACCTTGGCGAGATTCCACGGCGCGGAGACGTATTCGGGCGACAGCAGCCCGGTGACGTTGAGGTTGAAGTAGCGGAAGGCGAAGTACATGAGCACGAGCGCGAGCAGGAAGTTGGGGACCGCCAAGCCGATAAAGCCGACGAAGGTGAACAGATAGTCGGCGACCGAGTACTGGCGGGTCGCGGAGAAAATGCCGATTGGCAGCGCCACGATCCAGATGAAGATCACCGCCGCCGACGCCACCACCACCGTGAGCCACAGGCGATCCCCGATCACCTCGCCGACCGGGCGGCGATACTCCATGGAGAAGCCGAAGTCACCCTGCACCATGCGCCGCACCCACTTGAAGTACTGCACCGGGAACGGCTGATTGAGCCCGAACATGGCGCGCAGCACCTCCTCCTCGTCGGCGCTCACCACTTCGCCGAGACCCTCCAGCTCCTGCACGTAGGCGGTAACGAAGTCGCCGGGCGGGAGCTGGATAAAGGCGAAGGAGACCACCGAGATGACCAGCAACGTGCCTGCGGCCACGAACAGCCGGCGCACCAGGTACGACAGCATGGCGGCTATCTTCGCCTGCCAAGCCCGGTTGTCAAGTACAACACGCGCCGCAGCCGCGGTGTCCGGCTGGCGAAGGAGCCGTGAACCACCGAGTTCGCGTGCAGGTTGACGTCGCCCGGCTTGGCCACCACCGGCACCGCGCCGGCCACGTCGCCGGCTTCCTTGCCGCCGGTGAAGCTGGCGACCACCTGCTCGCGCAGCTCGGCGTCACGAAAATGGCGGATGAGTGGGTTCGGCGCGCCGGCGATTGACATGACACGCCGGCGATTGACACGCCGGCGATTGACACGCCGGCGCGCAGCCGGCACAATGCGGTTACTCAAGCAGGCGCCGCGCGCGGCTGACAGACAGAGGAGCATCATCGTGTATCATCGTGCATCTTCGCCCATTACCCCCCCCCCCCCCCCCGGAGTTCCCGGATGAACCGGTTTTTGTTACTGGCGGCACTCGCCGGTATCGCACTGGCCATGACCGCGTGCGGCCCGGCCACGCCCACCACGACCGCAGGGACCGGAGCGGGCGCCGGAGCCGGCGGCGGCAGCAGCGAGCCGCCGGCCGCGCCGACGCCGACACCAGACCCGGACCCGCCGACGGCCCCCGCGGAGCCCGATAAGCGCTGGGAGCTCGAAGCGGACCACTTCGGAGACGACGACGCGACCATCTGGACGCAGACCTCCAACCGGTCGGCGCCGTTCGCGTGGGGCCGGATCACCGCGGCCAACCGCGACGCCGTGAAGGTCTCCGTCGGCGGGCAGCCGCTGCCGATCGACAACCTCTCGTATGAACCGGCCTTCGCCTCCGACTTCAGCGGCGCGGAGTGGCGGCTCGCCGCCGATGTGACCGAAGGAGCGGTGGTGCTGGTGCTCACCGCCGAGAATCAGCGGCGTACCTCGGACCGGGTGGGCTCCGTCGAGCTGACGAACGGCGGGAGCGGCTACACCTCCGCTCCCACCGTCGAGTTCACCGGAACCCACGTCGACATCGTCGAAGCGAACGCCACGGCAACCGCCGCCGATCAGGTCGCCTCCGTCACGATATCGAACGGCGGGAGCGGCTACAGTCTGTCCGACGTTGGCGTCCAGGACTACGACATTACGTTTGTCAGCCAACCGGGAGACCCGGGCAGCGGCGCGGCCGCCAAGACGAGCGCGCGATGGTCCACCGTGGGGAGTGTAAACGTGCCGGCCTCGGGCAGGGGTAGCGGTTACACCTCCGTCCCCACCGTTTCGTTCACCGGAGGAACAGGCATGGGCGCCGCCGCCGTGGCGGTGGGGCCGACCCAAGTCAGGGCGATCACTCTGCTCACCGGGGGAAGCGGCTACACGGACTCCATGCCCGCGACCTTTACGTGCCCGACGCCGACCGGCGGCGTAGCGGCAATCGGACGAGGCGTCCTGAACTCCGCCGGTACGGTGACGTCAATCACGGTCACCAACCCGGGACTTGGCTATACGTCCAACGTACAAACCTGCAGCCCTTCGAGCCCGGCTGCCGGCGGCACTCAGGCGACGAGTATCGGAGTGACGCTGGAAGACCGGGTGCTCAGCGTGCGGGTGACGAATCCCGGGGTCGGCTACGGGGGGCTCCCCATCTGCGCGATTACGGGAACCGCGACGTGCACGGCCGACTATGGAGTAACCCAAGACCATGCCGGGATGTACCAGGACGACTTGATTATCACGGACCCGGGGAGCGGCTACGCGGCGGCCCCGGACGTGGAGTTCCCGGAGCCGCAATACGCCAACGGCATCCGCGCGCAGGGGACGGCGGCGCTGACCGACAAGGTGACGTCGATCACGCTCACGGACGGCGGCCGCGGTTGGCGCGCGGCCCCGATCGTGGATCTCACCGGCGGCGGCGGCACCGGCGCGACCGCCGTGGCCAGGTTGGGGACGACCGGCTACACCGAGTTCGACAACCTGTACTGGGCGCGCCAGACGCTCTACGGCAAGGAGCTGGTGATCGAGATCGCCGAGGAGGAAACGGGGAGCTGACGCGCGGCGCGCCGCCGGCCGGGTGACCGCGGCGCGCCGCGGCCCGGCCGGCTCGACGCCCGCGGCGGCCGGTTTCGTGGATGCGGCCGTCCGCGTCCCGCGTCCGCCCGCGCGGCGTGGGTCTCGGCAGGCGGCGTTGCGAGTGCTCCGGGGCAACGGTACGATGAGCCGATGGTCCGGCGCAGGCTGCCCACCGGCATCCAGACGTTCCGCGAGCTGCGGGAGGAAAACTGCGCGCTATTGTCGCTCCCACGGAGCCGTCTTCAGAAACGAAACCAGATCCCTGCTCAGAAGCGATTGTTCGAACGCCGTATTCCGCAGGCCGCCGTCGCGGCCGATGACTCGGGTGAGATCCGCTCCCGGTACGTGAAACTGGCCGGCGGTCGTAATCACGGCTTTCAACTGAGATGCTCTATCACGCGACACCTTGTCAGAGTCGTTTCTGCTTTCATGGATGAATTCTAATGCCTTGGCGTAGCGACTTGGCCATTCCGCTTGCACCATCGGCGCCAGGTGGTCTTCGAGTGTACCGGTCTGGTCCTCGGTCTCGGCATGAAAGACGAAACAGCCGACGGGAGACACCTCGGTCGTGGCCCACCTGCTATGATCGACGCCGGAGAGATCACCAAAGTGAGACTCGTACCGCTGGCGGAATTGATTGACGGTCGCCGACACTCCGATGGTATTTGCGTCGAGCAGGAAGGCGGTTGCATACTCGGACACGTCATATTCATCGACGTGCGTTTCATCGAAGGTAACTTGCAAGACTCTGAGCATGTGCTGGACCGCGTCTACTTGGTCTTTCCCGTTAGTACGGACCAACACGAACATTGTTTCGGGATCGGCGCCTTTGACGATCGCCTCGAAGCTTGGCAGTGGCGGACTCGCAGCACTCTGAAGACTAAGGTCGTCGAAGGCTCGTTGTTCGAGTCGTGAGGCTATCAGTCCCTTGCGTGCGATCTTGCCGCTACCAAATGGTGAGGGAAGTTTGCTGATGGTATTGTTGACCCAGCTACAATTCGCTACAGCTCCTAGACTGCGCGTCGTGAATACTACATCAGAAGAACCTTCACAGAAGACCAAGATCGCCTTCAACGAAGACCCCGCAGGTCGAAGTCTATCGCCTCGTGCAGGCGGAGCAGCTTCTCGCCGCCATAGCGCCTTACGCAGGCGCCCTCGTCCGTACGACTGATCGCGTAGCCAACGATGTCGGCGGTTTGGTACTCGTTGAGGAGCAAAGCGTCAATCGCCTCCTTGCTGTGAGTCGTCAGGAACACCTGCACGTTCATGTCGGAGGCAAGCTGTTGAACGATTCGCGTGAACGGCACCAATAGTTCGGTGTGGATGGCGTTTTCGAACTCGTCGATCAGCAACACGCCGCCGCGAACGCCCGCAAAGAGAAGCCCGATCTCGAACACCCGGCGTACACCCTCGCCGAACGACGCGAGATCCGGCGCGCGGGCGAATTCGCGATGGGTTACGAGAAAGCGGTTGAACCGGTCGGCGAGCTCGATGTTACGGAGCCCCTTATCTACGTGCTCCCGGATGAAGTCTACGACCCGCTGCTTTGTCCCGGCTTCAAGGCTCTCCTTGTTGCTGTGAGCCAGCGTTTCCGGGCGGCTGGACCAGAACGGACTGGTAAAGGCCGACCGGCACAGCCAGTGGGTCCCCCGGAACCTGGTCTGCCTCCGATCGCTTCCGAAGAACGCAACGTCCGTAGTTTGCGACATTCCGCCATAGTCCGACTCGATGGCGAGTCGGGTCAGGAAGTCAGTTTGATCTTCAATTTCATTATCCGGCTCATGGACCACTTTGGCTTCGACGCTTGTACCGTCGTCCATGATCTGGTCGAAACGTCCGGAGATGCGGATGGCCGCCGGGAGCTGCTCGACGAGCCAGAGCGGATCGGGATCGCGCTCCATCCTACCGCGCCAGCGAATGACGTCGAGCAAGGCTCGCTCGTCGTTCTGGTGTGTCAGCAGGTATATCGCCTCGAGCAGCGAGGTCTTTCCCGCGTTGTTCACTCCGACGATAAGATTGACCCTTCCGGGGCTATCGAGCACCAGGCCATCGACGCCGCGATAGCGCCCGACTTCGATGGCCGAGAACTGCCACTGCGTGAGCTCGTTGAACGGCTGCCACGGTAACCGATTACCGGCGGATAGCGGTTTCCGCTTGCGCGCGAGCGCCAGACCCTGCAGCTTGCCGATGAGCTGCTCTACGCGGTCGATGTCGGAGGACTGTAAATCTCCAACGCGTGCGCTGATTTTCTGAATTTCGTTGTCGCACGATGCGAAAGAGCGATCGATTTCGTTCTTTATCAGGAGCGTACTAGAGAGCGTGGCCTCCTGGATACTGCGGGTCTCATCCAGACGCCTGACGGCGGCGGGATCGCCGATAATCTTGGCGAGCTCCCGAACATGTCCGGCGCTGGTGATGAACGGCGGAGTATCCTGCGGCGACTCCCCCTCGCTTTCTGCTGCCCCGGTGTCTTCGCTGCGCGACATCCAATCGAACAGGCGCTCGACGTTGGTCGTATTGGCAGCATTGAGCTTCTCACGCTCCCACCCGATCCAATCGCGCATCGCCGGGCTGTTGATCACTTCGCGGAATAGGTTGTACGTCTCAGACTCAAACTGATCACCGTAGTCACTCCTTCGGTAGGCATCCACTAGCGCCAGCGTACGCACTGACAGATTGAATTCGCGTCTGCTGACTCCGATGGCTCGGCATACCGCAGGCGCGTCGCCGTGGAAGTGCTCCAGGAGGCGCTTCATCGCCAGCGCGCGATTGATGGCCGGCCACCGCCGCTTTCCGGTAATGTGGTGAAGGCCCATCAGCACCAAGTGGTCACGTTCATCGGCTTCGTGGAGGACGACCGGGACGCGGGAGAATAGCGCGCTGTCCAGCCGGCCCAGTTCGACGGAGGCGTCGGCGTGGCGGCGCTGCAAGTACTTGAGGGTAGCGACGCGCCGATTGCCTTCGACTACGAGGAACCGGTTTCTGTCGGGCGCCTGAACCAGGATCGGATCAATGTCGAGCCAACCGTTTTCCCTTATGCTGACGATCAGGTCCCGAACCTGCTCCTGCGATCGGCCTAGCACGATCGCGGTCGTGCGCCGCTGCACGTCTGCGTTGAAGGCATCGTCCGGAGCCACGTTGTTGTAGTCTTCGTGGTCCACAATCCGGAAATTGTTGGGATCGAGATAGAGGCGCTCCAGCGCTACGGTGCGCCGGCGTCCGCGCAGTTGTTCCGCAGGGTCTACGCTCGTCATGGCAGATCGGTGCGTCAGATACTACCGAACTGCGGCGCACCGGGCAACCACACCCGGCCGCCGGCTGACCGCGTGGCGGCCGGTTCGTCTACCAAAACGGACGGGCGCCGGCGGGCAGGGGAGGCTCGCCGTCAGGCGGGGTCCGACCAATGGATCAGGGCGCCGAGCACGCCGTCCGGGTTGCCGTTCAGGATGCCGCGGTAGAGGTCCGGCGCCTCGGCGCTGGTGACGCGGTGGGTCACGGCGTGCTCCCACGGCAAGTAGCCCAGCGCCAGGTTGTGCATGATCGTCTCGCGCGCCGGCTCCTCACCGTCGTTGCAGGGAAAGAACATCCGCAGCCGCTTGCCGTGCGGCACCGGGTAGCGGAAATGGATCGGGTCCTTGCCGTAGTGTCCCTGCCACACGAACTTGCCGCGCGGCCGGGTCAGGGCGATGGCGGCGTCGACGTTCTGCGGCAGCCCCGTGGCCTCGAATACCACGTCGCAGCCGCCCGGCCAGCGCTCCTCCACGGCGCGCGCCACGTCCTCGGCGGAGGCGTCGATCAGGTGACGGGCGCCCAGCTTGCGCGCCACCTCCAGCCGCGCCGGGTCGCGGTCCACCGCCGCCACCACGCAGCCGCGCAGGTTGGCCCACGTCACCACCGACAGCCCCACCAGGCCGACCCCGAACACCAGCACCGAGTCGCCCAACCGCGGGTTGCTTATGTCGACTCCGTGCAGGCCGACTCCCGGCAGCACGAAGGCGCCGGCCACGTCGACCGGCACTCCGGCGGGCAGCGGGGCAGTGCCGGGGCGGCCGGCGTCCACCACCGCGTGGCTGCAGTGGGTGCCGGCCACGACGTGCACCGGCTCGCCGCCGAGCATCATGCCGGGGCTGCTGCGGAAGTACACCAGGTCGCCGGCGCGGTAGCCGGCCGCCTCGGCGCCGGCGGCCTCGACCACGCCCGTCGCCATGTAGCCGGTGCACAGCGGGTAGCGCACGCCATCGAGCTCCCCCCGCACGAACATGAACTCGGTGCCGATGCTGACCCCCGACCACAGCGTGCGAATCACCAGGTCGCGGGGGCCCGGTTCGGGCAACGTAACCTCTTGCAGCGCGAACCGGCGCTGCGCGTCACAAATGAGCGCTCGTGCTTGCATGGCAAACTCCTTCTTGGTCTTCTTGGTCGTGAAATGCCTCGCGGTAGAGCGTCTCGACGCGCACGATCTCGGCGGCGGTCAGCGCAGCGAACTCCCTGGTGCGGGCGCGGTGCGACAGGTTCCCGCCGTTTTGGCGCAGGAACCGAAACAGCAGGTCGGACAGACGATCAGGCATGTCGATGATCCGTTGCAATCCGGTGCGAAACGCATCGTGGCGCCGCAGGAAGTCGACCTCGTCCGGCAGGTCGCGTTCGATGGTCTTGCGCACGCATCGGTACAGGAATTCGGCGTGCGCGGTGGCGTCGAAGAAACGGTAGAAGTCGGCCGTGTCGTTGAGCACTTCGACGTTGCCGCCGGCGGTCGGCTTCCAATCCACCACCGGCAGCAGCCGCTTCGAGTAGTCTTCAAGGGCCGCGCGGTAGCCGTCGATCTGCTCCAGAATCGCCGCGGAGATCGGAAACGTGACGCCGGGTGGATTGAAACCGCGGGTCGCCAGGAGGTGGTGGATCAGGTAGCGGTGGACGCGGCCGTTGCCGTCCTCGAACGGGTGGACGTAGACGAATCCGAACGCCAGGACGGCGGCGGCCAGCACCGGATTGAGCTGCCGTGCCGCCGTCCGCTCGAAGGCGATCAGGCCGGCGACGAGCGTTGGCAGGTCTTCCGGCTTGGCGCTGACGTGGTCCGGAATCGGCTGCTGAGTCTCACGGTCACGGTCGCCGACAAAACCGCCGGCGCGGCGCAAACCGAGCTGCACGAAGCGGGCATCGCCGATCACGATGCGCTGCAGGCGGCACAGTTCGTCGAGGTCGAGCGGCTGCCGGCCGGCTTGGCCGATGGCTTGGCCCCAGCGCTGCACGCGGTCCGGGGAGGGGCGCTCGCCCTCGATGGCATAGCTCGCCCGCGAATCGTTGAGCAGCAGGAAGGCCGCGGCGCGCGCCAGCAGGTCGCGCGGCAGCGCCGCGGCGGCGGCGCGGGCGCGGGACTGCAGGTCCAGCGCGAGGTAGCGCTCCAGGCTCTCGGTGCGGGACACCAACGGGCAGAACTCGGGCGTGCCGGGGAGGTTGTTCCTGACCCGGTGGCGCGGGGAGGTCTCGGGCGCGGACGCGTACTGCCGCTGCGGGTCGACCACCGCCGGATAGGCGCCGCGGCCGGCGTTCGGCAGGTCGAGCCGCCGGCGCGTGAGCCACTCGTAGAGAAACCAGACGCGGCGCGCGTAGGCCCCGGTCGGCGCCGCCTTCACCAGCGCCTCGATCGGCGCGGGGCCGGTGGCCGCGTAGAGGCGCTTGAGCACGGCGAGGTCGAGGCCCTCATGTTTCAGGGCGAAGGTCAGGTGGCCGGCGAGGCTGGGCGGCGGCGCGTAGCGGGGCGAATAGATGCGCCAGCCGGCCTCCTCCCGGAGTCGGTGGCGCTCGCCGGTGGCGCTCAGCATGCGCGGGAGCGGTACGCGCAGGTCGTAGGCGGCGATGAGCGCGGCGTAGCCCGCCGGCGTGGCGGTTACGGGCAGGCGCCGGTCGCGAAAAACGGTTACTGATCGTGAAAAACGATGCTGATTGCCCTCAGGCATTCACTCTTGCGTGCCCCGCCGGCTGCAGTTCCACTACCGGGCGGCCGTTGCGGTCTACCCACTCTTGTACCAGAGAAGAATCAACGGTCGTCGCGTGCGCCATTTGCTTTGATGATAGCACAGGGCGGCGGCGGGCTGCCGGTCATGCGGAGCGGTAGTCAACGGGTTGGCGGCCGCATTACCGTTGCCGCATGGCTACTTCAATAACCGACACTGCGCTCGTTCACGGGAGCGAGTCGTTGAGCGGATTCAGCGCTGCAGTCCGCAACTTGATCGGCGCCGCCCCCGGCGCTGCCGGCGCAACGGACGGGGACGGCGCGCTGCTCACCGTGGCGCCGCTGATCACGCCGTTGGGTCCGATGCTGCTTGGCGCGGCCGCGGGCAAGCTGTGTCTGGCGGAGTTCGCCGAGCAGGCGCCGGGGCGGTTGGAGGCGCAACTGCAGCGCGTGAGCCGGCGCCTGAACGCCGTCCTCGTCCGCGGCTGCGCGCCTCCCATTGAGCGCGCCGCGCAGCAGTTGGCGGAGTACTTCGCCGGCTCCCGGCAGCGCTTCGATCTGCCTCTGCACGCCGCCGGCACCGCGCTGCAGCGCGAGGTGTGGGAGGCACTGCAGCAAATCCCGCACGGCGAGACCAGCAGCTATGGCCAGGTGGCGGCGGCCATCGGGCGCCCGCGCGCCGCGCGGCCGGTGGGCCGCGCCGTGGGCGCCAATCCCATTGCGATCGTGGTTCCCTGCCATCGCGTGGTCGGCAGCGGCGGCGCCCTGACCGGCTACGGCGGCGGGCTGCCGCGCAAACGGCGCCTGCTGGACCTGGAACGAGAATAGACGGACTCGGTAACGCTACGGGGCGAGGAGGGGGGAAGGGGGAGGGAAAAAGCGCCCGCCGCATGGCCCTTCCCCCTCTGAGGGGAGGGCCATGCGGAGGGTCACGCGGTGCGCTTAGCGCGCGGTTACGTAAACCTGAGTGAACTCGACCGGGCCGCCGAGGGAACGCAACGCGATGTGGTCGCCCTCGGTGATGGTCGAGCCGGTGTCCAGGCTGAGCTGCTCCTCTCCGCTTACCAGCAGCGTCATCACGCCGTTGCTGTGGTAGAGCGCTTCCAGGGTCAGCGGTGAGGTCAGCGGCTGGTCGATCCTCCTGCTTGCGAGCCAGGTCAACTTGTTGTCGTCGCTCGACTCGTAGAACTGCAGGTGGGTGTCGTCGGTATCGTAGAACGGATCCCGCGTCGCCCAGATCAGGTAGGAACGGCCATAGTTCCAGGTGTTCCCGGTCTCCGGCGTGTCGGAAGCGAGCAGGTGCAGGCCGAAGCCCACCTTGTCGCTGCCGGCCGCACTGGCGGTTACTCCGAACAGCATCTCCGACGCCGACTGGTCGGCGGGAATGGTGTACTTGGCGTGACTCGCGCCGGCGTCGGTCTGCGTGACCGTCGCGCCGCTCTCACTCCACGAACCCTCGCCCGCCAGCGCCCTGCCGCCGGCAAAGCCGTTCACCAAGTAACTGCCCTCGGTGATCAGCTTGTCGCGCCGCAGCTCGGCGGCGGTCCGGACCGGCCAGCCATCGCTGTGCGCGGACACGTCAATGCCGCCCTCGTCGTTGAACGTCAACGTCAGCGTATGGGCGATGCCCTTGATGCCCACGTTCGACAACATCAGCGAATCGCCGACGAGTTCGATTTCCGCCGCGTCCATGTCCACCGACTCGGCGATCAGGTTGTCGGCGGCGCCGAACAGCGCCTCAGCCCGGCCGGTGCCCTGTTCGTAGCGCACCCGCGCGGACACGTCCTCGCCGCCGTACTGAATCCCGGAGATGTAGATCGAGTTGGGTCCGGCGACCGTGAGCCGCGCGGACTCCAGATCAAGGAGCCCCGGATTGATGCCGGCCAGCGGCACGCCCTCGGTGAGCCGCGCTACCTGGGCCGCGAGCTCGGCAGCCCGCGCTGCAAGCTCGGCGTTCCGGGCGTCGGCGACGCTGAGAGCGTCCAGTGCCGCGTCGGTCTCGGCCATCGCGGTGTCGGCCTGATCCTTTGCCGCGTCGGCGTCAGCCATGGCCGCGTTCACCGCGGCTTCGGCGTCGGCCCTGGCCTGGGCGATTGCCGCTTGCGCAGCCGCCTGAGCGGCTTCCGCGGCGGTCGGCGGCAGCGTGACGCGGCGGACGTTGATCACCCGCAGCTTGTTGCCGCCGGCGTACTCCAGGGTTCCGGCGTAGCCAACCCCGTCCACTTCCACGTTGGACACGGCCAGTGACGCCGGCGCCATGAAGTCGACCGTGGTCTGCGCCAGCCCCACCGAGTCGGGGAGCAGCTTGCCCATCGGCCCGTAGACGGCCTCCACGGTGGCGGAGGTGCCGCCGCCGTACCGGAGCAGCGCCGAGTAGGGCACGCCGTCGTACATGATGTTGGACAGGTAGACGGTGTCGGGACCGGCCAGGGAGACCTGCACCCGGTCCAGGTTGGCCAGGCTCGGATCGAGCAAGTCGGCGGAGACCATCACCTCGGAGGGCTGATAGGCGTCCGCCATCATCGCGTCGAGCTTGGCTTGCGCCGCCGCGGCGTCGGCTGCCGATGCGGCAGCGGCCGCCTGGGCGGCCTGCGCGTCGGCCATCGCGGCGTCGGCCATCGCCATTGCCTCGTCGGCATCGGCGCGGGCCGCGTCGGCCGCGGCATCGGCCGCGCTCACCGCCGCGGCCGCGTCGGCCTCGGCCTGGGCGATTGCCGCCTGCGCAGCCGCCTGAGCGGCTTCCGCGGCGGTCGCCGGCAGCGTGACGCGGCGGATGTTGGTTACCCGCAACTGGTCGCCGCCGGCGTATTCCAGAGTCCCGGAGTAGCCGACGCCGCCAACTTCTACGTTGGAGACGGCGACCGCTGCCGGCGCCATGAAGTCGACCGTGGTCCGGGACAAGCCCACGGAATCGGGGATCAGCTTGCCCATCGGGCCGTAGACCGCTTCCACGGTAGCGGAGGTGCCGCCCGTGTAGCGGAGCAGCGCCGAGTAGGGCACGCCGTCGTACATGATGTTGGAGAGGTAGACGGCATCGGGACCGGCCAGGGAGACCTGTACCCGGTCCAGGTTGGCCAGGCTCGGATCGAGCATGTCAGCGGAGACCATCACCTGGGAAGGCTGGTAGGCGTCCGCCATCATCGCGTCGAGCTTGGCTTGCGCCGCCGCGGCGTCGGCTGCCGATGCGGCAGCTGCCGCCCGGGCAGCGTCGGCGTCGGCCAGCGCCGCGTCAGCCTTCGCCAGCGCCGCGTCGGCATCGGCCAGCGCCGCGCCGGCCTCGGCCTGGGCTGCGCTCATCGCCGCGGCCGCTTCCGCTGCCGCCGTGGCCATCGCGGCGTCCGCCGCCGCCTGCGCCATTTCCGCCGCGGTCTGCGGCAGGGTGACGCGGCGGATGTTGGTTACCCGCAACTGGTCGCCGCCGGCGTACTCCAGAGTCCCGGAGTAACCTGCGCCGCCCACTTCCACGTTGGAGACCGCCAGCGCCGCCGGCGCCACGAAGTCCAGGGTGGTCTGCGACAGCCCCACGGAGTCGGGAATCAGCTTGCCCATCGGGCCGTAGACCGCTTCCACGGTAGCGGAGGTGCCGCCCGTGTACCTGAGCAGCGCCGAGTAGGGCACGCCGTCGTACATGATGTTGGAGAGGTAGACGGCATCGGGACCGGCCAGCGAGACCCTTACCTGATCCAGGTTGGCCAGGCTCGGATCGAGCATGTCGGCGGAAACCATCACCTGCGAAGGCTGGTAGGCGTCCGCCATCATCGCGTCGAGCTTGGCCTGGGCGGCTTCGGCATCGGCTGCCGCGGCTGCGGCGGCCGCCTGGGCGGCCTGCGCGTCTGCCATTGCGTTGTCCGCTTCGGCGCGCGCCGCGTCGGCGTCGGCCATCGCGGCGTCAGCTTCGGCCTGAGCCGCGCTCATCGCCGCTTCCGCGTCCGCTTCGGCCTTGGCGATTGCCGCTTCCGCTGCCGTTTGCGCCGCTTCCGCGGCGGTGGGCGGCAGGGTGACGCGGCGGATGTTGGTTACCCGCAACTGGTCGCCGCCGGCGTACTCCAGAGTCCCGGAGTAACCAGCGCCGCCCACTTCCACGTTGGAGACCGCCAGCGCCGCCGGCGCCACGAAGTCCAGCGTGGTTTGCGACAGCCCCACGGAGTCGGGAATCAGCTTGCCCATCGGCCCGTAGACGGCTTCCACAGTGGCGGAGGTGCCGCCGGTGTAGCGGAGCAGCGCCGAGTAGGGCACGCCGTCGTACATGATGTTGGACAGGTAGATCGAATCGGGGCCGGCCAGGGAGACCTGCACCTGATCCAGGTTGGCCAGGCTCGCGTCGAGCATGTCGGCGGAGACCATCACCCGGGAAGGCTGGTAGGCGTCCGCCATCATCGCGTCGAGCTTGGCCTGCGCGGCTTCGGCAGCCGCCTGAGCAGCCTCGGTGTCGGCCATCGCGGCTGCCGCGTCGTCTGACGCCGCGCCGGCGGCTGAGTTGGCTGCTGACGCTTCGGCCTGAGCTTCGGCCAGGGCCGCTTCGAGAGCGGCGATCCGGTCGCTTTGCTCGGCGATGGTCGCCATCAGTGATTCGTTTTCGGCCTGCGCCATTTCCGCCGCGGTCTGCGGCAGGGTGACGCGGCGGATGTTGGTTACCCGCAACTGGTCGCCGCCGGCGTATTCCAGGGTCCCGGAGTAGCCTGCGCCGCCCACTTCCACGTTGGACACCGCGAGCGCCGCCGGCGCCATGAAGTCCAGCGTGGTCTGCGACAGCCCCACGGAGTCGGGGATCAGCTTGCCCATCGGCCCGTAGACCGCTTCCACGGTAGCGGAGGTGCCGCCGGTGTAGCGGAGCAACGCCGAGTAGGGCACGCCGTCGTACATGATGTTGGAGAGGTAGACGGAATCGGGACCGGCCAGGGAGACCTGCGCCTGATCCAGGTTGGCCAGGCTCGCGTCGAGCATGTCGGCGGAGACCATCACCTGGGAAGGCTGGTAGGAGTCCGCCATCATCGCGTCGAGCTTGGCCTGCGCGGCGTCGGCGTCGGCTGCCGAGGCTGCGGCGGCCGCCTGCGCGGCGTCGGCGTCGGCCATCGCGCTGTCCGCTTCGGCGCGCGCCGCGTCGGCATCTGCCATCGCCGCGTCAGCTTCGGCCTGGGCGGCGCTCATCGCCGCGGCCGCGTCCGCTTCGGCCTGCGCAATCGCCGCCGCGGCCGCTTCCGCGGCGGTGGGCGGCAGCGTGACTTGGCGGATGTTGGTTACCCGCAGCTTGTTGCCGCCGGCGTACTCCAGGGTCCCGGAGTAGCCGACCCCGCCCACCTCCACGTTTGAGACGGCCAGCGCCGCCGGCGCCATGAAGTCGACCGAGGTTTGCGAGAGCCCCACGGAGTCGGGGATCAACTTGCCCATCGGGCCGTAGACCGCCTCCACGGTAGCGGTGGTCCCGCCCTGGTACTTGAGCAGCGCCGAGTAGGGCACGCCGTCGTACATGATGTTGGACAGGTAGACGGAATCGGGACCGGCCAGGGAGACCTGCACCTGATCCACGTTCGCCAGGCTCGCGTCAAGCATGTCGGCGGAGACCATCACCTCGGCAGGATGAAGGGCGTCCGCCATCATCATCTTGTCCATCATCGCGTCGGCGTCGGCGCGGGCGGCGTCGGCATCTGCCATCGCGGCCTCGGCGTCCGCCATCGCGGCCTCGGCATCTGCCATCGCGGCGTTGGCCGCGGCCTCCGCGGCGGCCAGCTCGGCTTCGAGCGCGGCAATCCGCGCCGCCGGGGTGGGCGGCAGCGTTACGCGGCGGATTCCGGCTACCTGCAGCCGATTGCCGCCGACGTACTGCAACTCACCCGAGTAGCCGACGCCCCCAACTTCGACGTTGGAGACTACGAGCCGGTTGGGCGCTAGGAACGCCAGTTCCGTCATCCCCAGCTCGACGGAGTCGGGGATCAGCTTGCCGTCACGCCCGAAGACCCCCGCCACCGTGGCGGTAGTGCCTCCCTGGTACTTCAGCAGCGCCGAGTAGGTCTCGCCGGCGTACCTGATAGACGAGACGTAGATCGAATCGGGGCCGGCGAGCGAAGCCTGCGCGGCGCCGAGGTCAAGCAGGTCGACGTCCAGCAAGTCGGCGGAGACCATAACCTCCGAGGGGTGGTGGGCCGCCATCATCATCGCGTCGACCTTGGCCATCGCTTCGCTCTGCGCGGCGCGCGCCTGGCTGGCTTCGCCGCGCGCTTGCGCCGCGTCCTGGCGGGCGGCGTCGGCCTCGGCCCGTGCTTGCGCCGCGTCGGCCTGCGCCGCGGCGGTCGCCGCCTGCGCTTCGCCCAGGGCGTCCTGCGCGGCCTGCGCCGCGGCTTGCGCGGTCGCCGCCTCGGCCGTGGCCGCATCCAGTTCGGCGCGCGTCGGGCCCGCAGCCACGTCGGCGGGCGCGCTCAGCGTCGCGCACGCGGTCGCCATGACCGCACCTGCCGATACTAGGAGCATGCGCAAGGCCCGAAGCGGCCGACGAGGGCGAATGGGAGTCAGATAGGACGGATCACGGTTGTTCCGCGGCGCCGTCGCGAATGAGCGGGCAGTTAGTGTTTCCATGTCGAGACTTATATTGTGCATTACTCCTCCTCCGCAAAGTTATAACGCATGCCCTAGCGTTGCCGCAACAAGCCCACGCGCAATTTCGGAGAGTTGCCGGACCATGAGTTTACCCTACCTCCGGGCGCGCGCCAACCGGCCAAAAACGGCGGTGCGCGCGCACGGCAGCCCAGGCTGCTCGCGATGATCCGCCGTTATAATCGCAGACCTGCGAAACTCTGTCAAACCCCAATTTTGGAAAGTCGCGCAAAGGGCCCCGGGGCCGCGCCGTTCTGCGGTCACGGATAGGGCGATTCGATGCTGACGCGCGCCAGCGCCGCGGCCTCGTCGGGCTGGCGCGTGCCGCCGGCCGCGCGGTTGGCGCGCACCGCCCCGCAGCGCTCACAACGGTGCAGCAGTTGCCAGCCCTTGCGGCCGGCGTGGCGGACCGCGACCGGCGCCATCGGCCCGCCGCAGGGGTTCGCCCGGTCGCCGGGACGGACGTCCACGTGCCGGGAGTACAGGCAACGCGGGCAATGGTTCCGGTAGCTACCGGTGTCTACCGGCGCCACGTCGTATCCACAGTAGCGGCAGCGAAAGCCGGTGTTCTCGCGCTTCTGCCCCACGTGCGGGTCTGCCCCGCTATTTGGAAATGAGCTCCAACTCGAATATCAGAAACGAATTCGGCGGAATCACGCCGGGCACGCCGCGGTTCCCGTAGCCCAGTTCCGGCGGGATGATCACGGTGCGCTGCTCGCCTTCGACCATGTCCAGCAGCGCTTCGTTCACGCCGGGGATGAGGTCGCCGATGGTGAACTGCGCGGCGGCGCCGCGCTCGTGCGAGCTGTCGAACACGCTGCCGTCCAGCAGCTTGCCGGTGTAGTGCACGGTGACGTTCTGGCCCGACTGCGGCTTGTCGGCGCCTTCGCCGGCGGCGGTGATCAGGTAGCGCAGACCGGAGTCGGTGGCCACCGCCTCCGGCCAGGTGGCGGCGATAATCTGCTCCGCGGCGTCGCGCTCGGCCGCGGCAGCCCGCTCCGACCGGCCCCCCGCCGCTTCCAGCAGCGCGTCGAAGCGCTCCTGGTCGACCGCGTAGGCCTTGGCCGCGGCGCCGACGCGGAGGATGTTGAGCGCCTCGATCACGTCGCCCTGGCGCACCGCGTCCACCACCTCCTGCCCTTGCACTACGCGCCCGAACACCGTATGGCGGCCGTCGAGCCAGGGCGTTTCCTTGTGGGTGATGAAGAACTGGCTGCCGTTGGTGCCGGGGCCGGAGTTGGCCATCGACAGCACTCCCGGCCCGTCGTGCCTCAGCTCGGCGACGATCTCGTCCGGGAAGGCGTAGCCGGGGCCGCCGGTGCCGTCGCCGCGCGGGTCGCCCCCCTGAATCATGAAGTCGTTAATGACACGGTGGAAGGTGAGGCCGTCGTAGTAACGCTCGGCGTCGCGGTTGTCGAACCTGATGGTGCCCTCCGCCAGCCCCACGAAGTTGGCGACGGTGAGCGGCGTCAACTCCGGCTCGAGGCGCAGATAGATGGCGCCGTGCGTAGTCTTCAACTCCGCGTACAGGCCGTCATCCAGTTGCGGCCCCTGCTCGCCCGAGGCGCAGGCGGCAACTGCGAGCGCGAGCGTGGCGCCGGCCAACAACTGAAAACCCGCACCCTGCAGGCGGGTGCGACCGGGACGATGACGAGCCTGGCTCATGGCAACGCAATGTAGTGCAGCGTCGCGCCCGGCTCAACCCCAATCGCACGCGCGGCGTGAGTTTGCTACCGGCTGCGCGCTGCCAGGATGATCCAGGTGAGCGTTTCGACGCCGCTCCCCGCCGCGGTGCCCACCGCGCCGCCGTCGGGCAGCGCCGGCCCCAGCGCTTCGGCCGCGCCGGTCACCGGGTTCACGCTGAAGAAGGCCAGCTCGTTGGCGGCGCCCGCGGCGTCCGCGTGCGCCGGCGCGGCTACCCGCACCGCCAGCGGTTGGCCGAGGTGCGCGCCGAACGGACGCAACGCCCACATCGCGAGCGGCTGAAAAGGAACGTCGTCGATGACCAGCCGATAATCTGGCCAGCCGGAAGGGGGGACGCGGGCGCCGCCGATGGCCGCCCCGGCGCGCTTCAGCGCGCTCAGGTCGACGGGTTCGGCCGGAATCAGGCTGAGGCCGGCGACCTGCACCGGCGCGGCGCCATCCCATTCCGGCACCGACGCCGCTTCCTGCAGCTCAATTGGCGCCGGCAGCTCCTGGTCGCCGGCCGCCAGCTCCACCGGGAACACCACCGAGGTAAGGCTGCGCTCGGCAACCGTGCCGCCGCGTACGTCGAGCGCGTAGCGCTCCACCGGCAGTCCCTCGTAGGAGAAGCGGCCGTTGGCGTCGGTGCGCGTCGGCCAGCAGGCGCTGGCGCACATCGCCACGGCCACGTCGGCCAGTGGCGCGCCGCCGGCGTCGACCACCACGCCGGCGAAGCCGGCCTGCTCCGCCGCAGCCGGCGCGTCGAAGGCGGCGGCCGGCGCCTGCTCCGCCGCGGCGGCGCCGCGCTGGCCGCCGCCGCACGCGGCGCCGGCCAGCGCGGCCAGCAGGAGCAGGCCTGCCAAGCGCCCGGCGCGCCGACGTGCTCGCGCGGCCGCCGACGCGCCGGGCGCCAAGCCGCGGCGACGGCCCCCGCCCCGGATCACCCCGGGGCTGCCTGCGCCGCCGCCACGATTTGCAGGTCGGAGCGCTGCTGCACGTAGCCGATGATCGAGCTGGCGGCGCGCACCACTTCTTGAGGAAGGTCGATGCGCACGTTCCCGGAGTGGGCCGCCGCCGTGCCCAGCGCTACCGTTGCGAAGCCGCGCACGGCGTTGTGGTGGCGCAGGGTACGGCCGCGGTTCTCACCGCGCGGTACGAAGTTTTCCAGGGCGGTTTCCACTGCCACCACGGTCAGCACGGAGTCCGGCGGCGCCGCGCTGACCTCGTAGTCCACTTGCACCCCGCGCGCGTCGTGCACCGGCGCGGTGAGCAGGAGCGCCGGTGGCGCCGCGCCCGGCGCCGGCCCCGCGCCGGCGGCGGCGAGCGCGGCGGCGCGGACGCGGGCGTAGTCCTGGGCCGGGCGCACCACCTCGCGGCCGTTGACGACAAGCTGCGGCGTGTACACGCGGCTGCCGAGCGCCGCGGCGTAGCTGCGTTGCCGGCGCGCGGCCTCCGGGAGGGCGTAGGGATCGGGCCAGCCGAGGTAGTCCCAGTAGTCTACGTGCCACTCGATCGGGAACACCGGCAGGCCGCCGGTCTGCGCTCCGAGGCGCGCCAGGCTCTGCTCCGCGCGCGGACAGCTATTGCAACCCTGGGAGGTAAACAGCTCCACCACGGCAAACGCGGAGCCACCCGCGGCCGCGGGCGGCGAGGGCTGCGCTGCCGGTTCCGCCGCGGGCCCGGCCGTTGCGGCCGCCGCCAGCCACGTAATGAGCGCGGCTGCCAACACGCCGGCCCGCGGCCGCCGCGGGTACAAAACAGGTGATCCGACCGCCATCCGCATCATGCCTGTCAACCTACCGGCGCCGCCGCGGCGCGGTCAACAATTCGCCGCTTCGCGCGGGCCGCTCACGCGGGATCGATCACGATCTCGCCGCGCTGCTGCAGGTTGCGGATGACCGCGGCCACCCGCCGCTGCGCCGCCTCCACTTCACTGAGGCGGATCGCGCCCAGGTGCCGCATCGCCTCGCGCAACCGCGCCGCGCCGCGCTTCGACAAGTTGCGCACCACCCGTTCCACGATCTCGGCGTCGACCGCTTTCAGCGCCGCCGCCAGTTCGCGGCGGCTCACCTCACGCAACACCGCCTGCAGCGCCTGATCGTCGAGCAACAGCAGGTCCTCGAACGCGAACAGGCGTTGCCTGATCTCCTGCGCGAGTTCCGGGTCCTCCTGCTCCAGAGCGTCGATCACGGTCTGCTCGGTGGCGCGGTCCAGCAGGTGGAAGATCTTCAGCACCGTGTCAATGCCGCCTGCGGAGCGCTCCGCAGCCGGCGGGTCCGCGGCGGAGCGCGTCAGTTTGCGCCGCAACGCGCGCTCCACCTCGTGCACCACTTCCGGCGCCGCCAGATCGAGCGTGGCAATGCGCCGCGCCACCTCGCCTTGCAAGGCGTAGGGCAGGCGCGCCAGGAGCGCCGCGGCGTCGCCGGGCTCCAGGTAGGTCAGGACCAGGGCGATGGTCTGCGGGTGTTCGTCTCGAAGGAAGGATACGACCTGCGCCGGGTCGGTGCGGCGCATGAAGCCAAAGGGGCGCGGCCGCAACATGCCGGCCACGCGGTTGACCACGGCGTCCGCCCCGGCGGCGCCCAACGACCGTTCCAGCACGCCGCGCGCGTAGTCCATGCCGCCGGCGGGCGGCTGGTCGCGCGCCAGCATCAGCTCCTGAAATTCGGCCAGGGTGCGGATCTGATCCTCCGGCGCCACCGCGTCCAACTGCGCCAGCTCCAGAGTGAGTTGCTCTACCTCTTCGGGGTCGAGGTGCTTGAAGATTTCCGAGGCGAGCTCCGCGCCGAGCAGCACCAACAGGACCGCGGCCTTGCGGCGGCCAATGAGGTGACCTTCGTCTGCCGGCGTGCCGGCCGGACCGCCGCCGCCCACCGTCGTCATTTTACGAGGCTCTCCTCCGCCGCCGGCGCCCGCGCTCGGGCGTCAAGGCAACGCGGCGGCGATGATATACCGGGACCCCCGCGCGGGCAACCGCAGAACGGCGGTGGGGGTGGGCGGCGGCAGGCGCGCCGTGGGCGCGGAGCGGCGGGACCGGGCGGCGAATCTCTACCCGCACGCGGCCCCGCCGGGGAAATTGCGCTTACCGGCGGCTTACCAGCGCGAGCGCTCCTCGCGCGGGCGCGCTTCGGCTACCGTAATCCGGCGGCCGTCGAGATCGGTCTCGTTCAAGGCGGTGACCGCGGCGGAGGCTTCCGCCGGCGAGCTCATCTCCACGAACCCGAACCCGCGCGACTGGCCGGTGAACTTGTCGGTTACCACGCGCGCCGACTCCACGGTTCCGTGGGCGGCGAAGACTTCTTCCAGACGGTCATCGGTTACCGCGTAGGGGAGGCCACCGACAAACAGCTTCTTGTTCATTCTCATCTCCTGAGCTCACGCCGCCTGCTGTTTGCGCACCGCGACGCCGGGTGGCAGTCAGTCTTGAATGACGGGCAGGAAATGTCGGCCAAACAGGTACTGCGTCTCCGTGCCCCGCAGGGGGCGCGCGACTCGGTGCGGTGGGCGGGAGTGAACTATCTTGCCGCCTAAGCATATGCCGTTCTGCGCCCGGGGTCAAACGCCGCGGCGCGGTAATTCACGGCAACGCGGGCGGGGCGGCGCCGCGCGCCCGGCCTCAGCCGGCGGCGCGGACCGATTTCGGGTATTGACGGCGCGGCGCGAGACGGTGCATCGTAGCGTGGTCGGGGCGGTTAGCTCAGTTGGCTAGAGCACTAGCTCGACACGCTAGGGGTCACTGGTTCGAGTCCAGTACCGCCCATGATCTTGACCATATGCAATATCGTTCGCTGCTGACTCCGCCGCACCACCGGGAGGGCGAGCGCGGTCCCGCGGGGCAGATGCTGTCCAAGGAAGCAATCAACGCGCTGCCGCTCGGCGGCTTCGCCGGCCGCATTGAGGTGGTGGAGTCCGCCGCCGCGGCCGAGGCTTGCGCCGCGCTGCAAGCCGGCGCCGGGCTGGAGGGCCGGCGCGTGCTCGGCTTCGATACCGAGTCGCGGCCGGCGTTCCGGCGCGGCGAGCAACACCCGATCGCCCTGGTGCAACTGGCCACCGCCGAGCTGGCGTGCCTGTTCCGCGTCGATCCCGAATCCGGGCCGGCCGCGGCGTTGCGCGAGCTCCTCGAAGACGCCGCCGTGGTCAAGGTGGCGCAGGGCCCGGCCGCGGAACTGCGCGAGTTGCTGGAGCGTTGGGGCATCTCGGCGCAGGCGGTGGTGGACCTTATTCCCGCGGCGCGCGCCGCCGGCTGCGCGCCGCTGAGCCTGCGCGGGCTGGCGGCGGCCTATCTGGGGATTCGTATTTCCAAGGGCGCGCAGACGTCCAACTGGGCGGCGCCACGGTTGAGCCCGCGGCAGCAGCGCTACGCCGCCACCGACGCCTGGGCGTGCCGGGAAATCTATCGAGTGATGGGGTGCCCGCCGCTGGAACCGGTGGTGGCCGTTCTCGCGGGCGCCGACGGCGCGGCGGCGCCGCCGCGGCGGGAGCGCGCGCGGCGCCGCCGCGGCGCCGGGCCGCGCCGGGGAACCGGCGCGTGAGCAAGGCGGTACCCGGGCCGGGGAGCCGGCCGCGCCGCGCCGCCCGCGGCGGCGCGGCAGTACTCACCGCGTTGGCGCTGGCCCTGACGCTGGGCGCTTGCGTCAGCATCGAGTCGCGCTTCGTGTTCGACGCCGACGGCTCCGGCCGGCTGCACCTGCGCTACCGCCTCGATCCGGTGCTCGGGGAACTGGGAAACGCCGCGGCGCCGGGAGCGCTGCCGCTGCCGATCTCCGAAAACGACTTCCGCGCCGCGGCGGCCGCGGTGGAGGGCCTGGAGCTCAGCGACTACGCCCGCGACGACGGCGAGGACGCGGTAGTGGTCACCGCTACCCTGGAGTTCGACCGGGTGGAGCGGCTTGCCGAGTTGCCGAGCTTCGCCGACCTGCAGCCGCGCCTGGGGGGCGCCGACCCGGCCACCTTCGAGTTGGTGCTGGGCGTGGCGGTCGACGACTTGGCGCTGGACGCCGACACCTGGGAGTTGCTGGCGATGTTGTTCGGCGACCACGTGGTGAGCTTCGTGGTGGAGACGCCGCGCGCCATCAGTGACGGCGGCATCGGCGAGCTGAGCGCCGACCGGCGCCGGGCGACCGTGACCATCCCGCTGGCGCGCTACGCCACCCAGGCCAAGCGCCAAGTTCTGACGGTGCGCTGGTGACGGCAGGGCAGGGCGGTAGTGGCCGCTGTGGCGGCAGAGATTCGCGGCGCCGGCCGGGGGAGCGCCGCGCGGGGTATACGAGCGCATACGGAGCGTGAACAAAGTGTTGACAGATTGCGCCGCGCGGCTTCATCATTACGGTATTCCCACGAGAACCCTCGCCGGCGCGTCGCAGTGCTCCCGGAGCGGAGAATCTGTTGCGCGCGCTCGCACGACGGCATGGCGGCGGAAGCGCGCCCCGGCCGCACCCGGCGGGCGAGGGGCGTCGCCGGGCTGCAAGTTATTGAAGGGGGAGCACGTCGCTCATGGATGTCCTCAAGGACGTAAAGAACGCCGAAGCGGAGGCCGAGCAGATCGAGGCGCAGTTCCGCGAGCGCGCCGCGGAGTTGGCGGCGCGCAGCCGCGCCGACCTCGACCACCGGCGCCGGGAGCGGGTCGCCGCCGTCGACGTCGAGTTGCAACAGTACCGTGACGAACTGCAGCGCGAGCTGGCCGCCAAGAAGGGCCGTGAATACGAAGCCGGCGCTCGCGAGTTGGAACGGCTCGAACGCGGCGCCGCCGCCCGCCGCGACGCCGCGGTGGCCGTCCTGCTCGACAAGCTGAACCGGCGCTAGTGGCGATAGCCCGCCTCATCAAGGCCCAGTTGGTGGCGCCGCGCGACGCCGTGGCCGACCTGCTGCGCTCCCTGGAACGCACCGCCCTGCTGCACGTCGACGACGTGCACGACGGCCTGCCGGAGGAACTGGCCGAGTGGGAGCAGCGCGTCACTCCCGACACCGCGGCCGTGGACGCCACCCTGGCCGCGGCGCGCTGGATCCTCGACCTGTTCCAACGCTTCGCTCCCCACAAGACCGGCTTGCTGGAAGATTTTTTTGGTTCCCCGCCGGCGGTGGACGAGGCGGAGTTCAGCGCGCTGGTGAAATCCGTGGACGTGACCGCCTACCGCGCCGAGCTGGAAACGCGGGTGGCCGACTACGACGCGCTGGTTGCCGAGCTGGAGGAGCTGCGCGAGCGCGTCGCCGCGCTCACGCCGTGGGCCGAGCTGGGGGTGGAGCTGGCCGCCATCGGGCGCGGCAGCTACGCCGCGCTCACCGCGGTGCGGTTTCCGGCGGCGGCGCGGGAGCAGCTTGAGGCGTTGCTGGCCGCGCGCGGCGGGCACCTGCGCCTGGCGCCGGTGGGCGCCGCCGCCAAGGCGGCGTACGCGGTGGTGGTTTCGCTGCCGGAGGACCTGGACGCGGTGGGCGCCGCGTTGCGGCAGGTGCGGGCGGAGGAGGTGGAGCTGCCGGCGCTGGACGCCTCCGCCGCCGCCGCGCTCAGCGCCGCGCGCGCCCGCAGCGCCGAGCTGGAGGCGCGCCGCGCGGAGTTGGCGGCCGCCTTCGCCGAAGAGGCGCGCGGCCGGCGCCGGGCGCTGCAGGCGGTGGCCGACGAGTATGAGGGCCGGCGCCGCAGTCTGGACGCGCACGGACGCCTGTTCTATTCGCGCCACGCCGCGGTCATCGTGGGCTGGGTAGAGGAGAGCCGTAGCGGCGCCCTGGAGGCGCTGCTCTCCGGCCACCCGCAGGTGCGCCTGCGGCTGTCGGCCCCGGAGGAGGGCGACCGCCCCCCGGTCAAGCTGATCAACAAACCGCTGGTGGAGCCGTTCCAGACCCTGATCACCATGTACGGGCTGCCCAACTACTTCGGCATCGACCCGACGCCGTTCGTGGCCGTGGCCATGACCGTGTTCTACGCCATCGCCCTGGGCGACTTCGGCTACGGCGTGCTGCAGATCCTGCTGGCGTCCTGGCTGCGGCGCCGCTTCCAGTCGGCGGGCGAGACCCGGCTGTTCCTCACCATGTTCGTGTACATGGGGTGGGCGACCCTGGCGGTGGGCGTCCTGACCTGGAGTTTTTTCGGGTTTTCGCCGGGGGCCGCGGATGGCGGCAAGTTCCTGGGGGTGCTGCCGCTGGTCAATCCCACGCGCGACATCATCCTGCTGATCAGCATTGCGGTGGGGGTGGGCATCTTCTTTCAGCTCGCCTCCATCACCGCCGGCTTCATCAACCTGCTCAAGCGCGGCGACCGGGGGGCCGCCATCTGCGACAACCTGGCGTGGCTGGTGCTGCTGAGCGGCGGCCTGCTGGCGGTGGCCGGCATGTTCCTGGGGCAGGGGGCGCTGGGCACCGCGGGGGCGGTCCTCGCGGCCGCGGGCGCCGCCACCGTCATCGTGGGAGCGGTGGTGCGCGGCAGCGGCAACGTGGTCGGGCGCATCCTGGCGGGCGTGGTGTCGCTGTACGGCATCGTCGGCTACTACGGGCTGGTGGGCTTCTTTTCCGACGCCCTCTCCTACATGCGGCTGGCGATCCTCAACATGACCTCGGCGTTCATCGCGTTCGTGGCGCAGGTGATCGGCGGATTGTTCCTGGGCGGCGACTCGGTGGTGCTGGCGGCGGTCGGCGCGCTCATCGGGGCGGTCATCTTCGTATTCTTTCATCTGCTCAACCTGGTGCTGTCGATGTTGGGCGCGTTCGTACATTCGTTGCGGTTGAACTATCTGGAGTCGTTTCAGCGCTATTACCCGGAAGGGGGGAGGGCGTTTACGCCGTTCCGGCGCACGGGCCGGTTCTTCAGGCGGGCTGAAAGTGAGCAGCAGTAGCGCGGCAGTGGCTGCGCGCACTCATAGGGAGGAGTGAAACAACCATGATTTCGTTGGGATTCGCCATCGCGATCCTCGGCGGCGGGCTCGCGGCGGGCCTGGCCGCCTACGGTTCGTCGGTGGGCGTCGGCTTGGCAGGCGAGATGGCCGGCGGGGTGATTTCGGAGGACCCGGACAAGTTCGGATCGATGCTGATTCTGCAGGCGCTGCCTGCCACGCAGTCGATCTACGGCCTGGTGGTAGCGATTCTGGTGCTGGTCAAGGTGGAAGGCTTCAGTTCCGCGCGCATGCTGGATCTGGACCTGGCCGCCGGGCTGGCGATTTTCGCCGCCTGCGTGCCGGCGATGTTCGGGGAGCTGATCTCATCCATCTGGCAGGGCAAGGTCGCGGTGTCGTCGATGGGCGTGGTGGCCAAGAAGCCGGACGCCTTCGGGCGCGCGGTGATCATGCCGGTGCTGGTGGAGACGTTCGGGCTGTTCGCCCTGATTGCGACGATCATCATCCTGATGGTGGTCATCGAGCTTCCCGCCGCGGCGTAGCGCGGCCGGTACCATGGCCGAGAACATCGTCGACCAGATACTGACCGCGGCGCGCGGCGCCGGCGAGCAGCTCCTGAGCGACGCGCAGGAACGCTACGACGCGGAGCTGCGCGCGGGCGCCGCGGAGCTGGAGCGCGAGGTGGAGGAGCTGCGCCGGCGCGGCCGGCGGCAGGCGGAGGAGGCGGTGCAGCAGGAGCTGTCCACGGTGCGCCTGGAGCAGCGCCGCAAGCTGCACACCCGCAAGCGGCGGTTGCTGGACGAGGTGTACGACGCCGCCTGGCAGCAGGTGACCGAAGACGCCGGCTACCGCGCCTGGGTGGAGCGCCAGTTGACCGCGCACGCGCGGAGTGGCGACCGGATCGTGGTTGCGGCGCGTGAGCGCGACCACTTTGCAAGTAGCTTCAAGGAGCTACTTGACGCTCACGGGGTACGGCTTGCCGATGAGGTGGGCCGCTTCCGGGCGGGATTCATCATCGAGCGCGGCAGCACCCGGCTCAACTGTTCGTTGGACGAGGAGTTTCGCGCCCTGCAGGCGGAGGCCGAAATCGAGATCAGCGCCGCCCTGTTCGGCGGCGACTGAGAGGGGCCTGCGCCGGTGCCGGAGTCCGATTACAACTACCTGTACGGGTTGATCCGCAGCCGCGAGGGGGAGCTGATCGACGGCGCGCGGCTGCGCGCCATGGTGGGCATGCAATCGGTTGCCGAGCTGGGGCAGATCTATCCCGAGTCGCCCTTCCTGAGCGCGCTCGCGCCCGACTTCGACGAGGCGAGCCTGGAGCGCGCCATCGCCGCCGAGCAGGAGGACCTGCAGGCGTTGCTGGACCGCTTCGCGCCGGAGCCGGCGTTGCGGGAGCTGCTGCTGGTGCCGCGCGACCTGTACAACCTGAAGGTGGCGTTGCGTCTGAGCGCGCAACCCGCGGACGGCGCCGGCGACGAGGCCGCGGCCGGGGCGGCGGTGGAGGAGCTGTTCGGCCCGGCCGGTACGCGGGGCGCGGAGTTGACTCGCGCCGCGGTGGCGGGTGAGGGCCAGCCGCTCACCTCCGCCGGCGACACCGACCGCGCCAGCCGCGCGCTGGCCGCCATCCTGGAGCGGGCGCTGGGGGCGTTCCACGCCGCCGGGCGGAGCGGGCAGGTGCTGGAGTTGGCCTTTGACCGCCTGAGCCGCCTGTTTCAGACCGCCACCGCGGCGGCGGTGTCCGCGGACGTGGGCGCGGCCTACGCCGATCACGCCGCGCTGGCCGCCGGCGAGCTGCTGGCGCGCGGCCGCGCCGCCGGGCTGCCGTGGGAGGTGGCGCGCTGGGGCCTGCTGGAGCTGCCGGGCCAAGCCGACCTGGAGGAGCTGTACGCCGCGCCGCCGGGGGAGTGGGGCGGCCGCCTGGCGAGCTTCAGCGGCGTGCTGCGCGCGCTGCTGGCGGCCATCGCCGACGGCGCCGAGACCGGCGCCGCGTTGCGCGCCGCGCAGGAGGCGGTGGACCGCCGCATTGCGGCGTGGCGCTTCGAGCCGCCGTCGTTCGCGTTCGCGGTGTTCTACCTGCACAAGAAGCGGGCCGACCTGAACGCGTTGCGCCTGATCTGTCTCGCCAAGTTGAAGGGCGTGCCCGAAGCGTCCATCGCCGCCCGCGTCGGCGGCCCCTTCATGGGCCTGGCGCAGGCCGCGGCGGCGTAGGGCAGAAGGTTAGAGGGTAACGATGTCCGACCGGTCACCGGCAGGCGCCACCTTCAACATCGCCATGATCGGCGACAGCTCCACCGTGCGCGGCTTCGCGGCCGGGGGCGTGCACCCCTATCCCGCGGCCGCGAGCGAGCAGGCGCTGGCCACCCTGCGCGAGTTGGTGGCCGGCGGCAAGTACGCCATCATCTTCATCACCGAGGCGCTGGCGGAACCGATCCTGGACACCATCAGCCGCCTGCGCACCGGCGCCATCCCGGCGGTCATCGTGGTCCCCGACCAATCCGGCGCCCGCGGCCTCGGCTTCGAGAAGACCCGCCTCGCCGTAGAACGCGCCATCGGCATCGACCTCCTGGGCCAAACCCGCCAACGAGGAGCAAATGGGTCATCGTAGATTGCGACGAAGTGAACAGCTTACTAACAAGAGGTGTGAGAAATAATGGCAGGTAGGATTGTACGGGTTTCGGGGCCGCTGGTGGTGGCCGAGGGACTCGAAGACCCGATCATGTACGGCGTGGTCAAGGTGGGGAAGCTGGGGCTGTTTGGCGAGATCATCAGCCTCGGCGCCGAGACCGTCTCGATCCAGGTCTACGAGCAGACCGAAGGGGTGGGGCCGGGCGAGCCGGTGGAAAGTACCGGCGACCAGCTCTCGGTGGAGCTGGGGCCGGGCCTCATGTCGCAGATCTATGACGGCATCCAGCGCCCGCTGGACGTGATCTCCGCGAGCCACGGCAGCTTTATCGCGCGCGGCATCGAGGAACCGGCGATCGACTACGAGCGGCGCTGGGAGTTCACCGCGGTGGCGCAGAGCGGCAACGAGGTGGTGGGCGGCGCCCGGCTCGGCTTCGTGCAGGAGACGGCGATCGTCAAGCACTGGGTGATGGTGCCGCCGGGGTTGCGGGGAACCATCACCAGCCTCTCCTCCGGCGCTTACCAGGTGACGGAACGGATCGGCGAGCTGGAAGACCCGTTCGGCCAGAAGCACGAGCTCAAGCTGGCGCAGCGCTGGCCGGTGCGGCAGGGGCGGCCCTACCGCCGCAAGCTCAACCCCGGCGTGCCGCTGGTCACCGGCCAGCGCGTGCTGGACACCTTCTTCCCGCTGGCCAAGGGCGGCACCGGTTGCGTGCCCGGCCCGTTCGGCTCCGGCAAGACGGTGGTGCAGCAGCAGCTCTCCAAGTGGGCGGACGCCGACATCATCGTTTACGTCGGCTGCGGCGAGCGCGGCAACGAGATGACCGACGTGCTGATCGAGTTCCCGGAGCTGACCGATCCCAAGTCGGGGCGCCCGCTGATGGAACGCACCACGCTGATCGCCAACACCTCCAACATGCCGGTGGCGGCGCGCGAGGCGTCGGTGTTCACCGGCATCACCATCGCCGAGTACTACCGCGACATGGGCTACGACGTGGCGTTGATGGCCGACTCCACCTCGCGCTGGGCCGAGGCAATGCGCGAGATTTCCGGGCGCCTGGAGGAGATGCCGGGCGAGGAAGGGTATCCCGCTTACCTGGCGTCGCGCATCGCGCAGTTCTACGAGCGCGCCGGGCGGGTGTATCCGCTGGGCGCGACCGACCAGCCCGGCGACGACGAGGAGGCGAGCCTGTCGGTAATCGGTGCGGTCTCCCCGCCGGGTGGCGACCTGTCGGATCCGGTGGTGCAGGGCACGTTGCGCGAGGTGCGCGTGTTCTGGAGCCTGCGCGCGGAGCTGGCCTACGCCCGCCACTTCCCGTCGGTGGACTGGCTCACCTCCTACTCGCTGTATGGCGACTCCGACACGCTCGGCGCCTTTTACCGCGACAACGTGTCGGAGCGCTGGCTCGGCAACCGCGCTGAGTCGCTGCGGATGCTGCAGGAGGAGGCCGACCTGCAGGAGATCGTGCGCCTGGTCGGGTTGGACGCGATCAGCGCCAGCGACCGCCTGCTGCTGGAAACCACCCGCGCCATCCGCGAGGCGTTCTTGCAGCAGAACGCGTTCCACGACGTCGATACCTTTACGCCGCTCGGCAAGCAGTACCTGATGCTGGACGCGATTTTGCAGTTTCATCACGGCGCGCTGGCCAAGCTGGAGCAGGGGGTGGCGCTGGACGAGTTGCTGGCGCTGCCGGTGCGCGAGCGGATTGCGCGCATGAAGTTTACGCCGCAGGATGACGAAGACGACCTGCGGGCGGTAGATGGCGAGATACGGGCCGCCCTGGAACAGGTGGGCGAGCCCGAACCCGCGAGGAGAGCGAGTTAAGTGATCAAGGAATATCGCAGCGCCCGCGGCCTGGACGGGCCGCTGATGATCGTGGAAGAGGTAGACGACGTAACCTACGGCGAGTTGGCGGACGTCGAGTTGCCGGATGGATCGGTCCGCCGCGGGCAGGTGCTGGAGGCGGCCGCGGGGCGCGCGCTGGTGCAGCTCTTCGAGGCGCCGCAGGGAATCGCCACCAGCCTGGCGACGGTGCGCTTTACCGGCCAGCGCATGACCGCGCGCGTGTCGCGCGAGATGTTGGGCCGGATTCTGAACGGCATCGGCGAACCGCTGGACGACGCCGGCGCGGTGATCCCGGAGCAGTTGCGCGACATCAACGGTTCGCCGATCAACCCCTACGCGCGTGACTTTCCGTCCGAGTTCATCCAGACCGGCATCTCGGCCATCGACGGCAACCTGACGCTGGTGCGCGGCCAGAAGTTGCCGATTTTTTCAGGTTCCGGGCTGCCGCACTCGGAGTTGGCGGCGCAGATCGCGCGGCAGGCGCGGACGCTGCGCGGCGAGGAGTCGTTCGCGGTGGTGTTCGCGGCGATGGGCATTACCTTTGAGGAAGCCAACTTCTTCATGGAGGACTTTCGCCGCACCGGCGCCATCGAACGGGCGGTGCTGTTCATCAACCTGGCCGACGACCCGGTGATCGAGCGCATCTCGATTCCGCGCGTGGCGCTGACCACCGCCGAGTACCTGGCGTTCGACTGCGACATGCACGTGCTGGTGATCCTCACCGACATGACCAACTACTGCGACGCCCTGCGCGAGATTTCGTCGGCGCGCAAGGAGGTGCCGGGGCGGCGCGCCTATCCCGGTTACATGTACACCGACCTGTCGCTGATCTACGAGCGGGCGGGGCGGATCAAGGGCAAGCGCGGCTCCATCACCCAGATCCCGATTCTGAGCATGCCGGAGGATGACAAGACCCACCCGATCCCCGACCTGACCGGGTACATCACCGAAGGCCAGGTGCTGCTGAGCCGGTCGTTGCACCGCAAGGGCCTGGAGCCGCCGATCGACGTGCTGCCGTCGCTGTCGCGGCTGATGCAGAAGGGCATCGGCGAGGGCAGCACGCGCGAGGACCATGCCGGCGTGGCGAACCAGCTTTTTGCAGCGTACGCCCGCGGCGGCGACGCGCGCGAGCTGGCCGTGGTGCTGGGGGAGGCCGCGCTGACGCCGATTGACCGCCAGTACGCCACCTTCGCCGACCAGTTCGAGCAGCGCTTCGTGAACCAGGGCTTCCAGGAGAACCGCAGCATCGAAGACACCCTCACCATCGGCTGGCAGTTGCTGGAACTGCTCCCCCGCTCCGAGCTCACCCGCATCGACACCGAGCTCATCGACAAGTACCTCGGGTCGGAGCAAGCCGCCCCCGCCGCCGAACCCGCGGCCGCCCCCGCCGCCGCGCCGGCATAACCGGATACGATGGCTACCGTAGCAGTCAGTCCCAACCGCATGGAGCTGCTGCGGATGAAGAAGAAGCAGCAGTTCGCACAGCGCGGCCACAAGCTGTTGAAGGACAAGCTGGAGGGGCTGCTCAAGGACTTCACCGGCATCGTGCAGGAGTACGCGGTGCTGCGCGGGCAAGTGGACAGCGAGCTTGGCGAGCTGTTCCAGCAGTTCATCGTGGCGTCGGCGTCGATGCCGGCGGAGGTGTACCGTAGCGCCCTGGCGTTCCCGGAGTGCGAGGCCGAGCTCACCATGACCGAGAAGCTGATCATGAACGTGCGCGTACCGGTGTTCTCGTTCGCGATCGAGGGTAACCCTCTCTCCTACGGCACCGACGGCACCGTAGTGGAGCTGGATCAGGCGATCGTCAAGCTCAAGGAAGTACTGGAACGTTTGGTCAAGCTGGCGGAGGCGGAGAAGACCATCGAACTGGTGGCCGACGAGATCGAGAAGACCCGCCGCCGCGTCAACGCCCTGGAGTACGTGCTCATCCCGCAGCAGGCCGAGACCATCCGCATGATCTCCTCCAAGCTGGAGGAGCTGGAACGCGGCAACATCACCCGCCTGATGCGCATCAAGCAACTCCTCGCCATGTAAGAGCCGGCACCTTCGCCGGCGCCGCCGCGGCGTTCGGCTCGGCCGCGTCCTTCGGGGCCGAAGTTGCGGCGCCCGCGGGTAGAGCGGTCTGCGGCACCGCCACGCTACCGTTCGGCCGTGCTGCGTCCTCGGCGCCGAAGTCTCCGCCGCAACATCCGCGCTCCGGAGGCGGCGCCGCCCGCGCGGCGGCTGCGACGGGTCATGGCGGTCCAGCGCTTCCTGCACCAACCGCCCCAGCAGTTGCCCGGTCGTCATCTGCGGGTCGACGTGGGACAACAGCCCCTTGAGTTGTTCCAAGCCGAGTTGGCAGTCGTCATCGCCCATGCCCCGTCAATCAGTAGAGCCCAGCCCCGGCGGCTTGTGATCTGGGGCAGAGTGGCGGCAGTTGACTGGCTCCCGGGACTGGGACACATTGTGCATATGGAGCAAGTCAGTATCCGCGACCTGCACCTCCAGACCGACAAGTTGGTTCGTCGCGCAGCCATGGGGGAAGGGGTGGTCGTCACTGACCGGGGACGCCCGCTTGCCTCGATCATTCCGGTTCGTCCGGGTGATCTGGGTACACCGTTCGGTGACCGCCGGACTTTGCCCGAATTCGATGCTCTACCAGTCACCGGCGGCGACTCCACCAAGTACGTGTCCGACGACCGCGATCGTGCATGACCTACTTCGATACGGCCTACATCCTGAAGTGCTACGTGGCGGAGCAAGGCTCGCGGGAGGTGCAGGCGCTGGCCCGACGTAGCGAACGGTTGGCATGTTCAGTGTACGGCCGCCTGGAGCTGCATGCCGCGCTACATCGCAAACTGCGTGAAGACCACCTTACCGAGCGGCAGCTCGAGGTTGTCCTGCGTCAGTTACGGATGGACGAGCAGGCACGGCTCTGGACTTGGCTCCCTTTGACGCCCGCCGTGATGACGGCTGTCAGCGAGGCGTTCATGAGCCTGCCGCGGCACGTGTTCCTGCGCGCCGGCGACGCGGTGCATCTGCTCACGGCGCGGGAGAATGGCCTTGCAGAGGTATACAGCAGCGACCGGCGCTTGCTGGCCGCTGGCCCGGTGCTCGGAGTAGCGGGCCGCAACGTGCTCGCCGGTACGTGAGCGCGTCCCGGTGAGTAGACGCCGCCGTCAAGCTACTCGGCGGCGGGGGATTCGTTCGCCGGCCCGCTGACCTGCGTTGCGCGCGAGCTCCTGGCAGGGACGGCCACGCCACGCCGGACAGCGCCGCGCCGCCGCGCCGTATCGACAAATCCCGGCGGGAGCGGTTACATTAGGGCAGGAGCGTACCATGCCATTTGCAGTCCAAGATTTCCGTGATCTCGTGCAGCTACTTGAAGAACGCCCGGAGTGGCGGGCGGAGATGCGTCGTTTGGTGTTGAGCGACGAATACCTGACTCTGCCGGAGCAGCTCGCCGAGATACGGCGCGAGATTGCCGAGCTGCGGCGCGACTTCGAACGCCGCCTCAACCGCGTCGAGGGGCGGCTCGATCAGCTCACGGATGACGTAGGGCAGCTCAAGACCGACGTGGGACAGCTCAAGACCGACGTGGGCCAGCTCCAGACCGACGTCGGGCGGCTCACGGATGACGTGGGAGAGCTCAAGGGCCAGGGCCTGGAGCGCCGCTACCGGGAGCATGCGCCCTCCTACTTTAGCCGCCTGATCCGCCGGTGCCGCGTAGTGGGGTCGCCGCAACTAAACGAACTGCTGGAGGACGCCGTCGACCGTGGCGTCCTGTCACAGGGCGACTTGAACGTCGTGAACTTGGCCGACCTGATCTTGCGTGGCCGGCGTCTCGGCGATCGCCTGGAGGTCATGGTGCTCGTGGAGATTTCGTGGGTGATCGACCGCAATGACGTACGGCGCGCTGCGGACCGGGCAGCGCTGCTGGCCAAGCTGGGCACTCCGGTAATGCCGGTGGTAGCGGGGGCATCCATCACCGAACCCGCCGCGACCATGGCACGGAACCTCGACGTCCGGCAGCTCCTCAACGGCCGCGTCGAATCTCCCGCCGACCGCCCTGAGAACTCCTGACCGTCGGCGGAGCGGCAAGTTGGTTCGTCGCGCAGCCATGGGGAAGGGGTGGTCGTCACTGACCGGGGACGCCTGCCGGACTCTGCCCGAATCGATGCTCTACCTGGCCGGGACCGCCACGCCACGCCGGACAGCGCCGCGCCGCCGCCGCCGGCCGTATCGACAATCCCGGCGGGAGCGGTTACATTAGGGCAGGAGCGTACCATGCCATTTGCAGTCCAAGATTTCCGCGATCTCGTGCAGCTACTTGAAGATCGCCCGGAGTGGCGGGCGGAGATGCGTCGTTTGGTGTTGAGCGACGAATACCTGACTCTGCCGGAGCAGCTCGCTGAGATACGGCGCGAGATTGCCGAGCTGCGGCGCGACTTCGAACGCCGCCTCAACCGTGTCGAGGGGCGGCTCGATCAGCTCACGGATGACGTAGGACAGCTCAAGACCGACGTGGGGCAGCTCCAGACCGACGTGGGGCGGCTCACGGATGACGTGGGAGAGCTCAAGGGCCAGGGCCTGGAGCGCCGGTACCGGGAGCATGCGCCCTCCTACTTTAGCCGCCTGATCCGCCGGTGCCGCGTCGTGGGGTCGCCGCAACTAAACGAACTGCTGGAGGATGCCGTCGACCGTGGCGTCCTGTCACAGGGCGACTTGAACGACGTGAACTTGGCCGACCTGATCTTGCGTGGCCGGCGTCTCAGCGACCGCTTGGAGGTCATGGTGCTCGTGGAGATTTCGTGGGTGATCGACCGCAATGACGTACGGCGCGCCGCGGACCGGGCAGCGCTGCTGGCCAAGCTGGGCACTCCGGTAATGCCGGTGGTAGCGGGAGCATCCATCACCGAACCTGCCGCGACCATGGCACGGAACCTCGACGTCCGGCAGCTCCTCAACGGCCGCGTCGAATCTCCCGCCGACCGCCCTGCGAACACGAAACCCTGAAGCGCCCCCCATTTCTGTCCCGCGCCGTTACGATTTCGTGACCGCCACTTTCACGCCCTACCCGAACATGAAGGATTCAGGGGTGAAGTGGCTGGGAATGGTTCCATCACATTGGGAAGTCGGACGACTCAAGCGCGTCTGTCGATTCGCCTATGGGGACTCGTTGCGCGACGAAGTGCGGTCGAGCGGATGCGTCCCGGTGTTTGGATCAAACGGACGAGTCGGCTCTCACTGCTCAGCAAACACAGGCGCTCCTTGTATCGTTGTCGGTCGCAAGGGCTCTTTCGGGAAAGTGAACTACTCTCGTGCGCCAGTATTTGCGATCGACACGACATTCTACATTGATCCTCGCCATTCGTCAGCTAACATTCGTTGGCTCCACTTTCTTCTCGGATGGTTACGGCTTGACGACGTATCAAGGGACTCGGCGGTGCCCGGTCTCGCCCGTGAAGAAGCCTATCGGAGAATGGTGTTTATCCCGGACTTGCCTGAGCAGGGGGCCATTGCCCGTTTTCTCGACCGCGCCGACCACCGTATTCAGCGCTACGTTCGATCCAGGCAGAAGCTGGCTGCGCTGCTCGAGGAACAGAAGCAGGCTATCATAAATCAGACCATTAGCGGCGAGATCGACGTCCGCACCGGCCGGGCCTACGCCGCTTACAGGCCGTCCGGCTTAGCCGTGATGGGGGACGTGCCGGCATCTTGGGGCGTTCGACGGTTCAAGTTTCTCGTGAAGCGCGTAGAGCAGGGCGTGAGCCCGCAGGCCGAGAACTATCTGGCGGAAGGCGATAGTTGGGGCGTGTTGAAGGCGGGCTGCGTCAACCGAGGCGTGTTCCGGGACCGGGAGCACAAGCGACTCCCCGCCGGCTTCTCCTTCGATCCCAAGCTCGCGGTTCGCCGCGGCGACGTTCTCGTGTCGCGCGCCAGCGGCTCAGCGCATCTGGTCGGCTCGGTAGGACGAGTCCGATCGCTGACGTACCGGCTCATACTCTCGGACAAGACGTTTCGTCCCATCTTCAAGGACGACGTGGATCCCGACTTTATGGTCATGGCTATGAACAGCAGCTACTACCGGCGAATGGTAGAACGGTCGATTAGCGGCGCGGAGGGTCTGGCTAACAATCTTCCGCTATCCGCTCTGAGAAGCTTTCACTTCGCTCTGCCGCACTTGGAGGAGCAGCGTAACGTCGCGCGAAGTCTGTTGACTACGGTTAGCAAGATCGATCGTGCCGTAACCCGGTTCAAGCGCGAGATCGATCTTATGAAGGAGCTACGTACTCGCCTCATAGCCGACGTAGTAACCGGCCAGCTCGACGTTCGCGCCGCCGCCGGCGCTGTGCCATCGACTCCAGCGGCACCGCCGCCGTCCTGAAGTGGATCGTGCTCACGGCGTTGGCCGGAGTCGGGTGGGACGCGGGCGTGCGCGTCCGCTTCGTCGTCATACCGCTTCTGAGACGAAGTCAAAGACCTTCATGGGAACCGACTTCCGTGCCTTCGCTTGGCCGTGGACCATCCGCCGAATCTTCTCCGTAGTTTCTCGGCTGAACGACTGTTCCCCGCAACGGCTGCACACCACGGCTGGGATGCTACCGACGAGTACATATTTACCGTCGACCCGAAATACCTCCTCAACGAGCTCGTCACGACATTCGTTCGCATGGCAGATTACGCAGACAAATTTCACTCAACGCCTCCGGGAAAAGTAGACCCACTCAGCAGGATCCGGCTCATATAGCGTGATGATTCTCACAAGCGCAGTATCCGCAACCGACACGTGGAGGTTCAGAGCTCGTCCCGATGCTGTGAAGCCAAGAAGCAAACAACTCGGCGAGTACTTGTCGTCAGGATAGTCCTCAATGAGCACTGCTTGTCGTCCTGCCTGCCTGATTTCCAGCTCGCTGATGTCTCGCTCCACGGCGCGCGCGAGGGCGTGACGAGTGAGATCATAGTCTCCGACGCTCAACTGTGTGCGAACTAGGTCAAGGGTCTTCATGGCCCAGGATAGCGCAACCGGGGTCTTCGGCGCAACGCGGTGTGCCAGCCAATGGTCGCTGCAAGCAGTCCGACCTTCCCGGGGAGCCGGTGTGCTTGCAATTTGGAGGCGTGAGCGCCATATTGGGGCGCAAGTTGGAGTTTGTAGGGAGATTCTTCGAGCCGCCGGAGCAGAGCTACTATCTGTTCGGGCCGCGCGGCACCGGCAAGTCGGCGTGGGTGCGGCGCCGTTATCCCGGCGGCGTGCGCATCGACCTGCTTCATCCGGCGACGCTGCAGCGCTACCGGGCGCGCCCGGAGCGGTTGTTCGACGTGGTTCGCGCCCAGCCCGGCGGCGGCGTGATCGTCATCGACGAGGTGCAGCGGGTGCCGGCGTTGTTGAGCGCCGTGCACGCGCTGATCGAAGAGGGCCGCGGCTGGCGGTTCGTGCTGACCGGATCGAGCGCGCGCAAGCTCCGGCGCAGCGGGGTCGATCTGCTGGCGGGCCGCGCCGTGCTCCGCACCATGCACCCGTTCATGGCCGCGGAGCTGGGAGACTCGTTTGATCTCCACGCGGCGCTTGAACGCGGCATGCTGCCGCTGGTGCTCGGCGCCGCGGATCCCATCGACACGCTGCAGAGCTATCTCGCCGTCTACGTGCGCGAGGAGGTCCAGATGGAGGGGCTGGTGCGTGATCTCGACCGCTTCTCCCGCTTCCTGGAAACGGCCTCCTTCTCGCACGCGCAGCTTCTGAACGTCAGCAACGTCGCCCGCGACAGCGGCGTGGGCCGCAAGGCGGTGGAGGGCTACCTCGGCGTGCTGGAGGACCTGCTGCTAAGCTTCCGCGTGCCGGTGTTCCGCAAGCGCGCCGCCCGGGCCACCGTGGCGCACGACAAGTTCTACCTGTTCGATTGCGGCGTGTTCCGCTGGTTGCGTCCGGCGGGGCCGCTGGATCGCCCGGCTGAGATCGCCGGCGCCGCGCTGGAAGGGCTGGTGGCCCAGCATCTGCGGGCGTGGCTGGCGTACCGCAACCGCGGCGACCGCCTCTACTACTGGCGGACCCGCGCCGGTTCGGAGGTGGACTTCGTGGTCTACGGGCCAGAGCAATTCGTCGCCATCGAAGTCAAGCACGCTGCCGCCGTGCGCCGCTCCGACTTGCGTCCGCTGCATTCGTTCCACGCCGACTACCCGGAGGCGCAGCGCCTGCTGCTCTACCTGGGAGATGAGACCCTCGCCCTCGACGGCGTGCTCTGTCTGCCGTGCGCGCAGTTTCTCCGCGCCCTCCACCCGCGAGAGCGACCGTGACGCTCCAACAGGACGCTTCGGCGCCGAAGTCGGTAGGGCGGATCAGGAAACCCGCCGTGACACGCCGCCCTTGCGGCGCAGGTCGAGCCCGAACAGATAGAGATCCGGCACGTCGATCCGGTCATCCCAGCGCCTGCGGAAGACTCCGAGTTCGACCAGGTAATCGACGAGCTGCTCGGGGCGCTCCGCGGGTGGGAGGATGCCTTCTTCGTCAGACCCCCAAGCGCCGTCCCATGCGCTCTTCAACAGGCTCACGACTTCAGCACGCGACCAGGGGACGAGCCGCTGACTCCGGAGACGCTCCCGCACGCCGTGGAGCCACGGCCACTCGCTGCTGACCGCTTGTGTCACGTGATCCTGGGCAACGTCGTCAAGCGCATCTCGCAAAGCGGTCGGATGCAGCAGTCTTGGAGGGCGGAGAGTGAGATTACGCGCATCTTTCCGAGCTGCCTGCTCGAACAGGCGCACCAGAGTACGGGGTGAGATCTGCGCGTTGCCGTCTCGAAGATGATCGAGTACCCAGTTGCGCACGTAGCCTTTTTTTCTGCCGGCCCCCATGAACTCTCCGGCAAAACGTTCCAGCAGAGGATACGCGTCCCCGGGCTTCTCGATCTTTGGCAGCAGGCCAAGCGCCTCATCCTGTGTGAACGAAATCCGCGCCCGGCGACAGTAGTCGGCAAGGCGCACGGACGTGTTGGCGATGCGCTTCACCAGCATTCCGAGAATGTCGGCATCGGACCATTCAAGTTCGGAGCGATTGGCGGCGAGCTTGGCGAAGTCGGCGGTGCCCATGTCCGTATGCCGGCGAAACAGATCGGACCGCAGGAAGATCTTGGCTCGTATTCGCTGCCACCGCCGGCCGTAGTCGGACCAGAAGGCGACAAGCCCGCGAACCAGACGGGCCATCAGTTCCCAATCGGAACCGCCAATCGTATCGAGTTCGTCGTATCCGACGAAGAGCCATCGGTCCTCATGCTCCAGGCGCTTTTCCAGCAAGTCGATGGCAGCCGTGGGATTCGCGCGCAGTTTGCGCTCCGCTTCGAAAACCGTCCCAAGAGCCGCAGCCGGCGGCTCCACCATAGGACGAAGCTGTTTCCACACCCGAGGGTCGATCTCGTCTCCCAGGCATCGTACTAGCATTATGTACCAGAGTGTTTTCGCTCGTTCGTCCGAATCTATGTGCCTGGTCAGTGCCCGAGTGTCCGGAAACTCCGCTTTTACCGGGTAGGCCGGCTTCCACGTCGTGGAGTTGGATCGGTTCCTCAGACGGACCGTTTCCGAAGCGTGCCGCACAAGTGAGCTGCCGAGATCACCGGACTCGAAGAACGCCTTGAACATCGCGCTCTTGCCGGACCCGCGTGGGCCGACGACTAGCACGACACTTGGGACAA
The DNA here is from genome assembly GCA_965243555.1 of Spirochaetia bacterium. Lineage (GTDB taxonomy): Bacteria > Spirochaetota > Spirochaetia > SZUA-6 > Bin103 > Bin103. Next base: position 1,040,634 of record OZ251575.1, on the reverse strand, counting down.
GCGCTCTGAGATGCTCCGGGACGGGATAAAGGCGGCGAGCAAAGATATCGGGTGCCTCCGTTTCCGCCTGGCCGTAGCCAAGATCGCGAAGATCAGTACGCAGCTTGGCACATTCCTGCTTGGTGAGTCTGCTCATCGCGATCGCGTCAGGCGTTGGCGGCTGGTGCGCAGCCGCTCAACCAGCTTCTTGTAAGGATCTCCCCGGAGCAGCACCTCGCGGGCGATCTCGTGCAGGTCCCGGAACAGAGCGAGGCGCTCGTCATAGGCGAAGACGACAGGAACGTGGGGAGCGTCGATATTCTCTACGTCTTCGATGTTCCAAGAGTCGCCTTCATCAGGTTCGGCGTAGTAGTGGTCGCTGAACAGGTCGCGGGCGCGGCCGGTAAACGCTGACACCAGCTTCTGATATTGACGTTCCTGAGATCGCGGCATCATCCCCGCAGTCAACACACACTCGGCTTGAGATTTCTGCGCCCGCAGACGATCCGCTCCAAGCCGATCGAGAATCATCTCGAGGCCGCGCCAGCTTGCGTCCGCCAGTGTTCCTGCCAACACGTGGATGTGGCACAAACCGCCCATCACGAAGCCGGAGACGTTGCCGAGTCCGGCTCGGGCGTCCACGAGTATCCACTGGGGGCGGAGATCATGGTGGATTTCCTCCAGGAGCTGGACAAACGGATGCGTGTGGCGGAGGGTCGCGGCACCGTAATCCAGTCGCGCAAGTTTGCCGACGTAGCGCCGATCGGTGGCCCCGGCCGGAAAAACCGCGATTTCGCCTTTCCCCTCGAAAAGGGACGTTGGACAGAGGTGGTAGTAGTCAGCCAAGTCGAAGCGGCCGTTGCCGGCAACGACTGGCCGCTCCAGCAAGTAGTCAGCGATGCCCCACGGGGCCGTTGCACCATCGCGGCCGGCCAACAGAGAACCGATGCCGGGGGCATCGAGGTCGAAATCGAGTACCGCGACGCGCTCTCCGGCCGCCGCTAAGTGCATGGCGGTGGCCGCCAGTGCCGTCGATCGGCCCACGCCGCCCTTGAACGAGTAGAACGCGACAATCGCAGGATGGCCACTTCCGACGGCCCACGGCGGCTCGCCGGGCGCCTGGAACCACCCTTCCTTGGTGCGCTGGCGTTCCATGATCCGCAGCTTGGTAGTACCGGAAACGAATTCACCTTCCTTCCATGCGTCACCCTTCCACTGTTCCTCCGGATACTCGCAGCCACTGAACACGTCGCCGGACCAGTATTCGGGTGCCGAATCTTGAAGGACCCTGTCAACCTCGGCACGCGCCGACTCCCACTTTCGTTGTGGACACCACAGGATTACGTGGAGCCGGAAGAACAGATCATTGATCAACAGTATGCGCCACGAATTTGCTTTGTCCCGGAGGTATTCTATCAGCCGCTCTTGCGCCCTCCTATAAGCTTGGTCGGCATGAATCATCGTATCTCTCCGTCAATTTTCAATCGGTCGATGATTCGGCTGTAGACATCTTTGGCGTCCTGAAGCCACCTCTTGGCCGTATCATGGGTGACCTGGGGAGTCTGGTAGCGCATTTGCGGGTTCCACGTCAGGATGCCTGCGTTGCCCAAAATCTCTTTCACGGACTCGTACACTACACTGGTCCGGAATCCGACCTGTGTAGCCATAGTACGTAGCTTCCCACTGAGAGACTCAAGGTCATGCGAGCGCTTCAGGCGTGTTCCTTCCAACGTCCCTTCCACCTGTATGAGAGACTTCAACGCACATTCTACGACATACCCGGCCAGATAGGCCGCGCCGTCGTGCCGGCCACCCGCCATAAGAACCTTTGCGTCCGCAAGATGCTTGTCTGCGGCGTCGGGGTAGTCGTCTCCGTTTTCCTGGCGCAGGCTGCTCACGTGATGCTACCGGAGTATTTGACGCTCTCCACCGTGTCAGCTCTACCCGGAATCTGCGCAGGGTGTCAACCGCCAGCGGGTTCGGTTCGCGCGGGGGCGCGCTGCTTGGACGGTCGATGTTGTGGTATGGTCGCGGAGAGCCATGAAGACGATAGCGAGTACGCGCGGCTTGGCCGGCGCGATCATTCTGGCGGTGGTGGGCGCCGCGGCGGCGCAGGCGCAGGATGCCGTGCGGGCGCTGCCGCCGGGGAACGTGGTGTGGGTCGATCTCGCGGTGCCCGATGAGGAGGCCGCCAAGGCGTTCTACGCCGAGCTGTTCGGCTGGACCTACGAGGATGCGGCCGGCGGCTACACGCTGGCGCGGTTCAGGAACCGGGCGGCGGCCGGGCTGCGGGCGCAGACCGACGCCGAGCGGCAGCGCGGCGCGCCGGCCGCATGGGAGCTCTACTTCTCGGTGGAGGACGTCGACGCCGCCGCGCGAATGGCGGCGGAACTGGGCGGCAGGGTGATCAGGGAGCCGGCGGACGTGGCACTGGCGCCGGGCGCGGTGGCCGGCCGCGTGGCGGTGGTGGAAGACAACGGCGGCGCACGCCTGCGGCTCTGGCAGACCGTGACGTTCGCCGGCGCGCAGATTACGCGCACGCCGGGGGCGATGGCGTGGTGGGAGTTGCTGACCGACGCCCCGGAGCAAGCGGTCGAGTTCTACGCGGCGCTGTTCGGCTACGGGACGCGGGTGGTCACCTACCGCGACGGCGGCGACTACACGATCATGTTGGCGGGCCGGACGATGGCGGCCGGCATCGGTCCGCTCACGGCCGCGCATCGCGCGGCCGGTCTCCGCTCGCAGTGGGCAGTGTACTTCGACATTGCCGGGATCGACCCGTTCCTGGAACGGGCCACCGCGGCGGGCGCAACGGTACTGCGCGGACCGGTCGGCCCGCCGTTCTCACCGGCCCCGGTAAGCGGGGTAGCGAAGCTCGCCGACCCGCACGGCGCGCTCTTCGGCGTCTCCGACGTAAGGTAGCTCCGCCGGCCGGTCAGCCGGCAGTCGGGCCGGCAACGTCGGCGGAGTGGCGACTGCGGGTCCGAGCCGGACTTCGTCGCGCACGCGGCCGTACTCGCCTGGGTACACCGGTCATGCTCAGCCGCCAGTCGATGAGCGCGCGGCTCACGCCGAAGTGTTCCGCGAGCCGCTCGGAGGAAGACGTTTTCCGGTATGCGCGCAGCAGCCCTTCCGCGGGCACCAACAGGCAGCCGGCGAGCCATTCGGCTTCTTGCTCCTGTTCGGCGTTGAAGCCGGCGCGGAACAGGAAGCCTTGGCGCGACAGCGTGGCGTCGTCGGAGCGGTGATTGAGGATCAGGTGCGCAAGTTCGTGGCACAGACTGTTGGCGCGGCGCCGGGCGGACTGGCCGGAGTTCAGAATTACCAGGCTGACGCCGCCCTGTGAGACCGTAACGGCCGACCAGCTATCCGGGTCGGTCACGGTAAGCTGCTCGATGCTGGCGGCAGCCAGTCCGGGAAGCTGTTCGGGCGTCGCTACCCGCACGCCGAGGGACTCGGCCAGCGCCTTTGCGTCGAGCCGCGCCTCGGGGGCGACGGCCAGCGCCTCCCGGTATTCACCGGCGGCCCGCTCGCACCAAGCCTTGAACCCCCGCCGCATCAATCGGAGCCTTGCTGCTCCTGCGACAGCATCCGTTGCGCGGCCAGGATCAGGTCCTGGAGCGCGGCCGCCGTCTCGACGGACATCGTCTGGCGGCTGCGGAAGTGAACGGAGGCGGTGGGCGGTGGCTGCCCTTCAGTATTGAATCCAAGTACCGTAGACGGGTCGATTTCCAACCACTGGCATAACTTGGTGAAGTTCCCCAAGTCCGGGAGCTGGCCGTTTTCCACGCGCGACAGCGTGGCCGGGGACACGCCGATCGCGCGCGCCGTAGCCCGGATCCCCACCTTGCCCCGTTTCTGCGCAACCAGTCGCCCGAGCGACCGCAGAGGCGAAGAATCCGCCATCAATCCTCTTTGTACGAAGTGCTTGACATCTGAAACACCCCTTCATTATCCTTGCCGCGTGCCATCGGTGGGACACACTTTCGCAAAAGCCGATGGTACGTATCAACACGGTGCGCCGGCCGGCTGGCTTGGCGTTCACCGCGCAATGGGAGGTCGCCGTGAACGTATCGAACGGCCGCCGGGAAGGTCCCAACGGACCAGGCGCGCGCGGGTCGGGCGCGACCATCTTGATCGACCGCACGGAGTACCACGTGCCATCCCCGGTCCGGGGCAAGAACGTATTGACCGGATTGAAAATACGCGACCTCGCCGCGCCGCCTGTCGACGCGAGTCGGGACCTGTACGAGATCGTTCCCGGCGGCTCCGACCTGAAGATCGACGACGCCGCCGAGGTGGAGATACACGACGGGATGCGCTTCTTTTCGGCGCCGCGGCAGATCAACCCGGGTCGCGAGCGTCCCTGCGCCGCCGCATGAGCGTGACCCTCGTTCTGCCGGACCCGATCACCAGCGAGCTGACTCGGACGTCCGGCCTGAGCGATGAGACTGCGGGAGTCCTGCTCGCCCGCCGCCACCGATCCGCGAACGGTGACACCCGTCTGCTCGGTCGCGCGCTGCACTGGGCCCCTCCGCACGCGTACCGGCATCGCTCACCATCGGAAATGTCAATCACGCCCGAGGGTTACGTCGGCGCCCTGGCACTGGCTGAACGGGAAGGCTCGGTCCCGATCTGGGTACACACTCACCCCGGCCGTACGCCCGTGCCAAGCGAGCGCGACCGCGCGGTCGATCGCGCCATCGCGGACGTATTCCGTCTGCGCAGCGGTTCGGAGTGCTACGGAACGGTTATCGCCGCGCCGAACGGCTGCTCAAGCCTCCACCTCACCGGGACGTTGCAGGAGGAGGGAGCGCATACCAAACCCATCGACCGTTTCTGGGCGGTTGGTGACCGGTGGCATCTGCAGCCGGCCTACGCCAGCGAGCCCTGCCGCATTGATCGTTCCGTATTTGACCGTAGCGTTCGCGCGTTCGGCGATGCCGTGCAGCGGACCATCGGGATGCTCCGGATCGCAATCGTGGGCGCCGGCGGCACCGGTTCGGCCGTAGCCGAGCAGGTCGTGCGGCTGGGCGCCCGCGACCTGCTCCTGGTAGACGCCGACACGTTGAGCGCCAGCAACGTCACGCGGGTGTATGGCTCCACTCCGGAACAGGTCGGCGAGCCCAAAGTAAAGGTGCTGCGCCAACACCTGCGGGCGATTGCGCCGGACCTCTCTTGCCGGACAATCAAAGGTGTGTGCACCAGCGAGTCGGTCGCTCGTGAACTCGCCGGGGTCGACCTCATCTTCGGCTGCACGGACGACAATGCCGGCCGCTTGGTACTGTCCCGGCTCTCCACCTACTACCTGGTGCCCGTGGTCGACGCCGGCGTGTTGCTGAGCAGCGATGAAGGGGGCGAATTGATCGGCATCGACGGCCGGGTCACGACTCTCTCCCCAGGAAGTGCCTGCCTGCTGTGCCGCAATCGCATCGACACGGCCCGCGCCGCGGCCGAGATGCGCGCCCCGCGGGAACGGCAGCGGCTTGCGGACGAAGGCTATGCTCCTGCGCTTGGTGGCGTGCAGCCGGCCGTGGTCACCTTTACGACCATGGTAGCGTCCGCCGCCGTCAATGAGCTGCTTGAACGTCTGGTCGGCTACGGCGATCCACGCAGACCCGGCGAAATACTGCTACGGATACATGACCGGGAAACGTCCACGAACGCCGTAGCGCCCAACCCCGGCCACTACTGCCACGCCGGACAGCACAAGTGGGGCGCCGGCGACACGACGCCGTTCCTGGAACAGATCTGGACCACTGACTGATCCCTTGCGGCAGCGGTCACGCGGCGCTCCATGTCCGCGGGCTTAGGCGGCTCCCTCCCGCGACTTCTCGGTCTGCCGGTTGCGGCCGCCCCAGAACAGCCCCTCGATGATCCCCTCGACCTTCGACACCCGGCCCGCGAGGTTGCTGATCCGCAGGTGGAGTTCCTTGCTCACGTATACCTCCGGTGCGGGACCGCCCCTCCGTGGGGAGTCTACCGCTTTGCCGGCCGTGTTGTCACCGGGTGCGCCCATCGCATCCTCAGGGTGTCCAATCCTGGTGGCGCGTTCCAGGGCGATTTGGATGTCGGCTTCCTGCTCCAGTTCCCGTTCCGCTTCGATTTCCAGCATCCCCCTTGACTCCTGGTACAGCGCAACGTCGAGGTCGGAGTCGCTGCGCAGCCGGCCTGCCGCCGCCGACCCGAACAGGAACCCGAAGAGCAGGTGCGGGAACGGTTCGAGCGCCGCGCCGATCGCTGCAACCAGGTGCCCGGTCGCCGGCGGCGGGGTAGGGGATGGGGTAGGCGCGCTCACGCCGGCCGGCGCCGCCGCGCGTAGCCCGCCGGCGCCGGTCACCGGGCGGCCGGCTGCGGCGCGCGGCGGGCGTCGTTGCCGCGGTAGACGCGCTGGCCGCACACCACCGCGCGCTTGGGATCCCAGGCGCCGGCGTGGTGATCCACCAGGTGGTAGCCGGCGGTGAGGGTCATGCGCGTGCCCTCGGTGCGGTTGCGGCCGGCGGCGTGCAGCAGCATGCTGTCGATTGCCAGCAGGCCGCCCGCCGGCATCGGCAAGGGCACGCGCTGCTGCAGCAGGCCGGAGGCGATCCACCAGGGGTCGTCCTCGGCCTTGCGGCCCGGCGCCACGTTGGGCAGCAGGTGGCTGCCGGGAATCAGGTGCGTGCAGCCGTTCTCCACGCTGGTGTCTTCCAGGTAGAACAGGATGGTGCAGATGGTGCGCGACCAGTTGGTCACGTCGCGGTGCAGCTCGATCGACATCGCGGTGCGGTCGTCGCGGCGGCGCAGCGTGAGGTGGTTGTGGCGGTTGAGCATCAGCTCGACGTCGGGCCCCACCAGCGACTGCAGCGCCGGCGTCACCGCGGCGCCGCCCAGTGCCTCTTGAAACGCCGCGCCGCGCTCCCAGATTGCCGACAGGCGCATCACCTCGCCGCGGTAGTCGCGCACCAGCGGCTCCACCGCCTGCTCGATGGCGGCGCCGGCCTGCGCCTTGAGGCGCGCCACCAAGTCCGCCGGCAGGCGCCACGGCAGCATCAGGAAGCCGTTGAAGCGAAAAAAGCGAATCTCATCCGTAGTGAGCGGGCGTGGTTCCGGGTCCTGCATGGTCGTGCCCTCCATGATGCCGCATCGCCCGCGGTCAGCGCGCGGCGCCGGCGGCTTCGGTCAGCTCGAACTGGCTGTGGTAGATGCGGGCGTAGGTGCCGTTGGCCTGCAGCAGTTGGTCGTGGGTGCCGCTCTCGGCGACCCGCCCGGCGTCGATCACGTAGATCACGTCGGCGCGCTTGACGGTGCTCAGGCGATGGGCGATGACGAAGCTGGTGCGCCCCTGCAGCAGCTCGCCGAGCGCCGCCTGGATCAGCAGCTCGGTGCGGGTGTCGACGTTGGAGGTGGCCTCGTCCAGCACCAGGATGCGCGGGTCCTTGAGCAGCGCGCGGGCGATGGAGACCAGTTGCCGCTGCCCGCGGCTCAGGTTGGCGGCGCCCTCCTGCAGCATCGTATCGTAGCCGTCCGGGAGCTGGGAAATAAACTCGTGCGCCCGCGCCCGCCGCGCCGCGGCTTCGATCGCGGCGTCGCCGGCGTCCGGGCGCCCGTAGCCGATGTTGTGGCGAATGGTGTCGGCGAACAGGAAGGTGTCTTGCAGCACGATGCTGATGTTGCGCCGCAAGCTCTCCTGGGTCACGTGGCGCACGTCCTGGCCGTCGATGGTCACCGCCCCGCCGTGGATGTCGTAGAACCGCTCCAGCAGGCTGATCACCGTGGTCTTGCCGGCTCCCGTGGGCCCCACCAGGGCCACGGTCTGGCCCGGTTCCGCCACCAGACTCAGCCCCTGCAGCACCGGCGTTTGCGGGTCGTAGGAGAACTCCACCTCGCGCAGCTCCACGCGGCCCGCGCGCACCGCGAGCGGCGCGGCGTCCGCCGCGTCCTCGATCCGCGGCCTTTCGTCCAGCAGCTCGAAGATCCGTTCCGCGCCCGCGATTGAAGATTGCAACTGCGCCCACAGCATGGAGATGGCGCGCACCGGCTCGAACCATCGGCGGACGTACTGCAAAAACGCCACGATCACCCCGATGCTCACCAGCTCCAGCCGCGCCAGGTAGCCGCCGTAGGCCAGCACCACGGCGATGCCCACCGCGCTGATCACGTCCATGGTCGGGGCGAACGCCGCGGTCAGCGACTCGGCGCCGACGTTGGCGTCGCGGTTGGCCTGATTGAGTTGGCGGAAGCTCTGCGAGTTCCACGACTGGCGGTTGAACGCCTGCGCGGTGCGCGCGCCGGAGATGTTTTGCTCCAACTCGGAGCTCACCCCGCTGATCGTCTTGCGGGTTTTGCGGAAGGCGCTGCGGGCGCGCTTGGAGAACACCGCGGTGCTCACGTACATCATCGGCAGCAGGATGAAGGTGGCCAGCGCCAGCCGCCAGTTGAGCGCCAGCATGCCGATCAGAATCGCGAACAGCAGCAGGAAGCTGGTGACCAGGCGCGACAGTCCCATCCCCACGGTGCGGTTGATCACCTCGGTGTCGTTGGTGAGCCGCGACAGCAGGTCGCCCGCCTCGTTGCGGTCGAAGTAGGTGAGGGACAGCTCGTGCACCTTTTGCATGATCTGATTGCGCAGCTTGAACAGCAGCCGCTGCCCCACCGCGGCCAGCGCGTAGCGGCTGCCGGCGTTGGTGAGCCAGCCCACCAGGAACAGCCCCAGCACCAGCACCATGGCCGCGGTGAGCCCGCGCGCAGCCGCGGCGCGGTCGGCTTCGCCGGCCAGGAACGCGGTGAGATCATCCACCGCGTAGCCGATGTAGATCGGCGCCGCGGCCTGCGCGGCCGCGGAGATCACCGCCAGCGCCACCACCAGGAACAGGGCCAGCCGCTGGTGGCTCATGTAGCGGAACAGGCGCAGCAGCGTCGTGCCCACCTTGGCCGCCTGCTGGTCGTCGTGAAAGCCGAACTGCGACATCGCCATGCGCCCGCGGCCCTGCCCCGGAGAATCGCGCCGCGAATCGCTCAAGACGCCACCTCCTCCGGCTCGGAAAGCTGCGCGTAGTAGGTCTCCGCGTACAGCGCGTTGTCGTGCAACAGGCGCCGGTGTTCGCCGAGGCCCGCCAGCCGCCCCTGGTGCAGCAGCAGCACGCGGTCCGCGGCCAGCACCGTGTTCATGCGGCTGGCGATGACGAAGGAGAGCCGCTCGTGGCGCAGCTTCTCGATGGCGTTGCGAATCTGCACCTCGGTTTCGTAATCGACGTTGCTGGTGCTGTCGTCGAAGATCAGGATGCGCGGATCGATCAGCAGCGCCCGGGCGATGGCCACGCGCTGCTTCTGGCCCCCCGACAGCGTGACCCCGCGCTCGCCCACCACCGACTCGTAGCCGTCGGGAAAGCCGCTGATGAACTGGTGCGCGGCGGCGGCGCGCGCGGCGGCCACCACCTCGGCGTCACTGGCGTCCGGGCGCCCGTAGGCGATGTTCTCGCGGATGGTGCCGCCAAACAGGGTGGTCTCCTCCAGCACGATGCCGATCTGGCGGCGCAGCGACTGCAGGGTGACGTCGCGGACGTCGGTGCCGTCGATGGTGATGCGGCCGCTGGTGACGTCGTAGAAGCGCGGAATCAGGTTGATGATGGTGCTCTTGCCGGAGCCGGTGGCGCCGACGATCGCGAGGGTCTCGGCCGCGCCGGTGGCGAAGCTCACTTCCTGCAGCACCGGGGCGCCGACGCCGAAGTAGCGGAAGCCCACCTCCTCGAAGCGCACGCCGCCGGTAAGCGGGCGCAACGCCGCCGCGTCCGGTTTTTCCTTTACCTCCGACTCGGCGTCGAGAATCTCGAAAATCCGCTCGGCGCTGGCCGAGGCCTGCGAGATCGACATCATGATCATGCCGAGCATGGTGATCGGGAACATCGCCACGATCAGGTAGCCCTGGAACGCCACCAGCTCGCCGATGGTCAGCCGCTGCGCCAGAATCTGCACGCCGCCGCCCCAGGTCACCACCAGGGTGCCGAAGTTGGCCATGGCGAACACCAGCGGAATGGCCAGCGAGAAGATGCGGCTGGCGTGCATCGACACGTCGTAGAGCTCGCGGCTGCCGGCCTCGAACCGGCGCTGCTCATGGTCCGCGCCGGTGAACGCCTTGACCATGCGCACGCCGACGATGTTTTCTTCCAGGCGGGTGTTGAGCGTCGCCACCTTCTCCATCATCGCGCGGAACAGCGGGCGCCCGACCCGGGACATGTAGGAAAAGATCACGAACACCGCGGCCATCACCGGGATCACGTGCAGCGCCAGGCGCCAGTTGGTGGCGAACAGCAGGTAGAGGCTGCCGGCCAGCAGCACCGCGGTGGTGATGATCTGGATCACGCCGTGGCTGATGAACATGCGCACCATGTCGACGTCGTTGGTGGCGCGGGTCAGGAGTTGGCCGGTCTGGGAGCGGTCGTGATAGCTGAAGGAAAGACTCTGGACGTGATCGTAGAGCGTGTTGCGCAGGTCGTAGGCCACGCCCTGCGACACCCGCGCCGCGAGCACGCCCTGCAGATAGGTGAACAGCGAGCGTAGCGCGGTCACCGCCACGATCACCGCGGCGCCGATCAGGATCGCCTGCAGCCGATCCTCGAGGATGCCGCTGTCGACGATCTGCTGGGTGATGCGCGGCACCGCCAAGTTGCCGGCGGAGCTGGCCAGCAGGCACAGCAGGCTGGCGAACGTCGGCCACTGGTAGTTGCGCATGAAGGTGAGGCTGCGCACCAGCGCGCGCAACGCGGCGCGGCCCGGGCGCTGCCCCGGCCGCCCGCCGCCGCCGGGACCGCCCCAGCCGGCGCCGTTGGGACCGCCGCCGCGGCGCGGGGAACCGCCGGCGCCCGGCGGGCCGCCGTTCAGAGTGCCGGCCGCGCCGGGGCGGGCGGGGGGCTCGCCTGCGGAGTGGTTGCGGCGGTCACTTGGCGTCCCGTTCGGCCCCGGAGCCGCGCCGGGTTCCGGTTGCCGGCGGGGGGCGCCGCGGTCCTCTTCGTCGCCGCCGCGTGGCGGCGGTCGCCTCCGCACTTGGGTCAGTCCTCCGCCCGCGTGCCGCGCACCACCGCGCCCATCAGCCGGCGCAAGGCCGCCGGCGGCGGATCGTCCGCAACGTCAAGTTCGATCATCCCGGTACATCGCGCTAGAACCTTGAAATCGCAATAAATATAGTCGCAACCAGTCTCGCGGACAAGCCGCGCGCCCCGCGCCGCGCCGTCGCGCCTGCCCGCCGGGCCGCTGGTAATCGCGCGCATCCGCCGGTATGCTCTCGCTCACCATGAGTGACGCGGCCGTAGCGCGCATCTTCAACACCGCCGGTGCGATGCGCCCGGAAAAACATTATTGCATACCGCCGTTGAGCCGATTGGGCCGTGAGGAGCTGCTCACCCTCATCCGGCGGCAGCAATACTTCGTGCTGCACGGGCCGCGCCATACCGGCAAGACCTCGGCGCTCCGGGCGCTCCGCGACTTGCTGAACGGCGGCGCCGAAGGCTTCTACCGTTGCGTCTACGTGGACCTCGACGTGTGCCGGTACGCGCGCGCGGACCTGGACGCCGCCATGCGCGCCATCCTGACCGAAATCGCCCATGAGGCGGAGGCCACGCTGGACGACCGGTTTCCCGCCGAGATCTGGCAGGAGGAGTTGGATCTGGTCGGGCCGCTCGGGGCGCTGCAGGGGGTGCTCGGGCGCTGGGCGGAGGCCGACCCCAAACCACTGGTGCTGCTGATCGACGAGATCGACGCGATGATCGGCGACCCGCTGTCGTCGATGCTGCGGCAACTGCGCTCCGGCTTCATCGACCGCCCGCGCCGCTTTCCGCAGAGCGTGGTTCTGTGCGGGGTGGGCGACGTGCGCGACTACCGCACCGGCGGCAGCGGCTTCAACATCACCGCCAAGTCGCTGCGCATGCCCGATTTTTCGGAGCCGGAAGTGCGCGCGCTGCTCGCTCAACACACCGCCGAGACCGGCCAGCCGTGGACCGAGGAGGCCCTACGGACGGTGTGGGAGCTCACCGCCGGGCAACCCTGGCTGGTGAACGCCTTGGCGTACCTCGCGTGCAGCCGCGATCCGGGCGGCCGCGACCGCAGCCGCCCGCTCACCGCGGACGCCATCCACGCCGCCCGTGAGAAGATCATCCGGCGCCGCGACGTTCCCCTGGACCGGATCACCAACAAGCTGGAGGACGAGCGCGTGCACCGGGTGCTCTCCCCGCTGCTGAGCGGCGCGATGTTCGCCCCGGACATCGGTCCCGACGACCTGCGGTACGCGCGCGACCTCGGCCTGGTCACTCTCGACGCGCCGGTCCGCGTCGCCAACCCCATCTACCGCGAGGCGATTCCGCGCCACCTTACCTTCGTCACGCAGGCAATGCTCACGCACGACCCCGCCCGCTATCGGGACGCTGCCGGCAACCTGCTGCTGGCCGACCTGCTGGCCGCGTTCCAGGAGTTCTTTCGGGAACACTCCGAGCACTGGATCGAGCAATTCCAGTACCGGGAAGCCGGCCCGGAATTGCTGCTGCAGGGGTTCCTGCAGCGCATGGTCAACGACGGCGGGCGGATCGAACGCGAGTACGGCCTGGGTATGATGCGCACCGACCTGCTGATCGTGTGGCCGGCAACGGCGGCGGCGGGCCGGCAGCGCAAGATGGTGGTGGAGTGCCGGGTCCTGCACCGCAGCCCGGAGCGGACCATCGAGGAAGGGCTCAAGCAGACCCGCGCCTACCTGGACCGTTGCGGTGCCGCCGAGGGGCACCTGGTGATCTTCGACCGCACTCCGGACCGGCCGTGGGAGCAAAAGCTGTTCCGCCGCGAACCTGCGGCCGGCGCCGGCCCGCCGATCACGACGTGGGGCATGTAGCCGGCGACGTGAGATACTGACGCCGATGCGTTCCTTCAACACCGCCGGTCCGATGCGCCCGCACAAACACTACTGCATCCCGCCGCTGAGCCGGATGAAGCAGCGGGAACTGCTCGCCCTGATTCGGGACGAGCGTTACTTCGTGCTGCACGCGCCGCGCCAGACCGGCAAGACCTCGGCCCTGCTCGCGCTCCGCGACTTGCTGAACGGCGGCGCCGAGGGCCCCTTCCGTTGCGTCTACGTGAACGTGGAGGCGGGCCAGGCGTCGCGCGAGAATACGGAGCGGGCGATGCGCTCCATTCTCGGTGAGCTTGCGGATCGGGCATTCAGTGCTCTGGGCGACGAATCGCTGGCCGGCATCTGGCAGGGCATGCTGGCTGCCCGCGGCCCCGACGGGGCGCTGCAGGGGGTACTCGCGCGCTGGGCGGAGGCGAGCCCGACGCCGCTGGTGCTGCTGATCGACGAGATCGACGCGTTGATCGGCGATACGCTGCTGTCGGTGCTGCGCCAACTCCGCTCCCGCTACGACGAACGGCCGGCCGGGTTCCCGCAAAGCGTGATCCTGTGCGGGGTGCGCGACGTGCGCGACTACCGCATCCGCTCCGGCGCCACCAACCAGATCGTCACCGGCGGCAGCGCCTTCAACATCAAGACCAAGTCGCTACGCCTGGGCGATTTTTCGGCGGCCGAAGTGAGCGCGCTGCTCGCCCAGCACACCGCCGATACCGGCCAGCGGTGGACGGAGGAGGCGCAACAGACGGTGTGGGAGCTGACGCATGGGCAGCCGTGGCTGGTGAACGCGCTCGCCTCCCAGGCGTGCTTTGAGGACCAGGACGGGCGTGACCGCAGCCGGCCGCTCACCGCGGAGGCGGTCCGGCGGGCGCGCGAGCAACTGATCCTGCGCCGCGACACGCACTTGGACCAGCTCACCGACAAGCTGCAGGAGGAGCGCGTGCACGGAATCATCGCCCCGCTGCTGCGCGGCGTCGACACCCCGACGGCCTTTCCCCCGGACGACGTGCAGTACGTGCGGGACCTGGGCTTGGTGGCGCGCGACGATCCGATTCGCATCGCCAACCCGATCTACCGCGAGGTGATCCCGCGTGACCTCACTTGGTCGACCCAGGCGAACGTGATGCATGACCCCGCCTGGTACGTGGACGCGGACGGCAACCTGCTGCTGGCCGACCTGCTGGCCGCGTTCCAGGAGTTTTTTCGCGAACACTCCGAGCACTGGATCGAACGGTTCCAGTACCGGGAAGCGGGTCCGCAGTTGCTGCTGCAGGCGTTCCTGCAGCGCATCGTCAACAGCGGCGGCAGGATCGAACGCGAGTACGGACTGGGCATGATGCGCACCGACCTGCTGATCGTGTGGCCGGCCTCGGCGCCGCCCGGCGGCCGGCAGCGCAAGATGGTGATCGAGTGCAAGGTGCTGCACCGCAGCCCGGAGCGGACCATCGAAGAAGGGCTTAGCCAGACCCGCGCCTACCTGGACCGTTGCGGTGCCGCCGAGGGGCACCTGGTGATCTTCGACCGCACTCCGGACCGGCCGTGGGAGCAAAAGCTGTTCCGCCGCGAACCTGCCGCCGACGCCGGCCCGCCGATCACGACGTGGGGCATGTAATCCCGGGTTGACACGCCGCCGGGCAGTCGATACGTTGTTGCCCGAAAACCGCTACAGGAGCTGCTTATGTCCTATCAACCGAAAGAAATGACCGCCCTTACCCCCCCCCCCCCCCCCCCCGGCGGGCACTGACCGCCGCGCTGTTGGTGGCGGTGGCCGCGGTCACCCTGACCATGACGGCTTGCGAGCCGGCCACGCCCGCAACCTCCGGCAGCGGCGCCGTCGGCGCCGGCGGTACCGGTGCCGACGTACCGCCGCCGTCGCCCGCACCGGCCCCGGCCCCGGACCCCGACCCGGCGCCGCCGGAGCCCAAGAAGTGGACGCTCGACGCGGCCCAGTTCGGCGATGACGGCGGCAGCATCTGGATCGAAACCAGCAATCGCTCCCAACCGTTTGCCTGGGACGCGATCACCGCCGACAACGTCGACGCCGTGCGCGTGTCGATCGGCGGGGTGGCGCTGGCCGGGGAAAGCCGCTCCTTCACCAGCACCGCGTTCGAGCCGGCCTTTGAGGGCGACTACAGCGGCGCCGAGTGGACGATCGCGGCGGAAGTGAGTCCGGGCGCCGTGGCGCTGGTGCTCACCGCCCCGAATCAACGGTTCGACCGGGGCGACCTCAGCCACGTCGAAGTCACCAACGGAGGCGAGCGTTACTACACGCATCGCTCGATCGTAGAGTTTGCGGCGCCGGCGCAGGGCGGCCGCAGGGCAAAAGGAGTCGTGGTGGGGCCCGGTGTGATCATAGCCGCCGGTATTCACGGCGGCCTGGGCGGGAGCGGCTACACGACACCCCCGAGGGTCATTGTCCCGTACCCGTACGGGGCCGGGAGCGGCGCAGTGTTGCAAGTGAGGATCAGCGGCGGTTCAATATCGGGAGTGGATGTCATAAACGGCGGGAGCGGCTACTGGGGAACAGGTGTTTCCTGTTGGTTCGAACCGCGGTACAATGCGAACTGCTCGGTAACCGTACGCCACTCGATTACGGGGATTGAGCTCACGGACCGGGGGCGCGGCTACAAGGCCCCCCCGAACATTACGATTACCAACCCCGGCCCCGATGGCCGAAATTTCGCGGCCAGGGCCGTGTTGAGAGGGCCGACCGGCAACACTGACGTCGAAAACCTGTTCTGGGGCCGCCAGACGCTGTACGGCAAGGAGCTGCTGATCGAGATAGCGCCCGAGGAGTGACCCGCGCAGCCGGCCGCTGCGCCCCCCGGGGAGCGCGGTGACCGGCGGCGGGTTCCGGCTGCGGACCGAATCGGGTAGGGTAGCGCCGGGTCCATGAAGATCTTCGTACAGGGGGCCGAGCTGCGCGGCCGCTACCAGCTCGCCGACGCGGCGTTGGACGCGTTGGCCGAGCGCTACCGGTCCGCCCGCCGCACCTGCTTCAGCGCCGACTTCGACCGGGAACAGCGGCGCCGCGCCGACTGCTTCCTGATCGGCGCCGACGAGTTGCTCGACTGGATGCTGGAAGACACCGAGATCCTGGAGCGCAACCTGTACGCCGACCCGGCCCGCACCGGCCTGCTGCAGCGAGCGCTGCAGGCGCTGGAACGGGAACGCCCGCTCAACCGCGAACCGTTCACCGAGGAGGAGCTGAGCCGCCTGCGGGCGCTCAACCTGGGCACCCTCAAGCCGGGCGCGGTGATTGCGGGTACGCCGCCCGCCGACGAGCTGCAGCGGCTCGTGCGCCGCCTGCACCGGGAGTTGGGGCGGGTCTTCTTTTATACCGCGGGCAAGAGCGAGGCGCGCGTGTGGGAGGTGGCGGCCGGGGCGCCCGTCACCGCCGCCGCGGGCCGGATCCACAGCGACCTGGAGCGCGGCTTCATCCGCGCCGAGGTATTCAACGTGGCGGACCTGGATCAGTTTCGCACCCCGCAGGAGGCGCGCGCCAAGGGCCTGCTGCGGATCGTGGACCGCAGCTACCGGATTGCCGCCGGCGACGTGATCGACGTCAAGTTCAACGTGTAGCGGCGCCGGCCCCGCTGCCGTTGCCGCCGCCGGCCGGCGCGGCCGCGGCCTGCCGGCGTTTGACGAACCACTCCCACTTGAGCACCGACTCGCGCGGTATCACCGCCTCCAGATAGCGCTGGCCGGCGCGCAGGGTAAGCCGGCGGCGCATGTCCACGGTAATCGCCTCCAGTTGCCGGAGCGGCAACCGCCACGGCTGCGGCCCCTCCACCAGCAGCTCGTCGCGCGTCAGCCGCAGCCGCCCGCGGCCCGCCTCGACCGGCCGCCGCCGGTGCAGGTCGAGCAGGGTCATCGGTTCGCTCGCCGGCAGCAGGTCGCGGCCGGGCGCCGCCGGCTCCGCGTCCGCGTAGTGCGCGCGGACGCGGTCCAGCGCCTGCGGCAGGGTAAAGCTGGGGGCGCCGCCGCGGCCGAGCAGGCGGCCGTCGCAGTCGACCCGCCAGCGCGCCGCGCAGCCGCGGCACTGCAGGCGGCTGCCGGCCTCCTGCAGCCCGTCGATCAGGTAGCAGCAGGGGCAGGCCCAGGCCACGTTGCCGATCCCCTGCGCCATCCCCCCGCCGGCCACCGGAAACAGCGGTTCGGCCAGCGCGTCGACGGTGATGCGGCGCTCCACGTAGCCGCGGATTTCCGCCGGCGGCGTGGCGCGGTCAAACAGGACCGGCGGGTCCAGAGCCACGTGGATGCGCCCGCGGCGCTGCCGCGGCGCCCAGCGCGGCGACTGCCGGAACCCGTTGTAGATGCGCATGGTCACCAGCGGCAGGCCCAGCAGCCGCACCAGCTTTTCGATGCCCGGCGCCAGCGGCAGCCGGCGCCCGTCCCAGGTGCGCTCGCCCTCGGGAAACAGCCCGACGTGGGCGCCGGCCTCGGCCCAGCGCTTGAGGGTGATGATGGCGCGCGCGTCCGCCGTGTACTTCATCTTGGGCACCGCCCCGAAGTAAACGAAGAAGCGGCCGATGGGGCCTTCCCGGAAGTTGGACTCGGTGGCCAGCATGGTGACCGACTCCCCCGCGGCGCGCACCACGATGGTCGGGTCAAAAAATCCGGTGTGGTTGGCCAGAAACAGGCACGGCTGGCGCCGCGGCAGTTGTTCGCGCCCGGCCACGGTCAGCCGCACCCAGCGCGCGGTGGCGGCCGCGAACGGCGGCTTCCACAGCCGTACCCGGCGCCGCACCACCGCCAGATTGCGCGCGCTCGGCGCCAGCGCCGTGAGCTGCCGTGCTGCCATCAGACTGGCCCAAGCCGGATGGCCGGCACCGGCGGCACGCCGGCTGGCGCTCGCACCGGACTCGGCAAAGATCGACCCGACACCAAGAACATGGTACCAATCGGCGTCAACTCGGTAAACAGTCCGGCGGCGCCGCCTAATCGGCATCGAGCGAGACGCGAAGTCGTTGATTGACGTAGCGGCATTGACAGACTTGATTATCACGGACCCGGGGAGCGGCTACGCGGCGGCCCCGGACATGGAGTTCTCGGAGCCGCGAAACGGGGAGCTGACGCGCCGCGGCGGTTCAGGCGTGCGTGAGGGTGCGGGCGTCGGCGAGGGCGCGTTGCGCTTGCACCAAGCGGTGGTAGCGGCCGCCGGCGGCCAGTAACTCGGCGTGGGTGCCGGACTCGGCGATGCGGCCGCCTTCCATCACGATGAGCCGCCCGGCGCGGCGCAAGGTCGCCAGCCGGTGGGCGATGGCGATTACGGTGCGCCCGGCGGTGACCGCGGCCAGCGCGGCGTGGATGCGCTCCTCGGTTTCCAGGTCGAGGGCGGAGGTCGCTTCGTCCAGGATCAGGATGCGGGGGGCGCGCAGGATGGCGCGGGCAATGGAGATGCGCTGGCGCTCGCCGCCGGAGAGCCGCTGCCCGCGTTCGCCGACCAGGGTGTCGAAGCCGTCGGGAAAGGCCATCACGAAGTCGTAGGCCTGGGCGACGCGCGCCGCCCGCACCACCTCCGCGGCGCCGGCGTCCGGCTTCGCGTAGCGGATATTGTCCGCGACCGTCCCGGCGAACAGAAAGGGGTCTTGCAGTACCACTCCTACATGCCGCCGCAGGCAGGCCGGCTCCAGGCGGCGAACGTCGACGCCGTCCAGCGTAACCGCGCCGCGGTCCACGTCGTAGAGACGCAGCAGCAGGTTGATCACCGTGGACTTGCCGGCCCCCGAGGACCCCACCATGCCCACCATCTCGCCCGCGGCGACGCGCAGTGAGAAGTCCTGCAGCACCGGCTCGCCGGCGCGGTAGGCAAAGTCCACCTCCGCAAACTCCGCGGCTCCGCTCAGTTCGCGGCTCACCGGGCGCGCCGGCACCGCAATCTCCGGCTCCTGATCGATCGCCTCGAACACCCGTTCGGCGGAGGTGAGCGCCTCCACCAGCCGTTGCGGCAGCTCCCCGGCCCACGCCAGCGGCTCCACCAGCAGCACCACGTAGGCGGCGAACTGCACCAGCTCACCGATGCTCAACTCCCCGGCCAGCACCAGCGCGCCGCCGGCCAGGAACACCAACAGCTCGCCCAGGCGGGTGGCGAATTCGACCAGCGGCCCCATGGCGCGCCAGATCTTCTGGTTGCGTACGTCGATGACGTACTTGCGGCCGGTCCAGTGGCGGTAGCGGGCGATCTCGGCGGGCTCGCGGCGGAACGCCTTGACCACGCGGATGCCGGCCAGCACGTCGTGCACGAAGCTGCCGATCTTGTCGTGCAGGCGGTGGTGGGTGCGCTCCATCCAGCGCGCCAGCCGCCATACCGCCACCGCCAGCAGCGCCGCCAGCGGGAGGGTGGAGATGGTGAGCAGGGCCAGCAGCCAGTTCTGGGCAAAGGCGATGCCGCACAGCAGCAGGAACAGCAGCGCCTGGCTCACGCCGTCGGTGGCCCAGCCGTGCAGGAAGCGGCGCAGGTTGGTGGTGTCGGCGGCGACCCGGTTGAGCACGTCGCCGGGCGGCTTGGCGGCGATGAAGCGTAGCGATGTGCTTTGCACGCTGGCGAAGACGGCGCGCCGCAGGTCGTACACCAGCCCGGCGCTGAGGCGCGCCACGCCGCGGTTGCGCAGTACCACGATGCCGGCGCGCAGCACGTAGCAGCCGGCCATCGCCGCCAGCAGCCAGGCCACCGGCGCCGCCTTGACCGTGCCCGGCACCAGCCAGTCGTCCAGCAGCACGCGGGTGAGCTGCGGAATCGCCAGCGCCAGCAGGTTGGCGGCGGCGAACAGCAGCAGGGCGAGGAGCAGGAGCCCGCGATGAGGGCGCAGGAACGCCAGCAGGCGCAGCAACACCGCGCGCGGGGCGCGCAGCGGCTCCGCTACCCAGTCGCGGGCAAAGCCGCCGCGCTGTTGCGCGCGCAGGCCGTCGGCGGGCGCGGCGTCCCGCTCCGGGCGCGCCTGCTGCGCCGTGCCGCCGAGGGCCGCGGCCAACCGCAGATAGGCGCCGGCATGGCGGCGGCTGAAGTAGGCGAGGGCGCGGCTCCCCGGCCGAGCGCTCGCCTCGGGCGGCGGGGCCTCCGGGTGCACCAAAAAGAGGCCGGAGCCGGTCATAACGTGGGCGGCGAAGCGGTCGCCGGGGCGGCGCGCGTGCCGCGTTACCACGCGCCCGCCGGCAATTGTGAGCACGCTACGTTCGGTGACCGCGAGCCAGCCGTCCCGGTAGCGGGCGCGCGCGTCCAGGTCCGCGGGCGCGCAGTGCAGCGGCGTCTCGCCGGGCGCGGCCGCGGCCAGCACCGCGGCGACTGCGGGTGGCGGCGGGGACGCGGGCGTCAAAACATCGCCTCCAGCCGGCGCCGGACGCGCGGCGGCAGCTCGGAGCGCGGCGCCAGCCGGTAGCGGTTGCCGTTCACGTCGAGCAACAGCAGGGTCCCGTCCGGCAGGTCGCGCAGGTTGGCGTGCTCGTTCTGCGCCTCGAACCGCGCCGGGCCGGCTTCCGTCTCCACCTCCCAATGAGAGCGGCCGAAGCGCTCCTTGAGCGAGTTGACGGCGGTAATCCGGGGGGCGAAGTAGCGGCGCCGCAACTCCTCGTCGATCAGCCGGCGTTGGGCCGCGGCGAAGGTGTCCAAGGGAGCCAGCATTCCCAACGCGGCGCCGCCGGCGGCGTGCACGGCCACGAGGTCATCCGGCGCCGAAAAGGGAAAGGCGCGGTAGAAGTCCACCGCCTCATGGCGCGTGCCGTCGGCCAGAATTGCGCGCACCAGGCCGCCATCGGTGCGCTCGAAGCGAATCTGCTCCGGTCCCAGCCGCGGCGCCTCGGTGCCGCCGGCGCGGTCCGCGCGATCGCCGCTGCCCTTCATTCTCCCACTCCAATCACCTGCAGCGCCTCCCGCTGGCGCTCCACCAGCCGCTGGTAGAACCCGCCGTTGCGCATCAAACGGGCATGCGGGCCGCTCTCCGCGACGCGCCCGCCGTCCAGCACGTAGAGCCGCTCGGCCATCCGCAGGGTGGAGAGCCGATGCGCGATCATCACCACCGTGCGCCCGTGCACCAGCCGCTCGATCGCCGCCTGGATGCGCAGCTCGGTCTCGGTATCCACGCTGGAGGTCGCCTCGTCCATCAGCAGGAGCGGCGGATCCAGCAGCAGGGCGCGGGCGATCGCCAGGCGTTGCCGCTGCCCCCCGGACAGCTCCTGGCCGCCCGGCCCCAGTTCGGTGTCGTAGCCGTCGGGTAGCTGCAGGATAAAGTCGTGGGCGTTGGCCGCCATCGCCGCGGCGACGATCTCGGTGCGCCCCGCGCCGGGCCGCGCGTAGCCGACGTTGGCCGCCACGCTGCCCAGGAACAGGTAGGTGTCCTGCAGCACCACGCCGAGCTGCCCGTGCAGGTCGGCGCCGGCAAGCGAGCGCACGTCGTGGCCGCCGAGCCGCACCACCCCTTGGTCGGCGTCGTAGAGCCGCGCCAGCAGGTTGATCACCGTCGACTTGCCGGCCCCGGTGCGCCCCACCAGGCCGATCATCTCGCCCGGCGCCGCGTGCAGGCTCACCTCCCGCAGCACCGGCTGCCCGGGGCGGTAGCTGAACGAAACCCGCTCCAGGGCAACGCCGCCCGGCAAGGGAGCCACCCGCCGCGGCCGCGCCGGTTCCGGCAGGTCGGGCGGCGCGTCGATCAGCGTCAGCAGCCGCCGCGCCGCGGTCGCCACGCGGCCCCAGTCCTGCGCCAGCTCCACCAGGTTGCCCACCGGCCAGAAGAACTGCGCCAGGTAGGCGGCGAACGTCACCAGCACGCCGACCGTCACCTGGCCGCGCGCCACCGCCCAGGCGCCCGCGGCCCACACCCCCACCAGCACCAGCTCGGTGACGAGCTGCATGGGCGGGGTAGTGGTGCCCACCATCGCCTCAGCCAGGTAGCCCAGCCGCGCCGCGGCGCGATTCGGCCCCGCAAAGCGCTCCCGCTCGCGCTGCTGGCCGCCGAAGGCGCGCACCACCCGCGCCCCGGTCAGGCTGTCGCTGGTGACGGTACGCAACTCGGCTTCGGCGCGGAACAGGCGCTCAAAGTAGGAGTTGACCTCGGGAACGACGCGCCGGAACAGGATGAACAGCAGCGGGAAGGGGAGGATGGCGGCCACCGCGAGTTGCCAGTCGAGCAGCAGCATGGCGGCCATCGAGCCGGCCACGAACAGGCCGCCGGTGAGCGCGCTCGGGGCGATAATGTGGAACAGCAGCGCGACGTCGGACGCGTCCTGTTCCAGCCGGGTCATCATTTCGCCGGTGTGGCGGGCGCCGTAGAAGCGCATGGAGAGGCGCTGCAGCGAGCCGAACGCGGAGCGCTTGAGGGTCACCTCCAGGTCGTGGATCATGGTTGCGTTGGCCCAGCCCCAGGTGACGCTGCAGGCCACGGTGGCGAGCCGCGCCGCCAGGATCAGACCCACCGCCAGCAGCAGCCGGCCGGCGAAGCGGCCATCCGCGGCCAGCACCTCGTCGAACAGAAAGCGCCCCGCCAGCAACGGCGCCAGCACCGCGCCGGCGGCGGCCCCGGCGAGCCCCGCCGCAATGACCGGCAGCCGCCAGTACTTGCCGGCCGGCATCAGCGCGAACAGGCGCGGCAGCACGCGCCCGGCGGCGGCGCTCGATTCGGCGGTGCTCAATTCGGCCGTGCTTGCTGCGGCCGTGCTCGACTCGGCGGCGCCCGGCTGCGCCTCCGTCAACCGGCGTAGGGCACGGCGGGCAGGCCGCGCACCCCCGGCGCCACTTTCACCAGGGAGCCGGCCAGCGGCTCCGCGGCGCGCTCGGCGGCGCTCAGCCGCAGGCAGGCAGAGGTGACGTACAGATCGGTCAGCTCGGGGCCGCCGAAGGCGCAGGAGGTGATCTGGCTCATCGGCAGCTCTATCGCGGCCAGCAGCTCGCCGCTCTCCGGGTGATAGCGGCGCACCGCGCCGCCGCCGAAGATGGCGATCCACAACATGCCTTCCTCATCCATCGTCATGCCGTCGAAGTGCCCGCTGCCGCCATTGGTCACCGTCACCCGCGCGTTGCCGATGGCGCCGGTCGCCAGGTCGTAGTCGAACGCCTGCACGTCGTTGCGCCCGGTGTCGACGTAGTACATGGTGCGCTGGTCGCGGCTCCATACGATCCCGTTGGAGATGGTGACGCCGCCGAACTTGCGGGTCACGCTGCCGTCCACCTCGAGACAGTAGAGCGCGCCGCGCCCGGGGGCGCCGTCGAACTCCATGGTGCCGGCCCACAACCGCCCGGCGGGGTCGCACTTGCCGTCGTTGAAGCGGTTGCCGGGGAGGTCGCGCTCGGGGTCGGCGATGGGACGCATCACGCCGCTCCCCGGGTCGAGGCCGGCGAAGCCGTTGTGGAGCGCCACCACCACGCCGCCGCTGCTGCGCGGCACCACCGTGCCCACCGCCTGCAGCGTGTCGACGGAGCAGTTCGTGCCGCGCGCCGGATCGTATACGAACAGCTTGTGACCGATGATGTCCACCCAGTACAGCACCTGCCGCGCCGGGTCCCAGATCGCGCCCTCGCCCACCAGCGACGGCCGCCGCACGATGATCTCCACCCGCCATGCCATAACGGCGCCACCATAGTACGCGCCGCCCGCCCGGTACCAGGGGGCGGTTGATGATGATAGAGTGGCGCCATGGCACGGCAAACATTCAAGGAACGGATCCGCGCCGGCGAGCGGATTACCGGCGCCTCCATCCCGATGCGCGCGGACGCCGACTGGCTGCGCGGCATCGTGGCGCAGGGGCCATACGACTTCGTATCGGTGGATGCGCAGCATTCCGCGTTCGACGAGGGCACCCTCGTTGCATTCTGCGCCGCCGCCGCGGAGGTAGGGGTGCCGGTCTGCTTTCGCATCAAGCACACCCGGTTCACCTTCCTGGTGGGCAACTACCTGGACCTCGGCCCGCAGGCGATCGAAGTGCCGCAGGTGGAGCAGGAGTCCACCGCCGAGGAGGCGGTCGCCAACTTCTACTACCCGCCGCGCGGGGCGCGCAGTTGGGGCGGCGCGGCGCGGTTCGGCTTTACCGATCAGAGCCCGGAGGAGTACGCGGCGACGTGGGAGCGGACCGGCGCGCTGGCGCTGCAGATCGAGTCGGTGGCGGCAGTCACCGCGGCGCGGCGCCTGATCAGGGACGGCGTCGACTTCCTCACCGTCGGCCCGGCGGACATGACGTTCGATCTGCGCCGGCATCCCCACCACGCGCTGCAGAGCGTGGATGACTGCGTGCGCTACCTGGCGCGCGAACTGGCCGGCACCGGCGTGCAGGTGTGCATGCGCACCACGGCCGGCGAGGACCCGAGCCGCTACCTGGAGATGGGGGTGACGATGATTCTGGAGGCCGGGGTGAGCTGAATCCCTGCGCGCCGCGCCCGGCGCCGGGGCGTTTCGGGGCCGGCGCGTTGCGGGCCGGGGCGCGCGGGCGGCGCGGCTGGCGCGGTGGGTTCAGGAAAGGGCGGCGCCGCCGTCCACGGTGATGGCGGAGCCCGTGATCATGTCGGCGGCGTCGGAGGCGAGAAAGGCGAACGCCTCGGCGATCTCCTGCGGCCGATTGAGCCGGCCCAGCGGGGTGGCCCGGCGGCGGCGTTCGTAGTTGGCCGGGTTGTCGATCGAGGTGGACCAGTCGTTGGGGCTGTGGTCGGCGGAGCCGCGGATGAACGGGGTGTCGACGTGGCCGGGGTTCACCTGGCAGCAGCGGATGCCCTCGGCCGCGTAGGCGGCGGCGGTGGCCGCGGTCAGGGCGTTGACCCCGAACTTGCTGCAGGCGTAGGCGGGGGCGCCGCGGCTCGCGCGGAGCGAGGCCAGCGAGCCGACGCTGATGATGCAGCCGCCGCCGGCGCGGCGCATGGCCGGCACCACCGCCTTGATGCCGATGAAGATACCGGTGAGGTTCAGCTCCAGGATGCGCCGAAACTGCGCCACGGTCATCGCGTCGTAGCTCACCCGGTGGTTGCCGCCGGCCAGGTAGCACATGGTGGTCAGCGCTCCGAAGCGCGTCTCCGCCTGCGCGACGGCGGCGCGCCACGTTTCCGGCTCGGTGACGTCGAGCGGCAGGGCCAGCGCGGCGCCGCCCGCCGCGCTCAGCTCTCCGGCCACCGCGGCGGCCGCGTCGACGCGGCGGTCGGCTACCGCAACCCGCGCGCCGGCAGCCGCGAACCGGCGCGCCACCGCCGCGCCCATCGCCCCCGCTCCCCCGGCGATCAACGCCACCCGGCCATCCAGCCGCCGCCGGCCTTCCGCCTGCGCCCCCTGCGCCTCCGGCGCGCTGCCTTCCGTACCCATCGCCCCTCCTGCAACCCACCCGCCGCCCCCCGCCGGAGCGGTGAGGGGTAGAATGAACCAGCGGAGACACCCTAAGCTACAATCCAAGAGGCAGTCACGAGGCACTCATGCTGACCCGCATTGAAGTAGACGGCTTCAAGAATCTGGTCGACTTTGCTCTTGATCTTGGGCCGTATACCTGCATCGCCGGCGTCAACGGCGCCGGCAAGTCCAACATCTTCGACGCCATCCGGTTCCTTTCGTTACTGACCGATCACACCATCAACCAATCCGCGTTGCTGATTCGGAGTTCCGAACAGGAAATCGGCGAAGTCGGCGATCTGTTCTTCTCCGCCAACGGCGCCGCGGCAGACCGTATCAGGTTCGCCGCCGAGATGATCGTCGATCGACGGGTCGTGGATGACTTCGGGCGGCAGGGGGAGAGTTCATCGACGTTTCTGAGGTACGAAGTGGTGTTTCGACGCGATCCTCCATCACTCTCCGGCGGATCGTTTGGCGGCCTCGTGCTGGAACGCGAGGAGTTGCGCCACGTCCCGTCCGGCGCTGCGTCTCGGAAGTTGCGATTTCCACACCACGTGCAGCGGTTTCGGAACAAGGTCATCTTCAATAAGCGGCGCGGAGTAGGCTACGTCTCAACGCGCGGTGGCCGGGCGCCGGAATCGGCGGCCATCGTGATCCACCAGGACGGCGGCCCCTCCGGACGGACGCGGCCCGCGGCGCTTGCGGCCCGCGCTCCGCGGACCATCATCGGCACCGAGAACACGGCGGCCACGCCGACCATCCTGGCAGCGCGCCGGGAAATGCAGCGCTGGCGCATCCTGGCGCCGGAGCCCTCGGCGATGCGGCGCCCGGACCGGTTCACCGACGCGCCGGGCATCACCGCCGACGGCGGACGCCTCCCCGTCACGCTGCACCATCTGGCCAGGCAAGCATCCCAATCCGCGGGCGCGGGGGATCCTTACGACGACGTCCTGTGCCGAGTCGCCAACACGTTGTCCTGGGTGGTGCCGGTACGAGCGGTGCGGGCGGTGAGCGACGAAGCTCGCCAACTCCACTTGCTGGAGCTTGAAGAACGCGGCGGCGTGCGCCTGCGGGCGAACTCCATTTCCGACGGAACGTTGAGGTTCCTGGCCCTGACCGTCATCTCCGAGACGGCCGACGCCGGTCTGTACTGTCTGGAGGAACCGGAAAACGGCGTCCACCCGGAGAAGCTCACGGCGTTGAATGAATTGCTGCATGACATCGCGGTCGACCCTGAAGAGGCGGTAGCCGAAGACAACCCGCTGCGGCAGGTCATCGTCGCGACCCATTCGCCGTACTTCGTGCAGCTACAAGACCCGCAAGAACTCGTGCTGGCAAAGAATCCTGCCGTCCGCTCAGCCGCCGGCACGCCAATATGGCCGCTGAGGTGCTACCCCATGCAGGGAACGTGGCGGGAACGTCCGCGTCGTCGCGGCGATGCGGTAACCGTAGATGGCGTGAGCAAGATTGAACTGGAGCCCTATCTCACGTCGCCGATAGGCACTCAACTCAGCTTCCCCGCCGAGTTCCTGCGGACTTCGGCGCCGAAGTCTGACACGTGATGATGCCTGGCTCAGCGGACGTGATCCGCCAGGTCCGCATACTGAAGCGGTCCGCGCTTCGGCTCGCCAGGGCGCGTGATCTGCTTTTGCCGCGCCTGATGAGTGGCCGGATTGCGGTATGAGAGCTGCGCAAGGTCCGGGAGGCACCAAGTAGGCACCAAGTCAGGCACCAGGGGCCGCTGGTGCGCCCGCGCCGCATGGCGGTAGCGGTGATGGGCGGCGCACAGCAGCCGGAGATTGTCGGGCTCGGCGCTGCCGCCGAGCGCATACGGTACGACGTGATCGATCTCCAGCAGATGCCGCGAGCCGCACCGGCGCCCACTGCCGCGGTCCACGTAGCTGCAGCAGCCCCGGTCGCGCTCCCACACCTGCCGCCTCACCGCCACGGGAATAGCGCGGCTGCGGACGCGCGGCTGCGGCGGCGCAGTCGCCGGCGTGACGAGCCGGTCGCTCCGTTGCGCCGCGGGCGGCGCGCCGCCTCCTGACTTCGGCGGCGAAGTGGCGATTCCGGCGCCTGCCGCAGGCCGGTCCGCTGCCTGAACCATCGTCGGCGAAGTCGCGGAGCCTGCCGGTAGCTCGGTCCGCGGCGCCGTCGCAGCCTCTTTCGGCGCCGAAGTCTCCGCCGTGACGTCCGCGGTCCGGGTGGTCACCGCCGGCCACTTCGCAACTGTAACGCGGCGCTGGCCGGCGTCCGCTGGTACGTTCGGCGCCGAAGTCGCGGAACCTGCCGGCATGCCGCTCTGCTGCGCCGCCGTAGCGGCGCCCGGCCCGGCCGCTGTTTTCGGCGCCGAAGTTTGGGCGGCAACTTCGGGAGTCCGGCGGCGACGGCCCCGCCCGCGCGGCGGCCGCGACGGGTCGTGGCGGTCCAGCGCTTCCCGTACCACCCGCCCCAGGAGTTGCCCCAACGTCATCTGCGGATCAACGTGCGACAGCAGCCCCTTGAGTTGCTCCAATCCGACCTGGCAGTCGTCATCGATCACCGCCTTGAGCTCCCACCGCCCGGCTCCCAGCGGCCGCATCCGGTCCGCCGCCCGCGCCAGCTCGGGATCGACTTTGGCCAGCATCTCCTTTACCTGCCGCGTGCTCTTGCCGGCCGCCTGTGCCACCAGCGACTCCCGCTCCGCCGCGTCCAGCACCGGCGCTACCGGCCGCTCCGGCGCGCGCACCGGCGCATCCGGTACCAAGCCGCCGGGCGCACCCGCCGACCCCTCCGGCCCGGCATCGCGCGCCGCTACGTCCGGCGCCGGCCCGCCAGGCGCTACGGCCGTCCGAGCGGCGGGCTCCATGACCGGCGTGGCCGACCCGGCATCGGCCTGCGCCTCGTGCCCGCCGCCGCCATGCGTGTCCGTGTCGGGGGTAGTCGAGCGGCGCGCCTTGCGCTCCTGCCGCTCGAAGGCGTGCTGTAACTGCGCCGCCGCGTCCAGCGTCAGCGTGCCCTCCAACAGCCGACCGCGCGCCCCTTTCACTTCCTCGCACAGCCGCATCGCCTTGAGCCGCCGCCACGCCGCGCCAGTGCTGTAGCCCAGTTCGCGCACGTAATCGAACATGCCGGAGAATCCCAGGGCGAGATACAGACCGCGCCGCTCAACTTCGCGTAGGTGATCAATTACCACGCCTTGGACGTAGTGTTCGATGGCGGAAAGTTCCTTGACCCGCTGCAGCAGATATCGGTCGGAAAGCGCGGCAACGGTGGTGGTGATCGGCGTGTCGAGAGAGGTCCTATTCACTGATCAAATATAATCATAGGAAAGACTTGAGTCAACTGTTCCGGCTACTTTTTTGGCCCCCGGAGCAGCCCGAGCGGGGGGCTTGGCAGCCCGCCAAACGCCGAACGCCGTTGATAAAGAAACGAACGTTTCTCAATTGGGGGCCTTGAGGAAGGATCGTTTCTTAATCGTGAGTCGTAGGGGTGGAAGCCCAATCAATACCGCTTTCGGCGTTCGCACCCCGCCGCCCGGCACGCCGTGACTACTGGCCGGCTCCGTGGTATGATGGGCTGATGGCCAAGCGCCGGCTGCCGATCGGCATCCAGAGCTTCCGCAAGATGCGGGAGCAGAACTGCTACTACGTCGACAAGACCGCCTTCATTGAGCGGCTGGTCGACGAAGGTACGCACTACTTCCTGTCACGGCCACGGCGGTTCGGCAAGAGCCTGCTCTTGGACACGCTGAAGGAGCTGTTCGAGGGCAACGAGAAGCTGTTCAAGGGGCTCCGCATCCACCCAGGCTGGACCTGGGGCGAGCCCAATCCGGTGGTGCGGCTGGACTTTGCCGGCGGCGACTACCGGCAGCCGAAGCTGTTGGAGGACAGCCTCATGGAACTGCTCGCGGCTGAGGAACGGCGCCACGAGGTGGAGACCGACTCCCGCACGGTGCCGGGGCGCTTCGCGTACCTGCTGGAAGTGCTGCACCAACGGACCGGGCGGAGGGTCGTGGTGCTGGTGGACGAATACGACAAGCCGATCCTGGACATGCTGGGCACACCGACCGTGGCGAGCGCCAACCACGACCTACTGCGCAGCGTGTACGGGGTGATCAAGGCGAGCGACGCGCGCATACGGTTCACGTTGCTGACCGGCGTGAGCAAGTTCTCCAAGGTGAACCTGTTCTCGCAGCTCAACAACCTTACCGACGTCACGCTGGACCCGGCCTACTCGTCGATCTGCGGCTATACGGAACGGGACCTGGACACCGTGTTCGCGCCGGAGCTCGAAGGCATCGACCGCGAGCGGACGCGCGACTGGTACAACGGCTATAGCTGGCTGGGCAAAGAGAAGGTCTACAACCCCTTCGACGTGCTGCTGCTGTTGCGCCGCGGCGAGTTCGCCGCCCACTGGTTCGAGACCGGCTCGCCGGCATTCCTGGTGGAGACGCTGTTCAAGCGGCGGGTCTCCACCGTGTCGTTGGAGGAGATGGTGGGAACGGAAGACCTGCTGTCGGCGTTCGACGTGGAGCACATAAGCACCCAGGCGCTGTTGTTCCAGACCGGCTACCTGACGATTACCGCGGAAGAGAAGCTGGGCGGGAGGGCGGTGTATCGGCTGGGCTATCCGAACCGGGAGGTGAGGCAGAGCCTGAACGACGTGCTGCTGCGAAATCTGGTGCGGGACGACGACCGGCAGATGGTCAACAGCATGCGCCTGGAGCGCCTGCTTGAAGCGGCTGACTGCGCGGGTCTGCAGGAGTTGTTCCACGCTTTCTTTGCCAGCATCCCATATGAATGGCATACCAACAACGACATCGCGCGCTACGAGGGGTACTACGCGAGCGTGTTCTACTCCTACTTCGCGGCGCTGGGGTACGGCGTGGTGGTGGAGGAGTCGAGCGCGGTTGGGCGGCTGGACATGGCGGTGCGGGCCGGCGATCACGTCTACCTGTTCGAGTTCAAGGTGGTGGAGCAGGCGGGGGAGGGCGCGGCGCTGGCGCAGTTGCGGGAGCGCGGCTACGCGGCGAAGTACCGGGGCCGGGGCCAGTCCATTCACCTGATCGGCGTGGAGTTCAGCCGCGAGACGCGCACCGTGACCGCGTTCGAGGCGGCCGATGCCTGACTGACGGAGCGCCGGCGGCAAGGCAAAGGCACGGCAGGCGGACGCGGAGGGGGGAGGAGAGGAGGGTGGGAGCTTGACGGTCAGGGGCGGGCACCCTTATATTACCGGTGTCAGCAATCATGGCCCCTTCGTCTATCGGCTAGGACATGAGACTCTCATTCTCAAAAGAGGGGTTCGATTCCCCTAGGGGCTAACCGGTGCCGAGCTCAACCCTGCGCGTCGCGCCGCTGTCTCCCGTAATTGGCGCCGAGGTCTCCGGCGTGGACCTTGCGCAGCCGCTCGGCGCCTCCCTCCTGGCCGAGTTGCAGGCCGCCTGGGCCAAGCACCTGGTCCTGTTCTTCCGCGATCAACATCTCACCTTCGCGCAGCACAAGGCGTTGGGCCGGCGCTTCGGCGAGTTGCACGTACACCCGGCCGCCCCGAAGGACGCCGAGCATCCCGAGATCCTGGTGGTGCACGGCGACGACAAGGTGGAGTTCGTGGCCGGCAGCTTGTGGCACTCGGACGTGTCCTGCGACCGCGAGCCGCCGTTGGGCAGCATCCTGCGGGTCGTGCAGGTGCCGCAGGCGGGCGGCGACACCCTGTTTGCGAACATGTACGCGGCCTACGAAGCGCTTTCGGAGCGGCTGCGGCGGCTGCTGGCGGGATTGACCGCCGTGCACGACGGCGAGCAGTACTACCGCGGGCGCTACGGCGCCGCCAACCTGCGCGACGCCGACTATCCCGTCGCCGAGCATCCGGTGGTACGGACCCATCCGGTCACCGGGCGGCAGGCGCTGTTCGTGAACCACGGGTTCACGACGCGCATCAAGGAGCTGCCCCTGGCTGAGAGCGATGCCCTGCTGGCGTTCCTGTTCCGCCATTGCGAGCGCCCGGAGTTCCACTGCCGATTCCGGTGGCGGGCGCACTCCGTGGCGATGTGGGACAACCGCTGCACCCAGCACCTGGCGATCTGGGACTACTACCCGGAGACCCGCCACGGCTACCGCGTCTCCATCAGGGGCGACGCGCCCTTCTACAAGGAGCGTTCCCCCGCGGTGAACCGATGACCAAGCGCAGACTGCCCACCGGCATCCAGACCTTCCGCACGCTCCGCAAGCGGAATTGTTACTACGTGGACAAGACGCCCTACGTCGAGAGTCTGCTTGACGGGGGCACGCACTACTTCCTGTCGCGGCCGCGGCGGTTCGGCAAGAGTCTGTTTCTGGACACGCTCAAGGAGCTGTTCGAGGGCAGCGAGGCGTTGTTCGAGGGGCTCCATATCCACAGGCGCCATGACTGGTCGCAACGCCATCCGGTGGTGCGGCTCAGCTTCGGCGGCGGCAGTTTCACGCAGCCGGGACTGTTGCGGGACAACGTCATGGAGCAGCTCGCGGCCGTGGAACGGCGCAATAAGGTGGAGGCGGACTACCTGACGGCGCCGGGCCGCTTCGCATACCTGCTGGAAGCCCTGCACGAGCGTACCGGGCAGCGGGTGGCGGTGCTGGTGGACGAATACGACAAGCCGATCCTGGACGCGCTGGAAACGCCCGAGGTAGCCAGCGCCAACCGCGCCTTCCTGCGCGGTCTGTACGGGGTGATCAAGGACAGCGACGCGCACGTGCGCTTCGCCTTCCTGACCGGGGTGAGCAAGTTCTCCAAGGTGAGTCTGTTCTCCGACCTCAACAACCTCACCGACCTCACGCTGGACCCGCGCTACTCCGGAATCTGCGGCTACACCGAGGCCGATCTGGACACCGTGTTCGCCCCCGAGCTGCCCGGGCTGGACCGCAAGCGCATCCGCGAGTGGTACAACGGGTACTGCTGGCGCGGCGATGAGAAGGTGTACAACCCGTTTGACGTGCTGCGGCTGTTCGACAGCCGCGAGTTCGATGCCTACTGGTTCGAGACCGGCTCGCCGAAGTTCCTGGTCAACACGCTGTTTGAGCGGCAGGTCTCCTCCGTTTCGCTGGAGGAGATGGTGGGCACGGGTGATCTGCTGTCGGCGTTC
Organism: Spirochaetia bacterium; assembly: GCA_965243555.1. Taxonomy (GTDB): domain Bacteria; phylum Spirochaetota; class Spirochaetia; order SZUA-6; family Bin103; genus Bin103. Next base: position 1,008,398 of record OZ251575.1, on the reverse strand, counting down.
GACGTGGAGGAGATAGGCACCGAGGCGCTGCTGTTCCAGACCGGCTATCTGACGATCACGGACGACGAGGACCTGGACGGCGAGCGGCTGTACCGGCTCGGCTATCCGAACCGGGAAGTGCGGCAGAGCCTGAACCGGGTGCTGTTGAGCCGCCTGGCGCCGGGCGCCCGGGCGCAGACTGCGGACAGAATCCGCCTGGCGCGCCTGCTGAAAGCGGCCGACTTCGCCGGCCTGCAGGAGCTGTTCCACGCCTTCTTTGCGAGCATTCCGTACCAGTGGTACGTCAACAACGACATCGCGCGCTACGAAGGGTACTACGCGAGCGTGTTCTATTCCTACTTGGCAGCGTTGGGGTACGAGATCACGGTGGAGGATTCGAGCGGCAGCGGGCGGCTGGACATGGCGGTGCGGGCCGGCAAGCAGGTGTACCTGTTCGAGTTCAAGGTGGTGGAGCAGGCGGGGGAGGGGGCGGCGCTGGCGCAGTTGCGGGAGCGGGACTACGCGGCCAAGTACCGGGGCCGGGACGAGACAGTCCACCTGCTCGGAGTGGAGTTCAGCCGCGAGACGCGCAACGTAACCGCCTTCGAGGTGGCCGCCGGCTGACGGCGACCGGCGCGCCAGGCGGTTCGCAGCCCGGATAGCACTGCGCGGGCGGCTGTTACCCCGGCTTGCCGGCGGCGGCGTTGGTGCCGGCGGCGGCGAGTGTTGCGATGGCCTGGGCCGGGGCCGCGGCGCCGCGCAGGCGGTTCAGGGCGGCCTCGTCGCGGACCAGCGTCGCGATGGCGGTGATCAGCTCCAGGTGGGGTTCCGGCGGCTCGACCGGCGACAGCACCAGGAAGATCACGTTTACCACGAACTGCAGGGTTGCGCCCAGGTGCAGCGAGCGGCCCGGCGCCAGCACTCCCAGGGCCGCGACCGGATGGGTCAGCTCCTCCAGCCGGGTGTGAACGATGCCGGCGCCGTTCCCCACCAGGGTGGCGCGTAGCGCGGGCTCTTCGGTGAGCCGCTCCACTATCCGCTCGGCGGCGCCGAGTCCGGCGGCGGCCACCAGCCGCTCCACCAGTTGCCGTAGCGCGTCGTCGTCGCTGTCCGCCTCAAGCGGCACCAGCACGACCTCGGGCGAGAATACGCGTGACAGATCCATTTACACCCCCGTAGAAACCGCCCGGACCATGCCAGAAGCGCCCGTCCTGCTCAACCCCATCTATCTCAAAAAGACGTCGAGGAAGCGTTCGGTGTCGAAGTGCTCCTCGAACAGGCGCTCGATCTCCGCGATCTTGCCGGTGTCGTAGACCTGCAGCTTGGTGTTTTCGTAGAGCCGGAACAGCCGTTCCTCGGTGGCGGCGGAATCCTCCCGCACGTACAGCGCCGGCAGCCCCGCGCCTATCAGCGCGTCACGCACCTCCTCCTCCACCGGCTCGGTTTCGCCGCAGGTCAGGATCAGCCCGGCAATGCCGCCGCGATGCCCGATGGCGGCGTGGTAGTCCAGGATCTGGCGCAGGCGGGGCGTGGAGCTGGCGCTGATGATCAACACGTCGCCCGCGCCCACGTAGTGGCGGAGCTGCGACTTGAGATGCTGCGCCGGCATCGAGATCAGCTTGATCGCCGCGCACGGCCGCCGCCAGGAAATCGCCTCCGGGTCGCCCAGCGGCTCGACGTGGGGCAGGGCGCCGAGAATCACCCGCATCGACGGGCGCGGCAGGTCGGGAATGGTGGGCAGGTAGCCGAAGATATGCAGCGGGGAGCCGTTGGCGGCGGCGTAGCGTTCGTTGATCAGCTCCTCGGTGACGTAGCGGCGCACCTGGGCGGCCTTGTCGGGAATGACCTTGTTGACCAGCAGGCCGCGTACCCGGCAGCCGTGGTGCAGGAAGTAGGTGAGGTCCACGTCGATGGTATCCAGCGCGCGCCCGATGCCGCCGCCCGACACGAAGATGATCTCCGCCCCCAGCAGCTTGCCGACCGCGGCGTTGGACAGCCCCACCACGCTGCCCACGCCCGGATGCCCCGAGCCCTCGGCGATTACGATGCGCCGCCCGGCGAGGTGCCCCAGGGAACGCCTGATTTCCAGGGTCAGCGCGCGCGTGAGCCGTGTCCGATGCCGCGAGTCGAGATAGGTACGGGTAAAGTTGCCGGAGAACCGGACCGGCGACAACTCGGCGAGCGGCAGGTCGGTCAGCCGCGCGAACTCGCCGACCAGCTCCACGTCCTTGTCCACCACCATGCCCTTGGCGTTGCGCACGAGCTGCTGCCCGACCGGCTTGAGATAGCCGATCTCGCTCGGGTCGAGGTGCTTGCGGAGCTGCGAGATGATGCCGAGGCTGGTGACCGTCTTGCCGGCGTGCTGGCGGAAGCCGGTGAGGTAGACGACTACCGGAGCCACGTTACGCCTCCCCGGCGCGCGGCCCTCCGGCGCGGCCCTCCGGCCGGGGCCGGCGCTTCCTGCGGCGTCACTTGAACAGGTCGGCGATCCGTTGTTCGTATTGGGCGGCGATCACGTGGCGGCGCATCTTCAGCGTGTGGGTGAGCTGGTCGCCCACCTCGAACGGCTGGTCGAGGAGCGCGATGCGCGCGATGCGCTCGAAGCTCTTGAATCCGTTCCTGGCATTCACGCGGCTCTGCACCTCCTCCTGAACCAGGCGCTGCACCTCGGGGCTGGCGGCCAGAGCCGCCAGGCCGCTACCGGTGACCCCGTGTTCGGCGGCGTAGGGCGCGACCGTCTCCGCGTTGGGCACCACCAGGGCGCCGAGGAACCGTTGATCCTGACCCACCACCATCACGTGTTCGATGTACTCCGACTGCCGCACCAGGTCCTCGATCGGCTCCGGTTCGACGTTCTCGCCGCCCAGGAGCACCACCGTGTCCTTGGCCCGCCCGGTGATCTGGATCTCGCCGTTCACGGTGAGCGTGCCGATGTCCCCGGTGTCCAGCCAGCCGTCGGCCGCCAGCACCGCGGCGGTGTCGCCGGGGCGCTTGTAGTAGCCGTGCATGATCTGCGGGCCGCGCACGTGGATCACCCCGCGCTCGCCCGGCAGCGCGCGGTTGCCGTCGTCCTTGATCACCTTCACCTCGGTGCCGGTGATGGGCGGTCCCACCGTGCCGCTTACCGGGTGATCGAGCTTGCGCACCGACACCACCGGCGCCGCCTCGGTCAGGCCGTAGCCTTCCAGCACCAGGATGCCGGCCGCGGCGAAGAAGTCGTCCACGTACCCCGGCAGCGCCCCCGCGCCGGAAATGCCGGCCTTGAAGCGGGTCCCCAGGCGCGCCGTGATCTTGCTGAACACCAGCACCTTGCCCAGCAGCGCCAGCGGCGTGAGCAGCGCCAGCGGCAGCGCCGCGGTCAGCGCGTCCAGCGCGCGCGGGCGCACGGTAAAGGTCGCGTTGCGCCCGTGCAGCCGGCGCGACAACCCGCTGTGGGCGGCCCCTACTGCAATGAAGAACTTGAACAGCGCCGCCTTGACGCCGCCCTCGGCCTCCACGTTGCGGTACACGCCGGCGCGAACCCCCTCCCAGATGCGCGGTACGGTGGGGAAGAAGGTGGGATTCACGGCGGCGAGATCGGCCAGCATCACCTCCCGGATCGGCTTGGAGTAGGCGATGCCGGCGCCGGAGAACAGCGCCGCGTACTCGATGATGCGCTCGTAGGAGTGCCACACCGGCAGCACCGACAGCAGCAGGTCGCCGGGGCCGATCGCGATTGAATCGGGAATCGCGTCGATCTGGTACACGAAGTTGCGGTGGGTGAGCATCACCCCCTTGGGCTCGCCGGTGGTGCCGGAGGTGTAGATGATGGTGGCCAAGTCGTCCGGCTTGCCCTGCGCCGCTTCGGCGCGAAACAGGCTCTCCGCCTTGGCCGGCTCGCCGCCGGAGCGGACTACCTCATCCAGCGAGAGCACCTCCAGGCCCTGCGCTTTCGCCGCGGCGCGCCCCGCCGAGTCGAGCTCCGCCGCATCCAGCACCACGGCGCGGCCGAGTTGCGGCAGCCGCTCCTTGATACCGGTCACCTTGGCCAACTGCGCGGCGTTCTCCACGCAGGCGGTCTTGCAATCGGCGTGGTCCAGGATGTAGGCGATCTCGTCGGCGGTAGAGTCGCTGCCGCGCGGCACGTCCACCGCGCCCAGCCCCAGCAGCGCCTGATCGACCAGCAGCCACTCCTTGCGCGTGTCGCAGATCAGGCCGACGTGGTCGCCGCGCGCCACCCCGGCGGCGGCCAGGCCCGCGGCCACTACGGCCACCTCGGACCGCAGCGCCTGAAAGCCGGTCGGCTGAAAGTCGCCGCCGCGATCCTTGCTGAGCACCGCGACCGCGTCACGGTGGGTCTCCACCACGCGCAGCAGGCGCTGGGATACGGTGTCTTGCATGGTCACCCTCCGCGTAGACAGAGCCACTCCGCCTCGGCGGCCACCTGCCCGCCCAGGTAGACTTTGCCGCTCTGCCGAATGGCATTGTTGCTGCGCCGCTTGGTAGTGACGACGACGCGCACCTCGTCGCCCGGCCGCACCTGACGGCGAAACCGGGCCTTTTCGATGCTGGCCAGAAAGGTCACCCTGGCCTCCTCGCCGGCCTGTTCGCCGTCCTCCTCGGAAGCGCCCATCGCCACCACTCCGGCGCCCCCGGTCTGCGCCATGCACTCCACCAGCAGCACGCCCGGCACCACCGGATAGCCGGGGAAGTGCCCGGCGAAGAACGGTTCATCGGCGCCAAACCGCTTGTAGCCGACGATCTCGTCGGCGTCGGCCCGTTCGATGCGGTCCACCAGCAGAAACGGGGGCCGGTGGGGAATCAGCTCGGTAATCGGCGGCATTGCGCCTAGATGATCCCCAGCGCCCGCGCCTGGGTGGCGCACGTTTCCAGGGCGCGGTCCAGCTCGTCGTCGTCGTGAATCGCCATGTAGGAGGTGCGGATCAGCGACCCGCCGGGCGGCGCGGCCGGGCTCACCACCGGGTTGACGTACACGCCGTGCTCCATGAGGGCGCGGTAGAAGCGGAAGGTGAGCGCGTCGTCGCCGATGATCAGCGGCACGATCGGGGTCTCGGTGGTGCCTACGTTGAAACCGAGGCGCTTGAACTCGCGGATCATGCGCGCGCCGATTGCCTGCAGGCGCTGCACGTGGTGCGGCTCCTCCCGCATGATGCGCAGCGCCGCGGCCACCGCGGCAATGGTGCCCGGCGGCATGCTGGCGCTGAAGATGAACGAACGGGCGTGGTGCTTGATATGATCGACCACGTCCGGCTCGCCGGCGACGAACCCGCCCACGGCGCCGAACGACTTGGAGAAGGTGCACATCAGCACGTCGGCGGCGTCGTGGCAGTCGAAGTGCTCCTGCGAACCGCGCCCGGTGGCGCCGATTACCCCCAGCGCGTGCGCCTCGTCCAGGTACAGGCGGGCACCGTAGCGGCGCGCGAGCTTGCCGAGCGCGGGCAGCGGGGCGATGTCGCCTTCCATGGAAAACACGCCGTCGGTCACGATCAGCTTGCCGCCGCCCTCCACGGTGCGCAGCAGGCGCTCCAGGTCGGCGAGGTCGTTGTGGTGGTAACGGTGAATGCGGGTGCCGCCGGTGGTGCCCGCGGCCAGCAACATGCCATCCACCAGCGAGCCGTGGTTGAGGCGGTCGGAGAACACGTGATCGTGGCGACCGGCGAGCGCCTGCAGGGCGCCGAGGTTGGTCTGATAGCCGGTGGTGAAGCAGAGCGCGGCGGGTTTGCTCACGAAGTCGGCGAGTTGCTCCTCCAACTCCTCGTGCAGGTGCAGGGTACCGTTGAGAAAGCGCGAACCGGAGCAACTGGTGCCGTAGCGGCGCGTCGCCTCGATCGCCGCCTCGATCACGCGGCGGTCCCAGGAGAGGCCGAGATAGTTGTTCGAGCCGATCATGATCAGCTCGCGGCCGTCTATGACGACGCGCGAACCGCGATTCTCCTGAATGGCGGCGTAGTAGGGATAGAAGCCGATGGCCGCTATCTTGGCGGCCTTCTGGTCCGCGAAGGACCGCACCTTCCGAAATACGTCGACTGCGTTGTTGCTCGTGGGCATTACCGGCGTTCGCTCATTCCCGTTTGTACACCGGGCGGACGGGCGGTGTAAAGGAGGGTCAACCGGGCGCCGCTCCGCGTCCGGCGAGGCTGCGGAACAGGCGCTCGAACTCCGGCTGATCCCAGTTTCGGATGCCGACGACGCGCGCCAGGATCGATCCGTCCTTGTCGATGAGGTAGCTCATCGGCAGGGTGCGCGCCCCGTAGGCGGCGGCGATTTCGCCGCTGGCGTCGAGCAGGATGCGGAACGACAGCCCCAGTTCCTCGGCGAAGCTCCGCACCAGCGCGGCGTCCTCCTGCAGGTTGATGGCGAGCATGACGAAGTCGGAGCCGGCGGCGAGGCGCTCGTGCAGCGCCTGCATGGCCGGCATCTCGGTGCGGCAGGGACCGCACCAAGTGGCCCAGAAGTTGAGGAATACCAGCGACCCGTGGTAGGCGTCCAGGGAGTGGGAGGCACCGGCGAGGTCCTGCAGGTCGAAGCTCACCGCCTGCACGGCGCGGCGCGGCAACTGGAAGCCCAGTTCCTGCATCCGGGCGGTGTCGGGGTCGGCGGACGCCGGTGCGGCGCCGCCGGAGGCTTCCGCGCCCGCGCCAGCCGCTTGCGCACCGGCGGCCTCCGCCGCGGGGGCGGGTTGCGGGGCCGCGGCTTCGCGGCGCCCGAACGCCGTGCCGCCGGCGGCGGCGAGAGCCGCCAGCAGCAGGAGCGCCAGCGCCCGGCGCCGGGCCGCGCCGCCGGCGGCGTTCTTCCTCATATTGCCAACGAGTGTAGCGGAGCCGCTACTCCGCCAACAAGGTGCTGGCAAGCACCGCCAGGTTGAAGGCGGCGTGCGCCCATGCCAGCCGGTGCAGCGCCGGGCGCTGCCGGTAGAGCAGGGCGAAGGCGATGCCGATCAGCAGGGCGCCGCCCGCGGCCAGCCAACCCTGGTACAGGTGCCCGGCGCCGAACAGCAGCGCCGAGGCGAGCACCGCCAGCCAGCCGGGGGTAGGGGTCCCGGCCAGCACGCTCAGGAAGTAGGCGCGGAAATAGAGCTCCTCCCGGTAGGCGCTGGCCAGCACGAAGGCCAGCGCGGCCGGTAGCAGGGCGGCGTCGGTGAGCTCCCAGCGGTAGCCGCGCAGCAGCGCCTCGCGCGCCGGCTCCGGCAGCGCGCCGGCCAGCAGCGTGAGCAGGGCCAGCGCGGCCAGCAGCGCGGCCGCGATGAGCGCGGCCTCCGCGGCGTCGCGCCGGCGCGGCCGCCACGGGATGGGGGCGCGGCTGCGGTCCCGCGCCACCACTAACAGCAGCACGCCGGTCTGCAGCGCGGCCAGCGCGGCGGCGGCGAGCAGCGTGCGCGGCAAGCCGAACGCGCCGGCCGGCAGCATGATCAGCGGGTAGAGCAGCGCCAGCCGCCCCAGCGCCGCGGCCGGGGAGCGCGGGCAGGCGCCGACGCCGGCCGCGGCGAGCGCCGGCGGGGCCGCGCGGCGCGGCCGGCCGGAAGCAGCGTCGAAAGGCCGCATGCGGCTTCGATCATACCGGGAGGCGGCCGCCGCGGCAGAGGGCGGCCCACGACGGCCGATTGGGCTGCCGCCGCCGACGCGAACGCGTCCGGGGGAAGCCCGCTCGGAGTGCGCCCGTGGGCAGGGGCAAAAGCGGCGGCGCGATTCGGGCCGTGGTAACGGTTAGTGGCTGCTGCGTCCTTACCCAAGCGACCCGAGCGCCCCGAGCGCCCCGAGCGCCCCGCCGCCGCGCCGGCGGTGGTGGCGGCTGGTGCCGCGGTGGCGTACCTGCTGGCGGCGGCGCATCTCCCGCCGGCCGCGCTGAACGCCGGCGCGGCGCTGCTGCTGGCCCTGCCGGCGCTGCTGACCGCTGCCGCCGGCGCCGCGGCCCCGCGGCGCTGGCGCGGCCGGCGCGCGCTGCTGGCCGCGGCGGCGGGCTGCGCCCTGGCGGGCGGGGCGGAGCTGGGCTCCCACCTGCGCCACGCCGGCGGCGGGGCCGGGCTGCCGCTCAGTTCCATCGACGAACTGCACGGGGTGTTGACCCGCGACGACCGCCCCTACGGCGCCGGCGCCTTTTACCGCATTGCCGTCGACCGGGTGGTGTCGACGCGCCTAGCCACCGCAGCTTCGGCGCGCTTCACCATTGACGCCACCCTCGCCGCGGCGGCGGGGGAGCGCGGCTACCGCGGCCGGCGGGTCGTGGTCAGCGGCCTGTCGCTGCGGCGCGGCGCCCCCGGCACCCTGCGCGCGTTCGGCGGCGGGCAACTCCGCTGGGCTCCCTACGCGGGCGCCACGGACGCGCTACGGGCGCGCTCCCGCGCCGCCCTGGAGCGAATGATCCTCAACCAGCGCGGCCCCGGCTCCGGCCTGCTGCTGGCGGTGCTGCTGGGCGACCGCCGCCACCTGCGCGCGGAGGAGGTGGAAGCGTTCCGCCGCGCCGGCGCGCTGCACCTGCTGGCGCTCTCCGGCCTGCACGTGGGGTTGGTGTACGCGCTCGCCGGCGGCCTGGGCCGCGGCGTCGCCCTGTTGGGCCTGCTGGCGGCGCCGCGCCGGCAGCGCCTGTGGGTGGCGCTGGGCGCCGCGGTCGGCCTGGGAGCGGTACTCCTGTACGTGGAACTGGCCGGCATCCGCCCGTCGCTGGCGCGGGCCGCCATGATGCTGGTGCTGAGCCGGCTGGCGGCGGCCGCCGGCCGCCGCCCCCGTTCCCTGGAAGTACTGGCGTTGTCCGCCCTCGCGGCCCTGGCCGCCGACCCGCGGGTGGTGCGCGAACTGTCGTTCCAACTCTCCTACGCGGCCCTGCTGGGCATCCTGCAGCTTGGGCCATGGATCGCGCGCCGGCTTCCGGCCTGGTTGCCGCCCGGCCTGCGCTCCGCCGTCGGCATGGCGGTCGGCGCGCAGGCGGCCACCGCGCCGCTGGTGCTTGCGACGTTCGGCCGGCTGCATCCGGTCGGCATGCTGTCGGGGCTGGTGCTGGTGCCCTATACCGCGCTGTTCCTGTGGTTCGGCGTCGCCGCCGTCACGGCAACGGAGCTGAGCGGCGGCCGCCTGCAGCCGGTTACCAACTACCTGCTGAACCTGTTGTATAGTGGGCTGACGATGCTCAACGATCTGTTCGGGCTGGCGCCGGGAATTCGCTGGTGAACCACAACTCGCCCGCCGCGGTGGGGGACAAGCTACGCAGCCTCGGCGTGGAGCCGAAGAAGCGTTGGGGTCAGCACTTCATGCTCAATCCGCGCACCCGCGGCAAGCTGGTGGCGACCCTGGGGCCGCGCGCCGGCGACACGGTGTGGGAAATCGGCCCCGGACTCGGCGCGGTGACCGGCGAACTGCTGCCGCGCTGCGCGCGGCTGGTGCTGTTCGAGATCGACCACGGCCTGATTCGCCACTTGCAGGAGGAACTGGCGGGCGAACCGCAGGTGGTGATGGTCGCCGGCGACTTTTTGCGTACCTGGCAGCAGGCGCGTGCCGAGCATGGGCCGCCGCATCGCATCGTCGGCAACCTGCCTTATAGCTGCTCCGCGGCGATCATCGCCGCGCTGGTGCAGCATGACGCCCTGCCGCTGAGCTGTGTGTTCACCGTGCAACGCGAACTGGCCGAGCGGCTGCTGGCGCGCCCACGATCGCGCAACTACTCCTCGCTGTCGGTGCTGTGCCAGTGTCTGAGTCAGGTAACCGCGCACGGCGAGCTGGCGCCCGGCACCTTCTATCCGGCGCCGGAGGTGACCTCGGCGGTAATCGAGCTGCGGGCCGCCCCCCGCCCGCGCCGGGTGAGCAATCGCTCGGTGTTGTTCGCGCTCATCCGCGCGTCCTTCCGTACGCGGCGCAAAACCTTACGCAACAACCTGTTGTCGGAGGGCGGGTTCGGCCTCAGCAAGGCGCGGATGCTGGACGCGGTGGAGGCGGCGGGGGTGGATGCCGGCCGCCGCGCCGAGGAGTTGGCGCCGGCCACCGTCATCCGCCTGGCCAACGCCCTCACCGCGGCGGGCGCGGCCGCCGAACCCACGGACCCGCTCGCCGGGGAAGCGGATCCGCTCGCTGCGGAGCAATCCGGGTAGGGCGCGCGGCTGCCGGTCAGTCGAGGCCGTACTCGTTCAGCACCCGGCGCAGCTCCGCCGCGGCGGATTCGGTGAGCGGCGTCATCGGCAGGCGGTAGCTGGCCTCCATCAGCCCCGCGATCTCCATCGCCGCCTTGACCGGAATGGGGTTGGTGTCCAGCCCCATCAGGGCGGTTATCACCGGCAGGATCTCGTAGTGCACGGCACGCGCCCCGGCGCCGTCGCCGGCCCGCATCCGCTCCACCAGCGCCACCATCTTTTCAGGGAGCAGGTTGCTGGTGACCGAGATCACGCCGTTGCCGCCCAGCGCCATGATCGGCAGCGTGATCTCGTCGTCGCCCGACAGCACCGTGAATCCGTCCGGGCGGCGCCGAATCAGGTCCATGATCTGCTTGAAGTCGCCGCTGGCCTCCTTGACGCCCACGATATTGGGGTGTTCGGCGAGCGCCAGCATGGTCTCGTTGTCGATGTTCTTGCCGGTGCGGCCCGGGATGTTGTAGACGATGATCGGCAGGTCCACGCGGTCCGCGAGCAGCCGGAAGTGCTGCAGAAAGCCGCTGGGGGAGGGCTTGTTGTAGTAGCCGGCGACGTGCAGGCTGGCCTGGGCGCCCACCTCCTTGGCGAATTTGGTGTGCTCCAGCGCCTCGGCGGTGTTGTTGGAACCGCAGCCGGCGATCACCGGTACCCGCCCGGCGGCCTGCTCCACCACCAGCCGGATTACCTCGTGGTGTTCGTCGTTGGTCAGCGTGGGACTCTCCCCGGTGGTCCCGACCGGAACCAGGCCGGTGATGCCGGCGGCGATCTGCCGCTCCACCAGCGCCTTGAGAGCGGCGCGGTCCAACTCGCCGCCGTCGGTGAACGGCGTCACCAGCGCGGTAAAGGTACCTTCGAACATAGTCTGCCTCCTTCTCCAAGCCTACTCGCCGGCGGACGCGGCCGCAACCGGACGCTCGCGCCCGCCGGCCGCCGCACGCAACCGGCCCCCGCTACCGGGCGCCGGCCATCTCGTTGATCAGGTCGTCCATGTCGTAGATGCCGGTCTTGCGCGGCGCGGCGGTGAGCCAGACGGCGCTGCGCAGCGCCCCGGCGGCCAGCGCGGCGCGCCCCCGCGCGCGGTGGGTCAGCTCGATGGTGTCGTCCAAGGCGTCGAACACCAGCGTGTGCGTGCCCGGCTCCTCGCCCCCGCGCACCGCGGCCACGTGCAACTCGTCGGCGGCGATCTGCCGGTCGAGGCGTTCGGTAGCCACCCGCCGCTTGCGGGAGCTGGCGCCCAGCACCGCCTGCGCGAGGCTCAGGGCGGTACCCGACGGCGAGTCGGCCTTGCGCCGGTGGTGGCGCTCGAAGATCGCCAGGTCGTAGTCGTCGAACGGGTCGAGCAGCGCCGTCGCCTGCGCCGCCAGGCGCATGAAGATCTGCACGCCCACGGAAAAGTTGGTGGCATGCAGGTAGCCGCAGGAGCCGCCGGCGACGATGGCGCTCACCTCGGCGAGACGGTCGTTCCAACCGGTGGTGCCGACCACCGCGCTGAGGCCGAAGCGGACGTAGCGCCGCGCGTTCTCGACCACCGCCTCGGCGCTGCTGAACTCGATGGCAACGTCGGCGCCGGCGGCCACCTCGGCGCTCAGCTCGGCGGCGTCGGCGTCCGCCGCCGCGGGATCGATCCGCGCCACGACCTGATGACCTGCGGCCGCCGCCGCGGCGCCCGCCGCGCGGCCCATGCGGCCGTAACCGACCAGGGCAATTTTCATGGGCGCATCATAGCCGAGGCGCGCCGCCCCCGCCACCGGTTCGGCCAGCGGCCGGCCGGCGCCGGTGTCTTGCCGGCCGCCGTACCCCTCCGTATGATTCGGGCCGTGCAGGTCGGCATCTACGGCCTGGGGCGCTTCGGCGCGTTCTGGGCCGCCCAACTCGCTCGTCACTTCAGCGTGTGCGCCTACTCGCGCCGCCTTCACCGGCCGCCGGCCGCGGTCCGCATGGTGTCGGAACGGGAGGTGCTGCGCTGTCCGGTGGTGGTCCTGTGCGTCGCCATCTCCGCACTGGAGGAGGTGGTCGACCGCATCGCCCCGCATCTTGGACCGCACGCCCTGGTGATGGACACCTGTTCGATCAAGGGATTCGCGGCGCAGGTGATGGAACGGCGGCTGCGGCCGCCGGTGCGGATATTGGCTACCCATCCCATGTTCGGCCCCGACTCGGCGCGCCGGGGAATCGCCGGCCAGCCGTTGATACTGTGTCCGGTGCGCGTCTCCGGCGCCTGCGTGCAGGAGTGGCGGACGCGCTTCGCCGCGATGGGCCTGCGGGTAGTGATGATGACCGCGGAGCAGCATGACCGCGAAGCCGCCTTCACCCAGGGCATCACCCACTACCTGGGGCGGGTGCTGGCGGAGATGGGCCTCGGCGAGTCCACTATCTCCACCGTCGGCTACCGCAAGCTGCGCGAAATCGTGGAGCAGACCTGCAACGACTCGCTGCAGCTCTTCCTCGACCTGCAGCGCTACAACCCGTTTACGGCCGACATGCGCGAGCGGCTGGAGCGCGCCTTGAGCACGGTGCGGGCGCAACTCGACCGCTAGAGCCCGCCGGCGGCCGGGCGGCCGGTTTACGGTTTACACGCGTGCCGCCGGACCACTACATTGGCGGCCCCGGGCCGCTAGCTCAGTCGGTAGAGCAACAGCCTTTTAAGCTGTGGGTCGACGGTTCGAATCCGTCGCGGCTCATGTGATCTCGATCCTGCTGCCCTGCGAGCGTAGCGCCGCCTCGTAGACGCGCATCAGGTGCAGCGTGAACTCCAGCGAGCCCTGCCGCGCCGGCCGCTCCTCCAGCACGCAGTCGCAGAAGTAGCGCATCTCGTTGTAGAAGCCCTGCGTAAACAGCGCCTTGTTCTCCAGCGTGGCCAAGGTGTTTTGCGGTTCCCACACCACCGCGCCGGAGTCCAGGCCGGTGGGGGCGAAGCTGGTGGTGCGCCCGTACGCGAACGGGATGCCGCGCCGCACCGTGACCCGCGATCCGTTCTCGATACTCACGTGCCAGTTGCCCCAGAACGCGTAGCGTTCCAACGGCAACGTCGGCGCCGATACCAGGCTGAAGGTGCCCACCGCGCCGTTGGCGAACTCCAGCACGCAGGCGCCCACCTGCCGGGAGTTCCGGTGCATGGTCACCGCGCGCACCTCGCCGCCCACCGCGAGCATCAGCGCCAGCGGGTGGCAGGCGTCGGCGAACGGGTTGCGCAGCCGGGGGTCGGCCAGCACCGCGGCGCCCTCCGCCGGCAGCCGCAGCCGGTACTCCGCGGTCATGCCTTGCAGCGGCGCGCACTCCGGGTTCGCCATGATCTCGATCACCTTGCGCGTGGCCGGCAGGAACGCCTTCTTGAGGCCCACCACCGCCACGCGGTCGCCGCGCTGCGCGATGATCGATTCCACTTGCGCGGCGCAGACCGCGGCCGGCTTCTCCATCCAGACGTGCAGCCCGGCGGCCAGCGCCTCGCAGGCCAGCTCGGGGTGCAGCCGCGCCGAGACGCACAGGAACACCGCGTCCAGCTCCTCGTTGCGGTACATCTCGGCGGTACTGGCGTAGCAGGCCCGTACGCCGTACTCCTCGGCCGTGCGCTGCGCCAACTCCACGTTGGGATCGCACAGCGCGCGCAGCCTCACCGGCAGGTAGTGCAGCGTGGGCAGGACGTTGCGATAACTGTGTGACCCCACGCCCACGACGGCGACGTTGAGGCGCCGCTCGAACTCGCGCTGGTAGCTCATCGGCTGGTGGCGCCGTGTTGCCGGCGGCCAAGCATGCCGCGCACGAAGGCCAGGTCGCGCGCGAGCACGTCGTGGTACGGGTACCCCGGTTTGCGTTCGCCGTGCGATCCGTTGAGGCAGATCACCGGACTCACCCCGTCCGCCGCCACCTGCCGGGTGATTTCGGCTACCGGCCAGGAGGCGTCCTCCAGGCCGGAGCGCCAGCGCAACGCGTTGCTGCCGGGCGCGGACTGGCCGCCCTTCAGGTGGTAGTAGGCGAGCAGCGGGCGCAGCCGGCGGTAGACCTGCAGCGTGGGGAAGGTGCCCATCTGCCACATGTTCTGCACGTCCCAGGTCAGGTTGACGGCGGCGCCGCAGTCCAGCGCCGCGAAGAAGCCGGTCACCTCATCCGGGGTGACGAAGATATTGGCGTGGCACTCGTTCTCGATGGTGACCTGCAGCCCGGCCGCGGCCAGCCGCTGAATTGCCTCGCGGTAGCAGGCGATCACCCAGGGATGCTCGCGCCGCAGGTAGTCCACGCTGTCGGCGACCTCGGCGCGGCGCCTGGTGCGCGCCGACAGCAGCCGGAACAGGCGCGGGCGCAGGATCGCGGCCACTTCGATGGCGCGTTCCAGCGGCTCCAGGTGGGCTTGGCGGAAGGCGGCCTCGCCCACCTCCACGTCGCCGTGAAAGAGCTGCGTGGACATGCAGTGGACGGTCAGCCCGCGCGCGGCGATCAGCTCGGCGGCGCGCTGCGCCTCGGCGGCGTCCAGGCCGGCGACGCCCTTGCCGAAGATCGAGTCTTTCAGATCCAGGTGCTGCAATCCCCACTCGCGGTGGCGGTCCAGCGCGGTCTCGAAGTCAGGGTCGGCCATCGAGTTGAGCATGGTGATCGACACGGGTTGCATGGTGATGATTCCGCGATAGTAACCGGCGTGGGTGGGGTGTCAAACGCGTGGGGGCGCGGCGGGCGCACTTCCAAAACGTTGATAGCGGTCAGGCGGCCATCGGCTGATCCTCCATCGGTGCGGAGGCGGCGAGCAGACGCTCGTAGTCGCTCTGGAACCGCTCGCTCTTCACCGAGGCGCGAAGCTGCAGCAGCCCCGGTCGCGCTCCCACACCTGCCGCCTCACCGCCGCCGGCGTGGCGAGCCTGTCGGCCCGATGCGCCGCAGGCTGCGAGCGGCCTCCTGCCTTCGGCGCCGAAGTGGCGATTCCGGCGGCTGCTGCGGCCCGACCTGGCAAGTCGTCATCGATCACCGCCTTGAGCTCCCACCGCCCGGCTCCCAGCGGCCGCACTCGGTCCGCCGCCCGCGCCAGATCGGGATCGACTTTAGCGAGCATCTCCCGCGCCCGCCGCGTGCTCTTGCCGGCCGCCTGCGCCACCAGGGACTCCCGCTCCGCCGCGTCCGGCACCGGCGTTGCCGGCCGCTCCGGCGCGCGCACCGGCGCATCCGGTACCAAGCCGATGGGCGCACCCGCCGACCCCTCCGGCCCGGCCGCGCGCGCCGCTACGTCCGGCGCCAACCCGCCAGGCGCTACGGCCGCCCGTGCGCCGGGCTCCATGACCGACGTGGCCGACCCGGTAGCGGCCTGCGTCCCGCTCCCGGCATGCTGGTCGGTGTCGGGGGTGGTCGAGCGGCGCGCCTTGCGCTCCTGCTGCTCAAAGGCGTACTGCAACTGCGCCGCCGCGTCCAGCGTCAGCGTGCCCTCCAGCAGCCGACCCCGCGCCCCTTTCACTTCCTCGCACAGCCGCATCGCCTTGAGCCGCCGCCAAGCGGCGCCAGTGCTGTAGCCCAGTTCGCGCATGGTGTAAATCGAACATGCTGGAGAATCCCAGAGTGAGATACAGACCGCGCCGCTCAACTTCGCGCAGGTGATCGATTACTACGCCTTGGACGTAGTGTTCGATGGCGGAAAGTTCCTTGACCCGCTGCAGCAGACGTTGGTCGGAAAGGGCGGCAACGGTGGTCGTGATCGGCGTGTCGAGAGATGTCTTATTCACAGATCAAGTATAAGCATATACAAGACTTGAGTCAACTGTTCCGGCTGTTTTTTGGACCACGGAGTAGCCCGCCGGGGGGGGCCGGGCAGCAAGGCAAGGTGGAGCGGGCCCGCCAAACGCCGAGCGCCGTTGATATACACTTTCGCGTTCGCACCCCGGTGGCGAGCACGGTTCGGGCCATATCGGCAACTGACATGCTGGAAAATGTCTTTTTTCCGCAATTGAGTTGCGGAAAAGCCGGGATTCGGGTAGGGTGGGCGGGTGCCTCTGCCTCTGGACCGCCGCCTCGATCTGCGCACGGACCTTCGCGCGCGCTCCGCGTTCCTGTTCGGACCGCGCCAGACCGGCAAGTCCACCTACCTGCGCCGAACCTTCCCCGACTCCCCGCGCTTCGACCTGTTGCGCGGCGACGTGTTTCTGCGCCTCTCGCGCGAACCGGGCCGGCTGCAGGGTGAGTTGGCGGCCGCCGACCCATCCGCCGGGCCGGTAATCATCGACGAAATCCAGAAGCTGCCGAGCCTGCTCGACGACGTGCACGACCTGATCGAGAGCCGCGGGTTCCGGTTCGTGCTGGCTGCCAGCAGCCCCGCCAAGCTGCGCCGCGGCGGCGTCAACCTGCTCGGCGGCCGGGCGCGGATCCGCCACCTGTTCCCGCTCGTGTCCGCGGAGGTGCCGGACTGGGACCTGTTGCGGGCGGCGAACGTCGGCTCCATCCCGTCGATCTACTACTCGGACGATCCGCTCGAGGACCTGCGCGCCTACTGCGGAGCTTACCTGCGACTGGAGATACAGGCCGAGGGGTTGGTGCGCGGCGTGGAGCCGTTCTCGCGGTTCCTGACCGCGGCCGCCCTCTGTTGCGGGGAGCAGGTGGTCTTCGATCGGCTGGCCGCGGACGCCGCCGTTCCACCGCGCACCGTGCGCGAGTACTTCCAGGTGTTGGAAGACACGCTCACCGGCTTCCTGCTGCAGCCGTACCGCTTCCGGCGGCCCCGGCGCAAGCCGGTGTCACGCGCCAAGTTCTACCTGTTCGACGTCGGCGTTGCCAACGCGTTGGCCGGCGTGACGCACGTTCGGCCTGGCAGTCCGGCGTTCGGGCGCGCCCTGGAGCATCTGATCTACTGCGAGCTACGCGCCTGGCTGTCCTACCACCGTGACCAGCGCGGCCTGAGCTACTGGCGGACCGCGGACGGATCGGAGGTCGACTTCGTGGTCGGCGACGCCGCGGCGATCGAGGTCAAGGCGACCGGCGCCGTCACCGGCCGCGACCTGACCGGCCTGCGCCGCATCGCCGAGGAAGCGTCCTGGCCGCGCCGCGTCGTGGTGTGCGCCGAAACGGCCGCGCGCGTCGTCGACGGCATTGAGATCGTGCCGGTGCTCGAGTTCCTGCACCGGCTGTGGAACGGCACCATCATATAAGGTGAGCCGAGCACTACGGGCCGCCAGTGGGCGCCACCGGCGTTATCAGCGGGCGGCTACGGACGCGCCGGCCACGGAAGCGCCGTCGCCGGTTGCCGACGGTCGCAGGTACTGTTCTATGCTGGTCAGGCGGGCGTCGATGCCGTTCATGCGGTCCGATACGTCAGCGCGCAGGGCGTTGATGGCCTGTGCGGTCCGTCCTTCGCTTTCGGTGATGGCAGTCGTCATGCGGGTTTCGACAGCGTCCAGCCGGCCATACAGCGGGTTCACGATGGTATACAGGGCAGCCAGGATTGCAACCACAACAGCCAACAGATTGAGGATGTTGGGAATCCAGGCGGGGCCTTTGGCGTCGTTCGCATTCATAGCATGATGGTACCTCGCCCAGGCGGCGCGGTCAACCGGCGGCGGGAAAGCCGCACGGCGCAGGCGCCTTAGTGCGCCTACCTACCTTCCTCTGGCGGACCGCGGACGGATCGGAGGTCGACTTCGTGGTCGGCGACGCGGGGCGATCGAGGTCAAGGCGACCGGCGCCGTTACCGGCCGCGACCTGACCGGCCTGCACCGCATCGCCGAGGAGGCACCCTGGCCGCGGCGCGTCGTGGTGTGCACCGAAGCGGCCGCGCGCGTCGTCGACGGCATCGAGATCGTGCCGGTGCGCGAGTTCCTGCACCGGCTCTGGAACGGCGGCATAATATGAAGTAAAGGTAATCCATGTAAAGACATAATCACACTCCTGGGTTTTGGGAGCCCGGCGCTTGATTTTTTTGCTCGGGGCGCTTGACAGGTCTGAGGCTACCGTAGTAAAAGGAAGATGGACGGCCAACGAACCGGACCATCCGGCTCCTTGACCAATACCCCGAGGGGAGATAAAATGACCGCACCGCACCGCACCGCACCGCACCGCACCGCACCGCACCGCACCGCACCGCACCGCACCGCACCGCACCGCACCGCACCGCACCGCACCGCACCGCACCGCACCGCACCGCACCGCACCGCACCGCACCGCACCGCATAAATTAGGTCGCCGGTCCGCGCGCCCGTCGGTTCGGTCGGCCGGCGCGACAGTTTTCAGCGCGGCCACCCTACTCCTTCTTCTCGCAGCCCCGCCACAGCACCTACTTTCACATAACCACGCACCCAATACCGGCTTCTACCTTGACGCCGGCGCCGGCATGGTTCTGCTGCAACCGCAGAACGACGGCATGCCAGCATCAGTCAGGACTGAACAAGGCGCCAATGTAACTAACGCAGAGGCCAAGGCTGTGTGGGCGTACTCTCCCGGCCTCAGTGCTCACGCCGCGATCGGTCTGAACCTGCGCGGGCTCGGACTCGAAGCGGACTTCAACTACCTTTCAGCCGGCGCAAAAGGATACCCACCAAATACCCCGGAGAGCACTATCCGGCAAATTCGGGAAACGCTTCGGATGAACATCATCGGCCTTATGGCGAACGGTAAGTATACGTTCAATACCGGTACGGGATTTTCACCGTTTATCGGCGCCGGCGTCGGGGGAGCACATATCGCGGTTACGGATAATGCTACGACGGCAGCCGAGCCTCCTACCATGACGGGTTGGGGCCTTGCCTATCAGGGGATCGCCGGCTTTGGCGTCGACGTTGCTCCCCGCGTCGAACTCCGACTGGGTTACCGATTCTTCGGGACGCCCGAATCAAAGCTGGAGTACACACAATCGGCGGGTGCCACGAAACTAACAATAACGGCCAGCCCGACGATAATAAGCCATCGGTTTGAATTGTCAATAGCCTATAAGAGCTGGACAGACAGCGCCGACCAACCCGATCAAGAACAATAAATTTAAGGGGGAGAGGATAGGGAGGATATTTAGAAATGAGACGGTATTCGGCGCGGGAAGTAGGCGCTACGATCCTGTCTCTCCTGTTTTTGTTCCTTATTGTGGCCATTGTGGCCTGCGAAGAACCGCTGCCGCCGCAACCGGCGCCGACGCCCACGCAGCCAACCCCAGCTCCGCAGCCACCGCCGACGCCCACGCCCGAGCCGGCCCCTGCAGACGAGGAATACGGGCTTGGCCTTGTGTTCATGGACGTTGAGGCGTATCGCAGATCATACATCCTCCGGGCCGATCCGGTCTCGGTGCCGTCACTCTTTGACCTCAGCGCCGACACGCCGCCTCCCGGCGACCAGGGGCAGCAGGGGAGTTGCGTCGGGTGGGCCGTCGCCTACGCCATGAAAAGCTATCAGGAGCGAGTTGAGCGTGGCTGGCCGCTTGCCGACGACCGGCACCGCATGAGCCCGGCTTACGTCTACAACCAGATCAGATTGCCGAGCGGTGGAGCGCTCCTTTATGACGCGTTCAACCTGCTCGTCGATCAGGGGGTAGCGTCCCAAGCGGTGATGCCCTATGACTCCCGCGACTTCCGGCGGCCGCCCAGTGCCGCGGCCAGACGCGAGGCGCCCAACTACAAGATCGCCTCGTTTGGCGTCGTTGAACGTAGTAGCACACACGATTCGTTCGTGCGAGAAATCAAACGGCACTTGGTGCAGCGGCGGCCGGTAGTAATCGGGATCTCGGTTTATCCCGACTTCCACCGGCTCAACCGGAGTAACCCAATTTATGACGACGCAAGCGGCTATTCCTCCGGCGGCCACGCGATTGTAATCGTCGGATACGACGATGCACGGTCAGCATTCAAGATCATTAACTCATGGGGCACTGATTGGGGGATCGACGGCTACGGATGGATCGACTACGACGCCAGCGAGAGGCTGATCCGGGTGGCTTACGTGGCCGAGGACGTGATCGGGTCTGACGTGAACGACCCGCCCGCACCGGCCTCCGTCCCAATTCCGGCCGATGCGGCGCTCGAAGTCGCGTCCGGCACCGCACAGATGAGTTGGACCCGCAACGAGCGCGCGACCAGCTTCGACGTATACGTGGGTACCTCGCGGGAACTTGGCACGATTGACTTTCAAGGCAACGTGGCGGAGCCCACGTTCACGGCGGCGTTGGCGCCGGGAGCCACGTACTATTGGAGGATCGACTCCCGTGGCTCCGCCGGCATGACGCGGGGGGCCGTATGGTCATTCAATACCTCCGGCTCAACGCAGGCCCCGGTCGCGCCGACGAATCCCCGCCCCGCGCACGGGACGGTGGACGTACCGCTCGACGTCTCCTTGAGTTGGGATAGTGGCGGGCGGGCCACCAGCTATGACGTGTATGTGGGTACGGCGGCTACGCTGCGAGCAAGCGATTTGGTGCTAACGACGTCTACACGGAGTTATTGGCCCGCCGGCCGATTGGTACCCGGGACGCGGTATTACTGGCGAGTGGACGCTAAGGGTGGCCTGGGATCAACGCCGAGCGACACGTGGTCTTTCACTACTGCAGGCCCCGTTTCCGCACTGTCGATCGCGGACGCCAGCGCCACGGAGGGGCAGGCCTTGTCCTTCGCCGTGACCCTCAGCCCCGCCGCCAGCAGTACGGTTACGGTCAGCTATCGGACTGCGAATGGTACCGCAAGCTCATCCTCGGACTATACGTCCGCAAGCGGTACGCTGACCTTCCGGGCCGGTGAAACGCGCAAGACGATCAGCGTACGGACGACCGACGACACTAGCGACGAGTCCAACGAGACGTTCACCGTGGGGCTCAGCCGTGCCAGCGGCGCGACAATATCCGACGCTTCGGCGACGGGTACGATCTACGATAACGACGGTACTCCACCCTCCAGACCTTCCAGCGCCACCGCCAGCAGTTCCGGGCACTATGCCTATCGCCGTTCTCCCGACAAAGCCATTGACGGCGACGGTGATACCAACTGGTGCGCCAACCGCATGCCCGCATGGTTGAGAGTAGACCTTGGGGCGACTCGTAGCGTAGCGTCGCTGAACGTTGACGTGCACTATCACACCGTACACGGAAACGTTGAGGTTTCTACCGACGGCTCGTCGTGGACCAGGATCTCATCATTCGATACGACAGCGAGTGACACGGGCTCGGGAAACGCTGATTCGGAGCGGAAGGCATTCAGCGTAGGCCGAAGGATCAGATACTCCCGGATCAACTTCACGCAGACCGACGCTCCCTCGAGCCACATACTCAAGGCTTGCATTTCCGAGGTCACTTTCACTACGTCCGGCGACGATGGCACACGGCCGTCGCTGTCGATCGCGGACGCCAGTGCTACGGAGGGGCAGGCCTTGTCCTTCGCCGTGACCCTCAGTTCCGCCGCCAGCAGTACGGTTGCGGTCGGCTACCGGACGGTGAATGGTACCGCAAGCTCATCTTCGGACTACACGTCGGCAAGCGGTACGCTTACCTTTCGCGCCGGCGACACGCGCAAGACGATCAGCGTGCGGACCACCGACGACACTCGCGACGAGTCCAACGAGACGTTCACCGTGCGGCTCAGCAGTGCCAGTGGCGCGACAATATCCGACGACTCGGCGACCGGTACGATCAACGACAACGATGGAACACTGCCGTCGCTATCGATTGCAGACGCGAGCGCTACGGAGGGACAGACCTTGTCCTTCGCCGTGACCCTCAGCCCCGCCGCCAGCAGTACGGTTACGGTGCGCTATCAAACGCATAGTGCTACCGCAAGCGGATGGACTGACTATACGGCGGCAAGCGGTACGTTGACCTTCCGCGCCGGCGACACACGCAAGACGATCAGCGTGCGGACCACCGACGACACTCGCGACGAGTCCAACGAGACGTTCACCGTACGGCTCAGCAGCGCCAGCGGCGCCACAATATCCGACGACTCGGCGACTGGAACGATCAACGACAACGATGGGACACTGCCGTCGCTGTCGATTGCAGACGCGAGCGCTACGGAGGGACAGACCTTGTCCTTCGCCGTGACCCTCAGTTCCGCCGCCAGCAGTACGGTTACGGTCAGCTATCGGACGTCGAATGGTACCGCAAGCTCGTCCTCGGACTATACGTCCGCAAGCGGTACGCTGACCTTCCGCGCCGACGACACGCGCAAGACGATCAGCGTGCGGACTACCGACGACACTCGCGACGAGTCCAACGAGACGTTTACCGTACGGCTCAGCAACGCCAGTGGCGCGACGATTTCCGACGACAGCGCGACCGGAACGATCAACGACAACGACGGCTCGCTACCGTCGCTGTCGATCGCGGATGCCAGCGCGGTGGAAGGACAGACCTTGTCCTTCGCCGTGACCCTCAACCCTGCCGCCACTAGTACGGTTACGGTGCGCTATCGGACGTCGAATGGTAGCGCAAGTTCATCTTCGGACTATACCTCCGCAAGCGGCACGCTGAGCTTCGCGGCCGGCGTCACGCGCGGGACGATCAGAGTACGGACCACCAACGACTCGCGCGACGAACCCATCGAGGCGTTTATTGTGCGGCTCAGCAGCGCTAGCCGCGCTACTATTTCTGACGACTCGGCAACCGGTTCAATCATCGACAACGATCCACAACCGTCGCTGTCGATCGCGGACGCCAGCGCAACCGAGGGCCGGACCTTGTCCTTCGCCGTAACCCTCAGCGCCGCCTCTGGCCAGACGGTTGCGGTACGCTATGCGACGTCGAATGGTACCGCAAGCTCATCTTCGGACTACACGTCGACAAGCGGTACGCTGACCTTCCGGCCCGGCGACACGAGCAAGACGATCAGCGTACAGACCACAGACGACACTCGCGACGAGTCCAACGAGACGCTCACCGTACGGCTCAGCAGCGCCAGCCGCGCGACAATTTCAGACAACAGCGCGACTGGAACGATAAACGACAACGATGATTCCGACCACGGCGATACACTAGGTACCGCTCACACACTGAGTAACTGCGGGGACAGCAACAGTAACTGGTCAATAAATGCATCCCTCACCAGCGGCGATAGCGACTACTTCAAGATTGTATGTAATGTTGCACGAGGCACGTTGAGGGCTTATACGACCGGGAGTACCAATACGTATGGAAGTCTCCTGTTCAGAAACGGTAGCACCGCCAAAAGCAATGATAGCGGTGGCTATGGGTATGGGTCCAACTTTAGGGTATCTCGGGCGGGGACTATTGGCACCTACTATGTAAAGGTTGCGGGGTCTAGGCCTTCGACCACGGGCCCCTACGTCCTGAAAGTAGAGTGGCGTCCGTATGATGCTCCTGACAGGCCGAGAGACTCAAGGAGGTTGGGCGACTTTTCCATTTCTTCTGAGGGCTGGGAGCTCCCCCTCTATTTGAGCGGGAATGACGAAGACTGGTTCCGATTTCGTCTCTACCCCATTAACTCACTCTACTGTAGTACAGTTACAATCAGGTCCAAGCGCGATAGTACGGTCAGGAGTACTTTCACGAGCAATCCCATCATGACCCTATACTCTGATAAGAGTGCGCCCGTGGATGATCCGCGTGAAATTGCCAAAGACCACCGCAGCGGCCAGTTCAATAAGAGCGTGACTTTGCGTCACGGGACCCATTACTACTACATAAAGGTTACAGCATACGGCAATAATGACCAAACCCGCCGCCGTTCTGCGGGACCGTATACCTTGGTGTTCACGCGTCGCAACCCGAGCATCACGCTTCCTGGTTTTTGCAAAACCTGATGCGCGCCGCTGCTATTGCACTTGCCATCATCACCGCGCTTGTCGTGGTCATGGGCTGCGAAGAAACACTGCCTCCACAATCGGCGCCGACCCCCACGCAGCCAACCCCTACGCCAGAGCCGACTCCTGTAGACGCGGAGTACCGTCTCGGACTGATACTCACAGACGAAGAGGCGTACCGCAGCGCATCCTGCCCCTCGGCCGATCAGGTCTCCGTGCCGCAGAGTGTAGACCTCAGCCCCGACATGCCGCGACCCGGCGACCAGGGGAAACAGGGTAGTTGCACCGCATGGGCAGTCGCCTATGCCATGAAGAGCTACCAGGAGCGTGTTGAGCGCGGCTGGCCGCTTGCCAACGACCTACACGTCATGAGCCCCGCCTATATCTACAACCAAAGAAGTTTCCCAAACGGTAAGGACCTGGGGATGAGCTACATCGACGCGTTCAACCTGCTCGTCAATCAGGGGGTAGCGTCC
The DNA here is from genome assembly GCA_965243555.1 of Spirochaetia bacterium. Classification (GTDB taxonomy): domain Bacteria; phylum Spirochaetota; class Spirochaetia; order SZUA-6; family Bin103; genus Bin103. Next base: position 984,143 of record OZ251575.1, on the reverse strand, counting down.
CTAGCGCTGATGCCTTACAACGACGAAGACCACCAACGGCAGCCGAGTTCCGCTGCCAAACGAGAGGCGGCCAGCTACAAGATCTCCGGGTGGAGTTGCGTGAATGACGACAACTTGGAGCGAGAAATAAAGCGGCACTTGAAGCTACGGCGGCCGGTACTAATAGGTATCAAAGTTTTTCAGGATCTCTACGATCTGTGTGATGGGACAATAGGATTACGATGCGCACTGCGTCGCAAGAAGCTGAACCCTGTCTATGACGATACTAGTGGCGAATATTTCGGACGTCACGCGGTAGTAGTTGTCGGGTACGACGATCGTAAGTCAGCATTCAAGATCATAAACTCATGGGGCACTGATTGGGGGAGCAATGGCTACGGATGGATCGACTACAACACTTCCAAGCAGGTGATTCTAGAGGCTTTCGTGACTAATGACATGATCGCGGATGACCTGCTCCCGGAGGCGGCTACGGACCCACGTCCGACCGACGCGACTGGCGGAACAACGCCAGGAACCGTGCGACTGGAGTGGACACCAAACGATCGGACGACCAGCTTCGACGTATACGTGGGGGTCGAGCGAGGATCTATTGACTTTCAAGGCAACGTGTCGGAGCCGACGTTTACGGCGAGAGTAGTGCCTGGAACCACCTACTATTGGAGGGTCGACGCACGTGGCCCGGGAGGAAGCTTGACGCAGGGTCAAGTATGGTCTTTCACTACCTCCGGTTCAATACAGACTCCGCTCGCGCCGACGAATCCTCGGCCGGCGGACGGTGCGGCGGCAGTACCGGTCGACGGCTCTCTAAGTTGGGACAGTGGTGGACGCGCCACCAGCTATGACGTATATCTTGACACCACCCCTACATTGGGAGGAAGCGCGTTTCAGCGGACCACGGCTACAAGGCATTTCCGTCCTGCTGAACTGGAACCCGGGACTCAGTATTACTGGCGAGTCGACGCGAAGAACGGTCTGGGATCTACGCCGAGCGACACGTGGTCTTTCACTACTGCAGGCCCCGTTCCCGCGCTGTCGATCGCGGACGCCAGCGCCACGGAAGGGCAGGCATTGTCCTTCGCCGTGACCGTCAGCCCCGCCGCCAGCAGTACGGTTACGGTCAGCTATCGGACGGCGAATGGTACCGCAAGCTCACCATTGGACTACACGTCGGCAAGCGGTACGCTGACCTTTCGCGCCGGCGACACGAGCAAGACGATCAGCGTACGGACCATCGACGACAATGTCGTCGAGTCCCAACGAGAGGCGTTCACCGTACTGCTCAGCAGCGCCAGCGGCGCGACAATCTCCGACGACTCGGCGACTGGTACGATCAACGACAACGATGGAACACTGCCGTCGCTGTCGATTGCAGACGCGAGCGCTACGGAGGGACAGACCTTGTCCTTCGCCGTGACCCTCAGTTCCGCCGCCAGCAGTACGGTTACGGTCAGCTATCGGACGGCGAATGGTACTGCAAGCTCATCTTCGGACTATACGGCGGTAAGTGGTACGCTGACCTTCCGCGCCGGCGACACGCGCAAGACGATCAGCGTGGGGACCACCGACGACACTCGCGACGAGTCCAACGAGACGTTCACCGTGCGGCTCAGCAGCGCCAGCGGCGCCACAATATCCGACGACTCGGCGACCGGCACGATCAACGACAACGATGGTTCGCAGCCGTCGCTGTCGATCGCGGACGCCAGTGCTACGGAAGGGCGGACCTTGTCCTTCGCCGTGACCCTCAGCCCCGCCGCCAGCAGTACGGTTACGGTCAGCTATCGGACGTCGAGTGGTACCGCAAGCTCATCGTCTGACTATACGGCGGCAAGCGGTACACTGACGTTCCGCGCCGGCGACACGCGCAAGACGATCAGCGTGCGGACCACCGACGACACTCGCGACGAGTCCAACGAGACGTTCACCGTGCGGCTCAGCAGCGCCAGCGGTGCCACAATATCCGACGACTCGGCGACCGGTACGATCAACGACAGCGATGGAACACTGCCGTCGCTGTCGATTGCAGACGCGAGCGCTACGGAGGGACAGACCTTGTCCTTCGCCGTGACCCTCAGTTCCGCCGCCAGCAGTACGGTTACGGTCAGCTATCGGACGTCGAGTGGTACCGCAAGCGGATCGTCTGACTATACGGCGGTAAGTGGTACGCTGAGCTTCGCGGCCGGCGACACACGCAAGACGATCAGCGTGCGGACCACCGACGACACTCGCGACGAGTCCAACGAGACGTTCACCGTGCGGCTCAGCAGCGCCAGCGGCGCCACAATATCCGACGACTCGGCGACCGGTACGATCAACGACAACGACGGTACACCGTCGCTGTCGATCGCGGACGCCAGCGCTACGGAGGGCCGGCCGCTGTCGTTCACCGTGAGACTCAGTGCCGCCTCTAGCAGGACGGTGACGGTGGACTATCAGACGTGGGAGGATACCGCAAGCCGATCTGAGGACTTTAGGCAGGCAAGCGGCACGCTGAGCTTCGCGGCCGGCGACACGCGCAAGACGATCAGCGTGGGGACCATCGACGACAGTCTTGACGAGTCCAACGAGACGTTCACCGTACGGCTCAGAAGCCCCAGCGGCGCGACGATATCTGACAGGAGGGCGACGGGAACGATAGAAAACGACGATGACCCCGGCAATACGCGAAATTCCGCTGACTCTGGCTCGCTGAGTAGCTGCGGAAGCAGTAACGGTAGCTGGCGAGTAGAAGGCTACCTATCCAGTAACGACTACGACTACTTCAAGATTGTGTGTGACGATGCACGAGGTAAGTTGACGGCCTATACGACCGGGCGTACGGATACCCGTGGAATGCTCCAATACGGAAACGGTGCAACCGCTGTAGCGGAGGATGACAACAGTGGCTCAGGGAACAACTTTCGTGTAGCTCGGCCGGGGACGATTGGAACCTATTACATCAGGGTTAGGGGAGATAGTACGACTGGCTCCTACGTCCTGCGAGTATTGTGGCGTCCGTATGATGCTCCTGACAGTTGGAGTAGCGCAGAGAATCTGTCCGGCGACTTACGTATTGGCTCGCCTGTGTCACGTCCATTCTATTTGAGTGGCGGCAGTGACACGGATTGGTTCTTCTTTGATATCCTCGGATCGGGCTGTAGTACCGTTGACATCAAGTCCAAGATCGAGAGTCGTCTCAGTGGTATAAGTGCCTTCACGAGGACTGATCCTCAGATGCACCTGTACTCAGGTCGCGGCAGCGGACGTTCAATTGGGTATGACAACAATTCCGGGACCGGGAACCATTTCAGTGAGCGAGTGGTGTTGAGAAACGGGAGGACATACTACATAAAGGTTACGAACCGCAACAGTCATAAGGGCCCCTATACCTTGGAGGTCATCCGTAGCAATGGACCGTTTCTTTGCATAGGTGCCGTGGGCTGATGGGTGACTGTAACAGTGCGCCCGGGGAGGTGAGACCAAAATGACCGCACCGCACCGCCGGTTCAGGGATAAACTGTATTCGCCACGGCAAATAGCTGCTGCCGTCCTGTCCCTGCTTGCTTCATTCCTGGTCATAGCCTGCGAAGAAGCAGTGCCGCCACAACCGGCGCCGCCACCCACCCAGCCAACCCCGACGCCACAGCCCACGCCCACGCCGCCGACGCCGCCCACGTCAGAGCCGGCTCGTGCAGACGAGGAATACCCTCTCGGCCTGATATTCCTGGACGATGAGACGTACCGTGACGTACGCAGCCGCCCGGCCAATCCGGTCGACGTGCCGTCCAAATATGACCTCAGCGCCCACATGCCGCCACCCGGCGACCAGCGGGGCCAAGGTAGTTGCGTGGGGTGGGCCGTCGCCTACGCCCTCAAGAGCTACCATGAGCGTGCTGAGCGCGGCTGGTCGTTTACTGATGATGGCGGTAACCTCATAGACCGCCACGTCATGAGTCCGGCCTACATCTACAACCAAAGGCCGTGGTGGCGACGAGCGGTGAGGCAGGACCTCGGAATGGATATCGTCGAAGGGTTCAATTTGCTCGTCGATCAGGGGGTAGCGTCCTTAGCGATGATGCCGTACGACCCGGAGAATCATCTGCGACAACCCAGTGCCGATGCCAGACGCGAGGCGGCCAACTACAAGATCGCCGAGCCGTGGGCCGTGGCACGCTACACACACGATTCTTTCGTGCTAGAAATCAAGCGGCACTTGGTGATGGAGCGGCCGGTAGTAATCGGGATCCCGGTTAATGATGATTTCCGATATCTCTGTGAAGGGATAAATTGCTTCATACGAGCTCGACCGGAGAACCCCGTCTATGACGACACAACAGACCTCTCGGACGAGCAGGGACATGCGGTAGTAATTGTCGGGTACGACGATGAAAAGTCAGCATTCAAGATCATTAACTCATGGGGCATAGATTGGGGAAGCGACGGCTACGGATGGATCGACTACAACGCTAGCGAGTGGCTGATTGAAGAGGCTTACGTGGCTGACGACGTAATCGAACCGACGAATCCCCGCCCTGCGCACGGTACGGTAGGCGTACCGCTCGACGTCTCTTTGAGTTGGGACGGTGGCGGGCGGGCCACCAGCTATGACGTGTATCTCGGTACGTCGGCTACGTTGCAAGCAAGCGACTTCGTGGAAACGACGACGGATACACGGAGTATATCGGCCGTCGGCCGATTGGTACCCGGGACGCGGTATTACTGGCGAGTCGACGCTGAGGGCGCCTCGGGAGCGACGCCGAGCGACACGTGGTCCTTCACTACTGCCGCAGGACCCGTTCCCGCACTGTCGATCGCGGACGCCAGCGCCGTGGAGGGGCATGCCTTGTCCTTCGCGGTGACCCTCAGCCCCGCCGCCAGCAGTACGGTTACGGTCAGCTATCGGACGGCGAATGGTACTGCAAGCTCATCTTCGGACTATACGGCGGCAAGCGGTACGCTGACTTTCCGCGCCGGCGAAACGAGCAAGACGATCAGCGTGCGGACCACCGACGACACTCGCGACGAGTCCAACGAGACGTTCACCGTGCGGCTCAGCAGCGCCAGCGGTGCCACAATATCCGACGACTCGGCGACTGGTACGATCAACGACAACGATGGAACACTGCCGTCGCTGTCGATTGCAGACGCGAGCGCTACGGAGGGACAGACCTTGTCCTTCGCCGTGACCCTCAGCCCCGCCGCCAGCAGTACGGTTACGGTCAGCTATCGGACGGCGAATGGTACTGCAAGCTCATCGTCTGACTATACGGCGGCAAGCGGTACACTGACGTTCCGCGACGGCGACACGCGCAAGACGATCAGCGTGCGGACCACCGACGACACTCGCGACGAGTCCAACGAGACGTTCACCGTGCGGCTCAGCAGCGCCAGTGGCGCGACAATATCCGACGACTCGGCGACTGGTACGATAAACGACAACGATGGTTCGCTACCGTCGCTATCGATTGCAGACGCCAGTGCTACCGAGGGGCAGACCCTGTCCTTCTCCGTGACCCTCAGCCCCGCCGCCAGCAGTACGGTTACGGTGCGCTATCAAACGCATAGTGCTACCGCAAGCGGATCGTCTGACTATACGGCGGTAAGTGGTACGCTGACCTTCCGCGCCGGCGACACGCGCAAGACGATCAGCGTGCGGACCACCGACGACACTCGCGACGAGTCCAACGAGACGTTCACCGTACGGCTCAGCAGCGCCAGCGGCGCCACAATATCCGACGACTCGGCGACCGGTACGATCAACGACAACGATGGAACACTGCCGTCGCTGTCGATTGCAGACGCGAGCGCTACGGAGGGACAGCCCTTGTCCTTCGCCGTGACCCTCAGTTCCGCCGCCAGCAGTACGGTTACGGTCAGCTATCGGACGTCGAGTGGTACCGCAAGCTCATCGTCCGACTACACGTCGGCAAGCGGTACACTGACGTTCCGCGCCGGCGACACGCGCAAGACGATCAGCGTGCGGACCACCGACGACACTCGCGACGAGTCCAACGAGACGTTCACCGTACGGCTCAGCAGCGCCAGCGGCGCCACAATATCCGACGACTCGGCGACCGGTACGATCAACGACAACGACGGTACACCGTCGCTGTCAATCGCGGACGCCAGCGCTACGGAGGGCCGGCCGCTGTCGTTCACCGTGAGACTCAGTGCCGCCTCTAGCAGGACGGTAACGGTGGACTATCAGACGTGGGAGGATACCGCAAGCCGATCTGAGGACTTTAGGCAGGCAAGCGGCACGCTGAGCTTCGCGGCCGGCGACACGCGCAAGACGATCAGCGTGGGGACCATCGACGACAGTCTTGACGAGGCCAACGAGACGTTCACCGTACGGCTCAGAAGCCCCAGCGGCGCGACGATATCTGACAGGAGGGCGACGGGAACGATAGAAAACGACGATGACCCCGGCAATACGCGAAATTCCGCTGACTCTGGCTCGCTGAGTAGCTGCGGAAGCAGTAACGGTAGCTGGCGAGTAGAAGGCTACCTATCCAGTAACGACTACGACTACTTCAAGATTGTGTGTGACGATGCACGAGGTAAGTTGACGGCCTACACGACCGGGCGTACGGATACCCGTGGAATGCTCCAATACGGAAACGGTGCAACCGCTGTAGCGGAGGATGACAACAGTGGCTCAGGGAACAACTTTCGTGTAGCTCGGCCGGGGACGATTGGAACCTATTACATCAGGGTTAGGGGAGATAGTACGACTGGCTCCTACGTCCTGCGAGTATTGTGGCGTCCGTATGATGCTCCTGACAGTTGGAGTAGCGCAGAGAATCTGTCCGGCGACTTACGTATTGGCTCGCCTGTGTCACGTCCATTCTATTTGAGTGGCGGCAGTGACACGGATTGGTTCTTCTTTGATATCCTCGGATCGGGCTGTAGTACCGTTGACATCAAGTCCAAGATCGAGAGTCGTCTCAGTGGTATAAGTGCCTTCACGAGGACTGATCCTCAGATGCACCTGTACTCAGGTCGCGGCAGCGGACGTTCAATTGGGTATGACAATAATTCCGGGACCGGGAACCATTTCAGTGAGCGAGTGGTGTTGAGAAACGGGAGGACATACTACATAAAGGTTACGAACCGCAACAGTCATAAGGGCCCCTATACCTTGGAGGTCATCCGTAGCAATGGACCGTTTCTTTGCATAGGTGCCGTGGGCTGATGCGCGCGCCGGCAGCCCCGTACTCCAACAAGTACTCCGCTCTCGGACGCCTCTCGGGCAGCCGCATGCTGCGCCCGGTCGGCGCCTTGGCCACCGGTGTGGAGCAGTGCAATCGCCGGCCTCGAACGTGGCACGTTGCGCGGTGGTGGGGCGACCGCCTTGTTTCGAGACAGGCGACCCGTGGTAGCCCGATAGCATGGAGGAGTCCGGTCCGATGATGAACAAGATAGCGACGAAGATAGCGGTCATGCTGGCTATGGTGGCTAGCGTCGTTTTGATCGGCTGCGACGAAGCGGTAACAACACGCGTCGTCCCGGTTAGTGGCGGAGGAGCGTCCGGCGGAAACGGCAACGACCCGTCCGGGCCGCCCACTCCGTTCGGGCCAAACACTCCGTTCGGGCCGACTACTCCGTCCGGGCCAACCACTCCATCCGGGCCGAACGGGCTCCGCGGACCGGATCAATACTCGGAAAACCCGGCTGTCAGCGGAGCGATCGAGCGTTCCGGCTTTCCGGTTCATCGGGGAACCACTCCGCCCCGGCTTTCCGGCGAGTATAGCGTCCGAGGCCGGGTCGTCGGTGTCTCAGCGGCGTACGAACACCTGCGTTCCAATCTTATTCAGTCTGAGATCCGCCTGTTCAATCAAACAGCAGCGGGGAGGATCAGCATAACAGAGAGTTTTCTGGGGACGCAGGTCGACGGCACAGGCGGATACGTCACGGGCAGTGGCGCAACGTTCACGATTTGGCAGACCGCCAGCGAGGACGTGGTCGAGGTGATACGCAGGATCGACCCGTCGTTTGAATGGCCGAGTCAGGGAAGGTGTGTAGCGACGGTAGCCCTCCTGATGTCGGGGCGCCGAGCGAGTGATGGCGACCTATTGGACGTGCAGGGTTTGACCGCGGCAGTTGACCTTGACTGTCCGGCAGCGGGTCAACAATCAGTTCAACTCACCCAACGGTGGATCGGTGGTTGGTTCAAGTGGGAAGCCAATTTCCGCAGGCAGTCCTGACCGGCGCTCGGTCGTGGCGGCAGGCCAAGACACCCACAGTTGGCGCAGCAGGGGCGCCGCTGTGGCGACGCCCCTTGTTTCGAGGCAGGCGACCCGTGGTCGCCCGATAGCATATAGAATAGAATAGAGTAGTCCGATTTAGTCCGATGATGAACAGGAGGTAGAATGATGAAGATCGTACGGAAGGGGCTACTGCTCCTCCTTTTCGTGGCCGTACTGCTTGCTGGTTGCGCAACACCGAGCGTAGCGCCGGCCGGCTCTTCCGTTGAGGAGCGGATTGCGTATCTGGAGCGCAGCGAAATCGAGAGGACCGACCGAGAAAACCTATCCACGGGGATAGGTCTTGGTACGCTAGCGCTCTATGGTGTCGGTTTAGTAGTAATCCTGGCCAATCCGGCGCTACTGCGTCCCAGCGCTAGCCAGTAACGAACGGCATCCGTTGATTCACAGCGCGATTCGGCGCTTATCGGGCTCGTTCCCGGCTGATAAGGCGGCTTCGACGAGATTCAAGCCGATCCCGATGGGACACGTGGGACGCGGCTTGTAACCTTAGCCGTGGCCGGCGGCGGCGTAGCTTGCGGCAGCGACGCTCCGGCGCGCCTGCTGGTCGGCGCCATCGTCGAGCATGGGCGAGCAACTGGTGGCCGAGACGCTCAACGGGACGCTGACCACGCCGCCGCCGGCGCCGAGCGCGCCGCGCCAGCGCCGCAACGGGGCCGGTGCCGGCCGCGTTGCAGCGCTACCGCGTGGATGCGCCGCCGCGTCCGGTAGTGACACGACCGAGGACAATGGTAATGAGTCGCCGCCGATAGCGGTGACGCGGCCCCGACGGCGCCCGACGCCCAACCCCTGCGAACGGACGGCGGGCGCCCTATTGCATCACGTAAAGATCTAACCGTAGGCAGGGCATGCCTCATGTAAGAATCTAACCGAAGGGAGGCGAAGAATACAGGGGCGGTGGGCGGCGGAGACATGCGGCATCCAGTCCCGCGTTGTGGCCCCTGTGGCGGGTGGCGTCGCATGTCCGGCTGCGTTGGTGCCATAAGAGCCAGGTCGCAGATCGGCTTATTGGCCACTGTGCACCGTTACGTAACGGAGGGCCGAGAGCCTCAGCCGCCGCGCCGCGCGAGTGCGGCTCACCGCAGTGCCAGTCGCTGGCCCCCGGTCGGGTACAGGAGGGCATCGCGGGCGGGCGCCGCCCGCTTTTCAACAGTGCACCGTACGTAACGGGCCTCGCGGCCGCGCCAAGTGGCCCAAACTGCCCGCAGGCCGCCGGGGGTGGGTCAATTTCCGAGCGGCGCACGCGCACTGCCTGGCGGGCCGACAGCGTCATCGATCCCTATTGAGCACCGTTACGTAACGCTGGCAGCCACAGCAGGCAACAAGCCGTAGCGCGCCCTCGCGGCCGCATGCCGCCCCCCGGTCGTGCGGACTGGCCAACCACCGGCAGCCCCACTCAGCGCTTACGACTGGCCAGGTGCGGCGGTTTGCTGCCATTCAGACGATCCAGCTTCTCGGACCAGCTCGTCAGCTCCTGCTTCAACTCCACCGGATGCAACGCCGCGTACTGCTCCCGCAGACGGGTCTTCACCGCCTCGCTCACCCCCTCGGACCGCAACATGCGCTGATACGGTGTCGGGTCATCGTAGATGCGCCGCACCTTGCTGCCCGTGCGCGTCTTCCGCACCAGCTTCATCGACGGGTAGAAGTAGTTCTCCAGCAGGCACAGCGTCCGGTACAGCGCGTTGAGCGCGGCCAGTTCGGGCGCCGTGTCATAGCGCCAGTAGCCGACCGCGCGGCGCACCACGTGGCCATTCTTCTGCTCCACGTAGCAGGTGTCGTTCTTGCGATAGGGCCGACTCCGCGTGAAGGTGATGCCGTGCGCGGCGCAGTAGCGCACCAGATGGTGATTGATGAACTCGCTGCCGTTGTCGGTGTCGATGCCCTGCAGCGGGATCGGCAGACTGCGGCGGGCCGCGTCGATGGCGGCATGGGTCCAGCGTTGCGCCTTGTTCTGCAGCCCGTACAGGTCGATCCAGCCGGTGGCGACATCGGTCATCGTGAGGGTCTGGCAGTAGTCGCCGGCGGCGTCGCCTCCGTCATGCGCCACCAGGTCGATCTCGAAGAAGCCGGGCGCCTGCTCGTTCCAGTCAGCAAAGGTACGTACCGGGACCTGGTGCTTGAGCAGACTGCCCGCCTGGGTGCGGGCACGCCCCTTCAGACGCAGGCCGGCGCGCTCGTCTTGCAACAGCCGGTCGATGGTGGCCGGGCTGATGGTCAGCAGCTTGCTGCGAACCTCGGCACTGAGCTCGAACCCGCGGCACGAATTGAGCTGCGGCAGCATGGTGCGCAGCACCACCACCAAGCGCCGACCGCACATGCAGTCGAACAGGTACCAGATCGCCTTCAGGACCGCCAGCACGGCTTGGTCGTAGCGCCTTGGCCGCTGCCGCCGCTGCCGCCGCTGCGGCGTCCGGGGGCGGCCCACGACCAGCCTGACCCACTCGCCTTCGAGGCGCACCCAGCGGACACGGCCCCATGAGTTGAGCAGATGGATGGCGTACTTGCGCTGGTAGCCGGTGTTCGCTACGAACTCGTCGAGTATGCGCCCCTTCTCCCGCTTGCCGGCAGCGCGGTACCGCCGCACCACCTCATCAGTCAGTGATCTCCGTCCGTCCATCGTCAGCCCCATCTCCGTCGCGGCCTCCTCTGCTCTCAGAGGGAGCCCCCGGCCGGCCCCCGGAGGCCAGCCGCTACGGTTAGATTTTTAGATGATGCACGCTGTCGCTACGGTTAGATTTCTGATGATGCAATGCGGGCGCTTGACGCGGGATTGGAAGTGCGGTTACGGTCGCCGGTGAATCTCATGGCCGACGAACATACTGCTGGAGCATCAGTCGACGCCGCGTTACTGGATGGCGTTGCGGGTGCTGAACTACTGCCTGCAGATATGGGTGGCGTGGCAGGGGGCGAGCAAGAATGAGAAGAAGACGAAGTTGCCGCTGATCGTGCCGCTGGTATTCTATCAGGGAGGGAAGCGGTGGTCGCCGGAGCTGGAGTTTCGGGAGCTGGTGGAGGGAGCGGCGGCGGAGTGGCGGTGGGTGCCGCGGTTCGAGTACCTGCTGATCGACCAGACGAAGGGAGGGCCGGAAGCGGTGTTGGGGTCGGCGGTGGCGCGGCTGACGCAGATAGCGATGATGGCGAGAGTTCGAGGTGGGGATGAGTTGGTGGAGAGGACGGCGGTGCTGATGGCGGAGGTGTCGCCGGAGGGAGAGGTGGAGGTGCTGGCGCGGCACGTGGAGTACGTGTTGGCGACGCAGTCTGAGGAAGGGCTGCGAGCATTCAGGGCAGCGTTGCGGCGCAACGTGCCCGGTCGTGGAGGAGAACTTATGACTTACGTGGAACAGATAGAGGAGCGAGGCCGCCGGGAGGGCCGTCAGGAAGGTCGTCAGGAAGGCGTCTTGCGCACTATTGAAGGACTTCTGCGGCGCGATGTCCCGTGGTCGACCATTGAGGAGGCGACCAGCATCGACAAGTCCGAATTCGAGCGCCTCAAGCAGCAACTGGACGCTGCCGCTCCCGGCGCCGACCAACCCAACTGAGGCCCACGCCCTGCTTGCTTGCTGGCCGGCACGGCGGGCTTTACGTTGGCTCAATCGGAGAGCGTGGCACGCGGAATCGGCCACATCACGACAACCCCGCGCGTGGGCGCACCCGATCGGTTGGCGGTTGGCCCGACAACCCCTCGCGCGCGGGCATAGCGCGGGCCGGGGCGGGCGGGGTGGCGCCGGTTGCGGCGCGCGGCGGATCCGGCGCAATCTGGCGCCAGGAAGGGAGCAGGGTGAGCAGGTCCGTAATTTGCGTGCACGAACGATTCGAGCGGCACTGGCCGTTCGTGGCCGACTATTGGCACCGGCGCTGGCAGGAGGCCGGCGGCTGCGAGCTGTTTCGCACCGCGCGGGAAGAGGCGCGGGCGCCGGAGCTGGTGCCGGATCCCGCTTCGGTGCGGCGGCTGGCGGTGCTCGGCTTTCCCGGCGACGAGCAGGACCTGGAGCCGTTCAGCGCGCTTGAGGAGTGCTACTTCGAGCGCGCCCGGCGGCAGCCGGCGGCGGGGGTAGCGGCGGCGGAGGCGCGCGGCGTGCGCTTCATACCTCACCGCCGCGATATCTATTGGGGCCAGTCGGTTGCCGAGTGCGGCCTGGGACTGACGATCTGCGCGCTACGGCGCATACCGCAACGCTATACCGCCATGATGCGGGGTCTCGACACCTGGAAGTACATGCCCGCGGCCGGCGCGCCGGGGCAGCCGGGAACGCAGATGTGCGACGACACCCGGTTCAGCAACGGCACCATCGCCGGCAAGCGCGTGCGGGTGGCCGGCCTGGGCAACATCGGCGGCCGCTACGCCTCCTGGTGCGCGGCGCTGGGCGCCGAGGTGGCGGCGTGGGATCCGTTCGCGGCGCAGGCGGCGTTCACGCTGGCCAAGGCCGAGCGCCGCTACGAGCTGGCCGATCTGGTGGCCGACGCCGAGATCTTCGCGCCGATGCTCCCGCCCACCGAGGAGACCTATCACCTCGTCCGCGCCGAGCTGATTGACGCGTTGCCGCGCGGCTGCCTGGTGGTGCAGGTGACGCGCGCCTTCATCTGCGACGTGGACGCCCTCTACCGGCGCGTGCTGAACGATGAGCTGGCGCTGGCCGCCGACGTGTTCAGCACCGCGCCGGGCCGGCGCGAGGGTGAACCGGTACCGCTAAGCTCGCCGCTGCTGGGCCGCCACAACGTCGTGCACACCCCGCACATCGCCGGGCGCACGGTGGACGCCAACCACGCCTGGGTGGAAGACATCATCACCCGTTTCAGGAGGCAATGACGATGCCGCAGATGCCGCAGGAGACTTCGGGAGCGCCCGGCGCGGGGGGCAGCGTGCTCGACGCCGCCGCGCTGGCGCAGTTCGCGGAGCAGGGCTACGTGGTGGTCCCCAACGCCGTGCCGGCCGCCAACCTGCAGGCGGTGGTGGACCTGATCTGGCGCTTCCTGGGCGCCTCCGGCGAGGACCCGGAAAGCTGGTATCAAGTCGCGCCGCGCGAGACCGTCGGCGGGCCGGCGCCGATTTCCCGCGCCGGGATGGTCGAGGTCTACCAGCAACCGGAACTGTGGAACAACCGCCAATACCCGCGCGTGTACCAGGCGTTCGCCGACGTCTGGCGCACGCCGCAGCTGTGGGCGACCCTGGACCGCGCCAACATGAAGCCGCCGGTGCGCGCCGACCGGCCCGAGTGGCAGCACGGCGGCTTTATCCACTGGGACGTGGATACCGCCCAAGACCCGATTCCGTTCCGCGTGCAGGGCGTGCTCTACCTTACCGACACGGCCGCGGATCAGGGCGGCTTCCAGTGCGTGCCCGGCTTTCCCCGGCGCTTCGCGGAGTGGGTTCGCACCCAGCCGGCGGACCGTGACCCGCGCTTCCCCGACCTGACCGGCCTGGAGGTGCGGTCGATACCGGGCCGGGCGGGGGACCTGCTGATCTGGAACTCGCTGCTGCCGCACGGCAACGGGGAGAACACCTCGCAGCGCCCGCGGCTGGCGCAATACATCTCCATGTTTCCCGCCGCGCGCGGCGATGAGGCGGAGCGCCGCGAACGGGTCGCCGCGTGGCGCGAGCAGCGCGCGGCGGGCGGCTGGCCCGGCGACCCGCGCGGCTGGGAGCGCCGCCACGGACGGCGCGCCGAGCTCACCGGTCTCGGCCGCCGGCTGCTGGGCGTCGACGCCTGGGAGTGAGCGCCGCGCCGGCCAACCTTGCGCCATGCTGACCCGGTTGCGGGTCCGGAACTTCAAGCTCTTTGACGAAATAGACGTCGAGCTGGGCCAGCAGGTGGTGTTCATCGGCCCCAACAACGCCGGTAAGACCACCGCCTTGCAAGCGCTCGCATTGTGGGACCTCGGGCGGGCGCGCTGGCTGGAGAAGCGCGGCGCGGGAGTCGGCGCGGCGCAACGCTCCGGGGTCGCCATCAACCGCCGCGACTTGGTGGCGCTGCCGGTGCCGGCCGCCAATCTGCTGTGGCGCGACCTGCGCGTGCGCAGCGGCCGCCGGGAGAACGGCAAGACCCGCACCGACAACGTTCTGATCGACATCTGCGTCGACGGGGCGGGCGGCGCCGGCGCCCCGAGCGGGTGGACCTGCGGACTGGAATTCGACTACGCCAACGCGGAGGCGTTCTACTGCCGGCCGCTACGCGGGGAGGATGGCGCGCGCCTGCCGGTGCCGGAGGCCGCGGGGGCCTGCGCGTCGCCTACCTGCCGCCGATGTCGGGGCTTGCCGCCAACGAGACGCGCCTCGACCCGGGCGCGATCAACGTCCGCATCGGCGAGGGGCGCACCGCCGAGGTGTTGCGCAATCTCTGTTATTACCTGCTCGAAGGCGACGGCGGCGCAGAGAAGTGGGGGCGGCTGTGCGAACGCGTCGAACGGCTGTTCGGCAGCCGGCTCGAGCCGCCGCGCTACCTGCCCGAGCGCGGTGAGATCGCGATGTCCTACCGCAACCGCGCCGGCGCGCGCCTCGACCTGTCGGCCAGCGGCCGCGGCGAGCAGCAGACCCTGCTGTTGCTCGCGCACATGACCGCCAACCCCGGCGCGGTGCTGCTGCTCGACGAACCGGACGCCCATCTCGAAGTGATCCGCCAGCGCCAGACCTACCAGCTCCTGAGCGAGACCGCGGCCGAGACCGGCAGCCAGATCATCGCCGCCAGCCACTCCGAAGTGGTGCTCAACGAAGCCGCCGGCCGCGACGTGCTGATCGCCTTCGTCGGCAAACCGCACCGCATCGACCGGCGCGGCAGCCAGGCGGCCAAGGCGCTGCGCGACATCGGCTTCGAGCACTACGTGCAGGCGGAAGAGAAGGGTTGGGTGCTGTACCTGGAGGGATCGACCGACCTGGCGACTCTGCTGGCGCTCGCGCGCCGCCTGCAGCATCCCGCGGCGGAGCTGCTGGAAGCGCCCTACGTCCACTACGTCGCCAACCTGCCGCGGCGGGCGAGCGACCACTTCCACGGCCTGCGCGAGGCCAAGCCGGACCTGGTTGGCGTGGCGATCTACGACCGGCTGCAGTCGCCGCCGCCGGATGACCCGCACCTGCCGCACCTCACCTGGCGGCGCCGCGAGCTGGAAAACTACCTGTGCCGGCCCGAGGTGCTGCTCGACTTCGCGGAGGAGGAGGGCCGGCGCCTGCAAGGCGAGCTGTTCGGCGCGGAGTGGCGGCGGCGGATGCGCGAGTGCATTGCCGACATCGAGCAGGCGTTGGAGACGTTGGGCGGCCCCGCGCCCTGGGGCCCGGACCTCAAGGCCAGCGAGGAGTTCCTGGACCCGCTGTTCGCGCGCTTCTACGCCGGCGCGGACTCACCCAACTTGACGCGCAAAACCGATTACCACCAATTGGCGCGCTTCCTGCCCGCCGACGCCATCGACCCCGAGATCGCCGAGAAGCTGGACGCGATAGCGGCGGCGGCGGACCGCGCCTGGCCGCGCGCCCCCGGCTAACGGTCAAGCGGGCGCGGCACGGCCTCACAGGCCGAGGCGCGGGTACTGGCAGTCGGGGGCTTCGACTGCGGCCAAGCGGTCGCGCAGGAGGGCGGCGAGGCGTTGCTCCAGCGCCGGGTCGCTCACCGGCTGGCGCTGCTCGGGATCGTTGGCGGCGTCGAAGATCAGGTTGCCGGGCGCCGCGTCCAGGACCGGCTCCGACGGCTGCCGCCAGCGCAACTGCGGGTAGCCGCGGTCGCTCGCGTACTTCAGAAAGTAGCCGTACTCCGGGTCAAGGCGGGGCAGGGCCAGGAAGTCCCGGCTGCCGCGCGGCATCATGGTGTGGTGATGCACCCAGCTCTCCGGCTGCGCCTGGCGAAAGTAACGGTAGCGGCCGTCGGTCAGGCACACGTCCTTGGCGAAGCCGCCGTACAACACCGCCGCGTGGTGGGCCCCGTCCGCAGCCAGCAGATGGCGTAGCGAACGGCCCTGCACCTGCTCCGGCAGCGCCGCCCCGTGCAGCTCCAGGAAGGTGGGCATCAGGTCGATGGTCGTGGTCAGCGCGCGCCGCACGCGGCGGCCGCCGGCGGCGCCCGGAGCGCACACCAGCAGCGGGATATGCGCCAGCTCGTCGTACAGCGCCATTTGCATCTTGCCCCAGTAGCCGCGCTCACCGAGGAAGTGGCCGTGGTCGGTGGTCAGCACCACCACCGTGTCGTCCCACATTCCGTAGTGATCGAGCTTGTCGAGCAGCTTGCCGAGCCAGTGGTCGGCCATGGTCAGGGCGCCGCCGTAGCAGGCGCGGACGTGCCGCACCGTCTCCGGGTCGTCCAGCTCGGGATCGACGTGTCCGTACAACGGCCACGTATAGTGGTAGCGGTCCCAGCGGTCGCCGTATTGCTCACGGTAGTGGGCGGGGCAATCGAACGGTTCATGCGGATCGAACACCTCCAGATGGAGATGCCAGTCCTGCGCTTCATGGTTGCGGTCAATGAAGTCCAGGGCGCGCGCAAAGCACTTCGGGGTGGAGTAGTCCTCGTCGCGCTCCAACGGCGCGTAGGTCTGATTGCGCCAGTAGCCCCAGCGGCAGGGTCCCTCCAGGCCGCGCGCCCCGGCCGGCTTGGGCGGCTCCTCCACCAGCGGCCGCCAAGTGTCGCCCTCCTGGCCGCGCAGGAACTCCCAGGAGTCGTAGATCGTGTTGTAGCCCTCGCCGCCGGAGTGGAAGTAGTGGTAGTGGTCGGTGATCATGTGGCTGTACACGCCGCGCTGCTCGCGCAGCATGGCCGGCAGGCACTCGTCCCACGGTTGCACCGGGCTCCACGGCGTCTCCAGAAAGTTGACCCGTCCGGTAAGCATCTCGCGGCGCGCCGGCATGCAGGGCAGCGAGCCGGCAAAGTGGTTGTCGAACACCGTCCCGCGCTGCGCCAGCCGGTCAATGTTGGGGGTGATGGCGAAGTCGTTGCCGTAACAGCGCAGGCAATGGCGGTTCAACGAATCCATGATGACAAAAATCGTTCTCACGGAGCAGTCCTCGGTTCACTCGCGATCTCGGCGATGTGATTGTTCTCAATCTGATGCTGAACGACCCAACTCGATACGTCCAGCTCCTCAGCGAATTCGTCCACTGCTTTTTCATCGACTGCCGCGGCGCTTCCAACCTGCTTCCGGATCCACTCGGCCGGCGCGAGGAACTCTGCCGCGAAGGCCCGTGACTGGCCCTGCCGGGCCGTGTCGAGGGTCCCGAGAAGGGCAGGGCCGGGCTCCTTTCGTCCGATATAGTCGCCGAGAGCCCGGGCCAGCAGGAACCGTTTGCCGGGTCCCACCCTCCGGACCATCACGCACGACGGCGAATCCGAGGCTACGCAGCCGTGAATTCGGGGCGACGGTGACAACGCGCTCTGACTCCAGATCGCCAGAGGGCCGGCCTCATCGAACGCAAACTTGCCCGGCGTGGCGTCCAGTTCGTCGCGGACGGCGCGGGCGTCGTGGTGGCCGCGCCGCCATGGCAAGTCCTCACTCAGGCTCCCATTGCGGACTGCTTCCCGAACATTCCTCCAGTCGGCGCCGCTCCGCCCCTGTTCCGCGGCTTCAAGCGTATGATTGAGCCACTGTTCAATCGCACCGAGGGAATGTTCCTGAGCGGCTCCGAACGCTTCCTCGCGAATCCCCGGAACCGTACGATTCCACACTCGCGTAATCAGGTCTGCCGTCTGCTCGCTGACGTTGAACGGATCAAGGCCCATGAGTGCGGCCGCCCGGCAGAACTCACGTTCGTCGGAATCAAGCGACCTGATTGCCAGCCACTCGGACTCCAACGACTCGAAAGATACTCCCCTCGTCCGCAGCCGCCTGAGAACGTCGTCAATGAGCGATCGAAACTCCTGCTCCAGTTCCGTACTATCGATCACCGCCGTACACTCGGTACGGAATTCAAGGGGCGCATGCTGCGGACTCCAGCGTCGAGCCGCCACCAGTATCTTATTCCCCAATCGCGTAAATCTGATGCGAGGAAGAACGAATCCGTTACCGGCGTGGGTTAGGTCGTGTCTCGCAGGGAATCCCGGCCGCGGTTCCCCCGATACGAGGTCAGACTCGTACCACAAGTGCCACCAGTTGTCTGCCAACCACTCCGCGACGTGCGCAAGAGGAACAAAAATATGATCACGGTATCCCTTGAGGTAGCGGTCGTAGATCGACGTAACGGTCTGTCCTCCCACCTTGATGGAGATACGCGCCATCGTGTGCTGCGAAACCCGGTCTACTGACGGTTCGACCTCGTCCGCCCACTCATATTCGAACATCGACACTACTCTAGCCCTTCGACCAATTGATCGGCATCCAGCGGGTATCCGTGATATTCGCCGGATCCCGGAGTACCCTGCCTTGCCTCGAATACGATCTCTCCAACACGGTGCCAGACACGACGGGGGAATCCACCCTCGAATTCGCCGCAGCGACCTTGGCTAACGGCCTCCGCAAGCAACCGCTGGACCATACGCGGATTCCGTTGGAGTTCGTCCGGGCACTTGGACTTTCCAGGACGGTATATTGGCCCCCCGGCTGAACCGGCTATCGTTCTGTGGTACGGACTGCCGACATACCGGCACCGGCGCGCCACCTCGGCCAGTGATACGGCAGCGGGCGGCGGCAACACCCTTCGCCCCTTGGGATTTCGGCTTCGCCGAGGCGTCCGAGCAGACACCTTAGAACGACCGCCCGATTCGGCCAATGTACATTGGCGGAGTTGCGTTCGATACCCGCATCCAACCGCAAATCTTCATGGCGACCTATTCCTATTACTCAATCATTACCGCCGAGAGACGAAGATTCAGTGCTGATCATTTCCATCAGATTGATACCGGATGCGAAGTCCGGGGCCGGCGCTACCGCCACCGCGGAGGACGCGCTCCCGCGCGGAGGTCAGGGAACGCGGCCTCCGCGGTCGGGGTCGTGCTCCTGCCGTTGCGCCAGCAGCGCCCGCAGCTCCGCCACCCGCGCCAGTTCCCGTTCCAGGCGTGCTTCGGCTGCGATACGTGCCTGCTCCGCCTGCTGCCGTGCCTGTTTTTCCTGCTGCTGTGCGTGTTCCGCCCTCTGCCGTGCGTGTTCCGCCTGCTGCCGTGCGTGCTTTTCCTGCTGCTGTGCGTGTTCCGCCCTCTGCTGCGCGTGTTCCGCCTGTTGCCGCGCGTCTTCCGCCCGGTGCCGTTCCTCGTTGCTCTCGGTCAGAGTCAATATGTTCTGTCCCGTCATGGGATCGCGAAAGCGCAGGTCCCCGCGCACGATGCATACGTCCAGCCCCAGCACCGCGCTGTGCATTACCAGCGCGCCGTCCGCCGTCCGGGGCGGCGGCAGCGGCACGTACTCCCCGCCCAGCAGGTGCAAGCCGCGCAACGGCGGCTTCAGGAAGTCGCCTCCGGTCGGGTCGTACTGCCAGTACTCCCGCACTCCCAGCGACTCGTACAGGTCGCGCTTGGGCCCCAGGTCCTTGTCCCAGGTGCTGGGCGAGGCAATCTCCAGCACGAAGTCGGGGCTCTTGCCTTCCTCCCACACCTTGTAGATTGGCCGGGGGTGGCTCGGCACGCCGAAGACGACGAACGCGTCCGGCGCGACCGAGGCGTTGGGATTCCCCTCCTCGTAGTAGATCAACAGGTTGCCGGAAACGTACGCGTCGCTGCGGTGGCGGAAGTAATCGCGCAGACCGGTGACTGCGTACATGAGGGCGATGCCTTGGGCATCATTCTCCGCCATGGGCAAGCCGTCCTCGGTGGGGTAGTCGATTTCGACGGGAGCGAGCGTAGTGCTTCTCATGCGCCATCCTCCAGGCCGCCGCACGTTACCACGGTCTGCGCCGCCGCGTCAAGCTACAGGCGTCTCCAGGTGGTGATTTGTTCGGTTAGCGCGGCCAGCAGCTCGGGCATGGCGTTGGCCTCGGCTTCGCGGTGGCCGACGATGCGGGCGGCGTCGGGAACCGTGCGGCCGAGCTGGTCGGCGAGCATCCCCATGGCAGCCTTGGCCTTGTCGCGCTCGCGGACGGCGCCCGCCGCGAGCCGCTCCAGATCGCCCAGCGTCCGCTCCAAGTCGGCGGCGTTCAGACCGAGCCGGGACGCGTAATCGGCCGGGCGGCGGCGGATGCTGTCCCACAGCCACTGCTCCGGCGAACCGCTTCCCGGAAGAAACAGCGGCCGCACGTGTTGGCCGTACTCCGCGGCGGTCGTCTGCAGCGTCCGCTCCAGGTCGCGGGAATCTCCGTCCAACACCAGAATGAAGTCTCCGAGCTTGCCGAACTTGCCCAGCGTACGCACGTGGCCGGCGAACTCGTTACGCCCGGTGTTGCGGCCGACGATCACGTCTTCATGGCGGATTCCGAGCGTGACGTTGAGCACGTCGAACACTCCCCGGATCACTCCTTCCGCGACGTCGTCCTCGCACAATATGGATAGCCGATCCCGTGACTGACCGTACAGCGCCTTCTGAAAGAGGTCGCGGTAGAGGGGAGCTCGATGAACGTGGCCGGTGACCCGGTCCCGGTCCAGGAAGATGCGGGCGTCCGGCGGAACGCTGTCCAGGATGACCGCGCTGTGTGAGGCAACGATGACTTGCAGGTTCCGGCGCAGGGCTGCGCGCTGCAACTCGAGCATCGCCTGCTGTTGGGTGTACGGATGCAGCCCGGTGTCCACCTCGTCGATCAGGACCAGCGCATCCTTGAGATGGGAGATGTCCTTTGATATTCTCAGGATGCTGCGTTCACCGGAGGACATGTGGAACTCGGAGTAGCCGGTCCGCGCGGCGTCGTCCAGCTCGGCGAATAGCAGATCTCCGGTTGGACGGGCGCTGATGAGGGTCAGTTTGCGATAGCGCCACGGCAGGATACGGTGAGCGAACACCAGGAGCTCCGGACTAAGGGCGTCAGTCCGTATCGGCCTCCCACGCCGCTGTAGAATGCCGGGCACCGCGGACGGGTTCGTGAGGTTGGCAAGCGTGCGCAGGTAGACTTCCCGTGCCGGCTGGCTGGCTCCGGCACTTCCCACGAATCGGCGCCTCCAAGACTTGCTTCTTCCCCAGACCATGGACCGGCGTTCTCCGTGATCCAGATAATGAAACTCAAGCTCGGAACGTTGCGTTGCATCCGCAAGCGTAGGTGGTTGGCGGCTGTCGAAGTTGGGAAACAACCTGCCGGGTAAGAATCCGGCTGCTCCGGGCACCTGGTACGCGCAGGCGCAAGCGAACAGGAGGGTAGACTTCCCACTTGCGTTGGGGCCGGCCAGTACGGAGACCGGATACTCGAAGGAAACGCGCAGATCCTCGACGTTGCGAAGTCGCTTGACGCGAACCTCCAACAACGCGTTTTCGCGGTCGCGGCCATTCGCGCGCAACGCTTCCCACGCGTCGCGCAACTCGCGGTCGATCAGAGCCATTTCAGTACCGTATACCGGGTCACGGGGTGAGGTCCGCGCCAGCGGCGTCGGCGAACTCGATCTGGCGCGGGGGCTCCTCCAATCTGGAGAGCTGGCTGATTTCCGACCAGCTTTGCACCAGGGAGTTGTAGTCAAACGCCTCGGCCGGGCGTTGTTTGCGCTCGCACAGCGAGTAGAGCCGATAGCAGAGCTCACGGCTTGCGTCGCCATAGCCGAGCCGGCGCAGCAGTGCCGCAGCGCCCATCTCCCCGCGCTGGTGCAGTTCACGAATCAGATGGTGCGCCGCCTCCCAGGCGGTGAACCGGTCGTCGGCCGCCGGGTCCCAGTCGGCCGGTAACTCCAGCGGGCGCAGCAGCCGCACCTTGCCCGCCGCCGAGTGCAGGATGCCGGCTTGAACCAACCCGGCGACGCTGGTGTTCTTGGCGGTAGCCAGGGTTTCCGCGCTGCCGTAGTCGCCGGCCTCGAAGCCGTGTTGGTCGAACCACGCCAGCGCCCAGCGGCTGTCGATGTCGAAGTCTACCTCCTGCTCGGTCAGCACCTTGTCCACCGTCTGGTTGATGTACCCCAGCGCTTCGCCCACGGCAATGCGCTTGCCGGCAGGGTCGAGCACGTTGGCGTAGCGAGTGTAGATCGCCATGCCCGGACCGATCGCCGCCTGCGCCAGGTCGACCGGCGCGATGTTGGCGCGTTGCAGATGGATCAGCGCCGCCGGCAGCTCCGCCTCCAGCGCGGCGCGAAGACTCCGGCGCGCGACGCGGGGAGCATTGGCCGGCCTCCGGCGGCAGACCAGCACGACGCTGGAGGCGAGCGCGTTCGTTCCGATACCGACCATCCGGCTACCGCGCTCTGTCCGTGTCGGCCAGGTACCGGTGACGGCGAAGCCGGCTTTGATCACGGCTTCCAGAAACGTCTCCCAGCCGGTGCTGGTGGTCCCACTGTCGTCCCGGCTTTCGGACTGCTTGAAAGCGTAGTAGATAGTCGTCGGGTACGCGGGATGCGCCTGCTCGGCCAGCCGCTCCATCGCGCGCGTCATGCCGTCCATGAAGAACGCCTTGGACTGCGCCTTGGTGTCGTGCCGATAGGGATCGGCGATCAGTTCTTCGGCTTTCGGAACGGCGATCGTGGCGAACAGGCCGGGGAAGACCGATCGTAACGCTCGCCGCAGCCAGACGTAGAAGAAGTCGGAGAGATCGGCGTAGCCGATGTTGTCGTAATAGGGCGGATCCGTGGACGCGATACGCGCGCGCTCGTGAACAAGCGAGCGAGCGTCTTCCTGCGTGGCAGTTCCACGTTCGATGGCCGGAAACGTAGCCGTGGCCTTCGATGTCCAGTCGACCATCGCCATCCAATTACCGGACGAATCGGACAACGGATTCGCCTCAGCGAAGTCCCACGTCATGGGGATTGCCTGCCTGCCAAACGTATTGCGAACAATCTCTCGGCTTACGTTCCAGCTACAGATGCTCGACCAGTAGTCGGCGCACTTGTCCACTATGAAGGCCAGGTACACTACGGCTGCGTCGGCGTAGGCGGCGGCATCGGCCTCGCCGGCGGCGACGGCGTCCCGCCGGATGTGGTCGCGCGCTTCGGTCACGAGATCGGAGAACGTGGTCAGCGCGACGAGTTGCCGGGGCGTGAAGTAGTCGCCGAAGGTGCGGAACCCGTAGCGGCGGCCTTGCGCGTTGCTGGCCCACGTTCCTCGGCTGGCAGTGTCCGGTTTCCACGCCGGCGTGGCGCTCCGGGCCGCGGCAACCGCTTCCTCCGCGGGCGGCAGGTACAGCCTGGTCCGGTCACCTTGCGCCACGACCGCCATCAAGCGCGCGCCCATGCGCCCCGCGTTGGCTTCGTCGTCAATGTAGGAGTACTGGATCGGCACGTTCGAAATCAGGCATCGGAACGCGCCGCGCGCCAGTTTCGTGCCGGCCTTCGCGCCCTCCGGCGGGGGGCCGGCCTTCACCGTGAACCTCCAATCACGCGCGTCCACCACCGGCTCGACGTATGCCTCCCTGCCTTGTTTGGTCGACAGCAGGAAGGTCGAGACCAGCGGTACCTCAATCGTCCCGAACGCCGGGTTCGGACTCCGCACCGTGCGCGCCCACAGCCACGCGATCACGGTCAGCTCCCGCCCCGCGTAGGGCCGCAGGTCCGGGCGCTCCCGTACCAGCTCATCGGTAACCGCTACCTTCGGATACAGATGCCCGATGCGCCGCTCCGCCTCGTCCCGCATCCGGCGCCCGTAGTAGCGCACGTCCTCGGCCAGCCCGCGCGCCCCTTTCCATTCGCCGGCGGCGCCGGACACCAGCTTGCCATCCGCACGCGCCTCCGGGTTCACCGGCGGGCGGCCGGCGAACTTGGGAGGAATTTCGATCATCGCCTTGTTGATCAGTACCGCCACCGGGTTGAGGTCGCTCGCGTGCGCCTCCAGGCCGAGGCGTTGCGCCTCCAGCGGCAGCGCGCCGCCGCCGGCGAATGGATCGTGAAACGCCGGCAGCCGCTCCGGGTCGAACGGCGCCGCCGCGCGCGGGTCGCCGGCGTGGTCGGCGCAGGTGCGCCGCCAGCTTGCGCGGATCTCCGCGCGCGCCTGTTGCAGCAGCTCCTCGTTGGTGGTGTTCTCCCACTTGACCAGCTCTTCAATCAGCTTGAACAGCCGTTGGCGCTCCCGTTCCTGCTCCTGCTCGGTCGGGAACAGCTCCGGCCGGCTGCCGGGATCGTCGACCATCTGCGCGAAGATCACGGCGCGGGCGGCGGCCAGCGGGCGCCGCGCCCACCAGAGATGCAGGGTGCTGGGGTGCGCGTGGCGGATCGACTTCTCGCGCGCCGCGGCGGCGTTGATCGCGTCGAGCGGCAGCGCCACCTCGATCAGCTTCTTACGGTCCGGGAAGGCCATGCCGTCGGGCGTAGTATGAACTGCCCCCGGCTTTCCTGCCACCGGGCGGGCCCGATCCGTCCGCTTTCCGGTATGATGGCCGGGCTATGACGAACGCCGCCCGCGCGCTGTGCGCCGAGTTGGACGCCGCCGCCGACCCGGAGCGCGCGCGTCACCTGCAGCGCTTCTTCCGCACCGGGCCGGGCGAGTACGGAGAAGGGGACCGGTTCCTGGGGCTGCGCGTCCCGCAGGTGCGGGCGATCGCCCGGCGCCACCGCGACCTGCCGCTGCCCGACCTTGCCGGCGTGCTGGCGAGTCCCTACCACGAGCACCGGCAAGCGGCGCTGTGCGTGTTGGCCGACCGCTACCCCCGGTCGGAGCCGGCGGAACAGAGCCGATCGCCCGCTTCTACCTGGATCACCTCGACGCGGTGAACAGTTGGGACCTGGTCGACGGTTCGGCGCCCCACGTCCTGGGCGCCCACCTGCTGCGCCGCGACCGGGCCGTGCTCTATGAGCTGGCGCGGTCCGGCGACCTGTGGCGCCAACGCGTCGCCGTGCTGGCCACCTTGCGGTTCATCCGCGCCGGCCAGTTCGACGACACGCTCCGGCTGGCCGAGCTGCTGCGCGACCACCCGCACGACCTGATCCACAAGGCGGTAGGTTGGATGCTGCGCGAAGTGGGCAAACGCGACCAGGCGGCCGCGGAGCGCTTCCTCGACCGCCACGCGGCGCACATGCCGCGCACCATGCTCCGCTACGCCATCGAGCGCTTCGCTCCCGAGCGGCGCCGCAGCTACCTGCAGCGGCCGCGTTCAAGGAGCGGCGGGGCGTAGGTCGAGGTCGTGAATCTTCTGCAGGGGTAGGGCGGTGATGGTGTCGGTGAGTGGGTACTCCCGGTCGCCGGGGTAGACGACCCACAGGTGCGCCAGACCGAGGTCGGCGACCACGGTATGCATCGACTTCGTGGTTCGGGGGGCGTCGGTGCACTTGAACTCGAAGCCCCAGCGCCGGCCGCGGCGCAGCAACAGCAGGTCCAACTCCGCGCCGCGCTGGGTAGCGTAGAAGTAGGCGTCGCGTTCGCCGTGGGCGCGGAGGGTCTGCTCCTGGGCGAATCCTTCCCAACTGGCGCCGTAGCCCGGGTGCGCGGGCAGTTCCGGCTCCTCCTCCAGCCCCAGCAGAAAGTGCAGGATACCGCTGTCACGCACGAACACCTTGGGCGCCTTGACCAGGCGCTTGCCCAGGTTCTCAAACCAGGGCGGCAGCACCCGGATCATGTAGGTGCCGGCCAACAGATCCCGGTAGTGGTTCACCGTCGAGGGGCGCGCATCCATGGAGCGAGCCAGCTCCGCGGCGTTCCAGGTCTGGCCGTGGTAGTGCGCCAGCATCCGCCAGAAGCGCCCCAGCACGCTTGGAGGGATCTTCGACCCCAGCCCCGGGACGTCACGTTCCAGGAAGGTGCGCGTGAAGGACTGCATCCAGCGCGCCCAGGCTGCGGTTGACGGCGCCAGCCAGGCGCGCGGAAACCCGCCGCGCAGCCACAGCCGGTCCTGCCGCTCGGCGCCCACCTCGGCCAGCGAGAAGCCGCCGACGTCGACGAACAGGATGCGGCCCGCCAGGGATTCGGAAACTCCCCTGATCAGGTCCCACGACGCGCTGCCGAGCAGGAGGAAGACGGCGTTCCGATCCCGGGCGTCGCAGATTGGGCGCAGCACCTCGAACAGCGCCGGCATGCGCTGTACCTCGTCGATGACTACCAGCCCCTCGGCGCGGCGCAGCAGCCGGTCGGGAGTCGCCGCCAGCGCCTCCCGCATGGCCGGCACCTCCAGATCGAAGACCGTGACCGGTCCGGCCCAGGCGGCCGCCACCTGTTGGGCGAGGGTTGTCTTGCCCACCTGCCGCGCGCCCAGCAGCGCGACCGCCGGCACCTCGGAGAAACCGTTGATCGTTTCGGCGAGCAGCGCCGGCCGCGGCATTAATTGTTGAATATCGGCGGTCATGGCGCTGATATACTACAATGTTTCGCGCCGCCGGGCAATCTGTTGCAGATGATGACGGCGGGGGCGGGGTGGGGAGAACCGTGTCTACTGCTGCAGGCGGGTCCGGAGCGCGTCGTGGAGGGCTTCGGTTTCCGCGTCGCAGATGGCGACAAAGGTGCCCGGCGGCGCGTCCGCCGGCGGCGCGTATTCGGGTGAGGAGGTCAACTCCTCATCAAGCAGCGCGGCCACGCCCTTGACGCCGGCGGCGGAACGCACGTAGCTGCTCACCGCGGCGATGTTCTCCGGCACCAGCAGAAAGTCCATGAAGCGGATCGCGTTGGCGCGGTTGGGGGCGTCCCGCAGCAGAACGACGTTGTCCATCCAGGTGATAAAGCCCTCCCGGGGATAGGCGTATTCGACGTTGGCGCCCGCCGCCCGCGCCCGCGCGGCCTCGCCGTTGTAGATCATGCTGGCCGCGGCGGCGCCCGACGCCAGGGCGTCCGCGGCGATTTCCGACCCGAACGAGGCCCAGTGTTGCCGCGCGTCCAGCAGGAGCGCTTCCAGCTCCGCCAGGTGCTCGGGGTCGCTCGTGCACTGTGGAATCCCCAGATGCAGCGCCGCCAGTAGCAGCACGTCGCGCGGTTCTTCGAGCATGTTGATCCTGCCGCGCAGCGCCGCGGGCGGGTCAAACAGGATGGCGGTGGTATTGACGTCGCCGCCGAACACGTCGCGGTTCACGGCGAAGCTGGTGGTGCCCCACTGGTAGGGGATCGAGTGCCGGCGGCCGGGATCGTAGGGCACGTCCAGCCACCGCGCCTCGATGTTGCCGGCGTGGGTCAGCTCGCCCGGCGCTATCTCGTCCAGCATTCCGGCATCGGCCAGGAGGCGCACCACGTAGTCGCTTGGAAAGGCCACGTCGTAGACGCCGAGCCCGCCCGCCTCCTGCAGCGTCGCCAGCAGCTCCGCGTTGGATTGGTAGACGGCGGTGGTCACCGCGACCCCGGTCTCGGCGGAGAATTTGTCCAGGAGAGCCTGCGGCAGGTAGTCGAACCAGACGTAGATCGACAGGTTGCCGGCGGCCGGTGCGGCGGTTCTCGCCGGCGTGACGCACCCCGCCAGCGCCAGCGCCAACGTGGCGAACGCGGTTGCCGCCGCGCACTTCACGAATCCGCCGCCGCGACGCGCCCAGGAACCCATCGTCGTCACCGATCCGGGGTAGCGCATCGGTCTCACATGCGGAAGTCTTGGCCGAGGTAGAACTCGCGCGCCAACCGGTTGTTCATCAGCTCGCTCAGGGTGCCGCTGACCATGATCTCGCCGAGGCGGATGATATAGCTGCGGTCGGTGATCTCCAGCGTGTCGCGCACGTTGTGGTCGGTAATCAGGATGCCGATGCCGGCGGCGGCCAGGCGTTTGACGATGCTCTTGATCTCCTGCACGGCGATCGGGTCGACGCCGGCGAAGGGCTCATCCAGGAGCAGGAACTTGGGTTGCGCCGCCAGCGCGCGCGCGATTTCGGTGCGGCGCCGCTCGCCGCCGGAGAGGGTGTAGCCGGGCTGGCGCCGCAGCTCGCTCATGCCCAGTTCTTCGAGCAGCTCGTCGCAGCGCCGGCGCCGGGCGCGGCGCCCCATCCCGCGCTGCGTTTCCAGCACCGCCAGCACGTTCTGCTCCACGGTGAGCTTGCGGAAGATCGACGCCTCCTGCGGCAGGTAGGAGATGCCGCGGCGGGCGCGGCGAAACATCGGCAGGCGGGTGATGTCGTAGCCGTCGAGGTGGATGCGGCCCGAGGTGGGGCGGATGAACCCGACGATAAGGTAGAACACGGTGGTTTTGCCGGCGCCGTTCGGTCCCAGCAGCCCGACGATCTCGCCGGTGCGCATGGAGAAGTTGACGTCGCGCGCGGCGTACTTGCGGCCGTAGCGCTTGTTCAGCCCCTCGACGCCCAAGGTCGGTAACGCCGCGCCGGCGGTGGCAGTGGCGGTGGCTCCGGCTGCCGCGGGCGGGGCCGCCGCGGGCTGCGGC
Organism: Spirochaetia bacterium; assembly: GCA_965243555.1. GTDB lineage: Bacteria > Spirochaetota > Spirochaetia > SZUA-6 > Bin103 > Bin103. The sequence goes on along the minus strand of OZ251575.1, from coordinate 955,664 downwards.
AATTGCGGGCTGCTCACGGGGCGCTCTCCTCTCCGGCCACTGCGCCCGCCGCGCCCTCCTCCTCGCCCTCCGCCGCGCCGGCGGGCACTTCCTCCTCCTCCTCGGCGGCGGTGCTGAGCTCTCCGCTCACCGTTCCGTCCAGCACCACGCGGTCGGCGTCCAGATCGATGAATATGCGCGCCGCGCGGTACTCGTCGCCCTTCCAGGTGGCCACCGGCAGCCCGCTCAGGTTCACCGTTTGCTCAGCGCGGTCATAGCGCACGAACTGGGCGCGCGCCACCAGATCGTCGCTCAGGATGCGCACCCCGATCTGGATGAGCGTCCGGTCGCGCCGCTCCCAGTGTTCCAGAAACCCGCCCTTGATCACCATCTCGTTGTCATGGTCAATCAGCAGCGCCTCGCCCCGGATGCGCACCACGCGGTTTTGCCGGTCGAACAATAACGCCTCGCTGGCCAGCTCCAGGCCGTGCTCCGACTGCACCACCCGCACCCCGCCCTCGGCGAGCGCGAAGTTCAGGTCGTCGCCGTACAGCTCGATCCGCTCGGCGCTGATCTCGAAGTCATCCGCGACCAGCGTCACGCTACCGGTCAGGAGGGTGCGCTCCCGGCCCTCGGCCAGCACCGTCTCCATGCGGTCCGCGGTAAACGAAAAGCGCTCGCCCTCGTCGGCCCCGGCCGCCGCCGCGGCCGCCAGCAGCAGCACGGCAAGCCACGCCGCGCGCCCGGCGGCCGCGGCCCTCAAGTCCCGCGGCCGCCGGCGGCGCGGCGCGTCACCCGCGTACCGCGTAGGAGCTGGCGGTGTAGACCACCGTCTGGCCCGGCTGCAGCGGCACCACCGCGGTGCCGGGGCTGAGCACCGCCACCTGCCGGGTCAGCTCGGCGACGTCGGCGGGCTGCCCCACCGCCTCCCCGTAGTGGCAGGGGATTACCAGGTCGGGACGGATCAGGCTGGCGGCGCGCGCGGCCTCGCGCACCCCCATGGTGAACTTGCCGCCGACGGGGAGAATCGCCACCTGCGGTCCGTACATCTGGCTGATGAGCTGCATGTCCCCGAACAGGCAGGTGTCGCCGGTGTCGTACACGGTGACCCCGTTGGCGTAGGCCATCACGAAGCCGGCCGCGGCGCCGCCGGCGTGGTAGAGCACGCCCTCCGGCAGCGGCCGCGGCAGCACGTGGTCGGACAGCGAGTGGGAGTGGTGCGCCTGGGTCATGGTAATCGCCACGTCCCTGATCGTGACCGAGCCGCCGGGATTGAGGTGATGCAGCGCCGCGGCCGGCACCCCGGCTTGCGCCGCCACGTCGCACAGCTCGTAGTGGCCTACGAAGGCGGCGCCGGTGCGCCGGCAGATCTCGTAGCAGTCGCCGATATGGTCGACGTGACCGTGCGTGCACAGCACGACGTCCGCCCGGTCTACCTCAGCGGGGCGCAGCACGGCGGTGGGATTGCCGTCGAGCCACGGATCGAAGTAACTCACGCTGCCCGATTCCGACTCGAAGCGGAACGACGCGTGGCCAAGAAAGGTAATGGTCAACTGTGCCATGTGGCCGTCAGTCCTCCTGTCAGGCGCGTTGCGCCGCCGCCTTGCGCAACTCGCCGATCATGGGCGCAGTCTATATGATCGGGGCCGTGAGCGCTAAGGTGTTGGGTATCGGCCTCGTCGGTTGCGGGGCGCGCGGGCGGCGGCTGCTGGAGCGGCTGCAGGCCCTCGGCCGCACGCGGATTGCGGCGCTGTACGATCCCGCCCCCGGCAGCGCCGAACGGGCGCGGGCGGAGCTGGCTCCCCGCGCCGCGGTCGCCGCCGGCTACCGCGAGGTGGTGCGGCGCGACGACGTGGACCTGGTGCTGGTGTGCTCCCCCAACCACGTGCACCGGGCGCCGGCGGTGGCCGCCTTCGAGCACGGCAAGCACGTGTTCTGCGAGAAGCCGATGGCCACCACGGTGGCCGACTGCCAGGCGATTTGGGACGCGGCGCGCGCCGCCGGCCGTCACCTGATCATCGGCTTCGTGCTGCGCCACGCGCCGTTCTACCGGGAAATCAAGCGCCGCATCGACCGCGGCGACCTGGGCCGGGTGGTGAGCATGGAGGCGAACGAGAATCTGGGCGCGGCGCAGGGGGCGTTCTTCCACCGTGACTGGCGCCGGTTCGACAAGTTCACCGGCGGCTATCTGCTGGAAAAGTGCTGCCACGACCTGGACATCCTCACCTGGATGGCGGGCGCGCTGCCGCAACGGGTGGCCTCGTTCGGCGGCCGCTCAGTGTTCACGCCGCGCCCGGAGGCGCCGCGCTACTGCCGCGACTGCGGCCTGGAGTGCGCGCATCGCCTGCGCCTGGAGGACCCGCCGCCCAAGCCCGCGGAGCGCGCGGCGCTCGAGTTGAACCGCGGGCGCGAGCTGGATCTGTGCTGCTACAACTCGGACCAGGACATCGTCGATCACCAGGTGGCCCTGATCGAATACGCCAACGGCGTGCGCGCTACCTTCCACTCCAACCAGAACTGCGGCATGCCGAGCCGGCGCCTGTACGTGGCCGGGGAGGCCGGCTGCATCGAGGGCGACCTGTACTGGGGCCACTTTCAGTTTGCCCCGGTGACCTACCGGCGCGACTTCGGCGGCGGCGAGTGGGAGCGCACCGAGGTGGGCAACGCCGGCCAGCACGGCGGCGGCGACCAACGCCAGCTCGCCTCCTGCGTGGCCGCGCTGCTGGAGCAGGGGCCGCCGCCGGCCGGCGGACGCGCCGGACTGGTGGCCAGCGTCACCGCTTTGGCGATCGAGGAGGCGCGCCGGGAAGGCGGCGTGGTGGACCTGGGCGAGCGCTGGCGGCGCCTGGGCCTGAGCTCGCACGACACGGGAGGTTGAGCATGAACTGGGGAATTGAGGATCGGGTGGCGCTGGTGACCGGCGCCGGCCACGGCATCGGGCGCGGCATCGCTTACGCGCTGGCGCGGGAGGGGGCGCGCGTGGTGGTCAACTGGTCGCGCGACGAGGCCGCGGCCGCGCACACGGTGGGCCGCATCGAGGAGGCCGGCGGGCGCGCGCTGGCGGTGCGGGCGGACGTGGGCGAGATCGACCAGTGCCGGGAGCTGGCGCGGCGTTCGCAGGAGGCGTTCGGAGCGGTCGACATCCTGGTGAGCAACGCCGGCATCGGCCAGCCGCACCGCATCGTCGATACGCCGGACGAGGAGTGGGAACGGGTGATCAACGTCAACCTGCGCGCCACCTTCGCCCTGGCCCGCGCCCTGCTGCCGGGGATGATCGAGCGCCGCTACGGGCGCGTGGTGACCATCTCCTCCAACATCGCCTACGTGGGGAAGGGCGGTTCCTCTTTCGCCACCTACGGCGCCTCGAAAGCGGGCCTGATCGCGCTGACCAAGGGAATCGCCCACGAAGGCGCCCCCTACCTGACCGCCAACGCCATCGTGCCGGGGCCCACCAACCGCGCCACCGCCGACGAGCGCGGCGAGGAGTGGCCGCCGCCGCCGGCCCGGGACGACAAGTTCTGGCTCGGCTGGCGGATGCCGCTGAACCGCACCGGTACGCCGGAAGACATCGCCGCGGCGGTGCTGTTTCTGGTGTCGGACGCCGCCGGCTTCATTACCGGCCAGGCGCTGCACGTGAGCGGCGGCTCGATGATGCCGTAGCAGGGATGCCGTAGAAGGTGGTTCCGCAAGCCCACCCGCCGCCCGGATGCGGCGGCGGCGGGCTGCGTTGAGGCGCGCTCCGTATAAGTGTGGAGGTGGCGGGAATCGAACCCGCGTCCTGAAAGGTGCGCGTACGGCGTCTACAGGTTTAGCCGGCTGTTGGTTTTGCTTGGCGCCACCGTTGTGATCCGGCGTCACGGGTAACGTTGCAGCCCGCTGTGTGTCTGTCCCGCCGCCCCCGCGAGCCGGGCCGGCGGTAAGTTCTGAATTGCGTCGGGGAGGCTCGTCGCTCAGGACCGCACTTCAAGTCCCCGTGGCTACGCTATCAGGCAGCCAGTGCGAGATCTGTATCGGCAGATCAAATTGTCCAGGTTAAGGAGACTGGACTCCACCTGCAACCGTAAACGTCAAACTCCCAGTCGAGGCCTTGTCACCCCCATTTATGGGTGTCCCCACCCATACAATTGCTGCTCCCCCCAAGGGTCACAGCCGCCGCTGCCCGCTGCGCACCTGGCGACCCAGGTCGCGCGCGAGGTCGCGGCGCTTGATGTCTTCGCGCTTGTCGAAGGTCTTCTTGCCGCGGCAGATGCCGAGCTCGACCTTGACCATGCCACGCTTAAGATAGAAGCGCAAGGGGATCAGTGTCAACCCCCTTTCGCTGACCCGCCGGCGGAGGCGGCTGATCTCGCCGCGGTGGGCGAGTAGCCGGCGCACGCGGGTCGGCTCGTGATTGAATTGATTGCCAAACGCGTAGGGCGTGACGTGGAGGCCCACCAGGAACAGCTCGCCGGCCTCGCTGATGCGGGCGTAGGAGTCGGTAAAGGAGAACTGCCCCGACTTGAACGACTTTACCTCGGTGCCGCGCAGCGCGATGCCGCACTCCAGGCGCTCGTCGACGTGATAGCGGTGGCGGGCGCGGCGGTTGGTGGCGAGGGTCTTGCCGTCGGCGCCGGCCGGGGCGGGAGTGGCGCGGCGGCTCATGGTTCCACCAGCAGCAGCCGGAAGCCGAGAACCGGCGTGCACCACGCCGCCGGCTGCGAGCCGCGGGTGTGCACCTTGACCACCTGCGGGTCGGAGGTGAACGAGCCGCCGCGCACCACGCGCCGGCTGCCAACCGTAAACCGCACGTTGGTACGGTAGTCGGCCGCAAAGTCGCGCGCCAGCAGATAGCGGGTAGGGGAGTACCAGTCGGCCGTCCACTCCCACACGCTGCCGAGCAGGTCGCGCAGGCCGTAGCCGTTCGGCGGCGACTGGCCTACCGGCAGCAGGCCGGCCGCGGGGGCCGCCAGATGCCCGGCCGGCGCCTCGGCGCCGCGCGGGTAGGGTTGGCCTTCCAGCCCGCCGCGCGCCGCGTACTCCCACTCCGGCTCGAACGGCAGCCGCACCTGCCAGCGTCCGCCGCCCGGCGCCGGCGGCAGCTGCTCGCCCACCCAGGCGGCGAACGCCTCCGCGGCAAAGGCGGAGACGTACACCACCGGCTCGCTGCCGCGGCCCGGCGGTACCCGGCCTTCGTCCCAGTCGGCCAGGTAGTCCTCCGCGGCCAGGCCGCGCTCGGCGAGCGCGGCGCGGTTGCCCGGCGCCCACTCCGGCGCCGCGGCCACGAAGCGGGCGAATGCCTGCTTGGTCACCTCCCGCTCCTGCAGGTAGAACGCGCCCGGGGTGACCCGGTGCGGCCACTCGGCGAACGGCAGGGCGGGATCCTCCAGCCGCGCCAGCCGCGCGGAGTCGCCCATCACGAAGCTCCCGGCGGGGACGCGCCGGAACACCATGCCGGCCGCCTCGATGACCGGCGGCGGCGGGGTGGCTGCGGCTTCGGCGGGCGGCGCCGGCCCGCCGCCCGCCGCCGCGGAGGCGTGGTAGTGCTGCAGTGCGCTCCGGTACCAGGGGGCGGCGGCCAACGCCTCGGCCGCGGCGCGCGGCAGCAGGGCGGCGAACCACAGGGGCAGGCCCGGGTAGTCGCCGTCGAGCCGCGCCGCGTCGCGCAGCAGGCGCTGCAGGCCCGCGGGCGAGAGCGGCGCGCCGCCGGCGCCGAGCAGGCTGCGGGCGGACAAGATGGCCGCCAGCCCGGCCGGGTCTTCTATCAGCAGCATGGCGTTATGGAGCAGGGCGCCGCCCGTGCCGCCGCCCGTGCCTGCCGCCCCGCTCGCGCCGCCCGCCGTTTCCGCGCCGGCGAGGTCGGCGGCGGCGTCGGTCAGGATGCGCCCGATGCCGGGGCTGCGCGCCAGGTCGAGCAAGGCGGCCTGCGCCACTGCCGCCGGGTCCTGCAGTTGCAGCGCCAAGTGGCGGTTCTCACGCCGCGGGAACGGCCAACTCAGGAGCAACCGGCCGCCGACCTCGACCGCCTCTTCGTGGGGCTGGAAGTGCTCCTTGGCCAGCGCTAGCGTATGCCGGCCCGCAACGACCCGGGTGGTGACCGGCGTGGTGCCGGCGAAGCGCCCGTCGAAGTAGACCGCGGCGCCCGGCGGCGACGACGACACCGTGACCAGGGCGCCGTTGAAGCGCAGGCCGGGAAGCACCGCCACGCAGAACAGCAGCGCCAGGAGCACGGCCGCGTAGAGCCAGGTGAGATAGGTGCCCGGCGCCACCCCGGCGACCGGCCGCAACCGAACCGTCTGGTCCGGCAACGCGGCGCCGTGCGGCGGCCGGGTGCGCTGCTCCGCCATGACGGGGAGCATAGGGATTCTACCGGCCCGCCGGCAACCGCGCCTCCGCGCTCGCCGCGCACGTACGCCAAACGCAACGCCCAACCCCTGCGAACGGACGGCGGGCGCTTGACGCGGGATTGGAGTTCGGCTACGGTCGTCGGCGAGTCTCATGGCCGACGAACAGGTACCGGACGAACCGCCTGAAGCGCAGCCGCCAGGCGAAGCTACGCCGCCCGAAGAAGAGGAGGAGATCACCCGGATACACGACAAGTACTTCTACCGGGTGTTTTCCGATACCAGCAACGCCGCCGGCCTGCTGCGCCCCTACCTGCCGCCTGCGGTAGCCGGCTCCCTGCGGTGGGCGACGCTCACCCACTGGCCGGGGCGCTTCGTGAGCGACGACTGGCGCGGTCGGGAGGCGGACTTGGTGTTCTCAGTGGAGCGGGAGGGGACGGAGGAGCCGGCGCTGGTGTACGTACTGCTGGAGCATCAGTCGACGCCGCGTTACTGGATGGCGTTGCGGGTGCTGAACTACTGCCTGCAGATCTGGGTGGCGTGGCAGGGGGCGAGCAGGAATAAGAAGAAGACGAAGTTGCCGCTGATCGTGCCGCTGGTATTCTATCAGGGAGGGAGGCGGTGGACGCCGGAGCGGGAGTTTCGGGAGTTGGTGGAGGGAGCGGCGGCGGAGTGGCGGTGGGTGCCGCGGTTCGAGTACCTGCTGATCGACCAGACGAAGGGAGGGCCGGAAGCGGTGTTGGGGTCGGCGGTGGCGCGGCTGACGCAGATAGCGATGATGGCGAGAGTTCGAGGTGGGGATGAGTTGGTGGAGAGGACGGCAGTGCTGATGGCGGAGGTGTCGCCGGAGGGAGAGGTGGAGGTGCTGGCGCGGCACGTGGAGTACGTGTTGGCGACGCAGTCGGAGGAAGGGTTGCGAGCATTCAGGGCAGCGCTACGGCGCAACGTGCCCGGTCGTGGAGGAGAGCTAATGACTTACGTGGAACAGATAGAGGAGCGAGGCCGCCGGGAGGGCCGTCAGGAGGGCCGTCAGGAAGGCCGTCAGGAGGGCCGTCAGGAAGGCCGTCAGGAAGGCCGTCAGGAAGGCCGTCAGGAGGGCCGCCGGGAAGGCGTCTTGCTTACCATTGAAGGATTTCTGCAGCGTGATGTCCCGTGGTCGACCATCGAGGAGGCGACCAGCATCGGCAAGTCCGAATTCGAGCGCCTCAAGCAGCAACTGGACGCCGCCGCCCCCGGCGCCGACCACCCCAACTGAGGCCCAGGCCGCGTGTGGCCGGTCGGTAGCGCAGGGCGGGCCGGGCGGGGTTGTGACGGCACCACCAACCACCCACGGCGGGTTGCCCGCCAGTCTCACAGTTGGTAAGGTACGGTACTGCCGTGCGATAGTGGAGGGGTTAGGACGATGTCGAAGACGATGAGCCGGTTGTGGTTACGGTGGGCGGCGTTGCTTGCGCTGACCGCATTCCTGGCCGCCTGCGGGGCGGCGGTCGCCCCGCAGCCAACGGCGACCCCGGAGCCAGCGGTGGCGCCGGACCTGAACCGGAGCCGCCCGCGCGGCAGGCCACCTGCGACGACTCGGCGATCCGCCTGCTCAGCCGCGCGGCGGGAGTCCACGGCGCGATCGTGGACGACACCCTGCACCTGGGCGGTGCCACCGCGCCGGCCACCTGCACCGACCCGACCAATGAGTCGTTGCGGGCCGGCCTGCCGCTGGCGGACGGCCGGACGGCCCAGGTGCAGCAGTCGGAGTACTACCTGATCGTCATCCGCTACACCAGCGGCAACCGGCTGTACGTCGTCAGCCGCCGCGGCGACGGCACGAGCTGCGTGGTCGACACCAACGACGAGTGCGTGGCGGAAGTGAGCAATCTGCCGGATGACTTCGACCTCGGCGACCTGCCGGACGACGTGGAGCGGACCATCCCCGCCGGGCGGGCCGCGGCGCCGACTCCGAGCCCGTCGCCGGGCGGCGACGAAACGCCGCCGGGCGCAAGTCCGCCGCCGGGCGGCGATGATACGCCGCCGGGCGCGAGTCCGCCGGCGGGCGGCGATGATCCGGCACCGGGCGCGAGTCAGCCACCGGGCGCGACTCCGCCGGCGGGCGCCGCGACCGGCCCGCCCGGACGGCCCAGCGATCCGCAGCCGCGCGACGGGGCGACCGGGGTTACGGTTGACGCGCCGCTGCTGAGTTGGGCCGCGGCGTCCGGAGCAGATCACTACTACGTGCACTGGTACACCCAGAAGACAGACCGCGCGGGGGTCAGGACCACGTCCACGTTCCTGAGAGCGTCGGCGCCGGAATCCCACCGGGTGGTGCGTGGTGAGACGACGAGGCTGGCGGGCGAAACGACCTACTACTGGCGGGTCCAAGCGGTGACCGCCGGCACCGTCGGTTGCCCGACGGATCCTCCTGACGCCTGCACCTCGAGCAAGTTCTGGTCGTTCACCACCGGCCCGGCGCCGCTGGCGGAGACGCCGCCGGAACCAACCGGCGTTCCCGGAGCTGCCAGCAACCCGCAGCCGCGCGACGGAGCGACCGGGGTGCGGATTGACGCGCCGCTGCTGGGGTGGTCCGCCGCGCCCGGGGCGCTCAGCTACGACGTGCACTGGGCGGCCACCGCGAGCGCGATCACGTCGGGACAGACGACGCCGGTCAACACCACGGCTACTGCCGTAAGGATGGCGGGCCGGCGGGCCGCCGAAACGACCTACTACTGGCGGGTCGACGCGAAGAACGAAGCCGGCACCACCGCCGGCGCCGTGTGGTCGTTTACCACCGGCCAGCTCGGCCCGGGGGACCGAGTCGCGGGGCCGCTTGCGGCGCCGGCGTGGAGTGCCGCGGCGAGGCGTCTCAAGATCGAGGCGGTTGCCCTGACCCCCACGGCTGCCCTGAACCCCACTAGGCGAGGCGACCAGTGGAAGGTGACGCTGGCGACGCTGGACCCGCCGACCGGCAACCCCATCCCCACGGTCGCCATCACGGGCGTGCCTCAATGGGTCCTCCGGTTTGACAAAGACAGCCTGACATTCACCCGGAGCTGGGACGACCGCGAAAACGCAAGGAGCGGCACGATGACGTTGGTTGCGTCCAACTCCGAAGGCACAGCCACCCTGGAGGTGCCGTACAAGATCACGTGCCCTACGATGGCGGCGATCTTCGAACGCGTGCGGGGAACCTGGGACTCCCGCGCGAACGACGCCGACTTCCGGCGCGTAGTGATCAGTGACAGCGGCGTCACCGCAACCCGCGCAAACGGCACAGAGATCGGGCCGCTGGGCTTCGACTCCTTCACCCGGCCATCCTACGCTCTCCGCTCTTCAGGCTATTTGCGATGCACCCAACTCGAGTCTGGTCCGCTGTACCTGGATTTTTTGAGCGACAAAGGGCCCGCCGCACCCCGTTGCGACCGGTATATCAAGGCTGCCGACGTTGATGAAAGCATAGTTAGCTCACGGCACTGGCCAGCCGGTTGCGACTAACTGCCCGGAGATCCCCCGCGGCGGGCGGGTTGAGCCGGATGACACGATGGCCGACTTTGGTCCATGATGTTCGACCGAGCCGCCTGCGGGCGGTCGCGTGGCCGCGTTAATCAAGGAGGATATGTCTGATGCCGTTACGTTTACGTTTGCTGTTCAGTGACGATGCCGGGTCCGGTGGCGGCCCGACCGAGAGTGACCCGCCGGAGCCGGACAACGGCGGCACCGCCGAGGACGACGGTAACGAGTCGCCGCCCGACGGCGGTGACACGGCCCCGACGGCTCCCGACGGCGGTGACACGGTGGCGCCCACCGGCGATGGGGTGACCGACGGTAACGAGTCGCCGCCCGCCGACGGTGACACGGCTCCGACGGCTCCCGACGGCGGTGACACGGTGGCGCCCGCCGGCGATGGCCCCACCGTTCGACGCGCCGTTGGGTAACGCCGCGCATGACTTTGACCTGCTGATTCGGGAGCGGATTCCCGGCGCGGAGCAGATCGTGACGGAGGCGCTGCGCACGCTGGACCGCAGGGCGCTGCAGGACGCGGTCCGGGGGTGGTTTGCGCCGTGGGCGCAGGCGGGCAGCAGCGCCGACATCCCGCTGGGGCGGTTGCCGATCAAGAAGCTGACCCAGGCGGAATACGACGCCAAGGTCGCGGCCAACACGGTAGACGCCAACACCGTCTACGTGATCGTGGGGTAACGACCGGTGGCGATTCGGTTGGGTAGCGCAACCCCGTCCAAGGCGTACTACGGGGGTACCGAGGCAGACCGGCTCTACCTGGGCGCGGACAAGGCGTGGGAGCGCGCCGGGGTGCCGGTGATTTCGTCGTTCACGGTGGCGCCGCCGACGCCCACGCACGTCACCGTGCAGTGGCGGGTGAGTGGAGCGACCACCATCGCGTTGTACGAGACGCTGGCCGGCGGAGCCAGGACGTCGATTCCGGTGGTTGGCGGGAGCACCAGCGTGCGGTGGCGGCGCCCGCCGCAGACGGCGGCCTACTCCCTGACCTGCACCAACGCGGCCGGCACCGCGGTCGCCGTCGCCACGCTGGAAGTTTGATTCGTGCGCTCCGCCGGAGGGAGGGGGAGCGCGCCGTGAGCGGGTGGCAGCGCTGGCAGCGCGGCGTGGCCGGCGCTACCGAACGCTACCTGTCGTGGCGGCGGCGGCGGCGCATCCGGCGCAAGATTCGCCAGCAGCGCAAGAATCCGATCCTCGACTGGGCCGAGGCAATCGGCTCGGCGATCCTCATCGTGCTGCTGATCAACCAGTTTCTGCTCCAGGCATACCGCATTCCCTCGGCGTCGATGGTGCCCACCCTGCTGGTGGGCGACCGCATCTTCGTCAACAAGCTGATCTTCGGCCCCGAACTGGTGCCGGGCATGATGAAGCTGTCGAGCCCGCGCGCCCCGCGCCGCGGCGAGGTGGTGATTTTCGAGAATCCCACCTACGTGGCGGTGGGGCCGCTCCGGGAACTGCTGCAGCGGATCATCTACATGGCGACGCTGTCGATCGTCAACATCGACACCGACGAGCAGGGCCGCCCGCGCGCTCACTTTCTGATCAAGCGCGCCATCGGCATGCCGGGCGACCGCGTGCGCGTGCGCGACGGCATCGTGCAGCTCAAGGTGGGCGGAGCGGGGCCGTGGCTGGCGGAGCGGGAACTGATGCAACACCTGGAGCTGCCCTACAACGTGTCGCGGCTGTTTCCGGCGGAGAGCTACCCCGACGTGCGGCGCGCGGTGCTCGCCCGGGTGCGCGCCGCCGCGGGCATGCCGGTGTCCGCCGCCGGCCGGGCGGCGGTGGAGCGCGTCCGCGAGCTGCGCTGGCTCGACCACGGCTACTCCAATACCTGGATTGCCCGCGCCCGCTACGAGATCGAGCCGCACAATCACGCCCTGGCGCACGACTGGAGCCGCCTGCAGCACGGCTGGCAGGTGCCCGCCGGCGCGTTCATGCCGATGGGCGACAACCGCGACGACTCGCGCGACAGCCGCGACTTCGGCCCGGTGCCGCTGGAGCGGGTGCTGGGGCGCGGCCTGTTCCACTACTGGCCGCCGTCGCGCTGGGGCGCCGTCCGCTGACGCGGCCCGCCGAACGCGGCGCTAAGGGCGGTGCCGGCGGCGTGGCGTTCTACGTGCACGTGCCGTTCTGCGCGGCCCGCTGCAGTTACTGCGACTACCCGGTGGTGGTGGAGAAGCCGGAGCTGGCGCACCGCCTGGTGAGCGCGCTGCTGGCGGAAGCGCGCGCCCTGCGGGCGGCGCTGGCGGCGTGGCCGGTGGCGGCGCTGTACGTCGGCGGCGGCACCCCGAGCCGGCTGCCGCGCCTGGAGTTGCGGCGCCTGCTGGGCGGGCTTGGCGCGGCGCTGCTTCCCGGCGGCGGCGCGGGCGCCGGCGGCGGGACAGGGGAGGCCGTGGAGTGGACGCTGGAGGCGAATCCCGAGGACCTGGACGAGGAGCTGCTGCAGCTCCTCGCCGCGGCCGGCGTCAACCGTCTGTCGGTCGGCGCGCAGACCTTCGACGAGCGTCTGCTGCGGCGCCTTGGCCGGCGTTGCGACGCGGGCACGCTCGGCGCGCGGCTGGAGCTGCTCACGCGCCGCTGGCGGGGGCGGCTCAACGTCGATCTGCTGGCCGGCATCCCCGGCCAGCGCCCGGCCTTGCTCAACGCCGCGGTGGACCGGGTGGCCGCGTTGGGCATCGAGCACGTGACGCTGCTGCAACTGGAGGAGCCGCCGCCGGGCGGGCTGCAGCCCGCCGCGGACGCGGACGAGCTATGGCTGGCCGGCCGTGAGCGGCTGCACGGCCACGGCTACTGCCAGTACGAGGTTACCCACTTCGGGCGCCGCGGCGAGCGTTCCCGCTACCTGCGCCACGCGCTGCTGCTGCGCCCGGTGGCCGGCGTCGGACCGGGCGCGGCCGGCACCCTGCCCGCGGCCGCGGTCGCCTCCCTGTACCGGGTTGATGCCGCCGTTGCCGCCGCGGCGGCCGGCGGCGCGCTGCACCTCGACCACGGCGTGGAGCTGCAGCCCTACCTCGCCGCCAACGGCCGCGGCTGGGCGGCGGCGGCGCGCGCTCCCGCGCCCGCCGAACTGCTCGCCGCGGCGCTGCGCCGGGGGCTGCGCCTGGCCGAAGGCATCGCCGCCGACCCCGGCTGGCTCACGCCGCCGCCGGCGCGCCTGCTGGGGCCGCTGTGGGAGGAGTGGGAGCGCCGCGGGCTGGCGTTTCCGGCGGGCGACCGGCTGGCGCTGACGCCGCGCGGCCGCCTGCAGCTCGACCGCCTCGCGGACCAGGCCGCTGCCCGCCTGGCTGCCGCCGGGCAGCGGCCGGGCGGCAGCGCGGTAGCGGCCTCCTGGCCGGCGCCCGTGACGCCCGCACCGCCGCCCGCCGCCGCCGGGCGTTGACGGGCGGTAACGCGCTTGCTACCGTAAGCGCGGAGGGAGTAGCAAGTCAGTGTCCGGCCACAGCAAATGGCATTCGATTCGGCACAAGAAGGGCGCCACCGACGCCAAGCGCGGGAAGATCTTCACCAAGCTGATCAAGGAAATCACGGTCGCGGCGCGCCTCGGCGGCGGCGACTCCGACGCCAATCCGCGCCTGCGCACCGCGGTCATGAAGGCGCGCGACGCCAACATGCCGCGCGACAACATCGACCGCGCCATCAAGAAGGGCACCGGCGGCGGCGACGGCACCGACTTTCACGAACTGCTCTACGAAGCCTACGGCCCCGGCGGGGTGGCGCTGCTCATCGAGGTGCTGACCGACAACAAGAACCGGTCGGCGGCGGAGATCCGCAATCTCCTCACCAAGGGCGGCGGCAGCCTCGGAGCCTCCGGGTCGGTGTCTTATCTATTTTCCCGCAAGGGAATAATTGCCTTCTCCGCGGACCGTTACGACGAGGACCAGATCATGGAAGCGGTGCTCGACGGCGGCGCCGACGACGTGTCCGTCGAGTCCGGCGCCATCGAGGTGCTCACCGAGCCGGAGGACTTTCACGGCATCCTCGAGGCGGTGGCGCAGGCCGGTCTGCAGCACGACGTGGCCGAGATCTCCTGGGTCGCCGAAGTGAGCATCCCGCCGCCGGGGGGCAAGGCGGAGAGCGCGCTGCGGCTCATCGAGAATCTGGAAGACCACGACGACGTGCAGCAGGTGTCCACCAACATGGCGGCGCCCGAGCCGGTCGCGGCCGGAAACTCGTAGCGCGCGTTGCGCGCGTGCGGAAGCCTACTGCCCCTACGCGGCGGCCGCGGGCAGGCGTGACGTGAGTGTGGTACTGGGCATTGACCCGGGGCTGGCCGCCACCGGCTACGGCGTGCTGGCGGTGCGCGGCAGCCGCATCAGGACGCTGGCGGCGGGCGTCATCCGCACCCCCGCCGGGCTCGACCATGGCCGCCGCCTGCTCGCCTTGAGTGACCGCCTGCACTCCATCGTCACCGAGTTTCGCCCCGACGAGGCGGCCATCGAGGAGCTGTTCTTCTCCAAGAACGTGCGCACCGCGTTTCCGGTGGCGCAGGCGCGGGGGGTGATCATCCTGGTGCTCGCGCAGTTTCGCGTGCCGTGTAGTGAGTACTCACCCGGCGCCGTGAAGCTGGCCGTGGCCGGCCACAGCCGCGCCCCGAAGGGGCAGATCATCCGCTCGGTGCGGCTGGTATTGGGGCTGAGCGACGAGCCCGCCAGCGACCACAGCGCCGACGCCCTGGCCGTGGCGCTGTGTCACGTGCAGCACGCGCCGGTGCGCGCCGCGGTGGCCCGCTCCGGCGCGGCCCCCTGAAGGGAGAGCAGCGCGGATGTGGAACAGCATCAGCGGGCGCCTGACCTACAAGGGCACCGACGTCGCCCACCTGCGCACCGGCGGCCTGGAATGGGAGTTGCATACCACCGCGCGCAGCCTGGAGGTGCTGCCGGCGCCGGGCGAGGAGGCCACGCTGTACACCTTTCTGTACCACCGCGACGATCAGATGCGGGTGTACGGCTTTGCCACCGTGGCCGAGCGCAACCTGTTTCTCGACCTGCTGCGGGTGGACGGGGTAGGGCCGCGCCTGGTGGTGCGGATTCTCTCCGGGATTGATGCCGCGGAGCTGGTGCAGGCGCTGGAGGGCAACGATCTGGTGCGCCTGGTGCGGATTCCGGGATTGGGCAACAAGACGGCGCAGAAGATGGTGCTCGCCCTGCAGGGCAAGCTCACCCAGCCGCCCGCCGCCGCCTCCGCGGCGCCGGGGATGGAGGCCGACCTCCTGGCCGCGCTCACCGGCATGGGCTTCGGGCGCCGCGAGTCGCGCGACGCGGTGCGCGCCGTCATCCGCGAAACCGCGGCCCACGGCGGCAGCAGCGCCGAGCGCGAGCAGGAAGTGCTGCGCCGGGCGGTGGCGCGCCTGAGCTCGCTCACCAGCGAGCGCGCCGAACCGGCGGGCAATGGCTGAGCGCACGGTCAGCGCCGACTATCAAGCGGACAACGACGGCGAAGAAGCGAGTCTGCGCCCCGAGCGGCTGGACGACTTCATTGGCCAGGAACTGCTGCGCCAAAACCTCGGCGTGTTCATCGCCGCGGCGCGCGGCCGCCGCGAGAGCCTCGATCACGTGTTCTTCAGTGGGCCGCCGGGGCTCGGCAAGACCACGCTGGCCGCCATCATCGCCAACGAGATGGGGGTGGAGCTGCACTCCACCTCGGCGCCGGCGTTCGAGAAGACCGGCGACCTGGTGGCGATTCTGACCCACATAGGGGCCTACAACGTGTTCTTTATCGACGAGATTCACCGCCTTCGGCCGCCGGTCGAGGAGCTGTTGTACACCGCCATGGAGGACAACGAAATCGACGTCGTGGTGGGGCAGGGGCCGGGCGCCCGTTCCATCAAGATTCCGCTGCCGCCGTTCACGCTGGTCGGCGCCACCACCAAGACCGGGCTGGTGTCGGGACCGCTCTACTCGCGCTTTGGCATTACCGAGCGGCTGGACTTCTACGGCCCGCGCGAGGTGGCGGCGATCGTGCGGCGCTCGGCAGGCATCCTGCAGGTCGAGCTGGACGGCGCCGCGGTGGAGCAGTTGGCGCGCTGCGCGCGGGGCACGCCGCGGGTGGCCAACCGGCTGGTGCGGCGCATGCGCGACTACGCGCAGGTGTGGGGCGACGGCACCATTTCACCGCCGATCGTGGAGCGCGGCCTGGCGGCTCTGGGGGTGGATCACTACGGCCTGGACAAGGTGGACCGCGAGATTCTCGAGACCATCATCACCAAGTACGACGGCGGCCCGGTGGGATCGGAAACCCTGGCGATTTCGATCAGCGAGGCGGTGGATACCCTGGAGGACGTCTACGAGCCCTACCTGATTCAGCGCGGCCTGCTGCAGCGCACCGCGCGCGGGCGGGTGGCGACGCGGCTCGCCTACGAGCACCTGGGTCAGACGCAAGGCGGCGGCGGGGCGCCCGGCGGGGGCAATG
This sequence comes from Spirochaetia bacterium, assembly GCA_965243555.1. Lineage (GTDB taxonomy): Bacteria > Spirochaetota > Spirochaetia > SZUA-6 > Bin103 > Bin103. The sequence continues at coordinate 939,456 of OZ251575.1, read as the reverse complement.
GAGACCAGCAGGTTCTGTTTTGAGCTGCCCCCGGAGCTGATCGCGCAACGGCCCGCGGCGCAGCGCAGCGCCGCCCGCCTCATGGTGCTGGAACGGAGCGGCGGCGCGTTGCGGCACCTGCGGGTGCGCGACCTGCCGGGCCTGCTGCCGCGCGGCGCGCTGCTGGTGCTGAACGACACCCGGGTCCTGCACGCGCGCCTCACCGGGCGCCTGCCGGGCGGCGCGGAGGCGCCGTTTCTGCTGCTGGAGCCGGAGCGCGGCGGCCGGCGCTGGACCGCGCTGGCGCCGGGGGCGCGGCGGCTCGCGGCGCGCGCCGGAGGCCAAGTGTCGTTTCCGGCGGGAGTCACCGCCGCGGTGGCCGCGGCGGCGGAGGGCGTGGCCGGGGAAGGCGCGTTGCGCCTGACCTTCAGCCAACCGGTCGACGCCGGCTACCTGGAGCGCCACGGCGCGGTGCCGCTGCCCCCCTACGTCCGGCGCGCCGCGGACCGCGCCGACGCCGAGCGCTACCAGACCGTGTACGCGGCCAACCCCGGCTCCGCCGCGGCCCCCACCGCCGGCCTCCACTTCACGCCGGCGCTGCTGAGGGAGCTGGAGGAGGAGCGCGGCGTGATCGTGGCGCGGGTGACGCTGCACGTCGGCGCCGGCACCTTTACGCCGATTCGCACCGCGCGCGTGGAGGACCACGTCATGCACCGGGAACGCTATCTGGTGCCGGAGGCCGCGGCGTTGGCGCTGGCGGCCGCGCGCCGCGACGGCCGCCCGGTGGTGGCGGTCGGCACCACCGTGGTGCGTACCCTGGAGTCGGCCTGGGACGGCGCCGCGGTGCGCCCCGGCGCGGGTTCGAGCGGCCTGTTCATCTATCCCGGCTACCGCTTCCGGGTAGTGGATCAACTGCTCACCAACTTCCATACCCCCGGCTCGTCGCTGCTGGCCCTGGTCGCCGCGCTGGCCGGCGAAGCTCCCATCCGTGCCGCCTACGCCGCCGCCATTGCGCGCCGTTACCGCTTCTTCTCCTACGGCGACGCCATGTTGATCCGCTAGCGGAGATACGGGAGCTGCCGCCGGACGCGGGCGCCCACCTCCTCCGGCGAGCCGCTGCCGTCGACGCTCAGCACGGTCACCCCGTAGCCGGCGAACTGCCGCAGCACGGCAAGGTAGCGTTGGCGAATCTCGTGCTGCAGCGGCTGCTCCTCGAACAGCTCGCGCCCGCGGCGGGCGGCGATCCGCCGCTGGCATTGCTCCGGCGGCGTGTCGATGAAGAGGAGATGGCGGGGCAGGGGAAAGCGCGCGTTCAGCGCGGCCACGTAGTCCGCGGGGCAACCCAATGACTGGTACACCAAGCTGGAGAACAAATAGCGGTCGCTGGCCACGTAGCTGCCCGCCTGCAGCGCGGCCACGATGCCGCCGGGCGCGTACAGGTGTTCGCTGCGGTCGGCCGCGAACAGCAGCGCCAGCGAGCAGGGCGCCATTTCCCGGTCGCCGGTCAGCACGCTGCGGATCAGCTTGCCGATCGGCTTTTCGGTCGGTTCATGCGTGGCATAGCAGCGCTCGCCGCGCCGCTCGAAGGCGTCCTTCAGCAGCCGCAACTGCGTGGTGGTGCCGGACCCGTCGAGCCCTTCCAGCACCACGAACCGATCCAGAATCTCACCTTCCCAACCGTCCGCCGCCATCTGCGCCCCGCTCTTATTGTATAATGATAACGACGATGGTTGCGGCGCCGCGCCCGGCGGGGGCAGGATCGACGGATCGGCAGTACTGCCGCGGCGCGGAGCCCGGTTCTTGATTGGCCAAAGGCTGCCGGCGCGGCGCCGCGCCCGCTGGCGCCCGTCGGTGTTGGAGTTGGCGCTGCTCCTGCTGGTGGTGGGCGCCGCCGGCTGGGGGTTGCGGGCGCTGGGCGAGATGGTGGAGAGTCACGTCGTCGCCCGGCGGGAGGAAGCGATCGGCACGCTGTTCCGGCTGCTGAATCGTAACTTCAGCTACGGGGCGATCGCGCCGTCGCTGCTGCGCGCCATCGAGATCCGCGACCTCACCATCTACGGCAGCGCGGAGCCGGACCGGGCGGTGGTGTCGATCCGCCGGCTGCGCCTGCGCTACAGCTTGGCGCGCCTCATCGCCAGCCGCGACCCGATCGCCTCCCTGCGCGAGGTGCAACTGGCCAACTCCCACTTCGCGGTGGACCTGGAGCACGACCGGGAGTTGCTGCAGGTGCTGCAGGAGATCGGCCTGGTGGCGGGCGGGGCGCCCGCTGCCGGCGCCGGCAGCGCCGAACCGGCCGGCGTCAGCTTGCCGCCGGTGACCCTTACCGGCGCCAACCTCGGCCTGACGCTGCAGGCCCCGGGAGTTCGCCTGCAGGTGGAGGACCTGTTCTTTCGGGTGCAGGCGGGAGATCAGCTCCGGGTGAGCGCCCGCGGCCGCGCCCGGGTGTGGCCGCCCGCCACCGCGCTCGGCACCCTCGGCCAGCACCTGGACGCCGATTTCCGCGTGCGCGGCACCGCCGCCGGCGACTTCAGCGCCGCACAGTTGAACGTGCGCCTGAACGAGCTGACCTCGGCGCAGTTCCGGGCGGCGCCGCAGGAGCTGCAGGTCACCCTGTCCGAGGATCAGCTCCAAATAGCGAGAGTTGCCGATCGCGTCCCGCTGCAGCTCGCGTTTTCGCACCGGCCGAGCAGCGGGCGTAGCGAGCTTGCCTTCGCCGCCACCGGGCTGAACCTGGCCGACGTCGCAACGTTCCCGGAGCAACACCCGCTGCTGCGGCTGCTGCCGGGCGCCGCGGTGAGCGGCAGCGCCCGCTGGTCGTACGACCCGGCCGCGGGAATGGACTACGAGGCGCGGCTCAGCGGCCACGTCGCCGCCGGGGCCGGCACTCCGCCCGCGGCGCTGAGCCTGGCGGCGCGCGGCGACGACCGCCGCGTGGAGGTGGCCCAGTTGACCCTGGAGACCGCGGACGGGAGCCTGGAGTTTGCCGGCGACCTGGCGCTGGATACGCTGGTGCCGCAAGGCGCGCTGGCGATCCGCTCGCTGCAGGTGCGGCCCGGCGAAACACTGAACGTGCAGGCCTCGCTCACGCGCGGCGCGGACGGCACCATGCTGCTGCGCAGCGAACGGCTGGCGCTGGCCGACACGCTGTTCCGGCGCTTCGACCTCGATCTGCGCCCCGCCACCGCGGCGCCGCTCACCTACCGCTACCGGGTACGCGCCGAGCTGCAGCAGGAGGAGGCCAACTTCATCAACGGCGAAGGGTCGCTTTCCCTCGGCGGCGACCGGCGCCTGGACCTGGCGGCCAGCTTCGATTCCATTGGCGCCGGCCTGCTGTACCGCCTCGCCGCCCCGCCGGACGCGCGCCTGCCGTGGCTGGCCGGCGGGCTGGAATCGCTGCTCGTGAGCGGCGCCGCCGACGCCGTGACCGACTTCGAGACCGCGGCGTTGCGCGCTCCCGCGCTGCGCGTGCGCGACTCCGCCGACCCCGCCAACCGGCTGCAGTTCGGCGTCACGGCCAACGAACGCGGCGTGCGCCTGGAGCAGGCCGCGGCGGCGTGGTTCGGCCTGGAGCTGGCCGGGCAGGCGCGGTTGACCCGGCGGACCGCCGGGGCAGTCGATCTGGCCGCCGAGTTGACGGTCAACGACGTTCCCTACGAGGTGCGCCTGAGCCATACCCCGGGGCAGGGGCTCACCGCCGGCGGCAGCCACGGCCTGGAGTTCGCCGCCGACTACGGCCCCGCCGGGCTGACCTTCCGCGGTTCGAGCGAGCGCCTGCCCCTGCCGCTGCCGTTTGCCGCGGACCCGCTCGAGGCGACGCTCGCGTTCCGGGGGCGGTTCGCCGGGCCGGAGGAGTGGTCGCTGCAAAGCGACGCGGTCACCCTGCACCGGCTGCCGCTGGCGGGCCAGGCCGACCTGCAACTCGAAGTGGGGGTGGAGGCCGATTCCGGCGGCGTGCTCCTGGAGCCGCTGATTATCCGCGACCGCCTGTCGGAGCTGCGCGGCCGCGGCAGCATCGCGTTCGCGGCCGAAAGCGGCGCCGTGGAGGCGCAACTCCGGGTGGCCGCGGCGGAGGGCGGCGAAAGCTACGCCGCGGCGCTGGAGCTGGCCGGGGGCAGGGTGGAGGCCAACGCCGAGGTGCGCGGCCTGCCGCTGCGGCGGCTGGGCAACTTCCCGGTGAGCGGCAACCTGCAGGCCGAGGTGAGCGCCGCCGGCGCGTGGCAGGACCTCTCCTGGCAGGCCGCGCTGCAACTGCGCGATGGGCGGCTCAACGACGAGGCGGTGGCCCTGCAGGCCGCGCTCGAGGGCTCCGCCGGCGGCTGGGAGTTGCGCGGCCTGACCGTCGACCTCCTCAGCCACCGGCTGCGCAACGGCCGCGGAACGTTCCGCCCGGAGGGCGGCCGCCTGGAGTTCGCCGCCGACTATGCCGCCGAGTTCTTCGGCGATCCGGTAACCGCCCGGCTGCGCCTCGAGGCCGACAATCTCGCTCCCGGCTCCGGCGCCGCGGCCGGCGGCCCGTTGCGCGCCGCGCTGGCCGCCGGCGTCAGCGGGCAACTGAGCGTCGAGCAGGTTCGGGTCGGCGGCGAGCCGCTGGATCCGTGGCGGCTGCGGCTGGCCGCGCAGCACGCCGCCGAGGAGGCCGGGGACCTGGAGCTCCGCTTTGAAGGAGGGCCGCGCGAGGCGTTCGCCGGCTTCCTGTCCACCGCCGGCAGCTTCGCGCTGCAGGTGCAGCCGGGACCCTATCCCGTCCACGGCAGCGCCGCCGGAACCGTGGCCGGCGGCAGCATCGACGCCGCGCTCGATATCGGCGGAGCCGACGCGACGCTCATCAACGAGGTTCTGAGCCAGGCTCCGGTGGCCCTGCAGGCCGGCACCGCCTCCGGCGGCCTGCGGGTGGCGGGTCCGATCAACGACCCCGACTTCTGGGGCCAGGTGCGGCTGGCCGGAGCCGTGGTGGAGTCGGAGCTGTCGCCGCTGCCGGTCGGCCCCTTCCGGGCGCTGATCAACCTCGACGAGAAGCAGGTGACGATTACCGGCGTGGCCGCGGAGGGGAACGCCGCGCTACCGCTCGCGGCGCGCGGCAGCGCCACGGTGGAACGCTGGGTGCCGGCCGTGTTCGCGCTGGAGCTGACGGCCGGCGATGGAATTCCGATCAACTATCGGTTCGGGAAGCTGCTGTTCGACGGCGTCGCCACCGGCGCCGTGACCGTGGCGGGGGCGCCGGGCACGGTCACGGTCACCGGCGACCTGGAGGCTTCCGCCGCGGAGGTCTCCCTGGTCGAGACCCAACCGGCCGCCCGCAACGTGGAGCGGCTGCGGGTGGACCTGGCGGTGGTCACCGGCCGCGGCGTGGACTTTACCTGGCCCTCCCCCCAGTTCCCGGTGGTGCGCCTGCAGTTGACGCCCTCCAGGCTGGTGCGCATCGGCTTCAACGGGCAGTCGCGCGCCGTCTCCGTAGAGGGGGAGCTGTCGGCGCGCGGCGGCGACCTGTTCTACTTTGACCGCCAGTTCCTGCTGCGCGAGGGGGAGGTGCGCTTCACCGGCGACGCCGCCGGCGGCGCCATCGACCCGCGGCTGGTGGTGCGCGCCGAGACGCGGGAGCGCGACCCCGACGGCGAACCGGTGCGCCTCATCCTGCAGGCCGACACCACCCTCAGTCAGTTCGGCCCCGACACGGTGCGGCTCTCCGCGGACCCGCCGCAAAGCGCGCTGGTCCTGGACGCGCTGGTGCGCGGCCCGCTGGCGCAAGGCGAGCGGGCGGACGACGGCGGCGCGGCCGGCCTGTCGGCGGCGGCGTTCTCGGGCGAGCTGATGACTCAGGTGGCGCTGCTGCGCCCGGTGGAGCGGGCGTTGCGCGAGGCGCTGGGGGTGGACATGCTCAGCATCCGCTCCCAATTCGTGCAAACCCTGGTGCAGGACGTGGTCGGCGCGTCGGTTGCCGGCGGCATCGCTCCCGGTACCGGCAATCCGCTTGACAACACCTCCCTCTCTTTTGGAAAGTACCTGGGCAGTGACCTGTTCCTCACCATGCTGCTCCGCCTCTCCGCTCCCGGCGGTCCCAACGACGACGTGCCGCTGGTGCGCGACGTCGAACTGGGCTTGGAGTGGGCGACCCCATTCTTTATGCTGGAGTGGTCGTTCCTGCCGCGCAACCTGAACACCTTGTTTGTGACCGATAACACGATCTCCCTGCGCTGGAGGTGGAGCTACTGACTGCTCCCGTCAGGCCCTTGAGGTCCCGCGCCGTTGCCGGGGCGCTGCTGCTTGCGGCCGCGGGGCTGCTCGCCGCGGCGCCGCTGGCGGCGCAGGATCAGGCCGCCGACTGGTACTTCGACAAGCCGATCGCCGGCATCCGCTTCCTGGGGCTGCGCCACGTGACCGAGGGCGAGCTGCGGTCGATCTACGAGCCGTACGTCGACCAGCCCTTTACCCTGGATCTGTTCTGGGAGCTGCAGGGCAAGCTGTACGCCACCGACCTGTTCGCCAGCCTGGAGTCCAACGCGGTGGCGCCCGCCGGCGACCGCTCCGCGGTGATCATCGAGTTCACGGCGCAGGAGCGCCCCCTGGTGGGAGCGATTACGGTGACCGGCAACGAGCGCCTGCGCAGCGCGGAAATTCTCGAGGTGATCACTCTGGCGCGCGGCGACCGGTTCGACCAGGTGACCCTGGACGCCGACAAGGCCGCGATCGCGGCGCTGTACGCCGGCAAGGGCTATCCCGACGCGGCGGTGACCGTGACCACCGCGCCCGGCGCCGAGGACGGCCTGATCGACGTGGCCGTGGACGTGAGCGAGGGATACGTCGTGAGCGTGGAGCGAATCCAGTTCTCCGGCAACGAGTTCGCCTCCGACAGCACGCTCCGCGGGCGCATGCTCACCAAGGAGCGCTCGCTGTTCGAGAGCGGGGCCTTCCGCGACGCCGCGCTGCAGGAGGATCTGCGGATCATCGCCGCCTACTACGCGTCGAACGGCTACCCGGACGCCACGGTGGAGCGGGTGGAGCGCGACGTGCGGCTGGACGAGAACGAGGGCCGGCGCTCGCTGACCCTGACCCTGCACGTAATCGAGGGCGAGCAGTACACCTACGGCGGCATGTTCTTCGAGGGCAACGAGGTGTTCTCCACCGAGGAGCTCACGCGGCTGGTGCGCCACCGCGCCGGGCAGCCGGTGAACCGCGAGATCGTGGACGCCGACTTCGTGCGCGTGCAGGATCACTACTTCGAGAACGGCTACATCTTCAACGCCATCGAGTTGCTCGAGGAGCGCGACGAGCAGGCGCGGACCATCGGCTTCCGCGTGCGCGTTCGGGAGGCGGACCGCGCCCACGTCGAAAACATCATCCTGGTCGGCAACGAGAAGACGCAGGACCACGTGCTGCTGCGCGAGCTGCCGTTCGAAGTGGGCGACGTGTTCAACAAGACGCAGATCCTGCAGGGGCTGCGCAACCTGTACAACACCCAGTACTTCTCCGCGGTCACCCCGGACACCCCGGCGGGCAGCGCCGAAGGCTTGATGGACGTGGTGATAACGGTGGAGGAACAAAGTACCGCCGACGTCAACTTCGGCCTCACGATCGGCGGCTCCGACTTTCCGCTCGCCGCCCGGGTGCTCTGGAACGAGCGCAATCTGGGCGGCGCCGGGCAGACGGTGGGGGCGGCGCTGGAGCTGTCGCCGATCCGGCAGTCGCTCACCGCCGAGTTCACGGAGCCGTGGCTGTTCGGCCAGCGCTGGTCGGGCGGCGTGAGCCTGGGCGTCGAGCGGTCGGTGGTGCGCGGCGTGCTGCAGGACATCCTGCCGCCGGTGTTCAGCGACCCCGACGTCGCGGCGCCCGATCCCTACCGGACCAAGGAGGAGTGGGAGGCCGACGACGAGCCGGTCGCCAGCCGCTACAGCATGGAGTACTCGGAGTGGGACTTGAGCGTCGGGCTCACCTCCGGCTACAGCATCCCCACCGCGGTGGGGTTCGTGCGCTTCAACGGCGGACTCGCCTCCACGCTGCGCTTCCTGACCTACGACACCGCGGTCTATCGGCCGTTCGACAAGACGGTGCGCGACGAACGCGAAAACTGGGTGGTGATCAACCGCCTGGACGCCGGGGTAGCGTGGGACGCGCGCGACCTCTACCTCAACCCGTCGGAGGGATTTCTGCTGTCGCAGAGCGCCTCGCTCACCGGCGGGCTGCTGCACGGCGCGCGCCACTTCATCCGCCTCAACAGCCGCGCGGACGGGTTTTTGACGCTGCTCAAGGAGCCGGTGTTCACCAACTGGGACCTGCAGGTGGTGCTCGCCGCGCACGCCGGATTCTCGGTGATCCTGCCGCAGTTCTGGTGGCCGGCGGAGTTCGCCAGCGGCCTGGTGATCGATTCCGCGACCGACCTGCTGCTGCTCGACGGCATTCGCACCGCGCGCGGCTGGGACCCGGTGCGCGGCGGCCGCGCCCGCTGGGAGAACTCGATCGAGCTGCGCGTGCCGATCGATCCGCGCGTGCTGTGGGCGGTGACCTTCCTGGACGGCGCGGTGCTGTGGCCGCGGCTGGAACAGATCGGCGCGCTGTCAGCGGACCAGTTCCACTTCAGCCTGGGCCTGGGATTTCGCTTCGCCATCCCGCAGTTCCCGGTGCGCCTCTACTTCGCCAACACCTTCCGCATCACCGACCAGCCGGAGCGCCCCGAGGACACGTTGGAAATCTTCAGTCTCGAGGAGTGGAAATTCGTCATTTCCCTCGGAGGGGATGTTTTTTAGGGCTTTCAGGGGACCGGCCAGACCGCGGCGCGCGCTGCTGCTGCTGCGGTGGTGGTGGTGGTGTCTGCTCCTGCTCCTCGCCGGCGGCGGTGAGCTGACCGCGGAGCGGATTACCAACGTCGGGCTGGTGGATCTGCGCCGGGTCACCACCACCTACTTCCGTGAGTCGGCCGCGGTGCGTGAGCTGCAGGCCGAGCGCGACCGCATCGACACCGACCGCGCGCGCCTGGAAGCGGAGATTCTGGAGCTGGAGGGGCGCAAGGTGCAGGCGGAGCGCAACGGCCTGGCGCAGCGCGCCCTGCAGTTGGACGACGAGCTGTACCGGCGCAAACAGTTCCTGCGCGACTTCGTGGCGGTCAAGAACCGCCAGCTTGCCCAACAGGAAGCGCGCCTGGCCGAATCGGACGCGTTCCTGGGGGAACTGGCGGCGGCCATCCAGTTCGTCGCCGAAAGCGAGGGCCTGTCGCTGGTCCTGAACAAGAACAACCCGTCGCTGCTGTTCTTCGCCCGGGAGGTGGACGTGACCGACCTGGTGATCGCCGAACTGGGCCGGCGCAACTGAGGGCCGCGGTGGCGCGCGTGATGGCACTCGACGTCGGGGAGCGCAGGGTAGGGGTGGCGCTCAGCGACCCCGCCGGCCAGGTCGCCGCGCCGCACGCCACGCTCGCCAACCGCGGGCTGCGGCGGCTGGCGGCGCGGGTTGCCGAGCTGTGCCGCGCGCGGCAGGTTGCGCTGGTGGTGGTCGGCCTGCCGCTGCAGGCGGACGGTGCGGCCGGCGCCGCGGCGCGGTTGCCGCACCGGATGGCCGCCGAGCTGCGCGCCGCCGGGCTGGCGGTCGCGCTGTGGGACGAGAGCCTCACCAGCAGGGCGGCGCGCGGCGTGCTCGCCGGCAGCGTGCCCGGCGCGCGCGCGCGCCGCGCCGGGATGGTGGACCGCGTGGCCGCGGCGCTGATCCTGCAATCCTACCTCGGAGCCCGCATCGACCGCCCGCCGGGGCGCGCCCCGCACCAGGCGGTGCACTGAGCGGAGCATTCTCGTGGCGGTGGCGAACACTCCCATGATGGCCCAGTACCGGGACCTCAAGCGCCACCATCAGGATGCAATTCTATTCTTTCGGCTCGGCGACTTCTATGAGATGTTCGACGCCGACGCCAAGGACGCGGCCGAGATCCTCGAGATCGCGCTGACCCAACGCAACGGCGTGCCGATGTGCGGCGTGCCGCATCACGCCGCCCGCTCCTACCTGGCGCGGCTGCTCAAGGCGGGGCGGCGGGTGGCGGTGTGCGAGCAGACCGCGCTGCCCGCGGACGGGCGCGGCCTGGCGCGGCGCGAAGTGGTCGAAGTGGTGACCCCCGGCACCGTGATCGACGAGGAGTTGCTCGACGGCGGGAGCAACAACTTCCTGGCCGCGCTCGGCTGCCCGGCCGCGGCCGCCGCGGCGCCGGCGGACTCCGGCGGCCCGCCGGCGCAGGTGGCGGTCGCCGCCCTCGACCTTTCCACCGGCGACTTTCGCGCCACCGCGTTCCCGCTGGCGGACGCCGCGGCGCACCTGGCCGACGAGCTGGCGCGCCTCGCGCCGCGCGAGTTGCTGGCCCAGGAGTCGCTGCTGGAGGAGTGGCCGGAGGTGGCGCGCGCGGTGCGCCAGCACCTGCCGCAGTCCACGGTAATCCAGCGCTACCCCGACTGGCAGTTCGACGTCAGCGCCGGCTACGAGACGCTGTGCGAACTGTTCCGGGTGGCCAATCTCAAGGCCTTCGGCTTGGCCCCCGGCGCCGCCGAACTGGGCGCCGCGGGCCTGCTGGTGACCTACTCGCAGCAGACCGCGCGCCAGGAGCTCAGCCACCTGGACGGCATCGCCGTGTATGGCCGCGGCTCGAGCGTGGCGCTGGACGAAACCGCGCAGCGTAGCCTGGAGCTGGTGCGCAACCTGGAGGATGGCTCCCGCCAGCGCACCTTGCTGGCGGTGTTGGACCAGACGCGCACCGCGATGGGGGCGCGCCTGCTGCGCCGCGCGGTGCTGGAACCGCTGCGCGACGTTGCCGCCATCAGCGCCCGGCTGGACGCCGTGGAGGCGCTGTACCGCCGCCAGCACACCCTGGCGGAAGTGCGGGAGGGGTTGCGCCGCGTCTCCGACCTGGAGCGGCTGGCCGGCCGCGTGGCGCTGGCGCGCGCCCATCCGCGCGACCTGCGCGCCATTGCCGCCGGCGTGCGCGCCGCGCAGCAGGTGGGCGCGGTGCTGCAGGCGGCCGCCGGCGAGGCGGAGGCGGACGCCGCGGCGAGCGCTCACCCGGACGCCGCGGAGCGCGCGGACGGCGGTCTCGCCGGCCCGCTCCCGGACGTGGCGGCCGCCGCCGAACCGGTGGCGGCGCTGATCGAAGAAGCGTTGGTGGACGAACCCCCGTTGTCCATTACCGAGGGGGGCATCATGCGACCGGGTCATGACGAGGAATTGGACCGACTGCGAAGCGCCGCGCAGGACGCGGAAACGCTGCTGCACTCCTACCTGGAGGAGGAGCGGGCGGCCGCGGGTATCCCCGGCCTCAAGCTGCGCTACAACCGCGTGCTGGGGTGGTATCTGGAGGTGCGCAGCGCGCAGGCGGGGCGCGTGCCCGGCCACTTCGTGCGGCGCCAGTCGCTGGTCGGCGCCGAGCGCTTCACCACCGACCGGCTGCGCCAACTTGACCACGACATCGCGGTCGCCGGCGAGCGCCTGCGCGAGCTGGAGCGCGCCGCGTTCCTGGCGGTGCGCGCGCAGGTGGCCGGTCAGGTGCCGGCGGTGCTGGCCCTGGGGCGCGCGCTGGCCGGCGTCGACCTGGCGCAGAGCCTGGCGCTGGCGGCCACCGCCGGCGGCTATACCCGCCCGCAGCTCGGGCCGCCGGGCGCCGGCATCGTGATCCGGGAGGGGCGCCACCCGGTGGTGGAGGCGACGTTGCCGGCGGGCGCGTTCGTGCCCAACGATCTGGCGCTGGAGCCGGACGGCACCCGCTTCGTGGTGCTCACCGGCCCCAACATGGCGGGCAAGTCCACCTACCTGCGGCAGACCGCGCTGATCGTGCTGATGGCGCAGCTCGGATCGTTCGTGCCCGCCGCCTCCGCCCGCGTCGGCGTGGTGGACGGGATCTTCTGCCGGGTCGGCGCCAGCGACAACCTGGCGCGCGGCGAGTCCACCTTCCTGGTGGAGATGAACGAGACCGCGCGCATCCTGCGCGCCGCCACCGCGCACAGCCTGGTGATTCTGGACGAGATCGGCCGCGGCACCAGCACCGAGGATGGGCGCGCCATCGCCTGGGCGACGTGCGAGTACCTGCTCGAGGAGGTGCGCGCGCAGACCCTGTTCGCCACCCACCTGCGGGAACTGGCCCAGCTCCGCCATCCCGGCGCCGCCAACTTCGCCATGCAGGTGGTCGAGGAAGACCAGGAGGTGGTGTTCTTGAAGCGCGTCGCCGCCGGGGCCGCGGACCGCTCCTACGGCGTGCACGTCGCCGCCCTGGCCGGGGTGCCGCAGGCGGTGGTGGCGCGCGCCCGGGAGCTGCTGCAGCAGATGGAGCCGGGCGCGGGGGCGGGCGCCGCGCCGCCGGCCGCGCCCGCGGCGGCGCCGGAGCCCGCGGCGGCGGCAAGCTACCGCCAGCAGGATCTGTTTTCGGCCTACGAGCTGGTGGGCCGGGCGGTGGCGGCGGTGGACGTGGAGGCCACCACGCCGCTGCAGGCGCTGGAGCTGCTGGCGCGCTGGCAGGGCGAGCTGCGGGGGAGCGGGCCGTGACCGCCGGCCCGGCGCGGCGCGCCGCCACCGCGGCGCTGGACCTGCTGTTTCCGCCGCGCTGCGCCGGCTGCGGCGCCGGGCTGGCGGTTGGCAGCGGGCAGCTCCCGTTGTGCCGCTGCTGCCGCCGGGCGGTGCGCGCGGCGCTGCGCCCGGCGGCCGGCTACTGTCCCCGTTGCGGAGCGGAGGTGCTGCCGGAGCAGGAGACTCCCTGCCTGCTGTGCCGCGACCGGGAGCTGGCGTTCCACTCGCACGAGGCACTGTTCGACTACCGCGGGCTGCCGCAGGAGCTGCTGCAGGAGTTCAAGTTCGCCGGCTGCACCGGGCTCGCGGACCTGTTCGCCGAGCTGCTGGCGGTGCGCCTCGCCGCCGGCTACGGCGCAGCCGCGGTGGTGCCGGTGCCGGCGCGCCCGCAACGTATCCTCCACTACGGGTACGACACCGTCGACCTGCTCGCGCGCCGCCTGCAGCGCGTTCACCGGCTGCCGGTGCGCCGCCTGCTGCGCCGGCGCGGCGGGCGCCAGCAGAAGGGGTTGGACTCCGCGTCCCGCGCCGGCAACCTGCAGGGCCGCATCCGCCTGCTGCAGCCGGAACCGCGCCCGGTGGTGCTGCTCGACGACGTATTCACCACCGGCGCCACCGCCCACGAGTGCGCCGCGTTGCTCACCGCCGCCGGCACGCCTGAGGTCCGCGTGCTGACCCTGGTGCGGGATTGACCCGGCTCGTTCGGACTCGCAGCGACGTGTTGCCTCGCAACGGTTGACAACCGGGCGCCGCGATGGCTACGTTAGCGGAGAACTTTGGCGCGGGACGTTACCGAGCAGCATCTTGCGGAGGCGCTGGAACCTCTGATCCGGGCCGAGGGTTTTGAGTGCGTCGAGCTGGGGCTCCAGCGCAGCCGGCGCGCGCGGCGCCTGCGGGTCGTCGTGTACCGCGAGTCCGGCATGGACACGGCCGCCCTGGAGCGCCTCACGCGCGGGATTCAGTTCAATCTGCCGTTCATCGAGGACCCCGGCGGCGCCGACCTGAGCGGGCTCGCGTTGGAGGTTTGTTCGCCCGGCATTGAGCGTACGTTGCGGCAGCCGCACGAGTACGCCATCTTTGCCGGCAAGGGGGTGCGCGTGCTGCGCGGCGACTCGACCGAGTGGGAGCACGCCGTTATCGAACGCGCGGCCGGTGACCGCGTTACGTTGCGTATTGCCGGCGCCGCCGCGACCATGCCGATAGCGAGTATTCGGCGCGCGCAGCTTACCGGCGCCGAAGGAGGGGGAGCGTAGTTACAATGTCGAGCGAAATGGCGCTTGCAATCCGCCAGATAATCCAGGAACGCGGCATCTCGGAGGAGCTGGTGATGTCCACCATCGAGGACACGCTGCTGGCGGCCTACAAGCGGAAGTACGGGACCGTGGACAATGCCGTGGTGCGCTTTGCGGAAGACGCCACCTCGGTCTCCATCTTCGCGCAGAAGAAGATCGTGCCGGACCAGGAAGTCGAAGACCAGGCGCTGGAGATCACCCTGACCGACGCGTTGACCTACAACGACGACGCCGAACTGGGGGACGAGCTGCTGATCGAGATCAACCCGCGCGACTTCGACCGGGTGTCGATCCAGACCGCCAAGCAGAAGGCGCGCCAGTCGCTCCGCGAGATTCAGAAGGACACGCTCTACTCCGAGTTCAAGGACCGCGAGGGCGAGCTGATCGTCGGCTACTACCAGCGCGAGCGGAACGCCACCATCTTCGTCGATCTGGGCCGCACCGAGGGAATCCTGCCGCGCCGCTATCAGTCACCGCGCGAGATCTACCGCCCCAACGACCGCGTGCGCGCCATGATCTACGAGGTGGAGAAGTCCGATCTCGGCCTGCAGATCATCCTCACCCGCACCCACACCGAGTTCGTCAAGAAGATCTTCGAGCTGGAGGTGCCGGAAATCTACGACCGCACCATCGAGATTCACAAGATGGTGCGGGAACCGGGCTACCGCACCAAGATGTCGGTCTACTCGACCCGCGACGACGTGGATCCGGTGGGCGCCTGCGTCGGCATGCGCGGCGTGCGCATTCAGACCGTGGTGCGCGAGCTGGAAGGGGAGAAGATCGACGTGCTGCGCTATGACCCGGACGTGCGCTCGTTCATTACCGAGGCGCTGAAGCCGGCCGAGGTGGAGCAGGTGATCGTGCTGGACGAAGCCAAGCGGCAGGCGCTGGCGGTGGTGCCGGAGAGTCAGTTTTCGCTGGCGATCGGCAAGCAGGGGTTGAACGTGCGGCTGGCCAACCGCCTCACCGACTGGAGCATCGACGTGCGCACCCGCGCGCAGGTGAACGAGATGGAGCGGGCCGACTCGCGCAGCGCCGCGGAGGCGTTGTTCGGCGGCGCGCAGGAAGAGATTACCGAGGTGGCGCAACTGCCGGGCATCGCACCGCGGGTGACGGCGGCGCTCAAGGCCGCCGGCGTCGAGCTGCTGGAGACCCTGGTGGCGATGAGCGCGGAGCAGCTCCGGGCGCTGCCGGATCTGTCGGAGCAGGATGTCGGCGGCCTGCGGAAGCTGATCGAGGAAAACGTGGAGATCGTGGAGGAGGAGCCGCCTCCCGCCGACCCCGCGCCGGAGCCGGAGGTTGAGGAAGCGCCGGTAGCGGCCGCGCTGCCGCCGGTCGCCGCCGCGCCGCCGGTCGCGCCGGCAGAGCCGGAAGCGCCCGCGGCCCCGCAAGAAGCGCCCGCGGCAGGTGAGGCCGGCGAGGAGCCGGCGGAGGTGGTGCTTGCGAGTGAGCTGCCGGGGCTGCCGGCAGGGATCGCCGCGGCGCTGAAGGCGGCCGGGTTGGACGACGTGGTGGAAGTGGTGTCCATGACCGAAGCGCAGCTTGGCGCGGTGGAAGGGCTCTCCTCCGAGGACGTAACGACGCTGCTGCGGATCATTGAGGAAAACGTCGAAGTAGTGGAAGAGGACGAGGAGTCGGCGTGAACCGGTCGATTGACAGGCACCGGCGCCGCCCGGATACTGCGAGCTAGAGAATGAGCGACGACAAAACCGTTTCCAACCCCGAGCGGCAGGACTCCGACGAGCGGCAACGGCCCAAGGCCACGCTTATCAAGCGCAAGCCGGAGCCTCCCAAGGCCGCGCCCGCGGCGCCCGCGGAGTCCGCCGGCGGCGACGGAGTCGGCGCCGACAAGGCGCGGCGCCGCATCGTCGTCGTCAAGAAGCAGCGCCGCAAGGTGGTGCTCAAGCCACCCCCGGCGGCCGCCCGGCAAGACCCCGCCAAGCAGGACTCCGGCGCAACCCCGCCTCCGGCACCGGCGGCGTCGGAGCCTGAGTCTCGGCCCGCGGCCGTTGCCGGCGCCGCCGGTGGCCGCGAGCCGGAGGCGGCGCCGCCTCCGCCTCCGCCCGCGCAGCCCGCGGCCGCTGCCGCCCAGGCCCCGCCGGCGGCTGCCCCGCAACGGCCTGCCGCCGGCGACCGCACCGGCGGGGCGCCGCCGCGCCCGCGCCCCGAGCCCGCGAACCGCGAGCGGCCGCGCTCCGAGCGCCCGCCGCGGCGGCCGGGAGCGGGGCGGGGAGGCTCCGGCCCGCCCCCGCGCCGGGACGGCCAGCGGCTGGCGCGGCCCGGCGGCCGGCCGCGTGACGGCGGCCCGGCCCGGCCCGGCGCCGGCCGCCGGCTCACTTCTTCCGCCGACCGCATTCGGGCCGCGGAAGCGCCGTTGCGGCCAATTTCCCGCGCCCGCGACAGCGATCAGCCGCTGCCCGAGATTCGCGAACGCGGCAACTGGCGGCGGCCGGCAGCGCGCGCGCCGGGGGGGCGCGGGCGCCTGCCGCCGGGGCGCGGCGGCGGCGGTATGCGCGGGCCGGCGGAACGCGGCGCGGGCGGACGCCCGGCGGCCGCCGCTTCGCGCGGCGCCGCGCCGCCGCGCGGGCGGCCCCCGGCCGGCGCCGGGCGCGGCGCCGGCCCGAGCCGGTTCGGCCTGCCGCGCAGCGGGGGCGGGGCGCCGGCGCCGCCGATTTCCGACGGCCGCCCCGGCGGCAAGCGCATCTTCCGCACCAGGCCGAAGCGCCGCACCAGCCTCGGTTACCACGTCGGCCCGGAGGAGCACGAGGAAAAGCTCTCCCGCGCCCGCAAGAAGCCGGTGCCGGTGGCCAACCCGGTGCCGAAGGAAATCGACATTCTGGAGGTGATCACGGTTTCGGAGCTGGCCCGCAAGTTGAACCTCAAGGCCTCCGACCTGATCGCCAAGCTGATGTCGATGGGCACCATGGTGACCATCAATCAGCAGATCGACTCCGATACCGCGACCCTGCTGGCCGAGGAGTATGGCTCCAAGGTCAACGTGGTCTCCCTGTTCGACGAAACCGTGATAGAGGAGGACGCGGACACGCCGGAAGCGATGCGGCCGCGGCCTCCCATCGTCACCATCATGGGCCACGTCGACCACGGCAAGACTCAGTTGCTCGACGCCATTCGCCAGGCCAACGTGGTGGCCGGGGAGGCGGGCGGGATTACCCAGCACATCGGCGCCTACTCGGTGGACACGCCGCGCGGCCGCGTCGCCTTTCTCGACACCCCCGGCCACGCGGCGTTTACCGAGATGCGCGCCCGGGGGGCGCAGCTCACCGACATCGTGGTGCTGGTGGTGGCCGCGGACGACGGCCTGATGCCGCAGACCGTGGAGGCGATCAACCACGCCAAGGCGGCCGGCGTCCCGATCATCGTGGCGATCAACAAGATGGACCTGCCGGACGCCAATCCCGACCGCGTGCGGCAGCAACTGTCGGGCCACGAGCTGATCTCGGACGCATGGGGCGGCTCCACCCTGTTCAACGAGATTTCGGCGCTCACCGGCGACGGCATCGGCGACCTGCTGGACAGCATCCTGCTGCAGGCCGAGTTGCTGGAGCTCAAGGCCAACTACCAGGCGCGCGCGGTGGGCCGGGTCGTGGAGTCGGCGGTGGACCTCGGGCGCGGCATCGTCGCCACCGTGATGATCCAGAAGGGCACCTTGCGCACCGGCGACTCCTTCGTGGGCGGCGTCTACTCCGGCAAGGTGCGCGCCATGTTTACCGACCGCGGCGAGCGGGTGACCGAGGCGACCCCGGCGCAGCCGATCCAGATCGTCGGCATCGCCGGGCTGCCGGAGGCGGGGGATCCGTTTCAGGCCACCGAGAACGAAAAGACCGCGCGTCAGGTCGGCGCCAAGCGCCAGGAGTTGAAGAAGGCGGAAGAGGCGCAGAACGTCACCAAGGTCACCCTGGACAACCTCTACCAGCAGATCAGCGAAGGCGAGACCAAGGACCTCAAGCTGATCATCAAGGGCGACGTCTACGGCTCGGTGGAGGCGCTGCGGAGCGCCCTGGAGCGGCTCAGCACCTCCGAAATCAAGCTCAGCGTCATCCACTCCGCGGCCGGCGCGGTGAACAAGGACGACGTGGCGCTGGCGTCGGCGTCGAACGCCATCATCATCGGCTTTCACATCCGGCCCACGCCCAACGCCCAGGCGCTGGCCGACCAGGAAAAGGTCGAAATCCGCAAGTACGACATCATCTACGAGGTGATAGACGACGTGCGCTCCGCCATGGAGGGGCTGCTGACGCCCGACGTGGTGGAGGACACGGTGGGCAGCGTCGAGGTGCGCGAGCTGTTCCGTATCTCCCGGGTCGGCACCATCGCCGGCAGCTACGTGCAGTCGGGCACGGTGCGGCGCGGCGCGCTGGCGCAGGTCATTCGCGACGGGCGCCCGGTCTATCGCGGGCGCATCGTCACCCTGCGGCGCTTCAAGGACGACGTGCGCGAAGTGGAGTCGGGCTTCGAGTGCGGCATTCGCATCGAAGGCTTCAACGACGTCAAGGTGAGCGACACCATCGACGTAATCGAACAGCGCACGGTGGCCAAGAAGCTGGGCGAGCCGCTTACCAACGGCACCGGCCAGCCGGCGCGGGAACGGCGCCCACAACATGTCGGAGCTGCGGCTCAGAAGGGTTGAGAGCTTTCTCGGCGCCGAGATAAGCCGCCTGATCAGCAGCAACACCCTGAAGGACCCCAGGGTCGAGTCGCTGGTGACCGTTGCCGGGGTGCGCGTGGCCAAGGACCTGACTTCGGCTCGGGTCTACGTCTCGTACTACGGCGACCAACAGGTGCTTGCCGCCACCGTGGACGCCCTCAACCACGCCGCCGGTTTCCTGCAGGCCCGCATCGGGCGCCAGTTGCGGATGCGCCACACGCCAAAGCTGCGCTTTATCGCCGACACCTCGATTCTGGATGGGTTTCGCGTTACCCAGCAGCTCAAGGACGTCGGGCGCTGACGTTCCGGGAACGCGATGTCAGCCAGCGGCGGCCTGGTGTTGTTGGACAAGCCGGCGGGGATCTCCAGTTTTCAGTGTCTGGCGCCGGTAAAGCGAGCGCTCGCTACGCGGCGGGCCGGCCACGCCGGCACCCTGGACCCCTTCGCCACCGGCCTGCTGGGGGTGCTGGCCGGGCGCGCCACCCGGCTGGCGCCGCTTCTGAGCGGCCTGCCGAAGCGTTATCTGGCGGTGATTCGGTTCGGCGTCGAAACCGACACGCTGGATCCGGAGGGGCGGGTAGTGCGCGAGGCGCCGGTGCCGGAGTTGGAACGCATTCGAGCCGCGCTGCCCGCCCTGCTTGGGAAAATTCGCCAGCGCCCGCCGGCCTACTCGGCGGTGCAGGTGGGGGGGCGGCGGGCCTACGCGCTGGCGCGGCGCGGCGAGCAACCGGAGCTGCCGCTACGCGAGGTGACGGTGACCGCGGCGGACCTGTTGCATTGGCAGCCGCCCGACCTGACCGCGGCGCTGAGCGTGAGCGCGGGCACCTACGTGCGCTCCTGGGCGCGCGACCTGGGCGCCGCGGCCGGCTCCTGCGCCTACGTGGTGCGCCTGCAGCGCACCGCAATCGGGCCGTTCGGCAGCGGCGAGGCGGTCTCTCCCGAGCAGTTTCGCCCGCATCACGTGCTGCCGCCGGCCGCGTTCCTGAAGCGCCTTCCGGGGGTGAGCGCGTTGCGGGTGCAGGCGCGGTTCCGCCATCGCCTGCTGCGCGGGCAGGCGCTCAGCGCCGCCCTGTTCACCGCGCCGCCGGCGCCGGGCGCCGACTATTACGCGGCGTTCGACGAAGATGAGCGCCTGCTGGCGGTGCTGCGTTGGAACGCGGAGGGCTGGAGCTATGCCGGCGTGTTTGCCGACGCCTGAGGCGCGCGCGCGGCCGGGGGCCGGCTGATGGTGGTCACCACCTGGCACGGCCTGACCGCCGGGCGCGAGGCGCTGCGCGGCCCGGTGCGGCTGGCGATCGGTACCTTCGACGGGGTGCACCGCGGTCACCGTGAGATTCTGCGGCGGCTGGCCGCGGGCGCCGCGGCGGGGGTTCGCCGCGCGGTGCTGACCTTTCGCCAACACCCGCGCGCGGTGCTGGCCGGGGAGCATCCGGGGACGCTGACCACGCTGCGCCAGCGGCGCGAGCGGTTCGCGGCGCTGGGCGTGACCGATCTGATACTGATTGACTTTTCCGTACAATTCAGTAGACTATCAGGCAGGGAGTTCATCGCCGCGCTGCTGCGCGTCACGGAGCTCCGCAAGTTGGTGGTCGGTGTGGATTTTCGTTGCGGCCGCGGGCGCGACACCGACGTGGTTGAGCTGCGGCGGCTGTTGTCTCCGGCCGGAGTGCCGGTTGCGGTAGTGCCGCCGGTGATGGCCGGAGGCGGTACGGAAAACGGCAGCGCGGCCGTCAGCAGCACCAGGATTCGGGCGGCGGTGCGGGCAGGAGACTTCGCCGCGGCCCACGAAATGATGGGCTTGCCGTTCGAGGTTGATCTTCGGGGGGCGGGCACCGCGGGCACGATCCGCAGAGTGGGCACGATTCGCCGCGAGGCTGGCCGCCGGGCGGGCTCAACCTGCCGCGCAACGGCAAACGGCGCCGCGGCGTACGTCGCCGCGGGGCCGTTGGAACAGATTCTTCCGCCGCCGGGAACCTACGCCGCGTCGGCGGTGGTAGCCGGCGGCGGCACGGTAGCGGCCGAGGTCGAGGTAGCGGCCGACGGCGTGCGTTGCGCGTGGCCGGCCAACCTGCCATGCGCTCCCGAAGTCCTGCGGTTTCACCGGCAGCTCGAGACGCGCCGCGACATCCCACGATACAGGAGAAGTAAGGAACATTGGCTCTCGACCCAAAGCAAGTAACCGCGATCATCGGCGAGTTTGGTTCCGATGACGACGGTTCCGGACGCGATACCGGACGCACCGAAGTACAGATTGCGCTGCTCACGCGGCGCATTCAACAGTTGACCGAGCACTTTCGCGAGCACCGCAAGGACCACGCCTCCCGCCGCGGCCTGCTGAAGATGGTAGGCAAGCGCCGCCGGCTTCTGCGCTACCTGCGCAACAGCGACCTGGAGCGCTACCGCGCGACTCTGGCCGCCCTCGGCCTGCGCCGCTAACCAAAACAAGGAACGAACTACATGTTACAACGAGTAAGCTGCCGCCTCGGCAGCCAGGAATTGATTCTCGAGACCGGCCGCCTGGCGCGGCAGGCCAACGGCGCGGTATACGCCGAGTATGGCGGGTCGGCCGTTCTGGCCACGGTGTGCTGTTCGGAAAACACCATTGACGGCCTCGACTACGTACCGCTGCAGGTGGAGTACAACGAGAAGGCGTACGCGGCCGGCAAGATTCCGGGGTCGATCTTCAAACGGGAAGGCCGCCCCAAGGATCGCGAGATTCTGGTGTCGCGGCTCATTGACCGGCCGTTGCGGCCGCTGTTCAGCAAGGCGTTCAAGCGCGACATCCAGGTGGTGCCCACGGTAATTTCCGCCGACCAGGAGAACCCGCCCGACGTGGTGGCGATGGTGGCGGCGTCCGCCGCGGTGACCATCTCCGACATACCGTTCGACGGGCCGGTCGGCGCGGTGCGCGTCGCCGAAGTGGCCGGCGAGCTGGTGGTCAATCCCACCTACGAGCAGCGCGCCGAGGCGACTCTGGAAATCGTGGTGGCGGGCACCGCTACCGGAATCACCATGGTCGAAGGCGGCGCCGCCGAGGCCGGCGAGGAGCGCATGGTGGAGGCGGTGACCCTGGCGCACGAGCGCATCAAGGAGCTGTGCGCGCTGCAGCAGCAGCTTGCGGCCGCCGCCGGGCGCGGCGCCAAGCTGCCGTTGCCGGCGGCGCCGGCGCCGCTCGCCGTGCACGATGAGCTGTGGCAGTGGGCGCTGCCGAAGATGCAGGAGGCGTGCTTCGTCAAGGGCAAGTTCGAGCGCTCCAACGCCATCAAGGAGGTCGCCGCCGCCGCTCTGGAGCAGTTCGCGGAGCGCGTCGCGGAGGACGAGCGGGGGCGGGCGCGCGCCCTGCTGGAAGACCTGGAGACCCACGTGGTGCGGGAGTCGATCCTGTCGCGGCAGGTACGCACCGACGGGCGCGGGCCGGACGACATTCGGCCCATCACCTGCGAAGTGGACGTGCTGCCGCGCTCCCACGGCTCCGCGCTGTTCACGCGCGGCGAGACCCAGGCGCTGGCACTCTCCACCCTGGGCAGCGAGAGCGACGAGCTGCGCGTCCTGGACGCGCTGGAAACCGATCACGACACCCGCAAGGGCTTCATGCTGCACTACAACTTTCCGCCGTTCTCGGTGGGGGAGACCGGGCGCCTCGGCACCGGGCGGCGCGAGGTGGGCCACGGCCACTTGGCCGAGCGGGCGCTGGAGGGGATGATTCCCTCCAAGGAGGAGTTTCCCTACACGATCCGCCTGGTTTCGGAGATCCTGGAGTCCAACGGCTCCTCCTCCATGGCCTCGGTATGCGGCGGCACCCTGAGCCTGCTCAACGCCGGAGTGCCGATCAAGAAGTCGGTGGCCGGCATTGCGATGGGGTTGGTCACCGACGGCGAGCGCCACGTGGTGCTCAGCGACATCCTCGGCGAAGAGGATCACCTCGGCGACATGGACTTCAAGGTCGCCGGCACCGAAAACGGCATCACCGCGTTTCAGATGGACATCAAGGTGGCCGGGGTAGATCGCGCCGTGCTGCAGCAGGCGCTGGAGAAGGCCAAGGCCGGACGCCTCAAGATTCTGGAGATCATGGCCGCCACCATCAAGGAGCCGCGGCGCGACGTCTCCGACCACGCTCCGCAGATCCTGACCACCACCATTCCCGAGGACAAGATCGGCGCGTTGATCGGCACCGGCGGCGCCAACATCCGCGCGATTACCGAGCAGAGCGGGGCGGACGTGAACGTGGGCCGCGACGGCACGATCACGATCTTCGCGCGGCGCAAGCAGGCCGCCGAGAAGGCGCTGGAGCTGGTCAAGGCCGCGGTCGAGGAACCGGAAATCGGCAAGGACTACGACGGCACGGTAAAGCGCATCATGGACTTCGGCGCGTTCGTGGAGTTCCTGCCCGGCAAGGAGGGGCTGCTGCACATCTCCAAGATTTCCCGCGAGCACGTGGACTCGGTGTCCGACGTGCTGGAGATCGGTCAGGAAGTGCGCGTGCGGCTGATCGAGATCGACCGTCTCGGACGCTCCAACCTGGCCAACGCCGAGGCGTTCGACAGCGACGAGCTGCCGGTGGGGCGCTTCGCCGACTCGCGCCCGGCGCTGGCCGGGCGCCGCGACGGCGGGCGCCCGCGTGACGGTGGCCGCCGCGACGGCGGGCGGCGGGACGGCGGGCGCCGCGACGGTGATTGGGGCCGCGACCGGCGCCCCGACCGGGACCGGGATCGCGACCGCGACCGCGGGCGCCCGCCGCGGCGCGGCCGCTTCGACCGGGACCGCGATCGTGACCGCGACCGCGGGCGCTCCGATTCGGGCTATCGCCGGAGCGACGGTTGATCGAGCAGGGGACGCTCGCCAACGGCGTCACCCTGCTTTGCGAGCCGGTCACCACTACCGCAACCTGTTCGCTCGGGTTCTGGTACCCGACCGGCTCGCGCGACGAACTTTCCCACCAGCGCGGCTACGCCCACTTCCTGGAACACATGCTGTTCAAGGGCACGGCGCGGCGTTCCGCGTTGGACATTGCCTTGCAGGTGGACCGCGTCGGGGGGTCGATCAACGCCTTTACCGACAAGGAGACCACCTGCTTCTACTGCACCCTGCCGGCGGACCACGCGCCGCTGGCGCTGGATATTCTGTGCGACATGGTGACCTCGGCGGCGCTGGCCGAGGCGGAGATCGCTAAGGAAAAAGTGGTGGTGAGCAACGAGATCCGCGCCGCCGAGGACGCCCCGGACGAGCAGGCGTACCAACTGTTCGTGGAGGGCCTGTGGCGCTCCCATCCGCTGGCGGCGCGCGTCGCCGGCGTGGTGGCGGAGGTGGAGCGCATCGAGCGGCAGGCCCTCGCCGCCTTCTACCGCAGCCGTTGCCATCCCCGCCACCTGACGGTGGCGGCCGCCGGCGCGCTGGACGCCGACGCGCTGGCGCGCACCCTGAGCGAGCGGCTGCCGGCTGCCGGGGCCGGGGACGGGAACGCGGCGGAGGCGGCGCCGGCGCGGGAGCGGCCGCGGCGCCATGCCGCGCGCGACTACGCCGCCGGCCACCATCAGCAGACCCAGGTGTACCTTGGCACCACCTTCGAGCCGGCCGCCGACCCGGCGGCCTATCTCGCGCTGGTGGTGCTGTCCACGGCGTTCGGCGAGTCGATGAGCTCGCGCCTGTTCCAGCACCTGCGCGAAGATCAGGGATTGTGCTACACCGTGGAATCGTTTCGCAGTCACTACTCCGACGTCTGGGGTTGGGGAATCTACGCCAACGCGATGCCGGAGCTGGCCGCGAGACTGCTGCAGGCGTTGAATCGGGAGTTGCGGCGCCTGGCCGACGAGCCGCTCTCCGAGGCCGAGGTGGACGCGGCGATCAGCCACGTCACCGGCAGCATGGTGTTTGCCAAAGAGGACATGGAAACCCGCATGAAGCGGCTGGCGGGGCAGTATCAGATGTTCGGACGGGTGCTCGAGATGGACCGGGCGGCGCGGCTGCTGCGCTCGGTAAGCGCCCGCGAGGTGGCCGCGCTGAGCGCCCGCCTGCTGCAGCCGGGCGGCTTCAATCTGCTCGCCTACGGTACCGGAAACGTGGACGACCTGCGCCGCGTGCCGTTCGACTGGTAGCGGGCCGCGGGCAGGCGCCGGCGGCCGGCGGCGGACCAAGCGGGGTAGAGGATGTACCGTAGCGGCCTGCTGACGCGCTACGTGGCGCGCGAGTTCCTGATTTCGGTTCTGGTTTCGTTCCTGTTCTTCTTTTCCATCTTCTTCATCAACGTGCTGCTGGTAACCGCCTCCGACATCATGGCCCGGCAGGTGCCGATCGGCGACGTGGGGTTGCTGGTACTCTACTCGCTGCCGCAGATCATCCACCTGGCGCTGCCCTTCGCCACGCTGCTCGGCGCGCTCATGGCGCTGGGGCGGCTGCGCGCCGACCGGGAACTGGTTGCCCTGCAGGCCGCCGGGATCCGCCTGTTGGGGGGAATGGCGCCGCTGGTGTTCCTGGGGGTGCTGTTTTCGGGGCTGTCGTTCGCCACCAACGACGTGCTGCTGCCGGCCGGCACCATCGAGTTCAACCGCGTCTACCGCCGCATCCTGAATCACAATCCGGGGCTGGAGCTGGAGCCGAACACGGTAACCCACTTCGAGGACAGCTCCATCGTAACCGGCGGCCTGCGCGGCGGCGCGCTGGAAGAGGTGACGATTATCGATCGCGCCGACTCCGGCCGCCAGCGCGTGATTACCGCGGGCACGGTGGGCCTGCGCGAGAGCGGCTTGCAGGCGGGGGTGATCTCGCTGCAGCTCGGCGCCGTGTTTACCCATCTGATCGGCGCCGACCGGGGCGACTTCGAATACGCCCGCGCCGCCGGCATGGAGTACAACATCGTGCTCCCGGAGATCGTCGAGGCGCTGGTGGAAATCGGGCCGGCCGCGCAGAGCTCGATCGACGTGTGGCGCGCCATCACGTTGCGGCGCGAGCAGCGGCAACAACGCCGGCGGGAGCAAGACGCGGTGACCGCGCATGCCCTGCTGCACGCGGTCGGCGCCGCCGCCGGGCGGGTGGCGGAGGCGCCGCCGGACCAACGCGACGCGCTGCTCCGGCAGGAGCGGCAGCGGCTCGCGGACGAGCACCGCGCCCTGGCCGCGGCGGCCGCGCCGGAGCCGGACGCCGAGCTGCGCAACCACCTGTTCGAGTTCCACAAGAAGCTGGCGATGCCGGCGGCGTGCCTGATCTTTTCGCTGTTCGCCGTGCCCGCGGCGTTCCTGGCGCCGCGCAGCGGCCGCGCCTACGGCCTGCTGGTGGGAATGGTGGTGGCGGCGGGATACTGGTCGCTGCTGGTGTCGGCCCACGGCGGCGGGCTGCGCCATCAGTTCGCTCCGGCCCTGGCGATCTGGGCCCCCAACCTGGCGGTGCTGGCGCTGTCGGGCGCGCTCTACCTGACGTGGCGGTGGCGATGCGGCTACAGCGCATGATCCTGAGCTCGCTGCTGCCGGTGTTCGCCATCGCGGTGCTGTTCTTCGTCCTGATTCTGGAGCTGGCCGACCTGACGCCCAACCTGTACCGCTACCTGTCCGCCGGCGTGGCCCCGGGGACGATTGCGCGCATCGCGCTGCTGTACCTGCCCACCTGCGTCATCTTCGCGGTGCCGGTCGCGCTGCTGTTCGCGGTCGCCCATACCATGGGCACCTGCTACGCGCGCAACGAGCTGATCGCCATCTTCGGCTCCGGCGTGAGCCTGCGCCGGCTGGTGGCGCCGCTGGCGCTGCTCGGCGCGCTGCTGAGCGGCGCCCTGTTTCTGTTCGAGGACGCGGTGGCGATCGACACCCTGCGCCTCAAGAACCGGCTGCACCGCACCGCGCTGGACCTCAGTCTGCCGCTGGACAACTTCAACGTGACCATTACCAGCGCCGACCGTAGCGTGGTGTACCATGCCGGCAGCTACGACGACGAACGCGCCGAGCTCACCGACGTGCTGGTGATCCAACGCGCCCCGGACGGCGGGGTGGCGATGCGGCTGGACGCCGAGCGGGCGCGCTGGGAGGAGGACCGCTGGCGGTTCGAGAACGTGCGGCGGTTTTCCCGGAGCGGCGGCGCCGGCAACGGCCACGGCAACGGTCCGGCGGCGATGGAGGAGGAGCACCGGGAGAGCTACTCGGCAGCCGCGTTCGCCGAGGGGCCGGCGGCGTTCCGCCGCGGCAACCGGGAGGTGAACGAGATGCGCTACCGCGACGCGCTGGCCTGGGTGGAGACCCTGCGCCGCGCCGGGCGCGACTACCGCGCCGCGCTGACCGAATCCTACGGCAAGCTCAGCTTCGCCGCCACCCCGCTGGCGGTAACGCTGATCGCCGCCGCGGTGGGCGGCCTGATGCGCCGCAACATCGTGCTGATGAGCATGCTGCTGGCGTTGGCCATCGCCGTGGTGTTCTACGTGCTGCGCCTAGTGGGCGGCATCCTGGCCCAGCTCGGCGTGCTGTCGCCGGAGGCGGGGGCGTTCGGCGCGCTGCTGCTGTTCCTGCTGGCCGGCGTGACGCTGCTGCAAGTGGCGCGCACCTGACGGGGAGCGGCGTGGAGTTCGTCGTCGAGCGCCAGGACCGCGGCAGCGCCGCGCGCCGCGGGCGCCTGGTCA
The DNA here is from genome assembly GCA_965243555.1 of Spirochaetia bacterium. GTDB lineage: Bacteria > Spirochaetota > Spirochaetia > SZUA-6 > Bin103 > Bin103. The sequence goes on along the minus strand of OZ251575.1, from coordinate 912,407 downwards.
CCGGGCGCGGGCCGGCCGCTACCCCGTTGTTCATGCCGGTGGCAACCAGCGCTTCGGTCAAGGCGGCGTGGCCGGAGGATCTGGCGGACCTGGGCTTCCGCGTGCTGCTGAGCAACACCTACCACCTGATGGTGCGGCCCGGCGCGGAGCGCATCCGCCAAGCCGGCGGCCTGCATCGCTTCATGGGCTGGGAGGGCAACCTGCTCACCGACTCCGGCGGCTTCCAGGTGTTCTCGCTGGCAACCCTGCGCCGCCTGGACGAGGATGGAGTCCGATTCCGCTCGCACCTGGACGGCAGCGCGCTCTCCTTTACGCCGGCGAGCGTCGTCGCCAGCCAGGTTGCGTTCGGCAGCGACGTGCTGATGCCGCTGGACGTGTGCAGCGCGGCCGCGGCCGGGCGCGGCGAGGCGGAGCGGGCGGTGGAGCTGACCTGCCGCTGGGCGGCCGCGAGCAAGCGCGCCTGGGAAGCCGAACGGCGCGCCGGCGGGCGGGTGGGGGCGCTGTTCGGCATCGTGCAGGGCCACTTTCACCGCGACCTGCGCGCCCGCTCCGCGGAGCAACTGCGCGGCCTGGAGCTGCCCGGTTACGCCGTCGGCGGCCTCTCCGTGGGCGAGAGCCGCAGCCAGTTCCTGGAGTTTCTCACCCTCTCGCTGGAGCTGCTGCCGGCGGACCGGCCGCGCTACGTGATGGGCGTGGGCAGCCCCGACTACGCGGTGGAGGCGGCCGCGGCCGGCGCCGACATGTTCGACTGCGTGTATCCCACCCGGGTGGCGCGCAACGCGCGCGCCCTTACCCGCAACGGGCCGCTGAACCTGCGCGCCGCCGCGGCCGGCGCCAGCGACGAGCCGGTGGATCCCGCCTGCGGCTGCAAAGTGTGCGCTCGCTTCAGCCGCGGCTACCTGCGCCACCTGTTCAACCAGCGCGAGATCATGGCCCCGGTGCTCACTACCTATCACAACCTCGCCTTTATGGCGCGGCTGCTGGAGGAGGTCCGCTCCGCCATTGACCGCGGCGCCTTTGCCGCCTTTCGCCGCCGCTTCCTGAGCGACTATCTCGAGGGCGCCGGTGCCGCAGCCCCCGCAGGCTAGCGGCGCCGGTGGCGAGGCCGGCCCGCGCCGCGCGGTGCTGGCGCTGGCGATCTGCACCAGTCTGTCGCGGCTGCTCGGCTTCGTCCGCGTGGCCGTGATCGGCGCGGTGTTCGGCGCTACCGGCGCCGCCGACGTGCTCAACGCGGTGTTCATGATCCCCAACAACCTGCGCAAGCTGCTGGCCGAGGGCGCGCTCTCCTCGGCGCTGATCCCGGAACTGGCGCGCGCGGTGCAGCGGCAGGAGGCGGGGCAGGAGGCGGCGCAGGCGGGCGACCCGCGCTCCCTGGTACGCCGCCTGCTGACCCTGCTGGTGGCCGCGGTGAGCATCGTGGTGGTGGCCGCCGTGGTGCTGGCGCAGCCGGTGGTGGGCGCGGTGCTGGAGTTCCCGGAGCCGTGGAAGATGGAGCTGGCGGCGGAGTTGTTCCGGCTGGTGTTTCCCTATCTGTTGCTGGTCAGCATCAGCTCGGTGCTGATGGCCGCGCTCAACTGCCACGACGTGTTCGTGACGCCGGCGCTGGCGCCGCTGCTGTTTTCGGTCAACGTGATCCTCGCCATCGCGCTGTTGCACCGCCACTGGGGGCTGACGGCGGCGGGCGTCGGCATCCTGGCCGGCGGCGTCGGCGGGGTAGTGGGCCAGCTCCCGGCGTTCCTGCGGCGCGGCTACGATCTGCGGCCCGACTTCCGGTGGCGCGGCGACCCGCGCGTGCGGCGCATCGTGCGGCAGTGGATTCCGGTGGTGGCGTCGGCCTCGGTGTTCGCCGTCATCCAGCAGGTATCGATCATCTTCGCCTCCGGGCTGGAGGATGGCAGCACCTCGGCGCTCGCCAACGCGTTGGTGTTCTGGCAGCTTCCCTTCGGCATCTTCTCGGTGTCGGTCGTTACCGCTCACTTTCCGCGCATGAGCCGCTACGCCGCGGCCGGCGAGAGCGCGGCGCTGGCGCGCAGCTTTGGCGACGGTTTGATGATGATCACCGATCTGCTGCTGCCCCCGGCCCTGTTCTACCTGTTCTTCGGCGAGGCGGTGATTCGCGTGGCCCTGGAACGCATGACCTTCACGCCCGCCGGCACCGCCCTGGCCGCCGGGGTGCTGGCCGGCTACGCCGCCGGGCTGGTCAGCGCCGGGGCGTTCACCTTCGCGCAACGCTACTTCTTCGCCGCCGGCGACTACCGCACGCCGTTTCTTGGCGCTCTGCTGATCGCCGCCATCGACGTCCCGCTGGCCCTGCTGTTGAAGGAAACGCCGCTACGGGTGGCGGGCCTGGCGGTGGCCAACTCGGTGGCCTTTTCCGCCGGCGCGGCGCTGCTGCTGGTGGTCGCGCGGCGGCGGCTGCCGGAGTTGCGGAGCAGCCGCCTGCTGCCGCACGCCGCGCGCACGCTGGCCGCAAACGCGGCGTTGGCGCTGCTGCTGTGGGCGGCGGCCGCGGCCACCGGAACTTGGTGGCAGCCCGGCAGCACCTGGCGCAACGCGGTGTTAACCGCCGCCCTGGGCGGCGCCGCGGGGGCCGCGGTTCTGGCCCTCTACCGGCCGCTCAAGCTGGCCTGGTGGCGGCGCTGAGCGGAGCGGCCCCGCCCCGGAGCGGCCCTCGCCTTGGCGGCCGGAACGGCTTAGCCGGAGCGCCCCGGCAAGCGCTCCTCGGTTACCTTGTCGATGCGCTCGATGCGGTAGTGAAAGTCCTTGTCGTTGATCGTGAACTGCAGCTCGTCGTTGGCGCGGTGCTGCCACAGCTTGGCGCCGAGCGGCGACAGATAGGAGATGACGTTGTGCTCCGGGTCCGACTCCCACGGCCCGAGGATCACGTAGCGCTCGCTGGTATTGCTGTCGACGTTGGTGAGCCGCACTTCGGTACCGAACGAAATCACCGAGTCGTTGGCCTCCGCCAGGTCGAAGATCTGCGCGTTCTGCAGATCCTCCTGCAGCCGGGAAACGGCATTCTTGAGTTGCTCCTGCTTCTCCAACGCGGCCTTGTATTCGGCGTTCTCGCGCAGATCTCCCTTCTGCAGCGCGATTCCAATTTCCTTGGAGTTTTCCGGTATCTCATCTTCCAGAATCTGGCGCAATTCGCGCTGCCGGTTTTCGTAGCCGAAGCGGGTGACCAGCAGGCCGCTGCGCACGCTGTCCCGGACCGCCTCGTCGTCGAACCGGTACGCCGGAAACTTCTCCTTGATGTGCTGGCGCACGTTCAGCTTGACCGAAGGATCGAGCTCCTTGACGTCCGCCACCAGCGTGTAGATGCGGTCAATGGACTCCTCGCTTGCCGAGTCAATGGCGCCAATGTAGTCGTTGAGATTGCCTTCCTTGAACAGATAGTCGGAGATCTGGCGGTTCAGCTTGCGGTTCGCCGGAACGTCGCGCCGGTTGCCGATGTCGCGGTAGGTCAGATCGAGCAGATGAATCATGCCGATCATGATCTTCTCGTCCTTGACGCCGTGCTCGCGCAGCCAGCCGGCGCCGTTGTCGTTGCGCACCATCCACACGAACGGCAAACGGTAGTCGCGGTAGTCGTCGACGATGTCGGCGATCAGCTCGGCCACCACGTCGGTCTGCTCGTTGGTCGTGAGCTCGTCGAGAATCTGACGCGCCGGATAGAACAGGAAGATGCGGGCGTAGACGTGCGGCCAGGCCCCGATGTCGGCGCGCACGTGGGCCAGGAACTCCTTGGCGAGCCCGGCTCCGTCGAGCGCGCCGAACACCTCCTCGAGGTCCTCCACCTGCGAGAACAGCTCGCGAAATTGAACGGGTACGCCGGGATTCAGATGCGGATGCGCGGCGATCAGCTTCTCCACGATCAGAAAACTGGCGAGGTTGTTCTCGGCCTGCGCCGACGGCGCCCGCAAGAATCCGACGAAGTACTCGAACATCTCGCCGAGGTACTCCGACTCACCCTCGGTGTGGTCCAGAAACTCGTGCAGGGTCTGCACCCGGTTGAAGAAACTCTTGTCGGTGCGGAAGGTGTTGTAGGTCTTCTCCTCGAAGGTAATCTCCCGCTCCCGCACCGTGTAGTGATCGAGCTTGCCGCTCACGGTCCCGAACCAGGCGTTGGTCTTGAGGATGCGGCGCGCGTCGGTGCTCCACCGGGTCCACTCCGCGGGCGTGAGGATGCGCGGCACCAGCTCGGCCTTGACCCGCTTCATGTCCGCGGCGTTGTCGAAGCTCTTTATCACGACGCGCAGCGCCCACTCCGGTTCCGCCTTGACCCGCGCCTTGAGCTTGTCGCGCGGCACCGTGGCGCGCAGCACCCAGATGTGCTCGCCGTCGAGAATGTGGAGCGCGTTCACCGCCATTTTCAGCGACATCTGGTGACCACGCTTCTTCAGAAAGTCGATGGTGAAGAGGTCGTCCTTGATTTCCTTGATCCGCCCCAATCCCCAGGTGCGATGGAACACGTAGTTGCCTTCGTCAAAGCTGATGTGCTTCTCGAAGTCGGCAATGGCGTCCTGCACGTTGCGCCACGACTGATTCAGGTTGGAGAGCTTGAGGTACTCCTGCAGATGGCTGTGGCCGGCGTAACGGTTGGTGTACACGTCCACCAACTCGGCGCGCGCGCCGTTTTTCTTGGGGTCGTGATTGAGGATCCGTTTCAATATGTCGGCCGAAGCGGTCCAGTTGTCCTGTTCCCGGTAGTAGGGGTAGAGCATCTCCAGCAGGGTGATGGCGCGGTCCCCGCCCAGCGTCCGCACCACCTTGCTTTCGATTTGCATCAGGCCCTCCAGGTCTTCCGACTCGAACTCAATGACCTTTTCCCACATCTGCCGCACGTGCGAGAACTGGCGCCGGTTGATGTAGCGGTGCAGCGCCTTCTTGTAGTAGGCGAGGGCGCCGTCGAGGTCGCCGTCCTGCTCCCGCTTTTCAGCCAGCCGGCGCACCGTGTCGGCTTCTTCGTAGTCTACCTTGATGAGGCGCTCCAGTATTTCATACTGGTTCTCCTGATCGTTCTTCCGGGCGTAGGTGTCGGCCAGCGTGCGCAGCGCAAACTTGTTCTCGCCATACTCCAGAATCTGTTGACACAGATACTCGACGATGTTCCACTTCTCGCTGTCGACGAACATGTTGGTCAGCACGACCAGATTGGAGTCGTCGACGATGCGCTTCCTGAGCGCGATGATGCCGGCCAGGTACAGACCGATCACGCTGTCGCGGGAGGTCTGCAGATGCTCCTCGCAGATCTCCTGGGCTTCGTCCGGTATCTCTTCGGCGAAGATCTGCTTGAGCGTCTCGTCGAACGTATGGAAATTCGATATCGAGTACTCGGACAGGTCGGTACGCGTCCACTTTTCCTCGTTGATCATCTCCCCGATTCGGCTGGCGAGGGTATCCGGCATGGTATCCGGCTTCGTGTCGGGCATGGTGTCTGGCTTCGTTTCCGGCATGGTGTTACTCCAATAGTATACTAACTGACGTAGCGTTGATGCACGCCCGCGTCGAGCACCTTGACGCGGCGCAATACTTCTTCCACCTTGGCGGCGTCCTCACCGGCGGCCCGGTAGTGTTCGATCAACCAGAAGTAGCGGTAGATCAAACGCGGTATCAGGGCGGCCTGCGCGTCCTCCGGCGGCGCGGCCGCCACCGTGAGCCCGTCCGGCGTGGCCTTGACGCCGAGCCCCTGCTCCAGCTCGAAGATCGACTGCCGCAGCTTCCCGTATTCCAGGGCGGTGAGTTCGCGCGTGATGCTGAACGCCCCCAACAGGACGCCGTAGACCGGCACCCACTCGCGCACGCCGCGGGTCACTCCGGCATCCTTCACGGCGCTCACCAGGCGCCGGATCATGGGCGACTCCAGCTCCTCCACCGGGATCTCCGCGGCCCCCAGGAAAAAGGCCTCGCGAAAGAAGATCTTGGCGGCGCGGGTCTCTTCGATCAGTGAGTAGCAGTCGGCGAGCTCGGCCAGCAGCGGCGCCCAGCCGGCCTCCGCGCCGCGCGCCTGCTCCAGGCAGCGGACGGCGTTGGCGAAGTCGCCCATCGCCTTGAAGGAGTGGCCAATGAGCAGCAGCCGCCGGGTCTGCGCGCTTGGCCGCAGATAATGCGCGGCAGCCGCGGCCGGCGGCAGGTCCGCGGCGGAGGTCTGCAGCAGCCAGGCGACGGCGCTGGCGTGCACGTGGTGCTTGACGTCCTGGTAGCATCGCTCCGGCAGTTCCCCAATGCGCGCCGCAAAGCCGCGGAACGAAGTCCACTGCTCCAGCAGATACACCGCCCGGTCGGCGCTCGACTCGATTTCCTCCAGCCGCTGCCGGCGCTCTTCCCAGAAGCGCACGCACTTGAGCGTAACGCTCACTCCCTCGTACTCCGGGTCGAGTTCGAGGGCGCGCTCCAGCAACGCGGCGGCCTCCCCATATTCTCCGTCTCGCAACCGGTCGTACGCACCGTTGACCAAGTGCGCGATGTCGTTCTCGTCGAACGTGAGCTGCTGGTCGGTCATGTGGGGTTTGCGCTATCGGCGGCAGCCTACACCGCGCGGGCGCGGCCGGTCAACGCGGGTTGTCCGGGCCGCGCCAACCCCGCTACCATGGCGCCGCCATGAGCCGCGCCGAGCGCCTGCGCCCCTTCCTGCCGCCCGCCGGTCGGCCGCCGCTCCCGGTGGTGGCGCCCTCCATTCTGGCCGCGGACGGCGCCGACCTGGCCGCCGCCGCGGCCCGCGCAGCCGAGGCCGGGGCGCGCTGGCTGCACCTCGACGTGATGGACGGCGTGTTCGTGCCGCCCATTTCCTTTGGCGCGCAGACCGTGGCTGCCCTCCGCCGCCGCACCGACCTGCTGCTCGACGTCCACCTGATGACCTGCCACCCGGAGCGCCACGTGGCGGCGTTCGCGGAGGCGGGCGCCGACCTCATCACTTTCCACCTGGAGGCGGCCACGCACGTGCACCGTACCCTGCAGGAAATCCGTGCGGCGGGGGTTGGCGCCGGGGTGGCGCTGGTGCCGGCCACGCCGGCGGCGCTGCTCGGCGAGGTGCTCGACCTCCCGGACCTGGTGCTGGTGATGACGGTGAATCCCGGATACGGCGGCCAGCGGCTCATTCCCCGCTGCCTGGAGAAGGTGGGCGCGGTGGCGGCCCTGCGGCAGGCCGCCGCGGCCTCGTTCCTGATCCAGGTCGACGGCGGCATCAACGCGGCGACCGCGGCGCGGGCGCGGCGCGCCGGCGCCGACGTACTGGTGGCCGGCACCGCCTTCTACGGCGCCGCGCAGCCGGGCGCCGCGCTGCGCGCGCTCGCCGGCGCCGGGGAGGGCTGACGCGCGCCGCGTTGGGTGAGTGAGTGAGCGCCCGCATTGACCGCGCGCGGGGGGCCGGCCTATCATGCGGCGCCGAGGCCGCGGCCCGCCGCGCCGAAACTATTTTCACTATTTTAGAAGCACCGGCAACGCCGCGCCGTTGTCATTGCCATCACAGTCGGGCTGCAACCGCACGTGACCGGCACGCCGGTTCGGTGGCAGCCCCAGGAGGAATCTGATGGATCAGTCAAGTAACGGCAGTAGCGGCAAGGGAGAGCCGGTGGTGGAGGAGTTCACCGTACGGCCCGACCCCGAGCGGTTGAAGGCGCTCGACGCGGCGCGCCTGCAAATCGAAAAACAGTTCGGCAAAGGCTCGCTCATGCAGTTGGGCGCGGCCGGCCGGCGCGCCGACGTCAACGTGGTGCCGTCCGGCTCGGTGCTGCTCGACGCGGCGATGGGGGTGGGGGGCTACCCGCGCGGGCGCATCATCGAGATCTACGGTCCCGAGTCGTCCGGCAAGACCACGCTGTCGCTCCACGCCATCTCCGAGGCGCAGAAGCTGGGCGGCATCGCGGCGTTCGTGGACGCCGAGCACGCCCTCGACCCCATCTACGCCCGCAAGCTGGGGGTGGACATCGACGAGCTGTGGGTATCACAGCCCGACCACGGCGAGCAGGCCCTGGAGATCGTGGAGTCGCTGATTCGCTCCGGCGCGGTGGACATCATCGTGGTGGACTCGGTTGCGGCGTTGACGCCGCGCGCCGAGATCGAGGGCGACATGGGCGACTCCCACATGGGGCTGCAGGCGCGGCTGATGAGCCAGGCGCTGCGCAAGCTCACCGGGACGATCGCCAAGTCGGGCACCTGCCTGATGTTCATCAACCAGACGCGCATGAAGATCGGGGTGATGTTCGGCAACCCGGAGACCACCACCGGCGGCAACGCGCTCAAGTTCTACTCCTCCATTCGCATCGAGGTGCGCAAGATCGAGACCATCACCAAGGGGCCGGACAACCCGCTCGGCAACAAGGTGCGGGTGCGGGTGGTCAAGAACAAGGTGGCGCCGCCGTTCCAGAAGGTGGAGTTGGAGATCATGTTCGGCAAGGGCATCTCGAGCAGCGCCAGTCTGCTGGACGCCGCGGTGGCCAACGGCATCATCGACAAGAGCGGCACCTGGTATTCCTACGGCAAGGACCGGATCGGTCAGGGCCGGGAGAACGCCAAGCGCTTCCTGGAGGAGCACGACGACCTGCGCGCCGCGATCGAGTCGCGGGTGCGCGACCTGCTGTTCGGCGGGGAGCGGACCGCCGCCGCGGTGAGCTAGAGAGCGCTCGAGCGCCCGCGGATGCCGGCAGCGCCGCACGATCAGGGCAACGGCCGCGCCGCCCCGGAACTTCCGTTCGGGGCGCCGGCCGCGGCGGGCGGCGGCGCAGGCTCCGCGGGCGGCGCGAACGGCGGCGGCACGGAGGTGAGCTTTCACCTCGGGGACTTCGAGGGGCCGCTCGACCTGCTGCTGCAGCTCATCCAACGCGCCGAAGTGAACGTCTACGACATTCCGATTGCCACCATCACCGATCAGTACCTGCACCACTTGGCGGCCGCCGGCCGGCAGCGCGGCGCCGCGGAGCCGGCGGGAGGCGCCCCGGCGCAGCAGCGCCTCGAAGACCTGACCCGCTTCCGGGTGATGGCCGCCACCCTGCTGCAGATCAAGTCGCGCATGCTGCTGCCGCTGCCGTACGATTCCGACGAGCCGTACGAGGACCCGCGCCGGGAGCTGGTCGAGCAACTGCTGGAGTATCAGCGCTTCAAGCGTCTGAGCGAGGCGTTGGCCGAGCAGCAACGGCAGGCGCACTGGATCATTACCCGCTCCGCGCCGCGGCTGCTGCCGGAGTCGGTAGTGAACCATGAGCCGGAGGAGGTGCGGCTTTCCCCGGATGAACTGCTGGCGGCGTTCCGGGAGATCGTGGCGGCGATCGGCGGCGAACGGTTCACCAGCCTGTACGAGGAGTTTACCGTCAAGGAGAAGGTGGCCCTGGTGCACGAGCGGCTGGCGCGGAGCGCGGCGTTTGCATTCTCGGAACTGGTGCGCGGCGGTTCCGCCATTGAGATCATCTGCGCGTTCTGGGCCGTGCTGGAGCTGGCCAAGGCGCAGGCGATCGTGGTGGTGCAGCGCCAGCCGTTCGCGGCGATTACCGTGCGGCGCGGGCGGCCGGCGGCCGGCGCCGGCGGCGCGGGCGGCGCGGCGGGCAACGAGTGAGCGCCGCCGGGAGCGCGGCGGAGCGCGCCGCCGCCAACGGGGGCCGCGCGCCGGAACCCGTAGCGGCGCCCACCGCCGGCGGCGCCGCCGCGCCGCAGCCGGCGGCGGGCGCGGCGGCGCCGGGCGGGGCGGAGGAGCAAAGCCGCCTGGTGGAGGCGATTCTGTTCCTGGAGCCGGAGCCGCAGAGCGCGGAACGGTTGGCGCGGCTCACCGGGCTGGCGGTAGCCGCGGCGCAGGAGGCGGTGGCCGAGGTGCGGCGGCGCTTTGCCGGGCGCGGTCATGGCGTGCAGGTGCTGGAGGTGGCCGGCGGCTACGCGCTGGTGCCGAAACCGGAGCTGTGGCCGTGGCTGCGGCCCCACTACGGGCGCCTGTCGCAGGGCCGGATGTCGCGCGCGGCGCTCGAGACCCTGGCGATCATCGCCTACTCGCAGCCGGTCACCCGCAGCGAAATCGAGACGATTCGCGGGGTGTCGCCGGACGCCATGATCCGCATGCTCGGCGAGCGCGACCTGATACGCGAGGTGGGGCGCAAGGAGGCGCCGGGGCGGCCAATCCAGTACGGCACCTCGGCGGAGTTTCTGCGGGTGTTCGGGCTGACCTCAATTGCCGACCTGCCGAAGCTGACCGACGCCGACCGCGCCCGGTTCCGGGCCGCCGATGAGTGACGCCGCGGCGGGCGGCGCAAGCGGCGCCGGCGGGGGCGGCGCGGAACGCAACCGGGGCGCCCGGCTGCAGGTGTTCCTGGCGCGCGCGGGAGTGGCGTCGCGGCGCGCCGGCGAGCGCCTGATCGCCGCCGGGCGGGTGACGGTGAACGGTGAGCCGGTGGTGGCGCAGGGGAGCAGGGTAGGGGCCGGCGACCGGGTGACGGTCGACGGCCGGGAGGTCACCGCGGCCGCGGCGCCCTGCTCGCTGGCGCTGCACAAGCCGCCCGGCTACCTGTGCTCGAACCGCGACCCCGGCCGGCGGCCGCTGGCCCGCTCCCTGTTGCCGGCCGGCGCGGGGCGCCTGTTCCACGCCGGGCGGCTGGACCTGGACTCCGCGGGATTGATCCTGTTTACCAACCAGGGTGAGCTCGCGGTGCGCGCCACCCACCCGCGCTTCGGGGTGGAGAAGGAGTACGACGTGGTCACCGACCGCCGCGTGCCGGCGGCGGTACTGGAGGAATACCGCGCCGGCTGCCGCATCGGCGGCGTCACCTACCGGCTGGCCGGCTACCGGCTGGAGCCCGGCGCGCGCGTGACGCTGACCCTGACCGAGGGCCGCAACCGCGAGATTCGCCGCGTGCTGGGCAGCGCCGGCCTGCAGGTGCTGCGCCTCACCCGGGTACGGGTGGGGCCGGTGACGTTGCGCGGCCTGGCGCCCGGCGGCTGGCGGCCGTTGACCGCGCGCGAGGTGGCATGGTTTCTGAATCGCCGGTGCCGGTAATCGCCATCGACGGACCCTCCGGCTGCGGCAAGACCACCGCCGCGGCGTGCCTGGCGCGGCGCCTCGGCGTGCCGTGGATCAGTTCCGGCGCGCTGTACCGCGGCGTCACCCGGCTGGTGCTGGAGCGCCTGGGCGCGGAGGCGCCGGCAGCGGAGGTGGTTGCCCTGGTGCGGTCAGTGCGCTGGGAGGTGGCCGGCAGCGCGGTGCGCGCCAACGGCCGCGACCTGAGCGCGGGGCTGCACGTCGCCGCGGTGGACCGCCGCGTGGCGCAGGTATCCGCCATTCCCGGCGTGCGGGCGGCGGTAAACCGCGTGCTGCGGGCGACCGCCGGGCGCGGCCGGTGGGTGATGGAAGGCCGCGACGTCGGCACCGAGGTGTTTCCCGGCGCGGTGCTCAAGGTGTTTCTGGACGCCGCGCCGGAGGTGCGCGCGGCGCGCCGCGCCCGCCAGCGCGGCGCCGCGGAGGCCGTTCCCGGGCCGCGCGCCGGGCCGGCGCGCGTGGCGCAGGTGGCGGCGTCGCTCGCCGACCGCGACCGCCGCGACCGGCGCAAACCGGTGGGCGCGCTGCGCCCCGCGGCGGACGCCAGGCGGATTGACACCTCGCGCTTGACGGTTGCCGAAGTTTGTGCGAACCTTTGTTGCCTTGTCCCCAGCAATTTCCTCCCGGAGTAATCCTGTTCGCATTATGAGCGACTCGGAAATGGGCGTGTCTCCGCCCCAGTCCTTTGAATCTCAGCTTCAAGAGCAATACATCACCCGGCTCGACCGGGTGGAAGAGGGTCAGCTGATCACCGGCCGCGTTATCGAGGTTGGCCCCGAAATGGTATTTGTCGACGTAGGTCTCAAGTCGGAGGGCCGGATCCCGATTGACGAGTTCGGCGAGCCGCCGCACGTGGACGACGAGGTCAACGTGGTGCTGCTGCGCAAGGAGGGCCGCCACGGCGAGGTGGTGGTGTCCAAGCGCAAGGCCGACGAGCAGGTGATCTGGCGCGCCCTCAAGGAGTCCGGCGAGACCGGCGATCCGGTGGCCGGCCGCATCACCCGCAAGATCAAGGGCGGCTACGAGGTGGACCTCGGCGCCGCGCTGCGCGCCTTCGTGCCCTTTTCCAAGGTGGACGTGATGCGCGTGCGCGACGAAGACGCCTACGTGGGCCTGGACACGCGGTTCTTCGTGGAGCAGCTCTACAACCGCGGCAAGGTGAACATCGTCCTGAACCGCAAGGCGTGGCTGGAGCGCGAGGCCAAGAAGAAGCGCGACCAGTTCTACGAGACCGCGGCGATCGGCGACGTGTACCGCGGCACGGTCAAGACCTTCACCTCGTTCGGCGCGTTCGTCGACCTCGGCGGCTTCGACGGCCTGCTGCACGTCAACGACATGCGCTGGGGCCACGTGGCGTCGCCCAAGGACGCGGTGGTGATCGGCGAAGAGGTCAACGTCAAGGTGATCCGCATCGACCGCGACTCGCAGAAGGTCAATCTCAGCCTCAAGCACTTCACGCCCGACCCGTGGACGACGTTCGAGGAACGCTACGCGCTCGAGGATCAGGTCACCGGCAAGGTGACCAAGATTACCGACTTCGGCGCGTTCATCGAAATCGAGGCCGGCATCGAGGGGTTGTTGCACATCTCCGACATGTCGTGGGTCAAGAAAATCGGCCATCCGCGTGAGATCCTCGGCAACGGCGACGAGGTGCGGGTGAAGATCCTGGCCTACGACCTGGAGCGCGGCAAGCTGTCGCTGGGCCTCAAGCACGTGCTGCCCAACCCCTGGGACAGCGCCGAGGAGCGCTACCCGCCCGGCAAGGTGGTAAAGGGCATCGTGCGCAACATCACCAGCTACGGCGCCTTCGTGCAACTGGAGGAGGGGATCGACGGCCTGCTGCACGTCGACGACATGTCGTGGACCAAGAAGGTGCGCAACCCCGCCTCGGTGGTGCGCACCGAGCAGGAGCTGGAGGTCGCGGTGGTGGACCTGGACAAGAAGGCGCGCCGCATCCGGCTCGGCCTGAAGCAGCTCTCCGACGATCCGTGGGTGGCGCTGACGCGCGCCTTCCGGCGCGGCAGCGTGATCGAGGGGGAGGTAACCAGCAAGACCGACTTCGGGGTGTTCGTGCGCGTGCAGGGCGGCATCGAGGGGCTCATCGCCAACAACCAGCTTGCCGACCCCGGCGGCGGCAGCGTCGACAAGGCGCGCGCGGAGCTGGAGCCGGGCGCCCAGGTCAAGGCCGTGGTCACCGAGATCAGCGCCGAGAAGCAGCGCCTGTCGCTGTCGTTGCGCGAGTTGCAGCGCCGCGAGGAGCGCCAGGAGCTGGTGAAGTACATCCACGACGACGATCAGTCGGACCGGGTGTCCCTGGGTGAGTTTCTGCGCGACCGCTCCTCCAACTGATGAGCCGCGCAGCGAATGCCCCGAGCGGGACGGCGGGCGCCGCGGCCGTAATCTCGGCGGTCGTCGAGCGCTACCGGGTGCCGTTGCTGGTGGTTGCCGGCGCGGTGCTGGCGGCGCTGATCATCTGGCTGGCGTGGGCGGAGCGGGAGCGCAGCGTGGCGGCGAGCTCGGCGTTGCGCGCCGAGCGCCTGCAGGAGCAGTTCGAGACCTGGCAGGCGGAGCCGGAGGGCACCCGCAAGAGCAACCTCGGCGACGCCCTGCTCGGCGACGTGGAACAGATCCTGCGGCAGTTCCCGCGGCGCTACGCGGCGCAGCGGGCGCTGTACGTGCGCGCCCAATACCAGTTCGAGTTGCGGGAGTGGGACGCCGCGGCGGCCGACTGGGAAGAAGTCGCGGCGCGCTGGCCGGAGAGCTATCTGGCGCCGCTGAGCATCTACAACGCCGCGGTGGCGCAGGAGGAGGCGGGGCAGCCGGAGGCCGCGGCCGAGTACCTGCAGCGGTTGGTGGAGCAGTGGGAGGGCGCCACTCTGGCGCCGCGCGCCCTGTTCTCGATTGCGCGCCTGGCCGAACAGCGCGGCGACCACGCCGCGGCGGCGGCCGGCTACGACCGCCTGACCGACGAGCACGGCGGCAGCCGCTGGGCCGCGGCGGCGCGCAACCGCCTCATCACCCTGGAGACCGAGGGCCGGCTGCCGGCGGAGTAGGGGTTTTCTTGGGGCACTTCCGGAGGCGGTTCGGCGGCGTGCTGCTCGCGGCGGCCCTGACCGGCGCCGTCGGCGGCTGCGGCCTGCCCGCCAACCCCCAGGCGCCGCTGCCGCGGCCGACCGCTCCGTCGGCCAGTACCATCCTCCACCGGTTCACCTTCTCGCAGCCCGCCGGCCCCATCGGCGGGGACGTGGTGAGCTTCGGCTACGAGGTGTACTACCGCTTCTCGGCGCCCGGCGCCTTTACCGACCGCAACCTCGGCAGCCTCGCCGCCGTGCGCCGGCGCTTCGTGCGGCTGGCCGACGAGGACAGGCGGCACCCGGTCGACCAGGCCGACCGGCCGCTGATCAAAGTACCGAACACCGGACGTCACGGGACGATCACCCTGGACTTTTCTCCGGTTAGCGGCGGCGGCGACCCGGTGGCCACGGGCGGCGAGCGCGCCGTCTCGCTACGGCGCGGCGTGGAGCAAACCGACGGCAGGTACGAGCGGTTCACCTGCGATCAGTTTCAGGCCGGTGACGCCGACGTGGCGGCGCTGCCGCAACTCGCGAACGACTGCGCCGGGGAGCCGTTCTACTTGCAACTCTACGTGCTTTCCTACGGCCGCGGCGGCGACGGCCGGGAACGGTATAGCGAACCGCTCTACCTTGGCTCGATCTTCCTGACGCTCCCGTAGCCGATCCCGCGTGTTCCGGTACGTCGACGTTGGCCTGACCTACGTAACCGTCGGGCTGGCGGCCGCCATCTTCTGGCGCTTCATCCTGCGGCGGCGCGTCCTCGGCGACTTCTGGGGCGCGCTCGTCGTCGGCCTGATCGGCGCCGTGCTCGGCGGCGTGGCGGATCAGTTGCTCGCCGGGGTGATCGAACGGCTGGCGCACTTCAACGGCGTCAACCTGTTCGCCGCCGGATTCGGCGCGCTCGCGCTGATCTGGGCCCTGACGCGCCTCAACGAATAATGGACTACTGGCCGGCCCTCCGTGGTATGATGGGCTGATGGTCAAGCGCCGGTTGCCGATCGGCATCCAGAGCTTCCGCAGGATCCGGGAGCGGAACTGCTACTACGTCGACAAGACGGCCTTCATTGAACGCTTGGTCGACGAAGGTACGCACTACTTCCTGTCGCGGCCGCGGCGGTTCGGCAAGAGCCTGTTCCTGGATACGCTGAAGGAGCTGTTCGAGGGCAACGAGAAGCTGTTCAAGGGGCTCCGCATCCACCCCGGCTGGACCTGGGGCGAGCCCAATCCGGTGGTGCGGCTGAGTTTCGCCGGCGGCAGCTTCACCGAGCCGTACTTGGTGGCGGACAACGTCCTGGAGCAGATCGAGGCGATGGAACGGCGCCACGGGGTGGATGCGCACTCCCGCACGGTTCCGGGCCGCTTCGCGCACCTGCTGGAAGCCCTGCATGAACGGACCGGCCGGCGGGTCGTGGTGCTGGTGGACGAATACGACAAACCGATCCTGGATGCGCTGGAGACGCCGCCGGTGGCCCGCGCCAACCGCGGCTTCCTGCGCGGCGTGTACGGCGTGATCAAGGACTCCGACGCGCACGTACGGTTCACGTTTCTGACCGGGGTGAGCAAGTTCTCCAAGATGAGCCTGTTCTCGCAGCTCAATAACCTTATCGACATCACGCTGGAGCCGGCCTACTCGTCGATCTGCGGCTACACGGAAGGCGACTTGGACACCGTGTTCGCGCCGGAGCTCGGAGGACTGGACCGGGAGGAGGTGCGCGCCTGGTACAACGGCTATAGCTGGCTGGGCCAGGAGAAGGTCTACAACCCGTTCGACGTGCTACTGCTGCTGCGCCGCCGCACGTTCGACGCCCACTGGTTCGAGACCGGCTCGCCGGCGTTTCTGGTGGAGACGCTGTTCAAGCGGCGGGTCTCCTCCGTATCGTTGGAGCAGATGGTGGGCACCGAGCGCCTGCTGTCGGCGTTCGACGTGGATCACGTAAGCACCGAGGCGCTGCTGTTCCAGACCGGCTACCTGACGATCACGGAAGTGAAGCGCGGCCGGAGAACGGTGTACCGGCTGGGCTATCCGAACCGGGAGGTGCGGCAGAGCCTGAATGAGCATCTGCTGCTCCATCTGGTGCGGGACGATGCGCGGCAGATGGCCAACAGCACGCACCTGGAGCGCCTGCTCGAAGCGGCCGACTGCGCCGGCCTGCAGGAGCTTTTCCAAGCGTTCTTTGCGAGCATCCCGTATGAGTGGCATACCAACAACGACATAGCCCGTTATGAGGGGTACTACGCCAGCGTGTTCTATTCCTACTTCGCGGCGCTGGGCTATGACATTGTGGTGGAGGAGTCGAGCGCGGTTGGGCGGCTGGACATGGCGGTGCGCACCGGCGGCCACGTCTACCTGTTTGAGTTCAAGGTGGTGGAGCAGGCGGGGGAGGGGGCGGCGCTGGCGCAGCTGCGGGAGCGCGGCTACGCCGCCAAGTACCGGGGCCGCGGTAAGTCCATCCACCTGATTGGCGTGGAGTTCAGCCGCGAGACGCGCACCCTGACCGCCTTCGAGGCGGCGGACGCCTGACCTGTTCGATGGTGTGATGGGCTGATGGTCAAGCGCCGGTTGCCGATCGGCATCCAGAGTTTCCGCGTGCTGCGGGAGGAGAACTGCTACTACGTCGACAAGACCGCCTTCATCGAACGTCTGGTCGCCGAAGGGACGCGCTACTTCCTGTCGCGGCCGCGGCGGTTCGGGAAGAGCTTACTCGTCGACACCATGAAGGAGCTGTTCGAAGGCAGCGAGAAGCTGTTCGAGGGGCTCCGCGTCCATGCCGGTTGGACCTGGGGCGAGCCCAATCCGGTGGTGCGGCTGGACTTTGCCGGCGGCGACTACCGGCAGCCGAACCTGTTGGAGGACAGCCTCGTGGACCTGCTCGCGGCCGAGGAACGGCGCCACGGGGTGGAGACGGACGCTCTTACGGTGCCGGGCCGCTTCGCGCACCTGCTGGAAGTGCTGCACCAACGGAGCGGGCGGCGGGTGGTTGTGCTGGTGGACGAATACGACAAGCCGATCCTGGACATGCTGGGCACGCCGGCCGTGGCGAGCGCCAACCGCGACATTCTGCGCAACGTGTACGGGGTGATCAAGGCGAGCGACGCGCGCATACGGTTTGCGTTGCTGACCGGCGTAAGCAAGTTCTCCAAGGTGAACCTGTTCTCGCAGCTCAATAACCTCACCGACATCACGCTGGACCAGCGCTACTCCGCGATCTGTGGCTACACCGAGGAAGACTTGGACACGGTGTTCGCCCCGGAGCTGGCCGGGCTGGACCGCGAGCGCATCCGCGAGTGGTACAACGGCTATTGCTGGCGCGGCGATGAGAAGGTGTACAACCCGTTTGACCTGCTGCTGCTGTTCGACAGCCGCGAGTTCGATGCCTACTGGTTCGAGACC
Source organism: Spirochaetia bacterium (assembly GCA_965243555.1). Lineage (GTDB taxonomy): Bacteria > Spirochaetota > Spirochaetia > SZUA-6 > Bin103 > Bin103. Next base: position 894,931 of record OZ251575.1, on the reverse strand, counting down.
GGCTCGCCGAAGTTCCTGGTCGACACGCTGTTCGAGCGGCAGGTCTCCACCGTTTCGCTGGAGGACATGGTCGGCACTCGTGAGCTGCTGTCGGCGTTCGACGTGGAGGAGATAGGCACCGAGGCGCTGCTGTTCCAGACCGGCTATCTGACGATCACGGACGAGGAGGACCTGGACGGGGAGCAGGTGTACCGGCTGGGCTATCCGAACCGGGAAGTACGGCAGAGCCTGAACCGCGTGCTGTTGCGCCGCCTGGCGCCGGGCGCCCGGGCGCAGACGGCGGACAGAATCCGCCTGGCGCGCCTGCTGAAAGCGGCCGACTGCGCCGGTCTGCGGGAGCTTTTCCAAGCGTTCTTTGCGAGCATCCCGTATGAGTGGCACGTCAACAACGACATCGCGCGCTACGAGGGCTACTACGCCAGCGTGTTCTACTCCTACTTCGCGGCGTTGGGCTATGACATTGTGGTGGAGGAGTCGAGCGCGGTTGGGCGGCTGGACATGGCGGTGCGGACCGGCGGCCACGTCTACCTGTTCGAGTTCAAGGTGGTGGAACAGGCGGGGGAGGGGGCAGCGCTGGCGCAGCTGCGGGAGCGCGGCTACGCCGCCAAGTACCTGGGCCGCGGTAAGTCCATCCACCTGATCGGCGTGGAGTTCAGCCGCAAGACGCGCACCCTGACCGCCTTCGAGGCCGACGACGCCTGACCCGCCGGCCGGCCGGGCTTGCCGGGTTGACACGCGCATGGATACACCCAATCCTGGAGCTCGCACTGTCCGACGACCGGGCACGGATGCAGGAGGCGGACCTGATGTTGCGACCTACTACGGGGCCGAAACGGCCATCGGGCCCCAGCCCCCGCCGCGGCCGGCTGATAGCGCCGCCGCCGGTGCGGGAGCGGATTGAGGCGGGTGCCAAATGGTAGCGCGTGCCGAGTTCGAGGGGGCGCTACGGTACGACGAGCAACTGCTCCCGGCTACGGCCGTTACCATTGCGAGCGGGAAGGAATCGGTAGTGGTAGCGATTCCGGGCACGCCGGAGGTGCCGGCTGCCGACCCGGACCGTGAGGTGATATGGACGGTGGACGGCAGCACCGTGCGGTTCGACCTGTCCGCGTTGCGGGCGAAGCCGGCGGTGACAGTTACGACGACCACGGTCTTGGATTCAACCAACTCCGTCGTGTTCTCGGTGGGCAGCACGCTCTGCATGCTGGCGCGGACGGCCGCGTCGGAGACGGCCGCTTCGCAGTTCCTGTTCTCCGCGGACCGGGCGGACACCTACTCGGTGGAGCTCGCGGTGTCCTCGATTGACCTTGAACCGTGGGCGCGCCGGTCGAACGCGACGAAGGTCGCGGCGGCGAATCTGCCGTCGCCGTGGCTGACGCAGGCACAGGTCGACGCGCGCGTGCGGAAGCTGACCGGGCTGCAGATTCTGCACGCCGGGAGGGCTGTCGGGATGCGCATCCATAACACCAACAGCATGTCAACCGGCTCGTTCAGGGCGCTGGCGCCGGCATTCGATCTGGACGAACACCGGACCGGCGAGTTGCACGTGGTGATGACGGTTACCTTCGACGATCGTTCGGTGCTAGTGGCCGGTTTCGGCACGAACGAGGACCGTACCTACACGTTCGACGGAGTAGTGTTGGCATCGGATGTATCTGCACTGGGTACGTACGTGAGCAGTGGGCCCTTTCACGGGGAGCCGGTCGGTTCCAGCGTGTACCTGCACGATAGCTTCAACCAACTGGGTCTGCTGTCGTTCTACTTTGCCAAGAACGCCAACAACGAGCTCGGTTACCTGCTGCGCTACTCCGGTGGCGGGACGAGCGGGTCGGATGTGACACTGACCGCCACGATGGAGGTGTCGTTCTCGCGGACTGACGCGCCCGCGGCTACTTCGTCTACCGGACACGTCGGACCGTTGATTGCCAAGCTTGACATTCCTGCCGGCACGCTAGCGGCGAATGCGCGCCCGGCTGCGGCCTGGGTGGTGCAAAGCGGGGCTCCCCGTGATTTCGAAGCGACCGGAGGCAGCAACGGGCAGTTGAACGTTCCGAGGGTGCTGCCGGATAACATGGCGGGCGTGGTAGTGCGGACGAAGGTGGGCACCACCAATACGGTGTCGCAGGTATTCCTTCCCTGGGTCCCCATCCACGAAGACGTTGCCTGGGACAGTCGGATAGGACCCTCCCCCTTCGGCACGAACGTATTCCATTTGCTCGTAAGTGACGACTCCACGGCACGCACCGTGAAGCTGGTGCTGCAACGCGAGTGGGCCAGTACGACGAAGGACCGCCTCGAGGTCGTGGGCAACGCCGAGCAGATCAAGGCCGGCACCTCCATCGAGCTGCTCCAGTGGATATGACAACCCCGTTAGTGCGGAGAGGAGACTGACGATGAAGACAACGAAAGCATTGTGGTTGTGGACACGGTGGGCGGCGTTGCTTGCGCTGACTGCAATCCTGGCCGCCTGCGGGGCGGCGGTCACCCCGGACCTGGAGCCGCCGGCGAACCTGGAGCCGCCCGCGCGGCAGGCCTCGTGCGACGACCTGGCGATCAGCGTGCTCGAACGCGGCGCGGGAGTCCACGGCGCGATCGTCTCCGACAAGCTGCACATGGGCGGCGCCACCGCGCCGGCCACCTGCATGGACCCCGCGAATCAGTCGCTGCTGGCCGGCTTGTCGGTGCCGGACGGCCGGACCGAGCAGGCGCAGCAGTCGCAGTACTATCTGATCGTGATCCGCTACCCCGGCGGTAATCGGCTGTACGTCCTCAGCCGCCGCGCCGACGGCACGAGCTGCGTGGTCGACACCAACGACGAGTGCATAGCGCGAGTGACCGACCTGCCGGATGACTTCAACCTCGAAACCCTGCCGGAGGACATAGCGCCGACCATCCCCGCCGGCCGGCCCGCGCCGCCGACCGTGGGTCCGTCGCCGGGCGACGATGAAACGCCGCCCGCCCCAGGTCCGGCCCCGGGTGATGAGACGCCGCCGGCTCCGAGTCCGCCGCCGGGCGACGGTGCGCCGCCGCCCACAGCCGGCACGCCTCCCGGAGCTGCCACCAGTCCGCAGCCGAGTGACGCGGCGACCGGCGTGACGGTTGGCGGTCCGCTCTTGAGTTGGGCCGCCGCGCCGCGCGCGCTCAGCTACGACGTGTACTGGGGCGCCGAGAACACCGACCTGGATACGCCGATCAACACCTCGTTCACGGCCTTGAGGATCTCAGCCTCGGCGGATCTGGATGCCGAAACGGTCTACTACTGGCGGGTGGACGCAAAGAACGAAGCCGGGACCACCCGCGGCGCCGTGTGGTCGTTCACCACCGCTCCTGCCGCGGCGCCACCGCCGGCCCCAGTTCCAGCCCCTCCACCGGCCGAGGAGACGCCAGCGCAGCCGACGATATCGCTTTCTGCCGATCAGAGCGTTCTCGAAGGCGACGACGGGTATTTTGATGTCGACTTCGAGGTGACCTTGAGTTCGCCCGTCACGGCGGCCCGGGACCTCCATATTTTCTTTAAGATGGGCGGGGGCACGGCGACCGACGGGCACTTCGATCTTCAAATGAGGGTGGCGGAAGGAGTCGACTGGGTTGATTTCTCCGCGCACTATGAGATGGAGCCGTGCCGCAATATTCCTGAAGGTTCGCCACACCGAGTCTGCGGGCCGTTTAGTCATGGGCCAGTCATTATCGGCGATCGGGTAAAGGAAGAAAATGAGACGGTATTCATAGAAGTCATCCCTCATAAAGGTTTCCCGGTGACCTGCGGCCGGTGCCGGGCGAAACTCACGATCATAGACGACGACTAGGACCAGAGCCGCGCAGGAGATTCGCTCGCTCGCTGGGTTATACCCAGGGCACTGGCGACCGTTCCGAGAGGAGACTGACGATGATAAAGACAACGAAACGCTTGTGGACACGGTGGGCGGCGCTGTTCGCGCTGACCGCAATCCTGGCCGCCTGCGGGGCGGCGGTCACCCCGGACCCGGAGCCGGAGACTGCGGCGAACCCGGCGCCGGCCGCGCCGCAGGCCTCGTGCGACGACTCGGCAATTCGGCTGCTCGACCGCGGCGCGGGAGTCCACGGCGCGATCGTCTCCGACAAGCTGCACATGGGCGGCGCCACCGCGCCGGCCACCTGCATGGACCCCGCGAATCAGTCGCTGCAGGCCGGCTTGTCGGTGCCGGACGGCCGGACCGAGCAGGCGCAGCAGTCGCAGTACTATCTGATCGTGATCCGTTACCCCGGCGGTAATCGGTTGTACGTCCTCAGCCGCCGCGCCGACGGCTCGAGCTGCGTGGTCAACACCAACGACGAGTGCATAGCGCGAGTGATCGACCTGCCGGATGACTTCGACCTGGAAACCCTGCCGGACGACGTGGCGCCGACCATCCCCGCCGGCCGGCCCGCGCCGCCGACCGTGGGTCCGTCGCCGCGCGACGATGAAACGCCGCCCGCCCCAGGTCCGGCCCCGGGCGATGAGACGCCGCCGGCTCCGAGTCCGCCGCCGGGCGACGGTGCTCCGCCGCCCGCAACCGGCCCTCCCGGAGCTGCCAGGAACCCGTCGCCCCGCAACGGGGCGACCGGCGTGAGCCGCGGCGCAGTAACTTTCAGTTGGGACGCCGCGCCCGGCGCTCTCAGCTACGACTTCTACATGGGCACCACGAACGATCTCCCCGCGGACGGCCTTGAGGGTACGGAATGGCCGCTCAATACCGTGAACAACTCCTATGAGGTTGGCGCCTGGGCGCCTCGGCTGTGGGAAACGCGCTATTACTGGCGGGTGGACGTAAAGACCGAAGCCGGCACCATCCGCGGCAACGTGTGGTCGTTCACCACCATACGCGCTCCCGGATATGCCAGCAACCCGCAGCCGCGCGACGGGGCGACCGGCGTGACGGTTGCCGGGCCGCTTTTGAGTTGGGCCGCCGCGCCCCGCGCTACCCACTACAATGTGTACTGGAGCACCACAAGTGAGCTCCTTTGGCGGAACAGGTCGACTCGAACCACGTCTACCTTCTTGAGGATCCCCACGTCGGCGGAGCTGGCGCCCGAAACGCGCTACTATTGGATGGTGGATGCCTTGAACGAAAGCGGGTTAGAGGGCTTTGGCAAGGTGTGGTCGTTCACCACCGCCCCAGCGCCGCCACCGGCCGAGCAGCCGGCGCCGCCAACCGCGGAGCCGCCGGCCCCAGTCCCTCCACCGGCCGAGGAGACGCCGCCGACGATCTCGTTCGCCGACCTGACCTATACCTTTACGGAACGCGACGATACTTTAACCGAAGGCTACGAGAACGGATGGGTACAGGTCAAGATATACCTTAATGTGACCTCAATCCCCGAGCACTTGTATTTCAAATACTGGGCTACGCCGGGCACGGCAACCCCGTGCACCTCACCCCGGACGCAGCACACCCCTTCGGGAAGCTGCTCTGGCACCGACTACACGATTCTTTTTCCTATTAATTTACGTAGCGGAATCATCGACTTTGTTTGGGGCTACTTCACCGGGAACCCCCCTTGCAGTCGTGCGCCGGGCGACGATGACCCTCGGTGTTCACAAGAAATTCAGTTTCGCATAGTCGGCGATCTCGTCAAAGAAGAGACGGAGACGTTCCAGCTGCACATCGGCCCGCTCAGCACGCGCGATCTGGAGGAAATCGGCCTGACCCCAACTGATGATCGGCCTCACAGTACCAACGTAACCTGCGGGGGGCGGTGCACGGCGACCGTCACCATCCTGGACAACGACTAGATTGCGGTGGGTGGCACGGTGGCGGTGGACGGCGAGGTGAGCTACTATCGGCACAGAGAGATGTAAGGAGGTGGACCTGATGTTGCGACCTACGGGGCCGAGACGGCAATCGAACTCACAGCCCTCCAAGTTCGAGGCGGCGCTACGGCATAACGAGCCATGGCCTGCGGCGAAGAGCGTGACCATTCAAAACGGGTCGGAGACGCAGGCGGCATTGATCACGGACAGTCCGAAGGTGCCGGATGCCGACCCGGACCGTGAGGTGATATGGAAGGTGGGCGTCAGCGCCGTGCGGTTCGACCTGTCGGCCTTGCTGGCGAAGCCGGTAGTTACGCGCGGCGCGGAGCTGAATTCAAAGAACGCCGTCGTGCATTCGATGGGCAGCACGCTCTGCATGCTGGCGCGGTCGACCGATTCGCAGTTCCTGTTCTCCGCGGATCGGGCGGGCACCTACTCGGTAGCGATCACGGTGTCTTCGATTGACCTTGAACCGTGGGCGCGCCGTTCGAACGCGTCGAAGATCGCGGCGGTAAAGCTGCCCCCTGTTCCGCGCCTCACCGTGCTGGAAGATCGCGCCACCATCGCTGCCCTTGACGTGAATGACAGCTCCGACAACCAAGTTAGTGGTGCCGCGCTGATTCCGTTCAGCACGCCATTGGACCTGGACGACTACAACCGCGGAGAGCTGTACGTGTCGCTGACCCTGACGATCACCGGCGGCGGCAGGACCGACGATATTGGCTTCACCACCGACAATAATAGGACGCACGACATCACCGAGATTGTCTTTCTCTCGGAGCTTGCGGCGGTGGCGAGTTGGGAAGTTGGCGACCCCGTGGAGGGGCTGGAGATCGGCGGCGGCGTAGGCGTGTACCGGTCGAACGTCAAGCTCGGCGAAGTTCACTTCTACCTTGGCCGCAACGCCAACAACACCACCGGCTACTACTGGACCTACCAGGGAGCAGCGGAGTCTCGCACGTTCCGCATCACCGCGGACCTTGGCGTATCCCTTTCACCCACGGACGCGGCCCCGAGGACTCACGTGGGGGCCTTGGTAGCAACACTAGAGTGGCCGGCGGGAACGCCAGGGGCTAGCGCGCGCCCCGGAGCCGACTGGGTGTTTTCAAGCGGCATTCCGACGGGCTTCGACCGGGTCGGCCCGCCGCATGTCTTCGGTTCGATGAACGTTCCCAGGGTGCTTCCGGAATCCTGGTTGGGGTTGGTCGTCGTGGTGAAGGTCGGGGTGAAGGTAATAGAGAGGGTGTACGTCCCGTGGTTGCCTTTCCGGACAGGATCAGCCTGGCAAAGCGAAGTCGAAGACCATTTGGGTACATCAGTTTACATCATCAATGCGACCGATGACAGGACGAGGCGCAACATCAAGTTGGCGCTGCAGCGAGAGTACATCCGTCCACGCAAGGATGCGCTATTTGTAATTGGCAACAACACGCCTATCAAGACCAATACCACTTTCGAATTGCGCGCATGGGTATAGGAGGTGGACCTGACGTTGCGACCCTACGGGCCGAAACGGCCATCAACCCCCGGCCCCGCCACCGGCGGCCGATAGCGCAGCCGCCGGTGCGGGGGCAGATTGAGGCGAGTGCCAAGTGGTAGGGCGGGCTGAGTTCGAGCAGGCGCTACGGTACGACGAGCAACTGCTTACGGCGGCGGCGAACGTCACCATTCCGAGCGGGAAGGAGTCGGTAGCGGTAGCGATTCCGGGCACGCCGAAGGTACCGGATGCCGACCCGGACCGCGCGGACACAAGCTTGACGTGCGTGGTAATGGCAATGAGATTCCGGCCCAAGCAACCATTGAGGTATACGAATGGGTCTGAACTGGCACGCTACGGCGCGGCTGCGCAAAGATGCAAAGATGCAAGGAGGTGGAGCTGATGCTGCGACCTACGGGGCCGAGACGGCAATCGAACCCACAGCCCTCCGAGTTCGAGGCTGCACTGCGGCATAATGAGGCACTGCTTGCGGCTACGAACGTCATCATTTCGAGCGGGAAGGAGACGCAGGCGGTAGCGATTACGGGCGAGCCGAAGGTGTGGCGGTTACCAATCCCCGGCCGCAAGCCGGCCGTGAATTGGCCGCAGCCGACAAGTTCGCGCAACGGGCGCTTGATCCGGTCAAAGAGTGGCGTCTGGAGGCGATTCAGAAGTCCGATCCTCACGTAGTGCGGCTGGAGCACAACGCCCGGACGCGGACCTATCAGGGCACGTTCCCGATTAGCGCGGACGGGGCGGTGACTGCGCAGTTTTCCTACGTGCGCGTGGGTACGAGCGGCAACCGGGACGCCGGCAAGTTCAAGGTGACGACTTTGCCGCATGACGCCTCTCGGACGCTGGCCAACCTGTTCGCCGCCGGCACGGTCGATGCGCTTATCTTGCAGATGGGCGCCACTGCGGAGGCGGCGGTGACGGATAGGAAGAGCATTGAGAAGGTGATCAAGGACACGGGGACCACCGATACCCTGGCGATCGTCACCGCGGAGGCGCTTGGCGGCGATCCTGCTGTGCTGAGCACTGAGGCCCCGGCATACGTGAGGATCAATTTTCGGCTCACGCATGGCGCGGTAACGGGGTGGAACCGAGATAGCAGCAAGGACATTGATGCGACTGAGTTGGGCAGGATCAAGCCAGGCGCCTTGGAAGTCGTTGAGAATGGCGTGGTCCTCGTTGGCAGTACTCGTTCGGGCAGAGTCTTCGCGTTCAAGAACGGTCGCAGGTTTCCCGGCGCGGACATCACCGGGACTGGTGTTGCTCCGGTCCATGGACTGTCCTACAACCACACCAGCAAAAAGCTCGCGATTACGGCGGACGGGTACCGTAAGCCGATCAAGGTGTTCAGGTTGTCGCACCCCGGAACGGCTGAGCAAAGGCCCGAGGAGGTGGCCGGGGACGAGATCAAAGTTTCCAAGTTGGCCGTTGGCAGGTTGGGAAGCGTGTGGTGTATGGCATGGCACGACAACGATCTGTGGGTGATTGACGGGTTCGGTCTTGCGCGCGTGTTCAAGAGCGGCACGGCTACCAAGCACGTGAAGCTGCCGGGAACGGAGGGGGTCGGCGCTGCGACGTTCGTAGGGGACGTGCTGATCTACGGGGGCAGCGGAGACGCGGTGTACGCCTACAACGTAGCCACCGGTAAAGAAGTTCCGGGGCTTACCCTCACCGGTTCGCAGGTAACGGCAGGCCGGTCCGGCTTTCGCGGGTTGACGGGGGCGGCATACGACCCTGCTGCTGGGATTCTGTACTTGGGCGACGTCGGGTTTTACGTGGCCGCGTTTACGGCGTCGAAGGCGGTTACGGCATACCCTGAGGCGTCGTTGTACGGCTACCGCACCATGAGCAAGGCGCGGCTGCAGGCGGAGGCGCGCGAGCAGCACGTCAAGAGCCTGGACGAGACCGCCGGCACGCTTTCGTGGGTCAAAGTCGCTGCGGACGGCACCGAGACGCCGGCGGCGTGGACGCCGAATCACGTCGGCGCGCTGATAGCGACGCTGTCGCCCGCCGCCGGCTTGTACTCCGCGTCTACGCTTCCGCCGGTCAACTGGGTCATCGAGGGGACGGCGCCCGCAGGATTCGACCTGGTGTCACCGGCGCGTGGGGTAAGCGAGATGAACGTTCCGCGGCGGCTGCCGAATTCGTGGTTGGGTCTCGTGTTTCGCGTCAAGATCGGTGCGGCGGTAGTCTCCGAAGTGGTTCTGCCGTGGACGGGATTCGCGGCGTCTGTCCTGTGGAACCAAAGGGTTACCGGGTTGGGCGCAAACGTCTACCTGGTGTCGGCCACGAACGATGCCACCGTTCGCAGGGTCAAGATAGTGTTACAACGGGAATGGTCGGGCACTACGGTTAATACGGATAAGGACATCGTCTACCTGGTGGGCAACGGCGAAACGTTGCTTGCCAACACCGTCTTTGAGCTGCTGGCGTGGGTGTGAGGTAAGAGAACGAATGGTCCGGCGCAGGCTGCCCACCGGCATCCAGACCTTCCGCACGCTCCGCAAGCGGAATTGTTACTACGTGGACAAGACGCCCTACGTCGAACGTCTGCTCGACGGGGGCACGCACTACTTTCTGTCGCGGCCGCGGCGGTTCGGCAAGAGTCTGTTTCTGGACACGCTCAAGGAGCTGTTCGAGGGCAGCAAGGCATTGTTCGAGGGGCTCCACGTCCACGGACGCCATGACTGGTCGCAGCGCCATCCCGTGGTGCGGCTCAGCTTCGGCGGCGGCAGTTTCAGGGAGCCGGGACTGTTGCGGGACAACGTCATGGAGCAGCTCGCGGCCGTGGAGCGGCGCAACGGGGTGGAGGCGGACTACCTGACGGCGCCGGGCCGTTTCGCATCCCTGCTGGAAGCCCTGCACGAGCGTACCGGGCAGCAGGCGGCGGTGCTGGTGGACGAGTACGACAAGCCGATCCTGGACGCGCTGGAAACCCCCGAGGTAGCCCGCGCCAACCGCGCCTTCCTGCGCGGTCTGTACGGGGTGATCAAGGACAGTGAAGCGCACGTGCGCTTTACCTTCCTGACCGGGGTGAGCAAGTTCTCCAAGATGAGTCTGTTCTCCGACCTCAACAACCTCACCGACCTCACGCTGGACCCGCGCTACTCGGCGATCTGCGGCTACACCGAAGAAGACCTGGACACCGTATTCGCCCCGGAGCTGCCGGGGCTGGACCGCGATCGCATCCGCGAGTGGTACAACGGGTACTGCTGGCTGGGCGACGAGAAGGTGTACAACCCGTTTGACCTGCTGCTGCTGTTCGACAGCCGCAAGTTCAAGCCCCACTGGTTCGAGACCGGCTCGCCGGCGTTCCTGATCGACACGCTGTTTGAGCGGCGAGTCTCCACCGTGTCGCTGGCCGACATGGTCGGTACCGAGGAGCTGCTGTCGGCGTTCGACGTGGAGCACATAGGCACCCAGGCGCTGCTGTTCCAGACCGGCTACCTGACGATCAAGGCGGAAGATGAGCTGGGCGGGAGGGCAGTGTACCGGCTGGGCTACCCGAACCGGGAGGTGCGGCAGAGCCTGAACGACGTGCTGTTGCGCCATCTGGTGCGGGACGGAGACCGGCAGATGGCCAACAGCTTCCGCCTGGCGCGCCTGCTGGAAGCGGCCGACTGCGCCGGGCTGCGGGAGCTGTTCCACGCCTTCTTTGCGAGCATCCCGTATGAGTGGCACTCCAACAACGACATCGCCCGCTACGAGGGCTACTACGCGAGCGTGTTCTACTCCTACTTCGCGGCGCTGGGCTATGACATTGTGGTGGAGGATTCGAGCGCGGTCGGGCGGCTGGACATGGCGGTGCGGGCCGGCGGGCAGGTGTACCTGTTCGAGTTCAAGGTAACGGAGCAGGCGGGGGAGGGGACCGCGCTGGCGCAGTTGCGGGAGCGCGACTACGCCGCCAAGTACCGGGACGGGCGCGAGCCGATCCACCTGCTCGGGGTGGAGTTCAGCCGCGCGACTCGCAACGTGACCGCCTTCGAGGTGGCCGCCGGCTGACCGCAAGCCGCCGCCGGGACGTGCAGGCGCGGACAGGAGCGGCACGCACGCTCTGGTTGACGATAATCATCACTTTGGTACATTATCGTAAACGGATCGCGTCTCTATGAGATTTGACACGGTCGTGGAGCTGCTCGGCGCGGAGCCGTGGTTCGACTTGGCGACGGTGACCCAGCTCAGCGCGGCGCCGCGGGCGAGCGTGGTGAGCCAGCTCCACCGCTGGGGCCGGGCCGGCAAGGTGGTCGCCCTGCGCCGCGGCCGCTACACGCTGGCCGACCGCTACCGGCGCGCGCCGCTGGCGCCGGCCGCGCTGGCCAACGCGTTGTACGCCCCGTCCTACCTGAGCGGCGCGTGGGCGCTGAGCTTCTACGGCGTGATTCCCGAAAGCGTGCCGGTCTACACCAGCGTCACCACGCGCACCCCGCGCGAATTCGCGAACCGGCTCGGCACGTTCAGCTACCGCAACGTGAAGCGGGAGTTCTTCTTCGGGTACCGCACCGTCCGGGTCGCGGGCAGCGACGCAATCGTCGCCACGGTGGAGAAGGCGCTGCTTGACCTGTTCCACCTGACGCCCGGCGCGTGGGATGTCGACCGGATGGCGGAGATGCGATTCCAGCAGACCGAACTGTTCGACCTTGGCCGCCTCGCCGCCCTTGCGCGGCGTATGGGCAAGCCGCGGATTCGGCATGCCGTGCGGGTGTGGCAGGAGTGCCGCTCCCTGCACGACGACGAAGGCGAGGAACTGTGAAGGAGCAGGCGCTCGCCGCCGCCGAGCGCTACACCGACCCCACGCAACGCCTCAACGCGCTACGCGAGTACCTCCAGGTTTTCACCCTGAGGTCGTTGCACGAGAGCGAAGCGTCACGGTCGGTGGCGTTTGTGGGCGGTACCGCGCTCCGGCTGCTGGAGGATCTGCCGCGCTTCTCCGAGGACCTCGACTTCTGTCGCACCTCGGCGGCGGAATACCACCCGCGCGTCTGGTTGGAGAAGCTGAAGCGCGACCTCCACTTCGCCGGTTTCGACAGTACCGTTCGCTGGAATGACCGCCGGACCGTACAGGTAGCGTGGGTACGGACCTCCTCGCTGCTCGCCGAGACAGGGCTGTCCGGTCATCCGCAACAGAAACTCGCCATCAAGATCGAGATCGACACCCGCCCGCCCGCCGGGGCGCACATCGAACGCACGATCGTAACACGCGGCGTGACCTTCGTGGTGGCGCACTACGATCTGCCGTCGCTGATGGCCGGGAAGTTGCACGCGCTCCTGACCCGCCGCTACCGGAAGGGCCGGGATTGGTACGATCTGGTGTGGTACCGAACGCGGCGCCCGCCGGTGGAGCCGAATCTGCCGTTGCTGCAGAGCGCCCTGGATCAGACCGAAGGCGTCGGCCGCTACCGGGCGCGGGAGTGGCGGTCGATCCTTCGCGCACAACTCGCGGGGCTTGACGTCGGTCAGCTCATCGGCGACGTCCGTCCTTTCCTGGAGCGCTCCGCCGACGCCGACCTGCTGCAGCGCTCCAACCTCGTAGCGGTGCTCGCTGCCGGCTGAGGACCCGCGCAGCGGGCGGGCGGGCGGGTTTATTCGGTAGCCGGAGCTCTCGTTACGGCGCACACGGCCCGCCCGCGGCAGCGTACACGACTACCGATAATGTATAGTCTGTCTACTACTTAGCTGCAACTCCCCAATGTCCCAGTGTCCCAATCTCCCAAAAGAGATTGGGACAAGGGACGGGACGCCTGGTGGGCGCCCCCGAATGGGGCCGCCCGGCGTCCGTCGCCGGATTCAATGTTGTTGTCGGCGCTCGTGTTCGAGGGCTTGAAAGGCGGCGGCGACGGTGCCCCAGAGAGCCGGGCCGACGCGGCACACGCGGATCAAGCTTGGGCGGGTGGTGCGGTGCGTGTAGGTCAGTCGGAGTCGAACGGGGTGTTGGGCTCTGATCTGTGCTTTCCGCTTCGCGGTTGCGCTCTCCCACAGCGCAGCGGTTTCAACGTTCGTTGGGGGTGGTGTGTGGTCGACGCCGCGTGGTGCGTACCATCCGCCGCGGCATAGTTCGCTCGGTGGGATGCCCAGCAGCCAGGAGCCGAGCCAGTAGGCGCGGAGTGACCCGCACTGGACCTGCTCGATCTTGTTCCGGCCGATCTCAAGGTGCGTGGCGACTACGTGCGTGGGCGTGTGCGCGCGCAACATTGCGACGAGGTGTTTCCAGAGGTGCCGGGCCTGTTCCTTGGCCTGCGATTCGGCGTAGCTATGCAATGCTTACGGTATACGCAATAAGAACTTGCGAGTTTGCGCGGAAGGTGTCTTCACAGTAAGAGGCGCGGCCGGCGCGGGGCAGGTTTCGGGGGACGCGCGGCGCTCGGAGCCGCCGACTGAATGGCCATCGCCGCTCGTTCAGAGATACTTTGCGACCGCGCCCCTCTCGGCGACCGCGCCCGCGCTGTAGTGCGCGACCATCCGCGCCGTGGTCCAACCGCCGGCGAGCATCGTCTCGGTCGTGCTGGCGCCGCGCTGCGTGAGCTCGGTGGCGAGGCCGACGCGCCCGGAGTGGCCGGTGATGCGGCCGTCGATCCCCGCGGCGCGCGCGGCGGCGGCGAGGCGCCTTGCGATGCTGGCACCGTTGAGACCGCCGAGGACGAGGTCCCCGGCCTCCGGTTGGCCCTGTAGGTCGCACTCGCGGCGGTTGCGCAGGCTACGCATGGCCGCGGCGCACCCGTTCTTGAGGAAGCGCACGTCGTGGCGGTCGCCTTTCTGGTTCGTCTTCGATGTGCGAACGGTGACCAGCACGCCGGTGTCGTTAATGAGCACGTCTCCCCACGTGAGGGCTGCCGCTTCGCTTCGGCGGAGGCCGCCGTGGAAGAGTAGGCCGCAGATCGCCTTGTCGATGGCGCCGCGCGCCGATGCCTGATCGGTCGACTCGATGCCGCGTCCTGTTTGGCGCGGGATGTCGGCGGTCGCGAGCATAGCCGCTATGTCTTCGGCAGTGAGTCCCTGCGCCTGACCGCGACCGCGACCGCGCGCTTGGCGCTTGACGCCGCGCAACACCCGGCGGACGCCTTCATGCTGCGTAGGATCAACGAGCCCTGCGTCACGGTGGGCTGCGCCGATGGCTGCGCGCGCGCCTTCGATGGTGCTGGCCGACTTCCTGTTGCTCTCCATCTCGGTCAAGTAGGCCGCGATGACTTGCGCTTCCGCCGGCAACGCCTTGTGGCCGTTGAGGTTGGCCCAGGAAGCGAAGGTCGCCCAAGCTGACTTGTACTGGCGCCGGGTGTTCTTGCTGCGCGCTGCATCCAGGGCCTGCTCGATGCGCAGCACGTCCTTGGCGGCAAGCTCGGTGCCCAGGGTATCGGCGAGCGGCTGGCCCGCCGGCTGCATGTCTATCATCGCCTATAAGTGTAATCATAGGCGATAACACAGGTCAAGCGAAACGGGTGGTTTTGCGCCCGGCAGCGACCCGGCGCGGCGCTATGACGGCGCGCCCGGGCCACCATGCAGGGGCGTGCGGATGGGAGCGCGCCGGGCCGGGCCGCCCGTGCGCGGGGGGTGCGGTCCGGCTACGAGCTGTCGCCCCGGAGGGCGCCCCCCCAGCGCGCACCGGCAGGAGCTGAATAGCCACCGCTGTTCGTTCACTCGGCGCGCGGCGGGCCGCGCGGGCAATCCGTGTGCAACTTGCCCGCGGACGCGTGGAGTAGGTGAGCGTGCGCCCGTCTACGGGTGCCGGGGGGGTTCGACCGGGGGGAGGGGGGGTAGGGGTGTCTTCACAGTAAGGAGAGCATCCGCGAGTATACGCGCCCAAATTTTTTGGATGCCGCGCGCCGGGGGCTCAATCCCGGCGGGCGGCGCGACCGGCCTAACGACAGCGCCTGTTGCGCTTGCGCCAGCCGCAAGCTGCGACGATGGTAAGGGGGCGTCGGCCCTCCGGTCAAGCCAGGTAGCCGGCTAGGTTTTCGCCGTACCGGTAGCCGGACTTGCGATTGCGGTGCAGGAACATCTCGAAGCGGTTAGGCGGCGGTTTCGGGCGTTCGTAGTACGTTACGTAGCGCTGGGACGGCTCGGCGAGGGCGCAGACGGTCGCCGTGGCATCCACGAGGTCGTCGTGGCGCCCCTTCGGAAAGCTGGCCATCTGGGCGAGCAGCTCGGTCTGATCGCGCTGCACCACTACGGTGCCGGTCCTGAATGCGGAACCGAATAGGAGGTCGATGCGTTCCTCCTTGTTCTGCCCACGCCGCGGCAACACTATTTCGGGTGTCGGGAGGCGCGGCGGGTCATAGTCGAGGTCGCGCAGTATGTCGGACAGCACGCGGCGGAACATCGCCAGCCAGTTGTCGGCGAAGGTCGTTTCTACTGCGACTCCTCTTGGCGGATGCTTCAGCATCATTCCCACGAGCGCTCGTGCGGCGTCCTCCCAGGTGCCCTTTAGCGCCTCGGTGTCCTCGATGAACACGGTCCCTTGTGGCTCGCGGTAGCCGACGGCGATGGCGTTGAGGTCGGACGTGACGTTTTGGGTGTTGGCCGTGTCGAGCGCTATAAACACTTCGCACGTCGTGAGCACGTTGACCGGTATGTCCTCGTATGTGTGCTTCTGCGGGTCGGGGAACACCGCCTCGCTGGGTGCGCGCGCTTGGTTGTAGTACTGCGTGTAGAACCACTCGTGGCGGCCCGTCAAGTCGTATGCCGCCTCCTTGGCCAGGTTGAGCATTTCCTTGTCATAGAACGCGTAGATCGGTGCGCTCCAAGGGTCTTCGAGGGCTCCGGCCGTGACACCGTCCGGTACCGGCTCCGTAGCGACCTCCGGGGGGCGCTCGGTGGCTTGCCGTACCACGTGTGTTTCCAGGAGCGTGGAGTTGAGCAAGCGGCTATACACGTCGTCCTCATGGTATCGTGTGCCGATCACCGTGAAGCGTCCGGTGGGCTCCTTGAGCGCGTTGAGGCCTGTCAAGCGTTCCGCTGCGAGCTGCCGCTTCGTTTCGCTCCGGGCGGTTTTTTCGTCGACCACGTCATCACAGATTATGTGATCGAAATGGTGGCCGGTAATCAGCGCTTCGTACCCGCAGACCATCACCTGGTGCTGCGCCTCGAGGCGGTTCGGGCTCTTGCGCACGGTCAGGTCGTAGGCGTTTTTAACGTCCCAATTTGTGAATCCGCGTCCAGGCTCCGGAATGATATCGGCGAAGTAGTACAACACTGCGGGCCTGGTGAGCAGGTCGGCCAAATAGCGTAGCCTCGCTCGGGCCAGGGTCACGCTGGCGGAAATTATTAGCGTGCGAACGTAGTCGGGGTTCGCCAACAGGTCTTGGGCGACCGTGACGGTGACCCAGGTCGACTTACCGTGGTCGCGCGGGAGGAGGATCAGGATGGAGGTACGCGCGGCCAACTGCTTGCACAGGTCGCCGTGCAGGATCGGATCGACGCGCTGCCGCTTGTTGACCGGGTCGACGAATTCGCCCAAGCCGAGGAAGGTGTCACCGAACCAAAAGAGATCGTGCGTCGCGCGCCAGCGGACGAGCTGGCGCTTAGTCTCGCGTGTGCTCTGGGCGCCCCCGCGAAGGTCTCGGTACTTCGCGAGCACCTGCTCTGTGCTGAGCAGCCCCGGCCGTAAGATGGCCAGGGGCGGAGCCGCGTCCGATGTGCTGTTGGCTGGCTCCAAGCCCGGTAGGTACGTCGTCTGTGGCGGCATGGCCTATGATAACTCCTCGATTGGTACGTACGGCGCACCGCCGGCCGCGGCGGCGCGCTATCGCCTGAGCGGCTCTGCAGGGCATTCCTGTGTACGTACCTTTATTTGGGCTTTTGACGAAGACTGTATCACTTGTATCATGGGGATGTGCGCTACGACTTTCGTTGTGGGAGGTGTGGGGTCGTGGCTGAAGTCGTGGTGTCCATGACGGACGGTGAGCTGCTGAGGCGGAAGTGCGGCTCCTGTGGCGGGGTGGCGGAGCGGGTGTTCTCGCCGGTGCGCCACAAGGTGCGCTTCCGCGCCGGCTTCGACGGGGGGCTGGGGCGGTACTTCGGTAACCAGCGCGAGCGGGACACCTATCTTGACCGCGAGGGGCTAATTCTGCGGGAGCCGAGGGTCTAGGGTGGACATCAACTTGGCGCGGGCAGTGGATACCATCGAGGCACGATACAAGGAGGATAGTACACGCCGGGAGCGGTGGAAGCGCTACCGCCGGGTGTACGAGGGTGAGGTGTGGGGCGAAGATACCCCTGACCACCTCTCGCGTGTCGATTGTGGAAAGCTGTTCGCTACGGTCAGTCAGCTCGCGCCGCTAATGACAGACAGCAGGCCGATCTGGTCGGTGGTGGCCCGTAACCCGGCGGTCCAGCCAATCGTCGAGGAGTGGAATAGGGCGTTGGAGTTTCTCTGGGAGGAGCTGGACATGGGTAGCAAGCTTCAGGCCGCCTACCAGGATGCTCTTCTGATGGAGCAGGGGTGCCTCCAGATCGACTACGACGAAACTGAGGAAGAGGTGCGAGTCGGAGTGGTAAATCCGATGCACTTGGTTTTTCAGCGCGGGCGGCACTCTGACCTGGATGAATGCGCCTGGGTGTGCAAGCGGCGTAAACACACGCTCGGTGACCTGCGCCGGCGCTATCCGGCGGCGGCTGGGGACATCGTGCCGGATCCCGACGACGATGACGGGGATTTGGATCGTAGCTCGGGTAGCCTGGATTCGTTCTCGGCCACCAACGCCTGGGCGACGGTGTACGAGTTGTGGCTTCGTGACGACACCGTTGAAGATGATCTGAAGGGTGAGGATGGTGACGAGGCACCGAAGAGGCGGCGGCTGAAATACCCGAACGGGCGCTTCGTGACCTTCACGCGGTCGGGGCGGGAGGGCAAGCCGGTCTTGCTCGCGGACTACCCGAGCCCATTTGGGCATGGCAAGCCTCCGTTCGTTTTGGTCTACGACTATCGCTTGTCGCACGAGATCTGGGGGGTGGGAGAAGGCCGGCACCTAATGCCGTTGGTCGACGAGCTCAATGAGGTGCTCCAGTCCGTCGCCGGCAAGGTGCGGAACACCTGCAGGAACAATTATGTTATCGATTCGACGGTGGTGGACGCCGAAAAGGTGAAGTCTGACTTCCACCGCGGCGGCCAGTTTTGGGTAAAGAAAAATCAAGGCGGCGACGACCTACGGTACACTGGCATTGAGCCCGTACCTACGAGCCCACCGCTGCAGGCCGAGTTCCAGTACATCCAATTTCTTGAGACGGTTCTCGAGGATTTGACTTCGGTCACGGATATAATTCGTGGTCAGTCTGCAAAGCGGGAGCGGCAGACCGCTCAAGAGTTTTCTGGGCTTTATGAAGCTGGGCACACTCGTACCCGTCTTCGGGTGCGGATGCTGGAGTTGTCCGTCAAGCGGGTTCTCCATCGGATCTTGTCTGTGATGATGGAATTCTACCGCGAGTCCAGGTATTTTTCCAACGAGGATAGCGACGGCGGGGTGACGTACGGCACCATCTCCAATCGCCTCGACGATGCGCGGCGCATTATCTCGCGCTATGTTGACGAGGAATTTGATGCGCAGGAGGAGGAGGGTGAGGAGGAGCCGAGCCTGCATGGTGAGACCGACCGGGAACGTGCTCGTGATGCGGCGCTCGATCGGCTTATGCGGGCGCTGCCGGTGGGTGCCGACCGCGTTTCCATGCGGTTCCAGATATTGGTGCAGTCCCAATCCAGCCTGCCTACCGACCTTCAGAGCAGGGCGAATCTTGCGCTAAGGCTCGCCCAGATGGGAATTATTGACGCCGAGGATACGTTGCGGCACCTGAACTGGCCGGGTTGGCGGGAAACGATCCAACGCATGCAGATGAACTTGGTGCAGGCGCAGGGTGCTGCTGCTGCACTTCCAGGAGGCCAAGATGCTGCCACCTTCGGGACCGAAACCGGCATCGAACCACCGGCGCTCCCAGCCGCCTAGCGCCGCGGCCGCTGCGCCGCCGGCGGACGTGGTGGAGTCGAATCGCAGCCTGCTCAACCCATTGGATGGGCAGGTGCTAATGGGCCGCACCGCCGCCACTGTGACCGAGGCGACGACGGTCGCGGAGTGGATGTTGGAGACGATGGGCATCGACGTGAACCGACCGCTGTTGGAGGAGCTGCACAAGTTCACGCGGACGCAGTTGGGTAACGCGAGCCCGATGGACAAAATGGCGAACATTGCCAATGGCGCGAACCTGCGCCCCGGAGCGGGGGCCGTGGCTGAGCGAGCGCTTGGCCGGGCGGGCCGGTCGAGCGCGGGCGCAGGGCCGGCGGGCGGCGGTCTGGACGGACTGCTACGCAGGTTCGATGGCTGAGGAGGTACGACGTGTGGGATGGGGCTGAGAGCACCGGCGGCGCGGGCGCCGGTGATGGCGCGGGCGCCGGCGATGGCGCGGGCGCCGGTGGTGGCGCGGGCGCCGGTGGTGGCGCGGGCGCCGGTGGTGGCGCGGGCGCCGGTGGTGGCGCGGGCGCCGGTGGTGGCGCGGGCGCCGGTGGTGGCGCGGGCGCCGAGCCGTGGTTTTCCTACGGCGGGCAGTCGTTTGCGGACGCTGCGGCGCTGAAGGAGCACCTTGACCGGGAGACTGAGACCGGCCGGCGCGAGCGGCTGACGATGGCCGACTACTCGTCGCAGATGACCAGGCTCCAGGAGTCGCGGCGCGCGCATGAGGCTGCGGTCCGGCAGCATCAGCAGGAGACGCAAAGCTGGGCTGGGTCGCGGGGACGGTATGAGCAGTTGGACAGGCTGCTGCGGGAGCGGCCCGACGTGGCGCAGTACGTCAACCAGATCCTTGGCCAGTCGCCGTCTGGGTCTGCGGTGGCGGAACGGGACCAGGCGGCCCGTGAGGCGATGAAGCAGGAGGTGATGCGCGAGTTTGCGCCGGTGCTGGAGGACTATCGCGCCCGGCAGGCGGTCGAGAAGGAGAACCGGCTGATTGCGGAGGTGCTCGCCGATCAGCGCTCGTTCCCGCACGGCGTGAACGAGCAGGAGCTGCGGTCTACGCTACGTGCGATAGCTGAGGCGCCTGACCTGGAGCGTGAGGTCATTACACTCGCGGCGAAGCTGCATGCGTATGGCGAGGGGCAGGCGTCGAGCGCGGCGGCGGGCTCCCCCAACGTCGCGGATCGGCCGGGTGGGAGCCCGACGCTCCTGCCGGCGGGGGGGGGCGGTTCGCCCGTCTCCGACGATATTTCGCGGCCGGGCGACACGTTTGCGGACATTCGCGAGCGGCAGCTTGCCGCCTTGTAAGGAGGAATCTGAATGGCAATAACTATCGAGCAAGCGAACGCGGTGAGCAAGCCATATTACGGCCGCTTTACCGAGAATGTATATCGGCAGTGCGCGCTGTTGGCGCTCCTGCAGCGCCGCAAACGGATGCAGCCGGGCGGGACGTCTGCGCAGTTTCCAATCAACATCACGGAGCTCGGCACGACGCGCTCGCGCGACCCACGGTCGGAGGTCGTGCTCGGCGGGCGGAGGACGATGACCTCCGTGAAGACGGAGTGGGCCTATTATGACACGCCGCATATGATCGATAAAGACGAGAAGGTGGAAAATGTCGGTCAGCAGGCGGTGATTAGGCTGGTCTCACGTAAGGTGGAGGAGCAGCGCGACGATCAGGCTACCAAAATCGGGCGTGATATCTACGTGCGTGATCTGCAGGGGCGTCCGGTGCACTCTCTTTCGGAAATCGTGAGCGCGTCGGCGTTCGGCGGCATAGACGAAGAAAAGTTCCGGGCGAAGGAATACAACACCGCCCACCTGAAGATGTATAGCGGTGCGTCCGACGGGCTGAGTTTCTGCATAAACAGGGCGAAGTTCAACAACAAGAAGCCGACGCATATTTTCCTGAGCAGCGTGGACCATAGCCAGGTTGAGGCGACCTGGGTGGATAAAGGTGGCCGTTTTCAGATCCCGCAGTCGAAGGAAACTGTCGAGCTTGGTCTAACGTCGTTCCGGTTCATGGGTGTCGATTTTGTGGCTGACCAGTTCATCGATGAGGCTGGGCTGGAGGGGAACCTGTGGGGGCTGGACCTGGACGCGATCGATTGCTATGAGTCGGCGGAGGGGATCTCTACCGGCCAGTGGATCGACGCGACGCTGGCCGGGTTCCCGGGCGCTCTGGTCCGCGTGGTGGAGTGGACCGGTCAGCTGACCGCAACCCGGAGGCGCACGATGTTTCACATATCTGGCGTGGACTCCTACTCCTTCAAATAATGCCGGGGATTATTGCCCAGAATGGGTCGTTGGCATTTGGTTGGCAGGAAGATTCGGACGGGCGCATGTTTGTCGACGCCAAGATCGGCGATCTTCCGGCGAGTACGACGGTCGCGGCCGGCAGCGCCGGCGTGGTGCGCTATGCGAACGGCGGTCCTCTGTTCCAATTGGACGACGTGATTACGGCCGCGCCGAAGGGACAGTTTCCTGCGGTTTCGATGGGTGCTGGTAAGAAGGGGGATGCCGTGAGGGTGGTGTTGTACGGCGCGGTGGCTGCTACCTTTCTTGCCTCGATGGACACCACCGCGAACAAGGTGATCAAGGCGAAGGCTGGCGGTGTGGAGCCGGCGGCGGCCGCCACGCCGGACGGCCTTATCTGGGGTTTGGTTACCGGTGCTGGCGCGGCCAGCAAGACCCATGCCGTGTTCCTCAGCGGCGCGGCGATGCACGGCTAGGAGGGGCTGGGGTGTTTCTGGGACTGTCGAGCGGTGCGGAGCCGCTGACGCCTCTCGTGGGGCCGGACGGCCTGTGCTTTCTCCACGCGCATCTGCAAGACGCGGGCACTACGGCGGTGTTGCGGGCCGTGGAGCTGACCTACAAGGTGATCGGCGGGGAGGTGCAGTGGGCTGCGAGCGCGACGTTTGGCGCGGGCGCTCGCTTTGGTGTGTTCGGCGTGACCATCGGGTCTGGGAAGCAGAACGACGTGGTGCCGTGTGCGATCCATGGCGCCGTTTCCGGGGTTACGCTGCCGGCGGCCGTGACTCGCACGAATACCGACTCGGCTCTGGTGCGGGGCGGGACGCGGGCAGCGTTGACGGCTGCGCTTGCGGCGGGGCTTCCGTCCGCTGACTTGGCCGTGGCGGAGATCACGGACACCAAAGTCGGGGCGCAAAACGCCCGGGATCTGTACCTTTTCGGTGGTGACTATCTGCGGCTGACCTTGTACCGCTCCCTGGGCCGCATACGCGATTTTGACGGGCTGCCGTCGCAGTCGCTGCTGACTGATTCCTATGGGGGGATGTTTCTCGACGTCGACGCGGCGCTGGGGCTAACCAGGGGTCGGCTTACCCAGTTGCGGCGGGGCCGCACCGGGACCTGGAGGGCGGTTTACGGCGGTGGGGGCGCGCCTGCTCTCGCGGACGCGGTGGCTGGCGGCGTGATCGTCTATGGCGTGCCGACCTATTCGGTGACCGCTGCCGCCAACGCGGTCGGTAGCGTGCAGGTCGCGGGGTGGGTGGACGTGGATCTGGGTGCGGCGGTGAACGTGCCCTCGGGCGGCGCCATCGGGCACATTGCTGGCGGCGCATTGGGGCCGGTGACGACCACGGCGCATCTGCGGGCCGTGGCGATCCCGGAGGCCTCCGGGAATCTGAGGACGCGGCGGGCGGCGCTGCTGGGGCGGGTCTTCTACGGGTGACACGAGGTGAGCTGCGGCAGTTCGCGTACGCCTTCGCCCAGGTGGACGACGGCAGCGTGACGACGGCCATGATGGACCTTTTCTTGGGGCAGGCGTGCGTGGCGTTCGCGCGCGACGTGGGCGGGCTACATACGGACCTCACGCTGCACGGCGCCTCTGACGACGGTCGCGCGTATGCTCTGCCAGCGGCCACGAACCGTATCGTGGCGGCCTACTACGTGGACGCGCGCCAGCGGCCGCTGGCCGAGGGCGACACGACGAATGGGTTTGGTCTGGACGTGCTGCGCGACCCGGATTTTGGTGGAGTGGGTGGGACGCCGGCGTACTACGCGGTGGAGCAGGCGACGCCTCCGCGGCTGTGGCTTGATGCTCCGATCCCCGGTGGGAGGAGGGTCGACCTGGTGGTGTCGCAGAACGCGGTCAGCTTTGGGCCGGATGAGACGGATGAGCCGGTGCTGTCTGGGGCGTATCACGAGGCCTTGGCGTACTACGCGGCGAGCTATGCCGCGCGCATGCAGCGGGACGAGGCGGTGGTGGAACGCCGCCAGCGGGATTATCGAGATTTGGTGGCGCGCTATGCCCAGGAGCGGGCGACGAAGGAGCCCGCCGGCATGGCGTTATCCGTGCCGGGGGGATACGGGGTGGGAGGTGGGTATGAGCTTGGCAGGGTGGTGCTCGTGGCGGGAGGAGGAGGAAGGATGCCGAGCAACGGTGTGACGCCGGCGGACATCTACCAAGCGTTGAAGCAGATACTGCACTTCACGGGGAACCTCCACGTGGAGGAGGATGACCAAGCCCGCACCATCACCTTCGACGTGATTGTGGGTCACGGCACTGACTTGCTGCCGCAGGACCGCGCGGTGCTCGACAAGGCGGTGCAGGTCGACGGCATTGCGCTCGACGGCCGGCAGGTGTCGCTGGCATCCACCAGCGGCACCATCTATCACCTGACGCTACCCGGTCTCACCGTACGCGACGGGGGCACGCTCCTGGGAGGCGGGGATCTCAACACGGTGGCCGAGCTGAACTTCGAGGGGCACGGGGTCACCGCGAGGCAGGTCGGCAGCACGGTGACGCTCACCTTCGCGGGCGCCGGGCTGGATCAGGAGCAGATCGATGCGCGCGTGGAAGCGCTGGCGCCGGCGGCGCGCCTCGTTCCTGAGGGCGTATCGGACGATGCCGGGAAGCTGCTCACGAAGACCGCGGACGGGCAGGCGTGGGAGCCGCTCGCGGTGACACCTGCGAAGCTGGACGCTGGCACGGATACGAAGAAGGTGGCGTTCCGTACTGCTATCGGGGCGGGTGGTGTAGCGACCCCCGGGACCGGGATTCGGCTTGGCGCGCCGGACGACGCAGGCCGGTACGCGATTGGTCTGGCCAATCCGGAAGCGGCGGCGGGCGGCGACCTGTCCAACGAACACCGGTATACGCAACCCCTTGCTGACGCGCGCTCCGAGCCGCGCTTCCTCCTGGTGGAGCGGGGGCAGCCGGTCTACGTGCGCATGTCCTATAACGCCGGGGACGTCCCGCCCAACTACAGCGGGACGTTCGATCTGCCGGACGGAAAGGAAGGCGGGATCGAGTATGTGCGCGTCGTGGAGGCTGGGCAGGCGGACCGCGGGCTGTTTGAGATCACGGTTAACCCCGGGGACGTGTCGGATACGCTCGCCAACCTCTTCCACGGAACGATTACCCACATGCTAATTCGGATAGGGAGCAGCGAAGCTAGCGCGGAGACTGCTCCTGTGCTGAGGATCGCCGTGGAACGCGATAGGGTGATCACGAATGGCCTGGCGTTCAAGAGTGCGAGCCGGCTGACGGCGCAGCAGGAGGGACTCCTGGCGTCGGCAAACGTGGTGGTGCTACGCGTTAATTTCGTGATCGGCAGTTTCCCGTGGCGTTCGGCGCCTGCTTATAGCTTATCTGAGACAGCACTGACGGCTGCTTTCGGGCGCGTCCCGGAGCTCGCCGGTTGTGCGGCGAAGGACGGTCGTACCGTTGCCGTTATCGATATAGATACGAGGGACGTCCGTGTATTCGTGAATGGAGATCCTGACACTGACCAGTACCCCACTCTTACTCGGGGTGTAGTAGAGGCGGAGATCGGGGCGAACTACGCAGGCGGCTTGACGTGGAAGGGAGACCACCTTTACCTGATCAACGGTAGTACCGGAAAGGTTGGGGCTTTTATCAACGGGGCGGCGGTACCGTCGATGGGGTTCCAGGCTACCGGCGGGTCGGAGGCGCTTGCGACTGATGGGACGGATTTCTATATTTGGGGCACTGCGTACGGCGTGCAGAAGTGGGGCGCGGACGGTAACAGGGACTTGAGCTTTACTGCGTTGTCCCGCGCGGTAATCGATGCGGCGGCGTCCAAGTCCAAGGATGCGGGCGGCATGTACTACAGGGACGGCTACCTTTATCTGGCCGACCGCGACTACCAACAAGGCAAGCCGCAGATCTTCCCGTTTAGTCTCGCTGGTGTGTATGACTCATCAAAGGCGCCGCCGCAGGGCCTGCTGAGGGTCAACTCGTCTATGCGCGGTCTGTCCGAGGCGGATGGCGTGTTGTACGTGGCGTATCTTCGTTCCGTGGATGCGATCGCGGTCGTTGCGGACCGGCTCGGTTTCTCGGAAGACTACGAGCAGGTGGTCATGACGCAGCAGGGCGCTCGGAACTTCGTGCGCGAGCGGCACGTTGGCAGCATCAATACCGGCGGAAACGTGTTGTCATGGCAGGACAAGGCTGCGGACGGGACCACGACGCCGCGGCAGTGGACGCCGCCGCAGCCGGACTTGGGCTTCAACGAGGCGGAGGGCAGCGCAGACGTGGACTTCCGCATGGTGGTGCGCGAGAAGGTGGCAGGGACGCCGACGGGCACCGCCGTGGTCTTCGCGCAGGTACCGGGCACGCCGGGGCTCTACCGCAGCAACGCGCCACTTCCCGGCATCACGAGCCTGGAGTTCGATACCCGTGCGGGTTCGCCATCAGAGAATCGGTACGTCATTCGGCTTCCGCAGACGAGTGGCGACGGGCTTCCCATCGCGATTTGGGTGAACGGCAATCAATCTGACGATCTCCAGGTAGCTCCGGTACAAGAACCTGGCGTGTCGGTTATTTGGACGACCGCGCAGGTAGGGGCGCAGCGGGTATCTGATAGCAACCTTACCAACAGCATCGACATACAGTACGGAGATGGT
Organism: Spirochaetia bacterium; assembly: GCA_965243555.1. GTDB lineage: Bacteria > Spirochaetota > Spirochaetia > SZUA-6 > Bin103 > Bin103. The sequence continues at coordinate 868,851 of OZ251575.1, read as the reverse complement.
GGGTGGATCAACGGCGTGAACGCTACCGAGCGGGTGCGGACCTACGATCGCGACTTGGCGCGCAAGGCGATGCAGGGTATCCCCGACTGGACACACTTCCCGGGCTCGCCGATCACCGGCGAGCGCGGGAACTTGCTGGCGGCGCAGACCATCGGGGCAGTGACGTACGAGCCGGGCGACTACACCTGGGATGGGGCTAAGTGGACGTTCACCACGCTGGTGGTGCCGGAGCGGCTGCGGTATGCGGCCGGTACCGTGGTCGCCGCCGGCAAGGTGCCGGTGATCGCTGATACCGAGAAGTGGACGCTCGACGACCCCGCTACCTCATGGGCGCAGGAGGGCAATACCGACACGATCCCCGCAAGCCGGCAGGCCATCCGTATGACCCAAGCGCAGTATGATGCGGCCGCGGCCGCTGGCACGATCGATGCCGACACCTACTACGACGTGATCGGGTAGGCCGATGGCGAGACGTCGCGGCGCGGACACCCTGATCAGGTACCGAGGAGCCGACGTCGTACCGAAGCGGTACCGCGGCCCGGACGTAGTGTGGGACCATGCCGGCGCCGGCCCGGCGATCAGGTCGTTCGGCGTGACCCCGAACACCCTTCTGCGCAGCGCGTTCAGCACCACGCCCCACGTGCAGGTTCAGTGGGACGTGGACATCCCCACGGGGACCGCCGCCAGCATAGGCATCACGCAGACGCTCGCGGACGGCACGACCACCACGCACGCCGTGAGCGGGGAGTCGGGAACAGACGACTTTACCAGGCCGGACCAGTCGGCGACGTACCGGATCACGGTGACCGACGACCAGAACCAGATCTCGACTGCCTCCGCCCTGTTCGAGGTGCGGGCGTACCCGGCCATCGAGTACTTTCGGGCTCGGCGGGACGCCGAGGGCCACGACCTTTTCAGTGAGGAGGCGGTTCCGGGGGTCGGGGTGATCGGGACGATTACCTTGGAGTGGAAATCGACTGCGGAGCCGTGGGGGTACACGTCGCTGAGCGGCGCCGGCAGCAGCAGCTTCGACAGCTCGCGGTCGCACAATGACCATACGAACCGGGCTACCCGTATCGGCAGCTTGCGGTTGTCCCACGCGCTCGACAGCGAGGTGCAGCGGGTGACCTACACGTTGCGGCGGTGGAACAGCACCAACCGGCGGGCAGCGCGCACCTTCACGTTCGCCTGGCCCCAGGGCGGAGCGGCCTAGTGGCGTACTCCTACCGGCAGGACTTTAGCGGGGGCGTGAACGGCCGCGTCGCAACGGCGCTGGAGCCGGTGGAGATGGAAGACTCGTTGAACGTGTACGCCCGCGGCGGGGTGCTGGAGCCGGCGCTGGGGTGGGTACTGCTCGATGCGGCTGTGCCGAGCGGCAAGCGGGTGTTGGCCGGGGTCCCGCGTCCGGATCGTACCTCGGTGGTCGTGCTGCACGGCGCCGGCGCCGGCTACGAGTACGCGATCCTGGCGGCGGACGGGTCGGCGCTCAGCGCTGCGCGCGCGCTTCCGGGGTGGGGCGGCGCTGCGGCCGCGCGGGTGAGCGGGGTGTGGACGCCGAGCGGGACGGTGGTGGTGTGCGCGGCGCCCGGGCTGTGGCCGGTGGTGGTGCTGGACGATAACAGCGCCGTGACCTTGGAGAGTCTGGACGTGCGGCTGCGTCGGCCGGGGGTAGACTATCAGGTGGGGGTGACCGCGCTTGCCAACCTCTTCCGCAAGGACTTGGTCTCTCCGGATGTGGAGGACCTGGGCAGCGGGGATCAGGTGACGCTGGCAGCCGGGCAGCGGTTCGTGACGGTGGCCAGTACGGTGACCTTCCAGGCAGTGCGGCTCACGTTCGACGACGTGGCCGGCGTCGCCGGCAAGCTGTGGTTCCTCGATGAGGACGCCAGGACCGGCGCGACGCCGTTCGATGACGCTGACGTGGTGGCGGTGGGGTCGGTGTCCGGCGCCGAGCTGGTGTTCGAGGCGGACTGGGATCCTGCGATGGCGCGCACTTCTTCCGAAGGGTTCGGCGGCGTGGCGGATGCGGTTGTCGGCAGGGGGCAGATTCGCGCGGTTATTCGGCTGGCGGGCGCGTATGAGGGGAAGGAGCTGCAGGCGGTGGCGGTCGAGCACCGGCAGTACCTGCGGCTGGTGCTGTATGGGCAGACGCCGCACTTGGTGGAGCTGCACCGCAATCGAGTGTGTCTGGCGTTCGGCGATAGTCTGCAATTCGGTCCCTATAACCGCCTCAGCGGGTGGGAGCTGCGGCAGGAGTACTTCTCCTACGGGGGGGACCGTGTGGTGGCGCTGAAGAGTCACACCGGCTTCCTTGCCGTGCTGATGGATCACGCGATTCACGCTATCACCGGGAACTCGGACGAGAATTGGGGGGTCACGAAGCTCGCCGATTCCGTCGGCACTGCCGCGCCGGAGAGCGTGGAGAGCGATATCGAGTGGCTGGTGTTCAGCGACCGGGTCGGGCGGCTCTCGATGTTGCGCGGCGCCGACGTGCGGCAGGTGACTCGGCACTGCGCGCGCTGGGTGGATGCGGCGCGCGGATCGGGGACGCTGGCGACGCACCTGATTGAGGAAGAGCTGCTGCTGGTGCTGGCGCATGGTGGCGCGGTGAAGGTTACGGGTGACGCACTGCCGGCGGCGCTGGAGGAGGGTGACGGTCTGGCGTTCGTCGTCGCCCCGGAGTCCTTGCGCTCGGACGTGGGCGGCGGCTGGAAAGTGAGCGTGTTCCCATTTATCGCGCCGGGAGTGGTCGCCATGAGCTGGACGACCGTGGACCGGCGGCCGGTGGTGGTGGTGGGGTCGCGGCTCTACCGGCTGGAGGGGATGGTGCCGGCGCGCCGGTACGTGCGGCTGCCGACGCGCAGCGGTGATCCGTCGGGGCAGCGGGTATCGCGGGTGACGGTCACGGTGACCGTGGGGACGCCGCCTGAGGGCCTGACGCTCTCCTACGTGCGCGCCGGCGGGGTGGTGCTCCGGACGGTGGTGGTCGGGGCCGAGGAGGTGGCGCAGCGTAGGGGGATCGTGCGCCGGTCGGTGCCGGCGACGTTGGGGTTGGTTTCTGTGATCGTCGATTCCGGGAACCAGACCTTGCTGTCGATCACCGTTGAGTACTACGGGCGTCACCCGGGGGGCTGACCGGTGGCGACGGTGGGGCAGGCCATTGACGGGTTCAAGAAGCGGCGTAAGCGCAATCCGCTCGGGCGCCCGGCCGGCGCCGGCGGGCCGGCGGAGATTCGTGTAGGGGACACCGGGAAGGTGCAGCCTTCGGGGCCGCCGCAGCCCGCTGCCGGCGCGCCGGTACCGCCGCAGTCGCGGGGCGGCGCCGGCGCCGCTCCCTCGCTGGCGTTTGCTCCGGGCGTGGGGATGGGCCGCAACCAGTCGGTGACCAGCGCGCCGCCCACGCCCGGCCCGGTGCCGCCGCAGAGTCAACCGGCGCCGCCGCCGCAACGGCAGCAGCAACCGCCGCCGCCGGCGCAGCAGCCGCCGCCGGCGCAGCAGCCGCCGCCGGAGCAGCCGCCGGCGGAGCCGCCTCCGGAGGCCGCTCCGCGGCCGCAGCCGCCCACCGAGAGCCAGCGCTATACCGACTGGAAGGCCGTCGAGCAGCTCTACCACCGCTGCAGTGCGGCGCGAGGCAGCGGCGATCCGGAGGGGGCCTGCGCGGAGTTCGAGAGAGCGCGTGGTCAATACGACGAAAAATACCGCAACGCGCCACGAACCTTGTACGCGAGTGGAAAACGAGGGACAAGTTGGGCAAGCGAGTACCACCATGACAATCCGCCGTCGAAGGAGCTGACGCCGGACGACGAGGCGTGGGCTGTCTACCGCCAGAAGGAGGCGGATTGGCGCCTTGCCAACGCGGATCGTGAGGCGGAGGACCTGAATAAAGCGGCGGACCGGGACTATCGCACGGTGACCGGCCCGGACGGCCGCCGGCGCATCCAGTTCTCGGATGACGACGGCGAGACCTGGCAGGACGATCCGAACTTCGAGGGGTTGTTCGGGCGGACCTATGACGCGCTCGATGAGGCCACCGCGGTCGTTGGCCGGATGGACGAGAAGTTTGCGGACTGGTATGCGAAGCGCGATCCGACGTTCGGCGACTACCAGGACTTGGGCGAGTTGGTGGAGATTGCCGGCGCTCTGCAGGACGAGTGGGCGGCCCAGAACCTCAACGCGGCGGCGCTGGAACAGGGTGCCCGCATTCTGGGCTTCGACGACGCCGCCGAGATGCGCGAGTTCCTGCGGGCGGAGCGCGCGGCGCTGCCGGAGAGCGCGGCGGAAGCGCAGGGGCTGACCCAGGACGAGCGCGACCTGCGGAATCGGCAGCACGCCAACGCGATGCGCATGCTGGCCGAACAAACCGAGCGCGACGTGGATAACATCTATGGGGAGAGCGGCAGCGCGATGCGCGCGTTTCAGGCTGCCGACGGCTATCGGAGGCAGATGCAGGACGCCAACCTGAAGCACCAGATTGCGTTGGCCGAGGAAGACTTTATGAGGCGCGAGGCCGACTTCGACAACCAGTTGCAGCGCTTCGAGCTCCTGGTGTCGCAGGGGTTGGCGTCGCAGCAGCAGGCGGCGGGGTTGATCCTGCAGAATCGGGCGTCGCAGCTTCAGGCGTTCGCGATGCGGGTGAATACTGCGGCCTCGCAAAACCAACAGCTCATGGCGCTTTCGGCGCATGACGCCGCGCTGTCGGAGGCGATCGCCAATCAGTATCAGGCGATTGCGGACCGGGAGCTCGGTTTGGAAATGGCCGTCGAGACGATGGCTGACAAGGCGTGGGAGCGGCACGTGCGGCCGCACCTGCTGGCGTTCCAGAACAGCTTGCAGATGGCTGACCGGGCGATCCAGATGTACGGCATCAGCACCAGTGCGTACATGCAGGGGCAACAGATGGATATGCAGGAGCGGCTAGCGCAAATTCAGGCGGACGCGGCGAAAAAAGAGTGGTGGGAGTATGTGCTCGAAGGCGTGTTCGTAATAGGCGGCGCGATAGTGGGCTCGCTCTTCGGGGGAGGATAAGAAGGATGGCAGAGAATAGTTTCGGTGTGTTCTTCAAGGCGTTCGCGGAGTCGTTCGCAGCGTTTTACATGGCCTCGCTGCAGCGCAAGTGGCAGGTTGCGGACCGCAAGGCTGCCGAGATGCACAACCTGGCGATGAAGGCGCAGGAGCAGCGCTTCTCCACGCAGGAGCGGCAGTCGTTGCTGATGATGCAGGGGTTGATGGATCAGGGGGAGTTTTTGTCCGCCTACGGCCTGATGCGTGCTACTGCGCAGGGGAGCGGTGACGCCGCGCTGGAGGGGCGGCTGGCGGCGGCGGACAAGCGCATGAAGGGGATCATGGACTCCGAGCTGCGGCGGGGCGCGTCGCTGGATCGGGTGGAGCTGAGGCAGTCGCCGCGGCAGCTCGGCGACCTGGTGATCATGCAGATCGAGGCGGAGATGTACTCGGATCCGCACTTCTTCAAGCAGGTGTCGGTGGAGGGGGCGGTCGACGACAAGGGCAACCCGCTGACCCGGCCGGTGCCGCTGACGCCGGATAGCGAGCGGCAGGCGCGGCAGGCGTACGCGGAGCAGCTCGGCCGGCTGCTGGATGAGGTGGTGCTCAACGGCAACGAGGCGATGACGCCTTCGGCGCAGGACTCGATCATGCAGCGCTTCCTGTTCCAGACCCAGGCGCCGCCGGCGCCGGCGGCCGCGGAAGGAGAGGGGGACCGCGGGGGCTTTCGTCCGTTCAAGTGGTTTGGCGATACCTGGTCGGACGCTACCGACGGCATGACCTGGCCGTGGCAGCGCGAGTACTGGGAAGACCCGCTGGAGGCGGCGACGGGCGGCCGCCTCTCGACGCCTCCGGAGGCCCCTCCGCCGGCGGCGCCGCCGAAGCCACCGTACACCGGGCCGGGGCGCATTGGCCGGCCATACACGCCGGCGGGCGCGGCTACCGACCTGCCGTTCAACGAGAGTGACTACGAGTTCGAGTTCGAGTCGGCCGGATCAGATGCGGGGCGCATCGGGCGGACGGAGGCCGGCGCCGGTACGCCGAAGCTGCGCTACTCGGAGGTGACCCGGCGGACGCCCGGGCAGCCGATGCTGGGTCAGCGGTTGGAGGAGGAGTGGAGCCTGGGCCCTACCGCAGGCGTCGCCGGTCGAACGCCGGCGGCGCCTGAGACCAGCCAGCAGACCGATCGCCGCGTGTTCCCGCGGTTCACCGCGCCGGTGCGCGACCCGGTGGCGGACCTGGTTTCGGCGGCCGGCGCTGCCCAACCGTTTGCGCCGGCGGCGGCGGCGCGCCAGGCGGATCGAGCAGCGCGCGGCGCACGTGCGCGGCCGGCGCGGCCGTTGCCGATCCCGGGCGTGGCGCGCGGCGTCACTGGCGATGATGCGCGGTACGTACCGAGAACGGAACCAGGCGCGGCCGATCCAACCATGCGCACAACCGCCGGCGGAGAAACGGAGGGCCTGCAGGGCGTCCTTTTGGGATCTGGGCGCGGTGAAGGTGTACGTACCGGGAGGCGCGTCGAGCCGGGGCGCGGGCCGGTCAACCTGCAGCAGGTGCTCGCGCGCCTGGATGAGCGGGCGTCGCCGGCGGCGCGGGCTGAGTTCACGCTCCACGGACGTCGTCCGGACGCGGCCGTCCAGGCGCCGATCCCGGAGCCGGACGTACTGCCGGCTCCGGGAGTCGAGCGAGCGCTGCCGCAGCCGCAGGAGGCGCCGCTCGCTCGTCCACGTGGCTCACCGGTGGTGCCGGCGCCGCCGGCGTTGGGCTATGGGCGTCCGGGCGGGAACGAGTCGCCGGTGTCGCGTGGCGCGGAGCCGGGCCGCGCGGCGGCCGTTCTGCGGCCGCCGGGTAGCGAGTCGCCAGTGTCTAGAGGTGTCGAGCCGGGGCGCGGGCCGGCCAACCTGCAGGAGGTGCTCGCGCGCCTGGATGAGCGGCCGTTGCCGGCGGCTCGGGGCGAGTTCACGCTCCGCGGACGTGGTCCGGACGCGGTCGTTCAGGCGCCGCTCCCAGAGCCGGACGTACTGCCGGCTCCGGGAGTCGAGCGAGCGCTGCCGCAGCCGCAGGAGGCGCCGCTCGCTCGTCCACGTGGCTCACCGGTGGTGCCGGCGCCGCCGGCGGTGGGCTACGGGCGTCCGGGCGGGAACGAGTCGCCGGTGGCGAGGGGTGTCCAGCCGGGCCGCGCGGCGGCCGTTCTGCGGCCGCAGGGTAGCGAGTCGCCGGTGGCGCGGGGAGTGGAGCCGGGCAAGGTGCGGAACCTGGTGCAGGAGGCCTCGCGTCGCGCAACGGCGCCGGCGACGTCGGCTCCGGGACAGGAGCCTGCTCCCGCTCCGGCAGGCCAACCGGCCCAGCCGGCGGCCGCGCCGCCGCCGGATCCTCTGGCGGCCATCTTCGGGCCGCTTCCGGGTACCGCCGCCGCTGCGCAGCCGCGGCCAGCGGCGCCCGGGGCCGGCTCGCTTCCGCAGGTGGACGAGGCGGCGAGGGTGGAGAGCCGGGAGGCGCTGGCGCAGCGGCCGGCCGCCCGGCGCCGGGGTCCGTTGCGGCAGCCGTCCGTGGAGCAGCTCCAGCGTGAGCGGCCGCAGCTTGCCATCTATCGTCCGCCGCCGGCGGCGGCTCCTGCCGGCAGCGGCCGCAGCGCGGACGACCGTGCGCAGCAGGGGGTGGCGGCGATGCTGGAGGCGCAGCGCCGGGGGCGTGCGCCGGCGGTGACCGATCCCCGTGATCTGGTGCCGGCAACGCCGGCGGCGGTTACGGCTCCGCGCGACCTGCCTGGCGCGGGCGCGTCCAGGCTGGCGCCGCGTGACGCGCCCGCGCCGGCGGCGACCGCCCGCACCGCGCCCCGCGAGGCGCCGGTCGGGACTACCACCGCGCTGGCGCCGCGCGATGCCGGCGAGCCTGGCCTCCAGGCGCTGCTCAACCGTGCTGCGCAGGTACGGCCGCAGGTGCAGACTGCAAGCCGGCTGCCGGGCGGTCTGCCGATGGCGCCCCCGCCAACGCCTCCGGAGGGCGATGAGGACGAGGAGGGCGTGGCGGCGTTGCTCAACCCGTGGTTGGCGGGCCGCCGCCTGATCCGCGGCGTCGAGGCGGCGGTGACGCCGGACCGGCCGCAGCTGGCGGAGACGCCGGCGGCGGAGACCGGGGTGAGATTCGATCAAGCTGCCGGGTGGCAGCAAGGGGAGATAAAGGTGAAGCATACGATCAAGAGCGGCGAGACCCTCGGTGCGATTGCGCAGCAGTACGGCACCACGGTTGCGGCGTTGGCGGCGGCGAACGGCATTGCCGACCCGGACCGCATCCGGGCGGGTGTGACCATCAGCATTCCGGTGGAGCGCGCTGCGGATCCGGTCAGCGTACGGCGCACGGAGGGAGCGGCTGCGGAGCAGCCGTGGTTGGGAAATCCGAATGAGCCGCGGGGTATCCGCAACAACAATCCCGGCAACATTCGCCACGGCCCGTCGCAGTGGGCCGGTATGTCGGAGCAGCAGCCGGACCGTGAGTTCCTGCGGTTCAACACCGTCGAGGATGGCATCCAGGCTCTGACGGAGCTTGCTGACACCTACTACACGAGGCACGGGTTGCACACGGTGGACGGCTTCATCAGCCGGTGGGCGCCGCCGGAGGACAACAACGACACCGCGGCCTACGTAGCGGCCGTGGAGCGCGCCATCGGCTCGAAGACCTGGAGCATCCATGACCGCGCCAGCACGCTGGCGCTCATCAAGGCGATCATCAAGCACGAGAACGGCAAGCAGCCGTACGACGACCGGACCCTCCTGCGCGGCATGGAGCAGGCTCGCGGCGGGCGTCTGTTTCCGGCGCAGGGCGTACCCGATACGCTCGCCGCCGGCGGCACGCGGCGCGCGGGATAGGCTATCAGCGTCTATAAGCGTGGCGGTGTGTACGTACACACGGGTGCTCCACGTGGACGGCGGCGCCGGCGAAAGGAGCGGCCGTAGGGGGGGTTTTCAGCTCCCCGGAGGGCCCCCGGAGCTGCACGTGTTGTACGTACACGGCTGAACGGTGTCGAACTTCGACTACCGTAGTCGGTTTCAGGTTCCCGACTACACGGCGCGGTTCCGGCCGCCGGAGGCGCGCCGGCGCCGGCGCCGGCGGACGTTCCGGGAACCGGTGCCGCCGCCGGCGCCGGTGATCCCCGGCTACTCGCTGCCGGCAGACGACGAGGAGCGGCTGACGGCCTTGGAATGGATCATCGACCGCCTCAGCACCGGCCAATACGTGACGGCGAACGTGGCCGAGGACCTGCTCGAAGGCGACTGGGACGCGCCGATCCGCAAGGGCCTGAGCGGCGAGCGGCGGGGCGACTGGACCAACGTGCTGTTCGGCGGCGAGTCCAGCGCGGCGGGGCGCGAGGAGCAGCGCGGCCTGGTTCCCTCCGAGCATCGCCTGGTGCGCGGCGTGGGCGGGCTCGTGGCGAACGTCGTGCTCGATCCCACGACCTACCTCGGGTTCGGCAGCACTGCGGCCGCGCGCGCCGGCGCCAAGGGGTTCGCGCGCGCCGCGCGGAACCAGGCGTTGCGGCAGCTTTCCGATCCGGTGGTGACGCAACGCATCTTTGGCGGGCGCGCGGCCCGGGCCAGCAGCGCACGTGCGCAGCGCCTCAACGACATCGGCGACGCGCCACTGCAGCAATATCTCTCCAGGGTATACCGCGATGCGTATCGGGAGGGGCTGACCACGCCGCAGGACGCGCTGCGGCGCCGCTACCTGGGCCGGTTGCAGGCGGAGCGCGAGTCGACGGTCGCGGCGCGCGCGGGAGCCGCGGCCGGGGACGGGGGCGCCTGGAAGCAAGCGGTCGGGAAGGAGGCCGACGAGCGGCTGAAAGCGCTCGACCTGGAGTTGGCGAAGGTGCGCGACGAGGAGAGCTGGCTGCACGGGGTGCCGGGTGACGCGGACTTCACCGGGTTCCGGTCCTTGGGTGAGCAGCGCCTGTCCTTTCTCGGCCGGGACCTGGCGCGGTGGCAGGCCGGCCCGGTGCGGCGGCAGGTGGCCGAGGTTGGCGCGGCGATCCGCCGTGCGGGGCGCGAGGCCCCGGGGCTCAAGCCGTTCCTCGATGCCTGGTGGCGGTCCCGGACGCACGGCGTGATCGGGCAGGTGACCCGCCTGTTGGGCTTCCCGCGCACCGGCTACCAGCGCGCGCTCCGGCAGATCGAGCTGGCACAGGAGTCGGACGCCCAGGACCTGGTGCACCGCAACACCGCGCGCGTCGAGCAGGCCTTCGAGGGCGTGTCCGACGAGGTGCAGGGCGCCTACGTCAAGCTGATGGCGACGGTGTACGACTACGTGGGCAAAGCGCTCAAGGGCGTCGATCAGTCGGCGCCGGGGTGGCGGGCCCAGTTGGAGGCGGCGACCCGGGCGGCGCTCGACGACCGGGCGGTGCGCGCGGTGGTGCCGGAGGAGACGCTCGAGCCGGCGCTGGAGCTGTGGTCGCGAGTGAAGACCCTTACCGACGAGTGGCACCTGGAGGAGGGGCGGCTTGCTGCGCAGGGCCTGATTCGTGGCGCCGGCTACGTGGCGAACTACTTGCCGATCCAGTGGCGGCCGGTGGCCTCCCAACTCCCGGAGGAGGCGCGCAAGCGCGGCAGCATGGTGTTCAGCCCGCTGCTGGAGCGGCACGTGAGCTTCGGCGACGCGCGGACGCAGGAGGCGCGCAAGCTCGCCGGCTTCTTTGGCCTGCCGGACGAGAGCGCGCTGGCGGTGATCGATCAGAACCGCGGCGCGCTGATCACCAGCGCCAGGCAGTTGCTGATCGGCCGGGCGGTGGCCAACGCCCGGATGCGCGGCCGCGCCAATCTGCTGACCCAGATGCGCAGTTTCGGTCTCGACGTGAAGGCGTACACGCCGGGCAGCACGATGGCGGGGTCGATTCCGCAGGGGAGCGGGCAAAGCTTCCGGACGGTGGAGAACGACGAGGTGCGCGCGGCGCTGGTCAACGCCTACGAGAACGGCCGCCTCGACGAGATCGGGCTGCACGCGATCCCCGGCGAGAAGTACCTGGAAGGGTGGGTCTTCGACAAGGATGTGCGCGACATGCTGGAGCGCACGGTGCGCATTACCGGCGACGAGATGCACGTGCTCGGGCGCGCGCTACGGGGCTACACCCGGTGGCTGCAGGGCATCCTCACCCTGCGGCCGGGGTTCCACGTGCGGAACATCCTCTCGAACCAGGTGATGGTCTTTTTGCGTGAGGGGCTGCGGGCGTTTCAGCCGCGCTATCTGCATGCCGGCATGGTGGGCGCGGCCCATGAGCTGGCGGGCCAGGGTCAGTCCAAGATCGTGGCCCGGGCTGACAGCGTGTTGAGCAGGATGCAGGCCCGCCGCGCGCTGTCATGGCGGTTCGGCGAGCACTCGGTCGCCGAGCTGGCCGAGTACGCCCGCCAGAAGGGCGTAATCTCCCGGATCTCCAAGACCGGCGAGCCGGACGAGGTGCTGGGGATGCCGCGGCGGGAGCGCAGCCGCGCCAACCCCTTGCGCTGGCAGCAGGGGGCGTTCGAGGCGAGTCAGAACGTGGGCGCGCTGGTGGAATCGTCGCAGCGCTTCTCGATGTTCCTGATGGAGGTGGACAAGCTGCGGCAGCCCGGGCTGCGGCTCACCGAGGGTGAGCTGGAGTTCGCCGCCTTCGAGGCGCGGAAGTGGATGGTAGACTACCAGGACCTGACCGAGTTCGAGCAGCGCTACCTGCGCTTGCTCCGGCCTTTCTACGCCTGGTTCCGCCACGCCGTGCCCAACATGATCGCCGGCATCGTCGATGCGCCGCAGCTCTACTCGGCGGCGTTCAAGGGGCAGGAGAGCCTGGAGGAGGCGCTCGCCGGCGACGTGGACATCGATCCGCGCCTGGTTCCGGACCTGCAGCGGGAAAGCGGCTCGATCGTGCTGGGCCGCGGCGAGAACGGCAAGGTGGTGATGGGCAACCTTGGGCTGCCGTTCACGGACATCAACCTGTTCGCGCTCAGCTTCCCGGAGCCGGGCGGCGGCGGGTGGGGGATGCCGCGGGTGGAGGGCAAGGCGTTGCTCCGGGAGCTGTTCAACGCGGCCCACCCGGCGCTGAAGACCGGCGTCGAGGTGGCGCTCGAGGAGGATCTTTTTACGGGCAAGCCGCTGACCGGCGCCGGCAGGGTGCCGCGGGCGATGCGCGGCCTGGAGGCGATGCCGCGGGTGCTGCAGCTCCTCGATGGCGTGGCGCGGCAGTTCTCGCCGCGCGGCCTGGGTTTTACCGACGACAACGGGGTGGTCCGCGAGGATCGGCGCGGCCGCCTGGTGATGGACGCCAAGATGGCGCAGGTGCTGCGCAACCACTTTCCCGTGCTGGAGTGGCTGGGGAGGGCGATCGACGGGCCGGTGTGGCTGGCCGACCGGGCCGGCGCCGGCATCGAAGACGCGCTTGACCGCACGCGCCTGGGTCGGGACGATTGGGATGGCTTCGACGAGTTTCTGCGCATTCTCTCGTTCTGGGCGGGCGTCTCCGGGCGCCAGATCGACCCCCGCGAGGAACGCCGGCGGCTCATGCAACGAGCCGAGGCCGACCGGAGGCGCGCCGCCAGCGAGCGGCGCCGCTACCGGCCGGTGCGCATACGCGAGGGAGGATAACTGGATGGGACCGTACTACCCGCCGGGCTCGAAAAAACGGAGGCAGCAGGATCTGGCCTACGAACGCGAAATGGAGCGGCGGCGGAGGCGCGAGGAGCGGGAACTCGAGGCGGCAGAGAGGAAGAAGCACGACGAGGAGGCCCAGCGCTTGCTGGTGCGGACGGAGTTGGAGCAGTACCGGAAGGATATCATCGACATCGAGCGCGGGCGCCTGGAGGGCCCCCAGGCCGCGGCCGAGCCGATCGCCACTCCGGGGCTGCGGGTCGGGCTGCAGTTGACGCTTGACCTGGCTAACGCCGAGCGGCATCCCAAGCCGATGCTGCAGCGCGGTATCGTGGCGGTCGCGGGGCGTCTGGTGCGGCTGGCGGAGCCGACGTTCATCTCCGAGAGCACCTCCTCCTGGCTGCGGCCGCGCCGGCCCGCGCAAAACTACTACGTCTACTTCGGGCTGGACGAGCGTATCTACCTGGATACCCTGGAGCCGGCGTGGGACGGCCCTAACATGGTGTTCACCCACCCGCAGGACTTCAAGCGCGCGCTGGTGGGCCACCTGTGGGTCAGCCTGCAGGAGGACGTCGTGTTCGCCTCGTCGCGGCGGGACGCGACCGCGGTGGTGACGGTGGCCTCCTCCGAATTCCGCGCGCCGGCGGACTACACCTGCGACGGTGAGACCGACGAGACCGAGATCAACGTGGCCGCGAAGTACCTGATCCAGCGCTTCGGCGGGGGTACCATCCGGCTGTCGGCCGGCCGGTTCAACGTCGCATCGCCGGTGTTCCTGCGCGGTCCGTGGGTGCAGCTGCAGGGCGATGGCCGGGCAACGGAGCTGCGCGCCACGCGCGGTAGTGGCATCGGCGACGTGGCCGGCCAACCGCGGTGGGCCACCGATCCGGCGGCGGTGGTGAACCTGCTGCCGCGCGCGCCCGACCAGTACGACCGTGACAAGCATGGTCAACTCACCGCGCCGCTCGATGAGGGCGAGTCCGGCGTGGTGGACACCCAGCTCCGGGACCTGACCGTGACCTCGGGCCGGCCGGAGGACCCCGCCGATCCGCAGCACAAGCGCGTCGAGCAGACCTACTACACCGGGTGGGGCACCAGGCTGGAGCAGCCGGAGGCCGGCGAGGAGCCGGTCAACCAACTGCGCGCCGACTTCCTGGCGCTGTTCAAGCAACTGGAGGTGGGGCCGCTGGACGTGACGCCGGCCGACGCCGGCGCCGAGAAGCTGTACTCCGACGGCGCCAAGCTGGTGATGCGGTTCGCCAAGGTCGGCCAGCCCGACGCCTGGCTGGAGGCGGTGCGCATCGAGCCCTCGGTCACCGCCGCCGGCGATCCCGCAATCACCCTGACCCACGTGGACGGCAGCACCACCACCTTGACCGCCAAGGGCCTCACCGTCCCCGGCCGGGTGCGCGCCGGCAGCCTCTTCGTCACCGGCAACGGCGCCGTCAACGGCACCATGAACGTTCGCCGCCTGGACGCCATCGGCGAGGTGGAGGGTGGATCCCTCGACATCAAGGGCGCGGGGTCGGTTGCCGGCAACCTGGAGGTAACCGGTGAGGTGGGCGGCGCAACCCTGGACATCGGCGGCAACGCCGACATCGACGGCACGCTGGCGTTAGGTGACCTGGCCGACGTGAAGCGCGCGATCCGGAATCTTTACGCTTGGGCGGCGCGGGTGAGGACTTGGCAACGCGCGATTGATGCTCATACGCACGCTTATCGGTTTCAGTTGGTCACTGGGGCTCACCCGGGTGTGACGGCGCGGCCGACTAATCGGGGTGCGACTGACGCGCCTTTGGCTGGTCCTTCGCTTGGGTCGTCTCCCAGCACGCCATCACCGTAGCGCGAGCCTGATTTTTACGCTGTTGTGCGTCAGGTGCTTCTTTATGAGGGTGCTTGCGGCTGGGGCTGTCAGAGTCTGCGGGCCCTCGTAATAGATACTGTCCACCACGTCTTGCGATAGGGCGACTTCGAGGCGCGCGGCCGCGCTTGGCGCCGGCTTGCTCCCGGGTGCGCCGCCGAGGGTGCCGGTGACGGAGATGTGGAAGTCCGGCATGGGTTCGACTGCGAGGAGGTGCCATGTGCGGCCGGTGCCGTCGATGCTGATTCCGGACTGCCGCTCCAGCTCCTCGTTCGTCAAGGCGGCGAGTTGGACGGTGGACGTGAAGCGGAACCACTGGTCGAGGTAGCCTTCCTTGCCGGCGTTCCCGAGCGGCACGCCTGCGGAGAAATCCGAGGGGAACGCGAGGGTGTGCACCACCAGGTTGCTGGTGTTCCCGCCGACGGTTTGCTCAACGCGCTGATCCGCGCCGTCCGCGGCGATCCTTAGCTCGATCACCTTCGCGGCGGGCGCCGGGTCCGGCGCGGACGTGGCCGGCGGGGCCGCCGCGGCCGGGGCGGTGGGTGTCGCGGCCTCCTCGCAGGCCGCCAGCGCGAGCGTGGCGACCGCGGCTATCAGCACTATCAGGATGCGCTTCATCGGTACTCCTTCAGGGAAATTATCCCCGCGTGTGCGGGGGAATCTGACGCACCGGCTCTTTATCCGGGGCTATCCCCGCAGTCGCGGGGGATCGTATGCATCTGCACTCTACCCGGGGCTATCCCCGCGTGTGCGGGGGATCTGACGCATCTACGCTGCATCCGGGGCTATCCCCCTGGTGGGCGGGGGCGAGTATGGCGGCGGCGCGGTCGAGACGGTCGGCGTGGTCGCGCGACTGAGCAGCGCCGACGGCGTTGCCGGCTCCGGCGAGCTGATCGGCCTGCTCGCGCGCGCGTTCGGCGGCGATCTCGGCGCGGACGGCGGCTACGTCGCTGCTGCCGCGGGCGCGGCTCTTGAGGCGCAGGGCTAACTGGCGGTCGGCAGCGCGGGCTCGGGCTTTCTCGCGGCGCGCTTGTGCGCGGGCGTGAGCGTCGGCGCGGCGCGCTTGCATGCGGTCGAGTACTTCCTGGGGCACCTTCATAATTGCTCCTTGCTCTCGTGCTGTTCGAGGGCCTTTCGTGCCGCGTGGTAGTCGGCGCGGGCGGCTTTCAGCTTTTCTTCGGCGGCGGCTACGTCCGCTTGGTAGTGGGCGACCGCTGCTTGCAGCGCCTCGACGGTCATGGATAGCGGCTTGGGGGGTCTTCCCATGTGCCCTTCAGCGCCTTGGTCTCGGTCGGTTCGATCCTGCGCCACACGTCGTTGACCTGCTCGAGGGCGGTCTCGATGGCCTGGGTGCTGGCGGCCTTGGCGGCGGCCTCGACGGCGCGGGAGAGTGCGTCATTGATGGCGGTCTGCAAGGTGCGGGCTTCGCCGGGCGACATCACCGTGGGGTATCGGTTGACGTTGAGGACGCTGAGGGCGCTTTCCTTATTGAGGCTTTCCTGGCAGGCCCGCGCGGCTGCGTCGAGGGTGGCCTGCACAAGGCGCGAGGCGTCGATGTTCGCCTGGGTGATCACCGTTTCTTTGGTGAGCGGGGTAGGCGCCGTGCGGCCGCTCACCAACAAATCCCCTCGCACTGGGGCACTTCGATGGCGGTGCAGTCCTGCCCGGATGCGCCGAAGATGGTCCAACCCTCCATGTAGTAGCCGCAGGAGGCACCTGGGTGGGCGCAGTCGCGGCCGCCGCCGATGTTGGTGAGGGTGCCGTCTTGCTCCTTGGTGGCGGTGTAGAAGCAGGCTTGGGGCCCGGACCGGTAGCGTATCCAGCGGAAGCTGCCCGGTGCGTCGGCTATGGGGGTGCCTTCTTGGGCGGTCTCGGTGGGGTGGATGGTGGCCTGCTTCCACTCTGTGTAGGGGCCCCAGGGCGCGCCGGAGGCGCGCCACTCGACGATGGTCGGGGCCTGGTCCTCCTCCTGGGCGAGGAGTGGCGCGGCAGCGAGCAGCGCCGCGACGGCGATGAGGGCGTACCTCATTCGGGTCCACATTGTTTTCCTCCTGTGCACCTGAGGTGCGGTTTGAGGCTGCCGTCCGGCAGCTCCTCGAAGGCGGTCTCGATGCCGCTGCTCTGCTGGGCGGCGACGTAGTATACCACCTTGGCGCCGCAGGTGGCGCACCGGCCGGCGCCGGCGCCGCGGTGGCCGGTGCGGATCAGGTCGTCGGAGGTGTAGGTCATTAGTTGTAGTCGTAGTAGGGGTCCAGGCCGTCGGCCTCGAACGGGGTGGGCATTTCGACGCCTCCCCGGATGGTCCCCCGAGCGTAGTCGGTGCGTTGGAGTTGGCGGTCGCCGAAGTAGCCGAACACGAGCAGGCCCACTATCAGGACGGCCCAGTAGAACAGCTTCCAGTACCACGGCATCATGGCGCGCTCGGTCCCCGGCGGGTCGTCATGAGGGGAGTATAGCACGGCGGCGGTGTACGTACAAGTACCTGCCGGCAGAAATTTGAGGGAGTGGCCCGTAGCCGATCCTTTGGTCCGCCGGTGCGGGCGATCCGGTGCACGTCGGCAGCTCATGGGGTACGTACCGCGGTTGATACGGGAAAATGGCCCGCCGCGGCCCCTACATTCGTTCCTGCCCGTGTGGGCAGGGAGTGAAGTGGCGGTAGATCCGGGCGGGCCTGCCGGAGTGTACCTCGAGCTGGCGCCTCCGGGCAAACCTACTTGGCGGTGGTGTGGTAGGGTGGGCTATGCAGCTGCAGGTGCGGTGGGTACCGCTGTTTGGGATGTGTCTGATTACGGCGTCGGTGGTGGCGGCGCTGGTGATGTTGCTCCACCAGAACGTGGATCACGTGCGCGAGCGGGAGCGGATCGCCGAACGCGACCGTGCTGCTGTGGAGGCGGCCGCGGTCGCTGGCCGGGCCGCTGCGCAGCATGAGCGGGAGGTGCTCGCTGGCGAGAGCGACGACCAGGTGCTGGCGGAGGCTGACCCTGCGGTGCGCGCCGCGGTGGCCCGCGCTATCGCCGACCACGAGTGGGAGCACCACCAGTAATGGGCTTTCGTCCGGCCTGGACGCCGGCGTCGGGTTGGCGGGAGCGGATCGAGCGCGCCGTGGAGGTGTTCGCGGACGCGCTGGACGAGCAGTTTGATGGCGGCTCGTTGCCGTGGGCTATAGTTGTTGAGGCGGGGCCTGGGCGGCCGGCGATGGGACCGGGAAATCTATGGCGCCGGTCAAGGCGGGCGCGCTGCTGATGCGTGGCGCCGGCGGCATCGCGCAGGCCACCTTGAAGGACGATGAGGTGCGGACGGTAAACGTGCGCGAGGCTGCGGCCGCGCGGTTCCGGCAATCCGGTGTCAGGAAGCAACGTGGCGTATAGCGGCGCGCCCGGCTGGCGCCTCATCGTCGCGGCGTTGTCGGTCGTCGTGGCGGGTGGCGTGTTGGCGCTGGATCTGGTGCTCGGCGACGAGCTGAACGCGGCGACTGCGGCGGTGGCCGCGAGCTTCACCACCGCGGCGGTGGCGATTGCGCACCGGGAGGATGGTAGTGGGTGAGACGTTGGAGCGGGCGTTTGAGCGGCTGCTGGAGTGCAACTACGGGGCACGGCTGCCCGGTCTCACCGCGCTGCAGCGCAAGCAGGAGCGCGACTGCTTCTACGCGGGCGCCTTCGCGTTGTTTGGTGTCATGATGGGCCTCACCCAATTGTCGGAGGAAGCGGCCTTCCCTCATATCACCCGTCTCGAAGCGGAGTTGCAGGCGTGGGTGGAGGAGCATCCGGGGGCGGCGAATGGGTGAGGCGTTCATCTTCGAGCGCGGGCCGGTGGTGGGCTTCATGCTGACGGTCCGGCGCCCGCCTCGGTCCGATCTGTGGGAGGTGTGGCGGCACAAGCCGGGAACGCCGCCGGTCGCCGGGAAGAAGGAGGCGATGGGGTCGCTGCGGTTTTGCGATGGCTACGTGGCGGGGCGTCGGCGCGCTGGCTTGTGGGACGAAGCGGGGCCGATGCGTGAGCCTTTCCTTGCGGACGCGGACGGTTGAGCGGCGACGACCAGCTCTTGTTGTTCGGCGCGGCGCCGCCGGCGGCGCCGGCGCCGGTGCGTTCGTCGCGTCGTCGGGTCGATTCGGCCGCCGGGGGCCTGCCGCCGATCCCGGCGGTGTGTCCGGTGGTGGGCAAGGCGGTATGCCATCGCGACGCGTGTCGTTACTATGCGTTTGGGGCGTGTGGCCATCCGAAGGCGTTTCTCGATAGGAGGAAGGTATGATGAGTATGCGGCGGCAGACGGAGCGGCTGGAGCTGCGGCTGGCGCCGGCGGAGCTGGCGCGGCTGCGGGCGGCGGCCCGTGCTGCGGGGTGTGCCGGCGTGTCGACCTGGGTGCGCACGATTGCGCTGCACGTGGCCGCGGCCACCCGCGAGCTCCAGGCCGAAAGGGGCGATCGTGACTGATCTTGAGGCCGGTTTGCTCGGGTACTTGGTTGGGCTTGTCTGTGGCATTGGGGTCGGGTTAATGCTGCATGGATTCATCGCCAGCATGTTCGACTGGGGGAAGCGGTCATGACGGATCTTGAGCGCCGGCAGTACGGCGAGAACGAGCGGGCGTTGGTCAGCGGCGCGTTGGTTGACACTTCGGTTCGGCATGGTTCGGGGCGCGGCGTTGAGTCCTACATGTTCGCCGACGTGGTGTTGGGGCGGGTCTGGTTGGAGCTGGCCCGGGTGCTGGACCTGGAACCGGAGCTGCCGCCGATTGGTGTCGCTGAGAGGGTCGCCGCGGGCCTGGATGGTGAGGTCACTCAGATCGACTTGGTCTCGATGGCCGATGGCCTTAGTGCCGCGAACGCGTCGTACTACGCTTTGCGCGTTCGGGAGGGCTACGCGCGGCGGCGCCTGGAGGCGATGGCCAATCCCGACCTGCTCCGGCGCGGCGCCGACCTCGGCGCTGCTGATCTGCTTGCCGGGGTCGAGGGTGAGGCCGCCGCGCTGCGGGGTCTTCTTGCGCCGCGACGTAGCCGGCTCCCTGAGGTAATGAGCGGCGATCGCTGGCTGAAGGAAGTGCCTTTGCGTCGGTGGTTGGTGGACGGATGGCTGCCGGCTGGCGAGCTGGCCATGTTGACTGGTCCCGGTAGCGAAGGCAAGGGAAAGCTTGCGATGCAGCTCGGCGCCGCGCTCGCGTGCGACCGTGGGCCGCTGGAGTTGGCTGGCGGGTGGCTGCCCAGCGGCGGAGTGATTGGGGCGGAGGCTCCGGGCCTGTGCCCGGAGCCGGTGCCGGTGGTCATTGCCGGGTGGGAGGATACGGCTGATGAGCACGTCCGTGTGCGCGGTCGGCTGCGCGACTATGGCGGGTGCGGTTGGATTGCGCATCCGAGCATTAACTCCCGTCTCCACGTGGTCCCGATGCGGGGGTACGGTCCCCTTTGGGGGCCGTCGGAGTCCGGTAGCCGGCACGTGGCGACTGTCGGCGTGCTGACGGAGACCGGGGCGGCACTGCTCTCCTATGCCGAGGGGGTCGGTGCGCAGCTGCTGGTGGTCGATCCTGCGGGCATGGCCATCTTGGTGAATGAGAATGACCGCGCGTTGGTGTCTGTGGCGTTGGACGCGCTCGCAGGGTGGGCCATGCGGACGGGTTGCGCGGTGCTGGTCGTTGCTCATCCAGCGAAGGCGAAGGACGGTGAGGCTGCCGACTACGCGGGGTCAACTGCGTGGCGTGGCAGCGTGCGCGCTCTCTGGACGTTGCGCATGCCGGACAAACGCGAGGTGGATCGGGACAGCGGTGATTGGCAGTGGGCAGTGGGCGATGATCCGAAGCGGCCGGAGCGAATCGCGCATTTGTCCAGGAACAAGAACAACTACGATTGGGATGGCGATTTCCTCACCATTAAGACTCGTGGTGGCAGGGCGGGGTGGGAGCTCATCGACCCGCTGCCGCGGCCGTCCCGCCGCAAGCGGGGGCTGATCGGCCCCTTCGAACCGCTTGCGGACGAGTCCGAGGCGGGCAACGGCTACGAGCCGCCGGAGCCGGGTGACCAAATCTGAGTACCGCGCCTATCGCGCGCGGGTAGCCGCGATGCGCGTCGCGGCCTCCTCGGCGGAGGGGGTGGTGGTGGCAGCCGCGCATGCGAACTGGGTCAATCTGCACGGTGCGGCAGCGCCCGATGAGTACGTCCCGACGCTGGAGCAGTTCCTGGACTATCTGCCTGGGCCGGCGCGGGCGAGGGAGCAGGCTGAGCTCCGGCTTGCGCGCGTGCTGCGGGCCTTGTCGGATGCAGGCGATCGGCGGCTGCTGGACTTCGCGCTGCTGGATGCTGACCCGGCGGTGTTCCTGGAGCGGGCTCAGGAGCTGCACCAAGCCGCGGCGGCCGTGAGCGATGCTACGTTGCAGTACGTGGCGGATCCGCTGGTTGCCGCCTGGCAAGGCGAGGATGTTGCCGGCGCGGTCTGGGATTCCGGTAAGCACACGAACTTGCCGGGGCCGCTAGTGCGGACGCGGCGCATCGTGGTCGTCGCTGCGCAATCGGACCTGCCGTTCGGTCGGTTGCCGGTCCTCAAGGAGCCGCGCTTCGAGGTCGGATACTTGCCGCATCTCGCGCCCGAACCGTCGAAAGTGCTCCCGATGGAGTTATTGGGGCTGTTTGACGGGTTGCGGATCAATGCCAGGGGGCCGGCGGTGCCGGTGGCGGCGCGGCTGGGGTGGGAGGTGCTCGTCGCCGTTGATCACTCGATGCGCGGTGGCGGGCCAAACTGGTTGGCAGTGCCGCTCATGTACCTTTATCGCATGATCTTTCCGGGTATGCGGTGGGACACGCGGTACGCGATGCGGCTTCTGAATGGGCTGCGCGCGCTGGACCTTGCCCGGATTCGGTGGCGGGGGGATGCGAAGGGGGGTATGTACCCGCTGGTGGAGGTGTATCGTCTTCCGTCGGTCCTGGGCCGTGAGGAGGTGGTGACCCTTATGTGCCACCTGCCGCGAGGGAGTCAACAGGGGCCTCAGGTCGACCGTCTGCTGCTCCGGGAGCTGGCGGCCCGCAGCGCGCGGAAGCATCGGCTTATGCTTTCGGCTTACTGCGCGTGGGATCGATTCGCGACGGTGAACGGGCGTTTGATCCAGCCGACCCTGCCGGTGGTCAGGAGGGACGATCAAGGGTATGTGCTCGATGCGCTCGGTCGGGTCCAGACCGAGCGCGGCCGTCCGAGCCGTCGCGCGACGCACCGGGCGGCCGTCCATGTGGGCGGCCGGGAGGCGAACCCGGAGGTGTCCCGGTATCCCATTTTTGCTGGCAACGACCTTATCTTGGTGGGGTATTCCTCGGTTGGGTCGACTCGTGCGTATCGACAGAAGCAGCGTCAACGGGTAGTTGCGGCGGCGCGCGAACTCCATGACGAGGGGCGGTTCGTGCTGCAGGAGTTCCGTGGTGCGACGGCGCCTGGCGGCGCGCGGCCGGTGGTGGGCATACGGCTCCTACCGTCGCGGGAACATTTGGAAGGGCACGCCGCCCGCTGGGCGGCGCGTACTGCCGTGGAGCGTAGGGCTGCGGCGGCGCGGGGAGCGGGTTAGTGGCTGGCTGTCGTGGTGCTGATCTGTGTCCGCGGTGCGGTGCCGGCCGCGGGGTCACGGTGACCTTCACGGAGGAGGGCTTGCGGCGGGCCGGCGGCGCGCGTGGTGTGGTGGTGGTGGGGTCTTCTGAGACCTTGCGGGGCTGCTCCGAGTGTGGGGCGACGTGGGAGCCGTTCCAGGCGAAAGATCTGCTGGACCCGGATCGGCCGCAAACCTCGCCGTTCGTCCGTCCGTGTGACAACTGCGCGTTTCGGCCTGGTTCTCCGGAGCGCGGCGACGTCGATAGGTGGAATCACCTGCTGTTTGCCTTCGCAGAGGGCGCCGTCTTCTACTGCCATCGTGGGGTGCCGCTCAATGACGACGGCGACCATGACCATCCGCAGCGGGCTGACGGTGAGCCTGATCGTGAGCGGATGCGCATCTGCGCGGGGTGGCTTTCCGATAAACTTGCTGCTGAGCGTCGTGAGCAGCGGCGCCGGCGGGCTGATCGTGGTGGTACTACGGTTCGACGCGTAGCCAAACCCGGCTGACCGCGCAGACCTCGCGCTCGCGTTCCTTTGGCGGTGCGCCGTGCAATGGCGGCCACTCGCAGTGCGGTGGGACATCCTCCGAGCCGATCGTCAACCCGCACTCGCAGCAGACATCGTGCGTGTCCATATGGCCGCAGTGGTCGCCGCTTTCATGTGCCGGGCAGTGCGCCAACGGGTTTTCCGGTTCCTCCTGCCTCCAGTTGCTCCTCATAACCCGATCATAACCCGAGTTCCCTCTGGCCTTCCGGCGGCGGCGCCGGGCGGACGTAGAGGGGAAACACCGCGGCCATGTCGTAGGGGTCGAGCGCGGCGCCATCTGGCGGTAGGCAGGTGGCGAGTACGTGCGCCCAAGGGCCGGCGCTCATGTGACTGCGTGTGGCGACGAGCGCCAGGTTCGGCGGCCCGCATCGGTGCGTGCGGTACTTGCGCAACATGGTCATCAGCCTGCGCGTGCTCATGGTTGGATTCGGTCTACTGCGGCGCGCAGCTTGGCGGCGTCGACTGCGCGCGCCGCTTCCATTCCGTGCAGGACGCCCGCGTTGTAGCCCATGAGCCAGTGGTCTACCTGGTTGGCGGTGCGGCGGCTCAAAATCGGCGAGCCGTCGGAACGCACTACCGAGTAGCTGTTCGTCAGGTGCTGCCTGATTTCGAGGTTGTTGTTGGCGGCGAGCGCCTGCAGGCGTCCGAGCTTCGACATTTTCCTCCTCCTGGCCCGCGGTAACATGTCTCGCTACCCGCGGTAACATGTCTCGCTACCCGCGGTAACATGTCTCGCTACCCGCGGTAACATGTCTCGCTACCCGCGGTAACATGTCTCGCTAACTACCGATAATGTATATTCTGTCTACTTGCGGGCGTGAAGATCCCAGGCCGTCCCGAATGCGAGTACTCGGCCGGGGAGTACCCCGTTTGCGGGGGACGTGCTATGATGGCGGCGATGGACAAGATCGAACGCATGCGGGCGATGCTGCGAGGCGAACGCCCGGACCAGGTGCCGGCCGGATTCTGGTTTCACTTCCCGGCCGCCAAAGCCGCCGGCCACGCGATGGCCCAGGCGCACGTCGACTACTACCGCGCCGCCGACCCGGACCTCCTCAAGGTGATGAACGACAACGACTACGAACCGGTCGGCGTCGCCGCCATCGAGAGCCCGGCGGACTGGCGCAAGCTGGAACCGACGCCGCAGTCGTCGGCCGCGTACCAGGCGCAACTCAGCGGCCTGCGCGAGCTGGTGGACACGCTCGGCGGCGAGGTGCTGATGGCCACCACCATCTTCAACCCCTACGCCACCGGCAACAAGATCAGCGGCAACAAGGTAACCGAGCACCTCAAGGCCGACCCGGAGGCGGTGTCAGCCGGGCTGGGGGCGATTGCGGAGAGCTTGGCCGGGTTCGCCGCCGCCTGCATCGAGGCGGGCGCCGCCGGCATCTACTTCTCGGCGCAGGGCGGCGACGGCGACCGTTTTACGTCGCAGGAGCACGCCAGCTACGTCAAGCCGCACGACCTCACGGTGCTGCGGGCGGCCACCGCCGCCGGAGCCACCTGCAACGTCCTGCACGTGTGCGGGCGCGGGCTGCGGCTGGAGGACTTTCGCGACTACCCGGGGCACACCGTCAACTGGGCGCCGCAGAACGACAACCCGAGCCTGAGCGAGGGCCGCGAGTTGTTCGGGCGCCCGATCATCGGCGGCCTCGACGAGCGCGGCCCCATCGTCAACGGGCCGCGCGACGCGATCGCCGCCGAGGTACGGGCCGCGCTGGCGGAGATGGGCAAGGCCGGCTTCATGATCGGCGCCGGCTGCACGGTGCCCAACGACGTTACCGTGCAGCACCTGGTGTGGGCGCGGGAAGCGGCAATCGCGGCCTGACGCCGAGGCGCTAACCGCCCGGGGAAGTCAGGGGTAGCGGGCGCGGAACTCCCCTACCCTTGCCCGGGCGTTGACCTGCAGGCTGCTGCGCTCGCCGCGGGCGAGCAGTTGGTAGCCGAGGCCGGCGATCATCGCCGCGTTGTCCGTGCACAGCGGCAGACTGGGGTACACGGCGCGCACCGGTTCCCGGTCCAGGCGTTGGCGCAGGTAGGTGTTGGCGGCCACCCCGCCGGCGGCGACCACGCAGTCGAGGCCGGTCTCGCGGGCTGCCAGCAGCGCCTTGTCCACCACGATGTCGACCGCGGTCTGCTGAAACGCGGCCGCCAGGTTGGCGGGCGTTGCCGGCCACGCCGGATCGCGAAACTGCTCCCGCTGGTGGATCACCGCGGTCTTGAGTCCCGAATAGGAGACGTCGTAGCGGTGGTCGCCCTTGCGCAACGCGGGGCGCGGAAAGCGGTACGCCGCGGCGTTGCCCGACTCCGCCAGGCGCTGGATCGCCACCCCGCCGGGATAGCCGATGGCGAAGTACCTGGCCACCTTGTCAAACGCCTCGCCGCAGGCGTCGTCGATGGTCGCGCCGAGCACCTTGATGCGGTCAAAGCCGTGCACCTCGGCGATCAGCGTATGCCCGCCCGACAGCAGCAGCCCGACGTAGGGATAGGCGAGATCGCGCTCCATGTGCGGCGCGTAGAGATGGGCCTGCACGTGGTCCACCGCGATCAACGGCAGATCCCGCGCCAGCGCCAGCCCCTTGGCGTAGGAGAGCCCCACCAGCAGCGAACCGATCAGCCCCGGGCGGGTAGTCACCGCCACCGCGTCAATCTCCTCAAGCTCGACGGCGGCGTCGCGCAACGCGTGCGCCACTACCCCGTCGATCCACTCCACGTGCTTGCGGCTGGCGATCTCCGGCACCACCCCCTGGTAGCGGCGGTGTTCCTCAATCTGGGAGTAGACGACGTTGCTGCGAATCTGCACCCCGCCGGCGACCACCGCCGCGGCGCACTCGTCGCAGGAGGTCTCGATGCCGAGTACGGTCATGGGCCGGCGGCGGCGGCGACCCGCGCGCCTCCCGGCGGGATCAGCGTGGACAGCGGCACCACTTCATAGCCCTGGCGCTCGAGGTGGGGAAGCACCTCGAACAGCGCTTCCGCCACCGCGGCCACCGAGGCGTGGCCGATCAACACCGCGTGCCCCTTTCGGCGGGCCACGTCGAGGCCGGCGCGCAACGCCTTGCGGATTGCCTGCGGGTCGCGGTCGTGGTCCAGAAACACGTCGCGCTGCATGAACGGGACGCCGTGCTTGGCGGCGTAGGGAGCGGCCACGCTGGTGTTTGTGGTGCGGCTGTCGACGAAGAACTTGTCCAGCACCGCAAGGTGCGCCATCACCGTGTCCATGACGCGCGGATCGGAGGTTCCGGCCGAGCCCATGTGGTTGTTGGTGCCGGCGGCGCCGCTGATGGAGGCGAAGTTGCGCTCCAGGAGGCGCCGAATCTCGGCGTCTGGGAGTTCCGCGGAGATGGCGCCGGGGCCGGGGTTGAGGCCGCTCACCGCGGCCATCGGCTGATGCAGAATCGCCTCGTGGCCGTGCGCGCGCACCAGCTTGGCGGCTCCCGCGGAGTGGCGAAGCTGCGGCAGCACGGCGAAGGTCAGCGGCGCGGGAAACCCCAGGAACGGCTCCAGCTCCTGCAAGTTGTTGCCGGCGTCGTCGATCACGACCGCTACCCTCGCCCCCGCGGCGCGTGACGGCGGCGGCAGCGCAGGCGGTTCGGAACGCGCCGCCGGCGGCGCCGGCGCCGCGGACGGCGGCAGGACGCGTGCCGGCGGCGGCTCGAACTCCGGCCCCATCGGCAGCCCCGCGCGGCTGGGGCCGGCGGGCCGGCGCGCCGCAACGGCAGCCCCGGCGGCGGCGCGCGAGTCGGGCGGGCGCAACAGGAGGCCGACGAGGATGCCGGTGAGCACCACGATCATCGTGACCAGGAACACCACCAAGCGGGCCTGCGGTACCTGAGCGGCCGGGCGCTTGGGGCGTTTGGCGCGCTTGGCGGCGCCGCGCGCCGGCTTACCGCGCGTGCTTGGGCTCACCTTCCGATTATCGGCCCGCCCCGCCGGCCGGTGAAGTTGACCGCCACTTGATCGCCCTTTGACCGCCCGCCGCGCCGTCCGCCACACTGGCGGCATGTGCGGCCGCTACGCGCTCCATGCGGAATCGGAAGAGCCGATCGCCGCCTACGCGGTGCAGAGCGACGCCGCCACTCCCCGCCTCGAGCCGCGGTACAACGTGGCTCCCACCCAGGAGGTTCCCATCGTCGTGGCCGAGGGCGGGGCGCGGCGCCTGCGGCTGGTGCGCTGGGGCCTGGTGCCGGCGGCGTGGCCCGCGCCCAACCAACGCGGCGCGCCGCTGATCAACGCGCGCGCCGAGAGTCTGGCGGCGCGGGCGGTGTTCCGGCGCCCCTTCGAGCGCAGCCGCTGCCTGGTACCGGCCAGCGGCTTCTACGAGTGGCAACGCGCCGGCGGCGTGCGCCAGCCCTACTACTTTACCCCCGCCGCGGACGAGCCCCTGGCCTTCGCCGGCCTGCACGACCGCTGGCAGCGCGGCGCCGCGCCTCCGCTGCCGAGCTGCACCATCATCACGGTGCCAGCCGCGGCGCCGGTGGCCGAGCTCCACGACCGGATGCCGGCCCTGCTCTCCCCCGCCGAGTGGGAAACCTGGCTCGACGCCGCGGCGCCGCCCGAGGCGCTGCGCGCGCTGCTGCGGCCGAGCGCGGCGACCCTGCTCAGCTACCCGGTGACGCCGCGCGTGAACCACTACGCCTACGACCGGGCCGACGCCGTAACCCCGCTGGCGCCGCCGCCACCGCAGCCGCACTGAAAAAACTACCCCTCCTGCACCAGTACGAAGTAGTGGCCGGGGTTCCACGCCTGGCAGATCAGGTAGACGTGGCCGTGGTGCCGGTACCACACGGCGTTGTGAATGTGGTCGGCCAGCTCCACGCCCAGCTCTTCCTTGGGGCGCACCGTGGACAGCACCTCATAGGTCATGGCGTCCAGGATGTAGAGCGGCGCCGGCCTCCCCTCCTGCGGATCGTCGAGGCTGCCCACCAGCGCGTACCAGCGCGTGCCGCTGCGCATGAAGCTGATGCCGCAGGGCTTGGAACCGGGCGGCAGGCCGTGCATGGAGCGGAAGTGCCCGTGGTGACTGAAGTGCTGGAAGCGGGCATGCGGGCGGTCGGCGATCGTCAGGTGCATCTCGTTCGGATGCGCCGCCAGGCCGTGGGCGGTGCCGAACAATCCCTTGGCCTCGGGGTCGTCGGTCTTGCCGCCGAAGGTGCGCTGCCAGGTCTTGAGGCGCGGATCGACGGTGGATATGTAGTTGGCGCCGTAGCCGTCGGCCACGTAGAGGGTGCCCTGGGAGAAGGCGGCGTCGGTGGGGTTGAACGGCGTCTGCGCGTCCCGGTACTCGTCGAACTCCGGCCGCTCGAGCACGTAGTCCACGTTGCCGTCGAGGCCCACCACCACCACCTTGGCGTCGTTGTTGGCCGGCAGCACCAGCCGCCGCTTGCCGTCGAAGTACATGAAGGCGGTGCTGTGGAAGTTGATCGGCTTCAGGTCGGAGGGCAGCTCGATGATCTCCTGGCTGCGCAGATGCGGCGCGATGCGCATCAGGCCGCAACCCGGCATACCGTAGTAGACGTACCGGGTGTCCGGGTCCACGGCAAAGCCGCCGTGGAGGTTCACCTCGCAGGCGCGCGCCTTTTCCGGCACGCTGTACAGGTCCTCGCACAGCGAGAACGCGAAGGGAGCTTGACCGCTGATCTTGGGCATGGCGACCTCCTCGCTTGGAGCGGATGTTTTGGAGCGCCCATCATAGCCGATCGGCGCGCGTTGGTCGCGCCCTTGGCCGCGGCGCGCGGACGTGCTGTAATCGGGGGCATGAAGACGCGCATGGCACAGTATGGCATCGGCCACGATCACGCCGCGGGCAAGGCGCGGGTGATGCGGGAAAGCGAGGCGGTGGAGTTCGCCGGCGTATGCGAACCCTCCGCGCAGTTACGCGCCGCCCTGGGCGCCGGGCCCCCCTACTCCGGCGTGCACTGGTACGCGGCGCCGCAGGAGATGCTGGAGGACTCCACCATCACCGCGGTTGCGGTCGAGGGGCGGGTATCGGAAAACCTGGCGTTCGCCCGCGCCTGCCTGGAGCACGGCAAGCACGTGTGGCTGGATAAGCCGGCCGGCGACGACCTGGAGGCGTTCGCCGCGCTCCTGAGCCTGGCCGCGGAGCGCAAGCTGCACCTGCAGCTCGGCTACATGTTCCGCTACAACGCGGGCTTTCAGTTCATCGTCGATTGGGCGGCGGAGGGCCGGCTGGGCGACATCGTCTCGGTGCGGGCGCGCATCTCGACCGGCCGGTCGACGCCGGCCGCCTGGCAGCGCTGGGACTCGCGCGGCGAGCGCGCCGGCGGCATCATGTTCATCCTCGCCGGGCACGTGATCGATACCGTGGTGGCGCTGCTGGGCCGCCCGCACCGGGTGACGCCGTTCGCCCGCCAGCAGAGCGCCGAGTTTCCCTGGTACCGCGACAACACCGCGGCGGTGCTGGAGTATCCCGGAGCGCTGGCGGTGGTGGAGTCGGTGGCCGCCGAGGTGAACCCGCAGCCGGCGCGCCGCCTGGAGGTATACGGCACCCGCGGCAGCGCCGTGCTGGAGCCGCTGGAGCCGCCCCGGCTGCGCTTGTGCCCGGATAGCGCGCGCGACGGTTACGAGGCCGGCTGGCAGGAGGTGGCGGTGCCCAAGCGCCCGCGCTACGTCGAGAGCCTGCGCGCGTTCCTGGCCACGATTCACGGCGAGCAGCCGCCGGACCGCAGCTTTGCCCACGAGCTCGCGGTGCAGGAAACCATCCTCGCGGCCGCCGGATTGCAATCGCTGGCGCCCCCGGCATAGCGGCGCCGGAGCCGCGGCGGGCGAGCCCGCCCGAAAAAGCGAACCGCTGCCGGCTCCCGCCGGCCTCCCCGGCGCCGGGCGTGCGTCACCGCGTCCCACGTCGCCGCCCGCGCCACGCCGGGCAGTCAATCTCGGGGCGCGCGGCAAAGCCGGCGGGGCGGTCAGCGCAGGCGGGCCGGCGTGTGGTCCCGGAAGGTGTCGCTGGAAACCAGCCGCAACTCGCGGTCGGCGAGCGGCAGCCGCACCCGTTGGCCGTCGCGGCGATGCGACTCGCGTAGCGCAATCGCCACCTCCAGCGCGTGCCCGGCGTCCTCGCCGGAGCACTGCGGCGTTCCGCCGCCGGCGATGCACGCCGCCAGATCCTCCACGATGGCCAGGCCGCTGGCCTGCAGGCGGTTGGGCAGCGGAAACGGGTACTCCACCGGCAGCGCGCCGCGGAAGCGGTTGGACAGCGGGCGCATACTGGGCCGCTCCACGTCGCCCGGTACGCGGCGCACCAGCCGCCAGCTCATCCCGTCGTCGCCGGTGACCGCGCGCGCCTGCTCGCCGATGACGTCGAACGAGGTAAACGCGGCGCCGCTCGGCATGCTGCGCACGAAGCCGCGCACGCCGTTGGCGTACGCCAAGTAGCCGTTGCCCTGCAGGTCGTCGTCGCCGGCCGCGGCGGCATCCGATTCCATCTCCCCGAACACCCACTCCACCCGGCTCCCCGCCAGGAAGTTCATGGTGTCGATCATGTGGCTGCCGTTACTGGACAAGCCGAAGGTGCCGTGCACGGTGATCTGCTGCAGCTTGCCGAACTCGCCGGCGTCGAGCATGCCCTTGAGCTCCTTGAACAGCGCGTTCCAGCGCCGGTGGCAGTTGACCGCCACCGCGGTACCCTGCTCCTTGCACACCTGCAGCAGGGAATCGGTCTCCGCCAGACTCACCGCGATCGGCTTCTCCGCCCAGATGCCGCGCACCCCGGCGCGCGCCGCGTCTTCGATGATGCCGGCGCGGGGCCGGGCGCTGGTGCACACGCTCACCAGGTCCAGGCGCTCGCGCTGCAGCATCTCGCGGTAGTCGGCGTAGACCTGATCTTCGCGCAGGCCCCAGCGCTCCGCGAACCAGGCGCGCTGCTGCGCGTTGAGGTCGGCGCCGGCTACCAGTTCCACCAGCGGCGACTCCGCGTACGCCGGCGCGTGACAGTAAGGAAGGAAGAAGGTGCCGCCGCGCGTGATCTCGTCGTCGAACGTGCTGCCGATGCGCCCGAGTCCAATAACTGCTGCCCGAAGTGATGCCATGCCCCGCAGGATGCACCGTCCGCCCGCGCCGCGCAAGCCGGTGAGTGGCGCGCGGCGCATTGCGGCATCATTGCTGCGGCCCGCCGCGGCGAGACTTGGCGTTACGTGTTATCATGGATCCGTGGAGACGGACCGGGAGCACGCTGATGGCTGAGCTGCGGGAAGCGTTGCGTGCCGCGTTGGCAGGCTTCGCGGGCGCCGCGCCGCTGCACGAGTCCGCCGCCGCGCTGCTCGGCGCGCTCGGCTATCGCAGCGATCGAACCGGGGACGGGGATGAGCTCGCCGGTATCCGCGCCGACATGGAGGCGGCGCAGCCGCTGACCGGTCGGGAGCGCGGTCTGCTCGACGATTGGTGGTCCGCGCAGATCGTGTTCCAGGTCACCGAGGACGAGATCACCGGCCAGCCGGGGCTCAGCGACGGCTTCGACCGGGGCCGCATCGAGTCGTTTCTGTTCATCTCCGTCGAGCTCAAGGCGGATGCCGGCCGGCGTTACTCCCGCACGCAGCTCGCCGACATGACGCGCGTGGTCAACCGCCGCTACCTGATGCCCTCCATCATGCTGTTCCGGCATGGCGCGACCGTGACGCTGGCGGCCGTCGGGCGCCACCCCCACCGGCTCGACGCCGACCGCGACGTGCTGGAGAAGGTGACGCTGATCAAGGACATCCGCGCCGCCGACCCGCACCGCGCGCATCTCAACGCACTCGCCGACCTCGCCCTGCCGGCGATGCGGGAGCGCGCGGGCGTGCGCAGCTTCGACGACTTGCACCGGGCCTGGGAGCGGGCGCTCGACGCCGACGCGCTCAACCGCCACTTCTACCGCGATTTGTTCGCTTGGTTCGAGTACGCCGTCGCAGCCTGCGGCTTCCCGGACGACGGCGCCGGGCCGGGCAATGCCGAGCGCCACGTGATCCGGTTGATCACCCGCCTCCTGTTCATCTGGTTCCTCAGAGAGAAGGAGCTGGTGCCCGCCGAGTTGTTCACCGAGGATTACGCCCGCGCCGCGCTCAGGGACCACGCGCCGGAACGCACCGACTACTACCGCGCCGTGCTGCAAAACCTGTTCTTTGCCACCCTCAATACTGAGATCGGCAAGCGCGCGTTCAGCGCCCGGGACCGCGACAGCCACCGCGACTTCAACAAGTACCGCTACCGCGATCTGCTGAGCGATCCCGACGCCTTCCTGCGTCTGCTCGCCGCGGTCCCGTTCGTCGACGGCGGCCTGTTCGACTGCCTGGACGACTACGAAGCGCGCGGAGAAGGCGGCCGACGCATCGACGCCTTTACCGACAACGTCGATACGCAGGGCCGCGATCTGAGGGTGCCGGCGGCGATCTTCTTCGACGAGGACCGGGGCCTGTTTCCGCTGTTCCGCCGCTACAAGTTCACGGTGGAGGAGAACACTCCGCTCGATCAGGACGTGGCGCTCGACCCGGAGTTGTTGGGGCGCGTGTTCGAGAACCTGCTCGCCGCCTACAACCCGGAAACCCGAGACACCGCGCGCAAGCAGACCGGCTCCTACTACACGCCGCGCCACGTGGTGGACTACATGGTCGACGAGTCGCTGGCGACGGCGTTGGCCAGGCGGACGGCGCCGGCGGACGGGGACGCGGAGTGGTGGCGCGAGCGGCTCGGCTATCTGCTCGACTACGCGGACTCGGCCGCGGATGCCGGCGAGCTGTTCGAGCCGGAGGAGCGGCGCACCGTGGTACGCGCGATCGCCGAGTTGCGGATTCTCGATCCGGCGGTCGGTTCCGGCGCGTTTCCGATGGGCGTGCTGCACAAGCTGACGCTGGCGTTGCGCCGCCTCGATCCCGACAACCGCCACTGGGAGGAGTACCAGAGGGAGCGCGCGACGGGTCAGGCGGGAACGGCGTTCAAGGTGGATGACGAGGCCGCCCGCAACCGCGAGTTGCAGGAGATCAGCCACACCTTCCAGACCTACCGGGACTCCGACTTCGGGCGCAAGCTCTATCTGATCCAGTACGGTATATTCGGCGTGGACCTGCAGCCGGTCGCCTGCCAGATCGCCAAGCTGCGTTTCTTCATATCCCTTGTCGTGGAGCAGCGCGCCAACGCCGACGCGGCGGACAACTACGGCATCCGCCCGCTGCCCAATCTGGAAACCCGCTTCGTCTCCGCCGACACCCTGATCGGGCTGCAAGCCGACGGCGCCGCCAGCAACGGAGAACTGGGCAAGGACCTGATCGAGCCGATCGAGTCCCATCTCCGCCGGGTCCGCGAGGGCTACTTCAACGCGCGCACCCGGCAGGAGAAGCTCGCCCTGCGCAAGCGGGATGACGAGCTCCGCGCGGCGTTGGCCGGCGTGCTCAAGGACCTTGGCTTCCCGCAGGAGACCGCCGCGGCGGTAGCCCACTGGGACCCGTATCACCAGAACGCCAGCGCGGCGTGGTTCGACGCGGAGTGGATGTTCGGCATCGCCGACGGCTTCGACGTGGTGATCGGCAATCCGCCCTACGTGCGCGGCGAGAAGATTCCCGGCAAGGCCCGCCTGCGCGCCGCCTACGGCGGCTTCTTTCGGGGTACCGCGGACCTCTACACCTACTTCTTTCGCCGGGGCGCCGACCTGCTGCGGCCCGGCGGCCTGCTCTGCTTCATCACCTCCAACAAGTTCATGCGCGCCGACTACGGGCAGCAGTTACGGATGTTCCTGAAGGAGCACGCCTCCCCACGTCTGCTCCTTGACCTGGGCCGCACCGGCACGTTCGACGCCACCGTGCGCCCCTGCATCGTGCTGGCCGACCGCGTGCGGCAGGGCATGTTCCGGGCCGCGACCGTGCGCGGCGCTACCGGCGCGGAGACCGTTGATCCCGCCGGCTACCTGGACCGCCGCGGCTTCACCATGCGGGTGACGGACCTGGCCGACGCCGGTTGGTCCCTGGCGCCGCCGGAATGGCAGCGCATCCGCGCCAAGATCGAAGCCGCCGGGCAACCGCTCGGCGAGTACGTGACCGGCGGCATCAAGTACGGCATCAAGACCGGTCTGAACGATGCCTTCGTGATCGACGCCGCCACCCGCAACCGTCTGATCGCCGCCGACCCTGACAGCGCCGACCTGATCCGTCCGTGGTTGCGTGGCAGAGACGTGCGCCGCTGGCGCGCTGACTGGGCTAACCTGTACGTCATCTTCTCGCGGCGCGGCACCCCGATCGAACGGTATCCCGCAATCGAAGCCCACCTGTCGCAGTTTCGCCTCGACCTGGAGCCCAAGCGCCGCCGCGGCGCGAAGCGCGGGCGCAAACCCGGCAGCTACCGCTGGTTCGAGATTCAGGACAACATCGCGTACTACCGCGCCTTCGACCAGCCCAAGATCATCTATCCGATCATCGGACGACAAATGAGGGCGCTATCTGACAGGAAGGGTCATCTGATCAACGACAAGTGCTTCCTGATTCCCGGCGGCGACGGTTACCTGCTCGCCTTGCTGAACTCAAAGGCGCTCGACTTCTACTTTCGCCTCGCCATGCCGTGCCTGGACGACCCCTTCGACGGCGGCGACATGGAGTTCCGCGCCGTCTTCATGGAACACACCCCCATCGCCCCCGCCGCCGAACCAACCAAGCAGGGCCTCGCCGCCCTTGCCGAGCAGGTCCAGACCGCCAAGCAAGCCGACCCCGCCGCCGACACCTCCGCCCTCCAACACCGCATCGACCAGGCCGTCTACTCCCTCTACGACCTCACCCCCCAAGAAATCACCACCCTCGAATCCGCCCTCCCCTCATCTCCGTGACCGAATCCAAGTGTTCAGGTGCTTACTGTCTCGTCAGCCATCCCAGACTCTCGAACAGCGTGTCGAAGCGCTCTACGAGCGGCAGGTACTGGTCGTGGGGCCACTGGTGGAGCCGTGAGCGTGGGAGTTGAGTTCGGAGGTCAAGCAAGCGTGCCATGGGCACCGGGCCGATGGCCAGTGGCGCGGGAGAGAGGGGCGCATTTCCGTTTTGTTGGTGGTGCGCAGTCCCTGCCAAGCCTTCATCCACTGTACACCCCGTTACGTAACGGCTCCCGCCACCAAGCCCGGCGCCGCACCACCCGCCCGGCCGCTTCCCCCGCAATCATCAGCCGGCATCCTTCGTGGACTCCTCCCGCTGGGCGCTCAACCGCCGCAAGCGCTCAAACAACCGCTCCGCCTCCCGCCTCAGCGCCACCGGATTGAGTTCCTCAAACTGCCGCCGCAGCCGCTCCTTCACCGCCTCCGGCACCTCCGCCGCCAGCACCCGCTGATACGGCGTCTGCGCCGCATCGTACTTGCGCCGCAGCCGCGCTCCCTGCCGCGTCTTCTCCACCAGCTTCTGCGACGGGTAGCAGAAATTCACCAACAGCCGCACCACCCCATAGAGCTCGTTCAGCACCTCCACCTCCCGCGCGCTCTCATGCCGCAGATAGCCGACGTGCTTGCGGACCACCTCGAAATTCTTCTGCTCCGTGAAGTTGTTGTCGTTCTTCCGCTGCGGCCGCGAGCGCGTGAAGCGAATCCCTCCTGCCCGCAGTAGCGCGCCAGATGATGATTGATGAACTCCGTCCCGCAGTCCGTATGCAGCCCCCGCATCTCGAACGGGAACTCCTTCCGTACCCACAGCAGCGCCTGAAACACCCACTTCTGCGCCTTGTTCAGCACCGCCCGCATCTCCGTCCACTGCGTCACCCGGTCGGTCACCAGCAACGTGAACAGATGCTAGTACCGCCGCCGGGACTGGATCGGACGCCGCCGCCCGACCGTGATCCGGACCCGCTCCCCGTCCTGCCAGCAGTACACGGTGCGGCCCCAGCAGCGCAGCATCCAGCCGGCATAATGGCGCGTCCACCCGTTCAGGCTCGCCAACTGATCCAGGATCTCGCCTTTCTGGCGCCGTGATGCGCGCCGGTACTCCCGCACCCGCTCGCGGGTCACTGACTTGCGCTCCCCCATGCTGAGCCCCATCTCCTCCGACCTCCTGCCCAATCTTGGGGCAAGGTCGTTCGTGTGGATTCTTGATGAGGCACCACCTTCCCGTTCGTGTGGATTTTAATGAGTCAATGCGCCCCCTTGCGGTACTGTATGTCGCCGTTGCAAGATCGGCGACAATTGATGGTCAAGGTCATGTTGGTAGTAAACACTCACGAAGCAAAGACGCGGCTCTCGGAGCTGCTACGGATGGTCGAGGAGCGTAGCGAACGGATCCGGGTGTGCCGGAACGGCCATCCGATCGCCGAGATCGGCCCGATCACGGTGCCCGATCGCGACCCTTTGCTACCAAATCCGCGATTGTCCGGGGTAGTGTTCCATGAGGACCCCGTTGCGCCACTCGCCGACGAAGATTGGCCGAACGCGTAGCCTTGCTGCTCGACACCTGCACCCTGCTCTGGCTCGCGTCTACGCCCACGGCACTGCCCGGCTACGTACGCCGCCTCATCGCCGACAACGCCGGCAATCTGTTCATCTCCGCCATTACGGCATTCGAGATCGGTATCAAACACCAGCGTGGCGCTCTACGGCTTCCGCTATCCCCGGCCGATTGGATCGCCCGGGTGCTCGATTATCATGGCGTCCAGGCCATCGCGGTCGACTGGCGTGTCGCCGAGCGCTCGACGGCGCTGCCGCTGCTGCACAAGGACCCGGCCGACCGCATCATCATCGCCACGTCCCTCGCCACCGGGGCACCAATCATCACTCCCGACAGAAAGATCAAGCAGTACCCAGGCGTTCGGGTCGTGTGGGACGGCGGTCGCCCCACTACACCGGGGGCGGCGGTAGCGGTATAATCACGGCGTCAACACTGGACTGCCGTCGGCGCGCGAGTGCCGGCGGCAGTTTCTCAAGCAAAGGAGACCCTCATGCTGCAACAAGTGCTGCGTGTCTACGGAATGAACCTCAAGCTGGCCGAGATGCACGTAAGCGACCTCAGCGACGCGCAGATGGTGGAGCAGCCCGCCGGAGTGATCAATCACCCGGCGTGGACGCTGGGCCACCTCGCCATGGTGGCCGACAACCTGGCCAAGCTGCTGGGCCTGGAGTCGACCTATCCCGAAGCCTGGCGCGCGGCGGGGATGCCCGGCGGCACGCCCACCGGCAACGCCGCCGACTACCCCACCAAGCAGCAGTTGCTCGATCAGCTCACCGCCCAGCACCAACGGGTAGCC
The DNA here is from genome assembly GCA_965243555.1 of Spirochaetia bacterium. Taxonomy (GTDB): domain Bacteria; phylum Spirochaetota; class Spirochaetia; order SZUA-6; family Bin103; genus Bin103. Next base: position 832,094 of record OZ251575.1, on the reverse strand, counting down.
GAGGCGTTCGGCGCGGTCGACGCCGGCCGGCTGGCGCAGCCTCACCCCAACGAGCGGGCGCGTGAACGGTTCCCGACCGTCGGCGACTACGCCGTGACCTTGATGACCACCCACGAGGCCGGCCACCTGGGCCAGTTGGCGGCCTGGCGGCGCGCCATGGGCCTGCCCTCGGCGACCGGGCGCTAACCCCCGGCGCGGCACCGCGTATGGCGGTCGACGTTCACTACCCCGCCTTCCGCGCCATGTTCCGCGAGTACGACCTGCGCGGGCGGGTGGCCGAAGGCGAGCTCACCGAGGACTCGGTGCGGCTCATCGCCAACGCCTTCGGGCGGCTGCTGCAGGTGCGCGGCATCGACCGCGTGGTGGTGGGCTACGACAACCGCCCCGCCTCGCCGGGGTTCAAGGACGCCGCGGTCACCGGCCTGCTGGCCGCCGGCCTGGAGGCAGTCGACATCGGCCTGACCATCAGCCCGGCGCTCTATTTCAGCCAGTACCATCTGGAGATTCCGGCGGGGCTGATGATCACCGCCAGCCACAACCCCAGCGAGTGGTGCGGCATGAAGCTGGCGCACGGCTACTCGCGCACCCTCGGCCCCGAAGAGATGCGCGAGTTGTACGGCCTGGTGGAGGCCGGCGAAGGCGGCGCCGGCAGCGGGAGCAACGGCCGCAGCCGGCGCGCCGACACCCGCGACGCCTACCTGGATCGCGTCACCGCGGGGACGCGCCTGGAGCGCCCGCTACGGGTGGCCGTGGACTGCGCCAACGGCGGCGCCGGCGTGTTCGCCTACGAGGCGCTGCAGCGCATCGGCTGCCTTACCTTTCAGCTCTACTGCGACCCCGACGACCGCTATCCCCACTACTTCCCCAACCCCTCCGACCTCAAGGCGCGCCGGCGCCTGCGCCAGATCGTGACCCATCCCTACGTCCGCGCCGACGTGGGCCTGGCTCTGGACGGCGACGGCGACCGCCTCGGAGTGATGGACGAGCGCGGCGACGACGTGTGGAGCGACCGCGTGCTGATCCTGCTGGCGCGCCAAGTGCTGCAGCGCGCCCCGGGCGCCACCATCGTGTACGACGTCAAGTGCACGCGCGGCCTGGAGGAGGAGGTGACCGCGCGCGGCGGGCGGGCGGTGATGTGGAAAACCGGCCATTCCCACGTCAAGGCCAAGCTGCACGAGACCGGCGCCGCGCTGGCGGGCGAACGCAGCGGCCACATCTTCTACCGGCAGGGTTACTACGGCTTCGACGACGCCCTATTCGCCGGCACCCGCCTGCTGGAGGTGCTGGCCGCGGGCGACGCCCCCTTGTCCGAGCTGGTGGCCGGTACGCCGCGCTACGTCACCTCCCCGGAAATCGCCGCGCATTGCGCAGACGAGCACAAGTACCGCGTGGTGGAAGCGTTGACCGCCGAGTTCAAGCGCGAGTTCGGTGAGCGGGTCATCGACATCAACGGCGCCCGCGTCGACTTTGGCGACGGTTGGGGCCTGGTGCGCGCCTCCTCCAACCTGCCGGAACTGGTGATTATTTTTGAGGCCCGGACCGAGCCGCGGCTGCGGGAAATCCGCTCGCTGTTCCGCGCCCGGCTGGCCTCCTACCCCGAGATCGATCCGGCATGGCGCAACGACGTGTACGCCTGACGTAGCGCCCCACCCGCGCCGCCGAGGGCGCGCATCGGTCTGCTGCCCGCGGGCCACGGCTGGCACGCGCTCACCGCGCGCGCAAATTTCTCGGCGACCGCCCGGCCCGCCGGCTTGTCCGCCGGCTTGCCAAGGGGCGCCGCGGCACTCAAGATCGGGGCCGGGGGTACCCATCTATGGAGTCGATGCCGGAGCGTCTGATCGTCCTCACCTTCGACGACGGCAAGAAGTCGAACGCCACCGTCGCCGCCCCGCTGCTGCGCCGCCACGGGTTCGGCGCCACCTTCTTCATCACCGAGGGGCTGGAGTTCGGCGACAAGAGCCGCTACCTGGACTGGAGCGAGATTGCGGAGTTGCACGCGGCCGGCTTCGAGATCGGCAATCACCACGGCAGCCACGTGGACGTGGCCGAGCAGACGCGGGAGCAGTTCGTCCGCGATCTGGAACAGGTGGAGCGGAGCTGCGCCGCCTGCGGCATCGACCGCCCGGTGACCTATGCCTATCCCGGCGGCCACCATGACCGCGCCGCGGTGGAGGCGTTGGCAGCCAAGGGCTACCGCTTCGCGCGGCGGGGGGTGTGCCCGGAGCGGCCCGATTACGTTGACGGCGCGTTCGGGCGCGCCTACGAGCCGGACGCCGACCATCCGCTGCTGATCCCCAGCGCCGGGATCAACGGCGCCGCCTGGGATCTGGCCGACCTGTGCGCCGCGGCGGCGCTGGCGCGCCCCGGGCGGCCGGCGGTGCTCACCTTCCACGGGATACCGGATCATCACCCCTGGTGCAACACCGACCCGGGGCTGTTCCGCCGCTTCCTCGCCTACCTCGCGGCCAACGACTACACGGTAACCGCGTTGCGCGACTTGGCGCGCTACGTGGATCCCGAGCGCCGGCCGGCCGATCCCTACGCCGCGGTCGCGGCGCGCGTGTGCCTGGAGGCGCGGGAACTGAGCTGCGAGTACGCCCCGGATCCGTTGGCGGTGCAGTGCGCGCGGCCGCGGTTGCGCTGGACGCTGGCCGGCGCCCGGCGTGACCAGTGGCAAACGGCGTATCAGGTGGTGGTTGCCAGCCGCCCGGAGCTGCTGCAGCCGGGCCGCGCCGACCGCTGGGACAGCGGCAAAGTGAGCGCCCGCTCCGGCGCGGCGGTGACCTACGCCGGCCAACCGCTGGGCAGCGGCGAGACCTGCTACTGGAGCGTGCGCTGCTGGGACGGCGCGGACCGCGCCGGGCCGTGGGCGGCGCCGGCGCGCTTCGAGCTGGGATTGCTGGAGGCGGAAGCCTGGGGCGGGAGTTGGATCGGCGACTCCACCGGGATCAGCGCGCCGCTGCTGCGGCGGGGTTTCGAGGTGGCGGGCGCGGTGCGGCGCGCGCGGCTGTACGCGGCGGGGCTGGGTTTCGCGGAGCTGTACGTGAACGGGGTGCGGCTGGGTGACGCGGTACTCGATCCGGCGCCCACCGACTACGACAAGCGGGTCCTCTACGTGACCCACGACGTGACCGCGCTGCTGCGGAACGGCGCCAACGCGGTGGGCGCGATGCTCGGCAACGGCTGGTTCAGCGAGCCGTCGGCGCGCCGCTACGGCGACTCGCCGCGGCTGTTGCTGCAACTCAACGTGGAACTGGAGGACGGCTCGGCGGTGACGGTGACCAGCGACCCGGCCTGGGACGCGGCGCCCGGCCCGATTACCGCCAACGGCCTGTGGGGCGGCGAGCGCTACGACGCGCGGCTGGAGCAGGCGGGGTGGAACGAGCCGGGATTCGCCGCTGAGGGCGCCGCCAACTGGGCGCCGGTGAAGCTCAAGCGCGCGCCCGGCGGCGTGCTGGCCGCGCAGGAGCTGCCGCCGATTCGGGTAGTGCGCACCATGCCGCCGGTGGCGGTGACCAACCCGCGCGCCGGCACCTGGGTGTACGACTTTGGCCAACTCTTCGGCGGCTGGGCGCGGGTACGGGTGCGCGGCGCGCGCGGGCAGCGCCTGCGCGTCACCTACTCCGCCCGCCTGGACCGCATTACCGGCCTGGTGGACGAGCGTCACCACGTGCGGGGCGCGGAGGCTGACGAATACGTGCTGCGCGGCGGCGGCGAGGAGAGTTACGCGCCGCGCTTTACCTGGCATCCGGTGCGCTACGTGCAACTGGACGGCTATCCGGGGCAGCCGGCGGTGGACGCGGTGCAGGGCTGCGTGGTGCATTCGGCGGTGGACCTGACCCAGACCTTCACCTGCTCCGATCCGGTGCTGGAGCGGATTCATCGCAACGTGCGCCGGACCTTTACCAACGGGCTGTTCGGGATTCCGCTGGACTGCCTGCACCGCGAGCACTGGGGCTGGACCGACCCCGCCACCATCACCTCCACGCTGTACGCGCGGGCGTACGCGCCGCGCTTCTGGTGCAAGTGGCTGGAGGACATCCGTTGCGCCCAGGACGAGTCCGGCGTGGTGCCCGACATCGTGCCCGCCTACCGCCCTTCCGGCAGCAGTCCGAAGAACCCGTTGCGGCGCAACGGCGACCCCGCCTGGGGCGGCAACTACCCGCTGCTGGCGTGGTACCTGTACCAGTACTACGGCGACCGTGATCTGCTCGCCGCCCACTACCCCGCCATGTGCCGTTGCGTGGCCGCCCATACCGAAATCGCCGAGGGGCACCTGATCAACCACGGCCACTACGGCGATCACATGCTGCCGGGTTCGGCGCCCGGTGAAGAAGAGTTCGTTTCGAGTGAGACGCCGCCGGAGCTGCTGTGGACCGGCTACTACTACCGCGGCGCGGCGGTGCTGGCGCAGGCCGCGGAGGTGCTGGGCAAGGAGGCCGAGGCGCGCTCCTACCGGCGCCTGGCGGAGGAGATTCGCGCCGCCATCAACCGGCGCTGGTTTGACGCCGCGCGCGGGGGGTACGCCGGCGGCTCGCAGACCGCCAACGCGTTCGCGCTGGCGCTCGGCATCGTGCCCGAGGGCCGGGACGGCGCGGTGCTGGCGGAGTTGGTCGCCGCCATCGAGCGGCGCGGCGGGCGGCTGCATACCGGCAACACCGGCACCACCTGTCTGATCGACGTGCTCGGCGGCCGCGGGCAGGGCGACCTGCTGCACCGCGTCGCCACGCAACCTGAGTACCCCGGCTGGGGCTACATGGTGCGCCAGGGGGCGACCACGATCTGGGAGAGTTGGAGCCTGGAGAGCGCGGTGGGCGCCGAAGACAGCATGATCATGTGGGGCGCGATTGACGAGCTGTGCTGGGGCGTGGTGCTGGGCATCCGCGGCCCCGACTACTACGGCCCGGGCACCATGGCGCCCGGCTTTGCGCACGTCACGGTGCGGCCGCAGGTGGTGGGGGGTCTCACTGCCGCGGCGGGCTCGCTCGGCACCGTGCGCGGCCGGTTGGCGGTGGAGTGGCGGCGCGAGGCGGAGCAATTCAGCCTGGGGGTGTCACTGCCGCCGGGGGTGCGCGGCTCCGTGAGCGTGCCGTCGCTCGGCCACGCCGCGTTTCGGATCGAGGAACATGGCGCATTGGTGTGGCGGCAGGGGGCGGGCGCGGATGCCGGAGCGCCCGGTCCGTGGCCGGTGGAGGGGATAACCGGGGCCGCGGCCGCGGCGGACGGCGCGGCCGTGGTCTTCGAGGTCGGTTCGGGCGACTACCGCTTCCTGCTGCGAACCTGAACCGGGCCGCGGGACGGCGCCGCCCATCCTGGCGATGTTCCTGCATCATCGCCCGCTGACTCCATTCCCGCTTGAATCACGGCGCCGCGGCCTGTATCCTCAACAACGTGCAGAGCGAGAAGCCGAATGGCCGGTCTCCCTTGACCCGGATCGTGCTGGATCGTTTCACCGCGTTCGAGCATCTCGATCTGGAGCTTGGTCCCGGAATCAACGTATTCGTTGGCGCCAACGGCACCGGCAAAACCCATCTCCTCAAGGTCGCCTACGCGGCCTGCGAGTACAACGTCACCAAGCCCAATCACGCCGTCCCACCGGAGTGGTACGTGATTGACAAGCTCCACCGAGTGTTCCTGCCGTCGAGGAACGACTCTCAACGTCTAATCAGGTATCCAAGCGAGGGCCGTCAATCGACAATCGCCGTTTGGCGCGGAAACCGCAAAATGGAGCTCTCGGTGTCCAACGACGTCGGGGCAGCAATAGTTGTTGAGGACACCGAGTGGCCTCCGATCAAGAGTGCGTTCATTCCGGCAAACGAAGTGCTGTCACATGTTCCGGGATTGCGCTCGCTCTACAAGGAAGGTGAGATCCACTTTGAGGAGACCCACGTGGATATTCTGGATCGCGCGTTCTTGCCGCCGCTACGTAACCAGGGAGGTGACGCCGGACGACGGATCGAAGAGCTCCTGGAGGACGCCATCGGCGGCAGAGTGACGGTTGAAGGAGAGGAATTCTTCGTCAAGAATGGCAGCCGGGAGATCGAGTTCACGTTGCTCGCGGAAGGACTACGCAAGCTCGGCCTGCTTTGGCTGCTTATCCGCAACGGCACGCTACCGAGCGACTCCATGCTGTGCTGGGACGAGCCGGAGGCAAATCTCAATCCGGGGCTCTTGACGGTCGTGATCGATGCTTTGTTGCAGCTCCAACGAACCGGCGTACAAGTCCTCCTGGCCACCCACGAGTATGCGGTCATGAAGGAGTTGGAGCTGCTTGCCGAGGACAGCGACAACGTGCGCTTTCATGCGCTGTACCGCGACTCGACGGGAGAGTTGGCCTGCGAATCATCGTCGCAGCCCTTCATGCTCCGGCACGATCCCATCGGAGAATCCTATAGGTTGCTTTACGACCGCGTGATCGAGCGCTCCGCGCGCGGCGGCCGATGACGTCACTCCGCGAAGGCGAGATAGCCCGCGCACACCGACGGTCCGACACCGCACGTTAGTTGTCTCGCCAAGGGTACCCGCTCTCCAACCCATAGCTTCCATCGCCCTTACGAATCAGCTTCTCGCCCGGGTAGTATGGCCGCTCCCACTCTTTGAGGCGTGCATACGGTCTACCTGTGGCTGTAACTCATTATTGGTATGAGATATACGGGCATAGCCCGGGGCGTGGCGCGCCTTGATCGGGTATTCGAGATAGGCGACTTGGTCGCCGCCTCCGCGGCCGGCCCGGTGCGCGCGGCCTTTCCGCACCGGGAACCTCGCGCGGATGACCGCTTGCCACCGGCCGTCCGGCTCGCGCAGCCGTCCCAAACCCCCAACAGCGCAATTCCCCCTGTGCCGGTTGGCCAGCTTGACAGGTGAAGTGAGGGTGGGCTATGGTGCGGGTCATTAGCAGCCGACCGGCCGTACGCGGATGGTGGCTGCCGTGAGGAGGATTGTCTTGAAACGTTGGTTATCAGCAGTGCTCGTGATGGTCGTTACGGCCGGTGTGCTCTCTGCCGGCGGCGAAGAGGAGGGAGGGTCGCAGGCGGCGGGAGGAGCCGCCGATCTGTTGGGCTTCCCGCGTAGCGAGACCCTGCATGCGAACATCATCACCGGACGGGTATCCGCCCCTTCCAACTTCAACGAGTGGGTCGGTTGGAAGAACCGCGACCGCGGCATGCAGCAGTTGATGAATGAGTCGCTGTGGACTTCCGACTTCATCAACGGACAGGGCATCAACGGTCTGGCCGCCGGACCGCCCGAATACAACAGCGACTTCACCGAGTTGACGATACGGCTCCGCGAAGGCGTGCACTGGAGCGACGGCGTGGAGCTCACCGCCGATGACTTGGTGTTTACCGTTGAACTGCTCAGGGACACCCCGGGGATGAACTTCCACGCCGTGATGCAGGAGGCCGGCAACGTGTACGCGGCCGACCGGTACACCGCGGTAATCGAGTTGACGCAGCCCAACTCCAGGTTCCATACCTACTTCCGAGATTTCTGGGGCGCCCTCTGGGTGATGCCCAGGCACGTCTTCGAAGAGGTGGACGATCCCTTGACCTTCGAGTACCACCCGCCGCTAAGCAACGGGCCGTACGTGCTCCACAGCTTCGATCCCGAGGGAATGTGGACGGCCTGGGAACGGCGCGAGGATTGGGAGCGCACGCCGACCGGGATGCTGTACGGCAAGCCGGCTCCCCGCTACGTCGTGCTACGCCACATCGACGAGACCTCCGCGCGGGTCATCGCCACGGTGCGCCACGAGATGGACTCCGGTTACATGCCGATCGAATCGATCCGCGCTGCCCTCGGCGCAAGTACCTATGCGCGCTCCAAGCGGCCCGAGTTTCCGTGGGCGCAGGTGGGAGCTCCGACTGTCAACGGCAGCATCCTGAACACCCGCCGCCCGCCGCTCGACAACCGCGAAGTGCGCTGGGCGCTCGCCCTGTCCATCGACATCGTTTCCCTGCTGTCGGTGACCTACGACGGCGGCGCCGGCATGTCCGCGCTGGTGGTATCCAACGTACCGCAGTACCTGCAGCAGTACTACGCGCAGATGGAGGAGTGGCTGGCCGACTTCTCACTCGACCTGGGCCGCGGCGAGACCTTTCAGCCGTGGGACACCGACGCTCCGGCGCGCATTATGGAATACGTCACCGCACGCGGCTATCCGGTTCCCGACAACCCCGACGACATCGCTCACGTGTTTGGCGTAGGCTGGTGGAAGTACGCGCCCGAGGCGGCCGCCGCGCTCCTGGAAAAGAACGGCTTCTCGCGCAATAGTGAAGGCAAGTGGCTGCTTCCCGACGGCACGCCGTGGCGCATCGAAATCCTGTGCAGCACGACCGCCGGCGGGGATGACTACCGGAGCGCCTTCGCCGCCGCCCGCGAGTGGTCCAAGTTCGGAATCGACGCCGTAGCCCTCCCCACCGCCAACGTTGGCACGCTGGGGGCGGTCGGCGACTTCGACGTAATTGCCAGCCGTCCGGTGCGGGAGCCGTGGGGCGACCACCCCGACCTCTACCTGTCGTTCAACCAGCTTCACTCCAGCTTCGTCGAGCCGATGCTCGGCGAGCGCACCGCCGGACACCGCTCGCGGTGGTCGGACCCGCGCATGGACGCGGTCGTAGCCGACCTCAAGGTGACCGACTGGGGAGACACCGAGCGCCTGGTCGAGATCGGCATTGAAGGCATGAAGATCCTGGTCGAGGAGATGCCCGCGATTCCGCTGTTTACGCTGCTCGATCTGGTGATATGGGATACCTACTACTGGGAGAACTGGCCCGGTGAGGAAAACGCCTACATGGTGCCGTTCCACCACTGGCCCAACTTCAAGTACCTGCTGCCGTCGCTGCAGGCCACCGGAAATTAGCGCTGCCAGTCCCTGAGCCGAGGCGCCGGCCCCGGCTCAGGACGGCTTCGCTACGCCGCCGGGTCGTAGTCAAGTGACGTTTCTCAAGCGCTATCTCATACCGCGTCTGGTGCAATACTTCCTGGTCATTTGGCTCGGCATCACCGTGGTCTTCATTATTCCCCGGCTCCTGCCCACCGATCCCGTAGAGCAGATGGTGGACATGATGCAGATGCGCGGCAACGTGATCGACCCGGCGGCCACCGAGCAGACGATCCGCACAATGCGCGAGATGTACGGCCTGGAAGACGGCATCCTGGATCAGTATCTGGGATTCTGGCGGCGTCTCTTTCGGTTCGACTTCGGCCCCTCGATGTATGCCTTCCCCACTCCGGTGGTTGACCTGATTGCCGTCGCGCTGCCGTGGACGGTGGGCCTGCTCGCCACTACCCTGGTGCTATCCTGGGTGTTCGGCAACCTGCTTGGCGGACTGGCCGGCTACTTTACGCGCAGCCGCGTCCTGAAGGCGATCGACGGCGTTGTCATGTGCGTGCGGCCCCTGCCCTACTACATCGTGGCGATGCTGCTGATCATTTTCTTCGTCTATCTTCTGGGCCTGTTTCCCTTGGGCGGCGGTTACTCGGTAGGGGGCCGGGTCACCTTTACCTGGCGGTTCATACTCGACGTCCTCAGACACGCGTTTCTGCCCGCCCTTTCTCTGGTCATCCTGGGCGCCGCGGTGAACCACCAAACCATGCGCCTGCTGGTACAGAACGTCAAGGAAGACGATTACGTCCGCTACGCCAAGCTCGGCAACGTCAGCGAGCGCACCATCTTCGCGCGCTACGTAATGCGCAACGCATCGCTGCCGCAGATTACCGCGCTTGCCATGTCGTTCGGCCTGGTGTTCGACGGCGCCTTGATCACCGAAATCGTGTTCTCCTATCCGGGCATGGGCTATCTGCTGTTCCGCTCACTCTCCTTCAGCGACTACAACCTGATCATGGGGATCACCTCGTTGTCCATCGTCGGCATCGCTACCGGGATTCTGCTGATCGATCTGCTGTATCCGCTGCTGGACCCGAGGATTCGGCTAAAGTGACCGCTTCCGGCTATCTCACTACGTTCCGCGAGATGCTGAAGGACACCCGATTCAGCATCGGCGCAGCGATTTTTCTCGTTCTGTTCGTACTCATCGGCCTGACCCTGCTAGCGCCGTTCGATCCCAACGATTGGCAGGTCGTTCCGCGTGACCTGCCGCCCTCCTGGGAACATCCGTTGGGAACCAATTCTCTTGGCCAGGACGTGTTCTGGAGGATGACCTTCGCGGTCCGCAATTCGCTGCTGTTCGCGGCTGCGGCCGCGGCGCTGTCGCGCATCATCGCGGTCACCGTCGGGCTGGTTTCCGGCTATGCCGGCGGGATCGTAGACCGGGTACTCATGTTCGTTACCGACGGCATCCTGGTGATTCCGCTATTCCTGGTGCTGGTGCTGCTTTCGATGCTGGTCCGCGAGTACATGAACGCCTTCAACCTGGTGGCATTGTTCGGACTGGTATCGTGGCCGTGGGGCGCCCACCTGATCCGCTCCGAGATTCTGAGTCTGCGCGAGCGGGAGTTCACCTATACCTCAATACTTTCGGGGGTGCCTGCGCGGCGGCTGGTGTTCGGCGAGTATGTTCCGTTCATCCTGCCGCTGGTATTCTCAACCTTCATCAACAACATGGCTTGGGTGGTGGGCATGGAGATCACGCTCGCCTATCTTGGTCTGACCAACCTGCTGGTGCCGACGCTTGGCGCCATGATCAATTGGGCGGTGACCTATCAGGCGATGCTGCTGGGCTTGTGGTGGTGGCTGCTTGCGCCGATCTTTATTTCGGTAGCTACCTTCGTGGCACTCTACCTGATCTCGGTAGGCATCACCCAATATCTCGACCCGCGGGCGCGCATCCAGCGCATCGGCGCCAAGTGAGGGAGGGGCGCGGATCGTGTGGGTCTTGAGGGCCGAGCAACTTAGCTGCTCCTATGTCCTCGAAATGCTTGGCGGTACGCGGGTGGTGCAGGCGGTCAACGCCGTCGATCTGGAGATCCGGGAGAACGAGGTCTACGGGATCGCGGGCGAAAGCGGCTGCGGCAAGTCCACCCTGATGAAGGCGCTCTACGGCGCGGTCGATCCGCCGCTACGGCTGGTAGGCGGCAGCGTTCGCTACCGGGTCGACGGCACGGAGGTGGATCCCTTCGCAATGAAGGAAAGGGATCGACAAGACTTGCGTTGGAAGTTCATCTCGTTCGTGCCGCAGAGTTCGATGAGCGTGTTCAATCCGCTAATCAAGATCAAGCGCACGTTCCGCGACTTCAGCGCCGCGCACGAATCGTACGGCAACAAGGCGCACGTGCTGGACCGGGCGCTCAAGCACCTTACGGACCTGGGATTGCCGGAGAAGACTCTGGGCGCGTATCCGCATCAGCTTTCCGGGGGCATGCGCCAGCGGGCCGTCATCGCCCTCGCCTCCTTCCTTTCGCCGCAAGTTCTGATCGCGGATGAGCCGGTCACGGCGCTCGACGTCGTGGTGCTACGCGGTATCCTGCAGTTGCTCAAGGAAGTGCAGGAGAAGCTGAAGGCCACCATCGTGCTCGTTACCCATGACATGGGGGTGCAGGCGAACATTGCCGACCGCATCGGCATCATGTACGCCGGACGGATCATCGAGGAGGGAGCGACGCAGGACATTTTTCGCGCGCCGCTTCATCCCTACACCAACTACCTGGTCAACTCGTTGCCGACGTTCGGAGACAAGAGCATGCGGGAGAGCGCGCCGGGCGCGCCGCCCTCGCTGGTAAACCCGCCGGCCGGCTGCGCCTTCCACCCGCGTTGCTCCCAGGCCATGGAGGTCTGCCGGCAGCGGACCCCAAGGATGCGGGAGCTGGCCACCGGACACCGCGTGGCATGTTGGCTGCATGAGGAGAACGGCGAGCGACACCCGGCCGCCGTGCGAGCGGCATCGAGGCGGTGATGAGCAACATTATCGAGCTCCGGGAGATTACCAAGGTGTTCCACATGGGGAGCCTGTTGTCCAAGGTGAAGATTACCGCGGTGGATCAAGTGTCCCTCCACGTGGAGTCGGCCGAGATCTTCGGACTCGCCGGGGAGAGCGGCTGCGGAAAGACCACTATCGCCCGGATGATTCTGGGCTTCCAGGAACCCACCGCGGGACAGGTCATTCACGCGAGCACCCCCGGGGGCACGTCCGGCGAAGCGGACTCGCGACTGGCTCCGAGAGCTCAGGGGATCTTTCAGAATCCGTTCGAAGCCTTCAACCCGCTGCGCCGGGTGGAGCGCTACTTCTTCGAGACTGACCGTAACTTCGGCCTCTCCAAGGAGCGCGCGGAGACCATGGAACGGATCGAACGGGCGTTGAACGCGGTGGGGCTTCATTACGACGATATTGCCCACCGCTATCCCGGCGAATTCTCCGGCGGACAACTGCAGCGTATCTCGATCGCGCGGGCGCTGTTGACCCAGCCGGCGCTGCTGGTGGCGGATGAACCGGTGTCGATGGTGGACGCATCCCTGCGTATGTCGATCGTGAACCTGTTTGAGAAGATCAGGGACGAGTTCGGGATCAGCGTCATTTACATTACCCACGACTTGGCCACGGCCTACTACGTGTGCAGTCGAATCGCCGTCATGTTCCGCGGCAACGTGGTGGAGATGGGCGAGGTCGAGAAGGTGCTGGTGGATCCCAAGCATCCCTATACTGCGCTGTTACGCGAATCGATCCCGGAGCCGGATCCGGAGCGAAGGTGGACCGAGAAGATGGAGCTTGCCGAGAGCGAACGTGAGGAATATCTCAGGATCGGCTGCAAGTTCGCCGGGCGTTGCCCGCACGTGATGGAGCGCTGCAAGAGTGAAGTGCCGCGCGAGATCGAGGTGGACGGAGTGCGCGTCAGGTGCTTCTTGTACGACTAGGTAAAGATTGAGGAGTATAGAGATGCAATACGAGGTTGCGGCAATCATCGCCGAACTGGACGAGCGCGGGTACTGCGTCATCCCGGAGCTGATCTCGACAGAGCATGCGGATCGGGTGCGCGCCATCCTGGAGCGTATTCTGGGCGACGAGGCCGATGAGATCAGCCATGAGCGCAGGACTCAGCGGGTCGCGCGGATTGCGGTCAAGCACGCGGTGTTCGTGGAACTGATGTGCCATCCCCTGATCGTTGCGATCTGGCGCCGCTATCTGGACCCGGACGTGATTTGCTCCACGTGGACGGCCAATACCACCTACCCCGGCTACAGCCAATTTGGCTGGCATTCTGATTGGCCGTATCAGCGCCTCAATCAGCCCTGGCCGACCGACCGCATCAGCGGCCAGACCATGTGGTTGCTGAACGATTTTTCAGCGGAGAACGGCGGTACCGGCATCATCCCCTACAGCCACCGCAACGGACACCTCCCGCCACCGGAGATAGCCTCCGCCTGGCACCCCGACGGCGAAATTCTCACCGGCGTGCGCGGCAGCGTAATGGTGATGCACGGAGCGACCTGGCACACCGCGCGCCCCAACACGTCGAACGCGGCGCGCAGCGCCCTGCTGGGGATGTACACCCGCCCGATCTACGTCACCCAGGAAGACATGCGCGCCCAACTCGCCGACCTGCACAACCCGCCGGACCTGGTCCGCCAACTGATGGGCGCCAACCAGCACCAACCGGGCGTCGTGGGCAAGAACCAATAAGGCCCCGGGGCTACTCGAATACGGGTAACGAGAGCTGTCTAAACTGGTTGGACTTGGAATACGATCGCGACGGGCTTGCGTTGATCCGGCTATCCGGCGGACAAGAGTGATCGTTCAGACCGCTGGCGCGAACGTCGCTCCACGACCACAGCCTGCCGGCTGACGCTTCGGCGATCATCGCCTTGACCAAGCTGATTACGGTAGCCCGTCTGCCGGCGCTCACCCAATGCGGATAGGGCATTCGCTCGAAGTCTTTGCTCTGGATGTTCCGGGTGTGGTTTATCGCGGTCTTGAGAACGCGATTGGCAAGATCGGTAAGCAGCCACCCCAAGACGAAAAAGATCTCATCTCGGTCCACTCCTTCCCGGATAAATGCGCAGGGCGAGCCACTGTCGAGAATATATCCTGGTGGAATGTACCTGGCGCTGAACCGGCTTGCTATTAGCGGCCACGTAAGCCCCTCTCGACCAAAGTAAGGCTGCCCGCCCACACCCCGCAGATACCAGTTTCCCGTCCGCTTGTAGGTAAGAACTGCGTCTCCCTCGTCCTCCCAGTAGATGAAGTGTGTGGGATCGGAGAACAGAAGGCGGCTGTTTGCCTTGTTGTAGGGTCGATAGCGCGGATCGGGCATCCGTACGCTTAGTGGCTCGTCCCGGCGCGTCACCCGCAGGCGCCGCTCAGTCTCACCTGCCTCCTGCGCCGTCCGTAGAGCGTGGATGCGCTTCTCGGACAGCTTTCCGAGTCTGGCCCGGTCCAATTCATAATCCAGAGTAACGGGAGCGTCGTAGAACTCGAACTGATAAGGCTCCAATATACTGTTGTCGCGGTCTACCTCCCGAACGAAGAGATCGTTTTTTCCTGTCGTCATACCACTCGACGCCACGAAGAAGTCCCCTAGCAGCGGACTTCCGGAGAACAAAGGTGACAAGTCCTTCGTGATGCCCCAAGAAAGATTGGGCGTGCTGCGAATCGCACCGGCGTCTATCCTCTCCGAATTGCGGGATACTCCCCCGGGACGGCCCCGCTTGGTAAAGTCGAGAATAAGCATCGGGTAGTCCGTTTCCTCGGAGAAACTATCGATATCGTACAACGCTACGCTACCTCGCTCCATAAGCAAGTGCCGCAACCCGGTCATCGTCGGGATCGTCAGGAGCGTATCGCTGCACACGAATACCAGCCGCCCGCCAGGCCGAAGCAGATCGATACACGCCACTATAAAGAATGAATAGGTCTCCTTCTTTATCTTCTTGCCAAGGCGATTCCCCAATCGATCATCTAGAGCGTCTTCGATGGAACGATCGAACGTTCCTCCGAACGGCGGGTTCCCGACTATCAGATCGAAACTCTCGCGCCCGAGAATTCCTTGCTCGCTGTTGCCGAGCGCCATCGCGCTCAGGTACTCTTGAAAAAAGTCCGCCTGCCGAACGTCCGCTCTCAGGACCACTCCGCTAGTGTCGCTATTTTCGATGAGACTGCGCGCCTTCCGGGCGAGAACAGAATCAATCTCAATGCCGACTATCTCGATCTCACCGCCGACCGTATCTTGATTCGTAACATCGGATAGCTTCTCCAGGATGGCGGATAGAAACGCACCATCACCACAGGAAGGTTCGAGAATGCGCGCCCCGCGGTCTGTTGTCAGTCCCGACACAATATTACGGGCAAGTCCAGGGGGCGTCATGTACTGTCCGCGCTGACGCTTACGTTCACGTTCACGTTCGCGTTCGTGTTTCCGCAGCCTCATGGCACGAACCGCATCTGGGATTGATCGACTATAGCTTCTGCATGGCAATTCTGTGGCTGGCTTCCTTGCCGCTTGTCAGCTCTCTGAAGCTGACGTCCAGTGCTTGTTGGTCAGGGACTCGATCTTGCGTCGGACCTTAGCTGAGAGAGCCATCTCCTCCCCTACTTTGGCAAAGATATGCGTCAATCCTCCGTCGTTGTCGAGTATGCTCCGAGCAAACCCTTTGCTGTGGCTCATTTACGACGAGCGCTACGATCCCGGAGGCGTCCCGGAAGTTCAACGATGACCTTCTTCGTATTCCTCAGCCCGATCTTCCAGCAAAGCACTCAGAAGCCTCCCGTCCGATCGCACGGGCTTGCGCAATGCATCGAGCATACTGCCGCCGCCACGATGCACGATCGTCCCATCATTCACCATCCGCCGGATGCTGCTGTCATCTATTTCCCTGGCGCTACGCGGTCGTATTTGCTTGTCAGTCATGCTCACTACCTCGATCGTCCCCTATAGTGTGACTTTCGCGCCCACGCTACCTGCGGGCCGTGGCTTATCCTGTTCGTGCGCCACGAAGACATCATACCGAACCTCCTTGACTGGTCAATAGGCAGTCGTCCTCGAACGCTATGCTACTCCGCGCGGATCGGCATCGTCGGTGAGGGGGACTACGGCGGTTTGGGGGGCGAAGCTCAGGGTTACGGGAGTGCCGGCGGCGGGGAGCGGGTGGCCGGCGGTGACCAAGACCCGGAGGGTGGCGGCTCCGACTCGCACGGTGGCGAGTGAGGCGACGCCGCGGAAGGAGGTGCCTCGCATGGTGCCGCGCAGGGAGACGGCGTTGGCCGACACGGCGGGCGGCGGCGGCCCCGCGGTTAGGGTGATTTGTTCGGGGCGGATCAATACGGCGCCGGGGGCGCCGGGCGCGGCAGGACCGGTGTACGGCAGGGGGCCGATGGCGGTGTCGAGTGAGCGCTCGGACGGGCTTCCGCCGACAGGGCCACGAAGCCGGCCAGGGCCGCGCACGGTGCCGCGCAGGATGTTGGCGCGGCCGAGGAAGCGGGCCACGAACACGCTTGCCGGGCGCTCGTAGAGCGCGCGCGGCGCGGCGACCTGCTCAATGCGGCCGGCGCGCATTACTGCTACCCGGTCGGCCACGGCGAGGGCCTCCTCTAGGTCGTGGGTCACGAACAGCGCGGTTTGCCGGAGGGCGCGCAGGATGCGGGGCAGGTCGATGAGAAGCTGGTCCCGGAGCGGGCGGTCAAGGCCGGCCAGTGGCTCATCCAGCATCAGGAGCCGCGGGCGCGGCGCCAGCGCGCGGGCCAGGGCGACGCGCTGCGCCTCGCCGCCGGAGAGGGCGTCAACTGCCCGCCCGCCGAAGCCGCTCAGCCCCACCAACTCCAGCAGCTCCCCTACCCGCCGCGCGCGTTCAGCGCGGCCCTGCGCCTGCATGCGCAGGCCGAAGCCGACGTTGCGCGCTACGTCGAGATGCGGAAACAACGCTTGGTCCTGGAACACCAAGCCGAAGCCGCGGCGATGCGCCGGCACGGCGGCCAGCGGCTGTCCTTGCCAGCGCACTTCCCCGGTGTGCGGCTGCAGCCCGGCGATCACCCGCAGCAGGGTGGTCTTGCCGCACCCGCTCGGCCCAAGCAGGGCGACGATCTCACCTGCCTCGGCGGCCAGCGAAACCTCCGCCAGCACCGCGCCGCCGCCGAGTTGCACGCTGACTCGTTGAATGTCCAGCGCGGCGCCACCGGTGGGGGCCGCGGGCTGCCGCGCTTGGCCGCCGGAGGGCGCGGCCGACGGCTGCCCGGGTGCCGGGGCGCGCACGGCTTGGCCTGACGCGGCGCCGGGCGACGGCGTAGCGATTTGCCCCGGCGGCGCCGGGACGCCGGAGCGCGGCGCTTGGCGGTCGCGGTGCGCAGCGGCCGAAGCGGTACCTGAGCGGGCGGTAACCGGCGGCGTCATCAGAAGTCACGGGCCGCGGCGACGCGCAGCCGTTCGATGAAGGCCACGCTTACCGCGGTCGTCACCATCAGGATGGTTGCCAGCGCCATGCCCTGGCCGTAGTTGCCGGCGCCGGGGCGCGACAGCGAGCGGAACACCGCGGTAGTGATGGTGGGCAGCTCGGGGCGGGCGATCAGCGCGCTGGCGCCGAACTCGCCGAGCGAGACGGCGGCGGCGAACAGCGCCGCGCTGGCCGCGGCGCGGCCCAACACCGGCAACTCCACGTACAGGAAGCGCTGCACCGGCGCGGCGCCCAGCACCGCCGCGGCCTCGCGCAGACGCGCCGGAACAGCCTGCAGCCCGCCCACCAGCGAACGGAACACCAGCGGCAGCGCCACCAGGGTATGGGCCACCGGCAGCAACACCGGCGACGCGCGCAGGTCGAGTCCCGGCAGCCCCAGGGCGAGGATGAAGCCGAACCCGATCGTAACCGGCGAAGTGCCGAGTGGCAGCATCACCGCCACGTCCACCAGCCGCCGCACCCACCCCCGCCGCACGCCGACCGCCGCCCACGCCGCCGGCAACCCCACCGCGAGGCTAAGCAGCGCGGTCGCCGCCGCGAACAGCAGCGAGTTGCGAATCGCCAGCAGCGGCGGCACCGCCAACGCCGCCCCGCGCGGGCGGCTGCCGAGGCGCGCAAACAGGGCCAGCGTGAGGCGTCCATCCTCCACCGAGAACAGCGCGCGCGCCGCCAGCGCCGCCAGCGGCACCACCAGCCATACCAGCAGCGCGCCCACCGTCACCGCCACCAGCAGCCGTTCGCGCGCCGACGCCGGCGCCCGTTCGTGCGCCGCGGCGCGGCCCAGCCGCGGCGTGGCGCCGTAGCGGGCGGCCGCGCCGGCGTAGGCCCAGGTCACCAGCGCCGTCAGCAGGAGCTGCAGCAAGGAGAGCAGCGCCGCCGCCCGCAGGTCGAACAGGGTGACGGTCTGCAGATAGATCTCCACTTCGAGCGTGGCGTAGCGGCCGGCGCCGAGCAGCAGCACCACCCCGAACGAGGTGAAGTCGAACAGGAACACCAGCAGCGCCGCGGCGATGATGGGCCGGCTCATCAGCGGCATGGTGACCATCCACCAACGGCGCAGCGGCCCCGCCCCCAACACCGCCGCGGTCTCGGTCACGCGCGGATGCAACTGCGCCAGGCTGTCGCCCACCAAGCGCACCACCAGCGCGGTGTTGAAAAACACGTGCGCCACGATGATTGCCCCCGCGCTGCCGCCGAAGCGCAACGGCGGCAGCGCGAGCGCCGGCAGGAGTTGGTTCACGAACCCGCGCGGCCCCAGCAGCGCCTGCCACGCCGCCGCCACCACCAGCGTCGGCAGCACGAACGGCACCAGGGTGACGGTGCGCAGCAGCCTTTTCCCGGGGAAGCGGTAGCGGGCGAACACGTAGGCGGCCGGCAGCCCGACCGCCAGCGTGCACAGCGTCGACACCACCGCCTGCCAGGTGCTGAACCACAGTGCGCGCAGGGTAGTGGCCGCCCCCAGTATCTGCCAGATGCTCGCCCCGCCCTCCCCGCTGCTCAGCCCGCGGCGGATGATGGCGCCCATTGGATAGAGGTAGAACAGCGCCACGAACGCCAGCGGCAACGCCCACAACAGAAGGCGCGGCAGCGCCCGGCGTCCTGCGCCGAGCGGGTCCGGCAGGCCCACCGTGCCCATCGGGCCTGCCGCGCTCAGCGCGCCATCACCTCGCGCCACTCCCGAATCCACCGTTCGCGGTGCGCGGCGATGGCCGCGGGCTCGACCTGCGCGGTGCGCTCGGGAATCGACAAAAAGCGCTCGAACTCCGGCGCCAGCGGCACGTCGTTCAGCACCGGGAACACGAACATGTTGAGCGGCATCTCTGCCTGGAAGGTGGCGCCGAGCATGAAGTCGATCCAGCGCTCGGCCAACTCGCGGCGCGGCGTGCCCGCCAGGATGCCGGCGAACTCGATCTGCCGGAAGCAGCTCTCCTCCCCGACCATGACGCCGGTGGTGGGGGCCGCGATCGGCGTCTCGGCGTAGATCACCTCGAACGGCGGGCTGGAGCCGTAGGACACCACCAGCGGGCGGTCTCCCGTGCTGGTGCCGCCGCTGAACTCGGCGAAGTACGCGCTCTCCCAATCGGGGGCCACGCGCACGCCGTTGGCGCGCAGCGCCCGCCAGTAGTCGAGATAGCCGGGATCGCCGAAGCGCCCGATCGTGGCCAGCAGGAAGGCGAGGCCGGGCGACGAGGCGGCGGGATTCTGGACCACCAGCAGGTCGGCGTAGGCGGGATCGATCAGGTCTTCCAGCCGCTGCGGCGGCGCCGTCCCGGCCTCCTCAAAGTAGGTGGCGTCATAGTTGACGCACACGTCGCCAAAGTCGATCGGGGTGGCGTGGCCGCTGGCGTCAAGACGCAGCTCGGCGGCGATTCCGGCCAGGGCCGGCGGTTCGTAGCGTTCGAAGACGCCCTCCTCCAGCGCGCGGCTCAGGAACGCATTGTCGACCCCATAGAGAACGTCGGCCAGCGGGTTGCCCTTGGCCAGGATGGCGCGGTTCAGCGTCGATCCCGCGTCGCCGGCCAGCAGGATGCTGACCCGCGCCCCGTAGCGGGCTTCAAACTCGGCGAGCACCGATTCGGGGACCACGGTCGAGTCGTGGCCCATCACGGTGAGCACCTGCGGCTCGGCGGCGGCCTCGGCTTGCGGCTCGGCACCAAGCCAAGCGGCGCCCATGAGCGCCAGCAGCGCCGGTATCCAAACGTAACGATAACGCATCTATTCCTCCCACCGGGGAGTGAACGTGACCTTGAAAATCAGGCAGCAGGTGGGCGGCTTCTCTGGAAACTCCCTCCGCCGGCATTACCCGGATCAGGTTATACGAGTCGAAAGCTCTGGGGGTCGGCGCCAAGCGGCCCCGTCCCACGGCTCTCCTCTCAGCTTGGCAACACCAAGCTCCCCGGTACGGACTCTACTCTACTCCGGCGCGCTACGCCGCGTCAACCGTCCGTAACGCCGCCGTCCACCTCGCCGCTACGCACCAGCTCCCAGCCGCAGAACACCAGCACCAGCCCCTTGAACACCGCGTCCGGGTGCCGCCGCGCCAGCCGGCGGTCGCTCAGATACCGGCGCACCTGCGCCTCCGCCGTGGCAGCCTGCGCCGCTACCTGCTCCTCCGAGGCCCCGCGGCGCAGGTACTTCAACTCGATCACGTAACCGTAGCGCGCCACCGGATCTGCCGCCGGGTCCGGCTCCAGCACCAAGTCGGCGTAGCCCTTCGCCAACTCCATCTCGGTGTGAAACAGGAAGGAGCCGGAGGTGCTCAGGTAGGCGGCGACAAAGCCCTGAACCACCTTTTCGCCCTGCAGGTAGTCGCGCACGCCGGTTTGTTCCGCCACCGCAGTGCTCAGCCGCTCGACCACCGGCCGCCACTCGCCGGCGAGCGCCATGCGCTCGGTCAACCGGTCGAACTCCACCCGATCGAGCGCGAACACCTGCACCTCTTCATAGGCGTCGCGCAGGAAGCCGTACAGCAGCAACCGCACCGTCTGGTTGGGGATAGCCAGCCGCGGCCTGCCGCCGGTCGCGCCGCGAATGCTCAACAGGCCGAAGTAGTACAGCAGTGAGAGAAAGTTCTCGCGTTTGGCGAGCCGCTTGAGCGGAAAGCTGCTCACGATCCTGCTGTCAGCCTGCCCTTCGGAGATCACTTGGCGCAGCAGGTCGAAGTTGCCGTTCAAGTCCGGCGCGTCTATCTGTCGCCCGACCGTGAATACGTGGCGCAGCTTGTCGTAGTCGATATGCACGTTGTCGTCGATCAGAGAGTCGGGGCCCGGTTCGTTGGGCACCGAATGTTTGAGGTAGTAGAGCACCATGTCGGTGTTGTAGAGGACGTTCGGTGCGGCCTTGGCGAAGCGGTAGCCGTCGTACCACTCGCGCATCGTGGCGAGAGCGGTCTCCGGGTCCTGATCTAACACGCCGAGATCGCGGTAGGTCTCCACCATGCCGCGCACTTCGTCTTCGGTGAAGCCGAGCATCTCGTTGTATTTCGGCAGCAGGCTCAGGTTGGAGCCGATGTTGAAGCCGCTGGTGACGTCGTCCATGGCGATCGGCGAGACGCCGGTGACGAACAGGCGTTCGATACAGCCGGTTTCATCGGTTCCGGCCTTGAGGGCGGCGAAGAAGCTGCGGTAGAAGCCCTCCCCGTGGGTGAATTCGTCGTACGCCTCATTGCCGCGGCTGGCGAGGATGGTATTGGCGAAGTTGTCGTACTCGTCGATCAGCACGTACAGCGGGACGGCGCGGGCGCGCGTATACAGGAACAACGCGTCAAGTTTGCCGTCGATCGAAGACTGCGCGAGGATTCGCTCCCGGCCCTTCTCGTCGAACAGATCGGGATTACGCAGCAGCGCGTCTTCGAGGTGGCGGGCGCAGTACTCCTCGAAGCGCTGTTCCAGCGTCGGCAGCGCCGGCTTGAGCGCCGAAAAGTTGAAGTACAGCACCACGTAACGGCTGCGGTTGCCGGTGGGTTGCCGGCCGATGTCGGTGCCGGCAAAGACGGCGTCGAAGTCGCCGGCCTGCGCGCGGTCGTAGTAGGCGTTCAGCGTGGTCAGCCACAGCGTCTTGCCGAAGCGCCGCGGACGGATGAAAAACGCGAACCGTTCCTGCTCCAGCTCGCGGATAAAGCGGGTCTTGTCCACGTAAAGGCAGCCATCCAGCCGCAGGCTGCTGAAGTTGGCCCGCCCATAGGGAATAGCCGGAAACGGCACACGGTCACGCGGCTCTGTCGCGGGTTTGGACACGCCGCCCATTCTATCACACGCCGGCTGCGCGAACGTTGTTGGGGTCGTCTTCCGTCAGCGGCGCCACTTCGAGCCGGGCCTGTTCCCAGCGGCGGCGGCGGGCGCGCCAGAACCGGTCGGCGTACTCGGTGATCAGGTCGAGGGCGATTTCCTCCAGTGCCCGGAGCTCCCGCACGGTGCGCACCTCCAGGCGCTCGGCCGGCAGCGTGAGCTGGTACCAGTCGTCGCGCCGCAGCAGCCGCTCCACGGTACGCCGCTCGATGATCAGGTTGTGCCAGCCGTGCCGCCGCATGCGCCGCAGCAGCCGGCGGTACACCCGCCCGGCGTCGAACAAGGCCGCGTGCCGCTTCAGGCTCACGGCGTCCCTGCCCGGCGCCGGCCGCGCCGCCGAAGCGCCGCCGCCGGAGGCGACGCTCTGCAGGCGCGAGTAGCGGTCCAACGCAACCGGCGGCAGGCCGGAGCCGGCGGGCTCCGGCAGCACCGGCCGGTCGTCCGAGTACTCGTACGGCCGGCCCGCGCGCGGACGGATCAGCTTCAGGTCGGTGGTGCGGGCGAAGTTCCAGGTCACCGGCAGGCGCACGGTCTGCGGCTCGGCGCTGATTCCCTCCTGCCGCAACAGCTCGCGGAAGGTCTGCATGTAGTTGGCGCGCAAGCCAAAGAGGTACAGCCGTTCCAGTTCCTCAAGCCCGGCGCCGTCCGCCGGCGGCGCGGCGCCGGCAGCTCGGTGCCGCTGCAAGCTCAGGTTCCAGCCCTTGAGCCGCACGCCGCGCCCGAACATCTGGATGATCTCCGGCCCCTCGCCCACCCCCACGTGCATTAGCCCCATGGTGCTCACGCGCCAGGAGTTCCAGCCGGCGATGAAGCGCCGCGCGCCCACCACCACGTTCACCGGCGAGTCGGGCCGGTCCACCCCGCCGAACAATCGCTCCGCGAAGCCCAGCTCCCGGTCGACCTCGAAGTCGCGCGGCCCGGTCTCGGTGAGCAGCTGGTAGAGCGCCGCCGAGTCGCCGACGTTGACCACGCCGAACGGTTCGTGGTCGGCGGCGCGCAGGTGCAGCTCGCCCTCTCCGGCGGTCAGGTAGACGACGCGCAGCCGCCCGCGGCCATGGAACACGGTCCGGCACAGGTCGGCGTACACCTCCGCGGCGTCGCGCGGCAGGTGGCGAAAACGGTCGGCAAAGTAGTCGCTGCCGGCGTCATCGAGCAACCCCGAGGCGCCGGCGAGCAGGTGCTCGATCATCGCCCGCACCACTTCGGCCCGGGCCAGCACCCAACCGAGGAAACTCAGGATGCGGGCGACGTCGGAGCGGGTTTCCCGGTCGGCGCGCCCGGCGCCGGTCACGGTCTTGCCCAGGAACACGCACAGCGGCTTGGCCGGGTTGAACGCGGCGTAGTCCGCGCCCCGCTCGCGCCATATCCGGCACTGCTGATAGAAGGTGAGCAGGCAGCCGAGCAGGTACACGTCGCTCGCCTCGTCCTGCGCCCCGCCCGGCAGGTTGAGGATGGTGTAATCCTTGCCGTAGCCCTCGGCGTGGAAGCGCCGGTAGGGATAGTCGAACAGCAGGCACTTGGCGTAGGCGTTCAGCAATTCGGGGTCGCGGCCGCTCACCACCTGGTTGAAGGTGGCGGAGTACTCGAAGGTAAAGCCGCCGTGCGACAGCTCGCGCCGCCGCTCGCGCCACACCCGCCCGGACGCGCCGAGGTGGCCCTCGTCGACCAGCACCAGGTTGTCGGCGCCGAAGTCGGCCACCGCCACCCGCTTCACGCCCTGCCGCTCGGCCAGCTTGTTGAGGTCGATGATCTCCACCGGCGCGAACAGCTCGGCTCCGGCGTCGCCGGAAAACAGCCGCGCCGGCAGGCCGCTGGCGTGCAGCTCCCGCTCGTGCTGCAGCGACAACTGCTCGTTCGGGGTAACGAGCACCACGTTGTTGAGGCGCCCGCCGGCGCGGGCCAAGTAGTGGCGGTACTGCAGGATGTTGGCGTGCATCAGCAGGGTCTTGCCGGAGCCGGTGGCGCTCTGAAAGGCGACCGTGCGTAGCTCTTCCGGCCGGTATTCCGGCAGCAGAGTGGTAAGGCGCTCATGCCGCCGGTGGCGGTCGAGGTCGGCGCGCAACGCCGCCGGATCCTCGAAGTAACGGTGCAGGTAGTGTTCGGTGAACAGCAGCGCGGCGTACTGATGCGGCTTCCAGGTGCGGCCCTGTTCCGCGGTCATGCGCAACCGCTCGCTGTGGGCGGCGATGTTGGCGGCGTATTCGTCCAGCAACTCGCGCGTGACGCCGGCCGCGCCGGTCAGGAAGCCGGCCAGCACCGCGGCGTATTCAATCTCCCCGCTCGCGGGATCGACCGGCGCCTCGCGCAGCCGCGCCAGTACCTGGTCCAGGTCCCAACACCCGAACTGCCGGCAGAAGAACTGCTGCAACGCCAGCCGGTTCTGCAGCAGGTCGACCCGGCGCGGCCGGCGCGGCGGCGGCACTACTCCTCCCGCTCGAACGTGAGGCCGCGGAAGGCCGGTTCGATGGTTTCGGCGCTCCAGGACTCATCGGGCTGCCGCAGAGCATTCAGGGTGTGAGCGCCGTTGACGTAGATGAGGTGCAGGGGCCGCCCGAACCGTTCGCGGTGGCGGGTGAACCAGGCGTCGAGCGCGGCGTTGCCGGTCCGTTCCGTGTTGCGCCACAGGATCAGGCAGCGCCGGCGCTCGGAGTCGGCGCCGGTGATTGCCAGCACGCCGTCCACGCGCCGGCGCGACTCCACGCGCAGGCCGAGCAGGTAGTTGAAGGTCTCCGGCAAGTCGACCGCGACCTCGCGCCGCGCGCCGTCGCGCACCACGGAGATCGTGTAAGCGAACGGGTCGGTGAAATCACCGCCGATCAGGCCGGCGCTGCCGGCGGTCTCCGCCTCCAGCGCGTAGCGCAACCGGTAGTCCTCAGCCAATTCAGGGTTCTCGGCCAGCAGCGCGCGCTGGTCCGCGGCCGGCGGCGTTACCTCCAGGCTCTCCAACGTGTCTTCGTACGACTCCAGGCGCAGGTACTTGAACACCTGCGAGACCCCGCGGCGGGAGACCGGCCTGCCCTCCTTCCAATCGGGTGAGTACACGGCCTTCTTGAGGCGCGGCAGCAGCACGGTGTCGAAGTGGTGGCCGACCTCCACCAGCAGGTAGCGGCGCCGGCCGCCATCTTCCCGGTTGAGGTTGACCACCGCGTGGCCGGTGGTGCCGGAACCGGCGAAGTAGTCGAGCACCACGGCGTCCGCGCCGCAGCGGGAGGCGCGCAGGCAATCCTCCACCAGCCCGGTCGCCTTGGCGAAGTCGAATTCCTTGTCGCCGAACAGCTCCTTGAGCGTCTTGGCGCCGAGATTGGCCGACGCGTACCGCGTGTCGTCCCACCAGGTCTTCGGCATCGAGCCGGGGTCGGGACGGATCTTGAAGTCGATCGCGATCCCCTGCCCGCCGCCGTCCCCGTTTCCGTTCCCGTTGCGGCGGACGCGGTAGTCGGAAGGGGCCGCCCGCACGCGTTCCGGCCCGCGGTGCCAGCGCTTCTCGAGCGGCTCACCGGCCTCCTCGCCCGCCCGCACCCGCTCCGGCCCGCGGTGCCAGTTCTTCTCGATCACCGCGCCGTCCTGCACCCTCACCGGCCAGACGGCGACTTCATCCGCGCGCGGCGGTTCGAGGACCCGGTACTCGCGCCGTTCCTCGTCCCACTCCAAAGCGGGCACCCGCATTGCGAGTTGGTCATTGACGTAGATCGGGTAGAACATCTTGGGTCGATCCTGGCGGCGGTCGTTCGATCCGTGGCGCACCAGGTTGTTCCACGCGTACCGGCCCTCGCCATCGGTCAGCGGATAGCGCGCGAGCTCCGGTCCGGTCTTGGCGAGCGCGCCCGGCGCCGCCGCGGGATTGCCAAAGAACAGCGCGTACTCGTGCGCCGGCGAGAACTGCCCGCGCGACTTCCGGCCCGCCGGGTTGGAGCGCACCACCGCGGTCCCCAACTCCCGCGCGAACAGCCCGCGCAGCAGCAACCGCAGCAGCGACACCTCCTCGTCATCTATCGCCGCGCACAGCACGCCGTCCCCGGTCAACAAGGCGCGCGCCAGCCGCAGCCCCTGCGCCATCAGCGCCAGCCAGGAGGAGTCCTTGTAGTTGTTCTTGTAGAGGATGGCCGAGGCGTCGGTGTTGTAGGGCGGATCGATATAGACGCACCGCGCCTGCCCCCGGTAGCGCGCCAGCAGCAGATTGAGCGCCTGGAAATTCTCGCCGTGCAGCAGCACGCCGTCAGTCTGCTCCTCCAGCGGCCCCGCCTCCGACAGCGCCGCCAGCAGCCGGTCGGTAAAGCCGCGGTCGAAGTGCCGGGTGTCCAGCACCAGGTACGGGTTGGCCTTGAGCATGTCGACGCTCGGCGGCTGCCCCCACGCCGCGCCGCCATTGAGCAGGTCGCCCTCCATCCGGTCGACCGCGAACAGGCTCACCCACTCCTCGCATTGCGCGGCGTTGGCGGCGACCTCCGGCAGCAGTTCGTCGGGAACCCGGTCCAGGGTCACGCACCAGTGCGTTTCCAGCACCAGCTTCTTCTTGAGCCAGAGCTGCTTCTGAAAGCCCTCCAGGTGCGCCAGGAAGTCGATGATCTTGCGCCCGACGCGGCGCACCGCCCGCACCCGCGCCAGCGCCCGTTCCAGCCGCGCCGCGTCGCCGGAGTCCGCCGGATCGTTCGGGTTGAGCACCTCACCGATCACGTAGCGGTCCAGCTCGGCGTGCAGGAAGCCGCCCAGGTCCCGGTGAATGAAGTAGTCGAAGCTGTTGCGGGCGGTGTAGCGCGCGAGGTGCCGGGCCAGCACGGTGCGGTCGCCGTTGGCCTCCGTGGGCGCCGGCGCGGCCAGCAACGCGCGCCACTCCGGGGGCGCGGCGCGCAAAATCAGTTCGCCGGCGGCGGCGTTGATCCGCTCCTGCTGACCGGCGCCGTTGCCGCGCCAGCGCCGCTTTTCGCCGGCGGTGAGCTGGCGGTGCTCGAAGCGCACCGCCAGCTCGCCCTCCTCCATCACCGCCGCCGCGGGCGGCCCGCCGGCGCCGCCGGCAAGCAGGAAGCGCCGCTGCCGGCCGTCGGCCTCCCGCACGTTGTCGCGCTCGTTGTCGGCGGCGGCGATCTCGAAGCGCACCCGCCGCGCCGCCTCCCCGGCGCCGACCGTGAACGCGTAGCCGGCGTAGTTGTCGGTGGTCTTGACGTAGTACTGGCCGGCGTTGGCCCAGTGCAGCTTCACGTCCTCGCCGTCGTAAGGGAGCAGGTAGGCGGAGCGCCCGCCGCCGGAATAGCGGCGCTGCGTCACGAAGTCGCCCTCCGCGTAGTAGCGGGCGAAGAAGGCGGCCAGGTGGTTGTAGACGTCGGCCTCGGCGGTCGAGTCGCGGCGGTCCGCCGCCACCGCGGTCATGGTCCTGACCTGCGGCAGCAGGTCGCGGTCGAGGAACGCCGTGATCTCCGCCGCCTGCAGGTTCATGATCCGGTAGAGGCCGAAGTCCAGGTCGCCGCGGTCGAGTTGAAACATCTGCCGCAGCAGCGCCTGCAGCCGGGCGAAGTTGGCGGCGGCGCCGGGCTCCGGCTACGGGTCCTGAGAAGGAGGAGTGAAGTCGCTCACCTGCGCGTCTCGTGCGCCGGCGAGTATACCACCGGCGCCCGGTGTGGCGGGCGGCGGGGCGCGCCGGCGTGCGGGCGCGCGGCGCGGCAGGCCAGGCCGGGGACGGCGGGACGGCCGGGCGGTTTGGCGCAGGGCCGGCGTTGGTGATACAATGGGAGCCGGATGCAGCACTCCGCCGGCACTCTCCTGGCGCGCGTCGAAACGTTGCTGGTGCGGCGCTCCGCGCTGGTGGCGCTGATCAGCGTCGCCGGCTTGGCGGCGATGTTCTCCATCCTCACCCCGGACACGCTGCTCACCGGCGTCTCCATCTCCAACGTCATCACCTTCAGCGTGGTCCTCGGCATCATCGTAATCGGCGTGGCCATCCTGATGGTCGCCGGCGAATTTGACCTGTCGGTGGGCTCCACCTTCGCCGTGGTCGGCTTTACCTACGGGGTGCTGATCAGCCAGGGCGGGGTAAACGTGTGGCTGGCGGCGCTCATCGCGGTGGGCGCCGGCGCGCTGCTGGGGCTGTTCAACGGCACGGTGGTGGTCAAGTCGGGCAACCCCTCCTTCATCATCACCCTGGGGATGCTGCTGGCCTACCGCGGGGTGGCCCGCGCCATCGGCGGCGGCCGGGTGGTGACCTACGCCGGCGACGACACCCCGTTCCTGTTCAGCATGCTGAACTCCGGCATCACCGGGCTCAACCAGATGTCGGTGCCGGCCGGCAACTTCCGCACCTCCATCATCTGGTTCGCGCTGCTGGCGCTGGTGTTCGCCTTTGTCCTGCACCGCACCCGCTTCGGCAACTGGGTGTTCGCCACCGGCGGCAACCGCGACGCCGCGCAGGCCCAGGGGGTGCCCACCGCCCGCGTCAAGCTGATCGCGTTCGTGCTGGTGGGCACGCTGGTGGCCGTCGCCTCGGTGATCAACTTCGCCGAGCGCACCTCCATCGATCCGCTGGCCGGCAACCTGTGGGAGCTGTTCGCGGTGGCGGCGTGCGTCATCGGCGGGTTGCGGCTGCGCGGCGGGTTCGGCACCGTAATCGGCGCCTGCCTGGGGATCGTGATGATCTCGTTGCTGCGGCAGGGGCTGGTGCTGGTGGGGTTGTCGATCGAGACCTTTCAAGCGGTGTTCGGATTTCTGTTGATCAGCATTGCCGCGCTCAACCAATACCTGGGGCGCGCGGCGGGCGACGACTGATGATGCGCAAAGACACAAAGAATAGGCACAAAAAGAATCGGGGCCGGAGCGTCCCGAGCACCCAAAAAAACGCGAATCGAGGAGGTAACGAGATATGCGCGTTTGGACCGGATTGACACGGTGGGCCCTGCTCGCCGCGGGGATTCTCTGGGGAACGGCGGCCCTGATGGCCAGCCCGGCCGGAGAGGAAGACGCCGCGGAAGGCATGGACATGGATGCCATGGAGATGGAGTCCGGGATTCTCCACGGCACGTTCGACTTCAGTGAGGAGATCGGCGAGAACATCCGCTCGGGCGTTACGCTGTTCGGGGTGAACCAGCAGCAGGCGCTGCAAGGCTACAACTCGATCGTGGCGCTCACCCTGGAGGCGCGCTACGGCATCAGCCCGGCCTCCAAGGTGACCAGCACCGGGCCGGCGTTCCTGACCGCCGCCAACCTCGACACCGCCCCTACCCGCTTCATCGTCGACGCGGACAAGGAACTGAGCTTCATCGCCGTGCAGCACGCGCGCTGCGCGTGGGATTCGTTCTGGTGCACGGTGGAAGAGGGCATCGCTCAGGCCGCCGCCGACACCGGCGCCGAGGTGACCGTACTGGGGCCCGACTCGTTCGACCTGAACCGCGTCGCCGAGCTGATTGACCAGGCGGTGGCCGCGCAGCCGGACGGCATCCTGCTCACCTACACCGACTCGCGCTTCAAGGCGCCGGTGCAGCGGGCGTTGGACGCCGGCATCCCGGTGGTGGCCTACAACGCCGGGCGCGGCCCGGAGCTGGACGAGGTGGAGTACCTGACCTATCTGGGCCAGGACGAGTACCTTGGCGGCTACGAGGGCGGGCGGCGCCTGACCGCGGCGGCCGGTGCCGGCTCCCACGTGGGCGTGTGCATCAACCAGGCGGTCGGCCACGTCGGCCTGGACGCGCGCTGTCAGGGTTTCGTGGACGCGCTCAGCGAAGCCGGCATCGGCGTGGCCGGCAGCAGCGGCGTGCTGGCGGTGAGCGACGACGCCGCTTCCTCGCAGCAGACCATCAGCGACTTCTACGCCGCCAACCCGGCGGTGGACATCTTCCTGACCCTGGGCCCCAACGGCGCCACGCCGTTCTACGGCTTCGTGGAGCAGGAGGGCATGAACGACGCCGACTACGTGCACGGCACCTTTGACCTGAACCAGGAGATTGCCCGCAACGTCCGTTCCGGGCGCACCGAGTTCGGCATCGATCAGCAGCCGTTCCTGCAGGGCTACGGCGCCGTCACCATCCTCTACCTGAACCACCGCTTCCGGGCGGTGCCGCCTACCTCGGTGACGCCGACCGGCCCCGGCTTCGTGACCCGCGCCAACATCGACGTGCTGCCCACCAGCGTGGATCAGTACCGCGCGCAGCGCATGCAAAGCGTGGACCTGATCGCGGTGCAGCATGCCCGCTGCGACTGGGACTCGTGGTGGTGCACCATGCGCGACACCATGACCATGGCCGCGGACAACCTGGGGGTGAACCTGCAGATTCTGGCGCCGGACGCGTTCGACGTGAACGAGGTGGCGCGGCTGGTGGATCAGGCGCGCGCGGACCAGCCGGACGGGATGGCGATTACCATTACCAACGCCGACATTTTGCGCGACTCGGTGAAGCGGGTGCTGGACGATGGCATTCCGGTGGTGGGATTCAACGCCGGCGACGGCCCCGACTCCGACCGGATTCCCTACGGCACCTACATCGGCCAGCGGGAGTATGACGGCGGCTACGCCGGCGGCAGGTTCCTGGCGCGGGCGGCCCCGGCCGGCTCCAAGGGCGTGTGCGTGAACCATCAGGTGGGGCACATCGGCCTGGACGCGCGCTGCAACGGCTTTGCCGACGCGATGCGCGAGGCGGGGATTGCCCTGGCCGGCAGCAACGGCGTGCTGAGCATCAGCGACGACGTCGCCGCCTCGGCGCAGGTGATCAGCGACTTCTACGCCAGCAACCCGGACACCAACATCTTCTTTACGCTGGGTCCGAACAGCGCCACGCCCTTCTACGACTTCCTGGAGAGCGAGGGGCTGAACTAGGATGCCGCCGCCCCCGGCGCGCCGGCACGGCGTACTGCATGCCGTGCTCGGCACGCCGGCCGGCATCCCGGCAGTGATCCTGGGGTTGCTGCTGGCGCTGTTCTGCGTGCTGTCGGTGCCGGGGGTGGTCAACGGCTTCTACTTTCTGTTCGACTCCGGGGGCGCGCTTACGTTGCGTACCCTGGTGAGCATCCTGAACGGCTCGGTGCTCACCGGCATCATCGTGCTGGCGGTGGTCATGCTGATGATCAACGGCGAGTTCGACTTGTCGGTGGGGCCGATCCTGGCGCTGGGCGGGTACCTGTTCGGGACCCTGGCGATCGGCGGCACCACGCTGCTGGGCGGGTTGATTCCGGTGGGCGCGCCGCTGCCGGCGGTCGCCGCCCTGTTGCTGGCGCTGCTCGGCTGCACGGCGCTGGGGGTGGTAAACGGGCTGATCGTGACCGTTACCCGCATCCCCTCCTTCATCGCGACCCTGGGGACGCTGTTCATCTTCCTGTGGGTGGTGTCGGTGTACTCGGGGAATCAGTCGTTCGAGGCGAGCCGGGAGGCGGCGCAGGAGGTTGCCTTGTTCCGGGTGTTCAGCGGGCGGCTGCGCGACTTCAACGAAGCGGTCAGCGGGCCGCTGGGCAACCTGCGGGTGTCGGTGTTCTGGATGATCGCGTTGGCGCTGCTGATGCAGTTCGTGCTGGTGCGGACGCGCTACGGCAACCGGGTGTTCGCGGTGGGCGGCAACCTGCAGGCGGCGCGCGCCCAGGGCATCAACGTGCGCCAGGTCAAGATTTCTGGGTTTGCCCTGACCGGGCTGTTCGCCGGGATAGCCGGCGTGGTGCTGTTCAGCCAGTTCGGGCGCGTGCAGGGCAACTCCGGGCAGCAGCAGGAGTTGCTCGCCATTGCCGCGGCCGTGGTGGGGGGCTGCCTGCTGACCGGCGGCTACGGCAGCGTGCTGGGCGGCTTGGTGGGGGTGCTGACCATTTCCACCCTGCGCAGCGGCGTGGTGCTGCTCTCCACCCCGCTGCAAAACTCGTTCATCGGCGAGATTCCGGTGGTCGGTATCTATCTGGTGCGGTTGACCTCGTCCGACAATTTTCTGACGATCGTCGGCCTTACCATCGTCGGCGCGGCGGTGTTGAACTCCTACATCCGCCGGCGGCTGTAAGGCGGGAGCGGAGACGGCAAGACATGGCTGACGGCAACAGCGGAAACGGCAGCGGCAACGGCGGTGGCGGCCGCAACGGCGGCAACCCCGGCAACCCCGGCAACCCCGGCAACGGCCCCGGCAGTGGCGAAAGCATCGTCAAGATGGCCGGAATCGGCAAGCGGTTCGGCACCGTGTCGGCGCTGGAGGAGGTGGACTTCGAGGTGCGCGCGGGCGAGGTTACCGCGTTGCTCGGCGACAACGGCGCCGGCAAGTCCACGCTGATCAAGATTCTGACCGGCGTTTACCCGCCGAGCTCCGGCACCATCTACTTTCGCGGGCGCGCGGTGCGGATCGACTCCCCGCGCGACGCGCGCGCCCTCGGCATCGAGACCGTGTACCAGGATCTGGCCCTGGTGCCGCTCCTGAGCGTGGCGCGCAACTTTTTTCTGGGAAGGGAGTTGACCGGGCCGCTACGGACCCTGCAGGTGCGGCGCATGGAGCGCGAGACGCGGCAGGCGCTCGGCGACATCGGCATTGAAAAATTCTCCCAAGCGGGTAATCGCTCGGTGGCGGAAGCGGTGGGCAAGCTGTCCGGCGGGGAACGGCAGTCGGTGGCGATTGGCCGCGCCGTGCACTTCGGCGCCTCGCTGCTGATTCTGGACGAACCCACCTCCGCCCTGTCGGTGGCCGAGACCGAGAAGGTGCTAAGCTACACCCAGGCCGCCAAGCGCCGCGGGCTGGGGGTGATCTTCATCAGCCACAACATCCACCACGTCTACCTGGTCGCCGACCGCTATACCATCCTGCGCCACGGCCGCAAGACCGGCGACTACGTAAGGGGCGACCTGACCGAAGCCGACATCGCCGCCATCATCACCGGCGAGCGCGAACGCTGACCCGGTGGTTGAAGCGGGGCGAAGCGGCGGGCGTTGACGATAGTAAACGATGACGGTGCACGCGGACATGGAGCGGAGCGAGCCGGCCCAGGCCGAACAGGGCGTGCTGTGGCCGCGGGAACGGCCGCGGCCGGAGGAGCAGCCGGTCCTCGCCTGCCGCGACAACCTGGAGTTCATGCGCGAGCTGCCCGCAGGGCGCTTCAAGCTGATCGTCACCTCGCCGCCCTACAACCTGGGCAAGGAGTATGAGTCCAGGGCGCCGCTCGAAGCCTGGCTCGAAAACCAGGAGCGCGTGGTCGGCGAGTGCGCGCGGCTGCTGCATCCGCGCGGATCGATCTGCTGGCAGGTGGGCAACTACGTGCGGGACGGCGAGATCGTTCCCCTGGACACGCTCCTCTACCCGCTGTTCCGGCGCCTCGGCCTGCGCCTGCGCAACCGCGTCATCTGGCACTTCGGCCACGGTCTGCACTGCAGCCGGCGCCTCTCCGGCCGCTACGAGACCATCAACTGGTGGACCGCCGGCGGCGACTACACCTGGAACCTCGACGCAATCCGCATCCCCTCCAAGTACCCGGGCAAGCGCCACTTCAAGGGGCCGAACGCCGGCAAGCTGTCGGGCAATCCCAAGGGCAAGAACCCCAGCGACGTGTGGGAGTTCCCGAACGTAAAGAGCAACCACCCGGAAAAGACGATCCATCCCTGCCAGTTTCCGGTGGAGCTGGTGGAGCGCCTGGTCCTCTCCATGACCGACGCCGGGGACGCGGTGCTCGACCCCTACATGGGAGTCGGCTCGTCGATCATCGCCGCCCTGATGCACGGCCGCACCGCCTGCGGCTGCGACGTCGTACCGGAGTACGTGGAGATCGCCCGCCGCCGCGTGCGCCAATGGTACGCCGGCACCCTCCGCACCCGACCGATGGGCAAACCGATCTACGACCCCACCCTCCCCAACGGCGGCCACCGCTGGGCGCCGCTCCCTGAGAGCATAAGGAGTTACCCTTGATTGAGCCTGGCCATGAGAAGGCCCTGCGTAACGTGATCCTGATCATTGCCGACACGTTTCGGCGGGACAATCTGCGGCCCCCCGCGCAGGGCGGCCCGCGCACGCCGCATCTGGACCGGTTCTTCGCGGAACGGGCGGCCTCGGTGGAGCGCTACTATTGCGGCAGCTTTCCCACCGGCCCCAACCGTACCGACGTGGCGACCGGGCGCGCCGGTTGGCCGCGGTTTCCCTGGCAGGCGGTGGCGCAGTCGAGCGCCAACCACCTGGCGCGGCTGTTTGGGGAGGCCGGCTACCTGACGCAGTTGATCTGCGACTCCTCGCACCTTATCCAGCCCAACCTGGCCCTGTTCCCTGGCTTCCACGCCTGGTACTGCGAGCGCGGGCAGGAGGGCGATACGCCGCTGCTCCACGCCAACGACCCGGTCCCGGCGGTGGTGCCGCATGCCAAGACTTTCCCAATTCCGCCAGCGGGCCGCCCTACCCTTGCCGACCGCCACCGCTGGCACAACCGCTACTTCGAGCTGGAGGAACAGACCTTCTCCTACCGCACGGCGCGCACCACCGTGCGCTGGCTGGAGGAGAACTACCGCAGCCCGCAACCGTTCTTCCTGTGGGTAGACTTCTTCGATCCGCACGAGCCGTGGGACCCGCCGGAGTACCTGGTGCGGCGCTACGATCCCGACTACGCCGGGACGCCGATGCTGATGCCCAACTATGGACTCGCCAGCCGCTACACGCCGGCGGAACTGGCCAATCTGCGCGCCCACTATCTGGCGGAGACCGAGCTGGTGGATCGCCACGTGGGGCGCATCCTGGAGAAGCTCGAGGACCTGGAGTTGTGGCACGATACCGTGGTGGTGTTCGCCTCCGACCATGGCACCTCCCTGGGCGAACATGGCCGCACCTCCAAGATCAACCGCGACCCGGACGACCCCCGCTACTGGACGCTGTCGCCGGAGCTGTCGCACGTGCCACTGCTGGTGGCCGCCCCCGGAGTGACCGCGGGTGTCCGGCATCCGATGTTCGCCCAGCCGGTGGACCTGATGCCGACGCTGTTTGACTTGAGCGGAATGGCGGCCGGCGGGCCGGTGGTAACGCCGGAGCCGGTGCACGGCCGCTCGCTGGCGGCCGCGCTACGGGGCGGCGCCGGCGGACCGCGCAACGCCGCGCTGGCCGGCTCGTGCCCCGGCGAAGTGGCGGCGGGCGGCTGGCCGCGCGGCATCAACACCCCGTTCCTGGTTACCGACGACTACGGCTACGCCCCAATCGGCGAGGACGGCACCGCGCAGCTCTTCGACCTCGCCGCCGACCCGCTTGCCGAGCGCCCACTCGGCGCCGCCGGCCCTGCGCTGGCCGCCGCCCACGCCCGGTTCACGGAGCTGCTGCAGGAGATCGAAGCGCCGCAGCACTTGGTCGAGTTCTTCGCCCAGCGCGCCCCGCGGGGGCGCTGAGCCGAGCGTGCCGCCAAGCAACCGTCCGCCGGTGGCTATCGTTCTGGCGGCTTGAGTGTGCGGCCTACCTTATTCAGTTCTGCTTCGACGTCTATCCGCTGATTCAAGTCCGGCTGTCCGTCCTGCCCGCGGAGGAACCATATGCCCGTTGAGGGGTTGCCGCCGCCCAAGATGGCATACCGGCCGTCGGGCAGCTCTATCTCAAAGCCGTCAGTCCACATCACCGATTGCGGATTGGCGGATGCGTACTCCAGGCATTCCTCGACCGCGGGCAGGCGGTAGGGGCGCCCTGAATAGTCGGCGTCCAGGTGTTCTTCGGTCTTGTCAGCCATCCCAAGCTCTCAAACAGAGTATCGAAGTGCTCGACGATAGGCAAGAAGAACTAGGCCCGGACGGTACGATTCCCCAAGCCGCCGGTCGCGCGCCGCCGGTGCCGCCGCCACGCTGGAAGTCCACGAGATGCAGGACCTCGCCGGATAATCGGACCGTCTCGGTGTCCATCACTCCAGAGCCGGATTGCGGCGAACGACTTCTCTGTTCCGACTCATAGCGAGCCATCGCCTCCGTCAAGTCCATACCGACCGCCTTGAAGTCGTTATGGATCGCCCGCGCGTCGGCATCCTGGTCGTCGCTCGCCAACCGGTAGCGGGCGCCTACGCCGAAGATGTCCAGGACGCTGCCCATGCCCCGCAAGAACGACAGGAGAGGATACGACAACTTACGCATCGCCCTAACCGCCCTATAAGATACCGCAGTACACCGTCTGTCAACTGCCACTGGCCAGCCAGCCAGCCGCGGTGCACGGACCGGCCGGCGCGCCACTCGGGTCTTTGTGCTATGCTGCGCGACATGGACTTGCGCGCGGCCGAGGCGATCTTTGCCCGGCACTCGGATGCCTTCCTCGAAGCGTACGTGTTTGGGTCGGTGGCGGCGGGCACCGCTGACGAGCACAGCGACGTTGACGTCATTCTGGTGCGCGATACGCCGCTGCCGTTCTTCGATCGCATCCGCGAGGTGATGGATCTCCGGCTGGCGCTGGGAGCGGCGGTGGACATGCTGATCTATACGCCGGCCGAGTTGGCGCAGATGCTCGGCGAGGAAGGCCGTTACTTCGTCAAGCAGGCGGTCCGCACGGGATACCGGATTGAAGGGACCCAAGGCCGAAGCAAGCCGCTGGCTCAGACAGGCTGAAGACGATCTCGAGTACGCCCGGCTCGGGTTGCGGGAGGGGTTCTCCGCGCAGGTGTGCTTTCAATGCCAGCAGATCTGCGAGAAGGCAATCAAGGCGCTCCGCTATGGGCGGGGCGAGCGCGTGGTATTCGGCCATGCCCTGGTGGATCTGGCGGCGCCGTTGCCTGCCCTGGCCCGGTTTCGAGACCGCCTGTCAATCCTGGATCAGTACTACGTCCCTACCCGGTACCCGAATGGCCTGCCCGGCGGCGTGCCCTCAGAGGTGTACACCCGCACCCAGGCCGCCGCCGCGGTAGAAGTCGCGCAACAGGTCGTTGCCCTCGTCCGGCGCGAGTTGGAGTAGTTCAGCGGCGCGAGCCCGGCCCATCCTCCGTGCGCCGCAGCCGGCGCGCCTTTGCGTGCTCGCCGGCTTCCGCGAGCGCCTCGATCAGCCGGTTCTTGACGTACGAAACGGCGGTCTGCCCCCTCGCCCGCGAACCGCTCCAACACTTGTTCGGCGCGCGAGAGATCGCCGCGCCGCGCGTACGCGCCTATCATCTCCGCGGCGAGTACTTCCGAGACGGGGTTCGACTCCCACGCCGACTCGACGCGGCGCCACGCCTCGGCGTGCTCTCCCAACGCCCGCAGGTGCGCGGCGTCGCGTAGCGCGGACAGGGCGGTGTACTCCGGGTGAGCCGGCAGCGTGGCCTGAAAGTAGGTGCGCTGCTCGTCGAACTCGAACCGCGGCACCGGTGAGCCATTGTCGGCCATTGCCTGGAACACCTTCGGCAACCCGGATAGCCGTCCCTCCGCCAACTTCAGTTCCTTCAGATACTCGCCGATGCGCCGGTTGCGGGCCGGCGTCGCGCGCGCCTCCGCGTTCGGACGCAGATGGCCCGGCTTGATTCCGGGAACCGGGCCGGGATAGCTGATCACTTCAATTCGGCTGGGAAACAGGTAGACCTTGGTGGGCTCGGGCTGGTCCACGTCATAGCCGCGGTGATACACCGCGTTGACCAGCGTCTCCCGCACGGCGCGCATCGGATAGCTTACCCAGCCGCGCGCCTGGCTCCCGTGCGGTTGCTTCTGCAGGTGATTCACGGAGAGGTTTTCGAGGTAGTTCAGACAGTCGTTGAGTTGGTCCGCCAGTCCGCCGCCGAAATTGCGCTCCTCCTGAACGTCGCCGGCCCGGTCCGCGGCGAACTGCACGACCTCGATCTTGGCGCCGCGAAACCATCGGGTGGGGTCGACCGAGAAAAACAGCAGCGCGGCGTTGCGCGGAACCTCATGGTCGTTGACCTTCCGCGTAAGCCGCATACGCCGGTAGACGTCACGCTCGTTGGGCTCATCGAGCAGCCCGCTCCGGACGTCGCGCAGGTACTCGCGGACCTTCCCCTCGCGCAGGTCCTCAATCCGCGCGTCATGGGCGCGGCGATCATCCCACGGTACGAGAATGTCACTTATGGATTGATGTGTCCGGCATGCCATTTCTACCGCAACTTGCCATACCAGCGGGCGCTTGCCAACGGCGGGACGCCGGCCTACCCTCGGTCACCATGACACGCGCACAGGACACCGGGGCCGCGCCCGGCGCCATCGAGCTGTCGGACCGGCAGCTCGCCGATTACCGCAGCCAGGGATTCGTCGTGATCGAGAACTTGGTCTCGGACGCTGAGCTGCGCGCGCTGCAGGAGCGGTTGCGCGAGTATACCCACGGCGGCCGCTCGCACGCGCGCATCAAGGTGCAGACTGAGCCGCGCGTCACCCGCGGCGAGCTGAGCGTGGCCGACCCCGGCGACGCCATCCGCAAGATCGACGGCTTGGTGGAATCGGACGACCTGTTTCTGGCGCTCGGCCGCCATCCCAACGTCGTGAGCGTGCTCAGCCGCATCCTGGGGCCGGACCTCAAGATGTTCCGCAACGCGGTGCTGCTCAAGCCGCCGGAGGTGGGTTCGGCCAAGGGCATGCATCAGGATTCCCCCTACTGGCCGATCCGGCCGATGGAGCTGTGCAGTTGCTGGTTCGCCATCGACGAGGCCACCACCGAGAACGGCTGCATGGGGGTGATCGCCGGCGCCCACCGGGAGGGCGCCCTGCCCCATGTGCACGTAACCGACGACTACGTGATCCCGCCGCAACACTACGCGGACGCCGCCAAGACGCTGGTGCCGATGCCGGCGGGCGCCGGGCTGTTCTTCCACTCGCTGCTGCCGCATGCCACCGAGCCCAACCGCAGCGCGCGTTGGCGGCGCGCCATCGCGCTCTCCTACATGAGCGCGCGTTCTACCCAAACCGACTCCGGCGGCGGCCCGGTGTACTTTCCCATCGCCGGCGCCACCTACCCCGGCTGCGTGCGGTAGCGTTTTGGCCCGGCGCGCGGCAGGCGGCGAGCGGGGCCGAGAGCGCCGTTACCGGGGCCACATCACCGGCCAGTAGGGGCCGGCGAACGGCTGGCCGGGGCGGGCGTCGGGACCGAGGAATACCAGGTTGGGGTGATGCTGGCTGCTGGGACGGTAGCTGGTATCGCCCGGCATCATGTGGGAGATGACGCACCGGCGGGCGGCGCCGCTCAGGTTGGGACCGGAACCGTGCAGCGTGAGACAGTGGTGGAAGCTCACCTCCCCCTCGCGCAGCACGCACGGTTCGTCGATCCAGGCGCCGCTGTTCCGTTGCGTCGACAGGCGCGCCTGCAGGCCCTCCAGGTCCTTCAGGCCGAAGTTGGCGCTGTCTTTTAGCAGCCCCCAGCGGTGCGAGCCGACGATGGTGCGCATGGCGCCGTTGCCGAGATCGGTGTCCTGCAGCGCCACCCAGGCGGTGCACATGTTGGTGGAGCTGGAGCACTGCCAGTGCCCATAGTCCTGATGCCAGCCGACGTTGCCGGCGGTAACTTCACTGCCGGCCGCGCCGGCCGCCGGCTTGGTCACCGCCTGGTCGTGCCACAGCCGCACCTCGTCGACGCCCATCAGACGCGCGCCGATGGCGCCGAGCAGCGGGCTGGTAGTGACCGCGCGGATGTCGTCGTTGAGCCAGAAGGCGTTGCACTGCTGGCGCACGGCGGTCGGATCGGGCTGCGCCGCAGGGTTGCCGTATTGCGAGGGGATGGGATGATCGAAGTCGCCCGCCCACAGGCGCTCGTGGGCGCGCCGCAGCCGCGCGGTGGTCTGCGCGTCAAGCAGGCGCGGGCTGCGCCAGTAGCCGCGTTCCCGGTACTCCGCAAGCACCCGGTCGTCGATGAGCGCGTCGACGTCGATTCCCGCGACCAGCATGCTACCCACCTCCCTACCGGAAGCCGGAAAGGGGATTCGAACCCCTGACCTGTTCATTACGAGTGAACCGCTCTGCCAACTGAGCTATTCCGGCGCCTTCCAAAGATAATGAGCCGGCGCGGAAGATGCAACACCCCGCGCGGCGGACCCGGCGGGCGGGCGCCGGGTCCGCCGGCGGGCCGCCCGAGCCGGGTGGGCGGCGGCCACGGGCGGCGGGCCAATGCCAGCGCGCGCCGGGTGCGGGAGCGGGCGGAGCAAGCGGCGGCGCGGGATCACCGCAGATCCAGTTGCGCCAGCAGGGCCGGCAGGCGGGACTTCTCTTCCTCGCTGAGGGGGCGCATCGGGGCGGACGCGGTGTCGTGCTCAATGACGCCGAGCAGCTTCAGCGCCGACTTGAGCCCGCAGATACCGGCGCCGCCGCCGCGCCCGAGCTGCATCACCCGCGCGGCCTCGACCACCTCCGCGTGGCGGCGGCCTGCGGCCTCCTCGTCACCGCGCTCGCCCGCCTCCCACGCCGCCGCGGAGCTGGCGGGAGCCAGGTTGGCCACCCCGGGAATCACCCCGTGCGCGCCGATGCCGGCCATCGCCACGCGCCAGGTGGTGCCGATAAAGCGGTACAGGTCGAGGCCGCCGTGCCGGCAGCGCACCACCAGCTCGGCGAACGCCTCGCCGGCGCCGGAGCTGTCCTTCACGCCCGCCACCGTGCCGTCCGCGGCCAGCGCCGCGGTGGTTGCCGGTTCCACGGTCAGCTTGACGGTGCTGGGGATGTTGTAGACCCACAGCGGGTGGGCGCATTGCTCCTTGACGGCACGGAAGTGGCCGCTCAACTCCTCCTGGGAGTGGGGATGATAGTACGGCGGCGTAGCCGCCACGCCGGCCAGCGGGCAGCCGCCCAGCGCGGCCGCGGCGGCGCCGGCGGCGCGGGTTGCGGGCGCGCCGACGTTGCCGATCACCGGCACCCGGCCGTCCGCCTCGTCGGCCACCGTTTCGATGACCAGCCGCCGGGCGTCCTCATCCAGCGCCCCGACCTCGCCGGTGGTGCCGGCGGCCCACAGGCCATGTACGCCGTTTTCCACGAGATAGTTCACGAGCCGGCGCAGGGACGGCACGTCCACCGCTTCGGTGGGGGTGAACGGGGTCAGAATCGGCACGATGACGCCGCGCAGCCTCGGTTGATCGGTCGCTTGTGGCATGTTGTCAGATTACTCCTGCTCGGGGGTGAGCCGTTCTCATTATAGCGGCGCGCGGCGCCGTGGTATCGTCAGCGTGATGATGATGGTGGCCGGCCCGCCGTGAACCTCATTCTGTTCGCCGGCGCCGCGCCCCGGCAGACCCTGGCGCGCAGCGACGCGCGCGCCCGCCACCTGCTGGAGGTGCTCGGCTGCGGCCCCGGCGACCGCTTCCGAGCCGGC
The DNA here is from genome assembly GCA_965243555.1 of Spirochaetia bacterium. Lineage (GTDB taxonomy): Bacteria > Spirochaetota > Spirochaetia > SZUA-6 > Bin103 > Bin103. The sequence goes on along the minus strand of OZ251575.1, from coordinate 790,839 downwards.
GTGATCGACGGTCCCACCGGAACCGGAACGCTGCTCGCCGCCGCGCCCGGCCACCTGGAGCTGGCCTTCGACTGGCAGGGCGCACCGCCCCCGCCGCCGCCGGACGACATCCTGCTGATCGTCGGCATGCCGCGCCCGCCGAGCGCCCGCAAGATCCTGTACCAGGCGGCGGCGCTCGGCTGCCGCGAGCTGCGCTTCGTGCATACCGCGGCCAGCGACCCCAACTACGCCCGCAGCCGGCTCTGGACCACCGGGGAGTGGCGCCGCCACCTGTTGGACGGGCTGCAGCAGGCCGTCGCCACCGCCCTGCCGGAGGTGACCTGCGGCGCCCCGCTGCAGCGCGCGCTGGAAGAGCTTCCCGCGGGCGCGAGCGCCGTGGCCCTGGACAACGCGGCGGGGGCGGCGCGCTTCGGAGCGTGCGCGCTACGCGCGCCGCTGGTGCTGGCCGTCGGCCCGGAACGCGGCTGGCACGACACGGACCGCGCCGAGCTGCGCGCGCACGGCTTCACGATCTGCACGCTCGGCGCGCGCGTACTGCGCGTGGAAACGGCCTGCGTCGCCGCGCTGGCGATCGCCAAGGCGCGGCTCGGCGCCATGTGACCGCGCGCGATCTCTATCCCCCCTGCGCCGCCCCGCCGGGCGCGGCCAGACCATCCAACATGATGCTGGCAAAGGCGTTGCCGAGGCGGTCGCCGTTCTCCAACAGGGCCAGCGTCTCCTCATCACCAATCTGCGCCAGCAGCTCAATTCCCATGAAAATCGCGTACACCAGCCGCGCGGCCGCGGGCACGTCCATCTCCCGCATGGCGCCGCCGGCGATGGTGGCCTGCAACGCCCGCTCCACTTTGTCGATGCCCGGCTGCAGCAGGTCGCCGCACACGTTGGCGGCCAGTTCGCGGTCGGCGAGGATGGCCGACAGCAGCGCGAAGAAGGTCCGCATCTGCGGGTGGGCGCCGCGTACCCGCACGTTGATGGCGCGGCGGTAGCGCTCGTGAAGGTCGGCGGCGCCGCCGCCGGAACGTTCCACCTGCACCGCCCCGATCACCCGGGACAGCACCCCGAGCAGCAGCTCGCGCTTGCTCGAGAAGTGATGGTAGAGCGCGCCTTCCGACAGCTCGGCGGCGGCGGCGATCAACTTGGTGGTGGCGCGGTCGTAGCCGCGCTCGGTAAAGACGCCGGCGGCGGCGTCGAGGATGTGCTCGCGTTGGGCGGACGCATAGGCGCGCCGCGGAGCACGGGCCGGAGAGTTCTCCATACCCTCCTTTTCGGCGGCCGCGGCGCCGGGCTTGAGCGAGCGCTCGGATCAGGTAGCGCGCGCTTCCTTGGCGAAGCGCGTCCCTACTCGTGCGGTACCGGCGGAGCGAGCAGCTCCTCGGGAACGCGGCCATGGAGCGCGGCGATCACCCCCTGCGCCACCTGTACCGACACCGCGGCCATCGCCTCGGCGGTGAGGCCGCTCACGTGCGGGGTGAGCAGCGTATTGGGCGTCCGGGTGAGCGCGTGGTCGGCCGCCAGCGGTTCCTCGGCGAACACGTCGAGCGCCGCCCCGGCCAGCGCGCCGGCGTTCAAAGCGGCGGCGAGGGCGGTTTCGTCGATCACCTCGCCGCGCGAGGTGTTGACCAAGCGGCCGCCCGGTTTGATCCGCGCCAGCGCCGCGGCGTCGATCATGCGCCTGGTGGCGCCGGTGAGCGGGACGTGCAGGGTCACGAAGTCCGCCGCGGTGAGCAGTTGCTCAAGGGAATCGACGAAGCGCGCCGGGCCGCGGTAGGCGTTGCGGTCGACGTACGGATCACAGGCGAGCACGCGCATTTCCAGGCCGGCGGCCTTGCGCGCCACGCGCGTGCCGATGCGGCCGAGGCCGACCACGCCGAGGGTCTTGCCGGCGACCTCGGAACCGAGGAACTGCTCGCGTTGGTAGGGATGGGCGGCGCGCAGCGCGGCGTCGGCGCGGCTGGTGTTGCGCGCCAGGGCGAGCAGCAGTCCGAGCGCGTGCTCGGCCACGGCGTTGGAGTTGGCGCCGGGGGTGTAGATCACCGGCACGCCACGCAGCGCCGCGGCCGCGCAGTCGATGTTGTCGAGGCCGGCGCCGTGCTTGGCCACCACCCTGAGGCGGGGCGCGGCCGCGAGGTCCTCCTCCCGCACCTCGAACAGGCGCACGATGACGGCGTCCGCGGCGCTCAGGTGGGCGCGCAGGCGGTGCGCGTCCGCCGGCGCCGAACCGCCGCCGCGCCAGGGCGCGATGCAGGTGCAAACGTCTTCCAGGATGCGCAAGCCGGGGGCGCCGATCGGCTCGGTAATCAGGACCGCGGGACGGGCGCTCGATGAATCAGCCACGCCCATTACCCTATCGCGTCCGAGCGCGGGCCGGCTACGGCCGGCCGCCAGCAGGCACGCGGCGGCCTTGCCGCCTGCCGGCCCGCCGGTTCCGCGGTACACTGGCGGCAGCGTGCTGCCCAATCCGTCGCTGTTCGGTTCCGCGCTCGCCGACCTCCTGGGGGGCGGCGGCAACCAGCCCCGGCGGCCCGACTACCGCCAGGCGTTCTACCTTGCCCTGGCCAAGGTGCTGGCGGCCGCGGCCTGGATCGACGGACCGATCAACCAGACCGAGGTCAACGTGGTCAAGAGTCTGCTCAACGAGCTGTCGCCGCGCCTCACCACGCGCGAGCTGCGGCGCGTGCAGCGTTACCTGACCGAGCCGGCGCCGCGCGGCCACTGGGCGGAGTTGGTAGCGCAATTGAGCGAGTTCACCCGCCGCCGCCGCCGGCTGCAGTTCGCACTGGAACGCCTGCACGCCCTGCTGGCCTGCGACGGGGCGCCGGGGCCGGCGGAGACTGACCTGTTCGAGCAGGCGCGGACGCTGCTCGGCTGGCACGACTCGCAGCCCGCCGCCGCGGCAGAGGGTGTCGGGGCGGGCACGGCGGGGGACGCGGGGGATACCGGTAACCGCGCCCGTGCCGGCGACGGTGGCGAAGCTGCTTCGGGCGCGGCGCCGGCGGAGGCCGGCATCCGCCTTGGCACGCTTCACCGCGCGCCGCTCGCGGCGCCGGCGCCCTCCCCTGCTCTGGTCGAGCGCGTGCGCGCGGCGGCGCCGGCGCGGCTCGCGGGCGGCGCTACGGACGAGCCGCCGCCGCCCAAGTTAGCGGTGGTGGCGGCGCTGGTGGCGCACGTCACCCTGCGCCGCGCCGGCACCGAAGGCGAAGACGCCGAGCTGGTCGGCTTTACCGCCGCGGTCAGTTGCGTGGAAGACGCGGTGGCGCAAGCCTACCTGGAGGAGGCGTGGGCGCAGGTTGCCGCGACCGGTTCGGACCGGGCTGCGCTGGCCCGCGAGCTGCGGGCCCGGACCAGCCCGGCCGAAGTCGCCGCGCTGGCCAAGCTGCTGAACGCGATGGCGGACGGCGAAGCGGCGCTGCGCCGGCTACGGGAACTCACCGCCCTGCTCCGCTGACCGCCGCGCGGCGCGGTCCGGTACGCCGGCGGCGCTACAGCCGGCAGCGTTGCCCGGGCGCGCCTCAGCGCCGACCGGAGGCGGCCAGGCTGCGCAGGATCTCATAGCAGGCGCCGACGGGATGGTAGTCGGTCTTGCTCGCCGGGCTCTTGCGGTCGTCGTAGCGGCGCCCGCGGCGGTCCAGCACCCGATACCAGGCGCCGTGCTCGTGATCGACGAAGCAGCGGTCGGCGTAGGCCCAGGCGCGGTCGTACCATCGCCAGTAGCGCCCCTCGCCGGTGCGCTCCGCGAGCAGCGCGGCCGCGGCCACCGTCTCCGCCAGCACCCAGTAATAGCGGTCGGTGTCCAGAATGGCGCCGCCGGGAGCGAACGCGTAGTGCATGCCGCCGTGCTCCTCGTCCCAGCTTCGCTCCAGTGCAACGTCGAACAGGCGCCGCGCCGTCTCCGCCAGCCACGGCTCAGGCCGGTGCCGCTCCAGGATCAGGAGCAGCTTGCTCCACTCGACGAAGTGCCCGGGCAGGAAGCCGTAGGGCCGGAACAGGTTGCGGGGATCGTCGCGGTTGTACTCCCAGTCGTGGCTCCAGTCACTGCCGTAGTGCTCCCACACCAGCCCGTCGGCGGCCGCCGCCAAATCGACGCAGATGCGCTGCGCCAACGTGTACGCGCGCTCCAGATAGCGCTCCCCCCCGGTGACCTCGAAGGCCGCCAGCAGCGCTTCGCACAGGTGCATGTTGGCGTTCTGCCCGCGGTAGGGAGCCACGGCCTGCCAGTCACCGGCGGCGATTTCGTCCAGGTAGAGGCGCGCCTCCGGCTCCCAGAAGCGTTCCTCCAGCAGCTCGTAGACCGCCGCGGCCAAGCCCGCCGCCCCCGGTACCGCCACCCGCGCCGCCATGGCCGCGGCCAGCAGCACGAAGGCGTGGCCGTAGCAGTGGCGCGTGCCGTCCACTACCCCATCGGCGCCGAGCACCCACGCATAGCCTCCGTCCGGCTGGCGATGGTCGGACTGCAGAAAGGCAATTCCGTGCGCCGCCGCGGCCGCGTACTCGTCGCGTCCGAACAACTCGGCGGCGACCGCGTAGTTGAACACGAAGCGGCAGGTGCCCACCAGATGTTTGGTGGCGTGGTCATAGATCGTGCCGTTGTCGGTGAAATGGTTGATATAGCCGCCGCGCGCGCGGTCGATGCACGCAGGATGGTAGAAGTCGATGATCCGCTGCACGTGAGCCCGCAGCACCTCCGGGTCCCGGTAATTCAACGTTGCGTACCTTGGCGGGCCGGGATGAGCTGCGCAACCTCGAGCCGCAGATCGGGCAGCGCCGCCGGCGCCAGCCGGTCACCGGGCCGGTAACGCACGGTAACGCGGTAGCCGCCCGGCTTCGGCTCGGTGTACGCCTCGATCCGGTCGGCCTGCAGGTCAAGGATCCACGTCTCCCGGATGCCGGCGGCCGCGTAGAACGGCAGCTTGGTGTTCCGGTCGAAACCGATGGAGGAATCGGCGACCTCCACCAGCAGGAGCACGTCCTGCGGTCGCGGATGGCCGAAGTCGTAGTGATCGTCGCGGTGCGCCAACAGCATCAGGTCGGGCTGCGGCTCCGAGTCGTCCGACTCGGCGAGCGGATTCTGCACCCGCACCAGCGCGCGCCCGGCCAGCCGCGCCCCCAGTGCCGCAAAGGCGCCGGTCAGGCGGTCCACGCACGCCGCGTGGCGGTGTCCGATGGGCGACATGATGATTACCTCGCCGGCCAACAGCTCGACGCGTTCCGCCGGCTTCAGGATTCCGGTCTGCCCCATGGCGTGATATTCCCGTCTGCTGAACAGCCGGCGCTGGCACCGCAGGCCGGCGGCCGGCGGCGATTCAGTGAGCGTTGCCATGGCGGTGTCAACTCTACCCCGCTTCAAGCGGGCTGTGGAAGGCTGCCGGGCGGCGGGCGCGCGCAGGCGGGCGCCCCGGCGCGGCGGCGGCGGCGCGGCTGCCGGGTTGCAACGCAAAGGCATCTTCGGTTAAGGTAGTGGCCGGAACCATCTACCCTACCGCGCGGGAGGAAATTGAAAACTATGGCCGAAGCCGATCTTACCGGGCACGCCGGGCGCAGCCCGGCCGCACGCGGCGAGTGGCAGCCGGAGTCGCTGCCCAAGCCGTCGCCGCTCTTCAACTGGCCGCTCAAGCTGCGTCCGGTCATGAAGATGCTGTTTGGACATGACGGCCTGCTGTGGCCGAAGAACGCGATCTACTTCGGAATCGCCGTCATCGCCTGGCTGTTCCTGACGCCCGACCTGTCCCGCACCGGCACCTTCGCCGTGGGCTGGATCGCGGAAATCTATCTGCGCAACGCCGCGCTGCTGCTGATCATCGCCGGCGGGCTGCATCTGCGGCTCTACGTGCAACGCGCCCAGGGCCAGCGCTACAAGTACAACCCGCGCTGGTTGATGGCCAACAGCCGCGCGTTCCTGTTCGGGAATCAGACGCGCGACAACATCTTCTGGAACTTCGCCAGCGGCGTGACCATCTGGACCGCCTACGAGGCGGTGACGCTGTGGGCCTACGCCAACGAAATCATCCCGTTCATGGTGACGTGGGCCGAGAATCCGGTCTACTGCGTGCTGATGGTCGTGTTCATCCTGCTGGCGCGGCAGGCGCACTTCTACTGGACCCATCGCCTGACCCACTGGAAGCCGCTCTACAAGGCCGCCCACTACCTGCACCACAAGAACGTGAACATCGGCCCGTGGTCGGGGCTGTCGATGCACCCGATCGAGCACCTGCTCTACTTCTCCGGCGTGCTGCTGCACTGGATCATCCCCTCGCATCCGCTGCACGCCATATTCCACTTGGTGCACACCGGGCTCAGTCCGGCGGCCGGCCACTCCGGGTTCTACAAGTTCGAGGTGGGCGAAAAGCACGCGGTGAGCAACGGCGGATATTTCCACTACCTGCACCACCGCTACTTCGACTGCAACTACGGCAACGAAGGCGTGCCCCTGGACAAGTGGTTCGGCAGCTTCCACGACGGCTCGCCGGAAGCGCACCGGGCAATGCGCGAACGCAAGCGCAAACTCGGCAAGCGCGGCGCCCCGACCCCCGCCGCCGCCTCGGCCGAGTAGTCATGGTACCTGGTACGTGATTGAAGCCAGCGTTACCCAGACCAGGAACCGGCTGAGCGGCCTCCTTACCGAGGTAAGGCGCGGAGAAACGGTACTCATCATGCATCGCGGCCGGCCCGTAGCCCAGATCACCCGTTACCCGACGGCGGAATTGACGGGCGACGAAGCGGCGGACGAACTCATACGCCGCGGGTTGGCGGAACCGCCGGAAAAGCCATTCGACGTAGATCGGTTTCTGGCCATGCCCCGTCCGCGTGTTCCGGCAGGTCTGAACCTCAGCGAAGCCATCATCGAGGAACGGGAGGCCGGTCGCTGAGATAGCCGGGCGCCCACAGCCCGCGATGGACGCCTCAGTATCGCCGGGGCTGGACTTCGGCGCCGAAGGGAGCGCGGTGGCCGCGGTGGCGGAGGCGCACCGGCTTGCCTACGGGCATCTGGTCAATCCCGCGTTCGCCGCCGAGACCTCGCTGATCGACCCGCTGCCGCACCAGCGCATCGCCGTCTACGAGCAGATGCTGCGGCAGGCGCCCCTGCGCTTCCTGCTGGCCGACGACGCCGGCGCCGGCAAGACGATCATGACCGGCCTGTACGTGCGCGAGATGCTGTCACGGCGGCTGATCCGCCGGGTGCTGATCGCGCCGCCGGCGGGTTTGGTAGGCAACTGGGAGCGGGAGATGCGGACCCTGTTCCGGCTGCCGTTCCGCATCGCCGGCGGCGCCGATGCCCGCGCCGGCAACCCGTTCCTGGCGCCCGGCGGCGACCTGGTCATCGCCAGCATCGACACGCTGGCCGGCGAGCGCTCGTTCCGCCGGCTCGCCGATCCGGCCACCCCCGCCTACGACCTGGTCGTCTTCGACGAGGCGCACAAGCTGGCGGCCCGGCGCGAACCCGACTTCCGCGTGCGCAAGACCGACCGCTACCGGCTGGCCGAGGCGCTGGCCGGCGCCGCGGCCGACTCCGACAGCACCGCCGGCAGCACCGGCGGCGGCACGTCCGGCAGCGACCGGGCCGGCGGGGCGCGCTGGACGCTGCCCTGGTCGGCGCGGCATCTGCTGCTGCTCACGGCCACACCGCACATGGGCAAGGACGACCCCTACTACTTTCTGTGGCGCCTGCTGCTGCCCGACACGCTGTCCACCGCCGCCGCGTTCGACGGCTTCCCGCCGGAGTCGCGCCGCAACCACTTCCTGCGCCGCACCAAGGAGGAGATGGTCCGCTTCGACGGCGCGCCGCTCTACCCGCAGCGCCGTTGCGACACGCTCAGCTACGCCCTGGCGCAGGGGCCGGGGAGCGAACAGGAGCTGTACGACGCGACCACCGACTACATCCGCTACTACTACAACCGCGCGCGGGTCCTCAACCGGTCGGCGGCGCGGCTGGCGATGAGCGTCTTCCAGCGGCGGCTCGCCAGCTCCACCTATGCGCTGGCGCGCTCGTTCGAGCGCCGCCACGAGAAGCTGGCGGCGCTGATCGCGCAGATTCGGGAGGGCCGTCTCTCGGAAGAGCAGCTCGCGCGTGGGCAGCGGCGCCTGGACGGTCTGGACGACGAGTTCGAGACCCGCACCGCCGACGAGGACGCCCCGGCCGGGGCCGGCGGCGCCGAGCGCCACGAGGGGTTCGAGGAGCGGGCGCTCGGCGCCACCGTGGCGGTGAATCTGGGCGAGCTGGAGGCGGAGCGGCTCAAGGTGGCCGCGCTCCTCGACCACGCGCGCGCCCGGCTGGCGGCGGGCGACGAGTCCAAGTTCGACACGTTGCGGGAGGTGTTGCGCGACTCCCGGTTCGGCGGCGAGAAGCTGATCGTCTTCACCGAGCACCGCGACACCGCGCAGTTCCTGGTGCGGCGGCTGGAAGGTCTGGGCTTCGCGGGGCGCGTCGCGCTGATCCACGGCGGCCTGCCCTACCGGGAGCGCGACCGGCAGGTGGCGTTCTTTCGCCGCCCGGCGGCGGAGGGCGGCGCCGATTACCTGGTGGCCACCGACGCCGCCGGCGAGGGCATCAACCTGCAGTTCTGCTGGTTGATGGTGAACTACGACATCCCCTGGAATCCGGCGCGCCTGGAGCAGCGCATGGGCCGCATCCATCGCTACGGGCAGGCGCACGATCCGGTGGTGATCGTCAATCTGGTGGCCGGCGGCACGCGCGAGGGGCGGGTGATGCGGACGCTGCTCGACAAGCTGGAGGCGATCCGCCGGCAGCTCCGCTCCGACAAGGTGTTCGACGTGGTCGGGCGGCTGTTCCAAGGGGTGTCGGTGCGCGACTTCCTGGTGCAGGCGGTTACGGAGGATGACGCCGGCGCCGCCGCGCGGTTGGAGGGGCGGCTCACCGGGGAGCAGGTGCGCGCGCTGGCGCAGCGGGAGCGGACGCTGTACGGGGACGGCGGCGAGGTGCGCGGGCGGCTGACCGAGCTGGCCGGGGAGGCGGAGCGCGAACACTACCGCCGGCTGCTGCCGGGCTACGTGCGCCGCTTCGTGGCGCAGGCCGCGCCGCTGCTCGACCTGCGGATCGAGGGCGACCCGGAGCGGACGTTCGCGCTGGCCCCGCGCCGGGCCGGGGCCGCCGACGCGCTGCTGGCGGCGCTGGAGGCGTACCCCGAGGCGGCGCGCGGCCGGCTGACGGTGTACCGGCCGGCGGACCGCGAGCAGGCGGTATGGCTGCATCCCGGCGAGCCGGTGTTCGATGGCCTGGCGGCCGCGGTGGTGAGCCGGTGCGCCGCCGAGGCGTTGCGCGGCGCGGTGTTCGTCGATCCGCACGCCACCGAGGCGTACCTGTTCCACGTCGGCGTGGCGTCGGTCGAGCAGCGCGTGGAGTCGTCCGCGACCGCTGGCGATGCCGCCGGCGCGGGGGCGCCGCCCGCCCGGCTGTTGGAATCGCGTCTGTTCGGCCTGCGGCAGACCGGCGCCGGCGCGCCGGAGGAGTCCCCGGTCGAGCGCTTGCTGTTGTTGCGCGGCGCCCCCGGCTTCGCGCCGAGCCGCGTTCCGCTCGCCTCCCAGGCCCGCGGCCTGGTGCAGGCGGCCGCCGGCTTCGCGCGCGGCGAGGTGGCCGAGCGGCTGGCCGATGCCCACCGCCGCCGGCTGGCCGCCGCGCTCCCCTCCCGCGTCGAGTTCGCCAACCGCGGCTTCGACTTCCGGGCCGCCGAGCTGGCCGCGGCGCGCGCCGCCCTCACCGCCCGGGCGCGCGCCGGCTCCGCGCGGGCGCAGGAGGAGCTGGCCCGCGTCAAGCAGCGCCAGCGCGCGCTGGCGGCGGCCCGCGCGCGCCGCCTGGCCGAGTTGCACGCCGAAGCGGACGCCGTGCAGGCCGGTGAGGTGGAGTTCCTGGCGCACGCCCTGGTCGTGCCGGCGCAGGCGCCGGAGGAGGCCGAGCGCTTCGACGCCGGCGTGGAGGCGATCGCCGTGCAGGTAGCGGCGGCCTACGAGGAACACGCCGGCGCCGGCGTCCGCGACGTGTCGCGCCCGGAGGCGGCGCGGCGCGCCGGGCTGCCGGACTGGCCCGGCTTCGACCTGCTCTCCCGCCGCCCCGGCGGCGAGCGCCGCTGTATCGAGGTCAAGGGCCGCGCCGGCGGCGGCGGCGTCGAAGTGAGCGACAACGAGTGGGCCAAGGCGTGCAACCTCGGCGCCGAGTACTGGCTCTACGTCGTCTACGACTGCGCCACCCCCCGCCCGCGCCTGCACCGCGTCCGCGACCCGTTCGCCAAACTCCTCCTCCGCAGCCGCGAATCGCTCACCCACACCGTCGCCCGAAGTGCTATACTACAGGCCGCGGAGCAATGACCCTCCGCCCGACGCTCACGGAAACGAGACAGCAATGCGCGACTTGCCCCCACGTCTGAACCTCGAGTTCAACCCCTTCGAGCCCGCCGGCGCCGGTGCGCCGCCCGGCACTACCCCGCTCATTCCCGGTCCATTGAAGTCCCGCGTTCAGGAGCTGCTCGACCGGCTTGGAGCCGGCGACGGCATCAAGGTGGTGGTGATCGTTGGCGGCTACGGCGTCGGAAAGACCTGCCTGCTCGAATGGCTGCGCGACGAAGCGTTGCCGAGCCGCCGCATCATGCCGTTTTACTTCGACAACCCCGGCGTGCACTTCTACTCCCTGGCGAACCGGTTACTGAACACGCTGGGCCGCAAGGACTTCGCCAAGTTCATATGGGAACTCGCCCGCCCCTACCTGGCACCCGATGGAGAGATACCGCCTCATCTGAGTTACGAGGACTATCTGGATATCAAGTCGATCCCCAGGAATGACGAGCACCGCGTTGGCCCCGATCTCCGCAAAGCGATCATGCAGGCCGGCGTTACCGACGACGAAGAAATCAGCCACTGTCTCGCCAGATTCGTCACCAAAACCAAGTGGGATCCCTATTACGACTATCGTGACTTCCTGCCCAGAAACGGCGGACACGGCATCCCGGAGCCGGATGATGCTCCCTACTTCGGCGCCATTCTGAGAACCATCGCGGCGGGAACGGGGGCTGACGCGCTAGCGTTCCTGATCGACGAGTTCGAAGAGCTGGGGCTTGAGAGGATGCTGACCAGGAGGACGATACTCGACTATCTGTCTACGCTGCCGCGATTGATCAACCTCGCGCACGGCGGCCATCCCGACCTGTGGCTGTTTCTGTCGATGACGCCGGATGCGTACGCTACCACGTTCAATCTCGATCCGATGCTCGCTGAGCGGCTGTCCGGGCACGTCAAGATCGACGTTGCTCCCTTGAGCCGAGAGGATGCGGCGGCCATCGTGAAGTCGCGCATCGACCGGGCCCGCGCCGCCGGCGCCGGCGGCCCGGAAAGCCCATATCCGTTTCGCGGCGTTCTTCCGTTCAGACCCGACGTATACTCCAATCCCCGGCGCCTCGTGAAGACCTGCTCGTTCGCGATTTCCAAAGCCGACCGGAGCACGCCGCTACCGTTTCGTGATTCCTACCTGAGCGACGTCGAACGCGAACTCTATCCTGCGGACACCGGGAACGGTGCGCCGCGATGAACGTCGGAGATTCCCTTGGAGGAATTGCATTTCTCGATACGAACACGCTCCACTTCACTGACATTTACCTGCACTACAGTAGAGCGCAGCATCTGGATCCGGCGAGCGCTGCGGACCGGAGCATAGTGGAGCATCGCTTGACGGAGATGGAGAACCAGGCGCTCAGACGCTCCATCCAGGGAGGTATGCGGACCGTCGACTGGCTGTTGTCGCGGAACTTGCAGGTCGAGTATTCCCCGGTTTCGGAACTTGAGCTGATCTCGGGCCGAGCACGAGGCGCCGCGCTGCTGAACGCGGCCCGCGAAGGCATCCCGGATCGTATGTGGACGCGAATCTCCGATGCTGACGTCGAGGGGCGTGTGGGTGCGGATGAATTGCGAGCGATTGACGGCAGGTTGGGTACGCTGTCGGACCGACTTGAGGCGCTGGGTATACGATTGCGCCGTGGCGAGGACCGGGCGCGCGAGGTCTGGGTGTTGGCCAGGAGGCTGGCGGGACTCGTCTATCTTTCTCCGAATGACGGAGTCATCTACGCCGGCGCGCTGTGCGCCCAGGCGGACTACCTGATTACGTCGGACCGGTATCTCGGCAACACGATCAACGGGATACGCAGTGCCGAAAGGCCGCGTCTTCGGGACGTAAGGAATCAGGTGATCGACCTGGTACGCACCGCATTGTTCGCGTTGGCGCCGTCTTTCGACGTGAGCCTTCCCGCCGCCGTCACGCCGGCGGCGCTACGGAACCCATCCTCGACCTGATGTTAGGAGTGTCAGCATGACAACGTATCCCGAGAAGAAAACCTGCGCTCTTTGCGGCGCCGAACACGCCTATGAAGTGATGGGGAGCGCATTCGTCGCAGGATCGCCCGACCTTGACACGAGGCAGCCGGAGACCCGGAGAAGCGCTCTCTTCACCGAAGTGCAGCGGTGCCCCGGCTGCGGATACTGCGCTGCCGACGTGAGCGAGTCGAAGCCCGGCGCGGAGACGATGGTCAAGAGTTTGGAATACCGCCGGCAGCTCGACGACGATGCATCCCCGTACCTGGCCAACGAGTTCCTGTGCATGGCGATGGTCAATCGCGCCGCCGAGGACTACGCGGGCGCCACGTGGGCGCTGATTCGCGCTGCCTGGGTATTTGACGATGAAGACGGCGCCGCGGAAGCGAGGACGTGCCGCAGCAAGGCCGCCGACATGATTGCGCTTGCCGAAGAACACGGCCAGTCGGTCGCGAAACAGGACGGGGCAAGCACGGCTATTCTCGTCGAGGTCCTGCGCCGCGCAGGCCGGTTGGATGACGCGCGCAACGCGATTGCCCGCCGACCGGCCCCGCAAGCCGCCGAAGTTATCGCCTCGGTTCTGCAGTATCAGGAACGGCTGATCGAGCAAGGCGACACGGACTGTCATACCATTGCCGACGCGTTCGGCGATGATGAAGAAACCTCCGAAGATGGCTGACGAGATCATCAGGGAACTCTGGCGGATCAAGCAGGAGATCGCTCGGGAGCACGGAAATTACATCGACCGGCTTGTTGCCTACTTCCGAAGCAGGCCGCGGCAGCCGGGAGAACGGTACATTGATCTGAGCGACTCCGGAAGGGCGACGACGGAGCAAGAACGTTCAACGGAGCGTCAAACGCGGGATGACTGAGGGGCCGGCGGCGGGAGTGACCGGCAGCGGCGGGCGGCTGATCGAGGGGGCGTTTCCGGTGAGGGAGGTGTCGCTGGATGCGGTGCATGAGAAGAACGTGCGGCACGGGCACGTGTCGACGTTGCACGTGTGGCCGGCGCGGCGGCCGCTGGCGGCGTGCCGGGCGGCGCTGATCGGGGCGCTGCTGGGCGATCCGGGCGACGCGAACGGGGCGCGCCAATCGGTGCTGGAGCGGCTGGCCGGCGCCGTGGTCGAGACGGTCGAGCGCAGGCGGATGAACGGGCGGCTGACGGAGCACGTGCGGGAGGAGACCGCCGGCGGCATCCTGCACTGGGGGCGCGAGAACGGGGCCGATCTGCAGTGGTTTCGGGAGGCGATTCGCGCGGCGCACGGCGGGCGGGCGCCGCAGGTGCTGGACCCGTTCGCGGGCGGCGGGGCGATTCCGTTGGAGGCGATGCGGCTCGGCTGCGAAGTGACCGCCATCGACCTCAATCCGGTGGCGTGGCTGCTGCTCAAGTGCACGCTCGAATATCCGCAACGGCTGAGCGGGCGGACTCGTCCGCTGCCGGGGTTCGCGCTGCGCGACGCGGCGTTCATGGAGGCGTTTCTCAAGGCGCGCGGCTTCAAGGGGGCGACGTTGCGCACGCTGCTGCAGCGCCTGGGGCACGCGGCCGCGGGCGGCGTGCAACTCGACTTGATCGGCCCGGACGATCCGCTGCTGGAAGCCGATCTCGCGTGGCAGGTGCGCGCCTGGGGCCGGTGGATGCTGGCGCAGGCGCGCCGGAAGTTGGCGGCGCGCTACCCCACGTACGCCGAGTTCGCGCCGCTCTTGCCGGGCAGCGGCTACGCCGAACAGCCGTTGCGGCTGCTCGCAACGGACGCCGCCGGGGAACCGCAGCTCGACCCCCTCAACGCCGAGTACGACCGCGCCTATCTGGCTGACCCGCGCAACGCGCGGTGGGTCGCCAAGCCGACGGTCGCCTATCTGCACGCGCGCACGGTGACCTGCCGGCGCTGCCGGGCGGCGCTGCCGCTGCTCAAGACCCGCTGGCTGGCCAAGACCGACCGCAAGCGCGTGCTGCTCACGATGGAGCCCGCCGCCCCCGCGCAGCCGGGCATGGCCGCCGGCGCCGGCGCCGCCGGCGTGGAATCTGCCGTTGCTACCGGACGAGGCCGACCTGCGCCGGCTGCTGCGCCGGGGATCGACGGGTGTCCGGGCATGGCCCCGACCGCATCCGGGCCGGCGCTGCCATCACCCGCCGCCGCCGCGCAGCCGGGCGTGGTGTTCGGGGTGCAGGCGGACGTACCGCAACACGGCGGCGCCGCGGCGCGCCGGCGCGAGCACGACCGCCGCCTCGGCGCCGGCACCATGTCGCGCAGCGGCGCGGCCTGCCCCTGCTGCGGGACGATCATGACGATGCGGGACATCCGCCTGGAAGGCCGCGCCGGGCGGTTGGGCGCGGTCATGACGGCGGTGGTGATCGACGGCCCCGCCGGCAAGGAGTACCGCGCGCCGACCGACCGCGAGCGCGCCGCGGCGAACGTCACGGAGGAGGAGCTGCGCGCCGTCTACGCGGACATCCCGTTCGGCGTGCCGGAGGAGCCGCTGGCGAGCAAGGAGGCTCTGGGGGTTCGGGTCCCGCTGTACGGCCTCGACACGTGGCGCAAGCTGTTCACCAACCGCCAGCTTCTGGCGCTCGGTACGCTGGTCACGGCGCTGCGGTCGCTGCGGCAGGAGCTTGCCGATTGGCCGGCGCTCTGGCGCGAGGCGGTGACCGCGAATCTCGCCCTCGTCATCGACCGGCTGGCCGATTATTCCAGTGCGCTGTGTTCCTGGCACAACGGCCGCGAGACCATCGGCCATACCTTCGCGCGGTTTGCGCTGCCGATCGTCTGGGACTTCGCCGAAGTCAATCCGCTGTCGGACACTTCCGGCAACGTCCTCGGCGCCGTGGAATGGGTGGCGCGCGTCCTCGCCCACGCGCTCGACGCGGCCGGCGGCGCGCCCCGGCCCTCGGTCGTGAACGGCAGCGCGACCGCGGCCGCGGGCCGGTACGATCTCATCGTCACCGATCCTCCCTACTACGACGCCATCCCCTATTCCGACCTGATGGACTTTTTCTACGTCTGGCTGCGGCGTTCGCTCACCGGAACGTCCGCCGAAATCGACGCGGCGTTCGGCGGGGCGCTCGGCCCCAAGTGGGATCACGCCGCCGGCGACGGCGAGTTGATCGACGACGCCAGCCGCTTCGACGGCGACCGCGCGCGCTCAAAGCGAAACTACGAAGACGGCATGGCCGCCGCGTTCCGCTCCTGCCGCGCGGCGTTGCGGCCGGAGGGCCGGTTGGTGGTGGTGTTCGCCAACAAGCAACCGGACGCCTGGGAAACGCTGGCCGCGGCGCTGATCCGCGCCGGCTTCGTGGTCGACGCCTCGTGGCCGATCCGCACCGAGATGAACACCAGGACGCGCGCGATGGCGTCGGCGGCGCTGTCGTCGTCGGTGTGGATCGTGTGCCGCCCGCGCGGCGCCGCCCGCCCCGGTTGGGACGCGGGCGTGATGGACGAGATGCGCCGCAACGTCGCCGCCAAGCTGCGCGGTTTCTGGGACGCCGGCATCCGCGGGCCGGACTTCGTGTGGGCGGCGACCGGGCCGGCGCTGGAGGCGTTCAGCCGCTACCCGGTGGTCAAGCTGGCGAACGCGCCGAACCGGGTGCTGACGGTGGCGGCGTTCCTGCGCGAGGTGCGGCGCCTGGTGGTCGACTTCGTGGTCGGGCGCGTGCTGACCGGCGAGGACGGCGCGGAGGCGGCCGCCGGCCTCGACGACGTCACCACCTACTACCTGCTGCACCGCCACGACTTCGGCATGGACGCGGCGCCGGTGGGCGGCTGCATCCTCTACGCGCTGTCGTGCAACCTCTCCGACTCGGCCCTGGTCCGCCGCCACGACCTGCTGGCCGTCGCGGGCCGCGCGGGCGGCGAGGATTCCGGTGAGGAGGACGCGGCCGCGGACGGCGAGCCGGCCGCCGGCGGCGCCAAGGTGCGGCTCAAGCCGTGGGAGCGCCGCACCGGCCGCAGCCTCGGCCTGGAGACCGACGGCGCCGGCCCGCCGCCGCTGATCGACCAGGCGCACCGCCTGCTGCACCTGTGGCAGACCGGCGAGCAGGCCAACGTGGACGACTACCTGCGCGACCGCGGCCTGCTGCGCAACGCGCTGTTCCGCCGCCTCCTGCAGGCGCTCATCGAGTTGGCCGCCGCCGGCTCCGAGGAGCGCTCCCTGCTCGAAGCCCTCAGCAATCACGTAGCCACCCGCGCCGACGTCGGCTATCATCAAGCCGAGCTGCTCACCGGCTGACCGGGCAAGACACGTGGCAATGGGAACGTCGAGAGACAGAGAATCCGTATACCTGGAGACTTCGGTAGTGTGGTACCTGACCGCCCGCCCGACACGGGATCTGCTGGCGGCCGCTTGGCAATTCATCACCGCCGAGTGGTGGGAAACGCAGCGGGAGCGATTCGATCTCCATACGTCGGACGTGACCGTGATGGAGTGCCGCCGCGTCAATCGGGCTGCGGTCCGGCCGCGTGACGCGCTGGATGGAGTGCCGGCATTGAGCGTCACGACGCAGGTCGGGGAGCTGTCCGACGCGCTTATCCGGGCAGAAGCGATACCGCCCGACTCCAAAGACTGCGCCATGCACGTTGCGGTAGCGGCGGTGCACGGCGTCGACTATCTCTTGACGTGGGATGTCCGGCGCATCGATAATGCCCGGACCAAGCCGATCATGCGAGCGGTGTGCGGCCGGCAGGGGTATTCCTGCCCCGAAATCTGCTCGCCGCAAGCACTCATGGGAGCATCGGCGTCTGACGAGATCATAAGGGAACTCTGGCAGATCAAGGAGAGTATCGCTCGGGAACACGGGTACGACGTCGTCCGGCTTGCTGCGTACTTCCGAAACAGACCGCGGCAGCCGGAGAAATCCACGTGAGCGAACTTGGCCGGCGCGCCCGGACGTGCGGCCAGGATCGGGCCGGCGACCGGGAGGACGAGGTGGTTGCCGCGTATCGCTCCGGCAGCGTGTCTCTGTCGCAGGCCGCATCGCAGCTCGGCATCGACGTCTGGGCGTACTTCGACGTTCTCTCGCGACGGGGGGAGACCATCAACGTCACATTGGAAGACTGGATCGACTCGGAGTCTTCGCTATGAAGTACGACAGCGCAATTCATCCGGGCGAGCATCTTGGCGAAGAGTTGGCGGCGCTTGACATGAGCGCGGCCGACCTTGCGCGGCACCTCGCAGTGCCGGCGAACCGGATTGCCGAGCTTCTGAGCGGACAGCGCGCGCTCACGGATGAGATCGCACTCCGGTTGGCTCACTACTTCGGAACCAGCGCGGAATTCTGGATGAATCTGCAGAAACTCTACGAGTTGCGGCGCGCGGAGGAGGCGGAGGAGAAGGTGGGCGCCGGTCTCGACTCCCTGCCGACACTGAGGCGGTAGCGCGGTGGGCATTGCTACGGTGCGCGGCAGTTGCCGCGAACCAAGCATGGGCGGCCTCGTGATTCACGTGCCTGGGATCGAACAGAGATACCAGAACGTTGACGTCCAGCAAGTAGCTCACGGATCCACGTCGCGCAGGCGATTGACCAGTTCGAGGTCGAGGGCTTCGCCGTCGTGGGCGGGGAACAGCGGCACGCCATTTCGGACTGGCGCCGCTTCCGGCGGCGGCGCCGCCTTCAATATGAGTTCGGAAGCGATCTCGCCGGGCGTGGCGCCGCGCTGTCGGGCAAGCCGGCGCACGCGGTCCATCGCCTTCGCCGATATGGTCAACGTCGTCATCACGCGCCATAATTACGCGGACGGGTTCGATAGATGTCAAGCATCAGCCAGCAGCAGCCCAAACGGCACCCATCCAAGAGGAGAGGATCGATAGCATGAGCGGGTCGCGGAGGGCGCCGAGGCCGTGGCATGAGGTGGTGCGGTTGCGGGACGATCTGAAGAGCGGGGAGTTGTCGCTGGCGGTGTTTGCCGCCGACCTGTTCGACGTGGTGATGCAGCAGGGGCGGCGCCCGGTGTACGAGCGGCCCGCCGAGTTCTTCGCGCTCACCTATCCGACCTTCAATTTGCGGGAGCTGGTCAAAGAAGTTGCCTTGCGCCTGGCCGGGCGCAGCGACCGGGCGTACCGCCGGCTGGCGGTCAACTACGGCGGCGGCAAGACCCACACGCTGATCGCGCTGCGCCACCTGGCGCACGACCCGGACGCGCTTCCCGACCTGCCCGCGCTACGCGAGTTCGAGGCGCACGCCGGGTTCAAGGCGCCGCGCGCGCGGGTGGCGGCGCTCTGCTTCGACAAGATCGACCCGGAGAAGGGCGTGGCGTCCCTCGCCCCGGACGGAACGTTGCGCACGCTGCGGCAGCCGTGGAGCGTGCTGGCCTGGCAGCTCGCCGGCGCCGAGGGCCTGCGCCTGCTCCACGCCGACGGGCGCGACGCGGAGCGGGAGACCCCGCCCGCCGAACCGCTGGTGGCGCAGGTGCTGGCCCGCCCGCAGGCGGAGGGCTTGGCGACCCTGGTGCTGCTCGACGAGGTGCTGATGTACCTGCGCGCCCGGGTGGAGGCCGACCCGCGCTGGCGCGGCCGCCTGCTCGGCTTCTTTCAATACCTCACCCAGGCCGTGGTCAAGACCGACCGTTGCGCCCTGGTGGCGTCGCTGCTCGCCTCCGACCCGCGCGCCAACGACGACCTGGGCGCCGCCCTGCTGCGCGACGTCTCCGAGGTGTTCGGCCGCCAGCGCGAGGAGGACGCCAGCCCGGTGAGCAAGGAGGACGTGGCGCAGGTGCTGCGGCGCCGCTTCTTCACGCCGGAGTCGATCCGCGATCAGGACGCGTTCCGGCCGCACGCCGCCGCCGCGGTGGCCGGCATCGCCGCCCTCGACGAGCGCACCGCCAAAGAGAGGAAGGCCGCCGAGCAGCGCTATCTCCACAGCTATCCCCTGCACCCCGACCTCACCGAAATCTTCTACGCCCGGTGGACGCAGATCGACGGCTTTCAGCGCACGCGCGGCATCCTGCGCACCTTCGCCATCGCCCTGCGGGACGCCGAATCCTGGGATACCAGCCCGCTGATCGGGCCGGGAGTGTTCCTGGCGGCGCCGGGCGCGGACGGGTTGGCGGAAGCGGCGGGCGAGCTGGCCGCTTCCGCCAGCGTGGAGACCGGCGCCGGCGCGCACCAGGCGTGGCGGCCGATTCTGGAAGGCGAGTTGGCCAAGGCGCGCGCGTTGCAGGCCGGCGCCACTCGTCTGGCTCACCGCGAGCTGGAGCAGGCGGTGATCGCCGTGTTCCTGAGCTGCCAGCCGGTCAGCCAGAAGGCGTTGACGCCCGACTTGCTGGCGCTGCTCGGCGCGGGCGCGCCGGACCGGATCGAGCTGCAGGCGGGGCTGCTCGGCTGGACCGAGGTGTCGTGGTTTCTGGATGAGATTGAGACCGCCGCTACGCGCGGCCCCGCGGCCGGTGCCGGAGCCGGCCGCGCGGGAGAGGGCCGGCGGTTGCCGGCGGCGTGGCGGCTCGGCAACCGCCCCAACCTGCGCCAGATGCATCACGACGCGTGCCGCAACCGGGTGCCGCCGGAGCTGGTGGAGGCGCGCCTGCTCGACGCGGTCGCCCGGCAGCGATCGCTCACCGCCGGGGCGGCCGCGGCCGGCGCCGCGGTGCACAACCTGCCGGCGCGCCCGCGCGACGTGGCCGACGACGGCGCGTTCCATTACGTGGTGCTCGGCCCGCAGGCGGCCTCCGACCCGGGCCGGCCGAGCCCGGCGGCGCGCCGCTTCCTGGAGCACACCACTACCCCGGAGCGGCCGCGCGTCTACCGCAACGCGGTGCTGCTGGCGGTCCCCCTGCGCGACGGCCTGGACGCCGCGCGCGACCGCGTGCGCGAGTACCTGGGGTGGGAGGAGGTGCGCGCGCAGTTGCGGGAGCAGCCGATCGATCCGCTGCGCGAGCAGATGCTCGCCGCCGAGACCGCCGCCGCCCGCGCGCGCGTCCCGGACGCGGTGCGGGCCGCCTGGTGCGTGGTGGTGACGGTGGCCGAGAGCGGCGCGCCGGAGGCGTTTCGGGTGGTGGTCGGCGCCGAGCCGTTGTTCACCGCCATCAAGGCCGAGCGCCGCGCTCGCATCCAGGAGACCGCCATCAACGCGCAGACCCTGCTGCCGGGCGGCCCCTACGACCTGTGGCGGGAAGATGAGCAGGCGCGCCGCGTGAGCGACCTGACCGGCGCCTTCGGGCGCGATCCCCGGCTGCCGAAGATGCTGCGCACCAAGGAGATACTCGACACCGTGGCGGACGGCGTGGAGGCCGGCGTCTGGGTGGCGCAGGTGACCGGCCCGGACCGCGCCGCGCGCACCTTCTGGCGCACGCCGATCGACGAGCGGACGCTCGCCGACCCCGCCCTGGAGCTGCTGCTGCCCGGCCCCGCCGCGCTCAGCGCGCTCGCTCCCGGCCTGCTGCGGCCGGGGGCGCTGCCGGGGCTGTGGGCAGCGGAGACGATCACCGTGCGGGAGGTGTACGACTACTTCGCCGGCGGCCGCGAGGTCACCGTGCCGCGCGACGGGTACGAGGAGACCGCGGCGATTCCGGCGTGCGCCCCGGAGCAGGTCGACGCCGCGCTGCTGCAGGCGGTCGAACAGGGCGCGGTGTGGCTCACCAGCGGGCCGGCGTCGATTCTGAGCGAGCCGGTGCCGCCGGGCGTGCTCGGCCCCGCCGCCACCCTGTGCCCGCCCCCGGAGCGCCTGACCGTCGACCGGATCATGGCCGAGGCGATCCCCGAGGCGTGGCGGGACGGCGCGGCCAACGCCCTGGCCGTGGCCGCGGCGCTCTCCCAACGGCACGGGGCGACCCTCCCGTGGGCCGCGGTGCGGGCGGTGATCGACGACGCGCTCCGCGCCAGCTGGGTGGAGCTCGGCGCCGGCAGCGCGGCCTGGCCGTGCGACCTCGCCGGCGCCGGGCACGTGCTCCTGGCGCTCCCCTCGGTCACGCCGGCGCCCGGCGGCGGCGGGCGGCCTCCGGCGGGGCGCCGGGCGGGCGTGCTCACCGCGGAGGCGGCCCTGGAAGCCAACGGCATCCAGGACCTGGCCGACCAGATTCCCGCCATCGCCGCGGCCGCCGTCGGCCACGACCTCACGTTCAACCTCCGCATCGAGCTCGGCGGCGAGGAACCGCCCGCCGCCACCGCCAAAGCCGCGGCGAAGATCAACGACCTGCTGGCGGAAGTAGCGGACGACCTGCGCCTCGGTTGACGCCCATGACTACGGAAGGAAGTACCGGATAAGTTGATCGTCGGTCGGTCGCCTTGACGCCGGAATCGACCGCCGTCAATACTCCGTCAGATCAGTCAGATCATCGTGCAAGGAGGGGGCTATGGATAAGGACACGCGGGCGAAGATCGTCGGCAAAGCGCGCGCCGACGCGGATTTCCGCGCCCGGCTGCTCAGCGATCCGAAGGGCGCCATCGCGCAGGAGTTGGGAGTGGCCATGCCGGCGTCACTGTCGGTCGAGGTGCACGAAGAGTCCGCCACGACCGTGCATCTGCTCCTTCCCGCGGCCGGCGGGCTGACCGAAGGCGATATGGCGGCGACCGGCTACAATTACGATGGGCCCCAAACCTCCATCCTGATGGAGCGGGATTTCGCAGCCGAGCCCGGCGCCGTGTTCGATGCGTGGCGGACGCCGGAAACGGCCAGCCGCTGGCTCTTCAGTACGGAGACCGGCGTCACGACCTGCGTCATGGACCCGCGCCCGGGCGGCGCCTACCGGATTGAGCGGACCGAAGGAGGCCAGACGTACGTCGCCGTGGGCGAGTACCGTGAAGTCGATCCGCCCCACCGCCTGGTCTTCACGTTCGGCATGCCGCAGTTTGCGGCGGACGTCGGTACGGTCACCGTCGACTTGGAGCCCAAGGGCGAAGGAACTCACATGCGGTTCTCCCAGGATGGCAACCGTCCCGGATACGAAGACGCGGCCCGGGAAGGCTGGTCAGCCATGTTCGACCTGCTGGAGCGTGCGCTTAGCTGAGTGTGATCCGCCGCGCGCAGGCCACCAGGCCACCAAGCCACCGCGTCTTGAAGACGGGACGGAACGGTTCGGTGACCGCCGAGGGAGTGCGCGATGGCACGGAAATACCGGATAAGTCGATTTGGCGGCCAGTCGCCTTGACGCCGAAATCGACCGCCGGCGATACTCGCCGGATCATTGTGCAAGGAGGGGGCTATGGATAAGGACATGCGGGCGAAGATCGTCGGCAAGGCGCGCGCCGACGCGGATTTCCGCGCGCGGCTGCTCAGCGATCCGAAGGGCGCCATCGCGCAGGAGTTGGGCGTTGCCATTCCGGAGTCACTGTCGGTCGAGGTGCACGAAGAGACCGCCACGACCGCGCATCTGATCGTTCCCGCCGCCGGCAGTCTGACCGAAGACGAGCTGGAGGCCGCGGCCGGCGGCGTCGCGAGCGGGCTTGAGCACGCGGCCGGCGGGAAGGACAACTCGGGTAGCCTCTCAAGCCAAACTGGGGTCGAGCTCACCGGGGTAGCGACCGCTTCGCCGTAACCGCGCCGCACGGCGGATTCTCGGCGCGTCCGGCGGGGTTGTTGCGCGCCGCGGCCGTATGGTATCGTCCCGGCCGTGATGGAGCAGATGAGGACGGTCACCCCCCCCCCCCCCATGCGTAATGTGGCGGCGTGGGTACTGGGACTGGGCGCGGTCATAGGCATCGCCCTGCTGGCGGCGTGCGCGCCGATGGCGCAGACGCCCGCAACGAACGGCGGCGGACCGGCGGGGGGCGGTGAGCCTCCGGCCGCGCCCACCACACCCGACCCGGCGCCGACGGCTCCGCAGGAGACCGAGCAGCGCTGGACGCTCGCTACGTCGCACTTTGGCGACGACGACGCGGCCATCTGGGCCGAAACGTCCAACCGTTCCACGCCGTTCGCGTGGGACCGGATCACCGCGGACAATCTCGACGCGGTGCGCGTTTCGATCGGCGGGCACGAGCTGCCGCTCGAAAACCGGGAGTATCCGCCGGTATTCGCTGACGACGTCAGCGGCGCGGAGTGGGACCTCGACGCCGAAGTGAACCCCGGAGCGGTGACGCTGGTGCTCACGGCCGAGGATCAGAGTATCCGCGTCGTCAAGTCCGTCAGGATTACCAGCCCGGGAAGCGGCTACACCGCTACGCCTGTCGTGGCGTTTCAGCCGCCGGCCCGCGGCAGGCCGGCAACGGGCGAGGTGGTGCTGACGCCTACCGGCGTAGCAAGCGTGTCGATCACGTCCGGGGGCCTGTGCGGGGGCAGCGCGCCGAGCGTCACCTTCTCGGCGCCGCAAACACCCGGCGGCGTCAGGGCAAGGGGTACCGCGATAAAGCCAGCTACCATCATAACCAGCGTGCTCATGCAGAGCAACGGGAGCGGCTACACCGCTACCGCCACCGTGACGTTTGCGCGTTGTCCTCGCGCGCAGGACGCCCACCGCGACCCCGCGCGCGGCACCGCCGCGCTGCAGGCCACCACCGTCGCGTCCGTGAGGATCACGGACGAAGGGAGCGGCTACAAACCCACTGAGGTCGGCGTGAGTATTGCGGCGCCGGGCAGCGGTTCCCAGGCGGAAGGCGTGGCGGTGATCGGGCGGCGCGGCAACACGGAGGCCGACAACCTGTACTGGGCGCGCCAGACGCTGTACGGCAAGGAGCTGCTGATCCGCCTCGCGCCCGACGAGTGAGTGACCCCGCCGCCGCCTCGGCGGACTCTCCCGGCGCGGGTTGGCGTCGTCAGGCAGGCGGCGGGCCGGCGGTCACGGCGTCGCAGAAGACCATTTCCCAGCCGTGGAACACCACGATCAGGCCGATGAAGCGCACGCCCGGAAAACTGCATTCTACCGGTTCCGGCGCCGCCGCGCACGGCCCCGCCCTTCTTTTCGCGGCCGCTACGGCGGATTCTCCCAAGTCCGCCTTCAGGTGGCGAGTTCCTCGAGGGATTTCTCCCGATCGGACCATCGGATCGGCTGCACGTCGTAACGGCGCATGGCATCCAGAACGCCTTGTGAGATTGAGTTGTCCGAGTCGTTGACCACGGCGTAGGCGCGGGTCTCCGGCCGGCGCACCTCCCTGGTGTCCAGCCAGGCGAACGTCACTGCCTGCGCGGTCTCCCGACTCGGATGATTGATCGCGCGGACCATGCGTTCCGGCCGCGTCCGCGACTTGGGTATGACGAAATCGAACCGGTGGTCGTAACCACTCCTGCCGAAGAACCTCACGTTCGACGTATATCGAATGTCGCAACCATCGAGCCAGGCCATGACATCTTCGTAGAACACGCTGGCGACCGTTGGCGATGCCAAATAGAAGAGATCGTTGACGGCGAGCATCGCCTGCACGAGGCCATGTTTCCGCAACGCAAAGTCTTCCTCGGACGCCCGCACCTCCAGCGCTTTGGAAGTCTCGTTCATCTGCGCGCCGAAGCTATTGAGGATCGTCTTCAGCAGCTCCCGGCGCTTCGGGCTTTCAATCGCGCATCCCGACTGCTCCAGGTCCGATACGGTGTCGCCGTCGTCCGTCAGTATGAACGCGCGGTCATGGCGCTTGGCGTAGATCTGGAGGAAATCGTTGTGGCGATCCAGATAGGGGGTAGTGATCTCAACCCAGCGGCCTACTTCCCGCAGGCTGGTCTGGTCCTCCAACCACCGCCAGTACCCATCCAGCAGCGGCCTCACTTCCACGATCACGTAACCTGACTCCAACGAATAAACGGTGGATCCACGATGTTGCAGTAATCCATGAAATCCTCCAACGTCTGCCACCGGTCGCCTACGTCCCGAAATCGGTCCCCGGGAACCGGAAACGCCCACTTGGCGCCGTATCCCTCTCGGTACAGATGGAGGTGCGGCGACTCCACCCGGTTGCCGTCGGGGTTGCGGTGCGGCCTGCCGCCGAAATCCAGCCTTACCAGGACGACAACCTGTCGGCCGCGATTCTGGTAAGTACCCTTGGCATAGTCGATCCGCGACCGTCGCAGGTCGAGAAAGAATCGCTCGCGTCGATCCGCGGACAGCAACGGAATCGTGGCCGCGCCCCCCAAGCCCGGGTAATCCCACTGGCGCGCATCGACCCGCCGCTTCCTTGACGCGATCAGAGCATCTGCCGCGGCCTGGGGAAGGTTGTACTCAGGCGCCGGTAACATCTCCTTCCGGGCGCTCGACCAAGACCTGGCCGAAACAGCCGTTTGCTGCAGCGACGGCCCAGAGTCGCTCGACGGCCATTTTGAAGCAAACCCGCAGTGTTGGCAACTTGGCAACTGGGGGCGAGGGACTTGCCGCAGTAGCGCGGCGCCCGGCCCGGCCGGCGGCGGCAGCGCGACACTGGCTGGCTTGACAGGGGGCGGGAGCGTGGGGCACTACTCTTGAGCGATGACTACTTTGGGCCGTATTCTGGCATCCGCCGTTCTGATGGGTTCTCTGTTCGCCCTCCCCGCCGCCGCGCAGATGCGTGAGCTGCCGCCAAGCGCCGCCTACGGTGACTACGCGGTCGGCTCGGCGCTGGGATTCGCCGTCGATGACCAGCAGCGCTTCGACCCGTGGACCGCCGCCTACGCCAGTCCCGCCTATCGCGAGCTGGTGCGCGAGATCGAGGCGACCGGGCAGCGGCGCACCGTGGTGTTCCACCTGTGGTACCCCGCCGCGGCCGACGCCGCGGCCGGGCGCGTGGCCGGGCCGCGCTCGCCGTTGGCCGCCGCCGCCGGCCAGCGCGCCACCTACCTGGACTTCTTCTTTGGCGACCAGGCGCTCGGCCAGGCGCTGGCCGGCGGCCTGCCGATCGACCCGAACCTGCTGCGGGTTACCGGCGGCGGCGCGCTTGCCGAGGCCGACCAGGCCACGCAGGGTCAGGTGATGGCCGAGCTGAGCCGGCGCCTGGTCACCGCGCCGCGCGGCGCCTGGCTCGACGCGCCGCCGGCCGCGGGGCGCTTTCCGATCATCGTGCTGGCTCACGGCCTGGGCGGCACCCTGGCCATGTGGAACACCCTGGGCGAGTTTCTCGCCTCGCACGGCTACGTGGTGGCGGCGCCGACCTTCATCTCCGACGGCGGCATGCCGCTGGTGTTCCACGATCCCGACTCACCGTTTGCCGCGGCCAAGTCGCCGGCGGAGGTGCAGAGCGCCTACCGGACCATCTTCGGCGAGTTCAAGGTGGTGCCCTACTTCTACCGGTTCCTGTTCGGGATGGAGGAGATGGCCTTCGGCCCGCCGCAGGACTTCGACCCCGCCGCCGCCGGACTGGTTCCGGGCGGCGTGGAGCGGGCCACCACCATGATGCAAAATCTGTTCCGCCAGCGCGTGGCCGACGTGGCGCTGCTGATCCGCACGGTGCGGTTGCTGGGGGCCGACGCCCCGGCCTGCCGGACTTCGCTGGCGGCTCTCGGCGCGACCGCCGCGGCGCGCGACCTGTGCGGCCTGCTGGCGGGGCGGATCGACCAGGGCAAGGTCGGCGTCGCCGGCCACTCCCTCGGCTCCATGACCGCGCAACTGAGCGTCAACCACGTGCCGGGGGTGAGCGCCGCGTTCGGGATCAACAACGCGCCGCCGTTCACCTGGACGCCGGAGGAGATGTTCGGCGCCGGCGAGCGCGACGGGCTGCCGGTCGGCAGCCGCAAGCCGGTGCTGCAGATGATCGGCGACGAGGACGATTTCGTGCAGGGCGTGTTCGTCGGCCTGTTTCAGTCGCAGGTGGCCGCCGCCGGCGGCGATCCGGCGGTCGCCTTTCCGCTGGCCCCGGAACGCGCCGCGCCCGACCGGATCGACAATCCGCAGCCGGTGGCGCTGAGCGGCTGGCTACGCGCCGCCGGCGACCGCGGCTTGGTGATCGTGCGCGACACCAATCACGGCACCCTGGTCGACGAGTTCGCGCGGGACTACCCGTGGCCGGCGTTCCAGCGCGGCGAGCTGCCGTTCGCGCAGGCGCCCGAGCGCCCGCGCAAGCCGACCGGCGCCGCGGCGTTCGGCCCGCCCGGCCCGCCCACTGAGACCTACGCCGAGCTCGGCTGGGCGGCCACTGCAAACGGGGAAGAGGTGTACCTGCCGCACGTGATCCGCGACTGGTACGCGCGGGCGTGGTTCGACTGGTACCTCAAGGGCGACCGGGCCGCCCGCGCCCGGCTGCAGGCCGGCGACCCGTTCGGCGCCGTAACCTCGGTGCGCCTGGACCTGCAGTAAGCCCGTCCCCTGTGCCGCCGGCAGCCCCGATGAGCGACCCCTATTCCACCCCCGAACTGGCCTTCGATTCGTACGACGTCGAGCCAGTGCCCGGGGCGCAGGCGGGGCTACGCGACCTGCTGGTGGGGCGTTTCATGGACGAATATCTGCCGGCGGCGGTCGGCGCGAAGACGTTGAAGGCGAACGATCGGACCGCCGAGGAGTGGCTCGTTGCGGCCAAGATGATCGTGGCGGCGGATGATCCGACGCCTACGGTGGCCGGGATGCTGGTGTTGGGGCGGCAGCCGCAGCGCTACCTGCCGGGGGCCTACGTGCAGTTTTTACGCGTCGGCGGACGGGAATGGGGCGGCGACGTGATCGACGAGGCGCGCTGCGATGGGTCGGTCGCCGATCTGGTGCGGCGCCTGGACGACAAGCTGATCTCCCACAACCGCACCGCGGTGGAGTTCCTGTCCGGGCCGACCGAGACGCGCCGCTCGACCTATCCGCTGAACGCGCTGCAGCAGCTCGTGCGCAACGCCGTGATGCACCGCGCCTACGAGGGCACCAACGCGCCGGTGCAGGTCTACTGGTTCGACGACCGCATCGAAATCAACAGCCCGGGCGGCCCGTACGGCGCCTTGACGCCGGAGAACTTCGGCAGTCCGGGGGTGATCGATTACCGCAATCCGGTGCTGGCAGAAGCAATGCGAGTGCTCGGCCTGGTGCAGCGTTACGGATTCGGCATCCCGGCGGCGCGCCGCGAGTTGCACGCCGCCGGCCAGCCCCCGCCCGAGTTCCGCACCGATCCGCAGTGGGTGCACTGCACGGTGCGGGCGCGGGACGAGCCGGCATAGCGGGCCGCGAAGCCCGCGCCGGCGGGCCGGCTGCCCCGCCGGCGTGCCGGGAAGCGGCGCTGACCGCCGCCTCCCGGCTACTTGAAACGCCGCGCGCCGGCCCTACAGGGGGCGCACCGGGTGGCCGGTGCCGCGGTCGTAGGGGCGCGGCGTGGCGCCGCCGGTGCCCTCCAGGAACTTGTCCAGGTTCTGCTGCCAGATCTCCAGCAGCCGCGGCAGGCCGATCGAGTTCATGTCGGCCTGAAACTGATCCCACTCCTCGTCGGCGCCGCCCTCGGTGATCCACCGCGCGAGGGTCTTCTGCACCAGCGCTTGTATGTCCGGCAGAATCGTCTGCTCCTCGTTGATCTCCGCCGACGACAACATCGGGCGCGGCCAGTACATCTCCGGCCACTGCCCGGAATAGGTGTCGTACTTGACCGTGCCGCACATCTCCGCGGCCTCGAAGATGAACATGTTGAGGTACATGTCGATGTCGATCGAGGTGATGAAGCCGGGGCCGATAGTCTCCAGGTCGCGCCACTCCGACAGCCCGATGCCCTCCGGGGTGGGCGCCACGCCGTAGGTGCCGTCGTCGTTTTCGATCACCCGCACGCCGAGCGGCCCCTCCATCGTCGTAAGGCTGTTGAGCGGCTCGTACCAGTAGTCGATCCAGCGCATCACCACCTCGGGATGCTCGGCGGCGGCGGTGATCGGCGCAATGCCGCGCGTCCAGTCAAAGCGGTAGTTGGCCTTGGGCTCGTAGCCGGGCGCCTTGAGCGCGGGCAGGTACTCCCAGTCCAGCCAGCGGGTGGTGTCCACTACGTTCTGCGCCCACCAGGAGTTGAAGCTGAACAACTGGTCCTGCTTCAGCTTGGAGTAGTATTGGCCGCCGTCCTGGGAAAACGACTCGGGATCGACCAGCCCCGCCTCCCACAGCCGGTGCAGATACTTGGCGGTGTCCCGGAAGCCCTCCTGCGTGGGCGCGTAGACCACCTTGCCGTCCTGCACCATCATCAGGTCGCGGTTGTCGCCGTGACCCTCCTCCACCGGCAGGCCATGCGCCCACAAGAAGGTGGACATGCCCTGGTGGCAGGTGCCGAAGCGGAACGACAGCGGGACCTCGTCCGCCTCGCCGTTGCCGTTCAGGTCGCCGGCGTTCTTTACCGCCACCAGCAGCTCGTAGTACTCCTCGGTGGTGGTGGGAACCTCGGCGCCGAGCGCGTCCAACCACGGCTTGTTCAGGTAGGTGAGCGGACAGGTGGTGGTCCAGCTTCCCTCGTTGAGCCGAAACAGCGAGTAGATGTTGCCGTCGGACGAGGTGATGAAGGGGCGCAACGTGGGCTTCTTGTCGAATATCGCCTTCACGTTGGGGGCGAACTGGTCGAGCAGGTCGTTCATCGGCAGGAACGCGCCCGCCTCGCCGTTGCTCACCACGTTGAAGTCGCTCAGCGGCGCCCCGAAGGTGTCCGGCAGGTCACCCGCGGCCAGCATCAGGTTGGTGCGCTCCACCCAGGCGTCGCCGTTCACGGCGATCCAGTCGACGTTGATCCCGGTGATCTCGCGCGCCTGCTCCGGCACCATCATCTCGGAGGGATCCTTCACGTGGCTGGGCCACTTCTGCCACACCACGCTGATGGTTATCGGCTCGTCGGCGATCGGGTAGCCGGTGGCGTTGAAGCCGGCGGCCGCGGCGGCGGCACCCTCCTCCTCGCCCGCGGCGAACGCCGCGGCGGTCGACGCCAGCAGCAGGCCGGCGGACAGTGCGAACAATCGTGTCATACGCATTTCGGTCTGACCGTATACCGGCCGCCGCGCCCCCGCAAGCAACGCGCAAGCCGGCGCGGATGGCGCGCGGGCGTTACCCTTTCAGCGAGCCGATCATCACGCCGGTCATGAAGTAGCGCTGCAGGAACGGGTACAGCAGCAGGATCGGCGCCGACGCGACCACGATGGCGGAAAACTTGATCAGCTCGGCCAGCATCTGGATCTCCGCCAGCTCGCGCGGGTCGCCCGTAAACATCATCTGCGACAACCGGGCGCGCAACAGGATGTCGCGCAGCACCATCTGCAGCGGGTACTTGTCGGGATCGTTGAGGAATATCAGCGCCTCGAAGAACGCGTTCCAGTGGAACACGCCGTAGAACAGCACCTCCACGGCGATGATCGCGGGCGAGATCGGCAGCACGATCTGAAAGAAGAAGCGGGCGGTGCCGCAGCCGTCCACGCGCGCCGCCTCCAGCAGTTCGTCGGGAATGGTGGTGGCAAAGAAGGTGCGGGCGATGATCAGGTTGACCACGTTGACCGCGGTGGGCAGCACCATCGCCCCAAGGGTGTCGAGCAGCCCGAGGTTGCGCACCACCAGGTAGAGCGGGATCAGCCCGCCGTTGAACAGCATGGTGAAGACGATGAACCCGGTGATCACGTTGCGGCCCTTGAAGTCGCGCCGCGACAGGGCGTAGCCGGCGAGCACGGTAAGGGTGACGTTGAGCGTGGTGCCCACCCCGGTGTAGATAAAGGTGTTGCGGTAGCCGATGAGGATGTTGGGGTCGCGCAGCACCCGCGTGTAACCCTGCAGGGTGAGGCCGCGCGGGTACCAGGTCACCTTGCCGGTGCTTACCAGGCTCGGTTCGCTGATCGAGGAGATCACCACGAAGTAAAGCGGGTACACCAGCGCCACCAGCACCAGCGCCAGGATGGCCACGTTCACGGCGTCGAACACCCGGTCGGGGGCGCTCGCCCGTTGCCGCCCGGGGCGCCGCGCGGCGCTCTCCGGGCCGCCCCCGTCAAGCGCTGGGCCGCCCCCGTCAAGCGCCGGGCCGCCGGCTCCGGCGGGGCTCAGCTCACGGTCGCCCATCGCTCGCCTGCCCCTCCGCCGGCCACGCTTGCGCGGCGCTCGGCCCGCCCGCGACGCGCGCGGCCGCGGTCGGTCGTCGCTGCCCTGCCCCGCCGGTCATGCCCCCGCCGGTCACGCCCCGCCTACCACAGGCTGTTGCCGGTCACCCGCTTGGCGATCTGGTTGACCAGCAGAATCAGCGCCAGGTTGATCACCGCGTTGAACAGCCCCACCGCCGCCGAAAAGCTGAACTGCGCCCCGAGCAGCCCCTGCTTGTACACGTAGGTGGGGATGATCTCCGAGGCGTCGACGTTGAGCTGGGTCTGCATCAGAAACGCCTTCTGAAAGCCGATGTCCATCAGCCGCCCGACGCGCAGGATCAACAGCACGACGGCGGTGGGCACGATGCCGGGCACGTCGATGTGGATGATGCGCTGCAGCTTGGTGGCGCCGTCCACGATCGCCGCTTCGTGCAGTTCCGGGTTGATGGTGCTGAGCACCGCCAGGTAGATGATGGCGGCGAAGCCGGTTTCCTTCCAGACTTCGGTGGCCACGTAGACGTGCCGGAACCAGGCGGCGCTGCCCATGAAGTCGGTCGCCTCGCCGCCGAGGAACACGATGAGGCGGTTGACCATGCCGTTGGTGGGCGACAGGAACAGGAAGATCATGCCGATGAACACCACCATCGAGATGAAGTGCGGCACGTAGGAGGCGGTCTGCAGGGTCTTGCGCAGCGGCGCGTAGTCGACCTGATTGACCATCAGCGCGAAGGCGATCGGCACCGGAAACGCCGCCACCAGCACGTACACGCTGATCAGGATGGTGTTACGGATCAGCAGCTCGAAGAAGTGAGAATTGAAGAAGCGCTCGAAGTGGGCGAAGCCGGCCCAGGGGCTGCCCAGGATGCCCTTGATCGGCGTGAAGTTCTTGAACGCGATGGTGGCCCCGTACATCGGCCAGTAGTGGAACACCAGAAAGTAGATCAGCGCCGGCAGCACGAACAGATAGAGCACCCAGTTGTCCCGCAGGTAGCGCCACGCGGGCCGCCGCGCTGCCGCAGGTTCGGCGCCGGCTATCCGCCGGCCCGCCGTTGAAGATTGCTCCGCCACGCCGTGCCGCAACGCTAGCACGGCGCCCGGCGACGGTCAACCGAGGCGCGCGGCCGGCCCCGGCGGCCTCGACGGCGGTTACGGTGCGCGTCTTACGGCTGAACTCCACGCCGACCAGATGGATAGTCTCGTTCCGGTCCCGGTACCGGCCGCGTCACGAAACCGGCCGCACCGCGCGTTCGAGCCGGCCCGGCCGTGGCGCGCCACGCTCGCCCCGGCCGGCGCCGCGTATCCCGGCGCGTCGCGCGTCAGCTACCCGCTTCCTCCTCGGCGATCTCGATCACCAGCTCCTTGCCGTAGAGCGTCTGGCGCGCCCAATACAAGTTGTCGAACTCGGTGTAGCCGGACACCCCCAGCTTGGCCACGGCGGTCGCGTCGTCGTTGC
Organism: Spirochaetia bacterium; assembly: GCA_965243555.1. GTDB lineage: Bacteria > Spirochaetota > Spirochaetia > SZUA-6 > Bin103 > Bin103. The sequence continues at coordinate 758,281 of OZ251575.1, read as the reverse complement.
CGCCGCCGCCGCTGATTTCTACGGTCGGGGCCTCGCGATAACCGCTGCCGCCGTCCGTGACGGTGATCGACGTCACCTTGTCGGTCAGCGCCGCCGTCCCCTGCGCGCGGATGCCGTCGGCGTATTGCGGCTCCGGGAACTCCACGTCCGGGGCCGCCGCGTAGCCGCTCCCCGGGTCCGTGATAATCAAGTCGTCCTGGTACATCCCGGCATGGTCTTGGGTTACTCCATAGTCGGCCGTGCACGTCGCGGTTCCCGTAATCGCGCAGCTGGGGAGCCCCCCGTACCCGACCCCGGGATTCGTCACCCGCACGCTGAGCACCCGATCTTCCAGCGTCGATCCGATACTCGTCGCCTGGACGCCGCCGGAAGCCGGGTGCGAAGGGCTACAGGTTGGGGCGGTGGTATAGCCAAGTCCGGGGTTGGTGACCGTTATTGACGTCACCGTACCAGCGGCGTTCAGGACGCCTCGTCCGATTGCCGCAACGCCGCCCGTGGGCGTCGTGCACGTAAAGGTCGCGGGCATGGAGTCCGTGTAGCCGCTTCCCCCAGTGTTCAGATTGATCGCCCTGACTTGGGTCGGCCCCACCGCCACCGCGGCGGCGCCCATGCCTGTTCCTCCGGTGAACGAAACGGCAGGGACGGAGGTGTAACCGCTACCCCTGCCCGAGGCCGGCACGTTTACACTCCCCACGGTGGACCATCGCGCGCTCGTCTTGGCGGCCGCGCCGCTGCCGGGGTCGCCCGGTTGGCTGACAAACGTAATGACGTAGTCTTGGACGCCAACGTCGGACAGACTGTAGCCGCTCCCGCCGTTCGAAATCGTGACGGAGGCGACCTGATCGGCGGCGGTCGCCGTGGCGCGCGCGAAGTTGGGGTTGGCTGTGGTGAACGCGACGGTGGGGGCGGACGTGTAGCCGGTCCCGCCGTTCGTGATGGTGACGGAGGCCACCCGGCCGGTGGTGCGCCGCTGATTCTCGGCGGTGAGCACCAGCACCACCGCTCCTTCGGTCACCTCGGCGGCGAGCCGCCACTCCGCGCCGCTGAAGTCGGAGGCGAAGGCCGGTTCATACGAGAGGTTGTCGATCGGCAGCGGCTGCCCGCCGACGGAGACCTTCACGGCGTCGCGGTTGGCGGCGGTAATCCGGTCCCACGCGAACGGCGCCGACCGGTTGGAGGTCTGGCTCCAGATGGTCGCGTCGTCGTCTCCGAAGTGGTCCGCGTCGAGATCCCAGCGCTTGTCGGGCTCCGGCGGAGCCGGCGGGTCCGGGTCGGGGGTTGGCGTCGGCGCGGCCGGCGGTTCGCTGCTGCCGCCGCCAGCCCCACCACCCGTGCCGGTCCCGGCGGTCGTGGTGGGCGTGGCCGGGCCGCACGCGGTCATGGCCAGTGCGATACCGGCGAGTGCCGCCAGTAGCAAAAACCGCTTCATCCGGGAACTCCGGGGGGGGTAAAAGGGGCGAAGATGCACGATGATACTCCTCTCTGTCTGTCAGCCGCGCGCGGCGCCTGCTTGAGTAACCGCATTGTGCCGGCTGCGCGCCGGCGTGTCAATCGCCGCCGCGCCGACTGCGGTCAGCCGGCGGCCACCTCGAAGGCGGTCACGTTGCGGGTCTCGCGGCTGAACTCCACCCCGAGCAGGTGGATCGGTTCGCGCCCGCCCCGGTACTTGGCCGCGTAGTCCCGCTCCCGCAACTGCGCCAGCGCCGCCCCCTCCCCCGCCTGCTCCACCACCTTGAACTCGAACAGGTACACCTGCCCGCCGGCCCGCACCGCCATGTCCAGCCGCCCGCTGCCGCTCGAATCCTCCACCGTGATCTCGTACCCCAACGCCGCAAAGTAGGAGTAGAACACGCTCGCGTAGTACCCCTCGTAGTCGGCGACGTCGTTGTTGACGTACCACTGGTACGGGATGCTCGCAAAGAAGGCGTGGAACAACTCCCGCAACCCCGCGCAGTCCACCGTCTCCAGCAGCCGCGCCAGGCGGACGCTGTTGGCCGTTTGCCGGGCATCGTCCTGCACCAGATGGAGCAGCAGATATTCATTCAGACTCTGCCGCACCTCCCGGTTCGGATAGCCCAGCCGGTACAGCCGCTTCCCGCCCAAGTCCTCTTTCGCAGTGATCGTCAGGTAGCCGGTCTGGAACAATAGCGCCTCGGTGCCGATCTTGCCCACGTCGAACGCCGACAGCAGCGCCGCGGTGCCCATCATTTGGTCCAGCGACACCGAGGAGACGCGCCGCCGGAACAAGGTCTCCACCAGGAACGCCGGCGTCCCGGTCTCGAACCAGTAGGCATCGAACTCGCGGCTGTCGAACAGCAGCAGCAGGTCATACGGGTTGTACACCTTCTCCTTGCCCAGCCAGCAGTAACCGTTGTACCACTCACGGATGCGATCGCGGTCCAGCCCCGGCAGCTCGGGGGCGAACACAGTATCCAAGTCTTCCTCGGTGTAGCCGCAGATCGCCGAGTAGCGCCCATCCAGCGTCAGGTCGGTGAGGTTGTTGAGGTCGGAGAACAGACTCACCTTGGAGAACTTGCTCACCCCGGTCAGGAACGTGAACCGTACGTGCGCGTCATTGTCCTTGATCACTCCGTACAGGCCGCGCAGGAAGCCGCGGTTGGCGCGGGCTACCTCGGGTGTTTCCAGCGCGTCCAAGATCGGCTTGTCGTACTCGTCCACCAGCACCGCCACCCGCTGCCCGGTCTTCCTATGCAGTTCCCGCAGCAGGCGGCGCAGGCGCGCCGGGCCGCGTGCTGCGCGGGGCTCTATGCCCGCCGCCACCTCCAGCTCCTCCAACTGCAGCGCCACGTCCTCAATCAGGAATTCGGCGTCCTTGAAACTGCCGCCGCCGAAGCTCAGCCGCACCACGGGATGGCGCTGCGACCAGTCATGGCGTCCGTGGATGTGGAGCCCCTCGAACAACGCCTTGCTGCCCTCGAACAGCTCCTTGAGCGTGTCCAGAAACAGGCTCTTGCCAAACCGCCGCGGCCGCGACAGGAAGTAGTGCTTGCCTCCGGCGAGCATCTGTTCGACGTAGAGCGTCTTGTCCACATAGTAGCAGTTCTCCTCCCGCAGCTCGCGGAAGGTCTGGATGCCGGTGGGCAGCCTGCGCCGGACCATCGACTTCATCGTACCATTGCCCCGGAGCGCTCGCAACGCCGCCTGCCGAGACTGCCATGCGGCGCCCCGGCGCGCCGCGCCCCGCACCGCTGGTCGACACGGCCGGCCGCATCACGAAACCGGCCGCCGCGCGCGTTCGAGCCGGCCGGGAGCGTCAGCTCCCCGTTTCCTCCTCGGCGATTTCGATCACCAGTTCCTTGCCGTAGAGCGTCTGGCGCGCCCAGTACAGGTTGTCGAACTCGGTGTAGCCGGACGACCCCAGCCGGGCCACGGCGGTCGCGTCGTCGTTGCCGCCGCCGCCGGTGATCTGCACGGTCGGGGCCGCCCGGTAGCCGCTGCCGCCGTCCGTGAGCGTGATCGACGTCACCTTGTCGGTCAGCACCGCCGTCCCCTGCGCGCGGATACCGTTGGCGTTTTGCGGCTCCGGAAACTCCACGTCCGGGGCCGCCGCGTAGCCGCTCCCCGGGTCCGTGATGACTATGCTGTAGGGGTGCATCCCGGATCCATAGTTGGACGAGCAGGTCGCGGTGGTGCCCGCGCCCCCGGGGGCCGCGATCGCACAGTTGGGGGGCGCGGAGTAGCCGTACCCGGCGTTGGTCATCCGCACGCTGAGTACCCGGTCTTCCAACGTCACTCCGACGCTCGTCGCCTGGGAGTTGCCGGTGCCGGCAGGCGGGTGCGAAGGGTTGCAGGTTTGTGCGTTGGACGTATAGCCAAGTCCCGGGTTGGTGACCGTGATCGACGTTACCGTGCCCGCGGCGTTCAGGACGCCGCGTCCGATTGCCGCTACTCCGCCGGTCGGCGTCGGGCACGTAAAGGTCGCGGGCACGGAGTCCGTGTAGCCGGCTCCCCCACCGGTCAGCGTGATCGCCCTGACTCCGGTCGGCCCCACCGCCACGCCGGCGGCGCCCATGCCCGGGTTCGCCGATTGCGGGGTGAAGGTGACGGCCGGGACGGAGGTGTACCCGCTGCCCCTGTTCGCGGAATTTATATGCACCCCCCCGACGGTGCTGGGCCGCACACTCGCCATGGCGGCCGCGCCGCTGCCCGGGTCGCCCGGTTGGCTGACAAACGTAACGACGTAGTCTTGGACGCCGACGGGGGATTCCACGTAGCCGTTCCCGCCGTCCGTCATGGCGATGGAGGCGACCTGATCGGCGGCGGTCGCCGTGGCGACCGCGGGGTTGGCGTGGACTCCGGTGAACGAGACGGTGGGGGCGGAGGTGTAGCCGGTCCCGCCGTCCGTCAGCGTGATGGAGCGCACCCGGTCCGAGACGCGCCGCTGATTCTCGGCGGTGAGCACCAGCACCACCGCTCCCTCGGTCACCTCGGCGGCGAGCCGCCACTCCGCGCCGCTGAAGTCGGAAGCGAAGGCGGGTTCATACGAGAGGTTGTCGATCGGCAGCGGCTGCCCGCCGACCGAGACCTTCACGGCGTCGCGGTTGGCCGCGGTGATCCGGTCCCACGCGAACGGCGCCGACCGGTTGGAGGTCTGCGTCCAGATGGTCGCGTCGTCGTCCCCGAAGTGGTCGGCGTCGAGGTCCCAGCGCTTGTCGGGCTCCGGCGGAGCCGGCGGGTCCGGGTCGGGGGTTGGCGTCGGCGCGGCCGGCGGTTCGCTGCTGCCGCCGCCAGCCCCACCACCCGTGCCGGTCCCGGCGGTCGTGGTGGGCGTGGCCGGGCCGCACGCGGTCATGGCCAGTGCGATACCGGCGAGTGCCGCCAGTAGCAAAAACCGCTTCATCCGGGAACTCCGGGGGGGGGGGGTAAAGGGGCGAAGATGCACGATGATACTCCTCTGTCTGTCAGCCGCGCGCGGCGCCTGCTTGAGTAACCGGAGTGTGCCGGCTGCGCGCCGGCGTGTCAATCGCCGTTTCGCCGAACCCACTCATCCGCCATTTTCGTGACGCCGCCGCCCCGCGCGCCGGTGGCCGACCAGTCAGCCGGCGGCCACCTCGAAGGCGGTCACGTTGCGGGTCTCGCGGCTGAACTCCACGCCGAGCAGGTGGATCGGTTCGCGCCCGCCCCGGTACTTGGCGGCGTAGTCGCGCGCCTGCAACTGCGCCAGCGCCGCCCCCTCCCCCGCCTGTTCCACCACCTTGAACTCGATCAGGTACACCTGCCCGCCGGCCCGCACCGCCATGTCCAGCCGCCCAACCGCGCTCGAATCCTCCACCGTGACCTCGTACCCCAGCGCCGCGAAGTAGGAGTAGAACACGCTCGCGTAGTACCCCTCGTAGCGCGCTATGTCGTTGTTGACGTACCACTGGTACGGGATGCTCGCAAAGAAGGCGTGGAACAGCTCCCGCAACCCCGCGCAGTCCACCGTCTCCAGCAGCCGCGCCAAGCGGACGCTGTTGGCCGTTTGCCGGACATCGTCCTGCACCAGATGGAGCAGCAGATATTCATTCAGACTCTGCCGCACCTCCCGGTTAGGATAGCCCAGCCGGTACAGCCGCTTCCCGCCCAAGTCCTCTTCCGCGGTGATCGTCAGGTAGCCGGTCTGGAACAATAGCGCCTCGGTGCCGATCTTGCCCACGTCGAACGCCGACAGCAGCGCCGCGGTGCCCATCATTTGGTCCAGCGACACCGAGGAGACGCGCCGCCGGAACAAGGTCTCCACCAGGAACGCCGGCGACCCAGTCTCAAACCAGTAGGCATCGAACTCGCGGCTGTCGAACAGCAGCAGCAGATCAAACGGGTTGTATACCTTCTCGTCGCCGCGCCAGCAGTAACCGTTGTACCACTCACGGATGCGATCGCGGTCCAGCCCCGGCAGCTCGGGGGCGAACACGGTGTCCAGGTCGGCCTCCGTGTAGCCGCAAATCGCCGAGTAGCGGTCATCCAGCGTGAGGTCGGTGAGGTTGTTGAGGTCGGAGAACAGACTCACCTTGGAGAACTTGCTCACCCCGGTCAGGAAGGTGAAGCGCACGTGCGCTTCACTGTCCTTGATTACCCCGTACAGACCGCGCAGGAAGGCGCGGTTGGCGCGGGCTACCTCGGGCAGCGCCAGCGCGTCCAGGATCGGCTTGTCGTACTCGTCCACCAGCACCACCACCTGCTGCCCGGTGTGCCGGTGCAGCGTCCTGAGCAGGTGGCGGAACCGATCCGGCGCGGTGGCGTAGCGCGCTTCCACGCCGGCCTCCTCCGCGGCGTCCTCCAACTGCGCCAGCACGTTGGTATGCACGTACCCCGGCTCGCTGAAATTGCCGCCGCCGAAGCTCAGCCGCACCACCGGATGGCGCTGCGACCAGTCGTGGCGTCCGTGGATGTGGAGCCCCCGGAACAACGCCTTGCTGCCCTCGAACAACTCCTTCAGCGTGTCCAGAAACAGACTCTTGCCGAACCGCCGCGGCCGCGACAGAAAATAGTGCGTGCCCCCCTCGAGCAGCCGTTCAACGTAGCGCGTCTTGTCCACGTAGTAACAATTCCGCTCCCGGAGCGTGCGGAAGGTCTGGATGCCGGTGGGCAGCCTACGCCGGACCATCGACTTCATCGTACCATTGCCCCGGAGCACTCCGCAACGCGCCTGCCAAGACCGCCATGCGGCGCCGGCGCGCCGCGCCCGTACCGCCGACGCCGGCGTGTCAATCGCCGACTCGCCGACTCCACTCATCCGCCATTTCGTGATGCCGCTGACCGGTGCCGACCGACTCCCTGCCACTGTAGCACGCCGCGCGCGGCAGTGCGCGCCCGCCCTTTGGAGACGAGAGACTACCAAACCTCGTTCGCTACCAGGTCTTGGAGTCTCGCAACCGTGCGCGCAAGACTGGGAGAACGCCGAGCCGCCCGGTCCACGCTCCATACGCATCGCGCGAACGAGATGATCCTGGCGGCGTATTCCGGACCCACGTCGCGCCCGCTGCCCGGTCGCGGCACCATCGTGCTGCGTACCGTCCGTTGGGAGGAGTGGCGACACAGGCCTATCAGGTGCTGCTTTGGATCATCCAGGTCATCCGGCCTGCGAGGAAGCCGTTGTTTGGCGACTCCAAACTCGGCCGCGAAGCCGTCCGCGTCCGCAAGAATCCAACTCTCCAGCTCCCTGACGGGTATCCGAATGCTGACCCGCGGCGCCAGCCTGCGACCACCGACGATGCGCCGTATCAGTTCCGAAGCACATGGGCCATCATCCAGGTCGCGCAAGACCAGCCAGTTGAGCGCAGCGCCGGAACGATTGAGCTCGGTAATTCGGGTGTCGAGTCTGGATTTGCCTCCAGCCACGCGCGTCGGTCGGGGTACCGGACCGACGAAGCGAATCAGTTTCTCGGCGATCGGGGCATCTGTCACCCCCTCGACCGCATAGTATACGACCGTCACGCGGGAGCGAGGCGATCGGGTAGGTCGCGGACCTCAGGCGGGGCGGTTCTCGGAGCAAGGATGTCGCCCAGGCTCAGGCCGGAGTCGAGCAACGCCTGGACGTCCGGGACCGTACTGGCCGCGTCCGCCTCGGTGCCTTCCGCTTCCGGGCGCAGGAGCACCACCTCGTCCTTGCCCAGCCCTGGATCCTCCAGCACCTCGATGGAGTGGGTCGTCAGCACGACCTGCGGTCCACCCGCGCTGCGAATCCGACTGAGAATGGTTGGAATCTGGCGGACCACCGACGAGTGAAGGGACAGCTCCGGCTCTTCCAGCAACACCGGCCCGGCGTCACTCTTGCCTTCCAACAGGGACCACAACAGCCCGATCAGGCGCAGCGTTCCATCAGAAAAATCTCGTTCGTTTTGCTTTGCAGGTTGTTGCCGCCAGTGTTCATAACGAGCCTGCAGATGCCAGTGGCCGATTTCGTCCTGCACGAGGTCGAGTTGGTCCAACTGCGGGACCGCGGCCTTCAGGGAATGGCTGATCCGGCGTAAGTGTCGAGCACGCATCTGCGTCGGTGTCCTGGCAATCCTGAGTAGGAAGTCAGCCCCGTACGGATCGTCACACCGGTCCCCGCCCCGGTCCGGCTCCCGAATCAACTGCGGGACCAGATGCAGATAGCGGATCGATCCGAGATAGTCGACGATCTCGCGGAAGTCGCGGTTGGCGTTGACCTGCTCCAAGTGGGTCTGCGTCATCCGTTCGGCGTCCTCCCGGTCCTCGATGGTTGGACGCTGGAGTACGACTTTGCCGTTCGTTTCGACACGTTCGCTCTTGAGGATGGGACGATGGCGGCCGCGCTGCTCGGCATTGAACGTAATCTCATAGGTCCATCGGCCGGGGCGCTTGTCATCGCCGATCGTCACTCCCATGGTGACGTGGCCGTGGTTGAAGTTCCTGGCGGCAAGACAACGAACCCGGGCGATACCGCCGCGTGTCGTCACGGCGTCCTGAAACCCGCCGCCGGGAGACGCGACTTGTCGGAGGAACCGTAGAGCATCCAGAAGATTTGATTTCCCCGACGCGTTAGGTCCGATCACAAACAGCCGATCCCGTAGATCGAAGTCTGCTCGCTTGAAGGTCCGCCAGTTCTTGAGCGTAAGGTGAGTCAGGCGCACTGCGGTCAGCCGGCGGCCACCTCGAAGGCGGTCACGTTGCGGGTCTCGCGGCTGAACTCCACGCCGAGCAGGTGGATCGGCTCGCGGCCGCCCCGGTACTTGGCGGCGTAGTCGCGCTCCCGCAACTGCGCCAGCGCGGCCCCCTCCCCCGCCTGTTCCACCACCTTGAACTCGAACAGGTACACCTGCCCCCCGGCCCGCACCGCCATGTCCAGCCGCCCGCTGCCGCTCGAATCCTCCACCGTGATCTCATACCCCAGCGCCGCGAAGTAGGAGTAGAACACGCTCGCGTAGTACCCCTCGTAGCTCGCTATGTCGTTGTTGACGTACCACTGGTACGGGATGCTCGCAAAGAAGGCGTGGAACAACTCCCGCAGCCCGGCGCAGTCAGCGGTTTCGAGCAGGCGCGCCAGGCGGAAGCTGTTGGCCATCTGCCGGTCCTCGTCCCGCACCAGATGGCGCAGCAGCACGTCGTTCAGGCTCTGCCGCACCTCCCGGTTCGGATAGCCCAGCCGGTACACCGCCCTCCCGCCCAGCTCCTCTTCCGCCTTGATCGTCAGGTAACCGGTCTGGAACAGCAGCGCCTGGGTGCCTATGTGCTCCACGTCGAACGCCGACAGCAGCTCCTCGGTGCTGACCACGTCGGCCAGCGACACGGTGGAGACCTGCCGCTCGAACAGCGTGTCGACCAGGAACTTCGGCGAGCCGGTCTCGAACCAGTGGGGCTTGAACTTGCGGCTGTCGAACAGCAGCAGCAGGTCAAACGGGTTGTACACCTTCTCGTCGCCCAGCCAGCAGTACCCATTGTACCACTCGCGGATGCGATCGCGGTCCAGCCCGGGCAGCTCCGGGGCGAACACCCTATCCAGGTCGGCCTCGGTGTAGCCGCAGATCGCCGAGTAGCGCCCATCCAGCGTGAGGTCCGTGAGGTTGTTGAGGTCGGAGAACAGACTCACCTTGGAGAACTTGCTCACCCCGGTCAGGAAGGTGAAGCGCACGTGCGCTTCACTGTCCTTGATCACTCCGTACAGGCCGCGCAGGAAGCCGCGGTTGGCGCGGGCTACCTCGGGTATTTCCAGCGCGTCCAGGATCGGCTTGTCGTACTCGTCCACCAGCACCGCCACCCGCTGCCCGGTCTTCCTGTGCAGTTCCCGCAGCAGGCGGCGCAGGCGCGCCGGGCCGCGTGCTGCGCGGGGCTCTATGCCCGCCGCCACCTCCAGCTCCTCCAACTGCAGCGCCACGTCCTCAATCAGGAATTCGGCGTCCTTGAAACTGCCGCCGCCGAAGCTCAGCCGCACCACGGGATGGCGTTGCGACCAGTCATGGCGTCCGTGGATGTGGAGCCCCTCGAACAACGCCTTGCTGCCCTCGAACAGCTCCTTGAGCGTGTCCAGAAACAGGCTCTTGCCAAACCGCCGCGGCCGCGACAGAAAATAGTGCGTGCCCCCCTCGAGCAGCCGTTCAACGTAGCGCGTCTTGTCCACGTAGTAACAATTCCGCTCCCGGAGCGTGCGGAAGGTCTGGATGCCGGTGGGCAGCCTGCGCCGGACCATCGACTTCATCGTACCATTGCCCCGGAGCGCTCGCAACGCCGCCTGCCGAGACTGCCATGCGGCGCCCCGGCGCGCCGCGCCCCGCACCGCTGGTCGACACGGCCGGCCGCATCACGAAACCGGCCGCCGCGCGCGTTCGAGCCGGCCGGGAGCGTCAGCTCCCCGTTTCCTCCTCGGCGATTTCGATCACCAGTTCCTTGCCGTAGAGCGTCTGGCGCGCCCAGTACAGGTTGTCGAACTCGGTGTAGCCGGACGACGCCAGCTTGGCCACGGCGGTCGCGTCGTCGTTGCCGCCGCCGCCGGTGATCTGCACGGTCGGGGCCGCCCGGTAGCCGCTGCCGCCGTCCGTGAGCGTGATCGACGTCACCTTGTCGGTCATCACCGCCGTCCCCTGCGCGCGGATACCGTTGGCGTTTTGCGGCTCCGGAAACTCCACGTCCGGGGCCGCCGCGTAGCCGCTCCCCGGGTTCGTGATGACTATGGTCGGGGGGTAAATACCGTCTCCATAATCGGTCGTGCAGGTCGCGGTGGTGCCCGTGCCCGGGGCCGCGATCGCACAATCGGGGAGTACCGTGTAGCCGTGCCCGGGGTTCGTAATCCGCACGCTGAGTACCCGGTCCTCAATGGTCGATGCGCCGCCGGTCGCCTCGACGGTGCCGGAGTTCTGAAAGCTACAGAGAACAGTGCCGGTGTAGCCGAGTCCCGGGTCGGTGACCGTTACTGAGGATACACTACTACCGCTCAGCACCGCGGTTCCGGTTGCCGCGCGGCCGCCACTCGGCGTCGGGCACGTAACGGTTGGCGGCGACGTGTAGCCGGCTCCCCCAGTCGCGACCGCGATCGTCCTGAGTCCGGTCGGCCCCACCGCGACGCCGGCGGCGCCCATGCCCTCCGGGTTGCCCGATTGCGCGGTAAAGGTGACGGCAGGGACGGAGGTGTAACCGCTTCCCCTGTTCGCGGAGTTTATGATCGCCCCCCCGACGGTGGTGGATCGCACGCTCGCCACGGCGGCCGCGCCGCTGCCCGGGTCGCCCGGTTGGCTGACAAACGTAACGACGTAGTTTCGGACGAAGGGCGGGGATAATTCATAGCCCCTCCCGCCGTTCGTCATGGCGATAGAGGCGACCTGATCGGCGACGGTCGCCGTGGCGGTCGCCGGGTTGGCGTGGACTCCGGTGAACGAGACGGTGGGGGCGGAGGTGTAGCCGGTCCCGCCGTTCGTGATGGTAACAGAGGCCACCCGGTCCGTGGTGCGCCGCTGATTCTCGGCGGTGAGCACCAGCACCACCGCTCCCTCGGTCACCTCGGCGGCGAGCCGCCACTCCGCGCCGCTGAAGTCGGAGGCGAAGGCCGGCTCGTACGAGAGGTTGTCGATCGGCAGCGGCTGCCCGCCGACCGAGACCTTCACGGCGTCGCGGTTGGCGGCGGTGATCCGGTCCCACGCGAACGGCGCCGACCGGTTGGAGGTCTGCGTCCAGATGGTCGCGTCGTCGTCCCCGAAGTGGTCGGCGTCGAGGTCCCAGCGCTTGTCGGGCTCCGGCGGAGCCGGCGGGTCCGGGTCGGGGGCTGGCGTCGGCGCGGCCGGCGGTTCGCTGCTGCCGCCGCCGGCTCCTGCGCCCGCGCCGGTCCCGGCGGTCGTGGTGGGCGTGGCCGGGCCGCACGCGGTCATGGCCAGTGCGATACCGGCGAGTGCCGCCAGCAACAAAAACCGCTTCATCCGGGAACTCCGGGGGGGGGGGGTAAAAGGGGCGAAGATGCACGATGATACTCCTCTGTCTGTCAGCCGCCGGCGCGGCGCCTGCTTGAGTAACCGGAGTGTGCCGGCTGCGCGCCCGCGTGTCAATCGCCGCCGCGCCGACTGCGGTCAGCCGGCGGCCACCTCGAAGGCGGTCACGTTGCGGGTCTCGTGGCTGAACTCCACCCCGACCAAGTGGATCGTTTCGCCCCGGCCCCGGTACTTGGCGGCGTAGTCGCGCTCCCGCAACTGCGCCAGCGCCGCCCCCTCCCCCGCCTGCTCCACCACCTTGAACTCGAACAGGTACACCTGCCCGCCGGCCCGCACCGCCATGTCCAGCCGCCCGGCGCTGCTCGAATCCTCCACCGTGATCTCATACCCCAACGCCGCGAAGTAGGAGTAGAACACGCTCGCGTAGTACCCCTCGTAGCGCGCTATGTCGTTGTTGACGTACCACTGGTACGGGATGCTCGCAAAGAAGGCGTGGAACAACTCCCGCAGCCCGGCGCAGTCAGCGGTTTCGAGCAGGCGCGCCAGGCGGAAGCTGTTGGCCATCTGCCGGTCCTCCTCCCGCACCAGATGGCGCAGCAGCACGTCGTTCAGGCTCTGCCGCACCTCCCGGTTCGGATAGCCCAGCCGGTACACCGCCCTCCCGCCCAGCTCCTCTTCCGCCTTGATCGTCAGGTAACCGGTCTGGAACAGCAGCGCCTGGGTGCCTATGTGCTCCACGTCGAACGCCGACAGCAGCTTCTCGGTGCTGACCACGTCGGCCAGCGACACGGTGGAGACCTGCCGCTCGAACAGCGTGTCGACCAGGAACTTCGGCGAGCCGGTCTCGAACCAGTGGGGCTTGAACTTGCGGCTGTCGAACAGCAGCAGCAGGTCAAACGGGTTGTACACCTTCTCGTCGCCCAGCCAGCAGTACCCGTTGTACCACTCGCGGATGCGATCGCGGTCCAGCCCCGGCAGCTCGGGGGCGAACACGGTGTCCAGGTCGGCCTCGGTGTAGCCGCAGATCGCCGAGTAGCGGTCATCCAGCGTGAGGTCGGTGAGGTTGTTGAGGTCGGAGAACAGACTCACCTTGGAGAACTTGCTCACCCCGGTCAGGAAGGTGAAGCGCACGTGCGCTTCACTGTCCTTGATCACCCCGTACAGACCGCGCAGGAAGGCGCGGTTGGCGCGGGCTACCTCGGGCAGCGCCAGCGCGTCCAGGATCGGCTTGTCGTACTCGTCCACCAGCACCACCACTCGCTGCCCGGTGTGCCGGTGCAGCGTCCTGAGCAGGTGGCGGAACCGATCCGGCGCGGTGGCGTAGCGCGCTTCCACGCCGGCCTCCTCCGCGGCGTCCTCCAACTGCGCCAGCACGTTGGTATGCACGTACCCCGGCTCGCTGAAATTGCCGCCGCCGAAGCTCAGCCGCACCACCGGATGGCGCACCGACCAGTCGTGGCGCCCGTGGATATGGAGCCCCCGGAACAACGCCTTGCTGCCCTCGAACAACTCCTTCAGCGTGTCCAGAAACAGACTCTTGCCGAACCGCCGCGGCCGCGACAGAAAATAGTGCGTGCCCCCCTCGAGCAGCCGTTCAACGTAGCGCGTCTTGTCCACGTAGTAACAATTCCGCTCCCGGAGCGTGCGGAAGGTCTGGATGCCGGTGGGCAGCCTGCGCCGGACCATCGACTTCATCGTACCGCGGCCCCGGAGCACTTCGCAACGCGCCTGCCAAGAAAGACCGCCATGCGGCGCCGGCACGCCGCGCCCGTACCGCCGACCGACGCGGCCGGCCGCATGACGGAACCGCCCGCCGCGCACTGCGGTCAGCCGGCGGCCACCTCGAAGGCGGTCACGTTGCGGGTCTCGCGGCTGAACTCCACGCCGAGCAGGTGGATCGGCTCGCGGCCGCCCCGGTACTTGGCGGCGTAGTCCCGCTCCCGCAACTGCGCCAGCGCCGCCCCCTCCCCCGCCTGCTCCACCACCTTGAACTCGAACAGGTACACCTGCCCGCCCGCCCGCACCGCCATGTCCAGCCGCCCGCTGCCGCTCGAATCCTCGACCGTGATCTCGTACCCCAACGCCGCGAAGTAGGAGTAGAACACGCTCGCGTAGTAGCCCTCGTAGTCGGCGACGTCGTTGTTGACGTACCACTGGTACGGGATGCTCGCAAAGAATGCGTGGAACAACTCCCGCAACCCCGCGCAGTCCACCGTCTCCAGCAGCCGCGCCAGGCGGACGCTGTTGGCCGTTTGCCGGGCATCGTCCCGCACCAGATGGAGCAGCAGATATTCATTCAGACTCTGCCGCACCTCCCGGTTCGGATAGCCCAGCCGGTACAGCCGCTTCCCGCCCAAGTCCTCTTTCGCAGTGATCGTCAGGTAGCCGGTCTGGAACAATAGCGCCTCGGTGCCGATCTTGCCCACGTCGAACGCCGACAGCAGCGCCGCGGTGCCCATCATTTGGTCCAGCGACACCGAGGAGACGCGCCGCCGGAACAAGGTCTCCACCAGGAACGCCGGCGTCCCGGTCTCGAACCAGTAGGCATCGAACTCGCGGCTGTCGAACAGCAGCAGCAGGTCATATGGGTTGTACACCTTCTCCTTGCCCAGCCAGCAGTAACCGTTGTACCACTCACGGATGCGATCGCGGTCCAGCCCCGGCAGCTCGGGGGCGAACACAGTATCCAGGTCGGCCTCGGTGTAGCCGCAGATCGCCGAGTAGCGCCGGTCCAGCGTGAGGTCCGTGAGGTTGTTGAGTTCGGAGAACAGACTCACCTTGGAGAACTTGCTCACCCCGGTCAGGAAGGTGAACCGAACGTGCGCGTCGTTCGACTTGATCGCGGCGTACAGGCCGCGCAGGTAATTGCGGTTGGCGCGGGCCAATGCCGGCGTCTGCAGCGCATCCAGTATCGGCTTGTCATATTCGTCCACCAGCACCACGACCCGTTGCCCGCAACGCTTGCGTAGCGACTTGATCAGATAACCGAACCGCTCCGGCGCCGTGTCGTAGCGGGGCTCCACGCCGGCATCCTGCTCCATGCCATCCAACTGCGCGGCCACGTTGGCCTGCAGATCGCCCGGTTCCCCGAAGTGCCGGCTGCCGAAGTCCAGCCGCACCACCGGATGGCGCTGCGACCAGTCATGGCGCCCGTGGATATGGAGCCCCCGGAACAACTCCTTGTTGCCCTCGAACAGCTCCTTGAGCGTGTCCAGAAACAGACTCTTGCCGAACCGCCGCGGCCGCGACAGAAAATAGTGCGTGCCCCCCTCGAGCAGCCGTTCAACGTAGCGCGTCTTGTCCACGTAGTAACAATTCCGCTCCCGGAGCGTGCGGAAGGTCTGGATGCCGGTGGGCAGCCTGCGCCGGACCATCGACTGCATCCTACCATTGCCCCGGAGCGCTCGCAACGCCCGCCTGCGGGCGAGCGAGCCCCCATGCGGCGCCGCCCCGCCGCGCCCGCCCGCCGGCGCGGCGGGCCGGGCAACGGGCAGGCGGGCAAAGGGCGCACTTCCGTTTTGTGGGTAGGTGGCAGGTAAGCCCGCCGATGTCCGGTTTAGCAGCCATTGTGAGATTGTAACTGATTACATAGCTGATAAATACCGGAACAATTTGGTGGTGGCGATATGAACCCGATCCGGTCCTCTCGCCCGATCCCTCGGCGCACCACCCGCCAACATACTTATGGCTTCTCCTCGGCGGCAGGCGGGCATGCGGCATCACCAGCAGGTAAGCAGAAGAGAGAACCCCTCCCAGGATGGATGAGGTATCATGGCCATGCCTGGGAGGGGCAACAAAATGAGTGAGGTATTGATAACCGAATTGACCAACTTCTGCAAGGGCGCCTTTGCTAGCGATATGAGCGGCGTCCGCAGTGGCAAGGACCTGTGGCGGGTGGAATTGAACGTCCTCAAGGCCATGCTGCGCTTGTGCCGGGTAGTGATAGTGCGGCTATTCAAGGAATTAGGTACCGGCTACGAGGGCACTTCCGTGACCCGGGACGGCGTGGAGTACCGGTTCGTCGACAACCGTCCGAAGACGCTGCACGGACTGTTCGGGACGGTAACCTACGAGCGCGCCTACTACGCCGGCGGTACCGGCACGGGCTGGGTGCCGTTGGATGAGCAGCTTGGCATCAAGCGCCGCCACACGCCCGGCTGTCAGTACTTTCTGAGCATGTTCGCGGCGCACCAGGCGCATGCGGAGGGTCTGCGGCAGTTTCACGAGGTGTTCCGGGCAGACGGACGCGAGTTGCTGTCGGTGAAGAAAGCGTTCGCCATGGTGCGTGCGGTGACGGGCGGGTTGGAACGGCAACGGCAGCAGGAGATCAGCGACCACCTGCAGGCTGATGCGGCGCCGGAAGTGGAGGAGCCGATCGGCGGGACGGTGGCGGTGAGCATCGACGCGGCCAAGGTGCCGGTGCGTGCGAACGAGCGCGTAGATGAATCTGGGAAGGGGGACCGGCGCCGCAAATTCCGGGACGCCAAGACGGCGACGGTAGCGGCGGTGCAGAGGAAGGCCAAGCGGAAGCAGGCGCGGTGCACGAACGTGAGCTATGTGGCGGCCAGCGAGCACGCGGACCAGTTCTTCCCGCGGATCGAAGTAGAGCTCAGGCGGCGGTGCCGGTCCGGGACGGTGCAGAAGCTGGTAGTACTCGCTGACGGGGCGGAGTGGATCTGGGAGCGGGCGGAGACTTTGGCCGACTACGGGCAGCGGACGTGGTACGTCCTGGACTTCTGGCACGCCTGCGAGCATCTGGCGGAGGCGTGCCGGCTGGTCTACGGCGAGGGCAGCAAGCGCGGCAAGGAGTGCTACCGGAAGTGGAAGAAGCAGCTGCGCGGCAGCCGCGTGGCGGCAGTGATCGAGGAGTTGGTGAAGCTACGCGACAGCGACGCGCTGAGCGCCGGGCAGCGCCACGACTTGCAGGGGCAGATCAACTACTTCCGGGTCAACGAGAAGCGGATGGACTACCGGCAGTACCGGACGCAGGGGCTGCCGATCGGCAGTGGCACGGTAGAGAGCGCCTGCAAGAACGTGGTGGGAGCGCGGCTGAAGGGCAGTGGCATGATCTGGTCGCTGCCGGGGGCGCAGGGGATGCTGCAGCTCCGCGCCTCGGCGAAGAGCGACCGGTTCCAAAGCGACTACGAGCGTCTGCTCTCCGCCACCGCGCCGCAGGCTGACCAACTGATGGCCGCCTGACGCTACCCACGTTTTGGAAGTGCGCCCGCGGGCAAACGCGCGCTTGACCGCTTCCCGACGGTGCACGATAGTGGGAGGCCACTCTGACTCACAGGAGGCAGCGAAATGACTGGTTTCGCACGTACGGGTGCCGCGACTGCCGCGGTACTGCTTCTGATGGCCCCCGGGCTCTGGGCCGGCGGCGGCGGCGAAGGAAGCGGCCCCGAGGGACCGGCGGAAATCGTTGCCTGGCTGCGCGGCGGTCCCGGCGGCGTGGAGTGGTTCGAGCGCATGGCCGCCGAGTACATGGAGGCGCATCCCCAGGTGACGATGCGCATGGAGCATCAGGGCGGCAGCCACGCCGACTACGGCGCCAAGCTGCGCCTGTCGTTCCGCTCCGGCACCGGGCCCGACGTCATCCACGAGCCGCACGACGTCAACCTGACCTCGCTCATGTCGGCCGGCTTCACCGCCCCGGCGCCGGACGACCTCGTGGCGCTGATCGAACGCGAGACCATCGCCGAGAACGCGCTCCTGTTTCAGCACCTCGACGGCGACCGGTCCAAGCCGATCCACGCCGCCCTCATCACTTGGCAGTGCCAGCAGTACCTGTACAACCGCGACTATCTGGCCGCAGCCGGACTCCCCGAACGCGGCGCCGCGGACCGCGACGAGTTTCGTGACTGGGCCAGGAAGCTCACGGTACGGGACGCGGACGGCAACATGGTGCGGGCCGGGTACACCTTCAAGATGCCCAACCCCCACTGGCACATGTCACCGTGGGTGTTCGGCGCCGGCGGCACCTACCTGAACCCGGAGCAGAGCGCCGCCGCGGTGACCACGCCGGAAGGCCGCGCCGCCTGGAAGCGCGCCATGCAGTACGTCTACGACATCACCTGGGAGGATGGCTCCGGCGACTTCGGCGCCGGCAACCCGCGCGAGCTGTTCTGGAACGGCGACGTGGCAATTCACGCCGAGGGCATCTACGAAATCGCCCAGCTCCACCGCAACGCGCCGGAGCTCGATTACATCCTGGACAACATCCCGGCGGACCGCTACTCCAGCCCGGTGTGCGCGGTCGGCGGCATCGCAGTCTCCAGCAAGTCGCAGCACCCGGCGGTGGCGTGGGACTTCCTGCGCTTCTCGCTGCAGCCGGAACGCCACCAGACCCTGTTCGATCCGCAGAGTGAGAGCCAACTGCCTCCCTACCGCAGCACCGCGGAGCTGGTGGCGGTGGATCATCCGGCGTGGCAGACCTTCCTGCAGCAGCCCAACCGGCGCCTGCGCATGCAGGGCCTGGGCGCCAACGAAGCGTGGCAGGAGGTAGGACGCGCGGTGGAGGCATATCTGTCGCAGAGCAAGACGCTCGATCAGAGCCTGGACGACCTGGCCGCGGCGTTCGCCAAGATCATGGAGGATCGCCCGATTCGGGAACTGCCGATTACGTATCAGTAGGCCCGGGCGCCGCCGGCCGTCGCCGTTCGGCAGCGGCGGCGCGGCGGCACCGCGGCGCGACGATGCGCGGCCGGCACGGCGGGCCCGCGCCCCATCCGGAGGTACGAATGAGCACGACAATCAGGCCGGACCGCGGCCGGCGTCTCAACCGGGAGTTGGTGACCACTTACGCCATCGTGCTGGTGCTGATGGGGTACTTTGCCCTGCGCCATCTCTACCCCACCCTGTTCGCGTTCTTCGTGAGCTTCAGCAAGTACGACCTGCTCACCGGCGCGTTCTCCTTCGTCGGCCTCGCCAACTACGTCGATACCTTCTCCGACCAGCGCGCGCTTCGCTCCATCGCCAACACTTCGATTTACGTGGTCGGCAACGTGATCGGCGTCACGCTGCTGGGGCTGACGTTCGCCTTGTTGCTGGACCGCATGGGCGCCGGTTCGGTGGTGCTGCGCACCATCTACTTCATGCCGGTGGTGGTGTCGGTGGTGGCGCTGTCACAGCTCTGGATCTGGATCTATCACCGCGATCTCGGCCTGCTCAACTGGGCGCTCTCGCTGGTGGGAATCGGCAAGGTGGGCTGGCTGGTCGACACGCGCTACGCGCTGCTTTCGATCATCATCATGAACGTGTGGCGGGAGATGGGCTTCGCCCTGGTGATCTTTCTGGCCGGCCTCAAGACCATTCCCGAGCACTTCTACGACGCCGCCCGCGTGGATGGAGCGAGCGCCTGGCAGACTGCGCGCCGCGTCACCATTCCGTTGCTCACGCCGATCACGCTGCTGGTCGTGGTGGTCAACACCATCGGCGCGTTCAAGGTGTTTACGCAGGTGTTCGTGATGGGCCAACAGGGGGGCACCTACTTCGGCGGACCGATGAACAGCACGCTCACCATCGTGCTCAAGATCTACGAGACCTCGTTCACCGACTTCCGCATCGGCGCCGGGCAGTCGCTGGCGTTCGTGCTCACCGCCATCGTCGTGGTGATCACCACCATCCAGCGCAAGGCGTTCAAGCGCTTCGACTACGAGTACTGAGCCGATGAGTACCGAACTGCCGCCCATCGACCGCGCAACGGCGCGCGTTGTCCCGAGGGCCGCCGGCAGCGCGGCGTTGTCTCCCTGGCGGCTGCTGCTCTACCTGGTGCTGGGGACCGTGGCGGTGATTTATATCACGCCCTTCTACTGGATGATCGCCTCGGCCATCAAGCCGCAGAATGAGATGTTCCGGTTCCCGCCCACCCTGATCCCGCAGGAGGTCACGTTCGACAACTTTGGCCGGGTGTTCGAGGTGATTCCCCTCGCGCGGGCCTACTGGAACACCTTCTACACCACGTTGTACATCGTGGCGTCGCAGCTCCTGTTCTGCTCGGTGGCCGGCTACGTCTTCGAGAAGGGCCGGTTTCGCCTCCGCGAGCTGTGCTTTACGCTCATTCTGATCACCATGATCATTCCGTTTCAGTCGGAAATGGTGCCGCTGTTTCTGTTGATGAGCGAGCTGCGGCTGGTGGACACCCACGCCGCCATCGTGCTGCCGGCGATGATCACGCCGTTCGCGGTGTTCTTCTTTCGCCAGAACGTAAAGAGCATCCCCGACGACCTGCTGGACGCCGCCCGCATCGACGGCAGCGGCGTGCTCGGCCGCTACTGGCACGTGGTAGTGCCCAACATCAAGCCCGCCATCGGCACCATAACCATCTTCGCGTTCCTGGGAGCGTGGAACAACTTCCTGTGGCCGCTGATCATCCTCAACTCGCGCCGCAAGATGCTGATCGAACAGGTACTCTCGGTGCTGACCGCGGAATTCGCCCAGGAACCGGCCGCGCGAATGGCGGCCGCGACCATGGCCGTGGTGCCGATTCTGTTGGTGTTCTTCTTCTCGCAACGCTACTTCGTGCGCGGCATTGCGCTCACCGGCCTGAAATAGCCCGGGTCGCGGCCGCGGGCCGCGACCGCGGGCGCAGGGGGCGCACCGCGGCCACGGTCCCTGAAGAGAATCAGTAGCCCAGGCTCTGCTTGAGGTCCTGATCGATCCAGATGCGGGCGTTGATGTGGGCGGTTCCCCAGGCGCTTTCCTCGGTTTCGCCATACCAGTTCTTGACCCATGGCCAGGTGACCCGGAGCTGATACGGCGTGCCCAGCGGAATCCCCGGTACCACCTGATCGATGGCGCGCACGCTGATGTCGCGCAGCATCGCCATGCGTTCCTCCCCCGCCGCGGTCTGCTTGGCCTCCAGAAAGTCCTCGTGGAAGTAGAAGCCGAAGCGCCCGCCGATGGTGATGAGCGGATCGATGTTGTACTCGCCGTGCAGCCACACGTCGAAGTTGGGCGCCACCCCTTCCTCGCGCCGCATGAACTCGTTGAGCGCGGCGGACTCCATCGGGCGCATGTCGACCGTGACGCCGATCTTGCTCCACTGGTCGGAGATCTGACTCAGCATGTCCACGCGCGTGGTATCCGCGGCGTTCACGGGAGCCACCACCTTGAACCCGTTGGGGTACCCGGCCTCGGCGAGGAGCTGCCGCGCCTTCTCCGGGTCGTACTCGAACAGCTCCTGCGCGGACGCGGGCAGCTCGTTCATCGGCACGAACGCGGCCGCGTTCTTGTCGCTCACCGGCCAGCTATGCAGATCGGCCTCAAAGAACGTGGCCTTGGCTATCGCCTCCCGGTTGGTGCCGATTGCCAGCGCCCGGCGCACGGCCACGTCGTCGGCGATCTCCGTGCCCGGGCGCCCGCGCGTATCTTCCGCCATGGCGAACGAAAGCGTGTGCGCCCAACTCCCCTTCACCGACTCCACCATCAGGTTCGGCGTCCGGCTCAGCGTCTCCTTGTAGTGGATCGGCACCGGCGCCAGGTATCCGCCCATGTAGTCGATCTTGCCGGTCCGCAAGGAGGCGATGCGGGTGGACTCGTCCGGGATGATGGGCAGGACGATTTCGTCGACGAACGGCAGCTGGTACTCGACGCCGTCGATGGTCGTGGTATCGTAGAAGATCGGGTTCTTCTCGTAGATCATGGCGGAGCCCTGAACGTATTCCTTGACCATGAACGGTCCGGTGCCGACCAGGTTGTTCCAGTCGTGAGCGCCGGCCTCGACCACTTCGGGCGCGTACAGGTCGTTTGCCCAACCGGAGCCGAGGCGGCCCCGCCACACCGCGTTGAAGTACTTGAACTCGACCACGAAGGTGTACTTGTCCTCGGCGTACATGCCGACCAGCCAATCGGGGAACTCGTTGGCTTCCAGCCACCCCATGTTGGGCGCGGTCCAGAAGCGCATCAGGCTGAAAACCACGTCCTCGGCCACGAACTCGCGCGACTCCATGACGTGTTCCTTGCCGATTGCCGCCCACTGCACGCCGGGGCGGATGCGGAAGATGATCTTGTTGGGAGTGATTTCCCAGTCTTCGATTACCCCTGCCCGGGTGAACTCCTCCGGGACGCTGAGGGGCGCGGTAAACGCATGGTTGCCGGCGCCGCGTGGCCCGAACTTGTCGATGTCGGCCGTGAGCAGGTAATCCAGCACGAAGCTGGTGAACTTGGTGGTGGGCCAGCGGCCTTCAACGGTGTCCGCGGTGGGCGGATCGGTATCGGCGTAGCCGAGCGTGAGGGTGCCGCCATACTGCGGCCCGCCGGCGCCCGCCGCCGGCTCGCTGACCTCGGCCTCTCCGGCGCCAAACACGGGAATTCCAATGACCGCCAGCGCCAACGCCAGCACTACGATTTTGTTCATCTAATACTCTCCTTCCGGATAGATGACGTGATGAGAATGATGCGCCGCCCGCGCGGCGCCCGGTGAATACGCTCCTCGATTTAGCTGCGCGCCTTCCTCGCGCCGCGCGTGCGATAGCTGCCGGCCCCGCCGCGCAGGCGCGGATCGAGCAGGTCGCGCACCGCGTCGCCGAACATGTTGACGCCGTACACGACGATGCTCAACGCCAGGCCCGGCCAGATGACCATCCACGGCGCCGTGAACATGAACCGGCGCCCGCTGCCGCTCAACATGCCGCCCCAACTCGGCGCCGGCGCCGGAATCCCGAAACCCAGGAAACTGAGCGACGCCTCGCCCAGGATCACTCCCGGCACCGCCAGCGAAAAGCTGATGATAATCGGCGCCATGATGTTCGGCAAGACGTGCCGCAGCAGCATGCGCGGGGTCGAGCTGCCGATTGCTACCGACGCCTCCAGGTAGGCGTTTTCCTTGATGTTGATGACCACGCTGCGCGAGAAGCGCGATCCGCCGATCCCGCCCGAAACCCCCATCACGAGGATGAGCCCGAGCAGCCCCGGACCGACGATGGCCATGACGACCATGATAATCGGAAGATACGGCAGGCACATCCAGCCGTCCACGAAGCGCTGCGCGACCATGTCGAACTTGCCGCCCAGATAGCCGCACAAGACGCCGATGACGGTTGCGATCAGCGTGCTGATGGTGGTCGCCGCAATCCCGACGATCATCGAGATGCGGGCGCCGTAGATGACGCGGCTCAGCACGTCGCGCCCCAGATTGTCGGTGCCCAGCCAGAATTGGCGCGACGGCGGCTCCAGGAAGTCGCCGACCTCGGTTTCGTTGAACCCGTAGGGCGCCAACAGATCGGCAAAAACGCCGGTGAGGAGCAACAGCAGCGTGATGACCGCCCCCACCGCCCCGAGCGGCTTCTCGGTGACCAGCCGCCGGATCCCGCGCGCCGCGCTCACAGTCTGACCCTTGGGTTCAGGATGCCGTAGGTCAGGTCGACGGCCAGGTTGATCAGCACCATGCCGGCGCCGAACATCACCATGATGCCGCTCACCACAGTGTAGTCGCGGTTGAGGGTCGCGTCTACCAGCAGCCGCCCCATCCCGGGCAGACTGAAGATCTGTTCGATGATCACCGCGCCGCCAATCATGACCGGCAAGGTGTAGCCGATCAGGGTGATTACCGGAATAAACGCGTTCTTGAGGCCGTGGCGAATGACCACGGCGCGCTCGCGGAGCCCCTTGGCCCAGGCGGTGCGCACGTAGTCCTGGCGCAGTACCTCCAGCATCATGGTGCGCGTCATGCGCATGGTGCCGCCGGTCATCGCCAGCCCCAACACGACCGCCGGAATGATGAACATCTTGAGGTTCTCGACCGGGTCCTCGGTGAATCGGGTGAACATGATCGGCGGCGAATAGCCCCACCACAATGACGGAAACACCACGATCATCGTCCCCAGCCAGAAGCTCGGTACCGCCATGCAGACGATGGCAAAGCTGCGCATCAGGTAGTCGCCCGCGGTGTCCTGCCGCAGCGCCGAATAGACGCCGATCGGCAGGGAGATCAGGTTCGCAATGACGAACGCGATCAAGCCCAGCTCCAGAGTGACCGGCCAGCGGATGGCGATGTCCCGCAGCACCGGAGTGTGGCGCCGGAACGAGGTGCCGAAGTCGCCTTGCAGAAGACCGCTCACCGCGCCGTCCGCCTGCGGGTAGACGCCGATCCAGCGGCCATACTGGGCGATGATCGGCACGTCGAGTCCGTACTCTTTCAGCAGCGCCTCGCGGGCCGCTTCGAGCGACTCGCGGGCCACGCCGATTTCCTCCATCTGGGCGATTTCGGCGTCCACGATATCGCCCGGCATGAACCGGATCACCACGAAGATCACGAAGCTCACGATGAACAGCGTGGGGACGGTAAGGAGCAGTCTCCGATAGATGTAGGCGCGCATGCGATTTTGCCGGGGCCGGGCCGGGGGCGGACTAGTCGTAGACCGCCCGCACCCAGAGCTCGTCTTCGGTGATTGGCAGCAGGGTACGGGGGTTCTCGACGCGGCCCGGCGGGCGGCAGTTGGCGCCGCGGATGCCGGTGCGGGCGTCGCCGAGGTCGTCGCGGCAGGCGTCGGCGCGGTCGCGCAACTCGCGCACCACCTGCGGGTACCGCTCGAACTGGTTCATGGTCTCGCCCACGTCGGCGTCGAGATCGTAGAGCTCGTCCCGGTCCAGGTGCAGCTTCCAGTGCCCCGCGCGCACCGCGTCCAGGGTGTGAGTGCCGCTGCCGTAGTAGAAGAACTGCTCGTGCGGGGTGGCCGCGCCCGGCTGTCCGGTGAGCAGCGGTCCGATGTCGGCGCCGTCGATGATCCGGTCCTGCGGCTCCCCGGAGCCGGCCAGGCGCGCGAGGGTGGGCAGCAGGTCGAGGGTCGAACACATTTCGTGGCAGGTGGCGCCGGCCGGTACCAGGCCCGGCGCCCAGGCGATGAACGGTTCGCGCATGCCGCCCTCCCAGGTGGTGCCCTTGCCGCCGCGCAGCGGGCGGTTGCTGCCCACGCCGCCGCGGCTCAGGCGCGCGACGTCCACCCCCGCCGGAGTGAGCGGTACCCCGGCGCCGTTGTCGGAGGTAAACAGCACGATGGTGTTGCGGTCGAGCCCCAGGTCGCGCAACGTGTCGAGAATGGCGCCGGTGGTGAAGTCCAGATGCGCCACCGCGGCGCCGTAGGGACCGTTGCGCGAGTCGTGGTGGTACTTGATCGGCGTGTAAATCGGCACGTGCACGTACATGTGCGCCAGGTAGAGGAAGAACGGCCGGTCGCGTTGATCGTGGATGAAGCGCAGCGCGTCGACCAGGTAGCGGTCGGTGAGCGAGACCTGGTTGGGGTCGGCCTCCACTACCCGGTCGCGCCGCAGCAGCATCAGCGGCGGGTACGGCTTGGGGCGGGGCGCGCGCAGGTCGGGCAGCATGTCGTTGCTGTAGGGCAGCCCGAAGTAGTCATCGAAGCCGTGGCGCTCGGGCAGGAACTCCGGCTGGTCGCCGAGGTGCCACTTGCCGACCACCTTGGTGGCGTAGCCTTGCTGCCGCAGCAGCTCGGCGATGGTCACCTCGTCGGGGGAGAGCCCGAGCGGGTCGCCCGGCAGGAGCACCGAAAAGTCGACGCCGCTGTCCAGCCCCACGCGCTTGGGGTAGCAGCCGGTGAGCAAGCCGGCGCGCGACGGCGAGCACACCGGCGACGGCACGTAGAAGTTGGTGAAGCGGGTGCCCTCGGCCGCCATCCGGTCGAGACGCGGCGTGTCGTGGACGCGCGACCCGTAGCAGCCCAGGTCACCGTAGCCCAGGTCGTCACAGAAGATGACCACAAAGTTCGGCGGGCGCGGCTGGTCGGCGGCGGATTGCTGCGGCATACGAAATAGCCTCCTGCGGGGCGGGATGCGGCGTTGAGTCTATCACGTTCCGCGGCCGCCGGTCGCGTGCCGCGCGGGGGGAGGGCGGCGGCCGGCGGGCGAGGCCCCGCCGCCCGGCGCCCGCCCGTGACCGCAACGCACCCCACCGCCGCGCCGGCGGCCGCACCCCTCCTCCGCCGCCGAGCCGACAGGCGTATGCGGGGCGGACTCTGCCCGCACGGCGCGCCGCCGCGCACGCGGGTGGCCGGCGGGCCGAGGAGTGGTAGAATGGGCGCCGGGAGGAGCGATGGCCAGCGGCACTCAGAACGGATACCTGCTGTCAGACCGGCAGATGCGGGGATTCATACGCGACGGATACGTAACGGTGCGGACCCTCTTGCCGGAGCGGTTCCACGAGTCGATTTGCCTGCAGACCGACCGGTTGCTCCGCGCCGAACCGAACCCAGGCAACAACCTGCTGCCGCGCCTCCCGGAGCTGGCGGAGATGCTCGCCGACCCCGCCGTGCGCGGCGCCCTGATCAGCATCCTCGGCCCCGGCTACCTGCTGGACGATCACCGCTACTGCCACGCCAACCAGCCGGGCAGCACGGCGCAGGGCATTCATCAGGACGGCGGCAGCCAGGGCGATCACCGCGCCCGCAAGGTGCTGCTGCTCTACTACCCGCAGGACACGCCGGAACGCCTGGGGCCGACCGGCGTGCTGCCCGGCAGCCAGTACTACCGGGAGCGCCCGGAGGGCGTGGAGGTGCTGGCGCTGCCCGGCGCCGCGGGTACGGTAACCGTGACCCACTACGAGCTCTGGCACGGCGCGACCGCCAACCGCGCGTCCCGGCCGCGCTACATGATGAAGTTCCTGCTTCACCGGATGCGGGAACCGCAGGAGCCGAGCTGGGATGCCGCCGCCAGGGAGTGGGATACCGAGCGCTCACTTTGGCGCGCCATGTGGCGCTGGCACTGGGGCGATGGCGCCGCCGCGGCCCCGCCCGCCGCCAATGGCGCCAACGGCGCCCCCGCAGGCGCGGCCACAGACCGGACTGCGCTGGCCGGGCTGGCCGATCCGCATCCGCAGCGCGGCATGGAGGCCGCCTATGCCCTCGCCGCCGCGGCCGCGGCTGGTGAACACGGCGCCTCCGCCGCCTCCGCCGCCGCGCAGTTGTGCGCCGCGCTGGCCGGAGACTGCGCCGCCACCGCCGCGCGCTCGGTGTATGCCCTGGCGGCCCTGGGCAGCGCCGCGGTGCCGGCGCTGAGCGCGGCGCTGCAACATAGCGCGGCGCAGGTACGCGCGGGCGCCGCGCAGGCGCTGGCCGAGATGGGAGGACGCGCCGCCGGCTCCGCCGCGCCCGCCTTGCGCCGTGCGGTCCGGGACGGCGACGAAGCGGTCCGCACCTGGGCTGCCGCCGCCCTCGGCACCGGCTCAGGCGGCGACGAGGAGGAGTCGATCGCGGCGTTGGAAACCTCCCTGGACGAGGATCTGCCTGACCACGGCTACCGGCGCCAACTCGCGGCGCACGCCATCGCCCGCCTGGCGTCGCGGGTGGAGGGCGCCGCCGCCGGCCGCGTGACCGACCTGCTCGCCCCGCACCTGCAGAGCCGCAACCGCTACGTGCGCGGCTTGGCCGCGGAAGCGCTACGCCGCCTGGGTACGCCCGCCGCCACCGAACTGCTGCTAAACTGGCTGACCGTGTCCCGCTGGTGCCCCATCACCACTCCCGCCAGCCCCTACTGACGCCCTGCGGATCCCCCCGCCGCGCCGGGATAGCCGGCGGCCCCCTCCCTCCCCTTTGGACCGGGCGTGGACACGTGGTAGACTGGATCGGGCGGGCGGAGAGTAGTGCCGATGTCGAAGGGAAGCAGCACACTGCACGTTGGAAGGGCCGAGGAGGCGTATCACCGGTGGCCTGCCCCCGATCTGATCGTGTCGGACGGCGCCTACGGGGTGGGCGGCTTTCCCGGGGATCCGCGGACTCCCGAGCGGCTGGACCGATGGTACGCCGAGCACGTTGCTGCCTGGTCGATGCGCGCCAAGGCGGCGACGACGCTGTGGTTCTGGAATACCGAGATCGGCTGGGCCACCGTTCATCCGCTGCTTGCCGCCAACGGTTGGGAGTACGTTCAGACCATGGTGTGGGACAAGGGAATCAGGCACATAGCGGGGAACGTGAACGGCGTCACCATTCGGCGATTCCCGACGGTGACCGAGGTATGCGTATTCTACCGGCGCAAACTGGACTTCCCGACCACGAACGGCACGCTGTCCGGCTCGCAATGGCTGCGGGCGGAGTGGCAGCGAACCGGAATGCCGCTGCATCAGGCGAACGAGGCATGCGGCGTGCGAAATGCCGCCACCCGCAAGTATCTCACCCAGGACTGGCTCTGGTACTTTCCGCCGGCCGACATGATGGCCCGGTTGGTCTCCTACGCCAACGAACACGGCGATCCGGGCGGGCGGCCATACTACTCACTTGACGGCAAGCGGCCGGTAGGTGAAGCGGAATGGGCGCGGTTGCGCCATCCCTGGAACCATCAGCATGGCTTGACCAACGTGTGGTCACATCCTCCGCTCAACGGCGCCGAGCGCTATCGAGGCAACGGCCGCCGCGTTGCCCCACGCGTGCATAGTCCGGGGAAGAATGCCACGGCCCATCTCAACCAGAAGCCGCTCGCGTTCATGCACCGGATTATCGAAGTGGCGTCGAACGAAGGCGATACGATATGGGAGCCGTTCGGCGGACTGTGTTCGGCATCGGTCGCGGCAGTGGCACTGGGCCGCACTCCATTTGCCGCCGAGATCGATCCCGAATTCGCATCCTTGGCGCAGCAACGGCTGGTTGAGCAAGCCGAGTGCAACCAACTGTCCCTGCCGCTTGAGAGATAATGGAACAGGAACGCACTGGAGCTCAACCCCATCGCCATGAGTTTTCGACGGATAGCGATCTCGGAGCCCTCGTACGACAGGTCATGGATGCCATCACGGCTCTGCCGGCCTATTTCCGCACTACAACGCACATTGAGGGTCTTGAAGCGGCTGACCTGTTCAGTCTGAATGCAGTGTTGGGCAGCACGATTGAAGTACAGGTTGTGCAGACACTCAACCGCATTCGAGAAGTATGGGACCCGAAGAACAGGTGGCCGAGACATCGATTCGTGCGCTCATCACAGACATTTCCAGATGTCCGGCTGGTGGCCCGGAATGGAGACGGTAGCCAGAATATCGCGTTGGGGATAGAACTCAAGGGTTGGTATTTGCTCTCGAAAGAGCGAGAGCCCAGCTTTCGGTACACCGTAACCCCCCGCGCATGCGCTCCACAAGACCTCCTGGTCGTCGTGCCGTGGCATCTTCGGAACGTACTTTCGGGCGAGCCGGTTGTGCATGAGCCGTATATCGAGCAAGCCCGCTACGCGGCCGAGTATCGTAACTGGTGGTGGACGAGCGTTCGTGAGACGAACGATGCTCTTGAACAACGCCAAGTGCAATCACCGGGCATTTACGTCAGCGTTTACCCGGCTCCGAAGACAAAGATCAGCGACCGCCCGATGAAGGACGCCGGCCATAACTTCGGTCGTGTAGCACGGCTCGCCGGGCTGATGGACGACTATACGGCCATGATGCGCCGCCATCACGTCGGCGGAATACCGGCTGAGCACTGGATCTCTTTCTTCAGGTTGCATGCGGAAACGAAGGACCCGGACGCGATACTCCGGCAGTTGACGAGAGAGTTGATGCAGCGCGGCGTGAACGAGGAGGCGACGGCCGACATCGTGGCGTCGATCTTGCGGATCGTGCGGCATCTTGGTTAGCGGCCGGTCTCGCTCCCTTCCCTCCCTCTTGTCGTAAGTGCTTTACCCGTAGATGACCTGCGCTGAATCAAGGATCGCGCGGCGGCGCACGGGGTTGCGGCTGCTCTCAACGCCGCGGCGGCTGACCAGATCGACGTTGCGCCCGAACAGCGACCGCAGTTCTTCCTCCATCCGGTGCATGTCGAGCAGCGTGTGCCGCGCGGACTGGTCGAGACTGACCAGCACGTCGACGTCGCTGTCAGGTCCGAAGTCATCGCGGATCGCCGAGCCGAACAGCGCGAGCTCGGAGACATGCCAGCGCTTGCAGAAATTGGCGATTGCGGCTCGGTCTATCGCAATCGGTACGGTCGGTGCGGTCAAGAATTGAGCTCCATGATCTTGAGGCTTTCGATGCCGCGGTCGTCTACGATCTTGACGGCGGCGCGTTCGTGTTCGCCCGGCGCGAACGGGAGGGAAACGGTGCCGCGGTAGGCCGCTATGAGCGTAGTTCTCAATCTCCCGCTTCCACTTCGCCATCCCGGGTCCCGATTCCAGTCTACCCCAATCCGGCGAAACATGGGAAGGCCGCGCCGCCAGCCAGCCGGCCGCGGGATCGAATTGGAACCTCTATACTTGACGTATAGGAATCTTCCTGTTAGATTGGACGCTCATGGTAGCCGACATCAAGACACTTCGCGAGCGACTCGGCCTCACGCAGACTGAATTGGCAGAGGCCTTGGGGGTGCAACCCAACACGGTCGCCCGTTGGGAACGGAGCGAGCTCGGCATCTCGGCACCGATGATGGACCGAATTAACGCACTGGCCAACACTTACCGGTCCAACACGGTCAGAAGGTCGTCCGCCGTCGTCCTGGACGCGCACCATCGGGCGATCCTGGACGCCCTTGGCCGGAGACTCGACCCCGAGACGTTCGAGGCGTGCGCCGTGGCTCTGCTCAGCCGTGCTTGGCCGACACTGGTGCCGGTGCGCGGCGGCGGAGACGACGGCTTCGACGGCGCGGTCGCTGACGGCCGCGGCGAACCCTTTCCCCTTATCGTGACCACCGGCGAGAGGCTCGTCAGCAACTTCGCCCGCAGCCTCGACCGGGCAACGAGCAAAGGGTGGAAGCTCACCCGCGCGCTGTTTGCGACTCCGCGGCGCATTACGCCCCACTCGCGCCGAAAACTATACGACGCCGCCCGTACGCGGGGAGTGACGTTGAACCAGACCTGCGATCAGGATTGGTTTGCGCAGAGTCTCTACCGCGAACCCGAATGGTGCAAACGCCTGCTCGGAGTGACCGGCAGGCCGGCTGCCTTGAGCCTGTTCCCAGCGACACATCGGCCGCTCCTCGGTGACTCCGTGCTTGGTCGAAAGGAGGAGATGGACTGGCTGCGGAAGCAGAAGACGGATTGCTTGCTCGTCGGTGAACCGGGTGCGGGGAAGACGTTTCTCCTGCGGTCGTTGGCGTTGGAGGGACACGCGCGTTTCCTGGTCGATGACGACCGTACACAGATCGCGAACGATTTGCGCAGCCTGCGCCCCGCGGCAGTGATCGTCGACGACTCCCACGTCGACCCCGATCAGATCACCAGGCTCGATCAGATCAGGAGCGAGACCAAAGCCGAGTTTCGGATCATCGCAACGAGTTGGCCCGGAGACGCCGACACCGTCCGCAGCACCCTACAAGTGGGGACCTCCCAGGAGATGCGACTCCACCGTATCGACGCCGACACAATGGTGGAGATCATCAAGTCGTTCGGAATCCACGGCCCGGACCGGTTGCTCTACATGATAAGAGTCCAGGCGGCAGGTCGACCCGGCCTCGCTGCAACCCTCGCTCACCTGTTTCGTTCGGGGAACGCTGCGGACGTATTAAGCGGCACGTCGCTCGTCGACGAGCTTAGCCGAAGTATCGGCAAAATAGTGGACACCGACGCTTTACGATTGCTGGCTCCTTTCGCGCTCGGAGGGGATTCCGGGGTGAAGCAAGATGCCGTCTCCGACCGTCTTGGAAAGTCACTGTTCGACGTGAGCAGCGACCTTGCAAGACTCGGCGCCGCGGGCGTCATTCGGGAGACAGCAGCCAAAGCAGTGTCGGTACAACCAGAGCCGATGCGCTGGGTCATCGTGAAACGAGTTTTCTTCGACGGACCCGGATCGCTCGACGTCGAGCCATTCCTGGACATCGTCGAGAAACGAGAAGACGCGCTTCGCACCCTGCTCGGCGCCCGCTCGCGTGGGGCAATCGTTCCCCACTTGGAGGGATGGCTCGAAACGGCAAATTCTCCACAGCTATGGTCGGACTACGCATCGCTGGGAGTATTCGAGTCCAAATACGTGCTCCGGCACCACCCCGATCTAATTGAAGCCACTGCCCAATCCACGCTACGCACCGTACCGGAGACAGCGATTCCGATGTTGCTTGACTGCATGGTTGATTCCGGAAGATCATCGGAAATGGCTGTTGGCCAACTCAAGTCGTGGGTTAATGGCGACCCTGACGATATGGATTACCTGCTGGATCGCCGCTTGAAACTCGTGCGGGCTACACTCAAGTGGTGGAATCGGACTCGGAATGGACCATCGGCTATCCATGCGATGTGCATCGCGTTGATGCCAGTCCTGGAATACCGCACGACTGATCCGGGTATTGGCAGGACGGCCGCGTTTACGAGCCAGATTTTTACCGAAAAAGAACTTGGGATTATGGCATCACAATGGCCCTCCGTACTAAAGATAGTGGAAGGGGCAGTGTGTGTGCCATGGAGCGATCTTTTCGATCTTGTCGAGGTCTGGATGTGTCCTGAATTCAGGGTCTTTCCACCGGTGCAATATGGCAGCATGACGCGCAGTGTCCTGCAGCGGTTCACGGATAGCGCGCTATCTGACTTAGCGAGAGTTACGGCTCACCACCCGGGCATTCAGCGTCGTATCGCAGAGCTTACCGGAAGCACGCAGGGATTGCATCTGCATCCGGTACTCGAAGCACTATCTCCGACAGAGATAGATCCAAGAGATTGGAAACGGCAGAGCCGATTGTGGGCCGAACGAGCCGACGAGCTAGCGCAACGATGGGAGGGTCGGCCGGTTGGGGAGATTGCCTCGCTACTGGCGTGGTGCGAGGCGGAGATGCACTTTGCAGGCCTCGGCAGCCCACGGTTGTCTCTCCGCCTATGTGAGGCCTTGGCTGAGAGAGTGGAGGATCCTGTAGGATTCGCGGATGCACTGATCAATCGTGATCTTCCGAGCTCCTTCGTGCAGCCATTCTTACTCAAGGCGTTGGCCCTTGATCGGTCCCAATGGAAGCGCTTGGCCTTTCGCTGCGTTGGCAAGACAGAGTATCGGTGGATCGCGGTAGAGGCCGTGTTGAGGCACCACGATCCTCCTTCTAGTTTGCTCGATGAAGTGCTCTCCAAGGCAGCTGATATGCCAAGCTCTGAGGATTTTGTGATTGCATCGTGCTCTGCGATTGCGGACTCTACGATTCATCAAATGTTGCAGTCGAACGTTCCTAGGATTGCAGGGTCCACGGCGATAGGCTATTGGGTTGGGCGTCAGGGGAAGATTGCGGCGTCGATCCGTGCTGCGTGGCGACAGGCGATACTTCAGTCGGCGATCGGAGATGCCGTTGGGGTATCGGGCACTCACTGGCTCACGAAGATACTGTCTGAGGACAGCGACATGGCAGTTGACTGGCTGGTGGCTAACTTGACGGTGGGAGACGTGCGGGGCCTGGCGGGATATGATATGATCCGGGTCTTGGCTAGAACCCTGGGTATTGAGCAGCGACGGAGGGTTTTGGAGCGCTTGGCAGTCGGTGGCGAGATTCGCGTAGCGCGTGAAGCTATAGAGTGCATTGTTGGCAGCGAACTATCGCTCTATCGCCGGTTACTGGGCTCTGAGTCGCTGAAGGAGCATCACCTGGATCCGCTGCATCGTGCGCCGGCGCCGGAGACATCGGAGGTACGGAAGAACCAGATACTTGACATCGATCCGCCCGAATGCATGGATGATACGTGGCGAAGAATGGCGTTGGCGGCTCTGGAACATGGCTACTCAACTCAGGAGGTGCTCTACGGCACTATGGGGCATGGCGCGTGGTCATGGTGTGGCAAGGAGAGCGAAATGTGGTCGAAGTGGCGTCACGGGTTCGAGGTCCTTCTGAAGGACCCGGACTATCGGATTGCCGAGATCGGACGGCTTGGCGTGGATTCTACGGAGAAGTCAGAGCGGTACGCAATCCGACGGGAGATGGAAGAGGATGTTGAGGGTCTCGACTGAAGTGAGCTTGCCGACTCCAGTATCGCGCGTTACGGTCACCGGTACGGGGATGCGTGGATCATTGCAGGACCGGTGCGGCCCGTGTATGCTGAGTCGGCATGGCCAAGACCAATACCGCCCGCCGCCGCGAAGCCTGTACCGTGCCGCCGAAGATCGGGCCGGAGTTTCCCGGCTGCAAGCCGGTCCACCTGCCGCGCAAGGACCTGGAAGACTTCGACGGGCGCCTGGAGTACTGGGACGGCGCCACCGAGACCGCTTGGATCTGCGAGCCCGCCAGTCCCTATCACGAGCAACGCTCCCGCCTGCTGAACGCGCTGATCGAACGCATCGCCATGGTGCGCGGCGCCCCCATCATGAAGTACGGATCAATGGACCTGCGCGAGCAGGACGCGCCGCAGAGCATCCTGCAGGCCGACGAGTCCTACTACCTGCATCCCGGTCGCGCCCGGCTGCCGGGACCTTCGGCGATGGCGATGGTGATCGGCGTGGACGACTATCCCGACGTGGTGCTGGAGGTGGACTACACCACCGACGTGCGCCGCGGCAAGCTGGGGTTGTACGAGGCATGGGGCTTCCCGGAAGTGTGGGTGGAGGTGCCGGACGTCCCCTCGCCGAGCCGCCCGCGGGGACGGCGGCCGGGGCTGACGATCTACCTGCTGGAGGATGGCGCCTACCGGTCGGCGCCGGAAAGCCGGGCGTTTCCGGGCTGGACGGCGGAGGAGATCCACGCCGGGCTGAACGAATGGACGCTGACGGAACGGACCAGCGCTGTGCTGGATCGGGTTGGGACCGTGCTCGGCGAGCGCGAGGGCACCGGCCCGGACAACGATCCGCTGCTCCGTTCGCAACGGCGCCGGGGACGGGTGGACGAACTGTGCCGCTTGGCGGCTCTAAAGTTCGACGAAGACACGGCGCGGCAATTTGCCACTCTCCTGGAGCCCGCCGATCCCGACCGCTTGGCGCGCGCCGGCCGCGGCATCATCGAATGCCGGACCGGCCCCGAACTCCTCGAGCGGGTGGCCGGACAAGACGCCCGCCGGGGGTGACCCAGCGCCAGCAGCAGCACCACCATCGGCCCGCGGTTGCAGGACCGGTGCGGCCCGCGTATACTGTCCGGCATGGCCAAGACCAAATCCTCCCGCCGGCCCCGTCGCCGCGAAACCTATACCGTGCCGGCAAAGCCTGCGCCGGAGTTCCCCGGTTGTAAGGCGGTCCACCTGCCGCGCAAGGACTTGGAAGACTTCGACCGGCGCCTGGAGTACTGGGACGGCGCCACCGAAACCGCCATGATCTGCGATCCCGCCAGTCCCTATCACGAACAGCGCTCCCGCCTGCTGAACGCCCTGATCGAACGCATCGCCCAGGTGCGCGGCGCCCCCATCAAGAACTACGGATCGATGGACCTGCGCGAGCAGGACGCGCCGCAAAGCATCATGCAGGCCGATGAGTCGGTCTACCTGCATCCTGGACGCGCCCGGATGCCGGGGCCTTCGGCGATGGTGATCGGCGTGGACGACCACCCGGACGTGGTGCTGGAGGTGGACCACACCACCGACGTGCGCCGCGGCAAGCTGGCGCTGTACGAGTCGTGGGGCTTCCCGGAGGTGTGGGTGGAGGTGCCGGACGACACCGCGCCGAGTCGCCCGCGCGGGCAGCGGCCGGGGCTGACGATCTACCTGTTGGAAGATGGCGCCTACCGGACGGCCACGGAAAGCCGGGCGTTTCCCGGCTGGACGGCGGAGGAGATCCACGCCGGGCTGAACGAGTGGACGCTGTCGGAGCGGACCAGCGCGGTTCTGGATCGGGTTGGGACCGTTCTCGGCGAGCGCGAGGGCACCGGACCCGACAACGATCCGCTGCTTGGTTCACACCGGCGCCGGGAGCGGGCCGAGGGCCATACGGAAGGCCGCGCGGAGGGCTATGCGGAAGGCCGGGCGGATGGGGAACGCGCGCTGCTGCTCCGGCAGGCGGCGCGTAAGTTCGGCGCCGACACGGCGCAACGGCTCGAACTGCTCCTGGAAGACGCCGACCCGGACCGGTTGGCGCAGGCCGGTATCGGGATCATCGAATGCAAGACCGCAGCCGAATTCCTCGACCGGGTGTAAACCCGGGGGAACCCCGTTCGGGACCGGCCGGCGGCGGGCCGGGGCCACGCACTGACGCGGCGCCGACACCCCGCGCGGCGGGCGGCGTCGTGGGTTCCTCGTTGGATCGCTTTATCGGTAGCTGGACGCGCGAGCAGGCGGAGGCGGTGAATCTCGCCCTACGGCACTTCGACAGCATCGATCACGCGATGTGGAATTGAGCCGGGTAATCGGGCTGACGGGGGGGATCGGGAGCGGCAAGTCGGCGGTGGCGCGGCTGCTCGCGGAACGGGGCGCCGCGGTGGTGGACGCCGATTCCACCGCCCACCAAGTGTACCGCGCGGGAACGGACGGCTGGCAGGAGATCGTGGCCGCGTTCGGGCGCGACGTTCTCGATGACGCCGGCAACGTTGCCCGCCGCAAGCTCGGGGCGCTCGTATTTCACGACTCCGAGGCCCGCGGCCGCCTGAACGCCATCGTCCATCCGCAGGTGCGCCTGCTGTTGAATGAGCAGATTGAGGGCCTGCGCCGCCGCGGCGCGGCCGTGGTGGTGGTCGAGGTGCCGCTGCTGGTCGAGGCTATCCGCAGCACGCCCGCCTGGCGGCGGATGTTCGACGAGATCTGGGTCGTTACCGCCCCCGAATCCCAGGTAATCGAACGGGTCCTGACGCGCGGCCGGATGAGCGAAGCCACGATCCGCGAGGTGATTGCGGCCCAGCTCACCCCAGAGCAGCGGCTCCCCTACGCCGACGTCGTCATCGACAACAGCGGCAGCAAGGAGCACTTGCGCGACCAAGTGGCGCAGCTATGGCGCCCTCGGGCGGGGTCGCGTGACGCTATGGCGTGATCACTCCTTGATTTCGTTGTCAGTGCCGGTGGGCTTGCCACTGTCCGGCCGCTGGCCAACCGGGTTTTCCTTCGGCCTGGGAGTCGTAGGCCTCGGTCGTCGGTGAACATCCTCATTGAGGAGACGGATGAATTCATTCTTAGCTGCCATCAGCGTCCTCCGTACTGGTCTTCATAATCTCAACAGAAATATCATGCTGGTCACGTGAAATGTAAAGCCGATGCACTTCGTAAAGATGCGCACCCGAGGCGTTGTCGAATACTTCCACGTCCTGCAGAACAAGCCCCCGGTTCGCTCCCGAGTCCGAGTATAGCTCAACCCACCCCTTGTAAACCAGCCCATGCCGGTAATCCCTCAGAAATACCCACTGCAATTGTTTGCTGTCCATCAGATTAATCCACACTTCTTCGTCGTCTCTGCGTTGTATCCCCAATGGTTGGGCGATCCAGCGATGCACCAATCTACGGCTCTCTACTACTGCAGCCGCCATCCCCACTACGGTGGCAACGCAGAACGGCACGAAGAGATCAAACAGCCAGTGCGGAGCCGCCAGCGTGGCGTCGCTAAGGGTGAAGAGCGCGGGCGGATGCCACCAATCGACGACACGAGAGAGCGCGGCTCCTGGCAACTGCCCGACAAGGGCGAATACCAGCACCTGTAAGAAGTCCCCCCACGACTTCATGGCACGCTCACTCGCGGATTTTCCAAGAGACCGGTAGACCTGCGCTCCGAGATATCCTGGGAGGAGCATAATCGCCAGCGTTACGACGAAGCTGTTGATGTCAGGCATGCATCAGGCCCCGACCTGGCAGGGTCAGGGGGCGGATGGCGGGGTGGCGGTGGCGATTCCTTCCCGGACCAGCAGCTTGATGAACCCGTCGGCCAAGTCGGCGGCGGCGCCGTCGAGGGCGGCACGGAACGCGCCGGGACGGACGCTCCCGCCGCGCAGCAGGGGCGCCAGCAGCTCCTCACAACGGCCGTCGAACGTCCAGCGGTAGCCGTTGGCCTGCAACACCACGTCGCCGCCGGCGGCGCGTTCCAGGGTCGCCTGCCGGGAGCCGCGCAACCGGATCTCGTAGCGTTCCCAGTCCGCGTTCTTCCACGGGTCGAGGTAGGGGCCGACGGTCGTGGTCGGCGGATCGGTCCAGGTGGCGCGCAGGTGGTCGCGGAATTGCTTTTCCAGGTCTGCGCCCCCGTCCAGTTCGGCCAGGATCAGCTCCCGGAGCGCCGCGTAATGGGCGCTACCGGCGCGGTCCGCGGGGGACGGCAGATCGCGGCGGAACAGCTCGTGGCGGGTGAGCCTGCCGTTGAGCCACTCAATGAAGTCGAGACCGGTGAGCGCGAGCGTGCTGCAGGTGACGTGCATGCTGCCGACGCCGTCGGAGCCGTCTTCAGCCTGGGCGCGGGCGTCATGCCACCACCCGCGCGGGATGTAGAGGACGTCGCCGGCGCGGAGCATCTCGTTCCATACCGCCTCGCCCTGCGGGCGCTCGGGGTCCTCCGAGTCGCGCAAGAGCGGAAAGCGCCGCGTTTCGCCGTAGAGCTGCCAGCGCTTGCTACCGGTAACCTGCAGAATGAATACGTCGTGGGCGTCCCAGTGGGTCGAAAAGCCGGGGGTCGATACCCAGGAAGCGTAGAGGTTGGTGGTGGCGTAACAGCCCAGGGTCTCCTCGAGCGCGTCGGCCACGGGCCGCAACGAGGGGAGGAGCTCGTGGACGCCAGGCAGGACGATGGAGGCGCCCTTGCGGAGCATCGCCTGCAGCCGCCGGTCATCGAGAATGTTCGGGTTCCCGGGTGCGCCGCTTCTGCGCCAGCCGTGGCCGAAAAACGGCACGGTGTAGGCGGAGGTGGGAACCCCCTGGCTGTCCTGAACCATGTCCATCCGGGCGTACCACGCGTCCGAGCGAAGCAGCGCGTTGAGCTGGTCCCAGGTGCACAGGGAAGCGAACCGCGGGCCGTCCCCGCGAAACAGGACCGGGCGCTTGTCCCGGTAATGGGTATCCAGGAACTCCTGCGTGGTGAGCGGCCGGACGATGCCGGCGAAGTCCGCCGGGTCGTAGCGCCCCGCGCCGGCGGCGAGTACCTCGACGGCCGCGCGGTCGGCCGTCCCGGAGTCACTCACCGGATTCCTCGGTGGCGGGCACGACCGGAACGAGGTCCGCAGTCTCTTGCGCGGCCGCAGTATCGGGCACGATTTCGATGCTGATGCGCGGCGCCGCGCTCCGGGCGGGCCGGGCAGCCCGGATGCGCTGCCGGTATTCCGCTTCCTGATGGAAGGCGATGCGGGTGGCGATGCACAC
The DNA here is from genome assembly GCA_965243555.1 of Spirochaetia bacterium. Taxonomy (GTDB): domain Bacteria; phylum Spirochaetota; class Spirochaetia; order SZUA-6; family Bin103; genus Bin103. Next base: position 719,354 of record OZ251575.1, on the reverse strand, counting down.
GACCGGCTCGCCGCCGCGCAGAAGTTTCGTTGCGTCCATTACGTCCATAGTCTTAGTACCTCCGGCTCATTTCTTCAAGTGTGTCAGCGGCCGAACGTCCATGCCGGCGTACGCCTTCGCCACCGGCGCGGCGTTCCGCTCGACCACGATCTTGACGTGGTTGATGCCCTGGCGTACGACGAAGATGCCCGCTTCGATGAACAGCCGCTCAACGCCGGGCCAGCCGCGCAGCCCGGCTGCCTTCTCCGGCAGGCACCAGGCCCGTTCTTCGAGCCGGGCGATGAACGGATGCCACCCGGTGCGGTCGACCGCGAACCACTTCGGGGGGCGGTACAGCTCCAGGCCGAGCCGCGGGCCCACCCCGTCCGCAGTCGCGTCGATGCTGACGGCGATATAGTCCACCAGGTCGTCCATCACGCCGAGCACCGCAGCCGCCTCGTCCGCCGGGCCCGCCCACTCCAGGCGCGCAAGCAGGGCGGGAACCTGCGCCGGCGCGATTCCCTTGAACAGCAGGCGGAACGCCTTTGGGGAGCGTCCCGGCAGCGCGCCTGCCTGGAACAGATAACCGGTGTCCGGCAGCGCCGCCAGGATGCGCTCGACCATCGGCAGGTCCTCTTCGTGACCGCTCCAACCGGCGACGTCGGCCAGCGCCGCCAGCAGGCCTTTGGCGTCACCATGTTCGTGGAACCCCGTGCGAGCTGCCGGAGCGCCCCGAGTCGGCGTCAGAAAGATGCCGGGGGGAGCCGCCGGCGGGCCGGTGGACTCCGCCAGATCGTACTCCAGCACCGTGCCGGCCACGCTGTGGGCAAAGTAGGAATCGGGATTGGCGATCTGCCCCTGCAGTGCGGCGCCGAGCGCCGCAACGGGCGATCCCGGCTCGGCGCGCCGCCCCTCCCGGACGTAGTGATGCGCCAACTCCGAATCGGGCAACACCACGACGGCAAGGTCGGCGGCCGGGTTGGGCTCTCCAAGCCGGAACTCGAAGCCGAAGTGAACGTCGAGCACCGCGCGCGGCAGCCGCCGGGCCCGCCCCCGGAGCCGCTCCCAGCCGGCGTCGCCGAGCAAGGAGGGCGGGAACAACCGCCGGCACCCATCAAGGATCGACGCAAAAGTGAGGGCGCCCGCGGCGGGCGCCCTCGTGACGGGCGTATCGGCGGCGCCCGCCGGGTCGGCGAGCGCGCCGGTCATCACAAGTACGTCGGTCCGTTGAAGTCGTCCCAGAAGCTGGCCGCCTCATCCACGCGGACGTACCTGTTCGAGCGGTTGCTCCAGCGGTAGACCGTGCCGCCGGCCGCCTCCTCCAGCTCCTCCTCGCCCAGCATCGCGGCGGGCGGCAGAACCAGGTGGCTGGTGTCGGGCTGATCCTCATGCACCTTGACCGTGAAGCCGGCCGGAATCGCAAGGCCCAACTCGTCCTTGATCGCAGCCTTCGGGTCGGCGATCAACTGCTCCCGGAACGCCAGGTCCGTGGTCGCCTTGTCCATCAGGTGCTCGCGCAATTCGCCGACAGTCTGAACATCCTTACTCATTGGGTTTCACCCTCCCCGATTGCCGCCGGGCGGCAATCTTGTTTCTTGTCGGTATAGTATAGGCGCCCCGCAGGCGCGTCAACCGGAACCTGAGACAAATCGATTCATCCGGTTTTTCCGTGGATCGCATCACCCTGGCGGAGTGGTACACTACCGCAAAAAGCGAGGGCGCCCGCGGCGGGCGCCCTCGTGACGGGCGTATCGGCGGCGCCCGCCGGATCGGCGAGCGCGCCGGTCATCACTCGTACCTTGGTTCGCCGAAGTCGTCCCAGAAGCTGGCCGCCTCATCCACGCGGACCCACCCGCCGCGGCCGCCATTCTTGCGGTTGCTCCAGCGGTAGACCGTGCCGCCGGCCGCCTCCTCCAGCTCCTCCTCGCCCAGCGTCGCGGCGGGCGGCAGCACCAGGTGGCTGGTGTCGGGCTGATCCTCGTGCACCTTGACCGTGAAGCCGGCCGGAATCGCAAGGCCCAACTCGTCCTTGATCGCAGCCTTCGGGTCGGCGATCAACTGCTCCCGGAATGCCAGGTCCGTGGTCGCCTTGTCCATCAGGTGCTCGCGCAATTCGCCGACAGTCTGAACATCCTTACTCATTGGGTTTCACCCTCCCCGATTGCCGCCGGGCGGCAATCTTGTTTCTTGTCGGTATAGTACCGGCGCCCCGCAGGCGCGTCAACCGGAACCCGGCACAAAATCGGTTCATCCGGTTTTTCCGTGGATCGCATCACCCTGTCAGAGTGGTACACTACCGCATCACCGGCATAGGAGGAACCGACCGATGCCTTTCATTGCACTGAACGAGCTCCCCAAGATGGAACTGTTCCCCGGCATCCGCAGCGCCCTGGCCGCCGGCGAGCAGCTCATGCTCTCGGCGCTGGAGATGGAGCACGGGGGCGTGGTGCCGGAGCACAGCCACCCGCACGAGCAGGCCGGGTTGGTCCTTGAGGGGCGGCTGCGGCTGCGCATCGGCGGCGAAGAGCGCGTACTGGGACCCGGCGACGCCTTCCTGATCCCCGGCAACGTGGTGCACTCCGGAGAGGTGACCGAGGGGCCGGCGCGCGTCCTCGACGTCTTCAGCCCGGTGCGCGAGGACTACCAAGACCGCTACAACCGCTTCACCGGCACCAACCGCGACACCCGCTGGCGCGACGGCTGAACCGCCGGCCCGCGCCCGCAGGCCGCGCGCGTCTCGCGGCAAGCGCAGCCCTCCCCGGCGACCGCCGCCGCCAGCCCCGCGCGCAGGAGGTCGGCGCTCTACACCGCCGTCTTGCCGCGCCCCGAACAGCGCCGGCCCGCGCGCAGGAGGTCGGCGCTCTACACCGCCGTCTTGCCGCGCCCCGAACAGCGCCGGCCCGCGCGCAGGAGGTCGGCGCTCTACACCGCCGTCTTGCCGCGCCCCGAACAGCGCCGGCCCGCGCAGGAGGTCGGCGTCTCGTCACAACTGCTGCCCCGCCGGTCACCGCCGTTGGCTTGACCCCCACGCGGCAGCGCGGCGGCGGCGCCCTCCCTTTCATGCCGCGGCGGTCGCCATCACGGCACCAGCGGCTCGAAGTCACTGCCGCTCATCGGCTCGTGGTCCTGCAACCGACCGTGCATCTTGACCAGCACTCGATGGCTGCGAGGCACCAACTGCGGGTTGAGACGCACGACCACTGCACTGCAATCATCGGGCCACTTGTCTAAGGCAACGGAAAGATCGGGCACGAGATAGCGCGGCGACCATCCAATCATTTCTCGGTCCGTGGTGCGAACTTGAACGGCCATTCCGGTTTTCTCATTGTTTCGATCCAGGGTTAGTGAAAGAGATTCCCCACCACGCAGGTCCTTGATGCGTGCCTCCGCATTTACATACCGCGATCCGTGGAGAAAGAATCGACATTGGAAGCTCCCGTCATCATCTATTTCGATCTTTGGAAATACCTCGTAAGAGTCCGTCTCCCGGCGGCCGCCGTTGGCTGACAGAATCGCAATGGAGTCTGCCTCATCCGGTAGGTCGAGGCTGCGCAGGTAGTCCGGGAAGTCGGGTCTCCGGCGATTCATCACGCGGTTCCGGAAGATCGGAAACAGCTCGTGAGATTGATAGTCTCCGTGCAGGTCGGGATACTCCAACAGCAGCGGGAATCCGACCTCCTCTCCCGCACGCTTCGCGCCCGCGGTATAGCGAAATCGATAGTACGGCTTGCCGACGTCGGCATCCAGGCGACCTACCGGGAACCATTGACGGAGCCGATCATCCTGCCAGGCCAGAAACAACGTCCGTTCACTCATCGATAATCTTCCTTAGCTGGTTCTGGCTGTAGGTCATCATCTCGAACGCGAACTCTCTCGCGGACGGAGACATCCAGTCGTCGGGCACCCGATGCACTACTGCACGCAGCGCGTTCCGGTCCAATTCCCCGATCTTCCGTAGTACCGGACGGAACGAGTCAGCATAGCGCATGGCAGCGTATCGTACCAGTTGCAGCGGGCTCGGTCCGCGGCGCGCTTCCTCCGACCAGAAAATCGCCCCCGCTCCCCTTTCGACGTAAGTGCCGACACGGTTTTCATTTAGTAGCAGAATCCGCCGCTCGTCCCGGAGCTCCCGGCCCAGCGACGACGCATGATCAAATGACGGCGCCACCGCATGGCGCCATCGCTCGCCGTCGCGCTCTCGGAGCATACCCCAGTTTTCGTGGTGACGATCGGTGTTGCCGATCAAGGCGTCCAGCACCAGGTATTCCGCAAGGCGCGTCTTTGCTTCGCGCTTGCCTGCGGGGTCCTTGCAGACGTACTCAAGCGCTGTCCGGATGTTCTCGATCGTGTGGCTTGACTGGTGAAACGTTCGTTCCGGATTGTAACCTGCCACGGCGTCCGTCAGGAGCTGATTGCCATGAATCATCTCCTGGCTGCTACGGACGAACGACTCGGTTACGGATCCGCGATCACCTCGGTAGATTGCTAACTCAACCCGTGCATGAGGAACGTCAATGAGACGCGCAATCTCGGCTGCTATCTTTTCAGCCCAGTGTTGACCCGTATTCGGCTGCGGATACTTGAAGAGCCACCTTGTGTCTTGCGAAGGAGTGCAATACCAGAACTTGCGCTTGGTCCCCATTTCTTCGTTGCTCAGGGACCATTCGGGGCTGACTTGGATTACGGGATATTGCCCCGAATGAGGCGGCCGGCTGTCGCCCGCCGCCTCATCCGGTAGTTTCGCGGACGTCAGTCCTTGTAGATTGCCAGCCCGTGCGGACCGGTCGTCCGGTCAGTGGAATGGTCGTCCCAGAAGGTCAGGTCGTTGTCCACGCGAACCCACCCCCCGTTGTGCCGCTGGTAGACCGTGCCGCCGGCTGCCTGCTCCATCTCGGCCTCGGCAAGCGCCGCGGACGGCGGCAGCACCAGGTGGCTGGTGTCCGGCTGGTCCTCGTGCACCTTGACCGTGAAGCCGTCGGGAATCGCAAGCCCCAGCGCGTCCTTGATCGCAGCCTTCGGGTCGGTGACCAGTTGTTCCCGGAACGCCGGGTCCGCGGTCGCCTTCGCCGTCAGGTGCTCGCGCATTTCGCCGAGCGTCCGTGGTTCCTTGTTCATGTCACGCCTCCTGCTCCAAAAACTCTGTCTCACCCGGTAACGTACCGGCGCCGCCGGCGCGCGTCAATCGGCGCCGCCCGGAAATCATCTTATCCGGTTTTTCCGTGGCCGTCACTCCAGGTAGGTCGCACCGCCGGGCACGTGATCGTCCCAGAAGCTCAGGTCGTTGTCGATGCGCATCCAACCTCCGGGATTCCGCGACGACCGCGCGTAGATCTTGCCGCCGACCGCTTGCTCCAGGTCGCCCTCGGCGAGCGTCCCGGTCGGCGGCAGCACCAGGTGACTGGTGTCCGGCTGATCCTCATGCACCTTGACCGTGAAGCCGTCGGGAACCGCAAGCCCCAGTTCATCCTTGATCGCCGCCCTTGGGTCGGCGATCAGCCGCTCCCGGAACGCAGGGTCCGAGTTCGCCGTCTTGGTCAACTGCTCGCGCAGTTCGCCAAGGGTCCGTGATTCATTGTCCATGTCACGCCTCCTCAAGACTCAGTTTCGCCGAGTAACGTACCGGCGCCGCCGGGGCGCGTCAATCGGATTTCCCTGAAAAACCGCCTTATCCGGTTTTTTCGTGGGTTCCCCGCGGCGCCCTTGGCCCCGGCGGGAGAGCAGGGATACTGTCTACGCGGCGGCATCGGTCCGGTAGTACGGGGACGGTACCGTCGGGTAGGTTCGGAAGACGTGGCGGAACACCTCGGCGGAGCGGGATTCGACTTCCGGGTCGGTGTAGCGCTCCAACGGTAGTCCGGTGCGCTCGTCATACAGGAAGTCGCCGATCGCCTTGTGCACCGCATCGCGGGTGGCCTCCTTCTCTTGCCAGCGGTCGGCACGGAGCGGTTCGGCCTTCAGTTGCTGCAGCAGGCCGACGGCGACGGCCTTGATGCGCTTGACGTCACCTGCGTTCAGGTCCGGCTTGGCCAGCAGGTCGAACACGGCCAGCGATTCCTCGTCCAGGCCCTCGCGCGCGGCGCGCGTCTCCTCCTCGTCCATCTCGCCCACCAGCTTGAGCAGCGCGTCGAAGGTCCGCTCGATGGTTACGCGGTCCTTTTCGCGGTTGTAGGCGGTGACGATGCCCTCGTAGTGGTGCTGGAAGTCGGTGCGCAGCGGGTTGCGCTCCAGCAGGCGGCGCAGCCGGGTCTCCACCAGGTGCTTGAGTTCCTGAACGGCGGTGCGCTTGCCGAGGCCGCGCCGGAACTCGCGGCGCAGCAGGTCGAAGTCGATCCTGCTCACGTCGTACGGCTCGCTCGACTCGGCAATTTCCCCCGACCGCACCTCGATGGCGTCGTCCACCACGGCGCGCAGCCCGCGCAGGATGCCGCCGACGTCGGCGCGCTGCCGGTCCTGCTGCAGGCTGCGGTAGATGACGTCGATCGCGCCGCGCTCGGCGCGGAAGCGGGCGACCGCCGGCAGGTTGATGCAGGCGCGGAACTTCTTGAACACCTCCCGGCACGACACCTCGAACCGCTTGCGGGTCTCGTCGGACTCGTTCGCCGCCTCCTTGCAGGCGACGATGGCGGCGTTGCGCGCGAACCCCTCGCCTTCGATCACGGCGTCGAGCGGCGCCGCGCCGGCGCTCAGAAAGCCGCGCACCAGCGCGATCGCCTCGGCCAGGTCGTCGAGCAGCTCCGCCTCGGGCCGCGCCGGCTCCGGACCGCCGCTCCCGTCTGCCCCCGGCGGCCCGCCTGCGAAGGTGGCCAGCGCACTGCGCAGGTGGCGGAGTATGCCGCAGTAATCGACGATCAGGCCGTTGTTCTTGCCCTCGTTGACCCGGTTGGCGCGCGCGATCGCCTGCATCAGCGTGTGCGCCTTGAGCGGTTTGTCGAGATAGAGCGTGGCCAGGCCCGGCACGTCGAAGCCGGTCAGCCACATGGCGCAGACAATGGCGACCCGGAACGGATGCGCCTCCTCCTTGAAGGCGTCGTCGAGCGGCATCCGCTGCATGGCGCGGAAGCGCGGCAGCTCGCGCACCGCCGGCGGCAGGTCGATGCCTTCCTTGATGAGCCGCCGGTGCGGGATGACGTCGAGTCCTTCCCGGGCGAAGCGCTCCACCTCGCCCTGCTCCTCGCTCACCACCACCGCCACGCGGGTCTCCCGCATCCAGGCGATCCGCCGCTGCAGGTGAATCTCCTCCTGCTCGTCGGTGGTCTTGCCGCGCTCGGCTTCCAGCTTCTTGACGCGCTCATGCCAGTAGAATTCGATCAGCCGGTGCATCCGCACGCAGGTCACCTTGTCGATGCAGATCAGCATCGCCTTGCCGGTCTCCCAGGCCGCCGAATAGTGACGGACGAAGTCGCGCGCCACCTGATCGAGCCGCTTGCCGGCGGTCATCACGTGATAGTCGCGCTTGAGATCACGCTCCAGGCGCTGCGCGACGTCGACGCCGTCGATCTCCAACTCCTCCAGCTTGGCGGCGATGCGGTCGTTCAGGTCGCCCACCGCCACGCCCAGCTTGTCGCCGCGCGCGTCGTAATAGAGCGGCACCGTGGCGCCGTCTTCCACGGCGCGCTGAAAGTCGTAGGTGGACAGGTATTCGCCGAACACGCGCCGTGTGATCTCGTCTTCCCGGAACAGCGGCGTGCCGGTAAAGCCGATGTAGCTGGCGTTGGGCAGGGCGTTGCGCAGGTTGAGGGCGAGCGCGCCGTATTGGGTGCGGTGCGCCTCGTCGGTGATGACGACCAGGTCGCCGCGATCGGTGTAGCCGGCCGCCGCGTCCTCCTCCCGGTTGAACTTCTGGATGAGCGAGAAGACGTATGACTTGTGCTCGGCCAGCAGGCGGCTCAGATGGCGGCCGCTCGCCGCCCGGCACGGGTCGCGGTCGTGGTCCACAACCCCGCAGCCGGCGAAGGTGCGGTAGATCTGGTTGTCGAGGTCGTCGCGGTCGGTGAGCACCAGAAAGGTGAAGTTGCCGCCCAGCTTGCGGCGCACCTTGCGCGTGAACGTCACCATGGAGTAGCTCTTGCCGGCGCCTTGCGTGTGCCAGAACACGCCCAACCGCCCCTGCCGCGCGCGCCGTTCGCGCACCGCCTGCACGGCGCGGTTCACGCCCAGAAACTGATGGTTGCGGGCGATGATCTTCCGCACCGCGCCGGCGGAGTCGTCGAACAGGATGAAGTTCTCCACCAGGTCCAGGAAGTTGCGCCGGTCACAGACGCCCTTGATCAGCGTCTCCATGTCGACCGCGCCCGGTTCCTCCTCGGCCAGCCGCTTCCACTCGTGAAAATGCTCCCAACGGCTGGTGATCGAACCGATCTTCGCCTGCTCGCCGTTGGCGAACATCACCACCGCATTGTGATGAAACAGGTGGGGAACGGTGTCGCGGTAATCGGAATAGTTGGCCTCGAAGGCGGCCCTGAGATCGCGGTGGATGTTCTTGCACTCGATGAACAGCAGCGGCAGGCCGTTGACGAAGCCGATCAGGTCGGGGCGGCGCCGGTAGAGATCGCCGCGCACCCATAGCTCGCGCACGCACAGAAAGCGGTTGTTCTCCGGCTCGTCAAAGTCGACCAGCCGCAGGCGGCGGTGCACGGGCTTGCCGTCGTCGCCGTGAAAGGTGACCGGCGCGCCGTCCCGCAGCAGCGCGTACTGCTCCCGATTGACGGCGGCCAGCGTCTGCGCGGGCGAGGCTGCCGTGACCCGGCGCACCGCATCGTCATAGGCCGCCGCGGGCAGGCCGGGATTGAGCGCCGCCAGCGCTTCGCGCAACGGGCGTTCCAGCACCACCTCCCGATCCGAAGCGCGTCCGAGCAGTCCGCCGGCGCCAAAGTCCTCGTTGTAGGCGTACACCGACGTCCAACCGAGCTCCCGCTCCAGGTACTCGGCGGTAGTCCGCTGAACCAGCGTGTCCTCCGTATACCGCGCGCTACTCATCTGGGAAGATTCACGATCCCGTATCGAAGCTATGGAGGAGCGATAGTGCGAGGCAATACGCGAACCGACGATCTAGCCGTGCCTTTCAGGCCTTGCCCCCTGATCCACCAGGCGCCGGGTCACGTGGTGCCCGATGTAGCCGGCGGCGCCGGTAACGAGGGCCTTCATGCCGGCAACTCCGCCGTCAGGCCCCGTTCTCCGCCACGCGCCGGAACGCCTCCAAATCGGGCGCCTGCACCGCCGCCCGATGCAACTGTTCGAGACGCGGGGCGTCGCCGCCGGCGGCCTCCAGATGCGCCGCCACCGAGGCCGCCGCGACGGCGCCGAAACGCACCTCCAGCACGTTCCGGATACCCACCAGGAGCCCCTGCTCGATGCCCTGCCCAAGGGCTTGCTCACGGATATCCGCTTCCCAGTGATCAATCTTCTCCAATAGCACTGCCCGTACCTCCTCGTACTTGCGTATCGATGGTAACTCCACGCCCCACCTCTTTTCCAGCACCGCCAGCCACAGGTCGATGCTCTTGGTGAGCTCCGCATCATCCTCCTTCGCCAGCCATTCCCCCAACTCCCGCACCCGTTCAGGCAGCTCCCGCGATCGCGCGCTCTGCTCTATCTCCGCTATCCACCGCAGCAGGTTCCCCCGCGGCAGCGCGTCCGTCTCCAGCGCCGCCAACTCCACCACCTCGTAGCTCAGCCCCAGCGCCGCCGGTCCGTCCGGCTCCATCCTCTCCGTCATCGCCGCCAGCGTCAACGCCGCGTCCCACCGCGCGCTGCCGTTGTACACCACCACGTGCAGCACCGAATCGATCGTATCCCCCCGCCGCCACTTGCGGTCCAGGTAGAGGCGCTGATACGTCAGACTCGCGTAGTTCAGGAATCGCAACGGCATCGCGTAGTCGATGCTCGACTGATGCTCGATCACCAGGTTCACGGTCTGCGGCGCGCCCTTGCCGATGCGTCGGTCGAGCTGCCACACCACGTCGCTGAGACGGCGGCGCAGTTGGTCGCTGATGTTCTCGGTGGGGAATGGGCGCAGGCTGGCGAGGTCAAGAGTGTCGGCCCAGCCGGGCGGGCATAGCGGGGCGATGCAGCCGATGACCAGGTCCTTGACGATGCGCGCGTGCGCGAGCACGCGCTTGTAGGCGGGGTCGTTCATGATTCTCCAGTTGAGCGCACTCTACCCGGTCGCGGGCGCCGTGGTACACTGCGGCGGTAGATCGTGGACTCCTCCGACTCGGTGCCGGCCCGGTGCGAGATGCAGGTTCTCCAGTGCTGTCTGCGGCTCCACGTCGGCGGGGATGCGAGCGCGCGCGGCGAAGCGCGCCCACGTCTCCGGCGTCAGATCACGGCGCAGATCGAAGCCCGGACACGGCGTCTCGTCGAAGCGGATCGGCCCTTCCTTGTAGAACGATTGAGTCACACCGCAATCCGGCCGCTCATCAGCCGCGGCAATAATGCTTCTCGCGCTTGTTGCAGCAGCTCACTTGATCGCTGCAGGGTCTCGATCTGCCGGTCTATCGGCCCAACGTTAGCGGCAAACAGCTTCAGTAACCGTGCCGGAGGAAATACCAACTCCACGTCGTGCAGGTCCTTTTTCGTGATCGCAGCGAAGATAGTCCCTGTGCCCATCATGTCTTCCTTGAAGAACTGTGCCTTCAGCGCGTAGAATAGAAAACTCTGGTCGCCGGTAAGCGAGCGTATCGCGGCAACTCCTCGCCCGATAACGATGGCCCTGATGGTGAGGTTGATACGGCCTACCGGTGCCCGGACGCTGAACAATATGTCGCCAGGACGAGCCAAGCTATTCTGAACCGTGCAATACATACGGTCGGTCGTAAACCGTTCTCCGAAGTCGGATACCCCTTGGTGGAACGGCAATCCAACACCGGCATTGTTGTAATGGGTGGAGCTGGGACTCTGCCCCATCGTTATGTGAGCAACGTCCGATAGACGTGCGGTGCGCCATCCCGTCGGTAGGAAATTGACTAAGGAGACTCTTTCGTGACCGGGAAAGCGAAAGCGTACGAACCACTCCTTGTAGAGCAGCCGCGCCGCACGCTCCAACAGCAGTATCCGGCGGCGATTGTTGTCGATCAGTCTATCGTAGGCGGAGAGTACGTCGATGATCGCGTCCTGTTTGCCGGGGGGCGCTATCGCTACCTGCAGGCTCAGCGCGTGGCTGCGATTCAGGCCGGGGACTGCGGAATCGGTATTCATGTTGCGCAGCGAGAGCGTACTCAGCAAGTAGTAGGCGTAGCGGCGGCGAAGCTCCTGCTCATTCTTGGGAACGACGTAGAAGGTGGTGTCGATCGGGAAGAAGTCGTCGTCGCTCCAATGAACGGCGCCAACGGTCCCCTTTCGACCGACAATTACTCCGGGACCCTGGACAAGAGCTTGGTCATGCGAACCGACGCGGCCCGCTGAACCGAACACCGGCACTGCACCGGATCGCCGGCTGCGGGCGGGAAGTGACCTGCCGTACAGGAAGTCGACGTAGTCTCCCAGCCGCCCCCCGCTCATACGCCCAACTTCTCGAAGTTCTTGCGGATGGTCGCCGCCAACACCGCAGCCTGGCCGTTGAGGTCTTCCAGCTCGACGTGAACGGCGCGGAGAGCATGGGCGAAGTCATGCTCGTCATCCGGCTCGCCGGCGGCAACGCCGACGTAGCGATTGGGCGTGAGGCTCCAGTCGTTGGCGGCGATCTCGGAGCGGTCCACCAGCTTGACCAGCCCCTCCACGTCGCGCAGTTCGGCGTCGGGGAAGCGGGCGACCAGCCACTGCGCGTGACTCTAGAGATAGCGGACCTGTTCCAGTTGCGCGACCACGTGGCGGCGCGCGGCGCCGGCTTCCCGGTGGGCGTTGGCGGCGGCGCGCGCGTCAAAGGCGTTGCCGGGCCGCGCGTCACCCTCGCGCTCGCAGGTCTCGATGGCGCCGGCCGCTACCTTGTAGAGCGTGTCTGTGTGCTTGGCGACCGCATGGCTGGCATCGGCGAGGGGGCGCAACGAGTCGAGCTGTTGCGTGAGGGCAGCCGGCTGTCCGGGTGGGCTGTCCCGACGCAGCAGGTCCTTGAACGCATCGACTTCGGCGCAGAAGTTGGCTTGCGCGCGGTCGATCTTTGCCGCTGCGTCGGCGGCAGGGCCGCCCTCCCCTTCCGCGCGCTCCGGGAACGACGCCAGCGCCGCGCGCAGGGGGCGAGAGACTCCAGCAGGTCGTTGGCGGAATCGAGGCAGGCGGCGGCTTCTTCGACCACCTGCTCGCAATAGCCGGCCACCAGATCGAGATAGCGCTGCTTCTCGCCATGATAGAGCCAGACGATGGCCAGGACGTTGCGCATCTGTTCCGGGCTGAAGTCGTAGATTTTGCGCGTCACCCTGCGGAAGATGCCGCGCGCGTCGATCATCAGGACCTGGTCGCGGTGGCGCTCCGGTTTGGCGCGGTTCAGGAACCAGAGATCGCATGGCACGGTGCGCGTGTAGAAGAAGTTGGAGCGGATGGCGATCATCACGTCGACGTCGCCGGTCTCGATCAGCTTGCGGCGCACCAACGCTTCGGCGCCGCCGGCGCTGGACGCCTGCGCGGACATTACGAAGCCGGCCTTGCCGCGCTCGTTCAGGTAGCTGTAGAAGTAGCTGATCCAGACGTAGTTGCCGTTGCCGACGCGCGCTCGCTTGTTGACGCCGGGAAGACCGAACGGCAGGCGCGGATCGGCCTTGACCTTTTCGGCGTCGATCTCGTCCACGTTGAACGGCGGATTGGCCATCACGTAGTCGGCCTTGCCCAACAACTCCTGCGGGTCTTCGTAGTAGGTGATCGCCTGCCGGATGTCGCCCTCCAGGCCGTGCACGGCAAGGTTCATGCGCGCCAGGCGGATGGTGGTGAGATTCTTCTCCAGGCCGCGAAAGGTGAGGCGCTCGGTGGGGCTCCGGCCGTGCTCCCGCACGGTGCGCGCGCTCTGCACGAACATGCCGCCGGAGCCACAGGCGGGGTCGAGCACCGTGCCGCGTTCGGGATCGAGCACGTGCGCGATCAGCGACACCAAAGCGTAGGGCGTGAAGAACTCGCCGCCGTCGTGCGCCTTCTGGTCGGCGAACTGCGTCAGAAAGTACTCGTAGATGCGCCCGAACACGTCGCCGGAGACGCGCTTGAGCTCGTCCGGGTTGAGGGTGCGCAGGAGCTGGCCCAGGACCTCGTTGTCGAGCTCGTGGTACTCGCTCTTGGGCAGCGCGCCGCGCAGGCTCTCGTAGTCGGCCTCTATCGACTCCATGGCGGCGATGATCGCCGCGGCGCGGTCGGCGCCGTCGGGCAGCGCGACCAAGTGATCGAACTGCGCCTGGGGGCGCAGGAAGATCGCCCCTCGCTGCGAGAAGTCCTGCTTGGCGAGCGGCCGTACCCGCCCGCCGCGCGTGGGCCGGCCGGCGGCGGCCTCCGCGGCGACCGCCAGATAGCGGCTGTAGGCGTGGCGCAGGAAGACCAGCCCCATCACCGGCAGGAAGTACTCGTTGCTGGCGTAGTTGGAGTTGGCCCGCAACGTGTCGGCCGCCCTCCACAGGCGCCTCTCGATGACCTCGATGTGTTCAAGTTGCATGTTCGTGTTGTGTGTAACGCCCGCCCGCGCTCCGGCGCTCCAGCGCTCCGGCGGGCGCCCGCATCATAGCACACGCGCGCCGAAGCGCCGGCACCCGTCGCTCGGCAGCCCGCCGGCGCCGGCGCCCGACCGCCCGACGGCGTGCGACGCTACCGGGCCACACCGCCGCCGCGTCGCCGAGCGAGGCTGGCGGCGCCGCCGCGAGTCTGCTATGATACGAGGAGAGCCACCCATGCCGTCCATTGCAGTCAAGGACTTCGGCCCCATCGCCCACGCCGACATCGACCTGAAACCGATCACCGTCCTGATCGGCCCCAACAACACCGGAAAATCCTACTTCGCCTCCGCGCTCTACTCCCTATTTCAGACGTGCGCCAGGATCCGCGGTCATCGGCATGAGAAACTAAGATCGCCATTATCCGCCGGACAGCTATTGAGCGAGTCCCCCGTTGAGCGCCTGAGAAGTGGGGGTATCGACTCGGATCACGTCAGGTCCGAAATCCAGAAATTCGTAATGGGCGAATATGCGGTAGGGAGGTTGCCGCCTGCCGTCCGCAACTGGCTTCAAGACGAATCGAAGCAGTGGGCCACCGTGCTTGCGGAAGGCACGGAGTACCAGTTACAACGCTGCTTCGGTTCCCGAATGAGTCAACTTGGTAGGAAAGCGCATCAGCCGGAACACCGCGATCTCGAAATCGACCTACATGACGAATCTTCAGGGCTATCCTGGACCATGCGTTGCAACGGAGACAAGCTATCAACTGTCAGGTGGAACCCCGACACCTCCAACGGAAGCCGCTCACCGACCGTTCAATCAGGTGTTTCTATTGTTGATGCATATGATGCCGCGGAACAATTGATCGAGTTGTACTTGGCGCTTCTGCTGCGAGATTACTCTGCTCCGTCACATTATCTGCCGGCCGGCAGGTCGGACATCATACGGAGATACAAGACTCTGGCGAGTCTTGTGATCGGGCAGGCGTCCAGCGCATGGATCGGTTCAAACGACGTGGAGCGGCTTCCCGGCGTAATCGCCGATCTCATGCAGGCGCTGCTGGTCCTCGATCATACCAGTCCTTCATCCGGGGCGATAGAAAACGTCGTCGAGCTCCTGGAGTCGAAAGTCGTTGCCGGGTCGGTGGAACTCAAGAAGGGGCTCGTATACCCGGATATTTGGTACCGTTCCGCCGCCGGAGAGTTTCGCATGCATCAGGTTTCTTCCACGGTGTCCGAGATTGCTCCGGTGATACTCTACCTGAAGTATCTGATAAGGCCCGGACATATGTTCATATTCGAGGAACCGGAGTCGCACCTGCACCCCGCCAACCAGTCTTACGTTGCGAGAGCGATTGCGATGCTGGTGAACGCCGGAGTACGGGTTCTGGTGACCACGCACAGCGATATTTTTTTGAATCAGCTCAACAACTTGATGCAGACATTCAGACTAGGCGAGAGACAGCCGGAACTGCATTACGAGGCGAGTGAGTTGCTGGATCCAAGCGCCGTATCTGCCTATCTGTTTCGGCCGAGCGATTGCGGCACTCGGGTTGCACCACTCCCTATCGACGCTGATTACGGAATTCCGACCGAGTCGTTTGACGAGGTCCACCGAGGCCTCTATGACGAGGCGGTCAAGCTGGAACACGTCGGGTAGCGCCGGTGTACGTTCCGCCACAGGTGCTTCGCTGCATCCGTGATTCATGTGGCGAAGGGAATTGCAGTATCGACTTGACCGGCCTGGCGAGGATGGTTCACGTGTTGAACCTCGACTGCGTCAGGACTGCAATAAGGAGCACGGGTAGAATCGCCGATTGCGCGATCTTGTGGAAGGAAAAGGCGCTGCTTGCCGTGGTTGAGTTGAAGGGCGGCCTGAGCGCGGTCAACGCCGTTCGTGTCGTGCAGCAGATTCAAGCCGGGGTGCGGGTGATGAGCGATCTTGCCGGCGATCAGCACGTGGCCGACTTCTATCCGATATTGATGTACCGCGGGCACTATCCATACAAAGCTCTGCAAGGCATGCTGATAGAGTTTAGAGGCCGGAAGCGCAGACTAATCCCGCTGACGTGCGGATCACGGCTCAGTAGCGTCAGCGGACTGTGAGAGCCGGCGCGGCGAGGTTGACAGAGGGGCGCGGCGGTGCAAGCCTGGGCGGGATGCGGGGTCAGCATGCCGTATACCGTTCTCTGACGTCGTGGCGGCGCGACGTGACGGTCAACTACCAGCTCTACCTGCTGGTGCTGTTGCCGGTGGTCTACGTCTTCGTGTTCATGTACGTCCCGATGTACGGCACGCAGATCGCGTTCCGGGAGTTCCTGGCCGCCCGGGGCATCTGGGGCAGCGAGTGGGTGGGGCTCAAGTACTTCGCCAAGTTCTTCGACTCCCCCTACTTCGTGCGCGTGGTGCGCAACACGCTGGAAATCAGCCTCTACACGCTGCTCGCCGGATTCCCGTTCCCGATCCTGCTGGCCGTGGCGCTCAACTGCGCCCTCAACCGCCGCTTCAAGAAGACGGTGCAGATGGTCACCTACGCGCCCTACTTCATCTCCACCGTGGTGATGGTCGGCATGATGTTCCAGTTCCTGTCCACCCGGATCGGCTTCGTCAACCACGCCCTCGCCGCCCTCGGCTTCGAGCGGGTGATGTTCATGTCCGAGCCGGCCCTGTTCAGCTCCGTGTACGTGTGGTCCGGCATCTGGCAGCTCACCGGCTGGAACTCGATCATCTACCTGGCGGCGCTCTCCACCGTCGATCCCGAGCTCCACGAGGCGGCCATCGTCGACGGCGCCCACCGCTTCCGGCGCATCCTGCACGTCGACCTCCCCGGCATCCTGCCCACCATCATGGTGCTGCTGATCATCCAGTGCGGCCAGCTAATGACGGTCAGCTTCGAGAAGGTGATTCTGATGCAGCGGCCGCTCAACCTGGCGCGCTCCGAGATCATCGCCACCTACGTCTACAAGGTGGGCCTGGTCAGCAGCATCCCCAACTACTCCTACGGCGCCGCGATCGGGCTGTTCAACGCGGTGATCAACCTGCTCCTGATTCTGGCGGTCAACCGGTTGTCGAAGGCCACTACCGGCCAGAGTCTGTGGTAGGCGGCAGGCGGATGGCACGCGCGTCGCTCACCGTTTCCACCGCCGACCGGGTGTTCTACTCCTGCAACAACGCCGCTCTGGTGCTGGCGCTGCTGGTGGTGCTGTACCCGCTGATCTACGTGGTGAGTTCCTCCTTCAGCTCCACCGACGCGGTGATCGCCGGGCGCGTGTGGCTGTGGCCGGTGGAGCCGTCGCTGCGCGGCTACGAGGCGGTGTTCGAGCACGAAGGGATCGTACGCGGCTACTACAACTCGTTCTTCTACATGACCGTGGGCACCACGGTCAACGTGGCGATGACGATTCTGGCCGGCTACCCGCTGTCGCGCCGCGACTTCAAGGCGCGCAACGGCATCATGATGTTCTTCGTGTTCACCATGCTCTTTCAGGGCGGATTGATCCCCACCTACGTGCTGATCCGCAACCTGGGGATGGTGAACACGCGCGCGGTGATGATCATTCCCCTGGCGCTGTCGGTGTGGAACGTGATCATCACCCGCACCTTTTTTCAGAGTACGATAGCGCCCGAGCTGCTCGAAGCGGCGCGCATCGACGGCTGCAGCGACTTCCAGTTCGTATACTACGTCGTGCTGCGCCTGTCCGGCGCCATCATCGCCGTCAACGCGCTGTTCTACGCCGTGGTGCTGCACTGGAACGGCTTCTTTCAGGCGTTCATCTACCTCAACGACGAGCGGTTGTATCCGCTGCAGCTCGTGCTGCGCGAAATCCTGATTCTCAACGAAGTCGATTCTACGATGTTGACCAGCGTCAACCTGGAAGCGCTGGAGGCCCGCCAGGGGCTGGTGGAACTGCTGAAGTACTCGCTCATCGTGGTCGCCAGCGTTCCCGTTCTGATCATGTATCCGTTTGCCCAGCGATACTTTGTCAAAGGTGTCATGATAGGGGCAATCAAGGGATAAAATCCCGACGAGGAGGAGCTCGCATGAAAAAGCTCTGCCTGTTGTTCGCGTTATCGTTGCTGCCGGCACTGGCGTTCGGCGCCGGCCAGACCATGGAGGAGGGCGCCGCCGGGCGCCTGCTGCCCACCCCTGCCGGGGTGCTGCCGATCGTCGAGGAGCCGGTAACCCTGCAAGTGTTCGTTGCGCCGGCGTCATTCATCGGCGACTTCAACACCAACAAGGCGACGCTCTATTGGGAGGAGATGACCGGCGTCAACGTCGAGTGGATCCAGGTGCCGCAGCAGGACAAGGAGCAGAAGCTCACCCTGATGCTGTCCAGCGGGTCCGATCTGCCCGACGTGATCTCGACTCCGCTGAGCTTCGAGCAGGTGATCCTGTACGGCGCGCAGGGGCTGTTCGTGCCGCTGAACGACCTGATCGAAGAATACGGCCACGGCATCAACAAGGTGTTCAAGCTGGAGCCCAACGCGCGCAACGTGATCACCGCGCCGGACGGCAACGTCTACGCCCTGCCCTACTACAACGACTGCTATCACTGCCGCTACGCGCAACGCGCCTGGATCAACGTCGACTGGCTGCGGCGTCTCGCCCTGGAGATGCCGCAAACCACCGAGGAGCTGGTGACCGTGCTGCGCGCCTTCAAGGAGAACGACGCCAACGGCAACGGCAAGGCGGACGAAATCCCGCTGCTGTCGCAGGCCAACAGTTGGCACAGCGACAGCACCGACTTCCTGATGAACCCGTTTACCTTCAACCCCGGCAACTCCACCATTTGGCGCTACGTGCAGGGCGACGAGGTGGTGTTCGCCCCCACCCAACCCGGCTGGCAGGACGGCCTGCGCTACCTGCGGCGCCTGCACGACGAGGGGCTGCTCGATCCGGAGAGCTTTTCCATTGACCAGAACGGTTTGCGGCAGCTCACCGAGAACCCGGACGGCAACCGCATCGGCATGAGCCTGGGCGGCTACCACGGCCTGTTCGCGGCGCTGGACGCCGACGGCGCCAAGCACGACTACGAAGCGCTGCCGCCGCTGGAGGGCCCGGCGGGCCGGCAGACGCCGGTGTACTACGTCGGCATCACCCCGATCTTCGTGGTGACCAGGGACAGCCAGTACCCGGAGATCGCCTACCGCTGGGGCGACATGATGTACGACGACCAAAAGGCGATTCTCGGCGGCTGGGGCCAGGAGGGCGAAGATTGGCGCGCCGCGGAGCCGGGCGAGTTGGGCATTACCGGCGAGCAGGCGACCTGGGTGCGGCTGACCGAGTGGGGAGTACCGCACAACTCCCACTGGGGGCAGTCGATTCCCCAGATCGCCAACGGCGACACCTACTACTTCAGCGTGGCCGCCGAGCAGGGGGCCTGGAACCTGGAGCACGAGCTGTGGAAGGCCAGCACCCACGCCATGAAGCCCTACGGCATCGAGAATCAGGCGCTGCCGCCGCTGTTTCTGGACCTGGACATGGTGCGGGAGTTGAGCGAGCCGCTCGCGCTGCTGCGCCAGCACGTGGATGAGTGGAACGCCCTGTTCATTACCGGCCGCAAGGACATAGACGCCGACTGGGACGAGTTCGTACGGGGCCTGGAGGCAATCGGCCTGCCGCAGGTACTGGAGATGACCACCGCCGCCTACCGGCGCCAGTACCGCTAACCCGCACCGGGGAGGCCGCCGGGCCGTCGCTGACCGGCGCCGCGGGCGGGGCGCCGCCTTCCCTGCCCGCCGGCTTGGCGCCGGTCCGGCGGCGGCCGGCGGGGGCGGTCTCCCCTGCCCTGCCGGCCCTTGCGCCGGCGCGGCGGCGGCCGCATCATCCCGGCGGCGGCAGCCGTAAGGAGGAGCGCACAATGGCACGCTTGTTTGGACGCGATTACAGCAGGAACGAATTGCTGCGGCTGGTGGGCGACGTGAGCCAGGTGGCCGGCGTTCGCCGCGCCGAACTGGTGGAGGGCAACGAGCGCGGCGCCGGCCTGGTGGAGGTGACCAACGCCTCCGGGCTGAACTTCTCGGTGCTGCCGGGGCGCGCCCTGGACATCGCCGCCGCTTCCTATCGCGGCCGGTCGCTGTGCTTCCGCAGCGCTACCGGCGACGTGGGGCCGGCGTTCTACGAGCCGCAGGGCTACGGCTGGATGCGCAGCTTCTACGGCGGCCTGCTGATAAGTTGCGGCCTGACCTTCGTCGGCCACCCGGAAACCGACCCCGAGGAGGAGAACGAGGAGTTGGGCCTGCACGGCCGCCTCTCCGCCCTCCCCGCGCGCGAGGTGAGTGCCGGCGGGAGCTGGGACGGCGACGACTACCACCTGCGCGTCGCCGGCACCATGCGCGAAGCGGTGGCGCTGGGCACCACGCTGGAGCTGCGGCGCGAAATCACCACCACGCTGGGCCAGCGCAGCATCCGCATCCGTGACCGGGTGGAGAACCTCGGCGGCCAGCGGTCGCCGCTGATGCTGCTGTATCACACCAACCCCGGCTTCCCGTTGCTGGACGAGGGCACCCGCTTCCTGGTCAACAGCCGGCTCAGCACCGAGTGGCTGCAAGATAAGGAAGTTGGCGCCGAGGTGTACGAACGCGCCGCCGCCCCGCGGCCCGGCGCCGGCGACGACGTCTACGTGCACCGGCCGCGGCCGGCGGCGGACGGCAGCGTAACCGTGGCGCTGGTCAACGACCGCCTGGCGTTCGGCCTGCAGTGGCGCATGCCCGCCGCCGAGCTCCCGCTGGTCACCCAGTGGCAACACTTCGCCGCCGGCGGCTACGTCACCGGCGTGGAACCCGGCAACTGCAGCCCCCTCGGGCGCGCCTGGAACCGCAAGCACGGCTCCCTGCAGTACTTGGAACCCGGCGCCACGCGCGAGTTCCACCTGGAGCTCACCGTACTCGACGGCGCAGAGGAAATCGCCGCCGCCGAACACCGTGTCCGCGGCCGCTCCTCCTGACTCACGGCTGCCGCCGCCAGCGCGCCGTTGACAACGGCACCGCACCGAGCCGACACTGCTGAGGGTGCCATGGTCAAGCGAATTGCTCTATTCAACCATAAGGCCGGCGTAAGCAAGACCACCACCACCTTCCATCTGGGTTGGAAGCTGGCGCAGATGGGGCATCGCGTCATCCTCGTGGACGCCGACCCGCAGTCCAGCCTCACCGAGTTGGTACTCCGCTACGGCCCCTCGGAGCTTGAAACATTCTATCGCCGCGAGCCGGACCGAAATTTCAAGTCGGGTCTTGCTCCGGCCTTCGAATACAGGCCATCGATTATCGAACCGATAGAGTGCTTGGTCACTTCTCAGAAAGGACTGTACCTGTTGCCCGGACACGTCGCTCTAACGGAATACGAGTCAACATTGGGCATCGCTCAGTCGCTGACCGACTCAGCACACTCGCTTCAAAACCTGCCGGGATCCATTTCTCGTCTCCTTGAGAAGACCGCGAAACACTTGGACGCCGACTACGTTCTGGTAGACATGAATCCTACTCTGAGCGCGTTCAACCAGAACTTGCTAATGACCAGTGACTACTTCATCGTTCCTACGCATCCTGACTTCCTATCTGCTTTGGCGATTGAGCCTCTCGCCAAGGTGATTTCCGGATGGCGCAATTGGTCGAAAAAGGCTCAGGCATCTCCGGTGCTGCGCAATGCCATATATCCTTTCCCGCACGCTACGCCGAGGTTTCTCGGGACTGTCATTCACGACTGTTGCCAAAAGGACGGCCACATTTCCGCCGCCAATAACGAAATGATTGACGCACTCAATGCATCGGTAATGAATCGGTTGGTCCCCGCCCTTCGCGATCGTGACATGACGCTCCCGGACGAAGAATACCGCTTGGCAGGTCTCGATCAGTATTGCTTGGCGATGATCCCTGACTCAGATTGGCTCATCGAGGTGTCCCGGAAGAGGCGCACACCGGTATTCAACTTGACGGGCGACCAGACCGGGCGAGCGGGGACCACGCTGCGCACTACCCAGGCGTCGCAACACAGGTTTCACCAACTCTTTGAGGACGCCGCCAACAAGATTGTCGCTCTAACAGGCAATGCGGGAAGCAATTGAACGATTTCGTGCCAATTTGACGCGCACCCGTACCCTTGGATCGATTGTCGCGGCACTGTCCTCCCGGACCACTGCCGATCTGACTGACGTACTCCGCGCCGAGCTGGTACTGTCGGTAAGCGCTCTTGATCACTACGTCCACGAAGTCGTCCGACTCGGTATGCTGGAATCATACCGTGGTGAACGCCCCAGGACCACTCAGTTTCAGGGTTTTCAGATTTCACTCGGACGAGCTCTGGATGCCCTTACGCTTTCCGGCAACGCCGACGACAACTGGATCAACGACGAAATCCGTACCCGGCATGGCTACCGGAGTTTTCAGACCCCCAACAACATCGCCTCTGCGATCCGGCTCATTTCGGACGTCGCGCTATGGTCGCGGGTAGCGCAGCGAATGGGTACACCCGCCGACGACCTCACGGAGAGGCTGCGCGCGATAATCGATCGTCGCAACAAGATTGCCCATGAAGCGGACATGAGCCCGCCGCCGCACGAAGACGACCGTTTGGAGATAGATCGACGGATGGTATCTGACGCCGTGGACTTTCTGGAGCAGCTCGTGGAGGCGATACACGAGATTATCCGATGACGACCGCGGATTGCAGGTCGGAGCCAGGCACGCAGGTCAGGTCCGGGGCGATAGCAACTTTGCGAGATTTTTCTCGTGTTGATCGAAGAAGCCGGGCGGCCACGAGGATAGACGGCCGTCCGCGTCCACCCTGGGTGAGGAAACCACCGTCCTGCCGCCCGTACGGTCAAGGTAGTGGAAGTCGGTGGCGTCCGGCTCGATCAGCCCATCACGCACGGCGATCCGTGTGCCATCCACGAAGTGATCGCTGTGGGTTTCGACGATCACTTGTACTCCGGCCAACGCCGCGCGAACGGCGAGCTCCGCCAATCCGGTCTGACCGCGCGGGTGTAGATGGGCTTCGGGATTCTCGATCAGGCACAGCGAACCAGGTGGCGCCAGCAGGGCCGTCAACACCGGCAGCACGTACGACAGGCCGAACCCGACGTTGGCCGCCCGGAAGCGTTTGGTCGTCACCTCGCCCGGGCGGTCGAACGAGAAGCCCGCGATGCCGTCGGAATCCGGTTGCAGGTGCGCGCCGGGCGTCACTTCCTGCAGCCAGCGATCGGCTACGTCGAGCAGCCGGCGGCCGGACTGCCTGACCTGACGAGGGTCGCCCGGCGCCAAGACTTCATTTTGTCGAGCTGCAAGGTAATTCGGGCCGACGCGATCGGCGCTTACGTATACCAGGCCGCCCCCGATCGGCGGAAACCGGTCCCAGTCGTCCAAGCCGCCCAAAAACTCATCGTCGGCGCTCAATCGGTCCGCTCCCCGGTAGCAGCGGAACGTCAAGTCGAGCGGAGTTGGTACCACCTGATGATGCAACATGAAGGAGACGACGTTCTCCTCGGCGCCCTCGAAAAGTACGTCCTGACCGGTGCCGACATCCGTGAGCTCGCCACCCAGGACGAGTTTCCCCCGATTCAGATCCCCGGAGGAGGCGGACTGCCGCAACACCAGCAACGCCTGAATGATGCTGCTTTTTCCCGTGCCGTTGGCGCCGCACAGCACGGTCAGCGGAGAGCAGGCCAAGTCGATCTCGTCGAAGCACTTGAAGTTGCGCAGCGCGATCCGTTCAAGCATTGAGGTACCTCTCGATCACGGCGGGATTGCGGGTGGATGCCGAAATCGAAGCGACGAAGTCCGCAACGGTATTCACGTCATTATCCGGTAACGGGGGCGGGCTGGGGGGCCGGGGTTGGGCGCGGGATGCCGAAGGCGGTTACGGCGGTGGCGACGGCGATGACGGCGGCGAGCAGGAATACCAGCTCGTAGCCGGAGGCCTTCCAGATGATGCCGCCCAGAAACGGCACGGTCATGGAAAACACGTGGTCGATGGTCACCCCCATCGACAGGGTGGTGGACAGCTCGCCGCGGTTGGCGCACAGCTTGCCGACGTAGACCGCGCGCGCCGCGCCGACGAAGAACAGCACGTGGTCCAGAACGTAGGTGGCGCCGATCACGATCAGGCCCAGGGCCGGCGGGAATAACTGCGCGCCGTAGCCGTACAGCAGGCACACGCCGCACAGCAGCAGGGCGTCGGCGGTGAGGATGGTGCGCGGGCCGAAGCGGTCGATCAGGCGCCCGATCAGCGGCTGCGCCACCAGGTTGGTGACCGCGGTTATCACCCACAGCACCGCGATGGTCTGCACCGGCTGCTCGTAGATCACCACCAGCACCCACACCGCAAAGGTAATGAATACCTGCTTGCGCACCCCGAACAGCGCGCTGAGCGCGTAGTAGCGGGCGAACTTGCGGTTCACGACGAAGCGCCGCCGCTGCATGCGCTTCTCCGGCTGGCCGCGCATCGCCAGCCCGGTCAGCACCATCGAGGCCAGGAACAGGCCGGCGGCGAGCGCGAAGAAGAAGCCGAAGTCGAGATTGGTGACGGAGCGCAGCCCCCACACGCAGCCGGCCATCACCAGCCCGGCCAGCGTCTTCCAGAAGCCGATCCGCCCCAGGCGGCTGCCGGCGCTCGCCAGGTCGCCGTGATCGACCACGATGGCGCGCTCGATCAGCATGCCCATGTGCTGGCCCGCCGAGTAGAGCATGATGAAGATGATCAGCGGCAGCCCGGGGACGATGCCGGCAATCCCGTCCGCCAGCGCCCGCTCCGGCAGCAGCGCCAGGCCGACCACCCCCAACGCCGCCACCACCGCGGCCAGGGAGAACAGGCGCCGCTCGGAGAGCGTGCCCAGCAGCACCACGTAGAACACCATCGCGAATCCCTGAGACTCGCGCGGAAACTCCAGGAACCCGCGAAACCACTCGCCGACCGCGTAGCGCTCGCGCAGGAAGTTGGGGAAGTTGATCTCGACCGTGGCCGAGGCCGCGGCGAACGCCGCAAACGCCGCGATCAGCAGCAGGTAGGCGCGGACGGCAGCGCCGCGCGCGCGGAGGTCTCGCATGGGCGCCTGCAGCATAGCACTAAACCAAAGTGCCCTGCTCCGGGGGCGCCGGCGCGACGACGACTACTACTACGGGGACTGGACTCGTTGCGGGCTGCGTTCCCAGAGCGCCAGCACTTCGTCCCAGCCCGGTATCTGCCGCGGGTCCCTCGCGCTGCGCACCACGTGGCGCATGCCGTGAAACCACAAGTGGTCCCCTACCGGCGTGCCGGCCGGGCTGAAGCGAAAGTCGATCGACCAGCGGACCGACGGCTCGCCGCCCAGCGTCGACCGGTGGAACACGTGATTATGGAAGATCACGAAGTCGCCGGGCCGCATCGACAGCGTGACCGCTTCGCGCCCGGCCGCCGGATCGCGCTCGGGCGTTCCGTAGCCGGAGTCGTGGCTGCGGTCGCCGTGCTCCTGAATCGACAGCCGGTGGGTGCCGGGGAGGAACTGCATGGCGCCGTTCGCCTCGCTCACCGGCACCAGCGGCACCCACACCGTGGGCCAGTGATACTGGCCGGTGTCCTCCATGTACCCCGAATCCTGATGCCACGGCAGCGCCGATACCCGCTCCGCCGGCAGCTTGGGACGCAGAATGTAGTCGCCGCTCACCTGGATTTCACCGCCGAGCAACGACTCCACCACGTCCAGGATCGCCGGATGGGTCCACAGCGCGTACAGCTCGCGGCCGAACACACAGGCATGCCAGGTCAAGCGCCCCGGCTGCCCGCTCTGCTCCCGCCGCACCCGGTACCAGCGCCTCGCGAACGGTTCTTCAGCAAAAATCTGGGAGATGGCGCCCGCGGCGTACAGCGCCCGCGCGCGGCGGTCGACCTCTTTTTTCAGTACCCGGATGAAGGAGTCGATGACGGCGTGCGGAATCGCGCCGCGCACCACCAGATACCCGTCCGCGGCATACGCCGCGCGCTGGTCGCCTGTCAGCAGAGCCAAGCCATGACCTCGTGACGCAATGAGAGGGGCCGCCCCGGCGCGGTGTCAACCGCCGGCGGCCCGCCCCGCCGGTGTGGGTGGGTGGGCACGTGGGCGGCGGGCGCCGCGGGCAGGCACGGCGGGCTGAGCGGCGGGCGGCGGGGCGGCGGTTGGTGGGCCGCCCTGGCGCGCGGGGCGCGGGGCGCGGGCGCGGCGCACCGGTGCGGAGGCCCGGCCCCCGCACGCGCAGCCGGCAGGGGCGTCAGTCGCGGTGGTACCAGTCGGATTGGGCGGTGAACATGCGGTGGTACAAGCCGCGGGCCGCCAGCAGCTCCGCGTGCGTGCCGTCTTCCACGATGCGGCCGCCGTCCAGCACCAGGATGCGGTCCGCGGCCCGCGCCGACGCCAGCCGGTGGGTGACTATGATCGCGGTGCGCCCGGCCGCGATCTTCAGGAAGCGCTCGTAGACCGCCTGCTCCTCCAGCGGGTCGATTGATGCCGTCGGTTCGTCGAGCAGGATGGTGTCGTGGCGCCGGAACAGCCCGCGCGCGATGGCCAACCGCTGCCACTGCCCCAGGGAGAGGTCGCGGTTGCCGAACTCCCGCGACAGCATCACGTCCAGGCCCTCGCGTCCCTGCCACAGCGCTTCCGGCACGCCGCCGTCGCGCAGCGCCTGCCGCACCTGCTCATCCTCTTCCGTGGCCGCCGCGTCCGCCAGCGTGACGTTGTCGCGCAAGGTCATCTGGTAGCGCTGGAAGTTCTGGAATACCGCCGAGGTGTTGGCCCGCACCTGCGCCTTGGCCGCGCTCCGGGTATCGATGCCGCGCCGGATCACCTGCCCGCAGGTCGGCACGTACAACCCCAGCAGCAGCTTGGCCAGCGTGGTCTTGCCGGCGCCGTTCACCCCCACCAGCGCCAGCGTCGTCCCCGGTTCGAGCGTCAGGGTCACCCCGCGCACCGCCTCCCGCTCGCTGCCCGGATAGGCGGACGCCTCGCGCGCCGCCAACTCACCCGCCTCAGCCACGCCCGCCGCGGCCCCGCCGCCCGCGGCCCCGGCGGCGCCTTCCGGCCGGCCCTCGTCCAGCCGCAGAAACTCGATGAGATGGGCCGCCCGGGCGCTGGCGTCGTAGGACGATCCGAACATGTTCATCACCGCCTCGGTCATCAACAGCAACTGGCTCACCGCGTAGATCACCACCGCGAACCCGCCGACCCCGATGCTCCCGTCGGCCAGCAGCCAGGCGGCCAGCAGAAACGCTCCCCCGTATCCGAGCAGCACCAGCACGGTCAGCCCCAGATCAAGCGCGCCCAGGCGCCGGTCCTCGCGCCACCGCTTCACGCTGAAGCGGCCCATGACGCCGCGGTAGCGCTGCAGCAGGCGCGCGCCGGCGCCCAGGACCCGCGTCTCCTTGAAGTACTCGCGGTCCGCCAGGCAGCGCTCCAGGTACTGGAACTCGCGCAGCAGCGGCACGGTCTTGCGCTCGAGCTGGTAGTAGCGGCTGCCGCGCACGAAGTAACCCACGATCCGGGGCGCGAACACCAGCGGAACCACCAGCGCCAGCAGCGGCGAGAGGGAATAGAGGTAGGCCGCCGTGACGGCGAAGAAGACCACGTTGGAGACCGAGTACATGAAGAACAGCAGCATCGTGATCGCCGCGTCCACTCCCCGCTGCGCCAGCTCCAGCCGCTCGTGGGCGGCGAGCGTCTCGAACTCCACCACTTCCAGCCGCGCGGCCTTGGCGCTCAGCGCCTCGGTCAAGGCGCGCGCCCCCTTGTCGCCGAAGTAACCGGAAAGCGGATCGGCCAGCATCTCCAGCACCTCCCGCATCACAATCACGGCGCCGACGGTGAGAATGGGGCCAATCAGTTGGTCTACCGCAGCCGGGTCGGTGACCTGCGACAGGACCTGCTCCAACAGGAACATCACCGCCACGGCGGTGCCGACCAGCGCCCAACTGACCAGTTGTTCGGCCAGCAGCACGAGCGGCGCCTGGCGGCTCACGATGCCGAACACCGCGCCGAGCACGCGCACGTAGGAGGGTCTGCCGCCCGGCTTACCCCGTTTGCTCCGCTTACCCGGCGTCATACCAGTGCTCCTGCGTCCTGAACATCTGCGCGTAGCTGCCGTCCTGCCGCATCAGGTCGGCGTGGGTGCCCGATTCGCTGATCGCGCCGTCTTCGAGCACCAGGATCCGGTCCGCGATCTTGGTGGACCCCAGCCGATGGCTGATGAACAGGGTCGTCAGCCCGGCCGCAACCCGCGCGAAGGACTGATACACGGCGCTTTCGGCCAGCGGGTCCAGCGCCGCGGTGGGCTCGTCGAGGATGCGCACCGGCGCCGCCGTGGCCAGCGAACGCGCCATGGCCAGCCGCTGCCATTGGCCGCCGGACAGGTCCACCCCGCCCGGCAACACCTTCCCCAACGGCGTGTCGGCGCCGCGCGGCAACTCGCCCACCAAGTCGCCGAGCCCGGCCTCCTGCAGACTCGCCTCTGCCGGGCCGGCCGCGGCGCCCTCCGGCAAGTGCAGGGACACGTTGTCGCGTAGCGTGAGCGAATAGCGCGCGAAGTCCTGGAACACCACGCCGAACAGGCCGTTGAGCGCGTCCTGCGGCCACTCGGCGATGGGGCGGCCGTTGATCAGTACGTCGCCGGCGTCGTGCTCGTACAAGCCGAGCATCAGCTTGGTGATGGTCGACTTGCCCGAACCGTTGGCGCCCACCAATGCGTAATGCTGCCCCGCCTCCAGGACGAAGCTCACGCCCTTCAACACCGGTTCGTCGGTTCCGGGATAGGTAAAGCGCACGTCCGCGAATTCGAGGGCCGTAAAAGTGGTCTCCGGGGCGCGCCGGGTGAGCGCTCGCTCGGTTTCCGCCAGCGCGGAAAACGCGGTCAGGTCGCGGAAGTACTCCCGATCCTGGGCCAGACGCGAGGTAAGCTGCACCAGTTGCTGCGCCACCACCCGTTCCGCGTGCAGCAGCGCCATGACGCTGGCGACGTAGAACGCAACGTCGATCGCGCCGGTCTGCAAGGGCCGCAGGAACGCGATCATGGCGATGATGATGCCGGCGGTGGTCAGGACGGCGGCGCTCTTGAACCGCACCCAGACACGCAGGGATACCAACGCCTCCAGCTTGATGACCGACTCGAAGATGACGCGCCAGCGCGTGATGAGGGAGCCGGTGAAGCCGAACAACGCGCGCTCGGCGGCGGGGTCGCGCCCCTGCAGCACTTCCTCGGAAAGGTAGGTGGCGCGGCGGCGTTGGCGCGCCACGCGGCGCTCGAAGTCGTACAGCCGGCGCCCGCTGCGGACGCCGAGCAGCACGAACGGTACCGTGGCGGCCAGCATTACGGGGACGATCCACCATTGCAGCCGGGCCAGCACCACGGCGATGCCGACCACGCGCACGGCGACCGCGGCCAGTCCGATCAGGTCGTCGAACGCCCGCTTGACCGGTCCCTGCTCCGGCGCCGGTTGCGACTCCATCTCCGGGCCGGCGGCAACGCGGCGCAGCAGGTCGGCGGTCTCGGGGCTTTCGAGGTGGCGATATTCCAGCCGCGCCCGCTTCTCGGTCATGGCGGCGCGGAAGCCGCGGCGCAACCCCATCTCGATGCGGCGGTCGGCCAGGGCGCCCACCGGAGTCTCCAGAGTCTCGACCGCGAACAGCGCCAGGAGCGCCAGCACCGGCGTGGCGACGGCCGCCCAGGGAAGCCCGCCGGCGGCCACCTCGAGGGCGGTGGCAATGAACCACTCGGTGGCGAGCACCAGCAGGGCGCCGGTCGCGGCGCCCGCGGCCACGGCCGCAACCGCTCGAATCACCGCCGCGGCCGGCGCGTCCTCGAAGACGATCCGGGCGCCGTTCAGTAGCGTATGGCGCCGCCCGGCGAAGCGCTCCCGCAACCGTGCTTCCATCCGCTTACGTCCTACCGCAGCTCGCGCGCCGGATCCGCTAAATCAAGGGGGGGGGGCTGGATCTATTGCGCTCGCCTTCATACTCGGGAGTTTGCCACCATTGGCGCGTATGCGCAAGCACCGGAGGGCCGGGCCGCCACGGCCTGCCGGTGCGGTGCGGGCGGCGCGGCGTGGCGGTTGCGCGGGCGCCGGCTTGGCGGCAGCATTGGCGCCGGAGGGCAGGCGCGAGCGTGGCGGACAGGCTCAAGGGCAAGGTGGCGCTGATCACCGGCGCCGGTTCCGGCATTGGCGCGGCCACGGCCGCCCGGTTCACGCAGGAGGGCGCCGCAGTGGCGCTCGCCGACCTGCGCGCAGAGGCGGTGCGGGAGCGCGCCGCGCAGCTTGTGGCGCGCGGCGCGGCGGCAGTGGCGCTGGCCGGCGACGTAGCACGGCGCGCGGAGGCCGAAGGCCTGGTCAAGGCCGTCGTCGAGCGCTTTGGCGGGATCGACGTGCTGGTCAACTGCGCCGGGGTGACCCCGCGCTACGCGCCGCCGGACTGGGACTTCGAGCAGACCTGGGACTGGGTGCTGAACGTCAACCTCAAGGGCACCTACCTGACGTCGCGCTACGCGGCCGCCGAGATGCAACGCCGCGGCGGCGGGGCGATCGTCAATCTGTCGTCGATCTACGGGCTGGTGGGGCGGCCGGCGTTCTTCGGCACCGGCCACGACCCCTACCCGCCCAGCAAAGGCGCAATCGTGACGCTCACCAAGGACATGGCCAACTCGTTCGGCGCCCACGGCATCCGCGTCAACGCGCTCTGCCCCGCGTTCATCTACACCGGCCTGACGCGCACCCTCACCGAGGACCCGGAGTGGCTGCGCCAAATGCTGGCGATGGAACCGCTCGGCCGCCTGGGCCAGCCCGAAGAGGTCGCCGCCGCGGCCCTGTTCCTGGCCTCCGACGACGCCTCCTTCATCACCGGCGTCTGCCTCCCCGTCGACGGCGGCTACACCTCCCAGTGACCTCAGTGCGCGTGACCGAACAGCGCGTTTGACGGCAGGCGCAACGCCTTGATGGTGGCGGAGACGATCTGCTCGCCGGGTCGTACCACCCGCGCGTCGGCATAGCCGTCAGGTTGCGGCGCGGAGTAGATGGTGACTTCCCGAGCCGCGACGTCGACCAACCACGCCTCCGGTATTCCGGCCCGCGCATAGCGCGGCATCTTCTCGCCCCGGTCGTACGGGAGCGAGGAATCGGCCACCTCGATCACCAGCAGAATCTCCCCGGCCTCCGGGTGACGCCGCCGATAGTAGTCGGCCCGGCGCCGCAGGAGCGCCACGTCGGGCTCCAGCTCGGTGTCCCGGCTCAGGCGAACCGGGCCTTGCGTCCTCACCTGCGCCGCGCCCGCGAGGCACGCAAAGAGCAGCTCGGCGAGCAGGTCCACGAGGCCGGCGTGCGACGGTCCGATCGGACTCATCTCGCGCACCACTCCGGCAACCAGCTCCACCCGGTCCGCCGCCGTAAGGATGCCGGCCTCCCCCATCCTCGCATAATCTTCGACGCTGAACAGATGTCTGTCGACCTTGACCGCAAGACTGCCCTCCCGCGGAGACGGCGCGCGGGTCATCGCTTACTCACCCGCACGGCGTCTATCCTTCTCATTAGCGTAACTGTCAACTCTCCAAGAATTGAATCAAGACTTCGTCGGCCTACTTTCGGAGCAAGGCCGCGGCCAAACGCGGAAAATCCCTGCAATAACGCGTCGAACACACCCAAACCGTCGAGAAGGTAGGAGTCTACTATCTTGGTTTTCCACCTTCGTTCCAGGGCTCTGACCTGTTCCGATTGATCACGGGTCGATTCCGCTGTTGAAGCAGCAGCCCTTGTACGAGTCACTACTACGCCGGCAAGCTTGGTGTTACGAACAAATACCGGATTCGTATCTCCTGTCGAGTCCGCATATTGTTGTAGTCTCCGGTCAATACGAGTTCGCATCGTTTCGAATAGATGCGGTGTCTCGGGCGCAACCAAAGCCGCGGGAAAAACCGGAACAACATAGCTATGGC
This sequence comes from Spirochaetia bacterium, assembly GCA_965243555.1. Classification (GTDB taxonomy): domain Bacteria; phylum Spirochaetota; class Spirochaetia; order SZUA-6; family Bin103; genus Bin103. The sequence goes on along the minus strand of OZ251575.1, from coordinate 687,904 downwards.
AGGCTGCTATCGCGTTCTGCGTGACAATTTTTGTTGCCGGAGGGCAATCGAATATAATGTAATCGTACATTTCGTCGACGTGGTTCTCGTGAATCCACCGACATATGAGACTACGCTTATTCCACTCGGAATGAATCGTGTTTCCGCGATGCGGCGCGGCCAGGTCAGTCTCGACTTCATCCAACAGATCCGCAGCAACAAGATCGGGCTCTCCGTAACTCCGCCGCGATATGATTCCTGCGTTCGGTAGTTCCCCATTGCCGTTGAAATAGCTACGGAACACTTCGTCGATGATCCTCCTCTCTTTGACGGCACTCTCCAACCGGTCTCCCAGAGATGTAAGGGACAGACGACTCTGGAAGTCAACGTCGATCAGCAGTACGCGCTTGCCGTGGAACCTCGTCAGTCCCGTACCAAGGTAGAATGCCAGTGTGGTGTTGCCTGCGCCTCCTTTGAAACTGATGATGCAAACACGTCGATTAGCCACGGCTCATCATTCCTACCAATTCACGGTGCTACACGTCAAGTTCCGTCGTGCGCACGCGCCTACAGGCCGGGGCCGCGGGCGCTGATTGGCCACAGGTCCACTACCTGCTCGCCACGGATGCACGTCAGCCAGTCGTGCAGGTTTACGGTGGGGTCGCAGTGCGGGGGGATGAGGCGCAGCTTGTCGCCGACTCGGGGGGAGCGCTCCGCCCCGGCGGTGTCGACCGTGGCGTGCTCGTCGGACGCGCCGCGCACCGTCAGCCCATCCCAGCCGCTGCCCGCCGGAGCCGCCACCCGCGGCATACCGTGTTCGACGGTAAACGCCTTGAGGCCGGCGTCCAGTATTACCGTCTCCCGGCGCGGCGCGCTCATTACCTGGCTCCACAGGAAGAGGCTGTGCTCGAACCCGACGCCGCAATCGCCGTACCCGGCGTCCATCACCACGTAGGAGCCGGCCTGAATCTCAGTGAACGCGCCGCCCGCGGCGTCGTACCGGCAGGTGCCGCTGCCGCTCCCCGACACCGTGGGGCACTCCAATCCCGCCGCGGCCAGCGCCGCCACCGTCTCGGTCACGATCTGCGCGACCGCCTGCGCCGCGTCCCGGCGCTGCTCCGGACGCGGCAGGTGCTGGGCCCTGCCGTGGTACGCCTGCAGCCCGGCGAAGCGCAGGTTGGGCGCCGCCTCCACCTGCCGCGCCAGCGCGACCGCCTCGGCCCCCGGCGCCACCCCGCAGCGCCCCATGCCGACCTCGATCTCGACCAGTACCGCCAGCTCCGCGCCGGCGGCCCGGGCGGCGGCGCTCAGGTCGGCAACGTTGCGCGCCTGGTCCACGCACACGGCAATCCGCGCCCGGCGCGCCAGCGCCGCCAGCCGCCGCAGCTTGGCGGGGTCCACCACCTGGTTGGACACCAGCACGTCGGTCACGCCGCCGTCGACCAGCGCGACGGCCTCGCTCACCTTCTGACAGCACACCCCCACCGCGCCGCGCGCCACCTGCAGCCGCGCCAGGTTCGGGCACTTGTGGCTCTTGGCGTGCGGGCGCGGCACCGCGCGGGTGCCGGCGGTGATCTCCTGCAGCCTCTCGATATTGCGCTCCGCCGCGTCCAGGTCCAGCAGCAGGGCCGGGGTCTCCACGTCCGCTACCGCGTCCCCAATCCGCGCCGGCGGCCAACTCACCATGCCCCCGATTATAGCAGCAGTCCATGCCAAGCGCGGGCCGCGACCATCTGCTATGATGAGGCGCATGACGAGCGGCGCGCGGGGATTGGCGGTCGGGGTTCTCTTGCTGCTGCTCCCGTGGGCGCCGGCGGAGGCGCAGAGCGCGGAACCCGCGCCAGAGGACAGCGCAGGATTGGCGTGGCGGCTGGTGCGCGGCGGCGGCGGCGTGACCTCTCCCCGCGGCACGACGGGAATGAGCTTGAAGAGCGTGGCGTCGAACGGCCAGACCTTCGTCGCCGTCGGAGAGAACGGCACGTTCGCGCGCAGCAGCGACGGCAATCACTGGGAGAGTTTCAGCCCGGCCTACTTCGGGCTGTGGCTCACCGGCGTCGTGTGGGGAGGCGGGCGCTTCGTTGCCGTGGGCGACCACACGATCATGCGCAGCGCCGACGGCGATCTGTGGGAACCGATCACGTTTCCCGGCACGAGCTGGAACGGCGTGGCCTGGGGCGACGATCGCTACGTCGCGGTCGGTAACGACGGCGCCATTTTGCAGAGCCGCGACGGCCGCCGCTGGCAGCGGGCACGGCGAACGGCTACCGGCGCCACCCTGCTCGGCGTTACCTGGGGCGGCGGCCGGTTCGTAGCGGTCGCGAACGATGGCGGCGTCGTGCACAGCGAGGACGGCGTGCACTGGCGGAAGTCAAGAGACACCGGCATCTCAACGCCACTCTACGCCGTCGCCCATAACGGCGAGCGCTACGTCGCCGTTGGCCAGGGCATCATCCTGCATAGCAGCAACGGCCGGTTCTGGGACGCGGCCGCCAGCGGTCTCGGCCCCCCGGAGCGGCTCAGCGCCGTGGTATGGACGGGCCGGCGCTTCGTGGCGGTCGGTAGTCGCATCCTGTACAGCGAGGACGGCGACCGCTGGCAGACGGCCACCGCGCAGATCGAAGGGGAAGCCGTAGCCGCGTCTTCGTTGGTGAACGGGCGGGTGAACGACTGGCGCATCTACCTCAACGGCGTCGCCCGGAGCGGCGCCCGACTGGTCGCCGTCGGCGCCGGCGGCGCGATTCTGGTGAGCAGCGACGGAGTGCAATGGAAGCAGGCAAGCGATACCGGGCGCCCCCTTGCCGAGCTGCACGGCGTCGCCTGGGGCGGCGGGCGGTTCGTGGCGGTGGGATACTCTCTGAACGCGGTCCTGCACAGCCCGGATGGGCAGCGCTGGCAGCAAACGAGCCGCGGCTCCGCTCCCTTCGGTCTGCACGACGTCGTGTGGGCCGGCGACCGGTTCGTAGCCGTCGGCAGAACCATCGCTACCAGCCCGGATGGTAACCGCTGGCAGGAAACGCCCGCTTCCTTCGCCGGCTACCTCAGCGCCGTTGCCCGGAGCGAAACGGCGCTCGTGGCCGTCGGCGAAGGCGGAACGATCCTGCGCAGCACGGACGGCGGCGAGCGCTGGGCCGCGGCCGCCGACAGCGCCACCAACGAGTACCTGTCCGACGTAGTTTGGAATGGCGAGCGTTTTGTAGCCGTCGGCGGTGACGGCGTGATCGTACGCAGCAGGGACGGTGACCTGTGGCGGCCCGCACGCCGGCCCGTGCCGCTATCCCGCGGCGGTGCTATTGCCGGTTCGAGATACCCCCACCCCGACGACCCTGACTGGCCACTCTACACGGGCATTGCCTGGAGCGGTGAGCGGTTCGTCGCCGTGGGCACGGGCGGCGACGACCGCGTAGGCACGGTTGCCCGCAGCAGCGACGGCGACCACTGGGACCTGGCGGCTGATCACGACTATCTCGCCCACGAGTCACTCACCGCGGTTGCCGGGAACGGCACGCGCTTCGCGGCGGTCGGCTCCTTTGACGGCACGATCATGTACAGCGACGCCGGCGACCGTTGGGAGCCGGCGGCGGAGATCGCCACCTTCGATGCCCTGAACGACGTCGCCTGGGGCAACGGCCGCTTCGTGGCGGTCGGATGGAACGGCACCATCGTGGTGAGTCCGTGACGCGCCAACCGCAGCGGCAGGGATTGGCGGCCGCCCTTCTCTTGCTGCTTGTCTCATGGATGCCGGCGCATGCGCAACGCGCCGAACCGGCGCCCGATGACGCAACGGGAGAGGTATGGCGGTTGGTCCACGGCGGCGGCGGCGTGAAATCCGCTCGCGGAACGACCGGAGCAAGCCTGGAAAGCGTTGCTTCGAACGGCGAGATATTCGTTACCGTCGGCTGGCAAGGCACGTTCGCGCGCAGCAGCGACGGCGATCACTGGGAGAGTTTCAGCCCCACGTACGAGTGGCTGCATCTCACCAAGGTCGTGTGGGGAGGCGGGCGCTTCGTTGCCCTCGGCGGCGCTACGATCCTGACCAGCGACGACGGCAATCGTTGGGATCATTCAACTACCTTCAACATGGGTGACTGGAACGGCGTGGCGTGGGGAAACGACCACTTCGTCGTCGTAGGCGACGACGGCGACATAGCGCACAGCCGCGACGGCCGCCGCTGGCAACGGGTACGGCGAGCTACCCGGGCGAGTCTGGCCGGCGTTGCCTGGGGCGGCGGCGGTTTCGTAGCCGTCGGGAGCGACGGCAGCGTCCTGTACAGCGAGGACGGCGAGCACTGGGAGACCGCGGACACGGGGGCCGCGGGTCCGCTTCACGCCGTCGCCCATAACGGGGCGCGCTTCGTGGCCGTTGGCCGGGGCGCCATTCTGCGCAGCAGCGATGGCCGGCACTGGAACGCGGCCGACGGCGGTCTCCTTTCCCCGGAGCGGCTCGAAGACGTGGTCTGGAACGGCCGGCGCTTCGTGGCCGTTGGTCACAGCATCCGCTACAGCACCGACGGTGAGCGCTGGCAAACGGCGACGGTGCAGGTCGGAGACGAAGCCCGTGAGGCGGCCCCTTTGGAGATCGGCCCGGAGGGAGATTGGTGGATTGGGGGCCACCACTATTTTCACGGCGTGGCCTGGAACGGCGCCCGCTTCGTCGCCGTCGGCTCCGGCGGCGTCATTCTGATCAGCAGCGACGGGGCCCATTGGGAAGAGGCAAGCGACTCCGGCGACACCCGTCTGAATGTCCTCGACGGCGTTGCCTGGGGTGGCGGACGGTTCGTCGCGGTTTCCGGTGACCCGTACTCGATCGTGCATAGCCGGGATGGGCAACGCTGGCAGCAAGCGAGCGCCGACTCGACACCGTGCTGCCTTTACGGCGTGGCGTGGGCCGGCGACCGGTTCGTGGCCGTAGGCGGCAGTATCGCCTCCAGCGCGGATGGTCACCACTGGCGCGAGGCGCCGGTTTCCCCGGATGCTGAACACCGCCTCGCCGCGGTCGCGTGGAGCGGAGAGGCGCTCGTGGCCGTAGGCAAACGTGGAACGATCATGCGCAGCACCGACGGCGAGCGCTGGACCAGGGTGGCCGAGAGCGGTACCGGGGAGAACTTGCGTGACGTGACTTGGAACGGCACGCGGTTTGTCGCCGTCGGGGATCACGGAGCGATTGTGCTCAGCCGGGACGGCGACCGCTGGCGGCCCGCGCGCCGGCCCGCGGTGCCGGTTCAAGATGCGCCCCCCGATGATCCTGAATGGCCTCTTTACGGCTTCAACGGCATTGCCTGGAGCGGGAAGCGCTTCGTCGCCGTGGGCTGGGGCGGCAATGACTATGTCGGCGCCGTCGTGCACAGCCGGGACGGCGACCGGTGGGCGCTGGCGGATGACCACGACTATCTGGCCGACGACCACTTCACGGCAGTCGCCTGGAACGGCGCGCGTTTCGTGGCGGTGAGTTACTCTGACGGCATGATCATGTACAGCCCCGACGGCGACCGCTGGGAACCCGCCCTGGAAGTCGCCACCTACGATACCTTGCACGACGTTGCCTGGGGCGACGGGCGCTTCGTGGCGGTCGGGCGGAACGGCACCATCGTGGTGAGTCCGTGATGCTTGCGAGCGACCTGGGCGACGTGAGCGGCCTGGGCGAGCGCATCGACGCCGCCCTGCAGGAGTTCGTTGACCGGCGGCAAATTGCCGGCGCGGTGGTGGCGGTGGCCCGGCGCGGCGCGCGGGCGCATCTCGAAGCGCGCGGCATGGCAGACGTCGGCAACGACCGGCCGATGCGGGCGGATACCATCTTTCGCATCTACTCGATGACCAAGGCGGTGGGCAGCACCGCGGTGATGATGCTGTGCGACGCCGGCAAACTGGAGCTGGAGGCGCCAGCCGCCGACTACCTGCCGCGGCTGCGGGGGCTGCCGGTGGCGCTCCCCGGCGGCGACACCGGCGGCGCGCTGAACACCTTCCGCGCGAGCACGGTGCGCGACCTGCTGCGCCACACCGCGGGCCTGCCCGGCAACGTGGAGGTCGATCGGGTTTTCCAAGAGCACGGCCTGCCCCCGTTGCGGGAGTGCACCCTGGAGCAGATCGCCGACCGGCTGGACCGGCTGCAGCTCCTCTACCCTCCCGGCGCGGAGTGGCGCTACAGCTTCGCCGCCGACCTGCTGGGCCGGCTGGTGGAAGTGGCCTCCGGCCTCCCCTTCGACCGCTTCCTGGCGGAACGCATCTTCCAGCCCCTGGGCATGACCGACACCGGCTTCTACTGCCCACCGCAGCAGGCGCACCGGCTTGCCGCCATGTACGGGCCGGACTCGCACGGCGGGCTGCAGGAGGTCGCCGCGCCGCAGGGGGGCACCGTTACCCCGTTCAGCTTCCGCGAACCGCCGCGCTTCCTCTCCAACGGCGGCGGCCTGGTCTCCACCGCCGGCGACTACCTGCGCTTCTGCCTGATGCTGGCCGGCGGCGGCGAGTTGGGCGACGTCCGGCTGTTGCAACCCGCCACCGCGGGGCTGATGACGCGCAACCACCTCCCCGACGACATGATCCCGATCCGCAAGGAGCCGCAGGAACGCTACGACGGGTTGGGCTTCGGGCTCGGCGTCTCGGTGCGGGCGTGGCGCTCCGCCTACGTGCCGGCCGCCGAGATCGGCGAGTATGGCTGGATCGGCGGCGCCAGCACCGAGTTCTGGACCGCCCCGCGCAGCGGGCTGACGGTGATCACCCTGGCGCAGCACCTGCCCTTCTTCTGGCCGCTCAGCCGAGTGGTCAAGGAAATCGTCTACGACGCCCTGGCGGAGGAGTAGCGCCGATCATGCCGCAACCTGCCGCGCCGCGCCCCAACATCGTGCTGATCATGGCCGACGACCTGGGGTTCAGCGACCTGGGCTGCTACGGCGGCGAGATCGCCACTCCCAATCTCGACCGGCTGGCGGCCGGCGGGCTGCGCTTTACCCACTTCTACAACAACGCGGTGTGCTCGGCCACGCGCGCGTCGCTGCTCACCGGCCAGTATTGTCACAAGGTGGGCCTGGGCAGCCTGGGCGCCCGCCTGCGCGGCGGCGGCAACAACGTCACCTTCGCCGAGCTGCTGCGCGGCGCCGGCTACCGCACCCTGATGTCGGGCAAGTGGCACAACGGGCACGACCGCGGCGAGCTGCCGGTTGACCGCGGGTTCGACCGCTACTGGGGGCTGGTGGACGGCGGCAGCAACTACTTCAATCCCGGAAAGCGCCGCCCCGGCGAACCGGAACCGGTGCACAAGGCGCCCGGCGACTACCGCTACTGGGGCGACGACGCCCGCCTGACCCGCCCCTTCACGCCGGATGATCCCGACTTCTACATTACCGACTCCTTCAGCGACCGGGCGGTTTCGTTCCTCGACCGCTACGGCGCCGGCGACCAACCGTTCCTGCTCTACCTCGCCTACACCGCGCCCCACTTTCCGCTGCACGCCCCGCCGGAGGACATCGCCCGCTACCAAGGGCGCTACCTGATCGGGTGGGATGAAGTGCGCCGGCGGCGCTACCGGCGCCTGCTCGACCTCGGCATCGTGCAACCGCAGTGGGGCGTTTCCGAGCGCGACGCGGGCTGCGGCAGTTGGGAGCAGGCCGCGGACAAGCCGCGCTGGGACCGCAAGATGGCGGTGTACGCGGCGATGGTGGAGCGGATGGACCGCGGCATCGGGCGGGTGCTCGATAAGCTGCGCGAACTGAACGTGGCGGACGACACTCTGGTGCTGTTCCTGTCCGACAACGGCGGCTGCGGCGAACACATCGACAACACGCCGCAGCGCGTTCCCGGCGGCGTCGATACCTACACCACCGTGGACGCGCCGTGGGCCAACGCCAGCAACACCCCGTTCCGCAAGTACAAGGTATTCGACCACGAAGGCGGCATCGCCACCCCGCTGATCGCCTCCTGGCCGCGCGTCATCCGGCCCAACACGATCACCGATCAGGTGGGCCACGTAATCGACCTGCTCCCCACCTTCGCGGAGTTGGCCGGCGCCGCCTACCCGGAGCAGTTCCGCGGCCAGACGCTGGGGGCGCCGGACGGCCGCAGCCTGGCGCCGGTGCTGCGCGGCCGGCGGCGCGAACCGCACGAGGCACTGTTCTGGGAGCTGACCGGCTGCCGGGCGGTGCGCCGCGGGTGCTGGAAGGCGGTGAGCCTGGGTCCCGAGCGGTGGCACGTGGGCCATCGCATACCCGCGGGCCGTAGCGGCTGGGAGCTGTACGACGTAGAGGCCGACCGTTGCGAGTTGCATGACCGGGCGGCGGAGCAACCGGCGCTGGTCGCCGAGCTGGACCAGCTCTGGAAACGCTGGTTCGCCGCGTGCCGCGAGGAGCGGGAACGCCAGTCCCTGTGGCCGGAAGCCCGCTAACTTAACTTAACCTATCGGAGATTGCTGCATCCATCGTGGGAAAAAGCTGGCTGCTTGCGTTGAATAAGTTGGCACCCGCGCCCAGTGCGGACTTAGCGCTAGCGCCCGGTGCGGGTTGACATGGGGCCGTGGCTGCTACGGTGGCTTATTGCTTTATCAGTATTCTTACCTCACCATTATTATTGGTCCACCTCATTTTGCTAGGGGGCGGCTCACCCGTTAACAATTCTTGTAAGTCGTCAATCGTGGACGTGATGCCTATCTCAAACGTGTTCCTTTCAGTTGGCGCACTTTCATGGGCAGTAATAAGCGTAATCTCACTCTCGTTCTTTATTATACTTGTATTGTCAATACTAAGGGTTTTACTATCTTCCACTATGCCACTATAACGACCACTTATCCATTCGTGGGTGACAGTATCTAAGCTGAATGTCCACGTATCTTTACGATAAAGCTCGTTTGCGCTCCATTCGCCATGGAATTCAGATGGGATATTGAGAAACCTGGGACGACAACCGGGCTCGCCGGGGGTACAACACCCTGCTATTGCGACAACAGTTAAGCAAACAACAATCCACTTCAATGCGCTTCCTCCCCGGACCGGTCGATCTATAGTGTACATACAATCCTACCGGCGCCGGCGGCTGCTGCGGGGATTGGTCTACGTTTGGTGTCCGCTGACACAATGTGCATGTGCGTCAAGAAACTCTCACACTACGACTAGCCTCTTGGGAAATCACATCGAGAGACTTTTCGTGATCAAGCGCGGCGAAGACGGAGTTCACTACGTCTTGCTTACTGGACCCCTCCAACTTCGAACGCGAAATTCCAAAACGCCTTATGCCGATCTCAATAATCTGTTTCTTGGTGTAGTTACTGTCACCAAGAATCCTTTCGACATCCTGTTGAGACACTGACTCAAGACTTGGAGGAAGAGTCGCCTTCTGAGGCTTTGATGACGCATGGATGTGCTCCGTTTTTGCCTTGATGTGGTCGATAAATTCTGAAATCGTACGATCCGAGTAGGGTCTCAGCCCTCTAGCCAGCCGACGAAGGCCGACGCTCAATTCTCGATTCCCCGTCCTACGCTGACCATTCAAACTAGCCAATTGAGAAAGATATCGAATCAAATCATCGATCAACAGGGTCTCCTCAGGAAGATCGGATTGAGACCGCTGGCCGCTCATCGACTATCTATCCTCATCTTTAGTGCTCGGACCAAATCGCTGTATTGTGTGTTGATTTGTCGTCGGCCCACGTTCTGGGTTTTGCTTCGGTCGTACACGGGAACTCCCTCAGCAAGTGCATCCGACACTCCTACACCATCGTGAATGTAGGGTTGTACCAAATCATCCTTCCAACGCTCCATCAAGGTGCGGAGATGCTGCGTATGGTCATTGACGTATCCCGAATACGAGCCAGATGTCCTAATGCGAGTCACTACTACGCCGGCAAGTTGGGTATCGTGAACGTGTATAGGAGAACTTTCTCTCAGCGCCGACGAAAGATCCTTTAGCTTGCTGTCAATGCGAGTTCGTATCACGTCGTAAAGATGCGGCGTCCCGCGTTCCATTACGGCCTCCGGGACAACCGGCACAATGTAGCAATCACTTGCGGCAATTGCATTCTGAGTGACAATTTTCGTTGCTGGGGGACAGTCGAATATAATGTAATCGTACATGTCATCGACGTTGTTTTCGTGAATCCATCGACAGATGAGAGTACGCTTATTCCACTCGGACCGGATGGCATCTCCCTGATGCGACGCTGTTAGCAGGATTTCGAGGTCATCCAAGAATAGACTAGCAGCCACTAGATGCAACTGATCGTAAGGCTGCAGTTGTTTCGTGAGACTCCGAGAAATGATCTGGTCGTTTGGTTTCCCGATATTTTCGACAAACGGGCGGAACACTTGGTCTATGGTTCTGTTTGCTGCCACTGCTTCGCCCCACCCGTCTGGTCCCAGACACAGCATGGACAGGCTGCTCTGGTGATCCATGTCGATGAGCAGGACCCGTTGGTTATGGTACCTGGTTAGTCCGGTGCCCAGGTGAAAGGCCAGCGTGGTCTTGCCTACGCCACCCTTGAAGTTGATGATACAGACTCGTCTAGCCATCGGTGCGTACACTTTACATACCAGTTCCCGGTGCTGCAAGTCAAGGCTCCGGCCGGCGGCCCGGCCGGCCTACTGCCTGCCCCTGCCCTGCCTGCTGCCGGAGGCCCGGGAGAGATGGTCCGGATTAGTCGGGTACCGACCGCTACCGGGGCTCGCCCTGATTCTCGTACAACTCGTGGATGAAGCGCCGCGCGCCGGCGCCGCGCATGCTCCCGATGGAGCACTCACCGTCCAGCATCACCCCATCCTGGAGCACCAGCTCCGGGGCGGTCACCTTGCCGACTACCCGCGCCGTGGATAGCAGCAGCACCCGGCGCCCGGCGGTGATGTTGCCGAGCACCACGCCCTCCACCACCACCACGCCGGCGGTGACGTCGGTCCTGATCTTGCCGGAGGGGCCGACGTAGAGCTGCTCCACCTCCAGCGCCGGCCCCACGAAGCGGCCATCGACCCGCAGGTTGCCGCTGATGGCGCAACGCCCTTCGAATGAGGAATCCTCGCCGATCGTGGTGTTGGCTGCGAAGTTGACCCGCACGGCGCCGGCAGGATATTACGGATCGCCTTCCGTTGGCGACCGCGCCCCCGGCGGCGGCGTGGCGGCGAACAGTTCGCGCTGCTCCGGTTCGGGCGGCAGCGCCGCGCCCGGCAGCAGCTCGGCAATCGCCGGCACCGGGACGTTGGCCAGTTCCCTCGGCTCCAGTTTGTGGAGGCCGCCACCGTACACCCTGCCCTCACCGAGCAGCGTCTGCGGGGAGATGCCGTTCAGCAGCTTCCACACTTGGCGCGCTTGCACGGGGTCGCGCTCCAGAATCGCCGCCAGCGGTGGTGCGGGATACAGCATCAGGTACACGTTTGCGGCGGTGGCCCGGGAGTGATTGAGGATAAAGCGAAAGGGGCGGCCGCGCTTCGTGCCGTTGCGCCCGAGATAGGTGCAGACGAACGGCGCCGGCGCGCGCCGTTCCTGCGCGTACCACGGCGTACGGTGCCGGCAGACGTGGCCCTCGGTGATGCCCTGCGCGCGCCCCGCTTCGAGATAGGACCACAGCCGCGGCTGCCGCTCCTTGATCAGGTCCGCCCGCCACCGGCAGTCGAGCAGGAACAACCTCCGCTCCAGCAGCGGATTGCCGTGCGCGTCGGCCGCTACTTCGTCGGTGTCCAGGTAGCGCGGACTCGGCAAGATGGGCCGGAACAGCTCCCGCGGCAACCCGCGCCGTTCGATCTCCTCGGCGGACAGGATAAAGAACCGGTTGCCGCCGGTTGCAATTCCGCGCCGAATCTTGAAGAAGTCCCCCAACACGGGGCCGGTCGCTGCCGCGCGGTTCTCTTCCACAGGATACCGCGTCCACTTTGCCGACCGGCGCAAAACAGTAGCAGGCACCGGACGCTCAACGCGCGGGCGCAGCAGGGAGCCGCCATAGCTGAACCGCACCGCGTGATCGGCGGGCGGCTTCCGGTTGCTGAGCCAGACCACCGCGGACGAAACCAGCGCATCGCCAAACTGCACCTCGTTCGGATCGAACCGATGCACGTGGTGGAGGGTCACCTTGTCGAGCAGGTAACGCTTCACCGCGGCGCCGTAGTTCACGTCCATGAATTCGCTGGGGATCAGCCATCCGGCAAGCGCGCCTTCCGCCATCCACGGGTGGCACAGAAGCAGAAAGTAGCAGTAGAGCCCGGCAAGGCCATTGAGTTCCGGGCCGGCGGCCTGCCGCGCCCGCGCCTTGAGGCGCTGCTTTTCCGGGTTCGGAATATGATGATGCCGAACGTAAGGCGGATTGCAGATCAACAGGTCGAGTTTGTCGGCTGGCGGCGGCGGGTCGGCGCGCGTAAAGTCCTCGAGGCGAAGGTCCAGCCCCCCGCTTCCGTTCCACAGTTCCGCCGCCGGCGCCCCGTAGTGCCGGTCGATCTCATAGCCGGCCGCTGCCGCGATGGCGCTGCGTGGGAAGGCAGCGAGCAGCGCCGAATAGAACGCCCCGGTGCCGATGGCGGGATCGATGAACCGCACTCCTTCAGTGCCGCCGAGCCGATCCCTCGCATAGCGCAGAATGTCGACCGCCAATCCCGGCGGCGTGGCAAACTGCCCCATCCGGTTCCGCTCCGCCTGCCCCTTGCGCGCGTCCAGCTCCTCCTGCAGCACTACCCGTCGCGCCTCCCAAGCCACTATCGAGTCTCCCTTCATCTACAATCTGAACTCCGCGAGATCATCGATCCGGTGCTCCCATACCCAGTCGATCCCCTCGGCGGCCTCGTAACCGAGATAGCCGCTATCGAAGTATCCGCAGAGGAAGAGGATGAACCGCATCGAGTTGCCGTAAGTGTGGCGCAACTGGTTCATCTTCATTGCTTCTTCCTTGCGTCGTTTGTTGACGTTCGTGAAGTCTCCCGCCGACTTCGCTTCAATGAGGAGCGGCAGATCGTCGGCACGCGCACTCCTCGGCATGACTACGGCATCGATCGGCAACTTGACCGAGTGCTCGACACCCTCCTGATCGACTGGTACGTTCAGATGGAAAGAGAACGTTCCCGGCGGCATCCGATCGTATGTTGTACGCTTACTTGCCGGTACGTGGGTGTAGCCCATCCCCGTCAGCCACTCGGTGATGGCGTCAAGTTGACGACGTTCCTGGGCGTTGCGGATGATCGGATTGGTGACCGATCCGCACAGACGATCGGCTACGATCGTTGCGGCACGATACCGTTCCTGATCGACTGGCCCATTGCTTCGTTCCAGCCACACGAAGATGTCCGGGTCTGCCATTCTTCCGATCACGTTAGCAATCCTGCCAAGGTGGTGATCCAACTCTTGCCGCGCCATCCGCGGGGGTAGCCGTCCCTCCTCCATCGTCTTGACGAGGTTTCTGGGTACCCCTGCCAATCCGACAAGACGATCCGCCGCCAGTGGCGGACACGCCGACATTCGGAGCGTAGGCAGTATTGCAGGATTGGCTTTCAGTAGCTCCACGTTTACGTTCGCAAGATTGTTCGTCTCCGTCAACGCTTCCTCGACGTCCCTGGTGGTCCGTGCGCGTACGGTCCGGTACGCCGCAGGGGCAAATCGGACGAACCAGTCGTTGAACATGTCCACCGAGCGTGCAATGTCGCGCTTCCATCGATCAGGCTTGTCTCTGTTCACAGCCACTGTTTACCCCAACGATTGGGCAGGTCGGATCCGCTCATCTACCTACCTCAATGCCCTTTGGTACGCCCCGCTTTCACCGTCATCCTGATCTTTCCTCGTTGCGTCCTTGTGCAACTCCGGCGGCCGCCGGGGCGGCGCGGGTGGCGTCGTAGAGGCCCTCGGCGGCGGCCGGCAGCGGCGCCGCCAGCCCCACGTCACCTGCGACGGTACCGCGACGCGGGTTCCTGCCGCGCCTCGATGCCGGCCACGATCGCCGCCCGCGCCGGGTCGTCTACCGACAACAGCACGGTCTTTTCGAGACCGGGACGCCGGCCCCAGTTACTGACCACCGCGCGCCGCCCGCCCCGGAGCGTAGGGGCCGATGCTACGCTTCTGTCAAATTCCCATGACGAAGCCATCCCCGGCGCCGCCCGCCTCCACGCCGGCACGGAACGCCGGGACGTTGGCCAGTTCTCTCGGCTCCAGTCCCGTCCCTCCCCGCCTTCGATTGACCGCGCCGCCTGGGCGAGGTACCATCGTGGTATGAATGCGAATGATGCCAACCCGAAGGCGCCGTCATCCTGGCTTGCCTTCATTATCGCCTTGGTGACCGTCGTGGTTACCGTCGTCGGCGCCCTGGTTGGCATTCAGATAGCCAGCGTAAACCCGTTGCATGGCCGGCTGGATACTCTGGACGCCAACATGCAGGCCGGCGACGCGGCAACGCTGGAGGCCATCGCTGACCTGCGTAACGATATGCGTGAGGACCGCGCTGCGGCACGCGCTGATGCCATCCGCATAGAGGAACGCTTGAACGCCATCCTTGAACAGGATCTGCGACAATCCCGCCTGACCGCCCCATCCGTAGCCGCCCGCTGAACGCTTGGCCATCCGCCTGCGCCCCATAACCCCATAGCGCGCCCGTGCTGGCTTTCCCGCGCCCGCTGGTAAAAGTTGGGCACCCCCTTGGCGCCCGGCGCCGCTTGAGCGCGCCCATCCGGTTCCGCTCCGCCTGCCCTTTGCGCGCGTCCAGCTCCTCCTGCAGCGCGACCCGCCGCGCCTCCCAAGCCGGCAACGAATCGACTACTTCATCCCCGAGCACTACGTGCCGTCGTCGTTCCGGTTGGTGAGGTTGCCGCCCGGGGCGGCCGGGGCGGCGCGGGTGGCGTCGTAGAGGCCCTCGGCGGCGGCCGGCAGCGGCGCCGCCAGGCCCCACGTCACCTGCGACGGTACCGTGACGCGGGTTCCTGCGGGCGCCTCGATGCCGGCCACGATCGCCTCCGGCGCCGGGTCGTCCACCGACAGCAGCACGGTCTTTTCGAAACCGGGGCGCCGGCCCCAGTTACTGACTACCGCGCGCCGCCCGCCCCGGATCATGGCGCGCAGCCCTTCTTCGATGAACTCGCCAACCTCCAGATACACCACCGGGGCGCCGGCGCGGGCGGCGGCATCCAGATTGTCATCCACCGCCGCGCGGCCGCGCGCGCGGTCGTAGCGCCGCTCGACGAAGCCGTCCCCGGCGCCGCCCGCCTCCACGCCGGCGCGGAACGCCGCCACCGCTTCGGTCTCGCGCATGCCCCAGGCGGCCACCGCCGCGGCGGGCGCGGTGACCGGCAGGTCGGTCAGGTAGGCGGCCGCCAGGCGCCCGGCGCGCTCGAACGCGTCCCGTCGCTCGAACGCGACCTCGGTGAGGTTGGCCGGCGGCGGCGGGCGGGCGGCGACCGCGGGCGCCGACCAGGGGAGCAGCACGAACCGGAGATGGGGATAGGCGGCGGCCAACTCCTCCCCCTCTGCGGCGAGCAGCGCGGTCAGCACGACGCCCGCATAGCGGGCGCCGGCGAGCCGCTCCGCCAGATCCTCGCGCGGCGTCTCCGCAGAGAGCAGCAGCACCTGCAGGCGGCGGCCGTCGGCCAGCACGGTACCTCTCAAGCGCTCCTCCAGGTCCGGGTCGGCCGCGGTGACGGCGTGCCAGAACGACGGCTCCGCCGCCACCAGCCATGTGTGCTCGGCGCGGGGGGCGCGGCACCCGCCGGCGGCCGCCAGCAGCAGCACCGCCCCGGCGCAGGCCAGCCCGCGCAGGCGCCAGCCGTTACCCGTGGTCGTCGGGAGCCTCGCGCCGGGAGGAGCGCAGCAGCGGCAGCAGGGCCAGGGCGCAGGCGGCGGCGCTGGCAGCCGCGGCAAGGTCGGCGCGCTGCACGGCATCTCCGTAGGCTACGGCGGCGGTCAGGATCGGCAGCGCCAGGATTGCCAGCAGCGCCAGGCCGCGCCACCAGATACGGGCGCCGGCGGTGCGCGCCAGCAGGAAGGCGGCCGCGCTCACCAGCGCCACCCGCAGCAGCGGCAGCAGGATCAACCGATAGATGCTGGGGTCGGCGTAGTGATCAAGTTGCTCCAGCAGCGCGAACATGCTGAAGAAGCCCCCCAGCGCGGCCAGAAAGAACGCCAGCTCCGCCGCAGTCTGCGCGCCGCGCGCCACGGCCGCCCGCTGCAGCAACCCCGACGCCCGGCGGCGGCGTTGGCGGCGGTCGCGCGCGCGACGCAGCAGCAACGCCACCACCAGCGCGGCGACGAGCGGGCCGCCGTGCTCCAGCGCCAGTGGGCGCAGGTAGAGCAGCCGCGGATCGTCGTAGAACGGCGGGAAGACGCGCCCCAGCAGGTCGATCAGCGGGTAGACCGGCATCGCCAGCAGGGCGGCGCCGGCGAACCAGGGCAGCAGAGCCGCGCTCCGGCCTCCTTCCTGCGGCCCGCTACGCGCCGCCGCGGCCACCACGAACAACGGCAGCGCGAGATAGGCGAACAGGGTCATGCCGGCGCCCGCCCGCGGCGCCCGGTCATCACTCCCACTCCACCGTCGCCGGCGGCTTGCTGGACACGTCGTAGACCACGCGGCCCACGCCCGGCACCTCGTTGGTGACGCGCGCCGAAATCGCCAGCAGTTCCTCCATCTCGAACCGGTACACCTCCGCGGTCATGAAGTCGTCGCTCACCACCGCGCGCAGCACCGCCACCGCCCCGTAGTTACGGCGGTCGCCGGTAACGCCGACCGAGCGCACCGGCAGCAGCACCGCGAACGCCTGCGTCACGCGCCCGTAGAGGCCGCGCCGGCGCAGCTCCTCCAGGTAGATCGCGTCGACCGCGCGCAGCAGGTCGCAACGCTCCGGGGTCACCTCCCCCACGATCCGCACCGCCAAGCCGGGGCCGGGGAAAGGATGGCGCTCCAGGACCGGGCGCGGCACCCCGAGAGCGCGCCCGAGGCGGCGCACCTCATCTTTGTAGAGGGTGGCCAGCGGTTCCAGCAGCAGCCCGGCGGCGCGCCGCTCGGCCACCAGCGGGGCGGCCACGTTGTGATGCGACTTTATCACCTCCGCCTTGTCGCCAACCCCGCTCCCGGACTCGATCAGATCGGTGTACAAGGTGCCCTGGGCCAGAAAACAGTCGGCCAGTTCCGCGCGCATCGCGTCGCGCTGCACCTCAATGAACAGATCGCCGATGATGCGCCGCTTCCGCTCCGGCTCGGTGACTCCGGCCAGCGCCGCGGCGAAGCGGGCCGTAGCGTCGGCCACCTGCACGTGGCGGGCGCCAAGCTGCTGCAGCACCGCCCGCACCTCGGCGGTCTCGCCCCGCCGCATCAACCCGGTGTCGACGTACAGCAGGTGCACCTGCTCCGGCGGCAGCGCCTTGAGCAGCAGGGCGGCTACCACGGTGGAGTCGATCCCACCGGAGATCATCAGCACCACCGGCCTGGCGCCCACCGTGCGGCGCAGCTCGGCGACGGCGCGCCGCTCGAAGGATTCCAGGTCCCACGACCGCCGCGCTCCGCAGATCACGGCGGCGAAGTTGTCCAAAAGTTGGCGCCCGTACTCGGTGTGCGAGACTTCGGGATGAAACTGCAGGCCGAAGATCGGCGCAGTCGCGGCGTCCGGCAGGGACTCGACCGCGGCCACCGCGCCATGCTCGGAGACTGCGGTGCGGCGGAAGCCGGGGGCGACGCGCTCCACCGCGTCGCCGTGACTCATCCAGGAGCGGAAGGTGGCCGGCAGGCCGCGGAACAGCGCCGAGTCCGCCACCTGCTCCACCTGCGCGCGGCCATATTCGCGCGTCCCGGTGCGCGCCACCCGCCCGCCGCGCTGCTGCATCAGGTGCTGCATACCGTAGCAGATGCCCAGAATCGGCACGCCCGCCCGCAGCAGCTCCGGGTCGGGCGCCGGGGCGCCGGGGTCATACACCGACGCGGGCGACCCCGACAGCACGATGCCGCGCGCCTCGTCGCGCCGCTCCAGGTCCTGCAGCTTCACTTCCGCGGGCAGGACGCGGCTGAACACCCCGCACTCGCGGATGCGGCGGGCGATGAGCTGGCAGGTCTGGCCGCCGAAGTCCAGCACCAGAATGGTATCCACGGGCGCTCCTAGCCTGCGCCGCCGGCGGAAGCGGTGAGTTCCGCGGTCAGCCCCTGCATCGCGGTTCGGTAGCAGGCGGCCAGTGCGCGCGCCTGCTCCCCTGCCCTTCCCACGTAGCGCTCCGGGTGCGAGAAAAACTCCTCTGCGCCGGTGCCGCAACGCGCCCGTACCGCGCGGTCGAGTCGTTCCCAGGCCCCCCCGTCGCGGCGCGCGGCGTCAAGCAACGAGCCGCCCTGCTGCTCGCACGCCCGCGTCAGGCGGCGGATGCGTTCGTGGGCGCCGGCGTCACCGGCCGCGGCCAGCAGCACGTAGGCCGCCTCGGCCATCACCAAGTCGGAGCCGCGCTCGCGCAGCCGCTCCCGCATCCGCTTGCGGTCCACCTGCAAACCGGTCACTACCCGCAACATACGATTGGCGGCGGCGGTGAGCCCGGCGACGAACTCCGCGGCGAAGCGCGCCGAGGCGGAGTTGGTCAGGTCGCGCTGGTGCTCGGACACCTGATCCAGGAAGAAGGTCATGACCCGCGGCGCAAAGGTCTTCCACAGGCTCTTGACGTGTTCGCAGTTCCAGGGGTTGCGCTTCTGCGGCATGGTGGAGGAGCCCACCTGCCGGCTGCCGTGCGGCTCGCGCACCTCGTCGATTTCGGAGCGCTGCAGGTTGCGCAGGTCGTCCGCCAGGTTGGCCACGATCCCGAACGCGGTATTGAGCTCCAGCAGGGCCTGCAACAGATACTCCGGTTCCACGATCTGGGTGGCGCTTTCCGAGGGCCGCAGCCCCAGGCGGGCCAGCACCGCCCGCTCCAGCTCCTGCGGATCGTCTACCAGCAGCGCGGTGGCGTTGTAGGCGCCGACCGCTCCGGCCAGCTTGCCGCGCAGATCGTCGCTGCAGCGCTTGAGGCGCAGGATCGACTTGCCGAGGCGGGCCACGTACTCGGCGACCGCGAAACCAAAGGTCACCGGCACCGCGTATTGGCCGTGGGTGCGCCCCACCTGCACGCTGTCGGCCTCTCGTTCGGCCAGCTCGATCAGCGCCTCTTCGAGGCGGATCAGCAGCGGCAGCACCACCCGTCTCAGGGCGTCGCGGTAGCGTAGCGCGGCGGCGGTGTCGGTGACGTCGTAGGAGGTGGCGCCGAGGTGCGCGAGATGGCGCACTTCGGCCGGCAACTCGCGCTGCAGCACGTTGACCAGGGCGCGTACGTTGTGATCGGTGGCACGCTCCTCCGCCGCCACCGCGGCCGCGGTGACTCGGCTGCCGGCGGCGTGGATGCGCTGCTCCAGGCCGCGGTCCGGCGCGATTCCCGGCAGCCGGCGCCGCAACTCGACGAGCAGGGCCAGTTCCACCCGCACCGCATAGCGCACCGCCGCTTCCTCACCCAGGTAATCCGCCAACGCCTCAAACTGCTCGCGGTTGGCCGCCCAGTAGCGGTGATCCAACGGCGAGATAAAGCGAAAGCGGTCGCGCGGTTCCATGCTGCAGTCTATGAGTTGGCCGCCGTTCTCGGCAAGCTCACCGCGTTCGTCGTCGGTCGGCCCGCCCGCTACGCCGGCTGCCGGGCCCGCCGATTGGCGCGCGGCGGGCGGGCGCGTAGGCTTGCGCCCATGCCAGCCAAAGCCCTGGAGCTGTTCGGCGCCTACCGGAGCGGGCAGGTGCCGCCGGGCGGCGGGTACGTGGTCTCCTCCTGCATGGTGGATGGCTCCGCCTACGTGCGTTACGAGATCGTCGCCTACCGCCGGGCGCGCAACCTGCGCCTGACGCGCGAGGGCCTGACGTTCAGTTCCGACGCCAGCCGCGTCTTCGTGCTCGTCGAGGCGGACGCCTGGCCCGACAAGGCCGTGGAGCCGCTTCGCCGCGACGCGCGCCACCGTATCCCCCACTGTTTTGCCGAATTGGCCATTGTAGCTTCACGGGGCCACTCCCGAATCATGGTGAGCCGCGTCCCGGTCACGGTCTCCGCCGCGTTCACCGTCCCCTCCGCGGCGGGAGTCGACTTCGCCTTTCTGTTCCTGCCCCGCCCCGACGCCCTCGCCACCATCGAGGCGTTCATGGCCGAAACCATGCAAGAGGAATGCCTGATACCGAAGCAGCCGGCGCGCCGCGCCGCGGCGTTGATCCGCTCCGCGCTCGCCGACTGCAACGTCAGCGCCCGCCCCTGGTAGCCGCGCGGCGCCAGTTATGCCATGCTGTAGCGTATCTTGCGACGTCACCGTGATCGATCTGCGCCACCGCTGACCCATGCTGGCGGCCGGCGCGCCGAGCAGCGCGCCGCGGGGGCGCCCCCGCCGGTGCGGAGCCACCTGGGGCCGGCCGCCATGCTTCGGTTCGCGGTAGGCAGCCGCCTGCTCAGGGAGGCGGCCTCGTTCCTGGGTGCTACGTTGCTGGCCAGCTGCGCGGCCGGCGGCGGCAGTAGCGCCGTGGGCACCGTAGCGCCGGGCGCCGCAGCACCCGCCCGTAGCACGCCGGTAGCCGCGGTGCCGGCGGCGCCCGCGGGCGTCATGCCGCCCGGTGAGGCAGTGCAGACGCCGGTGGTGGAACCCCGCGCCGGTCGGGGTGACGGGGGAATGGAGCGCCAACTTGCGGGGCCGTGGTATCGGCTGGTGCCGCCGCAGCCGGGGGATGCGCTGGACGCGCGGCTGGAGTTGGTCCTGTTCGAGCCGGAGCAGCGCCGTATCACCCTGTTCGACGGCGACGTGCAGGAAATCTACCTGTGGGACGCCGCGCAGCGGCAGCCGGGGGATCGCATCGAAATCCGGGTACGCAACGAGCTGATCCACTCTCTTGAGCGCACCATTGAGGTGGAACTGGTGAGCGGAACGGAAATTCGCCTCGCCATGGAGGGCGGCGACCATCACTTCGACGGCGACTACCGCAAGTTTGGCGACCGCGGCCTGCTCGCGGAATCGGGCGCGGTGCGCCCCGGCTTGGTGGACCTTGATCTCGCCGGCCGCTACCGCGACGGCGCCGGCCAGTCGATCGAGTTCGAGCCCCAGCGCTTTACCTGGCGGGACGGCGACCGGCAGGAGTCCGGCGCCTACGCGGTCTACTCGGTGGGACAGCCGGTCATCGTGTTCAAGGTCACGTCGGTTGCCGGGGTCACCCGTGAGCTACGCACCTACACCGTGGACTACCGGGAGCAGCGCCGCGGGGAAACCATATTGCATTCACTGGTGTTGCAGCCGGCGCGCTTGGAGATTACCGGGGTGACGGAGACCGGCGGCGCGACTTTGCGCTTTGAGCGGCTGGAGCTCCTCGAAGAGGTAACCGCCGACGATGACGCCGCCGCCCTGGTCCTGATCCCGCCCTCCGTAGAGGAACGCTAGCGCGTGGGTGGCGGCGGCGGCAGATGGGAAACGTCGTCGCGCCGCGCTACGTTGCTCTCATAGCCGGCGTCGCGGAGCCGGGCCACCAGCCGCTCGGCCTGGGTTTGGGTCATGTTGCCGCCCACCGTCACCCGATGCACGATGCCGCCGGGCAGGCGGTAGGAGCGCGCCAACGCGGCAAACCCCGCCTCGGCGAGTTGGTGTTCGACCGCCAGCGCGTTATCCGGGTCGCGGTAGGAGCCGGTCTGCACGATGAACGCCGCGGGATCGGGTTGCGCCGCCACCCGCACCACGGCGCCGCCTGACGTTGCCGGTGCCGCCAGGGCCGCGCCGGCCACCGGTCCCAACAAGGCGGAGACGCGGCTCGTGATCGAGTCCACGGCGCCTTCGGCGGCGATGGTCACCGGCCGCGACGGCTGCGACGAAACCCGCACGTGTGGTCCGGCCGCGGCGGCACCGGCCGGTTCAGGCTGCGCCGCAACCTTGACGCCTGCCGCGGCGGGAACCGGGGCGGCCCGCTCCGCCGGCGGAACAGCAGCGGCGAGCGAAGCGGCGGGCTCGCGCGCCGGGGCCGGCGCCGCCGCACCGGACGGATCAGCCTGCACCGCGACCACGGCGACCGCGGCGCCTGCTGAAGCGGGAACCGGAGCGGCCCGCTCCGCAGGCGGAGCAGCCGCGGCGAGCGAAGCGAGGGGCTCGGGCGCCGGGGGCGCCGCCGCCAAGACGGCTTGCAGCTTGGCGGCGGGCGGCAGCAGCGCCGGCTCCGGCCCGGCCGCCGCTTGGGCCGCTGCCAACACCGGCAGACCCGGCTCCGGCAGCGGTACCAGCTCCGCGGGTTCGCCTGCCGCCGGCGCCGCCACGAATGCCGGCGGCTCGAACGCGGCGCGGGGGGCCACCGGCTCCTGCTCCGCCCGCGGCGGCTGCGCTGCACGCGCCGCGGACCCAAGCTGCTCGGCACGTTGCGACGGCGGCACGGCGGCGGCGGATGGCCGCTCGGACGCGGGGGCCGCCAGCAACGCCACCATCTGGCCGACGTCGGGTAGCGCCGCGGCGGGGCGCGGGGGGGCGGGCTTCAGGTCGCGGGCAAGCAGCGCTCCCGCCGGCGCCGGGCACGGCGCCCGGCAGGCGCCAACGAGGGAGCCCAGCAGCATCGCCGGCGACGGCAGCGCCACCACCTGCGGCGCCGCGGCGCCGGCCTGCAGCTCGGCGGCGGCCAGGGCGTACTCGGGGCTGCGCGGATAGCGGCGGCGCATCTGCTCCAGCACCGCCGCGGCTTCGTCGGTGCGTCCGTTGGCCGCCAAGAGCGACACCAGCCCGTAACCGGCCACGGCGCCGCCGATGCCGGCCGCCGCGTCCGGGCCGTCGAATGCGGCGCGCAACGACGGCTCCAAGCCCGCTTCGCCCAACCCCTCACCGGAGCGGGCCAGCCCGGCGTGGAGCATCGGCATGCCGGCGGGCGCCGTATCCGGCGTCACCTCCCCTACCTCCAGCAGCAGCACCGCGCGCCGCGCGGCGGCGTCGCGCACGCCGGGCAGCTCCAACGCCTGCAGCGCCTGTTCCACGCCGCCGCTCAGCTCGGCCAAGTCGGCGGGCACCGCGCGCAGCACGGCAACTTCGTCGCCGCCAAGCCTGCTGCGGTAGCGTCCCACCACCGCGTCCACCGTCGGCGGCTGCGGGGCCGCGGCCACCACTTGCAGCAGGGTGGGAAAAACGCGCGGATCGTCGGGGTGGTCGGCCAGCCAGGTGTCCAGCAGCGCCAACGCGGCATCCAGCTTCCCGCCGGCGGCGAGGTTGGCGGCCGCGTCTCCCGGGGGCTGGGCCGCGGCAACGGGAGCCACCCCCAGGGTGGCACTCGCAATCAACGCGCCCGCCAACGCCAGGCAGCGCAGTATCTGCCGGCGGAGTATCTGCCGCCCGGACAACCGGCGCGCTCGGCCCGGCAGCGGCGCTCCGGGGCGGGAGCGCGGGTTCACTCCGCTCTCTCTTTGCGCCTCCGCCCGCGCAGCCGCCTCCGCGCCTTGCGGTCCGGGGGCGGCTCCGGCGGACCGTCCGCGGGCATCGGCGCCGGCGCCGCCTCCTCCGGTTCGGCCTGTTGCTCAGCCTGCGGCGCAGGCGCTACCGCCTCATCTTCGACGGGGAGCACCGGCGCGGCGTCAGACTCATCGGTGATCTGCAGCGGCCGTTGAGGTTCGGGAACGGGGCGCGTGCTGCGCCGCCGCGGCAGGGTGAACGGCACCGCCAGCAATGCCCCCAGGGTCAACGAAATCAAGCTGGTCAGGAATACCGGAACGGTGCGGAAGGTATAGACCCCCAGCGACACGTCGGCCCGGTGGTCCAGGTTGAGCGCCGTAAAGGCGGTCACCACGACCAGGAGCCCGACGAGTCCGAACACCCTCCACGGCATAGGCTGGCGGTCCCTCACGGTTAGATTATCGGCAGTATCGACAGGTACGGCACCCCGCCCGTGCCCGCGACGCCTCATCTTCCGGCCGCCGCTACCGCGCGGCTACCCCCGGCGCCGCAGGTTGCGGATGAACTGGAAGCCGTTGAAGCCGCCCAGGCCGAGCAGTACGAAGCCGCCCAGATTCATCAGGGTGCCGCCGATCCCGCCCACGACCGGAATCCACCCCACCAGCATAGCCGCCAGGAACAGCCCCACGCCGCCGCCGATGCCGAAGATGGCGCGTACGCCCTGCTGCGAAACCTTCTCTCTCGGTACCAGATCGCCCACTACTGCCCTCCCCTTACCACCGCTAAGGTAGCGGTCCGCCCCCTCCAGAGTCCACCGCCGCCACGGTCGGGGGTACGTCTCGACCACGTGGCGGCGGCCGCCCGGCGCGCCGGCGCGGCGGGCGCGTCGAACCGCCTACCGCTGGCCGCCACCCCAGCCGTTGGACTGTTCCCGGCGCAGGAACTGGGCTACGTCGCCCTTGCCGGACTTCTCCAGGAACCGGATGGCCTCCCGGATACCTTCCTGCCGTCCCTTGCGGATTCCCCGCCGAAGGCCCTTCTGGACACCTTTCTGGACACCTTTCTGGATACCCTCCCGGATGCCCTCCTGGCGCCCTTTCTGGATGCCTTCCTTGCGTCCTTCCTCCACCGCCATCTCGCGATTGAGTTTCAGCAGCAACGCTGTGCGTCCCATAATTACTCCCTCCACGGCGATCAGTAGCGTGACGACCGCCGGCATGTACGTGTTCAACAAGTAGGGGTAGTCCCGCACTATCTCCCCCATACTATCCCAGGACCGGACGATGGCAACCACCAGCAGGGCGATTACCGCTACCGTAAACGCGATCAAGTGTCCCGGAAGCCGGTGCTTCGCCACCCCAAGGATGGATGCCCGTTCGTCCTCCCCTGCCTGCCGTGCCTGCTCCTCGTGGCCGTCGGCGCTCTCCACTGGTTCCTCCTGAGCGCCATCCTGATTCCCTGCCCCCCTCTATATTACCGAACGGCGGGCCGGGGGTCGCCTCACGGCAGCCTGCCTGGCTGCCGCCGCCATATCGCCGGCTATGCACGCAAGTGGCTGCCGGCGTGGCCTGGCCTTGGATGAAGCGCCTCTCTGACACCAACAACGCCCACCGCATCACTGGCGCTTTTGTACGGGCGCAAAAAAATTACGGAAGCTGCCTCGGCGGGCCGGCTGCCAATTTCGACGGGGGCGACTCCGGGCCGGGGCGGGCTGTCAGCGGCCGCGGCTTGGCGGCTCGACGCCGGCGCCGGTCACTTGGCGCCGAGGGTATCCGGGCGGGGTACCAGGAGCATCTCCGGCCACGACGTGGGACGGCGGAAGGCCGGAGCGTGGTCTGCGAGGCGGGAGTCGAAGGCGCGCTTCATTCGCTCCACCAGCGCCGTCATTTCGTCCGCTGACGTGCCGGGCTCGGCGTCTGCCTCGGAGGCCCTCACCGGAACGCCGTTCAACAGCCGCAGGAGTTCCCAGTCGCGCATCGTCGCCGGCCCGTCCGCGCCGTCGGTCACCCCGAAGATCAAGCGCCGCACGACCGCTCCCGTATCAGTCACCTCGTCCTCGACCGCGAGGATCAGCATGGGAGCGAGGAGCCCGTCGAGCGCCGCTACCCTGACCGGCAGGTCGCGCGCTTCCGCGAGGGCGACGTCAAACAGGGTGTGGCCAACGCCCAGTACCCGTGCCGCGGCGCCGGCGCCGCGCAGGCCGCGGTCGAACACGAGCCCTTCGTACTTGTCGCGCACGGCGTAATGGCGATCCTTCCACGCGTCCGGCGCCCTGATCTCCAGACCATCGTCATGCTTGAAGACGCGCCGGCCATGCCTGCCGACGGCCAGTCTGAAGAACCGTTCGAGATCAGGAACGTCCACCTGGGGAAGGTCCCGTCCGACCTGCTGAAAGTCGAATCGCGACACGCTGCCGAGCATGTCCCGAACGGTATCCACGACGTCCTCCCCGCCCAGCGTTGCGGTGGCCTGGTCGAACCACCCGGTGAGCCGCTCCCCCGTCTTTCCCTCGGCGCCGGAATAGAGTCGGTTGAACAGCGCGGACCCGGCCATGCCGACGACCAACTGCGAGATGTCTTCCGGCTGCTCCATGACGCGGTCGAGCGCCTGCTGGACCCGTGCCAGCTTCTCGTTCAGCAAGTCCCAGATCCGAGCCTCGACCGTATCCGGGTTGCGCAGGATGTAGACGGAGACCGGCCGCTCCTGCCCGTAGCGCGACAGCCGGCCCACCCGCTGGTGGAGCCGCATCGGGTTCCAGGGCATGTCCGCGTGTACCAGAACGGCGCACCGCTCCTGCAGGTCGATTCCCTCCCCGCCTGCCTCGGTCGATACCAGGAATCGAACGCCGCCCTTGTTGAATGCCTCCGCTGCTCCCTCGCGCGCCTGACTTACGCTCCTGATCTCGCCGCTTGGCGCCGCCACTCCGTCCAGGCGATCGTCGCCATTGATAAAGGCCGCCGTGCCGTAGCCGTAGCGGCGGTGAAGCGTGTTCACGATCAGCGCCTGCGTGGCCTTGTACTCCGTGAACAGCAGGACCGGCTCGCCGGCCGGAAGCTCCTCGCTGATCAGCGCCACAAGACGTTCGACCTTCGTCTCGACGGTAACGTTCTCGCTCAACGCGATGAGCTCGCCGAGGCGTCCGATTTCGTCTTGCATCAGCACGATGGCCGCGGCGCCGGGTAGATTCTCCTCCGCTTCCGCTACCTCGTCGAGCGTCGCCTGCTCGTCGTCCGGCAGATTGACGGCTGCCTCACCGTTCTGATCCGCAAATTCGACGACCTCCTCTAATCTCTCCCGGCGTTTCCGCAGCGCGTGGCGAATCGCGGCAATGGAGCTTGCGGCCAACTTCTGCAGGGTCGTCAGCACCAACATGCGCGCGGTCTGCGCCCGGCCATCCAGGGTCGCCGCGTACGCACGTCCATCGATAATGAACTCACTGAGCGTCTGATAGAATCGGGCTTCTTCCTCGCTGTACGCGTACTCCCGATTGTTGACGGTCACCGGCTGGAACAGGCGATTCCCCTGGAGATCGGTCACTGCTTCCTTGTTGTTTCTGATCATCGCCAGGGGCAGCCGGGTCAACTGCTCGGCGCTGTCTTTCTCCGGGTCGAACAGGTCGGGACGTACCAAGTGCATGAGACCGAAGAATCCAAAGTCCTTCCCCCGGTGCGGAGTCCCGGTGAAGAACAGCAGGGAGTTGATCTTCCCGCGTCTCTCAAGATCGGCAACCAGGTCGTAAGCGAGCGTTGGGCTAGCCCTCTGGTCGATGCCAAGGTGGTGAGCTTCGTCGACGACGACCAGATCCCACGGGTCGGATTCAAGAAGCCGTTCACGCGCCGCCCCCTCCCTGCGTAGCGTGTGAAAAGACGCCACGACCTGGAACGCCGTGCCCCAGAAGTCCCCGTACGCCGTGTCCGCTTGGCGTAGGTAGCGTTGGAGCCGTACGTCGAACATATCCTTAAGCCGGAACTGCCACTGCGGCACCAGCTTCGCCGGCGCCAGAATAAGCAATCGGCGAACCCGCCCCGACGCAATCAACGGCATCAGGACCAAGCCGCACTCTATGGTCTTGCCAAGCCCCACGTCATCCGCGACCAGCCACCGGAACGGCCACTTCCGGTTCACCGTCCGGCACACCCACAACTGATGCGGCAGCAGCCGCACCCGCGATCGCGAGAACACCCCCCACTGATCGTTGACCGACCCGATAGCCAGTGCCTGCGCCCGGACCACCGCATCCACCGCATCGCCGAAGTCCCTATCCCGAAACGCCGAGTCCAGCGAGGAGACAGTAACAAGCTCTTCCGCCGGGACCCGATGCAGTCCGCCGTCAAACTGAACGACGACCGTATCACTCAGGTCCGCCACGACCCGGCCGCTACCGTGACGCGGATGGCCTACCGAGGCACCGTCCTCGAAGCGGCTAGAGGCGGCTGTCGTCACCTAAGCTACGACCGCGCCGCTAAGTGTAGTCGTCATCGTCTCCCATTTCGTCGTCGAATCCATCGCTGGCGCCAGCCATTCCTAACCACTGTTTCAGAAGCTCTCGGTGTCGCTTCAGAGTAACAATCTGCATAGGCAAGTCACAATCGCCAAAGAAGAGTACGCGGTCGTCATCAAGACAGCTACCTACAAAGTCGTATATCCTCATACTAGAACTACTGTCTGCTGACAACTCAAGTCTCGGATCGAGTGTCGTCAAGAACTTCCGAACGCGCTGCGAAGGTGCCCAACAATACGGTGCCAATATACTCGCGGCACCATCGCCGTCGTACACTCTCATGCGCAACAGTTCGCGGATCAACCAGTTAGCACCGATACCCAATGACCGATCGATAGGAGCCGCTTCCAGCCCTAGACGCTGCACAAACGGCGAGTAGCTAGGACGCAAAATGTTGTCTAACGGTGGACGCTCATATTCCTTGACGATTCCCGGAAGATCCAGCACTAACTTGACGTACTGATCCAGCCATCGTGCAATCGAGTATAAGTCGACAAACGTACGCTCCCACTGATGGTACGCTTGGCTAAATCGATCCGCCGTACACCAGTCCTCAAGGCGCTTGATCCACGGCCCGAACTCGTCCGGCGGATTCGAGCACGCAAGCTCGTCCCACCACTCGTCCCATCCGGCCTCGATGAAACTGCGGTGTTGCCCGTCCCGAGTCCGACCCAACAGCTGAAAACAAGCGAGTGCAAGCATCGTAAACCATGCCTTGCGGTCAATAGGAGCTTCCCGCAGCCTTTTCGGTAAGTCCTCCCGAGGAAATCCACTCGGATAGACACTCTCCTCATAGCGAGCTACCTCAACTTCACGCTTATCCTGCCACCACGAGTACAGCAGATTCAGAATCTTGCAAGGATTTGGCGGCTCAATCGGAGGTTTTAGATCAACGATCTCATCCGGAGCAAGTGCAGCTTTAAGTAGTCCCCGGTCCTCAAGCGTCCACCCATTGAGCAACGGATGTGAAGAAATCCGTGCCCTAACGTCGTGAATCCAAAGCGGAAGGCCGTCATCCCTCATTTTCCGCGCTAAGCCCGCCCTCTGCTGTCCCTCTATGAGGTATCGGAGCACGGCGCGTCTTCTACTCTCGTCCGTCGCAGATTTTACCCACTGACTCAGAAGCAAGACTGCTGGGCCGTAGCCTGATTGCATACGCGCAACCATGAAGAACTCAAAGGAGGCACCCCGGTACTCCTCGTGAAGCAAGTAGTCATCGGGCGCAAATCCGCACAGCAGACTCTCATCCCTACCGACCAGTTCAGAGCTCAAGCGCGACACCGGCTGCCAAGTGTCGTCCTGTGCTCGGAACATCGCCCTCCGCGCAACCGTGAAGATCTCAATACGCTCCTGATGCAGCCGCCCGGTCTCTATGGCATCTACTCTGATAACGGCCCCAAGTTGCTCTCCGAGGTCCTTCCCAATGCGCTTATCTGTGCCCATCTCCATCGACAGAAGACTCGACAACTCAATGGGCCTGAGATTAGTGAATCCGAGCCTCTCCAACCGAGACTTTACGTCAGCGGTGACAATATGATCCTTCAGTTTGCCAATCGACGGCCAATCCCGTGTCGCCTCCAGGATCGTGTGGTCTGCCAATGCCTTTGCCGTATACCAAATCAACACACCGTTATGAAGTATACTCGATAACGCAGGCATTATTGCGTCAAAATACCCCTGCAAACCGGTAGGCGTAACCGCTCGCTCCGCAAGTAGACGACCATAGCCGCGGTCGGGCGCGTGCATACAACTCGCGAGATCGTGGTCAAGGTCGCCGCTCATGACATCGAAAAGCCGTGACCAAAATCGCCTACGACCACCGGGCGAAGCCTCATGTAGCCCCAGCTTCCGGGTGACGGAGTCCCACTCACTTTCCACTATGTCGTGAAGCGCCAAAAACAAATCACCGAGCTCTACTCCACGACTCTTGAATAAGCCCTTCTGTTCCTCATACGATCCGGACAGCCTCCCTCGCCCAGGGTCGACCGGAAACGGTCCGTTCAGCAACCATCCGGAGTGGCGCAGGTGTTCCTCCAGCGGTGCTAAGTTCCAAAGCCGACCGAGCGACGGTTCGAAACTGCAAGGACCATCAGCCCCGATCCTAAGCAGCAGACTGTAGCCGTCCCCAAGCTTCAATCGTAGCGCGCGCTCGGTTTTCACACCATCCTGAGTAGTGACCACCTCAATCCGTCCATCGCGTTCATTGAGAGGCTCTTCTCTGCAAGTGATGGTCCGTCCCGTGTCGCCCACAAGCTCAATACGCCTTATCCGGCGGGCGAAGGCCGGTAACCACCTCATCGCGTCTTGAAATGCCCCGACCGTCCGCTTGCCGGCTTCCATCATCTCCTCGGTCGTGTAGGGAACATCGATCAAGGTCGCGGCATTGCGGTCGTGCCTAAGGTTATACGCCTTGCTTACTCCGTCCTGCCATCGTCTCGGCAATAAACCTCCAACAATACGCACCGCCACGAACCCGCTTGCGACACGCACATCGTCTGACAACATATGGATACACTTGAAGCCGAGACCGAACTTACCAGTCACCTCGTGCATGGGATGCTTTTCCGTGAAATTCATCACAAGCATGTTAAGAAGATCACGGTCGTAGCCGCGGTCACGGCCTCGCTCAACGTTCGATCCAAGATGATTAATCGGTCGGCCCCAGTGCACCGTCCGTATCCGGCGATCGTCGTGATAAACACGAAAACAAGCCTCATCCGGAACATCCCCAAGCTGCTCGTAGGCATCGTCGGCATTTTGGAACAGCTCGAACAGCACGCCGTGGTCGCGGTATCCTTGATCCGCAATCTTGGTGCGCACCGCAGCAAGGAGATCGGCCGCGCCTCCCCCATCACGCAACGATACCAAGAGATCGTGCTTTGCCTGACTCAGGTTATTGGAAGCTCGAATCTCCTTCGCCTCATATTCCCTCAACGCCCTACGCGCCGGACAACCACTCGGAAGCCTCAACGCTTCGAGCACAGCCGGCAGTCGATCACGCAACAGCCGCTCGGTCTCATCCACCGTAACCTGTTCAACCTTGGACGCGCGGTCGAGAACCTCGCGTAGAATATCCAGGGCGCTTCGCGTATTCATAGCACTCCTAGGAAAGACACTCCGACGCTATCTCCTCAATGAATTTACGAAAGACCCTGACGTGACCACTGTCCTCAAGTCCCAGGACATTCTCGGCGTTCCGTACTCTAGCATCGATGATCCGAACGCGGCTCTGCCCTGGTTCCTGATATCTTATACTCCGGCGATGATGATTACCAACAACGATCCCTGACCCGTGGTGCAGCGGAACGACAATCTTCTCACCTGACAGAGAAATCGCCTCCACATTATTGTCGTCGCTCTCCGCTAGAAGAACCAGACCACGCACCCCTTGTTCCGCTTGAATCGCGCGATCGAGATCATCAAGTTGACCAGCAATAGGTCCGCTGTTCCATCCCTCCGGCAATAGCTCCTTCAGCTTCTCATTACCACGAACAACAACTAGTAGGTAGATCGTAATCAATTCAGACGGTACAACTCCGAGCCAGGGATTCAAGAAGCCCCGATGCTGCTCCAATGCCTCGTTCTTCATTCGCGTCAAGTCGTCGAACTCTAAACCGCGTTCTCGACCCCTGTCAACACCTAATCCTCCCCCCTCCTGATCGCCGATAATCTCAGCATATTGTTGCCGCAGCAAGCTATCAGACGCTATATCATGGCCGGATGCAACCACCTGCGCGCCCAGGCCCCAAGCCCCTGACTCTGTCGGAACGCGTCCCACACGGAAGAACGCGGATCGCGCATCCGGATTCCAACGAGCGACGGCCTCGAATCCATGGCAATAAGCCTCCTCTGCCCCACTAACGCCGAGTTCCGCTAGCTCCGACAAAGCGTTGAGGTGCCCCGCCGCAGTCTCCACGTCTCCCTCAGCAACTCGCTGGAACGCCCCTACGACGCCACAACACAATGCGTGGTTCCCCTGCCCAACTAGAGACGGCAGCAGCGACGCCAGCAACGGCCATCCAGGCAATCTCAGATCACTCGCTGCCAATTGTCGGAAGTGCTCGACCGGATAGGACGATGCTGATCCGAGACGACCGACAAGACGTATCTCCACAATCTTCTCCGCCAAGCGCATGAGCGATGATTGCCGATCTGGAATTACGTTCTGCTGCAATAACCAATCGAACACGTCATCGCTCAGAGAGACTCCACGGATCGACTTGTAGTCTTTAATCACCCGTCCGGCTGGATGGTCTACCTCGGCTGGAACATTCAATAATTCTTTCGGCGCAATCGGATGCTCATCGTACGTCAACCATTTCCTTGTGCGGAGCGCGGCTATCAGTCGATCCCCTGATTCCTGCAATGGAAGTGCAGCGATAATATCCTTCTGATAAACATGACAATCATCCTGTGACAAAGCAACCTCAATCTGAGTTCGTCGAGACCACTTCGTCAATACCTCCATCTGACGGTCCCGGAGCGCAGGATCGTCGTAAAGCTGAGCCGTATACACCATATCTTGTAGACTCCCCGGAATACGCCAACTATCGGTCGTCTCATCTACCCAGAAGAGGTCGTGTCCGACTCCATAAGTGCCGTCAGAGCGCGGGTGTATCGGCAGCTGACCCAGCAGGGCTTCATCAAGATTGGTCGTCAAGAACGCCCTTCTTTCGGAGTCACAAGGTTGCCACACCGCGAGCTGACCGATACTCCCTCTAATGAACTCCTGAAACCTAGTGTCATTCAGCTCGGTGATCCCGAGTTGTTGTTGCATGTTCGGACTCAGTACCGCCAAAATACTGTGCGGTACCAGAAACCCCTCCGCCAGAATCAGCTTGACAACTCGCTCGAGGTTGACGAACTGAGATGCATCCCAAAGTGACGCATAAATTCCCGCTCGCCTATCACCCGCGCAGAGCGTACGCATTGCGCGACGCACGCGATCGTCGTCTTCCCCAGGAAGATTATGAAGCAGCGTAATCATCTGCGAGCGTGCGTAGTCCGCTCCGAACTCGGTGCTACTATTGATGATGTCGCAGAAGCTCGCCCTGTTGGATTCAGTAGCGATGCCGCCGAACGCGCTATTCGTTGTAGGATCAATAACTAGTGGCGTGGCCGCCACCGCCGCCGGCCCGCCCACCGCCGATCGAGTCGCACTCACAAGAGTACTCAAGTAGCTCTCGACTCGAGGGGCCTGTTGGAACAGCATTCCCCGGTCGCTACACCTAAACAACTGCGCAAAGGAGAGCCATAGGGGCGTTCCATCCGGCCAGTGTGCTCTTATCACACTGAGGTCCTGGAGACCGTCTGCCGTGCGTAACTCCTGATTGTCACTATTCTCGATCAGTGTCAGAGCAGATGCGGCTGCCTGGTCGGCGGCGTTCGTGTCGTCGCCCTGAACAATTGGTGCGAGCTGACGGAGAAGCCGCTCAAGCTCGGTCCGTGTCAGTCCCGGTTGTATATGGTCTTCGTCGCCGATAAATTCTCGACGAGTAGGCAGAACCGTTGCTCCCGGCTGTGCAAGAGCACGCAATACGTCTCGCCGCTGGACACTGGAGGGAAGTCTGATTAACCGATCTCTTGGCACATACTCAAGGAGTCTCGACACAAGCGTAGTTGCTGCAAACGATGCCGGTTCAATCGTCGCGTCACGGAACGCACGCAGTACTTCCGACCTGATCGTCTCGTGCCCTTCGGGTCTTGGACTTACTTCCGACAATAGAGAGACAGCGAGGCGGGCAAGACTATCGGACTGGAATACTCGTGGCATGAGCCCCTCGAACAGGTCGAAGTCATCTGTCGTCCAGCACGTCGGGCGGGCGGTAAGGGACGCATTCTTGTCTATGCAAAGAGTAATCCGGTGTCTGCGCTTCCACTCGTCAATCCCATCAAGCAGATCGTCCAGTCGTGCCGGAGACGAGCGTGGCGAGCGGCTGCGTTCCGGATGGCCAGCCAACGTCGCTGGCAGAGAGCGCAGCTTGGTGTCTGTTGGAACAAGCCGCCAACGGACCTGCCGACTACCCCGATCACCTTCAAGCACTCGGACGAGAGAGGAGTGTTTGCAGATGGCCTCCCGGTGCTTCCTAAACCACTTGCTCGCAGCCAAGGATTGGACCAAGAGTGAAAATTGCTCCTCCGTCACTATGCGCCGGTCGAGGGCATACTTCAGCAACGGGAGAATCAGCGGCAGAACGACGGTGTCGCGCAATTTCTCGTTCCAGGAACGCCGTAATGCAGCTTCATTGTCCGGCTCCGGGTCCGTATCTTGGACAAGATCGTCAAGGCCTTCAATATGCCTCCGCCCTGCGTCAAGAAAGAAATATCCATGAAGCAGCACACGTAGCCCCCCTTCGAACTCTCGTCCGAGGTCAATTATTACGTCGGGTGTCTCTGCGATTGGAAGGAAGACTGCCCACGAAATCCTCAGTCGGCCCTGTTCGGACGCTGTGCGTAGTAGTGTCGCCGCTCCATGCTGCGCACCCTTTTCGGGCACCAACCGCACGCCGTCGGTGGACGTGTCCGGCCAGTGGCGGGACTCGAGTAGACGGGTCAGGTGGTCATCCCGCGCAGTCTGCTCGATGCCTACGAAATCACTCATCGGCATTGTGGTAGGCGGTCGTACCGCAAAATAATCTGGTCTGTGGGAGCGGCGCAGCAGTATGCGCGCCTGCCTGCGCCCCACGCTCGCGTAACGCCGCCTCAAGTTCACCTTCATGTGGTCCGCTCCGTCTGGAACCATCGATGCTGACTGAACTGTGCCGAGACCCATCATTTAGGATTTCCACAGACTTCAGATTCCGGAGTACTGTAAGTGTCAACCGCAGCTCGTCCATACGGGCCAACTCGCCGACGATCTTTTCTCGATCAGGTTGGAAGGCGGTAAACCCGACTCCCTTAGCCGGAGCCAGCAACTCACTCCGAAACGGAATCCAGAGGATAAACGCACGCTGAGAGAAGCCGGTTCGGCTCACAAGGCGCTCTGTGTCCTCATCGCTGGTGTTTTCCCAACATTGAGTACTACAACCGAGGACACCTAGAAATGGATTAGCCGTGAACGGTACCTTGACGGGGGGATCATGGCCGAAAGCATGAACGACAAATGCATCACAAAGATGGAACACCGCCTTCTGACCGAGGCCGAATCTACCGATTGCGGCGCGGTCGGCAGCCTTCTCGCTCTCACCAAAGGACAGAATCCCATCACGGTCCGCGTCGCTGAATTTCCCGTCGTTGGCGACTAGAAGGCCCGGCCCGCGAAGCAGCGGATTGTCGGCTTGCTTCCAACCTGGGCACGCCTCGAGCCGAACACGACCGGCTCCCGCGTCGTCGGCGTTCTGTAGAAGCTCAATCAGAATTGGGTAACCTGATTTGTAGCGATCGCGCAGATTACGCTTGATCTCGATGATAACCGGAGAACCTCGGAGAGCGGGCACAACCCATTTGTATCATTGTGCGACCATGTTGGTCAATGCCGCTTGGTGACGTAGCCGAATATGGCCATAAGTGTATACACTGTAATCATAAGCCGCTATGCACGACCGGTCGCCGCCGAGTCGGTTCTGGGACTCCCGGGGGTGCAATGGTGGCTGGCCAGGCGTCATTCCGCACCGATACCCGGCCGGCCAGCCGGCGCCGGTGTTGCAGGGAGGGGGCGGGAGGGGGTATGTTGGGGGCGGCGCCGGGACGGCGCTATCTGGAAAGGATGCGAGCGAGAGAGAAAATGGCGACCAGGCAGGTTGCCGCCAACTGTGTCATCGGGGCGGGGTCGGTCTTCCACGGGAGGCTGGCGGTGTCCGGGGCACTGCACATCGAAGGTAAGTTTCAGGGCGACATCGTGACCGAGGGCGACGTGGTGGTAGGCCCCACCGGCCAGGCGAAGACCGACATCAACACCGGCAAGGTGGTGGTGGCCGGCACCTTCATCGGCAACATCCAGGCCTCGGAAGAGGTGTACGTGACCAAGAGCGGCAAGGTGCTCGGCAGCATCACCACGCCCAAGCTCACGCTGGAGCCGGGGGTGGTGACCAGCGGCAACGTCACCATCACCTCCGAGCAGCCCGACGCGGTGGTGGATACGGTGATCAGCGCCTACGGCCCGGACGCGGAGGAGACGTTTGCCGTGAACGGCGCGCCGCTCCGCCTCAGCGAGCCGCAGCGCCACGACGAACCGCGGCCTCACGACGAGCCGTTGCGCCGCGACGAGCCGGAGTGAGGCGCCTCAAGAGCCGCGACGACGTAGGCCGCATCCGCCGGTCAGCGGCGCTGCTCAAGGAGACGCTGGGGATCCTGCGCCGCGAGGCGGGGCCGGGCGTGAGCACGCGCCGGCTCAACGACATCGCCGCCGCCCACCTGGCCGCGCGCGGCGCCCGCCCCTCGTTCTATGGCTACATGGATTATCCGGCGGCCATCTGCGTGTCGATCAACGACGAGGTGATTCACGGCATCCCCGGCAAGCGCCGCCTGCGCGAGGGCGACATCGTGGGGCTGGACCTGGGCGTGGAGATCGACGGCTACTACGCCGACGGCGCCCTGACGGTGCCGATTGGCCGCATTTCCGCGCAACTCCAGCGGCTGTTGAACACCACCCAGGAATGCCTGCGCCTTGGCATCGCCCAGGCGGTGGCCGGCAACCGGATCAAGGACGTGTCGCGCGCCATCTACAACCACGCCCGCCGCGCCGGCTACGGGGTGGTGCGGCAATACTGCGGCCACGGCCTCGGCTTCGCCGTGCACGAGGAGCCGCAGGTCCCCAACTATCCCGACGCGCGCGAGAACCCGCGCCTCAAGCCGGGTATGGTGCTGGCGGTGGAGCCGATGCTCAACGTCGGCACCGCCGAAATCGCCGTGCGCAAGGACGGCTGGACGGTGGTGACCGGCGACGGCCTGCCCTCCGCGCACTTCGAGCACACCATCGCCATCTTCAAGGATCGCACCGAGATTCTGACCGCCTGACCTGACCGCCGGGCGACCGCCGGACGCGCCGCGATCCTCGCCCTACTCGCCCCGCCCTACTCCCGGTCCCAGGTGCCGAGCCGGCCGCCGGCGTCGGCCACGTTGATGCTGGAGAGGCCGTCCCCGGCGGTGGCCGCGAACACGATCCGGTCGTCCCCGCTGCCGAAGCGCGCGAAGCCGGTGACGTGGGCGGCGTAGAGCTGGCTGGTACCGCGCGGCCCGCGAACGGCACTCGCGGGCGAACTGCCATCCTCGAACCGGTAGAAGCCAAAGTCGCGGGTCCCGATCAGGATGACGCGATCGATCTGCGTGAACCTGGTGAGCCATACCGCGCCGCTGACGCCCGACGGCGGCGCGATCTGGCCCTTCTTCCAGGTCGCGCCTTCATCCTCGGAAAAATGCACGAAGTCGCTCGCGCCGGCGGCGTACAGCCGGTTTCCGGCGTCGTTCAGGAACAACCCCCGATACTCGCCGCCGCCGCCGTCCGGCTGCTGCCCGTGCTCGGCAAGCTGGTCGAGGGTCTCGCCCCGGTACAGTTTGGCGCCCGCCGTGAGCCAGTACGCGCCGAACGCGTAGAGCGCGTCGCTCGGCTGGCGCGCGCCCTCCAGCCCGGGCACCGCGCTGAAGGTTCGGCAGGCATCGTCACTGCGGTACACCTTGTACGCGTGCGCGTCCGCCTTCAGCTCGGTAGTCGTAAACGCCAGCAATGGCGTGCCATTGGGACTGCCGGGTACGGCGAACACGCGCTGCACCTGCTCGGTGCGGCCCACGCCCGCGGCCCCCTGCCACGACGGCCGCTCGCCCGCGGCGGCGTAGAACAGCCCTTGATCGGTGCCCGCGCACAGGGTGTCGCCGGCGGCCGCCAATCCGCGTACGCCCAGCTCCTTCCCGCCGGCCTGGGGCCGCGCCACCTGCCGCCAGTTGGTCTGGCCGTGCCCGCGCCGCCACGTGCCCCCGGCCGCCACGTAGTAATGGCCGCCCGCGGACACCACCGAGTTGACCGTCAACTGGTCGTTCAGGTCGCGGTTTTCGCGCGGCTCCTCGGTCGCCAGGTCGTAGTAGATACCCCTCCCCTCGCAGCCGGCCAGCGCCAGGGTCACCACCGCCGCCACCGCCACCAACGCCGCGCCCACCGTCGGCGACCCGCGCCGCCGCGCCCTCAGCGCGCCCACTAGAAGTGATACACCGCGGTGGCGGTCGCGGTAACGAAGTTGCCGAACATGTGCGGGTTGTCCTCCCCGCCCCCCCACGGCGGCTCCCAGGTAAACCAGTACTCGGCGGTGGCGCCGAACGACCAGTCCGGGGTGGCGCGCCACAGGAACGACGCGGCCGGCTGCAGCGCGAACGCCACGCTGGTCTTGTCCACCAGCCGCATCACCACGGCGCCCAGACCCAACATCAAGGGAATCTCCATCTGCGGCAGGCCGATCACGTAGCCGCCGCGCACCAGAATCGGAACCTGGTACAGCAGCGCGTCGTTGATGTCGACGGCCAATGCCCCGCTCACCTCCATGCCGATGGTAAACCACGGATTCAGATAGGTATTCCAGTTCACCGCGCCGCTGCCCATCAGCGAAAGATTGGGCGCCAGCACGCTCTTGCGCTCGCCCTGGTAGGTCTCCACCGGCTCGCTGGCGAGCAGGAACAGCGGGAATCCCACACCCAGGCGAATGGACAACGTGTTGTCGCCCAAGTCATAGCGCGGCACGAACTCCTCCGCCGCCTGCTCGTCCGCTTCCCCCTGCTCCGCCGACGCCGGTTCCGCTTCCTGCGCCAAGACCGCCGGCGCGGGCAGCAGCGCCACCCCCACCAGCCACCATGCCAAGGCGGCACCGCGCCGGAACCGCCGGTTTACGTTCGACACCGGCGCTACCCTACTACGCGGCGACCGATTGCGCCAAGCGCCCGCCCGCACGCCCCGCGCCGCCGCCGCCCGACACTCCGCCTCGCCGCGCCGCCCGCCGCCGCGCCTCCGCGCCTCCGCCGGCACGCGCGCCCCACCTCCCCGCCGGGCCACGCACTACTGCGCGGGCGGGGCGGGAACCGCGCCGGCGCCATCGTCGGCCACCGTCTTGCGCACGCCGTCCAGCACCCCGTTCACGAAGCGGTAGGAATCGTCGCCGCCAAACTCCCGCGCCACCGCCACGCTCTCGTCGATGGTCACCTCCGCCGGTATGTCGGGCTGATAGAGCAGGCAGTAGACCCCCAGGCGCAGCACCGAGAGATCCACGCGCGCCACGCGGTCCAGGTCCCAGTGCTGCAGATGGCGCCCGATGGTGCGGTCCACCGCGGCCAGGTTTTCAACGCAGCCGGCCACCAGCAGGGAGGCGAACTGCAGCGTGCGGTCGCCAAGCTGCCGGCGGCGCCGCTCGTCAATCCACGAGTAGTCGGCCAGCTCCGCGAGCGGCGGGCGCGCGACCTCGTAGCGGTAAAGGGTTTGGACGGCGATCACCCGGCCGTCGCGGCGCAATCCCACGGGCCGGCCCCTACCAGCGCAGGTTGGCGTCGAACACGCGCACCTCGGCCCCTTCGCGCAGCTCTTCCAGGGTAGCGATCAGCGCGTCCTGGTAGGCCTGCGCCTGCACGTTGTTGGCCAGCAGCACGCGAATCTGATCCCGCACCAGGTTCGTGGACAGCGGATTCACCGGATCGTCCAGCCCCAGGATCTTGGCCGCCACCTTGTCGGTGACCTGCACGACGTGGTAGCCGACGTTGGACTGCAGCACCCCGCTGATCTCGCCCACGCCCAGCGCAAAGGGGGCCTCGAAAAACTCCTGCCCCAGCAGCTCGGCGGTGGCCAGGTCATCGCGCCGCAGGTAGGTGCCGAAGGTGCCGCCCGCCTCCCGCGACCCCGGATCCTCGGAGTACTCGCGCACCAGGGCGCCAAAGTCGGCGCCGTTCAGCAGCTCGCGGTGCACCCGCTGCGCGCGCTCCCGCGCCGCCTGCCGCGCCGGGGCGTCGCCAAGCTGGCGGGTGTCGAAGTAGACGTGGCGAAACTGCACCATGTCGGGCTGCACGAACACCGAAGTCTTGTTCGCCTCGTAGAACTCCAGCACGTCGGCGTCAGTCGGCAGCGGCACGCTGCGCAGCTCGTCGCCGCGCACCTGCGCCACGTAGCGCTGCTGGATCAGCGCCTTGCGGAGCTGCTCCTCATACTCCTCCCACGCCAGCCCGGTCTGATCGACCAGCGACCGGTACTCCTCCATGGTCAACGGGCGGCCCAGATTGAGCCGCTGACTCTCCTGCCGCCGCAGTTGGTCGATGCGCTCGGCGACGTCCTCGCCGGTCACCTCCAGCCCCGCCTCCTGCGCCGCCTGCTCGAACAGCTTCTCGCCGATGAGCAGGTCGAGAATGGCCTGGCGCTGCTCCGCGGGCACCGCCTGGCCGGTGCGCCCCTCCAAGAATTGCAGTTGGTTGCGGAGCTGGCGCACGCTGATCACGTCCAGCTTGTGCAGGCGAACCGTTGCCGCCGGACTGTCGATTGCCTGCGCCGCGCCCACCGCGGCGGCCAGGACGCCCAGAATCAGAGCAAGCGAAGTAAGAGCTGTCGTGCGCGCGACCACTGCACCTCCCGTGTGCCGACCAATATACCACGCCGCGCACCGCGGCAACCGCCGGCCGCGGACGCGCCTACCGGAGGGAGCGGGCCAGGTTGCCGAGACCGATCTTCTCTTTCAGCTTCTTGACGCCGGCCAGCTTGGCGTCCAGCTCCAGGCCGCGGCGCAGGTGCTCGGCGGCGCGCTCGTTGGCGCCGTCGTTGGAGTAGAGCTCGGCGATCTTCTTGTGGAAGAACGCCGACTCCTTGCGTGAGATGTTGAGCTTGATCAGCTCCTGAATGTGGAAGATCACCACCGGCGCGGCCAGCCGGGGCACCATCTTGAAGCAGGTGAGCAGCCGCAGCCGCTCCACCACCTCCTCGATGAAGTGGTGGAAGTAGGGGCGCTCGCGCTCGTGCAGGAAGAGGCGCCGGTACAGCTCCGCGGCCCGAATCAGGTCGCCGCGGCGCTCGAATGCCTCGGCCAGCAGGAACGAGCAATCCATGAAGTCGGCGTGCGGCATGTACTCGCGCAGGTCGATGTGCGCGAGCAGGAGCTGCTCGTAGGTCTCCAGCGCCTCCTCGTCGTGGGAGTGCAGCAGGTCGTAGAAGATCAACTTGGTCTGGCTCACGTAGTCGTTGCG
This sequence comes from Spirochaetia bacterium, assembly GCA_965243555.1. Lineage (GTDB taxonomy): Bacteria > Spirochaetota > Spirochaetia > SZUA-6 > Bin103 > Bin103. Next base: position 646,997 of record OZ251575.1, on the reverse strand, counting down.
CCGCCGGCGCAGGAACTCGCGGTAGTCGAAGGTGGCGGTGCGGAACAGGTTGGCGTGGGTGCGGTCGTAGTTGAAGCGCCGTTGCGGGTCGCTGAGCACCTCGTAGGCGTCGATCAGCGAGCGCATCCGCTCCTCGGAGCCGGACGACACCGAGCCGGAGGACGCCGTGTCGGGATGCAGCTCCTTGGCGCGGCGCCGGAAGGAGCGTTTGATCTCCACCGCGCTGGCCCGGGGAGACACGCCGAGCGTCTTGTAGTAGTTCCGAGACAAAGTACCCCTTCGCCTCGCCGAAGATCACCCCTCCCTGACAACCACGACGGACGATACCCGGTCAACCATGCCGCTGCCGGGCATCGCAGACCACCATAGACTGCCTTTCCCGGCGTGTCAACCCACCCCGCGCGCCCGCGCGCGCCCCGTCAGCCGCCGGCGTTACCCCCTGCCGCCGGGCGTCAACCCGCCCGGCGCGCGCCCCTCCGCCGAGCGCCAACCAACCCGCCCGCCCGCTACCCCTCCGCGCGGCGCGGCGGGGAGTTGCCGGGCGCCCCGTGGCATGGTACCTAGGGAGGCAGGCTGGCGGCGATGCTCGGATTTCTGGTCAAGAAGGCGTTTTTTGACACCTGGGACAACCTGTTTCGGGTACTGCTGCTCAACATCGGCTTCTACGCCCCGATCGCGCTGCTGGTGTACGCCCCGCTCATCACCCCGCTGCTGCCCCTCACCCTGCTGCTGCAGGTGATCGCCCTGGGGCTGTTCTGCATCTACACCGGGGGCGCGAGCGCGGTGGCCAGCGCCGTCGCCGACTACGGCTCGCCCGACTTCGCCACCTTCTGGAATGCGATCCGCGACACCTACCCCACCACGCTGCTGTTCGCGCTGGTCAACAGCGTCTACTTCGTCATCCTCTCGGTCGCGTTCCAGGTGTACTCGGTGGTCGAACAGCAGCTCCTCGGGTTCCTGGGGCAGGTGATTCTGCTGTGGGTCACCGTGGGCTGGGTGCTGGCGGCGCAGTTCTTCTTTCCCATCCAGTCGCGCCTGGAGCGCAACCCGCGCAAGATGCTGCGCAAGATGCTGCTGCTGTTCTTCGACAACACCGGCTTCATGCTGTTTCTGGCGTTCGGCGCCCTGGTGACCCTGACGGCGTCGCTGTTCACCGGCGGCATCCTGCCGGGGCTGGGCGCGGTGCTGGTGTGGCACAACTGCGCCCTCAAGCTGCGCCTCTACAAGTACGACCACCTGGAGCAGCACCCGGAGACCAACCGCAAGGAGATTCCCTGGGACGCGCTGCTGGTGGACGACCGCGACCGGGTGGGAAAGCGCACCCTGCGCGGGATGATTTTTCCGTGGAAGGAGTAGCGGCGGTGGGGATGGTGACGCGGGCGGCGGCGGCGCGCGGCTTGCCGGCCGGTCAGTCGACGTGCAGGCGCCGGCCCACCGTCTCCGCCTCGACCGCGGAGTTCAGGACCCCCGAGTTCTTCAAGAACATGCCCTCGCCCTCCATTGCCTTCATCAGGCGCTGCAGGGCGCGGCCGGAACTGAGCGAGGTCTTGGACACGAAGGCGTAGCAGCGTTTGCCGGAGATCATCCCGGCGCCCTTCAGGTAGCGGGTCACCACCTCCGGTATCTTGCCGGTAAAGGTGGTAATCGACTCGCCGCCGACGGCAATGTACTGGTAAATGGTCAGCTTGCTGTTTACGTCGTGGCCGCCGTCGATCACGTCCACCTGGTGGCCCTGCTCTTGGATGCCCTTGGCCAGCGCCTGCGCCAAGCCCAACATGCGCTTGCGACTTTTTCCCTCAAAGAACACTACCGCGGTCCGCATACTCGGGATGCGCCAGTATAGGACGGCGCCGCGGCGCCGGTCAACGGCTGCGGCCGCCGCCCTCGTTGGCATCCTCATCAGCGCCGCGGCCTGCCTCGCCGCGGCGGCGCCCGCGGATCCGCCCGCCGGCGTGGTGCTGAGCGCGGCGGCCGCCGATCACTACTCGCTGCACCTGAGCGCCGACCGGCAGCAGTGGGTGGCGGTGTTCGCCGACAGCGCCGAACTGACGCTCAAGCTGGCGCGCGGTCCGCTGGCCGCCGGGCAGGCAGCGGTCGACTCCGTTACCGCCCTGGACCGCGTCGACGTGCCGCCGGGGATCAACCCCCACTTCGGGCGCCACGCCTACCTGCAGCACGACGGGACCGAGCACCTGTTCTACAGCGACCAGGAGCTCGCCGACGCGCGCGTCACCAAGTGGATCTACCGCGACCCGGCCGGCGCCGCGCCGTGGATGGTGGACCTGCTGCCGGAGGCGATTCTGCCGCTGGCCGCGCTGCCGGCGCCGGCGGCGCCGGCGGAGGCGGCGGAGGAACCGCCATTCACCCTCTACGGACTGGCCGCCGGGCCGCCCGCGGCGGGCGAGGAGCAGGCCGGCGCGGAGCTGCTGGCGTACGACGTGCTCCCCGAGGCCGTAACCGGCAGGCGCGTGGTCACCACGCTGGCCGCGCCGGCGGCGGCGCCCGGCGCGGCCGCCGGCGCGGGCGCCGGGCGCCTGCTCAGCGGTTACGGCTGCGCCGGGCGCAACGGCTTCGCCGTCGCGGCCGACGCCGGCACCGGGGTGCTGCTCGTGGAAACGGGACAGGCGCCGCAGCCGCTCTCCCTGCCGCCGGCCGCGGACCCGGCCGGCGGCCCGGCCGCGCTCGGCTGCGGCGCGCAGGGCATGCTCCTCGCCTACACCCGCGACGACCCGCGCGCTACCCGCACCAGTGCCGGCCCCGCCCTGCAGGCGCGCGAAATCGTGGCCGTCGCGGTGGACGCCCCCGGCGCTCCCGCCGCCCCGGCAGCGGAGATCAAGGTCACGCTGGCGCGCGACGTGGGCCTGCTGGCCGTGTTCCCGGAGCCGCCGCTCGCCGCCGGCGAACCGCCCGCCCTGTCGGTGCTGTTTTCAGAGCTGGCGCTCAACGACGCGGGGGAGCCGGAACACCGCCTCGCGCTGGTGACGCCGGATTCCCGCGGCGGCTACCGCAAGCAGATCCTGGTGCGCGGCGCGCAGCCGTTGCGCGACCTCCGCGCCCTGCGCGCCGGCGGCGCGCTGGTGGTGGCGTTTCGGCGCGGGCGCGAGTTGCGGCTGCTGAGCGCGCCCCTTCCCTCGCATGCCGCGTCGGAACCGCAGAGCGGGGGGAGCTGGCGGCTGGAGGAGCCGCGTCCCGCCCGGCCCGCCGCGCTCAGGTAGGCGGACGCGCGCACTGCCGCGCCACAGGCCCTGATTGGGCGGCCTGCGACCGCCGCGCGCGGCCTTTCCGCGCCGCGAACCTCGCGCGGGGATGACCGCCAAGCCGGCGCCGGGGTCAGTGGACGCCGCGGCCGTGGTGGCGCCGCGCCACCGCCAGGCGGGTGGCGGAATGGCGCAACGCGTCGTGGGCGTGGCCCAGCTCGAGGCCGGTCGGGCCGCGCTCCAAAGTTTCCAGTGCGCGGCGATGCGCCTCCTCGGCCAGTTGCAGGTCGATCTCCGCGGCGTGCTCGGCGCGGTCGGCCAGCACCACCACGTGATCGGGCAGCACCTGCATCACGCCGCCGCCAATCGCCAGGTGGCGGTCCGCCTGCCCCTCCGCCCGCACCAGCAACTCGCCATGCTGCAGGGCGGTCAGCATCGGCTGGTGACGCGGCAGGATGCCCACCAGGCCGTCGACCGCCGGGGCGATCACCATGTTCACCTCTTCGTCAAACAACTGGCGTTCGATGGTGAGTATCTCGAGGCGCAGGCGCCCCGCCGCGGGACTCATCTTCAGCTTGCCGCCGCGGCCGGCTGCTGCGCGGCGCGTTCGAGCACCTCATCGAGCGCGCCGGCCATGTAGAACATCGGCTCCGGCACCTCGTCCACCTCGCCGTCGAGCAACCGCCGGAAGCTGGACACGGTATCGGCAATGGAGACGTAGCGCCCCTCGCGCCCGGTAAACTGCTGCGCCACCGCCATCGGCTGCGACAGGAACTGCTGGATCTTGCGGGCGCGCGTCACCGCCAGCCGATCATCTTCCGACAGCTCGTCCACGCCGAGTATGGCGATGATGTCCTGCAGGTCGCGGTAGCGCTGCAGCACCTCCTGCACGCCGCGCGCCACGTCGTAATGCTCCTGCCCCACCACCCGCGGCTCCAGCGCGCGGCTGGTCGAGGCCAGCGGATCGACCGCCGGATAGATGCCCAGCTCGGCGATCGACCGTTCCAGCGCCAGGGTGGCGTCCAGATGGGCGAAGGTGGCGACCGGCGCGGGGTCGGTGTAGTCGTCCGCCGGGACGTACACCGCCTGCATGCTGGTGATCGAACCGCGGTGGGTGGAGGTGATGCGTTCCTGCAGCTCGCCCATCTCGGTGCCCAGGGTCGGCTGGTAGCCGACCGCGCTCGGCATGCGCCCCAGCAGCGCCGACACTTCCGAACCGCTCATCACGAAGCGGAAGATGTTGTCGATGAACAACAGCACGTCGCGGCCCTGGTCGCGGAAGTACTCGGCCATGGTGAGCCCGGTCAGCGCCGCCCGCAGGCGCACGCCCGGCGACTCGTTCATCTGCCCGAACACCATGCACAGCTTGTCGATGACGCCCGCCTCCTGCATCTCGCCGTAAAGCTGGGTGCCCTCACGGGTGCGCTCCCCCACTCCCGCGAACACCGAATAGCCGCCGTGCTCGCGCGCCAGCGAGGAGATCAGCTCCTGGATGATGATCGTCTTGCCCACCCCGGCGCCGCCGAACACGCCGGTCTTGCCGCCCCGGGTGAACGGCGCGATCAGATCGACCACCTTGATGCCGGTCTCGAACACCTCGGTGCGGGTGACCTGATCGGTGAACGCCGGCGCCGGGCGGTGAATCGGATAGTGCTCCTCCGCGGCCACCGGGCCGCGCTGGTCCACCGGGCGGCCGGTGACGTTGAAGATGCGCCCCAGGGTCGCCTCGCCCACCGGCACCGTAATCGGGGCGCCGGTGTTGAGCACGCGCTGGCCGCGGCGCAGGCCGTCGGTGGCGTCCATCGCCACGGTGCGCACCACCGCCCCCGACAGATGCTGCTGCACCTCCAGCACCAGCGGGGCCGCGTCAGCGCCGCCGCTCGCCTCGCCGTTGGCCTCACCGCCGGCCTCGCCGTTCGTTGCGCCCGCCGCCGCCTCCACCTCCAGCGCGTAGTGGATCTCGGGCAGGTTGTCAGCCGGGAATTGCACGTCCACCACCGCCCCGACCACCTGCACGATGCGGCCGCCGGCGGGGCCGGAACCGTTGCCGTTTGCCATTTTTCCTTTCTCTCCCCCGCGCGCCTTTCAGCGCGCCGCCGCGGCCAGCGCCTCGGCGCCGCCGGCGATGTCCAGCATCTCCTCGGTAATCGACTGCTGGCGCAGCTTGTTGTAGGTCATTTTCAGGTCCTTCAGCAGCTCGTCGGCGTTCTCGGTAGCGTTGCGCATCGCCATCATGCGCGCCGCGTGCTCACTCGCCAGCGACTCCACCACCGCCTGGTAGATCTGCAGCTCCACGAAGCGCCGCACCAACTGCTCGAGCAGCTTCTCCATCCCCTGCTCGTAGCTGTAGCCGCCGGCCAGGGGCGGCGGGGTGGCGCGCAGGTAGCGGCTCATCACCGGGCGCCGTTCGGGCGGCCCCTCGGCGCCGGCAGCCGGGTCTTTCAGGTCGTCGCGGCGCAACGGCAGCAGGCGCCGAATCCACGGTTCCTGCCGCAGCACGTTCAGGTACTCGGTGTAGCCGATGTACACCGCGTCGCTGGATTTCGCCAGAAAACCGTCGGTGGCGAGGCGGGCGATCGGGGCCACGTCCAACTCAGTCGGGCGTTCCCGTAGCTGCTCGAACTCGGCCTCGATCGGATGCCCGGCGCGCAGCATCGCGTCGCGGCCCTTGCGCCCGACCGTAATCAGCCGCAGCTCGCGGCCATTCTGCCGCGCCAGAAACTGCTGCGCGGAGCGCACTATGGCCGCGTTGTAGCCGCCGGCCAGCCCGCGGTCGGCGGTGATCAGGATCAACGCCACCGCGCGCACCGGCTCGCGCTCGGTCAGCAGCGGCGAGGGCTCGTCTCTCTGCTCCTGCTGCGCGGCGAGCTGGGTGATCAGCTCCCACGTCTTGGCCGCGTAGGGACGGGAGGCCGCTACCTGCTCCTCGGCGCGGCGCATGCGCGAGGCGGCCACCATCTCCATCGCCCGGGTCACCTGGGACAGATTGCTGATGCTGCGGATGCGGTTGCGCAGCTCACGGACCGACGCCACGCCGGGTACCTGCGGCCAGGCCGGTTAGGCCTGGGCCTCCGCCACCTCGTACCCGGCCTGCCGCGTATACGCCGCCACCGCCTCGGACAGGTTCGCGTCCAGCTCGTCCGTGAGCTCCAGTTGCGTCTCGATGCCGCGCACCAGCGCCGGTTGCGTGCCGGCGAGATGCTTGATCAACCCGTCGGCGTAGCCGCCGATGGCGCTGACCGGCACCTTGGCGGCAAAGCCGCGCGTAAGGGCGAAGATGCCGATCACCTGATGCGCCAGATCCTGCGGCTGGTACTGCGGCTGCTTGAGCAGCTCGGTCAGGCGCTGGCCGCGCTCCAACTGGGCGCGGGTGGTCGGATCCAGGTCGGAGCCAAACTGGGCGAACGCGGCCAGCGCGTAGTACTGGGCCAGCTCCAGCCGCAACTGCCCCGCCACCTGCTTCATTGCCTTGGTCTGCGCGTCGCCGCCGACCCGGGACACCGACAGCCCCACGTGAATCGCCGGCCGCTGGCCGGCGTAGAACAGATCGGACTCGAGGTAGATCTGGCCGTCGGTAATGGAGATCACGTTGGTGGGGATATAGGCGCTCACGTCGCCGGCCAGAGTCTCGATGATCGGCAGCGCGGTGAGCGAACCGCCGCCGCGCGCCGGCGCCAACCGCGCCGCCCGCTCCAGCAACCGCGAGTGCAGGTAGAACACGTCGCCGGGATACGCCTCGCGGCCCGGCGGCCGCCGCAGCAGCAGCGAAATCTGCCGGTAAGCCCAGGCGTGCTTGCTCAGGTCGTCGTACACCACCAGCACGTCCTTGCCCTGCTCCATGAAGTACTCGCCGATGGCGCAGCCGGCGTAGGGGGCGACGTACTGTTGCGGCGCGGTGGCCGAGGCCCCGGCCACCACCACCACGGTGTGCTCCAGGGCGTCGTGCTCGCGCAGCGTGGCCACCACCTGCGCCACCTGCCCCTGGCGCTGGCCGATCGCCACGTAGACGCAGATCAGGTCCTTGCCCTTCTGGTTGATGATCGTGTCGATGGTGAGCGCGGTCTTGCCGGTCTGGCGGTCGCCGATGATGAGCTGGCGCTGGCCGCGCCCGATCGGAGTCATCGAATCGATCGCCTTGATCCCGGTCTGCACCGGGGTATCGACGTTCACCCGCTCCACCACGCCCGGCGCTACCCGCTCCAGCGGCATGGTGGCGGCGGCGCGAATCGGCCCCTGGCCGTCCAGCGGGGCGCCGGCGGCGTCCACTACCCGTCCCAGCAGCGCCTCGCTTACCGGCACCGAGGCGATGCGCCCGGTACTCTTGACCAGCGCGCCCTCCTCAATGCCGGCGTAGTCGCCCACGATCACCGCGCCCACCTGTTCCGGCTCCAGGTTCAGGGCGATGCCCTGCACGCCGCCGGGGAACTCCAGCAGCTCGGTCGCCATGACGCCGGACAGGCCGCTGATGCGGGCGATGCCGTCGCCCACCGAGGTCACGGTGCCCACCTCGCTGGCCTGCAGCGGCGCCTCAAAGCCCTCGATGCGGCGGCGAATCTCACTGGTAATCCGGTCGAGCTTGAATTCCACGTCGGTCAGTCTCCTCGCACCAGCGCGCCGTCCAGCGCCTGCAGCTTGGCGCGCACGCTGCCATCCATCACCTGATCGCCGACGCGCACCACCGCGCCGCCCACGATGGCGGCGTCCACCGCGAAGGAAACCTCCAGGTCGGCGCCGCGGCGCTGCCGGAGCGTGGTGACGAAGCGCTGCCGCTCCTCCGCGCTCAGGGCATAGGCGGTGGTGACCAGCGCCATGCGCGCCTGCGGGCCGCCGCCGGCCATGGCCCCCATCCAGTCCGCGATGGCCGGCAATTTTTCCAGGTCATCACGTTCCAACACCGTCATCAGAAAGTTGCTGCAGGCGGCGCCGACGGCGCCGCCCGTGGCAGACAGCAGCAACCCGCGCAGCCGCTCCTGGCGGGCGGCAAGCTCCACGCTACGGTCGGTCAACTGCGCCAGCAACTCCGGTTCCCGCTCCAACCGCGCCTGCACCGCGCGCAACGCCTGCAGCCACGGCTCGACCGCGGTCGCAAACGCCGCCAGCGCGTAGTTGCGGGGGTCGGTCACCGGCGCTCCCCGGCGCCGAGCTCGCGCACGAACTGATCGACCAGCCGCCGCTGCGCGCCCTGGTCGAGGGCCGCGCCCACCACCTTGCGCGAAATCGCCAGCGCCAGCTCCGCGGTCTGCTGCTCCAGCGCCGCGGCCGCCTCCCGGCGTTCCTGCTCGATTTCCTCGTGGGCGCGCGCCTTGAGCTCCGCGGCCTCCTGCTCGGCGGCCTGCAGCACCTCGCGGCGCACCTGCTCCGCCCGCTGCGCCAACTTGGTGGCCTCCGCCTGCGCCGTCTCCCGCGCCTCCTGCAGCTCGCGCTCGTAGCGGGCGCGCTGTTCGGCGGCCGCGGCCTCGGCGCGGTCGGCGGCGTCCAGGCCCTCGGCGATACGCTGCTTGCGCCCCTCCAGCATCTGCTTGACCGGCTTGTAGAGCAGCAGGCGCAACAGCACCACCAGGATTACGAAGTTGACCGCGTAGGCGACCAACCCGGCGAGGTTCAGGCCGAGAGCTTCCACGGTAGCCTACCGGACCTTCACACCACGAACAGCAGGATGAGCGAAACCACCAGCGCGAGGATCGCGAGGGCCTCGGCAAAGGCGATGGCCACGAACATGTTGGTGACGATCACCCCGCGCGCGTCGGGATTGCGGCCCAGCGAATGCAGCGCCGCGCTGGCAATCAGGCCGATGCCGATGCCGGGTCCGAGCGCCCCCACGGCGATGGCCAAGCTGGCGGCCAGAAACTTCATTGCCTCAGGTTGCATGCAACGTAACTCCTTGTCCGAATCTCAATTGATGGGTTGACGCAGGACCCGGGGGTCCTGCCGGGAACGGCGGCGGTCAACGGCGCGGTCACTGGTCAATGCTCCTCATGCTGCTCGGTGGCCAGGTGAAAGAACGCCAGCGAGAGGATGAAGAACACGAACGCCTGGATCAGGCCCACGAACAGCTCCAGGCCGAAGAACGCCACCACCAGCACCAGCGACACCAAGCTGCTGATCACGATCAGGATCACCTCGCCCGCGAAGATGTTGCCGAACAGGCGGAACGAAAAGGACACGATCTTGGCGAACTCGCTCAGCAGCTCGAAGAAGCCCACGAACATGTCCACCAGTCCCATGCCGATGCCCTTGGTGCGCAGGCTCTTGAAGCGGAAGAACTGTCCCAGGTAGCCGAAGCCGCGGCTCCAGAAGCCGAACACCTGCACCAGGAACATGGTGATCAGCGCCAGCGTCAGGGTGAGGTTCAGGTCGCTGCTCGGCGCGCGCAGCAGCGGCACGATGACGAACTTCGGTTCGTGGCCGGGATCGTGCGCGCCATGCTCGGCCACCACCTGCTCGGCGCTGCCGCGCAGGAACAGGATGTCGCCGGCGCTCAGGGAGCCGTGGTCGCTCACGTGGATCAGGCCGATGCTGCCGAGCACCGGGCCGAGGATGCCGAACCAGTTGGAAACCAGCAGGAAGATGAAGATGGTGGTGCAGATCGGAAAGAACCGCGACGCCCAGGCGCGCGAGGCGGTCTGGTTCACCAAGTTGTCGAGCGCTTCGATCAGCGCCTCCACCACGTTCTGCAGGCCCGCCGGGCGCAGCTTGAGATTGCGCCCCACGAAGAACGCCACCAGCAGGATGACGCCGCTGAGGATGAACGAGGTGAGCAGCGCGTTGGTGACCGGCCCCAGGCCGATCGGTTCCGCGGCCAACTCAATGGCCGCCTGCTTTACCGGCAGCAGCAGGTTGCCGGCCACGATTGCCGCCAGCGCCAGCAGGATGAGGAGGGCGACCTTCATCGGCTGCGCTAGGAGCCGCCCGTAGCGGCGGGGGCGGCCTCATCGGCGGCGTCATTGGCGGGCGCCGCGGGGGCCTCCGCGTCCTCCGCCGGCGGCGCCGCGTCTGCCGCGCCCGCGGTCGCGGTTGCCTCCGCGGGCGGGGCGTCGGCTTCAGCCGGCAGGTCCTCCTGCGTGAGGAGTTCGGGCGCCGGCGCCTCCACCCACCAGTCGGAGCGCTCGATGCCGCGCAGGCGCTCGGCGCGGGCGCGGCCGATCACGTTGCCGGCGTCCGGGGTGCGGTTCATCCAGGCGAGGGCGAACGCCGCCACCAGGAAGATTACCGCCAGCACGGTGGTGAGCCGGGTCAACACGTTGCCGGTGCGGGCGCCGAACGGGGTGCCGCTGCCACCGCCGAACATGGCGCCGATGCCGCCGCCCTGATCGTCCTGGATCAACACGACCGCCATCAGCAACAACGCGCTGACGATGAATACGACGAGGATGAGAATCGAGATTACTGCCATGCCGTGACGTCCCGCCAACTATACCAACGGGCCGCCGGCCGAATCAATCGCCGGCCGCGGGCGCAGTTTCCGCCGCCTCGGCTGCCTCCGCGGCCGCCACGATGCGGGCGAAGCCGTCCGCCTCCAGCGAGGCGCCGCCCACCAGCAGGCCGTCCACCCCGTCGCAGGCGAGCAGCGCCGCGGCGTTGTCCGGCTTTACCGAGCCGCCGTACTGGATGACCAGCTCGCGCGCCGCCTCGGCGCCGGCCAGCTCCGCTACCACCGCGCGCGCGGCGCGGTGCATCTCGGCCGCGTCCGCGGGCGCCGCGGTGCGCCCGGTGCCGATTGCCCACACCGGCTCGTAGGCGACCGTAACGCGCCGCCACTGCTCCGCTTCGCGCCCCGCCAGCGCGGCGCGGAGCTGGCGTTCGACGACGATTTCGGCGTCGCCGGCTTCGCGCTGCGCCAGGGTCTCGCCCACGCACAGCACCACCTCGAACCCGGCCGCCAGCGCCGCGCTGACCTTGCGCGCAATCAGCGCGTCCTCCTCGCCGTATACGTGGCGGCGCTCGGAGTGGCCGACGATCACCAGGCGCACGCCGAGGGCCGCCAGCATGGCGCAGGAGATTTCGCCGGTGTGGGCGCCGGCGGGCTCGGGGTTCACGTTCTGCGCCCCCAGTTCCACCGCGCTGCCGCGCAGCGCCTCGCCTACCGCGGCCAGCGCCGTGAACGGCGGCGCCACCATCACCCGGGCGGGCGGCGCGCCCAGCCGCGCGGTGAGCGCGGCGGCCAGTGCGGCCGCTTCAAGGTGGGTGTTGTGCATCTTCCAGTTGCCGGCGATGAACGGCCTGCGCCTCATGGGCGATCCTCCTGCAGGGCGGTCACGCCGGGCAGCGCGCGCCCCTCCAACAGCTCCAGCGACGCGCCGCCGCCGGTCGATACGTGGGTAATGCGGTCGGCCACGCCGGCGGCGTTGATCGCCGCCACCGAGTCGCCGCCGCCCACCACCGTGGTGCCCGGGCACTCCGCCACCGCCCGCGCCACCGCGTAGGTGCCGGCCGCGAACGGCGCCACCTCGAACACTCCCATCGGCCCGTTCCACATTACCGTACGCGCCGCGGCGACGCGGGCCTGAAACAGCGCGCCGGTGCGCGGGCCAATGTCCACCCCTATCGCGGCGCCGGGAATCGCCTCCCCCGGGGTCACGGCGTGCTCGGCGTCGGCGCGCACCGCGGCGGCGGCCACGTGGTCGCAGGGCAACGCCAGTTCCACCCCCAGCTCGCCGGCGCGGCGCAGCAACGCGCCCGCCGCGGCGACCAGGTCCGGCTCCACCAGCGAGCCGCCGACCGCCACCCCGCGCGCCTGCAGGAAGGTATAGGCCATGCCGCCGCCGATCAGCAGGGTCCCTACCTTGGGCAGCAGATGCTCCAGCACCGCCAACTTTGAGGAGACCTTGGCGCCGCCGACCACCGCTACGAAGGGCGGCTCCGGCGCGGCGAGCAGTTGCGTCAGCACCGCCACCTCGCGCTGCAGCAGCAGCCCGGCGGCGGCCGGCAGGCAGGCCGCCAGCAGCGCGGTGGAGGCATGGGCGCGGTGGGCGGCGCCGAACGCGTCGTTGACGTAGGCATTGCCCAGCGCCGCCAGGCGGCGCGCGAAGCCGGCGTCGCCGGCCTCCTCCTCTGGGTGGAAGCGCAGGTTCTCCAGCAGCAGCACGCCGCCGGGGGGAAGCGCCGCGGCCAGCCGCTCGGTCTCGGCGCCGATGCAGTCCGGGGCCATCGTCACCGGGCGCCCCAGCAAGGCGCCGAGGCGGGCCGCGGCCGGCGCCAGGCTCAGGTCGGCGCGGCGCCGGCCCTTGGGCCGCCCCAGGTGGCTCATCAACACCACGCTGGCGCCCGGCTGGTCCAGGATGGCGCGCAGGGTCGGGAGCGCCGCGCGGATGCGGGTGTCGTCGGCCACCGCGCCGTCCTTGAGCGGCACGTTGAAATCCACGCGCAACAACACGCGCCGGCCCGCCAGGGCCAGGTCGGACAGAGCGCGTAGCCGCGGCACCGCTAGCCCTCCTCCGCGGCTGCGCCGCCGGTCTCCGCCGCCGCAACGCCGCGGCGCACCACGATCTTGACGCTGGTGACGCGGTTGCCGTCCATCTGCTGGATTACGAAGTCGGCCATGCCGTCGGCCATTTGGAAACTCTCCTTCTCGAACTTCACGGGGATCTTGCCGAACAGATCGAACACGAAGCCGCCGAGGGTGTCGAAGTCGTCCGCCGGCAGGTCGAACTCCGGGTACTGGTTGAGTGCGTCCAGCCCCACGCGCGCGTCGCACAGGTAGATGCCCTCGGCGATCTTCTGGATCTCCTCCGCCTCGTCGTCGAACTCGTCCTGGATGTCGCCGACGATCAGCTCGATCACGTCTTCCAGACAGACGATGCCGGAGGTGCCGCCGTATTCGTCCACGATCACGGCGATGTGCACCCGGCGAAGCTGAAACTCGCGCAACAGCTCATCGACCTTTTTGCCCTCCGGCACGAAGTAGGGGCGGCGCATGATGCGCTCCAGCGCCGGCTCGGCCGCGGCTCCGTTGGCGCCCGCGGACGCCTGCGAGCGCAGCAGGTCCTTGGCGTAGACCACCCCCACGATGTTGTCCATGTTCTGATGGTAGACCGGTAGCCGCGAGTGGCCACTTGCGGCCACCTGCTCCACCAGCGTCTCGGAGGGGGTGTTCAGCGGCACCGAAATCACGTCGGGCCGCGGCACCATGATCTCCTTGACGGTGCTGTGCGACAACTCGACGACGCCCCGGATCATCTCCCTGGCGGCGCCGTCGAGTTTGGCTAGGTCATCCTCTTCCGAATCGGAATCCGCTCTACCGAGCAGCTTCTCTATGAACCCCACTCATTCCTCCCTTGACGGGTGACGGCTGCCGGACGCGAGGCGCAGGGGCAGGAACCTGCTCCTGCGCCTGCAGCTCGGCCAGCATCCGTTCCTGCAACGATAACATAGGCTCATCCTCAGCCGGCGGGTCGGCGTGGTCCATGCCGAGCAGGTGCAGTATGCCGTGCAGCAGCAGCCGCCGCAGCTCCCGCTCCGGCGTCTCGCCGCGCGCCGCCGCCTGGCGGGCCGCCACGTCCACCGCAATGACCACGTCGCCCGCCAGCGGCGCCGGTGCGCTACCCGCCGCCGGCACCGCGGCGCCTTCGAGCTGGCCGAACGACAGCACGTCGGTGGGCGCGTCAAGGCCGCGGTAGCGGCGGTTGAGGCCGCGTATCGCGGCGCCGTCGCACAGCAGCACCGACACTTCCAGCGGGCGCCGCAGGCGCTGCAGCGCGCGGCAGCCGAACTGCTCCAGCGCCGCGGCCAAGCGTTCCTCGGCGGGTGCCGGGGGCCGGGCGCCGCTCCAGCGCACCTCCACCAGCACGGACTGCGCTACGCTCACGAGTCCGGCGGCTCCTCGGCCGCCTCGTAGGCTTGCACGATCTTGCGCACCAGCTCGCTGCGCACCACGTCTTCCTGCCCCAGGTGCACGAACCGCACCTCCCGCACCGGCGACAACACCGAGGTGACGTGAACCAGCCCGGAGTCCCGGCGCCGCGGCAGATCAATCTGGGTAATGTCGCCCGTTATCACCGCCCGGCTGCCCTCGCCGAGCCGGGTGAGGAACATCTTCATCTGCTCGCGAGTGGTGTTCTGCGCCTCGTCCAGAATCACGTAGCTGTCGGCCAGGGTACGCCCGCGCATGTACGCCAGGGGCGCCACCTCGATTACCCGCGTCTCCTCCATGCGCCGCAAGGTGTCGGCGGAGACCAGCGCGTCCATGGCGTCGTACAGCGGGCGCAGGTAGGGATCGACCTTCTGCGCCAGGTCGCCGGGCAGGAAGCCGAGACTCTCCCCCGCCTCCACCACCGGACGGGTCACCACCAGGCGGCGCTTGCGCCGGCCGAGCACCGCCTGCAGCGCCGCGGCCACCGCCAAAAAAGTCTTGCCGGTGCCCGCCGGGCCGATCGCCACCACCAACTCGTGGCGCGCCAGCGCCTGCAGGTAACGCCGCTGCCGCTTGCTGCGGGCGTAGATGCGGTCGCGGCCGCCGGGAATCACCAGCGGCGCATCGTCGTCCTCCACCGGCGCCGGCCCCGCAACCGCGGCGTGGGCGGCGGCGATGGCGAAACGATCCATGGCGCGCCCGGCGCGGGCCTGCTCGCGCAGCCAGTCGAGCATCGCGGCAAACCGCCGACGCTGGCCGGCGTCTTCGGTGTCCAGCAGCAACTCGTTGCCGCGGCTGCGCACCGGCGCCCCGAACAGCTCCTCAAACGCGCGCAGATTGACGTCGTTTGGCCCGCACAGTTCGCGCAGGAAGCCGAGATTGGCAAGGGCTACGGTCAAGGTAGCGCCGTTCAGCCGCCCTTCATCGGGGCCGGCCGCCGACGCCGGTAGCCGGACCGCTCATGGGACGGAGTGTTGCTGCGTGTACGTAAACGCCGCCACAGGAGGGCCAGCATGCGCCATCGCCGCCAAACTGTCAACAACCGCCGCGGTCGGTCCGGTGCGGACCGCCGGCCGTCTCTCCGGAGCTGCGCCGTGAGGCGCAGTTACGCATCCTTCAGCAAGTCGGCGCGCATCTCCTCGACGCTGGAATAGTTGCCAAGGCCCTTACCGGACCGAACTTGCCGCATTGCCGCAAGCGTCTCGTCGTTGGGTGTCCTCAATTCGGACGGCAGTGCGTTGCCCGTTGCCGCTTCTTGCTTCAACTCCGGTTCCAGGGGAGCTCGGATCATCGCGGTCTTCCCCACGTATGCCTCCATACAGTGGAGAATGATAGCAAGAACACCGCGCGACCGCCACTTCGGCGCCGAATAACGCGGCAACGGACCGGCCGGCTTGCCACCGCGGCCGCGCCGCCGCTCGCCCGCGGCCGTAGCCGCGCTATCCGGCAGCGGTCAGGCGGCAGGTGTGGGAGCGCGACCGGGCTTCTGCAGCTACGTGGACGGGCCGTGGGCGCTGCTGCGGCTCCGGCATCTGCTGAGATGATCGAGACTGGGCCGGCTACTTCGCATCGAGGTGAGGGATTGCCACCACCGTCAGGTCCGTGATCCCCCTGTAGTCGTCCGGGTTCACCGTGTACAGCGGCAGCCCGTTGGCGATGGCCGTGGCGGCGATCAAGGCGTCGTAGGCGCGGGCGGCCGGTTTGCGTCCGACCTGGCGCAAATCGGCCGCCACGTGTCCGAACGCCCGGGCCGCTGCCGCGTCAAACGGAATCGGTTCAAAGTCGGCTTCGGCCTGCTGTACGTGAGCTTGTCGATCCGCGCGCTCCGCTTCCGTCGCCGCGAGCAGAGGGCCGACTGACAGCTCCGCCAGCGAAATCGTCGTGATGGCAGGCACGGCCGGGAGCCGCCGCGGATCACGCAGGCGTGGCAGCAGGATAAGCGTGTTTGTGTCCAACACGCCGCGGTGCGCGGGAATGATGTCACTCACAGTGCGGGATCAAGGGTCCGGTCAAGATCACGCCGGAGGTCGCGCGCATCGACGTGGGGCAGATGCTTCCATCGGGCCAGCAGTGCGGACGCGTCCGGCCCGGGTTTGGGTATGGGCCGTAACTCGGCCACCGGTCGTCCGAGCCGCGTTATGGTGAGACTTTCGCCGCTCATCACACGATCTATCACCGCGCGGCCGCGGGTTCTGATTTCGCGCATGGTAACGCTTGCCATGTCTTCAGCGTACCATTGGTGATGCGGCCCGGGATAGCCGCGGCCACCGCGAGGGGATGGCCGGGGCGGCGGAACCGAGTCGGACGGGGAGCCGAAAACGCCGTCACCGCCGAAGTCACCCCGAAGTCATGGGGCTCTTGTCGGTGATGGCCGACGCCCGCCGAACGCGGTCTTGTCGGGCGGGCGATGTGAGTGCTATAGTGCGGCGTAGTGAGGCCGCGGCCATGACCCGGAGCGTGGCCGCGCGGTCAGGAGGTGTTTGATGCCGTTACCTGCGTTGTTCCGTGCCGCGGCCGCGTCCGGCGCATCCGCGGCCACGCCCGCGGCCAGCGCCAGGGAGTTGCAGCCGCGGGTCTTTGCGCCGGCGGCCGCCGGCCACGGCGTCGGCGCCATCGTGAACGTGGGCGGTACGTTGTACGTGCTCGCCACCCACGCCGGCAACAATGAGTTGCACGGCACCGCGGCCAGGAGCGGCAACTACTACGGAACCAACGTCGTGGACGGCGACAGCAGCGTTGGGAGCTGGTCCGACCCCGCCGTGCGCGGCGAGTTCACCTGGGCCGGCACCAGGACCCGCGATGACGACCACTTGCTGACCGAGGGTATCGCCGCGGCGCGGCTGCGGCTGCCGCGCAGCACCTTTACCGGTTCCCCGCCGGCGACGCTGTACGCGCGGCTGACCTTGGGCGACGGCGGTGTCACCGACTTCGTGTTGGCGCGGAACTCGGATCGCGATACCCCCAGCGGCCGGGATGGGATGACGACCGGGGTATACGCCTGGGCGGCCGCCACTACCGGCGCGACCAGCAACGGCCAGCCCGGCGACCGCTTCCAGGTGGACCTGTTCACCAACGCCGCGCACTCAGTCGCGCTGGCCCTGCATTCCGTGAACGTCTGGCAGCCGCTCCGGAGCGATGCCGCGCAGCAACGCACCGATGCCCGGATCGAGGAACTCGCCCGCGACGCCGCCGGCGCGGCGCTGGTGGCCGGCGGACCCGATCCGGCGTCGGACCTCACCTTCACGCCGAACGACGCCGCCGACAAGATCGCCGGCGCGCTCCAACCGGGCACGGTGGACGCCGCCAAGCTCGACGCGAGCACGCCGGCCAAGCAGCGCTCGCTACGCGACGCGATCAACGCCGAAGCGAAGCTGCAGGCCGGCATCGGCATCAGCATCGGCGCGCCCGACGCCGGCGGCGTGCGCACCATCGGGGCGACGCACCCCAGGCCCCCCGCCGGCGGCGCGTTGAGCGCCGAGGACGCCTACGGCCAGCAATCGCTCGACCGCACCCACGCCTGGAAGATGGAGGCGATTCAGTACCGGGAGCCGCACGTGGTCCGGCTCACCTGGTATCCGAATCCGCCGAACACCCCGGCCACCTACCAGGGCAGCGCCGAGATCGTGCCCGGCGTGACTGCGGAGTTCGAATACGTCCCGTTGTCACAGACCACCGCCGCGAACCGCGGCAAGTTCACCGTGAGTACCGAACCGGTGAGCACCACGCGCACCATGAGCAACCTGTTTCCGGGCAAGACGGTGCAGCGCCTGCGGCTGCAGCCTGGCGCCGACCGGGCGGCCGCGCAGGCGGAGCCGCCGCTGACTCTGCCGGTGACCAAGGACGCCGGCATCACCAACACGCTGGCGATGATCACCAGCGAGCGCCTCGAGGCCGATCCTACCGCGCTTGCCGGGGGCGTCGCTGCGGAGGCTATCATCAACTTCCTGTTCGCGGACACGGTGCCGGGCACCGGCACGGTAACGGGTTGGACGCGCGACTCCGCGCACGACGTCACGACGGCGGACCTGCCGGCGAACGCGGAGGTGAGTGGGGTGGCCTGGGACGGTGCCTCGTTGTGGGTGCTGCTGGCATGGGGAGGCAACCATTTGCGACCCACCACTACCGCCAGGCAGGCGGTGGCCTTTACCGGCGGCACGCGCGATACGACGAAAGGCATCTCGCACGCCGCACTCGCCGCGGCGTTCCCGGGGACGGCGACGCTGCCGGGAATCGTCTGGAACGGCCGCTCCATCGTCATCCGCGGCGACGACGGCGGCGCCAAGGCGTTCACCCTCACGGGCGGGCGGTATTCGGCGGATGACGTTCCGGCGGGGAACTTTTCCGGCACGGCGACCGTCGGCTTGGCGTGGGACGGCCAGAGCTACCGGTACTTCGACGTCGATCTCAAGGGCACAACGATGCACAGGCCCTCGCTTTCGACGCAGATGTTTGTCCGCTACCTGACCCGCGAAGGCGCGAGGGATGCCTCGAAAGACCTGGAGATCACGGCGCTGACCGGCGGGACCGGAATGAACCCGATGGACCTGGGCGGATTGGCGCAGGTAAATGACCTGGCCGTCGACGCGCGCGGGGACGTCTACCTGCTCCGCGACCGCGGCGGATTGATAAAGGTTGCTGGCGGCACGGTATCCGTAGCCATGCCCCGGTCGGCGTTTCCGCACCACGTGAGCCCGGCGTTGGACCGCTATCAAGGTCTCGCGATCGTCGGCGACACCCTCTATGCCGGGCACCGCACCCCAACGAACTCCGTGGTGGCGTTTGCGGCGACGGTGACCGGGGCCGACCGCGAAGCCGCCTACCCTCCCTCCGAGTACGACTTCCGCACCGTCGATCAGGCGGAGTTCCGGCGCTTGGCGCGCGAGCAGCACGTCAGGAGCGTCGCCCCCAGCAGCGACGGCGGCGCGCTCACCGTCGAGCAGGTGGCCGCAGACGGCACGCCGGACCCGCGCACGATTGAGCTGCCGGTGCGCACGCTCGCGGTCGACCGCCTGCCGGCCGCGGGCGCCGCCGGCCGCCAAGTATGGGTCAAGGACGACTACCCGGCCGGCGGCGTGACCGTGCAACCGGCGGCGTTCGCCAACACCGGCATGGAAGGGCAAGGCTACGGCGGGCGCGGCTGGTGGCGCCCATCCGATGATGGCTGGTACATCGGCCAGCTTCTCGGCGACTTTGACGATCTGATCCTGCTGTCGGAGACCACGGTGATCATTCGCACCGGCAGCATTCCGGGCATCTCCAAGCTGCACGTCGGCGACCACGAGTACCTACTGACCGCTGTATCGGGCAAGCAGAATATCAAGCTGCTTGGCGACCCCGATGAGCCGGCGGTGGACGTGTACGCCATCACCGGCGCGTTGCCGGACGGCGTTTGGAACAACGTTCGGATCGAGGGGGCCACGCAGGACGATCAGTACCCCTCCGCGGTCACGATCAAGCGGGGTGAGTACCTCGATACCGGTACGGCCTGGACGCCGGCCGGATTCGACGCCCCGCGCGGCGACGTCGAGCATGACTTCGAGGTGCTGATCCGCGAGAAGGTGCCCGGCGCCGCGCAGACCAAGGCGGTGGCGTTCGTCGAGGACGGCACGCACGCGAGCCGGTACCGGGCGGCGGCGCCGTTTGACGCGGTCACCTCGATCACCTTCGACGGCCGCTCCGGGCAGAGCAATCGGAACCGCTACGTGGTGCGGCTGGCGTCCCACCTGGCGGTCGGCGGCGGCATCCCGGCCAAGCTCAAGGTCGGCGCGTATACGTATGGGCTGACCGCAGGGACCAGCGAGCTCGGGACGGCCGTGTTCGTGACGCCGGTGGTGGATGCGTCGGAGCGGGTCGACGACTCCAACCTCACGCGCTCCCTGGACCTGCAGTACGCGGACGGAAGCTGGGCGCACGGGAGCGGCACCAAGCGCGTCATTCGCACCCTGAACCGGGACAGCTTGCAGTACGCCGCCAACGGCGCTCCCGCAGTGACCCACCTGCCGCGGTGGCCGGCGCGCGATCAGCGGGTGCGGCTGCTGACTGCGTACACCGGCCGCGGCTCCGGCCTGCTGGCGGCCCGGCTCACCGCGGCCGGCGACTTTGCCGGCTGGAAGTCCGGCACGCCGGACGTCGGCTCGCTGAGCGGCGCGCCCGGTAACGGTATCGCCTTCTTCGGCAGCTACCTGCAGAGTGCCAACGCCGATCTCCGCAACAAGACGATCTGGGCGCGCACCCGGACCATCGGCAAGACCCCGCAGTACGCGTGGATCAACGGGCGCCGCTACGGCGTTACGGCGCTGGGCTCCGGCCACCCACACTACTGGTCCGTGAACGGCGCGGACGGATCGACGATCATGGCGGGGCGCACCTACGCGGTGCAGTTTCAGTGGACGGGCGACGATTCCAAGCTCTACCCCGAGGTAACGTTCGATCCCGGCGATTACACCTGGAACGGCCAGCGCTGGGGCCGCACGCTCCGCGGCCTCACGAGCCTGCACGACGGCGCGGGGACCAGCGTCAGCGTTACCTCCACGCGGACGGCGCAACGCGGCAACCTCACTCTGCTGGCGCCGGCGTTCGACCTGGACACGGCGCCTGACGGGGTCGTGTGGGCCGAGTGGGAAGCCACCTTCAGCGCACGGTCGAGCACGGCGCTGGGGTTCGGCGCCGAGGCGGCGCAGACCTACCGCGAAGCCGGCATGGTTACCATCAGCGCGCTACGGCGTTCGGGCACCTACGCCGCCGCCGGCGCCGTGCAAGGCGCCGCCGTGGCCGGCACGCCGATCTACAACTTCGCGCTGCTGGGCACCCTGCAGCTTTACCTGGCCAAGAACGCAAGCGGCGAGCTTGGGTACTTCTTCGACTACGCTCCGGCCACCCCCGGCGGTGCCACCCAGAACCTGACCGTAACCAGCAACCTCGCCCTGATCTACCAGCCTTTCGGGTAATCTCAGTAAGCAGCATCAAGCGGCGGGCGTCGTCGCGGCGTCTTTTCGCCATCGGTGATGGCGGTTATTATGATAATCGCCATGTCAACGGGCACCAGTGACGCCGGAGCGGGAGTGATTCCCCGCAGCCTGCAGTTGGAGCGGCTGCTCGCGCGGCGGTCGGTATTTCTGTTCGGGCCGCGGCAGACCGGCAAAACCACCTACGTGCGCACGCAGCTCGCCGGCTGCGTCGCGCTCACCTTTACCCTGCTCGACCGCGGGCTGCTCACTTCGGTGCTGGCCGACCCGTCGCGCGTGCGCCGCGAAGTGGAGGCGCGCGGGCTGCGCGACACGGTGATCTGCATCGACGAGATCCAGAAGTGCCCGGAGCTGATGGACGAAGTGCAGCTCATGATCGAGACGCGCGGCATTCGGTTTCTGCTTACCGGCTCCAGCGCGCGGGCGCTGCGCAGCCGGGGCGTCAACCTGCTCGGCGGGCGCGGCAGCGACCGGGTGATGCGCCCGTTCTCCTGGTGCGATCTGCAGGACGCCGGCTTTTCCCTGGAGCGCGCGCTCAACCACGGGCTGCTGCCGCCGCACTACCTGTCCGACGACCCCGACGAGGAGCTCTCCTCCTACGTCGACCGCTACCTGACCGAGGAAATCGCGGCCGAGGGTCTGGCGCGCAACCTGCCCGGCTTCGCCCGCTTTCTTGAGACCGCGGCCGCCACCAACGCCCAGCTTCTGAACTACTCCAACGTGGCGCGGGACGCGCAGGTGCCGCGCCAGACCGTGGTGCAATGGTACCGGATACTGATCGACACGCTCATCGCCGCCGAGCTGCCTCCCTTTACGCGCACCGCCAAGCGCAAGGCGATCGAGACCGCCAAGTTCTACTTCTTCGACACCGGCGTGGTGCGGGCGCTGCGGCGGCTGCCGCGGGTGGATGAGGCCGCGGCGGACTTCGGCGAGTTCTTCGAGCACTACGTGTTCCACGAGCTGCGCACCTGGATCGACTACCGGCGCCCGCGCGCCGGGCTCGCCTACTGGCGCTCGCGGTCGGGCTACGAGGTCGACTTCATCCTGGATGGCCGGGTGGCGATTGAGACCAAGGCCGCCCGCCGCGTCCACGACAAGCACCTGCGCGGCCTGCGCGCGCTGGCGGAAGAGGGATTGGTCGAGCGTTCCATCCTGGTGTGCCGCGAGGAGCGGCCGCGCCTCGAACCCGGCCCCGCGCACGGCATCGAGATCTGGCCGTGGCAGTTCTTCCTTGCGGCGCTCTGGCGCGACGAGCTGGCGGAGTGAACCGCGCTCACTCGCTGATCGAGAACTCCTCGTCCTCGGCGCTCAGGCGGCTGCGAAACTCGGGCACCGGCAGCCACTGCACGACGATTGAGAACTCGGAGGTGAGGTCGCCGGTGTCGCTTTTCGGGCTCGCGGTGTAGGCCACCGTCAGGTCCCAATCCTGCAGATGGTGAACCGCCTCCAGGCTCACCTGTTCGATCTTGAAGTTGGATCGCCGGCGCAGGTCATCATCCCAGAACGCGAACGACCACAGAAGGTCTTCGAGCGGGTTGAGGGTGGTCGCCTCCTCCGCGCGCGTCCACTCCGGGAAGTAGCGGTAGGTCCGGTCGTTGCTCGAGGAGGTGCTGAGG
Source organism: Spirochaetia bacterium (assembly GCA_965243555.1). Classification (GTDB taxonomy): domain Bacteria; phylum Spirochaetota; class Spirochaetia; order SZUA-6; family Bin103; genus Bin103. The sequence goes on along the minus strand of OZ251575.1, from coordinate 624,370 downwards.
GTCAGGTCCAGGAACTCGTGCACGCCGGCGGTGAGCGCGGTGGTAAAGGTGAAGCGGTTTTCCCTGGGCTTGCGGAAGCTGATCGTCCAGCCGGCCCCGGTGGTGAGCTCCAGCTTGACGCGGTTGCGCCACAGATAGGCCGGGCCCAGCGTCTCGTCGTACCGCAGCCGCAACTGGTGGAGCCCGATGGGTTCGTCGGTGCGCCCTTCGGCTTTCACGCGGTCGGCGATGAGCGCCGCGCTGAGGCCGCCCAGCCCCAGCGTGCTGACGCTACGGGTCACGCGTGCCTCCGGCTCCGGGTCGATGCTGAACTGCTGCTGCAGCGACAACGGCTCCAATGGCTTGGCCCGGAAGCTGAGGTTGATCGGCTGTAGCTTCCAGTCGCTACATTCGGCCAGGGTCGCCTCGTCATCGTCTCGACAGCGGAATCCGGTGTCGGCGGTGGCGCTGAGGCTGCCGGCGGCCAGCGCCAGGCTGGCGTCGAGCGCGTGCGGCCGCGGCGGCAGGGCGGCGCTCAGCGTGAGGCGCTGAGGCTGGTCCGCTACCCGCACCTCGGAGACGGCCTGCAGGCGGTGGCGGGTCACCCCGTCGGCGTCCCAGCTTCCCCACTCGTTGCGCAGCCGGTCGTCGGCCGGGGCAGTGGTGCGCAGCAGGCGCAGATCAAGGTCGTAGGTCAGCGCCGAACCCGCCCAGGCGGGCACGCCGCGCAAAGGCCGCAACGTGAGGCGATTGCCCACGCTGACCGTGCTGGCGAATTCGTCCCGGGCCTGCTCGAACAGCTTTTTCCGGTCTTTCTCCGAGAGCGAATCCGCCGCGTGGAGCGGGTGCTGCGTGACGACGTTGTGGCGCAGGCTGTGGTCGAGACCGAGCACCCCGCCGAACAGCTCGGCGTCGTGTTGCAGCAGCGCAGTATTGGTCAACTGCACGGTGGCGTCGCGTAGCGCGTAGTCCACGTCCGCGGCGGTCTTCCACTCGTCGCTGTCGTGGGTGCCCTCGATGGTGGCGCCGGGGCGCAGCTCGTAGCGCAGCCGCGCCTCGTCGGCGGGCCGCGCCGGCAGTGCGGACGGACGCCGCGGCAGGTGTTCCGGCTCACGGAGCGCCGGGCCGCGCGCGGGAGGCGGCGGCTGCGGCTCCTCGGAGCCGGGCGCTTCGGCGCCGGAACGGGGGCGCAGCTCGGCCGGCAAGTCCGGCTCCGCCTCCCCTTCCGCCGCCGGGCCCGCCGCGGCCGGCCGCTGCCACAACGTGCCACCCAGTTCCACGAGCAACGGCAGGCGCAGGGTGGAGGGATAGAAAAAATCGCGCGTCGGGTCGTCGCGCGCTCCCTGCGAAGCGCCCGCCGCAGGCGCCTCCCTGCTCTGCCACTGCCACAGCAGGCCGGCGTTGCGCAGCAGGAGCTGATCGATCAGGCTCGGGCCGCTCCCCTCCGCGGCGAGCAGCGGCGTGAGGTCGGCGTTGGCGTCGAGCTCCCACACCAAGTTGGATCGGCTCGCCGGTGGCTCCTCGTCCTCTGCGCCGCCGAAGCCGATCAGCTCCGTCCAGTTGAAGCGCTCCTCCCGGTTGTCGAAGTCCCTGGAAAACTCGGGGTCGGAGAACAGCTCCAGGCGGGCGCGCAGCGCGCCGGCGGGAAGCTGCAGGTTGGTGGCCAGTTCCACCCCGTAGCGGAGCGGGAGGGTGACGCCGAACAGCGAAGAATCATGCCACCAGGAGAGACCGGTCAGCGGGTCGGTGGCGGTGTAGCGGCCGTCGGCGTCCCAGATGCTGCGCGAGCGGGCCACGCCGGCCTGAAACTCCACTACTCCCGCCTCGGCCACCGGCAGCACGCCGGCCACGCCCGTGAACAGGCCCAGGCGGGCGTACGCGTCCAGCATCAACTTGAGGTAATGCTCGTCGTTGGGCGCCTCGTCGGCCTCCATCTTGCGCAGAAACAGGCCGCGCACTTCCTCCCGGTATGACCCCGGATCGGCCAGGCTCAGCACTGACAGCGGTTCCTCGTCCGGCGGCCTGCGGCCGATCAGGTAGAGGGTGGTGTTCAGAAACAGCCCCTCCCGGTCGCGCACCCCAAGCGCGGGATGGAACACCATCTCGTCGCCCGGCAGAAACAGGAACGGCAGGTAGAGCACCGGCACCGCGCCCACGTACAGGGTGGCGCCCTGCAGCGCCCACTCGCCCGGCGCCAGCAGCCACATGCGTTGCGCGCGCAGTTCATAGTTGGGCACGCTTGGATCGGGGCTGGAGGTCACCCGCGCTCCGTCCAGGATGATGGTGCCGTCGCCGAGGCGGGTGATCGTGTCGCCGGCAAAGCTGAACGTCACCGGGCCGGCCGCGCCCTCGCGCCGGTGGCGGGTAGCGCCGTCCACGAACACCACCTTGGAGGCGTCCAGATCGAACGCCATGCTCGCCGCGTTCACCGTCTGCGGCTCGCCGCCGGCGGCGCTCACCTGATACTCGACGCCGCCGCGCGCGGAGAGCAGTTCTGCCTCCTGCTGATAGATCACCTCGTCGGCGCGGATCAGGTGCTCGGTTTCCTCCTCCGTCTCCCGCACGGCAAGTTCCACCCCGCCGCGCAGCACCAGGTAGCGCGCGCCGGTCGCCTCGGCGGTGCGGTACTCGGCGTGGGCCGCCTGCCGCACCGCTACCTCCTGTGCCGCCGCGGCGGCCTCCGCCGGGGGCGCTGCCGGCAGGCCGTGGAAGCGGCGAAGCCGCTCCTGCAGGTCGCTACGGCTGCCGGCGTCGTCCAGCCCCAGGCGCCGCGCCTCGGCGCGCAGCTCGTCGTAGCCGGCGCCGGCCAGGTCGTCGGCCAGCGTGGCGCGCAACAGCTCCCGCGCCGCCGGCGAAGCGGCCCGCGCCGCCCCTTCCGCCGGCGTTGGGCCGGCGGCCGGAGCGGGTTCGCCCGGCGCCGGACCGCCACCCTCTTCCCCCGCAGCCGCCGCGCCGCCGGCAGAAGCAGGTTCGCCCGGCGCCGTTGCCGTTGCGGAGGGCGCCTGCTCCGCCCCGCCCTGCTCCGCGGGCGCCTCCGTAGCCGGCGCGGCGGCGGGGCCGGCCTCCGGGGTGGGCTGCGCCGCCCCCTCCCGCTCGGCCGGCGCGGTCTGGGCCAGGGCTACCGCGCCCGCCGCCGCCACCAGGAGCGCCCGCAACGCCGCAGCCCGCATGCGCGCCGCCCGGCGCGGGCGCCCGGCGCCGCCGCGCGCGGGCGCGCGCCTGCTCAGTCGGCCACGGCGCCGAGGGCGGCGCGCAGGAAGGTGCCGGTGTGCGAGCGGGGCGCGCCGGCGACCTGCTCCGGGGTGCCGCTGGCCACCACCTCGCCGCCGCGGTGGCCGCCCTCCGGCCCCAGGTCCACGATCCAGTCCGCCTGCTTGATCACGTCCAGATTGTGCTCGATCAGCACCACCGTGTTGCCCTGGTCCACCAGCAGATGCAGCACCTCCAGCAACTGGCGCACGTCCTCGAAGTGCAGGCCGGTGGTGGGCTCGTCGAGCAGGTAGACGGTCTTGCCGGTGCTGCGCCGCGACAGCTCCAGCGCCAGCTTGACGCGCTGCGCCTCGCCGCCCGACAGGGTGAGCGCCGACTGGCCCAACTTGATGTAGGTCAACCCCACCGCGTTGAGCGTCGCCAGCCGCCGCGCGATGGCCGGGATCACGCGGAAGAACTCCAGCGCCTCCTCCACCGTCATGTCCAGCACCTCGTAGACGTTGCGGCCCTTGTAGCGGATATCCAGCGTCTCGCGGTTGTAGCGCCGCCCCTTGCACACGTCGCAGGCGATGTACACGTCGGGCAGGAAGTGCATCTCGATCTTGATCTGCCCGCCGCCCTCGCAGTTGTCGCAGCGCCCGCCCTTGACGTTGAACGAGAACCGCCCCGGCCGGTAGCCGCGCGCCTTGGCCTCCGGCAGTGAGGCGAACAGGTCGCGGATCGGTCCGAACAGGCCGACGTAGGTGGCGGGATTGGAACGCGGCGTCCGCCCGATCGGCGACTGATCGATGTTGATCACCTTGTCGACGTGCTTCACCCCCTCCAGCCGCCGGTGCGCGCCGGGCGCCATCCGCGCGCGGCTCACCGCGTTGGCCAGGGCCGGGTACAACACGTCGCTCAACAGGGTCGACTTGCCGGAGCCGGAGACCCCGGTGATGACGCTGAAGGTGCCCAGCGGCAGGTCAACGTCGATCTCCTTGAGATTGTGCTCGCTGGCGCCGACCACGCGCAGCCGGCGGCCGTTGCCGGAGCGGCGCTTGGCCGGCACGCCGATGCCGTTGGCGCCCGCCAGATAGCGCCCGGTCACCGAGGCGCGGGCCGCCATCACCTGGTCCAATGAGCCGGCCGCGGTCACGTAACCGCCGTGCACGCCGGCGCCCGGCCCCAGGTCGACGATGTAGTCGGCGGTGCGCAGGGTCTGCTCGTCGTGCTCCACCACGATCAGGGTGTTGCCCAGGTCGCGCAGCCGCACCAGCGTGTTCAGCAGGCGCTCGTTGTCGCGCTGGTGGAGGCCGATGGTCGGCTCGTCCAGGATGTAGAGCACGCCCACCAGCGCCGAGCCGATCTGGGTGGCCAGGCGAATGCGCTGCGCTTCGCCGCCGGAGAGGGTGGCGGCGCGGCGGTCCAGGGTCAGGTACTCCAGGCCGACGCTGGCCATGAAGGAGAGCCGGTCGCGCACCTCCTTGAGGATCTGCGACGCAATCTGCCCTTCGGTGTCGGTGAGGCGAACGCGGGCAAAGAAGGCGCCCGCCTCCTGCACGCTCATGTGGGAGACCTGATCGATGTTGCGCTGCTCGGCGCCGCCGTCCAGGGTCACCGCCAGCGCCTCGCGGCGCAGCCGGGCGCCGCCGCAGCCGCTGCAGTCGTGGTGGCGCATGTACTGTTCCAGCCACTCCTTGACGCCCGGCGAAGAGCTGTCGCGGTGACGGCGCCGGAGATCGTGCAGGATGCCGCGGTAGCGGGTGGTATAGCGGTAGCTGCTGGTGCGGCGGTCGTTCTGATAGCGCACCTCCAGCTCCTCGCCGGAGCCGTGCAGCAACGCGTCCATCACCTCCGGCGGCAGCTCGGCGAACGGCGTGTCCAGAGAAAAGTCGAAGTGGTCGGCCAGCGACTGGAACAGGCTGCGGTGCCACGCCGCCTTGGGGTTGTAGGGCGCCACCGCCCCCTCGTTGAAGCTGAGGCTGCGGTTGGGAATGACCAGGTCGGGATCGAACTCCATCTTGACGCCCAGACCGGAACAGTCCGGGCACGCCCCGAACGGGTTGTTGAAGCTGAACAGCCGCGGCTCCAGCTCCGGGAACGCCGCGCCGCACGCGCTGCAGGCGCTGCTCTGCGAAAACTGCCGCATCTGCGGGGCGCCGTTTGCGGCGTTTGCGGGGCTGCCGCCTGCCGCCCCGCCCCCCGCCGCGCTGCCGTTGGCGGTGGCACCGTTGCCGGCGCCGGGGTCCGCGCCGCCGCCCGACACGCCGGCGCCGGCGGCGCCCGCGGCAGCTTCGCCGGCTACCGCCGCGGCGGCGGGAACCGCGGCCGGCGCCGCGCGCGGCGCCTCGATCAGCGCGGTGACGCGCCCGGAGGCCAGCTCCAGCGCGGTCTCCACCGACTCCGCCAGCCGCTTCGCCACCTGCTCGCGGATCACCAGCCGATCCACCACCAGCTCCAGCGAGTGCTTGCGGTTCTTGTCGAGGACGATGGCTTCGTCCAGGGAGCGAATCTCGCCGTTCACGCGCACCCGCACGAAGCCGGAGCGGCGGGCGTCGTCCAGAATCTTGCGATGCTCACCCTTGCGCCCGCTGATCACCGGCGCCAGCAGCACCACCCGGCTGCCCTGCGGCAGGCTCAGCATCGCGTCCACGATCTCGTCCAGCGACTGCTCTTGGATCGGAGCGCCGCATACGTGGCAATGGGGATGACCCACGCGCGCGTAGAGCAGGCGCAGGTAGTCGTAAATCTCCGTGACCGTGCCCACCGTAGAGCGCGGGTTGCGGTGCACGGTCTTTTGCTCAATCGAAATCGCCGGCGACAACCCCTCGATGTAGTCGACGTCGGGCTTGTCCAGCCGCCCCAGAAACTGCCGCGCGTAGGAGGAGAGCGACTCCACGTAACGGCGCTGGCCCTCGGCGAAGATGGTGTCGAACGCCAGCGAGGACTTGCCGGAGCCGCTGAGACCGGAGACCACGATAAGGCGGTCGCGCGGCAGCTCCAGGTCGATCGCCTTGAGATTGTGTTCCCGCGCCCCCTTGATGCGGATGTACTTCATGCCAGTCGTACCACGGTCTTGCCGGCGCCGCCCTCCTGCGGAGCGGCAAGGTCGAAGCCGGCCACGGCGCGGTGCCGCTCAAGATACTCGTGGATGCCATGGCGGAGAACACCTTCGCCGGTGCCGTGCAGGATGGTGAATTGCTGCAGCCCGCCGAGCAGCGCGCCGTCGAGTTGGCGTTCCACCGCGGCCAGCGCCTCGTGCAGCCGCTGGCCGCGCACGTTGAGCTCCAGCCGGGGCCGCGTCGCGCTGGCCGTCACCTCCACCTGCGGCGTGGGCGGAGGCCGGCGCCCGGAGCGGCCCGCGGCGGGCTCGCCAACGAGCTGCAGCTCGGCTGCTCGAAACGTACCGCGCACGCTGCCGGTCTCCACTTCCCAGGCGCCGCGGCGGCCGGCCCGCAGCACGACCCCCTCGCGCCCGCTGCCGGCGATGCGCACCCGCGCCCCCGGCGCCAGTTCGCCGGCTACCGGCGCCGGTGCCGGGGCGGGCCGCGGCGGGGCGCCCGCAACGGCCGGCTCAGCGCGGCCCGCGCGGCCCGCTGGGTCCGGAGGCGCGGCGGGCGCCGGCGGCGGGCTGCCCGCGTCGCCGGCGGCCTGCGCGGCCCGCTCCGCCACCTGCTCCACTACCGCGCGCGCCGCGGCGGCCGCGCCGCGCCAGCCCTCCCCATCCCGGCCCTGCTCGCGCAGTTGGCGGATGGCCGCCTCCAACTGGCGCCGGCTGCTGCTCAGGAAGGCGCGCACCTCGCGCGCCTCGGCGGCCTGCAACTCCCGCTCCCGGGCCGCCAACTCGCGTTCCCGCGCCGCCGCCTCCCGGCGCCGGCGCTCCAATTCGTCCGCCGCGCGGCGCTGCCCCTCGGCCACGCCGCGCAGCTCGTGCTGGCGCGCCGTGAGCGAGCGAATGATCTCGCCGGCGTCGCTGCGGCCCTCGGCCAGGTAGCCGCGCGCCGCGGCGATCACCGGCGCCGGCATCCCCTGCCGGCGGGCAATCTCCAGCGCGTGACTCTCGCCGGGAACCCCCAGCAGCAACCGATAGGTGGGGCGTAGCGACTGCAGATCGAACTCCATGGCGGCGTTCTCCACCGCCGCGTTGGCGTAGCCGTAGTTCTTCAGCGCGCCGTGATGAGTGGAGGCGGCGGCCAGCGCGCCGCGCTCGATGAGGCGGTCCAGCACCGCCATCGCCAGCGTCACCCCCTCCTCGGGATCGGTGCCTGCGCCAAGCTCGTCGAGCAGCACCAGCGAGCGCTCGCCGGCGTGGTTGAGGATATGGGCAAGCTGGCGCACGTGGCCGGAGAAGGTAGACAGTGATTGGGCGATCGACTGCTCGTCGCCGATGTCGCACAGCACCTGATCGAACAGCGGCAGCGCGCTGCCGGAGGCCGCCGGCACCTGCATCCCGAACTGATTCATCAGCGCCAGCAGGCCCACGGTCTTGAGCGCCACCGTCTTGCCGCCGGTGTTGGGGCCGGTGATGATCAGCACCCGCCGGCCGCCGCCCCAGCGCAGGTCGATCGGCACCGCAGAGGGGCCGAGCAGCGGGTGGCGGGCGGCGCGCAGGTCGATCCCTCCGGTGCAGCGCTGCAGGGCCGCGCAGCGGTGCAGGCGGGCGTAGCGGGCGCGGGCGTAGCGGGCGTCGTAGCAGGCAACCGCGGCCACCGCGGCGCGCACCTCCGCCACGCGGGCGGCGACGCGGGCGGTGAGCTCGCGCATGACGCGGCGCAGCTCGCGCCGGTAGGCCAACTCCTCCGCCGCCACGCGGTGGCCGGCGCGCACGCTCTCCTCCGGCTCGACGAACGCGGTGGCGCCGCTGGAGGAGACTTCGTGCACCACGCCGCGGATGCGCCCCTGCTGGCCCGCCTTTACCGGCAGCACGGTGCGCCCGCCGCGCTCGGTGGCGCGGTCGCCGTTGAGCAGCGGGCGGTACTCCGGCGCGGTAAGGTAGCGCCGCGCCGTCAACTCCACCTCCCGCTCCAGGCGGCGGATGCGGCTGCGAATCGCCGCCAGTGAGGGAATCTGCCGTTCGCGGATGGTGCCGTCCGGCTCCACGACCCGGAAGATCGCCGGCGGCAGCTCCGCCACGCCGGCGGCCGCGGCCAGCAGCGGCGCTACCCGCTCGAGCGCCGCGTCGTTGCGCCCGCGCGGCCGCAACGCCCGGCGCAGCTTGCCGGCGGTGTCCAGAAAGCGGCCCAGGCGCGCCGCCGCGTCCGGCTCCAGCACCGCGCCCTCCTTGGCCAGCGCCGCCAGCGCGTCGGCCACCTCCGGCAGGTCCGCGTCCGGCGGCAGCCGATCCGCCTCCAGCAGCGCGCGCACGGCGCTCACCTCGCTCAGCAGCACCTCGTGGGCCGCGGCGTCACGGACGAACGGCTCGGCGGCAAGGCGCGCGGCGCCGGCCGGCGACAGGCACAGCTCGGCCAGCTCGGCGCGGACCGCGGCGAACTCCAGGAGCGTGACGGCGTGCTGATCCATCGGCGTCAGCGGCGCTCGGCCACGGCCTGCTGCAGCTCGCCGAGGATGCGGCGGTAGCTGAGGTAGCGGTCGCGGAGGATGTCGCCGCGCGCCAGCGCCGCCTCTACCGCGCAGCCCGGCTCGCCGGCGCACAGGCAGCCGGGGAACTCGCACTGCTCCACGAACGGCAGGAAGTCGCGGTACCACAGCCGCAACTCCTGCGGTTCGATGTCGCTGATCTCCAGTTCGCGGATGCCGGGCGTGTCGACCGCCAGCACGCCGCCGGCGGCCACCATCTCGCCGTAACGGGTGGTGTGCGCGCCGCGGTCGTACTTGCGCGACAGCGCCCCCTCGGCGCGCCGCAGGGAGGGGTCGAGGCGATTCAGCAGCGCCGACTTGCCTACCCCGGAGTGCCCCACCAGCGCCGGCAGCACAGCGGCGCCGAGTAAGGCGCGCAACTCGTCGAGCCCGCGGCCGGAGGCCGCGGAACAGGTCACCACCGCGTAGCCCATTGCCCGGTAGCCGTCCAGCCGCCGGTCGATGGCCACGGTGCTGCCCAGATCGTGCTTGTTGACGACTACCGCGGGGTCGGCGCCGCCCAGCTCCGCGCACAGCAGCAGGCGGTCGAGAAAGCGCGGCCGAAACGGCGGCGCCGCGAACGAGCCCACCGCCAGCAGGCGGTCTACGTTGGCGGCGATGGTCTGCGGCGCCTGGCGCTTGCGGTTCCAGCGCCGAATCGCCGAGCTGCGCGCGCGGCGGTCCAGAATCCAGCCGCGCCGCGGCGCCCCGCCATCCAACGAAATCGTCACCCAGTCGCCTGGCGCCAGCGGGTTGTAGGCGGGGTCGGACACGCGCTGCTGCGCGCCGCCGAGCACCTTGCCCATGATGCGGCACTCCACGACGCCGCCCGGCTGCGCCGGGGGTTCGCCGGCCGCCGCCGCAACCCGTACCCGATAGATGTTGTTAATGCCACTGGCCACCTGCCCCAGCACGCCTTCTATGATAGGCCAAACTCCCGTCCCCTGCCCAACCCATCAGGCCGCCCGCCCGTGCCCGCCCCGCCCGCCGCGCCCCGGCAGGCAGGGCGCCGGGTCTGGCAAATGAGCGCGCGGACGTGCCATAACATGCGCATGGGTCACCGGTGGGATTTCATCAGTGATTACGGAACCGACCCGGCGGAGCTCGCCCACCCCGAGCTGAAGTACCTGGCTGACATCTGGCACGAACAACGCGGCCGGCTGGAGAAGCAGGAGGCGTTCGTTCGGTTCAACAGGCGGCTGCTTCGTGAGTGGGCCATCGAAACCGGTTTGATCGAGCGCCTGTACGCGCTCGACCGGGGAGTCACGCAACTTCTGATCGAGCAAGGAATCGACGCCGCGCTGATCCCGCACGGCAACGGCCAGCATCCGGAGTCGGTTGCCTCGATGATCCAGGATCATCACGCCGCGGTGGAGGGCATCTTCCGCTTCGTGCGCGGAGATCGCAGCCTGTCGGTGAGCTACGTCAAGGAGATGCACGCCTTGATGACGCGCCACCAGGAGTGGGTTGAAGCGGTAGACTCACAAGGCCAAGTCTCCAGGGAGCCGTTGATCAGGGGGGACTACAAGCAGTGGCCTAACAATCCTCTCCGGCCTGACGGAACCGTCCATGAGTACTGTCCCCCGGAGCACGTTGCGGCCGAAATGGAGCGGCTTATTGAATTGCACCTCAATCACGCGGCCCCGCCGGAGGTCGAAGCCGCCTGGCTTCATCACCGGTTCACCCAGATCCACCCGTTTCAGGACGGGAACGGCCGCATCGCCCGAGCGCTCGCCACGCTGGTCTTCGTAAGGGCCGGGTGGTTCCCCCTGGTGGTACGCAACGACGGCCGCGAGGGCTACCTAAGTGCCCTGGAAGCCGCCGACGCCGGCGACCTGACCGGCCTAGTCAAGTACTTTGCCAACCTGCAGAAGGACGTGCACGACCGTCTGGAAGTGTGGCAACGGACGCTTTAGGCGATGGTGGCGGGCTTTGCGGTGTGCCGGGAGCGGGGGTGTAGGGACTACGCCGTCTTCCGCCGCCCGCGGTGCGCCGCCCACTGCTCTGACCGCGCCGCCTACGAGGCCGAGGCGACCGACCTGCTGCGGCGGGAGCGGCGGCTGGAAGGAGTGAATCTGGCCGGGGTGCGCTGCCGCGGCCTGGATCTGCGGGAGCGGGAGCTGATCGGTTGCCGGTTCTCGGGCGCGGTGTGGGAGAACGTCCGCCTCGACGGTTCGCGCCTGCACCACACCTACCTGGACTTCGCCGTGCTGAGTGAGTGCTCGCTCCGCGGGGTTACCGCCACGCTGTCGCTGTTCGCCGGCGCCACCATCAGCGCCTGCCGCTTCGGCGAGTCGGATTTACCGCGCAACAACTTCGTTGGCCTTACCTGCGCCGACACCAGCTTCCGCGGCAGCGACCTCAGTTCCTGCCGCTTTAACGGGGCGCGGCTGGAGCGCGTCGACTTCGCGGATTGCAACCTGTATCACGCGCACTTCGAGACGGCGCACCTGAGCGGCGTCAACCTGCGCTACTCCAACCCCGACGAGGCGCACTTCTCGTGACGCTGATCTCCTGGCATGCCGGCACCGGCTTCGCCAACTGCTACGTGGTGGGGCCCGACGGCGGCGGGCCGGCGGCGATCATCGATCCCGGCTACTTCGATACCGGCCTGCTGGAGCGGACGGAGCGCGCGGGCCTGGAGATAGAGGCGGTACTGCTGACCCACTCCCACGCCGCGCACCGCGGCGCCGCCGGCACCGTGGTGAGCGTCTACCGGGCGCTGGTCTACGGGCACGGCGGGAATGGCGGGAGCGGCGGGGCGATGGTAGATCGGAAACTGCGCGAAGGCGACACGATATCGGTGGGCGGGCTACAGTTCCGGGTGAGCGAGCTGCCGGGACATGCCGGCGACTGCCTCGCGTTCCGCACCGGCGACCTGCTGTTCACCGGCGACGCCCTCCTCGCCGGCGCCATCGGCAGCACTCCCAGCGCCGCGGCGCGCAGCACCCTGATCGCCGCGCTACGCGAGCGCGTGCTGAGCCTCCCCGACCGCGTGACCATCCTGCCGGGCCACGGCCCTCCCACCACCGTACGGATAGAGCGCGCCTTCAACCCCGCCCTCCGGGCGCCGAAGTCCGGAGGGCGCGCGGCGGCGCGTTGACCTGCAGTGCTCGGAGAACAGACTCACCTTGGAGAACTTCGGCGCCGAAGCGACTACGACCTTCCGTTCACGCCTCGGCGCCGCCGGCGGATCAGCTTGCGTCCGGGGCCGCGGGCGCGGCGGGAGGCGGGGCGAAGTTGGGCGGCAGCGGGGCGGTGAAAGTGCGCGGCGCGGCGTCTGCCGGGATGCGGATAACGAGGCGGTGGGCGTGCAGCAGCAGCCGTGGCGCGGTGCCGCGGGCGCGCCCGGCGTAGCGCGGGTCGCCCAGGATCGGATGGCCGAGCCAGCGCAGGTGGACGCGCAGTTGGTGGGTGCGGCCGGTTACCGGCTGCAGTTCCATCAGGGAGGCGCCGGCGCGCGCCTCCCGCAGCCGGTAGCGGGTTACCGCCACCTTGCCCTGCTCCCGGCTGACCCGCACCCGTAGCGGGTCGCGCGGGTCGCGCCGCAGCCGGGTGGTGACGCGCCCGGCCTCGGGGATAGGCCGGCCGGCCACCCAGGCGTAGTAGATCTTGGTGACCCGGCGCGCGCCGAACTGGCGCGCGAGGCACTCGTGCGCCGCGGCATGGCGGGCGACGATGATCACGCCGGAGGTATCCTTGTCCAGGCGGTGGACGATGCCGGGACGCGGCGAGTCGGGAAACTGCGCCGCCAAGTCGCGGTACCGGTGGAGCAGTCCGTTTACCAGCGTGTTGCTGAGGTTACCGCTGCCGGGATGGACCACCATGCCGCTGGGCTTGTTCAGGACCACCACGTCGCGGTCTTCGTACAACACCTCCAGGGGCAGCGGTTCCGGCAGCGTGCAAGCGGGTGGAGGCGGCGTGAGCGCCACCTCCACCCGGTCGCCGTCTGCCAAGCGAGTACTCGGTTTGGCGTCCCGCCCGTTCACGGTCAGGCGCGCCAGCCGCTGGTGAAGCTGACTCCGCGACGGCAGCCCGGCGTGCTCGCTCAGGTAGCGGTCGGCGCGCTGGCCGGCGCCGTCCGCCGCCACCACGACCGCCACCCGGTGGAGAGCGGCGCCGGCGGTTTCCGGCTCGGCGTCAGCCACGGGCGACGGCGACGGCAGAGTTGGCGGCTCCCGGGCCGGGCGCGCCACCTGGCCAGAGCGTTGCCAGCGACGGCAGAAACAACCCCGCCGCCGGCGTGGCTCCCGCGCTTGGCGTCGGCCCCGCACGCGCCGGGTCAAAGGCGGCAGGCCGGGGCACGAATGAGTAGCGTAACTCCGGGGCGGCTGCGGCGGGCTGGGTGCGCGCCGGGTTGCGGGCGCGGGCGGCAGGCCGCGGCGCGACTGAGTAGCGCGGCTCCTCCCCGGCCTGCCCCAACAGGTAATCGGCGGCGGCCACCGCTACGGACACGCCCACCGCGGCCAGGGCGATGCCAACCTTCTCGCCGTCGTTGAACGGATCCTGATCCAGGCCGCGCCGGAACGGCGCTTCGGCGTCCAAAAAACCGCTGCCCGCCCAGCGCGCGTAGTCGTACACCAGCGTGGTAAACAACAGGGCAAACGGAAACGAGCCCACGGCGACGACCTCGGCGCGGCGCAGATGGCGCAACGCCGGCGCGAATTCTTCCGGGTCATAGGGCTCCGGGACCGGCTGCTCCTGGGCCGCGGCAGGCCCCGCGACGGCGCCCGCCAGCACTACGGCGGCCAACAGACCGCGCACGCGCCCCACCATCAACGCGCCGCTCCCGGCGCCGGCCCGGCGGCGCGCGGGCCGAACAGCACCGCCCCCAAGCGGACCAGCGTCGCGCCCTCCTCCACCGCGATCTCGAAGTCCCCCGACATCCCCATCGAGAGGGTGTCGAAGCCGGGCCGGTCCGGCGCCAACTCCTCAAATAACCGGCGCAAGGTGCGGAAACAGCCGCGCACCGCCCCGGCGTCGGCGCTCCACGCCGCCATGGTCATCAGGCCACGCACGCGCAGCCGGTCCAACCGCGCGATGGCATCGAGGGCGCGCCGCAGCTCCCCTGCGCTCGCGAACCCGTGCTTGGCCGCTTCGCCTGACGTGTTCAGTTCCAGCAGCACGTCCATGGTGCCTTTGCCGGCGGCGAGGGCGCGCTGCAGGGCCTGCGCCGTGGCCAGCTTGTCGATCGACTGCACGGTATGAAACAGACGCGCCGCCGGCCGCGCCTTGTTGCGCTGCAGGTGGCCAATCAAGTGCACTTCCGCGCCCGGCACGGGCGGGTCGAGCTTGGCGGCCGCCTCCTGCACCCGGTTCTCGCCGAGCAGGCGCAGCCCCGCCGCCACGGCCGCCTCCAGCGCCGCGCGCGGCTGGGTCTTGGTCACCGCCATGACGCGCACTTCGTCGCCGCTACGCCCGTTGCGCGCCGCCGCAACCGCCACCCGGTCGCGGACTTGCCGCAGCCGCCCGCGCAGTTGCTCCACCGCCGGGTCCGCCGGTCCCATCGCCCCTCACGGTACTGCAAACGCCCGTCATTGACGAGGCGGGCGCCTCACTCACGCACGCACCGCTCCGCCGCGGTCCGCGGGCGCGGCGGCTTGGAGTGCTGGCCGCTGCCGCCGGCCCGCCAGTGCTACGCGTTGCCATCGCGGCGGGGAGTGACTTTGACGACCCGCAGGCCCGGCGCGCGTTGCCAGCGAGGCGGGGAGCGACCTATATTGAGAGTGGAGAGATGAGCATGGTAAACGGCGACAAGAAGACCGGCACCTGGACCGTGAAGGCGGGGCTGGCGCAGATGCTCAAGGGCGGCGTCATCATGGACGTGGTAACCGCCGACCAGGCCAAGATCGCGGAGGACGCAGGGGCCTGCGCGGTGATGGCGTTGGAGCGGGTCCCGGCGGAGATCCGCGCCGCCGGCGGGGTCGCGCGGATGGCCGATCCCACCAAGATCACCGAGATTCAGGAAGCGGTGACCATTCCGGTGATGGCCAAGTGCCGCATCGGGCACTTCGTCGAGGCGCAGGTGCTGCAGGCCCTCGGCATCGACTACGTGGACGAATCGGAAGTGCTGACCCCCGCCGACGAGGCCAACCACGTCTGGAAGCATGACTTTACGGTGCCGTTCGTGTGCGGCTGCCGCGACCTCGGCGAGGCGTTGCGGCGCATCGCCGAAGGCGCCGCGATGATCCGCACCAAGGGCGAGGCCGGGACCGGCAACGTGGTGGAGGCGGTACGCCACGCCCGCACCGTGCTGGGCGAGATTCGCCGCATCGCCACCCTCGGCAACGACGAGCTGGTCACCGCCGCCAAGCAACACGGCGCGCCGCTGCAGCTCCTGCAGCAGATCCGGCGCGAGGGCCGGCTGCCGGTGGTGAACTTCGCGGCCGGCGGCATCGCCACCCCGGCGGACGCGGCGCTGATGATGCAGCTGGGCGTGGACGGCGTGTTCGTCGGCTCCGGCATCTTCAAGTCGGAGCAGCCGGCGCGCATGGCCGATGCCATCGTCAAGGCCACCGCTCACTACCGGGACGCGGAAATCGTGGCCGACGCGTCGCGCGGTCTCGGCGCCGCCATGCCCGGCCTCGACGTGCATGAGATTCCGGCCACCGAGCAGCTTGCGGTGCGCGGCTGGTAGCGGGCCGGGAGCGCTCCCCGCAGCCACGTGTTGATCGGCATCCTGGCGCTGCAGGGTGACGTCGCCGAACACCGGGCGGCGCTGGCGGCGCTGGAGACGGATACCCTCCCCGTGCGCCTGCCGCACCACCTGGACGCGATTGACGGCCTGATCATTCCCGGCGGCGAGAGCACCACCATGGCGCTGCTGCTGGACCGCTACCGCCTGCGCGGGCCGTTGCGGGCGCGCCTGGCGGCGGGCATGCCGGCCTGGGGCACCTGCGCCGGCATGGTGCTCCTGGCGCGGCGCCTCACCGGCGACCGCCCGCTGCCGCTGGGCGCGATCGACGTGGTGGTGAGCCGCAACGCGTTCGGGCGCCAGCCGGACAGCTTCGAGACCGAGCTGACAGTGGAGGCCATCGGCGATGCGCCGCTGCACGCCGTCTTCATCCGCGCGCCGGTGGTGGTGGAGGTGGGCGCCGCGGTGCGCGTGCTGGCGCGCCTGCCGGACGGCCGCGCCGTCGCGGTGCAGCAAGGCCCGCACCTGGCCACCGCGTTCCATCCCGAGCTCACCCCCGACCGGCGCCTGCACCGTCACTTTCTGCGTATCGTGGAGGCCGCGATGGCGACTGCGAGCGCGCCCGTTGACCGCGCCGGCGACGGTCGATTACCCTCGTTCCCGTGACCGCGGCTGCGGAGTCAGGAGTCTCGTAGCGTGCACCTGGAAGTTGCCATCGCGGCCGGTTTCTTCCTACTCGTCGGCATCGAAACCACGGTGAGCTGGGTGCACAATCTGCGCACCTACGAGCTCAGGGACACCGCGGCGAACTTCGCCCTGGCGCTCGGCGACCTGGTCATGGCCGCGGCCATGAAGGTCGTGTTCCTGCTGCTGTTCGCGCTCCTGCACCGCTACGCTCCCTTGGACCTGGGCCTCACCTGGTACGGCTGGGCGCTGCTGGTGGTGATCAACGACTTCATCTACTACGTGTTCCACCGCCTGGGGCACCGCTGCCGCTTCATGTGGGCGTTCCACGTGACCCACCACTCCTCGCAGAAGTACAACTTCTCGGTGGCGATTCGCCTCAACCTGTTCATTCTGCCGCTGCACTTCCTGTTCATGCTGCCGCTGGCGTTGATGGGATTCCGGCCGGAGGCGATTCTGGCGATCAACTCGATCACTACCCTGTATCAGCTCTGGGTCCACACCGAGTTGGTGGGCAAGCTCGGCATCCTCGACCAGATCTTCAACACGCCGTCCAATCACCGCGTCCATCACGGCTCCAATCCGCGCTACCTGGACCGCAACTACGGCGCCATGTTCATCTTCTGGGATCACCTGTTCGGCACCTACGAACCGGAGGGCGAGGAGCCGGTCTACGGCCTCACCAAGAACGTGGATACCTACAACCCGGTCACCCTTACGCTGCACGAAGCGCGCGCCATGTTCCGCGACGCCGCCCGCCCCGGACCGTTGCGCCAACGCCTCATGTACCTGTTCGGGCCGCCCGGCTGGCAACCGCGCCCCGCGGCCGCCGGCGTGCGCCGTTCGGTACCGGCGCGGGCCGCGCGCGCCGGTAGCGCCGGATGAATCCATGGCCGGCAGCGTGCTGGTTACCGGCGCGAGCGGTCAGCTCGGCGCGGCGCTGGCGCGGGAATTGCGGCGGCGCGGCTGGCGGGTGCGCGCGCTGGTGCGCGACGAGCCGCGCGCCCGGCAGCGGCTCGGCGGCGGGATCGAGCTGGTACGCGGCGACCTCACCGTGCCCGACAGCCTGCCGGCGGCGTTGCGCGGGGTGGATGCCGTAGCCCACCTGGCCGGCGTCGCCTCCTACTGGCCGGCGCGGGCGCCGGAGATGCGGGCGGTGAACGTGCACGGTACCGCGCACCTGCTGGACGCCTGCGCCGGCGCGGGGGTGCGCCGGCTGCTGCACACCAGCTCCATCGCCACCCTGGGCTGGCTGCCGGACGGCGCGGTCGGTGACGAGTCGACCGCCTACAACTGGCACGGCGCCGGCATCGCCTACTTCGACACCAAGTACGAGGCGGAGCGCATGGTGCTGAGCGACCCGCGGCTGGCCGCCATCGTGGTCAACCCCGGGCTGGTGTTCGGCGCCGGCGACACCGCCGGCAACGGGCTGCGCTTCCTGCACGAGGTCGCCGCCGGCGTACCCGGCTACCCGCCGGGCGCCACCACCGCCGCGGTGCTAAAGGACGTGGTGGCCGGCCACGCCGCCGCCCTGGAGCGCGGCCGCCCCGGCGAACGCTACGTCCTCGGCGGCGCCCCGGTGACGTTCCGGGAGCTGTTCGCGGCAGCGGCTGCGCTCGTGGGGGTAGCGCCGCCGCAACGGCGGTTGGCGCCGTGGATGCTCGGCGCCCTGGCGCTGGCCCACACCGCGGGCTCGCTGGCGACCGGCCGCGAGCCGCGCGTCTCCTTTGCTACCTGCCGCATCCTGACCCGCAACCGGCGCTACCGCTCCGACAAGGCGGTGGCCGAGCTCGGCTACCGAATCTCGCCGCTCGCCGATGGCCTGCGCCGCTGCTGGGAGTGGCATTGCCGCCGCCAACCGCCGCCACCGCCGGACTGACCGTCCGCCGACCGCACTTCCCTTACGAAGGCTGATCGGCGTCCGCCGTCACCTCGCCCAGCGCGGCGTCGGCGATGTCGATGGTGCGCTCTATGTCCTCCGCGCTGTGGGCGGCGCTCAGGAACCAGTTGTGATAGGGATGGAAGTAGGCGCCGCGCCGTGTGGCGGCGGCGCAGAAGCGCTGGAAGCGCATGAAGTCGCTCTCGCCAGCGAAGCGCAGCTTGGGCATGGCGGGCAGGCCGGAGACGTGGAACCGCTCGCCGCGGCGGCTGGCAACCTGCCGCAAACCGGCGATCAGTTGCCGGCCGCGCTGCTCCATGATCGCCACCGCGGCGATCTCCTCCAGGCGCCGCTGGCAGGCCAGCGCCGCGGCCATCGGCCCCTGCTGCATCCAGAACGTGCCGGTGGCGAACACTGCCCCGGCCGCGGCAAGCAGACGGCGGTCGCCCATGCAGGCCGCGAGCGGATAGCCGTTGGCGATTGCCTTGGAGTAGCAGGCCAGGTCGGGCGTGAAGTCGAACACCGTGTGCGAGCCGTCGAGGGAGGCGCGAAAGCCGACCCGCACGTCGTCGCTGATCACCACCGCGCCATGCTGCCGGGCCAGCGCGCACAACCGCTGCAGAAACCCGCTCTCGGAAAACTCGGAGTCCGCGAACAGCGGGTGGTGATAGGGGGTGACGATTACCGCGGCCAGGTCACGCGCGTGCGCCGCCACCAGCGCCTCCATGCCGGCGTGGTCGTTCCAGGTGAAGTCGCGGACGTGGGCGCGGTCCGCGGCGGTGAGTCCGGCGTGGCCGGGAGTGGCCCAGGGATGGGAGCCGTGGTAGGCGCCGGCGGCCTTGAGCACGGTACGGCGCCCGGTGTGCTCGCGCGCCACCTGCAGCGCGTAGGTGGTGACGTCCGAACCATTCTTACCAAAAAGAGCCCAATCCATCCCGCTGATGCGGGCGGTGAGAAACTCGGCCAACTCGACCAGCGCCGCGGTGGGATGATTAAAGCCGAAGCCGGCGCCGTCCGCGGCGCGCGCGGCGGCGTCCACGGCGGGGTCGGCGTACCCCAGGACGTTGGCGCCGAACCCGCACAGGTAGTCGATATAGCGGTTGCCGTCGGCGTCCCAGTAGTGAGCCCCGCGCCCGCGCGCGGCGAACAGCGGGTAGGAGCCGGGCACCACCAGCAGCGGCCCGCGCGTACCGTAGATGCCGCGCGGTATGACGCGCGCGGCGCGCCGGAACAGCGCGTCGCTGCGCTCAAAGCGCGCGCTCACAGGAACCTGCCGACCCGCGGCATGAGCTGAAAAATCGGATCCAGCAGCGGCAAGCGGCCGCGCAGGCGCACGTCACCGGTGCCCAGCGCCGTCCACAGATCGAGCGAGCCGCTGAGGATGCCGTAGGCGGCCTCCGGGTCGGTGAGCTCCACCGTGACGTTGGCCGGCTGCGAGGCTTCGCGCGTGGCCTGCAGGCGCCCGCTCTTGCTGGTGAGTTGCAGCGGCGCGTGGCCGGCGATGCCGATCGCGGCCATCCCGTCGGCGGCGCCGGCAGCGGCGATGCGCCGGCCCTCCTCCGAAGCCTCGGCGAGCACGGCAATGGCGTACACCAGCACCGCCAGGCGAATCCCGACCGCGGCGGCAAAGGTGCCGTCGGCCTCGAGCTGCGTGCGCTCGCTGCGCAGGTAGTACTGCAACCGCCCGCTCAGCACGCGCAGGCCGCGGATGAGGCGCGGGCGCCAGGCGCCCACCCACGGCAACGGCGCCGCGCCTCCCCCACCCTCGAACATGCGCACCGCGGCGCCGGGGCCGGGCAGCAGCAGCCCCAGGGAGGGCAGCCCGCGGCCGCGCCGCCGCGCGCGCAGGCGGCCACCGGCAACCTCCAGCCGCAAGCCCGGGCCGCCGGCCACGTGGAACCCAATGCTGCTGCGCCAGCCGGCCACCGCCGCCCGCGCCGCGCCGTCAACGCGCACCACCTCCTCCAGTTGCGGCAACGCCGCGTGCAGGTAAAGATGCGCCTTGATCCGATCCGTCGTCACCGCCGCCAACCCGCGGCACCGTAGCCGGCCCGCGGCCACCCTGGCAAACCCCGCGGGCAACGACCACCGGCCCGACCGCCGCGTATGTGCTATACTTGGGGCCCCGATGCGCCGGCCGGTGGTGGACGATCGGCCGGACGCCACCCGCGCAACGCCGGGAGGCCGCGTCGACGACCCGCGCGAGGAGAGCGATGCCGAGAAACAACGGAGAGATCATCAATCGGAACTTCGCCGACATATTCTCGGGCGAAATGCGCTACGTGATCCCGTTCTTCCAGCGCGGGTACGTGTGGGGCTCCGGGAACTGGAATCAACTCAAGCAAGACCTCGAGGAACAGGTGTTCGAACCCGCCCGGAACGGCGACGACCTGGCCGAGCAGGAACACTTCTTCGGGCCGGTCGTGGTGGCGGAGCAATCCGGCGATCCTCGCTTCAAGGTGTTCGACATCATCGATGGCCAACAGCGGTTCACGACCGTGTATCTCATGCTCGCCTACTTCCGGCGCCGCCTGGAAACCTTGCTGGCCAAGGCGCCGCAAGCCCGCGCGCACTATGATACCATCGGACGCTGGCTCATCAACCGAACGGATCATCGGCAAGCGCACGACGACTACTGGCGAATCAAGCTGTTCAGCGTCAAAGGCGACCGGCTGGCCACCTATTACTCCGTATTCGGAGCAAACCGGAACCCCGCTACGCCAACCTTGCAGGAAGACCTCTATCTCTATTTGCCGAACGGCAACATCTCCGCCAAGTTCGAGCGCTGGATGGGGCGCAACTTCGGCGCCATGGGGGACCAGGACCTCTGGCGCTGGGTCAGAGCCCTTACCGAGTGCCTCAAAGTCGTCTGGATTCCGCTCGGCGGCCGCGACGACCCGCAGGCGATCTTCGAAAGCCTGAACGACAAGGGAATTCCGCTTACGGCGGCCGAGTTGATGTGCAACTACCTGTTCCGGCCGCTTATCGCGGACGGCGTCGATCACGAGCGGCTGCACCGATCCCACTGGGTCAACGTGCAGCAGATCGACCGGTCGTCTCCGGTAGCCAATTTCTTCGACTTCGAAGAGTACTTGCGCCATCTATTTTCCATCGGCCACGCCAAGATCATCGGTAGAGGCCGCCGGCTCTACGTGTTCTTCAAGCAGCACAACAAGAAGCTTGATGCCGGCGCCGCCCGGCGCCATCTGGAA
Source organism: Spirochaetia bacterium (assembly GCA_965243555.1). Taxonomy (GTDB): domain Bacteria; phylum Spirochaetota; class Spirochaetia; order SZUA-6; family Bin103; genus Bin103. Next base: position 603,216 of record OZ251575.1, on the reverse strand, counting down.
AACATCGCCGACTCCGCGCTGCTGTACCGGCGAATCCTCGGCGAACCGACGGACGCCGACTCCGCCGTCGACGGTTTACTGCAAAACATCGGCAACACCAACATGGCGTCCTGCCGGCCCTTTCTGCTGGCTGTCCTGCAGCAGGAGCGCGACGATGAGCTCTCCACCGAGGACGCGGCGAGTTTGATCAGAGTCGTGTACGTGCTGCTCGTGCGCCGCAAGGTCGCGGAACTGCCGGTAACGAGATACGACTCGTTCTTTCCGTCTTTGATGGACAAGATCGCCGGACGGGGCCATACGGACTTGGCGGCGGCGCTGCGCGACGCCATCCGGAAGGAGCAGCTCTGGGTCGAGGACGATGAGTTCACGGACGCGCTGGTGAAGCGGCCGATCTACCGCCCGCGCGAGCTAGGATTTACCCGGCTCGTTCTGCAGGAGATCGATCGCCATCTGGCGAACGAACGGGGCGGCGAGCTGCCGGACTACTCCACGCTCGACACCGTGGAACACGTCGCGCCGCAGGACATCGGGACGAGCGCCGCCTGGCAGCAGGAGATGGGCGCAGACGCGGCGAGCGACGACTATTCCCGTATGGTCAATACGATCGGCAATCTTTGCCTGCGCAAACGCGAACGAAACTCGGAAATGGGGCGCCGGCCCTTCGCCGAGAAGCGGCGCCTGCTCCGCGAGTCGCCCAGCCGGCTGGCGCTCGACGCCGCGGACCGGACGGGGCCGTGGAACTTCGCCGCCATCGAAGTGCGCTCGGCGCATCTGGCGCAAACCGCCGCCGCCGTCTGGGCATGGAGCGCAGGGCAGCACGCGGCGCCCGGCTCAGATTGAGAACCAGGGTAGACGTTGAGCCCGCTCCGCTGATAACGGTCCTGGCCGCCACCAGCGGAAGCCGTCAGGTAGGTTCCGAGAGTTCGCCTGAACACGTGTCAAATCTACGATTCAATCGTCGATCTGTCAGTGCCGCGAGTTCAGTCAATCAACTCCGCGGCGCCGCCGGACCCGTTTACCGAGTTGACGCCGACTGGTACCATGTTCTTGGTGTCATCAGGTCGATCTTTGCCGAGTCCGGCGCGAGCGCCAGCCGGCGTGCCGCCGGTGCCGGCCATCCGGCTTGGGCCAGTCTGATGGCGGCACGGCAGCTCACGGCGCTGGCGCCGAGCGCGCGCAATCTCGCGGTGGTACGGCGCCGGGTGCGGCTGTGGAAGCCGCCGTTCGCGGCCGCCACCGCGCGCTGGGTGCGGCTGACCGTGGCCGGGCGCGAACAACTGCCGCGGCGCCAGCCGTGCCTGTTTCTGGCCAACCACACCGGATTTTTTGATCCCACCATCGTGGTGCGCGCGGCCGGGGAGTCGGTGACCATGCTGGCCACCGAGTCCAACTTCCGGGAAGGCCCCATCGGCCGCTTCTTCGTTTACTTCGGGGCGGTGCCCAAGATGAAGTACACGGCCGACGCGCGCGCCATCATTACCCTCAAGCGCTGGGCCGAGGCCGGCGCCCACGTCGGGCTGTTTCCCGAGGGCGAGCGCACCTGGGACGGGCGCCGGCTGCCGCTGCGCATCTACAACGGGTTCCGGCAGTCGCCGCGCTGGGCGCCGCGGCAGCGCCGCGGGCGCATTCACGTGGCCCTGGACCCGCCGGTCCTGTTTGACCGCGCCACCTCGCCGGCGGAATCCGCGGCTACGTGGAGCGCCGCATCACCGTCGACGCGCTGGCCGAGCCGCTCTTTCCGGTGGCCGGCGGGGGCCTGGCGCAAGGGATCGGCAACGTGGCCTGGGCCTGCCCCCGCTGCTACCTGATCGACGGGCTGCAGGAGGCCGGCAGCCGCCTGCAATGCCGCGGCTGCGGAGCGCGCTGGCGGGTCGACTGCGACGGCCGGCTGCTCGGCCGCGGCGGCGCCCCCAGCTTTACCCTGCCGCAGGCGCTGGACCGCGTCCGCGCGCACTACGCAAGCGCGGGGCCGGCGGCGCACGGCCGCGACCTGCTGCCGGCGAGCGAGCCGATGACCCTGCTCGACCTGCACCGGCGGCGGCCGGTCGAGGTGGGCCGCGGGCGGTTGCGGCTGACGCGCGACGAGCTGCTGGTGGAGGGGCCGCAGCCGTGGCGGTTGCCGCTCCGGCAACTGGAGGCGATTACCGTGGACATGCGCCGCCGGCTTACCCTGCGCGCCGGGCAGCGCTATCTGGAGGCGGTGATACCGCGCGAGTCGGTGCTCAAGTGGGAGTGGTTCGTCAAGCGCCGGCAGGCTGCGGCCGCGCCGGTCGGCGGCGGCAGCAGCGTAGCCGCGGCTACACGTTGAACTTGACGTCGATCACGTCGCCGGCGGCAATCCGGTAGCTGCGGTCCACGATCCGCAGCAGGCCCTTGGCGCGCGCCTCCTGCGGGGTGCGAAACTGATCCAGGTCCGCCACGTTGAATACCTCGGCGCGGATGAAGCCGCGCTCCAGGTCGCTGTGGATCCGGCCCGCGGCGGCGGTAACGGGCGCCCCGGCCGCCACCTCCCACACGCGCGCTTCGCTCTTGCCCGCGGTATAGAAGAAGATCCGCCCCAACTCCCGGTGCAGGCGGCGCACGAGCCGCTGCAGCTCATCGCCGGGCGGCGTACCCGCAATCACCGCGCCCGGCTTGAGGGTGCCCAGGTTGAGCGCCCGCAGGCGGCTCAGATCTTCCCCGGTAAACGGTTCGCGGTTGAGTGGGCGTTCCCGTTCCAGCGCCTGCAGCGCCCGCTGCAGCAGGCCGGTGCGGGCCGGGTCGGCGTACAGGTTGCGCTCCAGGATCTCGGTGTCTTCCAGCATCCAGTCGAGCAGCTCGTCGGCGCCGATCAGGAAGCAGTCGGCGCGGCGCCGCTGTTCCCGGTCGAAGTCGGCGCTGAAGCAGGTGCGGCGGGCGGACCGGTAGCGCTCGGCCAACGCGTCCAGCGCCGCGTCGGCGAGCTGGTAGCGGCCGCGCAGCTCGGCCCCCTGTACGAAGATCTTCATGGGCCCGGCGCTACCCTACCCGATTCGGTCCGCAGCCGGAACCCGCCCGCGGCCGCGGGGCGCACTTCCCACCGCGGACCGGCGTCAGCGAGACGTGGCCCGAAAGGCAGGGCTTGTCACCGAGATGTTGGAATGAGATAGCTGCCTGCTCGTTTGCCGGACCAATGAGCGATGGCAAGAAAGAGGCCGGTGTATTCCGCTCAATTGCGTGCGCGCGGCGCCGTAGCGCGGCTCAGGTACTCGGACCGTCTTCGGCGTGCCGCGCGCCGTTCAGCCGGGGAGCGGCGGCGGCGCGGTTCGCTGCCAGGGGTCGCCGGTGCGCTCCAACCAGCCGTCCAGCTCGGCGGCCAGCCGGCGCACCAGCGCCGGGTTGGCGGCGGCGGCGTTGCGAAGCTGGTACGGGTCGGCGCGATTGTCGTGCAGGATCAGTTGCTCGCCGGCGCCCGGCTGGCGGATGCGCACGAAGGTATGGCCGTGGGTGCGCAGACCGCGGCTGCCCAGTTCCGGGTGGGCGTTGGTCAGTTGCAGGTAAAGCGCGGAGGTGGGCCGCGGCATCGACTCGCCACGCAGCAGCGGGGCGTAGTTGGTGCCCTGCACCTGCGGCGGAATGGCGCCCGCCAGGCCGGTCAACCCCAGCAGCGTGGGATAGACGTCGGCGCCGCCCAGCAGCAGATCGTCCCGCCCCGGCGCTACCCTCCCCGGCCAGCGCAGCAGGAAGGGGATGCGCACCGCCTCCTCGTACCACACGTCCTTGCCGATGCGTCCGTGGCTGCCCATCATCTCGCCGTGGTCGGCGCTGAAGATCACGATGGTGTCGTCGGCCAGCCCCTGCTCCTCCAGGCAGCCGAGCAGCCGCCCGAACTGCTCGTCGATGCCGGTGATGGCGGCGAAGTAGCCCTCGACGCTGTCCGCCGCGGCCAGGCCCCGCCCTTCCGGGCGCACGTTGGCGCGGTTCAGCAGCCGCTCCGGCCCCAGGCAGGAATAGGGCCGGCGGTACTCGGCCGGTACCCGGTTGAACGGCATGTGCGGCGGGTTGTGCGACACCACCAGACAGAACGGCGCCGCGGGGTCGCGCTGCCCGGAGGTGTTGCGCAGGTAGTCGAGGGCGACGTCGGTCTCGTGCCGCACCGACCACTCGCCCCGGACGTCGATCCGCTCTTCGATGCCGCCGTCGCCGGTCCAGTAGTGCGGGTAGAAGTGGTTGTCGTAAACCCCGTAGGCGTACCAGAAGGCGCAGCCGTGGCGGCCGGGGCCGGGCGGCGTAAAGCTGTCCCACACGCGGCCGTCGCGGCGGTATCCCTCGGTATGGGCGTAGCTGGCCGGGTCGGGGTGATCCAGGTGCCACTTGCCGACGTAGCCGCACTGGTAGCCGTGCGCGGCCAGCACGTCGGTAAAGCAGGTCTCGTCCGGGCTCAGGTAGTTGGCGGTGCCCTCCCGGTCGCTGTTGCAGTTCTCCAGCACGCCGTTTTGGTGCGGGTAGCGGCCCGACATGAGCAGCGCGCGGTAGGGGCTGCAGATCGGATAGGTAGCCACCACGTCGGTCAGCGCGAGCGCCTGGGCGGCGAACCGGTCCAGATTGGGCGTGACGGTGGGGTCCTCCCGCGTCGGCGGCACCGCCTGGACGCGCAGCTCGTCGCAGATCACGAACAGTACGTTGGGACGCTGAGTCGGCATGACACCTCCTTACGGCGGGCGCCAGTATGCCATGACGCGGGCCGGCCTACCACGGGGAGCCGCCAGCCGCCGACGCCGCCCCCCTCCCCGTACCGTACCGTAGCGCCGCCATGACAGGAGCGGGCGCATGGGGGATGATGGACGCGTGACGGTAGAACTGGTAGCAATCGGCTCCGAGCTGCTCCTCGGACAGATCGTGGACAGCAACTCGGCGTGGCTGGCGCAGCGGCTGGCCGAGGTGGGCGCCGATCTGTTCCGCAAGACCACCGTGGGCGACAACCGGGAGCGCATGGTCGAGGTGCTCGGCGCCGCCCTGACGCGGGCGGACTGCGTGCTCACCGGCGGCGGCCTGGGGCCGACCGAAGATGATCTGACCCGCGAGGCGGTGGCGCAGGTCACGGGGCGCCCGTTGGAGCGCCACGCCGGCGCGCTGCGCGACCTTGAGGAGCGGTTCCGGGCGCGCGGATTCGTGCTCACCCCCAACAACGAGAAGCAGGCGCTGCTGCCGCGCGGCGCCACGCTGGTGCGCAACCCCAACGGCACCGCCCCGGCGTTCATCGTCGAGGATGAGCGCGGCACCATCATCAGCCTGCCGGGGGTGCCGTTCGAGCTGAAGTGGCTGATGACGCACGAGGTGGTGCCCTACCTGCGCCGCCGCTGGGGCCTGAATCAGGTAATCCACTACCGCGTGCTGAAGGTGGGCGAACTGGGCGAAAGCGCCGTAGACCACCGCATCGGCGCCATCATGGCGGAGTCGGTCAACCCCAAGGTCGGCGTGCTGGCGCGGCCCGGACAAGTGGACGTGCGCATCAGCGCCCGCGCCGACTCGCCGGAGGCCGCGCGCGGCCTGATTGCGCCGACGGAGGCGCGGGTGCGGGCGGCCCTGGGCGACCACGTGTTCGCCGTCGACGCGGAGACGTTGGAGAGCGCGGTGGCCGTGGCGCTGGCGCGGCGCGGCTGGCGGGTGGCCAGTTACGAGGACCGCACCGGCGGCGCGGTGGCGGCGGCGCTGCACGAGGCCGCGGCGGACCGCTTCCTTGAGGGCCACGTCGTGACCAATGCTGCCGCGCGGGGGCGCTTGGCGGGGGCCGGGGGTGAGGAAGGTGCGGACGGCGGCGCGGTGGCGGCGGCACTGGCGCGCGCGATGCTCCGGGTCAGTGGCGCCGACGTGGCGCTCGCCGTGCACTCCCGCGACGAGACCGCGGCGGGCGGCGGCGAGGAGATGGCCGGCGCCGCCACGGCGCAGAACCTCGGCCCCGGCAACACCTGGCTGGCGGTGGCCGGCGCCGCCGGGGAGTTCAGCCACCACCTGGGAATCGGCGCGCGCGGCCACGTAGACCGGCGCCGCGCCGCGGTGGCCGCCCTCAACCTGCTGCACCGCGCGCTGCGCTGAGCCCGCCGGGTGCGCCACGGCGGCGCCGGGCTGTCGCCGTTGGGTTGCAGCTTCGGCGCCGAAAGAGGCCCGCGGACCGGTCGCCGCCGCTGCCCCGCCGGCTGCCCTGCCCGCCGGCTTCACGACTTCGCCTTGGGCGGCGCAGCAGCTCCGATGCGGCAGCGGACGCCCGGGCCACAACTTCGGCGCGAAGAACGCTGCCGGGCCGTCCGCCGCGGCTGCTCCGGCCGCTACTTCGGCGCCGGAGGACGCCGGCCAGACGCGGCCGCTGGTCGGGCGCGCGTGACGCAATACCCACAGCCGCCACGACTCCGGCGGCGAAGTTGCAAGCGGACTCCGAGAACCCGTGCATTGCGGCGGCGGCGCGGCCGGCGCTGGCTACCCCCACCTCATACTTACTTCGGCGCCGAAGTCGGGAGGCAGCCCGCATCGTCCGGGCGGGAACTTCGGCGCCGAAGGACGCCGGGCCGGAGGCGGCGCCCGCGCCTCGGCTTGGCCGGCGCGGGGGCGGCCCCAGCGGTGGGTCTCCGGCAGTGGGTCTCCGGCAGCGGCGGTCGGTCGGTATACCGGCTTTGCCGATTGCGGTGCAGTTCGATTATGTTGATTGATCCGGATGGCTGACGAGAACCTGGACTGCGATTACCACGGCCGCCCCTGCCGCATCCCCCGCCTCACCCTTGATCAGATCATGGCCGAATTGCCGTTGCGGCGGCGGGGCTCCGTGGTGATGGATCTCCCGGACGGCGGCTGGGCCATACAGGCCCGCGACGGTTGGTATCGCCTCAATGAGGGATCTCTGAGTCGCACGGATGACCGGAACAAGCAACGCGGCCGATGATGCGTCCGCGACGCGCGCTCCGGCGTGGTAAGGTGAGGGCATGACTTCGCCCCACTCTGCCGACGGCGGGCTGACCACAGACACATCGCTGGCAGCCGAACGCCGGCAGGTGGAGATGTGGCGGCGGATGTCGTCGGTCGACAAGGCGCGGCTCGTTACCGACTTGACACGCACGGCGGAGGAGTTGGCGCTGGCGGGGATCCGAATGCGTCACCCCGGCGCTACCGAACGGGAGTGCCTGCTGCGGCTCGCGGTGCTCAAGCTGGGGCCGGAGTTGGCGGTGCGCGTCTACCCGGAGGCCGCCGGGTTGATTGACTCCTGACGTGGTCACCGAGGCGTTCCGGGTGGCGCTGCAGGTGGCCGATGCCTTGGAGCGGTGCGGCGTCCGCTATCTCGTCGGCGGGTCGCTGGCGAGCTCGGTGAGCGGGGAGCCGCGCTCAACCCTCGACGTGGACCTAGTGGTTGCCCTGGAACCGGGGCACGTGGGCCCCCTGCTCGCCCTGCTGGCAGACAGCTTCTACGGCGACGCGGAGACGCTACGGGAGGCGGTGCGCATGAAGTCGAGCGCGAATCTCATCCACCGGGAAACGTCCACCAAGGTCGATCTGTTCGTCGTCGGAGGCTCGCCTCTCGATGAAGAACAGATGGACCGGCGGGTGCGGCTGCCGGTGCAATCGATCCCCGAGCGCGCCCTCTACGTATACGCGCCCGAAGACATCCTGCTGCAGAAACTGCGCTGGTATCGCCTTGGCGACGAGGTGTCGGATCGCCAGTGGCGCGACGTGCTCGGCATCGTGAAGGTGCAGCGCGGGCGGCTCGACGAACGCTACCTGCGGCGAGGCGCAAGTATCTTGGGCGTGACCGATCTGCTGAAACGAGCCCTTGGGCAGGGCGGGCGCGTGGCACGGGAATAAGGTTGTGGTACGATGGGGAGCGATGACTGAGACGAGGGGCGTTGCCGCGGGGCCGTTGAGCAGCGCCGAAGTGGCGGCGTACGGGGCTGACGGGATCGTGGTGCCGCGCCACGCGCTGCCGCCCGCGCAGCTCGCGCGGTTGACGGCGGGACTGGAGCAACTGCTGGCCGACAACCCGGAGGTGCGGCCGGAGAAGCTGGTGAGCGCTCACCTCGAGCGCGGCGCGGAGGGCGTCAAGGGAAACCGCGTGTTTCTGGAGATCGCCCACCACCCCGCGGTGCTGGATGCGGTGGAGCAACTGATCGGCCCCGACGTGATCCTGTGGGGCTGCCAGGTGTTCTGCAAGCCGGGCGGCGACGGCTTGGCGGTGCCGTGGCACCAGGATGGCCAGTACTGGCCGATCCGCCCGCTGGCCACCTGCACGGTGTGGATCGCCATTGACGCCAGCACCGCCGCCAACGGTTGCCTGCGGGTGATTCCCGGCTCCCATCGCCGCCGCCGGCTGGGCAGCCACCACCGCAGCGCGCGCACCGACGTGGTGCTCGACCAGGAGTTGGATGCTGATGCCTTCGACCCCGCCGCGGCGCGCGACGTGGAGCTGCAGCCGGGGCAGATGTCGCTCCACGACGTCTATCTGATCCATGGTTCGCACGCCAACTCCTCGCCGCTCCGGCGCGCCGGGTTGGCGCTGCGCTACATGCCGGCCACTTCCTACTTTGACCGCGCGTTGCTGCAGCCGGGCGCCTCCACCTCCACCTACCTGGTGGACTTCTCGCGGCGCCCGATCTGGCTGGTGCGCGGCGTGGACCGCACCGGCAAGAACGACTTCCGGGTTGGCCACGATGAGTGAGCGCGGCGCGGACCGGGGGCGGGCGCCGGGTCACGATGATTGAACGCGGCGGCGCGCGAAACACAGGAGGATAACGATGAGTGATCTGGGAGCAGGGGCGCAACTCTATACGGTACGCGACTATACGCAGACGGCGGAGGGAGTGGCCGAGACGTTGCGGCGGGTGCGGGCCATCGGCTACCGGGCGGTGCAGGTGTCGGCGTTCGGGCCGGTCGACCCGGAGCAGGTGGCCGACCTGGCCCGCGAGCACGGACTGCAGATCGCCGCCACCCACTTCGCCTGGAGCGAATTCCAAACCGATCTGGCGCGGATGATCGAGGTCCACCAATTGTGGGGATGCCGCCACGCCGCCATCGGCAGTTTGCCGGCGGAGTACTACGCGGCCGGCGGCGCGGCGCGCTTCGCCGCCCAACTGGCGCCCATCGCCGAGCGCCTCGCCGCGGCGGGCATCGACTTCTCCTATCACAACCACAGTCACGAGCTGGTGCGGTACGGGGACACCACCTGGCTGCAGCAGGTATACGCCGCCGCTCCGCCGGAGCATCTCAAGGCGGAGCTGGACCTGTACTGGCTCACGGCGGGGGGCGCGGACCCGGCGCAGTGGGTCAGCGACCTCGGCGCGCGCCAACCGATTACTCACTTCAAGGACATGGTGGTGCTGCCGGACCGCACGCAGCGGTTCGCGCCGGTGGGCGCCGGCAACCTCAACTGGCCGCGCATCGTGGCGGCGTGCCGCGCCGCCGGGGTGGAATGGGCGATGGTGGAGCAGGACCGGACCTACGGCGCCGACCCGTTCGCCGAGTTGGCGGTCAGCTTCCGCAACCTGGAAGCCATGGGGATCACGTGACCGCGGCGGTGACCGTTGCGGTGGGTGCCCGGTGACGGTGCGGTAACGGTGCGGTGATTGACCACTTGGTATACGGGGCGCCGGAACTGGCGCCCGCGGTGGCCCGGCTGCAGGCCCTCCTCGGCGTCGCGCCCGCGGCCGGCGGCCGGCACGAGGGACGCGGCACTCACAACGCCCTCCTCGCCCTCGGCGACGACGCGTACCTGGAGGTGATCGCGCCCGACCCGGAGCAGCCGGAACCGGCGGCGCCGCGTCCGTTCGGCTTGAACGACCTGACCGCGCCGCGCCTGATCACGTTTGCCGTGCACGCCGCGCCGCGGCACTCCCCCGCCGGCGACGGCCGGCGGCGGCGCGAGGCGGACCAAGCCGCGGCCGGGACCCGGCAGCCCGGCAACGGGGCGCCGCAGCCGCAGCCGCCCCAACCGGAGCAGCGGGCCGGCCCCGCCGCGCGCCTCGAACGCTGGCGCCGGCAGGCGGCGGAACGCGGCTACGATCCCGGTCCCGTGACCGCCGGCGGGCGCCGCCGGCCCGACGGCTCGCTGCTGAGCTGGCATCTGTGCCAGCACCCGGGGCTGCCATTCGGCGGCGTGGTGCCGTTCCTGATCGACTGGGGAACCGAGCCGTCACCGGCGGCGGCCGCGCCCCCCGGATGCCGCCTGCTGGAGCTGGAGGCAATCCATCCCGACGCGCCTGCCGTGCGTGCCGCGCTACGCGCGCTGGAGGTGGCGGTGCCGGTGCGGCCGGGACCGGCTCCCGCGCTGCGCGCGACCGTCGCCACTCCAAGCGGCCGAATCGTGTTGACCTGAAGCTACAAGCGGCCCGAACCTGGGGCGAGGTGGCGGTTGACTACATCCTCGTTCAGTTCCACGCCCAGGCCCGGCCCCTGCGGCACCAGGAAGCGGCCGCCGCGGACCAGCTCCGGCGCGCCGCGCAGCAGCTCCCAGCGCCACGCCACCTGGTCGGCGTGGTAGGGCAACTCCATGCTGTGCAGGTTGCGCACCGCGGCGCACAGGTGGGCGCTGGTTACCAGCCCCAGCGGTGAGGTGATGTTGTGCGCGGCGAACGGCAGGTAGTAGAGATCGGCCAGGTCGGCGATCTTCTTGGCCTCGCCTACCCCGCCGCAGGCCGCGGCGTCGACGTGCACCAGATCGCACGCCTGCTGCTCCACCAAGCGGCGGAAGCCGTCGCGCCGGTACAGCCACTCACCGGTGCAGATCGGGATTGGCGTGCTGCGCGTTACCTTGGCCAGCGCGTCAACGTTCTCCGGCGGTACCGGGTCTTCCAGAAACACCAGACCGAACGGTTCCAGCCGCTGCGCGAGCAGGATCACGTCGCGCACGTGATAGATTCCGTGGCAGTCGATCGCCAGGTCAACGCCGCCGCCAAGCGCCTCCCGCGCCGCCGCCACCAGCTCCGTCATGCGCGCCAATTCGGCCAGGCTCAGGCCGCGCGCAACCGGATCGTGGCTCACTTCGTCGGCGCTGCGGTCGATGTCGAACTTGATGGCGTCAAACCCTTCGGCCGCCGCCTCGCGCGCCCGCGCCGCCCAACTCTGCGGCGTGTTTTCCATGTTGACGCCGCGCCCCACGTCCGCGTAGAGGCGGATTCGGTCGCGGTAGGCGCCGCCAAGAAGCTGAAAAGCGGGCGCGCGGAGCGCCTTGCCCTTGAGATCCCAGAGCGCGGCCGCAACGCCGCCGATCGCTCCCACCAGCATTCCGCCGGAGGAATCACCGGTGTTGGCGGCCAGCAGCCGGTTGTGGAGCGGCTCCGTGTTCAGCGCGTTCGCGCCGATCAGAAGCGGCGCCAGACGCCGCTCCACCAATTCGCAGATGCCTGCGCCGGGGTGCGCTTCGCCGGTCCCGGTGAGGCCGGTATCGGTCTCCAGGCGTACGTAGTTCCAGCGCTTGGAGCCGGCTACGGATGCGGTTTTGACGGTCGTGATAGTCATGCTCGTGCGCGCCAGCATAACCGATCGCCGCGCCCGTTGCCGGCGCCGCCGCGCGCCGCCCAAGAAAATTTCCCGCGGCTTCGCGTGACCGCTTGACTAAGGGGGTACGATACCGGTTATTGTATGGTGATTCAGACAGCGCACTCTGCAGAACGGGGTTTCGGACGGGTTTCGCCCCGTCGGCTTGGCCCGGTTCACGGCGCGGGCGCCGTACTTGAATTCAATCACATGGTAGGAGGCAAACATGCCACGATTCTCTATTCGCTCGCTCAAAGCCGTCAAGGAACCCAGCGTCACCGGCGCTTTGGTCGAGAAGTATGAGAAGTACGTCCAGCAGATCGATGACGGTAACGCGGGCGTTCTGAAGTTCCGCGAGTCGGAAGACCTCACCGTCGCCCGCGACGCTCTGCGCGCCGCCGGCGAAAAGCTCGGCCGCGACCTGATCATCCGGCGCCCGCGCGGCGTCGAGAACGTTCTCGAGTTCCGCCTGCGGAAGCCGGGAAAGTCGGACTAGCGCCGCAACACTTGCCGTTCTGAACCGCGTCCGCGGCGATTCGGAGGCGGCGCGGCTGCCCGCTGCAGGCGGGTGGCGCGGGCTTTGCCGGCGGTCGTTGCGGGCGCTGTTCCCATAAGCACTTCTCCTGTCCGGCGGGTAGCCGGACTGCCGTCCGAGCGGCAGCGCAACAGCCGATGTTGATCTCGATCCGCAACGTCTCCAAGGTGTACCGGAGCGGCAGCAACGAGGTTGCGGCGTTGCGCGGCGTCAGCCTGGAGGTGGAACGCGGGGAGTTTCTGGCCATCGCCGGCCCTTCCGGGTCCGGCAAGTCAACGCTGCTCAACCTGATCGGCGGCCTCGACTCGGCCAGCGGGGGCGAGGTGTTGATTGACGGGCGGCCGCTCTCCGGCCTCGACCGCAAGCAACTCGCGCTGTTCCGGCGCCGCCATCTCGGCTTCGTGTTCCAGTCGTTCAACCTGATCCCGGTTCTCACCGCGTACGAAAACGTCGCCTTCGCCATGTCGCTGATTACCCGCGACGCGGCGGAAGTGCGCCGGCGCAGCCTGCGGATGCTCGCCGAAGTGGGTCTGCGGGAGCAGACCGAACGGCGCCCCGGCGAGCTCTCCGGCGGCCAGCAGCAGCGCGTGGCGATCGCCCGCGCGCTGGTGCGCGAGCCGCCAATCGTGCTGGCCGACGAACCCACTGCCAACGTCGATTCCGCAACCGGCGACGGACTGCTCGCATTGATGCGCCGCCTCAACCGGCGCCTTGGCGCCACCTTCATCTTCTCTACCCACGACGCCATGGTGATGGATTACGCGGCGCGGCTGGTGCGCCTGCAGGATGGCCACGTCGCCGCCGACGAGCGCCGTTCTCCGGCCGCCGGGCCCGCCGCCGGGCCGGGCGCGGCGCGGAGCTGACGCCGTGCCCGCGCCGCCCGCCGCGGCCCAACCCGCGGCCCGTGACGCCGCCGCAGTCGACCTCAAGTTCCTGCTCCGGCTGGCGTGGAAAAACCTGGGCCGCCACCGCCGCCGCACCGCCATCACCGCCGGCGCGCTGGCGGTGAGCGTCGCCGCGTTCATCTTCATGGACTCGATGCTGCGCGGCGTCGACCGGGAGTCGCAGCGCAACCTGATGCGCTACGAAACCGGCGCCGGGCGCGTCGTCAGCGCCGCCCAGTACCGCGATCTGCGCCGCGTCGAGCTGCGGCACGAGATCGCCGACTACCCGGCGCTGAGCGCGTGGCTGCGCGAACGCGGCGTGGTCCACGCGCCGCGCGTGACCTTTGACGGCGAGCTGTTCTTCGGCGAAGGTTCGCTGCCGGTGCGCCTGGTCGGCATCGATCCGGCCACCGACCCGCAGGTGTTCGCGTTGCCGGATAGCGTGCTGCCGGGCGGCGAATTCCTGAGCCCCGGGACACCCGGACTGCTGCTCGGCGCCTGGATGAGCGGCGACCTGGGAATCGCCGCCGGCGACTTCGTCGAGGTGCGTACCCGTACCCGCCACGGCGCCGTGCAGACGCTGGAGCTGGAGGTGGTGGGCCTGCTGCTCAGCCCCAATCCCACCATCAACAAGGGCGTCGGGTTTCTGCCGCTCGACGTGGCGCAGTACGACCTGGAGATGGCCGGCGTTACCGAAGTGGCGCTCGGCGCTCCGCCTGCCCGCTTCGAGCGCGCGCAGCGCGAAGTCGAACGCCTGAACGCCGCTCTGGGCGCCGCTCTGCCGGGGCTGGCCGCGGCCGGCTGGCAAGAGTTGGCCCCCGACTTCCTGGCGCTCCGGGAGTCCAAAAGCTCCTCCAACGGCCTGCTGTTGTTCCTCATCTTTCTGATCGCCGCGGTGGGAGTCTCCAACACGATGTTGATCGCGGTGTACGAACGCATCCGCGAGTTCGGGATGATGCGCGCCCTGGGGATGGACGACGGCGCCATTCGCGCAGCCATGGTGCTGGAGGCGGGAGCGCTCGGCCTGCTCGGCTCTCTCGCCGGTCTGGCGGTGGGCGCCGCGGCCACCTGGTGGCTGGTCAACTGGGGCCTCGACCTGAGCGGATTGTACGGCAACGTCAACGTCGGCTACCGGGTAACCGGGATCTTCCGCGGCGCCTGGAACCCCGGGATCATGCTCGGCGCGGTGTCGTTCGGGGTGGCGGCGAGCATGGTGATTGCGCTGCTGCCGGCGCGCCGGGCGCTGCGCCTGAACGTGGTGCAGTGCCTGCGCTACGAGTGAGCGGGCGCCGCGCGTGAAGCTGTGGCGCATCGCGTTGCGCAACGTGGCGCGCAACAAGCGCCGCTCGCTACTGTCCGGCTCGGCCATCAGCGTGGCGGCGCTGACCGTGGTGCTGCTGTTCTCGGTGCTCGGCGGCACCACCGGCGACCTGGTGGCCACTACCCTTACCTACGACAGCGGGCACGCGCGGGTGCGGCACGCCGATTACGCCCGCTACGAGACGCTCAACCCGGTGCATCTGGCGGTGCCCGGCGCCGCGGCGCTGGCGGAGCGCCTCGAGGCGCTGCCGGAGGTGACCGGCGTGCTGCCGCGGGTGCGCTTTGGCGGCGTCATCTACCGCCCGGAGCGCAACCACGGCATCTTCGGCCTGGGCCTCGACTTTGCCCGCGAGGAAGCGGTTGCGCGCGCCCGGCTGCCGCGGCTGCGCGGCGCCGCCGCGGACCCGGAGGGTACCGCGGACGGCCCCGGCCTGGAGGCGTTCGCGCGCGCTTGGCGGCTCGACGTGCACGGCGGGCGCCTGCCGCGCGCCGGCGAACGGGAGCTGCTGCTGAGCGCCGCCCTGGCCGCGGAGTTGGGGCTGGCCGCGGGCGACAAGGTCACCATCCTCACCCGCACCGCGCTGCTGAGCACGCAGGCCTGGACCTTCACCGTGAGCGGCGTGGTCGGCTACCCGATCGGCGGCATGCGGCGCCTGGTGCTGGCGCCGTTGGACGTGGTGCAGCGCTTCCTGCAGCTCACCGCGGGCGGCGGCGTAACCGAGCTCGTTACCTACACCGGCGGCGAAGGCGAGGCGCAGGTGGCGACGCTCGGCGCCGCGCTGCGCGGCGCCCTGGCGGGCGCGGAACCGCCGCTTGCGGTGCAGCTCTGGAACGAGGCCAATCCGCTGTTCTCGATGCTGCAGGCCGCTACCCGCGTGTACGACCTGGTGGCGCTGTTCTTCTTCCTGCTGGCCACCACGGTGATCGTCAACACCACGCTGATGGTGGTGTTCGAGCGCATGAAGGAGATCGGCACCATCGCCGCGCTGGGAATGACCGGGGCGCAGATCTCGCGCCTGTTCTTCCTCGAAGCGCTGTTCATCGGCGCCGCCGCGGCGCTGGCCGGGGTGGCGCTGGGCTGCGCGGTCGTGCTGCCGCTGGCGCAGGTGGGGCTGGACTACGGCGCCGCCATGGAAGGGGTGGAGCTGGACCTGGCGGACGTGTTGTACCCGCGCCTGAGCGTGCGTTCTACGGTGTTCGTGTTCCTTTACGCCAGCGTGGTGACCGCGGCCGCCTCCTGGTGGCCGGCGCGCAAGGCGGCGCGGCTGCCCCCGGTGGTGGCACTGCGCGGCGCCTGACGGGTAACCTTCCCGCCAGGGGGTGGATTGATGACCAGGACCGGGCGCCACGCCCGCGCCAGCGCGGCTTGCCGGCGCCTGCGGCTGTCGCTGTTGCCGGCGTTGCTGCTGCTGGCGGGCGCGGCGCCGCTCGCCGCGCTGACCGGCGAAGAGGTGATCGAGCGGATGGAGCGCAACGAGCGCGTCTCCGCCCTGCGCTCCACCGGCTCCCTGCAGATCAGCGACCGCTTCGGGACCCGCACCAAGACCTTCATCTCCACCGCGGCCGGCGACGACCGCTCGCTGCTGGAGTTCACCAACCCGGAGGAGGCGGGCCAGAAAATTCTGCGCCTGGACGACGAAATCTATCTCTACTTCCCGGAGGCGGAGGAGGTGATCCACCTGCAGGGCGCGGCGTTGCGCGAAAACGTGCTCGGCTCCGACTTCTCGTACGAGGACATGACCGCCGCCGGCAGCCTGCTCGACGACTACGAGGTGGTGCTCGAAGGCACCGAGGCGATCGCCGGGCGCGACTGCTACCGGCTGCGCCTCACCGCCAAACGCCGCGACGTGGTGTATCCGCAGCAGGTGGCGTGGATCGACGCCGAGCAGTTCGTGACCCGGCGCGTGGAGCAGTTTTCACAGCGCGGGCGGCCGCTCAAGCAAATGGTGATTTCCGACTACCGGACGGTGGGGGACAAGCTGATTCCGGTGCGCCTGGAGATGTCCGATCTGATGAAGCGGGACTCGCGCACGCTGTTTCTGCTCGACACTGTCGAGGTGGACGGCGCGATCGACGAGAGCCGGTTCTCGCTCGAGGAGCTGACCTTCTGAGCACGCCGCGGGCCCGCCGCACCGCGGCCGCCGCGCTGCTGCTGGCGACGCTGGCCGCGGCCGCCGCGGGCGCGCAGCTCCGTACCGCGGTGACCGTGGAGACGCGGTTGGCGGCGCAGTCCAACCCCGGCACGGCGCCGCTGCTGAGCGGCGGCGGCAGCGCCCGCCTCGACCTGACCGCGACCGGCAACCGCGACGTGCGCGGCCAGCTCAGCCTCAGCGCCGACCTGCGCGCCGCGGAGCAGGGCACCGCGGTGGGCGTGACGGTGCGGCGCGCCTTCCTGCGCGCGCGGCTGCCGGGGTTCCGCCTCACCGCCGGCAAGACGCGCCTCTCCTGGGGCCGCGGGCGCTTCTTCAACGCCGGCGACGTGTTGTTCGGGCAGACGCCGGCGTTCGCCGCCGGCGCCGGCGAGTACCTGACCGCCGCCGACTGGCTGGTGGCCGCCTACGTGCCGCTGGGCCGGCTGTCGTTCCTGGAGCTGGTAGCGCTGCCGCCGCTCGAGGCGCTCACCATCGACCACACCAGCGCCGGCGGCCGCGCCCTGGCGCGGCTGGGCGAGCTGACCGTGGAAGGCGGCTACCTGTACGCGGGGACAGCGGCCGCCGGCGGCGCGGCAGCGGGCGCGGGGGCCGCGGCGCGGGAGCACCGCGGCTACCTGAGCCTGAAGGGCGCGCTTCCCGGCGTCGACTGGCACCTGAGCGCCGGCACGGCGCTGCCGGCGGCGCCCGGCGCCGATCTGCGCCGCGCCGCCGCGAACCGCCTGCTGCTCACCGGCGGCGGCCTTGCGTTTCTCGATCTCGGCCCGGAGGCCGGCGCGCTCAGCCTGCTGCTCGAAGCCGGCGTGCGCCCGGCGCGGCCGTGGGCCGCCGAGGCCGCTCCGGCGCCGCCCGCGGCGGCGCTCGACCACTACGGGCTGTACCTGTTTCCCGAGCTCGGCTACCGCCCCGCCGACGGCTGGAACCTGTCGCTGAGCGGCGTGGTGTCGCCAATCGACGCCTCCGGCGTGGCCGCCGCCGGCGCCTCCTATAACATCCTGCAGGGGCTGACCCTCAGCCTGCACGCCGCGGCCATGTTCGGCGCGCCCGAAGCCACCTTCGCCTGGCAGCGGGCGGGCGCCCTCTCCGCTACCCTGCTCGCCCGCTACGTGTTCGGCGCGGCGTAGCGCGCCGCGCGCCGGGTGCGCTATCCTGCCGGCATGGTCCACGTCATCGTCACGATGCAGGTCGCCGCCGGCCGCATGGAGGATTTTCTCGCCGCGGCGCGGGAGTTGGCGGCGCTGGTGCGCGCCGAAGCCGGCTGCCTGCAGTACGACTACACCGTCGACACCCCTTCCCCGCTTCCGATTCAAGAGCCGCTCGACGACCACCGCGTTACCCTGATCGAACGGTGGGAGTCCGCCGCGGCGCTGGAGGCGCACCTGCAGGCCCCGCACATGAAACAGTACGGGCCAACCCTGGCCGCGCTGCGCACCGGCGGCGTGACCGCCCGCGTCACCCGGCCCCTCGCTGGCGCCTGAGCACTCTCGGCCGCCGCATCCTGCGTGGCTACCTCGCGCTGCTGCGGGTAGCCGCGGTGCTCGGCGCCGTGCTGCTGGGCGCCGCCGCGTGCGGGGTGGCGGTGGCGTTGCCGCTGTGGCTGCTCGCTACCCGCGCCACCCGGGTCTACAACTGGCTGGTGGTGGCGGCGGCCGCGGGCGTGGCATGCGCGCTGGCCGGCGCGCGCCTGGTACGCGGCGCGCGCCGGGCGCCCAGTGCCGGCCGCTACCTGCGCGCCGCCGCGGCCACGGCGGCGCAGGTCGCCGCGCGCGGCGCCGGGGTGGCGGCGCTGGGGGTGGCCGTGCTGTTCGCGTTCGCGCGCTGGGGAACCCTGCCGGGACTGCTCGCGCTGCCCCCGGCGTTGCTGCTGGCGGGCGTGCTGCTGTTCGCCCGCAAAAAATAAGCCGCAGCCGGTTGCAGGCGCCGCGGCGATCGTGTATACTGGCTCATGGCGAAAGCGGCCGCGCGCGGCCCGTGGTGGGTTGCGCGCCGGTCTCAGGTTTCGCCGGTCACTGTCGATAATGAGGGTGTCGGTCGCAAAATCAAGTTCCCCTCCCAGTTTACTTTATTTTGCGCCGGCGCCTGAAAGGGTCGGTCGGCCCCCCTCCGTGGGGGCCGACCGTTTTCTTTTCCAAGGCGAATGCGCGTGACGCGCGCGCAAGTTGCGGTCTGCCTGGTGGTGGCGCTGGCGGTGGGAACCGCTTCCGGCGCCGCCATTGCCGCGACCGGCAACATCCGCAGCCTGGACGTTTACGGGCGCGACCGGCCGGCGTTACCGACCCAAATCCTGGATCGTCACGGTCGCCTCATCACCGAGTTTTTCCGCGATCAGAAGCGCGAAATCGTCCGCGTTGAGGATATTTCGCCCAACCTGATCAAGGCGCTGCTTACGCGCGAGGATCGCCACTTTTTCGTGCATCCCGGCTTCCGCGTCCCGGACACGGTGCGCGCCGCCTGGAACATGGTGGCCGGCCGCTTCTGGTCGGGCGGCTCCACCATCACCCAACAACTCGCCGGCACCGTCTACGCCGACCGTACCGAGATCACCATCCGCCGCAAGCTGGTGGAACTGTGGTGGGCAATTCAGTTGGAGCGCTGGCTCACCAAGAACGAAATCATGGAGCGCTACCTCAACCTGGTGTACTTTGGCGAAGGCACCTACGGCGTGGAGGCGGCGTCGCAATTCTACTTCAAGCACTCGGCGCGCGAGGTCTCCCTGGCCGAGGCGGCGATGCTGGTGATCCAGCTCAACCGTCCGGGCGGAAACTCGCCGATCAATCACCCCAACCGCGCCCGCATATTGCAGCGCGAAATTCTCAACCAGATGGTGACGCTCGGTTTCGCCGCCGCGGACGACACCGACCTCTCCTTCCGGCGCTACTGGGACAACTACGACTTTACGCGCTCCAACCGCTCCACCGCGTTCCTGGAGCGCGCGGACGCGGCGCCCTACTTCAGCGAGTACGTGCGCGGGCTGCTGGACGAGCTGCTGTTGGGCTCGATGGACGTGTATCAGGACGGACTGATCGTCCACACCACCCTCGACCTGGACTACCAGCGCACCGCGGAGGCGGTGCTCACCCGCCATCTGCAGCGCGTCAACGATGCCCGCCGCGGCGCCGCGGAAGCGCGCCTGGAGGCTGCCGACCGCCGCTTCCTGCCGCTGGTGGATCTGCTCTCGCTCAGCTTCAACGTCGCCGACCTGCGGGTGGCCGGGGTGCGCGAGCGCAAGCAGGGTAGCGACCGCTTTATCAACGAGCTGGCCCCTACCCTCGACCTGCTGGGCATGACCCTCGCCTCCGACGACCTGCGCTTCATTTCCCGCGTCGCCTACGACCGCGTGGCGCAGGAGTCGAAGCGGACCCAGGTGGAGGGCGCAATCGTGACCGTGGACGCCCGTAGCGGGCACGTGCTGGCGATGGTGGGGGGCAGCAAGTTCGAGACCGGCAATCAGTTCAACCGCGCGGCGCAGGCCCGGCTGCAGCCCGGTTCGGCGTTCAAGCCGCTGTACTATTCGGCCGCCATCAGCTCGCGCGACTTCACCCCGGCGTCGATGATCGTGGACGCCCCGGTCGCGTTCATCAACGACGACGGCTCCGAGTACGTACCGTTGAACTACAAGGGCGAGTGGGAGGGGCCGGTGCTGCTGCGCACCGCGCTGGCGCGCTCCATGAACGTGCCTTCGCTCAAGGTGCTGGACGCGATCGGCTTCGACGCCGCCATTGACCGCGCCAGCCGCATGCTCGGCATCAGCGACCCGCAGGAAATCGAGGCGACCTTCCCGCGCAAGTACCCGCTCGGCCTCGGCGTAATCTCGGTGTCGCCGCTGCAGATGGCGCGCGCCTACGCGACGTTCGTAAACGAAGGGCAGGCGGTCACCCCGCTGGCGATTCAGTACATCGAGGACCGCCGCGGGCGCATGGTGCTGGAAACGGAAAAGGAGTTGCGCGCGCGGCAACGCGCCGCCCGGCGCGAGCGGCAGGTGATGAGCCCGCAGGTGGCCTACGTGATGACCAACCTGCTGCAGAGCGCCGTGCAGTGGGGGACGCTGCGCTGGGCCAGCAGCCAGGTGGGCGGCTTCGAGACCGCCACCGGCGGCAAGACCGGAACCACCCAGAACTGGTCGGATGCCTGGACGGTGGGGTTTACGCCGCAGCAGGCCACCGCGGTGTGGATGGGGTTTGACGAGCCGGGCGAGACCCTGGGCGTGAACCTGACCGGGGCCACCGCCACCGGCCCCACCTGGGCCGAGTACATGAAGGCGATCGAACCGGAGCAGCCGCAGCAGTTCGCGCGCCCCGCCAGCGGGTTGATCGAGGTGACCGTGAGCGCCCGCTCCGGGCTGCTCCCGGCCGGCGCGCCCGGCGAGGAGATTATCCCCGAGATTTTCTTGACCGGCACCGAACCAAAGGAGCGCGACCGCCTGCTGGTGTTCGAGTCGGAACGCCGCGCGGAGGTGGTGGCCAACCTGCGCAGCTCGCTGCAGGCCATTGACCTGGGGCCACCGCTGGGGCTGGCGGTGGAGGCGCCGCGTCTCGGCGTTGGCTCGCTTGCCGGCGACGGGCGGCGGGCGCCGGCGGGGGTGGCCGGGGTGGCCGCGGGTGGCGCGGCAGAGCCCGCCGCCGGGCGCCCGCTCACCAATCCGCTGCTCGATTGAGGGAGCTCGATTGATGGAAGAACTGCGCTACTCCCGCGACCACCATTGGGCGCGGCGTGACGCGCCGCGACGGGTCACGGTGGGCCTCTCCGACTTCGCGCAACGGGAGCTGGGCGAAATCGCCTACCTGGAGCTGCCGCCGCTTGGCTTGCAGGCCGAGGCCGGTAGCGCGGTAAGCGCGGTGGAGTCGCTCAAGTCGGCCGGCGAGTTGTACGCGCCGGTGAGCGGCACCGTGGTGGCCCGCAACGAGCAGTTGGCGGACGCGGGCGGCTACGCGCTGATCAACCGCGATCCGTTGGGGGCGGGCTGGATCTTCGTGCTGGAGACGCGGGACGAGGCCGAGTTCGAGCAACTCCTGTCGGCGGAGGAGTACGCGCGCCTGACCGCGGCCGACGCCTGACGCCGGCCGGTGCGCCGGCCCCGCCACTGCCCTACCCCGGCACGCGGCTCAGCGGCCCACTTCCTTGACGAGCTGCTGCCGCGCCACCGAGTACCACAACGGGCGCCCGTGCGGGCAGTGCTGCAGGTCAATGGCGAACGAGCGGCGCACGATGGTGGTGGCGGCCGCGTCGTCCAGCACCTCGCCATCCTTCACCGCCAGCTTGCAGGCGAAGTCGGCGAGCACGGCGCGCTCCAGGTCGGCTTCGCTGCCGCGCATGCCGGCCAAGTAGCGCGCCAGCCATTCGGCGGGAAGCTGGTGCAGCGGCTCGGCCAGGGCGGTGACGCGCGCCGGCCCGCCCGCCTCCTGTTCGATGACGATTCCCAGCTCCCGCAGCCGGGCGCGGGCGCCGGCGGGCGCGGTGGCCGCCGCCGCCGCCGGCTCCAGCTCGATTGGCAGCAGCAGCCGCTGCACCGCGAACGCGCGCCGCCGCAGGTCCTCGTAGAGGACCCGCTCGTGGGCCGCGTGCTGGTCCACGAAGTAGAGGGTGGGCCCGATCTCGACCAGCAGAAACAGCCCCAGCGTCTGCCCCACGTAGCGCATGCCGGCGCCGGGGTCGGGGGCCGCGGCGTGCGGTTCCGCAACCGGCGCCGCGGCGAGCGGCAGCGCGGCGGCGGGCAGCGCCGCCGGCGGTGACGCGGCTGCCGGCGGCGGCGCGGGCGCGGCGCCGAGCGGTGACTCGGCGATCTCGGTGCCGGCGGGCGCCGGCGGCGGGGGCCGGTTCGAGCCGTAGGGCGCGCCGGCGGGCGCCGGCAGCGGGGACCGGTTCGGGCCGTAGGAGGCGCCGCGGGACGCCGGCGGGCGCGGCGCGGCGGGTGCGGCGTAGGGCAAGCCGGGGCCCTCTGCCGGCGGCGGCGCGGGCGCGGCCAGCGGCGAGCGGTGGCCGAACTGCGGCACCACCTCCTGCACTACCCGCACCACCGCCTGATGCAGCGGCGCCAAGTTGCGGAAGCGCACCTCCCGCTTCGCCGGATGCACGTTGAAGTCCACCAGGTGCGGCTCGATTTCCACGAACAGGCAGGCCACCGGGTGGCGGCCGCCCGGCAGCAGGGCGGCGTAGCCGTACTCCACCGCCTGCGCCAGCGCGAACTGTTGAATGCGCCGGCGGTTGACGAACACCAGCAGCCGCGAGCGGTCGCGGCCGGCCAGCTCCGGGCGCGCGCCGATCACGGCAACCCGGAAGTCGGCGAAGCGGCGCTGCGCCTGAAACAGGTCGTGCGGCCGGAAGCGCACGCCGAGAGCGTCGGCCACGCGCTGGCGCTGGTCCGCGGCGGGCAGCGCGGTGTCGGCTTGGCCGTCCACCGTGAGGCGGAAGGTCACCGCGGGGTGGGCCAGCGCTTTTTCCTGCACCATGCGCCGGCACAGGGTGGTTTCGGCGCCGGGCCGGCGCAGAAACCGCCGCCGCGCCGGCAGCTCCGCAAACAGGCGGGTCACCTGGACCCGGGTGCCGGGAGCCGCGCCCGCGGCGCTCACCCGGCGCCCGCCGGCGCCGGCCACCAGCCGCGCCGCGCGCGCTTCGCCGGCGGCGCGGCTGGTCACCTCCAGCAGCGCGCAGGCGGCGATGCTGGCCAGCGCCTCGCCGCGAAACCCCAGGGTGGTGACCCGCTGCAGGTCGCGCTCGTCGCTGATCTTGGAGGTGGCGTGGCGCAACGCCACGCGCTCCAGGTCGGCGCGGCCGATGCCGCGCCCGTCGTCGCGCACCGCCACCAGACCGAGCCCGCCGGAGTGCAGCTCCACGTCGATGGCGCCGGCGCCGGCGTCGATGGCGTTGTCGAGCAGCTCGCGCACGATCGAGACCGGGCGGTCGATCACCTCGCCGGCGGCAATCCGCCCGGCCACCTGCTCGTCGAGCAGACGGATGATGCCGCGCTCGGGCGCGCCGCCGGCGGTTCCCATCAGCGCGCTTCCCAGCGGGTGCGCCGCCGGCAGTCCCGATTATCCGCGCCGGTTCGCCGCCGGCGGGCCGGGCGGCGAACCGGGGGATCCGGTATAGTGGGGCGATCAGCAAGCATGGTCGTGTCGATGCTGCACCTGACGATCGATCTGCCCGGAGTGGGCTCGCTCAAGGAGAAGCGGCGCGCCATCGGCTCGCTCAAGGACCGCATCCGCAGCAAGTACAAGGTATCGGTAGCGGAGGTCGGCGCCAACGAGGCGTGGCACTTGGCCGAGATCGGCTGCGCCGTAGTCTCCAACTCGCATACCTACGGCGAGACCGTACTGCACAAGATCATCTCCTTCGCGGAGGAGAACTCCGCCTTTCCGATCCGCAACGCGCGCGTGTTTTCCGAGCACTACTGATGCGGCGAACCGGCGCCGCGCTGCCGCTCACCGCCCTGCTGGCCGCCGCGCTGTTGGCCGCCGCGCCGTTGGCCGGCTGCGCCGATCGGGAGCCGGCGGCGGACGCCGCGGAGACGGCGGAGCAGACCGCGGAAGACGGCGATTCGAGCGGCTCCGAGGCGGCTCTCGATACGGAGACCGCCTCCGAGGCGCCGGCCGAGGAGGCGATCGCGCCGCACCAAGTCTATCCGCGCGGCGCCCGCGTGCTGCCGCACGACTACGCCATCGGGCCGCTGCAGGATCTGCTCGCCGCCGCGGAGGCGGAGCAGGCGGTGACCGCGGCGCTGCTCCCCTTCCTGCGCGCGCTGGCGGAGGGCCGCGTGGACGCCGCAACCGTGGCGCCGGACCGGCTGCGCAGCCTGCGCCGCTCGCTGCAGTACCATCTCGACGCCGGCGCCGTGCCGCGCGCCGCGCGGATTGGCGCGGTAACGCTGGCCGAGGGTGCGGGTGAGGCGCACGCCGCGGTGCGCCTGTTCGGCGAGCCGGGCCGCGTGGCCGGCGAAGTCTACCTCGAAGCCGGTGCCGGCGGCTGGCTGGTGGTGGACGTGCAACTCGACCTGCCGCGGCTGGCGCAGCCCTACTCGCCGCGCGAACGGGAATTCGTACCGCGCAGCGACCGCCCGCTGCTGATCCGCTGAGCGCGCGGCCGCGCGGTTGACACCCGGCGCGGTTCCGCTAGATTATAGTGATCAATACGTGCATATTCGGAGCAGTTTTTGACGTTATACGAAGCCACGTTCGTGTTTCGCCGGGAGGCGGAGGCCGCGGAACGCGGTAAACAAGCCGTTCAGGAGATCTTCGTCAAGGCCGCCGCGCGGACCGTCGACGAGGACGACGTGGGTGAGCGCACGCTCGCTTACCCGATCGCCAAGCAGGACCGGGGACACTACACCCGGTACGAAATCGAAGCCGACCCGCAGAGCGTGCAGGGAATCTATCAGGCCGCCGGGCTGCTCCCCGACGTGCTGAAGTGTTTCATCGTGCGGCGCGACCCGCGGGCGGCCGCGGCCGCCGCCGCGCGCAAGGCAGGGAGCTAAACGCATGGCCGACATCAATCACGTTACCTTGGTGGGCCGCCTCACCCGGGACGCGGAGTTGCGGTACACCAATTCCGGGATGGCGGTGTCCAACCTTTCGGTGGCGGTGAATCACCGCCGCCGGCGCGACGACCAGTGGGTCGAAGAGGTGCACTTCTTCGACTGCGCGGTGTGGGGCAGGACCGCGGAGGCACTCAGTCAATACTTGGTCAAGGGCAAGCAGGTGGGCATTGAAGGCCAGCTCCGCCAGGAGCGCTGGGAACAGGATGGCGCCCGCCGCAGCCGGGTGTCGATTTCGGTCAACAACCTGCAGTTGCTCGGCTCGCGCAACGACGCGGCGCCGGCCCGCGAGCCGGGCGCGGCGCCCGCCGGCCGCCCCGGCGCCGCCCCGCCTGCCCGCGGCGGCATTCCCTCGGCCGACGACTTCGGCGACGACGACCCCATTCCGTTCTAGCGCCCCCACAAGTGAGGAACCCAATCGATGTCTGACACCACTCCCGCCGAACCGGCTCCGGCGCCCGCGCCCGCGGCGCCGCCCGCGCCGGCAGTTGATTCCGGCGCCCGCCGCGAGGGCGCCCCCGCCGGCCCCGCTCCGGGCGGCGCGCCGCCCTACGTCGGCGGCGGACCGCCGCGGCGCGACGGCCCGCCCGGCCGCGACGGGCGCCCCCGCACCCGCCAGGGCCGCCCCTTCTACCGCAAGAAGTTCTGCAAGTTCTGCGCGCGCGGCGGGTCCGCGGCGGTGAGCATCGACTACAAGGAAGTCGAGACCCTGCGCCGCTACGTCACCGACCGCGGCAAGATCCTGCCGCGCCGCGTTACCGGCAATTGCGCCAAGTGCCAGCGCAAGGTGTCGGCGGCGATCAAGCGCGCCCGGGCGCTGGCGCTGCTGCCGTTCACGGCGCAGTAGCGCCGGCCTCGGGACGCTGCAGCTCCGGCCGCCGGCGCCATGAACACCCGCAGCCTCCCCAACCGGATCTGGATTGAGATCGGCGTCTTCGCCGCGGTGAGCCTGGGGCTCCACCTGCTGGCGCCGGGCGTGTTCCTGTTTCTGATTCCGTTGCAGGTGCTGGCGGTGCGCCGCGGCAGCAGCGCCTTCGGCTTCGGCGTGCTGCTGCTGTTCCTGCTCGCGGCCCTGGTCGAGATGGCCACCGCCGGGGCGCGCGCCGACCTGTCCCCCGCCGAGCGCTACCTGCACGACATCCAGTTGTTCTTGTCAGCGGTGCTGCTCGGCGGCCTGTGGCTGATCAACGAACCGCGCGTCCTCCCCTACCGCAACCTGCTGCGCATCCTCATCGTCACCGGCGCCGCCGGCCTGGTCGCCGTCCCGTTCATCGGCGGCCTGCTGAGCGACCCCGAGTTCGCGCCCGCCATGCGCGGCTACGTGGCCGAGCAGCCGTTGCTGCGCCTGAGTCTCAGCCCTTCCCCGCCCGACTCGCTGAACCCGGCGCCGCCCACCGCCGCGGCGCTGGACCAGTTCGCCAACACCATCGGCGAGGTGATGCTGCGCGGCCTCATGTTCCTGTATCTGGTGTACCTGGTAACCGCCTGGTGGGTCGGCTCGCTGTGGGGGGCGCGCAGCCTGGGCCTGCGTTCGCCGATCGGGCGGCTGCTCGGCTTCCGGCTGGAGCCGTGGTGCATCTGGGCGCTGCTGCTGAGCGGCGCGGCGGTGGCGGGCGATGCCCTGCTGGGCGACGTCGGAATGCTGAGTTACCCCGGCTGGAACGTGTTCTCGGTGTTCCTGTTGCTGTTCGCGCTGCAGGGAATCGGGGTCTTGCAGTGGCTGTTTCGGCGCTACAACGTGCCGAGTACGATGCGCGTGCTGATCGGCATCGCGCTGGTGTTCATGCTGTTTCGGCCGGTGCTGACGTTCATACCGGTGTTCGGGCTGCCGCTGCTGGGAATCTCGGAAACGTGGCTGGACTTCAAGCGCCCGCCGCCGGGCCGCGCGCCCACGGACCGCGCGCCAACCTGACTTAACGCAAACGTGAGGAGAAAACGATGAAGGTGATTCTGCAGCAGGACGTGCTGGGGCTCGGCGAGGAGGGCGACGTCTGCGACGTGGCGCCCGGCTACGCGCGCAACTTTCTGTTCCGCAAGCAGGCGGCGCTGCCGTTCAGCGACCACGCGAGCACCCTGATCGAGCACCGCCGCGAGGCGATCGAGCGGCGCAAGGAAGAGAAGCGGGTCGGCGCCGCGGGGCTGCGCGAGCGGCTGGAGGCGGAGGAGCTCTCCTTCCGCATGACCGCCGGGGTGAGCGGCAAGCTGTTCGGCTCGATCACCAGCGTGGCGATTGCCGCCGAGCTGGAGCGGCGCGGCTTCGAGGTCGACCGCCGGCGCATCGAGGTTCCCGACCATTCGCTCAAGATGGTCGGCGAGCACCGCGTGCGCGTGCGCCTGTACGAAAATCAGGCCGCCGAGGTCAAGGTGACCATCGAGTCCGACGCCGACTGACGCCCGGTGGCTCGCACCGCGGCGCTGTCCGCCGCCCCACCCGCTCCAACCTCCCTGTCGTTGCGGGATTCGGTACCGCCGCACAACCTCGACGCCGAGGTGGCTACCCTGGGGGCGCTGCTGCTCGACCCGGAGGCGCTGTCCACGGTGCTGCGCTATCTGCGCGCCGACGACTTCTACCGCGCCGCGCACCGCAAGATCTACGAGGCAATCCTGGCGCTGTTCGACCGCAACGAGGCGGTAGACCTGATCACGCTGTGCGACGAGCTGGGCCGCGCCGGCGAGCTGGAGGCGTGCGGCGGCACCGCGCAGATCTCACAGCTCACCTCCGCGGTTCCCACCAGCGCCAACGTCGAGTACTACGCGCGCATCGTCCAGGCGATGAGCATGCGCCGCGAGCTGCAGCGCATCGCGGCCGCCATCATCGCCGACTCCTTTGACGACGCGCAGGAGGTGCGCTACATCATCGAGGAGGCGGAGCGGCGCATCTTTGAGATCACCGACCGCCACCAGAGCGGCGTGTTTCGGCTGGCGCGGGAAGTGATCGCCCAGACCGTGGAGGCGATCGAGCGCCTCTATCACTCCAGCGGCAGCTACACCGGCATTCCCAGCGGCTTTTCCGACCTCGACCAGCTCACCAGCGGGTTCCAGGCCTCCGAGTTCGTGGTGGTGGGCGCGCGCCCGTCGGTGGGCAAGACCGCGCTGGCGCTGACCATGGCCGCCAACATCGCCGTGCAACAGAAGCGGGCGGTGGGGTTCTTCACGCTGGAGATGTCGGCCATAGCGCTGATGCAGCGGCTGCTCGCCGCCGAAGCGCATCTCGACTCCAACCGCATCCGCTCCGGGATGCTGCGGGCGTCCGACTTTCACAAGATCACCGACGCCGCCGGCCGCATCTACGACGCGCCGCTGTTCATCGAGGACTCACCCAACCTCAAGTTGCTCGACCTGCGGGCGCAGGCGCGGCGCATGCGCTCCAACCACAACGTCGAGATCATCTTCATCGACTATCTCACCCTGATCACCTCGGAGCACCATGATCTGGCGCGGCACGAGCAGATCGCCGAGATCAGCCGCTCGCTCAAGGCGCTGGCGCGGGAGCTGGACGTGCCGGTGGTGGCGCTGTCGCAGGTGCGGCGCGAGACCGAAGGCAAGCTGCCGACGCTGGCCGACCTGCGCGAGTCGGGCTCCATCGAGCAGGACGCCGACGTGGTGATGTTCCTGCACCGCGAGCGCCTCCCCTCCGACGAGGACCCGAACGAAGACGTGGAGACCGAGCTGATCGTGGCCAAGCAGCGCAACGGGCCGGTCGGCAAGATCAGCCTGGCGTTCTCGCCCAAGTTCACCAAGTTCCAGTCACTGTCGCGCCAGGTGCAATGACGGGCCGGCGGCCGCCGCCGCGAGTGCCGGCGCCGGCGCAGCAACGCGCCAGCGCCGCAAGTCGTCGCCGAGGTAGCGCCGGGCGCCGGGGGAGTGCGCGTAACGCCCGCCCGGCTCCACCGCCAGCCAGTCGAAGCCGCGGAACAGGTACAGGTCGAACAGCACGGCGCCGCTGGCGCGGTCCCAGAGGGTAAAGGTGCCGTCGGCGTTGCGCGCCGCCAGCACGCCGGCGGCCACCGCGAGCTGCCGCGGGCGGCGCCCGGAGGGCTCCAGGGCCTCAAGGCTGCGGCCGTCCCACACCCGCACCGTGTCCAGTCCCAGCGAGGAGTAGACGCGCCGCCCGTCCGGCGCCGCGGCCAGGGCGGCGAACAGGTCTTCGCCGGCATGGGTGGCGAGCACCTGCGGGCGGCTCAGGGCGTAGCGCGGGCGGCGCTTGAGCACGGTCCGCGTCTGGCCGGGCGCGGCGGGGGCGGGTTCCACGCCGAGGGTGAGCAGGTCGCCGCCGGCGTGCTGCGCCAGGTCGTAGATGAGCAATGCCTCGTCGGCCAGCAGGATGGTTTCGGCGGTGGCGGCGTCGATCTGCAGCAGCGGCGCGGCCGCGCCCGCGGCGCTGCCGCGCCCGGCGAAGAGGCGGCGGGCGCTTCCGGCGACGGCACCGGCGCCCGGCACCGGGAAGCGCTGCTCCGGTTGCGGCTGGCGGTCAAGGGCGGCGCCGAGTACCTGCTCCAGGTCGTACAGCCGGATTTCGCCGGCGCGGTCGAGGAGCAGCAGTTGGCGCCCGACCACGCTTACCCGCATCAGCGGCGCCGGCAGGCCGGCGAGTCGATGCTCGAACGCGCCGCTGAGCGGGTCCAGGGTACCCACCGCGCCCGCCTCCCCTTCCCGATTCCACGCCAGCACCAAATAGCGGGAGCGCGCCGGCGCCGCGTCCGCGCCCGGGGCCGGCATGGCCGCCGTGGCCGCCGGCGCGGGCGGCACCACGGTCAGCCCCGCCGCGGCCCGCAACGGGTTGGCCACGCGCCGCTCGCTGAGCACCTGCGGCAGCCGCGGAGCGCCGGGTAGCGGCGCGCGGGGCGCGGCGGCGGGGGCGGCGCCCGGCAACGCGGCGCGCAGCAGGGCGAACCGCTGCGCGGTCGCCACCACCAGGGTGTCGCCGGCAATCGCCAATTGCGCCTCCGGCAGCAGCTCGTCGCGGGCAAAGGTGCGCACTACCCCGGGGGGGCGGTACTCGGCGATGCCGCCGGGCTGCGCCAGGAAGATCGAGTAGTTGGCGTCGGTAATCGCGCTCACCGCTTCGCTCAGCTCCACGGCCACGCCGCCGGCGCCGGTTACGGCGCGGTCCAGCCGCACGCGCCGCAGCAGCAGGCCGCCGCCGGCCTCCTCCGGCGCCGGCTCCAGCAGGACGAGTTGCGCCTGCCGCTCCGCCACCGTGAACAGCGCGCCCGCGGCCGGCGTGACGCGGCGGCGCACCTGCCCGGTCACCACGTCCACGGCAACGATCTCCTCGCCCGAGCGCGCCACCAGCAGGGTCTTGTCGGCGCTCACGGCGATCTGCTCCAGGCCCGGCAGCGTGGCCACCTCGGCCTGCAGGCCGCCGCCGGCGGCGGCCCAGTAGCGGATCCGGCCGGTCGGCTCGTAGGTCATGATGGTGCGCTCGTTGGTGGAGGTGGTGACGAACGAGACGATGCCGAGGCCGGGCGGAAGGCGCTGCTGGCGGCGCCCCGTGGCGGCGTCCAGGAACACCACGCCGTCGAGTTGCGCGCTGCTGTACACCAGCGCCGTGCCGCGGCTGGTAAAGCCCACGTGCAGCGGCGGCTCGGCCAGCGCGCGGCGGTACCGGCGCCGCCCCGAGCGCCATTCCCACACCTCCAGCAGGGCGCCGCCGCCGGGGGCGCGCAACACCGCGGCGAGCAGCGTCCCCTCCGGCTGCAGGGCGATGCGCTCCACGCGCTGCACGCCGAGGCGCAGGTGCTGCACGATGCCGCGGTCGCGATGGTCCCACACCCGTATCGAGCCATCCTCGCCGGCGGAAAACAGCAGCCGCCGCGGCGCGTCGTACTGCAGGTCGGTAATCAGCCCGGCGTGACCGCTGTTGAGCAGCGGCCCCGGCGCCGCGGCCGCCGGCAACGCCGCCGCGGCGAGCAACGCGGCGGCGAGCGCGAACCCGGCCGCGGAGGGGGCGCGGCGAAACCGCCGGCGGCGCAGGGAAAGCATGGAGCGCATGGGGGCGGCTATCTGCCCGCGAAGAACAGGATGTCGCTGAAGGTGGCGGCGAGCGCCAGGATCAGCAGCAGCGGCAGCCCAAACGCCTGAATGCGGTAGATCAGCGCCGGGCGCAACGGCTTGCCGCGCACCAGCTCGGCCACGTACAGCGCCAGGTGGCCGCCGTCGAGGGCCGGCAGCGGCAGCAGGTTCATCACGAACAGCACCGTGCTGATCAGAGACAGCAGCCGGAAGAACTGCACCAGGCCGACGCCGAGGCCGCGCTCGAAGCCGTCGGACGCGGCGCGCCCCATCACGTAGGTGATGCGCAACGGGCCGGCGACCGCGGTCTGCGGGTTGCCGCGGAACAGCAGCCGAAAGCCGCCCGCGGCGGCGCCGATGGTACGCCAGGTATCGGTTACGCCGCGCCCCAGCGCCGCCACCGGCGACAGCCGCGGCGAGCGCGACGGCGGCACCAGGAACGCGAAGCCGGGGGCGGTGCCGGCGGCCCCCAGCGGCAGCTCGACCTCCACGCGCGCGCCCTCCCGCTCCACCGTGAACCGGGTCTGCGGCGGGCGCTGCTGCAGTTGCTGCAGCACGTCGATGGAGTGGCGCACCGCGGCGCCGTCCACCGCCACCACGCGGTCGCCGGAGCGCAGCCCGGCGGCGGCCGCGGCGCTGCCGGGAGTCACCTGCAGCAGCGGGTCGATCCACGGGTACACCCAGATGCGGCCTGCCAGCGTGTCGCGGTCCAGCTCCGGGGTGATGGGCGCCGACAGCAATGCGCCGTCCCGCTCCACCGTGAGCTGCAGGGTCCGCTCCGGGGCGCCGGCGATGCGCCCGCGCAGCTCCTGAAAGTTGGCGATTTCGTGGCCGTCCACGGCTACGATCCAGTCGCCGGTGAGCAGCCCCGCGGCGGCCGCGGGCGTGGTTTCCGGTACCGCGTCGATCCGGTAGTCGGAGGCCAGCACGATGCGGTTCTGCGGGCTGTCGATACGGAACCCCAGCCACCAGATCAAGCTCAGCACCAGCACGGCAAAGAGGAGATTGGCCAGCGGCCCGGCGATGATGATGCTGATGCGGCGCCACACGCCGGCGGCGAAGAACGATCCCGGCTCCGCGGGCAGCTCGCCGCTGCCCAGCGCCGCCGCGCGCAAGCCCTCGTCGCCCTTCATCTTGCAGTAGCCGCCGAGCGGGAACCAGGAGACCTGATAGCGGGTGCCGCGGTGGTCCACGCTGGCCAGCGCCGGGCCCCAGCCCAGTGAAAACACCTCCACGGCGACGCCGTTGGCTTTGGCGGCCAGGAAGTGGCCAAGCTCGTGGATGAACACCATGATGCCCAGGCCGAGCACGCCGAACAGGATGGTAACCGGCAGCATGGTCAGGCGGCCGGCGGCCACTCCACGGTCTGCATCCAGAAGAAGAACAGCGGCGCGCACAGCAGCATCGAGTCAATCGAATCCAGCAGCCCGCCGCGTCCGGGAATCACCGAGCCCGAGTCCTTGACCTGCGCGGCGCGCTTCAGCGCCGACTCCGCCAAGTCGCCGAGCGCCCCGCACACGCCGATTGCCGCCCCTCCCATAGCTGCCTCAATGGTACCGAAGCGCGGCGCCCCGGGAAACAGGGCGCGCGCGGCCAGCAACGCCGCCACCGAAGCGGCGATGCCCGCGGCGTAGCCCACCGCGGTCTTGGCCGGACTGGCGGGCAGGCCCAGGGTGGTGCGCCCGCGCGCCAGTTTGCCCGCCACGTAGGCGATGGTGTCGTTGCCGAACACGGCCACGAAGAAGGTAAGGAGCATCCAGCGCGGCTCGCCGACGCCGGCGAGCCGCACGATGTAGCCAATCAGCAAGCCGGGATAGCAGCAGGCGAACAGCGTGGCGCCGGCGTATTCCAGCGTGCGCACCGCCGGCGTGCGCGCGGGCGCGGCGGCGCCGGCCGCGCGGGGGGGCTGCGCGGTGGCGGTCACCGACACCGCCAGCGCTCCGGCGGCCACTACGGTTACCGCGGCGCCCGCCGCGTGGGCGGGCAGCAGGCCCCAGTTTTCCAGGTAGGCGCCGGCCGGAAACAGGGCCGCGCAAAACCCGGCCAGCCGCCAATCGCCGGCCACCTGGCGGCGCTTGAACAGCCCCGCCACCTCGCGTGAACCGAACACCGCGGCCACCGTGCAGCAGGCGCTGAACAACAGGTGGCGGTAACCCGGCGCCGCGAAGATCACCACGAAGAAGAACGGGAACGCGGCCAGCAGCAGCAGCACGCGCACCCAAAATCGGTCGCCCGCCAGCGACTTCCGTACGCCCAATCGGCAGGCTCCTAGATCTCCATGATCTCCTTTTCCTTGACCGCGAGCAGCTCGTTGACTTCGGCGATGCGCTCGTCGGTCAGGGTCTGCACCTGCTCCGACTCGCGCCGCGCCGCGTCCTCGCCGAGCCCTTCCTTCTTCTCCTGCCGGATGCTCTCGTTGAGGTCGCGGCGGATGTTGCGCACCGCTACGCGCGCCTGCTCGGCGGCGTTGCGCGCCTGCTTCACGATTTCCTTGCGCCGTTCCTCGGTGAGCGGCGGGATGCTGATGCGGATCACCTTGCCGTCGTTGCTCGGGTTCAGCGACAGGTCCGACTTCTGAATCGCGCGCTCGATCGCGCTCAGCACGGAGCGGTCCCACGGCTGAATGATCACCAGCCGCGCCTCCGGTATCGAAATGGTGGCGGTCTGGTTCAGCGCCATCTGCTGGCCGTAGGCCTCCACCCGGATCTTGTCGAACATGGCGGCGCTGGCGCGCCCGGTGCGAATGGTCTTGAACTCCCCCACCAGCGCGTCAATCGACTTCTGCATGCGCTGCTTTGCCTCAGCGGCAAGTTTGGCCACGGCGTTACCTCCCCGGGCGCCCGGTGCGTGCGGCTGGTCAGGCCGCGGCCGGCGCCTCCTCGCCTACCTTGTAGTAGACGTAATCGACGACCGAAACCTCGGTGCCGAGCTCTTTGCCGAGCGCGGTCAGCACCTGCTTCACGCTCTGCTGCGATTCCTTAACGAACCCCTGCTCGAGCAGGCACACTTCCTGCAGGTGCTTGCGCAGTTTTCCCTTGACGATGCCCTCGACCACCTTGGGCGGCTTGTCCAGGGCCTCCGCCTGCGCGCGGAAGATCGCCTCCTGCTCCGCCAGGTAGTCGGCGTCCACGCGGTCGGACGACAGGTACGCCGGTGCGAAGGCGGCCACGTGGAGGGCCAGATCGAACGCGGTCTCGGCCATCCGTTGATGCTGCGCCTTGGCCGGGTCGGCGGCGCGCAGCCGGACCAGCACCCCGATGCTGCCCTCGCCGTGCAGATAGTGGGCCACCCGGTCACCGGCGGCCAGCTCCACGCTGCGGAAGCGGCGCAACGCGATGTTCTCCTTGATCCGGGCGATCGCCTCGGTAATCAACTGCTGCATCTGCTCGGTCGGCGCCTGCAGGCGCCCCTGGGCGATTTCGGCCACCAGCTTCTCGCCCAGCTCCACGAACTCCTCGTTGCGGGCGACGAAGTCGGTCTCGCTGGAGAGCTCCAGGATCGCCGCGCTGCCGTTCACGGTGGAGAACACGCGCCCCTCGGTGGCGGCGCGGCCGCTACGCTTGGCGGCGGCGGCGAGCCCCATTTCCTTGAGCCGGCGTTCGGCGGCGGCGAAGTCGCCGCCGGCGTCCACCAGGGCCCGCTTGCAGTCCATCATCCCGGCCCCGGTGCGCTCCCGGAGCCGCTTCACTTCCTGTGCTGAAATTGCCAATGTTTCGCTCCTGCGCCCTGGCCGGGGCCGGCGCCCAACCGCGCCCGCGCTCAATGAGAGAGGCGGCCGCGCGCGCCGCGCCGGTCAGCGCGCTTCGTAAAGGGTGTCCTCGTCGATACCCGCTTTGTCGGTGACCGTTTCCGGTTCCACTTGCTGCCGGTCCTTGGCGGCGTCTTCGCCCGGATCGTAGTTGGAGTAGTCCTGGTCGGTAAAGCCGTCCCCGGCATCGTCGGTGGTCACCGACGCCCCCGCCATCTCGCCGAGCGAGACGGTCTCGATCTCCATGGCCGACTCGTAGTCCTCGCCGTCGTACTGATCCTTGTCGATGACCTGATCGTAGTCGTACTCGTCGTCGCGATCCTCATCCTGGAGCGTCTCGATCACCTCCAGGCCCACCTCGTTCTCCGCCTCGACCACCGCGTTGGCGACGATCTGGGTGAACAGGTTGATCGCGCGGATGGCGTCGTCGTTGCCGGGAATCGGCAGATCGATCACGTCCGGGTTGCAGTTGGTGTCGACGATGGCCACGACCGGAATCTTCATCTTGTTGGCCTCGGCGATGGCGATCGCCTCCTTGCGGGTGTCCACCACGAACATCACCCCCGGCAGCTCCTTCATCTCCTTGATGCCGCCGAGGTTGCGCTCCAACCGCGCCTGCTCCTTCTGCATCCGCGAAATCTCTTTCTTGGTCATGTTCGCGAAGGTGCCGTCCACCTCCATCTTCTCGATCTTCTTGAGCTTGAGCAGGGAGCGCTTCATGGTCGAGAAGTTGGTGAGCATGCCGCCGAGCCAACGGGTGTTGACGTAGTACATGTTGCAGCGCCGCGCCTCGCGCTCGATCGACTGCTGCGCCTGCTTCTTGGTGCCCACGAACAGCACGTGCTTGCCGGCGAGCACCGCCTCGCGCACCGCGTCATAGGCTTCCCTGATGGCGGTGATGGTCTTCTGCAGGTCGATGATGTGGATGCCATTGCGGTCGGTAAAGATGTAACGCGCCATGCGCGGATCCCAACGCTTGGTCTGGTGCCCGAAGTGGACGCCCGACTCCAGCAGGTTCTTCATGGTAACGACGGCCAACTAGTCCCCCTCTGTATGATGCCGGCTGCGGAATGGATAGCCATGCCGCGCCAACATACGATAAATCGTTTCAAGCGGCAAGCCGACCACGTTGCTGTAGGAGCCGCGCAGGGCGGTCACCAGCAGGCCGGCGCGCCCCTGGATGCGGTAGCCGCCGGCGGCGCCGCGCCACTCCCCGGTATCCAGGTACCACTCCACCTCCCGCTCGCTGAGCGCCGCCAGGGTCACCTCCGTGCACGCCAGCGCGGTGGTCATGGTGGCGCCCGCCGTCTTCGGCGGCTCCGGCGCTACCTCCGTGCAGGCCGGCGCGGTGGCCGGTGCCGCCGCCGGGGGCGGCGCCGGTGCAATCTCCGTGCGGGCCGGCGCGGTGGCCGCGGCGCCCGCCGGCTCCGGTAGCGCCGGGGCGCCCACCGGCGGAATGAGCGCCACCCCGGTCAGCACGCGGTGCGTGGCGCCCGCCAGCCGCCGCAACAGGCGGCGCGCCGCGGCGCGGTCGGGCGGCTTGCCGAACAGCTCGCCGCCGCTGAGCAACGCCGTGTCGGCGGCCACGATCCAGCAGCCCCGCCCTACCCGGCCCGCCACCGCCAACGCCTTGCGCCGGGCCAGTTGCACCACCGCCCGCGCCGGCGCCTCCGGGGCGGCCAGCGCTTCGTCCACCTGCGGCGGCACTACCCGCACCGGCAGGCCCACCGCCTCCAGCAGCCGCCGCCGCTGCGGCGAGCTCGACGCCAGCACAATGCCCGCCTCCGCCGCCGCCCGCAACCGCTCACCCCCCACGCCGCATCATATGGCGCATAGCGCGCTCCGTAAAAGCACCGTCGTCCGTCGTCGGGTGCGAACGTCTGAAACGGTGTTGAGACAAAGACTCACGGGGAGGTTGACGCCAGCGCGGCCAGGAGCAGCGGGCGGGCAGCGCTTGACATTCAGCCGGTGCCGCTCCGGGTTCGTCAGCGGTAGCGGCCGGGTCGCCTTCGGGGGCGATGGCGCGGCAGCGGCCACCGGCGCAGGTTCTCGAGGCGGTCCGGGCGGTGTCCAGGCGGTTTCGATGCGCGCCGCATTGGCGTGGGACTCTTTCCAGGCGCATCACCCAAGTCAGCGCGCCGGGCCCAGCGCAGCGCCGGATCAAGTCACCGGCGGGCGGCTGCGAGCCGCGCATGGCGGTGGCGGTAGCGGTGATGAGCGGCGCACAGCAGCCGGAGATTGTCGGGCTCGGCGCTACCGCCGAGCGCATACGGTACGACGTGATCGATCTCCAGCAGATGCCGGGAGCCGCACCGGCGCCCACTGCCCCGGTCCACGTAGCTGCAGCAGCCCCGGTCGCGCTCCCACACCTGCCGCCTGACCGCCACGGGAATAGCGCGGCGGCGGACGCGCGGCGGCGGCGGTGCAGTCGCCGGCGTGACGAGCCGGCCGCTCCGATGCGCCGCGGGCTGGGAGCCACCTCCTGCCTTCGGCGCCGAAGCGGCGATTCCGGCGGCTGCCGCGGGCCGGTCCGCTGCCTGAACCTTGGCTGGCGAAGTCGCCGCGCCTGCCGGAAGCTCGGTCCGCGGCGCCGCCACAGCCTCTGTCGGCGCCGAAGTCTCCGCCGTGGCGGCCGCGGTCCGGGCGGCCACCGCAGGCCGCTTCGCAACCGTAACGCGGCGCTGGCCGGGGTCCGCCGGCACTATCGGCGCCGAAGTCGCGGAGCCCGCCGGCATGCCGCTCTGCGGCGCCGCCGCGGCGTCCCGCCCGGCCGCTGTTTTCGGCGCCGAAGTTTTGGCCGGCAACGTCGGGAGTCCGGCGGCTGCGGCCCCGCCTACGCGGCGGCCGCGACGGATCATGGCGGTCCAGCGCTTCGCGTACCACCCGCCCCAGGAGTTGCCCCAACGTCATCTGCGGATCAACGTGCGACAGCAGCCCCTTGAGTTGCTCCAATCCGACCTGGCAGTCGTCATCGATCACCGCCTTGAGCTCCCACCGCCCGGCTCCCAGCGGCCGCATCCGGTCCGCCGCCCGCGCCAGCTCGGGATCGACTTTGGCCAGCATCTCTTTTACCTGCCGCGTGCTCTTGCCGGCCGCCTGTGCCACCAGCGACTCCCGCGCCGCCGCGTCCAGCACCGGCGCTACCGGCCGCTCCGGCGAGCGCACCGGCGCATCCGGTACCAAGCCGCCGGGCGCACCCGCCGACCCCTCCGGCCCGGCATCGCGCGCCGCTACGTCCGGCGCCGGCCCGCCAGGCGCTACGGCCGTCCGAGCGGCGGGCTCCACGACCGGCGTGGCCGACCCGGCATCGGCCTGCGCCTCGTGCCCGCCGCCGCCATGCGTGTCCGTGTCGGGGGTAGTCGAGCGGCGCGCCTTGCGCGCCTGCCGCTCGAAGGCGTGCTGCAACTGCGCCGCCGCGTCCAGCGTCAGCGTGCCCTCCAACAGCCGCCCACGCGCCCCGTTCACTTCCTCGCACAGCCGCATCGCCTTGAGCCGCCGCCACGCCGCGCCAGTGCTGTAGCCCAGTTCACGCACGTAATCGAACATGCCGGAGAATCCCAAGGTAAGGTACAGACCGCGCCGCTCAACTTCGCGCAGGTGATCGATTACCACGCCTTGGACGTAGTGTTCGATGGCGGAAAGTTCCTTGACCTGCTGCAGCAAATGGTGGTCGGAAAGGGCGGCAACGGTGGTTATGATCGGCGTGTCGAGAGAGGTCTTATTCACATACCAAGTATAATCATAGACAATACTTGAGTCAACTATTTCGGCTGCTTTTTTTGGACCCCGGAGTAGCCGCGCGGGGGCCTGGCAGCGGGTTGGGGCAAGGAGGAGCGGGCCACCAAACGCCGAACGCCGTTGATAAATAGCGAGCGTCAATGGGGGCCTTGAGGGAGGATCGTTTCTTAATCGTGAGTCGTAGGGGTGGAAGCCCGAATCGCCGGCTCAGCCAAAGAGCCGCTGCAGCCAAGTTACGAACTGAACCGCATCCGGCGCCTCGAGGTTCAGGTCCCCGGCCCCGATTGCCGATCCCATCGGCCGCGGATCCGCCCGAACGGCAAGCCAGGAGTGAACCTTGGCTCTGAGTGTCTTTCCCTCCCTGAACTTGCGCGCGGTTGCCGGAATACCGTTGACGTACGCGTCGGACAACGGCCACACCGGGTCGTCCTTGGGAATCATCTCCGCGACGAAATCTTCCAGTTCGCCGGAAGCATGATTATTCGGCATCAGCCAGATGCCGACGCGCGGGCCGCCCTCGATGATCGTCCCTGCCGGGTCGGGTCGGGCCGGGGCGGTAATGCCGGCCCTGCGCAGTTTATTCGCCACTGCCCGCCAGCGACCGTCCGGCGAGTCGTTTGCATCCACCAAGATTCCGACTGCCTCCCGGGACGGCGCCATCACCTCAGCTTCTATGGCGGCGAGTAACGGACTGACGCCCCCTTTGTCGAGTATGGATAGCCGCGCGATCAAGGTGTTGGTTCGGCACAGGTGGACGACAACGTGCTTGTCGTCGGGACCCTCTACGAGCAGCACCAGCGGCGAAGCGCCAGGAACAGGCATCCGCTACCTTACTTCGATGCCCTGCTCGGCAGCGGTCTCAAACGCTTCTTGCGAGTACACGACGGCGCGCAACGCGGTGTCAGCGCGGTCGAGACGGACCAGCACGCCGTCCCCCGGTTCGGAGTCGGCAGCCGCCTCGGCAAAGCCCCGTACACAGTCCCAACTGTGTGTGGTCGCAAGCACTTGAGTGCCACTGGCGCGGGCCGTCTGCAGGATCATGGACCAGAGGTCGCGCTGAGCGGTGTGGTGGATGCCGTTCTCGGCTTCGTCGATGAGCAGGAATCCTCCGCTGCTGCTCGCCAGCGCCAACGCGATGCCGAACAGCCGCGCCGCCCCGTCTCCAAGGCTCCTCAGCGGAACCGGTCGATCGTGATTCTTCAGCCTGACGATCACGCGGCGCTTGCTCGCTCCACCATCGCCAACCATCGCCACGCCGGCCACGTCATCTTCTATCACCAGATTGAGGGCGCGTAGTACCCGGGACTCATCATTAGTCAATGCGACCTGATCCCAGACGCGAGAGGTCTGACGTTCGTTCGACGACGTTCCCGGCGCCAAGTATTCGCAAGCCGGCTCCGATGGCGGCTCATCCCCTTTGTCCGACGGATGTTCGCTCGGAATGAGACGCAATGATCGATGACTATTACGATACGTCACTCTGAGAGACCTGATAGCCGCATGACCATGGTTGTCGTCCAACCGGACTACAAGCTGATCGTCGGGGTTCTCGGGCCCAACGACGATCGGCGCCGATTCACTCGGATTCCTGCCGGTGAACAGCGCCCGCCAATCGAGAACGCTCCTGCGGTCGCCGTCTTCATCAATCATATCCGTGATCTCTTGCCGATCGCGCAGGAGCTGGTACAACACGGAGCGGCGCGCCCGAGCTGCGTAGACGCGCACGGCATCAAGTACCGTCGTCTTACCGACTCCGTTTTTGCCCGCCAGCAGCGTCACCCGGCCCAGCCGGGGGATCGAGAGTTCGGCGATACCGCGGAACCCCCGTATCAAGAGCTGTGGAAGAAACAGGTCGTCCCTCATGTCTCTACCGGCGCCATTGTACCGCACCGGGGGTGTTGCGCAAGCCGCAGGCAGCGCGCGCGGGTGCATTTTCCAAACGTGGGTAGCGCCAGGCCGCCAGCGGCGCGGATGCCCGGTGGTAGAGACCTTGACTGCCGCCGCAGGCCCAACGTGCCGTCCACTTCCGGCCCGAACGGGCTACTCCCGGCGCCACAAATCGGCCCGAACACTTGACTTGCGGAGGAAATTGCGATGTAGGAGGGGACGGTGGAGCGAGACGGAGGGCCGGTGGCAAGCGGTCATCCGCGCGAGGGTCGCGGTGCGGAAGGGCCGCGCGCGGCGGTCGCAGTCCCACCCTGAGACTAGGGCGGAGCACTGGCCATATGAGGAGTTTCTGCCTATAGTAGAGGCGTTCGATGACTTGTTTGAGGAACTGGGGTGGCTGACGAGAAACTGAACAGCGATATGTCGGGACGGGCAGTTCCCGGCCTGACGGTAGCTGATCTATCCGCCGTGAAGGTGCCGAAACGGTCGCCGTTCGATGTGCGGGTAGTCATGCCGGACGGATTGAGCCTCATCGACGCCGGCGACGGCAAGTACTATCCGGCGGCCAAGGATGGTTGGCCGGACTGGGACAATCCGGTGCCCCGCTCCGAGGTGGAGCGCCGCTGGGCGGAAGCGACGCCTGGGTAGAGGGTTCGGTGAGGGGCCGTCTGCGGGCCGCCATTCCACGCGCACCCCACGTTCGCAGCCGCGTCATTCCGGCTGCGGTCAGACGGCGGGTTTGGGAGCGCGATCGGGGCTGCTGCAGCTACGTGGATCGGGGCAGTGGGCGCCGTTGCGGCTCCCGGCACCTGCTGGAGATGGATCACGTGGTCCCCTACTCGCTTGGCGGCAGCGCCGAGCCCGACAATCTCCGTCTCCTCTGCGCCGCCCATCACCGCCTCCGGCACCGCCATGCGCGGCGCGGGGCCGCCAGCCGGTAGTCCCCCCAGTCCTTCCGTCTACTGCCGCCGCAAGTGAAGTGGAGATTCTTGGCCGGGAGCTCGCCTGAGCCGGTCCCGCCGGCGGTGGGCGGCGCGGGGCCGGGGGCCGCAAGGCGGGCCGTGCGAGCGCTGTCAGCAACCGTCTGAAATGGGTCCCGGCGCGCGTGGGGGTGACGCCGGACAAGCGGAACAGGGGCGACTCGGGGTATTGTTGGGGGCATGGGCGTGCAGCTTGGAATCTCTCCGATTGCCTGGAGCAACGACGATCTGCCGCAGCTCGGCGGCGACACTCCGTTGGAGACCTGCCTTCGGGAGAGCCGCTTGGCGGGCTATACCGGCGTGGAGGCGGGCGGCAAGTTTCCCTTGGACGCCGCGGCGCTCGGCCCGCAGCTCCGGGCGCACGGGCTGCAGCTCGTTTCCGGCTGGTTCTCCGGGCGGCTGCTGGAGGGCTCGGTGGCGCGCGAACGGGAGCGCATCGAGCAGCAGCTCGCCACCTTCGCAGCGCTGGGGGCGCCGCTCATGGTGTACGCCGAGACTACCGGCAGCGTGCAGGGCGCGCAGGGCACGCCTATGAGCCGGCGCCCGACCCTGGCCCGCTCCGACTTTGCCGACTACGGCCGCCGGCTCACCGAGCTGGCCGAGTATCTCGCCGCGCGCGGCGTGCCGATGGCCTACCACCACCACATGGGCACGGTGATCGAGACCGAGCAGGAGGTGGACCTGCTGATGGAGCACACCGGACCGGCGGTGGGCCTGCTGCTGGACACCGGCCACTTGGTGTTCGCCGGCGGCGACCCGCTGGCCGTGGCGCTGCGCCACGCCGCGCGCGTCAACCACGTCCACTGCAAGGACGTCCGCGCCGAGGTTCTGGCGGCGGCGCGCGCCCGCGACCTGAGCTTCCTGGACGCGGTGCTGGCGGGGGTGTTCACGGTACCGGGCGACGGCAGCATCGACTTCCGCGCGGTTGCCCGGCTGCTGGCCGAGATCGGCTACCGCGGCTGGGTGGTGGTGGAGGCGGAGCAGGACCCGGCGCAGGCCAACCCGCTGACCTACGCGCGCATCGGCTACCGGGAGTTGACCGCCGCGCTGGCCGCGGCCGGAGTTTCCGTGGAGTAGCGTAGCCGTCCGCTACCGGCGCCCGGTATGCTGCAGCCATGAAGCGCACGCCGTTTTCCTCCGCCGAGCGCGCCTGGGTGCTCTACGACGTCGGCAACTCGGCCTACGTGCTGGCGGTCACCACGGCGATCTTTCCGCTGTTCTTCAAGAACGTGGTCGCCGCCGAGGTGCCGGGCGCAACCTCCACCGCCTGGCTGGCGTACGCCAGCAGCGTGTTTACCCTGGTGGTGGCGGTGCTGGCAGTGATACTGGGGCCGCTCGCCGACTACGAAGGCCGCAAGAAGCGGTTTTTCTCGCTGTTCTTCGGCCTCGGCGTGGCGGCCACCGGCGTGCTGGCGTTCGTCGCCGAGGGCCAGGTCATGCATACCCTCGCCGTCTACGTGCTCTCCTCCATCGGCTTTGCCGGCGCCAACGTGTTCTACGACTCCTTTCTGACCGACGTCACGCCGCCGGAACGGATGGACCGCCTGTCCAGCGCCGGCTACGCGTGGGGCTACGTCGGCAGCACCGCGCCGTTCATCGTGGCGATGGCGGTGATCATCGGAGCGCCGCGCTTCGACGTGCTGTCCACGGTGACCTCGGTGCGCATCGCGTTTCTGATCGCCGCCGGGTGGTGGCTGCTGTTTACCATTCCGCTGCTGCGCCGGGTACGCCAGACGCAGTACATCGCGCCGGTCGAGTCCACGGTGCGCGACAGCGCGCGGCGGCTGGCCGCGCTGGTCCGCGACTGGCGCCGCTACCGCACCGTGTTCGTGTTCCTCATTGCCTACTTCTTTTACATCGACGGGGTCGGCACCATCATCAAGCTGGCCACCGCCTACGGAACCGACATCGGGCTGTCGGCCAACACCCTGC
Organism: Spirochaetia bacterium; assembly: GCA_965243555.1. Lineage (GTDB taxonomy): Bacteria > Spirochaetota > Spirochaetia > SZUA-6 > Bin103 > Bin103. Next base: position 560,031 of record OZ251575.1, on the reverse strand, counting down.
TGGTGGTGCTCCTGGTGGTTCAGTTGGTGGCCTTTCCGTGCGCCCTGCTCTACAGCCGCCTGGCGCGGGCGCGCTCCTCCTCGGTGCGCACCATGCTGTTGGTCGGAATCGGCGTGTACCTGGTGGTGACGCTGCTGGCGTTCGTCATTCCGCGGCTGCCGGCGGAACTGCAGGTGCCCACCTTCTGGCTCACCTCCATGCTGGTGGCCAGCTCCCAGGGCGGGGTGCAGGCGCTCTCCCGCTCCTACTACGGGCAGCTCATCCCCGCCTCCGCGTCCGCCGAGTTCTTCGGTTTCTACAACATGTTCGGCAAGTTCGCCGCCATCCTCGGCCCCTTCCTGGTCGGGATCTTCGCGCAGCTCACCGGTGACAGCAGCATCGGCGTGCTGAGCATCGCCCTGCTGTTCGCGGTGGGCGGCGTGCTGCTGCTGCGCGTGCCGCGGCAGCCGCCCGCGCCCCCCACTGTTACCGCGGACGCCGCGCACCCCGGGGCGATGGCCTGACCTCCGGCGTGTTGCCTCATTTGTAGATCCACACGAAGCGGTACGCGGTGCCTCATTAAATATCCACCTAAAGGAGGCGGCGGTAAAGGGGGTGGGGTCCGGGGAGGGGGGACCCGTTCCTGTGGATATGTGCACCATCGTCGTGCGCCCTGCAGTGGCGTCCCCGGAAGGCGCATCACACTGTCCCGTCGTTACGTAACGGAAGGGAGACCCGGCGCGACGCTCCGGGCCGCGCCGCGCAGGCCCCGTCACCGCCAGGGTGGCGGCCCCGTCCTCAGTCACGACCGAACCCACGCGGCAACTCGATGCTCTCCAGGTCCTCCAGGTCCAGGGAGCACACGGTTTCCAGTTTCTCTCCCATCCTCGTGTCCCGCAGACTGTCGGGCAGGTTGTCCAGCCACACTTCATACTCCTCCTGGAGTTCGCGCAGGGTGCGCGCCGCTTCCTGCCAGCGCAGGGTGCGTGATCCGCGCTTCTGCGGCTGCTGGGGCCGCGCCGCCGGCTGTTGCGCCTGGCGCCGCTGGCGATAGCGGCGTTGCCGCTCCGCGTTGGTCATGGCCATCAAGTTCCTCCATTCCACTGGGCGCCGTTGCGTAACGGTGCCCCTGCCTTGGCTGATGAAGCCCCTCCGGGCAGCCAAGCCTTCATCCACTGTACACCCCGTTACGTAACGGCGCCCCCACCAAGCCCGGCGCCGCACCACCCGCCCGGCCGCGCTTGCCCTGCGGTCTTCAGCCGGCATCCTTCGTGGACTCCTCCCGCTGGGCGCTCAACCGCCGCAAGCGCTCAAACAACCGCTCCGCCTCCAGCCTCAGCGCCACCGGATTGAGTTCCTCAAACTGCCGCCGCAGCCGCTCCTTCACCGCCTCCGGCACCTCCGCCGCCGCCAGCACCCGCTGATACGGCGTCTGCGCCGCATCGTACTTGCGCCGCAGCCGCGCTCCCTGCCGCGTCTTCTCCACCAGCTTCTGCGACGGGTAGCAGAAATTCACCAACAGCCGCACCACCCCATAGAGCTCGTTCAGCACCTCCACCTCCCGCGCGCTCTCATGCCGCAGATAGCCGACGTGCTTGCGGACCACCTCGAAATTCTTCTGCTCCGTGAAGTTGTTGTCGTTCTTCCGCTGCGGCCGCGAGCGCGTGAAGCGAATCCCCTCCTGCCCGCAGTAGCGCGCCAGATGATGATTGATGAACTCCGTCCCGCAGTCCGTATGCAGCCCCCGCATCTCGAACGGGAACTCCTTCCGTACCCACAGCAGCGCCTGAAATACCCACTTCTGCGCCTTGTTCAGCACCGCCCGCATCTCCGTCCACTGCGTCACCCGGTCGGTCACCAGCAACGTGAACAGATGCTCGCCGCCGCCGAAGCCGCCGTCGTGCCCCACCAGGTCCGCTCCCAGCTCCCCCGGCCGTGCCTCCTTCCACTCGCTGAACGTGCGGATCGGTATCTCATGCAGCAGCCGCCGACTCGGCTTGGTGTGCGAGCGACCGCGGAGGTACAGCTTGCGCTTGTCCTCCGCCAGCAGGCGGTCCACCGTGGCCGCGCTGATGCGCTCCAGCTTGGCCCGCACCTCCGGCTCCAGGCTGATCGCGCCGAACTTCTCCAGCACCGCCAACTGGTGCCGCAGCACCCCCACCAGGCGCTTGCCGCACATCCAGCCGTAGCATTCCCAGATCCACTTCAGCGCCACGTACACCGGCTGGTCGTAGTACCGCCGCCGGGACTGGATCGGACGCCGCCGCCCGACCGTGATCCGGACCCGCTCCCCGTCCTGCCAGCAGTACACGGTGCGGCCCCAGCAGCGCAGCATCCAGCCGGCATAATGGCGCGTCCACCCGTTCAGGCTCGCCAACTGATCCAGGATCTCGCCTTTCTGGCGCCGTGATGCGCGCCGGTACTCCCGCACCCGCTCGCGGGTCACTGACTTGCGCTCCCCCATGCTGAGCCCCATCTCCTCCGACCTCCTGCCCAATCTTGGGGCAAGGTCGTTCGTGTGGATTCTTGATGAGGCACCACCGTCCCGTTCGTGTGGATTTTTAATGAGTCAATGCGTCCGGTGGACGGGCGGCGCGCCGGCGGGTAGGATCGGGCCTCAAGTCATGAGCGACAAACCACGGATCGTTACCCGCCTGCCAATGCTGGAAGATGAGTTTCAGGCCCGCCTCGCCGCCGCCGGCGAGGTGATCGACCTGCACGCCGCCACGCACGAGCAGCTGCTGCAAGGTCTGGCCGATGCGAAGGCACTTCTGGGTCATTACCGCGTAAACGAGGAGTTGCTGAGCGCCGCGCCGGGGCTGCGCGTGGTGGCCACCCCCAGCGTCGGCTACGACGGCATTGACGTGGCGGCCGCCACGGCGCGCGGGGTGGCGGTGTGCAACACGCCGGGCGTGCTGACCGCAGCGGTCGCCGACCTCACCGTGGTGTTGATCATCGCGCTGGCCCGGCGCCTGCCGGAGTTTGCGCTATTCGCGCGCGGCGGCGCCTGGGCGCGCCGCGAGCCGCCGCCTGAGCTGGCCCACGACGTCACCGGCAAGACGCTCGGCGTGGTCGGCTTCGGCCGCATCGGCCGCGAGGTGGCGCGGCGCATGCAGGTCATGGGCATGCAGCCGATCTGGTACGACGTGTTCGACCGGCTGCCGCCGGGGGCGCCGCAGCTACCCTACCGGCCGCTGGACGACCTGCTCGCCAGTTCCGACTTCGTGACCATCCACATGGACCTGAACGACAGCTCGCGCCACCTGATTGGCGCGCGGGAACTGGGCCTGATGCGGCCCACCGCCTACCTGATCAACACCGCCCGCGGCGGCGTGGTGGATCAGGCCGCCCTTACGAGCGCCTTGCGGGAGGGCCGGCTGGCCGGCGCCGGGCTCGACGTGCTGGACCCGGAGCCGCCCGACCCGTCGGAGCCGTTGCTGACCCTGCCCAACGTCATCGTGTTTCCGCACATGGCCACCGCCACCCACGAAACGCGCAAGGCGATGCGCGGCTTGGCGGTCGACAACGTTCTCGCCGTTCTGGCCGGCCGCCGCCCCCCGGCCATCGTCAACCCCGAAGCCCTACCCTAAGCGGGGACGCCGAGGACTTTGCGGAGTTGGGAGCCGGCGGAGCTCCAGTATTGGCCGAGGATGCTGACGTCGGCGCCGATGGAGAAGTGGCGCACGCCCATGTCGAGGTACTCCTGCGCCTGCTCGGGGGCGGCGATCTCGGCGCGCGGGGCCACGCCGCGCTCCAGCGCCAGGGTGAACACGCGCTTGCGCGCCGCCTCCACCTGCGGGTGGTTGCGTTCGCCGATGTGGCCGGTGTTCATGGAGTAGTCGGTACCGCCCCACTGCACCATGTCGAGCCCCGGAATCGCCAGGATTTCCTCCAGCTCGTCGACCGCGCCCTGCTTTTCGATCATCACCGCCACCACGGTGTCGCGGATCGCCTGCACGTAGGCGGGGCTGCCGCCCGACCCCAGCGGCGTGTTGCGGCGCGCCGCGGCGCCGTACAGGCCGTTGTCCTGCGGGGTGTCGGGGCGGGCGATGCTCACGCACTCGCGCACGTCGGCGGCGGAGCGGCAGTCGGTGAACAGCACTGATTGAAATCCGGCGCCGATGCCGCGCTGGGCGAGAAACTCCTGGTGGCTGCGGTCGATCTTGATCATTGAACCGAGCCCGTACAGCTCGGCCGCGCGGCACACGTTGTCCAGGTCGTGCAGGTGGAACGAGCCATACTCGGCCACGAACTCGACGTAGTCGAACTGGCCGGTCTGACCGAGCACCTCCACGCTCATGGGATCGGGGTTGAAGATGCGGGTGCAGACCGTGATCTCGTTGGCGTTCAGCTTGCGGCGCAGGGAATTGGGTCTCAATGAAGTCTCCTTTGAGTTGGGCAGTTTCGGGCGCTTGGGCAGTGCCGGGGCGCGCAGTGTAGCACGTCGCGCCGAGCCGGGTAGCACGCCGCGCCGGGCCGGCGCTCAGCGGTGGCGCAGCTCCATGCCGTTGCCGCGGCGGTGGAAGCCGAGCCCTTCGTAGAAGGGCATGACCTCGTCGCCGCAGTCGAGGATCGTCTTGTAGCAGCCGGCGGCCGCGGCGCGCGCCAGCAGGTAGCGGATCAGCGCGCGTCCGATCCCCCGGCGTTGCTGCGCCGCGGCCACGGCCACGTCCTCGACGTGGCCCGCCGTGCCGCCCTGATTGATGAACTTGTGCTCGATCAGCAGCGTGGCGGCGCCGGCGACGCGCCCGTCCACCTCGGCCACCGCTACCGTGCAATCGGGATTCCGCTGCAGGCGCCGGAACACCTCCAGCGCCCGTTCCGGCGCCAAGTCGCTGGTCGGCCGCAACGCGTCCAGCGCCTCCAGAAACCCGTTGCTCAGATCATCTTCGCGCAACGGCCGCACCGTAACCGGCGGCGGCTGCGCTGCCGGCGCCGGGCGGCTTGCCTCCCCCATCACTTCCCGGCCATAATATCGGCAGTCGCGGCCGGCTGCCACTGTGGCAGGCGGCCGGCGGACAGCCCGTTCGATCTCACCCCCCGGAGCAGCAACATGATTTCCCTCGCCGTCAACTCGGTATTGTTCGATGGCTTCGACTTCGCCACCGCCGCCCGGCACGTCGCCGCGGCGGGTTACGACGGCATCGAGATTGCCGCCCTGCCCGGCATGTGCGAGCACCTGGAGGTGGAGCGCTGGCGCGAGCAGGCCGCGGACCTGCGCTCCGTACTCGCGGAAACCGGGCTCAAGCCGGTGGCGGTGGAATACTCCGACCGCGGCGGGGAGGGCCACCTGCGCGCCTTCGAGGCCTGCGCCGAACTGGGGATCCCCGTAGTGGCGGTCGGCTCCGGCGGCACCAGCGGCGACGCCGCCAGCCTGCGCGAACGCATCGCGCGGCTGACCGAGCTGGCGCAGGCCGCCGCGCCGTTCGGCGTTACGGTGTGCTGCAAGGCGCACGTCGGCAGCGCGGTGTTCGACACCCCCACCACGCTGGCGGCGATGGAGGCGATTCCGGGGCCGGGGTTCGGAGTCAACATGGACCCCAGTCACGTGCACCGCGCCGGCGAGGTGCCCAAGGACGCGTTGCGGCAGGTGGTGTCGCGGGTGCGGCACTGCCATATCCGCGACTGCAAGGGACGCCAGCAGGGGCCGGGCGCGCCGCCGCTGCAGGCCTGCGGGCGCGGCGACATCGACCTGTTCGGCTACTGCAAGGTGTTGGTCGACGCCGGCTATCACGGCGCGGCCAGCCTGGAGGTGATCGGCGCCGCCAAGGCGGGGTTGAGCCTGGCGGAGACGGCGATCATCGCGGCCGAGAGTTACGGCTACCTGAACGCCTGCCTCAAGCAGTTCGGCGCCCGCTAACGGCGCGGACTGACGGCACGGCGCGCGGTGTTCGCCGACGCGCCGAATCAGAGCGGATGAAGCTGCTGGTATTGCCCGGTGACGGGGTGGGCCCCGAGATCACCGCGGCCGCGTTGGAGGTGCTCGACGCGGCCGCGGCGCGCGCGCCGTTGGGATTGGAACGGGAGACGGCGCCGATCGGCCTGGCCGCGCTGGCGGCGGGCGGCACTACCCTGCCGGACGGGACGCTGGAGCGGGCGCGCGCCGCGGACGGGATAATCCTCGGCCCAATCGATCACCTGCGCTATCCGCCGCGCGAACGCGGCGGCGTAAACGTGTCGGCGGCGCTGCGCACCGGCCTCGACCTGTATGCCAATATCCGCCCGGCGCGTACCCGGCCGGGGCTGCGCGGGCCGGTCGGCCAGTTCGATCTGGTAATCGTGCGCGAGAACACCGAGGGCTTCTACCCCGACCGCAACATGTACGCCGGCAGCGGCGAGTTCATGCCCGACTCCGACACCGCGCTGTCGGTGCGCAAGATCAGCGCCGCGGCCTGCCGCCGCATTGCGCGCCGCTCGTTCGCGCTGGCGCGCCGGCGCCGCCGGCAGCGGCGGGTGACGGCGGTGCACAAGGCCAACAACTTCATCCTGAGCGACGGTCTGTTCCTGCGCGAGGTGCGCGCCGCGGCCGCCGACTTCCCGGAGGTGACGCTCGACGAAGTGCTGGTGGACGCCGCCGCAGCCCTGCTGGTGCGCGAGCCGGCCCGCTTCGACGTGCTGTGCACCACCAACTTTCACGGCGACATACTGTCCGACTTGGCCTCCGAGCTGTCCGGCAGCCTCGGGCTGGCCGGCTCCCTCAACGCCGGCGACCGCCACGCCTGCGCCCAGGCGCAGCACGGCGCCGCCCCCGACCTTGCCGGCCGCGACCGGGCCAATCCCAGCGCCATGCTGCTCTCCGTCGCCATGCTGCTCGAGTGGCTGGCCGAGCGCCGCCGGCGCCCCGAGCTCGCCGCGGCCGCCCGCGGTATCACCGCCGCGCTGGACCGCACCCTCTCCAACCCGGCGACCCGCACCGCCGACCTGGGCGGTTCCCTCGGCACCCGCGCCTTTACCGCCGCCGTGATTGCCGCGCTCGGAGACGCCGGCCCGCAATGACCCAACTGCGCCACGCCCTGCTGCAGTTCAACGCCGACGTGTACCGCTACCTGATCGCCGCCGGCTTGGTGGGGTTCAGCTACTTCGGCTTCGTGTCGGTGCTGCTCAACCTGTTCCTGCTGCGCCTGGGGTACGGCACCGACTTCATCGGCCTGGTCAACGGCAGCACGGCGCTCGCCTTCGCGCTGTCGTCGCTGCCGGCCGGGGCGCTGGGCGCCCGCATCGGCATGCGCCGCGCGGCGATGACCGGCATGGGCTTCCTGGCCGCCGGCGTCACGCTGGTGCCGCTGGCTGCCATGCTCCCCGCGGGCCAGGCGCGCGACTTCAGCATCATCGCCATGCGCCTGCTGTCCGGCATCGGCTTTTCCCTCTACATGGTCAACGCCTACCCCCACCTGGTGGCCGCCACCACCGCCCGCGACCGGCCCTACGCGTTCGCGGTGCTGGCCGCGCTGCCGCCGGTGGCAGGCTTCGCCGGCAGCCTGCTGGCCGGCGCGCTGCCGGAGTGGATCGCGGCGCTGCTGAACCTCACCACCGCCGACCCGGCGCCGTTCGCGGTGGTGCTGGTGCTGGCCGGCCTGATGCTGCTGCCGGCGCCGCGGGTCGTGGCGGGTACGCAGGACCGCGAGCCGAGCCGCCCGCGCCGCTCCCGCGCCGAACGGCGCCGCGCCGCCGGCGAAGCGCGCCAGGCGGACGGCGCCCTCTACCTGTTGATCCTCTTCCTGGGCATCACCGGGCTGATGCGGGTGGCCGGCGAGGGCGCGGCGCGCTCCTTCTTCAACGTCTACCTGGAGCTGGACCTGGGCGCGTCGACGTCGCGCATCGGGCTGGTGCTGGCGTTCGGGCAACTGGCCGCCGGCCCCGCCGCGCTGTGCGCGCCGGCGCTCACGCGGTACGCCGGCAAGGTGCCGGTGATCGTGATCACCACGGCGCTCACCGCCGGCAGCCTGGTACTGATGGCGCTGGTACCGCACTGGGCCGCGGCCGGCATCGGTTTCACGCTGGTGGTCGGCCTGCGTTCGATCACCCAATCGGTGTCCAGCGTGGTGCACATGGAGATCGTTCCGGCGAGCCGGCGCGCCCTCACCTCCGGCGTGGTGTCGATGTCGATGGGCCTCGGCTTCACCTCCATGTCCCTCGGCGGCGGCTACCTGATTCCGGCCATGGGCTTCACCGGCCTCTTCCTGCTGGCGGCCGCGGTGACCGCCGGCAGCGCGGTCATCTTCTGGCACTACTTCCGCGTCCCGCGCGGCGAATACCGCACCCCCGACCCGGAGCCCGCCTCCCCCGCCCCTGCCCCGGCCGACTCGTTGACCAAACAGTAGCCGCGCGCTACCTTGTGGTCGGCTGAGGCGAAAAGATGGACGTATGGACCGACACGGAACTGAGTCTCATCGCGTTGAACAAGGAGCTTGCCCGGAGCGGCGACCCTGCCCGCGTCCGCTACTTCGTAATCCAGCCCGATCCCGATTGGGACGGCGAGTTGGTAACAGCCATCTGGACGGTCCCGTCGTGTGAACCCAGTGACGGGTGGTCAGAGCGCCAGTGGATGAACTACGAGGATATGTTGAGCAGGCGGTTGCTCAAGGTCGATCGCGTGGACGGAGTCGTCGCCACGTCGTGCGTGTTCCGGACCGCCCAAACCGCTGCCAGCGCATACCGAGATGCCCGCCATGTTCCCGAAACTCCCGATGCCCCCCCTTACGACATGGAGGCCGCCATGGCGGTATCCACACATCGACGGGACAAGTATATGAGCATTTGGGATGAAACGGAACGAAGTCTCGCCAGGTTGAATGTCGAAATGGCGCGCAACGGCGACCCGGGGCGCATCCGCTATTACGTAATCCGGCCTGATCCCGATTGGGACGGCGGGTGGTTGACGGCCGTCTGGGAACTGCCGCCGCCGGAACAAGAGCGACTGGTGTGGCCGGAACGTATGCTCATGGGTTATGAGAAGGAGCTGGCGGCTCGGGTAGTCCGCGAGGATCGGGTGGCCGGAATCGTCAGCACGTCGTCCTTGTTCCGCACCGCCGAAGACGTCGCCACCGCGTTCAGCGATGCCATACCCGTTCCGAGGGTTGCCGAACGGGTCTCAGCAGTCCATTGAATCCCGAGGGGTTGCTCGAAGTGGCCGAAGCATTGGTCCGTCAAGGACCGGGCCGGCCATCGGAGGAGCGCGTTCGCCGCTCGATCTCCACCTCCTATTACGCTCTTTTCACCGCCTTGACGGCAGAGTATGCCCGTCCTTACCTGCCAAGCGTGCAACCCGCTGCGCGCAGACTGGTCGAACATGGCAAGACGCGCTCAGTGTGCATCGGTCTCGAAGCCAGTTCGTCCGACAATCTCCGCGAGTTTGCGACGCTATTCTTGCATCTTTGGCTGAGACGTCAGCGCGCGGACTACGATCACACTTACGATCCGAAAAATCGCGATGCCGAGAATGCAATTGAGCAAGCGCGTGCCGGGATCGAGTACTTGTCGCGGGCTCGGGTCGAGAATCCCGATCAGGTGCAGATGATGTGTGTCAAGATCGTCGCGACCGATGCGCAACGGAAACAGATTGGGCAGCAGGCGGGCGGGATTTAGCGGCGGTCAGGGCGGCCGCCGGGAGGGCGGCCGCCGCTGAAACGGGCTTCGCTGCCTACTTGTAGAAGAACTGGGCGGCGAAGTAGTTGAGGTTCAGGGTCTCCTCGAACCAGGGGTGCGGCTCGGTGGGGATGTTGCCCACGTTGGGCCGCGAGATGAAAACCATCGGCGACATGCCGATAGTGCCGATGGCGAACAGGTTGTCGGCCATCCACTGGTGGAAGCGAGTGCTCGCGTCGAAGTACTCCTCGCTGTTGTAGACCATGTTGAGACGGTCGCGGGCGAGATCGAGCATCTCCTTGACTTCCGCCGGCGGCTCTTCGCCGGGCAGCACGCCGCCCTCGAAGTCATCCAGCGTCCGGATGCCGTCCTCGACCTGCTCGTTCGCCGCGTACCAGCGCCACCAGCCCGGCGCGTGCCAACTGAATCCGGCCACGTCGCGCGACATCGCGGTGTACATCTCCAGGCCGTGCACCGGATGCGCCAGCACGTCGGTGTCGAGCTGTTGCCGGCGCTCGCCCCAGATGTTGCCGCCCACTTCCTTGACCTGCACCTGGAAGCCCAGGTCTTCCCAGAACTCCTTGACCAGCTCGTGGGCCAGGGCAATGCCCTGGTGGATGATCGATGAGTACTCGATGGTGAGTAGCATCTTCCGGCCCTCGGCGTCGCGACGGATGCCGTCGGCGCCGCGCGTCAGACCCAGATCGTCCAGCATGCGGTTGGCCTCGTCCGGAGCGTAGCGCGCGTAGGGGTGATCCTCCGCCCACTCCGACTGGTAGTAGCTGGTGTTGGGCAGCACCGACGCATGGCGCGGCGTGGCGAAGCCCGAAAAGGCCACGCGGTTCACCTCGTCGCGGTCGATGCCGAGCGACATCGCCTGCCGGAACTCCAGCTTGTTGTAGAGCTCGCGGCGCACCGGATCTTCGTGGTTGATGTTGAAGCCGTAGGCCGCCTCGTTACCCTCCACCCCCGAAATCAGATTGACCACGTAGTTGCCCGCGGCCTCGTTCTGCTTGTAGAGGGTGTAGTTGTCGAGCGTCGCCGAAAGGAACGCGATGTCCGCGTCGCCGGCGATGATCTTCAGGTCGTACGTCTCCTTGTTCACCAGCTCGGACACGATCTTGTCGACGTAGGGAAGCTGGTTGCCGGCCTGATCCACTTGGTGGAAGTAGGGGTTGCGCACGAACGCGCGGATGGTGGTGGTCTGGTCGGTGAACATCCACGGATCCACCCGCGGGCGCTGGATGTCATTCGTGGGGCGGAAGCTGGCGTGGTGGTTGAAGGCCTCGGCCCAGGTATCGAAGCCCTCCTCCTTGGCCAGCGCGTTGGCGTTCTCGTTGTAGCTGGCATGCCACTGCTCCAGGTAGTGCTTGGGGCTGTAGAGCATCCAGTCGGACGAGCGCCAGTGCACCATGTCCAGCACGAACGCCGGGAACGGACGGTTGAAGTCGTAGCGCACCGTGTAGTCGTCCACCGCCACCACCTCGTCGATCTGCGAGCGGATGGCCCAGGTGTCGACCTCATCCAGCTTGTACATGTCGTAGAACTTGAACAGGAAGTCATGAGCGGTAAACGGCGCGCCGTCCGACCACTTCAGCCCCTCCCGCAAGAACAGGGTAAAGCTCATGTTGTCGGGCGACAGCAGGTAGCCCTTGGCCACGTCAGGGCCGATCTGGCCGTCGACGCCCATACGCAGCAGGGTGGGTCCGCGGCTCGGCTCCTCGGTGAGGTCGTTCCACGGCGAGTTGTTGGTGGCGTACACGAAGAAGGTGCCGCCGTAGTTGCCCACCTCTTCCACTTCCAGCACCATCGGCTCGGTGGGCAGCCGATCATCGACCGGCGGCAGCTCGCCGCTGGCCACCATGGCCGCCAGCATCGGGGCTTCGTTATAGGCGCCGCTCGCCACTGAGGCGGTAGCGGCCATCTCGCCTTCCCCCCCCCCATCTTCCTGGCCGCCGGCCCATGCCGTTCCGGCCGCCAGCAGCGTCGCGCCCAGCAATGCCACGAGCGCGATTCGCGTCTTTTCCTTCACTTCTCATCTCCTTTGGGGCGGGCGGTCAGTCTCCGAACCGTCCCGGCCCAAACAACGTATTCGATCTCGGGCACGCCGCCCGAACCGCCGTTCAGGATAGTAGTATAGTATCAATCAATCAATCAGCCATGTCGAGTGGCGTACGGATCAGCCGCGTCGCGCAGCCCGTCGCCCACGAAGTTGAAGCACAGCACCGTAACCACCACCGGCAGCGCCGGAATCAGCAGCCACGCGTACAACACCACGGTGCGCACGTTCTGGGCCTGCTGCAGCATCACGCCCCAACTGATCACCGGCGGCCGCAGGCCGAGGCCAAGAAAGCTGAGCGCGGTTTCGCCCAGGATCATGCCGGGCACCGCCAGGGTGATGTTCACGATCAGATAGCTCATGAAGCCGGGCAGCAGGTGGCGCCGGATGATGGTGGACGCCTTGGCGCCGGCGACCGCCCCGGCCATCACGTAGTCCTCCACCCGCAGTTGCAGGATCTTGCCGCGCACCACCCGCGCCAGATCGGTCCAGCCGATGATGGAGAGGATGATGGTGATCATGAAGTAGGTGCGCACCACCGGCCACTCGGTTGGCACCGCGGCCGCCAGCGCCATCCACAGCGGAATCGTCGGCAACGCCTGCAGGAACTCGATGATGCGCTGCACGACCATATCCACCGCCCCGCCGAAGTAGCCTGAGGCGCCGCCGAGCAGGCATCCCAGCACGAAGCTGATGGCGACGCCAACCAAGCCGATGGAGAGTGACACCCGGGCGCCCTGCAGTACGCGCGAGTACATGTCGCGACCAAGCGGGTCGGTGCCGAGGGGAAAGAAGGCGCCCGGCTCGTCCACGCCCATGAAGTGCAGCCGGCTCGGAATGAGGCCGATCAAGCGGTACTCGTGGCCCTGCACCAGGAACCTGATGGGATAGACCTGACTGCGGTCGGTCACGTAGCTCTTGGCCAGCGTCTCGGGGTCCTGCTCCTGGCGCACGCCGTACACGAACGGGCGTTGCAGGCGGCCCTCGTGAACCACCCGTATCGGGGTCGGCGGCGCGTATTCATAGTCCGTATTACGGTCGAAGGTGTCGGCCACTGCGAAGAAACCCGCGAACGCGGCCAGCACGTAGATGACGGCCAGCACCAGCGCGCCGGTCACGGCCATCTTGTGCTTGAAGAAGCGGCGGCGCATCAGCGTCCAACTCGACGCCAGATAGTTGCGCTCGTCCTCTGCGGTCTCGATACGGACCGCGGTGCCCTCCGCCGGGGCGTAATCGGTAGTACTCACGATCGCTCCTTCAGGCCCGCGACGCGGCGCCGAAGCGGATGCGCGGGTCGATCGTCACCAGCAACAGATCCGAAACCAGGAAGCCGACCATGCCCAGGGCGCCGAGCAACATCACTATGCTCCCGGCCAGGAACATGTCCTGATCGGTGAGGGCGAGCAGCAGCATCGGTCCGATCGTCTGCAGATTCATCACTACGGAGACGATGATCTCCCCGGAGACGAGAAACGGCAACAGCCCGCCGATCTGGCTGATGATCGGGTTGACGGCGATGCGCACGGGGTACTTGAACAGGATGCGGCGTTCGTGAAGGCCCTTGGCGCGGGCGGTAATCACGTACTGCTTGGCCAGTTCGTCCAGAAGCGTGCTGCGAAGCACGCGGATGATCGCCGCGGTGCCCGCGGTGCTGAGAACGAACAGCGGGGCCGGCAGGTGCTTGAGCAGATCCACCACCTTGGCGAAACTCCACGGCTCCAGTACGAACTCGCGTGAGAACAGCCCGCCGGGACTCCACCCGAAGAACTTCAAGGTCAGGAACATAAGGATCAGCGCCAGCAGGAAGTTGGGGGTGGCCAGACCAATGAACCCGTATACGGTGGCTGTGTAGTCGCCCGGCGAGTACTGATGGGTCGCCGAGTAGATGCCGATCGGCACTGCCATGACGTACGACAGAAGCAGGCTGCCCAGGGCGAGGGTAAACGTGAGCATCAGCCGCTCCCCGATCAGCTTGGTCACCTCCTCGTTCCACTGGAAGGAGCGCCCCATGTCGCCCTGCAGCAGGTTCAACAGCCAAGTGAAGTACTGCCCCATCATCGGCTGGTCCAGTCCGTAGCGCCGCTCCAGCGCGAGGATGGTTTCGGCGTCGAGGATCATGCCGCGCAGGCGCATGTTCTCCACCAGCGTGCTGAGAAAGTCGCCCGGCGGGAGCTGGATAATCAGGAACGACACGAACGACAGCACCAACAGCGAGATGATCATGTAGAGGATGCGGCGTACGATGTACTTTGCCAATCGCCTCTCCTTGTACCGCGCCGGCGGTCTTGGTTTTGGGCCGCAGTGTACCCGGCTGGCGCGAACGTTACCAGTGCCCCGCCGCCGGCGGCGGCAGGCGGCGCCCGGCGCATGCTATGGTGCGCTGCCATGACGCGCATGATCATCGACTGCGACCCGGGCCTGGACGACGCCATCGCCCTGATCCTGGCGCACCGCCATTCCCGCATCGAGGGCATCACCACGGCCAGCGGCAACGTACCCCTTGAGGCGACCACTGCCAATGCCCTGATGCTCACGGCGCTGCTGAACGCCGACCTGCCGGTGCACCGCGGCGCCGCGCGCCCGCTCACCGGCGCGCCGGTGTACGCCGGCCACGTGCACGGCGAGTCGGGAATGGGCGACCTGCCGCCCCTGGCCCACGACCGCCGCCCCGCCGGCGACGACGCGGTCTCCTTTCTGCTGGACAGCGCGGCCCCCGACCTCTGGGTAGTGGCGATCGGCCCGCTCACCAACTTGGCGCTTGCCCTGGAGCGCGACCCCGACTGGGGGCGGCGCATCGCCGGCATCGCGCTCATGGGCGGCAGCACCGCCGGCGGCAACGTCACCGCGGCCGCCGAGTTCAACATCTACGCCGACCCCGAGGCCGCGGCGCGGGTGTTCGCCGCCGCCGGCGCCAACATTGTCATGTGCGGGCTCAACCTCACCCACCAGGTGCAGACCGACGACGCCCTCGTAGCGCGCCTGCGCGCCGCCGCCTCGCCGCTGGCGCAGTTCGGCGCCGGAGTGTTCGACTTTCTGCACGGGGTAATGGAAAAGCTGGCGGGCCGCCGGGCCTCGGCGCTGCACGACCCCTGCGCGGTGCTGGCGGTGACCCACCCGGAGCTGTTCGAGACCGCGCCGCGCGCGGTCGGCGTGGAGCTGCGCGGCGAGCTCACCCGCGGCATGACCGTGGTGGACGAACGGCCCGGCCCCCCGCGCGCGCCGGCCAACGCTCAAGTCGCCTACCGCATCGACGCCGCACGCGCCATGCAACTGGTGGTGGACTCCCTGAGCGCCTGAGCCCGCCGGCGCCACTGCCCCGCTCCCGGCCGCAGCCGGCGGCAGGAACCGGGGAAACGCCCCACGGGGGCGCCGCCCGCGGTGGCTGGCCGGTGCGGCGCGGGCCACGGCCCACGCCGCACCGCGCCGCAGCCGGGGGAGAACGCCCCCGCAGGACGCCCCCTCCCCGGCCCCGCTACTACTCTCCTCTATTGGTCCTTCAGGTAGAGCTGGTCGGCGAACTCGCTCAGGCCGCCGGTCCACACGTGGCGCGGCACGAAGCTGGTCATCACGTTGCCGACCCGATTCTGCGCCACCACCGGCACCGGCACCTGCCCCACGGTGCCGATCCAGAACAGGTTCTCGGCCTGGGTTTCGGCGATCTGGTAGATCAGCCGCCGGTACTCCTCACTCTGCTCCGGCGTCTGCTGCGCCTCGTAGATGCGCCGGTCATGCTCCTCGATCCACTGCGGCGGCTGCTCGCCGGGCAACTCGCCCTCCCCGCCGCGGCCGGCTTCGCGGGCGTACACCTCGCTCAACCACTGATCCCACAGCGGCGCCCAGTTGGACTCGGTGCTCGCCGCCAGGTGCTGGATCAGCTTCTCGAAGGCGCGCACCGCCACGTCGAACTGGTCGCCGTCGGTCAGCTCCCCGAAGAACGCCGACTCGTGGCCGCGCAGCTCGGTGCGGATGCCCACGTCCTCCCAGTACTCCTTGATCAGCTCCAGCAGCTCGCCGCGCGAGGAACCGATCTCGATGGTCTGGTGATGGATGGTGAACTGCAGCGGCGTGCCGTCCGGCGCCAGCCGGAAGCCGTTGCCGTCGCGCGCGGTCAGGCCAATCTCGTCGAGCAGTTGCTCGGCCAGCCCCGGGTCGTACTGCGCGTGCGCCTCGGCCCAGGCGGGGTCGTACACCGAAAAACTCTCCGGCACCGTGGCCTGGCGCGGCGTGCCCTGGCCAAAGTAGATCACCTCGTTGATCTCGTCGCGGTTGATCGCCACCGACAGCGCGATGCGGAAGTTGCGGTTTTGGATCAGCTCGCGCTTGATCGGGTCGGCCACGTTCCAGTTGGCCTGCAACGCCATCTCCGCGCCGAACAGGCCGGGCACCAGATGCACGGTGTAGTCGCCCGAATCCTCACTCTGCTTGTACAGCGTGAAGTTCTCGAAGGTCGTGAACAGATAGGCGATGTCGCTTTCGCCCGACACGATCTTCAGGTCGTAGGTCTCGGGATCGACGATCTCGCCCACCACCGTATCGATGTAGGGAAGCTGGTTGCCGGCTTCGTCCACCACCATGTAGTAGGGGTTGCGCTCCATCACCTTGCGCACCGTGTCGGAGGAAACCAGCACCCACGGATGGACGGTGGGCTTGGCCAGGTCCTCCTGCGGGTTCCACCAGTAGTGGGCGCGGAACGCGTCGCTCCAGGTGTCGTAGCCCTCCTCCTGCGCCAGCTTCTCGGCGTCCGGGTTGTGGTCTACGTGCCACTTCTTGAGGTAGTGGGCGGGCTCGATGCCGACCCAGCTCCCGCCGGCGGGGCCGGCGAAGTCGATCACGATGTTGGGCACCGGCGCGTTCCAGGTGATGGAGAAGCTGTACTCGCTGATCTGCTGCGAGTCCTTTACCGGCGCGCCCATGAAGTTCCACATCTCCACCCCTTCCTTGAGGTGCATGTCCTTGAAGGCGAACACGAAGTCCTCGGCGTCGATGGGGTCGCCGTCCGACCAGTGCATGCCGGGGCGCACGTGCAGGGTGACGCTGGTGTAGTCGGGCGACTGCTCGTAATCGACGATCAGGCCGCCGTCGATCGAGCCGTCCAGGTTCTGGCGGAAGAAGCGCGGCCCGATCTCGGTCATGTCGCCCACGTCCTGCCAGGGGCTGGGATCGGTGTGATAGGTGAACAGGGTGCCGCCGTAGCGGCCGATCTCGTTGAACACCGGCCGCACCATCGGCTCCGGCGGCAGCCGCTCGTCCACCGGCGGCAGCAGCCCGTCGGCCACCTGCCGCGCCAGCACCGGCGCCTCGTTGAAGCGGGTCGCGCCGGCCGCGGCGGCCGCCCCGCCCGCTGCCGAGCCCTCCTCGTCCGCGCCGGTGGCGAACGCGGCCCCGCCGGCCAGCGTAACGCCAATCGCGGCCAGTACCGTTATCAAACTACGCATCGAAGTACGCACCATGTGAATCCTCCTCTCTTGTCTTGCTGCGCTTGAGTAAATCGCGCCGCCAGCTTAGCGCATGCCGCGCCGCCCTGCTACTTGCAGGGATCGGCGCTACTTGTAGGGATCGGCGGCGTCGCGCAGGCCGTCGCCGACGAAGTTGAAGCACAGCACCGTGAACACCACGTACAGCCCCGGAATCAGCAACCACGGGTGCAGCGCCACGGTGCGGATGTTCTGCGCCTGCTGCAGCATCACCCCCCAGCTCACCACCGGCGGGCGCAGCCCGATGCCGATAAAACTGAGCGCGGTCTCGCCCAGGATCATGCCCGGCACCGCCAGGGTCATGCTCACGATCAGATAGCTGGCGAAGCCGGGCAGCAGGTGGCGGGTGATGATGGTGCCCTCGCGGGCGCCGGCGACCGCCGCGGCCATCACGTAATCCTCCACCCGGAGCTGCAGAATCTTGCCGCGCACCACCCGCGCCAGCTCCGTCCAGCCCACCACCGACAGGATCACCGTGATCATGAAGTAGATGCGCAACGCCGGCCAGTTGGCCGGCACCGCGGCGGCCAGCGCCATCCACAGCGGAATTTGCGGCAGGGCCTGCAGGAACTCGATGACGCGCTGCACGATCATGTCGGCGAGGCCTCCGAAGTAGCCGGACACCCCGCCGAGCAGGCACCCCAGCACGAAGCTGATCGCCACCCCCACCAGCCCGATGGTGAGCGAGATGCGGGCGCCGGCCAACACCCGCGAGAACATGTCGCGGCCCAGGCTGTCGGTGCCGAACAGGAACAGGCGGCCCGGCGGATCGACCCCCAGCAGGTGCAGGTTCGCCGGGATCAGCCCCAGCAGCCGGTATTCGTGGCCGCGCACCAGGAGGCGGAGCGGATAGCGGCGCTGCACGTCGTCCTCGTAGATCGGCGCCAGGGTTTCCGGGTCGCGGCCGGTGCGCAGGCCGTAGACGAACGGGCGCTGCAACCGGCCTTCGTGAAACACGCGCACCCGCGTGGGCTGGGCGTACAGAAAGTCGGTGTGGCGCTCGAACGTGCCGGCGGTGGAAAGGAAGCCGGCGAACGCCGCCGACAGGTAGATCGCCAGCAGGATCACGCCGCCGATTACCGCCAGCCGGTGCTTCAGGAAGCGGCGCCGGATCAGGGTCCAGCTCGACGCCACGTAGTAGTCGTCGCCGCGGCCGCCGGCGCCGGCGTCGGCCTGCGGATCGATGCGGTAGCGGGCGACGCCGGTGGGAGCGTCGCTCACGCGCGCGCCTCGCGTTCGAAGCGAATGCGCGGGTCAATCGACACCAGCAGCAGGTCGGAGATCAGGGTACCGATCATCGCCAGCGCGCTCAGCAGCATCACCATGCTGCCGGCCAGGTACATGTCCTGCGCCTGCAGGGCGCGCAGCAGCAACGGCCCGATGGTGGGCAGGCTCAGCACGATCGCCGTGAGGGTAGCGCCGGAGATCAGCGTCGGCAGCAGCCCGCCGATCGAACTGATGATCGGATTGAGCGCCAGCCGCACCGGATACTTGAACAGGATGATGCCCTCCCGCAGGCCCTTGGCGCGGGCGGTGATCACGTACTGCTTGGCGAGCTCGTCGAGCAGCGAGCTGCGCAGGATGCGGATGATCACGGCGGTGCCGGCGGTGCCCACCACGATCAGCGGAATCGGCAGGTGCGCGAGCAGATCGATCACCTTGCCGAGGCTCCACGGCTCCAACACGTACTCGCGCGAGAACAGGCCGCCGACGCTCAGGCCGAAGCTGCTGAACGCCACGTACATCAGAATCAGCGCCAGCAGAAAGTTGGGCGTGGCCAGGCCGATGAACCCCAGCACCGTGAACACGTAGTCGCCCGCCGAATAGGGGTGGGTCGCCGAATAGATGCCGATCGGCACCGCCACCACGTAGACGAATACCAGCGAAAGCAGCGAGATGGTGACGGTGAGCGCCAGCCGCTCGCCGATCAGCGCGGTCACCTCCTCGTTCCACTGGAAGGAGCGGCCCATGTCGCCCTGCAGCAGGTTGCCCAGCCACTTGGCGTATTGCAGCAGCAGCGGCTGGTCCAGGCCGTAGCGGGTCTCCAGGTCGCGGATCGTGTCCTCGTCCACCTGCATCCCCAGGTTGCGCATGTTCTGGATCATGGTGCTCAGGTAGTCGCCCGGCGGAAGCTGGATGATAATGAACGACACGAACGACAGGACCAGCAGCAGCACCAGCATGTAGAGGAAACGCCGCGCGAGGTAGTTGGCCATCGACCCTCCCGGAGCAAGGATTTCGCCCATGCTACCCGCGGGCCGCGCTTCCTGCCAGTATGCCGCGCCCTCCGCCGCATGCCTCCGCGCCCCGCCGCTCCGCCCGTCCCACGCCGCCCGCGCCGCGTACCTCCGCGCCCTGCCGCTCCCGCCTCCGCGCCCCATCGCGCCGGGGCGGTTGACCGGGGGCGGCGAAACGGCGACGATGGGGAATCATCGCATCACGGAGGTATCGCCATGCCAGTTACCGGCGCGGCGCCGATTGCGGCTCCCGGCTGGACGGCGCAGAAGGAAACCGGCGTCCGCATCGTGGACTGCGACGTCCATCACAGCTTCGAGCGCCCCGAACAGCTCCTGCCCTACCTGTCGAAGTTCTATCAGGAGCACCTCTACGACCAGGGGCTGCACTTCGGCGGGGGCGGCTATCCCAACACCCCGTTCCGCAAGACGCGCACCGATCTCAAGGCCCCGGAGCTCAAGCGGCGCGACTTCAACTTCTCGCTGGAATTCACGCAACAGGAGCTGCTCGATCCCTGGAACATCGACGTGGCTCTGCTCACCGGCTCCCCCTCCGACATCTACGGCGCCGCCGGCGTGCCCGACCCCGACTGGGGCGCGGCGCTGTGCCGGGCGTTCAACGACTACACCATCGAGCACTGGCTGGAGCGTGACGAGCGCGTGGTGCACGCCATCCTGGTGGCGCCCACCGACCCGGCGCAGGCGGTGGCCGAAATCAAGCGCCTGGCCGGGCGCGCCGACACGGTGGCGGTGCACGTGCCGATGAACACCGCGCAGCCGTTCGGCAACCGCGCCTACCATCCGATCTGGGAAGCCTGCGCCGAACATGACCTGCCGGTGGTGTCGCACATTGGCGGCGGCGGACCCAACGGCACCACCATGACCCCGGTCGGCTACCCCACCTACTACATGGAGACGCGCATGGCGCGGCCGATGGCCGCCGCGGCCCACGCCGCCTCCCTGATCTGCGAAGGCGTGTTTGAAAAATTCCCGGCGTTGAAGTTCGCGTTCATCGAGGTGCAGCAGCTCTGGGCGGTGTCGGTGATGTGGCACATGGATTTTGACTGGCGGGCGATCCGCGACCAGACGCCGTGGCTCAAGCGGCGCCCGAGCGAGTACTTCCGCGAGCACCTGCGGGTCGGCACCCAGCCGATGCACGAGCCGGAGCGGCCGGAGCAGTTGGCGCAGATGCTGGAGATGCTGCACGCCGACGAGACCCTGATCTTCTGCAGCGACTTTCCGCACTTCGACCAGAACGATCCGGTGACGGTGCTGCCGGGGATTGCGGGGCGCATGCGGCGGCGTATCTTTGCCGACAACGCGCTGGAACTGCTGCGCCTGCCGGAGGCGTGAGCGTGGCCGCGGGCGCGGAGGCGGGCTCGGGGGCAGGCCGGCCGCGGCGGGCGCGGCGGCGCGTGGTGGTGGGCAAGGCCGCCGAGGTCCCGGAGGGCGGGCGCAAGATCGTGGCGCCGTTCCGGGGCCGCGCCGGCATCGGCGTGTTCAACGTCAAGGGCCGCTTCCACGCGCTGCGCAACATCTGTCCGCACAACCTGGGGCCGCTGTGCACCGGCTACGTGAGCGGCCGCTTCACGGCCAGCGGCCCGCCGTCCAGCCCCGGCGCCACCCTGACCATGGACCGCGACGGCGAGATTCTGCGCTGCCCGTGGCACAACTGGGCGTTCGACATTACCGACGGGAGTTGCCTCGGCGACCCGAAGGTGCGCGTCAAGAGCTACCCGGTCACGGTGGAGGCCGGCGACCTGGTGGTGGAGTACGGAGACGATTGACTGCCGGCCCCGCGCCGGCGCGGTGACCGCCGCGCCGACGCGCGCCGGCGAGACGACGAGAGGAGAGTGACCTACCGATGCTGACCCGCGAGCTGGTGATCGACCGGCGCTACCTGATTCTTCCCATACGCCGCGTGCCGGGCCGCGGCTTGCTGCGGCAGCCCGCCGGCCATATGCGCCTGCGCGCCGGCGGCGAGGTGGTGCGCCACTTCGACGTGGACCTGGCCGACGGGGCCGGCGATTACACCGTGTTCGGCGACCTGGAGCCATTTCTGGGGCAACGCCTCAGCGTGGAGTTCGAGGGCCCCGGCGTGGGTTCGCTGGAGGGGCTGCGGCTGGCGGACGAGCCGGTTCCGCCCGGCGAGCTGTACCGCGAGCGGCTGCGCCCGCAGTTCCACTTCTCCTCGCGCCGCGGCTGGAACAACGACCCCAACGGCCTGTTCCAGTTCGGCGGCGAGTATCACCTGCTGTACCAGCA
This sequence comes from Spirochaetia bacterium, assembly GCA_965243555.1. GTDB lineage: Bacteria > Spirochaetota > Spirochaetia > SZUA-6 > Bin103 > Bin103. The sequence goes on along the minus strand of OZ251575.1, from coordinate 538,435 downwards.
CAATCCCTACAGCGTGGAATGGGGCAACCTGCACTGGGGGCACGCCGTGAGCCGCGACCTGGTGCACTGGACCGAGCTGCCGGTGGCCCTCTACCCCGACGCCCTGGGCGCCATGTCGACCGGCTGCGCGGTGGTGGACCACCCCAACACCTCCGGCCTGGGCCGCCCCGGCATGCCCGCGGTGGTCGCCGTCTACACCGCCGGCCACGCCTCCTGGGCGCGCGCCTTCACCCAGTGCCTGGCGGTCTCCACCGACGGCGGCGCCACCTGGAGCAAGTACGACGGCAACCCGGTGCTCGACCACATCATCCATCACAACCGCGACCCGAAGGTGATCTGGCATGAGGAAACCGAGCGCTGGGTGATGGTGCTGTACCTGGACCGCAACGACTACGCCATCTTCACCTCCCCCAACCTGCTGGATTGGGAGCGCACCGGCGAGCTGGCGCTGCCGCGCACCACCGAATGCCCGGAGCTGTTTCCATTGCCGGCGGGCGGCGCCGCGGACCCGGCGCGCGAGCGCAAGTGGGTGTTCTGGGGGGCCAACAGCACCTACTTGGTCGGCTCGTTCGATGGCCGCGAGTTTCACCCGGAGCAGGCGCCGCGCAAGCTGCAGCCGGCGGGCGACGGCTACGCCGCCCAGACCTGGAGCGACGTGCCGCCGGAGGATGGCCGGCGGCTGCAAATCGCCTGGCTGCGCCAGCCGATGCCGGGCATGCCGTTCGGCCAGTGCATGACCATTCCGCAGCACCTGGAGTTGCAGCCGCGCGGCGCCGAGTGGGCGCTCACCGCGGCCCCGGTGCGGGAGTTGGAGGCGCTGCAGGAGGAGCGCTGGGAGATTGCGGAGCGGGAGATTACGCCGGCGCGCCCGCTGGAGGCGGAACTGAGCGGCGAGTTGCTCGACGTGAGCGCGGAGCTGGAGTTGGGCTCCGCCGACTGCGTGGGCGTGGTGGTGCGCGGGGTGGCGGTGTTCTACGACCGGCGCCTGGAGGCGCTCTGCTGCGGCGGCTACACGGTACCGCTGCCGGTGCCGGACGGCCCCTTCCGCTGGCGGATTCTGGCCGACCGCGCGTCGCTGGAGCTGTACGCCGACCGCGGCGCGGTGACCATCGCGGCCGGCATCGTGCTGCCGCAGTGGGAGCGTGGGGTGAGGCTGGTGGCGGCGGGCGGCAACGCGGTGGCGCGGCGGGTCACGGTGGCGCGGCTGCGCTCCGCGTGGCCGGCGCCCGCGGCGGCGGGGGTGTCGGCGGGCGCGGTTCCGGGGCCGGCGGGTGCGGTTCCCGGGCCGGCGGGCGCGGTTCCGGGGCCGGCGGCCGGCGCTCCGTGAGCGCGGCGGACCAGTTCGAGGTTGCCCCGATTGCCGGCGCGCTGGGCGCCGAGATTCGCGGCGCGGACCTGAGCCGGGCGCTCGACGGCGCCGCCGCGGCGCGGATTCGCCGCGCGCTGCTGGATCACCTGGTGATCTTCTTTCCGCAGCAGGAGTTGACGCCGGCGGGGCTGCTGGCTTTCGCGCGGCGGCTCGGCGAACCGCTCGCCTACCCGCAGTTGCAGGGGCTGACCGAGGAGCCGCTGGTCACCGCGGTCACCAAGCTGGAGCACGAGCGGGTCGCCTTCGGCGGCGTGTGGCACACCGACACCAGCTACCTGCCGCGGCCGCCGATGGCCAGCCTGCTGTACGCGGTGGAGTTGCCGCCCTACGGCGGCGATACCTTGTTCGCCAACCAGTACCTGGCCTACGAGGGCCTCTCCCCCGGCTTGCGGAGCACCCTGGCCGGCCTGCGCGCGGTATACACCTCCACCAAGCCGGCGGTGGCGCGCACCCGGGAGGAGCGGCTGCGGGAACGCGGGGTGCAGGCCAAGGCGCTCACCAGCGAGCATCCGGTGGTGCGCACCCATCCCGAGACCGGACGCAAGGCGCTGTACGTCAACTCCGGGCACACCGCGCAGTTCGCCGGCTGGAGCGAGGCGGAGAGCCGGCCGCTGCTCGACTACCTGTTCGATCATCAGGTGCAGCCGGAGTTCACCTGCCGCTACCGCTGGCAGCCCGGCGCGGTGGCGGTCTGGGACAACCGCTGCACGCTGCACCTGCCGGTCAACGACTACCACGGCTTCCGCCGCGTGATGCACCGGGTAACGCTGGCCGGCGACCAACCCGCCTGACCGCCCGCGCCGCCAGCGGCGCCGTGGTCACCAGCTTGCGCGTAGCGGCCACGCCGACACCGAGCGCAGGTGGGCGGGGCCGCCTTCCGCGAACAGGTCGACGCCGGTGGCCGCGGGGTCGGGATAGAGGCGGTCGGTCAGCGCCGCCCCGCCGCAGTACGCCTCCAGAATGGAGTGGTCCGCGAAGACGCGCAGGGTAACGCTGCCGGCGGCGCCGTGCGCGCTGCCCGCCGGGGCCGCGACCTGCCGCGCCTGCAGCTTCGCCTCCTCCCCCTGCAGGTCACCCCGCCGGCGCGCCTCCGCGTTGGCGTAGCGTTGCTCGGGGCCGAGCAGGCGGTCCACCCCGAAGCGCCCGCCCGCCGGCTCGTACCAGACCCGCGCGCCGCGGCCGTCGGCATCCTGCCGTACCGCGGCGCCAACCCGGCGCGCCCGCGTGCGCTGCAGGTCGATGGTCAGCTCCAGTTCCAGGGCCGCGCCGGCCACGCCGCCAAGGTAACCGGCGGCGCCCGGCACGACCGTCACCTCGCGCTGCTGGTGGTGCGCGCCGCGCAGGGCGGCGAGTTCCGGCAGCGGAGTCTGCACCAGTTCCTCGCCGGCCAGTTCCAGCACCCGCGGGATGCTGTGAGCGCCGATCCAGTAGGGCGCCGCGGTCACCGGCGAGCGGGCGCCGAGCACCCAGCCGTGCAGCAGGCGGCGCGGCGCCCCGCCCGGCCCGCGGTCGTCCACCTGGTGCGGGTTGACGCAGTAGTAGAGGCCGCGGTCCACGTAGCGCGGCTCGCGCCGGTCGGCGTGGAAACGGCGCGCCGCCGGGTCGTAATGGCCACTCCAGTAGGGGTTGCCGGGGGCGCCCACCATCAGCACCGCGCGCTCGCCGAACGGCACCAGGTAGGGCAACTCCCAGTAGCGCCGCCTCGGGTCATGGTCCTCGGCAATCGTGCCGCGGTGGGTCCACTGCTCCAGGTCGGGCGAGGTCCACAGGTGCGCGGCGCCGCGTTGGTCCGCACCCTCCCCGACGGCGCCGCCGATCAGTTGCTGCCACTCGCCGCCCTGCTTCCACACCTGGGCGTCCCAGTGCACGGGCGAGGCGGCGTTGGGGCGCTGCGCGTTGTCCATCACCTTGTGCTTGTGCCAGGTCAGCCAACCGTCGGTGCTGCGCGCCAGCACGCCGTGAGTTTCGGCGTGGCCGGCCACGTTGCCGGTGTACAGCGCGCAGGGAAAGCCGTCGTCGTCGATAAAGGTGTTGCCGGAATAGACGCCGGCTACGTCGTAACGGCGGTCCGGCCACAGCGCCACCGGCCAATCCTCCCAGTGCACCAGGTCGGCGGAGCTGGCGTGGCCCCAGCAGATGGCGCTCTCGCTGCCGTTGGCGTACACCGGGCGGTACTGATAGAAGAGGTGGTAGCTGCCGGCGTGGTAGATGGGGCCGTTCGGATCGTTGATCCAGCCCTCCGGCGCGGTAAAGTGGTAGCGTGGCCGGTGCGGGTCGTGCTCAAGCATCCAGAGCCGCAGCTCGCGCGCCGCGGCGGCGAACACGGAGCGCTCCCGGCTGGTCACCGCCACCCGGAAGTCGCGCACCTGCCGCGGCCAGCGCTCGCCGCTCATTCCTGAGCCCGGTACCGCTTGACGATGTCGATGATCAGACCGACGTCGGCGCGCGCCGCGGCCAGCGGGGTGCGGTTGGCGGCGCCGTTGGCGATGCAGTCGTGGAAGTGGCGCAGCTCGCGGCTGAAGGCGCTCTCCCAGGCGACCGCCGGCTCGGTGCGATAGGCGGTGCCGTGCCGGTCGCTGCCCTGAATCACCACCGAGGAGAGGATGCCGCGCGCGAACCCGGTGGGAAAGGAGAGCAGCACGCGCTGCCCGTCGGCGTAGAGTTCCAGGGTCTCCCGGAAGTCCCACAGCTCCGGCAGGTCCACCCAGGAGGCCACGCAACGGGCGCCGCCGGGGTACTTCAGAGTAAAGGTGACGGCGCGGCCGCCGCGCCAGATCTCGGTGCCGGCCACGGCGCTCGGCAGGCCGAGCAGCGTGCGCAGGGCGTACAGGTCGTGAATCATGCTGCCGGAAAGCAGCGCGAAGGCGCGTTCCTCCTCCGGTGAGGCGCGCGCGCCGCCGAGCGCCTCTTGCAGCGCCTGGCGGCGCGCGTCCCGGGCTTGCGCCGCCGCGTCCGCGGGATAGTCGTCGAAGCGGCGCACGTCGAATTGGCGCAGGTGGAGCCGGTTGTCGGGGTGCAGGTGCGTTACCTGCACGAAGCGAATCTCGCCCATCTCCCGCACCGCCTGCTGCGCCGCCTCGAAGGCGGGGTCGTACACCTTCATGTAGCCGGCCTGGGCCACGGTGCCGGCGGCGCGCTGGGCGGCGATCATGGCGTCCACGTCGGCCAGCGAGAAGCAGAGCGGTTTCTCGATGAACAGGTGCTTGCCGGCGTTCAGGGCGGCGACCGCGGCTTCGGTCTTGGGGTCGGTGTGGCACAACAGGATGGCGTCCAGGTCCGCGGCCAGCAGGTCGCGGTAGTCGGTGACGTGGCGCGGCACGCGGAAGCGGCGCGCGGCGTCCGCGGCGGCGCCGGGGGAAACGTCGCAGACGCCCGCCACCTCGAATTCTTCGGTGAGCGCGGTGAGGTTAGGCAGGTGGTGGACCTGGGCGATGGCGCCGCAGCCCACTACCCCGATTCTGACCCGCTTCACGGGGCCGCCGGGTCCGCTTCGGCCGGGTTCACGCTGCGGGCGGCGAAGTCGTTCCAGGCCGCGGCCAGCTCCATGTTGCGCGTGAACAAGTCGCGCAACCCCTCGCCCATCCGGTTGCGCGCGGCGCCGGCGGCGCCCCGGTCGCCGGCGGCCAGCGCCTCCCGGTAGCGGGCGAGCTGCTCCTGCTGCACGGCGGCTGCGGCTGCCGCTTCCCGCGCGGCCGCCTCCGCCGCCGCGGCCTGGCGGGCGGCCAACTGCGCGGTGGGCGTGGTGCGGTCGGGCTCCTGGTCGTAGGCCGTAGCGGTGACGTAGCGCGGCGCCTGCCTCGTGCCGTCCTCGTGGTAGAAGGTATGGGTGGGCTGCACGTGCGGGGTCACCGAGAGGAACATGATCACCTCGCCCTCCCCGACGTTGCGCACCGTGTGGTACTGGCCGCGCAACGCGATGCAGAACTGGCCGGGGCCGAGCACCGCGCGCTCGCCGTCCACCTCGAACTCCGCCTGCCCCTGCAACACCAAGAAAATCTCGTGGCCCAGGTCGTGGGTGTGGCCGGCGTTGAACTGCCCCACCGCCATCTTGAGGAAGCGGCAGCGGATCTGCGGCGTCACCAGCACGTTGGCGATGTCGGTGCGGTAGTCGTAGACCTTCAGATTCACCGCGTCACCCCTGCTTGGCCGGCGCCGCTTCCGGGGCGGGCGCTTCCGGGGCTGCCGTCTCCGGGGCGACCGTCCCCGGCGCCGCCGCTTCCGGGAACAACGAGGCGAACCAGGTGCCGGGGTTGGCCGGCTCCCCAAAAAGAATCTGCTGGCGGGGGGTGAGCGGCACCGCGCCCGGCGGCCGTACGCGGCGCGCCGACCAGGCGAGGTGCGACTGGCAGTACTTGTACAGCAGGGTGCGGCGCTGATGGGCGGCGGTCCACGGCGCGGTGCCGTGGGTCAGCGCCTCGGAGAACAGCACCACCGACCCCGCCGGCGCCTCCGGCACCACCACGCCGGGCGCCAGGGCATCGCCGCCGGCGGTCAGCTTCCAGCGTCCCTGGTTCACGGTCGGAATCGCGTCCGGGCGGATGAAGTTGCTCTTGTGGCTGCCGGGAACGCAGCAGAAGCCGCCGTGCTCCGGCCCGGCATCGGTCAGATTCCACGACACCACGGTAAATGCGTTGTGAATCCTGCCGTCGCGCACGTGGTAGTACTCCGCCGGCGAATAGGGGGCGTTGCCGCCGTGCAGCTCGCCGCCCTCCATGCCCGCCTCCATGTTGATGCCGTACAGGCGGTCGAGGCGGAACCACTCGCCGAGGGTGAGCCGCAGCAGCGGCATGATGCGGGGATGGTCGAGCAGATCGCAGAACGGTTGCCCCCAGTCGAGGAATCCGGGGCAAGCGGGCGCGCCGCCGGCCGCCTGCCCGAAGCGTATCTTCTCGCGCGGCGGCGGAAGCTGCCGGGCGTCGATCAGCCGATTCAGCGCGGCGACCTGGCTGCGGTCGAGCACCTCGGGAATCACCATGAATCCCGCCAGGTCGAACAGGTAGCGCTGCATCCCCAGTTCGCGGTCCATCGCTGCCTCCGCCACGCGCGCTCAGGCCCCGCGGCCGCGCGCCAGCCGGAAGGCGTGCTCCTCGGCGCGCAACGTCGCCTCCCCGTTGCCGGCGCCGGCGCGCAACTCCTCCACGCTACGCACTCCGAGGCGCGCCGCGCCCTCCCACTCCCGCGTCGGCAGGCGCCCGCCGCGCTGCACGCGAGCCTCGGCGGCGGCTATCGCCTCCCCGTACTGCGGCAGCCAGCGCCGCTGCGCCAGCAGCATGTCGTCCACCATCTGCCACACCTCCGGCGGCGTCGCCACCGCGCCGGTCAGCGGATCGAGCAGCATCGCCTGCCGCAGCAAGGCGTCGTCGCCCGCCACCGCCGCCGCCACCGCCAACCGCTGCACGGCGATGCTGGCGTTGCACACCGCGGCGCAGCCGAGCGGCAACTCCCCCACCTGCGGGATGCTGATGCCGTTGCCGTCCACGTAGCCGGGCACCTCGACCACCGCGTCGGCGGGCAGGTTGGCGATCGCGCCGTTGTTCTTCACGTTGAAGTGGCCGCGGTAGGTGCGCCCGGTTTCCAGCCCCTCGACGATGTAGGAACCGTGCTCGGAGGAGCGCTCCGCGGGGGTGAACTGCATCGGCGGCTCCGCCATCCAGCGCGGAAAGTCCTCCTCGAACCAGTTGCGCTTCTCGGTGCACACCCGCAGGTAGCCGCCGGTCTCGCCGTGAATCCAGGTGTCGAGGCTGATCCAGTCGCGGATCTCGCCGGGCCGCTTGCGGTACCAAGGCAAGTACTCGCTCAGGTGGCCGTTGGACTCGGTGGAGTAGTAGCCGAAGCGGCGCAGCACGTCGATGCGCACCTTCTCCGTCTCGCTGTACTTGGGATGGCGCTCGTAGGCGGCGAGCAGCTCGCCGGTCAGGTCGCGGCCGCGGTGGCGGAGGCGGAGGAACCACGTCTGATGGTTGATGCCGGCGGCGACGACGTCCAGTTCCTGCTTCGGCACGCCGAGCACCTCGGCGATCTGGCGGTGGCCGCCCTGCACCCCGTGGCACAGGCCGATCGTCTCCACCCCGCCGTGGTCGTTGCCGGCCCAGGTGAGCATGGCCATCGGGTTGGCGTAGTTGAACAACCGGCAGCCCGGCTCCGCCGCCTCCCGAATGTCGCGGCACACGTCCAGAATCACCGGGATGCCGCGCTGGCCGTACATGATGCCCCCGGCCGCCAGCGTGTCGCCCACGCACTGGTCGATCCCGTACCGCAACGGCACGTCGATGTCGGTGGCGAACGCCTCCACCCCGCCCACGCGCACGGTGCAGAACACGTAGCGAGCGCCCGCTATGGCCGCGCGGCGGTCGGTGGTGGCGCTCAGCCTGACCCGATCCAGCCCGTTGGCGCGGATGTCCCGCTGCGCCAGCCGGTAGATCATGTCCAGGTTGGATTCGCTGATGTCCGACAGCGCCACCTCCAGCGAAGCAAACTCCGGCACCGTAAGCAGATCGCCAAGCAGCTTGCGGGTAAACCCAATACTGCCGGCCCCAACGAACGCTATCTTGAATGACATAGGTGTTAGCCGCTCCCGCCCCCCACCCTACGCCAATCGCGCTTCCCCGGCAAGCCTGGAACAGGAGGGTTCGGTGAGGCCGTCCGAGAATCCGGTCCTCCGGGCGACAACCCCGGCGCACCCGCCGCGTCCCGCAGACGCCGAGGACCGGGTCATCGGCCGCGTCGCTTGGTCCGGCCCGCCGCGACGAAACTCAGGCCAATGAGCAGAATCGGAGGTGTGGCGCGCTACTTGGGCTGATCTAGCTGGATGATCAGATCGCCTCGCTTGGGCCGGCCACGTGACAGACCTCGTATGTGCACGGGCTGATCCCAGTCAGGCCAACCGTCATCCCCGCGCAGGTAGTACTTGCCGTGGCCGCCATAGACCGCCCTGCGTCCGTCCGGCAGATCTACCATCTGGTCAAATGGCGGATCCACATCGAGCGAAGTCTGAAGCATCTCCTCGACGGTCGGCGGGCGATAGGGCCGGCCCGAATAGTCTGTGTCTACGGAGTCCACCGGCGCAGATTCTCGATGCGACCCGGGCGGTTGTCCAGGCGGTTTCGACGCGCATGGCGGTGGCGGTGATGGGCGGCGCACAGCAGCCGGAGATTGTCCGGCTCGGCGCTGCCGCCGAGCGCATACGGTACCACGTGATCGATCTCCAGCAGATGCCGGGAGCCGCACCGGCGCCCACTGCCCCGGTCCGCGTAGCTGCAGCACCCCCCGTCGCGCTCCCACACCTGCCGCCTCACGGCCGCCGGAATAGCGCGGCGGTGGACGCGCGGCTGCGGTGGCGAAGTCGCCGGCGTGACGAACCTGCCGCTCCGATGCGCGGCGGGCTGCGAGCCGCCTCCTACTTTCGGCGCCGAAGTGGCGATTCCGGCGGCTGCCGCGGGCACGGCCGTTGCCTGATCCCTCGCCGGCGCAGTCGCCGCGCCTGCCGGCTGCTCGGTCCGCGGCGCCGTCGCAGCCTCTTTCGGCGCCGAAGTCTCCGCCGTGACCTCCGCGGTCCGGGTGGCCGCCGCAGGCCGCTTTGCAACCGCAACGCGGCGGCGGTGGCCGGCGGCCGCCGGCACGTTCGGCGCCGAAGTCGCGGAGCCTGCCGGAAGACCGGTCTGCTGCGCCGTAGCGGCGCCCGGCCCGGCCGCTGTTTTCGGCGCCGAAGTTTGGCCGGCAACCTCGGGAGTCCGGCGGCTGCGGCCCCGCCGGCGCGGCGGCCGCGACGGGTCGTGGCGGTCCAGCGCTTCCCGTACCACCCGCCCCAGGAGTTGCCCCAACGTCATCTGCGGATCGACGTGCGACAGCAGCCCCTTGAGTTGCTCCAATCCGACCTGGCAGTCGTCATCGATCACCGCCTTGAGCTCCCACCGCCCCGCTCCCAGCGGCCGCATCCGGTCCGCCGCCCGCGCCAGATCGGGATCGACCTTGGCCAGCATCTCCTTTAGCCGCGTGCTCTTGCCCGCCGCCTCCGCCACCAGCGACTCCCGCGCCGCCGCGTCCAGCACCAGCGCTACCGGCCGTTCCGCGCCGTCGGGTTCCGCCGCAAGCGCCGGTGCATCCGCGCGCACCGGCGTATCCGCCGCCAAGCCGCTGGGCGCACCCGCCGAACCCTCCGGCCCGGCCTCGCGCGCCTCTACGTCCGGCGCCGACCCGCCAAGCGCTCCGGCCGCCCCGGCGCCGGCCTCCATGACCGACGCGGCCGACCCGGCATCGGCCTGCGTCCCGCGCCCGCCGCCGGCCGGCTTCTCGGCGTCGGGGGTTGCGGCGCGGCGCGCCTTGCGCTCCTGCTGCTCAAAGGCGTACTGCAACTGCGCCGCCGCGTCCAGCGTCAGCGTTCCCTCCAGCAGCCGGGCCCGCGCCCCTGGCACTTCCTCGCACAGCCGCATCGCCTTGAGCCGGCGCCAAGCCGCGCCCGTGCTGTAGCCAAGCTCGCGCATGGCGTAATCGAACATGCTGGAGAATCCCAGAGTGAGATAGAGCTGGCGCCGCTCAAGTTCCCGCAGGTGATCGATTACCACGCCTTCGACGTACTGTTCGATGGCGGTAAGTTCCTTGACCCGCTGCAGCAGACGTTGGTCGGAAAGCGCGGCAACGGTGGTCGTGATCGGCGCGTCAAGAGAGGTCTTATTCACAGATCAAGTATAAGCATAGACAATACTTGAGTCAACCGATCCGGCTGCTTTTTTTACCCCCGGAGTAGCCCACGCGGGGTGCCGGGTAGCAGGTTGAGTCGTAGGGTGACAATGCCCCCGGAGCTTCGGCGTTCGCACCTGCGCCGGGCCGGGCCGCCCTATTCGCCGGGGCGCGGCCCGCGCCGGCGGTGTCGGCACCACCTACTGGAGGTACCTGCGACACCGCAACGAGATCTTCGCCCGCGCCTACGCCCAATACATCGCTTGGCGGAGCGGTAGCCCGGTGCTGCGCGAGCAGATTGATGCGATCCTGGACTCGAATGACGACGATGTGAAAGTCGTACAGTGGCCATATACGAAGAGTCTCTGCCTATAGTGGAGGCGTTCGATGTCTTGTTTGAGGAGTTGGGATGGCTGACCAGAAACTAGCGACCAATATGTCCGGACGTCCGATCCGGCGGCCCACAGCCGAGGACCTCCTGGCCGTTGATGTTTCGCGCCGTAAGGCGTACGACACGATCGGAGTCAGGGCGGATGGCACGCGCCTAGCCTACACCGGTGGCAAGTACTATCCGATCAAGGATGACGGCGACCCGGACTGGGACCATCCGATGGACCGCTCCGAGGTGGAGGGGCGCCGGGAGGAAGCGGCGCCCGAGTAGGAGGTTCGGTGAGGCCGTCTGAGAATCCGGCTACGCGCAATCTCTACCTGCAGACCGCGCGCGGTCAGCTCGACGAGCAGTTCCAGCGCAGCAGGGGCATGGAATCCAGGGCGGCCACGGTCGCCACCATTGCCTGCGCGCTCGCAGGGGTGGCCGCCGTCGTGCTCAAAGACTTCTCGAGTGCCGGGCCGCACGGGCTGTCAATTGTGGCGACCGTCCTCGCCATGATCATCGCTTCGGCGTATATCGGCGCGGTCGGCCTCTCCCTCGCGGCCCTACGTCCCCGCACCAACTGGCGCGCCGGCCCGACACTCGATAATTTCTTGAGTGGATTCGACAAGTCCTGACGAGGACCCCGTTCGTTGGACTGGGAGGCAGATTGCCCTCTCGGTGACCGCGAACGAGAGCATCCTCGACGCCAAGGCGCGGCACCTGTCCCGCGCGATCGCGTGCGCCGCCGTTATGGGCGGCGTTACGATCGGGCTAGGGGTTGCCGTCAATCACTTCTGATGTCTCATGGGGCCGAGTTTCGTCGCGGCGGGCCGGACCAAGCGACGCGGCCGATGACCCGGTCCTCGGTGTCTGCGGGGCGCGGCGGGTGCGCCGGGTTGTCGCTGGCTAGCGTCCAGGCGAGCGTTCCGCGGCGGCGGAGGCGCTTGACCAGCAATCCGGCTTCGGTGCGCACGACGAATATCTGACCGTCGACAGGCTCGTTCCGGGAGTGGTCGAGGGCGACCAGGTCGCCGTCGTGGATGGTGGGCTCCATGGAGTCACCGGCGGCCTGGTCGCAAATGAGGCGGTCGTGGCGCAGCCAGGCGGGCAGGACGGAGCAACTCTGCGGGCGAGAACCGGTCGAGGTCATCGCCGCCGATCACTACTCCGGGCCGGCGCGGCAAGTCGGCCACCTTGAGTCGCGGCTGTAACGCGGTGATACGCAGGATGCGCCCGCGGCGCGGCACTTGGATCTCGGTGCCGGTCTCCAGACACCGGTCAAGCAGCCGAAACAGGTCCCGCCGCAACTCGCTGGCATTTACGGTAACTACTTCACGCATCGAGTTATACTCTACTATACTACTCGTGTTCGAAGCCTTGGTCGGTGAAGTTTAGGGTGCGGCCGTTTTCGGTGACGGCGCGGCGGACGGAGTCGGGGAAGCCGTCCGGGAACTCGGCTTCGATCTCCAGGGTGACGTTGACCTTGGCGCCGCGCAGGCCGGCCAAGTGAGCGATCACCTCTTCCGCGACGCGGCCGGCCTCGCTGCCGGCGCGCAACGCGTCCAACGGCACGGCGCCATGGAAGCGCTTCAGCGGCCGCGGCGGGGGCGGTGGCGGCGGCCGCTCCGAGTCGTCGTCGCGGTCACGCAGATCCCGAACGGGAGGTTCCGGCCCCGTGCCCGCCGGCTGCTCCTTGTCGAGTTGGGCGCGGGCGGCTTCCGGCTTGATCAGCAGCCCCGGCGCTTCCGGCCCGGCAAACTGGATCCGTTCCTGGAAGCGCAGGCCGCGGTAGCGCCCGGCCTCCTCGTCGTAACTGTCGGCGAAGGCGAAGGTGTCCAGCTCCCAACTCATCAGCGCCAGCCCGTCGGAGATGCAGCGCAGCAGCACCTCCGGGCCGAGCAGCCGGGGCAGATAGAGATAGCGCCCGAAGTCATCGGCGAGCTGCGCAACCGCCACGTGCTCGTGCTCGCCGCGCCACAGCGGCACGCGGTCCATCTCCATGCGCAGCATCGTCGGCGCCAGGCCGGTCAGGATTCCGTCATGGAGCATGACGCGTTTGGAGGCGCGCACCGCCAGCGACTCGTCAGCATCGTTCCCCAGGTTTGCGGTGTCCCACACCAGCGGCGCCTGCGCGTCCTCCTGCGCCGGGGTGAGCAGCCAGCGGTAGGTCTCCGGGAGCCGCATGTCCACCGCGCGATCTTCCGCGTCGCGCTGCGTTTCCGCCTGCCGCACCTGCTGCGGCGCCAGATTGAGGTTTTGCCGTTCGTTGACGATCGAACTCCACGCCAGGAAGCGGCGCACGCCCTCGTCCAGGTCCTGCAGGCGGTTGGTGTCGGCGGCCAGGAACATCAGGGTGTTGCGGTAGAGGCGCGGCGCGTTGCCGCGTGACTCCAGGATCTCCTGCGCCCGGGCTACGGCTTTGCTCTCCCCTCCCCTGCCGTGGGGATATTCGGGGTCCAGCACCACCAGCCGCGCGTCCAGCTCGTCGGGCACGTCCTGGGCGGTCTCCGGAAAGGCGTGCACGCGGCTGAAGTCGCCGCCCTTACGCAGGTCGGCGCGCACCCGGGTCATGATCTCCATGTCGATGACGTCGCGGTTGCGCCGCATCTGCTCGGCGCGGTCTTCGGCCAGCCGGGTCACGGTGGGCTGGGTGTCGTACCAGTAGCGCCCGCCGTCCTCGTACAGGTAGGTGCCGGCGGCCGCCAGCCGGCGCAGGGCGTCGCCGAACGCGGTCGCCGGTTCGCCCGGCAGCATGCAGCCGAGCTTGACGCGCAGGTCGTCGATGCCGCGGTGCGCGGCGCCGGCGGCGGGAGCGGAACCGAGAAAAATCGTCCGCGCCACCCGGCGGGCGGCGGAGTGCTTGCCCAGACCGGAGGTTTCGGCGTCGGTGCGGCGCGGCAGCGAGTCGGGGCCGTCGACGTCGGTCTCGATGATCGGCGCCCAGTTGTCGTCCAGGTAGCGCGTCATTTCGGCTTGCACGCGCCCGTCGTCGAGCGCCAGGTCGCCGGGCAGAATCAGGGGGCTGCGGGCGCCCTGTTCCCATTGGTGATGAATCACCGCCGCCATCAGGCGCAGCACGCCGCGCGTGCGCTGAAACTTGGCCAGCGCCGACCAGTCGCTGTACAGCCGGGTGAAGATTTCGGGATGGATCGGATAGGCCGCCTTGAGACGCTGCTCGTAGGCGGCTTCCCGGCACTCCTTGGGAAACTCCTGGTCCTGCGTGCGGTACAGCTCGGAGAACCCGCGCGCCACCACGTCGCGCGCCCGGAACTGGGCCGCCTGGAACGGCTGGAACAGGCGCCGCCGCACGATCTCGAAGCTCTCCTCGGCGGTGGCCGGGCGCCAGGCGGTGTCGATGCGGCCCACCGCGTTGCTGAGCCGGCTCAGCGCCTCGCGCCCGCGCGGGCCGCCCACCTCGGCGTCATCCGCCAGTTCGTGCGGCGAAGCGGCCCTCTCCGAGGCCGGCAGGCTCACCACCAGCAGGCAGTTGCCGGCCGCCCGCGCCGATTCGGTCAAGGTCTGCGCGAAGGTGAACTGGGTCTCAAAGCTGCCGGCCGGCAGGTCGGCCCGGTCGTGCAGTTGCCGCGCGTAGGCGACCCACTCGTCGATCAGGATCAGGCAGGGGCCGTAGTCGACCAGCAGCTCGCGCAGGCGGTCGCCGGGGCTGGTGGCGTGCTCGTCGTCGGCGGCCACGCGCGCGAACGCCTCGGCCCCGCCGATTTGCCACGCCAACTCGCCCCAGAGCGTCCGCACCTCCACGCCGTTCCCCCTGGGGGGGGCCGGGTTGCCGGGCGAGATGCGGTTGCCGACCAGCACCACGCGGCGCACCGCCGGCAGCTCCGCAACGCCGGCCTCCTGCCGCACCTCGTCGCCGCCCTCCAGCTCGGAGGGGCTGACGCCGGAGAACAAGTGATAGAGGGCGAGCATCGAGTGGGTCTTGCCGCCGCCGAAGTTGGTTTGCAGTTGCACGACCGGGTTGCCGCCCCCGCCGGCCAGCCGCTGCGCGGCCTCGACCAGCAGCCAGCGCAGGCTTTCGGTGAGGTAGGTGCGGCGGAAGAACTCCACCGGGTCGCGGTACTCGGCGGTTCCTTCGCCGATATAGACCTGCCACAGGTCGGCGGCGAACTCGGCCTGCTGGTAGCGCCCGCTGGCGACGTCCTGATGCGGGGTCACCACCTCCCGCCACGGCTTGAGGCCGGCTGCCTCGGCGCCGGTGGCCGCGCTACGGGCGGCGCGGCGCCGGTCCCCGCGCTCCTGCTCATTATAGCGCAGCCGCAGCAGCTCCTGCTTCAAGTCGTCCAGCTCCCGCACCTGCGGCGCCGAAATCGAGGTCAGCAGCCGCTGCGCCGAGTCGAGGGCGCGGTAGGCGTCGTCGGTGGAGAACGGCGCCTGGTGCGCCCAGCGGTTGCGGTGGTCGCGCAGCTCGCTCACCAGGCTGCGGTCGGAGCGCCCCAGAATGATGCGGAACACGTCGTTCCAGGTCTCCCACATCATCCGCAGCAGCAGCGCTACGTCCCATTCGGAGGAGCGCCGCCGCAGCGTCGGATCGGAGGCGTACTGCCGCAGCAGGTCGGCGTCCAGGTCGTGGGCCTGGATCGCCCGCTTGACTTCGCGCTCGACGAACGGCCCCAGGCCGGCGCGCAACAGGTCCAGCCCCTTGCCGACCCGTTCGTGATTGGTCATTGCCATAGTGTTTCCATTTCCATCATTCGTTGAGTGCCATCTCGGCTTGGTGCATCAGTTCATCCGAGAGGGACAGATTGCGGATCTCCGGCCAAGCCTGCACCAGCCCATTGTAGTCCAGCGCCTCGGCTGCGCGCTGCTTGCGTTCGCATATGGTATACAGCCGGTAGCAGAGCTCGCGCGCGCCTTCGGCCGCTCCGCCGAGCCGGCGCAGCAGTGCCGCCGTCTTGACCTCCCCGAGCTGCTCCAGCGCCCGGATCATGTGATGCACCACCTCCCAGGTCGTGAGGCGGTCGTCCGCCGCCGGGTCCCAGTCGGCGGGCAGCTCCCGCGGCCGCAGCAGCCGCACCCGCCCCGCCTGCGCGTGGATGATGCCGGCCCGCACCATGCCGTTGACGCTGGTGTTCTTGGCGGTGGCCAGGGTCTCCGCGCTGCCGTACTCGCCGGCCTCGAAGCCGTGCTGGTCGAACCACGCCAGCGCCCAGCGGCTGTCGGTGTCGAAACTCCCCTCCTGCGCGGTAAGTATCTCGTCCAGGGCTTGGTTGATATACGATAGCGCCTCGCGCACGGTGATGCGCCTGCCGTCGTTGGGGTCGAACACCGCGGCGTAGCGGGTAAAGATCGCCATGCCCGGCCCGATGGCCGCCTGCGCCAGGTCGACGGGGGCGATGTTGGCGCGCTGCAGATGGATCAGCGCCGCCGGCAGCTCCGCCTCCAGCGCGTCCCGAAAAATCCGGCGCGGCGCGCGGGGAGCATCGGCCGGCCTTCTCCGACAAACCAACACGATGCTGGACGCAAGCGCGCTGGCTCCCATGGCGACCTGCCGCGTCCTCATTTCGGTACGCATCGGCCACGTGCCGGTGACGGCGAAGCCAGCCTTGATCACGCCTCCAAGAAACGTCTCCCAGCCGGTGCTGGAGACTCCGAGTTCGTCGCGCTTCTCCGACTGCTTGAACGCGTAGTAGATCGTCGTAGGGAAGCCGAGGTGAACCTGCCGCGCCAGTCGCTGCATCGCCTGCGTCAGGCCGTTCAGAAAGAAGGTCTCGGCCTGATCCTTGGTATCGTGGCGATGGGATGTAGCCACTAGTTCCTCCGTCTTCGGAACGGCGATCGTGGCGAACAGTTCAGGGAGAGACGATCGCAACGACCGTCGCAGCCAGACGTAGAAAAAGTCGGAGAGGTCTGCGTAGCTGATATTGTCGTAGTACGGAGGATCGGTAGAGACGATCGCTGCTTCGGAACGAATGGAGGCAACGGCGTTCATCTGAAACGCTCTACCGTTGGAACGAGATTGCATCCAGGTCAGCGGATCACGTGAATACAGAACCGCAGAGTCGACACTACCGGTTGCAGAAGCCAAGAAGTTCGGCTCCGCATAATCCCATATCATCGGCAGTGCTTGTCGACCAAAGCAATGCTGAGCCTTCTGCCCAACCGCGTTCCATCGAACCAAACTGTTTCCCGTCATCGCCATCCGATCAACCGCGAATGCCAAGTAGATCGTGATAGAGCGCGCGTAGTCAGTAGCCAAACCGTCTTCGAGAATGCCGCTGGTGTCCTTCCGGATGCGGTCGTGCGCTTCGGTTACCAGATCGGAGAACGTAGCCAGCGCAACGAGCTGCCGGGACGTGAACAGATCGCCGACGGTGTCGATGCCGTAGTTCGATACGCTTTGGCGCGACTTCCCTTCAAGTCGAAGGTCCGGCTGCCACTCCGGCTGCTCCTTCCGGGCGACTTCTTCGTGTTCGACAGAGGGCGCAAGGTAGACCCGTCCACGATCTCCCTCGGCGACGATGGCCATTAGCCGCGCGCCCATGCGCCCCGCCTGACCTTCGCCCCGGATGTAGTCATACGTGATCGGAACATTAGAAACCAGGCAATAGAACCCGTGCCGCTTGCCGGCGCTGGTGCCTGCCTTCGCGCCGGCCGGCGGCGGGCCGACCTTGACCGCGAACCGATAGCCGTCGGTATCGACCACCGGCTCGACGTACGCTTCCTTCCCCTTCTTCTTGGACAGCATGAAGGTCGTGATCAGGGGTACCTCCACCGTCCCGAACGCCGGGTTCGGACTCCGTACCGTGCGCGCCCACAGCCACGCGATCACGGTCAACTCCCGCCCGGCGTAGCGCCGCAGGTCCGGGCGCTCCCCGACCATCTCATCCGTTACCGCGATCTTGGGATACAGATGGCCGATGCGCCGTTCCGCCTCGTCCCGCATCCAGCGCCCGTAGTAGCGCACGTCCTCGGCCAGCCCGCGCGCGCCTTTCCACTCGCGGCCGGCGACCAACGCTCCCTCCGACCGCGCTTCCGGGTTCACCGGCGGGCGCCCGGCGAACTTGGGGGGAATCTCGATCATCGCCTTGTTGATCAGCACCGCCACCGGGTTGAGGTCGCTGGCGTGCGCCTCCAGGCCGAGCCGTTGCGCCTCCAGCGGCAGCGCCCCGCCGCCGGCAAACGGATCGTGGAACGCCGGCAACCGCTCCGGGTCGAACAGCTCGGCCGCACGCGGATGGTCGGCGTGGTCGGCGCAGGTGCGCCGCCAGCTCGCGCGAATCTCCTCACGCGCCTGCTGCAGCAGCTCCTCGTTGGTGGTGTTCTCCCACTTGACCAACTCCTCGATCAGCTTGAACAGCCGCTGGCGCTCGTCGTCCTGCCCCTGCTCCGTCGGGAACACCTCCGGCCGGCTGCCGGGATCGTCGACCATCTGCGCGAAGATCACGGCGCGGGCAGCGGCCAGAGGGCGCCGCGCCCACCACAGATGCAGGGTGCTGGGGTGGCCGTGGCGGATCGACTTCTCGCGCGCCGCGGCGGCGTTGATCGCATCCAGCGGCAACGCCACCTCAATCAGCTTCTTTCGTCGTAAATTAGGGTGCAAGTTCTCTACGCAGGTGGTCTGGGACTCGGCTCTATTGGCACTTGGACGGTCTGGTTGATAAAGTGCCTGAGAAATGCTCGGCCGGTGTGATTCTCAACGATTTTTGTAGCAGGAGTGCTCGAAAAGGTGTGGATCGTGGAGTGAAAGACCGAGAGACTCAGGTCTTGCAAGGTGTGGTCGGTCTGTAGCCATCCGGATGCGTACAGAATGACATCGCGCCCCGTATGTTGATTCAGAAGAAACAGGTACTTGCGTCTTACCCCGTCGAAGTCTGGCGGCGTACCCGGAGCGGTTGGCGCAAGCTCGGCGAGTATCTCACTCCATATCGGCACAGCCTTCCTCGATACTTGGACTAACTAGCGAATGTTGGCGTGGTCCGTTGTCATGGTGATATACGGTACCTTCGTAGCGATCCGGTAGGCGTCCAGCCCGTGGTCGGCGCGTTGCCAGTCACGAAACACTTTCATGGCCTCGCGTACGCCAGGGCGGTCGAGGGCTTCCTTGAGCAGCGCGGCGCGCTTCTTCTCCCGTTCGGATGGTTCGGTCTCGTGTTGTGTCATGTTCTCCTCCTCGGCGACATCGGCCAGCGCCGCTAAGCCGCGGCCTGCAGCGGCACCCTGCGTCGCATGGTCCGGTGGACCACCTAGAATCTACACCATCCCGGTGTAACGCGCAAGCGCCGTGTGAGGCCGGCGGCCCTGTCGCTACCCGGCCGCCGCCACACACCGTTCCTGCTCCGCCGGGAACAGCTCCGGCCGGCTGCCGCGATCGTCGACCACCTGCGCGAGATCACGGCGCGGGCGGCGGGCACCGGTCGAGGCGCTACAGTCGCCACCGATCGAGCCGCTCGTTCACTGCGGTTCGTGGCAGCCTGCACCGCGGATGATCGCTGATCGCCTTGAGCCCGGAGTATAACGCGCCGCGATCGACGACCTCGGCCTCCATCATCCGGTCGAGTACCCACAGCAGCCCGTGACATGCGGCGCCCTCCGATTTCGCCAGATTCCGCAGTACTCGGTCGCCGGTCAGCAGCGTCCAACCGTTCCGTACCACCAGAGCAAGAGCGAAGGCGTCGACGAGCGACAGCGCTGGCCGCTGGCGCCGATAGGCGAGCGCCCGGTCCACCCCGCTGCCTTCCAGGTCCATCACGCGGAGCCCGCGCGCAAGCAGATCATCGCCCCCGTGGCGCCGCAGCTCGCGTTCGTACAGCAGATCCGGGACCACCAGCTCGAACGAAAGACGGAATATGGCCTCCATCAGTGAACCACGGTCCAGGTCTATCAGCACCGAGGTATCGGAGACGCACACACGAGGCCGCTCGGCGTGTTCGGAATTGACGGCTACCGTTGTGGGGGCTGCTCCATCCACCGGTGCAACTCGCGCACCGACTTACCCAGCAGCTCCGCCGCCCTGGCGTCGGAGATCACGTTCTCCGCTACGGCGCGGGAGCAGAGGCGTTCGAAGCGGGACGGGCGCTCCGGCTTAAGCTGCCCCGGCTCCGAGTACGGCGGACTGCGCCACCCAAACCCGGACATGGCCCGAAAGAGCCGCCTGTACAAGGCGTCGTTGATAATCCCGAGGTCCCGGCACCGGTACACGAGCGCCTGCACGCTCACGCCGAAGCGCCGCTTCAGGCTGAACAGTTCGTTCCAGCCGATCGACGTTCGCCTCTTGCCGATCGCCATGCGCAGCATGTCGGCCGGCATGAGGAACGCGCCGGCGAAGCGGTGAGCCGCCTTCTCGGCGTCACCGCCCGCGTCGACGTCCAGGACCAAGTGCCCCAACTCATGCGTCAAGGTGAAGCGCTGGCGCTCGCCGGTGTCCCCGGAGTTTACAACAATCACGGACGCTACCCGATTTGAGCCCCGCCGGGCGTACGCGGTCAGGCCGCCGATTGTGCTCAGATCGAACGCGAGGACCTTGATGCCGGACTCCTCGAGGAGCTCGACCATGCTCGGTATCGGGTTGCGGCCAAGCCCCCAATGGCTGCGCAGACTGAGCGCCGCCTGGTCCGCCGAAACGAGGTCGCCGACCACCGGATACGGAGCGTCCCGAGGCTTGTCCCACTCCGTGCTCGGTAGTGCAAGTATTTCTTCCACCGCAAGATAACGCTCCAACAGATCAACGACGCGCGCCTGCACGCGACGTTCCTCCCGTTTCCGCGAAATGGCCTTCTTCCTGAACTCCACGGCCTCGAGCACCAAGTCCTGGTCGCTCGTCAGGTACTCGACGGTGACGCCCAATGCCTCCGCCAACGCGATAAGGACGCCGGAACTAGGCATCGTTTCGTCCCGCTCGTACTTGCCGATCGCCTGCGCCGTCACCCGGCGCCCGATCCGCCCCTCCAGAGCTCGCAGGGACAGCCCGGCAGCGGACCGTGCCAGCTTGAGCCGGTTACCGATCAAGGGGTGCGCTCCTCTCGATGTCTCCTCGTCTCCTCCGCTTGACTTTCATAATACTTGTCACTATGATTATACTGTAAACTGAATGATCGCACAGGTCGGAGGCCCGCAACGCGCCGACCGAGGAGGTGCCCATGCGAAACCACATTGTCGCAGGATTACCACAAGTGCCGATGGTACCGAGAGATACGATCGTGGCGCCCCATCACGCGCCCCTCGATCCCAGGGCATGGTATCACGAACTGGAACCCGCAGACCGCCTGCTGGGTGAAATCGCCATCAGTCTACAGCTAAGCCGAACGAATTACGACAAGGCGGTGCAACGGTACGAGACCATCAGTAAGTGGATCGAACGTGACGGCAGCCCCTTGCAGGGCTGCGTGGAGATGTTCTATCCGCAGGGGTCGATGGCCATCGGCGCCACTATTGCCGCGAGAGGCACGGACGAATTCGACATCGACGTAGTGGCGCAACTGACACTATCTGAGAATACCTCGTCGCGCGCGTCGCTGGATTGGCTGTATGAGGCTATCAGAGGCGACGTCGGCTCTCGGTACTACGACATGACAAAACGCCAGACCCGATGTGTCACCGTCGAGTATCGGGATGGCATGCACATAGACATAACGCCAGCCATCCGCCGTCCGGGCACACCGGAGCGGGAAAGCTGGATATTCCATGACCGACCGAACGCGCGCCACGATGTCTCAGAGCGGCTCATCGCCAACCCGTATGGCTTCGCCGAGCGGTTCAAGCGACGGACATCGGCGGAGGACCGGTTTGTCCATCTCTACGTGGCCCGGGCCGCGGAGTACGAACAGGCGCTGATGGCAGCGCAAGCCGATACGGAACCGGTCCCGGCCCAGCAACCAGCGGCAGCAAAATCGATGGCTGCCATCGCGTTACAGATCCTGAAGCGGTGGCGCAACGTACAATACGAATCACGACCCGGACGATGCCCGCCGTCGATCATGATATCCAAAATGGTTGCGGACACCGTACACCAAACGAACGGGCTCTTGGCGGAAGTGCTGGTCCACGCACGCCACATGCACTCACAGTTGCAGACAGCACACAATAGGGGGATGCTGATCAGAGTCGCAAATCCGGTTTGTGACCGGGATGTTTTGACCGATCGTTGGCCACGCTCGCTGGCTGATCAAGAGGCTTTTATCAACGATCTTGCCACGTTGGTAGCATCGCTGGAGCTACTTCAAAGCGGACGTGACCTCGCGGTGATGAAGATGGTCATGAAGAGGTTGTTTGGGGAAGACCCGACTGAACGGGTATTCATGCACTTCAATCAGAGCATCGGATCCACCGTGCGGGCCGGGAGCCGGCATGTACGGAGGGACGGGCGCTTGGTTGTCCCACGGACGACCAACGGTGTGGACGCTGGGGCTACTGCGGCCGGAACCGTAGCGACCCCAAAACATACGTTTTACGGAGGATGAGGACCTACGGGAGTCGGCGGCGCCGCGCGACACCCCGCCAATCGTCACGATCAGGTCGTTGGAGAAGGCGACGAAGCAGGGATGCCGGCGGAGAACGATGACCGTGTACCGCGACTTGAAATTGATGCGGAAAAAGTGGCCGTCATTTCTTGTCTTGAAGAAAACGAGCCGGTTTGCACGGTGGCGTGGTACGCTTCGGCCGATCAGTCAAGTATACAGGGTTGAGATCAGTTATCGAGTCAAGCGGGGTGGGCCGGCGTTCGGTGTTCCGGAGGTGACCGTAGCCGATCCCCTACTGCATCGACGGGAAGCTACTCCGGAGGTCCCGATACCCCACCTTTACCCAAATTCCAGCGATCCGGAGTTGCCTTTGCTGTGTTTGTTTGACCCCGATGCCGCGGAGTGGGAACCGACACTTCCAATCGCGAAGACGATCGTTCCTTGGACGATTGACTGGTTGGCGTGCTATGAAGGCTGGCTTGCTACGGGTTCGTGGACGGGTGGCGGGCGACACCCTGAGTGATACCGGCGAAGCGTGCGGCCCATGTCGGCGTATCGACCAAGAGGTCATCCGGCACGCTGCAACGCCGCCGTGTTCCTCTACCCTGGCCGGAGGGCCAGAGTCTCCGCATTCTTGCAATAGACGGCGGCGGCATCCGCGGCATCTTTCCCGCTAAGTTTCTTGCCGGACTGGAGCGGCGCTTCTTGGGCGGAGATTCGATCGCCGAATACTTCGACATGATTACCGGCACCTCGACCGGAGCCATTATCGCGCTTGGGCTCGCATCCGGGTTCAAGTCGGCTGTCATTTGTAGGCTGTATACCGAGAGAGGATGCGAGATATTTCCGCCAATTGGCGATAGCGGTATCGGTTGTTTACGACGCGGCTGGCAGAGAGTGTCGCAGTTCTTCAAGTTTCGATACGAACGAAGAGCGCTGCTGAAAGTCCTGCAAGATCTGTTCGGAAATCGAAGGCTTGGTGATTCGATAACCCGTCTCTGCATTCCGTCGTTCGATGGTCGCCACGGGGAACCCTACGTATTCAAGACCCCACATCATCCTGACTACCGGCTCGATCGACATGAACCAATGGTGAAGGTGGCTGCCGCGACGTCGGCTGCTCCGGCGTTCTACGCTCCACTGGAAGACGGGGGCTACAAGTTCGTTGACGGCGGCGTGTGGTGCAACAATCCCGTGATGGTGGCGCTGGTCGACGTTCTGGCGTGCTTTGACGTTCGGCGAGAGGATATCCGTATTCTCAGCATAGGGTGTGGTATCCGTCCATACACCGTCGGAAAGTTCAAGATGAGGATGGGAGGAATATTCGCGTGGGGGGACATTATCTACGCCGCCATGCGGCTGCAGTCACACAACGCGGTCGGGCAAGCGGGTCTCCTGATTGGCCGGGACCAGATCGTACGGATAGATGCTCCGGCCAACGCGCACCGCATCGGGCTGGACGATTGGACTCGCGCCGTAGCCACGTTGCCTGCAGCGGCGGAAGCGGCACTTGAGAAACATGGAGACAGCGTAGCTTCGGCTTTTCTTCGGGAGCGAGCTACCGTTTATAAACCAGTGCCAGTGCTTGATGATACCGTCCATATCCGCAATCAGAGGACCAAGGAATGAGAACGCGCCATCGGGCGCCGCGAAAGATCCAACTCGGCGGCGATGCGGGCGAAGGCGATCTCGAAGCCGGGGCGGGACGGCTCCATGAAGGTGATCGAATCGTAGAACTCGTCCAGGGCGACGAACGCGCCGTGCTCCTCGGCCCAGCGGCGCATCCGCTGATTGCAGGAGTGCGCCCACGACAGTATCTCAATCCGCCAGCCGCGCTTGCACATGCGCTCCAACGTGCTGTGAAAGCCGCCACCCTCGAGATAGCCGGCGCCGTCGCCGGTCAGGAGCACCGCTATGCCGGGATCGCCATTGTAGTCGAGCGCATCTTCGAGCATCCGCAACTGGAGCACTCGGTCCGGCATTTCCTGTTCGCCCCGCGCGGAGCTGCCGCGATCAAACAACCGCACCTCTACTCCGCTGCTCTCCATCCGGTTCCATAGCTGCCGCATTTCCGGCGGTATGGAACCCGCTGCGACGGCGCGTTCGAGCGGCCGCTCGGCATGCGCCAACCGGAGGATGTTCGGGAAGTGGATGCGCACGCGAAAGCGGGCATCCGGCCCCTCGTTGCGTTCCTCCGCGAAACGCTGCGCTTCGTGAAAGATATTCGAGTTGTCCCAGTACACGAAGACGCCGTTCACGTTGCGGAGCTACTCGGCGTCTGCGGCGCCGTTGCCGGCGGAGGAAGCCGTGAGCCGCTGCTTGAGCGCGCGCAGCCCGTCCTCGTCGATGCCGGTGGCCGACTCGATGAGCGGCCACGCCGCCCCGGCGCGCAACAGCCCCTCGATGGTACGTACCTGTCCCTCCACGCGGCCTTCCTGACGGCCCTCCACGCGGCCCGCCATGAGGCCCTCCTGGCGGCTTTCCCGCTTGATCTCCTCAACGTAGTTCATGGTATCTCCTCTCGGTCCCGGCACCTGCCGCTGAAACTCCCTGGCAAATCGCCGGCGCATCTGCTCCTCCTGCGTCGCCAGCACGTACAGCACGAACATGCGCACCTGCTCCCGCGCCCCGCGGCGCGCCAACTCGGCCAGCCGCGGCAGCGCCCGCCGCAACGCCGGCCACCGGGCAGCGCGGCACGCCGCCATCATCATAAGCTGCGCCATGCGCCCCGTCGACGCGCCCCGCACCCCCCTCCGGCGGCGTCTCCGAGTGGTCAATTCGCGCACCGACGTACCAAGCAGTTCCGCCGCCTTGGCGTCGGAGATCACGTTCTCGGCCACGGCGCGGGAGCAGAGGCGTTCGAAGCGTGACGGGCGCTCCGGCGCCAGCGGCTCCGGCGCCAGCGGCTCCGGCTCCGCGTACGGCAGGCTCCCCCAGCCGAACCCGGACATGTCCCGATACAGCGTCCCGAACAAGGCGTCGTCGATGATCCCGAGGTCCCGGCACCGGCGCACCAGCTCCTGCACGCTCACGCCGAAGCGCCGCTTCAGGCTGAGCAGTTCGTTCCGGCCGATCGAGGTTCGCCTGCTGCCGATTGCCCTGCGTAGCGAGGCCGCCGGCATGAGGAACGCGCCGGCGAAGCGATGCGCGGCCTTTTCGGGGCCAACGCCGGCGTCGACCGCCAAGACCAAGCGTCCCAACTCGCGCGCCAGCGTGAAGCGTTGGCGCTCACCGGAGTGCCCGCGGTTGACGACGATCGCGGACGCAAGGCGGCGGATGCCGCCGCGCCGGGCGTACGCGGTCAGGCCGTCGCCGGCACCCAGGTCGAACGCGATGACCTTTATTCCGTTCGCTTCAAGCAGCTCGACCATGCTCGGTATCGGGTTGCGTCCGAGGCCCCAATGGGCGCGCAGTCTGAATGCCGCGAGCTCCGCCGCAGCAGGATCGCCCGCCGCCGGGTACGGAGCCCCCGGAGGTATGTCCCACTCGTCGCTCGGCAGGGCAAGTAGCTCTTCCAGTGCAAGGTAGCGCTCCAACAGCTCCGCGACTCCGGCCGGGACGGGGCGCTGCTCCGCCGCCGTCGCAAGAACAAGGTCCGGATCGCCGGTCAGGTACTCTACAGACACGCCCAGCGCCTTTGCCATCGCAATGAGGGCGCCGGAACTCGGCATCGACTCGTCCCGCTCGTACTTGCCGATCTCCGGCGCCGTCACGAGGCGGCCAATCCGCGCCTCCAGTGCACACCGGGAGAGGCCCGCGCTAGATCGAGCCAAATTGAGCCGCTTACCAATCAACGCTAGCGTTCCTTATGGTGAATCAGAGTCTGTTGACCCGAATCAGCTTACCGGCTGGCTCCGGCACGGATTTCATAGCGGTATGAATACGTTGTGCCTGGGCGATGAAATCTCGGTCGAACGTGCAGACGATAATGCCAGAGTGACGCGGGTCTTGGCGATGTAATTCGACATAGTCCTTTCGGTTCAGCGTTATTACAGTGCGCTCTTGGCTCGCGGCGAATGCGAGCACCTCATCATCAGGGATCGACTGCCCCGCCCTCCCCGTGTCCTGGGTGGTGAGCACGTCATGTCCCAACCGCCGAAGCTCTTCGACAACCGGTAACGGGAAGTTCTCGTTGGCGTAGAACCGGGCCATTCAGGCGCTCTCGTTTTCCCGAATCTGGTTCTCGATTTCCTGTCGGTGGGAACGAACATACGCCCACGCATTGGTCAAGTCCTCCGCACGGAGCGCAGGGTAAGCCTGCAGGAGTTCCGCCTCTCCGGCCCCCAATCGTCGCGCTTGTTCCAGAGTCCAAACGGCTATTCGGGTCCTGACAATACGCGGCGCGCCACCGCAAACACCGGGGGCGCTCTCGATTCCCGGAACGGCATAACCCAGGTTCATTACATGCCCCACACGGTGACGGGGGCGCCGCCGGTCGTCTCGTCGCGGCGGAAGATCTTGGCCTCCCAGGTGCGCTCCGGGCGGCGGTCGAAGATCACCAGGTGTCCCTCCGCCGCGGCGCAACGCTGCAGGTAGGCGCGGGTCTGCTCCACCCCGTCGCGGATGGTCTGCTCCAGCGCCCGCTGCGGGTGCACCACCTTGCACTCGATCACCGTCTTGCGCGCCGCGCCCGGCGGCGCGTCCGCCGGCCACGTGATCAGCAGGTCGGTGCGCATCCGCCCCAAGCCGTACTCCCGCTGCACCAGCCCGCCACTGTTCACGACGCGCTGCAGGAACGCCTGCAACAACAACTGCGGCCCCGCTTCCTGATACTGGAACCGCTGCACCCAGTGCTCGGAATTCTCGCGGAAGAACTCCCGGAACGCCGCCAGCAGCTTGGCCACCTGCAAACCCCCGCCAGCGTCCACGTACCACGCCGGCGGGTCGGTGATGCTGGACTGCACGTGGCGGGTCAGTTCGCGCGGCACCATCTCGGCGTAGATCGCGTTGGCCATGCGCAACGGATCGTCGCGCGCGATCAACCCCAGGTCGCGCACGTACTCGACGTCGGAGGCGGAGTAAGCGCGTTCGCCCCCGCCGCTGAGCAACGGCGCGATCACCCGGTGGACGCGCTCCTCCGGCAGCTTGTCGGCGAGCTGGTCCAGATGGATGTCGCGGCGCCGGATCAGTTGCTCGCTCGCTACGAGGACGGAGGTAGCGGTGAGGGGGCGGCTGCGGTCCCGTCCCGCCCGGTCGCGCGTGCATGCCTGGTAGGCCACGGCGTTCACCAACCACGGCTTCCCGGCGGTGAGCTCCCACACCACCTGCTGCGCCTCCTCGGTCCACGGCTGGCCGGTCTCGGCGGTGTGCTGGCACAGCAACGCGCGCACCTCGGTTGCCGAAAAATCGCGCAACCGCAACGACTCGGCCTTGACGTTGAAGACGCTGCCGCCGGTGACGATTTCGTTGGTGGCGCCGGAGCGGATATGGTAGTCACGCACGTCGCGCACCCCGCACAGGATCACGCTCTGCGGAAAGTGGCGCGGGCGGTCCGGGTAGCCGGCGCGCAGTTGCCGCAACACCGCAATCAGGGTATCGCCGATCAGGACGTCAACCCCGTCGATCAGGAGCACCAGGGGTTTGGGGTCGGCCGCCGCCCAGCGGGCCAGCACGCCGCGCAGGCAGTCGTGCGGCCCGGCCCGCTCCAACACCTCAGGCCAGATCTCGGCGGGAAACCGGTCCCCCAGCGTCGTGTCCGCCTTACGGGCGATCGCATTCAGGATGGCGCGCATGGCCGCGGCCACGTCTTCGCGCGCGGATTGGCCTCGTTCCACGTTCACGCAGACGCAACGGTACTCGCCGCTGCCGTTCAACTCATCAACCAGCGCCAGCAGGGCCGAGGTCTTGCCGGACTGCCGGGGCGCGTGCAGCACGAAGTACCGCTTCAGTTGGATCAGCTCGAGTACCTCGTCCCGGTTCAGCCGCTCCAGTGGTGGGACCTGATAGTGATCCTCCGCGACGACCGGCCCGGCGATGTTGAAGGTGCGCATCCGGCCCTCAATGTGCCTCTTTACCGGGGCTTGTCAATCAATCAATCCCGTCCGTGACTCGCGGCGGCGAGGACGTTGGATGCCACGTTCGAGCGCGGGCCGGAGTGAAACAGCAGGCGGGCGCCCGCCCGGTTGCCCCGTTACATGCCCCACACGGTGACCGGCGGGCTGCCGGCGGCGGTTTCGGTGCGGCGAAACACCTTTTCGCTCCACGTCTTGCCGGCGCTGCGGTCGAACAGCACCAAGTGGCCTTCGGCGGCCGCGCAACGGTCCATGTAGGCGCGCGTCTGCTCCAACCCCGCGCGAATGGTTTGGTCCCGACCGCCGCGCACCACCTTGCACTCGATCACCATCCGCCGCGCCCGCTCCGCAGGCTCGCCGGCCGGCCACACGATCAGCAGGTCGGTGCGCATCCGTCCCAACCCGTACTCCCGCTCCACCCGGCCGCCGGAGTTGACCACCCGCTGCAGAAACGCCTGCAGCAACAACTGCGGCCCCGCCTCCCGGTACTGGAACCGCCCGAGCCAGTGTTCGGAATGCTCGCGAAAAAACACCTGAAACGCCGCCAGCAGGTCGGTCAGCCGCAGCTCGCCCGCCGCGCCCACGTACCAGGCGGGATCGTGGGTCAGACTCTCCTGCATGGTCCAAGCCAGGTCGCGCGGAATCACTTCCCGGTAGATCGGATTGGCCATGCGTAGCGGGTCATCGCGTGCGATCAGCCCCAGCTCACGCACGTACTCAATGTCGGCGGCGGAGTACGCGCGTTCGCCCCCGCCGCTGAGCAGCGGCGCGATCACGCGGTGGACGCGCTCCTCCCGGAGCTTGTTGGTGAGCTGGTCCAGATGGATGTCGCGGCGCCGGATCAGTTGCTCGCTGGCGGCGCGGACGGATGCGGCGGTGAGGGGGCGGCTGCGGTCCCGTCCCGCCCGGTCTTCGAAGCACGCCTGGTAGGCCACGGCGTTGACCAGCCACGGCTGACCGGCGGTGAGCTCCCACACCACCTGCTGCGCCTCCTCGGTCCACGGCTGGCCGGTCTCGGCGGTGTGCTGGCACAGCAACGCGCGCGCCTCGGTTGCCGAAAAATCGCGCAACCGCAACGACGTGGCCTTGACGTTGAAGACGCTGCCGCCGGTGACGATCTCGTTGGTGGCGCCGGAGCGGATGCGGTAGTCGCGCACGTCGCGCACCCCGCGCACCCCGCACAGGATGACGCTCTGCGGAAAGCGGCGCGGCCGGTCCGGGTAGCCGGCGCGCAGTTGCCGCAACACCGCGACCAGGGTGTCGCCGAACAGGGCGTCAACCCCGTCGATAAGCAGCACGAGCGGTTTGCGGTCCGCCGCCGCCCAGCGCTCCAACACTTCGGCCAAACAGTCGTGCGGCCCGGCCCGATCCAACACCTCGGGCCAGATTTCGCCCGGCAGAGGGTCATCCAGCGTGGCCTCCGCTTGATCGGCGGTCTCGTTCAGGATGGCGCGCAAAGCGGCGCCTACGTCACCGCCAGCGGACTGGCCGCTCTCGACGTTCACGTAGACGCAACGGTACGCGCCGCCGCCGTTCAACTCATCAACGAGCGCGAACAGCGCCGAGGTCTTGCCGGACTGCCGGGGCGCGTGCAGCACGAAGTACTTCCACTGGTCGATCAGAGATCGCAACCCCTTGCGCTCAAGCCGCTCCAGCGGTGGGACGTGGTAGTGCTTCTCCGCGATGACCGGACCGGCGGTGCTGAAGGTGCGCATCCTGCCCTCACAGTATGCCCCTTACCGGCGCCTGTCAATAATGCACCCGCCGGACGTTGCCGGCGGGCTGATCTGTCGATTTGCGGCTTAGCCTACGGTTATACCGCCATCAAACCACCAGTCGTCGGGTGACGGCGGGGGGGTCAGCGGGCCAAACGATACGTCATAGCCGGGGCCGCCCCCCGAGCCGGCGGCGATCATCTCCAGCTCTTCGGAGCCCAGCTTGCCGCTCGGCGGAAGAATCAGATGCACGGTCGAGGCGTCCGCTTCGTGGACCTCGATCGTCATCGACGCCGGAACGGCGACGCCGAAGGCCTGCTCGATCGCTCCCTTCGGATCGCTGAGCAAGCCGGCGCGGAACTCCGCGTCCGCGGCCGCCTTGCCGATTATCTTGACCCGAGCATTCTTGGTCAGTCCCATAATTCACCCTCCGTGCGGGGGCAGCAAACCCACCGTCATCGGCAGTATCGCGCGCGGTCGGTGAGACGTCAACCGACGGCGCCGCCGGCCGGCCAACAAATTTGACTTGACCGGGAATTTCGGGGTTGCGTCCCGTGCGCACGGTCACCGGCAGGTGGATCAGCAGGGCGGTTCGGCGCGGGCCAGGAGGTCCTTGAAGGAGTAGTTGACGCTGGCGGCGCCGAAGTCGGGCTCGCGGCGGAACGGACGGCGCAGGTAGTGCACGCGGTGGCCGCCGCCGTCCGGGAACTCGACGATGGCCAGGCGGTAGTCATCGGGCTGGTTGAGCGAATAGAGGACCTCGTTGCGGGTCACGGTGATGGTGTCCGCGCCGCTCACGCGGCCCTTGACCTCGATGAAGCGCAGCTTGCCGGTACCGGGGACGCGGCTCTCGACGTCGTAGCCCAGGCGCTCGGTCTCCCGGTCAGTCGGCTCGAAGCCGAGCGCGCGCTCGGTCTCCATGACGATGGCGCGCGCCCGCGCCGCGGTTTCCTGCGTGTCGCGGGTCATCTGCGTCGGCGCCGCCGGCTCCCCGCGCAGCGCCGCGAGCAGGCCGGGCGGCACTACCAGCACGCCGCCCAGCACCACCGGCGGCAGCGGCTCCAACTGCGCCTCCAACTCCAACTCCCGCAGCCGCCGCCGGAGCCGCGCCTGCAGCCCGTCGGCGCGCCGCCGCGCCTCTCCGGAGTTGAGCGTGGCGCCCGCCCTGCCCGCCCGCTCCTGCTCCCGGAGCTGGTTGGCGCGGTGGTCCCAGTAGGCGATCTCCTTGGTCAGCCGCTCCCTGACCGCGGCCTCGGTCTTGGCGATCAGCGCCAACCGCGCGCCGCGCACCTCCTGCAGGTGCTCCGGTACGACGTGGGCCGCCGCGTACTCCTGCGCGCGCCGCTCCGGGCCGCCGGCGATCCACGCGCACTCCGGGCGGGCCAGAATGGCGGCGGCGGCCGGCTCCCCGGCCGCCAGCGGCCGGTAGTCCAGGTAGGGCGCGTAGCGCAGGTGGCGCGCGCGGCCGGCGGCGTCCAGCTCCACGTAGAGCAGGCGCTTGGACACCACCCGCTGCTCGCCGCCGCGCGTGCGGCCGGCGTCCCGGATCGCATGCTCCAGATAGCACAGCACGCGCGGCGCGCTGCCGGCGGCGCGCTCGTCCACCAGCACGGCGCCGCGCTGCAGCAGGCCGCGGTGGCGCTCCAAGGTCAGGTCGAGCACCGCGTCGAGCAGCGGGTGGCCGGGACAGAGGAACGCCGCCGGCGGCTGCCCCGGCGGCGCCAGCAGCGCCTTCTCGAAGGCGACGCGCTCGTAGCGCGTGAGGACCGGCTCGCCGGCTCCGAGCAGCCGGCCGCGGCCGCGCACCGCGCCCGGCACGTGGGTAATCTGGTAGCGCCGCGGCTCGCGCTGGCGCAGCGTTCCGCCCAGCCGCGCGAACGCCGCGCGGAAGAACGACTCGACGTAGTGCGGCTGCAGGCGCCGCGCCGCGGCCCGCTCCATCTCCTCCCGCACCCGACGCACGCGGGTGGCGTCCATGGCGTCCGGCGCCAGCGCCTGCTCGTCCAGCAGCGTCTGCAGTTTGGCGCGGTCCAGGGCGGAGTCGAGCGCCGTGGTGAGCCGCGCCCGCACCTCCGGCCGCTCCCCGTAGCGCACCGCCTCCAGCAGCAGGTCGCGTAGCGGGCGCCCGGCGAACTGCAGCGTGCCGAGCACGTCGAACACCTGCCCGCCGAGCGCCGCGCGCGCCTGCTCCAGCTTTTCCAGCAGCCGCCGGTAGACGTCGCCCTCGCGGGTCTCCTCGGCCACCAGGTTCCACAGGTGGCACACCTCGGTCTGGCCGATCCGGTGGATGCGCCCGAAGCGCTGCTCCAGGCGGTTGGGGTTCCACGGCAGGTCGTAGTTGACCATCAGGTGGGCGCGCTGCAGGTTGATCCCCTCGCCGGCCGCGTCGGTCGCCAGCAGGACGACGACGGTGGGATCGTGGCGGAACGCCTCCTGCGCGGCGCGCCGCTCCTGCCGCCCCAGTCCGCCGTGAATCACGGCGATGGTCTGCTCCCGCCCGAGCAGCGTGGCGATGCGCCCGCGCAGATAGGTGAGCGTGTCGCGGTGCTCGGTGAAGATCACCAGCTTCTGCGGCGCCCGGTACGGCCCGCGGGACGGCCGGTGAGGCGCCAGAGATCCGGGCGGCCAGATCTCCGCGAGCAGGCCGGCGAGCTGCCGCCACTTGGCGTCGCGGCCGCTACGCCGCACCCGCAACGCGACCTCCTCCACGTGCCGGATGGTGCTGATCTCGGCCTTCAGTTCCGCCACCGACCGGGCGGCCGTGGCTTGGTCGAGGATCTCCTCCTCCGCGGCCTCGAACTCGTCCGCCGGCAGGTCGTCCAAGTCGTCCAAGTCGTCGAAGTCGTCGATCTCCTCCGGTTCCGGGGCGGCCCGTGCCGCCGGCGCGGGGCCGGCGGCGCCCCTTCCCCCGCCCCCGCCGCGGCGCAGCAGATCCAGGTCCCGCAAGCGGCTCCGCAGGCGCTGGCGGCGCCGGCGCAACGACTGATAGATCGCCTCCGGTGAGGACGCGAGGCGGCGCTGCAGCAGGGTCAGAGCGAAGCCCACGGCGCCGGCGCGGCGGTTGTTCTCCAACGCCTCGGCGCGGTTGAACTCCTCGCGCACGTAGCCGGTCACCGCCTCATAGAGGTGCGCTTCCACCCCCGACAGCCGGTAGGGAACGGTGTGGGCCACGCGCTCGGGAAACAGCGGCGCGCCGTCGAACTTGAGCAACCGCTCCTTGACCATCCGCCGCATCAGGTCCGACACGTCGGCGGCGTGCGCGCCGTCCCGGAAGCGGCCCGCGAAGCGGTCGCCGTCCAGCAGCGCCATGAAAAGCTGAAAATCCTCCTCCTTGCCGTTGTGGGGCGTGGCGGTGAGCAGCAGCAGGTGGCGGGTCAGCCCGCCCAGCGTCTGCCCCAGGCGGTAGCGCTTGGTGTAGCGCACCTCGCCGCCGGTAAAGGAGGCCGCCATCTTGTGCGCTTCGTCGCAGACGATCAGGTCCCAGCGGCAGTCGGGCGCCTGCAGCTTCTGTTGCAGGGCGTCGTCGCGCGCCAGCTTGTCGAGCCGCGCGATGGCCAGGTCGGTCTCCGGGAACCAGTTGCCGGTGCGCGCCGCGGCCAGCTTGGCGTTGGAGAGGATGTCGAAGCGCAGGTGGAAGCGGCGGCGCAACTCGTCCTGCCACTGTT
Organism: Spirochaetia bacterium; assembly: GCA_965243555.1. Lineage (GTDB taxonomy): Bacteria > Spirochaetota > Spirochaetia > SZUA-6 > Bin103 > Bin103. Next base: position 505,212 of record OZ251575.1, on the reverse strand, counting down.
CGGCCAGGCTGCCGGGGCACACCACCAGGCAGCGCTGCAGGTCGCCGCGCGCGATCAGCTCCTTCATCAGCAGCCCGGTCATGATCGTCTTGCCGGCGCCGGGGTCGTCGGCCAGCAGAAAGCGCAACGGTTGGCGCGGGAGCATCGCTTCGTAAACCGCAGTGATCTGGTGCGGCAGCGGCTCCACCAGCGAGGTATGCACCGCCAGCGCGGCGTCGAACAGGTGCGCGAGACGGATGCGCAACGCCTCCGACGCCAGCCTGAACAGCTCGCCGTCGCCGTCGAAGCTCCACGGGCGGGGCGGCGCGTCGGGCAACACTACGGGAGCCAGCTTGGGGAGCGGCCGGTCAGGGGAGCCGCCACCGGGGAGTCGGCGGCGGTGTCCCACAGCACCACCTCGGCCGCGGCGCGCCGGCGATTTCCAGGGTGATGCGCAACGGCGCTTCGGCGGCACGCGCCGGGGGCGCCATCGACTGGTCGACAGCACCCGCGGCCGCACGACTGACGATGGCGACCACGGTCAGCCAGCCGTAGCTCAGATTGATGATGCTGGAGAACATCAGCGAACTCTTGACGTCGACCATAGGCCCGAACACCAGGAATGCCAAGATCGAGGCCGGGGTAAAGGTGCTCACGAACGACAACGCGACGAACGCGTTGGCGCCGGAGGTTGAGCGGAGCACGGAGTTGGTGGACTTCTTCCATGCGGCCGAACACCTGAGTGTGGCGATCGATGCTGCCTGCGGGGAGACGAACGCGAAGGGGCGGGCGCAGTACGAGAAGCATCGTCGCGTGTTACGCCATGACCCTGGCGGGGTGGAACAGGTGATCCGGAGGCTGCGCTATTTGTGCGGCAAGCATCCGTGGCGGCGGCAGATTCGGGCGGTGATGGGGTATTTCCGTCGTAACCGGGAGCGGATGGGGTATGCCAGCAGGTGCCAGCGGTCCTGCCAGAAACACAGCCCGTTGGGATCGTTGAGGCTTAGAGACAGATCGTTGCCGCTGGCAACCTGGGGTGTTACAGTAGCGCCGATGCGGAAGCGAAACGTCGTCGTTCGTACTGGCGGGTTGAGGCCGGCGGCGCTGCTTTGCGCGCTGTCGGGTGTGTTGTTGCTTGGATTGAGCACGCCGGCGGGGGCGCAGGAGGCGGCGGGCGGCCATCCGACCGATCCGTGGTTTGCCCTCGATCACGTGCTCGACGTCGCCGTGGAGATGGCCCCCGGGGACTGGGACACCCTGCGCCGGCAGACGCGGACCTGGGGCGACGCGTTTGGCGGCACCGAGTGTCTGGCCCAGCCGTTCGACCAGGTCTTCTCCTGGTTTGCGGCGGACGTCACGGTGGACGGCCAGCGCTACGGCGAGGTCGGAGTGCGCAAGAAGGGGTTTCTCGGCTCGCTCAACGAGGAGAAACCGTCGCTCAAGCTCGGCTTCGACAAGTTCACGGACGATCAGGCGCTCGGCGGCGTGCTCCGGCGCGTCACCCTGAACAACAGCGTGCAGGACCCGTCCCTGCTCAACACCTGCCTGGCATACCAGGTGTTTGCCGCCGCCGGACTGCCGGCGCCGCGCTGCAACTACGCCCGGGTCGCCGTAAACGGCGAGGCGCTCGGCCTCTACGTGCACGTCGAGGACATTGAGCGCTCGCTCCTGAAGCGCGCCTTTGCCGATGCCGGCGGCAACCTGTACGAAGGAACGGTAAGCGACTTCCGGCCCGAGTTCCGCGGCACCATCGACAAGAAGACCAACCGGGACGCCGGCGACTGGTCGGACGTCGACGCCGTGGTGGCCGCACTGCAGGACCCCTCGCCGGCCGGCCTGAGGGCCCTGGACGCGGCCGTCGACCTCGACCAATTCCTCACCTTCTGGGCGGCCGAGGCGCTGGTCGGGCACTGGGACGGCTACGCCGGCGACCGCAACAACTTCTACGTGTACCGCGAGCCGAAGGGGCGCTTCACGTTCATCCCGTGGGGGGCGGACGACACGTTCAGGACCACCGACAACCCCTTTGACGACTTCGTGTCGCCCCCGTCGGTCATGGCGCACGGGGCCATCGCCCACCGTCTGTACGGCGATTCCGAGTGGCGCGCACGGTACGTGGCGCGCCTGCGGGAACTGCTCGACACGGCCTGGGACGAAGCGGAACTGCTGCGCCGCGGCGAGCGAATGGCGGCGCTGGTGCGGACCCACGCGTTGCCCGAGCGGCGCGCCGAGGCCGCCGCCGACGCGGAGCGCGTGCGCCAATTCATCAGCGGGCGGCGGGCCGAGATCGTCGCCGACCTGCAGCCCGAGCCGCCGGACTGGCCGTGGCCCCTCGCTCCCGCGGAGGTGTGCATGGGCGAGCCGACCTTGATGGAGCTGTGGTTCAAGACCACCTGGGGCACCAAGGAAGGCGCGGACCCGTTCGTGGCCGGCGCCGTAACCCGCTTCCTGCTGGACGGTGCGGAACAGCCGGTCGGGAACACCGGCGTTACCGCGGGCATGGCGCGGCCCGACGAAGCAGCGCAGATGGGAGTCGAGGAGGCAGCCGTGATCACCCTGATGACGCGGATGCCGGACTTTTCCATCGACGGAATCACGGCTTGGCTGCCGCCCGACCGCGCCGCCGCCGGCGCCCGGCTGGCTATCGGCGAGCAGGGCGTGGGCGGCGTCGCCTGGTCACTGGCGCCCGGGGCCGCGGAGCCGAAGGACTTTACCCCGATCCTCAGCGGCGGTCTGGAGTTGGACGCGGCCGGCATGAACCCGGGGGCCGTCGTTTCCGGCCGCTTCTATGGCACGCTGTGGGGCATCGCCGAACCGGCGGCGGACGAAGGCGAAAACGAACCGGCAGCGGCCGCTCCCGGCGGCTCCGGTCTGGTCATCAACGAGGTGGCCGCGCGCGGCGAGCCGCGCGACTGGTTCGAGCTCTACAACGCATCGGACGCGCCGTTGCCGCTCGCCGGCTTCGTAGTTGCCGACGACCTGACCACCTCGGCAAGCGCACCCCTTTCCCGGCGGGTCTGATCATCGAACCGGGCGCCTACCTGCGGATCGAGTTGGACTCCGACGGCTGGCCCGGCTTCGCGCTCGGCAGGGACGAGGAACTCGGCATCTGGACAACGGAGGGCCACCCGGTGGCGCAGGTCGACTGGCAGCGGGGCGACTCGGACGACGGAATGAGCTACGCCCGCGTGCCCGACGTCACCGGCCCCTTCCAAGCCGTAACCGCCCCCACTCCGGGCGCCCCGAACGCCGATGACGATTGATTACGCGGGGCGGGTGGTGCTGGTGACCGGCGCGGCGCAGGGCATTGGGCGCGGCATCGCGCTGGAGTTCGCCGCCAGCGGGGCGCACCTGCCGCTTGCCCGCCCGGCAACGCCGTTGACACGCTCGAACACGAGCGCTACCGTTAGGCATGTCGTCTAACGTCAAGTCGCTCAGCGTCCGCCACGTCCAGCATCACTTGGCCGCCGTACTCGCTGAGGTCGAAGCCGGCGACGAGATTGAAGTGGTTCGGCGTGGCCGGCCCGTGGCCCGCATCGTGCCGCTCCCGGCTACGTCTCAGGCATGCGATTGGAGTGACGCCGAGCAGCGCCTGCAGGCGGTCTATCCGACTCCCATCGGCGGGACAACCGCATCGCAACTCATTCTGGAGGGTCGCGGAGAACGGTGAGTCTCTACTACGACTCCTCCGTGATCGTGAAACTCTACGCGCGTGAAGACCTGAGCGATACCGTCGCCCGCTTCGTCATGCGTCAGGGCCAAGCGGTGGTCGTGAACCGTCTGCATGAAATCGAGATACGAAATGCGCTACGACTGAAGCGGTTTCGCAACGAATCGGCCCCAGTCAACTGGTGACCTCGCTCGGCATGATCGCCACCGACTTTCTTGCACGCAAACTGATTCGACAGGAAGTAAATTGGGGGCAGATTTACGACACGGCCGAGCGCCTGTCGGCGGACTTGGCCGGCGCAGTCGGATTACGCACAATTGATCTGCTCCACGTGGCGGCCGCGCTCAGTCAGAAGGCGGATGGACTGGTGTCGCTCGACCGGCGCCAGTGCGCCGGGGCGCGCCGGTCAGGACTTGGGGTGATTGAACTCACCGGAAGGAGCGGCAGGGATGAGGATTGATTACGCGGGGCGGGTGGTGCTGGTCACCGGCGCGGCGCAGGGCATCGGGCGCGGCGTCGCGCTGGAGTTCGCCGCCAGCGGGGCGCGCGTGGCGGTGGTGGACGTGGACGCCGGGCAGGGCGCGGCAACCGCCGCCGAGGCCGCGGCGCGCGGGCCGGGGGCGGTCTACATTGCCGCCGACCTGGGCGTTACCGCCGACTGCCGGCGCGCCGCCGCCGAGGCCGCGGCCCACTTCGGCGGCGTCGACGTGCTGATCAACAACGTCGGCATCCAGCGTTCCGACTCCTATCGCACCGTGGAGGAGACTACCGAGGAGCAGTGGGACCGCATCCTGGCGGTGAACCTCAAGAGCCACTTCCTCATGGCCAAGTACTGCCTGCCGGAGATTCGCAAGCGCGGCGGCGGCGTGATCATCAACGTCGCCAGCGTGCAGGGGCTGCAGTCGATGCCCAAGGTGCCGGCCTACGCCGCCAGCAAGGGCGGCCTGCTGGCCCTCACCCGGCAGATGGCGCTCGATTACGCCAAGGAGGGCATCCGCGTGCTGGCGGTGAACCCCGGCACCATCGACACCCCCATGGTGCAGGAGGCCGCCACCGCCACCGAAGATCCGCCCGCGGCGCTGGCCGCCTTCGCGCGCAATCAGCCGCTGGGCCGGCTCGGCCAGCCGGACGACATTGGCAAGGCGATGGTGTTCCTGGCCAGCGAGCACGCCGGCTTCATGACCGGCGAGTACGTGTGCGTGGACGGCGGCGCGATGGCGATCGGCGCCTGGGCGGCGCCGGTACCGGAGTGGTAGGCTGCGCCGCATGCCCGTGACCGCCGCCAATCCCGCCAATCTGCAGCTCGGCGTGAGCCATCAGACGCCGCGTACTCTCACGCCCGCGCGGCTGCGCTTCCTGCGCCAGATGGGCGTGGAGAAAGTGGAGGTGCGCATCCCGGCCAGCGCCAGCAGCTACGACGACATCTGCCGCGTGCGCGACACCGTGCAGGAGGGCGGCTTGGGGCTGCATGAGATCATGCTCGCCGACCGCTACAGTTGCCGCCCCATCGCCCTGGGCCTGCCGGAAGCCGCCGCGGAAATCGCGCTGCTGCAGCGCTTCATCCGCGACCTCGGGCGCGCCGGCGTCGGGACCATGACCTACGCTTGGCACACCGGCGGCGCCTACGCTACCGGCCGCACCGAGACGCGCGGCTGCAGCACGCGCCTGTTTCGCCTGGCCGACGCGCAGGCGCTGCCCGACGCCTACGAGCGCCGCTACTCCCACGCCGAGCTGTGGGACAACTACGCGGCGTTCATGCGCCAACTCCTGCCGGTGGCGGAGGAACACCGCGTGCGCCTGCAACTGCATCCCAACGACCCGCCGGCGGACCATCAGGGCGTGCCGCGCCTGTTCAGCAGCCGCACGGCGTTTCGCCGCGCCATGGAGATTTCCGGGCACAGCCCGTGGTCGGGAATCCTGTTCTGCGTCGGCTGCTTTGCCGAGATGTTCGGCCCCGAGGGCCGCGGCGAGGACGTGACCGGCGCCATCTACGAGTTCGGCAGCCGCGGCCATATCTTTCAAGTGCACTTCCGCAACGTCAGCTCGCCGATGCCCGACTTCCACGAGACCTTCCCGGACAACGGCTACCTCGACATGCACCGCGTCATGGCGGCGCTGGCGCAGGTGGGTTACGACGGCATGGTGGTGCCCGATCACGTGCCGCAACTCGACGCCGGCCCCGGCGGCGCCGACTCCCCGGCCGGCGAAGCCTATATCCTGGGCTACCTCCGGGCGCTGATTCAGGCCGTTACCGCTACTCCCCCGCCGGCGTTAGCGGCCGCTGATTCGGGTCACTCACGCACGTAGCGCCAGTCGAGCGGGCGGTCGTTGGCGTAGGGCATGTAGCCGTGAAACGGGCGCGGATCATCGTCGAACACCAGCGGCAGGAAGTAGCGGTCGCCGGCCCACAGCGGCAGCGATTCGAGACGGTCGATGGCGTGCCACTCCAGGTCGCCCTCCGGGTTGCGCGCCAGCGGCTCGCCGCTAAAGCGGTCGATGCGAAAGACAAAGCCGAGCCAATCCTCGCCGCGCGGCCCGAAGCCGGTCCAGTTGATGGTTCCGCGCAACGTCATGCTGCGGCACTCGATACCCGCCTCCTCCCGAATCTCGCGCCGCATGCAGGTCGCTATGTCCTCCCCCGGCTCCATCTTGCCGCCAAGGCCGTTGTACTTGCCCAGATGATCGTCATTCGCGCGCGCGTTGCGGTGCACCAGCAGGGTCTTGCGGCGGTCGGGCGACATCACGTAGCCCAGCGAACCCACGATCGGCGTATACATCCGTGCCGCCCGGCGCGCCGCCGCGCTCAGGCAGATCCGCGTGCAGGTGCATTTGGCGCCACTACAACGACCTCACCCGCAAGGTACCCTGTTGGCCAACGTCATGCCTTGCGATTAGCAGATTGCGGTTAGAAGTCGCCCCAAAATGCAGTTGACCCGCATCCTGACTATCACTGGCGAAATTGACTACGACGCCGTGGAGCGTACTGGTGCTGCTGGTATAGCGGTTCGTGCCTGCCGTGAGCGGGGTGTCGATAAGATCAGCTATCCGCACAAACACTTCGTTACTATAGGAGGTAATCCGCCCCTCCCCCACCCCTCCGCTTCCTCTCTGAAAATCTTTGAGCGACAGCAGCAACCACTCCTTGTCCGGTATCGTCAGCCCAGTGTCTACCCAGTTATTGTTGTCGAGGGTGTAATTGTACTCGTCGCCGACGTCGGTTGGGCTCGGCAGCTTCGCCGCCGGTATCGTCGCCGCATTCGACCGGCGAGCCCACGGTTCAATGTCGATTGAGGATACCGTGATCTCTACCGAGTAGGTGCCCGCGTGATCGGACGAGAACAGGAACTGCGAAGGCGAATCGGTCGACCGCGCCAGCATGAAGAGCTTGCTGCCCACCCATTGCACGATGGCGTTGTCTGAACTCAGAGCCGTGTCATCCGCAACCTCCGGCTTCGCCAACAGCTCTGAGAGGTCGAACCGCGCGGCGCTGCCGTCCACCGTCCATATCAGCTCACGATCCGGGTCGAAATCGGGTACCTCCGGCTCGCCCGTGATCGATACCGCCTGCGTCTTCGCCGTGCTCTGAATGGTGACGTCCGCCGCTTCAAGCAGTACCTCACTCTCCCGCAGCGCCGCCTCGAACTCCTCCCGTCCTACCATTCGGCACTCGCCTCAATCGGCGCCCGCACCGGCGTAGCCGCCACCAGCGCCGCCACACCCGCGCCGGCGCCCTCGGCCGGCTGCGGCAACGGCTGGCGGTTCGATTGCCGTTTCGACCCCGTAGGTCGTAACATCAGTCCTACCTCCTGCACTCGTACCCATAGGTTCGCTGCACGGTGCAAGGGGCAGCATAAGGAGTATCCGTACGGCTGTCTACCCCTCTTCCGCCGCCGCCCACACGACGCCGATGCGCCTCACGCTGGCGGTGCGGTGGCTGCTGGTTAGTTGCGCCCGACGCGCCCACATGGTATGAGTAAGCAGGCTGGCGGCGCGGCCCCGGCAAGGAGCGGACACATGGAGATGAGAGACTACTCCCGGGCGCGGTGGGTACCGTTGCTGATCCTGGTTGGAATCGTGGCCGCCTGCAGCCCGGCGGTCACCCCGACGGCAGACGCCCCCAAACCGACGGCGAACGCCCCGACTCCAACCCCGACGCCAACCCCGGCGGCGCCGCAGGCCTCATGCGACGACTCGGCGATCACGCTGCTCGACCGCGGCGACGCCGGCATTCACGGCGCGATCGTCGCCGACGTGCTGCACATGGGCGGCGCCACGGCCCCGGCCACCTGTATGGCCCCCGCGAATTCGTCGCTGCTGGCCGGCTTGTCGATACCGGACGACCGGACGGCGCAAGTGCAGCAGTCCCGGTACTACCTGATCGTGGTCGGCTACCCCGACGGCGATAATCGTATGTACCTCCTCAGCAGCCGCGGCGACGGCACGACCTGCGTGATCGACACCATCGACACCAACGGCGAGTGTGTAGCGCAAGTGACCGACTTGGCGGATGACTTCGACGTGGGGGACCTGCCGGACGACGTGGAGCCGATCATTCCCGCCGGCCGGCCGACGGCGGTCGCGCCGGAGGAGCCGGCTGCGCCAAACGAGCCGGTCAACCCGGGGGAGCCGGGCGCGCCATCCGCGCCGGGCGGACTGCCGGCCGCTCCCAAAGCGGCCTTCGATCCGTATCCCCGCGACGGGGCGACCGGCGCGCCCGTTAGCACGCCGATTCTGGATTGGACCTCCCCCGACGCCAAACGGTGGGAGGTATACTGGGGGACCGAGAAGAACCTCGCCGCCGACGCTTACCTGAAAACGCCGATCCTGGCCAGTGTCGAGTTCACGTCTATACAGAGACCGGGCGCGAGATGGACGGACATATGGCTGGCCGGCAACACGACCTACTACTGGCGGGTGGACTCAATAAACGACGCCGGCACCACCAGAGGCCCGGTGTGGTCGTTCACCACCGGCGAGTTGCCGGCGGTGCCATCCGCCGTGGAGCCGGAGACGGGGCCGCCCAGCTCCGTAGCGGCCGTGACGATTACGACGCCCGGCAAGGGCTACACCACCCCGCCTGAGGTTTCCTTGGTCGGCGGCGGCGGCTCCGGCGCCACTGCCGTTGCGGTGTTGAACGGTTCGGTGACGGAGGTGACGATCACTCACCGCGGCAACGGCTTCTACGAAAATCCGGTTCTCGAGTTCACAGAGAACTATAATGGCCCCTATTGCTGCAGGGGCCACGGTGCGACCGCTTACGCTACGGTGACTCTTGACGAAGTATGGGGGGTGAGTATCGATAACCCTGGCACCTACACCTCCCCGCCTGACGTCACGTTTTCCGGCGGCGGCGGCAGCGGCGCCACCGCCTTCGCGCGGCTGTGGTCCGAGGGCCATTGCTGCAGCCGAGTATCGGTGGTGCGTGTCGATAACCCCGGCAGCGGCTACACCTCCCCGCCTGACGTCACGTTTTCCCGCGGCTTCGGCGGCATCAGAGCCACCGGCACCGCGGTGCTGGAGTCCGGCGGGGTGGCGGCGGTGTCCCTCACGAAAAGAGGGAGCTACACCTCGGCGCCGAGCATTTCGTTTTCGGGCGGCGGCGGCTCCGGCGCCGCCGCCACTGCGGCGCTGTTCAGCGGGTTAGGGGTGGTGGCCATGACCAACAAGGGGAGCGGCTACCACTCCGTTCCAACCGTATCCTTCTCGGGCGGCGAGGGCAGCGGCGCGGCCGCGACCGCATTTTTGAGCGGCTACTTGTCGTCGGTGGTCATTACCAACGGAGGGCACAGCTACCACGTCCCGCCGCAAGTCGATTATAGGCTCGGCGGCGGCGGCAACGCCCAATTCATCGCGAAGATATCGGGCGGGGTGGCGGCGGTGTTTATCACCGACCGCGGCAGCGGCTACACCTCCGCGCCGAGCGTAGTGTTTTCCGGCGGCGGCGGCAGCGGCGCCACCGCCGCGGCAACGTTGGAAGAAGAGTAAGCAGGCCGGCGCCGCGGCGCCGGCAAGGAGCGGACGCATGGAGATGAGAGACTACTCCCGGGCGCGGTGGGTACCGTTGCTGATCCTGGTTGGAATCGTGGCCGCCTGCCAGCCGGCGGTCACCCCGACGGCGAACGCCCCTACCCCGACGCCGACGCCCCCGCAGGAGCCGCAGGCGTCATGCGACGACTCGGCGATCACGCTGCTCTACCGCGACGGCGCGGGCATCCACGGCGCGATCGTCGCCGACACCCTGCACCTGGGCGGCGCCACGGCCCCGGCCACCTGCTCGGCGCCGGTGAATCAGTCGCTGGCCGGCCTGCCGGACGACCGGGCGGCGCAGGCGCAGCAGTCACCGTACTACTTGATCGTGATCCGTTACCCCGGCGGCGACAATCGTCTGTACGTCGTCCGCCGTGGCGACGACACGACCTGCGTGGTCGACTCCAACGACCGGTGCGTGGCGCAGGTGTCCGACCTGCCGGATGACTTCGACGTGGGGGGCCTGCCGGACGACGTGGCGCCCACCATTCCCGCCGGCCGCCCGGCGCCGGCTGCGCCGGAGGAGCCGGCTGCGCCGAGTGAGCCGGTCAACCCCGGGGAGCCGGGCGCGCCGTCCGCGCCGGGCGGACTGCCGGCCGCTCCCGAAGCGGCCTTTGGTCCGCACCCCCCCGACGGGGCGACCGACGTGAGCCCCGTGTCGGCGTGGCTGGGTTGGCACTCCGCCTACCGCGCAAAACGCTACGAGGTATACTGGGGAACGTCGAAAAACCTCGCCGCCGACGCTTCCCTGGGCACGCCGATCCACTCCACCGGCGAAGACGTGGAAATACGGAGGCCAGGCGCGACAGCGCCGGAGCGGTGGCTGCCCGGCGAGACGACCTACTACTGGCGGGTGGACGCAATAAACGACGCCGGCACCACCAGAGGCCCCGTGTGGTCGTTCACCACCGGCGAGGTGCCGGCGCTGCCCGCCGCGGAGACGGGGCCGCCCGGGTCCGTAGCGGCCGTGACGATCACGACGCCCGGCAAGGGCTACGCCTCCGCCCCTGACGTTTCCTTTGTCGGCGGCGGCGGCTCCGGCGCCACTGGCATTGCGCTGCTGAACGGTTCGGTGACGGCGGTGACGATCGTTCGCGGCGGCAAGTACGTCAAAGAAGCTTATCTCCCTCGTGTCGAGTTTCGCGAGCCCAATTGGGGCTTCTATTGCTGCAGCGGCTACGGTGCGAGCGGTTCCGTTACCGTGGCTATTGACAACGTAGAGGGTGTGTCGATCGATAACCCCGGCAGTGGCTACACCTCCCCGCCTGACGTCGCGTTTTCCGGCGGCGGCGGCTCTGGCGCCACCGCCAGAGCGTTCCTGAAGCACCAGAACGAGTGTTGCGCCGAAGTCGGGGCGGTGACGGTCGATAACCCCGGCAGCGGCTACACCTCCCCGCCTGACGTCACGTTTTCCGGCGGCGGCGGCAGCGGCGCGGCCGGTACCGCGGTACTGGAGTCCGGCGGGGTAGCGTCGGTGTCCATCACGAATGGAGGGAGCGGCTACGCCTCAGCGCCAAGCATTTCGTTTTCGGGCGGCGGCGGCTCCGGCGCCGCCGCCACGGCGGCGCTGTCCAGTGGGGTGTACGCGGTCGGCATGACCAACTGGGGGAGCGGCTACCACTCCCCTCCAACCGTATCCTTCTCGGGTGGCGGGGGCAGCGGTGCGGCCGGGACGGCATATATGAGCGGCCCCGTGTCGTCGGTGGTCATTACCAGCGGAGGCCACAGCTACAACGTCGCGCCGAGAGTCAAGATCACGGGAGGAGGCGGCGGCGCCACCGCCATCGCGGAGATATCCGGCGGGGTGGCGGCGGTGGTTATCACGGACGGTGGCAGCGGCTACACCTCCGCGCCGAGCGTGGTATTTTCCGGCGGCGGCGGCAGCGGCGCCACCGCCGCGGCAACGTTAGAAGAAGAGTAAGCAGGCCGGCGCCGCGGCGCCGGCCTACCCCACGACCACGTAGAGGATGTCCTGCGAGATGGTGCCGGCCGCCGTAGCGGCGTCGTATTGCGCCTGGGTCATCTTCACGATGGGCACCTTGGCAAGCGGCCAGCGCTCGGTGTTGCCCACCTGCGCCACCGGGTCGGCCCCCGGCCCCAAGGCGTCTTTCAACTGCGTGTTCGTGAGCGTCCGGGGTTCGCTCGTCACCACCCCGTTCGCCCAGGAACCGTCCGCGTAGCGAAGGTCAATCTGCCGGCTCAGCGTGCCGTCGGACACCCGCGCCGCGCTCGCTACCGCCGGCGTCACGAACGCCGCTAGGGGGGCGCCGCCCAGACTCGATGGCTCCAACGAATATTCGAGGCTCCCCACCTTGATCACCGTCGGGATTCCGTCGCCCTGCGCGTCGCTGGACCGCATCCAGACCTGATACTTGTACTGCTCGTTGCCGGCGCGCGCGTCGAACACGATGGACGTGATACCCGTGAACGGCTCCTCCACCTCGTAGCGGCTCTGATTCGTGCTGTCCTCAACGAACCTCAGCGTCTTGAGCCGCGCGACCGCCGCGGGCTGCTGCTCCGACACCACCACCGTGAAGGCGCGCTCCGCGTCACCCTCCGGCGCATCGAGCGTCTCCGCCTGCAGCCGCTTCTTGCTCATGGTGCGGTAGCCGTGCAACTCCTCCGGGAATGCCGTAACGGCCTTCGACGCCGCAAACGCAGCCAGATGATCACCCCAACCACCCAAGTACAGGATCGCAGCAGCAGGGTCGTATGCCGCGCTGAGCAACGTCGAGCCAAAGCCGGACACGCCCGCGCTTACCTGCGAACCGGTGAGCGCAAGCCGCGGCTCAGGTTTACCAGTCTTTACGTTGTAGGCGTACACCGTAGCGCCGTCACCGCCGTAGATCAGCACGTTCCCTACGAACGTCGCGGCGGAGACCTGATCCGTCCCCGGCAACGTGGGCTGCTTTTCAACATTCTGAATGCGGTCGCTCCCTGTGGGGTTGTGGAACACGCGCGCAAAGCCGTGCCGGTCAATCACCCACAAGTCGTCGCCGTGCCACGCTATACACCACCGGCTCAGAGATCCTCCGGTGTCCAACTGGTTTGTTTCGATCCTGTCCGCGCGCAACTCGGTGGGTGTTTGCCCTGCGGTTCCGGGCTGCGACAACGTGAATATCCTGATCTCCTCACCATACCCACCCCGCGTAACGGCGAGCTTGTTGCCGGTGCGGTTGTAGGACATTCCATTGACGTGAGAAAAGCCGATCCCGGTGGTGATATCCGCTCCGGGAAACCGGCGTCCGTCCTTGAACGCGTAGACAGTGCCCGAGTACCTGTCACCAACGAGGACCACGCCGTTCTGAACGACCGCCAAGGCGCCGGGCGCGATACCGCCCCTGGCGGCGCGCAACTCAGTCGGATCCACGTCCTTGCTGCTATCGCGGTTCCAACCCGTCACCGGCCCGCCCGTGAGCCCGAAGTTGATCCTCACGTACGCCGTGGCCGCGTCATGCAACGGGTAAGGACCGCCAAGGTACGCCGTCTTGGTAATGATCGCTAGGGTATTGGTGGTCCGGGTGTCCTTGACCACCTTCTCGATGCTCTTCCGAGCCGTCACCGCCTCCGCTTCCGTGCGGCCCATCTGCAAAATGAGCGCATCGACCGTGCCTTCCTCGAACAGGTTGGTCCGAGCCGTATCGAGCGGCAAAGTAACCACCTTGAACTTGCCGGCATCCGCGTTGCCGCTCGTACCCGGGCGCACGTATTCCAGCCGCGCAGTCACCGTGCCGTCCGCGCTGATCGGGAACGTGCCCTGATACTTCTGCGCGCTCTCGTCGTAGACCAACCGCACCACGTGAGGATCAATCTTCTGAATCGCCTCCAGGCGCCATTCGCGGACCGGATCCAGCGCCGGCTGCACGAACTTCTTGTCGGCTGCGGCTGACTCACCGCCGGCGCCTACCCGGGGATTGGTAACCGCCACCCGCTTGCGACCTTCGAGTTCGTCCGTGATGTTGATGCCGGCGCCGGCCACCAGCGGCGGCGACGCGGGTATCGCCGCCGCGCTCGACCGGCGCGCCCACGGTTCAATGTCAATCGAGGATACCGTGATCGCTACCGAGTAGGTGCCCGCCCGATCGGCCGAAAACAGAAACCGCGAACGCGAAGCGGCCGACCGTGCCAGCATGCAGAGCGTGCTGCCCATCGAGTGCACGACGGCGTTCGTTGAATTCAGATTCAGAGCCGTGGTGCGCGCGACCTGCGGCTTCGCCAGCAAGTCTGACAGGTCGAACCGCACGGCCCTGCCGTCTACCGTCCAAATCACCTTACGGTCCGGGTCGGCAGGCGGAACCTTCGGCTTGCCCGTGATCAATACCGGCTGCCTCTCCTCCCCGCTCGGAACGGTGACGTTCGTCGCCGGAAGCAATGGCTCAGCATGCCGTAGCGCCGCCTCGAACTCGGATGGCTGGGGGTTCGATTGCCGTCCCGGCCCCGTCGGTCGCAACATCAGTTCCACCTCCTTACGGCCCTACGGCGGGTCGCCGTAGGGCGGGAGGCACCGTACTGCATGGCCGCGGATACGTCAAGCATCAGGCGTCGTCGGCGGCCTCGAAGGCGGTCAGGGTGCGCGTCTTGCGGCTGAACTCCACGCCGATCAGGTGGATGGACTTGCCGCGGCCCCGGTACTTGGCGGCGTAGTCCCGCTCCCGCAACTGCGCCAGCGCCGCCCCCGGCCCGGCCTGCTCCACCACCTTGAACTCGAACAGGTAGACGTGGCTGCCGGTCCGCACCGCCATGTCCAGCCGCCCGGCGGCGCTCGACTCCTCAACGACAATATCATACCCCAACGCCGCGAAGTAGGAGTAGAACACGCTGGCGTAGTGTCCCTCGTACCGCGCTACGTCGTTGTTGACGTGCCACTCATACGGGATACTCGCAAAGAACGCTTGGAACAGCTCCTGCAGGCCCGCGCAGTCGGCCGCTTCGAGCAGACGCTCCAGGTGCGTGCTGTTGGCCATCTGCCGCGCATCGTCCCGCACCAGATGGAGCAGCAGATGCTCATTCAGGCTTTGCCGCACCTCCCGGTTCGGATAACTCAGCCGGTACACCGCTCTCCGCCCGCGCTTCTTTTCCGTGATCGTCAGGTAGCCGGTCTGGAACAGCAGCGCCTCGGTGCTTACGTGATCCACGTCGAACGCCGACAGCAGGCGCTCGGTGCCTGCCATCTCCTCCAACGATACGGAGGAGACCCGCCGCTTGAACAGCGTCTCCACCAGGAACGCCGGCGAGCCGGTCTCGAACCAGTGGGCGTCGAACGTGCGGCGGCGCAGCAGCAGCAGCACGTCGAAGGGGTTGTAGACCTTCTCCTTCCCCAGCCAGCTATAGCCGTTGTACCAGTCGCGCACCTCATCCCGGTCCAGTCCTTCCAGTTCCGGCGCGAACACGGTGTCCAGGTCGCGTTCCGTGTAGCCGCAGATCGACGAGTAGGCCGGCTCCAGCGTGAGGTCGATAAGGTTATTGAGCTGCGAGAACAGGTTCACCTTGGAAAACTTGCTCACCCCCGTCAGGAACGTGAACCGTATGCGCGCGTCGCTCGCCTTGATCGCCCCGTACACGTTGCGCAGAATGTCGCGGTTGGCGCTCGCCACCGGCGGCGTACCCAACATGTCCAGGATCGGCTTGTCGTATTCGTCCACCAGCACCACCACCCGCCGGCCGGTCCGTTTGTGCAGCACTTCCAGCAGGTGCGCGAAGCGGCCCGGCACCGTGCGGTAGTTCGCCTCCACCTCGTGGCGCCGTTCCTCAGCCGCGAGCAGTTCCATGAGGCTGTCCTCCAACAGGTTCGGCTGCCGGTAGTCGCCGCCGGCAAAGTCCAGCCGCACCACCGGATTGGGCTCGCCCCAGGTCCAGCCGGGGTGGATGCGAAGCCCCTTGAACAGCTTCTCGCTGCCCTCGAACAGATCCTTCAGCGTGTCCAGGAACAGGCTCTTGCCGAACCGCCGCGGCCTTGACAGGAAGTAGTACTTGCCGCCGGCGACCAGTTGTTCGATGAAGGCGGTTTTGTCGACGTAGTAGTAGTTCTCCTCCCGCACCTCGCGGAAGGTCTGGATGCCGATCGGCAACCGGCGCTTGACCATCAATCCATCATACCATCGAACGGGTCAGGCGTCCGCCGCCTCGAAGGCGGTCAGGGTGCGCGTCTTGCGGCTGAACTCCACGCCGATCAGGTGGATGGTCTCGCTCCGGCCCCGGTACTTGGCGGCGTAGTCCCGCTCCCGCAACTGCGCCAGCGCCGTCCCCGGCCCGGCCTGCTCCACCACCTTGAACTCGAACAGGTAGACGTGGCCGCCGGTGCGCACCGCCATGTCCAGCCGCCCGGCGGCGCTCGACTCCTCCACCACAATGTCATACCCCAACGCCGCGAAGTAGGAGTAGAACACGCTGGCGTAGTAGCCCTCGTAGCGCGCTATGTCGTTATTGGTGTGCCACTCGTACGGAATGCTCGCAAAGAAGGCGTGGAATAGCTCCCGCAGGCCGGCGCAGTCGGCCGTCTCCAGCAGGCGCGCCAGGCGGATGCTGTTCTCCGCATGCCGCTGGGTGTCCCGGACCAGGCGGCGCAGCAGCACGAGGTTCAGGCTTTGCCGCACCTCCCGGTTCGGATAGCCCAACCGATACAGCGCCATGCCGCCCAGTTCCTCTTCCGCCGCAATCGTCAGGTAGCCGGTCTGGAACAGCAGCGCCTGGGTGCTGATATGGTCAACGTCGAACGCCGACAACAGGTCCTCGGTGCCCACCATTTCCTCCAGCGACACGGAGGAGACCTGCCGCTTGAACAGCGTGTCGATCAGGAACGCCGGCGATCCGGTCTCGAACCAGTGCGCCTTGAACTTGCCGCTGTCGAACAGCAGCAGCACGTCAAACGGGTTGTACATCTTCTCGTCGCCCAGCCAGCAGTAACCGTTGTACCACTCGCGGATGCGGTCGCGGTCCAGCCCTTCCAGTTCCGGGCCGAACACCACATCCAGATCGGCCTCGGTGTAGCCGCAGATCGCGGAGTAGCGCTCGTCCAGCGTGAGGTCGGTAAGGTTGTTGAGCTGCGAGAACAGGTTCACCTTGGAAAACTTGCTCACCCCCGTCAGGAACGTGAACCGTATGCGCGCGTCGCTCGCCTTGATCACCCCGTACACGTTGCGCAGAAAGTCGCGGTTGGCGCGCGCCACGGCCGGCGTGCCGAGCATATCCAGGATCGGCTTGTCGTATTCGTCCACCAGCACCACGACCCGCCGGCCGGTCCGTTTGTGCAGCACTTCCAGCAGGTGCGCGAAGCGGCCCGGAACCGTAAGGGAGTCCGTCTCCACCTCGTGGCGCCGTTCCTCGGCCGCGAGCAGTTCCATGAGGCTGTCCTCCAACAGGCTCGGCCGCCGGTAGTCGCCGCCGGCAAAGTCCAGCCGCACTACCGGATTGGGCTCGCCCCAGGTCCAGCCGTCATGGATGCGGAGCCCCTTGAACAACGCCTCATTGCCCTCGAACAGCTCCTTCAGCGTGTCCAGGAACAGACTCTTGCCGAACCGCCGCGGCCGTGACAGGAAGTAGTGCGTACCTTCGTCGATCAGCCGTTCGATGAAGGCGGTCTTGTCGACATAGTAGCAGTTCCGCTCCCGGATCCTGCGGAAGGTCTGGATGCCGATCGGCAACCGGCGCTTGACCATCAGTCCATCATACCATCGTGCGGGTCAGGCGTCCGCCGCCTCAAATGGCTGCGATCGCGGCGCCGCAACGGAACGCCAAGCGCCGGCGGGCGGCGCGACCGGCCGCCGTCAGTGTCAGCGCGCCGGCTTGCGCGCACCGGGGCCGGCGGCCTACGCTTCCGGCATGACACGGCCCGACGAGCAACAGAAGGCGTTCTTCGACGCGTTCGGGTTTCTGCCGTTCCCCGGCCTGCTGGCGGACGACATCGACGCAATCATCGATGAGTTCGAGGCGGTCTGGGCCCGGCACGGCGGGGGCCATCACGGCCAGCCGCACGACGGCCGGCGGCGTTCCTGCCTGGTTCCCTTCATCGACCGGAGCGAGCGGCTGTCGGCCCTGCTCGACGATCCGCGCATCCACGACATCGCCGCCGGTCTGCTGGGCGACGACTTCGTGTACGCCGGCAGCGACGGCAACTACTACGCCGGCGATACGCACTGGCACTCCGACGGCTGGTACGCGAATCGGCCGCCGTCGATCAAGATCGCGCTGTACCTGGACCCGGTGACGCGCGACACCGGAGCGTTGCGGGTGATACCGGGCAGTCACCGGGCCGGCGACGCCTACGCCGACCTCCTGCACGAGGGAGTACGGGAAAGCGCGGAGCGCTGGGGGATCGAAGGGCGCGACCTGCCGGCGTACGCGATGGAGTCGCAGCCCGGCGACGTCGCCTGCTTCAACCACAACACCAAGCACGCCGCCTTCGGCGGCGGCGCGCGCCGCCGCATGTTCACGATCAACTGCCATACCCGCTACTCGGACGAGCGGCTCGGCGAGTTGCGCGAGTACGTCGCCCACTCCGCCCGCTTCTGGCTGGAGCGGGCGTACGGCGAAGCGATGGTGCGCACCGCCGGCCCGGAGCGGATGGTCCACCTGGAGCAGATCCTGGCCAACGACGGCCACCTGGCCGAGCTGTCGCGCCGCAAGCGCGCGGAGATGACCGAGCCTGCCCGCGGGTAGCGCCGCCGCCCACCAAACCATGCAGCCGATCCCGCCGCGCATCCGCCGCGTTCGACCCGGAGCCCTCGCCGGCTTGCACGGGTGAGCGTTTTGTTAGTATGAGGTACGTATGAAGCGCAAGCTGGTGCGCGTGGGCAACAGCCTTGCAGTGACGCTGCCTCACGACTTGGTCAAGGAGTTCGCGTTGCAGCCCGGAATGGACGTGGACGCGACCGTCGACCCGCGGGACGGGAGCTTCGTAGTCCGCACCGGAGTCCGGTTCTTCGACGGGGGCGAACCTTCCGCGCGGTTCCGGAAAATGGTCGACCGCTTGGTTCACGAGCGCAAAGACCTCTACGAGCGACTCGCCGGCGGCGCGCGCGACGACGACACGGCTGATGGTCGAGTATCTCAGTGAAGAACAGGTCCTCTATCTTCACCGGGCGCTCATCAAGGCCGCCGGCGGACACGGTGGGGTACGAGATCGGGGGCTGCTCCGTTCCGCTCTCGCCCGTCCTGCCGCCTCCTTTGCCGGTCAAGACCTCCATGTCTCGATTTCGGCGAAAGCTGCTGCCTTGATGCATTCTTTGGTGAGTAACCACGCGTTCGTCGACGGGAACAAGCGAGTCGCCGTGGCAGCGGCCGAGCTGTTTCTGCAGGTGAACGGTTATCGGCTGGCGGCTGACGACCAAGCGTTGGAAGAGGTGACGATGGCAGCCGCGGCAGGCAGTATCGGTGTCGACGAGCTCCGCATCTGGATTGAGCAGCGTACCCGGCGCGAGTAAGTGGCGCGCGCACCTGAGAGCTCAGCGGCGCCGCACGACCCCGAACGGCGGCGCTTTCTCGGCTGGCTGCCGTTGCGCGTGCTGGACGTGGCCGCCCTGCTCTGCTCCATCGGCGTGGCCGGCGGCATCACCCGTTGGGTGCTGAGTGGGCGGAGCGGGAGCCCGCTCATCCGCGTGACCTCCGCCGATTCAACTTGGCTGCTGCGCCCCGAGACCGATCAGGTGCTGGAGGTCGCCGGCCCGCTCGGCAGCAACCGCGTCGTGGTGCGGGACGGCGGCGTGTTCGTGGAGGCCGCCCCCTGCGGCAACCAGATCTGCGTCAAGAGCGGCCGCGTCTCCCGCCCCGGCCAGTGGATCGCCTGCCTCCCCAACCGTGTGTTCGTGGCCGTCGAGGGCGGCGGCGCCGCCGACCAGATCGACGCCCACAGCTATTAGCGCATCATCCAAGTCAGCGCGCCGCGCCGGATCAAGTCACCGGCGGGCGGCTGCGAGCCGCGCATGGCGGTGGCGGTAGCGGTGATGGGCGGCGCACAGCAGCCGGAGATTGTCAGGCTCGGCGCTGCCGCCGAGCGCATACGGTACCACGTGATCTATCTCCAGCAGATGCCGGGAGCCGCACCGGCGCCCACTGCCCCGGTCCACGTAGCTGCAGCAGCCCAGGTCGCGCTCCCACACCTGCCGCCTCACCGCCGCCGGAATAGCGCGGCTGCCGACGCGATGCTGCGGCCGCGCTGTCGCCGGCGTGACGAGCCCGCCAGTCCGATGCGCCGCAGGTTGCGAGCCGCCTCCTGCCTCCGGCGCCGAAGTGACGATTCCGGCGGCTGCCGCGGGCCGGTCCGCGGCCTGAACCTTGGCGGGCGAAGTCGCCGCACCTGCCGGCAGCTCGGTCCGCGGCGCCGCCGCAGCCTCCTTCGGCGCCGAAGTCTCCGCCGTGACGTCCGCAGTCGGGGTGGCCACTGCCGGCCGCTTCGCAACCGTAACGCGGCGCTGGCCGGCGTCCGCCGGCACCTTCGGCGCCGAAGTCGCTGAGCCTGCCGGCATGCCGCTCTGCTGCGTCGTAGCGGCACCCGGCCCGGCCGCTGTTTTCGGCGCCGAAGTTTGGGCGGTTACGTCAGGAGTCCGGCGGCGGCGGCCCCGCCCGCGCGGCGGCCGCGACGGATCGTGGCGGTCCAGCGCTTCCCGTACCACCCGCCCCAGGAGTTGCCCCAACGTCATCTGCGGATCGACGTGCGATAGCAGCCCCTTGAGTTGCTCCAATCCGACCTGGCAGTCGTCATCGATCACCGCCTTGAGCTCCCACCGCCCGGCTCCCAGCGGCCGCATCCGGTCCGCCGCCCGCGCCAGCTCGGGATCGACTTTGGCCAGCATCTCCTTTACCTGCCGCGTGCTCTTGCCGGTCGCCTGCGCCACCAGCGACTCCCGCGCCGCCGCGTCCAGCACCGGCGCTGCCGGCCGCTCCGGCGCATCCGGTACCAAGCCGCTGCGCGCACCCTCCGACCCCTCCGGCACGGCCGCGCGCGCCGCTACGTCCGGCGCCGACCCGCCAGGCGCGTCGGCCGTCCGTGCGCCGCGCTCCATGACCGACGTGGCCGACCCGGCATCGGCCGGCGTCCCGCTCCCGGCATGCTTGTCAGTGTCGGGGGCTGCGGCGCGGCGCGCCTTGCGCTCCTGCTGCTCGAAGGCGTGCTGCAACTGCGCCGCCGCGTCCAGCGTCAGCGTGCCCTCCAACAGCCGCCCACGCGCCCCTTTCACTTCCTCGCACAGCCGCATCGCCTTGAGCCGCCGCCACGCCGCGCCAGTGCTATAGCCCAGTTCGCGCACGTAATCGAACATGCCGGAGAATCCCAAGGTGAGGTACAGACCGCGCCGCTCAACTTCGCGCAGGTGATCGATTACCACGCCTTGGACGTAGTGTTCGATGGCGGAGAGTTCCTTGACCTGCTGCAGCAAATGTTGGTCGGAAAGGGCGGCAACGGTGGTTATGATCGGCGTGTCGAGAGAGGTCTTATTCACATACCAAGTATAATCATAGACAATACTTGAGTCAACTATTTCGGCTGCTTTTTTTGGACCCCGGAGTAGCCCTCGCGGGGGGGGGGACTCTCCACCTTTAGTCAAGGGTGATAAGCTATCAGTTTTGATACCTTGCGCCACTACTGTCCGGTTATAAGTCAAGTAATAGCAACTGTTTAGCGGACCGGTCCGGTTTCAGACGGTAATCCGTCGCCGTAAGTGCTTCCTGTAACGGCACTTGCTCAAACGCCATCACCGACAGAATCTGTAGCATTGTGTAGAGCGGCGTGTCGATCCCCAACCGCTTGCGGATGATTGCCACCAGCACGTACACCGACACCGCTACCCACAACTGCGACTTCACCGCATTCTCCGACACTCCCAGAAACCGCTTCACCCGTAGATGCTGCTTGACCCACTTGAAGAACAACTCCACCTTCCAGCGACTCTTGTACAGCCCACAGATCGTCAGCGCATCAAGTCCCGTCCGGTTGGTCAGAAACACCAGCGTGCGCCCAGTTTGCGGCTCCCGATAGCGGATGCGCCGCAACCGGTCGGGGTACCGCAGCTTGGTTTGCACCCCCTCCAACGTGACCATCTGATCGGCGATGACCCCAAGCGTGCGCTCCGTTGGCGCCGAGTAGACCCGCCGGTAACGGAAGTTCTTCTTGGCGCGCGTCACGAAGAAGGCGTCGGCTTGGTGCAAGGCATACAGGCGCCGGAAGTCGACGTAGCCGCGATCCATGACGTAGGTGGCCCCTGCTTCCGGCACCACCCTGTCCAGCACATTGACATCGTGGAGCGCGCCGTCGGAGATGTGAATGAAGCTCGGAATAGAACCACGTAAGTCCAACAGGGTGTGCATCTTAACCGCCGCCTTGGTGGCCCGGAAGGTGGCCCAGGGGAAGATCGACAGACACAGATCCACGGTCGTCGAGTCCAGCGCGTAGGCGGTATCTTCCAACTCCGACGCCAACGCTTCGTCGGCGTACAGCGCCCGCGCCTGGACGATCAACCGCTGGCAGAAGTCAGCGTAGCTGCGCCAGTCGCGCCGCTCGTTGGCGTCGGCCAGGGTGGAGCGGCGTACCGGGGCACGGATCCACTGTGATAGCGCTTGGCCGCGCTGGCCGCGAGACAAGCCTCGATGTCGCGCAGGCTCTCGCGGGCGGTGAGTTGGGCGAAGGCCAGCGCCCGGTAATGCTCGGGGTACGGACGTTGCGGTCGCCGGCGTAACGGTCGACGATGCGAGCGAAGGTGGTCCAGGGCAAGAGGTTCATGACCTGGGCGAACAGGGTCTTGCCAGAATACATGGCAAGCAGGTTAGGCGGAGGCCGCCCGGAGCTGCTGCCGGTCGTCCGCCTGCGGAGACGCCGCCGGCGCAACGGTGGAGGGTCATGCGCTGGGGATTCGCAAGTGAGAAGACCGCGGCCGATTCAAGTCGCCACCACCCAATTATTCCCGTATCTATCAGCTATGTAATCAGTTGCAATCGCACAGTGCCCGCTCAACCGGACAGTAGTGACCTTGCGCGTCCAATTTTGGCTGAGCCTGGTGTGTCGCCTCGGGCCGGTCTGCGCGCCCGATGCGACCGCACGGCAGCCGAACTTGGAGGCTCACGCCGGGGCTCCGTAGCGCTGAGGATCGAACAGGATGCCGTCGCGGAGCATCGCGCAGGCGACCTTGAGCAGCCGGTCGGCCACCGACCGCAGCGCCCGGGCATGACCGTGACCGCGGGCCCGCAACTCCTGGTACTTGGCCTTGCTGCGCGGATCGCGTTGCGCCGCCACCCGCGCCCAGTGGTACACGGCATCCCGCAACCGGTTATGCGTCGCCAGCCGCCGTACCACGATCAGACTCTTGCCCGAACGCCGCGTCACCGGCGCCGTCCCGCACGCCTCCGCCAACTGCTCGTTGACCACCCCCATCCGCTTGACCAGCAAGCGCACGTGCGCCTCCGCAGCTTCCGCCGAGCCCGGCGCCAGTGGTGCGGTCGGTGCACGCAGCTCGGCGTGCAACGCCACCGCGTCGAGGCGACGGATCCGATGCGCCTGCAGCATCTTGGCCAACGTGTTGGTGGCAGTTCGCCGCCATCTTCGGATTCGGCAGCCGCTGCCACAGCGCCAACGCGAACCGCGATGCCACCTCGTCCTTGCCCACCGCAACCAGGAACTGGGGATAGTAGCGCCACAGCAAATCCCGTATCCGGTTCGCCAGGCGCATCCGCTCGCGCGTCAGGTCGTCCTTGATGCGCGACCATTCCCGCATCCCGATCTGCGTTGCGGTCGTCGCCTGCAGCCGCCGCAGACAGTGCGGGTCCGTGCGCAACGCCGCCGCCAGCACCCGCGCGTCGCGCCGGTCGTCCTTGGCCCCGGCCGGCGACAGCCGATCCCGGAACCGGTCCAACTGCTTCGGGTTGATCGAGTGCACGGCGAAGCCGCGCTCCATCAGACTCTCCACTACCGGACCCCGCGGCGTCTCAATGGCCACCGCCACCGCCTCCGGCGTGCCTGCCACCGCCACCAGCCAATCAGCCAGTGCCGCCAACCCCGCGCCGCCGTGCGGGAACGCCCGCTCCCCGACCACCTTCCCGGTGGCATCCACCACGCATACCTGGTGCGATTCCGAACCCCAGTCCACTCCCGCGAACCACTTAGCTGTTTCCCGAGTCACCACATCCTCCCTCGGTCTCTCAGTATTCGGGCCACTGGGCCTGCCAACGATGCCTGCCGGTCCCTGTACTGGCGCTCGTAGCGCAAACTCTCCACGGGGCATCTATCGTCGGCCGACCGCCGGAGCGCTGGTCCCCCCCAGGTGCTTCTGAGCGCAAGGGGCGTGGGGCTGCTTCCGGCGTCCTGCCCGGCTCACAAGAACCAGTCGCCTTGTGACCCTGGCAGGAAAGGTACAGGGGGGCTTGGCAGCGGGATGGGGCAAGGCGGAGCGGGCCCACCAAACGCCGAACGCCGTTGATAAAGAAACGAACGTTTCTCAATTGGGGGCCTTGAGGAAGGATCGTTTCTTTATCGTGAGTCGTAGGGGTGGAAGCCCGAATCAATACCGCTTTCGGCGTTCGCATCCGACGGCCGCGGCGGCTTGCGGGGGGCGCGGCAAGCTCATAGGATGGCGGGGATGACGGCCGCGGAGCAGCGAGAGTTTTTTGAGCGCCACGGATATCTGATCGTGGAAGGGCACCTGCCGCCGGCGCGCTGGCCGCGGTGCGCGGCGCGGTGGAGGCGCTCTACGCCGGCGAGGGGGCGCGCGCGGGTTGGGAGCAGCCGGCGGTGGCGCCGTTCGTGCGCCGGCTGTGCAATCTTTTCAGTAAGGGCGAGCGGTTCGTGGAGCTGGCTACCGACCCGCTGGTGCTGGAATACGCCGAGCTGGTGATTGGCCGGCCGGTGCGCTGGCACGCCATGAACGCCCACGATCCCCTGCCCGGCCACCGCCACGCCCACCAGGCGATCCACGCCGACCGCCAGAGTTGGCCGCAGACCCCCGCCTACTTCAACGTGCTGTGGGCGCTGGACGACATCACCGCCGAGAACGGCGCAACCCGGCTGGTGCCCGGTTCCCACCGGCGCCCGTTTCCGCCCGAGGTGCTCAGCGACCTGCGGGCGCCGGTGGCCGGCGAGGTGCTGGCGGTCTGCCCGGCGGGTTCGGCGATCATGCTGCACGGCGACACCTGGCACGGCGCGCGCGCCAATCACACCAGCGGCCCGCGCCGCATGCTGCACCTGGGATACGCCGCCGCGGGCTCCCCTACCCAGTACGAGATCGGCGCCACGCTCACGCCGGAGTTGCGGCGCCGGCTGGCCCCGCTGGCCGACCGGCTGGAGCTGCCTTGACCCTCGCCACGCTGATTCTGGCCGGCGGCAGCGGCACCCGGCTGTGGCCCGCCTCCCGCGCCGCCATGCCCAAGCAATACCTGAGCTTCGACGGCGGCCCCAGCTATCTGCAGCAGGCCCTGTTGCGGGCGCGCGCGGTGGAGTCCGACCTGATCGTGGTGATCACCGGCGAAGATCAGATGCCGGCGGTGGCGGCGCAGTGCGCGGCGCTGGAGGCCGGCGCCGGCGCCCCGCCCTGCTACGTCCTCGGCGAGCCCGCGACGCGCAACACCGGCCCCGCGGTAGCGCTGGGCGCCCGCTTCGTGAGCCAGATGAGCCTCGCTGCCCCGGCGGAGGCCGACGGCGCCCGCGACGCCGCGAACGACGCCGCGCTGCTGGTGCTGTCGTCCGACCACACCATCGAGCCGGCGCAGGCGTTCGCCGCCGACGTGGGCGCGGCGCGGCGGCTGGCGCGGCAAGGCTGGTTGACCACCTTCGGCACCCCGCCCACGCGCCCGGAAACCGGCTACGGCTACCTGGAACTGGGCGAGCGCCTGGACGGCGGCTACCAGGTCGCGGCGTTCCGCGAGAAGCCGGACCGCGCCACCGCCGCCGGTTTCGTGGCCGCCGGCGGGTTTCTCTGGAACGCCGGCATCTTCCTGTTCCCGCTGCAGTTGCTGCAAAGCGAGCTGCGGCGTTGCGCGCCGGAAGTCGCCGCCCCGATTGCCGGCCTGGCACTGCCGGCGCCCGCGAGCGCTCCCGGCGGTTCCGGCGCGCACGCCGGCGCCGGCCCCGTACCGGTGGCGCCCACCGCCGAAGTGCGCGCCGCCTACCGCGGTCTGCCGGCGATCTCCATCGACTACGCGCTCATGGAGCGTACGCGGCGCGTGGCCGCGGTGCGCGCCTCGTTCCGCTGGAGCGACGTCGGGAGCTGGGACGAGTTGGCGCGCATCAACCCCGGCGACGTGCCCGCCGCGGCCGCCGAAGCGCGCGGCAACGCCGTGTTCAGCGACCTGCCGGTGGCGCTGGCCGGCGTCGACGACCTGATCGTGGTGGTGAAGAACGGCGCCGTGCTGGTGACCCGCAAGGGCCGCAGCCAACTGGTGCGCGGCGTGGTGGAGGGATTGCGCGCGGAGCGCCCCGAGCTCCTCTGACGCCCGCCGCCCCATGACCGACTTTCAACTCGCCGCCCTGCTCGTATCGCTGGCGGCGCTGTTCGGCTATCTCAACCACCGCCTGCTGCGCCTGCCGCAGACCATCGGCGTGATGGCCGTGGCCCTGATCGCCTCGTTGGCGCTGCTGATCTTCGGCGCCGCGACGGGCGCCGCGAGCGGTCTCCTGAACACCCTGCGGGGGCTGTTCGGGCAGGTGGACCTGCGCCACCTGGTACTCGACGTGCTGCTGGGGTTCCTGCTGTTCGCCGGGGCGCTGCACGTCAACCTGAACGATCTGTTGGACCGGCGCTTGGCGATCACCTCGTTCGCCACCGTCTCGCTGCTGCTGTGCACCGCCCTGGTGGGAACCGCGGCGTACCTGCTGCTACCGGTGCTCGGAGTGCCGCTCGGCTTCCTCTACTGCCTGCTGTTCGGGGCGCTGATCTCCCCCACCGACCCGGTGGCGGTGCTCGGCGTGATGCGCCGCGCCGGCGCGCCGCGCAGCCTGGAGGCGAAGGTAATCGGCGAGTCGCTGTTCAACGACGGCCTCGGGGTGGTGATCTTCCTGACCCTGCTGAGCCTGGCGCCGGTGCACGGGGAGGCCGCGGCGCACGCCGGCAGCGCGGGAGTCGGCGGCATCTCGCTGTTTCTGCTGCGCGAGGCGGGCGGCGGGCTGGCGTTCGGGCTGGCCGCCGGGGCGCTCGGCTATCTGCTGCTGCGCACGCTGGACGATCACCGCCTGGAGATTCTGATCACCCTGGCGCTGGCCGCGGGCGGCTACGCGCTGGCCGCCGCGCTGCACGTGTCGGCGCCGCTGGCGATGGTGATAATCGGCCTCTTCATCGGCAATCACGGGCGCCGCCTGGCGATGTCGGACACTACCCGCGAGCACCTCGACACCTTCTGGGAGCTGGTGGACGAGATTCTCAACGCGGTGCTGTTCCTGCTGATCGGCCTGGAGTTGCTGCTGCTGCCGCTGCCCGGCCCGTGGTCGCTGGCCGGCGTGGCCGCGGCGCTGCTCGCGGTGCCGGTGGTGCTGGGGAGCCGCTGGGTGGGCATCGGCCTGCCGGTGACGCTGCTGCGGCTGGCCGGGCGCGCGTTCACCCCGCGGGCAGTGCGCGTCATTACCTGGGCCGGGCTGCGCGGCGGCATCTCGGTGGCGCTGGCCCTGTCGCTGCCGAGCGGCGAGGAGCGCGCGCTGTTGCTGTTGATGACCTATGTGGTGGTGGTGTTCTCGATCCTGGTGCAGGGACTGACCCTGGGCCGGGTGATTCGCGGCGCCGCGGCCGCGGGCTGACACCGGCGCCGCGCCCGCTGCCCGCCCAGCCCCAGGACGCCGCCGGTTTACACCCAGGCGAAGCGCCAGCGCCGCGCCCGCTACCCGTCCCCCGTCCCGGGACGCCGCCCGTTTACACCCAGGCGAAGCGCCGGGCCGCGTCGAGGCAACGGGGGCAGGATGACGCCGCCCGTTATACCCAGGCGAAGCGCTCGATTTCCTGCGCCAGGGCGACGTCCTTGGCGGTGACCCGGTTGCCGGCGTCGTGGGTGGCGAGGGTCACGCGCACCCGGCTGTAGACGTTCCACAACTCGGGGTGATGATTCGCCGCCTCGGCGGCGAAGGCGACCCGCACGATAAACGAAACCGCCTCCCGGAAGTTGGAGAAGGCGTAGGTCTTGGTGATGGCGTCGCCGGCCGCCTCCCATCCCGGCAGCCGCTCCAGCGCGGCGCGCAGCTCCCCGGCGGCCAGCGGCTCAGCCACCGTTGCCTCCGCTGTCTCCGGCGCTGCTGCCTCCGGCGCCGGCGGCGCCCGCGTAGCGCGGCTCCTGGCCCTCAATCAACATGCGTACCTCCTGCAAGCCGGGAAAGTTGAAGCGGATGGCGGCGGCCAGCGCCCGCATCCGTTCGGCGCCGCTGCTCGGCTCCGGCGTCGGCGCGAACCATGCGTGGCGCGACAGGTTCAGGTAGGCGGCGCCGCCGCGCACGTGCGCGGAAATCACTTCCGAGGCGCCCGGCAGCAGGCGTTGCGCGCGGTGATCGGCCGGCCCCAGAATCGTCTCCTCCACCAGCATGCGCAGGTCGCCGCCGGCGTCGGCCCGGTACGGCACGTAGCGCACCTCACCCATCAACCGCAGCTCGCCGCTGCCCCCCCATGCCTGGGGAAAGAACAGCACCCGGCGTTCGCGCCCGCTGCTGCTCGGCAGCGCCATGAACAGACTGTAGCCAAGCGCCGCGGCCCACCCCAGCGCGGCAACCAACGCCAACGCCCGGCGGGCGCGCGGCGCTCCCCGCTCATTCAGTATCGGTCTCCTCGAACACGGCGACGAACGCCGTCACCGCACTGTAGATCGCCTCGGCGAGCGTTTGCAAGTAGCCGGGGTCGGCGAGCAACTCCGCTTCCCGCTTATTGGTGGCAAAGCCCAGCTCGACCAGCACCGCCGGCATCTTGGCGTTGCGCACCACGAACCACGACTCCTCCCGCACCCCGCGGTTGATGCTGCGGTCGCCCACCCGGTGTTGAAAGTGATCGACGATGGTCTGCGCCAGGAGTTGCGAGTCGCGGCCAAACTCCTCCTCCTGCACGGTGTTGAGGATCGGCGCCAACTCCGGCGACTTGGCCGCGGAGCTGCCGGGCAGAATCACGTCGCGCCGGTAGTCCTCCGGCAGATACCACACCTCAAACCCGCGCGCCACCTTGCTGAGCGAGGCGTTGGCGTGCACGGAGATGAAGATTACCGCGGCGCCGGTTTCCCGCAGCAGGCCGTTGGCCAGATCGGTGCGCTGCTCCAGCGACAGATAGCGGTCGTCGTCGCGGGTCAGCACCACGCGCTTGTCCGGATAGCGCGCGCTGAGCAGCCGGTGCAGCGCCAGGCTGGTCTCCAGCACGATCTCCTTTTCGCGCAACGCCACTGTGCGCTCGCCATAGCGATGCGAGGCGATGGCCCCGGGATCCTTTCCGCCGTGGCCGGGATCGATCAGGATGGCGCCGATGCGGTGCACCGGCGCGGAGTCGGCGGCGCTCAACAGCCGGCGCAACTGCTCGGCGCCCGGCTGGGTCAGCAGTACCGCGCCCGAGCTGCGCACCACGTGGCCGACGAACAGCGGCTCGGTGCGGTCCACCAGCACCCACGGCGTACCCACCCGCAACGCCACCTGGTGATGGTCGGAGGCCAGTACCCCCATCTGCCGCATCGGATTCCACTCCAACACGGCGCCCACCTCCTGCGCCAAGTCAAGCAGATTGACGTGCCCGTCGTGCGGCGTATCGCCCGGCGCCGCCAACGCGGGTGAAGCCAGCGCCAACACCCCGCCGAGCACCGCCAGCGCCGCGCCACGCCGCGCCCACCGCCTCACGCGCCGCCCTCCATCACCGTGATTATCGTCTACTTCGCCGCCCCCCTGAACGCCGCCGCACCGTTGCGGTCAACCGCCGGCGCTATGCGTGGCGCTCCCGCAACCACCACTCCGGACCAGGGTCATCGGACCCCGCCGCCTCGGTCTTCTCGCATGGCGCCGAGATCGCCTTCCCAGAGACCGGAACCTGCCAGCGAGAGAATCCGACCCGCCTTGACCTGACGCACGAACTCGTTAAGCGCCCGTTGCACCGTAGCCGAATAGGTTTTCTCGCCGCTGAGCCGTACGGCTTCCTCCAACACCTGTTCGTCCAACACAAGATTCGTGCGTTTCATACGCAGATGATACCGCAAACTTCGGCGCCGAAAGGGGCGGCGGCTCGCAGCCCGGGGCGGAGCGTCCGCGGCCGCGCTACCGCCGCGAGGGCCGGTCGGGCGCCTACCGCTGGTCGCCGCCCCGGCCGTTGGACTGTTCCCGCCGCAGGAGTTGGGCTGCGTCGCCCTTACCGGACTCTTCCAAGAACTGGATGCTCTCCCGGATGGCTTCCTCGCGCCCCTTCTTGCGACCTTCCTCCACGGCCCTCTCGCGATTGAGTTTCAGCAGCAACGCTGTGCCTCCCATGATTCCTCCCTCCACGGCGATCATTAGCGTGACGACCGCCGGCATGTACTTGTTCAACAAATCGGGATAGTACCCGAATATCTCCCCGATGCTATCCCAGGACCTGACGATGGCAACCACCAGCAGGATGATCGCCGCTACCGTGAATACGACCAGGTATCCCGGAAGCCGCTGCTTCGCCACCCCCAGGATGGATGCCCTGTCGTCCTCCCCGGCCTGCCGCGCCTGATCTTCCTGCCCGTCGGCGTCCGACATTGGTTCCTCCCGGACGCCATCCCTCACCGCGAGCCCTTGAGATTGCCGATACCGATGTTACCGGATCGGAGGGCTGGGTGTCGCCTCGCCGCAGGCGGCGGGGCGCACTTCCAAAACGTGGGTAGCGTCAGGCGGCCATCAGTTGGTCAGCCTGCGGCGCGGTGGCGGAGAGCAGACGCTCGTAGTCGCTTTGGAACCGGTCGCTCTTCGCCGAGGCGCGGAGCTGCAGCATCCCCTGCGCCCCCGGCAGCGACCAGATCATGCCACTGCCCTTCAGCCGCGCTCCCACCACGTTCTTGCAGGCGCTCTCTACCGTGCCACTGCCGATCGGCAGCCCCTGCGTCCGGTACTGCCGGTAGTCCATCCGCTTCTCGTTGACCCGGAAGTAGTTGATCTGCCCCTGCAAGTCGTGGCGCTGCCCGGCGCTCAGCGCGTCGCTGTCGCGTAGCTTCACCAACTCCTTGATCACTGCCGCCACGCGGCTGCCGCGCAGCTGCTTCTTCCACTTCCGGTAGCACTCCTTGCCGCGCTTGCTGCCCTCGCCGTAGACCAGCCGGCACGCCTCCGCCAGATGCTCGCAGGCGTGCCAGAAGTCCAGGACGTACCACGTCCGCTGCCCGTAGTCGGCCAAAGTCTCCGCCCGCTCCCAGATCCACTCCGCCCCGTCAGCGAGTACTACCAGCTTCTGCACCGTCCCGGACCGGCACCGCCGCCTGAGCTCTACTTCGATCCGCGGGAAGAACTGGTCCGCGTGCTCGCTGGCCGCCACATAGCTCACGTTCGTGCACCGCGCCTGCTTCCGCTTGGCCTTCCTCTGCACCGCCGCTACCGTCGCCGTCTTGGCGTCCCGGAATTTGCGGCGCCGATCCCCCTTCCCAGATTCATCTACGCGCTCGTTCGCACGCACCGGCACCTTGGCCGCGTCGATGCTCACCGCCACCGTCCCGCCGATCGGCTCCTCCACTTCCGGCGCCGCATCAGCCTGCAGGTGGTCGCTGATCTCCTGCTGCCGTTGCCGTTCCAACCCGCCCGTCACCGCACGCACCATGGCGAACGCTTTCTTCACCGACAGCAACTCGCGTCCGTCTGCCCGGAACACCTCGTGAAACTGCCGCAGACCCTCCGCATGCGCCTGGTGCGCCGCGAACATGCTCAGAAAGTACTGACAGCCGGGCGTGTGGCGGCGCTTGATGCCAAGCTGCTCATCCAACGGCACCCAGCCCGTGCCGGTACCGCCGGCGTAGTAGGCGCGCTCGTAGGTTACCGTCCCGAACAGTCCGTGCAGCGTCTTCGGACGGTTGTCGACGAACCGGTACTCCACGCCGTCCCGGGTCACGGAAGTGCCCTCGTAGCCGGTACCTAATTCCTTGAATAGCCGCACTATCACTACCCGGCACAAGCGCAGCATGGCCTTGAGGACGTTCAATTCCACCCGCCACAGGTCCTTGCCACTGCGGACGCCGCTCATATCGCTAGCAAAGGCGCCCTTGCAGAAGTTGGTCAATTCGGTTATCAATACCTCACTCATTTTGTTGCCCCTCCCAGGCATGGCCATGATACCTCATCCATCCTGGGAGGGGTTCTCTCTTCTGCTTACCTGCTGGTGATGCCGCATGCCCGCCTGCCGCCGAGGAGAAGCCATAAGTATGTTGGCGGGTGGTGCGCCGAGGGATCGGGCGAGAGGACCGGATCGGGTTCATATCGCCACCACCAAATTGTTCCGGTATTTATCAGCTATGTAATCAGTTACAATCTCACAATGGCTGCTAAACCGGACATCGGCGGGCTTACCTGCCACCTACCCACAAAACGGAAGTGCGCCCCAGGCGGCGGCCTGCCGCCGGCCATCCACCGGCTAGGCACGTAGGTGGCCGCCGGCGTGGCTTGGCCTCGGATGAGCGTCCTTTTGACACCCCTCATAACGCTCGCACGTCACCGGCGCTTTTGGTCCGAGCACGAAAAGGTGGAGAAACTCCTGTGCCTTGCGGCGGGAGGGCGGAAGGGCTATGCTGCGGGGCGTGAGGTCATGGCCGCAGGGGCCGCGCGCCGCCCCTAACCACCGCGCGCGGCGCGCGCTCACCGTTTCCGAGCTCACGCGCCGGATTCGGGGGCTGTTGGAGGGGCAGTTCGGCAACGTGGTGGTGGAGGGCGAGGTCAGCGGCTTCCGGCCCTCCGGCGCCGGCCACTACTACTTCAACCTGATTGACCGGCACGCGAGCTTGAGCGTGGCGCTGTTCAAGAATCGCCACTACCTGCTCACTTTCGTGCCCGGCGACGGCATGTTGGTGCGGGTACGCGGGGCGGTGTCGGTCTACGGGCCGCGCGGCAGCTATCAGCTCATCGCGGAGGCGATCGAGCGCGCCGGCGAAGGCGACCTACTGGCGATTCTGGAGCAACGCAAGCGCGCCCTGGCCGCCGCCGGCCTGTTCGACGCCGCCCGCAAGCAGCCGCTGCCGTTGCTGCCGCGGCGGGTGGCCGTGGTCACCTCCCCCACCGGCGCCGCGGTGCGCGATCTGCTGCGCGTGCTGGGCCGGCGCAACGCCGGCGTGGACGTGGCGATCGTGCCCACCCCGGTGCAGGGCCCGGACGCCGCGCCGCGCATCGCCCGCGCCGTGCGCACCGCCGACCGCTGGCGCCTCGGCGACGTGATCATCGTTACCCGCGGCGGCGGCTCGCTGGAGGACCTCCTGCCGTTCTCGGATGAGCGCGTGGTGCGCGCGGTTGCAGCCGCGGCCACGCCGGTCATCTCCGCGGTCGGCCACGAGGTGGACAGCGCCTTGTGCGACTTGGCCGCCGACCACCGCGCCGCTACCCCCTCCGCGGCCGCCGAAGTGGTGGCCGCGCCGCGTAGCGAGTTGCAGCGGCGGGTGGCGGCGTTGCGCGCCAACCTCGGCGTGTCCCTGGAGGCGCGCGCGCAACGCTACCGCACCCGGCTGGAGCGGTGCCTCCCCGACAACCTGGCGCGCAGCCTGCGGCTGGCCCTGCATCCGCGGCAGCAGCGCCTGGACGAGGCGCGCGCCCTGCTGTGCCACGCCGCCGACAAGCACGCCCGCTCCCTGCGCCACCGCCTGGAGCTGGCGGCGCACGGCGTGGAAGCGGCCTCGCCGCGCGCCATATTGCGGCGCGGGTACGCCGCGGTGACCGACGTGGCTACCGGTAGCTACGTCACTTCGGCGCAGCAGGTGCGCCCGGCGCAGGAGGTACGGATACAGCTCCACCGCAGCGCCTTCCGCGCCGCGGTCACCGCAACGGAAACCGCTACCGAACCCACCGCGGAGGAGCCAACAGATGGCGACCTTTGAGGAGCGCCTGCAGCGCCTGGAACAGCTTGGCGAGGAGCTGCGCCGCGGCACCCTGCCGATTGATCAGGCCATGGCCCGGTTCGAGGAAGGCATTGCGCTGGCGCGCACCCTGGAGCGCGACTTGGCCAAGATCGACCGCCGCATCGAGGTGCTGATCAACGAGCCGGAGCGCGACGGCGCCGCGCCGGCGTTCCAGTTGTTCCCGGACGTGGACCCCGGCACGGGCGCCCCCGGTGCGGGCACGGGTGGTCCCGCAGGCGAACCGCGCCCCGAAGCGTGACGGCGTGACCACCGCGCGGCCGTGGCGCCGGCGCCCGCGGTCAGCGAAGGCGCACCCGGAAGCGAACCGCCACGCGCCGACACCCCGCGGTCAGGTCAGCGCGCCCGGAAGCGGTCCGCGGCGCGCCGACAGCGCCCGCGGTCAGCGCAGCAACGAAGCCGGCAGCTCTACCAGGTCGCCCACCGCCACGCCGGCGCGCTCGAAGGCGCCGCGATTTACCTCCAGCGCGAACCGCGCCGGCACGCGCGACGACACCTCCTTTTCCGAGTAGGGAACCATGTCGGCCACGTGCACGATCACCCCGCGCGCGTCGATGAAGGCGATGGAGAGCGGCAGCGGCGTGTCTTTCATCCAGAAGGCGCGCACGCGCTCGTCCTCGAACACGAACAGCATCCCTTCGCGCTCGCCGAGTTGCTCGCGGTGCATCAACCCCTGGCGGCGCTGCTCCGGCGTTACCGCCTGCTCCACGCGAAACACCACGCCGCCCACCGTAAGCTCGATCATGCCGCCGCGTTCCTGCCGGCAGCCCGCCGCCGCGCCGCACAGGCACGCCGCCGCCGCAATCACCGCCGCCAACGCTACGAGCCGGCGCCGGCGGCGCGCCGTTGACGGATGCAATCCGCCATGCCGGGTACGCCCGGGAGAGGGTTGCGGCCGGGGGTGCGGCGGCGCCGACGGCCGCGCGGGCAGCAACGACGGACGCAATCCGCCATGCCGAGTCTGCCGGAAAGGAGGCTTCGGTCGGGGAGGCGCTCCCGGCGGACGCAATCCGCCACGGCGGGTATACTGGCGGGCGCTACCAACCATGACTGCGCCCCGACTGACTTTGCTCACTTCGCCGCTTACCCTCGTTACCCTGCTTACCCTGGCGCTGCTGTTCGCCGCGGCCGGCGCTTCCGGCCAGCAGGCGGCGCGGAACTGCGGCCCGGTCTACGACGTAACGGTTGCCGGCCTGCGCCACTACGCCGACGCCGCCCTCCCGCAGATGACGCCGGCGGCCATCACCAGATACGTGGACGGCGACACCGTGCACGTGCGGATGCCGTGCCCGCCGCCAGGACCGGAGGCCGACGAGACGGTGCGCCTCACGGGAATCGACACCCCGGAGGTCGGCGAACCCGGCGCCGCGGAAGCGACCGATTACGTGCGCCAACTCACGCGCGGTGAAACGGTATATCTGGCCTTCGACTTCCGCCGCCGCGACCGCTTCGGCCGCCTGCTGGCCTATATCTACCTGGCGGACGGCTCGATGCTCAACGTCCGGCTGCTGGAATGCGGCCTCGCCGAGCCGTTTCGCGGGGAGCGCAACCACTTTTCCGACCACTTCGAGCGCGCCGCCATTGCCCCGCGCCCCGCGGACTGCCCGCAGCCGCGCAGCCGGGAGCGCGCCGCGGCGACCGGTGCCGCCGCCTCCTCCTCCGCACCGGGCGCGGTAGTAATCGAAACCATCGTCAACGCCGGCCGCTCCGAGCACCTGCTGCTGCGCAACGCCTCCGCCGCCGCGGTCGACGTCAGCGGCTGGCAGGTGAGCGACGACGACGGCACGCGCCTGCTGATTCCGCAAACCGCCCCGCTGGCCCCCGGCGCCGTCCTGGCGCTGTGCAGCGGCGACGGCTGCGTCGGCGACGTGCCGAGCCTCACCCTGACCGGCGACAATATCTGGGGCAACGGCGGCGACGCCGCCTTTCTGCACGACGGCGGCGGCCGGCAGGTGAGCAGCCACTGCTACGAGCGCGGCTGTTAGACGCGCTCGACGGTACGCTTGAAGCGCTTGTAGACCGCGTACAAGGGCAGGTCCAGCTTCTTGGTGTCGGACCAGCGGCGTAGCGAGTCGCCGCGGTCGGAGGCGGCGCGGGAGGCGTAGGTACGCAGCACCTTCTCTTCCCGGCGCAGGCGCTTGAAGCGGTACTTCTCCTCCAGGAGCTGAACGAACTGCTCCGCCTCCGCGCGCTCCTCGGCGGCGAGCTGCGGCTTGGCCTGCTCCTCCAGGATGGCCCGCACCGCGCCCTCGAAGTCGCCGCTCTCGGTGCGCTGCAGCTCCTTCTCCACCCGCTCCAGGAAGCCGCTGGGAACGAACGTGATCTGATCGACCGAGTTGCGCAGCGCAATGCGCTTCTTCATCGCGGCGTCGGAACCCAGGTCGCGGCGGCCCAGGAACAGGTAGGTGCCGATGCCGGCGGCGACCGCCACCAACAATTCGTCCACGATCAGGATCGGATCGGGCACCGCGTAGGAGAGGATCATAAAGCTGGCGAAGAAGGCGCCGGCGGAGAGCAGAAACCGCGGCACGAAGCGGGCATCGGAAAGGAAGCGCCGCACCGCCTCCTCCACCGAGCGGTACAGGTCGTTGCGAAACGAAGTGAGCAATGCCACCGGCGGCTCGGCCCCATAGCGCCCCTCGATCTCCTGCGTCTCCAGGGCTGCCCGCAACCGGTCCGAGTTCAGGAACGGATGCAGAATCAGCGACTTGCCGTCCGCCCGGTAGAGGTGGAAGATGTAGCGCCGTTCTTTCTTGCCCATCGTGGTACCTATAGTAAAGCGCCGCGCCGCGCTTCGGTCAACGCGGCGCGGCGAGCTCGCGGGTGCGCGCGGCCCCCGCTCCCTCCGCTAGCGGCGGCTGACGGACCGGCGCAACGCCTTGCCGGCATACACGGCCGCCAGGTGGCGGCGATAGTCGGCCCCGGCGAACGAGTCGCTGAGCACCTCCACGTCCTGCGCCGCCAGCGCCGCGGCCGCGGCGATCGCCTCTTCGGTTGCCGGGCGGTCCTTCAACGCGGCCTCCACGCCGCGGTCCCGGAAGGCGGCGTTGGCCACCCCGGTAAACGCCACCCGCACGCGGGTGCACGTGCCGCCGAGCACCTCGACCATGGTGGCGCAGCCGACCACGGCGAAGCGCGAGGCGGGGTGCGGGAACTTCAGGTAGCAGGCACCGCCGAACGCCGGCACGCCCGGCACCCGCACCTCGGTAATAATCTCGTTCGGCTGCAGGCTGGTCAGGAACAGGTCCACGAAAAAGTCGCGGGCCTCGATCACCCGCTCCCCGTCCGGGCCGCGCACCACCACCTTCGCGTTGCCGGCCAGCAGCGCGGCGGGATAGTCGGCGGCCGGATCGGCATGCGCGATGCTGCCGCCGATGGTTCCCACGTTGCGCACCTGCACGTCGCCGATCACCCTCGCGGCCTGGTACACCCACGGGGCGTGCACCGACACCAACCCGCTACGCCCGATGGCGTCGTGGGTAACGGCGGCGCCGATGACGACCACGCCGTGGCTCACGCGCATGTAGTCGAGCTCGTCCAGGTGGCCGATGCCGATCAGCGTTTCCGGCGCCGCCAGCCGCAGCTTCATGGCGGGAATCAGGCTGTGCCCGCCGGCCAGCAGCTTGGCGTTCTCGTGGCGCCCCAGCAGGGCCACGGCGTCATCGACCGAGGCCGCGCGGTGGTAATGAAATGCACTACTCATGTCAAAAGTCTCTCCTTCTCAGTCCTTGCCGTCAGCTTTGGCGGCTCTTGGCCTGCCGCATTGCCTGCCACACCCGCTGCGGGGTGAGCGGCATGTCCAGGTCGCGCACCCCGAGGTGCCACAGCGCGTCGACCGCGGCGTTGACCACCGCCGGCGTGGCGCCGATGGTGCCGGCCTCGCCGGCCCCCTTCACCCCCAAGGCGTTGTGCGGGCACGGGGTCACGGTACGGTCCAACTCGAACGCGGGCAGGTCGTCGGCGCGCGGCAGCGCGTAGTCCATGTAGGAACCGTTGACGAGCTGGCCGTCGGAGTCGTAGATCGCCCCCTCCAGCAACGCCTGGCCGATGCCGTGGGCCACGCCGCCGTGCACCTGCCCGTCCACGATCTGCGGGTTCACCACGTTGCCCACGTCGTCCACCGCCACGAAGCGCTTCAGGGTTACCTTGCCGGTGTCCGCGCACACTTCCACGATGCAGAGGTGGGCGCCGAACGGAAAGGTAAAGTTGGCCGGGTCGTAGAAGCTGGTGAAGTCCAACCCCGGTTCCAGCCCTTCGGGATAGTTGTGCGGCACGTAGGCGGTCAACGCCACGTCGCCGAAGGCCACCGACTGATCGGTGCCGCGCACCGTCCACTTGCCGCCGGCGTACTCCAGGTCCTGTTCGGAGGCCTCCAGCAGGTGGGCGGCGATCTTGGCGCCCTTCTCCTTGACCTTCTCCAGGCTGCGCACGATGGCGCTGCCGCCGACCGCCAGGCTGCGCGACCCGTAGGTGCCCATGCCGAACGGCACCGACTCGGTATCGCCGTGGATGACGTCGACGTCCTCCATCGGAATCCCCAGGTGATCGGCCACCACCTGGGCGAAGGTGGTTTCGTGCCCCTGGCCGTGGGTGTGGCTGCCCACGAACACCGACACCTTGCCGGTCGGCTGCACGCGCACGATGGCGCTCTCGAACAACCCGGCGCGCGCGCCGAGCGATCCCACCACCGCCGACGGCGCGATGCCGCAGGCCTCGATGTAGGTGGAGAAGCCGATGCCGAGATAGCGGCCCTGCTCGCGCGCCTCATGCTGCTCGCGCCGGAACTCCTCGTACCCCACCATCTCCAGGGCGCGGTCCAGCACCCCCTGGTAGTTGCCGCTGTCGTACTGCAGCGCGACCTGGGTCTGGTAGCCGGGCTGCTCCACGCCGTCGAACGGCGGGATGAAGTTCTTGCTGCGCAGCGCCGCGGGATCGATCCCCAGCTCGTGCGCGGCGGTATCCACCAGCCGCTCCAGCAGGTAGGTGGCCTCCGGCCGGCCGGCGCCGCGCAAGGCGTCCACCGGCACCGTGTTGGTGAACACCGCGGTCACGTCCACGTAGATCGCCGGCGTCGTATACAGCCCCTGCAGCAGCGTGCCGTACAGGTAGGTGGGCACGCAGGTGGAGAAGGTGGACAGGTAGGCGCCCATGTTGGCGTGGGTGAACACCTCCAGGCCGACGAAGCGGCCGTCGGCGTCCAACCCCAGCCGCGCCGTGGTCAGGTGATCGCGGCCCTGCGCGTCGGAAACGAAGCTCTCGCTGCGCTCCGCCGTCCACTTGACCGGGCGCTCGAGCTGCCGCGAACACCAGATCGCCAGCACCTCCTCCGCGTAGTGAAAGATCTTGCTGCCGAAGCCGCCGCCCACGTCGGGCGAGATCACCCGCACCTTATGCTCCGGCAGCCCCAGCACGAAGGCGGTGAGCAGCAGCCGGATCACGTGCGGGTTCTGCGACGAGGTGTACAGGGTGTAGTGATCGCGCGCCGGATCGTAGTCGCCGATCGCGCAACGCGGCTCGATGGCGTTGGTCACCAGGCGCTGGTTGGTGATGCGCAACTCGGTGACGTGGGCGGCGCCGGCCAGCGCCGCCACGGCCGCCTCCCGGTCGCCCAGCCCCCAGTCGAAGGGCACGTTGCGCGGCACCTCGTCGTGCACCAGCGGCGACCCCTCCGCGCTGGCCGCGAGCATGTCGACCGCCGCCGGCAGCACCCCGTAGTCCACCTCGACCAGCTCGGCCGCCTCGCGCGCCTGATGCCGGGTCTCGGCGATCACGATCGCCACCGGGTCGCCGACGTGGCGCACCTTGCCCACCGCCAGCACCGGATGCGGCGGCTCCAGCATGGTGTCGCCGTTCTTGAAGTCCACCTGCCAGCCGCACGGCAGCCCGCCGACTTCCGCCTTCTCCAGGTCGGCGCCGGTGTACGCCGCCACCACGCCCGGCGCCGCCAGGGCCGCCGCCACGTCCACGCCGTCGATGGTGGCGTGGGCGTGCGGGCTGCGCACCAGCGCGGCAAAGGTCATGTTCGGCAGGGTGATGTCGTCGGTATAGCGCGCCTTGCCGGTGAGGAAGCGCTGATCTTCGACCCGCTTGACCGCTTGGCCTATGTAGTTTGCCATGTTCTTTTTTGAAAACCTCCGCTACTTCTCGGCGTCGGACGCGCGGCGCACCGCCCGGACGATGTTCTCATACCCCGTGCAGCGGCAGAAGTTGCCCTCCAGGGCATGCCGAATATCCGCGTCGCGGGGCATCGAGTCCCGGTCGAGGAGCTCCCGGGCGGCCATGATCATGCCCGGCGTGCAGAATCCGCACTGCAGGCCGTGCTCCTCGTGGAAGGCCTGCTGCAGCGGATGCAGTTCGCCTTCCTTGACGCCGCTCAGCCCCTCGATGGTGATGATCCAGGCGCCGTCGACCTGCACCGCCAGCAGCGTGCAGCTCTTTACCGCCTTGCTGTTGACGGAGACGGTGCAGGCGCCGCAGCCGCTGGTGTCGCAGCCGACGTGGGTTCCCGTGAGCCCCAGGACTTCGCGCAGGAAGTCCACCAGCAACAGCCGCGGCTCCACCTCCATCCGGTACTTCCGGCGGTTAACGGTTACGCTGATTGGCACTTTCATCTATCCCCCTCCTGTAGTGGGCGCCGCCGCGCGCGGCGGGGCGCCTTCGATCTCGCGTTCCAATGCCTGAAAAAACTGCCTGGTGAGCAGGCGGCCCACGCCGCTGAGGACGCGCTGGCCCATGCGCACCAGCAACCCGGTGAGCTTCGCCTCCGCGCTGAAGGTAACCCGGGTCCGCTCCGCTTCGGCGCCGCCGCCGGCGCCGGCCACCGGCAGCGCGGCGACGGTGGCTTGCGCGTCCACGCTGCCGGCCTTGCCGGCGACGTCGATCAGCAGCCGGAACCGCTCCGGCGCCGCCCGGTCCGTCACCCGCAGTGTACCGCTGAAGGTGCTGTTGATCGGCCCCATCTTGATGGCGAACCGCGCGCGGTAGGCGTCCTCCGCCCCCGCCTCGGCCTCCAGCCGGTCCAGCCCCGGGGTGACGCGGGCCAACACCGCAACGTCGTTCAACCGCTCCCAGAGCAGCCCCTGACTGGCGGTAAAGACATGCTCGCCGTGCAAATGCATCAATCCAACCTCAACGCCCGCCCCCGATCATAACCGATGCCCGCCATCCCGTCAAAGCGCCCGCCGGCGCTCGCCCCCGCGTCCGCCCTCCGCCGTGGCGCCACGGCCGCCGCGCCCGCCGCCATCCGCCCGCGCCCATTACCGCCGCCGGCTACTTGTAGGGGTCGGCGGCGTCGCGCAGGCCGTCGCCCAGAAAGTTGAACATCAACACCGCGCCCACCACGAACAGCGCCGGAAACATCAGCCAGGGATAGAGCACCACGGTCTGGATGTTCTGCGCGTCCTGCAGCAGCGTGCCCCAACTCAGCGCCGGCGGGCGAATGCCCATGCCCAGGAAGCTCAGCGCGGTCTCGCCCAGGATCATGCGCGGAATCGCCAGCGTGAGGTGCACGATCAGGTAGCTCATGAACGACGGGATCAGATGCGCCGCGATCACCCGCCGCTGGCGCGCCCCGGCCACCCGCGCCGCGGTCACGAAGTCGGCCTCACGCAGTTCCAGCAGCTTGCCGCGCACCACCCGCGCCAGCCCGGTCCAGCCGACGATCGACAGAATCAGGGTCACCGCGAAGTAGACCTTGATCGAGCCCCACTCCGGCGGCAGCGCCGCGGCCAGCCCCATCCACACCGGGATGGTGGGCAGCGAGATCAGAAAATCGATGGCGCGCTGGATGACGTTGTCGATGGGGCCGCCGTAGTAGCCGGAAATCCCGCCCAGGGTCAGGCCCAGCAGGAAGCTCAGCACCACGCCCACCAGCCCCACCGAGAGCGACACCCGGGCGGCGTAGAGGTTGCGGGTGAGCAGGTCGCGGCCAAAACGGTCCGCGCCCAGCAACATCACCGGGCCGGCGTCGGAGCCGAACAGGTGCAGGCGGCCCGGAATCAGCCCCCACAACCGATACTCGGCGCCGCGCGCGAACAGGCGCAACGGCACCACCTGCGCGCGGTCCACGGCGTACAGCTTTTGCAGGGTCAGCGGGTCGACCGACTGGCGGTAGCCGTAGACGAAGGGAGCGCGGACGCGCCCCTCGTGGAGGAAGCGGACGCGCTGCGGCGGCGAGTAGGCCAACTGCCGCACCCGTTCCCACGGCACGCTCGGCGCGAAGAACTCCGGGAACAGGCCGGTGACGTAGAACAGCGCCAGCACCGCGCCGCCGGCGACCGCCAGGTGATGGCGCTTGAACTTGCGCCACATGAGCTGCCACTGGGTAGCGACGAAGTACTGCTCCTGCCGCGCCTCCAGGGCCGCCGCGGACTCGGCGCTCACCCCTGCACCGCCTCGAAGCGGATGCGGGGGTCTACCCACACCAGCAGCAGGTCGGAGATCAGGGTCCCGACCACGGTCAGGAAGCTGAGCAGCATGATGGTGCTGCCGGCCAGGAACATGTCCTGCGACAGCAGCGAGGTGAACACCAGCGGGCCGATGGTGGGCAGCCCCAGCACGATGGCGACGATGGTCTCACCCGAGACGATCTCCGGCAGCAGCCAGCCCACCGTGCTGATGATCGGGTTCACCGCCACCCGCACCGGATACTTGAACAAGAGGCGCGGTTCCGCCACTCCCTTGGCACGGGCGGTAATCACGTACTGCTTACTCAACTCGTCAAGCAGCGAGCCGCGCAGCACGCGGATCAGCCCCGCGGTGCCGGCGGTGCCCAGCACGATGATCGGCACCGGCAGGTGCGCGAGCAGATCGAGAAACTTGGCGAAGCTCCACGGCGCGTTGACGTACTGGATCGAGAACAGCCCGCCGATGTTGAGGTCGAACAGATAGAAGAACCCCAGCATCAACACCAACGCCAGCAGAAAGTTAGGCGTCGCCAGACCGATAAAGCCGAACACCGTGAACCCGTAGTCGGCGGCCGAGTATTGATGGGTTGCCGAGTAGATGCCGATCGGCACCGCAACCACGTACACGAACAGCAGCGACAGCACCGAGATCAGCACCGTCATCGGCAGCCGTTCCCGCAGCAGGTCGCTCACCGGGCGCCGGTAGGAGAACGACCAGCCCATGTCGCCGCGCACGATCTTGCCCATCCAGCGCAGGTACTGGGCGTAGAGCGGGCGATCGAGGCCGTACTGGTGCCGCAGCGCCTCGATCTCCGCCTGGTCGACCGAGGTGCCGCGCATCTGCAGCGCCGCCAGGTAGTCGGTCAGAAAGTCGCCGGGCGGAAGCTGGATGACGGCGAAGCCGCACACCGAGACGGCTATCAACACCAGGACCATCACCGCCAGGCGCCGCAGCACGTACTCAAGCATGGAACCTTACCAAGAAGAGCGGGCTGCGGCCGGCAGCAGCCGCAGCCCGCTGGTGGGAAATGACGGCCCGCCCTACTCCAGATACCACTGGAAGGCGCCGCTGAAGGCGTAGTACAGGTGCGGCAGCCGATCCAGATCGATGTTCTTGAGGTTGTTGCGCGCAAAGCGCACGTCGGGCCCCGGCGCGATGACGCCGATGAACCACAGGTTCTCGCCCAGGTTGGCCAGCGCGTCGTGGCCGAGGCGCTGCCGCTCCGCGTC
The DNA here is from genome assembly GCA_965243555.1 of Spirochaetia bacterium. GTDB lineage: Bacteria > Spirochaetota > Spirochaetia > SZUA-6 > Bin103 > Bin103. The sequence goes on along the minus strand of OZ251575.1, from coordinate 461,928 downwards.
GTCCGCGGTCACCGGGATGGTGCGCCACGCCTCGATGAACGCCTTGGCCTCGGGCGGCGGCTCCTCGCCCTCCTCGCCGCCGGTGGCGTACCACTGGTGCCACAGGCGCGCCCAGAACCAGCCGCCGGACCACCACTGCGGCGCCACCTCGGTCAGGAAGTACTCGCTCTCGTCGATGCCCCACACCGAGATCTGCGACTCATTGGCGCGGAACTGATCCCACAGCCCGGAACGCGGGCCGGCGTCGTTGATCGACGCCTTGATACCGATGTCCGCCCAGTGGTCGACCACCAGCTCCATGGTGGGCGGAATGGAGGCGCGGCGGTTGCCGGCGATGGTGATGATCAGCTCCAGCGGCGTGCCGTCGGGGCGCAGCCGCATGCCGTCGGCGTCCGCGGCGATGCCGAGCTCGTCCAGCAGGCGGCGGGCGCGCTCCGGGTCGTGCTCCACGTAGTTTTCCTGATAGTCGAGCGCGCCGTAGGCGGCCTGCGCCTGAATCGCCGCCCCGCGCGGCGTGCCCACGCCCTGAAACACCAGGTCGTTGATCTCGTCGCGGTTGATGCCGAGCGACAGCGCGTGCTTGAACTTCGGGGTGTTGAACAGCTCGCGCAGCACCGGGTCCGGCACGGTGTGATTGAGCAGGATCGTCACCTCGGTGGCGAACGGGTCGGTGACCGTGCGCTCCAGTGACACGCGGTAGTCGTTGCGGCCGGCGTTCTGCATGAACACCGGAAACTTGGCGATGGTCATGCTGCCGCCGTAGATGCCGGCGCCCACGTCCTGCTCGCCGCTGATCGCCTTGGCCGCGACCAGCTCGCTGCTGCCGGCGAGCTGCCCCAGCACGTGGTCCAGGTAGGGAAGCTGATTACCGGCGGTATCGATCTTCCAGTAGTAGGGGTTGCGGGTGATCAGTACGTGGTCCAGGGCCACGGTCTCGGCGTACCAGGGATCAAGTACCGGCAGCCCCTCGGCGTAGCTGTCGTCGCTGTAACGGCGCTTGGCCCCGTAGAGTTGGTACCACTCCTCGAAGCCCTCCTCCTTGGCCAAGTCGCCCGCCGCGTCGTTGTAGTTGATATGGTATTGCTCCAGGTAGTGACGCGGCTGGAACGGCCCGCTCTTCTGGGTGCCGGTGCCGGCGCGGTCGGAGAGCAGGTGCGCGAAGCCGGGGACCGGGGCCGAGAACTCGAATTGGACGGTGGTATCGTCGATCTTGCGCAGGCGGACCACTTCGCCGCCGGGGCGCCAGACGCTGCGCACGCGCGGGGTGAGGTCCTTGTTGTGCAGTACGTCCTCGTACCAGAACATGAAGTCGTCGGCGCCGAAGGGCGCGCCGTCCGACCACTTCATCCCGGAGCGGAGGTACAGCGTAAAGCTGCGCGCGTCGCTCGCCGCCTCCAGCCCCTTGGCCGCGTTGGGCAGCACCGGCACCAGGTCGGGGCGCCCCTTGACCATCAGCTCTTCCAGGTGCATGTAGGACTGCGGCCCCCAGAAGTCATCCGAACGCATGGTCACGTTGAGCTGCCCGCCGAAGGTGCCGGCCCGCTCCAGCGGCTGCACCACCAGCGGCTCGTCGGAGACGCGCTCCTCCACCGGGGGCAACTCGCCGGCGCTCACCAGCGCCGCCAGCATCGGCGCCTCCCCGAAGCTGGCAATCCGGTTGCCGGTAGCCGTTTCGTAATCGCCCAGCGTGGTCCAGCGTCCTTCGGCGGACAGCGGCCCGCCGCCCATCATCGCGGTGCCGGCGGTGGTGCTGGTTCCCGCCCCCTCGCCATCAGCGCCGGCAAACGCCGGCAGACCGGCCAGCGCGCCGATCAACGCCGCAATCAGTACCCGTCGTGACATCATCTCTCTCTACCCCTCCTTGGGCTTGAATTCCCACCAGAATACTCCCCCACTCCCCCCTGTCAAATCACGCCCAACGCCGCCGCGCCGGCCAGCAGAGCGTAGTCCTCAGTTGGGTTGGTCGGCGCCGGGGGCGGCGGCGTCCAGTTGCTGCTTGAGGCGCTCGAATTCGGACTTGTCGATGCTGGTCGCCTCCTCGATGGTCGACCACGGGACATCGCGCCGCAGAAATCCTTCAATGGTACGCAATATGCCTTCCTGACGGCCTTCCTGGCGGCCCTCCTGACGGCCTCGCTCCTCTATCTGTTCCACGTAAGTCATTAGCTCTCCTCCTCGACCGGGCACGTTGCGCCGCAACGCTGCCCTGAACGCTCGCAGCCCTTCCTCAGACTGCGTCGCCAACACGTACTCCACGTGCTGCGCCAGCACCTCCACCTCTCCCTCCGGCGACACCTCCGCCATCAGCACCGCCGTCCTCTCCACCAACTCATCCCCACCTCGTACCCGCGCCAGCAGCGCCATCTGCGTCAGCCGCGCCACCGCCGACCCCAACACCGCTTCCGGCCCTCCCTTCGTCTGGTCGATCAGCAGGTACTCGAACCGCGGCACCCACCGCCACTCCGCCGCCGCTCCCTCCACCAACTCCCGAAACTCCCGCTCCGGCGACCACCGCTTCCCTCCCTGATAGAATACCAGCGGTACGATCAGCGGCAACTTCGTCTTCTTCTTATTCTTGCTCGCCCCCTGCCACGCCACCCAGATCTGCAGGCAGTAGTTCAGCACCCGCAACGCCATCCAGTAGCGCGGCGTCGACTGATGCTCCAGCAGTACGTACACCAGCACTGGCTCCTCCGTCCCCTCCCGCTCCACTGAGAACACCAAGTCCGCCTCCCGACCGCGCCAGTCGTCGCTCACGAAGCGCCCCGGCCAGTGGGTGAGCTTCGACCACCGCAGGGAGCCGGTTACCGCAGGCGGCAGGTAGGGGCGCAACAGGCCGGCGGCGTTGCTGGTATCGGAAAACACCCGGTAGAAGTACTTGTCGTGTATCCGGGTGATCTCCTCCTCTTCTTCGGGCGGCGTAGCTTCGCCTGGCGGCTGCGCGGAAGGCGATTCGTCCGGTACCTGGTCGTCGGCCATGAGACTCGCCGGCGACCGTAGCCGCGCTCCGATTCGGCGTCAAGCGCCGCCCGCGGCGGTCCCGCGCCCGCCGGCGGCGCATTCCAACGCACCGGGCAAATCCGCGTAGGGGAAGACGTGATCGTGGTGCCCGCATCGCAGTCCCCTCCGCCGCCCTGCTGGCGTCCTTCGGCGCCGAAGTAGCGGTTCCGGTCGCGCAACGGTGCTTGAAGTCCGTGTGCTCCTTCGGCGCCGAAGCGCCATTCCCGGTCGCTGCCGCCGCGCCGCGGTGCCGTGAATCCGCCTGCACTTTCGGCGCCGAAGTCGTGGCGTCTGCCGGTAGTGCGGTCTGTTGGGCCCGCGAAGTCGGGGCGCCTGCCGCGAACGCGGTCCGCGGAGCCGCCGATTCCGCGCCGGCGGCGGTCTCCTTCGGCGCCGAAGTTTCGCCTGCAACGTCCGCGGCCCGCCGCCGACGCCGCCGCCCGCGCGGCGGCCGCGACGGGTCGTGACGCTCGACCGCCTCCTGCAACCACCCGCCCCAGGAGTTGCCCCAACGTCATCTGCGGGTCGACGTGGGACAGCAGCCCCTTGAGTAGCTCCAATCCGACCTGGCAGTCGTCATCGATCACCGCCTTGAGTTCCCACCGCCAGCCCCCAGCGGCCGCATCCGGTCCGGCGGCCGCGCCAAATCGGGATCGACCTCGGCCAGCATCTCCTGCACCTGCCGCGTGCTCTTGCCGGCTGCCTGCGCCGCCAGCGACTCCCGCTCCGCCGCGTCCGGCACCGGCGCTGCCGGCACCCGGCGACCGCCGGCTCGTTGGGAGCCTTGACCGGCGTCGCCGACGCGGCGACGGGCCGGGTACTATCCTCGACAGTCCCACGACATGAATTCCCAGCAGATCGGGTAGCTCAGCTCTGATTGTTGACATCCAACGGTGATCCTGGTAATTAAAATTGATACCTGATGGAGAAGGAGAGAATCTTCCATTCCGATCCGGAGATTATGGGAGGAGTGTCCGTGTTTGCCGGCACGAGGGTGCCCGTCGACAGTCTGCTGACGCACCTGAAGGCAGGTGACTCTCTTCAGCAATTCCTGGAGGGGTTCCCTAGCGTAAGTCGTGAGCAGGCTGAGGGTTTTCTCGAGCACGCTTTTGCCGAAGCGGTCGAGAAGACACCCCGACCGCGCTTCCACTGATCCGCATCCTGCTCGACGAACACCTGGACTGGCGTTATGTCCGTGAGCAATCGGCTGCAAGACACTGCGACGATGGTGCCAGAAATCGAAAGAGTATTGTCGTCCGGGATGAGCCGGGACGTCTTTTTCGGGTTGTTCACCCCCGCTACTCGTAGGATCGGCGCCGGCGCAAGCGACTGCAGGACCGCGCATCTGCAGCGCGACTTTACAAGCCCAGGGCGTGGTTGGCCGGGCGCTGGTAGGTGCACAGGGAGCCGTCCTCGACCTCCGCGAGCCTGACGGGACGGCCGGCGACGAAAGATTCGTGGCAGGCGAGAACCAGCGCCACCGCGGACAGGCCCTCCTCGGCGCCCACTTCCACCGCCGGCCCGCCGTCAGCGGCGTCCAGCAGCTCGGCCATCTCGACCGCCAGCAGCTTCAGGTCCGCGCTGCCGCCCAGGCCGGAGCCGGCGTTGGCGTAGCGCGCCAGCCGCTCGCCGCCGAACAGGCGCGCGGTGCGCTCATCCAGGGCGAAGCGGGGCACCAGCGCCAGCACCTCGGCGTCGGGGAGCGCGCCGTCGTGGTCGTCGCGGAATACCTGCAGCGGACGTCCGCTGCGCACGCCCGGCAGGTCGATCTGCCCGTTGCTGCCGAACAGGGTGAAGCGCCGTAACCGCGGGCCGTGCATGGAGTCATCGTAGAGCCACTGGCCCAGCGCGCCGCCGGTATAATCCACGCTGGCCAACAGCAGGTCGGGCGCGTCGGCGGGGGCGGTCGCCGGATAGGCGTGGGCGTAGTGGTCGTGGAACGCCTTGAGAGGGGCTCCCCGGTAGACCCGTTCGCGCTCGTGCAGGCGCAATTGTCCGATCACCGTGCCAGCCGGTCCCGCCAGGTATTGCTGGAGGTCCGCGTTGTGCACGCCCGCTTCGAGGATGGGGCCGCCCTCGCTGCGCAGGTAGCGCCACGGTCCGGCATGGCCCTGACTGCCGCCGCTGCCGGAGAGATCGATCAGCGAACGCAGCTCGCCGATCGCGCCGGCGGAAACCAACGCCCGCGCCAGCCGGCTGATCGGGTCGCGGCGGTAGTTCTCGGCCACCGAGAGCACGCGCCCGCCCTGCTCCGCGGCGCGCTGCATGGCGCGGCAGGCGGCCACCGTGGGCGCCATCGGCTTCTCGCACAGCACGTGCATGCCGGCTGCCGCCGCCGTCTGCGTAAGCCGGTGATGCGCCGACGGAGCGGCCACAATGTCCACCACGTCCAACTCCGGCACCGCGGCCGCGGCCTGCTCCAGGGAGCCGAACGCCGCCGGCCGGCGGCCCAGCAGTTGCTCCGCCTCGGCGGCGACGAACTCGGCCCGCTCCAGCTCGGTATCGACCACCGCGGCCAACTCCATGCGCCCCGGCTCGGCCTCGCCAAGTACCCGGTAGCCGCGCAGGTGCCGCCGCCCCATGCCGCCGCAGCCGGCCAAAACCACGCGATGCAATTGCGCCATCACTCCTCCTCCGTGCAGCCGGTAGGGCTGCGATCGGGCCGCCGCGAGACGCCCTTCATGCGGAATACTTGCACAGCGGTGTATCAGCAGCTCGCCCGATGAATGCCAAGTGAGCAGCGGACTCCGGCGTGATCCGGCCTGCGTTACGTAGCGAAATCAGGACCGTGCCCCCGCAGCAGGCTCCGTCAATACGGCCGAGCGCAAACGCCGATGACAGATGACTCGGTTGGAATGCTGGGAGAGACTTTGCGCAGTGCTGCGACAACTGCGTGCACACAATGCGCACATCCGGTGCCGCCTCCCGAATATACCGCACTATCTCAGGGTCGGGTGTGCCCGCCCTGCCGCGACCGATGGAGAACACAACGACACGCGGCCGCACGCGCCGGATCAGCCGGGTGACGTAGCGGCGCACGTCGCGGGCGCCGGTTCCACCTCCGTGGTGAGGGAACACCAACACCGGCGCATCTATCTTGCCACCTGCGCGCACCAACTCATCGAACCCGACCACGTCGAGATCACCGGTCAGGACCGCAATCGGACCGTTTGCGCCGGCCAGCCGAATCACGGCGCTGATTGAGTTGCTGCTTATCTGCCTGCCGGATCGGTCCGTACTGCCAGGTCCGCTCGCCGCGAAATACGTGCTCGGTGCCGCCACCGTCGCAGTCACGGTACCGAAGACCTCATCGTCACCTGCGCGAATTGCGGCATCGAATCTCGTCCTTCCGGCTCGGTGCCGCGCGTCAAGTTCGCAGAGCAGATCATCCCACCCCGCGGAACCCTTCAAGCTGTCGGTGTTGAGGACGACGCGCTCGATTGCGATGGTATCCGCAGCCAGCAGACCGATCAAGCCGCCGATGTGATCAAGGTCCGCATGCGACACGACGACACTCTTGATACGATCAACGTCCTGTTCTCGGAGGAATCTGAGCAGACCGGGGCCCATTCCCGCATCGAAGACCGCCACGTCGTCCCCGGAAAAAAGTACGGCGCTATTGCCATGACCGATGTCCAGGATCACCAGCACTTCGCGAAGTTGACCAACCGCCGTCATTATAGCTCCCATTCATCGAAGAACACTTCATCGAAACTGCGTGCGCCGATATTCACCTTGGCATGCAAGCGCGCGCCCATAGTCATGCGGAGGCGTATGGACTCGGGGAGGTCCCGAAAGTATAGCCTGATTACCTGATTGTAACTCCAGGCAGGCACCACAACGTGACAGTAGTTAGCGTCGTCGGAAACGTCACACACTCTGACCAGGGTTCGCCACGGCTCCCTTGCCGGGTGAACGATGCCGTTGATTTCATCCTGACAACGGAGGAGCGACGCGCGAATGTCCGCCGGCTCCGGAGCACTCGTCTTGATGAGGGACGGGATGAACCGCCGCAGCCTCCGATTCATTTCCGTTACTACGTCCGTATACTGCGTGCAGAGAACCCCCGGAATACCCCGACGATAGCACGCGGCGAGGACTTCATCGCCGTTGAATGCGGAGTATGCTCCTGACGCCTTAAGGCCATAGTCACAGACTACCGCCTGCGCCCTGTCCGCCACGCCTTCGACAAACATCTCCAGGTTCTCAATGGGCCCCTTCTCCATGACCGGAGTGATCCGTAACTCCTCGATCGGATAGACGAACGCGTCTCGCGCATCGGCGTCGTCATCGACGACCAGGATCCGCTCTATTTCGCCGTTGCTCTGGTGATCCATCTCAACCTCCCAATATCGGTATCCGGACGCTGACTTCGGCGCCGCCAAGGTCACCGTGCTCGCGAGCGTCGACCTCGCCATCCAGGTCCCGGACCGCATCCCGCACGATCGTCAGCCCCAGTCCGGTGCCGTTCCTTCGGGTGGTGTGACCGGGCAGCCAGATGTCGCGCGTACTGATGTCGATGATGCCCGGGCCGTTGTCGGACACCGCCAGCCGCCACGCGCCGTCCTCGACCGACGTGGTAAGCACGATCCTCCGCTCCATTGTGCCGGCGCTCTCGAACGCCGTCAAGCTGTTGTTGAGCAGGTTGGTGACGATCGACTCGATGGCCGCCCTGCTGCCGCGAACGTAGGGCGCGCCCGGACACAGACTCAGAGTCGCCGCCACGTGCCTGCCATCGAGGAATGGTTGGAACGTGTCCACGACCTCGCGTACAACCTCATGCAGATCGACACTCGACAGCCGGCGCTTATCGTGGTCGAGCAGCCTCAACGTGGCGCTTCCCAGAACGGCAAGGCTATTGACGGCGCGGCGAATACCCGTCACCGGCCTGCTCAGCCGATCATCATAGCTATCGCCCAGCATCTCACGTGCGCGGCGTGCGACCGCTTCGACGGACTGCTTGATCACCTTGATCGGATTGCCGCTCGACTCATGCGCAAAGATCGCTGCGGTGATCCCTGCGGTACTCAACGTGCGGTACAGTTGCACCTCTTTCCGCAGCGTCGCCTCTTGTCGATCTCGTGACCGATCGTACTGCCGGAACGCGGCCTCCAGCGGCATACGATCCGGCTCCGGAAGCTCCGCGATAGCGGTTCTCACCGCCTGTCCCGCGCCGCGCGCAGTTGTCGATGCGGTGCCGCGCTCCCGGGCGCGGCGCTTCTCGGCCTGTTCGAGCCGTCGGTTGGCCATCCAGTCCATGGCGCTCTGCGCGAAGCGAACCAGGTCGGTAAACGCCTCATCCTCGACGAACCCGGAGCGGTCGGTCTTCTGCGCAAGCCGAGATTCGGCATCCGTCACTTCGACGCGGCCGATTGCCGTATTGGTTCCGGGGCGCTCCTCCGGGCTCCGCACGCGCCGCAGGTTCATCTCCAGCCAGTCATTGCCGCGGTTGCCATACGGCATCACGCGCAGCCCGTTGTGATAGACGTGCACGCCGCCAAACTCGCTCAGCCACTGCCGCACCCCCCGCAGGGTCGCGGTTCGGTAGAAAAAGTTTTCGCGATTGAGAATGAATACCCAGAGGTCGAAGCGCGCCGCCGGGCAGCGGTATGGCTCTTTGCCGGCTGCCGCCGCCAGTTCGTCATGCTCAGCACTGAACAGCGGCCTGTCCCGCCAGTCGAACACCGCCGCGGTTGCGCGGCCTGATTCATCGACACTCGCAGAAAGATGGTATTCGGCATCTTCGAAGTACCGGTCGCGCACCAGCGCCGCCAGGTCCTTGAAGTCGGGCGCGACGAGCGTGGGCGCGAACCCGGCAGGTTCGTTCCCGAACGGATCGGCAAGCAGGAGCAGCTCGCGGGCCAGCCGCTTCACCTCCATGCGCTGTATCCGCTTGCGCAGTCCTTCGATCCTGATCTCGGTACCGGGGCCGACCTCCGGTGATCGCGCGGCTTGGTCGATATTCAGTTCCACGTCATCGACCAGCTCCGTGGCGTCGAATGCGCGCCAGTCGATCACCAGCCGGTACTCGTCCGCCGGCTGCGTTCGAGGTCTGGTGATCAGCACCGCGCGCGAGCCCATGCGCAGCGCGGCCAAGCGCCCCAAGCCCTTGCTGCCGGCCGGAATGCGTCCCAGCCGCGTCCGTTGCGCCGCACTCTTGGTGGAGCTGCCCAACACCAGCCAGCCTCGCTCGATCGCCGCCGGCGTCATACCGTCGCCGTTGTCAGTAACGATGAGGGCGCCCCCCGCACGATCGGTCCGGCGCATCTCGATACGGCACGAGGTCGCGTCCGCGTCATAGGAGTTCTTGACCAACTCCACGATGCCCTTGTCCAGGCTGGGATTCAGTTCCTCGCCGAGTCTTCGCAGAATGTCGGCCGAGAATCGTATGCGCGCCGTGCTCATGGCTTGGTGCCCGCCAGTTCGACCCAGCCTATCAGTTTGGCGGTGTAGCCGCCGGTGGCGGTGACCAGGCCGCGGTGGTCGAGCTCGCGGCGGATCATCGGCTCCAGGGCGTCGCGCAGCAGGCCGCGCCGCTGCGCCGGCGACAGGGCCGGCGGGCCGGGTTGCCGGCGGAGCAGGTCGACGCCTTCGCGCTCAAGCGGCGGCAGGCGCCGGCCGCCGGCGCTCACGGCGAGCGGCTGCACCAGGGAGCGGCGCTCCCCGTCCTTGCCGTCGGCGTGGATCAGCCACCACGAGACGACCGCGGCGCCCTCCCCGTTCAGCGCGGCCCCGCCGGCCACTGCCACGCCGAGCAGCTCCGGCTCGACGCTTTGCCAGCGGCGCAGGGCGTCCACCAGCAGCGGGTGGTCCAGGCCCATCAGCTCAAGCCCTTCCTGGGCGCGGGCCAGGTCGCGGTCGGTGGTGAACCGGAGCGCCGCGCCGCCGTCCCGGTCTACGACGGCGAAGGTGTCCCCTTCCAGCCGCCGTACCGACCGGCCCTGCTCCGCCAGCGCGGCGCCGAGGAAGCGGACGATGCGGTCGAGGCCGGCGTCCACGTTGGCGAACGGGCGGTAATCTTCGAGCGAGAATCGGTCCAGGTCCTGGAACAGCTCGAACACCACCTTGCGCGCCTCGCTGGCGTTGGCCATCGCCGCGTCCAGTTCCTGGCGGGTGCGCCGCAACTCCGGGTCGGACAGCGCCTCCCGGTACAGCGCGTCGTAGGTGAGCCGCTCGGCGAGCTGGCCCAGAATCTGCGTGCGCAGATCCTCGGCGACGTTGCCCTGCTCGTCGAGCTTGCCGACGGCGCGCGCGATCTCCTCCAGCTTGTCCCGCAGCAGCAGGAAGATGCGGCCCTCGATGGTGTCCGACAGCACCAGGTTGTAGACCTGCGCGGTGTGCCGCTGCCCGTAGCGGTGGATGCGCCCGATGCGCTGCTCGACGTCCATCGGATTCCACGGCAGATCGAAGTTGAACAGCACGCGCGCCACCTGCAGGTTGATGCCTTCGCGCCCGGCGGCCGTGCACACCAGCGCGCGCGGTCCGTCCGGCCGCCGGAAGCGGCGTTCGGCGGCCAGCTTGGCGCCGTGATCCCCGCCCCGCAGCACCACCACGCCCTGACCGGGATAGGCGCGCTCGATCTCGCCGCCGAGCAGCTCTACCGTACCGAGATAGGTCGCAAAGATCACCACCTTTTCGCGCGGATTCTGCTCCCACAGCGCGCCGAGTCCGCGCAGCAGCTTGGCGACTTTCGTTTCGCGGCCCGCCGGAAAACACGCCAGCAGATCGCGGATGCGCAAGCGTTCCTCCGGCAGCGCCAGATCGACCGCCAGGGCGGCGGCGTCTTCGCCGGCCGCGGCGCTCTCCTCGCCCGCCGCGGCGTCCGACGCGCGCGCCAATTCCTCCTCGTCCAGGCGCCGCAGCAGGCGCACCTTGAGGTCGGCCAGGATGGCGTCTACGCGGCCGCGGGAAACCGGATCATCGCGCGGGATGCGCTGCTCTTCGTGAATCAGATCGCGCGCTTCATCGGTAAGATCGTTGCGCGCGTCGAGGTCGAGTTCCCGGTCCTTGACGATCGCTTCGTGCAGCGTGAGCATCAGCAGCCGGCGGCGCAGCGTGCGGCGCACGGCGGCGAAACTGGAGGCGGCGATCTTCTGAAAGATGGTCATCACGAAGCCAAGCGCGCGCCCCCGGTTGCCGTGCCGTTCGGCGAGCGCGAACCCCTCCTCCAGGTATTCCCGCAGCGCGCCGTAGAAGGAGCGTTCGGCTTCGGTCATGGTGAACGACTCGGTATGCACACCGCGGCGCGCGAACAGCGGCGAACCGTCCGGGCGGCAGGCGTCGGCTTTGGTGCGGCGCAGCACCACGGTATTGAGGCGATAGCGGCGCCGCACCATCTCCGCGGGGTTGGCGAACAGCGTCGGATCGAGGAGCTGCACCAGCATATGGAAGCGGAAGTGGTCGCCCTGATGCGGCGTCGCCGACAGCAGGATCAGGTCGCGGGCGTGCGTCTTCAACGCCTCGGCCAGCTTGTAGTTTTCGGTCTTGCGCACCGTGCGGCCGGAGCGGTGCGCGGTCAGGTGATGCGCTTCGTCGAACACCACCAAGTCCCAGCGCGGCGCCTCCAGCAGGCGGCGCACGCGGGCGCGGCGCTTGAGGGTGTCGATGCTTGCGATCAGCCGGTCGTGCCGGGCGAACGCGTTCGACTTGCGGTCGGTGACGTCGCCTTCGCTGCCGAACACCTCGAAGTCGAGATGGAATACCTCGTTCAGTTCCCGATGCCAGTTGTTCACCAGCCCGGCGGGCACCACCATCAAGGCGCGCCGCAACTCGCCGCGGCTGGCCAGCTCGCGCAGCACCAACGCCACCTCGATCGTCTTGCCGAGCCCCACTTCGTCGGCGATCAGGTAGCGGCGCGGCGAAGCGGTGGCGATCCGATGGGTGAGGACGATCTGATGCGGCAGCAGGTCGATCGGCGCCGCGGTCAACGCCGCGGCGCTCTCCACCAGCGGCAGCGCGTGCGCTTCGCACGCCAGCCACGCCTGCCGCAGCCGCGCCTCGCTCCCCTCGACCTGCGCCACCACGCGCTCGGCCCACGACAGGAGCGGGCGCACCGCGGCGGCCGGAATCTGCCGCTCGCCGTCGCTGAAAAATACCCGCAGGTACCCGTCGCGCGCCGCCGCGACCACCACCCCCGCCCCGTATTGCGGGTGCCGGACGCGCTGCCCGGGCGCGAACTGCGGCGGGGCTTCGGCGGCGGCCGTCACGACAGGCGCGGGTGATAGAGCCCGGCCCACGCCGGGCCGTCGACGTTGGGCTGCGGGGCGTCGGAGACGATGATGCGGGCGGCGTCCGACTCGGCGCCGGCCCAGAGGCAGCGCCCGATCGGCAGGCCGCCGGCGCTCGCCGCGCGGCTGTCCTTCCAGACGTATTCCTCGGTCGCGGTGACCATGCCGATGCGGCTGCGGCCCGACGGAAGCCACAGGATGAGCGCCGCCTGACCTTCGTACTCGTCCTGAAAGCGCAGCACCGCCGGCTTGAGATCGGCCTCCAGCCACGCGCAGCCGTCGGCGCCGCTCAGGGCGTCCAGGCATCCCTCCACCCCGGCCACCACCAGCGCCGTGCCGCCGGCGCCGGGCAGCTCCGCCGGCCAGGAACGGGCCAGGGCGAAGAACTGCCGGATCGAGACGACCTCCGCCGGGGCCGCCACTTGCGCCAACGCGGCGGCGTCCCACAGCAGGGAGCAGCCGCGCCGCTTCCACGCATCGCCGCGCTGCAGGTTCACGACGCCGCCTCCTCAAAGAACAGGTCGAGCTGCGGGTCGGGGCGCTCGTTTCCGGCTTTCCATGCGCGCAACAGGTGGCCGGCGCGCGCCGCCGCGGTGCGCGTCTCGGTCGCCGCGCCGCGGCGCGCAAAATAGTCGAGGAGCGCCTCCAGGGCGGGATGCGGCGAGAAGTTGTCGTTGCCGAGCGTGCGCAGAACGTTGATGCCGCTGTTGTCGTAGCAGGCGCCGATCAGGAATCCCGCCTGGTCGTAGTCGCTCACCATGCCGCTACGATGCCGGCGGAACCACCCGCGCGCCAGTTCCGGCGGCGGCGTCAGGTGGTACACCTTGCTCTCCTGCCGGCACCAGCCGCGCTCCTCGAAGTCGTCCGGCGCGCTGCCGGTGCCGCGCAGAAACTTCTGCATCTGGTCGCGCGGCACCGCGGCGCGGCCGTCGAACAGGCGCAGAAACTGGCGCGTGAACGGCTCGGCGGTGACCGGCGGCGGATCGCTCACGCCGCCCAGTTCCTCGTCGAGGAGCTGATTGATGCCGAGCAGCGCCTCCCGCACCGACATCGGCTTGCCGACGTCGACGTACACCTTGCCGTAGTGGCGGCTGAAGTATTCCAGCGCCTTGCCGCGGCGGATCACCTGCAGGTCGGCCTCCGGCAGCCCGTCGCGCTGGTGCAGCTCCAGCAGGGTCTGCAGGTGGCGCACGTCGGCCAGCACCTGGCGGCGCATCCGCGCCCAACTCACCGGCTGCGGCTGCTCGCGGCGCGCGCGGCAGACGTGGATGATGTCGTACTCGATCTTCTTGGAGCCGAACTCGCCCGCGCCCTTGGTCTCGTCGCTGCGGATCGGATAGGTCGCCTCCAGATAGAAGCCGGCGTCGAACAGGCTTTCCAGGACGGCGACCCAGGGCGCGTCTTCGCTGTGGTGGAAGGTGAAGGCGAGCAGCCCGGCGGGCTTGAGGATGCGCTGCGCCTCGCCCCAACAGGCGGTGAGCAGGCGCTGATAGAACGCGTCGGGATCGTCCGGTTGGCGCGCCTTGTTGGCGACCGCTTCCAGGCTCTTGGGAGTGTGTTCCGCCGAGAATAGATCGGGGTAGCGGTCGCGCAGCGCCAGCCGCAGCCAGACGTAGAAGAAGTCGGCCAGCTCGGAATAGTGCAGCAGCCCGCCGAACGGCGGATCGGTGATTACCAGGTCGAACGCGCCGTCGGCGACGCCGGCCAGATCGGTCGCCGACGTGCACGCCAACTCCGCCCGCCCGCGCACCGGATCGGCGGGAAATACTTTTTCACTTTTGCCGGTGAGCTCGTCGGCCAGCGCCGGCGCCTGCTGCCGCAAGCGGTCAGTGGCCACCACCTCCCACGGCGCGGAGGCCCATTCCCGGCCGCTCAGAATCTGCGCCGCGCATGAAGCCCAGTTTCCGCGGCCCAGTTCGCAGTACACTCCGTTCTCGATCATCGTCGACTTCGGGTGATAGTTATTGTTGGCGAACATCGGCTCCATCTTGTCGGCCTGCAAATTCCAAATCGTGAACAGGTTCTGGTTGCGCAGATACTGTTGGAACGCGCCGAGCACGTATTCGCGCGCCTCCCAACGATGGGACGCGGAACCGCCCGCGACGATGGCGCGCAGCAACTGCGCGTGGACCAGAAGCTGGCGCGGGTTGAACATCGTCCACCAATGGGTAAAGCCGTGCCCCTGCCGGATGTCGCCGTTGGCCATGCCGGTCATGAAGCCGAACGGGACCGCTTGGCGCGGCCACCAGGAAGCGAGGTCCCCGCCCCGGCGCCGTTCCCATTCGCGCGCCGCGGCGTCGAAGCGGCGCGGATCGTCGACCGCGGCGAAGAAGCGGCCGCGGTAGGGGCGGCGCTCCTCGGCGCACGTGGGGCAGTATCCCTGCACCGCGTAGGCGGCGACCGGACCGGTCGTTCCCGACGCCTTGATCGCGGTCAACACGTCCTGCACCGTGCCGCAGGCGCCGCACGCGAAGCGCGACTTGGCCGGCACCGTGCCCCCGTTTTTTCCAGTGAGGAGGCGCGCGCCGGTCTCCGGGCAGGTCACGTGGTCCGGCAGCGCGCCGCGCACTTCCAGCAGCCGCTGGCGCGCGGCGCGGGCGCCGTTCCAGCGGACCGTCGCCGCCGCGTCGTCGGCCACCGACCCGCCGTAGCGCGCGCCGTCCGCCGCCCGCCCGGCCTCCCCGGCCAGCCAATGCGGATGAATCAGCAGAGACAACTCGACCTTCTTGCGCCGCGGCTTCCCGGCCGCCGGGGCGAACACGCGCTCACGATTACCGCAGTGCGGGCACCTCACTGAAAAATCGTCCTGCCGCACCGCGTAGGCGGCCTCCGACTCGGCGACGGTCAGCGGCGCGCCCGGCGCCATGCGCGCGTCCTGTTCCTCCACCTCGAAGTCGCGCCGGCAGCGGGGGCAGCGGTGCGGCCACGCGCTCACCGTGAGCGTCTTCACCGCCATCACCGCACTGGAAACAATCGGCGTGCGGCGGCCGCAGCCGGTCACCTGGCAGGGGCCGTGCTTGGCCCAGAACACGTACACCGTCTCCGGGCCGTAGTAGCGGTAGTCGGCGCGCTGCTCCGGGGGCAGCGCCAGCGGATCGAACTCGGGTCCCATCGCCTCGCCGGTGGCGCGCCGCGTCCAGGTTCCCGTATGGCCGCGCGGACACTCGCAGGCGTAGAACGGCATGATCTGCGGGCGGACTTCGGCCTCGACGTCGGCGAGCAGCGCCTCCACCTCGGCGCGCTCGACGCCGGCGAGCTCGTTCTTCACCACGAACCAAGCGACCGGGTTGAGATCGGCGCCGTACATCTCCATGCCGAGGCGGGCGCCCTCGACGATGGTGGTGCCGCCGCCCATGAACAGGTCGGCGACCTTGAGACCCGCGAACGCGCCGCGCTCGCGGTGATTGCCGTAGTAGGCGTCCCACACCCGCTTGGCCGCGTCCGCCGGATCGTCGGGCGCGCGGGCCGCGGCGGCGATCAGCAGCGCCCGGAACACGCTCGACCGGCGGCGCGCCCACCACTTCGACATCTGATAGATCGGCTTGCCGGCGTTCCCTTCGATGGCGGCGACCTGATTGACCGGCAGGATCGGAAAGTCGACCTCCAGACAGGTCCGCGCCCGGCCGGGATCGGCAAAGTCGACCGTCGGCAGCGCCGTGGGCCGCCCCGCGCCCACCGCCGCCGCGACCTCGGCGGCCAGCCGTTGCGCTTTCGTAGCTCCGCCGCGCACCATTTTTTCAGTGCCCGGATGGCCCGGAGTGGCCGGGGCGCCCGGCGTGCCCGGAGGGGCGGGACAGCTCGATGAAGGGAACCGCGACCTCGAGCAGCGACAACCCGCCGTGGGCGAGCGTCGGGTAGCCGCCCTGGCTGCGCCACTTGCGCCGCCCCAACACGAACCCGTGCCGGCCGTGCGGCGTCTCCGTCACCAGGTCCAGCGGCGGCGTCCAGGCGCCCGGCCCTGCTTCTTCCGGCGGCTCCCCCGCGTCCGGCGCGGATCGCCCGCTCTTGTAGCGCGCCTTCAGGTAGGCGCTCTGCTCGCGGTCGCCGGCGTCGGGGAACAGGCCGGTGGCGGCGTAGCCGTGGTCGCCGGTCACGATCAGGCGCCGCCCGGTCGTGAGGCGCTTCACCAGCGCCCAGAAGTCGTCGCCGGCAAGCTGCGCCGCCGTCTCCGCGGCCAGCGCGGCCAGGCCCCGCCCCGGCGCGTTCAGTTTGTGGATGCGGTCATCCGGCCAGTGGTGCCACAGCACCCAGTCGCGGGCCGCGTCGATCAGATCGACGCACTCCCGCCACGGCAGGTCGACGCTGTCGGTGCGCGCCCCCGGCAGCCGGTGAGCGCCTCCCGCCCCGTCGTTTTCGAGCGCCGAGCGCTGCCCGAACCCCAGAGCGCGCGCGAACGGGACGGTGTCCGCCGGCAACTCGGCGCCCGTCACGTCTGCGGCGTGCACGGTATAGCCCCGTTCGGCGGCGCCCCAGAGCAACCACGGCGCTTCACGCAGCGACAGCCCATCCAGAATCAGCACCGCGCGGCCCGGCGGGGCCGCCGCCCACCACGCAGCCAGCCGCTCCGCGGTGCGCGGCACGCTGGCGTAGTAGTCCGCCCACAGGTCCCACCCCGCCGTAGCCAGAAACAGGTCCGCCGGCGCAACCGCGCGGTCGCGCCGCGTCACCTCGGCGGCGGCCCCCGACAACGCCGGAAAGCAGACCTCCCGCACGAACCCGAACAGCTCGCCCCACGCCTCCGCCGACGCCGCCGTCTGCACCTTCCGCAACACGCCGAGCGGCAGCGCGGTCATCGACTGCACCGCACTACCCGCTACGCTCCGATCGCCTGAGCCACTCCGATCTGTCCAGAGCAATACGCGACAGCGTCGATGACAGCAACTGCCCCACGCTATGCGCGACTTCGGTCTTCAATTCTCCGATCCACTCGTATCGATTGCCATCTGCATCCTCGAAAATGTGCCCGCTCGACTCCTCCTTCGCCACGATCGACTCAGCCTCACCGGGATCGAATTCGATCATCGCCCACCCCGACATGTCGGTTCCGACACTTACCCGACGGTACGTCGGACCATCCGAGTTCGAGCGCACCACAAGCTGAAACGTGTTCTGCTTCGGCGCGATCAGCGGCAGAAAGAGAAACGACTCCCGCTTGGTCATCCGCACGCAGTCGCATCGCGGTCTCACGCAAAGCAGAAACTCCGTGCCGCCGGATTCCACGCATCTTCGCACGGCGGCACCCAACCAGAGTTTCTTCTCCGGCGGATCGATGGCTCGGAAACACGTCATCCACGCCAACCGCAGGTCGAGATTGCGCGGATCGCCATCCTCATCGCGCGCAAACCCGCCTGTCAGCGAGGTGTGCGCACGCGACCGCCTGATCACGTTCGCAACGTCCACTCCCTCCACTCCCCTATCAAGCAAGTCCAACACGCTTCCATGAGCAACTTGCCTTTCGCCGATCACAATACCCGCGCTACCCTTGTATCTCTCGATCCACGACTTGATCGCTTCCATCCCAGACGGCCGCTCCCGGCCCGCTTCCTCCTCCATGATAGCGGCCAACTCACTCGCTATCTGAGCCACCACGTGCTGCTCGGAATCGTCGGGGACCGGGAGGCAGGCCCGATGCGTGAGGAACGCCGCGTCGAGCTTCCCGTCGAACGTGCCGAGCACCCGATGCGCGTTTTCCCGAACCGCGGTCAGCGCGACCAGAGCGATACTCGGCAGCAAACCCGCCGTCATCCCCGCGAAGTCATCGATCAGCCGCCCCGGCAGTGCCTCTTCGCTCACCGATCGATCGCCCAATTCGGGACTCAGCGGCGTCTTGGATTTCGCGTAGATTTCGATTCGGCAGTGTCCGCAAGACAGCGTAACGAACTCGCGGCTCTCTCTGCTCTCAAAGCGTCGCCCGTTCTTCCGCATCTCATCACGTATCCGCTTTCCGATCTCGCTGATTGCCGATTCCCCTGTGTATACGGCTATCAGGCGGAGTCGCTGGCCCTGGTCGCCTTTCAAGATCTCCTTCAGCAGTTCCAGAGCTCGTTTGCCATCATCATGGTGCAGTTGCCAGTCGATCACGACCAGATCCGCACGCTGGACGGCTTCTACGGCAACTCTGCCGTCTTGTGGCTGTTTGACCACTCCACAGATTAGACCGACCTTGGAAAATGCCTCCGTAATCGCATCAGCAGCCAGACCCACGCGGTTGGGTCTCCCCGCCCGACTGTCGTCGTCAACCCGCGCGCCAGCGCGCAGTGGTGTTTCCACTATCCTGTCCTGCTTCGGTTCGCCATAGTAATAAGGCGCGTCGTCCACCACGGCCGCGCTGAGCAAGAACGCCCTTGCTATCTTCCGGCGTTGTTCATCAAAATCACCTGGCACCGTTGGTTCCTCCTTCCGGATCACGCGGGCCGATCAGAAACGTCGCTCCGCCGTCGCTAGCCGGTTCCGCCAGCGTGAGATCATAGCCGACCCGGCGCAACGTCTCGCGGGACACGGAAAGGCCCATCCCACGTCCGCCCGGCTTCCGGGTGAAGCCGTATTCGAAAATGGCCTCCCGGTCACGTCGTTGCACGCCCTGCCCCGAGTCACGTATCCGAAACACCCCCTGCACCGCATCGAGTACGATGGTGCGCTCCAGCGTCGGGTTGCGCTGCGACAGCCAGAAGATCGCGTTATCGACCAGATTGACGAACACCGGGTAAAAAGATGATGGATATCCCGTCGTTGTTGATTCCGCGAAAGCATCGGTGCGTGACATCGCCACATGATGGCGCATGAGCCTCTCGTTGAACAAATCATTCAGAAAGGTATAGATCTCCGATCCGCGAATCTCGACCGCCTTCCGGTAGAGGCGCCGATGAAGCGGCGTGAACAGCGTAAGGTAGCCGTCAAGATGGTCGAAACTCGCCCGTATGTTCCGATATAGCACTTCGAGGTCCTTGTTTACGTCGGCCCATACCTTGAGCTCGCGCAGGTTGTTGCGCAGAGACCCGACCGTTGCCCGAAACTCGTGGTTTATGATCTCGACCGCCATGCCAAGCTGAGCAAGCTGGAGGTCGACCGCCGCTTCCTCCTCCAGCAGGACGTTCCGCTGCTCCACGGCAACAAGTTGATCCTCCAACGACGACGTATCGCCGCTCAGGTCGATCGCCTCGAGCTGTGACCGGATCGAGTCGAGGCGCTGAGACCGCTTTTCCCACACGTCTCGTATCTTCGACTCCAACCCCTCCCGCATTCGCCTCAACTCATCACTCTCGACGGTGGAAGGCTCAGTACGCTGGAAGTCGGCAATTGCGGACCGTAGCGCCGACTCGACATCCCTGATGCACGCCGCGGCCGCCTCTCGGACGTCGGACGCCACCGAGTCCGCCTTGCGTCGCGCCGCCACTCCACTATCGCGCGTTGCCTTCCGGGCATGCTCCGCAAGTTGGTTGAGCGCCGCCTCGGTCCGCAGTCTGTGATCAAGCTCCAACCGCGCCCGGGCCGCTTCGTCGCTGATGAGATCCTCTATAGACTCGCGGGCGGCGCGAAACACGTTGGTCTCGATCTCCGCCGAACTGGTTTGGTACTCGCGCCACTCCCGCTGCAACGCCTTTGTCAAAGCTACCCGCGGCCGCCTGACGCGGTATCTCGACTCCAGGTCGCTCAGCCCGACTACTGCGTTGCGCTCAATGCGTATGATCTCTTGAGCTGCCTGCTGGCGATCCTCCATGAGAAGGGCGCTTCGCAGCTGCTCCTCGACCTCCTCGCCCAGCTTCAGTGCTCGCTCCTCCGGCTCACCTCGCTCAACTCGGTGAAAGAAGGCATTGAGGTCCTCCACAAGCTGCCGTCGCTTCACGGACACCAACCGCTCCCTCCGGCGCCGATCCATCTCCATTTTCTGCAGCTCTTCCTTACGTGTCTCGAAACGGTCGCCGTGCATCCCCTCTTCACGGAAAAAATCCGCGGCCATCTGCACAAAAAAGTGGCGAAGGATATTACGGAGTTGGCGATACGCTCGGTTCTCCTGAAAGCCCTCTCTGCCCGCTTTCTCATGAAGACCAGCGTTGCGGACAGTGTCGATATCCAGTATCCCGAACATCTTTCGATGGGAGAAGTAATAGTAAGATGCGCTTTTCGTTCGCCGCAACTCGATGTCAAGCCAGTCATAATCCGTATCTCCGTACGGCAGGATACGAATACCGTCACGATAAATGTAAAGCCCCCCAAGCCGATTGGTCTTTTGCAGAATGATGGCGTGTTCCTCCGGTGGAAGTGTAGAATGTCTGGCATCTCCTTCGATTGCTGCAAAACTAAGCTTAAATGGGCCGCAATCTGTCGGTCGCCCACCGGCGCCACGCCACGGTATAACGTGACGGTCGATCGTTTCGCCGTAAATTTCCACCCGGCCCGTGAATTGACCGTACTCGTCAAACGTCCCGGTTACCTGATGATCTGCGGCGCTAAACTCTTCACGGGTGAAGAATCTCTTCGCAGCGATCAGCTCTTCGCAATCCGTGTTCGACCTGTGATACCTGAAAGCCGTGCGAATAGCCGGCTCCCTCTCGTCGGTTGACATGGTATTTGTAAAGCCAAGTAGAGCCTTCGTCAGTGGCGCTGCCTTATCGACCGTGGGGTCTTCCGCAATATCATCAACAAGCAGGTCGGATGCGGGAACCACGATGAAGTGCGTACCAAATCCGGATTCTCGAAGTGTCGGAGCTTTAAGGTAACCGTCGATCTCTTGAGGATTGACCCTGAACTGATCCAATTCCCGATTGATCCGCTCGTATTTTTCTCGACCGATACGCTCTCGCAATCGCTCGGCGCCGAACCGGAATTCGGTGACCATCTCGGCCACGTCGTCGCCGTTCGGCAAGTCACCTCCGAGGAAGCGACGAATCGGGACACGAATGTCGTCCAGATCGATACCCGGGCACTCGAACATACTCCAATTGATGAATGCCGCCGTCAGGTCCGACAGCGTATCGCCGCGTTTGGCCCGCGTCAGTACCAGCACCTGCGGACCAATCGTAGCGATAGACAGGCGGCCGATTCCCTTTTCACCCAATATCGCCCGTCGTGGCCTGCCGGCATGTTGTTGAAATCGGCTTGCTTCTCCGGGGGCAACTTTGCTGTCGGTTCCGAGCGTGAGCCATCGCTCGGTGAACTCGGCATCGGTCATTCCGATGCCATCGTCACGGAGCACGAACAATCCGTCGCTCCGGTAGAAGTCGATCTCTACCCTCTCGGCGTACGCGTCGTGGGCATTCTTGAACAGCTCGCTGATCGCGGTCGGAATTCCAGCTATCTGTTGGCGGCCGAGCATGTCGAGCGTTCTGGCCCTGGTCTTGAAGGTCGCCATTCTACGTCAACCCCACCTCGTTCAAGTGTCGGTTGACGTGACGCCCCATCACCTCAGCCACTCTCACCGGTACCGCGTTGCCGATCTGCCGGGCCATCGATCCGAATCCACCCGCGAACTCAAATTCGGCCGGAAAGGTCTGCAAGGATGCGGCTTCGCGTATGCTGATAGCGCGGTCCTGATCCGGGTGTCCAAAGCGTCCATTGGAGTAACTGGTGCACCGAGTGGTCAACCCCGAAGCCGGTTGGTCCCATGACATCCGGCCGTAGACGTCGCTGTATCCTCCGCTCTTTTCGTGGCACGGGAGCCTGAGCCGCTTGGGCCAGCAGCGGTGCCCGCCACCCTCGGGCGTTGCGCGTATCCGTTCCAGATTGAGCATCGAGAGATGCGCCGCCTGATGATTCGCGACCTGCGGATGGCTTTCCCCGGCAGCGATCGCGGGAAGGTCGCCGATCCAGTCCCTCACCGTCGTGTACTGCGGAGTCTCGGTCCCGGGTCCGTGGGTTGCCGGAGGCAGTCCGATCGGTCCGTGGCGACTCGCCAGCAGCACCAGTCTGCGGCGGCTCTGAGGGACGCCGTACTCCCTGAGCGGCACCACCCCGTACGACGGCGGATGATAGCCGGATGCGGAGAGGGTCTCCAGGAATCCGGTAAAGGGCTGCGTCCCGTCGTTCAGGCGCTGCAGGCCGGGAACATTCTCGACAAACACGACGTCAGGCTCACATGCCTTGATGAATCGCGCAAACTCGGAAAGCAAGGGAACGCGATCGTCCTCATCCGGCGCCGGTTGAGTAGTGTTTTGTTGGGTAAACGGCTGACATGGCGCGCACCCGCAGAACAGGATCGGAGCCGGCTTCCGGTCCTCTGCCAAGCGCCGCACTTCGTCTACCGATGCATCCCGAATGTCCGTCCGGTAAAATGACGAGGATGGAAAGTTCTTCCTGAACGTGCTTTCGGAGTCGGCGTCGCGATCAAGCGCGTACACGATCTCCATGCCGGCTGCTTGAAACCCGCAGCTTGCTCCCCCGCAGCCGGAGAAGAAGTCAAAGACCTTGACGTTGAGACTCATCTGTCACGCCCCGTGCCGCGCTCCGAGAAACGCGCGGATACCGGCGGCGAGCGTATCAAGGTCCTTGGTCTCGCACTCCCAGACCACCAGCACCTGCCAGCCGGTCCGGCGCAATGCGGCGACGTTCTCTCGGTCCCGCTCCATGTTCCCGGACAGCTTGGCCTCCCAGAAGGCGCTGTTGGAAGCCGGGATCGTAGCCTTGGAGCAGCCTCCGTGCTGATGCCAGAAGCAACCGTGGACCAATATCACCTTACGATGACGAGGGAACACCAAGTCGGGTTTCCCGGGAAGGTTCTCACGATGCAGACGAAAGCGGTACCCCATACCATGCGTAAGTTGGCGAACGAGCATCTCCGGCTTGGTGCCGGTGGAGCGCACCCGGCTCATGATCTCGCTTCGCTTCGACTTACTGTATATGTCAGGCACCGCAACCTCCGCAACCCGCCGCGGTCACTTGTTCTTCTCCCGGTTGAGCTTGAGCTGGTAGGTCATGCCGTCGGGCAGCGCCTTGAGCAGGGCCTCCAATTGGGCGCCGGTGAGGCTGCCGATCTTCAGCGCCAGGTCCTGCACCTGCGTCCCGGCGCCGATGCCCCACGACTCGATCTTGCCGAGCAGGTTGAGCGCCGAGGTGGCATCGGCCGCGTGCTCGACCAGCTCCGCCTCCCCGCCGCCGAAGATGCCGCCCGGCGGGTCGGTCTGCTGCGGGTCGTACCCCGGCCCGGTCTCCTTGATGCGACCGTCATCCGGTTCCGGCGGCGGTTGCGGCTTGCCGCCGGAGTGGGGCGCCGCCTGCGGCGGCAGCAGGTAGGTCTCGTCGAGATGCTTGCCGGTGCCGAGCTTGCCGCGCAGCCGCATCCAGGCGGCCTCCTCCGTCTCCCCGGCGGCGGCCTGCAGATGCTCCATGCCGCGCAGGTTGATGGCGATCTCACCGCGCGCGCAGAGGCGGATCAGCCGCTCCTTCATCTCCGTTTCCCCCAGCCAGGGGATGCACGGCTGCCCCGACGGGCGCGGTTCCTGCAGCTCGCGCAGCAGCTTGCCGACCGACTCGTTGCGGCCCGCCGCGGCGCGCGCCAGCGCCTCGAACTCCTCGGGAACGAACAGGTTGGCGCGCACGTGGCGGTCCACCGCCTCCGGTATCCGCGCCCCTTCCGCCCGGTGGGCTTCGACGTGGAACGCGCACGCCGCCGGCTCCCGGTAGTTCCAGGTGTCGAGGATGGCGAAGCGGTCGAAGTGTTTGGCCAGCACCTCGCGGAGCTCGCGCTGGTACTTGCCGAGCAGAGAGCGGTACTCCGGCCCCTGCGCCCGCCACCGGTCGGCCAGCACCACGGCGCGCGCCAGCACCAGCAGATCGCGGTCGTGGAACAGGTTGCCGCTGCCGGCGCGGGGCAACAGGAAGCGCACCGCGTTGCGGCGCGCCTGCAGATGGTCGCGCAGCCACGGCCCCAACGCCGCGCCCACCTGCTCCGGGCTGACGGGCAGCGCCAGCAGCGGCAGCCGCTCGTCCCAGGCCGCCGGCCGCTCGCGCTCATCGACGGCGTCCCACGGCGCGCTCTCCCAGGCGTCCGGCAGCGTCACCACCCGGAACGTCTTGGAAGCTCCTTCCTGACCGCCGATCACGTAGCGCACTTCCGCCGCCAGACGGGCGCGGTCGGCGCCGTCGGTGAACAGGCGGTCGTTGCGCGCGCTGGCGATCAGCCTCGCTTGCGGATTCTCCTCCTCGCGGAACACCAGCCGCGGCCCGGCGTGGTGGATGTTGAAGCTGTTCTCCACGATCACGGACAGCTCGACCCGGAAGGCGTTGTCGTCGAGCGCCTCCCCGCGCGTGAGGTCGATCTGCAGCGTCGCCGGTTCGGCGCCGGCCACGTTGCCGACCGCCAAGGACCGCAGCCAGAGCGCGCCTACGATCTCCGCCAGGTGCGGGACCGTAGCGCCGGCGTCCGGCACCGCGTCCCGCACCGCGGACAGGTTGCGTTGCGCCTTCTCGCGCAGGGCCGCGTGGTGTTGGTTCGACACCGAGTCGAGCAGCGCCGCAATGCCGCTCCGGTCGTCGTCGAGGCGGAAGTCGGCGGCGGTGATCAGCGGGCTGCCGGCGTGGCGCTTGAACAGGTCGGCGAGGATGCGGATCAGATCGCGGGTCTCCTGCGCCTGGGTGGCGATCAGCACCTGGTCTTCGAGGAGCTGCATGAGATGGGGCGCGAACGGCCAGCAGCGCACGAACTCGCGCCGGAGGCGGTCGTGCTCGGCGGGCGGTGACTCGGCCAGGCGCAGGTACTCCGCCACGTGGACGCGGATGAGCGGTTCGATCTGCGCCTCCGCGACCTGCATTCGATTCTCGAACAACCGATGGAGGAGCAGCCTCTGCCGGTCCTGCCGGGCGGTCGGCCCCTTGAAGTCGACCAGGACCGGCCCGACCCGTTGAATCTGTTGAAAGGCGTCGGTGCCGCCGTTGCGCACCGACACGACCAGCACCAGCCGGTCCGGGTGTTCCTGAGCGATCTCGGAGAGGATCTGCACGAAGTTGAACGCCCAGGTCCGCAACGGGGCCTGCCGGGTATTGGTGAGGCCGTCGTACCAGGTCTGGAATTCGTCCAGCACCAGCGCCGTCGGCGTGCGCGTGACCAGCTCCAGCAGCAGGTCGTAGCCCGGCACGTCGGTCTTGCGGTCGCCGCGGCCCCGCCACATGCCGCGCACCTCCGCCCCGTGCGGGTGACGGTCGAACAGCAGGTCCCACAGGTGGCGGTAGCTCTGGCGGTGCAGGCTCTCGCTGATCACGTGCATCCCGCCGCGCAACGCCAAGTCGGCCAGCGTGCGGTCGCCCTGGCGGTCGGCCCAGGCGGCCAGCCAGCGGCGCGCCGCGCCCGGATCGGTGAGGCCGTGGTACAGCAGCCCCAGCAGGTGCGACTTGCCCTGGCCGCGCTCGCCGATCAGCACCAGCGGGCGGCCGCGCCCGGAGCAGGCGGCTTCGAGCGCCGCCAGCGCGTCCGCCGACGGATAGGTGATCTCCAGGAAGTCCGCCGCCGCCATCTGCGTGGCGCCGGTGTTGTTGTCGTTCGCCAGCTCGATGGCCGTCCCCTTGAGGAAGCGGCCCCGGAACTCTTTGCGCAGCGTCAGTTGCAGCATTTATTTTGGTGGTGGCCGGGTGGTGCGGCAGGCGGCGGGCGGGCCCTGCCCCGTTCGCCTGCCGGCGTCGCCGCTATGTTTATCGCGTTCCGCGGGGCACCGCAACCGGCCGCGGTCAGCGCGCCCGCCCTACTCCGCGGCGGTGCGCCTGGTCCGGCGCGTGCCCGGCTGCCTGTGCGGCAAGCGGCTGGTGGCGTCCTGCGTACCCAACTGCACCACTGATCTGACCATCGACCTGCTCCGCCGGCTGGCGCTGCTGCGGGAGCGGCTGCTGAGCCAGCCGCGCTTATGGGGTAACCGAGATCACGCAGAGCCGACGGAGCGGGACGGCAGGACGATTTGCGGCAGCGATTGTTGCGGGATGGACGCCATATGCCGGTCTCTGTGGACCAATACGGCGGCGTTTGCATGGGCGCAGCCGGCGATGATCGCGTCCGTCAACGGCAGCCGGTGCACCGCCTCCCGGCGCAGGTGCATAGCGCTCTCTGCCGCGGTCCTGTCGACGACCAAGCTCACCGTGAGGTCGCCAATGTACTCCTTGAAGGCGCGTTCGATCTCTTCCTGATCGTCGATCTCCGCCTCCAGCCGCGTGCGCAGTTCCGGCAGCGTGAGCACGCAGATGCCGATTCGATTGCCGGAGTCGTCCCAGAGATGGGCGACGAGCTCCGCGCCCGGCTCGTCGAAGTAGTGGGCCAGAATCGCGGAGGTATCAAGGACGTGGGTGACAGCGCTCACCGCGGCTCCGCTTCGCAGTCCTCGCGCTGGCGGTCGCGCATCAGGCGATCGACCGGGCTGCCCTGCTGTTTTCGGTAGCGCGCGCCGCGCCCGCGCAGGCCGCCGGCCACGCGCGCGACGTTCGGGAGGACGCGCACCTCGATTACGTGTTCGCGGTCGGTTGGAATCCACTCCAGCCGAGTGCCCGGCTCCATTCCCGCCAGGGCGACGATGCGGGCCGGGACGGTCACCTGATTTTTTCCCGTAATCGTCGTTACCATGGAGTCAATATAGTCATGGACCCCGCGATGTCAAGGATACGATGAACGCGTGGCAACGGCGGTGCGCTTGGTGTGGCGCGTGCCCGGCTGCCTGTGCGGCAAGCGGCTGGTGGCGTCCTGCGCACGCAACCACGCCACTGCGACCGGCCCGATAGCGCAGGACGGACAGGTGATCTCCAGGGTCCTGCGACCGGGCGCGGTCAGGTCGCCACGTAAATACCGGATAAGCGGCATTTTCGGCGTCTTCTCTTGACGCCGGAGGGTCCGGCGCCGAAACTGCCGTCTGATCTACCGGCCCGCCGCGGCAACGCGTAGCGGCGGGCCAGGACTATTCAGGAGGGACTGATGGATTCCAAGATGATGCCGGTCGAATCGATGCGGCAGCAGTTGGTCGACAAGGCGACTACCGACAAGGCGTTCCGCGAACGTCTGATCGCTGACCCCAAGAGCACGATCCAGGGCGAATTGAACGTGACGATTCCGGCCGGCTTCGACGTCGAGGTACTCGAGGACGGCGGCGCCAAGGCTCATCTGGTGCTGCCGCCAAGTGCGGAACTCAGCGAGGCCGATCTGCAGCAGGCGGCCGGCGGTACGTCCTTCGAGTGGTTCTGGGCCCTGATTACCAGGCAAGGGGTGTAGCGGCAATAGAACCGCGCATATACCCGCCGTGCTCGTGGCTCGCCGGCGTCGCCGCTACCTGTCGCGTTGCGCGCCGGTCTGCAACCGCCCGCCCCTGACGGCGCGCGTGGCGCGCGGTCAGGGGCGAGCGGGGCCGGCACCCGGAGCAGGTCGGGTTAGTGTCGCCACGTAAATACCGGATGAGCGGTATTTTTGGCATCTTCTCTTGACGCCGGAGGGTCCGGCGTCGATACTGTCGTTAATGGTAACGGGTCGCCGTCG
Organism: Spirochaetia bacterium; assembly: GCA_965243555.1. GTDB lineage: Bacteria > Spirochaetota > Spirochaetia > SZUA-6 > Bin103 > Bin103. The sequence continues at coordinate 434,268 of OZ251575.1, read as the reverse complement.
CGACACGCGGCGGCAGGCCAAAGGATTGCCTACCTTACTCAACGGGAGGGACTGCGAATGAGTTCCAAGACGATGCCGGTCGAGACGCTACGGCAGCAGTTGATCGACAAGGCGACCACCGACAAGGCGTTCCGCGAGAGCCTGATCGCTGACCCCAAGAGCACGATCCAGGACGAGCTGAACGTGAAGATTCCCGCCGCCTTCGATATCGACGTACTCGAGGACGGCCCCACCAAAGCATATCTGGTGCTGCCGCCCAGCGCGGAGCTCAGCGAGGCCGACCTGAAGCAGGCGGCCGGCGGCGGTTCGGAAGCGTACCAGTACCTCTGGCGCCTGCTCCGGGATACGCTGCAGGGAACGTAAGTAACGTTCGCCTCCTTCCTGGAGGGCTGCCGGTCGCTGTTCCCGGCCTCGCTCATTGACGCGGCCGGCTGGGAACGGCTCATGCAGCCGGCGCGGGCGCTGCCCGCTTCCGTAACCGGCGCCCCGTTCGGATTCGAGTTCCATCTGGCGCAACCGGAGGCGGCGGCCGACCTCTGCGTAGCCGCAGTGCCGGGATCGGACCTCGCCCGGCACTATGTCGCCGCCGGGAGCGCCGCCGAACCTGGGTCGGCGGCCGCGGCGCTGGCCGCCGCGTTGCGGGAACAGAGCCGGAATCCGGCGTCCTACCTTGCCCACTCCGTGGGCGGCGTGGTGCTGGAGTACGATCTGGTCGCCCGCCCTGCCGGCGGCTGCCAACCGGGCGGCGGCGGCCCGCCGGGCGGCCGGCTACCGCCGCCCGGAATCTTCTTCGCGCCGCGGGAGTACGCTCCCGGCACCCGTGACGGGTTGCTGGAGCACGGCGACCCGGCGGCGCTGCTCACCGCACTGGCCGCCGCCGCCGGCTGGAACGGCAGCCCCAACGGCCACCTGCCGGCGCTCGCCGCGGTCGAGCGCATCGTTGCCGCGCTCCCGGACGGAGCCTTTCTGTTCCAGGCCGGCGCCCTCCCGGCGCGCTCCCCGCAGGCCTTCCGGCTGGTCATTGCCGGCGTACCGCAAGCGCAAGTCTGCTCGCTGTTGGAACGGCTGCGCTGGCCCGGCCCGGCCGCCGCCGCGGCGGAGGTGATCGCCGCCGTGGGCGACTTGGCCGCCTACCTGTTCATCAGCCTCGACGTAACCGCGCGCGGCCCCGGCCCGCGCCTGGGGCTGGAGCTGTTTCATTCCGTGAGCTGGATGTCCAACGACCGCACGGCGTGGCATCCCCTCATCGACCGGATCGAGGAGCGCGGCTGGTGCCTCCCCGCCAAGGCGGAAGGTCTGCGCAACTGGACGCGCAGCGAGCGCCTCCTCGGCGAAGTGATCTTCCTGGTCCGCCAAGGCATCAACCACGTCAAGGTGGTCATCGTGCCGGGCGCCCCCACCACCGCCAAAGCCTACGGCGCCATGGCCGCGTACCCCTATACTGCGCCCGGAAGCTGAATGACCAGCGGGCCGCCCGCCCGCCGACTCACCGCCGGCCGGCCGGCCGTCCGAGGAGGTCCGCAACCGGGCCGCAGGTGCTCCACTAAAATACCGGATAACCTGCTTTTTCGCCATTCTTCTTGACACCGGAGACTCCGGCGCGGATGCTGACGTTGATGGCTCGCCGGCGCGAAGCGCGGCGGCGGGCCGGGATTACTCAACGGGGAGGGACTTGAGAATGGGTTCCAAGACGATGCCGGTCGAAACGATGCGGCAGCAGTTGGTCGACAAGGCGACTACCGACAAGGCGTTCCGCGAGCGCCTGATCGCTGACCCCAGGAACACGATCCGGGACGAGATGAACGTGACGATTCCGGCCGGCTTCGAGGTCGACGTAGTCGAGGACGGCCCTACCAAGGCCCATCTGGTGCTGCCGCCAAGCGCGGATCTCAATGCTGCCGATCTGCAGCAGGTGGCCGGCGGCAATATCTGGTATCTGTTCACCGAGGAACATCGGAAGCCCTACTAAGGCGCCTCGCGGCGGCCGGCGGCACGGCGGTCGGGACGTCACCCCGAACCGGAGCGGCCCGCCACGGCGGCTGCCGCGACCGCCGCCGCCGCCGCCGGCAGGGCATAGCCAAACCGCCGCCGATCACGTAAGCTGTCCGGCAACCATGATACGGACCGATCTGGGCCGGCGCATCGAGCTGGTGGCGATGGATACTCACTTCCACGACATCACCGTGGCGCTGCACCGCGCCGCGGGGCCGGGTGGCCGCCCGGCCTACGACCTGCACAGCTACAGCACGCGCGACGGCGCCCGCGAACGGCTGACCGGCATTGCCGCGGCAATGCAGGAAGTAGCCGGCATGGAGCCGGCGCCCGAGTCCCCGTTGCGGGTGCGCTTTGCCTGCGGCGAGGCGCACGAACCGGCCGTGCGGCGCGCCTTTGTCGAGGCCTGCAAGCTGGATCCCGGGCAGCCGATAGCGCCGCGCCCGCTGGAGGTGTATGACAAGAAGACCGACGCCACCATCCGCGTGCTAGCCGAGGGCGGCGGCCGCTACCGGGCGCAGGCCGACGCTACCGGCTCCAAGGTGACGCGGCGGGTGGCCACGGTGGCCGGCGGCCTGGTAAAGCTGGCCGGCATGGAGCCGCTGCCCGGTTCCATCGATCAGGTGCGCTTTGCCTGCGGCCGCGACCACGACCGGCTGGTGGCGCTGCTGCTGAAACTGGCGCTCAACGCGCGCGGCGTGCTGCGGCAACAGGAACTGGCGGCGGCGCGCGGCGTGCTGGCCGCGCCCAGCCAGCAGCGCTGACCGGCAACGAAGGAGACTTGAGCATGAAACAGATGACCGGGCGCCAGCGCGTGCTGGCCGCGCTCGCCGGGGAGCCGGTGGACCACACCCCGGTGTGCAATCCCACCTCGGTGACTACCGTGGAGCTGATGGACATGGTGGACGCCACCTTCCCGGAGGCCAATCGCAACGGCGAACTGATGGCGCGGCTGGCGGCGACCAGCTACACCGAGCTGGGGTTCGACTCCATCATGCCGGTGTTCACCATCATCCAGGACTCCTCCGCGCTGGGCTGCAAGATCCAGTGGGAACAGAAGGACAACTGGCCGACCGTGAAGATGAGCGAGCCGATCTGGCAGGACGCCGACGACATTCGCATCCCGCCCGACTTCCTCACCCACCCCGACACCGCCTGCGTGATGGAGGCGATTACGCTGCTCAAGCGCGAGTACGGCGACGAGGCCGCGATCATCGGCAAGACGATGGGGCCGTGGTCGCTCGCCTACCATTGCTTCGGCGTGGAGATGTTCCTGCTGCTGTCGCTCGACGATCCCGGCAAGACCAAGCTGATCCTGGACCGCCTCAAGCAGGCCACCATCGAGTTCGGTCTGGCCCAGATCGAGGCCGGCGCCGACGTACTGACCCTCCCCGACCACGCCACCGGCGACCTGGTGAGCGGCGAGTGGTACCGCCGCTACCTGCGCGAGCTGCATCAGGAGTTCGCGGAGCGGCTGCCGGTGCCGCTGATCCTGCACATCTGCGGCAAGACGCTGGACCGGATGCCGGCCATCGCCGAAACCGGGTTCGCCGCCTTTCACTACGACTCCAAGAACGATCCGCGCCAGGCGATGGAGCTGACGCGCGACCGCGTCGCCCTGATAGGCAACGTCAACAATCCGGAAACCCTGTTCGCCCGCGAGCCGGAGCAGGTGCGCGCCGAGGTGGAGAAGAACTTGAACGCGGGCGTGCCGCTCATCGGCCCCGAATGCGCCATTCCGCTGCAGACGCCGCTGGACAACCTGTGCGAGATTCCCCGGGCGGTGCGCGAGTGGCACCGCGAACACCCCGCCGGCAACGGCAGTCAGGACGGATAACCCACCGATGGCAGACTTGAGCGACGTAAGCAACGCCTTTATCCGCGAGGAAATCGAGCAGTTCGTGGAGCGCCCCGACGAGCGGCAGCGGATCATCGACATGTTCGCGGAAGTGCGCCCGGAGCTGCAGGAAATCGCCGCCGGCCTGATCGAAGGCGACGACGACCTGGTGGACGAGCAGACCCGCGCCCAGCTCGACGGCGGCGCCGAAGCCACCGAGATCATGGACGACGGGCTGATCGCGGCCATGGCGATCGTCGGCATCAAGTTCCGCGAGAACGTGATCTTCGTGCCGGAGGTGCTGTCGTGCGCGCGGGCGATGAAGGCGGGGATGGCGCACATCGAGCCGATCCTTTCCGCCTCCGGCATCGAGTCGATCGCCAAGGTGATCATGGGCACGGTAAAGGGCGACCTGCACGACATCGGCAAGAACCTGTGCATCATGATGCTGCGCGGCGCCGGCTTCGAGGTGATCGACCTGGGCGTGGATACGGCGCCGGACGAGTTCCTGGACGCGGTGGAGGAACACGAGGCGGAGTTGATGGGCATGTCCGCGCTGCTCACCACCACCATGCCGAACATGGGGCGCACCATCGAAGCGTTCATCGACGCCGGGGTGCGCGACGACGTGCAGATCATGGTGGGCGGCGCGCCGGTAACGCAGGAGTTCGCCGACGACATGGGCGCCGACGGCTACGGCAAGGACGCGGTGGCGTGCGTGGAGCTGGCCAAGCGGCTGCTGGCCGAGAGTCAGGATGACTGAACCGGGCGTCGAGCGCCGCGGCGCACCGCTCGACGCCGCGGCGTGGGAGCGGCGCCGCGAGCGGCTGAGCGGCATCCTGTCGGCGATGGCCGACCACGCGATGGTGCAGGCGTCCTTCCGCTGCCCCTACAAGAACCGCCACGACGAGTGCACGGCGCAGTTCGGCTGCCGCAATCAGCGCCGCGCGCGGCCCGGCGGCGAGCGGCTCACCTGCGCCGCCGACGACAAGCTGGACTACCGCAGCGCCTGGGAATCCGCTGACGCCGCGGCTACGGCCGGCGGCGGCGGCGAGCAAGCGTAACCCTTCGGACCGCGCGCGCAAATGGGCACTATTTCTCACGATGGCGAGGTGCGCGCGCTGGTGCGCGGCAAGAGCGTGTTCGACTACGCCGACGAGCTGGCGGTGCGGGTGGCCACCTCCTGCGGCCGCGCCGGTACCTGCCATGAATGCGTGGTGAAGGTCGATGCCGGCGGCGAGGCGCTGTGCCCGCGCACCGAGGCCGAACGGTTCTTGAGTGACCCGTTCCGGCTTGCCTGCCAGGCGGTGGTGGTCGATCCGGCGGCGGAGGTGCGCTTCGCGCCGTTGCGGCGCCAGCCGCGCGTGCTGACCGAGGGTTTTTCCGCCACCCCCGCCCACCCCGCCCACCCCGCCGGGCGCACGGGCGCCGGGCGCGCCGGGCAGCAGGGAGCGGCGGCGCCGGCGCTGCCGGCGGACCCGGCGGTGACGCGCCGCGGCGACGGCGTGTACCTGGACGGCGAGCGCGTCGACCGCTACCACGGGCGCCTGCTGGGCTTGGCGGTGGACGTGGGCACCACCACCGTGGCGATGGAGCTGATCGACCTGGAGAGCGGCGTCACCCTGCAGGTCAGCTCGTTCGGCAATCCGCAGACCTTTGCCGGTAGCGACGTCATGAACCGCGTCTCCTACGACGGCGGGGAGTTTCGCGGCGAGCTGCAGGCGGCCATCGTCAGCGGCATCAACAGCGCGATTCTCGACCTGGGGCGGGAGCTGGGCACCAAGCGGCGCCAGATCTACGAGGTGGCCATTGCCGGCAACTCCACGATGCGCGACCTGCTGTTCGGCGAGGACGTGCAGGGATTGGGCCAGAAACCCTACAAGTCACGGATCGAAAATCAGTTTCGGGCGGGGGAACGGAGCACCACGGCGTTGTCCAGCCCGCCGCGGCCGCTGGGGCTTACCATCCATCCGCAGGCGCGCGTCTACGGCCTGCCGCTGATTGCCAGCCACGTGGGGGCGGACACCGCCGCCGACCTGGTGGCGATGGACCTGGCCGCGCAGGAGGGCTTGGTGATGCTGGTGGACGTGGGCACCAACACCGAGGTGGTGGCGCGTCGCGAGGGGCGCATGATCGCCGCCTCCTGCCCGGCGGGGCCGGCGTTCGAGGGCGGGCTGGTGGGCTACGGCATGCCCGCCTACGAGGGCGCCATCGAACGGCTGCGCTGGCGCGGCGGCGCCTTTCAGTACCGCACCATCGGCGGCGCGGCGCCGGCCGGCATCTGCGGCTCCGGGCTGATCGACCTGCTCGCCGAGCTGCGCCGGCACGGCAAGATGACCGCCAAGGGAGTCTTTACCCACGACCGCCGCGCCCCGGAGCTGGCCGTGGTGCCGGAGCACGGCATTACCTTCTCGCGCCGCGACGCCAGCAACCTGGCTCAGGCCAAGGCCGCCAACTACTGCGGCCAGACCATCGTGGCCCGCGAGCTGGGGGTAGCGCCGCAGGAGGTGGACCGCCTCTACCTGGCCGGCGGCTTTGCCAACTACGTGGACGTGGCGAGCGCCATCGAAATCGGCTTCCTGCCGCCGGTGGACGAGGCGCGCATCGTCAAGCTCGGCAACGCGGCGCTGCGCGGCTGCCGCGAGGTGCTGCTGTCGGTGGGGAAGCGGCGCGCCCTGGAGGAGCTGGTGGCCGAGATCGAACACGTCGAACTGGAGACCGCGCCCGATTTCTTTGAGATCTTCGTGGACGGCTGCATGCTGGAGCCGATGCGCGCGCCGGCGGCGCGGGCGTAACCGGTAACCGCCGGGCGTAACCGGGAACCGGCGGGTAACCGCGGCACCGGCAGCCCTTGGGGTTCCAGCTCAGGCGGCGCGGCGGGCGACGTCGATCAAGGCGCGGATGTAGCCGATGGCGTAGGCGCGCCCGCGGTGGCCCCAGGCGGTGTCGTCCACCATGCGCGGCACGTGGTCGGTGATCAGGAAGCCGCCGAAGCCGACCTCGTGCAGCGCCCGCACCACGGCGAAGGTGTCGACGTTGCCCTCGTCGATAAAGCACTCGTTGAAGCAGGGCACCTCGCCCTGCACGTCGCGGAAGTGGACGTAGGCGATGCGCCCGCGGGCGCCGAAGTGACGCACCGCGTCCAGCACTCCCGCCGGCCCCATCTCCGACCAGCAGCCCATGCAGAAGTCGAGGCCGTGACGCGGGCTGTCGAACGTGTCGATGGCGCGCTTGAAGCCGGCGAAGCTGCGAAAGATGCGCGCCACGCCGCCGAGCGACGGAACCGGCGGGTCATCGGGATGCAGCGCCAGGGTGACGCCCGCCTCCTCCGCCACCGGCAGGATGCGGCTCAGGTAGTACTCGTAGTTGTCCCACATCTCCTGCTCCCCGAATTCGCGCCCGTGCGTGAGGGGAGCGTCGACGTGCTCGGCCAGGTCGAAGCGGGTGGCCCGGGCGCCGCCGCGCAACGGCGCCAGCGCGGGCGACCGCCACACCCGATTGGGCATCCAGTGATAGCCGAGGATCGGGATGCCGGCGCGCCCCATGTTGCGGATGGTGGCCTGCATGTTCTCGATCTGCTCGTCGCGCCCCGGCAGGCCGAGCATCGCCTTGTCGTAGAAGCTCACCGGGACGTTCTCCAGACACATCAGGCGCAGCTCGGCGGCGTCGGCGCGCTGCCGCAGCGCCAGCAGGTCCGCGTACTCCCACCGCTGCTCCCCCGGCAGCTTGGGCGTGTTCATCAGAAAGTCGTCCGCCCCAAGCTGCTTGATAAAGGCCAGCTTCTCATCCGTAAGCTCGCTGAACTGCCCGAGCCCAATCCGCATCTCATCCCGTCCCCGCATCACAACCTCCTACTCCCGAACACGCGGCCGGCGTGAGCGAGGCGCATCTCATCCCGTCGCCGGCGCGTCCGGGCTCCCGTCATTCGCCGCCCCCGCCGTCATCACCGCCGCCTCCGTCACCACCACCGTAGCCGCCAGTACCACCGCCGAAGTAACCACCGCCAAGGTAATGGGTGTCGTCGTGGCCGCCGCCGCGCTTGTTTCGCTTCGCCGACCTGGTCACCACCGCCGGGCGCCGGCTCCGCGCCGCCCTGTTACGACTGCGGTCGCCGGAGTAGTAGACGAACCAAATGAAGGCGGCCGCGAGCGAGAACATCGGGATGCCGACGATGAGCAACACGGTTTCTTCTGCCATGTCAGCGATCATATCCCCCATCCCGCGCGCCGGCAAGCAAGCGCTGCCCTTCGGTTGGAAGTGACGTGCAGTGCGCGCGCCTTCAGCAGCGCCGTGGCAGTCCTGTCGCAGGTGGGGTTCGACGACGCGACCTGGGATTACGCGCTGGATGAGGTAGAGCAGTCGCTCAAGCCCGAAACCGTCATGTGGGCCTTGGGATCAGTGTACGAGCGGGAGATGGACGGCGAGAACGCGTTGTATTGGATGGAGCGCGCTTGGCAGTCCGCGACCGGGCCGACCACGCGGTTCGAGGGCGGTCTCCTCCTGGCGCGGAGCACGATCGCGCTGATCCCGGAAGACTTCATCGGGATTGAAGACACCACGATTGCCGCGTTCCGCGAGCTGGGTGCCGAGCCGGACGCGTTCTTCAACCGCGTAGTGTCGACGATGGAACGTCTGGAGACGGCGCTGCTTGAGTGGAACGCGGACGGCTCCTACGACGCCAGCCCTGGTGCGAATACGAGCCGCGGTTCTGAAGGTCTGCGCCACCATCCCGGCCGGCGACCAATCCCGCGCCAACTGCGAATCCTTCCTCGCCTCACTCGACGCCCCCATCCCGCTGTAGAGCAGAGGGGTGGCCCGCCCACGGACGCGAGCCGGGCTGGCGTGCGCGTGGTCGCGGTGCGCAACCCCGGGATGGCCCGTCCGCGGACGCGGCCCGCCCCACGCGCGAGCCGGCCCGCTACCACACGTCCTCCCAGCGGCCTGACGCCGCCGAGCGGTAAATCGCGAGCGCGGTGCGCAGCTCGCCGAGCGACGCCTCGGCCGGCGCCTGCGGGGTCTTGCCGTCCAATACCGCCGCCTCAAAGTCGGCCAGCTCCGGCCCGAACGACGCCGCGTAGCCGTGCTCTCCGGCGAGCGGGCGGCCCTGCGGGTGCTCGCGGTCCACCAGCGTCAGGCCGCCGTCGAAGCCGCCGTGGATCACGAATTCGCCGGCGCTGCCGGTGAGCCGCCACCACGGGCCGGCCCACAGCGGCGCGTCGTGGGTAATCGCCTGGAAGCTCGCCACCACGCCCGACCGGAAGCGCAGCAGGGCGTGGGCCAGTGACTCGCCTTGCATCACCGGCAGGTGGCTGGCGGTCGTGGCGACCACCTGCTCTATCTCGCCCAGCCACATGCGCAGGGGGCGGATCCAGTGCGCGCCGCCGTCCACCACGATGCCGCCGCCGGTGCGCGCCGCCTCGTAGCGCCATGAGTCGGGCGGATACCAGAACGGGTCGAGGGCCGCCTCGAACGACGCGCGCGCCGTGACCGCCTCGCCGATCGCGCCCGCCCGCAGCAGGTCGCGCGCCCGCACCACGTCCGGCCAGTACTGGGAGTTTTCGGCCACCATGAAGACGGTGCCGGCGCGGCGCGCGGCGGCTTGGATGCGGTCGCAGGCATCCAGCGTCAGCGCCATCGGCTTTTCCAGCAGCACGTGCTTGCCGGCGGCGAACGCCTGCGTCGCCAAAGCTTCGTGCAGGTCATGCGGCACCATTACGTCGACCGCGTCGAACTCCGCGCCGGCGAGTGCCTGCTGCAGGGAGGCGAAGGGGCGCGCCCCGGTGCGGGCGGCGACCGCCTCCGCCGCGCGCGGGTCGGGATCGACCGCCGCCGTGACCCGGGTGCGGCGGGCGGCCTGCTCGATGCCGTCGAGATGGAAGCCGGCGATGCGCCCGCAGCCGACGAATGCCAGCCGCAACTCTGCGGTGTCGTGCGCCATAGCCGGGATTGTAGGCGGCTGCCGCCCATTCGGCGAGTGCGGCGGCGGAGGCGAGATGGCCGGTCCGTGGTATGCGCAAGCCCCGCCGCGCGCACGCAAGTGGCGCGCGCGGGCGGTTTCGCGGCAGCGTACGGTCTGCTACGGTAGGGGCATGATGCGGGTGGCGGTCTGGGGCAACGACTTGGCGGACGGGTATCTGCGCACCGTGACGCAGCTCGGCGCAGAGGCTATCGACATGGGCCGGGGCGCGTTCTTTCCCGGCGTGCGCGAGCAGGGCTACCCGGACACGGGCGCCCTGGCCGCGTTGGTCCGCAAGCTGCGGCCGTACGGCCTGCGCTTCAATCGGGTGACGCTGCCCGACCTTACCGACGAGTTCATACTCGGCGGCGCCGGCGCCGCCCGCGAAATAGAAAACTCCTGCCGGGCGCTGCGGGTGTTCGCCGACGCCGGTATTCCGATCGCCCGCCAGCGCTTCGCCGGCGACACCTTCAACCACCGGCTGCTGCGCTACGAGTCGGCCCATCGCGGCGGTTACCGCTCGCGCGGCGAGAGCCTGGGCCTGGGGCCGCCCGACCCCGACCCGACCACCCACGAACGGTTGGAAGCGTGGTGGGATCGCTTCTGCGCCGCCTACGAGCGGCTGGTGCCAATCGCCGACGAGTACGGCATCCGCCTGGCCATCCACCCCTCCGACACGCCGCTGCCCGACACCCCGCTCGGCGCCCTGGGCTACCACCGCGTGATCGACGCCTTCCCCAGCCCCAACGTCGGCTACCTGTACTGCTGCGGCACCCGCGCCGAGGCCGGCGGGCCGCCGCTGGTGATGGACGAGATCAACCTGTACGGCCGCAAGGGGCGCATCTTCACCGTCCACCTGCGCAACGTGCGCGGCAGCCTGGCCGCCGCCGGCGGCTTCGAGGAGGTGCTGCTCGACGACGGCGACATGAACCCGTTCCGCATCGTGCGCGAGCTCGACCGCGTCGGCTTCGACGGCTGCCTCAACCCCGACCACCTGCAATCAATCGAAGGCGACGGCGGCCACGCGCAGCAGGCGCTCGCCTACTCCATCGGCTACCTCAAAGCGCTGCTGGCCGCCCTCGCCGCCTGACGAAGCATGGCTGCGCGCATCGACTACCGCCGCTGGAACGTCTCGCGCCTCGGGATGACCGCCTGGCGCAACTTCCGCCAGGAAACTTCGCTGGCGTTGCGCGGCCGCTCCTTCTTCGTCGGCCCGAACGCATCGGGCAAGTCGAACATCCTGGACGCGCTTCGGTTCATGCGCGACGTAGCTGCGATGGGCCTCAACGACGCCGTCTCGGTGCGCGGCGGGATGCGCGACGTACGCTCGCTGCATGCCCGACAGTTTCGCGGGGTCCGCATTGCAATTGACGCCGGCCCGCGCGACGGCAGCTCCCGCTGGTCGTACGAGCTTCACTTCCGCAACCACCCCAAGAGCCACCGGCCGGTGGTCGAACGCGAACAGGTAATTCTGAACGACGAGACGATCCTCGAGCGGCCTGATGAGCGGGACACTGCCGATCCCGAACGATTGACGCAGACCCATCTGGAACAGGTGAGCGAGAATCAGCGCTTTCGTGAGCTCGCGGGGTTCTTTGGATCGATACGCTACCTGCATCTGGTTCCACAGATCGTCCGCGAACGCCGGCACAACGGCGACTTCCGAGGCGACCCGTACGGTTCCGATCTGCTGCAGCAGATTGCGGAAACGAACCGGCGGACACGAGACTCGAGACTGCGCAAGATACAGGAAGCGTTGCGCGTTGCGGTGCCCTATTTCGATGGCTTCGAGCTGGATCGGGATCGCAGAGGCAACTGGCACTTGAACGCAACCTACAATCATTGGCGCGCGCATAGCGCCAGGCAGAGCGAGAGCGCCTTTTCCGACGGCACCCTGCGCCTGCTGGGGCTGTTCTGGGCGCTTGCGGAGGGAGGCGGCACCCTGCTTCTGGAGGAACCCGAACTGAGCCTCCACGACTACCTGGTATCGCGTCTGGCCGGCGTCATGGCGCGCATGCACCGCACTTCCGGGCGACAGGTTCTGATGACCACGCATTCCGCTGCCCTGCTCGCCGACAAGGGAATCGACCTGCAGGACATCTTTCTGCTCACCCCGGGCGACGAAGGCACGACGATCAGCATGGCATCAGACATAGAAGGAGTCCGAAGGTTGGTCGAGCAGGAATTCACCCCGGGCGAGGCGATCATGCCGCACGCCGCCCCGGTATCAGCCCACCAGATCACCTTCGACTTCTGATTGCCATGACGCCGGTCAGTTGCCTGGTTGAAGGGCTCCTGGACGAGGAGGTCGTCCGGAGAATCCTCGATGCAGCATCCGTCGCCCCGGCTGCGGTCTTCCAGCGCAGTGTGCCAGGGTTCGTAAAGGACCTGAAAAGGTATAACCAGGCGGCGCGCCATTCGCCGTGGTTCGCCCTGTGCGATCTCGACCGCGACGAATGCGCGCCAACCCGGCTGAAGGCATACCTTCCAGGGCGGACGCCCGGAATGTGCTTTCGGATTGCCGTACGCGCGAGCGAATCTTGGCTGCTGGCTGACCGGCGAGCGATCGCGAACTTCCTCGGTGTTTCGATGGCCCTGATTCCTCTGTTACCGGAGGATGAGCCCGCGCCGAAACAACTGATGATACGAGTTGCCGGCCGATCAAGATGGCGGGCGATACGCGAAGGCATGGTCCCCGCTCCCAGGGGCTCCAGCAGAATCGGGCCGGAATACACGTCCATGATGTCCGAGTACGCTCGCGAGACGTGGGATCCCCGCCGAGCGGCGGAGCGCGCTCCAAGCCTGCGCCGGGCGCTGGAACGATGCGACAGCTTCGCCCGTACCGGCCACTGGTAACGTAGTTACGTGGATGGAGGAGCCGGGCGGCTGAGAGCTGGTGCTCGCCTTCAACTTCAGAAGTCAGCTCATGGATTGTAGCACGACGTATGCTCACGCCTTCCCCGGTGGAGCGATTATTCGGGCTACGTGGGCGAAGGAGGTGGCCGGCTCGCGGAACAGGATGTGCCGTTTGGCGAAGCGCTCGCGGTCCCAGGCGCCGTCGTCGTAACGGGTGCGCAGCACTTCGTAGGGGGTGGCGGAGACGATGAAGGAGTCCAGGGTCACGTTCTTGAGCGCGGTGCGGGACGCCAGCGCCGCGGCCAGTCGCGGCAGCGACTCGTGGAGCCGGGCCTTGTCGTCGTGGCGGTACGCTTCGGCGTGCAACATACCGTGCGGTTCGATGAAGACGATCCGCTGCGCCGCCCCCTCCTTGATCCACAGAATGAAGTCGGGATAGAAGCCGCGCTTCTCGAAGAAGCCGACGCCCTTGCCGCGGCTCAGGTTGCGCAGGAGATAGATCTCCTTGCCGGCGAGCGACCGATCCCGTTCACCCAGGCAGTACGCCCGCAGGTCCATCACGAAACGCCGCTCCGCCTGGTTGAGTCCCGGCGGGTCGCTTCTCACCCTGTCGCCGCCATCCACCAACAGGGGCTGATACAGATGACGGTCGAAGTGAACGGACGGCAACTCCAGGCTCTCCTCACGATAGACGCGGTCAGCTTCGTCGATGAGCTTCCGAATCGCGTCGATCAGCTCCGCCTCGCTGCGCGCGACCCGAACCGTGTAGTCCCGGAAGTTCGCGTCATCCTGGTCGATCTCGGCGTAGACCATGTGCTCCGATTCCCAGCGCTCCCGGCGGGCGCGGTAGAAGCGGTCCGCGTAGCTCCGCAGGATGGAAAGCACCGCCTCATGCAGCGCCTCGATCCCGGCGAACGACTGCGGAGTGACGACCGATTCTTCCGCGATCAGGGTGTAGAGCCGGTCGGGCTTGGTAGTCTCGACAATCGTGCGCGCGGTCTCCGGCCGAACGACCAGGTTGGCGTACGCCCTGGTCTCCTTGTAGTCGAGGAGCTCCAGGTAGACCCGCTGCCAATCCACCAGCGCCAAGCTGCCGGCCGGAATCGCCAAGTCGCGGCCGCCGCTCATCGCCGCCGCCCGCAGGCCGCCGGCGCCGCTTTCCAGCGACTGCACCTTGACCGACAAATCCACGCGCGCGCGGATTCCCGTATCGGGCTCCAGCAGGAGGAACGCCTCATCGACGAAGCTCCGATCCTCCGGCACGCGCGGCACCACCAAGCCTTTGTTCAAAAAATCCCGATTAGTCCTGATGCCGAGCGGCAACTCGACCACCGCATCGATCTCGATGCCTTCCTTTTCCAGGTACGCGCGAAACTGCGTCATGTAGTCGGCGCGCACGGCGAACACGTTGAGCGTTTCCAGCAGGCCGAGGCCGGCCGGGTGACCGCCCTCCGGCTGCGCGCTTCCGCTCAGCGCCGCGCTCCGCTTCAGGCCGTAGCCCCGCCCGCGCAGGCGGACGCCGCGCCCGAAGAGCTGGATGATTTCCGATCCTTCCCGGCGGCCGATGTTGAGCAGTCCCATGCTCGAAACCCGCCACGAGTTCCAGCCCTCCATGAACTTCTTGGCGCCGATCAGGACGTCGATGGTGGTGTCCGCCCGGCCGATGGAGTCAAACAGCGATCCGCTCACCGCGTCCTCTTCCAGCGCGAACCCGGAGTCGTCTTCTTCGGCGAGCTTGCGAAAGGCGGCGGTGTCGCCGATGTAGATCAGCCCGAAGTAGTGCTCCGCGCCGCTCGCCTTCAACCCGATTTCGCCGGCGCTGCCGCGAATGGCGCATAGATGCAGGCCGCCGCCGGCGGGCGCGTGCAGCACCGCGGCGAGCAGGTCGCGGTACAGCGCCGCCGGAGGAGCGCCGGACGCGCGCAAATACTGGAATCGACCTTCGAACGCGTCCTTCCCGTCCGGCGTGACCAGTCCCGACCGGCCGGCGATCAACTCTTCAATTGTCCGCACCGCCCAGCCCTGCCGGTTTTCCAGCACGCGGTGCAGAAATCGGACGACCGCCAGCACGTCGCTCCGCTTCCGTCCGGCCCTGGTGTAGACGGCGTTCACGGTGCCGCCGACGAAGACCCACAGCGGCCGTTCCAGGTGGTAGGGACGCAGCTCGCCGGCCCGCTCGCGGAACACCCGCTGCTGTTCGTAGAAGGACAACAGGTTGCCGAGCAGCAGCGCGTCGGTTCGCTCCTCCGCCGCCTCCTCGCGCAGGTTGAGCACCCGAAAATCCTTGCCGTATCCGTCGCCGTGGAAGTAGCGGTAGGAGTAGTCGAAGATGATCGACTTGCCGTATTCGGCGGTGAGTTCGTCGTTGCGCGCCGCGCTCAACGCCTGCCCGAAGGTGGCGCTGTACTCGAACGTAAAGCCGGTCTGGCCCAGCGCGTCGCGGAAGCTCCGCCAAGCGGCGCCGCCGGAGCCTTTGTGCCCCTCGTCCACGAAGATCAGGTTGTTGCCCTCGAACGCCTCCACCGGCACGCTCACGCCGCCGCCGCGCTTCTCCTGCACCAGCTTGGTGATCTCGATGACGTTCACCTCGTTCTCGGCAGCGGTGAGCAGAGCGCCCGCGTTCGGGTCGAAGCGGCGGCAACGGATGTCCGAGGCGGCCAGCTCCGCGGCGTGCTGCTCGCTCAATCCTTCGTTCGGCGTGATCAGCAGCACGTTGTCGAGCGGCTCCCGGTTGTAGTGCAGAAACTGCCGGTAGTTGACGTGCATGATCAGCGTCTTGCCGCTGCCGGTCGCCATCCAGAACGCCAGTTTTTTCAGGTCAGATTCGTTGAATTCGACCTTGGGGACGGGCCGGCGCCACGCGAAGTCGTTGAGCGAACGGAGCGTCTCCCGCCGGTGATGGAAGTAGCGGTCCAGAAACAGCTCCGTATACAGCAGCGCGGCGTGCTGGAAGTAACGCAGCGTGATCGGTTCCGGCCGCCGGGCGTTCATCGCCCCCAGATGCCGGCGGATATTCCGGTCGTAGCGCGCAAGGTCCGCCGCCGGCACCCGCACCCGGCCGCCGCGCGCCGCCAGCAGGTGCCAGACGTGACTGCGGCCGCTTTCGTCGAATCCTTCCTCGGCCCGCTGCAGATCGCCGAGCAGGTCACGATTGCTGCCGTAGCCAAACAAATCGTTCAGCCACGCCAGCAGGACCAGCCGCTGCTCCAAGCCGGCGTTCTGCGCAGCGCCCCGCCGCGCCATTTCGTCAGGTCCCCAACGGCGCGAACATCCGCGCCTTGAACGTCGGCTCCAGCGCCTTGGCGTGCGGGATGAAGGAGTCGCCGTTGACGTAGACGGAATCCGCTCCTTCGGTCAGACCCCGCTCGGCCACGAACTCCTTATCCCGAATCAGATCGTCCTTCCCCCAACCTTCCGTCTCGCGCCAGATCACCACCGCCGTTCGTTCCTCGACCGTACCGCGGTAGACCAAGTACCGGCGGCCCGCGTCGTGGTGCACCCGGCGCGTCCGCACGCGCAGCCCCAACAGGTAGTTGAAGGTCTCCGGCAGGTCCGCCGCCCGCTCGCCAGCCTGACCGTTGTCATGGACCCGCAGCCGATAGTCGAACGGACGACTCAGCTTCTCCGCGTTCAACAGCGTCTCGCTCTTGCGCGTCTCCCACTTGAGCAGGTACCGGATCAGGTAATCGTCAAACCGCAGTGCCTGCTGCCCCTCCGCCTCGTCCAAACTGACGTTGTTCAGCGCATCCTCGTAGCTCTCGATGCGATGATACTTGACGATACGCGGGCTCCGCTCCGCCTCATTCCGCGTCGGCATCCGCGCCGGCGACCCATCCCTCCACTCCGGCGTGAAGATCACCTTCTTGATACGCGGCAAGATAACCGTATCGAAGTACGCACCCATCTCAGCAAGCAGGAATCGGCGGTTACTGTCAGGCCCGTCGCGATTGAGCTTGATTACCGCGTGCCCCGTCGTCCCTGAACCCGCGAAGTAATCAAGAACGACCGACTTCTCGTCCGACACGGCATATATCGAATCCTCCACGGTATGGATCGACTTCGGATATAGGTCCTGCCGCATCTTCAAACCCAAGTCGGTCAGCCATCTGGTGCCGTAGTCACCGGCAACGTACTTAGGATCATCCCACACCGTCTTGAAGGCTCGTTCATCCGTGGCCTTGTGTATCTGCACCTCCCCGGAACCGGTAACGTGGACTTTGAGCAAGTGCGCTATGCGCTCCACCGATCCGCGAGCGTACCGCCACTTGCGTTCAACACTCCTTGAGTCGACCGGATAAACGGAGACCGTCCCATCCTCATTCGCTACGTTCGGCTTCCCCGGATGAAAATCATCAGCACATACGTCACCGAAACCAACGACTTCGGATCCGCTTACGAAAATCGGATAGAAGCAGTTTTTTGCCGTGTGGCGTTCTGATTCACGTCCCCACTTCCGCAGATTGTCATAGCTCCATTCTTCCTCGGAAACCGGCTTGGCGTTGATCTGCGGCAACGCACGAGCAATGCAGAAATACGCATGATCGTGATTATAGGAGAAGTAATCTCCCTGAATCCCCTTCTTGTTGTGCACGATACTGACACATATCCTTGCATGATCGGGGAAGTGTTTACCAAGCAGATTGCCAAGGACCTCCTGCTCGTTCTCGTCAATGGCGACGACGTGCGAGCCGTCGTTCGTGGAGAGTTGCCGACTCAGAGCAATGCGGCTGTCCATCATCGAGAGCCACGACGAATGTTTGTAGGCGTTCTTGTACAGAATCTCCGTGGTCTTCGAATTGTAGGGAGGATCGATGTAGACGCACTTCACCCTTTTTCGGTACGTCTCGGCAAGCAGCGCCAATGCGTGGAAATTGTCGCCATGTATAAGTACGCCGCCGGTCGCCCCGTCGATGTCCTCGAAGTCGGCCAGTAGTCGGTCAGTAAACCGCTCTTCAAAGTGCCGGGTGTCGATTACGAGAGTCGGGTGAGTCTCCAGGAACGCCATCCGCCGGTCATTCCGGTCCCCGTTACTGAACAGGTCGGCCGCGTCCTCGTCGACGTGGAACAGCGTCTTCCATTCCGCCCATTGTGGGTCGCAGGCGGCGATGTCCGCATACAGGCGTCGATCGATGTTGCCGACCGTGATGCAGTAACCGGTCTCGGTGATGAACTTGCGCTTCTCCCACAACATCTTCTGGAAGCTCTCGATCTGGTCCAGGAAGTCGATGATGCGCCCGCCCACCGCCTTGATCGTGCGCATGATCTGGAACCAGCCTTCGGCCAGCTCCTCGCCCGCGGCCGCCATCTCGTCGAGATCGAGCACCTCGTTCTTGAGATAGAAGTCGAGCTCCTGAGCGAGGAATCCCTCCAGGTCCTTGTGGACGAAGAAGTCGGACGTGTTGCGCCGCGTATAGCGCCGCAGGTGGTACTCGAGAACGCTGACCGGCCGGCCGTCGCCGTTGCCGTTACGGTGCCGCTCGGCGGTCAGCATCGCCGTCGCCGCGTCGGCGCCGCTCAGCCGCCGAGGGACTTCGGTCAGCGTAGCGCCGATGATCGCCTCCTGCTGACCGGTGCGGCCGTAGACGATCTCCTCCCGGCCGGTCAGCCTCCGGTACTCGAACGGAATGAGCACGCGCGCAGCACCCGCATCCCAAGTGACCGCTTTGAACCGCGGCAAAAAGAACCGCTTGTCGCCCTTGACGTCGTTCTGCTCCACGTCCGCGTGCTGCGCGGTGAAGCGCACGGAGATGCCGTTCCGCGTAAAGGTGTAATCGTGAAAGTGCTCGTCGGACTTGACGTAGTACTGGTCGCTGTTCGCCCAATGCAGATATACTTCCTCGCCGTTGTAGGGAATGGCGTAGCGCCGGTGCTTCGAGTAGCGTCGCTTCGAGATGAAGTCGCCGTCCTGATAGTAGCGGCTGAAGAAGGCGTACAGATGGTTGTAGATGGCAGCCTCAATCGCTTCCGGGCTGAGGCCGGCGGTCCGTTGCGCCCTGAGGTACTTCCTGCCCAACGGGGTCTCTTGAAACCTGACTAAATTGCCGTCCGCGTCGAGAGCGTTTGTCCCCAAGCCTTCATGTATTTCCTTGACGGCCCGCTGCAGGCGCTCGGCGGCCAGCGCCTGGTCGGCGAGCGGGCCGTCGCGCCACTGGTCCGCGACGGTGCTCGGCAGCGTTTCCGTGATGAAGGTCTCGATCACGTCACGCTTGTAGTTCATGACGCGATAGATGCCGAAGTCCAGATCAGCGCAGTCGAACTGGAACAGTTCCCGCAACAGGCCCTGGAATTTGTCGCTAGCAAAACTCATCACAACACTCGACCGCGCTTCGCCGCCTCTACGCCAACCCGATCTGCAAGGGAGCGAGATAGTGTGGCTACCAGCTCTTGACTAAACTCTTCAGGACTCTCCTTACACCAGGTTATTGTCGTGCGATGATTTGTGTCGAAGTGAGTTTTCGTGGCTTCAAACTTGCCCCTCTCGCAAATGTAGACTACTGGCTTGCCCAACCCCTCTGCATAACCAGCCTCCCAATACGCCCCACTATTGTCGTGCGTTAGATCAGCAATTACAAACGCCGCGTTCCGAATTCTTACGCTCATTATGTTGTCAATAATTCCGGCCGTCGATACATCCCTCATATTTACAAGGTCATATCCAATGCAGTTCACTGCTGGCTTTACAGTACTCTCGACGAAAGAATCGAGTTCTGCATCATTGAATTGCATTGCCATGAAGCCATAGTTCTCAGATTTCTTGCCGCGCTTTTCTGCCTCATACTGTTCCCATCCGACAAGAGTTAGATTGACGTTCATGAATATGGCTATGCCTTGAGCCCTGATCGGCTTTCCCATCTTTATTAGCTGATCGTCCAGCTCTACGATGAGCTGATCAGCAAATTCTTCAGATGGAGCACCGATATTCTCGCAAAGCTCCCTCAGAGGCAATTGACGAATAGGCCTACCCGATTCAGATACTCGATCTCCGACATATCGGATAAGATTAGATTTCTGTACTGAGGGATTGATAAAGCTGGTCACTATACTCCTCTGATCGTGCTAATGTTCTTCACAGTATGGCAATTTCGGTGCACTCCCCCGTGCCAGATTGGAAGCAACGCCGATTGGCTGAGCTTACGCCGTCAGCCTGAGCTGGTACCATACGCCAGTCTCCGCTGCCTTGTCCAGCCAGCACGGCGCCAGCACTGTACGTGTCGGTTGGCACAGTAGGCCGAGCAGGTCGTTCCGAGTACGCCGGCACGTACAAGTCGCTGCACGAGCGAGACATACCGCACCGCGCCGCTACGCACGGCCGCGGGCGCCAACTCTCCGCTCCATCGTCAGCCCTCCGGCGGCGCAAACATGCGCGCCTTGAAGACCGGCTCCAGGGCCTTGGCGTTCGGGATGAAGGAGTCGCCGTTGACGTAGACGGCGTCCGCTCCTTCGGTCAAGCCGTGCTCGGCTACAAAGTCCTTGTCCCGCATCAGATCGGCCTTCCCCCAACCTTCCGTCTCGCGCCATATCACCACGACCGTTCTCTCGTCGACCGTGCCGCAGTATACCAGATACCGGCGCCCCTGATCAAAGTACACGCGCCGCGTGCGCGCGCGCAGCCCCAGCAGGTAGTTGAAGGTCTCCGGCAGGTCCGTCACCCGATCACGTACCCCACCGTCAACGCGCACGCCCAGCCGATAGTCGAACGGACGGCTCAGCTTCTCCACGTTCAACAGGGTCTCGCTCTTGCGCGTCTCCCACTTGAGCAGGTAGCGGAGCACGTAGTCGTCAAACTGCAGCCCCCGCTGGCCTTCCGCTTCGTCGAAGACGATGTTGTTCAGCGCGTCCTCGTAGCTCTCGATGCGATGGTACTTGACGACGCGCGGGCTCCGCTCCGCCTCACTCCGCGTCGGCATTCGCACCGGCGTCCCTTCCTTCCACTCCGGCGCAAACGTGACCTTCTTCATTCGCGGCAGGAGCACGGCGTCGAAGTGGTCGCCGACTTCGACCAGAATGAACCGCCGCCGCGCGCCATCCTCGCGATTGAGGCGCATGACGGCGTGGCCGGTCGTGCCGGAACCGGCGAAGTAGTCCAACACGAAGGCGTTGGTCGCTGCTTCCGTTGCGGCGCCGACAAGGTCTGCGTATAGCGACACCGGGTGCGAGTAGGGAAAATCGCTCAGCCCAAGGCCGTCGAGGTCGGACTTGCCGCGGCGCGCATCCTGCATTACGGAGGTCAACTGCCGGCTCGACGTTTCGCGCAGAAACCGCTTCTGCCGCGGCTGGGTGGTGTCGTCCGCTCCGAACAGGATCTCGCCACGCGCCATCATCGCGCGCAACGTCTCCGGCGTCCTGGAAAATCCGTTGGGCGGCACCGGGCACGGCCTGCCGGTCTTCGGGTGGATCAACGGTTCGAAGAACTTGGCGTCCGTTCTCGGTTCCGGCGCCCGCAGACTGACGCTGGTGTAGACCCGGCCATCGTCGTCGAGATACCGGTACGCCCGCTCGCCGCCGCTCAGAGACTCGTTCCGGCGAATCCAGTCGACGAAGTGCGCTCGCGCGCGCTGCATGGACGTGGGATACTTCCGCATCGACTCTTTCGCTTGGTCCAGAATGGATTGAACCTGGCTCGCCGGGAGGTTGAACGCCCGGTTCGATCTGGTTCGCCATATCACGTACTCGTGCTGAATCGCAATTCCGCCGCCCCCGGTCATGGGATTCCTCTTGTCCCAGATCAGCGTGCCGGCATTGGGGATACCGAGTCGATCGAACAGCAGGTGCAGGCGCTCGTATTCGTTCTCGTCGACGTGGCAGACAAACGAACCATGGTCGTCAAGGAGTGTTTCCCCGCGGCGAATCCGGTTCTCCATCATGGTGAGCCAACTCGAATGCCGGTACGAGTTCTTGTACAGGAAGCCGCTGGCCTGCGTGTTGTAGGGAGGATCGACGTGTATGCAGCGCACTTGGCGCCGGTATGCCGCGGACAACAGGCTCAGCGCCTGGGCGTTGTCGCCACGAATCAGCAGACCATCGAGCACGTCATCCAGGTTGCTCATGCTGCCGAGCAAGCGATCCGTGAAGTCGGTCGTGAAGTGCCGGGTGTCGACGACGAGCGTCGGGTGAGCCTCCAGAAACGCGATCCGCCGGTCGTTCCGATCGCCGTCACTGAACAGGCCGGTCGCGTCTTCGTCGACGTGCAATAACTCCTTCCACTCCGCCCACTGCGGGTCGCAGGCGGTGATTTCGGGATACCAACGCCGATCGATGCTTCCGGCGGTGATGCAATACCCGGTCTCGATGATGAACTTGCGTTTCTCCCACAGCATCTTCTGGAAGCTCTCGATCTGAGACAGGAAGTCGATGATGCGGCCGCCGACCGCCTTGATAGTGCGCATGACCCGGAACCAGCCGTCGGCCAGGTCTTCGCCCGCAGTCTCCATCTCGTCGAGATCGAGCACTTCGCTCTTGAGATAGAAATCGAGCTCCCCGGCAAGGAAGCCCCGCAGGTTCTTGTGGATGAAGAAGTCGGAGGCGCTGCGCCGCGTGTAGCGGCGCAGGTGATGCTCCAGCAGCCGCTCGGCGGTCAGCATCGCGGCAGCCGCGGCCGCGCCGGCGCTGCGCAGACGCTGCGGAATCTCGGTCACGGCGGCGCCGTTGATCGCTTCCTGCTGCGCCGTGCGGCCGTAGGCGTGCTCCTCCCGGCGGGTCAGCGGCCGGTACTCGAACGGCACGAGCACGCGGCCCGCTTCCGCGTCGCAGGTGATCGCCCCGTATTGCGGCAGGAAGAACCGCTTGTCGCCCTTGACGTCGTTCTGCTCCACGTCCGCGTCCCGCACCGTGAAGCGCACGGTAACGCCGCTCCGCGTGAAGGCGTAATCGCGAAAGTGCTCGTCGGACTTGACGTAGTACTGGTCGCCG
The DNA here is from genome assembly GCA_965243555.1 of Spirochaetia bacterium. GTDB lineage: Bacteria > Spirochaetota > Spirochaetia > SZUA-6 > Bin103 > Bin103. The sequence goes on along the minus strand of OZ251575.1, from coordinate 411,718 downwards.
TTCGCCCAGTGCAGATACACCTCTTCGCCGTTGTAGGGAATGGCGTAGCGCTGCCGCTTCGAATAGCGCCGCTTCGAGATGAAGTCTCCGTCCTGATAGTAGCGGCTGAAGAAGGCGTACAGATGGTTGTAGACGGCCGCCTCTTTCGCTTCCGCGCTACGGCCGCCGCTCCGCAATTCGTCGGCGACGGCGCGCGGCAGCGCTTCGGTGATGAACGCTTCGATCACGTCACGCTTGTAGTTCATGACCCGGTAGATGCCGAAGTCCAGATCGGCGCAGTCGAACTGAAACAGTTCGCGCAGCAGATGCTGAAACTTCTCGCTCGCCGAGCTCATCACCGCGTCAGTCAGCGGTGACGATCAGAACGCGGTCGCCGGCGGTGCGGGCGAAGGTCTCGGGGGCGTACATCTCCTCCGCAGTTGCCGCCGGCACCACGAACGCGCCGGGAGTGGTAGCTCGCGCCGTGTACCGGAACCGGTAGACGCCGGCGCTCAGGTAGGAAGCGAACGCCTCCGCGCGGTCGTCGCGCAGGTTGCGGTGCTCGTACCACGTCCCCCACCCCCACCAGCGCCGCGGTGAAGCCTCCGGCTCGCCGCCGGCGTCCTCGGACAGGGCCGGGTCGAGGATTTCCAGGCCCGCCGGCAGTGGGTCGACCAGCGCCACGTGCACGCGCCGCGCCGGGACCGCCAGGGTCAACTCCACCCGCACGCGGCTGCCCGCGCGGATGCGCCACGCGCCGTCCGCGTCCCGGCGCACGTCCGCCGGATCGTCGACCGCGGCGTAGCGGCGCTCCACGCCGAAACCGTGCGCGGCTGCCTCCTGCCGCAGGCCGGCGGCTGCGTAGCGCAGGCCCAGGCGGTAGTACAGCCGTCCCGCGCCCTCGGCGCCGACGATCAGCGGCGCCGCCTCGCCCTCCCCGGCCCCGGCACGCACCGCCTCCAGCGGCACCTCCAGGCTCACCTGCTCCGCCGAGCGGCCGCGGAACTCGCGCCCGCCAGCGTAGCGCCCGCCCAGCCAGACGCCGGCGCTGAAGTCTGGCCGGCGCGACTCGAAGGTCCTGAAGTAACGTTCCAGCGCCAGCAGCACCCACACGTTCTCCTGGGTGTTGGCCCAGCGTCCCTTGACGCGGTGGCCCAGCAAGCCGCGCACCAGCTTGACGATCAGCCCGTCGCCGGCGCCGCCGCGGTCCGGCTGCGCGGCGATCAACGCCTCCAGCAGCACGGCGTCCGAGCGCCTGCTTGAATGGAGCAGCAGGTAGGCGCCGTCCTCGTAGCCGGTGGCGATGGTGGCGGCGCCGGCGGTCTCGGTGACCCGGTCGTTCACGAAGCGGACGATCTCGCCCACCGCGGCCGCCGAGTCGGGATCGCCGGCCAGCACCGAAAGCAGCCAACCGATGCTCTCCGCAGAGAGATTCCGCAGTCCGGCGCGCGTCGCCAACCGGCGCGCCGCGGCCGGGTCGCGGTCGCCGAGCAACGCGCGCACGTACAGCGCGTAGGCCTCCAGCGCGCGGCGGGCGGAGCGGTCGTAGTCGCCGGGAACGTGCTTCTCGATGTTCCGCAGGTAGGCGCGCGACCGGTCGAGTACCTCCGCGCGCACCGCGTAGCCCTGCTCGCGGGCGCGCGCCAGGGCGTGCGCGGCATGCACGCTGTGGTACGGCCAAGTGCGCTCGCCGTGACGCCAGATCGGAAAGCCACCGTCCCGGTCCTGAAGTGACTGCAGCGTCTTCAGGTTATCCGCCATCGTCCGGTCAATGGCGGCCGGCTCCGGCAGGCCGGCGGCGGCGAAGGCGGCGAGCACGGGCCGTAGCGCCGCCACGCCGAGGATGGACGAGGCGATCTGCTCCGAGCACGCGTACGGGTAGCGCACCAAGTAGAGAAAGGCGTCGGTGAGGCTCTGCAGCAGCGTGGACGACAGCGATACCTGCAGGCCGCCGTAGCCGGGGAGCGAGGCCCCCGGGAGCTGCACGTGATGCAGCGCCGAGGCCCCGCCGCCGGTCAGCGCGTCCAGTTGCCCGTAGGCGGCGAATGCTTCGCGGACCGCCGGCGTGAACACCGGCAGTTCCACGGCCGCGGCGTCGGCGATGGCCGGATCCGTAGCGGCTACGGCGGCGACGCGGAAGCGGGCGGTGCCGGCGCGGGCGGCCGCCGCCGGAAAGCGTACCTCCGTGCGGTCACCGGCGGGCACGGTCACCGCGTAGCCGGCGGCGGTGCCGGCGGCCTCCCCCGGCCCGGCTGCCACCGAGGCGTTGCCGGCGCGGACGGCGACGTGAACCGGCAATGCGGTCTCGGTCTGATTCTGCACCACGACCGGCAGCTCGAAGCGGTCGCCGTAGTTGAGGAAGCGGGGCGCCGACGGCCGCACCATCAGCGGCAGGCGGGCGGTGAGCGCGGATTCGCCGGTGCCGAACTGGCGGGCGCCGGCCGCGGCCACCGCGATGATCCGGTAGCGAGTCAGGTTGTCCGGCAGCGTGACCGGAACCTCGGCGCCGCCGCCGGCGCCGGTCCGCACCTCCGGCGCGAACAGGGCGCGCGGCGCCAGGTCCTGCCGCACCGCGAGCGGCTGCGCGCCGCGCTCCTCCAACGGGGCAAGCGACGGTCTCGAAAAAGCGACCCCGGCACCCTCTTCAAAGAGTTCGGACGCTGCAAACCGCGCTCCGGCCGTCCGCCCGGAGCGCCTTTCCTCCGGCGCCGACAGAGCCAGCGAGGCGCGGCTGTCATGGTCCTCGACGCCCGCCTCGCGCTGCGGGTAGAAGTCGCGGACCGGGTCGGGCGGCCGAAAGCCGGCCAGCGACAGCACCGCGTCGTCGACCACGACCACCGCCACCTCCGCGTCCGCCACCGGCGCGCCGGCGGCGTCCCGCACGGTCACGTCGATGGTGGTGCGGCCGCCGGGCGCGAGGCGCGCCGCGCGCGGCGCCACCTCCACCCGCAGGGTACGGCTCGCCGGCGGCACCGGCAGGTCCAGGCTGCCCGTAGCGTAGGCGGGCCGGCCGGCAGCCGCGCCGAGCAGGTCGACCTGCAGGTGCACGTTGGGGATGAACTGCTCGGTGACCGGCACCTCCAGGGTGTGGGTCGGCCCGGTGAGCGAGAAGCGCTCGGCGCCGGCCAACCCGTTCCGGCCCAGGGTGAGCATCCCTTCGGCCGGGAAGAACGGCGCCTGCACCAGGATGCGGGCGCGGTCGCCGGGCTGGTAGGCGTCACGGTCCGGAATCAGCCGCAGCTCCTGACGGGTCACGCCCTCGCCGGCGGGCCGGTAGGCGCCGCCGCCGCTCACCCAGCGCGTCAGCTCGGTGCGGTTGCGCCGCCCCGCGGCGTCGGTGACGGTGGCGGTAACGCGGTACTCGCCGCCGTGCGGCATCTCCAAGCTGCAGGAGGCGAAGGCGCCGGGCGGCGTGTGCGGGTCCGCGGCGGCATCGGCATCGGCGGCGGTGGTAAGGAGGACGCACTCCTGCACCTCCCGCTCCACCTCCCGCCACTCCCCGCCGCGTTGCTCCCAGTCGATGCGCGCCGCCCGCACGGCCACCTCGTGGCCGGCGACCGCGGCGCCGTCGACGTCGGTCACCGCCGCCTCGACCGTCAGTGGCTCGCCCTGCTCGACGAAGTAGCGGCCGGCGCGCAGCCCCACGTAGCGGTCGGCGGGATGCACCAGCAGGCCGGCGCCCCCGCTCCAGGCCTGGCGGTTCACGTCCAACACCGTGGCGGTCGCGTCGATGCGGACCGGGGTGACCGCCGCGCCCGGCACGAAGTCGACGCGCAGATGATGTGCGCCGTTGGCCCCGGTGGCGGCGCGGAACGTAGCGCTCCCCGTAGCGTCGCCGTCCCGGCCATCCGGGCCGTCCGCGCCGAAGTCCAGCCGGTCCTCCCGGCCCCGGCCCGCGGCGGCGCGCCGCCACCACGGGACCCAGGTACCGAACGTGAAGGAGGACCAACGCGGCGGCGCGTAGGAAGCGGGTTCCGCGTTCACGCGCCACTCCACGGCCGCGCCCGGCAGCGGACCGCCGGCGAAGTAGCGCGCCGCCGCGGTCAGCACCGCGTGGCCGCCGCCCACGTGAAAGCCGCCGTCCGCGCCGCCACTGACGGCGGCCTGCACCTCGAACTCGGGCCGGCGGAACTCCCGCACGTCGATCAGGTGCAACTCCTCCTCGTCTTTCGCCTCAAGGGTGCCGCCGGCGGGCCGCAGCCGGATCCATGCCATTCCCAGGTCGATCTGCTGGGGCAGATCGATTTGGAAGTGGAAGCCGCCCAGAGGGCTCAGCGGCGCATCGCCGACTGCTACTTCGTTGTTTCTCGCGTCCTTCACGCGATAGGAGACGCGGTCGGCAGCCCGCGGGCGAAACAGCTCCAGGTCTCCGGTCGGGCCACCCCGAGCGCGCCGCAGCCAACCCTTGATGGCGGCAGTCTCACCCGGACGGTAGAGCCGGCGGTCGTCGAACACCGACATCGTGGCTTCACTGGTGCTCGAATCTCTCCAATGCCGCACCGGAAGGAACGCCGCGTCATCGCCGGCGCGGGCGATCAGCACGAACTCGCCGTCGTAGGAGGGCAGCGGCAGCCGCGCCGTGCCGAAGCGGTCGGTGCTGGCAGTGATGGCGCGCGATCGGGCGCGCTGCAGCTTCACCTCAACCCCGGCGAGCGGCGCGCCGTCGGCCAGCCGGCTGACCCATGCCAGCAGCCCGCGCTGGTCGGCGTACGTCGTCAGTCCCAGCCCGGTCACCTGCACCCAACGCACCGCCGCGCGACCGTTCTCCCAGCCCTGGTTGCGGACGGCCGCGGAAGGTGTCAGGTGCAGGATCAGGTGACCGGCGGCGCCGTTCAGGACGCCGGCCAAGTCGATGCCGGTTTCGGCCCACGCGTCATCCGCGCCGCCGATACGTACCGTCCGATCCATCACCAAGTCGCCGAGTCCTTCCGGCACCTCTCTGGCGTACCGGTACTCCCCCTGCCAATAGACCCGAAATTGCTCCGGCGCCACGCGAAAGGCGCGAACCCGCAACCGGTCGGCGTTGACCGTGCGCACGGGAAAGACGGCGTCGCCGGACAGCAGGGTCGCCGGATCCTCCTCCGGGACGGCCAGCAGTGGCGCCGCCCGCCCGACGTCGAACCGCACCGCCGCTTCGTGGCCGAGCTGCTGGCCGAAGGCGTCGGTCAGCCCGGCGGCGACCGTGACCGTGTACGTGGTGCCTGCGCGAGACGCGCCCTCTATCTGCACTTCGTTGTCGACCACGGTAATGCTGGCGTTGGCCATCTCCGGACGAATCACGATCAGTCCGGGATCAAACCGCTCGTCGTCGAGCGGGTTGTTGAAGGCGAGCTCCCAGGGGTCACCGGGCCCGCAGTCGCTGCCCCGCCACCGGCAACCGTGGCCGCGGAGGCGCAACGGGGCCATCGTCTGAAACCGAGAGCGTTGCGCCCGCTCGGTGGCGAGCGGGCCTTCGACTGCCGGCGTCCCGGCGGCAACGGTCACCGTCACGGCTGTGGCGGGCGGCAACGGCTCGACCGGCACGAAGGCCAGCCAACGGCCGGCTCGCGCCTCCTCGGCCAGGGAGCGCACCTCGGCGTCCGCCTCAATCTCGTCGGCGCCGGCCAGGCGCACCGGCCGCGCCTGCCCCGCGGCGGTCACGCTCACGTGCTCCAATACCGCCGCCGGGTCGATCGGCTGGTCGAAGGCGGCGAACAGGACCGGCTGCAAACCGACCCGGCTGCCTTCCTCCGGATACACGGTGGTCACCGCCGGGGCGGGAGTGCGGAAGGTCCACTCTTCGGCCTCCGGCAGCACGTTTCCGGCGGCGGTGGTGGTTCCCGCGGCCACCCGCACGCGGAACTCGGTGGCCATTGGCAGCCGACCGGCGGCCGGCTCGAACAGGAGGGTGTCGGTGCCCACCCAGCGCCAGCGGCCCGGCACCGCCGGGGTGAGCGTGACCGGATTGTCCGCCGGCGCCGGCTCGCGCGGGCTGCCCAACGCCACCAACGGCTGGTTGAAGGTCACCCCCACGTGCGGCGCCACGGCGATCTCGCCGCGCGGGTAGGCGCGGGCCACGGCCAACGGGAGGGCGTCCCCGCCCGCGTGGTCCGCCGGTGCGTCCGGCTCCTCGCCGGCGGGCGGCGGGAACGGCAGCGCAACTGCCTGCCCCGGCGCCGGCGGCGGCAGACCCCGCGCCGGCAGCCGGTACTCGGCCGCGTCGGTCTCCTCCTCGGCGACCGGCCCCAGCCGCGCCAGCAGCGGGCGCAACTCGGCGTCCGTCAACGGCTCCGCCTCTACGTCCGCCGGCGCTGCCGCGGCCGGCGGCTGCGCCTCACTCAGCCGAAACAGCAGCTCCCTGTCACCCTCCGCCGGCTGCCCCGGTATGCCAACCGCGGCCCCAAGCGCCGTCACGATGCTCATCCACCGAATCATACACCGATTCTCAGGCCGGCAGACTACCATCATCATGCCGAGCTTGCCGTTGCGGCCGGGGCGGGCGTACTATCCGGTCAGATGGCGGCGGCTTTGACCATACCGGTGGTGCCGGGCCCCCCGATCGTCGGCAACGCGCTGCCGATGCTGACCGCGGCGGGCGACTTCCTCACCAAACAGTACCTGCGCTTGGGGCCGGTGTTCCGTTTGCGGTTCCTGAACCAACGCCCCCTGGTGCTGGCCGGTCCCGAGGCGAACGCGTTGATGCGGCAGCAGGGCCACCGCCTGTTCACCTCCGGCACGGTGATGCGGGACATCCACGAGGTGCTCGGCGGCGACAACCCCACGGTAATCGAGCTGGACGGCCCCGACCATCACACCCTGCGCGCCGGCCTCAAGGAGGGCTACTCCGGCAAGACCCTCTACGCGCAGATGGAGAAGTTGGTCACCAGCCAGTTCCACTTGCTGCGGAGTTGGCCCGCCGGGACTCCTATCCCGGCATTCCCGCACGTCAAGCGGCTGGTATCGGCCTTGCTGGGATACATGGCGACGAACCAGGAGCCGGCCGAGGTGATGGACGACCTGATCTACTTCTTCCGCGCGCTGGTGCAGATCCACCTGCAGAAGGTACGGCCCGCGGCCATGAAGCATCTGCCGCGCTACGCGGCGGCGAAGCGTTCCGTGCACGCGATGGCGCGCCGCATCTGGGACCGGCACCACGTGCGCGACTACCTGGACCGCGGCGGCGACTTCGTCGATCTGGTGCGCAAGTTCCACGCCGAGCACCCGCGGCTGATGAACGAACGGGACGCGGTGGCCGCCTTGATCGGCCCATACATAGCCGGCATGGACACCGCGGCCAGCACCACCTCCTTCCTGCTCTACTACGTCCTGCGCGACGCGGAGTTGCACCGGGCGGTCGTGGCGGAAGCCGACCAGGCGTTCGCCAACGGTTTTCCCGACCGGGGCGCGCTGCGCGGCATGGTCCGCACCCGCCACGCGGCGATGGAGATCATGCGCCTGCACCCGCCGGCCCCCGCGCTGCCCCGTACCTCAATCGCGGACTTCGAATTCCAGGGCTACCGGATACCCGGAGGCGAGTACTGCCTCATTGCCAACACGGTGACCCATCACCTGCCGCAATACTTCCCGGACCCCCAACGCTTCGACCCCGGCCGTTACGCCCCCGACCGCCGGGAACACCAGCAACCCAACGCGTATTGCCCCTACGGCCTCGGCCCGCACACCTGCCTCGGCGCCTCGGTCGCCGACATGCTGTACCTGATCGTCTCCGCGGTGCTGTTCCGCCACTTTCACGTGGAGATGCAGCCGCCGGACCAGGAGCTGCACGTCGTCTTGAATCCCCTGGCCGCCCCGGACAACCGCTTCCGCATCGCCATAACCGGCCCCCGCTACCCGCTACCGCAATCCTCCGCAACGTAGCCACCGGTAGCCACGTTTGCTGTTCGATAGGGAGCGGTGCCATTTCCGTAGACGCGGTTGTCCGTAAAGGGCCGTCACGAAAGAAGTGGCTTCAGTTCGCCAGGCGGATGTCGTTGATGGTTGCATTCGTGACGTTTGTAAAGGAATATCCGTTGAGTGACAAGTACAGAAATTGGCTGATCTCGTGGTGCAAACAGATGCCGCCGTGTCGGACGTGACTCCGGCTTCAGGTGACATGATGACTGACCGCTCCGATAGCAGGCTACGGATGAAACGATCTTCTTCCGCATCCTCGCCTTCTCGCTAGGTGGAACATATAACGACGATACTTCATCCAGTTCGGCACGTAGACGGGCAACGCGCTGCCACCGCTCCGCTGTAAAGCCTTTCGTCAACTCCGAAAAAGGGCGATGTCCGCTCATGAACCATTCATTAAACTCGTCGGTACGCTTGATGTCCCACACGGTTATACCATGCTACCTCCGTGGAATCAACTATCGGCCTCAATCCGGTTGTCATTTGATCAGGTCATCGTCATCGCAATCACCGATGGCGTTTGACACCACCGATGCAAAGAGGCGAAGCGTAGAGACAATCTGAAAGGAAGGAATACTCTCTCCAAACGATAAAAAGTAATCCGCGAGCATCATATCCTCGTGATCTTCAGGAATCGAAAAGCGGCAAAGTATGACGTCATCGTTCATCTTATTGACCAACGCATGTTTCTGTGTCAGCGGAGCGTCTGCATCGACCCGAAACGGCGCCGTATACTTGAGTAGCTTGTTGTCTTTGTTGATTGAAATATAGACTGAGATTGGCTCTGCGTTCACGACAATGTCATCGTCTTCGTCCAGGTGTGCGCTATAGAACGCCCTAGCAAAAAGCTGACGGATGTTTTCCGGAGTGACTTCGCTTTCTACGATGTACTCTGGAGTCTCTGAGCTCATCTGGTGATCCTCCTTGTTTTGTCATCTCGGCCCGATCCGGTTGAGTGCACGCCACAGCGGCGCGCAGCCACCACTGTGCTGGCCCGGAAGCGATTGTAGTATAGTAACCGGGATATGGTCGTGTGTCAATCTATTCCTGAATAGTAGTTCATCGATTCCCGCGGCGGCTCGCCGTCCAGGTCCGCCTCCTCCGCTATCGTCAGATAGCCAGTCTGGAACAGCAGCGCCTCGGTGCCTGACTCCTCCACGTCGAACGCCGCGGGCGTCCTCGGCCACCGCCAGGTAGTAGCGCGCCCCGGCGGGGATGGTGCGCGCCACATCGTCCGGCAGAGGCACCATGCCGCACAAGCGAAGCGCCGTCAAGCCGGCTCTGCTCTCACCGCGGGCGGAGCCTGAGCCCCGCCCTGCGCCGCGGTGGCCACCCGCCGGGGGACGTGCTATGGTGGGCGCCGGGGGACTGCTCTGAACACCTATCATCAGAAGCGCATGGTTGCCGGCTACCTGTTCATCTCGCCGTGGGTGATCGGCTTTCTGGTGTTCGTGGTGGGCTCGCTGCTGGCCTCCCTGTTCCTGAGCTTCACCAACTGGAACGCCCTCTCCCGGCCGCAGTTCATCGGCCTGCGCAACTACGCCAAGCTACTCCTGGACGATCCCCTGTTCTGGAAGTCGGTCAGGGTCACGGCGCTCTATTCGCTGAGCATCCCGCTCAACCTGGTGTTCGGGCTGCTGATCGCCATCCTGCTCAACCAGAAGATCAAGGGCCTGGGCATCTTTCGCACCATCTACTACCTGCCGAGCGTGATCGTCGGAGTGGCGGTGTCGCTGCTGTGGGTGTGGATCTTCAATCCTCGCTTCGGCGTGTTCAACCTGTTTCTGGCGCAGGTGTTCGGCATCGCCGGGCCGGCCTGGCTGGCCGACGAGACCTGGGTGATTCCGGCGCTGATCATCATGAGCCTGTGGGGCGTGGGCGGGCCGATGCTGATCTACCTGGCGGCGCTGCAGAACGTCCCCACCTCCTACTACGAAGCGGCAATCGTGGACGGCGCCAACGCCTGGCAGCGGTTTCTGCGCATCACCGTGCCGATGATCTCGCCGGTGATTCTGTTCAACCTGATCATGGGCATCATCCAGTCGTTCCAGGTGTTCACCCCGGCCTACGTGATGACCGAGGGCGGACCCAACCACGCCAGCCTGGTGTACGTGCTGTACCTGTACCGCCACGCGTTCCAGTGGTACCGGATGGGCTACGCCGCGGCCCAGGCCTGGATCCTGTTCGTCATCATCCTCGCCATGACCCTGGTGGTGCTGCGCTCGTCGGCGGCCTGGGTGTACTACGAGTCGCGGAAGTAGGCGGCATGTCGAGCGTCACTCTGGTCCGCTATTACGAACGCCAATCGGTGCGGCGCCGCGTCACCATGGCGTTCGTCTACCTGGCGCTGGCCGCGGGCGGCGTGGTAATCATGGCGCCGTTCGTGTGGATGCTGTCCACCGCCCTCAAGGTGCCGGGCACCGAGTTCGTCTACCCGCCGCAGCTCTTCACCCGCCCGCTGCACTGGGAAAACTTCAGCAACGGCTGGACCGCGCTGCCGTTCACGCGCTGGTTCTTCAACACCTCGGTCATCACCCTGCTGTCGGTATCCGGCGCCGTGTTCTCCTCGTCACTGGTGGCCTACGGCTTTGCCCGGCTGGAGTTTCCGGGCCGCACCGCGCTGTTCGTGATCCTGCTGAGCACCATGATGCTGCCGTTTCACGTGCGCCTCATTCCGATGTTCATTACCTTCCGCTTCCTCGGCTGGATCGACACCTACCTGCCGCTGGTGGTGCCCTTCTTCTTTGGCGGCGTGCCGTTCTTCATCTTCCTGGTGCGGCAGTTCTTTCTGACCATTCCGCTGGAGATGGAGGATGCCGCCGCCATCGACGGCGCCGGGGTGTTCGTCACCTTTTTGCGCATCATCCTGCCGCTGTCGCGGCCGGTGCTCGGGGTGGTGGGCGTATTCGCCTTCATTCGGGTGTGGAACGACTTTCTGGAGCCGCTGATCTATCTCCACTCAATGGAGAAGATGACCCTCTCCCTTGGGCTGCGCTTCTTTCAGGATCAGGACTTTACCGACTGGACGCGGTTGATGGCGGTCTCCATCGTGGTGCTGATACCGAGCCTGGCGCTGTTCTTCGTGGCGCAGAAGTACTACATCCACGGCGTGGTGACCACCGGCATCAAGGGGTAGCGCGCGCGGGCGTCACGGGCGCGGGCGTCGCGGCCCGCGCCCGCTGCATAATCAGGTCATCAGGTCCGCCAGCGGACAGGAAAAGCCGGGTACGACGCTGCCGAGATCGAGCTCATCCGCCTGCGTGAGCCGGACCACGTCGGTACGCGAACGGTAGACGCTCGCGGTGCGGGAGCGGGGATTCACCACCACTACCAAGCGGGTCCCGGCATCCAGCCACTCCTCCACCTTGATCTCCACCTCGGTAAAGGAGTCGCCGGGAGAGACGATCTCGATGGCGAGATCGGGCGCCCCCGGCCAATACCCCTTGGGCAGTCCCGCGGCGGCAATGCGCTCGCGCCGCACGAAGGCCACGTCAGCGGCGCGCACGGTGTCGGGATCGGAGGAGATCCTGAAACCGGTGTCGGGTCCCAGGACCACCCCCAGGGCGCGGGCCTTGACGTACGGCCCCAGACCGGTGACCACGCGCATACCAATGGCGCCGTGCTCGAATCCGGCAGGGCTCATGCGATGCAGTACCCCGTTTACCAACTCGTAGCGAAACCCGTCGTCGGGCAGCGCCAGCAGATCCTCGGCAGTAGCCAGTCCCGCGCCCACTTGAGCCCCAGCCTATGGCCTTGGCCTGAACCTTAGAATCCTTCGAGGATGTCGTTGGCCTGCTTTACGGTGTCGGCGATTGCCTCGTCCACGCTCTTGGCGCCGCGCACCGCGTTCTCCACCTCGGTGTCCAGCACGTCGTAGGCGATGCGGAACGCGTTGGCCTGGCGCGGTACCAGCGGGGTGAGCGCCTTCTCGCCCAGCATCACGTCCACGATCATGTCGACGTCGACGTAGTTCCACAGTTCGCGGAAGGTCGGCGAGTTGATCACCTTGATGTTGGGCGGCAGCCGGAACGGCAGCCCCAGGTCGAAGCGCACCTGCCACGATTCCTCATCCACCAGCGAGGTAACGAAGTCCCACGCCAGCAGCTTGTCGGGGGCGGTCACGGAGATGCCGAGACTGTTGCCGTCCGCCCACGCCGCGTGGCCGGCCGGGCCCGCCGGGAACGGTACGATGTCCCACTCCCACGGCTCCTCCCAGCGGATGTGGCGCAGCATGATGGTGGCGGCGCTCAGCCGCCCGATCGCCACCTTGCCGGTGTTGAACGAAATGCCGATGTCACCGGCCTGCATCTCCGGCGGCGGGGCCACCTGATGAGTGCGCACCAGGTCGACCAGCAACTGCAGGGCCTCGCGCGTTTCCGCGCTGTCCAACGTAATCTCGGTAAAGTCCTCGTTGAACAGGCGCCCGCCGTGCGACCACACCGCGGTCAAAATCGGCACCGGGTTGTCGCCCATGTCGACCAAGCCGTATTGATCGGGGGTGCCGTCGCCATCCTCGTCGACGGTCAGCGTCTTGGCCACCTCGATGGCGTTGGACCAGGTCCAGGCGCCGCGGTTGTACATCTCGATCGGCGTTTCCAGCCCCGCCTGCTCGAACATGGTCCGGTTGTAGATCAGGATGTGGGCGGTGGCGTTGTAGGGAACGCCGGTGAGCTGACCGTCGAAGATGAACTGCTTGTGCTGCGGGTAGTCGTCGATGCGGAAGTCGACGTCGCCCTGCGCCAGCTCGTTCAGGGAGATGATGCGCTCGTTAGCCCACAGATTGGCGAACGGCGTCGGCCAACCGAAGATGATGTCGGGCGACTGGCCGCCCGCCACCATGGTGTCCAGCTTCTCCTTGAACTGCGGGAACGGCACGATCAGCGGCTCGATGGTGTCGCCGGGATTGGCCTCCTGCCAGCGCGCGATCAGCGCTTCCTCCTGGGTGATGTCGTCGGCGCCGCCAAAGCGCAGGTAGGTCATGGTGATCGGCCCGCGCTCCTCGGCGGCGCCCTCCTCGGTGCCGCTGGCATAGGCGCTGCCGGCGAGCAATCCGAACAACAGCGCCGCGCCCAGCGCGCCGCGCAAACCTGGTCGATGCATGTGTGATGATCCTCCGCCGCCAGTATCCGCCCACCTGCGTCCCGCCGTCAACGGAGCGGGCCGCGCGCGCGGGGCTCTGCTATACTCGGCGCCCATGAGCGATCCGCACGCTGGCGCCCGGCCCAACGTCCTCTGGATTTCGGTGGAAGACATCAATCCGCTGCTCGGCTGCTACGGCGACCGCTACGCCAAGACTCCGCACCTCGACGCCCTGGCCGCGGCCGGCATCCGCTACGCCAACGCGCACTCGATGGCGCCGGTGTGCTCCGCCTCGCGCGCCGCGATCATCACCGGGGTCGCCGCCGGCGCGCTCGGCACCCACCATCACCGCTCCACCGTGGCCGCCCCGCGCCACCTGCGGCTGCTCCCCGCCTACCTGCGCGACGCCGGCTACTTTACCTCCAACTGCGCCAAGACCGACTACAACCTGGCGGGCACCGCCTCGCCGCAGCGGGATGGGACGGCACCCCTCAGCGCCGACGCCTGGGATGCCTGGAGCAACGCCGCGCACTGGCGGCAGCGCGGCCCCGGGCAACCGTTCTTCGCCGTGTTCAACTACACCGAGTGCCATTCGTTCGTGACCAAGGACCCGGATGAAACGGTGCTCGCCGAACGGCTGACCCTGCTGCAGCCGGACGACTTTCACGACCCGGAGCAGGCGCCGCTGCCGCCCTATCACCCCGATATCCCGGAGTTCCGCAAGGCGTGGGCGCGCTACTACGACGCGGTGACCCAGATCGATTACCACGTGGGGCGCCACGTCGCCGAGCTGCGGGAGGATGGGCTGTGGGACGACACCATCGTGGTGTTCTGGGCCGACCACGGCACCGGCATGCTGCGCGCCAAGCACTGGCTGTGGGAGCAGGGCGATCACGTGCCGCTGGTCGTGCGCTTCCCGCGGCGCTGGCAGCACCTGGCCCCGGCGGCGCCGGGCGCGGTGGTGGAGGAGCCGGTCACCACGCTGGACCTGACCGCGTCCACGCTGGCGATGGCCGGCCTGCCGATCCCGGAGTACCTGCACAGCCGCCCGGTGTTGTGCGCCCGCGGCGGCGCGGGTGGCGCAGGTGCGGGCGGCGCGGGTGCGGGCGGCGCGGGCGCCGCGGGCGTGGGCGGCGGGGTGTCTCACCGTCCGTTCGTGGTGACCGGCCGTGACCGGCTCGACACCCGCTTCGAGCTGATCCGGGCAGTGCGGGAGCGGCGCTTCCGCTACCAGCGCAACTTCTTTCCGCACCTGCCCTACTTTCCCTACGAGAACTCGATCTACTGGTCGAGCTACATCCGCGCCTGGGACCGCCTGGCGCGCGCCGGGCGGCTGGTTGGCGCGCAACGCCAGATCGCAGCGCAGCGCAAGCCGTTCGAGGAGCTCTACGACGGGGCCGCCGATCCCTGGTTCGTGCGCGATCTGGTGCCCGCCGGAGAACACGCCGAGGTCGCGGCGCGGATGCGGGGGCAACTCTACGAGTGGATGGTCGAGCACCGCGATCTGGGTTTGATCGACGAGCCGGAGTTGTACGAACGCGCGGACGGCGGGCCGCTGTGGCTGGTCGGGGAGCGCTGCGACAACTACGAGCAGATTCTGGACACCGCGGACCTGAGCCGGCGCGGACCGGAGCAGCGCGGCGAGTTGTTGCGGCGGGCGGCGGACCCCGACTCGGCGATTCGCTTCTGGGCACTCACCGGGCTGGCGATTCTGGAGTGCGCCGACGAGGCGGTGGCGGCGGCGTTCGGCGCGGCGTTGCGGGACCCGGCGGTGAGCGTGCGTATTGCCGCGGCCGACGGGCTGTGCCGGCTGCGCCGCTACGCCGCGGCGCTGCCGGCACTGACCGCCGCACTGGAACACCCGGTGCGGGCGGCGCGCGGGCGCGCTGCCAACGTGCTCGACTCGCAGCCGCCCTCCGCCGCCGCCCATCTGCGGACGGCGCTGGAGCCGTTGCGGCGCGCCATCGCGGCGCTGGGCGACGGCGTGCACGACGTCCAGTACCGGTTTCCGATGGAGCGCGCGGTGGCCGCCATCGAGGGTTCCACCGCCTACTACCGGTGGGCCGACCCCGGCGCGGAAAGCAGCCTTGCGGGCGCCGGCGCCCATTCCTGACCGCCGGCCGTAGCCGGCGATGAAGCTGGCCCTGATTGCCGACGTGCACGCCAACCTGCCGGCGCTGCAGGCGGTGCTCGCCGACGTCGACCGCTGGCGGCCCGAGCTGGTGGTGGTGCTCGGCGATACGGTCAACCGCGGGCCGCACCCGCGCCAGTGCCACGAGCTGATCCGCAGCCGCGCCGCGGCGCCGGGGTGGCACCTGCTGGCCGGCAACCACGAGGACTACGTGTACGACGTGCAGCGCCGCCGGCCGACCGGAGTCGAGCTGGCGGTGCACCGGCACACCCACTGGACCGGCGCGCAGCTCGCCGGCGCGGCGGCGCAACTCGCCGCCCTGCCGGCGCAGGTGCGGCTCGACCTGCCGGCGCCCGCCGGGCGCGCCACGTTCACCCACGGTTCGCTGCTCGGTAACCGCACCGGCATCTACCCCGACACCGAGCCCGCCGACCTGGCGGCCAGGGTGGACTGCGGCGCGGCGCTGTTCGGCGTCGGTCACACCCACCGCCCGCTGATCCGCCGCCACGGCGCCACCCTGGTCGTGAACGCTGGCTCGGTGGGACTGCCGTTCGACGGCGACCGGCGCGCCGGCTACGCCCGGGTCACCGCGCGCCGCGCCGGCTGGCAGGCGGAGATCGTCCGCCTCCCCTACGACTGGCGCGCCGCGTGGCGCGACTGCGTGGCCGAGGAGTTCGTTGCCGGCAGCGGGCCGCTGGCACGGCTGATCAGCCGCGAATTCGAGACGGCGCGCCCACTGTTGAACGAGTGGACCAAGCGCTACCAGCAGCAGGTGCTGGCCGGCCAACTCACCATGGAGCAGACGGTCACCGAGTTTCTGGAATCCTTGGAAACCCTATGAGCGGACGCGGCGCCGGTGCCGGGCCGCCGCTCCATTTACGGCGGCGGGCGCCCCACCACGGCGACGGCGTGCGCCGGCAGCCAGGCGCGGCGGCCGTCGGCCAGCGCCGCGTGCAGCCAATCGGGGCGCTCCTCCAACACCAACAGCTCGGTGCCGGCGTGCAGCGGGCCGGCAAAGGCCGGCGCGTAGGCATCGCCGTCGCCGCGCCGCGCGGTAACCTCGGCGGCCACGATCACCGCCGCCTCCGGGCCGGGGTTCAGCAACTCGGCGGCGACCGAGCCGCCGGCCGCAACCGCGGCCAAACCGGCAACGGCAAACACCCCACCGGTCGCCCGCGCTTCGATCCGCCGCCGCGCTTCCCTCCGCCGCACGTCCGGGACGCGCGTTGCGGTAGCCCCCGCCGCCGGGCCGCCCACCCGGCGTGACACGCGGCGCAACGCGCGCCACGCCGCGAGCAGCCAGAGCAGGTTGACCGCGACGAGCAACAGGGTGACCCGGACCTGCAACGGCCACCGGTAGTGCCAGAAGAACAGCAGCCGCAGCACGCTGCCGGCGCCATCCGCGTTGATCCGGTCGCGGCGCAGCGAGCGGGCGTGGCGCAGACTCTGCTGCAGATTGGGGTCAGCCGGAATGAGCCGTTGCGCCTCGCGGTAGTGGAGCACGGCGCGCCCCAGGTCGCCGAGGCGCAGGTAGGTGTTGCCGACGTTGTACAGCAGCAAGCCGTTGCCGCGCCCGAGCGCGGCCGCCGCCCGCTCGTAGCGCAGCAGCGCGGCGCGAAACTGCTCCTCGGCCGCGGCGGCGCGACCGGCGCCGGCCAGTTCGTTGCCGGCGGCGAAGTGCCGCTCCGCCTCCGCCAGCCAGACCGCCGGCCCCGGTTCGGCGCCCGATTGCGCGGCCGCCGGCCCCGCCAACCAGGCGCCCGCCAGCAGGACCGCAGCCACGCGCACGGCGCGGGCCACCGGCGTGCGCTCCGCTACGCCCTGCTCCCGAAGCCGTCGGCGGCGCGCTTGGCCGGGACCCCGGGCGCGGGCCACCGGCGCGCGCTCCGCTACGCCCTGCTCCCGGAACCGCAGACGGCGCGCCTTATCAGTACCCGTGACGCGGGTCACCGGTGCGCGCTCCGCGGCGCCCGCTCGGCCCAGGCCAACAGCCGCGCCGCAAGGTCGCCGCTTGCGGCCGCGGCGCTTGCGCCGTAGCGGGCGGCCTCCAGGTCCGCGAACAGGGCGCGCAGCTCCTCCAGCGCCGCCGCCTCCACTCCCCGCTCGCGCAGCGCGGCGGCCGCGGTAGCGAAGTCGGAAACGGGGCGCGCCGGTTGCAGGGAGTCGTTGAGGTAGGCGCGTAGCGCGGCCAGCAGGGCCGCCGGCGCGGCGGCGCCGGGGCCGGCGGCGTCCAGGCTGCGGCGCAAGGCCGCCAGCGCCGCGCCGGAGCGGCGCGGGCGGTAGCGGCGCAGCAGTAGCGTGAGCCGCAACGCGGCCAACAGCAACGGTCCGGCGAACAGGGCCAGCAGGCCGCCGGGGGATGCGGCGAACGCGCGCAGGTCGAAGCGCTGGTCGATCAGCAACGCCGGGCCGGCGTAGTTGTGCGCGATGCCGTCGCGGTTGCTTGCCACCGGCGCGGCGGGGGCAACGTCCGCGGCGCCTTCCACGTCGCTCAGGGTCACCTGGCGGGTGGCGTGCACGGTGATCGGAATCGGCTTGCTGGCCAGCTCGGCGTAGGCGCCGCGCTCGGCGTCGAACACGCTCACGCGCACCGGCGGAATCTCCGTGACCTCGGGGTGCAGGGCGCGCAAGGTGTGGCGCAACGTGGCCCGCTCCACCGTCAGGGCGGGTACCGCGGCCGCGCTGACCCGAAACTCGCGGAACCCGCGCATCGCGGTCAGGTCCGGCGCCTGCAGGCGGCGCAGGTCACCGCTGCCGGCGATGGTCACCGTAAACGCCACCGGGTCGCCCACCTTCACCTCCCGCGGCGCGGCCTCGGCCGTGATCTCGAAGCGGCCCACCAGCCCGCTGAACTGTGCCGGGCGCCCCTCCTGCGGCAGCGGCTTGACGGTGAGGGTCAACTCGTTGGACGCCACCACGAACCGCTGCCGCACCGGCTGGCGCACCGTGCGGCCAAAGAAGTCGCGCACCCGGCGGTAGCCGGCCACGCCGTCGAACACCACCGTGGCCGGCGCCACGGCGAGCGTTCCGGGGCGTTGCGGGAGCAGCGCCGCGCGGAAGCTCAGAGTAGTGAACGGTTGCCGGTCCACGCGCGTCTGCCCCCACTGCCACTGCGTTTCGCGGCCCGCCACCTCCAGCGTCACCGGGTCGCGCTGACCGGCGGCGGGCGCCCGCGGCTCGTAGTCGAGGCCGCGCGCCGCGGCGTTTTCCAGCAGCGGATGGCTGATGCCGTGCACGCGCTCCGGTTCCAGCTCGGAGTCCCACATCCAGGTAGTCGTCAACAGCACCGGCTCACCGGCCCACACCTGCCCGCGCTCCAAGCTGAGGCGCAGGCGATACTCCTCCAGCTCCTGCGGCGCGCGCGCTCGAATCGGAATGGCCGGGGTGCGCCGCGGCTGCCCGGCCACCTGCAAGGTGAGCTCGGGAATAGTCAGGTCGCCGGGGGCGGCTGCGGTGAACTGATAATTGAGGACGTAGCCGCGGGACACCTGGCGCGTGGTGCGGCCGTTGATGGTGGTGATGACTTCGCTGTTGTTCGGGCCGCCGCCCAGCGCGCGCACCGTGAAGCCGGGGATAACCGCGGAGTCCGGCGCGGCGACCTGATCGCTGCCCGCGACCACGATGCGGTAGCGAAACGGTTCGCCGACGTACACCTCGCTACGCTCCGCCTCCGCCTGCACGGTGACGTTCTGAGCGCGGGCGACCGGCGCCGCCGCGGCCACCGCCGCCAGCACCAGAAGCGCGCGCGCCGCGCGCCGCGCCGGCATACGCCCGCGGCCTACCAGTTCCGCGCCACCGGCTGCTGCCGGCTCTCGCGGTTGCGGCGCTGCTCGGCGGCGGCCTCTTCCGCGGCGATGATCTGCCGGGCAAGGAGTTCGGGATCCTGCTCCGGCGGCGCTTCGGCGGGGTCCTGGGAGGCGCCCTCCGCGGACGGCTCCGGCGGTTCTTCGGGGGCGCCCGCCGGCGGTGCGGGCGCTTCGTCCCCGGCGCCGGCGTCCTCCGGCGCGCCCTCCTGCTCTCCCGGCGCCCCTTGCTCCTGCTCTTGCTGCTGTTCCTGCTCCTCGCTGCCGGCCTCGCCGCCGGACTGCCGCTGTTGCGGCGGCGGCTGCTGTTGGCGTAACGCGTCGAGCCGGACCCGCGCCAGCTCCAGGTTGTGGGCCGCGGCGGCGTAGCCGGGGGACACCTGCAGGGCGCGCTCGAAGCTGGCGATGCCGCTCTCCAGACTCCGCATCGCCGCGGGTGCGGCGCCGGGGTCCTGTTGCAGGAGTTGCTCCGCTTCCAGCAACCGGGTGTTGCCCAGCGCCAGATGTCCGGCCGCGGTCATATCGGGACCGGACGCGTGGTTGACGGCCTGCTGCAGCCGGGAGTGCGCCGCGGCATAGTCGCCCTGCCGGTATGCCGAGATGCCGGCGTTGTAGAGCAGCGCCGGCTCCTCGGGACGTTCCTCGGCGGCGGCGCCGTACACCTCCGCCGCGGCCGCGAAGTCGCCGTCCCGGTACGCCGCCAACCCTTCACCGACGCCGACGGCGCCCAGCGTACCGCCGCCGGCAACCCACCAACACAGGGCCGCCGCCAGCAACCCGGCGCGCCGGCCCTTGCCTCGCCCGGCGCCGCCCGACGCGAGCCCGCCGCAGGTCACCGCAAACCTCCCCCGGCGCCCCCGCGCGGCGTCCCGCCAAGCGCCGCGGCGGACGCCGGGCTCGCGGTGCCGGCGGGCTCGCGGGCTGCCGGTGCGGCGGCAGACGCAACGGCCGGCCCCGCTACCGGCCGCACCCCCTTGCGACCGAAACCGGCGCCCCCCAGCCGCAGCCGGGGCAACGCCAGCCGCTCCGGCAGCACCAGGGCCGCGGCCAGCAGCAGCAGCGCTACC
Source organism: Spirochaetia bacterium (assembly GCA_965243555.1). GTDB lineage: Bacteria > Spirochaetota > Spirochaetia > SZUA-6 > Bin103 > Bin103. The sequence goes on along the minus strand of OZ251575.1, from coordinate 391,766 downwards.
ACGAGGAAGACTTGAAACCGTTCCCGTACCAGTTCCACCGACTCGATTTCCAATAGCCGGCCCGCGGCGGCGGCGATCAGCTCCACGTAGAGACGCCCCAGATCGACGTTGCCGGTGGCGACGTGGACGTAGCGCCCGCCGGGCGTGGCGCCGGCAATCGCCCGCAGCAGGTCGGCGTCGAGCCGGCTCAGAACCATCTCCCCTTCGTGTTCCACGAACGCCGACGCGGCGTCCGGCGCCGCCGCGGGCAGCGGAATCGGCTGGCCCACGCCGTCGTCTCCCAACCCGACGGCCAGCACGCGCACCCCGCGCTGGCCCAGTTCCTCCGCCGCGGCCACCGGCAGGCTGTCGTGGTCGCCGCCGTCGGTGATCAGCAGCAGGTCCTTGAATTCGGTGGTCCGGTCGTCGAACACCTGGTCGCGGACGGTGCGCAGGGCATCGCCGATCAGCGACCCGCCGCGCGCCACGCTGCTGACCGACAGTTGCTGCACCGCCAGCCGGAAGAACCCGTAGTCGAAGGTGAGCGGGCTCTTCACCACCGCGCTGCCGGCGAACGCCACCAGCGCTACGCGGTCACCTTCCAGTCGCTCCAACGTGTCGAGGATGGCGAGCTTGGCGCGCTCCAGACGGTTGGGGGCCAAATCCTCGGCCAGCATGCTGCGCGACACGTCCACCACGAACACCACGTCGCGGCCGCGGCGCTCCACCGTAGTATCCTGCGCCTCCCAACCGGGGCGCGCTACGGCTACCACCACGGCGCTGAACCCCAGCAGCGTGAGCGCCGCCAGCAGCGGGCGCAGGTTGCGGGCCGAGTCGGTGGCCGCGGGGGTGGAGCGGAAGCGTTGCGCGGCGCGCCGGCGGGCGCGGCCGGCCAGCAGCCACGCCGCCAGCAGGGGCAGCAGCAGCCACAGTAACAGGAACGCCTCGGGATGCACGAAGCGCAGGCCGGTCTCGTTGGGAAACAGCGGCATCACGGGCTCCGCCGCAACAGCATGGCGTCGAGCAGCACCGCAACGGCAATCGCCAGCGCCGCGGCCAACGCCAGTGGCACGAAGCGCTCGCGGTAGCTCAGGTAGCGCACCGAGCCGACCTCGCTGCGCTCCAACTGATCGATCTCGCGGTACACGGCGCGTAGCGCGTCGGCGTCGCCGGCAATGCGGAACACGCCGCCGGTGGCGTCGGCAATCGCCTGCAGCTCGCGCGCGTCGATCTGCCCGCCCGACCCCGCCGCCGGCGCCCCGGCCAGCCCGATGGCATGGATGGTGATGCCCCAGTCGCTCGCCAGCGCCGCAGCCTCGCGCGGAGTCCGGGTCCCGGTGTTGTGGATTCCGTCGGTGAGCAGCACGATTACCTTGCTCTTGATCTCGTAGCCGCGGCCGTCCTCGGCCGCCGGGAGCTGCGCCTCGGCGGTATGCAGGCGCGCCGCGGCCAGGGCCAGGGCGTCGCCGATGGCGGTGCCATCCTCAGACCGCTCGGTGACTACCTCGATGCCGCGCAAGAAGCCGTCGGCCGCGCCGTGCGCGAGGGTGAGTGGCAACACCGTCTCCGCGTGGCGGGCGAAGGTGACCAGGCCGATCAGATCGTCGCCGCGCCCGCCGAGGCCGGCGCCGTCGCCGTGGATAAAGCGGCTCAGCACCTCCTTCGCGGCCGCCAGGCGGTTGCCGCTATCCTGCCGCGCGGTCATCGGCACGCCCATGCTGCCGGAGCGGTCCAGCACCAGCTCGATCGCCACCCCGCGGCTGACGTCCACCACCCGCTCCTGCCCCTGGCGCGGCCGCGCCAGGGCGGCCACCAGCAGCAGCAAGGCCAGCACCTGCAGCGCCGCCGGCACCCACACCAGGCGTTGGCGCAGCCCCGGGCGCACCGCCGCGGCCAGCGCCGCGGCCGAGAAGCCCAGCCCCACGCGCCGCCCGCCCAGCCAGCGGCGCAGCAGCGGCAACGCGCCTACCAACGGCAGGAGCAGCAGCGCCCAGGGGTTCTCAAACTGCACGCGCAGCCTCCGCCGCCGGCGGCCCTGGCTCAGGCGGCCCCGGCACATTCGGCGCCGCTTCGGCATCCGCCGCTTCCGCATCGGTTGGCCGGGTCGCCGTCACCAGCTCGACGGCGGTGTCGATCAGCCCCTCGCTGGCCGCCGCGGCGGGCCGCGCGCGGGCGAACTTCACCTGGTCGCACTGGGCGAGGAAGGCGTGCAGCGCGCGGCGCTGAAAGTCGTCCAGCCAGCTCGCGGCGGCGAGGATGAACAGCAGCTCCTCGGTGGTGCGCTGCGGCGCCCGCACGCCGAAGCGCTGCTCCAGATAGCGGCGCACCACGGCTGCCACCGCGGTATGGAACGCGAGCAGGTCGCGCTGCAGCAGGCCGCCGGCGGCGAACTCCCGCAGCGCCTGCAGGGCCGCCTCGTGAGGCGGCACCACCTCCGCCTGAGCGCGCGCCCGGGCGGCGCGGCGCCGCAGCAGGATCACCCCCGTCACCGCCGCGCCCGCCACCGCCGCGGCAAGCGCCGCGAACAACAGCACGCGGCCGGCGGCCGGCGGCACCGGCAGCGGCCCCTCCACCTCGCGCAGCGCCGGGGCCTCCTCTCCGGCGGGCAGCACCGAGGCAACGCTCAGCGCAATCGCTTCCGTGTGCACCTCCGCGGCGGGCGCGCCCCCGGCCCCGCCCGGTTCGCCCGCGGCCACCACCAGCCCCGGCACCTCGTACTCGCCGGCCAGGAACGGCCGCAGCTCGAAGCCGCGCGCCCACCGCACCCGCCCATCCTCCTGCAGGGCCGGCGGACTGGTGCGGGTCTGCGCCACCTGCAGGCCGCCCGCCTCCGCCTGCTGCGCGGCCGGCAGCCGCACCGCCAAGCCCTCGGGCGCCAACGCCGTCACCTCCAACCGCGCCCACTCGGCGGTGGTAATCTCGCTGCGGTCCAGCCGCAGCAGCACCTCCACGCCGCCGTTCGCGTAGGCGCGCTCCACCGCCCACCCCGCCCCGCCGCCCGCGTCCGTCCGCGCGCCCTCCGCGCCGCCGCAACTCATCAGCAGCGCCAGCGCCAGCGCGCCGCCGGCGCCTCTGACCGCCACGCCCCGCCGTAGAGGCCGCGAGCGCGCAGACGCTGCCGGTGGCGCCGGCGCGCCGCCCACATCCCTGACGGCCACGCCCATCGCAGCCGCGCCCCTAACGGCCACGCGCCGCGCGCCGCTCCCGCGCCTTGAAGAACCTCACCAGATCGCGCGTCCAACTCTGTTCGGTGTGAATCGGAACCTGATCGATGCCGAGGCCGCGCAGTTGCGCGGCCAGCGCCTGCTGCCGCTCGCGGCCGCGGCGCGCGTACTCCTCCCGCACCCGCCGGCTGGAGGTATCCACCAGCACCCGCGCGCCGGTCTCGGCGTCCTGCAGCTCCAGCAGCCCTACCCGCGGCAGCGCCAGCTCGTGCGGATCGACGATCGAGGCGGCAATCAGATCGTGGCGCTTCGCCGCCAGCCGCAACTCGCCGTCGTAGCCGGAAGCCAGAAAATCGGAAATCAGGAACAGCGTGGCGCGGCGGCGTTGCACCCGGCTCACGAACCCGAGCGCCGCGCCGACGTCGGTGCCGCGCCGCCGCGGCGTGAAGTACAGCAGCTCGCGCACCAGGCGCAGGGCGTGGGTCACCCCCTTCTTGGGCGGGATGTACAACTCGATCACGTCGGTAAACGCCACCAGGCCCACGCGGTCGTGGTGGCGAATGGCGGAGAACGCGAGCAGCGCGGTGAGTTCGGCGGCGACCTCGGTCTTGCTCCTGGCCCCTGAGCCGAACGTCCCCGAGGCCGACAGGTCGACCACGAACAGGACGGTGAGCTCCCGCTCCTCCACGTAGCGCTTTACGTAGGGGTGCCCCATGCGCGCGGTGACGTTCCAGTCGATGCTGCGGATGTCGTCGCCGGGCTGGTAGTCGCGCACCTCCTGAAACTCCATCCCCTGGCCGCGGAACACGCTCGCGTACTCGCCGCCGAACACCGTATCCACGGCGCGCCGCGCGCGAATCTGGATGTAGCGTATCTGCCGCGCCAGCTCCGGGGAGATCACGGCACCGGAACAGCGTCGAGAATGGTATTGACCAGATCGTCGGCGGTGCGTTCCTCCGCCTCGGCCTCGTAGCTCACGATGACCCGATGGCGGAGCACGTCCGGCGCCATGGTCTTGACGTCCTGGGGGGTCACGTAGCCGCGCCCCTGCAGCAGCGCGTAGGCCCGGGCCGCCAGGGTGAGGTAAATGGTGCCGCGCGGCGAGGCGCCGTATTCGATCAGCCCGTCCAACTCCAGACCGAAGCGTGCCGGCTCGCGGGTGGCGTACACCAGGTCGACGACGTACTCCTCCACCTTCTCGTCGACGTAGATGCGCTCCACCAGGCCGCGCAGGCGCCGAAAGTCGGCCGGCTGCAGGACCGGTGCGACCGGCGCCGGCGCGGCAGGGCGCGCCATCTGCCGCAAGATGCGCAATTCCTCGTCGCGGCTGGGATAGGTCACCCGCAGCTTGAGCATGAAGCGGTCCACCTGCGCCTCCGGCAGCGGATAGGTGCCCTCCTGCTCGATCGGGTTCTGGGTGGCGAGCACCATGAACGGATCGTCGAGCGGGTGGCTGGCGTCGCCGATGGTGACCTGCCGCTCCTGCATCGCCTCCAGCAGGGCGCTCTGCACCTTGGCGGGGGCGCGGTTGATCTCGTCGGCCAGGATGACGTTGGCGAAGATCGGCCCGCGCTTGGTGGTGAACTCGCCGCTGCCGGGGTGATACACCAGGGTACCGATCAGGTCGGCGGGCAGCAGGTCGGGGGTGAACTGGATGCGGCGGAAGCGGGCGTCGATCGCCTGCGCAAGCGTGGTGATCGACAGGGTCTTGGCCAGCCCCGGCACCCCTTCCACCAGCAGATGGGCATTGCACAGCAGCCCGATCTGCAGCCGTTCGATCAGATAGCTCTGCCCGACGATTACCTGTTCGAGTTGGCGGCGCACCTCCTGCAGCAAGCGGCTCTCACGTTCCGCCTCGGTGCCGATCTCCCTGACGTCCACGGTTCATTTTCGAATGTAGCGAACCGCCCGCACCGGCGGCAACACCACGCATTGACTCATTAAAAATCCACACGAACGGGCAGGTGGTGCCTCATCAAGAATCCACACGAACGACCTTGCCCCAAGATTGGGCAGGAGGTCGGAGGAGATGGGGCTCAGCATGGGGGAGCGCAAGTCAGTGACCCGCGAGCGGGTGCGGGAGTACCGGCGCGCATCACGGCGCCAGAAAGGCGAGATCCTGGATCAGTTGGCGAGCCTGAACGGGTGGACGCGCCATTATGCCGGCTGGATGCTGCGCTGCTGGGGCCGCACCGTGTACTGCTGGCAGGACGGGGAGCGGGTCCGGATCACGGTCGGGCGGCGGCGCCCGATCCAGTCCCGGCGGCGGTACTACGACCAGCCGGTGTACGTGGCGCTGAAGTGGATCTGGGAATGCTACGGCTGGATGTGCGGCAAGCGCCTGGTGGGGGTGCTGCGGCACCAGTTGGCGGTGCTGGAGAAGTTCGGCGCGATCAGCCTGGAGCCGGAGGTGCGGGCCAAGCTGGAGCGCATCAGCGCGGCGACGGTGGACCGCCTGCTGGCGGAGGACAAGCGCAAGCTGTACCTCCGCGGTCGCTCGCACACCAAGCCGAGTCGGCGGCTGCTGCATGAGATACCGATCCGCACGTTCAGCGAGTGGAAGGAGGCGCGCCCGGGGGAGCTGGGAGCGGACCTGGTGGGGCACGACGGCGGCTTCGGCGGCGGCGAGCATCTGTTCACGTTGCTGGTGACCGACCGGGTGACGCAGTGGACGGAGATGCGGGCGGTGCTGAACAAGGCGCAGAAGTGGGTGTTTCAGGCGCTGCTGTGGGTACGGAAGGAGTTCCCGTTCGAGATGCGGGGGCTGCATACGGACTGCGGGACGGAGTTCATCAATCATCATCTGGCGCGCTACTGCGGGCAGGAGGGGATTCGCTTCACGCGCTCGCGGCCGCAGCGGAAGAACGACAACAACTTCACGGAGCAGAAGAATTTCGAGGTGGTCCGCAAGCACGTCGGCTATCTGCGGCATGAGAGCGCGCGGGAGGTGGAGGTGCTGAACCAGCTCTATGGGGTGGTGCGGCTGTTGGTGAATTTCTGCTACCCGTCGCAGAAGCTGGTGGAGAAGACGCGGCAGGGAGCGCGGCTGCGGCGCAAGTACGATGCGGCGCAGACGCCGTATCAGCGGGTGCTGGCGGCGGCGGAGGTGCCGGAGGCGGTGAAGGAGCGGCTGCGGCGGCAGTTTGAGGAACTCAATCCGGTGGCGCTGAGGCGGGAGGCGGAGCGGTTGTTTGAGCGCTTGCGGCGGTTGAGCGCCCAGCGGGAGGAGTCCACGAAGGATGCCGGCTGATGATTGCGGGGGAAGCGGCCGGGCGGGTGGTGCGGCGCCGGGCTTGGTGCGGGCGCCGTTACGTAACGGGGTGTACAGTGGATGAAGGCTTGGCTGCCCGGAGGGGCTTCATCAGTCAAGTGATCGAGGCAGGGGCGCCGTTACGCAACGGCGCCCAGTGGAATGGAGGAACTTGATGGCCATGACCAACGCGGAGCGGCAACGCCGCTATCGCCAGCGGCGCCAGGCGCAACAGCCGGTGGCGCGGCCCCAGCAGCCGCAGAAGCGCGGATCGCGCACCCTGCGCTGGCAGGAAGCGGCGCGCACCCTGCGCGAACTCCAGGAGGAGTATGAAGTGTGGCTGGACAACCTGCCCGACAGTCTGCGGGACACGAGGATGGGAGAGAAACTGGAAACCGTGTGCTCCCTGGACCTGGACGACCTGGAGAGCATCGAGTTGCCGCGTGGGTTCGGTCGTGACTGAGGACGGGGCCGCCACCCTGGCGGTGACGGGGCCGGCGCGGCGCGGCGCGGAGCGCCGCGCCGGGGCTCCCTTCCGTTACGTAACGACGAGTCAGTGTGATGCGCCTTCCGGGGGCGCCACTGCAGCGCGCACGACGATGGTGCACATATCCACAGGAACGGGTCCCCCCTCCCCGGTCCCCACCCCCTTTACCGCCGCCTCCTTTAGGTGGATATTTAATGAGGCACCGCGTACCGCTTCGTGTGGATCTACAAATGAGGCAACACGCACCACCGCCCGCGCTACGCGTGGCGCTACCGGATACGCCACTCCAGCAGGATGCTCTGCAGCGCCTCCACCAGCGGCTGGATGGCGCTCTCCGCGCGGTCGGTCTCCCAGCGCGCCACCGCCCGGCACAAGTCCGCCGGGCTGCGCCCCAGCGGCTCGGCCAGACCGCGCAGCTTGGCCTTGGCAATCGCCCCGGGCCGGTCGGACGCCGAATCGTAGATCGCGTCCAGCCGTTGCATGCGCTCGCTCAGCTCGGCCGCGGCCACACCCAGCTCTGCGGCCTGCTCCCCGGCGCTGCCACGCAACTGCGCCCACACCCACGGCTCCGGCGCGTCGTCGCCGGGCAGAAACAGTACCGGTACGTCGCTCTCGGCCCGCTCCCGAATCCGCCGTTCCAGCCCGCTGGCGCGCTTGTCGCCATCGAGCACGAACACGAAGTTTTCGATCCGGCCGAACTTACGGAACGCGGTGGCATGGGCCGGAAACTCGCCGGCGCCGGTGTCGCGCCCGATGCGCACCGACTCGCGCGCGATCCGCTGCCGCGGCAGCAGGCAGTCGAACACGCCCTGCAGGATCCCCTCGGCGGCCTCGTCTTCGCCGAGCAGATTGAGCACCGCCGCGGAGCGCCCGTACAACGCGTCCTGCACCAGGTCGCGGTATGGCGGGTGCACGCTCACGCCGCCGCCCTCGTGCCGTTCCAGGAAGATGCGCCCGTGCGCGGGCACCGCGTCGAGCACCACCGGGCTGTGCGAGGTCACGATGATCTGCAGGTCGTTGCGCAGGGCCAGTTGCTGCAGTTGCAGCATCAGCAGTTGCTGCACCCAGGGGTGGAGGCCGGTCTCAATCTCGTCGATCAGCACCAGCGCGCCCTTGAGCTGCGCGATTTCCTGGGCCAGACGCAGGATGGCCCGCTCGCCGGCGGCCATGTGCAACTCCGAGTAGGCCGCCCCGCCCTTCTGCGCCGCGAACAGCAGGGTCTTGGTTCCGCTGCCCAGATCGACCACTTCGCGATAGCGGAACGGCAGCATCTGCTGGGCGAACTCGATTTGCGACGCCGTCATCGGCGTCTCGCGCGGGGCGGAGGTCAGCCGCGACATACCGGGCACGCCGCGCACCTCGGCTCGGAGATACACCTGCCGCTCCGGCTGACCGGCGTTCTTGCGGCCCAGAAAGCTCCGGCTCCAGCCCTTGGAGCGCCGCCAACGCATCGCCCGCCGGCCGTCGGCGGTGGCGTAGTCGAATTCGATCACGATCTCGTCGTGACCGTCGCGGAGGCGGCCGAGCCGAGGCCGGAAGTCGGGAAACAGGGTGGAGGGCACGAAGTCCCTGACCCCGGCGCCGGGCACCTGATACGCGCAGGCGGCGGCGAACAGCACGGTCGACTTGCCGCTTGCGTTGCCGCCGGCAATCACGCTGACCGGGTAGTCCAGCACGATGCGGAGGTCGCGGATGCCGCGAATGCCGCGCAGGCGGATTTCGGACAAAAACTGCGGCAGGTGCGGCTTCTTACCCTGTAGCTGCTCCCAAATGCTCCGCAAACGGCGTTCGATCATGCTGCAATGCCCGCGGTCATGCCCGCGCTGCCGGTACGTTATCATACGCGGCATGGAGACTGCGACGTTGGGGCGCACCGGAGTTCCGGTGACGCGGCTGGGATTGGGTTGCGCGCCGCTCGGCGACCTGTTCGCGGAGGTGGGCGAGGCCAACGCCCGGCAGGTGCTGCAGGCGGCGTGGGACGCCGGCATCCGCTACTTCGACACCGCCCCATACTACGGCCACGGCAAGAGCGAGCACCGCCTCGGCGAGTTTCTGCGCGGGCGGCCGCGCGAGCAATTCACGGTCTCCACCAAGGTGGGTCGCGTGCTGCGCCCCAGCGTCGACCGCAGCCGCCTGAGCAACGAGTACTGGCCGGCGCCACTGCCGTTCACCCTGCACTTCGACTACAGCTACGACGGCATCATGCGTTCCTACGAGGACAGCCTGCAGCGCCTCGGCCTCGGCTGCGTGGAGCTGCTGGTAATCCACGACCTGGATACGTTTACCCACCCCCCGGAGCGGGTGGCGGTGCTGCAATACGAGCTGGCCGCCGGCGGCTGGCGGGCGCTGGAGGAACTGCGCGCCGGCGGCGCAGTGCGCGGCGTTGGCGCCGGCATCAACGAGGTAGGGCTCATTCCCCGCTTCCTCGACCTGCTGGACCTCGACTTCTTTCTCGTGGCGCAGGACTACAACCTGCTCGACCAGGGCGTCCTGGAGGAGGAGTTCGCGCGTTGCGAAGCCGCCGGCGCCGCGGTCATCGCCGGCGCCCTGTTCGCCTCCGGCATCCTGGCTACGGAGGGCCGCGGCGGCGCCTCCTACCGCTACGCGGAGCCGCCGCCGGAGGTGCTGCGGCGGGTGCGGTCCATGGCCGCAATCTGCAACCGCCACGGCGTGGACTTGGCCACTGCGGCGCTGCAGTTCCCCCTCGCCCACCCGCTGGTCGTCACCGCCATTCCCGGCGCCGTCCGCCCCGAATACGTCACCGCCAACGTCCGGCGGCTGCAAACGCCGATTCCCGCCGCCCTGTGGGCCGAGCTGAAGGCCGCCGGCCTGCTGCGCGCCGACGCCCCGGTACCGTAACCGCGTAACCGTCAGCCGGCGAACACGTCGCCCACCGCGCAGGCAAAGCCCGGCAACACCGACTCCCCGCTCAAGGTATCGCCGACGCCGTACTCATCCACCGTTCCGTCACTCCGGCGTACGACAATCGTGCGCCTTGCGGGCTCCACGACCCAAAGGAGCCGCACTCCCGCGCCCAGCCACGCCGCGCACTTGGCCGCTACGGCCGGCGGTCGATCATGGGGTGACACCACCTCCACCACCAAGTCGGGAATCGTGTCGGAGTATCCGGCGGACGGCTGATGGCCGGCCAGACGCCGGTGCGATATGAAGGCGTAATCGGGCGCCCGCACGGTGTCGGCATCCCGCTCCAGCCGAAAGCCGGTTTCGGCGGCGGCGCACCGGCCGAGGTCGTGACGTTCCACGTAGTTGCCGATCCGCCGGCCAATGCGGTCGACGACCACGCCATGAAGCAGACCGGCAGGCGACATCTTCACCAACTCCCCGCGGATGAGTTCATAGCGGTTGCCATCATCAGGAAGCGCCAGCAACCCCGCCGCGGTCATCGGTGACCTCAGCGAGCGTCGGCGGGCGGGCGGATCCAGAACTGTTCCAGGTGATAGGCGGGGCGCCAGCCCAGCACGCGGGTGATCTTCTCGCTGCGGAACTTGCCGTGCGGTAGCGGCGGGAACACGAAGTAGGTCTCGCAACGCGACGGCAGGCGCGCCGGTTCCACCTCCAGCGCGGCCCGTATCGCGGTCCCGGTGTCGGGCCAGGCAATCACGAAGGGCCGGTCCAGGTCGCGGCCCAGCGGCGGCGTGACGGCGGGATGGGGCGGCCCCGGCGACCAGTTTCCCGGCACCCGCATCCCCATGAACAGCAGGGTCTGCACGAACAGGGCGTGATCTTCGCTGAACACCCGCAGCACCTCCTGGCCCAGGGCCTTGGTCAGGGCATACAGCCGGCTGCCCGGCGCCGGCGGCATGTCGGGGTGCAACCCGAAGTCCCAATCCTCGTACTGCGGCCCGGCGAGCTGATAGTGGGGGCCGGTGTTGATGATGCGGCGAATGCCGTGGTGCACCGCGGCCGCCGCGAGATGATAGTTGCCGCGCAGATTGACGGCGAACGCCTGGTGGTTGTCGTGGCGCAGCACCGACAGATTGATGATGGCGTCCATCCCCTCGGCGGCGGCGAGCACCGCGTCGCCGTCGGCAACGCTCAGGCACCGGTATTCGTGCTCGAACGCCGGCGGCGGATCGTTCACGTCGGTGACCCGTAGCGTGTGGCGGCCGGCCAACGCCGCCACCACCCACGGCCCCATGCGGCCGTTGCCGCCCAGGATCAGTACCTTCATTGCCCGCCTCCTGCGGGCGCCGCCGCGGGGCCGGGGAAGCCCAGTAGCGACTCCCCCTCGCGCATCAGGTAGCGGGCGCCGGGCACCGGCGACTGCAGGTGAATCTCCTGCCACTGCCCCAGTTCGGCGGTCAGTGCGGCGGCTACCGCGGCGGTGACGTCCGAGGAAGCGACCGCGGCCGTGCCATGCTCCGGCTGCAGGGCGCTCCGTTCGCCGATCACCTCCGGGAATCCCACCCGTAGCGTGACGACGCGCAGCAGCCGGTCGCGGGCGCATTCTTTCGCTACCACCTCGCCCAGATGGCAGGCGAGCAGAGCCGGATCCCCGCTCGGCGGGCGCGACCGCCACTGCTCGGTGACCGCGAGATGGGCCGGCAGCGCGGCCAGCAGGCGCAGCGTGCTCACGTAGATGCAGCGCTCGACACCGGCCGCGGAGGCCGCCAGCAGCAGGTTGTAGGTGCGCCGCGCGGCGTGCTCAAGCAGCTCGTCCGCTTCCCCGGCTGCACGCGCGTAGCCGAAGTGCACCACCGCACGCGCGCCGGCCACCAGCGCGTCGGTCGCCGCCCCCGGCTCCAGGGGCTCATCCCACCCGCTACGCCGTACCTCGTGCTCCGCCTCCAGGCCGCCGGCGACCGCGCCCCCCAACGGGCTATCGCAGTTCGTAACCAACACCCTCATCGGTCCGCAACATCCTGCGCCAGGCACCGCCCGCACGTCAAATAGTTGCGCCGCCCACCGCGGCGGCGTACCATCTTGTTGGTTCGGTCACCAGCGGTTTCCGCCAAGCTCTCCAGATCCCCACAGCTCTCCGAGACTGTAGTCTTCGAGCCACCGCTGCAATCTGACGGCGTCCAGTCGCTCGAACCGGGACTCGCCGTTCTCCTCTTCACAGACCACAACGCTCGAGGGGACTGTCCGAGAGCGCGTCGATCAGCATCCTGGAGTGAGTGGTGACGACAATCTGCGTGCGCTCCGAGGCGTCCACCAGGAGCTCCGCCACCGTGGCCACCACGTCGGGGTGAAGCCCCAGGTCCGGCTCGTCGATCGCGATGAGTGGCGGTGGTTTCGGATGCAGGAGGACCGCAAGCAGACCGAGGTAGCGCAACGTACCGTCGGAGAGTCGGCTCGCCGAAATCTGGCGACCGTCTCGTTCTTCAAGGAATAGCGACACCGTCCCACCCGTCACGGGGCAGGAGATGTCTACAATGCCTTCGAACAACTCGCCCAATGCCTCGACGAACCGCCGTCTTGAGGATCCGTTCAGGTACGAGAGGACGAGCGGCAGGTTGGCTCCGGCCTCAGCCAGAAAGTCGGAGGGCTCGTGCGCACTCACGGGACGCCGCAGCGGTGCTTTCGGTCCGAAGAACCAGTCTCGGTAGAGACGGATCCTCTCGTACTGCTCCTTCAGGAACCACAGCGCCGGATGCAGCGGGGTTGCGAACGACAGCAAAGACCGCTCCGGGTGAAAGTCGCCGGCGAACTGAATTCCGCCGGCGTGCTCGACGGCAATTTCCGGGGAAGACCGGCGCCCGCCACGCGACCGCCTTCTTGGAGAGCGGACGGCGGCGCAACGGTTTTCAGTTTCGTGGAGACATGGTGATTGCGCGGCGGCCGGCAGTAGAACAGCGCGCCAAGGCCGCCAGACTCCGCCCGGGTCGGCTCGACTCGCTCGTCGATCAACACCGGCTGACCAGCCTGATCGGCCAGGGTAATGGCGTGACGCAACGCGGCGCTCCCCGAAACCGCTACCTCAACCTCCAGGTAAGCGCTTCCGTCCCCTTCCGCGCCCTTCCAAAGCCACTCCCTCACTCCACCGCCTCGATTGATGGGCTCGCTGAACTCCCGAGGCGCAGCCTGAAGCAAGGCCAGGGCTTCCAGCAGGTTGGACTTCCCGGAACCATTCGGGCCGATCAGCACGTTGAGCGGCTCCAACGGCAGGTCGATCCCTTCACGTCCGAACGAAAGAAGCCCTTGTACCTTCAAGCAATTGATGAGCACGTCGGTTACCTGCCGGTTCCGCTACCTGAGCTTGGCGCGCGAGCTCCAATGTGACGCTTGCGCCTCCCAATTGCAAGTATCCGGCACCGGCCGGCCGGAAAAGGCCCCAGCCGGCCGCCGCGCCGACCAGCAGCGCCACTCCCATGGCGCCCGGTTCGGCGTTGGCCGCCGCGGCGACGGCGCGGCCGGTGACGTCGGCGACGGTCCGGCGCAACACCGCGCTGCGCGCCCCCTATAGGGCAAGCGGTCCGCGACGCCGCCAGCAGATCAAGGTAATCGGCCTCCGCGAAGGCCAGCTCGGCAGTGAACGCCGTGGGCGGTCAGCGGGCAGGCGGTCGGGCGGGCAACAGGCACCTCGACACTCTGCAGTCTTTCCGCTATCGTCGATCAGCGCCGGTAGCCTGGATGTCACAAGGACCCATTCGACCACAACCACACGTAAGCTTTAAGTCCGCGTTCCGCATTCACTACGAGTGGCTGCCATGCGAGTACGGTACGGTGGAGGAACGCATGACGCTTGCCGACCTCGAGCTGTCGGTCGGTGACCACTGCGCAACCGAGTTGCATGATGAGGTCGCCAAGACGGTACGCCGCTCCGCTCGTCTTTCGGCTCTTCACCTGGCAGAGTGGTTCGCCGTCAACTGGTGGCGCCTGATCTGGGAACCCAGTACGAACGACGTCTCCTGGCGGATGAGTCACCAGGTCGGCGGGGCCGGCGGCGGATACCCTTGGCCGGACCTTTCATTCAGCAGCGACTGGGATACGATCACCGTCAACTCGCGTCAAACCGAGAGTTCTCCGGCGGAACCTCTTCGTTACTTGAAAGACTTTCGCGTCAGCATTCCGATAGCCGAATTCCAACAGGGCGTTGACGAGTTCCTGAACGGCACTATCGCCCGGCTCGCCGATACCATGAAATCCGAGACCGAGCTGGGCGCTCTGTGGCGCGGCGTGATGCGCGAGCGCCGCGACCAGTACGGATCCCGTTGGCGGCAGTTGGAGGCGTGTATGGGTTATGATCCCGATGAAGGGCCGCCCGATCTACTCCACAGCTTGCTGCGCGCCATCGACACGTATGGCGAAGGAGCGGTGCGTGAGATAGCTTCGGCGTGCCGGAAAGACTCAGCTTCGCAGATTGACTCCCTTGCCGAGGAAGCCAATGCCGGCGACGTGAGGGTGCTTATTTCTTCATATGATGAGCTGCGGTCGAAGATTGCATTGGATACCGATCCTTCACATCGTCCGTGGATGCGAGCAAGCCAAGCTGCTCGAATTGCACGGCAATCGTGGTGCTTGGACGGCCCGGTCAACGCCTCCACGTTCGCCGATCTGTTCGCGATAAGCAAGTCGGAGATATGCGACTATACCAGTGTCCGGGGTCGCTCGGTGGCAGCAGGATTTCGTGATGCTGACGATCCGGCAACGATGCGTATCGGGTGGAACATAAGGTCGCCGGCCAGCCGCCGGTTCTGGCTGGCGCGTTTGGTAGCGGATAATCTGGTGTCACCTTCCGAGGAGAAGCTCTTGCCAGCCACCGGGGTAAGAACGGGCAGACAGCAGTTTCAGCGGGCATTCGCTCAGGAGTTCTTGTGTCCTTACGAAGCGCTCCGAGAGACGATAGGTGGCTCATCGTTCATCGATGACGATGACATTGAGCATGCGGCGCGACACTTTGAGGTTTCGACCTGGGTAATCGTATACGCCCTCGTCAACAACGGCGCGTTACCGCAAGAATCGCTTGCTGATTGGGGTTTGGGCTTGGCTGTCCCGGAAGCGCGAGCATGATCACGCCCTGAAGTAACCGCGCTGCAGGTCGATCAGCAGCCGCTTCGCGCGGCGCCGGAGCACTGACGGAGCGCGCGCTGCGTTTCCTGTTCCTCGATCAGGCCGCGGCGAACGTGGCGGTATTGTTCCAGCCGCGGTTGATACTCGGCATGCGCCTCCGGGTCGGGCAGCGTCGGCGCGCCGAGCGAGCAGCACGCCGCCACCGCCTGCTCCGGGCTCCCCCACCAGCCGGCCGCCACGCCGGCCAGCAGCGCCACTCCCAGGGCGCCCGGTTCGGCGTTGTCCGCCGGGGCGAAGGCGCGGCCGGTAACGTCCGCGACCACTTGGCGCAACACCGCGTTGCGCGCCCCGCCCCCCAGCAGGGTAATCGGTTCCGCGAACGCCGGCAGCAGATCGAGGCAATCCGCCACCGCGAATGCCAGCCCCTCGTAGATGGCGCGCAGGATGTCCCATCGGGTGTGCTCCAGCCCCAGTCCCGACAGCCGGCCGCGGGCGCGCGGCTCGTACACCGGCGCCAGCACGCCGGTGGCGTTCAGGTAGGGGTGAAACAACACGCCACGGGCGCCGCGCGCCACCTTGGCGACCGCCGCCTCCAGCGCCGCGGCGTCCATTCCTTCGGCGCCGAACTCGCGCCGGAACCAGTCGAAGGCGAGCGTGCCGGTCTGGTTCGGCATGGTGCGCGTCCAGGCGGCCGGCGGAATCAGAAAGCTCAACCCCACCCCGGCAGGCTCCCACACCGGCTGCTCGGTGACCACGCTGTTGAGGCACGACGAACCGATGATGGTGCCGGCCTGCCCCGCCTTCACCACGCCGCCGCCGACCAGCGCCGCCGACACGTCTGCAAGCCCGGTGACCACCGGGGTGCCGGCAGGCATGCCGGTAACCGCGGCCGCCGCCGCGGTCACGCGGCCGGCCACGGCGGTGGAGGGCAGCACCGGCGGCAGCAGGCCGCTCAGCCCGCCCAACCCCCAGTCGGCCAGCAGCGGTAGCGAGAAGCCGCGCTGCGAGGCGTCGCCCGGGGCGTGGCTGGCGTCGCTCTCGTCGGTGGCCAGCTCGCCGGTGAGCCGGAAGCGCAACCAGTCCTTGGCGAACAGCAGGGTCCGCGCCCGGTCCAGTACGGCGGGTTCGTGGTCGCGCAGCCAGCGCAGCAGCACCAGCGCGAACCCAGGCGTAAGCGCGTTGCAGGAATTGGCGAAGCTGCGTTCGAGCAGTCCCGCCTCCCGCAGTTCGTCCAGCACGCCCACCGCCCGGCCATCGTGCCAGGGGATGGCGTTGCGCACCGGGCGCCCGTCGCGGTCGACCAGCCACGCCCCGCCCATGAACGCGCCAATGCCGATGGCCCGCACCGGCTGGCCGCCGCCGAGCCGTCCGGCAAGCGCGCCAAGGGTAGCCGCCACCTGCCGCCACAGGCCCTCCATCTCCACCTCGACCCAACCCGGCCGCGGAGTCTCGCAAGCCGTCGCCGCCTGCGCCCGCGCCACCACCCGGCCACGCCGGTCGAACGCCGCCGCCTTGATCAGCGTGGTGCCGACATCCACCCCAACCACCACTTCCTGCCGCCGGCTGGTGCCGCCCCTACCCTCGCCCATCAACGGCCGCGTATCGGGAGATCGATTCCGAGACTGATCGCGGCGTACCACGACGGCTGCTCGTTCTTGAGCCGCTCCAGTTCTGCCTCGGTGTAGGGAAACAGGTCGACTCCGACCGGGAATCCGAACGGAAGATAGTCGCCGACGCGCTCCCGCACGGGCCGGCTTGAAGTGGACAGCACCACGCACACGTCCACGTCGCTGCCTGGCGCGGGAGTGCCATTCACGCGGGACCCGAACCAGATGATCCTGCGCACTTCGGGTCGGCTTGCGCCGACGTCGCAAGCCCAGCGCCGTAGCGCGGTCTCAACTTCCTTCTGGTTGTTCGATTTGACCACGAGCGAATCTGATGAGCCGTTCGGCGCAGACAATCGCATCGTCAGAATCCTTCTTCGTGTAGAAGTCGACCGGCGCACCGGTGTCGAAGCCGTTCGGGTAACGCGTGGGGATGTAGTGCTTGTCCAGGCTCTTGGCGCACGTAATCAGCTCGGCCCCCGCTCGCTCCGCGGTCGTCACCAGACCGAGCAACGCCGTAACCGTATGACCCCACGCATCCGCTCCGCGGCTCATGATGACCGCCTTGAGTGCCTTTTCCGCGGCCTGCTGCGCCGCAAAACACGCCCACTCGTGCGTTCCAAGGTCGCGCGACTGACGGGCATGCCGGAGATCCGCATCCGCCTGCCGCAGCCAATCCCGATAGCGCGCCGCCATACGAGTTCAGCGTGCTCGGCGCCCTGGGACCAAGCAAGCAAGCTGCTCTGTGAGGGGATGAAACGGGACTCGCCGCATCTACGAGAGCCGGTGGCGTAGCTCCTCGAATACTTGAGCGGCGGGGCGATCGGCGGATTCCGGCTCCAGATCGCGCCGGACGGCCTCCTCCGCCCAGATCTCCTCGTTTTGCTGCGCCGCAAGCTGACCGATGCTCTGCAACAGCTTGCCGGCCAACCGGGCGCGTGACCGAGGGCTGAGCTTGAGCGCCTCCGTTACGATTTCTTCGAGCCTCATCCGGCGAGTGTACACCATGCGGGACACTCCGTGCTGCCCGGCGCGCGGCCGGGCTCCGGGCGACTCTGACCAGACTCCGCAGTGCTCAGGCTGGTCGGCTCGAGTCCGTCCCAGGGCCATCGCCAGCATGATCGTCAGCGCCATGCTAGCGTGGGCCGTGCCCGCCGGTGAGCGGGTTGTGCCAGGGAACGTCCCGCAGGCGAGCGAAATCCGTGTCGGCAGTATGGACCGTGGCTCGGTACCTGAGCGCCAACGCGCCGATCTGGGCGTCGGTCGTCAGATTGCCGCCGGCCCCGGCCGATTCAAGCAGCTCGAACGCAACGTCGATGTCGCCGGAGTCATGTTCCAGCAGTGTGCTGGCCGGTGCATCCAGCCAACTACGGACGGTCCCGGCACACTCTCGTAGCGACAGCGGCTCGGCGTAGATGCGCGGGTTGGTGCACAACCGAATGAACGCGAAGATTACCACGGGCGCCAAGCCGACCGTCTCCGAGCCATTCAGGCACCGTGCCCACCACGCCGCTGACTCGCGGTGAAAGGGGCCATCCGAGTCATAGGCGTAGAGGATGAGATTGATGTCCGGGACGATCATCGCTCCGCCAGCTTGGCTCGGTCGGTGACGCGGAGGAAGCGCTC
Organism: Spirochaetia bacterium; assembly: GCA_965243555.1. Taxonomy (GTDB): domain Bacteria; phylum Spirochaetota; class Spirochaetia; order SZUA-6; family Bin103; genus Bin103. The sequence continues at coordinate 373,682 of OZ251575.1, read as the reverse complement.
CTCCTCGGCGTCCTGGTCGTGCTCATGCATCCGGGCAGGATCAATCCCGATTCGCAGTCCCATAGGCCGAGCGTGGACCCGGAACGCCGGTCGCTGATCGGAGGCTCGGTCCAATCCGTTACGGATCGCTTCGTTCAGGGAGACCTTGAAGCTCCGTTGCGTGCGCCGCATGTCATCGCGGATCATGCGCGCGGTGTCCTCATCAAGCGTGACCGTCGTCCTCACAGGAGCATCATGATGACCACAACAGGTGCTGTCAAGCTATCCTGTCGGTCTTCGGTATGAGGATATCGAGCGCCTTCTTACCGGACTGATCTTCCACCAGGACCACGAAGTGCATCGGCTTTACACTCCGTCCAGATACTCGCTGTACCAGAGACCGCCGAGCGGCAGTCCCTCCTCCACCATGCTGGTAACGACCGGATCGCCGCTGACGCGGCGCACGGTGGCGAGTCCGTCTGTCCCCTTTTCCAGAATCCACACCTCATCGGGATCCAGCGAGCTGACGAAGTAGGGCTGGTGCGTGGTGATGAACACCTGTGATCCGCGCCGGCGCGCCGTGTGCTCGCGGAACTCGGTCGCCAAGGTCTCCAGCAACTTGTGATACGTAATCGGACGATCTCTTTCGCGTTCCCGATAGTACAGTTCGAATCCGATCGGCCCTGATGCTCCCAGGGTGCGCAGCCGGGTGAATCCGCCGCGCGCGTCACACGCGACCTCGGCGCCCTGCGCGAGGGTGTCGGCCAGGAACCCGAAGGCGTCGACCAGCGCGCTCTTCCCTACCCCGTTCTTGCCGATCACCGCGGCCATCGGGGTGAGCGGCGCGCGGTCCCGCTGATTCCACAGCCGCCCGAGGGTGACGTCCCCAAGCACTCTGAAGTTCCTTACCCGGAATCCCTCGATTCTCGCCATCACCAAGCCCTTATCGTACGTGCCGCGATCATAGCCGAGATTGCCGCCGCCTTGAACCGGGCTGGCCGGCCGCGCCGGCAGTTCGCGCAACCAGTTCTGCCGGGCGGTGCCGGAGACGGCGGCAGCCTGCCAGCCGGGACCCGCGATGGCGTCAGCGGCCGCCGTGGCCTGTTCCCCGAGGCTACCGCGACGGAGCGGTAGAGGGTACTGTCGGCGGGGTGCGAATTCTGTTCCTGGAGCCATTCTATGGCGGCTCGCACCGCGAGTTCGCGGACGGGCTGCGGGAGCACTCGCGGCACCGGATTGACCTGGTGAGCCTGCCGGCGCGGCTGTGGAAGTGGCGGTTGCGCGCGGCCGGGCTGACGCTGGCGCAACGGGTGCCGCAGCCGGAGCGCTACGACCTGGTGGTCGCCGCGGGCCTGCTCGATCTGGCGCAGGTGCGGGCGGTATGGGGGGCGCGCACGCCGCCGCTGCTGCTCTACCTGCACGAGAGCCAGGTCTCCTACCCGGTGCCGGGCGGCGGGTCGACCGCCGCCGAGCTGCTGTGGCGAGACGTAACCAACGTCTGCGCCGCCGACCGCCTGGTCTTCAACTCGGAGTTCCACCGGGCGGCGTTTCGCGCGCGGCTGCCGGAGGTCATAGCGCGGCTCCCCGACGCCGAGGCGCGGCCGGTGGTGCCGGCGGAGTGGCTCGAGCGGCGTTCAAGCGTGCTCTATCCCGGCTGCCGGTTCGGCCCCGGCTGCCCCTCCGGCCCGCCTTCAGGTCCGCCGGTGGTGATCTGGAACCACCGCTGGGAGTTCGACAAGGACCCGCAAGCGTTCGTCGCCGCGCTGGAGGAGGTGACGCGCCGCGGCGTGCCGTTCCGAGTAGCGCTCCTCGGCGAACGCCTGATCCCGGAGCCGAGGGCGCTGGCGCGGGCGCGCGCCGCGCTGGCCGGACGCATCGTCTGCGACGGGTTCCCGGACCGGCCGGAGTACCTGCGGCAACTCGCGCGCGGCCGCATCGTGGTCTCCACCGCGCTCCAGGAAAACTTCGGGATTGCGGTGATGGAAGCGATCCACGCCGGCTGCGTCCCCCTGCTGCCGCGGCGGCTGGTCTATCCGGAGTTGATCCCGGCGGAGCTGCACGACCGATGCCTGTACGAAGACGCCGCCGGCTTGGTCGAACGGCTGATCCGCGAGCTGCAGGCCCCTCCCTCCGACCGCGCCCGGTGGCGCCAAGTCGCCGCCCGCTACGCCTGGCCGCGCGTGATCGACGCCTACGACGACCTGCTCGAAACCACCGCACGCGCGGGCGCCTGACGTCGGCCGAGTCGAGCGGTCGCCGCGGTCAGCCGGCGGCCACCTCGAAGGCAGTCACGTTGCGCGTCTCGCGGCTGAACTCCACGCCTAGCAGGTGGACCGGCTCGCCTTGGCCCCGGTACTTGGCGGCATAGTCCCGCTCCCGCAACTGCGCCAGCGCCGCCCCCTCCCCCGCCTGCTCCACCACCTTGAACTCGAACAGGTACACCTGCCCGCCCGCCCGCACCGCCATGTCCAGCCGCCCGGCGCTGCTCGAGTCTTCCACCGTGATCTCGTACCCCAACGCCGCGAAGTAAGAATAGAACACGCTTGCGTAGAAGCCCTCGTAGTCGGCGACGTCGTTGTTGACGTACCACTGGTACGGGATGCTCGCAAAGAAGGCGTGGAACAGCTCCCGCAACCCCGCGCAGTCCACCGTCTCCAGCAGCCGCGCCAGGCGGACGCTGTTTGCCGTTTGCCGGGCATCGTCCCGCACCAGGTGGCGCAACAGATATTCATTCAGGCTTTGGCGTACCTCCCGGTTCGGATAGCCCAGCCGGTACAGCCGCTTCCCGCCCAAGTCCTCTTCCGCGGTGATCGTCAGGTAGCCGGTCTGGAACAGCAGCGCCTCGGTGCCGATCTTGCCCACGTCGAACGCCGACAGCAGCGCCGCCGTGCCCATCATCTGGTCCAGCGACACCGAGGAGACGCGCCGCCGGAACAAGGTCTCCACCAGGAACGCCGGCGTCCCGGTCTCGAACCAGTAGGCATCGAACTCGCGGCTGTCGAACAGCAGCAGCAGGTCATACGGGTTGTACACCTTCTCATCGCCACGCCAGCAGTACCCGTTGTACCACTCGCGGATGCGTTTGCGGTCCAGCCCCGGCAACTCCGGGGCGAATACCGTGTCCAGGTCGGCCTCGGTGTAGCCGCAGATCGCGGAGTAGCGCTCATCCAGCGTGAGGTCGGTGAGGTTGTTGAGGTCGGAAAACAGACCGACCTTGGAGAACTTGCTCACCCCGGTCAGGAAGGTGAAGCGCACGTGCGCGTCGCTGTCCTTGATCACTCCGTACAGGCCGCGCAGGAAGTCGCGGTTGGCGCGCCCCACCTCCGGCGTCTCCAGCGCGTCCAGGATCGGCTTGTCGTACTCGTCCACCAGCACCGCCACCCGCTGTCCGGTCTTCCTATGCAGTTCTCGCAGCAGGCGGCGCAGGCGCGCCGGGCCGCGTGCCGCGCGGGGCTCTATGCCCGCCGCCGCCTCCAGATCCTCCAACTGCAGCGCCACGTCCTCGATCAGGAATTCGGCGTCCTTGAAACTGCCGCCGCCGAAGCTGAGCCGCACCACCGGATGGCGCTGCGACCAGTCATGGCGCCCGTGGACGTGGAGCCCCCGGAACAACGCTTTGTTGCCCTCGAACAGCTCCTTGAGCGTGTCCAGGAACAGGCTCTTGCCGAACCGCCGCGGCCGCGACAGGAAATAGTGCGTGCCTTCCTCGAGCAGCCGTTCGACGTAGACGGTCTTGTCTACGTAGTAACAGTTCCGCTCTCGGAGCGTGCGGAAGGTCTGGATGCCGGTGGGCAGCCTGCGCCGGACCATCGACTTCATCTTACCGGAGCGCCGGCGGTCGCGCCACCATGCGGGCGCCTCGCCGCCGCCGGGCGCCAGCGACCGGGAGCTGCAGGCGGCAGAGACGACGCCGGGCCGTGTTGCACGGCGGCATCCCCCTGCTGCCGCGGCGGCTGGCCTACCCGACGCCACGCACGCCTCGCGCGCATGATCGATCGGTCTATTGCGCGTTGCCGGGCGCGGCGGGGCGGGGTATAGTCCGCGCATGGCCCGGCCGGCGCGGGAGCGGCGGGGGCCATCCACAATAACGACTTACGGAGCACCTGACAGATTCATGTCCGACACGATCAAATTGGCAGTGATTCCCGGCGACGGCACCGGGCCGGAGGTTACCGCAGAGGCCATCAAGGTCCTGGAGGCGGTGGCGCCCCTGCAAGGCTTTACCTACGAGCGCGTGGAGTTCGACTACGGCGGCGACCGCTATCTGGCCACCGGCGAGGTGATCAGCGAACGGCAGATCGACGAGCTGCGGCAGTTCGACGCCATCTACCTGGGCGCCATCGGCCACCCCGAGGTGAAGCCCGGGGTCCTGGAAAAAGGGCTGCTGCTGTCGATCCGCTTTCAGCTCGACCAGTACGTCAATCTGCGGCCGGTCAAGCTCTATCCCGGCGTCGACTGCCCCCTCAAGGACAAGGGCCCGGAGCACGTCCGCTTCGACGTGGTGCGCGAGAACACCGAGGACCTGTACTGCGGCGCCGGCGGCTTTCTGCGCAAGGGCACGCCGCAGGAAATCGCCACCCAGGAGATGATCGCCACCCGCTTCGGGGTGGAGCGTTGCCTGCGCTGGGCGTTCGAACACTGCCGCCGCCGCGACGACCGCCGCCAACTCACCCTGGTGCACAAGACCAACGTGCTCACCTACGCCGGCGACCTGTGGTTCCGCGCCTTTCACGAAATCGGCGAAGCGGAGTTCCCGGACGTCAAGCGCGACTACAACCACATCGACGCCGCCTGCATGTGGTTCGTCAAGAATCCCGAGTTCTACGACACCATCGTGGTGCCCAACATGTTCGGCGACATCATCACCGACATCGGCGCCATGATTCAGGGCGGCCTCGGCGTGTCCGCCGGCGGCAACATCAACCCCGACCCCGGCGGCTGCAGCATGTTCGAGTGCATGGGCGGTTCCGCGCCCAAGTACACGGGCCAGAACGTCATCAACCCGGTCGCCGCCGTCGCCGCCATGGGGATGCTGCTCACGGTGCTCGGCGATCAGAAGGGATTGCCCAACCTGAGCCGCGCCGGCCAGCGGGTAGAGGACGCCATCGGCAAGACCACCCCCAAGATGCGCAGCATGTCGGCCGGGCGGATGGGCTATTCCACCAGCGAGGTAGGCGATCTGATAGCCGCGGCCCTGTAGCCGCTTTGCAACCGCTTGCCGTCGCTCCGCCGCTGCGGCCAATGCTCGCCAAGCGGGTCGCCGCGCTGCCCGCCGGCGAGCACTATTTGTTCGAGCCGAAGTGGGACGGGTTTCGCACCCTGGTGTTCCGCAACGGCCCGGAGTTGCTGCTGCAGAGCCGCGACCTGAAGCCGCTCAACCGCTACTTTCCGGAGCTGGCAGAGCCGCTGCTGGCGCAGCTCCCGGAACGCTGCGTGGTGGACGGCGAGCTGGTGATCGCCGGCGCCGGCGGGCTGGAGTTCGAGTCGCTGCAGCTCCGCGTTCATCCCGCCGCGTCGCGGGTGGCGATGCTGGCCGCGCGCATGCCGGCGGCGCTGGTGGCGTGGGATCTGTTGTGCCTGGCGGAGCGCGATCTGACCGGGGTTCCGTTCGCCGAGCGCCGCGGCCTTCTGGAGCAGGCGCTCGGCGCCGCCCGGGCGCCGCTGCACGTAACGCCCATTACCGCCGACCGCGGCCGCGCCGCTGACTGGTTCGAGCGCTTCGAGGGCGCCGGCCTGGACGGCGTCATGGCGAAGGAGGCCGCCGGCATCTACCAGCCGGGCAGGCGCACCATGCTCAAGGTCAAGCACCGGCGCACCGCGGACTGCGTGGTGGCCGGGCTGCGCTGGCACCGCGGCGCCCCGGAGGAGCGCGTCGGCTCGCTGCTCCTCGGCCTGCTCGACGGCCGGGGGCGGCTGCACCACGTCGGCGTGGTGGGGAGTTTCAGCGCCGCCCGGCGCCGCGCCCTGGTGGAGGAGCTGCGCCCCTACCGGGAGCTGAACGCGCCCCATCCGTGGCGCGACCGGAGCGCCGCCGCCGAAGCCGGCACGGCCGCCGGCGCTGCCGGCTCCGGCGCCGGGCAGGAGGACACCGCCCACGCCCACACCGGGGCGCGTCCGCCCGTGCCCGGACTGCGCGTGCCGGGCGGCGCCAGCCGCTGGACCGGCGGCAAGGACCTGAGCTGGGTGCCGTTGCGGCCGGAACTGGTGGTGGAGGTGAGCTACGACCACCTGCAGGGGACGCGCCTGCGCCATACCGCCCAATTCGTGCGCTGGCGGCCCGACAAGCCCGCCGCGGAGTGCACCTACGACCAGCTCGAAGTCGCCCCGCCCTACGAGTTGGCGCGCATCTTCGCCGCCACCTGACGCCGACCGAGAATGCGCCCCGCACCGGGGGCGCCGGCGGCGCGGCAGCGCGGTACATTGCAGGCGTGGAGCACCTCCTCGAAGCGCGCGGCCTGACCAAGCGCTACGGCTCGACGCTGGCCCTGGACGGGGTGAGCTTTACCGTAGACCAGGGCATCACCGGGCTGCTGGGGCCGAACGGGGCCGGCAAGAGCACGGCGATGAAGCTGTTCCTGGGCCTGCTGCTGCCCACCGCGGGCACGGCGCTGGTGCTGGGCGAGCAGCCCTACCGCAACCTCGCGGTGCGGGCCCGCCTCGGCTACGTGCCGGAGCACGCCTGCCTGCCGCCGGCGCTCACCGCGGCCGAGTTCCTCACCCACGTGGCGCAGATCAGCGGCCTGCCGCCGGGCGCGGCGCGCAGCCGGTCCGCCGACGTGCTGCGCCACGTCGGGCTGGCCGAGGAGCGTTACCGCGCCATCGGCGAGTACTCCACCGGCATGCGGCAGCGCGTGAAGTTCGCCCAGGCGCTGGTACACGACCCGGTGCTGGTGTTCCTGGACGAGCCGACCGCGGGCCTGGACCCGGTGGGCCGCGAGGAGATGCTGGCGCTGGTGCGCCGCACCGGGCGCGAGTTCGGCATCAGCCTGCTGCTGTCCACCCACCTGATGGGCGACGTCGAGACCACCTGCGACCGCATCCTGGTGCTGGAGGGCGGCGCGCTGGTGCAGGCCGGCGAGGTGGCCGGATTCACCCGCGAGACCGAAACCATCTTCATCGACGTCGACGACCGGCGCGAGGCGCTGCTGGCGGCGCTCACCGCGCGCGGCCTGGCGGCGACGGTAGCCGGCGGCTCGCTGGCGATCGAAGGCGTTACCGACGCCGGCTACGACGCCATTTGCGACGCCGTGGTCGAGGTCGGCGCCCGGCTGCGCCGGTTGGGCCCGCGCCGGCGGCGTCTGGACGCCCTGTTCCGGGGGCCGGCGCCGTGAGCACCGCCCTGCCCGCCGCGCCCGGCGCAGCAGCCGGCGCACCGGCGGCGGCGCCGGAAGGCCAGCTCTTCGACCTCGGCTACCGCCGCTACCACGGCCCCCGCGAGGGCCGCCGCCGCGCGCTGCGGGCGCTGTACGTGAACGGGGTGCGCACCTGCTTCGGCCTGGGGCGCGGCGCGCGCGCCAAGATCCTCCCGCTCCTGTTCCTGGCGGCGACGCTGGCGCCGGCCGCGGTGCTGGCGGCGATCGCCGGATGGTTCGGCGAGTTCCTCACCGAACTGATCGACCTGCCCGGCCCGGAGAACTACTACGCCATCGTCGCGCCGATCCTGCTGCTGTTCGCGGCGATCATCGCCCCGGAGCTGCTCTGCCCCGACCGCCGCGACGGCGTCCTCACGCTTTACCTGGTGCGCCCGCTGTCGACCAACGACTACCTGCTGGCCCGCTGGCTGGCGTTCTTCAGCGTCAGCCTGGTGTTCATCTACGGCGGGCAACTGCTGCTGCTCACCGGTCTGGTGCTGGGCGCCGACCAACCGCTCGACTACCTGCGCGACAACTGGCAGCAGATCCCCCGCTTCCTGGGCGCCGGCCTGGCGATTGCCGTGGTCACCACCACCATCCCGTTGGCCGCGGCCGCGTTCACTACCCGCCGCGCCTACGCGTCGCTGGTGGTGATCGGCCTGAACTTCGTCTCCCGCACCGCGGCCGCGCTGCTGACCGTGGTGGACTGCGGCTCCCTCGACGGCGCCGCGGCGGAGTGCAGCGCGCAGCTCGGCGCGGTGGGCCGCTGGGCGCGGCTGATCGACTTCGGCGGCATCCCGGTGCAGGTGAGCGACCTGATCTTCGGCACCTACGAGACCACGCTGCTGAGCGGGGCGCGGCTGCCGCCGGCGGCGGCGGTGCTCTGGTGGGCGGTGGTGGCCGCGGTGCCGGCGTTCCTGCTGTGGAACCGCTACCGGAAGCTGGCCGCGTGAGCGCCGCGCCGGTGATCGACGCGCGCGCGGTGTCGAAGTGGTACGGCAACGTGGTGGCGGTCAACGACGTCTCCCTGCAGGTGTACCCCGGCGTCACCGGCCTGCTGGGGCCGAACGGCGCCGGCAAGAGTACCCTGCTCTACCTGCTGGCCGGCTTGACGCGCTGCTCGCGCGGCGCCGTCACCGTCCTCGGCGAGCCGGCGCGCGGCAACCCCGGCCTGTACCGCCGCCTCGGGTTCATGGCCGAGCACGAGTCGGTCTACCCGTTCCTCAGCGGGCGCCAACTGGTAACGGCATCCGCCCGGCTGCACGGCGTCACCCCGCCCGCGGCGGCCGCCGACCACGCGCTGGAGCTGGTGGGACTGGAGGACGCCCGCCACCGGGCAATCGGCGAGTACTCGCGCGGCATGCGCCAGCGCGCCCGGCTGGCGGCGGCGCTGGTGCACGACCCCGCGGTGCTGATCCTGGACGAGCCGCTCAACGGCACCGACCCGCGCCAGCGCCTGCGCTTCGGGGACGCGATGCAACGTCTGGCGGCAGCGGGCAAGACCATTCTGATCTCGTCGCACGTGCTGGAGGAGGTGGAGACCCTGGCCGGGCGCATCCTGCTGCTGCTCAGCGGCAAGCTGGCCGCGGCCGGCGGCCAGCGCGCGATTCGGGCGCGCCTCGACCAGCGCGCCTACCGGGTGCGGGTCACCGCCGACCGCCCCCGAGCGTTGGCCGCGGCGATAGTAGCGCTGCCGGAAGTCGACTCGGTGGCGTTGGCCGGCGGCGGCGCGCTGGAAGTGTCGAGCCGCCGCGTGGACGCGCTGCAGACCGCGCTGCCGCGGCTGGCGCGGGAGCACGCCATCCGCCTGACCCGGGTGGAACCGCTGGACGAATCACTGGAAAGCCTGTTCGAGTACCTGGTGGAGCGGTAGGCGGCGCGATGGGGACGATGCTGAGCCTGACGCTACGGCAGATCGGCGGCACCAGGCGGCTGCTGATCATCGGCCTGCTCGCGCTGCTGCCGGCGGCGCTGGCGCTGCTCCTGCGCCGCGCGGGCGGCGACGGCGCCGACCCCGGCGGGGTGATCGACGCGCTCCTGGTCGGGGTGGTGCTGCCGATCATCACGCTGGCGCCGGCCACGCGCTCCTTCGGCAACGAGGTGGAGGACCGCACGCTCGGCTTCATCGCGGCGACGCCCACGCCGAAGTGGCAGATCGCGCTGGCGAAGCTGCTGGCGCCGGTGCTGATCGCGGTTCCGCTGGCGCTAATCAGCGGCTTCGCCGCGACCGCCGTCAGCGTGGCCGGCGGCGCGGGCGGCGCCGGCGGAGGAAATACCGTGGCCGCGGTCTGCGCCGGCCTGCTGGCCGGGGCGCTGGCCTACGCCGGGGTGTTCACCTGGGCCGGGCTGATGACCACCCGGGCGCTGCCCTTCGCGCTGATCTACGTGTTCCTGTGGGAGGGACTGGTCAGCGCGCTGATCCCCGGCGTCCGCTACCTGAGCATCCGCGCCTATACCCTGTCGGTAATGCACGCCGCCGATCCGGTTGGCATGGAGCGGCTCGCCGATCAGGTGGTGGCGCTGCCGGCGGCGCTGGCCGGGGCGGGGCTGGCGCTGGCCGGGTTCTATCTGCTCACCCTGCTCCGCCTGCGCCGCATGGACCTGCCGTAGCCGGAGCCCGGAGCCGAGGGCGGAGGCGAGGCGCGCGCGGCGCTTCACCACCTATCCGGCGGGTGGTATACTGCCGCCCGAGGGGCCCGCGATTCGGCGCCCGGCCAGCCGGTCACGGCGGCGGGCCGCACTACGCTCGGCCCGTCAGGAGGTATTTTCTATTGGCTGATCAGGAATCAGTATTCAAGCTGATCAAGGAGCGGCAGGCGGAGTTCGTGGACCTCCGCTTCACCGACCCGCGCGGGCGCTGGCACCATCTGACCATGACCGCGGACGCGTTCGACGAGGACGCGTTCGAGGACGGCATCATGTTCGACGGCTCCTCCATCGCCGGGTGGAAGGCTATCGACCAATCCGACATGGCGTTGTTCCCGGACCCGGCCACCGCCAACATGGACCCGTTCACCGCGGCGCCCACCGTTTACTTGGTCTGCGACGTGCACGAACCCACCACCGGCGAACGCTACGCGCGCTGCCCGCGCTCCACCGCCCGCGACGCCGTGGCGCACCTGCAGTTTTCCGGCATCGGCGATACCGCCTACTTCGGCCCCGAGCCGGAGTTCTTTCTGTTCGACGACGTGCGCTTCGGGGTGGACGCCAGGCACACCTTCTACCGCCTCGACGAGTTCGAGGGCCCCTACAACACCGCCCGCAAGTTCGACGGCGGCAACAAGGGGCACCGCCCGCGCACCAAGGGCGGCTACTTTCCGCTGCCGCCGGTCGACTCCGCCCAGGACGTCCGCAGCGACATGCTCAAGGCGCTGGTGCACGCCGGCGTGCCGGTGGAAAAGCACCACCACGAAGTGGCCGCCAGCCAGCACGAGATCGGGCTGCTGTTCGCCCCGCTGCTGGAGATGGCCGACAAGATCCAGGTGTACCGCTACGTGGTGTTGAACGTGGCGCAACGCCACGGCAAGTCGGCCACCTTCATGCCCAAGCCGGTGGTCGGCGACAACGGCTCCGGCATGCATACCAACCAGTCGCTGTGGCGCGGCGACGAGAGCCTGTTCTCGGGGTCCGGTTACGCCGACCTGTCCGACACCGCCCTGCACTACATCGCCGGCATCATGAAGCACGCCCGCGCCATCAACGCCTTTACCAACCCCACCACCAACAGCTACAAGCGGCTGGTGCCCGGCTTCGAGGCGCCGGTGCTGCTGGCCTACTCGGCGCGCAACCGCTCCGCCTCCTGCCGCATCCCGCACGCCACCTCGGCCAAGGCCAAGCGGGTGGAGATTCGCTTCCCGGACCCGATGGCCAACCCCTACCTGGCGTTCTCCGCCATGTTGATGGCCGGGCTGGACGGCATCGAGAACCGGATCGATCCCGGTCCGCCGATGGACAAGGACCTGTACGCGCTGCCGCCGGAGGAGCTGAAGGACATCCCCACGGTGGCCCACTCGCTGCGCGACGCGCTGGATTCCCTGGACGCGGACCATGAGTTTCTGACTCGCGGCGACGTGTTCACCAAGGACCAGATCGACGCCTACATCGAGCTCAAGGAGGAGGAGCTGGTGCGCTTCGAGCAGGCGCCGCACCCGATCGAGTTCGACATGTACTACTCGCCGTGACCGCCGCTGCCGCCGGCGGGCTCGCCTGAACGCCGGCGCCGTGCCTGGCCCGCACGAGCCGCACGAGCCGCAGGAGCCGCAGCGCGGCCCGCCGCCCCCCGGCGGGCTGACGCTGGCCGCGCAGGCGCCGGGATTCGAGCGCCTGCGCGGCCACCGCGCCGACCAGGCCGCGGCCGGCCTGGAGCGGTTGCGGGACGCCGCGGCGCGCGCCGGCGACGTGGCGCTCGGGGCGGCGCTGGGCACGCCGGCGGGCGGCACCTTCTTTTCCTTTCTGTTCGGCAACAGCCCCTATCTGAGCCGCCTGCTGCTGCGCGACCCGGCGTTTACCCGGGAAATCGTGACGGAGCCGCCGGCGACGGTGATGGCCGGGATACGCGGGGAGCTGGCCGGCGCCGACCCGGCGATGAGCCGCGACCGCCTGATGAAGTTCCTGCGCCGCCAGCGCAGCCGGGTGGCGGTGGCCGCCGCGGTGTACGACTGCTTCGGCGCGTGCGGGGTCATGGAGTGCGCGGAGCTGCTGTCCGACATGGCCGATCACGCGGTGCGCCTCACGGCCGCCCACCTGCTGCTGGAGCGGGCGCGGCGCGGCGACCTGGAGCGGCCCGCAGAGGGCGAACGCTGGGGCTACTTCGTGCTGGCGATGGGCAAGCACGGTTCGCGCGAGCTGAACTATTCCTCCGACGTCGACCTGATCGTGCTCTACGACCCGGAGCGGGTGCGCTACACCGGCTCCAAGACCCTGCGCGACTGCTTCGTGCGGGTGACGCGCGACCTGGTGGCGATCCTCCAATCGCGCACCGGCGACGGCTACGTGTTCCGCACCGACCTGCGCCTGCGCCCCGACGCCTCCTCCACCCCCACCGCCATCACCGTGGACTTTGCCCGCGACTACTACGACCGCTTCGGGCGCACCTGGGAACGCACCGCGATGATCAAGGCGCGCCCGGTGGGCGGCGACGTGGAGGCCGGCCACGCCTTCCTCAAGGACTTGGCGCCGTTCATCTGGGACGAGGGACTGGACTTTACCTCGGTGGAAGAAATCCGCTCGATGAGCCAGCAGATTCACGACTTCCACGGCCACGGGGCGGTGCGCGCCCCCGGCCACGACGTCAAGCTCGGCCGCGGCGGCATCCGCGAGATCGAGTTCTTCGTCCACATGCACCAGTTGGCGTACGGCGGGCGCAACCGGCGCCTGCGCGGCGCACGGCTGCTGGCGATGCTGCAGACCCTGGAGGACGAAAACCACGTGATGCCGCGCGAGGCCGCCACCCTGCGCGACTCCTACCTGCTGTTGCGGCGCGTGGAGCACCGCCTGCAGATGGTCAACGACGACCAGACCCAGAAGCTCCCCGATTCGGACGACGGGCTCGAACACGTCGCGGCGTTCATGGGCTTGGCCTCGGTGGCGGAACTGAGCGGCCTGATCGAGACCACGGCCCGGGAGGTGCACGACCTGTACCGCGCGCGCTTCAACGTGCCGGAGAGCGAGCAGGACCTGACCGAGGCGATCGTGGGGGGCCCGGAGGTGAGCCCGGACGCGGTGCCGCAGTTGCAGGCCGCCGGGTTCGCCGCCCCGGAGGCAGCGATCGAGGTGTTTCGGGGCTGGGCGGACGGCCGCCACGAGGCCACCGCCTCGGAGCGCGCCCGCACCATCATCCGCGAGATCCTGCACCAAATCATCGCCGCGCTCGGCAAGACCCCGGATCCCGACCGCGCGCTGGCGCGCATGGATCAGTTCCTGGAGACGCTGCCGCAGGACATTTCCTTTTTCGCCATGCTGCGCGCCCACACCTGGCTGCTGCGGCTGATCGCCGACGTGATGGGCAGCGCGCCGCGCATCGCCGACACCCTGGGCGGCAACCACCGGCTGCTGCAGGCGGTGCTGGACCCCGCCTTCTTCCTGCCGATTCCGGACCGGGACGAGCTGGCCGCGGAACTGGCGCAGTTCCTGGAGGGCCACGGCGGCGCCGCCGGCGGCGAGCACGGCGGCGGTGCGGACGGCGGCGGCGAGCGGCGCATCGGGCGGGTGGCGTGGTGGGCCGGTGACCGCCGCTTCCAGGTGGGCGTGCAAACCCTGGAAAACCTGATCAGCGTGGACGAGGCGTCCGCCTCGCTGTCGCAGGTCGCCGCGGTGGTGGTGGAGACCCTGCTGCGCGACGTGACCGCGGAGCTTGCGGCGCAGCACGGCGCGCCGCCGGGCGCGGGCTGCGCGGTGGTGGCGCTGGGAAAACTGGGCGCCGAGGAGATGACCTTCGAGTCGGACCTCGACCTGCTGTTCGTGGCCGACGTGCGCGGCGACCGCGAGTTGACCGCCGGCCCGCGGCCGCTGGAACCGCGGCGCTTCTACGCCCGCGCCGCGCAGCGGCTGATCGCCGCGCTGCGCAGCCGCTCCAGCGCCGGCCCGCTCTACGAGGTGGACCTGCGGCTGCGGCCCTCCGGGGAAAGCGGACCGCTGGTGACCACGCTCACCGCCTTCCGCGAGTACCACGACCAGGCGGCGTGGACCTGGGAGCACATGGCGTTGACCCGCGCCCGGGTGCTGTGCGGCGACGCCGAGGTGGCGGAGCCGGTGGGCGCCCGCATCCGCGAAGTGCTGACCCGTTCCCGCGACCCGGAGCAACTGCGCGTGCAGGCGGCGCGGATGCGGGAGCGGGTGGCCGCCGAGTATCCCTCCGCCGACCCGTTCGAGTTGAAGTACGTGCGCGGCGGGCTGGTGGACCTGGAGTTCGTCGCCCAGTACCTGCAGTTGCGGCACGCGGCCGCGGCGCCGCAGGTGCTGGCCGGCGGCACCGCGGCCGCGTTCGAGGCGCTCGCCGGCGCCGGCTTCCTGCCCGACGCGGAGGCGCGCGCGCTGGCCGCCGCGACGCGCATGCAGCGCGCCCTGCAGGCCCTGCTGCGGCTCACCTGGAACCGCGGCGCGCCGCTGAGCGAGGCCCCGGAAGCGCTGCACGGCAAGCTCGCCGCGGCGGTGGAGTGCGCGGACTTCGCCGAAATGGAGGCCAAGCTGCGCGCCGCCCAGGCCGAAGCCGCGGCCGCCTTCCGGCGCATCGTCGGCAGCGGCTGACCGCCTCAGTCCCCGGCGGCGGGCGCCCGCGCCCGGGAGGGCGCCACCCGCCGCGGTTCGTTGCGCCGGCGGCGGAAGTGGGGCGGCCACGGCGCGTCGCCGCCCAATCCCTCCGCGGCGTGGCGCGCGGCCAGCTCCAGCAGGCCGTCGAGACTGCCCGCCGCGGCGTCCATCGCCGCGGCCAGGTCGCCGCGCTCGGCCAGGCGCGCCGGCATGGTGCGCAACGTAAAGTCGCCCGGCTCGCAGACGGGCACCTCCTCCCACGCCAGCGGCGCGGACACCCGCGCGTCCGCCAGCGGGCGCACCGAGTAGGCCGCGGCGATGGTGCGGTCCCTGGCGTTCTGGTTGTAGTCCAGGAACACCCCTACCCGCTCCTCCTTCCACCACTTGCTGGTGGCCCGGCCCGGCGCCCGCCGCTCCACTTCGCGAGACACCGCCAGCGCCGCGCGCCGCACCTCGCCGAACCCCCACCGCCGGTGAAGGCGCGCGTACACGTGCAGGCCGCGCGAGCCGGTGGTCTTGGGCCACCCGGTCAGACCGTGCTCGGCAAGCAGCTCGCGCACCATCCCGGCCACCTCGCGCACCGTCTGCCAAGCCACGCCCGGCCCCGGATCCAGGTCCACGCGCAGTTCGTCGGGGTGATCCAAGTCGTCCGCCCGCACCGGATGAACGTGCAGGTCGACGTTGCCCAGATTGGTTATCCACGCCAGTTGCGCGCGCTCGGTAATCACCAGTTCGTGCGCGGTGCGCCCGGAGGGAAAGGTCAGCTCCACCGTGCGCACCCAGTCGGGGCGCTTCGCCGGGGCGCGCTTCTGAAAGAACCCTTCGCCGGTGATGCCGTCCACGTAGCGCTTCAACACCAGGGGGCGCCCGCCGATCGCGCGCAGGGCCCCGTCGGCCACCGCCAGGTAGTAGCGCACCAGATCGAGCTTGGTGATGCCGGCCGCGGGAAAGTACACCTTGCCGGGATTGGTAACGCGCACCTCGCGCCCATCCACGGCCAGCAGCTCGACTGCCGGCTTGCCGCTCACCGCCCGCGCGCGGGCGCCCGATTTGGGGTCTCGTGCCGCATCCGCTACCGCTCCTCCCCTACATTAACGGCTCGGGCCGGGTTGCGCTTGCCGGCGCGGCGCCAACCCGCATAGAGTGGCGGCATGACCGGTCGCCCGGAGGCGGAGCGCCGCGGCAGCCCGCTGCAGGTGCGGGAACTGCTGGCGCAGCTCGGCGAGCTGCACCGTCTGACGATCCTTGACGACGGCAGCGCGCAGTCGTTCCGCGCCCGCGCCTACGACCGCGCGCTGCGCCGGCTGCGGGACGCGCCGGAGGACCTGGCGGCGCTGTCGGAGGCGGAGTTGCAGGAGCTCGACGGCGTCGGCAAGGCAATTGCCGGCAAGGTGCGCGAGTTCTTCGACCGCGGGCGCATCGCCAAGCTGGATCAACTCCGCGAGCGGTTTCCGCCGGCGGTGCAGCAGCTCGCCGCGGTGCCCGGCCTCGGCCCCAGGACCCTGGCGCGGCTGCGCGCGGAGCTCGGCATCGGCAGCATCGATCAGTTGCAGGCAGCCCTGGACCAACATCTGGTGCGCGGCCTCCCCGGCCTGGGGGCGAAGACCGAGCAGGCGCTGAGCCGCGGCCTGCGCCGGGCCGCCCTGGCCGGCAAGCAACTGCGCCTGCCGATCGCCCTCGCGCTGCCGGACGCGCAACTCCTGGTGGCCGCGCTGGTGGAGCTGCCGACGGTGGAGCAGGCGTGCTACTGCGGCAGCCTGCGCCGCCTGCGGCCGACGGTCGCCGACCTGGACCTGCTGGTGGCGGCCGCCGACCGGCGCCCGGTGATGGACCACTTCGCCGCGCTTCCGCTGCTCGACTCCGACGCCGGCGCCGGCATGGGCGGAGACACCCGCGCCAGCCGCTTCACCCGGCGCGGCCTGCAGGTGGATCTGCGCGTGGTGACGCCCGATCAGTTCGGCGCCGCGGCGCTCTACTTCACCGGTTCGCAGGCGCACAGCGTCAAGCTGCGCGGGCTGGCCGCGGCGCGCGGCTGGCTGCTCAACGAATACGGGTTGTGGGACGAGCGCAAGAACCGGCTTGCCGCGGCCACGGAGCGGGAGATCTACGCCGCGCTCGACCTGCCGCTCATCCCGCCGCCGATGCGTGAGGACCGCGGCGAAGTGGAGGCCGCGGCACGCGGTGAGCTGCCGGCCGCGGCGGCGCCGGCGGACCTGCGCGGCGACCTGCACCTGCATACCGACGCCTCCGGCGACGGGCGCAGCACGCTGGCGCAGATGGCGGCGGCGGCCGCGGCGCGCGGCCTCTCCTATCTGGCGGTTACCGATCACGGCGCGGACCTGGGCCTCAGCGGCGTGAGCCGGGAGCGGCTGCTCGCCCAGCGCGCGGAGTTGCGGGAGCTGGCCGGCGTCCACCCCGGCCTCCACCTGCTGCACGGGGTGGAGTTGAACATTGGCGCCGACGGCAGCCTGGACTACGACGCCGCCTTCCGCGCCTCGTTCGACTGGTGCGTGGCGGCGGTGCACTCGGCGTTCGACCTGGACCGCGCCGCCCAGACCCGCCGCCTCATCCGCGCCATGGAGGACCCGGCGGTGAACGTGATCGGCCACCTCAGCGGACGCCGCATCGGAAGCCGGCCCGGCATCGAGCTGGACGTGGACGCGGTGCTGGCGGCGGCGGCGCGCACCGGCACCGCCATCGAGATCAACGGCGGGCTGAGCCGCCTCGACGCCGCGGCCGACGTACTGCGGCGGTCGCGCGCCTACGGCGTGACCATCGTGGTGAACTCGGACGCCCACCACGTCTCCGAGTTCGAGCGCCTGCAGTGGGGCGTGCAGCAGGCGCAGCGCGGTTGGGTCGCGCGCGACCGCATCGCCAACACCTGGCCGGCGGAGCGCTTCCTGGCCTGGGCCGCCGCCCGCCGCCCCGCTCGCCCGCCGGCGTAGCCGCTACGCCGGAGCAGCCGGCCCGCCCGCCGCTCGCGCGCTGGACATTGCGGGCCGGCCCGTTGCACAAAAAGCCATGCGATTGCGTGACAAAGTGGCCATCGTGACCGGCGGCGGCGGCGGCATGGGGCGCGGCATCTGCGCCTGCCTGACGCGGGAGGGCGCCGACGTGGTGGTAGCGGACCTCGACTTGGAGCGGGCGCGGCAAACCGCGGCGACGGCGGAGCAGGCGGGCCGGCGCGCGCTGGCGGTGGCCGGCGACGTGACCAGCGAGGCGGACTGCGCGGCGCTGGTGCGGCAGGCGGCGGAGCGCTTCGGCCGGGTGGACGTGGTGGTGAACAACGCCGGCCACTTCGGCGCCCGGCTGGCGCTGCCGTTCACCAATCTCACCGGCGCCGACTGGGACGAGAACTTCGCCGTCAACGTCAAGGGCCCGTTCTTCATGTGCAAGGCGGTGGCGGCGCACATGAGGGAGCGCCGCTCCGGCAAGATCGTCAACGTCTCCTCCATCGCGGCGAAGCGCGACCCCACTTTCCTACCGCCCTACGCCGCGGCCAAGAACGCGCTGCTCAACCTCACCCGCGTCGTGGCCAAGGAGCTGGGGCCCTACAACGTGAACGTCAACGCGGTGTGCCCGGGCCTGGTGTGGACGCCGTTCTGGGAGCGGCTGGCGCCGCTGCTGGCGGCGCAGGATCCCGCCCACGCCGGCCGGGAACCGCGCGAAGTGTTCGCCGCGGTCGCCGGCAGCGCGGTGCTGGGCCGGCCCCAGACCCCGGAGGACGTGGGCAACCTGGTGGCGTTCCTGGCCTCCGAGGAAGCGCGCAATATCACCGGGCAGGCGATCCACGTGGACGGCGGCATCGCCATGGGCTGAGACCGGCTGCGGCGACCCCGGGCGCCGCGCCGCGCGGCGCCGGGGGGCGGCTACGCTTCGCGGTACTGCCGTAGCGTCTCGTAGCGCGGCTCCAGGCCGATGCCCGGCGCCTGCGGCGGACTCACCGTGCCGTCGTCGTTCAGCGTCAGGGTCTCGGTGTAGATCTGCCCCCACATCGGATCCAGGTAGCGCGGGTAGAACTCCAGGATCAGGCCGTTGGCGATGGCGCTCACCAGGTGGACGTGCACCTCCTGCGCGCCGTGCGGGGCCACGTCGAGATCGTGCGCCTGCGCCAGCGCCGTCACCTTCATGAACTCGGAAATGCCGCCGAGCACCAGCGCGTCGGGATTCAGAATCGGCACGCTGCCGGTGGCGATCAGATCGCGGAATCCGTAGCGCGTGTACTCGTTCTCGCCGGTGGCAATCGGGATGGTGGTCTTCTCCGCGACCCGCCGGTGGCCGGCGTAGTCGTCCGGGGCGATCGGCTCCTCGAACCAGAACGGGTCGTACTCCGCTACCCGCTCGGCGAGCTGCACCGCCTCGTACCAGCGGTAGGCGCAGTTGGCGTCGATCATCAACTTGACCTCCGGGCCGACCGCGGCGCGCGCCGCCTTGACCCGCGCCACGTCCTCGGCGAGCGGCAGCGCGCCGATCTTCATCTTCACCGCCCGGGCGCCCGCGGCGACGTGACCGGCCAACTCCTCCTGCAGCTCCGGCAGCCCCTTGCCCTCCTCGTAGTAGCCGCCGGCGACGTAGGTGGGCACGCGCTCGCGGAAGCCGCCGAGCAGCCGGTACAGCGGCAGGCCGGCGACCTTGGCGCGCAAGTCCCACAGCGCGATGTCGATGGCGCTGATGGCGCGCGTGGTCAGGCCGCGGCGGCCCACCAGCTTGGGCACCCACAGCTTGTGCCACAGCCGCTCCACGTTGATCGGGTCCTCGCCGACCAACAGCGGGGTGAAGTGCGTGATGGCGTCTCCCACCACGCCGCGCTTGGTGGCGCCGATGCCGATACCGGTCACCCCTTCGTCGGTGTCGATGAATACGAAGCCCACGCCGCTATGGGTGTAGGTGTGCAGGCCGTTGCTGATCGGCTGGCGCCGCGGCCAGCGATAACTTTCGACGCGAACGCCGGTGATCTTCATGGCCGTAACGGAACCACACACCGGGCACCCTGGTAAACCCGCCGCCCTTCCTCCGGGTGCGAACGTCTGAAACGGTGTTGAGACAAAGACTCACGGGGAGGTTGACGCCAACGCGGCCAGGATCAGCGGGCGGGCAGCGCTTGACGTTCAGCCAGTGCCGCTCCGGGTTCGTCAGCGGTAGCGGCCGGGTCGCCTTCGGGGGCGATGGCGCAGCGGCGTCCACCGGCGCAGGTTCTCGAGGCGATCCGCGCGGTGCTCCGGGCGGTTTCGATGCGCGCCGCGTTGGCGCTGGACTCTTTCCATGCGCATAGTCCAAGTCAGCGCGCCGCGCCGGATCAAGTCACCGGCAGGCGGCTGCGAGCCGCGCATGGCGGTGGCGGTAGCGGTGATGGGCGGCGCATAGCAGCCGGAGATTGTCGGGCTCGGCGCTGCCGCCATGCGCGTAGGGGACGACGTGATCGATCTCCAGCAGATGCCGGGAGCCGCACCGGCGCCCACTGCCCCGGTCCACGTAGCTGCAGCAGCCCCGGTCGCGCTCCCACACCTGGCGCCTGACCGCCGCCGGAATAGCCCGGCTGCGGAAGCGCGGCTGCGGCGGCGCAGTCGCCAGCGTGACCAGCCTGCTACTCCGATGCGCCGCGGGCTGCGAGCCGCCTCTTGCCTTCGGCGCCGAAGTGGCGATTCCGGCGGCTGCCGCGGTCCGGTCCGCGGCCTGAACCTTGGCTGGCGAAGTCGCCGCGCCTGCCGGCTGCTCGGTCCGCGGTGCCGCCGCAGCCTCTTTCGGCGCCGAAGTCTCCGCCGTGACCTCCGCGGTCCGGGTGGCCGCTGCAGGCCGCTTCGCAACCGTAACGCGGCGGCGGTGGCCGGCATCCGCCTGCACCTTCGGCGCCGAAGTCGCGGAGCCTGTCGGCGTGCCGGTCTGCTGCACCGCCGCGGCGTCCGGCCCGGCCGCTGTTTTCGGCGCCGAAGTTTGGGCGGCAACCTCGGGAGTCCGGCGGCTGCGGCCCCGCCCGCGCGGCGGCCGCGAGGGGTCGTGGCGGTCCAGCGCTTCCCGTACCACCCGCCCCAGGAGTTGCCCCAACGTCATCTGCGGATCGACGTGCGACAGCAGCCCCTTGAGTTGCTCCAATCCGACCTGGCAGTCGTCATCGATCACCGCCTTGAGCTCCCACCGCCCGGCTCCCAGCGGCCGCATCCGGTCCGCCGCCCGCGCCAGCTCGGGATCGACTTTGGCCAGCATCTCCTTTACCTGCCGCGTGCTCTTGCCGGCCGCCTCCGCCACCAACGACTCCCGCGCCGCCGCGTCCAGCACCGGCGCTACCGGCCGCTCCGGCGCATCCGGTACCATGCCGCCGGGCGCACCCTCCGACCCCTCCGGTCCGGCCGCGCGCGCCGCTACGTCCGGCGCCGACCCGCCAGGCGCGGCGGCCGCCCGCGCGCCGAGCTCCATGACCGACGTGGCCGACCCGGCATCGGCCTGCGTCCCGCTCCCAGCCTTGTCGGTGTCGGGGGCTGCGGCGCGGCGCGCCTTGCGCTCCTGCCGCTCAAAGGCGTGCTGCAACTGCGCCGCCGCGTCCAGCGTCAGCGTGCCCTCCAACAGCCGCCCCCGCGCCCCGTTCACCTCCTCGCACAGCCGCATCGCCTTGAGCCGCCGCCACGCCGCGCCAGTGCTGTAGCCCAGTTCGCGCACGTAATCGAACATGCCGGAGAAACCCAGCGCGAGATACAGGCCGCGCCGCTCAACTTCGCGCAGATGATCGATTACCACGCCTTGGACGTAGTGTTCGATGGCGGAAAGTTCCTTGACCTGCTGCAGCAGATGTTGGTCGGAGAGCGCGGCAACGGTGGTCGTGAGCGGCGTGTCGAGAGATGTCTTATTCACGGATCAAGTATAATCATAGACAATACTTGAGTCAACTTTTCCGGCTGCTTTTTTTTGGACCCGGAGTAGCCCGCGCGGGGAGCCGGGCCGCGAGTCAGGCAAGGCGGAGCGGACCCACCAAACGCCGAACGCCGTCTTCGACGTCGGTGCCGGTTATCGTGCCCGCCGGAACGTACGCCCCCAGATCGTCTTGTTGCGGAGGTTCGCACCAGACGGACCGCCCCCAACTTCACGGCGTCGCGAATCCGGTCGTGGCGCCGCCGACCAGCCACCACGGCGTAGCCGCGCCGGTCACCGAGGCAGCTTCCGTTTTTGCACCCGGATTGAAGCGCCGGTGATGCGCGCCCGTCATAGGGGGTCAAAAGGACGCTTCTCCGAGGCCTGGCCACACCGACCGCCACTTACGTGCATGGCCGGTGGATGGCGGCGGCAGGCACGCCTGCCGCGAAGGCGACACCAAGCCGCCGATTCGGGTAACATCCTTATCGGTAATCTCAGAGGGCTCGGGGTATCGGGGTGGCGTTCGGGAGATACTAAATGTCGGACGCCGACGGGCGGAACGAGCAGGCATGGCAGGCCGGGGAGGACGAAAGGGTATCCATCCTTGGGGTGGCGAAGCAGCGGCTACCGGGATACCTGGCCGTATTCACGGTAACGGTAGTCTGCGTACTCGTAGTTGCCATCGTCAGTTCGTGGGATAGCATCGGGGAGATAGTCCGGTTCTATTCGCAGTTGTTGAGCACGTACGTGCCGGCGGTGGTCACCACGATGATCGCCGTGGAGGGAGGAATATATGGGAGCCACAGCGTTGCTGCTGAAACTCAATCGCGAGAAGGCAGCGCAGGAAGGGCGCAAGGAAGGTATCCGGGAGGGTATCCGGAAAGGACGCCAGGAAGGGCACCAGGAGGGACGCCAACAGGGACGCCAGGAAGGACGCCAAGAGGGGCGCCAGGAAGGTATCCGGGAAGGCATCCGGGAGACCATCCAGTTCTTGGAGCAGTCCGGTAAGGACGACGTAGCGCAGTTTCTGCGGCGCGAGCAGTCCAACGGCTGGGGAGGCGGCCAGGGATAGGCGCTCGCCTCGGGGGCAGCCGCCGGTGCCGCCTTACGCGACGCGGTCCACCGGGAAGCGGTGGATCAGGCCGGCGACTGCCTCCGGGACACCACCCACCGCGGCGTGCCGCGGGCCGCCCGCCAAGTCAGAGTCTGCGATGCCTTGACGACGAGACGACGCGGGCGGCAATACACGGAACCGCGCCCGGCGGGCGGGCGGCGCTCGTTTGCTTGCTCCGTTCGGCGTTTTGTGTTATCATCGCCACGGCGGCCACGGCGGCCACGGCGGCCACGGCGGCCACGGCGGCCACGGCGGCCACGGCGGCCACGGCGGCCACGGCGGCCACGGCGGCCACGGCGGCCACGGCGGCCACGAACCCCGAAGAAGATCCAGGAGAGAGAACTCGTGCGAAAGAAGCAGATCCTGTTGGCGATTCTGGCCGCCGGTATCGGTACCGCGATGCTGGCGTGCGCGCAGGTGGCGACGCCGCCCGGAACGGCCGCCGGCGGCGGCTCGGGCGGCGGAGGCAACGGCGGCGAGCCGCCGGCCGCGCCGGCCCCGGCCGAGCCGACGCCGCCCGAACCGCCCGCGCCGACTACGGAGCAGACGTGGCCGGTGAGCGCGGGGAGCTTTCCGGATGACTTCGGCAACCGGTCGTCGCCGTTCACGTGGGACCGGATCACGGCCGACAACGTGGACGACGTCGACGTCTCCATCGGCGGCAAGGAGCTGCCGTTCACCAGCTCGGCGTTTGAGCCGGCCTTCCCGGACGACGTCAGCGGGGCGGAGTGGAGCATCGACGCCGACGTCAGCCCGGGGCGCGTGGTGCTGGAGATCGCCGCCGAGAGCCAGCGCTCCGACCGGGGCGACGTCGGGCTGGTCAGGATCACCGACCGGGGCAGCGGCTACGCCGCGGCCCCGGACGTCACCTTCGGGGCGGCGCCGGCGGACGGGGAAACCGCAACCGGCGTCGCCGAGCTGGACGGCCACGTGACGGCGGTCTCGGTCGACACCGTCGGCAGCGGCTACCTCACCGCGCCGGGGGTGCGGGTTGCCGGCGGCGGGGGCCGCGGCGCCACCGCCACCGCGGCGCTGACCCTCGATACCGTGCACGCGGTGAGGCTCACCGACCCCGGCAGCGGCTACACGACCGCGCCGACCGTTTCCTTCACGCACGCCACCGGCGCCGGCGCGGCCGCCACCGCGGTGGTGTCGCTGGACGCGGTCGGGTCGGTGACGGTGGATACCGAGGGCAGCGGCTACACCGCCGCGCCCACCGTCACCTTTGCCGGCGGCGGGGGCCGCGGCGCGGTCGCCACAGCGACGGTGGCGCTCGAAAGCGTCGGCAGCGTGCGGATGACGAACCGGGGCAGCGGCTACACCGCCGCGCCGACCGTTTCCTTCACGGCCGCGCCGAGCGGCGGCACCGACGCCACCGGCACCGCGGTGCTGCGGTCCGACGCCGTCGGCGGGGTGGACGTCACGACCGAGGGTAGCGGCTACCTCACCCCTCCGTCCGTCTCCTTTACCGGCGGCAACGGCCGCGACGCCGCCGGCACCGCGTCGCTCACCCTCGACGCCGTCGACTCGGTGCGGGTCGACACCCCCGGCAGCGGCTACACCTCGGCGCCTACCGTCGTCTTCAGCGGCAGTCCCACCACCGCCGCCGTCGCCACCGCCACGCTGGCGGCCGGTGAAGTCGGGTCGGTGAACGTGGGCACCCCCGGTCTCTACCCCACCGCCCCGTCCGTCTCCTTCACCGGCGGCGGCGGCCGCGACGCCGCCGCCACCGCGTCGCTCACCCTCGATCGGGTCTGGTCGGTGCGGGTCGTTACCCCCGGCAGCGGCTATACGTCGGCGCCCAACGTCGTCTTTGCCAGCGGCAGCCCCACCACCGCCGCCGTCGCCGCCGCCACGCTGACGGCGGCCGGCGGCGTCGGGTCGGTGTCGGTGTCGCCCCCCGGTCTCTACCCCACCGCCCCGTCCGTCTCCTTCACCGGCGGCGGCGGCCGCGACGCCGCCGCCACCGCGTCGCTCACCCTCGATCGGGTCTGGTCGGTGCGGGTCGACACCCCGGGCAGCGGCTATACGTCGGCGCCTTCCGTCGCCTTCAGCGGCGGCAGCCCCACCACCGCCGCCGCCGCCACCGCCACGCTGCAGACCGGCTCGGTGCAGTCGGTCACGGTCGGCGCCAACAAAGGCAGCGGCTACACCTCGGCGCCTTCCGTCTCTTTTTCCGGCGGCGGCAGCGGCGTCACCCACGCCACCGCCGACGCGTCGCTCGGCTACGGCGTCGGGTCGGTGACGATCACGAACAAAGGCGGCGGCTACACCTCCGCCCCGTCCGTCACCTTCGGGCCCGCGCCGAGCGGCGGCACCCGCGCCGTCGGCAACGCAACGCTGGACCGCGGGGTCACGGGCGTGACGGTCTCGACCGTCGGCCTCGGCTACACCTCCGCGCCGACCGTCACCTTCTCCGGCGGCGGCAGCAGCGGCGTCATCCACGCCACCGCCAGCGCACCGCTGTCCCCAAGCCAGCAGCGGCGGGGGCTTAGGCCAGTGCAATACCGTGGGCACGCACTCCATTACGTTTTCGGCGCCGCAACTGGCCGGCGGCGCCACCGCTACCGGCACCGTAACCGTACCGTCCGGCCAGAGTTACATCAATGCGATTACCGTCTCGACCAAGGGGAGCGGCTACACCTCGGCTCCGACCATTACGTTTCCGGCCTTTTGCACCGACGGTTTTTTGGACGCCTTCCCGCTCAGTCGTCACAGGGTGAACATGTCGGCGGAAAGGGTCGAGTTCGTGACGGTCGACGACCCCGGCAGCGGCTACACCACCGCCCCGACCGTCACCTTCATGGACGCGCCGAGTGGCGGCACCCGCGCCGTCGGCACCGCGTCGATCGGGACCCTGGACTCGGTCGGGTCGGTGACGTTCACGAACCGGGGGGCCGGCTACACCTCGGCGCCGTCCGTTTCCTTCGGGGCCGCGCCGAGCGGCGGCACCGACGCCACCGGCAACGCAGTGCTGGCGTCTTCCGGCCGCGTCGAGTCGGTGACGGTCAGGAACGGCGGCAGCGGCTACACCTCCGCGCCCACCGTCAGCTTCGGCAGCGGCGGCGGCGGCACCGGCGCCGCGGCGACCGCGGCGCTGGCGGCCCGCGGGGTGGCGTCGGTGGCGGTCAGCAGCCGGGGCGCCGGCTACGGCTCCGCCCCCACCGTCTCCTTTACCGGCGGCGGCAGCGGCGCCACCAGCCCCACGACGACCGTGACGATGGCCGGCGGCGTGACGTCGGTGACGATCGACGACGCCGGGACCGGTTACACCTCCGATCCCACCGTCACCTTCGGGAACGCGCCGAGCGGCGGCGCCCGCGCCCGCGGCACCGCGACCCTGTCCCGCGGGGTGGCGTCGGTGGCGGTCAGCAACCGGGGCGCCGGCTACGGCTCCGCCCCCACCGTCTCCTTTACCGGCGGCGGCGGCGCCACCCAAGCCACGGGGAGCGTGACGATGGCCGGCGGCGTGTCAGGGGTGTCGTTCACGAACCGGGGGAGCGGCTACACCTCGCCTCCCACCGTCACCTTCGGCAACCCGCCGAGCGGCGGTACCCGCGCCCAAGGCACCGCGGCGCTGTCGAGCGGCGTGTCGTCGGTGTCGGTCACCAACCCCGGCGCCGGCTATAGCTCCGCCCCCACCGTCTCCTTCACCGGCGGCGGCAGCGGCGCCACCAGCCCCACGACGACCGTGACGATGTCCGGCGGCGTGTCGGGAGTGTCGATCACCGACCCCGGCAGCGGCTACACCACCGCGCCCACCGTCGCCTTCGGCAACCCGCCGAGCGGCGGCGTCCGCGCCCTGGGCAACGCGGAGCTGACCAGCGTGGTCGATTCGGTGACGATCACGGAGAAGGGGGCGGGCTACACCTCGCCGCCCACCGTCTCCTTCGGGGCCGCGCCGAGCGGCGGCGTCGCCGCCGCCGCGGAGGTGACGATGTCCGGCGGCGTGTCGGGGGTATCGATCACCAGTCCCGGCAGCGGCTACGCCTCCGCGCCCACCGTCGGGTTTTCCACCGGCGGCGGCCCCGGCAGCGGCGCCAGCGCCACCGCGGAGCTGTCCGGCGTGGTCTCCTCGGTGAGGATCACGGCCGGGGGGAGCGGCTACACGGGGGCCAATCCGACCGTCAGCTTCGGCGCCGCGCCGAGCGGCGGCAGGGCGGCTACCGGCGACGTGGTGCGCTCCGGCGGCGTATCGGGCGTGACGGTCGAGGACGGGGGCCGCGGCTTTACCGAGGTCCCGGACGTGCAGTTTGCGGCGCCGACCGCCGGCGGGACGCGGGCCGAGGGCATGGCGACGCTCGACCAAGGGGTAGCGCGGGTGCGGCTCACGAACCGGGGGCGGGGCTACGTCGCGCCGCCGCCCGTCACGTTCAGCAGCGGCAGCGCCACCGCCGAGGCGACCTTGCGCGGGCCGCGCGGCAACACCGAGTCCGACAACGTGTACTGGGCGCGGCAGACCCTGTACGGCAAGGCGCTCCGCATCTGGATCAACACCCCGATGGAGGAGGAGGAGCCGCCGGCGGAGGAGTGACGCCGGCCCGGCGCGCCGGAGGTTGACCCGGCCATGGACGGGCGCGTACGGTATGCCGTACATGGAGGCTGCCATTTGGGTTCCGTGAACGTCATCAACGCGCGGAAGAACCTGTACCGGCTCATCAGCGAGGTGAACGAGTCGCACGTCCCGGTCACGATTACCGGGAAGGAACGATCCGCGGTCCTGGTCAGCGAAGAGGACTGGAACGCGATACGGGAGACGTTGTACCTGTCCGCCATCCCCGGCATGAGCGAGTCGATCCGGAAGGGACTCGACACTCCGGTGGAGGAATGCGACGCCGAGCCCGGGTGGTAGCTGGCGGCTGGCGTTCACCGGGCAAGCCCGCCGGGATGCTCGGAGGTAGCCGCATCCGGGCTCCGACCGAATAACTGGGCGGCCGTGGTATGATGGGCTGATGGCTAGGCGCCGGTTGCCGATCGGCATCCAGACCTTCCGCAGAATCCGGGAGCGGAACTGCTACTACGTCGACAAGACGGCCTTCATCGAACGGCTGGTCGACGAAGGGACGCATTACTTCCTGTCGCGGCCGCGGCGGTTCGGCAAGAGCCTGTTCCTGGACACGCTGAAGGAGCTGTTCGAAGGCAACGAGCCGCTGTTCGAAGGGCTCCGCGTCCACGCCGGCTGGAACTGGGGCGAGCCCAGTCCGGTGGTGCGGCTGGACTTTGCCGGCGGCGACTACCGGCAGCCGAACCTGTTGGAGGACAGCCTCCTGGACCTGCTCGCGGCCGAGGAACGGCGCCACGAGGTGGAGGCGAACTACCGCACGGTGCCGGGCCGCTTCGCGCACCTGCTGGAAGTGCTGCACAAACGGAGCGGGCGGCGGGTGGTGGTGCTGGTGGACGAATACGACAAGCCGATCCTGGACGTGCTGGGTACGCCGTCAGTGGCGAGCGCCAACCGCGACCTTCTGCGCAACGTGTACGGGGTGATCAAGGCGAGCGACGCGCGCATACGGTTCACGTTCCTGACCGGGGTGAGCAAGTTTTCCAAGGTGAGCCTGTTCTCGGAGCTCAATAACCTTATCGACCTCACGCTGGAGCCGGCCTACTCGTCGATCTGCGGCTACACGGAACGCGACCTGGACACCGTGTTCGCGCCGGAGCTCAAAGGCATCGACCGCAAGCAGGTGCGCGACTGGTACAACGGCTATGGCTGGCTGGGCGAGGAGAAGGTCTACAACCCCTTCGACGTACTGCTGCTGCTCCGCCGCCGCACTTTCGACGCCCACTGGTTCGAGACCGGCTCGCCGGCGTTCCTGGTGGAGACGTTGTTCAAGCGGCGGGTCTCCTCCGTATCGTTGGAGCAGATGGTGGGCACCGAGCGCCTGCTGTCGGCGTTCGACGTGGATCACATGAGCACCGAGGCGCTGCTGTTCCAGACCGGCTACCTGACGATCACGGAAGTGAAGCGCGGCCGGAGAACGGTGTACCGGCTCGGTTATCCGAACCGGGAGGTGCGGCAGAGCCTGAACGACGTGCTGCTGCGAAATCTGGTGCGGGACGATGACCGGCAGACGGCCAACAGCACGCGCCTGGAGGACCTGCTCGAAGCGGCCGACTGCGCCGGCCTGCAGGAGCTGTTTCACGCCTTCTTTTCGAGCATCCCGTATGAATGGCACACCAATAACGACATCGCCAACTACGAGGGGTACTACGCCAGCGTGTTCTACTCCTACTTCGCGGCACTGGGCTATGACATCGTGGTGGAGGAGTCGAGCGCGGTTGGGCGGCTGGACATGGCGGTGCGCACCGGCGGCCACGTCTATCTGTTCGAGTTCAAGGTGACGGAGCAAGCCGGGCCGGGCGCCGCGCTGGCGCAGTTGCGGGAACGCGGCTACGCGGCCAAGTACCGGGGCCGGGACAAGACGATTCACCTGATCGGCGTGGAGTTCAGCCGCAAGACGCGCACCCTCACCGCCTTCGAGACCGCCGACGCCTGAACGGCCGGGGCTTGCTTGACCCCGCCGTGGCTGTCGCGTAAGGTAGGGACCAGAATGTCGCGACCCGTGATGGGCAGCACGCTCTGCATGCTGGCGCGGTCGACCGATTCGCCTTCGCAGTTCCTGTTCTCGGCCGCTGGCCAAGCTGCCGATCAGCAAGCTGACCCAGGCCCAATACGACGCCGGCGTTGCCGCCGGCACCATCGCCAACGGCAACAACCGCGTCTACCTGATCGTGGGCTGAGTGGCGATGGCGTTGCGCTTTGATCAACAGACCCCCGTCCGAGTCTACGCCGACCGCGCGGCGGTGCCTGACTTGCGCGATGGTATGATGGGCTGATGGCCAGGCGCCGGTTGCCGATCGGCATCCAGAGCTTCCGCAATCTGCGGCAGCGGAACTGCTACTACGTCGACAAAACCGCCTTCATCAAACGGCTGGTCGACGAAGGGACGCACTACTTCCTGTCGCGGCCGCGGCGGTTCGGCAAGAGCCTGTTCCTGGACACGCTCAAGGAGCTGTTCGAGGGCAACGAAGCCCTGTTCGAAGGGCTCCGCGTCCACGCGGGCTGGACCTGGGGCGAGCCCAATCCGGTAGTGCGGCTGGACTTTGCCGGCGGCGACTTCAAGGAGCCGGGGTACGCGCAAACCAACGTGCTGGCGCAGTTAGAGGGCGCCGCGGAGGCGGCCGGCGTGGAAGCGCGCTACGACACGGCGCCGGAGCGGTTCCGCCACCTGCTCACGTCGCTGCATAAACGTACCGGCCGGCGGGTCGTGGTGCTGGTGGACGAATACGACAAGCCGATCCTGGACGCGCTGCAGACGCCTCCGGTGGCCCGCGCCAACCGCGACTTCCTGCGCGGCGTGTACGGCGTGATCAAGTCGAGCGACGCCCACGTTCGGTTCACGTTCGTGACCGGCGTGAGCAAGTTCTCCAAGGTGAGCCTGTTCTCGGAGCTCAACAACCTTATCGACCTCACGCTGGAGCCGGTCTACTCGTCGATCTGCGGCTACACGGAACGCGACCTGGACACCGTGTTCGCGCCGGAGCTCAAAGGCATCGACCGCAAGCAGGTGCGCGACTGGTACAACGGCTATGGCTGGTTGGGCGAGGAGAGGGTCTACAACCCCTTCGACGTGCTGCTGCTGCTCCGCCGCCGCACGTTCGACGCCCACTGGTTCGAGACCGGCTCGCCGGCGTTCCTGGTGGAGACGCTGTTCAAGCGGCGGGTCTCCTCCGTATCGTTGGAGCAGATGGCGGGCACCGAGCGCCTGCTGTCGGCGTTCGACGTGGATCACATGAGCACCGAGGCGCTGCTGTTCCAGACCGGCTACCTGACGATCACGGAAGTGAAGCGCGGCCGGAGAACGGTGTACCGGCTCGGTTATCCGAACCGGGAGGTGCGGCAGAGCCTGAACGACGTGCTGCTGCGAAATCTGGTGCGGGACGATGACCGGCAGACGGCCAACAGCACGCGCCTGGAGGACCTGCTCGAAGCGGCCGACTGCGCCGGCCTGCAGGAGCTGTTCCAAGCGTTCTTTGCGAGCATCCCGTATGAGTGGCACACCAACAACGACATCGCGCGCTACGAGGGCTACTACGCGAGCGTGTTCTACTCCTACTTCGCGGCACTGGGCTATGACATCGTGGTGGAGGAGTCGAGCGCGGGTGGGCGGCTGGACATGGCGGTGCGCACCGGCGGCCACGTCTATCTGTTCGAGTTCAAGGTGACGGAGCAAGCCGGGCCGGGCGCCGCGCTGGCGCAGTTGCGGGAACGCGGCTACGCGGCCAAGTACCGGGGCCGGGACAAGACGATTCACCTGATCGGCGTGGAGTTCAGCCGCAAGACGCGCACCCTCACCGCCTTCGAGACCGCCGACGCCTGAACGGCCGGGGCTTGCTTGACCCTGCCATGGCCGTCGCGTAAGGTAGGGACCAGAATGTCGCGACCCGTGATGGGCAGCACGCTCTGCATGCTGGCGCGGTCGACCGATTCGCCTTCGCAGTTCCTGTTCTCGGCCGCTGGCCAAGCTGCCGATCAGCAAGCTGACCCAGGCCCAATACGACGCCGGCGTTGCCGCCGGCACCATCGCCAACGGCAACAACCGCGTCTACCTGATCGTGGGCTGAGTGGCGATGGCGTTGCGCTTTGATCAACAGACCCCCGCCCGAGTCTACGCCGACCGCGCGGCGGTGCCTGACTTGCGCGATGGTATGATGGGCTGATGGCCAAGCGCCGGTTGCCGATCGGTATCCAGACCTTCCGCAGAATCCGGGAGCGGAACTGCTACTACGTCGACAAGACGGCCTTCATCGAACGGCTGGTCGACGAGGGGACGCACTACTTCCTGTCGCGCCCGCGGCGGTTCGGCAAGAGCCTGTTCCTGGATACGCTGAAGGAGCTGTTCGAGGGCAACGAGAAGCTGTTCGAGGGGCTCCACGTCCACGCCGGCTGGAACTGGACGGAGACCAATCCGGTAGTGCGGCTGGACTTTGCCGGCGGCAGCTTCACCGAGACCGCCGGCCTGCATGCCAACGTGGCCGCGCAGTTGAACCGCCTGGAGCGGGCGGCCGGCTTGCAGGTCTGCTCCGACACGGCGCCGGAGCGGTTCGGCGATCTGATCACGTCGCTGCATGAATGCAGCGGGCAGCCGGTCGTGGTGCTGGTGGACGAATACGACAAGCCGATCCTGGACGCGCTGCAGACGCCGCCGGTGGCCCGCGCCAACCGCGACTTCCTGCGCGGCGTGTACGGCGTGATCAAGTCGAGCGACGCCCACGTTCGGTTCACCTTCGTGACCGGCGTGAGCAAGTTTTCCAAGGTGAGCCTGTTCTCGGAGCTCAATAACCTTATCGACCTCACGCTGGAGCCGGCCTACTCGTCGATCTGCGGCTACACCGAACGCGACCTGGACACCGTGTTCGCGCCGGAACTGGAAGGACTGGACCGGGATGAG
The DNA here is from genome assembly GCA_965243555.1 of Spirochaetia bacterium. Taxonomy (GTDB): domain Bacteria; phylum Spirochaetota; class Spirochaetia; order SZUA-6; family Bin103; genus Bin103. The sequence goes on along the minus strand of OZ251575.1, from coordinate 341,694 downwards.
GTGCGCGACTGGTACAACGGCTATGGCTGGCTGGGGAAGGAGAAGGTCTACAACCCCTTCGACGTGCTGCTGCTGCTGCGCCGCCGCACGTTCGACGCCCACTGGTTCGAGACCGGCTCGCCGGCGTTCCTGGTGGAGACGTTGTTCAAGCGGCGGGTCTCCTCCGTATCGTTGGAGCAGATGGCGGGCACCGAGCGCCTGCTGTCGGCGTTTGACGTGGATCACATGAGCACCGAGGCGCTGCTGTTCCAGACCGGCTACCTGACGATCACGGAAGTGAAGCGCGGCCGGAGAACGGTGTACCGGCTCGGTTATCCGAACCGGGAGGTGCGGCAGAGCCTGAACGACGTGCTGCTGCGAAATCTGGTGCGGGACGATGACCGGCAGACGGCCAACAGCACGCGCCTGGAGGACCTGCTCGAAGCGGCCGACTGCGCGGGCCTGCAGGAGCTGTTCCAAGCGTTCTTTGCGAGCATCCCGTATGAGTGGCACACCAACAACGACATCGCGCGCTACGAGGGCTACTACGCGAGCGTGTTCTACTCCTACTTCGCGGCGCTGGGCTATGACATCGTGGTGGAGGAGTCGAGCGCCGCCGGGCGGCTGGACATGGCGGTGCGCACCGGCGGCCACGTCTACCTGTTCGAGTTCAAGGTGACGGAGCAAGCCGGGCCGGGCGCCGCGCTGGCGCAGTTGCGGGAACGCGGCTACGCGGCCAGGTACCGCGGCCAGGACAAGACGATTCACCTGATCGGCGTGGAGTTCAGCCGCAAGACGCGCACCCTCACCGCCTTCGAGGTGGCCGCCGGCTGAAGTCGGTCGCCACAGCAGGCTTGGCAGACAGGCACGGCAGGCGCCTGCCTTGCGCGCAACCGGTCGAGCATGCACACTCACGGAGAGGAGGATGAAGACGTGAAGGCAAGGATCGTGGGCAGGCGGCAGGCGGACGTGGTACCGGCGCAGGTGCCGGGAGCGAAGGACGACTGGGTCCTGGTCAAGGTGCATGCCTCGGCCATGTGCACCGAGTACAAGGCCTGGATGACCGGCGCGCGGCAGGAGGTGATCGGCCACGAGGGAGCCGGCGAGGTGATGGCGGTGGCGCAGCCGGGCCGCGTGCAGGTCGGCGACCGGGTGGTGGTGATGCCGCAGTTCCCGTGCGGCACCTGCGCCCTGTGCCGCTCCGGCGACTACATTTACTGCGAGGACACCATCGACTACGCGGGCGTGCACGGTACCCACGAGGGCCGCGGCACGTTTTCCCACTACACGCTCAAGCCCTCCTGGTTACTGCTGCCGATTCCGGACGGCGTGAGCTACGAGCAGGCGACGATGGCGATCGACGGCATCGGGGCGTCGTTCGGCGGCATGCAGGCAATCGGCGTGAACGCCTTTGACACGGTGCTGATCACCGGCCTGGGGCCGGTGGGCCTGGGCGGCGTGATCAACGCCCGCTATCGCGGCGCGCGCGTGCTGGCGGTGGAACCGGCGCCGTGGCGGGCGGCGCGCGGGCGCGAGCTGGGGGCGGAGGTGGTGCTGAACCCCGCCGACGGCGACCTGCTCGCGCGCATCCGCGAACTCACCGGCGGGCGCGGCGCGGACTGCGCGGTGGACTGCTCCGGCGCGGTGGCCGGCGAGCGGCTGTGCATCGACGCCGTGCGCCGCCGCGGGCGGGTCGCGTTCGTCGGCGAGAGCGGCAACGAGCTGGCCATTACCGTGAGCCCCGACATGATCCGCAAGGGGCTGCACGTGGCCGGCACCTGGCTCTACAACCTGCGCGACTACGAAGGGGTGATGCGGGTGATTGCCGAATCGCCGCTCATCAACAAGCTGATCAGCCACGTGATGCCGATGAGCCGCATCCAGGAAGCGTTCGGCCTCCTCGCCGCCGGCGAGGCCGCCAAAATCGTGCTGCATCCCTGGGAGTGAAGCGAGCGAAGGGAATCGAACCCTCGTCACGAGCTTGGGAAGCTCGGGTAATAACCATTATACGACGCTCGCCGGTTTCGCGCGGGGCCCCAATACTACCGGTACGGCACGGGACCGTCCACTACCTTACTTTACCAGATCCTGCTCCGGTTCCTCGGGCTCGATTACCTCGATTCCGTCCTGCCGCAATTGCTGGGCCCGATGGCTGTGAATCGACGCCGTGGCGAGAATTATCCGCGCCGGGCGCTCTCCGGTGTGCTCCTCGTACAACCGCCGCTTGCGTTCCAGGCGGACGCCGATGGTGCGGCCCACGCTGGCCGCGATCTCGACCAGAACGTGCTGATGATCGTAAACGATGACGTCAAACTGCTCGCCGGCGATGGTGCGTTGCTCAACGCGGACGCCGAAGGACTTCTCCAACAACGCGGCCATCGTCTTCCGAAACACGCTCTCGCTCCGGATTCCCCAACGCGCCCCCAACCGATCAATCGTCCGGTGCACCTCCTCGAACCCCGCCGCCACCTCGGCGCGGAACTCCCGTAGCGCGCGCTCCAACTTGTCGAGGCGCTGCTCCACCACGTCGAGACGCTGCTCCACCCCCGTGAAACGCTGCTCCGTCTGAGCACGGAATTCGCGCAGCTCCTTCATTACCAGGGCGACTTCGTCGCGGCGTGCGAAGGTCTTCAGGAACACGCGGTAGATTTCCGGCTCAAGCTCCGGGCGGCGCTCCAGCAAGTCAGGCAAGCGACGGCTGAACACCTCGATCAGGTCTTCGTCGCGCAATGACGCCACTGTCTCCCGGTTCTCCCGCATCATGCCGGCCTCACCTTCCAAGATAGCGCATCCGGCGGGTCGTGTCCAGCGGTCAGCGCGCCGGGCGGGTGAGAATTTCCTCGTCGAACCTCGACAGCACCAACTGGCTGTCCGCTTGCACCACGTAGGGAATGGAGATGGGGCCGCCGGGATGTTTCATCGTCAGGATGACGCGCGCCTCCGCGGGGGTAATCTCCGCCAGCTTCAGGTCCACCAGGATCGGATATTCGGGCAGCGTCGCCTCCAGCAGCCCGAACACCGCGCCCTCCGCAAGCTCGCCGGGCGCGCTCATCTCGAGCTGCAGGATCGAGCTGGAGGGAATTTCCTGGCCCGCCGTAGGCGACTGCGAGACGATGGTGCCCGGCAGCTCCTCCGGCAGCGCGGGGCGCACCCGGAACACGAACGGCAGGTTGAGGGCCGCCAACTCGTCGCGCACCTCCGCGAACGGGCGGGTCACGTAGTCCGGCAGCTCGATCAGGTCGCCGCGCGGCCCCTTGCTCACCACCAGTTCCAGTTGCGCGACGCCGTCGATGCGCGTCTCCGGGGCCGGATTCTGCGCCAGAATGGTGCCGGGCGCGGCGGGGTCCGTCACCCGCGCCACCGGCTCCTTGATGCGGATCAACTCGCGGTAGGAGGCGAACACCGTCTGCAGCTCCAGGCGCACCTCGTCCAGGTCGCGCCCCACGTAGTCGCCTACCCGATCCACCACCGGACCGCGGCTGATCACCAGCACCACCGGGCGCCCCGCCTTTACCAGGGTTCCGGCCTGCGGCTCCTGTTCGATTACCGTCCACTTGGCGTGCTCGGTCGAGAACCGCCCCTCCACGCGCGGCGCGAGCGCCTTCTCCTGCAGCCGGCCCATTGCCGCCAGCAGGTCCTCGGCAACCACGTTGGGGACCAGCGTCTCCTCCTCACCGCGCACGGTCACGAAGAACGCGATCAGGCCGCTCACCACCAGCACCGTGCAGATGAGCACGGTGAGCAGGAAGCCGCCGGCCGGCTTGGGAGCGGGAGTCGGGGCGTCAGGCGCGGCCATGACCTCGGCTCAGGACTGGAACGCCGGCGGCGGGCCGAGGCGGGCGCCGGCAATCCCGGGATGGCCGTTGGCGAAGGCGCGCCAATCCTGCGGCTTGCCGCCCTCAAACTGCAGGCGCCTGAGCCACAGCCCCCGCCCGCCGGCCCGCACCAGAATCCCGCGCCGCCGGTCTACGGCGAGCACCTGCCCGGCGGCGGCCGGCCGGGCCGCCGCCGCGCCATCGCCGGCGCGCTCCGGCGCCGCGGTGCACTCCAGCGCCGCCTCCAGGACCAGCAGCCGGCGCCCGTTCCACCAGGTGCAGGCACGCGGCCAGGGGTCGTAGGCGCGCACCGCCCGCTCGATCTCCGCCGCCGGACGGCGCCAGTCGACGGCGCCCTGCTCCTTGCGCAGCAGCGAGCACCAAGTCGCCGCGGCGGGGTCCTGCGGCCGCTCCCGCGCCGCGCCCGCGGTCACCGCGTCCACCACCTCCCGCAGCAGCGCGGCGCCGAGCCGCGCCAGCCGCGGCGTCAACGAGGCGCCGGTCTCGGTGCCGTCCAACGGCTGCTCGCGCTGCGCCAGAATCGCGCCGGCGTCCACTTCCGCCGCCAGCCGCTGCACCGTCACCCCGGTGCGCTCCGCCCCGCTCAGGATTGCCGCCGGAATCGGCGCCGGCCCGCGCCACTGCGGCAGTAGCGAGGGATGCACGTTGAGGCCGCCGCGCGCGAAGATGCTCAGAAAGTAGGGGCGGAAGATCTTGCCGTACGCCACCGCCACCAGGAGGTGCGGCTGCAGCCGCGCCAGCTCGGCGGTGAACCTCCGCCCCAGGCGTTCCGGCTGCAGCACGGTCAGACCGCGCGCCTGCGCCGCCCGCTTCACTGCCGGCGCGCGCAGTTCGCGGCGGCGCCCGGCGGGCCGGTCCGGGGCGGTGAGCACCGCGCACAGTTCGCGGTCGGTAAGGACTTGCAGCGCCGGCACCGCGAACTCCGGGGTGCCGGCGAACACGATCCGCACCGGCTAGGTCCGCTCCCCCGCGGCGCCCTCGCCCGCGGCGTACTCGCGCAGCACCCGCTCCCGCTCCGCCTCGCTCAGGTGGTCAATGAACAGCACCCCGTTCAGATGATCGAGCTCATGCTGGATGGCCCGCGCCAGCATGCCGTACGCCTCGATGGTGAAGCGCCGGCCGCGCCGGTTCCGCGCCTGCACCCGCACTTCCGCGGCCCGCTCCACCTTGGCGCGCGGCCCCGGAATGCTCAGGCAGCCTTCCTCGCCCACCTCGGTGTCGATGCCGGTTCGCACCAGCTCCGGGTTGATGAACACCCGTTCCCGGTCGTCCGGTACCTTGGTCACGAACATCCGCACCGGGCGGTCGACCTGGGTGGCGGCAAGGCCGATCCCGTCTCGCTCTTTCATGGCTGTTAGCATCTCGTCGGCCAGGCGGCGCACCTCGGGGGTAATCTCGGGAATCGGATCGGCACGCCGCCGGAGCGCGGGGTGGCCGTGCGTGACGATCTCCAGCATGGGTGGGCTCAGTATAGCCACGCGGCGGGGTGATTGTCAGGGCGCGGCCCCGGCGGCGGCGGGCGGGCGGCGAGGCGGCGGGTTGCCGGTCACAGCAAGGAGGTGGGGTCAACGTCTACCTCCAGGTGCGCCCCGGTGGGCACCTTGAAGGCGCTGCAGGCGCGCCGCACCCACGCGTGCAGCGGGCGCAGGCTGGCGTGGCGCAGCAGCAGGTGGCAGCGCCAGCTCCCGGCGATGCGTTCGATCGGGCACTCCACCGGGCCCAGCAGCTCGCCGCCGGTTCGCAGCGCGGCGCCGCGGTCCGCCTGCAGCCGCTCGGCGAGACGCCCGGCGGTGGCGTGCGCGCGGCTGCGGTTGCGGGAGCGAATCACCACGCGGATCAGGCGTACGAAGGGCGGGAAGCGCAGCTCGCGGCGGAGCTCGACTTCGCGGCGATAGAACTCCTCGGCGCGGCCCTCCACGGCCAGGCGGATGGCGTACTGCTCGGGCAGGTAGGTCTGCACCAGCACGCGGCCGTCCGGCAGAGCACGGCCGGCGCGGCCCGACACCTGGACGATGAGATTGAAGGTGCGTTCGGCGGCGCGGAAGTCGGGCAGGTGCAGGCCGGTGTCGGCGTTGATGATGCCGACCAGCCGCACCGCCGGAAAATCGAGTCCCTTGGCCACCATCTGGGTCCCGACCAGGACGTCCGTGGCCCCGTCCCGGAACTGTTCGAGCGCGGCGCGCAGGTCGCGGCGGTTGCGCGCGGCGTCGGTGTCCAGCCGCCGCACGCGCAGCCCCGGCAGCGCCGCCGCCAAGTCCTCCTCCACGCGCTGGGTGCCGAAGCCGCTGTAGCCCACGTCCAATGACGCGCACTCCGGGCACACCCGCATCGGCGCGGTCCGGTAGCCGCAGTAGTGGCACAGCATGACGCCGGTCGCCTTGTGGTAGGTGAGGCTCACCGAGCAGCGGACGCAGTTCATCTCGAACCCGCAACTGCGGCAATGAAAGAAATAGGCGAACCCGCGGCGGTTGAGGAACAGAATCGATTGCCGGCCGGCGGCGGCCGCGGCCTGAATCTCCTCCACCAGCCGCGCCGACAGCGGCCCCGGCTGGCCTTTCATCGCCACCACCTCGATGGCCGGCATGCGCCCGCGCCCGGGCCGCCGCGTCAGGTCGAGGCGCCGCAGGCGGCCTTGCTCCATGTGGTGGAGCGCTTCCAGCGACGGGGTGGCGCTGCCCATCACCAGGGCGGCATTCTCCTGCAGGCAGCGGTACATCGCTACCTGGCGCGCGTGGTAGCGGGGGGTGGAGCTCGACTTGTAGGAGCTCTCGTGCTCCTCGTCCACCACGATCATGCCGAGGTTGCGCAGCGGCGCGAACACCGCGCTGCGGGCGCCGATTACCACGCGGGCGGCGCCGCTGCCGATGCGCGTCCACTGCTGCAGACGTTGCGACGGCGTCAACGCCGAGTGGATCACCGCCACCTGCGGCCCGAACACGTCGCTGAACTGATCCACCACCTGATGGGTGAGGGAGATCTCCGGCACCAGGTAGATCACGCCGCGGCCCGCGGCGACGGTGCGCCGCGCCGCCTCCAGGAACACCGCGGTCTTGCCGGAGCCGGTGACGCCGCGCAGGTAGAAGCGCTGCGGGCGGGCGGGTTGCGCAGGGGGTGCGGGGAGCGTGGGCGCCCCGGTTGCAGGCGGCCCGGGGGTGGGCGGTGCAGGCGGCCCGGGCGGCGCCGGCGGCGCGGGGGCGAGATGCGCCGTCAGGGCGGCCACCGCGCGGCGCTGCTCGGCGGTGAGCTCGTAGCCCTCCCGGCGCTGCTCGCCGCCGGCGAAGTAGTCGCTCAGCGTTTCGCGCCGCCCGCCGGGGATCATCGCCGCCAGCGCCTCCCCCAGTGAACACAGGTAGCTGTCGGCCACCCACCGCGCCAGCTCCAGCAGCGCGGCGTCGAACACCGGCTGCGCGTCTACCCGCCGCCCGATGGCGCGCAGTTCCACGCCCGGCGGCGCCCGCCGCGGCACCCCGACCACGAAGCCGGTAACCCGCCGGCGCCCGAACGGCGCCACCACGCGCACCCCGAATTCGGTGCCGGCGTCGTCCAGGTCGAGGTAGGTAAACTGCCGGCGCAGCGGGAGGTTGAACGCCACCTCCAGGTAGCGCGGCACGGCCCGCTACCCCGCTTCGCCGGCGGGGGCGAGCAGCCGCTGCAGGAGGCGCAGGTCGTCCCACACCGGCCGTCGCAACGACGGATTGCGGAGCACCGCGCTGGGATGATAGGTGGCCACCAGCGGTAGCGGGGCGGCGCCGGCTTGGTCCGCCGGGTAGTGGTGCACCTGGCCGCGCAACGCACCGATCGGCGCCTGCCGGCCAATGAGCGCCTGGCTGGCGATGCGGCCGACGCTGAGCAGCGCCTGCGGCCGCAGCAGACGGATCTGGCGCTGCAGGAAGGGCCGGCAGGCGTTGGCCTCCTCCGGCAGCGGGTCGCGGTTGCCGGGCGGCCGGCACTTCACCACGTTGGTGATGAAGCAGTTGGCGTCGCGCTGCAGGTCGATGGCGGCCAGCCAGCGGTCCAGGTACTGGCCGGCGGCGCCCACGAACGGGCGCCCGCTACGGTCCTCCTCCCGGCCCGGGCCTTCGCCCACCACCATCACCAGCGGGCGCGCCGCCCCCTCCCCCGGCACGCCGTTGGTGCGGCCCGCGCACAACCCGCAGGCGCGGCAGGCGGCCACCTCCGCCGCCACCTGCGGCAAACTGTCCCCGGCGGCGGCGCCGGTCACCTGCTCCCCGGCGCCCGCCGCCGCAGACCGCGCCGGCGGAGCGGCGTCGGGCGCGGCTCGGCCAGCCGGAACGCGCGGCGGGGCGCTGCCCGGCGCCCGCGGGGGCTCCGCGGCAGGGGTGGCGGGTCGCGGCGCGGCACCCCCCAGGGCCCGCGGGCGCCCTGCAGCGGCGGCATCGGCACGGCCCGCCGGCGGCGCCGGCTTCGGCACCGGGGCGGTGGCGGGCGGCCGGGGCGGACGCGGGAAGCGTACCGCAGGCGGGTCGCCCGCCGAGCGCTCGCCGGTGGTGTAGTAATCCTCCAGCAGGGTGAGCAGCCGCCAGAAGCGTTGATCGCGGGTCATGCCGCGAAGCGGGGCGGGTACCACACCCGCTCCAGGAACAGGCCGCGCGCCGGCGCGGTCTGCCCCGCGTCGGCGCGCCTGCGGCCCGCCAGCAGGCGGCCGACGTCGGCCGCGGGCGCGCCGATTGCCGCCATCTCCAGCAAGGTCCCCACGATGCTGCGCACCATCTTCCACAGGAACGAGGTGGCGGCGATGCGGAACACCAGGTAGGGCGGGCGCGGAAAGAAGGCGGCGCTGAGCACCCGCCGCACCTTGGAGCGGCTGGAATCGCCGGCCGCGGCGAACACGGTAAAGTCATGTTCGCCCACCAGGTACGCGGCGGCGCGGTTCAGGTAGCGCAGGTCGGGGTTCCGCCGCAGGTGGTGGCAGTAGCGGCGCAGGTGCGGCAGTACCACCGGGCCGGCCACAAGCTGGTAATGATAGGCCCGCGCCAGCGCGCTACGGCGCGCGTCGAACTCCCCCGCCACCGGGCGCGCGGCCAGCACGCGCACGTCGGGCGGCAGGTAGGAGTTGATCGCCACCGCCCAGCGCGGCGCCGGAAAGCTCATCGGCGCGCTGAAGTTGGCCACTTGGCCCACGGCGTGGACGCCGGAGTCGGTGCGCCCCGCGGCGCGTACCCGCACCGGCCGGCCCAGCATCCGCGCCAAGCCCGCCTCCAGGGTCCCCTGTACCGTGCGCTGCTCACGCTGCACCTGCCAGCCGGCAAAGTCGGTGCCGTCGTAGGCCAGGGTCAGCATGACGTTGGTCTCGCCCGCGGCAAGGCGCGCCGGCGACCCGGGCGTCACCCGCGCTCCGCCCCGCCGTCCGCCGCCCCGGCACCCGCCTCGCCGCCCGGCGGGTCACGTTCGATGACGCACATGGCGATCACCGCCTCCTTCTCGTGCGACAGCGAGATAAATACCCGGCTGCCGCCGCTACGCTCCAGGGCCGCGCGCGCCGACCCGGCGAGGCACATTTCCGGCTTGCCGACGGCGTTGTTCATCACCGCCATGTCGCGCAGGGAAAGTCCGGCCAAACCGGAGCCGAGCGCCTTGCCGAACGCTTCCTTGGCGGCGAAGCGCGCGGCCAGCGACAGCAACACCGCGGCTCCGTGGCGCTTGCGGCACTGTTCCAGCTCGGCGGGATGGTAGAACCGCTCCAGCAACCCGGGAATCTGCTGCCAGCGCCGCAGCCGCTGCGGATGCACTACGTCGATGCCGACGCCCAGGATCACCGTGTCATCACCATGCCGCCGCTACCGTACCGCGCTTCCACCATCGCCCGCCATCGGCCCGCCGTCAACCGGCGCCGCGGCAGCCGCCGCGTCCATGGCCGCGACCAGCCGCACCGCCTGCGCGGCGGCGGCCACGTCGTGCACCCGCACCACGTCGGCGCCGCGCAGCAGGGCGATGGTGTTGGCCGCGGTGGTGCCCGTCAGACGATCCTCCAATGCCGCGCCCAGCAGCGTCCCCAGAAACGACTTGCGGGAGACCCCGACCAGCACCGGACCAAGCGCGCGCAGCACGGGAAGCCCCTGCAGCAGGCGCAGATTGTCGCCGGGCCGCTTGCCGAAGCCGATGCCGGGGTCGACGATCAACTGGCGGCGCCCGATGCCGGCGGCCGCGGCGTCGTTGAGACGCTGCTTGAGCTCGGCCAGCACCTCGCCCACGGTATCCTCGTAGTACGCGTGGCGCTGCATGGTGCGCGGGGTGCCGCGCAGATGCATCACCACCGCCGGCACGCCGCGCTCCGCCACCAGGCGGCGCAGGCCGGCGTCGCGCAATCCCGACACGTCGTTTACCAGCGCGGCGCCGGCGTCCAGGGCGGCCCGCGCCACCGCCGCCTTGGTGGTGTCGATCGAGACCGGCGGCCCCCCGGCCGCCACCACCGCTTCCACCGCGGGCAGCACGCGCCGCAGCTCTTCCCCGGCGGCAACCGGAGTGGCGCCGGGGCGGGTCGACTCTCCCCCCAAGTCGATCAGGTCCGCGCCCTGCTCCGCCATCCGCAACGCCGCCTCCGCAGCCGCGGCGCCGCGCCTGCGGCTCGGCGGGTAGAACGAGTCGGGGGTGAGGTTGACGATGCCCATCACCAGCGCCCGGCGGCCATACTCCAAGGTGCCGCCGGACACGGCGATGCTCCCCGGCAGCGGCTCCCACGCCGCCGCCAGCTCGGCGCCGAACTGGCCGCAACCGGGCGCCGCCTGCCAGCGCGCCGCCAGCGCGGCCACGCACCTGCCGGGCACCCGCGCCTGCAGCGCGGCGTCGCGGAAGTAAAACTCCGCGCCCACCTCGCGCAGCCCGGCGCCGGCGGCGCGGCGTTGCGCCTCGCTGAGCGCCTCAATGCGGATCTGCGCCACCGGCGGCGCAACGCGTTCCGAACCTGCCGGGCGCCGCCCCCCGAGCGGGTTCACGCGCAGGTTGTGAGACAGGTCGTAACGCATTTCGGCGCGCGCGCCCAGCCGCAACGGCGGCGGTCAGGCCCCTTAGCGCTTCTTGTGGCGGTTCTTTCGCAGTTTCTTCTTGCGTTTGTGAGTGGCTATCTTGTGACGCTTACGCTTTCGCCCACATGGCATCTATCAGGTACTCCCGGAAACTGTCGCAACGATTGACGCAACGAGAAATTGTGCGGCCACGGGAAACCGCGGCCCGCGCCGCACCGTCACGGACCACCGAGCGGTACCCTGCGCAACCCTACTATCGCCCTTCCCCGGCGCCGGGGTCAAGGAGCCGTGAAGATGCGGGTCTCCGGGCGGAACGCGGCCCACGAGAACCAGAAGTGATTTACGCTCACCACCGGGCGCAGCCGGCTGCCCTGCAGCGGCCCGGCGGTCGCGGCGCCGAGCAGGTTCCACGAGCTCGCGGTCTGCCGGTCGCGGATCACGCCCTCCCGCAACTCGAACTCCAACACCCGGCCATCCAGCTCGCGGCTGAAGGCGGCGCCGGTGCCGACGTCGCGGCCGGAGGCGAGGCTGGCGGTGTCGAGCGCGGACGCGGTGCCGGCCTGCCAGAACAGCGCCACCGGCTGCCCGGCAACGGTATCGTTGATCACCGAGTGCTCGGCCAGCGCGGCGTAGGGATAGGCCACGGTTTCCTCCTCCAGGTCCACGGTCAGCACCCGCGCCATCGCCGGCAGCGCCTCGGGGGTGCGCGGTCCGCGGTAGAGGAAGGGCGTGTTGTTCACGTCGTCGTAGCCGGCGTAGGGGTTGCGCCCGTAGGCGCGCCGGTAACCGGTGTCGCGCGACAGCACCTCGGCGTGCGGATAGGCGGTGCGGAACTCCTCCCAACTCACGATGTTGGCGGGATAGAACTCCAGCCGGCTGCCGGCGTAGCGGCCGGCGAGCGCCTCGCCGGTGGCCTGCTGCCACCAGGTCTCGGTCTGGCGGTCGTACATGATCAGGTTGCTGTAGCGCAGGCGCCCGGTGGTGCCGAAGTCGAGGACCTGGGCGTCGAACTCGCGCTTGAAGCCGATGGCGGTGTTGCACAGCGGGCAGAAAGTGACGGCGATCGGCACTCCGCCCACCTCGTCGTTGACGATCTCGTGCCAAGTGAGCACCTGCAGCGGGTAGGCCTTGGCCGCGCCGCCGGCCTCCACCAGCACCACCGGTTCCCTGGCTTCGAGCCAGTCCGCCGCCGCCACGCCGATGAAGCGGGGATTGTCGAGCGCCGGGATGCCATCCTTGGGCGGTCCGCCCGACAACACTTCGGCATAGGGAACGGTATGCCGGCTGAAGTCGGTCTTGAACTGCCGCGCCGCGCCGCGCGGCGGCGGCTCCTCGGCCAGCAGGGCCGGCGCGGACGCCGCCATGCCCGGCCGCGGCGCGGCGACCGCCGGCACCGCGGCGGCCAGCAGGGCCGGCGCGAACAGGGTCAGGGTCAATAGTGCTCCGGCGCCTCGCCGGGCGCGCCGGACGCGCCGTTGCGGGCGCCGCGCGGGCTGCCACTCGATCATCGTCATGCTTACATCCTACCGGATGTTGACCGGACTACGCACATCCGTGCATATTGTCGCTACCTGCAAGTCTCCTTCGTCTAGCGGTTAGGACACCGGGTTTTCATCCCGGCAACAGGGGTTCGACTCCCCTAGGAGATGTACCTCCCGCCACGGCGCCGCTCTCGTGGCGGTGCCGATATTGAAAGTATGCCGCGGTTGGCGATCAGCGGACGGCGTATCCACTTGGTAGGCGCCAAGGGCACGGGGATGGCGGCGCTGGCCGAGATTCTGGCCGCGCGCGGCGCGCTGCTGAGCGGCTCCGACGTGGCCGAAACGTTCCAGACGCAGGAGATTCTCGACCGCCTGGGGTTGCGCCCAAGCGCCGGCTTCGCCGCCGCCGATCTTCCGGCGGATACTGACTGGGTGATTCACTCGGCGGCCTACGAGCGGGGCGCGAACCCGCAGCTCGTGGCCGCCGCGGCGCGCGGAATCCCGCTCTCCAGCTACCCCGAAGCGCTCGGCGAACTGTCCCGCGCGGCGACCTCGGTGGCGATCGCCGGGGTCCACGGCAAGACCACCACCGCGGCCCTGTGCGGCCTGCTGGTGGAGGCCCTGCAGCTTCCCGCCACCGTGCTCACCGCCACCGGCGTCCCCAACTTCGGCGGCGCCGCGACCCTGCAGCGCGGCGCTGCCTACCTGGTGGCGGAGACCTGCGAGTACCGCAACCACTTTGCCAACTTTCACGCCAGCCACCTGGTGATTACGACGGTGGAGTTGGAGCACGTGGACGCGTTCCCCACCCACGCCGCGGTGGTGGCGGCGTTCGTCGAGTTTGCCGTCTCGCTGCCGGCCGGGGGCAGCATCATCTACTGCGCCGACGACCCCGGCGCCGCGGAGGTGGCGGCCGAGGCGGCCCGGCGCCGCCCCGACCTGCGGTTGCGCCCCTACGGCGAGCGCGCCGCCGGCCCGTTTCGGATCAAGAGCGTGACCCTGGCTCCCGGCGCCACCCGCGTCCGCCTGTGGTGCCTGGCGCACCCACTCACCCTGCGCGTCGCCGGGCGCCACAACGCCGCCAACGCCGCCGCCGCGGTGGCGGTCGCCGTCCGGCTGCTCGAAGCGGAGGGGCGCCCGCTGGATGGGTCGGCGGGGAGCGCCATGGAACGCGCCCTGGCGGCCTACCGCGGCGGCAAGCGGCGCACCGAAGTGATCGGCGAGTGCCGCGGCGTCCTGATCCTGGACGACTACGCGCACCACCCCACCGAGTTGACCACCACGCTCACCGGTCTGCGCGCGTTCTATCCCGGGCGCCGCCTCGTGGCAGACTTCATGAGCCACACCATCTCCCGCACCCGGGCGCTGCTGGCCGGCTTCGGCGCCGCCTTCGCGGCCGCGGACGAGGTGCTCCTGCATCCCGTCTACGGCTCCGCCCGGGAGGAAGGGGCGGCCGCCGCGGCGCGCGCCGGGCGCGATCTGTGGCGCGCGGTGGCGCGCCGTCATCCGCGAACCCGCTACTGCGAAACGATGGCCGCGGCCGCGGCCTACCTGGCCGCCACCCTGCGCCGCGGCGACCTGCTCGTTACCCTGGGCGCGGGCGACAACTGGCGCGTGGCCCACGACGTGCTGCGCCGGCTGCGGGGCGGCGCCGGCGGGGGCGCCGGGTGAAGAGCATGACCGGCTACGGGCGCGCCGAACACGCCGGGCCGCGCTGGCGCGTCAGCGTGGAGATCAAGTCCTACAACAGCCGCTTCCTGGAGGTGAGTCTCAACGTGCCCGCCGGCTTCGCCGAGCTGGAGCCGCGCCTGCGCGCCGCGGTGGGGCAGCGGGTGGCGCGCGGCCGGGTCGAACTGGCGCTGGCCCTGCGGGAGCCGGCCGACGCGGTGCGGGTGACGGTCGATACCGCCTCCGCGCGCGCCCACCTGGCGGCGCTGCGCGAGCTGGCGGCCTTGACCGGCGGCGCTCCGGTAACCCTCGGCCACCTGCTGGCGGTGGGCGGCTTTCTAGGCGAGCAGCGCGCGCCGGGCGTCGAGGAGGCGTGGCGCGAGTGCCAGCTTCCCCTTGAGCAGGCGTTCGCCGGTCTCGAAACCGCGCGTGCCCGCGACGGCGCGGTGACCGCCGCGGACGTGGCGCGGCTGCTGGAGGCGGTTGCGGCGGAGGTCGCCGTCATCGACGCCGAGGCGCCGGCGGCGGCGCAACGCATGCACGCCGTGATGGCGGCGCGGATGCGGGAGCTGCTGGCGGAGCAGGTGGACGAGGGCCGCTTGTTGGCGGCGCTGGCCGCGGTGCTGGCCAAGGCCGACGTCAACGAGGAGCTGGTGCGGCTGCGGGGCCATCTCGACGCGTTCCGCCACGCGCTGGCCGGCGGCGAGCGCGCCAAGAAGCTGGAGTTCATCGGCCAGGAGATGATGCGCGAGGTCAACACCATCGCCGCCAAGGGGTCGGCCTACGCAATGAGCGCCGCCGCGGTGCGTGCCAAGACCGCCATCGAGCGGATTCGCGAGCACCTGCGGAACGTCGAGTAGTGCGCATCGCCATCTCCGGCAAGAGCGGCTGCGGAAACTCCACCGTGTCGCGCCTGGTGGCGCAGCGCCTCGGCCTGCGGCTGATCAACTTCACCTTCAGGGACTTGGCGGCGGAGTACGGCTTGAGCTTTGCCGAGTTATACCGCCGGGCGAAGCGCGACCCTGCGTTCGACCACGCCCTGGACCGGCGCCAACTGGCGGCAGCCGCGGCGGACAACTGCGTGCTCGGCTCGCGGCTCGCCATCTGGCTGCTCAGGGAGGCGGACCTGAAGGTGTATCTGAGCGGGGCGCCGCAGCTGCGGGCGCGGCGGATCGCGCAGCGCGAAGGCATTGCTGAGGCCCGCGCGCTGGCGGCCATGAACACCCGCGACCGGGAGGATCGCGCGCGCTACCTCCGTCTGTACGAGATCGACGTCGACCGCTACGACCACGCCGACCTGGTGCTGGACACCGCGCGCAAGGATCAGTTTCAGGTGGCGGACGCCATCGTGGCCGCAGCCGCGGCGGCCGGCGGCGGGCCGGCGGCGGCGACGACGACCGAATGAGGTACCCCCGGCGGGCGCGAGCGGTTATATTGCGTAGTCGTGATTCTTCCTCTCACTCTGCTCCTGGGCAACGTCGATAACCGCTACGAACTGGCGGCCGCGGCCATGCGCCGCGCGCATCACCTCACCATCATCGGCGAAGACGAAGAGGTGGATGCCAACGCCGGCAAGGTGGTCTCCACCGCGGTCAAGCAGATCCTCACCAAGAAGGTGAAGTACGAGATCGAACGGTAACGGCCCGCCGGCGCGCCCGCCGCCTCCGGTAGCGCTGCTGCTGGGCGCGACCGCGGTGGGCAAGTCGGCGCTGTTACAAGAGTTGGCCGCGGAGCTGGAGGCCTGCGGCGCCGAGGTGATCAACGCCGACTCGCGGCAGGTGTACCGCGGCCTGGACGTCGGCACCGCGAAGCCGGAGCCGGGCCTGCGCCGGCGGATACGGCATCACCTGATCGACGTGGCGGAGCCCGAGGCGCAGTTCACCGCCGGGGACTTCGTGCGCGCCGCGGAACGGCTGGTGGATGAGATTCACGCGCGCGGCGGATTGCCGCTGATCGCCGGCGGAGCGGCCTTCTACCTGTGGTCGTTTCTGCACGGTCTGTCGGCGGCGCCGCCGGCCGACCCGGAGGTGCGCGGGGAACTGCAGCAGCGCGCCCGGCGGGAGGGAGCGGCCGCGCTGCACCGGGAGTTGGCGCTCGTTGACCCCGACACCGCGGCGCGGCTGCCGCACGGCGATACCAACCGCGTGGTGCGCGCCCTGGAAGTGTACCGGCTGAGCGGGCAGCCGCTGTCGGCGTTCCGCAATCCGCGCGCCGCGCGCCGCGATTACACGCTGCTCACGCTGGGGCTGCAGCGCGAGCGGCCGGAGCTGTACGCCCGCATCGACCGCCGGGTAGAGCAGATGTTCCGCGCCGGGCTGGCCGCCGAAGTGGCGGCGTTGCGCGCCCGCGGTTACCACGCCGCCACCCCCGGCCTGCGCAGCATCGGCTACGCCGAGTTTTTTTTGGAAGCGGAGCCGGCGGCGTGTTGCGCGCTGATTCAGCGCAACTCCCGCCGCTTCGCCAAGCGGCAACTCACGTTCTTCCGCCGCTTCCCGGAGGCGCGCTGGTTCGCGGCCGAGGACGCCCCCGGCGTGGCCGCCGCCCTGCACCAGTTTTTTCAGGGCGCGGCGCCGGCTTCGGCGGCGCAACGCCGCGCTCCCCGGAGTCCGCGGGAGCCCGCCCCGGCGCACCCGTAACGCCCGCCGGCGCGGCGCCGGGCGGTTCTCTCAGCCGCTCTTGCCGGCCTTGGGGGCAGTGATCGTCCGCGTGAGAATGGCGAACGCCTCGTCGACGTCGTCCACCAGGTGGATCAGCTTGCGGTCCTCGGTGCTGATCGTGCCCCACTCCAGGAGCTTCTCGAAGTTCACCACCTCGTTCCAGTACTCGCGCCCGTAGACGATCACCTCCACCGGCCGCTGCACCTTGCGGGTCTGCAGCAGCGTCAGCACCTCGAACAACTCGTCCATGGTGCCGTAGCCGCCCGGAAACACCACCAGGGCGCGCGCCAGGTACATGAACCAGAACTTGCGCATAAAGAAGTAATGAAACTCCACCGCCAGGCCCGGGCTGATGTAGCGGTTGGGCAACGGCTCGTGCGGCAGGCTGATGGTGAGTCCGACGCTCTGGCCGCCGGCTTCGGCGGCGCCGCGGTTGGCGGCCTCCATCATCCCCGGACCGCCGCCGGAACACACCACCAGCTCGCCTTCCGCCCCCGATTCCTTGGTCCACGCGGTTACCTTGCGGGCCAGCACGCGGGCGTCCTCGTAGTAGGCGGCAAGGCGAATCTGACGTTGCGCCCGGCGCATTTCGGCGCTGCCGGCGCCGGCCTGGCGGCCGGAGGCGACGGCGCCGTAGCGCTCCTCGGTCTCGGCCAGCGAGCGCGCGCTGGTGGAGCCGAAGAACACGATGGCGCTGCGGATGCGGCGGCGCCGCAAGCGCGCCTGCGGCTCCAGGTACTCGGACAGAATGCGCAGCTCGCGGGCGGCGCCGCTGCGCAGAAACGGCAGGTTCTCGTATGCCTTCTTGATGCTTGGATCAGCCATGTCGGTGTGAGAGTGTAGTGGAAGCGCCCTTCCGGCGCCGGACGGCCCGCCTTAGCCGGGGGCGGCGGCTACTGCCCGGGGAGCGGCGCGGCGCGCCCGCGGGCGGCGCGGGCCGGCCTCGGCGGCGGCCTGCGGATGGCCGCAACGGTCACCGCTCCAATAGTGACAGTCGCCATAGTAGCAGACCGGGCGCGCCACGACCGGACACACCGCGGCCGGCCCCGGCGTGGCCTTGCGCGCCCCGGCCGCGCGCGCGGCTGGTTTCCGCGGCGCCGGCTTCGGCGCCGAAGCGGAAGGAAGCGGCGCGGCGACTGCGGGCACCGCCGGGCGGGGCGGGGCTGACTTCCGTACCGCCGACTTCGGCGGCGGGATTACCGGCGGGGTGGCCGGGTCAGGGGATGCGTCGCGGACCTGCGGCGCAGGTTTCGGCGCCGGATCCTGTTGCACGTAGTCGGCGCGCGACAGCAGCCCCATACCATCTTGTCGGCGCCGGCCGCGGCCGGGTGTAGGGAATCAGCCGCCGGAGGCGCCGGAAAGCACCGCCCGCATCGCCTCGCCGATCGCCGCCGGCGACGCCACCACCTCGGCGCCGGCCGCGCGCAACGCCTCCTGCTTGGCGCGGGCGGTGCCGGCGGCCCCCGCGATGATCGCGCCCGCGTGCCCCATGCGCCGCCCCGGCGGCGCGCTCGCGCCGGCAATGAAGGCCACCACCGGCTTGCTCATCTCCGCGACGTACTCCGCGGCTTCCTGCTCCGCGGTACCGCCGATCTCGCCGATCAGCACTACCGCCCGCGTGGCCGGGTCGGCTTCGAACAGCTCCAGCGCTTCCCGCTGCGAGGTGCCGGTCACCGGGTCCCCCCCTACCCCCACGCTCCCCGACTGCCCGATGCCGAGGCGCGTCAACTGATCCACCGCCTCGTACACCAGGGTCCCGGAGCGCGAGATCACCCCCACCTCGCCGGGCAGGTAGACCGCCGGAGGCATGATGCCGGCGCGCGCCCGGTGCGCCGGCGCGATCACCCCCGGACAGTTGGGGCCGAGCAGCCGGGTGCCGCTGCCGCGCAGGCAGCGCTTGACCCGCACCATGTCGCGGGTAGGGACGAACTCGGTGATGCACACCGCCACCGGCACGCCGGCGTCGGCGGCCTCCAGGATCGCGTCCGCGGCATGCGGGGCGGGCACGAAGATCACCGAGACGTTGGCCCCCTGCTCCGCCACCGCGGCGCGCACGGTGTCGTACACCGGCGTATCCTCCAGCCGCTGGCCGCCGCGGCCGGGGGTGACCGCCGCCACCACCGCGCTCCCGTAGGCGCGGCTGATCCGCGCCTGGAGCTGGCCGGCGCGGCCGAAGCCCTGAATCAGGAGCCGGCTTGATTGGTCCAGCAACACCGCCATTGGTCAGCCTCCCGCGCGCGCCGCGGCCACCGCGGCGCGCGCCGCCTCGGCAAAACCGCCGGCGCGGATCAGCTCGACGCCGGCGGCGTCCAGCACGGCGAGACCCTGCTCGACGTTGGTGCCGGCCAGCCGCACCACGGTGGGCTGCGGCAGGGCGCCGCGCGCCTTCGCCGCCACCAGCCCGGCGGCGATCACGTCGGTGCGCGCCAGCCCGCCGAAGACGTTGATCAGCACGGCGCGCACCGCGGGGTCGGCGCCGATGATGCCGAGCGCGGCGACCACCGCCTCCTCGCGGTTGGCGGTGCCTATGTCCAGGAAGTTGGCCGGCTCCCCGCCCGCCAGCTTGATCGCGTCCAGCGTCGCCATCGCCAGTCCGGCGCCGTTCACCAGGCAGCCGATCGTGCCGGTCAACTTTACGTAGTTGTCGATGCCGGCGTCATGCGCCTGCAGCTCCCGCGCGTCGTCCTGACTGCGGTCGCGCAACGCGGCCAGTTCCGGCTGCCGGAACAGGGCGTTGTCGTCTAGCGCGACCTTGGCGTCGCCGGCCAGCAGGCCGCCCGCCTTGGTCACCACCAACGGATTGAGTTCGATCATGCTCGCGTCGCTGGCCTCGAAGGCGGCAACCACCGCGCCGATCAGCCGCACCGCCGGCGCCAGCAGCTCGCCGTCGAGGCCGACGGCCAGGGCCAGCGCCCGCGCCTGGAACGGTTGCAGCCCGCAGGCGGGATCGACGTGCGCGCGGTGCAGCGCCTCCGGCTGCGCCGCGGCCACCTCTTCAATGTCCACGCCGCCCGCGGCCGAGGCGATCACCACCGGCAGGCCCGCGGCGTTGTCGATGGTCACGCTCAGGTACAACTCGCGCGCGATGGCGACCCGTTCCTCCACCAGCAGCGCGGTTACCGGCAGGCCGCCGGGGCCGGTCTGGCCGGTGACCAGGCGCTTGCCCAGCAGCTCCCGCGCCGCCGCCCCGGCCTGCGCCGCGCCCGCCGCCAGCTTGATGCCGCCGGCCTTGCCGCGCCCGCCGGTATGCGCCTGCGCCTTGACCACGCAGCCGCCCGCCAACTCGCCGGCGGCGGCCTCCGCCTCGCCGGCGCTGCGCGCCACCCGCCCGCGCGGCACGCTCACCCCGTGCCGGGCCAGCAGTTCCTTGGCCTGATACTCGTGCAGCTTCACCGGCCCGTATCCAAACCGGGCGCGCGCCCGCCTGTCAACGCAGCACGGCACGCTTGGCTCCCGCGCCCCGCCGCCCGCCCGCCCGCCACGGCTACGCCAAGGTCTACGCGCTACGGGCGCAGGTCGACGGTCATGCGGCGGCCATTGCGCAGAATGCGCACCTGATACTCATCCTCCTCACCCGCGCCGAGGAGGCGGAAGAAGTCGGCGGCGTCGCGGATGGCGGAGCCGTTGACGTGGGTGATCAGATCCATCTGCCGCAGGCCGGCCGCGGCCGCCGCGCCGCCCTCGTTCACCTGCCCCGCCAGCACCCCGCGCCGGTTGCCGACGCCGAGCCGCTCCCGGGCGGCCTCGGTGAGCGGCAACGGATAGAGGCCGGGCCAGTCACGCACGGTGCGTTGGCCGCTGTCATCGCGCAACGCCACGCGCACCTGCACCTGCAGCGGCTTGCCGGCGCGCACCACCGCGAAGCTGCTGGTGCGGCCCGGCTCCAGCGCGCCGACGCTGCGAATCAGGTCGCCGCTGCCGCTCACCGGCTCGCCGTCCACGTGGGTTACCCAGTCGCCGGGCCGCAAGCCGCCGCGCGCCGCCGGCGAGTCCTGAATCACGCTCCAGGCCAACGCGCCGTCCACCTCGGCGACGCCCAGGGCGGCGCGCAGCTCGTCGCTGGCCGCGCTCACGAACACCCCCAGATAGCCGTAGCGCACGGCGCCGGACTCGATCAGGTCGCGGATGCCGTCCTTGGCGGAGTTGATCGGCAGGGCAAACCCGACCCCGGTGCTGCCGCCGCTGCGCGACGCAATCCAGGTGTTGAGGCCGATCACCTCACCCTGCAGGTTGACCAGCGCGCCGCCGGAGTTACCCGGGTTGATGGCCGCGTCGGTCTGGATGTACTGGGCGATGTTGGCGCCGTCGAGACGCCTCGTGGTCTCGCGGCCGAGCGCGCTCACGATTCCGGAGGTGACGCTGGACTGGAACCCGAACGGACTGCCCACCGCCAGCACCAGGTCACCCACCTGCAGCCGGCTCGAGTCGCCGAGGCGCGCTGCCGGCAGCCCGCCGGGCGCGCGAAACGAAACCACCGCGACGTCCTGCCGCGGGTCGCGGCCCACGAGCTCGGCGTCATAGTCGCGGCCGTCGTCCAGCGTCACCGTGATGCCGGTGGCGCTTTCCGGGATCACGTGGTTGTTGGTGAGCACGTAGTAGAGACCGCGCGCGTGACTGAGGATGATGCCGGAGCCGGTGCCCCCCGGCGGCGGCTCCGGCATCGGGGCGCCGAACTCCTGCCCGCGGCGCGGCGCAAGGTTGAACAAGCGCTCCCGGCTGCTCGCCGGCATGGTGGTGTCGATCTTGACCACCACCGGCATCACCGCGGCCGCGATCTGCCGAAACGTCTCCTGGATTTCCTGCAGCAGCGTCAGGCCGGTGCTCTGCAGCGGCAGCGCGGGCGCGGCGGGCGGCGCCGCGGGGAGCGGCTCGGTTGCCTGCAGGGGGGTAAAGGCCGGGGCGCCGGTGCTCGCCGAGTCGAAGATGCCGGAGGCGCTGGCGCCGCCCGCGGCGAGCAGCAGGAGCGCCGCGGCGACCGCGGCGGTGCGCCGCGGCAAGCTGATCGATACTTGGTTATCCATGCTCATTGAACCTCGTGACGATAAAGGAACCACGGCGAAGTTGCTTGGCGATTAACGCGCCGTTAAGGAGCGGCAACATCAGTCGCCGGCTGCCGGCGCGCCAGCGGCAGCGGCCGGCTCCGCGGCCGTGACCGCGGCCAGCAGCACGACGCCGAACAGGCGATTGAGACGCGCGTAGTCGAGCGCCTCGCACTCGGCGAGCGCGTTGACCACCGCCTCCTGAAAAAAGTTGAAGGTGGCCACCACCGCGGAGGGCGGCAGGGCGAGACGGCGCGCGGCCATGCCGTAGCTGCGCCCCAGCCGGCGCCCGCGCCGCAGCAGCCCGGAGGGCGCCGCGGCGGCCGCGCCCGGAACGGGCGGCGCCGCGTAGCGCACCAGCAACGCCAGCAACTCGCGGCCGATCTCGGCCAGGGAGCGGCGCTGGCCGTGGCTCAGGTCGGCGCGGATGGTATGCAGCGCGCTGGCCGCGGCGCTGCGCCGGGGCGCCACCACCGCGGCGCGCACCGCCTGCCGCACCAGGTGCGTGACCGCGGCCGCGGTGGCCGGGTCCTCCTGCGGCGCGGTGAGCATGCGCTGCAGATCGTGGCGCCGGTAGCGGCGGTGGCCGCCCGGGGTGCGCAGGCACGGCACCGCGCCTTTTTCGCTCCAGTTGCGCAGCGTCAGCGGGTGCACGCCGAGCAGCTCCGCGGCCTGCCGGATCGTCAGCCACCCGGCGCCCTCGGGGGCGCTCATCCGCGCCTCGCCGGGCACTTGCGAATCAGATAAAACCGTATATATCCTGTACCCGTCCGAGTACCCATGATTCGCGTCCTGCGCCTCGATTATCGACCCCTCAGCCGCTCTCTGGCAAGCGCGGCCGCGGCCGCCGCGGCTACCCTGCCGCAGCACTGCGCGCGGCTGGCCGCGCCCGGCCGCGGGCAGCCGTTCGAGTGGGCCCTGCTCAACACCTGCCACCGGTGCGAGGCGTACACCTGCGGCGCGCCCGAAGCCGCGCTGCAGGAGCTGCTGCGGGCGCACCTTCCGCCCGCCGCCGCGGGCGCGCTGACGGTGCTGGACGGCGCGGCCGCGGCGCACCACCTGATGCGCGTGGCCGCGGGGCTGGACTCGATGCTCCTGGGCGAAACCGACGTGCAGCACCAGGTGGTGGAGGCGCTGGCGCAGGCCGCGGCGCTCGGCGGCGCGGGCGCGGTGCTGAGCGCCCTGTTCCGGGCCGCCATCCACGCCGGCAAGCGGGTGCGCACGGTCACCGCGCTCGGGCGCCACGCCACTTCGCTGGCGCCGGCCGCGGTCGACCTGGTGGCGGCCCGGCTCGGCTCCCTGAGCGAGGCGCAGGCCCTGGTGTTCGGCGCCGGCACCATGGCGCAACGCGCCTGCGAACGCCTGCGCGCGCTCGGCGTCGGCGGGCTCACCGTGACCAACCGTACCCTGGCCCGCGCCGAGGAGCTGGCGCGCGCCTGCGGCGGGCGGGCGGTACCGTGGGGCGGCAGCCGCGCCGCGCTCGCCGCGGCCGACGTCGCCATTGCGGCTACCTCGGCGCCGGAACCGTTCATCGACGGCCCGCTGCTGCGCGCCGTGACCGGCGACCGCCCGCAACGCCCGCTGCATCTGGTCGACCTGGCGCTGCCCGGCAACGTGCAGCGGGACGCCGCGCCGCCGCCCGCGGTGCGCTTCTACGACTTCGCCGACCTGGAGCAGGCAACCCGCGCCGGCCGCGCGGCGCGCGCCGCGGAAGTACCGCGCGCCGAGGCCGTGATCGAGCAGGAGCTGGCGCGCTTCGAGGCTTGGTTGCAGCAGCGCGCCGTGGCGCCTACCCTGCGCCTGCTCGGCGAACTGGGCAGCGCCGCCCGCGACGCCGAGTTGGAGCGGGCGTGGCGGCGGCTGCCGGAACTCTCCGCCCGCGAGCGGCGGGTGGTCGAGTCGCTGGCGCACAACGTCGCGCGGCGCTTGCTGCGGCGCCCGTTGGAGCGGCTGCGCGCCGCGGCCGGCGGCGCAGAGGCCGCGCGCTACCGCGAGGTGGTCGAGTACCTGTTCGCCGGCCCGGAACCGTTCGCCGGCGCGAAACCGGAAGATTCCGGGACCTGATCCGCGCGCAAGATCACGAGCATCACGAGCAAAAACCAGGAGCAATCATGGCCGCCACCGAGTCACCGCGAAGCACGCCCCGTACCCTCAGCCACTTCGCCCTGCTGCGCTTCACCGCCGCCTGGTGGCAACTCGGCGCGGAGGAGCGCCGGCAGCAGCACCGCGCGCTTGCCGAGCGCCTGGCGGAGGCGGCGGACGCCCTGCACCTCTATCAGGTGTTCCCGCTGCACGATTCCGCCGACCTGCTGGCGTGGACCGCGCTGCAGGCGGCGGAGCCGGAAACCGTGCAGCGCTACTTTCGCGGCCTGGCGCGGGCGCTGACCCCGTTTCGCCCGCTGCTTGAGGTAAAGCGCCCGCTGTGGGGGTTCACGCGCCCCTCCACCTACACCAAGTCTCGCTCCACGCAGGAGATTGATCCCTTCACCGCGGCCCGCAAGCGCTATCTGGTCGTCTATCCCTTCGTCAAGACCAGCGCCTGGTACGCGTTGAGCCGCGACACCCGGCAGGGGATGATGAACGGCCATATCCGCGTCGGCAAGGAGTACCCGGAGATCACCCAGCTCCTGCTCTATTCGGTGGGGGTGCAGGATCAGGAGTTCGTGGTGGTTTATGAGACTGACGATCTGACCCGCTTCTCCGATCTGGTGAACCAGTTGCGCGGCACCGAGGCGCGCGCCTACACCGAGCGCGACACGCCGCTCACCAGCGCGCTGCATCTCTCCGCGGCGGACGCGCTCGAGTTGTTCGCGTGAGCCCGCTGCTTGCCGCGTGCCGGCGGCAGGCGGTGGCGCGGGTGCCGATCTGGCTGATGCGGCAGGCCGGCCGCTACCTGCCGGAGTATCGCGAGCTGCGCGCCCGGCACGGCATGCTCGACATAATCGGCAGCCCGGAGCTGGCCGCCCGGGTAACGCTGCAACCGCTGCGGCGCTTCGACCTGGACGCGGCGATCATCTTTGCCGACATCCTGCCCCCGCTGCAGGGCATGGGCCTGGACCTGTCTTTTGGTAACGGCACCAGCCCGGCGATTCACAACCCGATTCGCACCCCCGCCGACGTTGCCGCGCTACGGGTGCCCGACCCGGCCCGCTACGCGGCGGCGACCTTGCGCGCCCTGCAGCTGGTGCGCGGGGAGTTGCCGCCGGCGGTGGCGCTGATCGGCTTCGCCGGGGCGCCGTTCACGCTCGCCACCTACGCCATCGAGGGAAGCACGTCACGCCAATTCACCCTCACCAAGCGGCTGCTGTACGAGCAGCCGGCGGCGTGGCACGAGCTGATGACCAGGCTGACGCGGCTGGTGACCGAGTATCTGGCGGCGCAGGCGGCGGCCGGGGCGCAGGCGCTGCAGCTTTTCGACAGTTGGGCGGGAACGCTGAGCGCCGCCGACTACCGCGAGCACGTGCTGCCCTACGTGCGGCAGATCGGCGAGGAGCTGCAGTCCGCGGGGGCGCCGCTGATCTACTTCAGCACCGCCACCGGCGGCCTGCTGGAGCTGCTAACCGGCCTGCCGTACGCGGTGCTGAGCGTGGACTGGCGCGTCGACCTGGCGGCGGTGCGGCGCCTGCTGCCGGACCGCATGGCGCTGCAGGGCAACCTGGAGCCGGCGCTGCTGTTCGCGCCCGCCCCGCTCATGGAGCGGCGCGCGCGCGCCATCCTCGCCGCGGCGGCCACCAAGCCGGGGTTCATCTTCAACCTCGGCCACGGCGTGCTGCCGCAGACCCCGCCCGAGGCGGTGGCGCGGCTGGCCGAGATCGTGCACGGCTTCCCGCCGCCGGGCGCACCGGGCGCGGCGGGCGCGGGGGCTGAGGGCACCGCGCCGGGAGCAGCCGGCGCATGAGCCGGTTCGGCGTCCTGGTGATGGCCTACGGCGGCCCCGACTCGCTGGCCGACGTACCCGCCTACCTGCAGGACATCCGCGGCGGGCGGCCGACGCCGCCGGCGCTGGTGGCCGAGATCCGCGAGCGCTACCGCCGCATCGGCGGCCGCTCACCGTTGCGCGCCGCCACCGAGCGGCAGGCCGCGGCCCTGGGGGACGCTCTGCGCAGGCGCGGCGTGGAAGCCGCGGTAGCGGTGGGGATGCGCCACTGGCAGCCCCGCATCGCCGCCGCGGTGCGGCAGTTGGCGGCGCAGGGGGTAACCGAGGCGGTGGCCGTGGCGCTGGCGCCGCACTACTCGCGGCACAGCGTCGGCGCCTATCAGGAGCAGGTCCGCGCCTCGGCGGAGGGGTTGCCGGAGGCGCCGCGCTTCGCCTTCGTCTCCCACTTCGGCGACCATCCGCGCTTCGTGGCCGCGGTCGCGCGCGACCTGCGGCAGGCGCAGGCGGCCCTGCGCGCACCGGAGAGCGCGCGCGTGCTGTTCTCCGCCCACAGCCTGCCCGCGGCCTGGGTGGAGGGAGGAGACCCCTACCCGGAGCAGCTCCGCGCCTCGGCGGCCGCGGTCGCGGCCGTGGCCGGCCTGCCGGCGGGGCAGTGGCGGCTGTGCTACCAGTCCGCGGGCGCGCGCCCGGGGGCGTGGCTGGGACCGTCGACGGAGGAGGAAGTGCGCGCCGCGGCCGCCGCCGGCGTGGCCGAGGTGCTGGTGGCGCCGTTCGGGTTCGTGGCCGACCACGTCGAGATCCTGTTCGACATAGACGTTGAGCTGCGCGAACTGGGGGCATCGCTGGGGGTCGGCGTGCGGCGCACCACCTCCCTCGGCAGCGACGGCGAGTTGATCGCCGCGCTGGCCGACCGGGTGCAGGAGGCCGCGGCCGGCGGCCTGCGGTGACCAACCCGGCGGCGCCCGGCGCGCGGGCGCGGGTGGTGGTGGTGGTGGTGGGAGGCGGCGTCACCGGCCTGGCCACCGCCTACTATTTGCAGCGCGGCGCCGCGGCCCAGAACTGCGAGGTGATGGTGCTGGAGGCGGCGCCGCGCGCGGGCGGCAAGCTGCGCACCGACCACCGGGACGGTTTTTTGATCGAGGCAGGCCCCGACTCCTTCCTCACCGCCAAGCCGGCCGCGGTGGAGCTGTGCCGGGAGCTCGGTCTGGCTGAAGCGTTGATCCCGCAACGGCAGCCGCGCGCCGCCTACGTGCTGCGCCGCGGCCGGCTGCTGGCGATTCCGGCCGGCATGCGCCTGGTGCACCCTACCCGGCCGTGGGCGCTGTTGCGCTCGCCCCTGCTGTCGCCGGGCGGCCGCCTCCGGGCGCTGGCCCACCGGCTGCTGCCCGCCCCGCCCGCCCCCGGCGCAGGCAGCGACGAGAGCGTCGGCTCCTTCGTGCAACGCCGCTACGGGGCGGAGATGCTGCGCGTGCTCGGCGAGCCGCTGCTCGCCGGCATCCACTTGGCCGACCCCTGGCGGCTCAGTCTGGCGGCCACCTTCCCGGCGCTACGCGCGCCCGCGGGCCGCCGCTCCGCGCCGGCCGCAGTCCCGCCGGCGCCCTCCCCGCCCGAGGAGCTGGCGCACCTGCGCGGCAGCCCGTTCGCCAGCCTCAGCGGGGGCATGGAGCAACTCAGCGCCGCGCTGGCGGCGAGGCTGGGCGGTTCGCTGCGCACCGGCGCCGCGGCCACGGAAATCGTGCCCGCGGCGCGCGGTTACCGGGTGCGCCTGCAGCCGGCGGCCGGCGGCGCCGCGCGGGAGGAACGCGCCGCGGCGGTGGTGGTCACCACCCCCGCGCCGGCAGCCGCGCCGCTGGTGGCCGGCTTCAACCCGGAGCTGGCGCGGCATCTCGGCGCCGCCGAGACCACTTCCTCGGCCATCGTCACGCTCGGCTACCGCGACCGGCGCGTGAAGCTGCCGCTGCCGGGATCGGGGTTCGTGGTGCCGCGCGGCGAAGGCAGCCGCCTGCTGGCCTGCACCTGGAGCTCCGGCAAGTGGGCCGGGCGCGCGCCCGCCGGCGCGGTCCTGCTGCGCGCGTTCGTCGGCGGCTGGCGCCACCCGGAACTGCCGGCGCAGAGCGACGCCGAGTTGACCGCGCTGGTGACGGCCGAGCTCGCCGCCATCCTCGGCGGCGGCTTCGCTACGGCCGCCGAGCCGGCGCTCAGCCGCGTGCAGCGCTGGCCGGGCGGCACCCCGCTCTATCGCGTTGGCCATCTCCACTGGCTGGCGCAGGTGTGGTCCGACGCCGCGGCCACCCCCGGCCTGTGGCTCGCCGGCGCGGCCTACGACGGCGCCGGAATCCCCGACTGCATCCGCCAGGCGCGCGCCACCGCCGCCGCGGTCGCCGCTTACCTCAACGACCGGTCCCGCCCCGCCCCCCGGTCGTGAGCCCACCCGGCAGCAGCTCCGCAATGGCGCGCACGATGCGGTCGGGGCGCGCCGCGGGCTGCTCCGGCAACCCCTCCGCGCGGCTGTCCACCCACACCGTGCGCAGCCCGAACGCCTGCCCGCCGGCGATGTCCTTGGCCAAGTCGTCACCGACCATCCAGGCATCCTCAGGCCGCTTCCCCAACGCCGCCAGCGCGTGCTCGAACACTTCCGGCTCCGGTTTGCCGACGCCGAACTCGCCCTCCACCACCACCACGTCGAAGCGCGGCGCCAGTTGCACCCGGTCGATCTTGGCGCGCTGACTCGCCGCCTCGCCGTTGGTCACCAGCGCCAGCGCCACCCCCCGGCGGCGCAGCTCGGCCAGCGTCTCCAGGGCGCCGGCGAACGGCCGCAGAGCCCTGACCCGGGCCTGCACCACGAACGGGCCAACCCACTGCGAGATGCCGTCGTCGCGCCGGCCGAGCTGCCTTAGAGCGCGCCGCGCAATGCGGGTACGCGCTCCGGCCTGGTGGAGGCGCCCCCAGTCCTCCCGCTCCGGTTCCTGCCAGAACCAGCGGTCGGCGGCCAGAAACGCCTGCAGCGCCTGCTGCCGGTCCAGCCCGTGCCGGCGCACCGCCGCGGCGGCGGCTTCCTCCCAGGCGGCGCGCGACGCGCGGTAGGTATCCACGACCGTGTCGTCCATGTCGAACAGGATGGCGGCGGGGAGCGCCGTGCCGGCGGTAGGTTGCTCCACGCCGCCAACGGTAGGCCACGCGGGCACGCTCTTCAACGGCCGGCCCGCCGCCGCCGCCGGGCCGCAGGCCCCCGGCCCGGTCGGTAGTGGCCGGGCTGCCGCTACGGCCCCCTATCACGCGCCGCACCGCTTTCGCCCCCTTGGCCGGCGGCGGAGGAGGCCTTGACCTGAGCGGTGCGTAGTGCTAGGTTGCAGCCCAGTCATGGCCCCCGTGATTGCTCAACCCCTGCATCCCGAGTCGCTGGTAGCCCGCATCATCGCCGAGCTGCAGACCAACCCCGAGGCTCAGCGCATGCTGCTGCGCGCCATGCTCACCAACGAGTTCCTCGGCATGCCCGCGCGCCTCGACCGCATCGAACGGGACGTCGCGGAACTCAAGATCGACGTGGCCGCGCTCAAGAACGACGTGGCGACGCTCAAGAACGACGTCGGCTACCTGAAGGGCTCGGACCTGGAGATGAAAATACATCGCAACATACAGTCGCTGCTGAGTCAGCACCTGGGGTTGCGGCGCGCCCGCATTATCCGTAGCGGCGTGCTCCAGGCGCCCGAAGACTTCACTGAAGCGATTGCCCGGGCCGCCGACGAGGGTCGTATCAGCTTTTCGCAGGAGCAACGGATCACGGCCACCGATGTCATCCTGCGCGCCCAGCGCCAGCGCGACCGCAAGTTGGTCTGGGTCGCCGTCGAGGTGGCCAACCGGCTCGACGCCGAGGACATCACCCGCAGCCGCAGCAGCGCGGATACGCTGACCGCGGTGTTCGGCAACGAGGCGACCCCGCTGATTGCCGGCTATCGGCTCGATGCCGCCGACCGGGAGCGGGCCGCGGCCGCCGGCGTGCGTTATCTGAAAGTCGCCGAACGGCTCTGACCCCGCCCCGCGACGTGCCGCTCAGCCGCGCCGCCGCGGGCGCGGTTGATCTTTGGCGGGCGTGCCGCGACAATAGGTAAGCAGGAGTGGCGGCGGCGCATGCCCATTTATCGTGAGTTGGAACATCATCCCATCGGCTCCATCGCGCTGGAGCCGGCGTTGACGGTCGCCGGCGACACCGTGGCGGGCGCGGTGGCGGCCGCCATGCACGCCTCGCGGCGCAGTCACGTGCTGGTGCTGGACGGCGGGCGGCTGGCGGGCATCTTCACCTACTACGACCTGCTGATGCGCGCGGTGACGCCGGACGGCCTGCCGGCCACCCCGGTGCGCGAGTTCATGACCCCCAACCCCACGACGTTGCCGGCCACGGCGCCGCTCAGCGCCGCGGTGGCGCCGATGGTGGAGGGCGGCTACCGCCACATCCCGATCGCCGACGGCGCGCGCGGCTACCTCGGCGTCCTCACCAGCCACATCCTGCTGCAGTTTCTGGCCGAGATGCTGCCCGACCGCATCCTCAACCTGCCGCCGCGGCCGCATCAGACGGCGCGGGTAACGGACGGCGCCTGATGGAGAGCAGCGCCGCCCCCGCCCGCGGCGGCACCCGCGACCGCGCCGAGCTCGACCGCGTTACGGTGCGCTTCGCCGGCGACTCCGGGGACGGCCTGCAGGTAGTCGGCTCGCAGTTGACCAACGTCTCCGCCGCGTTCGGCAACGACCTGTCGACGCTGCCCGACTACCCCGCCGAGATTCGCGCCCCCGCCGGAACGCTGCCGGGGGTGAGCGCGTTTCAGATCAGCTTCGCCAGCGAGGACATTCACACCCCCGGCGACGCCCCCGACGTGCTGGTGGCCCTCAATCCGGCGGCGCTCAAGGCCAACCTCCCCGACATCCCAACGGGCGGCACCCTGATCGTCAACGAAGACGCCTTCACGACCCAGGGGCTCAACAAGGCGGGCTACGACCGCAATCCGCTCGACGACGCCTCGCTGAGCGCCTACCGGGTCATCCGGCTCCCGATCACCTCGCAGAACGAGCGGGCGCTGGCGCACCTGGGTATGAGCCCGCGCCAGGCCGGGCGCTCCAAGAACTTCTACGCGCTCGGCATCATCTACTGGCTGTACGACCGCCCGCCGCAGCCCACGCTGCGCTGGTTCGAGCAGAAGTGGGGCGCACGCCCGCAGGTGGTGGCCGCCAACACCGCGGCGCTCAACGCCGGCTACGCGTTCGCGGACACCACCGAGCTGTTCACCTCGGCCTACCAGGTACCGCCGGCCTCGCTCCCCGCCGGCACCTACCGCAACATCACCGGCAATCAGGCCACGGCGCTCGGCTTCATCACCGCCGCCCACCTCGCCAACCGCCCGCTGTTCTACGCCAGCTACCCGATCACCCCGGCCAGCACCGTGCTGCACGAGTTGGCCCACCACCGTAACCTGGGCATCGTCACCTTCCAGGCGGAAGATGAAATCGCCGCCATCGGCGCGGCCATCGGCGCCGCGTTCGGCGGCTCGCTGGCGTTGACCGGAACCAGCGGCCCGGGGCTGGCGCTCAAGAGCGAGGCGCTGGGGCTGGCGGTGGTGGTGGAGCTGCCGCTGGTGGTGATCGACGTGCAGCGCGCCGGCCCCTCCACCGGCATGCCGACCAAGACCGAGCAGGCCGACCTGCTGCAGGCGATGTTCGGCCGCAACGGCGAGGCGCCGGTGGCGGTGGTCGCCCCGGCCACGCCCGGCGACTGCTTCGCCATGGCGCTGGAGGCGTTCCGCATCGCGGTGACCTACATGACGCCGGTGCTGTATCTGTCCGACGGCTACCTGGCGAACGGCTCCGAGCCGTGGCGCATCCCGGCGATGGACGACCTGCCCTCGATACCGGTGCGCTTCCGCACCGACCCCGCCGGCTTCCAGCCCTACGCGCGCGACGCGCGCACGCTGGCGCGCCCGTGGGCGATTCCCGGCACCGCCGGCCTGGAGCATCGGGTTGGCGGCCTGGCCAAGGAAGAGGGCACCGGCAACGTGAGCTACGACCCGGAGAACAACGAACGCATGGTGCGGCTGCGGGTACGCAAGATCGCCGGCATCGCCGCGGGCCTGCCGCCGCTGCAGGTGCAC
The DNA here is from genome assembly GCA_965243555.1 of Spirochaetia bacterium. Classification (GTDB taxonomy): domain Bacteria; phylum Spirochaetota; class Spirochaetia; order SZUA-6; family Bin103; genus Bin103. The sequence continues at coordinate 310,037 of OZ251575.1, read as the reverse complement.
GGCCCGGACCGCGGCCGGCTGCTGGTGCTCGGCTGGGGCAGCACCTACGGCGCCATCACCACCGCCTGCGAGAAGCTGCGCGAGCAGGGCGTGGCGGTGTCCAATGCCCATCTGCGGCACCTGAATCCGTTTCCGCCCAACCTGGGCGAGGTGCTGCAACGGTTCGAGCAGGTACTGATCCCGGAGCTGAACCTGGGCCAGCTCCGGCTGCTCATCGCCGACGCCTTCGGCGTCAACGCGCGGCGCCTGTCCAAGCTGCAGGGCAAGCCGTTCCTGGTGCGCGAGGTGCAGGCTGCCATCGTCGAGGAACTGGCGGGGAGCGACCGCAACAATGCCAACTGATACCGCAGGCCCAACTGCTACCGCAGGGGCAACCGATACTGCCGCCGCGGCGCCGAGCGCCGCGCTCCCGGCCATGACCCGCAAGGACTTCGTCTCCGACCAGGAGGTGCGCTGGTGCCCGGGGTGCGGCGACTACGCGATTCTGGCGCAGGCGCAACGGGTGCTGCCGGAGCTGGGGGTGGCGCGCGAGAACATCGTCTTTATCAGCGGCATCGGCTGCTCGAGCCGGTTTCCGTACTACATGGAAACCTACGGCTTCCACTCCATTCACGGCCGCGCCGCCACCCTGGCGACGGGGCTCAAGATCACCCGCCCGGAGCTGCTGGTATTCGTGATCACCGGCGACGGCGACGGGCTGTCGATCGGCGGCAACCACCTGATCCACGCGCTACGGCGCAACATGGACCTGAACATCGTGCTGTTCAACAACCGCATCTACGGGTTGACCAAGGGGCAGTACTCCCCCACCAGCGAGGTGGGCAAGAAGACCGTGAGCTCGCCGCAGGGAACCCTGGAGCAGCCGGTGAGCCCGGCGCGCATCGCCCTGGCCGCGGAAGCGAGCTTCGTGGCGCGCACCGTGGCCACCGACACCAAGCACCTGGCCGAAACCCTGAAGCGCGCCGCCCACCATCGCGGCGGCTGCTTCGTCGAGGTGTACCAGAACTGCAACGTGTACAACGACGGCGCCTTTGACTACTTTGCCGAACGCGGCGTGCGCGCCGAGCAGAGCATCCACCTGGAGCACGGCAAGCCGTTGATCTTCGGCAAGAAGCGCGACAAGGGCATCAAGCTGGACGGACTGCAGCCGGTGATCTGCGACGCCGACGACCCCGGCCTGCTGGTGCACGACGAGAAGATTCCCAGCAACGTGCTGCCCTACGTGCTGGCGCACATGTCGCCGGCGAACGGTACGCCGCTGCCGCTCGGCGTGCTGCGCGCGGTGGACAAGCCCACCTACGAGAGCCGCATGGCGGAGCAGATCAGCGCGGCCCGGGAGCGGCAGGGGGAAGGCGACGTGGCGGCGCTGCTGCGCGGCGGGGAGACCTGGAGCATTGCCTGAACCGACGGCGGCGCTTGGCGCGGTGGCCCCGGCGCTGGAATGCGCCGAATGCGGGTTCGCCAACGTGACCGAGAGCGCGGAGTGCGAGGCGTGCGGCGCCAACCTGTACCGCGCGCGGGCGGCGCAGCGGCGCCGGGATGAGGGGGACGACCAGCTCCTCTCCGACGCGGTGGCCGCGCTGGTGACGCGCGCGCCGCTGCTGGCGGAGGCCGGCAGCTCGGTCGCGGAGGCCGGCGCGTTGATGCGCGAGCAAGGTAGCGGCTACGTGCTGGTGGTAGACGCCGGCCACGTGCGCGGCATCTTTACCGAAGGCGACCTGCTGGAACGGGTGGTGGCCGCCGGACGCGCGCCGCGCGCGGTCACCGTGGAGCAGGTGATGACCAGCGACCCGGTGGTGCTGCGCCACGACGACAGCGTAGCGGTGGCCATCCACAAGATGGTGCTGGGGGCGTTTCACCACCTCCCGCTGGTGGACGCCGCCGGACACGTCCGTGGGGTGGTGTCCGAGCACGAAGTCCTGCGGCACCTGCACCGGCTGCTGCAGGTGCCGGCGCCGGAGCAGGGCCAGGCGCGGAGGCAGGGTCAGGCGCCGGGGCGGGAGCAGCCGTGAGCCGGCCCAACGTCATCGTCATCCTGACCGACGACCAGGGCTACGGCGACCTTTCCTACACCGGCAATCCGGTGCTGCGCACCCCGGCGCTGGACCGGCTGCAAGCGGAGAGCGTGCGCTTTACCGACTTCCACGTGTGCCCGGTGTGCACCCCGACCCGCGGCGAGCTGCTGACCGGCCGCGACGCGCTGCGCAACGGCGCCACCTTCGTGTGCATGGGCCGCTCCCTGCTGCGCGCCGACCTGCCCACCGCGGCGGACCTGTTCGCCGCCAACGGCTACCGCACCGGTCACTTCGGCAAGTGGCATCTGGGCGACAACTACCCCTACCGGCCGCAGGACCGCGGCTTTCAGGAGACGATCTGGCATCCGAGCTGGGGCCTTACCTCCGCCGCCGACCACTTCGGCAACGACTACTTTGACGACCGTTACCGCCACCGCGAGGTGAGCGAGGAGTTTCGCGGCTACTGCACCGACGTGTGGTTCGAGCAGGCCACGGCCTGGATCCGCCGGTGCCAACGCAACGGCGACCCGTTCTTCGCCTACCTCGCCACCAACGCCCCGCACGGGCCGCTCTGGGTTCCCGACCACTACCGCGACCCCTACCGCGCGGCGGTGGAGCGCGGCGGGCTGACCGCCAACCAGGCCAGCTTCTTCGCCATGATCGCCTGCATCGACGAGAACGTGGGGCGGCTGGATTGGTTCCTGCACCAAAACGGCTTGTACGAAGACACCATCCTGGTGTTCCTGACCGACAACGGCACCGCCTCCGGCGAGGGGGTGTACAACGCCGGGATGCGCGGCAAGAAGGCATCCCTGTACGACGGCGGTCACCGCGTGCCGTGCCTGCTGCGCTGGCCCGCCGGCAGCATCGGCGGCAACCCCGCCCCAGACGCGGCGGGGAGCCCCGCATCGCCCGCCGCCCGCGACGTGGACGGCGTGACCCGCGCCACCGACCTGCTGCCCACGCTGGCGGACCTGTGCGGCCTGCAGGTCGAGCCGGGCGTGGAGTTCGACGGCGTGTCGCTGGCGGGCGCGGCGCGCGGCGTCGAGGCGCCGCCGGAGCGCATGACGGTGGTGCAGTACGGGCACCCCAACGAGCAGCCCGACTTCGGCAAGAGCGGCAAGTACGTGGCCGCGGTGCTGTGGGGCCGCTGGCGCCTGGTAGGCGGCAGCGAACTGTACGACGTGGCCGCCGACGCCGGCCAGACGGACGACCTGGCGGCCCGCTACCCGGACGTGGCGGCGCGGATGCGCGCGCACTACGAAGCGTGGTGGGCGGGCGTGGAGGGCAACCTGGAGCGCTACCAGCCGCTCACCATCGGCGCCGCCGAGGAGAACCCGATGCGCCTGTGCAGCGCCGACTGGGCCTGGGCCTACGCCGACAACCAGCCCAACATCCGCGCGCCCGCGGGCGACAGCGGCACTTGGCACGTGCAGGCCGCGCATGCCGGTACTTACGCCCTTACCCTGCGCCGCTGGCCGGAGGAGTCGGGCCTCGGCATCGCCGCGCCGGCGCCGCCGCTACGCGGCGTGGACGGCGGCATGCCGGCGGGGCGGGCGCTGCCGGTGGCCTCCGCCTGGCTGCGCGCCGGCCGCGCCGAGGCCACGCTGCCGGTGCCGGAGGGCGCCGCCGAGGTGACCTTCCGGCTGCCGCTGGAACGCGGCCCGGCGCAGATCAGGAGCTGGTGGTTCGACGCCGCCGGCAACCACCTCGCCGGCGCCTTCTACCTCACCGCCGAACGCCTCCCCTGAGCCGGCGCGCCCGGCCCGACCTTCCCCCGCCGCTCCGGCGCGCACGGGGCGGCGGCGCACAGGGCGGCGCCTCCGGGTGCCCTCGCACCGGTCCGCCCTCCCCCCGGCACGCGCGGGGGGCGACGGCACGCGGGCGGGCGCGCCGGGCGGGCGCTACCAGTTGGTGAAGGCGCCGTCCTCGCGGGAGAGCCGGGGCGGCCAGTCGTGGGCGCCGAAGTGGGAGCGCTCGGCCGCCTCCAGGTCCATGTCGACGCCGAGCCCCGGTACGTCCGGGCAGAAGGCGAAGCCCTCCTCCCACCCGATCTGCTGCGGGAACAACTCCGTTGCGAAGCTGCCGGGGCGGCGCGGCATCTCCTGCACGCCGACGTTGGAAGCGGCCATGCACAACGACACGCAGGCCGCGGCGCTCACCGGGCCGAGCGGGTTGTGCGGCGCAACGTCGATGTAGTGGGTCTCCGCCCAGTGGGTGATCTTGAGCGCCTCGGTGATGCCGCCGGCGATGCACAGGTCGATGCGGGCGTAATCGATCAGCTCCTCCTCGATCACCTCCCGGAACGGCCACTTCGAGGCCCACTGCTCGCCCGCCGCCAACGGCAGCGAAATATGGCGCGCCAGCTTGCGGTAGCCGGCGGGATTTTCCGAGCGAATCGGGTCCTCGATAAAGAAGGGGCGGAACTCCTCCAGCCACTTGCACATCTGAATCACGTGCGGCGGTTCCAACCGGGTGTGCACGTCGAAGCAGAGCTCGATCTCCGGCCCCACCGCGGCGCGCACCGCGCGCATCTGCTCCACCGCCAGCGCAATTGACTTTCGTGGCTCCAGCACCGCCCCGCTGCCGGCCTCGAACCGGCCCGAGGTCTCCGGCAGGCCCCAGCGCACAAAGCGCCAGCCCGCGTCCACGTGGCGGCGGGCATTCTCCGCCAGCTCCTCGATGGTGGCGCCCTGTGAGTGGGGATAGCACACCACCTTGGGCCGCACCGGCCCGCCGAGCAGCCGGTACACCGGCAGGCCCGCGGCCTTGCCCTTGAGGTCCCACAGGGCGATGTCGATCGCGCTCAGCGCGCAGGCGTACACCTTGTCCGCAGGGAAGAACCCGGCGCGGAACATCAACTGCCACAGCCGCTCGGTCTGCCACGGGTCGGCGCCGACCACCAACTCGGCGAGGTGCTCCACGGCGCGGGCGATCGCCGGGCCCCAGTTGCGGATGCCGGCCTCGCCCAATCCGTGGAGGCCGGCGTCGGTATCCACCCGCACGATGAAGTAGCCCCTCCCGGCTTCGTCCCGTACCGGAAAGCTCCTGACTTGCGTAACTTTCATGGCCCCTCCCCGGCAGCCTCGGCTGCCCCGCCCGCCTCGGCCGCGCCCTCGCCAATGCCGTGCTTGCGGCGGTAGGCGGGAATCTCGATCATCGGCGGGCGTTCGCGCTCGTTGATCTCGTGCGCCGCCACCTCGTAGCGGCCCTGGTTCACCAGGAACTGGTTCAGCGTGGTGTTCAGATCGGGCAGCTTGCTGATGATGTCCAGCGAGTCGATCCGCTTCAGAAAGGTCTGCAGAATGCGGAACGCCATGCGCCCCAGCGCCCCGGTCGGCTGGTTGGTGTGGACGCGGCGGTCCAGGTCGGTCTGCGCGAAGGCGCCCATGCCCCAGCGGTGGTACACGTCGATGATGTGCGAGGTCTCCACCCCGTAGCCGACCGGGAACGGAATCTGCTCCAGCACCTTGCGCCGCACCGCGTACTCCCCCGACAACGGCTGGATGAGCGCCGACAACTCCGGGAAGAACAGCGCGAACAGGGGCCGTACCAGAATCTCGGTGACGCGCCCGCCGCCGGTGGGGCGCAACCCGGCCGACTCCGCCAGCGGGCGGTCGTAGAACCCCTTGACGTAGGAGACTTCCGGCATGTTCAGCAGCGGCCCCACCAGCCCGTACACGAAGCGCGGGTGGATGTTGCTGATGTCGGCGTCCACGTAGACGATCACGTCGCCGGACAACTGATAGATCGCCTTCCACAGGTTCTCGCCCTTGCCGCGGTGGTCGCCGCACTCCGGCAGGATTTCGGCGGCCGGGTACACCTCGGCGCCGAAGGCGCGCGCCACCTCGCGGGTGCCGTCGTCGGAGCCGGAATCGATCACCGCGATCTCGTCCAGCAGCCGGTAGCGATCCATCAACTCCGACTTGAGCACCACGATCTCCTTGCCGATGGTGCGCTCCTCGTTGAGCGTCGGGATGCACAGCGAGATGGTCAGCCCGGTCTCGCGCTTGCGCCGCTCCAGCTCGCCGACGTCGAACTGCGAGTGATGAAAGGTATTGGTGGTGAGCCAACTCATTCGCAGTACCCGCCGTCCATGGCCAGCATGATGCCCAGGAGCTGGGCCAGGCCGGTGTAGATCGGGGCGATGCGCACCGCCTCGTTGCGCCGCCCCATCGCCTCGCCGGAGGTGAGGCCCACGGTCACCGCGGGCACGCGGTGGTCGATGAACGCCGACAACTCGGAGGTGCTCGGCGAGAGGCGCGGCGCCAGCGACAGACTCTGCATCAGCCGGCGGGTGCGGCGCACCAGCGGATGGGTAAAGGCGATGCCGCCGGGGCGGCGACGGGCAAAGACGTTCATCTTGATATCGGCTCCGGTCTGCGACGACACCTCCTCGATGATGTAGGAGATGTCCTGCAGCAGTTGGCGCACGGTGGCGGCAGACTCGCTGCGCACCTCGAACTGCAGCGCGGCGCGGGTGGCGACCGTGCTCGCCGAGGTGCCGCCCTCAATGCGCCCGAGCACGATGGTGGTGCGCGGGCGGTCGGGCGTGGGAATCTCCAGCATGCGGCTGATGATGTCGTTGAGCGTGGAGATGGCGCCGCCGGCGCCGAACCGCGTCCAGTCGTACTCCTCGGGGACCTCGCAGGCAATCTCGCCGCGGATCATGCCGATGGAGGTGTAGCTGAGGCGGCCGAGCTGCACGCCCTCCACGCAGAGGCCGAACTGCAGCGGTAGCTTGGCGTGGTCCAGGAAGAAGCGCACCCCCGCCAGGTTGCCGCGGCCCAGGCCGCGGCTGCAGGCCAGCCCGAACACCGTAGAACGCAGGGACAGGCCGAGCCGCTCCAGCACCGTGGGCAGCGCCGCCACCACCGCCACCCCCAAGGCGTTGTCCGCCACCGAGGGGCCGATCACGTAGTCGGGCTGCACCATGACCGTGTGGTCCACGGTGGCGGCCACCGGCGTATCGACGTGCGCCACCAGCAGGATGTTGCGGTCGGCGCTGGTATCGCTGCCGCGCAGCACGCCGGCCACGTTGCCCACCTCATCCTCGGAGCAGTCGGAATAGCCCAGCTCGGCGAACCGCTCCTGCACGAACGCCGCCCGCGCCGCCTCGTCGAAGGTGGGCGCCGGAATCTCCGCAATCATAGACAGGTTGGCCAGCAGCACGTCCTGCAGCCCCTGCAGCGCCTCCGGCAGCCCCCCGATCCGCTTGACGATACTCTCGAACCCAGTGACAGATCTCTCGCTCACGCTGCCGCCGATACTATCCGGTACCAGCGCTTCTGACCACCCGCCCCACTCCCCCACTAACCCCCAAGTCTCGGCGCCCCCGGCGACCTGTCAAGCACACCACCCAATAAATCATCTTATCGAGTCACTACTGTCCGGTTATAAGTCAAGTAATAGCAACTGTTTAGCGGACTGGTCCGGTTTCAGACGGTAATCCGTCGCCGTAAGTGCTTCCTGTAACGGCACTTGCTCAAACGCCATCACCGACAGAATCTGTAGCATTGTGTAGAGCGGCGTGTCGATCCCCAGACGCTTGCGGATGATCGCCACCAGCACGTACACCGACACCGCTACCCACAACTGCGACTTCACCGCATTCTCCGACACTCCCAGAAACCGCTTCACCCGTAGGTGCTGCTTGACCCACTTGAAGAACAACTCCACCTTCCAGCGACTCTTGTACAGCCCACAGACCGTCAGCGCATCAAGTCCCGTCCGGTTGGTCAGAAACACCAGCGTGCGCCCAGTTTGCGGCTCCCGATAGCGGATGCGCCGCAACCGGTCGGGGTACCGCAGCTTGGTTTGCACCCCCTCCAACGTGACCATCTGATCGGCGATGACCCCAAGCGTGCGCTCCGTTGGCGCCGAGTAGACCCGCCGGTAACGGAAGTTCTTCTTGGCGCGCGTCACGAAGAAGGCGTCGGCTTGGTGCAAGGCATACAGACGCCGGAAGTCGACGTAGCCGCGATCCATGACGTAGGTGGCCCCTGCTTCCGGCACTACCCTGTCCAGCACGTTGACATCGTGGAGCGCGCCGTCGGAGATGTGAATGAAGCTCGGAATAGAACCACGTAAGTCCAACAGGGTGTGCATCTTAACCGCCGCCTTGGTGGCCCGGAAGGTGGCCCAGGGGAAGATCGACAGACACAGATCCACGGTCGTCGAGTCCAGCGCGTAGGCGGTATCTTCCAACTCCGACGCCAACGCTTCGTCGGCGTACAGCGCCCGCGCCTGGACGATCAACCGCTGGCAGAAGTCAGCGTAGATGCGCCAGTCGCGCCGCTCGTTGGCGTCGGCCAGGGTGGAGCGGCGTACCGGGGCACGGAATCCACTGTGATAACGCTTGGCGGCGCTGGCCGCGAGACAAGCCTCGATGTCGCGCAGGCTCTCGCGGGCGGTGAGTTGGGCGAAGGCCAGCGCCCGGTAATGCTCGGAGCAGCGTAAGGTACGGACGTTGCGGTCGCCGGCGTAACGGTCGACGATGCGAGCGAAGGTGGTCCAGGGCAAGAGGTTCATGACCTGGGCGAACAGGGTCTTGCCGGAATACATGGCAAGCAGGTTAGGCGGAGGCCGCCCGGAGCTGCTGCCGGTCGTCCGCCTGCGGAGACGCCGCCGGCGCAACGGTGGAGGGTCATGCGCTGGGGATTCGCAAGTGAGAAGACCGCGGCCGATTCAAGTCGCCACCACCCAATTATTCCCGTATCTATCAGCTATGTAACCAGTTGCAATCGCACAGTGCCCGCTCAACCGGACAGTAGTGTTATCGAGTATTTCCGTGGTCCCGGCAGCGCCCGCACCGCCGCCCGGAGTCCTCCACAGCCCGCCAGCCCCCAGCCGGCAGCCCGCGGTCTCCCCCTCCCGCGCGCCGTCGCGCCGCCTCCCCGGCCCGCGGTCGCCGCCGCGCGCCTCCCACACCCGGCGGTCGTCGGCCCCCCACGGACCGCCGCAAGCCGGCCGCCTCCCCCACCCGCGGGCCGTCCGGGCCGCCCCACGGGTCGCCGCCCCCCGCCAGTTGCCACAACCCGCGCGTTGTAAGACGATGCGGGCAATACCCTGGGCGAGGATTGGAATGAAGCTGACCAAAGATGAGCGTGACCTGCTCGACTCCGTCGAGCGGGGAGAATGGACGAGCATTCCTGACTTCGAGCGCGAAGCCAAGCGCTACCGCCTGGCCGCGCAAGCGACTCTGCAGAAGAACAACCGAGAGTCCAGGCTGACCAAGAAGTGATGGAGGTCTGAGCGCTAAGCATCCACTTCTGCCTCGCCAATCTCCCGCGACCGAGTGGCGATGGTCCACGGCGGCGCAGCTTTGGACGATCCGCGCGCAGCCGCCCGCCGGGCGTGGCGGTAGCGGTGATGGGCAGCGCAAAGAAGGCGAAGATTCTCCGGCTCGGCGCCGCCGCCAAGCGCAAACGGGAACACGTGATCTATCTCCAGCAGGTGCCGGGAGCCGCAACGGCGCCCGCTGCCCCGGTCCACGTAGCTGCAACAGCCCCGGTCCCGCTCCCAGACCTGCCGCCTGACTGCGGCCGAGATGCCGCGCCCCCGAATCCGAGGCCGTTGCCGGGCAGCTACCCCACCGCCCGCGCCTACGGCAAGCCGAGGGGCCGCCGCAACCTCCGGCCCGGCTGACTTCGGCGCCGAAGTCTCGTCTTGGCGTTGCGCCGCGGACTCGGCCTTCGGCGCCGGAGTTGCGCTTGGGGCAGCCGCTTCCAGCCGGACCGCTGCCGCAACGGGGCCAGGCGCGGAATCCGGCTGCACCATCGGCGCCGAAGTCGTGATGCCCGCGGGCTTAGCGGTCAGCGGCTCCTCCGCGGCGGCCGGCCCTGGCGTGTCCTTCGGCGCCGAAGTTTCGTCGGCCACGTCGGCGGGCTGGCGGCTACGGCGCCGCCGGCGCGGCGGCCGGCTGGGGTCGTGGCGCTCGACCGCTTCCCGAACCACCCGCCCCAGGAGCTCGCCCAACGTCATCTGCGGGTCGACGTGAGACAGCAGCCCCTTGAGCTGGTCCAAGCCACTCCGGCAATCGTCATCGATTACCGCCTTGAGTTCCCACCGCCCCGCGCCTAGCGGCCGCATCCGCTCCACCGGCCTAGCCAAGTCGGGATCCACTTCGGCCAGCATTTCCTTTACCTGCCGCGTGCTCTTGCCGGCCGCCCGCGCCACCAGCGACTCCCGCTCCGCCGAGTCCAACACCGGCGCCGCATCCGATTCCGGCGTCTTCTCTGCAGCACCTGGCGCCGAACCGTTGGGCGTCGCCCCCGAGCCGGCACCGGCCTGCGAGCCACGACCGGCACTCGCCTGCTTGCGCTCCTTCCGCTCGAAGGCATGCTGCAACTCCGCCGCCGCGTTCAGCGTCAGCGTGCCGTCCTGAATCCGCGTGCGAGCCCCTTTCACCTCCACGCACAGCCGCATCGCCTTGATGCGGCGCCAAGCGGCACCGTCGCTGTAGCCGAGCTCGCGCACCGCGTACTCGAATAGGCCGGAGAAGCCCAGGGACAGATACAGGCGGCGCCGCTCAAGCTCGAGCAAGTGGTCGATCACGACCACTTTCAGGTGGTGCTCAACAGCGGCCAATTCCTTGATTCGTTGCAACAGGTGTTGGTCGGAAAGCGCGGAAACGGTGGTAGTTACCGGCACGTATCCGGTTGCTTTACCCATGCCATAAGTGTAATCAAAGCTCCGACCAAAGTCAAGCAAATTGTGTAGATTCAGCTTGCGGGAGCCAAGTGACCGTTCAGGTCACGCCGTCGCATATCTGTCGATTGCGCCGATACTCTTCGTACGACATAGTGCCTTCAACTCCGCTCTTTTCGTACTCATCCAACGCCTGCCTGGCGATGGCCAAGTCTTCGACACGTTCCTCCTCTTCCTCGCGCGCGGCGCGCACTACGGGCTCGAACCCGCATCCCCTTTCTTCCAGCTTACGCCCATCTTCTAGCGACATCCGCTATCCTCCAAAGGTCGGCTACGGAATCTCGATCATGGCCCGGTTGGCAGCAGCGCCCCGCAGCCCCCTCAGCGCTTCCGCCCCCATGCTCTTGGCGATACTCTCAAACCAGCGACAGGTCGCTCACGCTGCCCGCGATGTTATCCCCGTAAGGTCTTCTGACCAGCCGCCGCGCTACCAGCTGCTCCTGACACGCAAGTCGCGGCGCCAGTCGGTCCGGCAGTCAGGACAACAAGCGTGTTTGTGGGCCCCCCATCGGGTATTTCCGTGGCCATCACTCAACGGCGCAGGAACGCCGCTTGCGCCCCTTGCCTCGCCTGCAGCCGCCTAACCCACGATACCGTCGCGCGCGCGGGGCGTGCATCGACAACTTGCAGCCGAAATGATACATTGCGCCCGTAGTGGCGGGGGCGTCCGTCACCGAGCGCGCCGCCGCCATGGCGCGGACCGACAACGTATGGCAAGATGCTCAACGGCCGCATAATCGAGCCGCCAACCGACGCTCCGGACAAACCTTGACGGAGTAAGAAACTACCTGAGTCGCGGGAGGACGCGCGTTGCAACTCAAGGACATCATCCTGAAGCGCCGCCATCGAGAACGTGGTCTCATTGTGCTCGCGGAGGTCTCGTCGGACCTCGACCGCGACGACGTGCTGCATGCCGCTGACCGGGCGGCCATGCTGGCCAAGCTCGGCTCGCCCGTCCTGCCCGCCGTGGCAGGTAACACCATTACCGAACGCGCCGCCGCCATCGCGCACAGCCGGCACGTCTGGCAGATCCTCGACGGCCATGCGATCGAGCCACCCGCCGGCGCCACCGGCCACACCCTGACCGAGCACCGCCATGCGGATTGATACGATCGGTACGGAAATCGAGCAGATACCGGTTTCCATCAACTACGACATTATCCGCCTGTTCTCCGAGGGGCTGTACAAGAGTCCGCACAAGGCCGTAGAGGAGCTGGTCAGCAACGCGTATGACGCGGACGCGCGCCGAGTACACGTGCTGTTACCGGAAGCGAACGAAGACTCGGACGCGCTTGACCCGCTGTGGGTGATCGACAACGGCCACGGAATGGACGTCGATGGATTTCGGCAACTCTGGAGGGTCGCCGATTCCAACAAGAACGGCCCCTTGGCGGATGGTCGCAGAGCCCCGATCGGACAGTTCGGCATAGGCAAGTTGGCGTCCTACGTCCTGGCCTGGAAACTGACCCACGTCAGTTACGTAGAAGGCCGACTGTTGTTGACCGTCATGGACTTTCACAAGTGCACGGGCCGCCAGTCCGACGGCGCCGGCCGGGTCGACGTCACGTTGCGGCAGGTCGACGAAGCGGCGGCCAAGTCGCACCTCGAGGAGATTGCCCGCAGAGACCGCGAAGCGTGGACAATGATGTTCGGCCCGAACCGGTCTCCGACCTGGACCGCGGCCGGCTTGTCCGACTTCAAGAAGCTCGTCGACACGCTGAAGCCAGGTCGATTACGTTGGGTCATCAGCTCCGGGCTGCCACTGCACGGCGACTTCGCCGTATGGCTGAATGGTGAGGAAGTCAAGTCAAGCAAGGAACGGCGGACGCCGCTCAAGTCAATTCCCATACAAGATGATCTACCGGGCATAGGCGCCATCCGCGGCGATGCCGCGATCTACGAACAGCAATTGACCACCGGGAAGTCCGGTCAGGTTGGGCGCAGTCACGGTTTCTTCGTCCGCGTGCGCGACCGCGTCATCAATCTGGACGATGAATTGTTCGGCATCCCGCCGCTCAACCATGCGGCTTGGTCTCGCTTTGCGCTCGAGGTCCATGCGGACGGGTTACGTGACTATCTCCTGTCTTCACGCGAAGGCGTCAAGGATTGCCGCGAGGTTCAGGAGTTTCGCAACTTCCTTCTGGCGAAGTTCAATGAGTGTCGATCCGCCTACGATGAGCAGGAACGCAGGACTAACGAGCAACTGGACATTACCGCCTTGCTGTCGGACGGCCCCAGCTTACACGTGACCGAGCCGCTGTTACGCAGCGTGCGCACTACTGTCGAAGCGGGTGAGGAGTCGTTCTACATCGACATTCCACGAGAGATTGAGGAGGAGAAGCGTAGTGACTGGCTTGCGACCTACAAGGACGAGGTTGCCGAGAAACCAATAGAAAAGAGTACGTTCGAGCGGCAGGGCCATAACGCCCCCGCGCTTCGCTATGATCCGGTATTACGGCGTTTGGTCGTGAACCTGGACCACCCGTTCGTAGACAGGCTCACTGAGGATGGCAAGCGCCATAATCCGGCCAATCTTTTCGCTTCGTCTGAGGTGTTTCTGGAGGGTCAGCTCCAAGAGCGGGGCATATCACCCGTAGTAATTAGCAGTTTTTTGCGAGACCGTGACAGATTTCTGAGATTGACCGCGGGCGATGCTCCCCCGACCGCGAAAGAAGTTCTTCGGCGGCTTGCTATAGCCGACCAGAACAGTGTGGCTCTCGAACGGGCAGTCGGCGCGGTGTTCGGCGCTCTGGGCTTCGAATACGAGCGTAAGGGAGAAAACAGTCCTGGTCCGGATGGTACGCGCTATGCTCGTCTCGGCCGCCACAAGCGCGATATGGCCAACTACAGCATCGTTTATGACGCGAAGCAGACCGGTCATACGGCGGTGCCCGCGGCCAGAGTGGACGTCGCCGGCCTCGAGGTATTTCGCGTCCAGGCGAGCGCCGCGTTCGGTTTCTTCGCCGCCATCGCATACGAAGCGGAAGCAGATCCGGCTGGCAGTCTCAATCAACAGATCAGGCAGGTCAGCGACAGAATTACGCTGCTCAAGGTAGATCATCTTGATCGCTTGGTCCGAGTTCACTACCGGCACGGTATCACGCTCACCGAGCTGCGTTCGCTGTTCGAGAATGCGCATACCGTCCCGCAGGTTAGCGAGTGGATTGAAGGGTTGGAGATGCGTCTGGAGGAACAAGGCGAGGTTCCGATCGGGGCCATTCTCTACGGCCTGGAGAGGGAGCGGAAGGACGTCAAGGCTACTCCGAACGTCTTTGTCGTTCGAGCAACGGAGCCGGGGTTGAGGGAGTTCGAGCCGGAGCGGCTCATCGCACGATTGAAGGCCGCGGAGAGCGTCATTGGAAGGCGCTGGATAGAGGTGAATGAAGACTCCGGTGAGGTGATCATGCACCATACGGCGGAGCAGATCATTGCGGAGTTGGAGCGCAATATCGAAGCTCTCATGCACAAGTACATCAACGGGCGCATGGTGGACAAAGAGGCCACCTGAGTCGCTGATGTCACACGAGGAGGAACCGGCATGATCGACCGCATCGTCATCAAGAACTTCAAGAGCTTCCGCAACGTCGATCTCAAGTTGGGGCGGATGAACCTGTTTATCGGGGCCAACGCCAGCGGCAAGTCCAACTTCCTCGACGCGCTGCGCTTCCTGCAAGGGATCGGCCTTGGCATGACAATCAGCGAGATTCTCGACGGCAAGCCGAGAACGCCGATACAGGAGGTTTGGAAAGGTATCCGCGGCGGGAGCCGCTACGCGTGTTTCGCCGGTGCCGAAAACACTGACGAAATCACCATCGAGGTGTATGGGAAGTTGACGAAGGCGCCCGAACGGCGATGGGAGTACCGAATCGCTTTCTCACCCGGATCGGGTACTGCGGCGTATGAGCATCTCAGCGTAGAGTCGGAGTGGTACACGTACTCGGGTGACGACCATTCATTATGGAGGTCCGGAAACCAAGCGGACGAGAAGGAACGCTCGTCCGTCGATGGGCCACGCTACCGGCCGATCCTCGGCACGAAAAAGCCGTTTCCCGAGTGCCCCAAGCTGACCGACGTTATCGACGATATGAAGGGTATGTTCGCGAGCATTCAACAGATTGATCTGGAGCCGCGGACGTTGAGGGAATACTCGGATACTCCGAACGTCATACGCCTCGGTGAACGCGGCGAGGATTTCGCTTCTCTGGTGCAGACCATTTGCTCGGACGAGAGGAGAAAGGGCGCCTATCTTTCGTGGATCCAAGAGCTTCGACCGGACCAGGTAAACGACGTGGGAACGGTGAGCGGAGCAGTCGGCGATAGCCTGTTCATGCTGCGTGAAAACGGATGGGAGTTTCCGGCGCGCGCGCTGAGTGAGGGTACTCTGCGCTTCGCCGCGATGACCGCTGCGTTCTTTCAACCCGAAATGCCCGACATCATGACCATTGAGGAAATCGATAACGGGATTTACCCAAGTCGTCTTGGTGTGCTCGTAGAGTTGCTGAGGAGCCTGCCGAAACTGAGTGACACTCAAGTCTTCGCCGCGACCCACTCCCCAACCCTGTTGGAATGGCTTGACCCCGGCGAGTACGGGACCACCTTCCTCTGCGTGCGTCCCGACACGACGGGCGAATCGACCATCCTGCCACTGACGGATGTTCCGCACTTCAACGAAGTCATCAAGAAGGCGCACATATCCGATCTGCTCATGGAAGGATGGATGGAAATGGTGTTTTGAGCGTCCGTGTACTCGTGATACCGGAGGATCCGACCCACAACGGTCACATTCTGAGGCCCTTGGTGCAAGCTATCCTGGCCGACGCCGGCCGCCCATCGGCCCGTGTCCAGGTACTCGTGAATCCAAGGATGCAGGGATATGCCCAAGCTCGCCGAGTCATCGTCGAACTGCTTCCGCTACGCCACCGCTGGTTTGACCTCTGGCTGTTCTTTCCGGACGCCGACCGCGCAAGCGCCGACGCGATGCGGAGACTGGAGACCGATCTCAAAGACCAGGGCATATCGCTGTTCTGTTGTCCGGCGGAGCCGGAAGTGGAGATATACGCGTGCGCTGCATTTCTGCGCGACCTGCGGGACATGAATCAAACCTGGGATGGAATCCGCAGCAATCCGCGGCTCAAGGAGGAGATATTCGAGCCTCTTCTCGACCGAATCCGGACTGTCGACCGGAGCGGTGAGGGACGGCGCGTGATGATTACTCAGTCGTTGCGGAATCTGCCGTTGCTGTTTCGGTTGTGCCCGGAGCTGAAGCGGCTGCGCGACCGGATCGCGGCCCACTTGAGCGAGGCATAGGGTGATGGCAGTTGTTGTCGACGCTCTCAGCGCGCGTAACGGATAGAGTGGCAAGTCAGGACGATGCCGGAACGGCGGCGGGGAAGTCGGCGGATGCCCGATATGATTGAGGGATAACGAGTTAGTGGCGCGTAAGGAGAACACTGAGAAACCGGGAACACGCACGCCGGCGGATGGCGTGGGGTCGATGACGTATCCGGCGGTGCGGAAGAACATTCCGCCGGCGGGGCTGGCGGCGCAGGGGGAGGTGCGCGAGAAGAGGGCGGTGCGGTATGAGTACAATCCGCATCTGCCGCCGGCGTTGCGGTCGGCGCCGGACGCGGCGGCGGTGGACCGGCTGCCGGCGTTGCTGGAGGCCGCCCGGCACCGGGCGCTCACC
Source organism: Spirochaetia bacterium (assembly GCA_965243555.1). GTDB lineage: Bacteria > Spirochaetota > Spirochaetia > SZUA-6 > Bin103 > Bin103. The sequence continues at coordinate 293,627 of OZ251575.1, read as the reverse complement.
GAGGATGAGGCAGCGGCGCTGGCGGAGGCGTTGCGGCGGCATGAGCCGTGGCTGGAGTGGACGGGCAAGCGGGAGCGGCCGTGGTTCGAAGTCGATCCGGTGGCGCTGCACATGCACGAGCGGGTCTCCACGCAGGCGATCCTGCGCGTGCTCGCGCGCGGCGACGTGCAGCGCGATCTGTTCGCCGATCCGCAACTTGATTACGCGCGGGCGGTGCAGTTCTACCGCCACGACATCGACTGGACCAACCGCATGATCCTGGGCGACTCGCTGCAGGTGATGGCCAGCCTGGCGCACCGCGAGGACTTGGCCGGCAAGGTGCAGATGATCTACCTGGACCCGCCCTACGGGATCAAGTTTGCCTCCAACTTCCAGCCGCAGCTCGGCCAACGCGACGTCAAGGACCGGCAGCAGGACCTGACCCGCGAGCCGGAGATGGTCAAGGCGTACCGCGACACCTGGACGCTCGGCGTCCACTCCTACCTCGCCTATTTGCGCGACCGATTGACGATGGCCCGCGAGCTGCTCAGCGACACCGGCAGCATCTTCGTGCAGATCAGCGACGAGAATCTGCACCGCGTCCGTTTGCTCATGGACGAAGTGTTCGGCGTCAGCAACTTCGTGGTGACCATCAAGTTCTCCAAGACGTCGGGGCTGGGCGGCCGGTTTCTGGACGAGACGTTCGATCATCTCATCTGGTTCGCCAAGGACACCGAACGGATCAGGTTTCGCCGGCCGTTCCTGGAGCGCGTCAGCGGTGAATCGGGCGCGACGCAGTACCGTTATTCGATGCGGCCCACCGGCTGGTTCAGCGAGTCCGACGACGAATCGGAAGGAAGGCGGTTTGCGCATGACAACCTTACGTCGCAGACGGGTAACGAGTCGACCGTGTTTCCGTTCGAGATCGACGGCTGGCCGATTTCCGCGCCGGGCAAGGGCGGCTGGAAGTCCAACGCCGAAGGCATCGAGCGGCTGAAGCAGGCGCACCGCATCATTCGGGTCGGCAACACGCCGCGCTACGTCCGGTACTTCGACGACGCGCCGAGCTTCCCGGTCGGATCGGGATGGACGGACACCGGTATCAGCGGCTTCGGCGCGGAGAAAGAGTACGTCGTCCAAACCCATCCGCTGGTCGTGCAGCGCTGTATGTTGATGACGACCGATCCGGGCGACCTGGTGCTCGATCCTACCTGCGGAAGCGGCACCACCGCCTTCGTGGCCGAACAGTGGGGGCGACGCTGGATCACGATCGACACCAGCCGGGTGGCGCTGACGCTGGCCAAGCATCGGCTGTTGACCGCCCGCTTCGACTACTACCGGCTGCGCGCACTGAGCGCCGAGGACGTGGCGCGCAACCCGAATGGAACCTGGATCGAAGGAGCGGACGGCAACGGCGGCCCGAACGGCAAGCGGCTCACCCTCGACTGCCGTACCGTCCCGCATATCACGCTCAAGAGCATCGCCCGCAACACCGCGCTCGATCCGATCTTCGCCCGCCACGAACCGATACTGGCCACGGCGCTCGCGGCGCTGAACCACCAACTCGCCGCCATCACCCCGGAACAGAAGCAAAAACTCGTCGAGAAACTGGTCGCCAAGCACCGCCGCGACGGCCCCAACGCCGTCACCAGCGCGGACGTGCGGCGCTGGCTGCTGCCGGACACGCCGCCCGACCTCATCATTCCCGTCGGCGCGCGCCGGCCGCTCAAGGCGGTCACCGCCCGGCAGGCCGCCAAGTACCGCGACCAGATTCCCGCCGGCCAGTGGCGGGAGTGGGAAGCGCCGTTCGACGCCGACCCGGATTGGCCGCAGCCGCTCCGCGAAGCGCTGGCCGCCTACCGCGCCGCGTGGCGCGCGAAGATGGATGAGGTCAACGCCTGCATCGCCGCCAACGCCGAGACCGAGGAGCTGGTCGACAAGCCGGCCATCGTCAAGGGCACCGTCCGCGTCGCCGGGCCGTTCACGATGGAAGGGGTGATCGCGCTCGAAGAAGGGCCGGACACGCCGATCGGCGGCGCGCCGGAGGAGCTGGATGACTTCGGCGCCGAAGACGGGGCCGCGGCGGTCGCCAACGCCGAGGCGCACCTGGACAAGATGATCCGCCTGCTCAAGGCCAGCGGCGTGCAGTTTCCCGCCAACAAGAAGCAGCGCTTCGAGCGGCTCGACCCGGTCAACGGCGCCGCCTTGATCCACGCCGAAGGCGAGTGGCGCAACGGCGCCGGGGACGCGCGCCGGGTGGCCGTCAGCATCGGCCCGGAGGCCGGCAACGTGACCGCGTGGCAGGTCGAGGAAGTGGTGCGCGACGCCAACCGCGCCGGCTACGACGAGTTGGTGTTCGCCGGCTTCGGCTTCGACGCCGCGGCGCAGGCCGCCATCGAACACTCCGCGCACCGCAACCTGCGCCTGCACATGGCGTTGATCAGCCCGGACGCGGCGCTCGACGACCTGCTCAAGACGCAGCCCGGCAGCCAGATATTCACGGTATTCTCCGCGCCGCGCGTGGCCGGCCCCACCCGCCGCGACGACGGCGATTACGTGGTGGAGGTAGAGGGGATGGACGTCTACGATCCGGTATCCAACACGCTCGCGCCCACCGACGCGGCGGGCATCGCCGCCTGGTTCCTGGACACCGACTACGACGGGCGCACGTTCTGCATCTGCCAGGCGTTCTTCCCCGACAAGAGCAAGTGGAGCCGGCTGGCGCGGGCGCTCGGGCGCACCGGGCTGGTGGAAGAGGCGGCGTTCGACGACCTGAGCGGCCTGCGCAGCCTGCCGTTCGCGCCGCCGCCCGACCGCCGGCGGGGCGAGCCGTGGGGCATCGCCGTCAAGGTGATCGACCCGCGCGGCAACGAGGGCCTGCGCGTCCTGGCCGCGGAGGATGGCACGGGCAGTTGACGAGCCACCGCGCGGCCATTACGTTGACGTACCGTGCTACACATCTCAGTCGCCGTATCAAGACCATGGAGCAAAGAGTCGATAGAGGACGGCAATCCAGTAGCCTGAATCGGACCGGTTCGACACGGAGGGAGGACGAGTGATGGAACATGCGGTGGTCGCTCTGACGACAACGGTCGGGGTGACATTTCTGTTCGTGATCTATTTCCTGTGGCGCCGACTGCGTCTGGACATATTCCGAGATCATCTGTTTCGTCTGCGGGAAAGGTGGTTCGATCTTGCTCTCGATCCCGATTCGACGCTACAGTTCGATAACCCGCTGTATCGATCCGTCGAGCAGTCGTTGTGCGGTATGCTACAATTTGCCCACCGGGTGTCGTTCTCATTCGTAGTACTGGTAAGGATCGGAGAGCGCATCCAGAATATCGAGACAGACGTAGAGCCCATTGAGCGGATCGCGAAAAACGTCAAGCGGATACCTGATGAATACACCCGCACGAGAGCCGTTGAAATATGGACCGGTATTCCCGTGGCGATACTCAAACACATGATGTTCACGTCACTGGTATTCCTTTTGTTGACCTCTATCCAGTTTGTATTGTTGTTGTTACGCGAACGACCTACACGGGCGGCAAAGGAGGGGCTTGTTAAGCAGAACGAGCCGGTACTCGAGAAGATAGAGACAACCGCATATCGGAATCTCGCGTCTGAACCGGTTTAGCGTGACCGGAAGACCGGAGAATCGGGATGTCGCGTAGAGACGCCGCGGCGACCGGCGGCCGCGCGGCGGACGGCGTCGCGTCGATTACGTATCCGGCGGTGCGGAAGAACATTCCGCCGGCGGGGCTGGCGGCGCAGGGGGAGGTGCGCGAGAAGAGGGCGGTGCGGTATGAGTACAATCCGCATCTGCCGCCGGCGTTGCGGTCGGCGCCGGACGCGGCGGCGGCGGACCGGCTTCCGGCGTTGCTGGAGGCCGCCCGGCACCGGGCGCTCACCGAGGATGAGGCCGCGGCGCTGGCGGAGGCGTTGCGGCGGCATGAGCCGTGGCTGGAGTGGACGGGCAAGCGCGAGCGGCCGTGGTTCGAGGTCGATCCGGTGGCGTTGCACATGCACGAGCGGGTCTCCACGCAGGCGATCCTGCGCGTGCTCGCGCGACAGGACGTGCAGCGCGATCTGTTCGCCGATCCGCAACTCGATTACGCGCGGGCGGTGCAGTTCTACCGCCACGACATCGACTGGACCAACCGCATGATCCTGGGCGACTCGCTGCAGGTGATGGCCAGCCTCGCCCACCGCGAGGACTTGGCCGGCAAGGTGCAGATGATCTACGTGGACCCGCCGTACGGGATCAAGTTCGCCTCCAACTTTCAGCCGCAGCTCGGCCAGCGCGACGTCAAGGACCGGCAGCAGGACCTGACCCGCGAGCCGGAGATGGTCAAGGCGTACCGCGACACCTGGACGCTCGGCGTCCACTCCTACCTCGCCTACTTGCGCGACCGATTGACGATGGCGCGCGAGCTGCTCAGCGACACCGGCAGCATCTTCGTGCAGATCAGCGACGAGAATCTGCACCGCGTCCGCTGCATCATGGACGAGGTGTTCGGGCAAGACAATGTTGTCGTTACTATCGTGTTCAAGAAGAAAGGGGCAACGACACCGACGGCCACGGTCAACGACTACTTGCTTTGGTATGCCAAGGATCGAGACAAATTGAAGATCGTACCGTTGATCGATGAACGTTCCGAACCGGAAGACGACCCGAAGTTCAATACGCTGATCGGTCCATCGGGAGAACATCACCGCGTTTCCGGTCTTGACGACGCGACTCTATCCCGACTGAAAGGACAAGAAGGACGGTGGGCGCGAGTAAACTTTCCTGTAGTCAGCCAACACTGGCATGAGTCGCGTAGTATTGACTATGTATTTCATGGCAATACCAAGAAGTGCGGCGCAAACCGACAATGGAGCTTTGAAGTCCCGGCCGGCCTTGATCGACTCGCTAAGTCGGAACGATTGTTCGACGCAGGTGGTGCTTCTCTCGGCGGAATAGTGTACTGGACTGATCGACGTAGCATGCCAATCTCCAACGTGTGGGTGGACACTAAGGGCGAAGAGGACCCGGTCTATGCCGTGCAAACCGCGTGGAAGATCGTGCAGCGCTGCATCTTGATGACGACCGACCCTGGCGACCTGGTGCTCGATCCGACCTGCGGGAGCGGTACCACCGCCTTCGTCGCTGAGCAGTGGGGGCGGCGCTGGATCACGATCGACACGAGCCGGGTGGCGCTGACGCTGGCCAAGCATCGGCTGTTGACCGCGCGCTTCGACTACTACCGGTTGCGCGCACTGAGCGCCGAGGACGTGGTTCGCAACCCGAACGGAACCTGGATCGAAGGAGCGGACGGCAACGGCGGGCCGAATGGCAAGCGCCTCACCCTCGACTGCCGCACCGTGCCGCATATCACGCTCAAGAGCATCGCCCGCAACACCGCGCTCGATTCGATCTTCGCCCGCCATGAACCGATCCTGGCCGCGGCGCTCGCGGCGCTGAACCGCCACCTCGCCGCCGTCACCTCGGAGCAGCAACAAAAACTCGTTGAAAAACTGGTCGCCAAGCACCGCCGCGACGGCGCCAACGCCGTCACCAACGCGGACGTGCGGCGCTGGCTGCTGCCGGACACCTCGCCTGATCTGATCGTTCCGGTCGGCGCGCGCCGGCCGCTCAAGGCGGTCACCGCCCGGCAGGCCGCCAAGTACCGCGACCAGATTCCCGCCGGCGAATGGCGCGAATGGGAGGCGCCGTTCGACGCCGACCCGGATTGGCCGCAGCCGCTGCAAGAGGCGCTGGCCGCCTACCGCGCCGCGTGGCGCGCGAAGATGGATGAGGTCAACGCCTGCATCGCCGCCAACGCCGAGACCGAGGAGCTGGTCGACAAGCCGGCCGTCGTCAAGGGCACCGTCCGCGTCGCCGGGCCGTTCACGATGGAAGGGGTGATCGCGCTCGAAGAAGGGCCGGACACGCCGATCGGCGGCGCGCCGGAGGAGCTGGATAACTTCGGCGCCGAAGACGGGGCCGCGGCGGTCGCCAACGCCGAGGCGCACCTGGACAAGATGATCCGCCTGCTCAAGGCCAGCGGCGTGCAGTTTCCCGCCAACAAGAAGCAGCGCTTCGAGCGGCTCGACCCGGTCACCGGCGCGGCCCTGATCCATGCCGAAGGCGAGTGGCGCAACGGCGCCGGGGACGCGCGCAGGGTGGCCGTCAGCATCGGCCCGGAGGCCGGCAACGTGACTGCGTGGCAGGTCGAGGAGGTGGTGCGCGACGCCAACCGCGCCGGCTACGACGACGTGGTGTTCGCCGGCTTCGGCTTCGACGCCGCGGCGCAGGCCGCCATCGAACACTCCGCGCACCGCAACCTGCGCCTGCACATGGCGTTGATCAGCCCGGACGCGGCCCTCGACGACCTGCTCAAGACGCAGCCCGGCAGCCAGATATTCACGGTATTCTCCGCGCCGCGCGTGGCCGGCCCGACCCGCCGCGACGACGGCGAATACGTGGTCGAGGTGGAGGGGATGGACGTCTACGATCCGGTATCCAACACACTCGCGCCCACCGACGCGGCGGGCATCGCCGCCTGGTTCCTGGACACCGACTACGACGGGCGCACGTTCTGCATCTGCCAGGCGTTCTTCCCCGACAAGAGCAAATGGAGCCGGCTGGCGCGGGCGCTCGGGCGCACCGGGCTGGTGGAGGAGGCGGCGTTCGACGATCTGAGCGGCCTGCGCAGCCTGCCGTTCGCGCCGCCGCCGGACCGCCGCCTGGGCGAGCCGTGGCGCATCGCCGTCAAGGTGATCGACCCACGCGGCAACGAGGGCCTGCGCGTCCTCACCGTGGAGGAGCCGGCATGATCGACCGCATCGTCATCAAGAACTTCAAGAGCTTCCGCAACGTCGATCTCAAGTTGGGCCGGATGAACCTGTTTATCGGCACCAACGCCAGCGGCAAATCCAACTTCCTCGAAGCGCTCCGCGTCCTGCAAGGGATCGGCAACGGCTTCACCATCGGCGAGATTCTCGACGGCAAACCGAAGAGCGCGACGACCGAAGTATGGGAAGGGATTCGAGGCGGCAGCAGGTACGCTTGCTACGATGGGGCCGGCGAGAATGGCGAAGTCACCCTGGAGGTGCATGGCCGGCTGGAGGGCGAACCGGAACGTCGCTGGGAGTATTCCATTACGTTCCTACCGGCCGCCGGCCAAGTCGTGCGGGAGCGTCTCCAATCCGGAGCGGTGATTTATGAGGCTGAACCCGGCGCTTCGGACACCGCGGCTCTTGTCGTGCGCCACCATTATACCGGCGGCAATCCACTCGAAACGAATGAGAAGAGCGAGCAATCCGTCCTCGGGAGGTTCGCCGGACTTCGGTTCTTTGGTCTTGCGGAGGACGATGTCGGGTTCGACCAGGGACCGTTCTATACTGAAGGCTCGGATATTGCGCGGCGGGTAGCCGCTCATCTCGCAAATACTCAGCGAGTCGAACCGTCGCTTGCGACGTTGCGGCAATACTCCGCGGCGCAGGAAATTCACCGTATGGGTGACCACGGCGAGGATTTCGCCGCAATCGTCAAGGCGATCGGCCGCGAGAAAAAGATCAAGGACGCGTACCTGGCGTGGATCCGCGAGCTCCATCCCGAGCACGTCGATGACGTGGGCACGCTCAGCGGAGCGATCGGGGAGCCGCTGTTCATGCTCCGGGAAAACGGAAGGAAACTCCCGGCGGCGGTCTTGAGCGACGGAACGCTGCGGTTCGCGGCGATCGCCGCCGCCTTCTTCCAGCCGGAGATGCCCGCCATCATGTTGATCGAGGAGATCGAGAACGGTATCCACGCCAACCGCATCCGGGCGCTGGTCGATCTGCTCCGCAGCCAGGCGGAATACCAAAACACGCAGGTATTCGCGACCACCCATTCTCCCGCGGTGATCGAGTGGCTCGACGAGTCCGAGCACGGAACGGCGTTCCTGACGGCACGGGACGAATCCACCGGCGAGTCGACCATCCGCCCGCTGATCGACGTGCCTCACTTCAAGGAAGTCGTCGGAAAGTATCCGATGGCGGACCTGTTCATGGAGGGCTGGCTGGAAGCCGCGCTGTGAAGGTGCTCGTGATCGCAGAGGATCCAATGCACAATGGGCACCTTCTCCAGCCTCTGGCGCACGCGATCCTGGCTGCCGCCGGCAGAGCATCGGCCCACGTGCGGATGATGGGGAACCCGCGGGTTCGCGGCTACGCGGATGCGCTGCGGGCCATCCGTAACGAAGCCGTCGGTCTCTACGGCTGGTACGATCTCTGGCTGTTCTTCCCCGATGCCGACCGGGCGGGCCGCGACGCCATGGAGCGGCTGGAGGCCGATCTTGGGGCGCGCGGCGTTACGCTTTTCTGTTGTCCGGCGCAGCCCGAGGTGGAGATATACGCCTGCGCAGCGTTCCGCAGAGACATGACGGAGACTTGGAACGAGGCGCGGCAGAATCCCCGGATGAAAGAAGAGGTATTCCAGCCGCTTCTTGACCTGTACGGTTTCCGCGGCCAGCCGGCCGCCGGCCGGGAGATGATGATCACGCGTTCGTTGCGGAATCTGCCGTTGCTGTTTCGGTTGTGCCCGGAGCTGAAGCGGCTGCGCGACCGGATCGCGGCGCACTTGGGGGAGGCATAGGAGCGATGGCCGAGGCGCAGGTGCCGCTGCAGCCGGTGGAGGAGCCGATCATCTGTTCGCCGTACGGGGAGCCGGCGGCGTATTGGTTGTACGACACCGGCACCGGGATGCCGTCCAAGATTGAGGGGCGGCGCGAGGCCGGCTACTGGTACAAGACGGAGCGGGCCGGGAGCGCGCAGCGCGGGTTGTTTGCCGAGGAGGAACGGGACGACCTGCCGCTGGTGAACGTGTTGCGCGGCGACGTGCGCCGCTGGCGGGAGGCGGGCTGGCCGGGCTCGTCGCCGACCACCAAGAAGCTGCTGCGCCACTGGTGGCGGGAGGACCGCTTGCGCCGCCTGTTCTTCTGCCAACTCGAAGCGGTGGAGACCGTCATCTACCTGCGCGAGATGCTGGCGCGGGGCCGCACGCCGCGCCGGAAACCCGGGCTCTCGCTGGACGAGTTCGACCTGCTCGGCCAAGGCGTCAATCCGCGCCCCCAGGAGTGGGTGGCGAAGGTGGCGCAGCCGCCGCGGCTGGCCGACGCTCCCCACGGCAACGGCGGCAACGGTAGCGGCGCCGGCGCGCGGGCGCTCCCGATCCCCCGCTACGCCTGCAAGATGGCGACCGGCAGCGGCAAGACCGTGGTCATGGCCATGCTGATCGCCTGGACCTTCTGCAACCGCGGCGCCAACCCCGGCGACGCCCGCTTTCCGCGCCGCGTGCTGGTAGTCTGCCCCAACCTCACCATCAAGGAACGGCTGCAGGTGCTGCGCCCCGCCTCCGCCGGCAACTACTTCGAGGAGTTCGACCTGGTGCCGTCGCCGCTGCGCCCGGAGCTCGCCAAGGGCAAGGTGATGGTCACCAACTGGCACCGCCTCAGCCCCGACTCCGAAGAGATCCGCGTCGGCGCGGTGACGGTGGGACGGATCGGCGAGGAGACCCCGGAGGCGTTCGCCCGCAACCGCCTGGGCGATCTGTACGACGGCGCGCCGCTGCTGGTGCTCAACGACGAGGGCCACCACGCCTACCGCCCGGCCCCGGCCGCCGAAGACCTGCCCCCGGCGGCGCGGGCGGAGCGCGAGGCGGCCACGGTGTGGGTGGACGGCCTGGACCGGATCAACGCCGCCTGCGGCATCGACGTCTGCATCGACCTGTCGGCCACGCCGTTCTACTTGGCCGGCAGCGGCTATCCCGAAGGGTCGCCGTTCCCTTGGATCGTGAGCGACTTCAGCCTGGTGGACGCCATCGAGTGCGGCATCACCAAGATTCCGCGCCTGCCCGCCGCCGACAACACCGGGCGGCCCGATCCCAAGTATTTCCGCCTGTGGGAGCACGTGGCCCGCGACCTGAAGCCGGGCGAACGGCTGAGCCGGGGGCGGCCGAAGCCGGAGGCGGTCTACCGCAGGGCCGAGGACGCGCTGCTGACGCTGGCCGGCGAGTGGAAGGAGCGGTTCGAGCAGGTGCGGGCGTCCGCTCCCGGCCAGGACCGCACCCCGCCGGTGATGATCGTGGTGTGCGACAACACCGCCATCGCCACCCACTTCCACCGCATGATCGCCGGCGAGGAAGCGGACGCGGGCGCGACAGCGGGCGCCGGAGCGGACGGCGGGCCGCAGGCGGACGGCGGCGCCGGCCTCAAGGGATTTCCCGAGCTGTGGAACGCCGGCGGCCGGGAGGTCACGCTGCGCATCGACTCCAAGCTGCTCGAAGCGGCCGAAAGCGGCGATCCCAATGCCACCCGGAAGGAGGCCGCCGAGGCGTTGCGCCGCGTCGTCTCCACCATCGGCCGGCCGGGCGAACCGGGGGCGCGCATCCGTTGCGTGATCAGCGTGAACATGCTGAGCGAGGGGTGGGACGCCAACAACGTGACCCACATCCTGGGTCTGCGCGCGTTCCACAGCCAGTTGCTGTGCGAGCAGGTGGTGGGCCGCGGCCTGCGCCGCATGGACTACACGCCGGACCCGGAGACCGGCCTGCTCACCGCCGAGTACGTCGACGTCTTCGGCGTGCCGTTCTCGCTGATCCCGTTCAAGGGGCGCCAGCCCGGCGCTGAGCCGCCGCCCGACGAGCGGCCCAAGCACGAGGTGACCGCGCTCCCGGAGCGGCAGGAGATGGAGATTCGCTTCCCGGTGGTGGAGGGCTACGTCCTCCCCCCGGAGCGGAACCGGGTCGTCTGCGACGTGTCCGCGGTGGAACCGCTGGCGCTCGATCCGGCCAGCGTGCCGGTCGACACCTTCGTCCAGCCGCAGGTGAGCTACAAGGTCGGCGCGCCCGGTCACTTCGGCGGCTTCGGGTTCCAGAACGTCGACCGGCAGGGGTACTACGCCGGCACCCATCCGCAGACCATCGCCTTCGAGATCGCCCGCGACGTGGTGCGCCAGCTCACCGAAGCGGCGGAGGCAATCGGCGCCGCCGCCAGGCAGGCCGCGAACGCCGCGAATGGCGTAAACGCCCTGAACGCCCGGCGCGTGGCCCGCCACGCCCTGTTTCCGCAGGTGCTGCGGATCGTGCAGGAGTACATCCGCGAGCGCGTCGACCTGCGCGGCTGCCACCCGTGCGAGATCGGCCTGCAGACCTACGCCGAGCGCATCGCCGAGCGGCTGGCGGCGGCGATCCGGCCCGACGACGCGCAGGGCGAGCGGCCGCCGCTACCGCGCCTCAACCGCTACGAGCCGGCCGGCAGCACCGCGCGCGTCCGCTTCAAGACCGTGCGCCCGGTGCAGGCCGCGCAGGCCAGCCACCTCAACTACGTGGCGTGCGACACCGGCAGTTGGGAGCAGGCCGCGGCGTTCCAACTCGAACGGCTGGCGGCGGCGGACCGGAGCGTCGTGGAGTGCTACGCGCGCAACGACCACCTCGACTTCACCATCCCCTACCAGCACCGGGGCGAACCGCGCGCCTACGAGCCCGACTTCATCGTCCGGCTGCGCGGCGGCGTGCAGGTAGTCGTGGAGATCAAGGGCCAGCCCCACGACGAGACCGACGCCAAGCACGAAGCGGCCAAGCGCTGGGTGCGCGCCGTCAACCACTGGGGCGAGCTCGGCGCGTGGCGCTTCCTGGTGTGCCGCGACCCGCAGACACTCGGCGCGATGCTGGAGACGGTGCTCGACGAGGCGGACGTGAGGTAGCGTGCCGCCGTTCGCCGCCGGCATCGTGCTGTGCTCGACGATCCTCCACGCCGGCTGGAACTTGGCCGCCAAGCGGCGCAGCGACTCGTGGACGGCGCTGCTGCAAATCCTGGCGGTCATCAGCGTGCCCGGTTTGCTGTTCGCGGCGGCGGCCGAGCTGTTCGGCGCCCGCCTGCTGCCGCACGTCTGGCCGCACCTGCTGGGCGCCGGCTGCGCGCAGGCGGTCTACTTCCTGGGACTCACCATGGGCTACCGCGCGGGCGACATGGGGGTGGTCTACCCGGTGACGCGGGCGCTGCCGGTGCTGTTTCTGGGCGGATTCGACCTGCTGCGGAACCTGTCGCCCAGCCCGTTCGGTTGGCTGGGCTTGGCCCTGGTCGCCGCCGGATGCATCGTGATCTCCAAGGGCGCGCGGGGGGAGCGCGACGCGGCGGGTGGCGGCCGGCCCGCGCGCCGGCTCGGGCGCCGGCTGCACCCGACGCTCGGCTGGGCCGCGGTCGGCGCCGCCGGAACCGTGGGCTACACCGCATTCGACAAGCTGGCCGCGGAAGTGATGCTCCGGGCGTCCGGCGGCGGCCTATTTGACGCCTTCCGCTACGGACTGTGGGAGTTCGTCCTCTCCACCGCGCTGTACGCGGCGCTGCTGGCGGCCGCCATGCGAATCGACGCCCGCCGGCGGCGGGCCGCGGCCCTTCCCGCCGCCCCCTCCGCCACCCGTGCCGCGTCCTCTCCCGCAGCCCCGCCCGCCGCGTCCCTTCCCACGGGTCCTGCCGCCGGGCATCCGCCCGCGCCGCGCTCCGCCGGCCCGCGCATACCTCCCGCCGATCCTTCCGCGGCCTCTCCCGCGGCTTCCCCTTGCGCCCCGGCGGGGCGGCGGTTCCGGTGGCCGCCGGCGCCCGATTGGCGCACCGTGGCGGCCGCCGGCAGCATGGCCGGTGCCTACACGCTGGTGCTGTGGGCGTACCAGCTTTCCGAGCGCGCCAGCTACGTGGTGGCGCTACGGCAGTTCAGCATCGTGCTCGGAGTGGCCGCCGGCGCGGTGCTGATGCGGGAGCGGGCGCCGGTGGTGCGCATCGGGGCGGCGCTGGTGATCGTCGCCGGAATCGCCCTGGTGTCGGCGGCCCCGTAGCGGCCCCCCGGCGCCCTGGTCCGGCGCCTTCCTTCCCCCGGTACCCTCCCCGGCGTCCGGTCGCCGGGCCAGCCCGACCGCGGCGGCCCGGTAGCGGGCCCGGCGCCGGCTCCGGGGTCAGTCCAAACGTCAGCCCGGCAACGCCGGGCGCTTTGCCGACCAGGGCCGGGCGGCCTCGAACGCGGCGGAGGCGGCCAGCACGGTCACTTCGTCCCGCAGGCCGCCAGCGATCTGCAGGCCAATCGGCATGCCGGCCGCGTCGAAGCCGCACGGCACGGTGGCCGCCGGGTTCCCGGTCAGGTTGAACAGGTAGGTGAACGGGGTAAAGCCGAAGCGCCGGTGGGTCACCGGCACGCCCCCCGGCGCCTGCGGGTATTCGCCGATCGGGAACGCCGTGGTGGCGGTCGCCGGCGTCAGCAGCAGGTCACGGTCGGCGAAGTAGCGGGCAGCGTGCATGCGGTAGCGGCCCACCTTGTTCATGCAGGCCAGGTAGTCGCTGCCCTGCGAACGCCGGCCCCGCTCCAGGTCCTCGGCGAAGTAATCGGTGAGCTGCGCCGCCTGCTCCGGGTCGTGCAACTGGGCGCTCCAGCGCCCGTAAGCGCGGATGCAAAACAGGTCCAGAAAGGCAGCGGTGAGCACGGCGTGGTCGTCCGGCGCGTACTCCACCTCCTCGACCTGCGCTCCAAGCTCCTCGAACACCCGCGCCGCGGCGGCCACCGCCTCCCGCACCTCCGCGTCGCAGCCGGCGCCGCCCATGCCGCTAACGTCGAGTCCCACGCGCAGGCCGGCGACCCCGCGCCCCAGCGCCGCGGTATAGTCGGGCGGCTCCTCCGGCAAGGTGCCGTACTCGGCGTCCGCGGCCGGCCCGGCCAGCACGTTCAGGAAGATCGCGGCGTCCCGGACGTCCCGGGTCATCGGCCCCACCGAGGAGTTGTTGAAGATGCCGTCGGAGTGCTCGTCCGCGCGCCGCCGCGGCACCCGGCCCTGCGTCGCCTTGATCCCGTAGATGCCGGACAGCGAGCCGGGAATGCGAATCGAACCGCCGCCGTCCGAGCCCTGGGCGATGGCGGTGATGCCGGCGGCCACCGCGGCCGCGCTGCCGCCGCTGGAGCCGCCCGGCGTGCGCGCCAAGTCCCAGGGGTTGCGCGCCGGCCCGAACACCCGATTCTCGGTCGTGGCGTTGTGCCCGTGCTCGGGCGTGTTGGTCTTGCCGACGATGATGCCGCCGGCGGCCCGCACCCGCTCCGTGCAGGTGGCGTCGGCCGGCGCGACGCCGTCGTCCACCAGCGAGCCGTGCGTGCAACGGACGCCCCGCACTCCCTCAAGGTCCTTGATCGGAACCGGAATGCCGTGCAGCGGCCCCAGCTCGCGCCCCTGCATCACCGCCTCCTCGGCGGCGCGCGCCTGGCTCATGGCGTGGTCGCCCATCACCGTGACGAACGCGCCGAGCGCGCCGTTGAGCCGCTCAATGCGGTCGAGCGTGAACTCCATCAACTCGACCGGCGACAGCCGCTTGGCGGCAATCAACCCGCGCAACACGTGCGCGGGCACGTAGGCAAGATCAGCGCTGGACGCCGGCATCAAATCATCCCTTCGTCAGACCGGCCGCGCCCGACCCACTTTACGCCGTCGCCGGTGGATTGGCGGATGCGTTCGCTGAGCTGGCCGGCGTGATGCTGGAGATGGCGCAGGTTGTAGGCCAGCCGCTCCACCGGTCCGAACGCCAGCCAGGAGAAGCCGGATTCCGCCGCCAGGTCCAGCGCGCCGATCCGGCGGCGCGCGTGCTCACGGCAGAACGCCAGGAATTCGAGGATGCCGTCCCTGGTATAGGGCTCCACTTCCTTACGGAGGTCGTTGGCGCCGTCGTGGTGCCCGCTCCACGGGCGGTGCTCCTCCGCGGACCGGAACAGGTAGAGGTGCACGTAGAACAGAGCATGGTAGGCGATATGCCAGAACCGGTTGCGGTGCTCGGGGCTGTCCCATTCGTCATCCGGGCACGCCCGCACCGCCGCCTCCAGCATGTCCAGCCCGGCCTGAAACTGCGAATCGAACGCCGTGCGAACGGAGTCTTCTACTGCCACGCGCCGATGCTACGCCACCACGCCCGCCACCATCAAGCTCGCGCTCGCGGTTCGCCCCCGAGATGAGCCGATTGCGCTCTTCGGTGTCGGCAACCGGTCGCGGCGTGCTGAGAGTTACGATCAGTTCGCGCGGTTCGACGGCGTTGATTACGACTGCGGAGTGGGTGGCGGCGATGAGCTGCGACCCATGTTGGGCCGCGGCGCTGCGCAGCTCATGGTAAACGGCATCCTCCAGGATCACGTGCAGATGCGCGTCGGGTTCGTCCAGCAGCACCACGGCGCCGCGGCGCGTGTGGAGCAACGCCAGCAGTAGCAGCACCTGTTGGAAACCGCTGCCGGCGCTGGCGACGTCCAGCCGCGTCCCGCCGCCCTCCGGCTCGTACTCGGCGAGGATGTGCGCGGCGGCGGTATCCGGGCGCAGTAGCCGGTAGCCGAACAGCTTGCCGATAGCGGCCTGCAACGCCACCCACGCGGGCCGGTCGACGCTGGCGTCCGCAAGCAGGTTGCGGAGTACTTCGCCCGCCCGCCCCAGGCCAAGAAGCTGCTCGACTTTCGGTGGCAGGAACACCGGCTCTTCGAGGCCGATGCCGTTCATCGGCGGTATGAATACGGTTTGCAGGTCCACCGCTCGCAGTGCACCCGGCGGCGTGTTCGGCGCGGGACGCACGTAGATCTGCTCCGTGCTGTCGGCGATCAGTTCCATCGTCACCGCCCACCCCGCGTCGTGGCGCAATTCGATCTCGATCCGGCCGCGGTAGCGGCGGTCCGTCCACAACAGGTCAAAGCTGTGCAACGGGACCGCCGCGAACGCCTGCCGTGAAATCGGGACCCGCCGGTACCCGTTGCCGCTACTCGCAGTGCCGCGGCGCGCGCCGTCGATCTCGCGCCAGCGCCGCAAGGCGAGCGCCCAGGCCGCGATCGCCTGCAGCAGCGTGGTCTTGCCGGTATCGTTGGGACCGGCCAGCACGACGTGTCCGGGCAGCCGAAACTCAACCTCCCCGAACCGCTTGAAGCCGCGAATGCGAATCAACCGAATCACGATTACTTGGAAGACCTTAGCACGCGGCGGCGCGGCGCGTTAGACCCCGCCGCGGGCGGCCAAGCGCCGGCCGGATCGGTGCGAACGTCTGAAACGGTATTGTTGAGACAGAGACTCACGGGGAGGTTGACGCCAGCGCGGCCAGGATCAGCGGGCGGGCAGCGCTTGACGTTCAGCCGGTGCCGCTCCGGGTTCGTCAGCGGTAGCGGCCGGGTCGCCTTCGGGGCGATGGCGCGGCGGCGTCCACCGGCCCAAGTCAGCGCGCCGAGCCGGATCAAGTCACCAACGGGCGGCTGCGAGCCGCGCATGGCGATGGCGGTAGCGGTGATGGGCGGCGCACAGCAGCCGCAGATTGTCGGGCTCGGCGCTGCCTCCGAGCGCGTACGGCACCACGTGATCGATCTCCAGCAGGTGCCGGGAGCCGCACCGGCGCCCACTGCCCAGGTCCACGTAGCTGCAGCAGCCCCAGTCGCGCTCCCACACCTGCCGCCTGACCGCCACGGGAATAGCGCGGCTGCGGACGCGCGGCTGCGGACGCGCGGTTGCCGGCGTGACGAGCCCGCCGGTCCGATGCGCCGCAGGCTGCGAGCGGGCTCCTGCCTTCGGCGCCGAAGTGGCAATTCCAGTGGCTGCCGCGGGCCGGTCCGCTGCCTGAGCCTTCGCCGGCGAAGTCGCCGCGCCTGCCGGCAGCTCGGTCCGCGGCGCCGCCGCAGCCTCCTTCGGCGCCGAAGTCTCCGCCGTGACTTCTGCGGTCCGGGTCCGGGTGGCCGCCGCAGGCCGCTTCGCAGCCGTAACGCGGCGCTGGCCGGCGTCCGCCGGTACGTTCGGCGCCGAAGTCTCGGAAACTGCCGGCATGCCGGTCTGCGGCGCCGTCGCGGCGCCCGGCCCGGCCGCTGTTTTCGGCGCCGAAGTTTGGGCGGTTACGTCGGGAGTCCGGCGGCGGCCCCGCCCGCGCGGCGGCTGCGACGGGTCGTGGCGGTCCAGTGCTTCCCGTACCACCCGCCCCAGGAGTTGCCCCAACGTCATCTGCGGGTCCACGTGCGACAGCAGCCCCTTGAGTTGCTCCAATCCAACCTGGCAGTCGTCATCGATCACCGCCTTGAGCTCCCACCGCCCGGCTCCCAGCGGCCGCATCCTGTCCGCCGCCCGCGCCAGATCGGGATCGACTTTGGCCAGCATCTCCTTTACCTGCCGCGTGCTCTTGCCGGCCGCCTCCGCCACCAGCGACTCCCGCGCCGCCGCGTCCAGCACCGGCGCTACCGGCCGCTCCGACGCATCCGGTACCAAGCCGCCGGGCGCACCCTCCGACCCCTCCGGCCCGGCCGCGCGCGCCGCTCCGTCCGGCGCCGACCCGCCCGGCGCTACGGCCGCCCGCGCGCCGAGCTCCATGACCGACGTGGCCGACCCGGCATCGGCCTGCTGGTCGCGTCCGCCGCCGTTCGGCTTCTCGGTGTCGGGGGCTGCGGCGCGGCGCGCCTTGCGCTCCTGCTGCTCAAAGGCGTGCTGCAACTGCGCCGCCGCGTCCAGCGTCAGCGTGCCATCCAGCAGCCGCCCACGCGCCCCGTTCACTTCCTCGCACAGCCGCATCGCCTTGAGCCGCCGCCACGCCGCGCCAGTGCTGTAGCCCAGTTCGCGCACGTAATCGAACATGCCGGAGAATCCCAAGGTGAGGTACAGCCCGCGCCGCTCAACTTCGCGCAGGTGATCGATTACCACGCCTTGGACGTAGTGTTCGACGGCGGAAAGTTCCCTGACCTGCTGCAGCAGATGTTGGTCGGAAAGGGCGGCAACGGTGGTCGTGATCGGCGTGCCGCGAGAGGTCTTATTCACATACCAAGTATAAGCATAGACAAAACTTGAGTCAACTGTTCCGGCTGTTTTTTGACCCCGGAGTAACCCGCACGGGGGGCTTGGCAGCGGGTTGGGGAAAGGCGGATCGGGCCACCAAACGCCGAACGCCGTTGATAAAGAAACGAACGTTTCTCAATCAACATCGGCTGCTGCGCTGCCGCTCGGACGGCATGGGGCCTTGAGGAGGATCGTTTCTTGATCGTAAGTCGTAGGGGTGGAAGCCCGAATCAATACCGCTTTCGGCGTTCGAACCCGGCCGGATTGACCGGGGGCGAGGGTCGCGGCCATGCTGCATACTCCCAATCGCTATGGGCGCCGCCAGCAGCAACCTGCCGATCAATCTCGACAACCTGCTCCGCGGGCGCGGCGTGGAGTCGGTGCGGGTGGAGTTCAAGGCCGCATGGGATGCCGAAACTACCGGCCCGCAGGTGCTCAAGACCATCTGCGCGTTCGCCAACGACTACCACAACCTGAACGGCGGCTACGTGGTGATCGGGATGGCCGAGCGCGAGGGCCGCGCAAGTCGGCCGCCGGCGGGCCTCTCCCCCGCCGCGCTGGCGGCGGCGCAACGCTGGCTGCGCGGCAGCTGCAACCGCCTTGACCCGCCGTACCAGCCGCTGCTCTCGCCCGAAGTGGTGGACGGCCGCCACGTCCTGGTCGTGTGGGCGCCGGCGAGCGCGGTGCGGCCGCACCGCGCGCCGGACGCCGGGCGCGGGACGCTCCGCTACTGGGTGCGCCTCGGCGCGGAGACCGTCGCCGCGGAGCAGCGCGGCGGGTTGATCCGGGAGCTGATCGCGCAGACCGCGCGCGTGCCGTGGGACGACCGCCGGTCGCTGCAGGCAAGCGTCGGCGACCTGCATGAGACGGCGGTTCGGGAGCACCTGCACGAGGTGGGCAGCGGTCTGAGCGCCGAACCCGACCCGCCGGAAATCTACCGCCGCATCGGCATCACCATGCGGGTCAACGACCACGACGCGCCGCGTAACGTCGGGCTGCTGTTCTTCGCCGCCGACCCCAGCCGCTGGTTTCGCGGCGCCCGGATCGACTGCGCGCTGTTCGCCGCCGACGGCAGCGGCGACGTCCTGGAGGAGCAGGAGTTTCGCGGCCCGCTGGCGCATCAACTGCGGCGGTGCCTGCAGTACCTGGAGGGGCGCTCGCCGGTGCACGTGCGCAAGCAGGCGCACCGCATGGAGGCGCTCCGCTTTCGCGCCTGGCCGGAAACCGCGTTGCGCGAGACCCTGGTCAACGCGCTGTATCACCGCAGCTACGAACCCGACTCGCCGGAGCCGACCAAGGTGTACCTGTACCCGGACCGCGTGGAGATCACCAGCTATCCGGGGCCGGCGGCGGGACTGGAGCCAGCGCACTTCGCGCCGCGCTCCTCCACGCCCGCGGTGCCGGCGCGCAACCGCCGCATCGGCGAGTTTCTCAAGGAACTGGGCCTCGCCGAGGCGCGGCTGACCGGGCTCCGCAAGGTGGCCGCGGCGCTGGCCGCCAACGGCTCGCCGACGCCGCGCTATGACTTCGACGCGCAACGCACCTACTTCCGCGCTACCCTGCCGGCGCACCCCGATCACGCCGCGCTGGCCGCGGTGCGCGCCGCCGCCGAGCTGCGCGCCGTAGGCGACGCCGAGGCCGCCCACGACCTGCTGCAGTCAGCCTGGGAGGCGAACCGCGCGGCCGGCGCGCTGGCGGCCGAGCTGATCCGCTCGCACGCCGCGCGCGGCGCCCCGGACCGGGCGCAACAGGTGCGTGACAGCTTTGCGGAACAGCACCCGCCGCCAGCCGCGCTGCAGGCGGTCGAGGAGGCGCTGGCCGCCGCCCGCGGCGTCCGCCGAGCGCCGCCGCGGGCTTGACCAATCGCGTGCTACGCTGCTCATGGTCTCTCATGGAACGCTACGCGCCGATGGGCCACGGCATGAGGAGTAGCCGCGCCATCGGGTAGTCGGCGACGTTCGCAGTTGCCAAGGTCGCCCCGATGCTGACCGTAGCCGCGGCAATCAGGCAGTCCGCTTGATGCAGTGTCACGCCGCGGCTGGCAAACTCCCGGCGCCATGCGCCGGCCCGCATCCCCTCAGCCATCCCCAACGGAGCGATACGGAGCCCGTTGAACAGCCGGCGGGCCCCGGGCTCCTCCTCGGGGCGCAATCCGCGCCAGATCTCCTCGACCGAGATGACGCATGCCCACGGCTCGACGCCGGTACGACGTAGCGTTCTCAGCCGTTGCGCAGCCGGCCGTCCGCGCAGGGCGTCGATGAGCACGGTGGAATCCAACATCAGGCGGGCCATGGGTCAGCCGGACCGGCGATCATCGCCGCGGCGTTGGCGCCGGACCCAGGCCGCCGGATCGCGATCCCAGTCGTGACCGGTGTCGGACAGCGTGCCAAGCGCGGCTTCGATTTCGTCCCAGCGTTGGTCGTCTTCCAGGGCGCGGCGAATCGAGTGCGCGATGAACGCGCTTCGCCGGCGCGCGCCGGCGCGTCGGTCCAGTTCGGCCACCAGTTCCCCATCCAGGGTTATGTGCAATCTCATGTGCCGAGTATAACACAATGCGGCGGCGCCGGGCCGCCTGCCGGCGTGACCGCCCTTGGTGGCCGCGCATTTTCGGCGACGGCGCGGCCGTGGCGCCGAGCTCCGCAACGGGTTGCGCGTCCATGCGCTGGACGCCGCCGGTCAGTGTGGTACTCTGCGGGGCCGTGCGAGGTCGGCGACGACTGATGGAATACAATACAAGGTACCGCTGGTCATGACGCCCCAACCTGAAGGCGGCTACACCGTAACGTCCCCGGTGCTGCCGGAACTGGTGACCGAAGGCGACACCCTCAGCGAGGCCCTGCGCAATGCCAAGGATGCGCTTGCCGCGGTGGTCGAACTCTACGAGGAGGATGGCCGATCGTTGCCTCGAAATACCCGGATCACCGAAGAGGTTTATTCGGCCACGATCTCCACCAGAAGCTGCTTGCCGTAGAGGGTCTGGCGCGCCCAGTACAGGTTGTCGAACTCGTCGTAACCGCGCCGGACCAGCTTTGCCTCGGCGGCTGCGCCGCTGCCCCCGCCGCCGATGAACCTCACGGTCGGGGCAGTCTTGTAGCCGCTCCCCGGATCGGTGAGCGTCAGCGACGTAACCCGGTCATCCAGCGCCGCGGTGGCGGTCGCGTCGAACCCGGCGTTACCGCCGATAAAAGAAACGGTCGGGACGGAGGTATAGCCGCTTCCCGCGTCAGTGACGGTCACTGACGCAACCACCTTGCTGATCGACACGTTGCCGGTCGCTCCCGTACCCCCGCCACCGTCAAACGTCACGGTCGGAGCGGAGTTGTAACCGCTCCCTTGGTTCTCAATTGAGAGCCCGGTCACCTGCCCGCCCGCCACCGCCGCGGAGACGACCGCCCCGGCGCCGCCGGTGCCGGTGTTATCAACCACCACGGTCGGGGCGGAGGTGTACCCGCTCCCCTGATTCGTCACTGTCGAAACCGAAACGATACCCGTGAGCGACGCCGTGCCGGTTGCCGTGACGCCGCCCGTCGGCGCCGGCGAGAACTCCACGGTCGGGACGGTCGTGTAGCTGGTGCCAGGGTCGTCGATCATCACCGAGGCGACGGTGTCCTGCCCCGTCGCCGTGCCGGTGGCCGCGGCGCCGCCCGCGGGCGGCGGTGAGAACTCCACGGTCGGGACAGAGGTGTAGCCGATCCCGCCGCCGGTGAGGGTGACGGAGGCGACCTCGCCGGTGTAGTAACGCTGATCTTCGGCGGTGAGCACCAGCACGACGGCGCCGGCAGTCACTTCGGCCGTGAGTTGCCATTCGGCGCCGCTGAAGTCGGCGTCGAAGAGCGGCGGATACGCGAGGTTTTCGAGCGGCAGCGGTTCCCCGTCAATCGAGACGCGTACGGCGGCGGCGTTGGCGGCGGTGATGCGGTCCCACGCAAACGGATCGGAGCGGTTGGAGGTTTCGGCCCAGATGGCCGCGCCGTCGTCGCGGAAGTGCGCCGGAGCGATCGCCCAGCGCTTCTCCGTCTCCTGCGGCGTTGGCGGCGGCGCCGGGTCCGGCGCGGGCGCCACCGGCGGTTCGCCCGCGCCGCCGGCGCCGGGCGTGGGGGCGGACGGCTGCGCTACCGGCTCGCATCCCGTGAGGGCGATGCCGACGGCCGCCAGCAGCAGGAGGGCGGCTACTGCGGCGCGCCGTGTTCCCGGACGCGGCCGGTCAGGTTTGGCGCCGCGGCAGAGACGTGGCCGAACGCGCTCGTGCTTCCCCGCCGGGGGGGGGGGGTAGGAACTGGTATGCTTGCTTCTCTGGGGTCACCCGGTAGCTCCTTGCACGCCTGCGGCGCGCCTGCTGATTATCGGACCATAGCGGCTGCGCGCCGGCGTGTCAACGCGCGTCCTGTCTGTCTGACTCCCGGCCCGAGAGGCGCTACGGCGACCGGCTCCTGTGATCAGGTCCTCGACACACCACCGCGTTGTCCGCGGGACGTGCGCTGTTTGACCACCACCGGCATGCTTGACCGGGGTTCGGCGTTGGGTCATCCTGCAGGGCATGGTCACCGTCCGACTCCCGGAGGAGATCGAAGCGCGCCTCCATGCCCTGGCAAAGGCGACCGGGAGGAGCAAGAGCCACTATGCGCGCCAAGCCATTATCGAGAAACTCGAGGAAATGGAGGATGCCTGCCTCGGCGCCGCGGTCCTGGAACGGATCCGCAACGGAGAGGAACGCGTTCTGAGTTCTGCAGAAATGTGGCATGGTCTGGACGATTGAGCGTAGCCGCTCCGCGCTTCCGCACGCGCCATCAGCGTAACCGGGCGAACAGATGCCCTTGGCGGTCTCCGTTCGCAACGGACGCCGCTTGCCGGTCGGTTCCAACAGACTGTCCGTGAAGATGTCCAAGGTGCACTACGGCACCGTAGCGAATGAACGTTTGCTCGAATCGCGAACGCTGCGGCCCCCAATAGACCATCGCGCATGACATCGGCGCGCCCTTGCCCGCGTCCTTACCATCGACGAGAAACCGGAGCCGAGTGTCGTACAGAAAAGCAACCGAAGTAGCGGCTCCGAATACATACTCTTTCCAGTGGCGGGTGTTGGTTGCGACCGGCACCAGGGCGAGCACCTCGCCACCATGTCGGGTGCTTGCCTCGGCACACTTCCGAAGCCAGTCCCGGATAGTGGTGCCGCGGCTCCGGTCTCGTCCATAGGGTGGATTCACGAAGATAGCAGGATAATCCCAAGATGCGGTCAACCCGTCGGTCTCCGGAAGAGAATACTCTACGCAGGCGCCAACGATAGAATGGCAGTTCGAACATGGATCCAACGCGATCGAGCCTCCAAAGAACTCCTTGACTGCGTATACGTACTTGGGCGGCGTGCACCAGTGTTGGCTCAGCGCGTCTGAGTTCGTGCGTCCTGCCGACATAGAGAACCCCGCTACC
Source organism: Spirochaetia bacterium (assembly GCA_965243555.1). GTDB lineage: Bacteria > Spirochaetota > Spirochaetia > SZUA-6 > Bin103 > Bin103. Next base: position 270,394 of record OZ251575.1, on the reverse strand, counting down.
AATCCTTGGAGGCCAGCTTATCCAGGTCGACTCGCAGGGCGTCGACGGTACCGCCAGCGGGTGATATGACGTTGAACCAACCCCCCTATGGCGTTCTCATTGGTTCTGAAATACGTCCGTAGCGAGTCGTCCGCGGCGGCGTCTATCCGCACCTTGGTAAACCTGTTCCCGGACGAGGCGCCGGAATAGCTTTGGAGAAATGCATGTCGAACTGGCTCTAATTCCGATCTTGGGTTGAGAATAGTAGCGTCTACGAATTGACACAACCCAGCGTCGGTGAGGAACAGGAGCCAATCGTACGACTGTGCGAGCACGCGGAGCTCCTTGTTGTGATTATCGGAGGTGAACCAGTTTCCGTGGTTGCTCACGATCCCTACCGTCAGAATGAATCCACCAACGTCGCCTGCCGAATGGCCATCTATGATCTCTCGAAGTACGTCACGGTAGAGTCCTGACCGTATTTGGCCGTCCCGCGCCTCGAGAAATCCCCGTATTTGGCCATCCCGCATTCGTATCTTCTGGAGGGAAGATACGGAACGCGCGACATAGGCGCCCTGCTTCGCCTTTTCTATCGTCTGCGGACCTTTGCGCATCCCTTCCTCCACGTCAGGATTACCAAACTCCGGCACTGATCTTTCAATGACAATGTTGTCACGGAGATTCCAGGTTCGGAGCGTATAGAACATGATAATCTCAACTAGGGTACGACACGGACAAGAAGAAGGCGGCTGGCCGTGCGTTGGGCATGCCCACGGCTCGACGCCGGTACGACGTAGCGTTCTCAGCCGTTGCGCGCCGGCCGGCCGCGCAGTGCGTCAATGAGCACGTGGAATCCAACATCAGGCGGGCCATCGGTCAGCCGGATCGGCGATCATCGCCACGGCGTTGGCGCCAGACCCAGGCCGCCGGATCGCGGTCCCAGTCGTGGCCGGTGTCGGACAGCGTGCCAAGTGCGGCTTCGATTTCGTCCCAGCGTTGGTCGTCTTCCAGGGCGCGGCGAATCGAGTGCGCGATGAACGCGCTCCGCCGGCGCGCGCCGGCGCGTCGGTCCAGTTCGGCCACCAGTTCCCCATCCAGGGTTATGTGCAATCTCATGTGCCGAGTATAACACAATGCGGCGGCGCCGGGCCGCCTGCCGGCGTGTTCGGCGGCCCTGGGGGGTTACTCGTCCGCGATCTCCACCAGAAGCTGTTTGCCGTAGAGGGTCTGGCGCGCCCAGTACAGGTTGTCCTGCTGGTCGTAACCGCGCCGGACCAGCTTTGCACTGGCGGCGGCGCCGCTGCCTCCGCCGCCGCCAACGAAGCTCACGGTCGGGGCAGTCTTGTAGCCGCTCCCCGGATTGGTGAGCGTCACCGACGTCACAGATCAGCCCGCCGGCAACGTCCGGCGGGCTGCATGATTGACAGGCGCCGGTAAAGGGGCATACTGAGGGCAGGATGCGCTCCTTCAGCACCGCCGGTCCGGTCATCCCGGAGGATCACTACCACGTCCCACCGCTGCAGCGGCTGAACCGCGACGAGGTACTCGAGCTGATCCAACTGAAGCGTTACTTCGTGCTGCACGCGCCCGGCAGTCCGGCAAGACATCGGCCTTGTTCGCGCTCGTCAATGAACTGAACGGCGGCGGCGCGTATCGCTGCATCTACGTGAACGTCGAGCGCGGCCAGTCCGCGCGCGAGGACGTTGCCGCCGCCATGCGCGCCATCCTGAACGCGATCGCCCGTGAGGCGGACGCGACGCTGGAGGACCGGTTCCCAGCCGAAATCTGGCCTGAGGTGTTGGAGCGGGCCGGGCCGCACGACTGCTTGGCCGAAGTGCTGGAGCGCTGGGCGGCGGCCGACCGCAAGCCGCTGGTGCTGCTGATCGACGAGATTGACGCCCTGATCGGCGACACCCTGATCGCGGTGTTGCGGCAACTGCGCTCCGGCTACGCGTACCGCCCGCGCCGCTTTCCGCAGAGCGTCATCCTGTGCGGTGTGCGTGACGTGCGCGACTACCGTATCCGTTCTGGCGCCACCAACGAAATCATCACCGGCGGCAGCGCCTTCAACGTCAAGGCCAGGTCGTTGCGCCTGGGCGACTTCGCAGAGGCCGAGGTGCGCGCGCTGCTCGGCCAGCACGTGGCCGAGACCGGCCAGCGGTTCGCCGAGGCCGCGCTACGGACCGTGTGGGAGCTCACCGCCGGCCAGCCGTGGCTGGTCAACGCCTTGGCCCAGGAAGCGTGCTTCGAGCAGCCGGCGGGGCGCGACCGCAGCCGCGAGATCACCGCCGAGGCGATCCAGGCGGCGCGTGAGCAGCTCATCCTGGATCGCGAGACCCACCTTGACCAGCTCACCGACAAGCTGCGGGAAGATCGCGTGCGGCGGGTCATCGGTCCGTTGCTGAGCGGCGGCCAGGGGAACCCGGAGATGCTCCCAGCCCGCCGGTCACCGTGTGGGGCATGTAACGGGGCAGCCCGGGCGGTGAGCGCCGGGCAGCGCCACGAGTTGTAGCGGCAGATCAACTACTTCCGGGTCAACGAGAAGCGGATGGACTACCGGCGTAGCGCCGTCGCCAGCACCCGCGCGTCGCGCCGGTCGTCCTTGGCCCCGGCCGGCGACAGCCGATCCCGGAACCGGTCCAACTGCTTCGGATTGATCGAGTGCACGGCGAAGCCGCGCTCCATCAGACTCTCCACTACCGGGCCCCGCGGCGTCTCGATGGCCAACGATGCCTGCCGGTCCCTGTATTGGCGCTCGTAGCGCCGCCGCCGGCGGAAGGGCTTGCCCTGCGTTGTAGCGTACATCATAGTCCCCCCACAGACTGAGAGCTGAAGGAGAAACGCGATGCTGCTGAACTTGGTTCAAATCGGAGATTCCAAGGGAATTCCCATTCCAAAGGCGATACTGGAGCAGTGTGAGATTGATAAGGAGGTCGAGCTCGAGGTCGAAGGCGGCGCCATCGTTCTCAAGCCCCCTGCCGGCAAGCCTCGTGATGGATGGGAAGACGCCTTCAAGCGCATGGCCGCCGCGGGCGATGACAAGCTGCTGATCGATGATGCTCTGGACATCGCAGACCTGCATCAGTTCGAATGGTGATTCGACAGTACGGCGTCTTTCTGGTCAACCTTGATCCAAACCCTTGGTCGCCAGCGTCAAGTCGATATTGTCCGAGATACTGGTAGAATGACCTCGGTACGTGTTCGGCGCCCCCGGTAGTTATTCGTCCGCGATCTCTACCAGAAGCTGCTTGCCGTAGAGGGTCCGGCGCGCCCAGTACAGGTTGTCCTGCTGGTCGTAACCGCGCCGGGTCTCCCGTATCGTGGCCATGGCGGCTGCGCCGCTGCCGCCGGCGCCGGTGTCGTCAAACACGACGGTCGGGGCGGAGGTATAGTCACGCCCCCGATGGCGGATCCTCACTGACGTTACCCGGTCATCGAGCGTCGCGACGGCGGCCGCTCCGGTACCGCCGCCGCCCGTGAACCTCACGGCCGGGGGTGACGTATAGCCGCTCCCGCCGGCCGTCACCGTGACCGCCCTTATCCGGTCGTCGAGAAGCGCGCGGGCGCTTGCGCCGCTTGCGCCGCTGCCGCCGCCGGTGAACGACACGCCCGGTGGGGAGGCATAGCCACTTCCCTCGGCGGTGACCTGCACACCCAAAATCGCTTGTCGCCTGCTCACGGTGGCCGCCGCACCGCTGCCACCGGTACCGGTGTTGTCAAACACGACGGTCGGGTCGGAGGTGTAGCCGCTGCCGGTGTTGGTGATCGAGACCCAGATCACCGCTCCGCTCTGTATCCCTGCGTGGGCGACCGCTCCGGAACCGCTGCCGCCGCCGGTGAACGACACGGTCGGGGCGGAGGTATAGCCGCTGCCTCCGCTCGTCATCGTCACTATGTTGAGTTCGCCAGGCCCTTGCGCGGTTGCGGCCGCACCGCTGCCGCTACCGCTGGTAAACGACACGGTCGGGATGGAGGTGTAGCCGCTGCCCGCGTTCGTCATTACTACTGAGGCGACGGTGTCCAGCCCCACCGCGACGGCGGTCGCATCGGAGCCTCCGGCGCCGGAAAACGACACGGTCGGGATGGAGGTGTAGTCCCTCCCGCGCTGCTGCATCGTCACCGCGCCGACGGAGTCCGGCCCTATCGCGACGGCGGTCGCCCCCCTGCCCCCGCCGCCCTGGAACTCCACGGCCGGGGGCGAGGTGTAGCCGGTCCCGAAACTGGTGACCGTGACCGACGCAATCTCCATTGTCTCGTAGCTTTGATCCTCCGCGGTGAGCACCAGCACGACTGCTCCGGGGGTGACTTCGGCCTTCAGTTCCCACTCCGCGCCGCTGAGGTCGGCGTCGAAGACCGGCTGATACGCCGTGTTTTCGAGCGGCAGCTCCTTGCCGTCAATCGAAACGAGCACGGCGGCGGCGTTGTCGGCGGTGATCCGGTCCCACGCAAACGGATCGGAGCGGTTGGAGGTCTCGGCCCAGATGGCGGCGTCGTCATCGCCGAAGTCAGCCGGACCGAGCGCCCAGCCTCTCTCGTTCTCGGGCGGCGGCGTTGGCGTGGGCGTGGGGTTCGGTGCGACCGGCGGCGCGCCCGCACCGCCGGTCGGGCCGGGGGCCATCGGCGCACATGCCGTCATGCCGATACCGGTGGCCGCCAGCAACAGGACGGCGGCAACCGAGATGCGCCGGACTCCGGGACGTCGCAGGTCCCCTGATGTCATCATTTCCAAATCCAACGAATAGCTCCTCCGGTGCGCGTTTGTGCCGGAGCCTATCAGCCCCCGCGCGGCTGTGTCAATCGCCGGGCGCCGCCGAAATCGATCATCCGGTATTTTCGTGGCGCCCGCAGGTACTCGACTCACGCCACGCCCGACGGCGGCGGAAGGGCTTGCCCTGCGTTGCATAACGGCAGCCGGTCGGGAGGTTGACGGCCGGGGCGGGCCGGCCCACCATGCGGCCGGCATGAGCAACCATCCACTGAGTGAGGCCACGCGGAGCTACTTTACCTACCGCGGCGCCCGCCTGAATGAGATTTCGTTTCCCCTGGGCGGCATCGGCTCCGGTTCGATCGGCTTGGCCGGCAACGGCCGGCTGATCGACTGGGAGATCTTCAACCGCCCCAACAAGGGCAGCGTCAACGGCTTCAGCCACTTTGCGATCAAGGCCGAGCGCGGCGGCAAGGTGACGGACGCGCGGGCGCTGCACGGCGACCTGACCGGCCCGCTCTCCGGCAGCCTGCGCGCGAGCCGGAACGACAGCTTCGGCTTCGGGCCGACCCGCGCTTCCCTCGGCGGCCTGCCCCACTTCGCCGAGGTGACGTTCGAGGGCACCTTCCCGGTGGCCACGCTCTCCTTTGCCGACCCCAAGTTCCCCGGCCGCGTCAGCCTGCGCGCCTTCAATCCCTTCATCCCCGGCAACTCCGACGACTCGAGCATTCCCGCCGCCTGCTTCGAGGTGCAAGTGACCAACCCCGGCGACGACGCCATCGACTACACGGTCGCGCTGGCGGTCACCAACCCGGCGGCGCCCGGCACGGCAGTCAACCGCGCCCACCGCGGCGGGCCGGCGCAGCTCGTCACCCTGGCGAGCACCGGCATCGCCGCCGATCACCCGCGCTCCGGCGACCTGACCATCGCCACCCACGCCGCCCACCCCCACGCCGCCGGCGACGCCCTCGCCGCCCACCGCCACGCCCCCGGCAACGGCGACGGCGTCAGCTTTCAGGAGTACTGGTTCCGCGGCGCGTGGTTCGACGACCTCACCATCTACTGGCACGACTTCACGGCGCCGGGCGGCTTCGCCAACCGCAGCTACCCGGAGCCGAGCGCCGCCGCCGACGTTCCCTTTGGCCGCCACGACACCGCGGTGCTGGCCGCGCGCCTCCGCGCGCCCGCCGGGGAAACGCGCCGCGCCCGGTTCGCGCTCACCTGGAACTACCCCAACTGCGTCAACTACTGGCACCCGGTCGGCGTCGACCAGGAGCAGCCCGGCGCCCCGCAGCCGGCGCTCGACGCCGCCGAGTGGCGCAACTACTACGCCACCCGCTTCCCCGACTCCGCGGCCAGCGCGCGCTACTGCCTGCAGGAGTGGGACCGGCTGCTGCGCGACACCCTGGCGTTCCGCGACGCGCTGTACGCCAGCAGCGTACCGCCGGCGGTACTCGACGCCGCGGCCTCCACCCTGTCGGTGCTCAAGAGCCCCACCGTGCTGCGCCTGGAAGACGGCACCTTCTACGGCTTCGAGGGGGTGCGCGTTGACCAGGGCTGCTGCGAGGGAAGCTGCACCCACGTGTGGAACTACGCCTACGCGATGCCGTTTCTGTTCCCGGACCTGGAGCGCTCGATGCGCGACGCCGACTTCCGCTACAACGCCGGCCCCGACGGCGGCATGACGTTCCGCCTGCAGTTGCCGCTGGGGCGCGAGCGGCTCGCCTTCCGGCCGTGCGCGGACGGCCAGTTCGGCGGCGTGATCAAGGCCTACCGCGACTGGAAGATCAGCGGCGACTCGGCGTGGCTGCGCGGCCACTGGGAGACGATCAAGAAGAACCTCGCCTACGCCTGGGCGGAGAGCAACCCCGACCGCTGGGACGCCGACCGCGACGGCGTGTTGGAGGGGCGCCAGCACCACACCCTGGACATGGAGCTGTTCGGCCCCAACTCGTGGCTCAGCGGCTTCTACCTGGCGGCGCTGGCCGCCGGCGCCGAGATGGCCGAGCACTTCGGCGAGGCCGCCACCGCCGCGGAATACCGCGCCCTGTTCGCGCGCGGGCGGCAGTGGGTGGACCAAAATCTGTTCAACGGCGAGTACTACCAGCAGCGCGTCGACCTCACCGACCGCTCCATCCTCGAGGCCTACGCCGGCGGCCCGCCGGAACGCTACCGCGGCGGGCGCAGCGAGGTGTGGAACTACTGGGACGCCGAGCACGGCGAGATCAAGTATCAGGTCGCCGAAGGCTGCGGGATCGACCAGGTGCTGGCGCAATGGCACGCCAACCTCTGCGGCCTGGGCGAGGTGTTCGACCGCGGCCAGACGCGCTCCGCCCTGGCGTCGATCTACCGCTACAACTTCAAGCGCTCGTTCCGGGAGCACTTCAACCCGGCGCGGCTGTACGCGGTGGACGACGAGGCCGGCACCATCATCTGCTCCTACCCGCGCGCCCGCCAGGTGGTGCCGCTCACCTACGCGCAGGAGAGCATGCACGGCTTCGAGTACCAGGCCGCCGGCCACATGATCCAGGAGGGGATGCTGGCCGAGGGCCTGGAGATGGTGGAGGCGGTGCGCGCCCGCTACGACGGCAGCCGGCGCAATCCCTGGAACGAGATCGAGTGCGGCAGCAACTACGCGCGCTCGATGGCCGCGTTCGCGCTGCTGCTGGGGTACGCCGGGTTCGAGTTCGACGCGGTGCGCGGCCACCTCGGGTTCAGCCCGCAGGTGGCGGACGCGCCGTTCACCGCCTTCTGGAGCCTCGACTCCGGCTGGGGCACCTGCACCCTCGACCGGGGCGAAATCCGGCTGCGGGCGGAGGCCGGCGAGCTGCGCCTGCGCAGCTTTTCCAGTAACCGGCTGGCGGGCGCGGCCGGCGCGGCCGGGGGCGCGGCGGCGGGCGTCCTGGTCGGGGGCGCCGCTGCCGCCTTCCGGCAGGAGGGCGCTACCCTCACCTTCCCCGAGCCGCTGCACGTCACCGCCGCGGCGCCGCTCACCATCACCCTCGCCGCCGAGATCTGAACGAGGTCGGAGCGGCCGGCGAAATGTTCCCTTCCAACCTGTTCCGGCCCGGCGACGGCGACCTGCCGCCCCACCTGGCGGGCCGCGGCCGGGAGCTGGAAGCCGCGGAGCCTATGACCGCCGACCTGCGGGCCAGGCGCGCGCCGAGCGCCAACGTCATCCTCTACGGCCCGCGCGGCAACGGCAAGACCGTGCTGCTCAACGTAATCGGCGACCGCCTGCAGCGCGCGGGCGCTACCGTGGTGCAGGCCACCGCCCGGGGGGCGGCGGCTTCCCGCGAGGCACTGGCGCGAGCGCTTACCCCGAGTGACGGCTGGCGCGGCGCCGGGCGCCGGCTGGCGGATCAGGCCGGCGTCTCGCCGAGCCGCCTGTCGCTGTTCGGCGTGAGGCTTGATCTGCAGCGGGCGCCAACGCCGTCCGTGGAGCAGATGCTGGCCGCGCGCTGCGCCGAGGGAGCGTTGGCCCTCCTGGTGGACGAGGCGCAGGTGCTGGATGCGGAGATGGGCGGCGAACTGTTGGACGCCTCCCAATCCCTGCGCCGGCAGGGCGCCCCCTTCCTGCTCGCGCTGGCCGGGACGCCGGGGCTGCAACACGCGCTGCAGGAGATGAAGGCCAGCCACTGGGAGCGCTCCCGGCGGGTACCGGTCGGACGCCTCGCCGCCGGCGAGGACCGCGCGGCCGTGATGCGCCCGCTGCAGGAGTTGGGCGGCTCCGCCGACGCCGGCGCCCTGGCCCGGCTGCTGGCGGCGGCGAACCGCTACCCCTACTTCCTGCAGGAAGTGGGCCACGCCGTGGTGGCGGCGCTGAACCGCAACCACGCGCAACGGGTGGACGCCGCCGTCGCCGACCAGGCACTGGCCGCGTTCGCGCCGTTGCGGAGCGCCTTCTACGACAGCCGCGTAGACGAGTTGGAAGACGCCGGACTGCTGACCCACGCCGAAGCGGCGGCGCGCGCGTTCGGCGGCGCGGAGTGGTTGCCGCGCGCCCGCCTGGCCGGCGCGTTGGCCGGGCCGGACGCGCGCCGGGCGCGCCGGGAGCTGATCGCGCGCGGCGTGGTGTGGCCCCGGGACGGCGGCTACGAGCCGGGCATACCCTCCCTGCTGGCCCACCTGGCCACGATCGCAGCCCCTGGACAGGAGGACGGTGAGAAATGTTGACGGCGCCGCGCAAGAGGCTGTTCATGGTGGACGAGTACCATGCCATGGCCGAGACCGGCATCATCGGCGCCGATGAACGCGTAGAGTTGATTGAAGGTGAAATTATCCTGATGGCAGCAATTGGCAGCCGCCACCAGGCGGCGGTGGACCGCATCAACCGCCTGCTATTTACCCGCGTGGGCGAGCGTGCGATCGTCCGCGTGCAGGGACCGGTGCGGCTGGCGCGGATCACCGAACCGCAGCCGGACTTGCAGTTGCTGGCGCCGCGCAACGACTTCTACGCCGCGGCGCACCCGTCGCAGCAGGAAGCGTTGCTGGTGATCGAGGTGGCGGACTCGTCGTTGCGCTTCGACCGCGACGAAAAGGCGCTGATCTACGCCCGCCGCGGCGTGCGCGAGCTGTGGATCGTCGACCTGAACGGCGAGCGCGTCCTGGTGCGGTGGCGCCCGGACGCCGCGGGATACGGCGAGGCGCCGGAGGTAACGCGCGGCGCATCCCTCGCGCCGCAGGCGTTCCCGGACGTACAGGTCAGCATCGACGAGCTGTTGGGGCCGCGGTAGCAGCCCTGCCGCGGACCGCCGGCGTCGTCACCCCTCGATCCGGACCCGAAGCTCCCTGCCGTACAGGGCCGCGCGCGCGACGTTCAGGTTGTAGACGTCGGTCGTGCCGCGAGCCCACCTCATCACCGCCCTGCCGGCCGCACCGCTGCCGCCGGTTCCGTCGTTGTCAAACACCACGGTCGGAGCGGACATGTAACCCGCTCCCTGCTCCGTGACCCTCACGTTCCGTACCTCTTCCCAAACTCCGAGGGTGCCCAAAGCTCTGGTGCCGAGTAGCGGCTCCGAAAACTGCAGGTAATGCGAACTGCTCGGGAAGTAGCCGCTCCCAGGATTCGTGACCGTCACGCTGCCTACGTCTTGGAGGACCAGACCCAGACCTGAAACGTAATTCCTCATATTCACTCGGAAGGTCGCGCCGCTACCGGCTGCGGGTTGCCCCGGTTGCCCCCTGTGTGAAAGAAATATCTGCGCGGTAGCGGCCGACGTGTAGCCAGTTCCGTGATTTGCGACCGTGACGCGCCTGACTTGGCCGGGCCCGGCCGCCACTCCGGCTGCCCTGACGCCGCCGGGCGGCGGCGGCGAAAACGTGACCGTAGGCACCGCGAGGTAGTAGTCCGCCCCTCGGTTCGTAACCGTGACGGAGGCAACTCCGCCCACCCGCACGCTCGGCGCGGAGAGCGCCAGCACCACGGCGCCCGCGCTCACCTCCGCTGCCACCGTCCACTCCGCGCCGGTCGCGTCCGGCGGGAAGGCCGGCGCAGACGCCGTGCTGGTGAAAGGCAGCGTCTTCCCGCCAATCGACACCCGAACGGCGCTGGCGTTGGCGGCGGTGATCCGCTCCCACCCATACGGTTCGGAGCGGGTGGCCGTTGCGCCAAGCTGCGCCGAACCGATCGTCCAGGTCTTCTCGGCTTCCTGCGACGCCGGAGAGCCGGGGTCGGCGCCGGAACCACCGCCCGCGCCGCCGCCGGTTCCACCACCGGAACCGCCGCCGGGTCCGGTTCCGCCGCCCGGGCTGCCGGGATCGGCCCCGCTGCCGCCGGTACCGGTTCCACCGCCCGAACCACCGCCGGGCCCGGTTCCGCCGCCCGAACCGCCGCCGGTGTCGGTGCCGCCGCCCTGGGTGCCCCCCGCCCCCGTGCCGCCGGCAGGGGTGGTCGCCGGCTCCTCGCCGCCGGCAGGCGTGGCCGGCTGCTCGCCGCCGTCGGCAGGCGTAGCCGGCCGCGCGACACCCCCGCCACACCCCATCAGAGCGCCGCCGGCGAGCACCAGCAGAGCCAGAACTGCGATTCGTGTCGTTGCCATGCTTACCCCTCTCCCGCGCACCCGCGGCGATTCACGGAATATGCTGATTGATGCTGATTCTCTATCAATAGTGCCAGTCGTCACGGTATGTCAACCGGCCCCGGCTTGGCCGGCGGCGGCGCGGAAGCGTGAGGCGTAGTGGCGCCGGCCGGCGGCCAGCGCGCGGTAGTATTCGTCACGCAGCGAGACCGGATTGGCGAACAGCTCGATCAGCGCCACCGCCAGCCGGTTGCGCCGGCCCTGGCGCGGGTGGAACCGGCTGAGTTGCGCGTCCGTGACCCGCTCCTCCCCGTGGAACGAGGCCACGTAACGCAGCGCCGGCGAGTGCGCCAGATCCGCCGGCGCCTGCGCCGACTGCAGCCGGCCCGGCACCAGGATCAGCCCCGCCTGGCGGTAGGCCCAGGCGACGTGCTCGGAGCAGATGTAGCCGCGGTTGGCGGCGCGGCGTAGCAAGGCCCGCCGCGACAGGTAGGGGAACCCGAACAGCAGCGTGAACTCGTAGCGGCGCGCCAGCGTGGCGCGCGCCGCCGCCAGCAGCCGCCGCATCCGCCCGGCGTCCAGCCCCGGATGCCGGCACACGTCCACGAACGCCCGCCCGCCGCGGTCGGTAGCGGCGAAGGCGATGCCGTGCGCTTCCGCCGACAGCGACCAGCCGCCGCCCCAGTACAGCTCGGCGTGCGAATAGGGCGACGCGGTGAAGTGCCCGATCAGGCCGCCGAGCAGGTCGCCCTGGTCGCGGTGCAGCACCACGTCGCCGGGCCGCAGCAGCGCCGCGAGCCGCGGCGTCCGCGCCGGCCCCGGCCGCGCGCCGGCGCCGGGGGCCAGCAGCCGCCGCAACGCTCCGCTCAGGCTCAACGCTCGCGCGCTCCGTCCGGTTCGTCGCGGCCGGGGTTGTATTCCGGGGCGCAGTACTTCATCAATTGGGGGTGAGTATGCGCATAGTACTGTCATACGCGTTCACCCTGCTCAACTTCGCCGTGTTCCTGCTCGCCTTCGTGGTCACCCGCGACCTGTACCAAACGCTGTTCGTGTTCATTTACCGCGTGGCCACGGCGGGCGAGGTGAGCGCCTTCCGCGTATCGGCGCTGCTGCGCACCGTCGACATGGCGGCCATGTTCATCCTGGGGCTGGGGATGATCGTCCTGATCATCGTGATTCAGGCAGTCTATGAACGGGCCGGCGGATTGTCCCGGCTCGGCGTCCGCTTCGCCCTGGTGACCGGGCTGCAACTGACCTGGATCGGCGCCACCCGCGTCCTGGTGTGGATGATCCCCGGCAACGAACGCAACATGGTGCTGGACGCTATCACTCTGCTGCCGTTGGCGGCTGGCGCGGCAGCGGTCGTTGCGGGTATGCTGCTCAAGCGGCGCCAGTCGGCGTCGTGACTCGAGATCAGACCACCATGCCACCGCTCATTCGCGCTTCCAACGTTTGCCGTGAGTTCGTGCTTGGCCAGGAACGGGTGCAGGCGGTCCGCGGCGTCTCCATGGAGTTGCCGCCGGGCCGCTTCGCCCTGATCCGCGGCAAGTCGGGGTCGGGCAAGACCACGCTGCTCAATCTGCTCGGCGGGCTGGACCGGCCCACCTCCGGCGTGGTGTTCTACCACGAACGCGACCTGCACGAGTTTTCCGAGCGGGAGATGACCCGCTGGCGCCGCTCCAAGGCGGCTTTCATCTTTCAGGCGTTCGCGCTCATTCCCGGGCTCACCGCGGCGGAGAACGTGGACCTGCCGTTGCGCATCGCCGGCGCCAACCCGCGCGCCGCCGGCCAGCGCGCGCTACACTATCTGGACTTGGTGGGGCTCAAGCCGCGCGCCCATCACCGCATCTACGAGCTCAGCGGCGGCGAGCAGCAGCGCGTGGCCATTGCCCGCGCGCTGGTCAAGGAGCCGGAGTTGCTGTTGGCGGACGAGCCCACCGGCGAGCTCGACCAGACCACCGGCCACGGCGTGCTGGCCCTACTGCGCGGGATGGCGCGGGAACGCAACATCGCGGTGTGCGTGACCAGCCACGATCCCACCGCCGCCGACTTTGCCGACGAGGTATACGGAATGCGTGACGGAATATTGAGCAACGAACGGGAGGCCGCGTGAGGCAGTCGCGAGCGGGCGCCGCAGGCGCGCTCCGGGGCGCGTGCGCGGCGTGCGCGGCGGCGCTGGCGGCGGCGGTCGCCGCGCTGGTGAGCGCCTGCACCGCGCTCCCCGAGGACGCAACGGAGCCGTTGCGCGAGCTGCCCGAGATCCAGCTTCGGTCGCGCGCCGTCACCTACGAGGTGGAACGGGTCGACCTGGCGGTGGAGGTGCGCGGCACCGCGGTGGTGACCCCCACCCGCGAGGTGGAGCTGTACTTCCGCGAACCGGGCCGCCTCACCGTGCTCAACGTGGGGGTGCGCGACGAGGTGCGGGGCGGGCAGGTGCTGGCGCGGCTGGAAAGCGCCGATCTGGAGCAGGAGCTGCGGCTGGCCGAGATCGACCTGGAAATCGCCCGGCTGCGCCACGCCGCCATGAGCGCCGGCAACGTGACCCGCACCGAGCGCGCCATCAACCAGCTCGAGCTCTCCAAGCAGGAAGCGCGCACCGGCTACCTGCGCGACCGCGTCGCCGCCTACGTGATCAGCGCCCCCTACGACGGCTACGTCAAGACGATGCGCGGCAAGGTGGGGGAGCTGGTCCAGGAGTACCGCACCATCATCGAGGTATCCGACCCCACCGAGCTGGAGTTGCAGATGCGGGTCAACGTGGATGAGTTCGAACGCATCGCCGCCGGCCAACCGGCGCTGATCGAGGTGACCCGCGGGGCGTGGCAGCCGGGTACGGTGACCGCCGTCACCAGCCGCAACCAGGCCACCGACCCCACTCTGCGCCGTGACGAGTACGTCGTCCACCTCGCCCTCGAAGACACCACCATCGAGCTGAGGGCGCAGGCGCGCCTGACCGCCCGGGTGGTGATCGAGAGCCGGCCGCAGACGCTGGTGATCCCGGGGGCGGCGCTGCGCGAGTTCCGCGAGCGCACCTACGTGCGCGTGCTCGAAGGCGAGCAGCGGCGCGAGGTGGACGTGCGGGTAGGGGTCCGCACCGACACTCAGGTGGAGATTCTTACCGGTCTGGAGGCCGGCGCGTTGGTGATCGGCAAGTGACCCGCGACGCCGGCGCCGCGCCGGTGGTCAGCTACGGGCGCGTGCGGTCGCGCCGCGAGCGCGGCCTGGGGCCGGCCGCGGTGGTGCGCTATCCGCTCACCGTGCTGTGGATCACGCTGCAGCGGATGGCGCGCAACTGGCGCCTGCTGGGCGCCCTGCTGGCCGGTCTGGTGCTGGTCGCCGGCCTCGCCGCGGCAGTCCCGATCTACACCGCGGCCGGGCTGCAGCGCAGCTTCAGCGAGCAGTGGCGCTTGCAGGAAGACTTCCGGCCCGCCTTCGCGATGATCATCGCGCACCGCAACAGCCGCCGCCGCGAGCCGGTTACCGCCGAGCATCTGCAGCGCCTGCAGCGCTACCTCGACGGCGAGTTGCGCGGCCGCGTCGGTCATCTCCCCCTCGCCACCTCCTTCTACGGCAGCTTCGGCAGCGACTTCGTGCTGCTCAACGAGGCCGCCGACCCCGGCGGGCGCGGCACCCGCGCCGAGCTGTCGTTCATGAGCAACCTGGCCGCGCACGCCGAACCGATCCTCGGGCGCTGGTACGCCGCGCGCGAGGACGGCGTGGTGGAGGTGGTGGCCGACGAGAAGACCCTGGACGACCTGGAGTTGGTGGTGGGCGGCCGCTACGTGTGGGCCTACCAGCTCCAGCCCAACGAATCGCCCGCCCTGCGCACCGAGCCGTACCGGCAGCAGCGCTTCGCCCTGACGCCGCTCGAGGTGGTGGGGATGTTCCGGCCGAACTCCGGCGTCACTACCCGGGAGTGGATCTACCCGCCGCTGCCGGGCCGCCTGTTCATGGACCCGGACGCTTTCCGCGGCCTGCAGGAAGCGGGCTTGCGCACCTCCACCCTGGACCTGCAATGGGTGTTCGACGACCGCCTGATCCGGGTGGACCAGCTCGGCGGGCTGATTTCCGATCTGGAGGCGATCGAGACGCGCGCCGCGGAAATGATCCCCTACTCCACCCAGGAACCCAACACCAACTACTGGCTGGCGCCGCTGGAGTTTTTTCAGCGCTACAAGACGACCCTGGACCAGGTGGCGCTGTTCCTGTTTTCGCTGGCGGCGCCCACCATCGGCATGATCCTGGTGTACGTGATGCTGATCGCCGCGCTGGCGGTGGAGCGGCGCGTGAGCGAGATCTCGGTGCTGCACAGCCGCGGCGCCGGGCGCGTCCAGGTGCTGGCCAGCTTTACCCTGGAGTGGGTGCTGCTGGCCGCCGCCGCGGCGCTGATCGGCCCCCACCTGGGGTTGGTCATCGCGCGCCTGGTGGGCAGCGCCCAGGGCTTTTTGCAGTTTGCCGCCGACGCCGAAAGCCAGGCCGCGGCGCTGCCGGTGGTGGTGACCGAACAGTCGCAAAGTTTCGCGCTGCTGGCCACGCTGGTGGCGGTGGCCGCCGCGATAGCGCCGGTGATCGCCAGCTCGCGGTTCTCGATCGTGACCCTGCGCCAAGTGCAGGCGCGCGGCCTGCGCCGTTCCTTCTGGCACCGCTATTTCCTGGACCTGATCCTGCTCGGCCTGGCCTTCTACGGCTACAGCGCGTTGCGCTGGCAGCAGGTGCGGCTGGCCGCCGAGGCCACGGTGGACGCCGACCCGATCCTGTTCCTGGTGCCGGTGGCGTTCTTCATCGGCGCCGGGCTGCTGATGCTGCGCCTCTATCCGCTGGCGATGGCCGGCCTCGGCTGGCTCAGTAACCGCTTCCGCGGCATCGTGCTGCAACTCACCCTGCGCCGCCTGAGCCGCAGCAGCGGCCAGTACGTGTCGCTGCTGGTGCTGCTGATCATGACCGTGGCAATGGGCATCTACAACGGTTCGGCGGCGCGTACCCTGCTGATCAACTTCGAAGACCGCATCCGCTACGTGAACGGCGCCGAGCTGGTGGTGCGCGAAGCCTGGGAGCCGCCCGAGGAGACCCAGGCGGCGCAGCGCGGCGGCGCCCCGGTGCCCACCACGCCCGATCAGCCGCGGCCGACCGCGGCCGCCGAACCGCCGTTCTTCAAGCGGCTGGAAATCGAGGGCGTGGACGCGGCGGCGCGGGTGCTGATGCGGCGCGCCGAGGCGCGCAACGCTTCGCTGCACGCCGGGTCGGTGACCATGATGGCAATCGTACCGCACGAGTTCGCGCAGGTGGCCTGGTACCGCGGCGATCTGTTCGACCCGCACTTTTTCGACTACCTCACTCAGCTCGGCAAGCATCGCGAGGGCGCCCTGGTGAGCTCCGAGCTGCGGCGCCGCGGCAACCTGGAGGCGGGCGACCGCCTCACCGTCTACTACAACAACCAGCCGATCGAAGCCTACGTGGTGGGCACGGTGCCCTACTGGCCGTCGCTGAACCCCGCGCGGCGCCCGTTCGTGATCCTCAATCTGGACCACGTGCAGGACTTCACGGCGCTGGAGCCGTACGACTCGTGGTATAGGGTGTCGTCGGCGGAGGTGATTCCCCACGTCCTGGAGCGGCTGCCGTCGGCGGGGGTGTGGCCGTGGCAGACGCTGGACACCGAACAGATCCTCGCCGACCTGCACCGCGAGCCGTACCGGCGCGGTTTCTTCGGCATCCTCACCATCGGCTTCCTGGCGGCGGCGGTGGTGGCGGTGCTGGCGTTCGTGGTGTACACCATCTACGCGACCCGCCAGCGCCTGATCCAGTTCGGGGCGTTGCGCGCCAACGGCCTGTCGATGCTGCAAACCCTGGGGGTAGTGGGCCTGGAGCAGATGTTGACGGTGGGCATCGGGCTGGCAATCGGCATCGGCGCCGGCAACGCCGCCACCACGTTGTTCCTGCCGTTCCTGCGCGACCGCGCCAGCGAGGCGCAGCCGGTGCCGCCGTTTCTGATCGTGACCGACCTGACCGACCTGACCCGGATGGTGGCCATCGTCGGGGCCGCGTTCCTGTTCGGGGTGGTGGCGCTGGCGCTGTTCCTGGTGCGCGCGCGCCTGGCCAGCGCGTTGCGGCTGGGCGAGGAGACCTAGCGGGCGGCATGAGCGCGACGGGCGGCAGGGGCGTGAAGGGCGGCACGGGCGCGGACGACTTCATTCGTTGCGAGGGGCTGGTCAAGATCTACAAGATCGAGGACGTGGAGGTGGTGGCGCTGCAGGGGCTGGACCTGACCATCGGGCGCGGCGAGGTGATGGGGATCATCGGTCCCAGCGGCAGCGGCAAGACCACGCTGATGAACGTGCTCGGCGGGCTGGACGTGCCCTCCGCCGGCAAGGCGGTGGTGGACGGCGTCGACCTGATCCGCATCTCGGAGCGGCAGCGGCTGCGTTACCGGCGGCGCAGCGTCGGCTTCGTGTGGCAAAACGTGGGCCGCAACCTGATTCCCTACCTCACCGCGGTAGAGAACGTGCAACTGCCGATGATCCTGGCGGGGCGCTTCGACCACCGGCGGGCGGAGCGGCTGCTGGAGCTGGTCGGCCTCGGCCATCGCCTGCAGCACCGCCCGGTAACCATGTCGGGCGGCGAGCAGCAGCGGGTGGCAATCGCTATCGGCCTGGCCAACGAGCCGCCGGTGCTGCTGGCCGACGAGCCCACCGGTTCGCTGGACACCGAGAACACGATCCGGCTGCTGGAGGTGTTCGACACGGTGCGCAAGGAGTTGGGGGTGACGGTGGTGATCGTGACCCACGACGCGTCGATGGCGCGGGCGCTGGATCGCTACGTGCAGATTCGGGACGGCAAGACCAGCACCGAGTCGGTGCGGCGGGTGGCGGTGACCTACACCGAGCAGGGCACCGCCGAGGCGGCGGCCACGCTGCAGGCGGGCGCGGCGGGCGGCGGGGGCGCCGGGAGCGCGGCGGCCGGGGATGGGGCCGGCGAGGGGGCTGCGGAGGCGGGCGCGGCCGGCGCGGCGGGCGCGGACGCCAGCCACGAGCACTTCACGCTGCTGGACTCGGCGGGGCGGCTGCAGATTCCGGCCGACATGCGCGATGCCTACCGCATCGGCGGGCGGGTAAAGCTGGTGGAAGAGGAGGGCCGCATCCTCATCGTCCCCGACGAGCGGTAGCGGCCGCGGGGCGGCACGCGTTGACCCGGTTCCCGGAGCGCATCACTCGGTCGTGGCGGGCGCGGTGAGCGCCGAGCAGCGGCGCGCGGCGCTGGCTGGCCTTTTCGCCGCCGGCGTGCGGCGCGTTGACCCGGAGGCGATGGTCGCCGCCCGGCTCAGCCTGCAGGGCGAAACGCTTACCGTCGATGCCGCCGGCGGCGGCCCGCTCAGTTTCGACTTGGCGCAGTTTCGCGAGCTGCGGCTGCTGGGAGTCGGCAAGGCCGCGGTCGCCATGGCGCGCGGGGTGGAGGCGTTACTGGGAGAACGGATCGCCGGCGGGGTGGCGGTGACCAAGCGCGGCCACGAGCCCCTCGCCGGCGGTGGGTTGCGCCGCGTCCGGCTGCTGGAGGCGGGCCACCCGGTGCCGGACGAGGGCAGCGTCGCCGCGGGCCGGGCGCTGGCCGCCGAGTGCCGGCAGGCGGGCGCGGACACGCTGCTGATCAACGTCGTGTCGGGCGGCGGCTCGGCGCTGCTCGCGGCTCCCGCCGACGGCATCACCCTGGCCGACAAGCAGGAGACCACCCGCCTGCTGCTGGCCGCCGGCGCGACCATCGGCGAGCTGAACTGCGTGCGCAAGCACCTGTCCGCGCTCAAGGGCGGCCGCATGGCGGCGCTGGCCTACCCGGCCCACTCGCTCAACCTGATTCTGTCCGACGTGGTGGGCGACCGGCTCGACACCATCGCCTCCGGGATCACCGCCCCCGACCCCACCTCCTTCGCCGACGCCGCCGAAATCCTGCGCCGTTACCGCCTGTGGGAGGCGGCGCCGGCGGCGGTGCGCGCGCGCCTGGAGGCCGGGGTGGCCGGCGGGGTGGCCGACACCCCCGGCGCCGGCCACCCCGCCTTCGCCCGCACCCACAACGTGCTGCTCGGCTCCGGGCGCGCCGCGGTGGAGGCCGCCGCCGCCGCCGCCCGCGGCGCCGGCTACGACACCCTCGTGCTCTCCACCCAGCTCACCGGCGAAGCGCGCGAAGTCGCCAAGGTGTTCTACGGCGTGGCGCGCGACCTGCGCAGCGGCTGCCTCACGCTACGCCTCCCCGCCTGCGTGGTAGCCGGCGGCGAGACCACCGTCACGGTCACCGGCAGCGGCCGCGGCGGCCGCTGCCAGGAGCTGGCGGCCGCGTTCCTGGCCGAGATGGCGGACGACTGCGACCCGCCGGCCGGCGCCACCCTGCTGGCCGCCGGCACCGACGGCAACGACGGCCCCACCGACGCCGCCGGCGCCTTCGCCGACGCCGCGGCGCTGGCCTGCGCGGACGCCCGCGCCGCCCGCGCCGCGCTCGCCGCCAACGACTCCTACCACTTCTGCAAAGCGGGCGCCGCGCTGTTCCAGCCCGGCCCCACCAACACCAACGTCGCCGACCTCTACCTGCTCACCGTCCACCCGTAACCGCCCGTTAACCAAACCGTAACCGCCGCCGCCGCGCTGAAATGTGGACGGCGAGCCATTGGCGCCGCTACATTGGGGGTGGAGACAGACCCGACGATGCCTGACCCTGATGAAAGCCGGCACCTCGCCCGGCGCCCGCCCAACAAGTGGCAGTTCTGGCAGCCGCCCTCATCCGACGGCGGCCCGCGCGAACAGCCCCCGCTGATTCGCCCGCCGAGCCGCGGTCAGTTCCGCTTCTCGGTGTGGTACGTGGTGCTCGGCGTTGCCATCCTGCTGCTGTTCAACTCCCTGGTCGGCACCCGCCAGGCGGCCGTGACGGTGGACTACAGCACCTTCAAGAATCTGGTCGCCGACGGTCAGATCAGGCGGGTGCGCATTGCCGACGCCTACTACGTGGGTTCCAGCGCCCGGGATGGCGAACTGGAGCGCCTGCGCGAGTCGGGGAGCTCCGCGGCGGTCCAGGAGTGGCGCACGGTGCGGGTGGACGATCCGGGGTTCGTGACGCTGCTGGATGAACACGGCGTCGAGTATTTCGCCGACCCGCAGGGAAACCGGACCCTGCTCACGCTGGTTCTGCAGTGGGTCATTCCCCTGGGGCTGATGTTTCTGGTGTGGCGCCTCATGTTCAAGCGCCTCGGTTCGATGGGCTCCAACGTGATGGCGTTCGGCAAGTCGCGCGCCCAGGTCGTGGCCGAAGGAGAGACCGGAGTCCGCTTCGCCGACGTCGCCGGCGCCGACGAATCGAAGGCGGAACTGGAGGAGGTGGTCGACTTCCTCAAGAACCCCGAACGCTACGTCGAAATCGGCGGCAAGATCCCCAAGGGCGTGCTCCTGGTGGGCGCTCCGGGCACCGGCAAGACGCTGCTCGCCCGCGCCGTGGCCGGCGAGGCCGGCGTCACCTTCTTCCGCCTCAACGGCGCCGACTTCGTGGAGATGTTCGTGGGCGTGGGCGCCGCGCGGGTGCGCGACCTGTTCCGGCAGGCGCGCGAGAAGTCGCCCTGCATCATCTTCATCGACGAGCTGGACGCCATCGGCAAGAGCCGCGGCGTGGGGCTGACCGGCGGCAACGACGAACGGGAGCAGACCCTCAATCAACTGCTGGTGGAGATGGACGGCTTCGACGCCCGCTCCGGCGTGATCATCCTGGGAGCCACCAACCGCCCCGAGGTATTGGACGCGGCGCTGCTGCGGCCGGGGCGCTTCGACCGCCAGGTGCTGGTCGACAAGCCCGATCTGGCCGGGCGCGAGGCGATTCTCAAGATCCACGTCGCCGAGGTAAAGCTGGAGCCGGAGGTGGACCTGCTGGACGTGGCGCGCGCCACGCCCGGCTTCGCCGGCGCCGATCTGGCCAACATCGTCAACGAGGCGGCGCTGCTGGCGGTGCGCGGCGGGCGCAAGCTGGTTGCGCAGCGCGACCTGAGCGACGCGATCGAAAAGGTGGTCGCCGGGCTGGAGAAGCGCAGCCGCGTACTGAGCCCCAAGGAAAAGGAAATCGTCGCCTACCACGAGGCCGGGCACGCGCTGGTGGCGCACCACACGCCCGGCTCCGACCCGGTGCGCAAGATCTCCATCGTGCCGCGCGGGCTGGGCGCGCTGGGGTACACCATGCAGACGCCCGCCGAGGAGCGGTTCCTGCTCACCGAGCGCGAAATCCTGGGGCGGATCGACGTACTGCTCGGCGGGCGCGGCGCCGAGCAAGTAGTGTTCGGCGAGATTTCGACCGGCGCCGCCAACGACCTGGACCGCTCCACCGACATGGCCAAGCGGATGGTGACCGACTACGGCATGAGCGAGAAGTTCGCCAACGTGCACCTCCCCTACCGTCATGAAAGCCCGCTCCTGGGACAGAACGGCCACGCCGTAAACCGCGAGTACTCCGAGGCGACCCAGCAGTACATCGACGAGGAAACCGCGCGCATCATCCGCCAGCGCTACGAGCGCGTGGTCAACCTGCTGCGCGACCAGGGCGCCGCGCTGAAGGCGATTGCCTCCCGCCTCCTGGAAACCGAGGTAATGGAGTCCGCCGAGTTCTCCCAACTTGCCGGCACCCCCGCCGCCGCCCCTGCTTGACCGAATCCAATGGCGCGTTGGGCGGCCCGTTCGGTACGTCAGGTCCGGCGAACCACGAGGATACGGCCGAATATCAGACTCTCCACCCGCAGGACGCGGCACGAATCCGACTCGGTTAGATGATCGAGTACGACTCTCCAATCGAAGCCGAGGTGCGCTCCCCAGTGGTCTACCACGCGATCACGAAACACCGAGATCGATTGCCCGGTGATGAGATGCCACACGTAACGGGCTTCGCTCCGGTCACGAAAGAAGCCGTCGTAAGGGCGCCGGCGGAAGATCTTTCTTGCGAGATACTTGAGTAGCCCCGGCAGGCCGGTTTCGTTCGGCACCGAAATCAGCAGAGTGCCGCCAGCCTTGCATGAAGCGAGCAGCGTATCGATCGCGTTATGGACCTGGCCAACGTGCGCCTCCAACTTCGACGCCGAGGGAATCTCCATCTAATACGCATACGTACGGACGTACGTACCAAGTGCACTTGACATCGGTGACGGCCAAAGTGCATACTTGGAGGCGTGTACGTGAGCGTGCTCAAGGCTGCAATGGCGAAGAAGGGGTATCGGCAGTCAGACGTGGCGAGGGCAGCCGCGGTAAGCCGTCAGGCAGTGTCCCTCTGGTTTACCGGTGACGGCGATTTTCGCAACTTGCACGTCGCCAACCTGCTGAAACTGAGCGCCGGGCTTGGCATCTCACCGGCGGAGTTGCTTCAACCGCTGCCGGGATTGGAAGGTCCTGCCGATGAACGACGGCTGTACACGGAGTTCTGCTGGGATCGGCTGTATCCGGACATTTACCGGTTCCTGGTTGCGTTGGCCGATGCCCAGCCGCGCGCGGTGGCGCGCTTGGTCGAGTGCCGAGGCATCTACGAAGCGGCGGCGGTGATAGGCGAGCAGGTATGGTCCGAATACCGTGATTTTCGCCACCTTCTGCCTCCGGCGCGGCGTACGGTGGTCGATACCGTATGGAAGATTCATCACGATTTGTGCGGGAGTTCCCCGGCGGCTCGCCCGTGCACCGGTAACGCGCCGATTGAACCTTCACGGTAGAAGGCACTTGATGGGCTCCGGGCGCGGTTCGTCCGACCTTGCCTACCACGGTTGGCGGCGGTGGCGGCCCGTGGCGCGGCCGGCAGTGCGCGGTTGGGTGCGAACGCCGAAAGCGGTATTGATTCGGGCTCCCACCCCTACGACTCACGATTAAGAAACGATCCTTCCTCAAGGCCCCCCAATTGAGAAACGTTCGTTTCCTTATCAACGGCGTTCGGCGTTTGGTGGGCCCGCTCCGCCTTGCCCCAACCCGCTGCCAAGCCCCCCGCGCGGGTTACTCCGGGGTCCAAAAAAGCAGCCGGAACAGTTGACTCAAGTATTGTCTATGATTATACTTGATCCGTGAATAAGACCTCTCTCGACACGCCGATCACGACCACCGTTGCCGCCCTTTCCGACCACCATCTGCTGCAGCAGGTCAAGGAACTTTCCGCCATCGAACACTACGTCCAAGGCGTGGTAATCGATCACCTGCGCGAAGTTGAGCGGCGCGGGCTGTACCTCACTCTGGGTTTCTCCGGCATGTTCGATTACGTGCGCGAACTGGGCTACAGCACTGGCGCCGCTTGGCGGCGGCTCAAGGCGATGCGGCTGTGCGAGGAAGTGAACGGGGCGCGGGGGCGGCTGTTGGAGGGCACGCTGACGCTGGACGCGGCGGCGCAGTTGCAGCACGCCTTTGAGCGGCAGGAGCGCAAGGCGCGCCGCGCCGCAGCCCCCGACACCGAGAAGCCGGACGGCGGCGGGCGCGGCAAGCAGGCAGATGCCGGGTCGGCCACGTCGGTCATGGAGCTCGGCGCGCGGGCGGCCGCCGCGCCTGGCGGGTCGGCGCCGGACGGAGCGGCGCGCGGGGCCGGGCCGGTGGGGTCGGAGGGTGCGCCCGGCGGCTTGGTACCGGATGCGCCGGTACGCGCGCCGGAGCGGCCGGTAGCGCCGGTGCTGGACGCGGCGGCGCGGGAGTCGCTGGTGGCGGAGGCGGCCGGCAAGAGCACACGGCAGGTAAAGGAGATGCTGGCCAAAGTCGATCCCGATCTGGCGCGGGCGGCGGACCGGATGCGGCCGCTGGGAGCCGGGCGGTGGGAGCTCAAGGCGGTGATCGATGACGACTGCCAGCTCGGATTGGAGCAACTCAAGGGGCTGCTGTCGCACGTCGATCCGCAGATGACGTTGGGGCAACTCCTGGGGCGGGTGGTACGGGAAGCGCTGGACCGCCACGACCCCTCGCTGCCGCCGCGCGGGCGGGGCCGCAGCCGCCGGACTCCCGAGGTTACTTCGGCGCCGAAAACAGCGGCCGGTCCGGGCGCCGCTACGGCGCAGCAGAGCGGCATGCCGACAGGCCCCGCGACTTCGGCGCCGAACGTACCGGCGGACGCCGGCCAGCGCCGCGTTACGGTTGCGAAGCGGCCGGCAGTGGCCACCCGGACCGCAGAAGTCACGGCGAAGACTGCGGCGCCGAAGGAGGCCGTGGCGGCGCCGGGGACCGAGCTGCCGGCAGGCGCGGCGACTTCGCCGGCGAAGGTTCAGGCCGCGGACCGGCCCGCGGCAGCCGCCGGAATCGCCACTTCGGCGCCGGAGGCAGGAGGCGGCGCGCAGCCAGCGGCGCAACGGAGCGGCGGGCTCGTCACCCCGGCGACGACTGCGCCGCTGCCGCGCGTCCGCAGCCGCGCTATTCCGGCGGCGGTCAGGCGGCAGGTGTGGGAGCGCGACCGGGGCTGCTGCAGCTACGTGGACCGGGCCAGTGGGCGCCGGTGCGGCTCCCGGCATCTGCTGGAGATCGATCACGTCGTACCGTATGCGCTCGGCGGCAGCGCCGAGCCCGACAATCTTCGGCTGCTGTGCGCCGCCCATCACCGCTACCGCCACCGCCATGCGCGGCTCGCAGCCGCCCGCCGGTGACTTGATCCGGCCCGGAGCGGCCCGCGTATACTGTCCGGCATGGCAAAGACCAAGACCGCCCGCCGGCCTCGCGGCCGCGAAACCTATAGCACGCCGCCAAAGCCAGCGCCGGAGTTCCCCGGCTGCAAGGCGGTCCACCTGCCGCGCAAGGACTTGGAAAGCTTCGACCGGCGGCTGGAGTACTGGGACGGCCGTACCGAGACCGCCATGATCTGCGATCCCGCCAGTCCCTATCACGAACAGCGCTCCCGCCTCCTGAACGCGCTGATCGAACGCATCGCCCAGGTGCGTGGCGCCCCCATCAAGAACTTCGGATCGATGGACCTGCGCGAGCAGGACGCGCCGCAAAGCATCATGCAGGCCGACGAATCGGTGTACCTGCATCCCGATCGCTCGCGGATGCCGGGGCCTTCGGCCATGGTGATCGGCGTGGACGACCACCCGGACGTGGTGCTGGAGGTGGACCACACCACCGACGTGCGCCGCGGCAAGCTGGCGCTGTACGAGTCGTGGGGCTTCCCGGAGGTGTGGGTCGAGGTGCCGGACGACGACGCGCCGAGCCGCCCGCGCGGGCAGCGGCCGGGGCTGGCGATCTACCTGTTGGAGGATGGCGCCTACCGGACCGCGACGGAGAGCCGGGCGTTTCCGGGCTGGACGGCGGAGGAAATCCACGCCGGGCTGAACGAATGGACGCTGTCGGAGCGGACCAGCGCGGTGCTGGAGCGGGTTGGGAACGTGCTCGGCGAGCGCGAGGGCACCGGACCCGACCACGACCCGCTGCTCCGTTCGCAACGGGCGCAGGCGGAACGCGCGTTGCTGCGCGCGCAGGCAGCGCGGAAGTTCGACGACGAAACAGCGCGGCGACTCGCCACGCTACTGGAGCGGGTAATCGACCCCGACCAGTTGGCGCAGGCCGGCATCCTGATCACCGAGTGCGAGACCGCGGCCGAACTCCTCGAACGGGTATCAGGGCAAACCGCGCGGCGGAAGTAACCCGCCGGTGCCGCACCCCGGCGCTCCGGCCCGCGCGCCAGGTTCACCCGACGGTCTCAGTCACGTAGGTCATCAGCGACGGGATGCCGGGGACCCACCTGACCGGCGGCGCCTGGCCCGGCGGGCTCCAGAGGTAACCCAGCCGGTTCAACTCGTCGCGCGCCGCCAGCCGCCGCGCGGGGTCCGCGCCGGTCGCGGCGAGGGCGGCGTCGATCTCGGCGTCGGAGGCGGTGGCCGCAGCCCCGAACGGACGCGCCGCCGCCACCGCCGCGGGCAGGAGGCCGCGGCTCTCCAGTTCCCGATACCGGTCCTGGTAGTAGTCGGTAATCCGGGCCACCACGCCGGACTGCGCCGCGTCCACGTCGGCCGCGCTCAACCGGGTCGAGCCCGCCGCCAAGCGCCGGGCCCACAGCGCCTCACCCCACAGTTGGATGAAGTACGGGTACCGCTGGCCGTGCGCCACCACCACGTCGAGGGCGGCGCGGTCGATGCTCACGCCGTGCTCGGCCAGCGGCCGCACCAGGGCAGCGCGCGCCGCCGCGTCGCTCAGCAATCCGATGCCCAGGCGCCCCGTGCCCAGGCGGCTCCAGAACGAGACGTCCATGGTGCTGAGATGCGCCGGCAGCCCCGGAGTGCCGGCCAGCACCAGCAGGAACGGCGCCCGGGCGCGGACCTCCTGGCTCAGGTTCAGCAGCAATTGCCCGACGTCACGGTCGAGCGTGTGAGCCTCGTCCAACAGCACCACCAGCGGCCGCCGGCGGCAACGGGACACCAGCCGCTTGCTCAGATCCTGCACCGATGAGGCCGCCGCCGCCCACTCCGCCTGCCCGACTCCGGCTACTCCAAGTTTCCTAGGCAGCATCTTGCTGATGGCCGACGCCGGCAACAGCAAGTCCGCGAGCGCCTGCCCGGTGCGCGTCTCGCTGGGCGAGAGCCGCACGACTTCAACGCGCCTCAATGCACGGCAGGCGCCCGCGAACCAGTTGAGCAACACGGTCTTGCCGTTGCCGCGCGGCCCCATCAACGCCACGTCGTGCGGCGGCGCCGCGCCCCCGCGCAGGTCCTCCAGGCACCGCAGCAGGACCTCCTGCTCCGGTTCGCGGCCGGTCAGGGCCGGCGGAATGGCGCCGGTACCCGGCGTGAACAGGCGTTGGGCGGGCGCCTTCATGGCCGTCAATGGTACGCCAAAACGGCCGGTTGACAACCGCCCGCGGCCGGCCCAAAGTGACGTACAAGAGTGTTGCGGCAATGACCGATCCCAAGATCACCAAGCTCGAAATTCACCAGTTCCGCTACGAGATGACCGACCGGGGGTACGACGCCGACGGCTTCAACATGGTGTACGAGCCGGGCGCCCGGCTGCAGTTTACCGGTCACGTCCTGCGCCTGTTCACCGACACCGGCCCGGTGGGCGAGTGTCTGACCGGGCGGGCCTCGGAGCTCTCCACCATCCCCCAGTTCTGGCACTACCTGAAGGGCAAGAGCGCCCTGCAGCGGGAGCGCATCTACGACGACATAAAGCGCGCCCTGCGGCAAAGCGCGCGCATCGGCGTGGCGCCGATCGACGTGGCGCTGTGGGACTTGGCCGGCAAGCTGTTCGACGTACCGATCTACCGGCTGCTCGGCGGCTACAAGGAGTCGGTGCCCTGCTACGCGAGCACCTACCACGGCGATGACGCCGGCGGCCTGGACAGCCCGGAGGCGTACGCCGACTTCGCCCGCCAGTGTCAGGAGTTGGGCTACCCGGCGTTCAAGATTCACGGCTGGAGCAAGGCGCCGGTGGCGCAGGAAGTTGCCAACGTGCTGGCGGTGCGCGCCGCGGTCGGCGACGGCATGGACCTGATGCTCGATCCCGCCTGCGAGCTGCGCACCTTCGGCGACGCGGTAAAGGTGGGCCGCGCCTGCGACGCGGCGCAGTTCTTCTGGTACGAGGATCCGTTCCGCGACGGCGGCATCTCCCAATTCGCCCACCGCAAGCTGCGCCAGTTGATCAGGACGCCGCTGCTGCAGACCGAGCACGTGCGCTCCCTGGAGCCGCACATTGACTTCGTGGTGGCCGACGCCACCGACTACGTGCGCGGCGACGTCGGCTACGACGGCATCACCGGGGTGATGAAGCTGGCCCACGCCGCCGAGTCGCTCGGCATCGACATCGAGTTCCACGGGCCGGGCCCGGCGGCGCGGCAGTGCATGGCCGCAATCCGCAACACCAACTACTACGAGATGGGACTGGTGCACCCCAAGGCGGGGCCGTCGCACGCCCCCGATCTGTACCTGGACCATCACGATACGCTGGACGCCATCGACGCCCGCGGCCACGTGCCGGTGGGCCAGGCGCCGGGGCTGGGCGCGCGGATCGACTGGGACTGGGTGGCCGCCCACCGCACCGGCATCCGCACCTACGACTAAACGTTCAACGCGCCACCGGGAGGGAGCAACGTAAAATGAAAAACGGAAGTTCGTTGGTCAGCGACGCCCAGCGCGAGCAATTCCGCGACGAGGGGCTGTGCATTCTGAAGGGCGTGATCGATCCCGAAACGGTGACCATGTTGCGCGAGGAGTGTTCCTACTTCCTCGGCTACATCGACGCGGTCATGGACGAGCAGGGCGTCACCACCATCGGCATCACCCACCGCGGCAGCCGCTACTTCATTTCCAACCGCTACCGCGCCAGCCGCCGCATGCGCGGCTTTCTGTTCGGCGAGCTGATGGCCGAGGTGACGCGCCGGCTGCTCGGCGACGAGGTGTATCTGTTCAACGAGCAGTGGGTGGTGAAGGGCCCGGAGCAGGGCATGAAGTTCGCCTGGCACCAGGACTCCGGCTACGTGAGGACCGGCGATCCGAGCGCCGTGCACGCCCCCTACCTGACCTGCTGGTGCGCCCTGGACGACGTGGACGAGTCCAACGGCACCGCCTACGTGCTGCCCCACTCGCGCGGCGGCACGCGCGGCACCATCTACCCGCACCGGCGCGAGGAGGGCAGCAACGACCTGGTCGGCTACGACGGCGACGATCCGGGCGTGCCGGTGGTGGCCCCGGCGGGCAGCATCGCGGCGTTCAGCAGCTACAACCTGCATCGCAGCGGCCCCAACACCAGCCCCGGCATGCGGCGCGTCTACCTGCCGCAGTACAGCGGTGCGCCGATTCGCCGCGGCAACGGTGACCTGTGGGGCATGGCGGTGCCGTTTCTGCAGAGCGGCCGGGTGGTGTACGAGGCGGCGCAGGACACCGTCGAGCGCAACGGCCCGCACCGGCGCAAGTGATGAGTGGCGGCGGCCTGCCCCGCGGCGCGAATAACGGTATTCTTAGGGCATCATGAGTAAGCGCGTCGTCCTGGTGGTCGTAATCGCGGTCGCCGCCGCGGTGGTGGTGGCCGGCGGCTGGTATCTGATTTCGCCGCTGTTTCTGAATCGGGTAGTGAGCGAGGCGTTCCCGATCCGGGTGCCGAGCACGGCGGAGATGGAACGCATGTCGGCGGAGGAGCTGGACGCCATGGAGCAGCAGATCATGGACGCCCTGCCCTCCCCGGAGGCGCTGGCGGAGTTGCCCGAGTCGGCGCGCGAGCGTATTCGCGGGGAGGTGGAGCGGTTCGCCGCGGCGCTGCCGGAACGCGCGGTGGCGGAGCCGATGCCGGGGCCGGAGCTGCTGGCCAGCGGCGAGTTCCGGGACGCCGACCGGTTCCACAAGGGCAGCGGTCTGGCCCTGCTGTACCGGATTCCCGGCATGGGTAACGTGCTGCGCTTCGAGCGGTTCAGCGCCACCAACGGGCCGGACCTGCACGTGCTGCTGGCCGCGGGCGCCCAGCCGGCCAATCGCCGCGAGCTGGGCGAGTATCTGGACCTTGGCTCCTTGAAGGGCAACGTCGGCGATCAGAACTACACCATCCCCGAGGACGCCGACTTGGCGAACTATTCCAGCGTGGTGATCTACTGCCTGCCGTTCCAGGTAGTGTTCGCCACCGCGACCCTGTCGCCGATCGCCGGCGAATAGGGCGCGCGGGGGGAACCGTGCAGCGAGAGCAGAAAGCGGCAACGCAACGTCCGGCGCGGACCGGGGTGCAGCGCGTTCGCGACGTCTCCATCATCGTGCTGGCGGTGTCGATGACGGTGATGTACGGCGCCACCGTGGCGCTGATCATCGTGCTATGGCAGCCGCTGCGGAATACGGTTCAGGCGGTGGCGACCACCACCCAGGCGGTCGCGGCGATCTCGGAGACGGTGCAGGTAACGGTGGACGACGTCGCCGGCCGGATGTCCGCGGTCGCCGCCGAGGTGAGCGAGACGCTGACCGGCGCGGCCACCGAGCTGTCCGGGGCCGTGGATCAGGTGGCCGAGGAAATGACCAGCGCCGCCGGCGAGGTGGGCGAAACGTTGACCGGCGCGGCTGACGAGGTGACCGCGGAGCTCACCGGCGCGGCCGGCGCCGTGGCCGACGAGGCGCGGGCCACCGCGGCCGCGGCTTCCGGCGCGGTGACCGGCGAGCTGTCCGCCGCCGGTGACGCGGCGGCCGGCGCGGCCGGCGCGGCGAGCGTTGAGGGCGCGGCGGCCGAGGCTGCGGTGACCGGCGCGGTTGCGGGAGCGGTCGAGGCGGTGGGGGCTGCCGCCGCCAATGCGGTCACCGCGGCTGCGCAGTCGCGGCAGGACGCGGTGCTGCAGGACGCCGACCGGCTGTTCAGCTACGTGGACCGGCTGTTCGAGTATGCCGACCGGCTGCTCGACTACGCCGACCGGCTGCAGGCTCAGAGCTCCGCCCCGTGACCGGCGCGGACGGCTCCGTGCTCAAGCGGCTGGCGCGCTTCGTGCAGCGCCGGCGGCAGAGGGCCGAAGCCGCCAAGTCCCGCCTCGGCGCGCACGGCGTTACCTTCCTGGTGGTCAGCGCCCTGCTCGCGCTGATCAACTTGGTTACCTCGCCCGGCTTTCTCTGGTTCCTGTTTCCCGTCGCCGGTTGGGGAATCGGCCTGCTGCACCACCTGGTCGAGGCGCGCAGCCGGGCGCAGGACGCGCGCGACGCCGAAGCGCTGCCGCCGGTGAGCAAAGATGCCCTGAAGCAGGCCGGCAAGCAGTTCAAGATCCGCCGCGGCCTCCGCCACCACCTGGCCACGACCGTCGGCGTAACGGCGCTGCTGGCGGGAATCAACCTCCTGCTGGTGCCGGAGTCGGGCCTCTGGTTCGTGATCCCGGGCGCCGCGCTGGCCGGGTCCTTTGTCATCCACACCCGCGCAACGCGCGCCCGCGGCCGCCGCTTGCGGACCAACCTCGAGGCGGCGGAGTCCGCGGCCGGCACGGCTGCCGCAACGGGGCAACGGCCTGCGGACGCGCCGCTGCTGGCGCAGGCCGAGGAGCTGCGCGCCGCGATCCTCTCCGAACTGCGGGACGGCGGCGAGGCAGCGGCGCGCTGGCGGGATGAGCTGCAGCCGGAGCTGGAGGCCTACACCGCCCATATCGGCGCCCTGCTGGAGGCGCGCGGCGACCTGGAGCAGGCCGCGGCGCGAGTCTCGGCCGCGGAGGTGACCCGGGAGCTCGAAGACCTGCGCGGCAAGATGGAGGAAACCGCCGCTTCGCCCGAACTGCAGCGCGAGTATGAGCACGCGGCGGCGCAGTACGAGGGCCAGCTCAAGTCGCTGCGGGAGCTGCAGGAGCGCATCGAGACGATCGATCTGCGCGCCAAGTCCGCGGTGCTGGCATTGCAACGCCTCGCGCTCGACCTGCCGCGCCTGCGCGCCGCGCCCGCGGAGGAGCCGGCCGCCCTGTCGTCACTGCGCGGCAAGTCGCAGGAGCTGAACCGGTATCTCGACGACCTGCGCGCCGGGCGTGAGGAACTCGAAGCCGTCCCCCTCCCCGTCCGCCGTTAGGAGTTGACCTGCAGGTGGCGGATTCGGTGCGCGGCGTAGATGGCCGCCTGACCGACTACGGCGACCCCGGCTTCAGCGCCTTCCTGCGGCGCGCGTTCCTGGCCTCCGCCGGCTACGACGGCGATGACTTGGCGCGCCCGGTGGTGGCCGTCGTCGACACCAGCTCCGACTACGCCACCTGCCACCGCGACGTGCCGGCGCTGGTGGCGGCGGTGCGCCGCGGCGTGTTGCAGGGCGGCGCGCTGCCCCTCACCCTGCCGACGCTGGCGTTGGGGGAGATTCTGATGTCGCCCACCTCCATGTTGTACCGCAACCTGCTGGCGATGGAGACGGAGGAGGCGCTGACCGCCTACCCGATGGACGCCGCGGTGCTGGTGGGCGGCTGCGACAAGACGGTGCCGGCGCAGTTGATGGCCGCGGCCTCGGCCAACGTGCCGGCGCTGGCGCTGGTCACCGGACCGATGCGCACCGGGTGGTGGCGCGGCGCGCGGCTGGGCGCCTGCACCGACTGCCGCGCCCACTGGCAGCAGTTTCGCGCCGGCGAGTTGGATCAGACGGAGCTGGAGCAGGTGCGGCAGGAGCTGTGCCCGACCGGTGGTACCTGCATGGTGATGGGTACGGCATCCACGATGGCCTGCCTCTGCGAGGCGCTCGGCGTGATGCTGCCGGGGGGCGCCACGGCGCCGAGCGGCTCCGGCGAGCGCCTGCGGCAAGCGGTGGCGACGGGGCGGCGCGCCGCCGCGTTGGCGCGCGCCCCGTTGCGGCCGCGCGAGCTGCTGACCCCGGCGGCGTTCGCCAACGCCGTGACCACCCTGCTGGCGATCGGCGGTTCCACCAACGCCATCATTCACCTGCTGGCCATTGCGCGCCGCGCCGGGGTGCCCCTGACCCTGGCCGCCTTCGAGGAGGCCGCGGCGCGGGTGCCGCTGCTGGTCAACTGCAAGCCCAGCGGCAACCTGTGGCTGGAAGACCTGGACCACGCCGGCGGTATGCCGGCGCTGCTGGCCGAGTTGCGGCCCCTGCTGCACCTCGACGCCCGTTGCGTCAGCGGCTTAACGTTGGGGGAACAGCTCGCGGCCAGCCCATTCGGTACCGGGGTGGGGAGTGCCGCCGGCCCCGCGCCGGGCACCAGTGGGCCGGCCGCCGGGCTCGGGCGCTCCGGCGGAGCGGGCGGGAGCCCGGGGCCGGGCCACCCCGCCGCGCGGGAGCGGGTGATTGGCACGCTGGCCGACCCCATCGGCGGGCCGGGCGCGCTGGTGGTGCTGCGCGGCTCGCTGGCGCCGGACGGCGCCGTAATCAAGGCCGCCGCCGCCTCACCTGAGTTGCTGCGCCACCGCGGCCCGGCGCTGGTGTTCGAGTCGCCCGCCGACTTGGCGGCGCGCATCGACGACCCGGCGCTGCCGGTGACGCCGGCCCACGTCCTGGTGCTGCGCAACAGCGGGCCGGCCGCTGCCGGGATGCCGGAAACCGGCTCCCTGCCGATTCCGCGCAAGCTGGCGCGCGCCGGCGTGCGCGACGTGGTACGGGTATCGGACGCGCGCATGAGCGGCACCGCCGGCGGCACGGTGGTGCTGCACTGCTCGCCGGAGGCGGCGCGCGGCGGCCCGCTGGCGCTGGTGCGGGACGGCGACCTGATCGAATTGGACGCGCCCGCCGGCCGCATCGACCTGCTGCTGTCCGACTCCGAGTTGGCGGCGCGCCGCGCCCAGGCGGCGGCACGGCCGCCGGCCCTGCCGGAGCGCGGCTGGCGGCGGCTGCACGCCGCCCACGTGCTGCCCGCCCACCTCGGCGCCGACCTCGACTTCCTGGCCCCCGACCCGCCCTGACCCGGCCCTAGCCGGTCAGTCGATGATCTTGTTCAGCGGGTACTCGACGATGCCGCTGGCCCCCGCTTCCTTGAGCCGCGGAATCAGGTCGCGCACCGCCGCCTCGTCGATCACCGTATTCACCGCAATCCAGCCGCCGTTGGCCAGCGCGGAGACCGTCGGCGTCCGCAACGCCGGCAACGCCGCCACCACGTCGTCAAGGCGCCCCTCGGGGACGTTCATCATCAGCCCCACCTTGCCCTCGGCGGCCATCGCGCCGCGCAGCATGAGGGCCAGGTTCTCGATCTTCTTGCGCTTCCACGGCTCCTGCCAGGACGCCCGGTTGGCGATCAGGCGCGGCGTGCTCTCCAGCAGCGTATCGACGATGCGCAGGTTGTTGGCGCGCAACGAGCTGCCGGTTTCGGTGATCTCCACGATCGCGTCCGCGAGCTGCGGCGGCTTGACTTCGGTGGCGCCCCAGGAAAACTCGACGTAGGCCTCCACGCCGTGCCTGGTGAGGTAGTCGGTCGTAAGGTTCACCGCCTCGGTGGCGATGTGTTTGCCCTGCAGATCCTGCGGCCCCCGGATCGGCGAACCCTCCGGCACCGCCAGCACCCAGCGCGTCGGCCGGCGGCTCACCTTCGAGTACACCAGCTCGGCGACCTCGACCACCTGCGCGCGATTTTCGGTGATCCAATCGTGCCCGGTCAGGCCCGCGTCCATCACCCCATCCTGCACGTAACGCGCCATTTCCTGCGCCCGGATCAGAATGCACTCCACCTCGGGATCATCAATCGCCGGGTAGTAGGAGCGGCTGGGGAAGGTGAGCCGATAGCCGGCCTGGCGAAACAGCTCCGCCGTCGCTTCCTGCAAGCTGCCGGCAGGAATACCGAGCTTGAGAACGCTTTCTCCCATGAGTTCTTCGGCTACGACTTGGCGCCGTAGACTTGGCGCGGATCGAATACCCGCTCGGCCACGGTCTGCAGGCCGCCATCCGCCACCTTGCGGAAAAAGCAACTGCGGTAGCCCTCGTGGCAGGCCGCGCCGCCGACTTGGCGCACCTTGATCAGCAGCGCGTCGGCGTCGCAATCCAGGTAGATGGCGCGCACCTCCTGCACGTGGCCGCTCTCCTCCCCCTTGCGCCACAGGCGATTGCGGCTGCGCGAGAAATAGCATACGCGACCACTGCGCAGCGTCTCGCTCACGGCTTCGCGGTTCATGAACGCCATCATCAACACGTCGCCGGTTTTATCATCCTGGGCGATCACCGGCACCACGCCCCCCGACTTGTCAAAGTCGATCATCTGCTCCAAGTCAGCCACTCTTTTTGGATCCTCCCGTCGGCCCCGCGCTGCCACCGCCGCCCCCCGAGGCCGCCGCGGCGAAACAACCGGCTGCCGTCAATAACTAGGGAGCTCATAAAATGGTAAGTGCGCGAGATGGGCCGAACCATGCGCCGGGCAGTGCCGGCGACCGCCGCCGCCAACTTACACCGCAGACGGCGACCGGTACAAGTAGCGGGGACGCCACGCCACGCCGCGCCGACGAGACGCGGCGCGGGAGCGGGCCGGCGGCGCCGGCGGTTCGCTCGTTACTGCAGAATCCCGGTCTCACCGCCCGGCGCCGCGGGGGGAAACTCCGCCGCCGCGGCGGCGAACTCCCGCCACGCCCCGTCCGGCAGCGCGGCGGTCGCGTGCCGGTAACTGGCGTCGAATTCGGCAACGTCGCGGCTGCCCACCAGGGTCGAGGCGATGCCGCGCTGCCGCGTACTGAATTGCATCGCCAGAGCGCCCACGTCCAACTCGCGCCGCCGGCACCAAGCGTGAATCGCCGCCGCGCACTCCACGTCCTGCGCCTCCTGAGCGTGGTACGCCATCTGCGCCGCGGGGTCCGGCCCCGCCAACAACCCGCGCAGGTAGCGCGATGCATTCACCACCCCCACGCCGCGCGCCTGCGCCAGCTCAATCAGCGGCCCGGCGCTGGCCCGCGCCAGGTTGTAGTCGTAGGGCAGCAGCACCGCGTCAAAGCGTCCATCCTCGATGCAGCGCCGCTGCCAACGGTGGGTCCGCACGCCGAGGCCGAGCGCCCCCACGCTGCCCGCGGCCTTCTGTTCCAGAATCGCCTCCGCGGCCCCACCGGAACCGAGGATCGCGTCGACCTGCTCGTCCGACTGCGGATCGTGCACGTACACGACGTCCAGGTACTCGCGGCCCAGCGCTTCCCGGCTCCGCTCCAGGGAAGCGAGCACCGCGTCGCGGTCGTAGCGCCCCACCATGCCGGGCCGCGTCCCCACCTTGGTGGAGAGATGGACCCGCGCCGTAGCGCTCAGTTCGCCCAGCGCGACTCCCAGGCTGCGCTCGGCCACCTCGCTCTGGTACAGCGGCGAGGTGTCAACGTAGTTGATCCCCAGCGCCACCGCCCGGCGCACCACCTCCGCCGCGATCTCCGCCCGCTCCTGCGGAGTGGTCTCCCGATCCCGCCGCATCCCCAGAAACGCCCCGCCCAGCCCCAGTACCGTAAGCTCCAAGTCGAGCCGTCCCAGCCGCCGCCGCGGCAGCCCGGCCCCCGCCTGCTGCGCCGATCCCATGTCTCGTCCCACCCCCACACCGTACCACGTGCGCCGGTGAGTGGTGGGGACGGCAGCCGGCGACGCTCCCGGACCAAGGTTTTGATCGGCAACGCTGCCATGGTCGCTTCGTTCTCTCGCGCCCGCAAAAGCCGCAGCGAGGACATGGCGTTGAGTCTCATTGACGCATCGCACCGGGACAACGCCGGCACCGCGCGCCATGATGGGCGCACGGCCCCGGCCGCGGCGGCGCGCGCACGTGGACAGCGGGCGCTCCAAGCGGTAGTATCAATCAAGTCTCGGGTAACGGATGGCGTCCCGGAGGTAAGGATGGACCAACAGTTGACGGCGCTCGCCGCGGCCATGCTCGCCCGGCGGCCGGAAACGCCGCCTGAGGGAGTCGATGATGGAATGGAATGAAATTGCCACCCTGATTGCCACGATAGTGGTGCCTGGGGGGATAGCAGCGTTGGGAGGTCCCTGGCTGTGGCGCACCATCAAGGCGCAAGGCGAAGCCAGCATGGAACGTGACCAAGCACTGCACGCAGCCATCAAGGCGCAGGGCGAAGCCAGTTTGGAACGCGACCAAGCCATGGAGAAGGCCGGCATAGCTTTGGAGAAGAACCTGCGCGATGCTATTGAGGAGCAGGCCCGAGCCAGCAGGGAACGTGACCATGCCTTGCATGAGGCCATCAAGGCGCAGGGCGAAGTCATCAAGGCCGGTGACCATGCCCTGCACGAGGCCATCAAGGCCGGTGACCATGCCCTGCACGAGGCCATCAAGGCCGGTGACCATGCCCTGCACGAGGCCATCAAGGCCGGTGACCATGCCCTGCACGAGGCCATCAAAGCCGGTTACCAAGCCTTGCACGACGCCATCAAGGCGCAGGGCGAAGCCAGCAAGGATCGTGACCATGCCATCGAGAAGCGTATCGATGACCTGCGTGAAGACCTACGCGCGGGTAACCGCGCGAGCGGGCCCAGCTACGGCACTCCGTCACTTGTGGCTGAGTGCTGAGAAAAACAGTTACCGCGCGCGAAAGTCGTTACGGAGTCGTAGGGCGTCGCCGGCGGCGCGCGCTACGGCTTGCTTCAGCGCGTCGATCTTCGGCCCGGCGGTGAGGATGCTGCGGGAGATTGCAGGTATGACACGGCGGGAGCAGTCCTTTGCGCGGCGGCGCAGATCTTCGATGGTGGCGCCCTGCGCGCCGATGCCGGGCGAGAGCAGCAGTGTTTTGTCCAGCCGGGTTGCGGTTTCGTAGTAGTCGGAGATGGTGCTGCCGACCACCGCGGCGACGTTGCCGAAGCCGGCGGCCTGAGCGTTGGCAGCCGCTATCTCGTCGGCGAGACGACCTGCCTGGGCGCCATAGCCT
This sequence comes from Spirochaetia bacterium, assembly GCA_965243555.1. Taxonomy (GTDB): domain Bacteria; phylum Spirochaetota; class Spirochaetia; order SZUA-6; family Bin103; genus Bin103. The sequence goes on along the minus strand of OZ251575.1, from coordinate 233,505 downwards.
GAGTCCGACGCGGACCGCAGGTTGGAGGGGCGGACAACGACGTACACCAACGCGCCGGACAGAACGGCGCGCTCGAACATGGGAGTGAGCGACTGAAACCCGAACCACGGGTGAACGGTTACTGCGTCGGCGGCCATCGGGCTGGCGGCGCCGAGCCAGGCGGCGGCGTATGCACTCACGACGTGATCCACGTCGCCGCGCTTGGCATCGGCAATCACGATGATGCCGGAGTCCCGGGCCGCCTTTACGAAGCGCTGCAGTACGCGCATACCGTCGGGGCCGAGCGCCTCGAAGAACGCCACCTGCGGCTTGCAGATACCGGCGCGGCCTTCCATCGCCTCCAACATACGGTTGCAAAACTCGCCGAGTCCGCGCGCGTCGTACGCCAGACCCCATTTCCGAAGGAGCTCGGCGGATGGGTCCACGCCGACGCACAGCGGAGACAGCCGGTCTGCCAGCTCATGGAATTCTCGCCACTTTCCAAGCCCCAAACATCGCCTCCCGGTAGCGGAACGGTGCGCCGGGGGTAGCCGGCAGGTCAAGCTCCCGCCACGCGCACGGGGCCCGCCCCGGCCGCACGCCCGGACTCCCGCCACGCGCGCGGGGCCCGCAACCACCGTCGCCGATCGCGGACGCCCGAGTAGAGTACCATGATACCCGATGGAGAGCAGGACGCGGCGGCTGACCGCCGCCGCGGAGGAGTACTTCACGGGGCTGCGGCGGATTCGCGCCTCCGGCGGCGCGACCGGGGAACGGTCGAGCTACGCGCCGCTGGCGGCGTTGCTCGACGCGGCCGGCGCCACCCTCAAGCCGCGCGTGTTCTGCGTCGGCGAACTGGCCGATCAGGGCGCCGGCCACCCCGACTTCGGCCTGTACACCGCGCGGCAGGTGCAGCGCGGCCGCCCGCGTCCGGGGCAGGCGCCCGAACGCGGCGTGGTGGAGGTGAAGCCGGCGGACGATGACCCGCAGGCGCCGGCGGTGCGCGAGCAGGCCGCCCGCTACTGGGCGCGCTACCGTCTGGTGCTGGTCACCAACCTGCGCGAGTTCACCCTCATCGGCCCCGGCGCCGACGGCGCCGAGACCACCCTCGAAGCGTTCCGCCTCGCCGCCTCCGGCGCCGACTTCGACCGCCGCCTGCAGCGGCCGCGCGCCTTCGCCCGCGACGCCGGCGCCGCCCTCGGCGAGTACCTGTGCCGGGCGCTGGCGCACGGCGCGGCGCTGGCCGAGCCCAAGGACCTGGCGTGGCTGCTCGCCTCCTACGCCCGCGACGGCCTGGCGCGCGTCACCGCGGCCGGCGACTCGCCGGCGCTCGGAGCGTTGCGCGCGGCGCTCGAGGACGCCCTCGGCGTCCGCTTCGAGGGCGAGCGCGGGGCGCGCTTCTTCCGCTCCACCCTGGTGCAGACCCTGTTCTACGGCGTCTTCTCCGCCTGGGTGCTGTGGTCGCGCGGCGGCTCCGGCGCAACCGCGGCGCGCCCGTTCCACTGGCACGACGCGGTCTGGCACCTGCGCGCGCCGGTGCTGCGGGCGCTGTTTCAGCAGTTGTCCGATCCCGGCCGCCTGCGCCCGCTCGATCTGGTCGAGGTGCTCGACTGGACCGCCGCCGCCCTCGACCGCGTCGACCGCTCCGCGTTCTTCGCCCGCTTCGACGAAGGCGACGCCGTCCCCTACTTCTACGAGCCGTTCCTGGAAGCCTTCGATCCCGCGCTGCGCAAGCAACTGGGCGTCTGGTACACCCCCGCCGAGGTGGTCCGCTACATGGTGGCGCGCGTGGACCGCGCGCTGCGCGACGACCTCGGCATCGCCGGCGGGCTGGCCGCCGATCACGTCTACGTGCTCGACCCCTGCTGCGGCACTGGCGCCTACCTGGTCGAGGTGCTGCGCCGCATCGCCGCCGACTGCCGCCGCCGCGGCCTCGGCGCGTTGGCCGGCGCGCGCGTCCGGCAGGCCGCCGCGCACCGGGTGTTCGGCTTCGAGATCATGCCGGCGCCGTTCGTGATCGCCCATCTGCAGGTGGGGCTGGTGATGCGGGAACTGGACGCCGCCCTGGCCGACGACGGCGGTGAGCGCGCCGGCGTGTTCCTGACCAACGCGCTGACCGGTTGGCAGCCGGAGATGGAGATGCAGCCGCCGCTCCCCTTCCCGGAGTTGGAGGAGGAACGCGACCGCGCCGGGCGGGTCAAGCGGGAGACGCCGGTGCTGGTGGTGCTCGGCAACCCGCCCTACAACGGCTTCGCCGGCGTGGCGGTCGATGAGGAGCGCGCGCTGTCGGAGGCGTACCGCACCACGCGGCGGGTGCGGGCGCCGGAAGGCCAGGGGTTGAACGATCTCTACGTGCGCTTCTTCCGCATGGCGGAACGGCGCATCGCGGAGCGCACCGGGCAGGGGGTGGTCTGCTTTATCAGCAACTATTCGTGGATGGACGGGCTGTCGTTCACGGGGATGCGGGAGCGCTATCTGGAGGCGTTCGACGCGATCCGCATCGACTGTCTCAACGGCGACAAGTACCGGACCGGCAAGGTGGCGCCCGACGGCTCGCCCGATCCGAGCATCTTTTCGACCGCCGGCGATCCGGTGGGGATTCAGGTGGGGACGGCGATCGCCACGCTGGTGCGCAAAGCCGGCCACGCGCCGGCGGGGGCCGTCGAGTTGCGCCAGCTTTGGGGGCCGGCCAAGCGCGAGGAGCTGGCGGCGACCTCGGACGAGGAGCCGGCGGCGCTGTACGAGCGCATCGAACCGAGTCTTCCGCTCGGCCTGCCGTTCGTGCGCACCGCGGTGAGCGCCGGTTGGTTCGACTGGCCGGCGCTGCCGGACCTGTTTCCGGCGTCGTTCCCCGGCGTAAAGACCAGCCGCGACTCCTTTCTGGTCGATACCGATCTCGACCGGCTGCGGGCGCGCCTCGCCGACTATTTCGACGCCGGTCTGCGCCACGAGGAGATCGCCCGGCGCTATCCGGCGGCGATGCTGGCGACGGCCCGCTTCGACGCGCGCGCGGTACGCGAAGCGCTACTCGCCCGTGGCGGGCCGAACGAGGATGGTTTCGTTCGCTTCGCCTACCGGCCATTCGACTCCCGCTGGCTGTATTGGGAGGCGGACGGACCGCTGCTCGACCGCCCCCGCGCCGACTACATGGCGCACGTATTCGCCGGAAACGTTTGGATCGTGACGCAGCAGAAGCCGCGCCGCGCCTGGTCGCCACCGCAAGTGCTGTCGCAGCTCGGCTGCCTCGACCTGATCGACCGCGGCGCTTCTTGCATCCCCGCAACGCTCCGGGACGAGCGCGGCGCTACCGCCCCCAACCTTTCGGACGCGGCGGCGCGCTATCTGGCCCGCATCGGCGGCGCCGTCGAAGACCTGTTCCACCACGTGCTGGCCGTGCTCCACGACCCCGCCTACCGCGAGGCGAACGCCGGCGCGCTCCGCATGGGCTGGCCCCGCATCCCCCTCCCCGGCTGGCCCGACGCCGGCGACCCGGCTGTCGCCGCCGACTTCGCCCGCTCCGCCGAGCGCGGCCGGGAACTGGCAACCCTCCTCGACCCCGACGCCGCCGCCCCCGGCGTCACCACCGGCCCGTTGCGCCCTGAACTGGCCGCCATCGCCGTGCCCGCCACCGCCGACGGCCGCAACATGACCGGCGCCGACTTCGCCCTCACCGCCGGCTGGGGCCACTACGGAACCGCCGGCGCCGTCATGCCCGGCCAGGGCCGCGTCACCCGACGCCCCGCCACCTCCGCCCAACCCGCCGCCCTCGCCGCCGCCTGCGACGTGCACCTCAACGACCGCGCCCGCTGGTCCAACGTCCCCGCCGCCGTCTGGGCCTACCGCCTCGGCGGCTACCAGGTCCTCAAGAAGTGGCTCTCCTACCGCGAGCGCGCCATCCTGGGCCGCCCCCTCCTGCCCGACGAAGTCCAACACTTCACCGACACCGCCCGCCGCATCGCCGCCCTGCTCCTCCTCACCGCCTGACCCCCGCCACCCCAAGCCGCCGTCGAAGACTCTGACGGCGAAAGCGTGGGTAGCGGGAGCGTGGCGGGGTTGACCACGTATACCCACGCGCCTCCCGTCCCGTTCCTTGCCAGGCGGCGGACTCACCTCGGCGCCGCTGCTATGATTCCTCAATCAGGTCCGCAGGGGTCGCCACGCGTCCAGGGAAGCGATCGGCGAAGTGGTCGCGATCCCACGTGACCAGAGTCTTGGCGAAGGCGACGTGCCTGCGGGCGGTCAGCAGAAACAGCGCATCGCCCAACGGCATGCGCCGCCGCAGGCAGGCGAGCACCTCACTGACCGGAAACGGCGGCAGGGTGGAATCTGCTGCGGAGACCGGCAGTACGCCGACTCCATAGCGCTCCGGGAACTGATCCCACACCGTCTGAAGCTGTTGCTCGTTGAGATTGAATGAGAGAATGCCGCACAGTTCCAGCAGGTTGATCGTGGTCGTGAATCCGCTACGTCCGCGCCCCACCGCGTCCAGAAACCGGCGGTTGGCAGAGAAGTTCCGGTCGCGGGGGTATCGCTGGTCGATTACGAATACGTTGGTATCTATGAGGAACGGCCCCGGACCCACGCGGTGGCCTCCTGCCAGTCGGCGAACGGGGGTTCGGACGACTCGAGAGCGGCGCTCACCTCGGCCCACGCATCAGCGCTCCCCGACAGAGCATCCCCTCGCTCTTCCGGCGAAGGCGTGATGACCCCGATGCGGCGGCCCCGGTAGGTGAGTACGAACCGTTCCCCGGCCCGGAGTCTCCTGATGAAGTCCCCCGTGTTCCGCTGCAAATCCCGCGCGCCGATAACTCCCATCGCCAAGAAATATACCCTTCGTCACCGGAAGTGAACACCCCCGGAGCTGTTCTACACCATCGGCTGGGGCTGATCCTGCCGGTGCTGCCGCGGGTGGCGAACAGTCTGATCGGCAGCGTGGCCGGCGGCGTCGGCGTGGTGGCGCTGGTCGCGGTCGGCACCTCGGTGATCGACTCCCCGCCGGGGTAATCGCCGTGCACGGCGGTCACCGGCATGGAGGCGGGCAGCCGCGCGGTGTCGTCGCTGGAACTGACCGGCCTTTCGGAACTCTACCTCCGCCCGGTAGCCGATTTCCTGCAAGGGGCTGCGGTCGCCGAGGAGGACGACGTGCTGGTGGCGCTGTATCGGGTGGTTCCCGGGCTGGAGCGGAATCCTGCTACCCACCGGCAGGTAGCTCGTTGCGTCAACCGGTGCCGCGCGGGCGTACGGCTCAAGCATCTGCTCGGCGCCGAACCCCGCTCCGGTCCACCGAGCTACGAACCGCGGCTGGCGGCCAGTTCGGGATAAGCGGCGGTCCAAGGCGAACGGACCGCCGAACAGGAACGGCTGCGCCTTGGCGCCGGCAATGCTCCGATCGCCGACCTTCCCGATACGATTACGTCGCAGGGCATCTGGGCATCGGCGATCGAGCTCCCCGACGAGATGTCAGGTCTGTTTCTGCGGCACCCGAGCGTCGGCACGGCGATCCTGGTGAATTCGTCTCATCCGCGGGGCCGCAAGCGTTTCTCCTACGCCCATGAGTACGCCCATGCCCTGCTCGACCGCGACCGGACCATCGTCGTTTCCAGCGCCGACACCTCGTCCGACATGGTCGAGCGGCGCGCAAACGCGTTCGCCGCGGCCTTCCTCATGCCTCGGCACGGCGTCTCCGATGCGCTGCGGGGCCTCGACAAAGGGCTTCCGAGCCGCCGCGAGCAGACGATCTTCGACGCCGCCAGCGGCGGCCGCATCCGGGCGACGCTACGCTCCCCGGCCCGGTCGCAAAGCATCACCTACAAGGACATCGCCATGCTCGCTCACCATTTCGGCGTGAGCTATCAGGCCGCGCTCTATCGGCTCAAGAGCCTTCGCCACGTCTCCTCTGCTGAAACCGGGGAGCTCCTTGAACGGGAACGCTTCGGGCGCGAGTATCTCAAAGCCTTGAGCATGTTCAGCGACGTCGGCGAACCCGAGCAGCGCCGGCATTGGGATCGTGAACTCCGCAGCGAAATCGCTCATCTTGCGATCGAGGCGTATCGCCGCGAAGAGATTTCCCGCGGCCGCGTCCTGGAACTCGGCAAGATGCTCGACATCGAGGGCGACACGCTGCTTCGCCTGGCCCAGGCGGCGCGCGAGGCGTGACCCGGGGCGCCATCGTCGTAATCGATGCGTCGGTTCTGCTCAACTTCCTCAGCATCGACCGGATGGATCTCCTTGCACGCCACTCCGGCACGTTCATCGTTACCGATCACGTCGCTGCCGAAGTCGGGGATCGATATCCCGGCCAGCGGCAACGGTTCGCATCGGCCGTGGCCGCCGGAGCCGTCCTGCAGGAGACCGTCACCAGCCCCGAAGAGTTGTCGCTGTTTGGATCGCTGGCGGCGTCGGGCCGTCTCGGCGCCGGTGAGTGCTCGGCAATCGCCGTCGCCGTGCATCGTCGGCTCGTCCTGGCGATTGATGATCGACAGGAACGGCTGCGCCTCGGCGCCGGCAATGCTCCGATCGCCGACCTTCTGCGTCGCTGGGCATTTGGGCGTCGGCGATCGAGCTCCCCGACGAGATGTCAGGTCTGTTTCTGCGGCATCCGAGCGTCGGCACGGCGATCCTGGTGAATTCGTCTCATCCGCGGGGCCGCAAGCGCTTTTCCTACGCCCATGCCCTGCTCGACCGCGACCGGACCATCGTCGTTTCCAGCGCCGACACCTCGTCCGACATGGTCGAGCGGCGCGCGGACAGACGACGATCCGATCTTCCGGCTCCGGCAGTCACCTTACACCCGCCCACCCACCCCACCTGCTTGACCCCTCGGGGGGAAGCTGGCACCGTGTAAGAGATTCGGCGGCGTTATAGCCTGAGATGGCAGCGCTCCGGCAAGGAGGCGAGGTGATGACAACGCAAGGTTTATGGACACGGTGGGCGCCGCTGCTCGCGCTGACCGCACTCCTGTCCGCCTGCGGGGCGGTCACCCCGAAGCCGGCGGCCCCCACCCCGGAGCCGGCGGCCACCCCCACTCCGGAGCCGGCCGCGCGGCAGGCATCGTGCGACGACTCGGCGATCCGGCTGCCCGACCGCGGCGCGGAAGTCGACGGTGCGATCTTTGCCGACACCCTGCACATGGGCGGCGCCACCGCGCCGGCCACCTGCACGGAGCCGACGAATGAGTCGCTTGAGGCCGGCTTGTCGCTGCCGGAAGACCTGACGGCGCAAGTGCGGCAGTCGAGGTACTACCTGATCGTGATCCGCTACCCTGGCGGCAATCGTCTGTACATCGTCACCCGCCGCGGCGACGGGGCGAGCTGCGTGGTCGACCTCAACGACGAGTGCATAGCGCACGTGACCGACCTGCCGGATGACTTCGACCTTGAAGACCTGCCGGATGACGCGCCGCCGACCATCCCCGGCGGCCGGCCCGCGCCGCCGACCGTGAGCCCGCCGCCGGCGCCGTCCGAGCCGGCGACACCGACCGAGCCGGCAGCGCCGTCCGCAGCCGCTCCCCGAGCGGCTTGGTTCCCGGCGCCCGGCGACGAGGCGACCAACGTGGACGCCTACGACGGTTCGGTGACACTGCTTTGGGAACCCGGGCACTCCGGCGGCCGCGGCGGCCCCGCCGCCACCAGCTTCGACGTGTACTGGGGAACCTCGCAGAATCTCGCCGCCGACGCTGATCTGGGTACGCCGATCCGGACCACCACGCTCACCGTGGACATTCAGCCGCTGGCGTTTGACACGACCTACTACTGGCGGGTCGACGCGAACAACGCCGCCGGCGCCACCCGCGGCGACGTGTGGTCGTTCACCACAAGCACCGCCCCGGCGCCGCCCACCCCGGCCCCGCCGCCACCGGCCGAGGAACCGCCGGCCGCCGCTCCCAGAGCGGCTTGGTTCCCGGCTCCCAGCGACGGGGCGACCGACGTGGACGTCGGCTCGGACGGTTCGGTGACACTGCTTTGGGAGCCCGGGGAATCCGGCGGCCGCGGCGGCGCCAGGACCGACAGCTTCGACGTGTACTGGGGAACCTCGCGGAATCTCGCCGCCGACGCTGATCTGGGTACCCCGATCCGGACTCCCACGCTCACCGTGGACATTCAGCCGCTGGCGTTTGGCACGACCTACTACTGGCGGGTCGACGGGAACAACGCCGCCGGCACCACTCCCAGCATGGTGTGGTCGTTCACCACAGAAGCCGCCCCCTAGTCACAAGGATACGATCCGCGCGCTTTCGCCGAGTGGGGTAATCGAACTCTACCCCACGATCACGTAGAGGACGTTCTGCCCGGCCGCGATGGTGTTGGCGGCCACGGCGGCGTTGTCGCGCCGGGCGACTACACGTGGAACAGGCCCAACCAGTCGGCAGCGTTCATGCTGGTGGCAACCACTGCCGGCGGCTTGGTGACGCGGGCAATTCGAACGTTCCGTATCCAAGCAGGCTGAGAACGGAAAACACCTGTTCGCGGAGCAAATCATCCGCGTCCCTTGTCCGCGGCAGCGGGCCGGCCCTATAATCGGTTGGCGTGACGCTTCGAGGTAGCTGCCATCATGGCTGAAACCGTAGCAGCTCCACCTGCGCGGCAGGCAGCGGCCCACCTGCCGCTGAGAGCCGGCGACCGGCTAACGCGGGCCGAATTCGAACGCCGCTACGCCGCCTGCCCGCAGCTCAAGAAGGCGGAACTGATCGAAGGAGTCGTGTACGTGCCCTCTCCCGTGCGCTACGACGGCCACGGCCTGGCCCACGCCGCCATTCTGGGGCCGCTGCATTACTACGCCGCGCACACCCCCGGCGTCGGCATCGCCGACAACGCCACCGTGCGCCTGGACCCGGACAACGAAGTGCAACCGGACGTGCTGCTGCGCGTCAAGGCGCCGCCCGCCGCGCAATCCGCGGTCGCCGCCGACGGCTACCTGGAGGGCGCCCCTGAACTGGTGGTGGAGGTGGCCGCCAGCAGCGCCTCCTACGACCTGCATGCCAAACTCGACGTGTACCGCCGCAACGGCGTGCAGGAGTACCTTGTGTGGCGCATCCGGGAGCGGCGCATCGACTGTTACCGGCTCGCCGCCTGCGCATACCGTCTCCTGCCGCAAACCGATGGCATCATCCGCAGCCGCGCCTTCCCCGGGCTGCAACTCAACGTCCGCGCGTTGCTGCGGGGCGACGCCGCGGCGGCGCTGGCGACGGTGCAGGCCGGCCTCGGCAGTAGCGAGCACCGGGCGTTCGCGGCGCGCGCCGGCGGCGGCTGAGCGCACGTAGCGGACCGTTCGCCGGCTCCTCGCTCCGCCATGTCTCGCCTGCAGTGGCTGCCGCGCGTGCCGGCGCGCTTTCGCTCCCTCTACCTCGGCCTGCTGGCCGTGACCATCCTGTTTGGCGTCAACCTGTCGGTGGTGGGCGCCGTGCTGCCGGAGATGATCCGCTCGTTCGGCTGGAGCTACACCGCCGCGGCGGCGGTGCTGGCGGCTGCCTCCATCGGCTACTTCGGGGCCACTTTCGCCGCCGGCTTCGTGGTGCGCCGCGTCGGGCCGCGGGCGACCGTGGTGACCGGGCTGGCGCTGATGGCCGTTGGCCTGGCCCTGTTCGGCGCGTCGCCTCGGCTGCTGCTCAACGTCCTCCTGCACGGATTGATCGGGGTCGGCAGCGGCGCCGTGGAGGTGGTGATGAACTACGGCGCGGTGCGCATCGAGCGCGACGGCCGCAGCCAACTGATGAACCTGCTCCACGCCGCGTTTTCCGTCGGCGCGGTGGCGGGTCCGCTGCTGGCTGCCCGCCTGCTGGAGAGCGGCGCCGCCTGGCAAATCGCGTTTCGCGCGGTGGCGGTGGCCGCGGCGGGAATCGCCGTATGGCTGGCCCTGCTCCCCTTCCACCGCCTGGAGGAGGGGCTGGGCGGCGGCCGCCGCAACGCCGCCGGCGCTACCGGAGCGCAGCCCCTGGACCGCGGCTTGGTGGCAATCAGCGTGGCGCTGCTGTTTCTGTACGTCGGCGCCGAGATGGGCGTCTCCTCCTGGCTCGGCGAGTACTTCGTGAGCTTCCTGGGGAGCAGCCCGGCGCAGGCGGCCTTGATGGTGATGCTGTTCTGGGGCGGCGTGCTCGGCGGGCGCCTGCTGCTGGCGCTCTGCTACCGCGGCACCCGCGCCGCGGAGGCGATCCTGCTGCTCGCCGCGGTGGCCGCGGCCGGGTTGATCGGCGCCGTCACCATGACCGGACGCACCGGCGCGGCGGTCGGCTTCGTGGCGACCGGGTTCGGCTTCTCGTCAATCTACCCGCTGGTAATGTCGCTGGTGGGGCGCTTCTTCGCGCCGCGCCACCAGAGCATGGTGATCGGCTTTGCCGCCACCGGCGGCGGCGTGGGTTCGCTCCTGTTCCCGTTCGCCATGGCGCTGGTGGCGCAGCAGATCGGTATCCGCCGCGGCTTCCTGATGTACGTCGGACTCTCGGCGCTGCTGATGCTGCTCGCCGGCGCCGCGGCGTTCAAGACCCGCGCCCTCGCGCGCGCCCGCTCCTGACGGAGCCGCCTGGCGCCCGATCGCCGCCTGCCGCTACGCCCCGGTACCGTTCCCGCGGCCGGCCACGGCCAGCGCCGGCACCACGCGCAGGATGCGGCTCGCCACCGTTTCCTCGGCGACTTCCAGCGTGATCAGGTGCACCCCGAAGTTCTGGAACGTGCAGCTCACCGGCACTACCAGCTCCAGGTCCTCACGCTCGCGCCGAATGCGAATCTCGCCGTTGCGCGCGAATACCTCGTCGGAGGACTGGCCGTGGGTGATGCCGATGCCGAACTCGTGCGTGCCGCGCGTCATGCTTCCCACCGAGCAGTAGATGAACCACGGCGGGCTGGCGATGGGGACGCGCGGAAACTGGAAGGAGTGGAACACGCCGATCAACCCCTTCTTGCCGTTGTCCTCGGTGATAATGCGATCGCAGCACAGGAGCGCGTGGACTTCCATCTCGAACATCGTCGTTTATCCCGGCTGCCTCACCCTACCCTGTCTCGCCGCGCCGCGCCATCGTGCATGCGCCGCTCAATTCAGGTTGCGCAGGCGCCGGTTGGCCAGCAGCGCCGCCGACACCAGCAGCATGAAGCCGCCCATCACGGCGCCGGCCACCTGCCCGCCAAAAGCCTCGGCCAGCGCGCCCGCCGGAAGCGCGCCGAGCGGCACCAGCCCGAACGAGATCATGAACACGCTGGCCACCCGGCCATGATACTCCTCGGCGGCAATCTCCAGCATCACCGCCTGATTCAACGCCTTGCGGATGGCGTCGCCGACGCCCAGAACGAGCATGCCCAGCATCCCCACCCAGAACAGCGCCACCCCGGCCATCACCAGAATGGCGAGGCTGGCGAGCACCGCGCCGCACACCAGAATCAGGCCGCGCCGCCCCGGCGCCAGGCTCGCCACCACCACCGACGCCCCCACCGAACCGACCCCCATCGAGCTCACCAGCAGGCCCAGCACCTCCGGCCCCATGCCGTAGAGGTCCACCACGAACACCGGCAGGATGAGGCGGAACGGCATCGCCACCAGGGCGTACACCACCGAGATCAGGAACAGCAGGACGATGTCGGGCTGGCGGCGGATGTAGGAGAGTCCTTCGCGAATCGCCGCGCCGTGCGAGACCCCGGTCGCCGCGGGCGCGCGGGCGGAGGTGATGCGCCCGGTCAGGAGCACCGCGAGCACGCCCATGGCGGCGACGAAGTAGTAGGTGGCCGCGGGCCCGCCGAAGGCGTACAGCCAGCCGCCCACGGCGGGTCCGAGCAGCGTGGTCATGCTGAACGCCGCGGCCATCAGCGCCAGCGCGTTGGTGGTGAGCTTGCGCCCGACGATGCCGGGAATCATCGCCTGCCGCGCCGGCACCAGGATCGCCCACAACGTTCCCTGCAGGGCCGAGGCGATCAACAGATGCACCCACGTGACCGCCCCGAACTGGATCGACAGGCCCACGAACAGCGCCACCGCCGAGAACATTCCCTGCGCGGCCTGCACCAGCCGGCGCCGCTCGAAGCGGTCCGCGACCACGCCGCCCACCAGCGCCAGCGACAGCATCGGCACCGCGTACCCCACCGCCACCAGGCTGAGCAGGAGCGGCGAGCTGGTCAGCTCGTACGCCAGGTACCCCGAGGCCACCATGCGGATCTGGGAGGCCCCAAACAGCACCACCAGCCCGCCCCACAGCAGCCGGTAGTCGCGCACCGCCAGCGACGCGAACGTGCCCCGCGCCGCGCGCCGGCCAACGCTGCGGAACCGCTCCGCTACCCGCACCGTGCTACGCGGAACTCACCAGCGCCAGACCCATCGGTGTATGCCATACCCCCATCATACACCACCCTGCGTCCCCGTACCCCTCTTCGGCGCCGAAGCGGCAGTCGGACGGGGCCACACCCACCGCTGGCGTGCTTGACAGCGGGGCTTGGGCGTGGGAAGGATACTTGACCGGGCTGGCGGAAATGCTGCTTTGCACCATGCCGGCCAACCCAGGGAGGCTTACACCTATGACGTATCGGTCCCGATGGTTTGCGCGCTTCGCCCCGGTGGCGGCGCTGATGGTACTGGTGGCTCCGTTTGCCCTCGCCGGCGGCGAGGAGGAGCAGGGGGCGGCAGCCGAGGGCGGCGCCGCCGAGATGAGCATGGAGGCCACCGACTTCGGCGGCCGCGAGCAGGAGCCGAGCGCCCGCGCCGCCGGCGTCACCGCATTCTCCGAGGCGCCCATGCTGGCGGCGCGCGTGGCGGCCGGCGAGTTGCCCGCGCTTGACCAGCGCCTGCCGGCCGACCCGGCGGTGGTGTTCCCGGTGCACAGCATCGGCACCTACGGCGGCGACCTGCGCCGCATCGACATCGGCGGCCGCGACCAGATGCTCAACCACGAGCCGCTCACCCGCTGGAGCCGCAACTTCGTCGACGTCATCCCCAACCTGGTGGATAGCTGGGAGTTCAGCGCCGACGGCACGGTGCTGACCTACCACTACAAGCCGGGGGTCAAGTGGTCCGACGGCACGCCCCACACGGTCGACGACTTTCTGTTCTACTGGAACGACATCGTGTTGTCCGACGACGTCGGGCGCGCGCCGGAGGCGTTCATGCGCTTCGGCGGCGAGTTGATGCAGGTCGACAAGATCGACGACTACACGCTGCAGTTCACCTTCGCGGCGCCCAACCCGCTGTTCAACCGCTTCATGAACCGCGGCTTCTACCACTCGGCACGGTTCAACGTGCCGGCGCACTACATGAAGCAGTTCCACCCGGCCTACACCGACGGCGCCGACGGCAACGACGTGATCGACCGCATGAACGAGCCCTACAAGTTCACCGACATGCCGCAGCTCTCGGCGTGGATCTCGGTCGACTACCAGCCGGACCAGGTGCTGGTCTCCGAGCGCAACCCCTACTACTGGAAGGTCGATCCGCAGGGCCAGCAGCTTCCGTACGTGGACCGGCTGATCACCAACGAAGTCCCGCCGGACCAGCCGGAGATTCGCGTCCTGAAGGTGATCAACGGCGAGGTCGATCTCGGCCTGCGGCCCTGGTTCGGCAACGTCGACGACATTCCGGTGGTCATCGAAAATGCCGAAAAGGCCGGCTACACCGTGTACCGCTACTCGGTCGGGACGGTCGCCTCCGGCGGTCTGGTGATTCCCAAGTTCGAACATCCCGATCCCAAGGTGAGCGCGTTGATGTTCGACCGCAACTTCCGGCAGGCGCTGTCGCACGCCATCAACCGCGACCGCATCCTGCAGGTAATCTTCAAGGGCTTCGGCGAGCCGCGGCAGTTCTCGCTGCCCGGCATCGGCCCGCAGTTTCAGACGCCGGAAGGCAAGGCGTTCATCGAAGAGTGGGGCAAGTCCTACATCGAGTACGACCCGGAGCTGGCCAAGCGGCTGCTCGACGAGGCGGGAATCACCGACCGCGACGGCGACGGCTGGCGCGAGTATCCCGACGGCAGCGAGCTGGACATTCTGGTGGACGCGGCGATCACCACCGCGCCGACCGCGGAGTTGGTGGAGCAGGATTGGGAGGCGGTCGGCCTCAAGATCAGCCTCAACGTGGTCGCCGGCGAGCTGTGGGCGCAGCGCGCGCTGAACGCGGAAGCGATGATCAGTCTGCGCGGCGGCGGCGCTTCCTCCGGCATGGTGGTGGCCAACGCGCACTGGGTTCCCACCCAGTACGCCTCCTGGGCGCTCGCGCCGCAGGTCGGCTTGTGGTACGCCACCGGCGGCGAGCAGGGTTTCGACCCGCGCGGCACGTTCCTGGAGGAGCTGTACGAGTTGTACACCAAGGCGATCACCACGGTGGACGACGCCGAGCGCAACCGCCTCGGCCTGGAAGCCGCGCGCCTGCACGTCACCGAAGGGCCGATTCAGATCAGCATGATCGACAGCATTCCGGTGGCGGCGATTGCCCGCAAGGACGTGCGCAACATCCAGGACTTCGCGCTGGTCGGCTCCTGGCACCTGAACTTTCCGGGGATCATCAGCCCGGAGCAGTTCTACATTGAGCAGTAGCTCAGCGTAGCTCCGCACTCAGCCGCGCGCGGAGCTTGATCGGGCGGCCCTTGCGGGGTCACCCGGTCAGGCTCTCGTTCAGACCATGACGCACTACGTCGTTCGCCGGGCGCTGCACGCCATACCGTTGCTGGTGATGGTGTCGATCGTCGGCTTCATCCTCATCAACCTGCCGCCGGGCGACTACCTGAACACCTACCTCATCCGGCTGGAGAGTGAGGGAACGACCGCCGCGCAGGCGATGATTTCCGGCCTCAAAGAGCGCTTCGGCCTCGACCGCCCGCTGCACCAGCAGTACGTCATGTGGATTACCAACTTCGTGCAGGGCGACATGGGCGAGTCGTTTCAGCAGCGCCGGCCGGTGCTGGACATCGTGCGCGACCGCCTGCCGGTGACCCTGCTGCTCACCGTTACCACGCTGATCTTCACCTGGGTGGTGGCGATTCCGATCGGCATCTACTCGGCGACGCACCAGTACACCTGGCAGGACAACGTATTCACCGTGCTCGGCTTTTTCGGGCTGGCGGTACCCAACTTCCTGTTCGCCCTGGTGCTGCTGGTCGGCGGCTTCACGCTGTTCGGGAGGGCGCCGCTGGGGCTGTTCTCGCCGGCGTTTCAGGACGCCCCCTGGAGCCTGGCGCGGCTGCTCGACATGCTCAAGCACATCTGGATTCCGGTGCTGGTGATCGGCACTTCCGGGACCGCGGGGTTGATCCGCGTGATGCGCGGCAACCTGCTCGACGTTCTGGAGCAGCAGTACGTGCAGACGGCGCGTTCCAAGGGACTTACCGAACGCGTGGTAGTGTACAAGCACGCGGTGCGCAACGCCCTGCATCCGCTGGTGATGCAGCTTGGCCTGCAGCTACCGGAGATTTTTTCCGGCGCGGCGATCACCAGCGTGGTGCTCAACCTGCCAACCCTGGGCGAGGCGTATCTGGTCGCGGTGCAGTCGCAGGACATGTTCCTGGCCGGTTCCTTTCTGTTGATCATCACCACCCTGCTGATCATTGGCAACATCGTGGCGGACGTGCTGCTGGCGATTCTCGATCCGCGCGTCAGCTACGACGACTGAACGGAGGAGCAGCGATGGCGTCCCCAACCTCCAACCCGGCGGCAGCGCCGCCCGCCGCCGGCACGGCTCCCGCTCCCACGCCGGCCGCGGCGCCCGCCGGCGTCTCCCAGTGGCAGCTCATTGCCCGCAAGTTCATGCGCAACCGCCTGGCGATCATCGGCATGGTGCTGGTGGGCGTGATGTACTTCGTCGCCCTGTTTGCCGAGGTGCTGTCGCCCTACTACGTCAACACCATTCACGATCAATACGTGCAGGCGCCGCCGCAACTTCCCCGCTTCGTGGATGCCGATGGCCGCCTCCACCTGCGCCCGTTCGTGTACGGCATGGAGAAAAAGCAGGACCTGGCCGCGTTCCGCATCTACTACGAACCCGATCCGGAGCAGCGCTATCCGTTGCGCTTGTTCGTGCGCGGCGACAGCTACCGCTGGTGGGGATTATTCGACAGCGACCTCCATCTGCTCGGCGTCGATCAGCCCGGCGTGTGGTTTCCGCTGGGCACCGACAACGGCGGCAAGGACCTGTTGTCGCGCATCTTCTACGGCGCCCGCGTGTCGCTCACGGTGGGCCTGCTCGGGGTGCTGTTCAGCATCGTGCTCGGCACCTTGCTCGGGATCGCGTCCGGCTACTTCGGCGGCGTGGTGGACAATCTCATCCAGCGCCTCATCGAGCTGATGCTGGCGTTTCCGCGCATCCCGCTGTGGATGGCGCTGGCCGCGGCGCTGCCGCCGCGCTGGCATCCGCTGATGGTGTACTTCGGCATCACCATCGTGCTCTCGCTGGCGAGTTGGGGCGGACTGGCGCGCCAGTTGCGCGCCAAGACTCTGGCGTTGCGCCGGCAGGAATTCGTGCTTGCCGCGCGCGCCAGCGGCGTGTCGACGCTGCCTATCATCGTGCGCCATCTGATGCCCAACACGCTGAGCCACATCATCGTCATAGGCACGCTGTCGATTCCGTTCATGATCTTGGGCGAGACCGCGCTCAGCTTCCTGGGCCTCGGCATCAGGCCGCCGATGACGAGTTGGGGCGTGCTGTTGAACCAGGCGCAGCGGGTCAACGTGCTGCTGCACGCGCCGTGGCTGGCCCTGCCCGTTTTCTTCGTGATCGTCGCGGTGCTGGCGTTCAACTTCCTGGGCGACGGCCTGCGCGACGCCGCCGATCCCTATTCCCTGTGAGGCTGACGTGAGCAGCGGCGCCCCGTGGCCGGACCGCACCGACCGCACCGAGACTCTGCTGGCGACGGAGGGCCTGCGCACCTGGTTCGACACCGACGAGGGCGTGGTCAAGGCGGTGGACGACGTGAGTTTCGAAGTCCGCCGCGGCCGGACCCTGGGCGTGGTGGGCGAGAGCGGCTGCGGCAAGAGCATGACTTCCCTGTCGATCATGCGGCTGGTGCCGCGGCCGCGCGGGCGCATCGCCGGCGGGACCATCACCTACCACCGCAACGGCGGCGCCGCCATCGACATTACTTCCCTGGACCCGTTCGGCCCCGAAATGCGCGACCTGCGCGGCAACGACATAGCGATGATCTTTCAGGAGCCGATGACCTCGCTCAATCCGGTTTATTCGGTGGGCGACCAGATCATGGAGTCGGTGCGCCTGCACCAGGGAGTAGGCGACCGGCAGGCGCGGGAGCGCGCCGTGGAAATGCTGCAGTTGGTCGGCATCCCGGCGCCGGCGCAGCGCGTCCGGGAGTATCCGCATCAATTGTCGGGAGGCATGCGGCAGCGCGTGATGATCGCGATTGCCCTCTCCTGCGACCCGTCGTTTCTGATCGCCGACGAGCCGACCACCGCCCTGGACGTGACCATCGAGGCCCAGATTCTGGAGCTGATGCAAAGTCTGCAGCGGCGCCTGGGGATGGCGATCATGTTCATTACCCACGACCTGGGAGTGATCGGCGAAATGGCTGATGAGGTCGTGGTGATGTACGCCGGCAAGATCGTCGAACACGGCGCCGTGCTGCAGATCTTCGACCAGCCCCGCCACCCCTACACGCAGGGGCTGCTCGCGTCGAGGCCGGTAATCGGCGCCCGGCGGCGGCTGCGGGCGATCGACGGCACGGTGCCGCACTTGGCCCACCTGCCGGCGGGGTGCTACTTCGCGCCGCGCTGCCCGCACGTCATCGAGATCTGCGAGCAACGCGAGCCGCCGGCCTTCGACGCCGGCGCGGGCCATACGGCCAAGTGCTGGCTGGAGGCGGATGGCGCCGGCGGCGGTCCCGTGGCGGCGGCAGCGGCGCCCGCCGCGGCAACGAACGGCGCGCCTGACCGGCACCGCGACCACGACCGGGACCTCGGCGCCGGCGCGGCGCCCGCCCCGGACGACCTCCTGCTGCAGGTCCGAGCCCTCAAAAAACACTTCCCGGTGCAGCGCGGGCTGTTGCGGCGCACGGTCGGCTGGGTGCGGGCGGTGGACGGGGTCAGCTTCGACGTGGCGGCGGGCGAGACCGTCGGGTTGGTCGGCGAAAGCGGCTGCGGCAAGTCGACCACCGGGCGCACCATTCTGCGGCTCCTCCAACCGACCGCCGGCGAAGTGATTTTCAGGTTGGAGGGCGCAGACCTGGACCTTGCCTCCCTGCACGACCACCGAACCCTGAAGCGCGTGCGCCGGGAGCTGCAGATCATTTTCCAGGACCCCTTCTCGTCGCTCGACCCGCGCATGACGGTGCGCGACATCATTGAGGAGCCGCTCCGCGCGCAGCGGCTCGGCGCGCCGGCCGCGCGGCACGCAAGGGTGGACCGGCTGCTGGAAGTGGTGGGGCTGAACGCGTGGCAGAAAAACCGCTACCCGCACGAGTTCTCCGGCGGCCAGCGGCAGCGCATCGGCATCGCGCGGGCGTTGGCCGTCGATCCCAGCCTGCTGATCTGCGACGAGCCGGTGTCGGCCCTGGACGTGTCGGTGCAGGCGCAGATTCTCAATCTGCTGGAGGACCTGCAGGGCGAGCTGCGGCTCACCTTTCTGTTCATCGCCCACGACCTGTCGGTGGTCGAGCACATCGCCGACCGGGTACTGGTGATGTACCTGGGCAGGATCGTGGAGGTGGCGCCCGCGGACGCGCTGTACCGGCAGCCGCGGCATCCCTACACCGAAGCGCTGCTCAAGGCGATACCGGCCTCCCATCCGCGCCTGGAACGCAAGCGGGAGCCGCTGCAGGGCGGCGTGCCCGACCCCGCCCACCCGCCGCAGGGATGCCACTTCCATCCGCGCTGCCCCTACGCCACCGAGCGTTGCGCGCGGGAGGAGCCGGCCTTGCAACCAATCGGCGGCGCCCCCGGCCGGCTGGCCGCCTGCCATCACGTCCCGGAACTGACCCTCGCCGGCTACCACTGAGCGCCGCCGCGGCTGCGCCGCCCGCCGCCGGCCGCCCGCTTGCCAGACGCCGCGCCTTCGCCCTACCGTAGACGCGGGAGGAGTAACGTAAATGGCAGAAGGCAAGTTGCGCACGATTCCGGTCCTGGAGACCGACGCCCCGGAGTTCGCGCGGGTGGCGCGCAAGGTTTCCTGGCCGCAACGGGACGGCGACAAGCCGTCGCAGTTCTGGCCGGCGATGAGCGGCTTCAACATTGGCGCCGGATCGGACGTCGATATCTCCTATCTGGAGTCGACCCGCACCGAGCCGTCCAACGGCTTCGACCGCCACCTGAACACCGAGGAGCTGTTCGTGTGCCTGGAGGGAGAGTACGTGATGCCGATGGCGCCGTGCCGCCGGCCCGACGATCCCGACGACGAGCCGCAAATCGACGACCTGATCGGCTTCCGCGTCCGGGCCGGGGACGCCTACGTGCTCAGGCCCAACGTGTGGCACAACGGCGGCTGGCCCACCCGGGGGGCGGGCAAGATGCGCTACATCATGGTGCTGTCCGGCCACCGCGCCGGCGAGGGCCACCAGGGACGCGTCGATCACGTCATGAAGACCCTGCCCGGCGGCCTGCAGGTCATCCCGGCGCAGCTCGTGTAGGCGGTCCGGCATGGCAAATCCGGCACTCCCCGACACCGGCAACGTCAAGGCCGCGGTGATCATCGGCGGGCACGGCTACGACGTACCCGGCTTCAAGGCGCTGTTCGACGGCCTGCAGGGCGTCGACTGGTACCTGCAGGACATCGACAACTGGGTCGGTTCCCCGGTGGCCGATCAGTACGACGTGTTCATCTTCTACCACATGGTGGCGTGGGGGGTTGCGAGTCTGCGCCCCGACATGGACGACCGCATTAGCGCCGCCATTGAGCAGATCGGGAGCACCGATCAGGGCTGGTTCGTCTGGCACCACGCGCTGCTGTCGTTTCCCGACAGCCCCGCCTACGACCGGGTCTGCAACTCCACCGACCGCACCTTGAAGAAGGTGAAGCGCTTCGAGCCGCGCGTCGACATGAACGTGCACGTGGAGCGCCCCGACCATCCGATCACCCAAGGCGTCGCCGACTTCGCCATCTCCGGCGAGGGCTTCCTGCTGCCGCCCTGCGGCCCGGGCAGCACCGTGCTGCTGACCCACGACCACGACCGCAACATTCCCACGCTGGCGTGGTGCCACGAGCTGCGGCGCTCGCGCGTGCTGTGCTGGCAATCCGGCCACGACGCCGGCGAGTGGACCAACCCCGGCTTCCGCCAGGTCTTCCAGCAAGGCATCGAGTGGCTGGCCCGCCGCCGGTAGAGCTGGGGATGGTCGATTACTCAACGCAAGCACGAGCCACTGCGTTCGTCGATTGGAACACTCAGATACACAACGCCAACGCACGTCATCTGGAGCCTCATCAGCGCGCGCAGCAAACGCTGGAGCGATTGGCACGAGACATTTCGCGAGTCTTGAAGCGATATGCCCCACGGCTTTTCAGCGTCGGCGTCCGGCTATACCACGGGTGGCACAAGGGATGGCAGCCGACCGATAATCTCCGCGCCATTCTCAGACTCCAAGCAAGCTTACCGGCTCTCTCCACGGCACGAGTCGTCTTTCGTGCTCCCATAGAGTACGGGCATACCTTACTTTCCGCTCTACCCGGACGACGGCACCAGCGACCGCAAATCCACCTGCCTAATACCCTGCGGGAACAACGGGACAAGGACCACTTGGAGGAGAAGCTGGTTGACACTGCGCTTGCGGCTGACCTTCTCCATTGGGCGCGGACTACACCCGATGAATGGGCCCTCGTACTCTCCGAGGATGACGACATGGTGCCGCCGGTGCTTACCGCGGAGTCGTGGATTCACTCTCGCGGCGGCAAAGTGGTCATCATACGCCGGCGGGCCGGCGACGCCTATTATCGGCTGGACCGTTTGTTGGAGCTGACGGCATGACTCCCGACGTCTCTCGCGTGCTGGAGGATTTGTCTCTGTTCTCCGACCTGGGCACCGATCCACCCCGGTGCTTTCAACAAGATGGCCGGTTGAAGGTCAGAATGGTGCGTAACGGTGAGGATATGGAGCTATCTTTTCGAAACAACAACGGGATTTACGAGCACTCGCTGGAGACCCGCCAGACTCGCAATCACGTGTCGTACCGGGCACTGCTCGCGTCAGAGGGATTCGGCAATCTCCGGCAATGGCAGGACCATCAGAAGCGGGCCCTGAGTGCACTCAAGCACGACTTCGAGAATCGTATTCCTGTTTCCGGCATCCTCTCGGGGGATGGGCAGAAACTCGACGTAGACGCGTTCGACGAGTACCTGACCAGTCGGCCGTCGCATCAAGAGGGTTCAGTCAAGGTGATGTTGATCGACGGACCCGCCGGAATTGGAAAAACCAGATTCATCGAGTTTCTTGCATGGCTGAGAGCGGAGCACTACCATATCAGACGCCGCCCATTGATCCTCCACGTTCAGAGTCGTGGCCGCGTACTAACGTTCCTTCAGGACCTGATAGCCTACAGCTTGCAGAGCCTCCGCCTCAGCGTCACCTTCGACCAGATCCCGGTACTGGTGCGGTACGGGCTCGTGACCCTCGCCATCGACGGCTTTGACGAGCTTGCAGACCCGAACGGCTACGATCTTGCCTGGAGTCAGGTGAATGATCTGGTCGATCAAGTTCGCGGCGCCGGCTCCATCATCCTTGCGGGACGCGAGACGTTCATCGGCCCGGAGCGCGTCAGAAACAGTATCACGGCGCTCACGACGCACGACGACCTTGGCGTACTGACGCTGCAACCCCCGCCTTTCGACGTTGCCAGCCAATGGCTGCAGCGTCGCGGCGCGACGATGCCGGAGTACGCGGACGATCTGTTCGAGCCGCACTCCTTCGCGTTGAGGCCGTTTTTTTTGGCGCAGCTCCGACAACTGTCATCTACGATGAAGCTTGATCCCTCAACAGGAGGAGACCTGCTCACTGCTCTCGTCAATGCAATGATTGAGCGCGAGGCAACCAAGTTCGGACGAGTGGTTGATGACGTATTGAACGAAGGACAGCGCCGCAATTACGTTCGGACTTTACTTCGTGAGGTGGCTCGGTTTGTTGCTGACGACCAGACCGAGTCAATTGACAGAACGATGCTGTCCTGGACTGTGGAGATGGCATTCCCGGAGGGAATCGACCAGGATGTCCTTGGCATACTGAAGAACCGATCATCGACAATAGCTTTCCTGGAGAATGACGACACACCGCGTCATCTGAGATTCTCGCACTCCAAGTTACTAAATTACTTCCTGTGTGAAAATATCGTTCACGCTGTAATAGATGGTGATCTCCCTAAGTATGTAAGGAGGAACCTCTTTGGTGCCGATTTTCTGGCTACGTTCAGCGATTTCGTAAGTCACGTGGCACGGACCTCGCCGGATCTATTGTGCAGCTTCTTCGATGCAGCATTAACTCAGGGGAGGGGCTACTTGGATATCGACCGAGGGGCTAGAAATCTCGGTGCTATGTTACTCACCATGTTACCGTTTATGGAACGTAATGGGAAGCTTAGTATTCGGGACATAATTGCCGACGAGGCACTCATAAGAGGCACAACGCCAGATGCTGAGATTCATGGCGTAACCGTGAGTCAGTTAGATATTCAAGGCTCTGATACTAGTTCCCTTGTGTTTTTTGATTCATATATCGATACGCTCACCGTAGACGATACAACACTCGTTTCTCCGTCTATACCAATCCCAGAGCGACTCCAGTATCGAAAGTCGTCCGCGACTAGAGATCGGGTATTTGTGGACCACAGGAGAATCTCAGACTGGCTCGAAAGTCACGGAAGGCAGGCACGTAATGTCCTTCTAGAGCAAGGTCTAGTTCCATCAAAGTATCGTAGTCACCGGATAGTGAAATTACTTGGTCGTGCCTGCCGAAGTCGGGCGCATTGGATTCCAGTCGAGAATAGCGCCAAGTTCGACAGATTCATCGCGGACGACTTATGGCCGATTGTCGTTTCATTATTGGAGAAATGCAACTTGGTAAAGATCGTAATAAAGGGGGCGCGGGGAACCAACAGCCGTTTTGTCCACATTAAGAACGCGAGCGGAATATTGAGCGAGGACGCTCACGATGAAAGGATCAAGCTGTTCTACGAGTCATTGGTCAGATGGATTCGTGAATCAGAAGGGTATGAATAAGGGACGTGCGGTACGGGACGATAGCCGGGGTTGGCAAGCCGGTGGCGCGGCTGGTCTGCGGGACGATGGTCGTTACCGACGAGGAGGAGGCGCGGCCCAAGGGGTCCTGGGGAGACCTGAACCGGGAACGGAGCTATGCACTGCTGGACGCGGTCGCGGCGCTGGGCGGCAACACCTTTGACACCGCGCACGTGTACGGCATCGGCGGCGCCGGCGAGAAGGGGCTGGGCCTGTGGATGGCCGAGCGCGGCAACCGCGACCAACTCGTCCTGATCGGCAAGGGAGGAGTCCGCCGCTCGCCGCCGGCCCCGTACAAGGTGATGCCGAGCTTCATCGACGCCGACCTGTACGAGAGCCTGGAGCGGCAGCAGACCGGCTACCTGGACCTGTACCTGATGCACTACGACGACCCGGCGGCGCCGGTCGGCCCGCTGCTGGAGTGCCTCAACGGCCATCTCGCGGCCGGCCGCGTCCGCGCGATCGGCTGCTCCAACATGACCCACCGCCGCTTCGACGAGGCCAATGAGTACGCGGCGCGGCATGGGTTGCAGCCCCTGGCAGCGTCCCAGCCGCAGTATTCGCTGGCCGAGCAGGGGGCGGTCTACATTCCCGGCTCGGTGACCATCTCCGGCCCGCACCAACGCGCCGCGCGCGCTTGGTACGCCGCCAGTCGAATGCCGGTCATCCCCTACTCCAGCCTCGGCAGCGGCTTTTTTGGGGGTGTTCTGCGCCCGGGCACCTTTGAGCAAGTGAAGGAAGCGCTGAACCCCACCGCGGTGCGCGTGTATGCCTGCGAACCCAACTTCGAGCGCTTGGCGCGGGTGACGGCGCTGGCGGACCGAAAAGGGGCGAGCATCGCCCAGGTGGCGCTGGCGTTTCTCCTCACCGGGCCGCTGAACGTGTTTGCCGTTACCGGCCCCCGCTCCGGCGCCGAGTTCGCCGACAACGCCGCCGCGCTGCAGCTCGACCTGAACGCGGACGAGCGCGCCTGGCTCGACCTGGAGCGCAACGAACCGCCCTTCTGACCTTACGGCCGGCGGTCCGGCGGCCGGGCGGGCGCCCCCTCCCATCCTCCTCCGGCGGGACGTTGTACGCCGCGGGCGCCTCCCCTACACTTTGCGGCCATGAAGCTGCAAGGAAGGTGCGCTCTGGTGACCGGGGGAGCCTCCGGGATCGGCAAGGCGAGCTGTGAGCTGTTTGCCCGCGAGGGCGCCAAGGTGGCGGTGGTGGACGTGAACGGCCCCGGCGCCGAGGAAACGGCGCATGCAATCGCCGCCGCCGGGGGCACGGCGCTGGCGCTCACTGCCGACGTAACCGACGAGGCGCAGGTGGAGCGCGCGGTGACCCGGGCCGCCGCCGAGTTGGGGCCGGTCGGCGTGCTGCACAACCACGCCGGGCTGCTGCCCGCCGCCGACGCCTCCATCTTCGACATAGACTCCGCCACCATCGACCAGGCGCTGGCGATCAACGTCAAGGGCATGATCCTGGTGGGCAAGCACGTGAGCCGGGTGATGCGCGCCGCCGGCCGCGGCGCCATCGTCAACACCGCCTCCGAC
This sequence comes from Spirochaetia bacterium, assembly GCA_965243555.1. GTDB lineage: Bacteria > Spirochaetota > Spirochaetia > SZUA-6 > Bin103 > Bin103. The sequence goes on along the minus strand of OZ251575.1, from coordinate 208,870 downwards.
CTCTCCTACATCGCCCTCGGCGGCCTCACCACCTACGTCACCTCCAAGAGCGCGATTCCGGGGCTGACGCGGGTGATGGCCGCCGACCTGGCCGAGCATGGCGTGCGCGTCAACGCGGTGGCGCCCGGCTTCACCTACAGCGGCATGACCGCCGGGCTGCTGGACCAACCGGAGGTGTTGGAGCCGATGCGGGAAACCTATCTGATCAAGGAACTGGGGCAGCCGCTCGACGTCGCCAACTGCGTGCTGTTCCTGGCCTCCGACGAGGCGCGCTTCGTGACCGGCGCCGTGCTTGTGGTCGACGGCGGCCACACCGTCCGCTAGGCGGGCCGGCGATGCGCGCCGACTGGACCCCGGACGACGAACGGCAGGTACGCGCCCGCTACCCGCGCATGGTGGAGTGCCCGCAGCCGGCGCTGCATACCCCCGTCGAGCTGCTCGGCCGCTCCTGCACGGTCACCGACCTGAGCCACGAGATCGCGCCGAGCAATCCGACCTTCAAGGGGCACCAGCGCACGGTTATGTGGCAACACCTGTCGCACCGGGACGTGCAGGAGTTCGGCCTCACCGAGCCGCCATACTCCTACGAGGTGGTGGCGTTCACCCTGTGCGGCCACACCTCCACCCACTGCGACTCGATCAGCCACGTGGTGCCGGAGCAGGGCGCGCGGCCAATCGACCGGAGTCCGCTGCAGTGGCACCTGGCGCCGGGCATCTGGCTCGACTTCCGCGCCAAGGAACCGAACGCCTACATCACCCGCGCCGACCTCGAAGCGCAGCTCGCCGAGCAGCGGCTGCGCATCAAGCCCAACTCGGTGCTACTCTACGCCACCGGCTGGAGCGACAAGTGGGCCGGCGACCCCTACGAGTACGTCACCGGCTACCCCGGGCTCGACGCCGGGGCCAGCCGCTTCCTGGCCGACTCGGGGGTGATCGCCTTCGGCGCCGACGCCCCCAGCGTCGACTCCTACCACGAGGTGGCGGTGCGCCGCGTGCAGCCGGCGCACATGACGTGCCGGGAGCGCGGCATCCTCAACCTGGAGAACCTGGCCAACGTGCACCGCATTCCGCAGCGCAGCTTTACCTTCATCGGCCTGCCGCTGAAGATCAGGAACGGCGCCGGCTCCCCGATTCGGGCCGTGGCCGTGACCGAGAATTAGGCGCCGTGCAAGCGCTGGTGCTCACCGCCCCCCACCGCTACGCGGTGAGCGAGGTCCCGCTCCCCGAACCGGGCCGCGAAGACGTGCTGGTGCGGGTGGACACCACCTATATCTGCGGTACCGACCCGCACATCATCGCCGGCGACTTCCCCGGCTTCTGGCCCCGCTCCTACCCCTTCGTCCCCGGCCACGAGTGGGCCGGCACCGTGACCGCGGCCGGCGAAGTGGCGGCCGCCCTCGGCTTCCGGGAGGGCGACCGCGTGTGCGCCACCTCCCACTGCGGCTGCGGGTTCTGCCGCAATTGCCTGACCGGACGCTACAACCTGTGCCTGAACTACGGCAACGAAGCGGTCGGCCACCGCCAGTACGGCCACTACACCGCGGGAGGCTACGCCGAATACGTGGCCGCCAGCGTCAAGAGCGTGCACCGCGTCCCGGACCGGCTCACCCTGGCCTGCGCCGCGGCGATCGATCCCCTGGCGATTGCCCTCTACACCGTCAAGCGCACGCGCCTGCAGCCGGGCGCCGACCTGGTCATTCTCGGCACCGGGCCGCAGGGCCTGCTGGCGATTCTGTGCGCGGCCGCGCTCGGCGCCGGGCGCGTCATCGCCGCCGGCAGCGGCGCGCGGCTGGAGCGGGCGCGCGCCCTGGGGGCCATCGGCATCGACTACCGCAACGCCGACGTGGTGGCCGAGGTGCGCCGCCTCACCGGCGGCCTGGGCGCGCCGCACGTGGTGGAGTGCGCCGGCACCGCGGCGGCGTTCCGCCAGGCCTGCGAGCTGGCGGCCAAGGGCGGCGTGATCTCGGCCATCGGCCTGCCGGCGGAGGACGCGGCGGTCCCGGTGCGGCGGCTGGTCCTGGACGAGGTGGAGATCCGCGGCGGGCGCGCCAACCCCAACACCGCCGACGAGGCGCTGGCCCTGGTGGTCAACGGCCGCGTCGACCTGGCGCCGCTGTTCACCCACCGCTTCGCGCTCGGCGACTTCGCGCAGGCGTTGCGTACCTTTACCGGGCGCGTCGACGGCGCCGTCAAGGTAGCGGTGTGCCCGCCCGGCGCCGCGCCGTGAACGCTGCTGAAATGAACGCCGGCAACGCTGACAACGCTGACAACGCTGACAAGGCTGACAGGAAGATGACCGTGATCGACTCGCTGCCGGTGTGGGGCAACCCGGACGCCGGCGCGGTGGCGCAGATGCAGCGCTGCCGGGAACACGCCGACTACGCCGCGCTGATGGCCGATCACCACCTCGGTTACGCGGTGCCGGTGGGCGGGGTGATCGCCTACGCCGACCAGGTCAGCCCCTCCGGCGTCGGCTTCGACATAGCCTGCGGCAACAAGGCGGTGCTGCTGAACGCGGACGCCGGCGAGCTGCGGCGCCACCTGCGCCCGATCATGGATGACCTGTGGCGCACCCTCTCGTTCGGCGTCGGGCGCAAGAACCGGGAACCGGTGGAGCACGAGCTGTTCGAGGATGACCCGGCCTGGGCGCTGCCGGAGGCGGCGCAGCTCCGCGACCTGGCGCGCGGCCAGCTCGGCACCATCGGGTCCGGCAACCACTACGTCGATCTGTTCGCCGACGAGGCGGAGCGGGTCTGGGTGGGGGTGCACTTCGGCTCGCGCGGCCTGGGCCACAAGCTGGCCAGCCACTTCATCCGCGCCGCGGGCGGGCGCGACGGCATCCACGTCGATCCGGTGCTGCTGGAGGCGGACGGCGACTTGGGAGAGCGCTATCTGGCGTGCATGCGCCTCGCCGGGCGCTACGCCTACGCCGGGCGCGACTGGGTGTGCGCACGGGTGGCGCGGCTGCTCGGCGCGGAGATCGTGGAGGAGGTGCACAACCATCACAACTTCGCGTGGCGCGAACGCCACTTCGGGCGCGACCTGTGGGTAGTGCGCAAGGGCGCCACGCCGGCGCGGCCGGGGCAGCGCGGCTTCATCGGCGGCTCGATGGGCGACGTCTCGGTGATCGTGGAGGGGGTGGACGGCGAGGAAAGCCGGCTCACCCTGCGCTCCACCGTGCACGGCGCCGGGCGGGTGATGTCGCGCACCCGCGCGGCCGGCAAGCGGCGCTGGCGGCGCGGGCGCCCGCGGCAGGTCAGCAGCGGGGAGATCAGCCGCGAGATGATGCAGGAGTGGCTGCAGCGGGTCGGGGTGGAGCTGCGCGGCGCCGGCACCGACGAGTCGCCGCACTGCTACAAGCGTATCGAGGAGGTGCTCGGCTACCACGCCGGCAGCATCCGCATCCTCCACACCCTCACCCCGCTGGGCGTGGCGATGGCCGGCGCCGACGAGTTCGACCCCTTCCGCGACTGACCGCTTGCGCGCGAGCGCGAAGGCCCGGCGCGCGCGGCGCGAATCTACGCTTGACCGCGGCGGCCGGGATTCGTAACTTCGTGCGCTACTGCCATGGCATTCGAATCACGGATCTACGCACTGCGGATCGAACCGCACCCCAACGCCGACCGGCTGGAACTGGCCGCCATCGGCGGTTTCCGTTGCGTCGTCGGCAAGGACAGCTTTACCGACGGCGACTTGGCCGCCTATATCCCGGAAGGCGCCGTCTGCCCCGCCTGGTTGATCGAGGAGCTGGGGCTCGAGGGAAAACTGGCCGGCAGCAAGAAGAACCGCGTCAAGGCGGTGCAACTGCGCGGCGCGCTGTCGCAGGGCTTGGTGTACCCGGTCCGCGACGGGAAGATTCGCGGGCGCGACGTCAACGAAGGCGACGAGGTGACCGAGTTGCTGGGGCTGGTCAAGTACGAGCCGCCGATCCCCATCTCCATGCAGGGCGAGGTGCAGGCCGCGCACGGCGCCACCCTCCGTTACGACATCGAGGACTTCAAGAAGTACCCGGACGAGTTCAGCGACGGCGAACCGGTGGTGGTCACCGAGAAGCTGCACGGTACCTGGTGCTGCCTGGGCTGGCACCCCGACCACGGGCCGATCGTCACCTCCAAGGGGATGTCGGACAAGGGCTTGGTGTGGAAGCTCAACGACGCCAACACGGGCAACCTCTACGTGCGCACCTGGAACGCGCACCGGGAAGCGTTCGAGGCCGCGCGCGCCCGCCTGGCGGGTGACGGCGGGCCGTGCTACGTGCTGGGCGAAGTGTACGGGCGCGGCGTGCAGGACCTGCACTACGGCCAGCCCAACCCCGCGTTGGCGGTGTTCGACGCCTACCTGGGCGAACCGGGCACCGGCCGCTACCTGAACGCCGACGAGCTGGCGGAGTCGCTGAACGGCCTGTTTCCGCTGGTGCCGGCGCTCTACCGCGGCCCGTTCAGCCTGGCGAAGCTGCAGGAGCTCACCGACGGCAAGACCACCCTGGGCGGCGCCCACGTGCGCGAGGGCGTGGTGGTGCGCCCCGCCGCCGAACGGGTCTCGGCCCTGTGCGGGCGCGTCATCCTGAAAAGCGTCTCCGGCAAGTACCTGACCCGCAAGGGCGGCACCGAGTTCAACTAAGGCCCCCCGTTCGGGCCGGCGCCGGTGCGCGTCTGCGCCGGCGCCGGAGATCTGGTAGGATAGCGGTATGTCCGCGCCAGAGGCCGACTCCCCGCCGCTTGCGGCGGCGGCACCGTTTCCGGCGATCCCGTACGGCTTTGCCTACTTCAAGGGCCTCCGCCTGGACGGCTTCCTGTACGTCGACAAGACCCGCTTCCTGCGCGCGCTGGAGCAGGTGCGGTTCGTGTTCTTCATCCGCCCGCGGCGCTTCGGCAAGACTTGCTGGCTGTGGCTGCTGGAGAGTTACTATGACCGCGCTCAGGCCGCTGACTTCGACGCCGTATTCGCCGGCACCCACGCCGGCGCCAACCCGACCCCCAACCGCAGCCGCTACGTCGTGCTGCGGTTCAACTTCTCCGGCATCAGCGGCTCTCTCGAAAACCTGGAGCGCGACTTCGAGGAATACTGCACCATGCAGATTCAGGATGCTCTGGAGGCCAACCCCGACCTGTTCCCGGCGCCGGCGTTGGAACGCATCCTGGCGCCGTCGAGCGTCAACGGCCAGCTCAACGCGCTGTTCCTCCATGCCGGCAGGCGCGGCGTCCCCCTCTACGTCATGATCGACGAGTACGACAACTTTGCCAATAACATCCTGGCGCATCAGGGGCCGGACGCCTATCACGCCTTTACTCACGGCGGTGGCTTTTTCCGTAGCTTCTTCGCCCGGCTCAAGGTGGGCACCGAGAACGGCAGCATCGAGCGGATGTTCATCACCGGCGTCTCGCCTATCGCCATGGACGACGTCACCAGCGGCTTCAACATCGGCTCCAACCTGAGCCTGCGCCCCGAATTCAACGAGCTGCTCGGGTTCACTGAGGACGAGGTGCGCGGCATGGTGGAGACCTACCGCGATCTGGGCGTCTTCAACCAGGACCCGGAGACCGCGCTCGCCACCATGCGCGAGTGGTACGACGGCTACCGCTTCGCCAAGGCGGCGCCAAACGTCGTCTACAACACCGACATGGTGCTCTACTACCTGCAGCACTCCCTGCCCAATCTGTCGGGCCCGGACAAGCTGATCGACGACAACGTGAGTACCGACTACGGCAAGCTGCGCCACCTGCTCATCGTCGAGAGGGAGATGAACGAGCGCCAGATTGGCAAGCCGCAGCAGTTGAACGGCAACTTCGACCTGCTGCGCCGGGTGATCGCCGAGGGGCGCGCCGACAGCGAAATCGTGAGCAGCTTTCCGCTGAAGCGGCTCGCCAAGCGGGAGAACTTCCTGTCGCTGCTGCACTACTTTGGCCTGCTGAGCATCCGCGGCGTGACCGCCGAGACGCCGCGGCTGGCCATTCCCAACCAGACGGTGCGGAAGCTGCTGTACGGCTTTCTGCGCGACGCCTACGAAGACGGGCAGGTGTTCGAGGTCAATCCGGTGGAGTTCGCCGGCCTGACGCAGCGCATGGCGACTGAGGGCGACTGGCGGCCGGCGATCGAGCAGTTGAGCGCCGCGGTGGCGGAACAGACCGGCGTGCGCGACTACCTGCAGGGCGAGAAGATGATACAGGGCTTCGTGGCCGCCTACCTGAGCCCCTCCCGCTACTTCGTGTTCCACACCGAGATGGAGTTGGCCAAGGGCTACGCGGACCTGGTGCTGGAGCCGGGCCCGGCGCAGGCGCCGGGCAAGCGCTACGGCTACGTGATCGAGTTGAAGTACCTGCCCCGCGGCGCTTCGGAGGAGCGGGTAGCGGCGGCCGGCGCCGCGGCGGAAGCGCAGGTGCGCCGCTATCTGGGAGACGGGCGGCTGGCGCAACGGCACCCGCAGGCGGAGTTCAAGGGGCTGGCGCTGGTGTTCTGCGGCTGGGAACTGCTGCACGCCGCCGAAGCCCCGGCTGCCGGTCCCGCCCCGCCGCCGGCGGAATAGCACGCGCGACCGGCGTCGAACACGACACACGGAGCGCCGGTGGGCGCCGCGAGCGAGAACGTGGTAGGATACGCACGTGTCCGCGCCCGCCGCATCGGTTCCGGCATCATCGTTCCCGGCGGTCCCGTACGGCCTTGCCTACTTCAAGGGCCTCCGCCAGAGGCGCTTCCTGTACGTCGACAAGACTCGCTTCCTGCACGCCCTGGAGCAGGAGCTATTCGTGCTCTTCATCCGCCCGCGGCGCTTCGGCAAGACTTGCTGGCTGTGGCTGCTGGAGAGTTACTATGACCGCGCCGAGGCCGCCGACTTCGACGCGGTGTTCGCCGGCACCCACGTCGGCGCCAACCCGACTCCCAACCGCAGCCGCTACGTCATGCTGCACTTCAACTTCTCCTCCTTCACCGACGACTTGGTGATTCTGGAGCGTGACTTCGAGGAGTACTGCACGCGCCACCTGGACGACGCGCTCCGGCGCTATCCCGATCTGTTCGACGAAAAGAGCATAGAGCGAATCCTCGCTTCGTCGTCGATCAACGGCCAGCTCGACGCGTTGTTCCTGTATGCGAGGGTCAACGGCATTCCGCTCTACGTCCTGGTCGACGAGTATGACAACTTCGCCAATACCATCCTGGCGCACCGGGGCGCCGAGGCGTATCACTCGTTCACCCACGGCGGCGGCTTCTACCGCAACTTCTTCGCCCGGCTCAAGGCCGGTACCGAGAACGGCAGCATCGAGCGGATGTTCATCACCGGCGTCTCGCCAATCGCCATGGACGACGTCACCAGCGGCTTCAACATCGGCTCCAACCTCAGCCTGCGCCCGCAATTCAACGAGCTGCTCGGCTTCACCGAGGAGGAGGTGCGCGGCATGGTGGAGACCTACCGCGATCTCGGCGTCTTCAACCAGGACCCCGACGCGGCGGTCGACACCATGCGCGAGTGGTACGACGGCTACCGCTTCGCAAAGTCAGCGCCAACCGTCGTCTACAACACCGACATGGTGCTCTACTACCTGCAGCAGTCGCTGCCCAATCTGCCGGGCCCGCACGACCTGATCGACGACAACGTGAGCACCGACTACGACAAGCTGCGCCACCTGCTCACCGTAGGGCGCCAGATAGCCGCGCCCGGGTTGAACGGCAACTTTGACCTGCTGCGCCAGGTGATCGCCGAAGGGCAGGCCGACAGCGAAATCGTGAACAGTTTTCCGCTACAGCGGCTCGCCAGGCGGGAGAACTTCCTGTCGCTGCTGCACTACTTCGGCCTGCTGAGCATCCGCGGCGTGACCGCCGAGACGCCGCGGCTGGCCATTCCCAACCAGACGGTGCGGAAGCTGCTGTACGGCTTTCTGCGCGATGCGTATGAAGACGTGCAAGTGTTCTCGGTCGACCCGGCGGAGTTCGCCGGCCTGACGCAACGCATGGCGCTGGAAGGCGACTGGCGCCCGGTGATCGAGCGGCTGAGCGCCGCGGTGGCGGAACAGACCGGCGTGCGCGACTACCTGCAGGGCGAGAAGATGATGCAGGGTTTCGTGGCCGCCTACCTGAGCCCCTCCCGCTACTTCGTGTTCCACACCGAGATGGAGTTGGCCAGGGGCTACGCGGACCTGGTGCTGGAGCCCGGCCCGGCGCAGGCGCCGGGCAAGCGCTACGGCTACGTGATCGAGTTGAAGTACCTGCCCCGCGGCGCTTCGGAGGAGCGGGTAGCGGCGGCCGGCGCCGCGGCGGAGGCGCAGGTGCGCCGCTACCTGAGAGACGGGCGGCTGGCGCAACGGCATCCGCAGGCGGAGTTCAAGGGGCTGGCGCTGGTGTTCTGCGGCTGGGAACTGCTGCACGCCGCCGAAGCCGCCGCCGAAGCCCCGGCTGCCGGTCCCGCCCCGCCGGCGGCGTAGCTGGCCGGTTACCGGGCCTGCCAGCCTCGGGAGAGGGCTTGCCTTCGGGCGGCGTCGTCGAGGACGCGGGCGCACGATTCCCAGTCGACGTGGCTGACGTCGCGGCGGTAGCGCTGGTCGAAGGGGTGTCGGCGCGGCACGGAGTCGATGGTCTGCCGAGCCTGCTCGACCTGTCCCAGCGCCACCTGCACCCAGACGTCTTCCAGGGTGTCGGGAACCTGACCGAACAGCCGCGAGATGCTCTCCAGGCGCTCGGACAGGAGCTGGTGGACGCGATCCTCCACCGAGCCGGCGTAGCGCAGGTTGTAGACGTCGACGGCGGGGCGGACCTGGCCGATGCGCTGGATGCGCCCCTTGCGCTGCTCGAGGCGGGACGGATTCCACGGCAGGTCCAGGTTGATCAGCGCGCCCAGGCGCTGCAGGTTGAGCCCTTCCGAGGCCGCGTCGGTGCCCAGGAGCAGCCGCACCTCGCCGCGGCGCACGGCGTCCTTCAGGGCGTCGCGCGGCTGCCGCTCGAACCGGCCGCCGCGCAGCACGCCGGACCGCCCCGCCCCGGCGTAGATGCCGATGCCCTCGCTTGGCAGCTCGCGCGCGAGCTGGTTGGCCAGCCACCACGCCGAGTCGTAGAACTGGCTGAAGACGATGCAGCCGTGTTCGAGCCAGCCCTCGGCGGTGAGCAGGCGCGTCACCGCGGCGAGCTTCGGGTCCCGTTCGCGGTTCGCTTCCAGCGCCTGCGTGAGCCGGAGCAGCGCGCCGCGCTCCTCTTCGGTGAGCGTGCGGAACGGATCGCCGCCGCCGCTGCCGCCGCTGCCGTCATCGTCCGCGTCATCGTCGACCTCGTGATCGCCGGGCGCCGGCCGCCCGCCGAGAATCCGCTCCACGGTGAGGCGGCCCGCTTCGATCGTGCTGCCGATGCGGCGCAGCAGCATGGTGCGGAACAGACCGGCGTTGGCGCGCGCGGCGAGCAGCCGGCAGAACTCCTCGGCGCGCTCGTAGGCGTCTTCCAGGAACGGCGGCAGGGCGATCGCGTCGGCGTCCCCATCGCCGTGCAGCCGCACCCGCACCGGCGTCAGGTACGGCTCGCCGGTCTCCGGGTCGCGCGTCGTTTCCAGGTACTCGCGCGTGCGCCGCACGATGCAGCGGAGGTACGGGTTGTGGTGCACCGTGAAGCGCGCGAAGCCGTCGGCGACGCGCTGCCGGTCGGGCGGCCGCAGCTTGTCGAAGGCGGCGCCGGGCGCGTAGACCTGTTCGTCCGCCAACCCCAGCGACCGGCGCAGTACCTCGAAGTCCCGCCCTTCCGAGCGCGGCGGCAGCGGGTTGCGCAGCCACTCCCACCGCTCGTGCACGCCGGCGGGCGGCGGCGCCGCTCCCAGGAGCAGGCTGAGCGACGGACGCCACTGCCGCCAGCGGCTGCCGGCCGACCCCAACACCGCGTCCGATCCCTGCGCCAGCGCGTCCAGCAGGTCGAACGCCTCGACGGGATGGAGCTGGACCGGCGTGGCGGTGGCGAGCAGCAGGCTCCCGGTGCGCGGCGAGATGCGCCGCAGGAACCGCAACAGGTTGTTCGGCCGGCCGGCGCCGGGCCGGCTCGCCGAGAAACTGCGCCGCGCCCGGTGCGCTTCGTCCAGAATCACGCACTCGAAGCGCAGTTCCGCCAGTAGCTCCGCCGCCGCCGACCCGCGCGTGATCAACCCGGTGGAGACGATGCCGAAGCGCCGCGGGCAGCGCCGGATCGCCTCCTCGCCGGCGCCGGGGTGCTCGACGCCGCGCTCGTCCACCCATTGGCGGCCGTCCCACACCGCCGACGGCACGCCGAGCAGCGCGTCGAGCTCGTCCTGCCACTGCCGCAGCAGCGGCTTCGGCGCCAGCACCAGCACCGGCCGCTCCCCCACCAGCGCCATGAGCTGCGCCGCCAGCGCCAGTTGCACGGTCTTGCCCAGGCCGACCTGATCGGCCAGCACGAAGCGCGCGCCGTGCGGGCCGCGGTGCGCGTCGAAGGCGCGCTTCACGAAGTGCTTCTGGTGCTCCCACAGGCCGACCTCCTTGCGGTAGACCGGCGCCTCGACCACCACCGAGGCGGGATCGGGCTCCTCCCGCCACTCGCTCACCTCCGCCACCGGTTCCCGGCGCGCCAGCCGGTCCAGGTCGCCGATCACGAAGTCGGCCAGCGGGACCGCGCTCGGCGACGACCAGAGCGCGTCGAACTCCTCCTGCACCCACGCCACCGCCTCCGGCGAGTCGTCCTCCCAGATCAGCTCGTAGTTGAGCCGGAACGCCGGGCCGGTTTCGTTGGCGCTGCCCAGGAAGCTGGTGCGCCGCCCGTCGGCCAGCGTCACCACGCCGGCCTTGCCGTGGATCAGCCCGAAAGCGGCGTCGGGCAGCACGCGAATCGCTACCCGGCCGGAGCGCAGCCATTGATAGAGCCGCGTGAAGCGCGGCTTGGCGGCGGCGCCCAACAGCTCCGGGCGCGCGTCGCACCACTCCCGGCGCATCGCCGCCTGCGCCGCCTGGGCGGCCGCCACGTCCTCCCGCGCCAGCGCCGAGTTGCAGACCACGCGCACCGGCCCCGTCACCGCCTGCAGCGCCTCCCCGGCCACCTCCAGGATCGACGAGGAAAAGTAGCCGGCGATGCGGTCGTAGCTCCGCGCGCCGGCAAGCCGGGCGTCCAGGAAGCCGGCATCCAGCCGCCGACGGCGTGAGGAGTAGCGATTCAGCCCTACTTGTCCTCGAGATCTGACCCGCGGTGTAGTAGCGCCTCGAGTTCGGCCACGCGCGCTTCCGCCGCCTGGCGGGCGGCCGCTTCCCGGCGGCGGCCTGCCGCTTCCAGCTCGGCGCGAGCCTCGGCCTCTTCGCGTTGGTCTTCGGTTTCCGACAAGTCCGGCAGGTCCTTGCCGGTACGAGGATCATGGAACCGCAGCCCCCGGTCTACCAGTCGCAGCTCCAGCCCCAGCACCTCGCTCCGCACCGCCGGCGTTCCGTCCCCGACCTCGCGCTCCGGCAGCATCTCGTAATCGCCCCCCACCAGTTCCAGCCCTTGCAACGGCGGTGCCAAGTAGTCCCCCGTCGGATCGTACTGCCAGTACTCTTGCACCCCCAGCCGCCGATACAACCGCCGCTTGGCCTTCTGATCTTGCCGCCACGTCTTCGGCGACGTGATCTCCAGCACGAAGTCCGGCCCCTTCGGCTCCTCCCACAGCTTGTACGACGAGCGCACCCGGTCACGCGCCCCGAACACCACGAACACGTCCGGCGCCACTCGGCGTTGGGAACGGCCCTCGACGTAGTAGATCAGCAGATTGCCGGACACGTACACGTCCGGGTCGTTACGGAAGTGGTGCCGCAGCCGGTCCACCGCGTAGGTCAGCGGAATCCGTTGGGCATCGCTTTCGGCCATCGGCTTGCCGTCCGAGCTGGGGTAGTCTACCGCTACCGTTGCCGGCGCCAACGCCGGCGCCGGCACGCTGATTGAACTTGCCATCGACCGCTCCTCCGTACGCCGCCCACCATACCACGCGGCCCGGCGCGCGAACAGCCGGCCAAGCAACAAGGTACCGCAGCGGAGGCTGACACCGTAGGTGGTCCCATCTCGACTGCTACAACGGCGCGCCGTCAGCGGCGCTTTCGCCGGGCTCGCAACCGGAATGGCGCGGCTGCCAACGGCCGTCCTCCTCGTATCGCGGCGTGGCGTCAGAGAGTCGGCGGGAACGTGAGAAATGCGTGGTGCAGGTCGATCAGCGGCGGATCCGAAGATGGGCGGGGATGGCGGCTGCTGCGCGTCCAGGTTGCGGGCAGCGCCGTGCAGGGGGCAAGGCGCTCGGCGGCGCGGCCGCGGTTCGCCAAGTAGCGGTTGATCCCGGCGGCTGCCGCTTCGATGCTGCCGGCCAGCACGTACCCGGCCATGAACGCCACCCGGTGCCGGGCCGCGTACTTGGCGCCGATGAAGCGGTCGTCGATCCCGTCGACGACATAGCGCCGGCACAGCGCCGCGTCATTCCCGGCAACCCGCTTGCATTCGATTATCGCGTGGGGGTCGTGGTCGCCGTAGGCTTCGCGAAGTTCCTGAAGCAGGATCGGAATATCGGTTCTCCCGTCCGGCTGCAAGGTTGCGCCGGAGCGAGACTCGGTACCGGGAAGAACGGTCCCAGGTTCACGACGGACCGGTGTACGCGCTCGCGATCACCACGCCGTCGGCGTCGTTCAGCGCGTGCACGCGCAGCCAGTTGCGCCGGGCGGCCGGTTTGATGATCGAGACTTCGTCCGCGGCATGGACGCGGAGGTCGCGGAGTCCCACCAGTTCCGGGGTGATGCGCACGCTGGTCCGTTTGCCAATCCGGGCAAGTATCTCGAGCAGCTCGCCCGCGGGCGTAATGACCTCCACTTCCTTGGATGGCCCCGGCCCCTCCTCCAACACGAAGCGGATGACACGAAGCGGCGCGTCGGACGGCAGCCGATAGATTTCGGCCCGCAGGTGTCTGCGGTTGCCGGCGGACAACCAGGCGTCCATCGATGACAGGAACGCGCGCGCATACGCTTCCAGGTCGGCCTCATCGGCGGGGGCGACGGAGGAGCGCCTCCCCGCCAGCCATTGCGAGCGCGCCCGCGCAAGCCCGTCTTGCACGACGATGCGGTCCTCCTCGTCGAGCTCGTACAGGTCGAATACGGCATCGTCGAGCGAGCGCCAATCGTCTTCATTCGGGGCGCGGTCGTGGAACGTGCGCGCCATCCGTACAATGCGTTTCCCGGCGGCGCAGCCCAGGGAAGCGTTGAGATCGGGGGTTGGCAGGGCGGCGACGTCGGCCCGCTTGACGCGGCGCAGCCACAGGCCGAACGCCGATCCGCTCATCAGCGCATACCACGTCACGAGCGCGGAACCGAGGATGCCGGCTACCAGGTGCGCGGCGTCAGGTTTGGACTCGCTGAACGACACGCCGAAGTACGAATCGGAATAGACGGTATCCTGCTCCGCTACCGCGACGACCAGGCGGGGCGTTTCCTTCAACAGGAATTCGTTGATAAGGAGAACAGGAGCGCGGTAGATACGCGCGTCGCGGGGCCGCTGAGCGTAATGATGGTCCACTCTAGGCAGATCGCTCGGCAACGAGAAGTGACCGATCGCATTCCGGCGAACCAGCGGAAGCCCATTCAGGAAACCCGCGTCGCGGCTACGGTCACCGAAGGTCAATCCGACTCTCAACTCGGCGCCGAATGTTCCGAGTCGGTCTTCGAGCGTCTCGTGTTTGTCGCGCAGGTCGTCGAGCAGCAGCAGGTCGTAGCGGTTGCCCAGGAACGCGGCCTTGAGGAGGGCCGGGTTGCGCTGCCAACTGGCAAGCGGAAGCGAGGTGACGTCGGAGGGCGCGATCTCGATGGTGCGGCTGCGCTCCCCCGCCGGCGACCAGCGGGCCTGCACCAGCGTCATCCGGTCCGCGCGCCGCTCGCCGCACCGCGCAAGCAGCGCCAGGGCCGGCATGTCCGCCTTGGGAAACAGCCACCCGGACAGCTCCGCAAGGTTGACCAGCGTCACCGGGCCGAGCGCCTCGACCAGGCTCTGCGCCGCCTCCAGACCGGTCGCGCTACGGCTGAAAAACGGGGTGGCGCTCACGATCATGCCGAAGCGGGTGCGGTCGTGGGCGAAGTCCCCGGCGCGCCGCACGAAGTCCAGGCTTTGGCCGCGCGGCGACCGGGGCTCGCCGGCAACACGCCGCCACCGCGCGGCGCTCGCCGCCTGCCCCTGATAGCTCCACGGCGGATTGCCCACGATCAGGTCGAACTTCCGCGCCCGCAGGTCGACGTCGAACGCATCGCCGGCCCGCAGGGTATGGCCGACCAGCGGCTGGAAACGGAGGCCGTCGGCGGCGCGCGGGTCGGAGTCGAGCTCCAACGCCGCCAGGTAGAGGCTGAACGCGGCGATGCTCACCGCCTCGGGGCTGCGGTCCACGCCGTAGACCTGTCCGTGCAGGGTCCGGCGGACCGCCGCCCGGGTCGGGACGCCGCCCCCCGCCTGCAGATGGACCAGCCGGCGCAACGCCTCGACCAGGAAGACGCCGGAGCCGCAGGTCAGGTCGAGGACGGTTTCGGCGCCGGTGAGGCCGGCGAACACCTCGTCCAGCACCAGGGAGACGGCGGTGAGCGGCGTGTAGTGCACGTCGGCCTGCTTCCCGGCCGCTCCGCCGGAGTGGACGAACTGCTCGTAGATGGCGCTGATCAGCTCTACGGGGATCACGTCGAAGCGGTACGGAAACAGGGAGCGTTGCCCGCTGTCCGGTTCGGTCGCCGTGAGGAAGTCGCGCACGCGGCCGAGATGCCGGGCGGCGGGAACCTGCGCCCCGCTCGGAAACATGTCGCCGTTGAAGGTGTCCCGCAGCCAGTCGAACAAGCGCGCGGTCGCCGCCCGATCCTGAAGCACGCCGGGAAACTCGCCGCGCCCGGCGATCTGCGAAAGCCGCTCCGGGCTCACGATCCGCCGGTCGATCAGGTACTGGGTGAAGATCGAGCGCCCGATCAGCGCCTGCGCGGACGCGGTGGCGAGCCCGTCAGCCTCCAGGTCGCCCTTGAGCGCGGCGAGGTCGCGGAGCAACTGACCGTCGACCGCGGACGCGCGGTTTACGTCCGGCCGCTGCCGCCAGAACTGGCCGGTCTCCATCGCCAGCCGCCCGGCCAACCGGTCGAGCCGCGCGAGCTCGTCGTCCACCAGGCGAAAGGTAGCGAGGCGGTTCCGGCCGGCGTCCGCGGGCGGCCCGGGGCGCCCGAAGCCGTTATAGAGGTCGATCCGCTGCGGCGACACCAGCCACAGCAGCGGGCAGAAGCCCTGGTTCCACACCTCCTGCTGCCAGGCCGCAACCGGCGCGGCGTCCGGTTCGGCGACGAACTTGAAGTACACCTTGAGATCGGCGCCGCCGTGCCGGGCGGTCGCCTCCGGGTTGCTGCGCCACCACGCCTCGGGCGCGAACGACGGGGCGCGCGCCAGGCCGCCGGCGGCGCCGCCGTTGCCGGCGAGGCGGACCGTGGCCGCGGCCGGCGCCGCGCCGGTCAGGTAGCCGGTGCGCTGCAGCGCGCGGCGCAGGGGGGCGGCGAGCTCAGACATGGTCATTTTCGACCGCGCCGGCCAGCAGGCGGGCGGCGGCGGCGGCCGCGCGCCAGTGAGCGATGGGGAGGGCGGCGAGGCTGCGCAGGATGGCGGCCAGGGCCGCGCGCTGCGGCCAGTAGTCGGCGATCTCGAAGTGCAGCCAGGTGAGGCTTTCGCTCACTTCGCCGGTGGCGGCGGCGCGCCAGACGGCGTACAGGGCGTGGCGCAGCAGGCCGGCGCCGGCCAGGTCGGCGCGCTGCAGCTCGGAGGCGGTCTTGAGGCGGGTGCGGTTGGCCTGGCCGGCGTGCAGCAGGCGGCCGTAGTCGGCAACGCCGAAGCCGCGCGCGAACTCCTGATAGACGCCGGCGCGAAAGTCGCCGTGCGACTCCACTTCCAGCCCCTTGAGGTAGAATTTGATTGGGCAGAAAGCCGAGCTAGACCGTCGCCTCTTTGGTAATTTTGCTCCTCACGATTTCATGGAGAATCTGCCCTGGATCCGTCTCCGGTATCTGCTTCGGAGGGACTACTGTCGGCATCCTCTCCTCCCGCTCCTTGCGATCCTCCAAGCTCTCCATCAACATCCTTTTCAGGATCCTCCCCGACATCGTCTGTGGCTCCATCGGCATCGTTCCCTCCTCCAGTTCCATGATTCGTATCGGCGGCGAACTGATTATAAAACTCCCTGACCGAAAAGCAGATTCCTGGATACGATGGCGAATCTACAAGAGCGCGCCACTCGTGGGCAAACATTCGCTCATCGTCCGTCATCGCTTCAACGCCCTTAAACGACTTTTTGGCCTCTTCCATATCGATAACCGTTGCGTGAGAAGGATACTCCCCAATCAGCCGCTCAAGTCCGCGTTCCTGGAGCCGCTCACTAGCTCCAAGCCGCTTACCGTAGTCGTTGGCTATCTGCATACCCCTTTCAGATTCTCCTATCCTCAGAGGATCAATCTGTGCAGCAATAGGCTGGAATATTCGACCTGCGAGATCACATGCCATTTGGGAAGCGGTCAAGGTCGTTATACCCATCGATGAAAAGCGCTCCACGTATCGACAGAAAGCAGCTTCCGCTTGCTCTGTAACGGACCGTACAGCCTGCATAATATCAAGCCCTGACGACCATCGGTACAGCTCATCTTGTTGTCGAACTTGCACGTCTAACGATCCAAGCTCGCCACGCGATCCAAACACTATTTTGTCAGCACCAATAGCCACGATCGTGCCCGCGCTCTTGCAGGCTCCGGCAAGAACAAGACGTGTTTTTGTAAAGCACGAGCGCAAGCTATGAATAAGCCAATATGCTGCATGAGGGTCGCCGCCATAAGTAGTAAGAAACAACATTGCAGCCCGCTCATTTGACCTTAACCTATCAGCAATACTTTGCATCACCCTGACAGTCCTATTTTCGATAGGACCACTGTAAACGAAGACCTCGTACTCCTTTGAGAGTCTCGCGAAAACCTTCGCCGCTGCATCTTGGCTCATTTTCTTGAAATGTGAGATGAAACCGCTGGCGGCCCAAGAGAATCGAGGAAGATCAGGGGGCTTGCTGACATCGGCCGCGATGCACGGTCCATCTGGCTCAGTCGGTTGACGGTGCCTGGGGGCTCTCCCATGGTCGTAACATACCATGTCGGCCTCAGTCTGTCCACCCCACCGGTGGTGGCGCTGATGCGGCGCTCATGGCCGACCAAGCCGCCGCCGTTGCCGGCGAGGCGGACCGTGGCCGCGGCCGGCGCCGCGCCGGTCAGGTAGCCGGTGCGCTCCAGCGCGCGGCGCAGAGGGGCGGCGAGCTCAGACATGGTCGTTTTCGACCGCGCCGGCCAGCAGGCGGGCAGCGGCGGCGTCCGCGCGCCAGTGAGCGATGGGAAGGGCGGCGAGGCTGCGCAGGATGGCGGCCAGGGCCGCGCGCTGCGGCCAGTAGTCGGCGATCTCGAAGTGCAGCCAGGTGAGGCTTTCGCTCACTTCGCCGGTGGCGGCGGCGCGCCAGACGGCGTACAGGGCGTGGCGCAGCAGGCCGGCGCCGGCCAGGTCGGCGCGCTGCAGCTCGGAGGCGGTCTTGAGCCGGGTGCGGTTGGCCTGGCCGGCGTGCAGCAGGCGGCCGTAGTCGGCGACGCCGAAGCCGCGCGCGAACTCCTGATAGACGCCGGCGCGAAAGTCGCCGTGCGACTCCACTTCCAGCCCCTTGAGGTAGAATTTTTCGTCGGGCTTCAAGCCGCGCCACACGTGCGGCGGCAGGCCGGCGGGCACCAGAAAGTTGCTGGCGGTGCGCACCGCGTCTTCGATGATGCCGGCCAGCGGGTTGGCCTCGCCGCGCCGCCGTTCGCGCGACAGCTCGTAGGTTACGTCGACGTCTTCGATGGCGCGGTAGTTGGTGAGCACGCGCAACGCGGCGGCGTAGGCGGCGAGCTGATAATCGGCGTCGGAGAAGTTGGGCGCGTCGCGGTCGTCCAGATCGTGCATGGAGGCGAGCTGCCGCTTGACTTCGGTCTCCACTTCGGGGACGACTTCATCCAGAAACGCCGTTTCTTCAGTGGTCTGTTTGCGCAGCACCATGAGGACGGTGCCCTGCACGTAATTGCCATCCTTGACCCCGAACGGCGTCTCGGTGCCGATGGTCCACGCCGCGGTTACTCGCAGTCCCGCAGCCCATAGTATCAGCGTCAGGTCGGCCCAAATGGTGGCGTCCTGATGGGTGAACATGACGATCTGCAATCCGTCATCGGGCATCCGCGCCGTGAGATTGCGATAGGCGTCCACCATCGCGCGGCGGAACTCGCCCCCGGCGCCCTGCACGGCGAGCGCGCGCTTGCTGTCGGAGTACCAGCTCGGGAACTGGCGCGGCAGCGCTTGCTCATACCACGCGAGAAAGAACTCGGATAACTCGTGATAGTTTATCGCGTCCGCATAGGGAGGATCGGTGATCCAGATGTCGGCGGGCCGATCGACGGAACGAACATCGGTCGCCGAAACGGTAGCCGTGCCGCCAAGGTCCTGCGTACTGCACTTCAAGAACCACGAATCGGACAGAGCGACGTGTCCACGGCCACCGAACGTCACCAAGGTGTTCAACGCCTGATTGCTGAACGTCTGGATCACTTTCTCATGGCCGCTATCGGTCCACCATCTCGAGAGCTTGCTGTTCCAGTCGGCGCAACGGGCGGCGCCGAGGAGCATGGCGACGCGCTCCAGCATCGACGGCGCCGTCTCTGCCTGCTTGAGGAACAGGCCGTTGGTGAGCAACTGCCGGGGGGTAAACAGGTGATGCCAATGGGTCCACCCGCGCTCGCGAATCAGGCGGGTCGTCTCGGCACCGGGCACGATCGCCCGGCTCGGCAGGAACCCGCAACGCTGCCACTCCGCGAAGCGCTCGCGCAACAGAGCAAGCGCCCGCTCCTCCCGTTCCAGGTCGTCGTCGCCCACTTCCCGGTACAGCGCCGCCGGCGACGCCGCGGCCAGCGCGGCGACCGCCGCCTCGCGCCGCTTCCGCGCCGCCTCCAGGTCCCGCACGCGGCGCCGGAGCGCTGGCAGGTCGCCGGCAGCCGGATTCCCTTGAGCGGACGCCAGATCGCTGCGGGCGGCGTCGAGGGCGGCGTCCTCCGCCAGCCAGTCGCGCTCACGCAGACCGTCGAGCGCGCGCCTGCCGCCGGTGTCCAGGAAGGCGGCCAGCGCCGCGATCTCCCGCTCGAGCGGCACCCACTCCGGGAGCCCCGCGCCGCGCGGGTCGCGCCGTTGCTCGGCCCACAGCAGGTCGGCCAGGCGCGGCAGCCGCCACCGCACGCAGTAGAGGCGCTCGCCGAACACGTCATCCGGGCGCGGGGTGAGGTCGCCGCTCTCCCAGCGCCGCAGCCCGTAGCCGCGCCCGTCCTCGCCGCGGCGGTCGCCGCGGAGCGCCGCCATCGGGATCGACGCCGCGCACTCGGCATTGGGGCAGATCAGCCGCGATTGCCGGGTGGTGCCGGTGCGCGCGGCGGCCATGGCCGCAGGGGCAACGCCGGAGCGGATGCGGATCGCGAACCGCCGCCGCTCAGGCTGCGGCTCCAGCTCGGCCACGGTGCGGGTCTTCTGCCCGATCACCCAGCTCGGCGCCAGCGGCACCAGCCAGCCGCACTGCGGGCAGCGGGTCTCCGTGCAGTAGAGAAAGGCGTCGGCGCGCCAGCCGGCGGCGTCGTGTTCGATCCTCCACGCCGTGATCTGCCGGTCGACCGCGCGGTAGGCGCGCTCCTGCGCGGCGCGCACCTCGGCGGCCGTCTCCTCGCCGCCGCCGACCAGGTGCAGGGCGCCCCAGGTGAGCAGCGCCGCCACCGGGTTGAGGTCGGAGCCGTACGCTTCGCAGCCGATGCGCGCCGCCTCGAACGGCACGCTGCCGCCGCCGCAAAAGGCGTCCCCCACGCGCGGGACGCGCCCGAACCGCCGCCGGCCCAGCTCGCCCACCAGCTCCGGCAGGCTGGCCGCGGCCGTGCCGAGATGGGCATTGACCGCGCCCCACGCCGCCGGGGAGGGGCCGCCGATCTGCTCGGGACGGTCGCAGTAGACCAGCTTCTCGTCGTAGCTCATGCGGTCGAACGCCAGCATCTGCAGCTGCCGCCGCCGCTCGGCGGTCGTGCCCGGCTTGAGCCGCACGCGGCCGGCCGCCGCGCCGGCCGCGAACCAAGCGCGGCGCTCGCCGGCGTCGAGGCGCCGGTACAGCTCCGGCAGCGGGATCGTCTTGCTCTTGCGGCGCCGCAGCCCCTCCGCGTCCATGGTGAGGAGCGCCAGAAAGGTCTCCCGGTCCCGGCGCGGGTCGCCCGACGCCGGCAGCAGCAGGCCCAGGATCACGGCGCGCACCAGGATCAGCGGCTTGCGGCCCCACCACTTGCCGAGGCCGGTGAGCGTCTGGCTGTAGTTGGCCTTGCGCTCCTTGTAACTCTCCTTGGAGAGCAGTGAGACCGGAAACTGCGTCTCGATGAAGCTCGGCCACTCGGCGGCGCGCGCGGTCACCACCCGGCGCTCACGGCGCCGCGGCGGCTGCCCTCCCGCCGCGGCGCCCGTTGGCGCGGCCGGGCCCGCCGGCGTCCGGTACGGGGGCGAACAACTGGAACGGGACCGCCCCGCGGCCGCGGTCGTCGGTGGTCACCGGGTTCTCGGTCAGGGCGTAGCGCACCGCCTTGCGCCAGCCGCGGCCGCGGCCGTGCAGGGCGTGGCCGGTGGCCGCCGCGGTCATGGTGTAGAGCCACCAGCGCTCCTCCGGCGCCAAGCCCTCCCAGTTGCGGACCGCCGTCGGGATGAGGGCCGGGTCGGCGTCCTCCACCGCCCAGGCCAGCAGCGTCAACTCCTTGCCGAGCAGCCGGGCAACCGGATTGTCGCCCCGCTTCCAGCGCCCGGCCGGCAGGCCGTGCTTCTTCAGGCGGCGGTTGAACTCCACGCGCGCCGCGTCCGCGATCGCGTCCCACTTGGGGCGCGCCAGCACGGCGCGCAGCTTGCCGTCCTGCAGCCCCACGCCGAGCGACGCCGGCGCGTACCCGCCCTCCGCGTCGTAGCTCAGGTGCTCGGCGATCAACACCTCCTCGCTCCGCCGGCCCGGAACCGTCACCACGAAGTGATGCTCCGAGGCGCGCGGCTGAAAGCCGAACCCGAGCGGCCGCTCGCGCGGCGCCCCGTTCACCGCATCACGGTCGATGGCGTCACGGTCGATGGCGTCACGCTCGCGCGGCGTCCCGTTCACGGCATTCCCTTTCATGGCGTCACCTGCTCCCGGTCGTAGGTCAACCTGGCGTCGTACACGTAGTCCAGGAAGCGCTGGCCGCTCTCGAAGCGGACGCGCTTGACGTCGACCGCCACCTCGCCGGCGGCGACCAGCGGCCGCAACGCCTCGATGATTTGCTCCAGCTCCTCGCCGGCGAGCTCCACGTCGTCGGAACAGTTGAGTTCGCTCCAGGTCTGGCCGCCGCCGTAGCCGCCCCCGGCCGCCGGCGCCGCGGTCTGTATGGTGACGCGCAGCCCGGCGGCGCGCGCCGCGTGCTTGCGCAGACGGGCGAGGAACTCGAACGCCTCCCGCGTGGTGGCGAACGCCAGGCCCTCCGCCGGCGCCCACTCCGCCGGGGCGGCGCGGTCGATCGGGCGGCTCACCGGCTTCTCCTCGATCTCCCGCCGGTGCAGGCCGGAGACGACGCCGTGCTTCTCCGCCACGGCCAGCACCAGCCGGCTGCCGGCGGGGACCGCGAACGGCGCGTCGTAGAGGCCGCCGGCCACGCCGGGATCGGAGCCGTCGGTGGTGTAGCGGATCGGCGCCTGCGGGGCGGCGCGCAGCTCCGCCATCACCTGCTCCCCGGCGGCGTACAGGCGGGACTTGAGCGTGATGCGGTTGCTCCACTCCACCGGCTCGCCGGTCTCGTGCCGGCCGGTCGAGTCGACCGCCAGCAGCGAGACGCGCAGATCGGCGGTCTCGAAGTCGCGGTGCGGGTCGATCCTTTGCGAGGCCGGCGTGGCCGGGGCGCCGACCTCGGCGTAGAGCGTATCGCCGTGCACGGGGCGCAGGCGCAGCCGGACCACGCCGGTATCGTCGTCGCGGTCCAGTTCCTGCACCCGCACCGTGGTCTGCGGCTGCGGGAACGGGCCCTTGTTGACGTAGCTCCCCTCCTCCCGCCACCGGTCGGTGCGCAGGCAGTCGGCCTTGAGCCGGTCCAGGGCGTCGGGCCGGTGCCACTGCCACCCCGGCGCGGTGGCGGCGCGGCGCCGTATCTCCGTCCACGGCAGCGCCTGCTGCGTGAACAGGCGCGTCTCCACCTTGCGGCGGAAGGTGTCGCCGGCGACGTCGGTGGTGTACTTGTGCCTGGCATCCAGCGCCTGCCGCACCTGCTCCTCGCCGTCGTAGCGGTTGCCGCGGAACTCCATCATGAAGTCGACCGTGGCCAGCCGGTCGCGCGTCGGGTAGTGCAAGGTCGTGAACGTCTCCCGTATCGCGCTGTGAAACTGCCCCAGAAACCGCGGCAGGAGCTGATCCCGCGCCTGCTGCATCTGCGTATCGCCGTCGGCCACGCCCTCCTCCCGCATCTCCGCGATGATCTGGTTGACGGCCAGCCCGCAACACACTGCAGTCGTGCCTACAACAACATCTGTCCCGCGTAATCATCAAAAGCTCCTGCCAAACGAATCCCGGCGACGACCGGATTGACGTCAAACGCCGCTGCTACCGCCCTTATGGCGGCGTCCCTATTCTTCTTAGGAAGCGTAGGCACTCCCAACGTGCCCGCGGCCGTTAGCAGCGGCCGCACGGACTGTTCCAGAAGACCACGCGGGATTAGAAACCCACCAATCGCCTGGTTCGCCTGCCACTCCCACCACCTGCCGTCATAACCTACGGCCCGAAGATCACTGTCGCGGCACATGATTCGCCTTGCCTGATGGTCATAGTTTCCCACCAGCAACGAATTCGATACCTCCGCCGCTACAAAAAGCCGCCCGTGCAGAATACCATGACCCGCTTCGTGCGCTAGCGTCGACCGTACTCGTCGGGCACCGCTATTTCCACCGTCGAACAGTCCTCTCGCAGCCCCTACGAACCGTGTACTACCATCACCGTCGAACACGGCGAATCCAAGAACACCGTCATCCATATCCTCATATACAATTTGAGCGCCGAGGTACCCTTCGATAAACGACTCTATTTCGACTGGCTCCGGGCTGTCCGGCAAACATCCGGCAGCATCCAGGGCGTGCTCGCACCGCTCATCAATCTCTCCCTGATCAAAGTAGAGGATCCTTCCAAAGGGACTACCAGGTAGACGTCGCTCTCTCATTCATCGTCCCCAGTCTTACGGTCCGATCCGGACTCATCCAGTTTCCGTACCAACTCCTCCGCAGTGAGTGTCCCCTCCTTAGCCTGCTCCGCGGCAGTACGCAACGCAAGGCCCCAACTTGCGTCTTTCTGTGCAAGTTGCTTAAGAATTGAGATTGACTCGCGATGGTCGTATTTCTTGAGATCGTCAAAATCTACGACCAAAACACGCGCAATCGCTCTCAACACTTCATCCGACGGAAACCGCCGCCCTAACTCGACATCAGAAATGAATGGCGGACTCTTTCCCACAGCCTCCGCGAGTTTTCGAAGCGAAATGCCGGATTCCATCCGTAGCTCTCGCAATTTTTCCCCTAGTGACAAGGCACCCACAACGAGCTACTATAACACAGAATCCACTGCAGTGCAAGCTAGCAGAGGAGGACTCACGGCCGCCGCCGGACACTTAACGGGGCAATCCGATTAGGTCGTCCAGGAAAGGCAATTTGGTAGTCTTGATTAGCGTGGCGCCTGTCGATCCTCCTTCTAAGGTCCGATATCAGTCTCCAATGACAGCGCTTCAGCTTTCTGCCACTTCCACACGGGCAGACCCGGTGCCGCTTCACCTCACCAATACCACCGACGATCTTCATGACATCGTGAATCACCTTTTCGTCTGCCTCCACACCGAGCGGCTTGAGCATGTCCCGGTATGCCTCTAGTATTCCCTCCCGGCCATGAGATCTTTGGCCAGTCTGCGGCCAAGTCCCGTGTACATCACGATAGTGCTGCGCGACGAAGTATGGTACCACCAGCCGCTCCAGGAAGTCGGACAGGTCCGATCCTCTGGGCCAATGGAGACGGTACTCCGACGCGACACACAGACACGCAAGGCCGGTGCTCGGAACAACGTGTCTATCGACAGTCCACGGAATCTCCTTAGGATCACACCACAGCATCGGAATGCCACGAGGGTAGTCATCCGGCACCCTGAGTTCAGTGCTGTAACCAATTCCGCCTACTACTCTGGTGATGCCGCGCACCACCGCGGCTTCCCCCCTGCTGTCTAGATGAAGTTCAGGAAAGGAAGTTTGGATCCGGCCCCCCTCATGAGCTACCAACTGTGGCCTACGTTCGAACCACTTCACCCGTAGTGTCCATATGGCTTCGGTGCCAATCCCAGCCGTCCTATCGCACGGCTCGCCTCCTCCTTTTCTTTCTCCTCTGCGTCCTTGATGTCGCGGTCGAAGTAGTCGGTCAGGAGTACCTTTTTCCATACTTTTAGCGCCTTCGACCGGGTACAGTTGGGCTGGTTCAGGTCGCCAAAATCGTATACCGCTGTCCTTAGCAGATTGCGGAGATTCCTGGTCTTGGATTCAGTATCACCGTCGATCAGCCACTCATCGACGACGGGATGACGAACGTGCAGATCACCATCCAGCCTGTCGCGAATCGCCACGATAGCGTCCCGCAGTGCGCGGTCAAGACGCTCGTCATAACTCTGATACCGCTCCAGGACCAAGACAGTGATGACGAATCCGCTGGGTAAGGCGTAGGACGGGCGCCTTGCGCAGAGGCTCTTGATTAGCATGATTATCTGACGAACTTGCTTCCGCCATTCAACAGTCTCTCCATATAGCGACTGCTTGAACCACTCATTGACGCCCTCGGGGTCGGAGACCTTCCAGTTGGCTCCCGCCAACTCATATCCGACCCCACTCTCCCGATACACAGGGATGTCTACATGGGGTCCATCATCATAGTAGACCCTCACGCAGTTCGCCTTGACCTCGGGTGACCGCTTGAACGAGCCGTCGTCCACGGCGTCCCTCACCATGTCACGCGCTTCGCGAGCACCCTTGTCCGCTCCCCTTGCACCTTGAAGTGATTCCTTGCTGAAGACCACGCCGTTGTCAATGTCGTAATCGTTATTGGGTTCCTGGATCGTCGTCCGCATGGAAAATGAGCCCTGCAGGACGAACTTCCGTGGCTTCGGATCTCCAGCATCTTCCAGTCCCTGGCTTACTCGCGTCTCATTGGAGTCACGGCGGCGACGAAGCCGATCTGTTTGTTCGGCACTGAGCCTTACCTTGTCGTCATGATACCTGGCGACATCCTTGCTGCAATCTCTCATGGTTCAATCCTCCTTCAGTGATTGAGACTTGTTGGTAGTCATTCGAGAGAACATCGTGTTTAGCCACTCTCCTTCCGGCGTCTCTGGTGGTTGGCATCCGCGATAGGTCTCGCGAGCGTCCTTATTTCCCATCTGCTCGAGTAGCTTCAGAGAACTCCGCGCTGTCGAGTCGAACTGGATCTCCCGACTCTGTTCCGTAGACGGTGGCGTCTCGTGACATCGAACGATGTGTATGGTCCTTCCACGTCTCTTGAGATAGTTCGCAATCAGCTCTGCCATATTACGAGACGCTGTGGCCTGCGAATTCATCACCAGACTGAGTATCAGTATCCGCCGAAGCCAATGAATGATCCCGACATTCGCCCGCTTGGCCGGGCGCTCACCCGCGATTGGCGGACACGTCCCGACAGAGAGGATGATGATCGGCTGGTCATCGCGAGCTACAGCCAGAGCTTCGAGGAGTCCAACTAGAACGGGACTATTTGCCCATAGACCGCCGTCTACGTATTGACCCTCGATTCCATTCGGGGCCGCAATCGAAGCAATTGGCAAGTATATTGGCGCGGACGCCGTAGCCAGACAAACGTCGGCGATAGGGAGGCCGTTGTCAAGATCGCGCGACTCTTGATGAGGCGTCTTGAAGACCCGCGGGCTGTGGTCCAGCAGTGACGTTGCGGGTATGCAGAGGCCGATCCGGCGACGCTTGTACACCGCGCCGATAGTCTCGTCGCCGAACGTAGCTTGGAGGGCGTTCTTCAACGGCTGATCGTCGTTGGCGCATCGTCGGCCGTGACGGAGCATCCATAGGCAGAGACCTATCCCCCCCGAGCGGGCGGGATCCTTGAATATCCGAGGTCCCTCCGATTTGTAGAGATCGCATATGCTTCGCAGTGGCACGCCCGCTACGATTCCAGCCGCAAGGATTCCACCGGTGCTGGTACCGACAACGAGATCGAACGCCGTGCCGACGTCGAGCTCCTTGCTGATCTCAGCGCGAAATCGCGCGGTCAGGGCTCGTAGGAGGGACGCTGCGTAGAGTCCGCGCATGCCCCCGCCGTCTATCGCCAAGACCGTGAACGCCTCGTTGGTTGCGGTCATACAAAGCTAATGTACGCTTTCGTTAGCGTACAGTCAACCCCGGCGAGGATCTTTTTTCGAGGCCGGGGCCCGGCCCCCTCGGCGCTTGACTATACATCGTGCGCCAACGTATAATGCGTATATGAAACCGATACAGGTAATGTTCGATGAGGGCCTCCTCACGCGGCTCGACGCATCGGAAGCGGTGCGCAGGAAAGGACGCTCGGCCGTCTTGCGGTTGGCGGCGGCGGAGTTCTTGCAGCGCACGGAGCAGCAGATGATCGCCGAGCAGTACCGCAAGGCGTATGCGGGCATGCCCGCAGACGGCGACGAACTGGCCGGCTGGAGCGAGGAGGGCTCGTGGCCGGAGAGCTGAATCGAGGCGAGATCTGGCAGTACACGTTCAAGGCGCCGGACAAGAGGCGCCCAGTGGTGATCCTTAGCCGGCAGGAGGTAATCCCGCTGTTGCATACCGTGATGGTGGCGCCCATCACTTCGACCATTCATGGCTCCCCCGCCGAGGTGGTGGTCGGCGTGGACGAGGGGCTTAAGCGTGCCTCGGCCGCCAACCTCGACCGTGTGCAGACTGTCGACAAGGCACGGCTGAGCCGGTTCATCGGACGCGTCGCGGCGAACAAGATGCGATGGATCTGCCTCGCCCTCGCTCGCGCTACCGGCTGCAACTGAGTTCCGAGTGGAATGGCGACGCACCCTCGGCAGCCACCGTGCGATAGGGGTCGTGTCAGCATCTGCTACGATGACCGGCGCGCCAGCGCCGGTCGCGGTCCTACCCTATGGGCTTAGCAACTTTCGGCGCCTCCGCCTGGAGGGCTGCCTGTACGCGGACAAGACCCGCTTCATCCGCGCCTTGGAGCAGGAGGCGCGCTACGCGTTCTTCATCCGCCCTCGACGCTTCGGCAAGTCGCTGTGGCTGACTACACTGAACGCCTACTACGACCGCGTCCAGGCCCGCTACTACGACGCCGTTTTCGCCGGTACCGACGTGGGCCGGCAGCCGACCGGCAATCAGAGCCGCTACGTGACGCTGTACTTCGACTTCTCGGCGGTCAAGCAGGCGCTGCCCACGCTGAAGGAGTACTTCGAACAGTACTGTACCAGCCACATGCGCCACGCGCTACGCCGCAACCGCGACCTGTTCGAGGCGGAGACGACGCGCGCCATCCTCAGCCGGCCGTCGATCAGCGGCCAATTGGACGATCTGTTCCAGTACGTGAGCGACCGCGGCATCCCGCTGTACGTGCTAATCGACGAGTACGACAACTTCGCGAACACCATACTGAAGCATCATGGGGCTGACTCCTATCACTCCTTTACCCGTGGCGGCGGTTTCTACCGCAGCTTCTTCGCCACCCTCAGGACTGGCACGGAAAACGGCAGCATCGAGCGGCTGTTCGTAACCGGAGTCTCGCCGGTCGCTATGGATGACGTCACCAACGGTTTCGGCGTCTGCTCCAACCTCAGCCAGCGCCCCGAGTTCAATGAAATGTTCGGTTTCACGGAGGACGAGGTGCGGAACGTGGTGCGGATCTACCGCGATCTAGGCATTTTCAAGCAGGATTCCGAGGCCGCGGTTGCCACCATGTGCAAGTGGTACGACGGCTACCGCTTCGCCACGACGGCGCCGAACGTCGTCTACAGAACCGACATAGTGCTCGACTACATCGAGCAATTGCTGTCCTGGTGAGTCACCCGAGCGAGTTCCTGATACAGAACGTACGCTGTTTCGAGGGTGCGCAAAGGGCGCGTCTGCGGCCCATCACCCTGCTGGTCGGCGAAAACAGCACCGGCAAGACCACGTTTCTCGGTTGCTACCGCGTGCTGCATCGGCTGCTTTCGGAGCATGGGCACTTTGGTGATGGGGTGGACTTCAACCAGGCTCCATTCTCAATGGGCTCGTTCCGGGACATCGTTCGCTCGCGGCGTGGCCGGAACGGCCGTATCGATGAATTCAAGCTCGGCGTGACCGTCTCTCCGCCAGCGGGCATGACTGTGTTTCCCTATCCTTTGTCAGTCACGTTTTCGGAACAAGGATCGCAGCCGGCCATATCCTCGGTATTTCTTCAGTTCGAAGATGATTCCTTCCTGGAGATACGGAGAAGCGACTCCGATCGTATGACTCTGCGAACCCCCGGCACGGAGACCGGAGTCGATTTGACCTTCGACGATTGGCAGTTCTTCCTGTCGAGACTGTTTCCCGATCGGAAATATGATCCGTTGCCGCCACTGATTCCAGTCGGTCCACTGCGGTCAAAGCCAAAACGAACATACGATCCGATCCGCGAAACTGCCGCCGCCGGCGGCGAGCACATTCCGATGTTGATGATGCGGTTGGATCGCACGGACAAGGACAACTGGAGTTCGCTGCACGATGACTTGGTCGATTTCGGTGATGCGTCCGGCCTGTTTTCGGACATCAAGGTACGGCGGCACGGGAGGCAGATGAGCGATCCGTTCCAGTTGCAGGTCAAGGTCAGGTCAGGATCACACGCCAATATCATGGACGTCGGGTACGGCGTCAGTCAGAGTCTTCCCATACTGGTCGACGTGCGTAGCAAGAAAAACTGTTCGTTTCTGCTGCACCAGCCGGAGGTGCACCTGCATCCACGCGCGCAGGCGGAACTTGCCGGACTGTTCGTCGAGTCATTCAAAAAGCACGGAAATCGGTTCCTGATCGAAACTCACAGCGACTACATCATCGACCGGGTACGCATATTGGTCAGAAAACAAGCGATGAAGGCCGATGACGTCTCGATCCTTTACTTCGAGCCGAAGGGTAGCTCCGTGACGATTCACAGCATGACCTTGGACGATGATGGCAATTTACTTGGAGCTCCGGCGGGATACCGCGAGTTCTTTACCAAGGAAACGGACCGCCTGCTCGGATTCGCGGACTGATCGAATCGCCGCTTACTGGACGGCGCCGAGGGTCAGGCCGCGGACGAGGCGTTTTTGGACGATGAGGGCGAAGGCGATGACCGGGATCGAGGCGGTGACGCCGACGGCGGCCATTTCGCCCCACAGGATGCCCTTGTTGGTGGAGAAGCCGGCGGCGGCGACCGGGGTGGTCTGGACGTTGCGGCTGGTGAGGATCAGCGAAAACAGGAACTCGTTCCAGCCGCCGATGAAGTTGAGAATCGCCACCGCCACCAGACCGGGGGCGGCGACCGGCACCACCACGCGCCAGAACAACCCCCACTGCGAGCAGCCGTCGATCAATGCCGCCTCCTCCATCTCCCTCGGAATCTCGCGGAAGAATCCCACCATGATCCACGCCACCAGCGGCGTCATGTACACCGGATACACCAGGATCAGCGCCCAGTAGGTGTCCAGCAGCCGCAACTCCCGAAACATCGTGTAGATCGGAATCACGATTGCAATCGCCGGCAGGGTGCGCATGGCCAGCAAGAAGAAGCGTAGCGGCGTGCCGCCAAGCCGGTGGCGGGCGATGCCGTAGGCCACCAGCGAGCCGGCCGCCAGCGCCACCGAGGTGCTCGCCACCGTCACCACCGCGGAGTCAATGAAGTGGGTGTAGAACCGCTCCCTGATCAACGCCTGGGTGTAGTTCTCGAAGGTGGGCCGAAAGATGAACTTCGGCGGGTAGGCGTACACCTCCTGCTTCGGCTTGAACGAGGCGAGAAACACCCACAGAAAGGGAAACGTCACCACGATCAACACCAGCACAATGGCGGCGTTCTGCAGCCCCACGGAGATCCGCTTACGCACGCGCCATCCTCAGTGCTCCCGCTCCAGGCGAATGAACACGTACGCGGCCGCCATCACGATCAGCACGATAACGTACGACAGCGCCGCGGCGTAGCCCATGTTGAAGAAGCGCAGCCCCTGCATGTAAACGTACATGCTCGCCAGCAAGGTGCTGTCCGCCGGGCCGCCGCCGGTAAGCACGAACACGATGTCGAACGAACGAAACGCGTCCATGAAGCGCAGCAGCGCTGCGATGTAGATGAACGGCGTCAACAGCGGCAGGGTAATACGCCAGAACCGCTGCCAGGTAGAAGCGCCGTCGATGCGCGCCGCCTCCATCACGTCCAACGGCAGGCTCTGCAGCCCGGCCAGCAGGATCAGGTAGACGAACGGCGTCCACTGCCAGGCGTCGATAACGATGATGGTGGGCATTGCCCACGCCACTTTGCCGGTCCAGATCGGCGCGTCGATACCCACCAGCGACAGCAGATACTTCACCACCCCGAACTCGCCGTTCAGCATGAAGCGCCAGTACATGCTCACCACCACCGGTGTCATCATCATCGGGATCAACAGGATGGTGCGCGCCAGCCCGGTAAAGCGGCGCCGCGGCGCCAGCAGCAGCGCCAACCCCAGCCCCACCACCAGTTCGCTGGTCACCGCTCCCACGGTGAACACGGTGGTGGCCCGCAACGAGCGCCCGAAGCGGGGGTCGGCGAGCATTTCGCGGATGTTTTCCGCCCCGGCGAACACCGGCGCCGGATCCTTGGTCAGGGTCCAACGCGACATCGCCAGCCGCAGCGAGTTGCCGAGCGGGAACACCCCGACGCCGACCAGCACGATCAGCGCCGGCAGCATCATCAGCAGCGGCACGCGCTTCGCCGGAGCAATGAAAAACAGCCCCCGCCGGCGCACCGCCGGCGCGATTGCCGGCGGCGGCGGCGGTGCCGTTGGGGATGGTGGCGCTGCGCTGCCGCTCACGCCGCGTATCGGCCCGGTCTGCTACCAGGTCTCCTAATAGTAGCCGGCCTTGCGCATGATCTGATCGACCTTCTCCTCGGCTTCGTTCAAGGCCGTCTGCGCGTCCTTCTGCCCCGCGATCACCTCCGACATCGCCAGGCCGATCACGTCGTTGACCTGCGCGTACTCCGGGATCTTCGGCGGGGTGAAGTAGTTGACCGACAACGCCTCCTCGATGCCGGTGACGAACGGAAACTGCTCGATCATTTCCGGATCGCGGTAGTTGTCGTAGCGCACGCCGACGCCGCTGCCCTTGGTGTAGGTCAGCGCGTCATTCTCCTTGCTCACCTGCCAGCGAATGAAGTCGTACACCGCCTGCTTGTGGCGGCTCGCCGACCCGATCGACCACACCCAGTAGTCGTCCATGGTGTACGGCGTCATGCCCTCTTCCGCCACCGGCATGGTGGTCCAGCCCAGCTTGCCGACGATCTTGGATTGATCCTCGCGCAGCGACAGCATGGCCACGTGCGTCCAGTCCCAAACCACCGCGGTGCGGCCTTCGAGCACCGGACCGAGCTTGTCGCCCACGTCCCAGGTGGTGGAGGCGGGATCGGCCACCATGTCGAGGTTGAGCAGATCGACGTAGAACTGCATCGCCGCCAGGCCGGCGTCGGTGTTGAAGGCCGGGCGCCACTCGTCGTCGAACATCTTTCCGCCGTGGTTGTAGAGCAGGATCATGAAGTCGTAGGGAAGCTGCTGCCCGCCCTGCTTGGCGCCGAGAATGGTGCCGTAGTTGTCCTCGGTGGTGAAAAACTCGGCGTGGTCGCGGAACTGCGCCCAGGTCTTGGGCACGCCCAGGTCGTAGCCGTAGCGCTCCCGGTAAGCGGCCTGATTCTGCGCGTCGGCGATCAGGTCCTTGCGGTAGTAGAACATGATCGGCCCGTCGTGGAACGGCAGGCCGTAGATCTTGCCGTCCGGCCCGGTCTGCATCCACATCAGGGCGGGCGGAAACTGCTCCGGGTATCCATCCGGCGGTTTCGCCGCCAGGTAGTCGTCGAGCGGCTCCAGAAAGCCGCCGCGGATGAACTCCGCCAGCCAGTCGCCGAGCACCGAAATCATGTCGAACGAACCGGTGCCCGACACGAAGTCCGTGAGCGCCTTCTCGTGCAGGTTCTCGAACGGCACCAGCGACGATTCGACGGTGATCTGCGTGCCGTGAATGCGGTTGTATTCCTCGGCCTGGGAGGCGATCAAGTCCTCGTTGTTGGCCCACGCCATGCCCTTGGCGTTGAGCAGCCCAATGGTGATAGGACCGCCCGCGGCGGCCTCCTCCTCGCCCCCGGCGGCGGCGCTGGCGCCGGCCAATACCAAGCCGGCCAGCAGCAGGGCCAAGTTCCTGAGCGGGACTCCGTTGCG
This sequence comes from Spirochaetia bacterium, assembly GCA_965243555.1. Lineage (GTDB taxonomy): Bacteria > Spirochaetota > Spirochaetia > SZUA-6 > Bin103 > Bin103. Next base: position 176,324 of record OZ251575.1, on the reverse strand, counting down.
CATGAAAGCTCCTTTTTTGAGTAAGTTGGGTTCGGCGGCAGGCCCCGCGTCCGGCAGCCCCGCCACGCGACTCATACCCTACCGGCGGCGGCCCGCTTGTCAACCGCCCGCCGGTTGCCCCGGCCCCCGCCCCGCCGGTTGGCAGCCGGCGGCGGGTCACCGGAGCTGCGCCGCCAGTGCGTCCGGGTCGCCGGCCGGGCGGGTCTCCTGGGTACCGCGCCGCAGGTCCTTCACCACCACCGTTCCCGCCGCCGCCTCGTCCGGCCCCAGGATCAGCGCGAACTTCGCGCCCACGCGGTCGGCGTGCTTCAACTGGCGCTCCAACCGCCGGCCCGGCTCCAGCCACAACTCCACCGCCACGCCGCGCCGGCGCAGCTCCTCCGCCAGGCGCGCCGAGCGCCCCTGCAGCTCCGGGCCGAACACGGTCACCACCACCGCCGGGCCGCGCGCCGCCGGCGCCGGCAGCCGCTTCAGCTCCCGCAGCAGCTCCAGCAGCGCCAAGTCGCCCACCGCCATCCCCACCCCCGGCACGCGCGCCTTGCCGCCTACCTGCCGGGTCAGGTCGTCGTAGCGCCCGCCGCCGAATATCGCGCGCCGCAGCTCGCCGCTGGCCCAGGCCTCGAACACGGTGCCGGTGTAGTAGTCGAAGCCGCGCACCACCGAGCGGTCCACCGCCACGTACTCCTCCTGGCCGGCGACTCCCACCTGCTCCAATACCGCCGCCAGCCGCGCCGAGGGCGCCTCCGCCGCCGGCGGCGCCTGCGCGTAGGCCACCACCTCCTGCGCCTGCCCCGCCCCCAGGCCCAACTCCACAAGCTGCGCGGCGGCGCGCTCGGCGCCCACCTTGTCCAGCCGGTCGATTACCTGCAGCACGCCGCGCACCTGTTCCGCGGCCACCCCCAGGCGGCCGGCCAGGGCCTGCTCCATCGCGGCGCGGTCGTTGACGAGGACGCGCACCTCCTCGGGCCGCAGGCCGAGCGCGCGCAGCAGCGTGCAGGCCACCAGGATCACCTCGGCGTCCGCCACCGGGCTCTCGCTGCCGAGCAAATCGACGTTCCACTGGTAGAAGGAGCGCCCGCGTCCGCGCTGCGGGCGTTCATAGCGGAAAAACTGGCCGAACGACTGCCAGCGCGCCGGCAGCGTAATCTCGCGTTCGCGGGCGGCGATCATCCGCGCCAGGGTGGGCGTCAGCTCCGGCCGCAGCAGGAGCGCCTTGCCGTCGCGGTCGCTGATGCGGAAGGTCTGGCGGGAAACGATCTCCTCGCTGCTCTTGCCCCGGTAGAGGTCCAGGTACTCGATGGCCGGGCCTTCATACTCCTGATAGCCGTAGGCGCGGCCGGCGGCCAACATCGCCTCGCGCAGGGCCACCTGCTGCGCCCAGTCCTCGGGATAGAAGTCCTGCGTCCCCTTGACGCGCGCTACGGGAGGCATCGCCGCGGCCCCGGCCCGTACGGCGCCCGCGCCGCCGGTAAATCAGTGGTCGAACCCTGCATCGACGCGATTGTATCACGCCGCGCTTCCGCGTATACTGCTGCCGCAACGGATAGCACAGACAAAAGGAGAACTGCATGATCCATCGCCCACTCAGGACCGTCCTGGCCGGATCGGTCGTCGTTGCGTTGTTCCTCGCGTTCGGCGCTTGCCGGCAGGGACTGCCTGAGAGCAAGACCCACACAATCACGATCCAACAGGACCACTTCGAGGTTCAGTCGGCGCTTGTCGCGGAAACGACGGCAGTAGCGTACGCCAACTACCCGGTCGCGGCCATCACGAAGGCGGTCTTCGACGAAGGACGCGCATCTGCCCAGGTACAGGCCCCGGACCCGGACAACCCGGACGAACTTTCGTGGGAAGACATCCCTTTCACGGCGACCGCCACTTTGCCCTCGGGCCGGGTAGTCCTCGGGACGTTGGCCGTCGAGTACTTAGTGGGAGTGGTGCGCGTGCGGGTGCAGAGCAACGTGTCGGTTGAAGAACTGCAAGCATCGCTTGGCTTCTACAACGACTACAAGATTCGTATTCGCGTAGCCGGAAACTAAGAAGCGCCGCGTGCCGTTTACCGTCTGCGTGACCACCGAGTATGACCGGGAGGTGATCGCCCCCGCGCTGGAGCCGTTGCGCGGGCGCGCCGGCGTCACCTTCGGGCCGGTGGTGGGGCGCTGCCTGACCCGTCCCGAGTTGCTGGCCGCGGCGGCCACCGCCAATGCCGTGATCGCCAGTAGCGAGCCCTATGACGCGGACGTGTTCGCCACGCTGCCCGAGCTGCGCGTGGTGACCCGCGACGGGATGGGTTACAACTCGGTCGATCTGGACGCGGCCAGCGCGCGCGGGGTGCTGGTGACCAACTCGCCGGTGATGCACGTGGCCACCGCCAACTTCGCGATGGGCCTGATCACCGCCCTGGTGCGCCGCATCACGGTGGCCGACCGCGCCGTGCGCAACCGCAACTGGACCCGGCGCGAGCTGTTCCTGGGGCCGGGGCTGGATGACCTGACGCTGGGCATCATCGGCTACGGCAACATCGGCCGCGGCGTGGCGCGGCGCGCCCTGGCCCACGGCATGAAGGTGCTGGCCTTCAGCCGCGGCCTGAGCGCCGCCGCTGCCGGCGGCGACGGCGTTACGCTGGCCCCGGTCGAGCAGATTCTCGACGCTTGCGACGTGGTGAGCCTGCACGTGCCGCTGTCGGAGCAGACGCACGGCCTGATCGGAGCGCCGCAGCTTGCGCGGATGCGGCGCGGCAGCTACCTGATCAACACCAGCCGCGGCGCGGTGGTGGATGAGGCCGCGCTGATCGAGGCGTTGCGTAGCGGGCACCTTGCCGGCGCCGCCCTCGACGTGTTCGAGGAAGAACCGGTGGCGCCGGACAATCCCCTGCTGCGGATGGAGAACACCATTCTCACGCCGCACGTAGGCAGCAGCACCACGGTGGCGATGCGCCGGGCGGTGGAAGTGTGCGTGCAAAACATCCTCGCCCACCTGGACGGCGCGCGCCCGCCCAACCTGCTCAACCCCCAGGCGCTGGCCGTGCTACCCTCCGGGCACCATGCGGAGCACTGACAGCACTGCCGTTACTGACCTTACTGAAAAAACCGGCGTGAGCAAGCGCGCCGGCGCCGTTCCCCTGCAGCCGGTCGCCGCCGGCACTGCCACCGAGACGCAGGTACTGATCGGTCCCGGCGACGGCGCGCCCAACTTCGCGTTGCGCCGCTTCGTGATGGGAGCGGGCGGCGGCATGCCGCGCCACACCAACGCGGTGGAGCACGAGCAATTCGTGCTCGCCGGCGCGGCCCGCGTCACCATCGGCGAGCAGGTGCACGAAGTCCGCACCGGGACCGCGCTGTACATCCCCGCCGAGGCGCCCCACTCCTACGAGGTGACCGAGGCGCCGTTCGAGTTTCTGTGCATCGTCCCCAACCGCGAGGACTGCATCACCCTGCTCGACCGGTCGTGAACGCGGCCGATCTCTGCTACCTCCCGGCGGGCTCGGCGGCGCCCCGGTGCGTTCGGTGGCGCCCGGCGGCGCCGAACGCGGGGCGCGCGGCTCAGCCGGTCCGCAGGTCCCGCAAGCAGGCGCCGAGGCGCTCGGCGCCTGCCCGCAGGTCGGCGACGCCGGCCCGCGAATAGGCCAGCCGCAGGTATTCGGCGTCCGGGGGCGGTCCCTCGGCGGGAAAGAAGCCGCGCCCGACGGGAAACACTACCCCACGCGCCAGTGCCCGTTCCTGCACCGCCTGCGCTTGCAGCGGCGCGGCCAGCCGCAGCCAGAGAAAGAACCCGCCAGCGGGTTCGGTAAACTGCACCGCGTCGCCGCAGGCGTCGCGCAGCGCTTCGGCCAGGGCCTGCATCTTGATGCGGTAGCGCTCGCGCATCAGCGTCAGGTGGGCGGCCAGTGCGCCGGAGACCATGAACTCGTGCAGCATGCGGTGCTGCAGCGGGCTGTTGCCCATGTCGAAGCGCGCCGGCAGCACGCGGCGCAGCAGCTCCGGGCGCGCCTGCAGCCAGCCGGCCCGCAGGCCGGGGGCGATCACCTTGGAGAAGGTGCCGGCGGTAATCACGAAGTGGCCCTGCGCCAGCGCCCCCAGAGTCGGGATCAACTCGTCGCCGAAGTAGAGCTCGTTGTAGGCGGTGTCCTCCAGAATCAGCACCCCGCGCCTCGCGGCCACCTGCAGCAGCTCGCGGCGGCGCGCCGCCGGCATGGTGATGCCGGTGGGATTGTGGAAGGTGGGCGACGAATAGATCAGTTTGGCGGGAGTGCCCGCTGCCTCCAACCGCTGGAGCGTGTCCTCCAGGTGGTCCACGCGCATGCCGCCGGCATCCATGGTCACCCCCACCAGGCGCGCGCCGTGGCCGCGGAAGGTTCGCAGCGAACCGGAAAATGCCGGCACCTCGGTCACCACCACGTCGCCGGGGTCGAGCAGGGCCGAGCAGGCCAGGTCGATCGCCCCGGAGGCGCCGTTGGTCAGCACGAAGTGCTCGCCGTCGATCGCCGGCCGCTGGTCGCGGGCAAAGAACCGCGCCACCTCCTCGCGCAGCGGCCCGTAGCCCTGGGCGCCGCCGTAGGAGAGCGCCGCCGTTCCTTTCGCCGCCCCTTGCGGCGCGCCGGAGGGCGGCCCGCCGGCCGCGCCCGGTTCGCCGGCGCAATCCCCTTCCCCGGCACCGCGCTCCCCCGCCCCGGCGCCGGCCCGCCCCGGGCGCAGGCCCAGCGCCCGTGCCATCGACGCCAGCAGCGCGCTGCGCGGCAGCGTGGCGTCATCCGGAATGCCGCCGGCCAGCGAGATCGGCGGCACCTCCGGGTCGGGCGGGCGCGCGGAGAGGCCCCAGTCGGTGGCGGAGCCGGCGCTCAGCGACCGCACCCGCCGCGACACCACCTCGTTCAGGTCGCGCGCCGCCCAGCGTTGCGCCAGTTGGCCCGGGTCAAAGCTCATTCATCGCCCTCTGCATCGCCCTCCGGCAGCAGGATGACGCGGGCATAGCGGTCGTCGCGCAGGTAGCGGCGCGCCGCGTCCGTTATGTCCTCCAGCGTCACCGCGTCCAGGCGCTGCTCGAAGCGGTTGATCACGTCGAACTCCTCGCCGGTCTCCACCACCGCGCGAATCTGATTGAGCCAGAAGTAGTTGGTGCGCAGTTGCTCCTCCCGCCCGGAGCGCAGCAGCTCCTTGGCCTTGTCCAGGTAGCTTTGCTCAACGCCGGCCTGCAGCGCCTCCACCTCGGCGAACACCGCGTCCAACAGCTCGCCGGCGCGCTCCGGGTCGCTGTCAAAGGCCACCCACACCTCGTATTCGGGGTCGGGCTGCGCCTGCCCGCCGCCGCCGGCGCCGTAGCTGTAGCTACCGCCCAGCTCCTCCCGGATCGACTCGCGCAGCAGTATCTCCAGGATGTTGCCCAGCAGCACCAGCGTGAGCGACTCGCTACGGCTCCACTCCATCTCCCCGGAGAACATCAGGAAGGTGGTGCTGAGCGGCTCCAGGCCGCGCCGCACGGTCTCGTCCACCACCCCCGGCGGCGGGTCGACGCCGACGTCGCGCCACTGTTCCTCGCGCCCCGTTGCCGGCAGCCCCGCGAGGTAGGCCGCGCTCAACGCGCGCAGTTGTTCCCAGTCGAAGGCGCCGGTAAAGACAAAGGTAAAATCACCGAAGTCGGCGAAGCGATCCTCGTACACCGCGCGCGAGCGCTCCAGACTCAGCTCCTCCAACACTTCCTCGGTAAGCGGCCGCGCACGGAAGTGATCCTGCGCCATGATGCTGCGCAGCCGGTCGCGGAACACCGCCTGCGGCGACGCGTCGCGGTTCTCGATCTGGCTCTGCAGGCGCGACCGGAACGCCGCGAAGTAGGTGGGATCGAAGCGCGGCGCGATGGCGTACAGCGTGACGAGATGGAACAGCGTCTCCAGGTCGCGCGGCGACGCCTGGCCGTTCAGCCCCTCGTACAGCTCGCCGATCGCCGGCGCCACCGACACGTTCTTGCCGGCTAGCAGCTTGTCCAGCGCCACCTGATCGTGGGCGCCGGCGCCGCTGCCGGTGGCGATCATGGCCGCGGTGGAGGCGGCCAGGTAATCCGCGTCGGGCACCAGCGAGTCACCGCCGGGGCTGAGCGCGGCCATCAGCACCTCGTCGTTGCGGAAGTCGGTCTGCTTGGCGATTACCGTAACGCCGTTGGACAAAGTCCACTCCACCGCGTCGATCTCCGGCAGCCGCCGCTCCGCGGTGATGGCGCCCGGCTCCGGCATGCGCGCCAGCAGCGGCGCGTCTCCGGTCAGGTCCTCGTAGGGGGCGACGGCGCGGGTCACGGCGGCGCCGAGCTGCTCCCGCAGCGCCGCGGCCAGCGCGGCGTTGGCCGCCTCGGTGGCCCCGGGATCCACGCCCGCGGCCTCCGCGGCCGCGGCGCTGATGCCCGCCGGCCCCGACGCCAGCAGCACCACGTTGCCCGGCTCCGCCCACAGGTCGGCCACCGCGTCCACCTCCGCGGTGCCGATCTGCGGCAGCAGCTCCCGCGCCAGGCGGTACTCCTCCTCCAGGCCCGGCACCATCTCCCCGTCCAGGAAGTGGCGCAGGTACTCCGCGGCCAGGCGCCCCGACGGGCGCTGATCGCGCTCCTGGTAGGCGCTTTCGATGCCGCTCATCTGGTTGGCCTTGGCGCGCGCCAGCTCGGTCTCGGTAAAGCCGTGGAGCTGCGCGCGCCGCAACTCCTCCAGCACCACGTCCAGGCCGCGCGCCACGCCCTCCTCGCTCACGCGGGCGTTGGCCACCAGCACCGCAACGGAGCCGGCCAGCGCGCCGCGCCCGGCGCTGGCTCCCAGATAGGGCGGATCGGCCACCTCGCGGCGCTCGAACAGGCGCTGGTTGATCATCGCCGCGTACAGGCTGTTCACCACCAGCCGCCGGTACGCCGCCAGGTCCTGGCCGCTCTCCGCCGGCAGCTTGCGGTACAGGGTGAACGAGGCGCCGCTCGCTTCGGGATCGGTCACCACGCTCACCCGCGCCTCGAGGTGGTCGGGAATCTCGAACTGCGGTCGCTCCACCGGCTGCGCCGCGGCCCGCGCCCGCGCGTAGCCGGCGGTGCCCTGCGGCGGCGGCGCGAAGTGGCGGCGGATCGCCTGCTCGATCCGCGCGGCGTCGAAGTCGCCGACCGCGACCACCGCCATCAGCTCCGGCCGATACCAGGCGTCGGCGAACTGCCGCAGCCCCTCCGGGGTGGCGCTCGAAATCACCTCCGGCAGGCCGATCGGCAGCCGCTCGGAGTAGCGGGAGTCGCCGAACAGCACCGGTAGCTGGCGGTCGAGGATGCGGGCCGAGGCGCCGCGCCCGGAACGCCACTCCTCCATGATCACGTCCCGCTCCTGCACCACCTCTTCGGTCTCGAAGGCCATGGCGTAGGCCCAGTCGCTCAGAATCTCGAACGCGGTCTCGAGCACCTGCTCGTCCTCGGTGGGGATTTCGAGTTGGTAGACGGTTTCGTCGAAGCTGGTGTAGGCGTTGAGGTCGGGGCCGAAGCCGCTGCCGAGCGCCTCCAGGTACTCCACGATCTCCTGCTTGGCGAAGCGGGCGGTGCCATTGAACGCCATGTGCTCCACGAAGTGGGCCAACCCGCGCTGCGCCTCCTGCTCCAGGATCGATCCGACGCGGACTCCCAGCCGCAGTTGCGCGCGGTTGCGCGGCTCGAGGTTGCGGCGCACGTAGTAGACCAGCCCGTTACTCAGCGTGCCCCGCCGCACCGCGGGATCGAACGGCAGCGCGGCGGCGGCGTCCGCGGACTGGGCCGGCACGGTGGGCGCGGCGGCCAGCCCCATGACCAGGAGAAGCGCCGCGGCTGCCAGTGCGGCAAGCGGTCGGCGGCGAGCGAGCGAATGACTTGACGACACGGCATCAAGATACCGTCCGGCTCGCCCTTCGTCACCCTTCCGACGACCGACCAACCACCACCACGCCGGCAGAGTTGACACGCCGCCGCGGCGGTCGATAGGTTTGTGCCCGAACACCGTTAACGGGAGCTGTATTATGTCCTTCAAAATTGCAGAACTACCGCGCCTGACCGCCCTTACCCCCCCCCCCCGGCGGATTTTCGCGCGTTTCGGGAGCGCGCATGAGGGCCGCAATCACCGCCACGCTGTTGCTGGCGCTCGCCGCGGTCACCATGACCATGACGGCTTGCGAGCCGGCCACGCCCGCAACCTCCGGCAGCGGCGCCGGCGGTACCGGCGATACCGGCGCCGCCGTACCGCCGCCGTCGCCCACACCGGCCCCGACCCCGGACCCCGACCCGCCCCCGCCCGATCCAAAGAAGTGGACGCTTGATGCGGCCCAGTTCGGCGATGACGGCGGCAGCATCTGGATCGAATCCAGCAACCGCTCCCAACCGTTTGCCTGGGACGCTATCACCGCCGCCAACGTCGACGCCGTGCGCGTGTCGATCGGCGGGGTAGCCCTGGCCGGGGAAAGCCGCTCCTTCACCAGCACCGCGTTCGAGCCGGCCTTCGAGGGCGACTACAGCGGCGCCGAGTGGACGATCTCGGCGGAAGTGACTCCGGGCGCCGTGGCGCTGGTGCTCACCGCCCCGAATCAACGGATCGACCGGGGCGACCTCAGCCACGTCCTCGTCACCAACGGAGGGGACGACTACTTCGAGGCTAACCCGATCGTAACGTTTGAGGCCCCGCCGCCGGGCGGCCGCAGGGCGGAAGGAGTCGCGACGGGGTGCGGTGTGATCGTGTCCGCCGGTACTCACGGCGGCAACGTCGGGAGCGGCTTCACGACACCTCCGGTGGTCAAAGCCCCGGTCCCGGCTTGGCGGCCCGGGAGCGGCGCAGAGTTCCGCGTGAGGATCAGCGGCGGCTCAATAGTGGGAGTGGACGTCCTAAACGGCGGGAGCGGCTACTGGGGATCGGCTGTTTCCTGTCAGTTCGATCCGGCGAACGGGGCGAACTGCACGGTGGAAAGAAGGGATTCGATCACGGAGATCGAGCTCACGGACCGGGGGCGCGGCTACAAGACCGCCCCGGCGGTCACGATTACCAGGGCCGGGGCGAATGGCCAAGGTGCGGCCGCCACCGCGTATCTGCGGGGGCCGACCGGCAACAGCCAGGTCGAAAACCTGTTCTGGGGCCGCCAGACGCTGTACGGCAAGGAGCTGCTGATCGAGATCGCGCCCGAGGAGTAACCCCGCAGCGCGGCCCGGCGCGGGCGTCCGCCGGGGCCGCCGCGGCACCCACCGCATGACCGCGAGTGCCACGGCGCCGACCAAGCGCGGGGCCGTCCTCCTGTCCCGCGCCGCGCCGGGGTGGCGCCATAAACGCAGGCGCCCTCCACCGCCGTGGCGGAACGCCTCGTGGCGATCCCCACGGCGACCTCGGCGTGACGGTACACGTGGACGTCGTTCCTCAGCGTTCCCCGGCCCGCGGGCGCAGCCAAACACCTTTGCTCGCTTTGCGCGCGCGCCGTTGACACCCCGCCGCGCAGCCGCTACCTTCGCCGCAGGAGAGCGTGGAGTGAATACTGAGTTGAAACAGAAGGTGAGCGAGATCGTGCGCGCCGATCTCGAGCAGCCTTTTCATGAACGTCTTATCTTCGACCCGATCCTCATAGAGCGGGAAGTCGACGAGTTCGATGACGCCGCCCCCGCCTATCTCCGCATCAGGGTAGTCTTCGACGGCGACCCGAAGCACCTCGACCACAAGTGGAAGATCGGAATGACGATGCGCATATGGCCCAAGCTTGAAGAACTCGGAATAGAGGAGTTTCCGCTGCATTCGTTCATCGCCAAGAATGAGTGGGAACAGTGGCTTCGCCAGCAGCAGCGACGCCGCTGGAAAAAGAAGGCGCCTTGAAGCCGACTGACTTCATCGCTACGGCGCGTAACATCGTGGCGTCCAATCCTCGCGGGCGGCCGCGCGAGACCGACCTCAGGCGAGCGGTCAGCACTGCGTATTACGCGTTGTTCCACTGCGTGGCGCAATCGGGCGCCGATCTGCTTGTCGGAGGCGCCGGTGCAGACCGAAGTCGGCATGCATGGCGCCAGACATACCGTGCGTTGGATCACGGAGTTGCCCGCCAGCGCTGCGAAAAACGGCGCTTCATCACCAGATTTCCCGCTGAGATACGGCACTTCGCAATCATCTTCGTGCAGATGCAGACGAACCGCCACACTGCCGACTACGACCCGGATGCGAGTTTCGTCAAGTCAGAGGTGCTGGACATGATCTTGGAGACGGAGGCAGCTATTGATGGATTCCAGAGCTCCCCTCCGAAGGATCGGTGTGCATTCGCGGTCTACGTGTTGCTGAATCTCCGCTCATGAGCGCCCCGTAGCGACCGGCGCCGTGGCAATTACGCCGCTCATCCGCGAGGCTCGGCTGCGCGCCGGGCTGACTCAGGCCGAACTGGCACGGCGCGCGGGGGTGGCGGCGTCGACGGTAGGCCGATCGAAGCCGGGTTGCGGGCGCCCTCCACCGACTTGGCGGAGCGCCTCGTGCGCGCGGCCGGCTTCGAGATCCGCGTGGGACTTGGCGAACCGGACCCGGCAACCGACGCGATCTTCGAGCGGACGCTACGGCTCACCCCGGCTGAGCGGCTTGCGGACGCTGCCCGAGCGGCCCGCTTCGCGCTGCAGGGCCGCCGCGCCCCGGACGCGGCAAAACGTGGCCGCCCCTGACCTCGGCTTCGATAACGCTCACGTTCGTCGTTCGCCTCCGCAGTTGACCTGCGGAGGCGGCAGGATCTGGTACGATGCGGCCATGGCTGCGCCTGAAACGCCGCCGCGCGGCCGTGCGCCATTTCCGGCCATCCCCTACGGACACGCTTTCTTCAAGGGCCTCCGCGAACGAGGCTGCCTGTACGTGGACAAGACTCGCTTCCTGCACGAGCTGGAAGAGGAGCGGTTCGTGTTCTTCATCCGCCCGCGGCGCTTCGGCAAGAGCTGCTGGCTGTCGCTGCTTTCCAGTTACTACGACCGTACCGAGGCGGATGACTTCGACGCGGTGTTCGCCGGCACCGCCGTCGGCGCCGACCCGACGCCCAACCGCAGCCGCTACGTCGTACTGTGGTTCGACTTCTCCGGCTTGCGCGACTCCCTCGACTCCCTCGACACCCTGGAGCGCGACTTCGAGGAATACTGCACCATGCAGATTCAGGATGCTCTGGAGGCCAACCCCGACCTGTTTCCGGCGCCGGCGCTGAAACGCATCCTGGCGCCGTCCAGCGTCAACGGCCAGCTCAATGCACTGTTCCTCCATGCCGGCAGGCGCGGCGTCCCGCTCTACGTTCTGGTCGACGAGTACGACAACTTCGCCAATACCATCCTCGCCCATCAGGGCACCGACGCCTATCACTCTTTCACCCACGGCGGCGGCTTCTACCGCAGCTTCTTCGCCCGGCTCAAGGCGGGGGCCGGGAACGGCAGCATCGAGCGGATGTTCATCACCGGCGTCTCGCCGCTCGCCATGGACGACGTCACCAGCGGCTTCAACATCGGCTCTAACCTGAGCCTGCTCCCGGAGTTCAACGAGCTGCTCGGCTTCACCGAGGAGGAGGTGCGCGGCATGGTGCGGACCTACCGCGATCTCGGCGTCTTCAACCAGGCCCCGGAGAGCGCGCTCGACACCATGCGCGAATGGTACGACGGCTACCGCTTTGCCGAAGACGCCGGCAACGTCGTCTACAACACCGACATGGTGCTCTACTACCTGAAGCACTCGCTGCCCAACAAGCGCGGACCCCGCAACCTGATCGACGACAACGTGAGCACCGACTACGGCAAGCTGCGCCACCTGCTCATCGTCGGGCGGCAGATAGACGCGCCGGAGTTGAACGGCAACTTCGACCTGCTGCGCGAGGTAATCGCCGAAGGGCAGGCCGACAGCGAAATCGTGAGCAGCTTTCCGTTGGCGCGGCTCCCCGAACGGGAGAGCTTCCTGTCGCTGCTGCACTACTTCGGCCTGCTGAGCATTCGCGGCGTGACCGCCGAGACGCCGACGCTGGCCATACCGAACCAGACGGTGCGGCGGCTGCTGTACGGCTTCTTGCGCGACGCCTACCGCGACGTCCAGGTATTCTCGCTGAACTTGGTGAATTTTGACCGGCTGACCCGGCGCATGGCGCTGGCGGGCGACTGGCGGCCGGCAATCGAACGGCTGAGCGCGGCGATGGCGGAGCAGACCGGCGTGCGCGACTACCTGCAGGGCGAGAAGATGGTGCAGAGCTTCGTCGCCGCCTACCTGGGCATTTCGCGCTACTTCATGGTCCGCACCGAGATGGAGTTGGCCAAGGGCTACGCGGACCTGGTGCTGGAGCCGGGCCCGGCGCACGCGCCGGGCAAGCGTTACGGCTACGTAATCGAGTTGAAGTACCTGCGCCGCGGCGCCTCGGCGGAGCAGGTGACGGCGGCGGCCGCCGCCGCGGACGCGCAGGCACGCGCCTACCTGGCGGACCGCCGGCTGGCGGCGCGCCATCCCGAGGCGGAGTTCACGGGCGTCGTACTGGTGTTCTGCGGCTGCGAACTCGTACACGCCTCCGACACGGGCGGCGCCGGCCCCGCGGGCGCCGGCGGTTGAGAGCCGGCGTTTACTCGCCGGTGAGCCGTACCGGGAGCTCGCGGCCGTGCGGGGCTTGGCGGGAGAACCGATCCTTCCTCAAGGCCCCCCAATTGAGAAACGTTCGTTTCTTTATCAACGGCGTTCGGCGTTTGGTGGGCCGTTCCGCTTGCCCCAACCCGCTGCCAAGCCCCCGCGCAGGCTACTCCGGGGTCCAGAAAAGCAGCCGGAACAGTTGACTCAAGTATTGTCTATGATTATACTTGGTATGTGAATAAGACCTCTCGCGACACGCCGATCACGACCACCGTTGCCGCCCTTTCCGACCAACGTCTGCTGCTGCGGGTCAAGGAACTTTCCGCCATCGAACACTACGTCGAAGGCGCGGTAATCGATCATCTGCGCGAAGTTGAGCGGCGCGGTCTGTATCTCGCTCTGGGCCTCTCCGGCATGTTCGATTACGTGCGCGAACTGGGCTACAGCACTGGTGCGGCGTGGCGGCGGCTCAAGGCGATGCGGCTGTGCGAGGAAGTGAACGGGGCGCGGGGGCGGCTGCTGGAGGGCACGCTGACGCTGGACGCGGCGGCGCAGTTGCAGCACGCCTTCGAGCAGCAGGCGCGCAAGGCGCGCCGCGCCGCAGCCCCCGACACCGAGAAGCCGGACGGCGGCGGGCGCGGGGCGCAGGCCGATGCCGGGTCGGCCAGGTCGGTCCTGGAGCTCGGCGCTCGGGCGGCCGCCGCGCCTGGCGGGTCGGCGCCGGAGGTAGCGGCGCGCGGCCGGGCCGGAGGGGTCGGCGGGTACGCTCAGCGGCCTGGTATCGGATGCGCCGGTGCGGCCGGCAGCGCCGGTGCTGGACGCGGCGGCGCGGGAGTCGCTGGTGGCGCGGCAGCCGCCGGAATCGCCACTTCGGCGCCGAAGGCAGGAGGCGGCTCGCAGCCCGCGGCGCATCGGACCGGCGGGCTCGTCACGCCGGCCACTGCGCCGCGCAGTCCCGCGTCCGCAGCCGCGCTATTCCGGCGGCGGTCAGGCGGCAGGTGTGGGAGCGCGACCGGGGCTGCTGCAGCTATGTGGACCGGGACAGTGGGCGCCGGTGCGGCTCCCGGCATCTGCTGGAGATCGATCACGTGGTACCGTATGCGCTCGGGGGCAGCGCCGAGCCCGACAATCTCCGGCTGCTGTGCGCCGCCCATCACCGCCACCGCCATGCGCGGCTCAGACGTCCGCACCCGCGGGTCGTTCCGTGCTTGAAATCACTGTCATTCACGTGATACGTTGTGTTCGGAGCACCCCCCATGCAGCTACTGGACCTCGTCGAGGAAAAGGCGTTTTCACCGGCGCTGATCGCGTCCGCCCTGCGTACCACCAAGGCCGAGATCGCGGACACCCTGGGACTCAGCCCCGATGCTCTCTCGCGGACCACCCGGCTGCGGTCGCCGAAGACGCAGACCCGGTTGCGGGAAATGGTGGAAATTCTCCGTCGCGTCGAAGCGTACACCGGTGGCCCGGCGCTGGTGGCATATGCTTGGTTCCGCTCCGAGCCGCTACCCGGATTCGCCGGCCAGACGCCCGATCAACTGGTGCGCGAAGGAAAGGCTCGCTACGTGCACTCCCATCTCGATCGAATCATGGCCGGCGGCTATGCTTGACACCGTTGACCCAGGCGCGCGGCCCGTTGATGCGTTTTCAGGGCCTCGTCTACCGCGCGCATGATCCGCGCTGGTACTGGCCGCCCACTTCGGGAGAGGGTGCGCGTCGCCACGGCGGTCGGTTCAACCGAGTCGGCGTTCCGGCGCTTTATACGTCGGAGTCACGAGTGACGGCTCTCCGTGAGGCAAGCCAGCTTGGGCTCCGGATGCAACCTCTACTGCTGTGTTCCTACGAAATCGATGCGGCGCCGATTTTCGACACTCTGGATTCGGCCCAAAGGGACCGCCACGCGGTGAGCGATGCCGACTTGCGATGTCCTGACTGGGAGCGGATCATGAATAGTGGCGCGGTGCCGGCATCTCAGGCATTGGCCGACCGGCTGATCGCGGACGGCTACGCAGGGCTTCGGGTGCGCAGTTTTGCTGCCGGAAGCGGTGCCGACGATCTCAATCTGGTGTTATGGCGCTGGGGCGATGCTCTGCCGAGCCGTGTCGTGTTGATCGACGACGAGCAGCGCCTGCCGATGTCCTTCGCGGAGCACGCTCCTGCAGGTACCCTGAGCGGCCGGTAATGCCTTCGCTGCACTTCAAGGGCAGGAACTTCGTCGAGAACCTGCATCTCACCGTGCCGTTCCATGACCTGCGCCCGGCGCCGGACAAGGGGTTGAGCCGGCCGGCCAGCCTGCACGACAACCTGATCGTGCACGGCGACAACCTGGCGGCGCTCAAGGCGCTGCTGCCGGTCTACCAGCACAAGGTCAAGTGCATCTGCATCGATCCGCCCTACAACACCGGCAACGAGGGCTGGGCCTACAACGACAACGTCAACTCGCCGATGATGCGCGAATGGTTCGGCAAGACGGTCGACCGCGACGACCTGACCCGGCACGACAAGTGGTGCTGCATGATGCTGCCGCGCCTGGAGCTGCTGCGCGAGCTGCTGCGGCAGGACGGCGCCATCTTCGTCTCCATCGACGACAACGAATTCCATCACCTGCGCACCCTTATGGACCAGGTATTCGGTGATGAGAACTTCGTCGGCACGATCGCCTGGCGCAACGTCACCGACAACAATCCGACTAACATCAGTATCGAACACGAATACGTTGTCTGTTACGCCCTCGACAAGGAGAGCCTGGAATCGGTGTGGCAGACCACCACGCTCCCGATCAAGCGAATGCTCATGGAAACCGGCGACCGGTTCATCGCCGAGTACGCCGATGACGTCGCCCGGCAGAAGGCTTACGCGAAGTGGCTTCGAGAGAACAAGCATCAGCTCGGGCCGCTGGACCGCTACAAGTACATCGACGGGAACGGGATTTTCACCGGGAGCCAGAGCGTCCACAATCCGGGCAAGGAAGGCTACCGCTACGACGTGCCGCATCCGGGCACCGGACGGCCGTGCAAGCAGCCGCTGATGGGATACCGGTTTCCCTGGGACACCATGCAGGAGCTGTTGCAGGAGGACCGGATTCTGTTCGGGAAGGACGAGAGCAAGATCATCGAGATCAAGCTGTACGTGCGCGAGTATCGCGCGAAGCTGCCGAGCGTCATCGAACTGGACACCCGGCTCGGTTCATACGAGATCAACGAGATCTTCGCACCCGCGAAGAGGGCGTTCGATTTTCCCAAGCCGTCGCAGTTGATCCGGGACCTCCTCGCCTTCGCCACCGACAAGGATTCGATCGTGTTCGATTCGTTTGCCGGCTCCGGGACCACGGCGCACGCGGTGCTGGCGCTCAACCGGGAGGACGGCGGCAACCGGCGCTTCGTGCTGATCGAGTGCGAGGACTACGCCGACTCGATCACCGCCGAGCGCGTCCGCCGCGTCATCGCCGGCGTGCCGTCCGCCCGCGACCGGGCGCTGAAAGCCGGGCTCGGCGGGTCCTTCAGCTACTTCGAGCTGGGCGGACCGATGCAGCAGGAATCGCTGCTCAAAGAGGAGGGCCTGCCCGACTACGTGGCGCTCGCCGGCTACGTCTTCTTTACCGCCACCGGCGATCAGTTCGATCCCGGCAAGGTGGACCGCGCCAGCGGCTTTGTCGGCTCCAGCCCGCGCGGCGACGTGTACCTGATCTACGAACCGGACGCGGCGCGGCTCAAGGAGCTGTCGCTCACGCTGGAGTTCGCCCGATCCCTGCCGCCGCACCGGGACGAGCGCCGGCTGGTGTTCGCGCCGGCCCGCTTCCTGGACGCGGACTTCCTGGACGAATACCGCATCACCTTCTGCCAGTTGCCGTTCCAGATCTACCGCACCGCCGACCGCCTCACCGCCGGCGTCCCGCGGCCGGCGCGATGATCCTCAAGGACTACCAGCGGCGGGTCCTGGCGGAGGTGCGCGGGCTGCTCGAAGCGCTGGCCGAGGCGCGCGACACCGACGCCCGCGCCCGCGCCGCCGATCCCGACTTCGGCTTCGACTGGGCGCGCCGCGCCTGGGAGCGGTGCGCGCCGGCGCGGCCCTACGCCACCCGCACCACCGGCGCCGGTGAACCGCTGCCCTCGTTCTGCCTCAAGATCCCCACCGGCGGCGGCAAGACGCTACTGGCGGTGCGCGTGATCGACCTGGTGAACGACGCGTTCCGCTACCGGCAGACCGGGCTGGTGCTGTGGGTGGTGCCGACCACGCAGATCTACCGCCAGACGCTCACCGCGCTCAAGGATCGCGCCCATCCCTACCGGCAGCAACTCGACCTGGCCTCCGCCGGGCGCACCCGCATCCTGGAGAAGCGCCGCCTCTTCAGCCCCGGGGACGTGGCCGACAGCCTGTGCATCCTGCTGCTGATGCTGCCCTCGGCCAACCGTGAGACCCGGGAGCAACTCCGCATGTTCCGCGACAGCGGCGGGTTCGACCGCTTCTTCCCCGGCGACCAGGAGATGGCCGCCCACCGCGCGCTGCTCGAACGCATCCCCAATCTCGACGTCTTCGACCAAACCGAAGGCTTCTGGGGCCGGCAGATCAAGACCTCGCTCGGCAACACCCTGCGCCTGCTGCGCCCGCTGATCGTGTTGGACGAGGGGCACAAGGCGTACAGCCGCAACGCCCGCGCGACGCTGGAGGGGTTCAATCCCTGCCTGATCGTGGAGCTCACCGCCACGCCGCCGCCGCAGGCCAACGTGCTGGTCGAGGTGGCGGGCAGCGACCTCCACGCCGAGGAGATGATCAAGCTCGACCTGCACGTCGGCAACCGCTCCGGGGCGAGCTGGCAGGACACGCTGCTGGCCGCGGTGGAACACCGCGCCAAGCTGGAGGAACGCGCCCGGCGCTACGCCGCCTCCACCGGCGTGCGCATCCGCCCGATCTGCCTGATCCAGGTGGAGCGCACCGGCCGCGACCAGCGCCAGCCCGGCATCGTGCACGCCGACGACGCCCGCGAGTACCTGCTGCAGCATCCCGACGTCAACCTGGAGCACGTCGCGGTGAAGACCAGCGCCCGCGACGACCTGAAGGAGGTGGACGACGCCGGCGGCCTGCTGGCGCGCGACTGTCCGATCCGCTTCATCATCACCAAGCAGGCGCTGCAGGAGGGATGGGACTGCGCGTTCGCCTACGTGCTGGCGATTCTGACCCGCCCCGGCTCCAAGACCGCGCTGACGCAGCTCGTCGGCCGCATCCTGCGCCAGCCGTACGCGCGCAAGACCGGCGACCGCTGGCTGGACGAGAGCTACGTGTTCTGCTTCCGGCGGCGCGGCGCGGCGCTGCTGCAGGAGGTGCGCCGCGGCTTCCAGCGCGAGGGGCTCGGCGACCTGCAGGAGCACGTGATGGCCGCCGAGGACGGCCCCGTGCAGCCGGCCAAGCCGGTGGTGCGCCGCCACCGCGCGCGCTTCCGGCAGGCGGCGCGCGACCTGGTGCTGCCGGCGTTCATGATCCGCGACCGGGGCGAGTGGCGGCCCGCGCACTACGAGGCCGACCTGCTGGTGCGGGCGGCGTGGGATCAGGTGGACGTGAGTCCGCTGTTCGACCTGCCGCTCGCCGAGCACCCGGAGCGGGGCATCGATCTGCAGATCGGCCCGGACGGCAACGTGCGGTCATCCGCTGACGGCGCCGCGGCGGCCGCGGCGCGGCCCGCGGTGGCGGCCGACGCCACCCTGAGCGCGGCGTTCGCCTCCAGCCACCTGCTGGACGTGATGCCCAATCCGTGGCGCGGCAGCGAGCTGGCGCGGCGCGTCTTCGGCGCGCTGCTTCAGCGCTACCCGCGCCCGCTGGTGGTGCGCAACTACGGCTACGTCCTGGAGGAGATGCGCAAGCGCCTGGAGGCGGAGCGCGACCGGCTGGCGCGCGCCGTGTTCACCGACCTGCTGGAATCAGGCGAGATGCGCTTCATCGTGGCGGCCAACGACCTCGGCTTCAATCGGCCGCCGCGGCAGATCAAGACGCCCGCCACGCCGCCGCGGCAGCCGGGCGACTGGGCCCCCGTCCCGTACCAACTGGAACTGTTCGACCGCATCGCCGCCGGCGACGAGATGAACGAGTTGGAGCACCGCGTAGCGACCTTCCTGGATCAGCAAGAGCGGCTGTTCTTCTGGTACCGCAACCGCGCCCGCACCGACTACTACGTGCAAGGCTGGAAGCGCGGGCGCATCTACGCCGACTTCATCTTCACGCTCAAGCCGGACGCGCCGGACGCCGCCGACGCCTATCACCGCGTGTTCGTGATCGAGACCAAGGGCCTGCACCTTCAGCAGGCGGCGGACACCGCCTACAAGCGGTCGGTGTTCGACCTGTGCTCCCGCCACGCCACGCGCCGCGAATGGGCCGAATTCGTGCCGGCGCTGCGCGGCAAGTCGATGCGCTTCGAGGTGGTCGACGAAGCCGAGTGGCAGCGCCGGCTCACCGAGCTGCTCACCGGCTGACCGGTTATCGGCTGCTCAGCCCAGGTCGCGCAGAAACCCCTCGAACCGATCCAGAGCATCTTCAATCGAGCATCGAATCGTCTCCAGCCGTTCCCGGTTCCGCCGAATCAACGCCGCCAGTTCAATCTTCGCCGCGTTCATGGACCACCTTTCCCCACCGTCTGATATGTTCCGCTACGTCCGCCGGCAGCTTCTCCATCTCCACCACGTCGACGTGCACGGTCGCCCCGTCGAGCGCGATGCCGACCGCGCGGAAGAATTCCTCCGGCCCGCGCAGTCCCTCCACGGCGACGTCTATGTCGGAAATCTCGGTAAACCGTGCGCGATCGAGCAGCGACCCCAACTGATAAATGCGGCGCGGCCTGAGCTCACGCGCGATCTGCGCGATGATGGCGCCCGCCTCCCGAGTCGCCCGCTCGAACAACGCATCGATCCGCGCCTGCCGCCGCTCCTCCTTCGCCTTCAGAAACGCCCGCACCCGCTCCAGATCAACAGGCTTCTCGCTACTCAACTGCACACCTACCCGGGTGTTACGTACTGCGGTTTGACAAAATCCATCGCTGACCTCCCGGCGCCTTGACTGTAGCGCCGGCCGGCGGCCGGGACAAGCGGGTGACCACGGTCAGCCGGGCCGCACCAATCGCCAGAGGGAGCGGCGCGCGCTGTCGATGGCAAGGAACGGACCGGGCGGCAGCCGCCGGCCGAGCCAGCGCACCTCGAAGTGGAGATGCGGTCCGGTGGCGCGGCCGCTCTGGCCGACGGTGCCGATGCGCGCCCACTTCAACACCGGCCGGCCGGCGCGCGTGCGCGCGGCCCCCAGGTGAGCGTACAACGTCGAGAACCCCAGCCAGTGGCGGATGATGACGTAGGTGCCCAGAGTGGGGCTGTCGCCCACCGCATCGACGATACCGCTCTTGGCGGCGCGTACCGGGCTGCCGCGCGGCGCCCCGAAGTCGATGCCCTTGTGCACCTCCAGCGCCAGCGGGTTCCGGGTCTCCGGCCGCGTTCGCAGAAAGTATCTCGACGTTACCGCACCCTCCGCGGGCCGGACGTAGGGCGGAATCACCAGGTTGAACACCAGCACCAGTAGCGCGACGCGCCGCAGCCGCCGGCGCCACCGCCGCGGCGCAACGGCGCGCGCTCCGCGCCTCGGGCTCGACCGCATGACGCTAAGGTACCGGTCACGGCCCGCCGCCACACCTCCGCGCCACGGGCCGGTCCGGGCCCTCGCCGCTCGGAGAGAGTTGAGCCTCTTGCGAAACTCTGAAGCGAGCGGATTTGAGGGTGTGGTAGGCTGACAAGACGGGACAGGCCTACGCGCTCTCCGGTAGGATGGAGTTACCATGTCGAGAAGTTCACCGCTACCTTTTGCGTGACCTGCTGATTACGGACGGTACCGGTCATGGCCAGGGAGATTCCGGAGGGCGCCGCGTGACGCTGCTGGCCGAAACGCTGCGCGGCGTGCGCCCCGCCGACGCCGGCGCCATGCGGCGCGCCGCGGCGCGGCAACTCACCTTGACCAAGCCGCCGGGCAGCCTGGGCCGGCTGGAGGAGGTAGCGGTGCAGCTTGCCGGCATCTTCGGCAGCGAACGGCCCGCGGTTCGCGGCGCCGCGGTGATCGTGGCGGCGGGAGACCACGGCGTGACGGCGCAGGGGGTGTCCGGCTACCCGCAGGCGGTCACGGCGCAGATGGTGCGCAACATCCTGGCCGGCGGCGCCGCGGTGAGCGTCATGGCGCGCCGCCTCGGAGTGCGCCAACTGGTGGTCGACGCCGGCAGCGCCGCTGCCGAACCGGCGCCGCATCCCGAGCTGCGCTCGGTGCGCGCCGGGCGCGGCACCGCCGACCTCAGCCGCGGCCCGGCGATGACGCGCGAGCAGGCGCAGCGTTGCGTGGAGGCAGGGGTGGAAGTCGCGGCCGAGGCGGCGGCCGCGGGCGCCGACCTGATCGCCACCGGCGACGTGGGCATCGGCAACACCACCGCGGCCAGCGCCGTGACCGCGGCCATGACCGGCGCCGCGCCGGAGCGCACCACCGGCCCCGGCACCGGGCGCACGCCGGAGCAGCTTCGCCGCAAGGCGGCGCTGGTGCGGCGCGCATTGGAGCATAACCGGCCCGAGCCGGACGACGCGCTCGGCGTGCTGGCGAAGGTGGGCGGGTTCGAGATTGGCGTGCTGGCCGGCGTCGCGCTGGGCGCCGCCTGCCGCGGCCGCGCCGTGGTGCTGGACGGCTTCATCTCCGGCGCCGCCGCCCTGCTGGCCCACGGCCTGTGCCCGCCGGTGCGCGACTACCTGTTCGCCGCGCACCGCTCCGCCGAACCCGGCCACCGGGCGGTGCTGGCGCATCTGCGCCTGCGCCCACTGCTGGAGCTGGACCTGCGCCTCGGCGAGGGCACCGGCGCCCTGCTCGCCGTGCCGATCGTCACCGCCGCCGCGGCGTGCCTGGCGGAGATGGCTACGTTTGCGGAGGCCGGGGTCTCCGACCACGGCGACGCGCCCGGCGCGCCCGGCGTAGCGCCGCCGGCCAACCCGCAGCCGGAACCGGCGCCGGCCAACCCACGGCCACCGGCGCCGCAAGCGGTAACGCGATGAAGCCGCCCGGCCCGCTTACGTGCTTCCGCGCGGCGATTGGCTTTCTTACCGTGCTGCCGGTGGGGCCGCGCGCCGCGGGCGCCGGACCGGGGGCCGCCGGATCGAGAGCCGCCGGGCCGGGGGGCGCCGGATTGGCGGGCGCCGGCCCCTATTTCCCGGCGGTGGGGTTGCTGCTGGGGGCAATCCTGGCCGCGTTCGACGCGGCGCTGGAGGCGCTGCAGGCGCCGCCCCTGCTCAGCGGCGGCCTGCTGTTGGCCGCGCTGGTGGTGCTGACGCGCGCCCTCCACCTGGACGGTTTCATGGACACCTGCGACGCGTTGTTCGGCGGCCTTGACCGCGAGCGCCGGCTGGCAATCCTGCGCGACCCGCATGCCGGCGCGTTTGCGGTGGCCGGCGCGGTGTGCCTGCTGCTGGTCAAGTTCGCCGCGCTTGCCGCGCTGCCGGCCGCGAGCCGTAGCAGCGTCCTGGTGCTGTTCCCGTGCCTGTCGCGCGCCGCGATGCTGTTGGTCATGGCGGCGTTCCCCTACCTGCGGCGCGCGGGGCTCGGCAGCGCGTTCGCCGGCGGCCGCGGCCGATTCCGGTTGTGGGCCGCGCTGCCGGGCGCGCTGGCCGCCGCGGCGGCGCTGACCGGCCCGCTGGGCGTCGCGCTGGCCGCGGCCGCCGGGATAGCCGGCTGGGCCGTCGGCGCCCGGGCTCGCGTCCTGCTCGGCGGGGTGACCGGCGACGTCTACGGCGCCGCGAATGAGACCGCGGAGGCCGCGGTGCTGGTGCTGGCCGTGCTCCTGACCGCCGGCGCCGCGGACGCGCTGCGCTCGCCACTGCCCCCGCTCCTCGGGCAGGCGTAATGGACGCCGGCGGCGAACTGATCCTGCTGCTCGGCGGCGCCCGCTCCGGCAAGAGCAGCGCGGCGCAACGGCTGGCGCAGGCGGGCCGGCGGGTGCTGTTCATCGCCACCGCGCAGGCGCTGGACACCGACATGGCGCGCCGCATCGCCGCCCATCGCGCGGGGCGGCCGGCGGCGTGGGACACGCTGGAGGAACCGTTCGACCCGGCCGCGGCGGCCGCCCCGCTCCTGGGCCGCTACGACACGGTGGTGCTGGACTGCCTCACCATGTGGGTGAGCAATCTGCTACTGCGGCACGAGGACTCCGCCGCCGCCGAGCCGGCGCTCCTCGACGCGGCCCGCCGGCTGCTCGCGCTGATCGAACGCTCGCCGGCGGCCTGGATCGTCGTGAGCAACGAGGTGGGGCTCGGCGTGGTGCCGCCCTCCCCGCTCGGGCGCATCTACCGCGACGCGCTCGGCCGCGTGAATCAGCTCGTCGCCGCCCGCGCCGATCGGGTGTACCTGCTGATAGCCGGACTCGCCCTGGAGCTGAAGGCGCTGGGCGCGCAGCCGTTTCCGCCGGCGGGCGCCGGGACAGCGGTTGATTAGCCGCGAGCCGGCGGCCTATTCGGTGCGGCGGCGGGCGCCGACCGCCAAATCCTCGAGTGTGCTCGGCGTGCGGGTAAAGCGCTCCCGGCGCACCAGTTGATAGGTGTCCGGGAGTGGCTCTCCCCGGCTGTATGCAGCCGCGCCTCGCAGGCTCCGGTACACGAACAATCCGCCCTGCCCGCTGCTGCCGCCACAGCGGTCCACCCGTATCTGATACAGGTAGTCGCCGACCGGGAAGTCGTACAGGTGGTTGCCGCAGCCGCCGTAACCGAACACCCGCCCCTCCGGGACGATCAGCTCCGGCTGCCGCCCGTGGTGGACGCCCGCCGGCCAGGAGGCGTAGCGGAACCTGCCGCCGCCCAGACTGTCGATTCGCACGCGATGATTCTCGGTTTCCCATTCGAGGATCGGCCGCTCGTACGCCCGCAGACTGGCGTGCAGTTGACTGCGCTCCAGCGCGATGAGCCGGCTCCATTCGGCCAGCCACGCCGCGGGCCAGCCGCCGTACACGCCGCGCAGCGAACCGTCGTGATGCAGCCACACCCAAGTCTCGTTCGGGCCGCGCAACGCGATGCCGCGCCAGTCTTCCACCCGCCAGTCGCTTACCTCCGAATTGACGATGAATCCGGCCAGCTCCGCGCTGAAAAGATCGGCGAAGCGAGCGCCGAAGTCGGCGCGGGCGATGGGGGTGACCACCGGATACCCGCGATAGACGGGAAAGTCGATCAGCGCCGCCAGGTCGTTCCGATCCTCACTGCGAAACGCCTCCAGGAACCGCACCACGGCGGCGCGGCAGTCCTCTTCCGGACACGACTCGTGCGTGAGGTGAGCGGGCGCCGCCTCGTGGGCGTCGGCGCCGCCGAACAACGCCGGAATCAGAGCGAAGGCCAGCGCTGCAAGCAGCACCGAAGGTTGCGCAGCGTGCATGTTCCGTTACACTATCACGGCAGTAGACTTGGGGCCATCCCTGAAACATCTTTCGTTCCGGCTGCTGATGGATCCGCGCCGGCCCGGTGCGCGTAACATGGCGGTGGACGAGGCGCTGCTACGCTGCATGGCGGAGGGCGGCGATCCGGTGCTGCGGTTGTACGGATTCGCCCCGCCGTGCCTGTCGCTGGGACGGTTCCAGCCGCTCGCCGACCTGGGCGCCGAGGGGCGCCGCCGGCGCGACGGAGTGGACGTAGTGCGCCGTCCCACCGGCGGCCGCGCGGTGCTGCACGACGACGAGGTGACCTACGCGGTGGTGCTGGGCCGCCGGCACCTGCAGCCGCTTACCAAGCGCGCCGCCTACCGCGCCTCGGCCGACATTCTGCTGCTCCTGCTGCCCGCCCTCGGCGTGCGCGGAGCGGTTCGGTCCGGGGACGCCGGGGGACCCGGAGAGGCGCCGGCAGTGGCTCCGGGCGTGGCGACGGCGGTTCCCGATCCCGACTGCTACCGCACCACCGCCGAATACGAGATTACCGCCGGGGGCAGGAAGCTGATCGGCTGCGCGCAGACCACTACCCGCGGCGCGGCCCTACAGCATGGCTCGGTTCCCCTGTCCGGCGCCTACCGCCGCATCGGGCGCTACCTGCGGCCGCACGCTCCGGCAGCGCCGGGGAGGGCCGGCCCGGCCGGCACCTCAGTAGCGGAGGAGACCGGGCGCCGCCGCGACTATCAGGGCGCGCTGTTCCTCCTGGCGGAGGCGGCCGCCGCCGGCCTGCGGGTATACCGGTCGGAACTGTCGGCCGCCGAAGCGCGGCTGGCGCGGGAACTGGAACGGAACCGCTACGCCGCCCCCCAATGGACGCGCGCGCGATGACCCGCGGCGCGCTGGCCGCAGCCCTGCTGCTAACCGCGGGAGCGGCCGTCCCCTTGCCTGCCTCCCCTTTGCCCGCCGGCGACCAGGAGCAGGCCGTTGCGCCCTTGCCCGCCCGCGCGCCGGAGCAGACCGCGGCCGCGCCGGCCACCTTCCCGGAGGCGGTCGCCAGTGCCGCGGCGATGCGCGCCCTGGCCGGCGTCATGAGCAACGACGAGCTCCTGGGGCAGGTGTTCATGCTCGGCTACCCCGCCGTCGCGGTGCCGCCGGCGCTGCAGCGCCAAATCGAGGAACACGGCCTCGGCGGCGTCAAGATATTTCCCCGCAACGTGGCGAGTCTGAATCAGCTTGCCGCCACCACCGCGGCGCTGCAGCAAGCGGCGCGCCGCCAGCCGCGGCAGATTCCGTTGCTCATCGCCACCGATCAGGAGGGCGGCTGGATCCGCCACGTCAAGTACGAGGCATCTCAGACCCCCGGCAATCTCGCACTCGGCGCCGCCGGGCTCGCCGCGGACGCCTACCGGACCGGGCGCTTCCTCGGCGCCGAGCTGGCGGCGCTCGGCATCAACATGAACTTCGCGCCCACCGTCGACGTCTACTCCGATCCCGCGGCGGCGGTGATCGGCCCGCGCGCCTTCAGCTCCGATCCGGTGCAGACCGGACTGCTGGCGGTGGCCTTCTTTCGCGGCCTGCAGAGCGCCGGCGTCATGGCCACCGCCAAGCACTTCCCCGGCCACGGCGCCGCCGACCGCGACTCCCACCTGGTGCTGCCGCGGGTCAACGCCGACCTCGAACGCCTGTGGCAGCGCGAACTGGTCCCCTATCGCTTCCTGGTCCGGGAGGGAATCCCGGCGGTCATGACCGGCCATCTCGCGTTCCCGGAAGTCACCGGGAATCACGAGTCCGCGTCGCTCTCCGCCGCGTTCGTGAGCGGACTGCTGCGCGACCGCCTCGGATTCACCGGCATCGTGATCACCGACGACCTGGAGATGGACGGCGCCGTCGAGGCCGCGGGGTCACCGGCGCAGGCGGCGCTGGCGGCCCTGGAGGCGGGCAGCGATCTGGTGATGATCTCGCACACGCCCGCCTGGCAGCGGCGCGCCTGGGAGCTGGCGCGGCAGCGCATGCGTGAGGACGCCGGCTTCCGCCGCCTGATCTGGGAGGCGGCGCAGCGCGTGCTGGAAGGCAAGCGCGCTACGTTCACCGAGGCGCCTGGGGCGCCGGGGAGGCCGGGCGGCGCGCCCGCGGAGGAGCTGGTGCCGGCGCCGGGCGCGCCGGAGTTCTTCTTTGCCGCGGCCGCGCGCGCCGTAACCGTGCTGCGCTCCGGCGGCGGCGTGCCGCTGCCGCCGGAGCCGGGCCGCATGCTGCTGGTGGGCCAGCACCAGGCCTTCGTGGACGCCGGGCGGCGGCGCTTTCCGGGAGCGGAGGCCGCGACCATGCCGTACGCACCGTTCTACTTCGCGCAGGAGCCGCATCTCAGCCGGATTCCGGCCCTCGCCCGCGGCTACGACACGGTGATCTTCGAGCTGGCCAACTACAACAGCCTGCAGATTCTGCAGCGGCTGGAGCCGCTCGCCGCGCGCCTCGTCGTGGTGTCGGCGCTCACCCCGGTGTACCTGCGGCAGGTGCCGTGGGTGCGCACCGCGATCGCCGTCTACGGTACCGGCGCCGCCTCGTTCGAGGCCGGCTTCGCGGTGCTCGCCGGCGACTACGAGGCGCGCGGGCGGTTGCCGCTCCGGTTCGCCGGCGTCGCCGGCCCGCCTGCCGTAGCGGCCGCCGGCGCCGCGGCGCCGTGAGCCGCTGGCGCTACGCCGAAGCCGCCGACCTGCAGCGCGTGGCGGGCGCCCTGCGCCGGCGCGAGTGGGCCTACGTCCCGTTCAGCGCGCGCCTGACCGCTGCCGGCCGGGCCTCCCGCGGGCTGCCGCGCCGCTCCTGGAGGGTAGCGCTGGAACCGGACGCTGCCGAGCATCCCTCCGCGGTGCTGGTGACCCGCTCCGGCCTGGTGCTTCCGGCGCTGCGCGACGGCCGCCCGCTGCCGCCGTCGCTGCGGCCGCTCATCGAAGGCGCGTGCCGCAGCCCGCATACGGTCATGGGCACGCGTAGCGACGTGCTGCGCGTCCAGCGCCTGTTGGGCCGCGGCTACGCCATGGTGGACTACACCTTGATGACGCTTGCGGCCGCCGGCTTCCGGCACCCGCGACCGCAACCGCCCCCCGAGCTGCGGATCCACCGCGCCCGGCCGCGCCACGCGCGGCGGCTGTTCGAGCTGCAGCGCGCCTACGAGCTGGAAGAAGTGCTCCTGGACCGCAGCCGCTTCGACGGCGCGCTCTGCCGGCGCCTGCTGCACCGCAGCCTGCAGCGGCAGTTGATCTACTTCGGCACGGTCGGCGGCCATCCGGTAACCAAGGCCGGCACCAACGCGCGCGGCTTCGCGGCGGACCAGATCGGCGGCGTGTTTACCGAGCCGGCGCGACGCGGGCGCGGCTACGGCGGCGCCGTGCTGGCGGCGCTGCTGCGGGAGCTGTTCGCCGCCGGCAGGTCGGCTGCGCTGTTCGTCAAGCCGCGCAACGCCACCGCGATCCGGCTGTACGAGAACCTCGGCTTCGTGGCCCGCGACCGCTACCGCATCTGCTACTACCACTCCTGATCCGCCGCCGCCGGCCACCTGACGCCGCCGACCGCTCCGCCCCGCCCGGCCTACCATTGACCAGCGGCCACGCGGCTACCCCGGAACGCGGGCCGCCGTCCGCCCCACCACCCGCGTGTGTGCCCCCCATCCGTCCCGAGGTTTTTGCCCGGGGCCGCGCCGCCGCGTTACCTTTTGCGGCATGGCGAGCCGGTTTCCGGTGCCGCGGCGGCTGCAACCGATCGACCGCCGGCTGATCGCGTGGATGAGCCGCCACGGCGTGCCGCTGCTGCGGGTCACGATCGGCGTGGTGTTCATCTGGTTCGGGGCGCTCAAGCTGTTCCCGGGCGTGAGCCCGGCGGAGGGCCTGATCATATCCACCTATCCGTTCCTGCCGCCGGCGCTGTTTCTGCCGTTCCTGGGCTGCTGGGAGATCGCGATTGGCCTGGGCTACCTCAGCGGCCGCCTGCTGCGCGTCACCGTGGCGCTCATGTATCTCCAGATGCTGGGCGCGATGTCGCCGGTCGTGCTGAACCCGGACGCCATCTTCGCCGCGCCGCCGCTGGCCCTGACCCTCGAAGGCCAGTACGTCGTCAAGAACCTGGTGCTGCTGGCGGCCGCGGTGGTCATCGGCGCAAAAGCGCGCGCTGAGCCGGCTCCCTCGGCGCGCGCAAATCACATTGTGTAATACCGATTTACATGTTATTTTCAATCACTGATGGCGAATTACCCGCGGCTGTTGGACCTCGCCGCCGCCGGCCGCGACGGCACCTTCTTTCTGTGGGGGCCGCGCCAGGCGGGCAAGAGCACGCTGCTGGCCGAGACCTTCCCCGAGGCGCCGTGGGTGGACCTGCTGCGGCCCGAATCCTACCGCCGGTACCTGCGCGAGCCGCAGTTGCTCATTGAGGAGCAGCGCCGCCACGGCGCCGGCTTCATCGTAATCGACGAGATTCAGAAGGTGCCGCCGCTGCTGGACGCCGTGCACTGGCTGATCGAACGCCGCGGCGTGCAGTTCGCGCTGTGCGGCTCCAGTGCCCGCAAGGTGCGCCGCGGGCAAGCCAATCTGCTGGGAGGACGCGGCGTACGCCGTGAGCTCTACGGACTCTCCGCCCGCGAGATCGGAGCGGACGCGGACCTGGTACGCTTGCTGAATCACGGCTACCTGCCGAGCATCTACGACGCTCCCACCCCGCTGCCGCGGTTGGACGCCTACGTCTCCCATACTAACGGAAGGGTGCGAGGCGATGCCGGAACCTGAGCAGAAGATCCTGCCGCTGTTTCCTCTCAACGTGGTGCTGTTTCCGCGCGCGCCGCTGCCGCTGCACGTCTTCGAGGAGCGCTACCGGCGGATGGTGGCGGCGGCGCTCGAAGGCGAGGGGCTGTTCGGGGTGATCTGTACCGACGGCGAGGGAGCCGCCCGTACCGGCTGCTGCGCCAGGATCGTGAAGATCATCAAGCGCTACGACGACGGGCGCCTGGACATCCTCACCGTGGGCGTGCAGCGCTTCCGCATTACCCGGCTGCTGCGCGAGGAAGCCTATCTGCAGGCGCAGGTGCGCTACTTCCGGGACTCCGCCGGCGACGACCTGGCCGATCTGGTAGACCGCTGCCTGCAGTTGTTCTACTACATCTACGACACCATGCCGGGCAACCTCCCGATCTCGGAGCTGGAGCAGACCTCCGCCACCGTGGCTTCCTTCTACCTGGCCTACTTCAGCGACCTGGCGCTGCCGCAGAAGCAGCGGCTGCTGGAACTCACCGACCCCGAGACGCGCCTGAAGCAGCTCCGCACCGCACTGGAGCAGCGGCGCCGCGAGCAGCGCGAAAGGCAGGACCGCACCCGCCTGGTCCAGAGCAACGGCCACCTCCCCCCAGAGTGAGCCCCCGGCCGCCGCCGCCTACCGCTGCCACGCAGAAAGATCCTTGAAAATTGAACACCGGATGTTCAATATTCAAGCATGTCATCCTTCATCGCGCGAGATGAGATTGAGGCCCGGGTCACCACGGCGCTGAACCGCAGCCGCGGCGCCGTGCTGCTGGGACCTCGCCAGGCGGGCAAGACCACCATCGCCCGCCGGCTAGCCGAGCGCCGCCGGGCGGAGTACTTCGATCTCGAGGATCCGTCCGACTTGGCGCGCCTGACCGCCCCCAAGCTCACGCTCGAACGCGCGCGCGGGCTGGTGGTCATCGACGAGATTCAGTTGCGGCCCGACCTGCTGCCGCTGCTGCGCGTACTGATGGACCGGCAGCCGTTGCCGGCAAAGTTCCTGCTGCTGGGCAGCGCGGCGCCGGACATCGTGCGCGGCGCCTCCGAGACGCTTGCCGGCCGGGTCGAGCTGGTGTCCATGTCCGGGTTCCGCGTCGGCGAGACCGGCGCCGGCAACCGCGACCGCCTCTGGCTGCGGGGCGGCTTTCCGCCGTCGTTCCTGGCGGCGTCCGACGAAGACAGCTTTGCGTGGCGGCAGAGCTTCCTGCAGACCTTCGTCGAACGCGATCTGGGCAAGCTGGGATCCGAGTTGCCGCCGTACGCCATGCGCCGCTTTCTGTTGATGGCGGCCCACCTCCACGGGCAGCGTTGGAACGGCTCCGCGGTGGCCTCGTCGCTGGCCATTTCACACACCACGGCGCGGCGCTATCTGGACCTGCTGGCCGGCGCCTACCTCATCCGTCAGCTCCATCCCTGGCTTCCGAACGTCGGCAAGCGGCTGGTAAAGTCGCCCAAGGTGTACTTCAGAGACAGCGGCTTGCTGCACGCCTTACTGGGATTGGAGCGCCTGCGCCACGTCGAGTCCCATCCCTCCTACGGCGCGTCCTGGGAAGGCATGTGCGTGGAGGAGATCGCCGCGGTCCACGGCGAACGTGACTGCTGGTTCTGGGCAACCCACGGCGGCGCCGAGCTGGACGTGCTGGCGTTCCACCGCGGCGCGCGCCTCGGCTACGAGTGCAAGCTGACCGACAGCCCGCGCCTCACGAAGTCGATGCACGTCGCCCTTGACGACCTCAGCCTCGACCACCTGTTCGTGGTCCACCCCGGCGACCGCCAGTTCCCTCTGGCCGATCGCGTAACCGCCATCCCCCTCCCCTACGTCGCCACCGCAACCGGCGCTTAGCAAACTCGAAACAGAGACGTCAGTCTCCGAGCACGGCTTTCAGCTTTCGATAGCTCATTCGACCTGCCGGTACGAACGGCGGGCATACTCGATCCGCTTGCTGACCCGGTCTTTGTGGGTTGTGCCGCGAGTGTAGAGCTCCTCGGCTCGCAGGCGATTCAGCAACTCCTTGTGCGCTGAACGCAACCCGGCCCGATCCCGCACCGCGGAGTCGGTTTCCAGTCGGTGCGCAAGGCCGACCAGCACCGCGTCCGCCACCGATACGTTGAGATTGCGTTCCGGCCTAAGTGCCTTGGGAGTAAGGACCTCGTCCGCAATCTCCGCGGCTCTCAGAAAGGTGGCGCGAAACTTGCCCGCTTTGTCGCCATCGACATCCTTGTGACGTTCCATGAAGCCGTTCAGAAACTCTTTCATGGGCGGCTCGTACGCATCACTCGCGAAGTGAAGCGCCAAGAATCGCAGAATCAGCTCCTCGTCCTTCTTTCGCTTACCGGATGCTCCGAACAGGTTCCGCCAATGGCCGTCTCGCGCAAGTTCCGCGAGAAGATCGTTCAACGTGCCCCGATAGATGCAGGACCTGATTTCTTGCGGACTCAGCGACGTTCCACCGGTATTGAGACGTTCAAATACCGAATACACCGAGCTGCGGTCTTCGCCCGGATCATCCTGCTGAAAGATCGTAGCATGGATGATCGAGTCATCGAACGTACGCCGGTCGTGTTCGCTGAGATCCTGATAGGTCTGGCCATCAAGCTCCTGAGTCACCCCCCGCAGCTTGAAGGGACGATCATCGAACGTTCCGTGATGAAATCCCTGCAGCGTCCGCAAACGCTGCTGGCCGTCGACCACCATGAGGCGCTTCGTATCCGGTTCCTTGAACAGAAAGACCCCCGGCACCGGGAGCCCCAGCAGGAGCGACTCGACGAAGCGCGACGCCTGGCTCAGCGTCCAGACGAGCGTCCGTTGCAACGGCAGGACCACGATATCGTTGCGGTCCAGGCGGCCTACCACGCCATCCACGGTAAGATCGGCGCCGTAACTGGAAATCAGGTAACGGACGCGGCCGGCGAGATCGTCGTCGCCGTCCCGCGGATCGTCAATGGCGTCTTCGTTGAACTGCCTATCGGACACGGTGGTCACCTCAGGGAATGATGTACCTTACGAACATACTCCACACCGGTCTGAACTGCAACCGGGCGGCCGCTTGCTTGGGTTACTCGTGGCGCAGGGCTACTACCGGGTCCAGGCGCGCGGCGCGGCTGGCGGGGTAGAGACCGAACACCAGGCCGGTGCCGAACGACAGCAGGAACGCCAGGCGCGCCGTGGCCGGCGTGATCAGGCCGGGCCAGCCAGTGGCCTGCTCGATGATCGCCAGCACCGCCGCGGCCAGGCCGATGCCGGCCAGCCCGCCGCCGCCGCACACCACCACCGCCTCCACCACGAACTGGTTGAGAATCGCCGCCGGCTGCGCCCCCAGCGCCTTGCGGGTGCCGATCTCGCGGGTGCGCTCGCGCACCGACACCAACATGATGTTCATCACGCCGATGCCCGCCACCGCAAGCGAGATGACCCCCAGCACCGACACCAGAGTAGTGATGTTCCCGGTGGTCGCGTCGATGGTGGACAGCAACTGCGACCAGTCGTGCACCAGAAACTTGTGGTACACGCCGTCGTAGCGGCCGTGGTTGGCGTCGAGGATGGCCAGGATCTGCTGCTTGGCGGTCTCGACCTCGCTCAGGCTGTTGGCCTCGCCCCAGAGCTGCGACATCCCGGCCCAGCCGGTAGCCCGCTCCACCAGGGAGACCGGTACGAACACCCGCTCGTCGGCGGTCAACTGCTCGCCGCCAATCGAGATCGCCGCCTGCTGTTCCGGTCCCAGCACGCCGATCACCTCCACCTCCAGCTCCAACTGGTCGCCGGTCAACTCCAGCCGCTGCCCCAGCGCCGGCTCCCCGGCGAACAGGTCGGCCGCCGCCTTGGCGCCGAGCACCGCCACCTTGCGCTGCAGGCGGTCGTCCTCCGGGTGCAGGAAGCGCCCGCGCGCGAGTTGCACCCGGGTCGCCGCCCGCAGGTAGTGGTGCAGGGTGCCGTAGATCTCCACCTGTTTGGTGCGCGCCCCCGCGCGGGCGGAGGACGGGAGGGTCAGCTCCGGGGTTACCGCCCGCACCGCGTCCGCCTCGGCGTTGATCCGGGCAATGTCGTCGCGCGTAAGAAACGCCCACTCGTAGCTTTCGTTGGCGATTACCGCCTGGTAGTTCTGCAGCACCATCAATGAGCCGGCGCCGAAGCCGGAGATGGTATCGCGCACCACCAGCCTGGCGCCCTCGCCCAGACCCATGATGGAGATCACCGAGCCGACGCCGATGGTGATGCCCAGCAGCGCCAGAACGGTGCGGAAGCGGCTGTTCGCGATTGCGGAGAGCGCGGCCAGGACCAGCGCGCCGGGACCCACGCGCCTACTCCCGGCTCAGCGCGACCACCGGCGCCAGCCGCGCCGCCTTGGCCGCGGGATAGACGCCGAAGAACAACCCGGTGGCCACCGCCACGCCGAGTCCCACCGCGGCCACTTGCGGCAGGACCAGGTTCCAGCCCAGCGACAACGCCACCGCCAGGGTGCCGCCGAAGCCGACGATCACTCCGCATACGCCGCCCAGCAGGCAGATCACCACCGACTCGATCAGGAACTGGCCGAGGATGTCGCCGTTGCGCGCGCCCACCGCCTTGCGCAGCCCGATCTCCCGGGTGCGTTCGCTCACGCTCACCAGCATGATGTTCATGATCCCCAGGCCCCCCACCAGCAATGAGATGCCGGCCACCAGCGTAACCGCGGTGGAGACGGTCCGCATTACCTGCGCTTCGGCGTTGATGCTCGCCTGGTCGGTCCTCACCGTAAACGGCAGCACCGACGGCGAACCGGGAAACACGCGGTCCAGGAAGCGCTGCACGCGGGCGATCGACTCGCTGAGCAGCGCGGGGTCGCGGGCGCGCATGGTCACGTCGGACACGTGCGGCCCGACGGCGCGGTCCCACTGGTAGATGGTGCGGTATACCTCGTGCGGCAGGAAGCTGGTGGTGTTGAGGGCGCCGGAACCGGAGAAGCCGAAGCCGGGATCGGTCATCACCCCCACCACCTGCAACTGCAGGTTGCCGGCGCTCACCACGTTGCCCACCGCGCTCCGGGGATCGTCGAACAGGGTGCGCGCGGGCCGGTCGCCGAGCACGATGACCTTGCGCCGCTGCCGCTCGTCCTGCTCATCCAGAAAGCGGCCCGCCTGCAGCGTTGCCGGCCACAGCTCGGCGTACTGCGCCGCCACCCCGAACAAGTACCCCTGCGAGCGCCGACCGCGGAAGCGCAGTTCGGCGCCACCGCGAAGAATCGGGCTGATCCAACTGGTGTCGGCCACCAGCGCGCTGATCGCCTGCAAGTGCTCGATGCGCAAATACTGCTCGCGGCGCTCGTCGCCGCCGTCGGCCCCCTCGTCGTCGCCGTACGCCGGCTCAATCCAGTACAGCGCGCCGCCGAGGGTAGCGAGGTCGCCCATCACCGCGCGCCGGCCCATGATCCCCACCGCCATCACCGCGATTACCGACGCCACCCCGATCACGATGCTCAGGACGGTGAGCGCGGTGCGCAGTTTGTTGTAGCGCACGGTGTCGAACGCCTCGCGGATGCCGGCGGTGAGCCTCACGCCGGCGCCGCCGCCTCGCTCACCGGCTGGTCGCTGGTTACGCGGCCGTCGCGCAGGAGGACCAGGCGGCGGGTGTGGGCGGCGACGTCGGTGTCGTGGGTGACCAGGACGATGGTGGCGCCGTCGCGGTGCAGGTCGACCAGGAGCTGCATGATCGCGCCGCCGTTGGCGGAGTCCAGGTTGCCGGTGGGTTCGTCGGCGAACAGAATGGAGGGCTCGTTGACCAGCGCGCGGGCGATCGCCACCCGTTGCCGCTGGCCGCCGGAGAGCTCGGTGGGGCGGTGGCCCATGCGTTCCCCCAGGCCGACCCGTTCCAGGGCCGCGGCGGCGCGGAGGCGGCGCTCGCGGCGGCCCACTCCGGCGTAGACCAGCGGCAACTCGACGTTGCGCTGGGCGGTGACCCGCGGCAGCAGGTTGAAGGTCTGGAAGATAAAGCCGATCTTGGCGTTGCGCACCTGCGCCAGTTCGCGGTCGGTCATGCGCGCGACGTCGGTGCCGTCAAGGCGGTAGGCGCCGCCGGTGGGCCGGTCCAGGCAGCCGATGATGTTCATCAGCGTCGTCTTGCCCGACCCGGACGGCCCCATTACGGCGACGAATTCCTGCGCCTCAATCTCCAGGTCGATGCCGCCCAGCGCGGCGACCGTGAGGTCGGCCCCCATCCGGTAGACCTTGGTGATCCCGGACAAGCGGATCACGGCGCCGGGCCCTGCTCCCCGGCAGCCGGCGGCGGCGGCTCCTCCGCGTCCGGCTCCTCAATCACCAGCAGGCCGTCGCGCAGCAGCGAGAGATTTCCCACCACCACCAGCTCGCCCGCCGCCACGCCCTCGGTTATCGACACCTCGTTGACGCTCGACACCCCCAACGTCACCGGCCGGCGTTCAAGACGGTACAGGATGCCCGGCGCGCCGCCGGGTCCTTCGGGTACGTCAGGTCCTTCAGGTAGATCGCGTCCTTCGGGTGAGTCAGGTCCTTCGGGTCCGTCCGGCGGTCCGCCGCGCGGGGCGCCGTCGGGGACGGCTACGAACGCCACGCTGCCGCCGGGACGCTCCTGCAGGGCGGCGAACGGCACCGCGGTGGCGTCGCGCTTCAGCTCCGCTTCGATGCGCGCGCGGCAGGAAGCGCCGGCGCGGAGTTGAACGCCGGCCGGCAGGCCGCTGCCATCCACGTCCACCTCCACGGTGACCTCGTGGTTGGTCATGGACGGCGGAATCAAGGCGATCACGCCCTGCAACTCCAGGTCGCGCACGCTGTCGGTGGTCAGCGCCACTTCCTGGCCGATGCGGATCTTGCCGACGTCCACCTCGTCCACCTGCACCTCGGCGACAATGTCGTCAAGGGTGGCTACCGTCGCCGCCTCCGCGCCGGCGGCAAGGTGATTGCCCAGGGTTGCATCCAGCTTGGTGACGATGCCGGTCAGCGGCGCCGTAATCGTTGCCTGCGCCAGGTCGATCGCCGCCTGCCGCTCGCTCAAACGCGCGCGAATTACCTCCGGGTCGGCGTCGATCACCGCGCGGTCGCCGGCTTCGCCGGCAACCGGGTCGGCTTCCACCGGGCGGCCCGCCGCCAGATTCAGCCGCTCACCGGCCGAGCGCAGCGCCTCGGCGGCGTCCGCGGCCGCCTCCTCCGCCTGCTGCACCTCCTCCGAGGTAGCGCCGCCGACCGCGAACAGCTCCCGCTTGCGGCTCAGGGTGGCGCGCGCGCGCAGCAACGTCGTCTCGGCCGACCGCAGGCCGGAACGCAACGACACCAGGTTGTCCAGCAGGTTCACTTCGGCGGAACGGCGCGCCGCCTCGGACTGCCGCAACGCAACCCGCAGGTCGGCGTCGTCGAGCCGCACCAAGTCCTGGCCGGCGGTAACGGCCGCGCCCACGGCCACCGGAATCGCCGCCACCCGGCCGCCGGACTCGCTGACCGCGGTAACGCTGCGCCGCGGCCGGAACGTGCAGTTACCCACCACCCGCGCCTGCAGGGTAGTGACGCGCGCCTCGGCCAGGGTCACCGGGATTGCGTCCGCCGCCGGATCGCTGCCAAACAGCAGCCTTAACGCCGCTCCCGCGCCAAGCAGCAACAGCAGCGCAATCCCCCCGTACCTGAGCACGTTACGCGTACTCCGCTTCATCGCCACGAGCTAAGTTACCATAACGGGCGGGTTATGCCAGCAGGGCCCAGCGGCCGCCGACCAGGGTGTCGAACAGCGTCCAGAGCAGGGCGACGGCCGCGGTCAGGGCCAGCGCGCGCCGCGCCGGCAGCCGCAGCAGCGCCGCGCTGCCGGCGGCGAGCACCGCCAGCGCCCACAGGGCGAACGGATCGGTAACCAGGGAAACCCCGCGCTCCACGAAGGCGGGCGGCGCCCAGTCGGCCAGCGCCGCCAGGTCGAAGCGGACGATGGTGCGCTCCCGGTAGGCGGCCACGGTGGTGGCGTTGGCGGCCGCCGCGGGGTCGCCGGCCAGGGTCAAGCCGCCGGACAGCAGCCGCCGCAACGCCAGCGGGGCAAACGCCGCCGCCACCAGGCGGGGGGACGCCCGCGGCCGCTCCGGGAGGCGTTGCTCTTCGCCGCCGAAGAACTGCGTCAGCACCAGCAGCGCCGTCCAGGTCAGCAGCCAGGCCGCGGCCAGCGTCAGGCTGGTGAGCAGCACGCGCACGGTCTTGGCAACGGCGCCCGCGGGGGCGGTGAGCTGCGCGTAGGCCGTGCTCTGGCGGCGCTCCACCTCCTCGGCCTCGTCGAACGACAGCGAGCGCTGCTCGGCGACGTGGCGCGCCTCCACCAGGGCGATCTGGCGGATTACCGGCGCGCGCAACTGCCACAGGATCATCGTCTCGCCGGCCGCGGTGGCAACCGTCAGCAACGCCACCAGGGCGAACAGCGACCACTCAGGCGTGGCCTGGGGGGCAAACGCCCGCCCCGGAGCGAACAGCGCCCGCGCGACGCCGCCGGCGAAGCGCCGCATCACCCGGTCCCCGCCAGCGCGCCGAGCTTTTCGCTCAGGAACTCCGACTTCTCGCGCAGGCCGATGCCGCCGGTGTCGATCAGCAGGCAGTTGGGCCGCGCCGGGTCCATGCGCGCGCCGCCGTTGCTCTCCGCCAGCAGGCGCATCACCTTGTCCACCGATACCTGCTGCATGCGCGCGAACTCCACCCGCACCACGCCGCGCTGCTCGCGCAGCGCGGAAACCGCCAGGCGGCGGCAGGCGATGCGAATCTCGGCGATCGACAGCAGGCTCAGCACCACGTCCGGGAGCGGTCCGAAGCGGTCGGTCAACTCGCCGTGCACGTGTTCCAGCTCGGCGGCGCTGGTGACCCCGGAAATCTTCTTGTACACCTCCATCTTTACCACCGGTTCCGAGATGTAGTCATCGGGAATATACCCCGCGTATTCCAACTCAAGATAGACGTCCGGCGCCTCCAAGTCGACGCCGCGGCCCTTGCCGCCCGCGTTCAGCGCCGCAATCGCCTGGTCGAGCAGCCGCACGTACATGTCGTAGCCCACCGCCAGGATGTCGCCGCTCTGCTCCCCGCCGAGCAGGTTGCCGGCGCCGCGCACCTCCAGGTCCTTCATCGCCACCTTGAAGCCGGCGCCCAGATCGGTGAAGTCGGAGATGATGCGCAGGCGCTTCATGGCCAGCTCGCTCAACGCGCGTTCCTTGGGATAGAACAGGTAGGCGTACGCCGGCTTGTCGGAGCGCCCCACCCGCCCGCGCAGTTGGT
Organism: Spirochaetia bacterium; assembly: GCA_965243555.1. Taxonomy (GTDB): domain Bacteria; phylum Spirochaetota; class Spirochaetia; order SZUA-6; family Bin103; genus Bin103. The sequence continues at coordinate 138,361 of OZ251575.1, read as the reverse complement.
AGAGTTGGGCGATGCCGAACATGTCGGCGCGGTCGATGACGATGGTGTTGACGTTGGGAATGTCCAGCCCGTTCTCGATGATCGACGTGGCCACCAGCACCTCGAACTCGCCGCCGACGAAGCGGTGCATCACCTCCTCCAGCTCGCGCTCGTCCATCTGGCCGTGGGCGAAGTCGATGCTCGCCTCCGGCAGCAGCCGGGTCAGGAAGCCGCGCACCTCTTGAATCGAGCGCACCCGATTGTGCAGGTAGAACACCTGGCCGCGGCGCGCCAGCTCCTTGCGCACCGCGTCGGCCACCAGCTCCTCGTCGAACTCCTGGATGAAGGTCTCGATCGGCAGCCGGTTCTGCGGCGGCGTGGTGATGATCGACATGTCGCGGATCCGGGTCAACGACATGTGCAGGGTACGGGGAATGGGCGTGGCGGTGAGGGTGAGGCAGTCGATGTTGGTCTTGAGCTCCTTGAGGCGCTCCTTGTGCTTGACGCCGAAGCGCTGCTCCTCGTCGATGACCAGCAGGCCGAGGTTCTTGAACTTCACGTCCTTCTGAATCAGGCGATGGGTGCCCACCACCACGTCCACCGCGCCGGCCGCGACCGCCTCCACCACCGCGCGCTGCTCCTGCTTGCTGCGAAACCGCGACAGCATCTCCACCCGCGCCGGAAACGCGCCGAAGCGCTCGCCGAAGGTCTCGAAGTGCTGCTCGGCGAGAATGGTGGTGGGGGTCAGCACCGCCACCTGCCGGCCGCCCATCACCGCCTTGAACGCCGCCCGCAGCGCCACCTCGGTCTTGCCGAAGCCGACGTCGCCGCACACCAGCCGGTCCATCGGGCTTGGCGCTTCCATGTCGGCCTTCACCTCCTCAATGCAGCGGATCTGATCGTCGGTCTCCTGGAACGGAAAGCCGGCCTCGAACTGCGCCTGCCAGTCGGTATCGGTTTCGAAGGCGGTGCCCTGCGCCTGCTTGCGCCGCGCGTACAGGTGCACCAGGCGTTCGGCCAACTCCTCCACCGACTTGCGCACCTTCGCCTTGCGCGCGTCCCACGCCTTGCCGCCGATGCGGTCCAGCTTCGGCGCCCGCCCCTCCTTGCCCACGTAGCGCTGGATCAGGTTGACCTGCTCGATCGGCAGGTACACGTGTTCCTCGCCGCCGAACTCCAGGTCGATGTAATCGCGTTCGTTGCCGAGCACGCGCATCCGCTGCAGGCCGTGATAGCGGCCGATGCCGTAGTTGACGTGCACCACGTAATCGCCGGCGCTCAGGTCGACGAAGGAGTCGATCGCCTCGCTCTTCACGCTGGCGGCGGCGCGCGGCAGGCGCCGCTTGCGGCCGAAGATCTCGTTCTCCTGGATGACCACGATCTTCGCCTCGGGCAGCGCGAATCCGGCGCTGATGCTCTGCGGCACCACGCGCAGCCGGTCGTCGCGCGCCGCGTCGCCGAGCAGCGCCCGCACGCGCTGCGCCTGGTGCTCGTACACGGCGAAGATCACGACCTCGTTGCCGTTGCGCAGCAGCCCTCCCACTTCGTCGCGAAAGTAGGGGATGTTGCCAAAGAAGGAGCGCGGCGAGTCGCAGGTCAGGCGCAGGCGCGGGGCGGCGGGTTCGTCGAGCGGGCCGCGGGCGGCGGGCGCCAGCTCATGGATCGCCACCCGCCGCGGGCAGTCGCGGAGCAGGCGCGCGTAGTCGAGCAGGAACGCCTTGGGCAGCGGCCCGAAGCGGCCCGCGGCCGCCGCCTGCCGGTGCAGTTCGTAATACTCCTTGCGCACTGCGACGAAGGTGGCGGTCAGGCGCTCCTCGCCGGCCAGCACCAGCAGCGTGCCGGCGGGCATGATTTCGAGCAGGGTCGCCGGCTGCGCGAAGCACAGGGGAAAGAACAGCTCGGCGCTACGCGCCTCGGGATCGCGCCGCAACGCCTCCAGGAACAGCTCGCGCGCCTCCTGCGGCAGGTTCGCCCGCTCCAGATTGGCGGCGAGCACGTCCAGCGCCTCGCCGGCGAGGTGGACTTCGCGCGCCGGGTAGACCGCGGCGCGCTGCAGCGCCGCCACCGAGCGCTGGGTGGCCGGCTCGAACTCGCGCAGCTCCTCGATGGCGTCGAAATCCAGCACCGCGCGCACGGCGTGCTCGCGGGCGTAGGGGTAGACGTCGATCACCTCCCCCTTTACTGAAAACTCGCCGTGGATGGTCACCCGCGGCACGCGCACGTAGCCGAGGCTGACGAGCTGCTCCTCCGCGGCGACCGGATCGACCTCGCTCCCGACCGCCAGGTGCAGCACGCGCCCGGCCAGGTAGTCGGCGGGCGGCACCGGGGTGACCAGCGCGCGCAGGGAAGTGACCACCACGTCGATGGCGCCGGGGGCGGTGACCAGCTCGGCCAACACGCCGGCGCGGTCGCCGAACACCGCCGGCAGCGGCGCGGCGTTGGCATAGGGCAGCAGCCCCCACCAGGGAAAGCGCCGCACCCGGTCGCCGCCGGCGCTGCCAGTGGCGGGCGGGCCGGGGGCCGCTGCCGTACCAGTGGGCTGGTCGGCGAACAGGCGCAGGTCGCCGGCCAGCAGGTCGGCCTCCTGCTCCGTCGGCGTCACCACCAACAGCGGCCCCGCGGCCGGTTCGCGCAGCCAGTGCAGCAACAGCGCCGCGAAGCTGCCGTGCACGCCCTCCACCGCAACCGGCAACTCCTCCGCCGCGACCTGCCGCAGCAACCGCTGCAGCGCGTGCGAGTCAGCCAGCCGGCGCCGCGCCAACCGTCCGAGTTGGACGCTCTCCGGCGGCGCCGCCGGCGCCCTACGCGCTACGGCTCGCTTGCGCCGCTTGCGCTTGCTCACAACTGGGGTCTCCTCGAGCCCCTTCTTGTCACTGGCGCCGTGGGACGCGGTAACCTAATCGTCCCAAACGGCACTAACATATGTTGATTCCCATCTTCTCTCTGAAATCTCGACGCGTGCTCCTGTGTCCGCCGCGTTGATTATGCTTCCGGTGCAATTCGCAACCCGTGATGGAATATCTCATTCATGAAGGCTGTCCATACGTGCTCGTCATCCAGTAACTGGTCGATGTCGAAATCCGCTTCCATACGCATCTCGCGGAGTCGTTCACGCATGGTCGCCGTAACGACGCCGACCACGAGGAAGCTCTTGCAATCAACCGGGGCCTCATCGAACGTCTTCTTGATGGCTCCAAGTCGTTCCAACGCTCCTGCCGGGTCCTTACCTCCCTTCACCTCAACGATCACGGCCCACTTCCCGTCCCTCTCGAATCCGATGTCCGGTTCGGACCCAAACAACATACGGATGCCGCCGATCAGTTGCCAGTGATCGTCGGCTCCGTCGGATGTCAGCAATCCCCGCGATCGCACCCAGTCGACGAGACGCTTCTTGACCGCCAGCTCGGCCTCCTGTCCTATGATGTTGCGGATGGCACCGTCCTCGGTGATCCCCATCGTCGCGAGAATGTTGCGATAGCCGTCATCCATGGTCCATTGAGTGTGATCTACAATCAACGAACTAATGACCGCGTTATACAAGCAGCACACCTTCAGCGCCTTCGCGTCACTGACTCGGGCGGTCGCGGGGCTCCGCTCCCAGGCGTCCACCGACCCGACGATTTCCTGAACGCGCTTGCGGGAGAGCAGCGCGATTCCCCGGTAGTGCAGGGATGCATCGGGATTTGCCTTAATCACGTCAGGATGGGCAAAAACCATACGAGGCTCAATTCCTGCACCGATCACGTGCACCCAAGCGTCTTCGACAATGCACAATGAAGTTCGATCGGCATAATCAAGGTCGTGTCCGAATCCTGCTATCGCCGCGCGTACTCGCAGATCCTCGCCTTTAGCGATTCTCCCGGCGATCCTACGGGCGCGGCTGATTGCGTCCCGCGTGCGGCCAGTCTCAGCCACCATAACCATTCCCAACTCGGCGCCAGTGGTAGACGCACTTGCGGAGTTCGCGGCGGCCGAAGCGGCCCATCTGCTGGCTGGCGTTGCCCTTGCCGCGCGGCAGCACGCTGATTTCCTCACACCGGAAGCCGCACCGCTCGGCAATATCCGACAGGATCAGGTCTACCGGCACCTCCTCGCCGTGGTACTGCACGTTGTCATTGACCATCACCACTCCGCCGCCGGGCCGCGTGACGCGCGCCAACTCGGCGATCACCACCGCCATCTCGAAGAAGTAGTTGGCGACCAGGCGAATGACGTGCGGGTTGCTCAGCTCGGCCTGCCGCGCGCGCAGGGCGTCCAGCACTTCGGCGAGCGCCGCCTGCGAGTCGTGCGCGGCGCGGGCCTGCGCCAACACCGCCGGGCGCGGGTAGTCACGGACCAGCAGCGCTACCTTGGAGCGGTTTTCGACGGTCGCGCTGATCAGAGACTGCCGCAGGTCCCCGAACGCGGCCCGGTCATATCCCAGCCACGCCAGTTCCAGCGCATAGGTGCGGGTGTAATCGTAGCGATTGGCGTACGGCGGCGAGGTGACGGTCAGGCCCACCGAACCGGAGGCAAGCCGCGGCAGTTCCCGCAGGACGGAGCCTTCGACGATGCGCGGCGGGCAGCCGCGGAACCGGGCGGCGAGCAGCGGGGCGTCACGGAGCAACTCCCGAATGCGGCGGCCAAGCGCTTCCGCGTAACTGGGGATCGGCCCCTTGTACGTGCCGCCGCGCAGGGCGCGCCCGCACCGCAGGTCCCAGCGCAGGTACTGCCCATCCTTGCGCGTGTAGCTGACTTCCTCCAGGACGCTCATGGCGGCGAAGTCGAGGAGCGTCCGCTCCGGCCCCTCCTCCAACCGATCCAGGAAGGCGCGGGCCTTGGCGATGTCGTCCTCGGTCTCCGGCGGGAAGGCGCGGGCCGTGATCGGGACGTGAGGAAACCGGAACGCCGCGTCCGCGTCCCCGCCGCGAACGGCTTGCAGCAGCCCGCCGGCGGCGCGCGCGATCGGGTCGACGTCGGCCAAGTGCACCGCCAGGGCGATGGCGCGGGCAGCGCGTGCCGCGACCGGCATGATCTCGATGCCGGTTGCCGCGCGCCCCGCTCCCCCGGCCACCAGCACGGTGGTGCCGATACCGGCGAAGGGGTCCAGTACCGGCCCGGAGCCGGCGCGCAGAGCGGCGCGCACCAGCGCCGCCGAGAATCCCTCCTTGTACTTGAACCAGCGCAGCCCCGGCAGTTCCTTGTTCGCCTGGTATGACACTAGGCGGCGGTTCAGCTCCTGCCGCACGATCAGGCGGTCGCGGAACCGGCGCCACAGGGCCGCCCGCTCCGCCCCGGCGCCGTTCTCTGCCTCGGCGGACGGGCGCAGGCCGGCTCGCGGATCGACGCGGATCACGCCCTGCACTCTATTGCATCCCGCACGATCATTCCAACCTCACTCGCTGCTGCTATCAATCAACGCGGCTTGTTCCGCGGTGCTTTTGCGGAACGCCGGGGCAGTCTGCCCGACCACGCCAGCCAGCCGGGCGCATCTTGCGCCGCACCGGCGCGCGGGGCTACCCTGCCGGCGGATCATGTACCAGCGTAGCGATTACCTGTTCACCTCCGAGAGCGTGGGCGAAGGCCACCCCGACAAACTGTGCGACCAGATTTCCGACGCGGTGGTGGACGCCGCGTTGGCGGACGACCCCGCGGCCCGCGTTGCCTGCGAGACCTACGCTACCACCGGCCTGATCCTGATCGGCGGCGAGATCAGGTCGCGCAGCTCGTTCGACCCGCAGCAGTTGGCGCGCGACGTGCTGCGCGACGCCGGGTATGACGACCCGCGCCTGGGCATCGACTACCAGACCTGCGCCGTGCTCAACACCCTGCACGCGCAGTCGCCGGACATCGGGCGCGGCGTCGACCGCGGCTCGACCGAGGCCCAGGGCGCCGGCGATCAAGGCTTGATGTTCGGCTACGCCTGTTCCGACACCCCGCACCTGATGCCGGCCCCCATCGACTTCGCCCACGCCATCATGCAGCGCGCGGCGCAGGTGCGGAAGGAGCGCCGGCTGCCGTTCCTCGGCCCCGACGGCAAGTGCCAGGTAACGGTACGCTACGCCGCCGGCCGCCCGGCGGCGATCGAGACCGTGGTGCTGTCGCATCAGCATGATGCCGACGTCGACGCGGCGCAACTCCGCGAGGGACTGGTGGAAGAGGTGATCAAGCAGGCGCTGCCCGCGCGGATGCTGGCCGGCAACGTTTCCTACCTGATCAATCCCACCGGCCGCTTCGTGGTCGGCGGCCCGCACGGCGACACCGGCCTCACCGGCCGCAAGCTGATCGTGGACACCTACGGCGGCAAGGCGCGCCACGGCGGCGGCGCGTTTTCCGGCAAGGACCCCTCCAAGGTGGACCGCTCCGCCGCCTACATGGCGCGCTACGTGGCCAAGAACGTCGTCGCCAGCGGCATCTGCCGGGAGTGCGAGGTGCAGATCGCCTACGCCATCGGGGTCGCCGAACCGGTCTCGCTGTACGTCAACACCTTCGGCACCGGGAGCGCCCCGGACGACCGCCTCGAAACGGTGGTGCGGGACCTGTTCGGCCTCACGCCCGGCGCCATCATCGCCGCGCTCGATCTCGAACGGCCCATCTACCGCCCGACCGCCACCTACGGCCACTTCGGACGCGACGAGTTCTCGTGGGAGCAGACCGACCGCGCCGAGGAAATCCGCGCCGCGACGTGAGCCAGGCCGGGGCCGGGGCGCCGGACGAGCGCCGGCGGCGGCTGGCGTTGTTGGCGGCGGTGGCGCTGTTCCTGGCCAGCGTCGAGCACGTCATCCCCAAACCGGTCCCGTTTCTCAAGCTGGGGCTGGCCAACCTGCCGCTGCTGGTGGGCCTCACCGTGCTGCGGCCGCGCGAGATCTGCATCCTGGTGGGCCTGAAGATCGCCGGGCAGGGCCTGGTGCAGGGCACCATGTTCTCCTACATCGTGCTGTTCTCGGCGGCGGGTTCGCTGGCCAGCGCCGCGGTGATGCTGGCGCTGTACCGCGCGTTGAGCCCCCGTCTGTCGCTGGTCGGCGTCAGCATCATGGGCGCCCTGGCCAGCAACGTGGCCCAGATCGCCGCCGCGCGCCTGCTGATCTTCGGGCCGAGCGCGTGGCTGATCGCGCCGGCGTTTCTGATCACCGGCACCCTCTCCGCCCTGCTGCTCGGTCTGTTTGCCGAACGCTTCGTGCAGCGCTCGCGCTGGCTGCGCGCCCTGGCGCCTGCCCCCGAAGCTGCCGCCGCGCCGGCGCCGTAGCGCGCTAACCGCGCCCGGTCCAGCCGGCGCTGCCGAGCGGGTCGGTGGGGTCCAGGGTCCACTCCGCCCGCCCCATGACCCAGGCCGCGCCGGTGAGCCGCGGCAGCACCGCCGGCAACTCTCCAACGTTGGTCTCGGCGATGATCCGGGCGCTGAACGTCCCGCCGGCGATCCCCTCGTTGCGAAACTCCTCGCCCACCGCCAGCGCGCCGCGGGCGTGCAGCGCGGCGAGGCGACCGCAGGTACCGGTGCCGCAGGGCGAGCGGTCATAGAAGGTCTCACTCTCCACCACCAGGTTGACTTGATCGGCGTCGGGCCGGCGCCGCGGCGGGCCGTAGAACGAGACCCCGATCAGGCCGTCGGCGACGTGCTCCTGCTCGGGGTGGCGCAGCCGCCCGCTCCGGTTCCAGGTCCGCTTGATCGCGTTGCCGAGCCGCAGCAGCGCCGGGATGGCGTCCGGCGCAACCTGCTGCCGCAGGTCGGCGGCGTTCAGATACAGGTACCAGTTGCCGCCAAAGGCCACGTCGCCGCGCACCGGGCCGACGCCGGGCACCTCCACGCTCTCGTCGCGACGGCCCACGAACGCCGGAACGCTGTCGAAGGTCACCGCGGCCACCCGCCCGCCCTGCCACTGCGCCCGCGCGGTCACCACGCCGGCCGGCGTTTCCAGCCGCACCTCGCTACGCCGCGGCAACCGGCCGCCGGATAGCAGCGCGGTCACCACCCCGATGGTGCCGTGCCCGCACATGTCGTCGTAGCCGACCTGGCTGCAGAAGATCACGCCCACGTCGGCGGCCCGCGACGGCACCACGTAGGCGGCGTACATCGCCTCGTGGCCGCGCGGCTCGCAGCACAGCAGGGTGCGCAACGCGTCGTGGTCGGCGCGCGCCGAGGCGCGCTGCGCGGCCACGGAGTCGCCGTCAAAGGCGGGCAGGCCATCCACCACCACCCGCGTGGGGTGGCCGCAGGTATGCGTCTCGATGGTCGTCAGCACGCCGCAATAGTGCGCCGGCCGGCGGGGCGCGGCAACACGGCGCAGGCGGCGCGGGCCGCGCGTGCGGTCAGCGTCGGGCCCCGGCCGCGGGCGCGGACTTCTCCGGTGGCCGCGGCGGCCGCGCGCGAAGGATCAGGGCGCCGGCCACGGCGCACGCCGCCAGCACGATCAACCACGAGGTGCGGTAGCTGCCGCTGGCGTCGCGCAACGCGCCGGCCAGCGGCGCCCCCAGGCCGCCGGCCAGCACGGTAACCGGCAATACCACGCCGCGGATGGTGCCCACGAAGCGCCAACCGTAGTACTGCGCCCAGATCACCCCCTGCACCACCATGTTCAGGCCGACGCCGGCGCCGAACAGCACCGTGGAACAGAACAGCAGCGGCAGCCACGCCTGCCCGATGACCATCAGCAGCAGCGCGGCGCAGAACAGACTGCAGGAGATCGCCCCGACCACGCGCACCGGCAGCCGTTCCACCACGAAGCCGGCCACCAGCGCGCTCACCGTGGCGGTGGCGGCGTCGACCCCGAAGGCGAACGACACGGTAGCCGGGCTGAAGCCCAGTTCCACCCAGTGCGGCACCCGGTGCACGCTGGCGGCGCCGAGCAGCCCGCCGAGGATTGCGAACGCCGCGGTGAGCTGCCACGTGGCGGCGTTGCGCGCGGCCCCGCGCAGGGTCCAGGCATGCTCGGCCGACGGCCGGGGTGAGCGGGCCCCGGTGACCGGGGCGGGCTTCGTCCGGCGGGCGCGCGGCGGGCCGCCATCCGGCTCCAGGCCCAGGTCGCCGGGCTGGCGCCGCAGCAACAGCACCAGCGGCAGCATGGCCGCCGACAACCAGGCCAGCGTGACCAGGGCCGCGCGCCAGCCGCGGTTGCTGATCAGCGCCTGGGTGAACGGCAGCAGCAGCGCGCCGCCGACGCCCAGGCCAAGCTGCACCATGCCGGTGGCGCGCCCGCGCAGGCGGATGAACCACTTGGCCACCGGCACCGTGGCGAACAGGGCGCTGCCGCCGGCGCCGGTCCAGCCGCTGGCGCCAAGCGCCAGCAGCACGCCGAACAGCGCCGCGGCCGACTGCACGCGCGCCAGCACCAGCAGCCCCGCGGTGGCGATGACGATGGCCGCCAGCACCGGCACGCGCGGGCCGAACCGATCCAGCCACCAGCCGAGCGCGATGCCGCTCAGGCCGCCCGCCCACAGGCGCCCGGTCTGCGCCCAGCCGATCGTCTGCCGCGACAGCCCCAGCTCCTCGCTGATCGGAATCACGAACAAGCCGAAGTTCAGGGTACCGCTGGCCTGGCCCGCCACGTTGAGCAAGAAGAAGGTGCCGACGATGACCCAGCCGTAGTAGAGGCGCCCGCCGCGCGGCGCCGCGGCGCCCGGGTTTTTCAACAAGGCGCCGCGCGCGGGGCGCCGCGGGCGCGCAGCTCGGTGGACGAGAGGTCGCAACGAAAGGAACGTTCCGGCAGTTCCCGGAACAACCCGCGCAGCTCCGCCGGCAGCTCCGGGAGCGCCGGCACGAAGTCCGCCAGCGTGCGGTAGCGGCCGTCGATGAGCCTGCCGGCGACCAGAAAGCTGCCGCCGTGGCGCGCTACCGCCGCCAGCGCCTGCAGCATGGCAGCGCGGGAGCCGCCATAGAAACGGGGCGCGACCAGGCGCGCCGCGGTGTCCACCCCGACGATGAACACCGCCCCCGGAAAGCGGGCAGCCTTGGCCGCGAACAACGGCACCCGCGACAGCATTAGCGGCGCGCGCCCGGCAAACTGCGCGGCCCGCCGCTGCGCCTCCGCCAAGCCGATTGCGGCCTTGTCGGCGTTCACCACGGCCAGCTCGAACGTCACCCGCCGCCGAAGCAGCGCCGCCGCGGCCTCGGCCAGCGCCAGATGCCCGGCGTGCAGCGGGTCGAAGGCGCCGGACAGCAGGGCCACCCGGTCCCAGCCCGGGGCCTCCTCGACCACGCACCCGGAGGCATCGAGCAACAGCCAGTCGGCGCCGCCGGAGGCGAGCGCGGCGCCCGCGGCGGACGGTTGAAACTCGCGCTGCGGCGCGGCGCCGGCCAAGGCGTCCGCCAGGGCCGCCGCGGCCCCGGCCGGCACCGCCACCCCGCACGCCGCGGCCAGCTCCGCAAGCAGCAGCAGGCTCACCGCGGCCTCCTCCGCGCGACGCGTGCGCGCCCCCTTGGCCAGCTCCAGCTCGGTGACCGCGCAGCCCAGGGCATCGGCCACCGCGACCACCGCGCGGTGCGCGCCGCGCCGCGGGCGGTCACTGGCCAGGGCCGCGCTGCAGGCCGCCCCCACCACCGGCGTGGCGGGCGCGGCCAGCGCCCGCGCCCGCCGCCGCGCCGCCCCGGCCATGGCCGCCGCCACCCCGCGGGACACCGCCTTGGCCGGCGCCGCCCCCAGCAGCGCCGCCAGCGAGGCCGAGCTATAGCGGTCGGTCGCCTCCAACACGGTGCGCGAGGAGCCGCCCACCGCGTGCAACCACGCCAGCGCCTGCGTGCCCCCCGCCAACTCCAGCACCACCTGCTGCGGCGCGGCATGCAGCGCGCGCACCAACTCGGTGGGCTCCGCCGGCGCGCGCGGCGCGCCGGACGCGCGCGGGCCTGGCTCCGCAGGCGGCACCGCGGCGCCGGTTGGGGACGCTAGGACGCCGGCGCGCCGGCCGCGGCAGCCGCCGCCGGCGCCGCCGGATTCCGCTCCAGCCAGGCGCGCAACGGGACGTCCTCCGGCTTCGGCGAGGTATAGCCGTGGCCGCCGCTCGGCCCGGCGCCGAGCAACTGGCGGCGAATCGGATCGCTGCGCTCCAGGTAGTGCTCCACGGTCATGTCGTCGCGCGGGCGCAGCCAGCGGTAGCTGTAGCCGTAGAACAGCACCTTGCGCGGAAAGTCAGCGTAGTTCTCGGTTCCGGTGTGCCAGATGCGGCGGTCGAACAGCACCATGCCGCCGCGCGGCGCCAGCACTTCGGTGGCGCCCGGCGGATCGAGGTGACGCTGCTCCGGGTCTACCGGAGGATCGCTGAGGTGACTCCCCGGCACCGCGCCGAAGTTGCCCCGCCCGCGTTCGCTGCAGTCGGTCAGGAAGAAGGCCACCTTCAGCGACACCCGCGGCTGCGGGCGCGTTTCCAGTTCGCGGTTCAGGCGGTCGCTGTCCTGGTGCCAGCCGCGCCGTCCGGGATCCGCCCCCTGCCCCGCCCCGGGGCTGATGATCATGTGGGTGTGATAGACCTGGATGTTCCAACCCAGGATGTCCACCACTTTGGGAAAGGTGACCGGCCAGTCGATCATCTCCAGGAAGCGCTCGTCCTTGCCCAGAAAGTCGTACATGTTGAGCTTGTCGAGCTCGCCGGCGCCGCGCGCGGCGCGCTCGGCGGCCCACACCTTGTCGAACGCCTGCTCCAGGCCGTCGGTCACCGCCTCCGGCAGCCGCTCCGGCAGTACCATGAAGCCGTCCCGCGCAAACGCCTCGCCTTCGGCCAGGGTGAGACGATGCGCGTTCCAGGCGCCGCTTGCGGCGCGGGCGCCGAGATTATCCCGGTTGTCGTCGGACACGGGCGGCGCGGGGCCGGCCGTGGTAGCCGTGGACTGTCCCATGATCCGCCCATTCTGCCGCCGCGCGCCGCGGCAAGCAAGTACGCGCGTGCCGCGGCGGGCCGGCGTGCGTGTTGCGGTCCCGGCGGGGCCCGCGTACGCTGATCGGTATGTCCAAGGTCAAGGCCGCCGGCCGGCCGCGCCGCCGTGAAACCGCTACCGCGCGCCCGCAACCGGCGCCGCCGCCTGAGCCGGAGTTCCCCGGCTGCAAGCCCGTCCACCTGCCGCGCGAGGAGCTCCCCGACAGCGACCGGCGCTTGGAGTATTGGAACGGCGCTACCGAAACCGCCTGGATCTGCGAACCGACCACTCCCGGTCACGAGCGGCCGGGCCGCCGCCTCAGCAGGCTCACCGATCGCATCGCCCAGGTGCGCGGCACGCCCATCGAGAGCTACGGGTCCATGGACCTGCGCCAGCGCAACGGACCGCGCAGCATCATGCAGGCCGACGAATCGGTGTATCTGCATCCGGGCACCGCGCGGCTACCGGGACCATCGGCGATGGTTATCGGCGTAGACGATTACCCCGACGTGGTGCTGGAGGTTGACCACACTACCGACGTGCGCCGCGGCAAGCTGGGGCTGTATGAGTCGTGGGGCTTCCCGGAGGTGTGGGTGGAGGTGCCGGACGAGCCGCCGCCGAGCCGCCCGCGGGGCCGGCGGCCGGGGCTGACGATCCACCTGTTGGAGGAGGGCATCTACCGGACTGCGCCGGCGAGCCGGGCGTTTCCGGGCTGGACGGCAAAGGAGATCCACGACGCGATGAACGAGCCAAGGCCGTCGGCGCGGACCAGCGCGGTACTGGAGCGCGTCGGGACGGTACTCGGCGAGCGGGAGGGCACCGGGCCGGACCATGACCCGCTGCTGCGCTCGCTGCGGCGCCGCGAGTTCGAGCGCGGTATCGTGCGGGGGCGGGCGGAGGAACTGTGCCGGCTGGCGACGCGGAAGTTCGACGCCGACACGGCGCAGCAGCTCGCCGAACTCTTGGAGCACGCCGCCGAGCCTGACCGCCTGGCGCGGGCCGGCATCGCCATAATCGAGTGCGAGACGGGGGCCGAATTCCTCGACCGGGTAGCCGGGTAAGACGCTCGCCGCGCGTGACCCGCCGGGGCCGGCCGGCCAGCCGCCCGCGTTACGCGGTGTCGTGGCGGCCGTTGGCGGCGGCGGAATCCTTGAGCCGCTGCTTGAGCGCGCGCAGACCTGTCTTGTCGACGCCGGTAGCCGACTCGATGAGCGGCCATGGCACCCCCTCGCGCAGCAGACTCTCGACGGTACGTACCTGTTCCTCCATCCGGCCTTCCGCACGGCCCACTACACGGCCTTCTTCGATGCCTGCTACACGGCCTTCCTGACGGCCCTGCTGCTTGATCTCTTCGACGTAGGTCATAATATCTCCTTCCGGTCCCGGCACCTGCCGTTGAAACTCCTTCGCAAATCGCCGCCGCATCTCTTCGTCCTGCGTCGCCAGCGCGTACCGCACGAACGCGCGCACCTGCTCCCGCCCGCCGCGGCGCGCCACCTCGGCCAGCAACGGCAGCGCGCGCCGCAACGCCGGCCATCGGGCAACCCGGCACGCCGCCATCATCATAAGCTGCGCCGCGCGCCCCTTCATCGCACCGCGCACCCCCGCCAGCGGCGTCTCCGAGTGGTCGATCAGCAGATGCTCAAAGCGCGGCAGCCACGGCCACGCCCGCACCTTGGCGGGCAGCAACTCAGAGAACTCGGTGGCATGGCCCCACGGGCCGTCCCCCAGATAGAACACCACCGGCAAGACCGGGCGCAACTCCGTCTCGTCGGGATAATCACGCCGGTCGCGTTCCCAGATCCGGCAGCAGTGCTGCAACATCCGCAGCCGCATCCAGCGGTCCCGGCTCCGGGAGGTGGATTGGTGCTCCAGCACCACGTATATCCAAACGCGTTCCTCACTATCGCGGCGCTTGATTGAGTAGAGCAGATCGGACTCGCTGGCGCGCAACTCCGGTGGGAAGAAGTCGCTTTCGTGGACCGCGAGCGTCGACCAGTCCAAGCCCTCGGCGACGGCCGGCGGCAGATGTGCGCGCAACAAGCCGGCGGCCTCGGCAGGCTCGCCGAACACGGCGCGGAACAGGTTGTCGTGGGGTTGCGGCAAGTCCTCCGGCATCAGTGCTCAATCGCAGCCACCGTAGAAGCTGCACCGCGTCAAGTCAACTCCGCAACTCCAACTCCACCACCCGAATCGCTTATTCTACGGTGCCGCGAGTTCGAGCGCGGTATCGTGCGCGGGCGGGCGGAGGAACAGCGGCGGGCGTTGCGGGAGACTCGGGGCAACCGTTAGCATTGGCGCATGGACCCGGCTGCGGATAGCGTCAGCCTGTGCCACCCCGGCGCGGGCGCCTCTGCCGCGCGCCCGCGGCTTGACCGGCAGGCGGCGGCGGACCTCGGACTGGCGGCCCTGCGCGAGCAGTTCGGGCTGCCGGAGGAATTCCTCTACGAGCTGTGCCAGGACGTGGCCACGATTCACTATCGCCAGGGGGTGCTGGCCGACGTACTCGGCTCCCCGCCGTTGCGTGAGGTGTTGCGCGAGGTCCGCCCGATGCTGCGCGAGCTGGCCTTCTTTACCACTACCCGCAAGGAGCAGAGCGCGCCGCTGCAGCAGGCCGTGTGGCGCCTGGGCGAACTGGAAACCTACGTCGCCTGCCTGCAGCGGCTGGCGGACGCGGCGCAACTCCCCAACCTGGAGTCGGACGGCCTGAAGGCGCTGCTCGGGTTCGTGCGGCGGCGCCAGGCCGACCCGGTGTACCAGCGCCTGCTGCAGGAGCTGCCGGCGTTGCGCGGCGGCCTGAAGCGGCGCGCCAGCGTCAGCATCGGCATCAACCTGGACGACCAACTGCGCCCGTCGGAAGCCACCCTGCTCGCCGTGCACGAGGAGAAGTTTGCCGAGCGCCCACTATTGAGCCGCATCTTCGGCGCCGCCTCGCCGTTCCAGCCGGTGGCCAGCATCAAGCGGGTGGCGGCGATGGGTACCCTGTTCGGTGACCTGGACCGCATTCTGGGCGCGGTGGCGCGCCCGCTGGCGAAAGCGCTGGGCCAGTACGTGCGCCTGCAGGTGCAGGACCTGCTCTCCCTGGAGCGTGAGATCGCCTTCTATCTGGGCGCCGCGCAGCTCGGTGAGCGGCTGCGGGCGCGCGGTCTGCCGATCTGCCGCCCGCGGCTCGCGCCGGCCGCGGAGCGCCGCCTGCAGGCGCGCCGGCTGTACAACGTGAACCTGGCGCTCGGCACCGCCGAGGAACGCGCCGGGAGCATCGTCGGCAACGACCTCGTGATGGACGCCGGCGGCCGGATTCTGGTGCTCACCGGCCCCAACCAGGGCGGCAAGACCACCTTCACGCGGGCAGCGGGGTTGCTGCAGGTGCTGGTCCAGGCGGGCCTGTACGCGCCCGCCGAGTCCGCCACCGTCAGTCCTGCGGACCTGGTCGGCACCCACTTTCCGGTGGATGAACCGGGCCACGCCGAGGGCGGGCGGCTGGCCGAGGAGGCGCGCCGTCTGGCGGCGCTGTTTGCCGCCGCCAGCGAACGCAGCCTGATCCTGATGAATGAGTCGCTGGCCAGCACCAGTCCCAGCGAGAGTCTGTACCTGGCGCAAGACGTGGTGCGCGGGCTGCGCCTGCTCGGCGCGCGGGCAGTATTCGCCACCCACCTGCACGAGTTGGGAGAACGAGTCGACGCGATCAACCGGGAAACGGAGGGCGCCAGCCGGCTGGTGAGCATGGTGGCGGAAATCGAATCGGGCGCCGTCGGCGAGGGGGGCAGCGGGGCCAACGGCGCCGTGCGCCGCACCTACCGCATCCGGCCCGGCCCGCCGGTCGGCCTCAGTTACGCCCGCGACATTGCGCGCCGCTACGGCATCAGCTTCGAGGACCTCCGCGCCCAACTCACCCGCAAAGCCGCCGCCCGGCCAGATTAATCAGACAATCGCGCGAGCCGACGGAGTTCCGGGTCCAACAACCTGTAGTTACCTCGGTCAAGAAACGCTATTTTCCCCTCATCTCTCAAGAACTGCAGATACGTCGAAAGTGATTGTTCCGGTGTCTTTCCTGTCGACTGGACCTCCTCAACGATCTGGGGTAGCTCTTGCACTCCGAGGCTACTTTTGTCGAATAGAGTCGTACCTCTTATCTTACAAAAGCGGACAATGGCCTCCTCAGTAGCATGTATCCATTTCTTCCTCTTTCCGCTCATCGTACCTCCCGGTTGCTTGGACAATTCGGAGGAAAGTTAAGGTGTATCCGTTCGGCTGTCAACTCATCCTCCCGCCGCCCGCCCCGCCCCTCAGCGACTGGCTAAACAAGGCATGACGGCGCGGATGCCGGACTGCGTGCACTTTCGGGTACCGGCGCCCGGCCTCCAGCGGCCCGCATCGGGCATCAGGCCGGCGAACGCGCCCGCCGCGCCACCCTCGGCCGGGCGCGCCTGATGTACGGACCGCGCGGCATCCCGCGATGTCCGGCCACGACGCCGAACGCGCCGCACCAGTCACGGAGCACCGGCACGCGTTCTGGCTGCCGGAGGACGCCGCCAGCGACGGGCCCGTCGACCACCTCACCGTGTACGCCCAGGCGATGGACGGGACCGCTCGGGCGGCGCCGCTGGCCGCAGACATGGCCATCCATTCGCGCAGCCAGCATTGGGCGCGCCGTCTCCGACTGGGTCGGTAGGCATGACGCTCCCGATCCGCCCACCTCCCTGCTGGCGCCGCGTCTACCGGCGCTGCCTGGTTACGGTGAATGCAGCTTTCGGTGTTCCGCTGCCGGTTGGACCCGCGCCACCGGGCCCGGATGGAGCGGGAGCTGCGCGCCGTGATGGAGACCGGCGAGGACCGGCTGCTGGTCGCGCGCCCGGACGAAGATCGGCAGACTGCTGCGGACCGAGCGAAGTCGGAGCGCCGGGCGCTGATAGTGTGACCGGCGCCCGCATTCGGCCAGCCGGCCGCTCTGACGACGAGCGTGTTCCCCTACATGTCCGAATGTGGTATGGTGCCCAATCAAGCAGCAGACGACGTTCATTGACACAGCGCCCCGAGACCGAGGGGCGTGCTGCTGATCCTCCACGGATTCCGCTCGCGTCGCCCAATCATGTTTGCCGGCAACGGAGATAAGGGGTAGATTCTCAGGACGAGCGTCCCATTCGACGGTCCAAACCCGCCAGATCGACGGATCGCACTCGGCCAGTTGATCCTGCGAGTTACCAGCCGCGTCAAGTGCGCGGCCTCATTGAGACTTCGCGCTGGAGGTATAGGTGAGGAAGCTCATCACGATAGCAATGCTGGCCGCAGTGGCCAGTGTGTCGTTCGCAAACACCTGGGAGTATTCTCCGGGTCTTCTGGACGGATACGTGTTCACGGTTGGTGACGAGTTCGCAATTGGGATCACCTGCAATCTCGCGCCGCTGGTATTCAGCCAGTTCGGCGCCCTGGTAGAGGGTGACGAATCGTGGGCTATCGGCGTCTGGCTTCGGCTCGATGGCGAAGTGGTCTGGCATCAGGTCGACCTCGAATACGCCATAAATCCGAACAATGGATCAAGGGCGATTGGCCAGCTTTCGGATAGCGCAGCGTTCGAGATACTCGGAATGATGGTGTTCGGCGAACAGGTCGTCCAGGAAGTATACATCGATGGCAATCCCAAGCCGACAGCCGAGCTGTTCGAGCTCGATGGGTTCTTGGACGCCTTCTCGGAGTGTCTGGAAGTCGATGCGCGCGACTAGTGCGATCTGCCAGCCTTGACAACAAACCACGTTCCTCAAGATGTGGTCCCGCCATCTACGCAAAATGGATTTCCGGACATCACCGAAATGCCCGACTGGCCTCCATCGCTACCGCCAGCATCTGCCGCGCCCCGCGGCGAATGATCTCTTCCAGAATGGTACCAGGACCTTGTTCCTCTGCGGCCCTGGGGGTATTGTTCTCCACGAGCGTATTCCTCCTGATTCGTGGTTGAATCGTTCTTTGGGAGGATGCGCTCTTTTCATCCCGTCCACAACTTCCGACTATACCTCCACGGGCGATGCGAAGCGCCATTTCCCCTATCACATTCTAGCTATGATAAGGCTTAGTCGGATATGGTATCCTCACTTTATGCCGACCTACGGGTATCACGATTGACGGACAACGCAAATCGGTCAAGGTGTGGATCGGTTGGCGCCTTGAGGATACCGAAGATGCCGAGGGTATAAAGGTGCCATTCTAACATGAAGCAGCCAAGATCTGGACTATCCAGAAGGCCGAAGAATCTGTCGGATATTGACACATTGGAATGGGTGCTTCACGAGGATCGTGTTTACCATGAGAATCCGCCATGGAAGAGTCTTATTCGGTACGACAAAGTATCCGGGGATACGTCGTTTGATCCAAATGGCGGGAACATTGCCGGAGATTGCATAATCCCCAAATATGCAACTTGGTCGAGTTGTTACTGGCAGGTAGTTAGAAGCAACCACCTATGGCAAGGAACGGATGGAAGGAGGATACTGTTTCTCCACATAGCCATCTGCAATCTGAAGCACGGAAGACCGATTCTTGAATATCTTGGGTCAAACGAATGCGTAAGACACATTTGTGGCAATAGTAGGTGCCTTGAGCATCTTGCATTCGGCACTCCATCTCAGAACTCAGTCGATGATGTGAATAAGAGAAAGGCGATAGAGTTCCTTGTAGATGCTAACAGCGATATTGTGAACCTGTTTCTCATCGAAGAGGAAATGCGCGACCGACAAGAGACGATAGACGTTGTTATGAGATACGTGAGCGAGTTGAAATCGAAGAACCTGGAATTGGCCAGGAAGCGAGATTCGTTGATGGGACGTGCAGAATCAACGGGCGACCTATTCGTGGATCGATAACAGAACAGACGGTCAAAAAATAGTGGACAAGAGGCCAGAAACCGCGCACTCTGTCAAGCAGTCTCAAGTGTGGTTCGGGGTGGAACCATGACGACTATTAGTCCACCTGCCGACCTTCCCCACTCTCCTACACTCTTGACACACTGGCGATCGGGTTGTACATTGGCAACCGAGGAGGCGATCATGGAGTACCTATTCACATCCGCGTTGGCGCTCGGAACTTGGCATGCCGAGGGTACCGGCGGAAATCATGCGTACTTCTTTGAGAATGGAGAGTACAAGTACAGGTCGGACTGATGGGACGTGAGTCCGACATAGGTAGTGTTTTGGAAGTCTATCGGACTCATATATGAGTGGATATTCCGATGTGAGATACAAGTCTGAAGCACACGAAATTGTTGGCCTCAGCTACGCCCGCGACATCGCGCGCCGCTACGGCATCAGCTTCGAGGACCTCCGCGCCCAACTCACCCGCAAAGCCGCGGCGGGAAGCGGATAGATTGGATCAGGTCAATCGCGCTAGCCGGCAGAGTTCGTCGTCCAACAATTCGTACGTACCTCGATTGTCAACAAACTCGATTTTCCCCTCGTCTCTCAGGTCCTGCAGAAACTTCGATAGTGATTGTTCCGGTGTAGCTCCCCTTGACTGAACCTCCTCAAGAATTTGGGGTAGCTCTTGCGTGACAAGGCTATTGAAGTCGAACGTAGTCGTGCCCCTTCTCCTACAAACGCGGACAATGGCATCCTCAGTAGCCTGCTTCCATGTCTTCCTCTTTCCGATCATCTTCGTACCTCCCGGTTGGTTCGAGGGAACGTTACGGTATCGCTTCGTATATGCCACGCTCTACCCGCCGAAACCGTGGCCCAGGTCCATTGATATTCTCCGAAATACGACCGGCAACGGTGTACTCGGGAGTCATCCCATCCAACTGCCAAATGGAGGTGTTTGGCCAAGTCATTCGGATTGGGGTCGATGCTCCATGCCCGAGGTCGCATCCCCTTGATAGCGTAGAGCGCGACGCCCAGGAACGATATGCCTAGTAGCACCGTGACTACGATCGCCCCAGGAGGCACAATTGTCTGCCCTGAGAAGCTCTTGAGGATGACGGCACCGATGCCGGCAAGCGTCGCAGCGACGGCCATCATTGACGCGGCCCGCGCATCGAACCCAGCGCTCCGGCGGTGCTGTTCCTGATACTGAGCCAGCGCGATCTGGTAGTACAGCTCGGCCTTAGTCATTACTCATTTTCGGGATTATCGCCCCACGCTTGTCGAATAGCTGGGCCTGCCAAGCGTCGCCGAACGTGAAGTGTATCTCGCCTTCACGGAGTGACGTCATCGACGGCCGCTCGCCGAGCGCTCAATCACGCGGTCGTAGAGAGAGGTAAGCGCCTTGCCAATCGGGTCGTGTTGGAGCATGAATGGCTGCGACGACGATTCGCATGCCAACTCGCCTGTCGAGTCGCGGTACAGAGCATGAAAGCGCACGTTGTCGCTGTCCTCCGCAAGCAGCTCAAACTCCTTCAGAACCGCGTACTCATGGGTGGCCAGCAGGACCTGTACGTCGGTTCGTTGGAGCCGTAACAAAACATCGACTACGACGGTCAAGAGACCTGGGTTGAGATTTGCCTCCGGCTCGTCCCAGAACAACACGGAATCGCTCGATAGCGTGCCGTTACGGATCAGCAGCCAAAGGAGACCAAGCTTGCGCAATCCCTCCGCAAGCAACATGAATTCGATCTCTCGACTGCCATTTCTGACTGAGAATTCCTCTCCTTCGACCGCAACTCTGCCTCCGATGGCGTCCTCCAGGAGACCTTCGATCAGCCGTCTGGATTCACTTTCCTGTTTACGCAACGGCGGCAAGAACGCGCGGTCCAGAATATCCAAATGGGTCTCCTCAAAGTGGATCTCACGTTCCTTGTAGAGCGAACGAAATCCGGGAGCATGTGACAGCATTTCCTTGGTCGGAATGAACGCACTCTTGATAGTAGCCCAGTCGACGTTCTCGAGAGACACACGTGCGACGGAGTCGTTGGACACCGAGACCTCGAGTCTCCGGTCTCCGCTCCAAACGGTAATAGTCGACTGACGCCCCTCGCTCGGACATTTTGCCAGCCGTTGAAGGTTGTCCTTTTTCGGCAAAAATACTCGATGGAGCTTGTCAACCACGTGCGCTTCCGGTGGCGTGGTGGCATTTGGCTTGGCAGTGTGAAACCCGCATGCCGCGTAGGCGACCTTGAGTAGATGGGTCTTTCCTGTGCCGTTGGCGCCAACGAATACGTTTATGCCGGGACCAAGCTCCAGATCAAGGTGCTCGAACGCGGTGAAACGATCGAGCACGATCCGAGTCAAGGGAGATCTGCCGCTAGTCGGCTTCTCGCTCCGCACGTTGTTGAGCATATAGGCCGCGGCGAGATGAGTCAAGCAGGAGAGGGGCGGGCAGCGGGTGACGACGCGGGAACGGATAACGGCACGGGCGCCGGCTTGGTCGCCCAACTGTGAGCCTGCCCAGGCGAGTGCTCCGGTCATGGGCGGCATCGCGGGGGCGGGCGCAAGGTGGCATCCGGGTGGCGGGGCGGCATCGCGCCGGGGGCGGGCGTAGGCGGATTCCAAGTGGGGCAGGACGGCGGCCGGCCCCTGCTGCGCGAACTCAATTGCGGGCTCCCCAAACGGTGGTACGTGCTGATTCCAAGGGCTTAATCCAGCGTCCGCTTCCGGTCTTCGGGGCCGTCCGCGTATCGAACAGGGGCGGCGCGATGTCGCCCCCATGGTAGCTCAAGGTGCACGCGCCATTTTGGCAGCACGGTCACCGAGCCGCTCCGAGGAAGCTCAATGCCGTAGCGCACCTCCGCCGGCACGTGGCGGGTCCTCAGGTGCTCGGCAGGTCTGCCGCCGCGGCGCCATCGGGCTCTCGACTGGGTAGCCCCGGAGGGCGTTACGCGGTATCGTGACGGCCGTTGGCGGCGGCGGAATCCTTGAGCCGCTGCTTGAGCGCGCGCAGACCTGTCTTGTCGACGCCGGTGGCCGACTCGATGAGCGGCCATGGCACCCCCTCGCGCAGCAGACTCTCGATGGTACGTACCTGTTCCTCCATCCGGCCTTCCTGCCGGCCTTCCTGCCGGCCTTCCACGCGACCTTCCTGACGGCCTTCCCGGAGGCCTGCTACACGGCCTTCTTCGATGCCTGCTACACGGCCTTCCTGCCGGCCCTGCTGCTTGATCTCTTCGACGTAGGTCATAATATCTCCTTCCGGTCCCGGCACCTGCCGTTGAAACTCCTTCGCAAATCGCCGCCGCATCTCTTCGTCCTGCGTCGCCAGCGCGTACCGCACGAACGCGCGCACCTGCTCCCGCCCGCCGCGGCGCGCCACCTCGGCCAGCAACGGCAGCGCACGCCGCAACGCCGGCCATCGGGCAACCCGGCACGCCGCCATCATCATAAGCTGCGCCGCGCGTCCCTTCATCGCACCGCGCACCCCCGCCAGCGGCGTCTCCGAGTGGTCAATCAGCAGATGCTCGAACCGCGGCAGCCACGGCCACGCCCGCACCTTGGCGGGCAGCAACTCAGAGAACTCGGTGGCATGGCCCCACGGGCCGTCCCCCAGATAGAACACCACCGGCAGGACCGGGCGCAACTCCGTCTCGTCGGGATAGTCACGCCGGTCGCGTTCCCAGATCCGGCAGCAGTGCTGCAACACCCGCAACCGCATCCAACGGTCCCGGCTCCGGGAGGTGGATTGGTGCTCCAGCACCACGTATACCCAAACCCGATCTTCGCTACCGCGGCGCTTGATCGAGTAGAGCAGATCAGACTCGCTGGCGCGCAACTCCGGGGGGAAGAAGTCGCTTTCGTGGACCGCGAGCGTCGACCAGTCCAAGCCCTCGGCGACGGCCGGCGGCAGATGTGCGCGCAGCAGGCCGGCCGCCTCGGCAGGCTCGCCGAACACGGCACGAAACAGGTTGTCGTGGGGTTGCGGCAGCTCCTCCGGCATCAGCGCTTGATGGCAGTCACCTTAGAAGCCGCGCTGCGGCAAGTCAACTCCGCAACTCCTCCACCACCAACGATCCCGGGCGGCGGTTCGGACGGAGAGGACCGCCTTACGTCATGCGCCGAAGTCGACGGGCACCCGCGCCCTCGATTTGGCCGCGTTGGTCAGATGGAGGTCGTTTACGCGGTCGCCGGTGAACTGGCCGTTGGCCCAGAACCAGGGGTAGTCGTGCTGCGGGCGGAGGTCGCGGTCGTCGTGCGGGTCGGGCTCGTCCTGATGCCGGCGGGGTTCCTTGCCGCGGTCCTTGCGCCAGTGGACGTTGGGCTTGGCGCGGAGGATGCCGGCGCCGGCCTTGCCGCCGGGGAGGTCCTCGGCCATGAAGGGGCGAATGTTGAGGCGCACGCCGTCGTTGACGTCCGGCTCCCAGCCGACGGGCTGTTCGGCGAGCGGCTTCCAGCGGACGAAGATGTCGAACGGCGACTCGCCCACAGTGATCGCGTCAAGGCGCTGTTGCAGCCGCAGCGCCGCGGCGAGCCGATCTTCGGCGCCGGTTACGCCGCGCTCAATACCGTCCTTCTGGCGCGTGATCCAGTCGCCCAGGTAGCTGTAGGTGAGGGATTCCAGGAGCCGCCGGCCGTCGCCGCCGGCGGCGGCCAGCTTGTGGTAGTTGACCAGGGCGTGAAAGCCGTCGCGGCGGCCGTCCCAGATATGCCAGACGAACGGGCGGTGGTGGAACAGCTTGCAGTGTTGCTCGAAGAAGCGGTCGCGCAGCCAGTCGTGGAGGCTTCGGCCGCCGGCGGAGGTGAGCAGGCGCGGGAGCGTCGCGTCGCTCCACGCCGCGCCGTAGGCAGCGGACAGCAACCGCAGCAGGCGTTGATCCGCCGACATCTCGCCGCGCACCGCCGGCAGACAGACGATGCCGTCCGCGTCCTCGAAGTCGTGCAGCGCCGCGCAACGGCTGACCCACTCGCGCTGCTCGGCGGCCAGTTCCATCGCCTCGTCCCGTTCCGCCGGCCAGCGGTAGCCGAGCAACCGGACAACGGCGACGTGCAACACACTGGCATCCTCGCGCAACGGGCCGTGGGCGGTGCGTTTGGCGTCCTCGTCCCAGACCACCGATCCGCACGGATGGCCGTGGAATATCCATTGCGTAGGATCGTCGGTGTACGGGAGCGGGAGGCCGTGCGGAAATCGTTCTTCGGCTACGCGAGTCCAGTGGTCGAGATCGAACGGGACTTTCACTAGTGTGGTGTTCGTGACGTAAATCTTCTGATCGATACGCCTTACCGCTTCGTAGTACTCCGGTGAGGAGCAGAAGCACCAGATTGCTGGTAGGTGCTGCACTTCGTCGGGGGAAATCGCAGCAACACTCTTGTCGAAGATCTCACGGATGTACAGCGAGCAAGGAAGAGATCTCATCTGACTGACAACAACGCCAGCTTTTCCCCATGCCATCCCGCCGGCGGGGACGGCCAGACCTGTCCGGCTCCGTTCAGCGAGCACGCCTCGGCCTCGCTGCCAGTACACTACTTGCTCGCAACCTGACCAAGGGCCAGTGTCACTCACAGTTGTTTGGAGAAACTGCCAATCGTCAAGGAAATCAGCGATCTCCCAATACTGTCGGTAGAAGGCAGGAGAATCTTTGCTACCGAACCCATGAACTCCATCGGCGTAATGGGACAGCAAGGAGTCTGTCGTCGACTCAATCAACGTTACGCGCGCATCAGGGTTCTTTAGTTGCCGCCCTTGCGAAATAGTCGTGACGTCAGCCTGCCGCAGGCGAGCGGACTTGTCAACGGCCGTCGGGACCTTGGAGACGTCCAGACCGTACATGGCGTTGTTCTGCTGTTTGGTTCCTAACGAACGGTTTGGTTGGTCGACGGAAATGCCGCGGCTCAGCACAAGCAACGCAACGAACGCGCCAGCTGCGGCCGCAGACTTGAATCCTCCTTCCCCTATCCGCGATAGCAGGTGCCAGACTCGTTCTCTGAGCAGTCTCACCCGGAGCGCCCGGTAACTGGTAAGAAACAGCCAGTTCTGCGGCAGTACCAGACTGGCGGTCCCGCCATCCGTGCATATTTCCAGGCAACGCTCCAGATACACGGTAGCGAGGTCTTTCTTGGCGGCGTCGTAGCGTCGTTCGCAGAAGTCGCGCAGTTTCTCGTCCTGTTTGCCGCGCGCGAGGTAGGGAACGTTGGTGATGACCAAGTGGTAGCGGCCGGCCAGCAGCTCGGCGGAGCGCGCCATTCCTTGCGCCGCTACGGCGCGCTCGGTCTGCTCGACGTCGATTCCTTCCTGCGCGGCGGCGGCGGCGAACAGCGCTCTGACCGATTCGTAGTCGCCTTGGAACAGCTCGGTTTTCAGCGAACGCGGATCGATCAGTGAGCCCAGCAGCGGCGCCTGCCGGAACAGATCGTGCAGCGCGTCCAGGCTGCCGCGAAGTTGCGCGGAGAGCCGGGGATCATCGGCGGCGGCCTGCTCAGCCAGCGCGCTCCACTCCTCCTTGGTGGCGTTGGGCGCGAGCCCGGAGCAGGCCAGATTGAGTTCCGGCAGCAGCCGATAGCCGCCGGCGCCGGGCCAGCGCCAGGCGGCCAGCGCAAGCGCGAACGCAGCCAGCGCCACGCAACGCTGATCCAATTCGAGGCCGTGCAGATTGTCGCGCAGCACCGCATCGACAGCGGCGCGCGAGGTAAGGCCCTCGCCTGCCATTCGCATCGGCGCCAGCATCGCCAGGGCGGCGACCAGGAAATGGCCCGAGCCGCAGCATGGGTCCAGCACCTTCAAGTCGGCCAGCCGCTCGGGCCAAGCGTCAAAGGAGCCCGCTGCGGGACGCCAACGCGGCGGTCCGTCCGTAGCGTCGCCCTGCACGAAGCGCAGGTAGTCGAGCGGCACGCCGGGCAGGGCGGCCGCCCGGCGCAGATCAGCTTCCGAGTCGGCGTTGGTCAGGTCGGCGCCGGTCAGCCGGCGCGCCGCCCACCACGCGCCAAGCGAGTTGTCGAGCAGGAAGCTCACCATGTAGGGCTCGGTGAACAGTTGCGTCACCGCGGGCAGCTCGTCCGCTCCGATCTTGACCTCGGAGCGGTTCACCGCGCCTTTCCTGCTCGACTGCCAGAACTGATAGACCCAGCCGAGCGAGTCGGCGGCGGTGAACACCTCAATCGGCAGGCTCTCGACCAATCCCTCCAACTTCAGCCGGTGTTCGTGCGCCAGCCGGACCTCGAACGCCGGGTGATCGGGCCGGAACACCTGCGGCAGCATCCGGTGGGCGAACCGCGCCGCCAGCGCCCAACGGTCGATGCCCTCCTCCCGCGCCAACTCCTCGCACTCCTGCAGGGTGACCGGGACGCCGTGCTCCGGCTCAATCAGCATCTCGCTTTCGGCCAGGAAGCGGGCAAACAACATGCCGTGCCAGTGCTCGTAAGCGCACTCCCGCACCAAGCGGCCAATCGCCTGCGTCCCCGAATCGTGGTCGCGCCGGTCGCCGAGCTGGCGGGCATGGGCGCGCAGCCGCCGGCGCAGGGCGCGCTGCTCCCCGGTCATGTGCTCGTAGGGCTGGCCCTCCCGAACCGCAAGCGATTCCAGCGCCTCACGGGAGCCGGTCTCGGCGACTTCGCGGGCGCTCACCACGGCCCGCTCCAGTTGCCGCCGCAACTCCGCCGGCAGCGGCGTCATCACTTCCACCAGCGACTACTCCCGATCAGAGGGTCCGAATGCGCGGCGACGATCAACTGGCAGCCGGTTCTCGACAGGGTAGCCTCTCAGGCGTCTACGCGGTGTCGTCGCCGCCGTTTGGGGAGGTGGAAGCCGCGAGCCGCTGCTTGAGTGCCCGCAGCCCGGCCTCGTCCACGCCGGTGGCCGACTTGATAAGCGGCCACGGCGCCCCGGCGCGCAGCAGACTCTCAATGGTACGTACCTGTTCCTCCATCCGGCCTTCTACGCGACCTTCCTGACGGCCTTCCCGGAGGCCTGCTACACGGCCTTCTTCGATACCTGCTACACGGCCTTCCTGCCGGCCCTGCTGCTTGATCTCCTCGACGTAGGTCATAATATCTCCTTCCGGTCCCGGCACCTGCCGTTGAAACTCCTTCGCAAATCGCCGCCGCATCTCTTCGTCCTGCGTCGCCAGCGCGTACAGCACGAACGCTCGCACCTGCTCCCGCCCGCCGCGGCGCGCCACCTCGGCCAGCAACGGCAGCGCGCGCCGCAACGCCGGCCATCGGGCAACCCGGCACGCCGCCATCATCATAAGCTGCGCCGCGCGCCCCTTCATCGCACCGCGCACCCCCGCCAGCGGCGTCTCCGAGTGGTCGATCAGCAGATGCTCGAACCGCGGCAGCCACGGCCACGCCCGCACCTTGGCGGGCAGCAACTCAGAGAACTCGGTGGCATGGCCCCACGGGCCGTCCCCCAGATAGAACACCACCGGCAGGATCGGGCGCAACTCGGTCTCGTCGGGATAGTCACGCCGGTCACGTTCCCAGATCCGGCAGCAGTGCTGCAACACCCGCAGCCGCATCCAGCGGTCCCGGCTCCGGGAGGTGGACTGGTGCTCCAGCACCACGTAAATCCAGACGCGTTCCTCACTATCGCGGCGCTTGATCGAGTAGAGCAGATTGGACTCGCTGGCGCGCAACTCCGGGGGGAAGAAGTCGCTTTCGTGGACCGCGAGCGTCGACCAGTCCAAGCCCTCGGCGACGGCCGGCGGCAGATGTGCGCGCAGCAGGCCGGCCGCCTCGGCAGGCTCGCCGAACACGGCGCGAAACAGGTTGTCGTGCGGTTGCGGCAAGTCCTCCGGCATCAGTGCTCAATCGCGGTCACCGTAGAAGCTGCACAGCGTCAAGTCAACTCCGCCCACCACCACCACTACTGACATACAACCGTGGTATTGACGAGAAGCGGCGGCGGGCGCACGATGGCCGGCATGACAAAGGAAAGGCATCTCCTTCTTCTGGCCGTCGCCGCCGTCTCGCTCGCGGTAGCGCTGGCCGCCTGTGACCAAGCCGCGCCGGCAGCCGGCGGCCCCGGCCCCACGGCTGGTGACCCTGCGTCGGCACCGGCGGCCGAGCCGCCCGGGCTGCGCACCGAGACGCTGATCGTCGCCATCGTCGCCGACGATGCGCGGCCGGCCGGGAGTCTGGCCGCCACTCCGGCCGGCCGCGATCCCGCCACGCAGACCGCCGTCACCCCCACCACCACGCTCACGTTCCCGTCCGACTTCGGAACGCCGGTCCGCCACACCGACAACGTACTCCATTTGCACTACGAGTACTCCGCCGCGCTGCCGCACGCCGGCATCTCGCGCCGCGTCATTGAGCGCGGCGGCGTCACCCCGTGGACGAGCATCAACGGCGGCGCCAGTTGGCGCACCGGCGGATACGAACTTGGCGGCGGCCTGGTGACGCTCGGCTTCGAGTACCGAGCGACCGACGCCGAGGATGGGCTCGACGCCCCCGGCTCGATCACCATTCATCTGTCGGCGGCCGGAGTGCGCTCGGCGGGGGAGGCGCAGCCGGGGCAGCCGTTTCACCCGGAATACGCCGCGACCCGAATCCTGGACTACCTGCAGAGCAATTCTTTGCTGATTCGCTTCTTCATCATCACCGATCAGTAACCGCCGATGACGGCGTTTGGTGGTGCGGGAACCACTGGCATCGACGGCCTCAATCGGCGATACTTCGTACGTGAGGGATCGTATTGTATCGTTCGACGACCTGTGGGATCGGGTGTCGCGGGTCCTCAGCGATGAGCCCGGGGAGTGGTCCGGCGCCGGCCGCCTCTACCTTATACGTGACCTCCGCGGCAAGGTCCGCTTGTCGGTTTCGGAGGAGGCGAAAACCAGTGACGCCTGCCGAGCAGCGCTGCAGCGTCTTGCCCGGCGGCACCGGGAGACTCTGGGGCCGCACGGGTACCCCGCGGATGAGGGCGTGTTGTTCGTGGATCCCGCGCTGTTGGCGGACCTTGACAACGAAGCGCGTGAGATTCGTGCCGGCGTGTATTGGGCCGAGCGGCTGGTCACGGGTAGCGATTGGTGGACGGTAACCGCTCCGCGGCGGCCGCCGGGGGCGGACCGGTATACGCTCTACTCCGTCAAAGGCGGCGTCGGGCGCAGCACCACGGCGGCGGTGCTGGCGTGGCACTTGGCCCGCAGCGGCGAGTCGGTGCTGGTGGTCGATCTTGATCTGGAGTCGCCCGGATTGTCGTCCGCCATGCTTGATCCGGCCGCGCGTCCGGAGTTCGGCGTCACCGATTGGTTCGTTGAGGACTTGGTAGGACAGGGGGATCACGTGTCCGAGGGGATGGTTGCCGCTCCCGCGTGGGCGCATAATCTGGATGGCGAGGTCCGCGTGGTACCTGCTCACGGGCACGAGCCGGGCGAATATCTGGCCAAGTTGGGCCGCGTCTACATGGACACCGCCGCTGCTACCTGGACAGGCCGCCTCGATCGGTTGTTGCGGCGGCTCGAGGAGAGGTACCAGCCGTCGATCGTGCTGTTGGAGAGCCGTAGCGGTCTGCACGACATCGCCGCGGCCACGGTGACCGATCTCGGAGCCCACGTCCTGCTGTTCGCGGTCGACGCGGAGGGTCACTGGACCGACTACGGCATGCTCTTCCGTCACTGGCAGACCCACGGGCTGGCGCCGCGCATCCGGGAGCGGTTGTCGCTGGTCTCCGCCCTGACGCCGGAAACCGACACGGAACCGTACCTGCGGCGGTTTCAGGAGCAGGCTTGGGAACTGTTTCGTGAACACCTGTATGACGACCTGGACCCGTCTGACGGATCGCCGGAGGGCTTCTCGTTCGATCTCCACGAGGAAGGCGCGCCGCATGATCCGATCGCCATTCACTGGACCAGGGGGCTGGCGGCCGGGGTGTCGCTGCGCAACTTCGAGCGGACAACGGTGGAGCAAGCCTACCACCAGTTCCTGCCGCGGTTCAATGAAATAGTCGCGGACGGCCGTGGCGCCGGGATACCGTGACCGGCACGATGGACGTCGAAACTGCGCGCGCGGCGCTGGCCGATCTTCCCGACGGCACCAGCCACGGCGACCGGGCGCTGCTCAATCAGGTCTACGTACCGCCTTCGCACCTCAAGGCGTTGCACCCCGATAACCTGCTGGTGACCGGCATGCGTGGGGCGGGCAAGACCTTCTGGTGGGGCGCGCTCCAGGACGAAGCGGTGCGCACCCTGGTAGGCCAGCAATCGACTCGCTCTCCGGTGATCGGAAGCATGGAGGTGAGGACAGGATTCGGTGTCACGCTGGCGCCTGACCAGTACCCGGGCAGGCACGTGCTGACGAACTTGATGCTTGCCGGCTTCGAGCCTAAGATCATCTGGCGAACCGTGCAGGCATATCAGCTCGCCGGTGCTGCGCACGAGTTGAGAAAGCGGCGCTGGTGGCGGGAACGGGTAGCGTTCGTCGATCGCCATCCGGAGGCAATCGACCGTCTGTTTTACGAAACCGACGTCGAATGTGATCGAAGAGGCACCTATCTGGTGATACTCTTCGACGCCTTGGATCGTTGCAGCGACGACTGGAGGGAAATGTATCGGGCGATTCGCGGATTGCTGCAGACCGCGCTCGACATGCGTTCGTACCGGCGCCTGCGCGTCAAGGTATTCCTCCGGACAGATCAGGCAGATTGGAGCCGGATCGCTGATTTTCCTGATGCGTCGAAGGTCCTTTCGTCGGCCGTCGAACTGAATTGGCCGCGGCGCGACCTGTACGGCCTGTTGTGGCACTTGCTTGCCAACGGCAACGGAGAGCATGGAGAGGCTTTTCGGAGTTTCCTCACGCCCACCGGTTGGGAAACGCTTACTGTTGGCAGCAGGTCGGTGTTCTCTCTTCCACGGAGCGTCCTCAAAGAAGATCACCAACGCAGCAGCTTTCATGCTATCTCCGGCAGGTGGATGGGACTCGGTCCCAAGCGAGGGTTTCCGTACACGTGGATCCCGAACCACCTCGCCGACACCGAGGGCCGAGTGAGCCCGCGGTCCTTTCTCGCTGCGCTCCGGCGAGCGGTCGAGCATACCCAGGACGAGCATTCCGAGCACCAACACGCGCTGCATTACGACAGTATCAAGCGCGGTGTCCAGGCAGCATCGGAAATACGGGTAGGAGAGATGCGGGAGGATTATCCCTGGATACACCGAGTGCTGATGCCGCTCGCCGGCAAGCTAGTGCCCTGCGCGTTCGAGGAGATTGCCGAACGTTGGCGCCAGGAAGAAGTCCTGGAGCGATTGACAGAGGAAGTAGATCAGAACGAGATCGCGCCGGAAAACCCGCCGGAGGTCCTGTTGTCCGAGCGAGGGTCCTTCGGTGATGGGTTTGACCCAATTGAAGGGGAGGATCAGAAGGAGTCGAGGCTGCTGCCGCGTCACCTCGATCAGGGCCCGGATGGCGTGCGCACCGACCTGGAGGCGCTAGGGGTCTTTATGCGACTGCGTGACGGCCGCGTGAACATACCTGACGTCTTCAGGGTAGGATATGGTCTCGGCCGTCGCGGCGGCGTGCGCCCAATCCGCTAGCCCTGCATGGTTCCGTCGCGATGACGCCTCTGCTCTATATTCAGTATATCGTTTCCGTATATCTATTTAGGTTCTCTTATCTTCCGCTCCGTAGATCAAGGACCCAAAGGTGCGGTACACACTTGACAATGCCGGCGAAGATGGCCATAGTCGTGGCTCGTGGCCGAGGCCCTGGCATTTGACGAGGATCTGAGCTCTTGCCGCAACTAGACGACTCCCAGTCTGAATTTGTCCACGCGCCCGCGGATAACATCCGACTCCTGGCCCCTGCCGGGTGTGGCAAGACCCGCTGCCTCCTGCACCGATGCCGCCATCTTGCCGACCTCAAGCCGCGCCGTCGCACGCGTTTTCTTGTGGTGACGTTCACCGTGGCCGCAAAGCAGGAACTTCAGTCGCGGTTGAATGAGAACGAGCAGCTTGCGAAGCTAGGGGATACCGTCGAGATCACGACTCTCAATTCCTGGGGATGGCGCCGCGTCAGGAACATCGCCTTCAGTCCGAAACTTATTTCGTCCAACTCGGACTACCACTTCACGATGCTAAATCAATTGCAGGCAGTGTGGCAACGTCACGATCAAGTCAAGCGCGCGTTCGAAGGAACCAGGAAGTTTCGAGCGCCCCGCCCCCTGATGAACGTGGTTGATGCCTTCAAGTCGCTCGGGTTTGATCACGTGCGCCACACGACTTACTCCAAGTTTGCGAGTCATGTAACCCAACTCTATCGACAGCATCTGGGATGGCGCTTCCAGCAACAGCTCGATGAGTTGACCAGGTTCGACGTCCTTACGCCCGGCATCGCTGGTCTCTCCGCTGAACTTCCAAGAAACGAAGTTCGTCGCGTTTATGATGTATTCTTCGAGTTCTGGCGGGAAGCAGCGGCTCACCTGATCAGCAACGCTACGTTCACGCTAGAAGATCAGAAGTATGTAGCGTGCATGGACGAAATGGAGAAGCTCGCAGAGCACAAAGCTCTCTCCGGAGCGGCCGGCTACGATCATGTTTTTGTAGATGAGTTCCAGGACATCAACCCACTCGATCTTACACTCATCAAGACCATCGTCCAACGAAGCAGTGCAACACTTACCATAGCCGGCGACGACGATCAGGCTATCTTCGAGTGGCGGGGGGCGACGCCCGAGTACATCCTGCAACCGGAATTATACTTCGGAATACCGTTCACTACTTATACGCTAGGAGTCAACTACCGATCTCCCGCCAACATAGTGGACCATTCGCAGCGACTGATCGTCAACAACACCCGTCGAGTGGATAAGCGTGTCGTATCCTCGGGATCGTCTCAGGCGCAGATCGAGATTCGTAAGACGAAGGGATTGCTCGATGCACTGGAATACGTACATTCCTTGGTGGACAGGTCAGTCGAGCAAGGCAGTAGTCCGAGCCGGGTGGCCATTATTGGCCGCAAGAGGAGCCAGATAATTCCCTATCAGGTGTACTTCGCATCGAAGGAAATGCCATTTTGCGCCGCCGAGGACTTACAGCTATTCCTGAGCGGTGCATTCGACCGTCTTCTCGAGCTGCTGTTGATAAAGACTAACGTAGGGGTTCGGCAGGGCACCACAAAGATCGTAAAGGACACGCTGGCTCTGTGTGATCTTGCCAAGAAATTCCCATTGAGCAAGGCCGACAAGAACAGTTTACGAGGTTACCTTCAGCAGTCGAGGCCTCGTTCGTTACTAAGTGCAGTAGACAATTTGTCCGGGTATCGCGGTAAGCTGAAAGGGTCGAACAAGGACGGGATTACAAGCATTTCCATAGCCGATGAGATACGGCACTTTTTTGACGCTGAGACTGTGGCTGATGCGCTCGGTAACTTGAGTAGGTTTGAGGGGCTGCAGTACGACTTGGGCAAGGCGGAGGATGATATCTTCTATGCGGATCCACCGTTCCTGCACTTGGCGGAGTACGCGTCGAGTTATGGTGACGACTATGACCAGTTTGTCGATGATATAGAGCGCGCCAAGGCTCAGTTGGTATACATCCCGCCTTTTGAGGAGGGGGCGTCGGGTACGGGAGCGGCCGACCTGTGGCGGGAGCCGCTACATCTGATGACGGCGTTGCGCGCGAAGGGCAAGCAATTTAGTTCGGTCATCCTGCTTGACGTCATAGACGGCATATGGCCTAACAAGAACGCGAAGACGCCAATGCAACGCGAGGCGGAGCGAAGAGTGTTTTACGTCGCATTTACTCGGGCGCGAGAGAGGGTCGTGCTGTTGTTGAACGAGCGCGAGGGCAATGCCAACGCGGTTCCTTCGCCTTACATTGAGGAGATGGGGCTTTCCGATCTGCTTTAGGTTGGTATGAGACTGGAGTACGTGCGCGACCTGGGTCTGGTGGCCTCCGGTCCGTCGGCGCGGCTGGCCAGCCCGATCCCCGCTGAAGTGGTGCGGACGGCGGCGGCGGAGTGGTGTGAGGCTGAGCGATGACGGAACTTCCCGCCTATCCGCGCATTCCCTATGGCGAGGCCGACATCCGGCGCATCCTGCGCGGGGGGCTGTCTCTACGTGGACAAGACCCGCTTCGTACGCCGGCTGGAGCAGGAGCGCTACGCCTTCCTGATCCGCCCGCGGCGCTTCGGCAAGTCGCTGTGGGTAACCCTGCTGGAGTGTTACTACGATCGGTTCTGGGCCGATGACTTCGACGCCACCTTCGGCCGCACCGACATCGGCCGCGACCCGACCGAGGAGCGCAGCCGCTACGTCACCCTGCGCTTCAACTTCTCGATGGTCAGGGACAAGCTCGAAACGCTGGAGCGCTCCTTCGAAGGCCACTGCCTTACCGAGCTCCGGGGGACGCTGGAGCGGCATCCCGACCTGTTTCCCGAAGCGGCGCAGCAGCGCATCCTCGCGCCGCCCTCCATCAACGAGAGACTCGCCGAGCTGTTCCGGTACGCGGGCGACCACGGCATCCCGCTGTACGTGCTGATCGACGAATACGACAACTTTGCCAACACCGTGCTGGCCCACCGCGGGCCGGAGGCGTATCACTCCTTTACCCACGGCGGCGGCTTTTACCGCAGCTTCTTCGCCACCCTCAAGGGCGGCGCCGACCGCCCCGGCGGCGGCCTGGAGCGTCTGTTCATCACCGGCGTCTCCCCGGTCACCATGGACGACGTCACCAGCGGCTTCAACATCGGCAAGAACATCAGCCTGCATCCCGACTTCAACGAGATGGTCGGCTTCACTGCGGCGGAAGTGCGGGGCTTGGTAGAGATGTACCGCGACCTCGGCGTGTTCAACCAGGACCCCGCTACCGCCCTGGCCATCATGGGCGAGTGGTACAACGGCTACCGCTTCTCCGAGGAAGCCGAAACCGACCTCTACAACTCCGACATGGTGCTCTACTATCTGGACGCCTCCATCCCCAACCGGCGCGTGCCCAGCTACCTGATCGACACCAACGTGCGCATCGACTACGGCAAGCTGCGCCACCTGCTCACGGTGGGGCGCCAGGTCCCGCCGCCTGAACGGCAACTTCGACTTGCTGCGCGAGGTGATCGCCGAGGAGCAGGCCACTACCCGCATCAAGCCCGGATTCCCGCTGAAGGAACTCTCGGAGCCGGAGAACTTCCTCTCGCTGCTGCACTTCTTCGGCCTGCTGAGCATCCGCCGCGGTAGTCCAAGAGCGGTCCAGCTTGCGATTCCCAATCAGACGGTGAAGCATCTCATGTACGGCTTCCTGCGCGACGGCTACCGCGACGTGGAGGTGTTTTCAGTCAACCGGCACCACTTCGATCAGTTGATGGAGCGGATGGCCGATGGCGAGTGGCGCCCCGTGTTCGACCACCTGCGCGAGGCGATCGCGCGGCAGACGGGAATCCGCGACTACATGGCGGGCGAGGAGGTGATCCAGGGGTTTCTGGCGGCCTATCTGAGCGTGAGCGAATACTACGTGTTCCGGTCGGAGACGGAGTTAGGCAAGGGGCACGCGGACATCGCGCTGGAGCCGGTGGTGGCGGCCTTTCCCGACGTGCGGTGCGGCTACCTGATCGAACTCAAGTACCGCCGGCGCTCCGAGGCGATGGACCAGACGGCGATTGCCGCGGCGGCCGGGGAAGCGCGGGCGCAGTTGACGCGCTATCTGGCCGACGACCGCCTGGCGCGGCAGTTTCCGGGCGTGCGCTTCATCGGCCTGATCGTGGTGTTCCACGGCTGGGAAATGGTCTTCTGCGACTCCGTAACCGGCGACCCGCTAGAGGAACGTTCTAAAGCACCTCTTTAGACTTACTAGCGAGATCGGAGCACCCAATCCGCCACGCGCCTTAGCGCTCCTCCACGGAGGCTCGCTATGTGTTTGCCTTACAAGTTCGGGTGCGCTCAAATGAGCATACTGAGCAAGAATCCATCGCATCCACGACGACTGATGATCGGAAAAGTATGACTCGATACGCTCTATGCGAATACCATTCTCACCAATCGGCAAGTCGGCTGCTCCATGGTGCTTCATTCCGTACCACGCATCGGCAACCACCGGACCGTATTCCCAGGCGTAGATCGTTTCCGGGAACAGCGGGCGGCGCTCGGCTGCTACTATGATTCCTTGTACGTAGTATAGCAGCTTCTGCATTTTCATATGCGTAAACCCGACCTGCAGACCACGTGAGCTCGCATAAGACGCTATGAAGTAGATGGTACGCTGCAGACTTGAACTCAGGAGGATCGAATCATTGAGCAAATTCATAATCAAACCTCTTTGGAAGCCTAATGTCTTTCGCCAAGAATCATCCTCCCCAATGTAGCATAGTGATCTTGGAATGTCAAGCCCCCCCCTGGGGGTGATCGCCGGAGCGGTGTACCCCGAAGGCGTCGGCGGCGCTACGTGGTTGGTTTCAACCCGGTCTGGCCGTGGTTGCCGAACCATCCGTAGTCCGGGTACTTGATGGAGTTTCTGGGGTCAATGGGGACGTAGATCAGCATTGCTCGTAGCTCCTGCATGGTCGGATCGGTGCGCGCCCGAAACTTGCTCGTGCGGCGGGAGAGTTCTTGCTCAAGCTCCTCCCCTTCGCAGGTCTCCACACTTTCCTTACCGCGATAACGGGCGGAGGGATCGGTCCGCAATTGTAACTTCGTGATGCGCAGGTGGACCGAACCGGCGCCGTGAGGTTTGGCGCCGCCGATTTTGTGCCGCAACGGGCCTGACAGAGTCTCTCCCGGTTGATCGCGGTCCCGGCCGAGCGCCGCCGCGCTCAGCTTCACGGTACTCCATTCTTCGAGTACCAGGCAGTAAAGGAGCAGGTCGAGTTCGTGCTCCCGCAGGTTCTCGAAGTCCACGGTAAAGCGGAAGCTGGTTCCCGGCGGTGCCGCGCGTACCGACGCTGTTTGAGTGATGTTCGGCGGCGCCTCCGTGAGCTGCGTCGCTCCGGCGCGGTGATGATAGAGCTTGCGCCGGTTGTCGTTGGGGTAGAACGAAAGGTGCGACGGCTTGGGTTGACCGACAACCACCTCGTAGCTCGGCCACTGGTGGGGCGTGGCGTCGCCGGCGAGTTCGGCGTCGCTGAAGCGGACCAGTCCGGCAAAGACGGTGCCGCCGTCCAGATGCCCGAAGGTTCGGGCGACGACGTCGAGGCGCGAACCGTCTTGTGCCTTGGCCAACTCGTGCGGGTGATCGACTTTCACCTTCGGAAACGGCACGGCGGCATTGCCGACGATCTCGGCAAGGGAACGGATCGCTCCTTTGAGAGAGGTGGCAGGAAGGTACGGCTTGCCGCCACGTGCGTGACGTACAAACTGCTTCGTGTTGCTGTCGGCGCCAACCAACAACGGGGTCAACGCTTCGATCTCACACCAGAGACGGCCCGCAAGCCCGTTCAGTCGATGATGGTAGTGTGGGGCGTCGTGTTCCACGGGTCGATCACTGACTGTGACCCAACGGTAGGGATTCCAGAATGGTTCACCTTTAGGCATCGGGACCTCCGGCTGCGGGCTCGAGGTCGCACAGGCGAAGGAAGTGCGGCTCGCCTACGTCGTCGCGCCACCGCTCCACGACCGCCTTGACGTGACGGCTGCCGCCGGCGACCGGATAGCGGAAACGATGGGGAATGCGCAGCTCGATCCATTCTTCGGGGCTGGCCTCCGTTTGCTGTCCCCAGAGGTAGTAACGCTCCCGCTTCGGCTGCAACGTCTCCAAGACGCCGGAACGATCCTCCAAGGCATCGCCGGTCCAGTCGGCATCGCCAAGAAAGACGGTGCGCCAGCAGGTTTCTCCGAGTGCCGCGATGACACGCCATCGCAACTCGCCGTCGGGCGCGAACAGTCGGCCCGCCGCCGAACGGGACAGGCAACTGCCCGTTCGCTGCGTGGTCGGCTCGCGCCCGGCGGCGCACCAGCGAAGATCGTAGTCGACGCCGTGCCACCAGTCGAACGCCCAGCCATCGGCCGCTTCCAGCCAGATGCGGCGCGTAACCGAGCCGGCGACGGGTGGATCGAGGCTCGCGATGAGTTCGAGAAACCCGTCGCGTGTCAGGTCAGCCGTCTTCAAGCAAGCCACGGTCATGCTCCGGCCGGCTGCCGGGATTGTTCGGACACCTGGCCCCGCGGTCCTCCGTGCCACTGCAGAAACGCTTCGAACGCCGGCGTCAGCGACTGCAACCGCGTGGACCAGTCGTCCAGGACGTACCCCTGACGAAGTCCGCGCGCTTCGGATTCCGGCAACACAACCGGTTCCGGCGGCGTCCAGTCGTGCAGGGCGTACGCCTCCTGCTCCGCGGGTGTTGCAAGTTGGCCCATGCCTGCGAGCGACGGCAGCGATTCCGCCGTGCGCAGATAGGACAGGCGGAATGCCGACACGTCGGCGCGTATCCGGCCCATCCCGCGGCTGCGCCCCGATCCCACGGCGATCATCTCATCTTTCAGGTCGGCCAGCAGCAGATTGAGGCCGGCGAGCTGCCACAGCTCGAAGTTTGTCAGCCGCATGTGCGCGTTGAACTTGCCCCCGACCAGTGCTTGCAGGTCGAACAACACGCCGCGCACGGTGCCTCCGGTGAAGCGATCGATGCCTACGCCGTTGCGAGACTCGATCGTCGGATGGTTCTCCGGCAGCGGATACGCATCGCCGATGCTGAACCGGCCGGCGAACTTCAACGAACCGAACAGGCGGCATGCCGCGCACGAGTCGGCGTACGCGGCGGATGAAGCGTCGGCTCCGTCGCCGCGGGAGCGGTACCCGCAGCCGAAAGACTCCTTCTCCTCATCGAGTGGAATCGAATCACCTTGACGTTTCGCGTCGAAGTAGTACGGTAGACACACGCTCCGTGGCTGTAGCGTGCGGGCGATGCGCTCGAAGTGGCTGCGCAATACGCCCTTGAGTGAGGTTCCTGGTAAGTAGTAGACGCTCTCGCCGTCCCGGAACGTCGTGACCGGAACCATGTCGGCGCCGTCGAGCGTCGCGTGGCCGCTCTTGACCAGTATCGGATCGACCGGCTCGATCTTGATGGTCACGTCCGCTTGGCATAGCCACTTCCGCAACATGTCAACCCTCCTCGCTCGGCGCCTGCAGGCAGCGTTGAATGCAATCGCCAAAGTAGGTCTCCCAGTGACCGCGACCACTGAGACGGTCGTCCGCCTTCGTCGACGTCAGAAACCTCACCCGCTGCTCCGGGTCGCTCAGATCCACACCGCTCACCTTGATTTCCTGCAGATGAAATCGGCCGAGGCCACGGCTGGTAAAGCCGCCGATGCTGCTGCCGGCGCACCACTCGAACAGCGCTGCGCCAAGCAAGGCCAGGTCCTGGCTACACGGATCGTCGAGATCGATGCAGAGCGCGACGCGGCTGCCGGCAGGGACCACCTCGTAGTCGTACTTCAGGCCATCGACCGCAGTCTGACTGTCGCGGTCGATCACGACCCCGTCACGAACCTGCACGACGTTCGCCCACTCCTTCAAGGCGCCGTCGCTCACCCGCAGGCGGCCTGCCTGCACCGGCGACCCGAACAGCTTGCACACGTCGCACGTGTGCTCGTCGATCCACCCCGTTCGGCTCGCCACTCCTTCTTGAGACGCCCGGCGGTATTCCTCGCGCACCGTGCGGTAGTAGTTGATGTCGCTCGTACAGTTGACGCCGCTGGCCTCGCTGTTCAGCAGGCAGGCGTCGAGGTTCAGGGCGTGCGCCAGCGTCTCGCAGGTGCTCCGCAGCCGTCCCTTGAGCGAAGACCCGGGCAGGACCGGCAGGCCATTGAGATCCAACATGACGCCCAGATCACTGCTTTCTCCCTCATGGCCCGAACCGATGCGCCACGCCGTCTCGAACACCAAGTCGGCGGTGACACGAGTCTTGATCGTCATTCTCTCAATCCTCATGATGGGTTCCGGCCGTGCCAAGGCGGTACAGGGCATGCGTACAGAACCGCTCGAAAAACGCCGGGACGTGGTTCGTTTCCCACGCGGTGATCCACTTGCGCTGCTGGCCCCGGAGCTGGTTTCGGGCGCGCCGCTCGTCGCTCGTCATGCCGGGCCGGCTCGCAGGTATGTTCTCGTCGCTGAGTTTGTCAGGGAGATGCTGCTTCGCTTCCGCGTGAACGGACCAGCCGGGAGTCGAGTCGCGGAGGCGTTTCACCAGTTCCCATAG
The DNA here is from genome assembly GCA_965243555.1 of Spirochaetia bacterium. Classification (GTDB taxonomy): domain Bacteria; phylum Spirochaetota; class Spirochaetia; order SZUA-6; family Bin103; genus Bin103. The sequence goes on along the minus strand of OZ251575.1, from coordinate 98,608 downwards.
TTTGATCTCCGACTCAAGCCTTATCTGCGCATTCCTTCCCGCGCTCTCTTTCTTATGTTCGGCCCGGCCGCGTTGATGCTCGGCAAACTCCGCGACTTTCAGCGGTTGCTGCCGCGCGACCTGCCGTAGACCGTAGAGCTGTGATCTCTGGACCGGGAAAGCGTCCATATCCTTAAGGAGCTTATTGAGTTGATCGCGGGCTTGGTCGCGGTAGACGGTATCGGACAGCAGATCGACGGTGGTCATGGTCCTTTCTCCATCTCCTTCAGTGCGAGTCGATACAGGTATTCGCCTACGACAGCCTGCACCCAGCCGCGGGCGACGCGGAGACGTAGCGCCATCCTGTCGTACTGGTCATCCGTCAGCTCCTCGCTGGCTGTGCGCAGCCGCGCAAGCGTCTTCAGTACCTCGGGTCCGACCGCCCTCCACTTCTTGTCGCCCTTACCCATCTGATTCTTGACGAAGTCCTCTATGTCGGCGAAGCGTGGGGCGGAGCAGGCGATCTGCTGCAGGTTGCGCACCTGGGAGCTGATCTTCCCCTTGTCCGAGCGGAATTTATCGAAGAAGCGCTTACCCAACGTAGAGAACTCATCATGGTTCTCGTCAAGGTAGCAGTCAACCTTGTTGATCAGCTCGGTGCTCAAGACGTGCACGGGTATGCCTCCTGGGTGGCAAATCGGCGGTGGAACTCATCGGACACCGATACTACGCCGTAACCCTCATTGCGCCGCAAACCTATACCGTCGTCGGCCAGAGCGGCAAGCCGCGAGACGAGCGCGCCGCGTTGGGCTGGCGTTCCCTCGAATCGATAGACGTAGGTCGCACCACGCCCCACCGCCCACTCGTCCTGGCGCGGCAGCCCGTGGGCCGCGTTCCAGCCGCGCAGGCGCTCGTGCCCGGTCACCGCGGCGACCCAGCGCACGGTACCGCCGGATTCGAGGGGCCGGGGTTCGCGGTTCCGCAACGGGAACGCTGCCGAAACGGCGGGCATGGCCGGCAGCCAGCCGATCATCTCCGCCGGGTCGAGGGAATAGCGCAGAAACCGATCCACGATCACGGCGCCGGTCGGCAGTGAAACAGCAAAGAAGAAGCCGTCGGCGCTCAAGTCCCGGATGCCGAACTGCTTCCGCAGGAAGTCGTGCATGTCGGAGCTCCACCGGAGCCACCGATCGGGCTGCGTGACCGGGCCTTCCGGCGCAGTCGCCGCCCCGAGCTCTACGTGCACGTCTCCGTAGCCTCGCGTGCGGGCATGGCCCACGGAAATACGGCCCCCTTCATCCCGTAGGAGCGTCCGCAACGTTTTGAGGGCGTCATCATCGGCGCGGAGCCAGCCGTGTAGATCAACGTCATTCCCGGACGGAGACAGCGCTTCCAGCGTGTAGAGTATGGAATCGGCGGCCGTCCCCGTCAGCCGGTCGATCCCTACGTGCGCGGCGACCTGCGGGATACTCGTCGCCTCCCGAACGCGGGCGCCGTCGTCGTGATAGAAGCCGTCTTGCGCCTTCAGGTCTGCACCGCACTGCGTGCACTGCTGCCAGGCGCGGCTCGCGCCATCGGACGTCCGGCCCTCCAGGTAGTGTTGCGCGACGCGGAACCACAGCACGTCCACCAGGGTATGCCGTAGACGCTCGCGCTTGCAGGTGGACGCGGTCATGGGGAACAGCCGCGGCCCCGGGTCCAGCGGCCCGAAGCGGCAGGCGGCATCGTTCAGAAACAACCGCTCGAGCGTCCCGTCCGTCTCGCCGGGCTGCCCATGACGCTGCAGGTAGATCGACGCAAATGCCCCACGAACGAGGGTGCCGGCTACCGAGTGCGCACTCTTGGAGCGTTCGGACTGCCGATCCCGCCGTATGGCCAACGGCGCCAGCAACCGCGCGGTGACGGAGACCGTCTTCATGCCATGTTCTCCCGCAGCAGGTCGATCATGTCGGCCCAATCCGGTTCATGGAAGCTCGCAAGTGCAATCTCGATCTTCGTGTCCGCGTCGTTCCAATTCAGCGAATCGATCTCAATTCCGCACCTGCCCATGCCGACGCTCTTGTCGCCGCCCAGAGTCTCCAGCGTCAACAGACCGGCCACCAGGAGCGCGTACTCGTACGGAAATCCAGCGTCGTCCTGAGTCAGCAGACCGGCGGGATGCCGGGCGCGGACGGCGCCATGCAGGTCGGGTCCCGCTTCGACCGTCTCGGTGGTGAACAGGTGTTGCTCCATGACCGTTCCGGTGACCCGGTCGATGGCAGTGCGCGCCGCCACGGCGATCGTGCTCTGTGGCTCCTGCTTCGCGGGCTCGGCGTTCGTTACAAACACGCACTCGCCTTGATAACGGCTGCCGAATAGTCGATCTATCAGCAGGCCGGACTTGGCCAGCGGCCTGAAGTGCTTGACAAGGTTGCAGTCGCCCTCCTCGGCGCCGGCAGCGGGGCGACGGTTACGCCGTCGGCGGGGAACGTCATGCGGATCGACCGTTTCGACCCCAAGCGCGGTCGCAAGGCGCTCGCACTGATGCCGCAGCGCTCCCTTCACTTGCGAGCCGGGCACGAAGGGCGCGTCGGCGGCGGAACGCTGCTGCAGGCGGTCCGCGACGGCGGACTGATAGCCGCTGCCGACGTGCCATCGCCCTTTCCACGTAATGCGGTAACCGATATCGAGGCGCTGCGGCGTCAACTTCCGGTCTCCTCGGTATGCTGAAACAGATCGTAGGCGTCCACGACGTCCGCCACGCACAGGAGCCGGCGGTTACCCGATTGATACCACGGGAAGCGGACATCATGGCCGGCGGGACACAGCCGTTGCACGGCGTCCCACAACGCGCGGCGTTGCGAGGATTCGGCGCCATGGCGGGCGCGGGCGAAGACCTCCCGGACGCCACGTTCGGCAGCGCCCGCCGCCGGGTTCAGTGCCGCCGCCAGGAGCTCGTGCAGCTTGCTGCGCGGAAAGTTTGCCGAGCGCAAGTCCCGGACCGCCTCGCGTACCTCCTGCAACTGAGCGGGCGTCAACGGCCGCAACGTCCGGGGCGCCTTGGAATCAGTGCGGTAGGTGTCCGTTCGGACCCGCTCGAGGGCGTAGCTGTTGGCGCCGGCCACGACGTGGAAATCGATGCGGGCGGCGTCACGGTCGCTATTCGTTCCGTTCGGGTTGCGTTTCGCGTTCCTCAGCAACTGCTCGGCAAGGTGGAGCGCCAAGTAGAACGGGTAGGTGCTCCGCACGATGGCGACGCCGCAGGAGATCGTGAAGCCTCGGCCTCCAAGGCGCTCTTGAAAGAAGCGCCGCGCGCCGTCTTCCTTCACGCCGTCGATCTTGGCACGGGCGAGACGTTCGAACTCACCCGTGGCGCGCAACGCAAAGTCGAGGGCGCGGTCGGCCGGCAGCGCCACCAGCAGATCGTCGCCGCCCAGCAGCAGGACGTCGGCCGGCAGGGGACGCCGCGGGCGCTCGCGATCAATGGCGCCGCGGATGCACTCGACGTCCTCTCGCATGACCTCATCGAGGCCGAGAAAGCACGCCTCCCGGATGCTGTCGTCGACGATCTCACTGAAACTCCGGCAGGTCTCGGCGCTGTCCAGCGCCTGCACCACCTTGCCCATCGCGTTTCCGTCGGCGTACACCACGCCGACATAGTTCCGCCACGAGGAACGTTCCCCGATGGCATTCATGTCGGGGCACCGCAGGGCCGGCCATTCCTCCTTTCCGGGCCACGGAACGGCATCGCTCAGGTGTTCCATCCACCGGTGCCAGACAGCCCCGGCCCGCGCCTCCCGGCCTTCGCGCACCTTCAGAAGGCCGGACTCGGACAACATGGTGACGCCTTCGGCGCCGAAGCTCGGGCCGGCGGCCGGCAGATGAGAAGCGGACTCGCACTCCATGATCGGCGGCAGAGTGGCGGCGCTGTGATGACCGCCGGCGAAGCCGCGGCGGCAGCGCAATTGAAAGTGGGCCTGGCTCACGGCGTCACGGTATGATCCGTCGTCCGGCAGCGGGGCGATGCCGTATGCCGGGCGCACCTCGCCTCCGGTCTGCTCGCGGATGGAACGAACCATGCGGCGGCTGGCGGCCTCTACCGTGCCGGCGTCGCAGCCCCGCGCAATGAACTGCGCGGACCCGCCGTTGGCGTAGATGGTCTCCAACTCCGCCGTGCCGAGATGCTCGCGCAGCACGCGCTCCATTTCGTGCCGATTCAACCAATCCAGCCGCGCGCTGGCGCCCCGGACCTCATTCAACGGGTCCGTGCCGAACACGTAGCTCTTGATCGACGGAACGTCGATCTGCACCAGAAACGTCACGACTGACCTCGGACCGGCATCAGCTCGGCTGACATCTGAGACTCCGCTACAACCATACGCCACAGGCGCGGGGACATGCAACGCGGTCAGTCAGCATCGTCGGCAAGGAGGACTGCGAAGGCATCGCGCAGTGATTTCCGGAGGTTGCCGGGGTCATTGAGAATACCGCGGATTCGTTTCGGCGCACGCATCGTGTGAGCCAGTGCGTTGCGGATCTGGTTGAGGATCCGGTGGAGGTTGCCACACCGCCGGTCTTGACTGGCCCGCTCCGCCAGTTCGTCTATGGCCGCCCTGCGACGGTCATCGTCGTATTGGTTGATATCCCAACCGTTACGCTCGTATTGCCGGTTGATATAGGCTTCCCACCCCAACATCGCCGCGCGCACGAAGTCGTGGCGTTCCAGATACTGGCAGGCGAGCGCGCGCTGCTTCTGCCAGGGGCTGCCCTGATCGACCCACCGCAGCCGTTTCTCCAACTCCTCCCGGAAGAGACCGGAGGCGCCGCCGAGCGGCTCGCTCCGCTCCGACAGATAGTGAAGAAACGTGCGCACCCTGTTCTCGGCGGCGGGTACGTTGAGAATGCGCTCGTAGAAGGACGCATCGGCCAGGCACTTCGCCTTGTCGGGCGGCACTCCGTCGGCGACCAGCAGCGACTCGATCAGGCGCAGGTCTCCCGTAGCGTCATACCGCTCCAGCGCCGCTACCCAACTCCGCACCCGGACCAGCCCGTCCAGCTTGAGCGCGGGCGTGATGTCGTCCCGCGTCATGTCCAGGGCGCCGTACCAGAGCTCCTCGACGCGGAGATTGCGCAGGTGCTCCAGCATGAACGCCGACAGGAACCCGACCATGGCGAGATGCCGGAATCCGTGCGTCAGGTCGAAACTCACGGCGCCGCCGGGAACCACCCGGGCGATCGTGGCCAGGATGTCGTATTGCTCCTCCAGAGACTCGCCGAACGGAATGAGACGCGGCACCACGTCGCAGCCCAACTGCGCCCGCATGAGCGGGGTCACGCCGTCCAGGAGGCCCTGGTCGACCGCAGAGCCGGTCTCGGCATCCAGCAGCGCGATACGCGCGTCCTCGTCGCCGTGCGCCGCCACGTGCTCAACCAGCGCGCCCCACTGGCTGCCGCGGGTGCCCAGAATGACGACCGTATCCGGCTTCATTTGCTCGGTCAGCGCCAGACCGAAGAAGGCGGTCTCCTTGACGCCGCCGTCAGGGAACCGGTAGGTGGCCCGCCGGTACGGCGCTTCCCCGCGGCCCAGGAAGGTAACCAGAGTGTGTTTCATCGATCCTCCACGTTGAGTACTGAGCGCCGAGCGCTCGATCATGGTAGAGCAAGTACCGTGCCATCCTGGACGGCGCGGCGCAAACGGGCGTAGGCGGCGCGAGTCGCAAGAAATCTTACGACAGCGTAACGTAGCGGTCGCCGGCGGCATCCGGCGGCCGGCGGTACGGCAGCTCGGTACGGCTTCCGGGCGTTGGCACGGTCGTTGCTGTCGGTAAGCAGGAGGAGCAACATGCATAGCGTTCTGATCAGTTGGATCGGCTTTACGGACCTGCGGGCGCAGGAGGAAGACGCGGAGGGTATCGGACCGGTGGCCAAGGCACTGGCGGAGGGCGGATACGACGCGGCCTTCCTGCTCACCACGCACGGCGGCGACGCGGAGCGCTACCGCGCCTGGCTCGAAGGGCGGGCCAACGGGGCCAGTCTCGCCCTGCTGCACGAACGCCTCACCAGCCCGACCGACTTCGGCGAGATCTACACCGCCGCCAAGCGGGCGTGCGAGCGGGCGCGCGCCGCCGCCGCGGACGCCGCGCTGACGTTCCACCTGAGCCCCGGCACGCCGGCCATGGCCGCGGTGTGGGTCATCCTGGCCAAGACGCTCTTCCCGGCCACGATCATTCAGTCGTCCAAGGAGCACGGCGTCAGTACCGTCTCCGTCCCCTTTGACATCTCGGCGGACTTCCTCTCCGACGTGCTGCGGCAGCCGGACCGGAAGCTGGAGCTTCTGAGCGCCGGTCTGCCGCAGCCGGCGCCGGCCTTCGACGCGATCATCCATGACAGCCCGGCAATGCAGGAGGTCGTGCTGCGCGCTCGCCTGGTGGCGCTGCACTCGGTGCCGGTTCTGATCGAGGGAGAGAGCGGGACCGGCAAGGAGCTGATAGCGCGGGCCATCCACGGGTCGAGCCGGCGGCAGGGCAACTTCGTTCCCGTCAACTGCGGCGCGCTGCCCCGCGAGCTGGTCGAGTCGGAGTTGTTCGGCCACAAGAGGGGCGCGTTCACGGGGGCCATCAGTGATCACAAAGGGCACTTCGAGCAGGCTCACGGCGGCACCCTGTTCCTGGACGAGATCGGGGAGCTGCCGCCCCCGGCGCAAACCAAGCTGCTGCGCGTGCTGCAGGAGAAGACCGTCCAACGGGTCGGCGACGGCACGGCGCGGCCGGTAGACGTGCGCGTTATTGCCGCGACCAACCGCACCCTCACGGAGGAGGTGGCGCGCGGTGGGTTCCGCGAGGACCTGTTCTACCGCTTGGCGGTGGCCATGCTCCGGCTGCCGCCGCTACGCGAGCGGGCCGGCGACGTCGGGCTTGTCGCCCGCCATCTCCTCGACCGGATCAACGACGAATGCGCGAACACCCCCGGTTTTCAACGCAAGGCACTTTCCGCTTCGGCAAAGAACGTGCTGTCGCAGCACCCGTGGCCGGGCAACGTGCGCGAGTTGCACAACACGCTGCTGCGTGCCGCGATCTGGTCGGCCGGCGACGCCATCACCGGGGAAGACCTGCGCGGCGCGCTGCTGTCGGTCGCCGGTGGACGCGAGCGAGACGCATGGAACCGCCCGTTGGGGAACGGCTTCAGCGTCGAGGCGCTGCTGGCGGAGATCAGGCGCCACTATCTGCAGCGCGCGATGACGGAGGCCGGGGACAACAAGACCAAGGCGGCCCGGCTGCTGGGGCTCCGCAACCATCAGACCATCAGCAACTGGCTGAACAAGGCATGACGGCGCGGATGCCGGACTGCGTGCGCTTTCGGGTGACCGGCGCCCGGCCGCCGGCAGCCCGCAGCGGGCATCAGGCCGCCGAACGCGCCCGCCGCGCCACCCTCGGCCGGGCGCGCCTGATGTACGGCCCGCGCGGCATCCCGGCGGCGCTGTCCGGCCATGACGCCGACCGCGCCGCGCCGGTCACGGAGCACCGGCACGCGTTCTGGCTGCCGGAGGACGCCGACGGCGACGGGCGCATCGACCACCTCACCGTCTACGCCCGGGCGATGGACGGGAGCGCGCTGGCGGCGCTGCTGGCCGCGGACATCGCCATCCGGTCGCGCAACGAGCATTGGCGCGCCGTCTCCGACTGGATCGGCCGGCGTGACGATCCCGACCCTCCCACCTCCCTGCTGGAGACCGCGGCGGAGTGGGTTTCCATCGCTCCCTACTACCGGCCGTGGCACGCCAAGCGCGGCTTCTCGCAGGACGACATGATTCGCCGCGAGTGCGCCGCGCGCGGTCTGCCGCCGCTGACGAAGGTGGAGTTGATCGGGCATGGCGCCGCCGCGCCGCGCTGGCGCTGGCGTGACAGCGAACCGAAAGGGAGCGGCCGCGGGACGGCGTGGCGACTGGTCTTCGCCGCGCCGGTGCGCGGGCCGCTGGCGTTCGGCTACGGCTGCCACTTCGGCCTTGGCCTGTTCGCCCCGGAACGGCGCGATGCGTGACGCCGACAAGCGCGACCGCGCCGCGGCCATCCGCCATCCGGTCTACGTCAACCACCAGGGCGCGCGCGTCGGGCTGGCCGGCGGCACCCTCGAGGTCTCGGCGAAGGACCAGCCGCTGCTCCAACGCCTGCGCCTGGACGAGCTGTCCGAGCTGATCATCCTGGGCAACGTCCAGGTAACCACGCCGGCGCTGCAGGAACTGATGCGGCGCGGCATCCCGGTGTGTTGGGCCACCTCCTCCGGTTGGTTTCTCGGCGCGACCTCCGGCTTCGGCCACGGCGACGGCGCGTTGCGCGCCGCCCAGCACGCCGCAGCCGTCGATCCCGCTCGCCGCATCGCCTTCGCGCGCACCTGGGTCACCGCCAAGATCAGGAACTGCCGTACCCTCCTGCGCCGCAACGGCAGCGGCGGCGAAGCCACGAGCGCGGTGCGCCGGCTCAAGGAACTGATCGAAAACGCGGAGTGCACCCGCGACCTGGACAAGCTGCGCGGCTACGAGGGCGCCGCCGCCGCCATCTACTTCCAGACCTTCCCGGCCATGCTCCGCAAGCGCGCCGCCTGGGCCGCCGAGCGGTTCCGCGGCCGCAATCGACGGCCGCCGCGCGACCCGGTGAACGCGGCGCTCTCCTTCGCCTACGCGGTCCAGACCCGCTCCTGGAGCGTGGCGGTCACCGCCGCCGGGCTGGATTTGTACGCCGGGTTTCTGCACGGATTCCGGCATGGCCGTCCCGCGCTGGCGCTGGACCTGATGGAACCGGCGCGGCCGCGGATCGCGGATTCCGTGGTGTTGCGCATCTTGAACACCGGCATGCTCAAGGCTTGCCACGTAGAGGAGGACGGCGATGGCGTGCTACTCGGCGAGCAGGGCCGCCGCGCCGTGCTCGCCGCCCTGGAGGACCGGCTGGATGAGAGCGTCCTCCACGACGTGCTGGGGCATGCCGTCGCCTACCGCGACCTTCCGTCCACCGAGGCCGCCCGCCTGGCCCGCTCGCTACGCCGCGACGCCGAGCCCCCGGCGCAAATGAGATGGCGGTAGCCGGAGCGCCTCTATGCCGCCACCGGGAAGGGAGTATCTGGTTGCCTACGACGTCGCGTCCCGAAAGCGGTGGCGCCGCGTCTACCGGCTGCTGCATGGTTACGGCGAGTGGATGCAGCTCTCCGTGTTCCGTTGCCGGTTGGACCCGCGCCGCCGGGACCGGATGGAACAGGAACTGCGCGCCGTGATGGAGACCGGCGAGGACCGGCTGCTGATCGCGCGCCTGGACGAAGATCGGCAGACCGCTACGGACCGCGCGAAGTCGGAGCGGCGAGCGCTGATCGTGTGACCGGGTGGCTCGCGGTCGGGCAGCCGCCGCTCTGACGACGGACGCCGAGCGTGCGTGGGTGTTCCCCTACTTGGCCGAACGTGGTATGGTGGCGCCCAATCGGCAGACGACGTTCATTGACATAGCGACCCGAGCCCGAGGGGCGAGCTGCTGATCCCCCACGGATTCCGCTCGCGTCGCCCAATCATGTTGCCGGCAACGGAGATAATGGGTAGATTCACAGACGAGCGTCCCATTCGACGGTCCAACCGTCGGCCAGAGGCCCTTGCGCTCGCAGCTCCCGGATCTTGCGCTTGCAGATCAAGGAGTTGGGAGACGGGAGTCACCAGCCGCGCCAAGTGCGCGGCCCTATTGAAACGTGGCCGTCAAGACGTGACGCCGAGAGGCATGCGGGAAGGCGTCACCAGCCGCGCCAAGTGCGCGGCCCTATTGAAACCGATCCGTGAACAACACTGTTGATCCTCCTACGCCACGCGTCACCAGCCGCGCCAAGTGCGCGGCCCTATTGAAACATCCCGAGTTTCACCATATCCGCATCCGCCGTCAACTCCAGTCACCAGCCGCGCCAAGTGCGCGGCCCTATTGAAACGACACCCTGCGCCCATCCGGAGCTCTCGATCAAGTCTGCGTCACCAGCCGCGCCAAGTGCGCGGCCCTATTGAAACACGTAGCTGCCGGGCGATCTTCTCGCGCTGCGTCATGCGGTCACCAGCCGCGCCAAGTGCGCGGCCCTATTGAAACCTTCTTCGTTATCGCAGCACGGCAGCAGAGTGTGCTGGTCACCAGCCGCGCCAAGTGCGCGGCCCTATTGAAACTCCGACTGGCAGATCAACAGGCAGACCGGAGTTATCAAGTCACCAGCCGCGCCAAGTGCGCGGCCCTATTGAAACTCCTTGTTCGTTGTCGTCTTGTGCCCCGGCTTCACTATGGTCACCAGCCGCGCCAAGTGCGCGGCCCTATTGAAACTCTATGACGACGATTGTGCCAATTACCCGACGCCCGAAGTCACCAGCCGCGCCAAGTGCGCGGCCCTATTGAAACACCTGATATCGCCCAAGCTGAGACCCATGCAGCTGAGTCACCAGCCGCGCCAAGTGCGCGGCCCTATTGACCCCCCCCCTATATCCAGGAGGAAGTAGTGACTTTCTGTAGTGTCACCAGCCGCGCCAAGTGCGCGGCCCTATTGAAACCGCAGGCGATGCGAGCACAACGGCATCCATCATTCGTGCGTCACCAGCCGCGCCAAGTGCGCGGCCCTATTGAAACTTCGGAGTTTACATCCTTAGCCATTATTGAACCTCCTAGGTCACCAGCCGCGCCAAGTGCGCGGCCCTATTGAAACGCATAGCGCCCTGGTCGCATCCTTGCGACACCGCACGGCGTCACCAGCCGCGCCAAGTGCGCGGCCCTATTGAAACTCACAACCGACCAAGCGACGGGCTTCCCGGCAGACTTCGAAGTCACCAGCCGCGCCAAGTGCGCGGCATTGAAACTCACCACACAACGCCGCCGGCGACGTGGTACCGCGCGCACCCGCCGCCTATGGCCGTAGGCCCCGGCGCCATTCGGCGACGCTGCAGCTACGGTTGGAGCCTGTCGAGCGACAGGAACCTGAGCAGTTGGCTACCATCCGCCGCGCCGCCGAGGCCGCCAATCTACCGGTGAGCACGTGACTGCGGACCGTGGCGCTTCACGTAGCTGGCATGGAGCACAACCTGCGCATGATGGAAGGCCGCAATGGACATTTTCGATGACCGGATAACCCGGACATTTCGGACATACCGCCGACACTTCGGCGACCCAGGAGGAAATATGAAGCTCATTATTACGCTGGTGCTGGCTGCCAGCATGGTGCTGTGCGCGATAGACTCGCGTGGGCAGGTGACCGCGGACCCGCCCTCGCAGACTTTCGACCCGTTCGGAACCGACCGGTGAGGAAGCTCGCAATCATCACGCTGGCCCTGGTGGCCGGCGCGATGTTCCTTGGTTGCCAGCAAGAACCTGCGCCCGGCAATCCCCCTGCCGCACCCGCTGGCGACGGTGGCGGCACTGGTGACGACGGTGGACAGGACGAGACGCCTGCGCCAACCGAGCCGAATACGCCTTCCGAACCTACGCCTACACCCCCAGACAACTACATCCGCCCTTCGTTCTCTGATCTGCTGCTTTCGATTGATGGCATGGTTGGCGAGCCGCTTTCGCGCATCCTTCCCGCGGCTACAGGTGGCGAAGGAACACTGCGCCATTCGCTTCAATGGCGCGACCGTGGGGAACACTACCCTTCGTGGGCAAGTTTCAAAGAATCGTCAAGGCGCCTGAGTGGAACGCCCGTCAAACAGTACGCTTATACGGCGACGTATACCGCAACCGACGCCAGAGGAAGTAGCGCAAGCATGACTGTAGCTCTATATGTCGCTGCGGCCCCATTCGTACCCCCGCTTATACCGCCGCCGCCGGCTGCGCCCGCACAAGAGACCGTCGATATAACCGTTACCATCAGACGCACAGGAAGCGATACCCTTTCGCTTATGGAGCCGTGTAGGCGATGCCGCTTCCCTACGGTAAGGGAATGTACGAGTTGCCTTGAAGCTGGCACCGGATACGGACGTTCTGACCAAGTGTTTACGGTTTCTTATAGCGCGAAGCCGAATACACGAGCCTGGCTAACCGCCGATATAAACCGCAGTGGATCGCCTTGTAATCGGTGGGGGCGGATAGACCTGGGAACCGTGGGATACCCGACTACTACGACGGTTACTCTGCTCTGCCGTGCTTTCAGGGAAGAACACCAATTTGATGCTGCGTGGGATGCGCTGGATGGAGCGAGTACTACTTTCAAGGACGTTAGGGTTGAAGATGAGTGAGTGTAACACGTCACCAGCCGCGCCAACTGCGCGGCCCTATTGAACGCACGCTTTCTGATGCGCTGACGCGCCGGCCTGCTGGGTGAGTCACCAGCCGCGCCAAGTGCGCGGCCCTACTGGGTTCAGCCTCCCGAGCCTGTTGCAGCCGCCGGGTTGAGGTCACCCACCATCCCCGGTGAGGTTCAGCATCAATCCGGCTGACCGCATCGACCGCCGGCGCTCCAGCCAGCACAGTCCCTGCAATGCCGGGGCGTCGGAATCACCCGACCGCACACAAGGGGTGGCGGGTACAAGGAGACCGTATGGGCGAACCATCCCGCGTGCGCCTGGGCACTACCCGCTTGATCCTTGGCCGCTGTCTACGAGGAGGATGACTCGTGGGATAGCGATCATCGCCGTCGCCATCTCTGGAGTGTTCGCCATAGGGGCCTGCGAGGAAGCTGCGCCGCCGGCGGCAAGCAGCAACGTCCTATCTCCGCCAATCTGGATGCATGGTTCTTGGACAACCCAAGGCGCAGACACGGCACACAGCACTCATCCCGTGGAGCTTGAAGTGGACAAGAATAACATCCGCGTAATAGGTCCGCGCGCGGGAGTAGACTTCGCTGGCTTTGCTACGAGGGTAGGCGTTAGCATGACTGACACACAAGTTTCAAACGACACATTACCGCGTAGACGGCAGCACCGAGAGCAACGACTTCGTAAGAGAAGGATCTGTCTTACAGTACAGAACAGCGACTGACGGGATCATAACTGCGCGGCGTTACTTCCGGAAGAAGTAGCGCCCATCCCTGGCTGGCGTCGCTTCATAGCCGTTCCCCCGGGGCCGGCGCCGCCGCCTCTTGGCATCGCTACAACGCGGCCGGAACCAGCACCGGCGGTTGGTACGGCGTGTGGAATCACGACCTATGGAGGCTTATGTCCAAGCCCCGGCAAAACGCCGCGCTACCGGTGGGACGAGACCGATGAGCTCAGTGGATCAAGCTGCACCCGAAGATCGCTCAACACTGCCGGCGATACACCCGACTACCACCGGTTCGCGCGTCAAGCCGGGGCCGACCCTGGACCTCTGAGGACTACCAGCGCCGCCCGCGCCGCGGACGCCCGTCGCGTGGTGGCTGCGCCCGGCGCGAGCCGCGCTTCAGAGCGAAACCGACGACGGACGGAAGGGTTGACAACCGACGGGTACACACGCTTAGCTTATCCACGCCCAGCGGAGTGCTGAGTGCCGTACGGACCGTCGCTGGTACTCCTTTGGGATCAGGAGCGGCCGTGATCGTGGTCCAGGTACGGAGCAGTAGATCAATCTTTCCGAAAGGAGGAGGCATATGGGAATATGTATTCGACCGACAGAAGTAGAAATACCCCATGACGACCGGGCGGAAGCCCGCGTCGCCGAGCTTGAGGCGCTGCTCCGCGAGCGGGGAGACGGCGGCCCCGCAAGCCGATAACCGAGGCCCGGGGAGGCTGCGCGCAACGCGATCATTATGGCATCGGACATCCTGAACAGAATTGACCGGCTCAAGTGCGAGCTCGACGCACTGCGACCGCTGCCGCCGGAAGTGCTTGCCCGGGTCGAACAGAAGCTGCGGATCGAATCCAACTACCATTCCAACGCCGTCGAGGGGAACTCGCTCACGCTCGGCGAAACGCGGAGCCTGATCCTTCACGGACTCACGGCCCGCGGGAAGCCGATGCGTGATCATCTGGACATCCAGGGGCACGACCAGGCCGTCAAGGCGATTGAGCAGGTGGCCAGAAATTAGGATCAGCTCACCGAGGTCTTTATCCGCAACCTCCATCGCGTGCTGTTGAAGGAACCGTACGAGAACGAGGCGATCACGCCGGACGGCCGGCGCACGATGCGGCCGATCACGCCCGGCGAATACAAGACCACGCCGAACAACGTGCTGACCTCGACCGGCGAGACCTACTACTTCGCGCCGCCGGAGCAGGTCAAGCCGGAGATGAGCGACCTGATCGACTGGTATCGAATGCAGGAAGCCGAGCGCGAACACCCGATCATCATCGCCGCGACCGTCCACTACCGGTTCGTGCGCATCCATCCGTTCGACGACGGCAACGGACGCATGGCGCGCCTGCTAATGAACCTGATCCTGATCCGGCACGGCTACACGGTAGCGATAGTCCCGATCGACCAGCGTGACCGCTACCTGCAGGAGCTCGAAACGAGCCGACCGGACCGAAGACTTGGCGCAGTTCATCGACTACGTCGCATCCTGCTGTGAATATGCCCTGACCCTGTACTTGCGAGCTGCGCGCGGTGAATCGATCGAAACTCCCGAAGATATCGATCGCGAGATCACACGCTTCAAGCGCGCGGGTGGCTGACCTTCCGCGGCCGGTGCTACACTGGGAACGTATACGGGGCGCCGGTCGCCTGCGGCCGGTGGCTCGGAGGGATCACGCCGGCTCAGGAGGAGAGGCGGGAGCAACTGATTCGCGGGGGTTCTTGCGTCTCCGAGAACGTGTTGGACGCGGCCACCGTGGCCGGGTTGAACGCGATGGGCGAGTGGACCATCGCCCAGGAGGAGCCGCACAGCACCGCGCCAGGGCTGCATCATCTCTTACTGGATGAGGCCCGCGGTGGCTCCCCCTGCCGCCCTACGGCACCCGACGGTGACGGGTGACCGGCCGCGCACTACGGACGGGCGCCGCGGCATGCTACACTTGAACGTGGAGTCCCTTTAGATGAGTCGAACCGCAGCCGCCGCCGACGGCGACTACCGGATCGAGGTGACCGACTTCGGTCCGATCGAGCACGCCGCCGTCGACCTGCGGCCGCTCACGGTGTTTGCCGGACCGAGCAACACCGGCAAGTCCTACCTGGCGATGCTAGTCTACGCGCTACACCGCTTCTTCGGCTCGTTCCAACCATCGGCGTTCCGGCTACCCTCGTACGCGTTCCGGCTCGCTGATTCGATGGTTGACTCGCTGCCCGACCGTGACGCTCTTCTTTTTCCAACTGCGGAGTGGTGGCGGACGGCGGACCGGGACCGTATGCAGCCGTTGCCGGACGCACTGGCGGATCGTCTTCGGCCCGCCTTGGAACGGGTTGGCTCGGCCGGCTCACACTTGGCACGAGAGCTCAGCCGTTGCTTCGGTGTCGATGCACCGGATGATTTGGTGCGACGAGGGCGCGGGTACAGGACGCGGGTCATAATGAGTATCCCGTCCGCCGGCGCCGAGCCGGTGCGGTATCACTTCGAGTTCGGTCAGTCACGAACCCGGTTCGCCGGGCAGGTTCCGCCCGTACCGCTTTCCCTCAATCAGGCCGACGAGGAATACAACGACGTTGTCTTTTCTGGACCTACCTCGTCCGAAGACCGTTTTTTCCTGCTGCGTGAGGTATTGGGATCAGTCATGCGGAAATTGATCGATCCGCTGACCCGTTCCGCCTACTTTCTGCCGGCTGATCGGACCGGAGTGATGCACGGTCTCCAGGTAGTAGTCGGCACGCTGATCCAAGACGCCACGACCGCCGGGCGGCGCACTTCCCTCAGACTCCCCTTGCTGTCGGGCATACTGGCCGACTTTCTGGAACATCTCACCAGGATGGGCAGAGTGCGGCAGCGTCCCGAACGACTGGCGCGGATTCTGGAGAGGAACGTCCTGCCGGGAACCATCCGGCTGCGACGGTCGGAAACCGGCTATCCGTCGTTTGCTTATAGGCCGGCCGGCTGGGACGCAGACGTGCCGCTGATGCGCACGTCGTCGATGGTCTCCGAGCTCGCTCCGGTCGTGCTCTATCTGAGGTACTTCGTCCGCCCCGAAGACGTGCTGATCATTGAGGAGCCGGAATCGCATCTCCATCCGGCCATGCAGGCAGCGTTCGCGCGTGAGCTGGCCCGGTTGGTTCATGCGGGCGTCCGGGTGATGCTGACCACGCACAGCGAATGGATGTTGGAGGCTATCGCCAATCTGGTGCGACTGGCAGAGATTCCCGAGCGCGAGCGGAAAGGAATCACCGGATCGGACGTTGCGCTCCCATCGAATCAAGTTGGCGCGTGGATGTTCACGCCGAATGCCGAGCGAACCGGCTCCAAAGTCAAGGAGATACCGCTGGACACGGAAGCGGGAAGCTTTCCGGCCGGCTACGGGGAGATCACCGAGTCGCTCTACAACGATTGGGCCAGAATTTCCAACCGAATCGCGGAGCTACGGAGCAGTGGCGCTTGAATTCCGCGCTTGCGGCGATTGACCGGCGCATCAAGTCCGACTGCCTGGTGAGCTCAATGGTCAAAGGCGGCTGCACGGTTGTCACCGCCGATGCACCTGAGCCTTTTTCGCATCATCGACCTCGTTCGTGCTGCCGCAGGATGCGGACGCCGAGCAGATCAGCGCCCACTTCCGGGATGGGCTGCTGACGGTGGCCGTGCCCAAGACGGCCAAGGCGCAACCTAAGCAGATCACGGTGACCAGCGGCGCCTGACGCGCCGCTCCGCTATCCGACTCAAGAGCCCCGCGCCCCCGGCGCGGGCTCTCGCGTTGCCGCGCCGCTCTCTGTTCTATCTCGTCGTGCTATACTGGCGGCATGGTCAGCCGCGGTATTCGTGAATACGTGGCGCGCGACTGGGGCGCGGCGCGCGCCGCGAAGGACTTGTATTGGGCTGAACGGATCGCCCGCTACGGTCCCCTGGAAGGTTTCCGCATCGGCGACGAGTTGCGGCGGCAAGCGCTCCTGCGCGATCCCGAATGGCCCGGCGCCGCCGCCCGGCAGCAGGACCTGCTCGCTCACCTGCGCTTGGCCGAGCTGTTCCGGCGTGCTTCCCCCCGCCGCGGTTGAACTCCTGACCGCGCTGTCCAAGGCGCTCGCAGGCTGGGGGCGCTGGTACGTGTTCGGCGCCCAGGCGGTCCTCGCGTACGGCGTGCCTCGCTTGAGTGCAGACGTCGACGTCACCCTCAAGCTGGAACCCGACGACCCGCAACGGTTCGCATCCGCCATGCGGGCCGCGGGGTTCGCCTTGCGGGTGGCAGACCCCGACTTCATACGCCGGACTCGCGTGATGCCCTTTGTTCACACCGCCACCGCCATGCCGCTGGACATCGTGTTGGCCGGTTCGGGGCTGGAAGACGAGTTCCTCGATCGCGCCCGGGCGGTGGACGTCGGCGGCATCAAGGTCCCTCTGATCGCTGTCCGGGATCTCATCATCGCCAAACTCCTCGCAAGCCGCCCCCAGGATCTGACCGACGCGCGGAGCCTGTGGCGCATCCACCGGCGCGACGTAGATGTGTCTTCGATTCGCGGAACGCTACGGCTGCTTGAGGAGGCGCTGGATCAAAGCGACCTGCTGCCCGCCTTCGAGTCGATGGTCAGCGAGGACGCGCCGGGATGATGACTCGCCGGGAGGACGCGCGGTCGAGAGCGCCGGCAATGGCATAGGGGTGGGCCGGCACGGCGGCGTACAGTGCGGCGAGGAGGTACAGATTCTCCAACGAGCCGGGCGCGGTTGGGTGATTTCTACCCAACCGGCAGCCGGTTTCGGCGCCCTGGGTCGTTTCTACCCATCCCCCCACCGGCACGGCGTCGCGAACGGCCCGGGAAACGCCCTGCAGGCGCCGCGATGGCCGCATCGGCAGTTGGCACGGTTTCTGCTTATTGGTTGGTGAACGACCAACTCACAGGAGGAAAGAGATGAGGAACCTCGTTGCCTATCGTCCGTACCGCCCCTCGCCGGTGCACTTCGACCACTGGTTCGACTCCCTGTTCGGGGACTGGAACCGCCCCGCCTTCGCCGCCGCCGCGCCCCGCGTGGACGTGCGCGAGGAAGCCGACGGCTACCACCTGGAAGCCGAGCTGCCGGGCCTGAGCGAGCAGGACTTCACCGTCAACGTGGAGGAGAACCTGCTCACCATCGCCTCGAAGCGCGAGCAGGAGAGCCAGCGCGAGGAGCAGGGCTACGTGATCCGCGAGCGGCGCGGCGGCGCCTTCAAGCGCTCGTTCGTGCTGCCGCAGGATGCCGACGCCGAGCAGATCAGCGCCCGCTTCCGGGATGGGCTGCTCACCGTGACCGTGCCCAAGACGGCCAAGGCGCAGCCCAAGCAGATCACGGTGACCAGCGGCGCCTGACGCGCCGCCCCGCTATCCGACTCAAGAGCCCCGCGCCCCCGGCGCGGGGCTCTCTTGCTTGACGTGCTCAGAGTATGGCCGTATTCTTGCGGTATGGCCATAACCATGATAAAGTCGACCTACACGCTGGATGTTGAGTCGGTGCGCATGTTGGAGGACTTGGCGAGTCACTTGGCCACGTCAAAGTCCGACGTGTTGCGGCGCGCCATTCGCAGTTTGGCGGCGGCCACGCCGTCTGGTGAGAACCCGGCGCTCAACGCCCTTGACCGACTGCAGGCTTCCGTGCGCGAACGCAACGTCGACCTTGAGCAGTGGGAGCGCGAGAACGCCGTCGAGCGTGCTGCCGATGCGCGCCGCCGCCCTCTCACCTGACCATCTTCGATGATCCACCTGGACACCAGCTTTCTGATTCGAGCGTTGCGGCCGGAGTCTCCTGAAGGTCACAAGCTCCGGCGATGGATTCACGAGCGCCGGCCACTGGCTATGAGCTCCGTCGCCTGGGCGGAGTTCCTTTGCGGTCCGCTCACCCGCTCCGATCTGGAAGCTGCAACACGGGTCGTTGGACGGTGCCGGGAGTTTGGCGCTGATGACGCCGCCACGGCGGCCGACCTGTTCAATCAGTCTGGCAGGAGGAGAGGCTCCTTGACCGACTGCATGATTGCCGCAGCGGCGCTCTCGGACGGCGCCGCCGTGGCGACTGTGAATACGGAGCACTTTCTTCGGTTTCAGAATTCCGGCTTGACGATCGTGTGACGAGAGAGCTCGAATCGCCACGGTCCACTATCATTCCGTGTAAACTTCGTTTCTTATCAACGGCGTTCGGCGTTTGGTGGGCCCGCTCCGCCTTGCCCAACCCGGTGCCAAGCCCCCGCGCGGGCTACTCCGGGGTTCAAAAAAAGCCGCCGGAACAGTTGACTCAAGTCTTGTCTATGATTATACTTGATCCGTGAATAAGACCTCTCTCGACACGCCGATCACGACCACCGTTGCCGCCCTTTCCGACCGCCATCTGCTGCTGCGGGTCAAGGAACTTTCCGCCATCGAACACTACGTCCAAGGCGTGGTAATCGATCACCTGCGCGAAGTTGAGCGGCGCGGTCTGTACCTCACTCTGGGATTCTCCGGCATGTTCGATTACGTGCGCGAACTGGGCTACAGCACTGGCGCGGCTTGGCGCCGGCTCAAGGCGATGCGGCTGTGCGAGGAAGTGAACGGGGCGCGTGGGCGGCTGCTGGAGGGCACGCTGATGCTGGACGCGGCGGCGCAGTTGCAGCACGCCTTTGAGCAGCAGGAGCGTAAGGCGCGCCGCGCCGCAGCCCCCGACACCGAGAAGCCGGACGGCGGCGGGCGCGGCAAGCAGGCCGATGCCGGGTCGGCCATGCCGGTCATGGAGCCCGGCGCTCGGGCGGCCGCCGCGCCTGGCGGGTCGGCGCCGGACGGAGCGGCGCGCGCGGCCGGGCCGGAGGGGGCGGAGGGTGCGCCCGGCGGCTTGGTACCGGATGCGCCGGTACGCGCGCCGGAGCGGCCGGTAGCGCCGGTGCCGGACGCGGCGGCGCGGGAGTCGCTGGTGGCGGAGGCGGCCGGCAAGAGCACGCGGCAGGTAAAGGAGATGCTCGCCAAAGTCGATCCCGATCTGGCGCGGGCGGCGGACCGGATGCGGCCGCTTGGAGCCGGGCGGTGGGAGCTCAAGGCGGTGATCGACGACGACTGCCAGGTCGGGTTGGAGCAACTCAAGGGGCTGCTGTCGCACGTGGACCCGCAGATGACGTTGGGGCAACTTCTGGGGCGGGTGGTACGGGAAGCGCTGGACCGCCACGACCCGTCGCGGCCGCCGCGCGGTCGGGGCCGCAGCCGCCGGACTCCCGCTGTTGCCGCCCAAACTTCGGCGCCGAAAACAGCGGCCGGGCCGGACGCGGCGGCGCAGCAGAGCGGCCTGCCGGCAGGCTCCGCGACTTCGGCACCGAACGTGCCGGCGGACGCCGGCCAGCGCCGCGTTACGGTTGCGAAGCGGCCGGCGGTGGCCACCCGGACCGCGGAAGTCACGGCGGAAACTTCGGCGCCGAAAGAGGCTGCGGCGCCGCCGCGGACCGAGCTGTCGGCAGGAGCGGCGACTTCGCCGGCGAGGGTTCAGGCCGCGGACCGGCCCGCGGTGGCCGCCGGAATCGCCACTTCGGCGCCGAAGGCAGGAGGCCGCGCGCAGCCTGCGGCGCAGCGGACCGCCAGGCTCGTCACGCCGGCGACTGCGCCGCCGCAGCCGCGCGTCCGCAGCCGCGCTATTCCCGTGGCCGTCAGGCGGCAGGTGTGGGAGCGCGACCGGGGCTGCTGCAGCTACGTGGACCGGGGTAGTGGGCGCCGGTGCGGCTCCCGGCATCTGCTGGAGATCGATCACGTCGTGCCGTATGCGCTCGGCGGCAGCGCCGAGCCCGACAATCTCCGGCTGCTGTGCGCCGCCCATCACCGCTACCGCCACCGCCATGCGCGGCGCGTAGCCGCCCGCCGGTGACTTGATCCGGCTCGGCGCTGGCCAACGCCAACGCGGCGCGCATCGAAACCGCCTGGATCACCGGGTGGAGCTTGGCCCGCTTGGCGATTTTCTCCCTAAGCCGCGGCGCGGTCGAAGGAGTCGATCAGGCGCTCGGTGGCGGCGTCGTACAGGTTGCCGCGGCGCAACCGCACCGTGACGCGCTGGCCGGCGCGCCACGCCGGCGCGGCGCCGGGCACGCGCGCCACCAACTCCTCCCGGCAGCCGGGATAGCGCAGGTGAATCAGCGTGGACGCGCCCTGCGGCAGCACGGCGTACACCTCGAACGCCGGCCCCGCGGCGCCCGCCTCCCCGCCGGCGGCCATCACCTCCAGGTCCTCGACGCGCACGTTCAGCACCGCGCGCTGGCCGTGAAAGGCGCCGTTCATCGCCGGCAGCCGGAACGGCGCGCCGGGCGCGGGCACCGCGGCCAGCAGCACCTCGCCGGCGGCGCGGGTCACCGTGGCGGGAATCAGATTGGACTGCGGCAACCCGGTCATCTCCGCCACCTGCAGCGTCTCCGGCCGGTGGTAGAGATCGGCGGCGCGTCCGACCTGGTGAATGACGCCGTGGAACATGATTGCGATGCGGTCGGCCAGCGCGAACGCCTCCGCGACGTCGTGCGTCACGTACAGGGAGGTGGCGCCAATCCGGCGCTGCAGGCGCTTGAGATCGGAGCGCAACGCTACCCGCAGCTTGGCGTCCACGTTGGAGAGCGGTTCGTCGAACAACAGCACCTCGGGGCGCCCCACCAGCATGCGGGCCAGCGCCACCCGCTGCTGCTGGCCGCCGCTGAGCTGGCGCGGGTAGCGCTGCTCCAGACCGGTCAGATCGACCAGCGCCAGCGCCTGCTCCACCGCCAGCGCAATCTTCTCGCGCGGCATCCGTTGCGTCTTGAGGGGAAACGCCACGTTGTCCAGCGCGGTCATGTGGGGATAGAGCGCGTAGTTCTGGAACACCATCCCCACTCCGCGCCGCGCCGGCGGCAGGTCGATGGCCTCCCGCGCCGAGAACATGCAGCGCTCCCCAAACAGAATCTCGCCGTCGGCAGGCGACTCCAGGCCGGCGATGGCGCGCAGGGTGGAGGTCTTG
Organism: Spirochaetia bacterium; assembly: GCA_965243555.1. GTDB lineage: Bacteria > Spirochaetota > Spirochaetia > SZUA-6 > Bin103 > Bin103. Next base: position 76,720 of record OZ251575.1, on the reverse strand, counting down.
CCGCTCCCGGAGGCGCCGAGTAGCACCATGAACTCGCCCTCCTCCACGTGCAGCGCCAGGTTGTTGACCGCCAGCACCTGATCGTAGCGGATGGTGAGATCGCGAACCGTTATGCTTGGCACCAGCAGCCCAGCAGGCGGCGCAGCAGCACGAGCTGGCCGACGTGGTAGGAATTGTGGTCGGCAAGCACCAGCGCCTCGCGCAACAGAGTCTGCCCGCTGCCGTGGGGAAACGGCCGGTAGAGGTCGGCCTGCGGATCGGTCACCAACTCCACCATCGCCGCGCGGTCGGCCAGGAACCGCTCCGTGCTGCGCTGCCAAGCGCCCGCCGGCGGGGCCGCGGTGGCGGGCCAGTAGCCTTCCGGCCACTCGGGCGAGACGTGGGCCGGGTTACGGCTGAACTCGAGGATGTCCCACTGGGCCAGCCGCAGGTGTTCCAGTTGCTGCCACGGCGAAGAACCCGCCCCCGGCGGCTGCGCCCCCCGAAGCGCCTCGGGCAGGTCCGCCACCGCGTGTTCAAACGCGACGTGCGCCCCGCGCCCGCTCAGCAGATTGACCAGATGTTCCCGCAACGCCGCGTCACTCATCAAGCAGGCCGTCCATCAGGAAGGGGTAGCTGCCCGACAGGGATTTGAACCCCGACGAACAGATCCAGAGTCTGTCGTGCTACCGTTACACCATCGGGCAGAGTGAACGCGGCCTAATATAACACATTCAAGCGCCGGCGTCAGCTACCAGGCAGACCCACCACCGCCAACCGACCGGGCACCGACGCCCCGGCGCCGAGGGGCTGCCCGGAGTCGAGTCAGGGCAGCAAACAGGTGGCCGCGGCGCGCGGGCCGGCCACCAAGTTGAACTTCTCAGCGTACTTCACGCCGCACTCGGCGCCCACCGCGGCGCGCCGCCGGCGCAGGTTCGCGGCCGCGTCCTTCCAGTGGTAGACCTTGGCGTACAGCTCCATCACCTCCGCGATCTTGTCCATGTGCGGGGTTACGTCCACGTAGAAGGGCGGATAGGGACTCGCCTCGTCGTAATAGGCGAAGAACGCCAGTTGCCGCGGGCGGTGCGCCGGCAGCGGGGCCACCATGCGCGGCAGGCGCGCGTAGGTCACCGCGTCCTGCAGCAGGTGCCCGGTGTTGCGATGGTCCGGGTGCCCGCGCAGCACGTTCCAGGTAACGATGGCGTCGGGCCGCACGTCGGCCACCAGCCGCGCCAGCTCCAGCGCCTCCTCGTGGGAGCGCCCGATGCGCGCGTCCGGGAACGCCAGTTGCCGGATCTCGCAGCCGACGATGCGCGCCACCTCCTCGGTGTGGCGCTTGCGCTCGGTCACGATCTCGTCCATCGGCTTGTCCCCGAACAGCGAGGTCATCTCCCCGCGCGTTGCCCACGCCAGCACTACGCGGTCGCCCCGGGACAGGTGATTGAGCAGCGTCCCGAGCACCCCCATCTCGTCGTCGGCGTGGGGAAAACAGGCGAGAATGGTCAGCGGTTTGTCGTTCTTCACGGCCACGGGCGGCAGCTTACCCTATGGCGGCGCGCGCCGCTACCGGCTTGGCAACGCAACGCCGTACTCCGGCAGGGCCCGGAGCGGCGGTGAGGTCGACGATGCGGACGCGCCGCTCGCGGCCGACGGTGGCGCGCGCGCCCTCCGGTTGCGACCGAGCGGTCCGAACGGGTACACTGAGAAAATGAGCTACGCAAGCTCGGACACGTGGCTGGTTGAGCAGGAGGAACTCAGAGCCGCCGAAGCCCGGGCGGCGGCCTTCCGCGCCGCGGAGCAGGACGCGGAGAGGATCTCCAGGGAGTTCACAGCGAGCCGGCCGCCGGACTCTCCGGCGTACGGCGCCGAGTGGACCACCCGGACCGGCAGCAGCGGAAGCCTCATCTTCGTGTTTTCGGTAGTGCTTGATCTCGAAGAGGACTTTGATCCACGCGAATACCCCGGCGACGCGGCCGATTGCGCCACCGAAGAACTGCGGCGGCGTCTTTTTGGCAGCAGCGTCGGCGAGTGGGGTGTTTACGTGGTTTCCGTAACGGCTCGGCCCAGATCCTCATCCGGTGATTCTACGCAAAGCTCGGACACGTGAAACGCGGGCCGGCTTATGAGCCGGCGGAGTTGTTGCGGCTGCGGGCGCGGCTCAACCGGCGGGTGCGGGACTTCTTCGAGGAGGATGGCTTTGTCGAAGTGGAGACGCCGCTGCTGGCGCCGCGGCTGATTCCCGAACCCTCCATCGCTATCTTTGCCACCGAGCAGCACTATGCCGGCGGCGCCTCCCGGCCCCTCTACCTCACGCCGTCGCCGGAGCTGTGGATGAAGCGGCTGGTGGCCGCGGGTATGCCGCAGGTCTACCAACTGGCGCGCTCTTTCCGCAACGTGGAGGAGCAGGGAGCGTTCCACCGCCACGAGTTCACCATGCTGGAGTGGTACGCCACCGGCGAGACCTACCGCGACGCGCTGGCGCGCACCGAGCAACTGTTGGCGGCCCTCCACGCGGAATTGGACGCGGCGCCGGGCGCGGCCGCCCGCGGTACCCGCGCCACCCGCCCTCCCGTGCGGCAGGTCACCATGTCCCGCCTGTGGCAGGACGCACTCGGCCTCGATCCGGCCCACGCCTCGGCGGCGGAGCTGCGCGCCGCGGCGCAACGGCTGGAGCTGCCGGTGGCCGCCGGCGACACCTATGAGCAGCTCTTCAACCGCATCTTCCTCACGTGTGTCGAGCCGCTCATCTCCGGGGAATACCCGGTGGCGGTCTTCGACTACCCGGCGCGGATTCCCACGCTGGCGCAGACTGCCCCCGGCGGCGCGCACGCCCGGCGCTGGGAGCTGTATCTGGCCGGCGTCGAGGTGGCCAACTGCTTCCAAGAGGAGACCGGCGCGGCAGCGCTGGAGACCCTGTTCGCGCGCGAGGCCAAGCGGCAGGCGCGCGCGCGGGTGGCGCCGCCGCCCGACCTGACGCTGGCGCGGGAGTTCGCCGCCGCGGGCGCCTGTTCCGGGGTGGCGGTCGGCCTGGACCGCCTCTACGCGTTGCTGCTCGGACTCCCCGCCATCGCCCCCATCATGGCTTGCGCCGACCTGGTCTGAGTCTGAACGGCGACGCCGCACGGCAAGGCAAAAACGCCAAACGCCATCTTCTGGTATGGTTGGCGCGAGCTATGATTAAGGCAGGCGCAGTCGACAAGGGCATGTATCTGCTCGTGAAAGATGCTCCCCACCTCGTGGTGGAGCGCGAATTCGTCAATCCCGGCAAGGGCTCGGCCTTCGTGCGGCTCAAGCTCAAGAACATCCGGACCGGTCTGGTGGTGCGGCAGGTGAACAAGAGCCAGGAGTCGTTGGAGGACGTGGAGATCGACACGGTCGCCGCGCAGTACCTGTATGAAGACGCCGACGGCTACGTGTTCATGAACCTGGAAACCTACGATCAGTTCACGGTGCCGCTCGACGGACTGGAGGAGCGCCGCCCCTATCTGCTGGACGGCGAGACCTATCAGATCGTGGTGTGGGACGAGAAGCCGCTGGACGTCAAGCTGCCAATCAAGATGGCGCTGGAGGTGAAGGACGCCCCCCACGCCGAACGCGGCGACACCGCCACCGGGGCCACCAAGGTGGCCACCACCGTCACCGATCTCAAGGTCAAGGTGCCGCTGTTCATCAAGGATGGAGACCGCATCGTGGTGAACACCGAAACCGGGGAGTACGTCGAGCGCTCCTCGCAGGAGTGATGCCGCGGCAGCAGCCGACGCCGCCCACCGCCGGGGCCACGGGAGCCGCCAGGGCCATCGCAGCCCCCGCCCCCGGAGGCGCCGAAACCCCCGGCAGCCCGGCAACCCCCGCGGGCCCGGCAGCCCCCGCGGACCCGGCAACCCCCGCGGCCCCCGCAACCGCCACCGCCAAGCCCGCACCCGCAACCCCCGCCGGCCCCGCGCTGAGCGACTACCTGCACAAGACGGTTGCCTTTCGGTTCGAGGGCCACACCCTGCGGCTGGCGCTGTCGCAGTCGCTGTTCAGCAGCTACGACGTCGACGGCGGTTCCCGGCTGCTGCTCGCCAGCGTGGCGCGCCAGCTTGCCGCGCGTCCCGGCGAGCAGCGCGGCCTGCGTTCGATTCTCGACCTGGGCTGCGGCACCGGCGTGCTGGGGCTGGCTCTGGCCAAGCGGTACGCCGCCGACGTCACCGCGCGCGACCGCGACGCCCTGGCGCTCGCCGTCACCGCGCACAACGCCGCGGCCAACGGCATTGCCTGCACCACCCGCGGCGGGGTGGACACCACCGGCCTCGACGGCGCACGGGAGCGCCCCGGCTACCAACTGGTGGTGGCCAACCTGCCGGCCAAGGCGGGCGCCCCGGTGCTGGCGCGCCTGCTGGCGGCGGCGGCGGCGGCGGCCCTCCCGGGGGGGCGCATCGCCGTGGTGGTGGTGGCGCCGCTGGCGGAAGCGGTGCGCCGTGAGTTCGGCGCCGCCGCCGAGTTGATCCACGAGCAGCACGGCAGCGGCCACTGCGTGCTCCACGGCCGCCCGCGCCCCCGCCCGCCGGCCGCCGCGCCCGCCACCGAGCCGGCGCCCGGCGGCGCGCCCGAGACCGCGCTGGCCGCCTATCACCGCCATCAAGGCGCCGTGACCGTGGCCGGTCTCAGCTTCCCGCTCGCCACCGTGTACGGCCTGCCCGACTTCGACACCCCCAGCCATCTGATCCAACTCACCGCAACTCTGCTGCAGCGCCGCGCCGTGCTCCCCGCCGCGCCGCCGGAGCGGGATTCGTTTCCTCGCGGCACTGAGCCGCACCGGTTCCACGCCGGGGCCTCGGCGGAGTGGCGGGTCCTCGCCTGGAACCCCGGCCAAGGCCACCTATCAGTGTGGCTGGCGCGCGCCTGGGCGGCGGCGCAACGCGGGCCGGACGGGGGCGGCCTGCGGTTCACGCTGGCGAGCCGCGACGCGCTGCAGCTCCTGGCCGCCCGCGCCAACCTGGCCCGCAACGGCGTCCCGGAGTCGGCCGTGACCCTGCGCCACGAGGTCGGCCTGCCGAGCGGCGCCCCGGCGGCTTACGATCTGGCGCTGCTGCACCCCGACCAAGACCTGAGCGCCGAAGCCCGGCGTGAGCTACCCGCACGGCTGGCGCCGCTGCTGCGGCCGGACGGACAGGTCGCGCTGTACGGCGCGGCGCCGGCCATTGCGCCGCTGCTGGCGCGGCGCCGGCCCCTCACCCTGGTGCGCGAAAGCCGCCGCCGCGCGCTCCGCGCTGCCCTGCTGCGCGCCCCCGGTTACGGCGCTACGCCCGCTCCCCGCGACCACGAGCCGGCGATTGCAGCCGAGGGTTGACCTAAAACCTGAGAGCCGCGGTTACTTTTCGGCGCCCACCAGTTCGGCGCGGCGGTCGCCGGCGGGCGCCTTGGCGGCGCTGGAACGGCGGCGCCGGAACAGCAACTTGCCGTCCCGGACGTAGGCGATCGCGGTGCTGCCCGGCAGGAAGCGGCCCTTGAGAATGTCCAGCGACAGCGGGTCCTCGATGTCCTTCTGCAGCACCCGGCGCAACGGGCGCGCTCCATACTTGGGATCGTAGCCCTTCTCCATCAGGTACTCGCGCGCGTCCTTGCGCACCTCGAGATTGATCTGCTGCTCGCCGAGGCGGCCGCGCACGTCCTTCAACTCCAGCTCCAGAATCTGCTCCAACTGCGCCTTGCTCAGGGCGTGGAACACCACCGACTCGTCGATGCGGTTCAGGAACTCGGGACTGAACAGGCGCTTCATCTCGGCCAGCACGTGGGAGCGGATCTCCGAGAACTGCTTGCCGCCCGAAGTGACCTGGAAGCCCAGCGACGAATCCGCGCTGATCTCGCGGGCGCCGGCGTTGGAAGTCATAATCAGCACCGTGTTGCGGAACGACACGGTATGTCCGAGCTGGTCCTGGAGCTGCCCCTCCTCCAACACCTGCAGCAACAGGTTGAACACGTCGGGATGCGCCTTCTCGATTTCGTCCAGCAGGATCACGCTGTAGGGGCGCCGCCGGATGCGCTCGGTGAGCATGCCCCCCTCTTCGTAGCCGACGTAGCCGGGCGGCGCGCCCACCAGCCGCGACACGTTGTGCTTCTCCATGAAGTCCGACATGTCGATGCGGACCAGCGCCTCCTCGTTGCCGAACAGAAACTCGGCCAGGGTCTTGGCCACCAGCGTCTTGCCGACCCCGGTGGGGCCCAGGAACACGAACGAGCCGAGCGGCCGCCGCGGCGACGAAAGCCCGGTGCGGGAGCGCCGGATGGCCGCGGCAATCACCGAAATCGCCTCGTCCTGTCCCACCACCCGCTGGTGCAGCTCTTCCTCGATGTTGAGCAGGCGTTCCGACTCGGTCTGCACGATCCGCGCCAGCGGGATGCCGGTGATTTCCGAAATCACGTGCTGGATGTCCTCGACGTCGACCTGCCGCTGCTCCGACTGCATGTTCTGCTGCCACTTCTTCTTGCGCACGTCCAGGTCGGCCTTGAGTTGGCGCACCCGGTCGCGCACCGCCGCCGCCTTCTCGTAGTTCTGGCTGTTCACCAGATTGCTCTTCTCGATGGTGAGGCGCTCGATCTTCTCGTCCAGATCGGTGAGCTCCTTGGGCCGGACGCTGTTGTCGATCCGCTTGCGCGCCCCGGCTTCGTCGAGCAGGTCGATCGCCTTGTCGGGAAGGTGGCGGTCGCTCACGTAGCGCTGCGAGAGCTGCGCCGCCGATTCCAGCGCGTCGTAGGTGTAGACCACCTGGTGATGCGCGGCGTAGCGCTCCTTGATGCCCTTGAGAATCTCGATGGTGTCCTCGACCTCCGGTTCCTCCACGAACACGGCTTGAAAGCGCCGCTCCAGGGCGGCGTCGCGCTCGATGTACTTGCGGAACTCGTTGAGGGTGGTGGCGCCGATACACTGCAGCTCGCCGCGCGACAGCGCCGGCTTGAGCATGTTGGAGGCGTCGATGGCGCCCTCCGCGCCGCCGGCGCCGATGATAGTGTGCAACTCGTCGATGAACATCACCACGTTGCCGGAGCCGACGATCTCCTTCATCACCCGCTTGAGGCGCTCCTCAAACTCGCCCCGGTACTTGGTGCCGGCCACCAGGGAGGCGAGGTCGAGCGTAAGCACGCGCCGCCCGTGCAGCACGTCGGGAGCGGTACCGTTCACGATCTTCTGGGCCAGACCCTCGACGATCGCGGTCTTGCCGACTCCCGGCTCCCCGATCAGCACCGGGTTGTTCTTGGTGCGGCGCGCCAGAATCTGAATCACCCGTTGTATCTCGCGGGTACGGCCAATCACCGGGTCCAGCTTGCCCTCGCGCGCCAGACTGGTCAGGTCGCGGCTGAACTCGTCCAGCGTCGGCGTCGACTTGCGCGCGGTTCCCTGGCTGCGCCGGCGCGACCCGCTGCTGCTGCCGCCGCCGCTACGCTGCTGCGTCTCGCCGATTCCGTTGATGCGGATCACGGCCTCGCGCAGCATGTTGGGGGTAACGTTGAACTTCTGCAGGTAGCGCAGCACCACGCCTTCGCGCTCGCGCGACGCGGCCAGCAGGAAGTGTTCGGTGCCGATCAGCTCGTGGCCCATGCTGGACGCCTCTTCGGCGGAGGTTTCCAACATCTTGCGGGCGCGCTTGGAGGCCGGCACGTCGCCGAGAATCAGCCCGCCGGTTCCCTTGGGCACCGAGCGCTCGATCTCCATCTGCATCTCGGCGACGTTGACCTTGACGCGCTGCAGGGCCTTGACCGCTACCCCTTCGCCATCCTTGAGCAGCGCCAGAATCACGTGCTCCGGCAACGATTGCTCCGAATGAAACCGCTTCGCCTCTTCCTGGGCGAGGATGGTGAGGACCTTGTGGGCGCGCTGCGTCAGACCTTTAAACATGGCCCGCTTCCTCCCGTTGCGTGAGTGTCGATGCGCGAACTGATGTGTGTGTTGCCACTGGTGACGGCTCCTTCGTGTTCGATGATGGGAGTGCGAACCACTTCAATATACCACATGCCCGCAGGGCTGCCGCATGCCGCCGTTATAGCCGATACCGCGCGGTCGATCAAGGGGCTCACGGCGCCGCCTGCGGCGCTTCCGGGCCGGCGCTCTGCGAGCGGCGCAATACCTCCAGCGGCAGGCGCCGCGCCGCCCGCGCCGCGGGGAGGGCCGCGGCCAACCCGGCCAGCGCGATGCTGCCGCCGGCGACCAGGCACAGCGGCGCCGGCTCCACCTCGATCGGGATCTGCTCCAGGTAGAAACCGCGGTCGATCAGCGTCACCGGCCCCGGGGCGGCGGGAGCGGAGGTGAACAGCATGACCGCCGCCTGCTGCGCCGCGGTGGCAATGCCCTCCAGGCCGGCGACGATCTGATTGATATTGAGGGCCGCGGCCAGCCCGCCGGCAATGCCGAGCACCGCGCCGGCGGCGCCGGCCAGCAGCCCGCTGCCGGTGAGCGACCAGAACACCACCTCCGGCGGCAGTCCCTGACTCTTGAGGAACGCTACCTCCTTCCGCCGCGCGAGCGCCACGGTCACGGTGGCGGAGGCCACGTTGACGCCGGCCACCGCCACGATGAGCGCCATGATCAACAGCAGCAGCGCGCGGCTGGTGGCGAACGACTCGTAGTTGGCGCGTTCCAGTTGATACCAGGTGTGGATCGGGTGGCCCGGCCCCGCGGCCGCGGCGACCTGCGCCAGCACCGGGTTCAGGTCGGCGAACGGGTCGGCGATCTTGACGCCGACGAAGGCGCGTCCGCTGCCCGGCGCCAGCAGCCGGTCGCCGGTGGCGTGGGACACGAACACCCACAGCTTGTCCAGTTCCTGGTAGCCGGTGGCGACGATGGCGCGCACCTCCAGGGGGGTGAGCTTCGGCACCAGCAGCGCGGGGGCTCCGCTCCCGGCGCCGCGGTCGAGGGCGGTGACCAGCAGCAGCCGGTCCGCCACCCGCACTCCGAGCTGCCGCGCCACCTCGCGCGACAGCACCACTCCCCGGCCCTGCAGGTCGAACTCCCCCGCCTCCACCTGCAGGTAGCGGCGCAGGCCGGCGTCGCGGCGGTACAGGTCGCCGGCCACCGCCCGCACCGTCACCACCTGGCGGCGCGCGCCGGCCGCGGCCAGCGCCACGCCCTGACGCTCGCGCGCCGCCAGCGCCACGCCGTCCAGGCTCAGCTCAAGGCGCGCGGCGAGGGCATCGAGCAGCCCCCCGCGCAGGGAGCCGTCGGCGGCCAGCCCCGGGGGGAGCCGGACCTGCAAGTGATAGCTGCCCACTTCCAGAAAGCGGCGCGTGATGCCTTCGATCAGGCCGTCGGACACCTCCAGCACCACGATCAGGGGCACCAGGCTCAGCCCGATGCCCAGCGCCGCGCCGCCGAAGTAGGCCCCGGTTCCGGCGCCCCGGCGGCGGCCCGCCAGGTAGCGCCAAGCCAGTCGCGGCGCCAACCGCCAACTCGCCCACCACGGCGCGGCGGGTGCGCCAGCGGCGCCGGATGCGCTCCTGCCGCCGGATGCAATCGCGCCGCCGGACGTGCTCATGCCGCCGGGCGTGCTCGCGGGCGCGCCGGGGGCCTCATGGCGCCGGGTGCAGGAGGCCGCCGGCCAGCCGGTAGCCGGCTGCGGCGCGCGCCGCCAGGCGCGGGTCGTGGGTCACCAGCACCAGCGTGGTGCGCTCCTGCCGCACCAGGTCGAACAGCAGGTCGGCGACGACCTGCGAGTTGCGCTCATCCAGGTTGCCGGTCGGCTCGTCCGCCAGCACCAGCGCCGGCTCCGCGGCCAGCGCGCGCGCTACCGCCACCCGCTGGCGCTCGCCGCCGGAGAGCTCGGCGGGAAAGTAGTCGGCGCGCTCGCGCAGTCCTACTGCGGCCAGCAGGTCGCGGGCGCGGCGCTGCGCGGCTCCGCGACCGTGACCGCGAATCAGCGCCGGAACCAGCAGGTTCTCCAGTGCGCTGAAGTCGCGCAGCAGGTGGTGGAACTGGAAGACCAGCCCCAGCGTGCGGCGGTAACGGGCCAGCTCCGCTTCGCTCAGCGCGCCGAGGTCGGCGCCGCCGACCTGCACGCTGCCCGGTCCGAAGCGGTCCAGGCCGGCCACGACGTTGAGCAGCGTGCTCTTGCCGGAGCCGCTTTCCCCGGTTATGGCCACCGTGGCGCCGGGATCGATGGTCAGATCCAGGCCGCGCAGTACGGTGAGGCGCCCGGCGGGGCCCGCGTAGTGTTTCCACACCCCGGCCGCGCGCACCGCTACCGCCACCGCGCGCCCCTCCCAGCCGGGCGCCGCCTGCCCACTACCGCACGCGCCGCGCAACCGGCGCCGTGGGCGCCCGCCGGACCACCCGCAACACGCGCGGCGGCAACCCGCCGAGCGTCCAACTCACTCACTGCGCAGGGCCGCGGCGGCGGCGGCGCGGCCGGCGCGGGTGGCAACCGCCAACCCCGCAAGCGCCGGGGCGGCGACCGTGAACGCGGCCACCAGCAGCACCTCGGACAGCAGCAGCCGGCTCGGCACCTCGGCCAGGTAGAAGGTGGCCGGCGAGAAGATCTCCACCGCCCCGGCGCCGGCCGCGCCCGCTCCCGACAGCCGCGCCGCCAGCGCGAGCACCGCGTTGGCCACCGCTTCAAGCGCGGCGAACATCCCGCCGACGTTGTACGCCAGCAGCAACCCCAGCGCGACGCCGGCGGCGGCGCCAAGCAGCCCCAGCAGCGCTCCCTCCCACACGAACACGCCGCGTACCACCCACGGCGCCGCGCCGAGGGCGCGCAACAGCCCCAGCTCCGCGCTACGTTCCACCACGCGGCGGCGCAACCCTTGCAGGATGTTGTACGCCACCACCACGAACACCAGCCCCAGAATCGCCGCCAGCAGCAGCTTCTCCACCCGCAACGCCGCAAACAGGGCGCGGTTGAAGGTGCGCCACGACTCCACCTCGGCGGCGGGGTTCGGGGAGGGGGCCGGGCTTGCGGCGGGAGCCTCTGCGGGAGCCGCGGCCGCCAGTGCGCGGCGCACCGCGGCCAGCGCGGCCACGTCGCGAAACCGGTTGTCCAGCTTCAGGCCGTAGACGAAGGGCGTGCCGGCGGCGCGGTCCGGGGCGGCCGCGAGCGCGGTGGAGGGGCCGACGAAGCCCCATCCGAGGTCGTACTCGTACAGGCCGCTACGAAACAGGCCGCGCACCGTGAGCTGCTCCCGGCGTGGGAGGAACGCGCCGCCTCCGCTGCCGCCCGGCGCCCCGCTGAGGGTGACGACCGTTACCCGGTCGCCGGGAACCACGCGCAGGTGGCGCGCCAGCTCGGCGCCCAGCACGATGCTCGCCGGGGTGTCGACCGCGAACTCGCCGGCGACCACTTCCACGTGGCGGGCAAAGGCCGGGTCCAGGCGCCGCACCTCGGGCGGCACTACCCGCAGCAGCAGACCGCGCGACGGCGCCGCGGCGGACAAGCCGCGCGCCGTTCCGGTAACCAGCGCCGGCAGCTCGGCGAAGGGCACTACCGCGCGCACCTCCGGCACGGCCGCCAGCGCCGCGGCGACGCGTTGCGCCTCGCTGCCGCCGGCCGCCGCGCCGACGGCCGGGGTAACCCGCAGGTGATAGGAACCGATCTCGAGTATGTCTTCGATAAAGCCAAGCTGAAAGCCGTTCATCACCGCCAGCACTACCAGCAGGGTGGCGGCGCCCAGGGCCAGTCCGCTGGCGGCCAGCAGCGGCGCGGCCTGCAGGCCGCCGCGCCCGATGCCAAGCTGGCGCGCGCCCACCCGCACGACCAAGCGCAGGTGCTGCGGCAGCAGCCGCGTCACGGCGCGCCCGCCGGCGGCGGCGGGGTCAGGTCGCGGGCGCGGAGCACCGTCCCGTCGCGCAGCAACTCCTCACGCACCGGCGTGCGGTCACGCCGGAAGACCCGCAACACCGTGCCGTCCGCACCGTACACCTCGTCCACCTGCTCGCCCGGGGCCGGGAAGGTGGTGACCCGCAGTACCCGGCCGCGGCGGCGGTACTCCTCGCGGATGCGCCGGCCGGCGCCTTCATAGGCGTAGGCGTAGGTCTCGAGGCCGCGCTCGCCGGCTACCTCCAGGGAGGCCAACGTTCCATCGGGGTGGTAGCGGTAACGGCGTTCTTCAAGCAGCAGGCCGCCATCCCCGGTGGCCGTGGCGTCCCCAGCCGCCGGGGCCTCGTCCGCGGCGAAGACGCGGACCAGCGCCGGGCGGCCCTGGTCGTCATAGTTGGTTTCGGAGCGGGTCGCCGCGCGGCCGTCGAAGCTGGTCTCCGCGCGCGGCGCGCCGAACGCTACGGGAGCGGCAGGCACGGCGGGCGCGGGCCGCCGCGCGGCCAGCAACTGATCGCCCGCCCATTCCTCGCGCGCGTACTCGGCGCCCTCGGCCGTGCGTACGATCAGTTCGGCGGCGCCGGCGCCGTGGCGCTCCTCCAGCAGATCGCCGCCACCGAACACCAGCGCCAGTACCGCGGGGCCGGCGGCCGCGGCCCCGGCGGCATGCCCCGGGAGGCGCGTAAAGCGGCGCAGCCGGCCGCCCGCGGTCAAGTCATAGTCGTCCGCCGCCAGCAGCTCCCCCTCCCCGTCGTAACGCTCCACCCGGTACAGGTCGGAGCCGCGGTACAGCAGCACCTCCAGCAGCAGCAACTCCCCGGCCGCGCCGTAGCTGCGCTCATCCACCAAGCGGCCGGCGGCGTCATAGCGGCGTTCGGCGACCACCCGCCCCGCATCCAGCTCCTGCTCCAGTTCCACGCCGGCGGGCTCCGCGCTGCGACGCCACTCGCGGACCTCGGCGCCGCCCCGCAGCAGCAACCGCCGCGCCGTCAACCCGGCCGCGTCCGCCTCCGCTGCGGAGTCCACCGCCAGCACGTACCCGGAATCGGCATCGGGCACCCCGTCCAGCGCCGTGAGCGGAGTACCGAAGCGGTCGGCACGGTAGTACTCCACCGCGGCCAGCGGCGCCGCCGCCAGCAGCCACGCGCCCGCCGCCGCCGGCAACCACGCCCCCGCAGCCGCAAGCCGCCGGCACGGCGCCGGCGTCACTCCGGGCCAACCACGGCCGCCGCGAATCGCTCGGCGTCGAACGGCTCCAGGTCTTCCATACCCTCGCCGGTGCCCAACAGGGAAAACGGCAGCCCGAGTTGGCGGCTCACCGCGAACGCGGTGCCGCCTCGCGCCGAGGAATCGAACTTGGTGAGTAGCAGCGAGTCCACGCGCACCGCCTCGTGAAACAGGCGCGCCTGCTCGATCGCGTTCTGACCGGTGGTGGCGTCCACCGCCAGCAGGTGGTGCACGGCGCCGGCGCCGGCCGCGCGCTCGGCGGTGACCCGCGTCAGCTTGCGCAGCTCGGCGACCAGGTCGGCGCGGTTGTGCATGCGGCCCGCGGTGTCCACCAATAGCAACTCGGTACCGCGCGCGCGGGCACTGGTAATCGCGTCATACACCACCGCGGCGGCGTCGGCGCCGCGGGATTGGCGCACCACCGGCAGCCCCAGCCGTTCGCCGTGGCGCTGGAGCTGCTCGATGGCCGCGGCGCGGAAGGTATCGCCGGCGGCGAACATCACCGCGTAGGAACGCTGAAAGCGGTGCGCCAGCTTGGCCAGCGCCGTGGTCTTGCCCACGCCGTTGACGCCGAGCATCAGCACCACGGTGAGCTGCCGCCGCCGCGGCATGATCACGGTGGTGGTGAGGGTACGCTCCAGTACTTCCCGCAACGCCTCCCGGAGCTGGTCCCAGTCGCGCGGGCGCGCGGCGCGCACCTCGTCCACCAGCTCGGCGGCCAGGCGGGGTCCGAAGTCGCCCTCCAGCAAGGTGTCTTCCAGGGCGTCAAAGTCCGCCTCCTTCCCGGCCGAGGCGCGCGCGAACCACGCCCGCAACCGCCGGCCAAAGGTGCGCCCGCCGCCGCCGGCCATCACCGCGCCCCCGCGTTGGCGGCTTCCAGGTAGTCGCCCAGCGCCACGCCGGCGCGCACCAGGAGCGCCCCGCTTACCGCCAGACTGGCGATCCCGCCGCCGAGCAGCAGGCCGTGGTCGGGGCCGGCGGCGCCGGTCTGCTCCGCCTCGCCCGCCGCCGTGAACAGAAGCAACGGCCCGGCCAGCGACAACACCACCTCGCCGAGGCGGTCGTAGAAGCGGTTGCGCTGCTCAAGCTGGCGCTGCGCCCGGTCATAGGAGTCAGGCGCTAGCTCGACCCGCAACGGGGAGCCGGCGCCGGGCCGCAGCACCACCGAGGCGTCGCGGTAGCCGTCCAGCCGCAGCAGGAGGCGCACCGGGCGCTCGGTTACCGGCACCGGCAGCGGGGTGACCCCCAGATAGCGGGAGTCGAGGTAGAGCGCGGCGCCCGGCGGCGCGGAGACCACGGTGAACGGCTGCGGCGGCAGCGGTTCCAGCGCCGGCGCCAGCGTCCAGCCGCTGCCGGCCAACGCCACGGTCTGCTCCTGCGGCCGGTGACCGGGCGCGGTGACCCGCACCGTGTACCGCCCCAGCGGCAGGTAGCGCACTTCGGTGGCGCCGAACCCGGCGAACGCGCCGTCCAGGTACACCGCGCTCTGCGCCGGCGTAGGTTCCACGGTGATCACCCCCCACGGCTCCCCGGTCAGAAGTGGCGCGAAGCGGCGCTCCAACTCATCCACGGTCACGGCCACCGCGTCTCGGCGCACCACGTCGCGGTAGCTGAGCAGCACCCGCCCGCGGTGGCCGTCCACCGCGTCCAGCCGCAGGAACAGCACGCCGTCCGTCTCCTCCAAGGCGCCGGTGAGCAACAAGTCGAGGTCCGCCTCCCGCGCCGTCCGCAACGGCGCGAACCGGGGCGCCGGCAGCAGCGGATCGTCGCCGCCCGTGCCCGCCATCACCAGCGGCTTGTGCGCCGCGATCTCCAGCTCCTCCGCGGCCAAGCCGCGCAGCTCCTCCAGCCGCGCGCCGGCGGCGGAGAGCTGCTCGTCAAGGGCCCCGGTGTCAGCCCCCGCCAACGCCTCACCGTCCCGCTGCCGCTGCAGTTCGGCCACCTGCGCGCGCTGCGCGCGCACCGCGCCGGCCAGCACCCGGCGGGCGTGCTCCAGGCGTTCTTCGGGCGTGAGCCAGTGGCGCCGGATCGGGGCGAGCCGCTCCCGCAGCAGGCGCGGGATGGCGCCGCCGAGGTAACCGTCATCCGCCGCCGGGGCCACTGCGCGCAACTCGGTAAAGCCCACCCGCCACTCGGCGCGCGGATCGGCCGGCGGCGGTTCGGCAGCCGCGCCGGCCACCGCGGCCAGCAACCAAAGCAGCGCCGGCAACACCGCCGCGGGCGGCGCCGCCCGCCGGCAGCCGTACGCCGCGCCGCCCCCGGCGCCGCGGGCACCCACCTTAGCCGCCCGCGCCGTTGGCCGGCGCCGCCCGCCCGGACGCCCCGGCGTGCTTCAGGTACGCGGTAATGAAGGGGTCGATCGCGCCGTCCATTACCGCCTGGACGTTGCCGTTCTCGAACTTGGTGCGATGGTCCTTGACCATGGTGTAGGGCTGGAACACGTAGGAACGGATCTGGTTGCCCCACGAGATGTCGCGCTTGTCCCCCTCCAGGTCGCGGCGCTCCCGGCGCTGCTGCTCCTCGAAGTGGTCGTAGAGGCGCGAGCGCAACACTTTCAGCGCGGTGGCGCGATTCTTGTGCTGGCTGCGCTCGTTCTGGCACTGCACCACGATCCCGGTCGGCAGATGCGTCATGCGCACCGCGCTGTCGGTCTTGTTGACGTGCTGGCCGCCGGCGCCGCTGGAGCGGTAGGTGTCCACCCGCACCTCCTCCGGCTTGACGTCCACTTCAATGGAGTCGTCGATCACCGGCGAGGCCGCCACCGACGCGAACGTAGTATGGCGCCGCTTGCCGGCGTCGAACGGAGAGATGCGCACCAGGCGATGAATCCCGCCCTCGGCGCGGAGCAGCCCGAAGGCGTAGTCGCCGGTCACCTCCGCGGTCACCGACTTGATCCCGCCCTCCGCCTCCATCAGATCGATCAGCGCAACCTTGAACTCATGGCGCTCGGCCCAGCGGGTATACATGCGCAGCAGCATCGCCACCCAGTCGCAGGCCTCGGTGCCGCCGGCCCCGGCGTGGACGGTCAAAAAGCAGGCGCCGGCGTCATGCGGCCCCGCCATCCACTCCAATTGCTGCAGATCGGCGCAGGTACGCCGCAGGGCCGCCGCGGTGGCGGAAATCTCGGCCTCCAGGTCCGTTGCCTCCTCGGCCACCGCCAGCTCGTACAACTCGGCCAGGTCGTCGGCCTCGGCGCGCAGCTTCTGCCACGGCTCATAGCGCCGCTTCAGCCCCTTGAGCCGCGTCAGTACCCGTTCGGCGCGCTCCCGGTCCTGCCACAGGTCGGGCTGCTCGGTCTGCCGCTCCAACTCGCGCAGCCGCTGCTCCACGCGATCCCGCTCAAAGATACCTCCAGGACTCGTCGATAGCGCCCCTGAGGTCGGTTATCTGTTGCTCAAGCTCTTCCAACACCCCGCTGCCTCACCGGTAGCATTGACGATCGCGGCGCTTACCATCAAGTGGCAGGCCGGAGGCGCCGGGCTGTAGTGGTGTCAACCACCGGCGTTCATCGGAGCGGCGGCGGGGAGCACCTCCACCAGCTCGGCGACGACGTTCGGCTCGCCTTCGCCGGCGGGGGTGAGCACGATCGGGGCGAACTCGGGGTTGGTCGGCTTCAGGGTGATCCGCTCGTGGCGCCAGGAATCGCCGGCGGCGACCCGCTCGCTGTCGTAGCGCTTGAGGGTGTAGCGGGCGCCGGTTTCGGGGTCGACGGCGCCGCGGAGCTGCACCAGCACGGTTTTGCCCTGCCGCGTGCCCTCCACCGGCGACCGGAACAAGGCGTACGCGCCGTCCGGCACCAGCGGCTCCATGGAGCGGCCGGTCACCTGCGCGACGAACATGCCCGTCCGCAGCTGGCGCGCGGTATCGACCGCCACCCACTCCCAATCATCCTCCGCCTCCACCGGCTGCTGACCGCCGAACGCGCCGGCGGCCACCGCCAGCGGCACCAGCGGAACGCAGGTGACGTAGCGCTCCTCGGGCCGGCCGGCGACGATCCGCAAGCCGCCCGGTTGCGCCTTCCCCGCGGCCCGGTCCGTATCCCGCAGCCGCCGGAACGCCTGCGACGCCAGCCACTCGGTCACCACCTCCTTGAACGGCGCCTCGTTCATGTAGCGCACGAAGATCTCCTCGTTCTGGTCCATCCGTTCCGTGAACAGGCGGTCGATCAGGTCGCGGAACACCAGCTCGAACTTGCTTTCGGGATTGACCGCCGCGGTCCGCCGCAACTCGTCGTCGGCGACCGCCGCCTCCACGATCTGATCGAAGAAGAGCTGGTCGGCCTCGTTGAAGTCGGCGCCGAACCGCCGGTTGACGATGTCGATGAGCCGCGACAGCGGGACCTCCTCTTCGTGAACGGCGCCGCTGCCGACTTCGGTCGGCCCATCAAGCGCCGCGCCGTCCCCGGAACCGAGCGCTATCGAGCCCTCGCTGATCTTCTGCAGGCGGTAATACTCCAACCGCACGTCGTCGTCGAAATCGTAGGCCGGCCCCGGCCGCCGCCGCGGCAGCTTGGCGGCAAGGTGCCGCAGGTAGACGTAGAGCCGCTCCAAGTCGGAGTCCTGATACGGGATCACCTGGCTCAGAAATCCATACAGATTGCGCAGCGCGCCGAGCTTGCCGCGCCACGACTCGGCCTCCGCTTCATCCTCCCGCAGCAGCGCGGCGAAGCGCGCCGCCGCCGGGTCCAACGCGGCGTTCATCGCCTGATGATCGGCTGCGCTCCGCCGCTGCCTGGGCTTGAAGTACACGGCGCAGAACCGCTCGACTTCCTCCGGCAGGTACACGCCGGTGGCATCGAGTTCGCCCTTGATCGCGTACATCCGCGCCGGATCGACTTCGGCGCCCATCTCCGCGCCTTCGTAATAAGTTGCGAACGCTGCGCGGATTTCGTCGCGGTCGTTGACGAAGTCGAGGATGAAGGTGTCCTCCTTGAGCGGGTGGGTGCGATTGAGCCGGGACAGCGTCTGCACCGCCTGAATGCCGGCGAGCCGCTTGTCGACGTACATGGTGTGCAGCAGCGGCTGATCGAAGCCGGTCTGGTACTTCTCGGCGACCAGCAGCACCTGATAGTCGGGCGCGGCAAAGCGTTCCGGCAGCTCCTTTTCCCGCACGCCGGCGTTCATCCGCTCCTCGGTATAGGTGACGCCGGCGGCGCGGTCGTCTTCGACGACGCCGGAAAACGCCACCAGCGACCTGATCGGATAACCCTTGCGCGCGATGTAGCGGTCGAAGCTCTGCTTGAAGCGCACCGCCTCCAGCCGCGATCCGGTTACCACCATCGCCTTGGCGCGCCCGCCGATCTTGTGGCGGGTCACGGCGTTGAAGTGCTCGACCATCACCTCCGTCTTCTGCGCGACGTTGTGCGGGTGCAGCCGCAGAAAGCGGGCCAGCGCCCGCGCCGCGTTTTTGCGCTCCACCTGCGGATCGTCGGCGCACTCCTTGAGCAGCCGGTAATAGGTGGAGTAGGTGGTGTAGTGGCGCAGCACGTCGAGGATGAACCCCTCCTCGATCGCCTGCCGCATGGTGTAGCGGTGCGCGGGCGCGCCGCCGCGGCCGAAGACCTTGAGCGTCTTGTGCTTCGGCGTCGCCGTAAAGGCAAAGAATCTCAAGTTGGGCTGGCGGCCGCGCTTGGCCATGCTGAGAAACAGCGCCTGCGCGTGCTCGCCTTCCAGCCCCTCTTCCGCGGCGCGCACGCTCGCCTGCGCGCGCAATTCCTCGCCGCCGAGCACCTCCTTGAGCGCGGTCGCGGTCTCGCCTCCCTGGGAGCTGTGCGCTTCGTCGATGATCACCGCGCAGCGCCGGGCCGGCAGCACGCCGGTCGCGTCGTCGCCCCGTTCTTCGGCCATGCGCAGAAGCTGGCGCGACACGTGCGGGAACTTCTGCATGGTGGAGATGATGACCGGAACCGCCTGCTCCAACGCCTCCGCAAGCTGCCGCGAATCCTCGTCGACTTTCCGCACCACGCCGAGCTTGTGCTCGAACTGATAGATGGTGTCCTGAAGCTGTTGATCGAGCACCACGCGGTCGGTCGCCACGATCACGCTGTCGAACACGCGCTTGTCGTCCGCGTCGTGCAGCGAAGCGAGGCGATGCGCGAGCCAGGCGATGGTGTTGCTCTTGCCGCTGCCCGCCGAGTGCTCGACCAGGGCGTTGTGCCCCACGCCTTCGCGGCGCGCGGCGGCCGTCAGCAGGCGCACCGCTTCAAGCTGATGGTAGCGGGGAAAGATCATCGTTTCGACCTTCACCTTGCGGCCGCGGTCGTCGCGCTTCTCGTCCGATTGCAGGTGGATGAAGCGAGCCAGCAGGTCGAGCATGCTGTCGCGCTGTAGCACCTCCTCCCACAGGTACGCGGTGCGGTAGCCGCGGCCGGCGGGGTCGGGAGGATTGCCGGCGGCGCCGCCGCAGCCCCGGTCGAAGGGCAGGAAGCGGGTGGCGTCCCCGGCGAGCCGCGTGGTCATCAGCACCGATTCGGTGTCGGCGGCGAAGTGGACGAGGGCGCGCCGCTTGAAGGCGAAGATCGGCGCCCGCGGGTCGCGGTCCCGGCAGTACTGCCGGCGGGCGTCCCGCACCGTCTGCCCGGTGAGCGGGTTCTTCAGTTCCAAGGTGGCGACCGGGATGCCGTTGACGCTCAGCGTCACGTCGAGCGATTGCTCCGACTGCGGCGAGAAGCGGAGCTGGCGCGTGACGCCGACCCGGTTGGCGGCGTAGCGTGTCTCCAGCTCCGGGTTGAGCCCGTGCGCCGCCTTGAAGAACGCCGCGCGCAGCGTCCTGCCGTAGCACTTGAACCCGTGCCGGAGCGTCGCCAGGGCGCCGTGCGCGTCCATCCACGCGCACAGATCGGCCAGAATCTGCGCGCCGGTCTGCGGCCCCAGCAGCGCTTCGAGCCGCGCCCACTCCTGCGGCTGCGTCTCGCGGATGAAGTCGAGCGCCGTAGCGGGAAAGATGGCGCGCTCCCGGTCGAAGGCGCCGCCAGGAATCGACACGTAGCCGTTCGCCAGCAGGTGCGCTTCGATCACCGTCTCGAACGCCGCCTCGCCGGTCCGCTTCATCACCGCCACCGCGCTGCCGGAGCCAGGTTGGCGCGGAAGTCGCCCGGCGCACGACGTTGACGCCGGGCGGGCGTTCCGGTGTACTTCCGGTTATGAAGATTGCGCCACTTGCGGCGGGTCTGGCCGCCGCGCTGTTCCTCTCCGCCTGCGCGATGGCGGCGCCAGCCGCCCCGGCCGCGGACCCGGCCCCAGCCGAGGAGCCGGCCACGCCCACGCCCACGCCCACGGACCCGGCCACGCCGCCGGACCCTGGCGCGGAGACGGACCCGGCCGCGCCGCCGGCCGAAGCTCGCTACCGGGTCACCTTCACCTCCACTTGGAGCGCACGGACCCACCCGCGGAACTTCCCGCACAATCCCCACTTTTCCGGTCTGGTCGGCGCAACACACGGTGACCTCCGCATCTGGCAGTCGGGCGAGGCTGCCTCCGGCGGCATGGAGCTGATGGCGGAGACCGGCGGCAAGAGCTCGCTGCTGAGCGAGATAGATCGACTCATCGCCGGCGGTTCCGCGCACTCCCGGCTCTCCGGCGGCGGGCTGTCGACCTCTCCCGGGACCGTCAGGCTGGAGTTCACCGCCGTCTCCTCGCATCCGTTCGTGACCCTGGTCAGCATGCTGGCGCCCAGCCCCGACTGGTTCGTGGGAGTGTCCGCGCTGGCACTGCTGGAGGACGGCGCCTGGAAAGCGCGCGTCGAAGTGCCACTCATCCTCTACGACGCCGGCACCGACGACGGCGCGCGCTTCACCTCCGCCAACGCCGACTCCAACCCGGCGCAACCGATCACTGCGTTGACCAGCGATACGGACGATACCGACTTCTCCGCCGGCAAGCCCGCCGTGGGCGCCTTCGTCTTCGAACGGCTCTGACCGAACCGCCCGACCGCGCGAGGAGATGACCGTCACGACAGCTTGCGCTCCAGCCACCAGACCGCAACTTGTACGTAAGGCTCGAGAACCGACGGTGCGCTAAGGCGCTCAATCTCCTGTTCGACGCGCCGTCGATCTGGCCGTCTCTGTGTATACCATTCAGCGACCGCCAGGAGGCTTTCCTCTCGATTGATCTTCATCCACTCCAAGTTCAGATTCAGGACTTCGTTCAGTTGGGTGTTGAACAGGCAGTCGTCCGACACGATCGTGCCGTCAGGCTCGTAGCTGATTCGATCCTCCACGCGGCGTAGCGGATCGGCTGGGTTCCACCGCAGGTCGTCGTCGGCCTTTCTGGTGTCGCAAAACTGCAAGTGATGCGGCAGACCTTCGCCTCCGGGACACGATGCGAGCAAGTTTCGATAGTCGAGCTCTTCGCCCGGATAGCCGGCTCGGCAGTGCCAGTGCTCAATCTTCATCGAGCTCCGATCGTTCTCGATTCGGCCCATGCAGTAACAGCATAGTCCGCGTTGTTCCGCGACGAGCGCCGCCCGCAGCCTGCCTTTGTCCCCGTAGTTGCCATAGTCGCAATGCGGCGTGTTGCGATGCGTCGTCAGGCTCGCTGGTTCCGCTCCCTTGACGATCTTCCTCATCGGCCGTCGTCCAGAAATCGCAGGAGCGTGCGAATCCGTGTCACCTCCGGATCACGCTCGCCGACTATGGCGATCAAATTCTTCAGTGACCGACGGGCCGTAGCAAACGCCTGGTCGCCGATCTCCTTCTTGATCTTCGTGAGCAAGTCGAAAACCGTCTTGGTACGTGGGGCCGCTTCCATGATGTCCTGCAGGACGCGATTTGAGTCAAAGCCGAACGAGTACTCCGGATGGTACACCGCATCGTCGGAAATGATCTGAATGCGGTCGGGCTCGACTTCGCCGATGATTTGCGGCGAATGCGTCGTCGCGATGAACTGGCACCGGGGAAAGGTATCGGTAAGTTTGTGTACGATCTCTCGCTGCCACTTCGGGTGCAGGTGCAGATCGATCTCGTCGACCAGCACAACCGCCCCGGCCTCGCTGGCGGGATCAACCAACTCAACGTTGAGCTGGGCCAATCGCCAAGTTAGATCCAGAACGACAGCCAGAATGCCCCGCTCCCCGTGGGACAGTTGGCGAACGGCTATTGTCTTCCCGTGTCTGTCGACCAGGAGGGTGCGACCGTCGGCTCCGTCCAAACGCAGATCGCTGTAACCTGGAAGAAAGCGCCGCACCGAGTTCTGAATACCAGCCAGTGCCTGCCGGCTGCCCTCAACGTCGAGGCTTTGCTTCACGCTCATCCAACTCGCAAAGTAGCCCAACCCGACCTCCCGATCACGAAGGGCATTCTCATACGCGGCCGACCTGCCACCAAGGGACCGCGGCGCCCGTTCCTTCGGCACCGCCCGGGCCGTCGAGTACAGCACTCCCAACGGGCGCCCTGCCGGTTCCGGCAGATCAGCTGCATAGCCCGCGCCGTCCTCCCGCACCTCGTGAGCGTGCGGAATACTTGGCGTCCGGCTCCCGACGAACTCCCGCCTTGCCTGTCGTCCTGCTCGTCGCTCACGGGGCTTGTGTATCACAAACCGAGCCGGCGATCCTCGGTGCTCGAACCGACACTCCACGTCCAAGGACTCCGCGCCCGCCCGAATCGCCTCGTCTCCAAACGGCCGCGCCTTCGTATCCCCCGTGCAAGAGCGCACGTATTCCGAGATGCAGACCGCCAGTGCCTCAAGGAGTGTAGTCTTTCCGGCGCCGTTGTCCCCCACTATCAAGTTGAACCCCGGCTGGAAGCAAAGCTCCGCCGCCTTGATGGAGCGAACATTCGTCAGCTTGAAATCTGTGACTATCATTTCGCATCATCCATGTCGAGTACCCCTCCCCCCCATGATAGCAGACTCAATCAAAACCGCTCGTCGTTCCTCGATGAGGTTGATCGCATCTGACGTAGCGTCGATCAGTCTGTCCAATTTTTCGCCTTCATTCGTCAAGAACGCGACGATCTCTCGCTGTTCCGACAGCGGGGGCACTGGAAGCATGACTGCGAAAAACCCGTCAGGATATAGCCGCAGGCGAGAAGACCACACCCCCTTCGAGTGCCGGGTTGCTTCTTGCGCGAAAACACGCAAGCGGACCAGCGCATCAATGTACGCCGGATCGATCTGCTTGGCGGGTTCGTATACGTTGTACGCTGGGCTCACAATTCCAGCCTCAGCGGCAACTCCCATGGCTCCCATCCAAGCCCAGAGTGTATTGATTACCAAATCGCCAGGAAAGCATCTTTTGTAGCCTTTGGTGGACCGTGCCTCAAACATATTGACCTCTTTTTCCGACCGCGGTGTTACTCCTGTCAGATGTGAGACGGTCAAGAGCGTCTCTGAACCTGTTGCCGATCTATGGTCGCGTTCCCGAAACAGCCATCGGGCTCGTTTAGTGTCCCAATGCCTCGGAATATATCCCAACCACTCAACGTTAGAATCGCGGAACGTTACCGGGCGATGAATGCCACGCGTGACAGCATAAGCTATAAGCGCATGGCGCTTCTCTGTCAACAGATCCAATAACCGCTGCTGCTCCGCGACCAGAGCATCAAGCCGCGCCGTCTCTCGATCAAGGTAGTCTGCGATGCGCCGTTGAATTTGAGTTGGCGGGCACGGAACACGAATTTCCTTCAGGTCGTCCGCACTGAGTTCCATGAACGTCGATCCCTGTCCCAAGTGAAGGAGATAGTCAACTCGACTACTCAACCAGAAATAGAAGAATCTGGGGTCCACGCCATCTCTTGGCGAAAGCAAGAAGCATCCCTGATTGGAACACGCAGGTTTCGCGAGCAACGCAAGCTGTCCGATGGGTGCCCGTTTCGACAGGACGATCGACTCCGCCGGCACGATCGTGGTGCCACATGACTCATAACCTCGGGCAGTGATCTTGCGATTGGTCGTACGTAGCCAATATCCGTCTAGACCACTCAAATCCTCCGGGGTAACCCAGAGGATTTCGCCATTCCAGAACTCCGGACGATCGCTTGCCGGGGTAGCGCCGCTTGTAACTGAGAAAATACGACGCAACGATACGATGCCACCACTACTCATGTCAAGGATACCGCCATCCTCGCTCTCGGTCTTGGTCCGGGGCCTCATCACTTCTGGATTCCCATCGAGTCGGTGCCACGGGCCGGCGTCAAACTAGGGACCGCCATACTGCCAACCACGGTCCTCAGCGAAGGTTGCCAAGCGTCTTGCCTTGCTTTTGATCTCAGAATTCAAGCATGAGCTGAAGTCGATCACGACATGCTCGGGAAAGGGCTCCGGGTCAGGAGTAATCGGAAGCTGTTCCTGCTGACACTCTCCGACGGTAACCGCCACCACGCCAACTGATGACATACGTAATTCCTCCGTGTAGTGACGAAAGGAGCCTTCCGAAGACACCTTATCTCCGTCGTACACCGATAGTCTCCCGTCGTCTTTCGGCGTTGGCTTGAACACCTGAGACGTAATACGTCCATCCCTTATCCAACTCGGATGTACCTGCCTGTAGAGCAATGAGTCAACCGTCAAGTACTACCTCAATCCACTTTGCCGAGCTGTCCGATCAGCCACTTCCAGTCACGATCACTATCGCAGTTAAGAGTACGCTCCTGGGATTCGTTCGACTGCAGGTCGAGCACGTGCCACAAAGCCGAGTGTGTGACGAGATTCACCTCAAGCTCAGCTTCCCGTGAACCCAGAGGCCACTCAACCTGCACTCCTCCCGCGACGGTCGGATAGAGATACGGCAGCGGAGCGCCGTCAGGATAGTTTTTTTCGAAGACTTCAAGCAGCCAACTGAGTCCGTCCGGTGAGGGAGCCTTTCCGTCTCCGTCCAGCCAACCGTCCTTGAGCAAACGCAGGTCGTCGATTTGCACGCCGATGTCCAGAGCATCCAGAATGCTCACGTGTTCTATAGAATCAAATCCCAATAAGTGGCCGGAGCGGCTGAAGCGGCCAATGCCCTGCAATAGCACGCGCCGGCGGGACCTGTAGCCCCTGAATGCCTCGAGGGTCGTGTCGAAGTGCTGAACCGGCGTCGGAGCTGATATTATGCGGCCGTTAGAAAGCTCCATCTTGAAAGTATTGTCATGTTGATCCATCTCCGGTATGAGGCCACGAATCGAGACGCCCTCGGTATACTCATTTACCTTAGGTGATGCCAGTACGAGCCGACGGCGCACTTCCGGCGTCAGCGTTGCCGCTTTCTTACGGTCCGGGTGGATGAACTCGACTGCTTCGTTCTCCTTGAGACTGCGGCCTAGTCTGTCGAAATAGCTCAACGTCACATCGGGAAGACCATGGCCATCGACATGGCCCCCTTGCCCGGCCGCCATGACGGTCTCCATGACTGCGTCGCGCGCACGTTCGAAGTACCGTCGGTTGATCGGCTCATAGAGCTCCAACGATCCAAGCGCAAGCCCAATGTCCAACACGGCGCTACCGGACCTCATGGCGGCGAGCCGCAGATCTATGTTCTTGGTGAATCCACGCGGTGTTCGCCGTCTCTCGGGATGGTCGGATAGAAACCGGTGCTTGGCCACCTCGACGATCATTTCTTCCAACACAGCGATGTCTTTGATGAGCGCGAGTGGAATGGTGTGGTCGTCGAATCGTGCGCCGATCAGGCGAAGATGAAGGAAGTCAGCAGTCGTCACGTAATCCCTCCGTACATACGGGCCCCGCGTGTGGAGATGCTGCCGCGGGGACGACCATGACAATATAGCATACCGCCGGTCATGACGTTACCTCTTTGAGGAGGCGGACGATGCGGGCTTCGGAGCGCTTCAGGTCGGCGTCGATCTCGGCGAGGGGGCGCGGCGGCGTGTAGCGGTAGAAGTGTCGGTTGAAGTTGATGGCGTAGCCTACCCGGTCCTTGCTGCGGTCGATCCAGGCGTCGGGGACGTGGGGCAGCACCTCCCGCTTGAAGTAGGCGCCCACGTCCTCGGCAAGGGGTACGTTCTCGAAGTCGCGCAGCGCGGCATCGGCATGGAACCCTCCGTAGCGCTGGTTGCGGACCGGTGCGGCCTGCGGGTCCTTGGCCGTGAACGCCTCCAGGAACAGTTTGCGCTGCGGTTCCTTCCAGCGTGACCGGCGTTCGCTCAAAACGTCGATGATGCGCTGCTGCACGGAGTTATAGTCGTTCACGGGTTGGGGTCCGAGAGCGTGGTCGATAGCCAGCACGTCGTGGAGTAGCTCCGGGCAGGCGTCCAGAAACAGCTCCTTGCGTTTCATCGTCATCTGATAGCGCAGCCGCAACGGGCGCTCGACCGTGATCCGCGTAAACCCGAAGTCGACGTTGCGGAACAGCTTGCAGCGCTCATCCTCCGCGAAGCGGCCGTACCGCCGGACCACCTCGTCGATCTGAGCGTCGGCCAGGTGGCGGCGCTTGTCGCCCAGGCTGCGCCGGCTCTCCGCGCTGCCGCCGGCGGTCCACAGCTCGCGCGCGTCCAGAAGCTGCACCCAACCCCGGCGCCGCTCCTCCTTGCGGTTGGTCACGATCCACACGTAGGTGCCGATGCCGGTGTTGTAGAACATCTGCTCCGGCAGGGCGATGATCGCTTCCAGCCAGTCGTTCTCAATGAGCCAGCGGCGGACGTCGCTCTCCCCGGAACCGGCGCCGCCGGCGAACAGCGGCGAGCCGCTGAAGACGATCGCGAGGCGCGAACCGTGCCGGTGTTCGGCCGGGCGCACCGGCTCGAACTTGGCGATCATGTGCTGCAGAAACAGGAGCGATCCGTCGTTGACGCGCGGCAGCCCGGCGCCGAACCGGCCGGCGTAACCTCGCTGGTCGTGCTCGCGCTTGATCTCTTGCTGCTGCCGCTTCCAGTCGACTCCGAACGGCGGATTGGTCAGGAAATAGTCGAACGTCTCACCCTCGAACCGGTCGTCGATCAGGCTGTCGCCGAAGCGCACGTTGCCGGCCGCGCCGCTGTGGCTCACCTCCTTCATCAGCATGTCGGAGGCGGCGGTGGCGTAGGCGCGCTTGTTGTAGTCCTGCCCGTATACGAACAGGCGGGCGTCGGCGTGATGGTCGCGCAGATAACTTTGCGCCTCGGCCAACATGCCGCCGGTGCCGCAGGCCGGGTCGAGCAGTTTGCGCACCGCGCCCGGCGTGGCCAGCAGGTCGTCGTCGTGGATGAACAGCACGCTCACCATCAGCCGGATCACCTCGCGCGGAGTGAAGTGGTCGCCCGCGGTCTCGTTGGCCAGCTCGTTGAAGCGCCGGATCAGGTGCTCGAAGATCAGGCCCATCTGCTCGTTCGGCACCGCTTCCGGGTGCAGATCGACGGAACGAAACTGCGACACGATCATGTAGAGGACGTGCGCCTCGTTCATCTTCTCGATCTCGGCCTGGAACTCGAAGTACTCGAAGATGCGGCGCACTTCCGCCGAGAATCCGTGGATATAGCTGACCAGGTGCTGCGCGATGTTGTCGGGGTCGCCCTGCAGCTTCTCGAAGTCGAGGTCGGAGTGGTTGTGGAAGCGCTGGCCGGCGACCGCGTTGAGCCGGTGGTCCAGCGCCTTGCCCCGCAACCGGCCCTTGCGGCGGCGGTACTCGGCCAGCACCGCCGGCTTGGTCGGCGCCAGCACGCAGTCGAAGCGGCGCAGCACCGTCATCGGCAGCATTACCCGCTCGTACTGCGGCGGCCGGTACGGACCGCGCAGCAGGTCGGCGATCTGCCAGATCAGGTTGGCAAAGTAGCTGTGGTCGGCCACGCGCGGCCCATTATGCCACGTATGGCGCGATTCGTGGCGGGGGCGGCCTCCCGGCGCCTGCCTCCGGCGCCGGTGCGGCGCGCGGCGGCCATGACCGGCGCGCGCCGGGCCGATAGAATGGCGCCATGCCACGAGAACTGATAGCGCCGGAACGGGAGCGGGCGGCGTTCCGCGACTACGCGCGCGAGCCGCTGGCGCCGGACCGGATTCGGGTACGCAGCCGGTTCGGGGCCGCCAAGCACGGCACCGAGATGGCCCTGTACAAGGGCTACGGCTTGCCGCGCGGGAACTACGACCCCGAGCTGGGCATCTTTACCGGTGCCGCGGCCGCCGGGGACCCGTTCCCGGCGCTCCTCGGCAACATGTGCGTGGGCGAGGTGATCGAGACCGGCAGCGCGGTAACCGAGCCGCAGCGCGGGGACATGGTGTTTGCGCACGGCGGCTTCCGCGAGGAACACGTGTGGCGGGCCGACCGGGTGCGGGCGCTGCCGGAGGGCGTGCCCTGGCAGGCCGCCGCCTGCCTCGACCCCGCGGACTTCGCGCTCGGCGCGGTGCGCGACGGCCACGTGCGCCTCGGCGACGCGGTGGCGGTGTTCGGGATGGGCGCCATCGGCCTGATGGCGCTGCAGATCGCGCGGCTGGCGGGGGCGCGTCCGGTCATCGCCGTGGACCCCATCCCGCTACGCCGCGCGGTGGCGCGCGAGCTCGGCGCCGACCTCACGCTCGACCCCGGCGCCGGCGACGCCGGCAAGGAAATCCGCCTGGCGACCGCGCGCCGCGGCGCCGACGTGTGCATCGAGTACAGCGGCCATCACGGCGCGCTGCAGGCCGCTTTGCGCGGGGTCTGCTATCTGGGCACGGTGGTGGCCGGCGCGTTCCCCGGCGCCTACCCCGCGGGCCTGGACCTCGGCGCCGAGGCGCACTTCAACCGCCCGCGCATCGTGTTCTCGCGCGCCTGCTCCGAGCCCAACCCCGATCATCCCAACTGGAACGAAACGCGGCTGTTCGAGGTATGCTGGCGGCTGCTCGGCGACGGCAGTCTGCGCTGCGATCCGGTGGTGCAACCGGTGGTCCCCTTCGACGACCTGGTTACCGAGTACCCCAAAATCGCCACCGCCCCCGAGCAGAACGTCAAGCTCGGCGTGCGCTTCTGATCGAGGGGGTCAACGCTCGGCTGCCACAATCACCGGGCCGGGCGGCCGCGGAGCGCCGTAACCGGGTCCGCTCGCTTGGTTACCGGAGCGCAGGTCGTCACGCAGGTCATCGATACGCTTCTCGACGGCATCGATACGCTTCTCGATGGCATGGTCACGGTCCCTGCTGGCTTGACCTTGAGCCTTTATCTCTGCCCGTAGCCTACCCTCGGCTGCCCTCACTTCCGCCCTAAGCGAGCCGTCGGATTCTTTCATGTCCGCCCGTAGCGCGCCGTCGGACTCCCTCATGTCCGCCCGGAGCGCGCCGTCCGACTCCTTCATGTCCGCCCGCAGCGCGCCGTCGGCTTCCTTCACGTCCGCCCGTAGCGCGCCGATCGCGTTGGCAAGCCGTCCCTCGCTCGCCTTCATGTCCGCCCGGAGCGCGCCGTCGGCTTCCTTCATGTCCGCCCGCAACGCGCCGTCGGCTTCCTTCACGTCCGCCCGTAGCGCGCCGATCGCGTCCATAAGCCGCGCCTCGCTTTCCTTCACCATGCGTTCGTGCCGCCCGTC
The DNA here is from genome assembly GCA_965243555.1 of Spirochaetia bacterium. Lineage (GTDB taxonomy): Bacteria > Spirochaetota > Spirochaetia > SZUA-6 > Bin103 > Bin103. Next base: position 47,335 of record OZ251575.1, on the reverse strand, counting down.
GCTTTCCTTCACCATGCGCTCGTGCCGCCCGTCGCTCTTCTCCACGCTCTTGGCCAAGCTCCTTTGGAACCAACGCGAGGAACCGAACATGGCCGTGCCGAGAGTGATCGTGGCCGCGATGAGCGCCATCAACTGCGGATCCATAGGTACCTCCTGAATACTACCGCTCGGGTGCGCCCGGTGTCACCACCCGCGCCACCGCCGCGGCTGCCGGCCTTGCTCCGCTGCCGGCATGTTTCCCGAACGAGCATCTACGAGACTTAACGCCCGCTCGGCGCCGCCGCTTTTGAACCGTTGCCAAGCGCTGCCGACTCGCTATATTCTGGCCGCAGGCGCCGTGCAGCTATCCGTCATCATTCCGGTCTACAACGAACGCCGCTGGATTGCCGAGGTGTTGGCGCGGGTGCTGGCGGTCGACGTCGACAAGCAGGTGGTGGTGGTCGACGACGGCTCGACGGACGGCACCGCGGAATGGCTTGCGGAGTGGCAGGCCGGCCAGCCGGAGTGGATCACGGTGCTCCGGCACCCGTCCAACCGGGGCAAGGCCGCGGCGGTCCGCACCGGCCTGGCGCGGGCTACCGGCGCCTGCGTCCTGCTGCAGGACGGCGACCTGGAGTACGATCCGAGCGACTACCGGCGGCTGTTGCAGCCGTTCGCCGAGGGCGCCGGCCAAGTCGTCTACGGGACGCGGTTACCGGCCAACCGGAAGCGCATGTTCTTCCGGCAGTGGCTCGGCAACGTCGTACTCACCGGGCTCACGAACTGCCTCTACGGGGCGTCGTTGACCGACCTGATGACCTGCTACAAGCTCTTTGCGCGGGACGTGATCGCCGGCATCGACCTCGAGTCGGACGGCTTCGACATCGAACCGGAACTGACGGCCAGAGTATTGCGCAAAGGGCTGCGGATCGTGGAGGTGCCGGTTTCGTATGCGCCCCGGACCTACGCCGAGGGCAAGAAGATGCGGGCGCTGAGTCTGGTGTCGGTGGCGTGGACGCTGGTGAGACTGCGGTTTGCGAAGCACTCCGGGTAACGGGTTGACGGAGCGGCCGTTGCGGGCGTGCGGCCTGCTGTCGGTGGTGGTGCCCTGCTTCGACGAGGAGGCGGTCCTGCCGGAGACGCACCGCCGGCTGGTGGCCGCCCTGGAGCGCGTCCCCGCGGCCGGGTTCGAGATCATCTACGTCGACGACGGCAGCCGGGACGCCACCTTGGACCTGCTGCGCGGACTGCAGGCCGCCGACGCGCGGGTGCGGGTGGTCGGGCTGGCCCGCAACTTCGGCCAGGGGATGGCTCTGACGGCCGGCATGACCGCCGCCGCCGGCGACGCCGTGGTCATCATCGACGCCGATCTGCAGGACCCGCCGGAGGTGATCGCCGACATGCTGGAGCGCTGGCGGCACGGCGTCGACGTCGCCTACGGCGTGCGCGCGGACCGCGCCGGGGAGACCGCCTTCAAGCTCTGGACCTCCAAGGCGTTCTACCGGATTCTGGCGCGCCTGGCCGACTCCTCCATCCCGCTCGACGCGGGTTACTTCCGGTTGATGGACCGCGCGGTGGTGGACGCCTTTCGCGCCATGCCGGAGCGCTACCGGTACGTATCCGGCATGGTGGGGTGGACGGGCTTCCGGCAGGAAGCGGTTCCCTTCCACCGCGCCGCCCGCGCCGCCGGCGAGACCAAGTTCACGGTGAAGATGCTGGTCGGCCTGGCCGCGGACGCCATCCTGTCGTTCTCGCTCCGGCCGTTGCGCGCTGCGACCTGGCTCGGCCTGGGCGCCGCCGGGCTGGCCGTAGCCGGCGCAGTCTCCGCGCTCGCCGCCCGCGTCTTCGGCGGCGCCTGGGTGAGCGGCACGGTGGGGCTGGCGCTCGCCGTCCTGTTGCTGGGCGGCGCGCAACTGATGGCGGTCGGCATCCTGGGCGAGTACCTGGGGCGCGTCTACGGGGAGGTGCAGCGGCGGCCCCTCTACGTGGTCAGGGAGCGGCTGGGATTCCCCGCAGCGGAAGATTCGCGCCGCTGATGGGAGCCGGTACGGCGGGACGACGCCATCGGCGGGCCCGCCGGCAGCTTCATCGCCGGCAGCTTCATCCCCGGCGGCGCGCGCCCGATCGAGCCCCCCGAGTTCGCTCCGCGACGAGCGCCCGGCTCCGGCGGCCGGGTGTTGCGCGGCGCGGGGTTGCGTAGACGATCACGGTATGAGGAACCGGCTCCGGTCGCCCTTCGCGCCGGCGGCGGTCGCGCTGGCGGTGTTCGCGCTGGCGGCCATCGCCGTCGTCGACGACTTCGGCGTGTCGTGGGACGAGGTACGGACCCGCACCTTTGCGCCCCGGGTGATCGACTACGTGCGGGGCGTCCTCGACGTGACCGATTTCGACCCGGAGGACTGGTACTACGGCGTCGTGTTCCAAATGCCGCTGCTCTGGGTCGAGCGCCTGCTCGGTCTGACCGACAGCCGCGCCGTCTACCTCATGCGCCATCTGCTGACGCATCTGTTCTTCCTCGCCGGCGGCTTCTTCTGCTACCTGCTGGTCTACCGCCTGTTCGGCGACCGCCGGCTGGCGCTGTTCGCGCTGCTGCTGTTCCTGATCCATCCCCGCCTCTACGTCCACTCCTTCTACAACAGCAAGGACATGCCGTTCCTGGTGCAGTTCATGATCGCCCTCTACCTGCTGCAGCGCGCGTTCCGCCGCGACACGGCGGCGGCGTTCGCGCTGTGCGGGGTCGGCGTGGGCCTGCTGGTCAACCTGCGCGTCATGGGGCTGATGCTGTTCGCGGCGGCGGTGGGGCTGCGGGCGCCGGACCTGCTGCGGGCGCGCGGCTGGGCGGAGCGCCGGCGCGTACTGGCCTCGGCGGGAGCGTTCGTGCTGGCCGCCGCGGGGACGCTGTACGCCGTCTCCCCCCATCTCTGGCGCGATCCGCTCGGCATCGTCGAGGCGGTCGCGACGGCCGGCAGACATCAGGCCGCCGTCATCACGCTCTTTCAGGGCGAGCCGGTGCGCTGGCCCTGGATTCCGCCGCACTACCTTCCCACCTGGATGGCGATCACCACGCCGCCGGCCACGCTTCTGCTGAGTCTCATCGGCGTTGCCGCGGTCATCCGCAACGGCATCACCCGCCCCCGCGACGCGGCCGCCAACACCGGCGCGCGCTTCGCGTGGCTGCTGATCGCCTGCCTGGCGCTGCCGGTCGTTGCGGTCGCCGCGTTGCGCTCCAACATCTACAACGGCTGGCGGCACATGTACTTCCTGTACGCGCCGTGGTGTCTGCTGGCCGTCTACGGCCTGCGCGCGCTGCTTTCCGCGACGCGACGGGGGCGGAGCGCGTGGCTGACGCGCGGGGGCTGGGCGCTGGCGGCGGCGGCGCTGGCCGCCATGGCGGTCGACGGCGTCCGCCTGCATCCCCACCAGCAGGCGTACTTCAACTTCCTGGTCGACCGGCGTACGCCGGAGCGCTTGAACACGCAGTATCAGGTACTGTATTGGGGAGCCGAGTACCGGGAAGCGCTGGAGTTTCTGCTCGACCGCTACCCCGATGACACTCTCTACGTGGACCGGACCTTCTACCTGGGTCTGAACGCGCTGCGCAACCGGGCCGCCCTCCCGGCGGCGGAGCGGCGCAGAATCGTCATTGCCGACGAAGCCGGGCGGGCGGCCGACTTCTTCATCGCCACCAACTACCGGCACTTCGGACGCGCGGAACTGCCGTTCGGACCGGTCCTGCACGCGCGCCGCATCTATCGCAACACCGTGATGGCGGTCACCGCGGTCGACCTCTCCCTGGTGGACCGGGCGACCGCCGACCGCTACCGCGCGGCGTACCGCGAGACGGTCTCCGGGGAGCCGCTGTTCCGGTCGGACTTCGACCTGTACCTCGACGGCCGCACGCTCACCTACGTCAAGGAGTCGTGCGCGCCGGAGGACACCATGCATAAGTTCCTGTTGCGGGCGGCCCCGGTCGCCGCCGGCGATCTGCCGGTGATCCGCCGGCAAGGCGGATGGGACCCGCTCAGCTTCCGGTTCGGCCATTACGGCGTGCGCTTCGACGGCCGCTGCCTGATCCGGCGTATCCTGCCCGACTACCCGATCCGGGCGCTCGGGGTCGGCCGCTGGCTCCCGGAAACCGGCAATCTGCTCGAAGCGACCATCGACCTGCGCGCGGCGGAACCGCCGGCGAGCCGATTCTGGCAGGAACACCGGGCGCTTGCCGCCGGCGAGCGCGGCGCAGCGGCCGCCCGCGCGCGCTTCGACATCTATCTCGACGACACCGCCGGCACCCTCACCTACCACCGGGAGCCGTGCCTGCCGGCGGACCTGCGGGCGCGCTTCTTTCTGCACCTGTTGCCGGCGGACCCGGCGGCGCTGCCCGCCGACCGCCGGCAGTCCGGTTTCGAGAACCGTGACTTCGACTACGCCGAGCACGGCGCGCTGCTCGGCGCCGCCTGCGTGGCGCTGGTCCCTCTGCCCGCCTACGAGGGCGGCGTCGCGCGCATCCGCACCGGCCAGTTCATCAGCGGGCAGGGCCAACTCTGGAGCGCGGAGATCGCGGCCGGTGGCCCGTAGCCCCGCGCCGCGGCGGGCTGCGCCAGGCTCCGTGACCCGGCGCCTGGCGGCGGCGCGCCGCATGCCCTTCGCGCCGGCCGCGGTCGCGCTGGCGGCGTTCGCGGTGGTGGGCATTGCCGTCCTCGACGACCACGGCGTGGCCGCCGACGAGGTGTTCCAGCGCGGCGTCGGGTCCACGGCGATCGACGTCATGCTGGGAGACGCCGACACCCGCGGGCTTGGGGCCGGACACAAACCGTACTACGGCTCCGCGTTCGAAGTGCCGCTGATTCTGGTCGAGCGCGCGCTCGGCCTTACCGACAGCCGCGCCATCCATCTCATCCGCCACCTGCTCACGCACCTGTTCTTTCTCGCCGGCGGATTCTTCTGCTGGCTGCTCACCTACCGCCTGTTCGGCGACCGCTGGCTGGCGTTGTTCGCCCTGCTGCTGTTCCTGCTCCATCCCCGCCTGTACGCCCACTCCTTCTTCAACAGCAAGGACCTGCCGTTCGCGGCGATGTTCATGATCGCGCTCTACCTGGCGCAGCGCGCCTTTCGCCGCGGCACCGTCACGGCGTTCGCGGCGTGCGGCGCCGGCGTGGGGGTACTGGTCAACCTGCGCGTCATGGGCCTGATGCTGTTCCCGGCGGTGGCGGCGCTGCTGGCGTTGGACGCGGCGCAGGCGGACGGCTGGCCGGCGCGCCGGCGCCTGCTGGCCGCTGCTGCGGCGTTCGCGGCGGCCGCCGCGGCGGCGTACTATGCGGTCTCTCCCTTCCTGTGGGGCGATCCGCTGGTCATCGTCGACGCGGTTACGATGCTCGCCACCCCTCATGACCGTCCCGCGGTGCTGTTTCAAGGCGAGTGGATGCGCTATCCGTGGATCCCGCCGCACTACCTCCCGGTCTGGATGGCGATCACCACCCCGCCGGCCACGCTGCTGCTGTGCCTGGTCGGCGCCGCGGCGGCAGTCGCGCGCGCCGGCGCCCGCCCGAACCGCGCCGCCGGCAATACCGAGCTGCGCTTCGCGCTGCTGCTGCTCGCCTGCCTGGCGCTGTCGGTCACGGCCGTCGCCGCGCGCCGGTCCAACATCTACAACGGTTGGCGGATCATGTACTTCCTCTACGCGCCGGCGTGCCTGCTGGCGGTCTACGGCCTGCGCGCGCTGCTGGACGCGGCGCGGCGCCCGAACGCGGCGCGGCGCCCGGCGGCGGGCTGCCGGCGGGGCGGCGGCTGGCGGCGGCGCAGCCTGGGCGCTCTGGCGGCGGCGGCGCTGGCCGCCGCCGCGATCGCCATGGTGCGCCTGCATCCCTATCAGCAGGCGTACTTCAATTTCCTCGTCGACCGCCGGACGCCGGAATACCTGCGCACGCAGTACCAACTCCTGTACTGGGGCACCGAGTACCGCGAAGGGTTTGAGCACCTGCTCGAACGCTATCCCGATGATTCCCCGCTCTACGTGGAGCGCGATCACTTCCTCAGCGCCAACGTGCGGCACAATCGTCTCATCCTGCCCGCCGCGGCGCGCCGCCGGATCATCATAGCCGACGAAGAAGCGGGGACCGCCGCCGACTTCTTCATCGACGCCCAGCTCCGGCGCTTCGGCGGAACCGAACCGCCGTTCGGACCGGTTCTGCACGCGCGCCGCATCTACCGCAACACCGTGCTCACCGTCACCGCAGTCGACCTGTCGCGGGTCGACGCCGCCGCCGCGGACCGCTACCGGGAAACCTACCGCGCCGCGCTGGCCGCGGAGCCGCTGTTCCGCTCGGAGTTCGACCTCTACCTGGACGGGCGGACCCTCATCTACGTCAAGGAGTCGTGCCGCCCGCAGGACACCGTGCAGCCGTTCGTGCTGCGCGCCGTGCCCGTCGACACCGGCGTACTCCCGGCGATGCACCGGCGCAACGGGTCGGAACCGCTCGGCTTCCGCTTCGGCAACTACGGCGTGCGCTTCGACGGCCGCTGCCTGATACGGCGCATCCTTCCCGACTTCCCGCTCCGCGAGATCAGGGTCGGACGCTGGCTGCGCGAAACCGGCTACCTGATGGAGGCGGCCATCGAGTTGCCGGCGGCGGGAACGTCGGTGAGCCCGTTCTGGCGGGCGCACGCGGAGATCTCCGCCGGCGAGCGCGGCGCGCCGGCCGCGGCCGGAGCGTTCGACCTCTATCTCGACGCGGCCCGTACCGAGCTCACCTACCACCGGGAGCCGTGTCTGCCGGAGGACCTGCGGACGCGCTTCTTTCTGCACCTGTTCCCGGCGGACCCGGCAGCGCTGCCCGCCGGCCGCCGGCAGTCCGGTTTCGAGAACCGCGACTTCGACTACGCCGAGCACGGCGTGCTGCTCGGCGACGCCTGCGTGGCGCTGGTTCCGCTGCCCGCCTGGGAACGCGGCATCGCCCGCGTCCGCACCGGCCAGTTCGTCAGCGGACAGGGCCAACTCTGGAGCGCGGAGATCGCGGCCGGTGGCCGGTGAGTAGCCCCGCGCCGCGGCGCGCTGCGGCAGACCGCGTGACCCGGCGCCTGGCGGCGGCGTGCCGCATGCCCTTCGCGCCGGCCGCGGTCGTGCTGGTGGCGTTCGCGGTGGCGGGCATTGCCGTCCTCGACGATCACGGCGTGGCCCACGACGAGGTGGTCATGCGCGACTTCGCGTCTTACGTGATCGACGTCGCGCTGGGAGACGCCGACGCCCGGCGCCCACCCGAAGGGAGGGTCCGGTACTACGGCGCCGCGTTCGAAGTGCCGCTGGTCCTGGTCGAGCGCGCGCTCGGCCTTACCGACAGCCGGGCCATCTATCTCAGCCGTCACCTGCTGACGCACCTGTTCTTCCTCGCCGGCGGATTCTTCTGCTGGCTGCTCACCTACCGCCTGTTCGGCGACCGCTGGCTGGCGCTGTTCGCCCTGCTGCTGTTCCTGCTCCATCCCCGCCTGTACGCCCACTCTTTCTTCAATAGCAAGGACCTGGCGTTCGCGGCGATGTTCATGATCGCGCTCTATCTGGTGCAACGCGCCTTTCGACGCGGCACGGTCACGGCGTTCGCGGCGTGCGGCGCGGGCGTGGGCGTGTTGGTCAACCTGCGCGTCATGGGCCTGATGCTGTTCCCGGCGGTGGCGGCGCTGCTGGCGTTGGACGCGGTGCAGGCGGACGGCTGGCCGGCGCGCCGGCGCCTGCTGGCCGCTGCTGCGGCGTTCGCGGCGGTCGCCGCGGGGACGTACTATGCGGTCTCTCCCTTCCTGTGGGGCGATCCGTTGGCCATTGTCGACGCGGTTACGATGCTGGTCGACCCTCAGATCCGTATCCCTGTGCTGTTTCAAGGCGAGTGGATGCGCTATCCGTGGATTCCGCCGCACTACCTCCCGACCTGGATGGCGATCACCACCCCGCCGGCCGCGCTGCTGCTGTGCCTGGTCGGCGCCGCGGCGGCAGTCGCGCGCGCCATCGCCCGCCCGAACCGCGCCGCCGGCAATACCGAGCTGCGCTTCACGCTGCTGCTGCTCGCCTGCCTGGCGCTGTCGGTCACGGCCGTCGCCGCGCGCCGGTCCAACATCTACAACGGTTGGCGGATCATGTACTTCCTCTACGCGCCGGCGTGCCTGCTGGCGGTCTACGGCCTGCGCGCGCTGCTGGACGCGGCGCGGCGCCCGGCGGCGGGCCGCCGGCGGGGCGGCGGCTGGCGGCGGCGCAGCCTGGGCGCTCTGGCGGCGGCGGCGCTGGCCGCCGCCGCGATCGCCATGGTGCGCCTGCATCCCTATCAGCAGGCGTACTTCAATTTCCTCGTCGACCGCCGGACGCCGGAATACCTGCGCACGCAGTACCAACTCCTGTACTGGGGCACCGAGTACCGCGAAGGGCTTGAGCACCTGCTCGAACGCTATCCCGATGATTCCCCGCTCTACGTGGAGCGCGATCACTTCCTCAGCGCCAACGTGCGGCACAGTCGTCTCATCCTGCCCGCCGCGGCGCGCCGCCGGATCGTCATAGCCGACGAAGAAGCGGGGACCGCCGCCGACTTCTTCATCGACGCCCAGCTCCGGCGCTTCGGCGGAACCGAACCGCCGTTCGGACCGGTTCTGCACGCGCGCCGCATCTACCGCAACACCGTGCTCACCGTCACCGCAGTCGACCTGTCGCGGGTCGACGCCGCCGCCGCCGCGGACCGCTACCGGGAAACCTACCGCGCCGCGCTGGCCGCGGAGCCGCTGTTCCGCTCGGAGTTCGACCTCTACCTGGACGGGCGGACCCTCATCTACGTCAAGGAGTCGTGCCGCCCGCAGGACACCGTGCAGCCGTTCGTGCTGCGCGCCGTGCCCGTCGACACCGGCGTACTCCCGGCGATGCACCGGCGCAACGGGTCGGAACCGCTCGGCTTCCGCTTCGGCAACTACGGCGTGCGCTTCGACGGCCGCTGCCTGATACGGCGCATCCTTCCCGACTTCCCGCTCCGCGAGATCAGGGTCGGACGCTGGCTGCGCGAAACCGGCTACCTGATGGAGGCGGCCATCGAGTTGCCGGCGGCGGGAACATCGGTGAGCCCGTTCTGGCGGGCGCACGCGGAGATCTCCGCCGGCGAGCGCGGCGCGCCGGCCGCGGCCGGAGCGTTCGACCTCTATCTCGACGCGGCCCGTACCGAGCTCACCTACCACCGGGAGCCGTGTCTGCCGGAGGACCTGCGGACGCGCTTCTTTCTGCACCTGTTCCCGGCGGACCCGGCAGCGCTGCCCGCCGGCCGCCGGCAGTCCGGTTTCGAGAACCGCGACTTCGACTACGCCGAGCACGGCGTGCTGCTCGGCGACGCCTGCGTGGCGCTGGTTCCGCTGCCCGCCTGGGAACGCGGCATCGCCCGCGTCCGCACCGGCCAGTTCGTCAGCGGACAGGGCCAACTCTGGAGCGCGGAGTTCCGCACCGGTGAGTAGTGCAGTCGGACGAGCTCCCGCAACGAGAGATCGGCCTGCCGCTTGGGCGCGGGCCGGGTGAGCGCGGGCTGCACGGTCGCGGCCGCGCGGCGCGAGCGAGGACCGCTCACCTCAGCGCATGGCGGCGCGATACGGTACGATAGCCCTGACTGCCATGCGCTGGTTCAACACCGCCGGTCCCGTCGATGCGGCCGATCACTACCTGATTCCGCCGCTGTCGCGCATCGACCTGGACGGCGCCCTCCGGTTGGTCCGCGAAAAGAAATACTTCGTGCTGCGCGCGCCGCGGCAGACCGGCAAGACCTCGGCGCTGCTGGCGCTGGCCGACCTGCTGAACGAGCGCGGCTACCACTGCGTCTACGTCACCGTGGAAACCGCCCGCACCGCCGGCGACGACGTGGCGCAGGCGATGCAGACGGTGCTCGCCGCCCTGGCGGAGGCCGCCGACGCCGCACTGGGCGATCTCTTCCTGGCGGGCGCGCGGGCCCGGATCCTGGCCGACTTCGGCCCGGCCATGGCATTGGGCGCCGCCCTGAGGCGCTGGGCGCAGGCGGCGCCGCGGCCGCTGGTGCTGTTGATCGACGAGATCGACACGCTGACCGGCGACTCGCTGCTGTCGGTGCTGCAGCAACTCCGAGCCGGCTACCCCACCCGCCCCGCGCGCTTCCCGCACAGCGTCGTGCTGTGCGGCATGCGCGACGTGGCCGACTACCGCATGGGCGCTCCCGGCAGCCCCTTCAACATCGCCGCCAAGTCGTTGCGGCTCGGCGGCTTCTCGCGTGACGAGACGTTCGCCCTGCTGGCCCAGCACACCGCAGAGACCGGCCAGCCGTTCACCCCGGACGCGCAGGAGGCGGTGTGGACCCAGACCCGCGGCCAGCCGTGGCTGGTCAACGCCCTCGCCAACGGCGCCTGCTTCGACAACCAGGCGCTACGCGCCGACCGCTCCCTTCCGGTCACCGCCGACGCCATCGCCGCGGTGCGCGAGGAGCTGATCATCAACCGGGTGACGCACCTGACGTATCTGGCCGACAAGCTGCGCGAGGAGCGGGTGCGGCTCGTGATCGAGCCGCTGCTCACCGGCCGGGAACGCCGCGCCGCGAGGCGCGACGTCGAGTACGCCCGCGACCTCGGCCTGATTGCTCGCGACGCGCCGGTGCGCGTTGCCAACCCGATTTACGCGGAGGTGATCCCGCGTGAATTGACGTGGGATGCCCAGGAAGACCTGGATCAGGACGCGGCGCCGTTCGTGCAGGCGGACGGCAGCCTGAACGTAGCGCTGCTGCTGACGGAGTTTCAGAGCTTCTTCCGCCGCCACTCCGAGCACTGGCGGAACCGGTTTGACTATGAGGAGGCGTGGCCGCAGTTGCTGCTGCAGGCGTTTCTGCAGCGGGTGGTGAACGGCGGCGGGCGCATCGAGCGGGAGTACGCGCTCGGCAGCGGACGGGTCGACCTGCTCATCGTGTGGCCGTTGCCCGACCGCGCGCCGGCGGAGCGGGTGCAGGAGGTGGCGGTGGAGTGCAAGGTGGTGCGGGAGCGCGACCGGCTGGAGCGGGTCATCGATGAGGGCGTGGCGCAGACCGCGCGCTACGTGGAGCGGTGCGGGGCGGAGGCCGGGCACCTGGTGGTCATAGACTGCCGGGAGAACCGGAGTTGGGAGCAGAAGGTCTTTCACCACCGGCGCGGCGCCGGTGCGGCCGCCGTGGAAGTGTGGGGTATGTGAGCGCGGCGCCGCCCGCCGCTACGTACGTCAGATGGAGTGGCTTGGATAAGGAGTCGCCGGCGGCGTGGGCGCCGGCGGCGATCACGCTGGCGGTGTTCGCGGTGGTGGGGGTAGCCGTCCTCGACGACTACGGCGTGCAGTCGGACGAGCTCCCGCAACGAGAGATCGGGCTGGCGGCGATCGAATACGTGCTCGGAGACGCCGCCGCCCTGCGGGCCGACCGCTACCTCTTCCCGCACGAACGCTACTACGGCGCCGCGTTCGAGGCGCCGCTGGTGCTGGTCGAGCGTCTGCTCGGCCTCACCGACAGCCGCGCCATGCTCCTGAGCCGCCACCTGCTCACCCACCTGTTCTTTCTCACCGGCGGGTTCTTCTGCTATCTGCTGGCGTTCCGGTTGTTCGGCGACCGCCGGCTGGCGCTGTTCGCGCTGCTGCTGTTCCTGCTCCATCCCCGGCTGTACGCCCATTCGTTCTTCAACACCAAGGACATTCCCTTTCTGACGCTGTTCATGATCGCGCTCTACCTGCTCGAGCGCGCCTTCCGCCGCGGCACGGCGGCGGCGTTCGCGGCGTGCGGCGTGAGCGTGGGCGTGCTGATCAACGTGCGCGTCATGGGAGTGATGCTGTTCGCCGCGGCGGTGGGGCTGCGGGCGCTGGACCTGGCGCTGGCGCGTGGCCCGGCGCAACGCCGCCGCGCGCTGGCGACTGCGGGGGCGTTCGTGCTGGCGGCGGCGGGGACGCTGTACGCGGTCTCTCCCTGGCTCTGGCACGATCCGCTCGCCATCGTGGACGCGTTCGCCACGCTGGCCGTGGCGCCGTCCCGGGTCGTCACGCTCTTTCAGGGCGAACCGGTGCGCTGGCCGGGGATTCCCCCGCACTACCTTCCCACCTGGATGGCGATCACCACGCCGCCGGCCACGCTGCTGCTGTGCCTCATCGGCGCCGCGGCGGTGGTCCGGCGCGGCATCGCCCGGCCCGGCAGCGTGGCCGGCAATACCGGCGTGCGCTTCGCGTGGCTGCTGGTCGCCTGCCTGGCGCTGCCGGTCGCGGCGGTCGCCGCGTTGCGCTCCAACCTCTACGACGGCTGGCGGCAGATGTACTTTCTCTACGCGCCGGCGTGCCTGCTGGCGGTCTACGGCCTGCGCGCGCTGCTGGCGGCGGCGCGGCGCCGGCATGGCGGTCGGCTGCGGCACGGTCTCCTTCTGCGACGCGGCACGTTCGCGCTGGCGGCGGCGGCGGCGCTGGTCGCCATGGCCGCCGCCGGCGTACGCCTGCATCCCCATCAGCAGGCGTACTTCAACTTCCTGGTCGACCGCCGCACCCCGGAGCACTTGCGTACCCGGTACGCGCTGAGCTATTCCCACATGGAGTATCGGGAAGCGCTGGAGTATCTGCTCGCTCGCTATCCGAATTCGGCGCTCTACCTGCAAGCCGGAAATCTCCTGCACCTGGAGCACAATCGGGCCATCCTCCCGGCGGCGGCGCGGCGCCGCGTCATCATCGCCGATGAGGCGGCCGCGAAACTGGTCAACTTCTACGTCAATACGAGACTCCGCAGACAGCCGCCGTTCGGACCGGTCATCTACGCGCGCCGCCTCTACCGCAGCACCATAATCGAAGTCATCGCCGTCGACTTGGCGCTGGTTGACGAGGCGACCGCCGGCGAGTACCGCGCCGCCTACCGCGCCGCGGTGGCCGGCGCGCCGCTGCTGCGGTCGCAGTCCGGCTTCGACCTGTACTTCGACGGCAGGACGCTCACCTGGGCCAAGGAGTCGTGCCGCTCGGAAGACATCGCGCCGCGGTTCGTGGTGCGCGCCGTTCCCGCCGCGATCGATGATCTGCCGCCAAGAAAACCGGGGGGGGGGGGGGGGGGGGGGGGGGGGGGGGGGGGGGGGGATTCTGGACTTCAACTTCGGCCGCTACGGCGTGCGCTTCGACGGCCGCTGCCTGATGCGGCGGCCGTTGCCGGACTACCCGATCCTGACGCTCGACGTCGGCCGCCGGGTTGCCGGAGCCGGCAACGTGCTGGAAGCGGCTATCGACCTGCGCCCTGCAGGAGTGGCGGTGCGCCGGCAGTGGCCGGACAACCCCTACTGGCAGGCGCATGCGGCGATCACCGCCGGCGAGCGCGGACTGCCGGCGGCACGCGGCGTCTTCGACCTCTATCTCGACGACTCCGGCGCCGAGCTCACGTACCACAAGCAGCCCTGCGCGCCCGAGGACCTGCGGGAGCGCTTCTACCTGCACGTGTTCCCGGCGGACGCCGCCGAACTTGCCGCCGAACACCGTCAGGCCGGCTTCCACAACCTCGGCTTTTTCTTTGCCGAGTACGGGGCGGTGCTCGGCGGCGTGTGCGTGGCGCTGGTCCCGCTGCCCGCCTACGAGGGCGGCATCGCCCGCATCCGCACCAGCCAGGCCAACCGCTGGAGCGTGGAGTTCGCGGGCCGGTGAGTAGCCGTGCGGAAGCGGACGCGCGGGAGCCGGCGCCGGCTTGACAGAGCGCGCATGTTCCATGCATACTGATGCATATGAGAACGACCATCAACATCGACGACGCGCTCCTTGAGCAGGCCGCGCGGCTGACCGGCACGACGCAGAAGACCGCGCTGGTGAGGCGTGGGCTGGAAGCGCTGATCGCGCAGGCGAGCGCCCGCCGGCTGGCAGCTCTCGGCGGAAGCGAAAAGCGATTGAAGCCGATTCCGCGGCGCCGGCCGCCGCCGTCATGAGCGCCATCCTCGTCGATACCTCGGTGTGGATAGCCCACCTGCGTAACCGGCACGACCGCCTCGCCGCCCTGCTCGACGCGGGAGAAGTCCTCTGTCATCCGTTCGTCATTGGCGAGTTGGCCTGCGGCAGCCTAGCCAACCGCAGTGAAGTATTGGCGCTGCTCGGCGTCCTCGACCGGCCCCCGGCGGCGACGCATGGAGAGGTGCTGGGCATCCTGGAAGATCACCAGTTGTACGGACGCGGCCTGGGCTGGATCGATGCGCATCTCTTGACGTCCGCGCTCCTGGCCGGCGCGCGTCTCTGGACGTTCGACGCTCGTTTGGCCGGCGCCGCGCGCCGGTTCGACGCCGCCTATGCCGATGCCTAGACACCGCCGGCGCGGCGCCGCCGCGGCGGCCGTGGAAGTGTGGGGCAGGTAATCGTAGCCGGCAGTTCCGTGCTACAATCTCCGCATGGAGTCGCCGACGGCCCCACGGACGCGATCGTGGTCGGTTCCGGCGCCGCCGGCGGCTGGGCGGCCAAGGAGCTGACTGAGGCGGGGTTGCGCGTGTTGCTCCTGGAGGCGGGGCCGGAGCGCACGCCGGCCGGCGCCGGCCGCGCCTGGGCGACGCGCCTGTGGCGCCACGCCCGCGGCGTCCAGCCGGTGCAGGAGCGGCACGCCGAGTACTGGATCAAGGATCCCAACCTCTTCGTGAACGACGTGGAACAGCCATACTCCACGCCGCCGGAGCGCCCGTTCGTCTGGTTTCGCGGGCGCCAGCTCGGCGGCCGCACGCTGCTCTGGCGCGGGGTGACGCTACGTATGTCGGACTATGAGCTGGCGGCGGCCGAGCGCGACGGCTACGGGCCGTCGTGGCCGCTCCGCTACCGCGATCTGGCGCCCCATTACGACCGGGTCGAGCGCTTCCTGGGTGTTCACGGCACGCGCGAGGGCCTGCCGCAGCTCCCGGACGGGCGCTACGTGGGGGCGCGGCCGCTGACCCGGGCGGAACGCCGGCTCGGCGACCGGGTGGCGGCGGTCTGGCCGGAGCGGCGGGTAATCCCGTCGCGCGGTCTGGCCCTGGAGCGCCACGGCGGGCGCGAGCCGGGCTTGACCAGCGTGGCCACCACCATCGCCGCGGCGCGGGCGACCGGGCGCCTGCGCGTGCGCACCGGCGCGGCGGTCAGCCACCTGCTTCCCGGCGGCCGCGCCGGCGGCCGCGCCGGCCGCGCCGGCGGCGTGCTGTTCACGGATGCCGCCACCGGCGCGGCGCACGCGGCGCGGGCCGATCTGATCGTGCTGTGCGCCTCCACGATCGAGACGGTGCGCATTCTGCTCACGACCCGGCGGGAGCATCCCGAGCTGCCGGTGAGCGAGTCGGACTGCCTGGGCCGCTACCTGATGGATCAGGTGGCCGTGGGGACGTCGGTGGAGCTGGACGGCGCCCCCTACGATCCGCCGGGGCCGTACACGGGCGCCGACTCGTTCATGGTGCCGCGCTATCAAAACCTGGCGCGAGCCGGCGCCGAACCGTATCTGCGCGGCTTCGGCATGCGGGGAGTGATCCAGCGCCGCGGCTTCGCCGGCCGCCGCGGCCGGCCGGCGCGCGGCATGGTGCTGGTGCAGGGTGAGATGCTGCCGCGGCGCGACAATCGCGTGGAGCTCGACGGGGACCGCGGCGTGCGCGTCAGTTGCGCGTGGGGCGGCAACGAACGGGCCATGCACGCCGCCATGTGCGCGGCGGTCGAGGAGATGATGCGCGCCGGCGGCGGGCGCACGGTCAGGCGGTTCGGCGCGCTCGCGCGCCTGCCGGGTCTGCTGGGCCTGCCAGCGCGGCTGGAGACGTTCTGGTTGGCGCCGCCGCCGGGGGCGGTCGTGCACGAGGTGGGCGGCGCGCGTATGGGCAGCGATCCGGGGGCGTCGGTGGTCGACGCGCGCAACCGCTGCTGGGGGATGCCCAACGTGCTGGTGACCGACGGCGCCTGTTGGCCCACCTCCGGCTGGCAGCCGCCGACGCTGACGATCATGGCTCTGACCGCCCGAGCCTGCTCGCTGGCGGCGGCCGACCTGCGCCGCGCCGAGCTTTGACGGAACCGAGTAGCGCCGGGCGCATGGCGGCGGTGCGCCGCGCGGCGTTCGCACCGGCGGCGCTCGCGCTGGCGGCGTTCGCGGCGGTGGGCATGGCCGTCTTCGACGACTACGGCGTGACCGGAGACACCGAGGCTCAGCGCCGCATCGGGCAGGTGGCAGTCGACTACTGGGGCCGCGTCGGGCAGACCGCGGTCAACGCCGTGCTGCCGGGCGCCGCCGCCCTTCCCGCGGTTCCGGTGCGTGCCGGCCCGGACTACGACTCCCTGGTCAAGCCGGTCGTAGACCGCTACTACGGCGCCGCGTTCGAGGGGCCGCTGGTCCTGGTCGAGCGGCTGCTGGGCCTCGCCGACAGCCGCGCCGTCTTTCTGAGCCGCCACCTGCTGACCCACCTGTTCTTCCTCACCGGCGGATTGTTCTGCTATCTGCTGGTCTACCGCCTGTTCGGCGACCGCCGGCTGGCGCTGTTCGCCCTGCTGCTGTTCCTGCTCCATCCCCGCATCTACGCCCACTCGTTCGTCAACACCAAGGACATCCCGTTCCTGGCGATGTTCATGATCGCCCTCTACCTGCTTCAGCGCGCGTTCCGCCGTGACACGGCGGCGGCGTTCGCCCTGAGCGGAGCCGGCGTCGGCGTGCTGGTCAACCTGCGGATCATGGGGCTGACGCTGTTCGCGGCGGGGGCGGGGCTGCGGGCGCTCGACCTGCTGCAGGCGCGCGGACCCGCGCAGCGCCGGCGCGCTTCGGTCACGGCGGCGGCGTTCGTGCTAGCCGCCGCGGGCACGCTGTACGCGACTTCTCCCTGGCTCTGGCGCGATCCGTTCGCCATCGTCGACGCGGTCACGACGATTGCCCGGCATCCAACCGACGTCAGCACGCTCTTCCGGGGCGAGCCGGTGCGTTGGCCGCGGATCCCGCCGCACTACGTTCCGGCCTGGCTGGCGATCACCACGCCGCCGGCCACGCTCCTGTTGTGCCTGGCCGGCGCGGCCGCCGTCATCCGGCGCGCCGCCTCCCGCCCCCGCTGCGCGGCAGGCAATACGGAGCTGCGCTTTGCGTTGCTGCTCGCCGCCTGCCTGGCGCTGCCGCCTGCGGCCGCCGCGGCGGCAAACGCCAACCTCTACAACGGCTGGCGGCAGATGTACTTTCTCTACGCGCCGGCGTGCCTGCTGGCGGTCTACGGCCTGCGCGCGCTCCTGGCCCGGGCACGGCGCCTGACCGCGGCTCAGCCGGGGCCGGGCGGGGGGGGGCTGCGCCGCGGGGTCTGCGCCCTGACGGCGGCGGCGCTGGCCGGCATGGCGGTTGACGCCGTGCGCCTGCATCCCGATCAGCAGGCGTACTTCAACTTCCTGGTCGACCGCCGCACTCCAGAGTACCTGCGCACGCAGTACGCGATGCTGTACTGGAGAACCGAGTTCCGGGGAGGGCTGGAGTATCTGCTCGCGCGCTTTCCCGATGCCACGCTCCGCGTGGACACCGACAATCACCGCAACCTGCGGCGCAGCCGGCTCATCCTCCCGGCGGAGGCGCGCCGCCGCATCGTCATTGCCGATGATGACGCCACGCGCAGCCCGCAGTTCTTCATCACCGGGAGGCTCCGTGACGATCCCTTCGGACCGATCCTCCACGCGCGCCGCATCTACCACAACACCCTGCTCGCGGTCACCGCAGTCGACCTGTCGCGGGTGGACGACGCGGCGGCCGCGGACGGCTACCACGTGGCGTACCGCGCCGCGGTGGCCGGAGAGCCGCTGCTCCGGTCGCAGTTCGACCTCTACTTCGACGGCGCGACGCTCACCTGGGCCAAACAGCCGTGCCGCCCGGAGGATTATCAGGCACTGTTCCTGTTGCGGGTCGTTCCTGCGGCGGTCGAAGATCTCCCGGTGATCTACCGCGCGGGCGGCTGGCAACCGCTCAGCTTCCGGTTCGCCCGCTACGGCGTCCGGTTCGACGGCCGTTGCCTGATCCGCCGCCGCCTGCCGGACTACCCGATCCGGACCTTCGAGGTGGGCCGCCGGGGGCCGGGCGGCGCGGGCGACGCGTGGGAAGCGGCCATCGACCTGCGCGCCGGCGAACCGTCCGTGCGCCGGGAATGGCCGGCGAGCCCGCACTGGCAGGCGCACGCGGCGATCGCCGCCGGGGAACGGGGCGCGCCGGCGGCCCGCGGCGCGCCAGCCGGACGCGCCGCCTTCGACCTCTATCTCGACGCCGCCGAAACCGAGCTCGCCTACCACAAGCAGCCGTGCTCGCCCGAGGACCTGCGAGAGCGCTTCTTCCTGCACCTGTTCCCGGCGGACCCGGCGGAGTTGGCCGCCGCCGAGCGGCAGTCCGGCTTCTACAACCGGAGCTTCGAATGGCGGGAGCACGGGGCGCTGCTCGGCGGCGCGTGCACGGCGCTGGTCCCGCTGCCCTCCTACGCCGGCGGCCTCGCTCGCGTCCGCACCGGCCAGTTCAACGGCTGGATCGTGGAGTTCCCGGCCGGTGAGTAACCGCCCCGATGCGGGCCGCGCGGACCCGCGTAGCGGCGCGGCCGGCGCCGGGCGCCTGGCGGCGGTGCGCCGCGCGCCGTTCGCGCCGGCGGCGCTCGTGCTGGCGGCGTTCGCGGCGGTGGGCGTGGCCGTCCTCGACGACTACGGCGTGGCGGAGGACGAGACCGCCGCGCGCCCCATCGGGCAGGCAGTGGTCAACTCCGCACTGCCGGGCGCCGCCGACCTGCCCGCCGATCGCATAATCAGCCCCCCGGACTATCGCTATCGGCTGCTGCCCCACGACCGGTACTACGGCGCCGCGTTCGAGGCGCCGCTGCTCCTGGTCGAGCGAATACTCGGCCTTACCGACAGCCGCGCCGTGTTGCTGGCCCGCCGCCTGCTGACGCATCTGTTCTTCCTCACCGGCGGCTTCTTCTGCTGGCTCCTGGTCTTCCGCCTGTTCGGCGACCGCTATCTGGCGCTGTTCGCCCTGCTGCTGTTCCTGCTCCACCCCCGCCTCTACGCGCACTCCTTCTTCAACAGCAAGGACCTCTCCTTCGTGGCGATGTTCATGATCGCCCTCTACCTGCTTGAGCGCGCCTTCCGCCGCGACACGGCGGCGGCGTTTGCGGCGTGCGGGGCCGGCGTGGGCGTGCTGATCAATCTGCGCGTCATGGGGGTCATGCTGTTCGCCGCGGCGGCGGGGCTGCGGGCGCTCGACCTGCTGCAGGCGCGCGGCCGGACGGAGCGCCTGCGCGTACTGGCCGCCGCGGGCGCGTTCGCGCTGGCCGCGGCGGGGACGCTGTACGCGCTCTCGCCCTATCTCTGGCGCGATCCGTTCGCCATCATCGACGCGTTGGCGACGCTGAGCCGGCATCCGAACCACCACGCCACGCTCTTTCAGGGTGAGCTGGTGCGCTGGCCGTCGATTCCGCCGCACTTCATTCCCACCTGGATGGCGATCACCACGCCGCCAGCCACGCTGCTGCTGTGCCTGATCGGCGCCGTAGCGGTAGTGCGGCGCGGCTTGGCGCGGCCCGGCGCTATCCTGCGCTGCGCATGCATACGCAACACGCCGATGCGGTTTGCGTGGCTGCTGCTCGCCTGCCTGACGTTGCCCCCTGCGGCCGTCGCGGCGCTGCAGGCCAACGCCTTCCACGACGGGCGGCACCTGTACTTCCTCTACGCGCCGTTGTGCCTGCTGGCGGTCTACGGCCTGCGCGCGCTGCTAGCCGGGACGCGGCGTCCGGCCGCGGCTCGGCCGGGGGGGGGGGGGGGGGATCCGCCTGCGCCGCGCGGTCTGCGCCCTGGCGGCGGCGGCGCTGGCCGGCAGCGCGATCGAAATCGTACGTCTGCATCCCTATCAGCATGGATACTTCAATGTTCTGGTGGACCGCCGGACCCCCGAGCGCTTGCGCGCGCAGTACGTAATGCTGTACTGGAACACCGAATTCCGGGAAGGACTGGAGTATCTGCTCGCACGCTTTCCCGATGCCACGCTCCGCGTGGCCGCCGACAGTACCTGGGACGTGTGGCGCAGTCGGCTCATACTCCCGGCGGAGGCGCGCCGCCGCATCGTCGTCGATGCCGGGCGCAACCCGCAGTTCTTCATAACCGGGCACAACCCTGATGATCTATTCGCACCGGTCCTCCACGTGCACCGCATCTACCGCAACACCGTGCTCGCGGTCACCGCAGTCGACCTTTCGCTGCTGGTGGACGACAAGGCGGCCGCGGACGGCTACCATGCCGCGTTCCGCGCCGCGGTGGCCGCGCGGGAACCGCTGGTCGGGCCGCAGTTCGACCTCTCCCTCGACGGCGCGGCGCTCATCTACGCCAAAGAGCCGTGCCGCCCGGAGGATACCGCGCGTCCGTTCCGGTTGCGGGCCGTTCCGGTCGCGGTCGAAGACCTCCCGGTGACCTACCGCGAAGACGGCTGGCAGCCCCTCGACTTCCGGTTCGCCCGCTACGGCGTCCGGTTCGGCGGCCGCTGCCTGATCCGCCGCCCGTTGCCGGACTACCCCGTACGGGCGCTCGAGGTGGGACGGGGGATCTCCGGCTTCCCCTACCCGCGGCTGCTGGAAGCGGTCATCGATCTATCCCCGGAGCAACCTCCGGTGAGCGCCAGTGCGTATTGGCGCTCGCACGCGGAAATCGCCGCCGGCGGGCGCGGCGCGCCGGCGGCCCGCGCCACGCCTGCCGGACGCGCCGCGCCCGCCGGACGCGCAGGTTTCGAACTCTATCTCGACGAAGCCGGCGCCGAGCTCATCTACCACAAGGAACCGTGCGCGCCCGGCGACCTGCGGGGGCGCTTCTACCTGCATCTGTTCCCGGCGGACCCCGCGGAGCTGGCCGGCGCCGAACGGCAATCCGGCTTCCACAACTACAGCTCCTTTCTTTTTCCCGAGCACGGCGTGCTGTTGCCCGGAGGCGCCTGCGTCGCGCTGGTCCCATTGCCGGCTTACGAACGCGGCATCGCCCGCGTCCGCACCAGCCAGGTCATCGACGGCGCGGCCATCTGGTCCGCGGACTTCCGTGCCGGTGAGTAACCGCGCCGCGGCCGGCGCCGGGCGCCTGGCGGCGGTGTTCCGCGCGCCGTTCGCGCCGGCGGCGCTCGCGCTGGCGGCGTTCGCGGCGGTGGGCGTGGCCGTGTTCGACGACTTCGGCGTCGGGCGGGACGAGCAGACGGCGCGCGCCGTCGGGCAGGCGGCGATCGATTACGTGCTGGGCGACGGCGGCGCCGGGCTGGCCAACCTGCAGAATTACGACGCCTACTTCGGCGCCGCGTTCGAGGCGCCGCTGGTCCTGGCCGAGCGCCTGCTCGGGCTCACCGACAGCCGCGCCGTCTTTCTGAGCCGCCACCTGCTGACCCACCTGTTCTTCCTCACCGGCGGATTGTTCTGCTATCTGCTGGTCTACCGCCTGTTAGGCGACCGCCGGCTGGCGCTGTTCGCCCTGCTGCTGTTCCTGCTCCATCCCCGCATCTACGCCCACTCGTACTACAACAGCAAGGACATCCCGTTCCTGGCGATGTTCATGATCGTCCTCTATCTGCTGGAACGCGCGTTCCGCCGCGGCGGCGCGGCGGCGTTCGCCGCGTGCGGGGCGGGCGTGGGCGTGCTGGTCAATTTGCGCGTCATGGGGGTCATGCTGTTCGCAGTGGTCGCGGCGCTGCGGGCGCTCGACCTGCTGCAGGCGCGCGGCCGGGCGGAGCGGCGGCGCGTGCTGGCCGCGGCGGGAGCGTTCGCCGCCGCCGCGCTGGTGACGCTGTACGCGACTTCTCCCTATCTGTGGCGCGATCCGTTTGCCACCGCCGACGCGATCGCGGCGCTCGCTCGGGCGCCGTTCCGGTACGTCACGTTATTCCAAGGCGAGCCGGTGCGCTGGCCGTGGAGTCCGCCGCACTACTTTCCCACCTGGATGGCGATCACCACGCCGCCGGCCACGCTCCTGCTGTGCCTGACCGGCGCCGCGGCGGTGGTCAGGCGCGGCATCGCCCGGCCCGGCAGCATCCTGCGCAACACCCCGGTGCGGTTCGCGTGGCTGCTGCTCGCCTGTCTGGCGCTCCCGCCCGCGGCCGTAGCGGCGCTGCAAGCCAACGTCTACAACGATTGGCGGCACCTGTACTTTCTCTACGCGCCGGCGTGCCTGTTGGCGGTCTACGGCCTGCGCGCGCTTCTGGCCGGGGCGCGGCGCAGCCGGCGGGGGGCATCCGGCTGCGCCGCGGGGGTCTGCGTGCTGGCGGCGGCGGCGCTGGCCGGCATGGCGGTGGACGCCGTACGCCTGCATCCCCTGCAGCAAGCGTACTTCAATTTCCTGGTCGACCGGCGGACCCCGGAGTACTTGCGCACGCAGTACCTGATGCTGTATTGGGGGACCGCGGTCCGGGAAGGACTGGAGTATCTGCTGACGCGCTTTCCCGATTCCACGCTCCGCGTCGACAGCGGCACGCGCGCGTCCGTGCGGCTCAATCGGCTCATCCTGCCCGCGGAGGAGCGCCGCCGCATCGTCGTCGCCGATGCCGCCGAGCGCAGCCCGCAGTTCTTCATCACCATGGAACTTCCCGATGATCCCTTCGTACCGGTTCTCCATACGCGCCGCATCTACCGCAACACCGTGCTCGCCGTTACCGCAGTCGACCTGCCGCTGGTGGACGACGCGGCGGCCGCGGACGGCTACCACGTGGCGTACCGCGCCGCGGTGGCCGGGGAGCCGTTGCTCCGGTCGCTGTTCGACCTCTACCTCGACGGCGCGACGCTCACCTGGGCCAAAGAGCCGTGCCGCCCGGAGGATTATCAGGCACTGTTCCTGTTGCGGGTCGTTCCTGCAGCGTTCGAAGACCTCCCGGTGATCTACCGCGCGGACGGCTGGCAACCGCTCAAGTTCAGGTTCGGCCACCATGGCGTGCGCTTCGACGGCCGCTGCCTGATCCGCCACCGCCTGCCGGACTACCCGATCCGGACCTTCGAGGTGGGCCGCCGGGGGCCGGGCGGCGCGGGCGACGCGTGGGAAGCGGCCATCGACCTGCGCGCCGGCGAACCGTCCGTGCGCCGGGAATGGCCGGCGAGCCCGCACTGGCAGGCGCACGCGGCGATCGCCGCCGGGGAACGGGGCGCGCCGGCGGCCCGCGGCGCGCCAGCCGGACGCGCCGCCTTCGACCTCTATCTCGACGCCGCCGAAACCGAGCTCGCCTACCACAAGCAGCCGTGCTCGCCCGAGGACCTGCGAGAGCGCTTCTTCCTGCACCTGTTCCCGGCGGACCCGGCGGAGTTGGCCGCCGCCGAGCGGCAGTCCGGCTTCTACAACCGGAGCTTCGAATGGCGGGAGCACGGGGCGCTGCTCGGCGGCGCGTGCACGGCGCTGGTCCCGCTGCCCTCCTACGCCGGCGGCCTCGCTCGCGTCCGCACCGGCCAGTTCAACGGCTGGATCGTGGAGTTCCCGGCCGGTGAGTAACCGCCCCGATGCGGGCCGCGCGGACCCGCGTAGCGGCGCGGCCGGCGCCGGGCGCCTGGCGGCGGTGCGCCGCGCGCCGTTCGCGCCGGCGGCGCTCGTGCTGGCGGCGTTCGCGGCGGTGGGCGTGGCCGTCCTCGACGACTACGGCGTGGCGGTGGACGAGATCGCCCAGCGCTTCATCGGACAGGCAGTGGTCAACTCCATACTGCCGGGCGCCGCCGACCTGCCCGCCGATCGCATAATCAGCCCCCCGGACTATCGCTATCGGCTGCTGCCCCACGACCGGTACTACGGCGCCGCGTTCGAGGCGCCGCTGCTCCTGGCCGAACGGCTGTTCGGCCTCGCCGACAGCCGCGCCGTCTTGCTGACCCGCCACCTGTTGACGCATCTGTTCTTCCTCACCGGCGGCTTTTTCTGCTGGCTCCTGGTCTTTCGCCTGTTCGGCGACCGCTGGTTGGCGCTATTCGCCCTGCTGCTGTTTCTGCTCCATCCCCGGCTCTACGCGCACTCGTTCTTCAACAGCAAGGACCTCCCCTTCGTGGCGATGTTCATGATCGCCCTCTACCTGCTTGAGCGCGCCTTCCGCCGCGACACGGCGGCGGCGTTTGCGGCGTGCGGGGCCGGCGTGGGCGTGCTGATCAATCTGCGCGTCATGGGAGTCATGCTGTTCGCCGCGGCGGCGGGGCTGCGGGCACTCGATCTGCTGCAGGCGCGCGGCCGGGCGGAGCGCCGGCGCGTACTGGCCACCGCGGGCGCGTTCGCGCTGGCGGCGGCGGGGACGCTGTACGCACTCTCGCCCTATCTCTGGCGCGATCCGTTCGCCATCATCGACGCGTTGGCGACGCTGAGCCGGCATCCGAACCACGTCACCACGCTTTTTCAGGGCGAGCCGGTGCGCTGGCCGTCGATTCCGCCGCACTACCTTCCCACCTGGATGGCGATTACTACGCCCGCGGCCACGCTCCTGCTGTGCCTGGCCGGCGCCGCGGCCCTGATCCGGCGCGGCGCCGGGCGGCCCGCCGGCATCGTGCGCAATGGCCCGGTGCGGTTCGCGTGGCTGCTGGTCGCCTGCCTGGCGCTGCCGCCGGCGGCCGTGGTGGCGCTGCGATCCAACCTCTACGGCGGTTGGCGGCACCTGTACTTCCTCTACGCGCCGTTGTGCCTGCTGGCGGTCTACGGCCTGCGCGCGCTCCTGGCCGGGGCGCGGCGCCTAGCCGCGGCTCGGCCGGGCCGGCGCGGCATCCGGCTGCGCCGCGGGGTCTGCGCCCTGGCGGCGGCGGCGCTGGCCGGCATGGCGGTCGACGGCGTACGCCTGCATCCCTATCAGCACGGGTACTTCAACGTTCTGGCGGACCGCCGCACCCCCGAGCACTTGCGCACGCAGTACTCGATGCTGCATTGGGGCACCGCGTTCCGGGAAGGGCTGGAGTATCTGCTCGCACGCTATCCCGATTCCACGCTCCGCGTGGAAGGCGACAGTCGGAACCGCCTGTGGCCCAACAGGCTCATCCTTCCGGCGGAGGCGCGCCGCCGCATCGTCATGGCCGACGCCAGGCGCAGCCCGCAGTTCTTCATAACCAGGAAGCTCCCTGATAATCCGGTCGCACCGATCCTCCACACGCGCCGCAGCTACCGCAACACGGTGCTCGCGGTCACCGCAGTCGACCTGTCGTTGACGGACGACGCGGCGGCCGTGGACGGCTACCATGCCGCGTTCCGCGCCGCGCTGGCCGGGGAGCCGCTGCTCCGGTCACAGTTCGACCTCTACCTCAACGGCGCCGCGCTCACCTACGTCAAAGAGCCGTGCCGCCCGGAGGACATCGTGCATCCGTTCCTGTTGCGGTCGTTCCCCGCCTCGGTCGAAGACATGCCGGTGCTCTACCGCGACGACGGCTGGCAACCGCTCGGCTTCCAATTCGCCGGCTACGGCGTCCGTTTCAACGGCCGCTGCCTGATCCGGCGTCCATTGCCGGACTACCCCATCCGAGCGCTCGAGGTCGGACGGTGGCTCCCCGAAGTTCCCAACCTGCGGCTGCTGGAAGCGGTCATCGACCTGGAGCCGGCGCACCTGCCGGTACCGCCGGCAAGCCGGTATTGGCGCGCGCACGCCGCGATCGCGGCCGGCGCGCGCGGCCCGCCGGCCGCGCGCGGCGCCTTCGACCTCTATCTCGACGAAGCCGGCGCCGAGCTCATCTATCACAAGGAGCCGTGCGCGCCCGACGACCTGCGGAATCGTTTCTACCTGCACGTGTTCCCGGCGGATGCGCGAGAGCAGTCCGGCTTCCACAACCACGGCTTCTTCTTTGCCGAACACGGCGTGTTGCTGCGCGGCGGGGCGTGCGTGGCGCTGGTCCCATTGCCCGCCTGGGAACGCGGCATCGCCCGCGTCCACACCAGCCAGTCCAACGGCTGGAGCGTGGAGTTCCCGGTTCCGGACCGGTGAATAACGACGCCTCGAGCCGTTGCCTGGCGCTGCCGACTCGCCCTATTCTAGGTGAGCAGGCGCCCGTGCAGCTCCCCGTCATCATTTCCCGTCTACCACGAACGCCGCCGGATCCCGGCGGCAGAGCCGCGCCGCTGCTGGCGGCGGACCGTTGAACGACTCATCCGCGCGCCACGTGGTGGTGATCGGCGGCGGGTTCGGCGGCCTCGCCGCGGCCTACGAGCTCGGCCGGCGCGGCATCCGCGCCACGGTGCTGGAGCGGGACGACGCCATCGGCGGGCTCGCCGGCAGTTTCACCGCCGGCGGCGCGCGCCTCGAGAAGTTCTACCACCACTGGTTCAGCCACGACAGTCACGTGTGGCAACTCATCGAGGAACTGGGCCAGTCGGACCGCGTGCTGCTGCGCTCGACCGGCACCGGCATCTACTACGCCGACCGCTTCTTCAAGCTCGCAACGCCCGCCGATCTGCTGCGCTTCTCGCCGCTGCCGTTCCGTGACCGACTCCGGCTTGGGCTGCTGCTGATGCGGGCGCGCCGGGTGCGGGACTGGCGCGCCCTCGAAGACCGCACCGCGGCCGAATGGCTGCAGTCCATCGGCGGCGAGCGGGTCTACCGGGTCGTCTGGGAGCCGCTGCTGCAGGGCAAGTTCGGCGACTTGTCGGAGGAGGTGTCGGCGGCCTGGTTCTGGAGCAAGCTCAAGCTGCGGGGCGGCACCCGCGGCAAGACCGGCGCGGAACAGTTGGCCTATTACCGGGGCGGATTCGCCGCCCTGGGCGACGCGCTCGCCGACGCGATTCGCGCCCGGGGCGGGGCGGTCCGCACCGGAACCCCGGCCACCGGGTTGCGCGTGGCCGGCGGGCGGGTGACCGGCGTGGTCACGCCGCAGGATACCATTGCCGCCGACGGCGTCATCGCCACCCCCGCCCTGCCGATCGTCGCCGACCTGCTGGCGCCGCACGCGCCGGACGAGTACGTGTGGGAACTGCGGCGCATCCGCTATCTGGCCAACGTCTGCGTCGTGCTGGAGTTGGACCGGAGTCTGTCGGAACTCTACTGGCTCAACGTCAACGACCCCAGTTTCCCCTTCGTAGCGGTCATCGAGCACACCAACTTCGAGCCGGCGTCCACCTATGCGGGGCGGCACGTCGTGTATCTGTCCCGGTATCTGCCCGCGGACGACGCGTTCTACCGGATGCCGGAGCCGGAAGCGGTGGCGTTCACGCTCGAGCATCTGCGGCGGATGTTCCCGGACCTGACCGACGACCGCATCCTCGCCGTCCACCTCTGGCGCGCCCGCTACGCGCAGCCGGTGGTGGTGCGCGGCTACAGCCGGTTGATCCCCGCGACCCGGACACCGTTGCCGAACCTGCTGCTGGCGACTATGGCGCAGGTGTATCCCGAAGACCGGGGCACCAACCATGCGATCCGGGACGGCCGCGACGCCGCCCGAACCTGGGCGGCGCTGGATGCAACCGCCGGATGACGTGATCGTGGTCGGCTCCGGCGCGGCCGGCGGCTGGGCGGCCAAGGAGCTGACCGAAGCGGGGCTGCGCGTGCTGCTCCTGGAAGCGGGGCCGGAGCGCACGCCGGCCGGCGCCGGCCGCGCCTGGGCGGCGCGGCTGTGGCGTCACGCCCGCGGCGCCCAGCGGGTGCAGGAGTTGCAGCCGAAGTACTGGGTCAAGGATCCCAACCTGTTCGTGACCGACGCGGAGCAGGAGTACTCCACGCCGCCGGAACGGCCGTTCGCTTGGATCCGCAGCCGCCAGCTCGGCGGGCGCACGCTGCTGTGGGGCGGGGCAACGCCGCGGCTATCCGACCATGAGCTGGCGGCTGCGGAGCGCGACGGCCGCGAGCCGTCGTGGCCGCTCCGGTACCGCGATCTGGCGCCCTGGTACGACCGGGTCGAGCGCTTTCTGGGTATCCACGGCACGCGCGAAGGTCTGCCGCAGCTGCCGGACGGCCGCTTCGTCGGGCCGCGCCCGCTCACGCGGGCCGAGCGCCGGCTCGGCGACCGGGTGGCGGCGGAGTGGCCGGACCGGCGCTTGATCCCGTCGCGTGGGTTGGCTTTGGAGTGGCGCGGCGCCGGCGACGCGCAGATGACCAGCGTCGCCACCAGCATCCGGGCGGCGCAGGCGACCGGGCGGTTGCGCGTCCGCACCGGCGCTACGGTCAGCCACTTGATCCCCGGCGGCCGGGCGGGGGCCGCCGGCGGAGTGCTGTACCTGGATGCCGCCACGGGGACGGCGCAGGCGGCGCGGGCCGGTCTGATCGTGCTGTGCGCCTCCACCATCGAGACGGTGCGCATTCTGCTCACCACCCGGCAGGAGCATCCCGAGCTGCCGGTGAGCGAGTCGGACTGCCTGGGCCGCTACCTGATGGACCACGTGACGCTGGGAGCGATGATCGAGATGGACGGCGTTCCCTATGAGCGGCCGGCGCCGTTTACGGGCGCCGACTCGTTCCTGGTGCCGCGGTTTCAGAACTTGGCCCGGACCGGAGCCGAACCGTATCTGCGCGGCTTCGGCCTGCGCGGCGCAATCCAGCGCCGCGGCTTCGCCGGCCGCCGCGGCAGGCCGGCGCGTGGTCTGCTGATGGCGTTTGGAGAGATGCTGCCGGAACGCGGCAACCGCGTGGAACTCGACGGAAGCCGCGGCGGCGACGGCCTGCGCGGCTTGCGCATCAGTTGCGCGTGGGGCGACAACGAGCGGGCCATGCACGCCGGTATGGGCGCGGCGGTCGAAGAGATGGTGCGCGCCGGCGGCGGGCGCACGGTCAGGAGGTTCGGCGCGCTCACCGGCCTGCCGGGGCTGCTTGGGCTGCCGGCTCGGCTGGAGCGGTTCTGGTTGGCGCCGTGGCCGGGGGCGCTCGCGCACGAGGTGGGAGGCGCGCGCATGGGCATTGATCCGGGAACGTCGGTGGTCGACGCGCGCAACCGCTGCTGGGGAATGCCCAACGTGCTGGTCACCGACGGCGCCTGTTGGCCCACCTCCGGGTGGCAGGCGCCGACGCTGACGATCATGGCCGTGACCGCCCGCGCCTGCTCGCTGGCGGCGGCCGACTTGCGCCGCGGCGAGCTCCGCGCCGGCCTCGGTTGCCCGGCGACGGATGATTAGATTAGGCGAGCTTCGATAGCCACGGCATGCCGCACGCCCGTTCGCGCCGGGGCGGTCGCGCACCGGCCAGGTCCTCAGCGGGCCGGGCCAACTCCGGAACGCGAAGCTGCGCGCTGGCGCCCGGCCGGGAGTCCGGGCTACCTTTCGTCATAGAGTCGATGACCTGCTTACCCTTCTCCGGCTGGCGGCAGCCAACGGCTGGCATCCGTCTGTTCCTCTGCGTGCTGGCCGCCGCATCGGTGCTCGGCGCGCCGTTGCCGGCGGCCGCGGACGAAAGGGCCAGCGTCCTGCAGCATGGCGCGACGGTCAGCGCGGCCAACGCGCTGATCGCCGAGGTGCGGGTATCGCTGGATCGCGCGGCGCGGATGTTCGTCGAGTACGACAACCCCGTGGCCGGCCGCTACCGCACCGCGCTGAGCGGGCCAAGCGCCGAGCACGTCATCCCGATCGTCCGGTTGCGCCCGGAGACAACCTACGACTACACCGTCTTCGTCGCCGGCGGCGAGGAAGCGGCCGCCGGGCCGGGCGGCCGCTTCACCACCGGAGCGCTGCCGCCGTCAATGACCGAACGGCGCGTGCGGGCGACCGGCAGAAGCTCCCAGCCGCTCATCCTGTCGATATACCGGCGGCATACCCCCCCCGGGGGGGAATACGTCATATGGGACGCCACCGGCGCAACCGTCTGGTACCATCACGGGATAGCCCCAGCCGGCCCGATCAGGCAGCTTACCTCCGGCAACTTCGTCTTTTTTGAGCCCCGCAAGAACCTCACCGAGATCACTCCGCTAGGTGAGGTGGTCAACGTGGTCGAGGAGGCGGGGGGGCCGCACCACGAGCTCACCGTGCTCGACGACGGCCGCTTGATCTATCCGGGGCGGACCGACCAGGTCGACAACCTGCGCATCTGGGACCCGGCGACCGGACGCATTGAGCAGGTGTGGGACGCCAATGAGGCATGGGACGTACGGGACCCGGAGCGTGTGCTCTGGACGCGCATCAACTCAGTGACCATCGGACCGCGCGGCAACTTCATTCTGTCCTCCCGCACGCGCGGCCAGGTCGTCTCCCTCAGCCCGGACTTTCGCACGATAGCGTGGCAACTGAGCGGGCCGGACAGCGATTTCGAGTTCCCCAACCCGGCCGACCGTTTTTACGCGCAGCACACGGCGACGCAGCTTGCCAACGGCAACGTCCTCGTCTTCGACAACGGCCGCCGGCGGCCGGAAGCCGAAGGCGGCGAGTACTCGCGAGCCTTGGAGCTGCGGCTGGACGCCGCGGCGGGTACGGCGGTCAAGGTGTGGGAGTACCGGCACACCCCGGACGTCTACTCACACCGCGCGGGCAGCGCGTACCGGCTCCGCAACGGCAATACGCTGGTCAACTTCTCTACGGTCGAGGACCACTACGTAGACGCACCGCTGATCACGGTGGAGGTGGACGCCGCCGGCGCCGAGGTGTTCCGGGTAGAGACTTTTGACGCGAGGCCGCCGGGCGACCGCTCCCGCTACCGGACATACGGCGGCGTCACGGCGATCATGGGCGAAACCGTGCTGCGCCCGCCATCTTGACCGCGCCGGGCCGTGCCGCGAGCGCCGCGCGCTACCGCCATTCGTAAACCGGACGCAGCTGAGCGTGCAAGGCCGCTGGCTGGCGGAGTTCCGGGCCGACGTCGGCCGGTGAGGAGCCGCACGGTCGCGGGCCGCCGGGTGCCCTTCGCGCCTGCGGCGCTCGTGCTGGCGGCGTTCGCGGCGGCGGGCGTGGCCCTCCTCGACGACTACGGCGTGACCGGGGACGTGGAGGCTCAGCGCCGCATCGGGCAGGTGGCGGTCGACTACTTGGGCCGCATCGGGCAGACCGCGGTCAACTCCGTGCCGCCGGGCGCCGCCGGCCTGCCCGCAGTTCCGGTGCTTGCCGGCCCGGACTATGACTCCTTGATCAAGCCGGTCGTAGAACGCTACTACGGCGCCGCGTTCGAGGGGTCGCTGGTTCTGGCCGAGCGCCTGCTGGGCTTCACCGACACCCGCGCCGTCCTTCTGAGCCGCCACCTGCTGACCCATCTGTTCTTCCTCGCCGGCGGCTTCTTCTGCTATCTGCTGGTCTACCGCCTGTTCGGCGACCGCCGGCTGGCGCTGTTCGCCCTGCTGTTGTTCCTGCTCCATCCCCGCCTCTACGGCCACTCGTTCGTCAACACCAAGGACATTCCGTTCCTGGCAATGTTCATGATCGTCCTCTATCTGCTTCAGCGCGCGTTCCGCCGCGGCACGGCGGCGGCGTTCGCACTGTGCGGCGCCGGCGCCGGCGTGCTGGTCAACCTGCGGATCATGGGGCTGACGCTGTTCGCGGCGGGGGCGGGGCTGCGGGCGCTCGACCTGCTGCAGGCGCGCGGACCGGCGGAGCGCCGGCGCGTACTGGCCGGGGCGGGAGCGTTCGTGCTGGCCGCCGCCGGGACGCTGTACGCGCTCTCTCCCTATCTGTGGGGCGATCCGCTCGCCATCGTCGACGCGGTCACGGCGATTGCCCGGCATCCGTCCACCATCGGCGGGCTCTTCCGGGGCGAGCCGGTGCGCTGGCCGTGGCTCCCGCCGCACTACGTTCCCACCTGGATGGCGATCACCACGCCGCCGGCCACGCTGCTGCTGTGCCTGGCCGGCGCGGCGGCCGTCATCCGGCGCGCCGCCGCCCGCCCCCGCTACGCCGCAGGCAATACGGAGCTGCGCTTCGCGTTGCTGCTCGCCGCCTGTCTGGCGCTGCCTCCTGCGGCCGCCGCGGCGGCAAACGCCAACCTCTACAACGGTTGGCGGCAGATGTACTTTCTCTACGCGCCGGCGTGCCTGCTGGCGGTCTACGGCCTGCGCGCGCTGCTGGCCGGGGCGCGGCGCTTGGCTGCTGCGGCGCCGCGGGGCATCCCGGTGCGGCAGCGTATCCGGCTGCGCCGCAACGCTTGGCCGCGCAGGGGCGTCTGCTTCCTGGCGGCGGCGGCGCTGGCCGGCATGGCGGCCGACGTCGTACGCCTGCACCCCCATCAAATGGCGTACTTCAACTTCCTGGTCGACCGCCGCACCCCGGAGCACCTGCGCACGCAGTACCGCATGCTGTACTGGGGGACCGAGTTCCGGGAAGCGCTGGAATACCTGCTCGCCCGCTTTCCCGGCGCCACGCTCCACGTGGACAGTGACAATCAGGGGCACGTGTACCGCAATCGGCTCATCCTCCCGGCGGCGGCGCGCCGCCGCATCGTCATCGGCGATACCGCCGAGCGCAATCCGCACTTCTTCGTTACCCGAAAGCTCCCCGATGATCCGCTGGCGCCGGTGCTTCACGCGCGCCGTATCTACCGCAGCACCCTGCTCGCAGTCACCGCGCTCGACCTGTCGCTGGTGGACGGGCAGGCGGCCGCGGACGGCTACCGCGCCGCGTTCCGCGCGCTAGTGGCCGGCGAGCCGCTGGCGCGGTCGGATTTCGACCTCTACCTCGACGGCGGCGCGCTCAGCTACGTCAAGGAGCCGTGCGGCCCGGAGGACATCGCGCATCGGTTCCTGCTGCGGGTCGCTCCGGCCGCGATCGCAGATCTCCCGCTGATCTACCGCGAAGCCGGCTGGGAACCGCTCGACTTCCGGTTCGGGCGCTACGGCGTCCGTTTCGACGGCCGCTGCCTGATCCGGCGCCCGTTGCCGGACTATCCCATCCGGGCTCTCAAGGTGGGACGGCTGCTCCCCGAGGCCCGCTCCCTGCGGCTGCTGGACGCGGTCATCGACCTGTCGCCGGAGCAACCGCCGGCAGGCGGGCATTGGTCCGCGCACGCCGCGATCGCGTCCGGCGAGCGCGGCGCGCCTGACGCTCGCGGCGCGCCTGACGGACGCGCAGGCTTCGACCTCTACCTCGACGCCGCCGGCGCCGAGCTCACCTACCACAAGGAGCCGTGCGCGCTGGAAGACGTGCGGGGGCGCTTCTACTTGCACGTGTTCCCGGCGGACCCGGCGGAACTGGCAGCGCACGAGCGGCACTCCGGCTTCTACAACCGCGGCTTTTACTTCTCCGAATTCGGGGTGCTGCTGCGCGGCGGCGCCTGCGTGGCGCTGGCGCCGCTCCCCGTCTGGGAGCACGGCATCGCCCGCATTCGCACTAGCCAGGGCGTCATCGGCCAGGAGGCGCTCTGGCAGGCCGAGTTCAGGGCGACGCCGACCGTTATCGACGACAGCGGGCAGGGCCGACTCCGGAACGAGGAGACCGCGCCGCGTGAATAGCACGCGGCCGATCGATGTACCGGCAGCGGTCACGCTGGCGGTGTTCGCGGTCGTGGGGGTAGCCGCCCTCGACGACTACGGCGTGCAGTCGGACGAGCTTCCGCAACGAGAGATCGGGCTGGCGGCGATCGAATACGTACTCGGAGACGCCGCCGCCCTGCGGGCCGACCGCTACCTCTTTCCGCACGATCGCTACTACGGCGCCGCGTTCGAGGCGCCGCTGGTGCTGGTCGAGCGTCTGCTCGGCCTCACCGACAGCCGCGCCGTGTTCCTGAGCCGCCGCCTGCTCACCCACCTGTTCTTTCTCACCGGCGGGTTCTTCTGCTATCTGCTGGCGTTCCGGTTGTTCGGCGACCGCCGGCTGGCGCTGTTCGCGCTGCTGCTGTTCCTGCTCCATCCCCGGCTGTACGCCCATTCCTTCTTCAACACCAAGGACATTCCCTTTCTGACGCTGTTCATGATCGCGCTCTATCTGCTCGAGCGCGCCTTCCGCCGCGGCACGGCGGCGGCGTTCGCGGCGTGCGGCGTGAGCGTGGGCGTGCTGATCAACGTGCGCGTCATGGGAGTGATGCTGTTCGCCGCGGCGGTGGGGCTGCGGGCGCTGGACCTGGCGCTGGCGCGCGGCCGGACGCAGCGCCGCCGCGCGCTGGCGACCGCGGGGGCGTTCGTGCTGGCGGCGGCGGGGACGCTGTACGCGGTCTCTCCCTGGCTCTGGCTCGATCCGCTCGCCATCGTGGACGCGTTCGCCACGCTGGCCGTGGCGCCGTCCCGGGTCGTTACGCTCTTTCAGGGCGAACCGGTGCGCTGGCCGGGGATTCCCCCGCATTACCTTCCCACCTGGATGGCGATCACCACGCCGCCGGTCACGCTGCTGCTGTGCCTGATCGGCGTTGCGGCGGTGGTCCGGCGCGGCATCGCCCGGCCCGGCAGCGTGGCCGGCAATACCGGCCTGCGCTTCGCGTGGCTGCTGATCGCCTGCCTGGCGCTGCCGGTCGCGGCGGTCGCCGCGTTGCGCCCCAACCTTTACAACGGCTGGCGGCAGATGTACTTCCTCTACGCGCCGGCGTCCCTGCTGGCGGTCTACGGCCTGCGCGCGCTGCTGGCTGCGGCGCGGCTCCGGCATGGCGCTCGCCTGCGGCACGGTCGCCTGTTGCCGCGCGGCGGCGTCGTGCTGGCCGGGGCGGCGCTGGTCGCCATGGCCGCCGTCGGCGTACGCCTGCATCCCTATCAGCAGGCGTACTTCAACTTCCTGGTCGACCGCCGCACCCCGGAGCACCTACGCACCAAGTACGCGCTGAGCTACTCCCACGTGCACTACCGGGAAGCGCTGGAGTATCTGCTCGCTCGCTTTCCGAATTCGACGCTCTCCCTACAAGCCGGCAACCTCCTGCATCTGGAGCACAATCGGGCCATCCTCCCGGCGGCGACGCGGCGCCGCGTCGTCATCGCCGACCAGGCTGCCGCGAAACCGGCCGACTTCTACGTCAATACGAGATTCCGCAGACAGCCGCCGTTCGGACCGGTCCTCTACGCGCGCCGCATTTACCACAACACCATCGTCGAAGTCATCGCCGTCGACCTGGCGCCGGTTGACCAGGCGACCGCGAACGAATACCGCGCAACCTACCGCGCCGCGGTGGCCGGCGAGCCGCTGCTGCGGTCGCAGTTCGGCTTCGACCTGTACCTCGACGGCAGGACGCTCACCTGGGCAAAGGAGTCGTGCCGCCCGGAAGACACCGCGCCGTCGTTCGTGGTGCGCGCCGTTCCCGCCGCGGTCGATGACCTGCCGCCGAGACAACGGGACAGGCGGGCGGGAATTCTGGACTTCCACTTCGGCCGCTACGGCGTGCGCTTCGACGGCCGCTGCCTGATCCGGCAGCCGTTGCCGGACTACCCGATTCTGACCCTGGACGTCGGCCGCGGGGTTGCCGGAGCCGGCAGCGTGCTGGAAGCGGCTATCGACCTGCGCGCCGCAGGAGCGGCGGTGCGCAGGCAGTGGCCGGACAACCCCTATTGGCAGGCGCACGCGGCGATCGCTGCCGGGAAGCGCGGCGCGCCGGCGGCCCGCGGCGCCTTTGACCTCTATCTCGACGCTGCCGGTACCGAGCTCATCTACCACAAGGCGCCGTGCGCGCCCGAGGAGACGCGGGGGCGCTTCTACCTGCACGTGTTCCCGGTGGACTCCGCCGAACTTGCCGCCGACGAACGGCAGTCCGGATTCTTCAACCGCGGCTTTTTCTTTGCCGAGTACGGGGCTCTGCTCGGCGGCGTATGCGCGGCGCTGGTCCCTCTGCCCGCCTACGAGGGCGGCATCGCCCGCATCCGCACCAGCCAAGCCGGCGGCTGGAGCGTGGAGTTCGCGGCCGGTGAGTAGACGTTCGGAAGCGGGACGCACGGGCGCCTGGCGCCGGGGCCGCACGCGCCGCGCAATACCGCCATTCGTGATTCGGGCAGTGCGCGTGGCCGGGGATGAGGAGCGCCGCGGCGGGCGGCGTGGCCGGTAGCGCGCGGCCGGCGGTTCCGTGCTACACTTTCGCATGGAGTCGCCAACGTCCCCGGCCGGTCACTCCGGGCTTGCGATCGGTGATGGAACGCACGGCGCGCTTGGCGGCGGTGCGCCGCGCGCCGGGTTTGCGTAGTATCAGCGGTATCAGCGGTATGAGGAATCGACTTCGGCCGTTATCCACCCGTCTGCTCCTCGGCGTGCTGGCCGCGGCAAGCGTGCTCCTTGTCGCGGCCTTCCCGGTGGCCGCGGACGACGGGGCGGGCGTCGTGCGGCACCGCGCGGCGGTCAGCGACGCCAACGCGCTCATCGCCGAGGTGCGGGTGTCGCTGACCGGCGCGGCGCGGGTCTTCGTCGAGTACGACAACCCGCAGGCCGGCCGCTACCGTACGCCGCTGAGCGAGCCGGGTACCGAGCACGTCATCCCGATCGTCCGGTTGCGCCCGGAAACGACCTACGACTACACCATCTTCGTCGCCGGCCGGGGTACGTCCGCCGCCCGCGGGCGGTTCACCACCGGAAGGCTGCCGCCGCCACTCGCCACCGTACCGGTGCGGGTGACCGGCCGCAGCTCCCAGCCCTTGATCCTGGCCGATTACCGCCGCCCCGGCGAATCGGCGCACCTGGTCTTCCGAGACGAAACGGGCAGCGTAGTCTGGTACAGTCTTGAACCTCAGCCGTATCTCGTCGCCCCCGTCGACCGGCGCCCCGGCGGCAACTTGATCTTCCTTGATGGCGGATACCTTACCGAGATGACCCCGTTGGACGAGGTAGTCAACCGGATTGAGCGGGGCGGCCAGTGGGGGCACCCACACCACGACGTTACCGTGCTCGATGATGGCCGCGTGATCTATCCGAGCCGCGAGATCCTCGTCGTCGACGACTTGGCGAGCGGGGGCGCCGAGGAGACCACGTTCCTGGTCGACCATCTGCGCGTCTGGGACCCGGAGAACGGACGCGCCGAGCGGGTCTGGGACGCCACGGCGGCATGGGACGTTCGGGACCCGAGCCAGCGCCGCCACTCGTCCGCCGACCGCCGCGGCCGCCGGCGTTGGACGCACCTCAACTCGGTGACCATCGGTCCGCGCGGCAACGCCATCCTGTCGTTCGCCGGGCGCAACCAGGTGGTCTTGCTCAGCCCGGACTTCCGCATGATCGAGTGGCAACTGAACGGGCCGGACAGCGACTATGAGTTCCCGAATCCGGCCGATCGGTTCTACTTTCCGCACACGCCGTCGCAGCTTGCCAACGGCAACATCCTGCTGTTCGACAATGGCGTAACTCGGCCCGAGGCCGAGGGCGGCGAGTATTCGCGCGCGCTGGAGCTGCGGCTGGACGCTACGGCCGGAACTGCAGTCAAGGTGTGGGAATACCGGCCCGATCCGGACATCTACTCCCGCTCATTTGGCAGCGCGTACCGGTTGAGCAACGGTAATACGCTGGTCAGCTTCCCCATACGACGAAGCTTGACCGCCGGCCCGCTGCTGGTCGTGGAGGTGGACGCCGCCGGCAACGAAGTGTTCCGGCTGGAGCACTTGCCATGGTATGCACCCGGACTGGAGGGCTACCGGGCGACCGGCGGCATCACCTCGATCATGGACGAGACCATGCTGCGCCCGCCGGCCGCCGGGCACGTGCCGGCGCACGCGGAGACCGTCGCGGACGGGTTCACCGTGACGGCTCGTCCGGCCAGATTCCGGGAGCTTTCGGCAACCGTGGACGGCGCGCCGCCCCTTGCTGCCGGCGCGCCGTTCGACCTGTATCTGGTGGACGGAGAACTGGTGTACGCGAAGGAGACGTGCGCGCAAGAAGACGTCGCGGAGCGCTTCTTCCTGCAGGTCTTCCCGGCCGCCGCGGGCGCCGGCGACAACCTCCACTTCCGGTTTGGGGAGAAGGGACTGCACTGGCAAGGCGGCTGCCTGGCGGCCGTAGCGCTGCCGGACTATGAGATCGGCCGAATCCGCACCGGTCAGTACCGTGGGCAGGCCACGCTCTGGCAGGCGGAGATTGTGAGCAACGCCGACCGCACCGGCTGGTTGGTGCAGTTCACGGCCGATGAGTAGCGCCGCAGCGTGGGTTCAGGTAAGGTTCAAGGGTATGAGCCGCCGCCGGCTTCCGTCGTTCCCCGCGCGTCCGCTCCTGGGCGTGCTGGCCGCGTGGTGCATGCTCGGCGCGGCCTCCGAAGCGGCCGCGGACGCCGGCGTCGCGCGGCACGGCGCGGCGGTCAGCGCGGCCAACGCGCTCATCGCCGAGGTGCGGGTGGCGCTGGACCGCGCGGCGCGCGTGTACGTCGAATACGACAACCCGCAGGCCGGCCGCTACCGCACCGCGCTGAGCGGGCCGGGCGCCGAGCACGTCATCCCGATCGTCCGGTTGCGCCCGCAGACGACCTACGACTATACCATCTTCGTCGCCGGCGCGGGCCAGGAAACCTCCTCCTCCTCCTCCGCTCCGCCGCTGGGCCGGCCGGGGGGGGGGGGGGGGGGGGCAGCTTCACCACCGGACCGCTGCCGCCGCCGTTCGCCCGCGTACCGGTGCGGGTGACCGGCCGCAGCTCCCAGCCCTTGATCCTGGCCGATTACCGCCGCTACCCCGAATCAGCGTACTTCGCCATCCATGACGAAACGGGCGGCGTAGTCTGGTACTACCTTGAACCTGAGCCGTATACCCGCGCCGTCCCCATCGATCGCCTGCCCGGCGGCAACCTGATCTTCCGAAATGACGATTACCTTACCGAGATAACCCCGTTGGGCGAGGTAATCAACCGGTTCAAGGCGGGGGGTCAGGAACCGCACCACGACGTTACCGTGCTCGACGATGGCCGCGTGATCTACGCGAGTAGGACGCTTGTCGTCTTCGACGACTCGGCGAACGGCGGCCCCGCGGAGGCCAGGTTCAGAGTCGACAACCTGCGCGTCTGGGACCGGGAGAGTGGACGCGTCGAACAGGTGTGGGACGCCAAGGAGGCATGGGACATTCTGGACCCGTACCAGTTGGCGCCGGGCCGCCTGCGCCACCGCGCCGACGGGTTCGCCACCTCTTGGGTGCACCTCAACTCGGTGAGCATCGGTCCGCGCGGCAACTTCATCCTGTCGTTCCGCGGGCGGAACCAGGTGATCTCCCTCAGCGCCGACTTTCGCACGATAGAGTGGCAACTGAACGGGCCGGACAGCGATTATGAGTTTCCCGACCCGGCCGACCGGTTCTACGGGCAGCACACGGCGGCGCAGCTTGCCAACGGCAACGTACTGCTGTTCGACAACGGCTGGACGCGGCCTGCGGCCGAAGGCGGCGAATACTCGCGCGCGCTGGAGCTGCGGCTGGACGACCACGCCGGCACGGCGGTCAAGGTGTGGGAATACCGGCCGTCTCCGGACGTTTACAGCCGCGGGCGCGGCAGCGCGTACCGGCTCGCAAACGGCAATACGCTGATCAGCTTCCCCAAGCGAGAACGCTTGACCGACCCGCTGCTGATCACGGAGGTGGACGCCGCCGGCAACGAAGTGTTCCGGTTGGAGCACCTGCCGCGGGATGAGCCTCCGCTTTGGGGCTACCGGGCATACGGCGGCATCACTTCGATCATGGGCGAGACCATGCTGCGCCCGCCGGCCGCCGCGGACGGGTTCACCGCGGCGGCGGCCGAGTAGCCGCCGGGCCGGGGACGCCGGCGGCGGCGCCGCGCGTGTTGCGCCACAGCACGGGTTTAGGTAAGGTTCAAGGAGCATGAGCCGCTGGGTTCGGTCGTTCCCCGCGCGTCCGCTCCTGGGCGTGCTGGCCGCGTGGTGCATGCTCGGCGCGGCCTCCGAAGCGGCCGCGGACGCCGGCGTCGCGCGGCACGGCGCGGCGGTCAGCGCGGCCAACGCGCTCATCGCCGAGGTGCGGGTGGCGCTGGACCGCGCGGCGCGCGTGTACGTCGAATACGACAACCCGCAGGCCGGCCGCTACCGCACCGCGCTGAGCGGGCCGGGCGCCGAGCACGTCATCCCGATCGTCCGGTTGCGCCCGCAGACGACCTACGACTACACCATCTTCGTCGTCGACGGCGCCGCAGACGCCGAAGGAGCGGCCGCCGGGCCGGGCGGCAGCTTCACCACCGGCGCGCTGCCGCCGCTGCTCGCCGCCATGCCGGTGCGGGTGCGCGGCCGCAGTTCGCAGCCCCTTATCCTGTCCGACTACCTGCGCGGCGATCTGGAGTCGTACTTCGTCTTCTGGGACGAAACCGGCGCCGTGGTCTGGTACTACCATGAGCCGCCGCCGTTTCGCGCCTTCGCAATCAAGCAACTGCCCGGCGGCAACCTGCTGCATCTGCAGCGCGGCCGCCTGACCGAGATCACGCCGTTGGGGGAGGTAGTCAACCGGTACCGACCCGGCGGCGCCTGGGGCACTCCGCACCATGACTTTGCCTTTCTCGGCGACGGCCGCATGATCTATCCGAGCTGGGAACACGTCGTCATCGACGACACGGCGAACGGCGGCGCCGCAGAGAGCACCTTCGTGGTCGACGACCTGCGCGTCCGGGACCCGGAAAGCGGGCGCATCGAGAAGGTCTGGGACGCCAGGGAGGCATGGGACATGCGGGACCCGGACCAGCGCGTGGCGCGCCCCGCGCGGAACGACGGCCTGTTCCGCTGGACGCTCGTCAACTCGGTGAGCATCGGGCCGCGCGGCAACGCCATCCTGTCGTCCCGCGGGCGGAACCAGGTGGTCTCGCTCAGTCCCGGCTTCCGCACCATAGAGTGGCAACTGCACGGGCCGGACAGCGACTTCGAGTTCCCGAACCCGGCCGACCGGTTCTACGGACAGCACACGGCGGCGCAGCTTGCCAACGGCAACGTCCTGCTGTTCGACAACGGCCTGCAGCGGCCCGAGGCCGAGGGCGGCGAATACTCGCGCGCGTTGGAGCTGCGGCTGGACACTGCGGCCGGAACTGCAGCCAAGGTGTGGGAGTACCGGCTCACCCCCGACCTTTTCTCCCCGGGCGGCGGCAGCGCGTACCGGCTCAGCAACGGCAATACGCTGGTCACCTTTTCCACCTCCAGCGTTCAGACTCGCTTCCATCACGCGCCGCTGACCGTCGCCGAGGTCGACCCCGCCGGCAACGAGGTGTTTCGGTTCGACAATCTGCCGTGGCCGCATGCCGCGGCGCACTCGCCGATGCGCTACCGGGCAGCCGGCGGCATGTCGGCGATCATGGGCGAAACCATGCTGCGCCCGCCGGGCGCCGCGCCGGCGCCGGAGCATGCCGAGATGGTCGCCGGCAGTTTCACCCTGGCGCTCGATCCGGACCGGTTCCGGGAGCTGGAAGCGGCCGTGGACGGGGCGCAGCGCATTGCCGGCGGCGGGGGGATCGACCTGTTTCTGGCGGACGGGCGGCTGCTGTACGCCAAGGAGCCGTGCGCGTACGAAGACGTCGCGGAGCGCTTTTTCCTGCACGTCCTCCCGGCCGGCCGCGAGGATTCGGCGTCCTGGGAGGGCTTCGAAAACCTCGACTTCTGGTTCACGGATCACGGACAGCGCTGGCAAGGCGCCTGCCTGGCGGCAGTGACGCTGCCGGACTACGCGATCGCCCGCATCCGCACCGGCCAATTCGTCAGCGGACAGGGCCAACGGTGGAGCGTAGAGTTCCCGGCATCCTGACGTTGATTACGAGATCGCGGCGCGCCGTGAGCCTGGCGCTGCCGGCGGTGGCGCTCGCCGCGGCCGTGGCCGGGGCGCAGACCTACCGGGAGGCGCCGATGCTGGCGGCGCTGGTCGGCGCCGGCGAACTGCCGCCGGTCGCCGAGCGGCTGCCGTCCAACCCGCTGGTGGTGGAGCCGGTCGCCGCGACCGGCTCCTACGGCGGCACGCTACGGATGGCGGACACGTCGGACTGGATGTCGATCGGCCTGCGCGTACGCCAGACCGGCCTGTTCCGCTATGACCAGAGCGCCAGCCGGTTCGAGGCGGACTTGGCCGCGGGGTACGCCTGGTCCGGCGACTACCGCACCCTCACCCTGACGCTGCGCGACGGGCTGCGCTGGTCGGACGGCACGCTACGGATGGCGGACACGTCGGACTGGATGTCGATCGGCCTGCGCGTACGCCAGACCGGCCTGTTCCGCTATGACCAGAGCGCCAGCCGGTTCGAGGCGGACTTGGCCGCGGGGTACGCCTGGTCCGGCGACTACCGCACCCTCACCCTGACGCTGCGCGACGGGCTGCGCTGGTCGGACGGGGCGCCGTTCACCACCGCCGACATGATGTTCAAGTGGAAAGACTACGTCACCGGCAAAGCGCCGCACCGTAGCGGCTATCCCTTCTGGGGTGAGCGCGCCACGTGGGAGCCGCTCGACGACGTTACGCTCCGCATCACCTGGGCGGCTCCCAACCCGGCGGCCATGGACGCGTTCGGCCGCACGCATTACTCCGCCGACAACTCTCTGTTCCTGCCCGCGCACTACCTCAAGCAGTTCCACGCCGACTACAACGACGGCGCCGCCGCGCTGGCCGCGGAGCTCGGCTACGCGCACTGGCGGACGATGTTCAACGACCGCCGGGCGCAGGGTTACGACCAGTCGTCGGTCATTATCGGCCGCCCCTACGTGGACACGCACGTGCCGGAGGTGGTGGCGAGCGAACGCGTGCTGCTGGTGCGCAACCCCTACTATCACCACGTCGACACCGCCGGCAACCAGCTCCCCTACGTGGACCGGCTGGAGGTTACCCACGTCGCCGGCACGCAGCTCTACGACCTGAAGGTGATGGCGGGCGAAGTCGACTTCGCCGCCCTCCACACCGCCCCCGGCAACCTGCCCGCCTACCGGGCCGGCGAGACGCGGGGTAACTACCGCACCGTGATCGCGCAGTCGATACGCTCCGCCGAGCTGGCGTTGTTCGTCAATCACAACGTCGAAGACCCGGTGCTGCGCGGCCTGTTCAACGACCGTGACTTCCGCGTTGCCCTGTCGGTCGCCCTGAACCGCGACCGGATGAACCGGATCGCCTTCTTCGGCCTCGGCGACCCGCATCCGGCGACGCCGCTTTACACCATGGAGTTCTTCGATCAGCGCTGGTACAACGACCATCTGGCGTACGATCCCGACCGCGCCAATCGGCTGCTCGACGCCGCCGGCCTGTCCCGACGCGACGGCGACGGTTTCCGCGTGCGCCCCGATGACGGCCGGCGGCTCAGCTTGGCGATCGAAATCGAGGATTTGGAGGGGCACAGGGAAGCGATCTGCGAGATGATCGCCAACGACTGGCGGCAGGCGGGAATTGAGGGCGCCTGTCGAGTGATCGACGGCGCGTTGCTCAACGAACGCCTGGACGCCAACCGGACCGCCATTTCGGCGCGGCCACTGGGCCGCGCCACCATGCGCGGGCGCAACCGGCCCGGCCAGTTCGCGTTCGAGCGCTGCAGCGCCAACGACTGGGGCCGCCAGTGGTGCTTCTGGTTCGCCTCCGGCGGCGCCGACGGGGTGGAGCCTCCGGCCAGGATCAA
Source organism: Spirochaetia bacterium (assembly GCA_965243555.1). Taxonomy (GTDB): domain Bacteria; phylum Spirochaetota; class Spirochaetia; order SZUA-6; family Bin103; genus Bin103. The sequence goes on along the minus strand of OZ251575.1, from coordinate 4,169 downwards.
GGCGCTCAACGAGCGCTGGCAGGCGTTCAAGCAGGCCGCCGCCAGCACGCCGCAAGCCGTTGCACTGGGCAAGGCGTACTTCGCCTTCTTCGCCGACGAGCTGCCGATCATCCCGATCGTCGGGTTGGCGCCGCATCCGGTGATCGTCCACAACCGCCTGAAGAACGTCCCGTCGGACAACGTCTTCTGGGGCTCCAGCACCAACTTCTACGCCCCCTACAAGCCGGAACAATGGTACGTCGCCGAGTAACACCGGCGGCGGCGGCGTTTGGCGTTCATGATCTCGGTCTACCTGATTGAACGCGCGTTCCGCCGCCACACGGTGATCGCGTTCGCTACCTGCGGGGCAGGCGTGGGGGTACTGGTCAATCTGCGCGTCATGGGGCTCATGCTGTTCGCGGCGGTGGTGGGGCTGCGGGCGCTCGACCTGCTGAGGGCGCGCGGTTGGGCGGAGCGCCGACTCGGAGTTCACGGCCGGTGAGTAGGCGCACGGTCGCGGCGCTCGGCTTCGTGGCCGGGCGCTTGGCCGCGGTGTGCCGCGCCCCCTTCGCGCCGGCGGCTGTCGCGCTGGCGGCGTTCGCGGCGGTCGCCGTCGCCGTCGCCGGCGACTACGGCGTGGCGTTCGACGAGGACTACCAGCGCCTCATCGGTAAGACAGTGCTCAACTCCGTGCTGCCGGGCGTCGCCGACCTGCCCGCAGACCGGACGTTCGCCCACCCGGGTTATGGCCCGGTGTTCAAGCACTTCGACCTCTACTACGGCGCCGCGTTCGAGGCGCCGCTGGTCCTGGTCGAGCGGCTGCTCGGCCTCACCGACAGCCGCGCCGTGTTTCTGAGCCGCCGCCTGCTGACCCACCTGTTCTTCCTCACCGGCGCCTGCTTCTGCTATCTGCTGGCCTGCCGACTGCTCGGCGACCGCCGGCTGGCGCTGTTCGCCCTGCTGCTGTTCCTGCTCCATCCCCGCATCTACGCCCACTCGTTCTACAACACCAAGGACATTCCGTTCCTGGCAATGTTCATGATCGCCCTCTACCTGCTGCAGCGCGCGTTCCGCCGTGACACGGCGGCGGCGTTCGCCCTGTGCGGGGCGGGCGTCGGCGTGCTGGTCAATCTGCGCATCATGGGGATCATGCTGTTCGCGGCGGTGGCGGGCCTGCGGGCGCTCGACCTGCTGCAGGCGCGCGGCTGGGCGGAGCGCCGCCGCGTGCTGGCTGCGGCGGGAGCGTTCGCGCTGGCCGCCTGCGGGACGCTGTACGCGATCTCACCCTATCTCTGGCGCGACCCGTCCGCCATCGTCGACGCGTTCACCACGCTTACCCGGCATCCGGTTCACCAACCCACGCTGTTCCGGGGCGAGCTGGTGCGCTGGCCGTCGATTCCGCCGCACTTCATTCCCACCTGGATGGCGATTACCACGCCGCCGGCCACGCTCCTGCTGTGCCTGACCGGCGCTGCGGCGGTGGTCAGGCGCGGCGCCTCCCGGCCCGGCGGCATCGTGCGCAATGGCCCGGTGCGGTTCGCGTGGCTGCTGCTGGCCTGCCTGGCGCTGCCGCCGGTGGCCGTCGCGGCGCTGCAGGCCAACGTCTACAGCGACTGGCGGCACGTGTACTTTCTCTACGCGCCGGCGTGCCTGCTGGCGGCCTACGGCCTGCGCGCGCTGCTGGCCGCGGCGCGGCGCGTGCCGGCCAGCTCGTTGCGGAGGGGCGCCTGGTTACGCCGGGGGCTGTGGGCCCTGGCGGCGGCGGCGCTGATCGGCATGGCGGTCGACGTCGCGCGTCTGCATCCCTACAGCCAAGCATATTTCAACGTTCTGGCGGACCGCCGCATTCCCGAGCGCTTGCGCACGCAGTACCAGGTGCTGTATTTTGGAACGCAGTTCCGGGAAGGGCTGGAGTATCTGCTCGCACGCTTTCCCGATGCCACGCTCCGCGTGGACGGCGACAGCCGCCGGAACCTGTGGCGCAATCGGCTCATCCTCCCGGCGGAGGCGCGCCGCCGCGTCGTGATCGCCGATGACGCCGAGCGCAGTCCGCAGTTCTACATTACCGGGGACAGGGCGGCCGCCGCTTCACTGCCCGCGGGCCGGCGGCATCCCGACGGTCCGGTCGGACCGGTCCTCCACGCGCGCCGCATCTACCGCAACACCGTCCTCACGGTCACCGCGGTCGACCTGTCCCTGATCGACGCGGCCGCCGCCGACTATCACGCCGCGTTCCACGCCGCGGTGGCCGGAGCGCCGCTGCTCCGGTCGCAGTTCGACCTCTACCTCGACGGCGCTGAGCTCACCTACGTCAAGGAGCCGTGCCGGCCGGAGGACACCGTGCATCCGTTCCTGTTGCGGTCGTTCCCCGCCGCGGTCGAAGACCTCCCGGTAACCTATCGCGAAGACGGCTGGCAACCGCTCGGCTTCCGGTTCGCCCGCTACGGGGTCCGGTTCAACGGCCGGGCCGGCGGCCGCTGCCTGATCCGGCGCCCGTTGCCCGGCTACCCCATCCGGGCGCTCGAGGTGGGACGGTGGGTCCCCGAAGCCCCCAACCTGCGGCTGCTGGAAGCGGTCATCGACCTGAACCCGGAGCAACCGCCGGTGCGCGCCGGCGCGTATTGGTCCGCCCATGCCGCGCTTGCGTCCGGCGAGCGCGGCGCGCCGGACGCAAGCGCCGGCTTCGACCTCTATCTCGACGAAGCCGGCGCCGAGCTCGTCTACCACAAGGAGCCGTGCGCGCCCGAGGACCTGCGGGAGCGCTTCTACCTGCACGTGTTCCCGGCGGACGCACGCGAGCTTGCCGCCGCCGAGCGGCAGTCCGGCTTCTACAACCACAGCTTTTTTTTCGGCGACCACGGCGTGCTGCTGCGCGGCGGCGCCTGCGTGGCGCTGGTCCCGCTGCCCGCCTGGGAGCACGGCATCGCCCGCGTCCGCGCCAGCCAGTCGAACGGCTGGAGCGTGGAGTTTCCGGCCGGTGAGTAGACGCACGGTCGCGGGGCGCACGGTCGCGGGCGGAAACCGTTCACCGGCGTGGACCGGCGCCGTTCGCAGTGCGCCGGCGGCGCTGGTGCTGGCGGCGTTCGCGGCCGTGGGCGCGGCCGTCGGCGGCGACTACGGGGTGGCCGCGGACGAGCCCGATCAGCGACTGCTCGCGCAGGAGGTGATCAACTCCCTGCTGCCGGGCGCCGCCGACCTGCCCGCCGATCGAATGATTCACCACCCGGAGTACGGCCCCCTGATCCAGCCGCCCGTCCGCTACTACGGCGTCGCGTTCGAGGCGCCGCTGATCATGGTCGAGCGCGTGCTGGGGCTTGCCGACAGCCGCGCCGTCTTTCTCAGCCGCCGCCTGCTGACCCACCTGTTCTTCCTCACCGGCGGCTGGTTCTGCTATCTGCTTGCCTGCCGCCTGTTCGGCGACCGCCGGCTGGCGCTGTTCGCGCTGCTGCTGTTCCTGCTCCATCCCCGGCTGTACGCGCACTCGTTCTTCAACACCAAGGACCTCCCGTTCCTGGCGATGTTCATGATCGCCCTCTACCTGATCGAACGCGCGTTCCGCCGCGGCACGGCGGCGGGGTTCGCCCTGTGCGGCGCCGGCGTGGGCGTGCTGGTCAATCTGCGCGTCATGGGGGTCATGCTGTTCGCGGCGGTGGCCGGTCTGCGGGCGCTCGACCTGCTGCAGGCGCGCGGCCGGGCGGAGCGGCGGCGCGTGCTGGGCGCGGCGGGAGTGTTCATTCTGGCCGCGGCGGGAACGCTGTACGCGCTCTCCCCGTATCTCTGGCGCGATCCGCTCGCCATCGTCGACGCGGTCACCACGCTGGCCAGGCATCCGACGTACGTACCCACGCTGTTCCGGGGCGAGTTGCTACCCGCGCGGTGGGTCCCGCCGCACTACCTTCCCACCTGGATGGCGATCACCACCCCGCCGGCCACGCTCCTGCTGTGCCTGACCGGCGCGGCGGCGGTGATCCGGCGCGCCGCCGTCCGGCCCCGCAGCGCCGCCGCCAACACGGAGCTGCGCTTCGCGTTGCTGCTGGCCGCCTGCCTGGCGCTGCCGGTGGCCGCCGTCGCGGCGCTGCAACCCAACCTGCACAGCGACTGGCGGCACCTGTACTTTCTCTACGCGCCGGCATGCCTGCTGGCGGTCTACGGCCTGCGCGCGCTGCTGGCTGCGGCGCGGGCCGTCCCGC